>NZ_HE578945.1:0-10589 GCF_000321045.1 Phytobacter massiliensis JC163
ATTAAAAGACCTGCACCAGTCTTCGGGGCAGTTCACTACTCGAAAGAGAGTAGGACAAAAGCGAATGCTTTTGAACGTTGCGCAGCAACGGCCCGAAGGGTGAGTCACGAAGTGACTCATAAACTGCCAGGCATCAAATAAGTAAGAAGCCCATCCTGACGGATGGGCTTTTTGCGTTTTAGCAAATCACAACCTGGTACCCGCTGTTCATCATGGCCTATCCTTACTGTCTAACGGCGTGTCAGGAGAAGAGATTTGGCCCGGGAACCCTTCAACTATCAGCAGGATTTTGCCCACACGAACTTTCGTGAACATCCGGATCGCTACCAGGTAGGGCGTGGTGAACAGGGTGTTTTACTCGTCGAGCCCTATAAAAGTGAAATTTTGCCCTGGTGGCGTTATAAAGACGCTGAATCCGCGACAAAGTCCGCCGAAAAAATCTACGAACTGTTTGAAGCATATCGCCAGAAAGATGACTTTGTAGGCATGGATATGGCCCGCAAATTCATCCAGATGGGCTATACGCGAGCGCGTCGGTACGCCAATTACAAAGGCGGAAAGAAATATACTACCGAGGGAGGTACTCACCCCAGAGGTAACGATCCGGTGAAAGCTGCCGCGGCAGCTGTCTTTAAGGGATGGTGGGATAAAATTCGTCAGGATGAAGACTACCTTCGCCGCAAGCGTGAGCATATGTCACGCTGGGGTTAGGGTGAATTTTAGGTTAACATTCTGAAATGATAGCAGGCAAATAATTAACACTGTATTTACTTTTTCCCCGGACGTATGCTGTTTTTGCACATAGCAAAAAATTATTAAAGGGGATTAATATGGCAGAGTACACTGCCCATTCGGGGCACAAAGAGCCCGAAATCGCCGATGTTCGCCGCAGAGTATGGGCTATCATTGGCGCTTCCTCCGGGAACCTGGTGGAGTGGTTTGACTTTTACGTCTACTCATTCTGTTCTCTTTATTTCGCTCATATCTTCTTTCCCTCAGGCAATACCACTACTCAATTGTTACAGACCGCAGGCGTGTTTGCCGCAGGGTTTCTGATGCGTCCTATTGGCGGCTGGCTTTTTGGGCGTATCGCCGACCGTCATGGTCGTAAAACATCCATGCTTATCTCTGTCTGTATGATGTGTGTCGGCTCGCTGGTGATTGCCTGTCTGCCGGGTTATGACACCATAGGCACATGGGCACCCGCTTTACTGTTACTTGCCAGATTATTCCAGGGCCTGTCCGTTGGCGGTGAGTATGGCACCAGCGCAACTTATATGAGTGAAGTTGCGGTAGAGGGGCGAAAAGGTTTCTATGCCTCTTTCCAGTACGTCACGCTGATTGGCGGTCAGCTGCTCGCGTTACTGGTGGTGGTGGCGCTACAGCAAATCCTTGATGATGCCTCGCTGCGTGCCTGGGGATGGCGTATTCCCTTTGCCATTGGCGCTGCCCTGGCTATTGTCGCGCTCTGGCTGCGTCGTCAGCTTGATGAAACATCACAGAAAGAGGTGAGAACACTCAAAGAAGCCGGCTCGCTCAAAGGGCTGTGGCGCAACCGGCGCGCTTTTATCATGGTACTGGGCTTCACCGCTGGCGGATCGCTCAGTTTTTATACCTTCACGACGTATATGCAAAAGTACCTGGTCAATACCACCGGTATGCATGCAAATGTCGCCAGCGTTGTTATGACCGCTGCGCTGTTTGTTTTTATGCTGATTCAACCTGCTATTGGCGCGCTTTCAGACCGCATTGGCAGACGCGCTTCCATGCTCTGCTTCGGCGGGCTTGCTGCCCTGTTTACCGTCCCGATTTTAACTGCTCTGCAACACGTTAATTCGCCCTGGGCTGCATTTGCTCTGGTCATGGCGGCGTTGGTGATCGTCAGCTTTTACACATCGATCAGCGGGATCCTGAAAGCAGAGATGTTCCCGGCTCAGGTACGGGCATTGGGTGTAGGCTTGTCTTACGCCGTGGCTAACGCGCTGTTTGGCGGCTCTGCGGAATATGTCGCCCTGTCATTGAAGTCGATGGGCATTGAGACAGCGTTTTTCTGGTATGTCACACTTCTCTGCGCGCTGGCCTTTATCGTTTCGCTGATGCTGCACCGTAAGGGAAAAGGGATAAAACTCTAATGCTCTGCAAGCTGCCACACGGCATAGCCGGTGGTAGCGCCCGCCACGTCCCAGGCAAAATCTTTCCAGCTCCAGCCGCTCCCTTGCGGGCGGCTGTCCCAGAACTCTTTCATAGCGCCAGCGCTCAGCGAAAACATGACCCCATAGCTGGCGCTACGATCGCGGCTTATCCCCTGATGTTGCGCAAACTCGTTTCCGACGCCTGCGAGCATGGCAGACGCAAGAAAATGCTGCGCTTTATCCTGGCCGCTCCAGCTATCGTTAGCGGTGTGTGCGCATCCGCTTAAAAACAGTGCGCCCAGTAAGATGACACTTCGCATAGGGAATCCGAAAAAAAAGCCCCATCGATGACGGGGCCGGAAGATTAAAGAATACGGCTAATGAGCTTATCGATACGAATCCGTCGCAGACGACGAATCAGCTTGCGCACTTTAACCGGGTAATCCGCAATGCTTTGCAGATCACGATAGTGATTAACCACGGTAGTATGCGTGCGGATAAGCTCCAGTTCTTTATCGCGACGAGCGGCCAGCTGCTGCTGCGGGTCGTGGATCAAAATTGCGTTTTCCAGATCCAGTCGCCATGCCCGCGGGTTAAGGTTGTTACCCGTCAGAAGCATCCAGTCGTCATCCACCCACATCCCTTTCAGGTGATAACTGTTATCGTCATCTTTCCATAAGCGGACGATAAGCTGGTCGGTATTAACATAATATTGCAGCCGGCTCAGGAAGCGGCGAAGGTTGATTTCATACAGGTAGGGAAGGGCGCCGATGATCTTGAACGGCTGATCCTCCGGGATATAGAAATCATTTGCGGTCTTGTCCCCGACGATAATTTCGACTTTTTTACCTTCACGCAGAAGCTGGATGATATTGCGCACCAGAACCGCAGGCAGGTTGAAATAGGGGGTACAAATGACCAGCTGATGCTCCGCGCAGGGCATAAGATGGAAGATGGTTTTGTTAAGCAGACTGGTTTTGCCAAGGCCGACCAGTGGCGTAACGGAGAGCTGCTCGTTGTCCGCATCGCCCTCAAAATGATAGGCGGCATCACGCAGATCCTGCCGATACTGACGCACATCGTTTTTGATTTCCGGGCTCTTTGGCCGCTGCGGATCGTCGAGACGGTTAACGCCGCGCCCGTGTACCAGATTCTGTTTTACCCAGTTCAGCATGATATCCGCCATGCGCGGGTTGCGAATGAGTTGGTAGCGGTCGTAGCGGTATTTATCATGCTGATGGAGATAGACATCGTTCAGGCTCGCGCCGCTGTACAGAACGCTGTCATCGATAATAAAGCCTTTATAGTGCAGCACGCCAAGCGCTTCACGGGTATTAACCGGGACGCCGTAAACCGGCACGTCGATACCCGGGTTTTCCTGCGCCATGCGGCAATACCAGTCGGCATTGGTATTGGAAGCGGCTGCGCCAATGCGCCCACGCTGCGCGCGATGCCAGTCAACAAGCACGCAAACTTCCAGTTCAGGACGCTGGCGTTTTGCTTCGTACAGCGCGCTCAAAATGCCTTTACCGCCGTCATCCTGCTCAAGATAGAGAGCTATAAGGTAGACACGGCGTGTCGCGCTGGCGATTTTTTCCAGCAATGTCTCCCTGAAATCGGCGGGAGAGTAGAAAAATTCTACATCATCAACTGACTGAGAAAGCTTAGGTAGTTGGGCAAGGTGTTGTTGATGTTTATTACGCTTGAATTTAGACAACATCACAGTGCGTTTCTTCTCTGTTTATTGAAAGGGCCTCTGTTCCAAAAAGCGACAGAAGCGGACAATGATAACACCAGTACCCGGGAAAGTGGTCAACATTTCCAGTGCTTTACTTCTCTTCGCCCGGCTGCGTTAGCAAAAGCGACAGAGTGACAATGCCATCTTCCAGCTGGATATCCACGTCAAAACCCAGCTTACGCGCCAGCGTTATCATGCCGCGATTATTCGGCATCGTAATCCCGTTTAATCTTCTGAGTCCGTGATCGCGGGTATAGCTAATGAGTTTTTCCAGTAAACGACGGCCCAGACCCAGGCCTTTAAGATCGGAGCGGACCAGTACCGCAAACTCCGCGTCGATATTATCCGGATCGGAGATAGCGCGGGTAACGCCCATGATCTCTTCTTCATTCCCTTTTTGCCGTACAGCCACAAAGGCCATTTCCCGATCGTAGTCGATCTGGGTCATGTTGGCTAAATCGTCATGGGTAAATTCGTTGATCTCGCTGAAATAGCGATAGTAGAGATCCTCTTTCGTTACCAGGGCGATAAACTGCTGCAGTTGCGGTTCATCTTCGGGCAGGATGGGGCGGAACAGGCACCGCTCGCCGTTTTTTAAGGTTATCTGCTCTTCAAGCTGCTGGGGGTAGGGACGAATGGCAAGGCGGCTTTCCCCGTTACCGCTGAAGGCGGCAACAGAGAGGGTGACGTCCAGCGCGGTGAACTCATTGCCCGCTGCGAGCAATGGGTGTATATCCAGCCGCTGAATTTCAGGGCAGTGAATAATAAGATTGGATACTTGTACGAGGAACTGGCTCAGGCCAGCAATATCAAGGGTGCGCAGGCCGCTGCGCCCACGGATTTTCTTGTTTTTTATGGCCTGAATAACCAGATAGCGGGCAAGATTCATATTAAGCGGCGGCAGCGCGACCGCCGCCTGATCCTGCGCGCGCCACTCCACGCCGCCTTCGCCCAGCATAATTAACGGCCCGAATACCGGGTCAGACTCCACCACCACCCGGAGCTCCTGGGCCCCTGCTCGGTTGGCCATGCTTTGCACCTGGAGGCCATGTATCCGCGCCTGCGGCCAGTTCATTTTTACACGATCGATGATGGCGTCCGCGGCCTGCTGCACTTCGCTGGCGGTACGCAGATAGAGCATTACCCCCTGTACCTCTGACTTATGGGCAATATCAGGGGAGCGCAATTTTAGCGCCACCGGGTAACCGATCTGCTCTGCGATATGGACCGCTTCGACACTATCGCTCGCAATCCAGGTCGGCAGCGTCTGGATACCCCAGGCATTGAGAATCGGCTGCACTTCATGGGTGTCCAGCGTGGTAACGCCGTCATTGATAGCCTGCTGTAATAACTGATGGGCCGCAGTGGTATCTGCGGCCAAATGCGCCGGTAACGCCGGCGTCTCCCGCAGCTGCTTCTGGTTACGGCGGTATTCAACCATATGCATGAATGCGGTGATCGTCCCTTCCGGCGTGCGGTAGGTAGGCAACCCCGCTTCGCTAAACAGCCGCCGCGCCTCCAGCGAAGAAAACTCTCCGCACCAGTTGGTTAAAATCGTCACATATTTCCCGCGCGGATGTTTTTTCAGCGCGTCAATCAGCGCCGATGCGCTCTCTTTTCCCGGCGCAACGGCGCTGGGGGAGTGGATCACCATCAGCGCATCGAATTCATGGCTCTCCAGCAGCACGTTTAACGCGTTGATATAGCGTTCATTACTGGCGTCATCACGCAGATCAAGCGGGTTGCCTACGCTAACGTAATCCGGCAGCGCGTCCCGCAAGCGTGCCTGCGTCTCGTCGCTGAGGCTGGCCAGCTTCCCGTTGCGCGCCCAAAGCTCATCCAGCGCAAGGGCCGCAGGCGCGGCGCCATTACTGATGATCATCAGCCGATCGCCGCGCAACGGGCGCATATGGCTTAGCGTCTCGACGGCGGAAAAAAGCTCATGGGTATCCTGTACGCGCAACAAACCGGCGCGTTGAATGGCGGCGTCCCAGGCGAGATCCAGCCCGACATGCGTCTGTAACAGCCGCTGCGCATCAGGGCTGCGGCCGCTTTTGATAACCAGAATGGGTTTGTTGCGCGAGGCGCTCCGGGCGGCAGAGACAAAACGACGCGCGTCGCTTAAATGTTCAAGATAGAGCAGGATAGCGCTGGTTTTACTGTCGCGCGCCAGATAATCGAGCAGTTCATCAACATCAATATCCAGGCTATCGCCAAGGGCAATAAACCAGGAGAATCCCATCTCGCGCTGCTGGGCCCAGTCGAGAATGGTATTAGAAATAGCGGCGGACTGAGAGATAAAAGCCAGCTTGCCGCGCCTTATCGCCACCGGGGAAAAACTGGCGTTCAGCCCCTGCCAGGGGGCGAGTAACCCCAGGCTGTTGGGGCCGAGCAGGCGCATCTGATAACGACTGGCGCAGGCGAGCAGTTCCGCATGCTGCTCCGGGAAAGCCGAGAGAATAATACAGGTCTTGCACCCTTTTTTCCTAAATCGTCCAGCAACGCCAGGTTGCGTTTTGCGTGGGTGCACAGCACCGCGAGATCGGGCACGTAGGGCAGGCTGGCGACATCAGGCCAGGCCAGAACCCCTTGCACCGCTTTGTAAGCCGGCGTCACCGGTAAAACCGGCCCGGCAAATCCGCCAGCGAGCAGGTTGCGCATCATCAGAAAGCCAGCGCGATCGGGCTTCATTGATGCGCCAATCACCGCGATTGACTTCGGACGTAACAACGCTTCCAGTCCACGTTGGCTCATACCGGTCTCCAGAAAAGAGTGACCCGATGATTTTAAACGTTTTCTGACGCTTTTGCTGTGATGTCCGGCTGATGATGAGGTTTACCGGCGAGATAGCGTTCGCGGAACAGCGTGAAATGGTCGCCAAGGGCATGCGCGGCCTGCCGATCTCCCGCCAGGTCCAGCAGAGCGATGGCAACCTCGGCAGTGCAGTATTGCGCTTCGCCATGGGCTTCCCGCAGCCGGTAAGCGGAAACGCGGGCCAGATCGACAGAGATCACCGGCAAAGCATCAAGCCACGGGCTTTTGCGAAACATTTTTCGCGCTTCCGTCCAGGTGCCGTCCAGCATGATAAACAGCGGGGGCTTACCGGCTGGCGGCGCGGATAAAACCTGCCTCTCTTCGCCGGCATACGAGGCGGGAAAAACCACCATGGGCTGATAATCTTCGCTGGCGCATAACTCAATAAGCGCCTGCGGCGGCTCGGTGCGGGACCACTGAAACGCGACGGTGTCCGGAAGCATATCGGCAATAAGCCTGCCGGTATTGCTGGGCTTCATCGGTTCGGTATCAAACATCACCAGGCAGAAGCGGCTGCGAGCGTGGCTGGGGTTAATGGTGTCACAGAGGCACTGCCGCGTTGGCAGCAGGCAGCGCTGGCAGCGTATAACGCGATTGCCGCGGGCGAGAAAGGGGCGGGTAGCGCGGGCAAGGCGCATAGCCCTTAATTGAAGAACGGCGTTATCTTTCATAGGAATCGCGTGAAAAACGCCATTGTCGCAGAGGTGAAAACGGGGCACAAGATGCGCCCCGTCGGGATGCGGAATTACAGCGATTCGTTAAGCCAGCTATCGAACGGCGCTTTAGGCACCGCCCCGCTCAGGATATCCACCACCTCGCCATTTTTGAAAAGCATAATGGTGGGAATACTGCGGATACGGAAACGGGCGCTGAGTTCGCGTTCCGCTTCGGTGTTTACTTTGACGAAACGCACTTTACCGCTACGCTCTTCGGCCACGTCTTCAAAAACAGGCGCGAAGTTACGGCACGGTCCGCACCACGGCGCCCAAAAATCCACCACCACCGGCAGATCGTCTTTGAGCAGTTTATCCAGCGTTTCGCCGGTGGCGTTGATGACATCGCCGTCGAACAGTTCATGTCCACAGCGGCCGCACTTCGCGCCATCGTTAATACGCGTTTCGGGAATGCGGTTGAGTGCCTGACAGCTTGCACATACGGTATTCATAACTAACCTCAGGGGAGCGAAGGAACAGTGGCGCAGGGCCGATATGTTTCTAATATGTTACATATTATTGATGAATCAGTTTTAAACGACAATGCGTTTTGTTCAATGAGTACAATAGCCTCAGGCTTTTGAATGAATTAATGGCTAAGCGCCTGCACATCAGGTAATCTGCGCGCTTCGCGCAGCGCTGGTGGAGAAAAGCATGAACGATGAACTGAAAAACAAAAGCGGCAAAGTCAAAGTGATGTATGTCCGCAGTGATGATGATTCCGATAAACGTGGGCAGAACCCGCGTACCGGGAAAGGTCCGGGCCGAAGCGGATCGTCTCGTGCCGACGCTAAGCGTCGCCCAGCCCGCGATGAAAAAAGCAACCGCAGCGACGATCGCAAACGTGACGACCGCCGCCGCGATGATTACTCGCGCGATAGCGGTTCGTCCCCGTGGCGCACTGTTTCCCGCGCCCCTGGCGATGAGACGCCGGTCAAACCGGATCATGGCGGGATCAGCGGCAAAAGCTTTGTCGATCCTGAAGTGCTGCGCCGTCAGCGCGCGGAAGAGACCCGAGTCTACGGTGAAAATGCCTGCCAGGCTCTATTTAACAGCCGACCGGAGTGCATTGTTCGCGCCTGGTTTGTGCAGAGCGTAACGCCGCGTTTTAAAGAGGCGCTGCGCTGGATGGCGGCCAATCGCAAAGCTTACCACGTGGTGGATGAGGCGGAACTGGCGAAAGCGTCCGGCACTGAGCACCATGGCGGCGTCTGCTTCCTGATTAAAAAACGTAGCGGCGCCAGTGTCGCGCAGTGGGTTGCGCAGGCAGGGGCGGAAGATTGCGTACTGGCGCTGGAAGATGTCGGCAATCCGCATAACTTAGGCGCAATCATGCGCAGCTGCGCCCATTTCGGCGTCAAAGGCGTGGTGTTACAGGACGCGGCGGTAGTGGAATCCGGCGCAGCTATCCGTACCGCAGAGGGCGGCGCGGAACACGTGCAGCCTATCACCGGGGAGAGCGTGCTCGACGCCATCGCGCAGTTCCGCGAGGCGGGTTATACCATCGTGACGACCTCCAGCCATAAAGGAACGCCGCTTTACAGCGCGTCGCTACCGAAGAAAATGGTACTGGTGTTAGGGCAGGAGCGGGACGGCTTATCCGATGCCGCGCTTGAAGAGGCCGATCTGAGCGTCTCTATTGACGGTACCGGCAAGGTAGAAAGCCTTAACGTCTCCGTAGCAACGGGCGTACTGCTGGCGGAATGGTGGCGGCAGAATAAAGCCTGAGTATCAGGCTGAACCCAATTGCCCGGTCGCGCAATGCGTACCGGGCAAGCATGTTACTCGCTTTCCGCCGGTAAAACCGGCATCCAGTCAATCGGCTTCTCGCCATGCTGTTCCAGCCACTCATTCGCCAGCACGAAATGGTTGCAGCCAAAAAAACCGCGATGCGCGGAAAGCGGTGAAGGGTGCGGCGCTTTCAGGATATGGTGGCGGTTTTTATCAATGATCGCCCCTTTCTTCTGCGCATGCGAACCCCACAGTAAAAAGACCACGCCTTCCCGATGTTCATTAATCAGGCTTATCACCTTATCGGTAAACGTTTCCCAACCAAGGCTGGCATGGGAGTGGGCCTGGCCTGCACGTACCGTCAATACGGTGTTAAGCAGCAGAACGCCCTGCCGGGCCCAGCTTTCGAGATAGCCGTGATTCGGACGGACAAAGCCCGGAATTGACTGCTCAAGTTCTTTGTACATATTTAATAAAGACGGGGGAACCACCACGCCGGGGCGCACCGAAAATGCCAGACCGTGTGCCTGCCCGGGGCCATGGTAGGGATCCTGGCCCAGGATCACGACTTTTACGTCTCCCAGTTCAGTGAAGCGGAAAGCGTTAAAAACATCTTTTTGCGGGGGATAGATAGTTACCCCGGATTCCCGTTCGGCCGCCACTGTACTAAGGGTATTGATAAAATAAGGCTGCTGTTTCTCGTCAGCGAGTACATCATGCCACGTTAATGAAGTCGTCATCCTCTTCTCCCGCGAGTCATAGTCTGTCTAGCTTAACTGCTTATTTAACAGGAACAAAATTTGCCGGGGCTGATATCCATTCATGGTGTCGCTTGTAGTCGAACGCTGACGTCAATTTTTGGGGCTTTTGACAGACGCAACTTGATGTAAAACAATAAAATCACCCCAATACCATTTTGTGAGTAGGGTTTTTATTGATTTTAATCAAAGAATCTGGGGTGTCTGGAGAGTATATATACAGTCAAGCAACAATGGTTTTACCAATTAGCCATGGTAAGACCATGCAAATCAAAATTTATGCCCAAGGGAGGCGCATTATGATTACTGGTATCCAGATTACAAAAGCTGCTAACGATGACCTGCTGAACTCTTTCTGGCTGCTCGATAGCGAAAAAGGCGAAGCGCGCTGCATCGTTGCAAAAGGCGGTTTCGCGGAAGATGAAGTCGTTGCCGTCAGCAAACTTGGCGAAATCGAATACCGCGAAGTTCCGATGGAAGTGAAACCGGAAGTGCGTGTAGAAGGCGGTCAGCATCTGAACGTTAACGTTCTGCGTCGTGAAACACTGCTGGATGCGGTAGAACATCCTGAAAAATACCCGCAGCTGACCATTCGTGTTTCTGGCTATGCGGTGCGTTTCAACTCACTGACTCCGGAACAGCAGCGCGACGTTATCGCTCGTACTTTCACTGAAAGCCTGTAAGTTCTTCTTATAAAAAAACG
>NZ_HE578945.1:10942-45063 GCF_000321045.1 Phytobacter massiliensis JC163
CTTCACTATTCTGCGGCGTAGCAGCGGCGGCTGGCTTGCGGCGTTTACCAATATTTTTGGTATCACGATGGCGCTTTTTCACGCGCGGCTTCTCTTTTTCTTTCTCTTTTTTCTTCTCTTCGCGTTTAGCAAGAACCTTTTTCGACGGTTTGCCGGTCATTTTCTCGCTAGGCGGACGCGAACTCGGACGCAGCTCCTCAATCACCCGGGATTTCAGCGGCTCCTCAATGTAGCGGCCAATTTTCAGCAGCAGCAGGTGGTCGTGAGCTTCCACCAGAGAGATAGCCGTGCCTTTGCGTCCGGCGCGACCGGTGCGGCCAATACGGTGCAGGTAGGTATCGCCGCTGCGGGGCATGTCGAAGTTGAACACGTGGCTTACGTCAGGAATATCAATCCCGCGTGCCGCGACGTCAGTAGCGACCAGCACATTTACGCGGCCATCGGTGAGGCGTTTGATACCTTCAACACGCTTAGCCTGCGCCATTTCACCTTCCAGGTAGCAGTTAGGAATGCCCGCCAGGCGCAGCATTTCCGCCAGTTCGTGCACGCGCTCACGCTTACGAACGAAGACGATTGAGCGGGTAACGTCTGACTGCTGTAGAAGGTGTTTCAGCAGCGCCAGCTTGTGGTCAAAATTATCGGCGCGGTAGTACCACTGGTGAATCTTCTTACGCTCGCGGGTAGAAGGCGTGGCGGAAACTTCTACCGGGTCTTCCAGCAGGCGCTCCGCAAAGTCTTTAATGGCATCGCCTTCGAGCGTGGCGGAGAAAAGCATCGTCTGCTTGCGCCAGCGGGTTTCACCGGAAATATGCTCGATGTCCTGGGCAAAGCCCATATCCAGCATACGGTCTGCCTCGTCAAGGATGAGGGTTTCAACCGCACGGCAATCAAAGTTCTCTTCTTTAATGTATTGCAGCAGTCGCCCGGTGGTTGCCACCACGATATCCTGGTTTTCGCTGAACACCTCGGCGTGGTTCATATAGGCCACGCCGCCGGTAATGGTCGCGATATCGAGGTGAGTATGCTTCGCCAGTTCACGGGCGTGATCGGCAACCTGCATGGCCAGCTCGCGGGTTGGCGTCAGGATCAGAATACGCGGCGGGCCTGATTTTTTACGCGGAAAATCCAGCAGGTGCTGCAACGCGGGCAGCAAATACGCCGCCGTTTTACCCGTGCCCGTTGGCGCGGAACCGAGCACATCACGCCCTTCAAGCGCAGGCGGGATGGCGGCGGCCTGGATGGCGGTCGGGCGTGTGAAGCCTTTATCCTGGAGCGCGTCCAGCAGGCTTTCGTCGAGTTCGAGTTCGGAAAAAGTCGTTACAGTCATGTTCTACCTCTGTGTGGGGCGCTGATTATAGACGTTACGGCTGTAATCTTCATCTGTTTGTCTGCTTATTGCTTTTACCGCGTTACGCTTTCCCCTATGCTACCTCTGTTCACGGAAAGAGGTTGTAGAGATGTCCCACCCGAAGGCTCAGCTGCGTCGCGACGGCTTCACATTTAAATCCTTCTTTATTGCGCACGATCGCTGTGCTATGAAAGTCGGCACTGACGGTATCCTGCTTGGCGCATGGGCGCCAGTATCCCGGGCGAAACGCGTACTGGATATCGGTACGGGCAGCGGGCTGGTGGCCCTGATGCTGGCGCAGCGCACTCCTGAGAGCGTTAGCATAGATGCTGTCGAGCTTGATGAGCAGGCCGCTTCGCAGGCACAGGATAACGCACAGGCTTCGCCATGGGCAGGGCGTTTTACCGTTCACCACGCCGATATTCTTGCCTGGAGCGCCGGGCAAACGGTACGTTATGACCTGATTGTCAGCAATCCTCCCTTTTTTACCCAGGGGGTAAAGTGCGCCACGCCCGAGCGCGAGCAGGCGCGTTATACCACTACGCTCGATCACGGCGCGTTACTGGAGTGCGCGGCAGCGTTAATCACCGAGGAAGGGTTTTTCTGTGTGATCCTGCCGATAGAGATAAGCGATGCTTTTGTGCAAAAAGCGCTGGGTATGGGCTGGCACCTGCGTCTGCGTACCGACGTGGCCGAGTATGAAAACCGTCTGCCTCATCGCGCGCTGCTGGCTTTCTCGCCAGCCGACGGCGAGTGTTTCACCGACCGGCTGGCCATTCGCGGCGCCGATCAGCGCTATTCAGAGAGCTACACAGCGCTGACCCAGGCGTTTTATCTCTTTATGTAAGAGAGGGGCGAAAGCACTGTCGGGCCGCTCTCTGCCAGCTGGTCAGGGTAGTCCAGCGTGAAGTGTAATCCGCGGCTTTCTTTGCGCTGCATGGCGCTGCGGATAATCAGCTCGGCCACCTGCGCCAGGTTACGCAATTCCAGCAGGTTATTCGACACGCGGAAGTGGGCGTAATATTCGTCGATCTCCTGCTGCAGGAGCGTAATGCGCCGCAGCGCGCGCTCCAGCCGTTTGGTGGTGCGCACAATCCCAACATAGTCCCACATAAACAGCCGCAGCTCATGCCAGTTATGCTGGATAATCACCCGCTCGTCGGCATCGTCAACCCGGCTTTCATCCCAGCCTGGAAGCGTCTGCACTTCATGGGTAACGGGCATTCGCCGCGCAATATCTTCCGCGGCTGACCAGCCATAAACCAGACACTCAAGCAGCGAGTTGGAGGCCATGCGATTCGCGCCGTGCAGGCCGGTATAGCTGACTTCGCCTATCGCATACAGGCCATCGACATCGGTACGCCCGTGCTCGTCGACCATAACGCCGCCGCAGGTATAATGCGCGGCCGGGACAATCGGCACCCGATCCGTGGTTAAATCAATTCCCAGACCGAGCAGCTTCTCGTAGATCATGGGAAAATGCTCGCGCACAAACGCCGCTGGCTGGTGGCTAATATCGAGATACATGCAATCAACCCCCAGCCGCTTCATTTCATGATCGATAGCGCGGGCGACGATATCACGGGGCGCGAGTTCGCCACGCTCGTCAAAATCGGGCATAAAGCGGGAGCCGTCCGGGCGTTTAAGATGCGCGCCTTCGCCGCGCAGGGCTTCCGTCAGCAGAAAATTGCGCGCCTGCGGGTGAAACAGGGCCGTCGGGTGAAACTGGTTAAATTCCAGGTTGGCCACCCGGCATCCGGCGCGCCAGGCCATGGCAATCCCGTCGCCTGAGGCAATATCAGGGTTAGTCGTGTACTGGTACACTTTCGACGCGCCGCCCGTTGCCAGCACAACGGCTCTGGCGCGGCAGGTTTCGACCCGCTCTTTATTACGGTTCCAGACCCAGGCGCCTACCACCCGGCGCGTACCGGGCAGGCCGATTTTATCGGAGATGATTAAATCCACCGCGTTACTGCGTTCGATGACCTCAATATTAGGGTGATTGAGCGCTTTGCTGACCAGCGTGTTCTCTACCTCTTTGCCCGTGGCATCGGCGGCGTGCAGGATGCGGCGGTGGCTGTGGCCGCCCTCGCGGGTCAGGTGATAGCTCTGGGCTCCCTGCGCATCTTTTTGGGTATCAAACAGCACGCCCTGATCGATCAGCCACTGTACGCAATGGCGCGCGTTGCTGGCGACAAACTCTGCCGCCTGGCGCTCAACAATGCCAGCACCTGCGACCAGGGTATCTTCGACGTGGGACGCCACGCTGTCAGTTTCGTCAAACACGGCGGCGATACCGCCCTGCGCATAGAAGGTTGACCCTTCGCTTACCGGCCCTTTGCTCAGCACGATAACGTGATGATGTTCTGCGAGGCGCAGCGCGACTGACAGGCCCGCAGCCCCGCTACCGATAACCAGCACATCGCAAGAGAGATCAGAAGACGTATTCATGAGGTTGTGTTTAATTTACTAAACAAGGTTGCGCCAGCATAGCACTCCTGTCGCTTACTTCGCACGGTTTTTTACCGTTTAGTAAAACAGGCTAAACAGGATGCCCCTGTGAAGTACGGCTACACTATAAAAAAACCGTTTAGGCGCATATTGTTAGCGCATAATGATTAGGTGATGAAATAAAGCCAGTCTTGCGGTACTCTCTGGCGATCTGATGTGCTTTTCAACGGGAAGAGCGTGTTCGGGATGGGCAGACTTATAATGAGCCATAACGAAAAGTTTGCGGAATGATTTACAAAAACAAAAGCGTAACGGAACTTTTTAACAATCCTGCTCTCTAATTGGCTGCTTGCTCATAGTGCAGTATTGGAGTGGCGTTTCTATTACGCGTGGAAATTGGTTTTGGGGAGAATTTACCTCGGATGAGCGAGCAGTTAACGGATCAGGTCCTTGTCGAGAGGGTCCAGAAGGGAGATCAGAAGTCGTTCAACTTACTGGTAGTACGCTACCAGCATAAAGTGGCGAGTCTGGTTTCCCGCTATGTTCCTTCAGGGGACGTGCCTGATGTCGTACAGGAGTCATTTATTAAGGCTTATCGCGCGCTGGATTCGTTCCGGGGAGATAGTGCTTTTTATACCTGGCTATACCGTATCGCTGTAAATACAGCGAAAAACTATCTGGTTGCTCAGGGACGCAGGCCGCCATCCAGCGATGTTGATGCGATTGAAGCAGAAAACTTCGAAAGTGGCGGGGCGCTGAAAGAAATTTCGAACCCTGAGAACTTAATGTTGTCAGAAGAACTGAGACAAATAGTTTTCCGTACTATCGAGTCGCTCCCGGAAGATTTACGCATGGCAATTACGTTACGGGAGTTGGATGGTCTTAGCTATGAGGAGATAGCCGCCATCATGGATTGCCCGGTAGGGACAGTACGCTCACGAATCTTCCGTGCGCGTGAAGCTATTGATAATAAAGTTCAACCGCTTATCAGGCGTTGACGATAGCGGGATACTGGAAAAGGTATGAGGCATGCAGAAAGAACAACTTTCCGCTTTAATGGATGGTGAAACGCTGGATAGTGAACTGCTCGCAGAGCTGTCTCGCAGTCCTGAAATGCAGAAAACCTGGGAGAGCTATCACCTCATTCGCGACACAATGCGTGGTGATACCGCCAGCCACCTCCACTTCGATATTTCCGCGCAGGTTATGGCCGCGATCGAAAAAGAGGCCGCTCAGCCCGTAGCGCCATTGATTCCAGAAGCTCAGCCAGCGCCCCACCAGTGGCAAAAAATGCCGTTCTGGTCAAAAGTTCGTCCCTGGGCCAACCAGCTGACGCAGATGGGCGTAGCGGCATGCGTTTCGCTTGCTGTTATTGTTGGCGTTCAGCACTATAATGGTCAGTCTGAATCTACGCAGCAACCTGAGGCACCGGTGTTTAACACCCTGCCGATGATGGGTAAAGCGAGCCCGGTCAGCCTGGGCGTACCGGCTGATGCTACCGCCGACCTCGGCCAGCAACAGCAGGTTCAGGAACAGCGCCGCCGCATCAATGCTATGCTGCAGGATTATGAACTGCAGCGCCGCCTGCACTCCGAGCAGATTAAGTTTGAACAGGCGCAGACGCAGCAGGCCGCTGTGCAGGTGCCGGGAAATCAAACATTAGGAACGCAATCGCAGTAATGAAGCAACTTTGGTGTGCAATGCCTCTTGTGGCAGCAGGCCTGTTCTTCTCCAGCAACGCCTCGGCAGATGTCTCGTCCGGGGCGTTGTTGCAGCAGATGAACGTGGCGAGCCAGTCACTCAATTACGAACTGTCCTTTATTAGTATCAATAAGCAAGGGGTGGAGTCGTTACGTTATCGCCATGCGCGAGTTAACAACCAGGCGCTTGCCCAGTTGCTTCAGATGGACGGTCCCCGTCGTGAAGTGGTTCAGCGCGGTAACGAGATAAGCTATTTCGAACCGGGTCTCGAACCTTTTACCCTTAACGGCGACTACATCGTCGATTCACTCCCTTCGCTGGTCTATACCGACTTTAAGCGCCTCGCTCCCTGGTATGATTTTATCTCTGTCGGACGCACGCGTATCGCCGATCGCCTGTGCGAGGTGATTCGCGTTGTCGCCCGCGACGGCACGCGCTACAGCTACATTGTCTGGATGGACATGGAAACCCGTCTGCCCATGCGGGTCGATCTGCTGGACCGCGACGGCGAAACCCTGGAGCAGTTCCGCGTTATCGCGTATACCGTGGACGGGCAGGTTGCCAACAGTATGCAAACGCTGGCTAAGGCGAACTTGCCGCCGCTGCTTTCCGTCCCGCCGGGAAATGAGGTGAGCTTTAACTGGGCTCCCTCGTGGCTTCCGCAGGGCTTTAGCGAGGTTTCCAGCAGCCGTCGTCAGCTCCCTACCGTTGAGATGCCCGTTGAATCCAGGCTCTATTCCGACGGCCTGTTTAGCTTCTCGGTGAACGTGAACCGCGCCAGCCAGAATAGCAGCGACCAGATGCTGCGCACCGGGCGGCGCACGGTGAGCACCACCGTCCGTAACAATGCCGAAATCACTATCGTCGGCGAGTTGCCTCCGCAGACGGCGAAGCGCATTGCCGACAGCGTTAAATTCAGGGCGGCACAATGATTAAAGAGTGGGCGACTGTCGTCTCCTGGCAAAACGGCGAAGCGCTGGTGCAGTGCGATGTTAAAGCCTCCTGTAGCAGCTGCGCCTCCCGCGCTGGCTGCGGCAGCCGGGTGCTGAACAAACTCGGGCCACAAATGACCCACACCCTTGCCGTTCCCTGCGAGCAACCGCTGATTGCCGGTCAGAAAGTTGAACTGGGAATTGGCGAAGCCAGCCTGCTGAGTTCGGCGCTGCTGGTCTATATGTCTCCGCTGGTGGGGCTCTTCCTGATGGCCGGGCTGTTCCAGATGCTGTTCGCTCAGGATCTGCCTACGCTGTGCGGCGCAATGTTGGGCGGCGCAGGGGGCTTTTTAGTGGCCCGCTACCTGTCGCCAAAACTGGCGAACCGCAGCGAATGGCAACCGGTCATAATAAGCGTTGGCCTGCCGCCTGGGATATTACGCGTCGATGACGCGTCTGTCGAGTAACCTCTGTTGTAATTCTGGCGTAGTGGGGGAAGGGCGACGGCGGGTTTGTTGCCAGTTTGAGCATTTCCTCGCGTTGTGGTTGTAGTGTAGAATGCGGCGTTTCAGACTTTTGACGTCAGGCTCAGCACCGCGGCCTCTTAGTTACTCGTAAGGCAAAAAATCTCTCTCTATGAAGAATATACGTAACTTTTCGATCATTGCTCACATTGACCACGGTAAGTCGACGCTCTCTGACCGTATTATCCAGATTTGCGGCGGCCTGTCCGATCGCGAAATGGAAGCCCAGGTGCTTGATTCGATGGATCTGGAGCGTGAACGCGGCATTACTATCAAAGCACAAAGCGTTACGCTGGATTACAAAGCATCTGATGGCGAAACCTATCAGCTGAACTTTATCGATACCCCCGGCCACGTTGACTTCTCTTATGAGGTTTCCCGCTCGCTGGCGGCCTGCGAAGGCGCGCTGCTGGTGGTGGATGCCGGCCAGGGCGTTGAGGCGCAAACGCTGGCAAACTGCTATACCGCCATTGAAATGGATCTCGAAGTGGTGCCGGTACTGAACAAAATCGACCTGCCTGCCGCCGATCCGGAGCGCGTCGCCGAAGAGATTGAAGATATCGTCGGTATCGATGCCACCGATGCGGTGCGCTGCTCGGCGAAAACCGGCGTGGGCGTCACCGATGTGCTTGAGCGCCTGGTGCGCGACATCCCGGCGCCGGAAGGGGACCCGGATGCGCCGCTGCAGGCGCTGATCATCGACTCCTGGTTCGATAACTACCTGGGCGTGGTATCACTTATCCGCGTGAAAAACGGCACCCTGCGTAAAGGCGATAAAGTGAAGGTGATGAGCACCGGCCAGACCTACAACGCCGATCGCCTGGGGATTTTCACGCCAAAACAGATCGACCGCACCGAGCTGAAATGCGGCGAGGTAGGCTGGCTGGTCTGCGCGATCAAAGACATTCTGGGCGCGCCGGTGGGCGATACCCTGACGCTGGCGCGTAACCCGGCTGACAAGGCGCTGCCTGGCTTTAAAAAAGTGAAGCCGCAGGTTTACGCCGGGCTGTTCCCGGTGAGTTCCGATGATTATGAAGCCTTCCGCGACGCGCTGGGTAAGCTGAGCCTTAACGACGCCTCCCTGTTCTACGAGCCGGAAAGCTCGACCGCGCTGGGCTTTGGTTTCCGCTGCGGCTTCCTCGGCCTGCTGCATATGGAGATCATCCAGGAGCGTCTGGAGCGCGAATACGATCTCGACCTGATCACGACCGCGCCGACGGTGGTCTATGAAGTAGAGATGACCAACAAAGAGGTTGTCTATGTGGATAGCCCCTCCAAGCTGCCGCCGCTTAACAACATCAATGAACTGCGCGAGCCGATTGCGGAGTGTCATATGCTGTTGCCGCAAGAGTATCTGGGCAACGTCATCACCCTCTGCGTAGAAAAACGCGGCGTGCAGACCAATATGGTTTACCACGGCAATCAGGTGGCGCTGACTTACGACATCCCGATGGCGGAAGTGGTACTCGACTTCTTTGACCGTCTGAAATCCACTTCGCGCGGCTATGCCTCGCTGGATTACAACTTCAAACGCTTCCAGGCGTCGAACATGGTGCGTGTTGATGTGCTGATCAACGGCGAGCGCGTGGATGCGCTGGCGCTGATCACCCACAACGATAACGCGCCGTATCGTGGCCGCGAGCTGGTTGAGAAGATGAAAGAGTTGATTCCGCGTCAGCAGTTCGATATCGCGATTCAGGCTGCCATTGGCAACCATATTATCGCCCGTTCGACGGTGAAACAGCTGCGTAAAAACGTACTGGCAAAATGCTATGGCGGCGACGTGAGCCGTAAGAAAAAGCTGCTGCAGAAACAGAAAGAAGGTAAGAAGCGCATGAAGCAGGTCGGTAACGTTGAACTGCCGCAGGAAGCGTTCCTCGCCATTCTGCACGTGGGCAAAGACGGCAAATAATCCTAAGGAGTTGGCATGGCGAACATGTTCGCCCTGATCCTGGTCATTGCGACCCTGATTACGGGCTTTTTATGGTGCCTGGATAAGTTTATTTTTGCGCCGAAACGCCGCGAGCGTCAGGCCGCTGCGCAACAGGCCACGGGCGATGCGCTGGATAAAAAAACGCTGAAAAAAGTGGGCCCGAAACCGGGCTGGCTGGAAACGGGCGCGTCGATCTTTCCGGTGCTGGCGATTGTGCTGGTGGTGCGCTCATTTATCTATGAGCCGTTTCAGATCCCGTCCGGTTCGATGATGCCGACGTTGCTGATCGGCGATTTTATTCTGGTAGAGAAGTTTGCCTACGGGATTAAAGACCCTATCTACCAGAAAACGCTTATCGAAACCGGTCACCCAAAACGGGGCGATATCGCGGTCTTTAAATACCCGGACGATCCGCGTCTTGACTACATCAAGCGTGTAGTTGGGCTGCCGGGAGACAAAGTCAGCTACGACCCCATCACTAAACAGGTTACGGTTCAGCCAAACTGCAGTTCAGGGCAGGCCTGTGATAATGCGGTGCCTGTAACGTACAGCAACGTAGAGCCGAGCGATTTCGTGCAGACTTATGGCCGCCGTGAAGGCGGGGAAGCCAGCAGCGGCTTCTTCCAGACGCCGAAAAACGAAACCCGCGAAGACGGCATCCGTCTGGGCGAGCGTAAAGAGACGCTGGGCGATGTGACGCACCGTATTCTTACCGTGCCTATCGCTCAGGACCAGGCCGGCCTCTATTACAAGCAGCAGAACCAGCCGCTGGCAACCTGGATTGTGCCGCCTGGCCACTATTTTATGATGGGTGATAACCGTGACAACAGCGCCGATAGCCGCTACTGGGGCTTTGTTCCCGAGGCGAATCTGGTCGGGCGCGCCACGGCGATCTGGATGAGTTTTGAGAAACAGGAAGGCGAATGGCCGACCGGGGTACGCTTAAACCGTATCGGCGGCATCCATTAATCTTCTGTCAGGTGCGGAGTCATTCTCCGCACCTGAATTATTTAAGCTATAAATCCATTCAGACTAACGACATCCCCTGTCGTTACGTATAGAATATTCCCCCGAAGTTTCAGGCTGGCTCTCCAGGGGGCCACAGCACACGAAAGCGCGTTGTATACGTTATTTCCGCACTCCAGGGGCGGCGTATTTCAGGTCGGTTTCGTGTGCTGCATTGTTGACGCATTCATTCTATTGGTATCGCATGAACCCCATCGTAATTAATCGGCTTCAGCGGAAGCTGGGCTACACTTTTCATCATCAGGAGCTGTTGCAACAGGCATTAACGCACCGCAGTGCCAGCAGCAAACACAATGAACGGCTTGAATTTCTTGGCGACTCGATTTTGAGCTTTGTTATTGCCAATGCGTTGTACCACCGTTTCCCGCGCGTTGATGAAGGCGATATGAGCCGGATGCGCGCGACGCTGGTGCGCGGCAATACGCTGGCGGAGATCGCCCGCGAGTTCGAACTGGGCGAGTGTTTACGTTTAGGGCCGGGTGAGCTGAAAAGCGGCGGTTTCCGCCGTGAATCGATTCTGGCTGATACCGTTGAAGCACTCATCGGCGGGGTCTTCCTGGACAGCGATATCCAGACCGTTGAAAAACTGATCCTGAGCTGGTATCAGACGCGCCTTGATGAAATCAGTCCTGGCGATAAACAAAAAGATCCGAAAACGCGGTTGCAGGAATTTTTGCAGGGTCGTCATCTGCCGCTGCCATCTTATCTGGTGGTGCAGGTACGTGGCGAAGCACACGATCAGGAATTTACTATCCACTGCCAGGTTAGTGGCCTGAAAGAACCGGTGGTAGGCACAGGTTCTAGCCGCCGTAAGGCTGAGCAGGCCGCCGCCGAACAGGCGCTGAAACAACTGGAGCTGGAATGAGCACTGAAGATACTGAAAAAAGCTACTGCGGATTTATCGCCATCGTTGGTCGTCCCAACGTGGGGAAATCCACCCTGCTGAACAAACTGCTTGGGCAGAAGATCTCGATCACTTCCCGTAAAGCGCAGACCACTCGCCACCGTATCGTCGGTATCCATACCGAGGGGGCGTATCAGGCTATCTATGTGGATACGCCGGGCCTGCATATGGAAGAGAAGCGCGCCATCAACCGCCTGATGAACAAGGCGGCCAGCAGCTCCATTGGCGACGTTGAGCTGGTTATCTTTGTGGTCGAAGGCACCCGCTGGACGCCGGACGACGAGATGGTGCTCAACAAACTGCGTGACGGTAAAGCCCCGGTCATTCTGGCGGTCAATAAAGTGGACAACGTGCAGGAAAAGGCCGATCTGTTGCCGCACCTGCAGTTCCTTGCAAGCCAGATGAACTTCCTCGATATCGTACCGATCTCAGCGGAAACAGGCATGAACGTTGATACGGTCGCGGGCATTGTACGCAAGCACCTGCCGGAAGCGATTCACCACTTCCCGGAAGATTACATCACCGACCGCTCCCAGCGCTTTATGGCCTCGGAAATTATCCGTGAGAAGCTGATGCGTTTTCTCGGCGCGGAACTGCCTTACTCCGTTACCGTTGAGATCGAACGTTTTCAGACCAACGAACGCGGCGGTTACGATATCAACGGTCTGATCCTCGTTGAACGCGAAGGGCAGAAAAAGATGGTGATTGGCAACAAAGGGGCCAAAATCAAAACCATCGGTATTGAAGCGCGTGAAGATATGCAGGAGATGTTCGAAGCGCCGGTGCACCTCGAACTGTGGGTGAAAGTGAAATCCGGCTGGGCCGACGACGAACGCGCGCTGCGTAGTCTCGGTTATGTCGACGACCTCTGAGTTTCATACGCTATGGAAGGGTGGCAGCGCGCGTTTGTCCTGCACAGTCGCCCCTGGAGCGAAACCAGCCTGATGCTGGACGTCTTCACGGAAGAGTCGGGCCGCGTGCGTCTTGTAGCAAAAGGCGCGCGGGCTAAACGTTCTAACCTGAAAGGCGCGCTGCAGCCTTTTACCCCCTTACTGGTGCGCTTTGGCGGGCGCGGCGAAGTTAAAACGCTGCGCAGCGCTGAGGCGGTTTCACTGGCGCTGCCCCTCTCCGGCATCACGCTTTACAGCGGTCTCTACGTTAATGAGCTTATCTCCAGGGTGCTGGAACACGAGACCCGCTTTTCAGAACTTTTCTTTGATTACCTGCACTGCATTCAGGCCCTTGCTGGCGCTACAGGCTCGCCAGAGCCAACGCTCCGGCGCTTCGAGCTGGCGCTGCTGGGTCATTTAGGTTACGGCGTCGATTTCTTGCACTGTGCGGGCAGTGGTGACGAGGTTGAAGACGGTATGACCTATCGCTACCGCGAAGAGAAAGGGTTTATCGCAAGCGTGGTGATTGATAACAACACCTTTACCGGCCGGCAGCTGCGCGCCCTCTATGAGCGCGATTTTCCCGATGCCGACACCCTGCGGGCGGCAAAACGCTTTACCCGGATGGCGTTAAAGCCGTATCTTGGCGGCAAACCGTTAAAGAGCCGCGAGCTCTTCCGCCAGTTTGTGCCAAAGCGGTGACAATACAGGCTGAACGGCAGGCTTTTCCCCCCTCGCCCTTTTGGGGGAGAGGGTCGGGGTGAGGGGAACATAAATTCTCACGACAAAAAAACAGAGGATTGTCATGGCTGAATTACTCTTAGGCGTTAACATCGACCATATCGCCACGCTGCGCAATGCGCGCGGCACCGCCTACCCTGACCCGGTTCAGGCGGCGTTCATCGCCGAGCAGGCGGGAGCGGATGGCATCACCGTGCATCTGCGTGAAGATCGTCGCCATATCACCGACCGCGACGTGCGCCTGCTGCGCCAGACGCTTGACACGCGTATGAATCTGGAGATGGCGGTTACCGAAGAGATGCTGAAAATCGCCGTTGAGACCCGGCCTCATTTCTGCTGCCTGGTGCCGGAAAAACGCCAGGAGGTGACCACCGAAGGCGGGCTGGACGTGGCCGGTCAGCGTGACAAAATGCGCGACGCCTGTTCGCGCCTCGCGGAGGCGGGCATTCTGGTGTCGCTCTTTATTGATGCCGACGCCGATCAAATTAAAGCCGCCGCGGAAGTTGGCGCCCCCTATATTGAAATTCACACCGGCTGCTATGCGGATGCTAAAAATGAGGCCGAACAGGCGAAAGAGCTGGCGCGCATCGCTAAAGCGGCAACCTATGCGGCAAGCCTGGGGCTGAAAGTGAACGCCGGTCATGGCCTGACCTACCATAACGTGCAGGCTATCGCCCGGCTGCCGGAGATGCATGAGCTTAATATCGGTCACGCCATTATTGGCCGCGCGGTAATGAGCGGCCTGAAAGAGGCGGTGGCGGAGATGAAACGTCTGATGGTGGAAGCGCGTCGGTAATGGCTATCCTGGGGCTCGGCACGGATATCGTAGAAATCGAGCGCATTGAAGCGGTGATCGCCCGTAGCGGCGATCGGCTGGCGAAACGCGTGCTCAGTGAAAACGAATGGGCTCTCTATCAGGCGCATCAGCAGCCGGTACGTTTTCTGGCCAAGCGTTTTGCGGTTAAAGAGGCCGCAGCTAAGGCGTTTGGCACCGGTATACGTAACGGGCTGGCTTTCAACCAGTTTGAGGTTTATAACGATGAACTGGGTAAGCCGCGTCTGCGCTTCTGGAGTGAGGCGCAGCGGCTGGCGGAGCGTATGGGCGTGCGTGCGACCCACGTCACCCTGGCGGATGAGCGCCACTACGCCTGCGCGACGGTGATTATCGAAAGCTAAATTTTATCCGCGTGGTGCAGCTGTACGAACTTATCCCACAGCTGCTCCTCGCTCTCCATCCGGGCGGGATCTTTTAAGATAGTGTTTGGAATCGGGCACACTTTCTGGCAGGTAGGCGTCTCGTAGTGGCCGATGCATTCGGTGCAGCGGTCGCTGTTAATCTCATAAATGCTGTCGCCCATAGAGATAGCCTCATTCGGACACTCCGGCTCGCACATATCGCAGTTGATGCATTTTTTAGTGATTAACAGCGCCATCAGGAAATTCTCAATAACCTCACTTAAACAGGCCGGGCATTATACGCGCATTTTCTCCGCGAAACATAATTTTTACGCAGTGGGCTGCGCGTCATGGCTGTAAAAATGTTTAATCTGCGACAGCAGGCAGAGCATCGGCTCATCCAGCAAAAGCTCATTGTTATGCACCAGCATCACCGAATGAAAAAAGGCGGGAACCGATAACGACATCAGGCGCACGTTTTTAGGCGCGGATGAACGGCAGACGGAGCGGGTAATAAGAGCAATGCCTATTTGCGCCTGCGCATATTCCAGGCAGGAATAGTGGTTGTCCAGCTCGCAAATAATATTCGGTATAACTTTCCTTTTATTTAACTCACTGTTAATAACATTCCTTAACAATAATGTCTCATTAAGCACAATAAGCGGCTGATCGTTTAACTGCTCAAGGGAAAGGCGCGTTTCCTGCGCCAGAGGGTGGCTCACAGGCACGGCGGCGATAATTTCATCTTCGAAAAGCACGGTCGCACTCAACTGGGCCGGGATAACGGTCTGGTAGACAATGCCTATCTCCAGCGTGTTGGCGACGATATGCTTCACCGTTTGCTCGGTGGATAGCTCTTTTACGTTCAGGGATATTTCAGGGTGAAGGCGGGTAAACTGCCCGAATACCGGCAGCGCCAGATGGCTGCCGGACACCCCCAGCAGGATCCTGTCGCGCTGCTGATGGAGATAGGGCAGCAGATCATTTTCCGCATTTTTGAGCGCCAGCATTATTTTTTCCGCATGCTGTTGCAGAATAGCCCCCGCTTTTGTTAATTCTATGTTTCTTCCTTTTCGGCGAAAGAGAATAGTTTTCAGTGATGTTTCCAGCTGTTTTATTTGTTGGCTTAATGTTGGCTGAGTAATAAAAAGCCGGTTGGCTGCGCGACCATAGTGCCGTTCATCGCACAGCACAAGAAATGACTGGAGCTGTTTAATATTCATTATAAGTATCGCCATAGATAAAATTTTCCTATAGGCATTATAAAAAATACCAAATTGTCTGCCCATATGCCTTTTTTTAAACTGTGATCAGTATTTTTTAAAAAGGTGAAACAAATGGCAACGTCAATAAATCGATGGGGGATGCTTGCGGCGCACGTCTGTATAAATTTTGTATTAGGCGGCGTCTATGCATTTAGCTTTTTCAAAACCCCGATGATGGAACAGTACCATTGGGACCCGGCCACGCTGGCGCTGGCCTTCTCAATTAATATGGGCATTATCCCGATTCCCATGATATGGGGCGGTAAACTGATCGATAACGGTAAAGGGAAGCAGGCGATTGTTATCGGCGGCATCCTTTTTTCCGCCGGTTTTATTTTGTCAGGCTTTGTTACCACCCTGCCGGGATTATTTATCACCTACGGGCTGGTAGCAGGCCTGGGCTCAGGGCTGGCGTTTACCGGTAACCTGAATAATATCCTCAAATTCTTCCCCGACCGTCGCGGTCTTGCCAGCGGCATTGTGCTGGCGGGCGTTGGCTGCGGCACGCTGATTTGCACCCGTCTTGCCGAATATTTCATGGGGCTAACCCAGGATATTAGCCAGGCGCTGCTGTACCTTGGCGTGGTCTATCTGGTGGTTATTTTTATTGTGCAGTTTTTTATCCGCAGCGCGCCTGCGAAAGACAGCGGCGGCATTGCCGCCTCGCCGATGGATAAAGATTACCGCATGATGCTGAAAGACACGCGCTTCTGGCTGCTGTTCGCCATTCTTGGGCTGGGTGTCTTCTCCGGGATGGTCATCAGCTCCACCTCCGCGCAAATCGGTATGGCGCAGTATGGCCTTGCTTCCGGAGCGCTGGTGGTCAGCCTGGTCTCTATTTTCAACTCCGTCGGGCGTCTGTTCTGGGGAGGTGTGACGGACAAACTGGGCGGCTATAACACGCTGGTGGTCGTTTACCTCTTTACCTGCCTTTGCTTTGCGTTGCTGCTGGCCTTCAACGGCAACACGGCCGTCTTCTACTGCTGCGCCCTTGGCGTCGGGTTCGCCTACGCCGGGATTCTGGTGATTTTCCCCGGCCTGACCAGCCAGAATTTTGGTATGCGCAACCAGGGGCTTAACTACGGCTTTATGTACTTTGGCTTCGCCGTCGGCGCCGTTATCGCCCCTTATGTGACCTCTGCGATGGATAAGTACACCGGCAGCTACAACCCGGTATTCATCTTAACCATTGTCCTGTTACTGGTCGGTGTCGTCCTGACAATGGTGACGAAATCTTACGCAACGAAAATTGTGCAAAAAATTAATCAGCCTGTTTAAAGGAGTCTGTAATGAAAATAGCTATTGCCGGTGCAGGCGCTATGGGATGTCGTTTTGGCTATATGTTGATGGACGCAGGCGCGGATGTAACGCTTATTGACGGCTGGCAGGCGCATATTGACGCCATTCGCCAGCAAGGGTTGTACGTTGAAACGGAAACCACGCAAAAACATTATCCGATTCCGGCGATGCTGGCGGATGAGGCAGAAGGCCACTTCGATGTGATCATCCTCTTCACTAAAGCCATGCAGATGGAGAGCATGCTGAAAAAAATCCAGCCTGTGCTTGGTTCGGCAAAAGTGGTGATGACCCTGTCCAACGGCCTTGGCAATATCGATACGCTGGCGAATTACGTGCCGCGTGACGTGATTTACGCCGGGGTGACGTTATGGTCATGCGAGCTGGAAGGGCCGGGCCATATACGCGCCACGGGTTCGGGGAACATTGAACTGCAACCCATCGCCAGCAGCGATACGGCAATGGAAGAGCAGGTGGTGGCGCTGTTTAACCGGGCAGGTCTGAATACAGAAATCAGCGAGAACGTGCTGTTATCTATCTGGAAAAAAGCCGCCTTTAACAGCGTAATGAACACCTACTGCGCCCTGCTGGACTGCAACGTGGGCGAATTTGGCAAGCTGACGATGGCGCTGGACCTGGCCACCTCAGTGATAAAAGAGTTCGTGCAGGTAGCCGTCAGCCAGGGCATTCCCCTTACCGAAGAGATGGTGCTGAATACCGTTAAGAAGGTCTTCGATCCTCGCGAAAGCGGCCATCACTACCCCTCAATGCATCAGGATCTGCAAAAGGGGCGGCTGACTGAAATCGACTATCTGAACGGCGCGATTGCCCGTATCGGCGAGCAGGAGAACATCCCCGTGCCGGTAAACCGCCTGCTGACGCAGCTTATCCACGCGAAAGAACAGCGCTAGCCCCACCAGCCCCCTGCATGCAGGGGGCTCTAAATCAGTTTTTTCACCAGTTCTTCACTGTGGCGGATCCGCTCCGGCGCATGTTCAATATCCTGCTGTACCAGCGCCATAAAAAGCAGGTCGGTCAGCATCATCTGCGCGCTGGTGGAGGAGATTGCCGCACTTCGCGTCGCCTGTTCCTCGGCGATAGTGTAGAGGCAGTGGCTGGCGCGCTGTTGCAGGGCGTTGGGCGTAAAGCCGGTGATCGCCAGGATCTTCGCCCCCACCCGCAGCGTCTCGTCGGCGGCCATATTGATCTCGCGCCGCGTCCCGGAGTAGGAGACAGGCAGTAATAAATCCTGCGGCCCCATCGCCTGTACCGTCGCCAGCAGAGCATGCATATCCTGCTCGGCCACCGCGTTAAGGCCGATTTTCATCAGCTTCCAGCTAAAATTACGCGCCACCAGCCCGGACGCGCCAATGCCGGTGAGGACGATACGCCGCGCGCCCTGCAGCATTTCCACCGCCTGACGCAATTTTTCTTCGCTGTTGACGTCCAGCGAAGCGCGCATGGCGCTGAGATTCTCGTGGATCAATTTTTCGCCCACCACCCGCAGCGGATCGTCGCCGCGAATCTGGTTGTGGACGGTCACCGCCAGCGGTTCCGGGTTGCTTGCCAGCGCCTCGCTTATCGCCAGTTTCAGCGCCGGGAACCCTTTAAAGCCAAGCTTCTGGGCAAATTTCACCACGCTCGACTGGCTGACACCCGCTTCGGCGGCCAGCTGTTGCGAGCTGAGATGGCGGGCGCGATCCGGCTCGGCCAGTAAAAAATCCGCCAGCCGTTTATCGCTGCGGGCAAAGGCGGCATAACGCTGACGGATACGAATCAGGCAGTTCATAACGTCTCCGAAGATAAATTGTGATCGTTACAGGAAATACGCGTTTGTCGCAGGCGGATGAATTTTATATTCCATGTTATCGTTCTATTATGAATTAAAAATTCTTAAGGAACAAAAAATGAATCTTGGCGCACTGGTTTCTGAAACGCGTAATCCCCAAACCATGGATCTCGACGCGCTGTCCACCCTCGACCTTGTCACCCGTTTCAACGAGCAGGACGCGCTGGTGGCGCAGGCGGTTAAAGCCACGCTGCCGCAGGTCGCCCGTGCGGTAGACGCCGCCGCGACGGCGTTAAAAGCGGGCGGCAGGATAATTTATATGGGCGCGGGCACCAGCGGACGACTGGGCGTACTTGACGCTTCCGAGTGCCCGCCGACCTTCGGCGTGCCGCACGGGCTGGTGGTGGGGCTGATTGCGGGCGGTCCGGGCGCGCTGTTAAAAGCGGTAGAAGGGGCGGAAGACAATGCCCAGCTTGGTGAAGACGACCTCGTCGCGCTGTCGTTGACGCCGCACGATCTGGTGGTGGGGCTCGCCGCATCGGGGCGCACGCCCTATGTTATCGGCGGGCTGAAATATGCCCGGCGTACCGGTTGTACTACGGTTGCCATCTCCTGTAATCCCGACTCGCCCATTGCTCATGAAGCGGAGATCGCCATCTCGCCGGTGGTCGGCCCTGAGGCGCTGACCGGCTCCACGCGGCTTAAGTCGGGCACGGCGCAAAAACTGGTGCTCAATATGATCTCCACCGGCGCGATGGTGAAGTTCGGTAAGGTCTATCAGAACCTGATGGTCGACATGAAAGCCAGCAATATCAAACTGGTGGATCGCGCCTGCCGCATGGTGATAGAGGCAACCGGCGCTTCCCGCGACGAGGCGGAAGCGGTGCTGCGCCAGACCGATTTTGAGGTAAAACCCGCCATTTTAATGATTCTCACCGGGCTGGACGCGCAGGCGGCCAGAGCCAGACTCAGCGCTCACCATGGTTTTTTACGGGCGGCTTTAAACAACTAAGAGGCGTTTATGGAAAAAACAGCAGCGCTTGCCGATGCCATTCTCAGCGGCGTGGGCGGCCAGGGTAATATCCTGCGGCTCGAAAACTGCATGACCCGCGTGCGCGTCGAGGTGAACGATGAGGCGAAGCTCGACCTGCCGCGCTTAAAGCAGCTTTCCGGCATTAGCGGCTATGTTAAGCAGGGGCAGCAGCATCAGTTTATTGTCGGGCCGGGCAAGGCGGCGCAGGTGGTGGACGCGATGCGCGCGCAGATGAGCGGTGCAGCACCAGCAGCGTTCGATGAGGTCGAGCGAAATAAAGCGCAGGCGAAAGCGCGCTACAAAGCGCCGATGAGCGATGCGCTGCGCAAGCTGGCGAATGTGTTTATCCCGCTTATTCCGGCGTTTATCGCCTCCGGCCTTATCACCGGCATCATCAACATTCTCAAGCGTCCGGATATTGTCGGCGATTTTGCCACCCATTATCCGAACCTGCTGGGGCTGCTGGCTATCTTCGGCAGCGCCGTCTTCGCCATTATGAATATTCTGGTCGGGGTGAATACGGCGAAGGTCTTTGGCGGATCGCAGGCGCTGGGGGGCGTGATGGCCGGTATCCTTTCCAGCCCGCAGTTGGCGCAAATTACCCTCTTTGGCGAGGCGCTACAGCCGGGGCGCGGCGGGGTTATCGCCGTCCTGCTGGTGGTGGCGCTGATGTGCTGGATTGAGAAGAAATTCCGCGCCGTTCTGCCAGGCTCTATCGAGCTTATCCTCAACCCGTTATTAACCACTCTGATTGCCGGTACGGTGGCGATTCTGGCGCTGCAGCCGCTGGGCGGCGTGATTTCCGAGGCCATCGCCCACGGCGCGTCATGGGCTATCGATCGCGGCGGCATCCTGGTGGGGGCGGTGCTGGCGGGCGCATTCCTGCCGCTGGTGCTGACGGGGCTGCATCAGGGGCTGGTGCCCATTCATGTTGAACTGGTGCAGGCGCACGGCTACAACGCCCTGTTCCCTATTCTGGCGATGGCCGGGGTAGGGCAGGTCGGGGCGGCCATCGCGGTGCTGCTGAAAACGCGCAATGCCCGGCTTAAAAAGGTGATTAAAGGGGCGCTGCCGGTAGGGCTGCTGGGCATTGGCGAACCGCTGATCTTCGGGGTTACCCTGCCGCTGGGCAGGCCGTTTCTTGGCGCCTGTCTGGGCGGCGCGGTCGGCGGCGCGCTTATCAGCTACTGGAAAGTGGCGACGGTGATTACCTTTGGCATTTCAGGGCTGCCGCTGGCTTTAACCATCGTAACCGGAAAAGTGATGCTCTATCTGTTAGGCTATTTAGTAGCGGTTATTGCCGGGTTTGCGTTTACCTGGCTATTGGGCTTTAACGATCCAGAGGAGTAACATTTGGCTACCAGCGAGCGTCGCGTCGTCTTTTTCGATCTTGATGGCACCCTGCACCAGCAGGATATGTTTGGCACCTTTTTGCGTTATCTGCTGCGCCATCATCCCCTTAATGTTCTGCTGGTATTGCCTTTGCTGCCCGTTATCGGCGTGGCGCTGTTAATAAAAGGGCGCGCCGCGCGCTGGCCGATGAGCCTGCTGCTGTGGGGGTGCACCTTCGGCCACAGCGAAGCGCATCTGCAGGAGATGGAACAGAAATTCGCCACCTGGTTTCGCGGCCACGTCACGGCCTTTCCGGTAGTACAGGAGCGGCTTACCAACTATCTTGCCGCCTCTGACGCCGATATCTGGCTTATCACCGGCTCGCCGCAGCCGCTGGTGGAGAAGGTCTACTTCGACACCCCCTGGCTGCCGCGGGTGAATATTATCGCCAGCCAGATTGGCCGCGGGTACGGCGGCTGGGTGCTGACCATGCGCTGCCTTGGCCACGAAAAAGTGGCGCAGCTGGAGCGCAAAATCGGCACCCCGCTGCGTCTGTACAGCGGCTACAGCGACAGTAAGCAGGACAACCCGCTGCTCTATTTCTGCCAGCATCGCTGGCGGGTCACCCCCCACGGTCAGCTCCAGCAACTGGAATAGACCTGCATGCCCTGAATGATAATGTGCATTGCCATAAGGGGTGTGTATAATGCGCCCCGCCTGTTAACTGGAGTGCCCCCCTTGTCTGATACTGAACTCAACCATGAATACTGGATGCGCCACGCCCTGACCCTGGCGAAGAGGGCATGGGATGAGGGGGAAGTGCCGGTCGGCGCGGTGCTGGTGCGTGATAATCAGGTGATTGGCGAGGGCTGGAACCGCCCGATCGGCCGCCACGATCCCACCGCCCACGCCGAGATCATGGCCCTGCGTCAGGGCGGAATGGTGCTGCAAAACTACCGCCTTATCGACACCACCCTGTACGTTACCCTGGAGCCGTGCGTGATGTGCGCGGGCGCGATGGTCCACAGCCGCATCGGGCAGTTAGTTTTCGGCGCAAGGGATGCAAAAACCGGCGCCGCCGGTTCGCTGATGGACGTGTTGCACCACCCGGGTATGAATCATCGCGTCGAACTGACCGAAGGGGTGTTGCGCGACGAGTGCGCCGCCCTGCTAAGCGATTTTTTCCGGCAGCGCAGGCTGGAGAAAAAAGCGCTGAAAAAAGGCCCGCTTATTTAGCGTCGTTGTGTGGCGCGGTCGTCTGGTCCGGCAACGCCAGAGGATTAGGCGGGAAGGCGTCGGGGAGGGTAAAGGCGCTAAAAGGCAGCGCGCGCAGGCCTGGGGGCGTTATCTCCTTAGCGGTCACCACCGGATACCCCCGCGCCATTTTCGCCGCCTGCGCCGCCTCTTTCTCTTTTTCCTGCAGATAACCCACCAGGCTGATTTCGTACTTACGAATATTTTCCACGTAGGCGTAGGCTTCATGGCCGCGGGCATAGCCATAGGTAAGCTTGCTGTAATAGGGCTTCTGGCTCAGCAGCGGCAGGCGCTGTTTTACGTCGGTCCAGCTGTCGGGGTTGCCTTTGGTTTTCGCCGTCAGCGCGCGGGCGTCCAGCATATGGGCATAGCCCATATTATAGGCGGCGAGGGCGAACCAGATGCGCTCCTCCGGCGGTACGCTCTCCGGCACTTTCGCCATCATATCCTGCAGATAGCGCGCGCCGCCGCTGATGCTTTGTTCCGCATCGGTACGATCCGTCAGCCCCAGGCTCTGGGCGGTGTTTTTAGTTAACATCATCAGGCCGCGCACGCCGGTGGGGGAGGTGGCCTGGGTATCCCAGTGGGACTCCTGATAAGAGATGGCCGCCAGCAGCCGCCAGTCGATATTCTCGGCGTATTTCATAAACAGCGGCTGCAGTTCCGGCAGCACGCTGTCTACCGCCCGCAGGAAGCTGCGAGTATCCACGTAGTCAAAATCGTCGCCGTGGCCCAGGTACTTCTCTTCCAGCCGCGCCAGAGTGCCGTCTTCATTGATATTGTTGAAAAAATCGAGCATGGCCGCCGACAGCGTGTTGTCGTTGTCTTTTGGGCTAAACCAGGTGACCGGCTGTTCATCGCTGATATCAAGGGCCACCGCCAGCTCCGGATGGACCCGCTGGAAAAGACTGACCGCCACCGAGTCGGCGACGGTATAGCTCAGCTCGCCGCTGACGACGCGCTCCAGCAGAGCGGTGGTGCCCTGACTGGCGTCCACCTTCCAGCTTAAATCCGGGTATTTTTTCTCTTTCAGCTCCCGTAGCTCATTAATCGCAACATGGCCCGGCGCAACCGTTAACTGCGCGTCGGTAACCGTCGCCAGCGTGCGTGGCCGGTAGCTGCCGACACGATAAACCAGCTGCTGCGAGACCCAGTAATAGACCGGCCCCGGCTGGTAGTTTTTTATCCTGTCGCTGTTATAGACCAGCCCGGCGGCCAGCATATCGGCATTGCCATGGTCGAGATCGTCAAAGAGCTGATTGATATTTTGCCGCACCGTCACGGTCAGCTTAACGCCAAGGTAGCTGGCGAACTGCTGCGCGAGTTCGTAATCCAGCCCGTAGGGTTTGTCGCCGTTGCTGTAGGTCATCGGCGAGGCGATGGTGCTCACGCGCAGCTCGCCCCGCGCTTTGATAGCCGCGATGCGGTTATCGGCTTTGCCGAACCAGGGAACGGAGGGCCACAGAGCCGCTGCCAGCAGCAGGGTGACAATGCCGATGAGCAGATAATTAAGCTTAAATTTTTTCAATCAGTTAATTCTCTGCGTCGCGTGATGCCCTGACCAATAGTGACCTTATGAAGAGGAATGTCTGTCGGTAATTGTGCGGCATTTTGCGTAACAAAACGTCAGATGGCAACTAATTAGCGAAACGGCTGACAGGAGTCCGTCGCCTGAGGCGGCGATTTTATTTCGACGCAAACGGTTTCGTCGCCGCTCACAATTCTCTATAATGACGCCCGTTTTCCCCCTGATGCACATTTTACGCTTCGAAGACGAGAGACTTATGATGGAAATTCTGCGTGGTTCGCCTGCACTGTCCGCATTTCGTATCAACAAACTGCTGGCGCGTTTTCAGGCAGCCCGGCTCCCGGTGAGCAACATTTACGCTGAGTATCTCCATTTTGCCGATGTTAGCGGTCGGCTTAGCGAGGACGAGCTTACCCGGCTGCAACGCCTGTTGAAGTATGGTCCAAGCCTCAGCAGCCATACCCCCTCCGGCAAACTCCTCCTCGTTACGCCCCGTCCGGGCACCATTTCCCCCTGGTCTTCTAAAGCAACGGATATCGCCCGCAACTGCGCCCTCACCAAAATCAACCGCCTTGAGCGCGGCGTCGCCTGGTATATCGACGCGCCGGAGCTGAGCGAATCGCAGTGGCAGCAGGTTGCGGCAGAGCTACATGACCGCATGATGGAGACGGTCTTTACTGCCGAAGCGGACGCCGAACAGCTGTTTGCGCATCATCAGCCCGCCCCGGTGCAGAGCGTCGATTTGCTGGGGGAGGGACGTCAGGCGCTGATTGACGCCAACCTGCGTCTTGGCCTGGCGCTGGCGGAAGACGAAATTGATTATCTGCAGGAGGCGTTTACCCGTCTTGGGCGTAACCCGAACGATATCGAACTCTATATGTTCGCCCAGGCTAACTCCGAGCACTGCCGCCACAAGATTTTCAACGCCGACTGGGTTATCGACGGCGAACAGCAGCCGAAGTCGCTGTTCAAAATGATTAAAAACACCTTCGAAACCACGCCGGACCACGTTTTATCGGCTTATAAAGACAACGCGGCGGTAATGGAAGGTTCAGAGGTGGGTCGTTTCTTCGCCGACCACGACACGGGCCGTTACGACTTCCATCAGGAGCCTGCACATATCCTGATGAAGGTAGAAACCCATAACCACCCGACGGCTATCTCCCCATGGCCGGGGGCGGCCACCGGCTCCGGCGGTGAGATCCGTGACGAAGGCGCTACCGGGCGCGGCGCAAAGCCAAAAGCCGGGCTGGTGGGCTTCTCCGTCTCTAACCTGCGGATCCCAGGCTTCGAACAGCCGTGGGAAGAGGATTTCGGCAAGCCGGATCGCATTGTCAGCGCGCTGGATATCATGACCGAAGGCCCCCTCGGCGGCGCGGCGTTTAACAACGAATTTGGCCGTCCGGCGCTGAACGGCTATTTCCGCACCTATGAAGAGCGGGTGAACAGCCACAACGGCGAAGAGCTGCGCGGTTACCACAAGCCGGTAATGCTGGCGGGCGGGATCGGCAACATCCGCGCCGATCACGTCCAGAAAGGCGAGATCGTTGTCGGCGCGAAGCTGATCGTGCTGGGCGGCCCGGCCATGAACATCGGCCTTGGCGGCGGCGCGGCCTCATCAATGGCCTCCGGCCAGTCTGATGCCGATCTCGATTTCGCCTCCGTGCAGCGCGACAACCCGGAAATGGAACGTCGCTGCCAGGAGGTGATCGACCGCTGCTGGCAGCTGGGCGACGCTAACCCGATTCTCTTTATTCATGACGTCGGCGCGGGCGGTCTCTCCAACGCGATGCCGGAGCTGGTGAGCGACGGCGGGCGCGGCGGCAAATTCGAACTGCGCGATATTTTAAGCGACGAGCCGGGCATGAGCCCGCTGGAGATCTGGTGTAACGAATCCCAGGAGCGTTACGTGCTGGCTGTCGCTGCCGACCAGCTGCCGCTGTTCGATGAACTGTGCAAACGCGAGCGCGCGCCCTATGCGGTGATTGGCGAAGCCACCGAAGCCCAGCATCTCACCCTTAACGACAGCCATTTCGACAACCAGCCTATCGACATGCCGCTGGATGTTCTGCTGGGCAAAACGCCGAAAATGACCCGCGACGTGCAGACGCGCAAAGCGGCCGGCGAGGCGCTTAACACCCAGGGCATCACCATTGCCGACGCGGTGCACCGCGTGCTGCATCTGCCGAGCGTGGCGGAGAAAACCTTCCTGGTGACCATTGGCGACCGTACCGTTACCGGCATGGTGGCGCGGGATCAGATGGTTGGCCCGTGGCAGGTTCCGGTGGCGGACTGCGCGGTCACCACCGCCAGCCTTGACAGCTACTACGGTGAAGCAATGGCGCTGGGTGAACGCGCGCCGGTGGCGCTGCTGGACTTCGCCGCCTCTGCCCGTCTGGCGGTAGGCGAAGCGCTGACCAACATTGCGGCCACGCAGATTGGCGACCTTAAGCGCGTCAAACTTTCCGCGAACTGGATGGCAGCCGCCGGGCACCCTGGCGAAGACGCCGGTCTGTATGAAGCGGTGAAGGCGGTGGGCGAGGAGCTTTGCCCGGCGCTGGGCCTGACGATTCCGGTGGGTAAAGACTCCATGTCGATGAAGACCCGCTGGCAGGAGGGGAGCGCGCAGCGCGAAATGACGTCGCCGCTGACGCTGACCATTTCCGCTTTCGCCCGCGTGGAAGACGTGCGCCGCACCGTTACCCCGCAGCTGGCGACCGAAGATAACGCGTTACTTCTTATCGACCTGGGGCGCGGGCATAACGCGCTGGGCGCAACGGCGCTGGCGCAGGTCTACCGCCAGCTTGGCGACCAGCCTGCGGACGTGCGCAGCGTTGAACAGCTGAAAGGCTTCTGGGACGTCATGCAGGCGCTGGTCGCCGCCGGTAAACTGCTGGCGTGGCACGATCGCTCCGACGGCGGCCTGCTGGTGACGCTGGCTGAAATGGCCTTTGCCGGTCACTGCGGCGTGAACGTTGATATCGCCGCGCTGGGTAACGACCACCTGGCGGCGCTGTTTAACGAAGAGCTTGGCGGCGTGATTCAGGTGCGCGCGGCGGATCGTGAGGCGGTGGAATCGGTGCTGGCGGCGCACGGTCTGGCTGACTGCGTGCACTATCTGGGCCAGGCAACGGCCAGCGATCGCTTTGTTATTGAAGCGGCCGGTCAGACGGTGTTCAGCGAAAGCCGCACCACGCTTCGCCTGTGGTGGGCGGAAACCACCTGGCAGATGCAGCGCCTGCGCGATAACCCGGCCTGCGCCGACCAGGAGCACGAGGCGAAAGCCAACGATAACGACCCGGGCCTGAACGTGAAGCTGTCGTTTGATATCAACGACGATATCGCGGCACCCTATATCGCCACCGGCGCGCGTCCGAAGGTCGCCGTGCTGCGTGAGCAGGGGGTAAACTCCCACGTCGAGATGGCCGCTGCGTTCTACCGCGCCGGGTTTGACGCCATCGACGTGCATATGAGCGATCTGCTGGGGGGCAGTACCGGGCTGGATGATTTCCATGCGCTGGTGGCCTGCGGCGGTTTCTCCTACGGCGACGTGCTGGGCGCTGGCGAAGGCTGGGCGAAATCGATCCTGTTTAACGACCGTGTTCGTGACGCGTTCGAAACCTTCTTCCACCGTCCGCAGACCCTGGCGCTTGGCGTGTGCAACGGTTGCCAGATGATGTCTAACCTGCGCGAACTGATCCCGGGCAGCGAACTGTGGCCGCGCTTCGTGCGTAACAACTCGGATCGCTTCGAGGCCCGTTTTAGCCTGGTCGAGGTTACGCAAAGCCCGTCGCTGCTGCTGCAGGGAATGGTCGGTTCGATGATGCCGATTGCCGTCTCCCACGGCGAAGGGCGGGTCGAAGTGCGTAATGATGCGCACCTGGCACAGCTTGAAAGCAAAGGGCTGGTAGCGCTGCGCTACGTTGATAACTTTGGCAAGGTCACGGAAGCCTACCCGGCAAACCCGAACGGCTCGCCGAACGGTATCACGGCGGTCACCAGCGAAAGCGGCCGGGCGACCATTATGATGCCGCACCCGGAGCGCGTTTTCCGCACCGTGGCTAACTCCTGGCACCCGGAAAACTGGGGCGAGGACGGCCCGTGGATGCGCATTTTCCGCAATGCCCGCAAGCAGTTAGGTTAACGGTCGCTTTAGCAAAACCGGACAAGGCGCACTGCCGCATCCGGGAATGTCCCGGGTGCGCTGCCGCTTACCCGGGCTACGTTTCAGATTAGTAGCCCGGATAAGGCGCGTGCGCCGCATCCGGGAACGCCCCCGGCTTACCCCTCCAAAAATCCATAGTCCTTCGCCCTGTATAACTCACGGGCAATTTTCAGTACAATCGTTCACCGCGTGTACAGGGAAGAGAAGAAACTATGAAGCTTGTTAAAACAGCCAGATTGTTTTTTACGCAGGGCGCTTCGGACAAAGTCTATGAAGTGGACCTCTGTGAACAACAGAGCGACGATCCCCAACGCTACTGGGTAAATTTCCGCTATGGAAGGCGCGGCAGCACCCTTCGGGAAGGCACTAAAACCGTGACGCCGGTGGATCTGGCGCAGGCGGAAGCCATCTTCAAAAGTGTGGTGGTGGCGAAAACCAATAAAGGCTATCAGGAAGTCGGTTCCCATTCATTCTCTACCGGCTCTGCCTTCTCCTCTTCGTTAAATACCCTGTTACGCCATATCGACAGTCTCAAAGAGAGTCAACAGCGCGCCCGCAGCATATGGCGGCTACCGCAACAGCCTGATACCCGGCAGGCGGACTGGCTGGAAAAAGGTATTAACGAGCGAAATCACTGGCTGGAAAATTACGCCCGGCTCTGGACGCTGGGGCGGGTAGGAGACGGGCGCAACCTGGCGCGGGTAAAACCCCTCCTGACCAGTGAAACGCCGCCGTTACGCAGCCTGGCGTTAGAGGTGTGGCTGCGTCTTGGGGATGATGACGACATCGCCGGGCAAAAAGCGCAGCTTCTGGCCTCGCTGCCTGGTGAACTGACCGCGGCGATAGCCGCCAATGACAGCGCCGCCCTTGACGCCCTGCTCAGACAGCAGGTGACGGAACACAACCCTCACGCCAACGCGCTGTTGAAAACCCTCTACCTTGCGGCGCTGGATAGCGCCCCGCTGCATCAGAGTTTACTCACTCTGCTGGACACCCTTCCTCTGCGCCCCGGTCTGTTCCAGGGGGTGCGTTACCTGTTTAAGATGGCGGAGTTTCGCCTGGATGCGCCGATGTTCGCCCTGCTGGCCTGGCGCTTTGATACTTCCCGCCACTTTTATTCCGCAGACTGGGATGGCGTCTACCTGGATGGCGTGGGCTATATCAAACCCAGCAAGGAGCTGTTGCGCACCGACAGCCGACTGGCTTATTCACGCAAAACCCGCGACTACCTGCGCAGGCGCAGCTGGCGCGCGCTGCGCCGTCTCGGTGCCCGCGAGGACCCGCGCTATGTAGAGATGGTCAGCGCCATGCTATTGCAGTACCGCGAAGAACACCTGATGCCGGAAAAACAGGGGTGGGGTGAAGGGAATTATGCCGCCGACGCGCACCTTTTTGCATGGAACGCTATTTTGCGCTCCGCCAACCCCGCGTATCAGCGCCATCACACGCGCGCGCTATGGATTAAGCTCGATGACGAAGCCCCCGATCTGCGCGGAGAGGCCTTCCCGCAGCTATGGGATCGCCGCCCGGATGCCTTACTAAACTTATTGCTGCAGAGCGAAAGCGAGGCGGTTTGCGCCTTTGCGCTACGGGCGATGCAGGAGAACACGGCGTTTTGCCGCGCCCTCAGCGACCAGCAGCTGGCAGAGCTGCTGGGCAGGCCCTTCCCGGCGGTGGTGGAGTTTGTTTTATCGCGGCTGGCCGGGCGTCTGCTCAGCCGCGATCTGCTGCTGGCACTCATTCAAAGCAAGCACCCGCAGGCGCGCATAGTGGCGCTCACACAGTTAAACAGCATGAGGCTGTTTGACGATAGCGAACTGGCAGCGGCGCTGCTGTTAACGGATGACGCCGAAATCAGAACCTGGCTGGATGGCCGATTTCAGGCGCAGCCGCTGAGCGCCACCGAGGCAGACGCGCTGGCGCAGCTGCTGTTCAGGCGGCTGAACGATCCCGCAACCGTCTTTTCAACCAAACACGCGGGGTGGCTGGCGGTCTGCATCACCAGCAGGCTTTCCGGCTGTATGTCGCAGCTGTCGCTGGAGACGCTAAGCGCGCTGCTCGCCCACCCCGATACCGGGGTACAGCTGCTGGCGGCGCGGCTGCTGGTCGCCAGCCATTTTGCGTTAGACGAGCTGCCGGAGGCGCTGGTAGCGCAGCTTCACGCCTCGCCGGTGGCGCAAATTCGCGCCGCCGGTATCGCCCTGCTGGGCAAGCTCAGCCCGGAAGGACTGCTGCGCCAGCTGCCGCAGCTTGTCGCTTTGTTAAGCTGTGGCGAGGCGGAGGAAAGGGAGGCCAGCTATGCCCTGTTAGCGCAGCTGGCGCAGCAGCAGGCCCAGGCGGTGTTCGACGCGCTGTTCCCGCTTTTGTTCCAGAAAGAGGAGCAGGAGGGGGCGCATGCGGCGCTGTTGGCCTTTATCACCGGGCAGCTTGCCGCCTGCCTTGCTGCGCTGGATAACGGCACGCTGTGGCGGCTTATCCATGCCCGCGCGCAGGCGGCGCAGACGCTGGGCGCTGAGATTCTACAGAGCCGCTCTGCCCTGACGTTTAGCGTCAGGCAGTGGGCCGCGCTCGCCAGCCATCCCCTCTATCAGGTTCGCGCCTGGGCGCTGCAGGCCTTTACGGAGCAGGCTGAGATCGCCTGCGCGGATGCCGCCACGCTCTCACTGCTGGAGAGCGACTGGCCGCAGACCCGGGAGTTTGGCTTCGCCTTTTTACGCCAGCACTATCCGGCAGAGAGCTGGACGCCGGCGCTGATTGTTAACCTGTGCGACAGCCACCGCGAGGATGTGCAGGCTTATGGTCGTGAGCTGTTGCAGACCTTCTTTAAGCACGAGCAGGGGGAGGAGTATCTGCTCAAGCTTAGCCAGCATCCGTCGGTGACGGTGCAAACCTTCGTCACCCACTTTTTCCAGCAGTACGCCGGGGGAAAACCGGACATTATTCTGGCGCTGGCCCCCTGTTTCCGGGCGATTTTGTCGCAGGTTAACCGCGGGCGCGTCGCCAAAGATCGCACGCTGGCCTTTTTGAGCGAACAGGCCGCCGCCAGTCCGCAGGTGCTGGAGATGGTCGGCGCGCTGTTGAGCCAGCTGTCGCTGACCGTGGTGCAGAAAGACAAAGGGCCGCTGATTAAAGCGCTGCTGCAGCTGCGCAAAAATCATCCGCAGCTGAATCTGCCGCTGGAAATCGTCCCACGACCGGTACAAGGAGAGCACCATGCAGGTTAATTATCGCTATCAGGGCAAAAGCCACGCCTCGGAAAACGGGCTGAGCTTCGCGCCGGACAGCCTGCGCCCGCCCGCTTTTTTCGTGGGCGAACTGAAACAGAAGCTGGCGTTCCGCGAGGCTATCTCCGCGCTGCACAATGTCGTGGTCTCGGATATGCGTTTTAAGCCCAAAGATCGCACGGCGTACTTTACCTGGCTTGCCGGGGAGGAGCAGCGGCTGCTGGCGGAATTTATTGCGCAGAAAAGCCATTTGCAGCAGGAGGTCGCCGAAGTTAGCGGGCAGCTAAAGGCGCTGAATACCGAAGCGGTCAAAATCCTTGCGCCTTACAATCGGGCGCAAAAAGCCTATTTTGACTATCTCTATAAAGAGAATATTGATGCCTGGTATGTGCTGGACCCGGTGATTACCGTCCACCCTGACGAGGTATTTTTTGAATGCTTTTCCGAAGATGAGTCGAGCTACGGCAAGCTGAGCTGCCATTACGACGTCTTTGAGAACGTCAGCGACCAGGCCTTCGGCACCACCAATATCGACTACTCCGAAGGGCTCTATCAGGCCTTTCAGAAAATCCGCGACTATCGCCATACCCAGCTAAAAATCGATCCCGATGGCTTTGCGCTACGGACCGACGGCATAGACTGCGAAGAGAAGAAAATCGATCTGCCGGATAGCTGGGTGCGCGGCTTTTTACAGGTCAGCTCGGCGATGACCCTGCCGATGGTCAAGTTCACCCTCCAGCCGATGGATATCCATAACATCTGCTTTACGCTGCGGCGTAAAAAAGAGCGCGGCGGCCCGCGCGCGCTGCGCTTCGAGCTGACGCCGGGGCAGCCGGTAAAAATTATCTTCGAGCCGTGGAACGAGACGCTGGTTTGCCCGCGCTCGCTGTATCAGGGCGATACGCCCCGCGTCATTCGCGTCTGGGGACGGCGGCGGCTGCATATTCTTGAACGCTTAATCCCGGTGGCGAACAAGTTCGACGTCTGCCTGCTGGATGACGGTATGCCCTCCTTCTGGATTGCGGATTTGGGGGCGATGAGTTTCACCCTCGGGCTGTCCGGCTGGAGCGCGAACGACTGGTCGGCGCAGGGCAATTTCGATCTGCTGGCCCCGCGACAGGAGGTAGACTCAACGACGCTTGCGCGCGTTTATCAGGCGCTGGCCGCCCGGCATCTGGCGACAAGCGGCCAGCTTGCCGCTGAGCTGGGGCTTGAGGAGAGCGTGGTGAAGGCGGCGCTGATGGGCTACAGCCAGCATGGGCAGGTGCTGTATGACCTTGATAAAGATCTCTGGCGTATTCGCGCGCTGTGCCGCGAGCCGATTCCCCTTGAGCAAGTTCGCTTTAGCCATAAGCGGGAAGAGAAGGCGTTTAATTTTGTGATGGCCGGGCTGGTGACGGTGGAGCGCTGTCAGGCGAACGCAAACGGCGCGGAAATTCACGGCGCGGTGCTGGATAACGCCGTGCGCTATCCGGTGAGCCTGACGCTCGATGGCGACCAGCGTCTGATCTCCGCCGAATGCGGCTGCTATTATTTCCATCAAAACCGCCTGCGTCGGGGGCCCTGCGAGCATATGCTGGCTTTACGTCAGGCGGCGAAGGTAAAAGCATGATGAAAAGGACTTTTTCTGCTGGTATACTCAGCATTCATAGCGGCGTGGCAGTGGAACCTTGCATCCCGGATGGTGGATCGCCATTCAGGTTTTATGACTGCCCACGCGTCACTGATGCCATCTTCACTGGGCAGAGTGTGAGTACCTGTCACTATTGCAGTATGGCTTCAACGAAGCCAATGAGTGACAGGTACTCCACTCTGCGTCGAGTGGACGACCTCAGTACCAGGAACTCTTCGAAGGCCTTATCCGCCACGCCGCTATCCCTCCTGGTTCTCCCCGCCTCGCACTGTGCATCTCGTTCAGGGAGTGTTCGTCATGTCTGAATCACCGAAGCTGACCCGTCAGCAAATCTATGAGCGCATCCGTGAAACCAGCAAAGAGGAGTACATCCTCGCCGAGATGATCCGTCTGGGCTTCTGGGACGCCAGCCAGGAAAAGCCCGACCTGACGGCGGAATTTATTGCCGAGCGGGCGGCGTTGCAGAAGAAACTGGCCAGCCTTGGGGAGCGGCAGCGCCTGTATGACGATCCGCAAAAAGCGTTGCGTGAGCTGCATAAGACGCGGAAAAAGGCGGCGCTGGAAAAGCGCGAGCAGACGCGTATCGCCCGCAACCAGGCGCGCTATGAGCGCGCGCAGCGCTGGCACCAGACGCAGCAGTCCACCATTACCTGGCTTGGCGAGGGCTACTCTTTCGGGCTTGATGACACCACCCATAACGAGGCGCGGTTAGCGCAGCAAAACCTGCCGCCGCTGGCAGACAGCCAGGCGCTGGCCTCGGCAATGGGTATCACCCTTAACGAACTGCGCTTTTTATGTTTCCAGAAAGCGGTGTCGCGCGTTAACCACTACCGGCGCTTTTCCATCGCCAAAAAAAGCGGCGGCGAGCGCTTTATCTCTGCGCCAATGCCGCGCATGAAGCGCGCCCAGTACTGGATTCTGGAAAATATCCTTAACCGCGTAGCCCTGCACGACGCCGCTCATGGCTTCGTCGCCGGGCGCAGTATCCTCACCAATGCGCTGCCGCACGTTAACCGGGCGATCGTGGTGAACCTGGATATGGAAAATTTCTTCCCGACGGTGAGCTATCGCCGGGTAAAAGGGCTCTTTCGCCAGTTGGGCTACGCCGAGCAGCTTGCCACTGAGCTTGCCCTGTTGACCACCGAGCCGGAGGCGGAACAGGTTGCGCTGGATGGTGAGAACTGGTTTATCCAGCAGGGCGAGCGTACGCTGCCCCAGGGCGCGCCCAGCAGCCCGGCTATCTCAAATATCATCTGCCGTCGCCTCGACAGCCGCCTGCACGCTATGGCGCAGAAGCTGGGATTCACCTATACCCGCTATGCCGACGACATGACCTTCTCCAGCGCCGATAAAACCGCCAACGTTCAGCAGCTGCTGTGGCGCTGCAAACAGATCGTCAACGATGAAGGTTTTCGCCTGCACCCGGAAAAAACGCGGGTGATGCGTAAACCGCAAAAGCAGGAAGTTACCGGGATTGTGGTGAATGAGAAGCCCTCGGTGGATCGCAAAACTCTTAAACGCTTCCGCGCGCTGCTGTTCCAGATTGCCAAAGACGGCACCCAGGGCAAACGCTGGGGAGCGGGCGAACTGATGGCAAGCCTGGAAGGGTATGCTAATTTCGTGGCGCTGATCGCGCCGGAAAAAGGTATTCCGTTGCAAAAACAGGTAACGGACCTGAAACGTCAGTATGGTTACGTCACCCAGCCGGGGCGGATCACCGCGCTGAACAAAAAGCTGTTCCGCGCCAGGGCCGCGCGGGGCGAAGCGCCCAGAGAGAAGTGGTGGCAGGCGCAGGGGCCAGCCGCGCCGGTGCTGGAGCAGACTCCTCAGCAGAAACAGCCAGCGCCGCAACCAGCACCAGTATCGTCTCAACCCGAACCGCAGTCCTTTGCAGCCCGCAGAGGCTGAGGCACCGCGCCGGACGCGGATCTTTACGGCGCGACAGTGGTGGGCGCTTATAGTGCTTTTCCTTATCA
>NZ_HE578945.1:45434-81556 GCF_000321045.1 Phytobacter massiliensis JC163
CTTATAGTGCTTTTCCTTATCATCACCCTGATACGGATGATTTTTTAAAACGTTAACTGGCTCTCGCTATGCTGTCGGGGATCTGCGACAGCAGGCGGTTTCTGGTGTCGCCAGAAGGCGACACGTAACCCATTGTTTTTGAAGGCATGAAAAATCCTGGATCTCTGGCGTCTCTTTTTGACGACAGTCTGCTGAAAATATGTTCGCGTCAGCAATGGCGGTATTCACTTTCAACCCTTTGAAAAACAGCATGTTAATAAAATGTTTTGCACTCTGGCACGGTTACTGCATAATAAACAGCAGTGGCTCATTCACCTTCTTATGTCAGCCCCTTCGGGACGCGCTACATAAACCTCGAATGACGCACTTAAAGGTGCCTGCCGTCCAACTGCTGATAACAAGCGTAAGCTTTTTCAGAACCAGGGCGAAACGTCGAGTAAGGCACCGCCTAATTGCTAAACAAAGCCGGGTTTTTACCCGGCTTTGTTTTTTCTGACTTTCCCGTAGCGTCTTACTCGGCTAGCATCCTGTTAACCTTTATTGTTGAGAGTATCGCGTTGAAACGCTGGCCTGTTTTCCCCCGCTCCCTGCGTCAGTTGGTGATGATGGCGTTTCTGCTTATCCTGCTGCCGCTATTAGTGCTGGCCTGGCAGGCGTGGCAGAGTCTGAACGCCCTCAGCGCCCAGGCGGCGCAGACTAACCGCACCACCCTGATAGACGCCCGCCGCAGCGAGGCGATGACCAACGCCGCGCTGGAGATGGAGCGTAGCTACCGCCAGTACTGCGTGCTGGACGACCGGACGCTCGAACGGGTTTACCAGAGCCAGCGCAAACGCTACAGCGAAATGCTGGACGCCCACGCTGGCGTGCTGCCCGATAAGAAACTCTACCAGGCGCTGCGGGATGATTTAAACGACCTGGCGCAGCTACAGTGCAGCAACTCCGGCCCTTCGGCAGAGGCATCCGCGCGGCTGGAAGCGTTCGCCGCCGCCAATACCGAGATGGTGCAGTCCACCCGCGAAGTGGTTTTCTCGCGCGGGCAGCAGCTCCAGCAGGAGATTGCCGAGCGCGGACAGTTTTTCGGCTGGCAGGCGCTGGTGCTCTTTTTACTCAGCCTGGCGCTGGTACTGCTGTTTACGCGGATGATTATCGGCCCGGTAAAAGGCATCGAGCGGATGATTAACCGGCTGGGGGAAGGGCGCTCATTGGGCAATACCGTCGTGTTTAAGGGGCCGCGCGAGCTGCGCTACGTCGGCGAGCGTATCATCTGGCTGAGCGAGCGGCTTGCCTGGCTCGAATCCCAGCGCCATCAGTTTTTACGCCATCTCTCCCATGAACTTAAAACCCCGCTTGCCAGCATGCGCGAAGGGACGGAACTGCTGGCCGATGAGGTCGTCGGCCCGTTAACGGCAGAGCAAAAAGAGGTGGTGGATATTCTCGACGGCAGCAGCCGCAATTTACAGAAGCTTATCGAGCAGCTGCTTGATTACAACCGCAAGCTGGCCGATGGCGCGGTGGAGCTGGAAACCGTAGAGATAGCGCCCCTGACAGAGATGGTGATATCTGCTCACAGTTTACCGGCGCGGGCTAAAATGATGCATACCGATGTGGTTCTCGATGTCCCCGCCTGCCGGGCTGAGCCCATGCTGTTGATGAGCGTGCTGGACAATCTCTACTCGAACGCGGTGCACTATGGCGCTGAATCCGGTAACATTCTTATTCACAGTTACCATGCCGAGGGCAGGCTGCGCATTGACGTTGCCAATACCGGCACGCCGATCCCGGAATCCGAAAGCGGGATGATCTTCGAACCCTTTTTTCAGGGCAGCCATCAGCGCAAAGGGGCGGTAAAGGGCAGCGGCCTGGGGCTGAGTATCGCCAGAGACTGTATTCGCCGGATGCACGGCGAGCTGCATCTGGCGACCGTCGCTAACGCTGATGTCTGTTTTCGCATTGAGTTACCGCTTGATGCGCCGGAAAAATCCATAAAATGAAGCGAAATCTGATGTCGCACGTTTTTTCCCGCGTGACTGGCGCGGTGATATTACCTGGTAAAATACTACGCACGCTTACCTGCCTGCTGCTGGCGGGCTGTGTTTCGCAGGCGCCTGAGCGCACGGTACACGAACAGACCGGCGCGCAGCTCCCGGACCATCAGCTGGCCGATTTTCTGCTGGCGGATTGCGACGCCATCTGGGCGCAGAAAGGCAAGGCTTTTGATACCAACCCCCTGTTCTGGCTGCGTGGGATAGACTGCGCAAGCCGTCTATCGCCTGCGGCGGCCCGCGCCGAGGCGCGACGCTGGTCCGATGATACCTGGCAGGATGCGTTCAAAAGCGGCATTCTACTTGCCAATGCCAAAATCTCGCCGGTCGAGCGGCGTCAGAACACGCAGCGTCTCGACGCCCTCAGCCCGCAAATTCCCGCGCCGGTGCGCCCGCTGTATCAGCTCTGGCGCGATGGTCAGAGCGGGCAAATCCAGTTAGCGGAGGAGCGGGCGCGCTACGGTAAGCTCCAGCAAACCAGCGATGCCGAGCTGGACACCCTTCGTCAGCAGCAGCAGTTCCTGCATGAACAGCTGGAAACCACCACCCGCAAGCTGGAAAACCTGACCGATATTGAGCGGCGGCTCTACAGCCGCAAGCCCGCAGGCGGCGATCTGCCGGATAACGCGCGGCCAGCAAAGGACGACGCTAAACCCGAGGAGGCAAAACCATGACCAGCCGAAAACCCGCCCGTCTGCTGCTGGTGGATGACGACCCAGGGCTGCTGAAACTGCTTGGCCTGCGCCTGACCAGCGAAGGCTACGGCGTCGTCACTGCCGGAAGCGGGCAGGAGGGGCTGCGGGCGCTGAGCCGCGAAAAAATCGATCTGGTGATTAGCGATCTCAGGATGGATGAAATGGACGGCATGCAGCTCTTTACTGAGATCCAGCGGGTGCAGCCCGGCATGCCGGTTATCATCCTTACTGCTCACGGCTCTATTCCCGATGCCGTCGCCGCCACCCAGCAGGGGGTGTTCAGTTTTCTGACCAAGCCGGTGGATAAAGACGCCCTCTATAAAGCGATTGATGACGCTCTTGAGCACACCGCCCCCGCTTCGGACGAACAGTGGCGCGACGGTATTATTACCCGCAGCCCCGTGATGCTGCGCCTGCTGGAGCAGGCGAGAATGGTGGCGCAGTCGGACGTCAGCGTGCTGATTAACGGCCAGAGCGGCACCGGCAAAGAGATCCTCGCCCAGGCGATTCATAACGCCAGCCCGCGCAGCAAGCACGCCTTTATCGCCATTAACTGCGGCGCGCTGCCGGAACAGCTGCTGGAGTCAGAGCTGTTTGGCCACGCCCGCGGCGCGTTTACCGGCGCGGTCAGCAATCGTGAAGGGCTCTTTCAGGCGGCAGAAGGGGGCACGCTGTTTCTGGATGAGATTGGCGACATGCCGATCCCACTGCAGGTTAAGCTGCTGCGCGTATTGCAGGAGCGCAAGGTGCGCCCGCTGGGCAGCAACCGCGACATCGACATTGACGTGCGCATTCTCTCCGCCACCCACCGCGACCTGCCGAAGGCGATGACCCGCGGCGAGTTCCGCGAAGATCTCTTTTACCGCCTGAACGTGGTGAACCTCAAAATCCCCACCCTTGCCGAGCGGGCCGAAGATATTCCGCTGCTGGCTAACCACCTGTTGCGCCAGGCGGCGGATCGCCATAAACCATTTGTGCGCGCCTTTTCCACCGATGCGCTCAAGCGGCTGATGGCCGCGAGCTGGCCGGGTAACGTTCGCCAGCTGGTTAACGTCATTGAGCAGTGCGTGGCGCTGACATCGTCGCCGGTGATTAGCGACGCGCTGGTAGAGCAGGCGCTGGAGGGGGAGAATACCGCGCTGCCGACCTTTGCCGACGCGCGTAATCAGTTCGAGCTGAACTACCTGCGCAAGCTGCTGCAAATCACCAAAGGCAACGTGACCCACGCCGCCAGAATGGCCGGGCGCAACCGCACCGAATTCTATAAGTTGCTCTCCCGTCATGAACTGGATGCAAACGACTTTAAAGAGTAAAGCGCGAGTGGTTATGATACTGTGAACAACCGATTTCGTAGCTCACTGGCAAGCGTGTTTAAGGACCCACCATGAAAAAGATTGATGCGATTATTAAACCTTTCAAACTGGATGATGTGCGCGAGGCGCTGGCCGAGGTCGGCATTACCGGGATGACAGTGACCGAAGTGAAAGGTTTTGGTCGCCAGAAAGGGCACACCGAACTTTACCGCGGCGCGGAGTATATGGTGGACTTTCTGCCTAAAGTGAAAATTGAAATCGTCGTGACTGACGATATCGTCGAAACCTGCGTCGATACCATTATCCGTACCGCCCAGACCGGTAAAATCGGCGACGGTAAGATTTTCGTCTTTGACGTTGCGCGCGTGGTTCGTATCCGTACCGGCGAGGAAGACGACGCGGCAATCTGAGTTAACTGAAAAATATCTATTAGCAGTAAAGGGCCAGACGTTTAACCGCCTGGCCCTTTATCATGGTGCGCTTTATGCCTTAATAAAGCTGGAACCGTAGCTGTCGGCGGCCAGAAGCGCCGCATAAACTTTCTCTTCGGTGACGTTAAATGGCATGTTGTGAATGGTATCCCCTGGCAGGCAGGCCTGGGCCGCGACTTTGCGCATTTTACTTTCAACATTGCCAGTAACATTGAGCTGCTCGAGTGTAACCGGCAGGCCAACATCAATGCACAGTCGTAACACCGTTTCAAGCTCTTCCGTTGGTGCGTTTTCAAGAATTAATTGCGTTAATGTGCCGAAGGCGACTTTTTCGCCGTGGTACATCGAGTGCGTTTCTTCTAACACGGTGAAGCCGTTATGAATTGCATGAGCCGCCGCGAGGCCTCCGCTTTCAAAACCAACTCCGCTTAGATACGTATTGGCTTCCACAATGCGTTCTACGGCGTCGGTGACAACGTTACGCTCAACCGCCAGCAGCGCTATTTTCGCGTCGGTGAGAAGTGTTTCATAGCACTGTTTTGCGATACTCAGCGCCGCAACGGTAGGAAGCCCTCCCGCCATTGTAGAACTGGCGCTTTGCCGACAGGCGCGTGCTTCGAACCATGTCGCCAGCGCATCGCCAATGCCTGCTGCGAGTAGCCTGGCAGGGGCGTTAGCGATGATTTGCGTGTCGACCAGGACTAATGTGGGGTTGAAAGGTAAATCCAGGTAGGTGTCGAACTCTCCGTTATCCGTATATAACACCGACCATGAGCTGCACGGCGCATCGGTAGAAGCAATTGTTGGAATAATCACCAGAGGCAGGCCTAAATAATAGGATACTGCTTTTGCCGCATCGATTGTCTTCCCGCCGCCAATACCGATAATGGCAGTACACTGATTTTTTTCCGCATCAGCCTGAATAGTGGCTATTGCATTGCGTGAACATTCCCCGGTAAAAGTCGAAAACCGACAGGCAATATTTTCACGTTCAAAGCTGGCGCTTAATATATCCTGAGTTAATCCAAGAACGAACGCGTCGCCAAGGACTAAAAATTTAGCGTTCAGATGTTTGATGTACGTTGCGACAGAACTTAAGATTCCGGCTCCCTGGATATATTTCCCCGGTGCCTGGATGATTTTTGCACTCATCATATTCTCCATAATATGTACGCTGGATTATTTAATATCCAGGCTACCGTATGCTGACCGCCAGTCGTTTTGGAATTGTGCTACAGCAGCATCGACAGAGGGGTTATCCAGGAGCTTCCCGGCGAGATCGGCGGGAAGCGTGACGCACTCGCAGCCCGCCATCAGGCAATCCAGGAACTGTTGATTGTTTTTGTAACTGGCACCAAAGACTTTGCAGTGTGGAGCATGCAGTGCGAGAATTTTGACGAGCGCACTAACGATTTCAAGGCCATTTCCTGAAAGCGCTTCGATACGATTGTAATAGGGCGCGACATATTCCGCACCAGCGAGGGCCGCCAGTAAACCTTGCGTTGTGGTATATACGGCGGTGCCTAGCGTTCTGACATTCCGTGCTTTAAGTTGCTTTATCGCCTTTAGCCCTTCGGCTGTAACAGGAATTTTAATAACGATATCATTATCCATCTTACTGAGTCTGCTGGCCTCTTCAACCATACCGGCACAATCAGAGGCGATGACCTGAGAAAATATCATTCGGCCTTTTCCAAGCACTGCGCGAATTTGTGGTATAAGCACAGATAGCGCCACCCCTGATTTAGCCGTGATGCTGGGATTCATTGTTACGCCAGCTAGCGGTAAATTTTCTTCAAACCGTTTAATGTCATTTAAATTAGCAGTATCAACATATAATTTCATGGTATTAATCCTTAAGGTTTATTGCTCTAAGTTTTTTATTAACAGGTTAATGGCTAACTGCTGGTCTTTCGTTATTTAGCGAGTCGTTTCTACTGTATAACTTAGGCCAGAATAGCGAATAGCAAAGAATAAATATGAAACAGATGAGTGGCATAATAAATCCTGTTGCCATGTTATAGTGATCGGCAATAGCGCCCATAATAATAGGCATTACGGCTCCGCCGACAATTGACATGACTATGATCGATGATGCTTTTTTTGTCTGTCCGCCCAGGCCGCTAATTCCCAATGAAAAAATAGCCGGGAACATGATTGACATAAAATAAAAACTTAGAATTAATGAAACTACTGCCAGATAACCATCTGAATAGATGATAACTATCATTAGTGCTGAGTTGATTAAAGCAAAAAATGCAAGAACCACATGTGTCTTAATTTTACTCAAAATCATTCCGCCAGTCAGACGCCCAATCATGAACAAGCCAAACCCCCCGAAAGCAAGCAGCTGGGATGCACCGCGTTCGGTAAATTTGTAGACCTCATCCGCCTGATAGCACCAACTGGAGGGAAGAATACTGACCAGTCCGGCGCTCATTGCGGGGGAGTGTTCGACAACGTAGTTAATAAAGAAGCTAAAAATACCAGTCTGACCAGCGACATATAAAAATTGCGCCACGACAGCTAAAATAAAATGAGGGAACATCCAGAACGGTTTACCAGCCGCTCCAATACTTTCATCAGCCTCAGGTACAACCTCGGGAACTTTAGTTCTGGAGAAAATAAAAAGTATCAGCGTGACGGCGAGGAAGATGCCAAGATAAGGGATAAATAATCCATCGTTAGTTTTTGACACTTCTCCTGTAGCAGAGAGAACAAAGTGCCCGCCAATAAGTGGTCCAAAAATCAGGCCAAGACCGGCAATAGACTGTGATATATTTAACCTTGCAGCACCACCATCTTTGTTTCCAAGGATAATAACGTATGGGTTGGCAATGGTTTCTATACATGTAAGCCCTGCGGCAAGAATAAATATACCTGCCAGGAAAAAAAGATATTCTCCATAAAAGGTTGCCAGCATAAAGGTACTGGTTCCACACATAATTAGGATCAATCCAACCACAATGCCTGATTTATACCCGTATCGCTGTGCCAGCATGCCCGCCGGGATGGCGACAAAAAAATAGCTGATATAATTCGCAAACTGAATTAGAGCTGATTTTGCTTTGGTGATTTCCAGCGTGTTTTGAAAGTGTTTATTAAGTATATCTATCATTCCTGTGCTGAATCCAAGCACAAGAAATAGCATTGAGATGATGCAAAATATTTTCAGTTGATTACTACCATCCGGGGAAGTGAACAACCCTTGTCTATTCATTGCTACATCTCCTTGTGTATACCAAGTTTTTCTATAATAAAAGCATCATATTCCGGTTGCGCACCGTCTTTAGTCGCCACCCACGATCCCAGAGTCGATGCCCGATATAATGAAATGTCTGGTTTAAAATCAGAACTGATCAATGCATGGATCATTGATGCAAAAAAAGCATCGCCAGCACCAATAGTATTTTTTACCTTAACAGGGATACTCTGGCCTTTATATATTTTGCCTTTCCAGTACAGTAACGGGGGTTTATCACCGCAGGTGAGGCACAGGGTCTTCTCACCTGTTATCTTTATCAGAGATAATAACTGTTCCTCCTTGTCTTGTGATTTGATTCCATGGAAGGTAGCGATCTTGTCCATTTCATCTTCATTTAACTTAATGAAATCTGCCTTTTTTAAAAATTGGCAAACAATATGAATATCGTTCTGCCCTTCCCGTAAATTGACATCAAAACATTTAAGTCCATGAAATTTAGTTAGAAAATCATCAAAAGAATGCTGATTGAACGCGCTTCGTAGCGCTACTGAGCCAAAGACAAACGCATCGCAGGCCAGTCTGGTTGCACCAGTCCGGAAACTAATATAATCCCAGGCCGCAGGGGTATGAATGAAATAATTCGCATCGCCATTAGCGTCGATTTTTACATCAACAATCCCCGTTCCTACATTGTCAAGCATCGCGATTTCACTGGGGTCGCACTGCCACTCTTCTTTAATAATTCTTAGCGATTCCCGTCCCAGTTCATCGTTGCCCACGCTTGATACCGGGATAGTTCTACAGCCTAACTTATTCAGGTGGTAAGCAACATTCAGCGTTGCTCCGCCATGCAGAGGAGCCTGACCTTCCACGCAGTCCCACAGAATTTCGCAGGCCAGAAGGCAGGATGGCTTAACGATGGTCATTGTTTTGCTCCCGCTTTTCCGGAGTAGGAACACTTACCGTCTCGATATCAAGAACTTCAATATCATCAGGTGTATGGCGTCCAGACAGCAGCATGTAGGTCGCGTCTTTTCCATGCAGCGGGAAGGGGGCAAAATGCCAGGCATTTCGGCGCATGACAATGCCGAATGAACCATCAAGATGAACAGCGACAAGCTTGTTGATATCAAATTCGCCAACGGGCCCCAGAATTATCACGCTTTCACCGGTCAACGGGATGACAGCTTCTTCGGTCTGCATATGGCGCTCAATATTGCACAGAGTGAAATTGTGCGGCTTAGCCAGTAAGAAACTGGCAACAGGCTTATCTGTAAAGTCATCGGTGTCGCAAACGTCGTGAAAATAGGTGATATCGACGCGATCAACAGACGGTGTTCTGCCGGTTGGGAAGCCAATGAATTTCGCATACGGGGCCAGATTCTCTGCGGTGGCTTTGATAAGCGGTATGGTAAGCATAAAAATCCTTTATGAATGATAACGATATCTTTATTGGTTTGGTTTAATTGACCAGATCTACTTGAATAACTTTAAAAACATATAGTTATAAACAATATGTAGCCTTAAATATCAATGACAACGTTGTCATTTGCGTGCATTCTAACGTGGCACTCAGGATCCTAAAGAGAGAATGATCACATTTTGGATCATCTGCTATGGACGGATGGATCGGATCCAGTAGAGCGAGCATGGAAAGGAGGAGGGTAAAACCGCAGGAGTTTAAAGAAGTGCCAGGCTTCAGGCTGCGTGATAGAATTCGTTCACTACCTGAGCAAGACCAGTGAAGAAAACAACAAAAAGTTTTAAGAGAAAAAAATGGCAAGCATCGCAGATATCGCTAAAAAACTTAACTTATCAAACTCTACGGTTTCCAGGGCACTACGCGATTCAAATCTGGTGACAAAGGAGACCCGGGAAAAGGTGTTGCTTGCTGCACAGGAAGTGGGGTATGAAGTTAACGCCATAGCCAGGAAACTACGCAGCGGTGAATCCAGGACGATTGGTGTTATTGTTTCCGACATTACTAATTTACAGCATGGTGAAACGATAACGGCAATACAGAAAATCGCACTAGAGAATGGTTATACTGTGATTTTCGGGACTTCATCTGAAGATGAAAATACTGAGCGAAAGCTGATTGATCTACTTAAAAGTAACATGCTGCAAGGGCTAATTATCGTCCCAACATGGAAATCCATCAATAACCTTAAGTTACTGAAACATTTGCCTATAGTTGAAGTTGACAGACTCTCAGGTCTTGAATCAAGCGACCAGGTTTTAATCAGTAATCATGAAAGTATGAAACTGGCAACGAATTATTTAATCAGCCAGGGGCATAGAAATATTCTTTACTGCACTGGCGATTTATCAATTACGACATTTGATGAACGTTTACGTGGCTTCAACTGTGCGATTGCTGAGGCTGACTCAGCCGTTGCCCATGATATTTTACTGATTAAAGATACCGATAAATTACAGTCCAGAACCTGTAGCGAGGTGATTAATTATTTGACAGGTAAGAATAAACCCTCCGCTATTATTGCTGCTAATGACTTCATTGGCGAAGGGGTAGTTTCTGCAATTTATAAGTGCGGATTATCCATCCCGAAAGATATTTCTTTTTTAATGTTTGATGACCCTCGCTGGGCGAGCTTTTTTCCGACCCCACTAACCGTTATCAGGCAACCTGCTTACCAGTTAGGGCTAACAGCTGCCAACCTGCTTATTTCGAAGATAGAAAATAAACATAAAAATCAAGAAATTAAACGTCTTTCTGCTGACCTTGTTGTCAGGCAATCAGTGGCTAAAATCGAATGAGATAACGTATTGCTGCCTGCCAAAATGCGCAGACAGCAATACCATTTATTCTTATTCCACTTGCGGTGCGATCGGTCTTCTCAACAGGCAACGCACTACAATAAATACCACGATCAGCCCGACGCTGCTCAGCGTCCACTCTCCCATCTGCGAGAAAAAGTGTCCGTAAGCGGCAATGGCCGTTTCGCTAATTTGCGACTCGGTGGTTTGCTGGGCGACGACGCCCGCCAGCCAGTTGGCGACCGCACCGGTGGCGAGCATGTAGATGCCGGTCAGCAGACCGTTCGCGCCGGGCATGTTCAACCGGGTAATCTGCGACATCGCTACCGGGTCGATAAACAGTTCGGCGAAGCCCATCAGCGCCAGTCCGGCAATCATCATTCCCATCGACGCGTGACCGTGAAGCTCACCCTGGCGCGCGTTCAGCGCCAACAGCATAAACCCGCTGCCCATCAACGCCAGGCCAAAAGCAAATTTAAGCCATACCCGCAGGGCAGAACGCTCGCCGTTTTGCGCCCCGGCAAGCCAGGCCAGCGCCACGCCTGCCGCCATCACGGCAATCGCATTGACCGACTGGAACCATGCGGTGGGCACCTGAAAACGTAACCAGTGACGATCGACAAAGTGGTCGATAAACAGGCTGATTGAGCTGCCGCCCTGCTGCGCCAGGATCCAGAACAGCGTACCGGCAAGCATCAGCAGCACTATCTGCCACAGGCCACGGCGGTATTGCGGCGCGCTTTTCATCAGACGCGCTACCCGCCAGACGGCGAAAACGCAGACCAGCCCCAGCAAATAGCCCGCGCCGTCATAATGCAGCAGCAGGGTAAAGAAGACCGGCGCGATGCAAAGCATCACGACCAGCCAGCCCCAGACGGGCAACGCCAGTTTCACCTTACGCAGCGCCGGTTTGTCGACGCCGCGCACGTGACGAAAATGGCGATGACCGCTTAAAAAGATCAGCAGGCCAAGGAACATACCGATTCCCGCCAGCGCAAAACCGATGTGCCAGCCGTACCACTGCGCCGCCAGCCCGCAGACGATAGGTGAGACAATCGAGCCCACGTTACCGGCGGCATAGAGTAGGGAAAATCCACCGTCGCGACGATGATCGTCGGCAGTGTAGAGTTCGCCCAGCAGGCAGCTAATATTGGATTTAAACAGGCCGTAGCCGCAGATAATGATCGCCAGCGCGATATAGAGACTCCAGGTGGCGTCCGTCCCCAGACCCAGCACGACGTGGCCGAGGGTCATCAGCAGCGCGCCGGCAATTACCGCCGCGCGGTTGCCGAGCAGCCGATCGGCAAGCCAGCCGCCAAGAACAGGCGTGACATAAACTAACGAGGCGTAGGCGCTGAAAAGGGTGATGGCATGACTGTCGTCAAAGCCGAGCTGGTGGGTGAGATAGAGGATAAGCAGGGCGCGCATCCCGTAAAAGCTGAAGTATTCCCAAATTTGAATCGCCACGATGTAGTAAATCGCGCGCGGTTGTGAGGGTGTTTTCATCTTGTCTCCTTACTACGGCAAAAAGGGAAGTGGCAGGCCACTTCCCTTAGTGTTTTATTTATTATTTACTTTCAATACCTTAACAGTGTAACGGCCATCTTTCTGACGGTATGCGCCGTGAATATCGGTTTCGAAGCCCGGATAGTGAGCGCCGATTTCGCACAGCATCTGCAGGAACTCCAGTACCGGACGGCTTTCCTCGGTGATCATTTCACCCGGCATCACCAGCGGAACACCCGGAGGATACGGCAGGATCATGTTGGCGTTGATCCGGCCAACCATCTCGTCCAGATATACCTCTTCGGTTTCGCCGTGCAGCTCTTTCTGGAAGGCGTCAAACGGGGTCATTTCCATGGACGGCAGCACTTCGAACGCGCGGAACATCAGATCCGGCAGGTTGTGGTGCTGAACCAGGTCATGAATATTCTGCGCCAGGTCCTGAATGCGCATCTCGCCATAGAATTCCGGCGCTTCGCGGTACAGGGCAGGCAGAATGTTTTTCACCCGCAGGTTCAGATCAAAGGCGCGTTTGAAATCGGTCAGCGCGCGCAGCAGGCTCAGCGCCTTGGTTTTATCGATCCCGATGCTGAACAGGAACAGCAGGTTATAAGGGCCGGTTTTCTCAACCACAATACCGCGTTCGTCGAGGTATTTTGCCACCAGGCTTGCCGGGATACCGAATTGATCCATCGTACCGTCTTTCTTCATCCCCGGAGTCAGAATGGTGACTTTGATGGGGTCGAGGTACATATGTTCGTTATCGATATTTTTAAAGCCGTGCCATGCGCTGTCTGAACGCAGCGGCCAGCACTCCGGACCATCGATATGTTCCGGCTGCCAGACGTCAAAGAACCAGCCGTCAGACTCGCTTTTCAGGCGTTTGATCTCTTTACGGAACTTAATCGCACGTTCGATCGAACCGTTAATCAGACGCTTACCGGCATTGCCTTTCATCATTGCCGCTGCGGTTTCCGTAGAGGCCACGATGCCGTAATGCGGCGACGTGGTGGTATGCATCATAAAGGCTTCGTTGAAGGTCTCTTCGTTAACGTCGCCTTTCACATGGATCATGGAAGCCTGGGAGAAGGCCGCCAGCAGCTTATGGGTGGACTGGGTTTCGTAGATAACTTTCCCTTCCACGCGGCCGCCGCTCATGCCGCATTTGCCTTCGTAAATGGGCGAGAAGTTGGTGTAAGGCACCCAGGCGGAATCAAAGTGGATGGATTTTACATCCAGCGTTTTCTTGATGTAATCGGTGTTGTACAGCAGGCCGTCATAGGTAGAGTTGGTAATAACGGCATGCACCGGCCAGCTGGCGTTGGGTGTCGCTTTCACCCGTTTGGCGATGGTTTCGCGCTGGAACTCGCTCTGCGGAATACCGCCGAGAATGCCGTAGGCGTTACGGGTCGGGCGGAAGTAGATGGGCGTAATGTTGCTCATCATCATCAGATGCGTCAGCGACTTATGGCAGTTACGGTCAATCAGGACGGTGCTGCCCGCCGGTGCGGAGTACATACCGACGATTTTGTTCGCCGTTGAGGTGCCGTTGGTCACCATATAGCTGCGCTCGGCGTTAAAGACGCGGGCGATGTACTCTTCCGCCTCTTTATGCGGACCGGTATGGTCAAGCAGCGAGCCCAGTTCGGAAACGGAGATCGACACGTCCGATTTCATGGTGTTCGGGCCAAAGAAATCGTAGAAGATGCTGCCTACCGGGCTTTTCTGGAACGCTGTGCCGCCCATATGGCCTGGCGTACAGAAAGTGTATTTGCCTTCACGCACATATTTGAACAGCGCTTTGGTCAGCGGCGGCAGAATGGTGTCGATGTAGTCGTCGGTGCTCTGTTTGATTTTGGCGGCGATATCTTCCGCAGCGCCCAGCGCGTATTCGAAGAAGCGGACGTGCATACGCAGGTCGTTGAGGCTGACATCCAGCGTAGAGTAGGTGTTGGCGAAAGCATACTGCGGCATATATTCGTTGAGCGCGCTGATCTCTTCGCACAGCTCAAGGTTATATTTGTCCCAGTCAAAAATGACGCCGCAAAGACGCGCGTTGTTTTCAATCAGTTTAAGCAGGTCTTCACGGTCGTTCGGGTAAACAATACGAAAATCAAGGCGTTCCAGCGCACGATGCAGTTCACGAATAGGCTCTTCCTTAAAGTAGACGCCCATGTGGTTCATAATTGCGATAACGTTCATAGTCTTATTCCAGATAAAGGAAGCCCTTCCCATCTCACAGACAGGTGCAGGAAAGGGCTTTTAGAATGAAGGATTAACGGATTACAGAGCTTCGGCTTCGATAGCGTCGTCTTGCGCTGCATTCTGGCGCTGGTGCATTTTGCGGCCGTAGAACATCAGAATGATCAGGCTGACGATGAAGGTGCCGGACAGTTCGAAAGAGTTAGCGCCCATCAGTGCGATGAAGCAGAAGGCACAGCCCAGAACCGAGCAAATCAGGCTAACGGTGTTACGCACGTTGATACCTTCGAAGCGAATCAGGTCAACGCAGGAGTAGAAGTAAGGCAGCATGGTCAGCAGAACGGCGATACCGGTCAGCTCACCGAACAGGTCGGACGCTTTACCGCCGCTGGAGTTCATGATGGTGATGATGATCATCAGCACGGTCATTTTCACTGCCGCCAGCAGCAGGCCTTTCTTCGGAATACCGTTCTGATCGACTTCGCCATACACTTTCGGGAAGTTACCATCGTTAGCGGCGCGAACCCCCGCCTGACCAACCAGCATCATCCAGGAGCCCAGAGACGTCAGGCAGGCGAATGCGGTAAAGGCGGAAACCAGCGGCGCGGCCCAGCTACCCAGAATGGTAGAGGCGCTGACGGCGAACGGCGCACCCGCAGAAGCCATCACGGAAGCCGGATACATACCGGAGATAACCTGCGTAGCGGCGATATAAACGATACCGGCGAGAGCGGTGCCGAGCATGGTTGCCAGCGGTACGGTACGTTTCGGGTTTTTCACCATCCCGGTGCTCACGGCAGCAGATTCCACACCAACAAAGGCCCACAGGCAGAGCAGAATACTTTTAATAACCGCGTGCGGATCGGTGGTGGTAGAGGTGTTCCAGTTTGCGTGATACGTCGCGATATCGAACCAGTGCCAGCCAACAACCGCCGTCAGCACCACCGGAATCAGGACCAGGAACAGGCCAATAGTGGTTAAACGGCTTACCCAGGTCCCACCCAACATATTAATAAAGGTGAACAGCCAGACGATAGCAATACAGGCGATACCGGCAGGAATAGGGTTATTTAACACCGGGAAATAGGTAGAGAGATAAGAGACGGCGGTAATCCCGATAGCCAGGTTACCAATCCAGTTGGCATGATAATAAAGCACGCCGGTCTGGAAACCAAAGGCGGGAGATAATTCCCCGGCGTAGGCGATAGGGCCGCCCTGCTGCGGGTTTTTGGTGGCCAGTCGGGCGTAAACATAAGCCAGCGACATGGCGCCAATAATAGAAATTACCCAGCCCCAGATGGCAATACCACCGATGCTGGCGAGGTTCGCAGGTAATAATGCAATCCCGCTCCCCATCATATTACCGGCGACGACGCCAGTACAGGCAAACAGCCCGATCTTTTTGGCAGAACTCATGTTCATTTCTCCTGAACGGTATTTTGAGAACCGGATCATGACCACTTAGCTTTGACTGACCCGACCAACTGGCTGCAAGATTACCGACCACGTTAAGAGAAGTCCTAAAGATTAGGTGAAATAAAAACAAACCCGTTAAAAATGAGAAGTTGAGGATTTTTCAGCAAGTATAAACTTCAGATAAAAACCTCAGGAAAAGATAAATTTAGTTAATAATCAAAGGGATGTGATCGATGCTTTGGTGGGGTGATGTTGCGAAAATTTTAAAAAGACTATTTTCAGCAACATCTTTTTTAACGTGGGGTTTTTAAAAAAATTGGCCGGGAAGCGCGCAATGATTTGACGCTTCCCGCAAGGGGGTTATTTTTCGGCCAGAAAACTGTCCAGATAGGGGACGATATTCTTAATAGAGGTCTGGAACACGCCGTTTTCAATCCAGTACATGGTGTTTTCCCCAGGACGTAAATTAAAGGCGGTAATGTAGGCGTCCGCCGCCAGACGACTTTCACCCTTCATTTCGTACACCTTACCCAGTAGCAGATAATTCATCCACGACATCTCCAGGTCGATACTTTTATTAATGGCATCGAATGCGCCATCAACATTTCCTTTACCTAAAAGATCGATGGTCTGAATTTTATAGAAAACAGCGTTCTGCTCAATGCCTGGCATCTGCGCTATTTTATTAAACTCATTATTCAACGCATCCATTTGCTGGCTATTAAAAGGCTGCTGCGAATGGCGCAAGACATCAACCAGCACTTTGTACTGATAAGCAATAACAAACTCCGGGGAATTTTTACTTATTGTCTCCAGAATAGTGCTGGCTTTATTCAATGACTGGACATCACCATTGAGAAGAAGCTGGTACGCCTCATAAAAATGCGGCGAGGTGGAGGACTGCGGCAGGCGGAACTGGGCGAGTAGCCCCTGCATCCGCGCGGGCCAGGGCTGCGTCAGGGCGGTTGAGAGCGAGTCGAAAATATCGTCCTGAATCGTAAATTGATTGGTATCGGTGATGAAATAGCGCTTATCGAGCATGGTTGCGCCGTCGGCATTATCCACCAGCAGCACTGACATAAAGCACTGCTGGGCGCGATAGTGGCGCTGGTTAGCAAAACGGATAGTCAGCGTTTTTCCTGAGCTGCTCGGTTCGTCGACGTTATAGTTGGTCTTGTCGTGCACCATAAACGTTGAAAAGGTGTTGAGCGACGTAGTAATCAGGCTGCCGAGGCCAATAGCGTAGGCCTCCTGCGAAGCCCAATTATTACAAGAGTTGCCGCTATCAAAACGCACGTCGATATCGCGCGGGTTAAGCAGCAGCCGCGTTTTAGTCACCTCAGGATGGGAGGGCATCATTGAGAGCGCGACCATCGCAATAAGGGCGGTTAATGAAACGAGAAACAGGCACCAGGTCCAGAATCTACTTAAGCGCCGCTCGCGGCTTTTGGGCAGGGAGTGATCCCCGGAGGAGGGAACAGTCGCCGCGGTGCCGGACGAGCTTGACGCCTGCAATGGCGCCGTCACAGCGGGCATATCAGCGGGCAGGCTTTCGGCTTCGTCGTCCGTTTCTACTGACCAGACCACCGGCGCGGTCAGCTTATAGCCGCGTTTAGGGACGGTGACAATATACTCGGGACTGTTTTCATTGCCGTCCCGCAGGTATTTGCGCAGTTCAGAAATGCTCTGGGTGACAACGTGGCTGGTGACGATGGTGCGCATCCAGACGTTATCAATAATCTCATCCCGGCTCAGCACTTCATCAGGATGGTGAGCAAAGTAGATAAGTAGATCGATTAAGCGCGGTTCAAGAGTAATCTGGCGTCCCTGCCGACTGATTTGATTAACGGAAGGCGTAACCAGCCATTCTCCAACGTGTACAACAGGTTGCTGCATAAATAAAGACGCCTTAACAGATCCGGTAAAACGTTAATCATAACACGGTAACGTAAGGCAAGTGTCGGGAGTCGCCCCGGATGCGGGCCCCGAACGTTGCCCGGTTAAGCGAAAGCGCACCTGGGACGCCCGGATGCAGACCTCAAACGTAGCCCGGGTAAGCGCAAGCGCACCCGGGACGCCCGGATGCGTTGCAGGTTTACAGCACCTTATGCGGGCCGAAGCATTCGTAATGAATATTGTCTTTATTCACGCCCAGCGCGATTAACTGACCGGCGGCATACTGCATAAAGGCGACCGGGCCGCAGAGGTAATAGCGCATTGTCGGTTCGCTGCATACCCCTTCCAGCTTGCTCAAATCCATCAGCCCCTCGCTGTTGAAGGCCTGCGCCAGCCTGTCCTGTTCTGTCGGAATGCGATACCAGACGTGGGAGGAGAAGCGCGGCAGGGCGGCGCTCAGGGCTTTCACCTCGGAGGCGAAGGCGTGGATCTCGCCATGCTCCGCGGCGTGCAGCCAGTTTACCTGCTGGGGATGCCCAGCTTTTGCCAGCGTATCGAGCATCGCCAGCATCGGGGTCTGGCCGACACCCGCAGAGATAAGCGTCACCGGCGTGGCGGCGTCGACATCCATAAAGAAGTCCCCGGCGGGGGCCGCAAGATGAACGATATCGCCGGGCTGCGCGCGATCGTGTAGCCAGTTCGACACCTGTCCCTCGCCTTCACGTTTTACCGCGATACGGTAGCTGCGGCCATTTGGCGCGCGGGTCAGGGAGTACTGACGAATTTCCTGATGGCGGAAATCCTCTGGTTTAAGCCAGATGCCCACATACTGGCCGGGGCGATAGTCCGCCACCGGGCCGCCGTCCACCGGCGCGAACTCGAAGCTGGTAATCAGCGCGCTCTGCGGTTTTTTCTCTACCAGCCGAAACGGCCGGGTGCCTTCCCAGCCGCCTTTCTGACTGGCGTGTTCATGGTAAATTTGTGCTTCACGCTTGATAAACACATCCGCCAGCACGCCATAGGCTTTGCCCCAGGCGTCCAGCACTTCCTGACCGGGGCTGAACATCTCATCCAGCGTCGCCAGCAGATGCTCGCCAACAATATTGTACTGGGCGGGCTTAATCTGAAAGCTGGTGTGCTTCTGCGCAATCTTCTCCACCGCGGGAAGCAGCGCGGGCAGGTTCTCCAGGTTACTGGCGTAGGCGGCGATAGCATTAAACAGCGCTTCGCGCTGGTCGCCGTTACGCTGGTTGCTCATATTGAAGATCTCTTTGAGCTCGGGATTGTGGGTAAACATCCGATCGTAGAAGTGCGCGGTCAGCTTCGGACCGGTTTCCAGCAGCAGGGGAATGGTGGCTTTCACCGTCGCGATGGTTTGAGCGTCAAGCATGATGGCTTCCTGTTGGTGATTTATAAGATGTATTTTAAATGCATCTTATAATCAAAATAGCCGCTGTGTAAAGAGGGGTATTCCACGACGCGGTTTCTGACTGGGTGAAAAAAACGCATTATGAAGATGAAAAGATTTCCCGTTATTTTCCCCGACGCGTTATCGCTCAAAGCCTTGTCTGACGCCGAGCCAATCGTTTGCGTAAAAACCTTTGTCAAGACCTGTTATCAGAATATGAATCAGTTATACTGTGGGCCGAAGTCCACCAGGACAGCCTTTTCAGGCACAAATTTACTTGTTAGCTGAGTCAGGAGATGCGGATGTTAAAGCGTGAAATGAACATTGCCGATTATGATGCCGAACTGTGGCAGGCTATGGAGCAGGAAAAAGTACGTCAGGAAGAGCACATTGAACTGATCGCCTCCGAAAACTACACCAGCCCGCGCGTGATGCAGGCGCAGGGTTCTCAGCTGACCAACAAATATGCCGAAGGGTATCCGGGCAAGCGCTACTACGGCGGCTGTGAGTACGTTGATATCGTTGAACAGCTGGCGATTGACCGCGCGAAAGAACTGTTCGGCGCAGACTACGCTAACGTCCAGCCGCACTCCGGTTCTCAGGCTAACTTCGCTGTCTACACCGCGCTGCTGCAGCCGGGCGACACCGTGCTGGGTATGAATCTGGCGCAGGGCGGCCACCTGACTCACGGCTCCCCGGTTAACTTCTCTGGCAAACTGTACAACATCATCCCTTACGGCATCGATGAGTCCGGCAAAATTGACTATGAAGACATGGCGAAGCAGGCGAAAGAGCACAAGCCGAAGATGATCATCGGCGGCTTCTCTGCTTACTCCGGCATCGTAGACTGGGCAAAAATGCGTGAAATCGCCGACAGCATCGGCGCTTACCTGTTTGTCGATATGGCGCACGTAGCGGGCCTGATCGCCGCTGGCGTCTACCCGAACCCGGTTCCGCATGCGCACGTTGTCACCACCACCACCCATAAAACCCTGGCGGGTCCGCGCGGCGGCCTGATCCTGGCGAAAGGCGGCGACGAAGAGCTGTACAAAAAACTGAACTCTGCCGTGTTCCCGAGCGCGCAGGGCGGCCCGCTGATGCACGTTATCGCAGCGAAAGCGGTGGCGCTGAAAGAAGCGATGGAGCCGGAGTTCAAGGTTTACCAGCAGCAGGTTGCGAAAAACGCCAAAGCAATGGTGGAAGTGTTCCTCAACCGCGGCTACAAAGTGGTTTCCGGCGGTACGGAAAACCACCTGTTCCTGCTGGATCTGGTGGACAAAAACCTCACCGGTAAAGAAGCTGACGCCGCGCTGGGCCGCGCCAACATAACCGTTAACAAAAACAGCGTGCCGAACGATCCGAAGAGCCCGTTCGTTACCTCCGGTATCCGTATCGGCTCCCCGGCCGTAACGCGCCGCGGCTTTAAAGAAGCGGAAGTGAAAGAGCTGGCGGGCTGGATGTGTGACGTGCTGGACAACATCAACGACGAGTCGGTCATTGAGCGCACCAAACAGAAAGTGCTGGAAATCTGCCGCCGCTTCCCGGTTTACGCTTAATCTTTAAACGTAGGCTCCCGGGTGCGCAAGCTTACCCGGGCTACGCTGAGGCCTCCTGCGGGAGGCCTTTTTTGTCCCTGCAATCCCGGCTGCGCAGGCTTACCCGGGCTACGGAAATGGTAGCCCGGATAAGGCGAAGCCGCATCCGGGAAGCCATCGGATGCGCATGTTTACACGGGCTGACGGGAAGGACGCTCAAAGCTCGCTAAGCTGCGACTCCACATACAGATAGCCCGCTCCCATTAACTGCTGCGCGGGAGAGAGCCTGCCGAAGTTTATCTGCGTGGCCTTCGCCCGCGGATTGTCGCCGTGGTCGAAGGGGTTAAAACCTGTCTGCTGCACCAGGGTATGCAGCCAGCGCTCGCCAAAGGCGCAGCTGCGGCCATACAGCCAGATCTGATTAATATTGAGTATATTTAGGAAGTTATACAGGCTTAGCCCAATGGCGCTGGCGGCATTTTCTACCCACGCCTGAATGCGCACGTCCCCCTCTCGCCAGGCGGCAATCAACTGCTCCGTAGCCAGCATCTCCGGATCGTAGCCCGCATCGGGCTGCGCTTTCATCCATACTCTGGCCTGCTTTTTTAGCGCGCTGAGGGAGGCCACCGTCTCAAGACAGCCATAGCGCCCGCAGTCGCAGGCTACCCCGTCCGGGTTGACGATGGTGTGACCGATCTGCCCGCTGCCGTACAGGCTGCCGCGCCAGATATGGTCGTTAATCACAAACGAAGAGCCGATGCCGTAGTCGACGTTTATCACGCAGAAGTCGCTGTTCGCCGCCGGGTTCTGCCACTTTTCCGCCAGCGCCAGCATCACGCAGTCGTTATCCAGCCGCACCTGAACGCCCAGCTGCTCCTCAAGCAGATATTTGATCTCTACCGGCGTCTTCCACGGCGCCTGCGGCATGGTCTTCGACGCGCCGGTGATTGGATCGACCTGGCCGTGCACCCCCAGCGCCAGATTGATGGTCACCTCAGGGAAACGCTGGCGATACCTGCGCCAGTGGGCGGCCAGCGCAGCCAGTAGCGCTTTTGGCGTGCCTGCGTCGATGCGCTCGTGCTGCGGATCGCCTACTGCCACAAGGCGCGCGTTCGCCAGCTGGCTGGTGAGGCTGGTGGGCGTAACGTTCATACACAGCGTCCACGCCCCTTGCTCAGGCAGATGGTAGCTGCCGCCGCTGAGCCCGCGCTGGCTGAGGCTTTCGCGGGAGTGGCTGATTCGCCCCTCGTCCATCAACTCCTGCAGTATGTTGCCGACCGCCGGAATTGACAGGCCGGTAAGCTGCGCCAGCTGCGACTTACTGAGCTGCTTTTCCCGCCACAGATGGGACAAGAAAATCTGCTTATTAGCCTGCCTGACGCGGGCATTGTTAAATCCTGAACGGGGCATTCACTTAACTTCCTTAACTGTATTGCGTGAGCATTGCGCATTTTACCGTCAGTTAAGCGCGCCACAATAGCGTTAAGAGAAAGGTTTACTTTTATTTATTGAGTGGAGGCAGCATGTACGGTTCAGTTAAGGTCTGGCAGGAAACGCTCTCGCTCCCGACCTGGACGGCGGGGGAAGAAGATCCGAATCCTATGTTCCTGGAAAAGCGGGTTTATCAGGGGTCATCAGGGGCGGTCTACCCGTACGGGGTGATTGATACGCTGACCGGCAAACGCGAAATGCGCGAATACCGGGCGGTCTGGATGGAAAATGATTTCATCCGCGTCATGCTGCTGCCGGAGCTGGGGGGGCGTATCCATCGCGCCTATGACAAAGTGCGGCAGCGGGATTTCGTCTACTACAACGAAGTGGTGAAACCGGCGCTGGTCGGCCTGCTGGGGCCGTGGATCTCAGGCGGCATCGAATTTAACTGGCCGCAGCACCATCGTCCCACCACCTTTATGCCGGTGGACTTCACGGTTCAGGCCGGGGAGCAGGGGGAGCAGACCGTCTGGATGGGGGAGGTCGAGCCGATGCGCGGCTTGCAGGTGATGGCTGGCTTTACGCTCTATCCTCACCGCGCGTTGATCGAAATTACCGGCAAAGTCTTCAACGGCAACGCGACGCCGCGCCACTTCCTGTGGTGGGCTAACCCGGCGGTAAAAGGGGGTGACGATCATCAAAGCGTTTTCCCGCCGGACGTCACCGCCGTGTTCGATCACGGTAAGCGCGACGTTTCGGCGTTTCCTATCGCCAGAGGCACCTACTACAAGGTGGACTACTCCGCGGGGGTGGATATCTCGCGCTATAAAAACGTGCCGGTACCTACCTCCTATATGGCCGCCAAATCCGATTACGACTTTGTCGGCGCCTGGCATCATGGCGAGCGCGGCGGGCTGCTGCATGTTGCCGATCACCATGTTTCGCCGGGTAAAAAACAGTGGACCTGGGGCTACGGCGATTTTGGCGTCGCCTGGGACAGGAACCTCACCGACGAAAACGGCCCCTATATTGAACTGATGACCGGGGTGTATACCGACAATCAGCCCGATTTCACCTGGCTTGCCCCGTTTGAAGAGAAAGTCTTCGTACAGAATTTCTTACCCTATAGCGAACTGGGGATGGTGCAAAACGCCAGCACGGAACTGGCGCTGCGTCTGGTGCGCGATAACCACCAGCTCTCGGTCGGCGTCTACGCCGTCGCCCCGTTGCAGAACGTTCTGGTTACGCTGAGCGGTGAAAAAGGGACGTTTTTCGAAAAAAACCTCACCCTGGAGCCAGGGCAGAGCTGGCTTAGCGACCTGCCTGACGGCGGCAACGAGCGGGTAACCATGACGATTGCCCGCGCCGACGGCGAGTCGCTGCTGCGCTACGCAGAGCATATTGCCGAAGAGATGCCGCTGCCTTCCGCCGCCAGCGCCCCCGCGTTGCCGGAGGCGATAACCAGCGCCGAGGAGCTGTACTTTATCGGCCAGCACCTGGAGCAGTACAACCACGCCAGCCGCTACGCGGAGGATTACTATCGCCGGGCGCTGGCGCTTGACCCGCAGGACTATCGCAACAACGTCGCCCTCGGCACGCTGGCGTTGAACAGCGCCGACTGGCAGCAGGCGGAGCGCTGCGCCCGAGCGGCGCTGGCCAGGGCGCATAAACTCAATAAAAACCCGCGCGACGGCGAAGCCAGCATGCTGCTGGCCGCCGCGCTGGAGCGCCAGGGCGACGTTACCCAGGCCTGGGACCACTACTACAAGGCAAGCTGGAGCGGAAACTGCCGCGACGCCGCTTTCTGGGCGCTGGCGCGGCTCGCCATGCGCGACGGCCATTACTCTGACGCGCTGGAGAAGGTCAATCAGAGCCTCCGTTTTAACGCCAGCAATAACCTGGCGATGGGGTTGAAAGCGCTGGCGCTGGCGAAACTGAACCGCAGCGATGAGGCGCTGGCCTGGCTTGACGCCCAACTGGTCGCCTGGCCCTTAAGCTATGCGATGCACTATGCGCGCTGGGCCATCCGGCGTGACGATGCCGCCCGCGAGGCGCTGATTGCCGTTACCGGGCGGCGGGGGGCTAACGCCTGCGCGCTGGCCGGCTGGCTGGTCTCATTCGGCCAGACCGACGCCGCCCGCGAGATGCTGGCGCTGCTCGACAGTCAGGAGGCCCTGCCGATGCTGTGGCGCGCATCGCTCAGCGACGATCCGCAACCGTTGATCGACCAGGCCCGCGCGTGCCTGCAAAACCGCGTGCGCTTCCCGAACTCCCTTGATGAAGTGCAGATGCTACAGGCGCTGGGCGACAACGCCTTCGCCCGCTATCTGCTGGGCTGCTTCTGGTACAGCAAACGCCGTTACGACGAGGCGGTCGACTGCTGGCGCTTCACGTTGCAGCAGGAGCCGGATTTCGCGCCGGTTCATCGACTGCTGGGCATCTATGCCTGGAATAAACAGCACGATGCGGCGCAGGCGCGGCGTTATCTGCAGCAGGCCACAGCGCTGGAGCCGGACAATGCCCGCTTCCTGTTTGAACTGGACTACCTCAATAAGCTGACCGCTGCCCCTGCGACAGAGCGACTGCAGACGCTGGCCGCCCGGCAGGCGGTGGTTTTCCGCCGCGACGATCTGACGGTTGAACTGCTTAGCCTGTGGAACGGCCTGGGCGAGTATCAGGCTGCCGCCGCCGTGCTCCGGGAGCGCGTGTTCCACCCCTGGGAAGGGGGGAGGGCAAGGCCACCGGCCAGTATCTGCTTAACCAGCTTCACCGGGCGCTGGCCGCTATCGGCCAGGGCGAAACGACGCGCGCGGTTGAGCTGCTCCAGCAGGGGCTGCACTACCCGCTAAACCTCGGCGAAGGCCGCCTGCCGGGGCAGACCGACAATGACATCTGGTACCTGCTTGGCTACTGCGCGCAGCGGCTCAATCAGGCAGACGAAGCGCAGCGCTGTTTCGTGCGGGCGACGCGCGGCGGCAGCACGCTGGATGCCGGACGCTACTACAACGATCAGCCGGTGGACTATCTCTTCTGGCAGGGAATGGCGCTGCGGGCGCTGGGGGACAAGGCCGCCGCCGATGCCCTGTTCCACAGCTTCCTGAGCTGGGTGGAGGCCCATCGGCAGACGGTGCCGGAGGTGGATTTCTTTGCGGTGTCGCTGCCGGATCTGGTGGTGCTGGATACCCCCGCGGCGGCGAAACACCAGCAGCACTGCCTGTTTGTCGAGGCGCTTGGCCACCTGGGGCTCGAGGATTTTACGGCCTGCGACCGCGCCCTGGACGATTTGCTGACGTTAAACCCGGCGCATGATAAAGCCCTGCTGCTGCGCCATGCCATTAACCTTGAGCTTTTTAAGTAACACCCTGAACCGGTGAAGGCCGCTTCACCGGTAACCTTCTGTTCCCTGCGTTTCCCTGAAAGAGGAATCATAATGAATAACGCGCAGACACATTTTAAAAACGGCTATGTCTGGACCATCTGCCTGGTCGCCGCCTGCGGTGGCCTACTGTTTGGCTACGACTGGGTGGTGATTGGCGGGGCGAAGCCCTTTTATGAAGCGTATTTCTCGATAACCGATCCGGCCCAGTCCGGCTGGGCAATGAGTTCAGCGCTGGTGGGCTGTATCTTTGGCGCGCTGATTTCCGGCTGGTGCGCCGATAAGTTTGGCCGCAAGATGCCGCTTATCCTCTCCGCTATCCTGTTCAGCGCCTCTGCATGGGGAACCGCCGTCGCCAGTAATTTCGACATGTTCGTGGTCTACCGCATCGTGGGCGGCGTCGGCATTGGTCTGGCCTCGGCGCTGAGCCCGCTCTATATCGCCGAGGTCAGCCCGGCGGAAAAACGCGGGCGCTTTGTGGCTGTTAACCAACTGACCATCGTGATTGGCGTGCTGGCGGCGCAGCTTATTAACCTGATGATTGCCGAGCCGGTCGCTACCGGCGCGTCACAGCAGGCGATTGTTGACAGCTGGAACGGGCAGATGGGCTGGCGCTGGATGTTCGGCGCGGAGCTGGTTCCGGCGCTGGCCTTTCTGGTGCTGATGTTTTTTGTGCCGGAATCCCCGCGCTGGCTGGTGAAAGCCGGGAAACCGGAGCGCGCCCGCGCCATGCTGCAACGAATTGGCTCCGTGGAATACGCGAGCCAGACGCTGCGGGAAATCGAGCACACCCTGCAAAAAGACAATCATAAGGTGGCGTGGTCAACCCTGGCGCAGCCGCAGATCAAGCCGATAGTGATTATCGGCATGGTGCTGGCGGTGTTTCAGCAGTGGTGCGGGATCAACGTTATCTTTAACTATGCGCAGGAGATCTTCGCCTCCGCCGGGTTTGATATCAACGGCACGCTGAAATCAATCGTCGCTACCGGGATAATCAACCTGGTCTTCACCCTTGCCGCGCTGCCGCTGGTGGACAAAATCGGCCGCCGCAAACTGATGCTGTTTGGCGCATCCGGCCTGACCGTTATCTACGTGCTGATTGCTGCCGCCTATGGCATGGGCATTATGGGCTGGCCGGTGCTGGTTCTGGTGCTGGCCGCTATTGCCATTTATGCGTTGACGCTGGCACCGGTGACCTGGGTGCTGCTGTCGGAAATCTTCCCTAACCGCGTGCGCGGTCTGGCGATGTCGTTAGGCACTCTGGCGCTATGGACGGCCTGTTTCCTGCTGACCTACACCTTCCCGCTGCTTAATGCCGGGCTGGGCGCGGCGGGCAGCTTCCTGCTCTACGGCGTCATCTGCGCGCTGGGCTTTATCTTTGTTCTGCGCAACGTGCCGGAAACCAAAGGCGTGACGCTGGAAGCGCTGGAAGAACAGCTGGCTTCCCGCCACCTGAAAGCTGATGCTTCTGCCCGCGCAGGCCGCGTGCAATGAAAGGCAACACCCTGACGCTGGAAAACGCGCATCTGCGGGTGCGCGTCGACCCGCAAGGTGGCGCGCTGTTAAGCTGCTTTTCGTTACAACATCAGCAGCCGGTGCTGCGCGAGGGAAGGGGAGAGAAACCCGGCGACTGCGCGCTCTTTCCCATGCTGCCGGTCGCCAACCGCGTGGCGGGAAACCGTTTTAACCTGCGCGAGCAGGAAGTTACGCTGCCCCGCCATCAGGCGGATGACACCTTCTTCCTGCACGGCGACGGCTGGCTCAAACGCTGGGAGGTAGCGGCGAGAGGGCGCGATAGCTGCTCCCTGCGCCTGCGCAGCCAGCATCCCTGCGGCTATAACTATCTGGCCGTGCTGGATTACCTGCTCGACGGGGCAGCGCTTAAGGCGTTGGTGACTATCACCCACCTCGGCGAGCGGCCCATGCTTTACGGCTGCGGTTTTCACCCCTTTTTCGCCTTTAACGCCCGGAGTACGGCGCAGTTTCAGGCCAGCGGCTACTGGCCGGAAGGGGAGCAGCATCTGCCGCTGGCCTGGCAGCGCACCATCCCGCCGCAGGCGGACTTTTCCTCCGCGCAGTATGGCCAGGATGCGTGGCTTAATGTGGGCTATTCCGGCTGGAGCGGCCGTGCGGTAGTGCAGCATGATGTGATGCGAGTCACGCTTTTCGCGCAAACTCCGTGGCTGATGCTGTTCAGAATGCCAGGTGAGTCATTTCTCTGCCTGGAGCCGCAGACGCACCCGGTCAATGCCCACAACCTGCCGGGGCAGCCGGGGTTGCGCCTGTTAGCGAAAAATGAATGTTGCCGCTTCGCTCTGCAGATCCGCGTAGATGAGGGATAAACGGATGTTATTTGGCTGTTAATACTCACTTGCGCCAGCCTGCGTTTCCCTCCAGACTATCGCCTCCAAATCGGGAGGGAATCATGGTTTTGCAGTCCACGCGCTGGCTGGCGCTTGCTTATTTTACCTACTTCTTTAGCTACGGCATTTTTCTGCCTTTCTGGAGCGTCTGGCTCAAAGGCACCGGCTTAAACCCGGAAACCATCGGCATTTTGTTAGGCGCAGGGCTGGCGGCGCGTTTCCTCGGCAGCCTGCTGATCGCGCCGCGTGTTAACGACCCCTCCCGGCTTATCAATGCCCTGCGCGTACTGGCGCTGATTACGCTGATTTTCGCGCTCGCCTTCTGGGCCGGAACCCACGTGGCGTGGCTGATGGTAATCATTATCGGCTTTAATCTCTTTTTCTCGCCGCTGGTGCCGCTGACCGACGCGCTGGCCAACACCTGGCAAAAACAGTTTCCGATGGATTATGGCCGGGTGCGGGTATGGGGCTCAATAGCCTTTGTGATCGGCTCGGCGGTCACCGGCAAACTGGTAAGCGAGTTCGACTATCGCGCGATTCTGGCGATGCTGACCCTCGGCGTCGCCTCCATGCTGCTGGGGATGCTGTTACGCCCCGCCATTATGCCCGCAGGGGAGTCGCGCGCGCAGGACGCCACGGGCTGGCAGGCATGGCGTGAGTTAATGGCGAAAAACTGGCGCTTCCTTGCCTGCGTCTCGCTGCTGCAGGGCGCGCACGCGGCCTACTACGGCTTTAGCGCCATTTACTGGCAGGAGGCGGGCTATTCGGCTTCGCTGGTGGGCTATTTATGGTCGCTGGGGGTGGTGGCGGAAGTGGTGGTCTTCACCCTGAGCAACCGGCTGTTTCGCCGCTTTAGCGCCCGCGACCTGCTGCTGCTGTCGGCAGTCTGCGGCATTGTGCGCTGGGGACTGATGGGCTGGACCACGGAACTGGCCTGGCTTATCGTCGTGCAGATCCTGCACTGCGGCACCTTTACCGTCTGCCATCTGGCGGCAATGCGCTATATCGCCGCGCGCAAGGGCAGCGAAGTGATTCGCCTGCAGGCGGTCTACTCTGCGGTGGCGATGGGCGGCAGCATCGCGCTGATGACCATTTTCGCCGGTTTCCTGTTCCAGCATCTGCACCAGGGGCTATTCTGGGTGATGGCGCTGGTGGCGGTTCCGGCGCTGTTTCTGCGCCCGAAAATCGCCGCCCAGCCTTAAGCCTCCAGCATATCGCGAATATGCTGCTGCTGATGGCCGGTCAACGGCCTGTCAGCATGGATAAGCGGAGCGGAAAACAGCGGCAGCGGCGTGGCGTAAGGGGTAATGATTAACGTCGCGTCGCGCGGCGCGCCATGTTTCTGAAACTCCTGCAGCGGCAGGTACTTGATATTCAGCGGCAGCAGCGTCAGTTCGCGCAGCTGCCCCTCAATCTCCTGTTCGCGTCCTGGCTCGTCGCCGGTAAGCAGCACCACCTGTTTTTCATGCAGATCCGCCTCCTGCATCAGCCACGCGCCGAAGATCACCGCCACCAGCCCGGTCTCCTCATCGCTGAAACGCAGCGCGTACTCTTTTTCCACCACCTGTAGCGCGTCGCGGGTAGTACGCACCAGCCGCGGATAGAGGCGGAAAACCTCCTCCTGCAGGCTGTCATCAATACCAATACCAAACAGATTGCGGTCCAGCGCCTGGGCGATATGGATATAAAGCTGATCGGTTAGCCCTTTTTCATCGCTAAAACGCAGCCCCGCCAGGGTACGAAAGCGGGTAATCATTCGCGCGATAGCCTGCTGTAGCCGCCGGTCCTGCTGGTGACGGTCATTAAGCGGATCGGGGATGCGCAGCATCATAAACAGCAGCGAGAGAAAGGCGTGCTCGCCCTCCGGCGGCAGGGCGGCGACGCGGCGCTGCCAGTGGCGAACGATCTCCCGCGCGGCGGCATACTCCGCGCGCATCTGCGTCCACGCATGCTGCACCGGGTTAAATATGGGTGAAAAGCCCGCGTGGCTTTGCAGCAGACAGTACTGAAGGTAAAGTCGCAGGAACTGGATGTCGCGGCTCTCAAAAGAGCGTTCCAGCCTGCGGGCACAGAGGTTAATCAGCGCCCGCAGATTGGTGTCGTCATATAGCGTGCGGGCAACGCCCTGCTGTTTTAACGCCGCCTTTAGGCCAGGGGCGTAATGTTGCGCGATAAACTGCGGGCACAGGCGCAGGCCGCGCCTCAGCCAGTGTAACAGGCATAAACGCTGGTCCAGAGTTGTGCCTTCAATCCGATAGCTGCCGTCTTGCTGCGATGCGATGGTAAGCCGGTGATAACGCTGGATCTCATGGCCGGTGTCGGCTATATCTTGCCGTGCGACCTCCTCGTCCACGCCATTCATGGCGCGTATGATTTCCGTGGTGACACTCTGCCCCGGTAAGGCGAGCAGTAATAACACCTGGCAGCGGCGCTGCGGACTGGAGAGCACAGATGGTGGGGTCATTACAATAGTCATCTGTCAGGCTCCAGGAAAGTTGTCAAATAAGGATAGCTAAAGGTGGTTGTGGCGAAAGCGCAGCCATTACCCTTTCATTCAGGAATGCCGGGGGGCATCACAGAATTTTTCCCGTGAGGAATACATGCAAGCAGTCAAACAGTATGCCTTAGGTCTTTTTCTCGCGCTTTTATCTTTCGGCGCGCTGGCGCACCCGCACAGTTTTATCCGACTACAGACTCAGGTTGTCAGTGAAGACAATCAGTTCGTGGCGCTAAAAATGCGCTGGACGATGGATGAGATCACCTCCGCAGATCTGCTGTATGACGCGGGTGACGCCAGGCCCGGCGATGAAGTCTGGAAAAAGCTGGCGGCAGAGGTGATGGCGAATGTGCTGGGGCAGCACTATTTCACCGAAGTGTGGCATAACGGGCAGAGGGTGAAGTTTAAAAACCGCCCTGCGGAATATGGCATGAGCCGTGAAGAACACCAGGCGGTGCTGACGTTTGTGCTGCCGCTGGCGACGCCGCAGCCTCTTGCCGGGCAGACCTACGTTATTTCCACCTTCGACCCAAGCTACTATGTGGATATGTCCTACGAAGAGGATAAAGACGCCAGCCTGCCGCCAGCCTTAAGCACTGTCTGTAAGCTTGCTGTCCATACGCCAACGCCCAATGAAGAGACGCTAAGCTTCGCCCAGTCGCTGGATAAAGAGGATGCGCCGCCGGAGGATATGGACCTTGGCAAACAGTTTGCCCAGAAGGTGACGTTACAATGTCAGTGATCCCGCAGCCCCGTTCCCGCGCGCGTCGCTGGCTGGCGCTGTGGCCGCTTGTTCTGTTTGCGCTGCTGGCGCTGGCCGGGACTATCTGGCTGTGGCAGGCGTGGCCGCAGGTGATGCTTAAAAGCACGATCTGGCAGCGGGAGGTGAACCAGCAGCTGAGCGGTCTGTTAAAAGCGGTAGCGGCAAATTCTGGGCAGGCAGGCGGAGTGCTGCTGCTGTTCAGCTTTATTTATGGCGTGCTGCACGCGCTGGGGCCGGGGCATGGCAAGGTCGTCATCACCACCTGGCTTGCCACCCATCCGTCGAGGCTGAAATCAAGTATTGGCCTGACGCTGGCCGCGTCGCTATTGCAAGGCGTGGTGGCTATCGTGCTGGTGATTGTGGTACTTACCGTACTTCGCCTTCCGGCAAGGCAGCTTCATCTGAGCAGCTTCTGGCTGGAGAAGGGGAGCTATGCGCTGGTCGGCGTGCTGGGGCTACTGCTGTGCTGGCGGGCGCTGAAAAAGCTGCGCGGACTGTTACGCAGACCGAAATTTACCGCTTTCACGCCGCACCATGTTCATCACGCGGACTGCGGCTGCGGGCATCAGCATCTGCCAGACCCGCAGCAGCTGCAGGAGAGTGACGACTGGCGCGCGCGGCTGGTGATCATCCTCTCAATGGGGATGCGCCCCTGCTCCGGCGCGATTATGGTGCTGCTGTTCAGTAAAGTGGTCGGGGTTTTTAACTGGGGCATGGCCTCGGCGCTGGCGATGGCGGCGGGCACTTCGCTGACGATTACGTCTCTGGCGCTGTTGGTGCATAGCTTTCGCACTCTGGCGGTACGCCTGAGCGCCGTAAAAGCGCCGGTGCTGTGGCGGCAGGTTGGCTGGACGACGCTGGCGTTAGCGGGCGGGGCGATTTTATTCGTGGCGGCGGTGGTGATGTGGCTGAGCGCGGTGAAGCCCGGCGGCGGGCTCAGGCCGTTTTAAGTAGGATCGGACAAAGCGCAAAAGCGGCGCATTGCTGTTTACCCGGCAATGTTTTAATTTAGCTGCTCGGTATCGGCTGACGACAAGGAGTCATTATGGCCACCCTTTTTCCCTCCTCTTCTGCTTGTAAACCCGCCCTTCCATGGAGATCCACTGTCGCCGGGCTGTTAACGGGTTTGGTTATAATCTTCAGTTGGCCGAAAATGGCAAACTGGTGGCCGGGCGATCTGATTCGCATCTATCAAGCGATGCCCAATGCCATAGGCCTGTGGGGAACGAAGGTCGGTAACATTCCTGCTATGTTCTACGGCGAATTGTTGCTGGCCGGTTTTGTTCTCGGGTTGTGTAACCCCGGCTTCTGTAAGTTGCCGATTATCGCCTGGGCTTTGCATAACGACCCCGCACCCCGGACGCTGTTTAACTGGCTTTTGCGCGGCTGGGGCTTGCAGTGTGGTTTTCTGGTTCTCGTTTTCTGCCGCCTCGGCTTTCTGGCGAAAGTCTCTCTGGATACTTTACTGTGGTACTCCGCGTTTTTTAACTATATCTGCTATATCGCCACGCTCGTAGTGGCGTTGCTACTGGTAAGCGATGGCTGGCGTCTGACAAGAAATTCCGCCATTCAACCGCGTAACCTGCAACTTCCGCTGATCTTCGCTTTAGGGTTTTATCTGCCAGGCCAAATATCGTGGATGGTGATTATCGGGTGGGAATATGACGACGCGCTGTTGCAATGGCTGTTACTGGCACCCGTTATGGTGGGGATCCTGTGCGCTTATTTCTTGACGGGCGCTATCGCTTACGGTGTACGTCATCTGGTAGGGGAGGCGGGCTGCCGGACGTGGCGGGGGCACATTGCGCTGTTTATTGGCATGGTGGTTTTGTGTATCGCGGTAAACACAATCGTGCGTATCGTGATAAGGCTGGTGAGTTAACCGCTATAGTTGAGGTGTCCCGGATAAGGCGTTACGCCGCATCCGGGACATCTGGTGAGGTCGGGATTAACGCTTGAGCGCGTCGCTCAGCTCTTCGCGCATGTTACCCAGCATCGCCTTCACCACGCGCGGGTTGCCCGCCACGATGTTGCCGGTGAGCATATAGTTATGGCCGCCGGTGAAGTCGCTGACGATGCCGCCCGCTTCACGCACCAGCAGTTCGCCTGCGGCGAAATCCCAGGGCTTAAGGCCGATTTCAAAGAAACCATCCACGCGGCCAGCGGCAACGTAGGCCAGATCCAGCGCGGCAGAGCCGGTGCGGCGGAAATCGGCGCATTCGGTGAACAGTTTGCCTACGATGTTGATATAGGTCGCGGCGTGCTGTTTAGCTTTAAACGGGAAGCCGGTCGCCAGAATGGTGCCGTCCAGGTCACGGGCGGTGCTGCCGCGCAGACGGTAGCCGTTCAGCTGTGCGCCCTGGCCGCGGGTCGCGGTGAAGAGTTCGTTACGCATCGGATCGTAAACCACCGCGACTTCGGTGCGGCCTTTAATACGAACGGCGATAGATACCGCGAAGTGCGGCAGGCGTTTGATGAAGTTGGTGGTGCCATCCAGCGGATCGATAACCCATTGAACATCCTGATCGGTACCTTCATGTTCACCGCTCTCTTCGGTGATGATGGTATGTTGCGGGTAGGATTTGCGAATGGTGTCGATAATTACCGCTTCGGCGGCCTTATCCACATTCGTCACGAAATCGTTACTGCCTTTCTGGCTCGCTTCTACAGCGTCCGGGGTTTCATAGTTTTTGGCAATTACATTACCCGCCTTGCGCGCAGCGCGCACGGCGATCGTCAGCATTGGATGCATCGGTCTCTCTCACTGGATGTTAAAGAACGGAAAACGGCGCGTATGATAGCAGCGAATTCGAATTATGTCTTCGCTTTATGCTACTATCCGCGAATAATCTTTAGACGAAGAAAGACAATGCTGCAAAATATTCGAATCGTGCTGGTTGAAACCTCTCACACCGGCAACATGGGCTCCGTGGCCCGCGCAATGAAAACCATGGGCTTAACCAACCTGTGGCTGGTAAACCCGCTGGTGAAGCCTGACTCACAGGCCATTGCCCTGGCCGCCGGGGCCAGTGATGTGATTGGCAACGCGCAAATCGTTGATACGCTGGACGAAGCGCTGGCAGGGTGCAGCCTGGTGGTTGGCACCAGCGCCCGTTCGCGCACGCTGCCGTGGCCGATGCTCGACCCGCGCGAGTGCGGCCTGAAAAGCGTTGCCGAGGCGCAGCACGCGCCCATCGCGCTGGTTTTTGGCCGCGAACGCGTCGGGCTGACTAACGATGAGCTGCAAAAATGCCACTACCACGTGGCGATCGCTGCCAACCCGGAGTACAGCTCGCTGAACCTGGCGATGGCGGTGCAGGTCATTGCCTATGAAGTGCGCATGGCCTGGCTGGCAACGCAGGAAACGGACGCCCCTGCCCATGAAGAGACGCCGTATCCGCTGGTGGAAGACTTAGAGCGCTTCTACGGCCACCTGGAAAAAACGCTGCTGGCAACCGGCTTTATCCGCGAGAACCATCCGGGGCAGGTGATGAGCAAACTGCGCCGTCTGTTTACCCGCGCCCGCCCGGAGAGCCAGGAGCTTAATATCCTGCGCGGCATGCTGGCATCCATTGAGCAAAAAACGCAGGACAAACTGTAAAAGCGCCTCCCTCTCATGCCGGAGAGGGGAGCCGTTGGCCTGATAGCCACCTTAAGTAAAACCACACTAAAAGCCAAATACCTGACTAATTTAGTCAAGTAAATAGTTGACCAATTTAGTCAGGAATGTCAGACTTGCGCCTGCTATGCGACATTACATTAAATATTAATAACAACCCCGGGCAGGGGCGAGTTTGAGGCTAAGTTAAGACATGAGACTGACATCTAAAGGGCGTTATGCCGTGACCGCAATGCTGGACGTTGCGCTCAACTCAGAAGCGGGCCCGGTTCCGTTGGCTGATATCTCCGAGCGTCAGGGAATCTCCCTCTCTTATCTGGAACAACTGTTCTCTCGCTTACGCAAAAATGGCCTCGTCGCCAGCGTGCGCGGCCCGGGTGGCGGTTACCTGCTGGGTAAAGACGCCAGCAGCATCGCCGTCGGTGAAGTGATCAGCGCCGTTGACGAATCAGTCGATGCGACCCGCTGCCAGGGTAAAGGCGGCTGCCAGGGCGGCGATAAATGCCTGACCCACGCGCTGTGGCGCGATCTCAGCGATCGCCTGACCGGCTTTTTGAACAACATTACGCTGGGCGAACTGGTTAATAACCAGGAAGTGCTGGATGTCTCAGGTCGTCAGCACAGCCATGAATCCCAGCGTAGCAACCGCGGACAAGACGCAATCGACGTTAAACTGCGCGCGTAGTTTACCCGTCCTGTTTCGGGGCGCTGTGATGTTGACTGTGCCGAAAAACAGTCAGGTAAAATTATAAAAGTTTTCAGAATCAGGCCGGGGCGTGCACTCGCCCCGTGTACTCGGTCGTACATCCAGCCGGTTGCCTGATTCCTTGCATTAGAGCGATGTACGGAGTTTATAGAGCAATGAAATTACCGATTTATCTCGACTACTCCGCAACCACGCCGGTGGACCCGCGTGTTGCCGAGAAAATGATGCAGTTCCTCACTCTGGACGGGACCTTTGGTAACCCTGCTTCCCGTTCACACCGTTTTGGCTGGCAGGCTGAAGAGGCGGTAGATATCGCCCGTAATCAGATTGCTGAGCTGGTTGGCGCCGACCCGCGTGAAATTGTTTTCACTTCCGGCGCGACCGAATCCGACAACCTGGCGATTAAAGGTGCGGCCAACTTCTATCAGAAAAAAGGCAAGCACATCATCACCTGCAAAACCGAACACAAAGCCGTACTGGATACCTGCCGTCAGCTGGAGCGTGAAGGGTTTGAAGTGACCTACCTCGCCCCGCAGCGTAACGGCATTATTGACCTGAAAGAGCTCGAAGCGGCAATGCGCGACGACACCATTCTGGTTTCCATTATGCACGTTAACAACGAAATCGGCGTGGTGCAGGATATCGCCACCATCGGCGAAATGTGCCGTGCCCGCGGCATCATCTACCATGTTGACGCCACCCAGAGCGTGGGCAAACTGCCTATCGATCTGAGCCAGCTGAAAGTGGACCTGATGTCCTTCTCCGGCCACAAAATCTATGGCCCGAAAGGTATCGGCGCGCTGTACGTGCGTCGTAAACCGCGTATCCGTATCGAAGCGCAGATGCACGGCGGCGGTCACGAGCGCGGCATGCGTTCCGGTACTCTGCCGGTTCACCAGATCGTCGGCATGGGCGAAGCTTACCGTATCGCCAAAGAAGA
>NZ_HE578945.1:81807-111814 GCF_000321045.1 Phytobacter massiliensis JC163
GGGCGAAGCTTACCGTATCGCCAAAGAAGAGATGGAAACCGAGATGGCGCGCCTGCGTAAGCTGCGCAACCGTCTGTGGGAAGGCGTAAAAGATATGGAAGAGGTTTACCTCAACGGCGACCTGGAGCAGGGCGCGCCGAACATTCTTAACGTCAGCTTTAACTACGTTGAAGGCGAGTCGCTGATCATGGCGCTGAAAGACCTGGCCGTCTCTTCCGGCTCCGCGTGCACCTCCGCGAGCCTTGAGCCGTCCTACGTGCTGCGCGCGCTGGGCATGACTGACGAGCTGGCGCACAGCTCTATTCGTTTCTCTTTAGGTCGTTTTACTACCGATGAAGAGATTGACTACACCATCGAACTGGTTCGCAACGCCATTGGCCGCTTGCGCGATCTTTCTCCGCTGTGGGAAATGTTCAAACAGGGCGTGGATCTGAACACCATCGAATGGTCACATCACTAATCGGTTTTTAAGGAGAATTCAAACATGGCATACAGCGAAAAAGTTATCGATCATTACGAGAATCCGCGCAACGTCGGCTCTTTTGACAACAGCGACGACAGCGTCGGCAGCGGCATGGTGGGCGCACCGGCCTGTGGCGACGTAATGAAGCTGCAGATCAAAGTGAACAATGAAGGCATCATTGAAGACGCGCGCTTCAAAACTTACGGCTGCGGTTCCGCTATCGCTTCCAGCTCCCTGGTGACCGAGTGGGTGAAAGGGAAATCTCTGGACGAAGCGCAGGCTATCAAGAACACCGATATCGCCGAAGAGCTGGAGCTGCCGCCGGTGAAAATTCACTGCTCTATCCTGGCGGAAGATGCGATCAAGGCCGCGATTGCGGACTACAAAAGTAAACGTGAAGCGAAATAATTGAGGGGGATTGTATGTCGATTACCCTGAGCGACAGTGCCGCGACGCGAGTGAACAGCTTTCTGGCTAACCGTGGCAAAGGCTTTGGCCTGCGCCTGGGCGTCAGAACCTCCGGCTGTTCTGGCATGGCCTACGTACTGGAATTTGTCGACGAACCGACGGCGGAAGATACCGTGTTCGAAGATAAAGGTGTGAAGGTTGTCGTCGACGGCAAAAGCCTGCAATTTCTTGACGGTACGCAGCTGGACTTCGTCAAAGAAGGTCTTAACGAAGGGTTTAAGTTTACCAACCCGAACGTGAAAGATGAGTGCGGCTGCGGCGAAAGCTTCAACGTCTGATTTTGAGTCCTGCCAACCCCACCATGGTGTACGCACTGTGCGTGGGGTTTGTTTTAAATAGTTAACCCTGAGAACGTCATGGATTACTTCACTCTCTTTGGATTGTCAGCCGGTTACCACGTAGACACTCAGGCCCTCGCGGCACGTTTCCAGGACCTGCAGCGTCAGAATCACCCCGACCGTTTTGCCAGCGCCAGCGAGGCCGAGCAGCTTGCTGCGGTCCAGCGTTCAGCCAACATCAACCAGGCATGGCAAACGCTGCGTCACCCGCTGACGCGTGCGGAATATCTGCTCTCCCTGCACGGCTTTGATCTCTCCAGCGAACAGCACACCGTGCGCGACACCGCGTTCCTGATGGAGCAGCTTGAGCTTCGCGAAGAGCTGGACGAGATTGAACAGGCGAAGGACACCGCCCGCCTGGAGGCGCTGTTAAAGCGCGTGAAAACGCTCTACAGCCAGCGCCAGCAGCAGATGGTGGCGGAACTTGATTCTGAGACGTGGGCGGCGGCGGCGGATACCGTCCGCAAACTGCGTTTTCTCGACAAACTGCAAAGCAGCGCTGAATTACTCGAAGAAAAGCTGCTCGATTTCTGATTTTGGAAGCTAAACATGGCCTTATTACAAATTAGTGAGCCAGGCCTGAGCGCCGCGCCGCACCAGCGTCGTCTGGCGGTCGGCATTGACTTAGGCACCACCAACTCTCTGGTGGCGACCGTACGTAGCGGCCTGGCGGAAACGCTGGCCGACAGCCAGGGGCGTCATCTGCTGCCCTCCGTCGTGCATTACCAGGCGCAGGGCCACATAGTGGGTTATGACGCGCGCGCTAACGCCGCGCTGGACCCGGTCAACACCATCAGCTCGGTTAAACGGATGATGGGACGGGCGCTGACGGATATTCAGAGCCGCTATCCGCACCTGCCTTATCAGCTCCAGGCAAGCGAAAACGGCCTGCCGATGATTGCCACCGAGGCCGGTCTGCTTAACCCGGTGCGCGTCTCCGCTGATATCCTCAGCGCGCTGGCTGCCCGCGCGCGGGAAGCGTTATCCGGCGAGCTGGACGGCGTGGTGATTACCGTTCCCGCCTATTTTGATGACGCCCAGCGTCAGGGCACCAAAGACGCAGCGCGTCTGGCGGGCCTGCACGTGCTGCGTCTGCTCAACGAACCTACCGCGGCCGCGATTGCCTATGGCCTCGATTCCGGCCAGGAAGGGGTCATTGCGGTTTACGATTTAGGCGGCGGCACCTTCGATATCTCTATTCTGCGCCTGAGCCGTGGGGTGTTTGAAGTGCTGGCCACCGGCGGCGACTCCGCGCTGGGCGGCGATGACTTCGACCACCTGCTGGCGGACTACATTCGTGAGCAGGCGGGCTTCGGCGACCGCAGCGATAACCGCCTGCAGCGCGAACTGCTGGATGCGGCTATCGCGGCGAAAATCGCCCTCAGCGATGCCGATGTCACCACCGTGAAGGTGGCGGGCTGGCAGGGGGAGATCGGCCGCGAACAGTTCAACAACCTTATCTCCGCGCTGGTTAAGCGCACGCTGCTGGCCTGCCGTCGGGCGTTGAAAGACGCGGGCGTTGAGGCCAGCGACGTACTGGAAGTGGTGATGGTTGGCGGTTCAACCCGCGTGCCGCTGGTGCGTGAGCAGGTGGGCGAATTTTTTGGCCGCACGCCGCTGACCTCAATCGACCCGGACAAAGTGGTCGCCATCGGGGCGGCGATTCAGGCGGATATCCTGGTCGGCAACAAGCCGGACAGCGATATGCTGCTGCTGGATGTCATTCCCCTGTCGCTGGGGCTGGAAACCATGGGCGGGCTGGTGGAAAAAGTCATTCCCCGCAATACCACCATTCCGGTGGCCCGCGCCCAGGAGTTCACCACCTTCAAAGACGGCCAGACCGCGATGTCGATTCACGTGATGCAGGGCGAGCGCGAACTGGTGCAGGACTGCCGCTCGCTGGCGCGCTTTGCGCTGCGCGGCATTCCGGCGTTACCGGCTGGGGGCGCGCATATTCGCGTCACTTTCCAGGTGGATGCCGACGGCCTGCTGAGCGTCACGGCGATGGAAAAATCCACCGGCGTGGAGGCGGCAATCCAGGTTAAGCCCTCGTATGGCCTGACCGACGGCGAGATCGCCGCCATGATCAAAGATTCAATGAGCTTTGCCGGACAGGACGTGAAAGCGCGTATGCTGGCGGAGCAAAAAGTGGAAGCAGCCCGCGTTCTGGAAAGTCTTTCCAGCGCGCTGGCGACCGATGCCGCGCTGCTCAGCGCCGCAGAGCGGAAGGTCATCGACGAGGCCGTCGCCCGGTTGCAGGCGGTGGCGGTTGGCGATGATACTGACGCTATTGAAAACGCGATTAAAAACGTAGACAAACAAACCCAGGAATTCGCCGCGCGCCGCATGGATCAATCCGTGCGCAAAGCGTTGAAAGGCCATTCCGTCGACGAGGTTTAACATGCCAAAGATTGTTTTTCTGCCTCATCAGGATCTCTGTCCCGATGGCGCAGTTCTGGAAGCTAAGAGCGGCGAAACCATTCTTGATGTCGCCCTGCGCGGCGGCATTGAGATCGAGCACGCCTGTGAGAAATCCTGCGCCTGCACCACCTGCCACTGCGTCGTGCGGGAAGGGTTCGACTCGCTGCCGGAGAGTACCGAAGACGAAGACGACATGCTGGATAAGGCCTGGGGCCTGGAGCCGGAAAGCCGCTTAGGCTGTCAGGCGCGCGTCACCGACGAAGATCTGGTGGTCGAGATCCCTCGCTACACCATTAACCACGCGCGGGAGCATTAATATGTCGCTGAAATGGACCGACAGCCGCGAGATTGGCGAAGCGCTATACGACGCATACCCGGATCTCGACCCGAAAACGGTGCGCTTTACCGACATGCACAAATGGATCTGCGAACTGGAAGAGTTTGATGACGACCCGAACGCATCGAACGAAAAAATTCTCGAAGCGATTCTGCTAGTCTGGTTAGATGAAGCATCTTGATATTGACGGGCTGCCTTCTGGCGGCCCTTTTTCATTTGCCATGCGCTTAAGGACAAAACAATGACAACAGAAGCGATGAAAATTACGCTGACGACCCAGGGTGCGGATGCGCGTTGGGGTGAAAAGGCGAGCTACAGCGTTAACAATGACGGCATCTCCCTGCATCTTACCGGCAAAGACGACCTGGCGCTGATTCAGCGCGCCGCCCGTAAAATTGACGCAATGGGCGTTAAGCATGTCGCCCTTGATGGCGAAGGCTGGGATGTAGACCGCAGCTGGGCGTTCTGGGCTGGCTATAAAGGCCCGAAAGGCACCCGCAAAATCGAGTGGGCGCCGCTGGACGAGCGCGAACAGGCGGAGCTCGACAACCGCCTGCGCACCATTGACTGGGTGCGTGATATCATCAACGCCCCGGCCGAAGAGCTGGGGCCAGAGCAGCTGGCGCAGCGCGCGGTGGATCTGTTGAGCGACACCGCCGGCGAGGCCGTTTCCTGGCGGATCGTTAAAGGCGACGATCTGCGCGAGCAAAACTATCTCGGTATTCACACCGTCGGGCGCGGTTCAGAACGGCCGCCGGTACTGCTGTCGCTGGATTTCAACCCCACCGGCGATAAAGAGGCTCCGGTCTACGCCTGTCTGGTTGGTAAAGGCATCACCTTTGACTCCGGCGGCTACAGCATTAAGCAGAGCGCGTTTATGGACTCCATGAAGTCCGACATGGGCGGCGCGGCGCTGGTGACCGGCGCGCTGGCGATGGCGATTACGCGCGGGCTGAATAAACGCGTCAAACTCTATCTCTGCTGCGCGGACAATATGGTTAGCGGCAACGCCTTCAAGCTGGGCGACATTATCCGCTACCGTAACGGTAAAACGGTGGAAGTGATGAACACCGATGCGGAAGGGCGTCTGGTGCTGGCGGATGGCCTGATCAACGCCTCCGCGCAGAAGCCGACGCTGATTATCGACGCGGCGACCCTGACCGGGGCGGCGAAAACCGCACTGGGTAATGACTACCACGCCCTGTTCAGCTTTGATGATAATCTGGCGAACCGTCTGCTGGCGAGCGCGCAGGCGGAAAACGAACTCTTCTGGCGTCTGCCGCTGGCCGAGTTCCACCGCAGCCAGCTGCCGTCCAATTTTGCCGATCTGAACAATACTGGCAGCGCCGCCTACCCGGCAGGCGCCAGTACCGCCGCCGGTTTCCTGTCCCACTTTGTGGAAAACTACCAGCAAGGCTGGCTGCATATCGACTGTTCCGCGACCTATCGCAAAGCGGCGGTAGAGCAGTGGGCGGCAGGCGCCACCGGCCTTGGGGTACGGACGCTCGCCAATCTGCTGACGGCAGAGTAATTTTTCCCTCCAACCCTCTCCCCCCTGGGGGAGGGTGAGGGGTTAATGGCAATATCGGGAATTTTTATGTCCGAAACCAAAAACGAATTAGAAACGCTGCTGGAAAAAGCGGCCACCGAGCCTGCCCATCGTCCGGCCTTTTTCCGTAAGCTGCTGGAGTCCACCGTCTGGGTCCCGGGCGCTGCGGCAGAAGACGAGGCGGTTGTTGAAGACAGCGCGCTCGATCTGCAGCACTGGGAAAAAGATGACGGCCAGTCGGTTATCCCTTTTTTCACCTCGCTGGAAGCCATGCAAAAAGCGGTGGAAGACGAGCAGGCTTTTGTGGTGATGCCCGCGCGCACGCTTTTTGAGATGACCCTTGGCGAGACGCTGTTCCTCAACGCCAAATTACCGACCGGCAAAGAGCTGACTCCCCGGGAGATTAGCCATCTGGTAGGTAAGGCGGACAGCCCGTTAAGCCAGCAGGAGGTGCTGGAAGGGGAGATGTCGCTGCTGCTCTCGGAGGTCGCCGAACCGCCCGCGCAGATGGTGGATTCGCTGACCAAACTCTTTTCTACCTTTAATCACGTCAAATGCGCCTGGCTGTGCAGCATCAAAGAGCAGAGCGACGCTCAGGCGAATCTGCTGATTGGTATTGAAGCGGAGGGCGATATCGAAGAGGTTATCCAGGCGGCGGGCAGCGTGGCGATGGATACTTTACCCGGCGACGAACCGGTGGATATCTGCCAGGTGGTGAAAGGCGAGCCGGGCATTAGCCACTTTATGACTGCGCATATCACGCCATTCTATGAACGCCGCTGGGGCAGTTTCCTGCGCGACCTGAAAACCAACCGCATTATCTGAATACGACGGGCTTAGCCCGTCGCTTCCAGCAGCAGTAAATCCATTAACAGCACCAGATTCGACTCGAACGAGGTCACGCCTGCGGCTTCGGCGGCAAAATGCACCGCTTCGTCATACAGCGCGAAATGCAGATCCGCCATGCTGGCTAAGGTATTGGCAGAGGCGCGGGTAAAGGCGATAACGGTCATCCCCACGTTTTGTGCAATCCGGGCTTTATCCAGCACCTGTTCAGTCTCGCCGCTGCGCGAGACCGCGACAAATACCTGATAGCGCGCCGCGTTGCTAAGAAAAATATTGCGGCTATCCCCCGGCCCGGAGATGAACGCCGTTTTGCCCAGCACCTGTAATTTTTTGGTCAGGTACTCGGCAAAGAGATAGGAAAACCCGGCGCCGTAGAGAAAAAAACTCTCTTTTTCCCGTAGCAGCGCGACAAACTGCCGCCGCTTCTCCTCGGTGACCCACTGGAAGGTCTGCTGGTAGTTAGCCATAAACTGCTGAAAAAGGGCCGGGAGCGTTTTATCGCCCCCGACGGCCTGCCCGGCAATGTGCGGCGTATCCGCCAGCAGCTGTTTACAGTGCCAGATAAACTCGCTGTAGCCGCTAAAGCCCAGCTTTTGGCAAAGACGCATGATGGTGGCGGTCGAGACAAACGTTGCCGCCGCCAGCTCGCGCACCCGGATCTTGCCCACCAGCAGCGGATGCCCGGTCAGATGCGCGAGCACCCGGTACTCCGCGCGCGTTAGCGATGCCCCCCGCGTCAGCAGGGGGGCCAGGCGGTTGTCCATCAGGCGGGTTCAATCGGCAGGTCGTCGCGCGCGCCCCATTCACTCCAGGAGCCGTCATACAGCGCCACATTTTGCGCGCCGAGGGTGGTAAGCGCCAGGATAACCACGCAGGCGGTCACGCCGGAGCCGCAGCTGGCAATAATGGGCTTGTTGAGACTGACCCCCTGGCGGTGGAAAATCGCGGCCAGTTCGTCAGTGGTTTTCAGTTCGCCTTCGACGACCAGGTCTCCCCACGGCACGTTCAGCGCGCCGGGAATATGGCCGCGCTTAAGCTCTTTACGCGGTTCGTCGACCTCAGCGTTAAAGCGTGGGGCAGGGCGGGCATCCACCAGTTGGGCGCCCCCTTCATGGCTGACCAGCAGCACATCGGTCAGCCGTTTAACCTCAGCCGTGCTTTTGGCTTCAAAATCAGACTGCGGCAACGTGACGTCGCCTTCCTGTAATGGCAGCTCGTCGCGCTGCCAGCCCGCCAGGCCGCCTGCCAGGATGGAGACATTTTCCACGCCAAAATGGCGCAGCATCCACCAGGCCCGCGGCGCGGAAAAGAGGTTGCCTTCGTCATAGACCACCAGATGTTTATCCTGGCTGATGCCCAGCTCGCGCATCGCTACGGCAAAGGCTTCCGGGCGCGGCAGCATATGCGGTAGCGATGTGGAATGGTCAGAGAGCGTTTCGATATCGAAAAAAACCGCGCCAGGGATGTGCCCGGCGCGGTATTCTGCGGCCATATCGCGCGCGCCTTCCTGGCCTGCCGGCGCCATACGGGCGTCAATAACCTGAATTTCAGGATCGTCGCTATGTTCAATCAGCCAGTCGGCTGACACAAAATATGAGGTGGACATGGGTGCCTCCGGTCATCAACAATAACTTGAATTGTTGACGTTTTTTGCTGACACCACAAGCAACCATCGCAAAAGGCGCGACTCACCTCGTTATTTTTCTATCGCTTTGCCGTTTTCCCACGCCTTTTGCAGCTGTGGCCAGTAGTCGCGGTTAGCCTCGATCATATCGTCCAGAATCGCCTTCGCATGCTGCATCGTCGGTACGGTGCGATTGAGGGTGAACGCCTGCAGCGCTTTTTCATAGCTGCCCTCAATCGTCGCCTCGACCAGCAGCTGCTCCGAAGCCAGCTGCTGCATCAGCAGCGTCTGGTAAAAGAGCGGCACCGCCCCCATGCGCACCGGTTCCGGCCCGGCGGAAGTAATGTAAGCGGGCACTTCTACCATCGCATCGTAGGGAAGGTTGGCAATCGCGCCTTTGTTCTCCACAATCACCAGATGGCGCTGACGCAGGTCGAACGCCAGCGAGCAGGCGACATCGACAATAAACGCGCCGTGCACGCCGACGTGGAACGCGTCCGGCAGAATACCGGTGCGTTTGTACTCATCTGCGGCGGCGAACAGTTTTTTCTCGCGCCCGTTCATTACCTCATTGGCGCGGGTATAGTTCGGATCCTGGTGCTCGACAATGTCGTTGGGCATCAGGTAGTACTGCAAATAAGGGTTAGGCAGATACTCCGGGAAATGGTCCATCACCGGTTTGATATTGCGCCAGGTTTTTACCCACGAGGGGTCGGAGTGCTGAGGGTCCGTCTGCGCCGCGTCCTCCGTCAGCAGGCCAAAGCGGGCGATGTGCTCGCGCAGTTCCGGCAGTTTATCTTCTCCGTCCACCAGCACGCGGGTAAACCAGCCAAAATGGTTAAGGCCGAAATAGTCCACCACTAGCTTATGGCGATCGACGCCCAGTACCGCGCCCATGTTGCGCATTGCCGCCACCGGCATATCGCAGATATTCAGCACGCGCGCTGTCGGGCGCAGGCGGCGTACCCCTTCGGCGACAATGGCTGCCGGGTTCGAATAGTTCACGATCCAGGCTTTCGGGTCGGCGTAGCGCTCCACCAGATCGATAAGCTCTACCATCGGCAGTATGGTGCGCAGGCCGTAAGCCAGCCCGCCAGGGCCACAGGTCTCCTGGCCAACGACGCCGTGACGCAGCGGGATCTTTTCATCCTGCTCACGCATTTTGTATTGGCCAACGCGCATCTGGGCAAAGACAAAGTGCGCGCCGCGAAACGCCGTTTCCGGGTCGCTGGTGACGGTAAATTTAATGGTGTCGCTGTGGTCGCGGATCACCTTTTCCACCACCGGCGCAATGGTGTTCTGCCGGGCTTCGTCAATATCGTAAAGGCGAATTTCCGCCAGCGGGAAATCGTCGAGGCGCACCATCAGGCTTTTCACGATACCTGGCGTATAGGTGCTGCCGCCGCCGGCGATAGAGAGAATAAACGGGGGTTTCAACATCATTAGTCTCCTTTAGAGAAACAGCTCAACGGCTTCTCGCATTTTTTTTACATGCAGCCCGTAGACCACCTGAACGTTATTGCCTTGTTTAATTACCGCTTTTGCGCCCGTGGCTTTCAGTCGCGGCTCGTCGATAATGGCGACATCTTTCACCGTGACCCGCAGGCGGGTGTAGCAGTTATCGACGACGTCAATATTTTCACGCCCGCCCAGCCCGGCGATAATCGCCTCGCCAAGCCCGTCGTTATTGCCTTTCGCCTGATAATCCTGCTTGCTGTAGAGGCGCGTCTCTTCGTCATTCTCTTCGCGGCCCGGCGTCTTCATGTCGAAACGCAGAATCAGGAAACGGAAGATGACGAAATAGAGCGCGAACATAATCAGTCCGACCACGATGTACATGGGCCAGTTGGACTTCTCCGTGCCGAGCGGCAGGTTATAAAGAATGAAGTCAATAATCCCGTTCGCGCCGATAGCGTGCACATCCAGCAGATAAAAGAGCATCATGCCGATGCCGGTCAGCACCGCGTGCACCACAAACAGCAGCGGGGCGACAAACAGGAAAGAGAACTCGATAGGTTCGGTCACGCCCACCAGAATCGAGGTCAGCGCCGCCGGGATCAGAATCGCTTTGGCGGCCGCTTTACGCTCAGGCTTAGCGGTGAGGTACATTGCCAGCGCGGCGGCGGGCAGCCCGTACATCTTACTGATGCCGCGGGCGTCCCACACCACGGTGCTGCTGAGCTGCTTCACATCCGGGCAGGCCATCTCGGCGAAATAGATATTGCGCGCCCCCTGATACATGGATCCGCACACTTCCTGGGTGCCGCCCAGCTCGGTATACAAAAACGGGGTATAGACCAGGTGGTGCAGTCCGGTGGGCACCAGAATGCGCTCAAGGAAACCGTAAATCGCCACGCCGAACGGCCCGGCGCCTTTGATTGCCAGCGCCAGCGTGCTGATGCCGTGCTGGGCGAAAGGCCACAGCTCGCTCATCACCACGCCCAGCACCATGGATACCGGCAGCATAATGATCGCCACAAAGCAGTGGCCGGAGTAGATGGCCATCGCGCCGGAGAACTGCACGCCGGAATATTTGTTGTAAACATACCCGGAGAGCGCGCCGGTCAGGATGCCAGCAAAAACCCCCATCTCCAGCACCTGAACGCCAAGCACCATGCTCTGTCCGGCGGCTTTCATCTGATCCGCCGTCGCCAGTTCGCCCTGCAACTGCATGGTAACGTTCATGGCGTTAATGAAGACGATAAAGGTGACCAGGCCAATCAGCGCGGCGTAGCCTTTATCGCGCGAAGCCAGCCCCACCGGAATGCCGACGGCAAACACCAGCGCCAGATTCGCCAGCACGGAGACGGCGGATTTGGCAATCAGCTGCCCGGTATTCTGAATCAGCGGATGGCCAAGAAAGGGCAGGTATTCCGCCAGGTTACCGTTGCCAAGAATATTACCAAAAGCGATAAACAGGCCGACGATGGGCAAAATCAGCACCGGGCCAAAGAGGGACTTACCGAAATTTTGTAGGGCGTTAACGGCTCTGCTCATAACGTTCTCTCTTGTATGAACCGCGCATAGCGATGCGAAGATGATTAACGTTAGCAGGCGCTCGCGTAATGTATCCAGCTATCTTATTGTTTTAAAAACAAATGACTCAAAAGGTTACATGTTACGTTACGCCCTGTGATCGCTATAACATCTGCGATGACTATTCAGGAAATGTGCGAGATGCTTTCCAGATTTTGACAGGCTGTATGAATCGGACAAAGTCGCGCATAATACTTACGTTCACTGACAAAACAGGCTTCACAGGCCAGGGATAAAGGATGAAACCGTTACGTTCTACGGCGATAGCAATCGCCCTGTTAAGTTCGTTGGTATTGGCAGGCTGTGACAACAGCGATAAAGCGCAAGACGCGCAGGGGTCATCAGCCGCTTCGGCAACGCCGCAAAGTACGCCTGCGGCGAAGCCCGACGGCGAAAAACTCAAACAGCTGGCGGCAAGCAGCGAAGGGAAGCCTCTGACGCTGGTGGACGCCTCCGAAGTCCAGCGCGACGGCGCCGCCGCGCTGGTGCTGACCTTTTCCGTCCCGCTGGACCCAGGCCAGGACTTCGCCTCCACGGTACACGTGGTTGATAAGAAGAACGGCAAAATTGATGGTGCATGGGAGCTCTCTTCCAATCTCAAAGAGCTGACGCTGCGCCACGTCGAGCCTAACCGCGAACTGCTGGTTTCCATCGAACGCGGGCTGGTAGCGCTCAATAAAGCCACCTTTGGCATCGATTACGAAAAAACCATCAAGACCCGCGACATTCAGCCGACGGTGGGTTTCGCCAGCCGCGGATCGCTGCTGCCGGGCAAAGTGGTGGAAGGGCTGCCGGTGATGGCGCTTAACGTCAATAACGTTGACGTCAACTTTTATCGCGTGAAGCCGGAATCCCTCGCCGCGTTCGTCAGCCAGTGGGAGTACCGTAACTCCCTGACCAACTGGGAGTCGGAAAACCTGCTCAAAATGGTGGACCTGGTCTATACCGGCCGCTTCGACCTTAACCCTGCCAAAAACACCCGGGAAAAACTGCTGCTACCGTTAAGCGAGATCAAACCGCTGCAGCAGGCCGGTGTCTATGTCGCGGTCATGAACCAGGCCGGGCAGTACAACTACAGCAATGCCGCCACGCTCTTTACCCTGAGCAATATTGGCCTTTCCGCTCACCGTTATCATAACCGGCTGGATGTGTTCACCCAGAGTCTGGAAAACGGCGGCGCGCAGGCGGGCGTCGAGGTGGTGCTGCTCAATGATAAAGGGCAGACCCTGGCTCAGGCGACCAGCGATGCGCAGGGCCATGCGACCCTGACCACCGATAAAGAGGCGGCGCTGGTGCTGGCGCGCAAAGAGGGGGAGACAACGCTCCTCGATCTGCAACTGCCTGCGCTCGACCTGGCGGAATTTAACATCGCGGGCGCGCCGGGTTACAGCAAGCAGTTCTTTATGTTTGGCCCGCGCGATCTCTATCGCCCCGGCGAAACCGTGATCCTCAACGGGCTGCTGCGCGACAGTGACGGCAAGCCGCTGGCCGACCAGCCGGTTAAGCTGGAGGTGGTCAAGCCCGACGGCCAGGTGGTGCGCACCGTGGTTAGCCAGCCGGTCAATGGCCTTTATAACTTTACGTGGACGCTGGACGCCAGCGCGCAAACCGGCACCTGGACCGTTCGCGCCAACACCGGCGACAACCAGTTACGTAACTGGTCATTCCATGTCGAGGATTTTATGCCGGAGCGGATGGCGCTCAATCTGAACGCGCCGCAGGCTCCGCTTGCCGCCGCTGACGATGTGGATTTCAACGTCGTGGGTTATTACCTGTACGGCGCGCCGGCCAATGGCAACAGCCTGCAGGGCCAGCTCTTTCTGCGGCCGCTGCGCGAGGCGGTGAAAGCCCTGCCGGGCTTCCAGTTTGGCGATATCGCCGATGAGTCGTTGACCCGCACGCTGGATGAAGTGCACCTGACGCTGGATGAGCAGGGCCACGGTCAGGTGGTAGTGCCAACCCAGTGGAAAGAGACCCATTCTCCTTTACAGGTCATTTTGCAGGCGAGCCTGCTTGAGTCGGGCGGTCGCCCGGTAACCCGCCGCGCGGAACAGGCTATCTGGCCTGCGCAGGCGCTGCCGGGGATTCGCCCGCAGTTCGCCGCTAAAGCGGTTTACGATTACCGCACCGATACCACCGTCAACCAGCCCATTGTTGATGAAAACGGCAACGCCGGGTTCGATATTGTGTATGCCGACCCGCAAGGGGTAAAAAAGGCGGTCTCCGGCCTGAAAGTACGGCTTATCCGCGAGCGTCGTGACTACTACTGGAACTGGTCGGAAAACGAAGGCTGGCAGTCGCAGTTCGATCAAAAAGATCTGGTGGAGAGCGAGCAGACGCTCGATCTCGCAGCGGATGAAACCGGCAAAATTACCGTGCCGGTAGAGTGGGGCTCTTACCGTCTGGAGGTGAAAGCGCCGGATGAGAGCGTCAGTAGCGTGCGTTTCTGGGCAGGCTACAGCTGGCAGGATAACAGCGACGGCACGGGGGCAGCGCGCCCGGACCGCGTCACTATGAAGCTGGATAAACCCGCTTACCAGCCAGGGGACACCATCAAACTGCATATCACCGCCCCTGCCGCCGGGAAAGGCTACGCGATGATCGAGTCCAGCGAAGGGCCGCTGTGGTGGCAGGAGATCGACGTCCCGGCGACCGGGCTGGATCTTTCTATTCCGGTGGACCAGAAATGGCGTCGTCACGATCTCTACCTGAGCACGCTGGTGGTGCGTCCCGGCGATAAATCAAAATCCGCGACGCCGAAACGGGCAGTGGGTTTACTCCATCTGCCGATGGGGGATGAAAATCGCCGCCTGGCGGTAACCCTGGAAACGCCGCAAAAAATGCGCCCCAACCAGCCGCTTACGGTCAACGTTAAAGCCAGCCTGAAAGAGGGCGCCGCGCCGAAACAGGTGAATGTGCTGCTTTCGGCGGTGGACAGCGGCGTGCTGAATATTACCGATTACGTCACCCCCGACCCGTGGGAGGCCTTCTTTGGCCAGAAACGTTACGGGGCGGATATTTATGATATCTACGGCCAGGTGATTGAAGGTCAGGGCCGCCTTGCCGCCCTGCGTTTCGGCGGCGACGGCGATGAGCTGAACCGCGGCGGCAAGCCGCCGGTTAATCACGTCACCATTATCGCCCAGCAGGCGCAGCCGGTAACCCTTGATGAAAACGGCGAAGGCACTGTCACCCTGCCGATTGGCGACTTCAACGGCGAACTGCGCGTTATGGCGCAGGCCTGGACGGCAGAAGATTTCGGCAGCAGCGAAAGCAAAGTGGTGGTGGCCGCGCCGGTGATTGCGGAGCTGAACAGCCCGCGCTTCCTGGCCGGCGGCGACACCAGCCGTCTGACGATGGATATCACTAACCTGACCGACAAGCCGCAGGCGCTGACGGTAAACATCACGACCAGCGGCCTGCTGGCGCTGGAGAGCGAACAGCCGAAGCCGCTGAATATCGCCCCTGGCGCGCGCACCACGCTGTTCCTGCCGGTACGCGGGCTGGATGGCTACGGCGACGGGGAAGTGACCGCCACCATCAACGGCCTGACGCTGCCGGGCGAAACCTTCGCCGCGCAAAGCAAAAGCTGGAAAATAGGCGTGCGCCCGGCTTACCCGGCGCAGACCATCAGCAGCGACGTCATGCTCTATCCGCATGAAAGCTGGAACGCCCCGGTGGAACATACGCAGCGTATCTCCCCTGTCGCGCTGCAGGGGCAGCTTCTGCTGAGCGGGCGGCCTTCGCTCAATATCGCTCGCTATATAAAAGAGCTGAAAGCGTACCCGTACGGCTGCCTGGAGCAGACGGCGAGCGGGCTGTTCCCGTCGCTCTACACCAGCGCGGCGCAGCTTAAAGCGATGGGCATCAAAGGCGACAGCGACGAGCAGCGCCGGGCGGCGGTGGATGTGGGGATCTCCCGTCTGCTGCAGATGCAGCGCGACGACGGCGGTTTCGCCCTGTGGGATAAAAACGGTCCGGAAGAATACTGGCTGACCGCGTATGTGACCGACTTCCTGGTGCGGGCGTCCGAGCAGGGCTACAGCGTACCGGCTGAGGCACTCAATAACGCCAACAGCCGTCTGCTGCGCTACCTGCAGGATCCGTCGGTGATGGCGGTGCGCTACAGCGATAACGTCCAGGCGACCAAATTCTCCGCGCAGAGCTATGCGGCGCTGGTGCTGGCACGTCAGCAAAAAGCGCCGCTGGGGGCGCTGCGCGAGATCTGGCAGCGTCACGATCAGGCGAAGTCGGGGCTGCCGCTGATGCAGTTGGGCGTGGCGCTTAAGCTGATGGGCGACGCGCCGCGCAGCGAACAGGCGCTGACCCTGGCCCTGAACACTTCCCGCGCGAAGGATACGCTCTGGTTTGCCGATTACGGCAGCCCGCTGCGCGATAACGCCCTGATGCTCGCCCTGCTGGAGGAGAACAATCTGCTGCCGGATGAGCAGAACAAACTGCTGACCACCCTTTCCGGGCAGGCTTACGGCCAGCGCTGGCTGTCCACGCAGGAGAGCAACGCGCTGTTCCTTGCCGGTCGTCCGCTACAAAATCTGCCGGGCAACTGGCAGGCGCAGACGTCGTTCTCTGACGAGGGGCTGAAAGGGGACAAACAGCTCACCCGCGAACTGAACGCGGACCAGCTGGCGGGGCTAACGGTGACCAACACCGGCGACAGCCCGATGTGGCTGCGTCTCGACAGCACCGGCTACCCGGAATATACCCCATCGCCGTCGAGCAACGTGCTTAACATCGAGCGTCACTTTATTGGCACCGATGGACAGAGCAAATCGATCTCCTCGCTGAAAAGCGGCGAACTGGTACTGGTATGGCTCGACGTCACCGCCAGCCAGAACGTACCGGATGCGCTGGTGGTTGACCTGCTGCCCGCAGGCCTGGAGCTGGAGAATCAGAACCTCGCCAGCAGCAGCGCCAGCCTGACCGACAGCGGCAGCGAGATTCAGGATTTACTCAACCGGATGCAGCAGGCGGACATCCAGCATATGGAGTTCCGTGACGACCGTTTTGTTGCCGCCGTGGCGGTTAACGAGGGGCAGCCGGTTACGCTGGTCTACCTTGCGCGAGCGGTCACGCCGGGAACCTATCAGCTGCCGATGCCGCAGGTCGAGTCGATGTACGTACCGCAATGGCGGGCGACCGGGGCCGCCAGCGGCCCGCTGATTGTCCGTCCGTAATATGAAAAAGCGGTATCTGCCGCGCTCCCGCTGGTTCTGGGCGGGGGCGCCTCTCTTACTTCTGCTGTGTCTGTTTCTTGCCGATAAGATCTGGCCGCTGCCGCTGAAAGAGGCAGCGCCCGCGCGGGTGGTGGTGGCCGAGGACGGTACGCCGCTGTGGCGTTTTGCCGACGCAGAAGGGATCTGGCGCTACCCGGTGACGATTGAGGAGGTCTCTCCCCGTTATCTGCAGGCGCTTATCGAATACGAAGATCGCTGGTTCTGGAAGCATCCTGGCGTTAACCCCTTTTCCGTGGCGCGGGCGGCGTGGCAGGATCTGCGTTCAGGCCGGGTTATCTCCGGCGGCAGCACCCTGACCATGCAGGTGGCGCGCCTGCTTGACCCGCACCCGCGCACCTTTGGCGGCAAACTGCGCCAGCTCTGGCGCGCCTTGCAGCTGGAGTGGCATCTCTCCAAGCGCGAAATCCTCACCCTCTACCTGAACCGCGCTCCCTTTGGCGGCACGCTACAGGGCGTAGGGGCGGCAAGCTGGGTCTACCTGGGAAAATCCCCCGCGCAGTTGAGCTATGCCGAAGCGGCGCTGCTGGCCGTGCTGCCCCAGGCGCCCAGCCGTCTGCGCCCGGACCGCTGGTCGCAGCGCGCGCAGGCGGCGCGGGACAAAGTACTGGACCGGATGGTAGCGCAGAAGGTGTGGAGCAAACAGCAGGTTGAGGAATCCCGTCAGGAGCCGGTCTGGCTGGCTCCCCGGCAGATGCCGCAGCTTGCGCCGCTGTTTTCACGCTATATGCTCGGCAAAGACCGCTCCCTGAAAATTGTCACTACGCTGGATGCCAGCCTGCAACGGCAGCTGGAAGAGCTGGCGCAGGGGCTGAAAACCCGGCTACCGCAGCGTAGCTCGCTGGCGATTGTGGTCGTTGACCACACCACTATGAAGGTGCGCGGCTGGGTAGGTTCGGTGGATATCAATGACAACAGCCGCTTCGGTCATGTGGATATGGTCAATGCGGTTCGCTCCCCCGGCTCGGTGCTTAAACCCTTTATTTATGGCCTGGCGCTGGATGAAGGGCTGATTCATCCGGCTTCGCTGTTACAGGATGTGCCACGGCGCACCGGCGACTACCGTCCCGGTAATTTCGACAGCGGCTTTCATGGCCCGGTGAGCATGAGCGAAGCGCTGGTGCGCTCGCTGAACTTACCGGCGGTGCAGGTGCTGGAAGCCTACGGCCCGAAAAAATTTGCCGCCACGCTGCGTAACGTGGGCCTGCCGCTGCGGCTGCCGGAAGGGGCCGAGCCAAACCTGTCGCTGATTCTTGGCGGGGCAGGGGGACGGCTGGCGGATATTACCGCCGCCTATAGCGCCTTCGCGCGACAGGGCAAGGCAGGGCGGCTGCGCTTTCAGCCAGCGGACCCGCTGCTTGAACGGCGGCTGATGTCCCCTGGCGCGGCGTGGATCATTCGCCGCATTATGGCAGGGCAGGCTCAGCCGCTGCCGGACAGCGCCCTGCCGCAGGTGGTGCCGCTGGCCTGGAAAACCGGCACCAGCTACGGCTACCGCGACGCGTGGGCGATTGGCGTTAGCGCGCGCTACATTATCGGCGTCTGGACCGGCAGGCCGGACGGGACGCCGGTGGCGGGGCAGTTTGGCTTTGCCAGCGCGGTGCCGGTTCTGAATCAGGTGAATAACCTGCTGCAACCCCGCTCGACGCTTGCGGAAGGCCGCCTGCCGCAGGACCCGCGCCCTGCGTCGGTCAGCAGGGCGGTGATCTGCTGGCCCGGCGGTCAGAGCCTGCCCGCGGGGGACAGCAACTGCCGTCGCCGTCTTGCGACCTGGCTGCTGGACGAGAGTCAGCCGCCGACCCTGCTGATGGCGGATCAGGAGGGGGCACGCGGTATCCGTTTCCCTGTCTGGCTGAATCCGCAAGGGGAGCGGGTGTCGCCGGAGTGCCCGTACGCCAGAGCACAAACCATGATTGTCTGGCCGCTGCCGCTGGAGCCCTGGCTGCCCCCGGAGGAGCGTCGCCTGGCGCGCCTGCCCGCAGCCGCGAAGGACTGCCCGCCGCAGGCGGACAACGCGCCGCCGCCGCTGCTGCTGTCGGGGGTACGCGACGGTGCGGTTATCAAGCGTCTGCCGGGCGCCTCGCAGGCGATATTACCGCTACAGGCAGCAGGCGGAACGGGCAGGCGCTGGTGGTTTCTTAACGGCGAGCCGCTGGAGTACACCGCGCAGCATATCAGCCTGCGTTTCGACAAGGCCGGGCCGTATCAGTTACTGGTTATGGATGACGCGGGACAGACGGCTACCGTTGAGTTTACGGTGCAATAAAGGAGACGATCGCGGCGTTGGCGGGAAGTGTTGCTGAAACTCGTCTTATTTTAAAAAAATGTTACCTTTATCCATAGGCAACCGGGACGATGCTCTTTATAATCCGCGCCAGGTCATACGCATGTATGTACGACAACAGAACAACTTACAGGGGTTAACATGGCTATTGAACGTACTTTTTCCATCATTAAACCAAACGCGGTGGCAAAAAACGTTATTGGTAACATCTTCATGCGTTTTGAAGCAGCGGGCTTTAAAATTGTCGGTACCAAAATGCTGCATCTCTCCGTTGAGCAGGCGCGCGGTTTTTACGCTGAGCACGAAGGCAAACCGTTCTTCGACGGCCTGGTGGAATTTATGACCTCTGGCCCGATCGTTGTTTCCGTGCTGGAAAGCGAAAACGCCGTGCAGCGCCACCGCGACCTGCTGGGCGCTACCAACCCGGCTAACGCGCTGGCGGGTACGCTGCGCGCCGACTATGCCGACAGCTTCACCGAGAACGGCACCCACGGTTCTGACTCCGTTGAGTCCGCTCAGCGCGAAATCGCCTACTTCTTTGGCGAAGGCGAAGTGTGCCCGCGCACCCGTTAATACGCTGCTGCTGTGAGACTAAATAAGCCGGAGACGAGTGTTTACACTTTATTTCGTTAATGTCGTGCGCAATCGTGGCATCTGCACAGCAGAATTTGTACAATGCAGCGCCCCACGGGTTTTCCCCGGGGGCGTTTCTTTTTTCAACCCTCCAGGGGCCATAACGTGTAATAACGAGGCCGGAATACAACTATGTCTGAACAGATTGTCACGCCTGAGAACGTCGCACCGACGGTTCCCAATAAAGATGCAAAGATTAACCTGCTGGATTTGAATCGTCAGCAGATGCGCGAGTTTTTCAAAAACTTAGGCGAAAAACCCTTCCGCGCCGACCAGGTGATGAAGTGGATGTACCACTACTGCTGCGACAACTTTGATGAGATGACCGACATCAACAAAGTGCTGCGCAACAAGCTTAAAGAGGTCGCCGAAATTCGCGCGCCGGAAGTGGTAGAAGAGCAACGCTCCTCTGACGGTACCATCAAGTGGGCGATTGCCGTGGGCGATCAGCGCGTGGAAACGGTCTATATTCCCGAAGACGATCGCGCCACGCTGTGCGTCTCTTCCCAGGTGGGCTGTGCGCTGGAGTGTAAATTCTGCTCAACGGCGCAGCAGGGCTTCAACCGCAACCTGAAAGTGTCAGAAATTATCGGCCAGGTGTGGCGCGCGGCGAAAATTATCGGCGCGGCGAAAGTGACCGGCCAGCGCCCCATCACCAACGTGGTGATGATGGGCATGGGCGAGCCGCTGCTCAACCTGACCAATGTCGTACCGGCAATGGAGATCATGCTGGACGATTTCGGCTTCGGCCTCTCGAAACGCCGCGTAACGCTCTCGACCTCCGGCGTGGTTCCCGCGCTGGATAAGCTTGGCGATATGATCGACGTTGCGCTGGCTATCTCCCTGCACGCGCCGAACGACGAAATTCGTGACGAAATCGTGCCGATCAATAAAAAGTACAATATCGAGACGTTCCTTGCCGCCGTGCGCCGCTATCTGGAGAAATCCAACGCCAACCAGGGGCGCGTGACCATTGAGTACGTTATGCTCGATCATGTCAACGACGGCACCGAGCACGCCCACCAGCTGGCGGAGCTGCTGAAAGATACGCCGTGCAAGATTAACCTGATCCCGTGGAACCCGTTCCCCGGCGCGCCGTATGGCCGTAGCTCCAATAGCCGTATCGACCGTTTCTCCAAGGTGTTAATGGAGTATGGTTTTACCACCATCGTGCGTAAAACGCGCGGTGATGATATCGATGCCGCCTGCGGACAGCTGGCGGGCGAGGTGATTGACCGTACGAAGCGTACCCTGCGTAAACGTATGCAGGGCGAGCCGATTACGGTGAAAGCGGTTTAAGCGTTAAACGCCGCGGCGGCTCCGGCTTCCGTGGCGCATAAATATGCTGTTTTAATCGCCTGACTATCCGTACGTGACTCATAATTCCTGTGCGTTTAACCGGTGTTTAGGGCAGTATGTAAAGCTGGAACAACGGCTTAGCAAAAGAAGGTAAAGCTGTTCTGTTATGACTGACCTGACAGTCTTATACTGTAGGTCTGGTCCTAATCGACCCTGATTTTTCGCGGCGCGCCCGGGCATTGCTTACTGCGCGCCTGAACCTTAAATTTCACGTACCAGCAGTTGTAGCTAATGAATACTGAAGCCACTCTCGATCAAAACGAAGCACAAACCACCGGCGTTCGTCTGCGCAACGCCCGTGAACAACTTGGACTCAGCCAGCAGGCGGTAGCGGAGCGTCTCTGCCTTAAAGTTTCCACGGTACGCGATATCGAAGAAGACAAGGCTCCTGCCGAACTGGCTTCAACTTTTCTGCGCGGTTACATCCGCTCTTATGCGCGCCTGGTGCATATTCCGGAAGAAGAGCTGCTGCCGATGATTGAAAAGCAGGCGCCTGTGCGTGCGGCAAAAGTCGCGCCGATGCAGACCTTCTCCTTAGGCAAACGCCGTAAGAAACGCGATGGCTGGCTGATGAGCTTTACCTGGCTGGTGCTGTTTGTGGTGGTCGGCCTGACTGGCGCATGGTGGTGGCAAAACCATAAGGCGCAGCAGGAAGAGATCACCACTATGGCCGATCAGTCTTCTGCGGAGCTGAACGCCAACGGCGTGAGCGAAGGGCAGAGCGTTCCGTTAAATACGGAGCCCACCCCGGAGCAAGAGCCGGATACCGCCTCCACACCGGTAGAAACCGCGCCGCCAGCCACCTCCGCCCAGCCCCAGAACCAGACCCCTGCCGCCACCGCAAACGCGAACACGAACGCGGTTGTGTCGCCTTCCCAGGCGCAGGTCGACACGGCCCCTGCGGCTAATAACAGCCAGCTGCCTGTCGATCAGGCGGGCGTCGCGGCCAGCGCGGATACCCATGCGCTGGTCATGAATTTTACTGCTGATTGCTGGCTGGAAGTGAGTGACGCAACCGGCAAAAAATTATTCAGCGGCTTACAGCGTAAAGACGCTACCCTGAATTTAACCGGTCAGGCACCTTATAAACTGAAAATCGGCGCGCCTTCCGCGGTACAGATTCAATATCAGGGCAAACCTGTCGATCTGAGCCGTTTTATCAGAACTAACCAGGTTGCGCGCCTGACCCTCAATGCCGAACAATCAGCAGCACAGTAACAGACGGGCAACGCGGGAGATTTTTCATGCATAACCAGGCTCCGATTCAACGTCGGAAATCGAAACGGATTTACGTTGGTAATGTGCCGATTGGCGATGGGGCTCCTATCGCCGTGCAGTCAATGACAAACACCCGCACCACTGACGTGGAAGCGACGGTTAGCCAGATTAAAGCACTTGAGCGTGTCGGCGCCGATATCGTGCGCGTCTCCGTTCCGACGATGGACGCGGCAGAAGCATTCAAACTTATCAAACAGCAGGTCAATGTCCCGCTGGTGGCGGATATCCACTTTGACTACCGTATCGCGCTGAAAGTGGCGGAATACGGCGTGGACTGCCTGCGTATCAATCCGGGCAACATCGGCAATGAGGAGCGTATTCGTACTGTTGTCGACTGCGCCCGCGATAAAAACATTCCTATCCGCATCGGCGTTAACGCCGGATCGCTGGAAAAAGATCTCCAGGAAAAATATGGCGAGCCGACGCCGCAGGCGCTGCTTGAGTCAGCGATGCGCCATGTCGATCATCTCGATCGCCTTAACTTCGATCAATTTAAAGTGAGCGTGAAAGCGTCAGATGTTTTCCTGGCGGTTGAATCTTATCGCCTGCTGGCCAAACAGATCGATCAGCCGCTGCATCTGGGGATCACCGAGGCGGGCGGCGCGCGCAGCGGGGCGGTGAAATCCGCGATAGGCCTGGGCCTGCTGCTCTCGGAAGGCATTGGCGACACGCTACGCGTATCGCTGGCAGCGGATCCGGTTGAAGAGATCAAAGTCGGTTTCGATATCCTGAAATCGCTGCGCATCCGTGCGCGCGGGATCAACTTCATCGCCTGCCCGACCTGTTCGCGTCAGGAGTTTGACGTTATCGGTACGGTGAACGCGCTGGAGCAGCGTCTTGAAGACATCATCACCCCGATGGACGTGTCGATTATCGGCTGCGTGGTCAACGGCCCAGGGGAAGCGCTGGTCTCCACTCTCGGCGTAACCGGCGGCAACAAGAAAAGCGGCCTGTATGAAGACGGCGTGCGCAGGGACAGGCTGGACAACAGCGATATGATCGCCCAGTTGGAAGCGCGCATCCGCGCGAAGGCCTCCATGCTGGATGAAGCCAGGCGTATCAGCGTGAATCAGGTAGAAAAATAACGAGATGGGAAGCGGCTGGCTTCCCGTGTATGATGAACCCGCAAGGCGCGCAGCCCTGAGGGTTCATTTTTTGTATTTAAAAAGAGAATAAACGTGGCAAAGAATATTCAAGCCATTCGCGGCATGAACGATTATCTGCCTGGCGAAACCGCCATCTGGCAGCGCATTGAAGGCAGCTTAAAGCAGGTGCTCGGCAGCTACGGTTACAGTGAAATCCGTTTGCCGATTGTAGAGCAGACCCCGTTATTCAAACGCGCGATCGGCGAAGTGACCGACGTGGTTGAAAAAGAGATGTATACCTTCGAGGACCGCAACGGCGACAGCCTGACATTGCGTCCGGAAGGGACTGCGGGCTGCGTACGCGCCGGCATTGAGCATGGTCTTCTGTACAATCAGGAACAGCGCTTGTGGTATGTGGGGCCCATGTTCCGTCACGAGCGTCCGCAAAAAGGGCGTTACCGTCAGTTCCATCAGCTGGGTGTCGAAGTGTTTGGCCTGCAGGGGCCGGATATCGACGCCGAGCTGATTATGCTCACCGCCCGCTGGTGGCGCGCGCTGGGCATCTTTGATCATGTCACGCTTGAACTGAACTCCATCGGCTCGCTGGACGCCCGCGCACAATACCGCGAGGCGCTGGTCGCTTTCCTGGAGCAGCACGTCGATAAGCTTGATGAAGACTGCAAGCGTCGTATGTACAGCAATCCGCTGCGCGTTCTGGATTCGAAAAACCCTGAGGTGCAGGCGCTGCTCAACGATGCGCCTGCGCTGGGCGACTATCTGGATGACGAGTCAAAAGCGCACTTTGCCGGTCTTTGCGCGCTGCTTGACGCCGCCGGGATTGGTTACACGGTAAATCAGCGTCTGGTGCGCGGCCTTGACTACTATAACCGCACCGTCTTTGAGTGGGTGACCAGCAGCCTCGGTTCCCAGGGCACCGTTTGCGCCGGCGGGCGTTATGATGGCCTCGTCGAGCAGCTTGGCGGGCGCGCTACCCCGGCGGTTGGCTTTGCGATGGGGCTGGAGCGACTTGTTTTGCTGGTTCAGGCAGTTAATCCGGAATTTAAAGCAGAATCCGTTGTCGATATATACCTGGTGGCGTCGGGCGAAAATGTACAGCCTGCGGCGATGCAGCTGGCTGAGCAGGTACGCGACGCGTTGCCTGGCGTTAAGCTTATGACCAACCACGGCGGCGGTAATTTCAAAAAACAGTTCGCCCGTGCCGATAAGTGGGGCGCTAAGCTCGCGCTGGTGCTGGGTGAATCGGAAATTGCCGACGGCAACGTTGTCGTCAAGGATTTGCGCTCTGGTGAGCAAAACACGGTAGCGCAGGACAGCGTTGCGGCGCATTTGCGCACACTACTGGGCTAATCTCCCCGGTGAATTATCGTTAAGGAGAAGGACTGCGTGGAAATTTACGAGAACGAAAACGACCAGGTAGACGCGCTTAAGCGCTTCTTTGCCGAAAACGGCAAAGCGCTGGCTGTTGGGGTCATTTTAGGCATTGGCGCGCTGGTAGGCTGGCGTTACTGGACCAGCCATCAGGTTGAAACAGCGCGCTCCGCTTCGCAAGGGTATGAAAACGCCGTTTCCGCGCTGAGTGCTGATAAGCCTGAAACGCTGGCCGCGGCGGAAAAATTCGCTGCGGAGAACAAAAACACCTACGGCGCGCTGGCTTCGCTGGAACTGGCGCAGCAGTATGTGAACAAAGACCAACTTGAAAAAGCATCGGCGCAGTTGCAGCAAGGGCTTGCCGCGACCAGCGATGAAAACCTGAAAAGCATGATCAGCCTTCGTCTGGCGCGCATTCAGGTGCAGCTCAAACAGCAGGATGCCGCGCTGAAAACTCTCGATAATATCAAGGGCGAAAGCTGGGCGGTGATCGTTGCCGATTTGCGTGGCGAAGCCTTGCTGAGCAAAGGCGATAAACAAGGTGCGCGCACCGCCTGGGAGAAGGGCGTAAGCAGTAATGCCTCTCCGGCGCTGAGCGAAATGATGCAGATGAAAATCAACAATTTGTCCATCTAAGAGGGACCCGATGCAATTGCGTAAATTACTTCTGCCTGGGCTGCTGTCCGTCACCTTACTGAGCGGTTGTTCGCTGTTTAGCGGTGAAGAAGACGTTGTTAAAATGTCTCCTCTGCCGACGGTTGAAAACCAGTTTACTCCGTCTACGGCGTGGAGTACGTCGGTGGGTAACGGTATTGGTGACTTCTATTCCAACCTGCACCCGGCGCTGGTCGATGGCGTCGTCTATGCTGCCGATCGCCACGGTACGGTAAAAGCCGTTAACGCCAGCGATGGCAAAGAAGTCTGGTCCGTCAGCCTGGCGGAAAAAGCGGGCTGGTTCTCCACCTCTTCGGCGTTGCTTTCCGGCGGCGTAACCGTAGCAGGCGGCCACGTTTATGTGGGTAGCGAAAAAGCGAAAGTGTATGCGCTGAATACCAGCGACGGCACCGAAGCCTGGACCACGTCGGCGGCGGGTGAAGTGCTTTCCCGTCCGGTGGTAAGCGACGGACTGGTGCTGGTGCATACCAGCAACGGCCAGCTGCAGGCGCTGAATGAAAACGATGGCGCGGTGAAGTGGACCGTTAACCTCGATATGCCGTCGCTCTCCCTGCGTGGCGAATCTGCCCCGGCCACCGCTTTTGGCGCGGCCATCGTTGGCGGCGACAACGGTCGCGTCAGCGCCGTGCTGATGCAGCAGGGTCAGATGATTTGGCAGCAGCGTATCTCTCAGGCCACCGGCCCGACTGAGATCGATCGCCTGAGCGATGTCGACACCACCCCGGTTGTGGTGAACGGCGTGGTCTACGCGCTGGCCTACAACGGGAATATGACGGCGCTGGATCTGCGTAGCGGCCAGGTGATGTGGAAACGCGAGCTGGGTTCGGTGAGCGATTTCATTGTTGACGGTAATCACATCTACCTTATCGATCAGAACGATCGCGTGCTGGCCCTCTCCACCGACGGCGGCGTAACCCTGTGGACGCAAAGCGATCTGCTGCACCGTAACCTGACGGCGCCTGCGCTCTATAATGGGTATATCGTTACTGGCGATAGCGAAGGCTATATGCACTGGATCAACGTCGATGACGGGCGTTTCGCCGCGCAGCAAAAGGTAGACGGTTCAGGCTTCCTGACCGAGCCGGTTGTGGCGGAAGGCAAACTGCTGATTCAGGCAAAAGACGGTACGCTGTACGCGATTACGCGTTAAATTCAGCGGCTGTAAGGTATACTAAACGGCTCCTGTCGCTCAGGAGCCGTTTTATTGTTTTTAAAAACGCCGCGTAAGCGACGTAATAATGAATTTGATGAGGCATTAGACATGGTACCTGTGGTCGCGCTGGTCGGGCGCCCTAACGTTGGAAAATCCACGCTTTTTAACCGATTAACCCGCACCCGTGATGCGCTGGTTGCGGATTTTCCGGGGCTGACCCGCGACCGTAAGTACGGCCGGGCGGAAGTGGAAGGACGCGAGTTCATCTGTATCGATACCGGCGGTATCGACGGTACGGAAGACGGCGTGGAAACCCGGATGGCGGAACAGTCGCTGCTGGCGATTGAAGAGGCTGACGTCGTATTGTTTATGGTGGATGCTCGCGCGGGGTTAATGCCCGCAGACGAAGCGATCGCCAAACATCTGCGCGCGCGTGAAAAGCCGACCTTCCTGGTGGCGAACAAAACCGACGGGCTGGACCCGGATCAGGCGGTAGTGGACTTCTACTCCCTTGGCCTTGGCGAAATCCATCCCATTGCCGCTTCGCATGGTCGCGGCGTACTCAGCCTGATTGAGCATGTTTTGCTGCCGTGGATGGACGAAGTCGATCCGCAGGAAGAGGTGGATGAAGACGCCGCTTACTGGGCGCAGTTTGAAGAGAACGAAGAGGGCGAAGAAGAGCCGGAGGACGATTTTAATCCGCAGGACTTGCCCATTAAGCTGGCGATTGTTGGTCGTCCGAACGTCGGTAAGTCCACGCTTACTAACCGCATTCTCGGCGAAGAGCGGGTGGTGGTGTATGACATGCCCGGCACGACCCGCGACAGCATCTATATTCCGATGCAGCGCGACGAGCGGGAGTACGTGCTTATCGATACCGCGGGCGTGCGCAAGCGCGGCAAAATTACCGATGCGGTAGAGAAGTTCTCGGTTATCAAAACCCTGCAGGCGATTGAAGACGCCAACGTGGTGCTGCTGGTTATCGACGCGCGCGAAGGTATCTCCGATCAGGATCTCTCGCTGCTTGGCTTTATCCTCAATAGTGGGCGCTCACTGGTTATCGTCGTCAACAAATGGGACGGCCTGAGCCAGGAAGTCAAAGAGCAGGTGAAAGAGACGCTGGATTACCGCCTGGGCTTTATCGATTTCGCCCGCGTGCATTTTATCTCCGCGCTGCACGGCAGCGGCGTCGGCAACCTGTTTGAATCCGTGCGTGAAGCGTACGACAGCTCAACCCGTCGCGTCAGCACCGCGATGCTGACCCGCATCATGAACATGGCGGCGGAAGATCATCAGCCGCCGCTGGTGCGCGGGCGTCGCGTGAAGCTGAAATATGCCCATGCCGGCGGCTATAATCCGCCTATCGTGGTGGTGCACGGTAACCAGGTGAAAGATCTGCCGGACTCCTACAAGCGCTACCTGATGAACTACTTCCGTAAATCGCTGGACGTGATGGGGACGCCGATTCGCATTCAGTTCAAGGAAGGGGAAAACCCGTTCGCCAACAAGCGCAACACGCTGACGCCGAACCAGATGCGTAAGCGTAAACGTCTGATTAAACACATCAAGAAAAGCAAATAACGCCATGCCCGGCGCTTCGCCGGGCTGCCGTTTCGGGAGGTTTTTATGGATCTTAAATGCCCAACCTGCCATAACCCGCTTGAACTGGTGGGCACGCACGGCCACTGTCACGGCTGCGATAAAGACTATGCGCTCAGCGCTTTTTGCCCTGACTGCCAGCAGCCGCTGGAGGTGCTTAAAGCCTGTGGAGCGGTAGACTATTTCTGCCAGCATGGCCACGGCCTGATCTCTAAAAAACGGGTCGTCTTCGCGCTCAAGGACGCCTAGTCACAAACGCCGCTTTCGCCCTTTTTCCATAAATCTACCAGCGAGGGCGGCGCTTCCTGTTCCGGCACCAGCAAAATGATGTCGGTATAGTGCGCCTGGTTATGGCGCGTCCAGATTATCTGAATCCGAAAATAGCGCTGATCGCCGCGCCCCGGCGAGTCTGTCTGCCCTGGCGGAAAGCCGCGCGCCAGCGATTGCTGTAAAACCTCATTCACCCGCTCGCGCTGCTGCGGGGTGAGAGAGGAGAGGGCTATTCTGCGCAGCCCGCTTAGCTGCGGGATAAACGCCACGCCGCCTTCGCGGGCAAGTTCAATGACCGCGTCCTCGGTAAGCTCCGGGATATTCATTACAACACTCCTGTTTCAATCCAGGCCTGTTCAATGGCTTGTGCCGTCTCTTTCCCCGAACGTTTTTCGCCGTGGGCGATAGTCAGCCGGGCAAACGCCGTAAAGTCCGCGTTTTGCGCCAGCGCCCGGTCGCAGACGGTGTCATACCAGGCGTAGCCTGCTTTCTCCCAGGCGTAGCCGCCCAGGGCGGTGGCCGCGAGATAGAACGCGCGGTTAGGGATGCCGGAGTTAAGGTGCACGCCGCCGTTATCCTCACGGGTTTTGATAAAGTCCTTCATATGCGCAGGCTGCGGATCTTTGCCCAGTAGCGGATCGTCGTAGGCGGTGCCCGGCTCTGCCATAGAGCGCAGCCCCCTGCCGTTAATGCCCGCCGCCAGCAGCCCTTCGCCGATAAGCCAGTCCGCCTCCTGCGCGGTTTGCTTGTACAGGTACTGTTTCACCAGCGAGCCGAACACGTCGGACAACGACTCGTTAAGCGCCCCGGACTGCTCGAAATAGATAAGCCCGGCTTCGGTCTCCGTTACTCCGTGGCTCAGCTCGTGGGCGACGATATCCGGCGCGATGGTGAAACGGTTAAAAATCTCGCCGTCGCCGTCGCCAAACACCATTTGCTGCCCGTTCCAGAAGGCGTTCTGGTATTCACGGCCATAGTGCACGGTGCCGATAAGCGTCAGGCCCTGGTTATCCAGTGAATCGCGCTGGTAGATCTTCCAGAAAAAATCATGCGTTACGCCCAGATATTCCCACGCTTCATCCACGGCGATATCGCCATTCGAAGGCTGTCCTTCGAAGCGGACCTGCGTGCCGGGCAACTCCTGCGTCTGTTTCGCATCGTAGATGTCCCGCTGTAGCTGTCCGGCCTTCGCAACGTGCGGCGCGGCAGGTTTGCCCGGCATATGCGCCATCAGCGTCTGGACATGGGTAAGGGTGTGGCGGGCGCACTGTTGTTGTACTTCGGAGCCGTTATCAATGATGCGGCGCAGGATGTAGGGCGGGATAACGCTGTGAAGTCGTGTCGCTGTCATGCTGCTCTCCTGATTGTGGCAAAGCCGACTTTAAGTTTATGTGACGTTCCGCTTTTTTACCCCCCGTACGGCAAAACCACCATTTTCGGCCATGATTAAATGCTTTCTGAAAACAAAGGAGCGGGTGTGATCACACGAGTTTCAGCGCTGGCGATAACCGGTTTTCTGCTTATCGCCGTGACCTATGGCATGGCGCGTTTCGCCTGGGGGCTGATGCTGCCCTCGGTGGGGCAGAATATTACCCTGAGTCCGCGTGCGGCGGGGTTGATTGCCGCCTGTAGCTATATCGCCTACTGCTTTTCTTCGCTCTGCGCCTCGTGGCTTACCGGCCGCTTCGGCGCGCGCGCAACCGCGATTGCGGCGGCGCTCTGTGCCGCGCTGGGGCTGGCTCTCCTTGCCAGCTCCAGCAGCGCGGCGCAACTTGCGGCAGGGCTTTTTGTCGCCGGGTTAAGTTCCGGGCTGGCCTCACCGGCGCTGGCCGCGGCGGTCAGCCAGCGGGTGGCGGAAAACCGGCAGTCCACCACCAATACTTTTATTAATGCCGGTACCGGCGGGGGGATTATTCTTTCCGTGCCGGTGCTGCTGTTTATCCCATGG
>NZ_HE578945.1:112227-151759 GCF_000321045.1 Phytobacter massiliensis JC163
TTGCTTTCGCGGTACTGGCGCTGCTTTGTCTGCTGCCGGTAATGCGCTATTTACCGGCGGCCAGAGAACAGGGCGCTGAAAATAAGCAGTCCTGGCGGCAGGTACTGCTGTGCCGCACGTTGCAGCGCCTGGCGCTGATAGCGTTTATCTGCGGTATCGCGAGCGCCGCATGGTGGAACTTTGGGCCTGATATTCTGCAAAACCATCTTCACATTGCAAAGGAGACCACCAGCATGCTGTGGCTGGTGAGCGGCGGGGCGGGTATTGCAGGCGTCTTTACCGGCGCGCTGGCCGCCCATATGGGCTGGAACCGGGTTTACTGGCTGGCACTGCTTTGTATGGCCGCGCCGCTGGCGCTGCTGGCATTAAGCCACGGCTATAGCGGCTGGTTTATTCCGGCGGCGGCGCTCTGCGGCGTGGGCTATATCACCCTCTCCGGCGTGCTGCTGGTCTGCGGCGCGTCTGCCACGGCGCAGGCACCGGCTACCGGGGTGGGTATCGTCTTTTTTATGCTGGCAACGGGGCAGGTGGCAGGCTCGGTCGTTTTCGGCCAGCTTTATGGGCTGCTGGGGGCGGCGTTGTCGCTGTGGATTTTTGCCGGCCTGGCGCTGCTTATTATGCTGCTGCCGCCGACAAAAGGCGCTTAGTCCGCCCTGCGGGGTTTACGCGCCCGTGTTTTTTTCACAGGCTGGACGCTTTTCACTTCACTTTCCACCAGGCCATCAGCGAGACGGGTAGTAAGCGTATCACCGGCTTTGACCTGCTTCGTCTGTTTGAGCACGTTCCCGTCGGCAGCGGTGGTGACGCTATAGCCGCGCGCCAGCGTCGACAGCGGGCTGACCGCTTCAAGGTGCGTTACCGCATTGCCAAAGCGCTCCCGCGTTTCGCTCAGCCGCGCGCGCAGGTTTTCCGCCAGCCGGTATTCGAGCTGCTGAATGCGGGTTTGCGCGCGTAAGATGCGCGGCTGCGGGTTTTGCTGATTCAGGCGCTGGGCGAGGCGACTGTTGCGCTGTACGGCCTGCTTAAGCTGGTTATCGAGGGCGAAACGCATCCGCTGGCGCAGTTTTTCCAGCACCGTTTGCTGACGGGCAAGGCGCAGCTGCGGATGCTGCTGTTGCAGCCTGTGGTTCAGTTGGGTAAAGCGCCGGGTGCGGTTAGCGATGAAAAAGTCCATCGCCATCTCAAGGCGCTGCTGTACTGACTGGATTTGCCGCAGCAGCTCCAGCTGATTGCGGCTGACGATTTCTGCCGCTGCCGAAGGGGTTGGCGCACGGAGGTCGGCGACAAAATCGGCGATGGTGACATCGGTTTCATGGCCCACCGCGCTCACCACCGGTATCTGGCTGGCGAAGATAGCGCGGGCTACCCGCTCGTCGTTAAAACTCCATAAATCTTCGAGGGAGCCGCCGCCGCGCCCGACAATCAGCACGTCGCACTCCTGGCGCGCATTCGCCCGCTCGATGGCGCGCACAATCTGCCCCGGCGCATCGTCGCCCTGCACCGCCGTCGGGTAGATGACGACCGGCAACGACGGATCGCGGCGTTTCAACACATGCAGGATATCATGCAGGGCGGCACCGGTTTTCGAGGTGATAACCCCGACGCAGTGGGCAGGGGAGGGCAGCGGTTTTTTAAACTGCTGGTCGAACAGCCCCTGCGCCTGCAACGCCGCTTTAAGCTGCTCGTACTTCTGCTGCAGTAAGCCTTCGCCCGCCGGTTGCATGCTCTCAACAATGATCTGGTAGTCACCGCGCGGGTCATACAGCGTCACCGAGGCGCGCACCAGCACCTGCTGGCCGTGCTGCGGCCGGAAAGTGACGCGCCGGTTGCTGTTGCGGAACATTGCGCCGCGCACCTGGGCGGTGTCATCTTTCAGGGTGAAGTACCAGTGACCGGAAGCCGGCTGGGTAAAATTGGAGATTTCGCCGGTGATCCACACCTGGCCCATTTCACGTTCCAGCAGCGTTCGCACCGTCTGATTCAGACGGCTTACAGTAAAAATTGCGGGGGATTGAGGGGGTAACATGTGAGCGGGATCAAATTTCAAATCAGCAGGTTATTCAATCGATAGTAACCCGTCACGAGGCGATAGCAAGTATTTTTCTCAAAAATATGTGGAAGCAATCGGTTACGCTCTGTATAATGCCACGGCAATATTTAACCACCCAGGTCAGAGATATTGCCCATGCTACGTATCGCTAAAGAAGCCCTGACGTTTGACGACGTCCTCCTCGTTCCCGCTCACTCCACCGTTCTGCCGAATACCGCCGATTTGAGCACTCAGCTCACGAAGACCATTCGTCTGAATATTCCGATGCTCTCCGCAGCAATGGATACCGTTACGGAAGCGCGCCTGGCCATCGCCCTGGCACAGGAAGGCGGCATTGGCTTTATTCATAAAAACATGTCCATTGAACGCCAGGCTGAAGAAGTTCGTCGCGTGAAAAAGCATGAATCTGGCGTAGTGACCGATCCGCAGACCGTCCTGCCGACCACCACCCTGCGCGAAGTGAAAGAGCTGACCGAGCGTAACGGTTTTGCCGGTTACCCGGTGGTTGCCGAAGATAACGAACTGGTGGGCATTATCACCGGCCGCGATGTGCGTTTCGTCACCGATCTTAACCAACCGGTCAGCGTGTATATGACGCCGAAAGAGCGACTGGTCACCGTTCGTGAAGGCGAAGCCCGCGAAGTTGTGCTGGCGAAAATGCACGAAAAACGGGTTGAAAAGGCGCTGGTGGTTGATGATAACTTCCACCTCATCGGCATGATCACCGTAAAAGACTTCCAGAAAGCAGAGCGTAAACCGAACTCCTGTAAAGATGAGAAGGGCCGTCTGCGCGTAGGTGCTGCCGTTGGCGCGGGCGCGGGCAATGAAGAGCGTGTCGATGCGCTGGTGGCGGCTGGCGTTGACGTGCTGCTGATTGACTCCTCTCACGGCCACTCCGAAGGCGTTCTGCAGCGTATCCGCGAAACCCGCGCGAAATATCCTGACCTGCAAATCATCGGCGGCAACGTGGCAACCGGCGCAGGCGCTCGCGCGCTGGCGGAAGCGGGTTGCAGCGCGGTGAAAGTGGGTATCGGCCCCGGCTCTATCTGTACGACCCGTATCGTTACCGGCGTGGGCGTGCCGCAGATTACTGCCGTTTCCGACGCGGTAGAAGCGCTGGAAGGCACCGGGATTCCGGTTATCGCCGATGGCGGCATCCGTTTCTCCGGCGATATTGCTAAAGCGATTGCCGCAGGCGCAAGCGCGGTGATGGTCGGCTCCATGCTGGCAGGCACCGAAGAATCCCCCGGTGAAATTGAACTCTACCAGGGCCGCTCTTACAAATCTTACCGCGGCATGGGCTCGCTGGGCGCGATGTCTAAAGGCTCTTCTGACCGCTATTTCCAGTCAGATAACGCCGCCGACAAACTGGTGCCGGAAGGTATCGAAGGCCGCGTGGCGTATAAAGGCCGCCTGAAAGAGATTATCCACCAGCAGATGGGCGGCCTGCGCTCCTGTATGGGGCTGACCGGCTGTGGTACTATCGACGCTCTGCGCACCAAAGCTGAATTTGTGCGTATCAGCGGTGCAGGTATTCAGGAAAGCCACGTGCACGACGTGACCATTACCAAGGAATCCCCGAACTACCGTATGGGTTCCTGATTTTTACTTCGCCCGGCTCCGCGCCGGGCGATTTTGTTGACTTGCCTCGGAATTAGCGTCAATGACGGACAATATTCATAACCATCGCATTCTTATTCTCGATTTTGGTTCACAGTACACACAGCTTGTTGCCCGCCGCGTCCGCGAACTGGGCGTTTACTGCGAGCTGTGGGCGTGGGATGTTACCGAAGCGCAAATCCGCGACTTCAATCCTAACGGCATTATTCTTTCCGGCGGCCCGGAGAGCACCACCGAAGAGAACAGCCCGCGCGCGCCGCAGTATGTGTTTGACGCTGGCGTACCGGTTCTTGGCGTCTGCTACGGTATGCAAACAATGGCAATGCAGCTTGGCGGCCACGTTGAAGGCTCTAACGAGCGTGAGTTTGGCTATGCGCAGGTAGAAGTACAGACTGAAAGCGCGCTGATTCGCGATATCGAAGACGCCCTGACCGCAGAAGGTAAAGCGCTGCTTGACGTCTGGATGAGCCACGGCGATAAAGTGACCGCCATCCCTGAAGGGTTCGTTACCGTCGCCAGCACCGAGACCTGCCCGTTCGCCATTATGGCTAACGAAGAGAAGCGTTTCTACGGCGTTCAGTTCCATCCGGAAGTGACCCATACCCGCCAGGGCCTGCGTATGCTGGAGCGTTTTGTACGCGACATCTGCCAGTGTGAAGCGCTGTGGACCCCGGCGAAGATTATTGACGACGCCATTGAGCGCATCCGCGCGCAGGTGGGCAACGATAAAGTCATCCTTGGCCTTTCCGGCGGCGTTGACTCCTCCGTTACCGCCATGCTGCTGCACCGCGCCATCGGCAAAAACCTTACCTGTGTCTTTGTCGATAACGGTCTGTTGCGCCTGAATGAAGCCGAGCAGGTTATGGATATGTTCGGCGACCATTTCGGCCTGAACATTGTTCACGTTCCGGCGGAGGAGCGTTTCCTCTCTGCGCTGGCGGGAGAAAATGACCCGGAAGCGAAGCGTAAAATCATCGGCCGCGTGTTTGTTGAAGTGTTCGACGAAGAAGCGCTCAAGCTCGAGGATGTGAAATGGCTGGCGCAGGGTACTATCTACCCTGACGTGATTGAGTCCGCCGCTTCTGCCACCGGCAAAGCCCACGTTATCAAATCTCACCATAACGTCGGCGGCCTGCCGAAAGAGATGAAGATGGGGCTCGTTGAGCCGCTGAAAGAGCTGTTCAAAGACGAAGTGCGCAAAATCGGCCTCGAGCTGGGCCTGCCTTACGACATGCTCTATCGCCACCCGTTCCCGGGGCCAGGCCTCGGCGTGCGCGTGCTGGGCGAAGTGAAAAAAGAGTACTGCGACCTGCTGCGTCGCGCGGACGCTATTTTCATTGAAGAGCTGCGTAAAGCCGATCTCTACAACAAAGTGAGCCAGGCATTTACCGTGTTCCTGCCGGTTCGCTCCGTTGGCGTGATGGGCGACGGTCGTAAATATGACTGGGTTGTCTCCCTGCGTGCGGTAGAGACCATCGACTTTATGACCGCCCACTGGGCGCACCTGCCGTATGATTTCCTCGGCCGGGTGTCTAACCGCATCATCAATGAAGTTAACGGTATTTCCCGCGTGGTGTATGACATCAGCGGCAAGCCGCCAGCGACCATTGAGTGGGAATAATTTCGCGTCTGGCAACAGCCTGCACGTAAAAGCAGTAAAGTACCTCTAAGCCCGCGTAACTGCGGGCTTTTTTGTTTTTATGTCTGGCACTTTCTGGCAGCTGTTAGCAACGGGAAGCACGGTTTTTTCAATGGAATTTTTGATGGTACTCTCTGATTTCGAATTCAGGTTTGAAAAAGTACCATGTGATAAATTTCGGTTGAGTTATGGTATTTGTTTTTATAACTCAATTAAAAACAGAGAGTTAAACAACTTTTCTGAATTTTTTACAACATGGTATTTTTTGATAAAGGAAAACAATAAACCATGTTGACTGACACCAGGCTGCGTCACCTTAAGCCGAAGGAGAAACTCTATAAAGTTAATGACCGTGATGGTCTGTATGTTGCGGTCACTCCGGCTGGAACTATTTCATTTCGTTATAACTATTCAATAAACGGAAGACAGGAGACCGTTACTTTTGGCCGCTATGGTGTTGGAGGGATCACGCTTGCAGAAGCGCGTGAACGGCTCAATGAAGCCAAAAAAATGGTTGCCAGTGGAAGATCGCCTGCGAGGGAAAAAGCCAGAGATAAAGCGCGTATCAAAGATGCGGAGACTTTTGGTGCGTGGGCTGAGAAATGGTTACGTGGTTATCAAATGGCTGAATCGACGCGTGATATGCGGCGTTCGGTATATCAAAGGGAGTTGAAGTCAAAATTTGCCCAGCAGAAACTTAGTGAGATTACACATGAAGACTTACGCGCATTAACCGATAACATTGTCGAGAGAGGGGCACCGGCGACAGCTGTACACGCCAGAGAGATTGTATTGCAAGTCTATCGCTGGGCTATTGAGCGCGGTCAGAAGGTGGAGAATCCAGCTGATCTGGTACGGCCTGCAAGCATAGCGAAATTTGAGCCTCGAGACAGAGTATTGACGCCAATTGAAATTGGTCTGATGTATCGGTATATGGAACGGGTAGGAACGACGCCATCAATCAGAGCAGCGGTTAAACTATTGCTGTTAACGATGGTACGTAAAAGTGAGCTTACTAACGCAACCTGGAACGAGATCAATTTTAGTGAGGCATTATGGACGATACCAAAGGAGAGGATGAAACGACGTAATCCACATTTGGTTTTTCTTTCCAGACAGGCAATGGATATTATGATTGCTCTCAAAACCTTTGCCGGTAGCTCTGATTTTATCCTTCCTTCGCGGTACGATTCCGATGCGCCAATGAGTAGCGCTACTTTAAACCGGGTTTTGACACTGACGTATCGCCTGGCTCAGAAAGAAGGGGAGTTGTTGCCTAAGTTTGGTCCCCATGACTTACGGCGTACAGCCAGCACCTTGCTACATGAGGCCGGGTACAATACTGACTGGATTGAGAAGAGCCTTGCCCATGAACAAAAAGGGGTACGAGCTGTTTATAACAAGGCTGAATATCGTGAGCAGAGGGCTGAGATGCTACAAGATTGGGCGAATATGATTGATGAATGGACTAGTAAGTAGTTAACAATCAGTGAGTTAAGTGGATATGCTTCTTTTATCTACGCTAGGAGAGCAATTTTAGCCGCTAAAATTTACTGAATCTTTACTGGTTTTATCTGGATTGCATAAAAAGGAAAAATAAGAGTGCCTGAGTTGTCTGTAATTATACAATGGATGAATCAATACCCTAAGACCGGCTGGCTATTGCTGTGTGTCTATATTGCACTCGGTGTAGTTCGTCACAGAGTAATTAATGCTGAATCTGGAAGTGTATTTCGTGGACTATTCAATCTTAGAAAGCGCCGGCTAGAGCAAATGCTGACACAGTCATATTTGAATAAAAATGCGGTCCGTCTGGCAAAGCGTGAGCTTCGTCAGCGCAGCCTTCATCGGCTCACAGGCTTGTATAACTATCGGCTGCAGGATTTGGCTGTAATAATGTGTGATCGTTATGGGTTGCGGGCTGGTTATCTCAAGCCGTGGCGTAACTGGCTCGAAGAACGGGATGGACGGATTGTGTTCAACAGGAAATGGCATTGTTATCGCTGGCGTCTTTTTCTGGCAGGTCAGATTGCAAACGCAGTTCTACTGATAGTATTCATAGTCTATATAGTTTCTCATGCTTCGGCCGAAATGATCGCACCGCTTATGATGGCCTTTATGCTTGTATGGTGGTTTCCGTGGCTAATGGCCACCTCGGTACCTACCCCAAGGTGGACTCGCGAAATGGAAGTCTATCTGGAGAAATTTAACGCTGGACAAACTATAGTCTAAACTATCCTTTTTGGTCATACATTTAGAGTAAATTGTCAGAGTTTTGGAAGATTCCATCCTACGAGTAATACTCACAAGGTAATTCACATAATCAATAGGTTAAGTCATAAGTTTCTTGACCCTACATGAGAAAACGAATTTTAGCTGCTAAAATTTTGGGCATGTTTTGACCTAAATGCCACCGACATGATTCTAATAATTAAGCCAGTATCTAATGAGCCAAGATAAGACAACTGTAAACGCCCCTTGGCTTAGACTTGCTTTCAGGAAAGCGAATGCTTTTTATGGTCAGGGACAAGTAAGGGGATGAGCCATTGCATAACCATAAAACCAATTCGTTCTATGTCATTACAGATCGGCTTCAGTGATTTACTGGTGAGGTAGTATCACTGTGATCCGTTTTGCATAACGCTTACAGCTGCGCTACAAACAATAAACTATAATACTGTATTTTCAAAATCATCAATTTGAAGCAGGGTAATCGCGAAAAACCCTTGTAAGTGGCTGGTTATAATTCAATAAAGTGGATGATATTAAGACTTAAACTGCCACCATAATAGTTCGTGGATATACTATTTTAAATATAAAATTCTTTCCTCACCGACGCTAAGGCATTGGACACAGCCTGCTTTGTCATAGTTGTGTAGTGATTTTTTTCTAAAACCTGTGCGGTTTCAAACTGCTTAAAACCTTGGTGTTTTAATATGATTATTTTTTCTTAGTATCAGTGAATTTGGAGTCAACCATTCGTCTGGCGATATTCCTAAGTTTATCTAGATCTGCTGGGGTTAAAGTTTGACCCTGTATCCACTCATGAAAATATGTATCAATCAATATATCCCCTGTGTTTGCGTTAGCTTTATGCGGTTTAGCGCATTGCCGTCTAAGCCTTATTAATTCTTTATTGAACTGTTCGAGAGACCGCTTTCCTTGTCTGTATTTGGGATTCCATAGACCATTGATGAGTTTGGGCCTATGGTCAGAACAATATCGATGACTAAGGACCTGTTTTTCATGAACGGGGAACTCATTATCGTTAGCAACAAATTCTGATATCTCACTGATCAAATTGGAAAATTCGGTTAGATTACCGCAGAACTCGCAATAACCGAGCTTGCGCTGTGAATTTATAGTTACTCCTTTTGCAGGAGAGGATTTCTTCGGCCGCTTGGATGCGCACTCACTGACTAATTCAATAAGAGACTCAATCGTAGCGGTAAAGCATTTATCAAGAGAAGTTTGTTGATCTAAAGTCAGAACGAAATTACGCAAAAGAAGTCTTTGTGCCTGTACTACGACGTTTAAGCCCACTTTTTTAAGTACTTCGCTAAATCCTAGATTTACTCCAGAAATGTAGTCTTTATGACTTGGTGACAGGGAATTTACATAAGCAGCTACTGCTGGATCAATAACTTCCTGTATGAGACGCAGTATTGGATACCTCCGTGAAAATATGGAGTACGGAGAACTACGCTCTTCAAATAATTTAATTGCAGTTGCAACTGTGAGGTCACAGCCTTCCCAGATAGTAATTTTCATGTCAACCATTTTAGCCAATGAATAGGTTTTAGCAAGTGGTAATGCTTGGCATTGTATAGGCCTGATTGGAAACAGGAGGAAGGCAGATGCAAACAAAAGCACATAGCACGCTCATTAACAGAAAAACACTTCTGGAAATGATCCCATTATCAGCCCGCACTATATATAACCTTGAACAGCGAGGCGAGTTTCCTCGCCGTATAGCACTTACTAGCCGAAATGTTGCATGGCAGTTATCCGAAGTAGAGCAGTGGATTGCGGATCGTAAATCAGCAATGTTTAAAGCGGCCAGACCCGGTGTTGTTTTAGGTAGGTAACAGCAATGTCACTGAACATAATGGAAGCATTTGAAGCTAAGCCACAACCAATTGATTACGTCTTGCCTAATTTGGCTATTGGTACTATCGGAGCGATGGTTTCTCCGGGAGGCGTTGGAAAGTCAATGCTGGCATTACAATTGGCTGTGCAGATTACTTGTGGTGTAGATCTTTTAAACTTTGGTGAATATCCGACTGGGTTGGTGGCATATTTACCTGTGGAGGACTCTGAAACCATCGTTCACCATCGTTTATATTCTTTGGGGAAATATCTAACAGCACGTCAGCAGCAGATTGTAGCTGATAAGCTATTGGTCGAACCTTTAGTAGGGAAGTGTCCAGATATTTTCTTGCCGGATTGGAGCAACTTGATCAATGAAGTTTCAAAAGGTAGACGTTTAATAATTTTGGATACTCTTCGCCGTTTCCACCAGGAGGATGAGAATAATAGCGCAGCAATGTCCAAAGTCATTGGAAAGCTAGAAGGTATTGCTGCTGATACTGGATGTTCGATTATATTTCTACACCATTCAAACAAAGGCGCTGCCACGATGGGGGTTGGTGATATACAGCAGGCAAGCAGGGGTAGTAGTGTCCTGGTTGATAATATACGGTGGCAATCTTATCTGGCGGGCATGACCGCCTTAGAAGCGAAGACGTATGGTATTTCTGATGATGTTCGAGGTCAATTTGTTAGATTTGGAATAAATAAAGCAAATTATGGAGAACGTGCTCCAGATCGTTGGTTACAGAGACATGAGGGGGGGAGTATTAAGGATAACGCAACTCAAATCGAAGAATAAAAAACAAATAGCAAAAGAATGTATGTCTTCATTGAGTGGTGCAGAAAATGATAACTGGTAATAAAGTTACACCTACTAGTACAGCTCTGCAGGCTAGAGTCATTCTGTACCAACCAAGTCAACGTCCCTTGGCGCTGAATGGACAGTGGATGGAGACTAGTTTTGGTCGTTGTCGTGTTACCGGAAGACTAGGACAACGTCATGCGGATATTGTCGAAACAATGCTCTATGTGGCCGAGAAACGTCGAGAAATTTCTGATGGAGGAATCGAATTATTAGTAGATCCAGCGAAAGTACGCCGAACTCTATCCGATGCACAATACAGTTATGATCGAATTAAAAAACTACTTGTTGATCTACGAGTGGCAACTGTTGAAATAGTAACACCAGATTTAGAAAAACACGGTTATTCCATTCTAGGCGGTTTAATTGACCATGTCGTGCCTTCACCAATGACTAGGCGTAATCCTCTAACTGGTGGTGAACGTAACCTGTGGAGAGTGCGCTTAGGTGTTGCATTAGTAATGTTGTTGAAGCGAGATTTGCATTTTCATCATGATCCAGGCCCCATTGCTCGTCTTCAGCATGGTATTAGCCAAGCAGTTGCACGTCATATATTAACACATAAGCACGATCCTAAAGGCGGCTGGCATATTGATACATTAATTTCAGCTGTCAGTGGGGAAGGTACTAATAATATGACATTGCGTAACTATCGGAGAAGATTAAAAGAAGATAGCAAAAAATTTCTAGCAATTGGTATTGAGATACAAAACTCTAGGATAAAACGAGCTACAACGGCCCGGTAGTGTGTCGTTACGGCCTGGCGATGTGCTGTAACGGCCCGCTAGTGTGCTACAGAGGCCTGATTTTTTAACTGGTGTGCAGGTTATTCAGGATCAATCAGTATCTTCAGGCTTTGAAATCACCTGCCTGAGCAGGCGCTTTCAAGCCTTGAATCGGCCAAAGGCCGATGGTTGTACGCCAGAAGAAGAGATTACTTACACGCTTGGTATATTGACACTTGAGGTAGATTTTATGACATATGAGGTACGCACCTAGCTTTAGGCATAGGGGGGCAGATTTTAGCCGCTAAAATCTGCAATGCACATGCTCTGACAAGGTAAGTAAAAAAGTGCATGAGAAAATAATAGACTTCTTACAATATATCGAAACATAAATACAGTTGGTGCACGCCCATTTATAACTACTAAAGGTCATTATCAAAATGGAGAAATATATTCTTCTTGCAAAAAAGACAATTGCTGCAGATCTTTACTCGAGTAATCCAATATTAATACGCTAAGAAAACACATCCTGTACACTGAAATACACATTGATGTGCACAGATATACTACGGCAACTGGAGGGCAGGACATGTAAAGTAGGCCCACCATAAACGGTGCTTCTACTTTACCTTCCCTTATTCGCAGCGGGGCTGCTCAACGGGAGTCCTGCTCTGCGAGGCTAATCGGCTACCGCCTATATGGAGACGAGATGACTGACAATCAAACGCGGAAAAATTCCGCACCGATCAAGGTCTACTGCTTACCGGAAGAGAAGATGCAGATTGAAGCAAATGCCGCCGCTGCCGGTCTGAGTGTCGCGGCCTATTGGCGTAAAGTCGGTATGGGTTACGATGTGGAGTCAATGGTTGATATAGAACAGGTTAATGAACTTAGCCGAGTAAATGCTGATCTTGGAAGACTTGGCGGATTACTTAAATTATGGCTCGCAAATGATCCTCGAACAGTTGATTTTTCACCCACACTGATAAGAACCTTGCTTGCGAAAATAGAATCAACTCGGCAAGAACTAAGGAACATTATGGATAAAATCTTGGATAAATAAATGTGTGGTTTCCTATATACCTGCGTCTGTTAACAGACAGTGCGTTAAATATTACTGAACTGATGAAAAAGAGGTGAGCAAATGGATTTAATTTTCCAAGTGGTTTCATTACAAAGAGGGATTTTAGCCGCTAAAAAAGGTTTAATAGTTCCTTTCGTGGCGTCCGTCATGGCATTACCGGTGAAGGCCGGAATTCCCGTTATTGATGGCACTAATGTGATTCAGACCACAATCAGCGCAGTTAACAGCGTTCAGGCTGTGGCTAAACAAATCCAGCAGTACCAGACGCAGCTGCAGCAGTATGAAAACATGCTGCAGAACACCGTAGCACCTGCGGCCTATATCTGGGACCAGGCAAATTCAACAATTAATAAATTGTTGCAGGTGCAGGATACCCTTAATTACTACAAGAATCAGGCCGGGAGTCTCGATGCGTACCTGAACCGATATCAGGATGTTAACTACTACAGGTTATCACCTTGCTTTAACAGTAATGTTGAATGTACCTCGTCTGAAATTAGCGCATTGCGTGAAGCTGAACAGAACAGTTCAGGGGCACGTAAAAAGGCCAATGACGCGCTATTTAAGGTAATTGACGAACAGCAGAACACCCTGCAGAGCGATGCTGATAACCTTGCAGATTTGCAAACTCAGGCAACCGGCTCACAAGGGCAAATGGAAGCTATTCAGGCCGCTACCCAGCTTGCCAGTGCGCAGACAAACCAGTTACTGCAAATCCGCTCGCTTCTGGTAGCTCAACAAAACGCCGCGGCAACACTGGCACAGGCTCAGGCCGATAAAGAAGCCCAACAAATAGCTGCTGATGAGAAAGTATTAGCTGGACAGAACACACCAAGCCCGAAGCGAATTTGGTGAGGAACAACTGAATGAAAAATAAAATTATGATGTTTTTTATTCTAATCATTTCAATGATTATATGTTCTTGCGAAAAAACGATAACGTTTGCTCATCGACGCCAGATAATAAATTTGATGAACATAAATACGATAAATGTGCTCTACGGAGTAATAATAAACCAAGCCCTAAACGAGAATGGTAATCATGAAAATAGTAAGTAAGCTCACCTTTTTAGGTATCATACTTTTCTTTTCTATAAATGCCTATGCTGGTCAATTAGATAGTAGCGGGCTACTTGATACTTTATTAGATAAGTTTCAACAAGTAGCCAGTACATGGACAACAGTAATTGCTGACTATGCAAATTGGCTCTTCTGGGGGCTGGTATTAATAAGTATGGTTTGGACATTTGGTATGATGGCGATGCAAGGGGAAGGGTTGACAGGCGTACTTGCTGAAATAGTTCGCTTTTTTGCCGTCATTGGTTTTTTTATTATCTTTTAATCAACGGCCCATCCATATCGCAATCCATAATTAATTCAATGAGACAACTTGCAGCAAACGCTTTAGGAATAAGTACTGGTATTTCGCCCTCAAGCATAGTTGATATGGCGTTTGCGATATTAACAAAGGTCAGTTCAGCCGCATCAATTTGGTCGCCAATGATATCCACCATTATGATAACAGTCGCGATAATCGTTTTGGTGGTAATGTCCCTTATAGCGATAAATATGCTAATCATGTTGGTTTCTGCATGGGTGTTATGTTATGCAGGAGTTATATTGCTTGGGTTTGGTGGTTCGAAATGGACCTCTGATATATCAATTAATTACTTACGAACTGTTTTATCGATTGGCATTCAATTATTCACGATGACATTAATAATTGGTATTGGACAATCATTTATAGATCAATATTTTTCTCTTATTAAAGATGATGTTCCTGATCTTAATAGTCTTATCGTTTTGCTTCTGGCGTCAATTATCTTATTAGTATTAACGAATAAGCTACCACTGCTGTTATCAGGTATTGTAGGAGGGGCTTCCTTACAAGGGATTAGTGGGTTTGGGGCGGGTATGATTACCGGCGCTGCCGCTACTGCCATCAGCGGTGCTGGAGCAATGGCGATGGGGGCATCAGCTCATGTCAGCGGCGGAGCCTCTGCATTAAAGGCAGCGTTCGAGTCTGCGCAATCTGCCATGGCCGAAGAATCTGGTTCTGGCGGTGGAGGCGGTTCCGGTGGAGGATTTGGCGGCGGGGAAGATACCGGTTCCGTAGATACTTCTGGAGGCCAACCCTCAGGCGGTTCCGGTGGTTCGTCTGCTGGGAGCAGTTCAGGTAGCGCCAGCGGAGGAAGTCAGGGGTTTGCTTCATTCTCACGAGCTGGCCGTATGGCAAGCCATATGGGAAGCATTATGGCTAACGGCGCTGCTGAGTACCAGACAATGAAGCGAAGTGGCAATTCTTCTCGTGTCGAACAGACTATTGGAGGGGAGTTGGCGGCTCAGATACGTAAACAAACAGCTACTCGTCGGGATAACCGTGAACATGATGATTTTGCCGGAGATAGCTTATCCGGCAATAATAAATCTTGAATCAAGCGCGTCAGTTTATGGGGGAGCGCGAGCTGACGCTTTCAGTGAGCGAACTTTACTTCTGCAACTCAAAGGAAAAAATATGTCCAGAACTCCAGATTCACGGTTACGCCATGAGGGCTTTCGCAAAGCAGAGGCTTCCCTGAGACTTGAAGGAATGGACCCCAATGGTACGCCTCTGTACGAGTCCGTTAAGGCACGTATTATTTCAGGCGAGCTGACGTATGAGCAGGGGCGTTCTGAGATTCTTGCATACTACACAAAAGCAGATACCGCCGGGCCTGTAACAGTGGGAGAAATTCTGACAGAGGAATTTTTAAAACCGCTGAACATGTCAAATGATGAACTGGCGGAAGCTATGGGTATCTGCAAGCAGTATATTGACGATATTATCTGCGGTTTGCGTCGTCTTACAAATGACGATGCTCGCATTCTTGCTGCCATATTTGGGACTGATGAGGACTTCTGGAGTAATCTGCAGAAGTTGCAAGATCATAGGGAAAACGACGTAAGTAATTAATCTGCGTTCACCTCATGTTGCATCATGAATACCGCTCCTCAAGGGGCATAAAAGTAAGAATATTTGTTCAAAGTCATTTCTGGAACAAACTTCTCAGCAAGGGCTGGAAAAAATGTAAAAAATGTCCTCAAAATAAACGAAGCGAGTAGCATCAGTTTTCGGATTGCTATCTTGAAGTGTCAAGGAGGGATTAAATGAAAGTAAGTAGTGTAGCGATTCGGAACTTCCGTCGATTGGAAAATGTGCAGATTGACATTGAAGAGAAGGAGTCCATTTTTGTTGGTCCCAACAACAGTGGCAAAACTTCTGCCACTGCGGTTTTTCGTTGCTTTCTGGGGGGACGAGATTTCAAGATCTACGACTTTTCTGTCGCCCGGATAGCAGATTTCGACACATTTGGAGCGACCGGAGATGATACGCTCGTCCCCAAAATTAGTCTGGACCTTTGGTTCACTATCGACCCAGAAAGCATCGGTTTTGGTAGAGTTTTCACATTATTGCCAAATCTTTCGGATTTCACGAGTGTAGGGATTAGGCTGTCGTATGAGGTCTCTGAGGTAAGGAAGTTATACGAGAATTACAACGCTGCCTATCCTCCCAAGGAAGGTGGAACGCGCTCTAAGTCGCTTTCGCAATATCTATCTATCGACGGAAATCTTGGCCGACATTTTACGGTTTGTTACTACTCACTAGACGAGAAGATTCAGGAGGGAGCACCGTCTGAGATCTTGTCGAGTTATCTTGATCCTGACGAAGGCAAGCGTCTTCTTAAGCAGCTCATACGTGTTGAGTTCGTGGACGCGCAGCGCAACATTAACGATGACAACAGCAGTCGCAGTAATAGGCTCTCTTCGGCATTTGCCACCTTCTACCAAAAGAATCTTGAGCAGGTTGACCATGCCGCTGATGCTCACAGCGTAATCGATGCGAATAACAAACAGCTGACTGATCACTATGCAAAGCAGTTTGCCCCACTGATCAATCTCATCAAGCGCCTTGGTGTGCCGTCAATTAATGATCGCGAATTGCAGATTATATCATCGCTTAGCCCCGAGACTGCTCTTCGGGGGAATACCGAATTACTTTATATTGACCCTAGCCGGAAGCATGAACTACCTGAGCTCTATAACGGTCTTGGATTCAAAAATCTAATTTATATGGCCATTCAGGCTCGTCACTTCCATTCTCAATGGGTAATGACCACCGAGAACAGACCTCTGTGCCTGATGATCTTCATTGAAGAACCTGAAGTTCATCTCCATGCTCAGGTACAACAAACTTTTATATCCAACATTTGGCAGGTAATTAATCAGTCCGCTGAGGTGGCTGGAGAACCGAATCTCGTACCGCAACTTGTCATAACCACGCATTCCTCACATATCATGGAGGCTGTGGATTTTGAGAAAGTTCGCTATTTCCAGCGCTGCCATTGTGAGGGTGAAACAGAAGCTGCTGGCATTCGCAATGCGTCAATGGTTCGAAGCCTCCGCGCTTTCCAGCCGAATGTGGAGACAATTGATGGTAAGGTTATTCCACCATCAGAATCGCTAGCCTTCCTTAAACGCTATTTACGTCTTACACACTGCGACCTATTTTTCGCCGATGCTGGCATCCTTGTTGAAGGCGCTGTTGAGAAGTTGTTAATGCCGACCATGATTGAGCGTGCTGCAGAGCGATTACGGACTGTGTATCTCACAGTTTTGGAGGTAGGGGGAGCGTATGCTCACCGTTTCGAGGGTTTGCTTAGTTTCCTTCATATTCCCTATCTAGTTATCACTGACATTGATTCAGTTTCACCTACCGGTTATCCCAAAGCCTGTCGAGCGGATGTTGCTGGAGCAAAAACGTCCAACGCGTCCCTAAAGAAACTTTGTGGGCTGACAACAATTGACCAACTGATCGCATTGACTTGCGCGCAGAAGCAGCACAACGATAAGGATCGTTGCATCGCTTTTCAGACAGATGTTTTGGTCGAGGAAAATGATGCCAGCGAGATGTTGCGTCCGCGCACGTTGGAAGAAGCAATTGTATATGAGAATTTTAGGCTACTTCGAACTGGTGCTTTATCTATTGGCATTCCTGTCCGAGCGTCTCTCAGCGACGCTTACCAGGATGTTTACGAAAGGGTTCGGTCGGATAATTTCAAAAAAACTGATTTTGCCATGGACATCTTGGCTTGCGCTGAGCAATGGATTGTCCCTGTATATATTGCCGAAGGGTTGAAATGGCTTGAGTCGCGCCTGTTACCCCCACTACCAGTTGTGGTGGATACAGAAGCCTCTGTCGCGGCGGGAGAATAGCATGAGGACATGGATAGAAAGCGAAGCGGATATTCAAGTCCGTGCATGCATCGATGGTCATCGTAGTTTTGCGATGATAGCCGGCGCAGGCGCGGGCAAGACTAGTTCACTGGTAGATGCTCTTGGCCGGGTTCGGGATAATGAAGGTAATGTCCTTAGAAAGCATGGTCAACGCATTGCTTGTATTACCTTTACCAAGCGTGCGGTTGAGGTCATCAAGAAAAGATTGGGGTTTGATGAGTTGTACCTAGTTTCGACTCTTCATGGATTTCTGTGGGGCTTGATTAGCCATTTCCACGAAAATATTCGTCAAGCGTTATATGAAAGCCGTATTCCAAATCTTATAGACAAGGCTAGGGAAGATGATAACGGCGGTAACAGCAAAAAGGCACTTAAAGCCCGTGCAAAAATAGAACGACTGACAGAACAGCTTTCCCTTCTCGAAGCAGTCAATCATTTTGACTATTCTGACACTAGCTTCAGTGATTACGAAAAAGGACAGATTGGGCATGATGATGTCATAGAAATTGCAACCTACTTGCTTAAAAATAATCAAACACTTAGACGGATCATTGGCCTGCGTTTCCCTTACATCTTCGTCGACGAAGCACAGGACACATTTGAGGGAATCGTCTCAGGACTCAATCTCGTCTGTGCGGGTGATGAACTTCCTATGATTGGCTATTTTGGTGACCCTTGGCAGCAGATTTATGACCGAAGTGCCGGTGATTTTTCGCCACCAGACAAAGGTAAAGTCATCAAGAAAGCTGAAAACTTTCGCTGTTCTAAAAGTGTTATCCGACTTCTCAATGCTTATCGTGGAGATGTTGAGCAGTATGCTGCTGGCGAAAATGCTGAATGTGAAGGCAGTGTTGAATTTTTGCTAATTAAAGCAGAAGAGCCAACAGAACCACGCAGGCGCTATTCAGAAGAACAGATTGAGCGGGCGCTAGCTCGTATGGATGCTGCAGTCGAAAACTGGGGTTGGGCAGGTCGCGACGATGTCATGAAGCTCTTCCTGGCACGTCAAATGATCGCGCGACGGCTTGGCTTCGCTGATCTCAATCGCCTCTTCACTGGAGACTATGCCTCATCAAGGGCTCAAGATGCTTTTGAGGAAGGAACGCATTTCCTTCTTAAACCATTTCTTTCGACGATTTGCCCTCTCATAACAGCTCAAAGCCAAGGTGACGATCGAAAAATTATTAATCTACTTCGTAGAGATAGTCCTGCTTTCGCGAGCAATGGATTAAATGCGGAAAAGTCACTGAAAGTGATGATTGAGACTTCGAGGTCTTTGGTTGAGCAGTTGCATGCTTTGTGGGATACCGAAACGATTGGAACGATCCTTCACTTTTGCGTCGAGATGCAGATAATCCAGCCCTCAGAAAGATTGAGTGAGCATCTTGATCGTCCTCCACGTACTGAGCCTTTCAATGAGGAGCTTCACAGTTTCGAAAAAGGAGACTGGCTCGCAGACTCATTTTTTAAAATGGCCACAGGGGGAGTCTCCCGCTATTTCGAATATCTTAACAACAATACCGCCTATAGCACTCAACATGGAGTGAAGGGCGAGGAATATCCAAAGGTATTGGTCGTTTATGATGATGTCGAAGCAGCATGGAACCAATACAGCTTTAGTAAAACCCTTACTCCTCTCACTGCTGGGGAGCCCTCTGATCGGCAACGCTCTGTAACTCAGAAGCTCGTGTATGTCTCGTTTTCCCGTGCTGAGGAGGATCTACGTATAGTACTTTTCACAGCTAATCCAGAGGGAGCTCAAGCTGAACTAATTGAAAGTAAATTATTGGCGCCTGATCAAATACGAATTATGGCCTGAGGATTGTTATTGCCTTTTGATTTACTAAATGGGTGCTAAGGCAGCGACCAGTCTTTGCTCATAATTTGCAGTGTTAGGGGGACAGGAAATGGCCGTTCGAGCAAAGATACATTGTTGTTGTATACCTCCCGACAGGTAACTTACAGCCACAAACGGTTATCTTGAGTCTAGGTTATTCAAGCTTATTTGATCATTAAGTTCGGTAAAAAATGTAGGGAGCCTCTATGTCTGAGATAACCGAGCCAACCAGTCAGGTTTTGCTCTGCTCAAATTGCTTCGCTGATGAAGGGCTGCGGATCGACGCTGCAAAACATGGCCTTGAACAACAAGGCGAATGCCCAAATTGCCAAAGCCCGGATGGGAAAAAGCTGACCCGAGACCAGATTAAAGATTTGGCGTGGCGCTTTTTCGTAAGCGGAACCACCGTCCGTTGTGACTACGGCGCTGCGCCAGTGATTCAGTTCAATGAGCACCATTATGGCCAAGGTGACATCGCCCCGTCAACGTGGCTTAAGAATGACGTAAAGCTTATTGAGGAGGTCGCTAAAATTGGATTTTTCCATTACGGCCCTCGATTGTGGATGGTCGGTGAAGTCGAGCCGCTAAAGGGGCTTCAGGATCCGACGACACGTCCGCAGATCATCGAACGTATCCTGAGGGAATATCCCGAATCAACGCTCAGTAAGGGCAGCAAATTCTACCGTCTTCGCGTTAAACCTGAACGACCAGCTGAGTCCTCCGAGTATGACAGCCCACCTGTGGGGTTGGCAGGTAGAGGGCGTTTGGATTCTCCTGGCTTCTCTGTGATGTACGGATCGCAAGACCTCGATGTTTGTATTCATGAATGCAGGGCATCAACGGAGGATGAGCTTTATTTCGCAACCTTAAAGAATCAGCAGGATCTGCGGATATTGGACTTGACTCATTCTTTGGAAGAAACAGAGACCGAGTTTGAAAGTCTGGATATGGCAATACATATGCTCTTTCTTGCCCGGTCTCACTCATATGAAATCGCCCGAGACATTGCTCTTGCCGCTAAAGAGGCTGGTTTCGACGGAATAAGTTATCCGTCCTTTTTTAGCCTTATCCGCACTGGCTGCCATCCTTTCGAGACGGCCTATGGCCTGTCGCTTCGTCGTTTCCATCCGCAGAGGGAACAATATGTGGAGGCAACTACCATTCGCAATATCGCCCTATTTGGTAGGCCGGTGGAAAGCGGCTTGGTCAGTGTCGAGTGCATCAATCGTCTTATTCTCACCCAAGTTGGCTATCGTGGGCATTTTGGGCCAGTTGAGTATTGAGTTTTTTGGATGAGGAGAAGAAAGGGCAGGTTTATCTGATGGGATGCCTGTCCGGCTATGGCCAGTTAATGTCAGCCGTGACAGGCAGTATCGGCCAGAATTAGAAGATCTTGTAGTGGTCTTAGCAGGTTATTCTTGAGGTTTGAGGACATCTACAACTATGGGAGATTAGTTAAAGACTCTAGTCAGGGAAAGGCTTTTTCAGGCCGAGTCGTCTTATGCGACGGAGCTTCTATCTGAGGTTGTTCGTGATGGTAATGCGGATTAGTTGGTCATCCTGGAGAGGCAGCTATCGGCAACCATTGCCATGAGAGAGGCTAATTCGACTTCTTGAACGTTTTTATTGTGCATGGCATTTTTCATGGTAGCAAGATCACTCTATGTATAAACTTATTGTTTTGCAATGGCTTTCTTGGTCAGTTGGGAATGAGGTTTTTCATAACAACCTGATTTTTGATAAAATCATGCCATTAATGGTTAATTCATCATTAATGGCATTTTTTGGCAGGTTGAATGCAAGCGATGCGGAAAAAACTGATGTCATTTTCTGAAGAAAAATTTGTGTAGTTTTTTGATATAATGTTATTTATAGCTTCCGTGGTTATATTTTTAGCGCAGACTTTTCAGTTCACTCTTCTTTGCAATGAAATGTGAGGTTAAATACCTTTTCCCCGGTTTCCTGTATTTTGCATTCAGCTTCACATAAAGCCGATATAGGCTGATTATGCTGGAATACATGTAGAAAATGCTGAGCGACAGCGAAAGCTGTACGAGGGGTGACTTTGGTTCCTGGCATAGTTATGTTGACTTGATGTTGCCTATCGAAATTTTCTTCGGGTTCACGGAATCTGAATTTTATTTCAAACACGATTTTGGCTCCTACTTGCATTGCGTCTTCAAAGTGGCGTTTCTCTAGTTCTGCAACGAACATTGGCTCCGCCGCCTTCATAGTAATTTTTGTGATAATACCTATTGCGAGAAGCGCCAGAGATTCTGCCGAGTCTTGTTCATCGGGGTTCCAGGCGTCCTTCCGTTTGATGTTTCCGTGAAAATAGAAACCTCGCTTTTCGACTAAATGATTAATAATGTCATCTGCATTTGGTTTCGTCGAAATGAGCTTTGCCGTATCCGAATTCCGATCATTCTTTGCTGGAATCATATCTTTGATGGCAAGCTCAACAATATTACGAAATTCTTGGTTTGATTTTAGCGCAGCTTGCAAGCTTGGTGTTTTAAATTGACCATTCCCATACAGTGACTCGATCAACAGGAATGAGTAGCGGAAGGAATTTATGAATTCCTGATTTTCAAGCATCTTGCGAGCGCTTTTTACAAAGGCAACTTCAAATCTCGGCCCATCATATTTCTCAGCAGCCATAAGCGCCCGCGTAAACATATCGAAACTGAGAGGCAATGCAGAATCATGTCTGCCCATTGATATACTCTTTATGGATAGTCGCGTTTCTTCTTCCGGGGTTTCTCCTTCATATTTGGCCTCAATTTCCTCTGTCATGAGTTCAATGTCATGAAAACATTCGAGAAATATGGCTGCGTTATCGAGTTGACGTTTCACGAATGCTATAAGTTCATCGTGCCCGGTTATCGTTGTCATAGCCTCATAAGTGGCTCGTTTCTGAAAGTTCGGTGCATATTCCAGAGGCTGCTTTTCGAAAGTAAGTTCAATAGCTTTGGCGTAACCACTCTCTTCAATGATGCGGAGCTTCCCGCCTTGCATTGGGATTTCCCAATGATCATCAATGATGATTTTGCGTTTGAATGGGACGAAGTAACGAATTCTCACTAGGGTTTAGTCCTCAAACTTTATCGCTAAAAGTGGAATAGTAACTGGAGCAGTTTGTTGCTGCATCACAGATACGTTTAAACCTCATCGATTCAACAGGATAGTATACCCCTACGGAGTTGATATAACAATTACTCACAATGAGTTTCTCTCGACTAGAATTTGACTCGACATATTCATGAATGTTTTCAGTTTGGTACGGCAGTATGATGGCCACAGACTCACAAGTGAGACGGATGAAAAGCAGATTAGCCCTATTTTGCAAGGGTTACTCATTCAATGTTATAGTTATTTGTATCACAGATGAGACGCAACTGAGTGAGGTTAGTATGCCGGAAGAAAAAAACATGAGTAAGCTTCGTCGGACAAAAGGCTCGGTTGTACGCCCTTCAACCGAAGCAGCTTTGGTCAAATTGGGCAAAGACATCGAATTCGCACGTAGAGTAAGAGGAATCCCTGCTGATACGTTTGCAAAATCCGCAGGAATTTCGCGCTCTACTTTGCATAGACTTGAGAGTGGTGGTGGTGCCGGTATTTCACTCAACACGCTTGCGATGGTGCTCACCATTCTTGGAAAACTTGACCTCTTGAGTAATTTGATCGACATGCGCAATGATGACATCGGACTGTCTATGCTACGTGAAAATGTTATGCAAGGTGCAAAGCCGCTCCGTAAAGATACTAAGACGAATGTTGTGATCCGGTCCAGGGCCAAGACGATGCAACGAGCGGTAGGTACAGCGACTGTTAACAAATCGACAAAATCTGGTGTTGAAGCAAAGGCACAGGGCAATCAGGGGACGTTAGTAGTCAGCCCGTCAGGACATACATCATCGCTGCTCTCTCGCTTAAAAGCTACGCGAGACTCTTCGGGCTCGTAATTAGAGAATTTATATGAAGCAAAGACTTTATGTCTGGATGGATGATCAAGATCTGGTCGGACAGTTGGATTTCAATGTAGACGGAATGCGACAGAGCTCCGTGTTCACCTATGCGCAGAATTGGATCGATAATCCTGAGGGCTATGACCTCTCTCCTTTCATGCCGCGCAGCCAGATAGTCGCGTCGGCCAGCCTACAAGGAAATTCATCTCCTCTTGTGATGCCGATCGCCGATAGCACCCCTGATTCCTGGGGCCGCGCTATTATGCGTGCAGCGAATGGCGGTCGTGTAATGAATGATTTCGAGTACCTAATTGGGGTCGATGATTTCTTACGTTCGGGGGCACTTCGCTTTTATGAGAGCGATACGCCAGATGCGCTTCCTCTAGCTCAACCTCGGATTGGAGAAAGAGCCTATTCCATACCACGGCTCATTGAACTTGAGACTATGATTCATGAGGCTCGCGCTTTAGAAGCAGATCCGGCTCATTATCGTGAAAACCGTGCAAAGTTGCTTGCCGGACAAATACTGCTTGATGCTGCAGGTTCATTAGGTGGAGCGCGACCAAAAGTAAATGTTCGTGAAGATGACCAGACTATCTGGATAGCGAAGTTGCCTAAGATGGGCGATGAATACGATATGGCTCGTGCAGAAGTACTTACGCTTCGTCTCGCAGGGGAAATAGGAATGACGGTTTCTGAAGCCAAGCTACTTGTCGTAGCTGGCCAATTTCCTGTGGCCTTAATTAAGCGTTTTGATCGGTCTTATGAAGATCCTAAAAACCCTCGTCGTATTCATTTTATCACGGCTCAGACTTTTATGGGCTTAGCGGGGACTGAGCCATCAAACTATGTCTCTCTAGCAGAGCAGATGCTTATACATGGTGCAGGTGATGATTTGGTCGAACTTTGGACACGAATGGCTTATTCTGTGCTGATTCAGAATACAGACGACCATCTGCGTAATCACGGTTTCATACGAACGGTCAATCGCTGGGCTCTTTCTCCCGCCTATGATATTAATCCCGACCCGTCAATTGGTGGCACCCTAAAGACCGCGATAAGCGAGATCCATGGAAACGAACTCAAAATTTTGGAGGTGTTGGACGCGGCGCAGCTCTTCAACATCAACACAGATGAAGCTCGCGAGGCTCTCAGGGTAATGGCGGAAATTATTATAGATAAATGGCGCCCTCTTGCCTACGAGTTGGGAATGACGTCGAAAGACATCAAGGCGCTTGCACCAGCCTTTGAAAGCCCGCAGGTGAAGGAAGCATTGAGTCTATAATGACCGAATTTCTGCAGCTATATTCAGTTTCGGCACTATCCGGCTATCGTTAGATTGCAGTTTCTACATCAAGGATCTACAGCCGCTTTTTATGACTCACGACAGATCATATATCATGTGTAGTAGAGGTGTGTTTGCCTGCATTGAGCTTAATGGCCGCAAAATTTTGCGTCGAATGAGACAGACTGCAACGACTAACTACTTGTAACGTCTCTGCTGACACCAATAATCAGAAACAACTATCAAAATATGGTATAAGTTATGGTATGATGATATTAAATCCCTATATTTATCTGATTTAAAATAACTTTTTTGTGTTGAATATAATTGAGTGGGAATAAGCCGATAACCCTTCCTGCGTTTTCATGAACGGGTAAAGATGCAATCAACCCTCTGTTTTACAGAGGGTTTTTTTATGTGTATTCATGAATTTTCTATGTGGCGCACAGTTTCTGACGGTCAAGCTCCGATCAGAAACGCGGAAACTCTCGCAAATTTTACCGTCAGCTCTATAAAGCGTGCCTCCCTTGCAGATACCACGAGATGGATGAAGCAGGCCGCTCTCCTGCGTCGATAGAACTCTGCCTGTGGAAGTAGTGCCACGGTATTTCCTTCTCATGTATATCCCATTGACATATCCCATAATTACCTTATGCTGACAATGTGTACAAAATTTCACCATCGGAGGTGAGAATGGAAAAGACAACCGTATTCAAAAGCAACCGTAGCCAGGCGGTGCGTCTGCCAAAAGCGGTGGCTTTACCGGAGGATGTCAAACACGTGGATATCGTTGCGGTAGGGCGAACGCGCATTATTACGCCCGCAGGCGAAAGCTGGGACAGCTGGTTTGATGGTGAGAGCGTGACGTCTGACTTTATGGCCGCCCGTGAGCAGCCCGGTGGCCAGGATAGGGAAGGGTTCTGATGCTCAAATATATGCTGGATACCAATATTTGTATTTATACGATCAAAAATAAACCTCAGGCAGTCCGGGAGGCGTTTAACCAGCACTACGAGCGGATGTGTATCAGTTCAGTTACGCTGATGGAGTTGATTTACGGCGCGGAAAAGTCCGCCAGCCCGGAGAAAAACCTGCGCGTGGTCGAAGGATTCATCGCCCGGCTGGAGGTGCTGAATTATGGTATCGACGCGGCGGTACAGACGGGGCAAATCCGGGCAGAACTGGCAAAAGCAGGCACGCCCGTTGGCCCGTATGACAGCATGATTGCGGCCCACGCCCGCGCACTGGGTTTAATTCTGGTGACGAACAATACCCGTGAGTTCGAACGTATTAATGGCTTACGGCTGGAAGACTGGCGTATCAGCTAAGCCATTTAGTTCATAAACAATATCCGGGGAATAATTCAACAGCCTGCATATAAAAGCAGTATGCCCTAAGCCCGCTTAACCGCGGGCTTTTTAGTACCTGTTCACCGTAATGCGATACCGGTCTCTGGCGCGTTCAGGGTGTTCTCAAAAAGCGCTTTACCCGGGCCGGAGAGCCACTGCGCCAGGGTTAGCATCGGACCAAATTCGCGCTCCAGGGCGGGAATATCAGCGCTTCCTGCCACCACACCGTTATCAACGAGTTCGGTTAATTTTCGCAGAAAATCATTAGAGGCCAGCAAGTCGTCTGAAAAGCGCTGATAGCGGATGACGCGACCTGCCGCCTGCGAAAACTCGCGTTGAAGATCGTCCCCGGTAATGGACTGCCCCGATATCTCTAACGTCTTACCGGCATAGAGTTCAGGATGGCAAAGAATCTGCGCGTTAATGCGGCCCAGGTCATGCAGGGCGATCATCTGCATTGCCTGCTGCGGGCGCATAAAGAACGTAAAGTTACCGGTATTTAACCCCATACCCGGCAACATCATCATTTCCATAAAACTTGCCGGACGCGTGATGGTGGCCGGAACAGGCAGGCTGCGGATGTAGGCCTCTATCTGCGACTTGCTGTCGAAATGGCCCATTCCGGTATGGCCTTTTCCCGCTGCGCCACCGGAAGAGTAGACAAGGTGCTTTACGCCAGTCGCCGCAGCGCTGTCGGCGATGGCCTTGCCCTGACTCACCTCCTGCTCATCTGAAACCCGCCCGGAAGGCGAACTGGTCTGGACGCTGAACACGCCTTTTATGCCAGCCATGGCCCTTTCTATTGACGGGCGATCGAAGAGATCGCCTGTGGCCAGTTCGACGCCTTCTTCTGCCAGCGCTATGGCTTTATCACTGTGCGGATCGCGGACGAAACCGCGCACCTTCCGCCCTTCTGCCAGCAGCGCCCGCGCAACGGCTCCACCTTGCTGACCTGTCACCCCGAAAACCAAAAATTCCGCTACGCCTGCCATGATAGTCCCCTATAGTAACCGTCGTGAGTTCCTATCCTGAACTATCCTGCAAAGAGTACAAGACGGCACATTTTTGGTTGCTGGTTACAAAGAGGTAACGAATGGAGAGCAGTTCTGAGAAGACAGCTATGCCTGATGAGGTCAACGGGCGGCCTGTTATACAAACCGCAAAAGGGCCTGTGCTTACCCCCTGTGCCCCGGGCAGCGTGCTCGCCCGGCTTGGCGATAAGTGGACCATACTGGTAATTTCGCTCCTGTCGCTTTCGCCCGATATGCCCATGCGATTCGGCGCGATACGGCGGGGCATCCCCGATATCTCTCAGCGGATGCTGACGCTGACCTTGCGTAATCTGGAGAGAGATGGCCTTGTCGCCAGGCACTATTACACCGAGCTTCCCCCACGGGTGGAATATGAACTAACACCGCGCGGTCGCTCAATGCTGAAACCGCTGGCGGGTTTCACTGACTGGATACGCGATACCTGGCAAGATATCGAGGCTTCCCGACGCGCTTTTGACGCCTCAAACCAGGAACAGTAGCGTTAAAGCAGGATAAAACAGTGCGCAATATCCTGCCTGAGAGGTCTTCTATCTATGATTAGCAATGAATCATTCATATTAATTATGTTTCGTTTATCACTGTCCAGTATTTTTAATTTGCGAGCGTAGTTGTCTATATAATTCAGAGGTCATTAACTAGTTGATGTTTAATGTTTTATTTAAATTTAATAGAAAGTAAGCATTTTTTGCCCTATATTCGATAAGAATTTTCTTATCATCACCACCTGACTTCTTAATTGCATCTTCTTCCGCCCACACGCATTATGTTTGTGAGAGAAAAAGTTGTTCCGGCATCGTCTTCAATAGTCATACTTTGAAACATGCAGACCCGGGCAATAATTACTCTTCAGTAAAGTCCAGGGCAGTTCAAGGACAGGGACTATGATAGTTTGTATTTCTGATAATTTTTATTTCCGTTATGGCATATTGCAGCTGGCAGCAGAGCTATGCCCGGATAAAGAAATCGCCGCATTTGATATGAATACGGCTAAAAAACAGTCAGCGGATGACTTAATCACAGAAAAACCCGTTAGCGTCATTGTCGATTATACATCCTCTGATAGTCCCTTTATGTTCTCTTTGCTGGAAAAGAAACAAACGAACTGCAACCTGAACATTATTGTCATTTCGGATCTCTGTCTCAATCAGGATCCGATAGAGAATATATTGATTGACGCCGTGGCAGACTATTTTATGGAAAAAAGAGGATGTATGGCAAAACTCCGTCAGTGCCTTAGCCTCATTGTCTGCGGATTGCTGGTGACGCGTTCGGTAGTTAACCGTCACTGGGCGGAGATCAAAAAAAAGGCGAACCTTACGCATCGGGAGATGGCCATCTTTCCTTATATTGTCTCCGGCGAGCGTAATAAAGAAATTTCGCGCAAGATTAACATCAGCCAGAAGACGGTAAGCCTGCACCGACGACATATTTACTCCAAGCTTAACGTCAATACCCTGGCAGGATTATTTAATATTCTTTCGGTAGCTGAATAAAATTTATTCGCCCACACAGATATTATTTACAGACACAACAGAAGGAGCTGTTCATGAAAAAGTTTATCCCGTTAATTGCTGCAGCCACGCTGACATTTGCCGCATTACCCGCACTGGCAGCTGACGGCACCCTCAAATTTAAAGGCTCTATTGGCGACTCATCCTGTCAGGTGATGGGCGCTGAGAATTCTGAAATCACCGTTCATATGGGATCGGTGCCAATGAAAACGCTGCAAACTAACCCTAATGGACCGGAAGTAGGTTTTGCCATTACCCTGCAAAACTGTAAAAAAGGGACGTATTACCTGGTACTTGACGGCGTGAGTGCAGAAGGGCATCCCGATGTGCTGATGCTGGATCCGGACAGCCAGGCAAAAGGCGTCGGTATTCAGATCCATGACATTCAAGGAAATGAAGTCGTTCTCAACCAGGGACTCACTCCAAATGAAGGGGCCAGCATGACGATTGACGCGCCTGACGGTGAAACCACCTCCGGCACCTTCTATCTGAAAGCCCGCTATTTCGCTTATAACCCGGAGATCCTGAGCACCGGTACAGCGGATGCTACCGCGACCTTTACCGTCGTTCAGCACTGAATATACGCAGGCCGATATGGCCTGCCTCTAAATGGATGTGCTTATGAAAGGATTCATTATTTTCCTGCTGACGCTTGCGACATTCAGCGCCCGCGCCGCGGTACAAATTGAAAGCTCCCGGGTTATTTATCCCAGTGACGTTAAATCAGCGGCGCTGGTTATCCGTAACGCTTCTGCCAAACCTTATCTGGTACAAAGCTGGTTGGATGGGGAAAAAAAAGGCGAAGACAAATCGTCATTAATGATTGTCACGCCACCGTTACTAAAATTACAGCCGAACCAGGCAGCTACCCTGAGATTTATTTATTCCGGGCACGGTTTGCCGCTGGACAGAGAAAGTATGCTGTGGGTTAACGTACAGGAAATACCGCCCAGGGCAACGCAACCGAATGTTATGCAGCTGGCTATTCGTACCCGCATGAAGCTTTTTTACCGCCCCGCCTCCCTGAATATCTCGCTGGAGGAGGCGGTCGCCAAAATCAGAACAGAGTATGTCAAGGGCGGGGTAAATATTATTAACCCGGGACCGCTGCATATCACCTTTTCCGCTATAACGATGAAAGACAATCAGGGGAAACTCAGGAAAATCACGCCGACCATGCTGCTTCCCTTTACCAGGGAATTCATTGCCCTGCCCGCAGGCGCAACGCTGCAAAAATTTTCCTATATCAATGACTATGGTGGCGTGATCGATTCTGATTTTAGTCAGTAACCAGTGAGCGAAATGTCAGGGAAGTGCATTATGCGTCACACAGGAATAAAAATCGCGGCCGCAATGATGACTCTCTTTTTTTTGGATGAAAGTTACGGCAGCACTGAATTTAATTCAGCCTTTCTTAAAGTAGGGGACCGGGAAAAAATGTTGTCCCTTATCGACCCCGCTTCGGGCATCGTGCCGGGCATCTATCCGGTGGATATCTACCTCAACGGACGCTATATCGAACAGCGGCAGGTTACTTTCAACCGGGATGATAGCGCTGGCGCGCTACGGCCCTGCCTCTCAGCAGATGTACTGCGCAGCTGGGCGGTGAGTATCGAGCGCGGCAGGAGCGACACCTGTTTTCCCTTAGCGGAGGCGATTCCCGGAGCGTCTGCCGCGTTTAATATCACTGAACATAATCTACAGCTGCACGTGCCGCAGAAGTCCCTGAACACGCTGCCGCGGGATGCGGTTCCGGCGACTCAACTTGATAATGGGATCACGGCAGGGTTTGTTAACTACAACCTTGCGGCCAGCAATACCCGGCTCAATGGCCAGCAGGATCAGTACGCCTTTATGAACCTACGCTCCGGGTTAAATTACGGTGCGTGGCGGCTGCGCAATACCGTGTCGGTGAGCAAACAGGACGCAACGTCGCCGCACTGGCAAAATTCCGCCACCTGGATTGAGACGGATATCCCGCCTTTTGCGAGCCGCTTTGTTCTGGGTCAGGCCAGTACCCATAACATGCTGTTTTCGAGTATCCCTTTTCGCGGCGCGCAGCTCTCTTCCGAAGATATGATGCGTGCTGAAAGCCAGTCTCGCTATGCGCCCACCATACGCGGGGTCGCCACCACTAACGCCCGCGTTGAAATCAGACAAAACAAATATCTGATCTATGCCACTAACGTCCCCGCCGGCCCGTTTGAGTTCAAGGATATCGTTCCCGTTAGCCAGAGCGGCGATCTGTTTGTCACCGTTATCGAGGCCGATGGCCGCCAGCAGAATACCGTTGTTCCCTTTACCACGTTACCGGGAATGGTTCGTAAAAATCTCTGGAATTATGAAGCGGTGGCTGGCCGGTATCATGACGGCGTAGAGGGGTATTCACCCTCGTTTGCCCAGGGACAGCTTGCCTGGGGGCTTACGGACACGGTTACCCTGAGCGGAGGCGTACTCGCGGCGGAGCATTATCGCAGCCTTGCTGTCGGGGCTGGGCATAATTTTGGCCAGGCGGGCGCGTTGCAGATGGATTTGTCTGCCTCTGACACCCACCTCGCAGCGGGAAGCACCAAACGCGGGGGGAGCGCGAGGTTTCTGTATGCGAAATCTTTTCTCAGCACGGGTACTCGTCTGCAGCTTGCCGGTTACCGTTACTCGTCGTCAGGCTTTTATGATTTTTCAGAAGCGGTAATGGAACGCCGTCGCTGGGATGATGGCCGTTACCGGCAGTATTACTGGGATGACGAGAGTCAGTCCAGCGTTGCGGGCTTCGCCAGCGATCCGCAGGTCAGTTACACCTCGTATTTCTATACCAAAAAAGAGCGCGTGACGGTGACAGCGAACCAGCAACTGGGGGAACTCGGCCAGGCCTGGCTGTCGTATAATCGACAGAGCTACTGGCAAAACCCTAATACCGATACCGCCATTCAGTCTGGTTTTACCTCGCGTATCGGTCGGGTGAGCTACAGCCTTTTTTACCAGCATACCCGCAGCAACTACTACGCCCATGACGATAGCGTCAACATCCGCTTTTCTCTGCCCCTGTCGCTGGGTAAACAGAGCGCGACGGCGACGCTGGACATGCATTCAGGCAGGTCAGGCACCTCCTCTTCCTCACTGGGTTTAAGCGGCTCGCTTATGGAAGATAACAAGCTGAGCTATACGGTGCAGAGCAACTACGGCAAAGATACGGGGGCGGCGCAGAGCGCGAGTCTGGGTTATGCCTCGCAGATGGGGCATTTCTTTGCGGGCTATTCCGCATCGTCTGATATGCGCCAGACCAGTATCAACGCCAATGGCGCTATTGTGGCGCATCGCGGCGGCCTGACGCTCGCGCCCCCGCTGGGGAGCACGTTCTCTCTGGCCCAGGCGGCTGATGCGAAAGGCGTCAGGATCGATAATCAGCAGGGGGCGAAGATTAACTCGTCAGGGTATGCGGTTGTTCCTTACGTTATTCCTTATCGGGTTAACGAACTCTCTCTTAATACCGCCGACTTCCCGGACGGCCTGGATATTCCGGTTGCCACCCAGACCACGGTGCCGACATACGGCGCGATTACCCGCGTGAAGTTTGAAACGTTCTCCGGGGAAAATTTCCTTATTCACAGCACGTTGCCCAATGGTAGTTATCCGCCGCCGGGCGCAACCGTTTATGCCCCTGACGGCCGCAGCAACGGCGTTGTCGGGCCGGATGGCGAGCTGTACGTGTCCGGCGTCAGGCGTGGCGATAGCCTTGCCGTGAGATGGGGGCAAAACAGTGGCGACAGCTGCACGATATCTGTCCCGCCGCAGTCGGGTGCGGCGCCACAACAGCGCGGTTATAGCGTACTTAGCGCGGTTTGCGAGATGAGGGAAGCGAGATGAAAAACGGATTGATAGCTGCGCTGACGCTTACCTGGATGCTGGTGCTAAGCTATTCGGCTCCCGCCCTGGCGCTGACCTGTAAGGCGTCGCAGGCGGTAAGTGAATATGTGGCGCTGGACAGCGTCCTGAAGGCCTCGATGGGGGATTTTGGCGTAAATAAAAAAATATGGGTCTCCGCGCCAATAACGGCCACCTTTACCTGTACGGATACGGATAATTACCCACGGGGCGAAAGCGCCTATCTGTGGCTGGACCCTAAAAACAGCCTTAGCGCGCTGCATAACTCGCTGGAGATAGGGATCACCTATCTCAATGTGGATTATAAGCTTGTCAACGGGACTAAGGTTGAAATAGGCCCGGCAACGGTATGCCGCTCTGACGGCAAGGGAGGCTGCCTGAGCCCGGCGGCGTCGCGTACTTTTACGCTAACCTACCAGATCTATATCAAGACCACCGGCCTCAAGCCCGCCAGCGATGGCAAAGTATTAGGTAACCTGCGCCTCTCTCTTTTTCAGGTTGATGGTGAAAAGGGGCTACGGGCCGGCTCCGGCGGGACAGACGGCAACTTCAACCTTTACCTTTCCGGCCTCGACAAGCTGACCTTTATGGCCTGTACGCCAAAAGTGAGGCTTGTTCCGGAGATCCTGGATTTCGGCGTCATTAACCGACGCTGGGCGCAACCGGGCCATGTTGAAAAAGTGAAGCCTTTTTCGGTTCAGGTCGAGCTACAGCCCGAGGCGGGCGGTAAAAGCTGCGATGGCGAAACGCTGCAGATGACGGTGAGCTCATACAATTATGTGCAAGACGGCAGCATCATCATGCCTGAAATGCAAAGCGGCTTTGGCTTTATTCTTTCCCCGGACAGCTCCATGACGCCGCGTATTTCCCTTAACAGCCCCGAAACGTTCGGCCTGGTCAGCGGCGATTATCTGCAGCGCAATTACTATGCCGCTTTTATCTGGACCAGCACTAACCCGACGTCAGGGGACTATGAGGCCACGGCGACAATCACTATCACGTTCCGCTGAGAAGAAACGCGATAGGTTGATTTTTCAGCATTTATTAGACCGGGAGCCGAATTTATGCCAACCTTTGAGCACACTCATTACTCTGGCTGCCAGCATGTTTAAACGACTTCTCTCCGCCTTTGGCGGTAAAAATAAACCCGCCTCCGGGGCGCAAACGCCCCCCGTTGAACCTACCCCCGAGGCGCAGGAAGAGATGATTGTCGCTTATGACGCCAGCGGGCAGGAGATGCATATCGCCCGCAGCGACTGGCGCGAAAAGGTCTTTCTGCCGGGCCTTGCGCAAAAGTGGGATGACGCAGGCGAACTGTATGATGCCATTCTGGGTGGCCTGAATGATGGCTTTGCCGCAGACCTTATGCCCGCCGCCGCGCGTCTGGTGGACATTGATGAAGATCCCGAGCGTAGCCACACCGTCCAGGGCATTGTCCTGATGAAAAATAACCGGCTGGCCGAAGCGGAGAGCACCCTGCGGGAGGGGATCGCTAAAGTAGGCGCCACCGGCATTTTGCTGACCAATCTGGCGAAAGTGTTTGCCGAGCGCGGCGACGATGCCCACGCCGATTCGCTGCTCTGGCAGGCGATCGAAGCCGACCCGAATCTGGATAATGGGCTGCTCTGGTGGACCGCCCTCAAGCAGGAGCGGGAAGGGGAAGAGGGCTATCTCGCGGGGCTGCGTACCGTTGCGGCGCTGCCTGGCTCCTGGCGTGCGCAGCTGTGGCTGGCGCGCCATTATCTGGAACAGCAGAATGTGCCCGCCGCCCGCGCGCTGTATGAAGAAGTGCTGTCAGGGGGTAGCTACGACAGCCGTGCGTTGACGATGATCTCGGGCGATCTTGGGCGCAATGGCGAGGTGCCCCTGCTTGTTGAACTGATCGCGCCGGTCTACGACGAGCATCGCCACGATCCGATGGCCGGTATTAACCTCCTGCGGGCCTGGCAGGAGCTTGGCAACCCGGATGAGGGTGAAAAGCTGCTGAACCGGCTGTACGCGCTGGACTATCCGCCGCTCAGGCAGTATCTGGACGAGTCTGCCCAGGCTTTTCAGAAGATGCGCGCGCAAAACGCGCAGGGCACCCCTGTCGACCCTGCCGACGTGCAGATCCATACGCTGGCCTTCTCGCAGCCGATCTGGCAGTACGGCCTGTGCAAAGCTGACTGGCTCTTTAAGCAGAAGCCTGCAGACGCAGCGACGGTGGGGTTCTTCGCCCTTGGCAGCATTGCCGATAATACAAGGCCTGCCGAATCCCAGCGTGAGGATGATGTCGGGCGTCTTAGCCGCGCGATCCCGCTCTACCTTGCCGAAGCGGCCCACTACTGGAGCGATTACGCCGCTCGTTGCTATATCCAGGTTGCCGCAGGCGTGGGGCCGGTACTTTCCGGTCAGGCGATGGATGGCAATGCGCTTTTCGATCTTGTGCCGCCGGAAATGCGCTATTTTGTCACCGGCGAACTGGGAAGCCGCGGGGAAGGGGAGGCGCGCCAGTGGCAGCTGACGCTTCATCTCTGGGATTGCGCCCGGCGGGTTAAATGCGCATCCGAGAGCGGCTCGGTAGCGCAGGGGGAACTGGGCGCGCTGGTGCTGCAACTTGAGCAGCGCCTGCTGGCGCAAACCGGCGCACTGCACGCCATTGCGCTGGATGATTTCTATGTGCGGCCCTCGGCAGAGGCGATGGATGTCTACCTCAGCGAGCTGGGTCAGACGTTTATGCTGACGCTGGTGGCGAATGAGCAGATTCCCCGTTCCGCAATGTGGGGCGAGCGGGCGATGCTCGACTGGCCGCTTACCATGGCGCGGCACTGGCCAACGGTTGAGGTGCCGAAGCTGATGTATCTGTCGGGCCTCGGGAAGGCGTTTGATTACCAGTCGGAAGTGCTGGCGGAATACCAGGCGCGTACGCTGCAACTGCTGCGTGATGTTGATGCGGGTAGCCCGACGGCCCGTCTGGCCCCGCTGGTCTGGAAAATTTTCGCCATGCAGGCGGAGTTTGACGCCCATCGGCGAAATCTGCCAGCAGACACGTCCACGGCATATCAGGACTGGCTGACGCGGGTGGCGGAAAAGTAAAAGGGTAAAATAAAAATCCGGGGAGCCAACCCCGGATTTTTGTCATGTTGCGCAGCGTTTAACGTCTTTTCAGGCTTGTGCGTCAAACATTGCCGATTTCATGAAGCTTCTCTTTATTCTCTTCCGTTTTTTCCCGCAGGAACCCTGTCAGAGGAATACTAATGAAATAGAGGATAGAGAAGATGTACAGCACGCCGTGTGCGCCGATTGAGACAAACGAGAGAGCAACAATTGCCGGGCCGACAAAGCTGGCTAAACCTGCGCCAAGGCTTAATACGGACATGGTCGCCCCTTTACGGGTGGGTTCAAGGGACGGTACCAGCGCGGAAATGGGGCAGAAGCCTGCCAGGAAAGCGCCATAGATGCCAGAGACAACGGACATCATCAGGAAGTCACCCGTAAACCAGGCCGGAGCGAACGCCATCAACAGCATCGTGCAGCCGCAACCAAACCCACCGAAAATCTGGATGGTTCTTCGCCAGCCAATTTTATCCCCTACCACACCCCAAATCAGGTTGAAAAGGATATTGACGCCGAATGCGACGGCCCAAATCCCCAGCCACTGTTCTGTCGAAAAGCCGAACTGGCGTAAAAATACCGGGTAAAAGACAGGTAAGCCGAACTGCGAAATACCGTTAATCATACGGACAACGCCACCAATACCAATCCGGGGATTATCCTTCATAATAGTAATGCCGCTGAGCAGTATTTTAATTTGTTCTTTAAAAGGGGCTTTCTCACGCAGGGCGCCTTTGACAAAAAACAGAACGATCATCGTTCCAAGCACAACCCAGCCAATCGCGCTCCAGAGCACGCCAACATGCCCGATAACAGGGATCATCAGCGAGGCGTAAGAGTTCGCCACAATATATAACCCGCCGGTAAACGCCAGATAAAACCAGCCAACCGCCGCGCCAAGCGTTTTTTGTGGGTTTTTATAGGTTACCCAGACCAGGAATGAATAGCAAAACAGCGGGTAGCCAAATCCGCGAATGCAATAGGTCGGAATTAAAATCGCAAAACTCATCGTGGGGAGCGCAATGAGCAGAAATAAAACCTGCCCTAATATCCATGCGCCTGCGCCGATTAACATAGTGACACGCGGCCCCCATGCCTCGGCAAATACGCCGGAAAACCAGGCCCCCAACGCGACGGCAATTCCATAAATAGAAATTAACGTAGCGCTTTGTGGCATTGTCATTCCGCGCTCAATCAGATAGGGCGAAATCCACGCCTGTTCTACACCGTCGCCAACGATAAAAAGCAATACACCGACAAGTCCCCAGACTAAGTCCGTGCGCAAGCCAAGAATAGTCCGTGGCTCTTTATTTGTAGAGGCCATAATGATAATCCCCAGGTACAATAGAATTAAGAGACAGAGGGATGCAATATCCCTCTGTAACACATCAGGACATGATCAAGCCGCCGTCGACGTTGATGGTTTGCCCGGTAATATAGGCGGCGTCTTGCGAGGCAAGGAAGACAACCAGCCCGGCTACATCATCAGGCGTTCCCGCTCTTTTCAGGGGGATACCGTCAACCCACTCCTGCATCAGTTCGCCTTTTTTATAGGTTTTTTCCGGCGTGCTGAGGATTTCTCCCCAAACGCGGTCGTTATAATCCCACATTTCCGTTTCAATAATTCCGGGGCAGAACGCGTTAACCGTAATGTTATATTTTGCCAGCTCCAGCGCCAGGCTTTGGGTAATGCCAATAACCCCCATTTTGCTGGCCGCATAGTGCGGTGTAAAAATGAAGCCATTACGACCCTGACCGGAAGAGGTATTAATCAGGCAGCCTTTTTGTTGTTTCACCATATATTTGGCGGCTTCACGACAGCACAGCCACACGCCAGTAGTATTGACCTGCATAACATCATCAAACTCTTTCCGGCTCATCTTATCGAAATGTTCAATGGTAATAATGCCCGCGTTCTGTACGGAAATATCAATGCTGGAGAATTTGTCCCAGGCAAGCTTATAAAGCTCGCTAACCTGCGCTTCATTGGTGACATCCACTTTAAAAGGCACAACAGTCGCGCCATATTCAGCCTGCAGACGCTCGGCGGTACGGGTGATTTCGTCAGAGTAGTCGGCAATGACCAGGTTCGCTCCCGCTTTGGCAAAACGCACTGCAATACCTTCGCCAATTCCGCGTGCTGCGCCAGTAATAACAACTGTTTTATTTTAAATTGATTGTCCATGTTTATTTCCTTTTACTATTTATTGAGACCAGATTTCCAAAGCGTGCGTTCAACGGCGTTTTGCCATTCGCGCCAGCGTTTTTGTAATCGTCCGTGTCGTTCCATATTGGGTCGGAACTGCGTGTGTTGGGAAAGTAGCGGCCTTAATTGGGCGGATGAAGAGCCATCCAGCGCTTTTTTGGCCAATAGCGCCGCGCCAATCGCCGATAGCTCAGCGATATCGCTGCGCATGACCGGACAGCCCAGCAAATCCGCCTGGTACTGCATCAGCCAGTCGTTTTTCGTTGGGCCACCGTCAACCATCAGTGCGTTAAGGGTGAAATCGGAGTGTTGCCGCATCGCCACGACCACATCAGCAATTTGATAAGTGACCGATTCAAGCGCGGCGCGAATCAGATGTGCGCGTTTTACGCCCCGGCTTAAGCCGCAAATCAGTCCACGGGCGTTCTCATCCCACCACGGCGCGCCAAGGCCGGTAAGCGCGGGGACAAAATAGACCCCCAGCGTGGATTCAACAGAGGCGGGTAACGTGCTGAGCTCATGCGACAACTCTGCCGCCGGTAATTCGCTCAGCCCCGTGCTGTCGGCCATCCAGGCCACGGCATCACCAGTATGGGGAATATTGCCTTCCAGGCCATAGACTATTTCATCACCGTCATGCCAGGCGATGGTCGTAGCCAAAGAATGAATAGAGCACTGGGCAGATTTAACCGGAGCCATAACCGATGACCCCGTGCCATAAGTGGCTTTTACGCATCCTAATTCACCCAGCGCATGGCCAAAGAGCGCGGCATGAGAATCTCCGATCATGGCGAGCACAGGAATGTTATCCGGTATGTTTTGCAGCCCCTTAGTCACCCCAAAGAAACCGCTCGATGGTTTAACCTGCGGCAAGGCTTGTTCGGGTATCTGAAACAGGGCGAGCATCTCTGGGTCCCATTTACCCGTATGGATATTCAGAAGCTGCGTTCTTGAGGCGTTGGAGTAGTCGCAGCAGAAGGCTTCGCCCGCGGTAAAGTTCCACAGCAGCCAGGCATCGATCGTGCCGAGACAGATCTCACCGCGGTTTGCCAGCGAGGCGCCATTGGGAATGGAATCAATCAGCCAGCGCATTTTTGAGCCGGAAAAAAGCGGCGCGACGGGCAAGCCAGTGATCGATTTGACCGCCTCTTCCTGTTTGTCTTTACGAATGTTGTCGCAGTATTCGGCTGTTCGTGAACATTGCCAGGTGATAGCGGCGCTTAGCGGTTTGCCATTGCTTCGATACCAGCCAATCGCTGTCTCGCGCTGGTTACTGATAGCCAGCGCGGCGACGCTCTGCGCACCAACAAACTCTATGGCTTGTGCAATCACCTTCACGGAGGCCTCAACGAGCATTTCGCCGCTTTGCTCAACCCAACCCTCCCGTGGCGTCTGGATTGAGAGTGCCTGGGAAAACTTGCAGAGCACGTTTCCTTGCTCATCGAGGGCTACTGCTTTGGCGTTCGTTGTTCCTTCATCCAGCGCGATGATAACGTTTTTTTCTGCTGACATGATCTTCTCCAAATCATATTAATCGATACTTTCGCCTGCGATTAAGTCTGTTGTTTTATTTTTAAGCGGCTCTTTTTGGTTAATCTGAATATATATTCAATGTTGATTATTTATTTTTAGATTACGCATTTAGGCTTGATCGATCTAGGTGAAATGTCATTAAATGTGCCAGGTATCACAAAGTTGCAGGGCTTATATGCCTGATTTTTTGGGGTTTAATTTCTTATATTTATAATTAAATTTATGATTTATAAGTACTTTTAATTTTCTTTTTTCCAGGGGTAGCAAGGTTAAGAGATTGCCTGAAAATATTATTTGGTTAGTTATTGTGTTTGTTTTCGTCAATATTTTATATTATTCGTCATAATTATGAATTCTAATTCATATTCGCATAAATATTCCTAGTAATGGCGACTGTCTATATGTTTGGTGAATGATTCGTTTGTTATTATTAACTGTCTTTAATAGGAGAATCTGTTAGTGAATAATCGT
>NZ_HE578945.1:153507-178147 GCF_000321045.1 Phytobacter massiliensis JC163
GTTTCTGGCGCAGGCGAGACAGTCGGTAACTGACCGGTTACGTTAAAATGGCTGTAACGCCTGCATAGTGTTGAATATAAAGGTTAGAGATTTACCCGCCTGATAAATTGAAAAAGCATATCGCTGGTTTTACCATTGACATCAATAACATCCATCCCGGCATTTGCCGCTGCCTGAATGCCCAGCGCGGAATCCTCAAAAACAACGCACTCTGCTGGCGCGACATTGATGAGCTTTGCACAGCGCAAAAAGGTGTCGGGAGAGGGTTTGTGCTTTGCGACATCATCGGCGCTGACAATGGCGTTAAAACAGGCCAGAAAATCGAATCGTGCCAGCAATACGCTGGCCGTGTCTGCGCCGCTTCCGGTGTCCAACGCAATCGGGCATTGCCCGGCGTAATACCTGACAAGATCGGCGGCAGGTAATTTTCCAATTTTCTCTTCGGCGAACATCCTCTCTACGGCTAACTTCTTTTGCGCTGCTATTTCTGACGGATCAAGATGGCATTCTTTGCTGTGAATTAATGCCCGGGCGACGTCAAGGGGCGACGAACCGTTGAAGCGAATGATTTCCTCATCGCTAAAGGTGATGTTGAAACGGCCAAATACTTCGCGCCAGGCCCGCCGGTGCAGGGGTTCGGTGTTGAAAAGGGTGCCATCCATATCAAAGATAAGCGCCCGATAACGTAAAGACATATCACCTCACGCTAAAAAAGAGCGGGTGACAAAAGGCACCCGCCAGTGTGTTATTTCGCGATTAACTGCCGGGCATGTTTCACCACGCCTGCCGCGTCGATTTCATGTTTTGCCCGTAGCGCCGCCCGATCTGCGGCAATGGCGTATTGCCCGTCAGCGATGCCCAGACGGCGCAGACGAAGCCCGCCGCCAGCCTCGGCAATCGCCTCCGCGACCAGGCTACCCAGGCCGCCATTAATGTTGTGTTCTTCCACGGTAATGACGTACCGGTGCTTCTTAAGGATGTCGACCAGCTGCTCAATCTTGCAGGGGCGAATAGAAGGGATGTTAATCACGCTGGCTTCGATGCCTTCCTGCGCCAGCTGCGTGGCGGCATCGACAGCTTCATAGACGGTTGACCCCATTGCGACCAGCGCAATGTCATCGCCCTGGCGTAGCATATCGATATTGCCCGGTACAAATTGCCAGCTGGCGTCATGCAGTTCCGGCAGCGGTTTACCATCAAGACGGATATAAACAGGCCCGGTATGATCGATGGCATACCTTACGATAAGCTGGCATTCCAGAGGGGTTGAGGGCGCATAGATTTCAATGTTGCCGAACCCACGCATAATGGCAATATCATCAAGCGAATGGTGCGTGCTGGCCAGAGGCCCATAGCTTGCGCCTGAGTTCAGCCCGATAAGTTTGACGTTCGTGTTGTTATAGCAGACGTCAACTTTAATCTGCTCGTTGGCGCGGGAGATCAGAAAGGGGGCCGCATTGCAGGTAACGGCGACTTTTCCGCCCAGCGCTAAACCGGCGGCGGCACCCACCAGTGTTTGCTCCGCAATACCGACATTAACGAGTCGGCCCGGAAACTGCTGCGTAAACGGAGCGATTTTCGCCGTTGACGTCGAGTCTGCCACGACAGGAACCAGATCGACGCCGCGTTCAACAGCGGCGATAAGTTCGTTGACCATGACCGTTGCTAAGTGTTGGCTATTATTCATCTTTCAGTTCCTCCAGTGCCAGTTCAACCTCATCGCCTTTCGGCACGCGGTGGTGCCATTCCGCGCGTCCTTCTATAAAGGAAACGCCCGCGCCTTTTACCGTCCGGGCAATTACCACGTGCGGCTTGCCGTTTGCTTTTAGCCCTTCCAGGGTTGAAACCACATCCGCCATGTTATTCCCCTGACACTGCGTCACTTCCATGCCGAACGCCTGCCATTTTTTATCCAGCGGATCGGTATTCATGATCTCTTTGGTTGCCCCAGCCAGCTGCAGACCGTTTTTGTCGTTAATGATGATCAGGTTATCCAGCTTGTAGTGCGCCGCCGCCAGCGCCGCCTCCCAGTTACTGCCCTCAGCCAGTTCGCCATCGCCGGTGATAAGATAAACTTTACGCGGGCTGTTGCTTTTTTTGGCCGCCAGGGCGATGCCTACCGCAACGGGGAGACCGTGGCCCAGCGCGCCGGTATTTAATTCAACGCCTGGCGTTTTATGGCGCACAGGGTGGCCCGGCAGGCGCGAATCATTATGCTGATAAGTCGGCAGCCAGTCGGTTGGGAAATACCCCGCCTCGGCAAGCACGCAATAATAGCCGCCGGCAGCATGGCCTTTAGACTGGATGTAGATATCCCGATCGGGATTGTCTTTCTGTTCAGGCGAACAGTTCAGAATACGAAAGTAGAGCGCGGTGATCAGCTCTACCTGAGAAAGATCGGCACCGGTATGACCACCTGCCGGACTGTTGGCATTTAAAACGATAATGCGGCGTCGGATGGCGCGCGCTTTTCGTTCCAGCTCTTCAACGGACAGTAAAAAAGGATTCATAATATCTCCTTGCATTAAGATTCATCCTTGAATAAATATTCATAGCGGATACGCTTTTACACACAGAGCGTTTTATAACTCTATATGTCATCGATTGATTATTGATGCTATGAATAAATATTCGATAATGATTTTTTATTCACCGCATTTAAGATAGGGTTCTCTGCCACGTTTGTCTATGGTTTATTGCGTTAATAAAATGAAAAAGAAAGGATAAAAAGAGCGTGAGTGGGTATAAAGGAGAGGGCTTTTTACTCGTAAGGGGGCAAGGTGACGACGCGTGACATCAGGCAATTTTTCTGGCGCTCTGAGCACATTCCGTGGGCCGAATTACGCTCGACCCGCCATAGCTGCCAGGCCTATAAACTGCATCAGCATCCGCAGCTCTCTATCGGCGCAATAGTGGAAGGGGAGACGATTAGCTGCTGTGCAGGAAAGGCGTATCACCTGCGGGCGGGGGATATGATCCTGATTGGGCCGGGCGTGCCGCATAGCTGCAATCCGGCCGGTGGGCCTCGCAGCTATCATATGCTCTATCTTGACGAGCAATGGTGTAAAGCGCAGCTCGGGCTGCCCGCGTTTGCGCGGCTTCACTGCTCACAGACCGTTTTGCGCGACGTGCCGCTTTTCACCGCCTTCATCAGCGTGCTGACCCTAATGCAGGAGAATAACCTTACCGCCTTGCCTGCGGCACTGCGCGGGCTACTGCTCTCCTTGCCGGGCCTGGAAAACCAGGCCTGCGGCAACCCCTATGGAGAAATGCAGCGGGCGTTGCTGGCGGATTTCCAGAGCCCGCCCTCGCTGGAAAGCCTGGCGAAACGCTACCACCTGCGTAAAGAGACGCTGATTCGCCATTTTAAACATGCGACCGGCATGACGCCGGGCGCATGGCTTAATAACGCACGGGTCGAATTCGCCAAAGCGCGGCTGCGGGCAGGGGAAACGCTAACCGATGTCGGCTACCAGAGCGGCTTTGCCGATCAAAGCCATTTTCATCGCACTTTTGTTAGCTTTACCGCCTCCACGCCGCGGCAGTACGCGCAGGGCCGATCAATATTCGACAATAATTAATCCCGTTTCACCGCTATTGTGGCCCGGTCTGTTTTTGCTGAGGTCACCATGGTCTTTTTGTCTGAAATTATCCCGTCCACGTTTCCGCTTCTGGCGTTATCCCATTTTATAGCCCTGCTCAGTCCCGGCCCCGATTTCTTTCTGCTGGCGGGCTATGCCATTCGCTACCGACTTCGGGGAAGCGCGGGCATCGCCGTGGGCATCGCGCTGGGGAACGCCTTCTATATTGTGCTGGCGATGTCGGGGTGGCGGCTGCTGATGGAAAACGCCACGCTGTTCCGGGTCATTGAAGTTGCGGGGGCGCTTTATCTTATCTGGATTGGTGGCCATTTAATGCGTAGCCGCCAGCAGGCGCTGGCGCTGAACGCGACCGCGCATGCGTATCCAACATGGCGAAAACAGTGTCTGCTGGGTCTGGGCTCCGCGCTGCTGAATCCTAAAAATGCGCTCTTTTATCTGGCGCTGATGACCTCAATGCTGGGGGCGCAGGTGACGATGCCGCAGCAGATCTTCGCCGGACTCTGGATGGGGATGGCCGTACTGCTGTGGAACCTGATCGTTGGCGCGCTGGCAGGGCTGGCTGTCGTACAGCAGCGCATTCAGGCCTACCTGCCGGTTATCGAACGCGTGGCAGGCGTTATCCTTGCCGGTTTTGGCATCGCGATAATCGTAATGATGTTTCATCATGCAGGGGCGTAGCGTGACCCACGTTGGCACGTGTAGCGTTAAAACAGGCGTTTAGCGTTGCGGGGAGGAATCGATAAGCTGACTTATTTGCTGGGACTGGAGTTTATCCTGATGATGATACCAGGCGCCAATAGAGGAATAGACAAGACGACCAAAGAAAAAGAGAAAGCTGATGAGAAGTACGATACGGGTCATGCGACTGTTAAATCGATGTCGTTTTCGCATACTGGTTGCCTGACTCACAAAAGGTTCCTTAAGGTATACCCATAAAAAGGGCGACAGTGACATTAAGGCACAGAGCGTAAGCGGGGTCAATTACTCGGCACGTAAAATTTCGTCAGCCAAAAATATCACCTTAATTTATATAAAATAATTAATTATTTATAATATAAATGTTAATCTCGGCGGCGCAAAAAAAGCGTAACAATTGTTTTATTCTGCACCCGTTACTTGATATGCATCAATTGCTGGCGGCTGGACATAACTAAAATTCTTGCTCTCCTGCGTTTTTCGCAGAGACAGTCAGGTTGGATGCCTGCCTGAAATGCCCACCGGGAACGTGGGTTTTTTATTGAGCATCTATGAACCTGATAAAAAAATATCATCAATATAAAGATAAATGGTGGGCGCTTCCGCTCGTCTTACCCTGCCTGCTGCTGCCATTGTGTAGCTTCGCTAATGTCTATACCCAAGTCGCAGGCGAAGTGGTTGTTCTGTTTTTTATGCCGATAGCGCTGTTCCTGAGCCTGATGCTGGTCTTTGGCTGGGCGGCCATTCCGGGCATTATTCTCGCGCTGGTTTTCCATATCGGCACGGCGGACATCCCCGCGCTTATCGCGCATACGCTTCATCTGCTGGTGCCGGTGATCATTAGCTGGGGCGGCTATCGGGTGTTTGTCACCCGTCGGCAAAACATCGCCTATGGCAATGCTCGCTATATCGCCCAGCGCATTTTCTGGCAGGTATTCTGCCCGGCATCCATCTACCTGATTATCCTTGAATTTGTTATCTGGCTGTCCCTGTACGATACCGACTTTAGCGACAGCGATATTTTAACGCTTAATATTCACTTATTAATTGATTATCAGGCGCTGCTGGTGGGAACCATGACCGGCATTCCCCTCTGTTATCTGGTTATCCGGGCAATTCGCCATCCCCGCTATCTTAAAAGCTGGTTTTCGCAGCTGCGCCATGAGTTCGACCCTAAAGTAACGCGCGCGGAAATGGTTTTATGGGCGGGCGTCACCGGCGTGCTGGCGGCGCTGTTGCTGATGCCACTCAGTGAAAACAGCACCATTTTTAGCACCAACTATACGCTGTCGCTCATATTACCGGTTATGCTCTGGGGCGCGTTGCGCTATGGCTACCGCTGTATGTCCATCTTATGGACTAGCCTGCTGGTGGTTTCTATTCACTATCATTACCGCTATCTGCCGCTCTACCCCGGCTACGAAATACAGCTGGCAATCGCCTCTTCAAGCTATCTGGTCTACTCATTAATTGTGCTCTGCGTTTCGGTGCTGGCGGCGCGGCAGCGGGTGGTGCACGATCGCGCCCGCAGGCTTGCCTATCTTGACCCGGTGGTTCAGATCCCCAACCTGCGCGCCCTTAACCGGGCGCTGGCCCATTCGCCGTGGTCGCTGCTCTGCTTCTTGCGTATTCCAGAGCTGGAACTGTTGGGCAGGAATTACGGCGTCATGCTGCGTATCCAGTACAAACAAAAACTCTCGGAATGGCTCACCCCCATTCTTGCCGCAGATGAGTGCGTGTATCAGCTCTCCGGCCACGATCTCACCGTCAGGCTGAATACGCAGGCCCATCAGGATAAAATTGATGAGCTGGATGCGCGAATTAAGGCGTTTCGTTTCTACTGGGACGGTATGCCGTTACAGCCGCAGGTAGGGTTGAGCTACTGCTATGTTCGCTCCCCGGTGCAGCACCTTTATCTGCTGCTGGGTGAGTTGAGCACCATTGCCGATCTGTCGCTGGCGACCAACCACCCGGAAAGCCTACAGCGGCGCGGCGCGGCGAACCTGCAGCGAGCCTTAAAAAGCAAAGTTGATATGATGAATCGCCTGCAGCAGGCGCTGGAGGAGAACCGCTTTAGTTTACTGGCGCAGCCTATCTTCGGCGTTCGCGGCGACAGTTATTATGAAATCCTGCTGCGCATGCAGGACGAGCATGGCGCTTATATCAGCCCGGATGATTTCCTGCCGGTGGCCCATGAGTTTGGCCTCTCTTCCCGTATTGATTTGTGGGTCGTGGACAACGCGTTACGTTTTATGGCGAAGCACCGCGAGACGTTACCGGCCCAGCGTTTCGCAATTAATCTGTCGCCCGCTTCGGTCTGCCGTTCACAGTTCTCACAGGATGTCAGCCTGCTGCTGGGAAAACATGGCGTTGAGCCCTGGCAGCTGATCTTTGAGATCACCGAAAGCCATTCCCTGACTAACCTCTACCAGGCGGATCAGACGCTAAGCCAGCTGCAGTCGATGGGGTGCCAGGTGGCGATTGACGATTTTGGCACCGGCTACGCCAGCTACGCGCGGCTGAAAAACGTCAATGCCGACATCCTGAAAATCGACGGCAGTTTTATCCGCAACATTGTCTCTAACAGCCTGGATTACCAGATTGTCGCCTCGATTTGCCATCTGGCGCGGATGAAGAAAATGCGGGTGGTGGCGGAGTATGTCGAAAGCGAAGAGATACGCAGCGCGGTGGTTGCGCTGGGTATCGATTATTTGCAGGGCTATCTGATTGGCAAGCCGGAGCCGCTGGAAAACCTGGCGACGCAGCCCCGGGCGGCCTGACGTCAGGCCGCGACGTCAGGGGAGTGCTCTTCCTCTATTTTGAGCCGCCAGCCGGTGACCGCGTTCCAGTACTCCTGCTCTTTTTCCAGATCCAGAAGTACCAGCGCGTTCTGGGAAAACCAGCCGTGGGGGAAGCTCAGCGTCCAGTGGTTGTCATCGGTTTTGAGCCGCAGGGTCGGCGGCGTGGTTGTCGCCTGGCGCTGATTGTTAAGCAGCACGCCGAGGCGCAGGAGCTGGATCAGCGGCAGATACTGCTTCTTCTTATACAGCGTAAAGCGCGGCAGATCGTCGAGCTTCACCCCTTTGCGGTGGTAGCGCACCAGCGTCGCCATCAGCAGCTGCTGCTCCTGATTAAAGCCCGGCAGGTCGCTGTTTTGCAGGATATAGGCCGAATGGCGGTGCATCCCGCTGTGGTTAATATTGAGCCCCACTTCATGCAGCATCGCCGCCCATTTCAGCAGCGCCGCCAGCGGCAGATTCGCCAGCTTCGGGTTCTGCGCCTGCCACTGATCGTAAATATGCATGGTGGTTTCCAGCACGCGGCGCGCCTGATCGCGGTCGATATTGTACTGGCTGGCGAGGCTTTGCGCGGTACGGCTGCGGATGTCCTGGTGACGGAAGCGGCCTTCCATTTCATACAGCACGCCTTCACGCAGCGCGCCATCTGAAAGGCGAAGCTCACGAATCGCCAGCGCGTCGAATACGCCGCAGAGGATCGAGAGCCCCGGCACAAACACCGCCTTGCGCTCATCGGAGAGCCCCGGCAGGTTGATATCGTTAAAATTACTGAATTTCAGCACCTCATCGACCAGTCTGTCCAGCCGTTCCGGGGTGATAAAGCCGTCCTTTTCCCCCAGCGCCAGCAGCACTTCATGGGCCGCTTTGATGGTGCCGGAAGCGCCCAGCGCCACGTTCCAGCCCTGAATCCGGTACTGCCAGGCCAGCGTCTCCAGCTTTTGAACCGCCGCCAGGCGTGCGCGCTGAAAATTCTCTTTGTTCAGCGTTCCGCCAGGGAAATACTGCTGGGCAAAACTGACGCAGCCCATCCGGCGGCTCTCCACCAGCCTGGGCTCGAAATCCTCGCCAATCACCAGCTCCGTTGAGCCGCCGCCGATATCAATAACCAGCTTACGGCCACGTTCCGGCTGGGTGTGTTCGACGCCCATAAAAATCAGGCGCGCCTCTTCGTTGCCGGAGATAATTTCAATCGGGTAGGGGATGACCTGCTCGGCGCGTTTCAAAAAATCCGCCGCGTTGCGAGCCTGGCGTAGGGTATGGGTTCCCACGATGCAGACGCTTGCGGGCGCGAAGCCCTGCAGACGTTCAGCGAACAGCGACAGGCAGGCGAGACCACGCTCCATGGCCTCTTCGCTGAGCATACTGTCACTGTCCAGACCATCCGCAAGGTGCACGCGTTGCTTAAGGCGGCCAATGATCTGCATAGCGCCGTCTACCACGCGCGCGATCACCATATGAAAACTGTTCGAACCCAGGTCGACCGCTGCAAACTCCTGCGGTCGCGGCGTCTTGTCATTTATCGGCATAGATTAATCGGGCTGCTCAAGAGATTTGATGTAATCGTAAATCGCCAGCTGCGCGCGTACTTTGCGGCGATTGCCGCGCGGCACATAGCGATTACTCAGTTCTTTATCGATATAACGCGCTTTTACGGTATCACTGAACAGCAGTTCAATGATATCCAGGACCTGCTGTTTCAGGCGCGGATCGAGAATTGGCGCGGCAACTTCGATACGGTAATCAATGTTGCGCGTCATCCAGTCGGCGGAGGAGAGCCAGACTGTTTTATCGCCGCCGTTTTCAAAAATATAGACGCGATCGTGCTCCAGATAGCGGTCAACGATACTGATAACGCGAATATTATCGCTGATGCCTTCAAGCTGCGGGATCAGTGAACACATGCCGCGAACCAGCAGGTTAACCGGTACGCCGGAGCCGGAGGCCGCGTACAGCCGGTCAACCAGACCTTTATCGACAAGGTTATTAAGCTTAAGCGTGATCCCGGAGGGTAAACCCTGCTGCGCGTTGGCGATCTCGGTATCGATCATGTCATACAGCAGGCGACGCGAGTTTTGCGGCGACACCAGCAGGTGATCGAAGGTGACCGGGCGATAGGGGTTTTCAATAAAATTAAACACCCGGCGGACTTCGTTAGTGATGCGCGCATCGGCGGTCAGCAGCGAATAGTCGGTGTAAATACGCGCCGTTTTCTCGTTAAAGTTACCGGTGCCGATATGGGCGTAGCGCACCACTTCTTCATTTTCCATGCGCGAGATAAGGAACAGCTTGGCATGGATTTTCAGCCCGGGGGCGGAGAAGATAACCTGTACGCCCGCTTCGGTCAGCCGTTTCGCCCAGTGGATGTTGGCCTCTTCATCGAAGCGCGCCTGCAGTTCCACCACCACGGTCACTTTTTTGCCGTTGTGGGCGGCGTGGATCATTGAGTCGATAATGCGCGAGTCTTTCGCCACGCGGTAAATATTGATCTTAATCGCCAGCACGCTCGGGTCGAACGAGGCCTGACGCAGCAGTTCCAGCACGTGCTCGAAAGTGTGGTACGGATAGTAGAGCAGCACATCCCGTTGGCGAATGGCATCAAAGCCGTTACGGAACTTATCGAACCAGACATGGCGCAGGCGCGGCAGCGGCTTGTTCACCAGATTCGCCTTGCCCACGTTCGGGAAGCCGATGAAATCTTTGAAGTTGTGGTAACGGCCGCCCGGAATAATAGAGTCATAGCGGGAGATAGTCAGCTTCTCGCGCAGCATCTCGACCATCGCATCGGGCATATCGCGCTGGTAAACAAAGCGCACCGGCTCTGCCGTCAGGCGCTGTTTCAGGCTCGAAGACATCAGCTCCATCAGGCTCGACTCCATCTCGTGCACCAGATCGTATTCGGCGTCACGGGTCATTTTCATCGAGTAGGCGTTGAGGGCGTCATAATCAAAAAAGCCTTTGAAGATATCATCCAGGCAGTAACGCAGGATGTTATCAAGCAGAATCATCGGCTTGCGGCGGCGCGGCGCTTCCGGCGGCAGGTTGACAAAACGCGGCACCTTATCGGAGGGGATCTCCAGCAGGGCGTAGCGAATCTCATCGCCGCGAATAATCTCTACCGCCAGATAGGTGTAATCATCTTTCAGAAAACGAATCAGATTGGTTTCGCGGTTAATCAGCGTGGGGGTAATGTGCTGGCGCAGATAGTGTTTAAAATAGTGGCGCAGCCAGCTTTGCTGGTTGACGGAGAGCTGACGTTCGTTAATCAGGAAGATCTGGTTACGGGCCATCTCCAGCAGCAGGTCATTGTATAAACCATCAAATTCCTGGTCGGCTTTCAGCACTCTGGACTGGATCTTGCCAAGCAGGTGGCGGGAGTTGGGGGAAGAGCCGTGACCCTGTTCCTCACTAATAATGAGCCGCCGCTTAAGCTCTGCGAAGCGCACTTTATAGAATTCATCAAGGTTGTTGGAGTAAATCCCCAAAAAACGCATCCGTTCAATCAGCGGGTTACTCTTGTCTGCCGCCTCCTGAAGAACACGTTCATTAAAGCACAACCAGCTCAGTTCTTTTTCCAGATATAGCTTTTCCTGACCCATTACAACTTACGCTCCGGTTAAATCCTGGGACACGGCGATTCCTTCTCGCTACAGCGGTGTCCTCATGTGCAGGTAGACGTTGTCAGCGTTTGCTTGAATGACACCACTTATTATGGCGAGCTTTGCCATCAGATGTCCAACTGTGCCAGAAAAGTATGACAGTAATCCGCTTATACCCGTCATACTTCAAGTTGCATGCGTATCACCGCCTTCCTGCTACTCGAATTATTGAGGGTATACACGGGATGAGCGCGCGGCATGCGCCACGCGCAGAAGGGAGGGTTAATCGGCGGCGTAGCCCTGGGCAGGCAGGCGCACGCCGTCAAGCCAGGCGCTGTTATCCTGCATAACCAGACGCCCATCGAGGAACCAGCCCACCACCAGCGGATAGATAGCGTGCTCCTGGGTTTGCACCCGGGCGGTGACATCTTCTTCGCTGTCGCCCGCGAAAACCGGCACCTGCGCCTGCAGAATAACCGGGCCGCCATCAAGCTCATCGGTAACAAAATGCACCGATGTGCCGTGCACCTCGTCGCCATTCTCCAGCACCTGACGGTGCGTATGCAGGCCGGGGTATTTGGGCAGCAGGGAAGGATGAATATTCAGCAGCCTTCCGGCGTAGTGGGCGACGAAATCGGCGCTCAGGATGCGCATAAACCCGGCAAGCACCACCACGTCGGGGGCGTAAGCGTCGATCTCCTGCATCAGCTCCCGGTCAAACGCCTCGCGGCTGGCAAACTGCGAGGCGAGCAGCGTGTGGGCGGGAATATTGGCTTCCCGCGCGCGCTCAAGGCCGAAGGCGTCGGCCCGGTTACTGAAAACTGCCCGAATGGTGCCGCTGATTTTCTTGTTTTCGCAGGCGTCAATAATTGCCTGCAAATTGCTTCCGTTGCCGGAAATGAGCACCACAATGTTTTTCATTCAATGACCACACGTTCGCTGGAATCGGAGGCCTTGATGATACCGATTTTCCACGCCGTTTCACCTTTTGCATTGAGCAGCTCAATCGCCTTGTCCGCTTCGCTGGCGGGCAGGGCAATCACCATGCCGACGCCGCAGTTAAAGGTGCGATACATTTCATGACGGCTAACGTTGCCCGCGCTTTGCAGCCAGTCGAAGACCGCTGGCCACTGCCAGGAGGACTCATCAATCACCGCCTGGGTGTTGTCCGGCAGCACGCGCGGAATGTTTTCCCAGAAGCCGCCGCCGGTCAGGTGGGCGATAGCATGAACGTCAACGCTCTCGATCAGCGCCAGCACCGATTTCACATAGATACGGGTTGGCTCCAGCAGGTGGTCCGCAAGGCTTTTGCCTTCAAGCTGCGTAGTCTGCGGATCGCAGCCGCTCACTTCGACTATTTTACGTACCAGCGAGTAGCCGTTTGAGTGCGGGCCGCTTGAGGCCAGCGCCACCAGCACATCGCCATCGGCCACTTTTGAGCCGTCGATAATTTCCGACTTCTCAACCACGCCAACGCAGAAGCCCGCTACGTCGTAGTCTTCGCCGTGGTACATGCCCGGCATCTCGGCGGTTTCGCCGCCCACCAGCGCGCAGCCGGACTGCAGACAGCCTTCGGCGATGCCGTTAATAACGCTTGCCGCCGTGTCGACATCCAGCTTGCCGGTCGCGTAGTAATCGAGAAAGAAAAGCGGTTCAGCGCCCTGCACGACCAGGTCGTTTACGCACATTGCCACCAGGTCGACGCCGATGCTGTCATGGCGTTTCAGATCCATCGCCAGACGCAGTTTTGTGCCTACGCCGTCAGTGCCGGAAACCAGAACAGGCTCACGATATTTTTGCGGCAATGCGCACAGCGCGCCGAAGCCGCCCAGTCCGCCCATCACTTCCGGGCGGCGGGTTTTCTTCACCACGCCTTTGATTCGATCGACCAGAGCGTTGCCCGCGTCAATATCCACACCGGCATCTTTGTAGCTGAGAGAGGTTTTATCGGTCACTGCTTGCTTCCCCACGCGTTTGCTTGCGGTACGTCCGTTACAGTCGCGGTGATAACCCGCGCTATGTCGGCGACAGAAATAAAATTCGGCGCAATTCTAACAGCCCAGGCAAACGTTTGCGAGTCCATTATTTGCGGGACCCGGCGAGGCTTACGGTATACTCTTTTCCAGTCCGATTGATCCTGATCAACGCTATCGCTGTAGCGCAACGGAAAAAAAGCGGTATAATCCGGCGATTTTTTTTGTGGCTACCACCTTGCTGGGGAAGGAGAAGAGTATGAAGGTCGTGGAAGTAAAACACCCACTCGTCAAACACAAGCTGGGCCTGATGCGTGAAAATGACATCAGCACCAAACGCTTTCGTGAACTCGCCTCGGAAGTCGGTAGCCTGCTGACCTATGAAGCGACGGCGGATCTGGAAACAGAACGTGTCACCATCGAAGGCTGGAACGGTCCGGTTGAAGTTGATCAGATCAAAGGCAAAAAAATCACCGTTGTGCCCATTCTGCGTGCCGGTCTCGGCATGATGGAAGGGGTGCTGGAGCATGTGCCAAGCGCGCGCATCAGCGTGGTAGGTATCTACCGTAATGAAGAGACGCTGGAGCCGGTGCCTTACTTCCAGAAGCTGGTATCCAATATCGACGAGCGCATGGCGCTGGTTGTTGACCCGATGCTGGCGACGGGCGGTTCCATGATCGCCACCATCGACCTGCTGAAAAACGCAGGCTGCCACAGCATTAAAGTGCTGGTGCTGGTTGCCGCCCCGGAAGGGGTCGCCGCACTGGAAAAAGCGCACCCGGATGTGGAGCTGTACACGGCGTCTATCGATAAGGGATTAAACGAGCACGGATATATTATTCCGGGGCTCGGCGATGCCGGCGACAAGATTTTTGGTACCAAGTAAATGATTTGATAAAAGAAGCCGACTTTGAGAGTCGGCTTTTTTTTGGCGTAAACCTAAACATAAACCTGTCGATTTCGCGATAGCGTTCACAAAACGTGTCGCGCATGAGGCCGGATAAGACCCACAACAACACTCAGAGGAAAACACTATGACGCGCCGTGCTATCGGGGTAAGTGAAAGACCGCCGCTTTTACAGACAATCCCGCTTAGTTTGCAGCACCTGTTCGCCATGTTTGGCGCAACCGTGCTGGTGCCAGTCCTGTTTCATATCAACCCGGCCACCGTACTGCTGTTCAACGGTGTCGGTACGCTGCTCTATCTCTTTATCTGTAAAGGCAAAATTCCCGCCTATCTGGGGTCGAGCTTCGCGTTTATTTCGCCGGTGCTGCTGCTGTTGCCGCTGGGATATGAAGTGGCGCTGGGCGGCTTTATTATGTGCGGCGTCCTGTTCTGCCTGGTGTCGTTTATCGTTAAGAAAGCGGGAACCGGCTGGCTGGATGTGATGTTCCCCCCAGCGGCGATGGGCGCAATCGTTGCCGTTATCGGCCTGGAGCTGGCGGGCGTGGCGGCGAATATGTCCGGCCTGCTGCCGGCAGACGGTCAGTCGGCGGACACCAAAACCATTACCGTTTCGCTGGTGACGCTGGCCGTCACGGTGTTTGGCTCGGTGCTGTTCCGCGGCTTTCTCGCTATCATCCCCATCCTGATTGGCGTGCTGGTGGGCTACGCGCTCTCCTTTTCGATGGGAATGGTCGATACCGGCGTTATCGCCAACGCCCACTGGTTCGCGCTGCCGACCTTCTACACCCCGCGTTTTGAGTGGTTCGCTATTTTCACCATCCTGCCTGCGGCGCTGGTGGTTATCGCCGAACACGTTGGGCACCTGGTGGTGACGGCGAACATCGTTAAAAAAGATCTGATTCGTGACCCGGGGCTGCACCGCTCTATGTTCGCCAACGGTCTTTCTACGGTGATCTCCGGCTTTTTTGGCTCGACGCCTAACACCACCTACGGTGAAAACATCGGCGTGATGGCCATTACCCGCGTTTACAGCACCTGGGTTATCGGCGGCGCGGCGATTATCGCCATCCTGCTCTCCTGCGTAGGTAAACTGGCCGCCGCCATTCAGGCGATCCCGATGCCGGTCATGGGCGGCGTGTCGCTGCTGCTGTATGGGGTGATCGGCGCATCCGGTATTCGCGTGCTGATCGAGTCGAAAGTGGACTACAACAAAGCGCAGAACCTGATCCTGACCTCGGTCATTCTGATCATCGGCGTCAGCGGCGCGAAAGTGCACATTGGCGCGGCGGAACTAAAAGGGATGGCGCTGGCGACCATCGTGGGCGTCTGCCTGAGCCTGGTGTTTAAGTTAATCAGCGTGTTGCGCCCGGAAGAAGTGGTGCTGGACGCCGAAGACAGCGATGTGAAAACGCATTGATTCTCTCCTGTGAACCAGGCCTCGCGCCTGGTTCAAACGCGGTAAAGTTTTTGCTAAACTTACCGCGTTTTGTAAAAGCCCTGTTGAGGTATGTCTGAACACTCCGGCTCAGCTTTCTTTGCCACTCTATCTTCCTGACGATGAAACTTTCGCGAGTTTCTGGCCGGGCGAAAATCCCTCTTTACTGGCGGCGTTGCAGAACGTACTGCGTCAGGATCACAGCGGATATATCTATTTCTGGTCTCGTGAAGGGGCAGGGCGCAGCCATCTGCTTCATGCGGCCTGTGCCGAACTTTCCCAGCGGGGTGACGCGGTAGGCTACGTTCCCCTCGACAAGCGGACCTGGTTTGTGCCGGAAGTGCTGGAGGGTATGGAGCAGCTTTCGCTGGTCTGTATCGATAACATTGAGTGCGTGGCCGGGGACGAGCCCTGGGAGATGGCGATTTTCAACCTTTATAACCGCATACTGGAGTCGGGCAAAACCCGGCTGCTGATCACCGGCGATCGCCCCCCGCGGCAGCTTAATCTTGGCCTGCCGGATCTCGCTTCCCGCCTCGACTGGGGGCAAATCTATAAATTACAGCCGCTGTCGGACGAAGATAAACTGCAGGCGCTACAGCTGCGCGCCCGTCTGCGCGGCTTTGAACTGCCGGAAGATGTGGGTCGCTTTTTGCTTAAGCGGCTGGATCGTGAAATGCGCACGCTGTTTGACACGCTTAATCAGTTGGATCGCGCCTCGATTACCGCCCAGCGCAAACTGACCATTCCTTTCGTGAAAGAGATCCTCAAGCTTTAGGCCCGACGGTCGCGCCGGGCCGCGGGGATTAAACGATCTCCAGCACCTGTTCCGGCGGACGGCCAATGCGCGCCTTGCCTTTGGCGACGACAATCGGGCGCTCCATCAGCCTGGGGTTTTCTACCATCGCCTGAATCAGCTCCTCCTCCGTCAGATGGCTGTCATCCAGCTTTAACGTTTTGTAGAGCTCCTCTTTCTGACGCATCAGCTCCCGCGCGCTGGTCATGCCCAGCATGCTCAGCAGCTCGCGCAGGGTGTCGGCGCTTGCCGGCGTCTCCAGGTAAAGCACCACTTCCGGCTCAATGCCGTTTGCCTTAAGCAGGCTCAGGGTATCGCGGCTTTTTGAGCAGCGAGGGTTGTGATAAATCGTTACCGCGTCAGTCATCTCTTCTCCGGATTACATCTTTTCGTAGGGGCGGAACTGCTGTTGCAGCCGACGTAGCTGGTCAATACGGGCATCATAGCGGGCCTGCTGCAGGCTGCCGAGCTTGACCTGAGAGCTGGCGCTGCTGAGCAGCGTGATGGCCTGGTCAAGACGGCCCAGCAGCGCCTGGCCTTCAGCCCGCGCCGCCAGCTCCTGGTCGCGGTTATTGAGCGCCGCTTCCGCCTGCGCCAGCAGCTCCCAGCCGTTAATGTCATCTTTCCAGGTAAAGGTATAGCGGTTGAGGATTTTCGCCGCTTCCCCCGGCTGGCCGCTCGACAGGTACGCGTTGGCAAGGTTGAGCTGCAGCACGGGGTTGCTTTTCAGATCCCTTGCGTTTTTTAGCCGGTTGATGGCATCGAGGTTCTTGTTCAGGCCCAGGTCAATATCGGTCGCCAGGTCAAGATACCAGGCGTTGCCCGGCTCCGCGCTCAGCAGCGGCTGTAGCTGCCTTGTGGCTTCGGTAAAGTTTTTACTCTCCATCGCCTGCAGCGCGCGGCCATACTGCGCGGCGCGTTGTTCACGCACGTTGCCTTTCGCCCAGGCATCCAGCAGATCGCCGGTAAGCTGGTTACGGCCGCTGTTATACATACCAAGCGTTCGGGCCTTCGCCAGATAAAAGTCTTCTGATGACTGCGAGACCACCGGGCGCATCTGGTTTGCGCGGTTGCGGGCATCGGCAAGGCGGCTTTCCGGCAGCGGGTGGGTAAGCAGGATTTCCGGCGGGCGCGAGGAGTAGCGCGACTGATCGAGCAGTTTCTCCAGGAAGGTGGGCATCGCCTGCGGATCGAACCCGGCGCGTTGCAGAACCTGAATGCCGATACGGTCCGCTTCCTGCTCGTTCTGCTGGGTGAAGGTGATCATCCCCTGGCGCGTTCCCGCCAGCGTGCCGGTGAGCGCTGCCATCCCGGCCTGCGGGCTGGCCATCGCCAGCAAAATCGAACCGAGCGCACCGGCCCAGGTGAGCGGCGCGCTGCGCTTCTGGTCTTCCATGGCGCGGGCAAGGTGACGCTGGGTAACGTGGGAAATTTCGTGCGCCATGACCGACGCCAGCTGGCTTTCGTTATCGGCATAGCGAAACAGTGCGGAGTGGAGCACCACGTTGCCGCCGAAAAAAGGCGAAGGCGTTGATTTCGTCGTTGTTAACAATATAGAAGTGGAAGGGGGTTTTCACCGAGTTGGCGTGAGCGACGAGGCGCATCCCCAGCCCGTTAATGTACTGCACCAGCAGCGGATCGTTAATCAGCGGCGCGCTGCCGCGCAGCTGGCGAACGTAGTAATCGCCCATCTGCATCTCCTGGCCGATGGAGAGCGTGCTTCCTGCCGAGGTTCCCATATCCGGCAGGGTATCCGCCGAATCCGCGAAGGCGGGAGCCGCCTGACTGAGGGTCAGGGTGGCGATAAGGGTTGCGACCAGCGTCTTTTTCAACTGCCTGAACATAACCTCTGTCCTGTGTATTGGGTGTAATCGTTTGACCTGGCGCGCCGGGGTTCGTTCCGGCGACATAAAAAAGGCAGTTTAGCCGCACAGCCAGGGGAATAACATCTTTTTGCCCGGCGAATATGTTTCCGTTAAAGGCGGCGAAAAGCGAAGTCTTTTTTGTGACATTTCGATACAATTCCTCCTCTCACTCCAGCCAATCCGGCTGCACGGAAGGAACATATGCTCGAATTGTTGATGCAGTGGTATCGCCGTCGATTTAGCGACCCCGAAGCCATCGCCCTGCTGGTCATTCTGCTTGCAGGTTTTGTTATCCTCTTCTTTTTTAGCGGCATTCTGGCGCCGCTGCTGGTGGCTATCGTCCTGGCCTATCTGCTGGAGTGGCCGACGGTGCGCCTGCAGCGTATTGGTCTGTCGCGGCGCTGGGCGGCAACAATGGTGCTGGTGCTGTTTGTCGGCATTCTGCTGATCATGGCCTTTGTGGTTATGCCCGTTGCCTGGCAGCAGGGAATGAACCTGATTCGTGATATGCCGGGCATGCTCAACAAGCTCTCTGATTATGCCGCCACGCTCCCCAGACGTTACCCGATGTTAATGGACGCCGGTATTATTGACGCCATGGCGGAGAACATGCGTTCCCGCATGCTGGCAATGGGGGATTCAGTGGTGAAATACTCCCTCGCTTCGCTGGTAGGGCTGCTGACGCTGGCGGTCTATCTGGTGCTGGTGCCCCTGATGGTGTTCTTCCTGGTAAAAGACAAAGAGCAAATGCTCAACGCGGTGCGCCGCGTGCTGCCGCGCAACCGCGGGCTGGCGGGGCAGGTCTGGAAAGAGATGAACCAGCAAATTACCAACTATATTCGCGGCAAGGTGCTGGAGATGATCGTCGTCGGCATTGCTACGTGGCTGGGCTTTATTCTCTTTGGCCTGAACTACTCGCTGCTGCTGGCTGTGCTGGTCGGGCTGTCGGTGCTGATTCCTTACATTGGCGCTTTTGTGGTGACGATCCCGGTGGTGGGCGTGGCGCTGTTTCAGTTTGGCGCAGGCCCCGAGTTCTGGAGCTGCTTCGCGGTCTATCTGATTATTCAGGGGCTGGACGGCAATCTGCTGGTGCCGCTGCTCTTTTCCGAAGCGGTTAACCTGCACCCGCTGGTGATTATTCTGTCGGTGGTCATTTTCGGCGGGCTGTGGGGGTTCTGGGGCGTATTCTTTGCGATTCCGCTTGCCACGCTGGTTAAAGCGGTGGTTCATGCCTGGCCGGATGTGCCTGCGGTGGAACAGTAGCCAGCATAAGAAACGGCAGCCGAGGCTGCCGTTTTGCTATCTGTCCGTGCGCCTTGCGTTCGCGGAGGCGGCCTAAACGCCCGATCCGGTCGGTTATCAGGCGTTCTCTTTCAGCCAGTTAAGCACGATGTCGTGATGATTGCTGGTTTTGAAATCATCAAACACATGCTCGATTTTGCCTTCGCCATCAAGCAGAAAACTGATGCGATGGATGCCGTCGTAAGTTTTGCCCATGAAAGACTTTTCACCCCAGACGCCAAACTGTTCGCAGACCTGGTGGTCTTCATCCGACAACAGCGTAAAGTTGAGCAGCTCTTTTTCGGCGAAGCGGGAGAGCTTTTCCGGTTTGTCCGTGCTGATACCCAGCACTTCCACACCCGCTTTTTTGAGGTCGTCCATATTATCGCGAAGACCGCATGCCTGCACGGTACAGCCGGGCGTCATGGCTTTCGGGTAGAAATAGACCAGAACACGCTGTCCCTGGAAGTCGGCCAAATTTACTTGTTCCCCGTCTTGATCCGGCAAGCTAAATTTCGGTGCGATATCACCGGCTTTCAGTGGATTCATTGCTTCACTCCATCCTGTTCATCATGCTGTGTATAGTTGACAACGTTTATACTGCCTTGCGCATTTAGTTCTGTACATAGTGCTTTAAATGCCTGGTCAATATTTGACGCATCTTGCGACGCAGGACTGTGGGCGGTTATCTGAATAAAAAGCTGCGCGGGCGTGTCGGCATCGCTGGGCTGAGTGCGCGAAACCAGCTCGGCGATATTCATCTGATGGGCGTCGAACAGCGCGGTGAAACGCTCAATCAGATGGGGAGAGTCGGGGACTTCAACCTGCACCCAGACGGTCGCGGGCATGGCAGGGCGGGGGCGCGCGGCGGTGCGCTTCATCACAATCAGCAGATCCAGCTCCGCGCCTTTCAGCGGCAACGTAGATTCAATCAGCGTGATGGCGTTCCACGAACCGGAAAGCAGCATAATAAAGGTGAACTCTTCCCCCAGCATCGCCAGACGACTGTCTTCAATGTTGCAACCGCAGCTGCTGACATGACGGGTGATGGCGTTAACGATACCCGGCCTGTCTACGCCAAGCGCAGTGATAACCAGAAAATGTTGTGATAAGGCAGTCAAACCGATGCTTCCTGTCAAACCTGAGATAATTATAAGGAAAGCATAAAAAAAACCGGCATACAACCGCTGGAACGCCTCACGTCTCTTGCTTTTATTACGGCACCACACGTACCATTGAGGCTCATGTATGCACAGAGGATGGCCCATGTTCACGGGAAGTATAGTCGCGCTTGTCACACCAATGGACTCACAAGGTAAAGTCTGTCGGTCAAGCCTCAAAAAACTGATTGATTACCATGTCGCCAGTGGTACAGCGGCGATTGTTTCGGTAGGGACAACGGGGGAATCCGCCACGCTCAGCCATGATGAGCATGGGGATGTGGTGATGATGACGCTGGAACTGGCGGACGGGCGTATCCCGGTTATCGCGGGTACAGGCGCGAACGCTACCGCAGAGGCCATTAGCCTGACCCAACGGTTCAACGACAGCGGTATTGTCGGTTGCCTGACCGTGACGCCATACTACAACCGTCCTACGCAGGAAGGGCTGTTCCAGCATTTCAAAGCCATCGCGGAACACACCGATCTGCCGCAAATCCTGTATAATGTACCGTCTCGTACCGGTTGCGATATGCTGCCGGAAACCGTCGGCCGCCTGGCGGAAGTCAAAAATATTGTCGGTATTAAGGAAGCCACCGGGAACTTAAGCCGTGTTCACCAGATCAAAGAGCTGGTTTCAGATGACTTCGTGCTGCTCAGCGGCGACGATGCCACCGCGCTGGACTTTATGCAGCTTGGCGGTCATGGCGTGATCTCCGTCACCACCAACGTGGCGGCGCGCGATATGGCCGATATGTGCAGGCTGGCGGCGCAAGGGCAGTACGATGAAGCACGCGTGATTAACCAGCGTCTGATGCCGTTACACAACAAACTATTTGTCGAACCCAATCCTATCCCGGTGAAATGGGCCTGTAAGGAGTTGGGGCTTGTAGCAACCGACACGCTGCGCCTGCCGATGACGCCGATCACCGACCACGGTCGTGAGATCGTTCGCGCTGCGCTTAAGCATGCCGGATTGCTGTAAAGTTTAGGGAGATTTGATGGCTTACTCAGTACAGAAGTCGCGCCTGGCGAAGGTCGCGGGCGTTTCGCTGGTGATGTTGCTTGCCGCCTGCAACTCGGACTCACGTTATAAACGTCAGGTTAGCGGTGACGAATCCTATCTGGATGCCGCCCCGCTTGCCGAACTTCATGCGCCAGCGGGCATGATCCTGCCGGTACAGAATGGCGATTACAACATTCCTGTCACCAACGGCAGCGGCGCTGTAGGTAAAGAGCTGGATATCCGTCCGCCAGCGCAGCCTCTGGCGCTGGTTACTGGCGCGCGCACCCAGTTTACCGGCGATACCGCCACGCTGATGGTGGAAAATGGCCGCAACAGTTCGCTCTGGCCGCAGGTCGTCAGCGTGTTGCAGAGTCAGAACTACGCTATCGCCAAACGTGACGACGCCAGCCAGACGTTAACCACCGACTGGGTTGACTGGAACCGTCTCGATGAAGATCAGCAGTACCGTGGTCGTTATCAAATCTCGGTTAAACCCCAGGGGTATCAGCAGGCGGTAACCGTTAAGCTGCTCAACCTGGAGCAGGCGGGTAAAGCGGTGGCTGACAGCGCCTCGTTGCAGCGTTACAGCACTGAAATGCTGAACGTTATCTCCGCCGGGTTGGATAAGAGCGCTACCGCTGCGCAGAACGCCGCGGAAAACCGCAGCGTCACCACCCTGGATGTGCAGAGCGGCGCGGATGATACCGGTCTGCCGATGCTGGTGGTTCGCGGTCCGTTCAACGTCGTGTGGCAGCGTCTGCCTGCTGTGCTGGAAAAAGTGGGCATGAAAGTGACCGACAGCACCCGCTCTACCGGCAGCATGGCGGTGACCTATAAGCCGCTGTCTGACAGCGACTGGAGCGACCTTGGCGTGCGCGATCCGGGGCTCTCCTCCGGCGACTATAAACTGCAGGTAGGCGATCTGGATAACCGTAGCAGCCTCCAGTTTATCGATCCGAAAGGGCATACCCTGACGCAGTCGCAAAACGACGCCCTCGTGGCGGTGTTTGAAGCAGCGTTCAACAAGTAATTAGCAGGGCCGGAAGCTTCCGGCCTTTTTTTATTATCACGACGCAAACGTGTGCGTCGGTGTAGAATGGCTTTTTTAGTTAAATAATCACACCTGGAGTGACAAAGATGCAAAAGCAAGCTGAGCTGTATCGTGGCAAAGCGAAGACCGTATACAGCACGGAAAACCCGGACCTGTTGGTGCTCGAATTCCGCAATGATACGTCAGCGGGAGACGGCGCGCGCATTGAACAGTTTGAGCGCAAAGGGATGGTCAATAACAAGTTTAACCATTTCATTATGAGCAAGCTGGCGCAGGCGGGTATCCCTACCCAGATGGAAGCGTTGCTGTCCGATACCGAGTGCCTGGTGAAAAAGCTGGACATGGTGCCGGTAGAGTGTGTGATCCGTAACCGCGCGGCAGGCTCGCTGGTTAAACGTCTGGGCGTTGAAGAAGGCATTGAGCTCAACCCGCCGTTGTTCGATCTGTTTTTGAAAAACGACGCCATGCACGATCCGATGATCAATGAATCTTACTGCGAGACCTTCGGCTGGGTGAGCAAAGAGAATCTGGCGCGGATGAAAGAGCTGACCTACCAGGCCAACGACGTGCTGAAAAAACTGTTTGATGACGCGGGTCTGATCCTGGTGGACTTCAAGCTGGAGTTCGGCCTGTTTAAAGGCGAAGTGGTGCTCGGCGATGAGTTTTCCCCGGATGGCAGCCGCCTGTGGGATAAAGAGACGCTGGATAAAATGGACAAAGACCGCTTCCGCCAGAGCCTGGGCGGCGTAATTGAAGCCTATGAGGCGGTCGCACATCGTCTGGGCGTGAAGCTCGACTAACTCTCTCCCCAATTCAAACCGAAGGGGCATGCTCCCTTCGGTTTGTTGCCGCTTTTTCTTATGGTAATCCTGCCGTTGACCGCCTACGATCAAGGTATTAGATAAAAAAACCGAGGTGGATATGCGTTGGCAAGGGCGACGAGAAAGTAACAATGTTGAAGACCGGCGCAATGCGTCAGGCGGGTCGGGATTTCGCGGGCCGGGGCTGCGCCTGCCGGGCGGCAAAGGGGGCATCATTTTACTGGCGGTAGTGATTGTCGCCAGCTATTACGGTGTGGATTTAACCGGCTTGCTGACCGGCCAGCCCATGGAACCTTCGTCTCAGCAGCAGCGCTCCGTCAGTCCGCAGGAAGATGAATCCGCAAAATTCACCAGCGTCATCTTCGCCACCACCGAAGATACCTGGGGGCAGCTGTTTGAAAAAATGGGCCGCCAGTACCAGCAGCCAAAGCTGGTGATGTACCGTAACCGCACTTCCACCGGCTGCGGCACTGGGCAGTCAATTATGGGTCCGTTTTACTGCCCGGCGGACAGCAAAGTCTATATCGATCTCTCCTTCTACGATGAAATGAAAAACCAGCTTGGCGCAGGGGGGGATTTCGCACAGGGGTATGTGATTGCCCATGAGGTGGGCCATCACGTGCAGAAACTGCTCGGCACCGAAGCCAGAGTGCGCCAGCTGCAGCAAAACGCCTCGCAAAAAGAGGTGAACGCGTTGTCCGTACGCCTTGAGTTACAGGCGGACTGCTACGCGGGCGTCTGGGGGCACAGTATGCAGCAGCAGGGCGTACTGGAATCTGGCGACCTGGAAGAGGCGCTGAACGCCGCTACCGCCATTGGCGATGACCGGTTACAACAGCGCAGCCAGGGGCAGGTAGTGCCTGACACCTTTACTCATGGTACATCCGCCCAGCGCTACAGCTGGTTTAAACGCGGCATGGACAGCGGCGATCCGGCGCAGTGCGATACTTTTGGCCGCGCGCTTTAAGCTGCTAGCAAAGGTGGCAGGATGCTAAACACGCTGTGTCGCCGGATGGCGGCGGAAGGGATTCGTCGCCTGTTAGTGATAAGCGGCGACGAAGGGTGGTGCGCCGCGCAGGCCGATTCGCTGCGGGCCGCGCTGCCCGGCGACTGGCTGTGGGTCGGCGAGCAGACAGACTGGCCGTTACAGTGTGCGCCACGCGCGCTGGCGAAGCTGCTGGGTCAGGAGTTTCGCCATGCGGTACTGGATGCGCGCCATGGTTTCGATGTCGCCGCATTCGCCGCACTCGGCGGAACGTTAAAGCCCGGTAGCCTGCTGGTGCTGCTGGTGCCTGCATTTAGCGCGTGGCCGGCTAAACCCGATGCCGACAGCGTCCGCTGGAGCGACACCGCCTTGCCCGTCGCCACCCCCGTTTTTGTTACCCATTTTTTACGCACCCTCGCGCAGGATAATGACGCCCTGGTCTGGCAACAGGGGCAGCCTTTTACCGCCCCTGATTTTGCCGCCCGCGCCCCGTGGCATGCCGCCACCGGCGCGCCGGAACAGGAGCAGGCAGCCCTGCTGGACGCGCTGGCGGTGATGCCGCCAGGGGTGATGGTGGTAACGGCGCCGCGCGGACGTGGCAAATCGGCGCTGGCCGGTATGCATCTGGCCCGGCTGTCGGGGCAGGCGCTGGTAACGGCTCCCGCCCG
>NZ_HE578945.1:178277-219407 GCF_000321045.1 Phytobacter massiliensis JC163
GACGCGTTATGCCAGCGACGTCGATTTTATCGCCCCGGATGCCCTGCTTGCCCGCGTTGAGCAAGGCGCGTCGCTGCCCGACTGGCTGATTGTCGATGAGGCCGCCGCCATTCCAGGCCCGCTGCTGCGCCAGCTGGTGGCGGCGTTTCGTTACGTGCTGCTGACCACCACCGTGCAGGGATATGAAGGCACCGGCCAGGGCTTTATGCTTAAGTTCTGCGCAAGCTTCCCCTCTCTTACTCACCGCGAGCTGCATACGCCGCTACGCTGGGCCGCAGGCTGTCCGCTGGAGGCATTTATCAGCACGCTGCTGCTGTTTGAGGACGGCGCTATGGGCGCGGTCCCCCAGGGAGAGGCTGTCATCCAGCCGCTGTCGCGCAGCGCATGGGCGGCTGACCCGGCGCTACCCTCCGCTTTCTACCGCCTGCTTGCCAGCGCCCACTACCGCACTTCGCCCCTCGATTTGCGGCGAATGATGGATGCGCCCGGCCAGCATTTCTGGCTGAGCATGAGCGAAGGGGAGTTGCTCGCGGCACTATGGCTGGTGGAGGAGGGGAATTTAACCGCTGATTTGAGCCAGGCGGTATGGGCCGGTTTTCGTCGTCCGCGCGGCAATCTGGTGGCGCAGTCGCTGGCGGCGCACGGCGGTAGTCCTCTTGCCGCCACGCTGCGCGGGCTACGCGTCAGCCGCATCGCGGTGCATCCGCGGCGGCAACGCCACGGGCTGGGGCAGGCGCTGATCGACCATGCGCGGCAGCGGTCGACCGGCTGCGATTATCTCTCCGTAAGCTTTGGTTATACGCCGCCGCTGTGGCGCTTCTGGCAGCAGTGCGGTTTTCAGCTGGCGCGTCTTGGTAGCCATCGGGAGGCCAGCAGCGGCTGCTTTACCGCTATGGCGCTGCTGCCGCTGACCGCAGCAGGAAGGGCGCTGGCAGACCATGAACAGCGTCGGCTTGCCCGCGATCTGCCGTGGCTTGAGGCGTGGAAAAATGAGCCTCTGCCGCTGGCCGCCGCGCCGCAGTCTACCCTTAATGATGATGACTGGCTGGAACTGAGCGGTTTTGCTTTCGCCCACCGTCCGCTTTCCGCCGCCGCTCCCGCCCTGCACCGGCTGCTGTTGCAGGTTGACTTGCCTGTGCAGGCGCTGCGTATGACGCTGGCGCAGCGTGATGAGCGCGATATCTGTACCGCGCTTGCCCTGGCAGGGCGTAAAGCGCTTCTGACGCGGCTGCGGCAGGAGACCGCCCGCGCGCTGGCGTATCTCGACGGCGAACGGGCGCAACACCGGCAGGCGGAGGTTGAAAAGCTGCAATTTTTTAACTGACTCATTCAGTTAAACGGCATGGTGATTACGACGCTGCGGCGTAAACTTCAGGTCCTGACTAAGGAGACCGCCATGAAACATGAGCACGTTATCGTTCAACAACCGACATCCAGCCCGCAACAGCTGCTGCTGTTTTTTCATGGCGTGGGGGATAACCCGGAAAATATGGCGCAGATCGCCCGCTGGTTCGCCCCCCACTTCCCGCAGGCCGCTATCGTCAGCGTCGGCGGAGCGGAGGCGTGCGGGCCCACGGGGCGGCAGTGGTTTTCAGTGCAGGACGTCAGTGAAGAGAACCGCCAGCAGCGTATTGACGCCATTATGCCTGCGTTTATCGCCACGGTACGCTACTGGCAGGAACAAACCGGCGTCAGCCCGCTTGCCACGGCGCTGATCGGTTTTTCGCAGGGGTCGATTATGGCGCTGGAAAGCATTAAGGCGCAGCCGGAACTTGCTTCGCGGGTGATTGCCTTTAACGGGCGTTACGCCACGCTGCCGCAGACGGCCACCACCGCGTCGACCATTCATCTGATCCACGGCGATGAAGACCGGGTGATTGAACTGGCCCACGCTGTCGCGGCAGAGGAAGCGCTGGTACGCGCGGGCGGCGATGTGACGCTGGATATCGTGGATAATCTGGGACATGCGATTGACGATCGCAGCGTACAGTGCGCCCTGAATCATCTGCGTTACACGGTGCCGAAGCACTATTTCGACGAGGCGCTCAGCGGCGGCGGCAAGCCAAACGACGATGATATTATCGAACTGCTGTAACGAAAACCGCCGGGCGTGATGCAGAGGCCCGGCGGATATTATTTCTTCGGCTGGTCTTTTTTCGGCCAGTCGTCTTCGTCATCCCACTTATCGTTGAAATCACGATGTGGGGGCAGATCGGGTTTGTTAGCGAGAAATTTTTTATGGTCGACGCGCTTGAGATCTTTGATCACGTTAAGCAGTACGCCCAGTAAAAAAACCAGTACCAGAATCCACCAGTATTTAGCCAGCCAGTCCATGCGTTCCTCCCGTCAGGCGATCAGTTGTTCCATAATACGTTGATACATCCGCGCCAGCAGTTGCAGATCGGCGGCGTTCACGCATTCATTAATTTTATGAATTGTGGCATTCACCGGCCCCAGCTCCACAACCTGCGCGCCCATCCGGGCGATAAAGCGACCGTCAGAGGTGCCGCCCGTGGTTAACAGCTGCGGTTTTATTTCATTATAGTGCTCAACGGCGTTGACCACCGCATCGACCAGCCTGCCGCGGCTGGTTAAAAACGGCTGACCGGAGAGCCACCAGTCGATGGTATAGCGCAGCCCGTGTTTTTCCAGCAGCGCCGTTACGCGCGACTTGATCATCTCGTCAGTCAGTTCGGTACTAAAACGGAAGTTGAACTGCACGTACAGATCGCCGGGAATAACGTTATTGCTGCCGGTGCCGGCCTGAATATTGGCGATTTGCATACTGGTTGACGGGAAAAATTCGTTGCCCTGATCCCACTCGATCGCCACCAGTTCATTGAGCATCGGCGCGGCCCGGTGCACCGGGTTATCGGCCAGGTGCGGATAGGCCACATGCCCCTGCACGCCGTGAATGGTAAGGTTACAGGTCAACGAGCCGCGGCGGCCATTTTTGACCACGTCGCCTACCACCTCGGTGCTGGACGGTTCGCCCACCAGGCAGTAATCCAGCCGTTCGTTGCGCGCCATCAGCGCCTCTACCACTTTAACCGTGCCGTTTGCCGCGCTGGCCTCTTCATCAGAGGTGATTAAAAAGGCCAGCCGCCCGCGATGGTGAGGATGCTGCGCGACAAAACGTTCGGCAGCGACAACCATCGCCGCCAGCGAGCCTTTCATATCCGCCGCGCCGCGGCCAAAGAGCATACCGTCGCGGATCGTGGGTTCGAAGGGGGGATTAATCCAGCGGTCGGCATCCCCGGCAGGGACGACATCGGTATGGCCTGCAAAAGCCAGGGTTTCACCTTGCCCGCGCCATGCCCAGAAATTTTGCGTATCGCCAAAGTTCATCGGCTCAATAGTGAAACCGATGGCGCGCAGACGCTCAATCAGAAGCGACTGACAGCCCGCGTCATCGGGGCTCAGTGAAGGGCGACGAATAAGCTGCTGCGTCAGCTCAATAACCGGGCACGACATAAACTATACCTCGTTGATAAACTTCTCATAACTGGTTTCATTGAAACCCAGCAGCATAGGCTTACCGGGCGCGTAGAGCAATGGGCGTTTGATAATTGCCGGCATTTCCAGCATCAGCGCGGCTGCAGAATCGGCATTATTGATGCCAGCGCGCAACGTTTCATCCAGCTTACGCCATGTTGTGCCGCGGGTATTGAGCAGCGCCTCCCAGCCCAGCTCCGCGATAAACGTCCCCAGCAGCTTTTCATCCAGACCGTCAACGCGATAATCATGGAAACGGTACGCCACCTCGTGCGCATCGAGCCAGCGGCGGGCTTTTTTTATGGTGTCGCAGTTTTTAATCCCATACAACGTTATCATGGTGAATCCTTTTGTCTTAATTTGGCTTAAATAACCAGGAAAATAGAATAATATTGACGCAGTGAATAATACACGATGATTAGTAGAGAAATCATTATCCTGATATTTATCTGCATATCACGCACAATAAGAATAAACGCAGAAAAAGGCAGATAAATAGTACTTATTCGGCGCATTGCTACCGGTTGTTTTCGGCCGCGGTAGGAGCAACTTCCCTGAAAAGAGTGAGATGCGCTTGATACCCTAAATAATTCGAGTTGCAGGAAGGCGGCGACGCAGTGAATCCCCAGGAGCTTACTCCAGTAAGTGACTGGGGTGAGCGAGGAAAGCCAACGCACATGCGGCTTGAAGTATGACGGGTATAGACCACAGTTTGCGTGGGCGCGCCGATCATGTTTCAAAATATTGCTGGCGCTCACATTAATTTCATGAATAGTGGAGCATAGTTATTTCACAAAACAAATACTAAACAGCAGTAATCGAAGTTATAGATGAAATGCTCTTCACAGCAATGTCGGTATTAAATAGAATACGCACAATAATAAGAGAGGTAGTTATGATTGAACGTGAACTGGGGAACTGGAAAGATTTTATCGAAGGCATGCTTCGTAAATAATCCAGAACAGACATAAAGCGTAGTGGCCACATATAACGAATAAATCGTCAATATCATCACACAGTAAAAGGCGAACCGTCAGGTTCGCCTTTTTTCTTGCTACTTCTGCCGCTCTTTTAGCGGAAAACGGCGTCTGACCAGCACAAAAAACAGCGGTACGAAGAAAATGGCCAGTACCGTGGCTGAGATCATCCCGCCCATCACCCCGGTGCCGACCGCATGCTGGCTGCCGGAGCCCGCGCCGGTGCTGGTCGCCATTGGCAGCACGCCGAAGACAAAGGCCAGCGAGGTCATCAGGATCGGGCGTAATCGTTGACGACAGGCGTGAAGCGTGGCGGCAAGCAGTTCGTGACCCTTCTCGTTCATCTCATTGGCGAATTCGACAATCAGAATGGCGTTTTTCGCCGATAGCCCTATCACCGTCAGCAGGCCCACCTGGAAGTAAACATCGTTCTCCAGACCGCGCATCCAGGTGGCGAGCAGCGCGCCGATGATCCCCAGCGGCACCACCAGCATGACCGAGAAGGGCACCGACCAGCTCTCATACAGCGCTGCAAGACAGAGGAAGACCACCAGCAAAGAGATGGCATACAGCGCGGGCGCCTGCGCCCCGGAGAGCCGTTCCTGATAAGACATGACGGTCCACTCCAGACCAAACCCGCCGGGAAGCTGGCGCACCAGCTTCTCCATCGTCTCCATGGCGGTGCCGGTGCTGACGCCCGGCGCGGCCTCGCCGACGATCTCCACCGCCGCATAGCCGTTGTAACGCTCAAGACGCGGCGAGCCGGTTTCCCAGTGGGAGGTGGCAAAGGCGGAGAAGGGCACCATACCGCCATCTTTATTGCGCACATACCAGAGATTGATATCGTCAGGCAGCATCCGGTACTTCGCCGCCGCCTGCACGTAAACCTTTTTCACACGCCCGCGATCCATAAAGTCGTTAACGTAGCTGGAGCCCCACGCGGTCTGCAGGGTGTCGTTAATGTCGTCGATGGAGACCCCCAGCGCCTGCGCTTTCCGCTGGTCGATATCCACCTGCAGCTGCGGGCTGTCATCAAGGCCGTTGTGGCGTACACGGGTCAGCGTATCGTTACCCTCCACCAGCGCCAGCAGCTTGTCGCGCGCCGCCATCAGCGCGTCGTGTCCGGCTCCGGCGTGGTCCTGCAACTCCATATCAAAGCCGGCGGAACTGCCCAGGCCGCTGATAGCGGGCGGGTTGCTGGCGAAGACCCTTGCTTCGTTTATTTTGCGAAACGCTTTGGTGGCGCGTTCGATAATCGCAAATGCGCTGCCGGTATCGGGATCGCGATCCTCCCAGTCTTTGAGGCGGATAAACATACGGGCCACGTTCTGGCCGTTACCGCCAGGGCCGGAGCCGACGGTGGCGAACACCGAGGCGACGTTATTCTTCTCATGCTTAAAGAAGTAGTCTTCCACTTTCTCCACCACCTTAAGCGTTTGCTGCTGCGTCGCGCCGCCGGGTAGCTGCACGGAGGTGGTAAACATTCCCCGATCTTCCTGGGGTAAAAAAGAGGTGGGCAGACGTAAAAAGAGCACCACCATGCCGCCGAGCAGCAGAATATAGATCACTATCCAGCGCAGGCTGCGATGAAGAATTTTTGCCACGCCTTTCTCGTAGCGTTCGGCATTGCGGTTAAACGTGCGGTTAAACCAGCCGAAGAAGCCCCGCCGACCATGATGCTCGCCCTTATGCAGCGGTTTAAGCAGGGTGGCGCACAGGGCAGGGGTGAGGATCATCGCCACCAGCACCGACAGCACCATCGCGGAAACAATGGTGATGGAGAACTGGCGGTAAATCGCCCCGGTGGTGCCGCCAAAGAAGGCCATGGGGACAAATACCGCCGACAGCACCATCGCAATCCCGACCAGCGCTCCCTGAATTTGCCCCATCGATTTACGGGTGGCTTCGCGGGGGGAGAGCCCCTCCTCGCTCATAATGCGCTCAACGTTCTCCACCACCACGATGGCATCGTCCACCAGCAGACCGATGGCCAGTACCATGGCGAACATCGTCAGCGTGTTGATGCTGTAGCCGAAGGCGTAGAGCACGGCGAATGTCCCCAGCAGCACGACAGGCACGGCGATAGTGGGGATCAGCGTGGCGCGGAAATTCTGCAAAAAGAGGTACATCACCAGGAAAACCAGCGCGATCGCCTCAAGCAACGTTTTCACCACGTCGATTATCGACGCTTTAACGAACGAGGTGGTTTCATAGGCGACTTTGTACTCCAGCCCGTGGGGGAAGTATTGCGACAGTTCGTCCAGGCGGGTGAGCACCCGTTCGGCGGTTGCCATCTCGTTGGCGCCGGAGGCGAGCTTAACCCCAAGGCCGGATGCCGGATGGCCGTTAAAGCGGCTGAGGTAATCATATTTTTCCGCCCCCATTTCGACATCGGCCACATCCCCAAGCCGCACTTCAGAGCCATCCTGATTCACCCGCAGGGTAATATTGCGAAACTGCTCCGGCGTCTGGAGCAACGATTGCGAGTTGATGGTGGCATTCAGGGCCTGACGATCCACAGAAGGGGTGCCGCCGAGCTGACCGACCGCAATCTGGGCGTTTTGCGACTCAATAGCGTCGGTGACATCGTTAGCCGTTAGCTGGTAACTGTTGAGTTTCGCCGGGTCGAGCCAGATGCGCATGGAGTATTGCGAACCGTAAGCGTCAATATCGCCCACGCCATTGACCCGGCTAAGCGGGTCCTGAATATTACTGGCGACGTAGTCGGCGATATCCTGTTTATCCATCGACCCGTCGGTCGAGACAAAGGCGATAGTCAGAATATTGGTATCGCCGGTTTTCCGTACCGTTACCCCCTGGTTCTGTACGGCCTGCGGCAGCTTACGCAGGGCCGACTGCAGCTGGTTTTGTACCTGCTGAACGGCTTCATCCGGGTCAGTGCCGGCGGTAAAGCTAAGCGTGATGCTTGCCTGCCCGGTGCTGCTGCTCTGGGAAGACATATACATCAGGTTGTCGAGGCCGGTCATATTCTGCTCGACGACCTGGGTGACGGTGTTCTCCAGCGTTTGCGCCGAAGCGCCGGGGTAGTTGGCGGTAATGCGCACGTTTGGCGGCGCCAGATCGGGATATTGCTCAACGGGGAGGGAGACAATGGCAAGCGTTCCGGTCAGACAGAGCAAAATTGCCAGCACCCACGCGAAAATGGGGCGATCAATAAAAAAATTCGCCATCAGAAAGAAGACCTCTTTTACTGCGCATCGTTATTGTTAAAGTGCCTGCATCACTGTAGCGGCATGCGACTAAACAAACGTGGAGAAAAAAAGGAGAAAATGTAAATAATCATCCTTTTTCACGGCACAATAATGCATAACCCCGGTTATCTTTTTTTACCCCAGCCGCCAGCGGCTTTTCTTTGCTTTTCTTTACGCTTGCTCCGCAGGCCGGGCGGGCGCGGCGGGAAAACGAAGCTGGACCAGCGTGCCGCCGCCCGCCGGTGATGAAATCTCTAATCTGCCCTGCAGACGCCCGGCGCGCTCGCGCATGATGTTCAGGCCATAGTGGCCCGGCGGTTCTTCGGTGCTGCCGATCCCTTTACCGTTATCACGAATATAGACGGAATAGTCGCCGTCCGGATCGGTTACGCAGCTAACGGTGATAAGGGTGGCCTCAGCATGTTTGATGGCGTTAACCACCGCCTCGCGCACGATTTGCAGGACGTTGATTTGTTGCTGCGCATCCAGCGTCAGCGCCGCGGGCAGGCGGCAGTCGAGCTGTAAGCTTGCCCCGGTCTGCCCTTGCAGGTTCGCCAGCGCCTCTTTAAGCGCCGCTGGGAGATCGCTGCGGGAGAGCGAGAGCCGGAAGGTGGCCAGCAGTTCGCGCAGCTGGCGGTAAGCATCGTTCAGGGCGCGGGAGAAGTCGCTGATGATGGCCTGCGCCGGGGCGTTATCCTCCGGCACCGCCCGCTTCAGCAGCGCCAGCTGTATCCGCAGATAGGAGAGCACCTGCGCCAGCGAGTCATGCAGTTCCCTGGCAATGGTAGCGCGCTCCTCCATGAGAATCAGCTGCTGGTGGTGTTTTTGCGCCTGGTTAAAATAGAGCCCGCGCCCCAGAATGATCGCTACGCTATGCAGAAGCTGGCGGTCGTCGCCCTGCGCGCTTTGCCAGCGTAATTCGCCGAAAGTGGTCTCCTGCATGGCCACCGGCAGCATTTTGACGGGCAGCTCTGCCTGCATTTCCCCGTGGCGGATAGACCAGTGGTTGCCTATATTGAGCTCGAGATAGCTTGCCGCATGGTGGTCGTGAACGATGCGCAGAATGTGGCGAAAACAGCTGACGTCAATCTGGCTGGTATTGAGCGCCTGCGAGCACTGATAGAGCACCTCCAGACGACGGTGCGCCTCATGGAGATCGCGGGTCTTCTCCTCGACCTGCGCCTCAAGGGTGCGATAAAGTTTTTGCAGCTCCCCGGACATCCGGTCGAACGTCAGCGCCAGCAGCCCCAGCTCGTTATCAAGGCGGGTATTCAACGGCGGGTAGTTAAAGCGCCCCTGCTGAATATTCTGGCTGGCAACCCGTAACTGCCCGAGAGGGGAGACCACCTGCTGGTGAATCCGCCGTAGCGTAAACCAGACCAGCGCGAAAATACCCAACGCCCCCAGCAGCGAAATGCCCACCACCAGCAGCATCTTACGTTCGGAGTAGCGCTGCAAGGCCAGCACGAACTGGTCGATGTTATCTACATAACGCTCAATATTGCTCTGATACCAGTTAACGTCGCGGTGGGCGAGGCGGCTGTCCATCTCGCGCCAGCCAGTCTGGAGCTGCGCGTAACGCCGCCCTACGCTTGCGGGAACATACCAGCGGTTAAGCTGCTGCAGCACCGGGGAATAGAGCGAGCGGGCGTAGGCATGACGGTGGGCGTCCAGTTCCGGCGCCTGGCGAGCCAGATCGTAGCCAAGGCGATAGCTCTGCATGCGCAGGGAACCGGCAATATTGACCGCTTCCGCATCGCGCAGGCTGCTGGCGAGGGTAACAAGCGCCACGCCGGTCGATAACAACGACAGCAGGACAATGTAAAAAAAGGCGCTGGCAAGGCTTGCCGACACAGGGCGTTTTACGGTCACCACGTTTCCCGCTACCAGAAAAGGCCGTCAGCATCACCGATCGGCTCACTAAATGACAATTATTTTCATTAATGCCGCGAGAAATTGATCTGCAACATGCTCGTGACACATAGCGGCCCATCCTGGGCAAATGAACATTGCCTGAGCAAGTAAGGCCCGGTAAATACACTCTTTATATAAAAAATAAGGTTTATTAAACCAGAAAAGAAGGACGCCATGAATCGTTTTATTATGGCTAATAGCCAACAATGTATAGGATGTCGAGCCTGCGAAGTGGCCTGCGTGATGGCGCATAACAATGAGCAGCATGTACTGAGCCACGACCATTTTCATCCCCGAATTACGGTGATAAAAAACCCACGGCAGCGCACAGCGGTGACCTGTCACCACTGCGAGGCCGCCCCCTGCGAACGAAGCTGCCCCAACGGCGCGATTAGCCGGGTGCAAGACTCTATTCAGGTCGATCAGCGTAAATGCATCGGCTGTAAATCCTGCGTGGTCGCCTGCCCGTTCGGCGCAATGCAAATTCTCCTGACGCCGCCTGAACAGGGCGCAGTACAGGCGACGGCGCACAAGTGCGATCTCTGTATCGATCGCCCGGAAGGCCCGGCCTGCGCGCAGAACTGCCCGGCAGACGCCATTAGCCTGGTCAGCCGCGACGCGCTGGAGGGGCTGGCGAAAGCGCGGCGTTTGCGCGCCGCAAGTATGGAGGCGCAGCCCTGGCATACCGGGAGTGCATTGCTCCCGGCATTAAACGATCGCAAACTCAAACAGATGCTGAAAACGCCGCCGCGCGGCGAGCCGGATAAGCTGGCGCTGGCGGCGCGTAAAACCGGTTTCGATGAGATTTACCTGCCGTTTCGCGCAGACCAGGCGCAGCGTGAAGCGGAACGCTGCCTGAAATGCGGCGAGCACAGCGTCTGTGAATGGACCTGCCCGCTGCATAACCATATTCCCCAGTGGATCGAGCGCGTAAAAGAGGGGGATATCGCCGCCGCCGTTGAACTTTCCCATCAGACGAACTGCCTGCCGGAAATCACTGGCCGGGTCTGTCCGCAGGACCGGCTGTGCGAAGGCGCATGTACGATCCGTGATGATTACGGCTCCGTGACCATTGGTAATATCGAGCGTTATATCTCCGACCAGGCGCTGGCGGCGGGCTGGCGGCCCGACCTACAGCAGGTACAGCCGGTAAACAAACGGGTGGCGATTATCGGCGCCGGGCCTGCCGGGCTGGCCTGTGCGGACGTACTGGTGCGCAACGGCGTCAGCGCCACGGTGTTTGACCGCCACCCCGAAATCGGCGGGCTGCTCACGTTTGGTATCCCGGCGTTTAAGCTGGATAAATCGCTGCTGGCGCGTCGGCGGGAAATTTTCAGCGCTATGGGCGTACAGTTCGAACTTAACTGCGAAATTGGCCGGGATATCCCCCTGCAAACGCTGCTTGCTGACTACGATGCGGTGTTTGTCGGGGTAGGGACCTACCGCTCCATGAAGGCCAATTTGCCCAATGAAGACGCGCCGGGCGTATACGACGCGCTTCCCTTCCTGATTGCCAATACCAAACGGTTGATGGGGCTGCCGGATACGCCGGAAGAGCCGTTTATCGATACCGCGGGGTTAAATGTGGTGGTGCTGGGCGGCGGCGATACGGCGATGGACTGCGTGCGCACCGCGCTGCGCCATGGCGCCAGTAAAGTCACCTGCGCATACCGCCGCGACGAAGCCAATATGCCAGGCTCAAAGAAAGAGGTTAAAAACGCCCGGGAAGAGGGGGCGGAATTTGAGTTTAACGTTCAGCCGGTGCAGTTAGAGCTGGATAAGGCAGGCCGCGTCACCGGCGTCAGGCTGCTGCGTACCCGGCTGGGCGAGCCGGATGCCAACGGCCGCCGCCGCCCGGAGCCCATTGAAGGCAGCGAATTTGTGATGCCTGCCGATGCGGTGATCATGGCGTTCGGCTTCAACCCGCACTCGATGCCGTGGCTGGCGGCACATGGCGTGCAGGTCGACAACTGGGGGCGGATTGCCGCAAGCGTTGACAGTCCGTACCGTTATCAGACCAGCAACCCGCAGATTTTTGCCGGCGGCGACGCCGTGCGCGGCGCTGACCTGGTGGTCACCGCGATGGCGGAAGGCCGCCACGCAGCCCAGGGAATGATGGACTGGCTGGGGGTTAAAGCGCCGGCCAGTCACTGATCCGCCAACGACAAAACGGGCTTCGCAGCGTAAGATAGTGTTTCTGTTTTACCCTGTGGAGCCCGTATGTCGTTTAATGTCACCGTCATCAAAGACAAAATCCTTTCTGATAACTACTTCGTTCTGCGCAACATTACCTATGACCTGACGCGCAAAAATGGCGAGGTCATCCGCCATAAGCGTGAAGTGTACGACAGGGGAAACGGCGCGACGATTCTGCTCTATAACCCGGAAAAAAAGAGCGTGGTGATGATTCGTCAGTTCCGCGTGGCGACCTGGGTGAACGGCAATAAAGACGGGCGGCTGATTGAAACCTGCGCGGGCCTGCTCGACGATGACGAGCCGGAAGCGTGCGTGCGCAAAGAGGCCATCGAAGAGACGGGCTACCAGGTTGGCGAAGTACGCAAGCTCTTTGAACTTTATATGTCCCCCGGCGGCGTAACGGAGATCGTTCACTTTTTTATCGCCCGCTATGACGACAGCAGCCGCGCCAGCACAGGCGGCGGGGTAGAAGATGAAGATATTGAGGTGCTGGAACTGCCGTTCACGACGGCGCTGGCGATGGTAAAAAGCGGCGAAATCCGCGACGGGAAAAGTGTGATTTTGCTGCAATATTTGCAGGCTTCAGGTTTAATGGACTGATTTTGTTGTGGTTAATAACAATTTTTATAAATAAATCTATCCGATAAATCTGATTGAGACACGGGCGCATACAACCCAGGATACGCCGGTGCCATCTTCTGTCTGACTTCCGGGGCCCTGTTATCGATGTTCTACCGTGTCTTACTTGCTTTACTGGGCGTTTTTTGCGCGTCGTCTCTTTGGGCGGCGCCAGCGCAGCAACGCTTTACGGACTGGCAGGTTACCTGCAATAACCAGAACTACTGCGTTACGCGTAATACCGGAGAACATCACGGCCTGGTCATGACGCTGGGGCGCAGCGCCGGCGCGCGCTCCGACGCGATGCTGCGCATTGACCTTGGCGGCAAAGGCCTTTCGCCTGCTAAACAGCCTGCTATTGCGCCGCGTCTGCGCCTTGACGGCCAGCCGCTGACGCTGCCTGCCGGGCCGTGGCGTATCGCGCCCTGGCACCTGGCGAACGATAATCCGCAGACCATTGCCGAATTTTTGCTGCTGATTCAGGATGCGCAATCTATAACCCTGGAGGAGGGCGACGGCGTAATTTCGCTGGCTGGCCTTAAGGCGGCGCTGCTGTTTATCGACGCCCAGCAGAAAAGGGTCGGGAGCGAAACGGCCTGGATTAAAAAAGGCGACGATCCGCCGCTGAGCGTGCCCCCTGCGCCTGCGTTAAAAGAGGTGGCGGTGGTGAATCCCACTCCCACGCCGCTGACTCAGGAGGAGCTTAACGACCTGCTGGATTATGGCAGCATGCGCATGGACAACACGCAGTGTTCGCTTGACCCTATGCGTCGTGAAGTGCGGGTGACGGCCCTGACCGACGACAAAGCCTTACTCGTTGTAGACTGCGAGGCCGGTGCCTATAACACGGTCGACCTTGCCTGGCTGGTGTCACGTAAAAAGCCCTACGCTTCACGTCTGGTGCGCCTGCGTCTGCCCTTTACGCCGGCAAAAGGCGGTAACGAGCTTGAGCTGATGAACGCCGTCTTCGATGAGAAAACCCGCGAACTGACAACGCTTGCCAAAGGTCGCGGGCTGGAGGATTGCGGCGTGTTGACGCGCTGGCGGTTTGACGGCCAGCGTTTTCGCCTGACCCGCTACGCCGAAGAGCCGAGCTGCGATAACTGGCATGGGCCAGACGCCTGGCCCACGCTTTGGGTTACGCGCTAAGTACGCGTTTCGCTTTTTCGACTACGTTTTCGACGGTAAAGCCAAAGTACGGGAACAGCTTATCCGCCGGTGCGGATTCACCGTAACCGGTCATCCCGACGATCGCCCCTTTCAGGCCGACATATTTGTACCAGTAGTCGGCAATGCCTGCCTCTACCGCCACCCGGGCGCTCACGTCAGACGGGAGCACCGACTCACGATACTGCTCATCCTGCGCGTCGAAAATATCCGTCGAAGGGAGAGAGACAACGCGGACGTTGCGCCCTTCGGCCCGCAGTTTTTCTGCCGCCTTCACGGTTATTTCTACTTCCGAACCGGTAGCGATTAAGATCAGCTCCGGCTTGCCGTCGCTATCCTGCAGAATATAACCGCCGCGGGCGATGGCTTTCACCTGCTCAGGCGTTCTCTCCATCTGCGCCAGGTTCTGGCGGGAGAGGATAAGCGCGGTCGGGCCGTTATGGCGCTCGATAGCCAGCTTCCAGCCCACGGCCGCTTCTACCTGATCGCAGGGACGCCAGGTGCTGAAATTTGGCGTCAGGCGCAGGCTCGCCAGCTGTTCAACCGCCTGGTGAGTCGGGCCGTCTTCCCCAAGGCCAATGGAGTCATGGGTATAGACCATAATCTGCCGCGCTTTCATCAGCGCCGCCATACGCGCCGCGTTACGGGCATACTCCACAAACATCAGGAAGGTTGCGGTGTAAGGAATAAAGCCGCCGTGGTGGGCAATACCGTTGGCGATGGCGGTCATGCCGAATTCGCGCACCCCGTAGTGGATATAGTTGCCCGCCAGATCTTCTTTCAGCGATGTGGAGCCTGACCAGATAGTGAGGTTGCTCGGCGCGAGGTCCGCCGAGCCGCCCAGCAGTTCCGGCAGGATCGGCCCGTAAGTGTTGAGGGTATTTTGCGACGCCTTACGGGTGGCGATTTTCGCCCCCTCCGCCTGCAGTTTTTCAATATAGGCCTGGGTGGTTTGCTCCCAGTTCTCCGGCATGCCGCCGCTCATGCGGCGCGTAAATTCGGCGGCCAGTTCCGGGTGCGCTTTCTCGTAGGCGGCGAACTTCTCTTCCCAGGACTGCTGCGCTTTTCCGCCGCGTTCGCGGGCGTCCCATGCGCTGTAGATTTCTTTAGGGATTTCAAAAGCCGGATATTTCCAGCCCAGCTTCTGACGGGTCAGCGCCACCTCTTCTTCCCCCAGCGCCGCGCCGTGAGACTCCTCTTTACCTGCTTTATTCGGCGAGCCGTAACCGATCACCGTGCGACAGATAATCAGCGACGGCTTGTCGGTTACCTGCTGTGCTTCTTCGATCGCTTTTTTAATGGCTTGCGGATCGTGGCCGTCAATTTCGTGCACCACATGCCAGTGATAGGCTTCGAAACGTTTAGCGGTGTCGTCGGTAAACCAGCCTTCGGTCTCGCCATCAATGGAGATACCGTTGTGGTCGTAGAAGCCGATCAGTTTGCCCAGCCCCAGCGTGCCCGCCAGCGAACAGACCTCGTGGGAGATGCCTTCCATCAGGCAGCCGTCGCCCATAAAGACATAGGTGAAGTGGTCCACGACCTCGTGGTCCGGGCGGTTAAACTGCGCCGCCAGCGTGCGTTCGGCAATGGCCAGACCTACCGCGTTCGCCAGCCCCTGACCAAGCGGGCCGGTAGTGGTTTCCACCCCGGGCGTGTAGCCGATCTCCGGATGGCCCGGGGTTTTAGAGTGGAGCTGACGGAAGTTTTTAATCTCATCAATCGACAGATCGTAGCCGCTCAGGTGCAGCAGGCTATAGAGCAGCATCGAGGCGTGACCGTTTGACAGAATAAAGCGGTCGCGGTCGTACCATGTCGGATCGGTGGGGTTGTGCTTTAAAAAATCATTCCACAGCACTTCGGCGATGTCGGCCATTCCCATCGGCGCGCCGGGATGCCCGGAATTAGATTTTTGTACCGCGTCCATACTCAGGGCGCGGATAGCGTTAGCAAGCTCTTTACGGGACATAACACACTCCTTGGTAAAGGTTAAAATTTAGCGGCGATGAGGTCTTCGAGTTTGCGCTGGTCTACCGCGAACTGGCGGATACCGTCTGCCAGCTTCTCGACCGCCATCGGATCCTGGTTATGCTCCCAGCGGAATTCGGCTTCGGTAAGTGGGGTCTGACGGGGGAATGTCTGGGCGGCGGGGATCAGTTTTCGTTCCACCATCCCTTCCTGGGCCTGCAGCTCTTTCAGCAGGTCCGGCGATATGGTCAAGCGGTCGCAGCCTGCCAGCGCCAGAATCTGTTCCGTGCGGCGGAAGCTCGCGCCCATAACGATGGTTTCGTAGCGGTGCTGCTTGTAGTAGTCATAGATATTGCGCACGGATTTCACGCCCGGATCTTCATCCACCACGTACGGGTCCATGGGTTTACGCTGCTGATACCAGTCATAAATGCGGCCGACGAAAGGTGAAATCAGGAAGACGCCCGCTTCGGCGCAGGCACGGGCCTGAGCGAAGGAGAAGAGCAGCGTCAGGTTGCAGTGAATGCCCTCTTTTTCCAGCTCTTCAGCCGCGCGGATGCCTTCCCAGGTTGAGGCCAGCTTGATCAGGATCCGTGACTTATCAATCCCCAGCTCCTCATACAGCTGCACCAGCTTGCGCGCTTTATCAATGCTCTTTTGTTTGTCATAGGAGAGTCGGGCATCCACTTCGGTGGAGACGCGTCCCGGAATGCTTTTTAAGATCTCCTGACCAAAGTTAACCGCCAGCTTGTCGCAGGCTTCGGCAACCTGCTGCTCCTGGGTCTCCCCGTGGGCCTTTCCGTACTGGATGGCGTCTTCAATCAGGTGCTTAAAGTGATCGAGCGCGGCGGCTTTTAACAGCAGCGACGGGTTGGTGGTCGCATCTTCGGGTTGATAGTGACGAATTGACTCAATATCGCCGCTGTCCGCCACTACGGTGGTGAACTGTTTGAGGCCGTCTAAGTGGTTCATTGAATTGACTCCTTTAAAAGCAAGGTGTTAGGCAAATAATTGCGAGAGAGTTTGGCGTAAGAAGTGATCTGCATAACTAAAAAGCATAGCAGACGAGGGCCGTCTTGCTTTTTTCGGTCTGTAACAATGATGTTATGAATTGATAACATTTTTTGTCACGGCGTGGTCAGACTATGGCTGTGTTCAAAGTTTGCCGTGGGTGAGGAAGGCATACTAGGCGGCGCATCAGGATCGTTATCGCGCTTCAATTTTCCGCAAGATACGTGAAAGGAATAGCAAATGGACGACCAGTTAAAACAGAGTGCCCTCGACTTCCACGAGTTTCCCCAACCGGGAAAAATTCAGGTTTCCCCTACCAAACCGCTCGCGACCCAGCGCGACCTGGCGCTGGCCTACTCCCCGGGCGTGGCGGCCCCCTGCCTTGAGATCGAAAAAGACCCGCTCGCGGCCTATAAATATACGGCGCGCGGCAACCTGGTGGCGGTGGTCTCCAACGGTACTGCCGTACTGGGCCTTGGCAATATCGGCGCGCTTGCCGGTAAGCCGGTAATGGAAGGGAAAGGGGTGCTGTTCAAGAAATTCGCCGGTATCGACGTCTTCGATATTGAAGTGGATGAGCAGGACCCGGACAAGCTGATCGATGTGGTGGCGGCGCTGGAGCCCACCTTCGGCGGCATCAACCTGGAAGATATCAAAGCGCCGGAGTGCTTCTATATCGAGGCGAAACTGCGCGAGCGCATGAACATCCCTGTCTTCCACGACGACCAGCACGGCACGGCGATTATCAGCACCGCGGCTATCCTCAACGGCCTGCGGGTCGTGGAAAAGAATCTCTCCGATGTGCGCATGGTCGTTTCTGGGGCGGGGGCGGCGGCGATCGCCTGCATGAACCTGCTGGTGGCGCTCGGCATGCAGAAGCGCAACATTGTGGTGTGCGACTCGAAAGGAGTTATCTACAAAAACCGCGAAGCCAATATGGCGGAAACCAAGGCGGCTTATGCGGTGGACGACAACGGCAAGCGCAGCCTTGATGAGGTGATCGACGGCGCGGATATTTTCCTCGGCTGTTCCGGGCCGAAGGTATTAACCCCGGAAATGGTGCAAAAGATGGCCCGTGCGCCGCTGATTCTGGCGCTGGCCAACCCGGAGCCGGAGATCCTGCCGCCGCTGGCGAAGGAGGTGCGCCCGGACGCGATTATCTGCACCGGCCGCTCCGACTATCCGAACCAGGTGAACAACGTGCTTTGTTTCCCGTTCATCTTCCGCGGCGCGCTGGACGTGGGGGCGACCGCAATTAATGAAGAGATGAAGCTTGCCGCGGTGCACGCCATTGCTGAACTGGCGCATGCCGAGCAGAGCGAAGTGGTGGCCTCCGCCTATGGCGACCAGGATTTAAGCTTCGGCCCGGATTACATTATTCCCAAGCCGTTCGACCCGCGCCTGATCGTCAAAATAGCCCCGGCGGTGGCGAAGGCGGCGATGGACTCCGGCGTGGCGACGCGGCCTATTGCCGACTTCGACGCCTACGTGGATAAGCTCGCCGAGTTTGTCTACAAAACCAACCTGTTTATGAAACCTATCTTTTCTCAGGCGCGTAGCGAACCGAAGCGGGTAGTGCTCACCGAAGGGGAGGAGCCGCGCGTGCTTCATGCTACCCAGGAGCTGGTGTCGCTGGGACTGGCGAAACCGATTCTTATCGGCCGCCCTGGCGTTATCGAGATGCGCATTCAGAAGCTGGGCCTGCAGATCAAGCCGGGCGTTGATTTCGATATCGTGAACAATGAGTCCGATCCCCGGTTTAAAGAGTACTGGACGGAATATTTCTCGATAATGAAACGCCGTGGCGTTACCCAGGAGCAGGCGCAGCGGGCAGTGATTGCCGACACCACGGTGATTGGCGCGATCATGGTGCACCGGGGCGAGGCGGATGCGATGATCTGCGGCACTATCGGCGACTACCACGAGCACTTTAGCGTGGTGCAGGAGATCTTCGGCTACCGCGAGGGCATTCATGCCGCCGGGGCGATGAACGCACTGCTGCTGCCCAGCGGCAACACCTTTATTGCCGATACCTACGTTAATGACGATCCGAGCGCCGAACAGCTGGCGGAGATCACCCTGCTGGCGGCGGAAACCGTGCGCCGTTTCGGCATAGAGCCCAGGGTAGCGCTGCTGTCGCACTCCCAGTTTGGCTCCTCCAACTCTCCGGCGGCGGTGAAAATGCGCGATACCCTGGCGCTGGTGCGCGAGCGCGCCCCGGAACTGATGATCGACGGTGAGATGCACGGCGACGCCGCGCTGGTAGAGAGCATTCGCCAGGATCGGATGCCCGACAGTCCGCTGAAAGGCTCGGCCAATATCCTGATTATGCCTAACGTCGAGGCGGCGCGAATTAGTTACAACTTACTGCGCGTTTCCAGCTCGGAAGGGGTGACGGTGGGGCCGGTGTTGATGGGGGTGTCGAAGCCGGTACACGTGCTGACGCCGATCGCCTCGGTACGGCGCATTGTGAATATGGTGGCGCTGGCGGTCGTGGAGGCGCAGACGCAGCCGCTGTGACGAGCCGCGTAGACCGGGTAAGCGTTAGCGCACCCGGGACTCCCGTATGCGGCGAAATGCCTTATCCGGGCTACCGTCATTGTGCCGCTCTTTCGTCACTCCCGGGTTTGTCAACAACCTCAGCGTAGCCCCTGCGGGCTACGCTGAACGGGAGACAGCTAAACCCACTCCCTGGCTTTAATAAACTCGCTGAGGGCCGCCTCCGGGCTGCCTTCCTCTGGCTGGTAGTTATACTCCCAGCGCACCAGCGGCGGCATCGACATCAGAATGGATTCGGTACGCCCGCCGGTCTGCAGGCCAAACAGCGTGCCCCTGTCCCATACCAGATTGAACTCCACGTAGCGTCCGCGACGATAGAGCTGAAAATCCCGCTCCCGATCGCCCCAGGACAGCCCTTTTCGCCGCTCGACAATGGGCAGGTAGGCATCGGTATAGCCGCGGCCCACCGCCTGCATAAAGGCAAAGCAGCTGGCAAAATCGGGGGTATTTAAATCGTCAAAAAACAGCCCGCCGATGCCCCGCTGTTCGTTGCGGTGCTTGAGGAAGAAATAGTCATCACACCACTTTTTATAGCGGCGATAGACCTCTTCGCCAAACGGCAGGCACAGATCGCGCGCGGTGCAATGCCAGTGGATGGCGTCCTCTTCAAAACCGTAATAGGGGGTTAAATCAAAGCCGCCGCCAAACCACCACACCGGATCGGCGCCTGGCTTTTCCGCAATAAAGAAGCGCACGTTAGCATGGCTGGTCGGGATGTAGGGGTTACGCGGATGCACCACCAGTGAGACGCCCATCGCCTCAAAGCTGCGCCCCGCCAGTTCCGGACGATGCGCCGTGGCGGAAGCGGGCATGGCGCTGCCCGTAACGTGGGAAAAATTAACCCCGGCCTGCTCGAAGACGCCGCCGTCACGCAGAACCCGGCTGCGCCCGCCGCCGCCCGCGTCGCGCTGCCAGTTATCTTCGCTAAACGCGGTGCCGTCTGTGGCGGCAAGCGCCTGGCAGATGTCATCCTGCAGGGCGAGCAGAAAAGTTTTTACTTCGTTTGAGTCAGGTTTAGTCATCAACGTTTCTTCGCATGCGCTTTGTGGTTATCGAACCAGTTAAAATAGCTGATGATGCCCGAGGCGATCGCATTGGCAATCTTCTGGCGGAACGCGGCGGTGCCGAGCAGCTTCTCCTCCTGAGGATTGGTGATAAACGACGTTTCAACCAGTACAGACGGGATCGACGGCGACTTCAGCACCACAAACGCCGCCTGCTCAGTGCTGCGGCTGTGCAGCCGGTGCACCGGTTTTATCTGGCGCAGAATATGCGAACCCAGCGTCAGGCTGTTCTTAATGGTGTCGGTTTGCACCAGATCGAACAGCACCTGCTGTAACAGATGGTCTTTATCCGTCGCCTTTTTGCCCGCCACCTCATCGGCCCGGTTTTCCCGGTCGGAGAGATATTTCGCCATGGCGCTACTGGCGCCGCGATTCGATAAGGCGAACACCGACGCGCCAGCCGCGCTGGGGTTGGTAAAACCGTCCGCATGAATGGACATAAAAAGGTCAGCGCCATGCTGATGGGCAATCTCTACGCGGTCGTAAAGCGGGATAAAGGTATCGCCGCTACGCGTCAGCCGGGCATCAATGCCCTGGCTGCGCAAAATGGAGCGCACGTTTTTGGCGATGGCCAGCACCACATGCTTCTCTTTTGAACCGTTGTGTCCGATAGCGCCGGTATCGATGCCGCCGTGTCCTGGATCGAGCATGACGAGGCGTTTGGCTCCGGTTTTTTTCGCCTTCGGCTTACTGTGGCCGTTGGCGGTTTTAAGCGCGGAAGCGTCTTTAGCGATGGCCTGTGAAATACCTGATAACGTCAGAGCAGCCAGGCCTGCTTTCAGAACCTGACGACGCGAGGTGAATACTTTAAGGGGTTTGAAAGTGCTCATACAGCCTGTTTTTTTATCCGTAGTCCCTGGTGTTATATCGTATCGTGTTTGCCGTTACGACAGTCCTTATTAATAAATGTTTTACTTTTCATTTCAATACGTGACAGAGTGACATTATGGCATTTTTTGGCGTTCTTTTCGCCACATATTGGCTTCGGCGGTCTGCCGCGCCATAATTTCTCTTTCACTGTGAAAATGGGCAGGTAAGACCATGGAAATACGCGTTTTTCGCCAGCAGGATTTCGAAGAGGTCATTACGCTCTGGGAGCGTTGCGACCTGCTGCGGCCGTGGAACGATCCGGAAATGGATATCGAACGGAAAGTGCATCATGACGTGAGCCTTTTTCTGGTTGCGGAGGTGAACGGTGAAGTCGTGGGCACGGTGATGGGCGGTTACGATGGTCATCGCGGGTCGGCTTATTATCTTGGCGTGCACCCGGAGTTTCGCGGGCGCGGTATCGCCAACGCGCTGTTGACCCGGCTGGAGAAAAAGCTAATTGCCCGCGGCTGCCCGAAGATCAATATCATGGTGCGTGAAGAGAATGATGTCGTTATTGGCATGTACGAGCGGCTGGGCTATGAGCATTCGGACGTGGTAAATCTGGGCAAGCGTCTCATCGAAGATGAAGAGTATTGAAAGCGCCGCCGCATGCTGCGGCAGCGCTCTTCATTGATTAAAGCTCATCGTCAATGCGTGCAATGTCCGCATCACTGAACGTGATATTGCACTCTTCGCCTGTATCCTGCAGGATTTTTTGCGCAATCATCTCCGTAACGGGGGCGATAATAGTGAAATGGTCGCCATTAGGGATTTTTTTGACGCTGAAAGGCACCTTATGTTTTTTCGCTACCTGCGCGATATTATCAAACGCGGACCAGTAATCATTGCCGCCTTCGAAGTACCAGGTCGGTTTTTGTATTGAGGTAATAAAGGTAGCGGGTGAACGTAAACGATACTCCTGGTCTGTTTTTTCAAATGGAACCGGCACCATCATTTGGCCACCTTCAACCCGGGCTTTTAAATCAGGAACTGCGCCCAGGCTAAAATAGGCGCGAAATTTACTGCTGTATTCGCTGGTGAGCAGTACGCGGGTGCCGCCAGTGCTGTGCCCCGCCAGGTAAATACGCTGCGGATCGACATAAGGCTGTTGAGCCAGCCAGTCGAAGGCCGCTTCGATATCTTCGACCTCCCCATAGAACATCTCGTATTTACCGGGATTTTTGTCTTCCCCACGGAAACTGGGGATCATTTCAACCAGGCCGGCCTTGCGAAACGCGCTGCCGCTTTGATCATTGTCCCTGTCCTGCGGTTCCCAAAAATAATCGCTATCGCTCAACCCTCCATAGCCGCCATGCACCCAGATAACCGCCGGATGACGTTTGCCATCTTTCGGGGCCGGGGTAACATAGGCCGCCATATCGCCGAGTTTGGTCGGATAATGTATCAGCTTATAGATGTCATCCGGTGGCGTTTCGATATTTCCTGAGTCGGTAAAACTCGTTTGAATAATCTGGGTGCTGAATTCGCTGCGGGCGTCGCGTAAGGAGTTCTTACTGACGGTTACCTGATGCCCGGTATCCGGAATCGCGATAACCTCAGGGGTATCATCGCCACAGGCGGAAACGGAAAACAACACCGCGGCAAGCAAAGACAATTTACTAATACGCATACTGACTTCCTGTCGATAAAAGAGAAGTATTATAAAAAATGTGCTGAGAAAGGACAGGCTTAAACCGGACTACCAGACGATGTCTATAAGGCGTTTTTTGAGGAGTATTCATATTGTCCCCCGCGGATTACGATAGCTATGGCCGCTTGCGCCTGCCTTTTCTGTTCTGGTGCGTGCTGTTATTACAGGCGCGAACCTGGGTGCTGTTTGTGATGGCGGGCGCGTCAAGAGGGCAGGGGGATGCGCTGCTGACGCTCTTTTATCCCGACCACGATAATTTCTGGCTGGGGCTGTTACCCGGCATCCCTGCGGTTCTTGCCTTTTTGCTCAGCGGCCGCAGGCACGTCTTTCCCCGTTTCTGGCGGGTTTTGCGCCCGCTGATTATTGCCGCGCAAATTCTGTTATTGCTCTGGCAGCCGCTCTTATGGTTTAAAGGCGAAGCGGTAAACGGCGTGGGGCTGGGGCTGCTGGTGGCTGACATCGTCGCGCTGGCATGGCTTACCACGAACCCACGCTGCCGGGCCTGTTTTGCTATGCCGCAACATTAGCGGGCACTTTTTGCCATTTCGGTACTCCAACAGCCGATGACTTAACAAGTAAGGATGTAATGATGAATTCCCTGCGTTTTAGCCTCTGCGCGCTGGCGCTGACGCTCTCCGGATGCTCAACCCTCTCTTCTGTTAACTGGTCTGCGGCCAACCCCTGGAACTGGTTTGGTTCATCCACAGAGGTGAGCGAGCAGGGCGTCGGGGAGATAACCAGCGCGACAGCGATGGATGAATCCGCCATAAACGAAGCGCTTGACGGCGACTATCGCCTGCGTAGCGGCATGAAAACCGATAAGGGGAATATCATCCGCTATTTCGAAGCGCTTAAAGGCGATGTGCTGGCGCTGGTAGTCAACGGCGAGGGAACAGTAAGTCGCATTGACGTGCTCGATAGCGATATTAAAACCGCTGACGGCGTAAAAACCGGCGACGCGTTTAGCGCTATCTACGACAAGGCCTTCGGTCACTGCGTGGCCGCAGTGGAAGAAGAGGGCAAAGGGGTCGAGTGTAAAGCGCCGGGCAGTGAACATATCAGCCTGCTTTTTACCGGCAGCTGGCAGGGACCGGAAGGGCTGATGCCGCCTGACGACGTGTTGAAAAACTGGAAAGTGCATAAAATTATCTGGCGCCGCTAATTTGATCCAACCCGCCGCCTGCTGAAAGAAAAACGGGTACAATACCCGCCATCATTGCCACGGTCGCGTGGCATCTTTTTTCAGGAGGAAGAATGTCTCAGGTTCAGAGCGGCATATTGCCGGAACATTGCCGTGCGGCGATTTGGATTGAAGCAAACGTGACGGATGTCGATACGCTGCGCGACGGCTGCCGGATTTTTAGCGATAAGCTGGCGACCTTTCAGGCCAAATTCCCGGAAGCAGCCCTCGGCGCGGTTGTCGCGTTTGGTCACGACGCCTGGCGTAAACTGAGCGGTAGCGAAGAGGCGCGTGAGCTTAAGAACTTTACTCCGCTGGGTAAAGGGCTTGCCCCAGCCACGCAGTATGACGTGCTGATTCATATTTTGTCGCTGCGCCATGATGTCAATTTCTCGGTGGCGCAGGCGGCGCTGGAAGCCTTCGGCGACGCGCTGGAGGTGCAAGAAGAGATCCACGGTTTCCGCTGGGTAGAAGAGCGGGATCTGAGCGGCTTCGTAGACGGCACGGAAAACCCTGCCGGGGAAGAGACGCGCCGTGAAGTGGCGGTCATTAAAGAAGGCGTCGACGCAGGCGGCAGCTATGTCTTCGTGCAGCGCTGGGAACATAATCTTCGCCAGCTTAACCGCATGAGCGTCAGCGAGCAGGAGATGATGATTGGCCGCACCAAAGAGGCCAATGAAGAGATTGACGGCGACGCGCGTCCCGTGACCTCTCACTTAAGCCGCGTCGATTTAAAAGAAAACGGCAAAGGGTTGAAAATTGTTCGTCAGAGCCTGCCTTACGGTACGGCCAGCGGCACGCACGGGCTCTATTTCTGTGCCTACAGCGCGCGCCTGCACAATATTGAACAGCAGCTGCTGAGCATGTTTGGCGATACCGACGGCAAGCGCGACGCGATGCTGCGCTTCACCAAACCGGTCACCGGCGGCTACTACTTTGCCCCTTGCGCAGAGCGTCTTCTGACGCTGTAACTGCGCTTCGCCCTCTCCCGTCCGGGGGAGGGTCTTATTCTCTTTTCTGCTTGTAAATCGCCAAACGGTATATAAAACCGTTACTGGTTTCACACCCGTTATAAATAAACTGATGCCCATATCGTCGTTATTTTATAAGGGTGCGCAATGGCCGTTAAATTACTGAAAAAAGGTTCTCTGGCGCTGGCTGCCTCGCTGCTGCTGATGGCGCAGGCGCAGGCAACAGAGCTATTGAACAGTTCCTACGATGTTTCACGCGAGCTGTTTGCTGCCCTCAACGCCCCCTTTGAACAGCAGTGGGCAAAGGATAACGGCGGCGATAAGCTGACTATCAAACAGTCTCACGCCGGTTCGTCCAAACAGGCGCTGGCTATCCTGCAAGGGCTGAAAGCGGACGTCGTCACCTACAACCAGGTCACCGACGTACAGATCCTGCACGATAAAGGCAAACTGATCCCGGCCGACTGGCAAAGCCGTCTGCCGAACAACAGCTCGCCGTTCTATTCGACAATGGGCTTCCTGGTGCGTAAGGGGAACCCGAAAAATATCCACGACTGGAGCGACTTAGTGCGTTCCGACGTGAAGCTTATCTTCCCGAACCCGAAAACGTCCGGTAACGCCCGGTACACTTACCTGGCGGCATGGGGCGCGGCAGATGACGCCGACGGCGGCGATAAAGCTAAAACCGAACAGTTCATGTCCCAGTTTTTGAAAAACGTCGAAGTGTTTGATACCGGCGGACGCGGCGCGACAACTACCTTTGCCGAGCGCGGGCTGGGTGACGTGCTGATAAGCTTTGAATCTGAAGTGAACAACATCCGTAAACAGTATGAGGCGCAGGGGTTTGAGGTTGTTATCCCAAAAACCAATATCCTTGCCGAGTTCCCGGTTGCCTGGGTCGATAAAAATATCCAGGCCAACGGCACTGAAAAGGCTGCTAAAGCATACCTTAACTGGCTCTATAGCCCGCAGGCGCAAACCATCATCACCGATTACTACTATCGGGTAAACAACCCGGAAGTGATGGACAAACTGAAAGATAAATTCCCGCAGACCAAACTGTTCCGCGTGGAAGACAAATTCGGTAGCTGGCCGGAAGTGATGAAAACCCATTTCGCCAGCGGCGGCGAGCTGGACAAACTGCTGGCGGCGGGGCGTAAGTAATGTTTGCTGTTTCCTCCAGACGCGTGCTGCCCGGATTCACGTTGAGTCTTGGCACCAGTTTGCTGTTTGTCTGTCTGATTTTACTGCTGCCCCTGAGCGCGCTGGTAATGCAACTCTCCCAGATGAGCTGGGCGCAGTACTGGGAGGTTATCACCAACCCGCAGGTGGTAGCGGCGTATAAAGTCACGCTACTTTCCGCCTTCGTGGCATCGATTTTCAACGGCGCGTTCGGCCTGCTGATGGCGTGGATCCTCACCCGCTATCGTTTTCCCGGCCGCACTCTGCTGGATGCGCTGATGGACTTGCCTTTCGCGCTGCCTACCGCGGTGGCGGGCCTGACGCTGGCGTCGCTGTTTTCGGTCAACGGCTTCTACGGCGAGTGGCTGGCGAAGCTGGATATCAAAGTGACCTACACCTGGCTTGGCATCGCGGTGGCGATGGCGTTTACCAGCATCCCGTTTGTGGTGCGTACCGTCCAGCCGGTGCTCGAGGAGCTGGGGCCGGAGTATGAAGAGGCGGCGGAAACGCTGGGCGCGACCCGCCTGCAAAGCTTTCGCAAAGTGGTACTGCCGGAGCTCTCTCCGGCACTGCTGGCGGGTATCGCGCTGTCGTTTACCCGCAGCCTTGGCGAGTTTGGCGCGGTCATTTTTATCGCGGGTAACATCGCGTGGAAAACAGAGGTCACTTCGCTGATGATTTTTGTCCGTCTGCAGGAGTTTGACTACCCTGCGGCCAGCGCCATTGCCTCTGTGATCCTTGCGGCTTCGCTACTGCTGCTCTTCTCAATCAACACCCTGCAAAGTCGCTTTGGCCGACGCGTGGTAGGTCACTAATGGCGGAAATTACGCAATTGAAACGCTTTGATCGCCCCCGCATCAACTGGGGGAAATGGTTTTTAATTGGCACCGGGATGGTTCTGTCCGCCCTGATTCTGCTGGTGCCGATGGTCTACATTTTTGTGCAGGCGTTCAGCAAAGGGCTGGCGCCGGTGCTGGAAAACCTTGCAGACCCCGACATGCTGCACGCCATCTGGCTGACGGTGCTGATTGCGCTGATTACGGTGCCGGTCAACCTGGTCTTCGGCACGCTGCTCGCCTGGCTGGTGACACGCTTTAACTTCCCTGGCCGCCAGCTGCTGCTGACGCTGCTGGATATCCCCTTTGCGGTATCGCCGGTGGTAGCGGGCCTGGTCTATCTGCTGTTTTATGGCTCTAACGGCCCGCTGGGCGGCTGGCTTGACGAGCATAACCTGCAGGTGATGTTCGCCTGGCCGGGCATGGTGCTGGTGACGGTCTTTGTGACCTGCCCGTTCGTGGTGCGCGAGCTGGTGCCGGTGATGCTCAGCCAGGGTAGCCAGGAGGACGAGGCCGCGATTTTACTCGGCGCTTCCGGCTGGCAGATGTTCCGCCGCGTCACGCTGCCTAACATTCGCTGGGCATTGCTGTATGGCGTGGTGCTGACCAATGCCCGCGCGATTGGCGAGTTCGGCGCGGTGTCGGTGGTCTCCGGCTCTATTCGCGGCGAAACCCTGTCGCTGCCGCTGCAAATCGAATTACTGGAGCAGGATTACAACACCGTCGGCTCATTTACCGCCGCCGCCCTGCTGACATTAATGGCTATTTTGACCTTGTTTTTAAAGAGTGCGTTGCAGTGGCGTCTGAGCAATCAGGAAAAACGCGCGCAACAGGAGGGAAATCATGAGCATTGAGATTGCCAATATTAAGAAGTCTTTTGGTCGCACCCAGGTGCTGAATGATATCTCGCTGGATATCCCTTCTGGTCAGATGGTCGCGCTGCTGGGGCCGTCCGGGTCGGGTAAAACGACGCTGCTGCGCATTATCGCCGGGCTGGAGCATCAGACCAGCGGGCGGATCCGCTTTCACGGTACGGATGTCAGCCGGCTACACGCCCGCGAGCGTAAAGTGGGCTTTGTCTTTCAGCACTATGCGCTGTTTCGCCATATGACGGTCTTCGACAATATCGCCTTTGGCCTGTCGGTACTGCCGAAGCGCGAGAGGCCGAACGCCGCCGCGATCAAAGCGAAAGTGACTCAGCTTCTGGAGATGGTACAGCTGGCGCACCTGGCGGATCGCTATCCGGCGCAGCTTTCCGGCGGGCAAAAGCAGCGCGTGGCGCTGGCCCGCGCGCTGGCGGTGGAGCCGCAAATCCTGCTGCTGGACGAACCGTTCGGCGCGCTGGATGCCCAGGTACGTAAAGAGCTGCGGCGCTGGCTGCGTCAGCTCCATGAGGAGCTGAAATTCACCAGCGTCTTCGTCACCCATGACCAGGAGGAAGCGATGGAAGTCGCCGACCGGGTTGTGGTAATGAGCCAGGGCAATATCGAACAGGTGGACGCGCCGGAAGAGGTGTGGCGGGAGCCTGCGACCCGCTTCGTACTGGAGTTTATGGGCGAGGTTAACCGCCTCAAAGGCACCGTGCGCGGGGGGCAGTTTCATGTTGGCGCTCACCGCTGGCCCCTGGGATATACCCCCGCCTGGCAGGGCGAGGTCGATCTGTTCCTGCGCCCGTGGGAAGTGGACGTCAGCCGCCGCACCAGCCTGGACTCGCCGCTGCCGGTACAGGTACTGGAAGCCAGCCCGAAAGGCCATTATACCCAGCTGGTGGTGCAGCCGCTGGGCTGGAATACCGAACCGCTGACGGTGGTGATGCGCGGTGACGATGCACCGCATCGCGGCGAGCGGCTCTTTGTCGGCCTGCAGCATGCACGCCTCTACAACGGTAATGAGCGCATTGAAAACCGCGAGGAGCTTGCTCTCGCTGAATCTGCCTGATAGGTTGTTGCATCATGCTCTCCCTGTGGGGGAGAGCATCAGAACACACCGATCCGTAGGCCGGGAAGGCGAATCGCACCCCGGCTTTTTTATTGAGTAAAAACGTGAATACATTACAAGATACTATCGGCAATACGCCGCTGGTCAGGCTTCAACGTTTAACGCCTGACAACGGCAGCGAAATATGGGTCAAGCTGGAGGGCAATAATCCGGCCGGGTCGGTGAAGGACAGAGCCGCGCTGTCGATGATTGTCGAGGCGGAAAAGCGCGGCGAGATTAAGCCCGGCGACGTGCTGATCGAGGCCACCAGCGGTAATACCGGCATCGCGCTGGCGATGATTGCGGCCCTGAAAGGCTACCGCATGAAGCTATTAATGCCGGACAATATGAGCCAGGAGCGCCGTGCGGCAATGCGTGCCTACGGGGCTGAACTGGTGCTGGTGACCAAAGAGCAGGGGATGGAAGGGGCGCGGGACTTAGCCCTGGCGATGGCCGAGCGCGGTGAAGGTAAGCTGCTCGATCAGTTTAACAACCCGGATAACCCTTACGCCCACTACACCACCACCGGCCCGGAAATCTGGCGGCAAACCGCCGGTCGGCTTAGCCATTTCGTCTCCAGTATGGGCACCACCGGCACCATTACCGGCGTGTCGCGCTTTTTACGCGAGCAGGCGAAACCGGTAACGATAGTGGGCCTGCAACCGGAGGAGGGGAGCAGTATTCCGGGCATCCGCCGCTGGCCTGCGGAGTATATGCCGGGCATCTTTAATGCTTCGCTGGTTGATGAGGTGCTGGATATTCATCAGCGCGAGGCTGAAAATACCATGCGTGAGCTGGCGGTGCGCGAAGGCATTTTTTGCGGCGTCAGTTCCGGCGGCGCGGTTGCCGGGGCGTTGCGCGTTGCGCGGGCGAACCCCAGCGCGGTGGTCGTGGCGATCATCTGCGATCGCGGCGACCGCTATCTGTCTACCGGGGTATTTGGCGAGGAGCATTTCAGCCAGGGCGCGGGAATTTAACCGTTGCGCCATGGCGGCATGGCGCAACACCCTCTGTGCTCACAACGGTGAGCGTTTTTTTTGCGCCAGCACCAGTTTATCGAGGAACTGCCACAGCTTTTCGTTCATCTCCCGGTAGTTCCACTCGCGCATCTCCGCTACTGAACGAATGAAACGTTTGCCTTTCGCCTCCGCCAGCTCCTGCGCTGAATGCTGGATGAGCGCCTCTGTGGCTTCGGCGGTAAATTCCATATGGCACTGGAAGCCAAAAACGCTCTCGCTATACTGGACTATCTGCCGCGGGCAACCTTCGCTGACGGCCAGCACCGTCGCCTGCGCGGTCAGCCCTGGCATATCATTGTGCCAGTGGCCGACAGTCAGCGGCGAGCCGAAATGAGAGAAGAGCGGATGCTGTTTACCCGCTTCCGTCAGGGTGATGGGAAAATGACCAATCTCTTTTTCCGGGCTCTGCAGCACTTTCGCGCCAAGCGCTTCGCCAATCAGCTGTGAGCCAAGGCAGATACCAATTACGATACGTCCTGCGTCTATCGCCTGGCGAATCAGCCGCTGCTCGGCATGCGCATCGAAATAGGGGCACTCCTCAATGGTCGTTCGCGGTGACTGCGGGCCGCCAAAGACCACCAGCATATCAAACCCCTCAGCGCTGGCTGGCAGCGCCTCTCCGTCATACACGCGTGACCAGGAGAGGGCGTAACCGCGCTCTTCAGCCCATGGCAAGTATGCCCCCGGTGATTCAAACGACTCGTGAACGACAAAATGAATACGCATTTTTTCTCCTTTAGTGTGTTAGCGCCTGATGAATATCAGCCGCCAGCTTGCTGATTTCCTTGTCATTTAATGTCGACAGCGTAATACGCAGGCCGTGAGCGGGCGTATTGACGCCGAACGCTTCACCCTCGCGTACCAGCCAGCCCGCTTTTGCCAGCATAAACGCTGCCGTCTGGCTTTCTCTGTTCAGCGGTAGCCAGAAGTTCAGACCGTCTCCCGGTGAAAATTCAAGGCCATGCTTTGCCAGCGCGGTGATGAACTTTTGCTGTTGCGCGGCGTAATACTGACGAGTACGGGCGAGTTCCTGTAAGTATTCGTGGTCGCTCAGGCAGGCGTAAGTGAGGTCCTGTAAAATATGGCTCACCCACTGGCTACCGGAATTGAGCCGTAAGCGTAGCTTTGTTGACGTCGCGGGATCGCTGGCGACAATCGCCAGCCGTAAATCCGGCCCCAGGGTTTTTGATAAAGAGCGCACTATCGCCCAGTGCCGCGTCTGCGGCGGAATAACAGGATGCCAGGGGGAAGAGGAGAGCAGCGCAAAGTGATCGTCAACAATCACCAGGACATGCGGGTATTGCGCCAGAACCTGCTGGAGCGCGGCGGCGCGCGGGGCGCTCAGGCTGCACCCCGTTGGATTATGGGCACGCGGCGTGAGGATCACCGCCCGCGCGCCCTTGCTGAGCGCCTGTTCCAGCGCCTCCGGCTGCATTCCCTGGCTGTCGACGCCTACCGGGCAGGGGGTAAACCCCGCGTAGCGCAGCGTGTTGATACTACTCAGGAAGCAAGGGTCCTCAACCGCGACGCTGTCGCCGGGTAACAAATGGGCGAAGAGCAGACGCTCGGTGGCATCGATCGCGCCGCTGGTAACATCAATTGCGCCTGCGCCCGGCATCGCCTGATGCATCCACGCCTGCGCCCAGGCCTGTAACCCGGGGGACACCGCATCATCCCCATACAGACGGGGCGTGGTAATGATTTTTGCAAAATAGCGGCGCGTATCCGGCAGGCGGTCAGGAGCGGGGTTTCCGCCGGAAAGATCGCTAAGCGGCGTCCGTAGATGGTTTCCTTCCAGGGCAACGGGATACTGCGCGCCTTTTATGACCGTACCGTTGCGCCCAAGGCTCTCCGCCAGCCCGCTGACAACCAGACGTTTGTAGGCCGCCGCAACGGTATTGCGATTCACATTCAGCGTTGCCGCCAGCTCCCGGACCGGCGGCAGGGAGTCCCCTGCGGATAAACTCCCGCTGGCAATGTGCTGACGTATGTTATTAAAGATTTCGCTGGCTGTTTTACCGGCAAACATTATTGACCCAGGACAAAATGAATTTTAGCATATGACGATATTAAAGAGGCGTTTGCCCGCTGTCCAGTAAGAGGAGAGGGTGATGGGGCAGGATAGTGAAATACAGTCGGTGCTCTTCGACGATACGCACCGGGCGTTACAGACCGACATCGTCGCCGTGCAGTCACAGGTGGTATACGGCAGCGTAGGCAACAGCATTGCGGTGCCCGCCATTAAAGCGCAAGGGCTGCGGGTAACGGCGGTGCCCACGGTGCTGTTCAGTAATACGCCGCACTACGTCACATTTTACGGCGGCATTATTCCGGCCGACTGGTTTAACGGCTATCTGCAGGCGTTAAGCGAGCGAGACCACTTACGGGAACTTAAGGCGGTGACGACCGGTTACATGGGCAGCGCAGAGCAAATCGCGCTGCTGGCGCAGTGGCTGATTGGGGTGAGAAAAACTCACCCTGAGGTCTGCATTCTGGTCGACCCGGTGATTGGCGATACCGATAGCGGCATGTACGTCAAAGCCGAAATCCCCCTGGCCTATCGCCAGCACCTTTTACCGCTGGCCCGTGGGCTTACGCCAAACGTCTTCGAGCTGGAAATGCTGAGTGGTAAACCCTGCGGCACGCTCGATGAAGCGGTAGTCGCTGCCCGCTCGCTTCTGTCGGACGTTCTACAGTGGGTTGTGATTACCAGCGCACCTGGCCTGACGGCTGATACCATCAACGTAGCGGTCGTCACAGCGGATTCGCTGGAGGTCATTGAACACCCGCGTCTGCAGACGGACCTGAAAGGAACAGGGGATCTGTTCTGTGCGGAGTTAATAAGCGGTATCGTTCACGGTAAACCGCTGGCAATGGCCACGCGTCAGGCTGCCGCCCGCGTGCTGGAAGTGATGACATGGACACAGCGTTGCGGCTGTGACGAGCTGATACTGCCGCCGGCAGGCGAGCCGCAATAAAATCGCCCGCTGCGGGACAAACAAAAATGGCGCCGGAGGGCGCCATTTTTTATCATCAGCAACAATTATTTTTTGATGCGGATAACCGGTGTTTCACCTACGGTTACGCTACCGGTCAGCTTGATCAGCTCTTTGATCTCGTCCATGTTGGAGATAACAACCGGCGTCAGAGTTGACTTGGCTTTCTCTTCCAGCAGCGGCAGATCAAATTCAATCACCGGATCGCCAACTTTAACGCGCTGGCCTTCTTCCGCGATGCGTTTGAAACCTTCGCCTTTCAGCTCAACGGTATCGATACCGAAGTGAACGAACAGCTCAATGCCGCTATCAGATTCGATAGAGAAGGCATGGTTGGTTTCAAAGATTTTACCGATAGTACCGTCAACTGGCGCTACCATTTTGTTGCCGGTCGGTTTGATGGCAATGCCATCACCCACAATTTTCTCAGCGAAAACAACATCAGGCACATCTTCAATGTTGACAATTTCGCCAGATAACGGAGCAACAATCTCAATAGTTCCAGTGTCTTTCTTATCGTCAGAAACCAGAGATTTCAGTTTATCGAACAAACCCATGATCTTCTCCTAAGCAGTAATTTGGGCCGCATCTCGTGGATTAGCAGATTGTTTTTCTTCAATGAACTTGTTAACCAGCGTCATTAACTCGTCCGTTGTCGGTTGAGCAAGAGCCTGCTCTGCTAAAACCTTCGCATCTTCGAAGTTCGTGTTACGAATAATCTTCTTAATGCGCGGGATAGAAATGGCACTCATACTGAATTCATCCAGACCCATCCCCAGCAACAGAAGTGTAGCACGTTCGTCGCCTGCAAGCTCACCGCACATGCCGGTCCATTTACCTTCTGCATGAGAAGCATCAATGACTTGCTTGATGAGATTCAGTACAGACGGCGACATCGGCTGGTAAAGATGTGAAATCATATCATTACCACGGTCAACCGCCAGAGTGTACTGCGTTAAATCATTGGTACCGATACTAAAGAAATCAACTTCTTTGGCCAGATGACGAGCAATGGTCGCTGCGGCTGGGGTTTCCACCATCACGCCGATCTCAATGGTCTCGTCAAAGGCTTTGCCTTCGTCACGCAGTTCCTGCTTGTAGATTTCAATCTCTTTTTTCAGTGCGCGCACTTCTTCAACAGAGATGATCATCGGGAACATGATGCGCAGTTTACCGAAAGCAGAGGCGCGCAGAATGGCGCGAACCTGATCGCGCAGGATCTCTTTGCGATCCATGGCGATACGCACGGCGCGCCAGCCCAGGAACGGGTTCTCTTCTTTCGGGAAGTTCATGTACGGCAGCTCTTTGTCGCCGCCGATGTCCATGGTACGCACGATAACCGCCTGAGAACCGCAGGCTTCGGCCACGGCTTTATAGGCGTCGAACTGCTCTTCTTCGGTAGGCAGCGCGTCGCGATCCATGAACAGGAATTCGGTACGGTAGAGGCCAACGCCTTCTGCGCCGTTACGTTCAGCACCGGCGACATCACGCACGGTACCGATGTTGGCACAGACTTCTACCTGGTGACCATCCAGCGTGATCGCCGGCAGGTCTTTCAGTTTCGCCAGTTCGGCTTTCTCTTCGGCAACCTGCGACTGTACGTTACGCAGCGTTTCAATCTCTTCATCGGTAGGGTTAACGTAAACCTTGTTGTTAACCGCATCGAGAATCAGATAATCGCCATTTTTAACCTGAGCGGTAATGCTGCCGGTTCCCACGATGGCAGGCAGTTCCAGAGAACGCGCCATGATAGAGGTGTGAGAAGTGCGGCCACCCAGATCGGTGATGAAACCCAGCACCTTTTTCAGGTTCAGCTGTGCGGTTTCAGAAGGGGTGAGATCGGCGGCAACCAGGATAACTTCATCCTGAATAGCGCTCAGATCGATGATAGCCATGCCCAGAATATTACGCAGAAGACGTTTACCGATGTCGCGGACGTCGGCGGCGCGTTCTTTGAGATATTCGTCATCCAGCTCTTCAAGCGCGGTGGCCTGGCCTTCGATAACTTCGTGCGCGGCCGCGTCAGCCGTCACGTGCTTATCTTTAATCAGGGCTATGATTTCCTGCTCAAGCTCCTCATCTTCAAGAAGCATAATATGGCCTTCGAAGATGGCTTCTTTTTCTTCGCCGAAAGTCTCGCCAGCCTTGGTTTTGATCGCTTCGAGCTGCGCTGATGCCTTGGCACGACCGCTCAGAAAACGTTCAATTTCCTGGTCGACCTTATCGGCAGAAATTTTTTTCCGGTCAATGACGACTTCGTCTTCTTTCAGCAGCAGTGCTTTGCCGAAAGCGATACCCGGGGATGCTAAAATGCCTGAAATCATAACCCTACCTTACTTGTGACTGATTTTTAAAAGAACCCGGAAAAACTTACTCGAGTTCAGCCATCAGCTTAACCAGATGTTCTACTGCTTTCTGCTCGTCTTCGCCTTCTGCGGTTAAGGTCACAACAGTACCCTGAGTCAGACCCAGAGTTTGCAGTTTGAACAGGCTTTTTGCGCTGGCGCTTTTGCCGTTGGAAGTCACAGTGATCTCGGAAGTGAAGCCTTTAGCTTCTTTAACAAACTGAGCAGCAGGGCGGGTGTGCAGACCGTTCGGAGCGGTAATGGTAACTTCTTGCTGGAACATTGTATTTCCCCAACTTATAGGTTTAGTGTTGTGGAACTAAAGTCTAGCCTGGCGGATAGACTTTAGCCTGTATCGTTAGCGCCGGCGTTACGGACACGACTCAGAAGCGTGTTTAAGTGCTATTCCATGCTGGCGTCTCTGGCCGCTGACGTTTCGCTCGTCAGTAAACATTATGCCGCGAAAGCGAGAATTGAACCAAATCATAAAATCGATTCAGCTTACGGATTTCCTGTAAGGATTAATTTCGCGCTTCAAAATAAATGTGATGGTTAAATACCAGACCCGAGGAGTCTAAGCAATGCCAGGAGGGGTGAAACTTTGAAGTATGCCACAAAAAAGCACCCTCTCAGGTGCTTTTTTGCGCTGATTTAACAATCTGGCATCACTGTTGCAGTTCTTTCTCAGTGAAGAGATCGGCAAACAATGCTGTGCTCAAATAACGCTCACCGGATGACGGTAGAATAACCACAATGTTTTTATTAGTAAAGGTTTCGTCTTCCTGCAATTTCAGTGCGGCGGCGACGGCGGCCCCGGAAGAAATACCGGCCAGGATGCCTTCTTCTTCCATTAAACGACGGGCAGTGCTGATAGCCTCTTCGTTGGTGATCTTAACCACTTTATCGATCAGCTTGAGATCGAGGTTGCCTGGAATAAAGCCTGCGCCGATCCCCTGGATCTTATGCGGGCCTGGCTTGAGTTCTTCACCCGCCAGCGCCTGGGAGATAACCGGGGAGTCGGTAGGTTCTACGGCCACGGTGATCAGGTCGCTTTTGCCTTTGGTGCCTTTGATATAACGGGAGACGCCGGTAAGCGTTCCGCCCGTGCCGACGCCAGAGATAAAGACGTCAACCTGGCCGTCGGTATCTTCCCAGATTTCCGGGCCGGTGGTTTTTTCATGAATTTCCGGGTTTGCCGGGTTGCTGAACTGCTGCAGCAGCAGGAATTTAGAGGGATCGCTGGCGACAATCTCTTCCGCTTTTTGAATTGCCCCTTTCATCCCTTTTGCGCCCTCGGTGAGAACCAGATTGGCGCCCAGCGCTTTCAACAGCTTGCGGCGTTCGATACTCATGGTTTCCGGCATGGTCAGCGTCAGTTTATAACCGCGAGCGGCCGCCACATAGGCCAGAGCGATACCGGTGTTGCCGCTGGTCGGCTCAACCAGTTCGATACCCGGCTTGAGCACGCCGCGTTTTTCAGCGTCCCAAATCATATTGGCACCGATACGGCATTTAACGCTGAAGCTCGGGTTACGGGATTCGACCTTTGCCAGAATGCGTCCATTACCGATACGGTTCAGTCGAACCAGCGGCGTGTGACCGATTGTCAGCGAGTTATCTTCAAAAATCTTACTCATTGCCTGTCCTTAACTGTATGAATTTTGGGAACCACCCCAGCATACCTGCTTACCGCCCAGGCGGAAGTAAGGATTTAGCATATCGTTATGCTGAGGCGAAATAATGCTAATCAGTATGGAATAAGAAGAATAATTCCGTTAACGCCATGAGGCATTTTTATCCCGATAGCAATCAACCCACATCGCCGTTGCGCCGCAGACCGCCACAGGCATAACAACGAGGTTCAGAACCGGCACCATAGTGAACAGGCTGGTGAGCGCGCCAAACTGCATGTTGGTGATTTTGCGGGTACGCAGCGCGATGCGCATCTGTTTAAAGGGAACTTTGTGGTTATCGAAAGGGTAGTCACAGTATTGAATCGCCAGCATCCACGCGCTGAACAAAAACCACAGCACCGGCGCGACGGTCTGGCCAATCGCCGGGACAAAATAGAGCAGCAGCAGGACGACAGCCCGCGGCAGGTACCAGGCCAGCTTTTGCCATTCACGCCTCATGATGCGGGGGATATCGCGCACTATCGCGCTGATTCCGGCATCCGGCGGCGTCGCGCCGGTAAGGCGGGCTTCCAGCTGTTCCGCCAGCAAACCGTTAAAGGGGGCGGCAATCCAGTTGGCGATGGTGGAGAAGAAGTAGCTAAAGACCAGCAGAATCGAGATAACCGCCAGCGGCCACAGCAGGTAGCTTAGCCACTGCAGCCAGTCCGGGACATAGCTCATGATGGCCGGGATCCAGCTATCCAGCCGGGTAAACAGCCAGATAAACGCGCCGCCCATCAGCAGAATGTTGACCAGCAGCGGCAGAATAACAAAGCGGCGAATCCCCGGCAGCGTTATCAGTTTCCAGCCCTGGGAGAAGTAATAGACGCCGCTACGGGATGAGGTCGGGGAAGGTGAGACCATAAGCAGGCCAGGCTCCTTTTATTACAGCTAAAAAAGCAAAAAGGTATCTTATCTGGTTAAGCGCAAAAAAACTGCTTCGGAAATGTTCGAAAAAACAGCAAAAAGCACGTTTTCGTTCATCTTTATGCAGTGAAAGCCATGTGTGCACTTGCACTTGACGTAATCGGCAAATACTCTTAGTGAGTAAATGTTTGCCGTGTTGGCAAGGTGTTAGAACAACAGAGAATATAATGATGCAGGATTTGCGTCTGATATTAATCATTGTTGGCGCGATCGCCATAATTGCTTTACTGGTTCACGGTTTCTGGACCAGTCGCAAAGAACGTTCCTCAATGTTCCGCGATCGACCATTAAAACGTATGAAGTCGCGACGTGACGACGATGACGCTTACGACGAGGATGTCGAAGAAGATGACGACGGCGTGGGCGAAGTCCGCGTTCATCGGGTAAACGCGCCGCCGAAAGCGACGAGCGAACCTGATCCGCAGCGTCAGCAGCCGCAGCATCAGTATCAGCCTCCGTATGCTTCGGCCCAGCCGCGCGCGGCCGCGCCGGTCCAGCCGGAAGCGCGTGTGCAGCAGCAGGCGCCCGTGCAGCCTGCGCCTAAAGCGCCGCCTGTTGAAGCGCAGCAGCCTGTACAGCAGCCAGCTCAGCCAGCCGCGCCGCAGCCGGTGTTTACCGCTGAGCCGCCAGCGCGTCACGAGCCGGTGGTCGAACAGCCCGTCGAGCCGGAACCGGAAATCCAGGAGCCCGCGCCTGTCGAGACGCCGGCCCCGCGTAAAGAGACGGTTATCATCATGAACGTGGCGGCACACCACGGCACCGTGTTGCAGGGCGAACTGCTGCTCAACAGCATTCAGCAGGCAGGCTTCAAATTTGGCGACATGAATATTTTCCACCGTCATCTCAGCCCGGACGGCAGCGGCCCAACGCTGTTCAGCCTGGCGAACATGGTGAACCCTGGTACTTTCGATCCTGAGCATATGGGCGAGGTCACTACCCCTGGCATAACCATGTTTATGCAGGTGCCTTCTTATGGCGATGAGCTCCAGAACTTTAAACTGATGCTGCAGTCTGCGCAGTACATCGCCGATGAAGTCGGCGGCGTGGTGCTCGACGACCAGCGTCGTATGATGACGCCGCAGAAGCTGCGTGAATACCAGGACCGGATCCGTGAAGTCAAAGAGGCTAACGCCTGACGGCAACGGTCAATGCTTACTATTCCAGAACCCCCGCCAGTCGGGGGTTTTTATCATTGATGGTGCGACATGGAATCAATCGAACAACAACTCACTGAACTGCGAACCACCCTTCGCCATCATGAATATCTCTATCATGTGATGGATGCGCCTGAAATCCCCGATGCGGAATATGACCGCCTGCTGCGTGAACTGCGCGCGCTGGAGGAGCAGCATCCCGATCTGATCACCCCTGACTCACCAACCCAACGCGTGGGCGCTGCTCCGTTAACCGCTTTCAGCCAGGTTCGGCATGAAGTGCCGATGCTCTCGCTGGATAACGTTTTCGATGAAGAGAGCTTCCTGGCATTCAACAAGCGCGTGCAGGACAGGCTAAAAAGTACCGATGCCCTGAGCTACTGCTGTGAATTAAAGCTCGACGGGCTGGCGGTCAGTATTCTGTATGAAAACGGCGTGCTGGTGCGGGCCGCGACGCGCGGCGACGGCACGACGGGCGAGGATATCACCACCAACGTGCGCACTATCCGCGCTATTCCGCTGAAACTGCACGGCGAAGGCATTCCGGCGCGTCTTGAAGTGCGCGGCGAAGTCTTCCTGCCGCAGGCCGGCTTTGAAAAGATCAACGAAGAGGCCCGGCGCACCGGCGGTAAGGTCTTTGCTAACCCGCGCAACGCGGCGGCGGGGTCGTTACGCCAGCTTGACCCGCGTATTACGGCAAAGCGCCCGCTGACCTTCTTCTGCTACGGCGTGGGGATTCTGGAAGGCGGCGAGCTGCCTGATACCCATCTGGGCCGCCTGCTGCAGTTTAAAGCGTGGGGCCTGCCGGTCAGCAACAGGGTAACCCTGTGCGACACGCCGGAAGAGGTGCTGGCGTTTTACCACAACGTTGAAGAGGACCGACCGACGCTGGGGTTTGATATCGATGGCGTGGTGATAAAGGTCAATTCGCTGGCGCTGCAGGAGCAACTGGGTTTTGTGGCGCGCGCGCCGCGCTGGGCGGTGGCCTTTAAGTTCCCCGCCCAGGAACAGCTGACCTTTGTCCGTGACGTCGAGTTTCAGGTAGGACGCACCGGGGCGATTACCCCTGTTGCCCGCCTCGAACCGGTGCATGTGGCCGGCGTGCTGGTCAGTAACGCCACGCTGCATAATGCCGATGAAATCGCCCGCCTCGGCCTGCGTATCGGCGACAAAGTGGTGATTCGTCGCGCTGGCGACGTGATTCCGCAGGTGGTCAATGTGGTGGAGTCAGAACGCCCGGCAGAGACCCGTGAAATTAAGTTTCCCACGCAATGTCCGGTCTGCGGCTCTGACGTAGAGCGCGTCGAGGGCGAGGCGGTCACCCGCTGCACCGGCGGCTTGATTTGCGGCGCGCAGCGTAAAGAGTCGCTGAAACATTTTGTCTCCCGCCGGGCGATGGATGTCGACGGCATGGGCGATAAGATCATCGACCAGCTGGTAGAAAAAGAGTACGTACACACCCCGGCGGATCTCTTTGGGCTGACGGCCGGGCAGCTTACCGGCCTCGATCGCATGGGGCCAAAATCTGCGCAGAACGTGGTCAACGCGCTGGAGAAGGCAAAAAGCACCACCTTCGCCCGTTTCCTGTATGCGTTGGGGATTCGAGAAGTAGGCGAGGCGACTGCCGCAGGCCTGGCGGCCTATTTCGGGACGCTGGAAGCGCTGCAGGCAGCCTCGGTTGAAGAGCTGCAAAAAGTGCCGGACGTGGGCAAGGTCGTCGCCGCGCACGTCTTTAATTTCTTTGCCGAAGAGAGTAACCGCGACGTTATTCAGCAGTTGCTTAACCGCGGGGTCAACTGGTCCGCGCCGTTGGTGGTTAACCCGGATGAGATTGACAGCCCCTTCGCGGGTAAAACGGTGGTGCTGACCGGCAGCCTGAGCCAGCTGTCCAGGGATGACGCCAAAGCGCGTCTGACCGAGCTCGGCGCGAAAGTGGCGGGCAGCGTCTCGAAAAAAACCGACCTGGTAATTGCGGGTGAGGCGGCAGGCTCGAAGCTGGCGAAGGCGCAGGAACTGGGAATTGCCGTTATTGACGAGGCGGAAATGATGCGGCTGCTGGGGAACTAAATGGAAAAGGAACAGCTGATTGAAATTGCCAACACGGTGATGCCGTTTGGCAAGTATCAGGGACGCCGCTTAATTGATTTGCCGGAGGAGTATCTGCTGTGGTT
>NZ_HE578945.1:219769-234396 GCF_000321045.1 Phytobacter massiliensis JC163
AAGAGGCGTTTCCGGCAGGGCATCTTGGCGAGCTCCTGCAGCTGACGCTGTTAATTAAAACCGAGGGGCTGAGCCAGCTGGTGCAGCCCCTGCGGCGTCCTTAAGCTTTCGCGGCGCGGGCCTGCTCCTGCGCCTGCAGTTTCTCGGTCTGGGTTTTATAGCGGCGCGCCAGCACTGCGCACACCATGAGCTGAATCTGATGGAAGATCATCAGCGGCAGCACCATCATACCAATCACCGAGGTCGGGAAGAGAATATTGGCCATTGGAATGCCGTTGGCCAGGCTTTTCTTTGAACCGCAGAAGACGATAGTTATCTCATCCGCCTTATTGAAGCCGCATTTTCTGGCAACCACGACATTCACCGCAATCACAATCGCCAGCAGGACGATGCTGACCACAACGATAAAGAGCAGCGAACCGATCCCTACTTTGTGCCAGATACCGTTGACCACCGCTTCGCTGAACGCCGAGTAGACCACCAACAGGATTGAGGTCTGGTCGGTTTTGGCGATCCATTTTTTGTTTCGCGTCACCCAGTCACCGATCCACGGGCGCGATAAATGGCCCAGCACAAACGGTAACAGGAGCTGCAGCATGATCTTGCCGACCTGCTCAAAGCTGCCGCCCGCGCCGTGCAGGTTCATCAGCAGCCCCACCAGCAGCGGCGAAAGGAAAATGCCTAACAGGCTGGAGGCCGAGGCCGAACAGACCGCGGCCGCAACGTTACCTCCCGCAATGGAAGTAAAGGCAATTGCAGACTGCACCGTGGCCGGCAGGATACAGAGATAGAGAAAGCCGGTATAGAGCTCTTTGCTGACGTTTACCGGCGCCCACCAGGCAAACAGCACGCCCAGCAGCGGAAACAGAATGAAGGTACTGCACATCACCCACAGATGCAGACGCCAGTGGCTGCCGCCCGCGATAATCGCTTCGCGCGAGAGCTTGGCCCCGTGCATAAAGAACAGCAGCGCGATAGCGGCGTTGGTCAGCCATTCAAAAAAGGGCACAAACCCGCCGCGCGCAGGTAAAAAAGAGGCCAGCAGGACCGTGACTATCAACACCAGCGTAAAAGGGTCAAGGATACGAAGTAAAATTTTCATAAGCGCTCCACAAATCAGTGCCGTTATTTTGCTTTTTTTGTTTATAGAAATAAAATTGATTTATTGCATCTATTTATGAATAAAAAAGATGAATTACTCGTTACGACAGCTGCGTGTGTTTGTCACCGTAGCACAGGCTAAAAGCTTTAGCCGGGCAGGGGATATCATTGGCTTAAGCCAGTCTGCCGTTAGCCATAGCGTCAAAGAGCTGGAGCAGCAGACCGGCGTGCGTCTTATTGACCGGACCACGCGGGAAGTTGTCCTCACCGAGGCGGGGCAGCATCTGGCTGCCCGGCTTGAGCGGGTGCTTGATGAACTGAACAGTACGCTGCGGGAGGCAGGGCAGGTGGGGCAGCAATTAACCGGCACCGTACGCGTGGCGGCCAGCCAGACCATTTCAGCGCACCTTATCCCGCAGTGTATCGCCGAAAGTAACCGTCGTTACCCGGAGATCAACTTTGTTCTGCACGATCGTCCGCAGCAGTGGGTGCTGGAAAGCATTCGTCACGGAGAAGTGGATTTTGGCATTGTTATTGACCCCGGCCCGGTAAGCGATCTGGAGTGCGATGAGATTCTCTCGGAGCCATTTTTTCTGCTCTGTCGGGATGATCACCCCTGGGCTTCACAGACGACGGTTCCCTGGAGTGAACTCCAGCAGGTGCGGCTGGTGGTGCAGGACTACGCGTCCGGCAGTCGACCTTTGATTGACGCGGCGCTTGCACGTTTTGGTATTCAGGCGGCCATTGTGCAGGAGATTGGTCATCCGGCGACAATATTCCCAATGGTGGAAGCGGGTATTGGCAGCAGCATCCTGCCTGCGCTGGCGTTACCCTTGCCTCAGGGGAGCAGGCTCTGTGTAAAACGGCTTATTCCTGAAATTGAGCGCAAGATTATGCTGGTGCAGCGCAAGAACCGCTCTCTGTCCGGCGCGGCGCAGGCGCTCCGGGAGGTCGTTCGCCAGCAGGCCTGCGCGCTAAATCGGGCCAGAGAGAGCGATCCGCTTTTTAATTAGATGTAGATGTCAATCTGATGATCGGCGGAAGGGTTATTGACCCCTTCGGCTTTGCTGGCCTGCTGTTTTTCTTGCGCTTTCTGCTGCGCTTCCTGAGCCTGTTTATTTTGCAGCTGTGCCAGTTGCGCCTGCAGCATATCAATTTGCGTCTGGATCAGCTCCTGCTGCTTTTTTTTGTCCTCTGCGCTGCCCTGGGAGCCAGAGATATCTTTCATCTGCTGCGTGAGTTTCGTTATCTGCTGCATGATACGGCTAATCTGCGAGGCGATATCGCTGCTGGCGGAAGACGCGGAAGTTTGCGCCGAAGACGTGGTTGCCTGTACTGATGTCATTGTAAATCCCTCTTGCCATAAACAACTGTTATCGGCATAAGCGTCAATGTCTTGAGCATTTTTGAAGCGCAGGGGAGTCCCGGGTGCGCGTTTGCTGAGAGGTAGCCCGGATAAGGCGAAGCCGCATCCGGGAAAACGGGGTTATTGCAGGCATAGCAAAAAAGCGCCTTTAGGGCGCCTTTTTACATTGGTGGGTCGTGCAGGATGACGCCCTTCGGGCCGTCGTCGTAAACGACGACGTTGCCTCACGATGTTCGGCTCGAACCTGCAGCAGGTTCGAATCTTCCGTAATGCAGATAGCAAAAAAGCGCCTTTAGGGCGCTTTTTTACATTGGTGGGTCGTGCAGGATGACTCGCTTCGCTTGCCCTTCGGGTCGTCGTCGTAAACGACGACGTTGCCTCACGATGTTCGGCTCGAACCTGCAGCAGGTTCGAATCTTCCATAATGCAGATAGCAAAAAAGCGCCTTTAGGGCGCTTTTTTACATTGGTGGGTCGTGCAGGATTCGAACCTGCGACCAATTGATTAAAAGTCAACTGCTCTACCAACTGAGCTAACGACCCGAAGTGGTGGGTGATGACGGGATCGAACCGCCGACCCCCTCCTTGTAAGGGAGGTGCTCTCCCAGCTGAGCTAATCACCCACTTCGGTACTTCATTATTGTTGTAAGAAATCCAGCTGGCGAGAAAGTGGTGGGTGATGACGGGATCGAACCGCCGACCCCCTCCTTGTAAGGGAGGTGCTCTCCCAGCTGAGCTAATCACCCACTTCTCAATTTCTTACTTACACGGCGGAGACTACATAAAGTAGTTGGTGGGTGATGACGGGATCGAACCGCCGACCCCCTCCTTGTAAGGGAGGTGCTCTCCCAGCTGAGCTAATCACCCCCGCTGTGTGGAGTCGCATTATAGGGAGAGTTGAAAATGAGTCAACGCATTTTCTAAAGAAATTGTTTGTTCGTCGTAAAATTAAACAAACCGCTGCGTAATCGAGCGTGGACGCATGATTTATATACAAAATACGCATGAATGGCGGTGATTGCGGCAACATCATTGAGGAATCACCCTACAGTGATAGAATATCGCCCGTCATTTTCCAGGAGTTGCCGGCTGTCGGCACATTTATCAAACGTAAGGCCATTTCATGAAAATTAAAACTCGCTTCGCGCCAAGCCCGACCGGCTACCTGCACGTTGGCGGCGCGCGTACTGCTCTCTATTCCTGGCTTTTTGCGCGTAACCACGGCGGTGAGTTCGTGCTGCGTATTGAAGATACCGACCTTGAGCGCTCCACGCCGGAAGCTATCGAAGCCATTATGGATGGCATGAACTGGCTGAATCTGGAGTGGGATGAAGGTCCATATTTCCAGACTAAACGTTTTGATCGCTACAATGCGGTTATTGATGAGATGCTGGAAGCGGGCACTGCCTATAAATGCTACTGCTCCAGAGAGCGTCTCGACGCGTTACGCGAAGAGCAGATGGCGAAAGGCGAGAAACCCCGTTACGACGGCCGCTGCCGTCACGGTCACGAACACCACGCTGACGACGAGCCGTGCGTGGTGCGTTTCGCTAACCCGCAGGAAGGGTCCGTTGTTTTTGATGACCAGATCCGTGGGCCGATCGAATTTAGTAACCAGGAGCTGGACGATCTTATCATTCGTCGTACTGATGGTTCCCCGACCTATAACTTCTGCGTTGTGGTGGATGACTGGGATATGGCGATTACCCATGTTATTCGCGGCGAAGACCATATCAACAACACCCCGCGTCAGATTAATATTCTGAAAGCGCTGAACGCGCCGGTGCCGGTATATGCCCATGTTTCCATGATTAATGGCGATGACGGTAAAAAGCTCTCTAAACGCCACGGCGCGGTAAGCGTGATGCAGTACCGCGATGACGGCTATCTGCCGGAAGCGCTGCTGAACTATCTGGTGCGTCTGGGCTGGTCCAGCGGCGATCAGGAGATCTTCACCCGCGAGGAGATGATCAAGCTGTTCTCCCTGAACGCGGTTAGCAAATCCGCCAGCGCGTTTAACACCGATAAACTGCTGTGGCTGAACCATCACTACATCAACACCCTGCCGGCTGAATATGTGGCCACCCACCTGCAGTGGCATATTGAGCAGGCGAACATCGACACCCGTAACGGCCCTCAGCTTGCCGATCTTATCAAGCTGCTTGGCGAGCGTTGCAAAACGCTGAAAGAGATTGCCGAAAGCTGCCGCTACTTCTACGAAGATTTTGCCGAGTTTGATGCGGACGCGGCGAAAAAACACCTGCGTCCTGTCGCTCGTCAGCCGCTGGAAGTGGTGCGTGACAAGCTCTCAGCTATGACGGAGTGGAGCGCTGAAAATGTGCACCATGCGATTCAGGCAACCGCCGATGAGCTGGAAGTGGGCATGGGTAAAGTCGGTATGCCGCTGCGCGTTGCCGTGACCGGCGCGGGCCAGTCCCCGGCGCTCGACGTGACGGTACACGCTATCGGCAAAACGCGAAGCATTGAGCGTATCAATAAAGCGCTGGCGTTTATTGCCGAGCGCGAAAGCCAGCAGTAAGCATGAAAACGGCAGGGAAACCTGCCGTTTTGTTATGCGTTTTCGTCGTTAATGCCAAGCCGGTGCATAAAGCCGCGAATCCCTTCTCTGGACAACAACACTCCCAGCCGCTCCAGTTCATCTGGCGTCATATTCTGCAAAACGTCGACAATTTTACGCAGCGCGGGTGAATAGTGGGCTGCATCATAAGCGGGAGTCGGCTCCGCCATCGCCACCGGCGCAAGACGATGACGCATTGAAGGCGTTTTCATAATGAAACTGCGCACCGACTTATCGATATGAATCAGGCGCGCCCGACCACCTTTTACGCCGGACAGGCTTTCAGTGGTCCACTTCTGTTCACGGATCCATCTGTTAACGGTTTGCTTCGCCACGCCGAGAAAATCAGCCAGTTCCTCGGTGGTCATTTTTGTTGGTAGTTTCATGGTTTAGTTCTGCTCGCGGATCCCCAGGCGTAAAAGCAACCCTGTAATGCCGTCACGTAATAAAAGCGAAGAGAGCTGCTTTTGCTCGGGCGCGGTCATCTCCCGGGCCAGCGTCAGGAGTAATGTTTCCAGCGAAGGTGCGGGGGCAGCGACTGCCGGGAAGGTTACCTCCTGCGCGGTTCGCTGAGCGTTGCGGATAAACTCTCTGACCTGCTCATTAACATGCACCAGACGCGCTTTGCCGCCCTGTATGCCGGGACGCGGGGAGGTGACCCAACCCTGTTTGCGCACCCATTTATTAATGGTCTGACGACTGTAACCAGTAAGCTCGGCAAGCTCATCCGGCGTCATTCGTTCCTTGAGCATGTTATTTCCAGAGTGAATGTATGGGTAATTAGTGGAAGATGTTATAGCATCATTTTAGGCGAAAATGTGACATGTTTAACCCCTGGCTGCGAGATGGCTCGCAATGTCATTCTTTTGCCTGCTTTTTCAGCGGTTGAACGGGCGGGATTCATTTTGCCGTTGACACCTGGCGAGGGAATTCATATTATGCCGCCCGTCAACACGACACGCTTTACGCGATGGGGCTATAGCTCAGCTGGGAGAGCGCTTGCATGGCATGCAAGAGGTCAGCGGTTCGATCCCGCTTAGCTCCACCAAATCATTTACCCGGAAGATTTGGTGCGTAAAGAACAATGTGGGGCTATAGCTCAGCTGGGAGAGCGCTTGCATGGCATGCAAGAGGTCAGCGGTTCGATCCCGCTTAGCTCCACCAAAATTCAGACCCTCGCTTCGGCGGGGGTTTTTTGTTTTTGTCGTTCTGAAAAGGTTAATTCTGGAAAGGAAGCGGGGAGATAAACCGGGGTGGCCCCCGGTTTATGGGTGAAGGGTTACAGCACCAGCGCGGCGATAGAAGCGGACAGTACGCTTACCAGCGTTGAACCGTAAACCAGCTTAAGGCCGAAGCGGGATACCACGTTACCCTGCTCTTCGTTCAGGCCTTTGATCGCGCCCGCGATGATGCCGATAGAAGAGAAGTTAGCGAAGGAAACCAGGAACACGGAGAGAATGCCTTCCGCGCGCGGCGACAGGGTGGAGGCAATCTTCTGCAGATCCATCATGGCCACGAATTCGTTAGAGACCAGTTTGGTCGCCATGATACTGCCAACCTGTAACGCCTCAGATGACGGCACGCCCATTACCCAGGCAACAGGGTAGAAGATATAACCCAGAATGCCCTGGAAAGAGATGCTGTAGCCAAACCAGCCGGTAACGGTGGCAAACAGGGCGTTCAGCGCGGCGATCAGTGCGATAAAGCCAATCAGCATCGCTGCAACAATAATCGCTACTTTAAAACCGGCCAGAATATATTCACCCAGCATCTCGAAGAAGCTCTGTCCTTCATGCAGGTTGGACATCTGAATATTTTCTTCGCTGGCATCAACGCGGTAGGGGTTAATAAGCGAAAGCACGATGAAGGTGCTGAACATGTTGAGCACCAGCGCGGCGACCACGTATTTCGGGTCCAGCATGGTCATATAAGCGCCGACAATCGACATGGATACGGTGGACATGGCCGTAGCCGCCATGGTGTACATGCGGTTGCGCGACATCTTGCCAAGAATATCTTTATAGGCGATGAAGTTTTCAGACTGACCCAGAATCAGGGAGCTGACCGCGTTGAATGACTCCAGCTTGCCCATGCCGTTAATTTTCGACAGGACGGTGCCAATGGCGCGAATAATAATCGGCAGTACGCGAATATGCTGCAGAATACCGATCAGAGCGGAAATAAAGACGATCGGGCAGAGCACTTTCAGGAAGAAAAACGCCAGGCCTTCATCATTCATTTTGCCGAAGACAAAGTTAGTACCTTCATTAGCGAATCCGAGCAGTTTTTCGAACATTTCGGAAAAGCCCTTCACGAAGCCCAGACCTACGTCGGAGTTCAGGAAGAACCATGCCAGTAAAACTTCGATAACCAGCAGTTGAACAACAAAGCGAATGCGGATTTTTTTGCGATCGCTGCTTACCAGCAGGGCAAGCAGCGCCACAACAGCAAGCGCCAGAACAAAGTGCAGAACGCGGGACATATTTGCTCCAAATATGAGACGGGTAGGAATTTTGTGCACATTCTATGTAACAAGCGTAAAGAAAACGAGATCAAACACACAGTATATTAATGACCTGTGACCCGACTCATAAATTAGTGATCCACCATACATTTCGTTTATGTTAAGTAATGAAGTGAAAAGTTGCACGGTGCTGCTAAACTCTTAACACAATTCTGCGAGACAAGTCGCGGGAAGCCTTCATTAAAACCAGCCCTTCTATCGTTTTCGGCTATCAGAGAAATCCATCAAACCCATTCTAAATGAACTTGATAATCATTCTCACTTTGATAGCATGAAACATAGCAAAGGCTATATTCAGGGGCAATAAATGGACAACAGTCGCGTTGAAAGAGGTAGTGGGCGTGCAGCGCGCAAATTAAGGCTCGCGTTGATGGGCCCGGCGTTCATTGCGGCGATCGGCTATATCGATCCCGGCAATTTTGCCACTAATATTCAGGCGGGGGCCAGCTTTGGCTACCAGCTGCTGTGGGTTGTGGTCTGGGCAAACCTGATGGCGATGCTGATTCAGATCCTGTCGGCGAAACTGGGTATTGCCACCGGTAAAAACCTGGCGGAGCAGATCCGCGACCATTATCCGCGCCCGCTGGTCTGGTTTTACTGGGTACAGGCGGAAATCATCGCCATGGCGACCGATCTGGCCGAGTTTATCGGCGCGGCAATTGGCTTCAAGCTGGTGCTGGGCGTCTCGCTGCTGCAGGGAGCGGTGCTCACCGGGATTGCGACTTTCCTGATTCTGATGCTGCAGCGCCGGGGGCAAAAGCCGCTGGAAAAAGTAATTGGCGGTTTGCTGCTGTTTGTCGCCGCCGCCTATATTGTTGAGCTGGTCTTTTCCCGGCCGGAACTTGCGCCGTTGGGCAAGGGGATTTTAATTCCCAGCCTGCCCGGCACCGGGGCCGTGTTCCTGGCCGCGGGCGTGCTTGGCGCAACAATTATGCCGCACGTCATCTATTTGCACTCTTCCCTGACTCAACATTCTCAGCAGGGGACACGGCATGAGCGTTACTCCGCCACCAAATGGGATGTCGGTATCGCGATGACCGTTGCAGGGTTTGTTAACCTGGCAATGATGGCGACGGCCGCCGCGGCGTTCCATTTTAATGGCCATACGGGGATTGCCGATCTGGATGAGGCCTATCTGACGCTGGAGCCGCTGTTAAGCCATGCGGCGGCCACGGTGTTCGGCCTAAGCCTGGTGGCCGCAGGGCTTTCATCCACGGTCGTGGGCACTCTGGCGGGGCAGGTAGTCATGCAGGGATTCGTGCGTTTTAATATTCCGCTGTGGGTCCGGCGCGTCGTTACCATGCTGCCGTCATTCATTGTGATTCTGCTTGGGCTGGACCCTACCCGCATTCTGGTGATGAGCCAGGTACTGCTCAGTTTCGGTATCGCGCTGGCGCTGGTGCCGCTGCTTATCTTCACCAGCGATCGTGCGCTGATGGGGGAGCTGGTCAACACGCCGCTGGTAAAACGCACCGGCTGGCTTATCGTTGCCCTGGTCGTGGTGTTGAACGGCTGGCTCTTAGTGGGAACCGCCTTAGGGCTGTAAACAGATAAAAGAAAAGGAGCGCATCTGCGCTCCTTAATATTAGTGGTGGTGGCCGTGACCGCGCCCCGGACCGCGATGGTCGTCGCGGTCGCGCCAGCCTTCACGATAACCGCGCTCATACGCGTTGCGTTTATCCCAGCCGCGATGGTAGCCGCGGTCGTGCATACGCCAGCGGTGATCGCGCCATTCATAATGACGATGCCAGTAATCCCGGTCGCGCCAGCGGCCGCCGTCCCAGTAATTACCGTAATTATCGCGATCGCCGATTTGCAATTTTATCGACGGCAGCAGGGTGATTTCGCCAGCGGTAACTGCCAGAGGTGCGCAGGCGGTTAAAAGTGCTGCAAGGACCAGTGACCTGAACATAGTTTTTCTCCTTCACGATCGGGTCTGTTGCAGCAATATTACGATGTCATAACATTTCAGACTTCGGTGTAACTCTTAAATCAGCGGTGACAGCACTTTTTGCTAATTTTATACCGCGTCATGGAGTATGGCCTCTATCCCGGCGCATTCCGCGGCGCTGAAATGCCGGTTCTCCAGCATACCCACTGCGTCATCCAACTGGCTGGTTTTACTGGCGCCAATCAGTACCGAGGTGACTTTATCCTCGCGCAACACCCAGGCCAGCGCCATCTGCGACAGCTTCTGCCCCCGTTTAAGGGCCAGCGCGTTAAGCATGCGCACCTTCTGCAGTTTCTCGTCGGTTAGCTGGTCAGGATTGAGGAAGCGGCTACCGCTGGCGGCGCGGGAGTCCGCCGGGATGCCGTTGAGATAACGGTCGGTAAGCTGACCGCCTGCCAGCGGCGAAAAAGCGATGCTGCCGACGCCCTTCTCCTGCAGCAGCGCCAGCAGATCTTTCTCTACCCAGCGTTCAAACAGGGAGTATTTCGGCTGGTGGATTAAGCACGGCGTGCCCAAATCGTCCAGGATATCGATAGCCTGGCGGGCGAGCTCCGTCGGGTAGTTCGACAGGCCAACATAAAGCGCTTTACCCTGGCGCACGATATGGTCCAGCGCGCGCATGGTTTCTTTAAGCGGCGTTTCTGGGTCGGGACGGTGGTGATAGAAGATATCCACGTATTCCACCCCTAAGCGCCGCAGGCTTTGATCAAGGCTGGCTATCAGGTACTTGCGTGAGCCCCAGTCGCCATAGGGGCCATCCCACATGGTATATCCCGCTTTGGTAGAAATAATCAGTTCGTCACGATACGGCAGAAAATCTTCCTGCAGCAGGCGGCCAAAATGGCGTTCCGCCGAGCCGGGCGGCGGCCCGTAATTATTGGCGAGATCGAAGTGGGTAATACCGGCATCGAAAGCATGCCGTAACAGCTGGCGGCTGGTCTCAACCAGCGTGGTATCGCCAAAATTGTGCCATAGCCCAAGTGAAATCGCCGGGAGCTTTAACCCGCTCGCCCCACAGCGGCGGTATTCCATTTTCTGGTAGCGATCCGGGGAAGCCTGATAAACCATATCTGCGCACCTGTTGTCAGTGTATACGTTTACACAAAGGCTTTGAGCTTACACCAGCGCGTCGTTTATCGCTCACCCCAATAGCGGAACTTCGCTCCGACGCACTATTTTTTGCGCGAGGCGATCATCATTGGTTTACCGGCCAGCAGCAGCCAGGCGGGCAGCATCACGATACAGAGCAGCGGCAGCAGCGATGTATCCGGCACGACCGCTGCCGCCATGAACAGACTCAGCCAGGCGTCGCGGGTGACGACCAGCACTATTCCCATAATGGCGCAGGAGACGGTAATCGCCGCGGGAACGGCTTCAACATGCTCATGCAGCATCAGCCCCAGCGCCACCCCCACAAACACCGCCGGGAAAATACGCCCGCCGCGAAAGCCGCAGGAGGCGGCCACTACCAGCGCGGCCAGTTTCACCACGGCAAATAGCAGGTAGTCCATTACCGAATAGGTCTGGGCGAAGGCCATCTGCTGCATCTCATCCAGCCCTTTGAACAGGGTGACATTGCCGCCGATAACCCCGAGCACGCCCAGCGCAAAGCCGCCAATGCCAAGCATCAGAATCGGGTTTTTAATCCGGTGCATCAGCTGGTGCAGGCGCGGCAGACACCATACGGCCACCATCCCCAGCGCAATAGCGAAGGCGCAAACCACCGCGCCGCTCAGAATATCGATCAGATGCATCTGCGGATAATGGGCGATAGAGAGGGCGAAATGCGGGTGGAAGAACAGGCCGGTAGTCAGCGCGCCTGCGGCGGCGGCCATCAGGGGAGCAAACAGCCTGTCCCACAGTGGGATATCATTACTGGCGTTTAGCGTCTGGGAGAAGATCAGCGCGGCGGCGACCGGCGTGCCGAACAGCGCGCCGATGGTGCCGGCGGAGGCAAGGATTGTCCAGTCCAGCGACGCAACTCGCGGAAACAGCCTGCCGCCAAGGGCAACCGCCAGCGCAATGTTGAGCACCATAATCGGGTGTTCCGGCCCGAGGCTGACGCCACCGGCAAGGCCAACCACCAGCGCCGCCAGCAGCCCGGGGAGGGCGGAAAGCGCGACCGGCGCGCCGATGAGCGGCTCGGTCGCCGGGTCCGGCCCACCGTGCCCGTTGCTGTAGCGGAGAATAAGCCCGACGGCCACCCCGGTTAGGGTGAGCATCAGGATGACCCACACCGGCGAGTCTGGCGTCAGCCCCATACGGTAAGGCAGCGCCGCCCAAAGCAGGTTTTGTAAAACGGCGGCGATCTTCATCACCAGCAATAAGACAAGGCTGGAGGCCACGCCAATCGCCAGCGCAGGGAGCGCCAGCACCAGCATTGTTCTGGCTCGCGGATGGAGCATGTTGGGTTCCTTATAATTAAGCGCGAAGCAACTGTAACGGTATCCGAAGCATGGCACTAATCTGTGATGAAGATCGATTATCACAGGCCAGTCGTGCTATGTTCATTGTCGTTACAGCGCCTTGAATTTACAGTGTGCCAAGGATTTATTTTGACTTTAGCGGAGCCGTAAAAGAATGACAAAATATGCTTTAGTAGGAGATGTAGGCGGCACAAACGCGCGGCTGGCGTTGTGTGATATCAACAGCGGAGCCATTTCACAGGCTAAAACCTACTCCGGTCTGGACTATCCCAGCCTTGAAGCGGTGGTACGCGTCTACCTCGACGAGCATAAGGTAAGCGTTGAAGATGGCTGTATTGCTATCGCCTGCCCGATTACCGGCGACTGGGTAGCAATGACCAACCACACCTGGGCCTTCTCCATTGAAGAGATGAAAAACAACCTCGGGTTCGCGCATCTGGAAATTATCAACGATTTCACCGCCGTATCCATGGCGATCCCGATGCTGAAAAAAGAACACGTTATCCAGTTTGGCGGCGGCGATGCGGTGGAAGGCAAACCTATCGCGGTCTACGGCGCGGGAACCGGGCTGGGCGTCGCCCATCTGGTGCACGTCGATAAACGCTGGGTGAGCCTGCCGGGCGAGGGCGGCCATGTGGATTTCGCGCCGAACAGCGAAGAAGAGGGGATTATCCTTGAAGAACTGCGCGCAGAGATTGGCCACGTATCCGCCGAGCGCGTGCTCTCCGGCCCCGGGCTGGTTAACCTCTACCGGGCGATTGTAAAATCAGACGGTCGCCTGCCGGAAAACCTGCAGCCGAAAGATGTCACCCAACGCGCGCTGGAAGATACCTGTATTGACTGCCGCCGGGCGCTGTCGCTGTTTTGCGTCATTATGGGGCGCTTTGGTGGTAACCTGGCGCTGACCCTGGGCACCTTTGGCGGCGTTTATATCGCGGGCGGTATCGTGCCGCGCTTCCTCGACTTCTTCACCGCCTCTGGTTTTCGCGGCGGCTTTGAAGATAAGGGCCGCTTTAAGGCCTACGTACAAGACATCCCCGTCTATCTTATCACCCATGATAACCCCGGGCTGCTGGGCTCCGGCGCCCATCTGCGCCAGACGCTGGGGCAAATCCTTTAAAGATGCATTAACTGCCTGAACTCTTTAACCTTACTGCGGCTGACGGGCACCTGGAAATCCAGGTCCCGCAGCCGCACGATATAGGTGTTATTGAACCAGGGCTCAATTTCGCGGATTTTATCCAGATTCACGCAGAACGAGCGGTGGCAGCGAAAGAAGTGAGCCGCCGGCAGCTTGCTGCAAAATTCAGTGATATTCATTGGCATCACGTAAGATTCACGTCGGGTATAGACAAAGGTCATCTTTTCGTGGGCTTCGGCGTAATAAATATCATGAATGCTGGTGACAATAATCCGCTCATCCTTGACCAGGTTTATGGTGGCGTTTTCCCGCGCGACCGGGCTGACTACTGCCGCGTTTTGCTGCTGCCAGGCGGCTTCCAGCTTTTGCAGCATGCTGATGATGCGCGACTCCTGATAAGGCTTAAGGATATAGTCGAACGCCTCCAGTTCGAAGGCCTCGACGGCGTGCTCTTTCCAGGCGGTAATAAACACGATGAAAGGTTTATGGGCGAACTGGCTGATATTTTGCGCCAGCAGCACGCCATCCAGCGACGGAATATTAATATCAAGAAAGAGGGCGTCGACTTTGTTGTGCTGCAGATATTTCAGTACGTCCAGCCCGTCATCAAACGTGCCGACGATTTCCATCTGGCTGTGCTCTTTTATTAGCCAGCTTAATTCCTGCTGCGCCAGGATCTCATCTTCAACAATGATGACTTTCATCCGTTTCTCCTGTCAGGGCAGCAGCGTGGCCGAGGCGGCCACCGGTGCGGCGTGTAAGGGAACATAAAAGGCGATTTCGGTGCCTGGGGTCAGGCGGCGAATATGCAGCCCTTCGCCATACAGCAGCTTCACCCGCTGATGAACATTAAGCAGCCCGATTTTGTTGCCGGGCATTTCGTCGGCTTCCACCCGGGCAATCATCTCCTCGGCGATGCCGTTGCCGGTGTCGCGCACGGCAATACGTACCCGGTTTCCACACTCCGCCACGCTAATGGTGACGACCCCTTTGCCTTTGCAGGGCTGGATACCGTGGACGATGGCATTCTCCACCAGCGGCTGGATAAGCAGGCTGGGTATCACGCAGCTGACCTCTTCATCAATATCGTAGATGACCGTCAGCTTGTCGCCGAAGCGCGCCTGCTCAATAGCAATATAATCTTTGATTTGATACAGCTCTTTTTTGATGTCGATTTGCTCATCGTCTTTTAATTCAATGTTATAGCGCAGATAGCGCGACAAATTAAAAATCAGCTGTCGGGCGGTATCCGGATTCAGCCGAATAGATGACGAAATCGCATTCAGCGCGTTGAACAGAAAGTGGGGGTTGATCTTGCTCTGTAACGCCCGCAGCTCGGCTTTATTGGCCATTTCACGCAGCTGTTCGGCGCGGGAGACTTCCAGCTGCGTGGAGATGATTTGCGACAGCCCGACCGCCATCTCCTGTAAAGAAGAGGTGATTTGATGGGCATGACAGTAGTAGATTTTCAGCGTGCCGGTCACGATGCCCTTTTCCCATAGCGGGATCACCAGCATGGAGTGAATTTCCGGGGTACGATG
>NZ_HE578945.1:234891-263598 GCF_000321045.1 Phytobacter massiliensis JC163
AGCGGGATCACCAGCATGGAGTGAATTTCCGGGGTACGATGAGCCTCATCGTTGTTTTTAATAATAATCTCGCCGCGATCGATAGCATGTCGCGTTGTCGGGCTGATGTCGTCGTCACTGCTGTGGTAATTTTCTTCACCGACGCCAACATAGGCCAGCACCCGTGCGGTGTTGGTGATGGCAACCGCGTCCGCGTTAATATCATGACGAATAATGTCGCACACCTGGCGCAGGGATTCGCTATTCACATCACGAAAGAGCGGGAGCGTTTTATTGGCGATATCGAGCGCCAGTTTGGCCTGTCGCCCGGCGATAGCCTCTTTTTCCCCTTCCACGCTCTGCACTAGCAGAACAATAAAGCCTATACAGACGCTGCCCAGGATCATCGGCACGCCAATTTTCGACACAATATCCAGCCCCAGCGCGGTGGTGGGCGCCCACAGCACCACCAGCGTCATGGTCAGGGTTTCACACGCCATTCCGGCGAGAATGCCTGCGCGCCAGTGGCGGGCTTTAGGGATTTTACGATTTATCCAGCCGGACAACACCCCGGCGACAATGCTGGTGATAAAGCAGGGTACGGCGGTCACGCCGCCGATATCAATAAGATAACGATGTGTCCCGGCGATGATGCCGGTAATGATGCCCACCCAGGGGCCGAATAAAATGCCGCCGGACATCACCGCAATAATACGCACATTAACCAGCGAGCCTTCCACCGGCACGCCCGACCAGGTGCTGAACAGGGCAAACAGAGAAAAGATTGCGGTGACGCCAAGGAGCTCTTTCGGCGTGTGCGCCGCTTTATGCAGCAGCTCGCGAAACAGGCGGATGCGGATCAGAAAGAAAAGACAAATCAGCATCAGCGCCGCGCGATCGAAAACCGCCAGCAGCATGTCGAATATTTGGTGCACGGGGGACTCATGTAAATAGCGTGAAAAAGCTATGATAAAAAACATCGCCGCAGAAGGCCAGTCAGGTACGAAAGACAGGCAATGAGGAAAAACCCCTTCCCTAAAAGGGGATTGAGTCCAGAGGCGAGAAATGCCGCTAAAACAGCAAAAGCCACGCGGTGGAAGGTAATTATTATGATATCAATGTGTTAAGGTTTGTAATGTTGTTTGCGTTTAAGCTACCCGTTTATTTTGTTTCTAATTTTTAATTTCCTCTTTTAAAAATGTAACTTTATTTTGCTTACCCTCTCGACAGCCGCTTTTTATTCAGGCTATTTTCATTGAGCGCCACATTCCTGTGGCGGCGTCGCTCGGACGGTCCGGGCGCTAACGTTTTGAGGTATATATGGCTGAGTTCAGTCCTGAACGCCGTTTTACGCGTATTGATCGTCTCCCCCCTTATGTTTTCAACATCACCGCTGAACTGAAAATGGCTGCGCGGCGGCGCGGCGAAGATATTATCGATTTCAGTATGGGCAACCCTGATGGCGCAACCCCGCCACACATTGTTGAAAAACTCTGTACCGTGGCCCAGCGGCCTGATACCCACGGTTATTCCACCTCTCGCGGTATCCCACGTTTACGCCGGGCAATCTCCCGCTGGTATCAGGATCGCTACCAGGTGGACATCGATCCTGAAAGCGAAGCCATTGTGACTATTGGTTCGAAAGAGGGGCTGGCGCACCTGATGCTGGCGACGCTGGATCATGGCGACACAGTGCTGGTGCCCAATCCCAGTTATCCCATTCATATCTACGGCGCGGTCATTGCCGGCGCGCAGGTGCGCTCTGTACCGCTGGTAGAAGGGGTCGACTTTTTCAATGAGCTGGAGCGCGCGATCCGCGAAAGCTATCCCAAGCCGAAGATGATGATCCTGGGCTTTCCCTCTAACCCGACCGCGCAGTGCGTTGAACTGGAGTTCTTCGAGAAAGTGGTGGCGCTGGCTAAACGGTACGATGTGCTGGTGGTTCACGATCTGGCCTACGCCGATATCGTCTTTGACGGCTGGAAAGCGCCATCAATTATGCAGGTGCCCGGCGCGCGCGACGTGGCGGTGGAGTTCTTTACGCTCTCTAAAAGTTACAATATGGCCGGCTGGCGTATCGGCTTTATGGTGGGCAACAAAACGCTGGTCAACGCGCTGGCGCGGATTAAGAGTTACCACGACTACGGCACATTTACGCCATTGCAGGTGGCGGCGATAGCGGCGCTGGAGGGCGATCAGCAGTGCGTGCGGGATATTGCCGCGCAGTATAAGCGCCGTCGCGATGTACTGGTGAAAGGGCTGCATGAAGCGGGCTGGATGGTAGAGATGCCGAAAGCATCAATGTATGTCTGGGCGAAAATCCCCGAACAGTACGCCGCTATGGGGTCGCTGGAGTTTGCGAAAAAGATGCTGCGGGACGCTAAGGTCTGCGTTTCGCCGGGGATCGGCTTTGGCGACTATGGCGACACGCACGTGCGTTTCGCGCTGATTGAAAACCGCGACCGCATCCGCCAGGCGGTAAGAGGCATAAAAGCCATGTTCCGCGCCGACGGACTTCTTCCGGCGGCGACCAAAACGGCCATCGAAGACGGGGCCTGATAACGAAACAGGAGCCATTTGGCTCCTGTTTTTCTACCCGTCAGGGTTGCTCAGATCATCAGGGCGAACGTGCCGGCCCAAACAATGACCATCACCGAAATGCCCATAAAGAAATATTTCACGTTCATCGCTCCGCACACAACGTGTGCATTAATGACCATCAGGACTGAGTATAGAGAGATGAAACTCCGCCACCGTCAAAATGAGAATTTTCTCGCTTCGGGCTCCGGTTCCACCCCTGAATTCGTCGCGCAAAGTGCACCAGACGGCGCTAATGTACGCTTAATTTTTCCCCCTTACAAGCGGCATTTTTCTAAATAATATCCGTCACTTACAGAGTGTCGGGCTTTGGCGACACAATGATTTCTCTCAGTTATAAATTAGCGTTGAGCGACGCGTTATAAGCGTGTTACAGGCGTTAGTTTCGCTGTTGAATTACAAGGTTATTTTGTGAGGCGGAGCACAGTTATGGCGCTTTGGGAGTGCGCTTAAAAGCGTGGGGATCGGAAAAGGGGCTTCGACCTAAAAATGGGGAAGCCCGCTTTTTTTATGCCACAGCGTGTTTGTCCGCCATGGCTTTTGCATCCGCTCCGGCAGGCAGACGCATCGGCACTGTCGGGTCGTTTGCCATTTGCCATATCGCTTGCGCGACGTCCTCCGGCCGGGTTACCGGGTCGTCCGCCTGTACACTGGCAAAAATGCGCTGGCTCAACGGCGCATAGGCCTGCGGCACGCTTCCCATGATACGTCTGGCGTTTTCACCGAAACGGGTAGAGGGCGACCGCCCCGGCAGTACCAGACCAACCCGGATATTAAACGGGCTTACCTCCAGGGCCAGAGACTCGGTGAAGGCATTAATCGCTGCCTTGCTGGCGGTATAGACCGAGAGCAGCGGCATCGGGGCTATCGTTACCGCAGAGGTCACATTGATAATGACCCCGGCACGACGCTGCCGGAACCGGGGAAGTATCGCCTGGATCAATGCCATCGTTCCGATGGTGTTGGTGGCGAAAACCTCGTTAATAGCGTCAAGAGAAACCCCTTCCAGGGCGTTTAACATGCCGACGCCCGCGTTGTTAACCAGTACGTCGATATCGCCTGTCCCGGCGAGAGCCTGTTCTATGCTCTCTTTACGGGTGATATCCAGCGCCAGCACGGAGAGATTTTCGCTGCGCGGCAGCAGGTTCTCCTGCGGTGTTCGCATTGTTGCTATTACTCGCCAGCCCTGCGCCAGGAAATACCGTGCGGTTTCCAGACCAAAACCGGATGAGCAGCCGGTAATCATTACTGTTTTCATATTGACCTCGGTAAGTTGCGTGCCCGACATCTACAATAGGTCAACAGGGCTGGACGATATATATTCAGCAGTCCGCACTTTATTAGCAGGAGTCCAGGTATGAGCGATCCCTTAGCCGACGTCATTACCATGTTAAAACTCAGGGCCGTGCTCTCTAAAACGGTCACCGGGGCAGGGGAGTGGCGTGTGCGGCGTTCCGATTACGGGCAGTCCTTTTACTGCGCTATCCTGGAAGGCGCATGCCGTCTGGAAATTGAAGGCCATGAGCCGCTCACGCTGGTCGCAGGGGATTTTATTCTGATACCGGCAGCGTACAACTTCGCCATGACGAGCCTCGCACCTCCTGCCTTCCACGATGCAACCACAACGCCCGTTGAAACCTCGCCGGGGCATTTCCGGCTGGGAAGCCAGCATGATGCGGTTGAGATGGTGGCGCTTATAGGCCACTGCGCGGCGGATGCTTCGAACGCAAACCTGCTGGTTTCTCTGCTGCCAGCGTTTGTGCTGGTGCGTAATGAACCGCGCCTTGGCTTACTTCTGCAATTATTAAAGGATGAAGCGCAGGCCCGGCGCTCCGGAAAGGAGATGGTGCTGACGCGCATTATAGAACTGCTCTTTATTGAGGCCATTCGCGCTACCGGCACGCTCGCGACTCCCGGTCTGATGCGCGGCCTCTCCGATGCCCGTATCGCACAGGCGATACGGCTGATGCATCAGGAGCCAGCAAAACGCTGGACGGTAAAGGCGCTGGCCGAGCGCTGCGCCTTATCGCGCTCGGCGCTATTCGCGCGTTTTACCGCGCTGACGGGCGTAACGCCAATGGCTTATCTGCTCTCCTGGCGAATGACCCTCGCGATGCAGCTGCTTAACCAGCGTGATACCAGCATGGCCGGGATTGCAGAGCGCACAGGCTATAACTCAGCGAGCGCATTCAGCGTGGCGTTTACCCGCTATGTCGGTGTGCCGTCGGGGAAATATGCGCAGCAGGGTAAAATCGCCCCAAATTAATGCTTCCTGAGCTCCATTGTCCATCCTGGAGGATTGATATGGATCTGCATTGATTCGCCTGATGCCAGCCCGGAAAACGTTTTTATATCCTGACGGTAACCCACTTCTGCCATTGGTGGAATGGTGTATCCCCTGAGCATAAACGGCGTTGTCACAATAGCCAGGATTAATAAAGGAATATTTGATCCTTTACTGATTTTGTTAACCACAAACAATATCAGGCAGAAAAAGGAAAAATTTGTGATAAAGAAATAGCGCTCGCCTACACCAGGAACAAGCAAAGGGGGCCATTGTGGTTGGTCAAGGCTTATCATGGGTTTCGCAAGGGCAAAACCAAGCATCAGCACGGGGAATAAAACGGCTGATTTATACCGCCAGTCGGATTTCCACAGCAAGCAGATCATAGTCAGGACTAATGCCGCGCAGAGGATAATATTGAGCTCATGCCTTCCCCCCATTCTAGTAATATAATCATTTGGAAAGAAGGAACCGCCAACGACTCTATAGCCGATTATATCCACAAGTAAACTAAAGGTTGCACCAAGCGGAGCCGGGGACCTTCCTGTATCTGAGGATATAAGAATTGCTGCTACCTGAATAACACAGCAGACAGCCATAGTGATATCAAAAGCATTAATGCCTTTGATTGCATTAATTATCCCACCGCGTTGTGAAATTCTTTTTAATATCAGGCAGGGAGCGATAAACACCACGAATGGCCCACTCAATGAGCTGATTATGAGTAGAGTAAAATCATGAATTTTCCATGAGCGGCTATTCGCATCATCTGCAAGCACTACTGCCATCAGATACAGCGACAGGTACCAGTGAGCGTTGGTAATGTTAACATACCCTTCCCACAGGTTCGGCATGGTTAGAAAATAAACAACAGCAACAATTCGATACTGAATTTTGATAAATGATAAACGCTGCGAAAGTATAAATAGAATAAAGAAACACCTTATGCTGATCGCAATCATGTTTGCTACCAGTGCAGCTTTAGAGATGCCGAAAATTATTGCGATACCATAACTTAAGCGAGAGATGGTCTGGTAATAGCCATTCTGTGGAAGATATATTGAGCTCCAGAATCCGTTATTATAAATACTTTCAAGCCAAATTTTCCCATCTTCCGCCCACGGTTGGGGGTTAAAGATGATATCTGGTCTCCTTGAAGCTATTATACAAAAGGTAATCACAAAGAGAGCGATCCAGCTAAGTAGAGTTTCTGCTTTATTTCGTTGTTTCATTATTATTCACCTTCGAGCGAGAAATTATATATCTCGGCCTGCCCTTAGTCTCAATATAAATCCTGCCAATATACTCACCCAGCACCCCAATGCCGATAAGCTGGATGCCGCCAAGGAAAAGTATGGAGACCAGAATCGATGGGTAACCATGTACCGGATTACCAAAAAGTAACGTCTCGACTACCATATACGCGCCATAAATGAACGCCAGCCCTGCCACCAGCAGACCAATATAAGTCCACATGCGCAGCGGAAAAGTGGAAAAGCTGGTGATACCCTCAAGCGCCAGATTCCATAGCTTCCATCCATTAAATTTAGAACTGCCCGCTACGCGTTCTGCCCGGGCATACTCAACCACATCCGTACGGCCACCCACCCAGCTCAGCACACCCTTCATAAACAGGTTGCGCTCCGGCATCCGCTTGATGTTTTCTACCACTTCGCGCGACATCAAACGGAAGTCGCCTACGTTTTCCTCAATCTGCGGATTACTGATCTTGTTGTGTAACTTATAAAACCACTCTGCCGTTTTGCGCTTCATTCTGCAGTCGGTAGAGCGGTCTGCACGCTTGGCCAGCACCATATCCGCGCCGGCTTGCCATTTCTCGATGAGATGCGGAATCACTTCTATAGGATCCTGCAAATCAACATCTATAGGTATAACGGCGTCGCCTGTCGCATGGTCAAGCCCGGCAAAGAGCGCTGGCTCTTTGCCAAAATTACGCGTGAACGAAAGAGGCACCACCAGCGGGTCTGCGGTTGCCAGCGCATTAATAATGGATTCCGTAGAATCTTTACTGCCGTCGTTAATGAAAACTATTTCCACTTGATGCTGTTTAAGTGGTTCAAATTCACGAACGGCCTGATAGAAGACAGGAATGGCTTCCTCTTCATTAAAAACAGGAACGATCAGAGAAATGTTCATTTCGCATCCCTAAAGACAATGAACCTGGAATAGATAAAACCAGCCACCAGACTGAACCCGGAAAAAACAATCAACGTAACAACAGGAGGGGCATTGAACGCATCGGCGATAAAGCCTGTCAGCGTCGCCAATATGCCCATAAAAACGACAAATGCGATATAGCGCACTGATGTCGCTTTCGTTTTAAACGTCCATCTGGCGTTAGCAAAGAAACTAAATGTCACCGCGATACAGAACGCCACCAGGTTAGAGACCGCCTGGTTTGCACCGAAAAAATGGAAAAGCGCACCAAAGCATAACCAGTGCAAAGCTGTGTTTATAACGCCAACCGAAACATATCGGCTAAATAATTTTAACATTAATAAACCAGGTTAGTTATGGGTTATTAATACATTTGATAGAAGAGATTGCTAGCACGTCGATTTTATACTCTTACACAAATTTCCTGCCAGGAGGTTAGGGGATAATCATAATTTTATTGTGATTATAGGTGCTATTATTCAGTAATAGCCTGCTAAAAAATTAAGGTTTCGTCTTATATTGCACGGTTAATCTTATAGAGGCGGGGAAAGTTATAGCGTCTCCTGCAGACTCTGAAGAGAGATTAACCCGCAGGATAGCTTTGCAAAGCGGTAGCTAATTGCCCGCGGGAGTGTTGGTCAGGGCAGGATATACCTACCGAACAACGTTGCCGCGCTGTACGCAGTGACCATCGTTACAGTTAACCGCATCCACCCTTGCTGCGCGGCGGTTTCTTGCCTCTGCCGTAGCCGCAACAGCGGCAACCGGGTGATCGGAATTCGCCACCACCGCCGCGCGTTCTACCGGGTGAAAAATAACCCCTGCGAATGCTGACCAGGGCGTAATTAACGCCATAAGAATGATGAGCTTTTTCATTTGCTTTCTCCGTTGGTTATTTTGCAGGCGTATCTCGATGCTTGTTACGGAATTGAGATATTCCTTAAATTCTTAAGGCAGGAGAGTACTTGATTGGGACCTGTGAGGTTGTGTCTATGGATGCTATTAGCAGTAAATGACAAGGTATAAAAAAGCAGCAGCGGTATTATTCACCACGTAAATATATCATTCGTAGGTTATGGGTAATCAGAGGCGCAAAGGGCGATAATTTGTTCTTTCATCCACTGATGGGACGGGGCGGCGCTCAATACCGCACTGTAATATACCCTCAGCATATATTGCGGTGTCGGAAAGGGCGGCGTAAAGACCACGAGGTCTTTCATATCGAAAATAGAGGCAATTCCACGTTTGGGTAACGTGATAATCAAATCGGTGCGTGCCACGATGATAGGGGCAATCATCAGGCTGGGTAATTCCACCATAATCCGACGCCTGACCTGCTGTTTTTCCAGAAAGCGATCGATCGCGCCACGGGATTCCATCCAGGGGCTGACCACAACATGGCCCGCTTCAAGATAGCGTTCACGGCTCAGGCTATCGCTAATGACCGGATGGCCCTTACGCACTGCAACGACATAATCATCAGTGAAGCAGTTAATGGCGTCTATGCCGCGGCGAGAGAGCCTGGGTTCCTCTTCAAAACCTAGCGCAAAATCCACCTTACCCGATAGCAGATCTTCGTCGGCATTGAAGTCACGGGAATAGAGAAGCTTAATGGTGATCCCCGGCGCCTGATGGTTAATGCGGGAAATAAGCGGCGGCAAAATAACCGCAGCAGTATAGTCGGTGGCAGCAAAAGTAAATGTTTCGGTACTGCTGGCAGGCTCAAAACTGGGGTGTTCGTAAAGACAAGATGACAGACTGCCGAGCGCTGCGGCAACCCGGGCGGCAATGCTTGCCGCTTTTGCCGTTGGCACCATCCCCCCGCCTGAGCGGATAAAAAGCGGATCGTCCAGCGAGGCCCGCAGGCGGTTCAATGCATGGCTTAATGCGGACGGGCTCAGTGCGAGCTCACTGGCGGCCCCGGTCACACTCCTGTGTCGGTAGAGCGAATCGAAGACCAGCAGCAGATTCATATCAAGTTTTCTTAACGCAGCATGCATAGCGTTCAGCGTCCCGGCACTCTCTGAAATGTACATTGTGCATTTTATTATTGCATAGAATGCAGCGTAAACATGTTTGATAGCAGGTAAAATCGTCCTGCCAATTTGAATAATGATGAGGATTAAGAATGTCTACACCTGTCTTCCGCCGTGCGACGCCTGCTGATACCGATCGCTGTTTTGATATCGAAATAACGTCTTACGAAGGGGATGAAGCGGCGACGCGGGAAAAGATCGCTACCCGTATCAACCTGTATCCAGAAGGGTTCCTTTGTATGACCCTTGACGATGAGATCATCGGTTTTATTAACGCAGGCTGCGCGTGGGAAGTGGTGATGTCGGACGAAGAGTTTAAAGAACTTGTCGGGCACGATCCTGCGGCACCTAACGCGGTGATCATGTCCGTTGTTGTTCATCCAGATTTTCAGGGGAAAGGCTACGCTTCTCTGCTGATGCGTGAGTTTATCGCGCAAATGAAAAGTATGGGTAAAAAGACCATCCATTTAATGTGCAAAGATCGTCATATCGATCTCTATGCGCATTTTGGCTATCGCTATATCAAACCCTCTTCCTCCGATCACGGTGGCATGGCGTGGCATGAAATGATGATGACGCTCTGATATTAATTTGCGCCTAACGTGAGGTGCTATTCGCTGGAGACGGGTGAATATGAAAAACGGCTCAACGTTTTTACAGCGCGGGATTTATGGCGGTGGAATAAGAGAGGTCATGGTGTCCCCTGCAGGAATCGAACCTGCAACTAGCCCTTAGGAGGGGCTCGTTATATCCATTTAACTAAGGGGACGAGGCGGCAGGAGTATAACGTTAAATCGTCTTTGCGTTAAGCTTACCTGCTGCCAAGTGGTTAAACCGTCGCCACTATGCCTGATTTTTCTCCGCCTGGCGGTTTTTTCTGCTTCCTTCGCTTTGGCTTTCGCCTCGGCTTTGCGCGCGTTAATCATATCGTTACGGATCTGCGCGTGGCTCAGCAGCGCGAAGATAAAGGTGCCGCCGCAAATATTGCCGGCCAGCGTGGGCAGGGCAAAGGGCCAGAGGAACTCACTCCAGTGAATGTTGCCGTTAAAGATAAGATAAAAAATCTCTACCGCGCCCACGACGATATGGGTGGTATCGCCCAGCGCGATAAGCCAGGTCATCAGAATGATGACGAAAATCTTCGCTGAACCGGCGGAAGGAAACATCCACACCATGGTCGCGATTAACCAGCCGGAGATGATGGCGTTAGAGAACATCTCCAGCGGCGTATTTTTCATCACGTCCATACCGATTTTGACAAACGCGTCTCGCGTCGGCTCGTCGAATATCGGCATATATTCAAACGCCCATGCCGCAATACCGGTGCCCACCAGGTTGCCAAGCAGCACCACGCTCCATAAGCGCATCATCAGGCCAAAATTGACCCATGACGGCGTCTGCATCACCGGCAGTACCGCCGTGACGGTATTTTCGGTAAACAGCTGCTGGCGGGCCATGATGACAATAATAAAGCCAAAGGTGTAGCCTAAGTTTTCCAGCACGAATGCGCCGGGAATGCCTTCAAGCTGGACGTGAAAAATGCCTTTTGCCAGCAGGGAAGCCCCCATAGACAGCCCTGCCGCAATCGCTGACCAGAACAGCGCCATCGCGTCGCGTTCCAGCTCTTTTTCACCATCCTGACGGATATGTTCGTGAATCGCCATCGCCCGGGAGGGAAGGCGTTCTTCATCCACCTCAATATCTTCACCTTGCTCTTTCTCTTCGCTCTCTACTTCAATCTCTTCGCTGTGTTTGTCGATTTTTTCTTCTTTGATATCGTCCATGTGGATCCCGTCATACATTGCATCACATGGCTTAAGCGTAGCGGCTTTTAGTCGATTCTGAGGGCGATGAAATCTTAATTTGCCTTGATGGCAATAATCGCCATACGAAAGCGGCAAAGATTGTATAAAATTGTTACGGACCGGCGTGCCAATTTAAGGCTATGCTGAATTGCGCTTAATCCGTTGCGTAGACACAGCAATGTGCGCTGATACAATGCGTTGCATATTGCAAGCGGCAAAGTAGAGCCGCTACTGTTTGGGTCCGCATAAATAGCCTTCGGCAGAGGCCGTTTTTTCAGGGAGACATCTATGAAATTCCGCCTGTCGGCGCTTGCGCTGGCAACCACATTGTTGGCTGGCTGCGCCAGTTCAGGAGAGACGCAGGGGCGTTCGGATCCGCTGGAGCCGTTTAACCGCACCATGTACAACTTTAACTTCAATGTGCTGGACCCTTATGTTCTGCGCCCTGTGGCGGTAGCCTGGCGGGATTATGTGCCGCAACCGGCACGGAACTGGCTGAGCAACTTCACCAGCAACCTTGAAGAACCTGCCATCATGGTGAACTATTTCCTGCAGGGCGACCCCTATCAGGGAATGGTGCACTTCACCCGTTTCTTCCTTAATACGCTGCTGGGTATGGGCGGCTTTATGGATGTGGCGGGGTTGTCGAATCCTAAGCTGCAGCGCGTTGAGCCGCACCGTTTCGGCAGCACGCTGGGCCATTATGGAATGGGATATGGCCCCTATGTGCAGTTGCCTTTCTACGGCAGCTTTACGCTGCGTGAAGACGGCGGCGATATGGTGGATACGCTCTATCCGGTGCTCTCATGGCTGACATGGCCGCTGTCGGTGGGTAAATGGACGGTTGAGGGCATTGAATCTCGTGCGCAGCTGCTCGATTCCGACGGCCTGCTGCGCCAGTCTTCCGACCCGTATATTCTGGTGCGCGAAGCCTACTTCCAGCGCCACGACTTTATCGCCAACGGCGGCGAGCTAAAACCAGAAGAGAACCCGAACGCCCAGGCGATTCAGGACGATCTTAAGGATATCGATTCCGAATAAAAGAAAAGGTGAGCGCGAAGCTCACCTTTTTCTCATCTGCATCCAGGATTCCCGGATGCGGCTAATACGCCTTATCCGGGCTACTTTTTTATCAGAACGCGTAGTTAAAGTTCACGCCGTAGAGCCACGCATGACCTTCCGATTTAAAGGTATACGGACCTTCGGTGAACTCAACTTTCTGACCGTGCATATAAGAGACGCCCAGGTCGACAGAAGCATCTTTATTGAAGGCGTAGGTCGTACCGGCGCTCAGCCACAGGCGATCCTGGTCAGGAATCGAGATAGAGCGTTTTTCCGCCGGAACCGGGCTGTCATCGAAGGCAATACCGCTGCGGAAGGTCCAGTTATCATCCATATAATAAGTGGTCCCTAATGCAATGCGGTACGAATCCTTAAAGCCTTCATCTTTATAGAACAGCGTGTCGCCGTTGTTTTTCGCTTTCAGCTCCTGGAACTGGCTCCAGCTGGTATAGGCCAGGCTGTAGTGAATCGCCCACTGCGGCGCAACGCGGTTATAGCCTGACACTTCCCACATTTCCGGCAGGTTCAGCGACAGTGAACCATCAATGGTGGAGCCGCCGGTGCCATAAGGCAGGCCCAGGCCCAGCGCGGCGTTGATCGGGTTCAGCGTTGGCGGCAGGTTGCTCTTGTAATCGCCATCAAAATCAATCTTGACCTCGGAGCGGTAGGTCAGCGCGTAGCGGTTGTCTTTATCCAGTTCATAAAGGATACCGGCGTTCCAGCCAAAGCCCCATTCGTCGCCTTTCAGGCGGGCAATCTGCGTGTCACGGCTGATGCCGCCAGCCTGCGAGCCAATAGCCGCGGCCTGAGCGGGGGAGAGTTGGCCTGCGCGTACCAGCGCCGGAATATTCGCACCGATAATTTGCGGCAGGTCACCTGCGTAACGCTCCAGTTTCGCTTTTGCGTAAATGGCGTCGAAGCCCAGACCGAAGCTCCAGTGGCTATCCAGACGGTAAGCGCCGCTCAGGTTGAGGTTCAGCGTTTCCAGGTCGGTAGTGCCGCCCATCGAACCCGCTGCGTAGCTATTATTAAATTCAGTCGCCAGACCGTAGTTAGAGGTCAGTGACGCCCCCCAGCCAAACTGATCGTTAATCGGCGCGACAAAATGCAGGTTCGGCACCCATGCGGTCGGCGCGATATTATCCTGGCTGGCGTCGTTGCCAATAATAGAACTCCCTGTTACGTCCACATCCGGATCAACGAAAATAGCGCCGCCCGAGAAAGTCGGTCGGTCAAACATCATAATCAAAGCGGGGTTGCGGCTGACGTTACCTGCATCATCCGCAATAGCGCCTTCGCCGGAATATGCACGGCCAAGACCAGAAGAAGAAAATTCGTTGAGCTGGAAGCCTGCAGACCAGGCCTGGGTTGAGACGATTGCCACTGCCACTGCGAGTGCAGCTTTTGTATACCGGGTTTTCTGGCTCATGACCAAAACCTCATCGGGTTATTTTTATTAATACTATGTTACATGGCGTAACAGGAGCGCGAAGTGTAGGGTCTGAGATGAATCTTAGAAATCAGACCAGTGGCGAGAGTATAGGTCGTACCAGTTAATATGTTGCAAGCTTGTAATTAAAAAATTTCAAATGTGATCTTCGAAACGAGATCCAGGTGGCAAAATTGTTAGGGTCGTCATTAACCGGAATGGGTGAAATTTGTTTTAGATCATTTTTAAGTGTGATTTCGGTCACTTAGCGACATTCATCACATTCTCGACTGGAGACGCTCAGGGCAGGGGGGTAAAATATGCACAACGTTTATCTGGCACCTTGAGTGCATATTCAGAGGAAATCACAATGAGCAAATGCAGTGCTGATGAAACCCCGGTTTGCTGCTGTATGGATGTTGGCACCATTATGGACAACTCCGATTGCACCGCATCCTATAGCCGCGTCTTTACGAACCGTGCCGAAGCGGAAGAGACCCTGGCAGCATTGACGGCCAAAGCGCGCAGCGTGGAATCAGAGCCTTGCCAAATCACCGCTAACTTCACCGAAGAAGCGCAGGGCGTGCGCCTGGATATCGACTTTGTTTTCGCCTGTGAAGCAGAAACCCTGATTTTCCAGCTTGGTCTGCGTTAATCGTCCCGTCAACGCTCCCTCTTCGGGGGCGTTTTTTCAATCTTCTCTGTGCCTTACCTCCCAATTTTGCCTCTCTCCAATTGGCTAAATGTAAATAATTGGTTAAGACTGTTAGCAGGTCAGACCACTTATTGCATTATGCTGTTAACAGGGGAGCGTTATGAGTCAGGCATTACCGCTTGTCACCCGTCAGGGCGACCGCATTGCCATTGTCAGCGGATTACGCACGCCGTTCGCGCGCCAGGCGACTGCCTTTCATGGCGTTCCGGCCGTCGATCTCGGCAAAATGGTGGTGAGCGAATTACTCGCCCGCAGCGAAATTCCGCCGGAAATCATTGAGCAACTGGTCTTTGGCCAGGTTGTACAAATGCCGGAAGCGCCAAATATCGCACGCGAAATCGTGCTTGGCACCGGCATGAGCATGCACACCGACGCCTACAGCGTCAGCCGTGCCTGCGCCACCAGTTTTCAGGCGGTGGCGAATGTGGCGGAAAGCCTGATGGCAGGCACAATCCGCGCGGGCATTGCAGGCGGCGCGGACTCCTCTTCCGTGCTGCCGATTGGCGTCAGTAAAACGCTGGCGCGTACCCTGGTAGACGCGAATAAAGCCCGTTCAGCAGGGCAAAAGCTCAAGCTCTTTTCCCGCCTGCGCCTGAAAGACCTGCTCCCTGTGCCCCCCGCGGTGGCCGAATATTCAACCGGCCTGCGGATGGGAGACACCGCCGAGCAGATGGCGAAAACCTACGGCATCAGCCGCGCGGAGCAGGATGCGCTGGCCCATCGTTCTCACCAGCTTGCCGCCCAGGCCTGGGCCGAAGGCAAGCTGGCCGATGAGGTGATGACCGCTTACGCGCCGCCGTTCCGCGACCCGTTAACTCAGGACAACAATGTCCGGCAAAATTCCAGCCTTGCTGACTATGCGAAGCTGCGGCCCGCGTTTGACCGCAAACACGGGACGGTCACGGCGGCGAACAGCACCCCGTTGACCGACGGCGCGGCGGCGGTCATTCTGATGACTGAATCCCGGGCGCGCGAACTGGGCTTAACGCCGCTGGGCTACCTGCGCAGCTATGCGTTTACGGCGATTGGCGTTCAGCAGGACATGCTGCTGGGGCCGGCCTGGGCAACGCCGCTGGCGCTGGACAGAGCGGGCCTGACCCTTGCGGACCTCACTCTGTTTGATATGCATGAAGCGTTCGCTTCGCAAACCCTTACCAACCTGAAACTGCTGGCGAGCGCCAGTTTCGCCCGCGATGTGCTGGGACGCGAACAGGCCACCGGCGATGTGGACGACAGCAAGTTCAACGTACTGGGCGGTTCAATCGCCTATGGTCACCCCTTTGCGGCCACCGGCGCGCGGATGATAACCCAAACGCTGAATGAACTGCGCCGTCGCGGCGGCGGTTTTGGACTTGTCACCGCCTGCGCGGCGGGGGGCCTTGGGGCGGCAATGGTTCTGGAGGCGGAATAATGGAGATGACCTCAGCATTTACCCTGACTGTGCGCCCGGACAATATCGCCGTGGTGTCGATAGACGTTCCCGGCGAAAAAATGAATACCCTCAAAGCAGAGTTTGGCGGCCAGGTTCGCGCCATTCTCAAACAAATCCGGGAAAACAGGGCCATACGCGGCGTGGTGTTTATCTCCGCTAAAGCGGATAACTTTATTGCCGGCGCGGATATCAACATGATTGACCGCTGCCAGACGGCAAAAGAGGCGGAAGATCTCGCCCGCCAGGGCCAGCAGGTGATGGCGGAGATCCATGCGCTCACCGTTCCGGTGGTGGCCGCTATTCATGGCCCCTGTCTTGGCGGCGGCCTTGAACTGGCGCTGGCCTGCCATCGCCGTATCTGTACCGATGACGGCAAAACGGTGCTTGGCCTGCCGGAAGTTCAACTCGGCCTGCTGCCCGGCTCCGGCGGCACCCAGCGTCTGCCGCGCCTGATTGGCGTGAGCACGGCGTTGGAGATGATCCTCACCGGCAAACAACTGCGTCCACGCCAGGCGCTGAAAGCCGGGCTGGTGGATGATGTCGTGCCGCAGTCCATTCTGCTGGAGGCCGCCGCCGCGCTTGCGCAGCAGGAACGCCCTGCCAGCCGACGCCTGCCGGCGCGTGAACGCCTGCTTGCCGGGCCGCTTGGCAGGGCGCTGTTGTTTCGTATGGCCGCGAAAAAAACCGAACAAAAAACCCAGGGCAACTATCCGGCGGCGCCGCGCATTCTGAACGTGATCGAGACCGGGCTCAGCCAGGGACGCAGCAGCGGCTATGAAGCCGAAGCGCGGGCGTTCGGCCAGCTGGCGATGACGCCGCAATCGCAGGCGCTGCGCAACATTTTCTTCGCCAGCACCGAAGTGAAAAAAGACCCCGGCAGCCCGGCTGAAGCGGGCCCGCTGCGCAGCGTGGGCGTGCTTGGCGGTGGTTTAATGGGGGGCGGTATTGCTTTTGTTACGGCAGGCAAGGGCGCTATCCCGGTTCGCATTAAGGATATTAATCCGCAGGGTATCAACCACGCGCTGAAATACAGCTGGCAGCAGCTTGATAAAAAGGTGCGCCGCCGCCATCTCAGAGCTGCCGAGCGCGATGCGCAAATGGCGCGCATTTCCGGCACCACCGACTACAGCGGTTTTGCCCGGCGTGATGTCGTCATCGAGGCGGTATTTGAGGATCTGGCGCTTAAGCAGCAGATGGTAGCGGAAGTCGAAGCCCACTGCGCGCCGCATACGATTTTCGCCTCGAACACTTCCTCGTTGCCGATTGGCGACATTGCCGCGAAGGCGGCCCGGCCGGAAAACGTTATCGGCTTACACTTTTTCAGCCCGGTGGAAAAGATGCCGCTGGTGGAAGTCATCCCCAACGCCGGTACGGATGCCCGCACGGTGGCGACCATCGTGAAACTGGCAAAAAAACAGGGTAAAACCCCGATTGTAGTGGCGGACAAAGCGGGCTTTTACGTCAACCGTATTCTCGCGCCTTACATGAGCGAGGCAATGCGCCTGTTAAGCGAAGGCGAACGCATTGAGCACATCGATAACGCATTAGTAAAGTTTGGCTTTCCGGTTGGCCCAATCCAACTTTTGGATGAAGTGGGAATCGACACAGGGACTAAAATTATACCGGTTCTTGAGGCCGCTTACGGCGACCGTTTTAGCGCCCCTGCAACTGTCGTTTCCGCAATTTTGAACGACGATCGCAAAGGCAGAAAAAATGAACGCGGTTTCTATCTTTACGCAGCGAAAGGGCGTAAAAGCAAGAAACAGCCTGACCCGGCTATCTACCCGCTTATTGGCGTGACCGGTACAGGCCGTTTATCGGCAGAATCGATTGCCGAACGGTGCGTGATGCTGATGCTGAACGAAGCGGCGCGCTGCTTTGATGAACAGGTGATCCGCAGCGCGCGGGATGGGGATATCGGCGCGGTCTTCGGGATTGGTTTTCCGCCGTTTCTCGGCGGGCCATTTCGGTATATGGACACCCTGGGCGCGAGCGAAGTGGTCGCTATTCTACAGCGTCTGGCAACGCAGTACGGGGAGCGTTTCACTCCATGTCAGCTTTTGTTACAAATGGCTGAGCGGGGCGAAATTTTCTGGCGTAAAAACGAAACTGAGTATGTAAGTTAAGGTCAAAAAAGGGTAAATCCTGTTCTTAATGAAACGCGTATGGTTATTTTGTAAACGGTGATTGACTATACTTACGCCATTGAGTTAAAAAACAGCGTTTCATTAAGTCATTGGATAAGGCACAATGCCCGGCCATTGAACTTCCCTGCCACCGGCAGGGAAATCGATGCTTCTGGTTAACAAAAGCGGTGCAATATGCAAGTTTTTATCATGCGTCACGGCGATGCCGCCCTCGATGCAGCCAGCGACTCGGTTCGTCCGTTAACCCCTTGCGGGTGTGATGAATCCCGTCAGATGGCAACCTGGCTGAAAAGCCAAAAAGTGGATGTCGAACGTATCCTGGTTAGCCCGTTTCTGCGTGCTGAGCAGACGTTGAGCGAGGTGGGCGGCTGTATTAACCTGCCGGATAACGTGGATGTCCTGCCCGAACTGACCCCCTGCGGCGATGTCGGCCTGGTCAGCGCTTATTTACAGGCGCTGGCAAACGAAGGTGTCGCTTCCGTGCTGGTGATCTCCCACCTGCCGCTGGTTGGCTATCTGGTGGCTGAACTCTGCCCGGGCGAAACGCCGCCGATGTTTACCACGTCGGCCATTGCCAGCGTTACCCTGGATGAACAGGGGAAAGGGGTGTTTAACTGGCAAATGAGCCCCTGCAATCTGAAAATGGCAAAAGCCATCTGATCCCGGCCTGTCTGGTTGTCGCTGGATTTTCCCGGATGCGGCGTCGCCTTATCCGGGGATCTGACCGCTGAGGTTGCTGACAAACCCGGCAGTGACGAAAGAGCGGCACAATGACGGTAGCCCGGATAAGGCGTTTCGCCGCATCCGGGAGTCCCGGGTGCGCTGACACTTACCCGGGCTACCCCGTTCCATAAATTCCTGTTGGTTTTGTCATCAGTCTCAAGCCCCTGACGGGGCTTTTTTATTGCGCTGGCGTCAGGGAAGCTCCGGCGGCTGCCACTCTTCTACCTCAATGAGTACCAGCACCGCTGCGTCGCCGCCGTACTCCTTCGGCGCCTGGTGAAACGCCATCACGTGCGGATGCTGGGCCAGCCACAGCGGCGTCTGCTGCTTAAGAATATGTTTGCCGTGCCCGTGCATAACGCAGGCGCAAAATACGTGTTCGCGCCGACAGGCGGCAATCAGCGCCCCCAGCTCCTGCTTGGCCTGCAACTGCGTTAAGCCGTGCAGATCAAGAAACAGTTCGGGGGAGTAATCGCCGCGGCGGAGCTTTTTCAGTTCGAAATGGCTGACGTCATCACGCACGTACTTCACCGGGCCGTCGGTATTGAGCAACGGCTGGAACTCGTCGGAAAAATAGTGGCTGTTATCCGCCTGCTCCTGTAATAACCGCTTTACCGGCACCTCGCTCACTTTTTTACGCAGCGGGCGGTGGACCACCGTATCCTGTTTCATCTGCCGGGTGCCGGTCATCAGCTGCCGGAACAGCGCCTGCTCCTCCTCGCTAAGCGATGCTTTCTTTTTCATTTGCGCTTCTCATCTTTTATTTCTTCCAGTGTACCCGACTCAGCGCCGCTGTTCAGGCAAAATGCACTTTTAGGCGGCGACGCGACGCGACAATGCTGATTTATCGCCGTCTTCATGGCAAACTAGCCGCCGAATTTGATGCAGGCATGTTCTGGAGGACAAGATGGATAAAATTTTTGTAGATGAAGCAGTGAACGAACTGCACACCATTCAGGACATGCTCCGCTGGTCGGTTAGCCGATTCAGCGCGGCCAATATCTGGTACGGTCACGGCACCGATAACCCCTGGGACGAGGCGGTACAGCTGGTTCTGCCTTCGCTTTATCTGCCGTTAGACATCCCGGAAGATATGCGCACCGCGCGTCTGACCTCCAGCGAAAAACACCGCATCGTTGAGCGGGTGATTCGCCGTGTTAACGAGCGCATCCCCGTCGCCTACCTGACCAACAAAGCCTGGTTCTGCGGCCACGAATTTTACGTTGACGAGCGCGTGCTGGTGCCCCGTTCACCCATTGGCGAACTCATTAACAACCATTTCTCTGGGCTGGTTGACGCGCCGCCGCAGCACATTCTCGATATGTGCACCGGCAGCGGCTGTATCGCCATTGCCTGCGCCTATGCCTTCCCCGAAGCGGAAGTGGACGCGGTAGACGTCTCCCCCGAGGCGCTGGCTGTGGCTGAACATAACATTGAAGAGCACGGCCTGATTCACCACGTGACGCCGATCCGTTCCGATCTGTTCCGCGACCTGCCGAAAGTACAATACGATCTGATTGTCACCAACCCGCCGTATGTCGATGAAGAGGACATGTCCGACCTGCCCACCGAGTACCGCCATGAGCCGGAACTGGGGCTGGCGTCCGGCTCCGACGGCCTGAAGCTGACGCGCCGTATTCTTGCCTGCGCGCCGGATTACCTCAGCGACCAGGGCGTGCTGATTTGTGAAGTGGGCAACAGCATGGTACATCTGATGGAGCAGTATCCGAACGTGCCGTTTACCTGGCTTGAGTTCGACAACGGCGGCGACGGCGTCTTTATGTTGACTAAAGCGCAGCTGCTGGCCGCCCGCGAGCATTTCAGTATCTATAAAGACTAAAAACAGCAACACAACAACGACAATGGAGCCGTGATGGCAGGAAACACAATTGGACAACTCTTTCGCGTGACCACCTTTGGCGAATCGCACGGCATTGCGCTGGGCTGTATCGTCGATGGCGTTCCGCCGGGCATTGCGCTGACCGAGGCCGACCTCCAGCACGATCTCGACAGGCGTCGCCCCGGCACATCACGCTACACCACCCAGCGGCGTGAACCCGACCAGGTGAAAATTCTCTCCGGCGTTTTTGAGGGTGTCACGACCGGCACCAGCATCGGACTGCTGATCGAAAACACCGATCAGCGTTCCCAGGATTATGGCGCCATTAAAGATCTGTTCCGTCCGGGGCATGCTGATTATACCTACGAACAGAAATACGGCCTGCGCGACTACCGTGGCGGCGGCCGCTCTTCCGCCCGTGAAACCGCAATGCGCGTAGCGGCGGGGGCGATCGCCAAAAAATTCCTCGCTGAGAAGTTTGGTATCGTGATCCGCGGCTGTCTGACGCAGATGGGCGATATTCCGCTGGCCATTAAAGACTGGGAGCAGGTCGAGCAGAACCCGTTCTTTTGCCCGGATCCGGATAAAATCGACGCGCTGGATGAACTGATGCGCGGGCTGAAAAAAGAGGGCGACTCCATTGGCGCGAAAGTCACCGTAGTAGCGGATGGCGTACCCGCCGGACTGGGCGAGCCGGTATTCGACCGCCTCGATGCTGATATCGCTCATGCGCTGATGAGCATCAACGCGGTAAAAGGGGTGGAGATCGGTGACGGCTTCGGCGTGGTGAACCTGCGCGGCAGCGAAAACCGTGACGAGATCACCGCTCAGGGCTTCCAGAGCAACCACGCGGGCGGCATTCTGGGCGGCATCAGCAGCGGGCAGCAGATTATTGCCAACATTGCGCTCAAGCCTACCTCCAGCATCACCGTACCGGGGCGCACCGTTAACCGCTCCGGCGAAGAGGTAGAGATGATAACCAAAGGCCGCCACGATCCCTGCGTTGGTATTCGCGCGGTGCCCATCGCCGAAGCGATGCTGGCTATCGTACTGATGGATCACTTTATGCGTCAGCGCGCGCAAAACGCCGATGTGACGCCCACGCTTCCACGCTGGTAAACGATGAAAAAAAGTGTAATCGCCGCGCTGGCGCTCGCCGCCAGCGTTGTCTGTCAGGCGGCGACGCCGTGGCAGAAAATTACCCACCCGGTGGCGGGCACGCCGCAATCCATCGGCGCCTTCTCTAACGGCTGTATCATCGGGGCGCATGAACTGCCCCTGCAGTCGGATACCTATCAGGTCATGCGTACCGACCAGCGGCGCTATTTCGGCCACCCTGATCTGGTGCTGTTTATTCAGCGCCTCGGCAACCAGGTGCATAATCTGGGGCTGGGCACCCTGCTGATAGGGGACATGGGCATGCCGGCAGGCGGTCGTTTTAACGGCGGACATGCCAGCCACCAGAGCGGGCTGGATGTGGACATTTTCCTGCAACTGCCGAAAACCCGCTGGACCGCCGCGCAACTGTTAAAACCGCAGGCGCTGGATTTAGTCGCCCGCGACGGCAAGCGGGTAGTGCCATCGCTGTGGAAACCGGAAATCACCAGCCTGATTAAGCTTGCCGCTAAAGATAACGACGTCACGCGTATCTTTGTTAACCCGGCCATCAAGCAGCAGCTTTGCCTTGATGCGGGAACGGACCGGGACTGGCTGCGTAAGGTGCGTCCGTGGTTCCAGCATCGCGCGCATATGCACGTGCGTCTGCGTTGTCCGGCGGACAGCCTGGAGTGCGAAGACCAGCCTTTACCGCCGCCGGGCGACGGCTGCGGAGCGGAACTGCAAAGCTGGTTCGAGCCGCCAAAACCATCAACCACGCCTGAGAAAAAGACGCCGCCGCCGCTGCCGGCCTCCTGTCAGGCGCTTCTGGACGAGCACGTACTCTAATGGATGCTTTTCATGAGTTATTTATGGTGTCGCCTCTACTTCTGGCGGCGCTTTTTTTTGTCGCCGCGCTGGCCGGCTTTATTGACGCGCTGGCGGGCGGCGGCGGCCTGCTGACCGTTCCGGCATTGCTGGCGACGGGGATGTCCCCTGCCCAGGCGCTGGCGACCAACAAGCTGCAGGCCTGCGGTGGCTCCGTCTCCTCGACGCTCTATTTTCTGCGCCGCAAAGTGGTGAGTCTGGCCGACCAGAAGCTCAATATTCTGATGACCTTTATCGGCTCCACTTCCGGCGCGCTGCTGGTACAGCATGTGCAGTCGGATATTCTGCGCCAGATCCTCCCCGCGTTGGTTATCTGCATCGGCCTCTATTTTTTGCTGATGCCGAGGCTTGGGGAAGAGGATCGGCAGCGCAGGCTGCACGGCTTGCCGTTCGCGCTAATAGCGGGTGGCTGCGTAGGCTTTTACGACGGTTTTTTTGGTCCGGGCGCCGGGTCGTTCTATGCGCTGGCCTTCGTGACGCTGGCAGGGTTTAACCTCGCAAAATCCACCGCCCACGCCAAATTACTTAACGCCACCTCCAATATTGGCGGCCTGCTGCTGTTTATTATTGGCGGCAAGGTTATCTGGGCCACCGGCTTTGTGATGATGGCGGGCCAGTTTCTGGGCGCGCGGATGGGCTCACGGCTGGTGCTCAGTAAAGGGCAAAAACTGATCCGCCCGATGATTGTTATTGTCTCGGCGGTGATGAGCGCAAAATTACTTTATGACAGCCACGGACAGGAGATCCTCCATTTTCTGGGGGTGATTGCATGACGACACATAATTATCAGGATTTAATTACTCTTTTTGACGGCTGCTTTGCCGAGGATTTTAATACCCGTCTGATTAAAGGCGACGACGAACCGATTTATCTTCCTGCAGATGCAGAGGTGCCTTATAACCGGATTGTCTTCGCTCACGGCTTTTATGCCAGCGCGCTGCATGAAATCTCCCACTGGTGCATTGCGGGAAAAGCGCGTCGTGAACAGGTGGATTTTGGCTACTGGTACTGCCCTGACGGCCGTGATGCGGCAACGCAGAGTCAGTTTGAGGATGTTGAAATCAAACCGCAGGCGTTCGACTGGCTATTTTGCGTGGCGGCGGGTTTTCCCTTTAACGTCAGCTGCGACAATCTGGAAGGTGACTTTGAGCCGGATCGCATTAAATTTCAGCGTCGCGTCCACGCTCAGGTGATGGCCTACCTTGAAAAGGGTATCCCGGAACGTCCGGCGCGCTTTATCCGGGCGCTGCAAGATTATTACCACACGCCGGAATTAACGGCGGAACACTTCCCCTGGCCGGAAGATTTTAATTGAGGAAAGAAGATGATCGCAGAATTTGAATCGCGCATTCTGGCGTTGATTGACGACATGGTCGAGACGGCAGGCGACGACGAACTGTTCGCCAGCGGCTACCTGCGCGGCCACCTTACCCTGGCGGTCGCGGAGCTGGAAAACGGCGATGACCATACGCCGCAGGCGCTGCATGCGAAAGTCACCACCAGCCTGCAAAACGCCATCCACGCCGGGGAACTGTCACCCCGTGACCAGGCCCTGGTGCTGGCGATGTGGGATAATTTATTTCAGCAGGCGAAACAGCAGTAAATAAAAGAGCCCGTAATGGGCTCTTTTATGATTCGCAGAAAAAGATTTTGCTATTATTTCTCATGAATATATTCATAATCTGTTTCTTTTTATTTTAAATATAACCTGCATCCATGATTGTTCTGCCTTGCAGAAACTAAATTCATAAGAAAATTGACGGTCGTCATAGATTACTCATAAAAACAATTTAACTATTAACATGTTTTCTTTTTTCGCTGATAATAATACACAGCGTAATTTAGAATTTATTCGGAAAATGTTTTCTTTTAAAGAATATGCACTGTCAATGGATTGAATAATAAATAAGGTTTGAACTTATGTCTGGAAGGACGCCTGTCGCAGCACTTTCTCAAAAGCAATGGCTGGATATTACAGCTTCATCAAATATGCCTTTATACGCTATCTTGTCAAAAGTAAGTGATGCCAATCCTCTTCGTGAATATTACATTCATGATGGTAATGATACTCCTGTCGGACTCTATCGCGCTACGCCCTATGCCGACTGGACGGAAACTATGCCTGTTATCGTTCGGCTGGACGAGCACAGCCCCTTTTTAAAATGGGTGGAAGAAACTGAGCATAAAGATTGGGGATGGCTGGCGCGTTCGCCTTATAATTTTGAAAAAATCGTTGACCACTTACGCGGGTTGGTGAAAGTCATTGTGCCAGGTGGTCAGGAAGTTTTCTTCCGCTACTGGGATGGTAAGTGGTTTGCTGAGCATTTGCGTTATATGGGGGATGATTGGCGTGAGGTTATGCCGCCGTTTGCTTTCTATTGGGTAAATTCTGAAAGTTTTATTGTCCACATTCATGCTCAAAGCGAAGTAAAAAAATCGCCATGGTGGCACGTTCCTCAGGCGTTGATAGATACCATGCTAGAAAAAGATCAGCAACCGATAGTGCATAATATTCTGCAGTTCCTGAAAGATGAATATCCAGAAATTTATTTCCGCTTTGATCAAGAAATGATAGCGGCTAAAGTTCATCGTATCGTTAAAAACAATAATTCGCGGAAAGAAGATATCATTGAAGAGGTTTTAATTGCTTTAAAACAGGCTCAATGATAACAGTAGCATCGATATACCCGCAGGTAAATTTATAGGGAGATTCTCTCAGGTGACGGAACAACCGGAAAATAATCAACAAGGCTCATCAGAACTGGCAGAATTTGGCGGTCTCTACGGCGGGGCGTATTATAGCCCTTATTATCATATATCGAACCGAAAAAAGATGACTGAGCAGGATAAAGACAAATTATATGCTCAGGTAATGAATGATTTCATCCACTGTCTGGATGACTATCAAACCTCAATAAAAAAGCAGTTGATTGAAGCTGCAAAAGACTCTTTTCGCCATGCTGTTTTTCCAGTTGCGCTGCTGGCCGTACAAGTGGAAAACTTCATTGAAGAAGCATTCAAAAACAAAAACACCCGAAAACCCGGTTTCGAGGCAACGGAATGCCCGCTGAACAAACAGTACAGTATTCGCTATGGTTATGGCGGTTTTGACGAAAACATTGAGAACGATGATGCTTTTATCCCTTTTAAAGAGATGCCCTTTACATTAATTAATGGTGCGGGTAAGGAGATTCTGGCCGGGAAATTTAATGACAAAGGTGAGTCTGCTGTTTTTGGTGGAATTAACGATTGCGAAGAATATTTTCTTATTGTTAACCCTGACGTTACGCCAAATGACTATGAACAATGGCTGGAAAGTTACCAGCCACTCATTAGCAAACTACAAGGCTGGCTGGATTCAACGTGGAACGATCCAAAAATGCAGGCAAGCTGGAAGGCTTACCTGGCACTGGATCTGAAAGGGCAGGTGGACGCAGAGAATGATGCGGTAATTCAAGGCATTTCTGATGGCGCACTCAATCTTTTGAAAGGCACCTATGAGCTTGCCGACGATATCGTTTCCCTTACGCCTGTCGGCGTAACATGGAATTATATTTATGATGTTGCTGGTACGAAGGCAGGATTACCTGCACGGCGCGTTAATCTCCATGACAAACTCCAGACTATGGATAAAGAGGATATTGAACGTACCTGGGAGAATCTGAAAAAAATAGGTACAGCGGTTCAGGACGATGCGCTGGTATATCTTTTTTACAGAGCTGTTCTGGCCTGGATAGACTTATTGCCGCCCGTTGAACGTAAAAATATTAATGGACAAATCCTTTTTGAAATTCTATCGCTGGCAGTCACTACTATTTGTACTGCCGGGACAGGCACAGCTGTTAAGGGAGCCTCCACATTAAATAAAATCACCTCGCCGTATGTGCGCAAAGCGTTTGAGTCGATGCTTAAATTATGTCGCTCACCACTGGTTGCGGCTACGCTTTCACTCAGTGCGGCCACGCTAACCCGAACGCGAATTCCGGTCAGATTCGGTAGATCGGCGCATTTGTCCGCAGAGGGTTCTCACTGGGTCCTTGAGGCTCGCCAGTCGACTCGGGCCCACCACACATTTACCACCCTTACCAAAAAAGCCGATAATGCCGTTGATTCGCCTCCGGTAAATGGCCGTCCGGCTAATGACACCGCTACCACCGCCGACCCAGTCTCCATGGTAAACGGCGAGGAGTTGCTGTTACTGGATGATGTCGCACTAAGCGGCCTGCTGCCCTTTAATTTCTCAAGACTGTATCGTACCGCTTGCGTAGGCGACAACTGCGGCCTGGGCTATGGTTGGTCCCATTCTCTTAATCATCATCTTACTTTCGACAACGAATTTGCCTACTGGAACGATCATGAGGGGCGTGTCGTTACACTTCCCATTCCTGAGGAGGCGGCCCCCCACGTAGAAAACCCGCTGGCAGGCAGTGTCCTGTACCTCACCCAGGAAGGGCACTATGTTGCCGGCTCCGCAGGGAGTCCGTTGCAGTATGTCTTCATTCGTGACGGGGATACAGCGCGGCTGGCATACGTTCAGGATAAATACCGTAATACGCTGGTCTTACATCGCTCGACAGAAGGTCAGGTAATACGTCTGGTTCCGGCTACGCAACAGGGGCTGGCGCTGCTTTTTACCTGGAAAGAAAGATGCATTCAGCAGGTTGATCTCGCCCGGTATGATACATCATGTGGGGAATGGCTTCCTGTCTCCACCCCGGCCCGCTATCGGTATAACCAGCAAGAGCAATTAGTTTCAGTCGAAAATACGGCAGGAGAGACCGAACATTATCTCTATGACGCACAGCATGTTATTTGCCGTCGTGAACTGGCTGGCGGTGCTGTATTTCAGTGGGAATGGGACGGCGAAGGAAAGCAGGCGCGGTGTATCCGCCACTGGGGGAACTTCGGGCAACTTGACGTCAGGTACCAGTGGGATAGCGAGAAAGGGCTGGGGACTCTGATTAACCAGGATGGTACAAAAGAATATACCATCATGACAAAACGTCCTCGTTGCTGCTTAGTAAAACCACGGCGGATGGCTCAACGACTGAATATCGCTATAACGCTCACGGCAAAAAAATCGCTGAACGAGACGGCTCAGGTCACGTTACTCATTACCAGTATGATGATTCGGACCAACTGACAGAAATTGTTTACCCGGATGGCAGAACGGTGACGTTCCGCCATCAGCTTGGGCGAGTGGTCCAGGTGGAGGAAGGGCAGCGTGTATGGCGGTATGAATATAATGCGCAGGGAGACGTAATCCTGGCCATTAACCCGCTGCAGCAGGAAACGCACTACCGCTACAATGAACGGGGCCAGTGTACGGAGGTGCGTTACCCGGACGGCGCCGTTCACACCCGGGAATGGGGGCGTGAAGGCGAGCTGCTGGCAGAGTGCCGCCCGGACGGCCAGGTCCGCCGCTACGCCCACGATGCCCTGCTGCGGGTCACCAGCGTTACCGACGGCGAAGGCCACGTCACCGGCTACCGGTATGATGACGCGGGGCGCGTGGCCTGCATCACCTTCCCGGACGGCGCCACCCGGGAGTACCGCTACAACGCTTACGGCAAAGTCACCTGGTTTAAGGACGAGGCCGGAAAAGTCACCACATATGACTACGCCGCGCCGCTTCACCTGCTGACGAAGAAGACCCTGCCGGACGGCAGCACCCTGCGCTACCGCTACGACAACGACCACCTGCAGGTCAGCGACATTTTCAACCAGAAGGGGGAGCGTTACCGCCTGCGCTATACGCCGGGCGGACTGCTGAGCGAGGAAGTGGGTTTTGACAACGTCAGAACCACATACCATTACGATGCAGCGGGCAGGCTGAGTGAAAAACGCGAATACGGCAACAGGCATGATGAAGCGCCGTTCATCACCCGTTATGAACGTAACAGCACCGGAAAGCTAACCAGAAAGACCCTGCCGGACGGCCAGGAAGAGTATTTCCATTATGATGCCTGGGGTCAGCTGATTAAAGTCAGCGACACGCAGGGCAACGTGCTGGCATGGGAATATAACTCCGCCGGGCAGCTGACGGCCGAGCACACGCCGGTGGCGACCCAGCGCTACGGTTACGATGAACTGACCGGCGAGCTGACTTCGCACCGTCTGCCAGATGGCCAGCGTGTGGAATACCGTTATATCAACGGGCAGCTCCGGGGCATCACGCTGGACGATGCGCCCCTGGTGGCACTGCGCTATGACAACACGGGCAGAATAAATGAACGCCACCAGGGGAACCTGCTGACCACCCGTTACGGGTATGATGCCCGCGGCAGGCTGGCGGGGCAGCAGCTTAAAGAGGTGCATGACGAGGCGTTCCATCCGCGTACGCTGTTCACGCAGGCTTACCGTTATACCCCGGACGGAGAACTGGCCTCGGCTGAAGGCCACCATGCGCGGCGCTGGCATTACGACGCCACGGGTCGGCTGACGGCGGCGGAGTGGCCCTCGCCGTACGACACCCGCCACGCGCAGAAAACGGAGG
>NZ_HE578945.1:264411-310550 GCF_000321045.1 Phytobacter massiliensis JC163
GTACGATGCTTACGGCCAGGTGAGTGACGAGTGGTTTTTAACGGATTATGATACAAATGAACGGCTGCTGAGCTTCCGTAACCCGCTGCGTTTTCAGGGACAGTACGAGGATGAGGAGTCGGGGCTCTTTTACAATCTGAACCGGTATTACGACCCGACCCTGGGGCGGTATATTACGCAGGATCCGATAAGTTTAGAAGGCGGCTTAAATCTCTACGCTTACGTTGACGGTAATCCCATTGGTTGGATAGATCCCCTTGGATTGAAAGGGGGGCCGGGTTTTGAGAAAAAACCAGAAGGAGATCGAACTCCTGAACCAGAAATCAAAAAGCCAAAAGACAATGTTTATATACCAAGAGATAGTGATGGTAACCCGATTCCTTTAGATAAACAAAAAATCGAGGGGCAAGATATTCCGTTACCTCATCCTGATGCCGAAGGACGAGCGCATACTACTTTAGGAGGGAAAGTGAGTACAAAAACTGGAGAAGTATATCGCCAGAGTGCTGAATTCCCAGCAGATACATGGCCATTGGCTGATGGTAAACCTGTACCATTAAGTGAAGTTCATTGGGGTGATCATGGCACGCCTCATCATCACCCCTATAATCCACATCAACATCCCTTTATCTTCAATGGAAAAATTTGGTTGAGAGCAAAAAGCAACCAAACATTGCCCTTTAATGCTAAACCAAGGTGATATAGTTTATGGATATCTTTGTTGACATACTACTGCCTAAAAGAAATGACAAATTGTTTGAATTAGAGGAGCAGTACCATATGTGGGGTGATGAAAAATTTCCTTGTGCTCCTCGTGAGTTCAAGTGGAAAAATTCGCTTTCTTTTGTGATGGAAGATATACATCCCCCTTATGAAAGAATAATTCCAGATTATATATCAATTGATAACTATTATATCTATTCTCTAAATGATGATGTCATCTATGAATGGGAGGCGAATATCAACATGAAATCAAAATGTAATAACATGTTTAAAAAATTCATACTGGATTACTTACCAAAAATGGAATCATGGGGATTAGCCATTTCATTTGATGAAGATATTATAGATGGTATTGATGATTTTTTATTAATAAATAATGAAAATGAACTAGTTCTCAATATAGAAAACTCTATTCGCTGGGATAACGCTCGGGGATTTATAGGATATAAAATGGATTACGATATAGGATGCACCATATCGGGAAGAACGTGAGTTAGAAATATTGGAACGCTGATCTGAGTTTGTCAGAGGCAACTGGCATAAAAACTATGGTGAGCGGTGGGTTGATTGTGGCCGTTTCGTCAACCTGAACCGCCATTACGAATCCACCTTGGGATTGTATATTACGTAGGATCCGATATGAGTAATGGGGGGACTGAATCTTTATCTCTATGTTGAGAATAACCCCATCCGTTACCTTGACCCTACAAGCCTGAAAGGACTTCCGGGATTCGATTCTCATCCAACTGTACTGGAAGAGATAGCACCTGTGGATGATCTTCTCTATGGTCTCAGATCTGGCGAAGGATTACCGGGGCGTGATGGTATTGCTCTCCCCAGAAGACCAACAGCACAAGAACTGGAACTTCTTAGTGAAAAGCATGGGGTAGAATTTGCGGTAACGTACAAATACGGACCGGGTCCAAACGGTGCAGGTGGGCAATATTTTCTGCATTCAAGGGAACGAATTAAGGTAGGGTTTTCACTGGAAAAAGACAGGATGCTGATTTATCACACGCATCCCGGTGGAACTGCTTATGCCAGTAGTGCAGATATGGATGTATTGCTCCGTTTGCGTAAAATAGGCTCACCTCAAAGAAGTTCCCAAATAGTGCCGTCAGGTAAAGATGTAATACGATTTAATGAAAATAATCGGAGATTTGAATGAGTATTGAACTAAAAGAATGGGATTTTTTATGGGATGGTTCAGAACCAGGATGGGTCATCTCTAATCTTGGCACGGATGAGAATCCGCGGTATTCATTTTTTAATGAAATAACAAATCATGTGCTATTAATAGAAATCGAAGATGAAGATTATCATCTTTTAATCGACGTAATGATGAAAAAAGGAATGAAAATAGTAAAAGATGTTTAATTTTATATTATTTTTTCATAGATGCACTGTTGAGAATAGTAGCTCAGACTAACAAGGACGAGCTGCATACTCGGAATGATTATGGCAGGTTGCGTTAATATAAGCACCCGCCATTCGCTGCATTTTCAGGGATAATACTAAATAGTTGCGCCTAATACCGCTATACTTGTCATTTATTGAGATGTGGTAGTTACGAAAGAGCAATATATAGCAAGTCTGATTTAGTGCCACTTAGCGGATAGAATCGCTTAATCCCTTTCCCTTAAGGTGTAGCAAAAAGTGTAGCACTGTTCCGCGCAGCTGTTCAAGATGATAAGTCGGGCTCTTTTACAATCTGAACCGGTATTACGACCCGACCCTGGGGCGGTATATTACGCAGGATCCGATTAAGCTGGTCGGAGGGCTGAATTTCTATCAGTATTGCCCTAATCCGGTGAGCTGGATTGATCCTCTGGGCTTAAAAGGGCTGCCGGGTCAGAAGACTGATTCACCTGCCGGGGACAGAGCGCCTGAGCCAGCGACGGCTGCAAACGGTTCATTTAACTGGGAGAATTATAATGACATCCCTGAATTACCTGATGCAGCGCCTGGGGAATATGTTTATCGAGGCGTACACCGGGGGCATCCGGATGCTGATAACAATATTAAAGGCCAAGTGAACCCTGGAGATGTAAATTCCGAAATTTCTCCGGAAGAGCATAATTTTGGAAATGTTTCTGGTAATAGCTCTTACACTTCTTGGACAGATGATCCTGACGTGGCAAGGAATTTTTCTGGGCCCGATGATATAATTTTAAGGGTAAAAACAGGTGCTCCTAAAGAAAAGGATTTATGGTCTTGGGAATATTCTATTGATGATTGGCTTGAGCGAGAAATTCTTTTGAAGGGACCAAGGGACGGAGATGTAGAGGTGTTTAGACCATGATGAATCTAGAGAAACTATTGGTTTTTTTAAATGGCTATGATGATAAAGTTATTGTTTCAAAGTTGTCTTACTTAAATAGGAGTTGTAATAAAAGTGAAAATATCGCAATAAAGGTATGTAACCGATCGCGCAGTTTGTTTATATTGAAGGCTCATGAGGCTTTGGCGCAAAAAAGTGGTCTTGAAAGATATGGTCTACAAAATACTATTAATAAATTAGAGGCGATGGATGTTGAAAATATAACATTGGCTTTATTTCGGGACGATAGTTATCATGCTGAATTTTATTTTGATGTTTGCTGTAGTGGTTTGATTTCAATTGTTTTAATTAAATCCAGAAAAAAACCAAGGTGGAAATTGAAAAGGAGCTTAAGCGTTCTAATAAAAATTGATAACAGAGACGATGGTTAAATCTTTAAAAGATTATACCTATTAGTAATTTCGCCGTACGACACCCGCCCCGCGCAGAAAACGGAGACGTTTCATTACGACCCCTGCGGCAACCGTATCACCGCAGAGGACGCGGAAATGCTGCCGCCGGGCGCAGAGGGTCCGCTGCCCCCGGCAAAAGGCAACCGCCTGCAGCGTTACGGCCGGCGCCGCTTTGAGTATGACCGGTTCGGCAACCTGACCCGGGAGTGGATGGAGGGCAACGGCGTTGCCGCCAGCTATGACTATGACTGCCGCCACCGGCTGATAAGGTTCACCTCGCCGTACGGGGAGGTGACGACCTACACCTACGACGCGTTCAACCGGCGGACCCGTAAAACCCGCAATGGCGTACTGACGGAGTTCATCTGGCAGGGCAACCGGCTGGAGGCGCAGACGCGTGACGGCGAGCGCGACTGGCAGACGTTTATTTACGAGCCGGGCACCCACCGCCCGCTGGCGGTGGTGAACGAGTATAATGTAGCCATTCGTACGGGCTTTCCTTTTAGCTAAAGCAAAGGGAAAGCAATTCGTATCAGGCTGAAATCGAATTTGTATAGCGATCATTAAGACGCCATCAGAAACAACGAAGCCCACCTTTCACTTCACCCTCTTCCCCTTCAACAGTTTCCTTACCCATAGCCGGTTCGGGCTCATTGCCGCAAGCGTTGCGCCGTCGAGCGGTATTGGCTCTTCGCTCATTTGCGATGCCAGAATCTCTGCGGCCAGGGGGGCGCTACAGAGGCCGCGGGAGCCGAGTGCGCCAATGATAAACAGCTCGGGGAAGACCGGCGCGCTGGCTGCTTCTTCATGCGCGTTGGCCAGATCGGCATATGCGGTGAGGGTGGCACTATAATCGGCGACATTACCTACTACGGGCAGATGGTCGCGCGTGGCGCAACGCACGCCGCAGCGCGCATCCCCCGCGCTTACATCGACCTCTTTGGGCCATTCGGCATCCGGGAAACAGTTCAGCAGCCGTTCCCGGTTCTGCTGCTGATCCTCTTCGCTGTAGGTGACATCTGCCTGCCCACGATGATAACTCGCGCCAATACAGTGGTGCTGATTAGCGGGGTTTTGCGGCGTCAGGTAGCCGTCATAGCAGAGCACCTGGCGTAGCGCGCTAAGAACGGGGGTCGTGGGAATATGGCTGACCTGGCCGCCGACCGGGTAAACCGGCAGGTTTTCTGTCTGCATAAACTGGTTAACCGCGTGCCCGTTGGCCAGCACCACGCAACGGTGCTGCTTTGCGCCCTGTGCAAATTCAAGCGTCCAGTTCTCTTCCCGGCGCACAATACGTTCTGCTTTATGCTGATAATGCACCTTCAGCCCCTGCTGTACGGCCAGATCTATCGCTGCTGCCGTGAGCTCAGCGGGGCAGAGCCAGCCGCCTGCGGGGTAGTGAATGCCAGCGCAATGCGTCTCCACTCCTGTAAGGGCTAACACCTGCCCGGCATCCACCGGCTGCGCCAGGCTGTCTGGCAAGCTGAGCGAAAGCATCTGCGTAATCTTCCGGGCGCTTTTCTCGTCGTAACCTAACTGCGTCACGCCACACCAGTCATGGTCGAAGCGCACGGGCAGAGAATCATACAGACGGCGCGCGAAGGTAAACGCCGCCGGGAAAAACTGGCTCAGCGCCGGATCGTGAGCGCTCAGAAGCGGATAGAGCGCCCCCTGACGATTGCCGGAAGCGCCCTGAGCCGGTTTATCGTCAGCGCAATATAACGTGACCTGCCAGCCCCGGCGCAGCAGCGCCAGCGACAACAGCGCGCTGGCGACGCCGCCGCCGATAATGGCCGCTTCACGCGCGGCTGTGCCGGTTCGCGCAAACCAGGGGGCGTGCGGGGCAGGGCGCTCGCCCTTTTCGAGTACGCCGGTCAGCATCTCCCGCTTGCGGCCAAACCCCTTCCGCTTTTGCATAGTGAAGCCCGCTTCCTGCAACCCCCGGCGGACAAAACCCGCGGAGGTAAAGGTCGCCAGCGTGCCGCCTGGACGTGCCAGCCTTGCCATGGCGGCAAACAGCTTCGGCGTCCACATATCGGGGTTTTTAGCTGGGGCGAAACCGTCCAGAAACCAGGCGTCCACCTGCTGGTTGAGGGAGTCGTCCAGCGTATCGGTCAGGTCATTGATATCGCCAAACCACAAATCCAGCGTGACGCGGCCTTCGTCCAGCACTATACGGTGGCAGCCGGCAATAGCTATTGGCCACTGCTGCTGCAACTGCCCGGCATACGCGGCGAGTTCCGGCCAGTGCTGATGCGCCAGGATAAGGTCGGCCCTGGTTAACGGGAATTTCTCAAAACTGAAGAAATGTAACCTTTGCAGGGTAGCTTGGGGGTGAGCGGCGCGAAAGGCGTCAAACGCCTGCCACAGGGTCAGGAAATTAAGCCCGGTACCAAAGCCGCTCTCCGCAGCTACCAGTAGCGGGCGACCGTGGGTGGTAAACCGTTCCGGCATACCGTTGCCGCCAAGAAAAACGTAGCGGGTCTCTTCCAGCCCGTTGTCGTTAGAGAAATAGACATCATCAAAATCTCGGGAAACAGGTGTACCCTCAGCGTTGAATTCAAGGTTGGCGGATTGTATCGCGGTATGTTTCACGTAAGTTACTCGTCGCACAGGCTGTGCCGCGATCTTAGCGATGTGTGCCTGTCGGCGCAAATTTACACGCGTTTTGGCTGATCGGACTTGTTCGGCGTACAACTGTACGCTATCTTGCCACACGAAAACTTAAATTAGTGCGACTTACAGGGGTATTGAATGAAACGTGCAGTGATTACTGGCCTGGGCATCGTTTCCAGCATCGGTAATAACCAGCAGGAAGTCCTGGCATCTCTGCGTGAAGGGCGCTCCGGGATCACTTTCTCTCAAGAGTTTAAAGATTCAGGAATGCGTAGCCACGTGTGGGGGAACGTCAAACTGGACACCACGGGTCTGATTGACCGTAAAGTGGTTCGTTTCATGAACGATGCCTCTATTTACGCCTTTCTCTCTATGCAGGAAGCCATCGCAGATGCCGGTCTGAGCGCAGAGATGTATCAGAACAACCCGCGCGTTGGCCTTATTGCTGGCTCCGGCGGCTCCTCTAAAGCGCAGGTATTTGGCGCGGACGCGATGCGTAGCCCGCGCGGCCTGAAAGCGGTGGGGCCTTATGTGGTAACTAAAGCGATGGGTTCGGCGGTTTCTGCCTGCCTTGCGACCCCGTTCAAAATCCACGGCGTTAACTACTCCATCAGCTCCGCCTGCGCGACCTCCGCACACTGCATCGGTAACGCGGTAGAGCAGATCCAGCTGGGCAAACAGGACATCGTGTTTGCGGGCGGCGGCGAAGAGCTGGGCTGGGAAATGGCCTGTGAGTTCGACGCCATGGGCGCGCTCTCCACCAAATATAACGAAACCCCGGACAAAGCCTCCCGTACCTATGACGCGAACCGCGACGGTTTCGTGATCGCTGGCGGCGGCGGTATGGTCGTGGTTGAAGAGCTGGAACATGCCCTGGCGCGCGGCGCGCATATCTATGCGGAAATCGTCGGCTACGGCGCGACGTCCGATGGCGCCGATATGGTTGCGCCGTCTGGCGAAGGCGCGGTGCGCTGCATGAAGATGGCGATGCACGGCATTGATACGCCGATTGACTACCTCAACTCCCACGGCACCTCTACCCCGGTTGGCGACGTGAAAGAGCTGGGTGCGATCCGTGAAGTGTTCGGCGATAACAGCCCGGCTATCTCCGCGACCAAAGCGATGACCGGCCACTCGCTGGGCGCCGCAGGCGTGCAGGAAGCCATTTACTCCCTGCTGATGCTGGAGAACGGCTTTATCGCGCCGAGCATCAACATTGAAGAGATGGACGAGCAGGCGGCGGGCCTCAACATCGTCACCAAAACGCAGGAAGCGACGCTGACCACCGTGATGTCCAACAGCTTCGGCTTTGGCGGCACCAACGCGACGCTGGTGATGCGCAAGCTGCAGGGCTAACCCTGCGTAGCCTGGATAAGGCAGCGCCGCATCCGGGAGTCCGGGGTGCGCGTACGCTTACCCGGGCTACAAAATGTGCGACGATGTGGTTTTCGTAGCCCGGATAAGGCAACGCCGCATCCGGGATATATCGTCACATCGCTTCGTTAAGAGTCGAGGAGCCGAAAGGCTCCTTTTTTACGCTTTCAACTCTGCTACTGGAATAAGAGATGGCAGAACTCACTCAAACACCCAAAAAGAGCACGGCGAATCTGTCGCTGTTTCGTATCGCGTTTGCGGTATTCCTCACTTACCTGACCGTTGGTCTGCCGCTACCGGTGATTCCGCTGTTCGTGCACCATGAGCTGGGGTATGGCAACACCCTGGTCGGCGTGGCGGTGGGCATTCAGTTTCTCGCCACCGTGTTAACCCGCGGCTATGCAGGAAGGCTTGCCGACCAGTATGGCGCGAAGCGTTCCGCCCTGCAGGGGATGTTCGCCTGCGCGCTTGCTGGCGTTGCATGGCTGCTGGCGGCGCTGCTGCCGGTATCCGCGCCGGTGAAATTTGCGCTGCTGGTGGTGGGCCGTCTGATTCTGGGCTTCGGCGAAAGCCAGCTCCTGACCGGCACGCTCACCTGGGGAATGGGGCTGGTGGGCCCCGCGCGCTCCGGCAAGGTGATGTCATGGAACGGGATGGCCATTTATGGCGCGCTGGCGGCAGGCGCGCCGCTGGGGTTACTGATCCACAGCCGCTTTGGCTTCGCGCCGCTCGCCGCCATCACCATTGCGTTGCCGTTGTTCGCATGGGCCTTCAACGGCACGGTGCGTAAGGTGCCCGCGCATAAAGGGGAGCGCCCCTCGCTGTGGAGCGTCGTCGGTCAAATCTGGCCGCCAGGGCTGGGCCTTGCGCTACAGGGAGTGGGGTTTGCGGTAATCGGCACCTTTGTCTCGCTCTATTTTATGAGCCGGGGCTGGGCGATGGCTGGCTTTACGCTTACCGCTTTTGGCGGCGCGTTCGTGCTGATGCGCGTACTGTTTGGCTGGATGCCGGACCGCTTTGGCGGCGTTAAGGTTGCCGTCGCCTCTCTGGTGGTAGAAACCGGCGGCCTGCTGCTGCTCTGGCAGGCGCCCGTCGCCTGGGTGGCGTTGCTCGGCGCGGCGTTAACCGGCTGCGGCTGCTCGCTTATCTTTCCGGCGCTGGGGGTGGAGGTCGTGAAACGCGTACCTGCGCAGGTGCGTGGCACCGCCCTTGGCGGTTACGCGGCGTTTCAGGATATCTCCTACGGCGTTGCCGGGCCGCTGACCGGCCTGCTTGCCACCTCCTTCGGCTATCCCAGCGTATTTCTCGCCGCCGCGGCCTGCGCGCTGGCGGGTATTGTGGTCACGCTGGTTTCATTCCGGCAATAAAAGTCAGCGGCCTGTATTATGCAGGCCGCTTTTGCGCTAGTACGAAATAGCATTTTTTACGACTTTTAATATCGCAAAATAAACTCCAGCCCACAGAAAAAACAGCCTGTTTTATTGCTGTAACTTATTCCGTCAATATAACTTTTTGCATTATTCTCAACCCGTTATTGTGCTGATATAGTCACTTTATTACCGACGTGATTCTTTATCCTGATAATAAAGGAGAGACGGATGCCAGGTTTTAAAGCAGATTTTCTGTGGGGCGGCGCGGTTGCGGCGCATCAGCTGGAAGGAGGATGGCAGGAGGGCGGCAAAGGCGTCAGCGTCGCCGACGTGATGACCGCCGGGGCGCACGGCGTGCCGCGAGAAATTACCGACGGCGTACTGCCCGGTAAAAACTACCCGAATCACGACGCCATCGACTTTTACCATCGCTACAAAGAGGACATAAAACTTTTTGCCGAAATGGGCTTTAAATGTTTTCGCACCTCAATTGCCTGGACGCGAATATTTCCTAAGGGAGATGAAGCGGAACCCAACGAGGCTGGCCTGCAATTCTACGACGATCTGTTCGATGAATGTCTGAAATATAATATTGAGCCGGTGATAACCCTGTCGCATTTCGAAATGCCCTATTATCTCGTCACCGAATATGGCGGCTGGCGTAATCGTCAGGTTATCGACTTTTTTGTTCGCTTCGCCAAAGCCGTTTTCACCCGCTATAAAAGCAAGGTGAAATACTGGATGACCTTTAACGAAATCAATAACCAGGCAAATTTCCACGAAGATTTCGCGCCATTTACCAACTCCGGGCTGAAATACAAACCCGGTGAAGATCGTGAACCCGTGATGTACCAGGCGGCGCACTACGAGCTGGTGGCCAGCGCCCTGGCGGTTGAGGCGGGGCATGCTATCAATCCTGATTTTCAGATTGGCTGCATGATTGCCATGTGCCCCATCTATCCGCTGACCTGCGACCCGGATGACATGATGATGTCGGTGGCGGCCATGCACCGCCGTTACTGGTTTACCGACGTCCACGTCCGCGGCTATTACCCGCGCCATATCCTCAACTATTTCGCCCGCAAAGGTTTTAACCTGGATATTACCGACGAGGATAAACAGATCCTGACGCGCGGCTGCGTGGACTATATCGGCTTTAGCTACTATATGTCTTTCGCCACCAAAGCCACCGCCGACAACCCGCAGTTCGATTATGACGAAACCAAAAGCCTGGTGAAAAACCCCTACGTGAAGGCTTCCGACTGGGGCTGGCAGATTGACCCGGTGGGGCTGCGCTATTCACTTAATTATTTCTACGATCGCTACCAGCTGCCGCTGTTTATCGTGGAGAACGGGTTTGGCGCTATCGACCGCAAAGAGAGCGACGGCAGCGTTAACGATGACTACCGCATTGCGTACCTGCAAAGCCACATCCGGGAAATGAAAAAGGCAGTGGTGGAGGATGGCGTGGATCTGATGGGGTATACCCCGTGGGGCTGCATCGATCTGGTGTCCGCTGGCACCGGGGAGATGAAAAAACGCTACGGATTTATCTATGTCGATAAGGACAACGACGGCAACGGCACCCTTGAGCGCAGCCGTAAAAAATCATTCTGGTGGTATCAGAAGACGATTAAATCCAACGGCGAAGAGCTGTAAACACGCGTTCCCGGCTGCGGCGCAAAACGCGACTTATCCGGGCTACGACACGACAAACGTAGCCCGGGGAAGCTGCCCTATATCACCAGCCAGATCAGCGCGAAGGCGACCACCAGCGCAATCAACATCAGTCCGGGGCGCGCGGAGAGGCTCCTCACGCTCTCGACCAGCGGCGCGAACAGCGGGTTGTAGATGGGCTGAATGTTGCGGATCTCCAGCACGTCATGCGCCCGCTCGGCCCGCCGCAAAAATACCTGATGAAGAATATCCTGCACCTGGGCGGTGGTCAGTACGGTTTGCGGCGTGGCCTGCCACTGCTGCTGCGCGTAGTTATTCAGATCCTGCCACTCTCGTTCGTCCAGCGGCTGCTTAAGGGCAACCTGCACGCTCTGCAGGGTGGGGGAGGTTTGCAGGCTGAGCGTCTGGCGCGCCTGTAACCAGGTCATCAGATGGGCAAAATGTTTAGCTGGGATAAGCTCTACCGTCTTCACCCCCGACAGCTCCATCATCGACTGCCAGATAAGCTTGCCGGACTCGCCGGTAGCGGCGGCAAGCCGGGTGACGGCCTGGTTAAGCGAGTTATGTTCCGCAGGCAATAACGGGCGCTCTGTCGCCGGGCGTATCTGCGGTTGCGGAATCGCTATCTGGTTGTTTTGCAGCAGCGTCAGCACCGTTTTCAACTGCTCGGGCGTGAGCTGGCTTAGCGCCGTCTGCCCGAACTGCTGGCGGATATAGTCGCTGACCGCCTGACGATTGTTGCCGTGGTTGAGCAACTCTGTAAGCCGGGAGATAACCTGCCGGGTCGTGTGGTTCTGGCTGGCCGTTTCCAGACGCTGGTTAAGGTTCTGCTCAGCGGCCGGAAAATGGCGCGACTGTAACGGCGCGTCGCTCTTGATGCCCAGGTCGTGTTTTACGCCAGCCCATACTTCTGCGCTCTGCTGCTGTGTCAGCGCCACCAGACGGGTAATCAGGCGCTCCAGAACGGTACGCTGAACGGTGGATAACGGCTGCTCTCCGGCAGCCTGAGTACCAGGCGTGGAGTCCTGGCCGGGAGGGCGTGCAGGCGCGCCCTGTATGGGTTGCATCATCAAAATCCTCTGGGTCTTGCGGGTCGTGAACTGGCATTGCGGGTATGCCTGGCCGCGAGATTATGGCACACTTAAAAGCTTAACTCCCGTTCTCAAACCGGTACTGTAACGTGAAAATCCTTGTTGATGAAAATATGCCCTACGCTGGCGAATTATTCCGTCGCCTGGGGGACGTCAGGGCTGTGCCTGGCCGTCCGGTTCCCGCAGGGGAATTAACCGACGCGGACGCGCTGATGGTGCGTTCGGTGACGAAAGTCAATGAAGCGCTGCTCAACGGTACGCCCGTGAAATTCGTCGGAACGGCGACGGCCGGCACCGATCATGTTGATGAGCAGTGGTTGCGGCAGGCGGGCATCGGTTTTTCCGCCGCGCCGGGCTGTAATGCGATTGCGGTGGTGGAGTATGTTTTTTCTTCTCTGCTGATGCTGGCCGAACGCGATGGTTTTTCTCTGCGCGACAGAACGGTGGGCATCGTTGGCGTGGGCAATGTGGGTGGTCGCCTGCAGGCGCGGTTAGCGGCCTGGGGCGTGCGTACGCTGCTGTGCGATCCGCCGCGCGCCGACAGGGGCGATGAGGGCGATTTCCGCACGCTGGACGAACTGGTGGCTGAGTGCGATGTGCTGACGTTCCACACGCCGCTGTTTAAAGACGGGCCTTATAAAACCCTGCACCTGGCGGATGAGGCGCTGATAAGCCGTCTTAAGCCGGGCGCGATTCTGATTAACGCCTGCCGCGGGCCGGTGGTGGATAACGCCGCGCTGCTGCGCCGCCTTGAGGCAGGGCAGGCGCTAAACGTGGTGCTGGATGTCTGGGAACCGGAGCCGGATCTCAACGTGGCGCTGCTTTCGCGGGTGGATATCGGTACTGCCCACATCGCAGGCTATACCCTTGAGGGCAAGGCGCGCGGCACTACTCAGGTGTTCGAAGCCTTCTGCGAATTTCTTGGCCAGCGGCAGCAGGTGGCGCTCGACACGCTGCTTCCCGCGCCGGAGTTTGGCCGCATCACCCTGCATGGGGCGCTCGATGAGCCCACCCTCAAAAGGCTGGTGCATTTAGTGTATGATGTGCGCCGCGATGACGCGCTGCTGCGTAAGGTCGCAGGCGTGCCGGGCGAGTTTGATAAGCTGCGTAAGCACTATCTTGAACGTCGCGAGTGGTCGTCATTGTATGTTCAGTGCGACGACCCGCAGGCTGCGGATTTACTGCAAAAACTGGGCTTCAACGCGACGCATCACCCGGCTCGTTAATACCATCTTGCTGCTGCCTGCCGGATGTTCCGGCGGGCACTTTTTTTCTGGAGTAACCACCATGTCTGAAGGCTGGAATATTGCCGTACTGGGCGCCACGGGCGCTGTCGGAGAAGCCTTGCTCGAAACGCTTGCGGAACGCGCGTTCCCGGTGGGCGAACTGTATGCCCTGGCGCGAAACGAAAGCGCGGGCGAGAACCTGCGTTTTGCCGGTAAAACGGTGCGCGTGCAGGATGCGGCTGAATTTGACTGGACGCAGGCGCAGCTGGCGTTTTTCGTCGCCGGCGCGCAGGCCTCCGCTGACTATATTGAAGAGGCGACCAACGCCGGATGCCTGGTTATCGACGCCAGCGGCCTGTTTGCGCTGGAGCCGGACGTGCCGCTGGTCGTGCCGGATGTAAACCCCTTCGTGCTGGCGGACTACCGCAACCGCAACGTCATTGCCGTGCCGGACAGCCTCACCAGCCAGCTGCTTACCGCCCTTAAGCCGCTGATTGACGAAGGCGGCCTGTCACGCATTACCGTCACCAGCCTGATGTCGGTCTCCGCGCAGGGCAAACAGGCGGTGGACGCGCTGGCCGGACAGAGCGCCAAACTGCTTAATGGCATTCCCATCGATGAAGACGACTTCTTTGGCCGTCAGCTGGCGTTCAACATGCTGCCGCTGCTGGCCGACCGGGAGGGGAGCGTGCCGGACGAGCGCCGTATCGTCGATCAGGTGCGTAAAATCCTCCAGGACGAGGGGCTGATGATCTCTGCAAGCTGCGTGCGTGCGCCGGTCTTTTATGGCCATGCGCAGATGGTGAGCTTTGAGGCGCTGCGCCCGCTGGCGGCAGAAGAGGCCCGGGATGCATTCTCCCGCGCGGAGGACATTGCCCTTTCCGAAGAGCAGGCCTTCCCAACGCAGGTGGGCGACGCCTCCGGTAGCGCGCACCTTTCCGTTGGCTGCGTGCGTAACGACTACGGTATGCCCGAGCAGGTTCAGTTCTGGTCGGTGGCGGATAACGTCCGTTTCGGCGGCGCGCTGATGGCGGTAAAAATCGCTGAAAAACTGGTGCAGGAGTATCTGTACTGATGTCGGATGTTGAGGAAAAGCCGCGTCTGAAAATCGCCCTCGGCATTGAGTACGACGGCAGTAAGTACTATGGCTGGCAGCGGCAGCAGGAAGTGCGCAGCGTGCAGGAAAAGCTCGAAAAGGCGCTTTCGCAGGTGGCCAACGAGCCGGTCACGGTGTTTTGCGCCGGGCGTACGGACGCTGGCGTACACGCGACCGGGCAGGTGGTGCACTTTGAAACCAGCGCGCAGCGTAAAGACGCCGCCTGGACGCTGGGGGTAAATGCGAATTTACCTGGAGACATCGCGGTGCGCTGGGTGAAGAATGTTGCCGATGATTTTCATGCCCGATTTAGCGCCACGGCTCGCCGTTACCGCTACGTCATCTACAATCATCGTTTGCGCCCGGCGGTGTTAAGCCAGGGCGTAACCCATTATCACCAGCCGCTGGATGCAGAGCGGATGCATCGCGCGGCGCAGTGTTTGCTGGGCGAGAATGACTTCACCTCCTTCCGGGCGGTGCAGTGTCAGTCTCGCACGCCGTGGCGCAATATCATGCATATCATGGTGTCGCGCTACGGGGCCTATGTGGTGGTAGATATCAAAGCGAACGCCTTTGTCCATCATATGGTGAGGAATATCGTCGGTAGCCTGATGGAGGTGGGTGCCGGGAACCAGCCGGAGAGCTGGATAGCAGAGCTACTGGCGGCAAAGGACAGGACGCTTGCAGCAGCAACGGCGAAAGCGGAAGGGTTGTATCTGGTCGCGGTGGATTATCCCGCCCGGTTCGGCCTGCCCGATGCGCCAATGGGTCCGCTGTTTCTCGCGGACTAGTCGCACTTAACCTGGCAAAGATAATATGGACGCAATACGCTTTATTATTGATTTCATCCTGCACATCGATATTCACCTGACTGAACTGGTCGCCCAGTACGGGATCTGGGTCTACGCGATCCTGTTTCTGATTCTGTTCTGCGAAACCGGGCTGGTGGTGACGCCCTTTTTACCGGGGGATTCGCTGCTGTTCGTCGCAGGCGCGCTGGCGGCGCTGCCCAGTAACGATCTCAACATTGTCATTATGGCGCTGCTGATGATCATCGCCGCGATAGCAGGCGATGCGGTGAACTATACTATCGGGCGGCTGTTTGGTGAAAAGCTGTTCAGTAATCCTGACTCGAAAATTTTCCGCCGCAGTTATCTGGATAAAACGCACGCGTTTTACGATAAGCACGGCGGTAAGACCATCATTCTTGCGCGCTTCGTGCCGATTGTCCGCACGTTTGCGCCTTTTGTGGCGGGAATGGGGCATATGTCCTATCGTCATTTTGCCGCGTATAACGTGATTGGCGCGCTGGTTTGGGTGCTTTTATTCACCGGTTTTGGCTACGCGTTTGGCAATTTGCCGGTCGTGCAGGAATATTTGAAACTCATCATCGTAGCGATAATTATTCTGTCGGTACTGCCCGGTGTGTTTGAAATTATCCGCCACCGCCGTGCGGCGACGCGGCAGGTAAAATAAGAGGTCTTCCGCGGTTCGACCACTTTTTTATCCCATGTTGCGAACCGTTATGTTTTAATGTGCCCCATTTATGGGCTACCAGGTTCATGTATAAAGGTTATCGATGAGCTGGATTGAACGAATCAAAAGCAATATTACCCCCACCCGTAAGGCAAGCATTCCTGAAGGGGTGTGGACGAAATGCGACAGCTGCGGCCAGGTGCTCTACCGCGCCGAGCTGGAGCGTAACCTTGAGGTCTGCCCGAAATGTGACCACCACATGCGTATGTCAGCGCGTAATCGCCTGCATAGCCTGCTGGATGAAGGGTCGCTTGTAGAGCTGGGCAGCGAGCTTGAGCCGAAAGATGTCCTCAAGTTCCGTGACTCCAAAAAATACAAAGACCGTCTGGCGACGGCGCAAAAAGAGACCGGCGAAAAAGACGCGCTGGTGGTGATGAAAGGCACCCTGCACGAGATGCCGGTTGTGGCGGCAGCCTTTGAGTTCGCTTTCATGGGCGGCTCGATGGGCTCCGTGGTCGGCGCGCGTTTCGTTCGCGCGGTAGAGCAGGCGCTGGAAGACAACTGCCCGCTTATCTGCTTCTCCGCCTCCGGCGGCGCGCGTATGCAGGAAGCGCTGATGTCCCTGATGCAGATGGCGAAAACCTCTGCGGCGCTGGCGAAAATGCAGGAGCGCGGTCTGCCGTATATCTCTGTGCTGACCGACCCGACCATGGGCGGCGTATCTGCCAGTTTCGCCATGCTGGGCGACCTGAACATTGCAGAACCGAAAGCGCTGATCGGCTTTGCCGGCCCGCGCGTTATTGAGCAGACCGTCCGTGAAAAGCTGCCGCCGGGCTTCCAGCGCAGTGAGTTTCTGATCGAGAAAGGGGCGATTGATATGATCGTTCGCCGCCCGGAAATGCGCCTTAAACTGGCGAGCATCCTGGCGAAGCTGACCAATCAGCCCGCGCCGAACCCGGATGCCCCGCGTGAAAGCGTGGTGGTGCCGCCGGTGCCCGATCAGGAAACCGAAGCCTGATAATACGAAGGGCAGGCCAGCACGGCGCTGCCCTTTTGTTTTTCACATCGTCAAAACCTACGGGCATCATGGAAACTAAACGCGCTTTGCAAGCCACGTCGCCCCTGGCCGCGTGGCTTTCTTATCTGGAAAACCTGCACAGTAAAACCATCGATCTCGGCCTTGACCGCGTAAGCCTGGTCGCCGCGCGTCTGGACGTGCTGCGTCCGGCGCCTTTTGTGTTCACCGTGGCGGGCACCAACGGCAAGGGGACGACCTGCCGCACGCTGGAGTCCATTCTGCTGGCCGCCGGGTTGCGCGTGGGGGTCTACAGCTCGCCGCATCTGGTGCGCTATACCGAACGCGTGCGCGTGCAGGGCGCTGAGCTTAGCGAGGGCGCTCACACCCAATCCTTCGCCGAAATTGAGGCGGCGCGCGGCGACACCTCGTTAACCTATTTTGAATACGGCACGCTCTCCGCGCTGTGGCTATTTAAGCAGGCGCAGCTGGATGTGGTCATCCTGGAAGTGGGCCTTGGCGGACGACTGGACGCCACCAATATTGTCGATGCCGATGTCGCGGTCATCACCAGTTTCGCTCTCGATCATACCGACTGGCTGGGGCCGGACCGGGAGAGCATCGGGCGTGAAAAAGCCGGCGTGTTCCGCGCGGGCAAGCCAGCCGTCGTCGGCGAGGCCGATATGCCGCAGACCATCGCCGATGTCGCCGCAGAGAAAGGGGCGCATCTGCTGCGTCGCGGCGTTGACTGGCGTTATGATGTGGAGCCGGGGCAGTGGCGCTTTCGTGACGGGCAGGGTGAGCTTACCGGCCTGCCATTGCCGCAGGTGCCGCAGCCCAATGCCGCCACCGCGCTTGCCGCGCTGCGCGCAAGCAGGCTGCCGGTCAGCGAGCAGGCGATACGCGACGGCATCGCGTCGGCGATTCTGCCGGGGCGTTTTCAGACGGTGAGCGTTAATCCGCGCCTGATTCTGGATGTGGCGCATAATCCCCATGCGGCGGCCTACCTTGCCGGGCGGCTGGCGGCAGAGCCGAAACGCGGGCGCGTGCTGGCGGTTGTCGGCATGCTGCATGATAAAGATATCGCCGGTACGCTCGCCTGTCTGGAGCCTGTTGTCGATAGCTGGTATTGTGCCCCGTCTGGAAGGGCCGCGCGGCGCGACCGCTGAAGCGCTGATGGCGCATCTGTCCAACGGGACGGCGTATCCGCACGTCGCGCAGGCCTGGCAGGCGGCGATGGCGCAGGCCGCAGCCGAAGATACCGTGCTGGTGTGTGGATCGTTCCATACGGTGGCGCATGTCATGGAAGCGATGGAAGCGGGGAGAGCAGGTGGCGAGTAAGTTTCAGAACCGTTTGATGGGCACGATTGTGCTGGTTGCGCTCGGGGTGATTATTCTTCCCGGGCTGCTGGACGGGCAGAAAAAACATTATCAGGATGAGTTCGCCGCTATTCCGCTGGTGCCGAAGCCGGGGGATCGCGATGAGCCGGATATGATGCCAGCGGCAACCCAGGCGCTGCCTGCCCAGCCGCCGGAAGGGGCGGCGGAAGAGGTGCGGGCCGGCGACGCCGCCGCACCATCGCTGGATGCATCCCGCCGGGCGGTTAACGGCGCGACCACGCCGGACGTTACGCTGTCCGCGCAGGCGGAACCGCCAAAACAGGTCGAAAAAGCTAAAGCGCAGCCGCAGCGGGATAAACCCGTAGCCCAGGCGGCAACGCCGCCTGCCGAGTCGCCGGCTGAAAAGGCCGCGCCGACAGGCAAAGCCTATGTCGTGCAGCTTGGCGCGCTTAAAAATGCCGATAAGGTCAACGAGATCGTCGGCAAGCTCCGCGGCGCGGGTTACCGCGTTTATACATCGCCGACCACGCCGGTACAGGGTAAAATCACCCGCATCCTGGTGGGGCCGGACGCCTCGAAAGATAAGCTGAAAGGCTCTCTTGGCGAGCTCAAGCAGATTTCCGGGCTGAGCGGCGTGGTAATGGGCTACAGCGCGAACTGATTACGCTCCTCACCCTGACTTCCCTCTTAAGGCGAGAAGTCGGGGCGGGGAAAGCGCAGCGTCAGGACTAAAAAACGCCCGTAGAGGCTAACGAACCGGTGGCGTTGGATATTTTTTCAGCGCCATTTTTTATTTACGCGCGGGAAGGAAATCCCTACGCAAACGTTTTCTTTTTCTGTTAGAATGCGCCCCGAACTGGATGACAGGGCGTAAATCGTGGGACACATATGGTCTGGATTGATTACGCTATTATCGCGGTAATTGGTTTTTCCTGTCTGGTTAGCCTTATCCGCGGCTTTGTTCGTGAAGCGTTATCGTTGGTGACATGGGGTTGTGCTTTCTTTGTCGCCAGCCATTACTACACTTACCTGTCAGTCTGGTTCACGGGCTTTGAAGACGAACTGGTGCGCAATGGGATAGCCATCGCCGTACTGTTCATCGCGACGCTGATCGTTGGCGCTATCGTGAATTTCGTGGTAGGCCAGCTTGTGGAAAAAACCGGCCTGTCGGGTACTGACAGGGTGTTGGGGATCTGTTTTGGCGCCCTTCGCGGAGTGCTGATCGTCGCCGCCATTCTGTTCTTTCTCGATACCTTTACTGGCCTGTCAAAAAGCGAAGACTGGCAAAAGTCGCAGCTTATCCCGCAATTCAGCTTCATCATCAGATGGTTTTTTGACTATCTGCAAAGTTCGTCTAGTTTCTTGCCCAGGGTTTAGCTCTTAACGAGGAAAGACGTATGTGCGGTATTGTCGGTATCGCCGGTGTTATGCCGGTCAACCAGTCGATTTATGACGCGTTATCGGTGCTCCAGCACCGTGGCCAGGATGCCGCAGGCATCATCACGATTGATGCGAATAATTGTTTCCGTCTGCGTAAAGCGAATGGTCTGGTGAACGATGTTTTCGAAGCCCGCCATATGCAGCGTTTGCAGGGCAACATGGGAATTGGCCACGTTCGTTACCCGACCGCAGGCAGCTCCAGCGCCTCCGAGGCGCAGCCTTTTTATGTCAACTCGCCTTACGGCATTACCCTTGCCCATAACGGCAACCTGACCAACGCCCATGAGCTGCGCAAAAAGCTGTTTGAAGAGAAGCGCCGCCATATCAATACCACCTCAGATTCTGAAATCCTGCTCAATATCTTCGCCAGCGAGCTGGATAACTTCCGTCACTATCCGCTGGAAGCCGATAACATTTTCGCGGCGGTAGCGGCGACCAATCGTCTGATTCGCGGCGCGTATGCCTGCGTAGCGATGATTATCGGCCACGGCATGGTGGCGTTCCGCGACCCTAACGGCATTCGTCCTCTGGTGCTCGGCAAGCGCGATATCGGCGATGGCCGCACCGAGTATATGGTCGCTTCGGAAAGCGTGGCGCTGGATACGCTGGGCTTTGAGTTCCTGCGGGATGTCGCGCCTGGCGAAGCGGTCTATATCACGGAAAAAGGCCAGCTGTTCACCCGCCAGTGCGCCGATAACCCGGTCAGCAATCCGTGCTTGTTTGAGTACGTCTACTTTGCTCGTCCGGACTCGTTTATCGACAAGATTTCCGTCTACAGCGCCCGGGTGAATATGGGAACCAAACTCGGCGAGAAGATTGCCCGCGAGTGGGAAGATTTGGATATCGACGTGGTAATCCCGATCCCGGAAACCTCCTGCGATATCGCGCTGGAAATCGCCCGCATTCTGGGTAAGCCGTACCGTCAGGGGTTTGTGAAAAACCGCTATGTTGGCCGCACCTTTATCATGCCGGGCCAGCAGCTGCGCCGGAAGTCGGTGCGCCGCAAGCTGAACGCTAACCGCGCCGAGTTCCGCGATAAAAACGTGCTGCTGGTGGATGACTCCATTGTGCGCGGCACTACCTCTGAGCAGATCATTGAGATGGCGCGCGAAGCCGGCGCGAAGAAGGTCTATCTGGCTTCCGCAGCGCCGGAAATTCGTTTCCCGAACGTCTACGGTATCGACATGCCGACCGCCAATGAGCTTATCGCCCACGGTCGTGAAGTGGACGAGATTCGCCAGCTTATTGGCGCCGACGGGCTGATTTTCCAGGATCTCAACGATCTCATTGACGCCGTGCGCGCCGAAAACCCGGATATTCAGCAGTTCGAATGTTCGGTGTTCAACGGTGTTTACGTCACCAAAGACGTCAACCAACAGTACCTCGATTATCTCGATTCCCTGCGTAATGACGATGCGAAAGCGGTAATGCGCCAGAACGAAGTGGAAAACTTAGAGATGCACAACGAAGGGTAATTCGTTATCGCCCCCTCTGGATGGAGGGGGCGCATGTCAGTTGCAACTCCCGCCATATTCCGGCAAAGTCTGGCTCTGTTTGTACAAAGGCGACGGAAATGAAACGACTTATCGTGGGGATTAGCGGTGCCAGCGGCGCCATCTATGGCGTGCGTTTATTGCAGATATTGCGCGACGTGGCAGAGGTTGAGACGCATCTGGTGATGAGCGCCGCCGCCCGTCAGACGCTGACCCTTGAAACCTCCTTTTCGCTGCGCGAAGTGCAGGCGCTCGCCGATGTCACCCACGACTCGCGCGATATTGCCGCCACCATCTCCTCCGGCTCCTTTAAAACCGCCGGCATGGTTATTCTGCCCTGCTCGATCAAAACGCTGTCAGGCATTGTGAATAGCTACACCGATAGCCTGCTGACGCGGGCGGCGGACGTGGTGCTAAAAGAGCGTCGCCCGCTGGTGCTCTGCGTGCGGGAAACCCCCCTGCATCTCGGTCACCTGCGGTTGATGGCCCAGGCGGCGGAGCTGGGTGCGGTCATTATGCCGCCGGTGCCAGCCTTTTATCACCAGCCGTCAACGCTTGATGATGTTATCAACCAGACGGTAAACCGGGTGCTCGATCAGTTCGCTATCGACCTGCCGACCGATCTGTTTACCCGCTGGCAGGGCGCAAAATAGTGCGCGATTTGGTCTGATGCCCTTTTTTAGGGCATTTTTGTAACCGCGATCATATCCTCAACATTTAATCTTCCTTTTCACCCCTTAACGCTCTGGTTCGTTCTGCCGGGGTGCTATCTTTCACTCAATGGAATAACTTGCAACGTTTTGTTAACAAAATTGAGCAAGCCTCAGGATTTTCAACCTGGCATAAGACATGCAAGTAAGACATGCAAGAGAGTAAGTAGCAACACACAACGCACACCATAAAAAACAGAACACTTGAGGGTATTGTATGAAGAAGACGGTTATTGCTCTGTCTTTACTGTTGGGGCTGTCTGCGGCATCCAGCGTTTACGCAGCGCTTCCGCAGACTGTGCGCATCGGCACGGACGCAACCTACGCGCCTTTCTCTTCTAAAGATGCGAAAGGGGAGTTTGTCGGTTTTGATATCGATCTGGGTAATGAAATGTGCAAGCGCATGCAGGTGAAATGCACCTGGGTAGGCAGCGATTTCGACGCCCTGATCCCCTCTTTGAAAGCGAAGAAAATCGACGCGATCATCTCTTCTCTCTCTATTACCGAAAAACGCCAGCAGGAGATCGCCTTCTCAGAGAAGCTCTACGCTGCGGATTCACGCCTGATTGCGACGAAAGGCTCGCCGATTCAGCCGACTATTGATTCCCTGAAAGGCAAACACGTCGGCGTTCTGCAGGGCTCCACTCAGGAAGGCTATGCCAACGATAACTGGCGCAGCAAAGGCGTGGACGTGGTGGCCTATCAGAACCAGGATCTGATCTACTCTGATCTGGCGGCAGGTCGTCTGGACGCGGCTTTCCAGGATGAAGTTGCCGCCAGCGAAGGCTTCCTCAAACAGCCTGCCGGGAAAGAGTTTGCTTTTGCCGGCCCGTCGGTAAAAGACAAAAAATACTTTGGCGACGGTACCGGTATTGGCCTGCGTAAGGACGATACCGAGCTGAAAGCGGCATTTGATAAGGCCTTTGACGAACTGCGTAAAGATGGCACCTACGACAAAATGGCGAAGAAATATTTCGACTTTAACGTCTACGGTGATTAAGACAGCCTGTCTGTAAGGGTAACCGGTGCGCCAGCGTGGGATTTTCATCATGGTGCAGCGGCAGGGGTGATGTGCCAGAATGGTGCGGTCGATGCACCATTCTGGCGCAACGGTGCATAATTAAGCAGAATATATGCAAAAAAAGGCGTCGACAGGGCAGAATGCTTTGCCTTGCCGGGGCATCTAATGGCACGATAGCGACACCGTATTCTTAATAAATCCCTTAGAAAAGACAGACTGTTGAGGATAATGATGAAAAAACTGGTTTTATCACTTTCTCTGGTACTCGCTTTCTCCAGCGTTTCCAGCGCATTCGCAGCAATTCCGCAAAAACTTCGTATCGGCACCGATCCCACTTATGCTCCCTTTGAATCGAAAAATGCCCAGGGTGAGCTGGTGGGTTTTGATATCGATCTGGCGAAAGAGCTGTGCCAGCGTATTAAAACCCAGTGCGTATTCGTTGAAAACCCGCTGGATGCGCTGATCCCTTCGCTGAAAGCGAAAAAAATCGATGCCATCATGTCATCCCTGTCAATTACTGAAAAACGTCAGCAGGAGATCGCCTTTACCGACAAGCTCTACGCCGCGGATTCCCGCCTGGTGGTGGCAAAAGATTCTGATGTCGTCCCTGACCTGGCGAAGCTGAAAGGCAAGCGTATCGGCGTGCTGCAGGGCACCACCCAGGAGACCTACGGTAACGAGCACTGGGCGCCGCAGGGTATCGAAATTGTCTCCTATCAGGGGCAGGATAATATCTATTCTGACCTGACGGCTGGCCGCATCGATGCCGCCTTCCAGGATGAAGTGGCCGCCAGCGAAGGCTTCCTGAAAACGGCGATGGGTAAAGACTACAAATTTGGCGGACCGTCCATCAAAGACGAGAAGCTGTTTGGCGTCGGCACCGGTATGGGCCTGCGGAAAGATGACGTTGAGCTGCGCGAGGCGCTGAATAAAGCCTTCGCCGACATGCGCGCTGACGGAACTTACGAGAAGCTGGCGAAAAAGTATTTTGATTTTGATGTGTATGGTGGTTAACACCCCACGTGTTTAACGCGCGACCCCTCCCGCTGCGGGAGGGGAAGAGACGCGGCAGACGCACTCTAAGACAGGACAGGCTGCATGCTGTACGGGTTTTCTCAAGTAATATTCCAGGGCGCGCTGGTTACGCTGGAGCTGGCTATCAGCTCGGTGATACTGGCGGTGCTGATTGGCCTGGCCGGTGCGGGGGCGAAGCTCTCCAGAAATCGCCCGCTGGCATTAATTTTTGAAGGCTACACCACACTGATCCGCGGCGTGCCCGATCTGGTGCTGATGCTGCTTATCTTTTACGGACTGCAAATTGCCCTGAACGGCCTGACCGACATGATCGGTATGGATCAGCTTGATATCGATCCGATGGTAGCGGGCATTATCACGCTCGGCTTTATTTACGGCGCCTACTTTACCGAAACCTTTCGCGGCGCATACATGGCGGTGCCAAAAGGGCATATTGAGGCCGCAACCGCCTTTGGTTTCACCGCATCGCAAACTTTTCGCCGCATTCTCTTTCCGGCTATGATGCGCTATGCGCTACCGGGCATCGGCAATAACTGGCAGGTGATCCTGAAAGCAACCGCGCTGGTGTCGCTGCTGGGGCTGGAAGATGTGGTCAAGGCCACCCAGCTTGCCGGAAAAAGCACCTGGGAGCCGTTTTATTTCGCCGTGGTCTGCGGCCTGATTTACCTGGTATTTACCACTGTCTCCAATGGTGTACTGCTGCTTCTTGAACGCCGCTACTCCGTGGGTGTGAAGAGGGCTGACCTGTGATTGAGATTATTCAGCAGTACTGGCAATCCCTGCTGTGGACCGACGGTTATCGTTTTACCGGCGTGGCGATCACGCTGTGGCTGTTGATCTCCTCGGTGGTCATGGGGGGGATTCTGGCGCTGTTCCTCGCCATTGGCCGCGTCTCCAGCAACAGATTCATTCGCTTTCCCATCTGGCTGTTTACCTATATTTTCCGCGGTACGCCGCTCTATGTGCAGCTGCTGGTCTTTTACTCCGGGATGTACACCCTGGAGATAGTCAAAGGCACCGAACTGCTCAACGCCTTTTTCCGTAGCGGCCTGAACTGTACGGTGCTGGCGCTGACGCTGAATACCTGCGCCTACACTACCGAGATTTTTGCCGGTGCTATTCGTTCGGTCCCCCACGGTGAAATAGAAGCCGCCCGCGCCTATGGCTTCTCGTCCGTGAAGCTGTACCGCTGCATTATTTTGCCGTCGGCGTTGCGTATCGCGCTGCCAGCCTACAGCAACGAAGTGATTTTAATGCTCCACTCTACCGCGCTGGCCTTTACCGCCACGGTGCCGGATCTGCTTAAAATCGCCCGTGATATTAACTCCGCCACTTACCAGCCGTTTACCGCGTTCGGCATTGCGGCGGTGCTCTATTTAATAATTTCTTATGTCCTGATAAGCCTGTTCCGCAAAGCGGAGAAACGCTGGCTACAGCATGTGAAGCCTTCGACGCACTGAGAAAAAAATGTCTGAAAACAAACTTAACGTCATCGATTTGCATAAGCGCTACGGCGAACACGAAGTGCTGAAAGGGGTATCTTTACAGGCTAACGCCGGTGATGTGATCAGTATTATTGGCTCGTCCGGCTCCGGTAAGAGTACCTTCCTGCGCTGCATTAACTTTCTTGAAAAGCCGAGTGAAGGGACGATCGTGGTGAGCGGACAGAATATTGGCCTGGTGCGGGACAAGGACGGCCAGCTTAAGGTGGCCGATAAAAACCAGCTGCGCCTGCTGCGTACCCGCCTGACCATGGTGTTTCAGCATTTCAATCTGTGGAGCCATATGACGGTGCTGGAAAACGTCATGGAAGCGCCCATTCAGGTGCTGGGGTTAAGCAAACAAGAGGCGCGGGAACGGGCGATAAGATACCTGGCGAAAGTGGGTATCGACGAGCGCCAGCAGGGCAAATACCCGGTGCATCTTTCCGGCGGTCAGCAGCAGCGTGTCTCCATTGCCCGCGCGCTGGCCATGGAACCGGAAGTATTACTGTTTGACGAGCCAACCTCCGCGCTCGACCCGGAACTGGTGGGGGAGGTGCTGCGCATCATGCAGCAGCTGGCGGAAGAGGGTAAAACAATGGTCGTGGTGACCCACGAGATGGGCTTTGCCCGCCATGTCTCTTCCCATGTTATTTTCCTTCACCAGGGCAAAATTGAAGAAGAGGGCGCGCCGGAAGAACTGTTCGGCAACCCCAAAAGCCCGCGTTTGCAGCAGTTCCTTAAAGGGTCGCTGAAATAGCCCTCAGGCTACCGGTCTTCACCGGTAGCCGTTTCGTCCGTCAGTAATGTCAGGGCGGTATCTTCATCGGTTACCAGCCCGTTTATCCATCCGCCAACCAGCGCCGCGCGAATAGCCGCAATTTTATGCTGCCCGCCGGCGAAGCCTACGACGTTACGTTCGGTATGGCTGGTGAGCGGCACGCTGGTCAGCATGGCGTCAAGCTCGGAATTCAGCCGCACCCCCTGGTGGTTAAAGAAATGGCCGAGCATCTCCCCCGCCACCTGCTGCGCCTCCAGATCTTTTACCTGCGCATCGGTGATAAAGCCTTCGGCGTTGAGCGGGCAGCCGAGTCCCACTTCGCCGATGCCAAGAAAGGTCACGTCCGCGTTTAACGCCCTGGCGGCCACGCGCTGGTAAATCTGGTGCTGGCACCAGCTGTTTTTATCTGCCGGACTGTCGGCATACAGCGGGGCCGGAATGAAAAAATATTTGCCCTGCATCTTTTCCGCCATTTTCAGCGGCACATCGTAACGCGTACCGGAATCATCCCGTGCAATAGCGCCAATCATCGAGACGCACTGGTGCTGGGGGCGCTCCAGCGAGGGCAGCGCGTCGATAATCGCGCGCAGCGTTTTCCCTGACCCAACGCCGAAGACCTGGGGCTTCTCTTCGCTGATAAACTGCGTCATCACCTGCGCCCCTTCTACCGCCAGCATCTGCTGGACCGCTTCATCCTCAAGTCCGGCGGAGGGCACCACGCGCGTCAGGGTCAGGGAATATTTCTTCTCCAGCTCCTGCGCCAGTTTCAGACAGCGGGCAACCGGATGACGGATATTGACGGTGACCATCCCGGTTTCACGCGCGCCTGATATCAGACGCTGCGCGACCTGACGCGACAGCCCCAGCGCCGAGGCAATGTCCTGCTGCGTAAGGCCCGCCACGTAATACATCCAAGCAGCCCGGGCGGCGAGCTCCTGTTTTTTCTGTTCTTTAGTCATTCCATCACCCCAACGTTTTCTGCCGTCATTGTACGCACAAACGGCACGGCGGTAAAAATGGGCAAAAGACATTTTTATGGGCAAATGCTGTTTTCGTGAGTTTCCTCGCAGAAAGCGCGGACGTCTCCCAACTAACATACATACAACAAACGGGCATAAGCCCATTGATATGTCAAATGCTCAAATTGAGGTGATGATGATGTCTGAGAAAAAAGCGGTATGGATGCATATTGGTGCCGGGTCGTTTCATCGTGCTCATCAGGCGTGGTATCTGCACAAACTGAGAGAGCAGGGCGATGACCGCTGGAGCATCGCGCTGGGGAATATTCGGGATGATGCCAGCGCGTTGCTGAATAACCTCGCCGCTCAGCAGGGCGAATATGTGCTGGAAACCGTCTCGCCGGAAGGGGAGCGCCAGTACGAAACCATCACCTCAATTCGTAAAGTGCTTCCGTGGGACCGCGACATCAGCGCGCTGGTGGAGCAGGGGGCCGCTGCCGAAACGCGGGTTATCGCCTTCACGGTGACCGAAGGGGGCTACTACCTGACGCCGGAGCACGAACTGGACCCGCAGCAGGCAGACATTCAGGCCGACCTGAACGGGGAAATTCGTACGCTCTATGGCGCGCTGACCCGCATTCTGAAACAGCGTATTGCGCAGCATGGCGAACCGGTAACCTTGCTCAACTGCGATAACCTTCGCCACAACGGCGAACGCTTCCGCCATGGCTTCCTCTCTTTCCTGCAGGCGAAAGGCGAGAGCGAGCTGCGCCAGTGGGTCGAGAAAAATACCACGTCGCCGAACACCATGGTGGACCGTATTACCCCGCGCCCGACGGCGGATGTGGCAGAGCGCGTACTGGCGGCGACCGGCAAAAAAGACGCGGTGCCGGTAATGGGCGAATCCTTTATTCAGTGGGTTATTGAAGATGATTTCATCAATGGCCGCCCGGCGCTGGAAAATGTCGGGGTAGAGCTGGTGGAGTCCGTGCTGCCGTGGGAGGAGGCAAAAATTCGCATCCTTAACGCCACCCACAGCTGCATTGCGTGGGCAGGAACGTTGATTGGCCTGAACTATATTGACGAGAGCACCCGCCAGAGCGCGATTCGCCAGATGGCCTGGGAGTATGTCTCCCGCGATGTGATCCCCTCTTTGACGCCCAGCCCTCTCGACCTTGCGAACTACCGTGATGTGGTGCTGGCGCGCTTTAGTAACCCCTACATCAAAGACACCAACCAGCGCGTCGCCGCCGATGGGCTTTCTAAAATACCGGGGATGGTCACACCGACGCTGACAGCCTGCTACACGCGTGGCGAAACCCCGTCCGCCACCGCCGTGCTGCCAGCGCTGTTTTTCCTTTTCCTCAAGCGCTGGGCCGACGGCTCGCTGCCCTATACCTATCAGGATGGCGTAATGCAGCCAGATGCCCTGCGCGCGGTCTTTAATACGCCGGACCCGCTGTCAGTATGGGCGGCAGACGAGGCGCTGTTCGCCGGGCTGGCGAAGTCCCCGGAATTTCTCGCCCTGCTGCGCCGCACGGTTGCGGAACTGGAGCAGTGGATCACGCAGCCTGAATCGCAGCTGGCGGCCGTATAAGGAGGCGTTATGTATCTGGGCATTGATATTGGCACCTCAGAACTCAAAGCGCTGCTTATCGACGGCGAGGGGGAAATTGTCGCCTCGGCGCACGCCGCGTTGACGGTGCAGCGCCCGCATCCGCACTGGGCGGAGCAGGACCCGCAGGACTGGTGGCAGGCCTGCGGCCGGGTGGTCACCGAACTGCGACAGCAGCATCCGCAGCAGTGGGCGGCTATTCGCGCCATTGGCCTGTCCGGTCAGATGCACGGCGCGGTGCTGCTGGACGGCGAAGGTAAGGTGCTGCGGCCCTGCATTCTGTGGAATGACACCCGCAGTGCGGCCGAGTGCGCCATGCTGCGTGAACAGCATCCGGAAATGATGGCGATTAGCGGCAATATGATCATGCCCGGCTTCACTGCGCCGAAGCTGGTGTGGGTGGCGCGACATGAACCGGAAGTTTTCAGCCGGATAGCGAAGGTATTGCTGCCGAAGGACTATCTGCGCTGGCGCTTAACCGGCCAGTTTGTCAGCGATCCTTCCGACGCTGCGGGTACGCTGTGGCTGGACGTGGCGAAGCGCGACTGGTCTGACGAACTGCTCGCCATGACCGATCTCAACCGCAGCCATATGCCGTCGCTGGTCGAGGGCAGCGAATCCAGCGGCACGCTATGTAGCGCGCTGGCCACCGAGTGGGGCCTGAGCTCCTCTGTGGTGGTCGCAGGGGGCGGGGGAGATAACGCCACGTCGGCGGTAGGCGTTGGCGCGATAGCCCCGGGGGATGCGTTTATTTCCCTTGGCACCTCCGGGGTCATTTTCGTGGTTAACGATGCCCTGCAGGCAGACCCTGACTCCGGCGTGCACGCTTTCTGCCATGCGCTTCCCGGCCGCTGGCACCAGATGAGCGTGATGCTGAGCGCCGCCAGCTGCCTGCGCTGGATCTGTAATTTGCTCTCGGTAACCGAAAGCCAACTGATGGATGAAATTGCCCGGCTGACGGATGACGAACTCAAGCGCGCGCCGGTGTTCCTGCCTTATCTGTCGGGCGAGCGAACGCCGCATAACGACCCGCTGGCGGCAGGAAGCTTCTTTAATCTGCGCCATGAAACCAGCCGCGCGCTGCTGGGCTATGCGGTGATTGAGGGCGTCACTTTTGGTCTGGCGGATGGTCTTGATGTGCTGGGCAAAGCCGCAATTTCCCAGTGCAGCCTGACAGGCGGCGGGGCCAGAAGCCCGCTGTGGGCGCAGCTGATTGCCGATGTATTGCATATCCCGATGGTCACCCATCCCGCAAGCTCCTCCGGCGCGCTCGGCGCCGCGCGGCTGGCCTGGCTGGCAGACGGCGGCGACGAAGCGAAAGTGTGCCTGAAACCGCCGGTGGTCACGCGCTTTACGCCGCAGCCCGGGCGCAGTGAATGGCTGACGAAGCGGCTGGCGCTGTTCCGTCTGCTTTATCAACAGCAACAGGTAGCGCGCACGTTACTCCCTTAATCCTTCTGCCCCGGCTTCTGTACCCTCGCCGGGGCCTGTCTCCGGCTTATAAGGAAGATTGTTATGCAATCTAATGAATACTGGTTTGGCTTACCAAAAAAACTGCTCTGGGGATTTGTGGCCATCGCGATTTTTATGGCTGGCGATGGCTTTGAAATGGCTTTCTTATCGAAACACATAACCGATATGGGCTTCTCGCCGGCGCAGTCGGCTATGGTCTTTACCCTCTACGGACTGGCCGCGGCGCTGGCGGCGTGGGCCTCAGGCGTGGTGGCGGAACTGATTACCCCCCAGCGGGCGATGACCATCGGTTTTATCATGTGGATCATTATGCATGCCCTGTTTATGTCGATGGGCCTGGGGATGCGTAATTATCCGCTGATGCTGCTGTTCTATGGCATTCGCGGCCTGGCTTACCCGATGTTTATCTACTCTTTTATGCTGATGCTGGTACAGGTACTGCCGAGGCCGAACCTGGCGGCGGCAACAGGCTGGTTCTGGGCCATGTATTCAGTTGGTATCGGCGTGGTGGGTAGCTACCTGCCGAGCCTGACTATTCCGGTATTCGGCGAGACGGGCACGCTGTGGTTCGCTATTGTCTGGGTAGGCTGCGGCGGCGTGCTGGCCTTTTTCAGCCTGCGCCATGTGCCGGTGGATCGCTCCCGGGTTAACCTGCCGCTGCGGGAGAAAATGACGGAGCTGTCCAGAGCGGGAACCATTCTGTTTACTAACCGCGACATTTTCTACGCCTGTCTGATTCGTATCATCAACACGCTGTCGCTGTTTGGTTTTGCCATCGTTATGCCGCTGCTGTTCGTAGACCGGCTGGGCTTTACCATCTCTGAATGGTTGCAAATCTGGGCGGTATTCTTCTTTGTTACCATCTTCACCAATATTTTCTGGGGCATCACCGGCGAGTACATCGGCTGGATCCGCCAGGTACGCTGGTTTGGCTGCCTGGGAATGGCCGTCTCCAGCCTGACGTTTTACTACCTGCCGGTGTATGCCGGGCATAATTTTGCCATGGCGCTGATTCCTGCGGTGATGCTGGGGATTTTTGTCGCGGCCTTTGTGCCGATGACGGCGGTCTTTCCGACGCTGGAGCCGCATCATAAAGGTGCCGCAGTCTCTATCTATAACCTGTCAGCCGGGATGAGTAATTTTGTCGCCCCGGCGATCGCCTCGGCGCTGCTGCCGTTCTTTGATATTGTCGGGGTGGTGTGGGCTTATACCGGCCTTTATATCTTTGCCGGTGTGCTGACCTTTATCATTAAAGTGCCTCAGCCTAAGCGGGTGCGCCAGAATCAAGCGTCGAAAGAGGCGGAGCAGAGCGTGTAGACCTTGCGTAAGGCGCAGCCTCGCTGCGCCTTATCGCATTTTTTCCAGCCGCCAGGCCTGGTCATCGTAGTCGACGCCCTTTATCTGCAGGGCTTTTTCCAGCGTTTGGGTAAGGGTAAAGCCGAGCTTCTCCAGTAATCGTGCTGAACCGCTATTTTCCGTCACTACCCAGGCGTTGAGCGCCGTGACCGCCGTGCAGGAAAAAGCGTATTCGCACAGCGCCCGCAGCGCTTCGCTGGCAACCCCTTTGCCTTGCGCGAAAGGGGCGATAGCGTAACCCACGTCGGCCTCCTGCGGGTGTTGCGCGCTGATGTGCAGCCCAATATCACCCAGTAGCGTGCCCTGTTTGTCACAGATCACCAGCGCGTTAGCGTCATTCAGACGCGCGGAAAACAGCGCGCGGATCTGCGCTTCACTGGCGATATCGGCCATAAATCGCATAATTTGCGGATTCTGACGCAGCGAGAGAAAAAACGGCCAGTCAGATTCGATAAACGGGCGAAGCGTAAGGCGTGCGGTTGTCAGCATCAATCATGTCGCTAAAGGCAAAACAGCGTTATAGCTTAACAGCGCAGCGCAGAGAGAACACACCTTAAAAAGGGTGGGTTACCCCACCACATCTTTTAACGCCTCTTCTAAATCGAACCAGCGAAAGGCAAAGCCGGAGGCCTCCAGCCGTTTCGGCAGCGCCCGCTGCCCGCCGAGCACCAGCGTGGCGGATTCGCCCATCATCAGCCGCACGGTAGCGGCGGGGACATGCATCACCGCCGGGCGATGCAGGGCATGGCCAAGGGCGTGCGCAAACTGCTCGTTTTGCGCCGGGTAGGGCGACACCATATTAAACGGCCCGCGCAGGTCGTTATTTAACAGCCAGATGACCGCGTTCGCCATGTCATCAATGTGGATCCATGAAAGATACTGATGCCCGCTGCCTACCGGCCCGCCAAGGCCGACGCGAAACAGCGGCAGCATTTTGCCCAGCGCGCCGCCTGTGGGCGCCAGCACAATGCCGGTGCGCAGCAGGCATACCCGCGTACGGTCGCTCTGCGCCTCGCAGGCGATCTGCTCCCAGCGGGCGCAGATTTCGTGGGTGAACTCCCGGTGCGGCGTCTCCTCTTCGGTTACTACCGCGTCCCCGGTATCGCCATAGTAGCCGATGGCGGAACCGGAAATAAGCACGGCAGGCGGGTTATCGCTGGACTTGATAAGGTCCACCAGCCGCTGGGTGATGTCCCAGCGGCTATGGCACAACCGCTTCTTCTGTTCATCGCTCCAGCGCTTGTCTGCAATCGGTTCACCCGCAAGGTTAATCACCGCGTCGCAAGCGTTGAGGTTTTGCATACCGTCCAGCCCGCCCAATAACGCCACGTGACCGTTCAGCTTTTTGCGCGCCTTATCCAGATCGCGGGCTACCACGGTGACGTCGTGGCCCAGCTTCTGCAAACGGGGAATAAGATAGCTGCCAATCAGGCCTGTGCCACCGGTCATCAGAATATTCATGCACTCTCCAGGGTTGCGCTAACGCTGCCAGCTCATGGTCATCGATACCGAGTCGGCATAGCGTAATGCATAAAGTTTATCTATTTCCACTTCGGCCCGGGTCACCCAGTGATGGCCGCACGCGATATCCAGCACATCCTGCGTCAATTTTTCCAGTAATGAAAAGCGATTGCTTTCCACATGACGAATAATATTTTTAGTCAGGGTGCGGTAGTTTAGCGCGTCGTTAATATCTTCACTGGCTCTGGCTTTTTCTGCCGGGTAGTGGACCACGACATTAATGACAATATCCTGGCGGTTGGCTATCTCCTCTTCTTTTATGCCGATAAACGTGCGCAGGCGCAGATTTTTAATACGAATTATGGCGTCGGGTTGTGACATCGCGGGCTTCCTCCCTGTAAAAATCGCCTCATGATACACGAGGAAGCACCGCGAGAAATTCAGATTTGCTGGGTCTTAGCGAAGGCGCTCACGGTCGCCGGACGGTTGCGGATACGCTCGTACCAGTTGTTTACCGCCGGGTAGTTTTCCAGGGTAACGCGTTGCCGCTGGTGGGCGTTAATCCACGGCCAGGCGGCAATATCGGCAATACTGTAGTGTTCGCCGGCAAGCCAGGGCGACGTTTCAAGCCGTTTATTGAGCACGCTGTACAGACGCTGCGTCTCCACCTGATAACGCTCGATGGCATAGGGCACAGGCTGCGGCGCAAAGTGGTTAAAATGGTGATTCTGGCCAAGCATTGGGCCCAGGCCGCCCACCTGCCAGAACAGCCACTGCAGCGTTGTGTGGCGCTCGCGCAGTTCGCCGCTCAGAAGCTTGCCCGTTTTTTCCGCCAGGTAGAGCAAAATGGCGCCTGATTCAAACAGATTAATCGGCGCGCCGCCGTCTACCGGCGCGCGATCGATAATCGCCGGGATTTTATTATTAGGGGAAATGGCAAGAAAATCGGGGCGGAACTGCTCGCCTTTACTGATATCCACCCGAATAAGCCGCCAGGCCAGCTCGGCTTCCTCCAGAAACAGAATAATTTTTTGACCGTTAGGGGTTGGGGCGTAAAAGAGATCGATCATGGGCTCTCCCGCATCGCGATGACGTCCCTGATAGTATAGGTGCTCCCGACGCCGTGAGTTTTCATCAAGTGACAGGAAAAGCGGGACGTTATATTTTGTTAAAAAAACCGATGTGAGGGTGTTATGAGCGAAACAGCAATAACGTTATGGTCTGACGCGAACTATTTTTCCCCCTATGTGATGTCCGTTTACGTGGCGCTCCAGGAGAAAGGGCTGCCCTTTACCCTGAAAACCATCGACCTTGATCGGGGTGAACATCAACAGGCGGGCTGGCAGGGGTATCATCTGACGCGCCGTGTACCGGTGCTGGAGATTGACGGCTTCGAACTGAGCGAATCATCCGCGATTACCGAATATCTGGAAGAGTGTTTTGCGCCGCCGGAATATGAGCGTATTTACCCTCATGACAGGCAGAAGCGCGCCCGCGCCAGGCAGATTCAGGCGTGGATCCGCAGCGACCTGATGCCCATCCGCGAAGAGCGCCCCACCGATATTATCTTCGGGGCGGCGAAGGGCGCGCCGTTGTCAGAGAAAGCCAGGCAGAGCGCGGAAAAGCTCTTCGCCCAGGCCAGCCATCTGCTCGCCCACGGCCATCAGAACCTGTTTGGCGAATGGTCTATCGCCGACGCCGACCTGGCGTTAATGCTCAACAGGTTGGTAATGAATGGCGATCCGGTGCCGGAGCAGCTGGCGGAATATGCCGCGTTTCAGTGGCAGCGCTCTTCAATACAGCGTTATGTCGCACTCTCGGCAAAGCGCGAGGGCTGAGTTACGTCGCCGCTTGCGGTATCATGCGCCGTTTGGTTTAACGTGAGGTGCGGTGATGAAACTGATGTTTGCCTCGGATATACACGGCTCGCTGCCTGCGACGGAGCAGGTGCTGGCGCATTTTGCCCGCAGCGGCGCGCAGTGGCTGGTTTTGTTAGGCGATATTCTCAACCACGGGCCGCGCAATGCCCTGCCGGAAGGCTACGCCCCGGCGGAGGTGGCGCAGCGGCTAAATGAACAGGCGGCGCGTATCATCGCGGTACGCGGCAACTGCGACAGCGAAGTGGATCAGATGCTGCTGACTTTTCCTCTTTCCGCCCCCTGGCAGCAGGTGCTGCTGCCGGGGCAGCGGCTCTTTTTGACCCACGGTCACCTGTTCAGCCCGGATAATCTGCCGCCGCTGGCGCAGAACGATGTGCTGGTCTATGGTCATACTCATCTGCCCGTGGCGCAGCGGCAGGGCGATATTTTCCATTTCAATCCCGGCTCGGTGAGTATCCCGAAAGGGGGCTTCGCTGCAAGCTATGGCATGCTGGAAGAGGGCATGCTTCGCGTAATGGCACTGAATGATCATCGGGTTATTGCGCAGGTGGCGATTAATCCGTAATTTACCCTTCACCAAAAACGCGCCATAAGAGCGCCATGACGAGACATTTTTGATGGTGGAACAGAATCAATTAACGGGCACGGAGTGGGTGGATATTGTCAGCGAAGACAATGAGGTCATAGCACAGGCGACCCGCCAGCAAATGCGCGCGCAGTGTCTGCGTCATCGCGCGACTTATATCGTTGTTCATGACGGCATGGGTAAAATTCTGGTGCAGCGCCGCACGGAAAATAAAGACTTCATGCCGGGCATGCTGGATGCCACCGCAGGGGGCGTGGTGCAGGCAGACGAAGTGCTGCTTGATTCCGCCCGCCGCGAAGCGGAAGAGGAGCTGGGCATTGCCGGCGTGCCGTTTGCCGAGCATGGCGTGTTCTATTTCGAAGATGAGCACTGCCGCGTCTGGGGCGGGCTGTTCAGCTGCGTTTCCCACGGCCCGTTTGCCCTGCAGGAAGACGAGGTGAGCGAGGTGTTCTGGATGACCCCGGTTGAGATAACCGCCCGCTGCGATGAATTTACCCCGGATTCGTTAAAAGCGCTGGCGCTGTGGATGAGCCGCAACGCCAGTAACCACCTGGAAAAGGCCGAAGAGACCGAGTAACGCTGTTCGCCGCCGTCAAAAAACCAGCCTGCCGCAAGGGGGCTGGTTTTTTATGTCTGTAAAAAAATTTCTGGCAGGAATTTTTTTATCGAGTAATTTGGAAGGTTTCTCTAAATTCAGTAAAAAAGGAATTTTTATGCTTTCAGCTATTCAGCTTACGCCGGACGACACCTTCGATTTTCTGCTTAACGTGGCCATTACCCGCCCCGTTTTTTATGGGGTGCGCCGGGTATCGGTAAAAGTGCGCTGGTGAAACGGTTTGCTGATGAAGTAGGAATGGAGTGCGTTTCATTGCTCGGAAGCCAGCTTGCGCCAGAGGATTTGTTGGGGATACCCCAAATTGACGGCGCCTGTTCTCGTTTTTTCCCACCCGCAAATATTGTGCGCGACCAGCCCTTCGTGCTGTTTCTTGATGAACTCAACGCCTCATCTCATGAAATCCAGAAAGCCTTCTACTCCTTAATTCTTGAACAAAGAATTGGTGAGTATCGCCTGCCGGAAGGGACTATTGTGATTGGCGCGGGGAACCGCGCGAAAGACGCCGCCATTGTTAAACCCATGCCCTCTGCGCTTATCAACCGCATGGTTCATGTGCATCTGCGGGCGGATCACCGCCAGTGGCTGAACTGGGCGATCAACGCCGCAGGCATTCACCCCTGGGTCGTACAGTATATCCAGTTGCGTCCCGATCAGCTCTGGAACGAGCCGCCGAAACACGAGGAGCCTTTCTCAACCCCACGCAGCTGGCATATGCTTTCCGATGCGCTGCACTCCTTTGGTGAAGAGATCCGCGACGAGATGCTTGAAGCACTGATCTACGGCCTGTTGACGCCTTCCCATGCGGGCAGTTTCAAAGGTTTTATCAAACAGATACGGCAGAAACATACCGTTACGGCCATCTTAAAAGGCGATGCCAGCTGGCCGGAAGATCCTGCTGACCGCGACGTGCTTTACTTTCTCGCTCAGTCCTTCCGTGCCCATCTCTATAAAGAGCTGCCGGACAACGAAAAATCGCTGCGCGGCGAGCATAAGCAGCTGGCGATACGCGCCAAAGATGCGCTGAAATCGCTGGCGCGAATCAGCGTTGAAATTGCCCAGTCAGTCATGAGCGAAGATGAAAACGGTAAAAAATTACCGGCCTGGTTTTTGCTGGAGGTCGCACGCGATCTTCCGCGTCTGGCGACCAGGGGGTAAACGATGACGCGAAAAGCGGGACGCAACCCGGCCCTGGAGGCGTGCCAGGCAGGGCTTGAGATAATCAAAAAGCATGCGCTTTTTTCGCCGCTGTTTAACCATATTTATTACCGCCATGATAATGACCACAGCTACGTTTCATCGCGCGGCTGGCTGGCGGTTAATAATCAGGGCCACCTGTGGCTGAATGCGAAACGGCACGCGCGTCCGGAACAGTGGGCGAGGATGATAGCCCAGTCGCTGGTTGCGCTGGGGTTTGGTTATATAACCCCACGTGAGCCGGGCGAGCAGTGGGAGCTTGCGGTATTAATTGCCTGCATGCGTTTTTGCGAAGCGTTAAAAATTGGCCCGCTGCCCGACGAGCTGCAATCCTTTCCCTTCCCGGAGGGCAGTAACACCGATCCCGAAGTCCTGTTTCGCCAGTTAACCGAGGAGGGCGTGCCGCGCGAACTGTTACAGTGGCGTGCACTTTATGGCGGCGGCGGGAATTACTTTATCTATGACAAACCCTCTCATCCTTACGGTGTCACATGGCAGGAATTACTGGCAGAAGGGCTCAGTAACAGCGTAAGCGATGCGCTGGAAAAGGTGGGCGGGTACAGTCTTAAAACGGACAACAGCCCTCGGCGGCTGACCCTGGCGCAAAAAACGCGCCGACAGATTATGACGCTCTACCCGCTGCTCGGGGCGCTCGCTGCCAGCTTTGATATTGAAGAGGACGCGCAGCTGTGTAGCCAGTATGACATTGCCGTCGCGGCTATTGATGTCGGGGTGGGGAAAATCTGGATTAACCCCGCCGCGCATCTTAAGCCTGCGGAAATGCTTTTCGTTTTTGCCCATGAGCTGCTGCATGCCGGTCTTAACCATGCTTCCCGCCGCCGGGGACGTGATGCTGAGCTATGGAACGTCGCCTGTGATTTTATTATTAACGACTGGCTTATTGAGATGCAGATTGGCGCGCCGCCTGCTATTGGCCTGCTTTATGACGCCCGGTTTTCAGGTATGTCCGCCGAAGAGATTTACGACGATCTGGCACAGGATATGCGTAAGGCGCGTAAGCTTATCACCCTGCGCGGACGCGCCGGTGGCGATATCATCGGTGAAGATCACGACCGCCGTTTTACCGATGCGGAGGCATACTGCCGACGGGCGCTGTGGCAGGGGATGGATCGCTGCCTTTACGGTACCACGCGCGGCACGCTGCCCGCAGGGCTGATTGAGGAGATCCGAAGTCTGGCGCAGCCTCCTGTTCCCTGGGATGTGGCTCTTGCGGAGTGGTTTGATGAACATTTTCCGCCGCCGGAACGGCATCGATCTTATGCCCGCCCGTCGCGGCGACAGAGTGCGACGCCCGATATTCCCCGGGCGGCGATAAAAAAAGCCGAGCGATGAGGAGCTATGTTCACGGGTCTTTGGCGTCGTGCTGGATACGTCTGGCTCCATGGACCCGAAACTGCTGGGGAAAGCGCTGGGCGCGATTGCCAGCTACGCGCTTTCGCGCGATGTTTTTGCTGTACGTTTTATCTGCTGCGATGCTCGCGCCTACGATCGCGGATGGGTGCGGCCTGAAGATCTGGTTCACCATTTTACATTACAAGGCCGGGGCGGAACGGTGTTACAACCTGGCGTTGAGCTGCTGAATGCGCTGGCGCTGCGCGGCGATTTTCCGCGTGGTGGGCCGGTGCTGGTGATTACCGACGGTTTCTGTGAGGAGCATGTCACTGTGGCTATGGAACACGCGTGGCTGTTGCCGCAGGGGCACCGGCTGCCTTTTGTGCCGCGTGGAAAGGTGTTTTCACTCAGCGAATAAAAAAGCCCCGTCAGGGGCTTTTAAGCGGTCAGGTCAAAACCGGGTGCTGCGGTTCGGTAGCCCGGATAAGGCAAAGCCGCATCCGGGAAAAAACGGCAGCCAGCAATTACTGCTGGGTGGCCTGAATCGCAGTCAGTGCGATGGTGTAGACGATATCGTCAACCAGCGCGCCGCGGGACAGGTCGTTAACCGGCTTGCGCATGCCCTGCAGCATCGGCCCGATGGAGATCAGGTCGGCAGAACGCTGCACCGCTTTGTACGTGGTGTTACCGGTGTTCAGATCCGGGAAGATGAACACGGTGGCGCGGCCAGCAACCGGCGAGTTCGGCGCTTTGGATTTCGCCACGTCAGCCATAACGGCGGCGTCATACTGCAGCGGGCCATCGATGACCAGATCCGGGCGTTTCTGCTGTGCCAGCTGGGTTGCTTCACGCACTTTCTCAACGTCGCTACCCGCGCCGGAAGTCCCGGTGGAGTAGGAGAGCATTGCTACGCGCGGTTCGATACCGAAGGCGATAGCGGAATCCGCAGACTGGATAGCGATTTCAGCCAGCTGTTCAGCGGTCGGATCCGGGTTGATCGCGCAGTCGCCGTAAACGTAAACCTGTTCAGGCAGCAGCATGAAGAACACCGAGGAGACCAGCGAGCTGCCCGGCGCAGTTTTGATCAGCTGCAGCGGCGGACGGATGGTGTTCGCGGTGGTGTGAACCGCACCGGAAACCAGACCGTCAACTTCGTCCTGCTCCAGCATCAGCGTACCCAGCACGACGTTGTCTTCCAGCTGCTCACGGGCAACGGCTTCGGTCATGCCTTTGTTTTTACGCAGTTCAACCAGACGCGCAACATAGCTTTCGCGTACTACTTCCGGGTCAACGATTTCGATACCCGCGCCCAGCTCAACGCCTTGCGCCGCGGCAACGCGGTTGATCTCATCCGGGTTACCCAGCAGCACACAGGTGGCGATGCCACGTTGAGCACAGATAGCGGCCGCTTTCACGGTACGCGGTTCGTCGCCTTCCGGCAGCACAACGCGTTTGCCCGCTTTGCGCGCCAGCTCGGTCAGCTGGTAACGGAACGCTGGCGGAGAGAGACGACGGCTGCGCTCGGAGGTCGCGGTCAGCGACTCAATCCAGTCAGCATTGATGTAGCTTGCGACATATTCCTGAACTTTCTCGATACGCTCGTGGTCGTCAACCGGCACTTCCAGGTTGAAGCTCTGCAGGCTCAGCGAGGTCTGCCAGGTGTTGGTGTTGACCATGAACACCGGCAGGCCGGTGGCGAACGCGCGTTCGCACAGCTTGCTGACGCGGGCGTCCATTTCATAGCCGCCGGTCAGCAGGATAGCGCCGATCTCTACACCGTTCATGGCGGCCAGGCAGGCGGCTACCAGTACGTCAGGACGGTCAGCGGAGGTCACCAGCAGAGAACCGGCACGGAAGTGCTCCAGCATATGCGGAATGCTGCGCGCGCAGAAGGTCACTGATTTCACGCGGCGGGTGTTGATATCGCCTTCGTTGATAACGGTGGCGTTCAGGTGGCGCGCCATATCGATCGCGCGGGTGGCGATCAGGTCGAAGCTCCACGGCACCGCGCCCAGAACAGGCAGCGGGCTGGTGGCTTGCAGCTGCGCCGGATCGACATGGATAACTTTCGCTTTGGTGGAGTCATCGAAAATTTCAGACAGGTCAGGGCGAGTACGACCCTGCTCATCTACCGGGGCGTTCAGCTTGTTGACGATAACACCGGTGACGTTGCTGTTTTTCGCGCCGCCGAAGCTGCTGCGGGTCAGTTCGATACGCTCTTTCAGCTGTTCCGGCGTATCGGTGCCCTGAGACATCACAAACACGATTTCCGCATTCAGCGTTTTCGCGATTTCGAAGTTCAGGGACTGTGCAAACTGATGTTTACGGGTCGGCACCAGACCTTCAACCAGCACGACCTCAGCATCTTTGCTGTTTTCGTGATAGCGCGCGATGATCTCTTCCATCAGCACGTCTTTCTGGTTGCTGGAGAGCAGCGACTCAACGTGGCTCATCTTCAACGGTTCTGCCGCAGGCAGGCCGGAATTGGCGCGCACGATGGTGGTGGTCTGGTCAGGCGCATCGCCGCCAGCGCGCGGCTGGGCGATAGGTTTAAAGACGCTCAGACGAACGCCTTTGCGTTCCATAGCGCGGATCACGCCGAGGCTGACGCTGGTCAGGCCGACGCTGGTTCCGGTAGGGATCAGCATAATAATACGGGACACGGTTTATCCTCTTTGTTTGGCGAGTGACAAAACAGCACCGCCAGCTAGGCTGGCGGTGTGTTATCAGGCGGTCAGACGGCTCGCGTCTTGTGCGATGACCAGCTCTTCGTTAGTTGGGATAACGATAGCCGGACGGGTGCCTTCTTTGTTGATGAAACCTGAATTGCCGAAACGGGCGGCCAGGTTACGTTCGTGATCAACTTCGAAGCCCAGCACGCCCAGTTTGCCCAGGGAGAGCTCGCGCACCATCGCGGCGTTTTCGCCGATACCGCCGGTGAAGATAACCGCATCCAGACGGCCTTCCATCAGCGCAGTGTAAGAGCCGATGTATTTCGCCAGACGGTGGCAGTAAACGTCCATCGCGCGTTTGGCGTCTTCTTTGTCTTTGTAGTTATCTTCTACATAACGGCAGTCGCTGGTGACTTCGGTCAGGCCCAGCAGACCAGACTCTTTGGTCAGCAATTTGTTGATAGACTCAACGCTCATGCCCAGCGTGTCGTGCAGATGGAAAATGATGGCCGGGTCGATATCGCCAGAACGGGTGCCCATGACCAGACCTTCCAGCGGGGTCAGACCCATAGAGGTGTCAACGCATTTACCGTTGCGGATAGCGGAAACAGAACCGCCGTTACCCAGATGGCAGGTAATGATGTTCAGCTCTTCAACCGGTTTGTTCAGAACTTTCGCCGCTTCCTGAGTGACATAGAAGTGGCTGGTGCCGTGCGCGCCGTAGCGACGTACGCCATGTTCTTTGTACAGTTTATACGGCAGGGCATAGAGGTAAGATTCTTCCGGCATGGTCTGATGGAACGCGGTGTCGAACACGGCGACGTTCTTGTCTTTCAGATTCGGGAAGGATTTCAGCGCTTCTGCGATACCGATCAGGTGAGCAGGGTTGTGCAGCGGCGCAAACGGGGCTGCATCTTTAATGCCCTGAATAACGGACTCGTCGATAACAACGGAGCTGGTGTATTTTTCGCCGCCGTGGACGATACGGTGACCGATCGCCGTGAGTTGTGCGGAGAGTTCTGGTTTTTGTGCCAGAATAGTGTTAACGATAAAGTTCAGTGCTTCACTGTGAGCGGCGCCTGCACCTAAAGCCGCTTCTTGTTTACCACCGTCCATTTTCCATTTGATGCGTGCTTCGGGAAGATGGAAACATTCGGCTAAACCAGAGAGGTACTCTTCACCGTTTACGGCATCGATGATGGCAAATTTCAGTGAGGAGCTACCGCAGTTCAGAACCAGTACTAACTTACTCGACATGGAAGTACCTATTATTGATACGTGGCTAAAAAAACGTCAGTGAGTCGTTGAGCGTAACGCATGATGACGCTGACATTTATGATTAACATCATGCCAGCGCAATTTTCTGGCATCATGAAAAGAATACATAAGATTTTACGCCATTTTGCTCAAATTTCCGTCAGTGGCATAATGGGCTGTAAAGTTGACGAGCGTTCAGATTTCGTCTACGGCCTGTTAAGGCAGGCACAGGATACCCGATACCGTGTGGGTTTGACAAAAAATTTTAACGTTGCCAGGTCCAGTTGTTGTTTTGCACAATTATTTTAATTTTTATATGTGAAGTTGAGGTAAGCCCATGTCCACTCCCGAAAAAAGCCCCGTAGGTTTCTTTGGATTATTTCGCCGGGGGCAACATTACGCCAACACCTGGCCCATGGAAAAACGCCTCGCTCCGCTGTTTATTGAAAACCGCACTATTCGCGCCACGCGCTATGCGATCCGTTTTATGCCGCCCGTGGCCGCCTTCACCCTCTGCTGGCAGGTGGCGTTAGGCGGGCAGCTTGGCCCGGCGGTCGCCACCGCCCTGTTTGCCCTGAGCCTGCCGCTGCAAGGCTTGTGGTGGCTGGGGAAACGCTCGGTCACGCCGCTGCCGCCGTCGATACTTCACTGGTTTTATGAAGTTCGCGGCAAACTTCAGGAGGCAGGGCAGGCGCTGGCACCCGTAGAGGGCAAGCCGGATTACCAGGCGCTGGCTGACACGCTTAAGCGCGCCTTCAAACAACTCGATAAAACTTTCCTTGATGATTTGTAATTGCCCCTCGAATACGCATATAAAAGAAGGCACATAAATTATGTGCCTCTTTTTATTGCACCGACGTGCCACAGGAGCTGAATGATGGATATGACCAATGCCCAACGACTGATTTTGTCGAATCAGTACAAGATGATGACCATGATGGACCCGGAAAATGCGGAGCGTTATCGTCGGCTGCAGACGATTGTGGAGCGCGGCTATGGTCTGCAAATGCGCGAACTGGACCGCGAATTCGGCGAGCTGAAAGAGGAAACCTGCCGCACCGTCATCGACATTATGGAGATGTACCATGCGCTTCATGTCTCCTGGGCCAACCTCAAAGATGCACAGGCTATTGATGAGCGCCGGGTGACCTTCCTCGGTTTTGACGCCGCGACTGAAGCGCGCTATCTGGGCTATGTACGCTTTATGGTCAACACCGAAGGGCGTTATACCCATTTCGACGCGGGCACCCATGGTTTTAATGCCCAGACCCCGATGTGGGACAAGTATCAGCGTATGCTGAACGTCTGGCATTCATGCCCGCGCCAGTACCATCTCAGCGCCAACGAAATCAACCAGATCATCAATGCGTAAGGAGCCTCGCGTGCAGTGCAAAGGTTTCTTATTTGATCTTGACGGTACCCTGGTGAACTCTCTGCCGGTGGTTGAGCGCTCCTGGTGTAGCTGGGCCGATCGCTTCGGCATCTCCCATGATGACGTGCTGAATTTTATCCACGGTAAACAGGCTATCACCTCGCTGCGCCACTTTATGGCCGGCAGCTCTGAGGCGGAAATTGCGGCGGAGTTTACCCGCCTGGAACAGATCGAAGCAACGGACACCGACGGCGTTGAGGCGCTCCCGGGCGCTGTCGAACTGCTGAACCACCTCAACGCGCTCAACATCCCCTGGGCCATTGTCACCTCGGGCTCAATTCCGGTGGCGCATGCCCGCCATCGCGCGGCGGGGCTGCCTTCTCCGGAAGTGTTTGTCACCGCTGAGCAGGTGCAGCGCGGCAAACCCGAGCCCGACGCCTACCTGCTGGGGGCGAAGCTGCTGGGTCTGGCGCCTGAGGCGTGCGTGGTGGTTGAAGATGCCGCGGCGGGGGTGCTCTCCGGGCTGGCCGCCGGTTGCCATGTCATCGCGGTTAATGTGCCCGCTGACGCGCCCCGGCTCGATGAAGTGGATTTTGTCCTCTCACGCCTTGATGAGATAAGCGTTGAAAAAAGCCCCAACGGCGATGCTGTGATCCACAGAAAAGCGTGAACACATGATTTAGCCCCGCTCCGGCGGGGTTTTTTTATGGCAAGATCGGCCATCATTTATCAAACAAGGAAAAGTTGTGAACGGTGAGCTTATCTGGGTGTTATGCCTGCTGGCGATAGCCGTGGTTCTGTTTGCGACGGGTAAAGTCCGTATGGACGCCGTGGCGTTGCTCGTCATCGTCGCTTTTGTGCTCAGCGGCACGCTAAGCCTGTCGGAGGCGCTGGCGGGCTTTAGCGATCCTAACGTGGTGCTGATTGCCGCCCTGTTTATTATCGGCGACGGGCTGGTGCGTACCGGCGTGGCGACCAGCATGGGCGCGTGGCTGGTAAAAATGGCGGGCAGCAGCGAAATAAAAATGCTGGTCCTGCTGATGCTCACCGTGGCAAGCCTGGGGGCGTTTATGAGCTCCACCGGCGTCGTTGCTATCTTTATTCCCGTCGTGCTTAGCGTCTCCATGCGCATGCAGATCTCTCCCTCTCGCCTGATGATGCCCCTCAGTTTCGCCGGTCTGATCAGCGGCATGATGACGCTGGTGGCCACGCCTCCCAACATGGTGGTCAACAGTGAGCTGCTGCGCGAAGGGCTTGCCGGGTTCGGCTTTTTTAGCGTCACGCCGCTCGGGGTGGTGATCCTGCTGATGGGCATTGTCTATATGCTGCTGATGCGCTTTATGTTCAGGGGCGAGAAAGCGCTCGACCCGCGCGACGGCTGGAAGCGGCGCACCTTTCGCGATCTGATTAAAGAGTATCGCCTCACCGGCCGCGCCCGTCGGCTGGCTATTCGCCCCGGCTCGCCGCTGATAGGCCAGCGGCTTGACGATCTCAAGCTGCGTGAACGCTACGGCGCGAATGTTATCGGCGTGGAGCGCTGGCGTCGCTTTCGCCGCGTGATCGTGAATGTTAACGGGGTTTCTGAGTTCCGCGCCCGGGATGTGCTGCTGATTGATATGTCCGCGGCGGATGTCGATCTGCGCGAGTTCTGCGCGGAACAGCTGCTGGAGCCGATGATTCTGCGCGGCGAGTACTTTTCCGACCAGGCGCTGGATGTCGGCATGGCCGAGGTGTCGCCGATCCCGGAAACGGAACTGCTGGGCAAAACCGTGCGTGAAATTGGTTTTCGCAGCCGTTACGGGCTGAATGTCGTGGGCTTAAAACGCGACGGCGAAGCCATGTCGGGGGTGGTGGTCGACGAGCCGCTCCAGCTTGGCGATATTCTGCTGGTGGTAGGGAACTGGAAGCTGATAAGCCAGCTTGGCCAGAAGGGGCGGGAGTTTCTGGTGCTCAATATGCCCATTGAAGAGAGCGCGGCATCGCCCGCCCATAGCCAGGCGCCCCATGCGGTCTTCTGCCTGGTGTTGATGGTCGCGCTGATGCTTACCGATGAGATCCCAAACCCCGTCGCCGCCATCATCGCCTGTCTGCTAATGGCGAAGTTTCGCTGCGTGGACGCCGAAAGCGCCTACAAAGCCATTCACTGGCCAAGCATCATTCTGATTGTCGGGATGATGCCCTTTGCGCTGGCGCTGCAAAAAACCGGCGGCGTCGATCTGGTGGTGAAAGGGCTGATGGAGCTTGGCGGCGGCTACGGGCCTTACATGATGCTGGTCTGCCTGTTTGTCCTCTGCGCGACCATCGGCCTGTTTATTTCCAATACCGCGACGGCGGTACTGATGGCGCCTATTGCGCTGGCGACGGCGAAAACAATGGGCGTGTCGCCATACCCCTTTGCCATGGTCGTAGCAATGGCGGCTTCCGCAGCCTTTATGACACCGGTCTCTTCGCCGGTAAACACCCTGGTATTAGGGCCGGGGAACTATACCTTTAGCGATTTCGTGAAGGTTGGCGTGCCGTTTACCGTGCTGGTCATGGTGGTGTGCGTGCTGCTAATCCCCATGCTCTTTCCCTTTTAAGGGAATCTCAGGTAGCCCGGATAAGCGTACGCGCATCCGGGCTATCGACAGCAGAGATAATCAGAGG
>NZ_HE578945.1:310954-330470 GCF_000321045.1 Phytobacter massiliensis JC163
AGAGATAATCAGAGGGGAGAATCCTGGCTTATTTCATCCAGTGATAGATGGAAGCTGGGGACAAACACCGCCATAAAATAGTCCATCTCCGGGCTACGGCGGGCTTCAAGGGTTTTTTCCAGGCGGCTTTTCGCCAGCAGAAACTCATTATTGCCCGCCGACAGCTCTTCCAGGCATTTCAGGTAGGCACACAGCGCATCCGCCTGTTTGACGATGGATTTTTCTTCATCACTATAGTGATGCTCATCAATCAACGGCGCGAAGATATCGCGCAGCTCGTCCGGCACCATCTCCACCAGTTTCTGCTGGGCGATTTTCTCGATGGCCTTATATTCCTGAGCAATCTGCGAGTTGAAATATTTTACCGGCGTCGGTAAATCGCCGGTCAGCACCTCGGAAGCGTCGTGATACATCGCCAGAAGCGCAATCCGCTCAGCGTTGAGTTCGCCGCCGAATTTGCGGTTTTTAATGGCCGCCAGCGCATGGGCAACCATCGCCACCTGCAGGCTATGTTCCGACACATTTTCCGTGCGCACGTTGCGCATCAGCGGCCAGCGGTTGATTAATTTGAGGCGGGAGAGGTGAGCGAAGAAGTGGCTTTGACTCATGGTTAACCTTGTCTGTAACTGCGACGATAAACCATTGTGCGCAGAGTGGGGGGAAGATGCAAATCCTCCCCCGAAGCGTTTACTGATGATAGCCGGACAGGAAACGGCCAAAACGGGTAATCGCCATATCCAGGTCATCAATGCGCGGCAGCGTCACGATACGGACATGATCGGGCCACGGCCAGTTAAAGGCGGTGCCCTGAACCAGCAGTACTTTTTCCTGTAACAGGAAATCCAGCACCATTTTCTGGTCATCGTGAATATTAAAGCGCTTCGCGTCGATTTTCGGGAACATGTAGAGCGCGCCCTGCGGCTTCACGCAGGAGACCCCAGGGATCTCGTTGAGTAGCTCCCAGGCGCGGTTGCGCTGCTCATACAGACGACCGCCGGGCGCGATAAACTCACTGATGCTCTGGTAGCCGCCAATCGCCGTCTGGATCGCATGCTGAGCGGGGACGTTAGCGCAAAGGCGCATTGAGGCCAGCATTTCCAGCCCTTCGATATAGCCTTTGGCGTGTTTTTTCGGCCCGCTTAATATCATCCAGCCCTGACGGAAACCCGCGACGCGATAGGTTTTCGACAGGCCATTAAAGGTGATGGTGAACAGATCGGGAGCCAGCGCGGCAATGGAGTGATGCTGGGCCGCATCATAAAGAATTTTGTCGTAAATTTCGTCGGCGAAAATGATCAGATTATGCTGACGGGCGATCTCGACGATCTCCAGCAGCAGCTCTTTTGAGTAGACCGCGCCGGTGGGGTTATTCGGGTTAATGATGACGATACCGCGCGTGCGCGGGGTAATTTTCGCGCGAATATCGTCCAGGTCCGGGAACCAGCCGGAAGATTCATCACATAAGTAGTGTACAGCCTTGCCGCTCGACAAAGAGACCGCCGCCGTCCATAACGGGTAGTCTGGCGCGGGCACCAGCATTTCATCGCCGCTGTTCAGCAGCGCCTGCATCGACTGAACAATGAGTTCAGAGACGCCGTTGCCGATATAGATATCTTCAACGGTAACGTCGCGCATACCGCGTGCCTGGTAATGCTGCATGATGGCTTTACGCGCGGAATAGAGTCCTTTTGAATCGCAATAGCCCTGCGCGGTGGGCAGATTGCGAATCACGTCGACCAGGATCTCGTCGGGCGCGTCAAAACCGAAGGGGGCGGGGTTGCCAATATTGAGCTTTAAAACTTTATTGCCTTCTTCTTCCAGGCGTTTCGCCTCTTTAAGAACCGGCCCACGGATGTCATAACAGACGTTGTCTAATTTGCTGGATTTTTCTATGGCGGACATGAATCTTGACCTTTTATCTGTGAGTGCCACTCCCTGCCGTGGAAGTCAGCACCGAACAATGTACTCCCCCAGCGGTCGGTTTTGAAGGGTTGGCAGAACAAGATTTTGCCTTAACCCCATCACTCTTAACATTTTTTACTCTGCTTTACGCTATTAAGACTTTATGTACTTCCGGTAAATTGTTATTTTCTGGTTTATTACGCTGGTATGGCAATAAGTGATAGTCGTTTTTGCTTAAAAAAATCAGCCGTCACAGACCGTTGTTAACGGCAGAATTCGGGAATAGTGATACGCTTGATGTGAAGCCAATGTTAAGTAAATTTAATCAGTCGGGTATTTATTATTCCAGGCTATTAATATTTAGCGGAAGAAAATGAGACATTAACTATATTTATTCAGACTTTTTCCTGGGTTTTTCACGACAATGGGGGAAGCGTAATAATGCTTATAAATATAAAGCTTTTAGGTTAAAATGATGATCGGAAATGAGAGGGGAGATATGTGTCAGTTCTCTGTGGATACTCGTTTTATTATTAATTTATTGTTTTAAAAGGTTTTTATAACCGCTTAACTTTCTGAATATGTTGTATCTGACATACCTCCAGGGCACTATCGGGTATGTTGCAAAAAAACGGTTTTTCTTTAAAAGGATTAACAACTATTCATGTGGTTTATATATTCGGCGGAAATGAGAACAGATCAAATAACGTGGGGCGATCCGTTCTCATTTGCTACGTAATCTATAAACAACGGGCTTTTACGGCAGGCTGACCTGTCTCGTCCTGCCGGGAGCACATAAAAAGGGAATTGTTTAAAACTTACGCGCACAGCATAAACCCGGGTTGTTCCCACAGGGAGACCCGTAAGTGAAAAATTATGATAAATGCAAATCGTCCGATACTGAATCTCGACCTCGATCTGCTGAGAACCTTCGTTGCGGTCGCTGATTTAAATACTTTCGCCGCTGCGGCTGCCGCAGTTTGTCGTACCCAATCTGCCGTCAGCCAGCAGATGCAGAGGCTGGAGCAATTAGTCGGCAAAGAGCTTTTTGCCCGCCATGGCCGCAATAAGCTATTGACGGAACACGGCATCCAGCTTCTTGGCTACGCGAGAAAAATTCTGCGTTTTAACGATGAAGCCTGCACTTCGCTGATGTTTAGCAGCGTTGAAGGAACCCTTACTCTCGGCGCGTCTGATGAATCCGCCGATACCATACTGCCTTTTCTTCTTAGCCAGATCAGCGCCATCTACCCGAAACTGGCGATGGACATCCGCGTAAAGCGGAGCCCGTTCAACCAGCAGGGAGCAGGGGAAGAGGATATGGATCTTTTCCTCACCACCTGGCGGCCGGAAAACTACACCTGTCTGACGCTGCGTACCTCGCCGACGCACTGGTACTGTGCCGCTGATTTCAGTCTGCAAAAAGGGGAGGCGGTGCCGCTGGTGCTGGTCAACGAGCCTGGCCCCTACCGCGATATGGTGCTCAGCGCGCTTCATGCGGCGGGCATCTCCTGGCGCATCGCCTATGTCGCCTCATCCCTGGCGGCAGTAAAGGCAGCGGTGAAAGCGGGTATTGGTATCACCGCCCGTCCCGTTGAGATGATGAGCCAGGACTTGCGGGTGTTGGGCCGTTCGGAAGGGTTGCCCCTGCTGCCCGATACCGAATACCTGCTCTGCCGCAACCCGATCAGCCGCAACGAACTGGCGCAGCTGGTTTTTGATGCCATGAGCGACTATCAGCACCCCCGACACTACGGTGACGATACTCCGGAAGGGGGAGGGGATTCCGCGCTGGTAGAAGATAATTTTGGCTAAACGGCCGCCTGAAATCTGGTAACAAAATGTAATTAGGAAAATAGACCGTTGATGGCAAAAATGCTGTCACCGGTTTATTTTTTGCACAAAATAATCGTGATGAATGATTCTCTTTCTTCCATCTGCATAAAAATCAAATAGTTATAAAGATGTCGGGTAATAATCCCGCACATGATCTATAGTTTTTGGTAATAACACTTCATGTTAAAAAACTGCGCTTTTTGTTGCTGTTTTTAGTGATGAATTAACAAAAGCGTGTCTCAGATCAAGAAAATACTCCGGGAGAGGGGGAGGAATCCAGGTAAAATCCTGTCAAAATAAGAGGGTAACAGGTGTTAAAACTCACAACGGACTCGATTCAACACCCAGCACGGTTATGGGCATGTTCTTTATCGTAAAAGAAAACGGCATTTAATGTTAATGAATTAAAGTCAATGTAAACTAATGTGAGGAAACTTTTGTTAAAGTTGACAAAAGGTTATAGAAAGGAGTAAAAACCCACATCGTTTGACCGACTTTGTCAAATTCATACTTAACGTGTGGTTTTATTCCTCCCCATGAATCGATGTGGCGCCATCTGCCGGTAAGAGCAGGGAAGTCAGCGCTACCTTTTGAGTTAAGCAATGCGTATGTCAACATCCACTGAAATCATCGCTCATCACTGGGCATTCGCTATCTTTCTTATTGTCGCTATCGGCTTGTGCTGCCTGATGCTCATCGGTGGCCGTTACCTTGGCGGCCGGGCGCGGGCGAGACATAAAAACGTCCCCTTTGAATCCGGTATTGATTCTGTGGGCACCGCGCGTCTTCGGCTCTCCGCCAAGTTCTACCTGGTGGCGATGTTCTTCGTCATCTTCGACGTCGAAGCGCTCTATTTGTTCGCATGGTCTACCTCAATTCGCGAAAGCGGCTGGGTTGGCTTTGTTGAAGCCGCAATTTTCATTTTAGTGCTGCTGGCGGGTCTTGTTTACCTGGTACGAATCGGCGCGCTGGACTGGACGCCTGAGCGTTCACGCCGCGAGCGACTCAACCCCGAGACCGACAGCTACACTAATCGTCAACGCTAATCGCGAGGCAATAAGATGGATTATACGCTCACCCGCATAGATCCCAACGGTGAGAACGACCGTTACCCCCTGCAAAAACAGGAGATCGTAACCGACCCTCTGGAGCAGGAAGTTAACAAGACGGTGTTCATGGGCAAACTCCATGACCTGGTTAACTGGGGCCGTAAAAACTCAATCTGGCCCTATAACTTTGGCCTCTCCTGCTGCTACGTTGAGATGGTAACGTCATTCACTGCGGTGCATGACGTTGCGCGTTTCGGGGCGGAAGTATTACGTGCTTCACCGCGTCAGGCCGACCTGATGGTTATCGCGGGCACGCCGTTCACCAAGATGGCGCCGGTTATTCAACGTCTGTATGACCAGATGCTGGAGCCGAAATGGGTGATTTCCATGGGCGCGTGCGCCAATTCAGGCGGCATGTACGACATCTATTCGGTGGTGCAGGGCGTCGATAAATTCATACCGGTCGATGTGTACATTCCCGGCTGTCCGCCGCGTCCTGAGGCCTATATGCAGGCGCTGATGCTGCTGCAGGACTCCATTGGTAAGGAGCGTCGTCCGCTCTCCTGGGTGGTTGGCGATCAGGGCGTGTATCGCGCCAATATGCAGTCGGAACGCGAGCGTAAACGCGGCGAACGTATTGCAGTAACCAACCTGCGTACACCTGACGAGATTTAATTTGCGCCTGCGGGTCGCGGCGGATACTTCGCATTTTAAAAATTAACTAACGCGAAGCCGGACCTGACAGTCACCACGGAACTTTTGCAATGGTGAACAATATGACTGACTTAACTGCGCAAGACGCCTTATGGCAGACCCGGGATCACCAGGATGATCCGGTCATTGGCGAACTGCGCAACCGTTTTGGGCCGGATGCCTTTACCATTCAGGCGACCCGCACCGGGGTGCCTGTTGTTTGGGTGAAGCGCGAACAGTTACTTGCCGTTGGCGATTTCTTAAAGAAACTGCCGAAACCTTACGTCATGCTGTACGACCTGCACGGCATGGACGAACGTCTGCGTACGCACCGCCACGGCTTACCCGCGGCGGATTTTTCCGTTTTCTACCACCTGCTCTCAATAGACCGCAACAGCGATATCATGCTCAAGGTGGCGCTGTCTGAAAACGATCTGCACGTGCCGACCTTCACCAAACTTTTCCCTAACGCCAACTGGTATGAGCGTGAAACCTGGGAGATGTTTGGCATCACGTTTGACGGCCATCCGCACCTGACGCGCATCATGATGCCGCAGACCTGGACCGGCCACCCGCTGCGTAAAGATTACCCGGCGCGCGCCACCGAATTCGACCCGTTTGAGCTGACCAAAGCCAAACAGGATCTGGAGATGGAAGCGCTGACCTTCAAGCCGGAAGACTGGGGCATGAAGCGCGGCACCGAAAACGAGGACTTTATGTTCCTCAACCTCGGCCCGAACCACCCCTCCGCCCACGGCGCGTTCCGTATCATCCTGCAGCTTGACGGCGAAGAGATTGTCGACTGCGTGCCGGATATCGGTTACCACCATCGCGGCGCGGAGAAAATGGGCGAACGCCAGTCCTGGCACAGCTACATTCCTTATACCGACCGTATCGAGTACCTCGGCGGCTGCGTTAACGAAATGCCGTATGTGCTGGCGGTAGAGAAGCTGGCGGGGATCACCGTGCCGGATCGCGTGAACGTGATTCGCGTGATGCTCTCCGAGCTGTTCCGTATTAACAGCCATCTGCTCTATATCTCGACCTTTATTCAGGACGTCGGCGCGATGACGCCGGTGTTCTTCGCCTTTACCGACCGTCAGAAAATCTACGACCTGGTGGAAGCGATTACCGGTTTCCGTATGCACCCGGCGTGGTTCCGCATCGGCGGCGTGGCGCACGATCTGCCGCGCGGCTGGGATCGCCTGCTGCGTGAGTTCCTTGACTGGATGCCGAAGCGTCTGGCCTCTTACGAGAAGGCGGCGCTGCGCAACACCATTCTGAAAGGGCGTGCGCAGGGCGTTGCCGCCTACGGCGCGAAAGAGGCGCTGGAGTGGGGCACCACCGGCGCAGGCCTGCGCGCGACGGGTATCGATTTCGACGTGCGTAAAGCGCGCCCGTACTCTGGCTACGAAAATTTTGATTTTGAAATTCCGGTGGGCGGCGGCATCTCCGACTGCTACACCCGCGTGATGCTGAAAGTGGAAGAGCTGCGTCAGAGCCTGCGTATTCTTGAGCAGTGCCTGAACAACATGCCGGAAGGCCCGTTCAAGGCGGACCATCCGCTGACCACGCCGCCGCCGAAAGAGCGCACGCTGCAACATATCGAAACCCTGATTACCCACTTCCTGCAGGTTTCCTGGGGCCCGGTAATGCCGGCCAACGAATCCTTCCAGATGATTGAGGCGACCAAGGGGATCAACAGTTACTACCTGACCAGCGATGGCAGCACCATGAGCTACCGCACCCGCGTGCGGACGCCAAGCTTCCCGCATCTGCAGCAGATCCCGTCGGCGATCCGCGGCAGCCTGGTCTCCGACCTGATCGTCTATCTGGGTAGTATCGATTTTGTTATGTCAGATGTGGACCGCTAATTATGCACGAGAATCAACAACCACAAACCGAGGCTTTTGAGCTGAGTGAAGCAGAACGTGCCGCCATTGAGCACGAGAAGCACCACTACGAAGACCCGCGTGCGGCGTCCATTGAAGCGCTGAAGATCGTACAGAAACAGCGTGGCTGGGTGCCGGACGGGGCGATTTACGCCATCGCCGACGTGCTGGGCATCCCGGCGAGCGACGTGGAAGGCGTGGCGACGTTCTATAGCCAGATCTTCCGCCAGCCGGTTGGCCGCCACGTGATCCGCTACTGCGACAGCGTGGTTTGCCATATTACCGGCTATCAGGGTATCCAGGCGGCCATTGAGAAAAAGCTCAATATCAAGCCGGGCCAGACCACGTTTGATGGTCGCTTTACCCTGCTGCCGACCTGCTGCCTGGGCAACTGCGACAAGGGGCCGACCATGATGATTGATGAGGATACTCACAGTTATCTGACGCCGGAAGCCATTCCTGACCTGCTGGAGCAGTACAAATGAAAACGGTAATTCGTACTGCCGAGACGCATCCGCTGACCTGGCGTCTGCGCGACGATAAGCAGCCGGTCTGGCTGGATGAATATCGCAGTAAAAACGGTTATGAAGGGGCGCGTAAAGCGCTCTCCGGCATGGCGCCGGATGAGATCGTCAACGCGGTCAAAGACGCAGGCCTGAAAGGGCGCGGCGGCGCGGGCTTCTCGACGGGCCTGAAATGGAGCCTGATGCCGAAAGATGAATCCATGAACATCCGCTACCTGCTGTGTAACGCCGATGAGATGGAGCCGGGCACCTACAAAGACCGTCTGCTGATGGAACAGCTGCCGCACCTGCTGGTAGAAGGCATGCTGATCTCCGCCTTCGCCCTGAAAGCGTACCGCGGTTACATCTTCCTGCGCGGCGAATACATTGAGGCGGCGCAAAACCTGCGTCGTGCGATTGCCGAAGCGACCGAAGCGGGGCTGCTTGGTAAAAACATTATGGGCAGCGGCTTCGATTTCGAACTCTTTGTCCATACCGGGGCAGGGCGTTATATCTGCGGCGAAGAGACGGCGCTGATTAACTCCCTGGAAGGCCGCCGCGCGAACCCGCGCTCCAAGCCGCCGTTCCCGGCAAGCTCCGGCGTGTGGGGTAAACCGACCTGCGTTAACAACGTCGAAACCCTGTGCAACGTACCGGCGATTCTGGCTAACGGCGTGGCGTGGTACCAGGGCATCTCTGCCAGTAAAGATGCGGGCACCAAGCTGATGGGCTTCTCCGGCCGCGTCAAGAACCCTGGCGTCTGGGAACTGCCGTTCGGCACCACCGCCCGTGAGATTCTTGAAGATTATGCGGGCGGCATGCGTGACGGGCTGAAATTCAAAGCCTGGCAGCCGGGCGGCGCGGGAACCGACTTCCTGACGGAAGCGCACCTCGACCTGCCGATGGAGTTTGAAAGCATCGGTAAAGCGGGCAGCCGTCTGGGCACCTCGCTGGCGATGGCCGTTGACCACGAGATCAACATGGTGTCGCTGGTGCGTAACCTGGAAGAGTTCTTTGCCCGTGAGTCCTGCGGCTGGTGTACCCCCTGCCGTGACGGCCTGCCGTGGAGCGTGAAGATCCTGCGCGCCATTGAACGTGGCGAAGGCCAGCCGGGCGATATCGAGACACTTGAGCAACTGTGTCGATTCCTCGGGCCGGGTAAAACCTTCTGCGCGCATGCGCCGGGCGCGGTTGAGCCGCTCCAGAGCGCGATTAAATATTTCCGCGACGAATTCGAGGCAGGCATCAAGCAGCAGTTCAGCAACACCCATGCGATTAATGGGATTCAGCCGAACCTGCTTAAGACGCGCTGGTGATTTTTGCCCCTCACCCTAACCCTCTCCCCAAAGGAGAGAGGGGACCGTCCGGTGTACTCCCTCGCCCCTTTGGGGAGAGGGCCGGGGTGAGGGGAACGAATTTTGATTAACGCTCGGTCTCGGCTGAGCCAACTGGAAGCACGCAAATGGCTACGATTCATGTAGACGGCAAAGAATACGAGGTCAACGGGGCGGACAACCTGCTGCAGGCATGTCTCTCACTCGGCCTTGATATTCCGTATTTTTGCTGGCACCCGGCGCTGGGGAGCGTCGGTGCTTGCCGCCAGTGTGCGGTGAAGCAATATCAAAACGCGGAAGACACGCGCGGTCGGCTGGTCATGTCCTGTATGACGCCAGCGACCGACGGCACCTTTATCTCTATCGACGATGATGAGGCGAAACAGTTCCGTGAAAGCGTGGTGGAGTGGCTAATGACCAACCACCCGCACGATTGTCCGGTCTGTGAAGAGGGCGGTAACTGCCATCTGCAGGATATGACCGTGATGACCGGCCACAGCTTCCGTCGCTACCGCTTTACCAAGCGCACCCACCGCAACCAGGACCTGGGGCCGTTCATCTCTCATGAAATGAACCGCTGCATCGCCTGCTACCGCTGCGTACGTTACTACAAAGATTATGCGGATGGTCAGGATCTGGGCGTATACGGCGCGCACGATAACGTCTATTTCGGTCGCCCGGAAGACGGCGTGCTGGAAAGCGAATTCTCCGGCAACCTGGTGGAGATCTGCCCGACCGGGGTATTTACCGACAAAACCCACTCCGAGCGTTACAACCGTAAATGGGATATGCAGTTTGCGCCGAGCATCTGCCAGCAGTGTTCCATTGGTTGTAACATCAGCCCCGGCGAGCGCTACGGCGAGCTTAGGCGCATCGAAAACCGCTATAACGGTACCGTTAACCACTACTTCCTCTGCGACCGGGGCCGCTTCGGTTACGGTTACGTGAATCTGAAAGATCGCCCGCGTCAGCCGGTACAACGCCGCGGCGACGATCTGATCACCCTCAACGCCGAGCAGGCGATGCAGGGGGCGGCGGATATTCTGCGCCAGTCGAAGAAGGTCATTGGTATCGGTTCACCGCGCGCCAGCGTGGAGAGCAACTTCGCGCTGCGCGAGCTGGTAGGGGCGGAAAACTTCTACACCGGTATTGCCCGGGGCGAGCAGGAGCGGCTGCAACTGATGCTGAAAGTGCTGCGCGAGGGGGGGATTCATACCCCTGCGCTGCGCGAAATTGAATCTTACGATGCGGTGCTTATCCTGGGTGAAGACGTTACCCAGACCGGCGCCCGCATTGCGCTGGCGGTTCGCCAGGCGGTGAAAGGTAAAGCGCGTGAAATGGCGGCGGCGCAGAAAGTGGCCGACTGGCAGATCGCGGCGATCCTTAACATCGGCCAGCGCGCCAAACACCCGCTGTTCGTGACTAACGTCGACAGCACCCGCCTTGATGATATCGCCGCCTGGACCTACCGCGCGCCGGTTGAAGATCAGGCGCGCCTCGGCTTCGCTATCGCCAGTGCGCTGGATGAAGCCGCCCCGGCGGTCGACGGCTTAAGCGACGATCTGCGCGGCAAAGTGGATGTAATTACCCAGGCGCTGCTCGGTGCGAAAAAACCGCTGATTATCTCCGGCACCAACAACGGCAGCGTGGAGATGATTCAGGCGGCGGCTAACGTGGCGAAAGCGCTGAAGGGCCGTGGTGCCGATGTCGGCGTTACCATGATTGCCCGTTCGGCAAACAGCGTCGGTCTGGGGCTGATTGGCGGCGGTTCGCTCGATGATGCCTTAAGCGAGCTGGAAAGCGGCGCGGCGGATGCCGTCGTGGTGTTGGAAAACGATCTCCATCGTCATGCCTCCGCCACCCGCGTTAATGCCGCGCTCTCCAGAGCGCCGCTGGTGCTGGTTATTGACCATCAGCGTACCGCCATTATGGAGCATGCCCACCTGGTGCTTCCGGCGGCAAGCTTCGCCGAGAGCGACGGGACGGTTATCAACAACGAAGGGCGCGCCCAGCGTTTCTTCCAGGTTTATGACCCGGCTTATTACGACAGCAAAACCATCATGCTGGAGAGCTGGCGCTGGCTGCACTCGCTGCACAGCACCGTGCAGAGCCGCGAGGTCGACTGGACCCAGCTCGACCACGTTATCGACGCGGTAGCGGAAAAACTGCCGCAGCTGGCGGGCATTCGTGACGCTGCGCCGGACGCCTCTTTCCGCATTCGCGGACAGAAGCTGGCCCGTGAGCCGCACCGCTATAGCGGACGCACCGCGATGCGCGCCAACATCAGCGTGCACGAGCCGCGTCAGCCGCAGGATAAAGACACCATGTTCGCCTTCTCGATGGAAGGGAACAACCAGCCTTCTGCGCCGCGTTCTCAGATCCCGTTCGCCTGGGCGCCGGGCTGGAACTCCCCGCAGGCATGGAACAAGTTCCAGGCTGAGGTGGGCGGTCATCTGCGTCACGGCGATCCGGGCGTGCGTCTGATTGAGGCCTCGGCGAGTGGTCTGGACTACTTCACTACCGTGCCGTCAGGGTTTATGGCGGAAGAGGGGAAATGGCGTATCGCGCCTTATTACCATCTGTTCGGTAGCGATGAACTGTCGCAGCGTTCGCCGGTGTTCCAGCAACGTATGCCGCAGCCCTATATCACTCTCAATCCAGCCGATGCGGCAAAACTGGGTGTGAATGCGGGCGCGCATATTTCGTTCAGTTACGAGGGGCAAAACCTGAGTCTGCCGCTGGTGCTCTCCGAAGGGCTGACGGCGGGGCAGGTGGGTCTGCCAATGGGGCTGCCGGGCATTGCGCCGGTTCTCGCCGGGGCACGTCTTGAAAATCTGCAGGAGGCGCAAGCATGAGCTGGTTAACACCGGATGTTATCGACATTCTGCTGAGCATTCTGAAAGCGGTGGTGATCCTGCTGGTGGTGGTCTCCTGCGGCGCGTTCATGAGCTTTGGCGAACGCCGTCTGCTGGGTCTGTTCCAGAACCGTTACGGACCGAACCGCGTAGGCTGGGGCGGCTCGCTCCAGCTGGTGGCGGACATGATCAAGATGTTCTTCAAAGAGGATTGGATCCCGCGCTTCTCGGATCGCGTGATTTTCACCCTCGCGCCGATGATCGCCTTCACCTCGCTGCTGCTGGCCTTCGCCATCGTGCCGGTCAGCCCCACCTGGGTCGTGGCCGACCTCAATATCGGGGTGCTGTTCTTCCTGATGATGGCGGGTCTGGCGGTCTACGCGGTGCTGTTCGCCGGTTGGTCGAGCAACAACAAATACTCGCTGCTGGGGGCGATGCGCGCATCCGCGCAGACGCTGAGCTACGAAGTGTTTCTTGGTCTCTCCCTGATGGGCGTGGTGGCGCAGGCCGGTTCATTCAATATGACCGACATCGTCAATAACCAGGCCGACATCTGGAACGTCATTCCGCAGTTCTTCGGTTTTGTCACCTTTGCTATTGCGGGCGTAGCGGTGTGTCACCGTCACCCGTTTGACCAGCCGGAAGCGGAGCAGGAACTGGCTGACGGTTACCACATTGAATATTCCGGCATGAAGTTCGGTCTGTTCTTTGTGGGCGAGTATATCGGTATCGTCACCATTTCCGCCCTGATGGTTACGCTGTTCTTCGGCGGCTGGCACGGTCCGTTCTTACCGCCGTTTATCTGGTTCGCGCTGAAAACCGCGTTCTTTATGATGATGTTCATTTTGATTCGTGCCGCATTGCCGCGTCCGCGTTATGACCAGGTAATGTCCTTCGGCTGGAAAGTGTGTCTGCCGTTGACGCTGCTTAACCTTCTGGGTACCGCAGCCGTCATTCTCTGGCAGGCGCAATAAGGGGTGAAAAGACCATGACGTTAAAAGAATTATTCGTGGGCTTCGGCACCCAGGTGCGTAGTATCTGGATGATCGGCCTGCACGCGTTTGCGAAACGCGAAACCCGGATGTATCCGGAAGAGCCGGTATATCTGCCGCCGCGCTATCGCGGTCGCATTGTGCTGACCCGCGATCCTGACGGCGAAGAGCGCTGCGTGGCCTGTAACCTGTGCGCGGTCGCCTGTCCGGTTGGCTGTATTTCACTGCAAAAAGCAGAGATGCAGGATGGCCGCTGGTATCCGGAGTTTTTCCGCATCAACTTCTCGCGCTGCATCTTCTGCGGTCTGTGTGAAGAGGCTTGCCCGACTACCGCAATCCAGCTGACGCCGGATTTCGAACTCGGCGAGTACAAGCGCCAGGACCTGGTGTATGAGAAAGAGGATCTGCTGATCTCCGGTCCGGGCAAATACCCGGAATATAACTTCTACCGGATGGCAGGTATGGCAATCGACGGCAAAGATAAAGGCGAAGCAGAGAACGAAGCTAAGCCTATCGACGTCAAGAGCCTGTTACCGTAAGGAGAGGGGCAATGGAGTTCGCTTTTTATATCTGTGGCCTGGTCGCCATCCTGACGACACTGCGGGTTATCACCCATACCAATCCGGTGCACGCGCTGCTGTACCTGATTATCTCGCTGCTGGCTATCTCGGGCGTCTTCTTCTCGCTGGGCGCTTACTTTGCCGGTGCGCTGGAGATTATCGTTTACGCAGGCGCGATCATGGTGCTGTTCGTGTTCGTGGTGATGATGCTCAATCTCGGCGGCTCGGAAATCGAGCGCGAGCGCCAGTGGCTCACGCCGCAGGTGTGGATGGGCCCGGCGCTGCTCTCCGCGGTACTGCTGGCTGTGATTATTTACGCCATCATGGGCGTTAACGATCAGGGCATCGACGGTACCCCGATTAGCGCGAAAGCGGTAGGTAAGGACCTGTTCGGGGCCTATGTTCTGGCCGTTGAGCTGGCCTCTATGCTGCTGCTGGCGGGGCTGGTTGTCGCCTTCCATGTGGGCCGTGAAGATCGCATGGGCGAAGTGTTAAGCAATCGTCCTGAAGATCGCGCGAAAAGAAAAACGGAGGAGCACGCATGATCCCTTTACAACATGGACTGATCCTCGCTGCGATTTTATTTGTGCTGGGCTTAACCGGTCTGGTCATTCGCCGCAACCTGCTGTTTATGCTGATCGGGCTTGAGATCATGATCAACGCCGCCGCGCTGGCTTTCGTCGTCGCGGGCAGCTACTGGGGACAGACTGACGGTCAGATAATGTACATCCTCGCCATCAGCCTCGCGGCTGCGGAAGCGAGTATTGGCCTGGCGCTGTTGCTGCAGCTCCATCGTCGCCGCCAGAATCTGAATATCGATTCAGTAAGTGAGATGCGTGGATGAACATGCTCGCGTTAACCATTATTTTTCCTTTGCTTGGCTTTTTGCTGCTCTCTTTTTCACGTGGGCGCTGGTCGGAGAACCTCTCTGCAACCGTCGGTATTGGCTCGATCGGTTTATCTGCGCTGGTCACTGCCGTGGTCGCGCTGGACTTCATCAATAATGGTCATCAGGGCTTTAGCCAGCCGCTGTGGACCTGGATGGCGGTAGGGGATTTCAATATCAGCTTTAGCCTGGTGCTGGATGGCCTCTCTCTGACCATGCTTTCGGTGGTGACGGGCGTGGGCTTCCTGATCCACATGTTCGCCTCCTGGTACATGCGCGGAGAAGAGGGCTACTCCCGTTTCTTCGCCTACACCAACCTGTTTATCGCCAGCATGGTGATTCTGGTACTGGCGGACAACCTGCTGCTGATGTACCTCGGCTGGGAAGGCGTGGGCCTCTGCTCTTACCTGCTGATTGGCTTCTACTACACCGATCCGAAGAACGGCGCGGCGGCGATGAAAGCGTTTATCGTGACCCGCGTGGGCGACGTGTTCCTCGCTTTCGCCCTGTTCATTCTCTACAACGAACTGGGGACGCTGAACTTCCGCGAAATGGTTGAGCTGGCGCCGCAGCATTTTGCCGCGGGCAACGACATGCTGTGGTGGGCAACGCTGATGCTGCTGGGCGGCGCGGTGGGTAAATCCGCGCAGCTGCCGTTGCAGACCTGGCTTGCGGACGCGATGGCAGGCCCGACGCCGGTTTCCGCGCTGATCCACGCCGCGACCATGGTGACCGCAGGCGTCTACCTGATTGCGCGTACGCATGGCCTGTTCCTGATGACCCCGGAAATTCTGCATCTGGTGGGCATCGTCGGGGCGGTTACCCTGCTGATGGCCGGTTTCGCCGCGCTGGTGCAGACCGATATCAAACGCGTGCTTGCTTACTCCACCATGAGCCAGATTGGCTACATGTTCCTGGCGCTGGGCGTACAGGCGTGGGACGCGGCGATTTTCCATCTGATGACGCACGCGTTCTTTAAAGCGCTGCTGTTCCTTTCGTCCGGCTCGGTCATTCTGGCCTGCCACCACGAGCAGAACATCTTTAAGATGGGCGGCCTGCGTAAATCCATTCCGCTGGTTTACGCCTGCTTCCTGGTGGGGGGCGCGGCGCTGTCGGCGCTGCCGCTTATCACCGCAGGCTTCTTTAGTAAGGATGAGATCCTGGCGGGGGCGATGGCCAACGGCCATATCAACCTGATGGTGGCGGGACTGGTCGGTGCGTTTATGACGTCGCTGTACACCTTCCGCATGATTTTCATTGTTTTCCACGGTAAGGAACAGATTCACGCTCACGCAGGGAAGGGGATTACCCATCATCTGCCGCTGATTGTGCTGCTGATCCTCTCCACCTTCGTGGGCGCGTTGATTGTGCCGCCGTTGCACGGTGTTCTGCCGGAAACGACCGAGCTGGAACACGGCAGCGTGATGATGCTGGAGATAGCCTCTGGGGTTGTCGCGGTGGTCGGTATTCTGCTGGCCGCGTGGCTATGGCTGGGCAAACGCACCCTGGTGACATCGGTTGCCAACAGCGCGCCGGGCCGTTTCTTCGGCACCTGGTGGTTCCATGCCTGGGGCTTCGACTGGCTGTACGACAAAGTGTTCGTGAAGCCATTCCTCGGCATCGCCTGGCTACTGAAGAGCGATCCGCTGAACACGCTGATGAACATACCGGCGATCCTTTCCCGCTTCGCAGGTAAAGGGCTGCTGTTTAGCGAGAATGGCTATCTGCGCTGGTATGTCGCTTCCATGAGCATTGGCGCGGTGGTTGTGCTGGCGCTGCTGATGGTACTGCGTTGAGCATTAAGTAAGTTTGATACTAATTCGTTGAAAATCTGTTCCTGAAATACAGGCGTCATCGGCGAAGTCAGGCCGGATACCGCCAACGCACAGCAGCCAGAGCGTACTTACGTACGCGAGGCTTGCGAGCGCTGCCGGGATTCGGGCTGGCAAGTGAGATAGCCTGAGCAGGAGTAAATATAAGGGACATACGTAGCTATGTTATTACCCTGGTTGATATTAATCCCCTTCATTGGTGGCTTTCTGTGCTGGCAGACCGAACGCTTCGGCGTGAAGATGCCGCGCTGGATCGCGCTAATCACCATGGGATTGACGCTCGCGCTTGGCCTGCAGCTGTGGCTGCAGGGCGGTTATTCGCTGACCCAATCCGCAGGTCTGCCGCAGTGGCAGTCGGAGTTCCTGCTCCCCTGGATCCCGCGCTTTGGCATTAATGTCCATCTGGCGCTGGATGGCCTGTCGCTGCTGATGGTGGTGCTTACCGGCTTTCTGGGCGTGCTGGCGGTACTCTGTTCCTGGCGTGAAATTGAAAAATATCAGGGGTTCTTCCACCTTAACCTGATGTGGATCCTGGGCGGCGTTATCGGCGTGTTCCTTGCCATCGACATGTTCCTGTTCTTCTTCTTCTGGGAAATGATGCTGGTGCCGATGTACTTCCTGATCGCGCTCTGGGGCCACAAAGCCTCTGACGGTAAAACGCGTATCACGGCGGCCACGAAGTTCTTCATCTACACCCAGGCGAGCGGTCTGGTGATGCTGATTGCCATTCTGGCGCTGGTGCTGGTGCACCATAACGCCACCGGCGTCTGGACATTTAGCTATGAAGACCTGCTGAAAACGCCGATGTCTCACGGGGTGGAATATCTGCTGATGCTGGGCTTCTTCATCGCCTTCGCGGTGAAAATGCCGGTGGTGCCGCTGCACGGCTGGCTGCCTGACGCGCACTCGCAGGCGCCGACCGCCGGTTCCGTCGACCTCGCCGGGATCCTGCTGAAAACCGCCGCCTACGGCCTGCTGCGCTTCTCCCTGCCGCTGTTCCCTAACGCGTCGGCGGAGTTCGCGCCGATTGCCATGTGGCTGGGCGTTATCGGTATTTTCTACGGCGCGTGGATGGCGTTTACCCAGTACGATATCAAGCGTCTTATCGCCTACACCTCCGTTTCGCACATGGGGTTTGTGCTGATTGCTATCTACACCGGCAGCCAGCTGGCCTACCAGGGCGCGGTCATTCAGATGATTGCCCACGGCCTCTCTGCGGCGGGGCTGTTTATTCTTTGCGGGCAGCTTTATGAACGTCTGCACACCCGTGATATGCGTCAGATGGGCGGCCTGTGGAGCAAAATCAAATGGCTGCCGGCGCTGTCGATGTTCTTCGCGGTGGCGACGCTGGGTATGCCGGGTACCGGTAACTTCGTCGGCGAATTTATGATTCTGTTCGGCAGCTATCAGGTCGTGCCGGTCATTACCGTTATCTCAACCTTCGGTCTGGTCTTCGCCTCCGTCTATTCGCTGGCGATGCTGCATCGCGCTTACTTTGGTAAAGCGAAAAGCGAAATCGCGGCGAAAGAGCTGCCGGGGATGTCACTGCGCGAGCTGCTTATTATTCTGACGCTGGTTGTGCTTCTGGTACTGCTTGGCTTCTATCCGCAGCCGATTCTGGATACCTCGCATTCTGCGATGAGCAATATCCAGCAGTGGTTTGTTAATTCTGTTTCTACTACAAGGCCGTAAAGCGCTATGAATTTAACCACACAACACCTGATTGCGCTGCTACCGCTGCTGATCGTCGGATTGACGGTGGTGGTTGTGATGCTCTCCATAGCGTGGCGACGCAACCATTTTCTTAATGCTACGTTATCGGTTATTGGCCTGAATGCCGCGCTGGTCTCCCTCTGGTTTGTTGGCCAGGCGGGGGCGATGGACGTCACGCCGTTGATGCGTGTTGACGGCTACGCCATGCTTTACACCGGACTGGTGCTGCTGGCGAGCCTGGCGACCTGCACCTTCGCTTATCCGTGGCTGGAAGGCTATAACGACAACCGGGAAGAGTTCTACCTGCTGGTGCTGATTGCCGCGCTGGGCGGTATCCTGCTGGCCAACGCTAACCATCTGGCGGCGCTGTTTTTGGGTATCGAACTTATCTCCCTGCCGCTGTTTGGTCTGGTGGGCTATGCCTTCCGCCAGAAACGGTCGCTGGAAGCGAGTATCAAATACACCATTCTCTCTGCCGCAGCGTCATCGTTCCTGCTGTTTGGTATAGCGCTGGTGTACGCGCAGTCCGGCAACCTCTCCTTCGTGGCGCTCGGCAAGAGCCTCGGCGGCGAGATGCTGCGCGAGCCGCTGCTGCTGATTGGTCTGGGGCTGATGATTGTTGGGCTGGGCTTTAAGCTCTCCCTGGTGCCGTTCCACCTGTGGACGCCGGATGTTTACCAGGGCGCGCCTGCGCCGGTCTCCACTTTCCTGGCGACGGCGAGCAAAATCGCCATCTTCGGCGTGGTGATGCGTCTGTTCCTGTATGCGCCGGTGGGCGACAGCGAAGCGGTACGCGTGGTGCTGGGCGTTATCGCCTTTGCTTCTATCATCTTCGGTAACCTGATGGCCCTGAGCCAGACCAATATCAAGCGTCTGCTCGGTTACTCCTCCATCTCCCATCTTGGCTACCTGCTGGTGGCGCTGATCGCTATCAAAGATCATGAGATGTCGATGGAGACGGTCGGCGTCTACCTGGCAGGCTACCTGTTCAGCAGCCTCGGCGCGTTTGGCGTGGTGAGCCTGATGTCCAGCCCATACCGTGGCCCGGACGCGGAATCGCTCTACTCCTATCGCGGCCTGTTCTGGCACCGTCCGATTCTGGCGGCGGTGATGACCGTGATGATGCTGTCTCTGGCGGGTATCCCGATGACGCTGGGCTTTATCGGGAAGTTCTACGTGCTGGCGGTGGGCGTGCAGGCGCACCTGTGGTGGCTGACTGCCGCCGTGGTGATCGGCTCGGCGATCGGTCTTTACTACTACCTGCGCGTGGCGGTCAGTCTCTATCTGAACGCGCCGCAGCAGCTCAACCGCGATGCGCCGTCTGACTGGCAGTACAGCGCGGGGGGGATTGTGGTGCTGATTTCCGCTCTGCTGGTGTTAGTGCTCGGTATCTACCCGCAGCCGCTTATCACCCTTGTTCAGCTGGCTAAGCCGCTGATGTAAGTGATGCGACAACAAAAAAACCGCCG
>NZ_HE578945.1:330827-374377 GCF_000321045.1 Phytobacter massiliensis JC163
ATCTCTATTCGTACATCCCGGATGCGGCGTGTCGCACCCGGGATATTTTTTGGTTAACAGCGGAGTCGACATCAGCTTCTGGCCGCTGATCAGCGGACCGGGGGCGCGCGTCGCCGCACGTTCCAGCACCTCCTGAATCACCGACGACAGCTCGTTGATTTCAAACTTGGCGACATAGCCATCCGCCTGCACTTTACGCACGTGATCTTCGTTAGCGCTGCCGGACAGAGAAGAGTGAATCACCACCGGGATCTGCTTAAGGCGCGCGTCGCTCTTAATCAGGCGGGTGAGGGTAAAGCCGTCCATCTCCGGCATCTCCAGGTCGGTAAGCACCATCGAGATTTTATCGCTGATGGGCACCCCTTCGGCGTCCGCCTGCTGGCAGAGCAGCTGGATGCGCTCCCAGGCATCCTTCCCGGTAACGTGCATGGTATTGGGGATTTGCATCGCCTGCAGCCCCTTATCCAGCATCGCGCGCGCCACTTTAGAATCTTCGGCGACAATCGCCACCGCGCCCGGCTTAATATTGAAGGTTTTATCGGGGATGTGTTTACCGTGCAGATCGTGATCGGAAGGCACGATGTCATACAGGATCTGCTCAACGTCCAGCACCATCGCCAGGTTATTGCTGTCACGATCGTCATCCAGGCAGGCAATACTGGTAATGTAGTGGCCGTTAATCGCTTTTTCGGCGGTGTGGACCTGCTTCCAGTCCAGGCGAATGATGTTTTCCACCGACTCGACGGCAAACGCCTGCACGCTGCGGGCATACTCCGTGATCAACAGAATATTCAGGCCGGTTGCCGGCTTGCAGCCCGCGACCGCCGCGAGATCGATAACCGGGATCACCTGGTCTCGAATATTGACCATCCCCATCAGCGGCGGCTTCATTCCCGCCGGGCGGGTAAAAGCAGGCATGGGCACAATTTCGCGCAGTTTAAACACGTTGATGCCGAACAGCTCTGACTTTTCGCCATTCATTGAGGTGCCGAGGCGAAAAAGCAGCAGCTCAAAACGGTTCGACAGGGTGAGATTGGCCCTGTCATCAATATCTTTCTGGAAATTATCCATCATGCCCTCAATGTGGAATGCCTGCGTTAAAGCTGTTATCGGCACCTTGAGGAAAAAGTAGAGTGCGCAATCTCACATCACAGACTAACAACCCGAAAATCGTCGGCCAGCAGAGTCTGCGGGAAGATGGCCTGGCACTCTGCCAGCATCGCCTGGCTGCCTTCGGCATCGTAACGGGAGCTTAAATGGGTAATCACCAGCCTGCCTGCGCCAGCCTCCCGCGCCAGCTGCGCCGCCTGGCGGGTGGAGCTGTGTCCGCGACTGTTAGCTTTCTCTTCCATCGCCTGCTCAAGGGTGGCCTCGTGCACCATTAAATCTACCCCCTTCGCCAGCTGCCGGGCGGTGTCGCAGGGGGCGGTATCCCCGAAGATAGCCAGCTTTTTACCCGGCGTAGCGGGGGAGATAAACGCCTGCCCGTCGATGGCGCGGCCATCGTCGAGAATGACCGTTTCGCCATTTTTTAACTGCTGAAATAGCGGCCCCGGCTTTACGCCCAGGGCTGTCAGCGCTCGGGCATCCAGCGCGCCGGGCTTATCATGCTCTTCAATACGGTAGCCGTAGCACTCAACCGGGTGGTTCAGGGCAAAAGCGCTGACTTTGTACTGCCCGTCATCAAACACCGCTCCGGCGGCGATCTCTTCTATAACCATTGGGAAATCTGTCCATGAGCCGCTCAGGCGCAGGGCGGTTTCCACAAATTCCCGCAGTCCTTTAGGGCCATACAGGGTGAGCGGCTGCGTGTTGCCCGCCATCGAACGGCTGCACAGCAGCCCCGGCAGGCCAAAAATATGGTCGCCATGCAGGTGGGTAATAAAAATTTTATCGAGCTTGCCGGGATGGTAAGCGGTGCGCAGAAACTGTTGCTGAGTACCTTCGCCGCAGTCGAAAAGCCACATACCAGGCTGGGTTGGATGCTGCAGATTAAGCAGGATGGCCGTGACATTGCGCGCCCGCGTCGGCACGCCCGCTGAGGTGCCTAAAAAAGTCAGTTCCATAGTGGATGACGTCCTTTGCATTGATGTCGAAGCATGAGTATAACGAGGTGATACAAAATAAGGAGCACATCATGATTCGCTGGCAGGACCTGCACCACTCTGAACTTACCGTCGCGGAACTTTACGCCGCCTTAAAATTGCGCTGTGAAGTGTTTGTCGTTGAACAGACGTGCCCCTATCTGGACGTGGATGGCGACGATCTTTGCGGTGAGAATCGCCATATCCTTGGCTGGCAGGATGAACAGCTGGTGGCGTATGCGAGGATTCTGAAAAATGAGGATGAATTGCAGCCGGTCGTCATCGGTCGAGTCATCGTCAGCGAGCAGGTTCGCGGTGAAAAACTGGGGCAACAGCTGATGCAAAGAGCTGTTGACTCCTGCCTGCGCCACTGGCCGCAACACGCGCTATATCTGGGCGCGCAGGCCCATCTGCAACATTTCTATGGGCGCTTTGGTTTCGCGCCGGTGACGGACGTTTATGACGAAGACGGCATCCCGCATATCGGCATGGCGCGAGAAGTGGGCCAGGCGTAAACGGCAAGCATTGTCTATAGTTAGCGAACAGGTGCATAACATGGAGAAAACCGATGTCTAATCAATTTTATGATTCACGTATCGATGATGACCTGGCTTTGCTGAGCGAAACGCTGGAAGAGGTTCTGCGCTCCTCAGGCGATCCCGCCGATCAAAAGTATATTGAGCTGAAAGCACGCGCTGAGCAGGCGCTGCACGATGTAAAAAACCGCGTAAGTAACGCGTCTGACACCTACTACTACCGGGCTAAAAAAGCGGTCTATCGTGCCGATGATTACGTGCATGAAAACCCGTGGCACGGCGTCGGCGTCGGCGCGTCTATTGGCCTGGTTCTGGGCCTGCTGCTGCGTCGCTAAGAGTATCAGAGCCTGCCTTGCGGCAGGCTCGCTCTCAACCCTCGCTCCCCGCTTTACCCGCCTGCGACACGTGCCTCCCGCGCATGAAGTCTATGGTTTACCGATTCATATCAAAAATCTCTCTTTCCTGATTCTCTATACTAAGCCTCAATATTGATACCGGACAAACTTATGTCAGTGAGTGCTTTTAACCGACGCTGGGCGGCTGTGATTCTGGAGGCGTTAACACGTCATGGGGTGCGCCATGTTTGCATCGCGCCTGGCTCGCGCTCTACGCCGTTAACCCTCGCGGCGGCGGAAAATCCGGCATTTATTCACCATACCCATTTCGATGAACGCGGGCTGGGGCATCTGGCGCTGGGTCTGGCGAAGGCAAGCGGAACGCCGGTCGCGGTGATTGTCACCTCTGGCACCGCGGTGGCGAACCTGTATCCTGCGCTGATCGAAGCAAGCCTGACCGGCGAAAAACTCATTTTTCTTACCGCTGACCGGCCGCCGGAGTTGATCGACTGCGGCGCGAACCAGGCTATACGTCAGCCGGGCATGTTTGCCTCCCATCCCGCGCAGTCTCTCGCGCTGCCGCGGCCCTCGCAGGACATTCCGGCACGCTGGCTCATCTCCGCCATTGACCACCTGATGGGCTCCACGCCCGGCGGCGCGGTACATATCAACTGCCCCTTTGCTGAGCCGCTGTATGGCGAAATGGATGACACGGGCCTGGGCTGGCAACAGGCGCCGGGCGCATGGTGGCAGGATGACAAGCCCTGGCTGCGCGAAGACGGCCCCTGCGGCTGCATCCGCCAGCGCGACTGGTTTTTCTGGCGGCAAAAGCGCGGCGTGGTCGTGGCCGGCAGGATGAGCGCGGCGGAAGGCAAACTGGTCGCCGCATGGGCGAAAACACTTGGCTGGCCGCTGATTGGCGATGTGCTGTCGCAAACCGGCCAGCCTTTGCCCTGCGCCGATTTATGGCTCGGCAATGCCCGCGCCGTGAGTGAGCTGGCGCAGGCGCAGATCGTTATCCAGCTTGGCAGTAGCCTGACCGGGAAACGCCTGCTGCAGTGGCAGGCGACCTGCGAACCCGAAGAGTACTGGCTGGTGGATAACATCGGCGGTCGGCTCGATCCGGCCCACCATCGCGGCCGCCGTCTGGTTGCGGAGATTGGCGAGTGGCTGGCGCAGCATCCGGCGCAAAGCCGTAAGCTTTGGGCCGTCGACATTCCGGCGCTGTCCGCGCAGGCCTGGCAGGCGGTGGCTGCCGACGCGGATACCTTTGGCGAAGCCCAGCTGGCGCATCGTCTGGCAGCGTTTCTGCCGGCGCAGGGGCAGCTGTTCCTCGGCAACAGTCTGGTGGTTCGCCTGGTGGACGCTTTCGGGCAACTGCCTGCCGGGTATCCGGTCTACAGCAATCGCGGCGCCAGCGGTATCGATGGCTTAATTTCTACCGCCGCTGGGGTGCTGCGGGCAAGCAGAAGGCCGACGCTTGCCGTGGTGGGCGACCTTTCGGCGCTGTACGATTTAAACGCGCTGGCGCTGCTGCGTCATGCGCCCGCGCCGTTCGTGCTGATGGTGGTCAACAACAACGGCGGGCAGATATTTTCCCTGCTGCCCACGCCGCCTGACGAGCGGGAGCAATTCTATCTGATGCCGCAGGATGTCCGCTTTGAGCATGCGGCGGCGATGTTCGGCCTGACATACCACAGCCCCCGCAGCTTCGCGGAGCTGGGCTCCGCCTTAAGCGAGGCCTGGAGCAAACCCGGCGCGACGCTGATTGAGCTGGAGGTCAACGGCACCGACGGCGCGCAGGCGCTGCAAAGCCTGCTTGCCAGAGTAAGCCAGCTGTGATGCTTTATGGCCGCGCGCAGCCGGGCGAGGCGGGAAAACCGTGGCTGGTCTTTGTGCATGGTTTTTCCGGCACCGGGGAGGAGTGGCGGCCTGTTGGCGAACAGCTTGCGCCGTTCCCTTGTCTCTATCTGGACCTGCCCGGCCACGGTGGCTCGTCAGCCGTCGCCGCAACCTCGTTTACTCAGGTGGACGCGGCGCTATCCCGGAGCTTAATTAGTTACAACATACTGAATTACTGGCTGGTGGGGTACTCCCTCGGCGGCCGCGTAGCGATGCACTTCGCCTGCCAGCGGCCCCCTGGTTTGCAGGGGCTGGTTGTTGAAGGGGGGCATCCGGGCCTGACTGACGACCAGGCGCGGCAGGCAAGGTGGCAATCCGATACCCGCTGGGCCCAGCGCTTTCGCAGCCAGCCGCTGCTTGAGGTCTTTAACGACTGGTATCAGCAGCCTGTTTTCGCCTCGTTAAGCCCGGCCAGGCGCCGCGTGCTGGCGCGTGCGCGCAGCCGGAACGACGGCCAGGCGCTCGCCGCCATGCTGGAGACGACCTCGCTGGCAATCCAGCCGGATTTACGCGGCCCGCTGCATGAACTGGCCGTGCCTTTTCATTACTTATCCGGCGAGTATGACCGTAAATTTCGTGCGCTGGCGGCTGAAACCAGCGCCGTGCCTCATCTCATTGTTGGCGCCGGGCATAACACCCATCGGGAACAGCCCGATGCGGTAGCGCGCTGCCTGGCGCAAATCCTGCGTCTTATATAAAGGGCTTACTATGATTCATCCTGATGAAAACATGCTTTACGCACCGATTGAGTGGCAGGACTGCTCCGGGGATTACAGCGATATTCGCTACCATAAATCCCGCGACGGTATCGCCAAAATCACCATTAACCGCCCTCAGGTACGCAATGCCTTTCGTCCGCTCACCGTCAAAGAGATGATTCAGGCGCTGGCGGATGCGCGTTATGACGATAACGTTGGCGTTATTATCCTTACCGGCGAAGGTGACAAAGCCTTCTGCTCCGGCGGCGACCAGAAAGTGCGCGGCGATTACGGCGGCTATCAGGATGATTCCGGCGTGCACCATCTGAACGTGCTGGACTTCCAGCGCCAGATTCGCACCTGCCCGAAGCCGGTGGTGGCGATGGTGGCGGGCTACTCCATCGGCGGCGGCCATGTGCTGCACATGATGTGCGACTTAACCATCGCGGCGGAAAACGCCATCTTCGGCCAGACCGGGCCGAAAGTCGGCTCCTTTGACGGCGGCTGGGGCGCGTCCTACATGGCGCGGATCGTCGGGCAGAAAAAGGCGCGTGAAATCTGGTTCCTTTGCCGCCAGTACGACGCAAAACAGGCGCTGGATATGGGGCTGGTCAACACTGTCGTGCCGGTGGCGGAACTGGAAAAAGAGACCGTGCGCTGGTGCCGCGAAATGCTGCAAAACAGCCCGATGGCGCTCCGCTGCCTGAAAGCGGCGCTGAACGCCGACTGCGACGGCCAGGCCGGGCTGCAGGAGCTGGCGGGCAACGCCACCATGCTCTTCTATATGACCGAAGAGGGTCAGGAAGGGCGCAACGCGTTCAATGAAAAACGCCAGCCGGACTTCAGCAAGTTCAAACGGAACCCGTAATGCGACGCGCGCAGGTATATCGCTGGCAGATACCGATGGACACGGGCGTGGTGCTGCGTGAACGGCGGCTCAAAACCCGCGACGGGCTGTTTATTCATCTGCGCAGCGCGACGCGGGAAGGGTGGGGAGAGATTGCGCCGCTGCCCGGCTTTAGTTCTGAATCGCTTACCGAGGCGACCGCCGCCGTGTGCGCATGGGCACGTGCCTGGCAGGCCGGGCGGCAGGAAGCGCTGCCCGGCTTACCGTCGGCGGACTTTGGCATTAGCTGTGCGCTCGCGGAGCTGGACGGTACGCTGCCGCTGGCCGCCGACTACCGGGCCGCACCGCTCTGCACCGGCGATCCGGATGCGCTGTTCGCCACGCTTTCCGCGATGCCAGGTGAAAAAATAGCCAAGATGAAAGTCGGCCTGTATGAAGCCGTGCGTGACGGCATGATGGTTAACCTGCTGCTGGAGGCGCTGCCCGATTTGCGCCTGCGGCTGGATGCCAACCGCGCGTGGACGCCGCTTAAGGCGCAGCAGTTCGCCCGCTACGTCAACCCGGACTATCGCAGCCGAATTGATTTTCTCGAAGAGCCGTGTCAAAGCCGGGATGATTCCCGCGCCTTCGCCCGTGAAACGGGCATCGCTATCGCCTGGGATGAAAGCCTGCGGGATGCGGATTTTGTCTTTGAAAAAGAGCTGGGCGTGCGGGCGGTGGTCATCAAACCTGGCTTAACCGGTAGCCTGCAAACCGTGCAGATGCAAATAGCGCAGGCAACGGCGCTGGGAATGACGGCGGTGATCAGCTCATCCATAGAGTCCAGCCTGGGGCTGACGCAGCTTGCGCGCGTCGCCGCCTGGCTGACGCCGCAAACCCTGCCGGGGCTGGACACCCTGCAACTGATGCAGGCCCAGTTGGTTCGCCGCTGGCCGGGCAGCAGCCTGCCCTGTCTGTCCGTGGACGCTCTGGAGCCGTTGCTATGATATTCAGCGACTGGCCGTGGCGCGAATGGCGCAAACGCCGGGGGCACGCTCCGGCGGTGCGTTTGCATGACGAGCAGCTGAACTGGCGCGAGCTCTGCGCGCGTGTCGATGCGCAGGCGAGCGGTTTTGCCCGTCAGGGGCTGTGTGAAGGTGATGGGGTGATGTTGCGTAGCCGCAACTCTGCGCAGGCGCTGCTATGCTGGCTCGCTCTGCTGCAGTGCGGCGCGCGCGTGCTGCCCGTTAATCCACAGCTTCCCGCTCCGCTACTGGCAAGGCTGCTGCCAACGCTGACGCTGCGCTTCGCGCTCGATCTGGCGGACGGCGGCGACTACGCCGGTTTGCAGACGCTGGCGGCGAGCGCGGGCGCAGGAGAGTATGCGACCCTATGGCAGCCGCAGCGGCTGGCTTCCATGACCCTGACGTCAGGGTCAACCGGTCTGCCAAAGGCGGCCGTGCATACCTGCGATGCGCACCTTGCCTGCGCGCAGGGGGTGCTGGCGATGATTCCTTTCGCCCCAGAAGATGACTGGCTGCTTTCGCTGCCGCTGTTTCACGTTTCCGGTCAGGGGATTCTGTGGCGCTGGCTGCTGGCGGGGGCGCGGTTAACCCTGACTGAGAAGCCGCTGCCCGACGCGCTGCGAGGATGCACCCATGCTTCGCTGGTGCCGACGCAGCTGTGGCGTCTGTTAAATGAGGCTACGCCGGTGTCGCTTAAGGCCGTACTGCTGGGCGGCGCGGCGATCCCCGTGGATCTTACTCATCACGCCCGCGAGCGCGGGGTCCGTACCTGGTGCGGTTACGGCCTCACCGAATTTGCCTCGACGGTGTGCGCCAAAGAAGCTGACGGCGAGTCTGACGTAGGTTTTCTGCTGCCGGGCCGGGAGCTTCGCATCGTCAACGGTGAAGTATGGCTACGGGCAACAAGCCAGGCGGCCGGATACTGGCGCGATGGAGGCGTGCAGCCGCTGGTTAACAATGAAGGCTGGTTTCCCACCCGCGATAAGGGCGTGTTGACCGACAACCGTCTGACGATCCTCGGTCGGCTTGATAACCTTTTTTTCAGCGGCGGAGAAGGTATCCAGCCTGAGGAGGTAGAGCGGGTTATCGCCGCCCATCCTCAGGTGCGACAGGTTTTTGTCGTGCCGCTGGCGGACCGCGAGTTCGGCCACCGTCCCGTGGCGGTAGTGGAATGCGCTGATACCGTTGACTTTACCCGGCTGGCCCACTGGGTTGAGGATAAGCTCGCCCGGTTCCAGCAGCCGGTGCAGTGGCGCGCGCTACCGGCGGATCTTATGCAGGGGGGAATTAAAATTTCCCGCCGCGCCCTGCAGGAGTGGGTGGAAGCAAGTTAATTTTGCGTGCGGCTTTCCAGCTTTTTATCGTCAAACCCTGGCGATGGCGAGGAAGTGTTAGTTTTTGCCAATGACGCCACAGGCAGGGACGCCGTATGAAAACAAACGGAATATCTCATGACGCGCTGTTCAAACATTTTCTGGCCCATAAAGAGACAGCGCAGGATTTTCTCGCTATACATTTACCCGCATCAATACGGGAGATTTGCGATCTCGCAACGCTGACGCTCGAATCCGGTAGCTTTGTTGATGAGGCGCTGCGGGCTTCGCACTCCGATGTGCTCTATTCTGTCAGAACCCGTAACGGGAGCGGCTATATCTACGCGCTTATTGAGCATCAAAGTTCACCGGACAGGCATATGGCGTTTCGCCTCATGCGCTACGCCATCGCGGCGATGCAGCGCCATCTGGACGCCGGGCACACTACGCTGCCGCTGGTCGTTCCCATTCTCTTCTATCATGGGAGGGTCAGCCCGTATCCGTGGTCGTTACGCTGGCTGGATGGGTTTGCGGCACCGGACTTTGCCAGACGGCTCTATAGTGCTTCGTTTCCGCTGGTGGACATAACGGTCATACCAGACGAAGAGATCGTTGCGCACCGGCGGGTCGCTTTACTTGAACTGCTGCAAAAACATATTCGCCAGCGCGATTTAACGCTGATTCTCGACAAACTGGTGTCGATATTACTGCTGGGATACACTAGTGAGCAGCAGTTACGCGCTGCGATCAACTATCTGTTGAGCAACGCAAATACCCCTGCGCCCGCCGCTTTTCTTCGTCAGCTGGCGCGGCACACGCCACAACACAAGGAGACGTTGATGACTATTGCTGAACATCTGGAAGAGCTTGGGCGACGGAAAGGCTTCCGCGAAGGGCGTCTGAAAGGGCGCAAAGAAGGCCAGGAAGAAGGCCTGAAAAAAGGTCAGAAAAACGAGGCGCTGCGTATTGCTCACGAAATGCTGCGCAACGGGCTGGAGAGAGCGCTGGTGCTACAGCTTACCGGCCTGAGTGAAGCGGAACTGGCGCAGCCTAAACACTGAGCGCGCTCGCCAGCCTTTCACTCCCCCTTAGCGGGCGGCCCTCCCGCCCGTGAGCACAAAAAGATGTCATTTCCCCGCATGGTGTAACAAATCATTTTTGGTTCCGTATTCTTAGCAAAAATAATCGTACAATCAGCCGCTTTGGGATTTTCTTTATTTTGCGTGGAAATGGAACATGAAAAAGAGCGTATGTTTAGGTTTGCTTACCCTGCTGGTCTCGGCGGGGGCGAATGCGATCAGTATTAGCGGCAGCGCGGGCGAAGACTATACCAACATTGGCGTGGGTATTGGCACTGAAACCAGCGGCCTGGCCCTGAGCGGCAACTGGGCGCATAATGATGACGACGGCGATATCGCCGGGTTAGGGCTGGGGTTAAACATCCCGCTCGGACCATTTATGGGCACCGTGGGCGGCAAAGGGGTCTATCTCAATCCCAATTCTGGTGATGAAGGCTACGCGGCAGCGGTAGGCGGCGGCCTGCAGTGGCAGATTGGCGATAGCTTCCGTCTGTTTGGCGAATACTATTATTCACCGGACTCGCTCTCCAGCGGCGTGAAAGATTACGAAGAAGCCAATGCGGGTGCGCGTTTAACCCTGATGCGTCCGCTGAGCATTGAGGCGGGTTACCGTTACATCGGTCTTGCCGGCAAAGATGGCAACCGTGACAACGCAGTAGCTGATGGCCCCTACGTTGGCGTCAACGCCAGCTTCTGATCTTCCGGCGTGGCGTTCAGCCGCGCCAGTTTATGCCCCCCTTCATGCATCCCCCACGATTTAAGGTATAGTGTTGCAACCTCTATAGCTGGAGAAAACAATGTTAAACGTGGAGATGCTGTCAACCGGCGATGAAGTTTTACACGGGCAAATCGTGGATACCAATGCGGCCTGGCTGGCGGATTTTTTCTTTAATCAGGGGCTGCCATTAACCCGGCGTAACACCGTTGGCGACAACCTGGACTCACTGATTGCGGTGCTGCGCGAGCGAAGCCAGCATGCTGATGTGCTTATCGTAAACGGCGGCCTCGGGCCGACCAGCGATGATCTTAGCGCGCTGGCGGCGGCGAAGGCGAAAGGGGAGGCGCTGGTGCTGCACGAAGCCTGGCTCACCCAGATGGAAAAATTCTTTAGCGAGCGCGGCCGTGTCATGGCCCCGAGCAACCGCAAACAGGCGGAAATTCCCGCCAGCGCCGAACTGGTGGATAACCCGGTCGGCACCGCCTGCGGCTTCGCCGTGCAGCTTAACCGCTGCCTGATGTTTTTCACCCCGGGCGTGCCGTCCGAATTTAAGGTGATGGTTGAACAGGAGATCCTGCCGCGGCTGCGGGCGCGCTTTACCCTGCCTGAGCCACCGGTCTGCCTGCGTCTGACCACCTTTGGCCGCTCTGAAAGCGACCTGGCGCAAAGCCTGGCGTCGTTGCCGCTGCCAGAAGGCGTGGTGATGGGTTACCGCTCTTCCATGCCCATTATCGAACTTAAGCTCACCGGCCCGGCCGCGCAGCGAGAGGCCATGGAGGCGCTGTGGCCTGAGGTTAAGCGTGTGGCGGGCGAAAGTATGATTTTCGAGGGCACGGCGGGGCTTCCGGCGCAGCTGACGCAGCGTCTGCGCGAGCGCCAGCTGAGCCTGACGCTCAGTGAACAGTTTACCGCGGGCCTGGTGGCGCTGCAGCTTGCGCGGGCCGATGCGCCGCTGCTGGCGAGCGAGGTTCTGCCTTCCCAGTCCGAAACGCTGGTGCAGACGGCGCGCTGGGCGGCTGGCCTGCGCAGTCGCCATCTGGCCGGGCTGGCGCTTGCCGTGGCCGGGCTGGAAGAGGAGCATCTTAACTTCGCGCTGGCGACGCCCGAAGGCACCCATGCCCTGCAGGTGAAATTTAACACCAACCGGCACGGGCTGGCGGTACGTCAGGAAGTGTGCGCGATGATGGCGCTCAATATGCTACGCCGCTGGCTGAATGGCCAGGATATCGCCAGCGACCACGGCTGGATTAACGTTGTTGACGCGCTGGTGCTCAATTAACTGTCATGCTGTGAAAGCTGTTTCAGGCAGCGTTCCAGTAGCGCAAGAGGGCTGCCTTCCACCGGCGGCGCACTGGCGATAAGCGATATGTGGCGGTAAAAAGCAGGCTTAAGCGGCACCGAACATAACGGGTGCTGCAGGCTTTTTACCGTCAGTTCCGGCAGCAACGCAACTCCCAGCCCCTGGCGAATAAAGCTGATGGCCGTTGCCGGATGGTTAAACTCGTATTTAATGACCGGCGTATAATTCTGCTCTTTAAACAGCGCCATAATACTCATTTCATAACGCCCTTTACTGACAATCAGCGCCTCATTACACAGCTCATCCAGCGTCACAAAAGGTTGCCGGGAGAAAGGGTGATCGTCCGGCACCACCACGGTAAATTTATCTTTATAGACCGGCTGGGCGTACATATCGGCGACCGGGAAGTGTACGAAGCCGGCATCAATCGTTTTTTGCCGCAGCGAGGCGACAATATCCACGCTGTTGGCTTCAAAAGGAATAATTCTGACCTGTGGATGGTGCTGTTCGAAATAACGTACCACCTGCGGCAAAATACAGGCGCAGACGCTTGGAAAACAGCCGATGCGCAGTTCACGAGACGGCATGGCCTTTTCCTGTTCGGCCAGTTCCTTAATGGCATTCATCTCATCAAGCATGGCGCGCATGCGGCGGACAATGCGTTCGCCAACGGCGGTCAGCTTTATCTCTTTGCGCCGCTCGCGCTCGAGGATTTTCACGCCAAGTTCATCTTCCAGCATGGCAATGGCCTGGCTGACCGCCGACTGGGTCATAAAGCGCTGTTTGCCTGCTTCGGTAAATCCGCCGCAGTCCACGACGGCCAGCAGCGTTGAAATCTGGGTCAGTGTCATTAGCTTTTACTGATGGATAAGATTAAGAAGATTAATTTCATTTATGATAAAGCAAACGTTATGATTTTTCGTGAAATTAATCACATATTCACGCAGGTAAGAATCTACATAAACGAGCTTTCCGGACGCATGGTCCCCAAAGGAATGTATACCTGCGCGCCTGAATAAAGGTTACTGAACAATGAAAGAAAAGTTATGGACAAGGGATTTCTGGGCAATAACAATCATCAGCTTTATCATCTTCTTTGTTTTCTATGTCTTACTGACGCTCCTGCCGCTTTATATCGCCGATAAACTCCACGCCACTGCTGATAAAGCCGGGCTGCTGGTAACTTTATTTCTCGTCGCGGCGATTATCGTCCGCCCTTTCGCCGGACAATGGGTCGGCAAATATTCGAATAAAACGATTCTGGTGCTCTCTTCTCTGGCCTTTTTAGCTGTGACTGCACTGTATCCTTTCTGCCATTCCATTGGCGTGCTGTTGTTTATCCGTATACTGCACGGAATTACCTTCGGGATAATAACAACGGTGAAAGGAACGATTTCGGCGCGGTTAATTCCAGTATCACGACGTGGAGAGGGCATCAGCTTTTTCTCTTTAGCCATGGGGTTGGCAATGGTGGTCGGCCCGTGGATCGGGCTGAATATGGCGCGTCATAACGCGTATGAGCCCGCATTCTGGCTCTGCACCGGTATCTGTCTGCTCAGTATCGTGCTCGCATTGTTTATGAAAGTGCCGCCGGTAGTCCGCCATGCGGATGGTTCCACACCCCATATGGGCTTTGCCGCGATGTTCGATCGCGCCGCCATGCCGTTCGCGCTGGTGACCTTCTTTATGACCTTCTCCTATGCCGGGGTTTCCGCTTTCCTTGCGCTATACGCCCGCGAACTCGATCTGATGGCTGCCGCCAGTAATTTCCTGCTCTGCTACGCCATCCTTCTTATGATCTGCCGTGCGTTCACCGGCAACATCTGCGATAGCAAAGGGCCGAAGTATGTGGTCTACCCCTGCCTGCTGGCTTTCACCGTGGGGCTGGTGGTGCTGGGTTATACCCACGGCAGCGTAACGATGATCCTCTCCGGCGCGCTTATTGGTATTGGCTACGGCTCGGTAACGCCCGTCTTCCAGACGCAAATTATCAGCGCGGTCGAAACGCATAAAATCGGCGTGGCGAATTCCCTGTTCTTTAACGCGATGGATGCAGGTCTGGCGATTGGGGCTTTCGTGATGGGGCTGATGGTGGAAGGCGTTGGCTACCGGGCGATTTACCTGGTTGGCGCGCTGCTGGTGGTTCTGGCCGGCATGCTCTACGCGTGGCAGATGCATAAACGTGGCGCAACGCAGCTGGTTTGCGCCCATGAAGTCCATTGACGGGACACCCGGATGCGGCTATGCCTCATCCGGCCTACCCAACTTCTTTCCCGGATGCGGCTATGCCTTATCCGGGCTACTTTTTTGACGCGATTACATCTCGATTTCAATATCCCCTTTTGCTTTGCAGCAGCAGGGTAGTATTTCGTCAGGCTGAATAAAAGCCAGCGGCTCGGTCAGCCAGTCCACCTGGCCTGCGACCAGCCGGCAGCGACAGGAGCCGCAGTAGCCTTCGCGGCACTGGTACTCTACCGCGACGCGGTGCGACTCCAGCGCCACCAGCAGGGAAGGGTGCTCTTCCTGGCACTGTAGCTGCGTGCCGGTCAGACGCAGAATAACCTGGCCCATCAGAGCTGGAAGTTACTCAAATCGTCGGTGTCGACTTCGGCGTCGATCTGCCCGACCAGGTAAGAGCTGACCTCTACCTCCTGCGGCGCCACCTGCACGTTATCGGAAACCAGCCAGGTGTTAATCCACGGGATAGGGTTAGAGCGCGTCTGGAACGGCAGGTCGAGGCCTACCGCCTGCATGCGAATGTTGGTGATGTATTCGACATACTGGCAGAGAATATCTTTGTTCAGGCCGATCATCGAGCCGCCCTGGAACAGATACTCCGCCCACTCTTTCTCCTGCAGCGCCGCCTGCACAAACAGGTCATAAGACTCCTGTTTGCACTCTTCGGCGATTTCCGCCATTTCCGGATCGTCCACGCCGCTCTTGAGCAGGTTCAGCATATGCTGAGTGCCGGTCAGGTGCAGGGCTTCGTCACGGGCGATCAGGCGAATGATCTTGGCGTTGCCTTCCATCAGCTCGCGCTCGGCGAAGGCGAAGGAGCAGGCAAAGCTGACGTAAAAGCGGATCGCTTCCAGCGCGTTCACGCTCATCAGGCACAGATAGAGTTTCTTTTTCAGTTCGCGCAGGTTAACGGTTACGGTCTTGCCGTTAACGGTGTGGGTGCCTTCCCCTAACAGATGCCAGTAGCTGGTCATCTCAATCAGGCTGTCGTAGTAGTGGGAAATGCCTTCCGCGCGTTTCTGAATCTGCTCGTTGGTGACGATATCGTCAAACACCACCGACGGATCGTTAACGATGTTGCGGATAATATGGGTATAAGAGCGCGAATGGATAGTTTCCGAAAAGGCCCATGTCTCCACCCAGGTTTCCAGCTCCGGGATAGAGATCAGCGGCAGCAGCGCCACGTTCGGGCTGCGTCCCTGAATGGAGTCCAACAGCGTCTGGTATTTCAGGTTGCTGATGAAGATATGCTTTTCGTGTTCCGGTAGCGCCTGGTAATCAATACGGTCGCGGGAGACGTCCACCTCTTCCGGGCGCCAGAAGAACGACAGCTGCTTTTCGATCAGTTTTTCGAAGATGTCATATTTTTGCTGATCGTAACGGGCGACGTTGACCGGCTGGCCGAAAAACATCGGCTCCAGCAGTTGATTATTTTTCGTCTGTGAAAAAGTGGTGTAGGCCATTCGATGTGAGTCCTGTTATGTGTTTTCCCCTCACCCTAACCCGCGCCCCACAGGGGCGAGGGAATGGTTTGCTCCCTCTCCCTTATGGGGAGAGGGCCGGGGTGAGGGTAAAAATCAAATCTTACACGCGCCGCTTTCGCAGCCATCGTCCTGAATTGAAGGCGCCAGATCGTCCTGCGCATCTTCCGCGCCATCACGGGTGTTCTGATAATACAGCGTTTTCACCCCGAATTTGTAGGCGGTGAGCAGGTCTTTCAGCAGCTGCTGCATCGGCACTTTGCCCGACGGGAAGCGTGACGGATCGTAGTTGGTGTTCGCCGAAATGGACTGGTCGATAAACTTCTGCATGATGCCCACCAGCTGCAGATAACCATCGTTGTTCGGCATTTCCCACAGCAGTTCATAGTTATCTTTCAGCAGTTCATAGTCCGGCACCACCTGGCGCAGGATACCGTCTTTCGACGCCTTAATGCTGACGTGGCCGCGTGGCGGCTCAATGCCGTTGGTGGCGTTAGAGATCTGCGAAGAGGTCTCGGACGGCATCAGGGCAGAGAGGGTTGAGTTACGCAGGCCGTGCGTTTTCACGGACTCGCGCAGCTGCTCCCAGTCGTAGCGCAGCGGCGCGCTGACAATCCCGTCCAGGTCTTTTTTATAGGTATCGATCGGCAGAATGCCTTGCGCGTAGGTGGTTTCATTGAACCACGGGCAGGCGCCTTGCTCTTTCGCCAGTTCATTGGAGGCCTTCAGCAGGTAGTACTGAATAGCTTCAAACGTTTCATGGGTCAGATTGTTGGCGCTGCCGTCGGAGTAGCGTTTGCCGTTTTTCGCCAGCCAGTAGGCGAAGTTGATAACGCCAATGCCCAGGGTGCGACGTCCCATCGCGCCGCGTTTGGCCGCCGGGATCGGGTAGTCCTGGTAATCCAGCAGGGCATCGAGAGCGCGTACCGCCAGCACAGCCAGCTCTTCCAGCTCGTCGAGGTTTTTAATCGCGCCGAGGTTGAAGGCGGAGAGGGTGCACAGGGCAATCTCGCCGTTTTCGTCGTTAACATCTTCCAGCGGTTTGGTCGGCAGGGCGATCTCCAGGCACAGGTTGGACTGGCGCACCGGGGCGACCTGCGGGTCAAACGGGCTGTGGGTGTTGCAGTGGTCAACGTTCTGAATGTAGATACGGCCCGTTGACGCGCGTTCCTGCATCATCAGCGAGAACAGTTCGACCGCTTTCACGCGCTGTTTGCGGATACTGTCGTCGTTTTCGTATTGCACGTACAGGCGCTCAAACTCGTCCTGATCGGCGAAGAACGCGTCGTACAGGCCCGGGACGTCAGACGGGCTGAACAGGGTGATGTCGCCGCCTTTCAGCAGACGGGTGTACATCAGCTTGTTGATCTGCACGCCGTAGTCCATGTGACGGACGCGGTTGCCTTCCACGCCGCGGTTGTTTTTCAGCACCAGCAGGCTTTCGACTTCCAGATGCCACATCGGGTAGAAGAGGGTGGCCGCGCCGCCGCGCACGCCGCCCTGCGAGCAGGATTTTACCGCCGTCTGGAAGTGCTTGTAGAACGGAATACAGCCGGTGTGGAACGCTTCGCCGCCGCGGATCGGGCTGCCCAGCGCGCGAATGCGACCGGCATTGATACCGATACCGGCACGCTGGGAGACATATTTCACAATCGCGCTGGAGGTGGCGTTGATGGAATCCAGGCTGTCGCCGCACTCGATCAGTACGCAGGAGCTGAACTGACGGGTCGGGGTACGCACGCCGGACATAATCGGCGTCGGCAGGGAAATTTTAAACGTGGAGACCGCGTCATAAAAACGCTTCACGTAGTCCAGACGGGTTTCACGCGGGTAGTTGGAGAACAGGCACGCCGCCACCAGAATGTAGAGGAACTGAGCGCTTTCGTAGATCTCGCCGGTGACGCGGTTCTGCACCAGATATTTGCCTTCCAGCTGCTTAACGGCGGCGTAGGAGAAGGTCATATCGCGGTCGTGGTCGATAAACCCGTCCATCTGCTTGAACTCTTCTTCCGTGTAGTCTTCCAGCAGATGCGTGTCGTATTTGCCCAGTTCGACCATTTTCACCACGTGGTCGTACAGCGCCGGCGGCTCGAACTGGCCGTAGGCTTTTTTACGCAGGTGGAAGATAGCCAGACGCGCAGCGAGGTACTGGTAGTCCGGGGCATCGCGGGAGATGAGGTCCGCAGCGGCTTTGATAATGGTTTCGTGGATATCCGCCGTTTTGATGCCGTCGTAGAACTGGATGTGCGAGCGCAGTTCGACCTGAGAGATGGATACGTTATTCAGCCCTTCTGCCGCCCAGTCGAGAACTCGATGGATTTTGTCCAGATTGATGCGCTCGGTGCTACCGTTGCGCTTTGTCACCAGCAGACTCTGATTCATGTGGGTTTTTACCTGTCCGTGAAAGAGAAAATATCCCCGATTTATCCACAAAGCGTCCTTGTGACTAACTCTGTGGATAAATACAACATATAGGGGGTTTGCGAAAAGAAAAACGCTATATGGTGAGTATTCTAGTAAGGATTCTTTTCAGTACAAGGGTTGATTTTGAGGTTAATTTGAGGTTGTGAAACGGTAAAAAAGGCTAAGTCCTCGTACTATAAGGCCTGGAAGGCATGTCAATATTCTGCAAAAAAAAATCAAAATTTGATCGAGTGCTGATTTCTTCAACGAGACGGGATGTTGCGCAACCTGAAGTCGCGCAACCTTTATAAGAATTATTGATGACCTTCGCCATTTTTTGCGCTGGTGTGCAGCATATAATTAACATCCACCCCAGGGGCGAGCCTGAACGTGTTGAGCAACGGATTGTAGTGCAGGCCGATGATATGACGTTCCCGCAGGCCGCTGGCGTCTACCCAGTTTAACAGTTCCGCCGGTTTGATGAACTTCTTCACGTCGTGGGTGCCTTTTGGCACCATGCGCAGCACATATTCCGCGCCGACGATAGCCATCAGCCACGCTTTGCCGTTGCGGTTGATGGTGGAAAAGAAGACGTGGCCGCCGGGCTTCACCAGCCTGGCGCAGGCTTGCACCACCGAAAACGGGTCGGGGACGTGCTCCAGCATCTCCATGCAGGTTACCACGTCATAGGCATGGGGGAATTTCGCCGCGTGCTCTTCCACCGTCTCCTGCACGTAGTCAACGCTGACACCGGACTCCAGCGCATGCAGCCGGGCGACCTGCAGCGGCTCAAAGCCCATATCCAGCCCGGTGACCGTCGCCCCTTCGCGCGCCATGCTCTCGGCCAGAATGCCGCCGCCGCAGCCGACATCCAGCACCTTTTTCCCGAACAGACCGTCGGCGCGCTCCGCAATGTAGCCCAGGCGCAGCGGGTTAATGCGATGCAGGGGTTTAAACTCCCCCTCCGGGTCCCACCAGCGAGAGGCGACCGCTTCAAATTTGGCAATTTCAGCCTGGTCAACGTTTTGAGCAACCGAGGATTTTTCGGCATTCATGGGCACAATGACTCCTTTTTTAGCAAGACGAATGAGTATAACAGTCCGCAAGCGCGAATAAAGCGTCCGGCGGGGTCTTTCCGTTTACCTGATTCATTACGGTTGTGTTATAATTTGCGACCTTTGAATCCGGGATACAGTAGAGGGATAGCGGTTAGATGAGCGACCTTGCGAGAGAAATTACACCGGTTAACATCGAGGAAGAGCTTAAGAGCTCCTATCTGGATTATGCCATGTCGGTCATTGTTGGCCGTGCGCTGCCAGACGTCCGCGATGGGTTAAAACCGGTTCACCGTCGCGTACTTTACGCCATGAACGTATTGGGCAATGACTGGAACAAAGCCTATAAAAAGTCTGCCCGTGTCGTTGGTGACGTAATCGGTAAATACCACCCCCACGGTGATTCCGCGGTGTATGACACCATTGTACGTATGGCCCAGCCGTTTTCGCTGCGCTATATGCTGGTAGATGGCCAGGGCAACTTCGGTTCCATCGACGGCGACTCCGCCGCGGCGATGCGTTATACCGAAATCCGTCTGGCGAAGATCGCCCATGAGCTGATGGCCGATCTGGAAAAAGAGACCGTTGATTACGTCGATAACTACGACGGTACGGAAAAAATCCCTGATGTAATGCCTACCAAGATCCCAAACCTGCTGGTGAACGGTTCTTCCGGTATTGCCGTCGGGATGGCGACCAACATTCCGCCGCATAACCTGACGGAAGTGATCAACGGCTGCCTGGCCTACATTGAGAATGAAGACATCAGCGTTGAAGGGCTGATGGAACATATTCCGGGGCCTGATTTCCCTACCGCCGCCATTATTAATGGCCGTCGCGGCATTGAAGAAGCCTATCGTACCGGCCGCGGCAAGGTCTACATTCGCGCCCGTGCGGAAGTAGAAGCCGACGCGAAAACCGGCCGCGAAACCATTATCGTGCACGAAATTCCCTATCAGGTGAACAAAGCCCGCCTGATCGAGAAAATCGCCGAGCTGGTTAAAGAGAAACGCGTTGAAGGCATCAGCGCGCTGCGCGACGAGTCCGACAAAGACGGTATGCGTATCGTCATTGAAGTCAAACGCGACGCGGTAGGGGAAGTGGTGCTTAATAACCTTTACTCCCTGACTCAGCTGCAGGTCTCCTTCGGTATTAACATGGTTGCGCTGCACCATGGTCAGCCGAAGATCATGAACCTGAAAGACATCCTGAGCGCGTTCGTGCGTCACCGCCGCGAGGTGGTAACCCGCCGCACCATTTTCGAACTGCGTAAAGCCCGCGACCGCGCGCACATCCTTGAAGCGCTGGCGGTTGCGCTGGCCAATATCGACCCGATTATCGAGCTGATTCGTCGCGCGCCGACCCCGGCGGAAGCGAAAGCTGGCCTGATTGCGCAGCCCTGGGACCTGGGTAACGTCTCCGCCATGCTGGAGCGTGCCGGTGATGACGCCGCTCGTCCTGAGTGGCTGGAGCCGGAGTTTGGTATCCGCGACGGTAAGTACTACCTGACCGAACAGCAGGCGCAGGCGATCCTCGATCTGCGTTTGCAGAAGCTGACCGGCCTTGAGCACGAAAAACTGCTCGACGAGTACAAAGAGCTGCTGGAGCAGATTGCCGAGCTGCTGCATATCCTCGGTAGCGCGGACCGCCTGATGGAAGTGATTCGTGAAGAGCTGGAGCTGGTTCGCGAACAGTTTGGCGACGCGCGTCGCACCGAAATCACCGCCAACAGCGCCGATATCAATATCGAAGATCTGATCAACCAGGAAGATGTGGTTGTAACGCTGTCGCATCAGGGCTACGTGAAGTACCAGCCGCTGACCGATTACGAAGCGCAGCGTCGCGGCGGGAAAGGTAAATCCGCCGCGCGTATCAAAGAAGAAGACTTTATCGACCGTCTGCTGGTGGCTAACACTCACGACACCATCCTCTGCTTCTCCAGCCGGGGCCGTCTGTACTGGATGAAGGTCTATCAGTTGCCGGAAGCGAGCCGCGGCGCGCGTGGCCGCCCCATCGTCAACCTGCTGCCGCTGGAAGCGAACGAACGTATCACCGCTATCCTACCGGTCCGCGAGTACGAAGAGGGCGTCAACGTCTTTATGGCGACCGCCAGCGGCACGGTGAAGAAAACCGCGCTGACCGAATTCAGCCGCCCGCGCTCCGCCGGGATCATCGCCGTCAACCTTAACGAAGGCGACGAGCTGATCGGTGTGGATCTGACCTGCGGCAAAGACGAGGTGATGCTCTTCTCTGCGGCGGGTAAAGTGGTGCGCTTTAAAGAAGATGCCGTTCGCGCCATGGGCCGTACCGCCACCGGCGTTCGCGGTATCAAGTTGGCGGGCGAAGATAAAGTCGTTTCGCTTATCGTGCCGCGCGGTGAAGGGGCGATCCTGACCGTTACCCAAAACGGCTACGGTAAACGTACCGCTGAGACGGAGTATCCGACCAAATCACGCGGCACCCAGGGCGTTATCTCCATCAAAGTGACCGAGCGCAACGGTTCCGTTGTCGGCGCGGTGCAGGTGACCGATAGCGACCAGATCATGATGATTACCGATGCCGGGACGCTGGTGCGCACCCGCGTTTCGGAAATAAGCGTGGTGGGTCGTAACACTCAGGGCGTTATCCTCATCCGCACCGCGGAAGATGAAAACGTAGTCGGTCTGCAACGCGTTGCGGAGCCGGTGGACGACGAAGAGCTCGATGCCATTGACGGCACCGTCGCGGAAGGGGAGGATGAAATCGCCCCGGAAGTTGACGATAACGGCTCAGACGACGCCGAAGAGTAAGTTGTCTGTAGAGGGCCGGTTCGCCGGCCCTTTCTTATTGCCATTGCGGCACCGGCATTTTACCGCTACTTTACAATCACCCTTTTTCTATCCTCATGGCGGAGTCTCCCCAGGTTGAAATACCTCGTCTCTTTTCGTAATACGCTGAAAGTCTCGCGTTATCTTTTTCGCGCGCTGGCGCTGGTGCTCTGGTTATTGATCGCCCTGTTTTCGGTGTTCTATATCGCTACCGCGCTGCGCGATAAAGAGATGGAGATTCGTCAGGAGATTAATATCAGCGCCGACCAGGCCCAGCGGTATATTCAGCGCACCTCAGACGTTATGAAGGAGCTGAAATACATCGCTGAGAATCGTCTGACGGCGGAAAACGGTATTCTGGCCTCGCGCAGCTTAAGCTCGAAAAATGACGTGCCTGAATTCCAGCCGCTGTTCCCGGATTCGGATTGCTCGCGTATGGACGGCGCCTGGCGCGGGTCGCTGGAGTCGCTGGCCTGGTTTATGCGCTACTGGCGCGATAACTTCTCCGCCGCCTATGACCTGAACCGCGTGTTCCTTATCGGCAGCGAAAACCTCTGCGTGGCGGATTTCGGTCTGCGCGACCTTCCCGTTGAGCGAGACGATGCGCTAAAAAACCTGCATGAGCGTATCCTGAAATACCGCGATGCGCCGCAGGAAGAGCGCGGCAATAACCTCTACTGGATGATGCAGGGGCCGCGTCCGGGCGTCGGCTATTTTTATGCCCTGACGCCGGTATACCTGGGCAACCGCCTGCAGGCGCTGCTGGGTACGGAGCAGTCCATCCGCATGGACAACTTCTTTACCGCCGGTACGCTGCCGCTGGGCGTGACCGTGCTGGATGAAAGCGGCCACGTGCTGGTTTCGATGACCAGCCCGGAAAACCGTATCGATATCGACCCGCGCTGGCTGCAGACCCGCACCTGGTTCGGCTACACCTCAGGCTTTCACGATCTTGTACTTAAGAAGAGTATGCCGCCGTCGTCGCTGAGTATCGTCTACTCGGTGCCGGTGGATCTGGTGCTTGAGCGTATTCGCATGCTGATCCTCAACGCCGTACTGCTGAATATTCTGGTTGGGGTGGCGCTCTTTATGCTGGCGCGCATGTACGAGCGGCGGATTTTCATTCCCGCCGAATCGGACGCCCAGCGTCTGGAGGAGCATGAGCAGTTTAACCGCAAAATTGTCGCCTCCGCGCCGGTGGGGATCTGCATTCTGCGCACCCAGGACGGCACCAACATCCTGAGTAATGAACTGGCGCATAACTACCTGAATATGCTGACCCACGAAGACAGACAGCGCCTGACGCAGATTATCTGCGGGCAGCAGGTGAACTTCGTGGATGTCCTGACCAGCAATAACACCAATTTGCAGATAAGCTTCGTTCACTCGCGCTATCGCAATGAAAACGTAGCGATTTGCGTGCTGGTGGATGTCTCCGCCCGTGTGAAGATGGAGGAGTCGCTGCAGGAGATGGCGCAGGCCGCCGAACAGGCGAGCCAGTCGAAGTCGATGTTCCTGGCAACGGTCAGCCATGAGCTGCGCACGCCGCTGTACGGGATTATCGGTAACCTTGATTTGCTGCAAACTAAAGAGCTGCCGAAAGGGGTGGACAGGCTGGTCACCGCCATGAACAACTCCTCCAGCCTGCTGCTAAAAATCATCAGCGATATTCTCGACTTCTCGAAAATTGAATCCGAGCAGCTCAAAATCGAGCCGCGCGAATTCTCGCCGCGGGAGGTGATGAGCCATATTACCGGCAACTACGCGCCGCTGGTGGTGCGTAAACAGCTGGGGCTGTACTGCTTTATCGAGCCGGATGTCCCGGCGACCCTGCACGGTGACCCTATGCGTCTGCAGCAGGTCATCTCGAACCTGTTAAGCAATGCGATTAAGTTCACCGATATGGGCTGCATTATGCTACATGTCCGGCGGGACGAGCACTATCTCAGCATTCGTGTTCGTGATACCGGCGTCGGTATTCCCGGCAAAGAAGTGGTGCGCTTGTTCGATCCGTTCTTCCAGGTGGGGACGGGGGTACAGCGCAACTTCCAGGGCACCGGGCTGGGGCTGGCAATCTGTGAAAAGCTGGTCAACATGATGGACGGCGATATCGCCGTGGATACCGAGCCGGGCATGGGCAGCCAGTTCACCATCCGTATTCCGCTTTACAGCGCCGTGACGCCGACGCCGGTGGATGTTGACGGCCTGGCCAACACCTGCTGCTGGCTGGCGGTGCGTAACGCTTTCTTGTGTAGCTATCTGGAAACCCTGCTAACGCATAATGGCATCCAGGCGCGGCGTTACGACGGCCGGCCGCTTGGCGCGCAGGATACGTTTATTACCGACGATGATCTGCCTGCGGAGTGGAGCGGCCGCGCGGCGGTGCTCTTCTGCCGTCGCCATATCGGTATTCCGCTGGAGCGCGCGCCGGGCGAATGGATGATGAGCCTCTCCGCGCCGCACGATCTTATCGCCATTCTGGGGCGCATCTATCGCGTGGAGGTGACGGTGCCGGAGGTGAGCGCCGCTCTGCCGCTGACGGAAAATGTCGAAATCCGTAACGACGACATGCTGATTCTGGTGGTGGATGACCATCCTATCAACCGCCGCCTGCTGGCGGACCAGCTTGGCTCGCTGGGCTATCAGTGTAAAACGGCTAACGATGGCGTCGACGCCCTGAACGTGATGAGCAAAAACGCCATAGATATCGTGCTGAGCGACGTCAACATGCCGAATATGGATGGTTATCGCCTGACGCGGCGCATTCGGGAACTGGGGCTGACGCTGCCGGTTATTGGCGTTACGGCGAACGCGCTGGCAGAAGAGAAACAGCGTTGTCTGGAGTCGGGGATGGATAGCTGTCTGTCGAAGCCGGTAACGCTGGATATTCTGAAACAGACGCTGGCGCACTACAGCGCGCGGGTCAGGAAAGAGCGGGTATAAAAAACAACCCCGGCGGCGCCGGGGTTGAGGGAATTACTCTTTTTCCGTCTGGGTCAGCGTGACCGAGGAGAGGTAATTCAGCAGGGCGATATCGTTATCCACCCCCAGTTTCATCATCGCCGATTTCTTCTGGCTACTGATGGTCTTAATGCTGCGGTTGAGCTTTTTGGCGATCTCGGTGACGAGGAAGCCTTCTGCAAACAGACGCAGCACTTCACTCTCTTTCGGCGACAGGCGTTTATCGCCATAGCCGCCCGCGCTGATTTTTTCCAGCAGGCGGGAGACGCTTTCCGGCGTGAATTTCTTGCCTTTCTGCAAGGCGGCCAGCGCTTTCGGCAGGTCGGTCGGCGCGCCCTGTTTGAGGACGATCCCTTCGATATCCAGGTCGAGAACGGCGCTGAGGATAGCCGGGTTGTTATTCATCGTCAGGACAATAATCGACAGATTAGGGAAATGACGCTTAATGTACTTGATTAGCGTAATGCCGTCACCGTACTTATCGCCTGGCATGGAGAGATCGGTGATTAAAACATGCGCATCCAGTTTCGGCAGATTATTGATGAGTGCTGTAGAGTCTTCAAATTCGCCGACTACATTAACCCATTCGATTTGTTCGAGTGACTTACGAATACCGAACAGTACAATCGGATGGTCATCGGCAATAATTACGTTCATATTGTTCATGTATAAGGCTACCTTGCTACAGCAAGCTCTTGACGTAAGCGTCAATGTCGCTGATGTAATTTTCTATGCCTGGTGCATCTTTCTCACGGATTAAATGCTCCAGCGTTTCACATAACTGCTTACCAGGAACCAGATTAAGCATGGCAAACACCCCTTTCAGGCGGTGTGCTGTCTGAGCCAGTGCAGCGAAATCGCTTGTTGCCGATTCAGTATACAACCTCTTAACATCATCGGGAACTGTATCGACAAACAGCGCATAATAGCCGCTGGCGTGAAGTTCGGCATTTTCATCGCCCCCTAACGGCGACTCTACCACCTCTTCCTGCGCCAGCTGCTCTTCAATGAGCTGCAATATTGCCTCCTGCATTGCATTGCTCATATTAAAGTTGACGCGCAACTGACCGGGGCCAATTTTGCGCACGCCTGCCTCATCATCGCTTAAAAGCAACCCTGAGGATGTAAGATTAGACGGATTATCGGTTAAATACAGATCGTATTCTTGACTTAATAATCTTTCATCCGGCGAAATACAACTTGCTCCCCAGCTCTCAAGCTGGCGAACCACGATATTGCGTATATCGCTTGAGGTGATGTCGATCATCGCCACCACGTCGTCCAGTAATTTCTCTTCTTCTTCTTCCGCCTGCGAATTGGCCGCCATCTTCACGTGCAGCGAATAGCGCGTGCCCAACTCTTCCCGCGCTTTGATATTCAGATGCCCGCCCAGTTTGCGCGCCAGCTGGTCGCAAAGCCAGAAGGTGAGGGCGTCGGCCTTACCAAACTGATCGCCCTGGGTGGCGTTCAGGAACGGGAAGTGCAGATTGTCGATCTCGCTATTACTCACGCCGTTGCCGGTGTCGAGAATGCGGAAGGTGAGTCTGTCATCCGCCGACTCATCTTTATTGACTTCGAGCGTGATTTTACCAATTTGCGTGGTGGTTACCGCGTACTGAATCAATAAAAGCAGAATACGTTTAAGCGCCTCGCGGTCGCCGTGCCGCTCCTCTTTACCAGGCAGATGGTTGTTGATGAGCAACTGTAGCCCTTTACGCTTGATGATCGGCAGCACCTGCGGCACCACTTCGTCAATAAGGTCCTGAATCGAGAACAGGGTAGACTGCCCCTTCCAGCTGTCATTCTCCAGCATATTCGCCAGCTGAATTTCATCCACCAGACGGGCGATGGATTCAGCGCGGTCCGCCAGCAGGTTGGTCTCTTTCTCGCCCAGCGCGGCGGCCTGGTCCGCCAGCGCTTTCACCGGCTGCTTTAGCGCCTCGGCGATATGGTGCATAAACGCCGCGCGCCCCTGCTGGTTTTTCTCATACAGGCGCTGAGCCTGCTTAAGCTTTTTATTGACCAGCACTTCGCGGTCCTGATCGCGGATGATAAAGATCTGCGTGCGCGACGCTACCTGGCTTCGGAACTGGCGAATTTCATACAGCTCATTATTGATTGTCGCCTGAATGACCCCCTGATGCTGGTCGGCCATCGCGGTGATGTTTTGCAGATTCAGGTGCGGGAGCAGGTGGTCGGCAATTTTATTACTGAGCACGGTGCGATTCGACTCCTGGTCGTGTACCAGCAGCCCCAGCGGCAGCAGGGAGACAATCTCTTCATTGAAGGCCCGCATCATCCGCAGTTCGTTGCTGTTACCCGCAGGCGCGAGATTGTCGCTCTGTCGCCCCGGCTGATGGCGAAAAGTGGTAAAGCCAAACAGCGCCAGCGCCAGTAGGCCAATATTCAACAACAGCGGCAGAAGGATATTTTGCAGCGTATCCAGCAGCAGGGTACCGAAAGGAACCTGCCAGACCAGCCGCAGGCCGGTGGAGTTGAGCGGCGAAGCGATTTCGATTTTCGAGCTGTTGAAATTAATGGTGACGCTATCCGCGCTCTCTTTATCAGAAGCGCGCACGCTGTTCTGGGTGGTATCAGCATCAAGCCGGAAGCTCTCCAGCGGCATGCCTGGCGGAATCAGATCGTTGATGGGCAGATCAAAGGCAACCACAGTCGCCAGGTGCCCCGGCTGATTGAAGGTAGTGCGCAGGGTGAAGTAGTGCCCGTTCTGCCAGGCAAGGCGGCGCAGCGCCGAGAAACTCTCCCGCTCATCCAGCGCGTTCGCCTGCTGCAGCATCTCCGCGCGGCGGGAATCCACGATGTTGCCGATAGTGGACTCTTTAAACCCGGACGAGAGATCTTTCAGCGGCAGGGTAGAGACCAGAATCATGCTGTTATCCTGGCCGTTGAGGTAATACATCGACCACGGAACCGTCTCTGCGCCCCACAGGGTATCAAGATAGGTGGAAATACGCTGGGTCATCTCCAGCGTGGAGCTATCATGGGAGCCGAAAATAAGCGCTTCCGTCTTGCGGCGGGGCTTCTCCAGATAGTAAACATCCTGCTTAAGGCGCGTCTCCTGCAGGCCATCGCTGGCGCCGGTGGACGTTGCGGCGGCAATGTTGTCGTAAATTTGCCAGGTGGCGTAGCGCCAGGTATCGATGCGTTTGTGGATGGCATGGGTGATATCGACAACCTGATAGCTTTTATCTTTAAGCCAGGCGTTGACCGCACTTTGCACCATCACTCCCATCGTCACCAGCAGGACGATAATCAACAGCAGGAAGAAACGGGTAATGTTGCCCGGTATTAAAGAAAATTTGCCTGGGATGGCGGTGTCTTTTCGACTCATTCGTGTGTGTAACCCGTAATGACAACACTGCAAAAGAAAACTCAGCACCCGCGCTGAGACAATGTTGCTGCCGTGCCTTAAGAGCCTCCAGCGGTCGTGGCGGTCCTGTAGATGTTATGTTGCAGAGCAGTGCACAGCAGGCAGTATATCGGGTAATGAGTGAATTTCCAGACTCTCGTTGCGCCAGAAAGCCCGAGGTGCAGATAAAAATCAGCTCAATGACGAAACGGGTGAGCGCCGTTTGCTGGTCAGGAAAGGCGGAAATATTTAGCGTTTCGCTACGAAAAAGCGCACTTATTATCAAGAAAATAAGAATAAGCTTAAAAAAGTAGCGCTTTTCTGGCATGGAAATTGTTTAATTAATATCCATTACAAAATGATTAGCGAACCGGTTAATGCTTGCGCTACAGACGTGACGGCAAAAAAAACCGAATGCCAGGCATTCGGTCGTAATTGGGGTAAACAGACATTCAGAATCGAATGACGGTAATAAATAAAGTTAATGATGATAGCGATGTTTATATTAGTTGCGATTGGCTAGCGCGGTTTTGCATTCAGTGCTAAAAACATTTTTTAAATGTAACTCGCTGAAAATTAATGTATTTATATTATTTTTTGATTTTCAATGCTCTGCCAATTAACTATTTGTGCTAAAAAAAGTTCCCTCAATTTTACAAATTGAAACACCTTGCATGAAATATGAAACATCTTCAAAGTTTTCGTATCATATTCGTATTGGATTATTCTGTATTTTTAAGGAAAATGGAACCAGCGGACTGATTAGAGGATTGATCAGTGAGCAGTGGCTATAAAAACGCATATAACAGAGGGTTAATAACATGAAAGTTAAAGTACTGTCCCTCCTGGTACCAGCACTGCTGGTAGCAGGCGCAGCGAATGCGGCAGAAATTTATAACAAAGACGGCAACAAATTAGATTTATACGGTAAAGTCGACGGCCTGCACTATTTCTCCAATGACGACGGCCCGGACGGCGACCAGACTTACCTGCGTTTCGGTTTTAAAGGCGAAACTCAGGTCAACGACCAGATCACCGGCTACGGCCAGTGGGAATACAACGTTCAGGCGAACGATACCGAAGGCTCAAGCGATCAGGCCTGGACCCGTCTGGCGTTTGCCGGTCTGCGCGTTGGCGATGCAGGCTCCTTCGACTATGGTCGTAACTACGGCATCAACTATGACGTTACCTCCTGGACCGACGTTCTGCCGGAATTCGGCGGCGACACCTACGGTGCAGACAACTTCATGCAATCCCGTGCTAACGGCGTTGCTACCTACCGCAACACCGATTTCTTCGGCCTGGTTGACGGCCTGAACTTTGCCCTGCAGTACCAGGGTAAAAACGGCAGCGTCAGCGGCGAAAACAACACCGATGGCGGCCGCAGCACCCTGAACCAGAACGGCGACGGCTACGGTATGTCCCTCTCCTACGATCTGGGCGAAGGCTTCAGCGTAGCAGGCGCAATGTCCAGCTCTAAACGTACAGCTGACCAGAACGACGCTGGCATCTACGGCCATGGCGATCGCGCAGAAGTGTACAGCGGCGGCCTGAAATATGACGCGAACAACGTTTACCTGGCGGCGCAGTACACCCAGACTTATAACGCCACCCGTTTCGGCGACTCTCAGAACGGCAGCAGCGTTTACGGCTTCGCTGATAAAGCGCAGAACTTCGAAGTGGTTGCTCAGTACCAGTTCGACTTCGGCCTGCGTCCGTCTCTGGCCTACCTGCAGTCCAAAGGTAAAGACGTAAGCAACGGCACCCGCGATTTCGGCGACCAGGATCTGCTGAAATATTTCGACGTTGGCGCGACTTACTACTTCAACAAAAACATGTCCACCTATGTTGATTACAAAATCAACCTGCTGGACGAAAACACCTTTACCCGCCAGGCGGGTATCAGCACCGACGACGTTGTCGCCCTTGGCCTGGTTTACCAGTTCTAAGAGACACTTCTCGTTGCTCAGGGGGCCATCCGGCCCCTTTTTTTATGCCGCCTGCGCATCCCACCCCCCGCCGTTTTTGGTGTAACCTTGCCGCGCACAAATAAAAGAGAAATAACCATGAAAAAGTTACTGCGTGCTGGTCTGCTCTGCCTGCTGGCGATGCTCAGCGGCTGCGACAACGAACCGGCCTCGCGGCAAACCGTGCTTGCGGGCAAAACGATGGGCACCACCTGGCGAGTAAGCCTGGTCGATATTGACGAGGCGCGGGCAAAAACCCTGACGCAGAACATTCAGGCCCGTCTGGATGCCGATGACAGGCTGCTGTCAACGTGGAAACCCGATTCGGCGTTAATGCGTTTCAACCGCTCCACCAGCCTGGCCCCGTGGCCCGTCAGCCCGGCGCTTGCCGATATCGTTACCGTGTCGCTGCGTGTTGGCGCGGAAACTCGTGGGGCGATGGATATTACCGTGGGCCCGCTGGTCAATTTATGGGGCTTCGGGCCGGATAAACAGCCTCTTCACGTCCCGGACCCGCAGCAGATTAATGCCGCTAAAGCCCGCACCGGCTTACAGCATCTACGGGTGATTAACGAGGCGCAGCAGCAGTACCTGCAAAAAGATCTGCCGGATCTGTTTGTCGACCTTTCAACCGTAGGGGAGGGGTACGCCGCCGATCATCTGGCCCGCCTGTTGGAACAGGAGGGGATTAGCCGTTATCTGGTGTCGGTCGGCGGCGCGCTGGTGAGCCGCGGACTGAACGGTAAGGATCGCGCGTGGCGGGTTGCCATCCAGAAGCCCACCGACCGCGAAAACGCGGTGCAGGCGGTGGTGGATATCAACGGCCACGGTATCAGCACCTCAGGAAGCTATCGCAACTATTATGAGCTGGACGGCAAACGCATCTCCCACGTTATCGATCCGCAGACCGGTCGCCCGATTGACCATAAGCTTGTTTCGGTTACCGTTATCTCCCCCACGGCGCTGGAGGCGGACGCCTGGGACACCGGGTTAATGGTGCTGGGCCCGCAGAGGGCGCGGGAAGTGGTGGAGCAGCAGAAGCTCGCGGTCTATATGATCGTCCGTGAGGGCGATAAGTTTGTGAGCTGGATGTCGCCGCAGTTTGCCGCTTTTTTACTGGACGAGCAGAATTAAAAAGCAAGAATACGGGTTTTAACCGCCGGTTTTTCGCGCACAGTAGGGCTATGCTTGAAAGAGGAGCCTGAAATGAAAACAGCCACAACTTTTGCGATGCCGCTTACCGATGAGCAGCGCTGGCAGGCGGTCTGCGAACGCGATCCCGCCTACGACGGCCAGTTTGTTTTCGCGGTGCGCACCACCGGCATCTGCTGTCGTCCCTCCTGCCGGTCACGGCGACCCCTGCGCGGCAACGTGCGCTTTTTTGTCGACGTCGCCAGCGCGCTGGCGGCGGGGTTTCGCCCCTGCAAACGCTGCCAGCCTGCCAGCATCGACCCCCAACAGCAGCGGCTGCGGAAAGTTGAAATAGCCTGCGACCTGCTGGCGCAGGAGAGCGCCATCACTCTCGACGCGCTGGCCGACGCCGTTGGCATGAGCCGCTGGCATTTTCACCGCCTGTTTAAAACCGTCACCGGGCTGACGCCAAAACGCTGGCAGCTCGCTTTCCGCGCCCGGCGGCTACGCGATGCGCTTAGCGCCAGCCAGAAGGTGACCGATGCCGTACTGGCGGCAGGCTTCCCGGACAGCAGCAGCTATTACCGTCAGGCCGATGCGGCGCTGGGGATGACGGCGCGGCAATATCGCGATGGCGGCGAGAGCGCCACGGTTTACTATGCGCTCAGCCCTTGTTCGCTGGGCCGCTGCCTGGTGGCGCAAAGCGAGCGCGGAATCTGCGCCATCTTGCTGGCCGACAGCGACGAGGCGCTGCTGGCGGAGCTGCGGCACATTTTCCCCCGGGCCTTCTGCGAGCCGGGAAGTGAAGCGTACGCTATAGAGGTGGAGCAGGTGATTCGCCATCTGGATAACCCGGCCACGCCTTTTACTCTGCCGTTGGATCTGCAGGGTACCGCCTTTCAGCTCCAGGTCTGGAACGCGCTCCGCGCCATCCCGCCGGGCCAGACGGTAAGCTACCAGGCGCTGGCCGAGCGTATCGGCAGGCCCGCGGCGGTACGTGCCGTGGCGAGCGCCTGCGCCGCCAATAAGCTGGCTATCGTTGTGCCCTGTCACCGGGTGGTGCGGGCCGACGGGACGCGCTCCGGCTACCGCTGGGGCCCCGCGCGCAAGGCGCAGCTTTTAATGAAAGAGTCTGATAAGGAGTCCTGATGCTGGATCTGTTTGCGGAAGAAGAGCCCTGGCAGGAGCCGCTCGCCCCCGGCGCGGTGGTGCTGCGCCGCTTTGCCAGAGCCCGGGCCGGGGCGCTGATAAGCGCTATTGAAGCGGTAGCCGCCGTTTCGCCGCTGCGACAGATGGTCACCCCTGGCGGGTACACGATGTCGGTGGCGATGACTAACTGTGGCGAGGTGGGCTGGACGACCGACCGCCGCGGCTATCTCTATTCTGCCACCGATCCGCTCACCCGTGCGCCCTGGCCGCCAATGCCCGCCGCGTTTAGCGCGCTGTGCCATCAGGCGGCGGTGGCCGCTGGCTACCCTGATTTCCAGCCCGATGCCTGCCTGATTAACCGCTACGCGCCGGGGGCGAAGCTGTCGCTGCATCAGGATAAAGACGAGCCGGATCTGCACGCGCCGATTGTCTCTGTCTCGCTTGGCCTGCCCGCGGTGTTTCAGTTTGGCGGCCTTAAGCGCAACGATCCGCTACAGCGTATTATGCTGGAGCACGGGGATGTGGTGGTCTGGGGCGGCCCGTCGCGTCTGTTTTATCATGGTATTTTGCCGTTGAAAGCAGGGCAGCACCCGGCCACGGGTGACTGTCGCTACAACCTGACGTTCCGCCAGGCCCGAAAGGTTGAATAAAAATAAGAATTATTCTTGATGAAAACAGTCAGCCGTTTAAACTGCTGGCTGTTTTTGTTGACCGGGTTTTGTTATGGAACTTCTCCTGCTGGTCTGGCGGCAGTACCGCTGGCCTTTCATCGCCGTTCTCGCGCTCACGCTGGTCAGCGCGGCGCTTGGTATTGGACTCATCGCTTTTATCAACCTGCGCCTTATCGAAACGGTGGATATGTCTCTTAGCGTATTGCCGGAGTTTCTGGGGCTGCTGCTGCTGTTGATGGCGGTGACCCTCGGCTCGCAGCTGGCGCTGACAACCCTGGGGCATCACTTTGTCTACCGTCTGCGCAGCGAATTTATCAAGCGAATCCTCGACACGCCCGTCGAGCGCATTGAACAGCTGGGCAGTGCCTCGCTGCTCGCCGGTCTCACCAGCGACGTGCGTAATATTACCATCGCCTTTGTGCGCCTGCCGGAGCTGGTGCAGGGGATCATTCTGACAATAGGATCGTCCGCTTATCTGGCCTGGCTCTCCGGCAAGATGCTGATGATCACCGCCCTGTGGATGGCGATCACCATCTGGGGCGGGTTTATGCTGGTCTCCCGGGTCTATAAACATATGGCGACCCTGCGCGAAACCGAAGATAAGCTGTATCAGGATTTCCAGACCGTGCTGGAAGGGCGCAAAGAGCTGACCCTTAACCGCGAACGCGCCGAACATATCTTTGAAAAGCACTATCTGCCGGACGCAAGGGAGTATCGCCACCATATTATTCGCGCCGACACCTTCCACCTGAGCGCGGTGAACTGGTCGAACATTATGATGCTGGGCGCCATCGGGCTGGTTTTCTGGATGGCGAACAGTCTGGGCTGGGCGGATACCAACGTCGCCGCTACCTACTCGCTGATGCTGTTATTCCTGCGCACCCCGCTGCTCTCTGCGGTGGGGGCGCTGCCGACCTTGTTGAGCGCCCAGGTCGCGTTCAGAAAGCTTAAGCAATTTTCGCTGGCCCCTTATAACGCCGCGTTTCCCCGCCCCCAGCGCTACCCGAACTGGCAGACGCTGGAACTGCGCGACGTGGTGTTTCATTATCAGGACAACAACTTTGCCGTCGGGCCGATTAACCTCACGCTTAAGCGCGGCGAACTGGTGTTTCTCATTGGCGGTAACGGCAGCGGCAAATCCACGCTGGCGATGCTGCTGACCGGGCTGTACCAGCCGGTATCCGGGCAGATCCTGCTTGATGGCCAGCCGTTGGCGCAGGAGAAGCCGGAAGATTACCGCAAGCTGTTCTCGGCGGTGTTCACCGACGTCTGGCTGTTTGACCAGCTACTGGGAGCCGATGGTCAGCAGGCAGACCCGACGCTGGTGGACAAGTGGCTGCACCAGCTAAAAATGTCCCACAAGCTGGAGCTGGCGGACGGTAAAATCCTCAATCTGAAGCTGTCGAAAGGGCAGAAAAAGCGTGTGGCGCTGCTGCTGGCGCTGGCGGAGGAGCGTGACATACTGCTGCTGGACGAGTGGGCTGCCGATCAGGACCCGCATTTCCGCCGCGAGTTCTACCAGGTGCTGCTGCCGCTGATGCAGGAGATGGGTAAAACCATTTTCGCCATCAGCCACGACGATCACTACTTCATTCACGCCGACCGGCTGCTGGAGATGCGCAACGGTAAGCTTAGCGAACTTACCGGCGAAGAGCGGGACCTCGCCTCCCGCGACGCGGTTGCCCGCACCGCCTGAATCCCTGCGCCCTGAATTACCGGGGCGCAGTCTGTTTTTTCGCCACTGCGCCACCTCGTTTATTATTATTTACAAAACCTGCCGCTATGCTTAAACCTGCTTCGCTTTCATAACACGCAGGGAATTTTTCATGTCCGTCAGCAAACGACACAGCGCGAGACTGCGCGACCAGGAACGCGCCCGCCTTATCTGGCTCCTTACCACTGAAAAAGCGCTTACCGCCATGCTGCTTGGCGAACTGACGCTGGCGGAACAGTTTGACGCCGATAAAGTCGCCAGCGATATGGCGGAAGTCAAAGCGCTGGCCGCCCATCTGCCGCCGCCGGATCTTGCCGACACCCTGGAAGGGCTGCCGGTGCAGGAGCGCCACGCCCTCTGGCGGCTGGTAGAAGATGAGAAACGCGGCAAAGTGCTGCTGGAGGCCTCCGAAAGCGTCTGGGAAGACCTGATTGAAGAGATGAGCGACAAGGCGCTGCTCGATGCGCTGGAGACGCTGGATATCGACGATCGGATCTGGCTGGTGCAGCATCTGCCGCGAAACCTCACCGGCCGCCTGCTGGCGAAGCTGCCCGCCACAGACCGCGCCCGCGTACGTCAGGTGATGCGCTACGGTAAAAACAGCGTCGGGGCGATCATGGAGTTTGAGGTGATCACCGTGCGCCCGGATCTGACCCTGGCCACCGTGCAGCGCTATCTGCGCAGGCTGGGCCGAATGCCGACCAACACCGATAAGCTGTTTGTGACCGGCCGCGACGGCGAGCTACAGGGAGAGCTGGCGCTGCAGGAGATCCTGCTGCGGGGCGGCAACTGCCTGGTGAGCGAGGTGATGGACAGCGACCCGGTAGCCTTTTCACCGCAGGAGGAGGCAGAGGACGCCGCGCGCACGTTTGAGCGCGACAACCTCATCAGCGCGGCCGTAATCGATCAGCAGGGGCAACTGCTTGGGCGGCTCACCATCGACGACATTATTGATGTGGTGTACGAAGAGACCGATAACGATATGCGTCTGATGGGGGGGCTGAGCGCCGAAGAGGATGTCTTCGCCCCGGTGACCAGAGCGGTAAAAAACCGTTGGGCGTGGCTGGCGGTGAACTTATGCACCGCGTTTATCGCTTCCCGCGTTATTGACGGCTTCGAGCACACCATTTCACAGCTGGTGGCGCTGGCGTCGCTGATGCCTGTCGTCGCCGGGATCGGCGGTAATACCGGCAACCAGACCATCACCATGATCGTGCGCGGGCTGGCCCTGCGCACCATTCAGCCGGGCAACTTTCGTTTTCTGATCCTGCGTGAGATGGGGGTTGCGCTGATTAACGGACTGATCTGGGGCGCATCATGGGGGTGGTCACCTGGCTGCTCTACAGCGACCCGGCGCTGGGGGGCGTAATGACGCTGGCAATGGTGCTTAACCTGCTGGTAGCGGCGTTGATGGGGGTGATTATCCCCATGACCATGACACGGCTGGGGCGCGACCCGGCGGTCGGCTCCAGCGTGATGATCACCGCCATTACCGACACCGGGGGCTTTTTTATTTTTCTGGGGCTGGCGACGGTTTTTCTGCTGTAACGCCGCGCGCTTTGCGCAGACGCGCTGGCAGAATCGCTATTGTCACCAGGCCTGCCACCACGCCAATGGCGAGGTTGCCGGTGCTGATGGTGGCCGCCACGGTGGCGGCCATCGCTAGGGTGTGGGCGAGGGGGGCGCTGGCGAGAACGCCCGGCTGCACGCTGTGCCAGCTGAACGTCTTGCAGGCGACGATAACCATAATGCCTGCCAGCACCACCATTGGGATTTTCGCCATCACTTCGCTCAGCGCGGTGACCAGCAACAGCAGTACCAGACCCGCCGCAACCGTGGATACGCGGCTGCGCCCTTTACCCATCTCGACATTGACAATGGTCTGCCCGATCATCGCGCAGCCAGCAATCCCGCCGTAAAAACCGGCAAGGATATTGGCGATACCTAACCCGGCGCTCTCCCGGCCTTTGCTGGAAGGGGTATGGGTTAAGTCATCCACCAGCCGGGCGGTGAGCAGCGACTCCAGCAGGCCGACAAAGGCGATACTCAGCGCGCACGGCCAGACGATGCTCAGGGTCTGCCAGTTAAACGGCACCAGCCACTCGGTGAAGCCCGGCAGCCCGCCCTGCATCGGGCCTTCGTCCCCTACGGTTGGCAGCGTCTGCCCGGTGAAGACGGTGAAACAGGTCAGCGCTACGATCGCCACCAGCGGCGCGGGCACGCTTTTCACGAGCCTGGGCCAGCCAATCACAATCAGCAGCGTCAGGGCGAAGAGGGCGACAATCAGCGGCTCCCGGCTCCAGAAATGGGGCACCTGAGCGAAGAAGATAAGGATGCCCAGCGCGTTAACGAAGCCGGTCATCACCGACTGCGGAATAAAGCGGATCAGGCGCGCCATCTTTGTGACGCCAAAGATAATCTGAATGACGCCCGCCAGCGCGACGGCGGGCAGGATATAGGCGACGCCGTGCTGATGTACCATCGGGCCGATAACCAGCGCGACCGAGCCCGCCGCGGCGGTCACCATCGCCGGACGACCGCCCAGAAAAGACATACTTATGCAAAGCACCACCGAGGCCAGCAGGCTCACTTTGGGATCAACCCCGGCGATAACCGAGAAGGAGATCACCTCCGGGATAAGCGCAAGCGCGGTAATGACGCCCGCCAGCGCCTCGCGGGTTAACAGCTGCGGCGAACGCAGCACATCGCTGACCCGGCCGGAAGAACAGTTTAATTTTTCTGACATAACTTTTAGTAGGTGAGACTGGCAGTAACCATAAATAAATGGATGGGAAGACAGGTATCTGACAAAGCGCGAAATAGTACCCTTAATCAGCGCTCTACGCCAGTAAATATGGTTATTTTTAATGCAATAATTAAACTTATTAGTAACATTTATGTAATGACTATTTAATCTTTAAACATTATTTAAATCCTCCCCCTGAAGTGCTAGGTTAGATGCGCTAACCAAATACCCGCAACAAATGCATAAAGCAGCACTAAAAGTAAGGCATTAACATTATGAAAAAAATGACTGCCAGACTGTTTTCGATGGCTGTCGGGCTTAACGCTGTCTCTGCGGCAGCTAAAGCTAACGCATCGAAAGAGCAGGAAACGGATGTGCTTTTAATCGGCGGTGGGATTATGAGCGCCACGTTGGGAACCTACCTCCAGGAGCTGGAGCCCGACTGGTCGATCACCATGGTCGAAAGGCTGGATGCCCTTGCCGAAGAGAGTTCCAACGGCTGGAATAACGCCGGAACGGGCCACGCCGCCCTGATGGAGCTCAATTACACCCCACAAAACCCGGATGGGTCGATCAGTATTAAAAAGGCGATTGAGATTAACGAAGCGTTTCGTATCTCTCGTCAGTTCTGGGCGCACCAGGTTGAAACCGGCGTGCTCAAAAACCCGCGATCGTTTATCAACACCGTGCCGCACATGAGCCTCGTATGGGGCGACGATAACGTCAACTTCCTGCGCGCGCGCTACAAGGCGCTGCAGCAAAGCTCGCTTTTTCGCGGCATGCGCTATTCGGAAAGTCACGATCAGATCCGATCCTGGGCGCCGCTGGTGATGGAAGGGCGCGATCCGCAGCAGAAGGTCGCCGCTACCCGCACGGAAATCGGTACCGATGTCAATTTCGGCGAGATCACTCGCCAGCTGATTAACAGCCTGCAGCGTAAAGAGAACTTCTCCCTGAACCTGGGAAGCGAAGTGCGCGCCATTAAACGTAACGCGGACAACAGCTGGAATGTCACCATCGCCAGTCTGCATAACCGCGGGGCGGAGCGGGTTATCAAAGCGAAATTTATCTTTATCGGCGCAGGCGGCGCGGCGCTGAAACTGTTACAGGAGTCCGGTATCCCGGAAGCGGCGGACTACGCGGGCTTCCCGGTGGGCGGCCAGTTCCTCGTTTCAGAGAATCCGGACGTGGTAAACCACCATCTGGCGAAGGTATACGGCCAGGCGTCAGTGGGCGCGCCGCCAATGTCGGTGCCGCATATCGACACCCGGGTCATTGATGGCAAACGCGTGCTGCTGTTTGGGCCGTTCGCGACCTTCTCTACCCGCTTTTTGAAAAATGGCTCGCTGTGGGATCTGCTGCGCTCCACTAATCGCTCCAACCTGCTGCCCATGGTCAGCGTTGGCATGACCAACTTCAGCCTGGTGAAATATCTGGTCAGCCAGGTGCTGCAAAACGACGACGATCGTTTCGACGCCCTGCGCGAATATTATCCGCTGGCCAATAAAGAGGACTGGCGCCTGTGGCAGGCGGGACAACGCGTGCAGGTTATCAAGCGCGACGGTAAAGGGCGCGGCGTGCTGCGTCTGGGAACGGAGGTGGTCAGCGACAAAGAGGGCACCATTGCCGCACTGCTGGGCGCGTCCCCCGGGGCATCGACGGCGGCACCCATCATGCTGGAGCTGATGGAGAAGATCTTTGCTGAGAAATTCGCCTCGGCTGAGTGGCAGGCGAAGCTCAAAAACATCATTCCTTTCCTTGGGACGAAGCTTGACGGCAATATCGAGGCGGCGGATGCCGAGTTGCATTACACCAGCCGCGTGCTGGGGCTGAAATGCGACGAATCTCCCGTGGCCGACGCCACGCCGCCGGTGCTGAAACCTTCATCAGCACATGTTGCGGATAAAGAACCGGCGGCGGACATCGCGCTGTAAAACAAAACGTAACCCGGATTCGGCGAAACGCTGCGTCCGGGTTACGCTTCTATTGCCTCACTCACTGTCTGAAATGCCAGCCTAATGCACGTCTTTTGTATCATTGCCTGATAGCAGCATGTTCAGAGAGGAGTAATCTATTTCTCCTTCCGCCTCGTCAAGCAGCTGGGTTACGGAGAGCAGATCGGTAAACTCGCTGAGCAGCATCTCCGCGTCAGACTTGAGCGGGCTGTCAGCAGAGTCTATTGCAGTATTTATCGCTTTCTTCACGTTCTCGACGATCTCGTGCACGCCGCCATTTTTGCCCAGCGTCAGAATCAGCGCGCTTAACAGCAGCGACTGCGCCTCGACCCGGGCCGTTAACTGCTTTGCTTCCGCGTCCATCTTAGAAATTTTCGCAACCATACTGATGATGACGTTTTTCATAGTTTCCGCCTGTCCACAAGCCACTTGCTAAACTCGCCCGACGATAACCGGGGCTGCGCCAGTAAACCTCGGTGAAAGTATGGCATTTTGTCAGCCTGATGGCGTTGAAAAACACCCGGAATTGCGAACTGGCGGGAAGAAACGAAGTCGGTAAGTATGCTTGATATGATTGATCAGGAGGCGGAGCAACTTGTTGTTGCGCCAGTGCGAAAAAGTCTGACGATAACTACAGCCATTAAAAAACCCGCAATCTCAGAGAGAATGCGGGTTCTTAAGGGGTTACCAGTCGTTTTGCAACTTACCGGTTAATGATTTGGTCGGCACGAGAGGATTTGAACCTCCGACCCCCGACACCCCATGACGGTGCGCTACCAGGCTGCGCTACGTGCCGAATCGTGGCGCTAATACTACCCGTTTCACCGCTGAATGCAAGTGAAGGGGTAACTGAGTGATTCATAATTAATCAATCAGTTAGCGATAAATCGTTTTTCCTCGGTCAGAACCTGCAATAACAAACTGAGCTGCGGTTTTTGATCGCGGATCTTTTCACCCTGCGCGTTCCAGGTCTGGTAGCTGCCATTCTGGTTAAGCACCAGCGTCATTTGCGGCGTGGTGATAGCCAGCGCATCGCTGCTGGCGGCGGTCACCCAGTTATGACGACGGTTAGCGTTAAACAGATCCTGCCCCTGAGAATATTCATTGGCCGGGGTGCTGACGTGCAGCAACCGCTGCATCAGCGTCGTCATAATATCTTTATGGTCGGTGAGCTTGTTAATACGCTGCGCCGGGGTGCCGGGCCAGTGGATGACCAGCGGCACATGCAGACGGTTACGCGACCAGTCAAAATCACCGCTGGTTTTTTCCGCCGCCATGCCGTGGCCGGCCGTAATAATCACCACCGTATTATCCAGCTTGCCGGAGGCCCGCAGCGCCTCCAGCAGGCGGTTGATCTGGGTATCGACATCCGTTGCCGCGCGGGCGTAACGGCGCGCAAAATTCTGCTGATTGCTGTCCTGCAGGCCAGTGCCGTTGAGGGCGACCCACGAGAACCAACGGTTCTCCTCCTGGGCGTAGCGTTCCAGCCAGTTAATCCACTGGTCGGTGGTCTGCGCGTCCGTCTGGCTTTTGGCCGTCGGCAGCGAGAAATCAGAGAGCAGGGCCTGGCGGTAGAGCGCGCTACTAAAGCCGTCAGAAGAGAAGAGGCCCAGCTGATAGCCCTGCTGGTTGAGCGCGGTAATCAGGGCTGCCGGAATACGCGCCGAGAGCACGCCGTCCATATAGCTCGGTGAAATACCGTAAAACAGCCCAAAGTAGCCGCTGTCCGCGCTGTTGCTGGCGCTCATATGCTGGGTAAACGTCACGTTTTGCTGGGCGAAACTGGCCAGCGCCGGCATCTGCTTCTCGTAACGCGAATAGTTGAGCCCGTCGACGGTAATCAGCAGGACGTTCTGCCCCGGGCCCATATCTACATAGCGCAAATCGCTTAGCGGATACTGCACCGATACGGCTTCCGGATTGCCCTGTTCCACCAGACGGCGCTGATAATCCTGCGCGTCAAGCAGGCCGTGTTTCTCAAGGAAACGGCGCGCGGTCATAGGATAGGAGAGCGGCAGGTTCGCCCGCTGCATGGTGATGGGGCGATAGAAGTTCGCATCGGCCCAGATATACATCACATGGGTGGCGACAAAGGCGACAAAAAAGAGCCCGGCCAGCGGCTTGGCGAAATGCCGCCGCCGGGTCAGGCTGCGCAGCTTCTGCCAGCTCCAGGTGGCGAACAGCATCTCAATAAGAAATATCACCGGCACGCTGATAAACATCAGCTGCCAGTCCCGCGCCATCTCGTTCTGGTCCGGGTTTATCACCAGCTCCCAGACAATAGGATTCAGGTGCAGGTGAAAGCGGGTAAAGACTTCGCTGTCGATCAGCAGCAGCGTCATGCCGACGGTAGCGAGTATCGACGACAGGATCCGCATCAGCCGCTGTGACATCACCACGAAGGTGAGGGGGAATAAAATCAGCAGATAGGTAGCGAACACCAGGAAGCTGAAATGGCCGACCACGCTCAGGTAGGAATAAATCCGCCCGGCAAGCGTCGTTGGCCAGTCAGCGACAAACAGATAGCGGCTACCCATCACCATGGACAACAGGATGTTGAACAGGGCAAACCAGTGCCCCCAGCTTACCATCTGGGAGACTTTTTCACGGTAGCGCTGACGATGGGTCACCATAAATGTCGCTGTTTACCTTAATGCGCTTTATCGTCGTTGATGGAAGACTGCAACGCCTGAGCGAAAGAGTTAGCGATGGCCTGGCGCTGGGCAGGGGCCACGCTGGTATTGATCACGTTCGTCACCATGTTCCCCAACACCATCAGGGAGAGGTCGGTCGGCGTCTTGTGTTTTTCCAGCACGTTGACCAGTTCACTGAGCAATTGTTCAACGTGTTCATTACTGTAGCGGGAAATTTGTGGCATAAATCGAAATCAGTTATTCATAAAGGGCAACATATTACCGTAGCAACAGTTTTTTTGCCGCATTTTTATCAGCGGTTGCGTTGCACTGTTGCGCGGGTGGTGGTTGAATACCGCCCGGTCTAAAAGGAGAGTTTATCATGAGTCTGGACATCAACCAGATTGCCCTGCACCAGCTTATCAAGCGCGATGAGCAAAACCTCGAACTGGTGCTGCGCGATTCATTGCTGGAAGCGACCGCTCCTGTAGAGGAGATGGTCGGCGAATTACACCGGGTCTACAGCGCAAAAAGCAAGGCTTACGGCCTGTTTAATGAAGAGAGCGAACTGGCGCAGGCGCTGCGTCTTCAGCGCCAGGGCGAGGAAGATTTTCTGGCGTTCAGCCGCGCGGCGACCGGGCGCTTACGTGATGAACTGGCGAAATACCCTTTTGCCGACGGCGGCATTGTGCTGTTCTGCCACTACCGCTATCTGGCGGTGGAATATCTGCTGGTGGCGGTGCTGAACAATTTAAGCAGCATGCGCGTTAACGAGCAGCTGGATATCAGCGCGACGCACTACCTTGACATTAACCATGCCGATATTGTCGCCCGGGTTGATTTAACCGAATGGGAAACCAACCCGGAATCGAGCCGCTATCTGACCTTCCTGAAAGGGCGGGTAGGGCGTAAGGTCTCCGATTTCTTTATGGATTTCCTCGGCGCGAGCGAAGGGCTTAACGCGAAAGCGCAAAACCGCGGTCTGCTGCAGGCGGTGGATGACTTTACCGCCCAGGCGCAGCTGGATAAGTCGGAGCGTCAGGAAGTGCGTCAGCAGGTTTACACCTACTGCAACGAACAGCTGCAGGCCGGGGAAGAGATTGAGCTGGCGTCGCTCTCTAAAGAGCTGGCGGGCGTAAGCGAAGTGAGTTTTGAGGAATTTACCGCAGGCCAGGGCTACGAGCTGGAAGAGAGTTTTCCGGCCGACCGCAGTACCCTGCGTCAGCTGACGAAATTCGCCGGTAGCGGCGGCGGCCTGACCATTAACTTTGACGCTATGCTGCTTGGCGAGCGCATTTTCTGGGACCCGGCGACCGATACCCTCACCATCAAAGGCACTCCGCCTAACCTGCGCGATCAGCTACAGCGTCGCAGCTCCGGCGGTAACTGACAGTCAACAGGAATTCATGGAACGGCGTAGCCCGGGTAAGCGCAGCGCACCCGGGACTCCCGG
>NZ_HE578945.1:374693-404375 GCF_000321045.1 Phytobacter massiliensis JC163
TTGCGGCGAAATGCCTTATCCGGGCTACCGTCATTGTGCCGCTCTTTCGTCACTCAGGTTTGTTAACAAACTCAAAAAAAACCCCGCAGCGCGGGGTTTTTTCACAGCTTGTCGGCGATTAAGCGCGAACGAAGTCGATGTGAGTCAGTTTCGGCTTGAACGCGTGACGCTGTACAGCCTGAACTTTCACTTTAACTTCTTTGCCGTCGACAGCCAGGGTCAGAACGTCGCTGTAGAACTCAGGTTTAGTCTGCATGTTCCAAACTTTATCGTGGTCCAGTTCGATAGCGATCGGCTCTTCTTTCCCGCCGTAAACGATAGCCGGGAATTTGTTAGCTGCGCGCAGGCGGCGGCTCGCACCCTTACCCTGCTCTTTACGTACTTCTGCGTTAATAGTGGTCATGACAATTCTCTTTAATAGTGCCTGCTACAGGCGACCCAGCAACAGGCGAATGATCTGCTTTGCGGATGCAAAAGCGGGCGACACTATAGCCGAAAATCTTCCGGGCGGCAACGAAAAGCGCCGCTGGCGGCGCAAAAGTCAGCCGCGCAGCTCGTTGGCGCGGCGAAAGCGACCTTCGTAGTCAAACACTTTTTCCCGCACCTGCCAGAACTGCCCCTTTTTACGCGCCACCACAAAATCCGGGTGGCGTAACAGCGCCTGCTGCGCCACGATATCCGCCGCCTGTATCCAGCGCAGGGGCACGCCAGGCGTGCGGGTGTGCGGGCGCATAAAAAGCTGCTCGAAGGCGGTGCGCTGGGCAGGCGTCTGCAGGCGGTAACGTTCGCTGACGTCCGCGCCGTCCTCATCGTAGTAGGTAATTTTCAGCCATTCGCCTTTCTCATCCGCCCCGTGGTACAGCGTCATGCCGCTACAGCGCAGCACCAGCGCGTCTTTTAGCTTCAGCGCCGCTTTCAGCATATCGTCCGGGTCCACCAGCACCGTGTCGCAGCAGCGGCAGCGGCGGGCGGCAATGTCATTCTCGGCGTTACACTGCGGGCAGTTTTTAAAGCGAAAACGGTAATCGCACTGCTCCCGCGTGCCGTCGTCATCTTCCAGCCACCCCTGACAGCGGCGGCCAAAATGTTCAATCAGCGTGCCGTCGGCGGTTGTCTTTCCCCAGAAAGTATTCGCAAACCCGCAGGCGGGGCAGAAAACCTGCACCGGCACGTTATCGCTTTTGCCTTTCGGCGCGCCCACCTCCGGGGTATAGAGATCGTGGGGATTACCGGCGTAATCCAGGATCAGGCAGTCGGTCTTGCCGGGCGAGAGGCGCAGGCCGCGCCCGACAATTTGCTGATACAGGCTGACGGACTCCGTCGGGCGGAGTATGGCGATAAGATCCACATGCGGCGCGTCAAAGCCGGTGGTCAACACCGAAACGTTGACCAGGTAGCGAAAGCGTCGGTCTTTAAAAGCCTGAATCAGTTCATCGCGCTGCGGGCCTGGCGTCTCGCCGGTAATGAGCGCCGCTTCGCCCGCAGGCAGCAGGCCAAAAACCTCATGCGCGTGTTCCACGGTAGCGGCAAAAATCATCACCCCCTGGCGCGCGGCGGCAAATTCAATAATCTGGCTGACAATATGCGGCGTAATGCGGCGCTGCTTTTTTAGCTCGCGGTTAAGATCGGCTTCGCTAAACAGGCCGTTGCTCTGCGCCTGCAGGCGGCTGAAATCATACTGCACGACCGGCATATCGAGCCGCTCCGGCGGCGTCAGGTAGCCGTGCTTGATCATATAGCGCAGCGGCAGCTCGTAAATGCAGTCGCGGAAAAGCGCGTTCTCCGCCCCGCGTACCATGCCGTGATAATGAAAGCGGTAGATCCAGCCTTTTCCCAGCCGGAAGGGGGTGGCGGTCAGGCCGAGTAGCCGCACCTGCGGGTTGACGCTGCGCAGATGCTGCAAAATTTGCTGATACTGGCTGTCGTCGTCGTCGCTGATACGGTGACATTCATCAACGATCAACAAGGAAAATTCCCCCTGGAACTGCTCCAGGTTACGTGCCACCGACTGCACGCTGCCAAACACCACTTTGCCGTGGCTTTGCTTGCGCTTTAGCCCGGCGGCGAAGATATCCGCAGGCAGTCCCAGCGCGATGTACTTGGCGTGGTTTTGCGCGACCAGCTCTTTTACATGGGCCAGCACCAATACCCGCCCGCGGGCAACGCGCGCCAGTTCGGCTATCACCAGGCTTTTGCCCGCCCCGGTAGGCAGGACAATAACGGCGGGTTCGGCGTGGCGGCGAAAGTGGGCGAGGGTGGCGTCAACCGCCTCGCGCTGGTAGGGGCGAAGGGTAAATGTCATGGTCTTTGCAGGTATTAACGTCATCCCCCTATTATGCCACGAATCTTTCCCTTGAGCGGGGCGGAATGGCCGTTATACTGACAGGGTAAACCATACATTCTTCTTTTTGGACGAAAGTCCTGCTTCCAGCAGCATACAGGCAAAACAATTTCATGCGACTTGATAAGTTTATCGCTCAGCAACTCGGCGTGAGCCGTGCCATTGCCGGGCGTGAAATCCGCGCCAGCCGCGTCACGGTAGATGGCGACATCATTAAAGACTCCGCGTTTAAACTGCAGCCCGAACATGAGGTGGAGTACGACGGCAACACCCTTGTCCAGCAGACCGGCCCGCGCTATTTCATGCTGTATAAACCGGAAGGTTACGTCTGCTCGACGGACGACCCCGATCATCCGACAGTCCTCTATTTTCTTGATGAGCCGGTTGCCCACAAGCTGCACGCCGCAGGCCGCCTGGATATCGACACGACCGGTCTGGTGCTGATGACCGATGACGGGCAGTGGTCGCACCGCATTACCTCGCCGCGCCATCACTGCGAAAAGACCTATCTGGTCACTCTGGAGTCCCCTGTCGCTGACGATACCGCGGCGCGCTTCGCCGAAGGCGTTCAGTTACACAATGAAAAAGAGCTGACCCGCCCGGCGCAGCTGGAAGTGATAACGCCGACCGAAGTACGCCTGACCATCAGCGAAGGGCGCTATCACCAGGTGAAACGGATGTTCGCCGCCGTGGGCAACCATGTGGTGGGGCTGCATCGTGAGCGCATCGGCGCAATAACGCTTGATGAGAGCCTTGCGCCCGGTGAATACCGCGCGCTGACCGCAGATGAAATCGCCAGTGTCGGTTTGACCTCTCGTTAATCACAGGAGTTTGTCGTGACCACCAGGCCACACTCATCGTTGAACTTCATCTTCATCATTGGCCTGCTGGCCATGCTGATGCCGCTCTCTATTGATATGTATCTGCCTGCTCTGCCGGTTATCTCTGAGCAGTTTAACGTGCCGGCAGGCAGCGCGCAGATGACCCTGAGTAGCTATATTCTGGGGTTTGCGCTGGGGCAACTGGTCTATGGGCCCATGGCCGACAGCATCGGGCGTAAGCCGGTCATCCTCGGCGGCACGCTGATCTTCGCCGCCGCCGCGGTAGCCTGTGCGCTGGCGCAAACCGTCGATCAGCTTATTACCATGCGCTTTTTGCACGGGCTGGCGGCAGCGGCGGCAAGCGTGGTGATTAACGCCTTAATGCGCGATATGTTCCCCCGCGAGGAGTTCTCGCGCATGATGTCGTTCGTAATGCTGGTGACCACCATCGCGCCGCTGCTGGCGCCGATGATCGGCGGGGCGGTGCTCATCTGGTTTAACTGGCACGCCATTTTCTGGATCCTGGCGATTGCCGCGCTGCTGGCCTCGGCGATGATCGCCATTTTTATTCGGGAAACGCTACCGCCGGAGCGTCATCAGCCGTTTCACCTGCGAACCACGGTGGGTAACTTCGCCACGCTGTTTCGCCATAAGCGCGTGCTGAGCTATATGCTGGCGAGCGGGTTTAGCTTTGCAGGGATGTTCTCCTTTCTGAGCGCCGGGCCGTTTGTCTATATCGAAATAAACCACGTTTCGCCGCAGAACTTTGGTTACTACTTCGCGCTGAATATCGTCTTTCTGTTTGTGATGACCATTATTAACGGGCGCTTCGTGCGCCGCGTCGGGGCGCTGAAGATGTTCCGCGGCGGGCTATGGGTGCAGTTTGTGATGGCTATCTGGATGGTGATTACCGCGCTGCTGGACGTAGGCTTCTGGTCGCTGGTAGTGGGCGTTGCGGCGTTTGTGGGCTGCGTCTCGCTGGTCTCATCCAACGCCATGGCGGTCATTCTCGATGAATTCCCCCATATGGCCGGAACGGCTTCATCGCTGGCGGGCACGTTCCGTTTTGGTATCGGGGCGATTGTCGGCGCGCTGCTCGCGATGTGCACCTTTAACTCCGCCTGGCCTATGATCGGCTCAATGACCTTCTGCGCCACCAGCTCCATTCTCTTCTATCTCTACGCCAGCCGACCCCGCAGGCGGGCGTAGACGCTACACCCACCGGCACTTAAATGTAGCCCGGATAAAGCGTTACGCCGCATCCGGGATTCCCGGGTGCGCTTGCGCTTTCCCGAGCTACACCGCTGCATAAATCCCGCAGACGTTGCTCACAATTTGACTGCGCCTGCGGTCCTTTTTTTGATGCATATCAACCGAATTTCACTTACCCTCGGACTTGTTTGTTTATTTTATGTAAAATATGTTTGTGTAAAAAGTCACATCCTTGTAGTAAAAAAAGTTGAGATAGATCGCAGAAACGGGTACATATAGCCGCAAAAGCGGTACAGGTTCATCCATAAAAAAGAAGAGAAATGAACCGGTAGCCCAGGCAGTGCGCGCGTTTGGCTTTTTTCACTGCCGCTGACAGGACGATTTGTCAATAATGTGTTAACATGGATGTGAAATATTTGTGAAGTGATTGGTATTTCCGGGGACAAAAAGTGAATACGTTACAACTCTCCATCATCCACCGTTTGCCTCAGTGCTATCGCTGGCGTGACGGTTTTGCAGGTGCCAAAGTTGAACCGATTCCGCACAATGATGATGCGGAAGGGCGACTGGTTGCCTTAAAGTTATTGAGCCCGGACGGCGACAGCGCCTGGCCGGTGATGCACAAACTCAGCCAGGCGTTGAGCGATATCGAAGTCGACTGCTCCGTGGTGGAGTGCGAAGGGGAACCGTGCTTGTTCGTTAACTGTCAGGACGAATTTGCCGCTACCTGCCGGTTGAAAAACTTCGGCGTGGCGATTGCCGAGCCCTTTACCAGCCAGAACCCCTTCTGAGCGTCAGCGTAATGCCAGAAGCTGACGCGTATACTCCTGCTGCGGGTCGCTGAACACGCGGCGGCACTCTCCCTGTTCCACCACTTTCCCCTGTTTCAGCACGATCACCTGGTGGCACAGGGAACGCACCACCTGTAAATCATGGCTGATAAAGATATAGGCCAGCCGGTGAGTCTGCTGGAGCGATTTCAGCAGGGCCAGGATCTGCGCCTGCACCGTGCGATCCAGCGATGAGGTCGGCTCATCGAGAATAATCAGCTGCGGTTTCAGAATCAGCGCCCTGGCGATAGCGATACGCTGGCGCTGACCGCCGGAAAACTGGCCGGGAAAGCGCCGCCGGGTTTCCGGGTCCAGCCCCACCTCCTGCATTACCCGAATAACCTCCTGTTCACGCGCATCACTGCTGAGGGCCGGCTGATGCACCAGCAGACCCTCTTCAATAATTTGCTGTACGTTGAGCCGGGGGTTGAGCGCAGAATTAGGGTCCTGAAAGACGACCTGAATGCGATGGCGTACCGGCAGCATCTGCTTGCGGTTCCATTCATGCAGCGGCTTACCGTCAAAGATAATGCGCCCCTGCGAAGCGATAAGCCGCAGGAGGGCAAGGCCGGTGGTGCTTTTACCCGAGCCCGATTCCCCCACCAGCCCCAGCGTTTCCCCCGGGCGCAGCGTAAAATCTACCGATTCCACCACCTGTTTCTGGTCGGTAACGCGCCTGAATAACCCTTTACGCAGCGGAAAACTTACCGCCAGCTTTTCAACCTGCAGCAGGGGCGATGCCTGCGGATCAAGCGGTACGGGCTCGCCTGCCGGTTCGCTGTTAAGCAGCTGTCGGGTATAGGGGTGCGCGGGCAGGGTAAAAAGCGCGGCGGTACGGTTCTGCTCCACGCAGCGGCCGTTTTGCATCACCGCCACGTTGTCGGCCAGCTTTTTAACGATGCTCAGGTTATGGGTGATAAACAGCAGACCCATATTCAGCTCCTGCCGAAGCTCGCGCAGCAGCGACAGAATTTGCGCCTGCACCGTGACATCCAGCGCGGTGGTCGGCTCGTCGGCAATCAGCAATTCCGGGCGGGTCAGTAACGCCATGGCGATCATCACCCGCTGGCGCTCGCCGCCGGAGAGCTGATGGGGAAAATCCCCCAGCCGCTGGCGGGCGTTACGTATGCCAACGCGATCGAGGCAGGTCAGGATTTCGCCGCGCGCGGCCTCCCGGCGCATTCCACGGTGGAGGGAAAGCACCTCATAGAGCTGCTTTTCAATGCTGTGCAGCGGGTTAAGCGAAACCATCGGCTCCTGGAAAATCATGGCGATTTTATTGCCGCGCACCCCGCGCAGGGTCCGCTCGCTGGCATGCAGCAGGCTCTCGCCGTGGAACAGAATGTCCCCCTGCGGATAGACCGCTGGCGGAGTAGGCAGCAGGCGAAGAATCGACAGGGCGCTGACGCTTTTACCAGAGCCGGATTCCCCTACCAGCGCCAGCGTTTCGCCAGCCTCAATCCGCAACGAGAGGGCGTCCACCACGGTGCGCAGGCTTTCCTGCTGGCGAAAGGCGATAGAGAGCGAATCAATGTGGAGCAAAGGAGTGGCCATATTACACCGCCTTGTCAGGATCGAAGGCGTCGCGTACCGCTTCACCAATAAAAATCAGCAGCGACAGCAGTACCGCCACCGACAAAAATGCGGCGATACCCAGCCACGGTGCCTGCAGATTGTTCTTTCCCTGCAGCAGAAGTTCGCCGAGGGAGGGCGACCCCAGCGGCAGACCAAAACCAAGGAAATCCAGCGATGTCAGGGTCGAGATGGAACTGCACAAAATAAAAGGAAGAAAGGTGAGGGTAGCGACCATCGCATTAGGCAACATATGGCGCAGCATAATATGCCGGTCGCTCACCCCCAGCGCCTGCGCGGCGCGGATGTAATCAAAATTGCGGGTGCGCAGAAACTCGGCGCGCACGATGCCCACCAGACTCATCCAGCCAAACAGCACCGTGATCGCCAGCAGCCACCAGAAGCCAGGCTGAACCACGCTTGAGAGCAAAATAATCAAAAACAGCGTTGGCATACCGGACCACACCTCAATCAGCCGCTGGCCCCACAGATCGATCTTACCGCCGTAATAGCCCTGTATCGCCCCCGCCAGCACGCCAATCACCGATGAAAACAGGGTCAGCATCAGGCCAAAAAGCAGGGAAATACGCGTACCGTAGAGAATGCGTGCCAGCACATCGCCGCCGTTGGCGTCCGTGCCCAGCCAGTTCTGTTTTGAGGGTGGTGCCGGAAAAGGCCGGTCTGAGGCGTAGTTGATGCTGCGCGCGCCGAAGCGGATCGGTGCCTGGAGCATCCAGCCATGGTCGTTCAGCTGTTTTTGCAGCCACGGGTCCTGATAATCCGCCGCGGTGGCGAACGGGCCGCCAAAGTCGCTTTCGCTGTAGTTGAAGATGACTGGCACAAACCATTTACCTTCATAGCGCACCAGCAGGGGCTTATCGTTAGCGATAAGCTCCGCGAACAGGCTGCACAGGAAGATAATTAAAAAGATCCACAGCGACCAGTAGCCCCGCCGGTTATGGCGAAAACGCGCCCAGCGAGCCTGATTGACATAGCTTAAGTGAAACATCAGCGTCCCTCGAAGTCGATGCGCGGGTCGACCAGCGTATAGCTGATATCGCTGACGATATTCAGCAACAGACCGATAAGCGTGAAAATATAGAGCGTGCCGAACATTACCGGATAATCCCGCGAAACGGTCGCTTCATAGCCCAGCAGGCCCAGCCCGTTCAGGGAAAAAATCACTTCGATAAGCAGTGAACCGGTAAAAAACATGCTGATAAAGGTGGCGGGAAAACCGGCAATCACCAGCAGCATGGCGTTACGAAAAACGTGTTTGCGCATGATATTGCCTTCGCTCACCCCTTTCGCCCGCGCCGTGACCACATACTGCTTGCGGATCTCATCCATAAACGAGTTTTTGGTCAACATCGTCAGCGAAGCAAAGCCGCCAATAACCGTTGCCAGCACCGGCAGGGTGATATGCCACAGATAGTCAGTGATTTTTTGATACCAGGGAAGGGTGTCGAAATTTGCCGAAACCAGCCCACGCAGCGGGAAGAGATCGTAATAGCTGCCGCCCGCGAAAAAGACGATCAACAGTATGGCGAACAAAAAAGCCGGGATAGCGTAGCCGATGATAATAAACGCGCTGCTCCAGACATCGAAACGGCTGCCGTTGTAGACCGCTTTGCGGATGCCGAGCGGAATCGACACCAGATAGATAATCAGCGTCCCCCACAGGCCAAGCGTGACCGAGACCGGCAGGCTGTCTTTGATAAGCTGCAATACCGATGCGCTGCGAAACAGGCTGTCGCCAAAATCGAAGCGCAAATAATCGCCGAGCATTTTGAAATAGCGCTCGTGCAGCGGTTTATCGAACCCGTAGCGTTTGGTGATTTCAGCAACGACCTGCGGGTCCAGGCCGCGCCCGCCGCGATAGTGGCTGTCGTTGCTAAGCGCGCTGCCGACGCCGGTACGGGCATGGGAAGCGCTGGCGCCATCCTGGGCTGCGCCCGGCAGTCCGCCCTGATTGCCGAACTCAATAGCGGCAATGGCCTGATCAACCGGGCCGCCCGGCGCAATCTGCACAATAAAAAAGTTAATGGTGATAATGGCCCACAGGGTGGGGATTATCAGCAATAAACGTCGAATAATATAGGCACCCATCTCTGCTCCTTAGCGTCTGGCAGCGGGCAGTCTGGCCGCTTTATTCACGTCATACCACCAGTTTTCAAAGCCGAGCGAATAGACAGGACGTACCGACGGCATGGAAAATTTATCCCAGAAGGCAATGCGGTCGGCGGGCATATACCACATCGGCAACATGTAGTAGTTCCACGTCAGCACTCTGTCGAGCGCGCGGCCAAGGGGCAGCAGCTTCTCTTTATTGCCCTGCCAGCGCACGATTTGCGTGAGCAGCGCGTCCAGAACCGGGCTTTTAACGCCGGGGGCGTTATACGAGGAGTCAATATATTGCGAGCCCCATGAAATCTGTAAATCAGAACTGGGCCAGGGCATCGCGCGTACGAGGCGTGGCATCATATCGTAATCACGCGAGCGCAGACGATTGGTGATTTGCGAGTTATCCACCTGGCGCACTTCCATCGTGATGCCGAGGCGGGCAAGGTTATGCTGGAATGGCAAGACCCACTGGTCGTTACCGCCAGACGGCAGCAACAGCTCAAAGACAAAAGGCTTATTGGTCTTCACATTTACCCGCCGCTGATTTTTCATCACCCAGCCCGCCTGGGTTAGCAGTTCGCTGGCTTTCAGCAGGTTCTGCCTGTCATAACCATCACCCTTCGAAACGGGCGGGGAGTAAACGGAGGTAAACACTTCTGGCGGCAGGTCCGCTTTTAGCGGGGCGAGAAGGGTTAATTCGTCAGCGTCCGGATAGCCGCGAGCGGCGTACTCGGTGTTCTGAAAGTAGCTGTTCGCCCGGCTATAAGCGCCATAGAAGAGCGCTTTGTTCATCCACTCAAAGTCAAAGGCGAGCGAAACCGCCTCACGAACCCGACGATCGCTGAATACCGGGCGCTGAATATTAAACGCCAGCCAGCGGGTATCCTGGGCCGAACTGTTTTGCTGGAGATCTTTAACAATGTACCCCCGGTCGAAATTATTGCCGACATAGCGCGTGGCCCAGTTTTTAGCGCTGCTTTCGGTGCGCATGTCGAACGCCCCCGCTTTGAAGGCTTCAAAGGCGACGTTATCGTCCAGGTAGTAATCGTAGCGAATGGTGTCGAAATTCCAGCGCCCGCGGTTAACGGGCAGCGTTGCCGCCCAGTAATTTTTGACCCTGGAGTAGGTAATATACTGCCCCATGCGCCAGCTGCTGATGCGATATGGCCCGCTGGCGAGGGGCGGCTTAGAGAGGGGGTCGTTGAGCTTGTGATCTTTCCAGAATTTTTCCGGCATGATGGGGAGGGTAAACAGGCTCAGCATGTCTTCTTTGCCCGGCTCGCCAAGTTTAAAGCGTACCGTCAGCGGCGCGACGGCCGTTGCCGTGGTGCCTTTATAGACCAGGCGGAACTGCGGCACCCCTTCGGTCATAAATTTGTTAAAGGTGAACACCACATCGCTGGCGCGAATGGGGCTACCGTCGTGGAAGACCGCCCGCGGATTGAGGGAAATCTCTACCCACGAATAATCATCGGCGTAGCGGGCCATTTCGGCAATCAGCGGGTAGTAACTTCCCGGCTCGTCATCGGAGGTGGTGAACAGCGAGTCGTACAGCGTATCGGTGCGAACCGCGGCGTTGCCGCGCATGGCATAGCGGTTGAAGCTGTCAAACGTCCCTGGCCAGGAGAGCGTGACGTTGCCGCCCTTTGGCGCGGCAGGGTTAACATAGTCGAAATGGCTAAAGCCGACGGCATATTTAGGTTCGCCGATCACAGCGAAAGCATAACTCTCTTTTATCGTCTGCGCGTGAGAGACCATTCCCACGAACGCTAAACAGACAATGAACAGGCGCACTAACTTCATCGGCGGGTTCCTTTTCCTGCGGCGCACCGGGCGCACAACGGCTTCTTTGCTGAATAATAAGGGAGGCCAGGCGCGATGTGAAATAAATAACGGCTCAGCGCCGCGTTGAAAAGGGGGCAGGGCGCCAGGCGACGAACTGCTCCAGCGTCATCGGGCGGCTGAAATAATACCCTTGCAGAAAGTGTACGCCGTTTTCTTGCAGCCAGCGGGCCTGCTCTGGAGTTTCAACGCCTTCCGCTACGGTCACCATCTTGAGCCGTTTCGCCAGCGTCAGCACCGCGTCAAGCACGGGAGAGGTGACGGTCTCGGTCCCGATCGCGTTGACAAAGCCGCGATCGATTTTTAAATAATCCAGCGTAAAGCGTTCCAGATAAATCAGCGCGCTGTGGCCGGTGCCGAAATCGTCAATGGCGATTTCATAGCCTTCATTATGTAGCCAGCTAAAAAGGCGCGCCGCTTCGCGCTGTTGCAGCATGTCCCGCTCCGTTATCTCCAGCACCAGCGTGAAGTGATCTTCAGGCAGGGCGCGGCGAAATGCCTCAATATCGCGGGTAAAATTTTCCGTGTGCAGATGGCCTGGCGAAATGTTTACCCCCAGTTTGGCTCCCTGGGGCAACAGCGTTTTCAGCACCGGCGCATCGCGGGCGATAAGCTGAAAGAGATGCAGCGTTAAAGGCACAATCATTTTTTGCGCCTCGGCATACTGAATAAACGCATCGGGAGGAATTTCACCGGCGGTCGGGTGTTTCCATCGCATCAGCACCTCGACGCCGCGCACCCGCAGTTCAGCCGAATCCACCACCGGTTGATAAACCACATAGAACTGATTGTTTTTGATGGCGGAGAGGATCTCTTTGCCGGGGCGCACCCGGGTGTACATCAGCAGAGCGGTAAGCAGCGCTGTGATTATGCCTGCCATACCCGCACACAGCAGCGCGAACTGGATCTCCTGCGCCTGCCATTTTTCCGTATAAAGATGCACCGTCAGCGGCAGGCCCGGCAGCGGTACGCTGCGAAAAGGCCTGGCATCCAGGCTGCGCAGGTCGACCACCTCTTTTGAGAATGTTGAGATAGCCTGGTGATCCACGGCCAGCGCAATGCCGTTGAGCGCCTGCTGCCTGACGGTATAAACCAGAAAAGGGGTAAGGCTGACATTCAGCGTGGCGAACACACCGCGACTGTTCCCCTGCGGATTGCGAAACCACATGGCGATAACCGGCCTGCCCGGCAACATCGGCGTGCCGGGCAGAATTGCCATATCCAGTGTTTTATTCAGATCGAGCGCGGGGAGCAGGGTCTTCATCGGTACATTCATCGGCCCGGTGGCCGAGGAACAAAAAGCGGTGCCCTCGTTGACCAGTAAGAAAGCGCGCACATTAATGGAAAAGGCAGCCCGCGACGTCAATTCGCTGGCTGCATCGGCGCAGTCGTTCGTCGTCAGAGGCTGCAATGACCGGGCCGACCTGGCGATCTCCGTGAAATAATCACTCAGCCAGCGCTGCATGCCTGCAAGGACGGCATCCATTTTTTGTTCGTGATTGTGACGAGCGATAAACAGCTGCGCGCTGCCGATGATAATTGCCGCGCAGAGCCCGGCCACGATACTCAGCACAATGATTTTTCGACGGGGGTCTATATGACGGGTCAACATCACTTCTGTACCTGTATGGCGGCCGACATAAATGCCAGGCTATTGAGCAGGGCTAACTGCTGGAATATAGCCTGAAACAGGGGCTGCGGCATCAGGTCTTTACGAAAAAAAGTGACAAAAAAGCACCGCCGAAGCAGTGCCTTCATTTCATTTTGCGCCAGCCAAGGGATAACCGGCACAAAGGACTTTTTAGCTGCGTGTCAGGACGCGACGCGCTTCGTTATAGCGCTTCTTCCAGTACGGTTCATCCATGCTGGAGATCATCACGCCGCTGCTGGTGGAGGCATGAACGAACTGGTTATTACCGATATAAATGCCAACATGGCGACCGGTAGAACCCGCGCGGAAGAGGACTAAATCGCCGGTGCGCAAGCTGGTGCGCGACACGGATTTACCCATTTCCTGCTGCTCATAGGTTGAACGCGGCAGTTCTAAACCAAACTGTTCGCGGAAGGTGCGCTGTACGAAACCAGAACAATCAATGCCTTTTTTGGTTTCGCCGCCCAGACGGTAGCGAACGCCTTTCCAGCTGGCATATTGATCCATAAGTCTGGATTTAACATCCAGGTTACGTACCATACTTTCAAATTCATCCTGAGAGGCTTGCAGTGAAGAAGTATCTTCGCCCACAGCATGCGTCTCAGGATGCATGTTCTTTGCGGTATTGGTAGAGCAAGCTGACAACAGAACTGCTACTGCTATCGCGGGGATCGCCCGCACGAGATATCTCAAAATCGGCTGAGATTTGACCATTGAATTATTTTCCCTTGAAGTCCTTAACGATAAATATCGTTATAAAAAATGCCAACGCAGCGAGAGTAATTAGCCTGATGCAATGAGACAATTGCCTCTCTTCAAATCTGTGGTAGACCGCACAAATTTATTTGCAATGAGAATAATTGCCCTTTTGCCAAAAAGCAGACCGAGATTACCCTAACGCACCCGCCATTGCGAGCGCTTTTCTATGTTTTTTTATAAGAAATTATGATACGGAAATGCGGTTATCAGGAAAGGGTAAAAAGTGAGCAATTTAGGTTAAAAATCATGCAGGATGTTAATTTCTAACGTTATTATTATTACAGCATGATGACGAAAAAAGAACAGGCTAAAGGCTTTTTCATCAGGAATCGAAAACGATTCCTGATGAATGTGGGAAATTAAAGTTATAAATTTGTTTGAAAGATGTTTATTTTCCCGGTAAGTAACGATTAAAGAGCGCAATTATTTTATCGCTAAGGGATGTCATCAGACACCACGGCAGCCCAATCAGCACCACGGAAAGAGAACCTACGGCTATATCCGTGAACCAGTGAGCGCCAATCATTACCCGCGGGAAAGCAAAAACCACAAAAATAATCAGGGCAATGGCGAACGCTTTTTTACCGAAATAGCGCAGCATGATTGCTGAAAAAATAAGCAGCATCATGCCGTGGTCGCCAGGGAAGCTATCTTTTGACGCATCTTTCGTCGGGAAATGGAGCAGTTCGCTCACCCGATTAATGCCGCTAAAAAAGAGCGTTGGGCTTTCGCGTTTAACCGGAACCAGCAGCTGCGCAAGCTGGTTAATAACCACCGCGAACAGCAGCATCGTCAGCCCGATGATAATAATGCGGCGGCGGCCCTGCCTGTCTTCCCGCAGCCAGAACCACAGCATCAGACAGCCCATCGCTACCAGCGAGCAGGCGTCAAAGGCGCGATTGTTGGTCAACGCCACCAGCCACAAAAAGGCGCGGCTCTCCACAAGCTCGTGGTTAAAGAAGTGGAAAATCGCGGCGTCCAGCGGGAACCAGAAACCATGATTTACCGGCAGATACCAGGACAGAAACAGCGCAAGTCCAACAATGTTAAGCAGTAAAATGAGCGGTAAGCGAGTTTTCATCATTAACCATCTTTGAATAAAACGGACGCCACAGTAGAACGCTTAACTTAAACGAAGCTTCAACAAGGCGGACTGAAGCGCATTCCAGTCGGCGTCGGCGGCGGTAATCATTTCAATACGGCTATCCGGTGGCGCAACGTTCTGCGTCTCAATATGCAGATCCTGCCCCTGGCGATTAATCCGCACCAGCCCCTCCGGGATGCGCATGACCCCTTTAACCCGCTCTACCGGCGCAAGGCGCGCCCACTCCAGCAGTCCGATAGTGTCAAAAACGGTATCAGCGTCAAAAATCCACCCGCAGGCCTGATGGCCCTGGCCGCTGTTCAGGCTGCGCCGCCAGCGCTGGTGCGCAGGCAGGCTCAATGCCGCCAGGCCTTTTCGCTCGCCGCTGTGGTGGTGATGCTCAGCGCTGCCCGGCAGTGCGCGAAGGTTGAGGCGCGGTTCATCCAGTAGCGCGACGGGGATATTCCCCCGGGTGGCGTTGACGCGCTGGCGTCCCGCGCCGTTTTCACGCCACCACAGCTCAAAAGCCTGCTGGCTCTCTTCGCTGGCGCGATCTTCTTTATTGGCCACGATGATATCCGCCGCCGCCAGCTGGTCGCGGAAATTCTCATTGCCGGTGACTTTCTCATCCTGCAATTGCCGGGGATCGATAATGCACAGCGTCGCCCGCAGGTCTATCCACGGTTCATAGACCGGCGCCGTCAGGATATCCAGAATCTGTTTGGGATGGCCGAGCCCGGTGGGTTCAATCAGCAGACGATCGGGTTTTCCCTGACGCAAAAGCGTATTCAGACCAACCTGCATCGGCAGGCCGTTGACGCAGCACATGCAGCCGCCGGGGATCTCTTTAAGCAGGGCGCCGCTGTCAGCCAGCAGCGCGCCATCGATACCGACTTCGCCAAATTCGTTGACCAGCACGGCCCATTTTTCATTAGGGTCTTTATTAGCCAGCAGATGGAGAATCGACGTGGTTTTGCCGCTGCCGAGAAAGCCGGTAATAAGGTTTGTTTTCGTCACGTCCGCTCCGGAATTACACAATAATCAGTGCGATAATCCTGGCGAATAATAGCTTAAAAGAGAAGAAGGGGAGCGGAGAAAGAGGCCGCCGCTCCGTTAAAAGGCAGGAAATGTTAACGGCCCAGCGCGTTGCGCACGGCCTGATGAGCGCCAAAATCAGCAAGCTGTCGCCACGCACGTTGAATCGCATCCACAAACTGCGGCTGGACGGGCAGATCCGTGCCGAAGATTTCGCTCAGGGTCAGCAGGGCGGTAACGCGTTCGGCTTCGTCGCTGGTTTCTACGATGGCGCGAATTTTATCCGCCAGCGGGTCCCGTACGTCTATCGCGTTACCCGCATCATCCACGCCGCTGACGTAGCGCATCCAGCCCGCTACGCCCAGCGCCAGCAGCGGCCAGTCGCTCTCACGCTGCAAATGCGCGCGAATACTGTCGAGCATCCGCTGGGGCAGTTTCTGGCTACCGTCCATGGCGATTTGCCAGGTGCGGTGTTTCAGCGCCGGGTTGGCAAAACGCCCGATAAGGCTGTCGGCATACGCGTTTAAATCCACGCCGGTAATGCTCAGCGTCGGTGCCTGCTCGCCCAGCATCAGCTGATACGCGGCGGCGCGAAAATCGGCATCATCCATGCAGTCGCTGATATGGGCGAAACCGGCGAGATAGCCCAGATACGCCAGAAAAGAGTGACTGCCGTTAAGCATCCGTAATTTCATCTGTTCCCACGGGCGAACATCTGCTACCAGCTGCGCGCCTGCCGCTTCCCACGCCGGGCGTCCGGCCACGAAATTATCTTCTATTACCCACTGAATAAACGGCTCGCAGCTGATAGCGCACGGATCGTCTACTCCCAGCTCACGGGCAATTTCCGCCAGCGACTCGTCCGTTGCCGCTGGAACAATTCTGTCGACCATCGAGGAAGGAAAGCTGACATGCGCTTCAATCCACTGCGCCAGCTCCGGGGAGCGCGTCTGCGCCATGCCCAGCACCGCGTTTTTCACCACGTGGCCATTGTCGGGAATATTATCGCAGGAGAGGACGGTAAAGGGCGGCAGGCCGCGTTCACGCCGTCGGGAAAGCGCCTCGACCAGAATGCCTGGCGCGGAGTGGGGAGCGGTCGGCTCTGCCAGGTCGTGGACGATCCGCGGCTGGTTAAGATCCAGCCTGCCGGTTGCCGGGTCAATACAGTAACCCTTCTCGGTAATCGTCAGGGAGACAATAGCCACCTGCGGCTCGCAGAATTTTTCAATAATGGCGGCAAGGGAATCCAGTTTGGCGTTCAGGCACTCATTTACCGCACCGATCACATAGGCCTGATTTCCCTCAGCGCCTTTTTCCAGCACCGTATAAAGATGATCCTGCGCGCGAAGCTGCGTCATCAGCCGATCGCCGCTGAACAGGCTAATTTCGGCAATTCCCCAGTCGCCGCCCTGCGCGTTCAGCACGCGATCGGTTAACAGCGCCTGATGCGCGCGATGAAAAGCGCCAAAACCGAAGTGAACAATACGCGAACGTAGGGCCTTGCGATCATACTGTGGGAGATGGACCGTTTCCGGCAGCGTAACAGAGGCGAGAGTGTGCATGGAATGAAACCTATTTAACTAATAATTAACATTATCCAGTGTAAAGTTATATGACAGCAAAATGAATTGGTATGCCTTAAATATCCCGGGATTGTGAGCTGGATCAATCATTGCTGCGGGGGAAATTGACCGCTTTTTCCAGCCATGTATGGTAGTCGCCATAAGGTGGGTTTTATTGGTATAACAACTTTGATTTGAGGATAGCACGATGGAACAAACCTGGCGTTGGTACGGCCCGAACGATCCGGTTTCATTAGATGACGTGCGCCAGGCTGGCGCGACAGGCGTCGTGACGGCCCTGCATCATATTCCTAACGGTCAGGTCTGGCCGGTTGAAGAGATCAAACAGCGGCAGGCGCTGCTGGCGGAAAAGGGACTCACCTGGTCGGTGGTGGAGAGCATCCCGGTTCATGAAGACATTAAAACCCACAGCGGCCAGTACGACACCTGGATTGCGAATTATCAGCAAAGTATTCGTAACCTGGCGGCCTGCGGCGTGGATACCGTATGCTACAACTTTATGCCGATTCTTGACTGGACCCGTACCGACCTCGAATACACGCTGCCGGATGGCTCGAAGGCGCTGCGTTTCGACCAGATCGCGTTTGCCGCATTCGAACTGCACATCCTGAAACGCCCTGGCGCAGAGGCTGATTACAGCGAAGAAGAGCAGCGCCTGGCGCTGGACTACTTCAACGCCATGAGCGCGGCGGAAATCGATAAGCTGACGCGCAATATTATTGCCGGTCTGCCCGGTGCCGAAGAGGGGTACACCCTGGATCAGTTCCGTGCCCGTCTGGCGGAATATGACGGTATTGATAAAGCGCAGCTGCGTGAAAATATGGCTTATTTCCTGCGTGCGATTGTGCCGGTCGCTCAGGAAGCTGGCGTGCGGCTGGCGGTGCACCCGGACGATCCGCCGCGCCCGATCCTTGGCCTGCCGCGTATCGTTTCTACCATTGAGGATATGCAGTGGCTGAAAGAGGCTGTCGACAGTATCAACAACGGCTTCACCATGTGCACCGGCTCCTACGGCGTGCGCGCTGATAACGATCTGGTACGGATGATTGAGACCTTCGGCGATCGCATTCACTTCACCCACCTGCGCGCGACCTGCCGCGAAGAGAATCCAAAAACGTTCCACGAGGCGGCGCACCTGGGCGGCGACGTCAATATGGTGGCGGTGGTGGATGCCATTCTGAGCGAAGAGCAGCGGCGTAAAAAAGCAGGCGATCTGCGTCCAATTCCGTTCCGTCCTGACCACGGGCATCAGATGCTGGACGATCTGCGTAAGAAAACCAATCCGGGTTATTCTGCGATTGGTCGCCTGAAAGGCATGGCAGAAGTGCGTGGCGTCGAGCTGGCGCTGAAAATGACCAAATACCCCGACCTGCTGTAAAGCAACGCTATCCCGGATGCGGCGTTAAACCGCCTTATCCGGGCTACGGATCAATACCCTCCCTTGGGGGAGAGGGTTAGAAGCGAATTAGTCAGCACGACCCATATAGCGTTTTTCCTCGATATGGATACGAATCTTTTCGCCCGCGGAGAGGTATTCCGGTACCTGCACCACGAGGCCTGTGGTCAGCGTGGCCGGTTTGTTACGGGCGCTTGCAGAAGCGCCCTTGATGCCCGGCGCGGTTTCTACAATTTCCAGATCCACCGTCTGCGGCAACTCCAGCGCCAGCAACTGGCCATCCCACAGCAGTACCTGCATATCCGGCATGCCGCCTTCAGGAATAAACAGCAGTTCTTCTTCGATTTGATCTTTGGTGAAGGTATACGGCGTGTAGTCTTCTTTATCCATAAAGACATACTCGTTACCGTCAATATAAGAGAAGTCAACAAAGCGACGGTTCAGGGTCACGGTGTCGAGCAGGTCGTCGCCTTTAAAGCGTTCTTCAACTTTCAGCCCGGTGCGGACGTCGGAAAAGCGCATTTTGTACAGCGTCGCCGCGCCGCGGGCGCTGGGTGACTGAATATCGATATCTTTAACAATCAGCAGCTTGCCATTGTAGTTCAGCACCATACCTTTTTTAATTTCGTTCGCTCTTGGCATCGATGAAATCCTGTGAAGTAAAATTAACGAAAATATCGCGACAAAGTACTCGCGCAGGGCGCTCCAGGCAAGCGGAATCGCCGGGTTTTGCGTTGTACAGGCAAAAGGTGCTAGCTTACGCGTCAGCCTGTTTGAGAATCTATATTATGGAATGCCGTCCGGACTGCGGAGCCTGCTGTATTGCTCCTTCTATTTCAAGCCCTATCCCCGGCATGCCACAGGGCAAGCCTGCAAATACCCGCTGCGTTCAGCTGGCGGATGACAACCGATGCCTTATCTTTTTTTCGCCGCTCCGCCCCGCGGTTTGCGCCAGCCTGCAGCCCAGCCGGGAGATGTGCTCTACCGACCGGGAGGCGGCGATCACCTTTCTTATCTCGCTGGAAGACGCGACTGCGCCGTAAGGGGGCTGTTAAAGGGTATCGCCATAATAAATTTGATAGCCGAGGTTCACGCTTTCCGGGGTGTCTTTACCGCCAAGCCGCATCAGAAGCAGTTCCGCAGCGACTTTACCCATCTCATAGCGCGGCGTGACCACGCTTGCGATCTTTTGCAGTCGGGCGCGGCCAATTTCCAGGCCATGAAAACCGGCAATTGCAATGTCCTTAGGGATGTTGCGCTGTTGTGCCTGGCATTCAAGCAGCACGCCTACCGCCAAATCATCATTGGTACAGAAGATAGCATTGGTCTGCGGTCGGTCGCGCATCAGTTGCAGAAACATCTGGCGACCCAGGGTAATCGAGGAGATGCTTTTGGGGGCAAGGTGCCATGCGCTTAAGCCGTGCGGGGCGAGGGCGGCTTGCGTGCCGCGAAATCGGCTAATATCGCGCGGATCATCCATTGAACCAAAATAGGCGATGTTACGTTTACCGCTGTCGATAAACGCTTGGGTCATCTCGAAAGCGGCTTTTTCATTATCAAAACCCACCTGTATATCCATTGGATTTTCCGACAGATCCATTAATTCCGCTACCGGAATGCCGCTGGCGCGGAGGTATTGCATCATCCGTTCAGTATGCTGCTTGCCGGTGAGAATTAGCCCATCAATATTGTATGAGAGTAGATTGAGCACTTCCCGCTCTTCCCGCTCGGGGTCATATTCATAATTAGCGATAAGCGTTTGATACTGATGAGCCGAGGTCACTGATTCGATGCCTGCCAGCACGTCAGCAAAAATCAAATTGCGAAAAGAAGGGATCAGTACGCCGAAGGTTTTACTGCGCGCGTTAAGCAGAATTTCAGGCGCGCGATTGGGAATGTAATTATTCTCCTCCATGATCCTTGCGATCAGGGTACGGCTGCGTTGCGAAACCTGATTCGGATCGCGCAGATAGCGACTGACCGTCATTTTATTGAGCCCGGCAAGATCGGCAATATCTTGCAGTGTCATCCGACTGTTTTTCATGAGGTTCTCTGCGACTGGACGGCAATTTTTTCCGCAGAGAACCATATCATAGTACGCTCAGGCACGCACCACTGGCGGCTTAGCTGGTCGCCTTGCCGGTGGTCAGCGGTGTTGCAGCCGAGTGATTACCGGCACGCACGTGATACATCAGCACCACCGATGCCAGCAGTGCGATGGCCATAAAGGAGTACGAGACTCCGGGGCCGCCTGTCAGGCCGTTAAGATAGCCCACCAGCCAGGCACCAAGGAATGCGCCAAGCGCGCCGAAGCTATTAATAAGCCCCATTGATACACCAGAAACGTTGCGCGGCAGCAGTTCTGGTATCAGCGCGAAGAAAGGCCCATAAGGCGCGTACATGCAGGCGGCGGCGATCACCAGCAACGCATAAGAGAGCCAGAACGCGTGGCTACCCAGCATCCACGAGCAGAAAAACGCGATGGCGGCGATTAGCAGTAGCGGCCAGACGAACAGCTTGCGGTTCTGATATTTATCAGACAGCCATGAGACCGTCAGCATCAGGCAGATCGCGGCGAGATAAGGCACGGCAGCCAGCCAGCCAACGGAGACAATATCCATCTGCGCGGCATTTTTCAAAATCGAGGGCATCCACATCATGAAGCCATAGACGCCGATGCTCCAGAGGGCATGCACGGCGCAAAGCATAATGACATTGCGTGAACGTAACGCTTCGCCATAGTTACGCACTGGCTTGATCGCGCTCTGCTCGCTGTCCATCGCCTGTTGAAGTACCGTTTTTTCCTGCGCATTAAGCCAGGATACTTCGGCAGGTTTATCACGAACCAGCACCCACCAGCATACGGCCCAGATTACCGCTGGAAAGCCTTCAATAATAAACATCTCACGCCAGCCCCATGCCTGGATGAGGTAGCCAGAGACAATCGACATCCACAATACCGTCACCGGGTTGCCAAGAATCAAAAACGTATTGGCCCGCGAACGTTCGGTTTTTGTAAACCAGTTGCTGATATAGATAAGCATGGCGGGCATGACTGCCGCCTCCACTACGCCAAGGGTAAAACGTATTGCCATTAGTGTCGGAATATTACTGACGAACCCGGTAGCGGCGGCGCAAAAGCCCCATAAGATCAGGCTACAAAATATCATTTTCCGCACGCTACGTTTGACTGCATACAGCGCGCCAGGCACCTGGAAAAAGAAATAGCCCAGAAAGAAGAGCGCACCGATTAAAGAAGCCGTACCTTTGGTAATGCCCAGATCGTGTTCAATACCTGCGGCAGCGGCGAAACCATAATTTGCCCGATCAAGATAAGCCAGACTATAGGTAATGAAAATAATAGGCATCAAATACCACCAGCGCCGTGCTGGTAATTTTGGCATGTTCATATATAACCTCAGATAATGAGTTTAATATTACTTTATCACTGTTGGGATAATAAGAATCAGCTGCGCGAATTAAAGTTCGAGCAGATACTTCAACAGTAATATTCAGGGTTATTAATTTAAGATTACACTGCCGCCAGCATACCCCCGTCGACAAAAAGCAGATGGCCGTTAACAAAGTCTGAGGCAGGCGCGGAAAGGTACACTGCTGCGCCTATCAGCTCTTCCGGCTTACCCCAGCGGGCTGCGGGCGTGCGCTGATAAAGCCAGGCGGAAAATGTTTCATCATTAACCAGCGCTGAAGTCATTTCAGTTGCGAAATAGCCAGGCGCAATTCCATTGACCTGAATATTATATTCTGCGAGTTCCACACACATGCTACGCGTTAACATTTTTACCGCGCCTTTTGATGCCGCGTAAGGCGTAATTGTTTTTCGTCCTAGTTCACTTTGCATCGAGCAAATATTAATGATTTTACCCTGGCGGCGTTCCATCATGTTTTTTGCCACCTGCTGGGATACCAGAAAAACCGATTTTTGGTTCACTTCTATCACGTTATCCCACTCTTCTTCCGGGAACTCTGTAAAAGGATAACGCCGCTGAATGCCCGCATTATTAACCAGAATATCAATTGGTCCTTCATTGCGTTCAATATTGGTAATGGCCTGCTTAACCTCATTTGATCGGGTGACATCAAAGCCATAGCCCACAGCGTGATAGCCCATTTTTATCAACAACTGCGCGGCTTGTTCAGCACGAGCCTGCGTTTTGTCATTAATAATGATTTCGGCCCCATGCGCCGCCAGTCCTTTTGCCAGTAAATTGCCGATTCCCTGTGCTGACCCGGTTATTAATGCACGCTTCCCTGATAGGTCAAATAAGTTCTTCATAACAGCCTCCTTTGTAATGTTATCGGTAACTGTATACGCGTAACAGTAAAAATAAAAAGAGATTTATCACGAAAATGACCATTTTGTGATGGAGTGTACATTTAGACCCTATGGCGGGGTGGTGATGGGCAAAAGGGGAGAACAAAGTCTTTCAGCCCCCGCTGAAGTGTTGCTGAAGGAAGGCTAACTGACAGTCAGCTTCCTTCAGCAAAAGTGCCTTCTGAGAGTAAGAATTGTGCAGTAGATCGAAATTCTGTCATTGAAATGACGACTTTTCTTGCGTGCTGACGCGGAAAAGACAAGACTCCTCGAAACGTTTCAGCGTCATCTTGTTTCTCGGCACCCTTCAGGATGGCGCATTATTTCTCAGAAAGGCTGAAACGATTCAGTTCAGCAGGAGAGGGGTTACATGTTCCAGTTATCCGTTCAGGACATCCATCCTGGCCAGCAGGCCGGGAACAAAGAAGAGGCGATTCGCCAGATAGCGGCCGCGCTGACCGAAGCCGGCAACGTGGCGGGCGGCTATGTAGAAGGTATGCTGGCGCGCGAACAGCAGACGTCAACGTTCCTTGGCAATGGTATCGCCATTCCTCACGGCACCACCGACACCCGCGATCAGGTGCTGAAAACCGGCGTGAAAGTTTTTCAGTTCCCGCAGGGCATTCTGTGGGGCGAAGGCCAGGTTGCTTACGTGGCGATCGGTATCGCCGCCAGCTCTGATGAACACCTTGGTCTGCTGCGTCAGCTGACCCACGTGCTCAGCGATGACGATGTGGCCGCGCAGCTGCAATCCGCGACCACCGCTGAAGAGCTGCGTGCGCTGCTGATGGGCGAGAAACAGTCCGCTTCCCTGAAACTCGACAACACCATGCTGTCACTGGATGTTGCCGCCAGCGACCTGGTGACATTGCAGGCGTTGAACGCCGCGCGTCTGAAAGAGGCGGGGGCGGTTGATGCGGTATTCGTGGCGCGCGCCATTAATGAGCAGCCGCTGAATCTGGGGCAGGGCGTGTGGCTTAACGACAGCGCCCAGGGCAACCTGGCGAGCGGCGTTGCGGTCAGCCGCGCGGCAAAAGCCTTTGATGTGGAAGGGGAGAGCGCGGCGATGCTGGTCAGCGTCGCCATGGTGGACGAGCAGCCGATTGCCGTACTTAAACGCCTGAGCGATATGCTGCTGGCGAGCAAAGCTGAACGTCTGCTGAACGCCGATGCCGCCACGCTGCTGGCGCTGCTGACCAGCGACGACGCGCTGGCGGAAGATCTGCTGAGCGCTGAATTCGTCGTGCGTAATGAGCACGGTCTGCATGCCCGTCCGGGCACGATGCTGGTTAACACCATTAAACAGTTCAACAGCGACATCACCGTCACCAACCTCGACGGCTCGGGCAAACCGGCCAACGGCCGCAGCCTGATGAAAGTGGTCGCGCTGGGGGTTAAAAAAGGTCACCGCCTGCGCTTTACCGCCCAGGGCGAGGATGCGCAGCAGGCGCTTGACGCCATTGGCGAAGCCATCGCCGCGGGTCTGGGAGAGGGTGCATAATGAGCAGACGTGTCGCTACTATTACCCTGAACCCGGCCTATGACCTGGTAGGCTTCTGCCCGGAAATCGAGCGTGGCGAAGTTAACCTGGTGCGTACCACCGGCCTGCATGCCGCAGGTAAAGGGATCAACGTTGCAAAAGTACTGAAAGACCTGGGCATTGACGTTACGGTCGGCGGCTTTCTTGGCAAAGACAACCAGGACGGCTTTCAGCAACTGTTCAGCGAACTGGGTATCGCCAACCGTTTTCAGGTGGTGCAGGGCCGTACCCGCATCAACGTTAAGCTGACTGAAAAAGACAGCGAAGTGACCGATTTCAACTTCTCCGGTTTTGAAGTGACCCCGGCGGACTGGGAACGCTTCGTCGCCGACTCCCTGACCTGGCTTGGCCAGTTCGATATGGTCTGCGTCAGCGGCAGCCTCCCTTCCGGCGTCAGCCCGGAAGCCTTCACCGACTGGATGACCCGCCTGCGCAGCCAGTGCCCGTGCATTATTTTCGACAGCAGCCGCGATGCGCTGGTCGCTGGCCTGAAAGCTGCGCCGTGGCTGGTTAAACCTAACCGCCGCGAACTGGAAATCTGGGCAGGTCGCAAGCTGCCCGAGCTGAAAGATGTGATTGAAGCGGCGCATGCGCTGCGTGAACAAGGTATTGCCCATGTCGTTATTTCGCTGGGCGCTGAAGGGGCGTTGTGGGTTAACGCTTCTGGCGAATGGATCGCCAAACCGCCGTCAATGGAAGTGGTAAGCACCGTTGGCGCAGGGGATTCAATGGTTGGCGGGCTGATTTACGGCCTGCTGATGCGTGAATCCAGTGAGCATACGTTACGGCTGGCCACTGCGGTGGCCGCGCTGGCGGTCAGTCAGAGTAACGTCGGCATTACCGACCGTACCCAGTTAGCCGCGATGATGGCGCGCGTTGACTTACAACCCTTTAACTAACAGCAGGAGAGGCATAATGAAAACGCTGCTGATAATTGACTCCGAACTCGGGCAGGCTCGCGCTTATATGGCGAAGACGCTGCTGGGCGCGGCGGCACAAAAAGCGAATTTGCAATTTGTTGAAAACCCGGACGAAGCCGAGCTGGCGATTGTGCTGGGCTCCCGTATTCCGGCAGACAGCGCGCTGACAGGCAAAAAGGTCTGGCTGGGCGATGTAAACCGCGCCGTTGCGCACCCGGAACTTTTTTTGAGCGAAGCGAAAAACCACGCGACGCCGTATACCGCCCCTGCGGCGGCCCCGGCTCCGGTTGCCGCGGAAGGCCCGAAACGCATCGTTGCGGTCACGGCCTGCCCGACCGGCGTGGCACATACCTTTATGGCCGCTGAGGCTATCGAAACCGAAGCGAAAAAACGCGGCTGGTGGGTGAAAGTTGAAACCCGCGGCTCTGTTGGCGCGGGCAATGCCATCACGCCGGAAGAGGTGGCGCAGGCGGATCTGGTTATCGTCGCGGCGGACATTGAGGTTGATCTGGCGAAATTCGCCGGTAAGCCGATGTACCGCACCACCACCGGTCTGGCGCTGAAAAAGACGGCGCAGGAACTGGATAAAGCGCAAAGCGAAGCGAAAACCTACCAGCCGAGCGGTAACGCTGCTGCGGCTAACGGGGAAACGAAGAAAGAGAGCGCAGGCGCCTATCGTCACCTGCTGACCGGCGTGTCGTACATGTTGCCGATGGTGGTGGCGGGCGGCCTGCTGATCGCACTCTCCTTTGTATTCGGTATCGAAGCCTTTAAACAGGAAGGGACGCTGGCGGCGGCGCTGATGCAAATCGGCGGCGGTTCAGCCTTCGCTCTGATGGTGCCGGTACTGGCGGGGTATATTGCCTTCTCCATCGCCGACCGTCCTGGTCTGACGCCGGGTCTTATCGGCGGTATGTTAGCGGTGAGCACCGGCTCCGGCTTTATCGGCGGTATCATTGCCGGCTTTATCGCCGGTTACATGGCGAAAGCTATCAGCAAAGGGCTGAAGCTGCCGCAGAGTATGGAAGCGCTGAAACCTATCCTGATCATTCCGCTTATTTCCAGCCTGGTGGTTGGCCTGGCGATGATCTATGTGGTCGGTACGCCAGTGGCGAAAATCCTCGCGGGCCTGACCAGCTGGCTGCAGGGCATGGGCACGGCGAACGCGGTTCTGCTGGGCGCTATCCTCGGCGGTATGATGTGTACTGATATGGGTGGCCCGGTGAACAAAGCAGCCTATGCCTTCGGCGTTGGCCTGTTGAGTACCCAGACCTACGCGCCGATGGCAGCCATTATGGCCGCGGGGATGGTTCCGCCGCTGGCTATGGGCCTGGCGACGATGGTTGCCCGCAACAAGTTTGACAAAGGTCAGCGTGAAGGGGGCAAAGCGGCGCTGGTGCTGGGCCTGTGCTTTATCTCCGAAGGGGCTATCCCGTTCGCGGCGCGTGACCCGATGCGCGTACTGCCTTGCTGTATCGTAGGCGGCGCGTTGACCGGCGCTATCTCCATGGCGGTTGGCGCGAAACTGATGGCGCCGCACGGTGGTCTGTTCGTGCTGCTGATTCCAGGCGCGATCACCCCGGTGCTGGGCTACCTGCTTGCCATTGTCGCCGGTACGCTGGTGGCGGGCCTGGTCTACGCCTTCCTGAAGCGTCCGGAAGCCGAAGCGGTAGCGAAAGCGGCCTGATAGCGGCGTAGCCAATGACGAAGTAGATATAGCAAAAGGGCCGGTTATCCGGCCCTTAGTTTGTCGACAAATCCGGGAGTGTTGAAAGAGCAGCACAATGAGAGTAGCCCGGATAAGGCGTTTCGCCGCATCCGGGAGTCCCGGGTGCGCTGTGCTTACCCGGGCTACGCCGTTCCATCAATAATATCCTGCGGGTTCTGTCCCGCCTGCGGTATTACGCTGCCGCCTCTTCGCTCTGCTGCGCTTTAAGCCAGGCAATCTCTTCGGCCCAGATATCCGGGTTAACCGTTTCCAGAATCAGTGGGATGCCGTCGAAGCGGGCGTCCTGCATGATCCAGCGAAACGGCGTATGGCCGATATTGCCTTCACCCAGGCTGTGATGACGGTCAACACGGCTGGCGAACTGGCTTTTCGCATCGTTGAGATGCATGCCGCGCAGGTAGCGAAACCCCACCACCCGTTCAAACTCGGCGAACACCTGTTCACAGCTCTCCGTTGTGCGCAAATCGTAACCGGCGGCGAAAGCATGACAGGTATCAATACAGACGCCGACGCGGGATTTGTCCTCCACGCCGTCGATAATGGCGGCGAGGTGCTCGAAACGAAACCCGAGGTTGCTGCCCTGACCGGCGGTGTTTTCGATCACCGCCGTCACGCCTTTGGTCTGCGCCAGCGCAATGTTAATTGACTCGGCGATGCGCGCCAGGCACGCCTCTTCGCTGATTTGCAGCAGGTGGCTGCCGGGGTGGAAGTTAAGCAGCGTCAGCCCCAGCTGTTCGCAGCGCTGTAGCTCATCAAGAAAGGCATCCCGGGATTTCTCCAGCGCTTCGGCCACCGGGTGACCAAGGTTAATGAGATAGCTGTCGTGAGGGAGAATTTGCGCAGGCGTGAAGTGATGTTTTTCGCAGGCGGCTTTGAAGGTGTCAATGGTGTCCGTGCTCAGCGGCGCAGCGCGCCACTGGCGCTGGTTTTTGGTGAACAGAGCAAACGCGGTTGCGCCAATTTCAGCGGCGCGAACCGCGGCATTCGCCAGGCCACCGGCGGCGCTGACGTGTGCTCCAACATACTTCATAAAGGGGACTCCTGTTAAACCCGCCAGTCACCGTTTGCTGTCGTGACGCGGTCCGTGAAAAACAAACGTCAATCATAGCGGGTTAACGACTCAGGAATACACCCCTTTATGCCAGCAGATGCTGTATCAGCAGATTTATCACCCCGCCGCCAACAATCAGCCAGCCGAAAAGCATCAGCGCCATCAGCAGCGGTTTCGCACCGGCTCTTTTCAGCGCGCTGATATGGGTGGTCAGCCCCAGCGCCGCCATCGCCATCGCCAGCAGGACGGTATCGAGCGTGACCAGCGCGTTGACCAGCGCTGCGGGCAGCAGATGAAACGAGTTGAATGCGGCCACCAGGATAAAGAACACGGCAAACCACGGAATAATGATTTTACTCTTTTCGCCTTCGGCGGCGGGGGAGAGCTGTTTCACGCGCGTCGCCAGAATCAGCAGGAACGGCGCCAGCATCATTACGCGCAGCATTTTGGCAATCACCGCCGCGTTCTCGGCGTCCGGCCCAACGGCGTGACCTGCGGCGACCACCTGCGCGACCTCATGCATGGTTGAGCCCATATAGATGCCGTAGGTTTCCTGAGTAAACAGATGCCCGAACAGCGGATAGATGGCCGGATAAAGGAAGATGGCGATGGTGCCGTAAATCACCACCGTAGCGACGGCGACCGACACTTTACTGGATTCCGCTTTTACCACCGGTTCGGTCGCCAGTACCGCCGCCGCGCCGCAGATGCTGCTGCCCGCGCCAATCAGCCAGCTTGTTTGCTTATCGAGGCCAAACACTTTTTGCCCCAGCCAGCAGGCCAGCATAAAGGTGCTGGAGAGCGTCAGCACATCAATCACGATGCCGCTTACGCCAACATCTGCGATTTGCGCGAAGGTCAGACGAAAACCGTATAAAATGATGCCCGCGCGCAACAAATAGTGCTTCGCCCATAAAACCCCCGGGTCACAGCGTCCGGTCAGGCGCGGATAGAGCGTGTTGCCCACCAGGATGCCAAACAGGATAGCCAGCGTCAGGGCGCTGAAACCTGCTCCGGCGACGGCGGGAATATTGCCAAGCCATAGCGCCAGCCCAGCGATAACGGCGCTGAGCACCAGCCCTGGCACGAGCAGAAATCGCGTACTACGGGATAATTGTTGAGTTAAATCAGTCATAACCTTCTCCTTTGTCCGGAATAAGGTTACGGTCTGCGGGCTCAAACGTAAAATTGATTATATATTTATAATTAATCATTATAAGTGGTAAGCACGCTTACCCGACGGTATAAAACTATGCATATCACACTACGCCAGCTTGAAGTTTTCACCGAGGTGCTGAAAAGCGGCTCCACCACCCAGGCCTCGCAAAGGCTGGCGCTTTCGCAATCAGCCGTCAGCGCGGCGCTAACGGATCTGGAAGGGCAACTGGGCGTGCAGCTTTTCGATCGCGTCGGTAAACGGCTGGTGGTGAATGAGCATGGCCGTTTGCTCTACCCCCGAGCGCTGGCGCTGCTGGAGCAGGCTACCGACATTGAGCAGCTTTTTCGGGAAGATAACGGCGCTATTCGGGTTTTCGCCAGCAGCACTATCGGCAACTACATATTGCCGGAGGTGATCGCCCGCTATCGACGCGACTTTCCTGAGCTGCCGCTGGATATGAGCGTCGGCAACAGCCAGGAGGTGATCAACGCGGTCACCGATTTTCGCGTGGATATCGGCCTGATTGAAGGGCCGTGCCATACGGCGGACATCATTGCCGAGCCGTGGCTTGAAGACGAGCTGGTGGTCTTTGGCCCGCCGGACTCGCCGTTCGTGCAGGGGGAGGTCACCCTGAAACAGCTGGCGGCCGCGCCCTGGATCCTGCGCGAGCAGGGGTCGGGCACGCGGGAAATTGTCG
>NZ_HE578945.1:404712-445306 GCF_000321045.1 Phytobacter massiliensis JC163
TCGCATCTGCCTGAAATTCATCTTGGCATGGAGCTGGGAAACTCCGAGGCGATCAAACACGCGGTGCGTCATGGACTGGGCATCAGCTGCCTGTCGCGGCGCGTTATCGCCGAACAGCTGGAGAGCGGCAAGCTTAAGGAGATCAACGTGCCGCTGCCAAAAATGGTGCGCACCCTGTGGCGGATTCGCCACCGGCAAAAGCATCTCTCCAGCGCGCTTCAACGCTTTTTGCGCTACTGCCAGCCCTGATGGCTGGCGCGTCAGCCGGGGCGGCAATCTTCCTGCGCGCGTCGGCTATTCTCTGCTTTACTTATAATTCATCGCCTATCATGAAGGTCTCTTATAAAACGGTTTTTGTACCGGAAGGATGGCGGATCGTTTGCTACAATCGCGCCTCATTTTTTGGATGGACAGCATTTTCTTATGGTTTCCGAAACTAAAACCACACAAGCGCCCACGCTTCGCCGTGAATTAAAGGCGCGTCACCTGACGATGATCGCCATTGGCGGCTCCATCGGTACAGGGCTGTTTGTCGCATCTGGGGCGACAATTTCAGCGGCGGGCCCGGGCGGCGCGCTCTTTTCCTATATTCTTATCGGCCTGATGGTTTACTTCCTGATGACCAGCCTCGGCGAGCTGGCGGCTTATATGCCGGTTTCCGGCTCTTTCGCCACGTATGGCCAGCAGTACGTTGAAGAGGGCTTCGGCTTCGCGCTGGGCTGGAACTACTGGTACAACTGGGCGGTGACTATCGCCGTTGACCTGGTGGCGGCGCAGCTGGTGATGAGCTGGTGGTTCCCGGACACGCCGGGCTGGATCTGGAGCGCCATCTTCCTGTGCGTAATTTTCCTGCTTAACTACATCTCGGTAAAAGGCTTCGGCGAGGCGGAATACTGGTTTTCGCTTATCAAAGTCGCTACCGTAATTATCTTTATCATTGTCGGTCTGATGATGATCGTCGGCATTTTCCAGGGCGACCAGCCGGCCGGATGGAGCAACTGGAGCATTGGCGAGGCGCCGTTTGCCGGTGGGCTATCGGCGATGATCGGCGTGGCGATGATTGTCGGTTTCTCTTTCCAGGGCACTGAACTTATCGGTATCGCGGCGGGTGAATCCGAAGACCCGGAGAAGAACATTCCGCGCGCCGTGCGGCAGGTCTTCTGGCGTATCCTGCTGTTCTACGTCTTCGCTATTTTAATTATCAGCCTGATCATTCCGTATACCGATCCGAGCCTGCTGTGTAACGATGTGAAAGACATCTCCGTCAGCCCTTTCACCCTGGTGTTCCAGCATGCCGGGCTGCTCTCTGCCGCGGCGGTGATGAACGCCGTTATCCTGACGGCAGTGCTGTCGGCGGGCAACTCCGGGATGTACGCCTCTACCCGTATGCTTTACACCCTGGCCTGCGACGGCAAAGCGCCGCGTATTTTCGCGAAGCTGTCAAAAGGCGGCGTGCCGCGTAATGCGCTCTACGCCACCACGGTCATTGCCGGTCTGTGCTTCTTAACCTCCATGTTTGGCAACCAGACGGTCTACCTGTGGCTGCTTAACACCTCCGGCATGACCGGCTTTATCGCCTGGCTGGGTATCGCCATCAGCCACTATCGTTTCCGCCGTGGTTATGTCTTGCAGGGGCACGATCTGAAAGACCTGCCGTATCGTTCCGGGTTCTTCCCCCTGGGGCCGATCTTCGCTTTTGTGCTGTGCCTGATTATCACGCTTGGCCAGAACTACGAAGCGTTCCTGGCAGATACCATCGACTGGGGCGCGGTGGCCGCGACCTATATTGGCATTCCGCTGTTCCTGGTTATCTGGTTCGGCTACAAGCTGACCCGCGGCACTCGCTTTGTTAGCTATAAAGAGATGGTCTTCCCCGAGCGTTTCACTAAGTAAACCTGCCTTTCTCAAACCCTCCCGTGCGGAGGGTTTTTTCTTTTCTCCTTCCTTACAGAAATTCACACCTTTACATAACTTTTAACAACTGAATTGATAATCATTATTATTTACATTAAGGTTAACGCGTTTGAAATTTGCCGGTGCGTTTCGTGCCGTAGCCTGCCTGATAACAGCATCTCGCCGCCGACGTAGCGGAAAGAGCAGGGCGCAGTGTGAGCCTGATTTTTTATTTCATGGAGAAACGGAATGTTTAGGTTGAATCCCATCGTCAGGGGAGGGCTGTGCGCGTCCGCGATGACCCTTGCGCTGCCTGTTATCGCTGCTGTGGAAGAGGGCGATACGCTGGTTGTTACCGCCGCCGCCACCGAGCAGAACCTGAAAGACGCCCCGGCGAGCATCAGCGTCGTCACCCAGGAGGATTTGCAGCGTAAGCCGGTGCAAAACCTGAGCGACGTATTGCGCGAGGTTCCCGGCGTACAGCTCACCAACGCCGGGGATAACCGCAAAGGCGTGAGCCTGCGCGGACTCGACAGCAGCTACACGCTGATTCTCATTGACGGCAAGCGCGTCAACTCCCGTAACGCGGTATTCCGCCACAATGATTTCGATCTTAACTGGATCCCGGTAGACGCCATTGAACGAATTGAAGTGGTACGCGGCCCGATGTCTTCGCTGTACGGTTCCGACGCCCTTGGCGGGGTCGTGAATATCATCACCAAAAAAATCGGCCAGCGCTGGAGCGGTAGCGTCACGGCGGACACCACCGTGCAGGAGCACCGCGATCGCGGCGACACCTGGAACGGCCAGTTCTTTACCAGCGGCCCGCTGGTAGACGGCGTGCTCGGCCTGAAAGCCTACGGCAACGTGGCGAAGCGCGAAAAAGACGATCAGCAGGCGTCCAGCACCTCCGCGACCGGCGAATCGCCGCGCATCGAGGGCTTTACCAGCCGCGATGGCAACGTTGAACTCGCCTGGACCCCGAATGCCAACCATGATTTTACCGCCGGCTATGGCTACGACCGCCAGGACCGCGACTCCGATTCGCTGGACAAAAACCGTCTTGACAGGCAGAACTATTCCCTGAGCCATAATGGCCGCTGGGATGTGGGCAACAGCGAGCTGAAATTCTACGGCGAAAAAATCGATAATAAAAACCCCGGCAACAGCAGCCCCATCGTGTCGGAAAACAACACCGTTGACGGCAAGTTTGTGATGCCGCTTGAGCCGCTTAACCAGTTTATTACCGTCGGCGGCGAGTGGCGTCATGACAAGCTGGAAGATCCGGTAAACCTCACCGGCGGCTCAAGCTCTGACACCTCCGCCAGCCAGTACGCGCTGTTTATTGAAGATGAATGGCGCATTTTTGAACCGCTGGCGCTGACCACCGGCGTGCGCATGGATGACCATGAAACCTATGGCGATCACTGGAGCCCGCGCGCCTATCTGGTGTGGAACGCGACCGACACGCTGACCGTCAAAGGCGGCTGGGCAACGGCGTTTAAAGCGCCTTCGCTGTTACAGCTTAGCCCGGACTGGGCCACTAACTCCTGCCGCGGCGGCTGCCGCATTGTCGGCAGCCCGGATCTGAAACCGGAAACCAGCGAAAGCTTTGAGCTTGGGCTTTACTACTATGGCGAAGAGTCATGGCTGGAAGGCGTCGAAGCCAGCGTAACAGCGTTCCAGAACAACGTTGACGACATGATCAACATCAGCCGCACCGGTGATATCAATGCCGCGCCGGGCTATTCCAACTTTGTTGGCTATTACACCAACGATCGCGGTACGCGGGTGCCGGTGTTCCGCTATTACAACGTCAACAAAGCTCGGGTACAGGGGCTGGAGACCGAACTGAAAGTGCCTTTTGGCGAAGAGTGGAAACTGACGCTGAACTACACCTATAACGACGGACGGGATCTGAGCGACGGCGGCAATAAGCCCTTACAGGAACTGCCGTTCCATACCGCTAACGGCACCCTCGACTGGCGGCCATTACAGGACTGGTCATTCTACGTGTCCGGCAATTACACCGGCGAGAAGCGCTCGGTATCCCAGGGCACCACCCCTGGCGGCTATGTTATCTGGAACGCGGGCGCGGCGTGGCAGGCGACCAAAAACGTGAAGCTTCGTACCGGCGTGCTGAATCTGGGGGATAAAGATCTCAGCCGCGACGATTACAGCTACAACGAAGATGGACGCCGCTACTTTATGGCGGTGGATTACCGCTTCTGATTGGGGGGAGTTTCCCCGGATGCGCAAAAGCTTATCCGGGCTACCCGGTATGTAGCCCGGGTAAGCGCATGCGCACCCGGGATTTTCCGCATAGGGCGCTGCCCGGCTCCCTTACCCCAACAGATGCTGCGCATGGAAGCGCAGATGATCCTCAATAAACGAGGCGATGAAGTAATAGCTGTGGTCGTAGCCGGGCTGAATGCGCAGCGTCAGCGGCCATGCTGCCTGCTCTGCCGCCTGAGCCAGCCGTTCCGGCTGCAGCTGCTCCGCCAAAAACGGGTCGTTGTCGCCCTGGTCGATAAGCATCGGAATGGCCGCTTCCGCTTTGCTAGCCCTTAAGAGCGCGCAGCTATCCCACGCCTGCCACGCTGCTTCATCCGCGCCTAAATAGGCGCTGAACGCTTTCTGCCCCCAGGGCACCTTCGCCGGGTTGACGATAGGCGCGAAGGCAGAGACGCTGCTAAAACGGCCGGGGTTTTTTAGCGCCATGACGAGCGCCCCGTGGCCGCCCATCGAATGCCCGCTGATGGCGCAACGCTCGCTAACCGCGAACTGACTCTTCATCAGCGCAGGCAGCTCATCGCGCAGATAGTCGTACATCCGGTAGTGCGCAGCCCACGGCTGTTCGGTGGCGTTCAGATAAAACCCGGCCCCTTTGCCTAAATCGTAACTGTCGGCGTCCGCCACCTCATCGCCACGGGGGCTGGTGTCCGGCATCACTAACGCTATTCCCAGCTCGGCGGCCAGCCGCTGGGCCCCCGCTTTGGTGGTAAAGTTTTCGTCAGTGCAGGTCAGGCCAGAGAGAAAATAGAGGACCGGCGGCGGCGTGTTTTCCCGCTCCGGCGGTAGAAACACGCTCAGGGTCATCGGGCAGTTCAGTACGGCGGAGTCGTGCCGCCAGCGCTGCTGGCGGCCCCCAAAACAGCGGTGCTCTTCAAGCAGTTCCATGCAAGGCTCCTTCGAGAGTGGTGAGTAAACGTGACAGCCCTTCATAATACAGATTATTCCTCCCGCCGTGAGTAACTTTCACTTTTCCTTAGCAGCCTCATAATGCATCATAAATTTAACTTTTTATTAACTTATGAGTGAGTCATGGCGATACGTATCGCGTTATGCGGGTTTATTTCACTGATTGTGGCGATGGGAATCGGCCGCTTTGCCTTTACCCCGCAGGTGCCGCTGATGATCCGCGACGGTCAGCTTACTTTGACCAGCGCCGGGCTGGTGGCGGCAATGAACTACCTGGGCTATTTGCTGGGCGCATGGGATGCGATGCGGGGAAAACGTCATATCGAAGCGCGCTTGTGGCTGGGTATAACCGGGGCGGTAGCGTTGACCTTTCTCTCCTCTTTAGCGGACAACGCCATGATACACGGCGCACTGCGGCTGATTATCGGCGCGATGAGCGGCTGGGGGCTGGTGCTAACCGCGGCCTGGACTAACGAACGGCTGGCGCACTACGCCCGCCCCGGCCTCAGCGCCGCCGTGTTCGCTGGCCCCGGTGCCGGTATCGTGCTGAGCGGCCTGCTGGCGGTGGCGATTCAGTCCCGCGGGCTGTCTGCGGCTGCTGCCTGGCAGGTGTATGGCGTTCTGGCGCTGGTGCTGATTTTGCTGGTGGGCCGCTATCTGCCGCGTGCCGGACAGCTTCACCGGGCAGGGGAGCAACCTGAACCGCTGCGCTTAACGCCGGATCTGAAACGTCTGGTCTGGAGCTACAGCCTGGCAGGGCTGGGGTATATTTTGCCCGCCACCTTTTTATCGCAGATGGCGGCGCTGCGTTTTCCCGGCAGCCTGTTCGCGCAGTTTGTCTGGCCGGTTTTCGGCGCGGCGTCGATGGTGGGCATCGCCCTGAGCATTGCGCTGCGCAACGTTGGCAGCAGCAATCAGCGGCTGGCGGTGGTGCTCTGGCTGCAGGGGCTGGGCGTGGTGGCTTCCGGCGTGCTGCCGGGGTTAGGCGGTCTGGTGACGGGGGCGTTATTGGTTGGCGGCGGTTTTCTCTGCGCGGTGCAGCTGTCTCTTCTTTATGGCCGGGAACTGGCGCCAAAGCACAGCCGTTACATGGCGGGGCTGTTGACCACCGGCTACGCCGTCGGGCAGCTGATTGGCCCGATGACCTCGTCACTCTCTACCTGGCTTACGCACCGGCTGGAGCCCGCGCTATGGCTGGCCGGGGCCGCGTTAGTCGTCGGCGGGCTTCTGGTGTGGAAAAGGTCAGCTTAACAGGCTGGAGCAATTTCATTAATTATCGCCGCGACCACTGGATTCTGTGCGCGACCTCACGCACAATGATCGCTCGCTTCGCCCGTTACACGGCGAAGACGCCACACCTGCAGGAGAACAAAAATGTCATCACTCAGTAAAGAAGCGGCTCTCGTTCATGAAGCCCTGGTCGCCCGCGGCCTTGAAACACCGCTGCGCCCGCCCGTGCGCGAAATGGATAACGAAACCCGCAAGCGTCTGATAGCCGGTCATATGACGGAGATTATGCAACTGCTTAATCTCGACCTGAATGATGACAGTCTGATGGAAACGCCGCACCGCATCGCCAAAATGTACGTTGATGAGATCTTTTCGGGGCTGGATTACGCCAATTTCCCTAAGATCACCGTTATCGAAAATAAGATGAAAGTGGATGAGATGGTGACGGTGCGCGATATCACCCTGACCAGCACCTGTGAGCACCACTTCGTTACCATTGACGGTAAGGCGACGGTGGCCTATATCCCGAAAGATGCGGTGATTGGCCTCTCTAAAATTAACCGTATCGTACAGTTCTTCGCCCAGCGCCCGCAGGTTCAGGAGCGGCTGACGCAGCAGATCCTCACCGCGCTGCAAACGCTGCTCGGTACCAACAACGTTGCCGTCTCCATCGACGCGGTACACTACTGCGTTAAAGCGCGCGGTATTCGTGACGCCACCAGCGCCACGACCACCACCTCGCTGGGCGGGCTGTTTAAATCCAGCCAGAATACGCGTCAGGAGTTCCTGCGCGCCGTGCGTCACCATAATTGATTAAGGGCGTCGGGGAAATGGAGAGAAACGTCGCGCTGGATTTTATTCGCGGCGTCGCCATTCTCGGCATCCTGCTGCTGAACATTACCGCCTTCGGCCTGCCGAAGGCGGCCTATCTCAACCCCGCCTGGGACGGCTCCGCATCCTTAAGCGACGCCTGGAGCTGGGCGCTGCTTGACCTCTTCGCGCAGGTAAAATTCCTCTCCCTCTTCGCACTGCTGTTTGGCGCTGGCCTGCAAATGCTGCTGCCGCGCGGCAAACGCTGGATCCAGAGCCGTTTAACCCTGCTTGTACTGCTGGGGTTTATGCATGGCTTGCTGTTCTGGGACGGCGATATCCTGCTGGCCTACGGGCTGGTGGGGCTTATCAGCTGGCGAATGGTGCGCGACGCGCAAAGCGTAAAAACGCTGTTTAATATCGGCCTGGTGCTTTACCTCATCGGCATTGCGGTGCTGCTTTTACTGGGGGCCATCTCCGGCAATGCGCCGAACCGCTCCTGGCTACCGGGCCTGGCGGATGTGCAGTACGAAAGCTGGTGGAAAACCACCGGCGGCCTGGTAGAGGCCATCGGCAACCGGGCCGACCTGCTCTCCAGCAGCCTGCTGGCGCTGGGGGCGCAATACGGCTGGCAGCTTGCCGGGCTGATGCTGCTTGGCGCGGCGCTGATGCGCAGCGGTTGGCTGAAAGGGCAGTTCAGCCAGCGCCACTATCGGCGAACCGGCGCGCTGCTGGTACTGGTGGGCATGGCGGTTAACGTTCCGGCTATCGTCGCCCAGTGGCAGCTGGGCTGGGCGTATCGCTGGTGCGCCTTTCTTCTGCAGGCCCCGCGAGAGCTTAGCGCGCCCGTGCAGGTGCTGGGCTATGTCGCGCTGATTCTGGGCTTCTGGCAGCATCTCAGCAAATGGAAAATCGTTGCCGCGGTGGCCTGCGTCGGGCGCATGGCGCTGAGTAACTACCTGCTGCAAACGCTGATTTGCACCACGCTATTCTATCGATTTGGCCTCTTTAACCACTTCGACCGTTTGCAGCTGGTGGCCTTTGTGCCTGCTGTCTGGGCGATCAATATCCTCTTTTCCCTCTTCTGGCTGCGCCGTTTCCGCCAGGGACCGGTTGAATGGCTCTGGCGACAGTTAACCGCCCGTGCGTCGGGCAGCGCATTTCCTCGCACATCCAGATAACGATCTGGATCACAATCGTTAACAAAACGGATGTAACCGTTTCCATCCGTGTGATGTCACTCACGCAGTCATATTCACCAGACTGAGAGAATAGCCCCCTTGCTAAACACAGGGGGTGTCCGTGAGCCGCCGTAATCCACTCAAGGTGTATATCTATGATCACCATTCGTGACGTAGCCCGTCAGGCGGGCGTTTCCGTCGCGACGGTTTCCCGCGTGCTGAACAATAGCGCGCTGGTCAGCCAGGAGACGCGCGAGACGGTGATGAAGGCGGTGGCCCAGCTTGGCTATCGCCCAAATGCCAATGCCCAGGCGCTGGCGACGCAGGTCAGCGATACCATCGGCGTGGTGGTGATGGATGTTTCCGATGCCTTCTTTGGCGCGCTGGTGAAGGCGGTGGATACTGTTGCCCAGCAGCACCAGAAGTATGTGCTTATCGGTAACAGCTACCACGAGGCGGAGAAAGAGCGCCACGCGATTGAAGTGCTGATTCGCCAGCGCTGTAACGCGCTGATTGTGCACTCAAAAGCGTTGAGCGATGAAGAACTTGCCGGCTTTATGGAGCAGATTCCCGGCATGGTGCTGATAAACCGCGTCGTGGCGGGTTATGCGCATCGCTGCGTCTCCCTTGATAACGTCAGCGGGGCGATGATGGCGACGCGGATGCTGCTTAACCACGGCCATCAGCGGATCGGCTATCTGGCTTCCAGCCATCAGATTGAGGATGACGACATGCGCCGGGAAGGCTGGTTCCGGGCGCTGGCGGAGCAGGGGATAGCCGCCCCCGATGGCTGGGTCGGCACCGGCTCGCCGGATATGCCGGGCGGCGAGGCGGCAATGGTGGAACTGCTTGGGCGCAACCTGCAGCTTACCGCTGTTTTTGCCTATAACGACAGCATGGCGGCAGGGGCGCTGACCGCCCTGAAAGACAACGGGATTGCGGTGCCGCATCATCTGTCGCTGATCGGCTTTGATGATATCCCTATCGCCCGCTATACCGACCCGCAGCTGACCACCGTCCGTTACCCTATCGCCTCTATGGCCCGGCTGGCCACTGAACTGGCGTTACAGGGGGCGGCGGGCACGCTGGATATCAGCGCAAGCCACTGTTTCATGCCAACTTTAGTGCGCCGCCATTCAGTTGCTATTCGGCAAACTGTGGGTGCGATCACTAACTTATAAAACTCAGTGATGTAACCGTTTTCAATCTGTGAGTAAATTCACAGTATCTTAACAAGGCGCTGACTATGATGTCAGCGTTTCAGGAGCTGAAACAGAATGTAACGCAGTTTCGCCTCGTTGCCAGCGTTCGTCAGCCCCCGGATACCCATAAAAAGCGCATCACTGGAGCGTTGCCCCTCACGGAAGAAAGCATTGTTGAGTGAAGTTCGGCCAACAGTAACGTTTCATTAACCTACTGGCCTGTCGATCGTTATTCACAAGAACTACCCTGCATAATAAAACCGGAGATACCATGAATAAGAAGGTGTTGACCCTGTCCGCTGTTATGGCAAGTATGCTTTTCGGCGCAGCCGCACACGCAGCAGATACCCGTATTGGTGTGACCATCTACAAGTATGACGACAACTTTATGTCCGTTGTCCGTAAAGCCATTGAGAAAGACGCTAAAGCAGCGCCGGATGTGCAGCTGCTGATGAACGACTCCCAGAACGACCAGTCCAAACAGAACGATCAGATTGACGTATTGCTGGCGAAAGGGGTGAAGGCTCTGGCTATCAACCTGGTTGACCCGGCTGCCGCAGGCACCGTTATTGAAAAAGCGCGCGGCCAGAACGTGCCGATTGTGTTCTTCAACAAAGAGCCGAACCGCAAAGCGCTGGATAGCTATGACAAAGCGTTTTACGTGGGCACCGACTCCAAAGAATCCGGTATCATCCAGGGCGATCTGATCGCTAAACACTGGGCGGCGAATAAAGAGTGGGACCTGAACAAAGACGGTCAGATTCAGTTCGTTCTGCTGAAAGGCGAGCCGGGCCACCCGGATGCCGAAGCACGCACCACCTACGTTATCAAAGAGCTGAATGACAAGGGTCTGAAAACCCAGCAGCTGCAGTTAGATACCGCGATGTGGGATACCGCTCAGGCGAAAGACAAAATGGACGCCTGGCTCTCTGGCCCGAACGCTAACAAAATCGAAGTGGTTATCGCTAACAACGATGCGATGGCAATGGGTGCGGTAGAAGCGCTGAAAGCGCACAACAAATCTTCTATTCCGGTATTCGGCGTTGACGCCCTGCCAGAAGCGCTGGCGCTGGTGAAATCCGGTGCGCTGGCCGGTACGGTGCTTAACGATGCCAACAACCAGGCGAAAGCCACCTTTGACCTGGCGAAGAACCTCGCCGACGGTAAAGGCGCGGCTGACGGCACCGAGTGGAAAATCGACAATAAAATCGTCCGCGTTCCTTACGTTGGCGTAGATAAAGACAACCTGTCCGAGTTTCTCGGTAAATAATTTATTTTAAGTCTGTCTCACCGGGCGCAATTCGTTGCGCCCTTTATAACACGCTATGCCAGGCCAACAAGGTAGAATTATGGTCAGCAATAATACTCAGTCGTCCGGTGAATTCTTGTTGGAAATGAGCAATATCAACAAGTCTTTTCCAGGCGTAAAGGCGCTCGATAATGTCAATTTAAAAGTCCGCCCTCATTCCATTCATGCGTTAATGGGTGAGAACGGTGCGGGTAAATCAACATTATTAAAATGCCTTTTTGGGATCTACCAGAAAGATTCCGGCAGCATTATTTTTCAGGGTAAAGAGATCGATTTCCACTCCGCCAAAGAAGCGCTGGAAAATGGTATCTCGATGGTTCATCAGGAGCTTAACCTGGTGTTGCAACGTTCTGTAATGGATAACATGTGGCTGGGTCGCTATCCGACCAAAGGCATGTTTGTCGATCAGGACAAGATGTACCGTGATACAAAAGCAATTTTTGATGAGCTGGATATTGATATCGATCCGCGGGCGCGCGTAGGCACATTATCCGTATCGCAAATGCAGATGATCGAAATTGCGAAGGCGTTTTCTTATGACGCTAAAATTGTCATCATGGACGAACCGACTTCTTCGCTGACCGAAAAAGAAGTTAACCATCTCTTCAAAATTATTCGCAAGCTGAAAGAACGCGGCTGCGGTATTGTTTACATCTCGCACAAAATGGAAGAGATCTTCCAGCTGTGCGATGAAATTACCATTCTTCGTGATGGTCAGTGGATTGCCACCCAGCCGCTTGAAGGACTGGATATGGATAAGATCATCGCCATGATGGTCGGCCGTTCCCTGAACCAGCGCTTCCCGGATCGGCAGAACACACCAGGGGAAACCATTCTCGAAGTGCGTAACCTGACCTCGTTGCGCCAGCCCTCTATCCGCGATGTCTCATTTGATCTACATAAAGGCGAGATCCTTGGCATTGCGGGTCTGGTTGGGGCCAAGCGCACGGATATTGTCGAAACGCTGTTTGGTATCCGCGAAAAAGCGGCGGGAACCATTAAACTGCACGGCAGGAATATTAATAACCATACTGCCAATGAAGCCATTAATAACGGTTTCGCGCTGGTGACGGAAGAACGCCGTTCGACGGGGATTTACGCCTATCTGGACATTGGTTTTAACTCTTTAATATCCAATATCCAGAATTATAAAAACAAAGTGGGTTTACTGGATAATTCGCGGATGAAGAGCGATACCCAGTGGGTTATTGACTCGATGCGCGTAAAAACGCCAGGCCATCGCACTCAAATCGGATCGCTGTCCGGTGGTAACCAGCAGAAAGTGATTATTGGCCGCTGGCTACTGACCCAGCCGGAAATATTAATGCTCGATGAACCGACGCGCGGTATTGACGTCGGGGCGAAGTTCGAAATTTATCAGCTGATTGCCGAACTGGCGAAAAAAGAGAAGGGAATTATTATCATCTCTTCTGAAATGCCGGAACTGTTAGGTATCACTGACCGTATCCTGGTAATGAGCAATGGTCTCGTTGCCGGAATTGTTGACACTAAAACGACAACGCAAAACGAAATTTTGCGTCTTGCGTCTTTGCACCTTTAAGATCAGGGGCTCCTCATGAGTGCGTTAAATAAAAAAACTTTTCTCACTTACCTGAAAGAAGGCGGAATTTACGTCGTTCTTTTAGTGTTACTGGCGATTATTATTTTCCAGGACCCGACGTTCTTAAGTTTGCTCAACTTAAGTAACATACTGACCCAGTCCTCGGTGCGTATTATCATCGCACTGGGCGTGGCGGGGCTGATTGTGACCCAGGGGACTGACCTTTCCGCCGGTCGCCAGGTCGGGCTGGCGGCGGTAGTGGCGGCCACGCTGCTGCAGTCCATGGAAAACGTCAACAAAGTTTTCCCGGATCTGCAAACCATGCCGATCATTGTGGTTGTCGCTATCGTCTGCGTGATTGGCGCGATCATCGGTCTGATTAACGGCATCATCATCGCGTACCTGAACGTAACGCCGTTTATCACCACGCTGGGTACGATGATCATCGTTTATGGTATCAACTCCCTGTATTACGATTTTGTCGGCGCGTCGCCGATTTCCGGCTTCGACAGCGGTTTCTCCACCTTTACGCAGGGCTTTATTGCGCTGGGGTCGTTCCGCCTCTCTTACATCACCTTCTACGCGTTGATTGCGGTCGCCTTCGTTTGGGTACTGTGGAACAAAACCCGCTTCGGCAAAAACATTTTCGCCATCGGCGGTAACCCGGAAGCGGCAAAAGTGTCTGGCGTGAACGTGGCCCTCAACCTGCTGATGATCTACGCGCTGTCCGGTGTTTTCTACGCCTTCGGCGGCATGCTGGAAGCCGGGCGTATCGGCTCTGCCACCAACAACCTGGGCTTTATGTACGAGCTGGACGCCATCGCAGCCTGCGTGGTGGGCGGCGTCTCCTTTAGCGGCGGCGTGGGAACGGTGCTGGGCGTGGTGACCGGTGTGATTATCTTCACCGTTATCAACTACGGCCTGACCTATATCGGCATCAACCCTTACTGGCAGTACATCATCAAAGGCGGCATCATTATCTTTGCGGTGGCGCTGGACTCACTGAAATACGCGCGTAAGAAGTAATAATCAGTACCCGGATGCGGCGTTGTTACGCCGCATCCGGAATGCCCTATCTGGAAAGCGCATCGGCGGCGCAAATCAGCGCCAGATGGCTTAACCCCTGCGGCACGTTGCCGCGCCACTCCCCGCTACGCACATCAAACATCTCATTGAACGTCTCCACATTGCCCTTATCGCAGAGCGTCTCCAGGATGGCGTCCATACACTCCCTGGCGCGTTTTTTATCACCCATCTCCGCCAGCGCCTCAACCAGCCAGAACGAACAGGCGACAAAGGTGCTCTCCTCCTGCTCTACGTCGCTGTAGCGATAGAGCATTGGCTTGCCGTGGCCCAGCTCGTTGATAATGGCGTCCAGGGTTGACTGCATGCGCTGCGGGTTACAGTGCTTGCCGTAGTGCCAGGTGAGGCATAAAGAGGCGTCCAGCCTGTCGGTTCCGGCATAAAAGGTGTAAGCCTGTTTTTCCTCCGACCAGCAGTTTGACTCTATCCACGCCTCAATGCGGGTTTTTTCCCGCTCCCAGCGCGCCACCCATGTGGCTTCCAGATGCCCCTCCCGCGCCAGGTACGCGGCAATGTCCAGCGTTACCCAGCAGGTCATTTTTGAGTGGGTATAGTGTTGCAGATCGTGCAGTTCCCAGATGCCGGAATCCGTCTGCTTCCAGATGTCGGCGCAGGTATTCGCCAGCGAGGCAAGCAGCCGGGCGGTGGTGAGATCCAGCACATGGCCTGCGCGCACAAACAGCAGGGCGGTAGCCAGCAGATCGCCGTACATGCTGAGCTGCTGCTGATCGCGGGCGTTATTACCAATCCGCACCGGTCGGGAATTTTTATAGCCGCTCAGCGGCGGATAACTTTCCGCCGGGACGATGCCGCCGTCCAGGGTATAGCAAACCCGCACTTTACCGTCGTGACGCAGGATGGTATTGGTCAGCCACGAAAACGCCGCCTTGCACTCTTCCAGCGCGCCAATCACCGTGAATGCGCGAATGATCATGCAGGCGTCGCGCGTCCAGGCGTAGCGATAGTCATAGTTCTTTTCGCCGCCAATACCTTCCGGCAGGGAGGTTGTGGGAGCCGCTGCCAGCGCGCCGGTCGGCGAGTACAGCAGGAATTTCAGCGCCAGCGCTGAACGTTTTACATGCTCCGGGAAGATGCCTTCATAGGTCAGGCTCTCGCACCACAGCCGCCACACGTGGTCGGAAATATCAATATGGCCGTCGATTTTCTCCAGCGAAGGAACGGCCAGCGGCTCTTTATGGCTTACCAGTAGGGCAACCATTGAGCGCACCCCTTTGCGGGCGGTGAAGGTGCCTTCGATAGCGTGATCGTCGTAAAGGGTGATGTCCACCTCGTCCGAGGTGCGCAGCATCGCCATCAAATCGCCAATGTGAATCACCTGGCCTTTGTCCGTATCCTGAATCCACGGGGAGCGGGTGCAGGAGGCGGTTCCCGGCACAAACATCAGCCGCAGTTCAACTTCGCCTTCAACGCCTTCGACCCGGCGAGCCAGTTCACACCACGGCAGACGCCCGGCGTAGTTACTGTTTAGCGATTCGGTCAGCACCACGCTGCCGGAGGCGGTCTCGTAGCAGGTTTCCAGCACGTTGCTGTTTTCCCGGTAACGGCGATGAACGCGATATTCAGCGGTGGGCTCTATTTGAAAATAGCCGCCGCTGGCGGCGTCAAGAATGCGATCGAAGAGGGGCGGGGAGTCCATATTGGGCGCGCACCACCAGTCAATCGAGCCGTCCGGGGCAATCAACGCCACCGAACGGCCATCGCCAATGGCGGCATAGTCGCCCAGCCCCGCATAGCCATCCACACGCTGCGGATGAGAGTAGGTCTCGTTCTTCATCTTTTCTCCTGGCGAAAGATATGGCGACATTGTGTCGCCATAAAATGAGTGCTTTTAGCCTGGTGGAGCAGGCCTATGATCAAGCGTAACCAGGAATGGTAATCGCGCCGGGAAATTACCTGACTTTTCAGAAAGCTGACTAACGGTAGCTGATGGTGTACTCCAGCTTACCGTTGGCAGTACCCGCACCGATGGCGTTTTCTGTCTGAATATAACGGGCAAAAAGCGGAATGGTGACGTTGGGTGAGCCATCCTTAGGCAGCGGTTGGGCATAGCCCGTATCGAGGTTAATTTTACCGCTTTCGCTTTCACTGCTGGAGAGCTGGATGCCGATACCCGTTGCGCTGGACGAACTGCTCAGGGCCATAACGCCGTCCTCTGACTTGATTTTGCCGTCCAGCGGCGTCAGGCTGACAACTGCCGCGTTACTGGTTAAGCCTGCCAGCGGAATATTGCTTGTGCCATCGAAGGTGGTGATGGGCGTTGAGCTGTTGCCATAAAAGTGGCCGCAGTTATTTAACACGATACTGGCATTTTTCCATTCTGTACCGGAGCCGATGCCGGAAAAGTCAGCGACGTGGTGCTTGCCCATCGGCACCACCATGGACTGACTGGCAGTGCTAATATCACAGGTAGGCACATTAACGGTAAGACTGCCGCTCACGTTAATTTGATAAATATTCACCATGCTGCCGTCCTGCCCGGCAGTATAAAGCGCGACAGGGATATTGACGGCAGGAATAGTGCCGCTGCTTACTACGTTTCCTGTCTTAACAAACTGCAGGGTAGAGTTGGCGGTCCAGCCTTCAGTGTAATCGCAGAACTGAATGTTATTCGCAGCGAGACATTTTTTAGCCTTGAGATACGACGGGAAATTGAAGTTGCCGGTATGGAACCTGACGCCTATCCCCTCAATTCCCGTTTTATACGTTTGTGAGCCAGATGAGGTTTCCGGCAAGGGAAGGGAGGCATACTCCCAACGGCGATAAAAATCGCCTACGGCATCGCACTTGATGCTAAACACCTGGCTATTGAGCTTGATTTGTTGTTCAAAGATAACGCTGCCGACCGCAGCGCCAGCAGGGACGGAAATAGCCGATGCTGCCAGCGGGAGCGTGTAGTACTTCGTGGCGTTGACGGTATACTGGTCGTGGACATAAAAAATCGCAGCTGGCGTAGACGTGGGCGCTAAACAAAGAAAACACCAGAGTGGATAAAATCAAAAATCCTTTTAAAGAGCATTATATTACCTCCATGGCGGCTGATTATTTCATCATAAAATCAACTCTCGCTAAGATTAGATATCTCTGGGAAGAGGAGCTTACATGCTCGCAATGAAATGCCGGTGTTAAAATTAAGTAATATAAATAGTCCCTAGTTATCCGTAACACTTAATAAATGCATAATGTGAATAGTAAAATATATTTCGTGCACGAGTAATAACGCATGGCGACAGCGAGCCGCCATGCATCCTCTCTCGATCAGTAAAATCTACCGGTAGGTGATCGTGTATTCCAGTTTACCATTAGCGGTACCCGCGCCAATAGAATTTTCTGTCTGAATATAACGGGCGAAAAGTGGAATAGTAAAGTTGGTCGTGCCATCTTTGGGCAGCATTTGAGTATACGCGGCGTTAAGGTTAATTTTACCGCTTTCACTCTCGCTGCTGGAAAGCTGGATTCCAATTCCCGTTGCGCTGGAGGAGTCGCTCAGCGCCATCACCCCCTCCTCAGGCTTGACGTTGCCGTCAAGCGGGGTCAGGGTAACGACAGCCGCGTTACTGGTCAGGTCTGTCAGGGGGACGTTGCTTGTACCGTCAAAGCTGGCAATAGCCGCTGAACTGCTACCGTAAAAGTGGCCGCAGTTATTTAAGCGAATGCTGGCATCTTTCCATTCGGTGCCAGAGCCGACGCCGGAAAAGTCCGCGACGTGATGCTTGCCCATGGGCACCACCATCGACTGGCTGGCGGCAGTAATATCACAGGTGGGGGTATTCACGTTGAGCGTGCCGCTGATATTGATTTTATAAATATCTACCATGCTGCCAGACTGCCCTGCGGTATATACAGAGGTGGGGAGACTGGCGCCGGTAATCGCGCCGGTGCCTACCGTATTGCCTGTTTTAATAAGTTGAATGGTGGTATCAGCAACCCAGCCTTTTGTAAAATTACAATATTGCTCATCACATGTAGATGAATAGTAATTTACCGGGAAACTGTAGGTAGGCGGGTCGCCTGCGCGAAACCTCACGCCGATTCCAGCAATGTTCGTTTTATAGATTTTTGAACCGGTTGATATTGGCGGATAGGGATGGGAATCATAATTTTCGGTTCGCATAAAATCACCCACAGCATCACACATAATGCTGAACTTTGGCGTGTTTTTTAGATTTACTTTCTGTTCAAAAATAACGGCGCCCGTTGCCGCGCCGGGGGGCACAGAGATGGCGCTGGCAGCCAGCGGGACGGTGTAATGCTGTACGGCATTAACGTAATAATCCTCGTGGACATAAAAGTGGCAGCCTGCGTATGCGCTGCTGCTTAACAAAAGCGCAGGCAAAATCAAGATCCTTGTATAATGCATTGTATCATCCCCTGATGGCTTGGTATTTCAACAGGTCATCCAGGATAAGGCGCAACGCTCGCAAAGATTAGAAATTGCTTAAAGCGAGAAAAAATTTATCTACGATAGAAGCAGAAATAAGAAACGCTGGCAATAAAAAAATAATCTCAATTTATTAATGGTAGCTGACAAAATTCACAAAGCGAATAGAAATAGCGGCTCTTTTATTGCCGCTAACCTTGCGAGCAGCGAACGTTGCGCCTTATGTATCGAGGGTGGATGGCCCTATAAAAGCGGAACAAGGATATTAGAAGATTCATTACCAGGCAATGGAAGAATGAAACATTATTCCCGTTGCGCTGGTTGAACTTTTCAGCGTGATTTTATCACCTGTACGGATAGGACAGGCAACAACTATTCATTATGCTCAATATAAATGGCAGGCCGAAGCCTGCCATACCTTTTACAGGGTGCCGGTGCCGCCATCGGAACACCAGACCTGGCCTGAGGCGTAGGAACTTTCGTCCGACGCAAACAGGACATACAGCGGGGCAATCTCCACCGGCTGGCCGGGGCGGCCCAGCGGTGCAGAAGCGCCAAACTGTTTCACTTTTTCCTGTGGCTGGCCACCGCTGGACTGCAACGGCGTCCAGTACGGGCCGGGGGCTACGGCATTCACACGGATGCCTTTCGGCCCCAATTGTTGCGCCAGCGATTTGGTAAACGCAACGTTACAGGCTTTGGTCTGGGCGTAATCGAGCAGAATTTCGCTCGGCTTGTAGGCCTGGACCGAAGTAGTGTTGATAATTACCGCCCCTTCCTGCAGGTGCGGAATCGCGGCTTTGGTGATCCAGAACGGCGCATAGACGTTCGTTTTAAAGGTGGCGTCAAACGCTTCGGTAGTCAGCTCTTCGATAGATTCGCAGTACTGCTGGCGACCGGCGTTGTTGACCAGCACGTCCAGGCCGCCGAGTTCGCGTACTGCGCTGGCGACCAGCTGTTGACAGAAGCTTTCATCACGGATATCGCCTGGCAGGGCAACCGCTTTTCTGCCTTCTGCGGCAATCAGGGCGATAACGGCTTCGGCATCCGTTTGCTCTTCTGGCAAAAAGTTAATTGCCACGTCGGCCCCTTCACGGGCGAAAGCGATAGCCACAGCGCGGCCGATACCGGAGTCACCGCCGGTAATCAGCGCCCGTTTTCCCGCCAGACGGCCAGAGCCAATATAGCTGGTTTCGCCATGATCCGGGATGGGCTTCATTTCCGCAGCAAGCCCTGGCGGCTGTTGCGGCTGTTCCGCAAACGGCGGACGGGGATAGTTAAGATGCTTCTTGTCGGTCGGTGTCATAATTATCTATCTCTTTGCAGGCCAGAATTTTAAAGTAGTTGTGAAACGTTAATTTCGCGAATGTAACGCAGCGGCGGCCAGGCCTTAATATCTGTTAAAAAAACAGCGGCCATAAATTTTCCCTGCGAGAAAAATGAACTGTCAGATAATCTGTCTGACCGCGATGATATTCTCTCGCTGGGCTTGCCACCATTTCATCTGGCGATACAATGCCCCGCCATTTTTAAGTATCAGGCACAGACGATCGCCAATCCGGATAGGGTAGAATAAATCTTCGATCTCACCTTTTTTATGAACATGCCAGTAACAATTCATTAACTCACCTCGTCAGATAAGAGTAAATGTTGTACCAGATGCCTGGTCCGGCCATCTCGCTGCGTTTGCGAAATAAAAATGTAGATGCACATTTAAATTATTGTAGATAAGAAAAGTCCTAGTCTTGGTGAAATAACGTTGGTGCCGTCACAGATATAATTTCTGACGAAAGAAAATTATCTGATTATGCGCTTATCAGCTTGTTAATTGCTGTTTCAGTGCTACGCTTATTTAAGCACAACATTCGCAAGGAGATTAGGATGAACGGCAAAGCAACATTTCCTGCCTTCCCCGTCAATGGGTGGCAGGTAGGAGCAGTGGAAGATATGAATGGGGTGGTTATTCAGTTCGGCTACAGTACCTCGCCTTACGCGCCTGGCGGTTCAACTTTTGATTCGCAGTTTTTCAGCCTGACGCCTGAAAAGGTTAAAAGCCTCATTTACGATCTGCAGAAAAGTTTGCACCAGTATGAAGATAAAGTAGCTTAAACAACCTGTTGCGCACAGGTTAATGAAGCAGCAGCTGTAATTTCTTACAGTCTGCTGCATATAATATATCCTGCATCCTGTTTTTTCTCTCATTTGTTTACACTTCTCCCGCTATTCTGTTTCTTGTTTTGAGGAAAATCCTGGAGTGATTTTGACCAGTTTTCCTTACGCTGAATGCAAATATATTATGTGTCAGCGGGAGCACCTGTGAATATTGTCCTTTTTCAAGTTGAACGTTTACCCCAGCAGAAAAATAATTTTATTAACTTTACTTTAAAATCTGTGCAACTTTTACGAGACAAAAAAGTCATTGCTGAATTAGGTGATGTAAGAGTTGATAAATTGCCGTTCTATTATTTTTGCGCTGTCCCAACCGGTTTTAGCAAAATTGAGTTTACCGTTAAAAATAAGCCGCCGCTGCGCCTGGTATTTCGCGCGGGCTATTTGAAAAGCGGTGACTATATTATCGCCACGCCAGCGGGGGAAATAACCCTTGGTTTTAACGCGTTAACGGGGATATGGTCAGATAAACAGCAGACTTTTGCCATGTCGCATCAGCAACTTACCGAACGTGAATATGTTCTGCTACGGCCAGCGCGGGTCTATCCGCGCCATGCGCCGCCGACATGAACAACGCTATTTCCCTTTTTTCTGCAGTTCGAGCAGTTGCCCGGCGGTGACCGCAGGGTAGCCCTGCGCATCTGCCGGTATCTCTTCTAAAGAGGGGATAGGCTCCAGCGGCCCTAAAAAGCGGGGTTCGCGTTTGAACAGGTATAAATCAGCCACCGTTCCCAGCCTTGCAGCAAATTCCCGGATACGCACCTTCCACATATTTTTTGGCGAAGGCACGGCATAGCATTGCGCCTGAATGCCCATATGTTGAGCGATAAACAGCGCGCGCTCGCAGTGGAAGCGCTGCGTAATCATAATAAAGTCGTTGGTATCGAAGACTTTGCGGGTGCGCACTACGGAATCGAGAGTGCGAAAACCGGCGTAATCCAGCACGATATCCGCTGGATCCACGCCGCCGGCAATCAAATCTTTGCGCATCGTCACCGGCTCATTATAACTTTGCAGAGCGTTATCGCCGCTCAGCAGCAGATAGTTTACTTTGCCGCTGTTATAGGCGTTGAGCGCGCCCTGTATACGGTAACGGTAATACTGATTGATGACGCCGGTGCGGTAATACTTGGCGGTTCCCAGCACCACGCCCACCTGACGCCAGGGGAGATCCTGCAAATCTTCATAAATATACGGCGAGGTTTTCCAGCTGATCCAGCGATCCAGGCCGAGCGCAGTCAACAGCAGTAAGCCAATCAGGACTAACAGGCTGTATAACAAACGCTTCAACATACTGAAAACTCAATGCAGGGTTAAATTTCACTCAGGCTACTTTACCCGTTCGGCAAGCGCAAGGAACAGGCGTCTGATTGCGTTCTTTTTCATCACTGCGGGCAAGCCCGCAGCAAGTCAGAGCAGCACGCGTTCGACGTTCAGACAGCCCAGCGCAAGCAGGGTCGCCAGGGTAGCATCCCACTGGGTAAGGGGCGCGTCCGCACGTTCGGCCAGCACGGCACGTTGCATATCGGGGTAGTCATAGCCACTCAGGCTCAGCAGATTGAGCGCCCCCTGCAGAGGAGGGAGTGTGGGGTTAAACGCCGCGTTCTCAGCGTAGCTGCCGCTGAAAATACGCCCGTCCCGGCAGAGAATCGCCACGCCCGAAGGTGCCTTAGAATACGGCGTATGGCTTCTGTTGGCCGCGCTGATGGCCGCCTGCGAAAGCGCATCGCCGGAAAGGGCGAAGCCGTGGTTCTGCTCGTCCATCAACAGCGTTTCGATCTGCAAATCTTTCGGGCCGAAGGCATCCGGCAGGTAGTCCGCTAATGTATGGGGCGCGCGTCCGGGCAGGTTAATGCGTAACGACAGGCCGCTATTCAGCTCGTTCATAAACTGACGGCAGTGGCCGCAGGGGGTGTAATTGACGGTGACAGAGCGCAGGCCCGTTTCGCCCCGCAGCCAGGCATGGCTGATGGCGCTTTGCTCAGCGTGAACGGTTTGCTGCATGGTCGAGCCGATAAACTCCATATTTCCGCCGAAATACCAGTTCCCGCTGACGCCGCGGGCAATCGCGCCGACGTTAAAGTGAGAAAGATCGGCGCGCGCGCAGGCAGCCGCAAGGGGTAACAGCGCAAAAGCCAACGCGTCTTCGTCCATCCCCGTCGCGTCAAGCAGGGCGGCAACCTGCTCTGCGCTCAACATGGCGGGAAAATCCGCGTCCGCCAGCAGCGGCGCCAGGGCCGCCTGGAGGTTATCCGCAAGGGCGGGAAACGCAGTGTGAAAACGTGGTTGCATGGCGTTGCCTCATAATCAGTAATGGGATCGTAGTGTACGAGCCGCCAGGGGCGGTTTGTGTGATCTGTTTCTCATTATTCATGCAACTAATGAAATTCAAATGAAAAATGCGCGACGCATCGCAAATTTTTACCCGACTAAGGCCACAATCAGCGGGAAGAGAAACGGGGCGATAAGCGATGTGATAATTCCGCAAATCACCAGCGCCAGCGAGCTGAACGCCCCTTCCTGGTAATCCATTTCAGCCGCGCGGGCCGTTCCCAGCGCATGGGAAGCCGTACCCATTGCCAGACCGCGCGCCGATTTTGTTTTGATATGCATCGCGTTCAGTAGACTGTGGCCAAACACGGCCCCCAGCACGCCGACGAATATCACGCAGACCGCGCTGATAGCCGGAATGCCGCCGATACTGCCGCCGACCGCCATCGCAATGGGGGTGGTGACCGATTTGGGCAAAATAGAGGCGGCGATTTCCGGCGTCGCGCCCATCATCAGAGCGATGCCCGCGCCGGTAACCATCGCTACCACGCTGCCCGCAAAGCAGATGGTGATGATGGACTTCCAGCGCGCCCGGATTTGATGTAGCTGTTCATAGAGCGGAAAGGCAAGCGCCACCACCGCAGGCTGCAGCAGATCGTTAAGTATTTTGCTGCCCTGAAAGTAGTGATCATAGGGGATGCCGGTCAGCAGCAAGAACGGAATGATAACCACCATCGCCACCAGCAGCGGGTTGAGCAGCGCCATTTTATAACGCATCCCCAGCCTGCGCGCCGCGAAAAAGACAATCAGCGTCAGGGGAAGCGACCACCAGATATTGGCCATCATTTTTTGGTTCCTTTATCGCCGATAATTTTACGATCGCCGTGCGCAAGATGGGCGCTCCAGCTCACCACCAGGAAAACAATAAGCGTACTGACCGCACAGGAGACCACAATCGGCCCGAACTGCGCCCGTAGCGTGTCGTAATACTGCATCACCCCCACGCCAATCGGCACAAACAGCAGCGCCATATAGCGAATAAGCACATAGCAGCCCGGATTGACCCATTTTGCCGGCAGAATCTGCAAGGCCAGCAGGAAGAAGAGAATCAGCATGCCGATAATGCTGCCTGGAATAGCGATAGGCAGCAGAGAGGAGACAAAGTTTCCTGCGTATAAACAGGCGTATATAAGAATAAAGGCGCGAAGATACTGCCAGATGACGTTCAGCGATTTGCTCATGGTGACCACCTCTGTTAGAACGCATTCATCATACAATTAAATCGTAAAACGTGCTACCGATCACATCATGAATTCCAGGAATGGTATGCATGCCTTCTGGCAACAGTTCACGTTGATTCATTTTCCCCCTGCATTTGCAGGCGGCCAATAAGTTCGCGCATGCCGCGGGTGACAATTTTATCCGGGCGCATAACCAGCCCGAGCTGTCGGTGTAGCCCAGGCGCAAGGGGATGAACGGCAAGGCCTTGCCGATCGCCGGGCTCCTGAACCGCCATTCGCGGAACGATGCTGTAGCCCAGCCCTGCGCGTACCATTCGCTTTATTGCCTCGATACTGCCCGGCTCCATCACCGGGGAGACCACCGCGCCTGCGCGCTGGAACCAGCCGTCAATAAGGGCGCGCGTGCCGCTACCGGCAATAAAAACAATCAAATCCTGCGTGGTGAAATCAGCCGCCGTCATCACCGTTTCGTCCATATCGGCCGCACCGGCGGCGGTGATGGCAACAAACTCATCGTTCATTATTGGGGTGATTTCCAGATTACGCCCCGATACGGGCAGCGTGACCAGCCCGATATCGACGCGATTTTCTTCTACGGCGCGAACAATATCCTGCGTGTTGCCCGTCTGAACGCCTACCGAAAGCTGCGGATGATCGTGGCGTAGCGCCTGCAAAACCCCCGGCAACAGGTGGATGCAGGCGGTGGCGCCGGTCCCCAGGGTGACCGTTTCGCTTATCGTTTGCTGGTGTAGAGCCACCGAATGCACGGCGGCGGTAACGGCTTTTTCTATTTCTCCGCAGTGCGCCAGCAAGGAGAGCCCGGCAGGCGTCGGGCGCACGCCCCGGCCATAGCGCTCAATTAAACGCGTTTTCAATGCCGCCTCCAGCTGTCGCATCTGCAGGCTAACGGCAGGCTGCGAAATACCCAACGCCTCCGCGGCCGCGGTAAAACTTCCCCGGCCCATGACCAGACGAAAGGTTGTCAGTTGTTCGAGGCTGAAACTTGCCATCCAAAGTTATCCTTATACCAGTGATAAGCGCAGGCCGGTGCCTGAATCGGGTGGTTGCGGCTAGTCTGAACGCCTGAATATGCAGGAGCAGCACAATGGACATTATCAGAGCAGAAGAGCGGCACCTGGCCGCCATCCAGCAAATATACGCCTGGCACGTAACGAATGGCAGCGCCTCCTTCGAAACCGCACCGCCTGACATAGAAGAGATGCGCGCCCGGCTGGCTAAAATTCGCAGCGCCGGGCTTCCCTGGTTCGTTCTCCTGGAGGCGGGGGTGGTAAAGGGCTACTGCTATCTGGCGGCCTACCGCACGCGCTACGCCTATCGCTACACGCTGGAAGACTCTATTTATGTTGACCGCGACTTTCGCCATCGCGGGGCGGGCAGCGCGCTGCTGGCGAAGGCCGTCGAGTGGGCGGAACGTCACGGCTATCGCCAGCTGATTGCGGTGGTGGGCAACAGCGAAAATGCCGCCTCGCTGGGCGTGCACAAAAAAGCGGGTTTCAGCATCAGCGGTACGCTGCAAAATGTGGGGTTCAAGCACGGTCGCTGGCTCGACATCGTCATCATGCAGCGCACGCTGGGGGAGGGGGCGCAGACCCTGCCGCACAGGGAGCCGGGGCGACAGAGCGCCTGAACAGCATCTCCTTTCCTCCTTATAAAAGAGGCGCTACTATGTCGCCTCTTTTTTACAGGGGCAAACTATGCGCGTATTACTGGCACCGATGGAAGGCGTGCTCGATTCGCTGGTGCGCGAGCTATTGACCAGCGTAAATGATTACGATCTTTGCATCAGCGAATTTCTGCGCGTGGTCGATCAGCTATTGCCGGTGAAAGCTTTTTACCGGCTTTGCCCGGAGCTGCGGCACAACAGCCGTACCTCATCAGGCACCCCTGTGCGGGTACAGCTTTTAGGGCAGTATCCCCAGTGGCTGGCGGAGAACGCCGCCCGCGCGGTTGAACTGGGCTCGTGGGGCGTCGATTTGAACTGCGGCTGCCCCTCAAAGGTGGTGAACGGCAGCGGCGGCGGGGCAACGCTGTTAAAAGATCCTGAGCTTATCTATCGCGGCGCGAAAGCGATGCGTGAGGCGGTGCCTGCCCATCTGCCCGTGACCGTCAAAGTTCGCCTTGGCTGGGACAGCGGCGACCGGCAGTTTGAGATAGCCGACGCGGTGCAGCAGGCCGGGGCCAGCGAGCTGGTGGTTCACGGCCGCACCAAAGAAGATGGCTATAAAGCGGAACGAATTAACTGGCAGGCGATCGGCGACATTCGCCAGCGGCTTACTATTCCGGTTATCGCTAACGGTGAGATTTGGGACTGGCAGAGCGCGCAGGCGTGCATGGCGACAACCGGCTGCGATGCGGTGATGATTGGTCGCGGGGCGCTCAACGTGCCCAATCTCAGCCGGGTGATTAAGCATAACGCGCCGCCCATGCCGTGGCCGGAGGTCGTTACGCTCCTGCAACGGTACAGCCGCCTGGAAAAGCAGGGAGATACGGGGTTATACCACGTAGCGCGTATCAAACAGTGGCTGGGTTATTTGCGCAAAGAGTATCCGCAAGCGCAGGCGGTATTCGAACTGATCCGCGCGCTGAAAAGCTCGGCGGAAATCGCCCGGGCCATTCAGGGGCTCACCCCCTAGCCGCGGGAGGGGCAGCGTGCTCCGAAACGCGAGCACGCTGATTGAACCTGTCAGAAAATCATTTTAAAGACGCCCGTTACCACCAATAACCCAATCAGAAAAATTATCAAAATAGCCCATAGTACAATTTTCATCGCCTTTCCCTTTTTTGGTAAGTTCAGGCTAAGTATAGGAAAGGATTATAGGTTCGTGGCCCCGGACATCTTCTTTCTCAATAATTAATCGTGTTTTTCAATTTGTTTCCTTTGACGTCAGAAGATGTATTGCCACGCGTAACTAAAAAATAAATCCTCACACACGTTACGCTCCGCGCACGCTTATTTTCAGAACAATCCTATGAATCGTTATTCTCTTTTGGCGCTGAGCGCCTGTTTCCCCGTTTCCCTTTTACTGACGGGCTGCGCGCCGATGCACAACAGCCGCCAGGCGCTGACGCAACAGGCGCCCGCTTCGCACGTTGCCGCGCCCTTACCGGCCGCGTTAAAAGACGGCTGGCCTGACAGCCAGTGGTGGCTGACCTGGCACGATGCGCAGCTTAATAAGTTAATCGACAGCGCGCTTAAAAATTCGCCTGATATGCAGGTTGCCGCCCAGCGCATACAGCTGGCGGAAGCGCAGGCAAAAGCCGTTGAGGCGCAGGACGGGCCGCAGGTCGATTTTTCGGCCGACGCCGAGCGACAAAAAATGTCGGCGGAAGGGCTGATGGGGCCGTTCGCCATTACCGATCCCGCGGCGGGCACCACCGGGCCGTGGTACACCAACGGCACCTTTGGCCTGACCGCGGGCTGGGATCTCGATCTGTGGGGGAAAAACCGTGCGGAAGTGACCGCGCGTATTGGGGTCGCCCGGGCGAAAGAGGCGGAGCTGGAGCAGACCCGCCAGCTGCTGGCAAGCGGCGTGGCGCGACTCTACTGGGAGTGGCAAACCCAGGCGGCGCTGCGCAACGTGCTGACCCAGGTCGAACAGCAGCAGCAGAATATCATCGCCACCGATCGCCAGCTTTACCAGCACGGTATCACCTCCTCTGTTGAAGGGGTGGAGACCGATATCGACAGCAGCAAAACCCAGCAGCAGCTTAACGACGTTGCCGGGAAGATGAAGGTTATCGAGGCGCGCCTGAGCGCCCTGACCAATACCCAGTCAGCCTCGCTGGCGCTGCGGGCAGTGGCGCTGCCGAAAGTAGAGAGCAAGCTGCCGGCGCAGCTGGGCTACTCGCTGCTGGCGCGCCGAGCCGATCTGCAGGCGGCCCACTGGTATATTGAGTCCTCCTTAAGCAGCGTTGAGGCGGCGAAAGCGGCTTTCTATCCCGACGTCAACCTGATGGCTTTCCTGCAGCAGGACGCCCTGCACCTGAGCGATCTGTTCCGTAGTTCGGCCCAGCAGATGGGGGTCACCGCTGGCCTGACGCTGCCTATTTTTGACAGCGGCAGATTGAATGCCAGCCTGGATATTGCGAAGGCCCAGAGTAACCTGTCCGTCGCCAACTACAACAAGGCGGTGGTGGACGCGGTCAACGACGTGGCGCGCACCGCAAGCGAGGTGGCGACCCTTTCGCAGAAGAACGAACACCAGCAGCAGATTGAGCGCGATGCCCAGCGGGTGGTTGGCCTGGCGCAGGCGCGGTTCAACGCCGGTATTATCGCGGGCTCAAGGGTCAGCCAGGCGAAAATTCCGGCGCTTCGCGAGCAGGGCAACGGCCTGATACTGCAGGGACAGTGGCTTGACGCATCGATCCAGCTTATTAGCGCCCTCGGCGGCGGCTACCACCAGGCATGATTTTTTCCGGCGTTCAGGCTGAATCCTATACTTAGGGTTCATTCTGACGCATCTGGAGAAGATTATGGCAAAAGTGGCAATTGTAACGGCATCAGATTCCGGCATCGGTAAAGCGTGCGCCCTGCTGCTGGCGCAGAACGGTTTTGATATCGGCATTACCTGGCACTCGGATGAAGAGGGGGCGAAAGAGACCGCCCGCGAGGTAGAGCAACAGGGCCGACAGGCGCGCACTATCCAGCTTGACCTGAGCCACCTTCCCGACGGGGCGCAGGCCATTGAAAAGCTGATTGCCGAATTCGGGCGTATTGACGTACTGGTCAACAACGCCGGGGCGATGACCAAAGCGCCGTTTCTTGACGTCTCTCTTGAGGAGTGGCGGAAAATTTTCACCGTGGATGTCGACGGCGCGATGCTCTGCTCACAAATCGCCGCCCGCCAGATGGTGAAACAGGGGGAGGGCGGGCGCATTGTGAATATTACCTCCGTACATGAGCATACGCCGTTGCCGGAAGCCAGCGCCTATACTGCGGCGAAGCACGCCCTCGGCGGCCTGACAAAATCGATGGCGCTGGAGCTTGTTAGTTACAACATACTTGTTAACGCCGTCGCGCCGGGCGCGATTGCCACGCCGATGAACGATATGAGCGACGACGACGCGCAGCCCGGCTCGATGCCCAATATCCCGCTGGCAAGACCGGGGAAAACCGCAGAGATAGCCAGCCTTGTGGCGTGGCTCTGCTCCGAAAACGCCAGCTACACCACCGGCCAGTCGTTTATTGTCGACGGCGGCTTTATGCTGGCGAACCCGCAGTTTAACGCCAGCCGCCAGTAACTATTCTTCTGGTGTGCTGCGGCGTTTTGCCTGGCGACGCCGCAGCCACCAGCGCACGGAAAACACAATCGCCACCGCCAGTACCAGCCAGATTAGCCGTTTGGCATGCTGATCAAACTGATGCAGCCACGGGCCGATAACTTCACCCCCCACGTACCCCAGTGCGGTAAAAATCAGCGCCCAGATAATCGCGCCGACGATATTCAGCGGCAGGAACACCTTTGGCGGCAGGCGACTGGCGCCGATCAGCAGCGGGCCGATAATACGAAAGCCGTACATAAAACGGGTGCCGATAACAAACAGCCAGGGGCGACGGTTGATAAGCCGCTGCGCTTTATTGATTTTCTTCTGATGGCGCGAGAAACGGCGCAAAATTTTCATGCCGTAACGGCGACCCAGCAGGTAGAGCAACTGATCGCCGATCATCCCCCCCAGCGCTACGGCGGCCACAACCAGCGGGAATTTAAGCAGTCCCTGATGGGCTGCCACGCCGCCGAGCAGGGTGATTGTCTCCCCTTCGGCAATGCTGCCAATAACCAGCGCGGCGTAACCGTACTGGCTAATAAGCGTATTGATATCCATAGCGAAACCACTCTCCTGTTAAACGGTTTAAGCATATACCTTTAAAACCGATCGCGCAGGATGGCATGGGCGCTAAACACAATAGCTGATGATGTATAGCAATTTGCTACCTTGATTGTTATGCTGTGTATAGCAAACTGTTATCTTATAAGGGAGGCCGCTATGCAAAACACCATTCGTAAAACCACCCGTGATAAACAAATCAACGTACGCGCAACCGAAGAAGAGCGTGCGGTGATCGATTACGCTGCCAGTCTGGTCAACAAAAACCGCACCGATTTTATTATTGAGCAGGCAGTGCATGAGGCGCAGAACATTATTCTCGACCAACGGCTCTTTGTGCTTGACGATGCCCGCTATCAGGCTTTTATTGAGCAGCTTGAAGCACCGGTACAGAATGTTGAAGGCCGCGATCGGTTAATGGATGTGAAGCCAGGATGGAAATAACAGTTAGTGCGCCGCAACTGCTGTCAGAGAGACACATTCTCAGTACGTTTAATAGCGGCAACGTGGTGCTGGATGAGTGGTTACGCCGCCGGGCGATGAAAAATCAGTTACTCAATGCTTCCCGGACGTTTGTTATCTGCCTGGAAGGTACAGACAGAGTGGTAGGGTATTACTCACTGGCAACAGGCTCAGTCTGCCACGCGGATACAGGCCGTAGCCTGCGTCAGAACATGCCCGATCCTATTCCTGTGGTTCTGTTAGGTCGTCTCGCTGTAGATGAAAGTACCCAGGGGCACCATTTTGGAAAATGGCTTCTTAACGATGCAGTCAGACGGGTCTCTAACCTGGCAGCCGACGTCGGAATCAAAGCCATTATGGTTCATGCTATTGATGAACGGGCGAAGGCTTTTTATGAATACTTTGGCTTTGTTTCATCCCCGCTGGCGCAGAATACCCTGTTCTATAAAATCTGAACCCTGCATTGCTCAGAAAATAACCAGTTCGTGATTTATACTTAAAACGTCTCTCATCAGGTACTGCGTAAGGGGGCGTTATGAATCATGTCTGGGGACTTTTTTCCCATCCCGTTCGTGAAATGCAGGTTATCAAAGGTGAGAATGAAACCATCTCTCACCACTACACCCACCACGTCTTAATCATGGCGGCAATTCCTGTGGTCTGCGCGTTTATTGGCACCACGCAAATTGGCTGGAACTTTGGCGAACAGAATGTGGTGCAGCTCAACTGGTTTACCGCATTCTATCTTGCCGTCATCTTCTATGCGCTGATGCTGGCGGGCGTGGCCGTGATGGGCCGGGTGATTTGGTGGATGGCGCGCAACTATCCCCATCGCCCGTCGCTGGCGCGCTGTATGGTGTTCGCAGGCTACGTGGCGACGCCGCTTTTTTTAAGCGGCATTGTGGCGCTCTACCCGCTGGTATGGCTGTGCGCGCTGGTGGGCACCGTAGCGCTGTTCTATACGGGTTATCTGCTTTACCTTGGCATTCCCACCTTCCTCAACATTAACCGGGAAGAGGGGCTGAGCTTCTCCAGCTCTACGCTGGCGATTGGCGTGCTGGTGCTGGAAATTCTACTGGCGCTGACGGTGATTCTCTGGGGCTATGGCTACCGTCTGTTCTGATCGGGCTGCGTTGCTGGCAAGCCGCCAGCAACGCAAACTTCTGTAATGAATCTCTGGTGGCGACAACGCGACGCGATGGCTATTATGCCTGAGCCAGCTCTGTTATTGGTTTCATGAACAGATGCGGCGTGCGTAATAACGTCCATGAATAATCACCAGAAATGACACCATGCTGAAAATTCGAGTTTCACTGTTAAGTCTCGCGCTGCTGTGCGCCGTTCCCCTGGCGCCGCAGGCGCTGGCAAAAACCTCTGCGGCGGTGACGGCCGCGCAGCCGGAAATCGCCTCCGGCAGCGCGATGATTGTCGATCTCAATACCAATAAAGTTATCTACTCCAGCCACCCGGATCTGGTGCGGCCCATTGCCTCCATCACCAAGTTGATGACGGCAATGGTGGTGCTGGACGCCAGCCTGCCGCTGGATGAAAAGCTTAAAGTGGATATCAGCCACACCCCTGAGATGAAGGGAATTTACTCCCGGGTGCGGCTGAACAGTGAAATCAGCCGCAAAGATATGCTGCTGCTGGCGCTGATGTCGTCAGAAAACCGTGCGGCGGCGAGCCTGGCCCATCACTATCCGGGCGGCTATGACGCATTTATTCGCGCGATGAACGCCAAAGCGAAGGCGCTGGGGATGAACAATACCCACTTCGTCGAGCCGACCGGCCTCTCTATCCATAACGTCTCGACGGCGCGGGATCTCACCCGTCTGTTGATCGCCAGTAAACAGTACCCGCTTATCGGCCAGTTGAGCACCACGCGTGAAGAGATGGCGACCTTCTCTAACCCGGCTTACACCCTGCCGTTTCGCAATACCAACCATCTGGTATACCGGGATAACTGGAATATTCAACTCACCAAAACCGGCTTTACCAATGCGGCGGGCCACTGCCTGGTGATGCGTACGTTAATCAATAATAAACCGGTGGCGCTGGTGGTGATGGACGCCTTCGGGAAATATACCCACTTTGCCGACGCCAGCCGTCTGCGCACCTGGATTGAAACCGGCAAAGCGCAGCCGGTACCGGCCTCGGCGTTGAGCTATAAGCGGGCGAAGGCGGCGCAGATGGCCGCAGCGGGCGTCGGCAGCGGTGAGCAGACCGCCCAGAACGACTAAAAGCGGGGCTGATGGCGACGCGCTATCAGCCGCGACTGTTACTCCGGCAGCGTCCAGTCACCGTCGTTCAGCGGGCGCTGCATAATGACCGTATCCCGCCAGTCCCCTTTCTTATAGCCGACGCTCCGCAGCTGCCCGACAATTTCAAACCCGTGCTTTTTGTGCAGGCGCAGGGAACCGCCGTTGTTTTGACCATCGCCGATTACCGCAATCATCTGCCGCCACGGCCCCTCTTCACAGCGGGCGATCAGCGCGCTCATTAGCATGCTGCCGACGCCGCGTCCGGTCATGCTGGCATCCACATAAATCGACTCTTCGAGGGTATAGCGATAAGCATGGCGAGGGCGGTACATGCTGGCATAACTGTAGCCAACCACTATGCCGTGATAGAGCGCCACCAGCCAGGGCAGGCCATTGCTGGCCGTCTTATTGATGCGTTTACGCATCTCTTCGATAGTGGGCGGCACCTCTTCGAACGAGGCCCGTCCGTGTAAAACATGCCATGCGTAGATCGACGAGATGGCATGAACGTCGTCAGGGCATGCATCGCGCACGATCAATGCGTTTTCGCTAAAAAGATCACATGCAGACATGATGGGATGCTCCTAGAGTAGCCCGCCAGAGAAACGTTTCTCTGGCGCGTGTCGCTACTCTAGTACGAATGCAAAATGCAAAATAGCCCGCTACCGCACTATTTTGCATCTCCATCGCGCCGCCAGGCTAACCCGCGGATTTACGCCCAGTTTTTTCTCTTGCTGGTTTTGCCGATGCCGGGGTTCATGCTGTTGGTGGGATCGTTTTGCCGGTAAAACTGAACTAAAGGTTCCGGCGCTTCGTAGAGGTGGCCGACGTTATGCTCCGCCGGGTACTGCGCGCCCCGTGCGCGCAGTAGCTCCAGCATCTGCGCTTTTAATGCGTGGCTGTCTACGCCCTTTTTCACAATGTAATCCTGATGAAAAACATGGCAGAAAAAGTGGCCGTAATAGAGCTTGTGCACCAGCTGGCTGTCGATTTCCGGCGGCAGCGTTTCGAACCACGCTTCATCGTTGCGCCGCAGGGCGATATCGAGCGCCAGAATATCCTCCACCTCGTCGGCATGTACCGCCTGGTAGCGAATCGCCGCTCCGGCCGCGGCAAAACGGTGCAGGAACGCTTTATTGCCCTCTTCGGTAGTGCAGGCGAAAAAATCCCCCTCGGCGTCGGCAAAGAACGCGGAGAGCCAGCGTTGCGCCTCGGCGATGCCGTCCCCGGACATTTTCAGCAGCAGGTGATGTTCGTATTTATTACGCCAGCTTTTCATGCGCGGCGGCAGGTGAGAGGGGAAAAGCCGCCCCAGGCTCTGCATTGCCCGGTCGGTAAAGTGGGGCTTAAACAGCGTGGATTTACCCAGCAGCGCATCGGCGCGCCCCTTCATGGTAAAGAAAAAGGGCATTTTGTCGGTGCCAAGCTTATCGATCATCAGGAAGGTATCTTTGCCGTAACGCTCGGCGATATCGTAGATGTCGCGGTGCATATATTCCCCCGCCACCGGCAGATGGGTGAACTGGCTGAGAATATGACGGCGGATCGCGCTCAACACCGCAGGCTGATTGGTGCCAATATAAAATACCTGCTGGCGCTTTTGGGCGACGAAGGTGTCCAGGCGCACCGCGAAAACCGCCAGCTTACCGGCGCAGCCGGAGGATTCAAACAGACGGTCCGGGTCGGCGTTATAACGCGCCGGACTGTCGGCGTCTATCTCTCTGACGCGCCGCACGTAGTCCCGATCGTGCCCGTGTCGGCCATCGTGGCGCACGTCGCTATCGCGCAGCCGGTCGTCGTCGAGCCGGCCTAAGATCTGCTCCGGGGTCGTCCCCAGATCGATGCCAAGATGGTTGACCAGCTGCAGTGCGCCCTCTTCGTTGATGCGGGCATAAAGCGACATCTCGGTATAAGCCGGGCCGCGTTGCACCAGCGCGCCGCCGGAGTTATTACAGATCCCGCCGATCACCGAAGCGCCAATACAGGACGAGCCGATCACCGAATGCGGCTCGCGTCCCAGCGGCTTAAGCGCCTTCTCAAGGGCATAAAGGGTCGTACCGGGGTAAGCCAACACCTGCTGGCCGTTATCCAGCAGATGCAGCTTGTCCAGGCGCAGCGTACTGATGATGACAATTTCACGGTCGTAATCATTGCCGTTCGGCGTCGATCCTTCGGTCAGCCCGGTGTTGGCCGCCTGCATCAAAATAATTTTGTCGGCGCTGACGCACAGGCTCAGCACCCGCCATAATTCCAGTAACGTACCGGGGAAGACCACGGCCAGCGCGTCGCCCTCGCCGGAACGAAAACCCTTTCGGTAACGCGCGGTTTTTGCCGGGTCGGTCAAAACGTGGGCGTGGCCGACAAGACGTTCAAGTTCCTGGGTAAAAGCGGGTGCGTGCTGACGCGTAGCGATAGGCATGGTTCGTTCCTTGTTGCGATAGGGTAAGCAAGGTAATAAGCATAGTGTCTGAAAGTGGTTAATTCTTAGAGAAATCAGAGAATAACTCTGCAAGCCAGACTACGATTATGGCACACTGCGTTTTTTTCACGGCCAGGCCGGTGAGCGGCCTTGTTGATACGAGAGAGTGAAGACATGAAATGGCTATGTTCGGTAGGGGTCGCTGTTAGCCTTGTGCTGCATCCGGCGCTGGCGGAAGAGACGTCAGGCAAACATCCGCTGACGCCCGAAGCACGGGATGCGTTTGTTACTGAATTACTCAAAAAAATGACCGTTGATGAGAAAATCGGTCAGCTTCGTCTGATTAGCGTCGGGCCGGACAACCCAAAAGAAGCCATCCGCGACATGATTGAAAAAAGCCAGGTTGGGGCGATTTTCAATACCGTGACCCGCCAGGATATCCGCGCCATGCAGGATCAGGCGATGCAGCTCAGCCGCCTGAAAATTCCGCTGTTTTTTGCCTATGACGTCGTGCACGGCCAGCGCACCGTTTTCCCGATTAGCCTGGGCCTGGCATCCTCTTTCAACCTTGATGCGGTGAAGACCGTCGGGCGCATTTCCGCTTATGAAGCGGCAGACGACGGCCTGAACATGACCTGGGCGCCGATGGTGGATGTCTCCCGCGACCCGCGCTGGGGCCGCGTCTCTGAGGGCTTTGGCGAAGATACTTATCTGACCGCCACCATGGGCAAAGCCATGGTTGAAGCGATGCAGGGCAAAAGTCCGGCGGACCGCTATTCGGTGATGACCAGCGTTAAACACTTCGCCGCTTACGGCGCGGTGGAGGGCGGTAAAGAGTACAACACCGTCGATATGAGTTCTCAGCGCCTGTTCAACGACTATATGCCGCCTTACAAAGCCGCGCTGGATGCAGGCAGCGGCGGGGTGATGATCGCGCTTAACTCCCTTAACGGCACGCCTGCCGCTTCCGATAGCTGGTTGCTGAAAGAGCTGCTGCGCGGCGACTGGAAATTTAAAGGCATTACCATCTCTGACCACGGCGCCATTAAGGAGCTGATTAAACACGGTACGGCTGCCGACCCGGAAGATGCGGTACGCGTGGCGATTAAGTCCGGCGTTGATATGAGCATGGCGGATGAGTACTACAGCAAATATCTGCCGGGCCTGATTAAGAGCGGCAAGGTGACCATGGCGGAGCTGGACGACGCCGCCCGTCATGTGCTGAACGTGAAATATGACATGGGGCTGTTTAACGATCCCTACAGCCACCTGGGGCCGAAAGAGTCCGACCCGCAGGACACCAATGCCGAAAGCCGTCTGCACCGTAAAGAGGCGCGCGAAATCGCCCATGAAAGTATGGTGCTGCTGAAAAACCGCCTGGAAACGCTGCCGCTGAAAAAATCGGGCACCATTGCCGTCATCGGCCCGCTGGCGGACAGCAAACGCGACGTCATGGGCAGCTGGTCAGCGGCGGGCGTGGTGGAACAGTCCGTGACCGTGCTCACCGGCATCAAAAATGTGCTGGGGGACAGCGGTAAAGTGATTTACGCCAAAGGCGCAAATCTGACCGATGATAAGGGCATCGTTGACTTCCTGAACCAGTACGAACCGGCAGTCAAAGTGGACGAGCGCACCCCGCAGGCGATGATTGACGAGGCGGTAAAAGCAGCCAATGAATCCGACGTTGTGGTGGCCGTGGTGGGTGAAGCGCAGGGCATGGCCCATGAGGCTTCCAGCCGTACCGATCTGAAAATCCCGCAAAGCCAGCGCGATCTGATTACCGCCCTGAAAGCGACGGGTAAACCGCTGGTGCTGGTGCTGATGAACGGTAGGCCGCTGGCGCTGGTGAAAGAAGATCAGCAGGCGGACGCCATTCTGGAGACCTGGTTTGCCGGGACCGAAGGGGGCAACGCCATCGCCGACGTGCTGTTTGGCGACTATAACCCGTCGGGCAAACTACCGATGTCCTTCCCGCGCTCGGTAGGGCAGGTGCCGGTTTACTACAGCCATCTGAATACCGGCCGTCCTTATAATGCCGATAACCCGAATAAGTACACCTCACGCTATTTCGACGAGGCCAACGGGCCGCTTTATCCCTTTGGCTATGGCCTGAGCTACACCACCTTCACCGTGTCGGATGTTAAAATGTCCGCCCCGACGATGAAGCGCGACGGTACAGTGACCGCCAGCGTCGAGGTGACCAACAGCGGCAAACGCGACGGCGCGACGGTGGTGCAGATGTACGTGCAGGATGTCACCGCGTCGATGAGCCGCCCGGTGAAACAGCTGCGCGGCTTCGAAAAAGTCACCCTTAAGCCGGGCGAGACGCAAACCGTCAGCTTCCCGATCGATGTCGAGGCGCTTAAGTTCTGGAACCAGCGTATGAAGTACGACGCGGAGCCGGGCAAATTCAACGTCTTTATCGGTCTGGACTCGGCCAGAGTCAAACAGGGCGAATTCGAACTGCAATAAGCCTCTATAGTGCCCGGATGCGGCGTAACGCCTTATCCGGGCTACGCCTTTCTCCCTCTCCCTTTTGCGGAGAGGGGAACGTAGTGCAACCGTAACAGCAAATTCCCTTCCATAGATGTCATCCTCTTAATTCTCAACTACGCTTTTTGCAAGGCCGTAAACGGCAACCACGATAACAATGAGGATTTAGCATGAAACCATTTCAGCAATGGAGCGCAGCGGGATTATTACTGTTAGCCGCAGGGGCGCAGGCGGCCGAGCCGGTTAAAGTGGGTTCGAAGATCGATACCGAAGGGGCGCTGCTGGGCAACATTATTTTGCAGGTGCTGGAAAGCCACGGCGTTAAAACCGTCAACAAAGTGCAGCTTGGCACGACGCCGGTGGTGCGCGGCGCTATCACCTCTGGTGAGCTTGATATCTACCCGGAATACACCGGCAACGGCGCGTTCTTCTTTAAGCAGGAGAACGACCCGGCGTGGAAAAACGCGCAGCAGGGCTACGACAAAGTTAAAAAGCTCGACGCGGAGCAGAATAAGCTTGTCTGGCTGACCGCCGCGCCCGCCAACAATACCTGGACCATTGCTGTCCGCCAGGACGTGGCGGAAAAGAACAAACTCACCTCTCTTGAGGATCTAAGCCGTTACCTTAAAGAGGGCGGCACCTTTAAGCTCGCCGCCTCTGCAGAGTTTATCGAGCGCGCCGACGCGCTGCCCGCATTCGAAAAAGCCTACAACTTCAAGCTGAACCAGCAGCAGCTTCTGTCGCTGGCCGGTGGCGACACGGCAGTCACCATCAAAGCCGCCGCCCAGCAGACCTCCGGCGTGAACGCCGCCATGGCCTACGGCACCGATGGCCCGGTTGCCGCGCTGGGGCTGCAAACCCTGAGCGATCCGAAAGGCGTTCAGCCTATCTATGCCCCCGCTCCCGTGGTACGTGAAGCGGTCCTGAAAGCTTACCCGCAGATGGAAGAGTGGCTGAAACCGGTCTTCGCAAGCCTGGATGAGAAAACGCTGCAGCAGCTTAACGCCAGCATCGCGGTGGAAGGTCTGGACGCCAAAAAAGTCGCGGCGGACTATCTGAAAGAAAAGGGACTGATTAAATAAACGTGGTGCTACGTTGTCATAATCGCGTGTTGCTGCTGCTGGTTATTCTGGCGCTGGCGGCAACCGCCTTACCTTTTGTGAATTACGCCCCTAATCGCCTGGTTTCCGGAGAGAGCCGCGCGCTGTGGCAGCTGTGGCCCTCATATGCTGCCCTGGGGCTGATTGTGCCTGCGCTGCTGCTGGTGCTTGCCTTTCTTCCCCGGCGCGGCGCGCTGGCGGCAACGCTTCTTCTTGCCGAGGCGGCCTTTATCGCCCTCGTCTGGAGCGCGGGCAGGGCGGCGACTGATCTGGCGGAGCAGGGCAGTACACTGGCGCGAACCTCCCCCGGCAGCGGTCTGTGGCTGTGGCTGGCGCTTTCGCTGCTCATCTGTAGCGATGTCATCCGTCGGCTCACGGTTAACCCCATTGGCCGCTGGCTACTGCAGGCGCAACTCTGGCTGGTGCCGCTCTGGCTGCTGCTGAGCGGCGAGCTGGATCGTCTCTCTTTACTGAAAGAGTACGCCAATCGTCAAGAGGTATTTAACGACGCGCTGGCGCAGCACCTGACGATCCTTTTCGGCACGCTGGTTCCGGCGCTGGCGCTGGGGCTGGCGATCGGGCTGTGGTGCTATCGCCATCCGGCGCGCCAGGGGCCGGTCTTCACGGTACTCAACGTCATTCAGACCGTGCCGTCGGTTGCGCTGTTTGGCCTGCTGATCGCCCCGCTAGCCGGGCTGGTGGCCGAGTTCCCGTGGCTTGCCCGCGTTGGCGTGGCGGGTACAGGCCTGACGCCCGCGCTCATTGCGCTGGTGCTCTATGCCCTGCTGCCGCTGGTGCGCGGGGTTGTCGCCGGGCTTAATCAGGTGCCTGCGGACGTACTGGAGAGCGCGCGGGGGATGGGCATGAGCGGCAAACAGCAGTTCTGGCACGTCCGCCTGCCGCTGGCGCTGCCCATTCTGCTGCGCAGCCTGCGGGTAGTGGCGGTACAGACAGTGGGGATGGCGGTGATCGCGGCGCTGATTGGCGCAGGCGGTTTCGGCGCGCTGGTCTTTCAGGGGCTGCTGAGCAGCGCGCTGGACCTGGTACTGCTTGGGGTGATTCCGGTTATCGCGCTGGCGGTAGCGGTAGATGCGCTATTCGCCTTAGGCATAGCGCTACTGGAGGTAAAACAGCCATGATTGAATTCAGGCATGTGAGTAAAACGTTCGCCGGGCAACCGGCGGTGAGCGATCTGAACCTGGAATGCAAGACCGGCGCTTTTTCAGTGCTGATCGGTACTTCCGGCTCCGGTAAATCTACCACGCTTAAGATGATCAACCGGCTGGTTGAGCATGACGAGGGCACGCTGCTTTTCGCCGGAGAGGATATTCGTCAGCTGCCGGTGCTCGAACTGCGTCGGCGGATGGGCTATGCCATTCAGTCTATTGGCCTCTTTCCCCACTGGACGGTGGGGCAGAATATCGCCACGGTGTTACAGCTGCAAAAATGGTCGCGGGGCAAAATCAACGATCGCGTCGCGGAGCTGATGGCGCTGCTGGGGCTGGATGAGGCCCTGCGCGAGCGCTATCCCCATCAGCTTTCCGGCGGGCAGCAGCAGCGCGTCGGCGTGGCGAGGGCACTGGCCGCCGACCCGGAAGTGCTGCTGATGGATGAGCCCTTCGGCGCGCTGGACCCGGTGACCCGCGCGGCGTTGCAGCAGGAGATGATCCGTATTCACCGCCTGCTGGGGCGCACCATTGTGCTGGTGACTCATGATATCGACGAAGCGCTGCAGCTGGCGGATCACCTGGTCCTGATGGATAACGGCGCAATTGTCCAGCAGGGGACGCCGCTATCGATGCTGACGAACCCGGCCAACGGCTTTGTGCGCGACTTTTTTGGCCGCAGTGAACTGGGCGTGCGGCTGCTCTCCCTGCGCCAGGTCAGCCACGCCATGCGCGACGGCGGTACGGCTCAGGGCGAACCGGTCAGCCGGGATCTGTCGCTGCGCGAGGCGCTGTCGCTGTTTGTCGCCCGCCAGTGCGACGTGCTGCCGGTGGTGGACGCGCAGGGCGCCGCCTGCGGAACGCTGCATTTTAACGATTTGCTGAAAGCGGAGGCCGCGAGTGACACGCCTGCGTGACCCCCTTTTATGGCTGATTGCGCTGTTTGCGGCGCTGCTCTACGCCCTGCCGCACAGCGAGGCGCTGTTTGGCGCGCTGTTTCCGCAGCTGCCGCGTCCGGTTTACCAGCAGGAGAGCTTTGTGGCGCTGGCACTGGCCCATTTCTGGCTGGTGGGCGTCTCCAGCCTGCTGGCCGTCGTCATCGGTATGGGGGCGGGGATCGCCGTGACCCGCAGCTGGGGGCGCGAGTTCCGCCCGCTGGTCGAAACCATTGCCGCCGTCGGGCAGACGTTTCCCCCGGTAGCGGTACTGGCTATCGCCGTCCCGGTTATCGGTTTTGGGCAGCAGCCGGCGATTATCGCGCTGGTGCTTTACGGGGTATTGCCGGTATTACAGGGC
>NZ_HE578945.1:445977-460772 GCF_000321045.1 Phytobacter massiliensis JC163
CAGCAAATATGGTTAATCAACACGCCGTCAAGCACGCCCAGCAGCACCAGCAGGGCGGGCTGCTCGCATTTAAGCCGCTGGCGCAGCGGAATCAGCAGATGGGTGGCGAGGGTCTGCGCGGGGTAATCCTGGCTGCGTTCTTTAAACCACAGGCGCAACCGGTGCAGGTTGCCGCTCTGTAAATATTGCAGCACAACCTCCTGCTGCGCGCGCCAGCCGTTGCGCATATTCTCCGGCTCATTATTCAACAGGGTCTGTACCTTGCTGACCTGCACGCCGGTATCAACCCAGCGCTTGATCTCACGAATACGGTCAATGTCGGCTTCGGTGAAGAGCCGGTGGCCGCCTTCGGTACGCTGTGGTTTGAGCAAACCATAGCGCCGCTGCCAGGCCCGGAGGGTAACAGGGTTGATATCGCATAACATCGCCACTTCACCAATGGTGTAAAGCGCCATGATTTCACCTTTGCAAAAATCCCCAGTGTGATTTTAGCTGTTCTTCCCCGAAACAGGAGAAATTGTTTGTTTTTTGATCGATGCGTGCGCTGTTCATATCATCCTGCCGTCGGGTTTGTGATAATGCGCGCGAATTAACATTTTTTTGGAAACCCTCAAAGAAACGATGCGCGACTCCCTGTATGGTACGCGCTTTCAATAAGAGTGATGCGGCGGGTATGTACGAATTTCATCTGGTTTTGCTGCTGCTCCAGCAAATGTGCGTGTTTCTGGTGATCGCCTGGTTAATGAGTAAAACGCGGTTATTTATCCCGCTGATGCAGGTCACCGTCAGGCTACCGCACAAATTTCTGTGCTATGTGGTCTTCTCTATTTTCTGCATTATGGGCACCTGGTTTGGCCTGCATATCGAGGACTCCATCGCCAATACCCGCGCCATCGGCGCGGTGATGGGCGGCCTGCTTGGCGGCCCGGTGGTCGGGGGGCTGGTGGGGCTGACGGGCGGCCTGCATCGCTACTCGATGGGCGGCATGACCGCGCTAAGCTGCATGATCTCCACCATTGTCGAAGGGCTACTCGGCGGGCTGGTGCACAGCATTCTGATTAAGCGGGGCCGCACCGACAGGGTTTTTAGCCCCTTTACCGCCGGGGCAGTAACCTGTGTGGCGGAGCTGACGCAGATGGTGATCATTCTGCTTATCGCCCGCCCGTATGACAGCGCCCTGCATCTGGTGCAGAGCATCGTTGCGCCAATGATGGTCACCAACACCATCGGCGCGGCGCTGTTTATGCGTATCCTGCTGGATAAACGGGCGATGTTTGAAAAGTACACCTCCGCCTTTTCCGCCACCGCGCTGAAAGTCGCCGCCTCGACGGAGGGGATTTTGCGCCAGGGCTTTAACGAAGAGAACAGCATGAAGGTGGCGCAGGTGCTCTATAAGGAACTGGATATCGGCGCGGTGGCGATTACCGATCGGGAAAAGCTGCTGGCCTTTACCGGCACCGGAGACGACCACCATCTGCCGGGCAGACCTATCTCTTCGGTCTGGACGCAAAAGGCGATAGAGAGCGGGGAGGTGGTCTACGCCGACGGCAACGAAGTGCCGTACAGCTGTTCGCTGCATCCGCAGTGCAAGCTCGGCTCGACGCTGGTTATTCCCCTGCGCGGCGAAAATCAGCGGGTGGTGGGCACCATCAAGCTTTATGAGGCGAAAAACCGCCTGTTCAGCTCGATTAACCGCACCCTGGGGGAGGGGATCGCCCAGCTGCTGTCGGCGCAAATTCTTGCCGGGCAGTACGAGCGGCAAAAAGCGCTGCTTACCCAGTCAGAAATCAAACTGCTCCATGCGCAGGTCAACCCGCACTTTCTGTTTAACGCGTTGAATACGCTGATGGCGGTGATCCGCCGCGACAGCGACCAGGCGGGGCAACTGGTGCAGTATCTTTCCACCTTCTTTCGCAAGAACCTCAAGCGCCCGTCGGAGATTGTCACCCTTGCCGATGAAATCGAGCATGTGAACGCCTACTTGCAGATTGAGATGGCGCGTTTTCAGTCGCGCCTGCATGTGCAGTTACGGGTGCCAGAGGCGCTGTCGCATCTGCGTCTGCCCGCCTTTACGCTCCAGCCCATTGTGGAGAACGCCATCAAACACGGAACGTCACAGCTGCTGGGAACCGGCGAAATCATCATTAACGCCAGCCAGGAGCGCGGCCATCTGGTGCTGGATATAGAAGATAACGCCGGGCTGTATCAGCCTAAAGCCGAAGCCAGCGGTTTGGGGATGAGCCTGGTGGATAAACGGCTGCGCGCCCGCTTTGGCGACGGCTGCGGCATTACGGTGGCCTGCGAGCCGGATGTCTTTACCCGAATTACCCTGCGTCTGCCGCTGGAGGAACACGCATGTTAAAAGTGCTGATTGTTGACGATGAACCCCTGGCGCGGGAAAACCTGCGCATCCTGCTACAGGAACAGAGCGACATCGACATCGTGGGGGAATGCAGCAATGCGGTCGAGGCGATAGGCGCGGTGCATAAGTTGCGCCCGGACGTGCTGTTCCTGGACATCCAAATGCCGCGTATCAGCGGGCTGGAGATGGTTGGCATGCTGGACCCGGAACACCGTCCCTACATTGTCTTCCTGACGGCATTTGACGAATACGCGGTGAAAGCGTTTGAGGAGCACGCCTTTGACTACCTGCTCAAACCGATCGAGGCGCGGCGGCTGGAGAAAACCCTGGCCCGTTTGCGCCAGGAGCGCAACGTACAGGATGTCTCGGTGCTGCCGGAAAACCAGGCGGCGCTGAAATTTATCCCCTGCACTGGTCACAGTCGCATATACCTGTTGCAAATGGAGGAAGTCGCCTTCGTCAGCAGCCGGATGAGCGGCGTTTTTGTGACCAGCCAGGACGGTAAAGAGGGCTTTACCGAGCTGACGCTGCGCACGCTGGAAAGCCGCACGCCGCTGCTGCGCTGTCACCGCCAGTATCTGGTCAATATGGCCCATCTCAAAGAGATTCGCCTTGAAGATAACGGCCAGGCGGAACTGCTGCTGCGCGACGGGCATACCGTGCCGGTGAGTCGCCGCTACCTTAAGAATTTAAAAGAAGCGCTGGGGTTGTAACTTTCAGTGTTACACTGCGCCCCTGCAATCCAATATCTGAAAGAAATTATGCTCAATAACGATATCTTACGTAGCCTGCGCTATGCGCTGAAAATGAATAATGGCGATTTGAAGCGCCTGTTTGCCCTGGCGGATGCCGAAGTGAATGACGAGCAGCTTGTCGGCTGGCTGCACAAAGAGGATGAAGAGGGTTTTCAGCGCTGCCCGGATATCATGATGTCGGTCTTTCTGAACGGCCTGATCTATGAGCGGCGGGGGAAAGACACGTCCCAGCCCGCGCTGGTGAATGAGCGTAAGCTGACGAACAATATCGTCCTGAAAAAATTGCGTATCGCCTTTGCATTAAAGACGGATGATATTCTGCAAATTCTTACGGAACAGAAATTCCGCGTATCCATGCCGGAAATTACCGCAATGATGCGGGCGACCGATCATAAAAACTATCGTGAATGCGGCGATCAATTTATGCGTTATTTTCTGCGGGGGCTGGCGGTACGCGAGCACGCGAAGAGCGCAAAATAAAAAATGCCAGCGCGTGATAGCGCGCTGGCGGCAGGTTATTTCACTTCTTTAAAGCCGTTGGCTTCAAGCAGCGCCTGGGATTTAGACATGCTGACGCCTTCTTTCACATCACCGGTGAAAGCGCCGCCCTGAATTTGTTGCAGTGCGTTACGGTCAACTTTAGTGTAATCAACCGTTAAGGTCTCTGTGGCGTAGGTATCCTGATAATCGATATCTTCGTCAACGCCCTTAATGGATTTATATTTTTCGCTGATTGGCCCTAAACGTTGCATGGCCTGCTCTTTATTCGCCACGCCCAGACCAGAGTAGTAAATCTTATTTTTCGCTGTCTGACGGAGTACTACATCGTCTTTGTAGTAATAAGTCAGTTCCATGTCGGTTTTACCGTTAGACCAGTTAAAGGTCTTACTCTCTTCCTTATCGCCACAGCCGCTCAGGCCAACGACAACAACCGTGGTCAACGCGACCGCCATGATTTTTTTTACGATATTCATAAAGCCCCTTTTTATTGGAATGTCCTGTCCATTGAATAATAGTGCAAGTAAAAAAAAACGCTGCCTGGGCAGCGTTTTTCAGATTGTTGGAACGTTCCCGTATCCGGCCTGGTCTGGTGGTTATTTCACCTGCTGACCCGGTTTCGCGCCTTCATCAGGGCTTAACAGGAAGATATCTTTCCCGCCAGGACCTGCGGCCATGACCATCCCTTCTGAGACGCCAAAAACGCATTTTGCGCGGCGCCAGGTTGGCGACCATCACCGTCAGGCGGCCAATCAGCACCTGCGGATCAGGGTAGGCTGAACGAATGCCGGAGAAGACGTTACGCTTCTCGCCGCCCAGATCCAGGGTCAGACGCAGCAGCTTGTCAGAGCCTTCCACGAACTCGGCGTTTTCAATCAGCGCCACGCGCAGATCGACTTTGGCGAAGTCATCAAAGGTGATGGTTTCCTGGATCGGGTCGTCCGCCAGCGGGCCGGTGACCGGCACGCTCATGGCTTTCACCTCTTCCTTAGAGGCTTCAACCAGCGCTTCCACCTGTTTCATGTCGATACGGTTATAGAGCGCCTTAAAGGTGTTCACCTTGTGGCCGAGCAGCGGCTGCGCAATAGCGTCCCATGTCAGCGTGGTGTTGAGGAACGCTTCCACACGCTCGCTGAGGGTCGGCAGCACCGGCTTGAGCCAGGTCATCAGTACGCGGAACAGGTTAATGCCCATAGAGCAGACGGCCTGCAGGTCGGCGTCGCGGCCCTCCTGTTTGGCAACCACCCACGGCGCCTGTTCATCCACGTAGCGGTTCGCCACGTCGGCCAGCGCCATGATTTCGCGGATCGCTTTACCGAATTCGCGGTTCTCCCAGGCTTCCGCAACGGTGGCGGAGGCATCGGTAAAGGTTTTATACAGCGCCGGGTCGGCAAGCTCCGCCGCCAGCACGCCATCAAAGCGTTTGTTGATAAAACCGGCGTTGCGCGACGCCAGGTTAACCACTTTGTTGACGATGTCGGCATTCACGCGCTGGACGAAATCTTCCAGGTTGAGGTCAATATCATCAATGCGGGAAGAGAGTTTGGCTGCGTAGTAGTAACGCAGGCTGTCGGCGTCAAAATGGTTCAGCCAGGTGCTGGCCTTGATAAAGGTGCCGCGCGATTTCGACATCTTCGCGCCGTTAACCGTGACATAGCCGTGCACAAACAGGTTGGTCGGCTTGCGGAAGCCGCTACCTTCCAGCATCGCAGGCCAGAACAGGCTGTGGAAATAGACGATATCTTTGCCGATAAAGTGATACAGCTCGGCGTCGGACTCTTTCTTCCACCAGTCGTCAAAATTGAGGTCGCCGCGCTTGTCGCACAGGTTTTTAAACGAGCCCATGTAGCCTATCGGCGCGTCCAGCCAGACGTAGAAGTATTTACCCGGCGCGCCCGGAATTTCAAAGCCGAAGTAGGGGGCGTCGCGGGAGATATCCCACTGCTGGAGGCCGGATTCGAACCACTCCTGCATTTTGTTCGCCACCTGCTCCTGCAGCGCGCCGCTGCGGGTCCACGCCTGCAGCATTTCGCTGAATGACGGCAGATCAAAGAAGAAGTGCTCGGAATCGCGCATCACCGGCGTCGCGCCGGAGACCACGGACTTCGGCTCGATAAGCTCCGTCGGGCTGTAGGTTGCGCCGCACACTTCGCAGTTATCGCCGTACTGATCCGGGGACTTACATTTCGGGCAGGTGCCTTTCACAAAACGGTCCGGCAGGAACATGCCCTTTTCCGGATCGTAGAGCTGAGAGATAGTACGGTTCTTAATAAAACCGTTCTCTTTCAGACGGGTATAAATAAGTTCCGACAGCTCGCGGTTCTCCTCGCTGTGCGTGGAGTGGTAGTTGTCGTAGCTGATATTGAAACCGGCGAAATCCGTCTGGTGCTCCTGACTCATCTCGCCAATCATCTGCTCCGGCGTAATGCCAAGCTGCTGCGCTTTCAGCATGATCGGCGTGCCATGGGCGTCATCGGCGCAGATGAAGTTGACGTTGTGGCCGCGCATTCGCTGGTAACGGACCCAGACATCAGCCTGGATGTGCTCCAGCATATGGCCGAGGTGGATTGAGCCGTTGGCGTACGGCAGCGCGCACGTTACCAGAATTTTCTTCGCGACTTGAGTCATAGTGGGCATTACTTCTTCATTAGTAAAAAGGGGGTTTTGATGTTACCTGAAAGGGAATTGTTGCGCCATAAAAGCACGCCCCGGATTGGGCACTATTGAGAAATGAATAATTGTCGCCAGTGGAGTAAACTTGATTTTTAACAATGTCTTTTCAAAACATAACAAGGAGTCGGGATGAACTCTCAATCCCAGGCCAAATCCCCGGAGGCGTTGCGCGCGCTGGTCGCGGGCACGCTGGCCAATTTCCAGCACCCAACCCTCAGGCACAACCTCACCGCGCTGAAAGCGATCCATCACGTCGCCTGGCTCGATGACACCGTGCACATTGAACTGATTATGCCGTTTGTCTGGCGTAGCGCGTTTGAAGCGCTGAAAGAGCAGTGCAGCGCGGAGTTGCTGCGGGTAACGGGCGCACGCGCTATCGACTGGAAGCTCTCCCATAACATCGCCACCCTGAAACGGGTGAAAAACCAGCCGGGCGTTAACGGGGTGAAGAATATCATCGCCGTAAGCTCAGGTAAGGGCGGGGTGGGGAAATCCTCCACGGCGGTCAACCTGGCGCTGGCGCTGGCGGCGGAAGGGGCGAAAGTGGGCATCCTTGATGCGGACATTTATGGCCCGTCAATCCCGATGATGCTTGGGGCAGAGGGCGAACGTCCGACCTCGCCAGACGGCACCCATATGGCGCCGATTATGGCTCACGGCCTCGCCACGAACTCCATCGGTTACCTTGTCACCGATGATAACGCCATGGTCTGGCGCGGGCCGATGGCCAGCAAGGCGCTGCTGCAACTATTGCAGGAGTCGCTGTGGCCGGACCTTGATTATCTGGTGCTGGATATGCCGCCGGGCACGGGGGACATTCAGCTCACCCTGGCGCAGAACATCCCGGTTACCGGCGCGGTGGTGGTGACAACGCCGCAGGATATCGCCCTGATCGATGCCAAAAAAGGCATTGTGATGTTTGAAAAAGTGGAAGTGCCGGTGCTCGGTATCGTCGAGAACATGAGCATGCATATCTGTAGCAACTGCGGCCATCACGAACCGATTTTCGGCACCGGCGGCGCGGAGAAACTGGCGGAGCAGTATCACACGCAGCTGCTGGGGCAACTGCCGCTGCACATCAGCCTGCGCGAGGATCTCGATCGCGGCGAGCCGACGGTTATCAGCCGTCCGGACAGCGAATTTACCGCCCTCTATCGCAACCTGGCGGGCCGGGTGGCGGCGCAGCTTTACTGGCAGGGGGAAATTATCCCCGGCGATATCGCGTTTCGCGCGGTATAACTGAAAACGGCTGCCCGTCAGGGCAGCCGGTAATGCAGCAGCAGATATTTCCCTTCCGGCGATTCCCCTTCCGCTTCTACATGCCAGCCGTGGCGCTGATAAAACGCCAGCGCGCGTTCATTTTGCGCCAGACATTTGAGCGAGCCGGTGCTGGTAAATTCAGCCTGCACTTTTTGCAGCAGGGCGCTGCCTGTGCCGCGGCCCTGCCAGTCCGGGTCGACAAACAGGTTATGCAGAAAGTTATCGTTGGCATACACAGAGGCAAAACCCGCACGGTGGCCGTCATCGTCAGCGACCCAGATGGTTTCATCCCGGGTCGCGGCGTCAAAATCCTCCAGTTGCCAGTCGCTGCCGTCCAGCCAGCGCCAGCTTTGCCGCCGGGCGTGGAGGTAGAGCGTGCGCAAAAAGGGGCGGTCGGTTTCGTGCCAGGGACGAATAATCATTAGCGATGGTAAAAAATATCGCCGTTATAGGCTTTTAAGATTTTGCCGTCGCTGTTGGTAATGAGCACATAGTTTCCGCCCATATAAGTCCAGTGGCTGTCCGGCTCCGGCGCGGGAAGGTTACGGGATTGCCACTGCTTGATGTTGTACTCTTCGCTGCGATACATCTCCGGCACCGTATCGCCAATGTTGAATTTGGTGAAGTCGGCGACAAAATCCTTGATTTCATAAGACTGGGTGCCCGTCACGGCAGGGGTTTGCGGTGCGGCGACAACGGCGCCGGATGCCGCAAACAGAACGCCCAGAAGCAACATCTTTGTTTTACCCATGATCTCTCCAGGTTATCAGTTTTTTTATTCACAACTTTTATCATGACCAGCGCACGGGTTCGTCGCAACCCTGAAAATGTTATGAATATAACGCATTGGTAAAAAGTGTAAGCAAAAGAGAGACGCGGCAGGCCAGACGCAGCGCTTTAAACGCTATCTGATTGAGTGTGAAACCATTTTTAAGAGGATTCCTGGCAGGCTCGCGGGCGCGAGCCGCCGGGTGTGGTGATTAAAATCCTTCCAGAACGATTTTGCCTACTGCCCGCTGAGATTCGATCAGCTGGTGGGCTTTTTGCAGGTTTTGCGCGTTAATCGCCCCGTAATGCTCGCCGAGCGTCGTTTTAATCACGCCTTTATCAATCAGGGACGCCACCCGCGTCAGCAGGCGATGCTGCTCAATGATATCCGCTGTCTCAAACATGGAGCGGGTAAACATAAACTCCCAGTGCAGGGAGATGCTTTTCACCTTCAGCGGCATGGCGTCCAGGCTATCCGGATCGTCGATCAGTGCCAGTTTGCCCTGTGGCTTAAGGGCGTTAATCAACTGCTGATAGTGCTGCTGGGTATTGTTCAGGCTGGCGACATGGCTGACCTGCTTAACGCCAATGCGGGCCAGCTCTTCGGTCAGCGGCTTGCTGTGGTCGATAACGTGATGCGCCCCCAGTTCGCTGACCCATTTCTGGCTTTCCGGGCGGGACGCGGTGCCGATAACGGTCAGGCGGGTTAGCTTGCGCGCCAGCTGGGTCAGAATGGAACCAACGCCGCCCGCCGCGCCAACAATCAGCAGCGCGTCGCCTTCGTTGCCGTTTTCCGCAACGCCCAGGCGGTCAAACAGCATCTCCCAGGCGGTAATCGCGGTAAGGGGAAGCGCGGCCGCTGCGGCGTCATCAAGGGTTGCGGGTTTATGCGCAGCGATGCGCTCATCCACCAGCTGGAATTCACTGTTGCTACCGGGGCGGGTCAGCGCGCCCGCATACCACACTTTATCGCCGGGCTTAAACAGGGTGACGTTATCACCCGTAGCGACCACCACGCCGACAGCATCCCAGCCAAGGACGCGCGGCTTATCCCCGTTAAAACCGGCGCGTACTTTGGTATCAACCGGGTTGACGGAGATGGCTTTGACCTCCACCAGCAGGTCGTGGCCTTCGGCGATCGGCGTTGGCAGCTCGATGTCGCTGAGAAATCCAATATTGCTGCCGTTCTGCGCGGCGCGGGTAATGGCGATGGCTTTCATAAATGCTCCGTTGTTGTTCTGCGTTATGTGACTGCATTTATGCTAGTCCGCAATGGCGCTGACGAAAAACAGGTAAAACAGGGCAGCACTTATCCTGCAGGAGTGAAAATGGCGCAGGCGTTGTGTTCAGCCTCGCCATCCCTTATGCTCCTGTTTGCAATATTGACTCGGGGTGCCCTTCTTTGTGAAGGCTGAGAAATACCCGTACCACCTGATCTGGATAATGCCAGCGTAGGGAAGTCAGATGCCTGCCAGGCATCCCTTCTTCAGGCCTGGCAGGAGCGAATGATGCAACCTGACCTGCTTCACCCCGCGCAGACCGCGCAAATCCTGCAACAATTCCGCCACCGCGCGCCGCTTGTTCACTGTATGACCAATGACGTGGTGCAATCCTTTACCGCCAATGTGCTGCTGGCGCTGGGCGCTTCGCCAGCCATGGTTATCGACCCGCAGGAAGCGCCGCAGTTTGCCGCCATCGCCGATGCGCTGCTTATTAACGTCGGCACCCTTACCCGTGAGCGCGCGCAGGCGATGCGGGCGGCGATTGTTAGCGCCAACGCCGCCGCCAAACCCTGGACGCTAGACCCCGTTGCGGTCGGCGCGTTAACCCTGCGCAGCGATTTTTGCCGGGAGAGCCTGAGCCTGCACCCGGCGGCGATACGCGCTAACGCCTCGGAAATCCTCGCCCTGGCGGGCATGAGCGCGGGCGGGCGCGGCGTGGACACCACCGACGCCGCCAGTACGGCGCTGCCAGCAGCACAAATACTGGCCCGGCAGTGCGGGGCAATCGTCGCCGTCACCGGGGACGTGGATTACGTCACCGACGGCGTACGTACGCTGAGGGTGAGCGGAGGCGACCCGCTGATGACCCGCGTGGTGGGCACCGGCTGTGCGCTTTCGGCCGTGGTCGCCGCCTGCTGCGCGTTGCCGGGGAACCGCCTGTATAACGTGGCGGCAGGCTGCGCTTTTATGGCGCAGGCGGGAAGCCGGGCCATGACGCGCAGCCAGGGGCCGGGGAGTTTTATTCCCGCTTTCCTCGATGCGCTGTACAACCTGGACACGGAGGCGCAGGGATGAGACGCATTAACGCACTGACAATCGCCGGCACCGACCCCAGCGGCGGGGCGGGCATTCAGGCTGATCTGAAAACTTTTTCCGCGCTGGGGGCGTATGGCTGTTCGGTGATCACCGCGCTGGTGGCGCAAAATACCCGCGGCGTGCAGTCGGTCTATCGTATCGAGCCCGATTTTGTCGCGGCGCAGCTCGACTCGGTGTTCAGCGATGTGCGTATCGACACCACCAAAATCGGCATGCTGGCGGAAACGGATATTGTCGAGGCGGTGGCGGAGCGGCTGCGTCGCTATAAGGTGGCGAACGTGGTGCTGGATACGGTAATGCTGGCGAAAAGCGGCGATCCGCTGCTCTCGCCGTCGGCGGTCGCGGCGCTGCGCGAGCATCTGCTGCCGCTGGTGTCGTTAATCACGCCGAACCTGCCGGAAGCGGCCGCGCTGCTGGACGCCCCCCACGCCCGCAACGAGCGCGAAATGCACGAGCAGGGCAGGGCGCTGCTGGCGTTGGGCTGTGAAGCGGTGCTGATCAAGGGCGGTCATCTTGAGGATGATGAAAGTCCGGACTGGCTGTTTACCCGCGACGGGGCGCAGCGCTTTACCGCGCCGCGCGTGATGACGAAAAACACCCACGGCACAGGCTGCACGCTGTCGGCGGCGCTGGCAGCTCTGCGCCCGCGCCACGCGCACTGGGCAGAGGTGGTGCAGGAGGCAAAAAGCTGGCTGTCAGCGGCGCTGGCCCAGGCTGATAGCCTGGAGGTGGGACACGGCATCGGCCCGGTGCACCATTTTCACCAGTGGTGGTAGTTCCCGGATGCGCTGCGCTTATCCGGGCTACCTGACCCGCAGCCGGGAGACGTGCAGCATCAGAACCCGAAACGTGCCAGCAGAAAATGCTGAAAAAAAGCGCAATGGCTGGCGGCGAAGGGCGGGAGGGACCAGGCTTATTTTGCCCTTTAACGGGCCAGGACTAACCACCTTCGCCATCGTGCGAAGCTTACGGGAGAAAAGCGATGACTGATATTACCCAGCTGCTGGGCAAAGACGCCGATAGCCTTCTGCAACACCGTTGCATGACCATCCCCGCCGAACAACTTTACCTGCCGGGAGAGGACTACGTTGACCGGGTGATGGTCGATAACAACCGTCCGCCTGCGGTATTGCGCAATATGCAGACGCTCTATAACACCGGGCGGCTTGCCGGAACCGGCTATCTGTCCATTTTGCCTGTAGACCAGGGGATAGAGCACTCTGCCGGGGCGTCGTTTGCCGCTAACCCGCTCTATTTTGACCCCAAAAACATCGTCGAGCTGGCGATCGAGGCCGGCTGCAACTGCGTGGCTTCCACTTATGGCGTGCTGGCCTCGGTGTCGCGCCGCTACGCCCACCGAATTCCCTTTTTGGTCAAACTGAACCATAACGAGACGCTCAGCTACCCCACCGAATACGATCAGACGCTCTATGCCAGCGTGGAGCAGGCTTTCAATATGGGCGCGGTGGCGGTTGGCGCGACCATCTACTTTGGCTCGGAGGAGTCGCGCCGACAGATTGAAGAGATCTCCGCGGCGTTTGAGCGCGCCCACGAGCTGGGGCTGGTGACCGTGCTGTGGGCCTACCTGCGCAACCCGGCGTTCAAAAAAGATGGCGTGGATTACCATGTCTCCGCCGACCTGACCGGCCAGGCAAACCATATTGCCGCCACTATCGGCGCGGATATCGTGAAGCAAAAAATGGCGGAGAATAACGGCGGCTATAAAGCGGTGAACTTCGGCTATACCGACGAGCGGGTTTACAGCAAGCTGACCAGCGATAACCCCATCGATCTGGTGCGCTACCAGTTGGCCAACTGCTATATGGGGCGGGCGGGGCTGATTAACTCCGGCGGCGCGTCGAGCGGCGACACCGACTTAAGCGACGCGGTCCGCACGGCGGTCATCAACAAACGCGCCGGCGGCATGGGGCTTATCCTTGGCCGCAAAGCCTTCAAAAAATCGATGGCGGACGGCGTGAAGCTGATCAATGCCGTTCAGGACGTCTATCTCGACGCCAAAGTAACGATAGCCTGATTCGCTTACCCTCTCCGCAACGTCGGAGAGGGTGTTTCTCACGGAATAAACGACGCGCGGCGCTCTTTCTCAAGTGAGAGGCCGCGGCGCAGCGAGTTGAAAATCATATGCGAGGTGATATAGCGCGCCAGTTCAATGTCCCGTTCGCGGATCGCATTGATCAACTGCCCGTGCATCTCAGCAGACTGCAGCCGCTCTTCCGGTGAATCCAGCGGGCAGGTTATCTGAATAGACTCTTTGATGGCCATATTTAGCATTGGCGCCAGCTGGATAAAAATCACATTGTGGGTGGCGAGAATCAGCGCCATGTGAAACGCCAGATCCGCCTCGTTATAAAGTGCGATAGCGTCGTCCTGAGTATTGTTGACCATTTTGGTAACCGCCGCCTGCATGGCCTGGATATCGTTCTGATCCGCCGCCTGGGTGGCAAGGGCCGTAACGTTAGGCTCAATCATGCGACGGAATTTTTCCAGTTCACCGAGGGTGAAGAGGGAAACCTCCGCCAGCCCCGCCAGTTCAAGCAGCCTGGCGTCCAGCACTTTCCACTGTGTTTTATCGGCGACGAAGGTCCCGGTTTTGGTGCGGGTCACGATAAGCCCCATATTACGTAACGAAAGTAAGGCGTCGCGCACCGACGTGCGGGAAATTGCGTATTGTTCGCAAAGCTCCTGCTCTTTCGGCATTTGACTGCCTACCGGGTACTCGCCGCGCAATATTTTAATACCCAGAGTCTGTAGCAATTCATCATGTAAATAGTGTTTTTTCACATCTCTTTCCTCTGGCGCTGCACCTGCCAGGGGCAAACCCTATTCCGCAGCGTTCTGTCGAGTTATTCTTAATATGAATGTTTTAATTTAATCTAATACTCATGGCTATATTTGGAGCAGGCCTGAGCGGGGGCATTGTAAACCATGCGCTTATATATGTCAGACAAAAACAGTCTTGAAACCTGTAAAAAATGGATTCGTATTACTAAATTGTCATAGTGAAATCGTGTTTCATGATTTTTAATTGCAATAATATTTTCCTTCTCGTTGTATCTCTTTGTTATTGCTGATTTTTTATTTTAATGTATTTTTAATAATTATATAAATAGCGTGTTCTATTGTTATTCTGAATGAAATTAAGTATGACAATTATCACATTAAAGTCATATAAATTAACTTACATTACGCTCAGTAAACCTGAACAGGAGGCGCTCATCTTATCTATAAATGGATATTCAATACTTCGCCCGTTTCCGGCGCGATAAATTGAAAAGAGCCGCAGGCTGTTGCTGTGCCTTTGGGGAATGATGCTTTTTCATTCCATCTTTTTCAGACAATAATGGATAGCAATAACATGAAAAAAAGGACCCTTGCTTTAGCTGTATTATTTGCCTCTGGCCTGATGGCCGCCGGTATTGCCCAGGCAAAAACCACCCTTAAACTGAGCCACAACCAGGATAAAAGCCACGCGGTGCATAAAGCGATGAGCTACTTTGCGGATAAAACCAAAGAGTATACCAACGGCTCTGTGGTGATTCGCATCTACCCGAACGCCACGCTTGGCAACGAACGTGAGTCGCTGGAACTGATGAGCTCCGGCGCGCTGCACATGGTGAAGGTCAACGCCGCATCCCTTGAATCATTTGCACCGGCTTACGGGCTTTATAACCTGCCTTTCCTGTTCCGCGATCGTGACCACTTCTACCGGGTGCTGGAGAGCGATATCGGCAAGCAAATCCTCGCCTCATCCAAAGAGAAAGGCTTTGTTGGCCTGACCTATTACGATGGCGGCGCACGTAGCTTCTACGCCAACAAGCCGGTGACTAAGCCGGAAGAGCTGGCAGGCATGAAGATTCGCGTTCAGTCCAGCCCCAGCGCCATCGCCATGATGAAAGCGCTGGGCGGCATCCCGACGCCGATGGCGCAGGGCGAACTGTATACCGCGCTGCAGCAGGGGGTGGTTGACGGCGGCGAAAACAACCTCGTGGTCTATTCCGACATGCTCCATGCCGAAGTGGCGAAGATTTACTCCCGGGATGAACACACCATGGTGCCGGACGTGCTGATTGTCAGTACCAAAGCGCTGGACAAGCTGACGCCAGAAGAGCGTGCCGCGATGCAGAAAGCCGCGGACGAATC
>NZ_HE578945.1:461287-470222 GCF_000321045.1 Phytobacter massiliensis JC163
GCAGAAAGACCGCGGACGAATCGATGCAGGAGATGAAAAATGTCATCTGGCCGGCGGCAGAAAAAGAGGCGATGGAAAAAATCAAAGCCATGAAGGCGCAGATTGTTGAAGTCGATAAAGCTGCGTTTCAGGAGCGCGTAAAACCGCTGTTTGAAGAGTTCCGCGCGAAGGATGCGCAGTCCGCACAGTACCTGGATGCTGTTGAGAAGATGTAACGCTTATGGGCGGTGCGCCGCGCCGCCCATGTTTACAGGATTAGAATATGAATACCATTACCCTTATTCTTAACAGAATACTGGCGGGTATCTGCTGCCTTATTCTTGCCATTATGGTCTGCTGCGTAACCTGGCAGGTTGTAGCCCGTTTTGTTTTTGATTCGCCAAGTAGCGTAATAGACGAATTCACACAGATTTTATTTATGTGGATGATCCTGATTGGCGGGGTTTATACCGCAGGGCTGAAAAAGCACCTGGCTATCGATCTGTTAGCGCAAAAGTTATCTCCGCGTAATTTACTGTGGATGGACAGCTTTATTCAGATTGTTATCGCCGTGTTCGCTATTTTGTTCATGCTGTACGGCGGGCAAATTGTGGTGGAAAAAGCCGCCCACGTGAGTCAGATTTCACCCGTATTAAAATGGCCGATGGATAAGGTCTATTGGGTAATGCCGGCATGCGGCGTCATTCTGATCTACTACACGCTGACGCATGTAGTTAACAATATTAAAGCCTGGCGATCCCAGTAACGGAGTAAAAAATGGAATTAGAGTACTGGTATCCAATTATCGTATTATTCGGCAGCTTTGCCATTATGCTGGCGGTAGGGATTCCTATTACCTTCTCGATTGGCCTGGCTTCGCTGCTGTCGATTGTCACTGCATTACCTTTTGACTCTGCCATCTCGGTGATTTCGCAAAAAATGACCGTGGGGCTGGATGGCTTTACATTGCTGGCAATCCCTTTCTTTGTGCTGGCGGGGAATATCATGAACACCGGCGGCATCGCCCGGCGACTGGTTAATCTTGCACAGGCGATGGTAGGACGCATGCCGGGTTCGCTGGCGCACTGTAACGTGCTGGCCAACTCGCTGTTTGGCGCTATCTCCGGTTCCGCGGTGGCCTCTGCGGCGGCGGTGGGCGGCATTATGGCGCCGCTGCAGGAAAAAGAGGGCTACGATCCGGCGTTTTCCGCGGCGGTTAACATCACCTCCGCGCCCATTGGCCTGATGATCCCCCCCAGCAACGTGCTGATTGTTTACTCGCTGGCAAGCGGCGGCACCTCCGTCGCGGCGCTGTTCCTCGGCGGCTATCTGCCGGGTATTTTAACCGCGGTTGCGCTGATGGCCGTGGCGGCAGTTTATGCGCGTCGTCACCATTATCCTGTGGCGCAACGGATTAATTTCCGTCAGTTCCTGCGGGTAACCTGGGACGCCATTCCCAGCCTGCTGCTTATTTTCATCATTATTGGCGGCATTATCGGCGGCGTCTTTACCCCGACGGAAGCGTCCGCCATTGCGGTGGTTTATAGCCTGCTGTTGGCCATACTGTACCGGGAAATATCGTTTCGTAACCTGCCTGCGGTACTGCTGGAATCGGTCGTGACCAGCTCTATTGTTCTGCTGCTGGTCGGCTGTTCGCTGGGCATGTCCTGGGCGATGACCAACGCCGATATTCCGGAACTGATCAACGAGATGATCACCTCGGTATCGGACAATAAATGGGTTGTGTTACTCATCATCAATATTATTTTATTGCTGGTGGGCACCTTTATGGATATCACCCCGGCCATTCTGATCTTCACGCCGATATTCCTGCCGATTGCCAACTCGCTCGGCATCGATCCGATTCATTTCGGCATCATTATGGTGTTTAACTTATCTATCGGGTTATGTACGCCGCCGGTAGGAACCATTCTGTTTGTTGGCTGCAGTATCGGCAAAACCAGCATTGATAAAGTGGTCAGGCCGCTGATGCCCATGTTCCTGGCGCTGTTTGCGGTAATGGCGATGATCTGTTACTTCCCGCAGCTAAGTCTGCTGCTGCCGACGCTGTTCGCGCCTTCCTGAGGCTGATGTCCCGAATGCTGTGGTTTTCCCCCTCTCCCTGCCAGGGAGAGGGCCGGGGTGAGGGGATCAGTCCGCACAATTTCCTTACCCGGCTCAGCGCAGCAGCGGGCAGTCCGGGGGAAGACGGCATTGCAGGGCGGCGGGCAGCACTTTAATGCTAAAGTGCTGCCCGCTTAGCGGTTCGCCGTCCAGATTGAACGTAATGTCATGCGGCGCGCTGACCTCAAACCAGGCCGATTTGCCGTCAACAACATGCGGATTATCATCCGGCTGGGTAAGCGTGGTGAAGAGGGCAGGCAGGATCTCGTCCCCGGTAAAAATACGCAGATGCAGCAGCCCATCGTTAATCAACGCCTCCGGGCAAAGTTGCTGCCCGCCGCCCGCCTGGCGACCGTTGCCAATCCCGATAACCAGCGCGTCCCCCTGCCAGTGAAAATTTTCCCCTTTGATTTCGCAGCGGTCAGGTTTGAGCGTGTCCATGCGCATCAGCCCGTGAATAACATACGAAACGCCGCCAAGGGCCGCTTTGAGTTTTTCCGGGGTTTCGGTGGTGATGCGGGTGCCAAAGCCGCCGGTCGCCATATTGATAAAGCAGGTCTCGCCATTCACTTCGGCGGTATCAACGGGCACCGCTTTGCCGACAATGGCAAGCTGGAGGGCTTTATCCAGGGTCTCAGGAATAGCGGCGCTGGTGGCAAAATCGTTCGCCGTACCCAGCGGCAGGATGCCAAGGGCCGGTTTAATCTCTCCGGCGCTCTTGACCAGGGCGGTGGCGACTTCGTTGATCGTGCCATCGCCGCCGCCCGCGATGACGGTTTCGACGCCCAGTTCAATGGCCTCGGCGACATAGCGCTCCGCATCGCCTTTTTCCCAGGTGACGCGAACCTGAATGTCCATGCCTTCATCACGCAGCAGGGTGATCGCTTCGCGCAGCGTGTCGTCGCCGGCGTTTTTGCCATTTAAAATCAGTAAGCTGGCAGGATAATTAGCCATCCGTTTATGCCTTGGTTATTTTTTTACACTATGGAAAGTGTATAGCAGAAAAGCAGCGAGAGCGTGATAATAGGAATTGCGCACCCACGGGCGGCCAGAGAGGATAAAAAAAATCAGCCTGCGTAAGGGAGATTACGCAGGCTAAGGAGGTGGTTCCTGGTACAGCTAGCATTTATGGGTTATGTTTTTCAGCAGGAAGAATAATACCCGTAACTAACGCAACGGTATGTGATCCGATTCTAAGATTCTTCCTCTTGCCAAAAATAACTTAGCCTGCTTACTTCCCGTGCGGATTACGCGTGCTCTGGCCAGTGAAATTACGCATCAGCAGGGCGTAGTCCAGCTGCATATCCTGCGGCACCGGCAGCCAGACGGTGTGTCCGTCACCCGGCGCGACGGTGATGGTTTCGCCTTTGCCGTTTTCCATATGTTCCAGGGTAAAGTTAACGTTGCCCTGCGGGGTCATCAGCTCCAGACTGTCGCCGGTGATAAATTTATTTTTGACCGCCACCGCCGCCAGTTCGCCTTTGCGCTCGCCGGTGAATTCGCCGACAAACTGCTGGCGTTCCGAGACCGAGTAGCCGTACTCATAATTCTGATAATCGTCATGGGTGTGGCGGCGCAGGAAGCCTTCGGTATAGCCGCGATGGGCCAGCCCTTCCAGCGTTTCCAGCAGCGAAGTATCAAACGGCTTACCGGCTGCGGCATCGTCAATCGCTTTACGGTAAACCTGCGCGGTGCGGGCGCAGTAGTAGAAGGACTTGGTGCGGCCTTCAATTTTCAGGGAGTGTACCCCCATCTGCGTCAGGCGCTCCACATGCGCGATGGCGCGCAGGTCTTTGGAGTTCATGATATAGGTGCCGTGTTCGTCTTCAAACGCGGTCATGTATTCACCGGGGCGCTGGGCCTCTTCAATCATGAATACTTTGTCCGTCGGCGCGCCGATGCCCAGCGTCGGCTCAACGGTCTGCACCGGAATCGGCTGCTGTTTATGCACGATGTTGCCGACATCATCCTCTTTGCCTTCCTGAACGTTGTACTCCCAGCGGCAGGCATTGGTGCAGGTGCCCTGGTTCGGGTCGCGCTTGTTGATATAGCCTGAGAGCAGGCAGCGGCCTGAATAGGCCATGCACAGCGCGCCGTGCACGAAAATTTCGATCTCCATATCCGGCACCTGGGCGCGGATTTCGGCGATTTCATCCAGCGACAGCTCGCGGGAGAGAATAACGCGGGTTAGCCCCATCTGCTGCCAGAACTTCACGGTTGCCCAGTTAACGGCGTTCGCCTGTACTGAAAGGTGAATATCCATCTGCGGGAAGTGCTCGCGCACCAGCATAATCAGGCCAGGGTCTGACATGATTAAGGCGTCCGGACCCATATCCACCACCGGCTGCAGGTCACGGATAAAGGTTTTCAGCTTGGCGTTGTGCGGCGCAATATTCACCACCACGTAGAATTTTTTGCCGAGCGCATGGGCTTCATCGATGCCCTTTTGCAGATTCTCGTGGTTGAATTCGTTATTGCGCACGCGCAGGGAGTAACGCGGCTGGCCCGCGTATACCGCGTCCGCACCATAGGCGAAGGCGTAACGCATATTTTTCAGCGTTCCCGCCGGGGAGAGAAGTTCCGGTTTAAACATGATGGTCTCGTTCTGATGACAGGTCAGATCCGCCTCGCAAGGCAAGGCGGCAGGGAGGATCCCTTACTTTAAGGGCGGGAATTGTAGCCTCTGCGGCGGGGAGAGTAAATCGCGTTATTCAACCCGCATATAGTGCCCGCTGGCGCTGACGTTATGCCCGAACCCGCACTGTTCGGGCTGGTCGGTTTGCAGATCCAGCCCGTTGGGGGCGACGGTAAGGCTGATATCGCAATGGATATAATCCGCTTCGCGCAGCGCGATAACGCCTTTGCCCTCTTTAAGCTGCACGGGCTCGCTGAATTCTCCCATGTTCGGCCCGCTCCATAGCCCCATCATGCCGAAGTAGTAGCCCTCAAAATCCGCTTTGTAGAAATTCGCGGTTTTTTCCGCTTTCAGGGTCAGGGTATTCCATGCGCCCATGCCGGCGTACTGCCAGTAAACCCCTGCGGGTGAGGCGGGGGCAGGCAGCGCCGCCAGCTTATCTTTAATCAGGCCGAGGTTATAAACTGATTTAGGATCGTCCGGCGCAATGCTCAGCCAGGCGCGGGCCCTGCGGTAGTCGCCCTGGCGAATCAGGGTCAGCGCGACGTTATTGTAAGCGGTAGCGAGAAACTTATCGTCAAGGCGGCAGGTTTCGCCCCAGGCAACCTGCAACTCGAAGGCATTCTGCGCTTTTGCATACTGGCGGGCTTTGTAGGCCGCTTCGCCCTGTTGAACATAGCCGGGAACTTTCGCGCATTCGGCAGCGAGTTCTTTATCGCTATCGTCGGCGTAAACAAGGCAGGGGAGAAGCGCGAGCGTGTACAGCGCCGGGCGCATAAATGACATAACGCAATCCTTATGAAGTTGCAGAGAGCAAATAAAAGAGTGGTGCAGGCTGTTTTTCCCGGATGCGGCTTATCGCCTTATCCGGGCTACAGGCCCCGGAATAGCGGATGCGGCGTAACGCGTTAATCCAGGCGGCAGGCGTCCGCTTCCCAGCGATATCCTACGCCATAAACGGCGCGAATAAAGGATTGTTCTTCATCCAGCGCTTCCAGCTTGCGGCGCAGGTTCTTGATATGGCTGTCGATCGTGCGGTCGGTCACGACGCGGTAGTCGTCGTAAAGGTTATTGAGCAGCTGTTCGCGGGAGAACACCTTACCCGGCTCGCTGGAGAGGGTTTTCAGCAGGCGGAATTCTGCGGGCGTCAGATCCAGCGGCTTTGCGCGCCAGCTTGCCTGGAACCGGCTTTCATCAACAATCAGCGGGCTCACCGCGTCCAGCGCCTGTATTTCGCGCTGGGGCTTGCAGCGGCGCAGAATGGTTTTCACCCGCGCCACCACTTCCCGTGGGCTATAGGGCTTGCAGATATAGTCATCCGCACCGATTTCCAGCCCCAGCAGGCGGTCGATCTCCTCGATCTTCGCCGTCACCATCACGATTGGCACATTGGAGAAACGGCGGATCTCCCGACACAGGGTCAATCCGTCGGTGCCCGGCAGCATCAAATCCAGCAGGATCAGATCCGGCGGCGTCTGGCGCACGTAGCCCAGCACCTGGTCGCCGTGGGCGATTAACGTCGGCGCGTAGCTCGCCGCCCGCAGGTAATCTATCAGCAGCTGGCCGAGTTTGGGTTCATCCTCCACGATCAAAATACGCGGGGTGTTCTCATCAATGGGTAACTCTGTCATAGGTGTCTCGTTGTATCCCTTTCCAGCGGTAGCTCTACTGTAATGCTTACCCCACCAAAAGGCGAATGCCCGGCACTGACCCGGCCGCCGTGCGCTTCGACAATATTCTGGCAGATGGCGAGGCCCAGCCCCGAGCCGCCGCTGGCGCGGTTGCGCGACCCTTCGGTGCGGTAAAAACGTTGAAATAATTTACTGAGCTGCGCGTCGGTAACGCCGGGCGCGGTATCGGCGAAACAGAGCGACAGCGTGGCGGCCTCCGTCTGCGCGCTGATGCGCAGTTCACCACCGCTGTCGGTGTAGCGCAGGCTGTTCTCCAGCAGATTATTGAAAAGCTGCATCAGCCGGTCACGATCGCCGAACACTACCGCCTGTTCCGGCAGAGCGAGGGTAATTTTCAGCGCGCGGCTGGCAAAGCGTTCACGAAACGCGCCCGCCGCCACCTCCAGCAGCGAGACGATATCAACCGGCGCTTTCTGATAGGCCAGCGCCCCCTCGTCGGACATCGAAAGCTGGTGGAGGTCGTCAACCAGCTTGGTCAGCGTCGCAACTTCCGCCTGCAGGGACGCGACCGACTCCGGCGTGAACTGGCGTACTCCGTCCTGAATTGCCTCTAACTCGCCGCGCAGCACCGCCAGCGGCGTGCGTAGCTCATGGGAGATATCGGCCATAAAGTCGCGGCGCATCTGCTGGTTTTTCTCCAGCGTGCTGGCGAGCTGGTTAAAGTCCTGCGCCAGCTTGCCAAGTTCGTCCTGGCTGCCGGGATTCACGCGGGTGGAAAAATCCCCCGCCGCCAGTTTATGGGTGCCTTCCACCAGCCGTTTCACCGGCGCCAGCAGGCCGCGGGCCATGGGTAAGGTCGCCAGCGCTGCCAGCAGGGTAGAGAGGGCGACAATCAGCCAGCTTGTTCGCCGCTGCTGGCGGTCAAAGTTGATATCGGTGTTGCGCGTCAGCCGCTCCACCGGCGAGGCGATAACCCAGCCGACATTCTGGCTATTGACCTTTACCGCCCGGCGGGTACCGTCCGGCGGCACCGGCGCGCGCGGGCCAACCAGCACATCCCCCGCGGCGTCCGTTACCCAGAACTGGGTGCGCCAGCCATGCGGCGGCATGCCGTTTCCCGGCCCCGGCGGCCCTGGGGGCGGCTGATGATTATCGTGGCCGTCGCTGTGCTCATTTTCACGCTCAAATGAGCGCAGGATCTGGAAAATAAACCGGTCGTTGTTGCGCAGAAAGCGCCAGTCGCCGTGCTGTGCATACTGCTCGCTTAAGGCGTCGCTCAGCATCTGCAACCGCTGCTCGTTACCGTGTTTGATGTAGTCGATAAAGCCGCGCTCGAAGCTCACGCGTACCGCCCAGTGCATGGTGATCAGCAGCACCATGCAGGTGGCGAAGATCGCCAGAAAGAGCTTGGCGGTGATGCCGGGTCGCCAGATTTTCATGAACGTCTCCTGTTGCGCCGGGCAATGACCACATTCTGACCGGCGTCATTCGGGACGCGGGCGAAGATAAACGCAGGCAGCGCGATAATCACCGCCATGCAGAGGTACGTGTAAAGGAAGACCTGATGCGCCATGCCGCTGTCCGTGGAGACATGGTGCTGACCAAACAGCCCAAGCAGCAGCCCGGCAACGCTAACGCCAATACTCATCGAGAGCTGCATAATCATCGACAGCAGGCTGTTGCCGCCGCTGGCCAGCTCGTCAGGCAGGTCTTTCAGCGTCAGGGTGTTCATGGATGAAAAGCGCATGGAGTTGATCATCCCCTGGGCAAACAGCACTACAGGCAGCAGGTAGTACCAGCCCGCCAGTGCGGTGGCCATAAACAACAGACTCACCGCCGCCAGCCCGAGCGTCGAGGCCACCAGCGTGCGGCGATAGCCAACGCGGTTTACCACCTGTACCACGATGCGCTTCATTCCCATACTGCCGATAACCATGGGGATCATCATCAGCCCGGCATGAAAAGGCGAAAAGCCAAGCCCTATCTGCAAGAAGACCGGCGTCATAAAGGGCAGCATGCCGCTGCCTACGCGCCCGGCGAAGCTGCCGAGCAGCCCCAGCGAGAAGCTGCGGGTGCGAAACAGACGCAGGTTGAACAGCGCCCGATCGTTGCCCCTGGCGTGAAGCAGGTAGACGAGAATCGCCAGCGCGCCGACGGCGATAAGCGCGGCCAGCATGAGCGGCGAAATGCCCAGCCCTTTTTGCCCGTCCAGCGCCAGGGTGAGCGTCGCCATACCGCAGGCCAGCAGAATAAAACCGAGAAGATCAAAACGGCGGGTTTGCAGCGTGTAGTTGGGCATCAGCATCAGCGTGGCGATAGCGCCAATAATCCCTACCGGCAGGTTAATCAAAAAGATCCAGTGCCAGGAGGCGTACTCTACCAGCAGGCCCCCCAGCGCCGGGCCGAGCAGCGGGCCGACCTGGCCGGGCAGGGTGACGAAGGTCATCGCCGCCATATACTGAGCGCGCGGGACAATTTTCATCACCGTTAACCGGCCCACCGGCACCATCATTGCCCCGCCCACCCCTTGCAGCACGCGGGCCATAACCAGCCCCTTCCAGGGTGT
>NZ_HE578945.1:470635-485655 GCF_000321045.1 Phytobacter massiliensis JC163
GTAAAGAGCACAATGGCGGTGAAGAAGATATTGCGTACCCCAACGCGATCCGCCAGCCAGCCGCTGGCGGGCAGCATCACCGCCACCGTCAGCACATAGGAGACGATGACCATATGCATGTGCAGCGGGCTTTCACCCAGGCTTGCCGCCATGGAAGGCAGGGCGGTGTTGACAATCGTGGTGTCCAGCGACTGCATAAAAAAGCCGAAGGCGACAATCCACAGCTGCCAGCGTACGTTTTGGGGTAGTTCAGTCACTCTTTTACAGGTTCTCCACGTTGGCGCGCAAAGCGCAGGCGCAGGCCGTCAAAAAACAGGTAGACCACCGGCGTGGTGTACAGCGTCAGCAACTGGCTCATTACCAGCCCGCCGACAATGGTAATGCCCAGCGGCTGGCGCAGCTCTGAGCCGTCCCCGCCGGAGATAACCAGCGGCAGCGCGCCAAACAGCGCCGCCAGCGTGGTCATCATAATCGGGCGAAAACGCAGCAGACAGGCCTGAAAAATGGCCTCTTCCGGGCGTAAGTTCCCGGAGCGCTGGGCCTCAAGGGCGAAATCTACCATCATGATGGCGTTCTTTTTCACAATCCCTATCAATAGCATAATGCCAATCAGGGCAATCAGGCTGAACGGCGCGCCGAACAGTTCCAGCGCCAGCAGCGCCCCCACCCCCGCCGAGGGGAGGGTGGAGAGAATAGTCAGCGGGTGCACGTAGCTTTCATAGAGAATACCCAGCACGATATAGACCGTGGCGATAGCCGCCAGAATCAGAATCACCTGCGAGTTCATCGTCTCCTGAAAAACCTGCGCCGTTCCGGCAAAGCTGCCGCGCACCGTTGACGGCACCCCAAGCTGCGTCATCGCCCGGTTGATGGCATCGCTCGCCTGCGAAAGCGAGACGCCGGTCGGCAGGTTAAAAGCGATAGTCGAGGCGGCGGACAACCCCTGGTGATTCACCGACAGCGGGGCGTTAGCGGGCTGCCAGCGGGCAAAATACGACAGCGGAATCGGCTTGTCTTCGCTATTAATGACAAACATCTTATCCAGCGCGCTGACGTCCTGGGTGTAGCGCCGGTCGACTTCCATCACCACTTTATACTGGTTCAGGGGTTGGTAGATGGTGGAGATCTGCCGCTGGCCGAAGGCGTTATTAAGCAGGCTGTTGGCATCCTGCACGCTAATACCCAGACGGGACATGCTCTCGCGGTCATAGACAAGGTTCATCTCCGCGCCGTTGTCCTGCTGGTCGGAGTTGACGTCCGCCAGCTCCGGCAGCGCGGCCAGCGCCTTGCGGATTTTCGGCTCCCACTCGCGCAGCGCGCTGAGATCGTCGGAGAGGAGGGCGAACTGGTAGCTGGCGTTAGACTGTCGCCCGCCGACGCGGATATCCTGCACCGCCATCAAAAACAGGCTTGCCCCCGGCTCTTTCGCCAGCTTGCCGCGCAGGCGGTCAATCACCTGCTGGGCGGTTTCGTGGCGCTGGTCGCGGGGCTTGAGGGTGATAAACATCATCCCGCTGTTCACCCTGGAGCCGCCGGTAAAGCCGGTAACGTTATCTACGGCGGGGTCGTCGCGGATAATTTTCATAAAATCCTGTAGCTTTACGCGCATCGCCTGGAAAGAGATGCTCTGGTCCGCCTGAATCCCCCCCATCAGCACGCCGGTGTCCTGCTCCGGGAAGAAGGTCTTCGGAATGGAGATATAGAGCCAGATATTCAGCGCGATAGTGCCGATAAGCACCACCCCTACCAGCCGGGTATGTTTTAGCACCCACTTAAGCGAGCGGCCATAGGCTTGTTGCAGCCCCACCAGCAGGCGGCCCACCCCCTTATTGCGGGTTGGCGTTTTGGGCTTGCTGCTTTTTAGCAGCCAGCCGCACATCATTGGCGTCAGGGTCAGGGAGATCAGCAGCGAAATACCGATAGCTACCGACAGCGTAACCGCGAACTCGCGCAGCAGACGCCCCGGCAGGCCCGCCATCAGCAGCAGCGGCAGGAACACCGCCACCAGCGACAGGCTCATGGAGAGGACGGTGAAGCCCACCTCCCGGGTGCCCTGCAGCGCCGCCTGCAGCGGTTTCATTCCCGCTTCCAGATGGCGGGAGATATTCTCCAGCACCACGATGGCATCATCCACCACAAAACCGGTGGCGATAGTCAGCGCCATCAGCGACAGGTTGTTGAGGCTAAAGCCGCACAGGTACATGGCGGCGAAGGTGCCTATTAGCGACACCGGCACCGCGACCGCCGGGATCAACGTTGCCCGCCCGGAGCGTAAAAACAGGAACACCACCAGGATCACCAGCGCCACCGAAATCACCAGCGTCTGCTCCACCTCCTCCAGCGAAGCGCGAATGGTCGGGGAGCGGTCCTGGGCGATTTGCAGATCGATAGCGGCAGGAATGGTGCTTTGCAGTTCAGGCAGCCGCGCGCGGATGCTGTCGACGGTCTGGATGATGTTGGCTTCCGGCAGCTTACGGATCATCAGCAGGATGGCCGGTTTGGCGTTGGTCATCCCGGCGTTGCGCAGGTCCTGCACCGAGTCGGTGACGGTGGCGACATCGCTTAAGCGCACCGCCGCGCCGTTGTTATAGTGGATAATCAGCGGCTGGTATTCGGCGGCGGTTTTCAGCTCGTCATTGGTCTGCACCTGCCAGCGGCGGTTGCCGTCCTCAATCGCCCCCTGCGGCCTGCGCACGTTGGCGTTGCTGATGGCGCTGCGCACCGCGTCCAGCGACACGCCCTGGTTAAACAGCGCCTGCGGATTCAGCCCCACGCGCACCGCAGGCAGGGAACTGCCGCCCACGTCCACATCCCCCACGCCATCGATCTGCGCGATGGTCTGCGCCAGTTGGGTAGAGGCGAAATCGTACAGCTCCCCCTGCGAATAGGTATCCGAGGTGAGGGTTAGAATCATGATTGGCGCATCCGACGGGTTAGCCTTACGGTAGGTCGGACGGCTCGGCATGCCGCTCGGCAGCAGGCTTTGCGCGGCGTTCAGCGCCGCTTGCACATCGCGCGCCGCGCCGTTGATATCACGATTAAAATTAAACTCCAGAATAATGCGGGTGCTGCCGAGCGAGCTGCTGGAGGTCATTTCGTTGACCCCGGCAATGCGCCCCAGCGAGCGTTCCAGCGGCGTCGCCACTGATGAGGCCATCGTCTCCGGCGACGCCCCCGGCAGAGAGGCGCTGACCATAATCACCGGAAAATCCACCTGCGGCAGGGGGGCGACCGGCAACAGCCGGAAGCCGAGTACCCCGCACAGGGTGATAGCGATTGATATCAGGATCGTCGCCACCGGGCGGTAAATGAAGAGGGCGAAAAACTTCACTTACGCCTCCTCTTCACGCTGCGGAAATCGGCGGCGCAGATGATGCCCGAGCCGGTCAAACAGCAGGTAGATAACCGGCGTGGTGAACAGTGTGAGCACCTGGCTTACCAGCAGACCGCCCACCATGCCGATCCCCAGCGGACGACGCAGTTCAGCCCCGACCCCGGTGCTCAGCATCAGCGGCAGCGCGCCGAGCAGCGCCGCCAGCGTGGTCATCAGAATCGGGCGAAAACGCAGCAGGCAGGCCTGGAAGATAGCGTCACGCGGGTTCATGCCCTCTTCCCGTTCGGCGGCCAGCGCGAAGTCAATCATCATGATGGCGTTTTTCTTGACGATGCCGATCAGCAGGATAATGCCGATGATGGCGATCACGTCCAGCTCGCTGCCGGAAACCAGCAGCGCCAGCAGCGCGCCCACCCCGGCGGTGGGCAGGGTCGAAAGAATGGTCACCGGATGGATAAAACTTTCATACAGCACGCCGAGCACGATATACATCGCCACCACCGCGGCCACGATCAGCCAGACGGTGCTGCCGAGCGCGGCCTGGAAGGCCAGCGTGCTCCCCTGGAACTGGGTGGTAATATCCGCCGGGAAATTCAGCGTCTTTTCACTGTCGAGGATCGACTGCACCGCGTCCCCAAGAGAGTAACCGTCCGCCACGTTAAACGAGATGGTGGTGGAGGGGAACTGATCGAGATGGTTTATCGACAGGGGCGCGAAACGCTGCTCGATTTTGGCAATGGCGCTGAGCGGCACCATGCCGCCGTCGCTGCTGGTCAGGCGGATGGTATCCAGCGCCGCCAGCCCCGGCGTCTGCGCCGTATTATGCTCCAGCACCACGCGGTACTGGTTCGCCTGGGTATAGATGGTTGAGATCAGCCGTTGCCCAAAGGCGTTATAGAGCGCGTTATCCACATCGGTCATGCTGATGCCCAGACGGCTGGCGCTGTCGCGGTCGACGTTGACATACGCCGCCAGTCCTTTGTCCTGCCAGTCGCTGCTGACGTCCGCCAGCTGCGGCAGCGCCTGCAGATTCGCCATCAGCTTCGGCACCCAGGTACTGAGGGCATCCAGAGACGTGGCCTGCAGCGTGAACTGGTACTGCGTGCGGCTGACGGTGGTATCGATAGTCAGATCCTGGGTCGGCTGCAGATAGATAACCGCCCCCGGCACTTTCGCCACCGCCTGTTGCAGGCGCTCAATCACCGTCTGCACGCGATCGTCGCGGTCATCCAGGGGCTTGAGGTTGATCTGCAGGCGGGCGCTGTTCAGCGCCGGGTTGGTGCCGTCGACGCCCACAAAGGTGGTGAGGCTCTGCACCGCCGGGTCTTTCAGAATGATGTTCGCCACCTGTTCCTGCCGCCCGGTCATGCTGGCGAAGGAGGCCGACTGCGGTGCCTGCAGCGTGCCCTGAATAATGCCGTTATCCTGCACCGGGAAGAACCCTTTCGGGATAACCACCCACAGCAGCACCGACAGCAGCAGCGTACCGATGGCGACGCCGAGGGTCAGCCACGGGTGGTTCAGCACTTTCGCCAGCAGGCGGCCATAACCGGCAATCACCCGCTCAAAAAAACGCTCCGACGCGCGGGAGAAGCGGTTCTGTTTGCGCAACGATTCGGCGCTGAGCATACGGGCGCACATCATCGGCGTCAGCGTCAGCGACACCACGGCGGAGATCAAAATCGCCACCGCCAGCGTCACCGCAAACTCCCGGAACAGGCGGCCAACGATATCCCCCATAAACAGCAGCGGGATCAGCACCGCAATCAGCGAGAAGGTCAGGGAGATAATGGTGAAGCCGATTTCGCCCGCCCCTTTCAGCGCGGCGGCCAGCGGCTTTTCGCCTTTTTCGATATAGCGGGAGATGTTTTCGATAACCACAATGGCGTCGTCCACCACGAACCCGGTAGCGATGGTCAGCGCCATTAGCGTCAGGTTGTTGATGGAAAAATCGAGAAATACCATCACTGCGAAGGTGCCCACCAGCGACAGCGGCACCGCCACGCCGGGGATGATGGTAGCTGGAATATTGCGCAGAAACAGGTAGATAATCATCACCACCAGCGCTATCGCCAGCATCAACTCAAACTGGGTATCGCTGACCGAGGCGCGAATATTGGTGGTGCGATCCGATAGCACCTCAACTTTGACCGATTTCGGCAGGCTTTCGGTCAGCTGCGGCAGCATGGCGCGGATGCTGTCGGCGGTGTCGATAATATTGGCCCCCGGCTGGCGCTGGACGTTCATCACAATCGCCTGCTGCCTGTTGGCCCACGCTCCAAGCCAGCTGTTTTCCGCCCCCTGTTCGACGGTCGCCACATCCCCAAGGCGTACCGCCGCGCCGTTCTGGTAGGCGACAATCAGCTGGCGGTACTCCTCTACCGACTGCATCTGATCGTTAGCGGAGAGCGTCACCGCGCGGGTCGGGCCGTCCAGCGAGCCTTTTGCCGAGTTGACGTTGGCATTGCTGATGGCGGTACGAATGGTTTCGCTATCAAGCCCCAGCCCGGCGATCGCCTGGGCGTTGAGCTTCACCCGCACCGCAGGGCGCTGGCCGCCGGAGAGCGTCACCAATCCGACGCCGGAGACCTGGGAAATTTTCTGCGCCACGCGGGTTTCCACCATATCTTCCACCTGGGTCATCGGCATGGCGGAAGAGGTGACGGCGAGCGTCATAATGGGCGGGTCGGCGGGGTTCACTTTGCTGTAGACCGGCGGGTTAGGCAGGTCGGACGGCAGCAGGCTGTTGGCGGCGTTAATGGCGGCCTGCACCTCCTGCTCGGCGACATCCAGCGGCAGGGTGAGCTGGAATTGCAACGTCACCACCGACGCGCCGCCGGAGCTTTGCGAGGACATCTGTTTCAGGCCGGACATCTGCCCGAACTGGCGCTCCAGCGGGGCGGTAATGGCTGAGGTCACCACGTCCGGGCTGGCGCCAGGGTAGAGGGTGACCACCTGAATGGTCGGGTAGTCCACTTCCGGCAGCGCTGAAACCGGCAGGAAGCGATAGCCGATAATCCCGGCGAGCAGAATAGCCACCATCAGCAGGGTGGTGGCGACCGGGCGCATAATGAACAGGCGCGACGGGCCGCCGGTGCGGCCTGGCGGAAGCACGTGCATCAGGACTGCGCTCCTTTCGCCGGGCGTTCCCGCTTCGCGGGCATGGCGTCAGCGTTTTGCGCCTCAACCACTTCGACTTTCGCCCCTTCGGTCAGCCGGTCGATACCGTCGGTGACTACCCGGTCGCCCGCAGAAAGCCCGGCGGCAATCACCACCTTCTGGCTATCCTGAATGCCGGTGGTCACGGTATGTTTGCTAACCTGATTTTTGTCATTCAGTACCCACACGAAGTGGCCTTCGTTACCCATCTGCAGCGCCGCGGCAGGGATCACCACCGCATCCTGCTGGGTTGAGACCAGCATCCGCGCGTTAACAAACTGGTTGGGGAACAGGGCGTCGTCTTCGTTGGTGAAGCGCGCCTTGAGTTTAATGGTGCCGGTGGTGGCATCAATCTGGTTATCCAGGCTCAACAGCGTGCCGGTACTGAGCTTCTGTTTGTTGGTGCGATCCCAGGCTTCAACGCTCAGCGTCTGGCCCGCTTTCTGCGCCTGCACGATGGTGGCAATCTCATTTTCCGGCAGGGTGAAGATGAGATCGATGGGGTGAGTCTGGGTAAGCACGACAATGCCGCTGGTGTCGCCGCTGGAGATCTGGTTGCCAATGTCCACCTGTTTTAGCCCCACGCGGCCATCGACAGGGGCAGTGATGCGGCTCCAGTCGAGCTGTAACTGCGCGCTGGCGACCGCGGCTTCATCCGCGGTAATCGTCCCCTGCGTTTCGCTGACCAGCGCCTGCTGGGCATCCAGCTCCTGGCGCGATACCAGGTTGGTTTTCGCCAGCTGCTGATAGCGGGCCAGATCGCGCCGGGCATTCGCCAGGGTGGCTCTGTCTTTCGCCAGCTGCCCCTGCGCCTGGGCCAGCGCTACCTTAAACTGGCTGGGGTCGATTTCCGCCAGCAGATCGCCTGCCTTCACCTGCTGCCCTTCCTGGAAGTGGATGGCCATCAGCTGGCCGTCCACCCGGCTGCGTACGGTCACGGTGTTAGCGGCGGTAATGGTGCCAAGACCGGTCAGATAGCGCGGCACGGCCTCTTTGGTTGCCGCTGCCGCCTGAACAGGGGGAAGCGCGCCGCCGCGCATGCCGTGACGCCCGCCTGCCGCGCCGGGGCGGGACGCTTGCCCGCTGGCCGCTGTTGACTGTGCTTTATCATGATGGCTGAACCCGTACCAGAGGGCGGCTGCGCCTGCAATCACAATTACCGTAGCTGCTATCGCCAGACGGGAACTCTTTCTGCCTTTCATCGTTATCCGTATCTCATCCTGAAACATTGCCAGAAATAATACTAGTTTAGTGAGGGCAGACGGCGGAAAAATGGAGAGAATATGAAAGACGGCCTGGAATCGTCTGAATGGGGCGGCGTGGCGCCGCCGCAACATCACTGGTAGGCAATAGTGTACTCAAGGCGGCCGTTGGCTAAACCCGCGGTTGCCCTGTCCGTGGTTTGGATATAGCGCGCATACAGTGGAATAGTCACTTCCTGTACGCCATTCATGGGCAAGGCCTGAGTGAAACCGCGGGTCAGATTGACAAGACCCGCCGTGTCTTCGCTGGTTGAAAGCTGAATGCCTATACCGGTTGCCTGGTTAGGGCTGTCGTCGAGTTTCATTATGCCTTTTGTCGCATCCTCAATCCCGTTGAGCGAGGTGAGCGTCACGGTAACGAAATTACTGTACGGCATGGTAACTTTAACGTTATCACCGTTGAACGTTGCTATGACATTCGCGCCCTGGCTATTGCCGAAAAACTGCCCGCAGTTACTTAAATTGATGCTGGCATCTTTCCAGTCGGTGGTCGCGCCTTTTCCGTTGAACGTCGACATTTCATGCCTGCCCAAATTAACGGTCATTGACTGGCTGGCGAGAGTAATATCACAGGTCGGGGTAGTGATTTGGATGTCCCCTGAAAGAGTGATTTTATAAACATCTACCATAGCCCCGGCTTGACCAATCGAGTAAATCACAGACGGGAGGCTGCTGGCGGAGACTTTTCCTGCGGGAACATTATTCGCTGTTTTGATAAGGGAAAACCAGGATGCGGCAGCGAAGCCATTGGTCCAGTTACAAATTGTTGAGGCTGCGGTGCAATTGGTACTGGGATAGGTTACGGGGAAAGCATCGCCTGACCGTAGTCCGGAAACGAATTTAATGCCAATACCGGGGAGATTCGTATTGTACACCTCGTTGCTGTAAGTCGGGGGCGTAATCGGCGTTGTCAGATACTTGTAGCTAAAATAAAACAGTCCCGCAGAATCACATTTAATACTCATTGGGCCCTGGCCGGATAGAGAAATCTTCTGCCGATAGATCTCTTTACCAACAGGCGTATCGGGCGGCACTGAAATGGTATTTATAATTGGCATGGTGAATGATTTTGTCGCCGTCGTTTTATTTCCTTCTTTCTGAATAAAGGCGCACGCGGAAAATGCCTGCGTCGATATACAGAATAAAAATAGAGAGCAGATGAAAACGAGAAGTCCTTTTGTATTCATAAAATTCCTTTATGGTATTCCCTGTCTATATAAACATTGTGAATGGTTTACTGCCGATGAGGATTGTGAAAATAGCACGAAATGGGCAATAAAGAAATATTTTAACAGGATATTTCCTAAAGTCAGGTTTATACATGCTTATGAAATGAAAGCGTGCCTGGCTTATAATAAGTCATCATTTCTTATTGATTATTAAGGTTGTTTTGGCGGCGAGTTTGTGCCGGACATATCCGGGATTGACCTTGAATCTTATTTGAATAGCTCTCTAGTTGCAGAGGGATATTATCATTGTGCGGAAGAAATGATATTTATAAATTATGAGTTGCGGAGTTTTATATTCAAAGGTTATTAATACTTCCTGTTAAAAGAGCAATGACTGGCGCAAAGCGGCTAATAGAGCAGCAATAACGACATATTTTTATTGTGAAAGAAAACCCGCGCAGCATGTTTCATCCCTGCGCGGGTTTTTAATGTTGCAGGCACCTTAACCAAACACTACCTGCGCCCAGCGCGCAAGGCCTGCGGTAACCGAACCGAAATCATCGCCGCCGGCAATGGGAATACCGGGCAGGGCGTCGGCCAGCGCCTTTTTTATCACCGGTGAGCGGGCGCTGCCGCCGGTCAGATAAATCACCTCTGGCACAGTGGCGCTATTATCCAGCGCCAGCTGCACCTGCTCCAGAATGCGCAGCAGCGGCTGGTTAATCGCCGCTTCCAGCCCTTCTGCGGTAATGTCCGCGGCCAGCGTCTCGCTGATAAACGGCAGCGCGGCCTGGGTGGTTGACGCCTGGGAAAGGGCAATTTTACTCTCCTCAGAGGCGCGAACCAGCCGGTAGCTGAGCCGCTGCTGCCACACTTTCAGCAGCCGCGCGACTTTGTCCGCCTCGCGGGCGTCGCGCACCAGATCCCGGAGCAGCCGCCCGTTCGCCGCGCTGTAAAAGTCGCTCTGCGCCGGCACATCGTTTATCGCCACCGCATTCCACCAGGGCAGGACGGGCAGGGCGATCCCTTTTTCAGTCTGCCCGCCCATGCCCAGCAGCGGCATCAGGTTTTTAAAGGCCAGCGCGATATCCAGATCGTTACCGCCCACGCGGCAGCCGCTGTGCCCCAGCAGACTGCTTTCACGATCCTGACGGTGGTGCCACTGCGGCCCCATCAGCAGTAAAGAGCAGTCGGTGGTGCCGCCGCCAATGTCGACCACCAGGACACGCTTTTCTTCACTCAGCGTGGCCTCAAAGTCCAGCCCGGCGGCAACCGGCTCGTACTGAAAGACCACCTCGTGAAAGCCGGCGCGTTTGGCCGCGCGCGCCAGAATACCCTGCGCCTGTACGTTGGCCTCTTCGCCGCCCAGCCCCTGGAAGTTAATCGGGCGGCCAATCACCGCCTGGTCGATCCCCGTTGGCAGCTGAGTTTCTGCCTGCTGGCGTATATGCAGCATCATGGCGCAAACCAGATCTTCAAACAGCGCAATCTGCTGCGGCTTTAAGCCACTTGCCCCAAGAAACGATTTTGGTGATTTAACAAACCAGACCTCTTCCGGATCTTCAACATACTGTCGCAGCGAAGCCAGACCGAACTGGACGCTGTGCGGCTGCACGTCAATATCTTCCTCGCGGTTAAAGCTCACCGCGCGGCGGAGCAACGCCTGCGTTTCGCTGTCGGTCGCCGCCACATTATGGTGACGATAGAGCCATTCGCTGACCGCCTCGCGCGTTGGCGCGCACAGCATCGACGGCAGCAGGGTACTGCCGTTTTCCATGGTCAGCAGCCGTGGCGTATTGTCCTGCATAACCGCGACGGAACAGTTGGCGGTGCCATAATCAAAGCCTACAAACACGTGTTTATCCCCATGCCAGTGAAGAAGGGGGGCGACTTTAGCGAAATGCGCGCGCGGCGACAATCAGAATATGCAGGCAGGGCAGAAAATCCTTAACGGGGTTATGCTGTTAGCGGCTAACGACAGGAGAAACTATGTACATACTGCGCTGGCAGCCGCCCTATGACTGGGCGTGGATGCTGGGATTTTTACGCGACCGTGCCGCCGATGGGGTGGAAGTGGTCAGCGAGACGGCTTACAGGCGCTCTTTTGCGTTGGGGGCGCATCGGGGGATAATTACCGCCGTGCCGGATACCGAGGCCTGCACGCTGACTGTCACCCTCAGCGAAGGGCTGTTGCCGGTGGCGGACGCGTGCCTGACGCGGCTGGGGAACCTGTTCGATCTGGCCTGTTCGCCGCAAATAGTCAACCAGGCGCTTGGCCCGCTGAGCGCGGCGCGGCCGGGGCTACGCCTGCCTGGCTGCATGGACCCGTTTGAGCAGGCGGTGCGGGCGATTCTGGGGCAACTGGTGAGCGTGGCGATGGCGGCCAGGCTGGCCTCGCGGGTGGCGCAGCTCTGCGGCGAGCGGCTGGATGACGATGTTGTCCTCTTCCCGCGCGCTGACCAGCTTGCCCATGCCGACCCGATGGCACTGAAAGCGCTGGGGATGCCGGTTAAGCGGGCCGAAGCCCTGATTAATCTTGCCCACAGCGCGCTGGCGGGGCGCTTTACGCTTAGCGCGCCGCAAGATATCGAACAGGGCGTCAAAACGCTACAAACGTTTCCCGGCATCGGGCGCTGGACGGCAAACTATTTCGCCCTGCGCGGCTGGCAGGCGAAAGATATCTTTCTGGCGGATGACTACCTGATTAAGCAGCGGTTTGCCGGCATGACGCCCGCGCAAACGCGGGATTACGCCCGGCGCTGGCAGCCCTGGCGCTCTTATGCCCTGCTGCATATCTGGTATACCGAAGGCTGGAGTCCGCAGCTCAGTTAATGGCGAAATAGCTGGTGTTTAGCATCAAATCCAGCGGCTGCGCCTGAGAGATGGTGTCGCCATAGATAAGATCGACGCCGATACCGGAAAGGGTATCCATCATCAGGGGCTGGTTGGTCGGCCCGGCGATGCTTTTCAGCCCCAGCCGCTGGGCGTGGCCCTGAATAATGGTCACCATCATCTCGTCCATCAGATTGCCGTGCACGTTATTCACCAGCTCTGAATCCAGTAAGATATAGTCAGCGGTGTGCGGCGTGATGTGGTTGAAAATTTCCAGATCGTGACCAATCTGGCTGAGAATAATGCGGCAACCGGCGTGGCGCAGCTTTTTCAGGTTGCCGACAATGGTTTTGCCTTCCCGCGTTAGCACGTCGGCATTAATCACCAGATGCAGCAGACGCCCCGGCATCGGGCCGCGCTCCAGCAGTTCCAGCAGTTCATCCACCAGCCTGTCGCTGGCAAGCCCGGCGGAAGAGAGCGGCAGGGCGACGCCAAGCCCTTTGGCGGCGACGGCGGTGGCATGGTTGCGGAAAAACTCGTGGAACACCCGCCGGTCGAGCGCGCGAATCAGCTCCGATTCGTTAAGGCTGGCGCGAAACGCCCGCTCTTCCATCACCTCGCCTTCGCTGGTCCACAGCCGCAGGGTTAGCAACCAGAAATTGCACGCCTCCGGCACGCGAGGGGAGGCGACGCCGCGGGCAATCATCATCAGGTGATTGTCTTTGATCATTCGCCACTGCTCGTCCAGCGACATCATGCTGCGCTCCTGCTGCATCAGTCCCTGTTCCGGCTCGTACACGGTGACCACCCCACGGCCATTATTCTTCGAGGCATAACAGGCAATATCCGCCTGCGACATGATTTCCGAGGCCTGATGATTAGTCTCATCGATCAGGGTGATCCCTGCGCTGGCGCCGATGCGGTGCTGGCGACCCTCCCACATGAAGGGGTATTCATTGATGGCCTGCACGATGCGCCCGGCGATATAACGGGCGCTCTCAACGTTGCAGTCGGGCAGCAGCAGGCCGAATTCATCGCCCCCTAAGCGGGCAAGGATATCGGTTGAGCGCAGCATACTCAGCATGAGCGATGAGATTTCGCGCAGCAGGGCGTCGCCGGCGGCGTGACCGGCGGTATCGTTAACCGCCTTAAAGCGGTCGAGGTCGATAAACACCAGCGCGTGCCGCTGGTGGAGATCCTGCACGGTTTGCAGCAGCCGTTTGAGATGGGTTTCGAAGCTGACGCGGTTCGCCAGATGGGTGAGGGCATCGTGCGAGGCGCTGTAGCTGAGCTGACGCAGCATTTTGCGCGATTCAGTCACGTCCTGAATCACCAGCACCGAGCCGATATTCTGCCCGTCGAGGGTGCTCAGCGGCGTGACGCTGTAATGAATGTCATAGCTGCCCCCGGCGCGGCAGTGCAGCACCACGTCCTGCTCTATCGCCGAGCGGGACATGTCGCCGCTGTGAATATTCTCCATTGCCGGGCCGTTATCGCCAAAGGTGATACGCAGTACTGTCAGCAACGGTTGCCCCAGCGCCTGCTCCTGCGACCAGCCGCTCATCTTCTCCGCCACCGGGTTCATAAAGGTGACGTTCATGTCGACGTCGGTGCAGAGCACCGCTTCGCCAATGGAATCAAGGGTAATATGCAGCCGCTCTTTTTCCTGATACAGCGCTTCGTTAAGCTGTTTCACCTCGGTCATATCCATATTGACCCCGAGCAGCCGCTCGACTTCGCCGTTGCGGTTAAGCACCCGATTCGCCAGCGTGCGAATATGGCGAATGCCTTCTTTTACCCGGATACGGAATTCCAGCTTAAAGGCAATGCGGGCCATCAGCGAGTCACGAATAATGCGCTCCGTTTCGGCGCGATCTTCCGGCAGGATGCGCTCATACCAGAGCTGCCAGGTGGGTTTAACGTGCGAAGGGACTTCATACAGCTCGAACATGCGTTTGTCCCAGCTGATAATGTCCGGCTCCAGCTCCCACTCCCAGATGCCAATGCCCCCGGCTTCGTTCGCCAGCGTTATTCGCTCCATCAGCCGCTTATTGACCCACTCGGTCTGCTTGAGATCGTTAATGTCTTCGACCTGGGCAATAAAATAGCGCGGCGAACCGTCCGGAAAGCGCACCACCGACACTGCCAGCAGCGCCCAGACCAGGTCGCCATTACGGGTGTAATAGCGCTTCTCCAGCGAGTAGTTGTTAATGTCGCCGCGTACCAGCTGATCAAGCTGTTCGATATCTTTATTCAGATCCTCAGGCCAGGTCAGCTGCTGGAAGGTCATCAAACGCAGCTCGTCCTGGCTGTAGCCGAGAAACTGACACAGCGCTTTATTCACCTGCAGCCACTGGCCTTCGGTTCCGACCAGCGCCATGCCGATGGCGGAATATTCCATGGCGTTACGAAAACGCTCCTCGCTTTCGCTGATGTGCTTACGCTCGGCGCGAAAAGCGTACATCACCATGGTCATAATATTGGCGGGCAGCAACATCATTAAAAACGGTAGCCACGGCGCGTTCAGCATTGCGCCCGCTTTAGGCTGGGTTTCCGCCAGCGGGTTCGCCGCCATTAGCCAGGAGACCATCATCACGGTGACCAAAAAGATCAGGAACGCCTCCATGCGCGGCAGGCGAATGGCGCTCCACATCAGCAGCACAATCACCGCGGTAAAAGGCCAGGGCAGCCAGGTTAAGGCCAGCCAGCTTAAAAAGAGGGTCACCCCCAGGGTGAGGAGGGTTTCAATCAGCAGCTGCGGGTTACGGTGGCGCAGCAGATAATGGGGTTTAAACAGCAGACCGATGGGCACCAGCGCCAGCGCGCCGATCGCTTCTGACACCACCCACAGCAGAAAGGTTTGCAGTAGCAAGTCGTGGCCCGGCAGCAGGCAGACCAGCACGCCGCCCACCAGCGGGGGCAGCACCGCGCTGCCGATAGCAAGACGCACCCAGTCGTTCAGATTCTGTAACGGGTTATACCAGGGCAGCAGTTTGCGCAGCAGCATCGCCCCGGTTACCGCCTCAACAATATTGATGGCGGTATACCACAGGTTAATGTCGTGGGGAGAGAGCAGGCAGGCCGTGGCCAGAACGCTCCCGCACGAGCAGGTGAAAGCAATGCCCGGCCACATTTTTCCGGCATGGCGGTAGAAGGCCACCATCATCAGCGCGGAGGGGAACCACAGGGGCGCGAGCAGCGTCCCGAATCGAGTCAGTTCCAGCGAAAAAAGAGTAAAAATGAACGACAGCAGCCCCAGACTGG
>NZ_HE578945.1:486017-623157 GCF_000321045.1 Phytobacter massiliensis JC163
GCAGCCCCAGACTGGCAAGGCGCAGAAAGGGTGGGGAGTGGTCTTTAAGACGCGCTGGTTTCGTTTCATCATTACCGCTTAATCCGCAAACCCTGGGGTGTCAGGAACGGCGTCCGGACGAGAGAATTATGAGTTCGGATTATGCTAGTACAAACAATTTACAATTCCTATGCTGTCTGCTCAGAATTTGACATCATAATGTTATTAATTACTTAGTTTGCATAAAAACGGCGAAAGACGGCGGGAAAATGAGCGTAAAAATTTGCGAAAAGTTTTCTTAGCGCAAATTACGCGAGCCTTTATCCGACGCGCTGCGCCGGGCTGGTATCATGACGGCGAAATCCCTATAATTGCCGCGTTTGGCGCTCAGGCGTCGTCCTTCCTTTACATCCAGGTTAATCAGGTCGCTAAATTTATGACTGATCAGTCACACCAGTGCGTCATCATCGGCATCGCAGGCGCATCGGCATCAGGTAAAAGTCTTATTGCCAGTACGTTATACCGCGAATTGCGTGAACAGGTAGGTGATGAGCACATCGGCGTTATTCCCGAAGACAGCTACTACAAAGATCAAGGCCATCTGTCGATGGAAGAGCGCGTAAAGACAAACTATGACCATCCGAGCGCGATGGATCACAGCCTGTTGTTACAACATCTGCAGGCGCTCAAGCGCGGCGAAGCCATTGAGCTGCCGGTCTACAGCTATGTTGAACATACCCGCACTCAAGAAACCATCCACGTCGAGCCGAAAAAAGTCATTATTCTGGAAGGGATCCTGCTGCTGACCGACGCGCGGCTGCGTGACGAAATGAACTTCTCGATTTTCGTCGATACTCCGCTGGATATTTGCCTGATGCGCCGCATCAAGCGTGATGTGAACGAACGTGGCCGCTCCATGGATTCCGTCATGGCGCAATATCAGAAAACGGTACGCCCGATGTTCCTGCAGTTTATTGACCCCTCTAAGCAATATGCCGATATCATCGTGCCGCGCGGCGGGAAGAACCGTATTGCTATCGACATTCTGAAAGCCAAAATCAGCCAGTTTTTTGAGTGATACGTGTTAGGGTGTACCCTTGTAGTTACTTTGCTTTGCCCCTGGCCTTCAGGGGCGTGATGCACGAAAGGAGAAAGTGCCATGCGTCTTTGTGACCGAGATATTGAAGCCTGGCTGGATCAGGGCCGTCTGTCGATAACCCCGCGTCCGCCGGTGGAGCGCATCAATGGCGCGACGGTGGATGTGCGTCTGGGCAATAAATTCCGTACTTTTAGTGGTCACACCGCCGCGTTTATCGATCTCAGCGGCCCGAAAGATGAAGTCAGCGCCGCGCTTGACCGGGTAATGAGCGATGAGATCGTTCTTGCCGACGGCGAGGCGTTTTATCTGCATCCCGGCGAACTGGCGCTGGCGGTGACGTTTGAGTCCGTCACCCTGCCCGCGGATCTGGTCGGCTGGCTTGACGGCCGCTCCTCGCTGGCAAGGCTGGGGTTGATGGTGCACGTTACGGCGCACCGTATCGATCCGGGCTGGTCGGGCTGCATCGTGCTGGAGTTCTACAACTCGGGCAAACTGCCGCTGGCGCTGCGTCCCGGCATGCTGATTGGCGCACTGAGTTTTGAGCCGCTCTCCGGCCCCGCCGATCGTCCGTACAACCGCCGTCAGGACGCGAAGTATCGTGACCAGCAGGGCGCGGTTGCCAGCCGTATCGATAAAGACTGAGTGATTCAACCCCACTGAGGCTGCCATGAGAAGAGTGTTAACAACGCTGATGATTTTACTGGTCGTGCTTGTCGCCGGCCTTTCGGCGTTGGTCGTAATGGTCAATCCAAACGACTTTCGCGCCTACATGGTGCGCCAGGTTGAAGCCCGCAGCGGCTACCAGCTTAACCTGGAGGGGCCGCTGCGCTGGCACGTCTGGCCGCAGCTTAGCATCCTTTCCGGGCGCATCACCCTGACCGCGCCCGGTGCGACCGAGCCCGTCGTCAGGGCAGACAACATGCGTCTGGATGTGAGTCTGCTGCCGCTGCTTTCGCACCAGCTTAAGGTTAAGCAGGTGATGCTGAGAGGCGCGGTAATTCAGCTGACTCCCCAAACCCGTAAAATGCCGCAGCAGGGCGCGCCGGTGGCGCCGAAAGAGAACACCCTGCCGGAGGTGGAAGACGATCGCGGCTGGTCATGGGATATTGCCCGCCTGCAGGTTGCCGACAGCGTGCTGGTGTTCCAGCAGGAAGATGACGAGCAGGTGACGGTGCGCAATATCCGCCTGCAGATGGAGCAGAACGCTACCCATCAGGCGAGCGTCGATTTCTCCGGGCGCGTTAACCGTAATCAGCGCGATCTGACGCTGTCGGTCAAAGCGAACGTGGACGCCAGCGAATATCCCCAGCGGCTTAGCGCCGCTATCAGTGACGTCCAGTGGCAGCTGCACGGGGGCGATGCGCCGCCGCAGGGCATTTCCGGCCAGGGCAGTCTGGCTGCTCAGTGGCATCACGATAGCCAGCAGCTCAGCTTTAGCGACCTTAAGCTGAGCGCCAACGACAGCGCCTTTAGCGGCAAAGGCAGCGTTATCCTCAGTGAGAAACCGCAGTGGTCCCTCGATCTTGCTTTCGACACCCTGAATCTGGATAACCTGCTTACCGCGAAGGGCAGCGCTTCCAGCAACGCCGCCACCGCCCAGCAGGGGCAGCAGGCGCAGCCGCGGCGGCCGCGTCCTGTGATCGCCAACGGCGAAATGCAGCCGGAGTTCACCAGCCTGCGCGACTTTAGCGCCCAGGTGGCGCTGCGCGCGAAGGCGATTCTGTGGCGCGGTATGCGCTTCGAAAATGTTAACGGCCAGTTTGTTAACGCCGCCGGTCTGCTTTCCATCCCAACGCTGCAGGGCAAAATGGGGGAGGGGGAGATCTCGCTGCCCGGCACGCTGGATGTGCGACACGAAAAATCCCACGCCGCTTTCCAGCCGAAGCTGGATAACGTGGAGATTGGCACCATTCTCAAGGCCTTTAATTACCCGATATCGCTCACCGGCAAGCTGTCGCTGGCGGGGGATTTCAGCGGCAATCGGATTGATGCGGATGATTTCCGCCGCGCCTGGCAGGGCGACGCCCGGCTGGAATTGAAAGAGAGCCGCATGGAAGGGCTTAATTTCCAGCAGCTTGTTCAGCAGGCGGTGGCCCGCAGCAGTAACGTTCAGGCCCAGCAGAATTACGACAATGCGACCCGCCTTGATAGCCTGAGCGCCGCGCTCACGCTTGATGAGGGCACCATGACGCTTGCGGATATGCAGGGCCGTTCGCCGCTGCTGACCATCAGCGGCGAGGGGACGCTGGACCTGGTGCGCGAGCTGTGCGACACCCACTTCAATGTGCGGGTGCTCGAAGGCTGGAAGGGCGACGGCAAGCTGGTGGACTACCTGAAAGAGACCGCTATCCCGTTAAGCGTTTACGGCCAGTGGCAGTCGCTGAACTACAGCTTGCAGGTTGACCAGATTCTGCGTAAGCATCTGCAGGAAGAGGCGAAACGCCGCCTTAATGACTGGGCGGATCGCAATAAAGATAGCCAGAACGGCAAAGACCTGAAAAAGCTGCTCAATAAGCTATAAGTCCCCCTCTCCCACAGGGAAGAGGGCAGCCCGGATGCGGCGCTAAAACGCCTTATCCGGGCTACGAAACCACAGCGCGGCACCATCCGTAGCCCGGATAAGCGCAGCGCATCCGGGGCAGTTACCGGCCTTATACCTCGTAATCCAGTTCGTCAGCCGCTTTCAACGCTATTATCTGCACTTTCTGCACCCGGTGGCTCTCCACCTCCAACGTTTTAAGCAGGTAATTCCCTACCTGGACCTCTTCACCCGGCTGGGGGATACGCTGCAGATACTCCATCAGTAGCCCGGCGATGGTGTGAAATTCCCGTTTTTCATCCAGCGGCAGCGGCACAAACTGCACCAGGTCTTCCAGCGGCATATGGCCGTTGGCGGTCCAGCTGCCGTCGCTGTTCTTTTGAATATCGTGGCGGGCATCGATCTCTTCCACTTCGTTTGGCAGATTACCGGCGATGGTTTCCATCACGTCGCTCAGGGTGACGATACCTTCCACCGAGCCGAATTCATCCACCACAAAGGCGAAATGGGTGCGGGCATTGCGGAACTGCTCCAGCGCCTGCAGCAGCGGTAGCCCTTCCGGGAAGACCAGCGGCTGGCGCACCAGCGCTTTTAAATCCAGCGGCCCGCCGCGCAGCGACTGCTGGAGCAGGTCAATCACGTGCACTACGCCCAGCAGATAATCCTCTTCCTCTTCACTGGTCACCACCACGCGGGTGTGCTGGTTCTTATCCAGCAGCGCGCGGATCTCCGCTTCCGGCGCGTTTAAGTCAATATGCTCGATATCATGACGCGAGGTCATAATGCTGCTGACCGAACGCTGATTCAGGTTGAGCACCCGCTCAATCATCCGCCGCTCCTGCGGATTGAAGATCTGGCTGTCGTCATGATCGGCGAGCATAGAGGCGGTCTGCGCGTCCAGCTCCGCGTCCTCTTTCCTGCCGCTCAGCAGGCGCATTACCGCTTCGGTGGTGCGCTGACGCAGCGTATGGTTGGCTGACAGGAAGCGACGGCGGTTAAAGATAGCCAGCTGGTTCAGTGCCTCAATCATCACCGAGAAGCCGATTGCGGCGTAGAGGTAACCTTTCGGTATATGAAAGCCGAAGCCTTCCGCGATAAGGCTAAAGCCAATCATCAGCAGGAAGCTCAGACAGAGGATAACAATCGTCGGGTGGCTGTTGACGAAGCGCGTCAGGGCTTTGCTGGCGAGCAGCATTAACGAGATCGCAATAATGACCGCCGCCATCATTACCGCCAGATGATCGACCATGCCGACGGCGGTAATCACCGAGTCGAGAGAGAAGACCGCATCCAGCACCACAATCTGCGCTACCACGGCCCAGAATTTCGCCCCACGTCGCTGGGTAGGGTTATCGCTGTCTTTCCCCTCCAGCCGTTCGTTAAGTTCAACCGTGGCTTTGAAGAGTAAAAACAGGCCGCCCAGCAGCATGATCAGGTCCCGGGCGCTGAAACTTAAATCGCGCACGGTGAAGATGGGTTTCGTCAGGGTCACCAGCCAGGAGATAGAGGCCAGCAGCAACAGCCGCATCAGCATCGCCAGCATCAGACCGGTTACCCGGGCACGGTCCCGCTGCGCGGGGGGAAGTTTTTCAGCAAGAATCGCGATAAACACCAGGTTATCAATACCGAGCACCAGTTCAATCACGATAAGCGTGACGAGGCCAGCCCAGATTGAGGGATCGGCAATCCATTCCATCGTAAACGTAGCACCTTCTGTCATGTTGGAATAATCGTACTACGATCATGGATAAGCTCGGCCGGAAATGCAATGCCAGGCTGCGATTTATCTTATTTCTGCCTCATCGCCAGAATATATTCTGCCGTTAACCGTAGTTTTATTGTGATTAATTTTTGAAGGGATTAGAGAATATTTTCGGATATTTCGCATTGGTAAACATGTGTCAGTATTTTGTCAATATCAATAAAATCCTAAAAAGTGAAATATTTGCTCTTAATATTAATCTTAAAAAGAGACCCTTGCCGGTTTGTTGTCTTGCCTGCCTTTCGCTTAGCTGCAACAATTCTTCCAGCATGAATTCAACGGCGCTGAAAAGTTATATTTTCGATAGCCATACAGCGCTAATGCTTATACCTGAAGAATTTTCTACGTACCGGAATATTCCCAGGTACAAATGATGTACGAGAGGTCTCCTTCTATAACTTACTGTTTAATCAGTGGATTGGTAACTGAAAGCCAAGGGCGGTAGCGTGCCCGGCTATGTGTCGGGGCGTCTGGATTATTCTGTCAATAGCATGTGGTTGAATAAGCGCTTTTTAGGACTGATACCAGTTATATTAAGTTTCAATTAACTGCATTCTGCTTCCGTAGAGGTTAAACGCTTATTTAAATACACAGGGTAATTACTCTGCAAAAGTGATAATTAATCAATGATGAAATCCAAAACGAAATTGATACCATTATTGGTGTCCATGAGCTTGATGAGTGGCTGCACAGTTTTACCGGGTAGCAATATGTCTACGATGGGTAAAGATGTGATAAAACAACAAGACGCCGATTTTGATTTAGACCGCATGGTGAATGTCTATCCGTTAACGCCACGTCTGGTTGAACAATTACGTCCCCGTCCCAACGTCGCCCAGCCAAATATGTCGCTGGACCAGGAAATTTCTAGCTATGAATACCGTGTCGGCCCCGGCGATGTGCTCAGCGTCACCGTCTGGGATCACCCTGAGCTGACCACCCCGGCAGGCCAGTACCGTAGCTCCAGCGATACCGGCAACTGGGTGCAGCCTGACGGCACCATGTTCTACCCCTACATCGGCAAAGTGCACGTGGTTGGCAAGACGCTGGGTGAAATCCGTAATGATATTACCGGGCGCTTAGCGACATACATTGCTGACCCGCAGGTGGACGTGAATATCGCCGCCTTCCGTTCGCAAAAGGCCTATGTCTCAGGCCAGGTCAATAAATCCGGCCAGCAGGCCATCACTAACGTACCGCTGACGGTGCTTGACGCGATCAACGCCGCAGGCGGCCTGACCGACGCCGCCGACTGGCGCAACGTCGTGCTGACCCACAACGGTAAAGAACAACGCATCTCCCTGCAGGCGCTGATGCAGAACGGCGACCTGAGCCAGAACCGTCTGCTCTACCCTGGCGATATCCTGTTTGTGCCGCGCAATGACGACCTGAAAGTGTTCGTCATGGGCGAAGTGAAAAAACAGAGCACCCTCAAAATGGACTTCAGCGGCATGACGCTGACCGAAGCGCTGGGCCAGGCGGAAGGTATCGACCTGACCACCTCCAACGCCAGCGGTATTTTTGTTATCCGTCCGCTGAAAGGCGAGGGCAGTGCGAAAGGCAAGATCGCCAACATTTATCAGCTTGATATGTCCGACGCCACGTCGCTTGTGATGGCCACGGAATTCCGCCTCCAGCCGTATGACGTGGTGTACGTCACAACCGCTCCGGTTGCCCGCTGGAACCGTCTCATCAACCAGTTGCTGCCGACCATCAATGGCGTTCGTTATATGACGGACACGGCACGTGACGTTCATACCTGGTGATTGTGATGTTTAACAAAATTCTGGTGGTTTGCGTGGGGAACATTTGCCGTTCCCCCACGGCCGAGAGACTGCTCAGGAAGTATCTCCCTGAGCTGACCGTGGACTCAGCGGGCCTTGGCGCGCTGGTGGGCAAAGGGGCGGACGCCCAGGCAGTCAGCGTGGCGGGTAAAAACGCGCTGTCGCTGGAGGGCCACTGCGCCCGGCAGATCTCAGCGAGTATGTGCCGGGAGTATGACCTGATTCTGGTAATGGAAAAACGTCATATTGCCGCGCTGTGCGAAATCGCGCCGGAGATGCGCGGCAAAGTAATGCTGTTCGGGCACTGGGATAACGAGCGTGAAATTCCCGATCCTTATCGCAAAAGCCGCGACGCTTTTGAAGCCGTGTACACCTTACTTGACCAGTCTGCCCACCTGTGGGCGCAGGCACTGAAAGCTCAGCAGGGATAACAATGACAGAGAAAACACACCATTCGTCCGCCGCAAGCACAGGTAATGATGAAATCGACCTCGGGCGTTTAATCGGCACTATTATTGAGGCCCGCTGGTGGGTGCTGGGCATTACCTCCCTGTTTGCGCTGGCCGCCATCATCTACTGTCTGTTCGCGACGCCTATCTACAGCGCCGATGCGCTGGTGCAGATCGAACAAAACACCGGCAATTCGCTGGTTCAGGATATCAACAGCGCGCTGTCAAATAAGCCGCCCGCCTCAGAAGCGGAAATACAGCTTATTCAGTCGCGTCTGGTATTAGGGAAAACCGTTGACGACCTGGACCTGGATATTTCGGTGACCAAAAACACCTTCCCCATTTTTGGCGCAGGCTGGGACCGGCTGATGGGCAGGCAGAACGAGACGGTTAAGGTCACCACCTTTAACGTGCCGAAAGCGATGCACGAGCAGGTCTTCACCCTGACCGTACTCAGCCCGAAACAGTATCAGCTAACCAGCGACGGCGGCTTTAGTGCCCGGGGCGAAGTGGGGCAGCCGCTGAATAAAGACGGCCTGAGCATCACGGTCAGCGCCATTCAGGCCAGCAATGACAGTGAATTCACGGTGACGAAATACTCGACGCTGGGGATGATCAACAATCTGCAAAGCAACCTGAGCGTGGCGGAAAACGGCAAAGATACCGGCGTACTCAGCCTGACCTTTACCGGCGAAGATCGTGACCAGATCCGCGACATCCTCAATAGCATTACCCGCAACTATCTGGCGCAGAACGTCGAGCGTAAATCGGCAGAGGCGGCTAAGAGCCTGGAGTTCCTGAATAAACAGCTGCCGGAAGTGCGCGCCAAGCTGGACGTCGCCGAGAACAAGCTCAACAGCTACCGTCAGCAGCAGGACTCCGTGGACCTGCCGCTGGAGGCGAAGTCGGTGCTCGATTCGATGGTCAACATCGATGCCCAGCTTAACGAACTGACCTTTAAAGAGGCGGAAATCTCCAAGCTGTACACCAAAGCGCACCCGGCCTACCGCACGCTGCTGGAAAAGCGTCAGGCGCTGGAGAACGAAAAGGCGAAGCTGAACAAACGCGTCACGGCGATGCCGAAAACGCAGCAGGAGATTGTGCGCCTCACCCGCGATGTTGAATCCGGCCAGCAGGTCTATATGCAACTGCTGAATAAACAGCAGGAACTGCGCATCACCGAAGCCAGTACCGTGGGCGACGTCCGAATCGTTGACCCGGCTATCGCCCAGCCCGGCGTGCTCAAGCCGAAGAAAGCGCTGATCGTCCTGGGGAGCATTATTCTCGGCCTGATCCTGTCGATTGTGGTGGTACTGCTGCGCTCGCTGTTCAATCGCGGTATTGAAAGCCCGCAGGTGCTGGAAGAGCAGGGGATTAGCGTCTACGCCAGCATCCCCCTGTCGGAATGGCAGAAAGCCCGTGACAGCGTCAAAACCGTTAAGGGCGTTAAGCGTTACAAGCAGAGCCAGCTGCTGGCGGTGGGTAACCCGGCAGATCTGGCGATCGAGGCGGTACGCAGCCTGCGCACCAGCCTGCACTTCGCCATGATGCAGGCCAACAACAATATTCTGATGATGACCGGGGTCAGCCCCTCCATCGGTAAAACCTTTGTCTGCGCCAACCTCGCCGCGGTGATAAGCCAGACCAACAAGCGCGTGCTGCTGATCGACTGCGATATGCGTAAAGGTTACACCCACGAACTGCTGGGCACCGACAACGTGAACGGCCTGTCGGAAATTCTGGTAGGGAAAGGCGACATCGCCAGCTGCGCCAAACCTACCTCCATTGCGAACTTCGACCTGGTGCCGCGCGGCCAGGTGCCGCCAAACCCCTCCGAACTGCTGATGAGCGAACGCTTCGCGCAGCTGCTGGCGTGGGCCAGCAAGCAGTATGACCTGGTGCTTATCGATACGCCGCCCATCCTCGCGGTAACCGATGCCGCCATCGTTGGCCGCCACGCGGGCACCACCCTGATGGTGGCGCGCTACGCGGTCAACACGGTGAAAGAAGTGCAGACCAGCCTCAGCCGCTTCGAGCAGAACGGCATTCAGGTGAAAGGGGTGATTCTGAACTCTATCTTCCGCCGCGCGACCGGTTACCAGGATTACGGCTACTACGAATACGAATATAAGTCGGACAGTAAATAGTCCTTCACCCTCACTCTCTAAAAGAGGGTGAGGGAAAAAAGCAACAACCACACCATCGGGGAAGCCATGACCACAGAAAGCCCATTAATTTCGATTTACATGCCAACGTGGAACCGGCAGCAGCTGGCCATTCGCGCCATTAAGTCGGTGCTGCGTCAGGATTATCGCCACTGGGAAATGATTATCGTTGATGACTGCTCGGAGAACTTCGAACAGTTACAGCAGTATGTGAGCGAACTGAACGATCCGCGCGTCAGCTATACCCGAAACGATTTTAACTCCGGCGCCTGCGCGGTACGCAACCAGGCGATTTTGCAGGCCAAAGGCGAATTTATTACCGGTATTGATGACGACGACGAATGGACGCCAGACCGCCTGTCGGTCTTTCTGGCAGACAAAGATAAGCTGACGACGCGGGCGTTTCTCTACGCTAACGACTACGTCTGCGAAGGGGAGGTCTATTCCCAGCCTGCCAGCCTGCCGCTGTACCCGAAATCGCCGTTTTCCCGCAAGCTGTTCTACAAACGCAATATCATCGGCAACCAGGTCTTTAGCTGGTCCTGGCGCTTTAAAGAGTGCCTGTTCGATACCCAGCTAAAAGCGGCGCAGGATTACGACATTTTCCTGCGGATGGTAGAGCAGTACGGCGAGCCCTGGAAAATCGACAAGGCGACGCAAATTCTGCACATCAACCACGGCGAGATGCAGATCACCTCGTCGCCGAAGAAGTTCTCCGGCTATTTCCACTTTTACCGCAAGCACAAATCCCGTTTCGATCGCGCCAGCAAGAAATACCAGCTGTTCACGCTCTACCAGATCCGCAACAAGCGGATGAACTGGCGCACCCTGCTGACGCTCTTTTCCGTGCGTAACGGCAAACGTCTTGCTTACAGTCTGCGAGGGAAATAATGCGTCTGGAGGATTTTCGCGCTAACCACTGGAGCCTGCGCCCCTGCTGCATGGTAGCGGCATACCGCATTGCCCACTTCTGTTCCGTATGGCGCAAGAAAAATGTGCTGAACAACCTGTGGGCCGCGCCGGTGCTGGTGCTGTACCGCTTTATCACCGAATGTCTGTTCGGTTACGAGATCCAGGCGGCGGCAACCATTGGGCGGCGTTTTACCATCCACCACGGTTACGCGGTGGTCATCAATAAAAATGTGGTGGCGGGAGACGATTTTACCATTCGTCACGGGGTCACCATCGGTAACCGCGGCGCAGAGAGCCTGGACTGCCCGGTGATTGGCGACGGCGTTGAGCTGGGGGCCAACGTGGTGATGATCGGTGATATCACCATTGGCAATAACGTCACTATCGGCGCGGGCTGCGTCGTGCTCGACAGCGTGCCTGACAACGCGCTGGTGGTGGGAGAGAAAGCGCAGGTGAAAGCAATCAAATGAATATTCTACAGTTTAATGTTCGCCTCGCTGAGGGTGGCGCCGCCGGCGTAGCGCTCGACCTGCATCAGCGCGCTTTGCAACAGGGAATGCAATCACGTTTTATCTATGGCTACGGCAAAGGCGGGCGCAAAAGCGTCAGCCACGACCGCTACCCGGAAGTGGTTAAGCAGACGCCGCGCCTGACCTCCATTGCCAACCTGGCACTGTTTCGTCTCTTTAACCGCGACCTGTTTGGCAATCTGAATAATCTGTACCGTGAAATCAGCCGCACCCGCGGGCCGGTGGTGCTGCACTTCCACGTGATGCACAGCTACTGGCTTAACCTTGCGGATGTGGTCGCGTTCTGCCAGAAGCTGAAAGCGCATAAGCCGGACACCGGTTTTATCTGGACGCTGCACGACCACTGGAGCGTGACCGGCCGCTGCGCCTTCACCGACGGCTGTGAAGGGTGGAAAACCGACTGTCAGAAATGCCCGACGCTGAACAACTATCCGCCGGTTAAGGTTGACCGGGCGCACCAGCTGGTCAGCGGCAAACGCGCGCTGTTCCAGCAGATGCTGGCGCTGGGCTGCCAGTTTATCTCCCCCAGCCAGCATGTGGCCGACGCCTTTAACAGCCTGTACGGCGCAGGGCGCTGCCGCATCATTAACAACGGCATCGATGTGGCGACCGAGGCTATTCTCGCCGAGCTGACGCCGGTTGCCGTCACGCCGGGGAAACCGAAAATTGCGATTGTGGCTCACGACCTGCGCTACGACGGCAAGACCAATCAGCAGCTGGTGCGCGACATGATGGCGCTGGGCGAGAAGATTGAGCTGCACACCTTTGGCAAATTTTCGCCGTTTGAAGGGGCCAACGTGGTGAACCACGGCTTTGAAACGGATAAACGCAAGCTGATGAGCGCCCTTAACGAAATGGATGCGCTGGTATTCAGCTCCCGGGTCGATAACTACCCGTTAATTCTGTGCGAGGCGCTCTCCATCGGCGTGCCGGTGATAGCTACCCACAGTGACGCGGCGCGGGAAGTGCTGGAAAAGTCCGGCGGTAAGACCTTCGCCGAACACGACGTGCTACCGCTGGTACAACTGCAAAAGGCAGAGATTGCCGAAGCGGTATTCGGGACGAGCCTGGAGACTTTCCGCGCCCGCAGCCGTCGCGCCTATAGCGGCCAACAGATGCTGGAGGAGTATGTCTCGTTCTATCAGAGTCTGTAGTTATCTGTTGCTGCCGCTGATCTACCTGCTGGTGAACGTTAAACTTCTCCAGCTTGGCGAAAGCTTCCCGATAACCATTGTGACGTTCCTGCCGGTGCTGCTGCTGCTCTACGTTGAGCGCATCAACCTCAAGCGGCTGCTGATCGCCTTAGGGACCGGGGCAGGGTTGACGCTGTTTAACTATATCTTCGGCCAGTCGCTGAATGCCGGAAAGTATGTCACCTCCACCATGCTGTTTGTCTACATTGTTATCATCATCGGCATGGTGTGGAGCATCCGCTTTAAAACGGTGTCGCCGCATAACTACCGGAAAATTTTGCGTTTCTTCTATATTGTCGTGGGGCTGGTGGTCATGCTGGCGGCGGCAGAGATGGCGCAAATTATTCTTTCCGGCGGCAGCAGCCTGATGGAGACAATTTCGAAATATCTGATTTACAGTAACAGTTATGTTCTGAATTTCATCAAATTTGGCGGACGGCGTACTACCGCCCTTTATTTCGAACCGGCTTTCTTCGCTCTGGCATTAATCTCAATTTGGCTCAGCATCAAACAGTTTGGTATCAAAACGCCGAAAACCGATGCTATGATTCTGGCAGGGATAGTCCTTTCCGGATCGTTTTCAGGGGTAATGACATTTATCCTGTTTTATCTTCTGGAATGGGCTTTTCAGTATTTGAACAAAGAGGCGATACGCAAAAAGCTTCCGCTGGCTATTATTTCACTGGCAGTATTTGTGGTGGGGGTGGTGTTCGCCTTTCCCTATATTGCCGAACGCCTTGGTGATTTAGGTACGGAAGGGTCGTCATCATATTATCGTATTATTGGCCCGCTGGCGATGGTTGGATACTCGCTGACCAATATTGATGGTGTAGTAAGATTTGGCTCACTTTACGAATATGTTGCATCATTCGGAATCTTTAACGGTGCAGATGTCGGTAAAACCATAGACAATGGCTTGTATCTGTTAATTATCTATTTTTCATGGTTTGCCGTATTACTGACCGCGTGGTATCTGTGCAAAGTTGGAAAAATGATGCTCAACGCGTTTGGTAATAATCAGAATTTTCGTGTTCAGCTTTACCTGTTTACTCCGATATCGTTGTTTTTTACGGGGTCGATTTTTAGTCCTGAATACGCATTTTTAATTGTTTGTCCGTTTATTTTGCGCAAGGCGCTTAATATTTCGAGATGAGGATGAGGTGGGGCTCATGCTACTAAGCATTATTACCGTCGCGTTTCGTAATTTTGACGGCGTGAAGAAAACCTATGCGTCGCTGGCCCATCTGGCCCAGGCGCAGGACATCGCCTTCGAATGGATTGTTATCGATGGCGGTTCGGCCGACGGTACTGCGGAATTTCTGGAAAACCTTAACGGTCAGTACCACTTACGCTTTGTAAGCGAAAAAGATAACGGCATTTACGACGCGATGAACAAGGGCATTAAGATGGCTGACGGCCACTTCGCGCTGTTCCTTAACTCCGGTGACATCCTGCATCCGGAAAGCGTAGATGTCATTCGCCAGCTGGCGCAGAAAAAAGATAATGCCATGTACATTGGCGACGCGCTGTTAGATTTCGGCGACGGCAGCAAAATTCGCCGCAGCGCAAAAAGCGGCTGGTATATTTACCACAGCCTGCCGGCCAGCCATCAGGCAATATTTTTCCCGGTGAGCGGCCTTAAAACCTACCCCTACGATTTGCAATATAAAGTCTCTTCCGATTACGCGCTGGCCGCCAGAATGTTTAAAGCGGGCTATCCCTTTAAACGCCTGCATGGCCTGGTCTCTGAATTTTCGATGGGCGGCGTGTCAACGTCGAATAACCTTGAATTATGCAGGGATGCTCGTGACGTTCAGCGCAAAATATTACATGTGCCGGGCTTCTGGGCGCAATTATCTTATCTGCTGCGCTTACGCACCACCGGCAAAGCTAAAGCCTTATATAACAAAGCATAAAGTATAAATATAAGGAAAAACGATGCAGGAATTAAACGGATTCTCCGTGCCGAAAGGCTTTCGGGGCGGCAGTGCTATTAAGGTTCAACTGTGGTGGGCGGTGCAGGCAACATTATTCGCGTGGTCGCCACAAATAATGTATCGCTGGCGCGCTTTTCTGCTGCGTTTATTCGGCGCAAAAATCGGAAAAAACGTAGTGATTCGCCCTTCAGTAAAAATAACGTACCCGTGGAAACTCACCCTTGGCGATTATAGCTGGGTAGGGGATGACGCGGTTTTATACACCCTTGGTGATATTACTGTCGGCGCTAATTCGGTGATTTCGCAGAAATGTTATTTGTGCACCGGCAGCCATGATTACGCCAGTAAACATTTTGATATTAACGCGACGCCAATCGTGATTGGCGAGAAATGCTGGCTGGCGACGGATGTTTTTGTCGCCCCCGGCGTGCATATCGGCGACGGAACGGTCGTCGGCGCGCGCAGCAGCGTTTTTAAAACGCTTCCGGCAAACATGATTTGCCGGGGCAATCCGGCAGTGGTGATACGCCAACGCGTAGAAACTCATAACTTCTGATAAGTCTGGAGAAAATAAACATGTCTAAAGTCGCTCTCATTACCGGCGTAACCGGGCAGGATGGTTCTTATCTGGCGGAACTCCTGCTGGAGAAAGGCTATGAAGTGCACGGTATTAAACGTCGCGCCTCTTCGTTCAATACCGAGCGTGTGGACCATATCTATCAGGATCCGCATACCAGCAATCCGAAGTTTCATCTGCACTATGGCGACCTGACCGACACCTCCAACCTGACCCGTATCCTGCAGGAAGTGCAGCCGGATGAGGTCTACAACCTGGGGGCGATGAGTCACGTAGCGGTCTCTTTTGAATCACCGGAATATACTGCCGACGTTGATGCCATGGGCACGCTGCGTCTGCTGGAGGCGATTCGCTTCTTAGGCCTTGAGAAGAAAACCCGTTTTTACCAGGCGTCTACCTCCGAGCTGTACGGCCTGGTGCAGGAGATCCCGCAGAAAGAGACCACCCCGTTCTACCCGCGCTCGCCGTATGCGGTCGCCAAGCTGTACGCCTACTGGATCACCGTGAACTACCGTGAATCTTACGGCATGTACGCCTGCAACGGCATTCTGTTCAACCACGAATCCCCGCGCCGCGGCGAAACTTTCGTAACCCGCAAAATCACCCGTGCGATTGCCAACATTGCTCAGGGGCTGGAGTCCTGCCTGTACCTCGGCAATATGGACTCCCTGCGCGACTGGGGTCACGCCAAAGATTACGTGAAAATGCAGTGGATGATGCTGCAACAGGAAAAACCGGAAGATTTCGTTATCGCCACCGGCGTGCAGTACTCCGTTCGCCAGTTTGTCGAAATGGCGGCGGCGCAGCTGGGTATCAAACTGCGCTTTGAAGGCACCGGCGTGGAAGAGAAGGGCATTGTGGTCTCGGTGACCGGTCATGACGCCCCGGGTGTTAAACCCGGCGATGTGATTGTTGCCGTTGACCCGCGCTACTTCCGTCCTGCGGAAGTGGAAACCCTGCTGGGCGACCCGACCAAAGCGCATGAAAAACTGGGCTGGAAACCAGAAACCACCCTGCAGGAGATGGTCTCTGAAATGGTCGCGAAAGATCTCGAAGCGGCGAAAAAACACTCGTTGCTTAAGGCCCACGGTTACGAGGTGGCCATCGCGCTGGAGTCCTGAGCATGACGAAAAAACGTATCTTTGTCGCGGGACACCGCGGCATGGTGGGGTCCGCCATCGTCCGCCTGCTTGCGTCGCGCGACGACGTGGAGCTGGTACTGCGCAGCCGTGAAGAGCTGAACCTGCTTGACGCCCAGGCGGTGCAGGCGTTCTTCGCCAGCGAACGTATCGATCAGGTCTATCTGGCGGCGGCAAAAGTGGGCGGTATTGTCGCCAATAATACCTACCCGGCGGATTTCATCTACGAGAACATGATGATCGAGAGCAACATCATTCACGCCGCGCACCTCAACGACGTGAATAAGCTGCTGTTCCTTGGTTCATCCTGTATCTACCCGAAGCTGGCGAAACAGCCGATGGCCGAGAGCGAACTGCTGCAGGGCACGCTTGAAGCCACTAACGAGCCCTACGCGATTGCCAAAATTGCCGGGATCAAGCTGTGCGAATCGTACAACCGTCAGTACAACCGCGATTATCGCTCGGTGATGCCCACCAACCTGTACGGGCCGAACGATAACTTCCACCCCAGCAATTCGCATGTTATTCCGGCGCTGCTCAGACGCTTCCATGAGGCGACGCTGGGCAACGCGCCGGATGTGGTGGTGTGGGGCAGCGGCACGCCGATGCGCGAGTTCCTGCACGTCGACGATATGGCGGCGGCCAGCATTCATGTGATGGAGCTGGACCGCGAAGTCTGGCAGGAGAACACCGAGCCGATGCTGTCGCACATTAACGTCGGTACCGGTATCGACTGCACTATCCGCGAGCTGGCGCAGACCATCGCTCAGGTTGTCGGCTACAAAGGCCGGGTGGTCTTCGATGCCACCAAGCCCGACGGCACGCCGCGCAAGCTGCTGGACGTCACCCGTCTGCACGCCCTTGGCTGGTATCACGAAATTTCACTGGAGCAGGGGCTTGCCAGCACTTACCAGTGGTTTCTCGAAAACCAGCAACGGTTTCGGGGGTAATGATGTTTTTACGTCCAGAAGATTTTGCCACCGTAGTGCGCTCAACCCCGCTGGTCTCGATCGATCTTATCGTTGAGAACGACCGCGGCGAGTATTTGCTCGGCAAGCGCACTAACCGTCCGGCACAGGGGTACTGGTTTGTACCCGGCGGCCGGGTGCAAAAAGATGAGCCGCTGACCGCCGCGTTTGAACGCCTGACGCTGGCTGAACTGGGCGTGCGCCTGCCGATGTCGGCAGGCCAGTTTTACGGCGTCTGGCAGCACTTCTATGACGACAACTTCTCCGGTAGCGACTTCACCACCCATTACATTGTGCTGGGTTTTCGCCTGCGGGTGGACGCGCCGACCCTGACGCTGCCGCAGGAGCAGCATGACGACTACCGCTGGGTGACGCCCGAGGCGCTGCTGACCGACCCGCTGGTGCACGAAAACAGCCGCGCCTACTTCCGCGACGCGCCGGGAGTACCGGGCTTATGAAAATTCTTGTGTACGGCATCAACTACTCGCCGGAGCTGACCGGTATCGGTAAATACACCGGCGAAATGGTCGAGTGGATGGCGCAGCAGGGGCACGACGTGCGGGTTATCACCGCGCCGCCTTACTACCCCGAATGGCAGACCGGCGAGGGCTATTCGGCCTGGCGCTGGCGTCGGGAAACGGGCGCCGCTACCGTCTGGCGCTGCCCGCTGTACGTGCCGAAGCAGCCCTCAACGGTAAAACGACTGATTCATCTCACCAGTTTCGCCGTGAGCAGCTTTTTCCCGCTGATGGCCCAGCGTCGCTGGAAGCCGGATCGCATCATTGGCGTGGTGCCAACCCTGTTTTGTACGCCGGGTATGCGGCTGCTGGCAAAACTGACCGGCGCGCGCACGCTGGTGCACATTCAGGATTATGAAGTAGACGCCATGCTCGGTCTGGGCATGGCCGGTAAAGGCAAAGGCGGCATGGTAGGAAAACTGGCTACCGCCTTTGAGCGCCGCAACCTGCTCAACGTCGACAATGTTTCCACTATCTCTCGCTCAATGATCAATAAAGCCCGGGAGAAAGGGGTGGCGGCACAGCGGCTAATTTTCTTCCCTAACTGGTCAGAAGTGGCCCGCTTCCGCGAAGTCGATGCGGCGAAGGTTGCCGCGCTGCGCGCGCAGCTTGGGCTGCCGGAAGAGAAAAAGATCGTGCTCTACTCCGGCAACATTGGCGAAAAGCAGGGGCTGGAAAATGTTATCGCGGCGGCGGCGGAGCTGCGCGATAAGCCCTGGCTGTTTGTGATTGTCGGTCAGGGCGGCGGCAAGGCGCGGCTGGAGAAACAGGCCCGGCAACTGGGGCTTGAGAATGTGAAATTCTTCCCGCTGCAGCCCTATGACGCCCTGCCAGCGCTGCTTTCGATGGCGGACTGCCATCTGGTTATTCAGAAACGGGGCGCGGCAGATGCCGTTCTGCCTTCGAAACTGACCAATATTCTGGCGGCGGGGGGCAATGCCGTTATCACCGCCGAAGCGACAACCGAGCTGGGCCAGCTGTGCCTTGCCTCGCCGGGCATCGCCGTTTGCGTCGAGCCGGAGTCCGTTGCGGCGCTGACGTCAGGCATCGCGCAGGCGCTGCTGATGCCCAAAAACAATGCGGTGGCGCGCGAATATGCCGAACGCATGCTCGATAAAGAGAGCGTGTTAACCCAGTTTATGGCTGATATTTCCCGGAGCGATCCGACTGGCGCAGCGCCCGTTACGTCTGCGTCCGAACGTCTGAATTACGAAGGGAATGGGGATAAATCATGAGTCAAACGCAACTGTATCCTGTCGTGATGGCTGGCGGCTCCGGCAGCCGCCTGTGGCCGCTGTCGCGCGTGCTCTATCCAAAACAATTTCTATGCCTGAAAGGGGATCTCTCCATGCTGCAGACCACCGTTTGCCGCCTGGAAGGGGTTGAGTGCGAAAGCCCGGTGGTTATCTGTAATGAACAGCACCGCTTTATCGTTGCCGAGCAGCTGCGTGAACTTAATAAGCTGACCGAGAACATTATTCTGGAACCTGCCGGGCGTAACACCGCGCCCGCCATCGCGCTGGCGGCAATGGCGGTAAAACGCCACAACCCGCAAACGGACCCGCTGATGCTGGTACTGGCGGCGGACCATGTGATTCAGGATGAAGAGGCGTTTCGCTCCTCGGTACGCCAGGCGCTGCCCTGGGCGGAGCAGGGCAAGCTGGTGACCTTTGGCATCGTGCCGGACCTGCCCGAAACCGGCTATGGCTACATCCGCCGCGGCGAGTTGTGCGAGGGCCGCGAAGACGCGGTCGCCTTTAACGTCGCCCAGTTTGTGGAGAAACCCAACGTAGAGACTGCGCAGGCCTACGTGGCAAGCGGCGAGTACTACTGGAACAGCGGCATGTTTCTGTTCCGCGCCGGCCGCTATCTGGAAGAGCTGCAAAAATTCCGCCCGGATATCTATGCCGCCTGCGAACAGGCCATGAGCGCCACCGACCCGGATCTCGACTTTATCCGCGTTAATGAAGAGGCGTTCCTTGCCTGTCCCGACGAATCTATCGACTACGCGGTGATGGAAAAGACCGCCGACGCGGTCGTTGTCCCGATGGACGCGGGCTGGAGCGATGTCGGCTCCTGGTCTTCCCTGTGGGAGATCAGCGCCCATACCCCGGAAGGCAACGTCCATCACGGCGACGTTATCACCCATGAGACGGAAAACAGCTTTGTTTACGCCGAATCGGGGCTGGTGACGACCGTCGGGGTGAAAGACCTGGTAGTGGTACAGACCAAAGACGCGGTGCTGATTGCCGATCGCAACCACGTTCAGGATGTCAAAAAGGTGGTGGAGCAGATCAAAGCCGATGGCCGCCATGAGCACCATATTCACCGCGAAGTGTACCGCCCGTGGGGCAAATATGACTCCATCGACGCGGGCGATCGTTATCAGGTTAAGCGTATCACCGTTAAGCCCGGCGAAGGGCTGTCGGTGCAGATGCACCACCACCGGGCTGAACACTGGGTGGTGGTAGCGGGCACCGCCAAAGTCACCATCAATGACGAGGTGAAGCTACTGGGCGAAAACGAGTCGGTCTACATCCCGCTCGGCGCGCGTCACTGCCTGGAGAACCCCGGCAAGATCCCGCTCGACCTGATTGAGGTGCGCTCCGGTTCGTACCTGGAAGAAGATGATGTGGTGCGGTTTGAGGACCGCTACGGCCGCGTATAACGCCTGATTAATTAAGCATGAATTTTCTCCTGTCGGGAGAGGGCTAACTGTTGCCTGAAAAAGGGTAAAAAGATGACAAAATTAACCTGTTTTAAAGCCTACGATATTCGCGGCAAGCTGGGCGAAGAGCTGAATGAAGAGATTGCCTGGAGAATTGGCCGCGCGTACGGCGAATATTTAAAACCCAAAACCATCGTACTGGGCGGCGATGTCCGCCTGACCAGCGAAGCGTTAAAGCTGGCGCTGGCAAAAGGGTTACAGGATGCGGGGGTGGACGTGCTGGATATCGGGCTTTCCGGCACCGAAGAGATCTACTTCGCCACCTTTCATCTGGGCGTAGACGGCGGCATAGAAGTGACCGCCAGCCACAACCCGATGGACTATAACGGCATGAAGCTGGTGCGCAAGGGCGCGCGCCCCATCAGCGGCGACACCGGCCTGCGCGATGTACAGCGCCTGGCGGAGGCTAACGACTTCCCGCCGGTCAATGCGCAAAAGCGCGGCAGCTACCAGCAGATCAACCTGCGCGATGCTTACATTGACCACCTGCTGAGCTATATCGATACCGCAAACCTTACGCCTCTCAGGCTGGTGGTCAATTCCGGTAACGGCGCGGCAGGCCCGGTGGTGGACGCCATCGAGGCGCGCTTTAAGGCGCAGGGCGTGCCGGTTGAGTTTATCAAAGTCCACAACACCCCGGACGGCAACTTCCCTAACGGTATTCCTAACCCGCTGCTGCCGGAGTGCCGCGACGACACCCGCAACGCGGTTATCGAACACCGCGCCGATATGGGCATTGCCTTTGACGGCGATTTTGACCGCTGCTTCCTGTTTGACGGCGACGGGCAGTTTATCGAGGGTTACTACATTGTCGGGCTGCTGGCGCAGGCGTTCCTCGAAAAACACCCCGGTGCGAAGATCATTCACGACCCGCGCCTCTCCTGGAACACGGTGGATGTCGTCACCCGCGCCGGCGGCGAACCGGTCATGTCCAAAACCGGCCATGCCTTTATCAAAGAGCGGATGCGTGAAGAGGACGCCATCTACGGCGGCGAGATGAGCGCCCACCACTATTTCCGTGATTTTGCCTACTGCGACAGCGGCATGATCCCCTGGCTGCTGGTGGCTGAACTGCTGTGCCTGAAAGGCAAAACGCTGGCGGAACTGGTGCGCGATCGGATGGCGGCCTTCCCGGCAAGCGGCGAGATCAACCTCAAGCTTGCCGAACCCGCGGCGGCAATCGCCCGTGTCGAAGCCCAGTTTTCCCGCAACGCCCTGAGCGTGGACCGCACTGACGGTATCAGCCTTGCGTTCCCCGACTGGCGTTTCAATTTGCGCTCCTCAAACACCGAGCCGGTGGTGCGCCTTAACGTAGAGTCACGCGGCGACGCGGCGCTGATGGAGGCGCGAACGCAGGACATTCTGACGCTGTTGAATCAGTAACCGACGTTTCTGCTGTTCTTCCCCTCATCCTGGCCCTCTCCCATAAGGAGAGGGCAGGAGTGGGGAGACAACACGCCAGAAACTTATAAACAGGTAAAACGATGACAAATCTAAAAAAGCGCGACCGGGCCAGAACGAATGCATCGTTGATCTCTATCGTGCAGCGTTTTTCCGACATCACCATTATGTTTGGCGGGCTTTGGGTCGTCTGTGTGGTCAACGCGTTGCCCTTCTTTTACCAGCATCTGCTGATGGCGCTGACTACGCTGGTGGTTTTCCAGATGATCGGCGGTATGACCGATTTTTACCGCTCCTGGCGCGGAGTGCGCTTTATCACCGAACTGGTGCTGCTGCTGCAAAACTGGACCCTGAGCCTAATCTTTAGCGCGGGTCTGCTGGCGTTCAGTAGCGATATCAGCAACCCCTTCGGCATCTATTTCGCCTGGTATCTGCTGGGCAGCCTGGGGCTGGTGCTCTGCCGTGGCGTTATCCGCTTTGGCGCAGGCTGGCTGCGCAACCACGGCTACAACACCCGTCGGGTCGCGGTGGCGGGGGATTTACCCTCAGGCCAGTCGCTGCTTAACGGTTTTCGCAACGAGCCGTGGCTCGGGTTTGAAGTGGTCGGCGTTTACCACGATGCGAAACCTGAAGGCGTCAGCAATGACTGGGTAGGCAACTTTGACCAGCTGCTGGCAGACGCTCACAGCGGCAAGATCCATAACGTCTATATCGCGATGTCGATGAACGACGCCGAACGCATCAAATCGCTGGTGCGCGCGCTGGCGGATACCACCTGCTCGGTGATCCTTATCCCTGACGTCTTCACCTTTAATATTCTGCACTCGCGTATTGAAGAGGTGAACGGCGTGCCGGTGGTGCCGCTGTACGACACGCCGCTGTCGGGCATTAACCGCGTGCTGAAACGGCTTGAAGATATCGTGCTGTCGTCGCTGATCCTGATGCTGATCTCGCCGGTGCTGGTGGCTATCTCGCTGGCGGTAAAAATCTCCTCTCCCGGCCCGGTTATCTTCCGCCAGACCCGCTACGGAATGGACGGGAAGCCGATTATGGTGTGGAAGTTCCGCTCCATGAAGGTCATGGAAAACGACAAGGTGGTGACCCAGGCAACGCAGAACGACCCCCGGGTAACCAAAGTGGGCAGCTTCCTGCGCCGCACCTCCCTTGATGAGCTGCCGCAGTTCATTAATGTGCTGACTGGCGGGATGTCCATTGTCGGGCCACGCCCGCACGCGGTGGCGCACAATGAGCAGTACCGTCAGCTGATTGAAGGCTACATGCTGCGCCACAAAGTGAAACCGGGCATCACCGGCTGGGCGCAGATTAACGGCTGGCGCGGCGAGACAGATACGCTGGAAAAAATGGAAAAACGCATTGAGTTTGACCTGGAGTACATCCGCGAATGGAGCCTCTGGTTCGATATCAAGATTGTTTTTCTGACCATCTTCAAAGGCTTTGTTAACAAAGCGGCGTATTAGGGAGCGAGCCGTGAGCTTACGTGAGAAAACCATCAGCGGCGCCAAATGGTCGGCGATGGCGACCATCATCATCATCGGCCTTGGGCTGGTGCAGATGACGGTGCTGGCGCGCATTATCGATAACCACCAGTTCGGCCTGCTGACCGTTTCGCTGGTGATTATCGCCCTGGCGGATACCCTGTCCGACTTCGGCATCGCCAACTCCATCATCCAGCGCAAAGAGATTAGCCATCTGGAGCTGACCACCCTCTACTGGCTGAATGTCGGGCTAGGGCTGGTGGTCTGCGCGGCGATTTTCGCCGCCAGCGACCTGATTGCCGGGGTGCTGCATAACCCGGACCTGTCGCCGCTTATCAAAACGCTGTCGCTGGCTTTTGTGGTGATCCCGCACGGCCAGCAGTTCCGCGCGCTGATGCAAAAGGAGCTGGAGTTCAACAAAATAGGCATGATTGAGACCAGCGCGGTACTGGCGGGCTTCACCTTTACGGTGGTCAGCGCCCACTTCTGGCCGGTGGCGATGACCGCCATTCTCGGTTATCTGGTCAACAGCACCGTCCGCACGCTGCTGTTCGGCTACTTTGGCCGCAAAATCTATCGCCCCGGCCTGCACTTCTCGCTGGCGTCCGTCAGCGCCAACCTTAAGTTCGGCGCATGGCTGACGGCAGACAGCATTATCAACTACATCAATACCAACCTCTCCACGCTGGTACTGGCGCGCATTCTCGGCGCAAGCGTCGCCGGGGGCTATAACCTGGCCTACAACGTGGCGGTTGTGCCGCCCATGAAGCTCAATCCGATTATCACGCGCGTGCTGTTCCCGGCGTTCGCCAAAATTCAGGACGACACGGCGAAGCTGCGCCTGAACTTCTACAAGCTGCTTTCGATTGTGGGAATTATTAACTTTCCTATTCTGCTGGGGCTGCTGGTGGTGGCGAACAATTTTGTGCCGCTGGTGTTCGGCGAGAAGTGGAACAGCATCGTGCCCATCCTGCAACTGCTGTGCATCGTTGGCCTGCTGCGTTCGGTCGGCAACCCTATCGGTTCGCTGCTGATGGCGAAAGCACGGGTCGATATCAGTTTCAAATTCAACGTCTTTAAAACCTTTCTCTTTATTCCGGCCATCATTATCGGCGGCCACCTGGCGGGGGCCATCGGCGTCACGCTGGGCTTCCTGCTGGTGCAGATTATCAACACCGTTCTGAGCTACTTCGTGATGATTAAGCCGGTTCTCGGCTCCAGCTACCGTCAGTACATGCTGAGCCTGTGGCTGCCGTTTTATCTCTCATTGCCGACGCTTGCGGTCAGCTACGGGCTTGGACTGGCGCTGGATAGCCGTCTGCCCACCGCCACGCTGCTTATCGTGCAGGTGCTGGCCGGCGCGCTGGCCTTCGCGGTGATGATTATCCTGTCGCGCAATGCGCTGGTGGTGGAGATGAAACGTCAGTTTTGCCGCAGTGAAAAAATGAAAACGCTAATGCGGGCAGGGTGAGTTTACTTTTTTAAGAGGTCAGTTATGAAATTATTAATTTTAGGCAACCACACCTGCGGCAACCGTGGCGATAGCGCCATCCTGCGTGGTCTGCTTGACGCTATTGCGCGCATCGAACCCCAGGCGGAAGTGGATGTGATGAGCCGCTACCCGGTAAGCTCCTCCTGGCTGCTGAACCGTCCGGTGATGGGCGACCCCCTTTACAGCCAGATGAAAGCCCACAACAACGCCGCCGGGCTGATGGGGCGGGTAAAAAAGGTGCTGCGCCGTCGCTACCAGCATCAGGTACTGCTCTCACGCGTGACCGACAGCGGCAAACTGCGCAATATCGCCATCGCGCAGGGCTTTACCGATTTCGTCCGCCTGCTGTCGGGCTATGACGCCATCATCCAGGTTGGCGGTTCGTTTTTCGTTGACCTCTACGGCGTGCCGCAGTTTGAACATGCCCTGTGCACTTTTATGGCGAAAAAGCCGCTCTATATGGTGGGACACAGCGTCGGCCCCTTCCAGGACCCGCAGTTTAACCAGTTGGCGAACTACGTCTTCGGCCACTGCGATGCGCTGATCCTGCGCGAAAGCGTCAGCCTTAACCTGATGAAACAGAGCGACATCACCACTGCGAAAGTAGAGCAGGGCATTGATACCGCCTGGCTGGTGGAAGACGACAGCCACTTCACCCCCAGCTACGCCGTACGCCACTGGCTGGATGTGGCGGCGAAACAGAAGACCGTCGCCATCACCCTGCGCGAACTTGCGCCGTTCGATAAGCGGTTGAACACCACCCAGCAGGCCTATGAAAAAGCCTTCGCCGGGGTGGTCAACCGCATTATTGACGCGGGCTGGCAGGTGATAGCCCTCTCCACCTGTACCGGTATCGACAGCTACAACAAAGACGACCGTATGGTGGCGCTGAACCTGCGCCAGCATATCAGCGACCCGTCCCGCTACCATGTGGTGATGGACGAACTCAACGATCTGGAGATGGGCAAAATCCTCGCCGCCTGTGACCTGACCGTCGGCACCCGCCTGCACTCGGCCATTATCTCGATGAACTTCGGCACGCCTGCCATCGCCATTAACTATGAGCACAAATCCGCCGGGATTATGCAGCAGCTCGGGATGCCGGAGATGGCGGTGGATATTCGCCACCTGCTGGACGGCTCGCTGGCGGCAATGGCCGCGGATACCCTGGGCCAGCTCCCTGCGCTTAACGCCCGCCTGGCGACAGCGGTCGCCGCAGAGCGCGAGAAAGGGCAGGTAATGGTGAAATCGGTACTGGATCGCGTACGGGAGGGAAAATGAAAGTCAGCTTTTTCCTGCTGAAATTTCCGCTCTCTTCCGAGACGTTTGTGCTTAACCAGATTGTCGCCTTTATCAATATGGGCTTTGAGGTCGAAATCGTCGCGCTGCAAAAAGGCGATTTAAACAACACCCACAGCGCCTGGACAGAGTACCGGCTGGCGGAAAAGACCCACTGGCTGCTGGATGAGCCGAACGGCAAGCTGGCAAAACTGGGCTATCGCGGCAGGGCGATTTTGCGTGGCGCAGGCCGCGCCGCCACCTGGAAAGCGATGAACCTGGCGCGCTACGGCGATGAGGCGCGTAACCTGATTCTGCCCGCTATTTGCGGCCTGGCGCCGCGGGTTTTTCGCGCCGATGTCTTTATCGCCCATTTCGGCCCGGCGGGCGTAACCGCGGCCAAGCTGCGCGAGCTGGGGATGCTGGAAGGTAAAATCGCCACCGTGTTTCACGGCATCGATGTATCGAGCCGGGCGGTGCTGGACCACTATACCCCCGAATATCAGCAGCTCTTTCGCCGCGGCGATCTGATGCTACCCATTAGCGAACTGTGGGCCAGCCGGTTGCGCACCATGGGTTGCCCGACAGAAAAGATCGCCGTCTCACGTATGGGGGTCGATATGGCGCGCTTTAGCCTGCGCCCGGTGCGCGCCCCCGGCTCGCCGCTGGAGATCATTTCGGTGGCCCGTCTGACCGAGAAAAAGGGGCTGCATGTCGCCATCGAAGCCTGCCGCCTGCTTAAAGCGCGCGGCGTCCCCTTCCGCTACCGTATTCTCGGCATCGGCCCCTGGGAGCGGCGTCTGCGCACCCTTATCGAGCAGTATCAGCTGGAAGCCTTTATCGACATGCCGGGCTTTAAGCCGAGCCATGAGGTGAAAGCGATGCTGGATGAGGCCGATCTCTTTTTGCTGCCCTCGGTGACCGGCGCGGACGGCGATATGGAAGGAATTCCGGTCGCGTTAATGGAGGCGATGGCGGTAGGCATTCCGGTTATCTCTACCCTTCACAGCGGCATTCCTGAACTGGTGGATGCCGGGCATTCCGGCTGGCTGGTGCCGGAAAACGACGCCGCCGCGCTGGCCGATCAGCTTGCCGCCTTTAGCGCCATGCAGCCACAGGAGCTGACGCCGGTCATCGCCCAGGCGCGCCAGAAAGTGGAAACTGAATTTAACCAGCAGCGTATTAATCAGCACCTCGCTACGCTGCTCCAGGCGCTCTAATCCGGAGGAACCATGACCGAGAGAACAACGCCGCTCGCGCTTAACCGTCGCCGTTTTCTGACCGCCAGCGCCGCGCTGGCGACCCTGCCGCTATGGCCCGTCAAACTCGCGCGCGCCGGGACGGTGGACATCCGCCGCTACAAAACCACCGACTGGCCAGCGGCGCTAAAGCAGGCCTTTAGCGAGGCGCAGACGGTAGAGATCCCCGCGGACGTGGTATGCGACAACGTCAATACCGGGATTTTTATCCCGCCGGGCAAAACGCTGCTGGTGCGCGGCAGTATCAAAAGCAACGGTCGCGGCAGGCTGGTGTTGCAGGACGGCTGCAAAGTTATCGGCGAGAAGGGCGGCAGCCTCTATAACCTGACCCTGGACGTCCGCGGCTCCGACTGTGTGATCAAAGGGGTGAGCATGAGCGGCTACGCGCCGGTCACGCAAATTTATATCGGCGGGAAAGAGAAGCGGGTCATGCGCAATCTCACCATCGATGACATTACCGTCAGCAAAGCGAACTACGGCATTCTGCGCCAGGGGTTTCACAACCAGATCATCGGCGCGCGCATTACCAACAGCCGCTTTAGCTATCTGCAGGGCGACGCCATTGAGTGGAACGTCGCCATCAATGACCAGGATATCTTAATCTCCGACCACGTGATCGACCATATTGACTGTACCAACGGCAAGATCAACTGGGGAATCGGCATTGGGCTGGCGGGGAGCACCTACGATAACAGCTATCCCGAAGCGCAATCGGTAAAGAATTTCGTGGTCGCCAATATCACCGGTAGCCATTGTCGGCAACTGGTCCATGTTGAGAACGGGAAGCATTTTATTATTCGCAACGTCAAAGCGGAGAATATAACCCCGGACTACAGCAAGAAAGCGGGAATTGATAACGCGACGGTAGCAATTTACGGCTGCGACAATTTTGTGATTGATAATGTGAGCATGGTCAATAGTGCAGGGATGCTAATAGGTTATGGCGTTATTAAAGGCGATTATTTGTCCATTCCGCAAAACTTTAAGCTGAACAATATCAGCCTGGATAATCGCCAGAGCCAATATAAGCTGCGCGGTATTCAGATCTCCTCCGGCAACGCCACCTCCTTTGTCGCCATCACCCGGCTGGATCTCAAGCGCGCCAGTCTTGAACTGCATAATAAGCCCCAGCACCTATTCCTGCGTAACATCAACGTGATGCAGGAAGCGGCGATCGGCCCGGCTTTAAAGCTTAATTTCGATCTGCGTAAAGATGTGCGCGGCCGTTTTATGGCCCGTAACGATACGCTGCTGTCGCTGGCTAATATAAAAGCCGTGAATGAAAAAGGTCAAAGTTCCATCGACATCGACCGCATCGATCATCAGATTGTTAACGCTGAGAATCTCAACTTCCGTCTTCCTGCGAAACGGTAACGGTGTTTTTACGAGAAATCCTGGTGACTTCATTTAGGGGTTGGGATTACATCTACAGCAATTTTTCAACGATCGGCGTAACATCTTTCCCTGTGACTTGTCATAAACAAACTGGCGAAAAGAAGTTGAAGGTCTATAATTTATCAATCATTTACAGGTGGAATAGATAATGATTAATTTGAAAGCAGTTATTCCGGTAGCCGGTTTAGGGATGCATATGCTCCCCGCCACCAAGGCCATTCCTAAGGAGATGCTGCCTATCGTCGACAAACCGATGATTCAATACATCGTCGACGAGATCGTTGCTGCAGGGATCAAAGAAATCGTCCTCGTCACCCACTCCTCCAAGAACGCGGTTGAAAACCACTTCGATACTTCCTATGAGCTGGAAGCGTTGCTGGAACAGCGCGTTAAACGTCAGCTGCTGGCGGAAGTGCAGTCTATCTGCCCGCCGGGCGTCACCATTATGAACGTGCGTCAGGCACAGCCGCTGGGTCTGGGCCACTCTATCCTTTGCGCCCGTCCTGTTGTTGGCGATAACCCATTTGTGGTTGTGCTGCCGGATATCATTCTGGATAACGCTTCTGCCGACCCGCTGCGCTACAATCTGGCGGCGATGGTTGCCCGCTTCAAAGAGACTGGCCGCAGCCAGGTGCTGGCAAAACGGATGAAAGGCGATCTCTCCGAGTACTCGGTTATTCAGACGAAAGAGCCGCTGGATAGCGAAGGCAAGGTCAGCCGCATCGTGCAGTTCATTGAAAAACCGGATCAGCCGCAGACCCTCGATTCAGACCTGATGGCCGTTGGCCGCTATGTGCTCTCTGCGGAAATCTGGGCCGAGCTGGAAAAAACCGAGCCGGGCGCCTGGGGCCGTATCCAGCTGACCGACGCCATCGCGCAGCTTGCCTCGCGTGAGTCCGTGGACGCCATGCTGATGACCGGCGACAGCTATGACTGCGGTAAAAAATGGGCTATATGCAGGCGTTCGTCAATTACGGCCTGCGTAACCTGAAAGAAGGGCAAAAATTCCGCGAAAGCATCAAAAAGTTGCTGACCCAATAAGGGGCTGAAATAACGCGACTAGATTTTGTTCATAAAGCAGTTGAGAGTGGTGACCGGAGACATAGTGCTTCAGAACATTCTCACTGCTTTTTTTATATTTTTGCTGTTAAATCAACGCATAATAAAAAACAGCAGATTAGGAATTTCCTCACTACAATGAGTTTTTTCCTTGTCACTATTGCCGTTTAAGCGGACAATAGAATTTTAGCATTTTGTGCCAGGCGAGACGGTTTAACGACGCTGCCTGATATATATTTCTCTCAATTGTCGGTAGTTGCACACAGTACACTGGTAGCTTTTGAGCCAGGGGCGGTAGCATACCCTGGCGTTCTCTCGCCTGCCGGTGCGGTAGTTAAAACTTGCATAAGCAAAAATGGAAGATCACGTGAAAATACTGGTAACAGGTGGGGCAGGGTTTATTGGATCTGCCGTTGTTCGTCACATTATTAATAACACCCCCGATAGCGTCGTTAACGTCGATAAATTGACCTACGCGGGCAACCTTGAGTCTCTGGCTGAAATTGAAAACAGCGCGCGTTACGTTTTCGAACGGGCGGATATTTGTGACGGTGAAGCCATGGCGCGCATTTTTGCTGAACATCAGCCTGATGCCGTGATGCACCTTGCGGCTGAAAGCCATGTCGATCGTTCAATTACTGGTCCGGCTGCCTTTATTGAGACCAATATTGTCGGCACTTACGTGCTGCTTGAAGCCGCGCGTAAGTACTGGATGCAGCTGGATGAGTCGCGTAAAGCTGCCTTCCGCTTCCACCATATCTCTACCGATGAAGTCTATGGCGACCTGCCGCATCCTGATGAGGTGCCCGCCGGTTCGCCGCTGCCGCTGTTCACCGAAACAACGCCGTACTCTCCCAGCAGCCCTTACTCCTCTTCGAAAGCCTCCAGCGATCACCTGGTGCGCGCATGGCGTCGGACATACGGTCTGCCGACCCTTGTCACCAACTGTTCGAACAACTACGGCCCTTACCATTTCCCCGAAAAACTGATTCCGCTGATGATCCTCAATGCGCTGGCCGGTAAACCGCTGCCGGTGTATGGCAACGGCGAGCAGATTCGTGACTGGCTCTTCGTCGAAGATCACGCGCGTGCGCTGTACAAAGTGGTCACCGAAGGCGTAGCGGGGGAAACCTATAACATCGGCGGCCATAACGAGCGTAAAAATATTGAGGTGGTGAAAACCATCTGCGCCATTCTCGACGAGCTGATCGCGGACAAGCCAGCAGGTATCAGCAGCTTTACGCAGCTCATCACCTATGTCACCGACCGTCCGGGCCACGATCTGCGCTATGCCATTGACGCCAGCAAGATCAAAGACGAACTAGGCTGGGTGCCGCAGGAGACGTTCGAATCCGGCATCAAGAAAACCGTGGAGTGGTATCTCAACAATCAGGCGTGGTGGCAGCGCGTGATGGATGGCTCGTATGCAGGCGAACGTCTGGGTCTGGCAGAATAAATAAAGGAAATAATGATGAAAGGCATCGTGTTAGCGGGCGGTTCCGGCACCCGTCTTTATCCTATTACTCAAGGCGTGTCGAAACAGCTTCTGCCTGTTTATGACAAGCCGATGATTTTTTATCCCATTTCTGTACTGATGCTAGCGGGCATTCGTGACATTTTAATTATCACGACGCCGGAAGATCTCGCTGCGTTCCAACGCCTGCTGGGTAACGGTTCCCAGTTCGGTATTCGCCTGAGCTATGAAGTTCAGCCCTCCCCGGACGGCCTTGCACAGGCTTTTATCATCGGCGAAGAGTTCATTAATAATGAGCCGTGCGCGCTGGTGCTGGGCGACAACATCTACTTCGGCCAGAGCTTTGGTAAAAAACTGGAAACCGCCGCGCAGCTGACGAAAGGGGCGATGGTCTTTGGCTATCAGGTTCAGGACCCGGAACGTTTCGGCGTGGTGGAGTTTGATGAAAACTACACGGCGCTCTCTATTGAAGAGAAGCCGCTGAAGCCGAAGTCCAACTGGGCGGTCACCGGCCTCTATTTCTACGACAGCAACGTTGTTGAAATGGCCAAACAGGTTAAACCGTCGGCCCGCGGCGAGCTGGAAATCACTACCCTTAACCAGATGTATCTGGATCGCGGCGAACTGCAGGTTGAACTGCTGGGCCGTGGGTTTGCCTGGCTTGATACCGGTACCCATGACAGCCTCGTTGAAGCGTCGCAGTTTATCCACACCATTGAAAAGCGCCAGGGTATGAAGGTGGCCTGTCTGGAAGAGATCGCTTTCCGTAAAGGCTGGCTGAATCATGACCAGGTGGCGGAACAGGTGAAAAAGCTGTCGAAAACCGACTATGGCCGCTATTTGCAAATGCTGATTAGCGAAAAAGCGTAACGCGGCGTAACGGGAAAAGTATGAAGATTTTATTAATTGGTAAAAACGGTCAGGTTGGCTGGGAACTGCAGCGCTCGCTCTCCACGCTTGGCGACGTGGTGGCTGTTGATTATTTCGACGAAGCACTGTGCGGCGATCTGACGAAGCCCGAAGGGATTGCCGAGACGATCCGCAGCGTTAAGCCTGACGTTGTGGTCAATGCCGCCGCGCACACGGCGGTCGACAAAGCGGAAAGCGAGCGTGAACTGTCGCAGCTGCTTAACGCCGATAGCGTTGAGGTCATTGCCAGAGAGACGGCGCAAATCGGCGCTATGCTGGTGCATTACTCCACCGATTACGTGTTCAACGGCGAAGGCGACCATTTCCGTCAGGAAGATGAACAAACCGGCCCGCTCAACGTTTACGGCGAGACTAAGCTTGCCGGTGAAAAAGCGGTTGCCGCCCATAACCCGCGCCACTTTATTTTCCGCACCAGCTGGGTCTATGCCACCCGCGGCGCGAACTTCGCGAAGACCATGCTGCGTCTGGCGAAAGAGAAAGAGCAGCTGTCAATCATCAACGACCAGCACGGCGCGCCGACCGGCGCAGAACTGCTGGCCGACTGCACGGCTATCGCCATTCGCACTGCCGCACAAAACGCCTCGCTGTTTGGCACTTACCATCTGGTCGCCAGCGGCGAAACCACCTGGTATGACTATGCGCAGTACGTGTTTTCCGTTGCCGAAGAGCTTGGTGAGACGCTGGCTATTCGTGAGGTAAAAGGGGTGGATACCTCCGCCTACCCGACGCCGGCCAAACGTCCGCATAACTCGCGCCTGTCCAATCAAAAATTCCAGTCCGCATTTGCGGTTGTGCTGCCTGACTGGCAAGTCGGCGTGAAACGCGCCGTTACTGAAATGCTTGGTAAGTAATGTAGAGATGTGACTAATGAATGTAATTAATACAGCTATTCCAGAAGTCTTTATTTTTGAACCGAGAGTTTTTGGTGACGCACGTGGGTTTTTCTTTGAAAGCTTTAACCAGAAGATCTTTGATGAAGCGGTAGGTCGCAAAGTCGAATTCGTGCAGGACAACCATTCCCAGTCGCAAAAAGGCGTGCTGCGTGGTCTGCACTATCAGCTCGATCCCCATGCCCAGGGCAAACTGGTGCGCTGCGTTGAAGGGGAAGTGTTTGACGTGGCGGTGGACATCCGCGAGAACTCAGCCACCTTTGGCAAATGGGTTGGCGTGGTGCTGAGCGCGGAAAACAAACGTCAGCTGTGGATCCCGGAAGGATTTGCGCACGGCTTTTTAACCCTCAGCGATACGGCGCAGTTCCTCTATAAAGCGACCAATTTCTATGCGCCGCAATCAGAGCGCAGCATTATCTGGAACGATGCGGATATCGCTATCGAATGGCCAGCGGTTGAGTCAATTGTGCTTTCCGCCAAAGATGAGCAAGGGCTGCCGCTGACTAAAGCCGATCTGTATCGCTAATCCTATGACATCTCATAAAAAGATAGCTGTTCTAATTTGTACTTTTAATGGCAGCAAATTCCTTCGTAAGCAACTTGATTCCATCATTTCCCAGTCCTGGCAGGACTGGGAAATTTTTGCATCAGATGATGGCTCAACCGATGATACCCTGGCGATCCTCAAGGAGTATCAGACGCGGTTAGGGCAGAACAAACTGCATATCGTTAAAGGACCAGGCAAAGGATTTGCCTGGAATTTTCTGTCATTGCTCGATGTCTGCGGCGATGGGTTTGACTATTACGCGTTTAGCGATCAGGACGATGAGTGGCTGCCGGATAAGCTGGCGCGGGCAATGGCGAAACTTGCCGACCTGGAAAAAGAGAACCCCGATGGCCCGGCGCTGCACTGCGGCAGGACCATGCTGGTCAATGACTGTGACGAGTGCATCGGCTATTCACCGCTGTTTCAGAAAGCGCCATCGTTTCGCAATGCGCTGATCCAAAGTATTGCCGGTGGCAATACCATGATGTTTAACCGCGCGGCCCGTAATATCATCAACCTGACTCCGCGCGGGCATAAAATTATCTCCCATGACTGGTGGATCTATATTTTAATTTCCGGCTGTAATGGCGCGATCATTTATGATGAGATCCCCACGATTAAATATCGCCAGCATACCAACAATATCATCGGTTCAAATCTCGGCTGGCGCGCGCGCCTGCGTAGAATCAATGGGTTGTTTGATGGCCATTTTCGCGGCTGGATCCAGAGTAATCTTGATGCGCTAAACGCGATGCAGTTACCTTTGTCTAAAGAGAGTCGGTGGGTGCTTGATAATTTTATGGAAGCGCGCACGGCAGGTTTTGTCACCCGGGTGATGAAATTTAACAAAATTAAACTTTATCGACAAACTGTTTTCGGTACGCTGGCATTTATTATTGCTGTTCTTTTTAAAAAGATCTGATCCACCAGCAAAAAAATTGCAATGAGGTATTAGAGTGCTGCAAAATGAACATCATAGTTCATCACTATGGTCATTAATTCGCTGTCTTTACAGAAATAAGAATATCATTTTCGAAATGAGCAAACGCGATATCGTAAGCCGTTATAAAGGCTCATTTATCGGGATATTCTGGTCGTTAATTAACCCCATTTTTATGCTGACGGTGTACACCTTCGTCTTTTCCGTGGTGTTTAAAGCACGGTGGGGGCAGGGCACCGCAGACGAGCCAAAAACCCAGTTCGCGTTGATACTGTTCGTCGGTATGATTATTCACGGTTTTCTCGCAGAAAACCTGATGCGCGCGCCGGGCCTGATTTTACAGCACGCCAACTATGTCAAAAAAGTCATCTTCCCGCTGGAAATTCTTCCGGTGGTCATGCTGCTTTCTGTGCTTTTTCACACCATCATCAGCTTCCTGGTCCTGATTCTTGCCTTTACCATTTTTAATGGTATTCCGCACTGGACCATTGTGCTGGCGCCTTTGATCTTCCTGCCGTTGATAATATTCACCGTTTCCGCCTCGTGGTTTTTATCCGCGCTGGGCGTTTATATGCGTGATATCGGGCAGATTATCGGCATTGTTAGCACACTGTTGCTGTTTCTCGCGCCGGTATTTTACCCGCTCTCCGCGCTGCCGCCGGAATTTCAGCATATTGTGATGCTCAACCCGCTGACTTTTATTATTGAAGAGTCACGTAAGGTGATTATCTGGGGCGGCATACCGGACTTTAAAGGGTTAATGATTTACACCGCGGCATCGCTTGTGTGCCTGTGGCTGAGCTATATCTGGTTCCAGAAAACAAGAAAAGGATTCGCAGATGTCATCTGATAATAATGCGATTGAAGTCAATAACATTAGTAAATGTTATCAGGTGTATAACAAGCCGGTTCAGCGGCTGAAACAGCTCCTCTTCGCGAAACAAAAAGAGCACGGCGAGCGCGTAGAGCGCCTCCATTGCGATGAATTCTGGGCGCTGCAGGATATTAATTTTGTTCTGCCTCGCGGCGAAACGCTGGGCGTGGTCGGTAAAAACGGTTCCGGCAAATCCACGCTGCTGCAAATTATTGCCGGTACGCTCACCCCCACTACCGGGTCGGTGGCGATTAACGGTCGCGTTGCGGCGTTACTCGAACTGGGCGCCGGGTTTAATAATGAGTTCACCGGTCGGGAAAATGTCTACCTGAACGCCTCTCTGCTGGGGCTGAGTAAAGAGCAGGTGGACGCGAAGCTGGATGATATTCTGGCGTTTGCCGATATCGGCCACTTTATTGACTCGGCGGTGCGCTCCTACTCCAGCGGCATGCTGGTGCGCCTGGCGTTTGCAATCCAGGCGCAGCTCGACCCGGAAATCCTCATCGTTGATGAAGCGCTGGCGGTGGGCGACGCCAAATTCCAGGCGAAATGCTTTAACCGTCTCAAAAAACTCAAAGAGAACGGCACGTCTATTCTGTTTGTCTCCCATGCCACTGAACAGATAGTGACCCACTGCGACCGCGCCATTTTACTCAACGATGGCCTGTTAATAGCGCAGGACAAACCCAAAGTCGTGGTGAACCAGTATCTGGATCTGCTGTTTGGCAAAAACAGCAAGGCCAATAAAGAAGAGAAAGCCGCCGCGGTGAAAGGCTTGCAGGTTTCTCGTGATGAAACCCCTGAGCGGGTGGAGTGGCAGGATGGCGTAGGCTACGAAAATCGCCTGAACTATAATCCGTCAGAATATCGCTGGGGCGACAAATGCGCGGAAATTCTGGATTTTGTGCTCTCGCAGGGGGCGGATAATTATCCGGTGATCCTGAAAAGCAATCAGGATATTCGCTTAAAATTCAGGGTAAAATTCAGTCAGAAAATTGTCCGGCCCATTTTCGGCTTTGCGGTAAAAACCAAAGATGGCGTGACGATTTATAACACCAATACAGAATTGCAGGATGTCGCCGTTATCGACTTCACCCAGCCGGGGCAGGAGATGGATATCGAGGTTGCGATGCCGGTGCAGCTCTATCAGGGTGATTACTTTATCTCTGTTGGCATTGCCAGTTGCGATGCGAGCGGGACAGTTATTCCACACGATCGTCGTTATGATTCGATACATATTACTGTCGAGACAACAAACGAATTTATCGGTCTGGTCGATTTAGGGGCGAAGATTAGCTGTGATGCAAAATGATTTAACCACAACATTGAATGAGTCCTCGTTTATCTGGAACGAGGAGCTCAAGGTCTGGACGAAAGAAGAAGTTACCCCTTTCATGTACAGCGACGGTGACGAAGCCGAAAACTACCTGCTCGCCGCGCTCGACAAGACCGAGGATCACAGCGTCTTTTCCGAAGAACTGAAACCCTGGATCAAAGACTGGCCGTCGCTCTACCACCTCTCTTCCCGCCGCTCCAATTTATTGCAGCCGTTCAAGGCGTGGTTTAAAGGGAAAAGAGTACTGGAGATAGGCTGCGGCTGCGGCGCGATTAGCCGCTTCCTCGGCGAAGCGGGCGCGACGGTGGTCTCGGTTGAGGGCAGCATTCGCCGTGCGCGGATTGCCAGCAAGCGTTGCGCCGATCTGGAGAACGTTACGTTTATCTGTTCCCCCAGCGACGCGCTGCCGGATTTAGGCGAGTTTGACGCCGTCATGCTGATTGGCGTGCTGGAATATGCCGGTATGTTCCTGGGCGCAGACGGCGACGACGCGCTGTTACGTCAGTGCCGTAGCCGCTTAAACGACACAGGCCGTCTGTTTGTCGCCATCGAAAACAAAATCGGCGCGAAGTACCTTGCGGGCGCTAATGAAGATCATCTGGCGGTGCCGATGGTTGGGGTGAACGACGCCTACGCGGAAAACTCTGTTCGGACCTACACGCGCCAGGAGCTGTTGAACAAACTGACCCAGGCCGGTTTCAGTCAGCAGGACGAGTTTATTCCGCTGCCGGAATATAAGTTACCGATCACCGTGGTCTCGCCGCAGGGGATCACGCGCTACGCTTCGGCGCTCTCCTCGCTGGCGGTAGAGTCCGTGGCCGCAGACGTGCAGGGCGTAGCGGATTACCATTTCTCGCTGGAACAGTTTAATCAGGTGGTGTGGCAGAACGGCCTCGCCCCTGAGCTGTGCAACTCGTTTTTGATCGTCGCCGGCACGCAGCAGGCGGCGGTATACGATCCCGCGATTCTGGCCTGGCACTACTCCGACGCCCGTGCGCAGGAGAATAACAAAGAGACGCTGTTCCGCCTGGACGGCGGCGATCGCATTGACGTTATTGGCCGAACTCTTTCGGTTACGGAGAGCGAAGCCGCCTCCCGCGAGAGCTTCCACTACGGTGAAAGCCTGTGGCGTGAAATCGTGCGCGTTGTTAACCGCCGCGACTGGACGGTGGACGGCCTGGCGGAGGTTTTCAAAACCTGGCTGCGGATTGTCTCGCCCACCGATGACGACGCTATCGCGCCTCATGACAGCCGGATCGGCAATAGCTATTTTGACGCGCTGCCCTTCAACATCATTAAAAACGAGCAGGGCGAATATACCGTCTTTGACCAGGAGTGGGATGATGGCCAGACCAGCGAGCTGGGCTTTATCGCCTGGCGCGGGGTGTTCCACTCCCTGTTCCGTATTAAATCCTACGAGCAATCCCCTGCGGTAAACGCGCCGACATTTTTTGACCTGGCGTCGCAGGTGTTGCACTCCGTATGGCCTGAACTGCCTGAAGACACCTTCAGACGCTGGGCCGAGGAAGAGGCGCGTTTCTCCTCCGCTGCCGGAGGGGGCGATGATTTCCAGGCGCTGCTCGATGTCGCTCTGAGTTCAACGGTGAACTACCGCGCCAGCGTGACCGCCCTGCGCCAGCAGGTGACTATCCTCAGCAATGAGCTGCAGGCCACGAAGGTACATGCCGATAACCTGACCGCGCAAATTGATGCGCAGCGTGTCAACTTCGACGCTCACCAGGAGAGCGCCAAAGCGCAGCAGGGTTTACTCGCCGCGCAGCAGAGCCAGATCGAAGCCCAGCAGAACGAGATTGAGGCGCAGCAGAAACATATCGAGACACTACAGGCGACGCTGGACACTCAGGGCAACGATATCACCACCCTGAATGGCGCTATCGCCGAAGCTCAGGCGCAATGCGCTGAGGCTCAGGCGCAACATGCCCATAGCCAGGCGGAACACGTTCGTACCCTGGCGGAAAAGGCGCTGATGCAGAACTCCATCAGCTGGAAGGTGACCAAACCGCTGCGTTTCTCAAAACGCGTGGCGCTGGCGCTTTATCGTCGCGGCAGGGCAAAAACCGCGCAGCTGAATACCCATGCGCAGAAAGTTAACCATCTCGTTACCCATAAAAAGAATCAGTTAGGTGGCTATAAACCGCTGGCCGTCTGGCTGTATCAGCGGTATCGCACCTATGGCTACGCGGGCTTTACCAGCAAACTCAGACGTGAAATGAACCCGGTGGTCGCCGCGCCGGATGCGCCGCTGCCGTTTGACTACCAGCAGTGGATTGCCCGCTGTGAAAGCGTCGACGCCGCGAAGCTCGCTGAGTTTACCGCCCATCAGGCGTCGTTTGAGCAGCTGCCGACCATCAGCATTGTGATGCCGTGCTATAACGCGCCGGTGGGGTACCTGCGTGAAGCGATTGATTCCGTGCGCAACCAGATTTATGCCCGCTGGGAGCTGTGTATCGCCGACGATGCCTCAACCGATGCCGATACGGTACAGGCGCTGAAAGAGTACGCGGCCCGCGACGCGCGCATCAAAGTGGTCTTCCGTGAGCAAAACGGACATATCTCGAACGCCAGCAACTCCGCTATTGAGCTGGCGACAGGGGAGTTTATCGCCCTGATGGACCAGGATGATTTACTGCCGCCGCACGCGCTCTATAAAGTAGTCGAAGCCATTAACAACCACCCTGGCGTGCAGCTTATCTATTCCGATGAAGATAAAATTTCGGCGGGCAACGTCCGCTGCGATCCATACTTCAAGGCGGACTGGAACCGCGACCTGTTCCTGTCGCAAAATATGTTCTCGCACCTGGGCGTGTTCAGAAAAACCATTATCGATAAGATTGGCGGTTTCCGGCCGGGGCTGGAGGGAAGCCAGGATTACGATCTGGTGCTGCGCTGCCTGGATCACGTCACCGACGGCCAGATTGTGCATATTCCGGAAATCCTCTATCACTGGCGCATTATTCCGGGCAGCACCGCCTCCGGTGGCGATCAAAAACCGTATGCTTTCCTGGCAGGAATTCGCGCTGTGGAAGAGTATCTGGCGCGTAACAACATTCCGGCGCACGTGGAAGAGGCGAAACCCGGCATGCTGATGCTGCGGGTGAAATACGACTTACCGGCGCACCGTCCGCTGGTCAGCATTATTATCCCGACGCGTAATGCCAAATCGCTGGTGCAGCAGTGCATCGACAGCATCGTTGAAAAGACCACCTATAAGCAGTACGAGATCCTGCTGGTTGATAACGGCAGCGATGAGCAGGCGTCGCTGGATTATTTCGCCGAGCTTAACACGCGGGACAATATTCAGGTGATCCGCGACGACGGCAACTTCAACTTCTCGCGTCTTAACAACGTGGCGGCGAAAGCGGCGAAGGGCGAGTTGCTGTGCCTGATGAACAACGATATCGAAATCATTTCGCCGGACTGGCTGGATGAGATGGTCAGCCAGGCGATGCGTCCGGAGATTGGCGCGGTGGGGGCGAAACTGCTCTACCCGAACGATACCGTGCAGCATGCGGGCGTGATCCTGGGGCTGGGCGGTATTGCCGGCCACGCGCATCTGGGCATTCACCGTAACGATCCGGGCTATTTTGGTCGCGCCAGTCTGGTCCAGAACTTCATGGCGGTGACGGCGGCCTGTCTGGTGATTCGTAAAGAGATTTATGAGCAGGTGGGTGGGCTAAACGAGAAGGATTTCGCCGTGGCCTTTAACGATATCGATTTCTGTATTCGTGTACACCAGGCCGGTTACCACAATCTGTGGACGCCTTTCGCCGAACTCTATCACCATGAATCGGCCACCCGCGGCAGCGACCTGGCGCCGGAGAAGATTGAGCGCTTTAAGCAGGAGATTAAATCCATGGAGACGCTGTACGGCGATATCCTATTTAACGATCCGGCTTATAACCCCAACCTCTCTCTGGACCTGAGCTGCGGCTCCTTTGCGCTTAAAAATAAATAAGGACATAACAGCAGGCCGCCAGGCCTGCTGTTTCATTTATACACAGCAATTCTGGTGCGCTGATGAAATTTCTAAATATAAATAACCCGCGATTTTATTTGCTGGTTTGTCTGGTGCTGGGTGTTATTTATGTTTGCAACGCATGGTCGCCTTCGTCCTACAGTATTGCCCTGAACGGCATCGGCGTGGATGTTCAGCCGGATTTTGGCAAACCGCGCGCAATCCGCTCCGATGAGTGGGTAGTGCAGACGCCGTTAACCCAGGCGCTGGTGAACAACGGCTTTGAACGGGTCAATACCTCTTCCATCTATAAAGAAGATCTGCGGATTAACTACGGGCTGCCGATTTTTGACTGGGGGCTAATTTTCAAACCCACCCAGTGGGGCTACCTGGTTCTGCCGCCTGCTTATGGCTTCTCGTTTTACTACTTTTCCCTGTTTGCCTTTTTCCTGATTGGTTTTCAAAAAATCATCAGGATTATGGGAGCGGACGAGCCTTCGGCGTTCTTACTGAGTCTGGCCTTCTACTTTACCGGCAGCGTACAGTTCTGGTGGACGGTAAACGCTGCGACCTTCGCCTTTTTCCCGTGGGTGCTGTACTCGCTGTATAAAATAAAGTTCTCGCCGGCTTACGCCGTCGCGCTGTTCTGGTTTTTAGTTTGCTGGCAGGTGGGGAATCTCTATCCGCCGTTTACATACGCGCTGCTGCTGGTGGCGGTAGTGTGGATCTGGAACGTGATTGATCTGCGCACGCTTAAACTGCGGGATATCGCGCTGGCTGGCGTGGCGGGTATTGCCGCCGTGGTGGTGGTGTACCTCTATTTTCACGACTATATCGGGCTAATGAAAGACACTGTTTACCCCGGCGTCAGGAGCGAAAACGGCGGCAGTGTCCTTTCATGGCCGATGCTGGAAACGCTGCTTTTCCCGTCGCTGTGGTTTGACCGGCATTACGACCTGCTGGCCTGGACTGAGAACAATAACATTTGCCAGTTCTCAACCTGGGCGACCATTCTGCCCGTGCTGGTGCTGTTCTTCACCGATTATAAAAAGGCGCGCTTTTCGCTGTCGCTCAAACCGCTGGACAGGTTTTTGATTCCAGCGCTGTGCGTGGCGGTCATGGCGGCATGGACTCTGCTTCCGATTCCTGCCAGTGTTGGCAAGTACCTGCTGCTCGATAAAGTGCCCGCCGTGCGCCTGATGCTGGGTCTCGGGCTGGTGTTTAATATTCTGGCGGTTATCGCATTAGTCAGAAACCCGCTGAAACTGACGCCGCTGCGGGTGGCGATTTTTGCGGTTGCCTATATCGCGCTGTTTATCGCCCTTAAAGGGGGAGTGAAAAATGCCCGGGTTGAAATCATCACTCTGGCTATCGGCGCGCTGGCCTGCCTTGGCGCGATGCGCCTGCAGCAGAAAGCGATGCTCGCACTCTCTGCGGTCACCGCGATCTACGCGTTGGGCGTTTTCTTCGCTTTCAACCCGCTGCAGGATGCGAAGCCGATTTTCCACAAACACTACCAGACCCCTGCAACCGCGGCGTATGAGCAGCAGGCTAAGGAGTATGGCGTGGTGGTGGCGGCCATGTCCGGCTCCATTATTAATGGCCTGGGCTACCCCGCTGGCAACCATGTTCTGACTACGCCGCAGCTGGCCTTCTGGTATCAAAAATTCCCGGATATTGATAAGGCGGAGATGAACGCGATATTTAATCGTTATGCGCATATCCATTTGATTCCGGGTAGCGACATCATAGAGCTGAACGGGGCGGATGTCATAGCTGTACCTCAGCGCTGCTTTATGTCCGGCGTTGATGCGCCGTGTAAAAACGTCACCATAAAGAAGTAGAATAATGAATAAGTTAATCTCCTTTTTTATCTGTGGCGTGATTCAGTTCGGTCTTGATACGGCGATTTTTACCGGCCTGACGTGGCTTGGCGTCAGCGTTGCCGTGGCGAATATACTTTCCCGCGGCTCGGCAGCCTGCGTAGGCTATTACATCAACGGCAGGTTCACCTTCCAGAAGAAGATGGACAGGCACGTCTTCCTGAAATTTGTCCTCTACTGGGGGGGGATGACGCTGTTAAGCACGGCGCTGATTTATCTGTTCGAGCATCTTTTAGCGGACTACTCGTCTGTGAAACTGATGGCGCTGACAAAAATCGTTGTAGAGATCCTTTTGTTCTTCCTGAGCTTCTTAATCGCAAAAATTTGGGTTTATAAAAAATGACAACCATGGCGAATGATTTCAAAATTGCGGTCGTAATTCCCTGCTACAAGGTCAAAGACCATATTTTAAAAGTCATTGAAGATATCGGTGATGAAGTTTCAGCTATCTATGCTGTGGACGATAAATGCCCGGATCAATCCGGCGAGTTCATTCTGCAAAACTGCACCGATAAACGGGTGCGGGTGCTGTTTAACGAAGAGAACCAGGGCGTCGGCGGCGCGGTTATCCACGGGTATAAAGTGGGGCTGGCGGAAGGGGCCGACGTGTTCGTTAAGGTGGATGGCGACGGCCAGATGGACCCGTCGCTGATTAAGCTTTTCGTTCGCCCGATCCTCCGCGGCGAGGCGGATTACACCAAAGGCAACCGCTTTCACGAGATTGAAGGCTTAAAGCCCATGCCGAAAATTCGGCTCTTCGGTAATGCCGTGCTCTCTTTTATGACCAAGTTCTCTTCCGGCTATTACAAAACCTTTGATCCCACTAACGGTTACACGGCAATTTCCGCTATCGCACTGCGTAAGCTGCCGCTGGATAAAGTCAGCAAGCGCTACTTTTTTGAGTCGGATCTGCTGTTTCGCCTGAACGTGGTCGGGGCCAAAGTGCAGGACATCCCGATGGACGCGGTCTATGGCGACGAGGTATCGAACCTCAATATCAAAAAGATTTTGATGCCGTTCTTAAAGGGCAATATCAAAAATCTGGGCAAACGGATTTTTTACAACTATTTCCTGCGCGGTTTTTCCATTGCCTCCATTGAGCTGGTGCTCGGCGCGCTGCTGTTTATCTTCGGGGTGGTTTATGGCGCTGGCGCCTGGTACCACTCAATCGCCACCGATACGCCTGCCACCAGCGGCACCGTTATGCTGGCGGCGCTGCCGATCATCCTTGGCGTGCAGTTCCTGTTATCCTTTATACAGGCAGACATTCAGAATCAGCCAACCGTTGCGCTGACCCGTCTGCTGGGGGATGAACACGAAGAACGCCGGGATGTATAGCGCATCTGCTGCTATACCTTTCCTGTTGTCCTGAGTTAACATAACGATTACTTGCTTTTTAGGCCCGCTGGCCGTTTTGCTGGTCGGGCGACCACACCTGACAGGAGTTTTGCATGTCTAAGCAACAAATCGGCGTTGTTGGTATGGCCGTGATGGGGCGCAACCTGGCGCTCAACATTGAAAGCCGCGGCTATACCGTTTCCGTTTTCAACCGCTCTCGCGAAAAGACCGAAGAAGTGATTGCTGAAAATCCCGGCAAGAAACTGGTCCCTTATTACACCGTGCAAGAGTTTGTTGAATCCTTAGAAACGCCTCGCCGTATTCTCTTGATGGTAAAAGCGGGCGCAGGTACAGACAGCGCTATCGACTCTCTTAAGCCTTACCTTGATAAAGGCGACATCATTATCGATGGCGGCAACACCTTCTTCCAGGACACCATTCGCCGTAACCGTGAACTGTCGGAAGAGGGCTTTAACTTCATCGGCACCGGCGTATCCGGCGGTGAAGAAGGGGCGCTGAAAGGCCCGTCAATCATGCCTGGCGGTCAGAAAGAAGCCTATGAGCTGGTGGCGCCGATCCTCAAACAGATTGCCGCCGTTGCCGAAGATGGCGAACCGTGCGTGACCTACATTGGCGCTGATGGCGCAGGTCATTACGTGAAAATGGTACACAACGGCATCGAATACGGCGACATGCAGCTTATCGCCGAGGCCTACTCCCTGCTGAAAGGCGGCCTGAATCTCTCTAACGAAGAGCTGGCGACCACCTTTAGCGAGTGGAACAAAGGCGAGCTGAGCAGCTACCTTATCGATATCACCAAAGACATCTTCACCAAAAAAGATGAAGAGGGTAAATACCTGGTCGATGTGATCCTCGACGAAGCAGCGAACAAAGGCACCGGTAAGTGGACCAGCCAGAGCTCGCTGGATCTGGGTGAGCCGCTCTCGCTGATCACTGAATCCGTTTTTGCCCGCTATATCTCCTCTCTGAAAACGCAGCGCGTTGCCGCTTCTAAAGTGCTGACTGGCCCGCAGGCGCAGCCGGCTGGCGACAAGGCTGAATTTATTGAGAAAGTGCGTCGTGCGCTCTACCTGGGTAAAATCGTCTCCTACGCGCAGGGCTTCTCTCAGCTGCGTGCGGCGTCTGACGAGTACAACTGGGATCTGAACTACGGCGAAATCGCGAAGATCTTCCGCGCGGGCTGCATCATTCGCGCGCAGTTCCTGCAGAAAATCACCGACGCCTATGCCGAAACTCCGGCGATCGCTAACCTGCTGCTTGCGCCGTACTTCAAGCAAATCGCCGACGACTATCAGCAGGCGCTGCGTGATGTTGTGGCCTATGCCGTGCAGAATGGTATTCCGGTTCCGACCTTCTCTGCCGCCGTGGCCTACTACGACAGCTACCGCGCGGCGGTACTGCCGGCTAACCTGATTCAGGCTCAGCGTGACTACTTCGGCGCGCACACGTACAAACGTACGGACAAAGACGGCGTATTCCATACCGAATGGCTGGATTAATCTGATATTGCCCGTTACGGACAACAAAGCCCGGTTGCGACAACCGGGCTTTTTTTACCCAAATGGCGGGCGGATGAGGGCGATTTTCTCTTTTTTTCCGCTGCCGGGAAATATTTCGCTGCAAATTGGCCGTTCCGCCAGCGAGCCCGTACCTTGACAGAGGCTCAACGAAAGGGGTAAAAACCCCAACAGTTATTGATTTTAAGCGGTGGCGGCACGATGGCCACCTTGGGTTTTACACACTAACAAAAGTTGCTTAGCGAATGAAAATAACCATCTCCGGAACAGGCTACGTTGGGTTATCAAACGGTATTCTGATTGCACAAAACCACGAAGTGGTGGCGCTGGATATCGTGCAGGAAAAGGTCGATATGCTTAACCAGAAGATCTCGCCAATTGTTGATAAGGAGATCGAAGAGTATTTAAAGCATAAGCCGCTCAACTTCCGCGCTACCATCGACAAGCAGGATGCCTATCGCGACGCCGATTATGTCATCATCGCCACGCCGACCGATTACGATCCGAAATCCAACTACTTCAATACCAAAAGCGTCGAGGCGGTGATTCGTGACGTACACGAAATCAACCCGAACGCGGTGATGGTTATCAAATCGACAATCCCGGTTGGCTTTACCCAGTCCATTAAAGAAGAGTTGGGTATTGATAACGTGATTTTCTCGCCGGAGTTTCTGCGTGAAGGTAAGGCGCTCTACGATAACCTGCACCCGTCGCGTATTGTGATCGGTGAGCGCTCTGAACGTGCTGAACGTTTCGCCGCGCTGTTGCAGGAAGGGGCAATCAAAAAAGACGTTCCGACGCTCTTTACCGACTCCACCGAAGCGGAGGCCATCAAGCTGTTCGCCAATACCTTTCTGGCGATGCGCGTGGCCTTCTTCAATGAACTGGACAGCTACGCCGAAACGCTGGGCCTCAACACCCGTCAGATCATCGAGGGGGTGTGCCTCGACCCACGCATCGGCAGCCACTACAACAACCCGTCGTTTGGCTACGGCGGCTACTGCCTGCCGAAAGATACCAAGCAGCTGCTGGCTAACTACCAGTCGGTGCCGAACAATCTGATTTCGGCCATTGTCGATGCTAACCGCACCCGTAAAGACTTTATCGCCGATTCGATTCTCGCTAAAAAACCGAAGGTAGTGGGCGTCTACCGTCTGATCATGAAGAGCGGGTCCGACAACTTCCGCGCCTCCTCTATTCAGGGGATCATGAAGCGTATCAAAGCGAAAGGGGTGCCGGTTATCGTCTATGAGCCGGTAATGAAAGAAGAGACGTTCTTTAACTCTCGCGTCGTGCGCGATCTTGAGGCTTTCAAGCAGGAGGCGGATATCATCGTCTCTAACCGCATGGCCCCGGAGCTTTCCGACGTGGCGGACAAAGTCTACACCCGCGACCTGTTTGGCAGCGACTGAGTTCCCGGCTGCTACGCAACGTCCCGGATGCGGCGTGATGCCTTATCCGGGCTACTAACGGCGTGGTAGCCCGGTTAAGCGTGCAGGTTATACGCGGTAAAACGCTTTATACCAGTCTACAAAGTTCTTCACGCCCTGTTTGACGGACGTTTGCGGCTTAAAGCCGATGACGTCATACAGCGCGCGGGTGTCGGCGCTGGTCTCCAGCACGTCGCCCGGCTGAATCGGCAGCATATTTTTCTGCGCTTCAATACCCAGCGCCTCTTCAAGGGCGGTGATGTAATCCATCAGCTCCACCGGCGAGCTATTGCCGATGTTATAGACGCGGTAAGGCGCTGAGCTGGTGGCGGGGGAGCCGGTTTCCACCGTCCAGTTGCTGTCCGCTTGCGGAATCACATCCTGCAGGCGAATAATCGCCTCGGCGATATCGTCAATATAGGTGAAGTCACGCTTCATCTTGCCGTAGTTGTATACGTCAATGCTATTGCCTTCGATCATCGCTTTGGTGAACTTGAACAGCGCCATATCCGGGCGTCCCCACGGGCCGTAAACGGTGAAGAAACGCAGCCCGGTCGTCGGCAGACCGTACAGGTGGGAGTAGGTGTGCGACATCAGCTCATTGGCTTTTTTGGTCGCCGCATAGAGCGATACCGGGTGATCAACGGAATCATCGGTAGAGAAGGGCATCTTGCGGTTAAGGCCATACACCGAACTGGATGAGGCATACAGCAGATGCTGTACCTTATTGTGACGGCAGCCTTCCAGCACGTTCAGATGACCCACAAGGTTGGCATCCGCATAGGCGTGGGGATTTTCAAGCGAATAGCGCACCCCAGCCTGGGCGGCAAGGTGGATAACGCGGTCGAACTTCTCTGCGGCGAACAGCGCCGCCATGCCTTCGCGATCCGCCAGATCCAGCTTTTGAAAGCGGAACTGCGTGGAATTCAGCAGATCCAGCCGCGCCTGCTTGAGGCTGACATCGTAATAGTCATTAAGGTTATCAATCCCGACGACCTGATGCCCCGCCTGTAAAAGCCGCTCGCTGACATGAAAACCAATAAAGCCTGCCGCGCCCGTGACCAGAAATTTCATCTTCAACCTCAATGTTTGATGCGAAACATGCAGCGCGAGAGTGCCCGCGCTGAACCTTTGGCGCGATCATACCTGCTGTGGCGAAGAAAGATAACTGTTAATTGGGCGCGAGAGGGGGAGCGCGCAGGCTCCCCACCAGGGCTATTTGTGGCGTTTGCGCAGGTTTTCGATAACGGCGCTCAGGTCGAGCTGCTGGTCCTGTAATAGCACCAGCAGATGGTAGACCAGGTCAGAGGCTTCGTTGGTCAGCTCCTCACGATCGTGAACGGTGGCGGCAAGGGCCGTTTCCACCCCTTCTTCGCCAACCTTCTGGGCGATACGTTTCGTGCCGCTGGCGTAAAGCTTCGCCGTGTAAGAACTTTGCGGGTCGGCGGTTTTACGCCCGGCCAGCAGCGCTTCAAGCTGGTAGAGGAACAGCCACTGGTGGCTGGTTTCGCCAAAACAGCTTGAGCTGCCGGTGTGGCAGGTGGGGCCAATCGGGTTCGCCAGCACCAGCAGGGTGTCGTTGTCGCAATCCGGGGCGATGTTCACCAGATTGAGAAAATGGCCTGAGCTTTCGCCTTTGGTCCACAGACGCCCTTTGCTACGGGAGAAGAAGGTCACCTTGCCGCTTTCCAGCGTCTTCGCCAGCGCCTCTTTATTCATATAGCCCAGCATCAGTACTTCGCCGGAAACCGCATGCTGCACCACGGCGGGCAGCAGTCCGTCGGTTTTTTCCCAGTCCAGTTGGGCCAGTTGAAGCTCTGTTAACATACCCTTATCTCCACGCCCTGGCCTGCCAGGAACAGTTTTAATTCGCCAATATTGATAATTTGCTTATGGAACACCGAGGCCGCCAGCGCGCCGTCGACATCGGCATCGCGGAAGGCTTCCAGAAAATGCTCCATCGTGCCAGCGCCGCCGGAGGCGATCAGCGGAACATGGCAAACCTCGCGCACTTTTTTAAGCTGCTCAAGATCGTAACCGTTGCGTACGCCGTCCTGGTTCATCATATTGAGAACGATTTCCCCCGCGCCGCGCTTTTGTACTTCTTCCACCCATGCCAGCGTTTCCCACTGGGTCACGCGGGTGCGGCTCTCATCGCCGGTGTACTGGTTAACATGGTATTTGCCGGTCGCGGCATCAAACCAGGTATCAATCCCCACCACGATACACTGCACGCCAAAACGGTCAGCCAGGCGGGTAATCAGCTCAGGCTCCGCCAGCGCCGGTGAGTTGATGGAGATTTTATCCGCGCCGAACGACAGGATTTTCTGCGCGTCATCGGCAGATTTAATGCCGCCCGCCACGCAAAAGGGGATGTCGATGACTTCCGCCACTCGCGCCACCCAGCTTTTATCCACCACGCGGCCGTCGCTGGAGGCGGTGATATCGTAAAACACCAGCTCGTCCGCCCCTTCATCCGCATAGCGTTTGGCCAGCGGCACGATATCGCCGATGATTTCGTGGTTACGGAACTGGACGCCTTTCACCACCTGGCCGTCACGCACATCGAGACAGGGAATTATCCGTTTTGCCAGCATTGAATGGCCTCCGTTACGCTAAATTTACCTTCCAGCAGCGCGCGACCGACAATCACACCCTGCACGCCGGTGCCGCGCAGCGCGGCTACGTCGTTGATATCGCCAATGCCGCCGGAGGACTGGAACGCCACCTGCGGGTAACGGGCGCACACCTCCTGATACAGGGCGACGTTGGAACCGGCCAGCGTGCCGTCCCGGGAGATATCCGTACACAGCACGTGTTTCAGGCCGACCGGCAGATAGGTTTCCACCAGCGCCTCCAGCGAGACGCCGGAATCTTCCTGCCAGCCGCTGACCGCCACCTGTTTGTTGCCGTCGGCGTCAATGCGCACGTCCAGCGCCAGTACCAGCGCGTCGGCACCAAAGCGTTCGAACCAGCCCTTTACTGTCTCAGGGGATTTGACCGCCGTGGAACCCACCACCACGCGCGCGACGCCAGCCTCCAGCAATGCTGCCACGTCCGCTTCGCTGCGCACGCCGCCGCCGACCTGCACGGGCACGTTCACCCCGGCAACCAGCGTTTTCAGCAGCGGGATCTGGCGCTTAGCCGGGTCTTTCGCCCCGGTTAAATCCACAAGGTGCAGCACCTGCGCGCCCTGGGCGGCGTAATCCTGCAGGCGCGGCAGCGGGTCGTTGCCATAGTCGCGCTGCTGGCGATAATCGCCCTGATGGAGACGCACGACGGTACCGTCGATTAAATCTAAAGCCGGAATAATCATCACATCTCCAGGAAGTTTTTCAGCAGTTGCGCTCCGGCGCGCCCTGAGCGCTCCGGGTGAAATTGCACGCCGTAAAAGTTATCTTTCTGCACTGCTGCGGTAAAAGGCGCGCCGTAGTGGCACTGGGCGATGGTATCCGGGTTAACCGGCATGGCGTAGCTGTGCACGAAATAGAAGTATTCGCCGTCATCAATGCCCTGGAACAGGCGGTTGCCCGCTTTCGGGTAGACCCGGTTCCAGCCCATATGCGGCAACGGCAGGCCGACATCCACCATTTTCGGCACCGCTTCGTCAATAATACCCAGCAGGTCGACGCCGTTATTCTCTTCGCTAGAGCGCCCGAGCAGCTGCATGCCCAGGCAGATCCCCAGCACCGGCTGGGTGCAGGCTTTGATCAGGTCGACCAGATCGCGCTCGCGGATCTGATCCATTGCCGCCTGCGCGGTGCCGACACCCGGCAGAAAAAGCTTATCGGCGCGCAGCACCACATCCGGGTCGCGGCTGACCAGCGGTTCATAGCCGTGGCGGGCAATGGCCGACTTCACCGAATTGAGGTTAGCGCAGCCGGTATCGAGGATAACGACGTTCATCACAGCACTCCTTTAGAAGAGGGCAGCGTGTCTCCCTCAACGCGAATCGCCTGGCGCAGCGTGCGGCCAAAGACCTTGAACAGGCTCTCCACGCGGTGGTGATCGTTGCGGCCTTTGGTTTTCAGATGCAGGGTGACCGCCATGGTGTAAGAGAGGGAGCGGAAAAAGTGCTCAATCATCTCCGTGCTTAAGTCGCCGACGCGCTGATAAGTGTATTCCGCTTTATATTCCAGGTGCGGACGGCCGGAAATATCCAGCGCGCAGCGGGCCAGGCACTCATCCATCGGCAGCACAAAGCCAAAGCGGTTGATGCCGCGCTTGTCGCCCAGGGCCAGCTTGAGCGCTTCGCCCAGCGCCAGGCCGGTATCTTCAACGGTGTGGTGGTCATCAATATAGAGATCGCCCTTAACGGCAATCTCCATGCGAAAGCCGCCGTGGGTGGCTATCTGGTCGAGCATATGATCAAAGAAGCCGACGCCGGTATTAATTTTGCTGCCGCCTTCGCGGTCCAGCCACACCTTAACGTCAATCTGCGTCTCTTTGGTGTTGCGCTCTACGTGGGCGTAGCGGTCACGTTTAGTCAGCAGTTCGCCGATGGCCGCCCAGCTCAGGGTTTCGCGCTGATAGCGCAGCCCCTTAATGCCCATATTTTCCGCCAGCTCAATGTCGGTGGCGCGGTCGCCAATCACATAGCTGTTTGCTTTATCCAGCGCCTGGTCGGCCAGGAAGCGCTCCACCAGTTTCACTTTTGGTTTCCGGCAGTCGCACGCGTCGGCGGGCAGGTGCGGGCAGATGAGCACCTCTTCAAACACCACCCCCTGAGAGGTGAAAATCTGCATCATCAGGTTGTGCGGACCGTCAAAATCTTCCTGCGGGAAGCTGCTGGTGCCAAGCCCGTCCTGATTGGTGATCATCACCAGCTTAAAGCCGGCTTTTTGCAGCGTAAGCAGCACCGGGATGGCATCCGGCTCAAAAGCCAGCTTGGCGAAACTGTCTACCTGATAGTCGGATGGCGGCTCGGAAATCAGGGTTCCATCCCGGTCAATAAAAAGGTACTTCTGACTCATACAGACTCCGCACGTAAAGCGTCGATGACGCGCTGACTCTCCTGACGGGTACCGATAGTAATACGCAGGCAGCCGCTCAGGGTGGGTTGTTTATTTTGATCTCGCAGGATAATGCCCTGATCCCATAAAGATTTAAAGACCGCGCTGGCCGCTTTGAAACGTACAAGAATATAGTTGGTTTCTGAATCGAAAACCTGTTCAACGCAGGAAATAGTGCGCAACTCTTCCGTCAGATACTGCCGTTCCGCGTTGATCTGCGCGACGCGTTCACGCATTGCCGCAATCCCCTGCGGGCTGAGAGCCTGGGCGGCGATATCGGCAACCGGCGTGGAGAGCGGATACGGGGCAATGACCTTAAGCAGCAGGTTAATCACCTCTTCGTTCGCCAGCGTAAAGCCGCAGCGCAGTCCCGCCAGCGCGAACGCTTTCGACAGCGTGCGCAGTATCACGAGGTGCGGGTAGTCGTTAAGCCAGCCGCTCAGGGTCGCCTGCGGGCAAAATTCAATATAGGCCTCGTCGGCAACCACCAGCGCTTTACCGCGGGTCATCTCCAGCAGGGCGCGAATATCATCCGGGTTAATAATCTGCCCGGTGGGGTTGTTAGGGCTGCAAACGTAAACGATTTTTACGTTCTCCAGCTGGTCGCCAATGCTTTTCAGATCAAGCTGCCAGTTATCCAGTGTCAGGGCAGTGCGGTACTCCACGCCAAACGTCTCTGCGCTAACGCTGTACATACCGTAGGTGGGCGGGCAGAAGAGAATCGCGTCTTTGCCCGGCTCGCAGAAGGCGCGAATCAGCAGTTCAATGCCTTCATCCGCGCCGCGTGAGGTCAGCACCTGCTCAGGCTTCAGCCCGGCATACCGCGCGTAGTTTTCAATTACTGCTTTCGGCTGGCATTCCGGGTAGCGGTTCAGGGTCTGCTGGGTCAGTTCAAAGGCCACCGGAGTGGGAAACTCATTGGCGTTCAGCCAGACATCACCTTTACCGCCGAGGCGGCGTGCAGACTGGTAGGGCGTCAGGGCGCGTACGTTGGCGCGAGCCAGTTCCTCAATACTCATGCTTGCTCCTTAAGGGCGTTCACACGCAGGGTCACGGCGTTCTTGTGGGCGTCGAGCAGCTCGGCTGCCGCCAGGGTTTCAATGGTTGACGCAAGGGAGGCGAAACCTTCGCGGGAAAGCTCCTGCACCGTCATGCGTTTCTGGAAATCCGCCAGCCCCAGGCTCGAACAGGTGTTGGTATAACCGTAGGTTGGCAGGACGTGGTTGGTGCCGGAGGCATAATCGCCCGCCGACTCCGGCGACCAGTCGCCAAGAAACACCGATCCGGCGCTGGTGATATCATCCACCAGTTCACGGGCGTTACGGGTCTGGATAATCAGGTGCTCCGGGCCGTACTGGTTAGAGATGGCGACGCACTGCGCGAGATCGCGGGCGACAATCAGGCGGCTGGCGGCGAGCGCCTTGCGGGCGGTTTCCGCGCGCGGCAGCGTAGCGAGCTGACGCGCTACGGCATCGGCCACCGCGCTTGCCATGCTGGCGTCGGGGGTTAATAAAATAACCTGCGAGTCAGGGCCGTGTTCGGCCTGAGAGAGCAGATCAGAGGCGACGAAATCAGGCGTCGCGCCGCTGTCGGCAATCACCAGCACCTCAGAAGGACCGGCAGGCATATCAATAGCCGCGCCGTCGAGACGCTGGCTTACCTGGCGCTTGGCTTCGGTAACGAAAGCGTTGCCGGGGCCGAAGATTTTGTCCACTTTCGGCAGGGATTGAGTACCGAAGGCCAGCGCGGCAATGGCCTGCGCACCGCCCACCTTAAAGACTTCCTGCACGCCGCAAAGCTTTGCCGCATAGAGAATTTCATCGGCAATGGGCGGCGGCGAGCAGAGCACCACTTTTTTACACCCGGCGATACGCGCTGGCGTCGCCAGCATCAGCACGGTGGAGAAGAGCGGGGCAGAGCCGCCGGGAATATACAGCCCGACGGAAGCGACAGGGCGGGTAACCTGCTGGCAGCGCACCCCCGGCAGGGTTTCCACATCCACCGTCTGTAACTTCTGCGCGTTGTGGAAGGTGTCGATATTTTTAACCGCCACCGCCATCGCCTGCTTAATATCGTCACCCAGACGGGCGCAGGCCTCGTCGATTTCCTGCGCGCTGACCCGTAACGCCGTAACCTCGGTTTTGTCGAATTTTGCGCTGTACTCGCGCAGAGCGTCATCGCCGCGGGATTTGACGTTATCCAGAATTTCCCCGACGGTGCGGGTAATGCTGTCAGAGGCGGAAATGGCCGGGCGCATCAGGAGTTCACGCTGCTGCTGCGGGCTACAGCTATTCCAGTCAATGAGCGTATTGAAGTTCATCTGCCTTACTCCATCATTTTCTCAATCGGCAGCACCAGAATGGAGCTTGCCCCCAGCGCTTTCAGTTTTTCCATTGTCTCCCAGAACAGGGTTTCGCTGCTCACCATATGCATCGCCACGCGCTGCTGATCGCCCGCCAGCGGCAGAATGGTGGGGCGCTCCGCGCCAGGCAGCAGGGCGATAACCTCTTCCAGCCGCTCGCTCGGCGCATGCAGCATGATGTATTTTGATTCGCGCGCCTGGATAACCCCCTGAATACGGGTGAGCAGCTTATCAATCAACTGCTGCTTGCTGGTTTCCATTTCGCCATCGCGCTGGATAAGGCAGGCTTTGGAGCGGTAAATGACTTCCACTTCACGCAGGCCGTTGGCTTCAAGAGTCGCGCCGGTAGAGACCAGGTCGCAGATGGCGTCCGCCAGCCCGGCGCGCGGGGCGACTTCAACAGAACCGTTCAGCAGACAGGATTTAAAAGAGACGCCTTTCTGGTCGAGATAGCGTTTCAGCAGGTGCGGATAGGAGGTGGCGATGCGTTTGCCGTCAAGCGCGGCCGGGCCATTCCATATTTCATCGGCGTTGGTCGCCAGCGACAGGCGGCAACCGCCGAAATCGAGACGGCGCAGGGTGAAATAGCGCGGGTCTTCACCCTGGGCGCGGCGGGTCAGCAGCTCTTCTTCCAGCACGTTCTCGCCAATAATGCCCAGGTCAACCACGCCATCCATCACCAGCCCCGGAATGTCGTCATCGCGTACGCGCAGAATATCAATCGGCATATTTTCCGCCAGGGCTATCAGGCGCTGGGTGTGCAGGTTAATTTTAATCCCGCAGCGGGCCAGTAATTCGCGTGAATCGTCGCTAAGGCGGCCGGATTTCTGAATAGCTATGCGTAAGCGCGTGTTGTCTAACATTCTTGTTTCCTCATTATCCTGCTGAATTTGGTTCAAAAAAAAGCCCCCGGAAGATGATCTTCCGGGGGCTTTCTCTGCGTTCATGCACCACTGGAAGATCCAAATGTCTTCCAGCACTCATCGCCTGAAAGACTAGTCAGGATGATGGTGATGATGGTGAAGTTTAAATTGAACGCCTGTCATAAAATTCTCGATGAATGTTTATTCATTTGATGTCGTTTAACCTAAACCACTTTCACCGGGAAAGGCAAGGGCTTTTTTTCAACATTAAATCATTTCATCTGGATTGTATGAATTGTCAGTTCCCGCAGGCTGGCGTAGCCTTAAACCGTAGAAGCAAAAAGGGCGGGAGAGGTGCATGAAAAAGGTTGCGATTGTCGGCCTGGGGTGGCTAGGCATGCCGTTGGCGCTGTCACTGACGGCGCGGGGCTGGCGGGTTACCGGCAGTAAGACCACGCAGGACGGCGTTGAGGCGGCGCGGATGTGCGGCATCGACAGCTATTTACTACGGCTGGAGCCGGAGCTGGTCTGTGAAACGGACGATCTCGATGCCTTAATGAATGTAGACGCGCTGGTCATTACGCTGCCCGCGCGGCGAAGCGGCTCCGGCGAGGGTTTTTATCTGCAGGCGGTGCAGGAGATTGTCGACAGCGCGCTGGCCTACCATATTCCGCGCATTATTTTCACCAGCTCCACTTCTGTCTATGGCGACGCCAGCGGGACGGTTAAAGAGAGTTCGGCGCGCCAGCCTGTTACCGATAGCGGGCAGACATTAAAAGAGCTGGAGGACTGGCTGCATAATCTGCCGGGGACCTCCGTCGACATCCTGCGTCTTGCCGGGCTGGTCGGGCCGGGCAGACATCCGGGGCGTTTCTTTGCCGGCAAAACCGCGCCGGACGGGCAGCAGGGGGTTAATCTGGTGCATCTGGAGGATGTGATCGCGGCGATAACGCTGCTGTTGCAGGCGCCGAAAGGGGGACACATCTATAATCTCTGCGCTCCACAGCACCCGCCGCGGGCAGTATTTTATCCGGCAATGGCGCGCCAGCTCGGCCTGCCGGAACCGCAGTTTCTTGATGCCGCACCCGACGCCAAAGGCAAACTGGTAGACGGCAACCGTATCTGTAATGAGCTGGGTTTCGAATATAACTGGCCCGATCCGTTAACCATGCCGATGGAATAACGCGCCGCTCATATTCAGTTGCCGAATAAACAGCAGGCGGCGCGGGTTATCATGCAGGCTTCTGTTTTAGCAATTAGTGCTAAATCGTTGCCTGCTTTGTAGTCTAGCTTAGGCATATCAAAGGGTTAGTGAACAATATTTGGTGAGTCCGTTTTCACTCTCTTGTCATCGCGCCTTAATTTGGTGCAGAATATGCCGCTGCAAAAAATCAGAGTTAACCGACGTAAATAAGCGTCGGTTATTTTTTTGCAATTTAGAAACGTCATTCAATCCAAGAGGCCGGGCTTCGTACCGGATAGATATTTACTAAAAACCGACAGTCGTTGTCGCTGAGGAATACAAAGAAATGGGGCAATTTTTTGCTTACGCGCTGGCGCTCACCGTAAAAGGGGATAACTATGTCGCATAACGCTACTCCAAAAACCTCTCGCGTGGAATTACGTAAAACACTTACGCTGATTCCGGTTGTTATGATGGGCCTGGCCTATATGCAGCCAATGACGCTGTTCGATACGTTTGGTATCGTTTCGGGCCTCACGGATGGCCACGTCGCAACGGCATACGCCTTTGCGCTGGTCGCTATTCTGTTTACTGCGTTGAGCTATGGCAAACTGGTGCGTCGTTTCCCGTCTGCTGGCTCGGCGTACACCTATGCGCAAAAATCTATTAGCCCGGCCGTTGGCTTTATGGTGGGCTGGTCTTCGCTGCTGGACTACCTGTTCATGCCGATGATCAACATCCTGCTGGCGAAGATTTACTTTGAAGCGCTGGTGCCGTCCATGCCGTCATGGATCTTCGTTGTTGCGCTGGTGGCCTTTATGACCATCTCTAACCTGCGCAGCATCAAGACCGTAGCGAACTTCAACACCCTGATCGTTATTCTGCAGATGGGGATTGTTGCGGTGATTGTCGGCCTGATTATCTATGGCGTTTCTCACGGCGAAGGCGCGGGCACGCTGACCAGCACCCGTCCGTTCTGGTCTGAGGGCGCACACGTGGTGCCGATGATTACCGGCGCGACCATCCTGTGCTTCTCCTTCCTCGGCTTTGACGGCATCTCTTCACTGTCCGAAGAGACCAAAGACGCAGAGCGTGTGATTCCGAAGGCGATTTTCCTGACGGCGCTGATTGGCGGTCTGGTGTTTATTTGCGCCTCGTACTTCCTGCAGCTCTACTTCCCGGATATCTCGCGCTTCAAAGATCCGGACGCGTCTCAACCTGAAATCATGCTGTATGTGGCAGGCAAAACCTTCCAGTGGGGCGTGCTGATTTTCTCCAGCGTGACCGTGCTGGCGTCGGGTATGGCTGCGCACGCGGGCGTCTCCCGTCTGATGTACGTTATGGGCCGCGACGGCGTCTTCCCGACCCGTTTCTTCGGTTATGTACATCCGAAATGGCGTACTCCGGCATGGAACGTCCTGCTGGTTGGCGCGATTGCGCTGCTGGCGATTAAATTTGACCTCGTGACGGCAACGGCGCTGATTAACTTCGGCGCGCTGGTGGCGTTCACCTTCGTTAACCTGTCGGTGATCTCCCAGTTCTGGATCCGTGAAAAACGCAATAAGACGCTGAAAGACCATTTTAACTATCTGGTTCTGCCGGTGTGCGGTGCCCTTACCGTAGGCGCGCTGTGGATTAACCTGGAAGAGAGCTCAATGGTTCTGGGCCTGATTTGGGGCGGTATTGGTCTGGTCTACCTGGCCTGCGTGACCAAAAGCTTCCGCAACCCGGTTCCGCAGTACGAAGATATCGCGCAGTAATTGCGTCGTATAAAAAAACGGAGGCCATCGGCCTCCGTTTTTTATTGGCAAAGCCAACAGGAATTCATGGAACGGCGTAGCCCGGCTAAGCGTGCGCACCCGGGATTCCAGGATGCGGCGAAATGCCTTATCCGGGCTACCGTCACTTGTTTTGCTCTCGTCGTCAGACAATGTCCTGCACGTACTGCCAGAGCGCTTTCAGCAGCGCCTGCTTTTCACCATCCTCCCCGTACTGCTGGTAGAGCGACTGCAGCTCTTCGGCATAGCGCTGCAAAAATTCCGGCGTGAGCACCTCCCGCCGATGCGCCAGCCAGCGCTGCTGCTCTGCTTCATCCAACGTGCCGGGGAAGTTACGCGCCCGATAGTTAAACAGCAGCTTCTCAATGCGCTTGTCGGCGAAGGTCAGGTCCAGCGCCGGAAGGTTACGCGGCTCGGTCTCCAGCAGAATTTTCATCGCCGCGCGATCGGCGTCGCTGAAAAAGCCGTTATAGAGCTGCGCATCCACGTTGTCAGAAGGCACAAACGGTTCGGCTTCGGCAAAAATGGCCAGCACTTTTTCACGCACCTGCGGGTTGGCGCGCAGAATCGCCAGGTTGTCCAGGCACTGCTTACGATCGATCCCCAGACGTTCGGCATCTTCCGGGCGCAGCGTCTTTGCCTGCGCCAGTACCGGGCACTTGTTCAGATGGACCAGCTTCACCGGCACGGCGGACTCATCGCCCAACTCCACTTTGCTGGTATAGAGGCGCTCGCGCAGGGCATCGGCATCCAGCGTCAGCAACGGCGACATATCGCCTGCCAGATCCACCATAATCACCGCGTTGCGGTTTTCCGGGGGCCACGCGAGCGGCGCAACCCAGCTGGTGTTGCCGCGCCAGGCGCCAAACATGCCGGAGACATGCACCAGCGGCGTCATTTGCGGCACATCAATCAGCGCCGCCAGCTTGTTTTTACCCCGGTGGCTGAAAAGATAATCAAACAGTCTCGGCTGGCGGCTTTTAACCAGCTTTGCCATCGCTATCGTCGCGTAAACATCCGCCATCGCATCGTGGGCGTTAGCATGTTCAATGCCATTGGCTTTAGTCAGATGCTCCAGGCGAAAACTCGGCAGTCCCTCTTCATTTTCCGGCCAGACTATACCTTCCGGGCGCAGGGCGTGACAGGCGCGCATGACATCCAGCAGATCCCAGCGCGAATTGTCGTGCTGCCAGCTCCATGCGTAGGGATCATAAAAGTTACGATAAAAAATATTACGCGTGACTTCATCGTCAAAGCGGACGTTGTTATAGCCGACCACGCAGGTTTTCGGCACGGTGAAGAGGTCATGAATGCGCCGGGCAAACTCGACCTCGTTAACGCCTTTCGCTTTCGCCTCCTGCGGGGTAATGCCGGTTATCAATACCGCCTGCGGCTGCGGCAGATAGTCATCGGCGGGCTTACAATAGAACACTTCCGGTTCGCCGATAATATTGAAATCGGCGTCAGTGCGAATAGCGGCAAACTGTGCAGGCCTGTCGAGGGACGGACTGGTGCCAAAGGTTTCGTAATCATGAAAAAGAAATGTGGGCGTTGCCGGGGAATCTGACACTGAGCTCATCCTGTTGGTCAATAACCTGTTTATGGTAAACCATCGCGCTGTTTCTGCCGAAGAAAAACACGGCAAATACGCGCCAGCGGCCCGGCAAAAAAGCGCAATAGCGCGATGTCTGTCACATTTATTTGCAATTTGACCGGGTATCGACATAGGAAGTTGCGTAAAAAGGACGGCCAATCAGCCGTATATGAGGATTTTTCATTGAAACGCCGTTTGTTTTTTGCCTTTTCCCTTTTGTCCGCGTCCGTCCAGTGCGCGCTGGCAGATGAGATGCCCAACGCTCCCCAGCCGCCAGCTATTCAGGCGGGCGCGTGGGTTCTGATGGATTACACCACCGGACAAATTTTAACCGCAGGCAATGAACATCAACAGCGTAATCCGGCGAGCCTGACCAAGCTCATGACCGGTTATGTGGTGGATCGCGCCATCGATAGCCGCCGTATCAGCCCCAGCGACGTGGTCACCGTCGGCAAAGATGCATGGGCGCGCGGCAACCCTGTTTTTAACGGCTCCTCTCTGATGTTCCTCAAGGCCGGCGATCGGGTCACCGTTCACGATCTGAGCCGCGGCCTTATTGTGGATTCCGGTAACGATGCCTGTGTCGCGCTGGCGGACTATGTGGCGGGCGGTCAGCCGCAGTTCGTCAACATGATGAATGATTATGCGCAGAAGCTTAATTTGCATGACACCCACTTCGAAACCGTTCACGGTCTTGATGCGCCCGGCCAGCACAGCTCCGCTTATGACCTGGCGGTACTCTCCCGCGCCATCATCCATGGTGAGCCAGATTTTTATCATATGTACAGTGAGAAAAGCCTCACCTGGAACGGCATTACTCAGCAGAACCGTAACGGCCTGCTGTGGGACAAGTCGCTTAACGTCGACGGCCTGAAAACCGGGCATACATCGGGCGCGGGCTTTAACCTGATTGCCTCCAGCGTGGATGGTCAGCGCAGGCTGATTGCGGTGGTTATGGGCGCGGAGAGTTCAAAAGGGCGCGAGGAGCAGGCGCGTAAACTGCTCCACTGGGGCCAGCAGAACTTTGACACGGTACAGGTGCTGCAAAAAGGCAAAAAAGTGGGTAGCGAGCGCATCTGGTACGGCGATAAAGAGAAAATCAGCCTGGGCACCGACGTTGATTTCTGGCTGGCGTTGCCGAAAGCCGAGCTGCCGCATATTAAAGCACGTTATGTGCTGGATAAAAAAAGCCTTGAAGCGCCTCTGGCCGCCCATCAGCGAGTAGGGGAAATTGAACTCTACGACCGCGACAAAGTGGTTGCACACTGGCCGCTGGTGACGCTGGAAGAGATTCATAAAGGCGGCATTTTTTCGCGTCTAAGCGATTATTTCCACCATAAAGCCTGATAAAACCGACAAGCGGGCAAGGTTGCGAACCTGCTCGCATAATTGACCTGATAAGGGTGACGCGCGCCTTCATTTCTCTATACTGTATAAACACACAGTAAAAGTAAGGAGATCGCATGGAATACAATATCAGGTCGTTCGAGAAGCGAAAGGTGGCAGGGTTTCATCTGGTTGGCCCGTGGGGCTCCACCGTCCCACAGGGTTTTAAGCAGCTTTCGCTGTGGGTGCAAAGCCAGCAGGTTCCGGCGCAGGAGTGGATTGCCGTCTACTACGATAATCCGGATGAGGTGCCTCCTGAAAAGCTGCGTGCTGATGCGGTCGTCACCGTACCGGAGGGGTTTGTCATCCCCGACAACAGCCCGGGCGTCATTCTGACCGAGATCCCTGGCGGCGCTTACGCTGTAGCGCGTGCACGGGTTTATAATGACGACTACGAAGCGCCCTGGCGCCAGTTCATTACCGCATTGCTGGCGGACGCGCAGTATCAGATTGCCCCGCGCCCGTGTCTGGAAGTTTACCTGAACTGCGCGGAAGAGGACGGCTTCTGGGAAATTGATATGTATATTCCGGTCGAGCCTAAAGCGCGCTGATTTTGCCTGACAGCGGGGAAGCCGGTCCGAGTGGGTAAAAGTTGACCGGGTTCTCCGCTTTTTTGCCTTAAACAGTCATATTTATCCTGACAAAATCGCTACAATTGCGCCTTCGTTTGTTTAGCTGGAGAGCGGGTGTGCGTCCTGACAAATCACTCAGCCCCTTTGAGATCCGCCTTTACCGCCATTACCGCGTGGTGCATGGCGTTCGTATTGCGCTGGCGTTTATTCTGACTTTTCTGCTGGTGCGTTTGCTTGACGTGCCGGAAGGCACATGGCCGCTGATCACGCTGGTGGTGATCATGGGGCCTATCTCCTTTTGGGGGAATGTTGTGCCACGCGCTTTCGAGCGTATCGGCGGCACCATTCTGGGTTCGGCGCTGGGGCTGGTGGCGTTAAAGCTTGAACTTTTTTCACTGCCGCTGATGCTAACCTGGTGCGCAGGGGCGATGTTTTTATGCGGCTGGCTGGCGCTGGGTAAACGGCCTTATCAGGCCCTGCTGATTGGCATTACGCTTTCGGTGGTGGTAGGGGCGCCCGCCGGTGATATGACCACCGCGCTGTGGCGAAGCGGCGATGTGATTTTTGGTTCGCTGCTGGCGATGTTATTTACCGGCATCTGGCCGCAGCGGGCCTTTCTGCACTGGCGCATCCAGATGGCGAATTATGTCACCGTCTTCAACCGCATCTATCAGGCCGGTTTCTCCCGCAACCTGGTAGAGCGCCCGCGGCTGGAAAAGCACATGCAAAAGGTGCTCAACGACGTGGTGAAAATGCGCGGGCTTATTACGCCCGCCAGTAAAGAGACCCATATACAGAAGGCGATTTTTGAAGCTATCCAGACCGTCAGCCGCAATATGGTGTGCGTACTGGAACTGCAAATCAATGCGCACTGGGCGTCGCGCGCCAGCCACTTTGTTATGCTTAACGCGCATACGTTGCAGGAGACGCAACAGATGACGCAGCAGACGCTGTTGACCATCGCCCATGCGCTTTACGAAGGTAATCCGCAGCCGATCCTGGCGAATACGGAAAAGCTCAATGAGATTGTGGCCGAACTGCGTGAGCTGATAAGCGAGCATAAAGGCGATGCGCTGGCCGAAAATTCCATCCATGGCTACGTCTGGCTAAGTATGGAACTGGCGCGTCAGCTTGAACTGCTCTCGCATTTGATTTGCCGGGCGCTGCGCAAATAAGCCTCAGATAAGCCGGAAAAGCGGGCGGGTTGTTTCGATTCAGCCCGATTTGAGGTTATGATAGGTAAAAGCAAAAATCATTGTCATCAGCAGCGGCTAAAAGTAAGGTTTATCCTTTAGCGGTTGCTTTAACGAATCCGAATCTCACATTATCAGGGGTGTCAAAATGGAAACAACCAAGCCTTCATTTCAGGACGTACTGGAGTTTGTTCGTCTGTTCCGTCGTAAGAATAAACTGCAGCGCGAAATCCAGGATGTTGAGAAAAAGATCCGTGACAACCAGAAGCGTGTTCTGCTGCTGGACAACCTGAGCGATTACATTAAGCCGGGTATGAGCGTGGAAGCGATTCAGGGCATTATCGCCAGCATGAAAAGCGACTATGAAGACCGCGTGGATGATTACATCATCAAAAATGCCGAGATTTCCAAAGAGCGTCGTGAAATCTCTAAAAAGCTGAAAGCGATGGGCGAACTGAAAAGCGTCGAGCCGAAAGCCGAGTAACCGCGTCCGTTTATTGCCGCAGCTCTGCGTCATTTTTTAAAGCCGCATCCGGGGTTCCCGGATGCGGCTTTGCCTTATCCGGGCTACGAAACCCATGTCGTTGCGTGTCGTGTAGCCCGGGTAAGCGCAGCGCACCCGGGGTTCCCGGATGCGGCTTTGCCTTATCCGGGCTACGAAACCCGTGTCGTTGCGTATCGTGTAGCTCGGGTAAGCGCAGCGCACCCGCGGTTCCCGCCTTATCCTGGCGGGGCTCAGGATTCCCTTACGCCTCCCTCTACCAGCCGCAGCAGATGATGTACCGGCCAGTGCTGGCGCAAGGATGACCTGTTCAACTGGTGACGAATTTTCTCCACATCATGACGCTGCTGGTCGAGAAACAGCCCCACCACGCTGCCGCTGTGGGCGACATTCAGCCCGTACAAGCCATGCCGCTCCACCAGCGCCAACAGCGCGTGGAAGCCGGGCTTGGGCAACAGCGCCTGGCTTGCCACCGCGCTCTGCAGCGCGGCCTCCCCTAATAACGATGGTTGATTTTGCCGGCAGGCCTGCTGCACTTTTTGCCATGCGCACTCCAGCGCCTGCGCACTTGCTATCAGCGCCTGCCTGCGCGGAAGACGGTGATAATCCGCCGTGCGAAGCGTAACCGGGCTTTCCAGCAGCAGGATATCCATCTCCGGCAGGCCCGGACAGGGCAGGGCGGTGTGGGCGGTATTATGATCGAAAAGCGTTAAGGCGCGAAACAGCGTACTGTCGGTAGGCTCCAGCGACACGCAGAGCCGGGCAAGGGTGGCATCGTCCAGGCTAAAACCAAAATGGCGCGAGGTGGCTACGGCGGTCGCGGCTATATCCGCCGTGCTGCTTGCCATCCCTTTCGCCACCGGAATATCAGAGCGGCAGTCGATACGTACCTCCCGGCTCAGTTCGCCGGGTAGCTGCCAGTGCGCCAGCACACGATCAACCATTGCCCGCGTCAGAGGACGTTCATCAGGCAGCGGCGAACCGGCCGTGACCTCTACTTCACTAAACCAGTCCACCGGGCAGGAAACCAGCTTCTCACTGCCCAGGATCCAGCCCTGAATAATTTCACCGCAGGATGCGGGACACCGCGCCAGCGCCACATTAACCTCTCATCAAATGCCTGCCCGGATAGTGTCACGCGGCTTAGCTGAACGCCAGGATTTCGCGCAGGCTAACCACCGCGCCGATGGCAATCAGCGCGGGCGCGCGAAAACCAGCCGCCTCGCTCTCGTCTGCCAGTCGGGAAAGAGAGGCTGTCAGCACCTGCTGGGCAGGCGTGCTGGCGCGCATCACGACCGCCGCTGGCGTATCGGCAGGTTTGCCTGCTTCCATCAGCGCCGCGCAAATCTCGCGGATTTGCGACATGCCCATCAGAATAATCAGCGTGCCGGGCAGCGCCGCCAGCTTGCTCCAGTCCTGCGGCGCTTTACCGTCCTGCAAATGGCCGGTAACAACGTGAAAGCTGGAGGCGAAATCCCGATGGGTGACCGGAATACCTGCGGCGGCCAGCCCGCCGATGGCGGAGGTAATACCGGGGACAACTTCACAGGCGATCCCACACGCCCGTAGCGCCTGCGCCTCTTCACTGCCGCGCCCGAAGACAAACGGATCGCCCCCTTTCAGGCGCACCACCCTGAGTCCGCGCCGGGCGCAGTCAATCAGGATTTGATTGATTTGCGGCTGGGGGATTGGGTGGCAGTTGGCCTCTTTACCCACGTCATGGAACTCGCAGCCCGCAGGCGCTTCGCGCAGCAGCTCGGGGTTGACCAGACGGTCAAACACCACCGCCTGCGCCTCGCGCAGACAGTTCAGCCCTTTTACCGTCATCAGGCCCGGATCGCCGGGACCCGCGCCAACCAGCCAGACTTTGCCTGTCATACTTCTGCCTCCACAGGTTGGGCGATACCGATGCGCATGACATCGCGGGCGATCATCAACTCTTCATTGGTATTAATAACCGCCACTTTCACCATCGAATAATCAGACTGGATAAAGGTCGCGTTGCGGCTGTTTTTGTCACTATCGATATCCAGCCCGAGGAAGTGCAGATCGCGGCAGATGGCCGCCCGCGCCCGGGCGGAGTTTTCACCGATACCGCCGGTAAACAGCAGAACATCCAGCCCGCCAAGCTGCATCACATAGCTGCCAATCGTAGCGCGGATACGCTCGGCAAAGAGGGTCAGGGCCAGCGCTGCCCGGTCATTGCCTTCGTCAGCTGCCTTCTCAACGTCACGATAGTCATTGGATACGCCAGATATGCCCAGCAGCCCTGACTCGTTGTTAAGCAGGGTATTAAGCTGCGCTGGCGTTTGACTCTCCTTCTGCGCCAGCCAGGGCAGAATAGAGGGATCGATATCGCCGCTGCGGGTGCCCATCATCACGCCGGACTGGGGGGTAAAGCCCATTGAGGTGTTGACGGAATGGCCGCCTTTTATGGCACACAGGCTGCTGCCGTTGCCCAGGTGGCAGGTGATGACCCGCAGCGCGCTAAGGGGGACGCCGAGCTTTTCCGCCAGCAGGTGGCTGACATATTTGTGGCTGGTGCCGTGAAAACCGTAGCGGCGGATGCCCAGCTCCGCGTAATACCGCCACGGTAACGGGTAAACATAGGCGTTGGGTTCCAGCGTCTGGTGGAACGAGGTATCGAACACCGCCACCGCAGGCGCGTGCGGCAGCGCCTGGCGAAAGATACGAATGCCCGCCGCGTTGACCGGGTTATGCAACGGCGCCAGCTCGGCTAGCCGTTCAATCTCCGCCAGCGCTTCATCGGTAATCAGCGCAGAATCTTTGAAGGTTTCGCCCCCGTGCGCCACCCGGTGCCCGACGCCGTCAATGGCCGCCAGCGAGGGAATGATGCGATGTGAAATCAGCTTCTCCAGCAGCAGGTTGGCGGCCGCTTTATGATCGCCGATAGGCCGGGTTTCCTGCCATTTATTGTCGCCCTGTTTGAGGGTGAAAATAGCGTCGGTAAGACCAATACGCTCGATCAGGCCCTGGCACAGTACGGTGCCCTCAGGCATGGTAAGAAGCTGGAATTTAAGCGAAGAACTCCCGGCGTTAATCGCCATTATTGTGCGGGACATGCATGCTCCTGGGGTTGAAGAAAAGCCATCACCTCGGCAATACCCTGACCGGTTTGCGCGCTGGTGATAAAAAGTTGTTCTGCGCCGGACTGTGTCAGCCACTCTCCGGCCTGGGTTATCTGTTGTTCATTCGCCAGATCGGCTTTGGTGACGATGCCAATGGTCGGACGGTTCATCGGCAGGGTGAAGCCGGGCGAGAAGGGGCACCACTGTGTGTCGGCATTCAGCACCAGCGCCACAACGTCCGCTTCGCAGGCGCTGGTCAGCAGGGCGCTGTACAAGCAGCGGTTTTCGATATACTCCCCCGGCGTGTCGATGGCGTCCGGCGCCCAGACAATGGCTTGGGTCTTCTGATAACGCATCGCTTCGCCGCGCAGCCGTTGCGTGAGCGAGGTTTTGCCGCACTGGCTCGGGCCTATTAGCATCATTCGTTTCATCATCAGGTCCGCGTCACCTGGCAGGTGGTAAAGTGCAGCATTTCACCCAGCGAACGGGTCACCTGGCGCAGCGCGTACTCCACCGACGAGACATCGCCGGTCAGCACCACCGCGCCGGTAAAGCGGTCGATAAAGCCGATCTCGACCGCCCCGGATTTGGTGGCGATATCGCAGGCGATAATCGACGCTTCGCTGGGAGTAATGGTCAAAATACCAATGGCGGAGGCCGTTTCGCTCAGGCCCAGCTTCTTATAGAGATCTTTACCGGGGTTGGCGATGAGATGGGCCAGCGTTACCTGCTTACCGGGCACGTACTCCTGAATCATGCGTTCCGTACTGCGTTGCGTCTCCATTAACCCTCCACCATCTGTCGCCACATCGCCTCGTGCGGACGCGGGATAACCGAGCGATAAACCAGCAGGCCTTTCTCTCCGGCGCTTTCGCTGGCGACGGTAACGGCATTTTCAACGTCGGAGATATCGCCCGTGACCACCATGTAACACTTGCCGCCGATGCCGAAGGCCATATGCACACGTACCAGCGTAACGTTGGCCGCTTTGACCGCTTTGTCAGCCGCGCTGACGCAGGCGGCGACGCTCCATGTTTCAACAATGCCGACCGCCTGGCGCGTCTCAACGGGGTTCAGCCCGCTAATGGCGGGGAGGACGCTGGCGTGGATGTTCGGCAGCACCAGGCTGTCCACCAGCATTTCTCCTGCCTGACTGTCGCCGGTGGCAATCGCCTGCTGTACGGCGCCGACATCGCCGCCGATCATCACCAAAAACTTGCCGGGGCAGAGCGTTTTACTGACCAGCAGCTTAACGTTGGCGCTTTTAAGCATGGCGTCGCCCAGCTCCATGCCCTTTGCGATGCTGGTAAGTTCTAGTATTCCAATAGCCTGTGACATGGTTATCCTCGTACAACTGTAATAGCCTGGTCCGTCACCGAGGCGACAACGCCATCGATACTGGCATGAAGCGGCGCGCCCAGCGCCTCTGGCGGAATGTCGGCAATGCACTGCCCCCGGCTCACCCGATCGCCCGCTTTCACGCAAGGCACCGCGGGCGCGCCGATATGCTGACGCAGCAGCAGCTCCACGCGGGAAGGCGCGATGTCGCTCTGTATCATCGGTGCGTCCTGATACCACTCACGCAGGCCGAGTTTGCTGATAAGGCGTTTCACCGGCGTCAGGCGGTAGCGCGCCATCTCATCCGCCTCGCGAAGCGGCCCTGTATAGCGCGCGCCGCTGGCGCGCAGTTCGCGCTTCAACAGTCGGTTGACCCGCATAGGCGAGATGCCCACCGGGCAGGCGACGCTTTCGCAGACGTTGCACTCGGAACAGGTCAGTGCGCTGAGCAGGGTTTGCGGCGTGGCGACATTCTGGTAGTTAACGGCGCGTACCAGCAGATGCGGTGAAAGCTCATGGCCAATCAGATGGCGCGGACAGAGATCGGTACATAACCGGCACTGTTCGCAGACGGTCCGGGCGATGGTCAGCACCGTGCGGTCATCCTGCAGGCGGCGCTGGATCAGCGGGTGCGACTCAGGCAGCACCAGCAGCCCGCCGGTGGTTTTCGTTACCGGCGCGTCAATAGAGGGAATAAGGCCGCCCATCATCGGGCCGCCGTTAATAAAACCTGGCTTATCCACGGTGGCGCCGCCCGCCAGGGCCAGCACCTCGCGCAGCGGCATACCCAGCGGCACGGTAACCGTGAGCGGGTGACGCACCGCGCCGTTAACCGTCAGGGTGCGCCGCGTCACCGGGTACTGCTGCTCAACGGCGCGGGCAATGTTGAGCACCGTCTGCACATTGTTGACAACCACGCCAACGCTGACCGGCAGCGCGGCAGGCGGCACGCGACGCCCGGTCGCCAGCCAGATAGTGATCACTTCATCCCCGGCGGGATAGACATCCGGCAGAATATGTAAGCGGATCTGGCCGGGAAGAAGGGGGGTGAGCGCCTCAATCGCCGCGTGATACTTCTCTTTGAGCGCGATAATGCCCTCAGTAGCGCCGGTCGCCCGCATACCGTAGAGCACGCCGCGTACCAGCCGCGCCGCCTGCTGCGCCATCAGCTGCTGGTCGACCTTGAGCATCGGCTCGCATTCGGCGGCGTTCACTAAGAAGATCTCTACCTGCGCCTGAAGTTTGACGTGGGTAGGGAAACCGGCTCCGCCCGCGCCCACCACGCCCGCTGCGCGTACGCGTTCGCGTATCGCTTCGGCGCTGGCGCTGTGGATCTCTCCCGGAGGATTTAACAAAACCGCAGCTTCACTCACAGTAAGCCCTCCAGCAGATGACGGATATCCTCAGCGCTTGCCGGGCGCGGTGTGGTTTTCAGCGTGACATCCGCCAGCGCGGCGGCAACCATTGCCGGAATACGTTCGCGGAACTGACGGGCATCGACTTTCAGCGCTGCGGCAAAGGGCGGCACGTCGCACTGCTGGCGCAGCTGTTCAACCTGACGAATCAGCGAGCCGGTGGCGATCTGCTCATTCGCCCCGGACGGGCAAAAATGGCAGGCTTTGGCGAGCCGCGCATAGCGCTTCGCCGCCCGCGCGTCTCCGGCGTTAAAGCAGATCACCGAGGGCAGCAGAACCGCATTCGCCAGGCCGTGCGGCAGGTGAAACTGGCCGCCAAGCTGGTGGGCGATAGCGTGGTTAATGCCCAGGCCCGCCTGGCTAAACGCCATCCCGGCGAGGGTTGACGCGTTGTGCATTTTGCCCCGGGTCGCCAGACAGTCGCCCTTGCGCACGGCAACGGGCAGATACTGGAATACCAGCTGTGTAGCCTTTTCCGCCAGCGCGTCGGTGAAGTCGCTGGCATGGGGCGAAACATAGGCCTCCAGCGCATGCGTCAGCACGTCCATGCCGGTATTGGCGGTGATGGCTGGCGGTACGCTCACCACCAGCGCCGGGTCCAGAATGGCAATATCCGGATAGAGCGCATTGTCAAATAACGGGTATTTGATGCCCTTGTCCGGATCGCTGATGACACAGGCGCTGGTCACCTCCGAGCCGGTGCCGCTGGTGGTGGGGATCGCCACACAGGTTTCGATATTGACTCCCTGCTGCTTGCTGAACCAGACTATCGCTTTTGCCGCATCCAGCGCGGACCCGCCGCCGAAGCCAATCACCACCTGCGGCCTGATGGCATGCATCTGTTTGATGCCTTCCACCACCGTTGCAATCGTCGGGTCAGGGGTGATATCGCTAAACACGCTGACCTGGTTGTCTGCCGGAATGGCCTGGCGCAGCATCTCAATCAGCGGCGAACGGGCGAGAAACCCGTCGCAGATCACCCAGATATGCTTGTTGCGAAAACGCTTGAGAACATCAAGGCTTCCCGCTCCGCTGTAGAGCCGCGTTTGCAGCGAAAATCTGTTCATAGCCACCTCGCTTAGCGGATAGAGAATCCATTGGTCAATACACAGCGGCGCGAGCGGGCAAAGGTCTTCGCGGATGTTGTCCCTTCGCCGGTCGGCGTGGCGATAGTAAAGGTGGTAAAGCCTTCGCCGCCGACGCCGATCCCGGCATAAGAGGGGCCGTTCTTAACGAAAATGGAGGTTTGCAGCCGTCTTGCCGCCAGGTTCAGGCGGGAGACGTTTTGCGAGTGCATCACGGCGGTGTGGTGTAACCCTTCTTCCACAACCAGCGCCAGGGCGAGGGCCGCGTCGAAATCTTTCACCCGCACGACCGGCAGCACCGGCATAAGCTGCTCTGCCGTGACCAGCGGATCGTCGCCCGCTACTTCGGCAATAAGCAGGCGCGGCGCTTTGGGCGGTACGCTCAGGCCAGCAGCCTGCAGAATGACCGCCGGGCTTTTGCCGACCAGTTTTTTATTGGCGACGCCGTCGTGAATACAGGCCGCGCGCAGCTTATCGATGTCGCTGCCGGTAATGCGCAGCGCGCCGAAGGCCTGCATCTGCTGCACCAGACGATCCGCCACGCACTCAACCACAATCAGGCTCTTTTCTGCGATACAGGGCAGGTTGTAATCAAATGATGCGCCGTTAATGATGTCTTCTGCGGCTTTAACCAGATCGGCGGTTTCGTCAACGATGCACGGCGGGTTGCCCGCGCCTGCGCCGACGACCTTCTTACCGCTCTTAAGCCCCATCAGCACGATCCCTGGCCCGCCGGTGATCGCCAGCAGGGCGATCTTCGGGTGCGCCATCATCTGCTGAGTGGCTTCAAAGGTAGGCTCGGCAACGGTCACCACCAGATTGCGAATTCCCGTGCTGCGAAACGCGATGTCTTCAATCATGCGGATCAGTTTCAGCGAAACTTTTTTCGCGCCAGGATGCGGGCTGAAATAGACGGTGTTGCCAGCCGCCAGCATGCTGATGCTGTTGTTGATAATGGTTTCTGTCGGGTTGGTGCTGGGGGCGACGGAGCCAATCACGCCAAACGGCGAGTATTCGAACAGCACCATGCCGCCATCGCCCGTCAGGGCAGTGGTGGTGAGATCTTCAATGCCCGGCGTGTTTTCCAGCGCCGCCTTGTTTTTAAGCAGTTTATCTTCTTTATTACCCATGCCGGTTTCGCTGGCGCTCTCTTCGGCAAGCGTGGCCAGGTGAGGAGCCAGTTCGTCACGAATGGCGCTGATAATGGCGCTGCGGGTTTTCAGCGGGCACTGCTGATAGCGTAAAAAGGCCTGATGCGCCGCATCAATCGCTTCCGCCGGGGTGGCGAAAACGCCTTTCTCACCGCCTGCCTGTTTCTCTTCCGTCGGGGAAAGCTGTTCGCTCAGAATGGTGCGAATAAGGGTTTCGAGTTCGGTCGGATTCATTATTTTTTTCCCATGTTGATCGCCGCGATTGCGGTCTGAGCAATATCCATGTCCTGTTCAACGGAGCCGCCGCTGATACCAAGACCACCAATAATTTCGCCGTCGCGCCAGAGGGGATAACCGCCGCCAAAGGTCACGACCTTGCCTTCCATGTGCGTATCAAGGCCATACAGCGGGCGTCCGGGTTGCACCGCGTCAGAAAGTTCATGCGTGGCCGATTTCATCGCCACCGCCGTCCAGGCTTTTTTGGGGGCCAGTTCACTGCTCACCAGCAGCGCGCCCGGCATCCGCCAGTTCAGCATGCCAATGCCCTGGGCATCCACCACGCTGATGACCACCGGAACATTGATGGCGTCGGCGTAAGTCAGGGCCGCTTTGGCAAGCTGATGAAGTTCATGAAAAGAGAGCGAGGCCGCGTTCGCTTTCGCCGTCAGGGGCTGCGTCGCGGCGCGATAACGGGCTGCCACTTCCGTAATCACTTTTTCCTGATGCGCCAGATGATCTTCCAGGCGCGCCAGGGCATAGAGACAGTCAGAGAGGCGGTTGATGTAGCGCATCAGAACCTGACGCACGTTCACCTGCTCGTTAAGCTCCACCAGCCGGCGCTCTGCTTTACGCGCAAGGGTGCGGGCAAAGTGCAGCCTGCTGGCGGATTCACTGCGCCCCGGCAGCACAAAGCTGTGCACATCCGGCACCACGGCCATGGCGTTGTCGATTGCCTGTTCAAGGGCGGCAATATCTTCGCTGCCGACGTAGCGCTGTTTCGGCGATGGCGCTTCGCTTTCCGTCGCCAGCTCCGCGCTAAACCAGAAAATACGCAGCTGGATCGCTTCGAGAATCGGCTGGCTTTGCGGCGCGCGAACGGCGCAGGCGCACAGGCTCAACGCCGAGTTCAGCTCATCCAGCGTGCCGTAAGTCTCTACCCGCGGGTGGGTCTTGCTGACGCGCTGTCCGCTAAACAGCGCGGTGGTTCCCGCGTCGCCGGTCCGGGTGTAAATAGCCATTCTTACTCCTTAACGCGACAGCGTATCGACGATGCCCACAACGGCCAGATCAATGGCTTCGTTCGGGCCGGAAAAGACATGTCTCGCGCTGGAACCGCTGCTGAGCAGCACCAGCTCCCCGACGCCAGCGCCCACGGAGTCGACGGCGACTTCATCGCCCTGGGTCGGGGAGGCGGGCAGTTCGCCATCTGCTGATACGCGACGCACCAGCAATAATTTTTTGCCCACCAGCGAGGATGATTTTTGTGTCGACACCACTGAGCCAGTAACCCTTGCGAGATGCATGATCTACTCCTGCTTCACGAGTCGTATGTGTTGCGAAACCACGGCTTCCCGCGCCAGCGCGGTGATAAGGGTCTTACGCGAGGTGACTAACCAGCACCCGCTCAGGCCGACAATATCCCGGTAGCTCAGAAGCCTGGATGTAAGGGCAATGACCGGCGTTCCTGTTTCATCGCTGAAGGTCAGGGGCAGTTTTGCCAGCGCTTTGAGAGGCAGGCTGCCAAGCAGGCGATGGTGGAGGGCGATCTCCACCTTCATTCCCAGCGCCAGCGCCTCGAACAGATGCGCCACCGCAGTGTTATCCCGATCCCCTTCGGCCAGATCGCGCAGGAAACAGAGATCCGTCTGCGTTACGCGAAGCTGGTCGTGAGTAAGGAATAAACGCATCGCGCTGGCATGGCGCAGCTCCTCCTGGCTCAGCTTGAGGAGATTCCCCTGCCGTGCCAGCAGGCGGGCGACGATGAGTTCCACAATGCGCTGCATCTGTTCGTTATTCATGGGCGCGCCACCAGTCTGGCCACTGCGTCGGGCGCGTCCGCGCCGGCGGCGTTGGCCTCGTCGGTATCGATATGCATCTCCAGCAGCATGCCGGGGGCAACGCGGATGGCGACATCATCGAAAATCAGCCGTCGGCCGCTGCTCTCGATGGCGACGCAGACGTTGTCGCCGTGGGCGACGCGCAGCACCAGCGCGTCCAGCGGCGACATGTGAATATGCCGCTGCGCAACGATCACCCCTGCTTCCAGCTCGATTTCGGCATAGGGACTGACCAGCTTAATCCCCGGTGTTCCCGCCAGGTTGCCGGACATTCGCAGCGGGGCGGCAACCCCAAGGGTGCGCGCATCGGTACGAGAAATCTCGACCTGGCTTGCGCCACGCAGCGGGCCAAGCAGACGCACATTTTTAAGCTGCCCTTTTGGCCCGACCAGGGTGACGGTTTGCTCCGCCGCGAAGAAGCCAGGCTGCAAGAGTGCTTTTTTTACGCTAACGGATTGCCCCGGAAATAACCGGTTGAAATCCTGCTGTGACAGATGGATATGTCGGTTCGATATACCCAGCGGGATAGGACGAGCGCGCATCTCGTCCAGCACCTGAGTGACAACATTTTCGACTAACTGCTTATCCATAATTATTCCCCTCGCTGACCGCTATGAATGCATAGCGAGCGCGGTTCCCCTTTTAAACGCGGGCATGCCGGGTCGAGACACAGATTGCAGGTGACGAGCTGCATGGCGTGTGGCGCAGCCGTCGCTTCTGCAATTGCCGTCTTTTCAGCCAGTGCCTCTTCTTCCACATGCTCCACCACATGTTCCACGATCGGTTCGCTGACGGGTAAGGGCGCGCTGTGGGTTATTTCCGCCTGCGGCGCAGGGGGCATAATGCCCTCGCCGGGACGGGCAATAACTTTTTGCGCCACCAGACCCTTGCGCGTTTGCGCAAAACTGGCGCCGGTGAGAATGGCCGACTGAACGGAGGCCACATCACCAGCGATTTTGATAACGGTCCAGCCTGAGCCATTGGTTTTTTCCATGCCCAGCAGCGTGATGGAAGCGGCTTTCGCCATAACATCCGCGCAACTAATGGCCAGCGCCAGACCGCTAACTTCGAGTAATCCCAGTGATTGCTTCACGCTGTGCTCCTTTATCCGCCGATCAGGCTGATTTCGGTAAAATGGCTTCGACGTCGCTGTGCGGGCGCGGGATCACGTGGCAGGATTTCACTTCGCCTACCGCGCTTGCCGCCGCAGAGCCTGCATCCACGGCCGCTTTAACCGCGCCGACATCGCCGCGAACCATCACGGTAACCAGACCAGAGCCAATTTTTTCGTAACCCACCAGCTGCACATTGGCGGACTTCACCATGGCATCGGCGGCTTCGATTGCACCCACCAGACCTTTTGTTTCAACCAGTCCCAATGCGTTGTTCATACTGCGTATCTCCTGTTTATGGATAAAAGTGGTTACCGGAACGGTATCCCCTTCACCAGTCTGGCGGCGTTGTTACCCGCGGCGCGCCGGGACTGGAGGTCTTCATTGAGCATCAGCGTAAAAAGCGGCGCTGATGCCGGTAAATTTCGGTAGTGAATCACCAGTTTCTGGCTGTCGCAGGCAAGGCCCACCAGCAGCGCTGACTGGTTTGCCGCCTGCCATGCGTGGGCGACAACGTCCGCCCCGGCGGCCTGCTGCCAGCGCCAGGGAATGCCTTCCTCTTCGATTCCCCACAGCACTTCCTGCCACTGCGCCTGGCAGTCGGCGAGGGCGGTAATGACGATGACCGGGCTCTCCTGGTTAATGTCCATTAGCGAACTCCTTCTGCCAGGAGAGAATCAGCCCGGTCGCCACTGCGTTACGCGGCCCTTCAACGCCGCGAATATTTCCCCGCCCGGCAACCAGCCGGAAATGGGCAAGGGCGTCGGTGACCAGCTGCGGCACTTCAAAATCCAGCGAGGAGCCGCCGACAAGCACCACAAAGGGGATGTCGCGGATATTTCCGGTAGGGCTTACCTGACGCAGCGCGCGCAGGGCGTTGGTCACGAACACGCGCTCTTTGGCGCTACGGCGAACCAGCCGTACTTTTTCCAGCGCCAGATCGCCGGGCAGGGGGACCAGTTCGTCAGGCTTCACCACGCAGACGCGGGCGAAGACGCTGGGGGGCAGGGGCGTCGGGAAAAACTGCACGCTGCCGTCCTCATGACGCAGGTGGAAAAGGCTTTCGACTTTAGCGAGAGGGTATTTTTTGATCTCCTCGGCCAGATACCGGTCGTCCAGCCCCAGCTCGCGGGCGATGATCATCGTGACCATGTCGCCTGCCCCTGCCAGATGGGTGGCGGTGATCTCTCCCTGCGGGTTGATAATGGAGGCGTCGGTCGAGCCCGCGCCAAGGTCGAGAATAGCCAGCGGCCGGGAGGTGCCCGGCGTCGTGAGCGCGCCGAAAATAGCGGCTTCGGCTTCCGCGCCGCCTACCTGCACTTCGACATGTAATTTTTGTTCGATTTCACGGGCGATCATCGCCATTTGCAGGCGGTCAGATTTCACCATCGAGGCGATGCCTACCGCCTGTTCCAGCGAGAACTCGCCCGCCAGGCCGCCCGTTACGTTGACCGGCACGGCGGTATCCACCGCCAGCAGATCCTGAATATAAACTTCGCTGCTCGGCTTGTTGGTCAGTTCCGCCATCGTCTGGCGAACGTGTTCCAGCATGCCGCCGATATTGGTTCCCGCCTCGCCGGTGACGTTATCCAGCGCCGGGCAGGCGTTGACCGCCTTCATGATGGCGTCCGCGCCTGCGGCCACATCGACGCGCACCGTCCGGCCGTTGGCGAGCAGTTCTATATTGCCCGCCGGAATAGAGCGTGCTTTCACATCACCGGATGGCGTCTTCACAACCACGGCGGAGCGGTTGCCGATAAGCGCTCTGGCCACCGGTACGATGTTGCGAGTCTCTTCCGCGCTCAGGGAGAAAACGGTGGCGATACCGTAAGGGTTGGAGAGGCTTTCGATAACTTTGCCAGGTACGGCAACCTCGACGGCCGCCAGCATGCCCATCGGAATACGCTCGATATAGAGCACTTCATCAACAATAGGAACCGGCCTTTCCAGCCGGTTATTGACCAGCACGCCATCGTCCCGCTGCAGGATGATGCCGTTGATCTGGTAGCCGGCCTGGGTGGCGGCGTTCACCATCTTTGCCACATCGGCAAAATCATAATTTGCCGAGACTACCAGGATGTAGGGTTTGTCCGATGAGCAGGTCAGCAGCTCATCGGGCGTAATAGTGACCCCAACGCCGAGGCCAGCGCCGCCCGGCGTTTTGGGGTTGTGACCAATCATTGTCGATTCGGTAATGATGGTTTCCGTAATGGTCTCCATCGCCACATCGCCGATGACCGGCGTCGCTTCGTTAATACGGATAAGCGAAATATCGCTGACAGAGATACCGGCACCCGCCACGACTTTATTCAGCGCTTCCTCAATGCCAAACACATTGCGCAGCGTGCCTTTAATGCCCGTCGTTTCCGCAAGCGCGCTGCTCACGATGTTGAGCGCGCCCGTTGCCTCCACTCTCGCCAGAGCCACTTCGGTTGACGAGTTACCAATGTCAATGCCAGCTATATAACGCATAGGTCATCCCTGTATTAATCGTCGCCTTTGAGTTTTTTACGTTCCACGTAAAGCGCTGCCGCCTCACGAACAAACGCCGCGCAGATTTTGGCTTTGTAGCGGCTTTCCAGATCCTCGGCGATGTCCAGCAGCTCCTGTTTGGTGGAGCGGTACGGGCGCAGCGCGTTATAGATTTCAAGGATGCGGTCATCCGGTACGGCGGTCAGCTCTGCGGCACGCTCGAAGTTCATCGCCAGCCGGTCGCGCCCGGCATCTTTGGCGATAGACGCCTGGATACGCAGGGTTTCCGGGGTGATGCGCATATCCTGAGCGGTGATTTTGCCGCTCAGAACGCTCTCAAGCGTTAGCTCATCCAGCGTTTTGTTGGTGGAGGTTTTCACCCACTCCGGGTGCTTGTTCGCCAGCGGGTAGTCGCTGACTTTGGCCTGGTGCGTCGTGCCGCCAGCCGGAGCCGGGGAGGTCGCCGGGGACGTTTCGCCCTGCAGGCTATTCATGCGGCTAAGCACATCACGAACCATTGATTCAATTGCATCAGCATTCATGGTGGTGTCCTTTTAAAGCGCAACGCGCAGCTCTTGCGGGTTTTTACCCGTCACGACATATTTGGTTTCTTTAATGTGCAGAATCGCGGACTTGGCCTGATATTTTGGCCGCGCCATCTGATCGTTCAGCGTCGGCACCGGCTGCGGCGATTCGCGTTTGGCGTACCGCGCGGCGTTTTTACCAATCTGCCGGTAGGTCTCCAGCGTCAGCAGGGGCGCCTGCGGGAACAGCTCCAGGTTAGAGAGCGGCGGCAATCCCTGCTGGTGGATAACGGTGGTGCCTTTGGACTGAATGCCAATGGAGATACCGGAGCCGCTCAGACGGTTGCCTTCAACCGCGACAAACGCCACGTCGGACGATTTAAAGCAGCGGATAACGCGCGCCTTGACGCCTTCTTCCTCAATGCCCGCAATCACTTCGCGCAGGATGCTCTTATGCGGCAGGCCGACGATGTTGACCGTTTGCGACAGGCCGAAAGCGGGGCCGACAGCAACGATCACTTCGTCCTGTTGCGTACCGGGCTTCGCCTCGCCGATTTCAGTCAGAAAGCCGCCATCGGCCGTTGCCGCAGGCTGGGGGGCGCTGGCAGGCTGGGCGTTAAATGACACTTTCTTATCGCTGGACTGCATCTCTACCAGCACGTCTTCGATAATCTGACGCAGCAATTTTTCGTTGATTTCCATCATTCACCCCTTAGCCCATTTCATTCGGATCAAGTGCGCCAGGGATATTTTTGATCTCTTCCCAGCGTTCACCCTGCAGGCGATAACCCGTTGCCGGACCGGCATAGTCGTTCACATCGTTAACCGCGGAAAGCACCAGCCCGTCGCCGACGATAATGGCGGAGGTATGCAGATAGTCGCCGGTCAGCTTGGCTTTCTGAATGTTGAGCATGTCCTGAGCGACATCTTTGAAGCCGCCCTGCGCCAGCGCTTTTACCACTTCCAGACCGTTACGGTTTTTGTTGATGATCTCCTGCGCGAACTTGATATCTTCAACGATGTTGCGTTCCGGCATGTCTTTGGAGCCGTGCGCGTAGGTCGCGGCCTCCACTTCTTCATCGGTGATAGGCGGCAGGCCCATACCGGCGAAGACGGCCTGCAGGGCGCGTGCGGCTTTGTTACGGATGGCAATGACGTCTTCTTCGCGTACTGGACGCAGGCCGCCGTCAACTTTCAGGTCGCGCTGAATGACGTTGTAGTCATCGAAGTCTTCGGCGTCTTCGTTCGAGCCCGCGAACATGTTGTCGTAGTTCGGCACGGCGGAATAACCGGAGGAGATGAAGTCGGTGCCCGGCAGGAACTGCATCAGCAGGCGCGCGGTACGGCGCATATCCGAGTGGGTAAAGGTCTGGTCGTTACTGGAGGCGCACTCAAGATCCAGCGCGGCGCAGATCAGGTTTTCTGCCAGAATCGCACGAATACCCGACGGCACAGCAGAAGGTACGCCGACGCAGCTTACAGAACCGTTTTGCAGCCCCTGAACGCCCGCCGCTTTGGTGATGTAGATGCAGCGCGCTTCCAGATAGAGCATGGATTTGCCCTCGGCGTAGCCCATCTGCACCTCGGAGCCGGAGCCGGAGGTGAAGCGCATTTTCAGGCCGCGAGAGGCGTAAGAAGAGGCAAGGAAACCTTTTGACCAGGGGGTGTCATCACCGTCGGTGAAGACGGGCTCAGTACCGTACACGGAGATGGTTTCCGCGTAGCAGGTGTGGCCCAGCATCCCCAGCTTCAGCTCGGTGGCTTCTTCCAGCGAACATTGGGTCAGCACGCCCGGACGCCCGACCTGGGAGCCAACCAGCAGCGCGATAGCGTTGAACGGCGCGTAGCGGGCGACGGCGACGGTGGTTTCCTGTTCGTCAAAACCACGGAATGCGCCTTCGGCGGCGTCGGCCGCAATCTGCACCGGGTTATCTTTAACGTTAGTCACGTGCGCCTGCTGTGATGGCGTCCGACGCGCGCGCATTTTCTGCATCGACATCATCATCTCAACCACGTTCATGTGCGATACCACTTCGACGATTTTCGCCGGGGTCATCGCGGTGGTCAGCGGCACGATATCGCTGCGCTTAACGTTAGGATCGCAAAGCATATTGGCCAGCTTCACCGAGTCCATCGCCATTACCTCTTCAGCGCGGGCCAGGTTGATGCCGTAGCGAGCGATAAAGTGGTCAATCAGGTCAAACTGACTGGCGGGCTTGCCGTCCAGTTCGGTAACAACGCCGTCAACAATGCGAATAGAGGGTTTCGGATCGTTGGGGCTTTCCATCGCGATAAAGCCTTCTTCAATCCATTCTTTTACAAAGCCGTCCTGGTTAACGGGGCGTTTCGCCAGGGCTTCAAATCGTTTCGATCTCATGAAACAGCCTCTCTGTTATCAGATGTAGGACGGACGGTCGTTTTTCGGTTCCGCACCCATCGTGCCCAGTACGGTTTTGCCGATTTCACGCGCGGAAATGACCGCCTGGCGTACCGCGCCGGAGTCCCCTGAAATCACTAAAATGACTTCGTTACTAAAGCTGGTGCCTTTAGCCGGTGAGCTGTAGGCCACCACTTCCACGTTGGCCGATTTCAGTGCGGTATCGGCCATCAGTACCCCGATAGAGGCCGGTGCGCCGACAATCACCCCGCAGGAGCGGCCAACCGGCGCGCCGAAGGCTTTTTCCAGCGCGTAGCTGGCGCGAGCGGTATATTGCAATTCGATGTGGCCCGCTTCGTTGCCGTAGACATCGCCGAAGGTGCGATCCAGCTCTTTCAGTGCCACTTCGATGGCGCGTTTGACGTCGGAAACGTCATTACCGCCAAACAGGATCAGCGAGCCGTGGCCCGCGCCGCCTTTGGTATCGCGGGGAAGCTCAATGCTGATCACTTCGGTGTTGGTCGCTTTGACCGCTTCGTCCGCCGCCATGATGTGCGGGCCTGCGCCGGTGCGGGCGCCGAGGATGCCGATGGAGCGATAGCGCTTCTCAAGCTTCATTGCGTCAAGAAGGGCGCTGTCCACGTTGGCAATCACCAGACCTACCGTGTCGCCGATTGCTGTGCCGACAAATTCCGTTAAACTGCAGCTTTTTTCTGCCATAGCCGTCTCTCGTTGTGGATGGGTTACAGTGGGGGAGGCCGCAGGTGCCGGTGAGGACACTTTTGCGATCACCTGAGCCATGATCTGTTCCACCAGGTCATTGCTACTCATTGGCTAATTCCCTTGGGTAAGATTTTTTCTACGTCGGTGTGCGGGCGTGGGATAACGTGTACGGCTTTCACTTCACCCACCTGAGCGGCTGCCGCCGCGCCCGCGTCGGTTGCTGCCTTCACGGCGCCAACATCGCCGCGAACAATTACCGTCACCAGGCCAGAACCTATTTTTTCGTAGCCGACCAACATGACGTTGGCGGATTTCACCATTGCATCTGCCGCTTCAATTGCTGCGGTTAAGCCTTTGGTTTCCACCATTCCTAATGCTTCTTGTTGCATAATGACCTCGATAAGGTTGCGCTGATTTTTGGACTATACAAATAAGCGAGGAAAAAGAATGGCTGTCTTGAATTTGCATTCAAAACATCCTGGTGTAATAAAGGTAAAAAATTGCTTAAATTAAATGTATTTGTTTGATTTTAATGAGTTTATTAATATTTAGTGAATGGTAAATTCTTGCTATGTCAATTTCATATTTACATTTTTGAGGGTGACTTTATTTTTTCTCTGTGATATTTGCGCGGGCGAGGTTCATTCTGTGAGCAAGGCTATAAAACAGCACAACAAAAATCGCAATAATTTGTTATTTGCCGCCGCTCCCCATTTCTTTATTTATTACCGCCAGCCACCAGGTGCAGCCCTTTTCAATGACAAAATAGTGTTATCGAGAAGCGACTTTTTTGGCGTTTTTATCGCGAGGATGCCAACACTTTTCGCCGGGTCATTTCTATAGTGGGCGCGCTGTACCCTTACCCTACTGCCAGCTTCAGGCGTGCTGGTGTGAATGTGACTCAACCTGGAAGATGACATATGAATGATTCACTTAAGGCGCAATGTATTGCCGAGTTTTTAGGCACAGGCCTGTTTATGTTTTTTGGGATCGGATGCCTGTGCGCCATGAAAGTTGCCGGAGTGACGCTTGGATGGTGGGAAATTTGCATCATCTGGGGGTTGGGCATTTCACTGGCGGTCTATCTCACCGCAGGGGTGTCCGGGGCGCACCTGAACCCGGTGGTGACCATCGCGTTATGGCTTTTCGCCTGTTTTCCCGTGCGTAAAGTCGTGCCGTACATCATTTCGCAAATAGCCGGCGCGTGCGGCGGTGCGACGATAGTTTATCTGCTCTACTATAGCGTGTTTATCGACTATGAAACCGCCCACAACCTGGTGCGGGGAAGCGCGGAGAGCCTGCAGCTGGCGGGTCTGTTTACCACGTACGCGGCTCCGGCGTTAAGTATCTGGCAGGCGGCGCTGGTGGAAATGGTGATCACCTCCATCTTCATGTGCATGATCATGGCGTTAACTGACGATGGCAACGGGGTGCCGCGTGGCCCTCTGGCGCCGCTGTTGATCGGTATTCTGGTGGCGGTTATTGGCGCGTCTCTTGGGCCGCTAACCGGGTTCGCCATGAATCCGGCCCGTGACTTCGGTCCGAAAATTTTCCTCTACTTTGCTGGCTGGGGCGACATCGCCTTTACGGGCGGACGCGAAATTCCTTATTTCCTGGTGCCGATGTTTGCCACCGTTATCGGGGGATGCGCGGGGGCGGCCTGCTATCGTTATCTGATCGGTAAAAATCTGCCGTGCAACGCGTGCAAACTTGAGGAAACTGAAAACTAAGGCCTGTTCAAAATAGTCTGTTGCAATAAATGCCTGTGTGAAAATTATTTCGTGATCTGCTTTCACGAAAGCGTTAAATCGTCTCCCAGCGATGGGAGACTTTTGTTATCTTAATTTCGATTTCCAGTCATTCCGCGCCGATCATTGCCAGGAAATATGAATGACATGTAAACAAAGTCGGTTTGTTTATAACAATAAATTAAAATTAACTGAGAGGTTTTATCATGATTTCAGCGAGTGCCCTGAACTCGGAACTCATAAATAAAATCGCCCAGGATTTTGCACAAGCCACCGGTCTGGCCGTTGTTGTCGTTAATATCCACGGCGAAGAAATTTCCGAGCTTTTCAATTTTACCCCTTTTTGCCAGCGTATGCGGCAACACCCGCAGCTGAGCGCCCGCTGCCGAATGAGCGACCGCTGCGGCGGTTTTGAAGCCTCAAAATCAAACCAGCCCTGCGTCTATCGCTGCCACGCCGGGCTGACGGACTTTTCCATTCCGCTGGTTATCGCAGGGCACCTGGTCGGCTTTGTATTGTGTGGGCAGGTGCGTCTGCGTAACGGCGATGATGTCGAACTGGTGAATATTTTAAGCACCGACGATCGCTGGCAGGCCGACCCGAAGCTGATGGACGATTACATGAACGTCCCGGAAATGGACTACTCGCGGGTCATCGCCTCAGCGGATCTGCTCAAACTGATTGTCGAAAATTGCCTTAAAAAACAGCTCAATTTTGTGGTGATTAAAGACCAGCAGCAGGCGCAGGAGGCAGGGCGCGTCAGCCGCAGTCAGGGGCCGCACGACAGCAAAATGAAAAAGGCGCTGCGCTACATTGACGCCCATCTGTCCGATGAGCTGCGCCTTGAAGACGTTGCGGCGCATGTCTATCTCAGCCCTTACTACTTCAGTAAACTGTTCAAAAAATATCAGGGCATTGGTTTTAACGCCTGGGTTAATCGCCAGCGCATGGCAAGCGCGAAAGAGATGCTTTGCCATAGCGACTGGAGTATTGCCAGCATTGCGCGTAATTTGGGTTTTTCGCAGACCAGCTATTTTTGCAAGGTATTTCGCCAGACTTATCAGGTCACGCCGCAGGCATTTCGCCTGCAGAATAATGAAAAGTATGACGGCGATTAAATTTCCGATGACAATAATTTGTTATCCGCGGATATTAAAAAACAGGTGTGAATGCCCGGATAACAAGCACTAAGCCAGGATGCCAGACAATAAATTGTTATAGCGCAACAAATTATTGCCAGTCCAGGAATAAACTGAACCAGTTTTTATTTCCCTGATGCGTTAGATTGCTTTCAGGGAAAAAGGCACCGCAGGCACTATTGCGGCGCGAAACGAAAAAATTTAGCTATCAGGTTTTGCCGCAAACTCTTGCGGCTGGGAAGGGGGTGTGAATCCCCCGCAGCCCCCGCTGCTGTGATGCTGACGACCCCGTGATACCACTGATCGCAAGATTGGGAAGGGCGGGCGAGGATGACGCTAAGCCAGAAGACCGGCCTGATGGCAACTCTCAACAACTTCGGTGGGAAGTGGGTTGCTCAGAAGCGTACAGTGATAGCACTGGGACTACGCACAGCCTGGCACAACCTTTCCACCCTGAACGGGGCTACAGGGTATGTCTGACGGGCGCAGCGCCTTTATTCTTGCCGGAACCGGAAGCGGCTGTGGGAAAACCACCGTCACGCTTGGGTTACTCAGCGCATTGCAGCGGCGCGGCAAGCGGGTACAGCCTTTTAAAGTCGGCCCGGATTACCTTGATACCGCCTGGCACACCGCGCTGACCGGCGTTGCCTCGCGCAATCTGGACAGCTTTATGCTGCCCGCCTCCACCCTGAACATGCTATTCAACCGCCAGATGCAAGCCGCTGATGTCGGCGTGATTGAAGGGGTGATGGGCCTCTACGATGGCTACGGCATCAACCCTGACTATTGCAGCAGCGCCGCGCTGGCAAAACAGCTCGGCGTTCCGGTCATTCTGCTGGTAGACGGCAAAGCGGTCTCCACCTCTCTTGCCGCCACGGTCATGGGGTTTATGCATTTTGATCCCGCCCTGCGCATCGCTGGCGTTATCGTTAACCGCGTCAACAGCGATAGCCACTACCAGCTTCTTAAGCAGGCCATTGAACGCTACTGCGGCATTCCCGCGCTGGGGTATATCCCGGCAGTCTCAGACGTGGCGCTGCCCGAGCGCCACCTTGGGCTGGTTACCGCCCGCGAATCACAGATAGACACCCCCTGCTGGCACACGTTTGCCGACCGTATCGAGCAGACGCTGAATATCGACCTGCTGCTTTCCCTCACGGCCCTGAACGAACTTCCTGTGGGGGAATGCCCCGCCATGCCCGCGCCTGATGCCGGGAAGGGGCTTACTCTCGCGCTGGCGGACGACGAAGCGTTTAATTTTTACTACCCCGATAACCTACAGTTGCTGGAAGAGGCAGGCGTGCGCATCGTGCGTTTCAGCCCCCTGCATGACGCCGCGCTGCCCGACTGCCAGATGCTGTGGCTTGGCGGCGGCTATCCGGAACTGCACGCCCGCGCTTTAAGCAGTAATACAGCGATGCTCGACGCCATACGTCAGGCACACCGGCGCGGCGTGGCTATCTATGCCGAGTGCGGCGGCCTGATGTACCTCGGCTCGACATTACGCACCGCCGACGGCGAAACCTGGCCCATGGCGGATATCATTCCCGGCCATAGCGAGATGGGTAAACGGCTTACCCGTTTTGGCTACTGTGAGGCCACGGCGCAGCAGTCCACGCTGCTGGCCGAACGCGGGGAAACGCTGCGCGGTCACGAGTTTCACTATTCCGATTTTACCCCCCGCTGCGACGCCGTAATGGCGTGCCGCAAAACCCGCGACGGTAAAGAGCTGGCCCGCTGGGCAGGCGGCTGGCAGGTGGGCAGTGCCTACGCCAGCTACCTGCATCTCCATTTTGCCCAGCGCCCGCTGATGCTTGAGCGTTGGTTTACTGCGGCCAGGAGTGCGCTATGACGCTGCTTGCCTGGTTTGTCGCAGGGTTTCTTGACCGCCTGCTGGGCGACCCGCCGCACTGGCCGCATCCGATACGCTGGATCGGCGCGCTGATTACCCTTACCCAGCGTGCTGTTCGCCGCGTCTGCCGCACCGATACCGCGCTGCGCATCGGCGGCGGCGTGATGTGGCTGGTGGTGGTCGGCGCGACCTGGGGCGCGGCATGGGGCGTGCTGGCGCTGGCAAACGCGATTCACCCCTGGCTCGGCTGGTGCATTGAGGTGTGGATGATCTACACCCTGCTGGCGGCCCGTAGCCTGGCGGACGCCGCCCGCGAGGTTGAGCGGGCATTGCGACACGGCACGCTGGCGGAAAGCCGGGAAAAGCTGTCGTGGATTGTCGGGCGCGACACCTGGGACCTGCAGCCGCCGCAAATCACCCGCGCGGTGGTAGAGACGGTGGCGGAAAACAGCGTCGATGGCGTTATCGCGCCGCTCTTCTTTTTGTTGCTCGGCGGCGCGCCGCTGGCAATGGCCTACAAAGCGGTAAACACCCTCGACTCGATGGTTGGCTATAAGAACGAAAAGTATCGCGCTATGGGTATGGTCAGCGCCCGGCTGGACGATGTCGCCAACTTTATTCCCGCCCGGCTTAGCTGGCTGCTGCTGACCGTTGCGGCGTGGCTGTGCCGCCTCGACGCCGCCGCCGCGCTGCGCATCGGCTGGCGGGATCGTTATAACCACAGCAGCCCAAACTGCGCCTGGCCGGAGGCCACCGTCGCCGGGGCGCTGGGCGTGCGTCTCGGCGGGCCTAATGATTACTTCGGCCAGCGCGTCGAAAAGCCCTGGATTGGTGACGACAAGCGCGCCATTCACGTTGATGACATTACGCAGACAATCCGGCTGATGTGGACGGCGTCCACCCTCGCGCTGGCGCTGTTTGCAATCGTGCACGTTTCGCTGGCAGGAGCAGCAATCTGATGAAAACCATGGACTATTTACAGCAGCCACAGGCTATTGAGGACAAGAGCTTTGTCATCATTGGCGACATCATTCGCGACATGCGCCCTGACTACCGTTTCGCCAGCCCGCTGCATGAGGCCATTATCAAGCGGGTTATCCATACCACAGCGGATTTCGACTGGCTGGATATCCTGTGGTTTTCCCCGGAGGCGCTGGCGCGTTTAACCGCCGCGCTGCGAAGCGGCTGCACGCTTTATACCGATACCACCATGGCGCTGTCCGGGATCAATAAAACCCTGCTGGCGCAGTTCGGCGGCGAGGTGAAATGCTACATCAGCGACCCGCGCGTGGTGCGAAAAGCCAAAGAGGAGGGGATTACCCGCTCTATGGCGGCGGTGGATCTGGCGCTTGGCGAGGCGGGCGAAAAGGTCTTTGTCTTCGGTAATGCCCCCACCGCGCTGTTTCGCCTGTTGGAGCGAAACGCGCAGGTCAGCGGCGTGGTGGGTGTCCCGGTGGGCTTTGTCGGCGCGGCGGAGTCGAAAGAGGCGCTGACGCAAAGCAGCCTGCCCGCGATTGCCGCCCTCGGGCGCAAAGGCGGCAGTAACGTCGCCGCCGCCATCATCAACGCCTTCCTGTATGAGATGCGGAGGGGGCAATGAGCGAAGAGGCTTTCGACGCCCCGGTATGGCACAACGGTAAGCCATTGCGCAAAGGCTACACCACCGGCTCCTGCGCCACGGCGGCGGCAAAGGTGGCGGCGCTGATGGTGCTGCGCCAGCACATCATTCACCAGGTGTCGATTGTGACGCCCTCCGGCGTCACGCTGCGTCTCAACGTGGAGTCGCCGCATATCGAAGGCCAGCAGGCGCTGGCCGCTATTCGCAAAGATGGCGGCGATGATGTCGATGCCACCCACGGCATGCTGATTTTTGCCCGCGTCACCCTCAACGATAGCGGCGACATTCATCTCTGGGGCGGCGAAGGGGTGGGGACCGTTACCCGCAAAGGGATCGGCCTGCCCGTTGGCAGCGCCGCCATCAACCGCACGCCGCGCCAGACCATTGAAGCCGCCGTGCGGGAAGTGATTGGCCCCTCCCGCGGCGCGCAGGTAGAAATTTTCGCCCCGGAAGGAGAAGCCCGGGCGCAGAAAACCTACAACAGCCGGCTCGGTATTCTGGGCGGCATTTCTATTATCGGCACCACCGGTATCGTCACGCCCATGTCAGAGGAGAGCTGGAAGCGCTCACTCTCCCTGGAGCTGGAGATCAAGCGCGAGGCGGGGCTGGAGCGGGTGGTGCTGGTGCCGGGCAACCACGGCGAACGCTTCGTGCGTGAGCAGATGGGGCTGTCGGGCGAGATTGTCGTCACCATGAGCAACTTCGTCGGCTTTATGATTGAAGAGGCGGTGCGGCTGGGCTACCGGCAGATTGTGCTGATCGGCCATCCGGGAAAACTGGTCAAAATCGCCGCCGGGATTTTCCACACCCACAGCCATATTGCTGACGCGCGTATGGAGACGCTGGTGGCTCACCTGGCGCTGCTGGGCGCGCCGCTGGCGCTGTTGCGCTCGGTCAGCGACTGCGACACCACCGAAGCCGCCATGGAGCATATCGACGCCGCCGGGTTTAACCATCTGTATGACCACCTGGCGCAGCGTATCTGCCAGCGGGTCATGCAAAACCTGCGCTTTACCAAAAACCCGCCGCAGTGCGACGCCATCATGTTCTCTTTTGACAATCAGCTGTTAGGGGCGAACCGCCCGTTGCAGGACATTGTGGAGGATTTGCGATGCTGACAGTGGCGGGAATGGGGCCAGCCTCGCTGGCGCTGATGACCCCGATGGCGCGGGAGGCGATTGAGCAGGCTGACGTGCTGGTGGGCGGCAGGCGTCACCTGGCGCAGTTTAGCGATTTCGCAGGCGAACGGCGGGCGCTGGACGCCGACATTCCCGGCCTGCTGCGCTGGCTCGGCGAGCAGCAGGAGCGCAACGTGGTGGTGCTGGCCTCTGGCGACCCGCTGTTTTATGGCATCGGCAAAACGGTGGTGGCCCATTTCGGCATTGCGCAGGTGCGGATTATCCCCGGCATCAGCGCGGTGCAGTACCTCTGCGCGAAGACCGGTATCGATATGAATGACATCTGGCTGACCAGCGCTCATGGCCGCGCGGTGGATTTCGACGCGCTGGCGCGTTCGCCGAAAAGCGCGCTGGTGACCGATGCCCGCTGCGGCCCGCGTGAGATAGCGGTCGAACTGGCGGCGCGAGGGCAGGGAAAGCGCCTGCTGGTGATTGGCGAAAACCTGGCGATGGACAACGAGCGCATTCACTGGCTACCGGCTTGCGAAGTGACGGCGCAGTACGACATGAATGTGGTGGTGATTCTCGATGAAAGATGAACTGTTTTTGCGCGGCGAGAGCGTGCCGATGACCAAAGAGGCGGTGCGCGCGCTCTCTCTTTCCCGGCTGAATTTATCCCAGGCCCGGCACTTCATTGATATCGGCGCGGGCACCGGCAGCGTCTCGATAGAGGCGGCGCTAGGCTACCCGCAGTTGGCGGTAACCGCCATCGAGCGCAACCCGGCGGCGCTGGGGCTGCTGGAAGAGAACTGTCAGCGCTTTGGCTGCCGGAATATCACCATCGTCCCGGGCGTCGCGCCGCTGTTCATTGAGCAGCCTGCCGACGCGGTGTTTATGGGCGGCAGCGGCGGCAATCTTATCCAGCTTATCGACTGGTCGCTTATGCAGCTCAACCCCGGCGGGCGTCTGGTGATGACCTTTATCCTGCAGGAGAACCTCGCCTGCGCGCTGAGCCATCTTGCCGCCATCAACGTCGCGGCGCTGGAGTGCCAGCAGATCCAGGTCTCGCTCTTAAACGCGCTGGGCAGCGGCCACTACTTCAAACCGAATAACCCCGTTTTTGTGATCTCCTGCGAAAAGGAACAGGCTCATGGCTGAACAATTTGATACGCAAACCGTCTGGTTTGTCGGCGCAGGTCCGGGCGACCGCGAACTGATTACCCTTAAAGGCTATCGCCTGCTGCAACAGGCGCAGGTGGTTATCTACGCCGGTTCACTGATTAACACTGAACTGCTCGACTACTGCCCGCCAGGCGCGGAGTGCCACGACAGCGCCGGTCTGCACCTTGAGCAGATCATCGAACTGATGGAGACAGGCGTGAAAGCAGGAAAGCTGGTGGTGCGGCTGCAAACGGGCGATGTCTCGCTGTATGGCTCGGTGCGCGAGCAGGGCGAGGTGTTGAGCGAGCGCGGCATTCACTGGCAGGTGGTGCCGGGCGTCAGCGCTTTCCTTGGCGCGGCGGCGGAGCTGGGGGTGGAGTACACCGTGCCGGAGGTGTCGCAGAGCCTCATTATCACCCGCCTGGAAGGGCGTACGCCGGTGCCGCCGCTGGAACAGCTGGAGTCCTTCGCCAGCCATCAGACCTCGATGGCTATCTATCTTTCCGTGCAGCGCATTCATCGGGTGGCCGAACGGCTGATTGAGGGGGGCTACCCCGCCAGCACGCCGGTTGCGGTTATCTATAAGGCGACCTGGCCGGAGAGCCGCACGGTACGCGGCACGCTGGAAAACATTGGCGACAGGGTCCGGGATGCCGGGATCCGCAAAACCGCGCTCATTCTTGTCGGCGCGTTTCTTGGCGAGGAGTACCACTACTCGCGTCTCTATGCGGCGGATTTTAGTCATGAATACCGTAAAGCCTGAATCCATTGCGCTGTTTTGCCTGACGCCTGGCGGCGTGGCGCTGGCAAACCGGCTGAAACTGGCGCTGCCGATGACCTGCTACACCAGCGAAAAGCTGCTGGAGGAGGGGTTTACGGCATTCGACGGTGGTTTCGCGCAGGCGCTGCGCGACGCCTTCCGTCAGCACTCCGCGCTGGTGTTTATCGGCGCGACCGGCATTGCGGTGCGGGTGCTCGCACCGCTGGTTAACGACAAATTTATTGATCCGGCGGTCATCGTGATCGACGAGCGGGGGCAGCATGTGATTAGCCTGCTTTCCGGCCATTTTGGCGGCGCGAACCAGCTGGCGCGCTATCTTGCCGGGGTGCTGGGGGCCGATCCGGTGATCACCACCGCTACCGATGTTAACGAACTGGCGGCGCTGGATACGCTGGCCTGTCAGCTCAACGCCGGGATGGAGGAGATGCGCACGGCGGTAAAGACCATTAACCACTGGCTGGTCAGCGGCAAACGTATTGGCCTGTGGTGCGAGGACAGCCTGCGCGATGAGCTCGCCCGCTGCGACACGCGCGGCTTTGTCCCGGTCGATTCGCTGGAAGAGGTGCCTGAGTTGACGGCGCTGGTCTGCGTCACGCTTCGCGCAACGCTGCCCGCGCTACCGCTGCCAGTGTTTAAGCTGGTGCCCCGGCGGGTGGTGGCGGGCATTGGCTGCCGTCGCGGTACGCCCTTGCCGCTGGTGGCCGGGCTGCTGCGCCGCCAGCTTGGCGAGCAGGCGCTTGATCCGCTGGCGCTACGGGCCATTGGCAGCATCAGCTTAAAAGAGGATGAACAAGCCCTGACGCAGCTGGCGCAAAGCCTGCGCATTCCGTTTGAGATCTTCACCGCTGACGACCTTCGCCAGCATGAACACCGCTTCCCGGCCTCTGAGTTTGTCCGTCAGACCACCGGGGTGGGAAGCGTATCCGGCCCCGCGGCCTGGCTGATGAGTCAGGGGCAACTGGTTGGCGAAACCCTGCGCGAGCAGGGCGTCACTATTACTTTGGGAGTTTCACACTGATGTTAACCGTAATCGGGATTGGCCCCGGCTCGCAGGCAATGATGACCAGTGAGGCGATTGAAGCCCTACAGGCGGCAGAGATCGTCGTGGGTTACAAAACCTACACCCACCTGGTAAAAGCGTTCACCGGCGACAAGCAAGTGATCAAAACCGGCATGTGTAAAGAGATTGAGCGCTGCCAGGCGGCGCTCGAACTGGCGATGGCCGGGCATAACGTCGCGCTGGTCAGCAGCGGCGACGCCGGAATTTACGGCATGGCGGGGCTGGTGCTGGAGCTGGTCAGCAAACAGAAGCTGGATGTCGAGGTGCGTCTGATCCCCGGCATGACGGCCAGTATCGCCGCCGCCTCGCTGCTGGGCGCGCCGCTGATGCACGACTTTTGCCATATCAGCCTGAGCGATCTGCTGACGCCGTGGCCGGTGATTGAGAAACGGATTGTCGCGGCAGGAGAGGCGGATTTCGTCATCTGCTTCTATAACCCGCGCAGCCGGGGCCGGGAAGGCCATCTGGCGCGGGCGTTTGAACTGCTGGCCGCCAGTAAACGCCCCGATACGCCGGTGGGCGTTGTTAAATCCGCCGGGCGCAAAAAGCAGGAGAAATGGCTCACCACGCTTGGCGGGATGGACTTTGAGCCGGTCGATATGACAAGCCTGGTGATTGTCGGCAACAAAGCCACCTACGTTGCCGACGGGCTGATGATCACCCCAAGAGGCTACGAACTGTGAACAGCGGCAGGGTGCTGGTTTTCGGCGGCACCAGCGACGCCCGGCAGCTTTGCCAGCAGCTGGACGCCGCCGGGGTGGCGTACACCCTGTCGGTCGCGACGGCAACCGGCCAGCATCTGGCGGGCGACATTCGCGGCGCGGTGCGCTGTGGCCGGCTCGACAGGACAGAGATGGTGAACTGGCTGGCGCAGCACGATACCCGCTGGGTCATTGACGCCTCCCACCCTTATGCCGAGGCGGTGAGCGACAACATCTATCACGCCTGCCGCCAGGCCCGCGTTCTGCTTAGCCGCTACCAGCGCCCGGATCAGCTCACAGAGCTTAGCCATCCGCTGCTGTTTAAGGTGGCATCCATCGATGAGGCCTGCGCGGTGGCGCAGGGGCTTGGCGAGCGCGTGCTGCTGACCACAGGCAGTAAAGATCTGGCCCGCTGGCGGCAGGGGCTGGCGCAAAAAACGTTGCTGGCGCGGGTGTTGCCGGTGGCGGAGGTAATTGCGCAGTGCGCGGAACACGGCTTCGGCGTGGGGGAGATTTTTGCCCTGTGCGGCCCGTTCAGCGCTGAATTCAACGCCGCGTTTTACCGCCAGTGCCGCGCCGATGTGGTGGTGACCAAAGCCTCCGGCGCTGAGGGCGGTTATCAGGAAAAAGTGCAGCCCTGCCTGGCGGCGGGGATCCCCTGCATCGTCATTACGCGCCCGCCCTCAGCGGTTACGGGCGAAGAGTTACTGGAAAGCCAGCAGGCTTTTGCGCAGCGCTTGCAGCGCTGGCTGGCGACAGAGCGAGGATAACAGCATGAAAAAAGCGTTACTGGTCATTAGCTTTGGCACCAGCTATCAGGAAACCCGTGAGAAGAATATCGCCGCCTGCGAGCGCGACCTGGCAGCAAGCTGCCCGGACCGCACGCTGTTTCGGGCATTTACCTCCGGGATGATCATCCGCAAGCTGAAACAGCGTGACAACCTGCATATCGATACGCCGTTGCAGGCGCTGCAAAAGCTGGCGGAGCAGGGATATCAGGATGTCGCCATTCAGTCCCTGCACATTATTAACGGCGATGAATATGAAAAAATCGTCCGTGAAGTGCAGAGCCTGCGCCACCTCTTTCAGCGCATGGTCATCGGCGCGCCGCTGCTCAGCAGCCACGACGATTATATGCGCCTGATGCAGGCGCTGGCGCGCCAGATGCCGCCGCTCGCCGACGGCGAAAAGGTGGTGTTTATGGGGCACGGCGCCAGCCATCACGCCTTCGCCGCCTATGCCTGCCTCGACCATATGATGGCGGCGCACCGCTTCCCGGCCCGCGTCGGGGCGGTGGAGAGCTACCCGGAAATCGACGTGCTGATCGACAGCCTGCGCCACGAGGGGGTCAGCGCGGTGCATCTGATGCCGCTGATGCTGGTGGCGGGTGACCACGCCATTAACGATATGGCCTCCGATGAAGAGGATTCCTGGAAAACCCAGTTTGAGCGCGTCGGCATTGCTGCCACGCCGTGGCTCCAGGGGCTGGGGGAGAACCCGGCAATCCGCGGCATGTTCGTTGACCATCTGCAGCAGGCGCTGAGTCAGGCGCTGGAGGTGGCGGCATGAGCGGCAGACTTTACGCGTTAGGTATCGGACCCGGGGCCAGCGACCTGCTGACCGTGCGCGCCGCGCGCATTCTCGGCAGTCTGGATGTGCTCTATGCCCCTGCCGGGCGCAAAGGAGGCGACAGCCTGGCGCTCTCTATCGTGCGGGAGTATCTGGGGGCGCAGACGGAGATCCGCTGCACCCACTTCCCCATGAGCGCCGACAACGATGAAAAGTCGGCGGTCTGGGATGAGGTGGCCGCCGCGCTGGTGGCGGAAACAGAAGCGGGTAAACAGGTGGGCTTTATCACCCTCGGCGACGCGATGCTGTTCAGCACCTGGGTCTTTTTATTGCAGCGCATTGGCCGTCCCGACTGGCTGGAGATCGTGCCGGGCGTGACCTCCTTCGCCGCCATCGCCGCGCGCAGCCAGATGCCGCTGGCGATGGAGCAGCAGTCTCTGGCGGTCGTCTCCTGTACCGCGCCGGAGGAAGAAATCTGCCGGGCGCTGGCAAACCATCAAAGCCTGGTGCTGATGAAAGTTTATGGCCGCTTCGCCCGCATCAAAGCGCTGCTGGCCGAGGCCGGGCTGCTGGAGTGCGCGCTGATGATGTCGGAAGCGACCCTGCCGGGGGAGCAGTGCTGGCGGCAGCTGGGCGAGCTGGCTGATGACCAGCCGCTACCGTATTTTTCAACCATTCTGGTGAATAAAGGGGTAAGGGTATGAAACGGGAACAACAGCTTAAACGGCTATCGTTAAGCGGACTGGCGGCGGCGCTGCTGCTGATCATCGTACCTGAGCAGGCTTTCGCCATGCACATTATGGAAGGGTTTTTGCCGCCGATGTGGGCGCTGGCCTGGTGGGCGCTCTTCCTGCCATGCCTGTGGTACGGGCTGGTGCGCCTGCGCCGCATCGTGGCGGAAGACAGCAACCAGAAGGTGCTGCTGGCGCTGTGCGGGGCATTTATCTTCGTGCTTTCGGCACTGAAAATCCCGTCGGTTACCGGGAGCTGCTCTCATCCGACAGGCGTTGGGCTGGCGGTGATCCTCTTCGGGCCGGGCGTCGTGGCGATTCTCGGCGCTATCGTGCTGCTGTTCCAGGCCTTGTTGCTGGCGCATGGCGGCCTGACGACCCTTGGCGCTAACGGCATGTCGATGGCGGTGATTGGGCCGGTTGTCGGCTATCTGATGTGGCAAATGGCCTGCCGCGCCGGGCTGCGCCGTGATGTCGGCGTCTTCCTCTGCGCCATGCTTGCCGACCTGGTGACCTACTTTGTCACCTCTGTTCAGCTTGGCGTGGCGTTCCCTGACCCGCAGAGCGGCGCGACGGGTTCAGTGGTGAAATTTATGGGTATCTTCTGCCTGACGCAGATCCCCATCGCCATTGCCGAAGGGCTGCTTACGGTGATGATTTACGACCAGCTTACCAAACGTCAGCTGATTACCGCGCAAGGACATTAAGATGAAAAAGACACTGATATTACTGGCCATGGTGGTGGCGCTGGTGGTGCTGCCGTTTTTTGTCAACCACGGCGGAGAGTACGGCGGCTCCGATGGCGAAGCGGAAAGCCAGATTCAGGTAGTGGCGCCGCATTATGAGCCCTGGTTCCAGCCGCTTTATGAACCGGCCAGCGGTGAAATTGAAAGCCTGCTCTTTACCCTGCAGGGGTCGATCGGGGCAGCGGTGATTTTCTACATTCTTGGCTATATGAAGGGCAGGCAGCGTGCAGGCGATCGGACTTGATCGGCTCAGTTACCAGAGCCGCTGGTACAACGTCGCCCCGGAGCGTAAATTCCTTTTCTGGCTGGCGATGATGGCGCTGGCATTCTCCCTGCCGCCGCTCGGGCAGGGAGCTTTGCTGGTGGTGCTTGCCCTCTTTACCTGCTGGCTGCTGCGTATGTCCTTCTGGCGCTGGCTGCGCTGGATGGCTATTCCGCTGGCTTTCCTGCTGGTGGGGGTGGTGACGATCGTGTTTAGCGTTACCCGCGAGCCGCAGCTGCTGCTGGCCGGTATTCCGCTGGGCGGCTACTGGCTGGGCGTAACCGCGCAGGGGTTAAGTATGGCCAACGATACCGTCTGGCGCAGCCTGGCGGCGCTGGCGGCCACCTTCTGGCTGGTGCTTAATCTGCCGTTTCCCCAGCTGATTATCCTGCTGCGCAAGGGGCGGGTGCCGCGGCTGTTGACCGAGCAAATTCTGCTGACGTGGCGCTTTATTTTTATTCTGCTCGAAGAGGCGATGGCGATCCACCGGGCGCAGACGTTGCGTTTTGGCTACCGCACGTTGCCGCTGAGCTATCGCTCGCTGGCGATGCTGGTCGGGCTGCTGTTTACCCGTGTGTTGTTACGTTATAAAGAGATGGCGACCACGCTGGAAATTAAATTGTATCAGGGTGATTTTCACCTGTAAGGACCGCCATGCTGGCAACCGAAGGGCTGTGGTTTAGCTACCAGGACGCTCCCACCTTAAAAGGGCTGACGCTCGATTTTTCCCGCTATCCGGTGACGGGGCTGGTGGGGGCGAACGGCTGCGGCAAATCAACGCTGTTTATGAACCTGAGCGGCATTCTTCGCCCGCAGCAGGGGGCGGTAATGTGGCAGGGTAAACCGCTCGATTACAGCAAGCGCGGCCTGCTTGCCCTGCGCCAGCAGGTGACAACGGTGTTCCAGGACCCGGACCAGCAAATTTTTTACACCGATATCGACAGCGACATCGCCTTCGCCCTGCGCAATATCGGCGTGCCGGAGGCGGAAATCGCCCGTCGCGTCGACGACGCGTTAACGCTGGTCGATGCCCAGGCCTTTCGTCATCAGCCGATCCAGAGCCTGAGCCACGGGCAGAAAAAACGGGTCGCTATCGCCGGGGCGCTGGTGCTGCAGGCCCGTTATCTGCTGCTGGATGAGCCCACCGCCGGGCTTGATCCTGCCGGGCGCGCCCAGATGGCGGCCATCATTGGCCGCATTGCAGCGCAGGGAAACCATGTGGTGATTTCAAGCCACGATATTGACCTGATTTATGAAATTTGCGATGCCGTGTACGTTCTGCGGCGCGGCGAACTGCTGGCGCAGGGCACGCCGGGGGACGTTTTTACCCGCAAAGCGCAAATTGAAGAGGCCGGGCTGACGCAGCCGTGGCTGGTAAAACTGCACACGGAGCTGGGTATGCCGCTGTGCAAAAGCGAAGCGGAATTCTACGCCCGTATGCGGGCGCAACAGGTTAAGGAGGCGTCATGACGCTGGCGATTATGTTGCAGGGAACGGCATCCGACGTGGGCAAAAGTGTCCTGGTGGCGGGGCTGTGCCGTATTCTTCATCAGGACGGGCTGAAAACCGCGCCGTTTAAATCGCAGAATATGGCGCTCAACTCCGGTATCACCCCTGACGGCCAGGAGATGGGGCGGGCGCAGATTTTCCAGGCGGAAGCGGCCGGTATCGTGCCGGACGTGCGGATGAACCCGGTACTGTTAAAACCCACCAGCGACCGCAAGGCCCAGGTGGTGCTGATGGGCAAAGTGGCGACCGATATGGACGCGGTAAGCTATCACGACTATAAGCCGCGCCTGCGTCAGCAAATCACTTCGGTCTACCAGAGCCTGGCGCAGGAGTATGACGCGCTGGTGCTGGAAGGGGCGGGCAGCCCGGCGGAGATCAACCTGCGCGACCGGGATATCGTCAATATGGGCATGGCGGAGATGGCCGGTTGCCCGGTTGTGCTGGTGGCGGACATCGACCGGGGCGGCGTCTTCGCTTCGATATACGGCACGCTGGCGCTGTTGCAGGAGCACGAACGCTGGCGGGTAAAAGGGGTCATCATCAATAAGTTTCGCGGCGACGTGGCGCTGCTGACCCCCGGCATTAAACAGATTGAAGCCCTCACGGGGGTGCCGGTGCTGGGGGTTATGCCCTGGCTGGAAGTGGATTTAGAAGACGAAGACGGCGTGGCGCTGCAACGCGGCAAATACCTGCGCACCGGTGAGCGGGCGGTGGATATTGCCGTCGTGCAGCTGCCGCACATCTCTAACTTCACCGATTTTAACGCGCTGGCCGCCCAGCCGGATGTGCGGGTGCACTATGTCCGCTGCCCGGACGACCTGCGGGAAAGCGATCTGATTATCCTGCCGGGCAGTAAAAATACCCTTGGCGATCTGCGCTGGTTGCAGGAGAGCGGGCTGGCGCAGGCGATATTGCAGGCCCATCGCCGGGGCGTCGCGGTGCTTGGCGTCTGCGGCGGCTACCAGATGCTGGGGGAAACCATCATTGACGAGGTGGAGTCCGGTCTGGGGACGCTGCCAGGCCTGGGGCTGCTGCCCACCGTCACCCGGTTTGCCCACAACAAAACCACGACGCTTGTCGGCGCAACGGTGGAAAACGCGCTGCCGGGCCTGCTTTCCGGCTGCGCGAGCTGCGACCTCGCGGGGTATGAAATCCACATGGGCGAAACGACGCGGCACGACGGCTGCCGCCCGATGCTGTGGCTCAATAAAGACGGCGCGCGGGTGGCTGACGGCGCGGTCAGCGGGGACGGGCTGGCGTTTGGCACCTATCTTCACGGCCTTTTTGACAGCGACGCCTTTACCCGCGCCCTGATTAACGGCCTGCGCCAGCGCAAGGGACTGGCGGCGCTGGATATCGCCATCGACTATGCCCGCTACAAAGCGCAGCAGTTCGATCTGCTGGCGGCGGCGATGCGCGAGAATATCGACATCGACAAAATCTACCAGATTATGCAACAGCATCAGGAGCAGCCATGTTAACGCTGGTTACCGGCGGCGCGCGCAGCGGTAAGAGCCGCCACTCGGAGTCGCTGGTCGCAAACGCCGGGGGCGTTCTCTATATCGCCACCTCGCAAATTTTTGATGAAGAGATGGCGGCGCGCATTCAGCACCATCGTGATGGCCGCCCGGCCCACTGGCGGACCGAAGAGCGCTGGCAGGACCTGGCGGAGATCATCACCCCGCACAATTCGCCGGATGAGGCCATTTTGCTGGAGTGCATTACCACCATGGTCACCAATCTGCTGTTTGCCCACGGCGGCGAGGGCGACCCGGATAGCTGGGATTACGCGGCGCTGGAAGATCAGGTGCAGAAGGAAACAGGGCGGCTGCTTGCCGCCTGTGCAAGCTGCCCCTCGCCGGTGGTGCTGGTGACCAACGAAGTGGGGATGGGCATCGTGCCGGAAAACCGGCTGGCGCGCCATTTCCGTGATATCGCCGGGCGGGTGAACCAGCGGCTGGCGCAGGCGGCAGATGAGGTCTGGCTGGTGGTGTCGGGGATTGGAGTCAAAATCAAATGATCAAGCTGCTGTGGGCAACCTTCGCTTTTATTACCCGGTTACCGGTGCCAGCGCGCTGGACCGAGGGGCTGGAAACCCGGGATTACGTGCGCTGTATCGTCAATTTCCCGCTGGTGGGGCTGACCCTTGGCGCGCTCGCAAGCGTAGTGTGGCTGGTGGTAGAACCCTGGTGCGGCGCGCCGCTGGCGGCATTATTTACCGTGCTGGCGCTGGCGTTACTGACCGGTGGCTTTCATCTCGACGGGCTGGCGGACACCTGCGACGGGGTGTTTTCGGCGCGCACCCGTGAGCGGATGCTGGAGATCATGCGCGACAGCCGTCTGGGGACCCACGGCGGGGTGGCGCTGGTGTTCGTGCTGGTGGCGAAGATTCTGGTTATCAGCGAGCTTGGGCTGCGCGGTTTTTCAATGCCCGCCGCGCTGGCTGCGGCCTGTGCCGCCGGACGGGGCTGCGCGGTGCTGATGATGTATCGCCACCGCTACGCTCGGGAGGAGGGGCTGGGCAATCTGTTTATCGGCAAGGTGACCTTGCCCCAGACGCTTGTCACCCTTGGTCTGACGCTTCTGGTTGCGGTACTCCTTGAGGGGGGGAAAGGCATTGCGGCGCTGGTGATAACCGGGCTGGTGGTTTACCTGCTTGGCCTGTCGCTTAAACGCACGCTGGGCGGGCAGACGGGCGACACCCTTGGCGCCGCCATTGAACTGGGTGAACTGGTATTCCTTCTGGCGCTGCTCTGAGCGGCGCGTCAAAACGAGTGAAAACGTATGCAAACACTAACAACATTACTGGCATCGATTCCCGCGCCGGACCCGCGCGCCATGGCGCAGGCGCAACAGCATATCGACGGTTTACTCAAGCCGCCAGGCAGCCTTGGCCGTCTGGAGGCGCTGGCGGTGCAGCTTGCCGGGATGCCGGGCCTGGCAGGCAGGCCGCAGGCGGCCAAAAAAGCGCTGGTGGTGATGTGCGCCGATCATGGCGTCTGGCATGAAGGGGTGGCGATTTCACCCCAGGCGGTGACCGCCATTCAGGCCGCGAACATGACGCGCGGCACCACCGGCGTCTGCGTGCTGGCGGCACAGGCCGGGGCTAAAGTGCACGTTGTGGATGTCGGTATCGATAGCGACCCGATTCCTGGCGTGGTCAATATGAAGGTGGCGCGCGGCTGCGGCAATATCGCCGCTGGCCCGGCGATGAGCGCGGAACAGGCGCACGAGCTGCTGCTGGAGGTTATTCGCTATACCCGCGAACTGGCGGCAGAGGGCGTGCAGCTGTTTGGCGTCGGCGAACTGGGCATGGCTAACACCACGCCCGCGGCGGCGATCGTCAGCGTGCTGACGGGGGAAGCGCCCGCGTCGGTCGTGGGGATCGGCGCGAACCTGCCCGAATCGCAGCTGGGCCATAAGGCGCAGGTGGTGCAGCGCGCCATCGAGCGTAACCGGCCGGATGCGCGCGACGGGCTTGATGTGCTGGCGAAAGTGGGCGGTTTCGATCTGCTGGGCATGACGGGGGTGATGCTCGGGGCGGCGTCATGCGGGCTGCCGGTGGTGCTGGATGGTTTTCTCTCCTACGCCTCGGCGCTTGCGGCGTGCCGGATAGCGCCAGCGGTGAAGCCCTATCTGATCCCGTCGCACCTGTCCGCGGAAAAAGGGGCGCGGATTGCCCTCCAGCATCTTGAGCTTGAGCCCTATCTCAATATGGGCATGCGGCTGGGGGAGGGTAGTGGCGCGGCGCTGGCGATGCAGCTGGTGGACGCCGCCTGCGCGATGTACAGCAGAATGGGGACGCTGGCTGGCAGCCAGATCGTCCTGCCAGATTAAGTGCTTTTGTCCCGGGTGCGGCTACGCCTTACCCGGGCTACATACAGGTAGCCCCGATAAGCAAAGCGCATCGGGGACATTTCAGGATGCGGCGTTGCCGCGTCAGGCCGAAAAAGCATAGTGTTTTATCAATTAATTTGAACCTCCAGGTTAAATAAATGGCATTTCTTATCTGACGGTGTTGCGTAGAGTAGAGCGGATAAAAGGGCCGCCGCGTTTTTCCGACGCGTTGCGCCTGCTGACATTCTGCTCCCATAAGGACACGCACTATGAAAAAGATCGGCTTTTTGTCATTTGGTCACTGGACGCCGTCGCCGCAATCCGCCACCCGTTCTGCCGCTGATGCGCTGCTGCAATCCATCGACCTTGCCGTGGCCGCCGAGGAACTGGGGGCGGATGGCGCTTATTTTCGGGTACACCATTTTGCCCGCCAGCTCAGCTCGCCGTTTCCGCTGCTGGCGGCTATCGGGGCGAAAACCCACGGCATTGAAATCGGCACCGGCGTCATCGATATGCGCTACGAAAACCCGCTCTACATGGCTGAGGATGCCGGCGCGGCGGATTTGATCGCCGGCGGGCGTTTGCAGCTGGGCATCAGCCGTGGTTCCCCGGAACAGGTTATCGACGGCTGGCGCTATTTTGGCTATGCCCCTTCCGAAGGGGAAAACGAATCAGATATGGCGCGCCGCCATACCGAAGTGCTGCTGGATGTGCTGCGCGGCGAAGGTTTCGCGAAGCCGAATCCGCAGCCGATGTTCCCTAATCCGCCAGGCTTACTGCGCCCGGAGCCTTATTCAGAAGGGCTGCGGGAGCGTATCTGGTGGGGGGCCGGTTCAAATGCGACGGCGGTCTGGGCGGCGAAGCTCGGCATGAATTTGCAAAGTTCGACCCTGAAAGACGATGAAACCGGCGAGCCGTTCCATATTCAGCAGGCAAAGCAGATCCGCGCGTACCGTGACGCCTGGGCAGAAGCTGGCCATACGCGCACGCCGCGCGTCTCCGTCAGCCGCAGTATTTTTGCTCTGATGGACGACCGCGACCGGATGTATTTCGGCGCGGGACGCGACGACAGCGATAAGGTCGGTTTTCTGGATGAGAAAACCCGCGCTATCTTCGGGCGCAGCTATGCCGCCGAACCGGATAAGCTGGTCGAGCAGCTAAAACAGGATGAGGCGATTGCCGAAGCCGATACGCTTCTGCTGACGGTGCCCAATCAGCTGGGGGTGGAGTATAACGTGCACGTTATCGAGTCCATCCTCAAGCATGTCGCCCCGGCGATGGGCTGGCGCGACGCGTAGCAAAGCAGCCCTGCGGCGTAAACGGCGGGGCTGCCTGCGGGTTTTCCGGCGGGAGCAGCACATGTGCGGGCAGGAGTGTTATTATTCTTTACTGACACTCACCCTAACTGCCGGGAACAATGATGAATAACGACATACCGCTTAAATTTTATGACATCGTGGACGAGTACGCGACCGAGTGCGCCGAACCGGTGCAGGAGTCAGAGCGCGGTGCGCTGGCGCGCTATTTTCAGCTGCTGATTAATCGCCTCTCTAACAACGAAGAGATCAGCGAAGAGGCGCAAAGCGAGATGGCCAGAGAGGCGGGCATCAATGAAAAACGCATTGATGATATCGCGGAGTTCCTCAATCAGTGGGGCAACGAGTAACCTTGCCGATCGCCAGGCTGACCGGCCGCTGGAGTGGGACATCCGTAACGGCGTCATACAGCGCTATGGCCGCGCGCGGGGAATACCCATGCCTGTCAGCGATGTCATTGTGCCGCTGCTGGCGGCGGGAAGCGAAGGGCCGGGTTAAGCCCGGCCTGCGCGGGCGGGGTTGCTTTGGGGCTGGTATGGCCTGAAAAATTACAGGTATAATCCCGCCAAATATTCAAAAGGTTTCGAAATAAAGATGACAAAACTCACTTTACAGGAGCAGATGCTCAAAGCCGGGTTAGTGACCAGCAAGAAAATGGCCAAAGTGCAGCGCACCGCGAAGAAATCGCGGGTTCAGGCGCGTGAGGCCAGAGAAGCGGTTGAAGAGAATAAAAAGGCCCAGCTTGAACGTGATAAGCAGTTAAGCGAACAGCAAAAACAGGCCGTGCTCTCCAAAGAGTATAAAGCGCAGGTCAAGCAGCTTATTGAAATGAACAGGATCGTCATCGCTCGGGGCGATATTGGTTTTAACTTCACCGATGATAACCTGATTAAGAAAATCATGGTGGATAAGCCAACCCAGACCCAGCTTATTAATGGCCGTCTCGCCATTGCGCGTCTGGTGAATAATGGCGAGAACGACTACGCCATTATTCCTGCCAGCGTCGCCGATAAAATCGCCCAGCGAGACGCCAGCAGCATTGTGCTGAACAGTGCGCTCAGTCAGGAAGAGCAGGATGAAGACGATCCGTACGCTGATTTTAAAGTGCCCGATGATTTAATGTGGTAACAGCCTGCGAAAACCCTGCTCAGATTGACGCAAAAGCATAGTCTGAGCAGGCGTTGTGCATTACACTGCGCGCTGCAAAATGAGTAGATAAACAATCAGGCGGTAACGGCGATGAACGGAACAATCACAACATGGTTTAAAGATAAAGGCTTTGGATTTATCAAAGATGAAAATGGCGATAACCGCTATTTTCATGTGATTAAAGTTGCCAATCCTGAACTGATAAAAAAAGATGCGGCGGTCACTTTCGAACCGGGCACCAACAGTAAGGGCCTGTCGGCTTATGCGGTTAAAGTCGCGCCGGAAAGCAAATACATCTATATTGCCGGTGAGCGTATTAAGCTCTCCTCGATCAAATCTTATCTGGTTTACAGCGAAGAAGTGCCTGCCGACAGCCGCATTGATAAAGAGAACGCCGTGCTCTCTGTCGGGTTATTGATGAACAGCATCAAACCCAAATCCAGCGCTAAAGCGGGGGAGACCATCGCAGTGAAAAAGCTGGCGATCACCACCTTTCACGGCACGACTTTAATCTTCTCGGAAGATGAAATTGACATTGATGCCACGGTAAAAATGCTCAAAGTCTGAGTCTCTATTTCCTCCGGCGCTCTCCGACAACCGACGTAAAAGATCGGGTAGCGCCGGGATAATTCCCTGCTTAAGACCCTTCTCATCTGCCTGTTCAGCGTATTGCCCCAACGCCTTTTTATTATCTGTACGCCAGCGTCAACAATGGCTGACAAAAGGGCAGAGCCCTAACCCGCCGGGCTTACTGCATTTGTAACGAAATTTTGCTACGATTAGCGAGATTTATCCTTTATTTAAGGCGCTATTTATATTTAAAAAAATGGAAATCTAATATGAGTGAATCCGTTCCAAAAAAGCCAGAAAGCCACATTAACAAAGCGGTATTTTTTACGTCTGCTTTGTTAATTTTCCTTCTGGTGATGTTTGCCGCCATTTTCCCTGAAATTGCTGACCGAAATTTCAAACTCCTCCAGCAACAGATATTTACTAATGCCAGCTGGTTTTACATTCTGGCTGTCGCGCTGATTCTTCTCAGCGTAACCTTTCTTGGCCTGTCGCGTTACGGCGATATCAAGCTCGGGCCGGATCATTCCCAGCCTGATTTCAGCTATCACTCCTGGTTCGCCATGCTCTTCTCTGCGGGAATGGGGATAGGGCTGATGTTCTTCGGCGTGGCCGAGCCGGTGATGCACTACCTCTCTCCGCCGGTGGGAACCCCGGAAACCGTCACCGCCGCTAAAGAGGCGATGCGGCTGACCTTTTTCCACTGGGGTCTTCATGCATGGGCTATCTATGCGATTGTCGCGCTGATCCTCGCCTTCTTTAGCTATCGTCACGGCCTGCCTTTGACGCTTCGTTCGGCGCTGTATCCCATTATTGGCGATCGGATCTATGGCCCGATTGGCCACGCGGTAGACATTTTCGCCGTTATCGGCACCGTATTTGGGGTGGCCACGTCGTTAGGCTACGGCGTGTTGCAGGTGAACGCCGGGCTAAACCATCTCTTTGGCGTGCCCATCAATGAAACCGTTCAGGTTATCCTGATCGTTGTTATCACCGGGCTTGCCACCATTTCTGTGGTCTCCGGGCTGGATAAAGGCATCCGTATTCTCTCGGAGTTAAACCTTGGGCTGGCGGTGTTGCTGCTGACGCTGGTGCTGCTGTTAGGCCCTACCGTACTGCTGCTTAAATCTTTCGTCGAAAACACCGGGGGCTACCTGTCTGAACTGGTGAGTAAGACGTTCAATCTGTATGCCTATGAACCCAAATCCAGCAACTGGCTGGGGGGCTGGACCCTGCTGTACTGGGGCTGGTGGCTGTCGTGGTCGCCGTTTGTCGGCATGTTTATCGCCCGCGTTTCGCGCGGCAGAACCATCAGAGAGTTCGTGACGGGTGTGCTGTTTGTGCCCGCAGGCTTCACGCTGATGTGGATGACCGTGTTTGGCAACAGCGCTATCAATCTCATCATGACCGAGGGGGCGACCGATCTGGCTGCTACCGTCCAGCAGGATGTGGCGCTGGCCCTGTTTAACTTCCTTGAGCATTTCCCGTTCTCCAGCGTGCTGTCGTTTATCGCCATGGCGATGGTTATTGTCTTCTTCGTCACCTCTGCGGACTCGGGGGCGATGGTTGTCGATACCCTGGCGTCCGGCGGGTCAAGCGCCACGCCTGTATGGCAGCGCATTTTCTGGGCCGCGATGATGGGCGTGGTGGCCATCGCGCTGCTGATTGCCGGCGGACTCAGCGCTCTGCAAACGGTGACCATCGCCAGCGCGCTGCCTTTCTCCGCGATCCTGCTGGTGTCTATCTACGGGTTGCTTAAGGCGCTGCGCCGCGATCTCACCAAACGGCAGAGCCAGAGTATGGCGACCATTGCGCCAACTGCCGCCCGTAACCCCATCCCCTGGCAGCGCAGATTGCGCAACATCGCTTACCTGCCGAAGCGTTCGCTGGTGAAACGTTTTATGGATGAGGTGATCCAGCCCGCGATGGTGCTGGTTCAGGAGGAGCTGAACAAACAGGGGACGCTCAGCCACATCAGCGATGAGGACGATGACCGTATTCGCTTCGAAGTGGATTTGGGTAATGAGCTTAACTTTATTTATGAAGTGAGGCTGCGGGGTTATAACTCGCCCACCTTTGCGCTTTCGGCGCTGGATAATGACGAACAGCAGGCAGAGCAGCATAAATACTATCGCGCTGAAATCTATCTGAAAGAGGGCGGGCAGAACTATGACGTGATGGGCTGGAATCAGGAGCAGCTCATTAACGACATTCTCGATCAGTATGAGAAACACCTCCATTTCCTCCACCTGGTCCGATAACGCTTTTGGCCGCCCTGACGGGCGGCTTTTTATTGCGTGGTCACGGGGTATGACGCTTATTCTTCAGGCCGGTTTTCGCGGCGAAAAGAATAATGGTAATCAGGCTTACGGAAAGCATCACGATATTCACCACCAGCCCGCTGCCAAAATCGCCGGTTAAATCCTTCACGTAGCCCATCGCCGTTGGGCCAAAAAAGCCCCCAAGGTTGCCTATTGAGTTGATAACCGCAATACCCCCTGCCGCCGCCGGGCCAACCATAAACAGCGGTGGCAGCGTCCAGAAGACGGGGAGCACCGCAAACAGACCGGCGGATGCCATGGTTAAACCGATGACGTTGAGCAGCGCGCCTTTACTGAACGCCGTTAGCGCGACACCGACGATGGCCAGCGCCAGCGGCGCGACAATATGGAATACACGTTCATTTTTGCGATCCGAACGTTTGCCCCACCACAGCAGCGCGATGACCGCCGCAACGTAGGGAATAACCGAGAGAAAACCGGTTGCGACAAACGAAAAGCCCGCGTTTTTAATCAGCTGCGGCAGCCAGAAGTTGACCGTGGCGTTGGTCATTGAGATACCGAGAAAAATCAACGCCAGGCTCAGCACCAGCGGATGGAAAAAGATACGCGAAACCTGAATTGTGGTCTTATTCTGCCGCTCGTTCAGATCGTTATTCAGCGCGCTGCGCGCGGCCTGTTTTTCCTGCTGCGTCAGCCATTTTACGTCCTCGACTTTTTCCGGCAGGCGCATTAACACGATGATGCCGAGGATTACGGCCGGAATGGCTTCGATGATAAACAGCCACTGCCATCCTTCCAGACCGTTATGCGCGCCGCCGGCCAGAATCAGCCCGGATACCGGCCCGCCAATAATGGTCGCCAGCGGATTTGACAGCAGTAAAAAGCCGACAATCTGCCCGCGTCGTTTATTGGGGAACCACTGCGTTAAATAGTAAAGGATGCCCGGATAAAACCCGGCCTCGGCGGCGCCTAAAAGGAAACGCAGCACGAGGAAAGAGTTCGCATCCCAGACAAACGCCGTGCAGGCGGATAGCAGCCCCCAGGTGATCATGATGCGGGCAATCCAGCGCCTGGCGCCGACGCGCGCCAGCATCAGGTTGCTGGGCACTTCAAAAATGAAGTAGCTGATAAAGAAAATACCGCTGCCCATACCGAAAGCGGTGGCCGACAGACCAATATCTTCACGCATCGTTAGCGCCGCAAAGCCGACGTTTACCCTGTCCAGAAAGGCGGCGAAATAACACAGCACCAGGAAGGGCAGTAAGCGCAGGGCAATTTTACTGAATGTTTTTTGCGTCAATGCATCATTATTTTCTGCCGAAGCCCCGGACGCGTTTGTAGAGGTAACAGAGATATTCTGTGACATGATGTTCTGCCTTTTTTCTCTTAGCCGAAACCCACGACCTGGCCTGGATCGGATGCCGTAGCCAGCGGTGGGAAGTGAATGCCGCGCTGCCCTGAAAGCCCCCGGTCAACCGGGACAACGAATTCAGGAGGCTCGCAGCCAACAAACGTTCCGTCTTTGACCCACGCCATGTCGCTGCCGTAGAGCGCATTCAGAAGGTGCTTTTTCAGACGGGCGACAACATCCTGTAAAGCCTCGTTGGCGTACAGGTTATGCTGTTCATCAGGATCCTGCTGTAAATCAAAGAGCTGGAAATGGTTACCTGCCGGATACCAGATGAGCTTATAACGCCCGTCCGTTAGCATACGGGAGGCCAGCGCCCCTTCGAGACATTCGCCATACAGCGTTTCACGCCGCTGGTCACCCACCATTGAGATGCCGTCGCAGCTCTCCGGTACGGGGATATCGCACAGCGTGAGCAGGGTGGGCATGATGTCCTGCAGGCCGGTGAGCCGTTGATCCACGCTGCCGGGGCTGACGCGGCTGGAGCGGGCGCGATCCACCACAATCATCGGGATCTGCGCGGAGCCCTGGTAAAAGTAACGTTTGGCGTACATGCCGTGGTCGCCAAGCATATCGCCATGATCGCTGGTGAAGACAATGATGGTGTCATTCAGAATGCCTTCTTCGCGCAGAGAGCCGATCAACAGGCGGATCTGGTGGTCGATATGCGTGCACTGGGCGTAGAAGGCGCGGCGCATATCATCATATTGCTCCGGGGGAAGGGCGGGTTTTAGCTGCTGATTAATGGCAAGGGCGTAGGGCAAATCCGCCGCCTGCGACCATGCGCTCTGCTTTGGCTTATCCATGCTCCTGAGCCGGTAGCGCTCCAGGTAGGCGGCAAGGGGAACCACGGGCGGATGCGGGTGGGTATAAGAGACGTACCAGAATGCCGGGCGGGTGGGATCGCGGCGACGGATATTCTTCGCCGCCGTCTGAGTGACCCAGTTAGTCACATGCATCCGTTCATCAAGATGCCAGGTACGCCAGCTGTATTCGTTGTTGCTCATGCCGTGCATAAATTGCTGTCCGGCATGCCCATTTTCCGCAAGAAAAATTTCATAGTCATCCACGCCGCCGAGATGGCTTCTTCCCTCTTCGGCAATGAATGTCTCTTCAAAGCCGATGCGATCCCGCGTCGGATAAACGTGCAGTTTGCCGGTCGCCGAGGTCTGGTAACCCGCCCGGGTGAAGGTGCCGGCAAGCGTCGGCATGTCTGGCATGGGGAGCGAAGGCTGAAAAATCCGATCGCCGTGCGAGCGGGACGTCGCGCCGGTCATGATGGTGCGGCGCGCCGGAATGCAGACCGGGCACTCGGACCAGGCGTTCGGAAAATGCACCCCGGCTCTTGCCAGAGTGTCAATCGTGGGCGTCTCAATGGTGCGGTTTCCCGCAAAGCCGAACAGATGCCCGGGCCATTGATCCACCGAGATAAACAATACGTTGGGACGACGCGGGAAATCCCCTGGTGCATCCTGTTTGCCGTGTGTCATGTTTCACCTGCCTGCTTACGGATAAAAATGGGTCACCCGGCGCTGTAGCGGAGCGGGTGAGATGTCGCTCTTGTAAAAGATATGTAATTAAAAATGTGCTACAAATTAACTTTGCTTATTAATCGCGCCGTAATAGCAGGTGGATCACATTTATGGACCAAAAGAGTCTGGTGGCCTTTGTCGTTCTGGCAGAAGAGCTGCAATTCAATCGGGCAGCGAAAAGGCTGGGGGTAACGCAGTCGGCATTAAGTCAGCAAATCGCCCGCCTTGAAAAAGAGCTGGAGGTGGAACTCTTTGAACGGACCAAACGCACGGTCCGTTTGTCCCAGTGCGGGCACGTCTTTTTGCCGGACGCGCAGAAAGTGATTACCGATATCACCACGGCGACGGACACCGCACGGCGCGCGGCAAAAGGGCTGCTGGGGAAAATTGCCATTGCCTATGTCGATGCGGCGCCTTTTAGCCTGTTATCACCGGTGATTATGCAGTTTCGCAAGGACTACCCCGACGTTGAAATGGTGCTGCATGAGATGACCTCTGCGGAACAGTTTGCCGCCCTGCAAAACCATGAGATTGATATCGGTCTGTTGCGACCGCTGTATGAGACAGAGTGGATGGCAAGCGCGACCCTGCTCCGCGAGCCTTATGTGGTGGCGATGCATGCGGAGCACGACCTGGCGGGGCAGGAGGCGGTGCATATCCGGGCGCTTATCACGGAAAAATTCCTCTTCACCTCCAGGGAGAAGGCGAAATACATATTCAGCAACTGGCTGGAGATATTTTCCCGCCACGGCACCTCACCGCGGGTTGTGCAGGAGGTGAATCAGCTGCACGCGATGCTAAGCCTGGTGGGGGCAGGGATGGGGCTGGCGTTACTGCCATTGTCCGTCGCCAAAAACAATAACCACGGCGTCGTGTACCGGCCAGTGGTGGGAACCGATACGCCCGACGCGATACTTAATGTCGGCTGGCATAACCCGTGTAATAACATACTGGTGAAGCATTTTGTTCGCACGGCAAAACAGGTCAGCGCCAGGCTCAGGGCTGAGAAAACGCGGGTTACATCGGGCTAACCGCCACGCTTTGCGTGCCCTGGCTGCTCACCACAGACGCCAGCGGCTTTTATGCTCAACAAACCAGGCCGGTAAGTTGTTGGTGATATAAAGCTGCTCCTCCTCAATGGCCTGGAGACGCACCTGTTCTGTTTTGCCGCCAATGGTGAAAAACAGGGACAGGCCGCTTTCGTAAGGGAGAAAGCTTGAGCCGAGGAATGTCCACACCTCGCCTTCGCGCCGTTCGATACCATCATAGTCGGTGAAGGTTTGCGCCACGCGATAGCGTTTACCCGCAACCAGAGGGCCATACTGCTGGGTGAGTTTACGGGTCTCCATGATCCTCCTGAATGGTGCGCCGGATGGGCCCGCTCTGGTATAAGCGGGCCGAAAATTACATAAACCTGTCTGCTCCGCCAGATGCCTCAATGGTCTGGCCGGTAACAAACTGATTTCGGTCGGAAAGCAGGAAAGCCGCAATGGCAGCAATATCCTCTGGCAGACCGAAGCGCCCCACCGGCGTTTTCTCTTTCCCCAGCAAAGCCATCACATCTTCGTCCGTTTTGTCCGCCAGCTCCGGGCGACGATTACGCACATTAGGCAGCATATTTTGCGCCCAGTTATCGGTTGCGACAGCGCCCACGCCAATAGCATTGACCAGGATCCCCTCCGGCGCCACGCTCAGGGCCAGACTGCGGGTCAGGTTGTTGATCGCCGCGCTCAGGGCGTGAGAAACGGTCAGTTGCGGGTTAGGGTAGATACCGCCGATGGAAGAAATATTGACGATGCGGCCCCAGTTTCGCTGCTGCATACCGGGGATCACGGCCTTGCAGAAGCGGCGCATGGCGGACAGTTTCGTTTCGGTCATTGACTGCCAGTCCTCTTCCGAGGTGGTTAACAACGTGCCCGCATGCGCTCTGCCGGCATTATTCACCAGTAAATCGATACCGTGAAAAACCTTCTCCGCCTCCCTGACGACCCGTGCAGGCAGGGCGATATCCGTGACGTCCCCGGCAACCGGCAGCGTTGAAACACCATACTTATCAGCGAGGGTTCTGGCGGCCTGTTTCAGATCCGCTTCCTGTCGGGACACCATCACTAAATGCACGCCGTTCATCGCCAGCTCTTCACAAATGCTATAGCCGATGCCGGTGCGGGCGCCGGTGACCACGGCCACTTTATCTTGTAGTTTTAAATCCATTCGTTGCTCCCTAAATTAAACACAGTCAATAAGCAGAGGTACGAGTAATGAATTTCACGTGTCTAATGATTGCTTAAACGTATTGTTATCGCCGCTCATGGTACTGCTATGTAAGGTTCGTTTTACTGCGATAAAGCAAACGAACGGTAACGCACTTTATCAGGACACAGGGGACGTTTATGCCTGTTCCTTAAGCAGATGTTCCAGCGCGTGACGACCGGTATCTTTACGTATCAGGTAGCTAATAATTTCATCGACGTCGAGGATAAAGGGCTCGTCCTGACGGATCATAGAGATAAAATCCAGCGCAAGGATTTTACCCGCTTCTTCTATCGCCCATCGGACACCTTCCCGGGCATTATCGGGAAAAAACTGCGCCATCATTGCTATCCCCAGTGCCTGCATGGAACGACCCGGCGAGAAGTGATCCCAGTGCCAGCGCCCTTTTTTCGGGCAGTATGTTTCATGCTCATCGTCAAGCATATAACCCCACTCTGTGCTTTCCCACATCCATTGCGGGGCTCGTAGCGGCTGAGAATCATTAATGCTGACCTGGTGAGTAAAGGCGTTGCCAGTAAAACGCAGCGGCGTGCGGTGAAAATAGTGCCGGGCTGATTTATACAAATCGTCTTGGCGCAGCGTTTCGTTTATCCATGCGAGCAACTCTGATTGCGTAACGTCCCCCGCCAGATACCGCATGGCGTTGCCGAGAAATAATCCCCGGCCATGAATCTCACTGAGATCCAGCCAGGCTCTGCCTGTCAGCGGTGCCGGAAGATCCGCAATACAGCTCCGCTCAAGGATAACAGGTATTATTTTGACATCAGGTTCTGCGCAGAGTGTGGAGAGCATCTGCAATTCCCGGTACAGACCGGAACCCACTATTTTCGCCGAGGCCGTGTAGTCTTCATCACACAGGCAAAATACTTTCAGAGGACGGTTGGCCAGCGCGCTCTGTATAGAACCGTCTATCGAGTCCCCAAAGGCAATACTGTCGCGGTCCCAGAACAGGCTATATTCCCAGCTAAGGCTGCTGACGATGCGATCGCGTATCCACTCTTTTTTCTCTACGCTGCCACCCCATGCATAGGAGATGAATACGAACGTATTACTCTTATCCTTCACGCAAATTACCCCGCTGGCCGCTTTGACAGAAAGAGCGTTAAAGTGTGTATCCTACACCTCGCAGGCCTGTATTTCGCCACTACCCTTGCCTGAATATTAGCTACTCGATATTCTGAAATTCTGTGTATTTTTGTGAACAGGAATAAGTATGCTTAGTACATTACCCGATTTACACAGAAGTTTTGCAGAGCAACTCAAGCTTAAATTCCAGTCTGATTCGCGGATTCACTCCCTTCTTGCTGGTGGCTCGATTATTCATGGCGGATTTGATAAATACTCCGATCTCGATTTTGTCGTTGTCGTCGACCCTCTCTACTATGACGAAATCATGGCGCAGCGTAGGGAGTTCGCCGAAACACTGGGCCATCTGCTGCATGCTTTTACCGGGGAACATGTCGGAGAGCCTCGCCTGCTTATATGCCTGTATGGCCCTGAACTCCTTCATGTCGATCTGAAATTTGTCACACTGGACATGCTCACTCAACGCGTCGAGGAGCCAGCAGTGTTGTTTACCCGTGATAACAGTGCTCTGGAGCGACAACTGGCGAAATTTGGTGCTCACTGGCCTGACATGACGCCGGAATGGTTTGAGTCCCGAGCCTGGATCTGGCTTCATTATGCAGTGGTGAAACTGGGAAGAGGCGAACTCTTTGAAGCGATTGGCATGCTGTCATTTTTCCGCGAGCAAGTGCTGGGGCCCATGCTGTATCGTCGAGCAAATCTTCCACAACGTGGGGTCCGCCGCATTGAGTGTCATGGCATTGATCCTGATGGCTTGCTGACTTCCACGATGGCAACGCACGATCGTGACTCCGTCAGCATGGCCCTCAAAATGGCTGTTGATGCTTATATCACTCTGCGCGCTGATGCTCTGCCTGAAAATATTGCAGACGATGCGGCACATCGGGCGGTCCTTGCCATGCTAAAAGAGTATTCTGAGAGGGGGTAAATCTATACTCCGGCCGCTTACACGGCTGGGGTTAGAAGTATCACAGGATCCTCCTTTGAAGTCTGCGCGCGTTTAATGACGATTTGGCCGTGTTGCGAAGAAGACTACTGCAGCCCCGATAGCGACAATGAGCGTATCTTCAATCAAACCGCTCCTGGTCTGCCCCATCCGTGCCACGGCCTTTTTGCGTGCAGCAAGCGTGACATATGCAAGTGGCACAGCGGTAGAGATAGCAATCGCTGCCCCGGTTTTTTCTTCTCCGCTGGGTGCCAACGCGGCGCCTGCAATCCCTGCACTGGCCACCCGTGCTGACATGCCCAAAAATACGGTGCGGTCTGGCGCTGACTTCATCTTGTCGCCCAGGAGTTCACCTACACCCATCGCTAACGCGCCATATTTAAAGAGTGGACGGTCCAGCAGCAAGAGGCTGCCCGGTGTGTCGCGCCCGCTAACGCGTGCTGCAGCGATGGCCGCCATCGGCGTCATGGAACGGCAGCTGGCGACAAGGCCAATTAAGGCGGAATATACAAAATCGGTAATTTTCATGAGTTCTCTCCCGGATAAATAAAAGTTTTTAATTTTCTAAACCTTATTAGGGTGTAAACCAGGAACAATCTGTTTATTTAACGCATTTACACGTTCCCATCATTTGAAAGCAAATCCTTTGAGCGATGGGTCACATCTTGCAATGTCACGAGAATGTTGTTGCAGCCAGTGCGCGTCTTACTCTTTTTCATATTGTTCTCCTGACAGTCATAAGGCAGAGGGGCGTCAGTAAGTCACTTATGCAACCTCGTCTGCAATTGACGACGGCAATAGTCAGTATAGATGAACGGCTTGAGACAGCGTAAATGACACAAATGAGGTAGAAGGACGGGGCTGCACTTAATGTCAGCAATAATCATTTGTTAGTATGGCCGTCAAGACCAGCGGCTACATACTTATTCTCTTAATTAGCATTACTGTTCACCAGAAAATACTTATGCCGAACGTCCGCTTTTTGCTTTTAGCGAACTATGCGCCTGCGAGTGCGCCTTGTGTCATAAGCGGACGTTGCTGAAATCCGAATATGAAGCCAGTTGCTTTCTGTTAATAATCCAGTCAAAACTGCTGTCGGAGAGCTGTTATCAACAAGAATAGAGATCAGAACGATCGCCCCGAGTTGTCGGGTGAGAGATGACAATAAATTCTACAGGTAATTGGCTATCGTTCCCGGCTTGATGCTTTGCTCCCGGGGGGATTTCAATTCCCTGTCGGGCCTTGATATGATGCTTATCACCTTCAAGTTCCATCGTCAGGTTTCCTTCAAGAACGTAAAAAAACTGTCTGGCGATGGAGTGAAAATGTCGCTTTTCGTGCGTACCTGGAGGCATCTTTTCATGAATAATTAGCATGTCCTGCCGATTTACCAGATACCAACCGTCACAATTATCACCCCAGATATAATGTTCAGCATTGTCTTTTGAAATCATCGCTTTCTCCTGTGTGTAACTTTCATATTTGTGGTTATCCAGATACAGACAGACTAATGCGATAAAGCCAGGAAGCACTACTACCATATTTAGAGTTGATCATACAGGGTGAGATACTTCGTGAAGAGAGCAACGAGGCCAACAGAAGCAGATAAAATTCCCTTAATATCTTGAAACAACCATGGCATCTGCTTTTCGTTCATAGCTGCCGTTGGCCCTGCTTACACAGGGCCTGACAGAGCTATTTGGCTAGCATAATGGATTGTTTTTGCACCTACTTTCATCGTGACCTGCAAAGCCCCAAAAACAACAGACATTAAAAAACCCGGTGTCCTTTGCAGGACTACCGGGTTTGTTTGTCTCCGGACTCGCTGGGATGTCCCGAAACTAAAATTTGGCTCCTCTGACTGGACTCGAACCAGTGACATACGGATTAACAGTCCGCCGTTCTACCGACTGAACTACAGAGGAATCGTTGTGGAGGCTAATCTTAGCGGCGAAAATTTTTTTGTCAAACCTGATTTGCCCTTCCGGCTTGCAACTGGTGGTAATCACAGCAACCTGCCGGGAATAAAAACAATTTTACGGAAATGTTTTGCAGGATCACAAATTCTCACTCATCATTTGAAATGAGGTTTCATCTTTCTCTCTAAGGTCAATTTTGAACGTCGTCGCACCGATTCGCCAGGCCATCGCTCGCACGCCCTGGTACGCCAAACGTAAAAGCTACAAGGTACTTTTCTGGCGGGAAATCACGCCGCTGGCGGTGCCTATCTTCCTTGAAAATACCTGCGTCCTGTTAATGGGCGTCCTCAGTACCTTCCTTGTCAGCTGGCTTGGCAAAGAGGCGATGGCGGGCGTCGGTCTGGCAGACAGCTTCAATATGGTCGTGATGTCGTTTTTTGCGGCAATTGACCTTGGCACCACCGTGGTCGTGGCATTTAGCCTGGGTAAGCTGGACCGGCGGCGGGCAAGAGCGGCGGCGCGTCAGTCGCTGGTTATCATGACGCTGTTCGCCATCGTGCTGGCGGCGGTAATCCACTATTTTGGCGCGCAAATCATCAATTTTATTGCCGGGGCGGCCACGGCGGAGGTAAAAGCGCTGGCGCTTACCTACCTGGAACTGACGGTGCTCAGTTACCCGGCGGCGGCGATCACCCTTATCGGCAGCGGGGCGCTGCGCGGGGCAGGGAATACCAAAATACCGCTGATGATTAACGGCGGCATGAATATCCTCAACATCATTATCAGCAGCATCCTGATCTACGGTCTCTTCTCATGGCCCGGTATGGGCTTTGCCGGGGCCGGGCTGGGGCTGACTATCTCGCGTTATATCGGCGCTGTTGCCATCATCTGGGTGCTGATGATCGGCTTTAATCCGGCGCTGCGCATCACCCTGAAAAGCTATTTTAAGCCCCTTAACTTCGCCATTATCTGGGAAGTGATGGGCATTGGGATTCCGGCCAGTATCGAATCGGTGCTGTTTAACGGTGGGAAACTGCTCACGCAAATGTTCGTTGCCGGTATGGGTACAAACGTCATTGCGGGCAACTTTATTGCCTTCTCGGTGGCGGCGCTGCTTAACCTGCCGGGTAACGCGCTGGGTTCGGCGTCAACCATTATCACCGGTAAACGCCTGGGCAAAGGGCAGATAGGGCAGGCCGAGCGCCAGCTGCGCCATGTGTTCTGGTTGTCCACCTTGATCCTGACCGTCATTGCCTGGGGGACTGCGCCGTTTGCCGGCCTGCTGGCATCGTTCTATACCCATGAAGATGACGTTAAGGAGGTAGTAAAAGTGCTGCTCTGGCTGAACGCCGCCTTTATGCCTATCTGGGCCGCTTCCTGGGTGCTGCCTGCCGGGCAGAAAGGGGCGCGCGATGCCCGTTTCGCCATGTGGGTGTCGATGCTAAGCATGTGGGGCTGCCGCGTCGTGGCGGGCTATACGCTGGGTATCGTGCTTGGCATGGGTGTGGTGGGGGTATGGCTCGGCATGATCCTCGACTGGACGGTGCGCGGCGTGCTGTTCTACTGGCGGATGGTGAGCGGACGCTGGCTATGGAAATACCCGCGCAATAAGCCGGAAAAAACGTAACCGCCTTATTTTCCCGCAAAATGGAGAATAAATCGGCAAACGATTTAAATTGTGAAAACAGGCTTTGACAAGGCCAGGTCAGCCCGATAATATTCGCCTCGTTCACACGATTCCTCTGTAGTTCAGTCGGTAGAACGGCGGACTGTTAATCCGTATGTCACTGGTTCGAGTCCAGTCAGAGGAGCCAAATTCAAAAAAGCCCGCTTTTAGCGGGCTTTTTGCTTTCTGTCATCCTCTCATACAGTAGTCCAGGCGTCGCTCACTTATTCGTTTTGTCTTTTGGTAAGAATCAACGCCCGAATGGCGACTGCTACATCTGCATTGCTATCCGCTCCATCGGTAGCGCGCGCGAGAAATACCAGCCCTGCATACTGGAACTGGGATAGCGCTCCTCTACCAGGGCGGCCTGCTGCTGGTTTTCAATACCTTCAAAAACTAGCCTCATCGGCAACTGATACAGACAGTCGATTATCCCGCCCAGATTGCGCCCGGAAGAGAGCAAGGTATCGGTCAGGCATTTATCGATTTTCAGGTCGCTAACCGGTACGCCCAACAGCCGCTCAAAGTTAGAGCATCCTTTGCCGAAGTCGTCCAGCGCGATGCGAAAGCCGAGCTTGCGAAAGGCATCCACATTTTGCCTGAGCGCGATGAGATCCTGATATTCAGCCTCCACGATCTCCAGCATAATGGCGGCTGGCGGCAGCTCGTACTGCTCCAGCAGGGCAAGCAGTTTACTCCTGAACCTGGTCGATGCCAGGTCGGCAGGCAGAATATTGACGCTAAGATACAGCGCATGCTGTTTCACCCATGCCGCCATTTCGCTGACGGCTTTTTTCAGGACAAACAGCGATACGCTTTCTATCAGGTCATTAGCAACAGCCAGCGCAATAAAGGTTTCCGGGCAGACGTTGCCAAAGCGCGCGTCCCGCCAGCGTAAGAGTGCTTCAACCCCGACAATATTCCCGGTGGCGCTGGCATAAACCGGTTGATATTCAAGGAACAGCTTCCCGTCATTAAGCGCCTGTTTAAATCGAAATAGCATTAGTAGCTCCGTCTGAACTATTGCTTCTTTTTCTGGTAGCAGGAGATAAATTCGTACAGCTCCGTTTTGCTGTGCAGATTGAATTTACTCATGATGTTCTTTTTATGGCTGACGGCCGTTTTGTAATGAATACCAATTCTGTCTGCTATTTCATTGATACTCAGGCAATTATTCAAACCACGGACAATTTTATCCTGGGTAAATGACAACGTCTTATAATTGCAGTCAAGGCACGCCCATTTTTTTTGCCGACAGGTTTGAGGTCGTTACACTGGAGATAGCGCCGCAGCGCCTCTGACAGGGCGGCACGCACTTCCCCTGAGCTTGTTTTCTGGGGGAAAAACGTTGCTTCTTTGATACACTCGGGAAGCAGGGCGTTGTCTGGAATATTATTACTGCTAACGAACAGAAAGACCTTCGCCGTACTCTTTTTATAAATCAGATCGTTAAAGCATAAATAATATTCCCCAGCGCAAACAGTAATAAAGATAAAGTCTGCTTTCTGGATATTTTCTACGGTATATTCATAGCATACGTTAACAGGGGAAATGGAATTTTCCGCAGCAGCATCCTGAATCAAACCTGCAATACCCGCAGAGAAAAGTGCGTCATTATCGACATGAATAAGAAAATTCATTCCCTTGAAACTCCTGGGCATCCGCTTTATGCCCTTTATATACTTAATCCAAATAAATGCAATTAATCCATAAGTAAAACTTTAAAATTAAGAATGCAGATATTCGAAGTAAGAAAAATCCTAACTGGAAATCAGGCGCTTCTTGCGAACCTGTAGTTGGCACACAAATTAGCATGGATTGGGTCAGGCTACGTCAGGAAAAGTATTTCAGAAGATGCTTTTTGATGGCAGAGATTAAGTAACTGTGCGTTGCGATGAACCTTTGTAAGCGCCCTTTACAAGCAGGCGCAGAACGGCTTGCTCCCCGCAAGCCCGGCAGCAGGGAGCGAAACGTTAACGGAATGGCGGTTCGTTAAAGGTGCGTAATTTACGGGAATGCAGCTTATCCCCTTCAGCCCGCAACAGGTCTATTGCCCGGATGCCAATCTGCAGGTGTTCGGAAATTGCGCCTTCGTAGAAACGGTTGGCCTGGCCCGGCAACTTGATCTCGCCGTGTAAAGGCTTATCGGAAACGCACAGCAGCGTGCCGTAAGGCACCCGGAAGCGATATCCCTGCGCGGCAATGGTCGCGCTTTCCATATCAATCGCCACCGCACGGCTCAGGTTAAAGCGCAACGCCGAAGCGGAGTAGCGCAGCTCCCAGTTGCGATCGTCGGTGGTAACGACCGTCCCGGTACGCAACCGCTGTTTGACCTCCTCGCCCGGCATCCCGCTTACCGTTTTGGTCGCATCATATAAAGCGCGCTGCACCTCGGCGATGCTCGGAATAGGAATGTCAGGCGGCAGCACCGCATCAAGCACATGATCGTCGCGTAAGTAGGCGTGTGCCAGCACATAATCGCCAATAGACTGGCTTTCGCGCAGCCCGCCGCAGTGACCAATCATTAGCCAGACATCCGGGCGTAATACCGCCAGGTGGTCGCAGATGGTCTTGGCGTTTGACGGGCCAACGCCAATATTGATCAGCGTGATGCCCTGACCGTCGGCGGTGATCAGATGCCAGGCTGGCATCTGGTGCTTCTTCCACGCCAGATCGGAGATGGCCTCTTCCGGTGCGTCGGTATCGGCGGTTATCCAGTTGCCCCCCGCGCAGGAGAGGGCGATGTAGGGGCTGTCCGGATCGAGGATCTGGCTGCAGGCCCAGCGTACAAACTCATCCACATAGCGGGTGTAGTTGGTGAACAGGACAAACGGCTGGAAATGTTCCACTGGCGTGCCGGTGTAGTGGCGCAGGCGGGCAAGAGAAAAATCGACGCGGCGGGCGTCGAAGTGGGACAGCGGCGAAAACTCCGCCGGGTGATAAATGCCGTCAGCGGTTTCGTCACCAATCTGCGCAAGCTCCGTCGTCGGGAAGTGGCGCGTCAGACCGGCGCTCATTGAACGGTCCAGCGTCAGAGCAGAACCGTCAATCACGTACGGGTAGGGGATTTCATGCAGTGACGGGCCAACCTCAATGGTTGCGTCGTAATCCTGGGAGAGCAGGGTAAGCTGTTCGAGCAGATAGTTGCGGAACAGCGCGGGCCGGGTCACGGTCGTGCTGTAGCCGCCTGCATGGGTAAAACGGGCGTAGGCGCGGGTCTTGGGCGGGTTTGTGGCGCTGCCATTCCAGCTTACCGACAGCTGCGGGTAAACAAAAATGCCTCTTGCCCGGTCTTCCGGCGAGGGGAGTGTGCCCTTTTCAATATACAGGCTGATGGCGTCCCGAAGGTGACCTACCGACTGGTTATAAAGCGCCTCCAGCTGATCGAGTGCCTCTTCCGGGCTTAGTTTTCTTCCCGTGTTATTCATCATTAACTCCTTGTTTCACAGACGTGCATCTTAACGATATTATGTCACAGCTTTGTGAAACAAAAAGGATGCAGGCGCGCACCGCCTTAAAGCACTCGCAGGCGCGCGCCGGGAGAGGTTAACCGCGAATTTTTACCAGCGTGCGCCCCTGAATCTTATTCGCCAGAAAGTCAGCGGCGACATCGGCAGCCTGTTCAAGGCCAATTTCAGTGGCGGCCTGCTGGTAATAGCTTTCCGGCAGCAGGCTGGCCAGCCGTTCCCAGACCGCGCCGCGCTCTTCGGTCGGCACCATGACCGAGTCCACACCCTGTAGACGGACATTGCGCAGAATAAACGGCATGACCGTGGTGGGCAGTTCGAATCCCCCCGCCAGGCCGCAGGCGGCAACGCAGCCGCGATACTGCGTTTGCGCCAGCACTTTCGCCAGCACGTTGTTGCCAACGGTATCTACCGCGCCTGCCCAGAGCTGTTTTTCCAGCGGGCGGGTCTCTTCAAACTCGCTGCGCGGTAAAATTTCGTCCGCTCCCAGTTTGCGCAGGTAATCGTGGGTGGATTCACGACCGCTCACGGCAACTACGGTGTAGCCCAGCGCTTTCAGCAGCACGACGGCCGTACTGCCTACGCCGCCGCTGGCTCCGGTGACCACCACTTTGCCGCTTTCCGGCTTCACGCCCGCCTCCACCAGCGCATCCACGCACAGCATGGCGGTAAAACCGGCGGTGCCGATAATCATCGCATTACGCGCGCTCAGGCTTTCAGGCAGCGGAACCAGCCAGTCGCCTTTTACGCTGGCCTGCTCCGCCAGTCCGCCCCAGTGGTTTTCGCCTACGCCCCAGCCGGTCAGGATGACGGCCTGGCCCTTGGCAAAACGAGCATCGCGGCTTTCGCTCACGCGTCCAACGAAATCAATACCCGGCACCATTGGGAACTGACGCACGATTTTACCTTTGCCGGTAATTGCCAGCGCGTCTTTATAGTTAAGGCCGGACCACTCGACATCCACGCGCACATCGCCGTCGGCAAGGGCGGGAAGGTCAATCTCTTTTACTGCTGCCAGGGTTGCTTTTTCAGGCTGTTCGAGAACTAAAGCTTTCATGAATGAGTTTTCCTCGTCTCACTAGTGTTTTCGGCCCTGGGGCCGTCCTGTGCAGGTGTGTTTTTAATTATGCTTTGATGAAAAAAGTGCCAGTACTGGTCGAGTGGTTCGCTGGAGGTAAAAAGCTTGGCGCGCATTACCGCCCCCTCCCAGCCGGACCAGAAAACGCGCGCCAGAGCGTCGGGAGAGGCCGCTGCATCTATCTCCCCACGCGCCTGCGCCTCGGCGAGGCAGCGCGCAACACGCGCTTCCCACTCAAGCAGGACTGCCTGCAGACGCTGCGGGAAAACGTCTGGCAGCAGCGGGGTCTCCTGGAGCAGATTGCCCACCAGGCAACCGCGGCGGAAATGGTATCTGGCCATCCCCTCTCCGGCGTCAGCCACAAACGCAGCCATTCTCGCTAAAGGGGTCATGCGCGCATCCAGCAGAAACTTATCGAGCTTATGCGCGAAAAAGTCGCCATAAGCCGCCAGCACAGCCAGGCCAAACGCCTGTTTGCTTTTAAAGCAGTGGTAGAACGACCCTTTTGGCACGGCAATATTTTTAATAATGGCGTCGATACCCGCCGAGAGATATCCCGTTTCGGTAAGCACCGCCAGGCCGGATCGGATCAGCGCCTCGCGGGTATCCGTAAAGTCACGTTCGACTTTAGGCGGCCTGCCGCGTCGGGGTTTTTGCACATTCAGCGAGGCGTCACTCATAATTTAGACCGATCGGTTTTAATTGGCCTAAGCCTACGCATAAAGCGATGACGAAGCAAGGAGAAGACCCGATAAGCGAGAAAATGAACAAAAACGGCTATGATTAGGCTACGCCTGTTACGCTGAGGAAAGGAAATCATGCGCCGTATCACGTTGTGTCTGTTGGTTTTATTCAGCCAGTATGCGATGGCTGTGAGCTACCCGCTGCCGCCGGAGGGGAGCCGTCTGGTAGGAAGCCCGCTGGTGATTACCATTCCGCAGGACAATACCCTGCCGCTGGAGGCCTTCGCCGCACAGCATAGTCAGGGGCTGAGTAATTTGCTGGAGGCGAATCCTGGCGTTGATCCTTATCTGCCGAAAGCAGGCTCGCAGTTGATTATTCCCCAGCAGCTTATTTTGCCTGATACGGTGCGCGAAGGGATCGTGGTCAACGTGGCGGAGATGCGGCTCTATTACTATCCGAAAGAGAGTAATACGGTGGAGGTTTTACCGATAGGCATTGGTCAGGCCGGGCGGGAAACGCCGCGAAACTGGGTGACTGCCGTTGAGCGCAAGCAGGACGGGCCGACCTGGGTGCCCACTGCCAATACGCGTAGGGCGTATGCCAAAGAGGGGAAAACCCTGCCCGCGATGGTGCCAGCCGGGCCGGATAACCCGATGGGGCTGTACGCCATCTATATTGGCAGGCTGTATGCCATCCACGGCACCAACGCCAATTTTGGTATCGGGCTGCGGGTAAGTCAGGGCTGCATCCGCCTGCGCAATGCGGATATCAAATATCTGTTCGACAATGTGCCGGTGGGGACCCGCGTTCAGCTTATCGATCAGCCGGTAAAAATGACCACCGAGCCGGACGGACGCCGCTGGGTTGAAGTGCATGAACCGCTTTCACGCAATCGCGCTGAATTCGAGTCGACGAATAAGGTGCCGCTGCCCGTGACGGCGGTGATGCGCAGCGGGTTGAAAGGGGAGGGCGTGAACGAACAGGCTGCAGCCGAAGCGCTGGAGCGCCGCTCGGGTATGCCGGTGGACATCAGCGCGCCATCTGACAACGGCTTCATAAAAGAACGACTCTGAACAAGGCCCGCAGCAAGCGGGCCACGCCAGATTATGGAAGGATGGCCGCATTTTATTGTTTTAATTAAAGATAATACTTTGAACGTTCAGTGCGACTTTTTTTGTCATCCCACTTCTTTATCGTGAGCGGGAGACAGGAATGAATCTGCTTGATAACTGTGCAGTCGCCACCGATGATGTTATATTAAAATATAATATCAGGAGGTGCTCTATGCATATTGTTCGCCTTAAAAAAGTGGGGGGTTCTATCATGCTGGCGGTGCCACCCGCGGTGCTAAAAAGTTTAGGGCTATCGACAGGCAGTGAACTCGGCATGACCATTAATAACGGCTGCCTTATAATTGAACCCCAGAAACGGCCTCGTTATTCGCTTGAGGAGCTGCTGGCGCAGTGCGATTCGAACGCTGAAATGAGTGAAGAGGACAGGGAATGGATTGATGCCCCTGCGGTGGGCAAGGAGCTTCTGTAAATGGACAGAGGAGAAATTTGGCTCGTTTCGCTTGATCCTATCGCCGGCCATGAGCAAAACGGAAAACGTCCGGTGCTTATTGTTTCTCCCGCCTCGTTTAATGCATACACCCGTCTGCCTATCGTTGTTCCTGTCACCAGCGGCGGAAGCTTTGCGCGTACAGGGGGTTTTACCGTTTCACTGGATGATGCTGGAACGACAACAACGGGAATGATTCGCTGCGACCAACCCCGGACTATTGATATGCATGCGCGCAAAGGCAAACGGCTGGAACGGGTGCCTGACGTTGTGGTGAATGAAGTGCTGGCGAGGCTGGAAGCCATCCTGACCTGATTTTATAGGCTGGCACGAGAGACAGTTTAAACCCGTATCATGACAAATCCGGGCCGCCAAAAAGCTGCCCGGAAATAAGCCTAAAGCGGCGAAATCGCGTCCACAACATGTTGAAAGACGTAAGGATCCGACAGCAGCTCGAACTGTTCATCATCCGGGTAAGTCACCGCCACATGATAATTTTCCCCGGCAAAGTCTTTTACTGACTGTAGATCCTGCCAGTAAGTCGCCAGAAAGAAATGCTCCCAGTCACCCTGGGTTTCCCTTCGCACTAAAGCACCTCGATTGCCGTCTATGCTCTTTGAATGTTCAACACCCGTCTTCTCCAGGTGTTTCGCAAAACCTTCTGCATGTTTTAATGGCACGCAGCCGTGCCAGGTCCTGACAATCATAAACATTTTCCTCTTGAGTGCGGGAACAGAAGTCTAACAAAAGGGTGTCGGATTGTTAAACTAACCTGTTGCTCTGTAGACTGCTGGAGTTGGGAGCACGCTGGTTACTTTTTTTACTCTTGTTGAGGCAATATGTAAATTGTGGGCCATCTGGATTAACGATGCCGCGATCAATCAAAATACTCACTATTTTATCGATCTCATCCTTACTCATTTCTTTATTATCCCCAGTGCTTTTTATAACGCCTCCCAGCCCAGTGTGACTTTTTGGTTTGCAATGTGTCATTGCAGAAAGAGCGTTGATAACGCGAGTAATATGTTTTTCACGTTTTTCTGCGGTCATAACGGGTTGTATGGATGGCACAGATTTAACAGAGGGCTTATCATTCTTTGAGGTGGACGGTATAGAATGCCGTACAATTTTAGTCCCAATACTCTTGAGATAGCTAATTAAAGGATCGTATCCTTTATCATTAGAAATGATGATAAAAGAAGCAGAGGAATTCTTCTGTATTATTTTTCCTATGAAAAATGCGATGTGAAGATCGAGTGCATTTGAAGCAGTTCCGTGAATTTTCACATATTCTGCTCGATTCCCAATGGAATGCAACATAGACACGATTTCGAAGTGGATCTTGTCCTGCTGATGACCCACGAAAATAATAAAATGGGTTTGCGGGTTTGTAATAAGTTTACTAACAGATGGCTGAACATTTTCATAGTCAACCATCACATAAGTTATTTCATTTCCCTGAACAGAACTGCTCATATCCCTCCACCTATAGCTAGCTGTAGCTTTTGGTATGATATTTTAAACTGAATCAGGCATGCTCTTTCCTGTATGCAATACGCGTTTGATTTCAGTACAAGCTTTATAGCATAGATTAACATCATAGTTAAGGGGGTATCGATTGCTTCAAGCGGGCGAAAATTTAAGAGAGTCATGCTGGTGCTTGTTCATTTGCTTTACTAAATTGATTCCGTTTCTTAGTATTTTTACTGTATTCTGAATGTAAATACAGTTATGGGATGCTATCGTTGTTTTGCACATTTAACAGGGGATTCACTATTATGAATTACGCAGTTCTTATTTTTCCTTTATTATCCTCATTTTTTCTTACTGCATGCCAAACGCAGCCTGTTTCGGTATATGATGCCCCAACAGCACCACAATCAAGAATTTTTAAATATCAACAAGCCGCAGCTTCAACATTAGTGGTTATCAGAGATAAAGGGATGTTAGGTTCAGGATGCTATGCTTCGATATTTATTAATGGGCAGATTGTTGCAAAATTGAATCCTTATGAGAAGGCAAATTTTCAACTTGATGAAGGTGATTGGATTATAGGCGCATCGTTAGATGGCGCTGGGCTATGTGGTTTGAATGCACCAAGGGTAGAACGAGAAACCAGAACTAAAGCTGGAGAAACAAAAGTACTTCGTGTCTTTACAGGGAGTTCTGGAACTATGGATATATTACCCACTACACTGTGAATATGTGAAAATAATGTTGGCTTTTACAAATCTCTCTTATACATTCTACCATCATTAGTTTGAAACGCTTAAACATGCCACTTTGACGCAGTTTAACCGTTTACTGGTATTCATAGAAGAGTGATTCATCGCTCTGGTTTTGAGAGAAGAGGCTACTGTTTTTCTAATACCGGGTAGTCAGAACAGATATCGTAAAGCGTCTGACATCAACGGCGATCGTTTGTGGTAACTCAAGCGGTATAGATATTTTTCGCTTCCTCAGCAAGCCAGTATGCTTTTTCTTCATTGTCGAATGTGTCATCACCCAGGGCGAGAGCGTTAGCACATTAAGAAATGAGAGACGGTGATCGACACATTGTTCGCGCCCTGTGTTCACCAGGTGGCCAGGCGTTTCCGTTTTTTGACCAAGACAAACAGATCATCCCTATCAAGATCCGAAACATTGCTGTCGCTATTATCCGGTAAGACAGGAATTTCAAGGCGCTTTTATACCGTATCGGCGTAATTTTCTGACTATTTTGTTGGGTGTGCGTTACCCGCATTTTTGTCAGCAAAAGGGGATGGCTTAGCGTGGTCTTAAGTGTATGGGGGAGAATCTGAGAAAGCGGATAACGACTTCATATAAAAGCAAAAAGCCCGCTAAAAGCGGGCTTTTTTGAATCTGGCTCCTCTGACTGGGATCGCCTTTGCCAGTAACTGGCTAATATTCAAGCTAAACCTGAATCCACTTTCTGTCAAGACCACCAAAATGACCACCAATAGATCTTATCTACATCTGCAAAGTTAATTACTATGAATAAAGGGGGATATCTCTTGGATGTCTTCTTCCTCAAAGAGAAAAAACGTAGAATTATATATATTAATAGGTAAAAACTTTTGGCTGTTTAGTGTCATTGGAATATACTGTCTTTATATACATAGTTGTATACTTTAATGGTTACTAGCAAGTAAATATAAGAATATAATATATTATGTAGTTTTTATATGTTCTCGGTTGGAATGATTTTGAATAAGGACCATACATGGCTGATAGTAATGAAAATTTAAATAATAATTGCCCCTCATGCGGTAGCAAGCTTGATTCTGATGAAGTATGTGCTTGTGGCTATGACCCAAGCTTGGATGTGCAGGAGGAAAGTTATGTCCCTCAGTTTGCATTGACAGCAACTCTGGATAAAGTGTCAGGGGACTCCGGCCCTATTTTTAAAGAGTCTTTAGGTGAAGTTTGGACATTAGATACAGAGGACGTTCAGCTTTTCATTAAACAAATCGAGAAAAAATTTAAACTTAAAAGGAAACTTCATGGTGTAATCGATGAAAATAAAATGCCATTAAGTGCACCTAATTTTTTCAGTAAATATCTAAATAAAAATATAGATTTTAAATCCTTTGTTCAGTCAATCATGGATAGAATGAGAGGTGAAGCGAATAATGATAAATCAAGGCTTTCTGGTGGGGCTATAATATTTATTCATTACAATGTAGATAATGATAAAGAAAGTAGTGGTCGTCTTTTTATTATCATGGTGGATAGAAAGGGAGTCTTTAATTTTGATAAGAATCTTATTCCAGAGAAATTACCATCTATAGATATAGACTCCTTGCGACAAGCTGTCCTTGTTGATTTGACTTTATTCAAAGCAAGCTACCCAGAAAATAACGGCGACCCTTATCTGCACTTTATATCTGGTCGATCTAGTAGCGAATTCTTTAAGCGAGCATTGGGTTGTAACCCAAAAATTGATAATAATAGAAGTATTGATGAAACAAATAGAGCTGTTGATGATTTTGTTAAAGTAATGAAGTTAAAGCACATCGATAGAGTTAAAGTGAAGAAAGCAGTCGAAGCTTTGATGAAATCAAAAGCAAAAGATCCCAATGATCGAAAGTTAACGATTGAAGATATAGGGAATTGCATAGAGAAAACCCTTCCTGAAAATACAGAATTAAAAGGGAAGTTTGTACAGTTCGCGGATGTTAATGAATATGTTATTGATGATTTTTTCGAACCAAGCAGATTTTCTGGAAGTAGCTTTGGAGAAATAAAGATTTCTGATGCGGAACAGGAATATGAGTGTAAAATATCTGTTGATGCAATTAGCGAGGATGATGCATCAAATGCAAAAGTTATATATGATAGAGCTAATGGCCAATTAATAATACGATTGTCGCATAATGCAGTAACTGAAATCGAGAAAATAGTTGGTTAAATTTACAAGGAGTAATGATGAGCGACATGAATGATTTTGAAACATTAGTAAATGCTATCTTATCGGCAAAAATTGAAGTCGATAGTGGCTATATGTTGCTCGAATTTGAAGACCAATCAATTGATATTAATATAATATCTAATTTAATCAAAGATTATGGTTTAGCCGTAGAACCTGAAGTTGAAAGTAAAGAGATTATTTTCCCGTTGTCTTCTGGGGCATTTCGAGATGATTCAAATATATATAGTACGCTAGATTCCTTTTTGAGAACATGTATTTCTTTAGGTTATGTTCCTAATGATTATATTATTCTCACTGAGAAGATTTCTTCACTATTAATTGATGATAAAATTGGTAGTATTGATATTTACTTAAAATGGACTTCAGTATTATCCAGTGTTGCTAATCATCAAATTGGAGGGAAGTTTATACTCTATATACCAAGTGATAATGGTGGTAAGGAGTTAGTTATTAATTCCTACGAAAGATTGGACTATATTATAAAAGCTCCCTATAGCAAGATCGCTGTAGACTCAGTTGATAAAATAATAAAGGTACTTGATGTCGAGGATGCACAGTCACCCGAAAGAAAATCTATTATTCGTACTGCTATATATGATTTGGTTAATAACATTGAGAATAAAGATATTTCAGCGCTAATCACAATAAGCGAGAGGGTTTTTAACCGGTATAACGATCTTTTGGAGTTATATACAAATAGATTCTCCGTTAACAAGTTATTGTCTGAATTGGAACAAAAAAACCTTGAGTATACAACCAAAATAAATGATTTTGTTTCATCTAGCCAGACAAAAGCTTTTGCAATTCCTGGGGCCCTGATTGCGGTAGGTGGATTAGCTAAAGCCAGCGGCTTCTGGGATTCTTTATTGATTTTTATAGGTCTCTTTCTCGTATATTACATAACTTCTATGTCCAATCAAGTTTTATATGAATCCTATATAACTTTAAAAAATAGTCTTAATGACTCTTTTTCAAGGTATTCTAAGTTTGATGAAGGGGTGGAAGTTAGGGATGCAGCCAAAAAAATCTCATTAGAGCTTTATCATAAAATAGATAATGCAAAAGAACGGTTGGAAAAAGTTAATAGCATTGCAAAATGGATGCTTTGGATAGGTGGGGGGTATCTGGTCTTAAAAATGATATTGATTGATGGTAAATAAATGGGAAAATTGTTAATCCAAGATTTTTTTAATTATTAAGAGAATGACAAATGAGAGTTCTTCAGCTTATAAAGAGCGATACCAGACAGAACTGGTATCGCTTTTTATATCACCATGCGATGGTTATTTGGTTTGATTTCCATTCTTTTTTATAATTTCATCTACAGACCGAATTATTAGTTTTTCGAGAACTTGAAAGTGAATAACTAATTGGGCTGCACTGGTATTAAAACTTATACTGTCGTGTTTATTGAGGTTTCCCTCTTCATGAATTTTTGCAAGTGAATTACTGGCAGATTTCTTATCTTCTCTATTGAACTGCCATTTATCCATCATGTTTTTAAAATAATCGGAAAAATTAATATTGGGAGATACACCTAAAAGTTTTGCCAATGTTTCAAAAAATGACCATGCACCTACATACACAAGGACCGCATGCTCGACACCCGAAACAGTACATAAAGAATGATATATTCGGCAAAGTTTTAACGAATTAAGTTCTTTTAGTTTACTTTCAACGGCTAGTGATCTCTGAATTTTTGTTGGTACAGGTGGACTATATGGTGTCGTACTTGGTTGGGATGTTAACGCCGACGAAGGAGCTTGGGGTGCAGGAGAAGAAGCTGTTGACGTTGTTGATGTAGGTTCCAGTATTGGTTCCGATGGATTTTCTGGAATCGCTGGTTCAGGGCTGGAAGCTATTATTGGAGTTGAATGTGTGTTGATATTAGCCCTAAATGCATCAGCTTGGCTAAGAAGTTCACTCAACCCTGGTGTTCCTTCTATAAGCGCTTCACAGAACTCATCATTATCAAAAGTAAAACGATCCTTTGTATAGGATACGGGGGAATTATCAAGGTTGAGTTCACCGTAAACTCTTAATGCCCTATGCTTATTAGATGTTTTGAATATCCCAAGAGGAAGATATTTTTTGTTGGGAATACCACAGATCACTCGGTTGTGTCTGAACATCACTAGACCCGGATTTTTGATATAACTACCAGTTTCTTTAATTTCAATAAATCCGTGAATGTTTTCGCCTATATATTGAAAGTTGACTGGGACACGCCAAATTTTATCCGCGCCTTCTGCAATAACGTTCGCCCCCTTTTTGACATGCTTCGGAGAAAGAAGTGTTTGGGGATTAAATGGTATAAAAAATAGTTTTTTAGGGGAGCCGTTGTAACTTGTTGTAATCACAACTTGTGGATTATCACCATATATGAATCTTTGATAAATATGTGTAATGTCATCGGTAATGGTCTGATAGCGCTCTAAACTGATGTCTCGACGTACACCAGAAAGTACAATTTCAGTCCCAGTCCACTGACCTGTGTACGCATTATCAAAGACAGTAATTTGGGATTGTTGCTTTTGAAGAAGTTCATTTAAATTGAAATTACACATATATTGATTTTTGTCTTTATCAGGATGTGTTTTTATATTCCATTCATCCGCGAACCAAACTGCTGCTGCTTTCATACCTATACCAAATTCGCTTAATCCTTTTGCAACCGGTTTACTTGCTGGTTTTAGAGCTTTTTCAAGCAAGGTTCTACTAATTCCAGGACCATCATCGCGAATTATAATTTTGTTACGCATATTAGGATCGGAGTTTTCATTGTTGTAAAATTCTAATTCTATATTGAGAGGTGATGCTTTTTTAGAAATAAGATGAGCATGGATTGCGTTATCAATAAATTCGCATAGAGCAAACGAAGAGTCATATGCTTGGTTAACGAGTAACGTATACATATTCATATCAGGCGAGACATCAACAGAAAACATGGCAACTCCTTTTACATAAATAATTTTTGACCAATTTCGTGAATAATATGTGCATTCACAGCATTTCCTAACGCTTTGTAGGCTTTACTGTCTGTTTCCGGTAAATACTCTAATTTATCGAGAGACTGTAATGCTGCGGCTTCTCTGATACTCATATATCGCTTAAGACTGCCAATTATTGGTGTCTGTGTCGTTGACATAGCAACCAGTGATGGCGCGGATGTTGGTCTAATTATACGGATTCCAGAAGCTCTAAACTGAATCAGGTGATCCCATATGTCCAGACCATTTCTATCACCCTGCCATTCAAGTTTTTGCCAACTAAGAGGAAATACTTGTAGGTGTAACTTCCATGTATCTAAAAAATCAGGATGACGAATATAAATTTCACGCGAGGCTTGAATCGCCTCTGCTAGACGTGAGCTGACTTTACCTACATTTTCTTTTGCATATCTCGGTAGACATTCGATAATATCATTAATGTCTTCAACAAATGACATGTCTTTACCAAATGCACCTTTAAATTGTCTTGCAAATGAGGGATCAGATATAGATATATTGAAAGGATAAGTAGCCCCGAATTCAGGAGCAAGTATAGGTAATGTTGAGTATTCTTTAGTGGTTTTAATAAATTCAGACCAAAGCTCTAGTGCTTCCTCTTTTGATGTTTCTAATTTTCTGACTTTACTCGGTTTCTTTTCAATGATTGCTGATACTGATAATGGTATTTTACTTGGTTGAGGCCAATTGAAGCACATATTATCGTGTTTTGATGCTACAACAAAAATACGTTTCCGCTTTTGAGGGATACCAAAATCCTGTGGCGTGTATACACGATATTGAACTATATAGCCCTCATTGATCAGGCTATTTTCGATGTACTCCCAAAATAATCCGCCCTGAACTTTTAATATATCAGGTACATTTTCCAACATAACATAAAGTGGCCGTTTTTTTCTGATGATGCGTAACACATCATCAATTAACTTACCTGACTCAGGACATTCGGCACCTTTCTTTTTACCTGCTTTAGAAAATGGTTGGCAAGGAAAACCAGCGCATAAAACTTCATGGTCTGGGACATGATTCTCGTCAACGGCTCGAATGTCGCCTTCTGGCATAATCCCGTAATTTTTTAAATAGAGGTTACGTAGATTCACATCAAGTTCAGCAGCGAATACACACTTACCTCCAAGCCTTGATAAGCCAGTGTGGAATCCGCCCAGTCCTGCAAAAAGGTCAATGAAGCGGAAGCCTTTTTTTAACTCGGATGAAGTATATGGAGGAGAAGAACATAACTCTAACTTTTTGAAAAAGAAGGTTCTTTCTTCCCGGCGTACCACATTATCTTTATAGGCCATTTTATTCTCTCTTACCTGAGGCGATTTTAGTAATCCCGCGCAACAGAATAGCGATGGTTTCTTCAAGTGCAGGATTTTCTTTTACTAATTCAGTAACCCTGGCAATTTCATTTCTAATATTGGAACCAAGATCGGTAAGAACTTCCGATGGAGTACATTTCGACTTATCCGGCCGTTCATCCTCATAGACGCTAATCTCAAGGAATTCGCATAGAAGGCGTACCCTGTCATTTACTATTCTGAATTCCTGATTAGCTACACGGCTGACTAAATCTTTAGTGACTGAAACTTCTTGATCCCTATAGTGTTGGTTGAATTGGTAAGCGCACTTCCTATAACTCCATGATTTTTCTCTTAAAACAGTTGATACTGATTTGGCGATTCGATAATTCGAGATGAAATCATCACGTTTAGATTGTCGCATTTTTATGAGACTGACCTGTATATGTATCACTATTTTAAGACACTATAGAGAATAATTTAGACAATGACAATACTCAGATGAATAACCCTTACTGGTGAAATGACGTGTTTTTTATATCCAATCAGCTGTTGAAGCATGACGTATGTCGCTTATGGATATGGAAGTGTCTTTTAAAAATGAGACAGGCCTCAGACATCTCTCACCACTGCGGAGTAAGGGGCGCTACGTCCGGCTATGCAGGGAGCAGTTTTTTCTCCTGTGCGCTTTTCGTTCCTGTATCGGCTTCCGGTTAATCGTTTCCCAACACAACCCGTCCTGCAAGGGTAAATGGCACGCATTCTGCGCCCTTGCAAGACAGAACGATGCCGGGAAAGCGAACCGTCAGGCGATACGAAGACGAAAATCACACACTGACGGAGAAAAAACCATGACGAATTCCCTGCATACCCAGACTAGCGCCCCTAACACCGCAGCGGCGACCAGCGTATCCCCGCTGGACCCGTCAGGCTCCTCAAAAACGAAATTTTCTAAAACCAGAACGGATATTTATCAGACCGTTACCGACAACATCATTGCAGCGCTGGAAGCCGGTGTTAAACCCTGGTCCTGCCCGTGGCAGCGTGTATCCGGCATGTCTGGTCTGCCATCCAATTACGCTACCGGCGTAGCCTACAGCGGCATGAATATCATGTTGCTGTGGTGCAGTGCGTCAAAACAGGGGTTCAGCGATTCACGCTGGTTGACCTACAAACAGGCACAGGCGGCAGGTGGACAGGTTCGCACGCGTGAACGTGGCACCACAGCCATTTTCTACACCACCCTGGAGAAGGAAAACGACGCCGGAGACATTGACCGTATCCCGATGCTGAAAACGTTCACCGTGTTTAACGTTCAGCAAATCGACGGTTTGCCTCTGATAACTGACACAGTCAGCCCGGAAGCAACCTTTGACCCGTTACCGCAGGCTGAAAATCTGTTCAATAAGAGCGGTGCAAACATCATTGAGAAAGGACAAAATGCTTTTTTCAGCCCATCAACAGATGAAGTCTGGCTACCGGAGCGCCATCTGTTTTCTGATGCGGCGAATTTCTACGCTACCGGCCTGCATGAGCTGGTTCACTGGAGTGGTGGCAAAAAACGTCTTAACCGTGAAATGAAAGGGAAGTTTGGCAGTGCAGATTATGCGGAGGAGGAATTAGTGGCGGAGCTGGGAAGTGCCTTTCTGATGGCGGATCTGGGGATTGAGGGAGAGGTACAGCATGAAAGTTATATTGCGTCCTGGCTGAAAGCGCTGAAAAACGACAAGCGTTATATTTTCAAAGCGGCCAGCGCCGCCTCTAAAGCACATCGTTACCTGATGGATAAACTTTGAGACCGGGATTAGGCAACCGCAAGGGAATGTGGTTACATGGTTTTTACCGGCAACGCTGCAAGGCGCAGACTGAGGCGGAACGCAGCACAGCGAGTACCGAACAGTCTGCGCCTCGCAGTGGAATAAAAAAATACACCGGCCTGGCGGTATCGCCGCCAGGCCGGTGAGGCCATCACGATGGCCTGAGTAAAAGCTTACGTATAGCTGCCTAGTGACAGGTATTTCAGTTCATCAAAGGTATAAATGCGAAACACCCGGCGGTGGCGTTCTTCCAGCGGGACGTGCTGATGGTTGATGATGACATGCCTGATGCTGTCAAACAGCAGTTCAAGCGCACGCTTCTTCTGTGGATCGGGCACAACATAAAAAACGTAAATCCACTGCCTGCGGGTACGGGCCAGTAAGTGGCTGGCAATGATCGACTGATAACGGGCTCGGGTTTTCAGGCGGCGCTCGGTTTCAATGGCAATAACGTTACCGTCAGGCAGGGTCAGTAACCCGTCCGGGCGATGTTTCACCTGATACTGGCTGAGAAAGGTGGTCCGGTCGCCGTTAACCCATCCCGAAGCGCCTTTTTTCTCCAGAATAAGCCTGGCTGCCTGATTATCAAGATGATGCTCCAGCGTCCAGCCGGTAATTCTGGACGGTTCAAACCTCGCGGGAAAGATTTTATCATTCGGGGTTAGCACCACCGCCAGCCCGTCGCTGGTGATCCCCCATAATGAAATCCTGATTGTCCGTGATTCAAGCACATGCTTCTGGATTAACCCCATTCGCTCCGTTTTTGCCAGCAGCGAATAAAGCGATTTATGATCCCTGAAACCAAATAACTGCATCAGCGTTTTAAAATCACTGTAGGTTTCTTCTTTCAGGAAGTTCAGCAGTTGTTTTATTTTTCGTTGTTACGCGTCTGGCGCTCGTGAAAGGACGAAATCAGCATAACCGCTCCTTAAAAATCCAGCGGGGACAGGTGTTTTTCATCATCAGGTTTCGGCTTTACCGGTTTTACTTCGATTTCGTCGAAGAAAAGAGCCGGATGCGTTGTCATCACATCCGGCATGGCTGGTCTATCATCCTCGCCAAAATCCAGCACGATCTTCACCGGGGCTGCCACTGCGGCAATATCGGGGGAAACCGAAAAGATTTTTAGCTGACGTTTTCTGACCTTTATCGGCGAGATCAGTGAAGCAGAAGGTAGCGTTTTTGTCGTAAAGATAAAGCTGACAAAATCGGGCAGGTTCAGGATCATATTGCTGTCAATAAAGAAACGTTCGGCCTGGCGGATTGTACGCTCACTGTCGATGGTTTCCGTCAGCATATTATCCGTCTTGGCCTTACGGAGTTCGTCATCCACCAGGATCGTGCCTGACATTCTCGCCACCCAGTCCGCTGTATCCGGGTCCATAACCCGGTAAACCAGTTTGAATTTGGCATTTTCAACGACCGCACCGACAACGGCGTCACCTTTCAAATCTGCCGGGCAGTCTTTTAAATCGGCGATGGACTGGTGGTCCATAATAATGTGTACGCCTTTATCCCGCGCCGCGCCTAAACCTTCCAGCGCTGGCCTGGATAAATGGTATTTCAGTTCGGAAAGATAAATAGCAATCGGGCGGGGGACGTCTGTTACTCGATCGCGCCTTTCTGCCAACTGGTAAAGGCGAACCAGCAGCATGCGCTGGGCGGTAATAATTTTGCTGTTTCGCATGGAGCCGATAATATAACAGCAGCCACCTTCATCAAATATTTTTTTGAGTGAAAAACCCTCCGGTGAATTAATTGCATTGAGTAAGGCCAGTTCCTCAATCTTACCGAAAAAGGCTTTGATTTTTTCGGCAATGCTTTGAACGTAGTCACCGTTATAAACATCACGGACTGTTGCCGATGTGTTATCACTGACAAATTGCGCGGCCATACGCGCGGCTTTTCGGTCATCTATACGATAGAAGTCCGATTCCTGACCTTTTTCCGCCAGACTGAACCCTGCAACAAACAGTTCTTCCAGTTCATCTGGCGTAATATCTTCAATCAGGTTTAACTGGTATTGCTGTTTCCGCAGGTCAATTAAGGCAAAGTGTTTTCCTGCATCCTCGCAGGCTTTGCGGTAAAGGTGGGGTGCCCATTCATCATCCTTGGGGTCCATAACAAACACACCTTCACCGGCCAGAATACTTTGATAAAGCAATATCCCGGTAGCAACCCCTTTACCGGCTCCGGTGGTGCCGATAATATCCGCGTGCTGTTTCTGCCAGTCTTTTAACGGGAGATACATTGGTTCGTTCTCCCTGTCCATGCCGATAAATAACCCTTTACTCAGGTCGATATAATGCAGCGGGTCATAATGCAGTGTTTCCGGTAGCAGGGATTTTACGGTGCGGACATCAGTACGTAATTCCCGTTCAAGGGTGGTCTTTCTAACTAGGCGTTTCTTTATTTTGTCCAGTTCCGGCGTGAATACCCGGCGAAGCATAATATGAAAAATAATCCCGGTTACAGTGAAAGCAATCCGTACTGACCACGCCAGTGCTGAATTATCACTGGTGAGCCTGATGTTATACAGCCACTGAAAGGATCCGATAACTATCGGAGCCAGTGTGCCGGAGAGAAAACACAGCATGGAAAAAGCAATAATCAGCTTTTTCCAGAGCGGAGCTTTCTGCCGTTCATCGCTTTTCATTGATGCAAAAAACGGCATCGTCAACCCCGCTAATAACGCCAGTATTAGTTGTTGCTGTTGCACAAAAGCGAGCAGCACCAACATCCCGTTCACTATCGGCGACAGTGAAGCGGCAAGCTTATTTAAAATCATCGAGCCTCCTTCGTCAGCGATTCGCCCCCATGACATCGCCCCTCCTTTTCGCCCCACGGTGTCGGGCGAAAAGGAGGGGCGAGCGTATGGGGTAAAGAAGGTGGCCGCTGTGCGGCCATGTGCCGGAAAGCATGCTTCCCGGTACGAAACGGCGTGCGCCAGTACATGCGGGCTGGACGCCCTTATTGTCTGTCGCATGGGGGTAATGTCGTGGCTGAACGCCGCGCCAAAACCCCCAGGGCCAACGGCGGCACACCGTCGCACGCTACGCGCGACCACCCCCTTTAAGACGGTCGCTTTCGCCTTTTTCTTCCCTTTGCTCGTTCCTCGCAGCGGGAATAAAAGGGAAGCTGACCTTTAAAGAGGGTGGTCGCGCCACGCTACCGGCTTTTTGGCCGGAGACTTAGCTGCGACGGTGTGCGGGG
>NZ_HE578945.1:623400-627890 GCF_000321045.1 Phytobacter massiliensis JC163
CTGTGCCCCCCGGGTAAACCGCTGTCGTGGGCGACAGCTTTTCGCTCGCTGGGGCGGCGAAATTTATCCGGCTCCCCCCGGCCTGCAAAATCCGCGTGGGCGCGGCTGTTTGCAGGTGAGGTGCGGTACCTGAATTATTTTCGCTTCTTAACCCGCGAAAATATTTCTGTCCGCTGCCTCATTTTTGCGGCCCCTGTTTCTTCGCTCCTTAATCCGCGAAAAACAGAAGCCGTAAAAACCTGAAAACCGTCACGCTCTGTGCCCGTCTCGCCAGTATTAACCACGAACGCGGCCATATTTACTGATGACCTGACTGATAGCCGCCGGGTCTGCCGAATCACACTCACTTAAAAATGATTGTCTGGCATCGGCCGTATGGTCAGGAAGAAAGCCGTGTTTATTCTTTTTCACGATATTAAAGAATTCACGTTCAGCGGAATGACATTCACTGCCGCCGCCATTTCCGGTTGCTTTACCGTACATACATAACATCACCTCGCAGGCATCAGCAGCCAGTACAGATGTTGAACATGACGCCATAACGCAAAACAATAATACGGAGGATATTGCTTTTTTCATTTCAGCCACCATTATGATTAATGAAAGGTTACGTGTTTTGGGAAGTGTTATTTACTGGGGTTATTTTCTGAATGCCTCCCTCATATTATTCAGATGGACTTGCTTAAAATAAACATTGCTCATCCGGCGCACGTCGTCGTGAATATCCATGCTGACGATCACATCAATGCTTTTAAGCACCTTGCGCAACAATACGTCGAAAGGAATATTCCGACAGTCGGGGTTTTCATAGCAGCGGTCAATGATCCCTTCAATACATTCCTCCGGACTGCCAGCATGCAGGGAAGTGATTAACCCCTCATGCCCGGAGCCGATAATTTTCAGCGCGTCCCACGCTTCCCGCCCACGAATTTCCGCCAGTAATATCCGGTCAGGGTTCATTCGATAATTAGCACGGATCAGCTTGCCGGGTGTGACAATAGCATTATCCCCGGCATCCGCCGGGTAAAAAAGATGAACATAATTGGCATGGTGATAAAAACGGATTTCGGGATTATCCTCAATCGTTACCAGCCGGAGATGCAGCGGAATATAATGCAGCAGCGTTTTCATATAGGTGGTCTTGCCGGAGCCGGTTTCACCCACAATAAAAATCGTTTTGCCGTATTCCACCGCCTTTTCCATAAAACGGGGAATATCCCCGCTGTGATATAACCGGATCAGTGCATTATCCTGACTTTCCATTTTTTCCTGACCGGCTACGTGCTGATAAAATCCCGCATCAATCCATGACTGATGTGTTTTCTGCTCAAACGAGGGTTTGCGCAGCGTAATGGACACCGTATTACGTTCACAGGCCGGAGGAATAATCGCCTGAATACGTTCGCCGGATCCTAATGTTGCAGAAAGGATGGGTGATGTATCGTCAATATTATCGTCATGCCAGGACGCCAGCGCTCTGGCAAAAGCATGACACTGACGCAACGTGATGGGGGATGCCTGTTTTTGCCATTTTCCCCGAATTTTTGTATGCAGCTCACCCGGTCGGTTAACCGCAATTTCTGTCAGGCCATCCTGAGCAAGAAAATCACCAAACAGACGGTTTTTCATAAAATCCAGTGACAGGTTTTCAGCGCTCATACCATTTCTTTTTCAGCCGTAGTTGATAAACAGAGGAAAAATCAATATCCGTGCCGGTCATGATGCCGATCACATCACCCTGGTTCAGGTACATCGTGGGCGGGATATTGATGCTGTTTTCCAGTGTCGTTTTCGCCATTTCCGCCGTGGCGGCGCGGGTGTTTTCGGTATAGTCAGTATTGCGGTCTTTACCCGGCGCGGCATCTGATGCCGCTGCCGCCGCGTCCTGCACGGTACTCAGCATCAGGGCGTTGCCGAAACGCTCCCAGAAATGGCTGTCGATCCAGCCCGCGATCCCCGCCTCACCGAGCGGGCCGGTGGCCTGCGTATCGGTGAGCGGGATTTGCAGGCTGCCGGGCTCCGGCGTGCGCAGCTCCGTCCACAGCACAAACATCCGGCTGCGCCCGTGTTGCAGTGCGCCGGTGCGGTAGACGCCACGGGCGACCGTTCCTGCCTGGATCAGCTTCACATGGTTACTGGCGCTCCAGATATTCTCACCGATCAGGCAGGAGATATGACCGCCAACATCGGATACGAAGCGCCGCATCATCGAACACGGAATATAACGATCCACGGGGATATAGAGATCAGGATCGAGGCCCAGCCGCCTGACACCAGTGACACGGGCAACGCCTGGATTGCCGTTGTTATTGCTGTCTGCCGGTGCTGTCGTATCCGGGCAGCGCAGACGTCCATCTTCGCCACTGACCAGTACAGACTGACAGGATGTGTACGCCGTGGAGGCAGACGGGCTGCCCGACGTTCCCGCGTTGCTGCGCGATCCGCTTCGGAACGTGCGTGTATCGTCGCCTGACCCTGTGCTGCCGCTGTTCAGCCCGTCTGCCAGCGCTGCCGCCTTGTTCAGGGCGGGCGGCAGAGCTGGTGTGGCCGGGGCGCTCTGACTGGCAGGGCCTGCGCTTTCCTGCCTCCCTGGCCCGAACAGGCCAAACGGATTACTGTCCATGCCCAGATTCTTACGCTCCTGCTGCACCGCACCGGAGGAGGGCGGCGGCGCGGTGTCGGATTCTTTCTCATCACCCCTTTTCAGGGCGCTGAGAAGACGATCGCCACCGGACGCCAGCGCGATGACCAGGACCAGACTCAGCAGGCTGACGATCAGCGTGCGGCGATCTGAAGCTTTACGGAAACGGGTCACTTCCGGCTGACCAAGCGGCGTTTTCTGCTCCGGCTCCTGATATGCCATTGCCGCGCGGGCGCGTTCACGGGATTCCGCTTCGCGTTCTGCGGTGGTTTTTTCCGGTCCGTCCGGGAAAGATTTGTCGGTCATTTTGCCTCCAGCGTAACGGACGGTGAAACGGTGTCACTGTTGGTCAGCGGGATACGCCCGAATACGTCGTTTTCGATCCCCACCACCGAGGTGCCGTAACGCAGTACCAGCTGCGGCGATGCCGGAACCACCATCACGGTGTAGTTGCCCTGTTGAACTGTCTGCGGAGTGACCGCCTGCTCCTGACCATTAACCACCCGGAAGGCAGAAGGCAGGGTTTTTATGGGGGAAAAACCGATATACGCAAAACGACCGTCATCCCAGGTAAAGTCCGGCGCGATGGCGGCGGAACCGGCTGCCACCCGTTTTGTATAGCGCCAGTTGCGCGGCGTAGTGGTCTGCCCGAATGCCGCCGCTATCCGCTGCCGGTCCAGTGTTTCCTGCTGATGTTGCTGGCGGGTGGCGCTGGCGGCGGCTGACTTTTTCCTCTGCTCATCGGGATAGCGGTAGCGGATAACAAAGGCCTGAGCGGGCGAGTCTTTATCCAGCACGTTCAGCTCCAGGCTGTAATCGCGCTTCGATGTCACCACGAACAGATTGGTTTTCCAGTCTTTCTCTGTCGGCAGAAACACCTGGCTGACGTTGTTACCGCTGGCGTCCGTGACCGGCTGGGTAATCGGGGTTGGGCTGACGCCCACCCGGTTATCGCTTTTCGTCACGGTCCAGCCTTTAGGAAAACCAGCCTGCGCATCGATAACGGTTTCATCATCATCAAACACCAGCAGGGTGACGTAGCCGGGGCGAGTACTGACGACCGTGGCGTTCTGGCTGTTGTATGTGACGTTCTGCATCCGGCTGTCATACGCGCTGCCGCGCGGTGTCGCTGCGCTCCATGCCACGCACGACACCATTAATCCAGAGAGGAGCAGGGTATGTTTCAGCATTATTCCCCCCTCAGCTCTTTATCGCGCTGGTAGCTGGTGACGATAAAGCCCAGCGGGTTCACTTCGCGCTGGCTGTCGGTCAGTTGCCGGTGCGAAACGTAGCGGTAAGTGAGGCGGATATTCCACACATCCGTTTTCACGGAATTATCAGCAATACGGCGAATTGTGCGCTTGATACGCAGTGTTGCCAGATTATCCGGCCCGGTGGCAGGCGCATGCACATTGGAAATAATGTCGATATAAACGACATATTCCGCCTTATTAAAAATCACGTCCGGTGCCTGGTCGCCGTTAAACCCGTCCAGATAGTCCCGGTTCACGCTGTCGCTGTTAAATAACTGCACGTCGTCATAATCACGCTGCAGGGAGAAATAATTATATCCCTCGCGGAGTCTGACATAGTGTGCTGCCAGTGAATGCGCCAGTGCCTTTTCAGAAGAAATATCCCGCTCCTTCACGCGGGTCATATATTCATAGCGCCCGGTCTGTTTATCCACTGACCATAATTCAGTGTCGGTGGTTTTCAGCGGCAACAGAATAATAATGGCCGCAATCGCCATTGCGGCCAGGATCAATCCGGCAGCGGCCACCCGCCAGGCGGTTTTTCGGGAACGCTCTTCCTTTTCCAGCAGGATGGATTCAAAAGAGCGGGAGACATT
>NZ_HE578945.1:628178-830487 GCF_000321045.1 Phytobacter massiliensis JC163
GGATTCAAAAGAGCGGGAGACATTAATAACGTTCTGAATATCAGACATGGTGAGTCAGTTCCTGAATGATGACGGGGGAATTCACCGGCTCGGGTTCGCCGGATACTGGTGGAAGGTCGCCCTGATGCTGTGCGCAGCCCGTGAGCGCGCACAGCATCAGAAGGAAGATGCTGAATTTCATGGAAGCTCCTTATTGCAGGGATGCAGGAATGCCGCACCGGTGGCGCAGGCCACGGCGTGACGGGGAAAGGAAATTAAGGATCGGGAGGATTAACGGTGACGCTGCCGGCTCAGGCGTTTCATGCTTTCGATGGCGGCGGCGCGTTTCTGCCAGGCGCTCACGCTTTTACCCGTGCCTGCGCCGGTGAGCCTGCCGGTCGCCGCGGTGGCGGCCATGCCGCCTTTCGCAGCCAGGCGGGCACCGCCTCTGACGCCAGGCCCGGCAAGGCTTGCCGATTTGTTCGCCAGTCCGCTCAGGCCACTCATGGCTGCCCCCTGCAGCACCGCCTGTACGGCGGCCCCGCTGAGTGCGCTGGCGAGCTTCGCGGAGAACCAGACCACCACACCCGCCGCAATCCCGGCCAGCAGGCACTGCGCCGCCAGTGTTACCATATTGGTTTCAGCGGATGTTTTTGTTGCAGCATCCAGTATCTTATTTAGGTAATTAATGGCGATACGGATGGATAAGGCAGAAAACATGATCGTTAATATTGCCGCGAAAATTGTTTTCAGCCAGTTATCAAACATCGGCTTAAGAAAACCGTACAGCAGGCAGAAAATAAAGAGCGGCGCGGTGGTCGTCATTAACAGGATGGTGATTTCGGCGAGCAGATTGACAAAGGTGGCTGCCATCAGCAGGACAATAGAGCCGCCCCATACCAGGACTTCGGCAAGGCCACCATTCAGTTTGACGTAAGTTGAGGTGTCCATATTAAATAACTTTTGCCCCAGCGCCTGTGCCTTTTCCCAGACGGTATCGAGCAGCGCCCAGACGTTATCATCGCCGCTGATACCGTCTTTGAGTCCCTGGATAGCCGCTACCGCCATATCCAGCCAGCCATCAAGGTTTAACGCAAAGGTGGTGATCAGCAACATGCGGCCCACATCCCAGGCGACATCTTCAACCGGGGTCCGGAGTTTGCCAGCCAGCGTCTGATAACCGCGAAACAGTATAAACAGGGTAAAAGAGCTGACGATGATGACGCTGATCATCGTGCCGTAAGTGGAAGACTGACCTTCCAGTACGGCATTCAGTCCATCCATGATGTTTTTGTCCATACCAACAAAAATACCACCGGACATGGTGCCTCACCTGATATATAAAGAAAGGAAATAGAAAACAGGGAGGATTCCCTGTTTTGCTGGAGGAGAAATTACTGTGTCACTGCATTTCGTTTTTCAGCTTCCTGCTGAAATATCGCCTCGAATTTCTCCTTAACCCCGGGCTGGCCTTCCTGTGCAAACATAAGTGCTGCCCGGTGGGCAAATTCGCAGTTATCGCTTGCCTCACCATCCTTCAGGCATTGCGTATAAACCGCATAAGTTTCGTCAGGATGCTGCTTATACCAGGCTTCGGATTTGGTTTCCTTGCAGCCGGACAGTAATATCACGCCTGAGAGTGTGCATAAGGTGAATAAGGATCTGAGCATGGATAACCTCCTTATAAATTATTAAGGTCAGCAACAGGTGCCGTTAGCTGCTGCTGTTCAAAGGCTTTCTGTCTTTGCTGTTCCAGCAATGTCGTTCGCTGTTCAGCCTGTCTGACAGACATCTCCCACTGATTCGTCAGCGCATTTAACTGTACGCTTTTCGCCGCGATGGCGTTAGCCAGATCCTGAGACTCTTTCGAGTCCTGCGCATTCGATATACGGTCAGATAAGTCTGATATGTCGCTGAGTGTGCTGTTAATCCTGTTTTCAACGTCAGTGGTATTCTCAATCGCCATTGCCTGATTGAGGATCATCTGTTTACAACTGTCGGCCAGGGCCTGAGATTTTATTCCTTCCTGTTCCTCGCTGCATACGCTGAACGATTTGTATTTATTGTAAAGGTTTTGCAGTTCAGAAGAATATGAACTGTTCTGCGTGGTCAGCAGATCATCCAGTGAAATACCGTTCTTACGGAGATTATCAATATCGGTTTTCAGGCTTCTGGCATCACTGAGAAAACCCTGAATATCCCGCACGCCGGTTGCGGTAGCCAGTTGCTTCTTATATGCATCAAGTTCACTTTTATAATGGGTAACTGTATTCTCCCATTGCTGTAGTTTCTGCATCCACTGGTTAATGGATTCGGTATTCTGCACGGCGTCGAAAACCGGTATTCCGGCGCTGCACGCCTGCGTCAAGAAAAATAACGATAATGCCAGAAGATGATCCCGGGTACGCATTGATATTACCTCCGGTTGGCTTTCAGATTGCCCGCTCAAGGAAAGCGTCTTTCCATTTATCAGGCCGCATACCGTCCTGATAAATGGCATCGAATATTTTCAGGTTGTCCTCACTGCCGCTGAGAAGCCGGGTGAGTTTACCCAGTCCGGACAGATCCATTTTCGCCATTGCCACAAACGGGCGGGTTTCTCCGGCCCGCAGCGGTGTTTTCAGGATGACCATATAATGCTCGCCCGGATCCAGGTTTCTGACCGTCTCATAAACGCTGTCCGGCACTTTCATTTTCTCCACGTAATCTGCATAGCTGGCTTTCGGATTGGCGAGGAAAATCTGGGTACCGCACTGCTCAATAATCGCCGGGGCGATGGGGTGTTTGACGATTTCATCCGGTGACTGTGTTGCCGGGATGAAGATACCGTTCAGCTTGCGGATGACTTTCAGCATATTGAGCGAGAATCGGGAAAATTCGACATCGGCCAGCCAGCGCCAGAACTCATCCATAAACATCACCAGGCGGCGACCGTCCAGCAGGCTGGTCACACGGTACAGCAGGTAAAAGGTCACGGGGCCGCGAATATCGTCATCATCCAGAAATTCGGTGCCGTCGATACCAAAGTTATCGACATCGCTGATGGTGAAAGTATCAGCCTCGTTATCAAACACCCAGCCGAACTCGCCCCCCTGCGCCCACTGTTTCAGGCGAATACGCAGCCCGTTGGTGCGGGCGTCTGTGGTCGGCGGCTCCGGCAGCACTTCCAGCAGCCGGGTGATCCCAAACCGGCGGTACTCCGGCGGATAGTCCAGCATGATGGTGTCCACGGCGGCACTGATCCGCTCCTCATCGCGCGGATCGAGCGGCTTACCGTTGCGGCGGCACAGCATGCGCACCAGCCGTTTGATGAAACTGATGTTCCGGCGGGTTGGCTCCAGCGCAAACGGGTTGAAGCCGGTGGGCTCGCCGGTACGGATGCGGAAGTATCGTCCATCCACCTGGCGGATCGCCATCTCCGCCGCCCGGTCCTTATCGAAATACACCGTGGTCAGCCGTTTGATGGTGGCAGAAGGCGCAAACGACGCCGGGTTACGGTACTTCTGCATCAGTTGCTGCATGATGGTCATCAGCAGAGTTTTGCCGGAGCCGGTTTTCCCGATAATCGCCGTATTCCCCGGCGTTTTCTCACCAGTGTCATCCCGCCCGGCCTGGCTGTCATGCAGGTTCAGGTAATACCCGCCACCGCCGGGAGATGTGAGAATGGCGATGGCTTCCCCCCACGGATTGCCGCTGCGTTTGTGGGGATGGAAGTTATGCAGGCAGGCCATATCGGCAAAATTCTGGCTGCTGACGGTCACCAGTCGGGGCCGCATCGTATAGACGCCCGGTAGTTGCGCCAGATACGCAGCGGGCAGTGACAAAGTGGAAAGCGTCGTCATAATGCCGAGATCGGCGAAAGGCTGTGCCAGCATGTTGGTATCTTTCACCACCTGGGTGGCGTTGTCTGACGACACAAGCAGGGAAAAGTGGAATTTCCCGCAGGACACATGCCCGGACTGGAGCAGGTCGCGCAGCACTGTCAGCTCTTCACGTTGCGACAGCGCGTCATCGTCTGCCGAATTCAGTCGTTTTTCCGCCAGCCGGATATGATTCTGCGCTTCATCCCGCGCCATGCAGGTAAAGGACTGCGTCAGGACGTACTCGCTTTCGGCGTACAGCAGCGCGTCCAGCATACCGGTATGGGTTTCCGGGGAATAATCCTTAATCTCCAGACTGCGAAAGAAGCGGGAACCGCTCACCGTCTGGCATTCACCGGTGTCGGTGGTGAAAAAGACGTCTGGCGTGCTGAGCGTTTCATAAAATGGTGAGCGCGTTACGGCCACCTTCTGCCACTGACCGGTGAGCAGACGATGGAAGAACGCCAGTTGTGAGGAATACACTCGACCGTTTTCTTCATATATCCCCAGCGGCGTTGCCATATAGCGGGATAATGAAGATCCCAGTGCTTCACGGTATTCCAGCATGATTTTGAGCGCGTCATCCAGTGCTACCTGCCGTTTACCGTGCGGTTGCGCTTTCATGGTTTTCTTCTCAATCTGAGAGAACGGCGCGTAGCAGACGGTGAAAAACAGCCGGTGCCGCCAGAACGGTTTTTCTTTTACCGGCTGGTAATACCGCCGGGTCACGTCATCGGAAAAGGGAATACCCGAACAGGCATCAAAAGCATCATGGTATTTTTCACGGAGCCGGTGAATATAGAATGTTACCGGCAGACCCTCATACGAACGAATAACGTTATTCAGGTGCGTGGCCATCAGGGTCAGGTGATGTTCGTCTTCACATTCAAAGACTGTGCCGCCCAGTTCCCAGGTGGCAACAAAATCACGGTGACGGTTTCTGATGACGTAAGGGTGAATATGGGAGGAATACGGAATATATTTATCCAGCGTAATACGTTCGTTTAATTTCATTTTCTGAATAAACTCCGAGACATCAACGTTATCGTACTGGTTTGCCAGAAGGGCATTCGCGCCAAAATGGGTATTGGTGAAAAGTCGTCCACGGGTTTTAAACGCCAGCCAGAGCAGACTGAAATAATGAATGTCCTTTCGGGCTTTATTTTTCATTTCCGCCCAGGCCGGGATCAGCAACAGTGCCAGGTAATAGCTGACATAGACCGCCAGCAGGACGATGGCCCCGCTGACGAGAACGAACGGCACCAGAGGAATACCCATAATGGCGGCAGGCCGCGTAAGTGCTTTATTCAGCGTAGCCATCGTTGCCTCCCTTATGACGCCCAGTAGGCACCGAAGCCGGATGCACCGACAATCAGGATCGCGCCGATGATGACGTTACGCATGTCGTGCAGGCTCTTACCATCGAACAGTACCTTGTAGCCCACCCACATGGTCGCCAGTGTGATAGTGACAGCGGCCAGTCCCAGCAGGCCGGTCGAGGTATTGCTCAGTGTCTCATTGGCCTTGTTAAAACCACTGTCCGCCGCCAGCACCGGGGCGGACAGCAGGACGGGAGCGACACCAGAGTAGCGGCGTTTACGCATGATCATTACTCCTCATCAGGGATAACAGGGATAGCGCCGCGAATGACGGCATCGGGATAATGCAGGGAAGTCAGGACCGGCGCAGTGGCACCAGCAGGCTCGCCGCGCAGCACAACGGCGGGATAACGGACAGACGGTTGCGCGTTCCGGTCAGGGTCACGCTGTCGGTCTTCCCGCATGGACGGGACGACATAGCCAATGCGCTGCGCGTAGCTGGTCTGGTTAAAGGCGGATTCCGGTCGCTGGCCGGTTTCAAAGTTGCCGGAGTAGTAACAACTGAGTGCTCGTTTCAGGGTGCCACCGCGCCGGTAACAGTCGGCGAGAATGCGCTCAAATACCGACAGATTGATGCAAGGGTTAAGCAGGTCGCTGGCAGTCACGCCGTAATGGCGGAAATTGGTGCTGGTGATTTGCATCAGGCCGACCGAATAGCGTCTGCCCTGTGCAGCCAGCCGTCCGGTGAGGCGGATCGCCTCCGGCAGGCTCATGGGGAAATGTGAAATCACGCCCCGGCTGTCTGGCAGAATTTCAGCAATGGCGTAAGGGTGGAAACCGGATTCGACCCGTGCGACATCAAGCGACGTGGACGGGTGAATACTGGCGGCGCACTGCACCGCCAGTGCCAGAAAGGCAGTGGTGGAAAGCATGCTGGCCTCGTAACAGAGAGACCGGCGGCTTATAGAAAAATACGCCGCCGGAGGAGAGGAAGAGAAAATGGATTAAGCGGCAGAGACAGCCTGTGAAATGTCACTTTCTTCTCTCGGTTCAAGTAGCACCAGTCTGCCGGAGACGGCAATACCGGGTATCAAAACGATATTCAGGCCGGGCTTGCCGTTATGCGCGAAGGCCACACCAACTTTTGTCCAGTACGTGTTTTTTTCGCCCTGTGTATCGGGCTGGCTTTCCTGGGTAACAAATACGTGATAAACGGGTTTTCTCATGGAATTTCCTTTAATAAAACAGCAATGGATGAAATAAACGAATCACATTCCGGTTCTGCATTCCGGTTTTAACGGGTCAGCGAGAACATTCAGCGGCACCCTGAATTGTGGTTACGTGACAGCCCGATCCATGTTGTTAAAGAGCAATACCCGACCCGGACGAATTAACGTCCATCAGGGCAACCATGTTGTAATGGCATTTTCATAATCGAATATCTGGCGAGGGATATAAATGAGAAACTCAAAACAAAAAGAAGAGAGAAAAATAGCGGAGTATTTAAGATGCAGTGAGAGTAATGAGGATTTAAAAAACACGAGAGAGTGGTATTAACATTCACCGTGAATAAAAAGGACGTGCAGAGATATAACATCTCTACACGTCCTTTTTATTCTGTCAGCGGCTACTACGTTCAAGTTTTTCCTGACATTCCGTACAGGTGGTTACACCCGGCAGTGCTTGCCGTCGCTTTTCTGGAATGGGTTTACCACATAAACGACAGTGGAATAATGATGGCGCAGGCCCTGGTTTAAATCGATTCTGCTCAATCATCTCATCCAGTCGCTGTTCATTAAATTCCTGATCGCGGTCAATCTCATCCGGCATGTGGCGTCCTCCTGTCAGTGGCAGCGTCCTGTTCGAACAGTGCGATACGTTTCCAGACCATGGTGAGTGATAGCCCTTCGACCTTAGGCTTCAGGGCTTCCGTTACCTGCATCATGGCAATCAGTGCGTCAGGCGATTCGAGGTTGCCCACCCGGCATTGCTGCCATTGCCGCCAGATCCTGGCATCCGTCTCTTCATCCGGCTCAGGTGTACGTCCATATGGCACGCTGACACCCAGCAACCGTCGGCGAAGGCAGACGTCATTAGACGTCAGGCCAAAGTAGTGGTTGAGCAACGCAATAGAACCGCCCAGCCGGATAGCCCGGTTAATCTGTTGCTGTTGTCGGTATTCCTGTCTGGCCTGCGCCAGTAAATGATGCAGAACATCATGGCGGACACTGACCGAAACAAAGGGAGCCGCCGCCCGACTGACAGCAAACAGTTCATCGAGTGATAACTGATTAAGAGCGTTCATTTCGTCGAAAGTGAATCCGAGGGATTCACAGTAACGAATATTGCCTTCTTTCAGAGCATGAAGGACGTCGGTTAATACGTCATAATTCAATGACGGGATCATAGTTCTGTACCTCCCTTAAATATTTTCAGCGGTTGGTTAATTTAAGGTTGATCCATTCATCAATTTCAGATTCCAGCCACGCCACGCTGGCAGGACCAATTTTAATGGAGCGAGGAAAATCGCCATTTTTCATATACAGGTAAATCTGAGAACGTTTAAGACCCGTTTTTTCTTCAACCTGTTTCAGACGCAATAACTGATGTGCTTTCATCGTTTCCTCCTGTAATGGAAATAAACGGGGTATGCCCGTAGATAACAAAAAAACACGGCGGAAGGTGGAGGAAAAGCTAATGAACCCGTATTAAGGGAGGGTAACCCCTTAATACGGGTTATATATTGGGACGGATAAATACTCAGTTAGTGAGGCAAGGATGCAGAAGGAGGAGAACCCCTCTCCAGTGCATTTTTCAACGTATCGCCACTTAGACGATCAGTGATACCGTCATCCGAGGCCCATTGTTCAAAAATGGACAGAAGTTTGTAGGGTTGCCGGATTAGTGGGCTGATCGCCTGATTATGTTTGCAGGCCAGCCAGAAAAGACGAGATAATGGTGTCGAAATTCGGGGGGACGTTAAAGATTTTTCCTTATTTCCGCAATATATCTCGATGAGTTTTTCCAGTTCAGAATGCCGGATAACAAAGCAAGCATCTGCAGGTAAACTATGTAAAGGGAAATACCCAGTGCGATTATTGATCTGTATTTTACTATTTTTTATTTTTCCAGTAATATCAATAGCATTTGCTTGAGGTAATCGTTTAAGTTGATGTTGTATCCTTGATGCCCAATTTGTCTTTTCAAAGAGTTGAAATGTTTCTCCTCCGAAGATAAGAGTTATCCCATAGTTATCATCATTCGCACCTTTAACAGGCAATGGAATACCCAATGATAAAGCGAGTAATCGTTGCACTAAAACATACTCATAACTGGATAAATCAGTGTCAATAACCCTTTGAGATGGATAGAAATATTTTCCTTTAGTGCTTAAAATTAAATTTCTTCCGTTTGTAAAACTATTGCTTTCAAGCATGCAAAGTTGTTTTATGAGTGAATTTTCAATTGGCCTTAATCTTAATTTCCGATCATTTTTTTTGCGCAACGTAATACTATTAACGACTGAAAATAAATGGAGAGATAAATTCTGCTGTTTAATGCATATCGATAAATATCACTCTCTGTTATATGAACGTTTGCTTTCCGCTTGGCTACCAATACAGCCTCCCTTACAGTAAACCATTCCTGTGAGCTTTCTCGAATAGTAACGATTTTTTCGTTTTTTGACATGATACATCTCCTTTCACGAAGCACCATATTTTGATGGTGTTGTCAGATATAATGTCTGGTGCAATGTCAGCGTTAATATGTATTTTTTTCGTTGCGATATTTATTGTTAATGTGAGTGTGTGGTTTATTTATATATTTTTATGTAGATAACGAAATTTTAAAAACGATAATGCGACAAATCTTTCTGTTTAGAACCGAAGATCGATACTTGAATAAAATTTCAATAGTTAACAGTTTCTCCACTCGCTGCCTTAGCCTGACATCACTATAAAATGAGAATGGTTCTTTACTCTGTATAACAAAACACCTGAAAGCGCGCTGGGATGTCAGTTTATGATTTAATTTGTTGAAATTTATAGTGAAAATAAATTGTCACCTTCCTGCAGAGCGTTATGTCTACCCTGAAAGCCCTATCTTGAATATGTAAGTTATGTAAGAAATTTTGTGTTTACATTAGCAAATGTTATGTTATAACATATCATTTATAGCAGCTGTTTGGGGGATTTCAAGTGCTTGTCTGGCGTATGCGGTTCATCAAGAAAGATTGGTTTGATCTGAGAAGGGATTACATATGTCCGTGTGCTTGTTTACTGTGTATCACCTTGTTATCACTTTGTTGTGCCTGCACAAAGTCATTGAAACTGATTTTTAGCAATGAGCCAGAAATTTTAACACTGGATGACATTGTGTTGGATACAAGCAAAACCCCAAGCTAGTTACTGATTTTTCTTTTTACTATTACTGGATTTTTCCAATACTGAAAACTGGGGTTTGTTATGGATATAAAAGTAGTTGCCTTTACAATCGCATCGTTATTAAGTGCCAATGCTTTAGCAGTCAGTATAGATTATAGACATGAAGTCAAGGATACAGCTGAAAATTCGCAAAAGGATCGTTTGCTTATTTCGCACAGATTCAGTAATGGTTTCGGATTGTCTTCGGAAGTAAAATGGAAAACGGGAGATTCTGACGCTGAGAGCAATAAAGTTTACCATGAAAATGTCAGTGATGGCTATGAAGTGGTCCCCAGTTATTTATATCGCCTGAACAAATTATTTGCTCTAGAGGGCGGTATCAATCTGGCGGTTGACAGCAGTTATACAAATTACAGACCGTACGTAAAAAGCTACGTATATTTTACCGATGATCTTAACTGGTCGTTACGCTTGCGTCCGTTCTACAAGCGTTATAGTGGCAATATCAATACAGAGAAGGATACACAGGAAAAGGGGGTTACAGTAACCTCCGTTGTCGGTTATCGTCTGCCGGGGAACTGGGGAATGGAATATGAACTGGAATACCATAAAACCAACTCTGAATATTATTCGCCGGTTGCAGACAATAAAGATTATCAGTGGACCCACGATATTAAAGTTTCTTACGCGATAGATAAAAACTGGAAACCCTATGTGGCCGTTGCTAACGTCCCGGGCAGTAAATATACGGACGAGCGTCAGACGCGTTATCGCGTCGGGGTAACCTACAGTTTCTGATAATGACTTCCAGTCCTTCAAAAACTGCAATAGCGAAAAATTTTAGCAGGGAAATATTAATGAAAGTATCTGATTACTTTGCACCGCTGTACTCATCCAGTGTGATTGCCAGTACACTGATTTTTACTCCTTTCGTATTTTCAGCTGAGACTTCTGCTCAGGCTGGCACTGATACGGTTGTCATCCTGGAGAGCTACGAGCTTGGCCGCTACAATCCGGTGCTGGGCCACGGACGAAGTGGCGAGTCGCATATCTATCAGGGACTCTACCGGGTAGAAACGGGGGTTTTTGACCGCCAGCCTCAGTTGAATCCAAAACTGGCATCCGGTCCGGCAGTTGCCAGTGAAAATAATAAGGTTTGGACAGTTCCCTTACGCACAAATGTGAAATTTTCTGACGGAACGGCTTTTGGTCCGGAAGATGTTGTCGCAACCTACAAGGCACTGATTGATCCCCGTTCAGCTTCCACTGAAATTTCCACCTGGGATAATATCGAAAACGTTGAATCAGAAAAGGATGCTGTTAAATTTACTCTTAAAGAGCCGTTGGCTAATTTCGACCGTCGGCTGATTAATGGTATTGCGCCATCAGAAGCTTTTGACTTCGCTCATCTGGGCCGCGCAGAAACCTCTCCCCTTAATAATAAACCCGTGGGTACCGGCCCGTATGCGCTCACCGAGTTACGACCGGATCAGGCAATCCTGACAGCACGGCCTGATTACTGGGGACCGAAGCCCAAAGTTAACAAAATTATTTTCCGTTATACCGCCGATGATAATGCACGTGCCCAGCAGCTCAGAGCCGGAGAAGGTGACGGAACCGTTCTGCCCGCAGAGCTGGCTTCTACATTTAAATCCCCTGAATTTAATGTCATTTCGGTTAAATCCGGAGACTGGCGTGCAATCAGCCTTCCGGCCGGAAACCCTGTCACAGGGGATGATGCTATCCGACTGGCTGTAAACTATGCGGTTAATCGTGAAAATATGGTTAAGTATGTACTGAAAGGATACGGTGTCGCTAATTCTACATTCCTGGCCCCCTTTTATGGTGAAGCATACGATCCGGCGCAGGAATTTACCTACAACCCTGAACGGGCTAAAAAAATTCTGGATGAAGCTGGCTGGAAACCCGGACCGGATGGTATTCGGGTTAAAAACGGTCAGCGAGCCGCGTTTGAGGTCATTTATTACCCTAATCGCGATCGCTCCCGTCGGGATCTTACGCTTGCTGCAGTGAACGACTTAAAGAAAATCGGCATTCAGGTGACCCCTTCAGCAAGGGACTCCAAGTCTGTTACGCGTGAAGTTTACGCAAACACCCCTGTCATGTTGGGCGGCGGCGTGGTGCCGTATTCTGTTGACGGACAGATTTACCATATCCTGCACTCAAAATATGCTGAACCCGGTGTTGGCGCAAACTGGGATAATGCCTCTGATTACCGTAGTCCGGTAATAGACCGTTTACTCGATGAAGCCCGTGCCCAGACCGACAGCCATAAACAGGCAGAACTCTACCGGGAAGTTCAGGAGGAATACCACAAAAAACCTGCCGTACTGCAACTGGTTTATCTGAACCATGTTTACGTCCAGCGGGAACAGGGCTTCAAGAATGTTAAAGAAATCCTGGAGCCGCATTCCCACGGTGTAGGTTTTGGCCCCTGGTTCGCGATTGAGGAATGGGGAAAGTAATCAATGAAAGTATCTGCCGGGCGGTGGCATCGCCGCCGCCATGAAATTCTATTGATGGTCAGCAGGCGCGTGGCTTTCCTGGTACCTTTGCTACTGCTGGTGACGCTGGGCATCTTTGCCCTCGCCACGGTCAGCCCTTACGATCCGCTTGATGCGTATCTGGGGGGATTGGCGGGGGGGATGACCCATGCCCAGCAGGCTAGTCTGGCCGCAACGTTGCATCTGGATATGCCCTGGTATGCGGCATGGTGGGAATGGATCAAAGGCATATTTTCTGGCGATCCAGGAACTTCCAGAGCGTATCAGCAACCTGTGATGCAGGTCATGCATCAGCGTCTGCCCTGGACACTTCTGCTGGGACTCACCGGCCTGTTCATCAGCGTATTTCTCGCGTTTGTGCTCGGCGTTCGTGCCGGACTTCATCCGAACGGCTGGGTGGATCGCGCCATTTCAGTCCTGGCGACCATTTTACAGACCATACCGCCTTTCGTGCTGGCACTCGCAGCCTTGAGTATTTTCGCGTTGTACCTCAACTGGCTTCCGACCGGGGGGCTTACCTGGCCTGGTCAGGAAACCACCCTGACATCAACCATCGTGCATCTGATCCTGCCGGGTAGTGTACTGGGAATCACGCAACTTCCTTGGCTGATCCTTAGCCTGCGGGAGTCAATACTGGATGTGCTGGCTTCTGATGCCATACGCGGGGCCCGTGTCCGCGGGATCCCTTATAGCCGGATTATTAGCCATCATGTCATACCGACAGCTCTGCCACCGTTCATCGCTCTAGTGGGGTCAAGGCTACCGGAGTTGGTTGCGGGCTCTGTTCTGGTGGAAGCCATCTTTGCCTGGCCGGGGTTGGGGAGTGCGCTTGTCCGGAGTGCACAGTCTCTGGATTTCCCGTTACTGACATTCCTGACCGTCGCCATAACGGTACTTGTCCTTGCCGGCAATCTTCTATCCGACGTTCTGTTTGTTATTCTTGATCCGCGGGTTGACGCTGATGCTTAAAATCTTATCGCTTTTTCCGCGCTACCTGAACATTCCCCTGTGTGTGACATGGGCAGCATTTTTCTTCATCATTGGTTATGCCGTTCTTGTTCCCTGGGCGAGCGATGTCGATCCAGTGATGACGGATTTCACTATGTCAGGGTTACCTCCTGGCGAGCAGGCTGTGTTTGGAACGGATTCTGACGGGCACGATCTTTTTGTACGTATCGCACAGGGGCTGCGTATCTCGTTGGTTATTTCAACGATAACGGCTGCTTTTTCCTGTGTCTTCGGCATTATTCTCGGCACGCTTGCCGGAATGAGCGGAGGGTGGGTTGACCGCGCCATTATGCGTACAACCGATGGCGTAAATGCGCTTCCTCATCTCCTGATTGGGATACTGATCGTCTCGCTTTTTAAGGGCTCTGTTATCGCCATTATTGCTTCTCTGGTTCTGACCCACTGGACTTATATCGCCCGGGTGGTACGGGCCCAGATCATTGGCATAAGGCATGCGGAATTTATTGAAGCCGCGTGGCTCTCGGGCATGAACCGGTGGCAGATAATATGGCACCACCTGACACCTGCGGCTCTGGGGCAGGCACTGATCGGGTTAGTACTGCTTATTCCTCATACTATCTGGCATGAATCGACACTATCTTTCCTCGGGCTTGGACTTCCTCCCCACATGCCATCGCTGGGAACACTATTATCCGATGCGCAGGGCGCGATGCTTCTGGGGCACTGGTGGATGTTACTTTTTCCCTGCCTGTTTCTGATTGGCGCAACATTATCCGTATCGATCATCGGCAATGATTTGAGAAAGCGGATCACCGGTAAACAGGAGGCATTCAGATGATCCTAATGATTGATAAATTAACTGTACGGATACCGCTAAGGCAGGGGGGAATGGTGCATTCTGCAACGAATATTTCGTTGACCCTTGAACGGGGTAAAATTCATGCCCTTATTGGCGAATCCGGATGCGGAAAGTCCACCATTGCGCAGGCTATCACAGGTCTGTTACCTGCAACCGCACGGGTAACAGGAAAAGTGGTTTATTCTGGACAGAATATCCTTGGAAAACAAAATCATTTCTCTGGAAGACACATTGCGCTTATCCCTCAGTCTGCTGCCACTTTTCTGACACCTGTCCGGACCGTAGGCGCACAACTGGCGGAAACCATCGCCATACTAAAAGGTTCCTTGTCGCCGGAACAGTTAATGGTTCAGGTTGATCTTGACCCTGATGTACTGGAACTTTATCCACATGAAATTTCGGGAGGGATGGCTCAACGCGCGGCAGTGGCATTTGCCCTGGCGGGTGCACCTGACATTGTCATTGCAGATGAACCCACAGCGTCTCTGGATCCGGAGCGTAAAGCGGGAATGTTTCGTCTGCTACGTCAGATTGCCAATCACGGGACTGCCGTTATGTTGATTACACATGACATCAGCGCGCTTGTTGATACCGGCGTGGCAGACAGGGTGAGCGTCTGTTATGCCTCACGAATTGTTGAAAGTGGCGAGGCAAAAATAGTGTTAAAGGGCGGTGCACAAAGCCGATATACACAAGACTTACTGGCTGCCTTGCCCCGAAATGGGTTACACCGGATGCCTGGAAGACCGCCGGAACTGACAAACCTTGCCGATGATTACACTTATGAAACACGGCTCGCTTTATCGGAGGAGGCGCAATGCAGGGTTTAGTAGCCAGTGATGTTGTTGTTGAGTTCAGACGCCCTGGCGGGCAACAAATGCGTATCCTTGATCGGGTTGACCTTATTATACCTCCTGGGAAAATAGTGGGATTAACTGGACCGTCAGGACGGGGAAAAACAACGCTCGGGCGGGTCATGGCTGGCCTTGTTATCCCCACGGCCGGCCGTGTTATCTGTAATGGTATTGAGGTCAAAAATGTCCGGACCCGTTCCGGTGCAGCGACCCGTGGCAAAATCGGTATGGTATTCCAGTCTCCCCGGCGTTCATGCGATCCCCGGCTGACGTTAAAGAAAACGATCATGCAGACAGCCAGGCCTGATGCTGATATTGAAGCCATTCTGGCAAGAGTGGTCCTGACGCCAGACCTGCTTAACCGATATCCTGGTCAGGTGTCTGACGGACAGCTCCAGAGAGCAGCAATGGCAAGGGCACTGGCAACGAAGCCTGACTTTATGATTCTGGATGAAATGTCGTCCATGCTGGATCCTGCGACAACGGCAACACTGATGGATGCGGTAACACAATTTGTTAATCAAGGCGGTGGCGTGCTGATGATAAGTCACGATCATGAACTTGTTGATGCGGTTTCCGATGAGCTCAGACAGCTTTGACATGCACACTTATTGTCTACCCAGTAGTCCGATAGTTAACCTGTTTACAAAAACTGTTGCTGGTCATGCTGATGGTTTATTCCCGGTTAAGCGGGCTAATTAACCCAAAGTGATGAACCATCCGGGACTGGCAGATAAAGCTGAAAGAATAGATTTGTTGCCATGATTTTCCCCGAATCAAAATACAGATTAGCTTAACCACTTATTGTTATGTTATAACATACTGACCATGAGCGGAATGAAAAGAAGGCTTAGCATGAATACAGATAATCGTATTCCCGTTACCGTTCTGACCGGGTTTCTGGGATCAGGCAAAACCACACTACTGAACAATATTCTCAGCCAGCAGCACGGCCTGCGGGTGGCGGTTATTGAGAACGAATTCGGTGAAATCGGTATAGATGATGCATTGGTCATCAATGCAGATGAAGAAGTCTTTGAGATGAATAATGGCTGCATCTGCTGCACGGTGCGGGGCGATTTGATTCGTATCCTGAGTCGTCTGATGCGCCGCCGCGATAAGTTTGACCGTATCCTGATCGAAACCACCGGGATGGCCAATCCCGGGCCGGTTTCACAGACTTTCTTCGTTGATGATGAAGTTAGTTCTGCACTTCGTCTTGACGGTATCATCACAGTGGTGGATGCCAAACATGCCGGTTTGCATCTGGACGACAGCAGTGAACTTTGCGAACAAATCGCATTTGCCGATGTTCTCCTGGTGAATAAGGCCGATCTTGTCTCGCCCGCTGAACTGGACGAACTGGAGGTTCGCCTGCGCAGCATGAACGCCCTGGCGCGGATCCAACGCACCGTGAATGCAGAAGTTGATATCCCTACGGTGCTGGATGTCGGTGGGTTTGATTTACAGCGCGTCTTACAGGAACGTCCACAGTTTCTGGAACCTGAATATCCGTTTGAGTGGGCAGGCATTTGGCATTTACCGGCGGGCGTAACCGAACTGCATTACACCACCGGGCCTGATCCGTCCATCGATGTTTTGTTTACTGCCATACCTGAAAGCAACGAACACGCCTTTATGCAGCTTATCGCGCAGGCTGATAACGCATTTTCCCGTGACAGTTTGCGGGGGGAAGTGGATGTTGAACTGGTTCCTTCACCTCGGGTTGTATCGCTCCTGGTCCCTGAAACCGGAGCACAGACGCTCAGAATGGCGATCCCCGAAGAGGGAAACTATGCACTGGTAACCGAGCATCTGCCCGAAGAGTTTGAGCTGGCGCTGTACTGCAATAATGTGGCGCAAAAGCCTGTCATATCCCGCGCCTTCAGCGCAGCACACAGCCATGACGAGGAAGTGACGTCCGTAGGTATTACCGTGGAAGGTGCGTTATCGGAATATAAATTGAACAACTGGTTACGATTGCTATTGTCATCGCGGGGACAGGATATCTTCCGCTCCAAGGGCATCCTGAACCTGGCAGGAAAAGACCAGCGGGTGGTTTTTCAGGGGGTTCATATGCTGATGGATGTCAATGTTGATCGTGAATGGAAAGTCGGAGAGCCAAGACGCAGTGAGATCGTCTTTATTGGTCGCAATCTGGATCGTCAGATGTTGATCCGGGGAGTACAGGCATGTCTGGCGTGACAGATAGTACTGAATTTCAACAGCAGCTGGTTCCATTGTGGGCGACGAATGCTAATGACTATATCAACCTGTTAGCCTGGTCGCCGTCTGGGGGATTACTGGCTTGCGCTAGCGCAGATGGCGAGGTTGCGCTTTACTCGGGGGATGACGGTCGTCTGCTATGGCGGCATTCAGCACATGAATTAGGTACGACGGCGCTGGCCTGGTCGCCGGACGGGCAGAAACTCGCCAGCGGGGGCCAGGATGATTCTATTGTGATATGGGAGCCGGTAACCGGCGAACCCTCCGCATGCTGGAAAGCGGGGCGGGGCTGGGTGGAAAAACTGGCCTGGTCATCTGGTGGTATGCTTGCCAGCATTGCCGGTAAGCAACTCAAACTGTGGGATGACCGGGGGTTACTTAAGCAGGCTTTTGAGCCTGTGGACAGCACGCTGACAGGGCTGGAATGGATGGCTGACGGCAGTATTGTGACGTCGTGTTACGGTCAGGTCAGCCACTGGCAACCCGGCAAAGCAGAGCCAATACGAAATTATTCCTGGAAAGGATCATTACTCAGTCTGGCCGCCAGTCCGGATGGTGCGTGGATAACAGCAGGCAGCCAGGAAGGTATCGTGCTGCTTTGGGCGAAATCTGTAGAAAAATCGTGCCAGATGAGTGGTTATAACTCAAAGGTTCGTCATCTCTGTTGGAGCCATGATGGGCAGTTGTTTGCTACTGGTGCTGGGGAGGAAATCCTGATCTGGGATTGCAGTGGCGAGGGCCCGGAAGGCACTGAGCCTGATTACCTGCCGGTACATCTGGGAACAATTACGGCGCTGTCGTTCAGTCCCGTTAGTCAATGGCTTGCCAGCGGTGCGGAGGACGGCATCCTGTTCCTTTATGATGCTGGAACACGGCAGGAACTGGCGATTCTGGCTGATGACGAAGCAGTTAGCGCGCTGTGCTGGCATCCGGAGGGGGAATATCTGACCTCAGGTTATGCGGATGGAACAGTCAAATTGCTGCGGCTGACCGGTCACGACTGAGAGAAGCAAATGAAGAGAGAACCGCTAACGATTCTGAACGGTTTTCTTAGTCCAGGTAAAACCACGCGGTTAAAAATTTGTTAATGCAGACACCCCAGCCGCAGCTTCGATGTGCGTCATCGTGAACGATTTGAGCGAACAGGATGTCGGCGGCGTCCTGATTGCCCGTACAGAAATCAAGAAGGAACACCGTGAAGCGCAATACCGTAAGTAATCTGATAGAAAAAGATGATTGTGATACGCTGGAAAGTATTCTCAGCGTTAATATCCATTCTCTGTCGCGGCCGGGCGGCGGGACGTTGCTTTCAGACGTCCATTTTGCGGTCAAAGCCGGAGAATGTCTGGCCGTTATCGGGCCTAACGGCAGCGGTAAAACTTCCCTCGTGAGAGCAATTAGTCAGGAACTGACCCATCTAAACGGTGACATTCTTCTGCGGGGCCGCTCTATGTCTGCTTTATCCCGTCAACAGCGGGCCAGGCTGGTTGCTGTTCTGGCCCAGAATGATACACCTGATACGAGATTATCCCTTGAGGATTATGTAGCGCTGGGGCGTATCCCTCATGCCGGGGATGTACCGCGTAATGTACATGATGCGATTGTAGCAAATGCCATTAAAGAAACCGGATTACAACGGCTACGCAGGCGGTCACTTTTATCGCTTTCCGGCGGCGAAAGACAACGGGCAGCGCTGGCACGGGTACTGGCACAGACGCCCGACCTGGTATTGCTTGATGAACCCACCAATCATCTCGATCCTCCCGGGCGCGAGGAACTACTTTCCCTTGTAAAAACTAAGGGAATTACCGTCGTGGCGGTATTGCACGATCTGACACTGACAGAATCATTTGCTGACCGTGTTCTCCTCTTGTCGCAGGGGCAATCAGTGATCTGTGACACACCGGAGAGGGTATTGGTATCAGAATACCTTTATCCCGTCTTTGGCTTGACCAGTTTTACCGTACCGCATCCCCATACAGGAAAGGCGTTGCGTATTTTTGAAGTTCCGCATTGTGCATAAATTACTTTCTGAGAGTCAGTGATGAAAAAATTGTTTATATTCCTGCTGGCGGTACTGTCTGCCTCAGTAGCCAGTGCTGCTGATTTTCCTGTTACTATTGAAAGTTGTGGGACTCCTGTCACATTCGCCGGTCCGCCGAAAAGGGCTGTTATCAACGACCTTAATATGTCAGAAATGGCGTTTGCACTGCATTTGCAGGATCGTATTGTTGGGCTGACCGGTATTAGTGGCTGGTACAAAATGACGCCGGAATTTAAAAAGGCGATGGGCTCGCTCCCTGAACTGGCACCCAAATATCCCACCCTGGAAACATTGCTGGCAGCCGAACCTGATTTCTTTTTCGCTGGCTGGAACTATGGGATGAAGGTGGGTGGCGAAGTGACGCCGGATACGCTAAGCAAATATGGCATCAAGACTTTTGTTCTGAGTGAAAGCTGTGTGTTCACCACTGCGCACAAAAATAAAGCCACCATGGATCTGCTGTATAACGATGTCCTTACGCTGGGTAAGATTTTTGGCAAACGCAATGAAGCACAGACCCTGGTCAGCGGCTGGAAAAAGAGGTTGAACGAACTGCCGAAGCCAGCGGCAGGCACCCGTCCTTTAAAGGTGTTCGTCTACGACTCAGGCGAGGATAAACCATTTACCAGTGGTAAGTATGCGATGCCTACGGCAATCATTGAGGCGGCTGGCGGTAAAAATGTAATGGAGACGCTGGATACCAGTTGGGGAACGACTTCCTGGGAAAGCGTGGCCGCTACTGAGCCGGACTTCATTATTTTGTTGGATTACCAGACGGGCAGCGGTGCGGATGCACTGCGTCATTTTCTTGAGAATCATCCGCTAATGAAACTGACTCCGGCTGTTCAGCATCATCGATACCTGAAATTACAATATGCTGAACTGACACCGGGGCCAGCCAATGTTCATGCAGTGGAAAAACTCGCGCGGGCAATGTACCCGACAGTGGCGAAGTGATGCTCATGTCGTACCGTTATCACTGGGCGATGTGGGGAGCGATGGTAGTGCTGATTGGGTTGATGTTATTCAGTATTACCAGAGGGACAGTCTCACTGTCGCTGATGCAGGTGCTGGGAGCACTGAAGCTGGTGGATGAGCCGGTATCTGCCATGGTCAGCAGAATTGTGACGGATTTACGCGTACCAAGGATGTTGCTCTCTGTGCTGACAGGAGCGGGACTGGCAATGGTGGGGGCGTTGTTACAAACTACCACCCGTAACGATCTGGCCGATCCTTTTTTGTTCGGGCTATCCTCCGGCGCGTCAGCGGGAGCGGTGCTGGTGATCACCCGTTTTGGTGATCGACTCGGTGTATTAACGCTCCCCGTATCGGCGTTTGTTGGTGGTGTGTGTTCCGCCATAGCAGTAATGCTGTTGTTTCATTTTAAAAAGCAACGCGGAGCTGAGCATCTAATTCTCTGCGGTCTTGCCATCTCTTTTTTGTTCGGGGCGCTGACCAGTTATTTCATTTTTTCGGGCGATCAGCGAGCCGCCAGTTCTGTGCTTTTCTGGTCACTGGGTGGTCTGGGATTAGCCACCTGGAATAATTTGCCTTTCGCAGTGTTCAGCCTGGTGTTGCTGTTTGCCTTTGTCCTGTTGCGGTGGCGCTCTCTGGATGGTGTGCTGGCAGGAGAACAGACAGCGTTGTCTCTGGGGATAAACGTGAGTCGTCTGCGCATCGAGATTTTTCTTTGTTGCGCGTTGGCAACATCGTTGTTGGTGGCATTGACTGGCGTGATTGGATTTGTTGGCTTAATGGTGCCTCATTTGTGTCGGCATTTTGCAGGAGTTAAGCATCTGTTGTTGTTACCTTTGTGTGGCGTCTGGGGTGCAATATTACTGTGTGGCGGCGATATAGTCAGCCGGACGATACTGGCACCGCAGGAACTACCAATTGGCATTATTACGGCGGACATTGGAGGGTTGTTTATTATCATGTTACTCGCACGAAATTCGTCCAGAAATACGGCCTGTTAAGCACATATAAGACAGAAAAATAAGGCTCTGATGTCTTTTATTCATTCTGAAGGTTGAGGTTGTTGACGCCAATTATGAAAGCAACCGACAATCCTTGTTGACGGTTATATTTATTATAGACTCAGGTAATAGTGTGATGGCTTTTAAATATTTTAAAATTTATTTATCGCCTGGCTCGATTTCAATGATTATTCGTATTGGTGATTTAACCCTTTCCTCGACAATCAGGGCAAATTACTTTAACTTCAATATCTTTTTTTTGTACAGCACAACCATAATCTATTGCTTTTTTCTCAATGTAAGTATGAATGAGGTGGTCAGTATGTTGGATTATTGTTCCGCAGTTTGAGCAAATCAAAAAAATAGTCACAACATCAGAGGATAAATTATTTTTTTTGATAAATTTGCTACAGCATTCTATTTTTACGATAATCCCTGCCTGTTGCAAATAATCCAGAGAACGATAAACCGTAGCCGGTTTTGCATTCGGATTATATTTCTTCATTAATTCCAGTATCTGGTATGCGCTAATGCCTTTTTCTTTAGCATGACTGACGAAATTATAAACTCTCTCCCGGAGCGGTGTGATTCGTATTTTCTTACTCTCAATCAGCTCTCTCAGCCCGGAACAATCCGTAGACGATAATGCAGTGTCCCTTGTACTTAGAGAATATGGGCTATTACTCACCGGGCCTCCTGTAATTTTCAAGCGATGTTATCTTTTCTTGTCCTGAAACGATGGAAATCTACTGATGTTTTGATCGTGCCATGTAAGTAAAGAAGAACTGGCAAATTTTATTGTTACGTTATAACATAACACATGATAAGTGAGGTGCCAATGTTTCTCTTACTGGAAAAAGCCCATGCAGGTGCAGTTTTTAAACTTGAAGATATCCTGGCATCAATACCCTGGGATTCTCATGGATTGATCGCTGCGATTGCACAGCAATATGACACTGGTGAGGTGTTGATGCTTGCCTGGATGAATCAACAGGCTCTTGATGAAACCTTATTGACTGGCAGAGCCTGTTACTGGTCGCGATCCCGATCATGCCTTTGGCGAAAAGGTGAGACCTCCGGCTGCGTTCAGCAAGTACATGATATCCGTCTGGATTGTGACGGAGATGCGGTACTACTGCTTGTGGATCAAATAGGTGGAGCCTGCCACACAGGTCGGCGGAGTTGTTTTTACAACGCCATTAAAGGCGATGAGCTAACCGTGCTCAACGATCCTGGTTAATCCGAACACAACGAATATCTGAGGAGATGTAAGGTAATGTCCGAAGTCAGTGCAAATTTTCATGGCGATAAACGCCTGCCGGTTACCGTACTTTCGGGATTTTTGGGAGCAGGGAAAACGACACTGCTTAACCATATTCTGAACAACCGGGAAGGCCGTCGTGTTGCTGTCATTGTTAATGATATGTCTGAGGTGAATATTGATGCTGCCCTTGTGAGGGAAGGTGGTGCAGAACTCTCCCGGACTGATGAAAAACTGGTAGAAATGAGCAACGGTTGCATTTGCTGCACATTGCGCGAAGATCTTCTTCTCGAAGTTAATCGTCTGGCAAAAGAAGGGCGTTTTGATCAGCTTGTCATTGAGTCCACCGGTATATCTGAGCCTCTGCCTGTTGCTGAAACATTTACCTTTGCGGGCGATGACGGTGAAAGCCTTTCGACGGTGGCCCGCCTTGACACCATGGTCACTGTGGTGGATGCGTACAATTTTCTGAAAGACTACGGTTCGGAAGACAGCATTCAGTCACGCGGAGAATCGTTAGGTGAAGGTGATGAAAGGAGCGTTGTTGACTTGCTGATCGATCAGATTGAATTCTGTGATGTGCTGGTCCTTAATAAAGTTGACCTTATCAGTGAAGCGCAAAAAGAAAACTAATGGCGATTTTACGTTCGCTTAATCCACGGGCCAGAATCGTTGTTTCACAGTTTGGACAGGTTCCGCTGGGCAACATACTTAATACCGGGCTGTTTGATTTCGAGCAGGCCGCTCAGGCACCCGGCTGGCTTAAAGAACTCCGGGGCGAACATACGCCGGAGACAGAAGAATATGGGATCACCAGCTTTGTCTTTCGCGCCCGCCGGCCTTTTCATCCGACCCGTTTCTGGCAGGTGATGGAAAATGAGCTGGATGGAGTCGTCAGATCAAAAGGTTACTTCTGGCTGGCCAGCCGTCCGGAATTCGCAGGTTCATGGTCGCAGGCAGGTGGCATTGCGCGCCAGGGGCTGGGGGGCATGTGGTGGGCTAGTGTGCCGAAAGAACGTTGGCCAGAGGATGCTGAGTCACTGAAGTTCATCATGTCTAACTGGATAGATGGCATTGGTGATGCCCGTCAGGAACTCGTTTTTATTGGAATGGATATGAATGAATCAGAACTGCGCAACAGACTGGATTCCGCCCTGTTAACGGATGCAGAAATGGCAGAAGGGCCTCAAAAGTGGCGGCATTATTCCGATCCTGTTGAGCCCTGGTTCGAAGAATGAATCGAAGGCACCCGCATTTGTCGGGTGCCTTCGTATGAAAGCGAAAAGGGGGCAGATTTACAACAATTCTTCCCCAGCTTTTTTGAACCACTGTACAACACTATTCAGATGTTGTTGCCCATATAGCGAGACAAAACGTCTGGTTTCCTGATGGTCTTGGGACTCAAGGACTGCCAGACGGGATGCAATAAATGCCTGCGTCAAGGGAATTCCACATTCTTCTGTGATGCACCGGTACCATTGCTGGTAAGTCTTGGGGATCATACTTATGCCTCATGAATAAATAACTGGGATATCACCAGAGCCACCACCAGAGAACTTAATACCTGTTTTCCCGCCACTGCTGCTGCAAACCGCCAGTTTATTTCCCGGGCGATGGTAAATACCGTGACAAGGCAGGCCATCAACGTAGAGGCGAGCCAGACAAGTAGCAGTAACTGAGATGTGCTGAGAGACTGTATTAAGCTGCCGCCATCCTGATTGAGCACCATCAAACCATCTTTCCTTAGCAGTGAAAAAATGATCCCGGGCATCAGTTCTGCTGGCAGTTTAAAAAGATGAAGTAAAGGTGCCGTCGTTTCACTCAGCCAGCGAGTGATCCCTGCGTAATCAAGCATCCCCGCAACAATGCAGATAATCAGGAATAACGGCATGGCTTGCGTAATGAACTGACGGAGGATATTTTTCAGCATCCATGTCACATTTCGCCAGCGTGGCCATTGTAGCCAGGTGAGCTCTGTCAGACGCTGGTTTTGGCCAGGCTTCAACGACCCGTTCCAGAGTCGCGTATGTATTGCGCCTGTGAAAAACAGCAGACTGAGATAGGGGATAAAGAGCCATGGTTGATGGGCGGCATTAAAAAGAGAAAGCGTCGCCCCCGTCTGATAGCTGCAAGCGGACCCAAAGCTAATCATACTTATACAAGCATGCCGGGTGCATCGCGAACACGAACGGCTCTGAAAAACCGCCACGACATTACAGCCGAAACCGCTTAATACAGGAATAAGGTCCTGACCGCTGAGGCCGAGTTTTCTCAACCAGGGATCCAGCGTCGCTGTAATTCTTTCCTTAAGTCCACTGTCGTCAGTCAGCGAAAGAGACAACCCTATCAGTACCACCACAGGAAATGCCCATACAAACGAATAAAGTCCCAGACTAAAAAGACCGTAATTGCCGACAAATAGTGTCTTCAGAACGTCGGGCCAGCTCGTCGTTATATTCTTAAGCGGCTGAATAACCGCACTGTCAATGACAGGCTGAATAAAATCTGACAGCAGCCATGCCCCCCATACCGGAACGGCAAACAGCAGGAAAAGGCATACTATTGCAGCAACTTTTCCACACCAACGATGTTCAAATATCGTTTGTTGAGGAGATTCAGCCAGCAGATTAATTACCGGTATCTTTTGACGAGGTAAAGAGACAGCGGAGGGTGCAGGTTTATCCTGCAACAGCAACTGCACTATTCCCTGGCGAACATTGCTGCCAGCTTCCCGGGCATTGACTGCCAGTACCGGCGCACCTGATGTTTCACTCAGGTACCGGGAATATGCTGGTGGACGATGAACAGGTGCTGGAAAGTATTTTCGCTAATGCCCCTTGTCTTGTGGCAACACATTGCGAGCATACCCCGACAATAAAGCAAAATGAGGCGATATGGCGGGCTCGTTTTGGGGGCGATATTCCTCCTGGCGAACATGCCGCTATTCGTTCTGTGGACGCCTGCCTGACATCCTCCCGCCAGGCCGTCTCTTTGGCGAAAAAACATCGTACCCGATTACATGTTCTGCACATTACCACCGCAGACGAACTTGTTCTTTTTGATGCAGCCCCCACGCTGGAGGCGCTGCGCCAGAAAACCATCACGGCTGAAGCCTGCGTTCATCACCTGTTTTTTAATCATGACGATTATGAAACGCTGGGGCATAAGCTCAAATGTAATCCATCTGTAAAGTCCTCGTTTCATCAGGAAGCTCTTTGGAAAGGCGTTAATGAAGGCATTATCGACGTTATCGCAACTGACCATGCGCCGCATTTACTGGAGGAAAAGCAGAATGACTATTTTGCTGCGCCTTCCGGCTTACCGCTGGTGCAGCATGCTCTTCCTGCACTGCTGGATATGAGTAGCAGGGGGATTTTTACCCCGGAAATGGTGGTAAGAAAGACCAGCCATGCTGTAGCCGAGCGCTTCCAGCTTAAAGATCGTGGCAATATCAGAGAAGGCTATTGGGCGGACCTGGTGGTTATCGATCCGTTCAGTCATCAACAGATAATCCGGGAAGATGTGGCATACAAATGCGGGTGGTCCCCCTTTGAAGGCCGGATTTTGTCAGGCGGTGGTGCGGTTGATATGACGCTGGTAAATGGCCACGTTATCTGGAATGGGCACACCATACAGCAGAAGTACGGCCTGCCACTGGAATTCTCTCGCTAGTCACGTATTTATTTTGCTCAGGCTTAACTTCTCCCTGAGAAGCAGAAAAGGTACATTTTGTGAGTATTATCATTCCTGGTTCTTTCCCGGCGCGACGACTGCGCCGTTCCCGCACCCATTCTTTCAGTCGCCGTCTGGTCGCTGAACATCAGCTGACCGTAAACGACCTGATTTTACCTGTATTCATTATTGAGGGGCAAAACGTGCGACAGGAAGTGCCGTCGATGCCGGGTGTATTTCGTCTGTCGGTTGATATGCTGGTTCATGATGCCGCTCAATTTGTCCAGGCAGGTATACCTGCTATTGCACTATTTCCGTGTATCGAAAGTTCTGATAAGTCGCTGATGGCAGACGCTTCATGGGATCCATCTGGCTTAGTTCCGCGAGCTATAAGGGCGCTTAAAAATGATTTTCCTGAACTTGGGGTGATAACTGACGTTGCTCTTGACGCCTATACGTCACATGGTCAGGACGGCATCATTGACGAACATGGATATGTACTTAATGAGCCGACAAAAGAAATTCTGACCAGACAGGCGCTTACGCACGCCGAAGCGGGTGCGGATATTGTCGCGCCAAGCGACATGATGGACGGCCGCATCGGGCATATCAGACAGGCATTTGAAACGAATGGACTGCTTAATATCCAGATCATGGCATATTCAGCGAAATACGCGTCAAACTATTACGGTCCTTTTCGCGAAGCCACTCAATCTGCCATGGCGCTGGGCAAGCGGGACAAAAAGAATTATCAGATGGACCCGGCGAATGCGATGGAAGCGTTGCATGAAATTGCCCAGGATTTGCAGGAGGGAGCTGATATGGTGATGGTTAAGCCGGGCATGCCTTACCTGGATATTATCAGGGAAGCCAGGAAAACTTTTGCAGTACCAGTCTTTGCCTATCAGGTTTCAGGGGAATATACGATGCATATGGCCGCTTTCCGAAATGGTTGGCTCGACGAAGAGAAAACGGTGCTTGAATCACTTATATGCTTCAAACGCGCCGGGGCGGACGGCATATTGACTTACTTTGCGAGCTCGGTAGCCCAGTGGCTAAATCAACATAAACGGGAATATTGATTTCCTGTTTACAAAATTCTTTAGTCGCTAAGCAGGAGCACCGCTGAGAGCAAACGTCATAATCAGCGAGTATTTCTATACTTTAATTCTTATCTTTATTGCGAATTCTGACGAATCGTTTGTATCAGCCCAATAATCTGGAGGAAGCAGTTATGGTCGAAACCAGTAAACAGGACCGTATGCCTTATCTACTTTTCCTGTGTGAAAACCGCATTCTTGCACAGAATATCGATGGTCATGTCATTGATCTTGGTGGATTAACCAAACAAAATGGCACCATTAACTGGCTTCTGGATGGCAATAAGGAAAAGAGGGAAAATCTCAAAACAGAAATCGAAGCGCTGGAGGATATTGCCAATAAGATAGATTTTCTTTTTCTTGATGGTCAGTTTACCAGCCTTCCTGATATATCGGCTGAATATAAAGATAAGCTTACATCAGCTCCTTCAATGGAGATCGTATTGAATGAACCTGGCGATAAACCATAAGAAAGCCCAACGTCAGGAAGTTGATAAAAAGGAGGAAAGGCATGTCGGTCAAAAAAATAGCAGTCATTGGTGCTGGCGTACTCGGCCTGTCCGTGGCCCGCTCCCTGGCGCAACAGGGAGCAAAAGTCACTGTTTTTGAGCGTAGCCATGTGGGGGCGGGGACAAGCAGCACGACTTTTGCCTGGATTAATTCAAATGGCAAAACACCAGAAAGTTATCATCATCTCAATGCGCTGGCGATTGACGAGCATATCCGGCTACAACAGGAACGGACCACAGAAGGTCATTGGCTAAAAGCGACTGGGACTTATGAATGGGCGGCTGGTGCGCCAGAGCAAAAACGGTTAGAAGACCGGGTTAGCCGTCTTTTGGAACTGAACTATCCTGTTCAGAACCTTTCCGCAGATGAACTTAGGCGCAAAGTTCCTGAAATCCGCGTGGGATCTCATGCGGGAGATATCTGGTATTTTCCAGGTGAATGCTTACTGGTACCTTCCATTTTTATGGCATGGCTGGTGTCCGAGCTTCATGTCTATAACTCCGAATTGAAAACACAAAGCGAAGTGACAGAGTTAACTGAAGAAAAAATAGGGCAGAGATAAGCCTTGCCAATGGCGAACGTTGGCAGGGAGACAGTATAGTCATTGCGGCGGGAAGATGGTCTGCCGAACTTGCTTCGCTACTTGGGCTGCAACTGGCAATGATCGATCCGAACCAGCCAAATAAAATCGCATGTGGTTTTCTGGGCTATACGCGCCCGGTGTTAACCCAGTTACAGGCGAATTTAATCACGCCAGGGTTAAATGTCCGGCCAGAAGGAGGGGGGCGATTACTGCTTCAGTGTCCTGACCTCGACGGCTTTGCCAATCCTGCAAACCCGGCACCGGTAGATAGCTACATCGGTGAAGAAATGCACAAAAGGCTACGGAAGCTATTTAATAATATGGAAATGGCACAGCTGGAACGTATAGCTGTTGGGCAGCGTTCCCGACCGGCAGATGGACTTCCAGGACTTGGTTATATCTCTGCTAAGCGACGGATCTACCTCATGGTGACGCACAGTGGCATGACACTGGGGCCGTTGATCGGACGGCTTTGCGCGGAAGAGATTCTCCACGACAGGCGTTCTTCACTTTTGAGTGATTTCTCTCCTGAAAGATTACTTGGGAAAACGGCAAAGGATTTTCCTGCTTTTGCTACGTTACATTTCCCGGCCGCACAGTAATTTTTTCAGTCGATGTTCACCACTGAAATGAGGATCAGAAAGCTAATAAACCAGATCCTGTTCAGCGGCATTAACAAAAAGCCTGTCCAACATGGGCAGGCCTGAAGCGTTTAAGCTTGCAAAAATACGACAAGGTGTGTGATGTCAGGCTATATCTGGCCATTATAGCCTGCGTACGCATTGGTTACAGTCAGCCAGAACGCCTTCTGTAGAGGAACATCACTACCCAATAGTATCATTTTTTTATGGGTGTGTTATGTTATTTTATAACATCCAGACTCATATTCCGCATACCGAAAGATAACTGGTTGTTATGCGTTTTCTCACACTGTAGTTTCAGAGGAAGATTTAACAAGAGGTTAACATGAAAATCAGTAAGATAGTTGCATTCTCCCTGACAATGGCTTCGACTCCGGCTCTGGCATTTCAGGCGAAAGATACGACTGGTTTAGATCTTTCAGGAAAGCAGTTGCGCACAACAGAAGACAACATCATTAGTAACTTTTACAGCCAGCATAGTAGTCAGTTCCAGACGACGACCTTAGGAACCTGTGCTGCTGTGGCAGTAGCTGGATGCAATTGCCCTTTCTGTTCAATGTTGCGTAGTCAAAAGCTTTGAGAGAGTTAAATAAATATATTACTTGTATGGGCCGAAATCTGAAAAGTTTCTGATGTAATTAGTAAGAGCAGTAAATGCTGTAAAGCGAGGTTAAAAAAATGAAAGGGAATTTGATATTCATGGATGTGATTCTCAGGATAAATTCAAAAAGATTATTAAAGCCAGAAAGTAGATCTGCTATCAGCAGATCTACTGTGAAAGGCGTTGTTAGGTTTTACAAGTATTAATGAGCGTGGTCATCATCATGATGATGAGCTTCATGATCGTGATGTTCACCATGTACTTTTCCTGAACCGCCGACTGCAACAATATTAAATGGCTGCCCTTCGACACTAATTTCACTGGTCTTTTTAAAAGAAGTAGCGTCTAACACAATAATTTTACTTTTCAACGGATCGGTAACGTAAATTTTATTGTCAGCGACTGCGATTCTCGGCCGCGGATCATTCCAGTGGCCATCCATTGAATAGGGATCAGTGACACGCACTGACTGCGAAATTTCTCCTTTCAGGACATCTATTCGATTAAGCTTTCCGTCTTCTGTAAACACATAGGCGAATTTCGCGCGTACCGGGTCTACAACGAAATGGACTCGACGGGTAGGCAACTGAATCAAACGGAAGCTATCCGATTCGGTAGGGTCGACCAGAATAATCCGGTCTGGCCCATAATTACCGATAAAATATTGCATTCCCTTACCACCGATCAAGGTGGATGTGCTTCCCTCTGGCAACGTTTTCGCGTAGGGAAGGTGCCTGATAACCGGTGCCGCATTTTTTTGCGTAATCAGCAGGAGGCCAGTCTCACATGATAGGGCAAAAGTATCACCCGAGCCGGCTGAGCCGTGAAGTCCGGGGCATAAGGCATCATCACCCACTTTTTTACCTTGCAGGTCCACCACGCGAGCGCCGACAGGTCGTTTTGAAGCATCATCAGGGTTGGGAATGGATACGACAGCATAATTATCGTAAGGAACAGCAACGCCGTGATGTGGCGCAACAACATTTACTTTAGTTATATTCTTCTGACCTTTAAGAACGGCGCTTTCACCCAGGATTTGCGCGCTATCTTCCCCGTCAAACCACTGGGCAATTTTGCCCTGACGTTCAACAAAATGACCAGGTTTTTTACCCGTTAGTTCCAGCGGTAATAGTCTTGGAGCGTCAATATCAATGTCTGCATGATCTCCGTGATCATGGAAAGCAATGCCTGAAGCGATTGTGGATACTACGCCAGCACTACCCTGGATAGCGAAAATTGTGGCACCACTTTCGCTGCGAGATAAATTTGCAGGGCCTTTAACATTAAATGTTGCGAGCTTATCTCCATCCAGTGCATCAATAACATTCACAACGGGTTTATCATGATCGGCGACGAACAGACGCCATGCGGTTACGTCTTCATCTGCGAAAGCAGGCATCACAGAAAGGCCCAAAAGCAGCGTTGAGATTGAAGTAGATAATAAGCGTTTCTTCATAATGTTCTCCATCATATATAAAACTGATCGGCGGGTATTTATGGCTGGGTATTACGGCTATTGCTTGCCGCTGTCGCAATCGCCGTTACGTTATGTTCCATCATTTCCAGGTAGGTAGAAGCCGGTCCTCCTGGCTCTGACAAGGCATCTGTATAAAGCACGCCAGCCACGTTAAGGCCAGCTTCTCTGGCAATTTGTTCAACCAGACGTGGATTGGAAATATTTTCAGAAAAAACCGCGGATGCGTTATTTTCTTTAATTTTCTTAAGGATGCCGGCAACGTCAGCGGCAGAGGCCTCTGATTCGGTGGATATACCCTGAGGGGAAAGGAAATGTATACCATATGCCTGTTCAAAATATTTGAATGCATTATGGCCTACGACGACAGTACGCTTTTCCTGTGGGATCGTAGCGACAGTCTTAATAATTTTATTTTCCAGAGCCGCAAGTTTTTCATCATAAATACGGGCATTAGCCTGATAAAAATCACAATTACTTTTATCTTGTGCACAAAAGGCTCCTGCAATATTTTTCACATATATTCTGGCATTCCCTACTGATTGCCAGGCATGTGGATCAAACGGTGCAGCATGAAAGACCGCTTTACCGTCATAAAAGTGATAGTGTCCGCCGGCCGGGTCCTGGAGAATATTTGCTCCTTTTGTTGTTTCAATTACCGGTGCGGAAGTTTCACTTGCCTCGATCAACCGTGAAATAAAGCCTTCAAGTTGTAAACCATTTACAAGTATGACATCCGCTTTAGACATAGCGATCGCGTCAGCAGGAGAGGGCTCATAAACATGGGCATCGCCATTAGGGCCGACAATAGTACGCAGTTCGATGCGATCCTGACCGATGTTTTTTGCCATATCGCCAATAACAGAAAAGCTTGCTATGACATTAATTTTCGCTTTCGCCGGGAAAGTAAAAATAAAAAAGCATAGATGTCGTCAGGATGCATAAAGATATAAAACCGGGTTTTCTCATTAAATAATTTCCTCGATTTGTAGTGAAAAGATTAACGAAGTTTTTTAAGCGGATGTTTTTCACCATCATGGCCGCAGCAGAGACAAGATACATAATTCCCACAGATAATATGATTGACGGTCCTGAAGGGAGTGAAAAATGAAATGAAAATAACAAACCGCTTATACATGCAAGCATTCCTGTCAGGACAGAGGCTACGCACATTGTTGCTACACGTCTCGTCCAGAAACGAGCCGTCACAGCTGGCAAGACCATTACCCCGACAGAGAGTAAAGTGCCGAGCGCCTGAAAACCAGCGACAAGATTCAGTACCACTAGGGCCAGGAAAATAAAATGGACTGGCGATCCCAATCGTGAAACTGAGCGAAGAAATAAAGGGTCAAGGCACTCAGCAATAAGTGCGCGCCAGAATATAGAAACCAGCAGAAGTGTGAGCAGCGCGACAGAGAAAATTAACAACAGCGCTTCGTGATTGAGTGCAAGCACAGTTCCAAACAGGACATGCATAAGATCCACGCTTGAGCCTCGAAGCGATACAATGAGCACGCCGACGGCGAGTGAGATTAAATAAAAAGCCGCCATTGAAGCGTCTTCTTTTTGCACTGTTAAGCGGGAAACCGCCCCTGCAAAAATAGCGACTATCAGCCCTGCGACAAGCCCACCAATAGTCATCGGTAATATATCTAATCCGTAGAGTAAGAAGCCAAATGCAGCACCGGGCAAGATAGCATGTGACATGGCATCACCAACCAGACTCATACGGCGTAATGTTAAAAAAACGCCAACTGGGCAAGCGCTTAAACAAAGCAGAAATGAACCATAAAGCGCCCGGCGCATAAAACCGAAGCCGACAAAAGGTGCTAGAACCCATTCATGAAGCCAGCTCATGAATGTGTAGCCTCATGTTGCCCAGGTAAAGCACCTGCTGTGCCCATATTCTGTGTCGGTAGAAGTGAGGTATGGCGCAGAACTTGTTCTGTTTCGTCCCATGCCACTAATTCACCGTTTAACAAAATGGCCTGTGGAAAATGATTTCTAACCAGACCGATATCATGCATGACAGCTAAGACAGTACGTTTCTGAGCATGCCAGCGGTTTATCAGCACAAGCAAGTCATCAATAGTAGTGGCGTCAATGGCATTAAAAGGCTCATCAAGCAAGATGATGTTTGCCTGTTGAAGAATGACCCGTGCGAAGAGCGCGCGTTGAAGCTGCCCGCCGGATAATGCACTAAGCTGTCTTTTTTCAAACCCTGCTAATCCTACTGACTCCAGTGCATCAGTAAGCCGTTTACGATCCTCAATTCTGTGATGACGGAATAACCCTCTTTTAGGCCATAAACCCAGGGCAACTAAATCTGAAACAGTTGCTGGGAAAGTGCGATCCAATTCCGATATTTGTGGCAGATAGGCAATGCGCGCCTTTGGTTCTACGGTACAGGAGCCACTTAACGGAGCCAGAATCCCTGCGATACCTTTAAGCAGTGTTGACTTACCAGAACCGTTAGGGCCAATAATGGCTGTAAGGGAGCCTTTTTGTAACGTCCCGGTAATATTTTGTATCGCAGGTAAACCCTCATAACCCAGCGCCAGATTTGCAAAACGCAAAGAGTAGTCGTGCATGACATCCATTCCACATAATTAGTTACTTTTTGGAACGTTATAACATAACAATTGCAATGTAAACGTTTAATCGATTTTTTGATATGGAACGTGCATGTACGAAGCTAGGCTTAAGGTAGCGCTAAAATTGATAATCGTTTCAGCGAGTAAGAGAAAACATAAAAGGCTAAGGTTAATTCCTTCAGATAACAGCGAGATTAAATATTTGATACCTGGGGAATGTTGGGAGGATCAAGCTGTTGCCATAAAAAATGGTGCCCAAAAGGGCACCAGATGTATCAGGTACCGATTATCCCGCCATTCGATTTAGTGATAACGACTGTTGAAGAACGTGGTCGTCCGTCTGATCTTGAATCTGGCCAGTTGGAGATAGCCCGAGGGTTGCTCGGATCGGTAATGTCGTCGCCGCCTTCGCCGGGATGCTGGATATTAATAAACAGCGTACGGTTGTCCGGCGTAAAGGCGATACCGGTAATTTCACACCCGCGTGGCCCTGTCAAAAAGCGTCGATACTCATTGGTGCCGGGCAGGGTCGCCACCATCTGGTTATTTCCCATCCCTTCATACGCTTTTTTATTAATCGTACTGGAGGAGACATCGGTCTGGATCCACAGCACGCCGCGGTGATCGAAGGAGAGCCCATCAGGGCTACCGAATTCTGCCCCCTGCATGGAGCCTTTCGCTTTAGGATCGTCACTGTCAGTACGCCCGGCGAGCACCAGAATATCCCACGTAAATTTCGCTGAGGCGGGGTCTGCGCTCTCTTCGCGCCAGTGCATGATGTGGCCGAACTGGTTGTTGGCGCGCGGGTTGGCTGCGTCTACCGTGGCCTTGCCCTCTTTACCGCGATCGGAATTGTTGGTGAGCGTGCAATACACGCTGCCTTTCGCATGGGTATCAACGGCTATCCATTCCGGGCGGTCCATTTTTGTTGCGCCCACCGTATCGGCAGCAAGGCGCGTTTTGATCAGAAGATCGCCCTGATTGTCGAAACCACTGCTTTGATCAAGGCCATTTTCACCGAAGATTAGCGGCAGCCAGTCGCCGGAACCGTCGTCATTGAATCTGGCGACATAGAGCGTGCCTGACTCCAGCAACTGCATATTTGCCTTGCGATCGCCAGGGTCATATTTGTTCTCGGAGATGAATTTATAGATGTATTCAAATTTTTGATCGTCACCCATATAGACCACAACGCGATTATCCTCCGCCAGCGTCACGGCAGCACCTTCATGCTTAAAGCGACCTAATGCGGTATGTTTGCGCGGCGTGGAAGTCGGATCGTAGGGGTCAATCTCCACCACCCAGCCAAAGCGGTTCGGCTCGTTGGGCGTTTTATCGACGCTGAAACGTTCGTCAACCTCGTTCCAACGGTAGGATTTATCGCTATCGCTAATGCCGTAGCGCTTCTCCAGCACGTTAAGCGGCGCTTTTTTAACAAAAATATCCGACCAGTTCTCTTCACAGGTCAGGTACGTTCCCCACGGGGTTTGACCATTGGCGCAGTTTTGCATGGTGCCCAGTACCACTTCGCCTTGCGGATCGGAGGCGGTTTTCATCAACACCTGATGACGCGCCGGACCGCTCAGTTGCATGGGTGTATTAACGGTTATGCGACGAGCAAAGCTGGAGGGACGGACCACCTGCCAGCTCACGTTATTTTTTTTCACCTCGATAACTGATATACCCATCGCATTCTGGCCCTTACGGGCCTTATCAAGATCCCAGTTGGCGGTACCGTCTTTAAACAGCATGCCGTTATCAATGTACTCATGGTTGAGCGCCAGCAGACCGTGTGCCGGGTTCTCTTTGCCCTGCGGCAGGCTAAACCAGGCCATGCCGTCATGGTGCATACCGGCCTGCGCCGCCTGTTCGTCGGTGGTGTTGCTGGCGTCGAATTTAAATTCGGGCAGATTGCCCTTTATGCCCACAGCATCGCCCCATCGATAAAACGGACGGGCTATATAGCCTTCCGGCACGGTGACAGTGTCTGCGGTCGAAACGGGAATGCTGGTGAAACCCAGCGACACCGCTTTAGATAATGCTGAGGGATTTGTCTCCGCCGCGAAGGCGTTTTCTGGCTTGACTAGATAGGGAAAGGAGACGGCAGCGCCCGCCACCATTCCCATTTGCAGAAAGCGGCGACGGGACATAAAAGCGCTGACTACCTCAGAAAAAACGGGGTTCACGCTATGGTTACTGATTTCATCGCTGTGTTCCTTTTTAAACACCGATTTAAGGGGTCTGCTCATATCTTTTTCCTGTAATTTCCATAGATTTGCGTGGCAATACAGGACAGTTTAAAAAATATTTGTTACAAATTTATAACGTCAGAAACAGCGGAGGTTCAGGAGAAAAAGTTCACTGGCATTTTTGTATTACTGATAAATAAAGCCGTCCCCACATAAGTGGATATGGCTTCATTATATTAACCATTCAACGGTTCTCCTGAACCATCATATAAGGCGACACATATGCTTTTCTGCATATATCCAGATAGTCCGACCACCTCTGCATCATCGCCTTGCGGGCATCAAGATGCTCTGCCTTATGAATGTATGCTTGACGCACATTGTTACGTTCCTGGAGACTCATTTGGCATTCTACCACATCCTGCGTCCATAAGCCGGATTCCATCAGAGTACTGGTCTGTCAGGGGGCACAAACGAGGTTACCTGGCCGACAGGGTTTACCACTACGACCCATTGCACTACCTGATGCTGTCAGTACCTCTGCCATTTTCAAGCGAGACAGATGCCAGTCCGGCAGAGCCTTTGCTTGCTGTGTCCATTGGTTTGGATATGACAGCTGTGGCAGACCTGGTTATGGCCGTCGATCACCATGCTAGAACTGCATCAGATTCACCCGTTGGCATTGTCTCCACACCACTTGACGAGACGCTGGCAGATACGACAGCTCGTTTTTTGAAGGTATTATTTTCACCACTTGAAGCCCGGGTTCTGGGGCCGGGAATTATGCGAAAGCTGATTTTTCGTGTTCTGCTGGGTGAACAGGGCGGAGCCATACGTGCTGCGCTGGCCTGAGCGTTCCGGCTTTTCATGCGCATTTCAAAGCCGTGGCGGCGACTTCTCCCATCCAGTACATCAAGTCAGTGCGTCTTCATCAGGCGCGACTGATGATGATACGGGACAACGTTACTGCAGCAGGGGCAGCAGCGCGGGTCGGCTACGAAAGTGCGTCGCAGTTCAATCGGGAGTTCAAAAGACTGTTTGGTCGTAGCCCCGGAGAGGAGACGCGCAAAATGCGCACAGCATTCGCACTGATGGAACCTGCGCAACTCGAAGCAGCGACGTCGACACACTAATCTGCAACTGTCGGTATTCATGCGCAAACGTTCACTGCAAACCGGACTGAGATGCCAGGACGCTAACAGTTCATGCTGATATGAAGGTTATCTGAATAACCTGTGGGATTTTTGTTCGTAACAAAAATGTCAGCAACACCTGCCGGCACATCAACACCGGCAGCCAGAACCAGTATGTACCTGTACCTCTGTGAACTGCGTGGAAGACGAACGTAAAAACATCGCAAAACCTGGTGCGAAAGCGTAAAGCAGTCGTGCCATTTATATGCGCAGATTACCGGGCTAACCGTCCTGCTTTCATCACCAGGTTTTCAGGCTCCGTTCGATTTACAAACCCAGCTTGTCTTTCATTTCTTTTTCTTCAATTGCTTTGGCGATAGCGTTTCTCATCACTTTCAGGATGATCCCGCTGAACATGGCCGTTAAACCAATGGTAAAGAATGCCGTAACCGCAAGGTCAATTAACCAGAATCCTGAATGAACAAGAACGGGCCTGTAAATTGCAACACCGGCAAAAACCACCCAGTGACTGAAACAATAAAAACAACTGAACAGGTAGCCTGCCATGGCATTTTTTTTGACCATCCATTCACGCAACGGGCGAAACATTTCCTGCTGTGTGACGGTGATTGAAATGCAACTGGACATCAGTGCAATGACGAGGCAGACCCATAACTGTTCTGACACATTATCGAATGACATAAAAAATACTCTCTGTATGGATTTCATGTAATAGTATAAGATACATGAAATCGCGCCACTTATGCAACAACGAAAGTTTCATAAGCAACTTCGCAGCAAACAGGATAAAAAATGAGAAAAGACCACCGACTGTCCCGTGCATTACACGTGCTGATACATATGGATAAAATCCGCGATCCCGTTACCTCCGAAGATATAGCCTCGATGATTAATACGAATCCGGTTGTGGTCAGACGCCTTTTCCAGGGGCTCAAACAGGCGGGTATCATTCATTCTGAAAAAGGGCATGGAGGTGGCTGGACACTCCAGAAACCTCTCGGAGACATCACTCTCCTTCAGGTTTTCCACGCTATTGGCAGCACTGAACTTTTTTCAATAGGCTGGGCGACTGAGCATGACAAATGCCAGATAGAGGATGCAGTTAACAATGAAATAAGTGATACGCTTGAAGAGGCGAGACGTCTGATTACAAACCGCTTTGCTGAACTTACCCTTGATAAGCTTGTGCCGGAAGTCCTTAAACATAAATAAATTCAACAGCCGGGCATCATATAATGTCCGGTTGTTGAAAGGTCATCATAAATTTTAGTCTGAAGCCTGTTCTGTTACCGGCCGTTCCTCAGGCGCGTCCGGTAAAGTGGCCGAGTGCAGTGGTTTCCCTGATATTTGTCGGGCTAACAGGTAGAACACGGGGGTCATAAACAAGCCAAAAAGGGTGACGCCAAGCATTCCAGAGAATACCGATATCCCGATAGCCTGACGCATCTCAGCGCCTGCTCCATGCGATACCATCAGGGGGATTACACCCATGATGAAAGCCAGTGAGGTCATCAGAATAGGACGCAGCCTGAGACGGCATGCTTCCTTCACTGCGTTACAGGCAGACTTACCTGAAAGCTCAAGTTCACGGGCAAATTCAACGATAAGAATGGCATTTTTAGATGCCAGCCCGACCAGGACGATAAATCCAATTTGCGTAAAGATATTATTGTCCCCATGAGTCAGCCACACCCCGGTAAGTGCAGAAAGGATACTCATTGGGACGATCATAATGACAGCCAAAGGGAGCGTAAGGCTTTCATACTGGGCAGCCAGTACCAGGAATACCAGGAATACACAGAGTGGAAAAATCCAGACGGCACTGTTGCCTGCAAGAATTTGCTGGTAGGTCAGGTCTGTCCACTCATATTCTACGCCGGGTGGAAGTGTTTTCATCGCTATACGTTCAATCTCTTCCATCGCCTGACTTGAAGAATAGCCTGGAGCAGGAGCGCCACTGAGATCGACCGCTGTAAAACCGTTATAACGGGTAACCAGCTCAGGACCGTGTGTCGGCTCAATACGGGCTATGGCAGACAGCGGAACCATATTGCCATCGGCATTTCGGGTCTGTAGTTTCAGTATATCCTCCGGGGTCGCCCTGAACTCTGCGTCAGCCTGCATTCTTACCTGATATACACGACCTATTATATTGAAATCATTTACATAATATGAGCCAAGATAGGATTGTAATGCCTCAGTGATATCACTGATGTTCACCCCAAGTTGTTTGGCGCGATTACGGTCAATATCGACATTAATTTGTGGAAAATTATTCTGGTATGTTGAAAAAAGTGGCGTCAGCACAGGTGATTTAGCTGCTTCTGCCTGAAAGCGTCGAAGTACTTCGGCCATTCCGTCATAACCGATATTTCCTCTGTCTTCAAGCTGCAATTTGAATCCCCCCAGGGAACCCAGACCCATAACGGGTGGTGCAGGGAAAACAGCCGCAAAATCCGCGCCAGGTAGTGACTGATATCTGGCATTCAGTGAGGCGGCAACATCATCTGCGCTGATGCCAGGCCGTTGCTCAAAAGGCTTGAGCAGGACAAATGTCAGGCCGGAACCAGGACTTGTGGTGGTGCCGTTTACAGACAATCCAGCATAAGAAGATGTGGAAGATACCCCTGGCTCACTTCGTGCTATTTCATTCATTTTTTCCAGTACCCGGTCTGTTCTGGACAATGATGCGCCAGCAGGAAGCTGCACAAAACTGATAAGGTATTCTTTATCCTGAGCAGGAATAAACCCTCCAGGTACAGACCTGCCCAAGAACAGCGTAATTGCCAGCAGAATGCCATAAATCACCATAATGAGGAGTTTGCGCTGACCAAGCGCACCAACACCTTTTTCATATCGCCTTGCACTACTGTTAAACAGGCGGTTGAAAACCGTGAAGAATCGCCCACAACTACGATGCATAAAGCGTGTAAGCCAGTCGCTGCCTGAATCACGTGGCTTCAGCAGCATGGCAGAGAGAGCCGGTGAGAGCGTAAGGGAGTTAATAGCGGAGATAATCGTTGAAACTGCTATCGTCACTGCAAACTGCTGATAAAATCTTCCGGTCAGGCCACTCATAAAAGCCAGCGGAACAAATACAGCACTCAGCGTCAGCGCGATCGCAATAATGGGACTACTGACTTCCTGCATAGCTTTGCAGGCGGCATGATATGGCGTCATGCCTCTTTCAATGTTTCTTTCTACGTTTTCAACAACAACAATAGCATCATCAACGACAATGCCAATAGCCAGGACGAGGCCAAAAAGGCTCAGAGCATTGATTGAAAACCCAAAGAGGTACAGAAATGCCATTGTGCCGGTTATCGAAACGGGAACAGCCAGCAGAGGAATGATTGAGGCGCGCCAGGTCTGGAGGAAAAGAAAAACAACCAGTACCACAAGGAGTATGGCCTCAAAAAGAGTATGAAGCACAGCTTCTATACCCGCCCTGACTGATTTGGTTGGATTGTAAACTATTTGGTAATCCAGTCCTTCAGGGAACTGTTTTTTCAGATCTTTCATTGTGCGACTTACCTGTGAGGCAATTTCCAGAGCATTTGCGCCCGGAGACTCCTGTATGGCCAGCGCTACCGCAGGCTTTTTATCCAGGTAAGTACGCATGGCATAATTTTCAGCGGCCAGTTCAATGCGGGCGACATCTTTCAATAATGTCGTTCTGGTATCCTGTCGGGCATGGAGCACAATGTTGCCAAATTCTTCAGCCGTTTTAAGCCGACCGCTGGCATTAACTGACAACTGCAACGGTGTTTCTTCTGCTATAGGGGCTGCGCCAACGCTTCCCACGGGGGACTGGGCGTTTTGTTCACGGATAGCAGAGGCGACATCTGATGTAGTCAATCCGCGAGCAGCCATAGCATCAGGATTAAGCCAGATTCGCATCGCGTAACCACCCGGGCCCCATACTGATACCTGGCCAACTCCCTCAATACGCGAGAGCTGGTCTTTGATATTACGTATGGCGTAATTACTGATGTAATTATCGTTATATCTGCCATCAGGCGATATCATATGAACGGCAAGTGTGATATTCGGCGAACTTTTATTCGTTGTGACACCCAGTCGCTGGACATCTTCAGGTAACCGGGGCAGAGCCTGCGACACCCGGTTCTGCACCCATTGCTGAGCTTGATCGGGATCTGTGCCCAGTTTGAAGGTCACTGTCAGATAGAGGTTGCCATCCTCATTTGAAAGTGACTGCATATACAGCATATTCTCTACGCCGTTCACAGTTTCCTCTATTGGAGCTGCAACCGTCTGTGCAATCGTGGTGGCATTGGCTCCAGGATACTGGGCATGAACGATAACGGATGGGGGGACAACCGGTGGGTATTCCGATACCGGCAGACGAAATATGGCGATAATTCCTGCAAGAATGAACAACGCAGACAGTACTCCAGCAAAAACCGGCCTGTCGATAAAGAATTTTGATACTTTCATGATGACTTATTTCCTTCCCGGGATTTTGAAGAAGGGGATTCGTCTTTGCTGACAATGACTGTTTCTCCGGGACTGACCAACTGCGCCCCACCGGAAATAACTCTGTCACCCTTATTGAGGCCTTTTTTCACAACAATCAGTTCCCCCTGTCTGTTTCCCAGTTCGAGGGGGCGATATTCAACTTTGTCATTGCTTCCGACTACCAGAACATAGCGTCTGTCCTGGTCGGTGCGGATCAGTGTCTGGTCAATCATTACAGCTGTATAAGATTTGCTTGCCTGGAGTCTGACGCGGGCCTGTAAACCGGGAAGCAACCTTGATGATGGATTATCAAGAAGTGCGCGCATCCTGATAGTGCCGGTTTCAGTACTAAGATGATTATCCACAGAATGAAGAATGGCTTTATGTGGATAATCTTTTTCATCGGCCAGTCCTACCAGCACTTCAGGTTTGTCTTTATTTGAAAGCTTGTCGATATAATTAAGATAGGTTCGTTCATCCGCATTAAAAGCAACATACAAGGGATCAAGAGCAACAATGGATGCAAGAACTGGACTGTCAATACCGGCTGCGACCAGATTACCGACTGTCAGTTCTGCTCTGGAAATACGGCCAGTTACCGGTGCGGTGATCCGGGTATAGCTTTCGCTGAGCCTGGCGCTCTCGACCTCAGCTTCGGCAATCTCCCTGGCTGCTTTCGATTCCCGGGCGGCATTGTTCATAACGTCATAATCGCGCTGTGAGATAGCATGGGTCCCGATAAGTTTTTTACCCCGGGACAGATCCAGCAATGCCAGGTCCTGCTTCGCTTTTGCCTGCGCGTATGCTGCACGAGCCCGGGCCAGTTCAGTCTTATAAGGGGCTGGATCGATAATAAATAAAATATCGCCTTTCCTGACCAACTGACCATCCCTGAACTTAACATCCACAATCGAGCCTGTAACTTTTGAACGTACAGCGACCTCATCGGTGGCTTCCAGTTTTCCCGAGAATTCGACCCAGTCGTTTACCGTATGAACAACTGCGGACGTAGTTCGCACCGTTTTAAAGTTTGATGTCTCAAGTGCATACGCGCCGGGTATGACGCTCTGTTTTGAAAGGAACAGCCCGATGACAGCCAGTGTAACGGTTAAGCACAACATGCGACGTTTGAACGATACAGTCATAAATCATTCCAGAAATCATGTGGTTATAAAGGTAAAGTTAAGTTGTTTGTTGGCCCCTACATGTCACAGCGTTTACCTGAGTTACTTTGTGATGTGCGCGCACCATAAGACGTTGCAAACTGGCATCGGAAAGATAAACTCATGTAACTTTACAAGGGACATGAGTCAGTTTATCACATGAAACCATGAAAGTTACATGATGTTTTGCGTGTGATGTTTTCAATTCCGTTAAAGTGAATGCAATCTTTCACGAGAAAGTTGTTTTTATTTGCTATTTAATCAGTCTTGATAACAATCCGGTTTTACCGGGAGAATGAGTGGGGCTGGGAAGCAAACACAGTAATGTTCACGTCAAGTTAATAGCCGAGTACCTTCTCGCCCTAAACCAGCAGCGTGTTCGATACGTCAGGAGCTTGATCTGCATCTCTTAGAGTTTTCCTTTGTCGGCCGTTTTAAGACTATGGAATGTTCTGTAGAGAACATCCGCAAAGAGGCTATAGCCTTTTTCAAAAGCAAATACCTTACAGGAGCTATTACTCCTTCGCAGTCATGGGATTTAAACTAAAAAAACCATATCAATTGACGCCGATATGGGGTTGATTTATTACGCCAGATAGTTCATGAACTATCTGGCGTAATGCTTTATTTTCTGATAAGGAAATATGGTGGAACGTAGGCTTCACGGCATATATCCAGATAATCGGACCACCACTGCATCATCGCCTTGCGGGCTTCCAGATGTTCTGCCTTGTGAATATAAGCCATGCGCACGGTATTGCGCTCCTGATGACTCATCTGGCGTTCTACTGCGTCCTTTGACCATAAACCCGATTCCATCAGCGCACTGCATGCCATCGCCCGAAAGCCATGGCCACAGATATCCTTTTTTGTGTCGTATCCCATCACCCGCAATGCCTTGTTGACCGTGTTTTCACACATTGGCTTATACGGGTTATGGTCGCCGGGGAAGACCAGTTCATTATTACCGGTGATATCTTTAATCTGTTTCAGAATGGCGATGACATGTTCTGAGAGGGGGACGATATGCGGCATTCGCATTTTGGCCCCGCGCCCGGAATAACGCACGCCAATAATGGGTTCTCGCGTCGCGGGTATCGTCCAGACCCGGTTTGTGAAATCAATCTCTGACCAGCGGGCGAAACGCAGTTCACTGGAGCGAATGAACACATGCAGCATCAGCAGGACGGCAAGCCGGGTAAGTTCGCGGCCCTGATGATATGCCTCAATACGTTCAAGCAGTTCAGGCAGCCGCTCCAGTGGCAGGGCAGGATAGTGCCGTCTGACAGGAGGTGTGGTCACGCCGCCAAGGTTTGCTGCCGGGTTAGTATCGATTAACCCCTGATGGACCGCATGGCGCATTATGTTACTCAGGTGCTGCCGCGTGCGGGACGCAACTTCCAGCAGACCTTTTTCCTCGATCCCTTTCAGCAGGTCAATGAAATGACGGGGTTTAAGTTCTGATACAGGCAGGTTCCCGATAACCGGAAAGATGTGATTGTTCAGGCTGGCAAGCAGACGGTCAGCGGTGTTCTGCGACCATTTCCGGTTACTTTTATGCCACGCCAGCGCCACGTTTTTAAAAACTTTATCCGGTGTTCGTGAGCCACGTTCAGCAGCCCGCTGCTGTACCGGGTTGATATTCAGCGCCAGCATTTTACGGACACCTTCACGCTGCTGTCGCGCATCAGAGAGGGAGACGGCAGGATAGGCACCCAGCGCAATGCGCGATTCTTTACCGTTAATACGGTACTTGAGATACCAGTGACGTGAGCCACCCGGCTTGACCAGCAGATACAGACCGTGGGAATCGGAGACTTTAAAGGGTTTATCAGAAGGCTTGAGAGTGCGGATTTTCGCGTCGGTAAGGGACATATGGGGGTCGCTCCATTATCGAACTAACCTGACCCCAGATTTGACCACCAATTTTTCCCGATGCGGAGGGTAAAATCAAAATGCACCGGGAAGAGTTTTCACGCTAACCTGTTGAACCAACATCATATAATGATTCGCAAGGATGCATGAAAACAGCAAATTGGCTCCTCTGACTGGACTCGAACCAGTGACATACGGATTAACAGTCCGCCGTTCTACCGACTGAACTACAGAGGAATCGTGTGAACGGGGCGCATATTATCGGGCTGGCAGGGCCTTGTCAAAGCCTGTAAAAGGCATCGCATACTGTTTGCTGACTATTTCAGCAAACTGCCTGCGCCGTAGTCAGCCAGAGACAATCTGCACCGAAATGAGGCAGAAGAGTCTCTTATGGGGCAGAGGCTAAACCGTCATTTCATTAATCGTTCACCGCCTCGTTATCAGAAACTCTTATTATTCCAGCCTGTTAGCGGCGATGTTAAAAATCTTGCGAATCTGGCAAGCATATTGCAACTCCTCCGACATGATGGTTGCCAGCACTGGTGCCGCGATTCCTGACAGGAGGCAAAAAATGAACTTAAGACGCCTGAAATACTTCGTAAAAATCGTTGATATCGGCAGCCTGACCCAGGCAGCAGAAGTGTTGCATATCGCACAGCCCGCGCTGAGCCAGCAGGTTGCAACCCTGGAAGGCGAGATGGATCAGCAGCTGTTGATTCGCACCAAACGCGGCGTGACGCCTACCGAAGCGGGAAAAATCCTCTATGCTCATGCCCGCACAATCCTGCGTCAGTGCGAGCAGGCGCAGCTGGCGGTGAATAATGTTGGCCAGTGCCTGCGCGGCCAGGTCTCAATCGGGCTGGCGCCGGGGACGGCGGCATCGTCTGTAACCATGCCGCTTCTCCAGGCGGTACGCAATGAACTGCCTGAGGTGACCGTCTATCTGCATGAAAACAGCGGTACAGTACTCAATGATAAGCTGTTGAGCGGCCAGCTTGATATGGCGGTGCTTTACGAGCGCTCGCCAACCAGCGGGATCACCAGCGTGCCGCTGCTGAAAGAAGATCTTTATCTTGTCGGCACGCGGGATTGCCCGGGTCAGAGCATTGACCTGACCGCAGTAGCGGAAATGAATCTGTTTTTGCCTCGTGATTACAGCGCCGTGCGCCTGCGCGTTGACGAAGCGTTCTCACTGCGCCGTCTGACGGCGAAAATTATTGGCGAAATTGAATCGTTCGCCACGTTGACCGCGGCTATTGCCAGCGGGATGGGTGTCACCGTGCTGCCGGAATCCGCCGCGCGATCCCTGTGCAGCGCGGCAAATGGCTGGATGGCAAGGATCACCACGCCGTCAATGAGTCTGCCGCTGTCGCTGAATGTCTCTGCCCGCGGCGCGCTCTCTCCACAGGCGCAGGCGGTAAAAGAGATTCTTATGTCTCTGGTCAGCCGTCCGTCGCTGGAGAACCAGGAATTGCAGCTGGTCAGCTAGGCCATATTCCTTCCAGGAATAAGTTGCGGGTTTTTATTATTTGTTCTGCCCGGCCACAGACTTTAACAATACCGTTATGTCTGATGGCCCTGGAGGGTAGGGTGAATTTCCAGCAACTTAAAATTATCCGGGAAGCGGCGCGACGGGATTTCAATCTTACCGACGTCGCCAATATGCTTTATACCTCCCAGTCTGGGGTGAGCCGCCATATCCGCGAGCTTGAAGAGGAACTGGGGATTGAGATTTTTATCCGGCGCGGTAAACGGCTGTTAGGGATGACCGAGCCGGGAAAAGCGCTGCTGGTCATTGCCGAGCGTATTCTCAATGAGGCGAGTAATGTCCGCCGCCTCGCCGACCTTTTCACTAATGACACATCCGGCGTGCTGACCATTGCCACTACGCATACGCAGGCACGCTATAGCCTGCCGACGGTCATTAAATCATTTCGCGCACTGTTTCCGGAGGTTCGCCTGGAGTTAATTCAGGGAACGCCGCAGGAGATTGAATCCCTATTGCACAATGGCGGCGCAGATATTGGCATCGCCAGCGAACGGCTAAGTAACGACAGCGCGCTGGTGGCCTTTCCATGGTTCCGCTGGCATCACAGTTTACTGGTGCCCAAAGATCATCCGCTGCTGGATGCCTCAACGCTCACGCTCGAAGAGATAAGCCGCTGGCCGCTTATCACCTATCGACAGGGGATTACCGGGCGATCGCGCATTGATGAGGCCTTTAGCCGTAAGGGACTGGTGCCGGATATTGTACTCAGCGCGCAGGACTCTGACGTTATCAAAACCTATGTTGCGCTGGGGCTGGGGGTCGGGCTGGTGGCGGAGCAGTCGGGCGGCGAGAACGAAGAGGGGAAACTGGTGCGGCTGGATACCCGTCATCTCTTTGATGCAAACACGGTCTGGCTGGGGCTAAAGCGTGGCCAGCTGCAGCGCAATTATGTCTGGCGCTTTATTGAATTGTGCAATGCCGGGCTTTCAGTTGATGAAATTAAGCGTCAGGTTATGGAGGCAGGCGAAGAGGCGATCGATTACCAAATCTGAAAAGCAAAAAGCCCGCTAAAAGCGGGCTTCTTTAAATCTGGCTCCTCTGACTGGACTCGAACCAGTGACATACGGATTAACAGTCCGCCGTTCTACCGACTGAACTACAGAGGAATCGTGTGAACGGGGCGCATACTACTGGCCACGCTCTTTGGTGTCAATACCTAATTTAAGCCGCTGATTCAAATGGCGAATTAAAGTTCAGATTGACGCATTAATGTACGCGTTTTGCCTGCGAATCGGCAATAAAAGGCTGCGAACGCAAGCGGTTTAAAGGATCCTGACGGTAGAACTGGCAAAACCGCTGCCATAATGCCGGAAAACGTGGCGCGAACAGCTCAGGCGCGCTGAAAAAGTACTCGGATAATACCGCAAAGCACTCTGCGGGGTCGGTAGCGGCGTAGGCGTCAATGCTGGCGGCGCTTTCGCCTACCAGGTCAATCTCATCCTGAATGTTGTCCATGGCGGCGTGAAGATCGTGCTCCCAGCCTGCAACTTCACGCAGCGGAATAAAAGGAATGCCGCTGGCGCGATCGCCATTGCGCGCATCCAGCTTGTGCGCCACTTCATGAACGATCAGGTTGAAGCCGGAAGCATCAAATGAATCCTGAATATCCAGCCAGTTCAGGACGATCGGCCCCTGCTGCCAGCTTTGTCCAGACTGTACCATGCGCTGATTGTGCACCAGCCCGATATCATCTTCCCACTCATCATCCACAACAAAAGGGGCAGGGTAGATGAGCACTTCATGAAAACCGTCGAGCCATTCAAGGCCAAGCTCCAGCACCGGCAGGCAAAACAGTAAGCCGATGCGCGCATTTTTAAGCGCATCCAGTTCAAACCCCTGCAGGGCGACCAGCCTTTTTTGCTGCAAAAAACGATCGGCAAGCTGCATCAGTTTTAACTGTTCATCAGATGAAAGATTCGCTAATACAGGGATCGCCAACGCTTCTTCCCACGGGAAATCGGCATCAGGCGTTGTATCCTTTGCTTTCCAGGGCCATTTAATCATCGCTTTGCTCGTAAACTCGCCACTTGAAACAAATTAACGGAACAGGGGCTGTTAAAATGCCAAATTACCTGGCATCATTGCAACCATTGAAACGGAGAGATGCCGGAGCGGCTGAACGGACCGGTCTCGAAAACCGGAGTAGGGGCAACTCTACCGGGGGTTCAAATCCCCCTCTCTCCGCCACTTCACCTAACTTACTGTTTTTAAGTAAGCTTCATCGTCAGAACGCCTCATATCTATACGCCCTGATGTTACACATCGCCAACACATATGTCATGTGCCTATATCTCATAAAACGTAACCTGTTGGTAATGAGTCTGTACTTTTGGCGCGCTCGCCGGAAAGGCGAAAAAATGCGCGGCCGATCCGCTGGATCGCCGGATTACGCAAGCCATTGGGTCATAAATGCTGCGTCAGGAATAATTTATTCATTATTCCGCATCGTGGTGGTGAATATTTGATCAGCAACAACCATATCAGTCCGGGAAAAGGATTTCCCTTGCTGTCTTTTTTTAAACATAAGGTCAGCAAGAAATATATTATTTCTTTAGGATTCTACCTAACTGGATTCTATTGGTATTTTTTCTCTGGATTAATTTTTCTTTGACGTAAATTTCTAACTTTATCCTATGGTTTTGTCTGAAAATTAAAAAATAATGCAAATTACCAGGCTTATTCCTGGGGTTTATTCCTAATGCGATTGTATTACCTGTGCACGGATATTGTATTATTCGGGCCAGAGAAAGGCTAGCTATCAACTATTTTCAATCTATTCATGAAAATAATATATTAGCGGCAAAAGTTTATTTTTAATCATAAAGCTAGTAAATGAAGCGGAGGGATGGATTTTCTCCTGGCCATCACTTTCCCGTCGGCCGCCTCATAATAATGAGGGTTTTTATTAATATTTTATAAGGATATTAAAATGAGTAAGCAATTGAAAAAAATCGCTGCTGTAGTGGCTTTGAGTATCTTACCCTGTGCCGCTTTTGCTGCACCGACCGTTACTTTTGAAGGAGAGGTGACCGATCAGACCTGTTCAGTAAACATTAATGGTCAAACTAACTCCGTAGTGATGTTGCCGACGGTCGCCGTGAGCGAATTTGGCTCGTCGTTAGCGCCCGGCCAGAAAGCAGGCATTACGCCTTTTACCATCACGGTAAGTGACTGTACGGCTCCGGCAAGCGATCTTAACATTACGACGCAATTTTTGGGTTACGATGTCGATCCTTCCAGTGGCGTATTAGGCAATCGTGCAACAACGGATGCAGCAACCGGTTTTGGTATTCAGCTGACCACGTCAGGTACTGGCGGCACGGCTGTTGCTCTTAATGGCATAACGCCGGTACCCGGGCTGGTGTTGAAGCAGGGTAAAACCTCGGCCAGCTATGATTTTGGCGCCCAGTATTATGTTCTGAGTGCGACTGCCACTGCCGGTAAAATTACTGCCGTTGCGGAGTACACCGTTAGCTATTTGTAATAATTCTCTGGCTGCGCTACTGCGCAGCCAGTCTCTTTACAGCACGTTAGCCCAGGATCTCGTCAGGCCGACCGACACGAAGTTCAGGCCAGCTTGCCTTTTGTCGTTGCGAATCCATTAAAGCGGTTGTGAAAGAGCATTAATAGAAAGAGGCGAAGGATGCGCAAATATCTTGCTACTGTACTAACGCTATTGCTCATTATGTGTAAGTACGCTGATGCCAGCGTCGTTATGACCGGGACGCGCGTTATCTATGACGGAAAAATGAATAGTAAAACTGTTCAACTGAAAAATCCGGATAAGCAGCCCTATATTGTACAAATTCAAACCGATAATGGTACACAAGCAAATCAGGCTGCGTCGGGAAATGACGACTTCGTTGTTACGCCGCAAATATTCCGTATGGAACCAGGTAGCGCGCAATCAATCCGCCTGATGTATATTGGCAAGCCGCTTCCTGAAGATCGTGAATCAGTTTTTTATTTGAGCTTCACCCAGTTACCTGCTTTGAACAAGGAGAATTTGGGGGGCAACCAACTTGTTCTGGCTATTACCAACCGGGTAAAAATATTTTATCGACCGAAAGGTCTCACTGGCGTCTCTGCTGATACACCGCAAAAACTGAGTTTTAGCCTGAGTGATAAACAGGTAAAAGTGGTCAATAGCGGCGGATATTACGCGGTAGTACGGCATGCCACCCTGTTAACGAAAGGGCGCGAAATTACCCTTGCCAGCTCTACCATGGTGCCGCCTGAATCATCAGTAAACTGGACGCCCTCTGCGCCGGTGAGCAGCTTAAAAGGCGCGCGCCTGCGTCTGATCCTGGTCAATGACTACGGAATAGATACCGTAACCGAACGCACTCTGTAAGGCAAAAAAAAGACATCATATAGCCTGAGGAGGATAAAGGTGAGGAGCACAATAATTATATGTTCAGTCTTAGCGTCAATATCCGTAGCCTATGCGAGTGAGGATCAAGGCGGATTACCTCCCGGCTCTTCATTGACAGATGAATATACTTTTGAGCCTGAGCTTTTTCGTGGCGGAAGATTTAGCCAGACCGCACTCGCAGCATTAGCGAAAAAAATAATGTCGCGCCCGGGAAATATAAAGTTGCTGTATATGTTAACGGTAAATTTATTGATGACGTTAATGTTGAATTTGTGAAGGCAGATGGCGACACTACCTCTCTCTGCCTGCGACCCGAGATCTACAAGAGCGCGGGTATAAAATTAGCGCCTGAGCTACATTCCCGCCTGAAACCGTTAGCGGAGTGCCTCCTTTTTACGCAAATGGTGAAAGGCGGCAGCGTTAATATGAATCTTCCGCAGCTAAGGCTTGACCTCAGCGTACCGCAGCTTGCCATGAATAATCTTCCGAGGGGATATGTCAATCCTGATGACCTCGACGCAGGCGCATCCATCGGTTTTATAAACTATATTGCCAACTATTATCATGTCTCTTATTCCGAGGAGAATGTACGGAACCAGGACTCGTCCTGGGCATCGTTTAGTGGCGGTATCAATTTAGGCAAATGGCAATATCGACAATTATCTAACCTGAACTGGACGCGTGAGAGCGGCAGTGAATGGAAGAACATCCGAAGCTATATCCAGCGACCGTTACCAAAACTGGGCAGCCAGATGAGCATGGGCGAACTGATTACATCAGGGCGCTTTTTTTCAGGGCTAAATTATAACGGCGTCTCGCTCGAGACAGATGACAGGATGCTTCCTGATTCTATGCGCGGATATGCGCCTGTTATCAGGGGGGTAGCGGCAACGAACGCGAAAGTATCCGTTCGCCAGAATAATCAGGAAATCTATCAAACTACCGTCTCACCCGGCGCTTTTGAAATCACCGATCTTTACCCGACAAGCTTTAGCGGCGATCTGGATGTCACCATAACCGAAGCTGATGGTTCGATTAGTCAGTTTAGCGTGCCCTTTTCCGCTGTTCCCGAGTCGATGAGGCCCGGTATCTCCCATTTTAATATGGAGGTCGGGAAAACACGTGACAGCGGCGATGAGTCGCTGTTTGGCGATATCACCTGGCAGCATGGCCTCAGCAATACGGTTACGGTTAATAGCGGGTTACGCATTGCGGACGCTTACCAGGCCGCGATGTTGGGAGGCGTCTATGGAAGCTGGCTCGGCGCCTGGGGAATGGATGTCACCTGGTCACGCGCCAGTCTTCCCGACACGGGCTATACCGAAGGGTGGATGACGCATCTGTCATGGAGTAAAACTTTCCAGGCTACCAACACCACTGTTTCGCTTGCAGGCTATCGATACTCTACCAGCGGTTATCGCGATCTGAGCGATGTACTCGGGGTCCGTGAGGCTGCCAGATCGGGCAGCGACTGGCAATCCACCACTTATCAGCAGCAGTCTCGCTTTGATATCTCTCTGAGCCAGAGTATGGGGGACTATGGCAATCTGTTTTTATCAGGGTCAACGCAAAATTATCGTGACGGTCGCACAAGAGATACGCAACTGCAGTTTGGTTACAGCAATGTATTTTCGGTGTGAGCACCAACCTCTCTATCGCCCGTCAGCGAAATGGCGGCTATGACGACGACAGTAAAATGCAGACGGTAACGGCACTTTCATTTTCGATACCGCTTAGTCGCTTTGGCGCACGGGCTCCAACGTTAAGTACCTCATGGACACGCACGAAGGATGGCGGCGACCAGTACCAGAGTGCTTTATCGGGTACCCTCGATGAGCGGGGCACTGCAAGCTACGGCATCAACGTTAGCCGCGACGAGCAATATAACAATACGGTATTCAGTGGAAACCTGCAGAAGCGACTTCCTGTGACGACCTTAGGGATGAACGCCTCTAAAGGAGAAGATTACTGGCAGGCGTCGGCGAATGCTCAGGGCGCGCTGGCGATTCATTCCGGCGGCATTACGCTGGGGCCTTATTTAAGCGATACCTTTGCACTGGTCGAAGCAAAAGGGGCTGAGGGGGCGAATGTGCTCAATGCTCAGCAGGTGACGATCGATAGCCACGGATACGCGCTTGTGCCTTCCTTAACGCCTTACCGTTATAACCGCATTACGCTTGACCCGCAAAATATGGATGGCAATGCCGAGCTCATCGAAAGTGAAAAACGGGTGGCGCCGCTGTCAGGTTCAGCGAGCAAAGTGATTTTTCGAACCCGTAGCGGCACTGCGCTGTTGATCAAGGCGCACTTCCCTGGCGGCGAACCGCTGCCACTGGGTGCGGATGTGCTCGACGACGACGGTAACGTTATCGGAATGACGGGTCAGAACGGGCAGATCTACGTCCGCAGCGAAAAAATAAAGGCGATTTTATTGTTCGCTGGGGCGAGAGCCCGGATGAGCGCTGCTATTTACCTTTCAATATTACCGATGTTGAATCTGAACAGCCTATGGTCAGATTAGCAGCGGTCTGTTCAGTCAGAATGAACCGGAGCGAACAATGAAAAATAAAGCGCTAATTGTCAAAATATGTGGAGCGCTACTGTTAATTTTTGCCGCTATGCCCGGCTGGGGGAGCTGTAAACGAACCGGCGCAACCCAGACAGAAGACAGCCGAACGGCCATTATCCCTTTTGGTAAAATTAACTTAACGGATGAATATTTCGTACCCTACGGCTCTCTATTAGGAAGTGTGGTCGTTCCGCCCACTAACTACACCTATGGCGGGGCGAATGGTTCTACCGTACTTTGGGAGTGTGATGAAGCCGATCTGAGTAACATCTATTTTCTGGTTGCCACCAATGGCGACGATCGGGTAGGCGGGTATTACGATATTGGCGGCAGTGACGGGTTAACAGACGTTTACGCGACGTGGTTTGCTCATGTGGGGATCCGCCAGACCATGGCCGGCGTGACCTTAACCCGATACTGGCAAAAAGTCCCGGTTACCAGCTGGAATAAAACGTCTGACGGCAAGATACAGATTCGTTTGCAGGATATTCCGCCGCTACAGGCTGAGATATTTCGCGTAACCGATCTGCCGGGGACGGCGGCAGCATCCTACTACTGCGGTAACAATAATTATGATGGTTCAGGGATTGCCTATGGAAGCAGTACCGGCAAAACGTATACCTGTACGCAGCCAAATAGCTATATTCAGCTTTCCGGAGACTCCACGGTCAGTTTTGCTTTTGCCCACGATCTTCCCGGAGAAGACAGCGCCAGATATTTTGATTTCTGGGGAGTGGATAATGGCTTTGGCTATGGGATGCGCAGCCAGAACGCTATCTATAGCGTGCCGACCTGCGTAGCCCGTAGCGCGGACCCGGTCGTGATGTTACCCACCATCTCCGTACCTGAACTGGAAAATGGCGGGGGAGCCAGCTCCACGTTCTCGGTTCAGGTGGAGTGTAGCGACTCGGCTAAATCCGGCGTAGGCGATACGCAAACTGCCATAGGGATTCAGGTTTCCGAGGGGGCCTACAGCGCGGCGAAATCGCTTGGTCTGGTTAACAGTAGCGGCGGGGTAAGCGCGCTGGTCTCGGACAATTATTACTCTCCTGATATGGCCAAAGGCGTCGGGATTACGCTGGCGCATAGCGATAATCCCGGCCAGGCGCTCACTCTGGTAGGTCAGCCGGGAATAGCGACCATGACGCCGGGGGGAAATAACGCCGGCTGGTATCCTGTTCTGCTGGGGGCGACCAAAGCGGGGAGTGTGAAAAGTGGGTACACCTATTACACCTATTCATTCATAGCGACACTCAAGAAGCTGAATGGCCAGACGGTCACACCGGGTAAAGTGCATGCCACGGCCTACGTGCTGGTGAAAATGCAATGAAGAAAAAGCACTTAATCTGGCTGTTGAGCTTTTTAATGGCGCCGCCGCTCCACGCCGGGATTATGCCCGCCGGGACGCGGGTCATTTATCATGCGGAAAATCGTGAACGCAGCTTAATGCTGGCCAACACCAATACCTACCCTGTGATAGTGCAGAGCTGGATAGACAAAGGTGAAGGAAACCCGGATGCAGCCGATGCACCCTTTGTCGTATTACCGGCGGTGTTTCGTCTGTTACCTGGAGCGCGGCAGGGACTGCGTATTATTTATAACGGCGATCCGCTCCCTCAGGATCGTGAATCCGTCTTCTGGATCAACCTCTACGAGATCCCACCCGTAACAAAAAATAGCGCTGCGCCTGCACATTTAACCGTGGCGATGAACACCCAGTTGAAACTCTTCTGGCGGCCAAAGGCAATCACCTTAACCCCTGAGGAGGCCGTTGAAAAACTGGCGTTTCGTCTGGTTGCTGATGGAACACGCTGGGAGGTTGAATGTGATAACCCGACGCCGCTGAATATCTCTTTTAGCTCAATCACCCTTCTGAACGGGAAAGCTGAACGCAATGTCACGGCGCAAACCGATATGATGACCCCCGCGTTTAGCAAGCGCCGTTACCCCATCGATTTACACAGCGTTTCCCCGGCAGCACAGCAGGTTCGTTTTCATTACCTTAATGATGAAGGCGGAATGCTGGCGCGGACAACGCCTCTTCGCCGCTAGCGCCTTTTCAGGCGCATAAAAAAGCCCGCTCGAGGCGGGCTTGTCACGATTAGCCAGATTAGAACTGGTAAACCATACCGATACCAACTACATCGTCAGTTGCGATGCCGTTAGCTTTGTAGAATTTAGCGTCTTCATCCAGCAGGTTGATTTTGTAATCAATATAGGTGGAGAAGTTTTTGTTGAAGTAGTAGGTCGCGCCAACATCAATGTAGTTCACCAGCTCCTGGTCGGTCAGGTGAGCGCCATGTTCGTTGTAGTGTACGCCAACGTCGATACCGTTAGAGTAAACCCACGCCAGAGACGGACGCAGGCCGAAGTCGAACTGGTACTGCGCGGTAACTTCAAAGTTCTGCGTTTTGTTGGCGATACCATATGATGTGCTTTGATCACTGCCACCAAACGGCGTCATGTTACGGGTTTCCGCATACATCATCGCCAGGTAGACGTTGTTAGCATCATATTTTACACCAACGGTCCATGCATCAGCCTTGTCACCGCCAGCAGCGACGGCAGCATTGTGGGAGCGGTTACCATAATGATTGAATACCGTTCCACCAACACCTTCCTGGGAGTTGGTACGGTCAGAGGAGGAGTAAGCGGCACCCACGCTCAGGCCCTGCAGTTCAGCAACCGCGCTGCCAAAGTCGTAGGTGGTGGAGATACCAAAACCGTCGCCGTTCTGATTGCGGACATTTTTATGACCGTTTTTGGTCCCTTCCTGATCTTCTGTCGTGTTCTCACCTTCGTTGTTGCCCTGGTACTGCAGCGCCAGCGCCCAGCCGTCAACCTGACCGAAGAAGTCAGAGGTACGGAAGGTGGCCACGTTATTGGTACGGCCGGTCATGTAGTTATCGGTGTAGGTGTAGGAGTCGCCACCGAAGACCGGCAGCATATCGGTCCATGCTTCAACGTCGTAAACGACGCCGTAGTTACGGCCGTAATCAAAGGAGCCGACGTTTGCGAATTTCAGGCCGGCGAATGCCAGACGGTTGAAGGATTTATCACCTGCGCCTTCGGTATCGTTAGCATAGGTTTTGTATTCCCAGCGACCGTAGCCGATCAGCATATCGTTGATCTGGGTTTCGCCTTTGAAACCAATCTGTACATAGGTTTCATCGCCGTCGTCACCCGGGTTGTCAGAGAAAGTATGACGCGCATCAACTTTACCGTAAAAGTCTACTTTATTGCCGTTTTTGTTGTAGATTTCCGCCGCGTTGGCCGCGCCTGCGACTAATAAAGCGGGTACCAGAATTGCCAGAACTTTTCTTTTCATAATCTATTCCCTTGAGATCATAATTTATATGAATAATGTAAATTCATCCGAAATTACAAGTGGAATACTATTCTATTAAGTTCATTTATTTTTACGGTTAAAATGTAACTAAATTCTTTAAAAGATTGCAAAATGTTTCAGAATAGGTTGGTATAAATAGAGTGAATGGTTTTATTTGTGATATTCATGAGGATGATTTTAAAGTGATTTTCGTGATTTATGGTTTTTTGGTGTGTATTCACCAAAATAATAGAATTAAGAATAAGTATGATTTTTCAAAATGAGTTGAGAAAAATAAGGTTGGCGAAAGGTAAAAAAATCCGGCGCGTTTGCCGGAGATCCCTAATAAAGGAAAGAAGAGTGATGATGATACTCGAAGCAGCTCTGGTAGAGCAGGGGTAATAATGCCACAGAATTGTATTTGATTATATACTGGCCGCGCTGTTTTTATTATTCATTTATGCAATGTAGTTAAACGATATATTCATATTAAAAATAAATTGTTGCGACACTGCTACCTAAAGCGCCATTCTGCGCCCATGCGGGCGAAAAATGCTATGGTTACCTTTTTCTGTAAAGGAGGAAGTATGACAGTATCCCGGTGGCAACAGCGCTTCGATCTCTGGCTTGCGGAGCACAGCGGTCAGGCTGATGCTGCGCACGATGCCGCCCACGTCCGCCGGGTGTGGCGCACGGCCCGCTATTTGATGGCGGGGGAGCAGGTAGACGAAGTGGTAATCCTTACCGCCTGCTATTTCCACGATATTGTCTCGCTGGCGAAAAACCATCCCCAGCGCCACCTTGCATCAAAGATGGCGGCAGACAAAACCGAAACGATCCTTAAAACCTGTTTTGCCGACTTTCCTGAATACCGCTATGCGCCGCTGCGCCATGCCATCGAGGCCCATAGCTTTAGCGCCGGCATCGCGCCGCAAACTCTGGAAGCGAAAATAGTGCAGGATGCTGACCGGCTGGAAGCGCTTGGCGCTATCGGCCTTGCGCGGGTGTTTGCGGTTGCAGGCTCGCTGGATATTGCGCTCTTTGATAGCGACGATCCTTTTGCACAACGCCGGGCGCTGGACGACAGGCGTTACGCCCTTGACCACTTTCGCAGTAAACTGCTGCGGCTGCCTGCCACCATGCAGACGGCAAAAGGCCGGGCGCTCGCACAGTCTAATGCCAATTACCTGGTACAGTTTATGGGCAAGCTGGCAGCCGAGCTACAGGGCGATTTCAACGGGGTGGATGCCGATGTGCTCGAACGGTTCACCCTGCGCGACACGGTCTGCTAATAAGGGGCGCTATGGCGGATGTACATGATAAGGCGACGCGCAGCAAAAATATGCGCGCTATCGCAACCCGGGACACGGCAATTGAAAAACGCCTCGCCGGGCTGCTGGAATCGCTTGGGCTGGCCTGGCGCGCTCAGGATGCCGCGCTACCGGGCCGCCCGGATTTCGTCGTTGACGAATACCGCTGCGTCATCTTCGCCCACGGGTGTTTCTGGCACCACCACGATTGCCACCTGTTTAAAGTTCCGGCGACGCGCACTGACTTCTGGATGGAGAAAATTGGCAAGAACGTGGAGCGGGACGCCAGAGATTTCGCCCTGCTGCGCGAGCGAGGGTGGCGCGTGCTGATTGTCTGGGAGTGCGCCCTGCGCGGCCGTCTGAAACTCACTGACGAAGCGCTGAGCGAGCGGCTGGAAGAGTGGATCTGCGACGGCGACGCCGCCGCGCAGATCGACACAAAAGGCATCAAGCGGCTTAACGCGGCTTCTTCGTCTCACAAGGGGTAACCACCGGTGGGGCGGGGAAGAGATACTTGCCCAGCGTCACCAGTACCACCGCCAGGATAATCACCCCCAGCGCCAGCCACTCAACGCCTGACAAATGTTCCCCACCGAAGCCGGTGCCAAGCAGCACCGCCACCACCGGGTTCACGTAGGCGTAGCTGGTGGCGACGGCCGGGCTCACGTTGCGTATCAGGTACATATAGGCGTTAATTGCAATGATGGAGCCAAACAGCGCCAGATAGGCCACCGCCATGAACCCCTCCCGGGTTGGCAGGGTGGTCAGGCGTTCACCGGTAAGCAGCGAGGCCACCAGCAGCACGATGCCGGCCGCCAGCATCTCGATTGCGCCCGCCATCATCCCGCTGGGCAGCTCAATACGGGAACCGTACACCGAACCGAAAGCCCAGCTCATCGATCCCACCATAATGATCAGCGCCCCCCACGGATTGCCGCTCAGGTTGCCGCCGCTGTTGAGTAAAACGATGCCCGCAAGGCCAATTGCGATCCCCATCCACTCCAGCTTGCGCGTTTTAATGCCGAAGAGACGACTAAAGCAGAGCGTAAACAGCGGCACGGTAGCCACGACTACCGCCGCGATCCCGGAGGGAACATCCTGATGCTCTGCAACGGTGACAAAACCATTGCCTATCGCCAGCAGCAGCACGCCAATCAGCGCTGCGTTAAGCAACGGGCGAAGCGAGGGGAGTTTGTGTCCCGTCAGTAGTAAAAAAGCCAGCAATAGCACGCCAGCAGAGAGAAAACGCACGCCAGCCATCAGCAGTGGCGGCCAGCTCTCAACTCCGATGCGGATAACGAAATAGGTGGAACCCCAAATAATATAGAGCGCGAAAAGCGCGCCGATAAGCGGTAAAACTTGCCTGAAACGCATACTCCCTCACTGCGAAATAAAAAGGTCGCTCATAGTTAACGGGAAAACTTTCTGGCTGGCGAGCGGTTAATTTTGTTTTATATGTTAAATTTTTGTTGACTATGAGGTGAATATTTTCGCCAGCGATTTTTTACATCATACTTAGACGGCTGCATTAACAAAAACTTGACAATAAAAGGAAGAAGACTTTGGCAGGAAGTAGCTTATTAACCTTACTGGACGATATCGCCACGCTGCTTGACGATATCTCTGTGATGGGCAAACTGGCGGCGAAAAAGACCGCGGGCGTGCTGGGAGACGATCTCTCGTTAAACGCCCAGCAGGTGACCGGCGTCAGGGCAAACAGAGAGTTGCCGGTAGTCTGGAGCGTGGCAAAAGGATCGCTGCTCAATAAAGTTATCCTGGTGCCGCTGGCGTTGCTGATTAGCGCCTTTATCCCCTGGGCAGTAACGCCGCTGTTGATGGTCGGCGGGGCATTTTTGTGTTTTGAAGGCGTTGAGAAGGTGCTGCACAGCCTGCAGGCGCGTAAACACAAAGAGACGCCGGAAGCGCGCCAGCAGCGTCTGGAGGCGCTCGCCAGCCAAGATCCGAAACAGCTTGAGCGGGATAAAGTTAAAGGCGCTATCCGCACCGATTTTATTTTGTCTGCGGAAATCGTCGCCATTACGCTTGGCATCGTCGCCGAAGCGCCGCTGCTTAACCAGGTGGCCGTGCTGGCGGGGATCGCGGTGCTGGTCACTATCGGCGTCTATGGTCTGGTGGGGCTTATCGTCAAGCTTGACGACATCGGTTACTGGCTGGCGGAAAAGCAGGGCGCGGTGGCGCAGGGTGCCGGTAAAGGGCTGCTGTTTATCGCCCCGTGGCTGATGAAAATCCTGTCGGTGGTGGGAACGCTGGCGATGTTTCTGGTTGGCGGCGGCATCGTTGTGCACGGCATTGCGCCGGTCCATCACGCCATTGAGCATTTCGCCGGTGAACAGAATGCGCTGCTGCAGGCGATAATCCCGATGCTTTCAAATCTGGTGCTGGGCTTTATTATTGGCGCGGTGGTGCTGGCCGTCGTGAAAGGCATTTCCCGTCTGCGGGGCGCTGACCACTAAAATAGCGCGCTGCCATTATGCAAAAGGTCAAATTTTCGACTAAGTTGAAAACGTTTCACCCTGATACCGGAGGCAACGATGGTCTTTTTGGTCAGCGATGAAGTTAAGCCAAAATGCGGCGGCCCGCGTATGATCGTGACCGGTTATGCCAGTGGCATGATAGAGTGTCGGTGGTACGACGGCTACGGCGTCAAGCGCGAGGCTTTTCGTGAAGATGAACTGATGCCCGGTGAAGGGCGCAGGGTTCACGACGAAGCATAGCGAAACGCCCGGCATGGCCGGGCGTTTTCTTTTACAGGCCAGCGGCCATTGGATTTCTTTTGCGTAAAGCATTGCATGACGTCAGGGAGTAAATGTGCGAGAGGACGAAGTCGTTAAAAGTCCGCTGCGGCGTGCATTTTTCAAAACCAGGTTCAATCCGGCCAGGATTGTTAACCTCTGTTTTATTGTAGTGTTGATCTGCTCTACGGTGCTTACATGGCGCGAAGTGCGCGTGATGGAAGGGGCGTGGGTCGCCAGCCAGCGCAACGCGCTGAACAATGTCGCCAACGTGGTTGACCGCCAGTTGCAGGTCAGCGTTGATCGCCTGCTCTTTTTTCGTAACGGCATGCAGGAGGCGCTGCGCACGCCGCTGGGCCTCGCGGTACTGCATAGCGTGCAGGGTGAGTTTGAAGACGATCGCGCCCAGCCGTACTGGCGCATTATCCGCGATACCCGGCGAACGCTGCCGCTCTATGGTGTTTCAGACGCCCTTGTCAGCGCCACGCCCGGCCTCAATCGCGATATCCCCCTTCTGCATAATGAGCTCGCCGCCGCGCTTGAGCTGGGCTATCTGTTTCGCCTTTCCGAAAGCTCGGCGGTAGTACCCCGTCGCGCTGCTTATGTCTCACGCGCTGGCTTTTATATGTCCACGGTCGCGGCGCAAGAGAGCGAAGAGATTATTCATCGTTATAACCGTATGCTGGCCCGGCCGTGGTTTACCAGCCAGAGCGAGCGGCAGAATCGTGCCAGGGGCGTACGCTGGTTTAGTGAAAGCGTTAATGGCGACGCGCTGGTCACGGCAAGCGTGCCGCTGGATTATCAACGCTACTGGTACGGTGTACTGACCATGAGCTTCGCTGTCGATACGCTGTATGAACGGCTGGTCGAGACGCGCCAACAGGACGACAGCGGCGAATATCAGCTCTATGACGCGCATTTTGCGCTCCTGACCCGCTCCACGCCGCCAGGCGTGGAAAGCCAGACCTTTACCCCGGAGCAGAAGGCTTCGCTACAGCGCGCAATCCGCAATAGCGCCGCGGGCGGCCTGCGGATGGGCACCCGCTACATCAACTGGGAAAAGCTGCGCCACTTTGACGGGGCGCTGGTGCGCATCCAGACCCTGCGGGAAGGGATACGCGGCGATTTTGGCAGCATCAGTATCGCGCTGGGAATACTGTGGCTGCTCTTTACCACGATGCTGCTGGTCTCGTGGGCCGTTATTCGACGGATGGTGAGCAATATGCTCAGCCTGCAAAAGACATTACAGTGGCAGGCCTGGTTCGACCCTTTAACCCGGCTGTTGAATCGCGGCGCGCTCTTTGAAAGGGCGAGCCTGCTCACCGCGGAGTATGGGGCGCGGAAAGAACCGTTTTCGGTGATTCAGCTCGATCTTGACCACTTCAAGAGCATTAACGATCGCTTTGGCCATCAGGCCGGGGATCGCGTCCTTGGCCATGCGGCGGGGCTTATTAGCAAATCGATTCGCGCGCAGGATGTCGCCGGACGGGTAGGCGGGGAGGAGTTTTGCATCCTGCTGCCGGGGGCGACGCTGGCCGAAGCAGAGCAGGTGGCGGAAAAAATGCGCCAGCGCATTGCCGGTAAGGAGATTCTGGTACGCAAAGGCAAAAGCCTGCGTATCAGCGCCTCGCTGGGGGTGAGCTGCTCTGACGAGAGCGGCAGTTACGCGTTCGACTATCTGCAATCCGTTGCCGATGGCCGCCTGTATACCGCTAAGCGTCGTGGCCGTAATCAAGTTTGTTCGGATGATACGTCATCAATGCCGAACAGCTGATTCATGCCTTCACGCCAGCCTGCGGCCCCTTCCTGCGTGCTGTGATAAACGCGATCCGGCGTGTCCTGGCGCAGCCGGATACCGTCACGATTAAGCCCTTTGACCACGATGGCATAATCCACCGCATCCAGCAGCGGCGCATCGTTGGGGCCATCTCCCAGCCCAACGGTAAACGGCGCATGACCGCTGTACTGCTGATACTGACGAACAAGCCAGGTGACCGCCTGATCTTTACCGCCGCGCTCGTCCAGCACATGCCAGAAGCGGGCGCCCTGCACAAAGCGCAGGCCAAGCCCGGCCAGGGTGGCGTCGAAAGCGGCCATCTGCTCATCGCTGTCGCGCCAGATAAGCGTTTCCGAGGCTTCCTGCAGGCGTGCCAGCGCCGCCTGAGCCGGGGGAAGGCCGGTGATATCGGCAAGCGCCTGCTCATCCAGCTCGCTAAAGGTCGTGAATTTATAGCCGTCCCGCTTGCGCAGCTGCGAGAGGACCTGGGCGATCTCAGCGTGCGGTGAGCCGGAAAAGAGGCGTGGGAAGTTCGGATGGTCATGCCACTGGGTATCAAGTTGAATGACCGCGCCGTTTTCGGCAATAAAAGGCTGCCCTTCCAGCCCGAGCGCTTTCTGTACCGCCTGCATCTCAGCGGCGGTTTTGCTGCTGCAGAGGATCAGCGGGACATGATGCTGTCTCAACCGGGCGAGCCACTGTTCTACCGGCTGCCATTCGCCGGTGTGGCTGTCCTGAATGGTGCCGTCAACATCGGAAAAAACCAGTAGCGGATCATCAAGATTGGGCATAGCGATTCCTTTTAGCAGGCTATTGACTGATAAGACAATTCCCAAATAGTTTCCCGTTTCGTGTGGACGTTTTCGGGAACGTTCTCTCTCAGGGCGCATGGCATCAGGCTTACGTAATTATCCATGCTGTAAATGTTATAAGTTTGAATTATTCAGTTGAGTAATATCTTCTTGTCATGCAATTTGTTTGCAGATAGAGTGCCGTCCTGCATCAGATTTCCTGGTGTAACGAATTTTCAAGTGCTTCTTGCGCTAGCAAGTTTATCCCGGCCTTCCCTGGCCGGGATTTTTCTTTAGCGGTTCGCTTCCGTCGCGCTGAAATCATGAATATCCAGTTCGAACGCCTGCGCCAGCTCCCGCCAGGTGTGGTAATCCCGTCCGTCTACGCTGACGCGCTGGCCGTCGCCGTCAGGCAGACGATGGACCTCGCTTTCACAAATCTCATTAATGGCCGCCAGTAGCGCGTCAACATCAACGCTGAGCGCATCATGGGCGGCATTGCCGTGCTGTTTCACCGTTGTCATGGCCATTACCTCATTGCCAGTTCCGCCCTGTAAGTATAGTCGGTAGAAAAAATAGCCAGCTAAACGGCAGGACGCTGCCAGTTGTTGAGAATTGTTCTACACTGGCACAAATGAAACAGGAGGATGGTTATGAATGTTAACGATCGGGTGACAGTTAAGACGGACGGTGGCCCGCGCCGCCCGGGTGTGGTACTGGCGATAGAGGAGTTCAGTGAAGGGACAATGTACCTTGTTTCGCTGGATGATTACCCGCTCGGCATCTGGTTCTTTAATGAAAAAGATCACCCGGACGGCGTTTTTGTTGAACGGGTAGAATAATGGGTCGCCCTCCGGGAAGGAGGGTGATACACACCATTTAGCGCATATTGACAAAAATGCCGCTGGTGACGTTATCGGTCAGCCGGACAACATGGTAAATAACCTGTTTATTATGCGTTTTGATTTTCCTTTTAATATTACCCTTATGTGACGATACGGTTTTGGCTTTAATTTTCATCCGATCGGAAATCTGGATCGTATCCTGCCCGGACATCCACATTTTAAGCATGCTGGATTCAGTACGGCTTAATGAAAGTGTTGGGAGGTTAATCTGTCCAATGCTCTTTTTCTGCTTGCTGAGATAATCTGCTAATATAACGTCGAGAGACTCTGGTGTAATCGATTTCGAACTGATCAGTAAATTCTTTCTCACCAGCAAATACTCATCAAAATGGATATTTGCTATCGCCATAAATACCAGGAAAAGCGTTTGAGGATGCTGATTAATGATTTGCTTGATATGCTCGCTGCTACTGGCATCGTGGATGAAGCAGTCCTCATTAATAAACACCACCGTGGGCTGCAATGCTTCGCAGGCTGACTCAAGTTGTACAGTAGTCTCCACATCGTTGATATCGCGCTTTTTTACTCCCCTGCTTGCCAGATATCCTGTTAATCCCAGGCGGGTATAACTGCATAAATCCATAATAATCGTTGACATGGCATACCCTCACTCAATGCATAACGATAATTCACCCTCGCCAGAGGTCAGCGAACCACCAGGCAAAAAGTAATAAACAATGAGCATAATGACGACCTCAGGCGAAACCACTATCCCGTAAAGTAAGATATAATTTGCCAGGAATCATCTTAAAGTAAAGTAAATGTTATGAGATGTGAGGGGGTTAAAAACAATTAGCCCGCGTCGGCTATATGCTGAGAGATGTTTCGTCAAATAGCTTTTAGGAATATCCTTACATAAACCACAGCAAGCGAAGGGGTTATTATTTCTGCGGTATTTCGCTAAGAATTTCGGCTAACAGATTGAAAATTTCACCAAATAAATGCTCAGTAAATGGCGCGATTAACGGCATCATCGCCACCATCAACAAAATACCTACTGTCAAAGTAATCGGAAAACCTATGACGAACAGGGAAAACTGCGGCGACATACGGTTCAGTAAGCCCATGGCCAGGTTGATGGTAAGCAGCAGCGTCATAATGGGTAACGCCAGCATGACGCCGTTCAGGAAGATTGTTCCCGCCGCGCGGGTTAGCGCCATAAACGCATTGCTGTTAACCGGATCGCCGCCGATGGGTAAGGTATGAAAAGAGTCCACCAGCAGCGAAATAAGCCACAGATGGCCGTTAAATGAGAGGAACAGCAGCATCGCCAGCATATCCATAAACCGGGCGACAACCGGCATGTTTAAGTGGCTGCCCGGATCGACAAAGGTGGCGAAAGAGAGGCCCATTTGCAGGCCTATCAATTCGCCCGCGTAACGGATAGTGGCAAACGCAAACTGCATGGTAAAGCCGATGGCCACGCCAATAAGCATCTGCTGCAGTGCCAGCCACAGGCCGCTTGCGGAAAACAGGGTCGCTTCCGTAACCGGTAGAGAAGGGGCGACCACGAAAGTGATGAGGACCCCCAGACCGACGCGTACCCGACGCGGCACGCTCCGCTCGCTGAGGATCGGCGCGGTCATAATCAGCGCCATAATCCGCAGAAGCGGCCAGAAATAGAGGCTAAGCCAGTGCAGCCATTGATCGCTGGTGACCTGCAGCATCAAACTTACCCGATGATATACGGCAGGTTATTAAATAACGTGCGCATATAGTCCAGCAGCAGATTGAGCATCCACGGGCCGGCGATAATAATGGTCACAAACACAGCGATAATTTTGGGAATAAACGACAGGGTCATTTCGTTTATCTGGGTCGCCGCCTGCAGGACACTGATAATTAAACCGGTGATCAGCGCAACCAGCAGCAGCGGAGCGGCGAGGGCAAGAGCGACTTTCATCGCCTCTGTCCCCATCATCATGACCGATTCAGGTGACATCTTTCACTCCTAACTGTAAAAGCTCTGGGCCAGCGAACCGACCAGCAGCTGCCAGCCGTCTACCAGCACAAACAGCATCAGCTTAAAGGGCAGGGCGATGGTCGCCGGGGGCACCATCATCATCCCGAGCGCCATCAGGACGCTGGCGATCACGAGGTCGATTATTAAGAACGGAATGAAAATCGAAAAGCCAATCTGAAAAGCGGTTTTCAGCTCGCTGGTAACATACGCGGGCAGCAAAATGCGCATCGGCACCGCTTCCGGCCCCTGCAACGGCGGGCTGTTGGCCAGCCGGGCGAACAGCGCCAGGTCGGCTTCACGGGTCTGACGCAGCATAAATTCCCGCAGCGGCTGCGCGCCGCGCTCCAGCGCCACGTCTATTGAAATTTTGTTTTCGCTGAACGGCTGATACGCGTCGGTATAAATTTTATCGAGGGTGGGCGACATAATAAAAAAGGTCAGAAACAGCGCCAGCCCCAGCAGCACCTGGTTTGGCGGCGCGGAGGGCGTGCCCAGCGCGTTACGCAACAGGCCGAAGACGATGATGATGCGGGTAAAGCTGGTCATCATCAGCAAAATCGCCGGCAGGAAGGTCAGCGAAGTGATAAAAACCAGCGTCTGTACCGGCAGCGACCAGTTTTGACCGCCGCCGGGCAGCGGCTGGCTGACCAGCCCCGGAAGCTGCGCGAATGCGGCGGGGGCAACCAGCCATAATGCGGCCAGCGCGAAAGGGAACAAACGGCGCATCAGGATCTCCCGGAACGCTTAAGCAAAGTCTTCATCACGGACTGGAAGTCCGGGGTCTTCTCATTCGCTTCTTCACTGGCGACAGGCGCCGGAGGAAGCGTGTGCAGCAGGTTAATCTGGGAGGGCGTCACGCCAACCACCAGCCGCGCATCGTCAACATCGACAATCACCACCCGCTCGCGCGGGCCAACGCTGACGCTGGCGCTGACTTTCAGGCCCCGTGCCTGCGCATTTTTCCCGGCAAAGCCCATTCGTTTTGCCAGCCAGGCGGCGATGAAAATCACCGCGATAATCAGCGCCAGCGCGCCGCTGACCTGTAACAGCGGCGAACCTGGTACAGCGGAGGGCTGACTGACGGTAGCCTGGGTTTTCATTATCAGGCTCAGCGGCTCAGGCGACGCATACGTTCAGACGGCGTGATGATGTCGGTAATACGCACGCCGTATTTGTCGGCAACCACCACCACTTCCCCCTGCGCGATAAGATAACCGTTGATCAGGATATCCAGCGGTTCGCCCGCCAGGCCGTCAAGGGCCACCACCGAGCCTTGCGTCAGGCGCAGCAGCTCTTTGATGGTCATCCGGGTACGCCCCAGCTCAACCGTCAGCTTGACCGGAATATCCATAATCAGATCGATATCCTGCAGGCTGCCGCTGACATCACCACCGCCTAACTGCTGGAACACGGCGTCGGCCGCGCTCTTGCCGGAGGTGTTTTTCTGTTCGTTTAACGCGTCAGCCCACAGATCGTCCATTGCGCTACTGTTTTCATCGGACGGATTGTTCATATCACTCATTTGGGCTGTTCCTCATTCAGCGAATTCAAAATCGGGTTTATCAAATGCTCGACACGCAGGGCGTACTGACCATTTAGCGTGCCATACTGGCTGGTGAGTACAGGCACTCCGTCCACATGGGCGATGATGCGATCGGGTTTTTCGATCGGCAGCACATCGCCGGGCTTAAGCTTAAGAATCTGCGACAGGCGCAGGGAAATATCGGCAAAGTTAGCAATCAGCTCCAGCTCCGAGTGCTGCACCTGGCGTACCAGGTTATCGCGCCAGTTCTGGTCCTCGCTGCGGGAGTTCTCCAGCGGCGGGTTAACCAGCACTTCGCGCAGCGGCTCAATCATGCTGAAGGGCAGGCAGATATTAAATTCGCCCGTCAGGTTGCCAATCTCAACGTGAAACGGCGTATTCACCACAATGTCGTTAGGCGAAGTGGTGATATTGGTAAATTTAACCTGCATCTCCGAACGCACATATTCGACGTCCAACGGATGAATCGCCTTCCACGCGTCGCTGTAGCCTTCCAGCGCCAGTTTCAGCATCCGGTTGATAACCCGCTGTTCGGTATGGGTGAACTCGCGGCCTTCCACTTTGGTCGGGAAACGACCGTCGCCGCCGAACAGGTTGTCTACCGCGATAAATACCAGGCTTGGCGAGAAGACGAACAGCCCTGTACCGCGCAGCGGTTTCAGATGGATCAGGTTTAAGTTAGTCGGCACCGGCAGGTTGCGCGCAAATTCATGGTAAGGCTGAATGCGAATCGCCCCGACGGTAATGTCCGGGCTGCGACGCAGCAGGTTAAACAGCCCCATACGAAACTGGCGGGCAAAACGCTCATTGATGATCTCCAGCGCCTGCAGACGCTCGCGAACCACGCGGCGCTGGGTATTGGGGTCATAAGGACGAATGTCGCTGTCGCCGCCCGTTCCAGGCTTCGGATCGTCGCTGGTTTCGCTGTCGCCGTTAAGCAGCGCATCGATTTCGGCTTGTGAAAGAATGCTATCGCCCATGTCTTTACCGCAGAATGAAAGCTGTATAAAGAACGTCAGTGACTTCCTGCTTCGGCTGGCCGACCACTAACGGTGTCGCGATAACCTCTTTGATCGCCGCAGCAAGCTTCTGCTTACCTTCGTCAGTTGCGAGCGCAGAGGCATCCTGGCGTGAGAACAGCAGCAGTAAACGGCTGCGCACTTCCGGCAGGTATTCACTCAGTCTGGCACGCGTGGCGTCATCTTTCAGGCGCAGCGTAATGCCGATATAAAGCACGCGATCGGCATCGCCCAGGTTGACGGTAAAGGTATCGAGCGCAAAGAAGACCGGCGCGGGCGGCGGAGGCGGCGCTTCGGCTTCGGCTTTCGCATCGCCAGCCGGGTGCTGCTGCATGCGCCAGTAGCTGTAACCCGCGGTAGCGCAGGCGGCGAGGGTGATTAACACCAGTAGCGGGATCCAGATAGAGCGCTTGCGTTTTTTTGTAATGGCGGTGTCAGTCATCTGATACGGTCTTCCTGTTAGGTACGACTTATAGGCTGATTATCCCGTGTCCTGCGCCCGTCAAAGGGCGGAAAAGACGGGAATAATCATGCTACCTCTGGCGTTTAGGCAAAGATGTCGACCGCGCCATCGCCCCGGCTCAGGGATTGCAGGCTTGCAGGGGCCAGCAGCGGCTCGTCGTCATCATGGCTGTTTTGGCCGTTGCCGCCCGAGCGGGAGGCGTGCTGCTGCTGGGAGGAGGCGTTTTGCTGCCCGGCGAAGCTTTCGCTACTGATGTTGCTCTGGCCAAGCTGAATGCCGCTTTCGGCAAGAGAGTTGCGCAGTACCGGCAGCGCCGCTTCCAGCGCCTGACGAACGTGGCTGTGCGGCGAAACCATCTGCAGCTGCGCCATGTTGTCGTCAATCTTGAGGGAGATTTGCACCTGGCCCAGATCTTCCGGGTGGAGATGCAACTCCGCGCTCTGCTGTCCCTGACGGGTAAAGAGCGTGACGTGCTGGCTTAACGACTGCTGCCACTCCTGGCTGCCGAGAGGCGCGCTGATCGCGGCGGCGGCAACCGGCGCGCTGGCCTGAGCAGCCGAAGCGTTGCTGATAACCGGCGCGGCGCTCAGGGTAGTGTTTACCGTTTGCGCCGCATTGTCGCTGTCCTGACGCGCGGCAAGCTGACTGATGAACGGCGCGCTCTGGGCGTCATTCAACGCGGGCGTCATGGCGTCTGTTTTTTGCGCGGCCGCGGGCGTCAGGCTGGCGATATCGTGCGGGGTCTGCGCACGGGTGGCAGCCCCTGCCACACCGGCAACAGAAGAGGCGGCGGGCGCGGCGTTGCCCGGCGCAAGCTGCGCCGCCTGCTGATGAGGCAGCATGGCCATTAATGCGCTCAGCCCTGCCAGCGCTTCGCTCTCGGTGCTGGTTTCGTCGTAGGTATCCTGCTTATCCAGCGCCGCCAGCATCCCGTTTTTTATTTCCGGGGTGAGGGGCGTCAGGCCCGATAACAGGGTTTGCAGAGGCGTACTGTTCAGGCCTGGGGCAGTATCGCTTTCCCCCGACTGGCGCGCCAGCAGGTCAGCCAGCTTTTGCGCTGGCGTCTGTGCGTCGTCTGGGGCGAGGGCGCGCAGGTTTTTCAGCGCTTTGCCGCTGGCGTCCTGCAGATCCGCCAGCGAGAGCGGCGCTTCGCCGTTCGCCGTGACGGCATTCTCACCCAGCGCGCCCGCCAGCAGGGCAAGAAAATCCTGCGCCGAATCGGCGGTTTTTGCCCGTTTGCGCCGGGGCGCTGGCATCCACATCCGTCGTAAGCAATTTTTGCAAGGTGATCATTCTGTTTTCCTCAGGGACGCGCGCTGGGCGAACTCATCCATTTTCTTTTGATCGAGACGGTTTTCCGCCAGTAACGCCGCGGCGTTTTGTCTCTCCTGCAAGGTCTGCCATGCCTGCAGACGCTGCTTTTTCTCACGCCAGCAGTTAAGCGCGGTGTCCACTTTCTGGTTCCACTGCATTAGCTGCTGGCGGTGCTGTTCGATTGCCTTTTCCAGCGTCTGAATAAACTGCTGGTAGTTCTGCCAGCGTTGTGCGCCGATACCCTGGCTCATATCGCTGTTCAGGTTATTGCGATATTCATGCTGGTAGTCCATCAGCATTTTTAACTGCTCTTCGGCCTGCTGGCAGCCGCGACGCATCTCGCCTAATTTCAGAGCGGCGTCGTCTACCTCTTTCGCTGCCAAATCCTTTAGCGTGGTTAATGCGCTGTTTTGCGTCATGGCAGTTGCCCTCCCACTTCTCAGACGTTAGGGAAGATAAGTTCGAGCGCCTGCATGGAATCTTCCCATCCGGCGCGTTCAAAAATGCCCTGCTGTAAAAAGGCTTCAAGCTGCGGCCACAACGCGATGGCTTTATCCAGCATCGGGTCGCTCCCACGGGCATAGGCCCCAACGCTTACCAGGTCGCGGTTGCGCTGGAAGCTCGACAGCAATTGCTTGAAGTTTCTGACTCTGGCGTAATGGTGTTCTGTGATCAGCGCCGTCATGGCGCGGCTGATAGAGGCTTCAATATCAATAGCCGGATAGTGCCCGGCCTCCGCCAGCCGCCGCGACAGCACGATATGGCCGTCGAGGATCGCTCGCGCCGAGTCGGCTATCGGATCCTGCTGGTCGTCCCCTTCGGTAAGCACCGTATAAAAGGCGGTGATAGATCCGCCGCCGCTGATGCCATTACCGGCGCGCTCGACCAGCGCAGGCAGCTTGGCGAACACAGAAGGCGGGTAGCCTTTGGTGGCGGGCGGCTCGCCGATAGCCAGCGCGATTTCACGCTGCGCCATGGCGTAGCGGGTCAGGGAGTCCATGATCAGCAGCACATGCTGGCCGCGATCGCGGAAATCTTCGGCGATGCGCGTGGCGTAAGCCGCTCCCTGCATACGCAACAGCGGCGAGACGTCCGCCGGGGCGGCGATCACCACCGAGCGCGCGCGTCCGTCGGCGCCGAGAATATTCTCGATAAAATCTTTAACTTCGCGGCCACGCTCGCCGATAAGCCCGACGACGATAACATCCGCCTGGGTGTATCGGGCCATCATGCCCAGCAGGACGCTTTTACCCACGCCGGAGCCGGCGAACAGCCCCATACGCTGGCCGCGCCCGACGGTAAGCAGAGCGTTAATGGCGCGCACGCCGGTGTCCAGCACATGCTCAATCGGCGTGCGCTGCAGCGGGTTGAAGGGCTGGGTTATCAGCGCGCCGGTTTCCCCGGTATCCGGGGCGGGCAGGCCGTCGAGCGGTTTGCCGCCCCCGTCCAGAACGCGGCCCAGCAGGGCAGGGCCGAGGGGAAGCTGTTTGCCGCTTTGCAAACCGTCTCCCGTCAGATTTTTGGCGTACACCCGCGCGCCGGGGAGAATGCCTTCCACCTCTTCGAGAGGCATCAGGAACAGGCGCTGGCCGTTAAAGCCCACCACTTCGCTCTCTACTTCGCGGGTTTCGTGACCGTCCTGACGCTCAATCACGCAGGTGGCCCCCAGCGGCAGTTGCAGGCCCGTCGCTTCCAGCACCAGGCCGGTGGCGCGGGTCAGGCGGCCATAGCGGCGCACCGACGGCAGCTGCGCCATACGGGTTTCAAAATTATCCAGCGAGGTAAGCCAGCGGGTGAGACGGGCGGTCATCAGACGACTCCCGGAGCCGCCAGGCGGCACAGTTCCTGCCAGCGCGTCGCCACGCTGGCGTCGAGATCGCCTTCGTCGGCGGAGACTTTACAGCCTCCCGGATGCAGGGTCGGGTCGCCGCGCAGCCGCCAGCCGTGCAGGCTCAGGGTCGCGCCCAGCATCTCTTCCACCCGCTGCAGGTCGTCCGGGTGAACGCGCAACTGCGGTTTCCCGCTGAACAGCGGCTCCTGCTGCAACAGCAATTGAATCTGTTTAATCAGGGCGGTGTTGTCGACGCACGGCGTCTGGCCGATCACCTGGCGCGCGGCTTCCAGCGCCATCTGCATCAGGCGGGAGGCGATCACGCTGTCGAGGGCGTCAAGGGTATATTGAAATTCGCTGACCAGCTGCTGCATGCGGGCATGCAGCGGCGCCTGCTGCTGACGGGCCTGGTTGAGGCCGTTTTCCAGCCCCTGCGCCAGCCCTTCCTGGTAACCCTGCTCCTGGCCTTTCTGTCGACCTTCGGCAAGGCCCGCGTTATAGCCAGCCTCGTGAGCCTGCATTTGTAGCTGCGCGAGCTGCTGCTGGCGCAGCTGCTCGGCGGAAACGGTCTCTTCCGGCTGTTCGTCGTCCTCTTCGCCTGCGCTTGCGCTAAAAGCAGGGGCGAACTCCGGTACCGGCACGGCCAGGTCATCGGGTTTCCAGACCTTCCACGGCAGCTCGTTAGACATAGGTATCCTCGCCGCTGCCAATTACCATCTCGCCGGTTTCCGCCAGACGACGAACAATAAGCAGGATGGCTTTCTGTTCGTTCTCCACCTGAGACAGACGTACCGGGCCACGGTTGGCAAGGTCGTCGCGCAGGATATCCGCCGCACGCTGGGACATGTTGCGCAGGAACTTGTCGCGCAGCGGCGCTTCGGCCCCTTTGAGGGCGATAAGCAGGGATTCGGAGTCCACTTCCTGCAGCAGGCGCTGGATGCTGCGGTCGTCCACTTCGACCAGGTTTTCGAACAGGAACATCTCGTCGATAATTTTCTGCGCCAGCTCGCCGTCGAATTCGCGCACTGCGGTAATGACCGCCTCTTCCTGCTGCGTTTTCATCAGGTTGATAATTTCCGCCGCGGTTCTTACGCCGCCCATTTTGCTGCGTTTGAGGTTCTGGCCGTCGAGCAGGTTGTTGAGCACTTCGGTCAGTTCCGCCAGCGCGGCAGGCTGAACGCCGCCGAAGGTGGCGATACGCAGCATCACATCGTGACGCATACGCTCGTCGAACAGGGCGAGAATATCGGCCGCCTGCGAGCGCTTGAGGTGCACAAGAATGGTGGCGATGATCTGCGGGTGCTCGTCGCGGATAAGGTCGGCGGCGCTTTGCGGCTCCATAAAGTTGAGCGTTTCGATGCCGCTGGTGGTATCGCGGGTTTCCAGAATATCTTCCAGCAGGCTGGCGGCGCGCTCTTCGCCCAGCGCTTTGACCAGCACCGTGCGCAGGTAGTCGTTGGCGTTGATATTGAGCGCCGCGAACTGTTCCGCCTCGGATTCGAACTCCTGCAGCACTTCCATCAGCTGTTTATTGGAGATCTGCCGCACGCTGGCCATCGCCGTACTCAGGTGCTGAACTTCACGGGCGGAAAGGTGTTTAAATACCTCTGCCGCGCGGTCTTCGCCAATGGTCATCAGCAGGATGACGCTTTTATCGGTGCCGGTAAGGGTTGAATTATTGCTCATGTTCGTTGCTCATCCACTGGCGAATGACCAGCGCCACTACGCGCGGATCGTTGTCTGACATTTCACGAATACGCTGGCTCATCACTTCCGCGCCAAGGCGCTGGTTGCTACGACGCTGCTGGATCTGCTCGTCTTTACTCAGGCGAACTTCCACTGACTCTTCAATTTCGGCGCGCGCGGCCTGCGCCTCTTTGACGGCTTTCGCCTCTTCCTGGCGGCGTACCAGCTGCGGACGCACCGCTTTACGCCACAGGAGCCAGGCGACAATCAGCACCAGCAGCCAGCGGCCGGCAGAGATGAGCTGGTCGATAAAGGCCTGCTGCTGCCAGAACGGGAGCTGGCCGCCCACATCGTCGGTCATGTTGAACGGGGAGTTGACCACGTTCAGGGTGTCGCCGCGCTTGTCGGAATAGCCCATCGCTTCGCGGGTCAGATCCTCAATCTGCTTGATCTGCTCTGCGGACAGCGCTTCGGTTTTGCCATCCGCCAGGGTGCGGTAATTGACCACCACCGCAACGGAGAGGCGCTCCACGTCGCCAACGTTCATTTTGGTATGGCGGATGGTACGGTCTACTTCGTAGTTGGCCGTTTCGTTACGCGTGGTATTCCGCGGCCCGGACGTAGTCGCCGTGGACGTAGTCTGCTGTGCGTTCTGGTTTTGATTCTGATTCTGCTGGTTGGCAGGCGGGTTGGTAATCGGCGCCGCGTTGGCCGGAGCAGGCTGATTAGAGAGCGCGCCGGGCACGCCGCCGGGATAAGCGCCGCCAATCTGCTCGCTTTCATTCGTCTGGCGCGAACGCAGCACCGCCCTGGAGGCGTCGCCGTTGGGCTGATACTGCTCATCCGTCTGTTCTTTGCTGGCAAAATCGATCTGCGCGGTGACCTGGGCATGGACGTTGCCGTTGCCGACGATAGGCGCCAGAATGGCTTCGATACGGCGCTGCACGCGGCCTTCGACGTCGGCGGCGTATTTCAGCTGCGCATCATTGAGATCGCGCCCGGCGGTGCCGGACTGGGTAAGCAGGCGACCGGTCTGATCGACAATGGTGACGTTGCCCGGCGGCAGACCCGCCACCGCGCTGGAAACCAGGTGCACGACCGCGGCAATCTGGCCGTCATCCATTGCCCGTCCGGCCTGCAGGTTTACGGTTACCGACGCGGTCGGGGATTTTTGTTCACGCACGAACAGGGACGGTTTTGGCATGGCGAGATGCACGCGGGCGCTTTTTACCGGACCGAGCGTCTCAATGGTGCGCGCCAGTTCGCCTTCCAGCGCGCGCTGGTAGTTAACCTGCTCGCTGAACTGGCTGATGCCGAACTTTTCCTGATCGAGTAATTCAAAGCCGACGGCGCCGCCTTTTGGCAGCCCAAGCTGCGCCAGGCGCAGGCGCAATTCCTGCACTTTCTCTGCGGGCACTTCAATCGCGCCGCCGGTATCAGTGACGCGGTAGGGGATATTCATCTGGGTCAGCTGCGTGACAATCGCACCGCCGTCCTGATCGGAAAGGTTGCTATAAAGGGTGCGGTAGTCCGGGCTTTTCGCCCACAGCACCATGGCAACGATGACCGCAACTGCCGCAGCGGCAGCAACGATTAACGGAATCCGTGGGTTCGCGCGTAAGCGGTTAATCCACTCCTGAGATTTGTTTTGTGGTGCAGCAGTTGCAGTCGCACTCATTGCGCACCTCGTAACTCAGTGTGAATGTTGTTATATGAGTAGTGAAGCAAAACAGACTCCCGGATCGGCAAACTCGACATTTGTCCATTAACATGGCCCTGCCATTATTTGACGATTCGGAATTTTCTATGCCTCAAATAACCTGGTTTTTTATCGTTATTTACCGCCATTATCTTATTGACGAACTGGTAACCTTCTCCGGGTATCAAACCATCCGGGAACAGATCCATGGCAATTCAGGGCATCGAAAGCGTTGTCAGCCAGCTGCAGGCAACGGCAGGACTGGCGAAAAATCAAAGCGTTGACACTACTCAGAGCGTAAGTTTCGCCGGTCAGCTACACGCGGCGCTGGATCGTATCAGCGATACGCAAAACGCGGCACGCACGCAGGCGGAAAAATTCACCCTCGGCGAGCCGGGCGTTGCATTAAATGATGTGATGACCGACCTGCAGAAATCCTCCATCTCGTTGCAGATGGGGATTCAGGTGCGCAACAAGCTGGTGGCGGCCTATCAGGACGTGATGAATATGCAGGTGTAGGGATTTGATCACTACGCGCTGGCGCGGTTGCGGACTTTATGCCGCGCCGCGCTTTTTTATTTCTGCAACAACATGATTTTCTGGAGACAGCGCGGGATTAGTGCCACACTCAGTGAGTCATGTTAAGCAGGAAAGATGATGAAAAAACAACTGATTTTCGGCGCGGCGCTGCTGTTAAGCGGCTGCGCGCAGATTGATAATTACGCGTCAGTGGTCCGCCATCCGGCGCCGGCCTCTCTGGCGGGCAACTGGCAGTCGGTGGGGCCGCAGAGCGAACTGGTCAGCCCGGAGGCTATTGCCAGCCTGATCGTGACGCCGGAAGGAGATACGCTGGACTGCCGCCAGTGGCAGCGGGTTATTGCCGTACCCGGCAAACTGACGCTGCGCGGCGATGATTACTATAATGTGACCGAACAGCGCGACAGCTATCAACTGGAGCGCGAAGGGCAGACGCTGGAATATGACGGCATGACCCTTCGCCGGGTGGATAAACCGACCGCGGAATGCGCCGACGCGCTGGCGAAAAAGAAGCAGGTCGGTACTAAACTTTAACCCAGGCGCTGAGGGCTGCCCCTCGGCGCGCTGTCAGAGCGCCTCTTCGATTACCCAAACGCTGACGCTGCCGCCGTGGCAAGAGAATGTGCCGTCGCCGTTTTCATCGGTCACCACCTGTTCGTCGCGGTTGCCCAGAAAATCGCGCCAGCGTTTGTTGGCGTAATTCTCGCCGAGCGTCAGCCGCTTTTCACCCTCATCGCCGTTGGACATCACCACCACGCATCCGGGGTTTTCTTCCGTGCCGCTGCGGCTAAAGGCAATGCAGTTGGGATGATCGAACCACAGCGTCTGCACGCCGTGGGCGAAGCGTTGACGGGCGATTAACAGCAGGTCCAGCTTATCGATAACCGGCATATCAATACGGTACGTTTCACCATCGCCGCCGGTATCCTCATAGCTCGCGCCGAACAGGTCCGGGTAAAAGACCGACGGTACGCCATTCTCCCGCAGCAGAATCAGCGCATAGGCCAGCGGCTTGAACCACGGCTCTACCGGCGCTTCCAGCGCCTGCAGCGGCTGGGTATCATGGTTGGCCACCAGCGTTACCGCATGGAACGGGTCGGCTTCTACCAGCGTGCCGGTAAAGATTTCCCGCATATCGTAGTCGCGCCCCTGCTGGGACGCCTCGTGAAATTTCATATGCAGCGGGGCGTCGAACAGCATCGATTTGCCATCTACCTGCGCCAGATACTGCTGCAGTTTTTCAACATCGTGAGACCAGTATTCCGCAACGATGAACAGCGGCTTCGGGGCGACTTCCTGCACATGGTCAATCCAGGCTTTATAGAACCACGCGGGAATATGTTTCACCGCATCAAGCCGGAAGCCGTCGCAGTGGGTTTGTTCCATCACCCACCGCGCCCAATATTTGATCTCCTCGGTCACCGCCCGGTTACGAAAATCGATATTCGCGCCCATCAGGTAATCGAAATTCCCCATCTCGTCATCAACCTGATCGTTCCAGCCGTCGCCGGTGTAATCATTAACGATCTTGAAAACGCCGTCCTCTTCCGGGTTTTCAATATGGTCGATACCGCTAAAGCATTTGAAATCCCAGATGAACTTAGAGTACTGGCCGTTACGGGCAGGGAAGGTGTAGCGCGTCCAGGCCTCGCAGTCGATAACCGCCTCATCAATCTGCGTGCGGTCATGTTCCACGACCCGATTGACGCGTATCGCCTCTTTCTCGTCGGCACCCATTTTGTGGTTAACCACCACGTCAAGCAGGACGGCGATCTCCGCCTTCTGCAGCGCGTCGATGGCGCTCAGGAGCTGACTTTTATCGCCATATTTTGTCGCGACCGATCCTTTTTGATCGAACTCGCCAAGATCAAACAGATCGTAGCTGTCGTAGCCGACCGAGTATCCGCCCGACGCGCCTTTACTGGCTGGCGGCAGCCAGACCATATTGATGCCCATCTCGTTGAAGCTGGCGGCGCGCTCGCTGAGTTCCGGCCACAGTTTTCCGCCGTCAGGGTAATACCAGTGAAATGCTTGCAATAAGGTGGGGTTTTTCATCGTCCTTGCTCCAGAAGCCGTTTCGTTGACTTCTGGAGTATGGATGAGAAACATAAAAATGGAGGTTACCGGTTTAAATTATTTGGCATTAATACCTTGCCGGAGAGATTGCCGTAAGCGGCGGTGACCGAGTGCTGCTTGCCCGTTTGATCAATCAGGCCGCGCAGCTCTTCCATCCGCTGCTGTAGCAGCACCTTTAATTCGGCTTCGTTGGAGAGCACCAGGCTCAACAGTTCTTTCGCCTGCTGAGTCTGCTGTTTATTACCAGGGGAGATGGGATTATGGGCGATGCTTTCGACAAGCTGCACATAATTCACCTCCTGTTCGATCAGTTCATCCCATTTACCTGAATGGGCGAGATTTAGCATGGTAGTGCTGAGAGCATGCAGCGCATGCCAGTCGGTAAGAGATGGGATGAAATTAGTCATCAACGCATGTCCTGATGAGTAGAAGCCGATGAGCCGATTTGTTTCCACGCGTCGGCGATATTATTCAGCAATCCCTCGACTTCGATGATGCCTTCTACGTCGTTATGCAAATTTGCCAGTAACAAACGGCGCACCATATAGTCATAAAGCGATGCCAGATTTTGGGAAAGATCCCCTTCAACATCCATATCCAGTCCTGCTTTAAGTCCGTTATCAATAATGCTAATCGCGCGGGAAAGCGCTTCGCCTTTTGCAACAAGATCCCCTTGTTCGAGGAACAGGCGCGCACGGACAAGGGCACTGTGTGCCCCGTCAAAAAGCATGACAATAAGCTGATGTGGGCTTGCACTCATCACTGCGCTTTCCAGCCCAACTTTTTGGTAAGAAAGAGCACCACTTTGGCTATACATATCAAATCCTTAACTGCTCGAAGAACTAAACTGTTGCGCTAAATAGGTTGAGGTACTGTTCATTTTGGTCACCAGACTATCAAGCGCGGTAAACTGCGCCTTATAACGCGCCATTGTCGCTTCGATGGTCGCCTGCATGGCGGTATAACGTTTATCCAGCGTTTTGATCGTCGCGTTGATGCCATCCTGCGCATTCTGGATAACCCCTTCGCTACCCGTGGAGGTGCTCAGCATCTTGGTCAGCGTATTATTCATTGAGGTGGCAAGACCGGTGGTTTTGCCGTCACCAATGAAATAGGCCTGCACCGCCTCCGGGTTTTTGGTCAGCGCGTCAGACAGCTTGGTCTCATCTATTTTCAGGTTCCCCGTGGAGCCATCAGCACCCACATCGGGATCTTGCGTAATGCCAAACTGGGCCATGATGGCGTAGGCGCCCGACTGAACTTCTGTCAGCTGCCCGCGAAGCTGCGCCTGCACGGAGCGCACGGTGCTGTCGCCAATCAGCGCGCCGTTGCTGTTTGACTGACTGTCTGCGCCCGCGTCGACGGCCACGTATTTGGTCACGCTGGCAATGGTGGATTGCAGCGAGTTGTAGGCGGTAACCCAGTTTTTAACGGCCTGCGTCGTCGAATCGGTAGAGCGGGTCACATCTAACGCTTCGTCGGCGGTGCTTTTTGATTTCAGCGTCAACGTGACGCCGGTCAGGGCATCCGAAATCGTGTTGCTTGAGCGCTCAATCATAATGCCATTGACTGAGACGCGGGCATTCTGTGACGGTGTTTGTATGCTTAACGCGCTGCTGGTGCTGTCGTGGCCGATTTTCTGCTGCAGCGTGTCGTCGCCAGTAACCGTTACGGTCATATCGCCGCTGGTGCCGGTGGATTTAGAGGTTAACAGCAGGCGGAAGTCGCCATCATCTGCTTTGATAACCGTAGCCGCGACGTTACCGCCCGCTTTATTAATCGCGCTGGCGATGCCGTTTAACGTCGTGTCTGAATCCGACAGGGTAATGGTCAACGGATCTTTGGTGCCGGGCTGGGTAATGGTCAGTTTCCGGGTGCCGTCTGCCGTCGTTCCGCCAAGCTGCGTTGTGCTGCTGCTAAGGCTAGAGGACATCAGCACCTGGGCTTTCGCCACCTGATCAACATTCACTGTGTAAGAGCCGACGGTCGCGTCGCTGGATGTTGTCGCCGAAAAGGCGGTATTGGTGCTGCTAACAGATGTCGCGTTCCATGTCGCTGTCTTACCAAGGGCAGCGGTCGCGGTTTGCAGATTGGTCAGCGCGCTTTGTAACTTACCGTAGGCGCTCAACTGAGCGGTATAGGTGGTTTTCTGGTTCGAAATCGCCGTCAGCTTGGTATTTTCCGCCGTTTCGAGGTTAGCGTACAGCGAAGCCAATGGCAGGCCAGAGCCGACCCCTAAATTACTCGTATCAACAGTAGCCATGTCTGAATTCCTTGCGTCTTGGATAGAACTTGACTCTCTATCGGCACCAGTTGAGAAAAGTTTACACATTGAGCGAAAAAATAATCGACAGAAAAGCGCAGGCAGTTAGCGGTAAATAGGCGGATTGCGCACCGCTTTATTGCCGGTAAATAAAGGTGAAAATAGAAGGTAGCGAGGGGTTTACTATTTTAATATCTTAAATTTCAGTAAGTTAAAACTTTTTCACGATTATTTCTAAAGTCCTTTGAAGATGCGCCGATACCCTTGTTGACGGTGAGAGACGCCGTAAGTGGTAGGCACCGAACCTAAATCAATTTTTGAAGGAAAGCTATTATGGCAGTTATCAATACTAACCTGTTGTCCCTGACTACTCAGAACAACCTGAACAAATCTCAGTCTGCCCTGGGCACTGCTATCGAGCGTCTGTCCTCCGGTCTGCGTATCAACAGCGCAAAAGATGATGCGGCTGGTCAGGCAATCTCCAACCGTTTCACCGCAAACATCAAAGGCCTGACTCAGGCTGCGCGTAACGCTAACGACGGTATCTCCATCGCGCAGACCGCTGAAGGTTCTCTGAACGAAATCAACAACAACCTGCAGCGTATCCGTGAACTGGCCGTACAGGCGCAGAACGGTACCAACTCTGGTTCTGACATCGACTCCATCCAGTCTGAAGTTAACCAGCGTCTGCAGGAAATCAACCGTGTTGCCAGCCAGACTCAGTTCAACGGCATCAACATCCTGGGCAGCACTGCGGCAACCACTATCTCTATCCAGGTTGGCGCTAACGATGGCCAGACCATCGGTATCTCCATCAGCGGCAACACCGGCTGGAACAAACTGACTACTGCTTCTAACGGCGCGACCAACAGCGTTGTGACTACTCGTAGCGTACAGCAGGCTGGTTTCGACGTTCTGTCCAGCAGCGTTCTGGCATCTGTTGATGCTGCACTGAAAGCTGTTGATACTCAGCGTTCCGACCTGGGTGCGATTCAGAACCGTTTCGAATCCACCATCTCTAACCTGAACAACACCGTGACTAACCTGTCCGCAGCGCAGTCTCGTATTCAGGATGCAGACTACGCGACCGAAGTTTCCAACATGAGCCGCGCGCAGATTCTGCAGCAGGCTGGTACTTCTGTACTGTCTCAGGCTAACCAGGTTCCGCAGACCGTTCTGTCTCTGCTGCGTTAATCTTAAGCCAGACCATTACCTGAACTATCGCCCGCGGGCGATAGTTTTTTTGTTTAAAAAGCCTGCCATTTTTGCTTCGCCAATCACCTAAACAAAGCACCATTCCACAGGGTTTTCCCGCCATCGATTGACCTTTGCGCTGCTACGATGCTCACAGTTGCGGATCCCTCTCCGCCTTGCTTGTGAAGTGACGCGTCCTCCTTCTGTGCAGGTCAGCGCGTCAGTCAATTTGCCCGGTTCCAGAGGTGTCCTGATCTCCTGATAATGGATCTCTATTGTGAAAGATATGTACATTTCTTCACGCCGGATGGTATCTCATCTCGGCGCTATGTCGGCGACTTACGGCGTTTCTGGCGCGGCGCCAGCCCGTGCACGCATTCTGGAACTGGGATGTGGACAAGCCGAAACATTGCTGACTCATGCGTTGAGCTGGCCTGAAAGCGAGTGCATAGGGATCGATTTAGAACCGCAGGCTATTGAGCACGCCGAACAGCGCCGCCAGCAGCTGGGCGTGGAAAACGTGGCGCTGTATGCCCTTGGGCTGGATGTTCTCGTTGAGAGCGAGCCCGGAGAGTTCGATTACATTATCATCAACGGGATTTTCAGCCTGCTGCCTGAGTCAGAACGCGCGGCGCTGCTCTCGTTTGCGAAACGCTGCCTTGCGACCAGGGGCGTGGTGGCCTTGCGCTGGAACTGTTTACCCGGCAGCCGCGACGCGAAAACGCTGCAGGATGCGATCGCGCTCCATAGCGCAGAAGCGACGGATGAAGAGGCAACCCTGAGCTCGGCGCGGGCAATGCTGGTTTACCTGGAGCTTACCGGCCAGAAAGGGAGAGAGAACGCGGTTCTCAATGCCGCGACCGGGGCGGCGGACAATGAATTTATGCTGCGTTATGTGCATAACTTTAACGATGCCGTCTACCTGGTGGATTTCAACCAGCAGCTCACTGAACTCGGTTTTCAGTACGTTGGCGATGTGAATGCGCAAAGTGAACTGGCGGCGTGGCATGGGGAAAAAGTCGCCGAAGCGCACGGTGCGATTATTCCAGGTAAGGGGAAACTGCTTTCTCAACAGTACCTTGATTTTGCCGTTAATCGCGCCGAGCGTTTTAGCCTGCTCATTCCCGCGGACAGCGAGGTGACCCTAAGCGAGCTTCCCACGGCTGGAGCGGTTAAAGCGTTGCAGTGGGCAGGCTGCTTTAAACGCTTTATTTCGGAGAGTGGCGATATTGCCAACGCCCACGTCAACAGGGCAGGGCAGTGTTACCCTTCGGAAGACCCGCTGATCCTAAGCATAATGGATGTGATTGGCGATGCCTGGCCGTTCAGCCTCTCTTTTGAGCAAATCGTTCAAAATACCCTGCTGCCGGAAGACCCCGATTCGCATCGTGAAAAAGTGCAGGCGGCGCTGGAAACGCTTTTCGCCGGACGTCGGGAGGGGCTGCTGTTCAGCTATGGCCCTTGCGCGTATAACCTACAAAACTCGGCCACCCTTATGCCGGTGCCCGGGCTGCTTGCTGCGGTTGCCCGTGATGAGAAAAAGCGCGGTTTTAACCTTTGGGGAGAGGCCATTGCGCTTACCGCAGAGGAAATCGCTTTTCTTGAAGGCGGAGTCACTGTCACGGATGCCGCGAGTGCAGGCCTGGTGCTGACGCTGCGCGACAAAGGGGCGCTTTGCGGTAGCTCGCGTGCGTGGAAAAAAGCGTTTCAGCAGTGCCTTAAATACGGTGATGTCGCGCTCTTAAAACAGCTCATCATGTCACTTTTACTGTTTTCAAGCAGCACCGAAATTGGCGGTTTGCTGACAGACGATGGTGTTGATACGAAACCGGTAACGCCTTCAAAAGCACAGCGCGAGAAAATCGCCACCCTTACCCAAAAAGCAAACCAGTTATTGCGTGATGGTAAAAATAATGATGTGCGTCATTTACTGGAAGAGGCGTTGGCTGCCAGCCCGGATGACGTGCAGATTCTTGTGAATATTACTGAAACCTATCTGCTCACCGCCTCCTATAAAGAGGCACAGCAAAGTATTTGTCGTTTGCTGGCGAGTCATGCCGCAAGCTGGGATTTTTATTATTACGTTGCTAATTTATTTAGTAAGACGGATACCCCATTCTATGCCGGACGTGTTGTGCGCACTATTCTCCGTAACGATCCTGCGCATGCAATATCATGGGATCTGTTAGCCTGCCTCTATCGCGATTACGGAACCACGGATTTCAGCCTGATCTGCGCAAAAAAAGCGGCTGGCCTGCAGCCCAATAATAGTCATTTTCTGACTAACCTCGGCACTCTGCTCAGTGAAAAGCAGCAAATGGGCGAAGCGTTAAGATATTTGAAAAAAGCGGTCGATCTCTCTAACAACCATTTTGGTTATTTCAGTAATTATCTCTTTGTACTGACGCACGACCCTGCGACCTCACCGGAAAAGTTATATCACGAACATCTTATCTATGGCGATAACGTGGATCTCTGGGCGAAAAAAGTCGGCGTCAGGAAAACCTGGAAGGGCAGTCGTGAAGCAAACCGAAAACTCCGTGTTGGCTTTATTTCCGGAGACTTTGTGCGCCACCCGGTTAGCAATTTCTTTATTCCTTTCTGGGATGCGATGAACCGCGATCGTTTTGACCTCGTGGGATACCATGCTTGTCCTACCCGAGACGATGTCACCGATTATCTGGAAAAATCTTCTTTCCTGTGGCGCGATATTGTCAGCATCAGCGACCCTGAGCTGGCCCAGCAAATCTATGACGATGAAATTGATATTCTTATCGATTTGTCAGGGCATACCACCCACTGTCGGTTGCCGATGTTCGGCTTACGTCCTGCGCCCATACAAATGACCTGGATCGGCTATCCGGGCACAACCGGTATGAAAACGATAGATTATCGTATCCTGCCGGACACGATAAAACATGTCCCCAATATTCAGGCGCAGTTCAGCGAAAATATTCTTTATGTGCCGATGGAGAAAACCTTTGAGCCGTGGGCAGAGAGTCCGGACGTTAGCGCACTGCCTGCGCTTAAAAATGGCTATATAACCTTCGGCAGTTTTAACCGACCCAAGAAACTCAATAATCAGGTGCTGAGGCTCTGGGCCTCTATTCTGGTCCGTTTACCCTCGGCAAAACTACTGATTGGTTTTATGGATGACCCGGATATTATGGCATGGGTGAAAGAGGAAATGGCAAGCCACGGCGTTAATGACTCGCAGCTTATTCTGCGTGCCAGAATGCCCATGGCCGACTACCTCGCCGAACATCATCATGTGGATATTATGCTCGACGCATTCCCCTATACCGGCGGCACGACAACTAACCATGCTGCGTGGATGGGGGTGCCGACTTTATCACTGCTGGGTAAAACAATCGCTGGCTGTCAGGGCCTCGATATTATGTATACCTATGGGCTGGAGCAATTTGTCGCTTTTGATGAGTCTGAATATTTTGCTAAGGCTGTGTACTGGGCTGAGCACGCTGAGGAATTAAGTCAAATTCGCGCCAGCATGCGCAGCAAAATTCCTACCCAACACGCTGCCGGATTTAACGTTGCAGAAACGTTTGAAACTGGCTTACGAATGGCCTGGGAAATCTATTGTCGCGGTGAAGCTCCGCGTCCATTTGCTGTCGAAAAATAGCGTTTGTCAGCCCTGTTCAATACGTTAGCAGGGCCAGACTCATAATGGTGTACAGAGGAGTGCGTCATGAAAAATATCTATGTTACCAGCCCATTGCTGCCGCCCCTGGAGGAGTTCGTCCCTTACCTTGAGCAAATCTGGCAAAATAAAAACCTGACGAACGGCGGCAGTTTTCACCAGCAGCTGGAGGCTGAACTGGCGCGCTACCTTGGCGTAAAACACGTTTGCCTTTTTGCCAACGGGACGCTGGCTCTGCTCACCGCGCTACAGGCATTGCGGGTAACAGGAGAGGTGATTACCACACCGTATTCATTTGTCGCCACCTCGCATACGTTGCTGTGGAATGGTCTGACACCGGTATTTGCAGATATTGATCCTCTGACATACAACATCAATCCGGATCGCGTTGAAGAGTTAATTACCCCCAATACCACCGCGATTATGCCGGTTCACTGCTACGGGATCCCTTGCGATGTCGAGCGAATTCAAAAGATCGCCGATATTTATGGCCTGAAGGTAATTTATGATGCCGCACACGCGTTCGGTGTTAAGCATCAGGGCAGCAGTATCCTCAACCACGGCGATCTTTCGGTATTAAGTTTTCACGCGACGAAAGTCTTCAACACGTTCGAAGGCGGGGCGATCATATGCCACAACGAGCGGACCAAACAACGCATCGATTACCTGAAAAACTTCGGCTTCGCTGGCGAGACGACCGTGGTTGCGGCAGGCATTAACGGCAAGATGAATGAAGTTCAGGCCGCTTTCGGCTTATTGCAGCTGCAGTACATTGATAGCGCTTTCGAAAAAAGAGCGGCGCTCGACAACCATTATCGGGCGTTATTAGCGGAGATCCCTGGGGTGCATGTCCTTACCGTGCCGGAGGATACTGAATGGAACCGCGCTTATTTCCCGATTAGGGTGGATAACACCTATCCGGTAAGCCGCGATGAACTCTATAACACGCTTAAAAAACACGGGATTATGACCCGGCGTTATTTCTACCCTTTAATCAGCAACTTCCCAATGTACCGGGGGTTGCCGAGCTCATCGCTGACCTCACTGCCACAGGCCAACCAGGTAGCCGAAGAGATACTCTGTTTGCCAATCTATCCTGATTTGGATTTTATTACCCAGGAGAAAATTGTCGCCATTATTAAGGCTCCTGTGGAATTTTCTGCTGTAAGTCTGGATGAGGCTTCCTGAGCCATGCACAGGGGAGACAGGTTATGAACGTTGCAATTATGCAGCCGTATCTTTTTCCGTGGATCGGTTATTTCCAGCTGATAAATCAGTCGGATATTTTTGTACTGTACGACGATGCCTGCTTTATTAAACAGGGCTACATTAATCGCAACAGTATCCTTTCCGCCGGGGCTGCGCAACGTTTCACTCTCCCTGTTCCCGGTGCTTCTGTACATAAGCGGATTGGCGAGCTTACCTTCAGCCGCGATGTTAAAAAGCTGCTTAAGACGCTCACGCAAAGTTATAACAAAGCGCCTTACTTTGCGCAGGTGATGCCGATGATCGCTGATGTGCTGGAGCACGACGATCGCAGCATAACCGCGTGTTGTGAGTATGCTATTAGCCGCATTTTTACCTATCTGCACAGTGAAAAGAAAATTGTCAGGTCATCTCAACTTGATTATTGCCGTGATGAAAATGCGGAAAACAAAGTTATCGGTATCTGCAAAGCCACAGGCGCGGATGTTTATGTCAACTCCAGCGGCGGAATGCATCTGTACAGTACCGCTAACTTTGCTGAACAGGGCATTACGCTGCGTTTTTTGCAGGCGGAAAACATGACGTATTACCAGGGGCAGCAGGAGTTTGTGCCGTGGTTATCAATTATTGACGTTTTAATGTTTTGTGAACCGGAACAGGTGAAGCAGGCATTAAATCATTTTACCTACATTAATTGAGAGCCTCATGCATTCCGGAACTTTTGGCGGTTACTTTCCCCTTGAGCTGAATCTGTCAGAGCAGCATTATTACCCGACCGCCCGCGGCTATCGCTCGGCACGCAGCGCCCTGTACCATCTGCTCACGGAGAAAAAACCGCAGCGCCTGTGGCTCCCCCGGTTAATTTGCCAAAGCGTTATCGAGGCGGTTAAAGCGGCCAGGGTTGAGATTGCCTGGTACACCCTTGATGAAGCCCTTTTCCCGCAGTTGCCTGCGGTGCTGGCCGAGTCTGATTTCGTGCTGTTTGTCGACTATATGGGGCATTGCCAGCCGCAAAAAGAAAAGCTTATGCGTTTATATCCGGCCGGGAGGATTATTTTCGATCACTCGCAGTCCTTTTATAACGCTCCCGAGCCGGTCTTTGCCACCGTCTACTCCCCGCGAAAGTTTTTTGGCGTTGCGGATGGTGGACTGCTTGTTACTCAGGACGCTATGCCGCTTCCTGCCTCTCAGGACAGGGACTCTTTTACGCGTATGACCCATCTTTTGCTCCAGCATGAATATGGCACTCGCGCTGGGTACGAGGATTTTCAGCATGCGGAAACGGCATTAGAGGATATAGAAGCCAGTGGTATGTCAGCGCTTACTGAAAAGCTCCTGCTGTCCGTAAATTATCAAAAAATAAAAGCAGTACGGCAGCGGAACTATATGTTTTTACGCCAACAACTGGCATCCATTAATGCATCACCTTTCTGTGCTGATGATATCGCCGGCCCATTTTGCTACCCATTATATTTCACGGGTAAAAAGTTACGCCCGCGTCTTATCGAACAAGGGATCTTCGTCGCCAGTTACTGGCAGGAAGTCTTGAGTCATGTTTCAGAAAAAAGCGTGGAAGCTGATTATGTGAACTATATGGTCCCCTTGCCCTGCGATCAGCGCTATGAGATCGCCGATCTCAAGGTGATGTGTCAACGCGTGCTGGACGTGATTGCCGATAAATAATCAAGGTAAATAAATGAAAAAGCTTAATGTACTTGTATTTCCTTGTGGCGCTGAAAATGCCGGTGAAATCGCTCAGGCGCTGCGCTATTCGGTTCATGTCAATCGGCTGATTGGCCTGTCCAGCTGCGAAGATCACGGCCGGTTTCATTTTAATGATTACGTCGGCGATGCCCCTTACATCGACGCTGCCGATTTCGCCGCATGGTTTACCGATTTTCTGGCAACCCAGCAAATAGACGTTATTTTTGCAACCCATGACACGGTGTGTGAAAAACTGGCCCCGCTGGTCGCGCGTTTCGGTTGTTATCTGGTCAATGGCGATGCGCAGACGACGCGCATTGCTCGTCGTAAAAGTCTCACCTGGGAACTCTTCAAAGACCAGAGCTGGGCTCCCCGCTGTTACGGGCAAGACGAACAGCCTGCACAGTGGCCAGTGATTGTAAAACCTGACTGCGGCCAGGGGGGAAACGGTGTCGCGTTAGCCCATAATCAGGCAGAGCTGGCAGAGCGGGTCAAAAATACCCCTATGCCGCTTATTGTTGAATACTTACCCGGCAAAGAAATTACCGTCGACTGTTTTACCGATCGCCATGGAAAACTGATTTGGGTTGGGCCGCGAACACGGGAACGTGTCAGAGCGGGTATTGCTATGCGCTCAGAAAGCGTTACGGCAGATGAGAAGATTACGGCGATTGCTGAGCAGATCAACAAGCGGTTAAAAATGCGCGGCCCGTGGTTTTTCCAGCTAAAGCAGAACAGTTTGCAGGAATGGAAACTGCTTGAAATATCCTGCCGCATTGCCGGGACAATGGTTGCGCAGCGGGCCCGCGGCGTTAATTTACCGCTTATGGCACTGCATGACTTCATGAACAGAGATATTGTGCCGCTGGTAACGCCGCATGTGGATTATATTGACCGGGCGATTCGTACCCGCGCCCATACTACGTTGCCATACCGGTCCGTTTATATCGATCTGGATGACACGTTGATTATTAACGGCCAGGCAAACCCGGTCGTCATGGCGTTTATTTATCAAAGCCGCAGTGAGGGGAAACGTATTTTCCTGTTGACACGTCATGAATATGAGCCGCTGGCTTCGCTTGAAAACGCTGCTATTTCAAGCCGGTTATTTGATGAAATCATCCATCTGCAAGCGGGGGAGAAAAAATCCCTGTCGGTTACGGGGCCGGCAATTTTTATTGATAATTTCTTTCCAGAGCGGCTCGATGTTGCGCAGTATGATGATGTGCTGGTTCTGGATGTCGACGCTGTCGACTTTTATATTAAGTAAGCAGAGGTGATTATGACGAGTGAGCACACCGGGCCAGTTCAACAACTTTGTGAGGCGTTTCTGAGCGGAAATTCGCCGCGTTTTGTCTTTGGCACCACGCCTTACGCTGCCAGCATCTTAGAAAATATTAAAGTAGATGGCGTGATTGATGATTTTACCGGGCTTACAGAATTCTCAGGCGTGCCTGTCGTTAAGCTGTCGTCGGTGCCTGACAATGCCATTGTTGTCTCAGCAATTGTCGATGGTCGTCCGGTTACCATCAACCGTTTACTGCAAGGCAAGGGCCTGCAAACTATCGATTTTTTCTCGTTCAAGAACAACGTCCCTTTCCCGTTGCAGGAGTGCGCCTTCGTTCCTTCGCCTGCTTTCCGGGAGGAATACGCCTCTCATAGTGATAAGTATCATCAGGTCTTCGCTCGTCTGGCGGATGAGACTTCCCGCGAGACATTTAAGCGTCTGGTCGATTTCAGGCTCAATGAAAACCTGGCGGTGATGGAGTATTTCAGCTTCCGTCCGCAGGAAAGCTATTTTGAGCCTTTTGTCGAATTAAGACCCGGAAGCACATTTATTGACGCAGGCAGTTTCGACGGCGAAACATCACGGCAGTTCATTCGCTGCTGCCCGGATTATCGCAGCATTCATATTTTTGAGCCTGAACCCGGGCAAATAGAGGCTATCCGTCACGCCTTTAAGGATACTGTCGGGGTGACAATCCACGCCTGTGGCGTATCGAATAAAAAAGAGACCTTAACATTTACCTCTTCTGGCAGTTGGTCTCACCTGGATGAAAACGGCGACATACAAATTTACGTCGACACAATTGATGGTGTCGTTGATGAGCCGGTGACTTTCATAAAAATGGATATCGAAGGGCATGAATATGCTGCGCTGGAAGGGGCCAGAAAAACCATTACGACCCATCATCCTGCGCTTGCTATTTGCGCCTATCATCGGGTAGATGATTTCTGGAAACTTCCGGAGCTCGTTTTTTCAATGCGTGCGGATTATAAACTCTATATGAGACATTATACCGAAGGCGTTCTGGAGACAGTCTTTTACTTCATTCCGCAATAATTGAAGCAGGACGTGACGCATTAATCTGGTCTGATGATCTGACGAGTGGATTATACCGCTTCGTCAGATACCACTGTACCGTCGCCGCTTTCACTAGCGCTACGTTAAAAACGCGCGCTAGTACACAGAAATTGTTATGCCCTGGCATTTATTGCATGGGTCTGAATGTTCAGGCGTCGCTCTGAACACGCGTAAGACCTGATAAAAATGAGCCATTTTTCGTTGGCTGTCGCCCGTGATGGTTTTATTACTGCAATAACCCCCCATTTCACCCACTATTCACCCGATTAAAAGTGCTACAGAATCGGATAATCATGCCGATAACTCAATTAACGCAGGGCTGTTTATCGTGAATTCACTGTATACCGCTGAAGGTGTAATGGATAAACACTCGCTGTGGCAGCGTTATGTACCGCTAGTGCGTCACGAAGCATTGCGCCTGCAGGTGCGTTTGCCGGCGAGTGTGGAACTGGACGATCTGCTACAGGCGGGCGGAATCGGGTTACTGAATGCAGTTGACCGATACGACGCTCTGCAAGGAACGGCATTTACCACTTACGCAGTGCAACGTATTCGTGGGGCCATGCTGGATGAACTGCGCAGCCGCGACTGGGTGCCGCGCAGCGTCCGGCGTAACGCCCGCGAAGTGGCGCATGTGCTGGGGCAACTTGAACAAGAGCTGGGACGAAACGCGACGGAAACTGAAGTCGCGCAGCGTCTTGGCGTTCCGGTTGAAGAGTATCGTCAAATGCTGCTTGATACCAATAATAGCCAGCTTTTCTCCTATGACGAATGGCGGGAAGAGCACGGCGACAGTATCGAAGTAGTTACTGACGAGAATCAACAGGAAAACCCGTTATTCCAGTTAATGGAAAGTAATTTGCGCCACCGGGTAATGGAAGCGATTGAATCCTTACCGGAGCGCGAACAGCTGGTGCTGACGCTTTATTATCAGGAGGAGCTTAATCTCAAAGAGATTGGCGCGGTCCTGGACGTTGGCGAATCACGGGTCAGTCAGTTGCACAGCCAGGCCATTAAGCGCCTACGCACCAGGCTGGGTAAGTTATAGGTTGGCGTTTAACGCCCCTGAAGAGTGCCGCACAATGCATTGACAACCAGGAGTTATCATGACGGTGCAGCAACCAAAAAGACGGCCATTAAGCCGCTATTTAAAAGACTTTAAACACAGCCAAACCCATTGCGCCCATTGTCACAAATTGCTCGATCGCATCACCCTGGTGCGCCGCGGCGAGATAGTGAACAAAATTGCGATTTCACGCCTCGATATGCTGCTTGACGAAGCCGCCTGGCAGCAAGAGCAAAAAGAGTGGGTCGCGCTGTGCCGGTTCTGCGGCGATCTGCACTGCAAAGAGCAGAGCGACTTTTTCGATATTATCGGCTTTAAACAATTTTTATTCGACCAGACCGAAATGAGCCACGGCACGGTGCGCGAATATGTCGTGCGACTGCGCCGTCTGGGCAATCATCTGAGCGAGCTGAATATTTCCCGTCACCTGCTGGACGAAGGCTTTATGGACGAAAACCTTGAGCCCTGGCTGCCGACCACCAGTACCAATAACTACCGTATCGCCCTGCGTAAATATGCCCAGTTCCAGGCGCAAACCCGTTTTAACGTCGTGCAAAAAATCGCGGTTGGCGCCAGATCTGATATATATTAAAAATGAATAACATGTAGCTAACAGGTGCTTGAACTTCGTTTCCGGCACCTTACACTACATTCATAATTTACTATTCGGGGTAACTATGAAACTCGCACTTTTAGGACGTCAGGCGCTGATGGGTGTTATGGCCGTTGCGCTGGTGGCAGGCATGAGCGTAAAAACCTTCGCCGCTGAAAACCTGCTCAATAAAGTTAAAGAGCGCGGCACGCTGCTGGTCGGCCTGGAAGGCACTTACCCGCCGTTCAGCTTTCAGGGCGATGACGGCAAGCTGACCGGCTTTGAGGTGGAGTTCGCCGAAGCGCTGGCGAAGCATCTCGGCGTTAAGGCGAACCTGAAACCGACCAAATGGGACGGCATGCTGGCGTCGCTGGATTCAAAACGGATCGACGTGGTCATCAACCAGGTCACCATCTCCGATGAGCGTAAGAAAAAATATGACTTCTCTACGCCGTATACTGTCTCCGGTATCCAGGCGCTGGTGAAAAAAGGCAATGAAAGCGGCATCAAATCCGCAGCGGATCTGAAAGACAAAAAAGTGGGCGTAGGCCTGGGCACCAACTATGAAGAGTGGCTGCGCAAGAACGTGCAGGGCGTAGATATCCGTACCTACGATGATGACCCGACCAAATATCAGGATCTGCGCGTAGGCCGTATCGACGCCATTCTGGTGGACCGCCTGGCGGCGCTGGATCTGGTGAAGAAAACGAACGATACGCTGGCCGTGGCTGGCGATGCGTTCTCCCGTCAGGAGTCTGGCGTGGCGCTGCGTAAAGGCAACAATGATTTGCTGAAAGCGATCAACGAGGCCATTGACCAGATGCAGAAAGACGGCACCATGAAGGCGCTGTCGGAAAAATGGTTTGGCGCGGACGTAACGAAGTAACTGTCGCGGCAGCAAAAAAGGCGCTCATATCAGCGCCTTTTTTATTTTGTTCGCCGGTGTGTGCATAATTAAAAAAACTGTGATTACGGAGATCTTATGTCACTGCACAACCTTACGCGTTTTCCACGGCTGGAACTGATTGGCGCGCCTACCCCCCTTGAGTATCTGCCGCGTTTCTCGGACTATCTGGGGCGCGATATTTTTATCAAGCGTGATGATGTCACGCCCATCGCGATGGGCGGCAACAAACTGCGCAAGCTGGAGTTCCTTGCCGCCGACGCGCTGCGGGAAGGGGCCGACACGCTGATCACCGCCGGGGCGATTCAGTCTAACCATGTGCGCCAGACGGCGGCGGTGGCGGCGAAGCTGGGGCTGCACTGCGTGGCGCTGTTAGAAAACCCCATTGGAACGACCGCAGAAAACTACCTTACTAACGGCAACCGCCTGCTGCTGGATCTGTTCAACGCGCAAATAGAAATGTGCGACGCCCTGAACGACCCGCAGCAGCAGCTTGATGAGCTGGCGACGCGCGTCGAAGCGCAGGGATTCCGGCCATATGTTATCCCGGTGGGGGGCTCGAATGCGCTTGGGTCGCTGGGCTATGTTGAAAGCGCGCTGGAAATTGCCCAGCAGTGCGAAGGGGCGGTTGCGATTTCCTCGGTCGTGGTGGCTTCCGGGAGTGCCGGTACGCATGCGGGGCTGGCTGTCGGGCTTGAACAGCTCCTGCCGGAGGCTGAGCTTATCGGCGTGACCGTTTCCCGCAGCGTCGCTGAACAGCAGCCCAAAGTGCTGGCGTTGCAGCAGGCGGTCGCGCAGTCGCTGGAGGTTGAGGCGAAGGCGGAGATCCTGCTGTGGGACGACTATTTTGCCCCCGGCTACGGGATGCCGAATGAAGAGGGCATGGAGGCGGTCAAACTGCTGGCGCGGTTGGAAGGCATTCTGCTCGATCCTGTCTACACGGGCAAAGCGATGGCGGGTTTAATTGACGGCATTACACGGCGGCGCTTTAAGGATGATGGCCCAATACTGTTTGTACATACGGGCGGCGCGCCGGCGCTTTTCGCCTATCATCCACACGTTTAACGGGCAGACAAATCATAATGCAAGAAAGCATACAACTGGTGCTTGATTCCGCGCCGTACCTTTTAAAAGGCGCGGTGTTTACCCTGCAGCTCAGCATAGGCGGAATGTTTTTCGGCCTGCTGCTGGGCTTTGTACTGGCGCTTATGCGCCTGTCGCCACTGCTGCCTGTTCGCTGGCTGGCGCGGTTTTATATCTCAGTATTTCGCGGCACCCCGCTCATCGCCCAGCTGTTTATGATCTACTACGGCCTGCCGCAGTTTGGCATTGAACTCGACCCCATTCCGGCGGCGATGATTGGCTTGTCCCTTAATACGGCGGCCTATGCGGCTGAAACGCTGCGTGCGGCCATCTCTTCTATCGATAAGGGGCAGTGGGAAGCGGCGGCCAGTATTGGTATGACGCCCTGGCAGACGCTGCGACGGGCGGTATTGCCCCAGGCGGCGCGGGTGGCGTTGCCGCCGCTGAGCAACAGTTTCATCAGCCTGGTGAAAGATACCTCCCTTGCCGCCACGATTCAGGTGCCGGAACTGTTTCGTCAGGCGCAGCTGATCACCTCCCGCACGCTGGAGGTTTTCACCATGTACCTTGCCGCCTCGCTGATTTACTGGGTGATGGCGACGGTGCTGTCAGCCCTGCAAAACTATTTCGAAAATCAGCTTAACCGTCAGGAGCGCGATCCTAAATGAGTGCCATCGAAGTCAAAAACCTGGTGAAACAGTTTCACGGTCAGACGGTGCTGCACGGTATCGATCTTGAGGTGGCGCAGGGGGAGGTGGTGGCGATTATCGGCCCCAGCGGCTCCGGTAAAACCACCTTGCTGCGCAGCATCAACCTGCTCGAGCAGCCGGAGAGCGGCACCATTCGCGTGGGTGATATTACTATCGACACCGGTAAATCATTCAACCAGCAAAAGGCGTTAATCCGCGAACTGCGCCAGCATGTGGGCTTTGTTTTCCAGAACTTTAATCTTTTTCCACACCGCACGGTGCTGGAAAACATTATTGAAGGGCCGGTGATTGTAAAAGGCGAGCCGAAAGAGGAGGCCGCAGGCCGTGCGCGGGAGCTGCTGGCAAAAGTCGGGCTGAGCGGTAAAGAGAACAGCTATCCGCGCAGGCTGTCCGGCGGGCAGCAGCAGCGGGTGGCGATTGCCCGCGCGCTGGCAATGCGGCCGGATGTGATCCTGTTTGACGAGCCAACCTCAGCGCTGGACCCGGAGCTGGTGGGGGAGGTACTCAGTACTATTCGCCAGCTGGCGCTGGAGAAACGGACGATGGTTATCGTCACGCACGAGATGAGTTTCGCCCGTGACGTGGCCGATCGCGCTATCTTTATGGACCAGGGGCGTATCGTTGAGCAGGGGGCGGCGAAGTCGCTGTTTGCCCATCCGCAGCAGCCGCGAACCCAGCAGTTTTTGGAAAAATTCCTCACCCAATAATCTCTCTGCTTCGGGAAAGGCCATTTTCCCGAAGCGCTATTAGGCTTTACTTAAGTGAAATTTATTAGCTCACTATTTATCGGCTTATTTTCTTCCCCCTTTCTGTACCATAAAAATTGCCGCTGCCTTCTATAAAAACGGTGATGTAACACACGGTTATCTCCTGGCGAAGCGGCTGGCGACCCGTTAATTTTCTTGCAGGCGGATATTTTATACATATAAATAAGTTTTATGTGTTAGCTTATTGTATTCATAAGAATGATTATTATTGCCAGGGGTGTTACCAGTCAGTATGTGGGAGAATGACTTTTTCACGTGGCGCAGGGAGATGCAGCTACGTTTTCAGGAGATGACTAACACGGATGCCGTATATTCAATGTTGCAGCAGCAAACTCAGCTGCTGGAATTTGATTATTTCTCACTTTGCGTCCGCCATCCGGTGCCGTTTACGCGCCCGAAAATCAGTATGCAGAGTTCCTATCCGCAAGAATGGACCGCTCAGTATCTGGCTGAAAACTATTTCGCCATCGACCCGGTACTCAAAGCGGAGAATTTCCTGCAGGGCCATCTGCCCTGGAGCGACTATTTATTTCGCGACGCGCCGGAGTTCTGGCAGGCGGCACGCGACCACGGCCTGCGTAAAGGCATCACGCAATGTTTAATGTTGCCAAATCACGCGCTGGGCTTTTTGTCTGTCTCACGGAGCATGCTTCACGGGCAGGGGCGACGGGATGATGAAATCGAACTGCGGCTGCGTATTCTGGTTGAACTGGGTCTTGCCACGCTTATCCGCCTGGGTGATGACATGGTTAGCGCGCCGGAAATGAAGTTCAGCAAGCGTGAGAGGGAAATTTTGCAATGGACGGCGGAAGGGAAAACATCGGCGGAAATTGCCATGATTCTCTCTATTTCCGAGAACACGGTGAATTTTCACCAGAAGAATATGCAGAAGAAGTTCAACGCGCCCAATAAAACGCAGATTGCCTGCTATGCGGCGGCGACGGGTATTATCTGACATTCTGAACCGTTCTGCGTGCCAGACGCCACAAGGCTGGCAGCCTCTGTCTGCTGCCAGCTAAAAAAGCTTCTACTGCCGATAGGCTTGTTTGATCTGCTTCACCGTATTAGCGAACACCGTGGCCTGAGCTTCATCTTCCAGGGCTGCGATCTGTTTTTCCATTTTAAGGATGACGCGACCCGCATCCGCCTGGCCCATCGCCTGTAACATCAGCGTGATCATAGCCTTCAGGCACGAGACTTCCTGCGCCAGCTGCTGGGAATTTTCGGCGGTGGAAAAATCAGGTGTGCTCATTTATTTACCTCGTTACGTTACCGTGTTTCGTGTGACGGTGGATGTCAAAGCGGCGGAGTATACCACAAGCCGCGGGAAAAATAGCACGCCTTGTTCGCCTCCTGCACCGGTAACAGTTTATTAAAATAAACAGCCACTGCCGTTTAAAATTTAAATAATGCCTTCGGGATATATGTTTAACATAAGTATATTGATGGTTAATTGTTGTAACATTTTTAGTATTTATTTTTTCACGCCGCTAAAAAAGAATAGCGGGCAGGGCAGAAATCATCACCCTTTATAAGCGAAGCCTGCCGTCAGAAAGGGCTGGCATGTTGCAATGGGCCACACGGCGTAATTTACAGAAACGAGAGCGCTATCGAAAGGCTGGCATTTTTTAACTTTCATTACCGCCGGGAATACCGTTAATATATGTCAAATTTGCTAGCAGCAGCGTCATCCCTTTTCTGGAGATATTCCTTTGATCAACGTACTTCTTGTTGATGACCACGAACTGGTGCGCGCAGGGATACGACGCATTCTTGAAGATATTAAGGGCATAAAAATCTCAGGTGAAGCCTGTTGCGGCGAGGATGCCGTGAAATGGTGCCGTACCCACCCGGTGGATGTGGTGCTGATGGATATGAATATGCCTGGCATTGGCGGGCTTGAGGCCACGCGCAAAATTGCGCGGGCAAATGTTGATACCAAAGTCATCATGCTCACCATCCATACTGAAAACCCGCTTCCGGCGAAAGTGATGCAGGCTGGCGCATCCGGTTACCTGAGTAAAGGGGCCGCGCCGAAAGAGGTGGTGAACGCCATTCGCTCCGTTCACGCCGGGCAGCGCTACATCGCGTCCGATATTGCACAGCAGATGGCGCTCAGCCAGATTGCGCCGGAAAAGACCGAGTCGCCGTTTGAGAGTTTGTCTGAACGCGAATTGCAGATTATGCTGATGATTACCAAAGGTCAGAAGGTCAATGAGATCTCTGAGCAGTTAAATCTCAGCCCTAAAACGGTGAACAGCTACCGCTACCGTATGTTCAGTAAATTGAACATTCATGGCGATGTGGAGCTGACGCACCTGGCGATACGCCACGGTCTGTGCAATGCGGAGACGTTAGCAAGTCAGTGAGTGAAGTTTTCGATTCAAAAGCCTTTCTCAAAACAGTAACCAGCAAACCCGGTGTCTATCGAATGTATGACGCCGGTGGTACGGTTATCTACGTAGGCAAAGCCAAAGATCTTAAAAAGCGCCTTTCCAGCTACTTTCGCAGCAATCTTGCCTCGCGGAAAACGGAGGCGCTGGTTGCGCAGATCCAGCAAATCGACGTCACGGTGACCCATACGGAAACCGAAGCGCTGCTGCTGGAACATAACTACATTAAACTCTATCAGCCGCGTTACAACGTGCTGCTGCGTGACGACAAATCTTACCCCTTTATCTTTCTCAGCGGCGACACGCATCCGCGGCTGGCGACCCATCGCGGCGCGAAACATGCGAAAGGGGAGTATTTCGGCCCGTTCCCAAATGGCTACGCGGTGAGGGAAACCCTGGCGCTGCTGCAAAAAATCTTTCCCATTCGCCAGTGCGAAAACAGCGTTTATCGCAACCGCTCCCGCCCCTGTTTGCAGTATCAGATTGGCCGCTGTCTGGGCCCCTGCGTGGAAGGGCTGGTGAGTGAAGAAGAGTATGCGCAGCAGGTGGAGTACGTGCGGCTGTTCCTCGCCGGTAAAGACGATCAGGTGCTCACGCAGCTTATCGCGCGCATGGAGAAAGCCAGCCAGCAGCTGGAGTTTGAAGAAGCGGGGCGCATCCGCGATCAGATTCAGGCCGTGCGCCGCGTAACGGAAAAACAGTTCGTGTCGAATAACGGCGACGATCTGGATGTGATCGGCGTGGCGTTTGACGCCGGAATGGCCTGCGTGCACGTGCTGTTTATCCGTCAGGGTAAAGTGCTCGGTAGCCGCAGCTATTTCCCGAAAGTGCCGGGCGGCACCGAACTGGGCGAAGTGGTGGAAACCTTTGTCGGCCAGTTCTATTTGCAGGGGAGCCAGATGCGTACCCTCCCCGGTGAAATACTGCTTGATTTTGAGCTTAATGATAAAACGCTGCTGGCGGAGTCGCTCTCGGAGTTGGCGGGGCGCAAGGTCAACGTGCAGACGAAACCGCGCGGCGACCGCGCTCGTTATCTCAAGCTGGCCCGCACTAATGCGGCCACGGCGCTCAGCACCAAACTCTCGCAGCAGTCGACCGTCAGCCAGCGCCTCACCGCGCTGGCAACGTTCTTAAAGCTGCCCGAAGTCAGGCGGATGGAGTGCTTCGATATCAGCCATACGATGGGTGAGCAGACGGTAGCCTCCTGCGTGGTATTTGACGCCAACGGCCCGCTACGCGCTGAGTATCGCCGCTATAACATTACCGGCATTACGCCGGGGGATGATTATGCGGCCATGAACCAGGTGCTGCGTCGCCGTTACGGTAAAGCCATCGAAGAGAGTAAAATCCCGGACGTGATCTTAATTGACGGCGGGAAAGGGCAGTTAGGGCAGGCGAAGACGGTTTTCGCTGAACTGGACGTGAGCTGGGATAAAAACCATCCCTTGCTGCTGGGCGTGGCGAAAGGGACCGACCGTAAGGCCGGGCTGGAGACGCTCTTCTTTGAACCGGAAGGGGAAGGGTTCAGCCTGCCGCCGGATTCACCCGCGCTTCATGTTATCCAGCATATTCGCGATGAATCTCACGATCATGCTATCAGCGGGCACCGGAAAAAGCGGGCGAAGGTCAAGAATACCAGTACGCTGGAGACGATCGAAGGCGTTGGACCGAAGCGTCGCCAGATGCTGCTAAAATACATGGGCGGCCTGCAAGGTTTACTTAACGCCAGCATCGAAGAAATTGCAAAAGTGCCGGGGATCTCGCAGGGTCTGGCAGAAAAGATCTACTACTCGTTGAAACATTGAGGGCTCTGTAGCAACATAGGGTCAATTTTTACTGACAACAAACAGTTACCGTCATATATGCGCTTAAATATCCCTACGTTGCTTACCCTGTTTCGGGTGATTTTAATCCCGTTTTTCGTGCTGGCGTTTTATTTGCCGTTCCACTGGGCGCCGTTTGCCTGCGCGCTCATCTTTCTGGTGGCTGCCGTAACCGACTGGTTTGATGGTTATCTGGCGCGCCGCTGGAACCAGAGCACCCGCTTTGGCGCCTTCCTCGATCCGGTGGCGGATAAGGTGATGGTCGCGATTGCCATGGTGCTGGTGGCGGAGCACTACCACACCTGGTGGGTTACGCTGCCTGCCGCCACGATGATCGCCCGCGAAATTATCATCTCCGCGCTGCGCGAATGGATGGCGGAGCTGGGTAAACGCAGCAGCGTGGCGGTATCATGGATCGGTAAAGTCAAAACCACCGCCCAGATGACCGCGCTGGTATGGATGCTGTGGCGTCCGAACGAGTGGGTTGAATGGGCCGGAATCGGCCTGTTTCTGGTCGCGGCGGTGCTGACGCTGTGGTCGATGCTGCAATACCTGAACGCTGCGCGCGGCGATTTGCTTGAACAGTGATCGTTTCGTCTTAATTTTCAGCAAACGATCCGGGTTTTGAAAAATATCGTTGACTCAGTGCGTCAGGTAAGTAGAATGCATCGCATCAGACGGCGGCGTAGCTCGCCAGAAGATAATAAAATCAAGTGATTAGCATGTTACTTGATGATGCGGGAATAGCTCAGTTGGTAGAGCACGACCTTGCCAAGGTCGGGGTCGCGAGTTCGAGTCTCGTTTCCCGCTCCAAATTACAGGCATCGGCAATAGCGGGTGCTGACAGTAAGAAAATTTAAGGCGCGTTAGCAAAGCGGTTATGTAGCGGATTGCAAATCCGTCTAGTCCGGTTCGACTCCGGAACGCGCCTCCACTTTCTTCCCGAGCCCGGATGGTGGAATCGGTAGACACAAGGGATTTAAAATCCCTCGGCGTTCGCGCTGTGCGGGTTCAAGTCCCGCTCCGGGTACCATGGGAAAAAGCAGAATAATCAAAGCAATAAGCAGTGTCGTGAAACCACCTCCGGGTGGTTTTTTTGTGCCTGCTATTTTTATGTTACCCTCCTTTTTTCTCAATTTTACTCCTCAGGAGACGCCCATGAGCGAAGGCCCGTTAAACGAAACTGAACTGCAGTGGCTGGAAGAGACACTCATCACCTATGGCAAGGATGATGGGTCGATTCTGGATGTGGCTGAGCTGGATGGCATGCTTACCGCCGTGCTCTCCGGCCCTATCGTCGTCGAGCCTGACCGCTGGCTGGTGGCCATCTGGGGCGGTGAAAAAAATATTCCGCGCTGGAAAAACGATCGTGAGATGAACCGTTTCATCGATCTCTGCTTTCGCCATATGAATGACATTGCCGAGCGCCTGAGCGATTACCCCGATCAGTTCGAGCCGATGTTTGGCTTTAATGAGGTCGATGGCGAAAGTTATACGGTGGTCGAGGAGTGGTGTTTTGGCTACGTGCGCGGCATGTCGCTAACGGACTGGTCGTCGCTGCCGCAGGCGTATAAGCCCGACCTTGACGCCATTACCCTGCACGGGAAAGAAGAAAATTTCGACCGGCTGGATACACTCACCAAAGAAGAGTTTGATGCCAGCATTGAGGCCATCAGGCCCGCTGCGCTGCGTCTTTATGCGTACTGGTCGGCTAATCCGCAACAGCCCGTGGTTCAGCAGCCGCAGGTTAACGGGGCAAAACCAGGGCGAAACGATCCGTGCCCGTGCGGCAGCGGCAAAAAATTCAAGAGCTGCTGCCTGCACTAATCTGCGTGGGCTCCTTGAGCCCGCGCCTTATCCCACTTCCGGCAGAATCCCGGCAGAGATAGCGAACTGAATCCCCACGATCAAAAGGCCGCACCCCATCACCAGCCACAGCGCCAGCGCTCCGCCAGCAACCCGGTATTGCCCGTGCGGATGCAGCTTACGGCTGCGCCAGGCCAGCAGAGAGGGCACTAACAGCGCCAGCACCGCCAGTGCCACGCCCGCATAACCCAGCGCCATGACAAAACCCCGCGGGTAGAACAGGGCGAAAGCCAGCGGCGGCAGAAAGGTGATAGCGCCGGTCTGTAGCCGCCCGCCAGGCGTGTTGCGTCGCGCAAACAGGTCGGCAATATAGTCAAACAGCCCCAGCGAGACGCCCAGGAACGAGGTTGCCAGCGCAAGGTCGGCAAACAGGTGAACGGCCAGTTCAACATGGGGCGACGCGACAACGTCACGCAGCGCCTGCAGCAGACCGTTCAGCCCCGCCTGTTCTGCAAGCATGCCAACAAATGTTGTTGAATCAATGCTGCCAAGGGTCGCCAGCTGCCAGAGGATGTAGGCGACCAGCGGAATGGCGCTGCCAATGATAAACACCCGGCGCAGCCTGCCGACGTCGCCTTCCATATAGCTGACGATGCTCGGCACGCTGCCGTGAAAGCCAAAAGAGGTAAAAATGACCGGTATGGCGGAAAGCGCCAGTCCCTTCTCCAGTGGCAGCGTCAGTAAATTAACGTGCTGGATATGCGGCAGTAAGAGCATCAGCATCACTACCAGAAAAACGATCTTGGCGCTGAACAGAAAGCGGTTAAAGAGATCGACCAGCGAAGTGCCGATGCAGACGACGCCGCCCGCGATAGCGGTAAAAAGCAGTACCCCGGCGGCAGGGGCCACGGTCATCCCAGTCCAGGCGCTCAGGCTTGAGGCCAGCAGTTCGCCTGCGCCTGTCATGTAGGCGGCGGTAAGCGCATACATTAAAAACAGCATGCTAAAGCCGGTCACCCACTGCCCGTAGCGGCCAAGGTAGCGGCGGGCGATAGTGCCAAGGCCGGTATCGGCGGGCACATGCTGATAGACCTCCAGCAGCAGTAACGCGGTGTAGCACATCAGGCCCCACAGGCTGAGCAGTAAAACCAGCGTTACACCAAAACCTACCCCTGCCGCCGCCAGAGGCATTGCCAGCATCCCTGCGCCAATCGTGGTGCCTGCCACAATAAAAATACTGCCAAGTGTACGATTCTTCACACTTTCCTCTGGAATAAAGCCCATTGTATTTATAAATGTGCCGCGCAGAGTAAGGGAAAAGCCATGCTTCGTCAAACAGGGGTTACAAAGGGTGTAATGTAGTATTTACAGTGGCCGGGTGGGGGAAACAGGTAAAGGCGCAGGTACAAGGCCAGCGGGACGCTGGCCTGACGTTACCAGCCGCTGGCGACGGGCGTCGGGGTGATTGCCATTCCCCGGCACTGGTACTGAATGGTTACCGTGGTGCTCATACAAACAGAGCCGCTGATAACGCTGCAGGTTGAAATCGGTTGCCCGTAGGCAACCGCCGTCGCATAGCCCATCTGCTGGCACTGCTTATTGGCTGTCGCCTGGGTGGTGTAACTGTCGTAGCGGGCGTTTTGCATCATCGCTTCATTAAAGCTCAGACGGACTATTCCGCTGGTAGTATCAACCTGGCTTACCTGAGGCTCTTTGGTAATAGTGCATCCGGCAAGCATCAGCAGTGTGGCGGCAGCAGCTAATTTCTTCATGAGTACGCTCTTGTTCTTTTGGGCATTGTCGCATCTTAACGCCTTGCGTCGGCGGCAATCGCTGGAATAGCCAGCGGAAGAGGGCTGTTTAACGCTGACGAGGCGATTATCGGGCCCGCGCCTGCGGATGCAGGCAAAATTGTGAAGGTACATTGCTTTTTTAAAACATTTTTTCATTAAATTTGAAAGTATGTTTGCCAGGTAGTAAGGTTTACAGACTTTTGTTACCTACTGCATTAACCGGGAGATGAAGATGAAAATTGCTTTGATGATGGAAAACAGCCAGGCAGGGAAAAATGCCGTCATCCTGAAAGAACTGAAAGCGGTAGCCGATGAGAAGGGCTTTCCGGTTTTCAACGTGGGCATGAGTGATGAAAATGACCATCACCTCACGTATATCCACCTTGGTATTATGGCCAGTATTCTGCTGAATGCCAAAGCGGTCGATTTCGTGGTCACCGGCTGCGGTACCGGCCAGGGCGCGCTGATGTCCCTGAACATCCACCCGGGTGTGGTATGCGGTTATTGCATCGATCCGGCTGACGCCTTCCTGTTTGCGCAGATCAACAACGGCAACGCGCTCTCTCTGCCCTTCGCCAAGGGCTTCGGCTGGGGCGCGGAACTGAACGTGCGCTTTATCTTTGAAAAAGCGTTCACCGGCCGCAATGGCGAAGGTTATCCGCCGGAGCGTAAAGAGCCTCAGGTACGTAACGCCGGTATCCTCAACCAGGTGAAAGCCGCCGTAGTGAAAGACAACTACCTGGACACCCTGCGCGCCATCGACCGCGAGCTGGTGAAAACGGCTGTCTCCGGCCAGCGTTTCCAGCAATGCTTCTTTGAAAACTGCCAGGATAAAGAGATTGAAGCCTTCGTGCGTGAAATCCTTGCCTGATACCTCAGGGCCAGCGCAAGCTGGCCTTCTCTCGCCTGTTAGCACTTCATCTTAGACTCATTCACTTCATCAATTTATTTTTGTAAATATCAAAAATTTTTTACACTAATAACTATCGGATTTTTAATGATATTTTAACATTACCAGCGGCTTTTTTGCTTTTTGAAACGTGATTTCTATCACAAAGGACTTGTGTTTTGTGATGAAGTTCATATTATATGCCCATCAAGTGATAACACCTGCATAACAAAATAAATCGCTGGAGTAACAAATGAAACTGCGTAAGATCCTGAAAAGCATTTTTGAAACGTATTGCAAAACGTTCAAAGACGTACCGCCTGGTGCTATGTTCTGATAATAAAAAAACCTGCCGCGCGCAGGTTTTTTTATGCCCGCCGCCAGCACCTTCTTCCTCCTTTCCCGCCGCATTTTCTTTCCCCTTCACATGCGCCTCAGAGAGTCAGAGTGTGAACTGCCTACGTTTTTGAAACACCGTTTTGATTTAAAGTGGCTGCTTTACAGTCAAATAAAGGAGTTTCAGATGAAAAAGGTGGCGGTGTTGCTAGCCCCGGGGTTTGAAGAAGCGGAAGCGATAATTACTATCGACATATTGCGTCGGTTACACATTGAGGTCGACACGCTGGCCTGCGCCGAGACCCGTGCGGTCGTGAGCTACCACAATATTCCTATGGTGGCGGACAGCACCCTGAGCGAAAAGCGCGAGACGCTGTATGACGCGGTGGTGCTGCCCGGCGGCCCTCAGGGCAGCACCAATCTGGCGGCCAGCGCAGAAGTCATTGAATTCGTGAAGCGCCATGACGCGCAAAAGCGCCTGATTTGCCCCATCTGCTCCGCCGCCGCGCGCGTTCTTGGCGGCAACGATCTGCTGAACGGCCGGCGCTATGTCTGTTCCGGGGATTTATGGCAATCGGTTAAAAACGGCGAATATGTTGATGCGCCCGTCGTAGAGGATGGCAACCTGCTCAGCGGTAAAGGGCTCGGCCATGCTTTTGATTTTGCTTTTGCCCTGTCGGCGCGTCTGCTGGAAGATGAAACACCGGTTCGCGATCACGCCGAACACATCTATTACCGCTGGTAAACGTTAACCCCGAATGCGCCCGCATTCGGGGACAAGGATAACCGAGCTGATGTTATGGACGATCTTGCTAACACCCCCGCCATTTGTCGGACAAACCCGCTAAAAATTATGTCTTAAATCGCTAAATTTATGCAGTTAATCACTGTAATTCTGCGATGTGATATTGCTCTCCTATGGAGAATCAATTTCTCGCTAAAACTACAGCCAGCAAAGGTGTCCAGGGAACAGCGGAGCCTAATGCATTGTTTTATGAACTTTTAAATTAACCGGTAGTTAATTTTCCCTACATAAAAGAAAGCTAAAGCTGGAGTTAACCATGCACAAATTCACTAAAGCGCTCGCAGCCATCGGTCTGGCTGCCGTTATGTCACAATCCGCTATTGCTGAATCGATGAAACTGGGTTTTTTGGTAAAACAGCCGGAAGAGCCCTGGTTCCAGACGGAGTGGAAATTCGCCGATAAGGCCGGTAAAGATTTAGGTTTTGAGGTAATTAAAATTGCCGTGCCGGACGGCGAAAAAACGCTGAACGCCATCGACAGCCTGGCAGCGAGCGGGGCGAAGGGCTTTGTTATCTGTACGCCGGACCCGAAACTAGGCTCGGCGATTGTCGCCAAAGCGCGTGGTTACGATATGAAAGTAATTACCGTCGACGATCAGTTCGTGAATGCGAAAGGCAAGCCGATGGACACCGTGCCGCTGGTGATGATGGCTGCCAGCGAAATCGGCGCGCGCCAGGGGCAGGAGCTGTATAACGAAATGCAAAAACGCGGCTGGGACGTGAAAGAGACGGCGGTTATGGCCATCACCGCTAACGAACTGGACACCGCCCGCCGCCGTACTACCGGCTCAATGGACGCCCTGAAAAAAGCCGGCTTCCCTGAAAAACAGATCTACCAGGTGCCGACAAAAGCGAACGATATCCCCGGCGCTTTCGATGCCGGTAACTCCCTGCTGGTTCAGCACCCGGAAGTGAAACACTGGCTGGTGGTCGGCATGAACGATAACACCGTTCTTGGCGGCGTTCGTGCGACCGAAGGGCAGGGCTTTAAAGCCGCAGACGTTATCGGTATCGGCATCAACGGCGTTGACGCCGTGAGCGAACTTTCCAAAGCGCAGCCTACCGGCTTCTACGGCTCCCTGCTGCCGAGCCCGGACGTGCACGGCTACAAAACCAGCGAAATGCTCTACAACTGGGTCACAAAAGGCGTTGAGCCGCCGAAATTCACCGCGGTTACCGATGTGGTGCTGATTACCCGTGACAACTTTAAAGAAGAGCTGGCGAAAAAAGGGTTAGGCGTTAAGTAAATCTTTGCTGTTTGCGCCCTCCCGCTGGCGGGAGGGCCAGAAGTACACCGAACTGATTCACGGAGACGTTATGCAAGACTCTACTCCTTATCTCTCTTTTCGCGGCATCGGCAAAACCTTCCCTGGGGTGAAGGCTCTGAGCGATATCAGCTTTGACTGCTATGCCGGACAGGTGCACGCATTGATGGGGGAGAACGGCGCGGGTAAGTCAACGCTGTTAAAAATCCTCAGCGGCAACTATGCCCCCACCACCGGTACGCTGGCGCTGCAGGGGCGCGAGGTCAGCTTTAGCGACACCACCGCTGCCCTTAACGCCGGGGTGGCTATCATTTATCAGGAGCTACACCTGGTGCCGGAAATGACGGTGGCGGAGAATATCTACCTCGGCCAGCTACCGCACAAGGGTGGTTTTGTGAACCGCTCGCTGCTGAATTATGAAGCGGGCCTGCAGCTCAAACATCTCGGCCTGGATATCGACCCTCAGACGCCGCTCAAATACCTTTCAATCGGCCAGTGGCAAATGGTGGAGATTGCCAAAGCGCTGGCGCGCAATGCCAAAGTTATCGCCTTCGATGAGCCGACCAGTTCGCTCTCCGCCCGCGAAATTGACAACCTGTTCCGCGTCATTCGTGAGCTGCGTAAAGAAGGCCGCGTCATCCTCTACGTTTCACACCGCATGGAAGAGATCTTCGCCCTCAGCGACGCGATTACCGTGTTCAAGGATGGGCGCTACGTGCGCACCTTTACCGATATGGAGCAGGTTAACCACGACAAGCTGGTCCAGGCGATGGTGGGCAGAGACCTGGGAGACATTTACGGCTGGCAACCGCGCGACTATGGCGCAGAACGGCTGCGTCTGGAGCAGGTAAAAGCGCCGGGCGTGCGCACGCCAATCAGCCTCACGGTACGCAGCGGCGAAATTGTTGGCCTGTTTGGTCTGGTCGGGGCAGGGCGCAGTGAGCTGATGAAAGGTCTCTTTGGCGGCACCCGCATTACCGAAGGGCAGGTATTTATCGACGGTGAGGCTATCAACATTCAGAAGCCTGCCCACGCTATCCGCGCAGGAATGATGCTCTGCCCGGAGGATCGTAAAGCGGAGGGGATTATTCCCGTCCACTCGGTACAGGAAAATATCAACATCAGCGCCCGACGGAAATTTATCCGCGCTGGCTGCCTGATTAATAACGGCTGGGAGGCGAAAAACGCCGACCATCACATCCGCAGTCTGAATATTAAAACCCCCAGCGCAGAGCAGCTCATTATGAACCTCTCCGGCGGCAACCAGCAGAAAGCCATCCTCGGGCGCTGGTTATCCGAAGAGATGAAAGTCATCCTGCTTGATGAGCCTACCCGCGGGATCGACGTGGGGGCGAAGCATGAGATTTATAACGTTATCTATGCGCTGGCGGCCCGTGGCGTGGCGGTGCTGTTTGCCTCAAGCGACCTGCCGGAAGTGTTAGGCGTAGCCGACCGCATCATCGTTATGCGCGAAGGCGAAATCGCCGGGGAACTGCTTCATGGTCAGGCAGATGAACAGCGGGCGCTGAGCCTCGCAATGCCAAAAGTTAGCCAGGCTGTCGCCTGAGTAAGGAGAATAAAGATGTCTTCTGTAACCTCTTCCGGCGCGCCTAAGTCGCCATCCTCTTTTAGCCCCGGACGCATCTGGGACCAGTTCGGCATGCTGGTGGTCTTTGCCGTACTGTTTATCGGCTGCGCGGTGTTTGTGCCAAACTTCGCCTCGTTTGTGAACATGAAAGGGCTGGGGCTGGCTATCTCTATGTCCGGTATGGTGGCCTGCGGGATGCTGTTTTGCCTGGCCTCGGGTGACTTCGACCTCTCTGTCGCCTCGGTTATCGCCTGCGCAGGGGTGACCACGGCGGTGGTCATCAACATGACGGAAAGCCTGTGGATCGGCGTCTTCGCCGGGCTGATGCTCGGCGCGGTCAGCGGTTTTGTGAACGGCTTTGTCATTGCGAAGCTCAAAATCAACGCCCTGATCACCACGCTTGCCACCATGCAGATTGTCCGCGGCCTGGCCTATATCATCTCTGACGGCAAAGCCGTCGGGATTGAAGACGAGAGCTTCTTTACCCTGGGCTACGCTAACTGGTTCGGGCTGCCCGCGCCAATCTGGTTAACGGTGGTTTGCCTGATTATCTTTGGCTTCCTGCTCAACAAGACCACTTTCGGGCGGAATACGCTGGCGATTGGCGGTAACGAAGAGGCCGCGCGTCTGGCAGGCGTGCCGGTGGTGCGCACCAAAATTATTATCTTTGTCCTCTCCGGGCTGGTCTCCGCCGCGGCGGGGATTATTCTGGCATCGCGTATGACCAGCGGCCAGCCGATGACCTCTATCGGTTATGAGCTGATTGTTATCTCAGCCTGCGTGCTGGGCGGGGTATCGCTGAAAGGCGGGATTGGTAAAATTTCCTATGTTATTGCCGGGATATTGATTCTTGGGACCGTGGAAAACGCCATGAACCTGCTTAACATTTCGCCTTTCGCCCAGTATGTGGTGCGTGGCCTGATTCTGCTGGCCGCCGTCATCTTTGACCGCTACAAACAAAAAGCCAAACGCACGGTATAACTCTCTGGCGGCGGGGCAGCAGCCTGCGCCGCCTTAGCTTATTTTCCTCTTTCAGCCTGCAAATTCCTCCCTGCGTAAAAATTCGGACTAATCCACAGCCCTTATCTCAGCGGGCTGTCGGGCCTGCAAGGTAGCCTGAAAGGCACCTGGCATGGCGAGCAGCGTCACACTGTCTATACTTACATGGCTAATGATAATGAGAGGTTATTGAAAAAGACCTCTCTCTAAGACCATAAGGAGGAAACCAGGGTGGATGATCATTCAGTACCGCCTCTATTTTCCGGTAATTTTGCTTTTTTCTTCGATCTTGACGGAACCCTCGCAGAAATTAAACCGCACCCGGACCAGGTCTTCGTTCCGTCGGAGATCCTTGAGCGGCTTGCGCAGCTTGCTGAGATGAACAACGGCGCGTTGGCGTTGATTTCAGGGCGTTCGATGGACGAGCTCGATAAGCTCGCCAGCCCCTACCGTTTTCCCCTTGCCGGGGTACACGGAGCGGAGCGCCGCGACATCAATGGTGAAACGCATGCTGTTTCCCTGCCTTCTGAAATTGTCGAACCGCTCGAACGCGCGCTGCGCGCAGGAATGGCCCCGTTGACCGGAACCGAACTGGAGGCGAAAGGCATGGCCTTTGCGCTGCACTACCGGCAGGCGCCTCATCAGGAAGCGGCTATCTTCGCGCTGGCGCGCGAGATGGCAAAAACCTGGCCTCAGCTTTCGCTGCAGCCGGGTAAATGTGTTGTAGAACTTAAACCGGCAGGCATTAACAAGGGAGCTGCTATCGAGGCGTTTTTACAGGAGTCGCCTTTTGCTGGCAGAAAACCGGTTTTTGTAGGGGATGACCTGACAGACGAGCATGGCTTTGAAGTGGCTAATGCGCTGTCGGGCGTTTCCATCAAAGTTGGCGCGGGTGACACCAGGGCGAAATGGCGCCTGGGCAGCGTCAACGATGTGCACCAGTGGCTAAAACGTATCACCGACCATCAACAACAAGAACAAAATGCGCTAACAAACAGGAGAGATGGCTATGAGTCGCTTAGTCGTAGTATCTAATCGTATTGCTCCACCCGATGATAAAAAGTCCAGCGCGGGTGGGCTGGCTGTAGGCATCCTTGGGGCGCTCAAATCCACCGGCGGGCTGTGGTTCGGCTGGAGCGGTGAGATTGGCGATGAAGATGCGCCGTTGCAGAAAGTGTCCCGCGGTAATATCACCTGGGCCTCGTTTAACCTGAGCGAAGAGAATTACGACCAGTACTATTCGCAGTTCTCTAATGCCGTGCTCTGGCCTGCGTTCCACTACCGTCTGGATCTGGTGAAGTTTCAGCGTGAGGCCTGGGAGGGCTATCAGCGCGTTAACTCCCTGCTGGCGGACAAGCTGCTGCCGCTGCTGGAAGAGGATGATATCCTCTGGATCCATGACTACCACCTGCTGCCTTTCGCACAAGAACTGCGCAAACGCGGCGTAAATAATCGCATCGGCTTCTTCTTACATATTCCTTTCCCGACGCCGGAAATTTTCAACGCGCTGCCGCCGAACGCGGAGCTGCTTGAAGCGCTGTGCGATTACGATCTGCTTGGCTTCCAGACCGACAGCGACCGTCTGGCGTTCCTTGACTGTATTTCCGTCCAGACCCGCCTGACGACCCGTAGCGATAAGTCGCACACCGCCTGGGGCAAAAATTTCCAGACCGAAGTTTATCCCATCGGTATTGAGCCGGATGAGATTGCCCAGCAGGCCTCAGGCCCGCTGCCGCCGAAACTGGCGCAGTTGAAAAATGAACTGAAAAATGTGAAAAACATTTTCTCGGTTGAGCGTCTGGACTACTCGAAAGGTCTGCCGGAGCGTTTTCTCGCTTACGAGACGCTGCTGGAGAAGTATCCGCAGCATCACGGTAAGATTCGTTATACCCAGATTGCGCCGACCTCGCGCGGCGAAGTGCAGGCCTATCAGGATATTCGCCATCAGCTGGAGACAGAAGCGGGGCGGATTAACGGTAAATATGGTCAGCTGGGCTGGACGCCGCTTTACTATCTGAACCAGCATTTTGACCGCAAGGTGCTGATGAAAGTCTTCCGCTATGCGGAAGTGGGGCTGGTCACGCCGCTGCGTGACGGTATGAACCTGGTGGCGAAAGAGTATGTCGCCGCACAGGATCCGGCAAACCCGGGCGTGCTGGTACTGTCGCAGTTTGCCGGCGCGGCCAATGAACTGACTGCCGCGCTTATCGTCAACCCGTACGATCGGGATGATGTCGCCGCTGCGCTGGACCGTGCGTTAACAATGCCGCTGGCCGAACGTATCGCGCGCCACGCTGAAATGCTGGACGTGATTAAACGTAACGATATTGACCACTGGCAGCAGAGGTTTATCAGCGATTTAAAGTTCATAACGCCACGTAGCGCGCACAGCGAACTACAAAATAAAGTGGCGACCTTCCAGAAACTTGCCTGATGCTCTGCCTTCCCGCTGCGGCGGGAAGGCGCTATTTCCCCAGCGCGACCAGTAGCACATCTGTTTTACTCGACGCCACAATCCCTTTCGCTGAACAGGCCGCCCGGGCAAAAAAGCTCTGGTTATGATTGCCACACACCACCAGATCGACGCCCTGCGTCTCACAAATATGCAGCACATGCTCGCTCAGTTCACCGGAAGTGATAATCGCCTGCTCCACCGGATAGGCCGCGCGCTGAATCAATTCGTCCATAAACTGTTTCGTCTCTTCACCGAGAATTTCGCGCACGTTTTCCATCATCGGTGCCGCGAACTGGTTATACATCTCCGGATCGGAAGTAAGGGTGATCAGACTTAGCCGGGCCTCAAACGGACGTGCTATTGACACGGCGCGCGCCACAAGCTCGTGGCTTTCAGGGGTGGGTGAAACCGCGACCAACAGATGAGCGTAGCCCATAACTGGCTCCTTATAAGCGGGAAGACATACCACCTTTACTCGCTTTGCGCCAATGTGGCAACGGGGAAGTATGGCAATAGTGTGAAGTAAATCATAAATATTCATTAATTATGCTAAACGATCAAAGCGGCGATTTTTTATCAATTTTATGAATATGAACGACTTAAAGAGAGGTATAAGGAACCGTTATGCTGGCAGAAAAATTATTCATAGACCTGATTAACAAAAATACAATGATTTCTCAAGGTTATTAGTTAAAAAGCATTAAAAGATAATTTATTGTTTTTAAGGCAAATTTATTTTCGTCTCTTTATTAGAAATGGATGACCTTTTCTGGATATTTCATATTGTTACAGAGCGGACCAGTTTGGCTTCACATATCATTTTTATGAATGGGTATTCGCCGAAAAAGAATAGAAAAAGCCGCTGGTAGCACAAAAAACGCTCAAAACAGAAGTTGTACTGATAGATTTCTTGTCAGAAATGGCTTAAATTATGTGATGTGGATCACAAAATTTTCAAAAATTTTCGTTAGTCACATTGTATGTATGCGCACCAGCGAGTACAGTTGCGTCGAATTAGGAAAAATCTTAGTTCTTTGTAAGAAATGATTAAGAGTGCGGTCAGAATAGTACGCTTAAGCGACATTCTTTCACGCACGATCCTAAGCGCGTTATGCATTTTGCCATTTCTTTTTTATACCGGTTTTTTCCGGCGACATCACGGGGTGCGGCTTGTCCGCATAAGATACAAGTTGGTTATTCGGGAAGGGAAAAATGCATACTTCCGAGTTGCTGAAACACATTTATGACATCAACCTGTCATATTTACTCCTCGCTCAGCGTTTGATTAGCCAGGACAAAGCATCAGCTATGTTCCGCTTAGGCATAAATGAAGAAATGGCGACCACCCTGGGAGAGCTGACCCTTCCGCAGATGGTTAAACTGGCTGAAACGAATCAGGTGATCTGCCAGTTCCGCTTTGACAGCACGCAGACGATTACGCGTCTGACTCAGGAATCCCGCGTGGACGATCTGCAACAGATTCACACCGGCATTCTGCTTTCAACGCGTTTGCTGAATGAATCCACCGGCGATGCAACCCGTAAGAAAAGGGCTTAATCATGAGCGAGAAAAGTATCGTTCAGGAAGCCCGCGACATTCAGCTCGCTATGGAGTTGATTACGCTGGGCGCGCGTTTGCAGATGTTGGAAAGTGAGACGCAGCTGAGCCGTGGCCGTCTCATTAAACTCTATAAAGAACTGCGCGGTAGCCCGCCGCCGAAAGGCATGCTGCCGTTCTCTACCGACTGGTTTATGACATGGGAGCAAAATATTCATGCCTCCATGTTCTGCAACGCCTGGCAATTTTTGCTGAAAACCGGGCTGTGCAGCGGCGTTGATGCCGTAATCAAAGCGTATCGTCTCTACCTTGAACAGTGTCCTCAGCCTGAGGAAGGGCCGCTGCTGGCGCTGACTCGCGCCTGGACGCTGGTCCGTTTCGTGGAAAGCGGAATGCTGGAGTTATCGCGCTGTAACTGCTGCGGCGGTAATTTTATTACTCATGCGCACCAGCCCGCAGGCAGCTTCGCCTGCAGTTTATGCCAGCCGCCATCTCGCGCGGTAAAAAGACGTAAACTTTCCCGGGATGCTGCCGATATTATTCCACAACTGCTGGATGAACAGATCGATCAGGCTGTTTGACCGAAACGTACGTGGAACAAACTCCAGCAGCGGTGAAGTTATACCGCTGCTTTTTTTTCCTCTCGTTTCACCGCCTGCCTCTGTTTCTCCTTGCCTTAGCCATTAGCGGAAGGATGATGTCGTGCTTATCGTATTAGGTTACATAGTTGTTGTAGGTGCAGTCCTGGGCGGATACATGATGACCGGCGGGCACCTTGGAGCACTGTATCAACCGTCCGAGCTTATTATCATCGGCGGTGCTGGCATTGGTGCGTTTATTGTTGGCAACAACGGCAAAGCTATCAAGGGCACGATGAAAGCGCTGCCTTTGCTGTTTCGCCGTTCCAAATACACGAAAAGCGTCTATATGGATCTGCTGGCGCTGCTCTATCGCCTGATGGCCAAATCACGTCAGCAGGGGATGTTCTCGCTGGAGCGGGATATCGAAAACCCGAAAGAGAGCGAAATTTTCGCCAGCTATCCGCGCATTATCGCCGATGCGACGATGCTCGAATTTATTGTCGATTACCTGCGCCTCATCATCAGCGGCAACATGAACACCTTCGAAATCGAAGCGCTGATGGATGAAGAGATCGAAACCCATGAAAGCGAGGCCGAAGTGCCAGCCAACGCGCTGGCGGCGGTGGGGGATTCCCTGCCCGCGTTCGGTATCGTTGCGGCGGTAATGGGCGTGGTTCATGCGCTGGCCTCGGCGGATCGCCCGGCGGCGGAACTCGGCGCGCTGATTGCCCACGCGATGGTGGGCACCTTCCTCGGCATCCTGCTGGCGTACGGCTTTATCTCTCCGCTGGCCAGCGTGCTGCGCCAGAAGAGCGCCGAAACCACCAAAATGATGCAGTGCGTGAAGATAACCCTGCTGTCGAACCTGAATGGCTATGCGCCGCCCATCGCCGTTGAGTTTGGCCGTAAAACGCTTTACTCCACCGAACGTCCGTCGTTTATCGAACTTGATGAGCACGTGCGCGCGGTAAGAAACCCTAACCAACAGACGACGACTGAGGACGCATGAAAAACCAGTCCCATCCTATCGTCGTCGTAAGACGCAAAAAACATAAAGGACATGGCGGCGGAGCACACGGCTCGTGGAAGATTGCCTATGCCGACTTTATGACGGCGATGATGGCTTTTTTTCTGGTGATGTGGCTTATCTCCATTTCCAGCCCTAAAGAATTGATTCAGATTGCCGAATACTTCCGTACGCCCCTGGCGACGGCGGTGACTGGCGGGCAGCGTATTTCGAACAGCGACAGCCCGATTCCCGGTGGTGGCGATGATTACACCCAGCAGCAGGGTGAAGTTCAGAAGCACCCGAATATTGATGACCTGAAACAGCGTATGGAACAGGCGCGGCTCAAGAAACTGCGCGGCGATCTGGATCAGCTGATCGAGGCGGATCCGAAACTGCGCGCCTTGCGCCCGCACTTAAAGATTGACCTCGTTCAGGAAGGGCTTCGCATTCAGATTATCGATAGCCAGAACCGGCCCATGTTTAAAACCGGCAGCGCGGAAGTGGAACCCTATATGCGCGATATTCTGCGCGCTATCGCGCCGGTGTTGAATGGCATACCGAATAAAATCAGCCTGTCAGGCCACACCGATGACTACCCCTACGCCAATGGCGAGAAGGGATACAGCAACTGGGAGCTTTCGGCGGATCGCGCGAACGCCTCGCGTCGTGAGCTGGTGGTCGGGGGGCTTGACGATGGAAAAATGCTGCGGGTAGTGGGCATGGCGGCAACGATGCGCCTGTCCGAACGCGGGCCTGACGATGCCATCAACCGCCGCATCAGCCTGCTGGTACTGAATAAACAAGCAGAAGAAGCCATTCTGCATGAGAACGCTGAAAGCCAGAACGTGCCGATAAGCGTCATTACACAGCCGCAGGCACCAACAGAGGCGGCGCCGGTTGCCGCGCCTGTACCTGCGGCAGCAGTTACTACATCGCCACAATCCGAGTCGAGGTGATAGCGTGAGCATGGATATTAGCGATTTTTATCAAACGTTTTTTGATGAAGCTGACGAGTTGTTGGCCGATATGGAGCAGCATCTGCTGGACCTGGCGCCCGAAGCGCCGGATTCCGAACAGCTCAACGCCATCTTTCGTGCGGCGCACTCTATAAAAGGCGGCGCAGGCACGTTCGGCTTTACCATTTTGCAGGAAACCACGCACCTGATGGAAAACCTGCTGGATGAGGCCCGCCGTGGCGAGATGCAGCTCAATACCGACATTATCAACCTGTTTTTGGAAACCAAAGATATTATGCAGGAACAGCTCGACGCCTATAAAAGCTCACAAGAGCCGGATGCTGCCAGCTTTGAATATATCTGCAACGCGCTGCGTCAGCTTGCGCTGGAGGCGAAAGGGGAGTCTGCTTCCGTCGCCGTTAGCGGCGCCAGATTATCCGTTGTGGAAAACGTCGTGCCGGAGGCTGCGCAACCTGCCGCGCCGGCACAGGGCGACGGCAAACTGCGTATTGTGCTGTCGCGTCTGAAAGAGAATGAAGTCGGTCTGCTCGAAGAGGAGCTGGGTAACCTTGGCACGCTGAGCGATGTCGTTAAAGGAACAAACAGTCTGAGCGCCACGCTCGACGGCGGCGTCAGCGAAGATGACATCGTGGCGGTGCTCTGCTTTGTGATCGAACCGGATCAGATTGCCTTCGAAACCGCGGCTGCCCCTGCGGAAACGGCGGCAGTGGAGACCGTGGAACAGCCCGTTGCCGCGCCAGAGGTTGTCGCACCTGCGCCCGCCCCCGTTGCCGCGCTGAAAGCGGTGCCGAAAGAGGCGCCTGCCGCCCGGGAAAAACCGGCGCGCGCCAGCGAATCCACCAGCATTCGCGTTGCGGTGGAGAAAGTCGATCAGCTGATTAACCTGGTTGGCGAACTGGTGATTACCCAGTCGATGCTGGCCCAGCGCTCCAATGAACTCGACCCGGTGACCCACGGCGATCTGATTACCAGTATGAGCCAGCTGCAGCGCAACGCCCGCGATCTGCAGGAGTCGGTGATGTCCATCCGTATGATGCCGATGGAGTATGTCTTTAGCCGCTTCCCGCGGCTGGTGCGCGACCTCGCAAGCAAGCTCGATAAACAGGTAGAGCTCACGTTACAGGGCAGTTCCACCGAGCTGGACAAAAGCCTCATCGAACGCATTATCGACCCGTTAACGCACCTGGTGCGTAACAGCCTCGACCACGGGATCGAAACGCCGGAAAAACGCGTGGCGGCGGGCAAATCTCCGGTGGGTAACCTGATCCTTTCCGCAGAACACCAGGGCGGCAATATCTGTATCGAAGTCACCGATGACGGCGCAGGCCTGAACCGCGAACGCATTCTGGCGAAGGCGCTGTCGCAGGGCATGGCGGTGCATGAGAACATGAGCGATGAAGAGGTCGGCATGCTGATTTTCGCGCCGGGCTTCTCGACTGCCGAACAGGTGACGGATGTCTCCGGTCGCGGCGTCGGCATGGACGTGGTGAAACGTAATATCCAGGAGATGGGCGGCCATGTTGAGATCGCCTCGCGCCAGGGGGCGGGCACCACTATCCGTATCCTGCTGCCACTGACGCTGGCAATCCTCGACGGCATGTCGGTCAAGGTCAACGATGAGGTGTTTATCCTGCCGCTGAACGCGGTCATGGAATCGCTGCAGCCGCGTGAAGAAGATCTGCACCCGCTGGCGGGCGGCGAGCGCGTCCTGGAAGTGCGCGGCGAGTACCTGCCGCTGGTAGAGCTGTGGAAAGTATTCGATGTGGCAGGGGCGAAAACCGAAGCCACGCAGGGCATCGTAGTGATTCTGCAAAGCGCGGGCCGTCGCTACGCGCTGCTGGTGGATCAGTTAATTGGTCAGCACCAGGTAGTGGTGAAAAACCTGGAGAGCAACTATCGCAAAGTGCCGGGCATTTCCGCGGCGACCATCCTTGGTGATGGCAGCGTCGCGCTGATTGTTGATGTTTCGGCGCTGCAGGGATTAAACCGTGAACAACGTATGGCGCACACAGCGGCCTGATTGAATTAGAAGGTAAAAACATGACCGGTATGAGTAATGTAGCAAAACTGGCTGGCGAGCCATCGGGGCAGGAATTCCTGGTCTTCACCCTGGGCGATGAGGAGTACGGCATCGATATTCTCAAGGTGCAGGAGATCCGTGGCTATGACCAGGTCACCCGTATCGCCAACACGCCGGACTTTATTAAAGGCGTGACCAACCTGCGCGGCGTCATCGTGCCGATCGTCGATCTGCGCGTGAAGTTCAGCCAGACCGAAGTCGAGTACAACGACAACACGGTGGTTATCGTGCTCAATCTGGGTCAGCGCGTGGTAGGTATCGTGGTGGACGGCGTTTCCGACGTGCTCTCGCTGGCGGCGGATCAGATTCGTCCGGCACCGGAGTTTGCGGTGACCCTGTCGACGGAATACCTGACCGGCCTTGGCGCGCTCGGCGAGCGGATGCTAATTCTGGTTAACATTGAAAAGCTGCTTAACAGCGAAGAGATGGCGCTGCTGGATATCGCTGCTACTCACGTCGCGTAATGCTTAATCCCGGATGCGGCTGCGCCTTATCCGGGCAACGCTGCGCCTGCCAGCCCGGTCGCGTTTCGCTTAACCGGGCCTGCCTCTTTTTCCTCGAAATGTGTTTATTTAAGCATTGCTGAAATAGATGTTCTTTCTGCTTAACTTCAAGTAACATCTTTCCTGTCCGTAAGCGTCGAATTGACTTTTTTGCACCGCACACTTTGCTGGAAAGCGCCATGAAATATAAGCACTCACTTCCCGTTCTTTTGAGCGTGGCGTTGTTGACTCCTGCCTGCGCAATAGCCGCCAACGGCACCATCGGCGCGACGCTGACGCTGACCAACGGCTGCGCAATTAATAGCTCCGCGGTGCGTAATGATATGGCCTTTAACGTGCAGTGTACGTCCCGTAGTTACGCTATTCAGGCTGACAGCGCCGGGAACGCGCCGTTCAGCTTATACAGCGACAACGGTCAGGCTATTGCCGCCAGCGACAGTCTGCCACGGGTTTCGACACGTGAAGGGACCGACAGCTACAGGCTGTATGCGCGTTCCCACCAGCCCGAACGCCTGTCTGAGAATACATTCCATACGGTAAATATTACGGTTGTTTACTAAATTGAATTAATTTCCAGGCCAGTATTTCTGGCCGGAATAACCCTGAAATAAGCGCATTTTTAATAATTCTCAAGCCTCTTGGAAGCTAACTATTAATTTAGCGGGGCTTAATTTTAAATATTAAATGTGGCTAAAGTTCCGTTTAAGAGATATTAAAAAATAATTCTAGCTGTAAAATAAAATTGCGATCAAGGTCACAATTTAGCGGATATATTATTTGCATTGTGCTGGGCTTTTCGACGTTATTTAAACTAACGCATTGATGTCTATCAAATATATTCTTTATGCCTCCATTTTTCTCGCTTCGTTATTCAGTGGTTGAACGTCTCGCTATCGGCTAAGTTTTTTTATTACCATCAGAGAATGCGCGCTCTGGGATTACTCTTTTTCTTCACAATAAATAACACGCGTCTTTTCCGGAGGTGCAGTATGAAAAAAACAGGCCTGGTTTTATTAAGTGGGCTGATGGCGTTATCCGTAAATAATGCCGGGGCAGTCACCAGTACAGGAACAATTGGCGCGACGCTAACGTTATCGAACGGCTGCCTGATTAATGGCTCACCCGCCCAGAGCGGCATCAACTTCGGTACGCTGGACTTTGGCGAAAGCCCGGCGACCTTCAACGAACTGACTACCCAGCTTTCCGGTACCGGGGCAGGGGGCAGTACCTTTACCATCCAGTGCACCACCGCCAGCTATACCGTGCAGATCACCGGCAACACCAATACCGCAACGCCAGGTTCAACCGTGGGGACGCCGGGAGCCGCGGTGCGCTATCTGCGTTCCGCCACGCCGACCAATACGCAAGGCGTAGCCTATAGCGTTTACAGCGACAGCGGATTCAGCAATGAAGTGATTAACGGCGCCGCTATTCCTCGCGCCTCCACCGCCAACGGCGTGGACTCTTATACGCTCTACGGGCGTATTCGCGGCGGGGGCAACAGCGTCACGGTCTTGCCGGGGACCTACACCGACACACTCAATGTGAGCGTCACCTACTGACGCACCCCTGATGCAGCCAGAAAAAAAACGGCTCTCCCCCACGGGAGACCGCAGCCTGCTGCACGCCATTTTTGGCCTGCTGGCCTGCGCGGTCAGCCTGCCGCAGCAGGCCATTGCCGTGACGGTGACCTCCACGAGCTTCACCGTCGGGGCGACGGTTACGCCTGGCTGCTCGGTGGTGAGCGGCAGCGGCGGGCAGCTTGGCACGCTCAATTTTGGTACGCATACCGGGGCTGAAAGCGGACGCGTCACCACCAGCTTCGTGCCGAACGCCTCGCTGTCTCTCGCCTGCACGCCAGGCGTCTCGCTGAGTATGAGCATTAACGGCGGGCTGAACTACACCTCGGTGCGCAATATGCAGCGTAATGGCGGTACCGAGCGCGTACCGTACCGCCTCTATAGCAGCAGCTCGCTGGCGGCGAACAGCGAAATCGGCGTCAACCAGACCGTCTCCGTGGCCTATACCGACAGCAATAATATCGCCCTGAGCCTGTTTGGCGCAGCGCAACTCACCGCCCTGAGCACGGCGGGAACGTACACCGATCAATTGACCGTGACGTTGTCATGGTAAAAAGGGAGAAAGGACATGCGCATCACCTCGAAGGCCGCGCTGGCGGCGGGTGTTATGCTGACGGCGTCGCTTGCCACTCTGGCAGGCGACGCCAGGGCGGCGGCGACCATTTTACTGTGGCCTATCGATCCCTGGCTGGGGCCGGAGACGAAGGCGACAGAGCTGTGGATTCAGAATCAGGGTACAACGCCGACCACCATGCAGGTGCGTATTGTACGCTGGCGTCAGGAGGGGGGTGGCGAGCGCTATCAGCAGCAAACGGATGTAGTCGCCAGCCCGCCGATTGTCCGTATTGAAAAGGGCAGCAAACAGCTTATCCGCCTGATAAAACAGGCTCAGGTGCCTGCTGGGGTGGAACAGGCCTACCGCATTATCGTCGATGAGATCCCCCAGCCGGAGCAGGGCGCGACCCCGCAAATCGGCATTAAACTGCAGATGCGTTATTCGATACCGCTGTTTGTCTACGGGCAGGGAATCAGCACTTACCCTGACAGCGCCAACCCTGCGCTGGTCGACCCGCGTGATTTGAGCTGGTCTGTCATTCGGGACAACGGCAAACCGGCCATTCAGGTACGGAATAACGGCAATGTGCATGTACGTCTCACGGAGGTCTCGGCCAGCCAGGGCGGCCAGCAGCGTACGCTGGCCGAAGGGCTGCTGGGCTACGTGCTGCCAGGGGGAAGCCGGGCGTGGCCTCTACCGCCGGGGCTGCCCGCGCCGGTGGAGCTGAAAGCAAAAATTAACGCCAGGCAGAGCGAATGGCAGTCGCGCGCCCGGTAATCTTTCCGGCGATGCTTATCCTGCTCGGGTATCCGGCTGCCGTAAAGGCGCAACAGGGGGATGACGCCCTTCCACCGCCGCCGGATGTTCAGGCCATCAACCAGCAGGCGGTGTTCCACCTTACGCTGGTGCTGAACCACTACGATACCCAGCAGGTTGTGCCGGTTACCAGGCGCGATAACGACTGGTACGTGGCGAGCGTGGATTTGCAGCGCGCCGGAATTCCCGCGCAGTACCTGCCGCAGGGGGAGGTGAACGTCTCCGCGCTGCCCAACGTGCGCACCGATTACGACAGCGAGCGGCAGCGTCTGCTGCTGTTTGTTCCCGGTGACTGGCTGCCGGAACGGTTTACCGCCTTTAACAGCGGGCAGGCGCGCAGCAAGCTCTATTACGGGCGCGGCTCGCTGCTGAACTACGATTTTTACGCCAGCAACACCGACAGCATTGGCGGCCAGGCCTCCCTGTGGCATGAATACCGTTTTTTTGCCGGGAATGCGTCTTTCTCCTCGACTGGAACGGTCATCTCCCCCTTCGCCGGGGGCGATTCGCAGCAGGAGGGCTACACCCGCTACGACACCACGCTGACATTTACCGATGAAGAGGACGCTATCCAGTGGAGCGTTGGCGATGTGATATCCGACGCGCTCAGCTGGAGCAACAGCGTGCGGGTCGGCGGCATCAGCTACGGGCGTGATTTCTCGCTGCGTCCTGACCTGGTGACCTGGCCGGTGCCGACCTTCTCCGGCGAGGCGGCGGTTCCCACCTCGGTGGATGTCTTCATTAACGGCTACCGCGCAGGGTCAAAACAGCTTGAGCCCGGCCCGTTCACCCTCACTAACATGCCCTATATCAACGGCGCGGGGAACGCGGTGCTGGTCACCACCGATGCCCTTGGCCGTCAGGTCAGCACCACGCTGCCGTTTTACGTTGCCAGCGACCTGCTTAAAAAGGGGCTAAGCGACGGCGCGGCCACCGTCGGCAGCCTGCGGCGAAGTTACGGTATCGATAATTTTGATTACGGCCCGCTGGTGGGCAGCGGCTCTTATCGCTATGGCCTGACCGATTATCTGACGCTGGAAGCCCACGGGGAAGGGGCGCAGGAGCTGGCGCTGGGCGGCGCGGGAACGGTAGTGAAACTGGGCAGGCTGGGGGTGGTGAACGGCGCATGGACGCAGAGCCGGATGCGCGGCGACAGCGGCAGCCAGCTCAACTGGGGCTACCAGTACAGTACCGGCGTGTTCAGCATTGCCACCCAGCACAGCCGCCGCGAACGGGGCTTCGGCAACCTCGCGCTGTATGACCAGAACTATTATTACACCCGCACGGATAACGACGAGCAGCAACCCATTGCCAGCCTGAGCCGCAATAGCGATCAGTATTCCCTGTCCCTGAGCCTGGGGGATTTTGGCAACGTTGGCGCGGCGTGGATTGGCGTGCGCAGCTTTGATAACAGCAAAACCGAACTGATTAACCTTTCCTGGAGCCGCAACCTGTGGCGCGCCAGCAACATCTATCTCTCTGCAAGCCGCGATCGTCAGCGCGATGACTGGACGGTGGCGATGACGTTACAAATCCCGATTGGCGAGCGCGATAACGTGGCGCTGAGTGCGGAAAATACGCCGGACGCGGGCAATACGCAGCGGATCAACTACAGCCATGCCATGCCGACGGAGGGCGGCTTTAGCTGGAATATGGCGCTGGCGCGGCAATCCCGGGAGGATAATTACCAGCAGGCCACCCTCGGCTGGCGCAATAACAATGTGGAGTTGCAGGGGGGGATGTATGGCTACACCCACATGCGTACCTGGTGGGGCGAAGCGATGGGCTCGCTGGTGCTGATGGACAATGAACTTCTTGCCGCCAACAGAATCAATGACGCCTTCGTGGTGGTGAGCACCAGCGGGCAGCCGGGCATACCGGTTAACTATGAAAACCAGCCGGTCGGCAAAACCAACCGCAACGGCTATCTGCTGGTGAGCGGCGTCTCGTCGTACTACCCGGCCAGCTACAGCATCAATACGCTGGATCTCCCTGCCGACACCCGCATCACTGAAACTGAGCGGCGCGTGGCCCTGCGCCGTCACTCCGGTTATCTGGTGGAGTTCCCGATGGTGCAGGAGCGGGTCGCCAGCGTCATTCTTCATGACGAAGCGGGCCTGCCGGTCCCGCTCGCCAGCGAGGTCAGCCGTCAGGGGAGAGCGCCCGCCGTGGTGGGTTATGACGGCATCGCCTGGCTTGAGAACCTGGAGGAGAACAACGTGCTTACTGTTCGTCAGCCCGACGGCGCGCGCTGTATCGCTCGCCTGACCCTGGACCCAAACCCGGAACATAAATTACAAACCTATGGCCCGCTGACCTGTAAAAGGAGCAACTGATGCGCAAGGCGATTCTGCTGCTGATTGTGCTGCTGGGCGGCATCAACCAGGCCTGGTCCGCCTGTACGGCGAGCCTGTCAAACACCGCGCCATCGCTTGGCGCGTCGGTCACTTCCTTTGTGCTCAACAGCACAGAGCAGGGGGTCACCACCAACCTTATCTTGCAGTGTGATTCCGCGCTGTCGCTGCTGACCAACGACTATGTCACCCTGACCCTTAGCGGGGCGTCAAACATCGTCACCAACCGCGCGGCGATGAAAAGAACTGACGATCTGGCGGTGACCGATTTGATTCCGCTTAAGCTCTGCGGCGCGAATAACTGCCCGGCCAACAGCGAAGTGACCAGCACTAACACCGGCTACACCTGGAACTCCAGCATGCTGCTGACGCTGCTCGGGTCAAAGCGCTATACCCTGCCGCTCTATCTGCGCACGGTCACCGGGCAGACGGTCTCCGCCGGGCCTTACCAGGCGATACTCAATCTGAACGTCTACTACAGTATCTGCGCGGTGGGGACGATTCTGACGGGCTGCTCCAGTTTGCAGTCGGGAAATCTGCCGCTGACCCTGACGGTGAACATGACGGTTACCAATGACTGTACGGCCATCAGCGCGCCCAATCTTAATTTTGGCAGCGCGCCGCTGGCGAAGAACTTCCCCACGCTCTCGGGGTCTGTCGGCGTGACCTGCACAAAAGGCTATGCCTATACGGTGGGCATCAGTAATGGCAGCAACCCCAGTGGTAACGTGCGCCAGATGGCCAGCGGCACTAACCGGCTAAGCTACGAGATCTACAAAGGCACCACCACCTCCCGCTGGGGCGCTGTCGGGGCGGAACGCTGGGCCAGCGCGGCGTCCTCTGCCGTCAGCACCGACGGACTTCTGCGCACCTACAACTTCACCGCCCAGGTATTGCCCGGCCAGAACACGCCCCCCGGCGGCACCTACAGCGATACGCTGCTGGTGGACCTGGCATTTTAGCGCCACGGCAGGTTTGCTCATTGCGCAGGCTGATTATTCAGCGTGCATGTAATTCCTTTTCGCAAACGTAAAGTTCTCTACACCCTTGCCGATAACACCGTTAACACGTTATCTGGAAGGTGTCGCATGTTGAACCGTATTCGCGTAGTCACAATGTTGATGAGTGTACTGGTGGTCTTCGCGCTGCTGCAGTTACTCTCTGGCGGACTGCTTTTTTCCTCACTCAAGCAAAACCAGCAGAGCTTTGCTGTCTCTAACGATCTGCGCACGCAGCAGACTGAACTGGCGAAAACCTGGGAGCTGATGCTGCAAACGCGCATCAACCTCAGCCGCTCTTCCGCGCGCATGATGATGGACCCGAACAACCAGCAGAGCAGCGCTAAAACCGACTTGCTGAACAGCGCGAAAAAGAGCCTTGCCGAAGCCGCCCAGCACTATGACGCCTTCCGTGCGCTGCCCGCCATCCCGGAGATGGCGCAGGTACGCGGCCAGCTTGACGAAAAATACCAGGCTTACGCCGCCGGCCTTAGCGAACTGGTGCAGTTCCTGGAGAGCGGCAATATGGACGGCTTCTTCGCCCAGCCGACGCAGGGGATGCAAAACGCCCTTGGCGAGGCGATGGGCAACTATGCAAAGCTCAGCGAAAGCCTCTATCGCAACGCCTTTGATGAGAGCGTCAGCGACTACCACTTCGCCAAATGGCAGATGGCGGGTCTTGCGCTGGCGCTGGTACTGGTGCTGCTGCTGGTCTGGTACGGCATCCGCCGCATTCTGCTGACGCCGCTTGGCGCGGTCATTGGCCACATCCGCGAAATTGCCGGGGGGAATCTTGCCCACCGCCTGACGGTAGAAGGGCGCAGTGAAATCACCGATCTGGCGCAAAGCGTCGACCATATGCAGCGCTCGCTGATTGAGACGGTAGCCAGCGTGCGCGCCAGCTCCGATGCCATTCACGCCGGCACCAGCGAAATTGCCGCCGGTAATAACGATCTCTCCTCCCGTACCGAAGAGCAGGCCTCTGCGCTGGAACAGACCGCCGCCAGTATGGAAGAGCTCACCGCGACGGTGAAACAGAACGCGGAAAACGCCCGTCAGGCCTCGCTGCTGGCGGAAAGCGCCTCCGAGACCGCGGAGCGCGGCGGCAAAGTGGTGGACGGGGTGGTGAAAACCATGCACGACATCGCCGCCAGCTCGCAGAAAATCGCCGACATTACCGGCGTTATCGACGGGATTGCTTTCCAGACCAATATCCTTGCCCTTAACGCGGCGGTAGAAGCGGCGCGTGCGGGCGAACAGGGGCGCGGTTTCGCCGTGGTGGCCGGGGAAGTGCGCAACCTTGCCAGCCGCAGCGCTCAGGCGGCGAAAGAGATCAAGGCCCTGATTGAAGACTCTGTCTCCCGCGTGGATACCGGCTCGGTGCTGGTGGAGAGCGCAGGGGAGACCATGAACGATATCGTCAACGCCGTCACCCGGGTTAACGACATCATGGGTGAGATTTCCTCGGCGTCGGACGAACAGAGCCGGGGTATCGACCAGGTTGCGCTGGCGGTCTCCGAAATGGATCGCGTCACGCAGCAAAACGCCTCGCTGGTACAACAATCCGCAGCCGCCGCGGCTGCGCTAGAAGAACAGGCCAGCAATTTAACCAGGGCGGTATCGCTATTCCGTCTTTCATCTGTACCTGCAAAAACCGCTCAGGAAACAGCAAGCCCGACCGCCGTCGCTGCGCCGACGGCTGTAAGAAGCCTACCGCTGACGACCGGGCAAGACGATAACTGGGAAACTTTCTAGCAGTATTACAGTGCGGCAGCGTGCCGCCAGATGGGAGCGTGGATGTTAAATCGTATTCGTATCTCGACAACACTGTTTTTAATTTTGATCGTCTGCGGCGTGTTGCAGATTGGCAGTAACGGCCTCTCTTTCTGGGCATTCAGGGAGAGTACCGGGCATCTGGAAGAGCTGGAAAAGAGTAACCACCAGCGTAGCGCGTTGATGCAGACCCGCACTTCGCTTTTGCAGGCCAGCGCGGCGCTGAACAAAGCGGGCACGTTAACCGCGCTGAGTTACCCGCCGGATGACATTAAAGGGCTGATGAGCGAGGCGAAAGCCGATTTACAGGACGCGGATGGCCGGGTGAAAGAGTTCCTCGCCATTCCGGCGCTCTCGGAAGAGGGCACAAAATTGCAGGCGGCGACCAAAGCGGCGTATGAGGCGTGGCACGGCGATCTGGCCCACCAGGCGACGTGGCTGGAAAACAACCAGCTCTCTGATTTTATGTCGGCGCCGGTGCAGCAGTCACAGGATGTGTTTGACGCCAATTTCAACGCCTGGCAGCAGCATATCAACCATTTTGTCGAAACGGCAAAAGTGGACGGCCAGCGCAATTATCAGCGTTCAGCGGTGATTTTTATCACCGTGGTGATTCTGGCGGCGCTGTTAACTTCCGCCTCGCTGTGGTGGTCGCGCCGGATGATTGTGCAGCCGCTGGCGATTGTCGGCGACCATTTTGACAGCATCGCCGAAGGCAATCTGGCGCGGCCTATCGTGGTGTACGGCAAGAACGAGATATCGGCCATTTTCGCCAGCCTGAAAAAGATGCAGGGGGCGCTGCGCGCTACGGTGAGCGATGTCCGGCAGGGCAGCTATGCGATGCACACCGGCATTGCTGAAATTGCCGAAGGCAACAATGACCTGTCGGCGCGAACCGAGCAGCAGGCCGCTTCGCTGGCGCAAACCGCCGCCAGCATGGAGGAGTTAACCGCCACCGTCGGTCAGAACGCCGATAACGCGCGCCAGGCATCCGGCCTGGCCCAGAGCGCGGCGGAAACCGCGAAGAGAGGCGGGCAGCAGGCGTCGAATGTCGCCACTACCATGCACGACATCGCCGCCAGTTCGCAAAAAATTGGCGACATTATCAGCGTCATTGACGGCATCGCCTTTCAGACCAATATCCTGGCGCTGAACGCGGCGGTAGAAGCGGCCCGCGCGGGCGAACAGGGCCGCGGCTTCGCAGTTGTGGCAGGGGAGGTACGTAACCTCGCCAGCCGCAGCGCCCAGGCGGCAAAAGAGATTAAGGGGCTGATTGAAGAGTCGGTCTCGCGGGTGGAACAGGGGTCGAAGCTGGTGGATACCGCCGCGCAGACCATGACGGAGATCGTCCGTTCTGTTACCCAGGTGAATGACATTATGGGCGAGATTGCGTCCGCGTCCGATGAACAACGTCGCGGCATAGAGCAGGTCGCTCAGGCCGTGAGCCAGATGGATCAGGTTACGCAACAGAACGCGGCGCTGGTGGAAGAGGCCGCGGCGGCCACCGACCAGTTAGCGCACCAGGCGGATCATCTGACCTCGCTGGTGGCGGTATTTAACGTTGAAGAACACAGTGCGACACCAGAGCCGGCGCCCCCCAGGGCTGCGCCAGTTGTATCTTAATCAGGTTGAGAAGACGCTATGACATCATCCATGCCCAACGGGCAAACGTCGTTTATTTTGCAGCAGATGTCCCAGCGTCTCGCGCTCTCTGACGCGCATTTTCGGCGGATTTGCCAGCTTATCTATCAGCGCGCCGGGATCGTCCTTGCCGATCATAAGCGGGACATGGTCTACAACCGGCTGGTGCGGCGTCTGCGCACGCTCGGGCTGGATGATTTTGGCCGCTACCTGAGCATGCTGGAAGCGAACCAGAACAGCGCGGAGTGGCAGGCCTTTATCAACTCGCTGACCACCAACCTGACCGCTTTCTTCCGTGAGGCGCACCACTTTCCGGTGCTGGCGGATCACGCTCGCAAGCGGTCAGGGGAATATCGCGTCTGGAGCGCGGCGGCCTCGACGGGGGAAGAGCCCTACTCGATAGCCATCACCCTGGCCGATGCGCTGGGGATGGCGCCGGGACGCTGGAAGGTGATAGCCAGCGATATCGACACCGAAGTGCTGGAGAAGGCGCGCAGCGGCATCTACCGGTTGGATGAGCTGAAAACCCTCTCGCCCCAGCAGTTGCAGCGTTATTTCATGCGCGGCACCGGGCCGCACGCAGGCCTGGTTCGCGTACGGCAGGAGCTGGCGAACTATGTCGACTTCCAGTCGGTCAACCTGCTGGACAAACAGTACAACGTGCCGGGGCCGTTTGACGCCATATTTTGCCGCAACGTGATGATTTATTTCGATAAAACGACACAGCAAGATATCCTGCACCGCTTTGCGCCCCTGCTTAAGCCTGATGGATTACTCTTTGCCGGGCATTCGGAGAATTTCAGCAACCTCGTGCGCGAATTTAGCCTGCGTGGGCAGACGGTTTACGCGCTGAGTAAGGATAAAGCATGAGTAAAATCAGGGTAATGTCCGTCGATGATTCTGCACTAATGCGTCAAATCATGACCGAAATTATCAACAGTCACAGCGACATGGAGATGGTGGCCACCGCGCCGGACCCGCTGGTCGCCCGGGATCTGATTAAAAAATTTAACCCGGATGTGCTGACGCTCGATGTCGAAATGCCGCGCATGGACGGCCTGGATTTTCTGGAGAAGCTGATGCGCCTGCGTCCGATGCCGGTGGTGATGGTCTCCTCCCTGACCGGTAAAGGCTCCGAAGTCACGCTGCGGGCGCTGGAGCTGGGGGCGATTGATTTCGTCACCAAGCCGCAAATTGGTATCCGTGAAGGGATGCTGGCCTACAGCGAGATGATCGCCGAAAAGGTACGCACCGCTTCCCGGGCACGTCTGGCAGCGCATAAACCGCTGGCCGCGCCGGTGACGTTAAAAGCCGGCCCGCTGCTCAGCTCGGAAAAATTGCTGGCCATTGGCGCATCAACCGGAGGAACAGAGGCAATTCGCCATGTACTCCAGCCATTGCCGCTTTCAAGTCCGGGTATTCTGATTACGCAGCATATGCCGCCAGGGTTTACCCGCTCCTTTGCCGAGCGGCTAAATAAGCTTTGTCAGATCGCCGTGAAAGAGGCCGAGGACGGCGAGCGCGTTCTGCCGGGGCATGCCTATATCGCGCCGGGAGACCGGCATATGGAGCTGGCGCGCAGCGGGGCTAACTATCAGATCAAACTTCACGACGGGCCGCCGGTGAATCGCCACCGTCCTGCCGTGGATGTGCTGTTTCATTCGGTCGCGAAGCACGCCGGGCGCAATGCCGTGGGGGTTATCCTCACCGGCATGGGCAACGACGGCGCGGCCGGGATGTTAGCGATGCACCAGGCGGGCGCCTGGACCATCGCGCAAAACGAAGCAAGTTGTGTGGTGTTCGGCATGCCGCGCGAGGCCATCAATATGGGTGGCGTGTGCGAAGTGGTCGATCTTAGCCAGGTAAGCCAGCAGATGCTGGCGAAAATCAGTGCCGGACAGGCAATACGTATTTAATGAGGAGTGTAGTTTTATGGCGGATAAAGAGCTCAAATTTCTGGTTGTTGACGACTTTTCCACGATGCGTCGCATCGTTCGCAACCTGTTAAAAGAGCTGGGGTTCAACAACGTTGAGGAAGCCGAAGACGGCGTTGACGCGCTGAACAAACTCCAGGCGGGCGGTTTTGGTTTTGTTATCTCTGACTGGAACATGCCGAACATGGACGGACTTGAGCTGCTCAAAACCATTCGCGCCGACGGCAATATGTCCGCGCTACCGGTGCTGATGGTGACGGCGGAAGCCAAGAAAGAGAACATTATCGCGGCGGCGCAGGCTGGCGCGAGCGGCTACGTGGTGAAACCGTTCACCGCAGCGACCCTTGAAGAGAAACTCGGCAAAATTTTCGAGAAACTCGGCATGTGAGGACGGGATGATGATTCAACCTTCAATGAAACCTGTGGAAGAGCATTCGCCCAGCGATATCATTGCCCGCATCGGCAGCCTGACGCGTATGCTGCGCGACAGCCTGCGTGAACTGGGGCTGGATCAGGCGATTGCCGAAGCGGCCGAGGCCATTCCCGATGCCCGCGACCGTCTGGATTATGTGGTGCAAATGACCGCCCAGGCGGCAGAGCGCGCCCTGAATAGCGTTGAGGCTTCTCAGCCGCATCAGGACGAGATGGAAAAAGGGGCCAAAGCGCTGAGTACGCGCTGGGATGCGTGGTTCGAAAACCCGATTGAGCTGGCAGACGCCCGCGAGCTGGTGACCGACACGCGTAAATACCTTGCGGACGTGCCGGGTCACACCAGCTTCACCAACGCACAGCTGCTCGATATCATGATGGCGCAGGATTTCCAGGACCTCACCGGTCAGGTTATCAAGCGGATGATGGACGTGATCCAGGAGATTGAGCGCCAGTTGCTGATGGTGCTGCTGGAGAACATGCCGGAGCCCGCCGCGCGCACCAAACGTGAAAACGAAAGCCTGCTTAACGGCCCGCAGCTCGACACCAGCAAAGCCGGTGTGGTTGCCAGCCAGGATCAGGTTGACGACCTGCTGGACAGCCTGGGTTTCTGACTTTCGCCCCCTCCCGGGTGCGGCTTGCGCCTTACCCGGGCTACGGTTTGGGTAGCCCGGATAAGGCGCGTCAGCGCCGCATCCGGGAGCCGCGATTACTGCGCTAAACTCCATACGATACCGCAATGCTGCGCAACTCGCCCCTGCGCCAAATCCCGAAAACCCCCCGTTTTTATGCCTTACTCTTGCCATTAGCCACGCTTGACTCTGGCAATATGTCATCAAATTTCTACCCGTGGATTTGAGCCGTGGCAGACGACAGCGACGACAAAACAGAAGCCCCCACACCCCACCGACGAGAGAAGGCCCGTGAGGAAGGGCAGATCCCTCGCTCAAAGGAGCTGACTTCGCTGCTGATTCTGTTCATCGGCGTCGGCATCTTATGGGTCGGCGGCGAGGGTTTCGCCCGTCATCTGTCGGGCATCCTCAAATCAGGGCTGCGTTTTGATCACGCGATTGTCAACGACCCGAAGCTCAGCTTCGGCCACGTCATTCTGCTGCTGAAAAGCGGGATGCTGGCGCTGCTGCCGCTGGTTACCGGCGTGGTGTTGATAGGTCTGGTCGCGCCGCCGCTGCTGGGCGGACTGGTTCTGAGCGGCAAATCGTTACGCTTTGACTTCGCCAAAATCAACCCGCTTTCCGGCCTTAAGCGCCTCTTCTCCGCTCAGGTGGTGGCGGAGCTGGTGAAGGCGCTGATGAAAACGGCGCTGATGGGGAGCGTGGCAGGGCTCTACCTCTGGCATAAGTGGCCGGAGATTATGCGCCTGATGACCGAGTCGCCCGTGACGGCAATGGCCGACGCCCTCAATCTGGCGGGTATGTGCTGCCTGCTGGTGGTGATGTCGATAATCCCGATGGTGGGCTTTGACGTCTTCTTCCAGATCTACAGCCACACGAAAAAGCTGCGCATGTCGAAGCAGGATATCCGCGACGAATATAAGCAGCAGGAGGGCGACCCTCACGTTAAGGGGCGCATTCGCCAGATGCAAAGGGCGGCGGCGCGGCGTCGCATGATGGCCGATGTGCCAAAAGCCGACGTTATTGTCACTAACCCGACCCATTACGCCGTCGCGCTGCAGTATGACGAGAACAAAATGAGCGCGCCAAAAGTGCTGGCCAAAGGGGCCGGACTGGTGGCGCTGCGCATCCGCGAGCTGGGTGCGGAAAACCGGATTCCGGTTCTGGAAGCGCCGCCGCTGGCGCGAGCGCTGTACCGCCACGCTGAAATTGGCCAGCAGATCCCCGGCCAGCTTTACGCGGCGGTCGCCGAAGTACTGGCCTGGGTATGGCAGCTGAAACGCTGGCGCCTGGCCGGGGGGCAACGCCCTGCGACACCTGCAAATCTTCCGGTGCCCGAGGCGCTGGATTTTATGAACGAGAAGGACACTGATGAATAATCTGGCGGCAAAGTTGCGACTCCCTGGCAACTTCAAATCCACGCAGTGGCAAATTCTGGCCGGGCCAGTACTTATTCTGCTTATCCTGTCGATGATGGTACTGCCGTTACCGGCATTCGTGCTCGATTTGCTGTTTACCTTCAATATCGCGCTGTCGATCATGGTGCTGCTGGTGGCGATGTTCACCCAGAAGACCCTGGAATTTGCCGCCTTTCCCACCGTACTGCTCTTTACCACGCTGCTGCGCCTGGCGCTGAACGTGGCCTCGACGCGTATCATTCTGATGGAAGGGCACACCGGCGGCGCGGCGGCGGGCAAGGTGGTGGAGGCCTTCGGCCACTTCCTCGTCGGCGGTAACTTCGCCATCGGTATCGTGGTGTTTATCATCCTCGTTATCATCAACTTTATGGTTATCACCAAGGGTGCGGGGCGTATCGCCGAAGTGGGCGCGCGGTTTGTGCTTGACGGCATGCCCGGCAAACAGATGGCTATCGACGCCGACCTTAACGCCGGGCTGATTGGCGAGGAAGAGGCGAAGAAGCGCCGTTCCGAGGTGACCCAGGAGGCCGATTTCTACGGCTCGATGGACGGTGCAAGTAAGTTCGTGCGCGGCGATGCTATCGCTGGCATCCTCATTATGGTGATTAACGTTATCGGCGGGCTGCTGGTGGGCGTTCTGCAGCACAACATGGACGTTGGCAGCGCGGCGGAGAGTTACACCCTGCTCACCATCGGCGATGGCCTGGTGGCGCAGATCCCGGCGCTGGTTATCTCGACTGCCGCCGGCGTGATTGTTACTCGCGTAGCCAATGATGAAGATGTGGGCCAGCAGATGGTCGGTCAGCTCTTTACCAACCCGCGGGTCATGGTACTGAGCGCCGCGGTACTGGGGCTGTTGGGCCTGGTGCCGGGCATGCCGAACTTTGTCTTTCTGCTTTTTACCGCTGCGCTACTGGGGCTCGCCTGGTGGCTGCGCGGTAAACAGCAGCAGGGGCCAGCCGAAGCGACGCCGGTTAAGATGCCGGAGAACAACCAGGCCGTCGAGGCGACGTGGAACGACGTCCAGCTGGAGGATTCGCTGGGCATGGAGGTGGGCTATCGCCTTATCCCGATGGTGGACTTTCAGCAGGATGGCGAGCTGCTGGGGCGTATCCGCAGTATTCGTAAGAAGTTCGCCCAGGATATGGGCTTCCTGCCGCCGGTCGTGCACATTCGTGACAATATGGACCTGCCGCCCGCGCGCTATCGCATCCTGATGAAAGGGGTGGAAGTGGGCAGCGGGGACGCCTATCCGGGACGCTGGCTGGCCATCAACCCCGGCACCGCCGCAGGGACTCTGCCCGGCGAACCGACCACCGATCCGGCCTTTGGCCTGGCGGCTATCTGGATTGAAAGCGCCCTGAAAGAGCAGGCGCAGATCCAGGGCTATACCGTGGTGGAAGCCAGTACCGTGGTGGCGACCCATCTTAACCATCTGATTGGGCAGTTCGCGCCGGAGCTGTTTGGCCGCCAGGAGGCCCAGCAGCTGCTCGACCGCGTCACCCAGGAGATGCCGAAGCTTACCGAAGACCTGGTGCCGGGCGTGGTGACCCTGACCACCCTGCACAAAGTCCTGCAAAACCTGCTGGCGGAAAAAGTGCCTATCCGCGATATGCGCACCATCCTGGAGACGCTGGCGGAGCATGCGCCGCTGCAGAACGACCCGAACGAACTCACTACGGTAGTGCGCGTTGCGCTGGGTCGTGCGATTACCCAGCAGTGGTTCCCTGGCAGCGGCGAAGTGCAGGTCATCGGTCTCGACGCTCCGCTGGAGCGCCTGCTGTTGCAGGCTCTGCAGGGCGGCGGCGGGCTGGAACCGGGCCTCGCGGACCGACTGCTGGAGCAAACCCAGGAGGCGCTTTCACGCCAGGAGATGCTGGGCGCGCCGCCGGTGCTGCTGGTCAACCATGCGCTGCGCCCGCTGCTGTCGCGCTTCCTGCGCCGCAGCCTGCCGCAGCTGGTTGTCCTGTCGAACCTGGAGCTGTCCGACAATCGCCACATTCGTATGACCGCCACCATTGGAGGACGCTAATGCGCAAAGTACTGCTGCTGGTCGCACTGCCGTTGTTTGCTCACGCCGCCGGAGAGGGGGCGTGGCAGGCCAGTGGAATGGGGATTACCCTTAGCCATCGGGGGCAGTCGATCTCCTCGCGCCCGCTGGCCTCTTCGCAGCCGGTCAGCGGCCAGATGACGCTTATCGCATGGCGCTATGTTCTGAACGGACCCACGCCAGCCGGGCTGCGGGTACGCCTCTGTTCGCAGGTTCGCTGCGTACAGCTTGAGGGCCAGAGCGGCACCACCCGCGGGCTGGATGGCGTTGACGCCAGCGAGCCGCTGCGCTTCGTCTGGGAAGTGCCCGGCGGCGGCAGGCTGATCCCGGCGTTAAATGTCCGCAGTAATCAGGTTATCGTTAACTACCGGTAATCGCTCGCCTTTTCGCCAGCCGTCATGCACATTTTTTGCAATATGGCGGCTGGATCGCAATATCCGGCCCCGTCTTTTGAATCATCAGAAACACTGTTTTATAAATCAGTGAAGCGCGTTGTCACACTCTTTGCTTTTTTGCCAGTCTCACCACTTTGATGGCAGAAACAGAAAGGTTTCCAGATGCACATACTTTTACTTTAGCCGTGTAAACATTACCTCTGATAAAGCCGGATTGTCAGAGGTCCCTCAAAACGAACAGGGTTGACGGCAATGAAAACACGTAAAATTGGACTGGTTAACTACCTCGCCTACGGTTCAGGCGATTTCCTTGGAGCGGGCACCACTGCGTTGACCGCTGCATGGCTGTTGTACTTCTACACGACTTTCTGCGGTCTGACGCCTATCGAAGCGACATTTATCTTTGCCGCCGCCAGGGTACTGGACGCGGTAGTCAGCCCGCTGATGGGCTTTTTAACGGATAACTTCGGCTCCACCTGGCTTGGTAAACGCTTTGGTCGCCGCAAGTTCTTTATCCTGTTAGGTATCCCCTGCGTATTCAGCTACTCCATTATGTGGGTCGGGGATATGAGCTTCTGGTACTACCTGCTGACCTATCTGCTGTTTGATGTGGTCTATACCATGATCCTGGTGCCGTACGAAACGCTGGTGCCGGAGATGACCGACGACTTCAAACAGAAGACCAAATTTTCCGGGGCGCGTATCTCCATGGCGCAAATGTCCGCGATTCTGGCCTCTTTCCTGCCGGGCATTCTGTTAACCCATTTTGGCAAAGACAACCCCATCTCCTTCTTCTACGCGAGCCTGGTGTTCTCGGTGCTGTGCGCCCTGATGCTCACCTTCGTCTGGTGCTTTACCTGGGAGCGTCCGCGTGAAGACTGGACCGAAGCCGCGCTGCGTGCGGAAGAAGAGAAGAAACACCTGACCCTTGGCCAGAGCCTGAGCCGCCTGTTTGTGGAACTGAGCTCCACGCTGCGTATCAAAATTTTCCGCCAGCATCTGGGCATGTACCTGGGCGGCTATATCGCGCAGGACGTTTTTAACGCGGTCTTTACTTACTATGTGGTCTTCGTCCTGATGCAGGAGGCCTCCGTCGCGTCCAACCTGATGGGCACGATGGCCATCTTCCAGTTTATCGCCGTTATCGCGATGATCCCGCTGTGCATCCGTTTCGGACCCGCGCCCTCCTACCGTATGGTGGTGGTGCTGTTCGGCCTGAGCGCCGCGTCGTTCGCCGTACTCTACTGGGCTGGCCTGAGCGATATCTACGCGCTGCTGCTGCTGGTCTCTGCCGTTGCCGGTCTGGGCCGTGGCGGTATCAACTATGTACCGTGGAACACCTACACCTATATCGCGGATATCGATGAAGTGGTCACCGGCCAGCGCCGTGAAGGGATCTTCGCCGGCATTATGACCCTGACCCGTAAAGCCTCTCAGGCAGGCGCGGTGATGCTGGTAGGCATCATTATGCAGGCCTCCGGTTTTGTCTCCGGGCAGAAAACACAGCTGCCGGAAGTGAGCCACACCATTCTGATGGTGATGTGCTTCGGCACGCTGCTGGTGCTGGCCTGCGGCTTCCTGGTCTCCCTGCGCTTCAAACTGAACCTGAAAACCCACGGCGTACTGCGTGAAGAGACCGCGAAAATGCGTGAAACTGGCCGCGCCATGCCGGAGAGCGTGACGCCGGAAGCGCGCGCCACCGTAGAGATGCTGGCGGGCCTGCCGTACGAATCTCTGTGGGGCAATAACAACATCGGCTATCTGAATCGTAATAAACCTGCCGCGCCGTCTCTGAAAGAGAGCGCGTCACTGAAATCGACTTACAACTGAGGTTAAGAATATGAAGGTTTGGCCTGTCAAACATAGCCCGTTACTTTGCCAGCCAGAGCGTTTTATCGCCCGCGACGAGCTTAAATCATTGATTCAGAAGGTGACTCATAATCTGGTCAATATTCACGACACCACCGGCGAGTTCTTACTGCGGCTTGACGACGGGCGCGTGATTGACACCAAAGGATGGGCAGGCTGGGAATGGACTCACGGCGTGGGCCTGTACGGTATGTACCAGTACTATCGCCAGACCGGCGATGAGACGGTGCGTGACATTATCGATGGCTGGTTCGCCGACCGCTTTGCCGAAGGCGCGACCACCAAAAACGTGAATACCATGGCGCCGTTCCTGACGCTGGCGTATCGCTATGAAGAGACCGGCAACCCGGCTTATCTGCCGTGGCTGGAGAGCTGGGCGGAGTGGGCGATGTATGAAATGCCGCGTACCGAGCACGGCGGCATGCAGCACATTACCCTGGCGGAAGAGAACCATCAGCAGATGTGGGACGACACGCTGATGATGACCGTGTTGCCGCTGGCGAAAATCGGCAAGCTGCTTAAGCGCCCGGAGTATGTGGAGGAGGCGACCTACCAGTTCCTGCTTCACGTGCAGAACCTGATGGACCGGGAAAACCGGACTGTGGTTCCACGGCTGGAGCTACGAAGGTAGCCACAACTTTGCCCACGCCCGCTGGGCGCGTGGCAACAGCTGGCTGACCATCGTGATTCCTGACTTCCTGGAGCTGGTGGACCTGCCGGAAAACAACGCCGTGCGCCGTTATCTGGTGCAGGTGCTGAACGCGCAGATTGCAGCCCTGGCGAAATGCCAGCACGAGAGCGGCCTGTGGCACACGCTGTTAGACGATCCAGACTCGTACCTGGAAGCGTCGGCCACCGCCGGGTTCGCCTACGGCATTCTGAAAGCGGTGCGGAAGCGTTATGTTGACCCGCACTACGCGCAGGTCGCGGAAAACGCGATCCGGGCAGTGGTGAAGAACATCTCGCCGGAAGGGGAACTGCTGCAGGTCTCGTTTGGCACCGGCATGGGCAGCGATCTTGAGTTCTACCGCCAGATCCCGCTCACCTCCATGCCTTACGGCCAGGCAATGGCGATGCTCTGCCTGACCGAGTATCTGCGCAAGTATTTTTAGACCTTGCACCTGTGCACCATAAAAAACCCGGCAATCGCCGGGTTTTTCTTTACTCAAACTGTAGCCCGGATAAGGCGTTACGCCGCATCCGGGAGTCCCGGGTGCGCTGTTCGCTTACCCGGGCTACGCCGTTCCCTATATTCAGGCGTTTGGCTTTACATCTTCTCAACGGTTTCGATACCCAGCGTCTCAAGCCCCTGCTTAAGCGTCTTCGCGGTCAGCAGCGCCAGTTTCAGGCGGCTGTTACGCACTTCGTCGTTTTCCGCGCTGAGGATCGGGCAGTGTTCGTAAAAGCCGGAGAACAGTCCCGCCAGATCGTAGAGGTAAGCACACATGACATGCGGCGTCCCTTCGCGCGCAACCACGTTGAGGGTCTCTTCGAACTGCAACAGGCGCGCGGCCAGCTGCGCTTCACGATCTTCATTAATCACCACTTTCGCGGCGTTCAGGGCGCTCTCTTCAATCCCCGCTTTGCGGAAGACAGAAAGCACGCGGGTGTACGCGTACTGCATATACGGCGCGGTGTTACCTTCAAACGCCAGCATATTGTCCCAGTCGAACACGTAATCGGTGGTGCGGTTTTTCGACAGATCCGCATATTTCACCGCGCCGATACCCACGGCGTTAGCCAGTTTTTCCAGCTCATCGGCAGGCATGTCCGGGTTCTTCTCCGCGACCAGACGGCGGGCGCGCTCCAGCGCTTCATCCAGCAGATCGGCCAGTTTTACCGTGCCTCCGGCGCGGGTTTTGAACGGCTTGCCGTCTTTACCCAGCATCATGCCGAACATATGGTGTTCCAGCGGCACGGACGCCGGCACGTAGCCCGCTTTGCGCACGATAGTCCATGCCTGCATCAGGTGCTGATGCTGACGGGAGTCGATGTAGTAGAGCACGCGGTCGGCATGCAAAGTTTCATAGCGGTATTTTGCGCAGGCGATATCGGTGGTGGTATAGAGGAAGCCGCCATCTTTCTTCTGGATGATGACCCCCATCGGCTCGCCTTCTTTATTTTTGAACTCATCCAGGAACACCACCGTGGCTCCCTCGCTTTCCACCGCCAGACCTTTGGCTTTCAGATCGGCGACGATACCCGGCAGCATCGGGTTATACAGGCTTTCGCCCATTACATCGTTGCGGGTCAGCGTGACGTTCAGACGATCGTAGGTGATCTGGTTCTGGGACATGGTAATGTCCACCAGCTTGCGCCACATCTGCAGGAAGTATTCATCGCCGCCCTGCAGCTTGACGACATAGCTGCGCGCGCGTTCGGCGAAAGCTTCGTCTTCATCGTAGTGCTTTTTAGCGTCGCGATAGAAGCCTTCCAGGTCAGCCAGCGCCATTTCACCGGCGTTCTCCTGCTGCTGCAGCTCAAGCCAGGCAATCAGCATCCCAAACTGGGTGCCCCAGTCGCCGACGTGGTTGGCGCGAATGACGTTATGGCCGAGAAACTCCAGCGTGCGCACCGCCGCGTCGCCGATAATCGTCGAGCGCAGATGGCCTACGTGCATCTCTTTCGCCACGTTCGGCGCGGAATAATCAACAACGATGGTCTGCGGCTGTGGCTGCGCAACGCCCAGGCGTTCCGACTGCAGCGCCTGCTCAACGTGCTGTGCCAGGAACGCCGGATCGAGGAAAATATTAATAAAGCCAGGCCCGGCGATTTCAACTTTGCTGGCAATGCCGTTGAGATCCAGGTGAGTCAAAACCTGCTCGGCCAGCTGTCGCGGCGCCATGCCCAGCTTTTTGGCGATAGCCATCACGCCGTTGGCCTGATAGTCGCCGAACTGAACTTTGGCTGACTGACGGACCTGCGGTTCGCAATCCGCGTTCGCACCTGCGGCAATAAGCGCCTGACTGACTTTTTCTGAGAGGAGAGCCTGAATATTCACCTGGATACCTTACGTTTATGACGCGGCGCGAAAGGGCGGGCCGCGGTGTTATCAACAAAGGCGGGAGTATACTGCAAATGCCCGCAGGCGTCAGCCCTGCAACCGCAGCGGTAATGCCGCAATGCGGGTTGGTTAGCGCGCGGGAAGCAGGTAAATTAACGCCCAGATAAAACCACACGGATAAACCTATGGCTAGCTGGCAACATATTGATGAACTGCAGGACCTGACGGCGGATCTTACCCGCTTTACGGACGATCTTACTCACCTGACAACCCGTCTCGGTCTGGATATCGCGCCGCTGTTTGCCGATCATATCTCGCTGCGCTGCCATCAGAATACAACGGCGGAACGCTGGCGACGCGGCCTTGAGCAGTGCGGCGCGTTGCTTTCCGAGAATATTATCAACGGCAGGCCGATTTGCCTGTTTACCCTGGCCGAGCCGATCCGCGTCGCCCACTGGGCCTTTACGGTTGTTGAGCTGCCGTGGCCGGGTGAAAAGCGCTATCCCCACGAAGGCTGGGAACATATTGAAATCGTGCTGCCGGGGCCGCCGGAGACGCTCAATGCCAGGGCGCTGGCGCTGCTGGCCGACGACGGTCTCAGCCAGCCGGGGATCTCGGTTAAAACCAGCTCGCCGAAAGGGGAGCGGGAGCGTCTGCCGAACCCGACGCTTGCGGTGACCGATGGCAAAGTGACGGTGAAATTTCACCCCTGGTCTATTGAAGAGATTGTCGCCAGCGAACGTTAATGCGCCAGCAAAGGAAAGAAAAATGACGATTCTGGAAATCTGTTGTTATAGCGTCGAGTGCGCGGCGCTCGCCGAGCGCGAGGGCGCCGACCGAATTGAGCTCTGTAGCGCGCCCAAAGAAGGGGGGCTGACCCCCTCTGTCGGCGTACTGCGCGAAGCGCGAAAGCGGATAACGATCCCCGTACATCCTATCGTGCGCCCGCGCGGCGGCGACTTTTGCTACAGCGAGAGTGAGTTCAGCGCCATGCTGGAGGATATCCGTTTCATCCGCGAACTGGGTTTCCCGGGGCTGGTGACCGGCGTGCTGAATGAAGACGGAGGGGTTGATACTGCGCGAATGCGGCAAATTATGCAGGCCGCGCAGGGGATGGCGGTCACTTTTCATCGCGCTTTCGATATGTGCGCAAATCCTGTTGAAGCCTTTGATGTATTAGGAGAATTGGGCGTCGCCCGCATCCTGACATCGGGGCAACAGGCGACGGCGGAAAAAGGAATTTCATTAATTGTGGAACTTAATGCCCGATCCGGTGTTCCAATCATTATGGCGGGTGCTGGCGTTCGCGCCGCCAACCTGGAACACTTTCTCGACGCAGGCGTCAGGGAAGTGCACAGTTCGGCGGGGCAGTATAGCCCATCGCCCATGCGCTATCGCAATACCGGATTATCCATGTCGTCGGATGCCAGTGCGGATGAATACTCCCGCTATGGCGTAGACGGCAAGGCTGTGGCGACGATGAAAGCCCTCATAGTCGGTCGTCCGTAACCGTTTTTTACCGCGCATCATGTCGCCCAATGTGATGCTTGCTCGTACCAGGCCCCTGCATTTCACAGGGGTCTTTTTTTATGCTTTTTTCAGGTGAGAGCGGCGATTACGGCTTTCTGGCAATCAGCACCGCGCGTACCGGCGCGGGGTAGCCTTCGACAGTTTTGCTGCTGTCATCCGGGTCGAGAAAATCGGCCAGCGATTCGGTGGTCATCCAGGCGGTGCGGCGCTGCTCTTGTGTGGTGGTCGGGCAGACGTCGGCGACCCGGACATCCACAAAGCCGCATTTTTCCAGCCAGTTCTTCAGCGCCAGCGCGGAGGGAATAAAATAGACGTTGCGCATCTGCGCGTAACGGTCGCCTGGCACCAGCACGCTCTGGTCGTCGCCCTCTACCACCAGTGTCTCCAGCACCAGCTCACCCTCTTTGACCAGCTGATCTTTAAGCTGCCACAGGTGCTCCAGCGGCGAGCGGCGGTGGTACAGCACCCCCATCGAAAAGACCGTGTCGAAGGCGTTCAGCGCGGGCAGTTGTTCAATACCCAGCGGCAAAAGATGGGCGCGACGATCGTCACCCAGCAGCTTGCGCACCGCTTCAAACTGGCAAAGAAACAGCTGGGTCGGGTCGATGCCCACCGCCAGCTTTGCCCCTGCGCCAACCATCCGCCACAGGTGATAACCGCTGCCGCAGCCGACATCCAGAATAGTGCGCCCGTTTAAGTCTGAGAGATGGGGCAGCACGCGATCCCACTTCCAGTCGGAGCGCCATTCCGTATCGATATCGATGCCATAGAGCGAGAACGGCCCTTTGCGCCAGGGCATCAGATTACGCAGCAGCGTCTCCATGCGCTTAAGCTGACCTTCGCTGAGCGGCTCGTCGCTGCTGGCGCTCACCCCGTTGCGCAGATCGATATGCGCAGGCTTAAGCTCAGGCAGGAAGGTGACGGCGTTGGTCCACTGTTTGAACTGGCCGTGCAGCTGGTCGCGCTGCCAGCTGGCGATTTGCGCGGGCAGCGTCTCCAGCCAGTGGGAGAGGGGGCTGACGGCGATTTGCTGATAGAAACGGTCAAACGCCATCATGCGGATTCACCTGCTTTTAACGCCACCAGCGAGCCGAAATTAAAGCACTGGAACCAGACTTCGCTGTGTTCAAACCCGGCCTGGCGCAGACGGCGTTTGTGGGTTTCAACCGAGTCCGTCAGCATCACGTTTTCCAGCATGCTGCGCTTCTGGCTGATCTCCAGTTCGCTGTAGCCGTTGGCCCGCTTGAAGTCATGGTGCATGTTAAATAACAGCTCGCCGACGCTGGCGTCTTCAAAGCTAAACTTCTCAGAAAGGACAAGCGCGCCGCCAGGGTTAAGGCCCTGGTAGATTTTATCCAGTAACGCCTGGCGCTCCTGCGGTTCGAGGAATTGTAAGGTGAAGTTCAGTACCACCATCGACGCGTTTTCAAGGGTGATATCACGAATATCCCCCTCCACCACCTCAACGGGCGTAGGCGCTTTGTAAGCATCAATATGGCGGCGGCAGCGCTCGACCATGGCCGGGGAGTTGTCCACGGCGATAATTTTACAGCCGCCGTGGTGAATATTACGGCGCACGGAGAGCGTGGCGGCGCCAAGCGAACAGCCCAAATCGTAGATCTGCGTGTCGGGCTGCACGAAGCGCTCCGCCAGCATGCCGATCATAGAGATAATATTGGAGTAACCCGGTACGGAACGCTGGATCATATCCGGGAAGACTTCGGCTACCCGTTCATCGAAGGTCCAGTCGCCCAGGCTGGCGATAGGCGCGGAAAAAAGCGTGTCGCGGTTAGTCATAGTGTAAAGATCCGGGAAAACAAAGTGGCGTATTGTGCGCTAACGAAGGGAGAAAACCAACTCCCACGGCATGTACCAGATGTTGGCGATTGCCATCAAAAGTAGCGCGCACCAGGTGGCGCTCATACCGGAGCGACGCCAGCGAAACAGACGGTGCTGAAAGCCGTAATAGTGCATCAGGCGACCTGCAATCAGCAGGATGCCGCAGACGTGCACCATCCAGGTCAGTGCGCCATTCATTTCCATAAACAATAATAAAATCAATGCAATGGGAATGTACTCCACCGCATTGCCATGAATACGAATTGCGCTTTGCAATTCGCTAAAACCGCCGTCGCCATAGCTAACGCGGTATTGCATACGCAGACGAACAACGTCGAACGAAAATTTAATGAGCAGCAACGCACCCAGCACGGCATACAGCGCGCTAACCATACCAACTCCCTTTAATACATGATGGCTTTACAATGATAGGTAATCCATTCAGAAAAGAGAAGATTGCCGGGGAATGGACGGAGCAGTGCCGAGGGAGGGCAGCGCCTGGCGCAGATCGTCCCACAGCGTATCGACCAGCTCCGGCGCCTGCGCGATATCCGGCGTATGCAGGAACAGCCAGGGCGTCGCGGTGGCTTCCCACTGGGGCAGCTTATCCAGCCAGACATCAAACAGGGCGCGGTTCTGCGCCATATCATTGCTGCCGATAAAGCGCACCATCGGATCGCGCGCCGTTAACAGCGCGTGCACCGGAACTTTCGGTTTCTGCCGCTGGGCCAGGATCACCGCTTCATTGTCGGCAACCGCGCTGTGAACAGGGCGACTGTCGAGGATCACCCGGTTGACGCCGCGCTGATGAAGCCCGCGGTTAAGCTCCCGCTCCGCTTCACCTTTGGCGAAGAATTCCGGGTGGCGAACCTCTACACCATAGGTGAAATCAGCGGGAAGGGCGTCCAGATAGGCCCACAGCGCCGTGAGATCGGCGGGGCCGAAGGCGGCGGGCAGTTGGAGCCAGTACTGCCCGATACGGTCTGCCAGCGGCGACATGCGGGTGAGGAACTCCCCGGTAAGATCGCCGCACTGGCGCAGCGCCGCCTGATGGGTAATGGTGGCCGGAAATTTAAAACAAAAGCGAAAATCGTCGCCGGTCTGCGCGCGCCAGCGCTGGACTATCTCCGCTTTGGGGAGCGCATAGAGCGTGGTATTGCCCTCCACACAGTTAAAGTGGCGGGCATACTCTTCCAGGCTGGTGATACCCAGCCGCACCCATTTCGGGTGCGACCACTGCGGCAGACCGATATAAATCATAGCGCGTCGAGGATCTCATCGGTGGTGCGCACGCGACCAATGCGCGGGAAAATATGCGTCATGCTGCCCTGGTGCTGCTCGGCGGTGGCGGCAGCGCAGGCGTCTTCAACCACCACCAGCTTAAAGCCCAGCTCCCAGGCGTTACGTGCGGTTGACTCGACGCCGATATTGGTGGAAATGCCGCACAGCACAATCGTGTCGATACCGCGACGGCGCAGCTGGAGTTCAAGGTCGGTGCCGTAAAACGCGCCCCACTGGCGTTTGGTCACTTCGATATCGCTCTCTGCTTTGCCGAGGGAAGCGGGGTAGGTCCACCAGTTATCCGGCAGCGCCTGAGCGGGGGCCTGCGCATCCACCGGCTGCTTGAGCGCTTCGGCATAATCCGCTGACCAGCCCACGCGCACCATGATCACCGGCGCGCCTTTAGCACGGAACGCCTGCGCCAGTTTCGCGGCGCGGTCAACCACCGTTTGCGCGCTGTAAGGGCCGCCCGCAAAAGGCAGGATGCCTTCCTGAAGGTCGATAACCACCAGCGCGGTGTTTGCAGTTTGTAGTTCCAGCATAATAACTCCTGAAAAATAGATAAAATCCCGCTTACCTTACGCGTTATAACTGCCCCTGCGGTTTACAAATTTTGTTAGTTTTTGTGAGAATACGCACTAAGCGGGCAGCAAACGCTGCGTGCTGGCGGCGGCGGGCTTATCGCGGGCCATTATTTCCAGTATAATAGCCGCCTTTTTTCATCCAGTTGTGACATTCAGCTAAAGCTGTGACTGGTCGCCTGCGTGGCGGGCAACAATCAGCCTGCGGCTAAGTTAAGGGATATCTCATGCGTACAGAATATTGCGGACAGCTGCGTAAGACCCACGTTGGGCAGCAGGTGACGCTGTGTGGTTGGGTCAATCGTCGTCGTGACCTCGGCAGCCTTATTTTTATTGATATGCGTGACCGCGAAGGCATCGTTCAGGTCTTCTTCGATCCGGATGCCGAGTCGTTCAAGCAGGCTTCCGAATTGCGTAATGAGTTCTGTATCCAGATTACCGGCACCGTGCGTGCGCGCGACGACAAAAACGTCAACAGCGACATGGCTACCGGCGAAGTGGAAGTGTTCGCGACCCAGCTGACCATCATCAACCGCTCTGAGCCGCTGCCGCTGGACTCCAACCAGGTCAACACCGAAGAAGCGCGTCTGAAATACCGCTACCTGGATCTGCGCCGCCCGGAAATGGCGCAGCGCCTGAAAACCCGCGCGAAAATCACCAGCTTCGTGCGCCGCTTTATGGACGATCACGGCTTCCTTGATATCGAAACCCCGATGCTGACCAAAGCCACCCCGGAAGGGGCGCGCGACTACCTGGTGCCTTCCCGGGTACATAAAGGCAAGTTCTACGCGCTGCCGCAGTCTCCACAGCTCTTTAAACAGCTGCTGATGATGTCCGGCTTTGACCGCTATTATCAAATCGTTAAATGTTTCCGCGATGAAGACCTGCGCGCCGACCGTCAGCCGGAATTCACCCAGATCGATGTGGAAACCTCCTTTATGACCGCGCCGCAGGTGCGTGAAGTCATGGAAAAACTGATCCGCAATCTGTGGCTGGATGTGAAGGGCGTGGATCTGGGCGACTTCCCAATCATGACCTTTGCCGAAGCGGAACGTCGCTACGGCTCCGACAAACCGGATCTGCGTAACCCGATGGAGCTGGTGGATGTCGCCGACCTGCTTACCGGCGTCGAGTTCGCGGTATTCGCGGGCCCGGCCAACGATCCGAAAGGCCGTGTCGCGGCGCTGCGCGTTCCGGGCGGCGCATCGTTAAGCCGCAAACAGATCGACGACTACGGCAACTTCGTTAAGATTTACGGCGCGAAAGGGCTGGCGTACATCAAAGTCACCGAGCGTGCGAAAGGGCTGGAGGGTATCAACAGCCCGGTAGCGAAATTCCTGAACGCGGAAATTGTGGAGGCTATTCTTGCCCGCACCGGCGCGCAGGACGGAGATATGATTTTCTTCGGCGCCGATAATAAAAAAGTGGTTGCCGACGCCCTCGGCGCGCTGCGCCTCAAGCTGGGTAAAGATCTTAATCTCACCGACGAAGCCAAATGGGCGCCGCTGTGGGTTATCGACTTCCCGATGTTTGAAGACGACGGCGAAGGCGGCCTGACCGCCATGCACCACCCGTTCACCTCGCCGAAAGATATGACCGCCGCCGAGCTGAAAGCGGCGCCGGAAGAGGCCGTCGCCAACGCTTACGATATGGTTATCAACGGCTATGAAGTGGGCGGTGGTTCCGTGCGTATTCACAGCGGCGAAATGCAGCAGACGGTCTTTGGCATTCTGGGCATTAACGAGCAGGAGCAGCGCGAGAAATTCGGCTTCCTGCTGGACGCGCTGAAATACGGCACCCCGCCGCATGCGGGCCTGGCCTTCGGTCTGGATCGTCTGACCATGCTGCTGACCGGCACCGATAATATTCGTGACGTTATCGCCTTCCCGAAAACCACCGCCGCGGCCTGCCTGATGACCGAAGCGCCAAGCTTCGCCAACCCGGCAGCGCTGAGCGAGCTGGGCATCGAGGTGGTGAAAAAGGAAGAGAAAAACTGATATGGCATTCAAACAGCCTGTCTCGGTGCTGGTGGTCATTTATGCAAAAGACACCGGGAGAGTGCTGATGCTGCAGCGGCGCGACGATCCTGACTTCTGGCAGTCGGTTACCGGCAGCCTGGAGGCGGGAGAAACCGCGCCGCAAGCCGCCATGCGCGAAGTAAAGGAAGAGGTCGCAATCGATGTTGCCCGCGAGCAACTGTCCTTGCTGGACTGTCAGCGCACGGTGGAATTTGAAATTTTTAGTCATTTACGTCATCGCTATGCGCCGGGTATCGAGCGCAACACGGAATCCTGGTTCTGTCTTGCATTGCCCCATGAACGGCCAATTGTTTTTACCGAACATCTGGCTTACCAGTGGCTTGATGCGCCCGCTGCGGCGGCGCTCACCAAGTCATGGAGCAACCGGCAGGCGATTGAAGAATTTGTAATTAACGCGGCCTGAAAGGGCGCGCTTTTTTGGAGAGTTTTTTATGGCAGGTCATAGTAAATGGGCCAACACCAAACACCGCAAAGCGGCACAGGATGCCAAGCGCGGTAAGATCTTCACAAAAATCATTCGCGAGCTGGTAACGGCAGCGCGTCTGGGCGGCGGCGATGCTGCTTCCAACCCGCGTCTGCGTGCGGCGATCGACAAAGCGCTGTCCAACAACATGACGCGCGACACCCTGAACCGCGCTATCGCGCGCGGCGTTGGCGGCGATGATGACGCCAACATGGAAACCATCATTTATGAAGGTTACGGTCCTGGCGGCACAGCGGTCATGGTCGAGTGCCTGTCCGACAACCGTAACCGCACCGTAGCCGAAGTGCGTCACGCATTCAGCAAGTGCGGCGGCAACCTCGGCACCGACGGTTCCGTTGCCTATCTGTTCAGCAAAAAAGGGGTGATTTCCTTTGAGCAGGGCGATGAAGACACCATCATGGAAGCGGCGCTGGAAGCGGGCGCAGAAGACGTGGTGACCTATGACGACGGCGCTATTGACGTTTACACCGCATGGGAAGAGATGGGCGCCGTGCGCGACGCGCTGGAAGCCGCGGGTCTGAAAGCCGACAACGCCGAAGTCTCTATGATTCCGTCCACCAAAGCGGACATGGACGCGGAAACCGCGCCGAAACTGCTGCGCCTGATCGATATGCTGGAAGACTGCGACGACGTGCAGGAAGTTTACCATAACGGCGAGATCTCTGATGAGGTCGCCGCAACGCTCTGATGTTGTCGATCGTTAAACCACCAACCGGAGGCGTGTGATGGCCATTATTCTCGGTATCGACCCGGGGTCGCGCGTCACCGGTTACGGCGTCATCCGTCAGGTTGGACGCCAGCTCTCCTATCTTGGCAGCGGCTGTATCCGCACCAAAGTGGACGATTTGCCCTCGCGCCTGAAATTGATTTATGCAGGCGTGATGGAAATCATCACGCAGTTCCAGCCGGACTATTTCGCTATTGAGCAGGTCTTTATGGCGAAAAACGCCGACTCGGCGCTTAAGCTGGGGCAGGCGCGGGGCGTAGCGATTGTCGCTGCGGTTAACTGCGAACTGCCGGTGTTTGAATACGCCGCCCGTCAGGTTAAGCAGACGGTGGTAGGCACGGGGGGCGCAGAGAAGAGCCAGGTTCAGCACATGGTTCGTACCTTGCTGAAGCTTCCGGCGAACCCGCAGGCCGACGCCGCCGACGCGCTGGCTATCGCGATTACGCACTGCCATGTCAGCCAGAACGCCGTGCAGATGAGCGAATCCCGGCTTAACCTTGCGCGTGGCCGGTTACGATAATCACAAATCAGGCTGGATGTTTATCCAGCCTTTTTTTATGATAGCGCATTATTCTTTTCGCCTTAACGCAGGAGCGTATCGTGATTGGCAGACTCAGAGGCATCATTCTCGAAAAACAGCCCCCTTTGGTTCTTATGGAAGTCGGAGGCGTGGGCTACGAAGTACATATGCCGATGACCTGTTTCTATGAGCTGCCGGAGGCGGGGAAAGAGGCCATCGTCTTTACCCACCTTGTTGTGCGCGAAGATGCGCACCTGCTGTATGGCTTCAACAATAAGCAAGAACGCACCCTGTTTCGCGAGCTGATCAAAACCAACGGCGTGGGGCCAAAACTGGCGCTGGCTATCCTTTCTGGCATGTCGGCCCAGCAGTTCGTTAACGCGGTTGAGCGTGAAGAGCCCGCGGCGCTGGTAAAACTGCCGGGCATCGGTAAAAAAACGGCAGAACGCCTGATTGTGGAGATGAAAGACCGTTTCAAAGGCCTGCACGGGGATCTCTTTACCCCGGCGGCGGACCTGGTGCTCACCTCGCCGGGCGGCCCTGCGGTGGACGATGCCGAACAGGAAGCGGTTGCCGCGCTGGTGGCGTTGGGCTATAAACCACAGGAAGCCAGCCGGATGGTCAGTAAAATCGCCAGACCGGACGCCAACAGTGAAACTCTGATCCGTGAAGCGCTTCGCGCCGCGTTGTGAGGTAAAGGATGATTGAAGCAGACCGTCTGGTCTCCGCCGACAGTGTGAATGCCGAAGAGATTGCCGATCGCGCGATACGCCCGAAGCTGCTGGCAGAGTATATCGGCCAGCCGCAGGTGCGCTCGCAAATGGAAATTTTCATTCAGGCGGCAAAGCTGCGCGGCGACGCGCTCGATCACCTGCTGATTTTCGGCCCGCCGGGGCTGGGCAAAACCACCCTTGCCAATATTGTCGCCAATGAAATGGGCGTCAATCTGCGCACCACTTCCGGCCCGGTGCTGGAAAAAGCGGGCGATCTGGCAGCCATGCTGACTAACCTCGAACCCCATGATGTGCTTTTCATTGACGAGATCCATCGCCTGTCGCCAGTCGTGGAAGAGGTGCTCTACCCGGCAATGGAAGATTACCAGCTCGATATTATGATTGGCGACGGCCCTGCGGCCCGCTCCATCAAAATCGACCTGCCGCCCTTTACCCTGATTGGCGCAACGACCCGCGCCGGTTCACTGACCTCTCCTTTGCGCGACCGCTTCGGTATTGTCCAGCGCCTTGAGTTTTATCAGGTTGCCGATTTGCAGCATATCGTCGGGCGCAGCGCGCGCTATATGGGGCTGGATATGAGCGAGGAGGGGGCGCTGGAGGTGGCGAAACGCTCGCGGGGCACGCCGCGTATCGCGAACCGGCTGCTCAGGCGCGTCCGTGATTTTGCCGAAGTGAAACACGATGGCGCAATTACCCTGGACGTGGCGGCGCAGGCGCTGGACATGCTTAACGTTGATGCGCAGGGGTTCGATTATATGGACCGCAAGCTGCTGCTGGCGGTGATTGATAAATTCTTCGGCGGTCCGGTAGGGCTGGATAACCTTGCCGCCGCGATTGGCGAAGAGCGGGAAACGATCGAAGATGTGCTGGAGCCGTTTCTCATCCAGCAGGGTTTTCTGCAGCGTACCCCGCGCGGGCGCATGGCGACGGTCAGGGCGTGGAACCATTTTGGCATCACGCCCCCCGAGATGCCGTAACGGCTAATAGTCGTTGTCGATATCCTGCATGGCCGACCGGGAGACCAGCACGGCCAGCAGGAGAAGTAATGTAAAGGTGCCAGATACCATCATGAGTAGCATCTTCTGCCCCTCCCGTCTGGTTAGCCCGTCCATACTTTTTTACCGTCCTTATCAGAACTGTAGCTGTCGCTGGCGGGCCGGTGTGTGACGTATAAGAAGAAGTGAGCAAAAGATCACAGGGCTGAAATATTTTACGAGTAAGCTATTTCGCCCCGCTTAATTTGGGCTAATAACCGGGTCAGCATCGCTGGCCCGGCGTCGCATCAGGAGGGGCTTTTTTTCACCATGCTGAGGATAAACAGCAGCGCGGCGCAAAGCACCACAGACGGCCCGGCAGGGGTGTCGTAGAACGCGGAGAAGGTCAGGCCGCCGGTCACGGCTATCATCCCCGCGCCGACGGCGATTCCCGCCATCTGCTCCGGCGTCCGGGCAAACCGGCGCGCGGTGGCGGCAGGAATGATCAGCAGGGAGGTGATAATCAGCGCGCCGACGAACTTCATCGCCACGCCAATGGTCAGGGCGGTGACCAGCATCAGCAGCAGCTTAACCCGCTGCAGCTTCACGCCATCCACAAAGGCCAGCTCGGGGCTTACGGTCATTGAGAGCAGGTTGCGCCACTGCCAGCAGAGGATAGCGATCACCACCACTACCCCAAAGGCAATTGCAATAAGGTCCTGCGGCGTCACCGCCAGCAGGTCGCCAAACAGATAGGCCATCAGGTCGACGCGGATATTCGACATCAGGCTGACCACCACCATCCCAAGCGACAGGGCACTATGGGCCATAATGCCCAGCAGGGTATCAATGGCCAGGTGCGGGCGCTTTTCCAGCCACACAAGACCGGCGGCCAGCAGTAGCGTGACGGCGATAACCGCATAGAAGGGATTGACATCCAGCAGCAGACCGAATGCCACACCCAGCAGCGAGGCGTGCGCCAGGGTATCGCCGAAGTAGGACATCCGTCGCCAGACAACAAAAGAGCCAAGCGGACCTGCGGCGCAGGCCAGCATCATCCCGGCGAGCCAGCCGGGCAGAAGTAATTCAATCATCCGCGATCGTTTCCCTGACGTAATACAATGCGCCCCTGCAAATCATGACGATGATTATGCCGGTGGCGATAAATACCCAGCTGTTGCGCGCCGCGCGGGCCGAACATCGAGATAAACTCAGGGTGCATAGAGACCACTTCCGGCGCGCCGGAGCAGCAAATATGGTGATTCAGGCACAGCACTTCATCCGTTTTCGCCATCACCAGATGCAGGTCGTGCGAAACCATCAGCACCGCGCAATCAAGCTCGCTGCGCAGCCGATCGATCAGGTCATACAGCGCCACCTGGCCATTAACGTCTACCCCCTGCGTCGGCTCATCAAGCACCAGCAGCTGCGGGCGGTTGAGCAGGGCGCGGGCCAGCAAAACCCGCTGCGTTTCGCCGCCGGACAGTTTTTGCATGGGCGCGTCGATAAGGTGCGCGGCGTTTACCCGCTTAAGCGCGGGCAGAATATCCGCTTTGCGGCTACCCGGACGCAAACGTAAAAAACGGTCTACCGTCAGCGGCAGCGTGGCATCAAGATGGAGCTTTTGCGGTACATAACCGATGCGCAGCGCCTTAACTCGCTTGATCGTCCCGCTATCGGGTGCTACCAGCCCCAGCACAACGCGTACAAGGGTGGATTTACCCGCGCCGTTGGGGCCGAGTAATGTGAGAATTTTTCCCGGCTGCAAATTCAGTGAAATGTCAGACAGGACGCGTCTTTGGCCGAAACTGACCGCGACGTTTTCCAGCGTTACCAGATTAGTCATATCATTTAGGGGGTTGCACAAGTTGTCGAATGTTATAATATCACATTCCACTCATTCATTACGATAAATAGTCGCATTATGTTACAGAAAAATACGCTTCTTTGCGCAGCGCTTTCAACCGCGCTGCTGGCCGGTGTCACCAGCACCGCAAACGCTGCCGTCGTGGCCTCCCTTAAGCCGCTGGGCTTTATTGCTTCGGCCATCGCCGATGGGGTAACCACCACCGAAGTATTGCTGCCTGACGGCGCTTCCGAGCATGACTATTCACTGCGTCCTTCCGACGTAAAACGCTTACAGAACGCGGACTTAGTTTTCTGGGTCGGCCCGGATATGGAAGCGTTTATGGAAAAGTCAGCCCGCCAGATCCCCGCTAATCGCCAGGTGCAGATGCAAGCGCTGTCGGAGGTGCAACCGCTGCTGATTAAAGGCGGTGACGACGACGAGCATGACCATGAAGGACACGATCATGGCGGCGAAAATCATGATGAACATCACCATCACGGTGATTACAACATGCACCTGTGGCTCTCACCAGAGATCGCCCGGATGTCGGCGGTTGCAATCCATCAAAAATTAGTAGAACTTATGCCGCAAAGCCGAGCCCGGCTGGATGCCAACCTGAAAGATTTTGAGGCAAAATTAGCCCAAACCGATAAGCAGGTTGGTAGCGAGCTGGCGCCAGTGAAGGGTAAAGGGTATTTCGTTTTTCATGATGCTTACGGCTACTTTGAGAAACATTACGGGTTGACCCCGCTGGGTCACTTTACCGTCAACCCTGAAATTCAACCTGGCGCGCAGCGTTTACATCAAATCAGAACACAGTTGGTTGAGCAAAAAGCGACCTGCGTTTTTGCTGAGCCACAGTTCAGGCCAGCCGTTGTTGAAGCTGTCGCCAGAGGGACATCCGTTCGAATGGGAACGCTGGATCCGCTTGGAACCAGTATTAAATTGGGTAAAGAGAGCTATTCACAGTTCCTTTCCCTGTTGTCTACTCAGTATGCGAGCTGCCTGAAAGGAGATTAACGAGGAAGTGGATACGTGCAACAGATAGCCCGCTCTGTCGCCCTGGCATTTAATAATTTGCCCCGACCCCACCGCGTTATGCTGGGGTCTCTTACCGTTCTCACCTTTGCGGTCGCCGTCTGGCGACCGTACGTCTACCACCCGGAGTCTTCGCCGACCCCGATTGTTAAAACCATCGAACTGCATCAGAACGAAATTCGTTCTCTGCTCCCCGAGGCCAGTGAGCCAATCGACCAGACTATGCCCGATGAAGTGGAAGATATTCCGCAGGATGAGCTGGACGATAAAACCGCCAATGAAGCCGGCGTGCATGAATATGTTGTCTCTACCGGCGATACGCTGAGCAGTATTCTGAATCAGTATGGTATTGATATGGGTGATATCACCCAGCTTGCCAGCGCCGATAAAGAGCTGCGTAATCTCAAAATCGGCCAGCAGATCTCCTGGACGCTGACGCCGGAAGGCGATCTACAGCGTCTCACCTGGGAGATGTCCCGTAGGGAAACCCGCACCTACGACCGCACCGCCAGCGGTTTCAAAATGAGCAGCGAACTGCAAAAGGGCGACTGGGTTAACGCCGTCCTGAACGGCACCGTAGGCGCCAGCTTTGTCAGTAGCGCCAAACAGGCCGGTTTGACCAGCGCCGAAATTGGCGCGGTGATCAAAGCGATGCAGTGGCAGATGGATTTCCGTAAGTTGAAGAAAGGGGACGAGTTCTCGGTCCTGATGTCCCGCGAAATGCTCGACGGTAAGCGTGAGCAAAGCCAGCTACTGGGCGTGCGTCTGCGCTCCGCCGGTAAAGACTACTACGCTATCCGCGCCGAAGACGGCAAGTTCTACGATCGTAACGGTACGGGGCTGGCGAAGGGCTTTTTACGCTTCCCGACGTCAAAACAGTTCCGCGTTTCGTCCAACTTCAACCCGCGTCGCCTTAACCCGGTAACGGGCCGTATCGCGCCGCACAAAGGGGTGGATTTCGCCATGCCGCAGGGCACGCCTGTGCTCGCCGTCGGGGATGGCGAAGTGGTTGTGGCTAAACGCAGCGGCGCGGCGGGGTACTATGTTGCCGTGCGCCACGGACGCACCTATACCACTCGCTACATGCACCTGCGTAAGCTGCTGGTGAAACCGGGCCAGAAAGTGAAACGCGGCGATCGCATCGCCCTTTCCGGCAATACCGGTCGTTCTACCGGGCCGCATCTGCATTATGAAGTGTGGATCAACCAGCAGGCGGTTAACCCGCTGACGGCGAAACTGCCGCGCACCGAAGGTCTGACCGGCTCCGATCGCCGTGATTACCTGGCGCAGGTGAAAGAGGTCGTTCCGCAGCTTCGCTTCGATTAAGCTTCACCGCTTGCAAGCCGGTGCCATTTCGCGCCGGCTTTTTGTTTTGTCGGAACCGGTTCGCCTCGCTAAACTATCTCAACTTTAATCACCAAAACTGCCTGCGGAAGATGCATGGAAACCAGGAAAAATCATTCAGAGTACATTCCCGAGTTCGAAAAAGCGTTTCGCCATCCGCGCTACTGGGGCGCATGGATAGGTGTCTTCGCTTTTGCCGGGGTCGCATTGCTCCCCCCCTCCGTACGCGACCCGCTGCTGGGTAAACTGGGACGGCTGGCAGGACGCCTCGGTAAGAGCGCGCGCCGTCGCGCGCAAATTAACCTGCTGTACTGTTTCCCGGAAAAATCAGATGCGCAGCGGGAAGCCATCATCGACCAGATGTTCGCCACCGCGCCGCAGGCGATGGCGCTGATGGCCGAACTGGCGATACGCGGCCCGGAAAAGATCCTGCCCCGCGTGGAGTGGCAGGGGCGTGAGCTGATTGATGAGCTGCAGCGCAATAACGAAAACGTCATCTTCCTGGTGCCGCACGGCTGGGGGGTAGATATTCCGGCAATGCTGATGGCCTCGCAGGGGAAAAATATCGCGGCGATGTTCCACAACCAGGGGAATAAAGTCTTTGATTACGTCTGGAACAGCGTGCGCCGCCGCTTTGGCGGGCGTCTTCATGCGCGTAGCAACGGCATCAAGCCTTTTATTCAGTCGGTGCGCCAGGGCTACTGGGGTTACTATCTGCCCGATCAGGATCACGGGGCGGAGCATAGCGAGTTCGTTGATTTTTTCGCTACCTACAAAGCCACGCTGCCCGCAATTGGCCGCCTGATGAAAGTGTGCCGCGCGCGCATTGTGCCGCTCTTTCCGGTCTACGACGCTAAAACCCATCGGCTGATCATTCAGATTCGCCCGCCGATGGACGATCTGCTGACCGCAGATGACGTCACCATCGCCCGGCGGATGAACGAAGAGGTGGAGGTGTTTGTCGGCCCACATCCGGAGCAGTACACCTGGATACTGAAGCTCTTAAAAACACGCAGGCCCGGCGAAAAAGAGCCTTACCGGCGCAAAGAGCTGTTCCCGAAACGATAAAAAAACCCCGCGAACGCGGGGTTTTCTGTAACGGGCAACGTTAGCCGGATATGGGTTACTCGACGGTCAGAATACGGGTGGTATTGGTGGTGCCCACGGTACTCATCACATCGCCCTGGGTCACGATCACCAGATCGCCAGAGACCAGATAGCCTTTGTCACGCAGCAGGTTAACGGCATCGTTCGCCGCAACCACACCCTCGTTTACGCTATCGAAGTAGACCGGTGTAACGCCGCGATAGAGCGCGGTAAGGTTCAGGGTGCGCTCATGACGGGACATGGCAAAGATAGGCAGGCCAGAGCTGATACGTGAGGTCATCAGCGCCGTACGGCCTGATTCCGTCATAGAGATAATCGCGGTAACGCCCTTGAGGTGGTTGGCCGCGTACATGGCGGACATGGCGATGGCCTCTTCCACATTGTCGAACTGAATATCCAGACGATGTTTAGAGACGTTGATGCTGGGGATCTTTTCTGCGCCAAGGCAGACACGCGCCATCGCGGCGACCGTTTCCGCAGGGTACTGGCCGGCAGCGGTTTCCGCCGAGAGCATCACGGCGTCGGTGCCGTCCAGCACGGCGTTCGCCACGTCCATGACTTCCGCACGGGTCGGCATTGGGTTAGTGATCATCGACTCCATCATCTGGGTGGCGGTGATCACCGCACGGTTCAGCTGGCGGGCACGGCGAATTAACGCTTTTTGAATGCCGACCAGTTCCGGGTCGCCAATCTCTACGCCCAGGTCGCCACGGGCTACCATCACCACGTCAGAGGCGAGGATGACATCGTCCATCGCTTCCTGGCTGCAGACGGCTTCCGCGCGCTCTACTTTTGCCACGATTTTCGCGTCGCAGCCTGCGTCGCGCGCCAGGCGACGGGCATAGTTGAGATCCTCGCCGCAGCGCGGGAAGGAGACCGCCAGATAATCAACGCCGATAAGCGCGGCGGTGACGATATCCGCTTTATCTTTCTCGGTCAGGGCTTCTGCGGAAAGACCGCCGCCCAGCTTGTTGATGCCTTTATTGTTAGAGAGCGGGCCGCCAACGGTCACTTCGGTGAACACTTTCATGCCCTGAACTTCCAGCACTTTCAGCTGTACGCGACCGTCGTCAAGCAGCAGGATATCGCCCGGCACGACGTCAGCAGGCAGGCCTTTATAGTCGATACCGACTTTTTCTTTGTCGCCTTCGCCTTTGCCGAGGTTTGCGTCGAGCAGAAACTTATCGCCGATATTGAGGAAAACTTTACCTTCTTTGAAGGTAGAAACACGAATTTTAGGACCCTGCAAGTCCCCCAGGATAGCAACGTGACGGCCCAGTTTCGCTGCGATTTCACGCACTTTGTCGGCGCGTAATTTATGATCTTCCGGCGTACCGTGAGAAAAGTTCATACGCACTACGTTAGCGCCAGCGGCGATAATCTTTTCCAGATTATTATCGCGGTCGGTAGCCGGGCCTAAGGTAGTCACGATTTTGGTTCTGCGAAGCCTTCTGGACATGTAATACTCCGTTGACTAAAACAACTTGGTGTTGCGTGAACATGGATTCGATTCAGTTCTCAAACTAAGAATTTAACCGAATAGCGTAAGATGTTACAACTTTGTTATTACTATTAGTATTTATCGCTTCTGATAAGGAGCTCCTTATCAAAGCGCGATTCTTTCAGCGCTTCTTTGACCCGCTTCAAGTTATCCCTGAATTTTGCCCCCCGACGCAGCGTAAAGCCTGTTGCCAGTACATCAATCACCGTCAGCTGCGCCAGCCGCGACACCATTGGCATATAAATGTCGGTATCTTCCGGCACATCCAGGGTTATCGCCAGCGTCGCCTCACGGGCGAGGGGGGTGTCGGCCGAGGTCAGCGCGATAACCATGGCGTCGTTCTCCCGCGCCAGCTGCGCCAGCTCCACAAGGCTTTTCGTGCGCCCGGTGTGGGAGATCAGGACGACGACATCATCATCGCTACAATTCATACAGCTCATGCGTTGCAGCACAATGTCGTCGGTATAGACCACGGGAACATTGAAGCGGAAAAATTTATTCATCGCGTCGTGGGCAACCGCCGCCGAGGAGCCCAGACCGAAAAAGGCGATTTTTTTCGCCTGGGTCAGCAGATCCACCGCGCGGTTAACCGCCGTCATATCCAGAGACTGGCGAACATGGTCCAGGCTTGCCATCGCCGACTCAAAAATTTTCCCGGTATAGGCTTCAACACTATCATCTTCGTCGACATTACGATTTACATACGGCGTGCCGTTTGCCAGACTTTGCGCCAGATGCAGTTTGAAATCGGGGAATCCACGGGTGTCCAGGCTGCGGCAGAAGCGGTTAACGGTTGGCTCGCTCACGCCTGCCTGCTGGGCCAGAGCGGCAATACTGGAATGAATGGCCTGCTCAGGCGAGGCCAGAATCACTTCCGCCACTTTACGTTCGGATTTGCTAAGGTGTTCCAGTTGTGACTGGATTTTTTCCAGCATATTCATTTTAACGACATGCCCACAGGTTAAACGATGCCACCGGCAGGTGAAATCGTGGTGTGTTTTAGCAAGAATATACTTTCCCATGATTCAGAAAAGTCATTACTACGGGGAAAGTTGTTGTTTTTTTCATAACTTGATCATCGTCGGGTTTTACACCTGCCAGATCAGGCACATATCCTGGATTTTCAGCGTCGGTTAAGCGATTTTCCGCCGCAGAGGGAATAAGGCACGTGCGGTTAAGCGTTTGCGGTATCGCGTTTTACGTAAAAGCAGTACAGTGCAGTGTAATAAAATTACAAGTAAAACCTGGCAAAAGCACCAGGTAAGCTAACTGAGGAGAATGACATGGCGGTAACGCAAACAGCCCAGGCCTGTGACCTGGTCATTTTCGGCGCGAAAGGCGACCTCGCGCGCCGGAAACTGCTGCCTTCCCTGTATCAACTGGAAAAAGCGGGCCAGATCCATCCCGACACGCGTATCCTGGGCGTCGGGCGCGCGGACTGGGATAAAGAAGCCTATACCAAAGTGGTGCGTGAAGCGCTGGAAACTTTCATGAAAGAGAAAATTGATGAAAGTTTATGGGACACGCTGAGCGGCCGCCTGGATTTTTGCAATCTCGACGTTAACGACACCAAAGCGTTTAAGCGTCTTGGCAGCATGCTCGACCAGAAAGCGCGTACTACCATCAACTATTTTGCTATGCCGCCCAGCACCTTCGGCGCCATCTGCAAAGGCTTAGGCGAAGCGAAACTCAACGCGAAACCGGCCCGGGTTGTCATGGAGAAACCGCTGGGGACATCGCTGGCTACCTCCCGTGATATCAACAACCAGGTTGGCGAATATTTCGAAGAGTGCCAGGTCTATCGTATCGACCACTATCTGGGTAAAGAGACGGTGCTGAACCTGCTGGCGCTGCGTTTTGCCAACTCGCTGTTCGTCAATAACTGGGACAACCGCACTATCGACCACGTCGAGATCACCGTGGCGGAAGAGGTGGGCATTGAGGGGCGCTGGGGTTACTTCGATCAGGCCGGGCAGATGCGGGATATGATCCAGAACCACCTGCTGCAAATCCTCTGCATGATCGCCATGGCGCCGCCGTCGGATCTTACCGCCGACAGCATCCGTGACGAAAAAGTGAAAGTGCTGAAATCCCTGCGCCGTATCGATCGCTCGAACGTGCGTGAGAAAACCGTGCGCGGCCAGTACACCGCCGGTTTTGCCCAGGGCAAAAAAGTGCCTGGCTACCTCGAAGAAGAGGGCGCGAACAAAAGCAGCAACACCGAAACCTTTGTCTCCATCCGCGTGGACATCGATAACTGGCGTTGGGCGGGCGTGCCGTTCTACCTGCGCACCGGCAAACGCCTGCCGGCAAAATGCTCTGAGGTGGTGGTCTACTTCAAGAACCCGGAACTCAACCTGTTTAAAGAGTCCTGGCCGGATCTGCCGCAGAACAAGCTGACCATTCGTTTGCAGCCGGATGAAGGGGTGGATATCCAGATCCTTAACAAAGTACCGGGGCTGGATCACAAGCACAATCTGCAGACCACCAAACTGGATCTGAGCTACTCAGAAACCTTCAATGAAACGCATCTTGCCGACGCCTACGAACGTCTGCTGCTGGAAACCATGCGTGGTATTCAGGCGCTGTTCGTGCGTCGTGATGAAGTCGAAGAGGCGTGGAAATGGGTGGATTCCATTACCGAAGCCTGGGCGATGGATAACGACTCGCCGAAACCCTACCAGGCTGGCACCTGGGGGCCGGTGGCCTCGGTGGCGATGATTACCCGTGACGGACGCTCCTGGAACGAATTTGAGTGATCGCCCCTGCGGTGATGTTACGCATGTTTACCGGTAACATGATCTAACACAGAAATCAGGTTAATATTTATGCTTTCAGGCCCCGACTGGATTCACCAGCGGGGCTTTTTTTATTACACTGGCTCCAGTGATTTTGCCTTTGGGGCGTGGTATAGCTCATTTCCTGCCGTATAACAGCAGAAATTAATTGCGCTGACCTGCACAGCCCCGGACAGATAAATTTCAGGAGCTTTTATGAACTCAGTATTGTTACGGGTAACAAATCGTATTATTGAACGCTCTCAGGCAACCCGCTCAGCCTACCTGCAACGCATCGAGCAGGCGAAGAGCAACACCGTCCATCGTTCGACGCTCGCCTGCGGGAACCTTGCTCACGGTTTTGCCGCCTGCCAGCCGGAAGATAAAGCCTCTTTAAAGAGCATGCTGCGTAACAACATTGGCATTATCACCTCCTACAACGACATGCTCTCCGCCCACCAGCCTTATGAAACCTATCCCGCTATTATTCGCAAGGCGCTGCATTCAGTGAATGCGGTAGGGCAGGTGGCAGGCGGGGTTCCGGCGATGTGCGACGGCGTTACCCAGGGCCAGGATGGGATGGAACTTTCCCTGCTCAGCCGTGAAGTGATCGCCATGTCGGCGGCGGTGGGTCTGTCGCATAATATGTTTGACGGCGCGCTGTTCCTTGGCGTGTGCGACAAGATTGTTCCGGGGCTTGCTATGGCGGCCTTCTCGTTTGGTCATCTGCCTGCGGTATTTGTTCCTTCCGGCCCGATGGCCAGCGGCCTGGCGAATAAAGAAAAAGTCCGCATCCGCCAGCTGTATGCCGAAGGCAAGGTAGACCGGATGGCGCTGCTGGAGTCTGAAGCGGCCTCTTACCATGCCCCCGGCACCTGCACCTTCTACGGCACCGCTAACACCAACCAGATGGTGATGGAGTTTATGGGGATGCAGCTTCCCGGCTCCTCTTTTGTGCAGCCGGACGCCCCGCTGCGCGAGGCGCTTACCGCTGCCGCCGCGCGTCAGGTCACGCGCCTGACCGGCAACGGCAGCGAATGGATGCCGGTGGGTAAAATGGTTGATGAAAAGGTCATCGTCAACGGCATCGTCTCGCTGCTGGCGACTGGCGGCTCCACCAACCACACCATGCATCTGGTGGCGATGGCGCGGGCGGCGGGTATCATCATTAACTGGGATGATTTCTCTGAGCTTTCTGACGTCGTGCCGCTGCTGGCGCGTCTCTACCCGAATGGCCCGGCCGATATCAACCACTTCCAGGCCGCAGGCGGGGTGCCGGTACTGATGCGCGAACTGCTGAAAGGCGGTTTGCTGCACGAAGATGTCAACACCGTGGCCGGGTTTGGGCTTTCCCGCTACACCCTTGAGCCGTGGCTCAATAACGGCGAGCTTGACTGGCGTGAAGGGGCGAGCGCATCGCTGGACGCCGCAATTATCGCGACCATTGATAAACCGTTCTCCCATCACGGCGGCACCAAAGTGCTGAGCGGCAACCTGGGACGCGCGGTAATGAAAACCTCCGCCGTGCCAACAGAAAACCAGGTGATCGAAGCGCCTGCGGTGGTTTTCGAAAGCCAGCACGACGTGCTGCCTGCCTTCGAAGCCGGACTGCTGGATAAAGATTGCGTGGTGGTTGTCCGCCATCAAGGACCTAAAGCGAACGGCATGCCAGAATTACATAAACTTATGCCACCACTTGGTGTATTATTGGACCGCTGTTTCAAAATTGCGCTGGTTACCGATGGACGGCTCTCCGGCGCATCAGGTAAAGTGCCCTCAGCGATTCACGTGACACCCGAAGCTTATGATGGCGGCCTGCTGGCGAAAGTCCGCGACGGCGATCTTATTCGGGTTAATGGTCAGACGGGCGAATTGACGCTGCTGGTGGATGACAACGAGCTGGCTTCACGTCAGCCGCATATCCCCGATTTAAGTGCGTCGCGCGTTGGCACGGGGCGCGAACTGTTTGGCGCGCTGCGGGAAAAACTCTCCGGCGCGGAGCAGGGTGCGACCTGTATCACTTTTTAAGACGAAGTTTTTTAGTTCAGGCGAGAGAAAAACTCTGATGAAAAATTGGAAAACGAGTGCAGAAGCAATCCTGAAAACTGGCCCGGTTGTGCCGGTTATTGTGATTAACAAACTGGAACACGCAGTACCGATGGCGAAAGCGCTGGTCGCCGGCGGCGTTCGCGTGCTGGAAGTCACCCTGCGTACCGCTTGCGCAATGGACGCGATTCGCGCCATCGCCAAAGAGGTACCGGAAGCCATTATCGGCGCGGGCACCGTGCTGAATGCGCAGCAGTTAAAAGAAGTGACCGAAGCAGGCGCGCAGTTTGCTATCAGCCCTGGCCTGACCGAGCCGCTGCTGAAAGCGGCAACCGAAGGCACCATCCCGTTGATTCCGGGTATCAGCACCGTTTCCGAACTGATGCTGGGCATGGATTTCGGCCTGAAAGAGTTCAAATTCTTCCCGGCTGAGGCCAACGGCGGCACCAAAGCGTTGCAGGCGATTGCCGGCCCGTTCTCGCAGGTTCGTTTCTGCCCGACCGGCGGTATCTCTCCAGCCAACTACCGCGACTACCTGGCACTGAAAAGCGTACTGTGCATCGGCGGCTCCTGGCTGGTGCCGGCAGACGCGATGGAAGCAGGCGACTGGGACCGCATCACTAAACTGGCTCGCGAAGCGGTAGAAGGCGCGAAACAGTAATTCCCACAGCGCAAGCTGCGCGATGGCAAACCCCGGCAGGCGGTCACGCTTCCGGGGTTTTTATTTCGCGCCGGCCAGGCTGATGGCGCAACTAGCCTGCGACTTTCACCGCACCTGCCGCCGCTTTTGCCCGCTCAACCGCCTCTTCAACCGTCGCGGCGGTTGCCAGTACTACCCCCAGCCGACGCGTGCCGTCAATTTCCGGCTTGCCAAACAAGCGTAGCTGCATGCCTGCGCCCACGGCCAGCTGCAGATTATCAAACGTCACATTCTGGCTTTTCAGTTCCGGCAGGATAACCGCCGACGCTGACGGGCCATACTGACGGATCTGTCCCACAGGCAGCCCGAGAAATGCCCGAACGTGCAAAGCGAACTCGGACATATCCTGCGAAATAAGCGTTACCATACCGGTGTCATGCGGGCGCGGTGAAACTTCGCTAAAGATAACGTCGTCGCCGCAGACAAACAGCTCAACGCCGAACAGCCCGTGCCCGCCCAGCGCCAGAACCACCTTGCGCGCAATCTCCTGCGCCCGCTCCAGCGCCTGCTGGCTCATGGCCTGCGGCTGCCATGATTCGCGATAATCGCCATCCTCCTGACGATGACCAACCGGATCGCAGAAGTGCACGCCATCAACCGCGCTTACCGTCAGGAGGGTGATCTCGAAATCAAACTTCACGACGCCTTCAACGATAACGCGTCCTGCGCCTGCGCGGCCGCCCTGCTGCGCATACTCCCACGCGCTGGACAACTGCGCCGCGCTACGGATAAAACTCTGTCCCTTGCCAGAAGAGCTCATCACCGGCTTGACGATACAGGGCAGGCCAATCTCTTCTACCGCCTGGCGAAAACCGGCCTCGCTGTCGGCAAACCGGTAGGTCGAGGTCGGCAGGGCCAGCTCTTCCGCCGCCAGGCGACGAATACCTTCCCGGTTCATGGTCAGCTTCGCCGCGCGGGCGCAGGGCACGACGCGCTGGCCCTGCGCTTCCAGCTCGATCAGCGTATCGGTGGCGATCGCTTCGATCTCCGGCACGATAAAGTGGGGTTGCTCCTGGGCTACCAGCGCCCGCAGGGCGTCGCCATCCAGCATATTGATAACATGGGCGCGGTGCGCCACCTGCATAGCGGGGGCGTCTGGGTAGCGGTCTACGGCAATCACCTCAATGCCAAGACGCTGGCATTCAATCGCCACCTCTTTTCCAAGCTCGCCAGAACCCAGTAACATGACGCGTGTCGCTGCCGGACGCAGCGCAGTACCTAATAGAGTCATAGCCGTTTGACCTTCGTAAAAAAATTGGCGGCAGTATAACGAAAACGATTGCGTCTGTCTTTTCCGTCTTGCGCTTTCACGCGATCAGGGGTAATATACTGTACATAAACACAGTATAGAGGGCTGCATCATGGCGGTTGAAGTTAAATACGTAGTCATTCGCGAAGGTGAGGAAAAAATGTCTTTTGCCAGCAAAAAGGAAGCTGACGCTTACGATAAAATGCTCGACCTGGCAGAGGTGCTCGAAACCTGGCTGGCCGATGCGCCCGTAGCGTTTGAAGCTGAACAGCGCGACCAGATGGCGATGTGGGTGGCTGAACAAAAAGATGTCCTCAGCCATATCCTTAAATCGGGCAAGCTGCCGGGTGCCGATACGCCTGCCTCCGAGCCTGCTACCGATGAATCCGACAGCGCTGGCGCAGACGCAGTGAGCATTAAGCGCGCAGCGAAACGCTCCGCCGCCTGATCCGCCTTGCGCAGCCGCTAATTTGTACCATGCTTTCTATGGGCTTTATGCACAGGAGAAAAGCATGAAAATTTCAGGGGTGGTACTGGGCGCAGTCGTGCTGGCGAGTGCGATGGCCGCTTCGGCGGCTGAGACTGTCGATCACAAAACGGTAAAATTCCCGACGTGTGAAGGCAGCAGCGCGGAAACTATCGCGGCCAGCGTCAAACGCGATTATCAGCAAAACCGCATCGTGCGCTGGGCTGACGATCAGAAAAAGCTGGGACAGGCCGATCCGGTTGTCTGGATAAACCTTAAAGATATTAAAGGCAAGGATGACAAATGGCAGGTGCCGCTAACGGCCCGGGGCAAGAGCGCCGACGTTCACTACCTGGTTCACCTTGACTGCAAGGCGGGCAAGGCAGAGTACCAGCCTCAGTAACTTATTTACCTTTGCGCAACTTTTGCTGATTTAGACATTTCCTGACACCCCCTCGCTTACGCTGAGCCTTTTAAGCCATATAGCGAGGGGCATCATGTCAAACTGGTTAAACCAACTGCAATCACTTCTTGGCCAAAAGGCGCAATCCACTACCTCTGGCGGCGAACAGGGTCTCGGCAAGCTGCTGGTGCCTGGCGCGTTAGGCGGCCTCGCCGGGCTGCTGGTCTCCAGCAAATCCTCCCGTAAACTGCTGACGAAATACGGTACCAGCGCGCTGCTTGTTGGCGGTGGCGCGGTAGCGGGCACCGTCCTGTGGAATAAATACAAAGATAAAATTCGTGCGGCACACGAAGGGGAACCTGACTTCGGCCAGCAGAACTCGCCGTTGGATGTACGCACCGAACGGCTGATACTGGCGCTGGTTTTCGCCGCGAAAAGCGACGGGCATATTGATGACCAGGAACGTGCGCACATTGAGCAACAGCTCAGGGAGGCGGGCGTCGAAAACCAGGGCAGAGCGCTGATAGCGCAAGCCATTGAACAACCACTGGATCCCCAGCGGCTGGCGCGGGATATCAAAAATGAAGAAGAGGCGCTGGAGGTTTACTTCCTCAGCTGCGCGGCCATCGATATCGACCACTTTATGGAGCGCAGTTATCTGAGCGCGCTGGGCGACGCGCTGAAAATTCCGCAGGAGGTTCGTGACGGCATCCAGGCGGACCTGCAAGCGCAAAAACAGGCGTTGCCGCAGTGACCTGAGAATACGTTTCGCTTGCATCACGCGCGGCTTTTGCCAACCTTATAGAGTGTAAAACAGATAAGAACAGAGCTATGCCGCCGAAAGCAAAACGAATTCCCCACGCCATGACCGTGCATGGCGATACACGACTGGATAACTATTACTGGCTGCGTGACGATTCGCGCTCGCAGCCGGAGGTGCTTGAGTACCTCAACCAGGAGAACGACTACGGCAGGCGGGTAATGGCCTCTCAGCAGGCGCTGGAGGAGCGATTGCTCCAGGAAATCGTTTCGCGTATACCGCCGCGTGAAGTCTCCGCTCCCTACGTCAAAAACGGCTACCGCTACCGTCATGTCTATGAGCCGGGGTGTGAGTATGCCATTTACCAGCGCCAGTCGGTGCTGGCGGAAGAGTGGGATGAGTGGCAGGTGCTGCTGGACGCCAATAAACGCGCCGCCCACAGCGAATTCTATACGCTGGGGGGCTTTGCCGTGACGCCTGATAACAAGCTTATGGCGCTCGCGGAAGATTATCTCTCCCGCCGTCAGTACGGCCTGCGCTTTAGGAATCTGGAAACCGGAAACTGGTATCCGGAGATGTTAAGCAACGTCTCGCCGGATTTCGTCTGGGTGAATGATTCCGAAACGCTCTACTATGTGCGTAAACACGCCACCACGCTGCTGCCCTACCAGGTCTGGCGTCATACCGTAGGCACCCCGGCAAGTCAGGACGAACTGGTGTATGAAGAGGCCGATGACACCTTTTACGTCAGCCTGGGTAAAACCACGTCACAACATTACATCATTATCCATCTGGCGAGCGCGACCACCAGCGAAGTGCTGCTGTTGGATGCGGAACTGCCCGATGCGCAGCCGCTCTGTTTTTTACCCCGTCGCAAAGATCACGAATACAGCCTCGACCACTTTCAGCACACCTTCTATCTGCGCTCGAATCGGGACGGCAAGAACTTTGGCCTCTATCGCACCAAAGTGCGCGCGGAAAAACGCTGGGAAGTGCTGATCCCGCCGCGGGATCAGATCATGCTGGAAGGCTTTACCCTCTTTACCGACTGGCTGGTAGTGGAAGAGCGCCAGCGGGGGCTGACCAGCCTGCGGCAGATCAACCGCAAAACGCGCGAGGTAACGGGTATCGCCTTTGACGATCCCGCCTATGTTACCTGGCTTGCTTATAACCCCGAACCGGAGACCTCGCGTCTGCGCTACGGCTATTCGTCAATGACCACGCCGGATACGCTTTTTGAGCTGGATATGGACACCGGCGAGCGGCGGGTGCTTAAACAGGCCGAGGTCAACGGCTTCGATGCCAGCCTGTATCGCAGCGAGCACCTGTGGGTCAGGGCGCGCGACGGAGTAGAAGTGCCGGTATCACTGGTCTACAACCACAAATATTTCCGCAAGGGAGAAAACCCGCTGCTGGTTTACGGTTACGGTTCCTACGGCTCCAGCATTGATGCTGATTTCAGCAGCAGCCGTCTTAGCCTGCTGGATCGTGGCTTCGTCTTCGCTATTGCCCATATTCGTGGCGGCGGTGAGCTGGGCCAGCAGTGGTATGAAGACGGTAAGTTCCTGAAAAAGAAAAACACCTTTAACGATTTCATCGATGTAACCGACGCTCTGCTGGCTCAGGGCTATGGCTCGCCGCTGTTCTGCTACGGCATGGGCGGCAGCGCGGGCGGGCTGCTGATGGGGGCCGTTATCAATGAACGGCCTTCGCTGTTCCACGGCGTTATCGCTCAGGTGCCGTTTGTTGATGCGCTGACCACCATGCTGGATGAGTCTATTCCGCTCACCACGGGGGAATTTGAGGAGTGGGGGAATCCGCAGGATGAAACCTACTATCACTATATCAAGAGCTATAGCCCCTACGACAATATCTCCGCGCATGATTATCCGCATATGCTGGTGACCACCGGGCTGCATGATTCGCAGGTACAGTACTGGGAGCCCGCCAAATGGGTTGCCAAACTGCGCGAAATGAAAACCGATGATAACCTGCTACTGCTTTGTACCGACATGGATTCAGGCCACGGGGGGAAATCGGGCCGCTTTAAATCCTGGGAAGGGGTAGCGCTGGAGTATGCCTTCCTGATCGGCCTGGCGCAGGGCACCTTACCGGGCAGGAAAGCGGATTAATTCTGATCCAGATAGTGCTTAAGGGTCATTCGCAGTTCCGGGCTCATTCTGTCGAGGTTGTTAAACAGCCAGCGCAGGTAGCCCGGATCGCGCTCGGCAACCTCCGCCACCGGTTTGCCCCGGTATTTACCAAAGGTGAAGGTGGTGAGCAGGGCAGGGCGACCCGTCACATTGACCATCTGCTCCGGCGTCCAGCCAGAGGTATTCATAATGTCGATCAGCAAGGCTGCGGTGATATAGCAGTCGTAGAGCGCGCGGTGATGGTGTAAGCCCGGCGGCGTCTGCACCGTCAGCTTACGCGACTTATAAAGCGCCATATTGCTGTATTTAATGCCGGGCCACAGCCGCCGCGCCAGCTTCATGGTACAGATCCACTCGCCGGGCATCTCCGGCAGAACGCGGCGGTCAAAGCTGGCATTATGGGCAACGTACCACTGGCTGCCCTGATAGTGCCCGATGATCTCTTCAATCCACGGCTGGTCCGCGACCATCGCCTCTGTGATACGGTGGATAGCCATCGCCTGCGGGCTGATAGGGCGATCAGGGCGGACAAGATGACTCATGGGGTTAATTATCTGCCCGTTCACCACATCCACCGAGGCGATTTCGACTATGCCGCCCTGCAGATCGCAGGTTTCGGTATCGATAACCCGTAAAATCGTCTCGTCGCTCATTTAGATTTAGGCTCATAAGGTAAGCGTGAAAGGTTCACCGATGCCAGTCGATGGGCGACAAGGCGTTCACGAAACCACTGGCGAAGATGTTCCGGTTGCTCCCGCTCGACCATTTCGGCCACCACCGGCATGTTGTAGCGCTCTTTAAAAGCGACGCCCGCAGCCGCCAGATCAACGTTCACTTTGTCCATCTCTTCCTGAGAAAGACGAGCCAGATTTGTGTTCATGTGTATCTCCCAAAGCTAAGCCGCAACGTTACTAAGCCTGTCGCAGAAAGACAAGCCCGCCGACGATCATACTCGACGAAGCTATTATACAGGGTTATTCTCAACGCATTATCTATAACGAAAAGGAATGAAATATGGCCTTCACTGCACCTGCCGCACTGCGTGCGATGACGCTTATTGCCGCTTTTTTTACTGCTCCTGCCGTTTTTGCCCATGCGCATTTGAAACACCAGTATCCTGCCGCTGATGCGCAGGTAACGGCCGCGCCGCAGGCGCTTACGCTTAACTTCTCCGAAGGTATCGAGCCGAAATTTAGCGGCGTGACGATAACCGGCCCTCAGCAGCAACAGATCAAAACAGGCGCGGTAAAGCGTAACGAGCAGGACAAGACGCAGATGATTGTGCCGCTTGAGCAGCCATTACCCCCCGGCGACTACGCCATTGACTGGCATGTGGTCTCCGTCGACGGGCATAAAACGCATGGCGCTTACCGTTTTAGCGTGAAGTAAGATGCTGGCAACAGGCTATGTCGGGCTGCGTTGCCTCCATTTTGCGGCCCTGATGCTGCTTTTCGGCTGTACGTTGTTTATCAGCCGCCTCGCCCCACGGCAGATAGCGCCCCTGATGACAAGGCGGTTTTGCGTGATGCAGCGCGGCTGCCTGTGGCTGGGGCTGGCGTCGGCGCTGATGATGTACGTCGTTCAGGGCGGCATGATGGGCAACGGCTGGCAGGATGTCTGGCAGCCGCAAATCTGGCTGGCGGTGGCAGGCACCCAGTTTGGCCACCTGTGGCTGTGGCAACTCCTGCTTGCAGTCACCACGCTGCTTGTTGCGTACTGGCATCCGCGTCAGCAGGGGCGGCTTGCCATCCTGGCTGGCGCGCAGTTGCTGCTGCTGGCTGGCACAGGACACGCGGCGATGCGGGAAGGGCTGGCTGGCACCCTCCAACGGGGCAACCACGCCCTGCATTTACTCTCTGCGGCCGCCTGGCTGGGCAGTCTGCTGCCGGTGCTGTTCTGTATGCGCCTGGCGCGCAGCCGCCATAAAAGCGAGGCCATTCATGCCATGATGCGTTTTTCCCGCTACGGCCATTTGGCGGTGGCGGGCGTGCTGGCGACGGGCGTTATCAATACCCTGCTCATTCAGGGGCAGTTATGGTCGACCGCGACCGGTTACGGCTGCTGGCTTATTGCCAAATGTGCGCTGGTAGCGTTAATGGTGGCAATTGCGCTGGTGAACAGGTATGTTCTGGTGCCGCGTCTGGGGCGACAAAGAGACCTTTTTATTACCCTAACCTGGGCCGAGGTGGCGCTGGGTATTGCGGTGCTGGTTTTAGTCAGCCAGTTCGCAACATGGGAACCCTTCTGATAAATCGGGCGAGAAAGATGAGAAAAAGCATACTGACGATACTGTTACTGGCCTGTTCTGCGGGCGCGATGGCTGCGCCTTCGGTCATTACCGTAAGTCGATTCGAGGTGGGCAAAGACAAATGGGCATTCAACCGGGAAGAGGTGATGCTGACGTGCCGTCCAGGCCACGCGCTGTACGCCATTAACCCCAGTACGCTGGTGCAGTATCCGTTAAACGATGTCGCCCAGGAGCAGGTAAAAAGCGGCAAAACCACTGCGCAGCCCATCACAGTTATTCAGATTGATGACCCCGCACGGCCTGGCGAAAAGATGAGTCTTGAGCCGTTTATTGCGCGAGCGCAAAAGCTTTGTGAGTGATCTTCCTAAAGTCATTGTTTTAAAATAATAAAACCGCAAGCTTATTCGATAAGACTTGCGGTTTTAACATTTCTGAGCGTGACGATAACCCCATTTTACAGCCTGCTTTCGCCGCAAACTGGAAAACCTGGCGTCGTCATCTATTCTTAAAGTGCAAGGCGACTTAGCCTGCATTAATGCCAACTTTTAGCGCACGGCTCTCTCCCAAGAGCCATTTCCCTGGACCGAATACAGGAATCGTATTCGGTCTTTTTTTACCTTCTGGTTTCCCAAAGGGTTTTATAGCAGTACAGAAAATACCAAAAACTTCCTGTATACGGCTAAACCATACCACATTCTTTCTCAGAATCACCCCCTATTTTCGCTTGTTTGTTGCGCCCGATCGCGATGAGAGCCGCATTATGTATGGGGTTGCGCTTGCTCTGTAACAATCAGTAAACATAACGAGAGACGATGACAGAAAGTGTGTGGTAAGGTCGTATGCAATTTAAACAACTGAGGATAGCGACATGAGCAAAGATGTTGTGGTAATACTCCCCGGTGGCAAAGTTGATCACGTTTCAGTGGATGACGGGTCCGTCAAACTCAGCTACAAAAACGATCAACGTTCCTTTCCTGACCTGCCAATCGAAGCCTGGACGCTGGATGGAAAGGAGGTTCTTATTGCCAGATTTTCGGATCTGGTCACGGCGCGTGAAACCGAAGCGGCTATCCGCCAGTTCTACTAGCGGCCGCACGCCTGATAGCTGGCGATAACATTTCCTTATTTCAGAGGCCTCCGTTGAGGCCTCTTTTCATGACGCTTTCTTAGGCCATCTTCGCCTTTTGGGGATGCACGTTTTAGCCGTCAATCTTGCACCGCATACTGAACATACCGCACCGTGCGGGTAATTACCGTCCAGACCGAAATGGGTGAAAAAGAACTGGCCTCCATTACAGACAGGGCAAACGAATTTCAAGTTTGGGATAGCCCCTCCGGGCCGTTGAATGGAAAAACCACGTTAGCACGAATAAAGGTGTGTGAAAGATATATCTTTCATTTTTCGCGCTTGTTACGGTTATTTTTCAGGTAAGCATATTTTCCGCTGGAAATTATCTTAAGTTTACAAGGGCTAACTTTAATTCACTGAAAATAAAGTCTATTTTATTGCTGTTAAACGATAACCGATCGTTATCTTTTGCCAGGTATAGAATTAACGCAGCGAATTTTAATCGCTTTCGCGCCAGCGCTGACGCGCAGTGAAAATATGCTTTAATAAATACTATCTGCGTTAAGCGGTTTTTTATGGATATATTCGCTGGCGGCGGCTTTAGAAATGAGGCGAAACATGTATCAGCGCATCGACGGTAATAACTGGCGGCATATCTGGATAATGGGCGATCTTCATGGCTGTCATCAGCGTTTGATGAGGGCATTACGTGATTGCCGGTTTAATCCTTATCAGGACCTGTTAATCAGCGTGGGCGATATTATCGACCGCGGGCCGGAGAGTCTGCCGTGCCTGCGGTTACTTAACCGTCGCTGGTTTAAAGCGGTGCGGGGTAACCATGAGCAGATGGCAATCGACTCGCTTGAGGCCGGGGATATGAGCCTGTGGACGCTAAACGGCGGCGTCTGGTTTACTCAACTGCCAGCGGATGCGCAGCAGGAAGCTCGCGCTCTGCTGCGCGCCTGCGACGCATTGCCATGGATTATTGAGCTTCACTGCGAGAGCGGAAAGCACGTCATCGCCCATGCGGACTATCCGGCCCGGGAGTATAAATGGCAGAAGGCGGTCGAACGTGAGGCTGTACTCTGGCGTCGTGAGCGGCTGAATGCGCTGCTGGCCGGAAAAGGTGAAGCCATTACCGGCGCTGACCATTTCTGGTTCGGCCATACGCCGCTGGAGCAGCGCATTGATACGGGGAACCTGCACTACATTGATACTGGCGCGGTCTTTAGCGGCAATCTCACGCTGGCGCGCGTGCAGTAGTTAAAAATCGCTGTACTCCTGAGCAGGACGCCAGAAGCCATCAATAAAGTCCTCGACCGGGTAACAGCCGCCGTGACGTAAGCGTTGCACATGCATAGCGTTAAGACACTGTTGTTCGGTGTTAAAGACATCCACAACGATGTCATCACACCCACCGTCCAGGTAGCAAACAAATAAGACCAGAGCGAACATTCCATCCTCAATTTTTTACAGCGTAACGTAAGTGTAGGGGATGAATGTCAACAGGGGAAACCGGCGGGGTAAATAACCCGTCTGGCGGACGGGTTTCCAGCGGATCAGGCAAGGCGCATGATCCAGGTATCAGACTGCTTGTCGTAATGCTCGCGGTATAAAACTGAATGTTCGCCGTCAAGGATCGCCGGAATGCTGGTTTCCGCGTCCCAGGCATCAAGTTGCATGCATAAATCCGGGTCGGAGCTGCAGGGGATGCGTAACGTTCGCTGCCCCTGAGTGTCTCCTTGCAACTCGGCATCATCGATTTCGAATGCGCCAATGCGCACGCTGGTTTTCGTCATAATGCTCTCCGTTGAGGGTTGATATGTGGTACGACCAGTACAGCCGTCCACTATTCAGCCTGGTACAACAAAAAGCAATTTGCCAGTCAGATAATGCGGATTTTTTGCACGCCGTCACGCCTCGCCGCTGAATAGCCGTCCGTCGCGCACCAGTTCCCGGGGGTAACTGTTCTTGAGGCGGCTGCCGACTCTTTTCGCCAGTCCCAGCGGCTGACCCTGATAGGTGACAATGGCGTCATCCCCCGTGGGCAGGGCCTCCGGGTAGATATCGCGTCCGCGATACCACTCTTCCGCCTGCTGATGAGACAGGGCAAAAGCCAGCGGATTATCAACCCCGGCCAGGGCGATCACCGCTTCATGCTGCCAGCGATAACCTTTGTTATGCGCTTCGGCAAGCTTAATGCCCAGGCGCGAGAACCGGACTTTTCCGATGAGCGCCTCTATACCTGCCGGGAAAAGCCACACCTCTTTATCACGCTGCCAGAGGTGCAGTTCGTCATGCCAGCGCAGCCCCACCGCGGACGCCGCCTGGCTAACCAGCGCCTCTTCTTTCGCTTTAAGGCGCGAGAAGGGGAAATTGCCCGTCTTATAGCCCGGCGCGGGCAGCGGCGGGACAGCGGCGGTTTTACGCAGGCGGGCAACAAAGAAACCTTCACAGTCATAAATCTGCGGGAAGATATGCAGAAAACCGTCCGGGGTCAGGGCCTGTGGCGCGCCGGGGAAAAGATCAGCCAGCGAGTCGAACGCGACTGCGTCAGGATAGCGCGCTTTCAACCAGTGGCAGACCGCTTCGTTCTCTTCGCGGTTTAAGGTACAGGTTGAGTAGACCAGCGTACCGCCGGGGCGCAGGGCGTGAAACGCGCTGTCGATAAGTTCACGCTGGGTGGCGGCGATTTCAAGGTTGCTGGCATGGGACCAGTTTTTCAACGCATCAGGATCTTTGCGCACCACGCCTTCTCCGGAGCAGGGGGCGTCGAGCAACACCGCGTCAAACTGTTCCGGCAGCGCCGCGCCGAATACGCGTCCGTCGAAATGGGTAAGCGCCACGTTAGCAATACCGCAGCGGCTGATGTTGGCATGCAGCACTTTTACCCGGCTGGCGGCGTACTCATTGGCGAGAATCGCCCCCCGGTTTGCCATTTTTGCCGCAATCTGCGTGGTCTTTGAACCGGGCGCGGCGGCCACGTCCATCACCCGCTCCGGCGTTTCGCCTGCGGCAAACAGCGCGCTGACGGGCAGCATAGAGCTGGCTTCCTGAATGTAAAACAGCCCGCTTAAATGTTCAGCGGTGCTGCCAAGCGGCAGCGTATCGTCGTCCCGCTCAATCCAGAACCCTTCGGCGCACCACGGTACCGGCGTTAGCTGCCAGTCATAAGGGGCGACAAGCGTTAAAAAATCGGCAACGGAAATTTTCAGCGTATTGACGCGCAGGCTGCGTCGCAGGGGACGCTGGCAGGCGGCGAGGAAGTCGTCAAACGCGCGGACGTCCGGCAAAAGGTCGCGCATCTGCGCCAGAAATTCATCAGGAAGGTAAGCGTTTTGAGCCACGGATTACACCACAGGAGAGCCAGAAGGGGCGCAGTGTAACATAATCGCTCCGGCGCGGGCACGCCGGAGCGGGGAAGGCCATCAGCGAGGCAGGGCAGTGCCCCACTGACGCCACTCTTTAGGCTCGCTCTCCTGCAGCAGGAAGTGCTTGCCTGGCTGCGCCTTCGGCGCCAGTGGAATACCCGGTGGTGTCGCAAACGCCACGCCGCCGCGAATAAACTGGTTGAAGGTGCCGGTTTTCACCACGCCGCCCGTCAGGCCAAAGTCCAGCGAGTAGCCGGAGGCCAGCCAGAAGACGGAGTTATTGCGCACCAGGTGCTGGTAGCGTTTGCTGATGCGCAGGCTGACCATGACGCGGTCGGACAGCGTGCCCAGCATCAGCCCGGTCACGGTGCCTACCTCAATGCCGCGGAACAGCACCGGCGTGCCGATATTCAGCGAACCGGCCTCAGGCGCTTCAACCACCAGATTCAGACCGTCGAGATAGCGTGAATCGGTGATGGTGGTCTCCTGCAATTCAAAATCCCGGCGCGCTTCGCCATGCCCTGGCTCAACGTTGATATAGGGCTGCAGGATGGTATCCAGATGCTCAACCCCCGCCGCGGAAATTTGCGGCGTAATCACCGAGAAACGGGTGCCGGCGCGGGCGAACGTCCGGACATACTCCGGATAAAGCACCGCGGTCGCCTGCACTTCGTTACGGTCGGTCAGCAGTTTCAGGTTTGACACCTGGCCGATATCGATACCCAGATAGCGAATGGGCATTCCGCTGGCGAGCTTCCCGGCATCCCATGCGTGGAGGGTAATCTGGCTGCCCACCGCGCGGGCGGCGGTTTCTGAGGCGTAAAGAATACGCTTGTCGCCTTTGCGCGCGCTGGCGCCAGCCCCGCTGAGGTTATCGAAGCTGATGGCGCCTTTAATGGCCCGCGACAGGGGTGAGGCCTGAACCGTTAAGCCGCTACCGTTAAGCTGCACTTTAGCGCCGCCTTCCGCCCAGAACACGCTATTGCTGGTCAGCAGGGAACGGTATTCCGGCTTGATATGCACTTCGATATCGAAGGCGTTGGCCCGTGGGCGCACGGTAATGACTTCACCCACTTCAAACTTGCGGTAAAGCACCACCGAGCCCGCCTGCACATCCGGCAGCGTATCGGCGGTCAGCGTTAGCGTGGTGGTCGGCAGGTCGCCCAGGCTGTTCTCCAGCGCTTTGTCGAGGTTGGCGAAGAGCGGATAGCTGTTTTTCATCTCCCCCTTACTGCCGGGAAGAATGCGGATCCCGCCGCTGAGCCACTCACCGGCGCTGGCAGCGAGAAACTCCACGCCATCAAGCCCCATTTTGACGTCAATACGGCTGTTCACCACAAACTTACTGTCGCCGTGCACCAGATCGCGATACTGCGGGTCGATGGCGATAGCGAAGCTCACCCCTTTATTGGTCAGGTTGCGCTCCAGCACCTGGCCCACCTGTACCCCGTGCAGCACCAGCGGCTGCCCGGCGTCAATGCCGTAGCTTTCCGGCGCGGTAAGGGTAAGAGTAACGACGCCAGGCTCCTGTAGCAGGGTCTTGTCGGCGGGCAGCACCACAAAGTGGTTACGTGGATTGCCTTCGCCGGGCACCAGCTCAAGGGTGCTGCCGGTGAGCAGCGAACTGACGCTGGGGCTGTTCAGCGACAGCTTAGGGCTGCGCATTTCGATACGGGTGTTGTCACGCAGTAAATTCACCACGCCGGGGTCGACGGTCATCTCGCCGGTGACCGCGCCGCCTGGGTTAAGGTTGATTTTGGTTAGCTCGCCGACTTCCAGCCCCTGATACATCAGCGGCGTAGAGCCCGCCTTAAGCCCTTCACCGCCCGGCAGGTCGAGCTTAACCAGCACGCCGCGCTGGCTGTGGGCCAGGTCCTCATACAGCCCGAACTCATCCTCCTGCGCCGCCGGCTCAGAGTTTTCAGGCGAGTCAAAAGCGATAGCGCCGTTCACCATCGCCGCCAGGCTTTCCAGTTCGACTTTGGCGCCGCTCAGGCCGAGATCGGCCTTCACCCCGGAGACGTTCCAGAAGCGGCTGCCTTTTTTCACCAGGTTGGTAAACCGGCGCTCAATCAGGACATCAATCGTCACGCCCTGTTTGTTGTTATTGATGGCGTAATCGTAGACGCGGCCAACGGGGATTTTGCGGAAATAGACCAGCGAGCCGCTGTTAAGCGAGCCCAGATCCGGCGAGTGCAAATGAATCATCAGGTCGCCATTATTAAGACGGTATTTCGGCTGCGTATCCAGCGCGGCGAAATGGTCCTGCGGCTTACCTTTACCGGGCATCATGCCGATATAGTTACCGCCAACCAGCGCATCAAGGCCGGAAATTCCCGCCAGCGACGCTTTCGGCGTTACCAGCCAGAACTGGGTCTGTTCGCGCAGCGCATCTTTCATATTCGATTTAATACTGGCGCGGACCTCAATTTTTTTAAGATCCTCGCTTAGCCGAATATCCTGTACCGTTCCCACTTCAACCCCCTGGTAACGCACCGGGGTTCTGCCAGCGACAATGCCGTCCGCCGACATAAAATCAATGGTGATGGTATTGCCGCGATCTTCGTAGCTGCTCCAGACCAGCCAGCCCGCAATCAGCAAGGCGATGACCGGTAAGATCCAGAAAGGCGAAATGCGACGTTTAGTTTTTATACGCGCTTCAGTCGACGAAGCGGGGTTTTCCTGACTCATGTGCATCCCAAAGTAAGCGGCTGTCCAGCCATTCCACAGCAAGAATAGTCAAAATTACCGCTGCGCCGAAATAAAACGCAGCCGGTCCCATAGTAAAAGCGAGTAACTGGTCGCGGTTAATCAGTGACATCGTCAGGGAGATGACGAAAAGATCGAGCATTGACCAGCGCCCAATCCAGGTCACAAAGCGCAAGAGCAGGATGCGTGTGCGTAACCCCTGTTCGAATTTAAAGTGGATACTAATAAGCAGTGTAAACAGCACTATCACTTTGGTAAACGGCACCAGAATACTGGCGACAAACACCACCGCCGCTACCGCGATATTGCTGTCGGCAAGGGAGATAATCCCCGACATAATGGTATCTTCCTGCCGCGCGCCGTTGATATAGACCACCGAAATGGGCAGCAGGTTGGCCGGGAACAGGAACACCAGCGAAGCGATCAGCGCAGCCCAGCACTTTTGCACGCTCTGACGCCGCCGCTTGCGCAAAGGAATATGGCAGCGGGGGCAGCGGCCGCGCGCATCCGGGAAGCCGGTAAAGTGGCAGCCCAGGCAAATGCGCAGGTTCTCATCCCGCCGCCTGGCCGGTCGCTGGGGGTAAAAACGCTCCCAGAGCTGCTCTACGTTCAAATGGATAAGCGTCATGATGCTGAGCACCACCAGGGCGATAAAGGCGATAAGCCCAATGCCGGGGCGCAGGTAGGCGTAATCCTGCACCTTAATCGACGCAACGCCAATGCCGACCAGATAGATATCCAGCATCACCCACTCTTTGAGCTTCTCCAGCATCAGCAGAACCGGGCGCAGGTTCATGCCGAGAATATTGCCAAACCAGAGATAAGCGATGGCGGCGACCAGCACCAGCGGCGCGCCGACGGTGCAAAACAGCACCATTGCGGCGGTGAGCGGGTCGCCCTGGGCATTCATTTGCCATATCCCCTGCAGCAGATCCGCGTCGATCCGCGTGCCGAGCAGGTAGAGATGCAGCAGCGGTTCGCTCCAGGCGAAGGGCATCAGCAGCAGCATCGTCACGGCCATTGCCGCCAGCCGCGTCAGCGACCAGTCGCGGCCGTCGCGTATTTTCGCGTCGCAGCAGGGGCAGAAGGCGCTCTGATGCGATCGCATCACCGGCAGCGAGAAAAGCGTATCGCATTGCGGGCAACGCTGATAATGTGCGCGAGGCAGAGGGTCGCCGATAGCGCGAATGACCATTTTGTGATCGGGCGTTATTGTGTGATTTTTCAGGGCCATTGCATGCAAGTGATTAAATCAGGAATGCTTCTATATTAACTCATGATGGGAACTTCTTGAGCATCAATGCATTTAATGCTTATTTTAATAGGCTATGCTGCATGAGCGAAGTAAGACACAAAGTGATTGGATAATGAACAAAACAGAATTTTACGCGGACCTAAACCGTGATTTTCAGGCATTAATGGCAGGCGAAACCAGTTTCCTGGCCACCCTCGCTAACACCAGCGCGCTGCTTTTTGAGCGCCTGAGCGGCGTCAACTGGGCGGGCTTCTATCTTCTTGAAGGCGACACCCTTGTGCTGGGGCCATTCCAGGGCAAGATCGCCTGCGTGCGCATCCCGGTAGGGCGTGGCGTCTGCGGAACGGCGGTGGCGCAAAACCGCATCCAGCGCGTTGAAGACGTTCATCAGTTCTCCGGCCACATTGCCTGCGACTCCGCCAGCAACGCCGAGATTGTGCTGCCCGTTACCGTCAACGGCCAGATTATTGGTGTCCTGGACATTGATAGCGTTGAGTTCTCTCGTTTTGCTATCGAGGATGAAGAGGGGCTGCGCGAACTGGTTTCCCGCCTGGAAAACATTCTCGCGCACACCGATTATCAAAAATTCTTTGCGCCCGTCGCAGGATAATCAACGGATAACGTAGCATTTACCGATAGCGTCATTATAATGACGCCTGTTCATGCCTGCGGCTTGTTGGCAACGTCCGTTGTAATCAGGAAATTTCATGGAAAATCAACCTAAGTTGAATAGCAGTAAAGAAGTTATCGCTTTTCTGGCCGAACGCTTTCCTCACTGTTTCAGTGCAGAAGGCGAAGCGCGCCCCCTGAAAATCGGCATTTTTCAGGATTTAGTGGCGCGAGTTGAGGGCGAGATGAGCCTCAGCAAAACTCAGCTTCGTTCCGCTTTACGTCTTTACACTTCGAGCTGGCGTTACCTTTATGGGATCAAAGCAGGCGCAACCCGCGTCGATCTCGACGGTAATCCGTGCGGCGTGCTGGATGAACAGCATGTAGAACACGCCCGTAAGCAGCTTGAAGAAGCCAAAGCCCGCGTGCAGGCGCAGCGTGCTGAACAGCAAGCGAAAAAACGTGAAGCTGCCGCCTCCGCCGATCAGGAAGAGACGCCGCGCCGCGAGCGCAAAGCGCGTCCTGCCGCTCCCCGCCGTAAAGAGAGCGAGCGTAAGCCGCGTGCTGAAAAACCTGCAGCGAAACCCCAGCGTGCGCCGCGAGAAGAACGTCATACGCCAGTTTCAGATTTATCTGTACTGAGCGTGGGCCAGAACCTCAAAGTGAAAGCGGGTAATAATGCGATGGACGCCACCGTACTGGAAGTGACGAAAGATGGCGTTCGCGTACAGCTTACTTCGGGTATGTCGATGATTGTACGCGCAGAACATTTAATGTTCTGAAACGGAGGCCTGGCCTGGCATGAACACTTTGTTTAAGCGCACGGCGTTGGCTGGCCTGTTGTTGATAACAGGCCAGGCGCTTGCCGTGGAAGATATCACCCGCGCCGATCAAATTCCGCAGCTTAAGGAAGAGACGCAGCACGCGACGGTGAGCGAACGCGTAACCTCGCGTTTTACCCGCTCTCACTATCGTCAGTTCGATCTGGATCAGGCCTTTTCGGCAAAAATCTTCGATCGATACCTGAATTTGCTGGACTACAGCCACAACGTTCTGCTCGCGCAGGACGTTGAACAGTTCGCGAAGAAGAAAACTCAGCTGGGCGATGAGCTGCGTACCGGCAAACTGGACGTCTTTTACGACCTGTATAATCTGGCGCAGAAGCGCCGCTTCGAACGTTACCAGTACGCCTTAAAAGTGCTGGAGCGCCCGATGGATTTCACCGGCAACGACACCTTCAACCTCGATCGCAGCAAAGCGCCCTGGCCGAAAGATCAGGCAGAGCTTGACGCGCTGTGGGACGCGAAGGTGAAGTACGATGAGCTGAGCCTCAAGCTGACCGGCAAGAACGATAAAGAAATTCGTGAAACGCTGACGCGCCGCTACAAATTCGCGATTCGCCGCCTGGCGCAGACCAACAGCGAAGATGTCTTCTCGCTGGCGATGACCGCCTTCGCGCGTGAAATCGATCCGCACACAAACTACCTGTCGCCGCGTAATACCGAGCAGTTCAACACCGAAATGAGCCTCTCTCTGGAAGGCATCGGCGCTGTACTGCAGATGGATGAAGACTACACGGTGATCAACTCTATGGTCGCAGGCGGCCCGGCGGCGAAAAGCAAAGCCATTAGCGTCGGCGATCGTATCGTTGGCGTCGGCCAGACCGGCAAGTCGATGGTCGATGTTATCGGCTGGCGTCTGGATGATGTGGTCGCCCTGATCAAAGGCCCGAAAGGCAGTAAAGTCCGGCTTGAAATTCTGCCTGCCGGGAAAGGCACCAAAACCCGTATCGTCACCCTGACGCGCGAGCGCATCCGCCTGGAAGACAGAGCGGTTAAAATGTCGGTGAAAACCGTCGGCAAAGAAAAAGTGGGCGTGCTGGACATTCCAGGCTTTTATGTCGGCCTGACGGATGACGTGAAAGTGCAGCTGCAGAAGCTGGAAAAACAGAATGTCAGCAGCGTGGTTATCGACCTGCGCACCAACGGCGGCGGGGCGCTGACCGAAGCGGTTTCGCTCTCCGGTCTGTTTATCCCTTCCGGCCCGGTTGTCCAGGTCCGCGATAACAACGGCAAAGTGCGGGAAGATGCCGACAACGACGGCGTGGTCTATTACAAAGGCCCGCTGGTGGTGCTGGTGGACCGCTTTAGCGCCTCCGCATCGGAAATTTTCGCTGCGGCAATGCAGGACTACGGTCGCGCGCTGATCGTGGGCGAGCCGACGTTTGGTAAAGGCACTGTTCAGCAGTACCGCTCTCTGAACCGTATTTACGATCAGATGCTGCGCCCTGAATGGCCTGCGCTGGGCTCCGTCCAGTACACCATTCAGAAGTTCTACCGCGTTAACGGCGGCAGTACGCAGCGTAAAGGCGTAACGCCGGATATCCTGATGCCGACCGGCACCGAGGCGAGCGAAACGGGAGAGAAGTTCGAGGATAACGCGCTGCCGTGGGATAGCATCAATGCTGCCACCTTCACGCGTTACGGCGATCTGAAACCGTTTGGGCCGCAGCTGCTGAAAGAGCATGAAGAGCGCATTGCCAAAGACCCGGAATTCCAGTACATCATCAAGGACATCGCGCGTTATAATGCCCTGAAAGATAAAAAGAATATCGTGTCGCTGAATTACGCCCAGCGTGAGAAAGAGAACACTGAAGACGATGCTATTCGTCTTAGCCGCCTCAACGATCGCTTCAAGCGCGAAGGTAAGCCGCTGCTCAAGAAACTCGACGATCTGCCAAAAGATTATCAGGAGCCGGATCCCTATCTGGACGAGACGGTGCATATCGCGCTGGATCTTGCTCACCAGGAGAAAGCCTCTCCCGCAGCGAACCCTGCCCCCGCCAAATAACGTCCCCACAGGCACAAGCAATTGTGCCTGTTTTTTTAACAACATCGTGACGGCGTAAGCAACCTGCTACAAAATGTAAAGTTGTGTCTTTCTGGTCACTTACGCCGCTTTTATGCTTGAAAATAGCTTTATTACCCATACGATGTGGGTAATCGCATAGTGCGTTTTGTTAAGCTGAGGTTAAAAGAAAATTATGATGCGGATCGCGCTCTTCCTGTTGACTAACCTGGCCGTCATGCTGGTTTTTGGCCTGGTACTTAGCCTGACGGGCATTCAGTCGAGCAGCGTGCAGGGGTTGTTAATCATGGCGCTGCTGTTTGGTTTCGGCGGCTCTTTCATTTCACTGCTGATGTCGAAATGGATGGCGCTGAAATCGGTTGGTGGTGAAGTTATCGAGCAGCCGCGTAACGATATGGAACGCTGGCTGATGAACACCGTAGCGAACCAGTCTCGTCAGGCGGGTATCGCCATGCCGCAGGTGGCTATCTACCACGCGCCGGATATTAACGCCTTTGCCACCGGCGCGCGTCGTGACGCCTCGCTGGTTGCGGTCAGCACCGGTCTGCTGCAGAACATGAACCGTGATGAAGCCGAAGCGGTTATCGCCCATGAAATCAGCCACATCGCCAATGGCGATATGGTAACAATGACCCTGATTCAGGGGGTGGTGAACACCTTCGTTATCTTTATCTCCCGAATCCTTGCGCAGATCGCGGCGGGCTTTTTGGGCGGCAACCGTGATGACGGTGAAGAGAGCAACGGCAACCCGCTGATCTACTTTGCCGTGGCCACCGTGCTGGAACTGGTATTCGGTATTCTGGCGAGCATCATCACCATGTGGTTCTCCCGTCACCGTGAATTCCACGCCGACGCAGGCTCCGCGAAGCTGGTAGGGCGTGAGAAAATGATTGCGGCCCTGCAGCGTCTGAAAACCAGCTACGAGCCGCAGGAAGCCAGCAGCATGATGGCGTTTTGCATTAACGGCAAGTCAAAATCGTTAAGCGAGCTGTTCATGACCCACCCGCCGCTGGACAAACGTATCGAAGCGCTGAGAAGCGGTGAATACCTGAAATAAAGCCGTGTGGTGATGAGAAAAGCGCGTCCAGAGGACGCGCTTTTTTTATGCGTTGCGCGGCTGAGAGAGGCGTAAGCTGCTCACGACTGCCGCGGCCACGGCGAGAATACCGGCGAGGAGCAATGACATATGGGTGCCGCTGTTATCGAACAGGTTAAACAGCAGCGCAACAAACGCGGCGCCGCTGCTCTGGCCTAACAGGCGCGCGGTACCCAGCATTCCGCTCGCGCCGCCGCTGCGATGGCGAGGGGCGGAAGCGATAATCGTATGGTTATTCGGCGACTGAAATAAACCGAATCCGGCGCCGCACAAGGCCATCCGCCAGATGATATCCAGATCCGATGGCGAAGAGGGCAGGAGAGCCAGGGCAAACAACCCGACCGCCATCATCACCATCCCCAAACCGCCCAATAACCCGGCATGAACGCGCTCAATCAGATAACCCGCCAGCGGCGCCATCACCATCGTGGCCAGAGGCCAGGGCGTAAGCAGCAGGCCAGTCTCCACTTCACTGCGCCCCAGCACGGACTGCAAAAAGAAAGGCAGGGAGACCATCGCCAGCATCTGGGCGCAAAAGGAGCAGATGGAGGTGCCAATGGAGAGCGAAAACAGCGGAATACGCAGCAAGTCCACCGGCAGCAAGGGCGAGGTGAGCCGCAGCTGACGACGCACGAACAGGGTGCCGGTTATCAGCAGTACCACCACCTCCGCCAGAATCAGTTTGTAGGACTGCCCCTGTGCAAAGCCGCTCAGCGCAGAGATAAGTAGGCCAAAGGTCAGGGCATTCATCACCGCGCTCGGCAGGTCGAACTTAGGCTTCTCGTTACGCGGCGCGTTCGCCGGCAGGTAACGCAGGGCGAGCAGCAGCGCAATAATCCCCAGCGGAATATTGATAAAGAACAGCCATTGCCACGAGGCGACAGAGAGAATGGCCGCGGCGATCGTCGGCCCTGCGGCAGACGATACCGCAACCACAAAGGAGTTGATGCCCATGCCGCGGCCAAGCTGCCGGTAGGGATAAATCAGGCGAATCAGCGCGGTATTAACGCTCATCAGCGCCGCGCCGCCAAACCCCTGGGCCACGCGAGCCAGCGTCAAGGTGAGCAGAGAATCAGAGAGCGCGCACGCAAGGGACGTAAAGGTAAAGAGCACCAGGCCGACCTGATAGACGCGCCGGTAGCCGAACATATCCCCCAGAAAGGAGAGGGAGAGCAGCGAGATAACGATAGCTATCTGGTAGGCATTCACAATCCAGATTGAACTGGCGGGGGAGGCGTTAAGGTCCCTGGCGATAGTCGGCAGCGCGACGTTAGCTATCGCGCCATCGAGGACAGCCATCGTAATACCAATGACAATAGTGAAGATAGCGCCGTAACGCTGCGGCGCGGGCAGGCCGTCAAGGGTGGGTTTATGCATAGAAAATCGGGATCTTTAGTCGATGTGATTTGTTTAATAATTTTATCATCGCATTTTTGGTTTGATATCGCATATTTGTAACGAAGTTGCCAAACTCGGATTGCGACGGGGTAGCGAGAAATTTATAATAAAAAACTATTCTAATTTTTATAAAACACTCGCGATGAGGTGACTAATGGCAATCGCAGATTTGGACAAGCAGCCAGATTCTGTTTCTTCGGTACTGAAGGTTTTTGGCATACTGCAGGCGCTTGGCGAAGAGCGCGAGATCGGTATTACCGAGCTGTCCCAGCGTGTGATGATGTCAAAAAGCACCGTCTATCGTTTTCTCCAGACCATGAAATCGTTGGGCTACGTGGCGCAGGAAGGGGAGTCCGAGAAGTATTCTCTGACCCTCAAGCTTTTTGAACTGGGCGCGCGCGCCCTGCAGAATGTCGACCTGATTCGCAGCGCCGACATCCAGATGCGTGAGCTTTCACGCCTCACAAAAGAGACTATCCACCTTGGCGCGCTGGATGAAGACAGCATCGTTTACATCCATAAAATCGACTCCATGTACAACCTGCGCATGTATTCGCGTATTGGCCGCCGCAACCCGCTCTACAGCACCGCTATCGGTAAAGTGCTCCTCGCCTGGCGCGATAAAGAAGAAGTGGTACAGATCCTCGAAGGGGTCGAGTATAAGCGCAGCACAGACCGTACGATCACCAGCACCGAAGACCTGCTTCCCATGCTGGATATCGTCCGTGAGCAGGGGTATGGCGAAGATAACGAAGAGCAGGAAGAGGGGCTACGCTGCATTGGCGTGCCGGTATTTGACCGTTTCGGCGTGGTGATTGCCGGGCTGAGTATCTCCTTCCCGACGCTGCGCTTCTCAGAAGAGCGCCTGCATGAATATGTCAGCATGCTGCACCACGCGGCGCGCAAAATCTCTGAGCAGATGGGCTACAACGACTATCCGTTCTGATGACATCGCCGCCTGCGGGCGGCGATGTTTTAACCGTTATCGATAATCTTTTCGCTTTTACGCAGCAGCGGGCACTGCGACAGGCCAATAATACCGCTGCTGGAATGCACGTACTGGGCGGTGCTTACCCCCCTTGCCGTCAGGTACTTACACTGCAACCCCAGGCCAGCGGCATTTTGCGCGCTACCAATCAGCACCCCATAGCCGCTTAACAAAATCCCTGTCCAGATTAACGCCACAATCACTATCGTTCGAATAACAATACGCATTTTTGCACCTTGCCGCTAAAACTGCACTCAGGCTACCCTGTTATAGCCCTGGCACAAGTCGACCATTCTTAAAAATCCTCAATGGCGCTACAGTTAGCCGCGGTTTAAGGAAGCCGTGCTAACCTGGGGGTATAATATGAAGTACTGGAGAGCGGCGTGAAAAAAGTGAAATGGCTTATCCTGATTGTCGTACTGGCAGCCTGTTTGTTGCTCTGGACGCAGACGCTCAACGTAATGTGCGATCAGGATGTGCAATTTTTCAGCGGCATCTGCGTGATCAATAAATTTATCCCCTGGTAGCGGCCTTTTTTACGGTTGGCGATTTCCTTCCTCTCCGCCGGTGGTAAAATACGTGGCTTTGGTTGAGGTGGTGAAATGAACGACGTATTAACATCCGGCGCGCTTAACCTCGCGTCTCTGATAGTTTCTGTAATTGTGCTGCTGGTGGGTCTGGTACTGTGGTTTTTCATCAATCGCGCCAGTTCGCGTACCAACGAGCAAATCGAACTGCTTGAAGCCCTGCTGGATCAGCAAAAGCGTCAGACCGCGCTGCTGCGTCGGCTGTGCGAAGCCAACGAGCCAGAAAAAGAGGCGGCCCCGGCGCGCCCCGAGGCGAAAAGTAACGACGACGATTTCATTCGTCTGGTCGCCGAGCGGTAATCTGCGATATGGCGCGTAAAAACCGATGGTTTAATCCCGCGCTTGCGCATCATCTCCCGGACGGGTTCACGAATACCACGCCTGGCGGCCATCGCCCCGGCGATGTTCAGCGCTGGCGGCGTGAACGCAAAGCCGCCGGTCTGCCCAGGCCGCCTGCGGGCGGCTATGATGACTTCACTGCCCGGTGGTGGCAACCGGCTGAGATAAGCGGCACCGATGACCGTATCTGGTGGCTTGGACACTCATCACTGCTGCTGCGTCTGATGGGGCAGTACGTGTTAACCGACCCGGTTTTTTCCGAACGCGCCTCGCCGCTGAGCTTTGCTGGCCCCCGGCGGCGCACGCCCGCACCGCTGACTGTTGCCGATATTCCTTCTCTTGATGCGATTGTCATCTCCCACAACCACTACGATCATCTCGATGTGCGCACGCTACGCCTGTTTTTAAAACGCTTTCCGCAGGTTAGCGTGCTGGCCCCGCTGGGGCTGGGCGACTGGCTTCGTCGGGCAGGCGCGCGCAACGTCATCGAGCTGGACTGGTGGCAGAGCGTGGTTTTTCAGGGGCTGGTCTATACCGCGGTTCCCGCTCAGCACTGGAGCATGCGCAGCTTCTGGGATCGCAACAGTACCCTATGGTGCGGCTGGGTAGTTGAAAGCAGCGCCCATCGCTTCTGGTTTCCTGGCGATACGGGGTATTCGGACGAGCTGTCCACCATAGCCCGGCGGCTGGGGGACCCGGATATTGTCGCGCTGCCCATTGGCGCGTATGCACCACGCTGGTTCATGGGGCGTAACCATATGGATCCCCAGCAGGCAGTCGCCCTCTGGCAGCAGCTGGGCAGACCGAAGGCTTTGCCTATACATTGGGGAGTGTTTGAACTTGCTGATGAAGCGTTGGATGAGCCCGTACAGGAGCTGGAGGCGGCCCTGCGCGAAGCGGGCGAAAATCACTCCGGCTTTATGGCCCTGAAAATCGGTCAGTATTTATCTTTGAGTGATTCCACTAAAAAGTAATAGCGGCTATTTATTATTTGCGGCATATCAAATTATATTTTTAGCGAAACGTTTTTATTGCCTTTTTTTGAGGCACTGTCATCAGATTTTCATTATTTTGGTGCAGGCTGTACTTTATTTGCGCAACGAATGTTGTGAGGCTGATTAAGTGCGTTTTTATCTTGCTCACATCATGCTTAAGAAAATTCTTATTGGCAAAAATGGCATAGCTATGCGCGAAAAATTCTTACGATATACGCTATATCAGATATTTTTTTTGCCGCGGCGTGGACGAACGGAACTCCTTGAGCTATGGTAAAAAAGCACGGTTTTGAAAGGAAGCCAGCAGGGGGTGTGGGCGTCGTCCGGAGGTCATTCGCAATGCATAAATGTGCATATGGTGCGGTGATGTCCTTAGAATTTGTGCGGCGGATCGCCTCCCTTTTAAAAATGGCTTGCCATAATAAACGTTGTGTGTGATAACACGTTTTGGGTCAAACGAGGTACAGTTCTGTTTATGTGTGGCATTTTCAGTAAAGAAGTCCTGAGTAAACACGTTGTCGTTGAATACAGCTTCTCTGCCGAACCTTATATTAGTGCCTCAAGCAGTAATGTCTCAGTTTCATCTCAGCTAATGCCTGCGGGCGAAGTAAATACATTAAGGAATATTGCAAATGGCAAAGATTAAAGGTCAAGTTAAGTGGTTCAACGAATCTAAAGGTTTTGGCTTCATTACTCCTGCTGATGGCAGCAAAGATGTGTTTGTACACTTCTCTGCAATCCAGGGTAACGGCTTCAAAACCCTGGCCGAAGGCCAGAACGTTGAGTTTGAAATTCAGGACGGCCAGAAAGGCCCGGCAGCTGTTAACGTAACCGCCATCTAATTTCAAAACCACTGACGCCGGACGCCGACCAGGCGTATCAATGTCAGCGAAAAGCCTCGCCAGCGTGCGGGGCTTTTTTAATTCACGCTTCGCTTTCCCCCTCGCCCTGAATAACGGTAAACTTCGCTCTTTATTGCGTTCCGGAGTTGCTATGCCTTTCAGTTGCCCGCTTTGTCACACCCCGCTTAATCGCACTGCCAGTAGCTTTACCTGCGCTAACCGTCATCAGTTCGACATTGCGAAAGAAGGCTATGTTAACCTGCTGCCCGTGCAGCACAAACGGTCGCGCGATCCGGGCGACAGCGCAGAGATGATGCAGGCCCGGCGGGCATTCCTGGATGCGGGGCACTATCTGCCGCTGCGTGATACGTTGTCCCAGCTGCTGGACGAAAAGCTGGCGCTAAACGCGGATACGGTGCTGGATATCGGCTGTGGCGAAGGTTATTACACCGATGCTTTTGCCCAGGTGGCGCAGCGGCACGGCGCGCAGATGACCGGGCTGGATGTCTCGAAAGCGGCGGTGCGTGCCGCCGCGAAACGGTATCGCTCGACCCTGTTTTGCGTGGCCTCCAGCCACCGTTTACCCTACCTTGATAACAGCATTGATGCGGTCATTCGTATTTATGCGCCCTGTAAAGCGCAGGAGCTTATGCGCGTGGTTAAACCCGGCGGGTTAGTCATTACCGCGGCGCCCGGCCCGCGACACCTGTTGGAGTTAAAAGGGTTGATCTACCGGCAGGCGCAGCTGCATGAGCCTGATTCAGGGGAGATAGAGGGATTTCGTGTTATCGAACACCGCGCACTGAGCTATACGATGACGCTAACAGGCCCGGAGGCGGTGGCGTTGCTACAGATGACGCCGTTTGCCTGGCGGGCCAGGCCGGAAGTGTGGGAAGCGCTGGCGGCTACAGAAACGTTCACCTGCCAGACAGATTTCACCCTTCACTGCCTGCAGCGCATCTAGCCGCATCAGGGGGCAAAATGCCCCCACAGGATCTGCGCGCCAATGCCGATCAGCACAATGCCGCCCAGAATTTCAGCCCGCTTGCCGAGCAGGGGGCCAATAAAGCGGCCAATCATCATACCCAGCGTCGACATAATAAACGTGGCACAGCCGATCGCCAGGGCGGTGGTCACAATACTCACCTGTAAAAAGGCGAGGCCGACGCCCACGGCCATGGCGTCAAGGCTGGTGGCGATGGCGGTGGTCACCAGCAGCCAGAATCCGTGACGCCGCGGCGCTTCGCAAATTTCGCCGCTGTCGCCGCGAAACCCTTCCAGCACCATCCTGCCGCCAAGAAACACCAGCAATACGAAGGCAATCCAGTGGTTCCACTCCAGCACGAACTGGCTGGCAAGCATGCCCAGACCCCAGCCGATAAGGGGCGTCAGGGTTTCGATAATGCCAAAGATAAGGCCGGTGCGTAGCGCTTCTGAGAATTTAGGTTTGTGTAGCGATGCCCCTTTACCGATGGACGCGGCAAAGGCATCCATGGACATGCCGAATGCGAGGATGATTGTTGCAGAAAGATTCATAAGAGCGTCCTGACCGGGGTTCCATATAACACATCTCCGCCCCCAGTAAACAGCGGTTGATGTGTCAATGGTCTCGCCTGACTGAACTCACCAGTCCGTACGCGCCACGTTTTGCAACGAGTATGTTGACACGCACATTTCCGGTAAACCGGAAATCGGCTACTCCCCAACGACGGGCGCAACCTTAACATATTTTGTGAATATAAAACAACAACAGGGATTTACTATTTTATTTAGTAATTGATAACGATTTGCATTTAGCTTTATCCGTAAAAATAACGTTAAAAAAGATAAGCGAATTCCTAAAAAATATAGCAAAGGCTATAAAATGTGCGCAATAAATATACGGATAAGAACCCTGTGGTTTAACGTAACTTATTGAGTTTTAACCATTACTTTATATATTCTCTCGAGATCGTCAATATTCCTTACGCGAATAAGCAAACGTCGGCGTTCTAATTGAACCACCAGGATGCCGTCCTCGGATAAATTCATCTCTTTAATGCGGTTATATTCTATCCAGGCGCTGTAATAATAAAAGCCGCCGCTTTTGAAGATAATTTTCGGCACCCGCACCCAGAAAAGATAAATCGCTAACAGCGCCAGCGCACATAACAGCCAGGTGGTCAGGGCGGAGCCCTGATTGTTGGCATTGTTGTAAATCAGAATTACCAGCAGGCCGACAAAGATCGCGGCATCAGTACGGCTGCGGCGCAGCAAGGGGAGGGCGAGCAGAGTCTCGCCGCGCAGGCGGGGAAGGATGAGCTCATCATAAATGGCATAGGCCAGCAGCGCGGCGATAAAGACAACCAGCAGGCTATCCGTCAGCGACATAACATCTCCTGAAATAAAAAAACCGGGGCGAGGCCCCGGTTATAGCACAACGTCTTACAGACCTAACAGGCCTACTGCGTAACCGGCGATACCAATAACGAAGAAGCCAACAATGATCCACAGCGGGTTCACTTTCTTGCGCAGCAGCCACATACAGGCGAAGGTCAACAGCAGCGGCACCAGACCCGGCATCAGCTGATCGAGAATGGTCTGCACGGTGGTCACTTGCGTCTTCCCGGTCTGGTCGGTGATTTCAGAAACCACCAGCGGGATGTTCACGTGTGTCCACTTATTCACCAGCGCGCCCATCACAAACAGGCCGAGAATTGACGCCCCCTCGGTCAGTTTTTGCAGGAAGCCGCCGCCCATATCCTTAACGATATCCACCCCTTTACGGTAGCCATAGGCCACGCCGTAGTAGCGGGTCGCCAGGCGGACCAGGTTAAAGAGGATGAAGAACAGCAGCGGGCCAAGCAGGCTGCCGCTCATGGCAATCCCCGCGCCGAGCGCCGCGAAAACCGGACGCACCGTACCCCAGAAAATCGGGTCGCCGACGCCGGCCAGCGGCCCCATCAGGCCTACTTTAATACCGTTAATAGCGCCGTCGTCGATCTCTGCGCCGTTCGCACGCTGCTCTTCCATCGCCAGCGTAACGCCAAGCACCGGGGCCGCAACATAAGGGTGGGTGTTAAAGAACTCCAGATGGCGTTTAATTGCCTGGCGACGCGCCTCGTTATTCTCCGGATACAGGCGTTTAATTGCCGGCACCATAGAGAAACAGAAGCCCAGCGCCTGCATACGTTCAAAGTTCCATGAACCCTGAAACAGGTTAGAACGGATGAACACGCCGCGAATATCACCTGGGGTGAGCTTTTTCTCACCGGTAGTTTTAGTCATATCAACCATGTCGTTCACCTGTTAGTCCAGTTCGTTATCAAGATCGTTGGAGCCAGCAGCCTGCGCAGGCGCGGCGGAGCGGTTATATTTCGGGCTAAGCTGAATATAGAGAATGGCCATCACCGCGCCGATAACACCCAGGGCAACCAGGTTGAAGTTAGTGAACGCGGCGGTCACGAAGCCGAGATAGAAGAACGGCATCAGATAGCCCGCGCGCATCATATTGATGACCATCGCATAACCCACTACCACGATCATGCCGCCAGCGATATTCAGACCGCTGGTGACCACTTCCGGGATGGCGTTAAGCATGTTCTGCACTTCGCTGGTACCCACGGAGATGGCGACGATAACCGCCGGGATGGCGATACGCATAGCCTGCAGGAACAGAGAAGAGACGTGCAGCCATGAGAGCGCCGTCAGGTTGCCATTTTGCGCTGCTTTATCCGCCGCATGCTGGAAGCCCACGGTAATGGTACGCACGATAATGGTCAGAACCTGGCCTGCCGCCGCCAGCGGAATCGCCAGCGCGATACCGGCGCCGATGCTCTGATGCCCGGCAATAACCAGAACGGTTGAAATAATAGAGGCCAGCGCGGCATCGGGCGCTACGGCGGCGCCGATGTTCATCCAGCCCAGCGCGATCATCTCCAGCGTACCGCCGATGATGATGCCGGTTTTCATATCGCCAAGCACGATACCCACCAGCGTACAGGCCACTAACGGACGGTGAAACTGAAATTCATCGAGTACCGATTCCATACCGGCAATACACGCGACGACGAACACCAGCACAATCTGAAGAGTGGTAATCTCCATTGTACTTCTCCTATGCTAAAACAGACGTAAGTGTGAAACGGGGTCGACCAGCCGGCGCGCTTACTTCGCCACCTTGCCGATCAAATCCATCATTTTCAGTTTCGGGTCGTTAGAGACTTTGCGAACTTCCAGCTCAATATTGCGTTCGTTGAGCTTTTTGAAGGCCTCGATGTCTTTCTCGTCCACGGAAACCGCGTTGTTGACCTGCGTTTTACCCTGACGATAGGCCATACCGCCGATATTGACGGTGGTAATGTTCACACCCTGTTCAACAAGGCGCAGTACGTCGGTCGGGTTGGTGAATAGCAGCATCACGCGCTCGCCTGCGTACTTCGGATTGTTATAAACGCGGATCATTTTCGCCACGTCCACCACATGGGCGGTCACTCCCGGCGGCGCTACCTGGGTCAGCAGCGTTTTACGCACGGTATCCGCCGCTACTTCGTCGCTCACGACGATAATGCGCGTCACGTTTGTCTCTTTCGTCCAGCGCGTGGCGACCTGTCCGTGAATCAGGCGGTCGTCGATACGGGCAAGGCCGATTACCATATAGTCATTCGGCCCCATGGGTTTTGCCGGTGCGGCGGCAGCTTTAGGCGCGGCCGTCGGCGCAGGTTTTGCCACCGGTTGCGCTTTCAGTGCCTTAATCCCTTCGCGTCCGGTCTCTACGGCTACCGCCACCAGTTCGTCAAAACCGGGGTTATCGTCGCGCGCCATCAGCGTCTCAACCAGCATCGGGATATTGACACCGGCGACCACTTCATGGCGCTCTTTATCGACGACAATACGGCTGGCGGCGTTAAACGGGCTGCCACCCCATGTATCGACGAGAAACAGCACCCCCTGCTGAGTATCAAGCTTCGCCAGCTGGGCGTTGTATTTCTCAATTAACGTCTCCGCGTTCTCCCCCGGGACGAAATCGATCCACCCCACGTTTTCCTGCTCGCCTAAGAGCATTTCAGCGGTTTTGAGTAACTGCTCCGCAGCCCAACCATGTGTGCCTATCACAATAGCAATGGTCACTTGCTACCTCCTTTGTTATTGTCGTGAATACACCGCAACGGCGTATTGAGAATCTCTCTGTTAACCGAATCGATTCAGACAAGGCGTGGAGAGAAAAATCTGGGTTTCCGGGATTTATTTTAGATAGTGAAAAAATAATTTATGTGATGTACATCCGTAATTTAGCTTTAGCCAGCGAGAAATTTCGGAGCGAAAAATATGTCACAGAATGTCAAATCAGGTAAATCTTTGCCAAAGGCAAAGTCTCTCTGATATGTTTAACTTCCGTTTACCTTATCAGGAGTATAGGGCAGTAGCCCACCGTATGGACCGTCACCGACGTCAGTTCACTTTCTGGCCCTCTCGCGCCAGCGCCTCTTTGTCCCCGAACCTTTTTGTCATCACTGAGCCTGTACGCTCGCGTACGAGGAATCGCCACGCCTTTTGCAGGAGCCTGTCATGGAATTCTTAATGGACCCCTCTATCTGGGCGGGGTTGTTGACACTCGTTGTTCTGGAAATTGTTCTCGGTATCGATAACCTGGTTTTTATCGCCATCCTGGCCGATAAACTGCCGCCGAAACAGCGAGACAAAGCGCGATTGATCGGTCTTTCACTGGCGCTGGTGATGCGCCTGGGTCTGCTCTCGTTGATCTCCTGGATGGTGACGCTGACAAAGCCGCTCTTTACCGTCTGGGATTACAGCTTCTCCGGCAGGGACTTAATCATGCTCTGCGGCGGTATCTTCCTGCTGTTTAAGGCGACCACCGAGCTGCATGAACGGCTTGAGAACCGTCAGCACGATGCCGGTCAGGGGAAAGGGTACGCCAGCTTCTGGGTGGTGGTAACGCAAATTGTTATCCTTGATGCGGTCTTCTCGCTGGATGCGGTCATCACCGCCGTCGGGATGGTGAACCATCTGCCGGTAATGATGGCCGCCGTGGTGATCGCCATGGCAGTGATGCTGCTGGCCTCGAAACCGCTGACGCGCTTCGTGAACCAGCATCCGACGGTCGTGGTGCTCTGCCTGAGCTTCCTGCTGATGATTGGCTTAAGCCTCGTCGCGGAAGGGTTTGGTTTCCACATCCCGAAAGGCTACCTGTACGCGGCCATCGGCTTCTCAATTGTGATTGAGCTGTTTAACCAGATTGCCCGGCGTAACTTTATTCGTCATCAGTCGACGCTGCCGCTGCGCGCCCGTACGGCAGACGCCATTTTGCGCCTGATGGGCGGCAAGCGTCAGGCGAGCCAGCAGCAGGACGCCGACAGTCAGTCTCCGGTGCCGGTGCCTGAAGGGGCGTTTGCCGACGAAGAGCGCTATATGATTAACGGCGTGCTGACGCTGGCCTCCCGCTCGCTGCGCAGCATCATGACGCCGCGCGGCGAAATCAGCTGGGTTGATGCCAACCTCAGCGTGGATGAAATTCGCCAGCAGCTGCTTTCCTCACCGCACAGCCTCTTCCCGGTTTGCCGGGGCGAGCTTGATGAAGTGATCGGGATTGTGCGCGCTAAAGAGATTCTGGTGGCGCTGGAAGAGGGTACTGACGTGGCGGCCATCGCCTCCTCAACCCCGGCGATTGTGGTGCCGGAGACGCTCGACCCGATCAAGCTGCTGGCGGTCCTGCGCCGCGCCCGGGGCAGTTTCGTTATTGTCACCAACGAGTTTGGCGTGGTGCAGGGGCTGGTGACGCCGCTGGACGTGCTGGAAGCGATCGCCGGTGAATTCCCGGATGCGGATGAAACGCCGGAAATTACCGCCGACGGCGACGGCTGGCTGGTAAAAGGCACAACCGACCTGCACGCTCTGCAGCAGACCCTGCAGCTGGATAATCTGGTTAATGACGAAGAGGACATCGCCACCGTCGCCGGGCTGGTTATCGCGATTAACGGCCAGATTCCGCGCGCCGGCGAAACGCTGGCGTTTCCGCCGCTGCGCATTAGCGTACTGGAAGCCAACGACTATCGCGTTGACCTGGTGCGTATTGTTAAAGAGCAGCCGCTTGACGAGGAAGAGTAACCTCGGCGCGTTGAGGCTCACGCTAGCTGTTTGCGTGGGCCTGCTCCGCCAGCCAGCGGGGGAACGCGGTTACCGGCATAGGCCGGGCGTAGAGAAACCCCTGTAAAAGATGAACGCCCCGCTCGCGCAGATGTTGCGCCTGACGGGGCGTTTCTACCCCTTCCGCTACCAGCACAATTCTCAGGCGCTGCCCGAGGGCAATAATCATATCGGTCACCGTTGAGTTAACGGCATCCGTACCGATGGCGGTAATAAACGACTTATCAATTTTCAGCACATCCGGGCGCAGCATTTCGAGCCGGGAAAGCGTGCTGTTGCCGGTGCCGAAGTCATCGATAGCGATTTTCGCCCCTTTACGATGCAGCTCTCTTACCATGCGGTAGTCCACATCCAGCAGCGCATCACGCTCGGTGAGTTCAATCACCAGCTGCTGCGGCGGATGTTTGCTAAACCAGTAGTGATTCAAATCCCGGAACAGCTCCCCGTGACGTAGGTGGCCCGGAGCGACATTAATCCCGATATGAAAGTCAGGGTCAGCGGGGAACATCCCCAGCTGGCTGTGCGTTTGCGCAATGACATAGCGCGTCAGCGGTGCGATAAGGTCGTGCTTTTCCGCAATGGGGATAAACACCTCCGGCGAGATCCAACCCTGGCGGGGGTTATTCCAGCGCAGCAGAATCTCAACCCCGGTGCACCGTTTACTGTTGGCGTCCACCAGCGGCTGGCAAAACAGCTCAAACTCCCCGGCGGCAAGGCCAAGGTTGATCTCCCAGGAAAAACTCATCCGGTTTGCCGTCGCCAGCCAGGCAATATAGCCAATCAGCAGGCTGAGTATCAGCGCCAGCGGCAGCTGCGAGGGGAGATGTTTGAGCGCCAGCGCGGCTGCGCCCGGCCCGGTGGCGGTAATGGTAAAGGGGAAGTGGCTGGAGGCACGCTGATAGCGAACCTGCCGGTTCAGCTGCGGCAGGACAGGCTTCACCCGCTTGCCATACTCAAGATGGCGGTCGCCGACGCTCAGGCTGGCGGCGGTGATAAGCGGGGCGTCCGGCTCCAGAATCAGGCTGGTCAGTAGCGCAATGTTTATAACCTGCATCACGCCGCTCTGCCCATCGGCGCTGGCGGGATACCACATGATCATCACCGGCGTATTTTTTAACAGCGAGTGATCGGTGGAGAGAAGCATCAGTGACCGGGTGGCAGGCAGGGCGGGCTGCAATTGATGGATGGGCACATCCCTGGCGCCAAAAATACTGGAGCAGTAAAGGACGCCATCTTTGACCAGGCCGATAGAGCGCACGGTTTGCAGCGAGGCCGCCTGTTTGCGCAACATCAGGTGGACGCTGGCGCAGGGCAAACCCACCAGCGGCAGCAGCGCGTCCCGTTTCTGCTCCAGCGGCAGCAGCAGTTTTTCCAGCGCCTGCACGGCGTGAGTGGTAAACGTCACCACCTGTTGCTGATTAAAATTACGCTCTGAAATAAATCGCACAAACAGGGTGGTCATTAAGGCGGCAAAAGCGACCGACACGCAGACGATGATGCGCTTGCGCCGGTAACTTTTTATGATCTGCTGCGCCGTTTGCATGCCGGGACCGCCTTGAAAAGAGACTGGCCAGGATGGAGATTCAGAACAAAGAAAGTGTAGCGGGGAAACGGTAAACGGGGCGGGCGAAACGCAAAAATTAGCCCTTCTGTCGCAGAAGGGCTAAGGGGAGTACTAGTCGCACTGAACCTTGATAGCAAGCCCGCCGCGGGACGTTTCACGGTATTTCGCGTTCATGTCCTTGCCGGTCTCATACATGGTCTCAATCACCTTATCGAGGGAGACGCGCGGCGCGCTGGTGCGGCGCATCGCCATCCGCGAGGCGTTAATCGCTTTAACCGAGGCGATAGCGTTGCGCTCAATACAGGGCACCTGCACCTGGCCTGCCACCGGGTCGCAGGTCAAGCCAAGGTTATGCTCCATGCCGATCTCGGCCGCCACGCAAACCTGTTCAGGGCTGGCGCCCAGCAGTTCAGCCAGACCTGCCGCCGCCATTGAACAGGCGACACCCACTTCGCCCTGGCAACCTACTTCCGCGCCGGAAATCGAGGCGTTCATTTTATACAGCGCGCCAATCGCGCCGGCGGCCAGGAAATAGCGAATGTAGATATCCGGGCTGACGGATTCAATAAAGTGGTCGTAGTAGGCCAGCACCGCGGGAACAATACCGCAGGCGCCATTAGTCGGCGCGGTCACTACGCGCCCGCCAGCGGCGTTCTCTTCGTTGACCGCCAGCGCAAACATATTCACCCAGTCCACCACGTTCATCGGATCGCTGGAGAGTTTGTCGTTCGCCACCAGCATCCGGCGCAGGGCCGAGGCGCGGCGCGGGACGCGCAGCGGGCCGGGGAGCACGCCTTCGGTGTTCATACCGCGGTCAATACAGGCGCGCATTGTTGCCCAGACGTGGCCGAAATAGGCCTCAATCTCCTGTTTGCTGTGCAGCGCCAGTTCGTTTTGCATCACCATGCCTGAGAGCGACAGGCCGGTCTCTTTGCAGTATTCCAGCATCTCGCTGGCGGATTTGAACGGGTAGGGGACGCTCACCTCAGCCAGCGTCTCTTTGCCGAAATTCTCCTCGTCGACAATAAACCCGCCGCCAATGGAGTAATAGGTTTTGCTGTAGACCTCTTTATCGCCGCTCCAGGCATGAATCGACATGGCGTTTTCATGCAGCGGCAGGTTGTCGCTGTGGAAACGCATACCATCTTCACGGGGGAAGTCGACCTCCTGGCGGCCCTGGGCCAGCAGCAGGCGGCCACGGTTTTCTACATCGCGGATAAAGGCCGGAATGGCGTCAATATCCACGGTTGCGGGTTCGTTACCCGCCAGACCCATAATAATGGCGATATCGGTATGGTGGCCTTTACCCGTCAGCGACAGGGAGCCGTAAACGTCTACCGCAACGCGGGTGACGTTTTCCAGTAATCCTTTTTCGACCAGATCATCGACGAACTGTTTCCCGGCCTTCATCGGGCCAACAGTGTGGGAAGAAGATGGACCAATCCCCACCTTGAACATGTCGAATATACTAATCACATTAACACTCCTGACAGGGTTACCGGGGCTCCGGTAACGATGTAATAACTGCGCATAGTGTAAGAGGGATGCGTGCAGGTCGTTTGATTATTCACATGAATTAAACTAATGGATAACGGCGATTTTACTAATGCCGAACGGCACCCCTCTGCGGCCCAGGCGTTAAGTATAGCTAAGGGCGCACGCCTATCTGCAGGGCAAGCTCGCGGATAATACCCGCCGTCATGCCCCAGACAAAATAGTGCTGATACCAGGAGAGCCATACCCGGTGGTCATTACCGTGGCGATGAATATCCAGAGGGTGGTAGCGACCGAGACGCAGCGCCTCCGCCAGCGGCATTTCAAAAACCGAGGCCACCTCGTCTTCGCTGGCGTGATAGTGCAGATCCGGCGGAATAATGCCGACAACCGGCGTGACGCGAAAACCGGTGACGCTGTCCACCGGCGGCAGGACGCCGATGACGTCGACCGATTCCGGCGGAATCGCAACCTCCTCCTGCGCTTCGCGCAGCGCGGCGGCGATGAGCGAGGCATCCGTTTCATCCACCGCGCCGCCGGGAAAGGCCACCTGGCCCGCGTGTTTGCGCAGCATGGCGGAGCGCTGGGTCAGCAGAAGCCCTGGCTCTTTACGCCGCACCACCGGCACCAGCACCGCCGCCTGGCGCGCGTTGCCTGTGACCACCCGCATCTGCGGGCGCAATAGCTGGAATCGGGATAAAAAATCCTCCAGCCTCAGCGTTGGTTCATCCACGGTTATCTCTCCAGTTGCTGCAAGATACGGTTAACTTTATCAAAGGTTTCCTGATATTCCGCCGCTTCGTCGCTGTCGGCGACAATCCCGCCGCCTGCGGAGCAGTAAATCTCGCCCTGCCAGGCGGTCAGGGTACGGATGGTAATACTGGTATCCATCGCGCCGCAAAAACTAAGATAGCCGATGCTGCCGCACCATGCGTTACGCCGCTGGGGTTCAAGACTGTCGATAATTTCCATCGCCCTGATTTTAGGCGCGCCGGTAATCGAACCACCGGGAAAGGCGGCGCGCAACAGGCAGGTAGGGTGGCGGCTGGCGGGCAGCGTCGCCGTGACGGTACTGACCAGATGATGCACCGCCGGAAACGGCTCCACCACGAAAAGCTCCGGCACCCGCACCGAGCCGGGCGTCGCCACGCGACCGATATCATTGCGCATCAGATCGACAATCATCAGGTTTTCCGCGCGATCCTTGGGCGATGCGGCCAGCTTTTGCGCCTGTCGGGCGTCTTCATCCGCGTCGGCGAGGCGCGGGAGCGTGCCCTTAATGGGCCGGGTCTGGATGCGACCCTCCTTTAGCTGAATAAAACGCTCCGGCGACAGGCTGAGCACTGCGCCCTCTTCAAGGCGTAAAAAGGCGCTGAACGGCGCGCGGTTGCTGGCGTTAAGCTGGCGAAACGCCTGCCATTCGTCCCCTTCATAACGGGCCTGAAAGCGCTGGGCGAGGTTGACCTGATAGCAGTCGCCGCTGTGCAAAAACGCCTGCACCTGACGAAACTTCTCGCCATACTGCTGGCGGGTCATATTCGCCCGCCAGCCGCTGGTCAGGCGAAAAGCACGGCTCAGGGAGGCCTGCTGGCTTTCAAGCCAGGCCAGCCGGGCCTGCGGGCAGCGATGGCTCAGCAGGGTGACCCGTTGCAGGTGGTGATCGACAATCAGCGCCCAGTCGTAAATGCCCACAGCCATATCGGCCAACCCGATATCGGCGACGGCGCAGTCCGGCAGCGTCTCAAAGCGGCGGCCCAGGTCGTAGCCAAATAGCCCCAGCGCGCCGCCCTGAAACGGCAGCGCTTCGCAGGGAGAGGGCGTCAGCCGGGCGTTGTCCAGCGTTTCGCGCAGCAGCTGCAGCGGGTCGGCTGCACTGTGCCGCTCCCCCCCGGCATCGCGCAGGGTCGTTCGCGCGCCTTTGGTCACCAGCGTGCTGAGCGGGTCGGCCACCACAATATCGAAACGGCTGTGCGGATGATCGGCATGGCCTGAATGGAGCAGCATGGCCCAGGGGAGATCCTTGAGCGGGGAAAAATAGTGTTCTGCGGCATCGGGCCGCCACGGCAGCGTTAAAACGGCGGGGGTTGTCTTCATCAATCCTGGCTCTTTGTGTCGGTGCTGGCGCATCGCCACGGCGCGTGAAATAATTAGCTGCAATAATCTAGCAGGAGTTAATCATGTTTGCAGGTTTACCTTCCCTTAATCATCAACAGCAGCAGCAAGCGGTAGAGCGTATTCAGGAGCTGATGGCGCAGGGGATGAGCAGCGGCCAGGCCATTGCCCTGGTGGCGCAGGAGCTGCGCGAAAGCCACACCGGCGAGCGTATCGTCGCCCGCTTTGAGGATGAGGACGAATAGCCCTGACGGGCTATGTCATTCGCCCGGCGCAGGTTAAACCCTGCCGGGCAGGGCGTTACACCGCCGCGACGATCTTGATTTCCACTTTGTAGCCAGGGTTCATCAGCGCCGCCTGCACCGTGCAGCGCACCGGCGCGTGCCCGGCGACTACCCACTCATCCCACGCCTTATTCATGGCGGCGAAGTCGTTCTTATCGGCAAGAAAGATCGTCGCATCCATAATGCGCGTTTTATCACTGCCCTGACGGGCCAGCATGGCGTCAATCTGCGAGAGCGTATTGGCGGTTTGCGCGTAGGCGTCGGCGTCGAGATTTTCCGGCACGCCGGTGTAATAGAGCGTCTGGTTATGGATAACGGCATCCGACCAGCGGGCCTCGGCGTCAATGCGGGTAATAGTCATACTTCCTCCTGGTTTTCCATCACGTGCCGACAAGACTGCCACAGGCTGGCTAAAAACCCAATGCCCTGACATAATCACTGGCGATTTAACCAGGGGGCAGCGTGACGGACGATTTTGCAACAGACGGTCAATTGGCCAAAGCGATACCGGGATTCAAACCCCGTGAACCACAGCGTCAGATGGCTGAAGCCGTCAGCGAGGCGATAACCCTCACCCAGCCGCTGGTGGTCGAGGCCGGAACCGGTACGGGCAAAACCTATGCCTATCTTGCGCCCGCCCTGCGCGCCGGTAAAAAGGTGATCATCTCCACCGGCTCCAAAGCCCTGCAGGATCAGCTTTACAGTCGCGATCTGCCCACCGTGGCGAAGGCGCTGGCCTACGCGGGCCAGACGGCGCTGTTGAAAGGCCGTTCGAACTATCTGTGCCTGGAGCGGCTTGAGCAGCAGACGCTGTCAGGGGGCGATCTGCCGGTACAGACCCTCAGCGACGTGGTCGTGCTCCGCGCCTGGGCCGGTCAGACGGTGGATGGCGATATCAGCACCTGCGTCAGCGTGGCGGAGGACTCTCCCGCCTGGCCGCTGGTGACCAGCACCAACGACAACTGCCTTGGCAGCGACTGCCCGATGTACAAAGAGTGCTTTGTGGTGAAGGCGCGCAAAAAAGCGATGGATGCGGATGTGGTGGTGGTAAACCACCATCTCTTCCTGGCCGATATGGTGGTGAAAGAGGGTGGCTTTGGCGAACTGATCCCCCAGGCTGACGTGATGATCTTTGACGAAGCCCACCAGCTGCCTGACATCGCCAGCCAGTATTTCGGTCAGTCCCTGTCCAGCCGTCAGCTACTGGACCTGGCGAAAGATTTCACCATCGCCTATCGCACAGAATTAAAAGATACCCAGCAGCTACAGAAATGCGCCGACAGGCTGGCCCAGAGCGCGCAGGATTTTCGCCTGCAGCTGGGGGAGCCGGGCTACCGCGGTAACCTGCGCGAACTGCTGGCCGATGCCAGCATTCAGCGCGCGCTGCTGCTGCTCGACGACGCGCTGGAGCTCTGTTACGACGTGGCGAAGCTCTCGCTCGGGCGCTCGGCGATGCTCGATTCGGCCTTCGAGCGCGCGACGCTCTACCGCGCACGTCTCAAGCGGTTAAAAGAGTTCAACGCGCCCGGATTTAGCTACTGGTATGAGTGTACCTCCCGCCACTTCACCCTCGCGCTGACGCCCCTGACCGTCGCCGACAAATTCAAAGAGGTTATGGCGCAAAAGAGCGGCAGCTG
>NZ_HE578945.1:830689-855700 GCF_000321045.1 Phytobacter massiliensis JC163
GTATGAGTGTACCTCCCGCCACTTCACCCTCGCGCTGACGCCCCTGACCGTCGCCGACAAATTCAAAGAGGTTATGGCGCAAAAGAGCGGCAGCTGGATATTTACCTCGGCCACGCTGTCGGTGAACGACGATCTGCACCACTTCACCGCCCGGCTGGGTATTGAAGAGGCCAAAACGCTGCTGCTGCCCAGCCCCTTCGATTATGCCCGCCAGGCGCTGCTCTGCGTGCCGCGCAATCTGCCGCAGGCCAATCAGCCCGGCGCCGCTCGTCAGCTGGCGGCGATGCTAAAACCGATTATCGAAGCCAACAATGGCCGCTGTTTTATGCTTTGTACTTCCCACGCCATGATGCGCGGCCTGGCGGAGCAGTTTCGCGCCACCATGACCCTGCCGGTGCTGCTGCAGGGGGAAACCAGCAAAGGCCAGTTGCTGAACCAGTTCGTCACCGCGGGCAATGCCCTGCTGGTGGCGACCAGCAGCTTCTGGGAAGGGGTGGATGTGCGGGGCGACGCGCTGTCGCTGGTGATTATCGACAAGCTGCCCTTTACCTCCCCGGACGATCCGCTGCTCAAGGCGCGTATGGAAGACTGCCGTCTGCGCGGCGGCGATCCCTTTGACGAGGTGCAGCTTCCCGATGCGGTTATCACCCTTAAGCAGGGGGTGGGGCGACTCATCCGCGACGTTGACGATCGTGGCGTGCTGGTGATTTGCGATAACCGTCTGGTGATGCGCCCTTACGGCGCGGTGTTCCTCTCCAGCCTGCCGCCTGCGCCGCGAACCCGGGATATTACGCGAGCGGTCGCGTTTCTTGCCGCCTCCGCGACGGAGTAATTTGCCGCAAACTGTGTTAAGATGCGCGCCATTTTGTTTTACCGGGACTGCGAAAACCCATGCGAATTCTGGCCATTGATACAGCCACCGAAGCCTGCTCCGTCGCCCTCTACAACGACGGCAGCACGCTTGCCCACTTCGAACTCTGCCCTCGTGAACATACGCAACGCATTCTGCCGCTGGTGAAGGATATTCTCAGCGAAAGCGGCGTTTCGCTTGCTGAACTTGACGCGCTGGCCTTTGGCCGCGGACCGGGCAGTTTTACCGGCGTGCGCATTGGCATTGGCATTGCGCAGGGGCTGGCGCTGGGGGCATCTCTGCCGATGGCTGGCGTCTCTACCCTGGCTACGATGGCGCAGGGAGCATGGCGCAAAACCGGCGCCACCCGCGTACTGGCGGCTATCGACGCCCGTATGGGGGAAGTGTACTGGGCGGAGTACCAGCGCGATGAGCGCGGCGTCTGGCACGGCGAAGAGAGCGAAGCGGTGCTCAAGCCGGAAGCCGTAGCGGCGCGCTTAGCGCAGCTCTCCGGCACATGGGCGACGGTGGGCACCGGCTGGCAGGCGTGGCCGGAGATGGGCGCCGAAAGCTCGCTGGATCTGGTTGACGGCGGCGTTTCGCTTCCTGAAGCGGAAGATATGTTGCCCCTCGCGCTGCACCTGCTACGCCTGAATCAGACGGTCGCGGTGGAACAGGCGGAGCCGGTTTATTTGCGCAACGAAGTGGCATGGAAGAAACTTCCGGGCCGGGAATGAATCTCAGTATTACCAGGCTGAGTTGAGGAGTCGCATAATGGCGAGTCAAAAAAAGGTGTTGCGCGGGTTACTGGCGGCGGCGGTAGTTGCGGTAGTGAGCGGCTGCGTCTCCGTGCCGGATGCCATTAAAGGCACCAGCGCCACCCCGCAGGAAGATTTAGTGCGCGTGCTGAATGCGCCGCAGCTTTACGTGGGTCAGGAAGCACGCTTTGGCGGGCGCGTCGTGAAAGTAGAAAACCAGCAGGGCAAAACCCGTCTGGAAATCGCCGCCATGCCCCTGGACAGCGGCGCGCGTCCGGTACTGCGGGAAGCCTCCATCGGGCGTATCTATGCCGAGGTGAATGGTTTCCTTGACCCGGTCGACTTCAACAAGCAGCTGGTCACCGTTGTCGGGCCGATCGTCGGCACCGTGGACGGCAAAATCGGCAGCGCGCCTTATCGTTTCGTAGTTATCCGTGCCGACGGCTATAAGCGCTGGCACGTCACCAAACAGGTGGTTTTGCCGCCGCAGCCCATGGATCCGTGGATGTGGGGGCCGCCGCGCCCGTGGGGCTACGGCTATGGCGGCTGGGGCTGGTATAACCCCGGCCCGGCGCAGGTGCAGACCATCGTTACTGAGTAACCCTTTGTTAATATTAATAAAAGAAACAGCGGCGGGTCCGCTGTTTCTCTGTTTCTTACGCCATAAAAAAATAATTAGTGACGCGCTTCGCAACCTGCAATTTGCGCAATTAATAAACTGGTACGCTGAGTTAATATAATGTTAACAGTTTGTTTATTAACAGGGGTTGTGATGACGACGAATTCCCATTTCAGAGGTGATGCATTGAAGAAGGTCTGGCTTAACCGTTATCCCGCCGACGTGCCTGCGGAAATCAATCCCGATCGTTACCAGTCCCTTGTTGAACTGTTTGAAAACGCGGCGGCGCGTTACGCCGATCAGCCTGCGTTCGTCAACATGGGTGAGGTGATGACCTTCCGCAAACTGGAGGAGCGCAGCCGGGCATTTGCCGCTTATCTTCAGCAGGGGCTGGGGCTGCAAAAGGGCGACCGGGTGGCGCTGATGATGCCGAACCTGTTGCAGTATCCGGTGGCGCTGTTCGGCATTCTGCGCGCCGGAATGATCGTGGTTAACGTTAACCCGCTCTACACCCCGCGCGAGCTGGAACACCAGCTTAATGACAGCGGCGCGTCGGCAATCGTCATTGTCTCGAACTTCGCCCATACCCTGGAAAAGGTGGTCGACAAAACCCAGGTGCGCCACGTTATCCTGACCCGCATGGGCGACCAGCTCTCCCCGGCAAAAGGGACGCTGGTTAACTTTGTCGTCAAATATGTGAAGCGGCTGGTACCCAAATACCACCTGCCGGACGCCATCTCGTTTCGCCGCGCGCTACAGCAGGGCTATCGTCAGCAGTACATCAAACCGGAAGTCACCACCGACGATCTGGCCTTTTTGCAATACACCGGCGGCACCACCGGCGTGGCGAAAGGGGCGATGCTTACCCATCGCAATATGCTCGCTAACCTCGAACAGGTTAACGCCACCTACGGGCCGCTGCTGCACCGCGGCAAAGAGCTGGTGATCACCGCGCTGCCGCTCTACCATATTTTCGCGCTGACCATGAACTGCCTGCTGTTTATTGAGCTTGGCGGGCAAAACGTGTTAATCACCAACCCGCGCGACATTCCGGGGCTGGTGAAAGAACTGGCGAAATACCCCTTCACGGCGATGACCGGCGTCAACACCCTGTTTAATGCGCTGCTGAATAACGATGATTTCCACAAGCTCGACTTTTCGACGCTGCATCTCTCCGCCGGTGGCGGTATGCCAGTACAGCAGGCGGTTGCCGAGCGCTGGGTCAAGCTGACGGGGCAGTACCTGCTGGAGGGCTACGGCCTGACGGAGTGTTCGCCGCTGGTCAGCGTTAACCCCCACGATATTGACTACCACAGCGGCAGCATTGGCCTGCCGGTGCCTTCTACCGAGGTGAAGCTGGTGGACGATGACGGCAACGAAGTCGCGCCCGGCGAACCGGGGGAACTGTGCGTCAAAGGGCCGCAGGTGATGCTGGGCTACTGGCAGCGTCCGGCGGCCACCGATGAGATAATCAAAGACGGTTGGCTCTGCACCGGCGATATCGCGGTAATGGATGACGAAGGGTTTATGCGTATCGTCGATCGTAAAAAGGACATGATTCTGGTCTCCGGCTTCAACGTTTACCCCAACGAAATCGAAGACGTGGTTATGCAGCATGATGGCGTGCAGGAGGTGGCGGCGGTGGGCGTGCCTTCTGAGGCCAGCGGCGAGTCGGTAAAAATCTTCGTGGTGAAGAAAGATGCCTCGCTGACGGAAGAGGCGCTCATCGCCTTTTGTCGCCGCCAGCTGACGGGCTACAAAGTGCCGAAGCGGGTGGAATTCCGCACCGAGCTGCCAAAATCCAACGTTGGCAAAATTTTACGACGAGAATTGCGTGACGAAGCCCGCGGCAAAGTAGACAATAAAGCCTGAGCTATGCGTTAGTCGCCCGACGCCGGTTAATCCGGCGTTTTTATGGGCGCAAACTAAAGAGAAAATGATTTGAATTACCAGATGATCACGACCAACGACGCGCTGGCGGCGTTGTGCGAAGCCGCTTCCAGCGTGGACGCTGTGGCCCTTGACACCGAATTTGTCCGTACCCGTACCTACTATCCGCAGCTGGGCCTTATTCAGCTCTTTGACGGGGAGCGCACCGCGCTTATCGACCCGCTGACCATCACCGAATGGGCGCCGTTTCGCGATCTTATCTGCAACCCGCACGTGATTAAGTTTCTCCACGCCGGCAGCGAAGACCTGGAGGTCTTTCTCAATGCCTTCGGCGTGATGCCCCAGCCGATGATCGATACCCAGATCCTTGCCGCCTTCTGCGGACGGCCGCTCTCCTGGGGCTTTGCCTCGATGGTTGAGGAGTACAGCGGCGTCGCGCTGGATAAGAGCGAATCACGCACTGACTGGCTGGCGCGCCCGCTGACCGAACGTCAGTGCGTCTACGCCGCCGCCGATGTCTGGTACCTGCTGCCCATCGCCCGTAAATTGCTGGCGGAGACGGAGCAGGCGGGGCAGCTGCCCGCCGCTCTGGATGAGTGCCGCCTGATGATGCAGCGTCGTAGCGAAACCCTCGCCCCGGAAGAGGCGTGGCGCGACATCACCAACGCGTGGCAGCTGCGCACCCGCCAGCTGGCCTGCCTGCGCCTGCTGGCGGACTGGCGTTTACGCAAGGCGCGCGAGCGCGATCTGGCGGTTAACTTTGTGGTGCGGGAAGAGCACCTGTGGGCGGTAGCGCGCTATATGCCCGGCAGCATGGGTGAACTGGACAGCCTGGGGCTTTCCGGCAGCGAAATCCGCTTCCACGGTAAAACCCTGCTCGCGCTGGTGGCGCAGGCACAGGCGCTTCCTGATGATGCGCTGCCGGAGCCGCTGCTAAACCTGATGGATATGCCGGGCTATCGCAAAGCCTTTAAAGAGATCAAAGCGCTGGTACAGCGCGTGAGCGAAACCAGCGGTCTTAGCGCCGAGCTGCTTGCTTCCCGCAGGCAAATTAACCAGCTGCTGAACTGGCACTGGCAATTAAAACCGCAATCAGGCCTGCCGGAATTAATTAGCGGCTGGCGGGGTGAATTAATGGCTGAGGCGTTGCGGAAATTACTGGATGAATATCCACGTCATTAACTGTAAATAAATACAGTGCTTATTTCGACGACCAACAAAAAAGGCAGAAAATATCTGCCTTTTTTATTACCTGGATCGCTGTGGTTCGCCTGGCGTTATTTTGTCTCTTCCGCTTCGGGGAGGGTGACGTTAAGTTCCAGAATTGAAATATCGTCCCCGCGCTGTTCCAGCTGAACTGAAACCATTTCCGGGTCAATTTGTACATATTTACAAATGACTTCCAGAATATCGCGCTTAAGCTGCGGTAAATAATGCGGTTCGGCATCGCTACGACGACGCTCCGCGACAATAATCTGCAGACGCTCTTTAGCGATGCTGGCGGTGTTCTTTTTTCGTGAGAGAAAAAAGTCGAGTAAAGCCATAACTTATCCTCCGAACAGGCGTTTGAGGAAACCTTTCTTCTCTTCTTCAATGAAGCGGAAAGGACGTTCTTCTCCTAATAGACGGTCAACGGTGTCCGCGTACGCTTTGCCCGCATCGGCGTTGGTATCCAGAATGACCGGTTCCCCCTGGTTGGATGCGCGAAGGACTGACTGATCTTCCGGGATCACGCCGACCAGCTTAATGCGCAGAATTTCCAGCACGTCTTCCATGCTGAGCATATCGCCTCTGCTTACACGCCCCGGGTTGTAGCGGGTCAGCAGCAGGTGCTCTTTGATCGGCTCCTGGCCATTTTCGGCGCGGCGGGATTTAGACGCCAGAATGCCAAGAATACGGTCGGAGTCGCGAACGGAAGAGACCTCAGGGTTAGTGGTGATGATCGCCTCATCGGCGAAATAGAGGGCCATCAGCGCGCCGGTCTCGATCCCTGCCGGAGAGTCGCAAATGACAAAATCAAAATCCATCTTCTGCAGCTCATCGAGCACCTTTTCTACCCCTTCGCGGGTCAGCGCGTCTTTGTCGCGCGTCTGCGAAGCCGGAAGAATGTAGAGGTTTTCGGTGCGTTTATCTTTGATGAGTGCCTGATTAAGCGTCGCATCGCCCTGAATCACGTTAACGAAATCGTAAACCACACGGCGCTCGCATCCCATTATCAAATCAAGGTTGCGCAGGCCGATATCAAAATCGATAACGACGGTTTTCTTTCCCTTCTGGGCCAAACCAGTTGCGATGGCCGCGCTGGAGGTGGTCTTACCGACGCCCCCTTTACCCGAAGTAACAACAATAATGCGTGCCATAGTAATTCCTTGTTAAAAGGGCTTAATCTAATGGTTGAATAGTCAAAGCGTCGCCCTCGATCTGCATACGCGCCGCTTTGCCATAGAAATCGGCCGGGATTTGATCGCTCAGCCAGTAAACCCCACCGATGGAGACCAGCTCCGCCGTGAGGTGAGTACAAAATATTTGCGCTTCTTTATCGCCGCTCGCGCCCGCCAGCGCGCGTCCACGCATCATGCCGTAAACATGAATATTGCCGTCGGCGATTAACTCTGCGCCGGCGCTGACGTGGCTTACTACAATCAAATCACAATTTGGCGCATAAATCCGCTGGCCGGAACGTACCGGGGCGTCAATAAGCCGCGTTTTTGTGACCTGAGCAACAACCGGGGCCGCAACTTCCGGCACCGGGGCGACACGCGGCTTCTCCTTTCCTTCGGTAAGCAGCGGCAGCCCGGCGCGTTCAATTGCCGCTTTCAGTTCGCTGTCTTTACAGCCGCTGATGCCGACGACGCGCAGCCCCGTAGCCAGAATGATTTGCTGAATCTGCGGCCAGTTAACCGGGCCATTGAGATCCGACACATTAATAACAACAGGAGCATGTTTTAAAAAAGCGGGAGCCTGAGCGATTTTGTCTTCCAGCGCCTGGCGAATAACCTCGGGTTGTGCGTCATGCAAGTGAACCACTGATAAGGTAAAACTACTGCCTTTTAGCTCGATGGGCGCGTTTGACATCCTGACCTTACTCATTTTGCTATTATCGCCCCTTCATTGGACGATATTCCGAAGACTATCAGGCATGTTATAGTCACTATTATATTGAGGCAAGTAACCACCCATTAATTCAGAGTAAAATTATGTTTTGTGTGATCTACCGGAGTTCCCGTCGCGACCAGACTTATCTCTATGTCGAAAAAAAAGACGATTTTTCCCGCGTTCCTGAAGAATTAATGAAAAGCTTCGGTCAGCCGCAGCTGGCAATGATATTACCCCTCGACGGGCGTAAAAAACTGGTCAATGCCGATCTGGAAAAAGTCAAAGAAGCGCTAAAAAATCAGGGCTATTATTTGCAAATTCCGCCACCGCCGGAGGATTTGCTTAAACAACATTTAGGCAATGTCTGATACCCGCGATAGCATTATGGGAGGCGGATCGATTCCGCTTCCCGTTTCTCCTTCTTCATTGTGCAATTCCCCTTCCGCCATTTGACAAACCGCCAGCGGGCGCGGATAGTCATTTTCGTGTTTGTTCAATGCGTTACTGAGGGGAAAACATGTATCAACATCATAACTGGCAGGGCGCGCTGCTGGACTATCCGGTAAGTAAAGTGGTTTGCGTTGGCAGCAATTATGCGAAACATATTAAAGAGATGGGGAGCGCCACTCCGGACGAACCCGTACTGTTTATTAAACCGGAAACCGCGCTATGCGATCTGCGCCAGCCACTGGTGCTGCCTCAGGGGCTGGGGTCGGTGCATCACGAAGTTGAACTGGCGGTGCTGATTGGCGCTACCCTGCGTCAGGCCACGGAAGATCACGTCCAGAAAGCGATTGCGGGCTACGGCGTCGCGCTTGATTTGACGCTGCGTGACATTCAGGGCCAGATGAAAAAAGCCGGTCAGCCCTGGGAGAAAGCGAAAGGTTTTGATAACGCCTGTCCTGTTTCAGGTTTTATCCCGGCGGCAGAGTTCCAGGACGATCCGCAGAACACCCCGCTGGGGCTGAAAATCAACGGTGAAGTCCGCCAGCAGGGCACGACGGCGGATATGATTCATAAAATCGTTCCCCTCATCGCCTACATGAGCCGTTTCTTCACGCTGCGGGCCGGGGATGTCGTTCTGACCGGCACGCCGGAAGGAGTTGGCCCGTTGCACAGCGGCGACGAATTAGAGATCAGCTTCAACGGGCTATCGCTCTCTACTCGTGTCCTGTAACATATTTGCCGCCGCTTCCGGGCGGCAAAACTTGCATCCCCATGCCAGACTGGTTATAAGGTGCTCCCTGGTTTTATAGAGCGACAGATTTATGAGCGATACCCCTTTCTGGCAAAGCAAAACGCTTGAGCAAATGACCGACGCAGAGTGGGAGTCGCTGTGTGACGGCTGCGGACAGTGCTGCCTGCACAAGCTGATGGACGAAGACACCGATGAAATCTACTTCACCAACGTCGCCTGTCGTCAGCTGAATATCAAAACCTGCCAGTGCCGTAACTATGAGCGCCGCTTCGAGTTCGAGCCAGACTGCATTAAATTAACCCGCGATAATCTGCCTACTTTTGAGTGGCTGCCGCAAACCTGCGCCTACCGTCTGCTGGCGGAGGGTAAGCCGCTTCCTGTCTGGCACCCTCTGCGCGCGGGCTCAAAAGAGATGATGCACAAACAGCGCATCACCGTGCGCCACATTGCGGTGAAAGAGTCTGAGGTTCGTGACTGGCAGGATCACATCCTGAACAAGCCCGACTGGGCACAGTAAACAGCGCGTTCGGAAAAGCAGAGAAGGCGGGGAAAGCCGTTTCGCGTAACCAGCGAAACGGCTTTTTTACGGGCGGCAATTAGCGGCCAAAGAGATCGCGTTTTTTGGGTTTGAACGGCTGGGCAATCAGCACCAGAACGGCCACAACGAAATAGGCGATGAAGATCCCCAGCAGCCACTGCGGCATCTCCAGCGACAGGAACTCCCACTGGCGCTCAGCGCAGTCGCCGGAGGCGACGAAAATCTGCGGCAGCCATTTATCCAGCGGCAGCCATGTCGGAAACCGGGCGGCGAAATCGCAGGTTTGAAACGGTGAAGGGTGCAGCTGAATCATCGTATGTTCATAGGTAAGCTGGATACCGCGAAACGCGCTGTAAAGCCAGATAACAATCGCAACGTAACGCAGCGGGGTCTTCGGCGCGATGGCTCCAACCAGACCGGCCCCCATTACGCCAAAGAGCGCAGAACGTTCATAAATACAGAGGACGCAGGGTTTCAGCAGCATGACGTGCTGGAACCACAGCGCGGTCAGCTCAAGCGCCAGTGCGGTCAACGCCATCAACAGCCAGGCGCCGCGCCCGCGAGAGCACTTGTTCAGATATCGCAACATAATCATTTCCCTGGGACATGCTTAGAAAGCGCAGTGTAAACGAAATCGTGCCGCTCGCCACCCGGTCTCGTCAAAAATATAGCGTAATCGGAGACTTATTCTGCGGAAAGTCAAACCGGGCGGCAAAGCGCCCGGCGTGATCCCTTAATGAACGCTGTTGGTGAGCGCGCCAAGCTGCGTCAGCCACTCAGTGTAGGGGATAAGCGTGGTGTTGATGCACAGCAGGCCAATCAAGGTCAGTACGATGGTGTAGGGCAGGGCCATCCATACCATTCGCCCGTAAGAGAGGCGAATCAACGGTGCCAGCGCCGAGGTCAGTAGGAACAAAAACGCCGCCTGGCCGTTTGGCGTAGCGACCGAAGGCAGGTTGGTGCCGGTGTTGATGGCGACCGCCAGCATTTCGTACTGCTGCGCGGAAATCACGCCCTGTTCCAGCGCCGTTTTCGCTTCGTTGATGTAGACCGTGCCAACAAAGACGTTATCGGAGATGGACGACAGCAGGCCGTTAAACAGATAAAAGAGCGTGAGCTGCACATCGGAAGAGGCCTGTAGCACATACTGAATAATCGGCGCGAACAGATGCTGGTCGATGATCACCGCCACCACGGCGAAAAAGACCGTCAGCAGCGCGGTGAAGGGCAGGGACTCGGTAAACGCTTTACCGATGGCGTGTTCATCCGTGACGCCGGTAAACGTGGCGGCAAGAATAATCACCGACAGGCCAATCAGCCCCACTTCAGCAAGGTGCAGCGCCAGCGCGGCAATCAGCCAGATGCCAATCAGCGCCTGCATCACCAGACGCACTTTATCCTGACGGGTACGCTGCTGACGGCTCTTATCGTCGTAATCCTGGAGTACTTTGCGCACCGCGTCTGGCAGCTGCGCGCCATAACCGAACAGACGGAATTTTTCGACCAGATAGCAGGTCAGCAGGCCGCAAATAAAGACCGGTACGGTGACAGGGGCCATGCGCAGGAAGAATTCAATAAATTTCCACTCCGAGGCCTTGGCGATAATCAGGTTCTGCGGTTCGCCAACCATCGTCATCACCCCGCCAAGCGCGGTGCCAACCCCGGCATGCATCATCAGACTACGCAGGAAGCTACGGAACTGTTCCAGAACATTCTTGCGCTCTTCATCCATATCGCTGTCATCCAGCATATCCCCTTCCGGGCGCGATGAGGCGACTTTGTGGTAGATGCCGTAGAAGCCGACCGCGACGCTTATCACCACCGCGACCACGGTTAAGGCGTCGAGGAACGCGGAGAGAAACGCCGCGGCGAAGCAGAAGGCGAGGGACAACAACGTTTTGGCGCGAATGCTTAACAGCAGACGCGTAAAGATAAACAGCAGCAGCTGCTTCATAAAGTAGATGCCCGCCACCATAAACATCAGCAGCAGCAGCACTTCAAGGTTGGCGGCAAGCTCGTTGCGAACATGCGCGGCGCTGGTCATTCCGATGGCGACAGCCTCAATCGCCAGCAGGCCGCCAGGCAACAGCGGGTAACATTTCAACGCCATTGCTAGGGTAAAGATAAACTCTGCCACCAGCAGCCAGCCAGCGACAAAGGGATTAATGATAAAAATTAGCGGGTTAATAACAAGAAACAGCACTAAAACCAGTTTGTACCAGTCCGGGGACTGGCCTAAAAAATTACGCCACAGGGCGCGCTGAAAAGAGATATCCACGACAGACTTCCTTCCCCGTCAAAAGTTAGCAAAATTGCATTATACGCATAATACGCATACAGAATATGCATTAATGAGGATGAGGTGGCGAGCGTTTCTGTATGACTCGATGTCAAAAATGAAACGGCGATCCACTTTTTGTGCAAACGTCGCGCTATCTGGCATTGATGGCGTCTGGTATGATGAGTTATCTATGCTTAGCTGTTTAATGGAAATGTTTCTATGGTGATTAAGGCGCAGAGCCCGGCGGGTTTCGCGGAAGAGTATATTATTGAAAGTATCTGGAATAATCGTTTCCCTCCGGGATCGATCCTTCCGGCTGAACGCGAACTCTCCGAACTGATTGGCGTCACTCGTACTACCCTGCGTGAGGTGCTTCAGCGCCTGGCGCGCGATGGCTGGCTGACCATTCAGCACGGCAAACCCACCAAAGTGAACAATTTCTGGGAAACGTCCGGCCTTAATATTCTTGAAACGCTGGCGCGCCTGGACCACGAGAGCGTGCCGCAGCTGATTGATAATCTGCTCTCTGTGCGTACCAATATTGCCACCATTTTCATCCGCACCGCCTTTCGTCAGCACCCCGACGACGCGCTGGCGGTGCTGGCCAGCGCCCGGCAAGTGGAAGATCATGCCGACGCGTTCGCCGAGCTTGATTACAACATTTTCCGCGGGCTGGCGTTTGCCTCCGGCAACCCTATCTATGGCCTGATCCTCAACGGGATGAAGGGCCTCTACACCCGCATTGGCCGTCACTATTTCGCCAGCCCGGAAGCGCGCAGCCTGGCGCTGGGCTTTTATCATCGGCTGGGAGAGATATGCGAGAACGGTCTGCATGACCAGGTGTACGAAACGGTGCGCCGTTACGGCCATGACAGCGGCGAGATCTGGCACAATATGCATAAGACCCTGCCAGGGGATCTCACCATTAGCGGCCGTTAAGGTAAAACGTCTTCCGGGTTTACTGAGAAGGTGTAGCCCGGATAAGGCAACGCCGCATCCGGGGAAATCCCGGGTGCGCTCACGCTTACCCGGGCTATGTCTTACAGCGCGTTTGGCCGCGCCGGGCAGCGGTCTAACAGTTCCACGCTGCCATCTTCATTCTGCTGCTCCAGCAGCACGTCAAACCCCCACAGGCGGTGCACATGCTTAAGTACCTCCCGGCGTCCCTTATCGAGCGGCGCGCGGTTGTGGGGAATATAACGCAGCGTCAGGGAACGGTCGCCGCGTAAATCCACGTTCCACACCTGAATGTTCGGCTCCAGATTGCTTAAATTGTACTGCGCAGACAGTTTGTTGCGGATCTCGCGGTAGCCCTCTTCGTTATGGATTGCCGCAATCTCCAGGTAGTTATTGCGATCGTCGTCCAGCACGGTGAAAAAGCGGAAATCACGCATCACTTTCGGCGATAAAAACTGGCTGATAAAACTCTCATCTTTAAAGTCGCGCATGGCAAAGTGCAGCGTTTCCAGCCAGTCGGAGCCGGCGATATCCGGGAACCAGTACTTATCTTCCTCGGTGGGAGACTGACAGATTCGTTTGATATCCTGGAACATGGCGAAGCCCAGCGCATAAGGGTTGATACCGCTGTACCACGGGCTGTTATAGGGCGGCTGGAACACCACATTGGTGTGGCTGTGAAGAAATTCCAGCATAAAGCGGTCGGTCACTTTCCCTTCGTCATAAAGATGATTGAGAATGGTGTAGTGCCAGAAGGTGGCCCATCCCTCGTTCATCACCTGGGTCTGTTTCTGCGGGTAGAAATACTGGCTGACTTTACGCACGATACGTAAAATCTCCCGCTGCCACGGCTCCAGCAGCGGCGCGTTCTTCTCCATAAAGTAGAGCAGGTTCTCCTGCGGTTCAGAAGGGTAGCGGCGCGCTTCGGCGACGGTCTTCTCCTCTTCGCGCTTGGGCAGGGTGCGCCACAGCATGTTGACCTGGCTTTGCAGATACTCTTCCCGGCTCTTCTGCCGCGCTTTCTCCTCCTGCAGAGAGATTTTCTGCGGCCGCTTATAGCGGTCAACGCCGTAGTTCATCAGCGCATGGCACGAGTCGAGCAGTTTCTCTACCTCTTCCACGCCGTAGCGCTCTTCGCAATCGGTAATATAGTTGCGGGCGAAAATCAGGTAATCGACGATCGAACTGGCGTCGGTCCAGCTGCGAAACAGGTAGTTATTTTTAAAAAACGAGTTGTGGCCGTAACAGGCGTGCGCCATCACCAGCGCCTGCATGGTAATGGTGTTCTCTTCCATCAGGTAGGCGATACAGGGGTTGGAGTTGATGACGATTTCGTACGCCAGCCCTTGCTGACCATGTTTATAGAGCCGCTCGGTCTCAATAAATTTCTTACCGAATGACCAGTGAGGATAATTAATCGGCATCCCGACGCTGGAATAGGCATCCATCATCTGCTCAGAGGTAATCACCTCAATCTGATGCGGATAGGTATCCAGCCGGTAGAGTTTCGCCACCCGGTCGATCTCCGCCAGATAGATATCCAGCAGATCGAATGTCCAGTCAGGTCCATCGCTCAGACGTAATGCGTCCCTGTTCATGGAGTCAATCGTAGCCATTAGCGCGCCCTCATTGTTTGCGACTCTCTCTGGATGGAAAGTCTCATTTCAAGCATAGAACAGTTGTTAAAAACTGTACGCGACGCAGGCGCTTTTCTTCACCACATCCCCTCAACTTTTGCTGAAAAACAGCGCTGTTTCTGGTTTTTTATGCTGCAACAAAAAGTCGGGCAGCAGGAGATGCTAAATCCCACAACGCCTTTGTTTTCTGAAAGGTGTGAGAACCATCACCATAAAAAAGGCATATGTTGAATAACATTTTCATCTGAGTTATCAATTTGTAATCAGATGATTGTGCTTTACTCATGGGAGCGAGCTATGCGAGTAGTTGTTCTGGGTGGCGGCGTGGTGGGGATCACCAGCGCCTGGTATCTGTCTCAGGCGGGACATGACGTCACGGTCATAGAGCGGGAGCCTGGCCCCGCGCTTGAGACCAGCGCCGCAAACGCCGGTCAAATCTCTCCGGGGTATGCTGCCCCCTGGGCCGCGCCGGGCGTGCCGTTAAAAGCGATAAAATGGATGTTCCAGCGCCATGCGCCGCTGGCGATTGCCCTCGACGGCACCCCCTTCCAGTTAAAATGGATGTGGCAGATGCTGCGCAACTGCGACACCCGCCACTATATGGAAAACAAAGGACGGATGGTGCGTCTCGCCGAGTATAGCCGTGACTGCCTTAAGCTGCTGCGGGAGAGCACCAACATTGCCTACGAAGGGCGACAGGGGGGAACGCTGCAGCTGTTTCGTACCGCTGAGCAGTACGACAACGCCAGCCGCGACATTGCCGTCCTGCAGGAGGCGGGTGTTCCGTATCAGCTTCTGGAGTCCGCCCGGCTGGCAGAGGTGGAACCGGCGCTGGGCCAGGTCGCGCATAAGCTCAGCGGCGGCCTGCGTTTGCCCAATGACGAGACCGGCGACTGCCAGCTTTTCACCCAGCAGCTTGCGCAGATGGCCGCCCGCAACGGCGTCAACTTCCGCTTCAATACCCAGGTCGACCGCCTGCTGTATGAAAGCGACAGGATTTATGGCGTGAAGTGCGGCGACGAGGTGATCAAAGGAGATGCCTATGTGATGGCATTTGGCTCCTATTCCACCGCCATGCTCAAAGGCATCGTCGATATTCCCGTCTATCCCCTTAAGGGGTATTCACTGACTCTACCCATTGCGGATGAGGCAGGGGCCCCGGTTTCAACTATCCTCGATGAAACATACAAAATTGCGATTACCCGTTTCGATAAGCGTATCCGCGTTGGCGGCATGGCGGAGATAGTCGGCTTTAATACCGAGTTACGCGAACCGCGTCGGGAGACGCTGCGGATGGTGGTGCAGGATCTCTTCCCCTCCGGCGGCCATATCGAACAGGCGACCTTCTGGACCGGCCTGCGGCCCATGACCCCGGACGGTACGCCGATCGTTGGCCGCGCGCCGTTTAAGAACCTGTGGCTGAATACCGGTCACGGCACGCTCGGCTGGACAATGGCCTGCGGCTCCGGGCAGCTTATCAGCGATCTGATCTCCGGGCGCACGCCTGCTATTCCCTGGGAAGATCTTAGCGTGGCGCGCTACCTGCCGGGTTTCTCGCCCACACCCGCCCGTCAGCTTCACGGCGCGCAAAACTAAAAGGAGAAGGTATGTCTCGTCCTGTACTGGCGTCGGTTGACCTCCATGCGCTACGGCAGAATTTGCAGGTGGTGCGGCGGGCAGCGCCCGGCAGCCGCGTCTGGTCGGTAGTGAAGGCCAACGCCTACGGCCACGGTCTTGACCGCGTCTGGCGAGGGCTTGAAACCACGGATGGCTTCGCAATGCTCAATCTGGAGGAGGCTATCCTGCTGCGAGAGCGCGGCTGGAAGGGGCCGATACTGCTGCTGGAGGGCTTCTTCCACGCAGACGAGCTGCCGCTGTTTGATAAATACCGCCTCACCACGACGGTCCACAGCAACTGGCAGCTCAAAGCGTTACAGGACGCCCAGCTTCACGCTCCGCTCGATGTCTACCTGAAAATCAACAGCGGGATGAACCGGCTGGGCTTTCTGCCGGAGCGGGCGCAAACCCTCTGGCAACAGCTGCGCGGGTTGAAAAACGTCGGGGATATGACGCTGATGAGCCACTTTGCCGAGGCGGAAAAACCGGATGGCATCGAGCGGGCGATGACGCAGATTCTCCAGGCGACTGAGGGGCTGGCGTGCTCGCGCTCGCTGGCTAACTCAGCGGCGACGCTCTGGCATCCGCAGTCCCACGGCGACTGGGTGCGCCCCGGTATTATCCTGTACGGCGCTTCCCCTTCCGGGCAGTGGCAGGATATCGCCACCGCCGGACTCAAGCCGGTGATGACCCTGAGCAGTGAAATCATCGGCGTCCAGACGCTGAAAGCAGGGGATCGGGTCGGGTATGGTGGGCGCTACACCGCTCGCGGCGAGCAGCGGATCGGCATCGTGGCGACGGGCTATGCCGATGGCTATCCGCGCCATGCCCCGGATGGCACTCCGGTGCTGGTGGACGGCGTGCGCACAGGCACGGTCGGCACCGTGTCTATGGATATGCTGGCGGTGGATTTAACCCCGTGCCCCCAGGCGGGAATCGGTACGCCGGTGGAGCTATGGGGCAGGGAGATTAAAATTGATGATGTCGCCGCGGCGGCGGGGACGGTGGGCTATGAGCTGATGTGCGCCCTGGCCCCGCGCGTCCCCGTTGTGACAGTGTAACTTCTGGCCCCGGCAGTGACGCCGGGGGCAGAATTATTCGCTCTCGTCTTCGGCCACCCGCACGCCGACTTTACGCACCCGGTTCTCTTCTTTCTCGGCCACCGTCCAGATCATGCCCGCGAGCTCCACCTGGTCGCCCACCACCGGCGCGGCGCCCAACAGCTGCTGAATGATTTCACCCAGCGTCTGCTGATTGTCGCGGTACTCCAGCCCCACGTCGAGGCCGTAAATCAGGGCCACGTCGGCAAACTTTGCGCTCGCTTCCAGGATGAAGTCACCGAAGAAGCGCTGGTCGAGCGACACCGGCGGCGACTGGCTAAAGAGCTTGCCAAGGGCGGGCAGATCGCGCTCCCGGCCAATCACGCACAGCACGTCGCCTTCGCGCAGCCGGGTGCTCCCCGTGGGGTGAAGCAGGGTATTGTCACGAAACAGCGCCGCGATACGCGTCTGGGCAGGCATATGCAAATCGCGCAGCGCCGCACCCACGCACCATTTATCGGCGCTCAGCTGGTAGACAAACTGTTCCCATGGGTTCTCCGGGTGGATATCCAGACCGACGCGGGAAACGGGGTTGCCCACCGGGGGGACGACCACTTTCGCTTTTTTAGCCGCCCAGGTCAGGGAGGTGCCCTGGAAGAGCAGGGAGATGAGCACCACAAAGAACGCGACGTTAAAGAACAGCCGGGCATGCTCCAGCCCCGCCATCATCGGGAAAACCGCAAGGATAATCGGCACCGCGCCGCGCAGGCCAACCCAGCTGATAAAAACCCGCTCGCGCAGATTAAAGCCGCGAAACGGCAGCAGCCCAACGAACACCGACAGCGGGCGGGCAAAAAAGATCATCCATGCCGACAGAATCAGCGCCGGAACCGCGATAGGCAGCAGATCCGACGGCGTGACCAGCAGCCCCAGCACCAGGAACATGCCAATCTGCGCCAGCCATGCCAGCCCGTCGAAGTTTTGTTCAATGGCGTAGCGGTTGCGAATAGGCCGGTTGCCCAGCACAAAGCCGCACAGATAGACCGCCAGGATGCCGCTCCCATGCAAAGCGGTGGTGATGCCAAAGACCAGAATGCCGCCGCTCAGGGCCAGCAGCGGGTAGAGACCGGCGGGCAGCACGATACGGTTGATCATCTGTAACAGCAGGTAGCCGCCCCCCAGCCCCAGCACGATCCCCAGCCCGAACTGCTGGAAGATATGCAGGGCAAACATCCAGCTCAGCCCGCTCTCGTGCTGCTGGATCATCTCAATAAGGGTGATGGTTAAAAAGACCGCCATTGGATCGTTACTGCCGGATTCGATCTCAAGCGTAGAGCCGACGCGTTCGTTCAGCCCTTTGCCGCCCAGCAGCGAGAAAACCGCCGCCGCGTCGGTAGAGCCGACAATCGCCCCTACCAGCAGGCCTTCCATCAGATCGAGACGGAACAGCCACGCCGCCATCATGCCGGTTAAGCCCGAGGTGATCAGCACCCCAATGGTCGAGAGCGACAGGGCGGGCCCCAGCGCCACGCGAAACGAACTCGCCCGGGTGCGCATCCCGCCGTCCAGCAGAATGATGGCCAGCGCAAGGTTACTCACCATGTAGGCGAAGGGGTAATTATCGAAGGGAATGCCGCCAATGCCATCCACCCCCGCCAGCATGCCGATGGCAAGGAAGATAACGAGAATGGGTATACCGAGACGGGATGAAAACGAACTTAATAAAATACTACAGGTTACGAGTACCGAACCCAAAATAAACAGACTGATGACCGCCTCTGCATCCAATGTCGTGCTTCTCCTCTCGACGTAACAACGTCCGGCTTAAATCCGCCCGTCGCGTGGCAAACGCCACGAGCGGCACCGGGATGAAAACTCTTCTATCTTAACGGCAGAAGGGCAAAAATTTATAAGAATGATGAATATTTTTTTATGCACTTATTACCGGATGGCCGGAAACGGTCAGCGTGGTGCGCGCGTTATGCGTCAGCACCGCCTGGGCCCCCAGCGGTAGCGTAACGGTTTGCTGTTCGTGACCGAACGCCAGCCCGGCGATCACCGGCACATCCAGCCTGCTGCGCAGGTACGCGATCATTGTCTCCAGGGTATAGCCCGCGTCGTAATCATTCTCCCTGGCGTGGGTAAAGCTGCCGAGCACAATGGCGCTCTGCCGCGCCAGAATGCCGCAGTGCAGAAGCTGCAGCAGCATCCGCTCAACCCGGAACGGATGTTCGTTAATGTCTTCCAGCACCAGGACGCCGCCGTTAATCGCCGGTAGCCACGGCGTGCCGATAAGCGAAACCAGCATCGCCAGATTACCGCCCCACAGCGTTCCCGAGGCGCGGCAGCGGGGGCCTTCCCCCGGCCATTCAATCTGCAGAACCGGCTGGCGCAGGGCGCGCCAGAAGTGGTCCATGGTGAAGGCGTCCAGCGTCGGCGCGCCAAAATTACCGGCCAGCATCGGGCCGCTAAAGGTGATGACGTTCCCCTTCGCCAGCAGTCCCATCTGGACGGCGGTAAAATCGCTGTGCCCGCAAATCAGCAGCGGCTGCGCCTGCTGGCGGCGCGTTAAACCCTGCCAGTCAATAGCATCAAGCAGACGGCTTACCCCATAGCCGCCGCGCACCGGCAGCACGATGGTATCCGGCTCCGTCAGTTCCACCAGCGCGTTAATATCGTTCAGCCGTTCGCCGTCCTCGCCGGCAAAACGCTGGTCGCGCCGGGCAATCACCTGGCGGTTATCCACCCGGTGGCCGTCGGCCTCCAGCCTTGCCACGCCAAGCGCGGCGGCCTCCTGATTAATGCAGTAGCCGGAGGGGGCGATTAAATGAAACCTCGACATGGCAAATCCTTGCTGACATCTGATCGGAAATGGTTATCATGCCGCTAACCCTGTTCAAAGTCATCCGTAGTGATGCGTTCAGCAAAGAAGGAATGCGTGTGAAATTAAGATGGTTTGCTTTTTTAGTCGTACTGCTGGCGGGCTGTAGTTCGAAACAGGACTACCGCAAACCGGACTGGAACCCCGAAGTGCCGGTCAAACGCGCAATGCAGTGGATGCCGATTAGCGAAAAAGCAGGGGCGGCCTGGGGCGTCAGCCCGCGGTTAATTACCGCCATGATTGCCGTAGAGTCAGGCGGCAATCCGAACCTGGTGAGTAAATCCAACGCCGTCGGGCTGATGCAGCTTAAAGCCTCTACCGCCGGGCGGGAGGTTTATCGCCATATGGGCTGGAGCGGGCAGCCCTCCACCAGCGAGCTGAAAAACCCGGAGCGCAATATCTCCATGGGCGCGGCCTATCTGAGCATTCTGGAACACGGTGCGCTGGCGGGAATTAAAGACCCGCAGGTGATGCAGTATGCGCTGGTGGTTTCGTACGTTAATGGCGCGGGCGCGCTGCTGCGCACGTTTTCATCCAACCGCAAAAAAGCGATTGCCGAGATAAATGACCTCGACGCCGATGAATTCTTCGACCACGTTGTAGAGAATCACCCGGCCCCGCAGGCGCCGCGCTATATCTGGAAGGTGCAAAAGGCGATGGACGCCATGTAAGCGTACCGGAAAAATCCCGGGTGCGCTGTCGCTTACCCGGGCTACAAACCGTGCCGCGATATGCTTTTCGTAGCCCGGATAAGGCGTTAGCCGCATCCGGGTAACAAACCGTGCGGCGGTATGTTTTTCGTAGCCCGGATAAGGCGTTAGCCGCATCCGGGAAAACCCCTCATCTCACCCGGTTCGCCCGCTCCCGCGCTTCCCGCTCCAGCGAAAAAATAATCCGCTGCAGCTCGCGCTCAACTCCCGGGCTGACGTTTAAAAAGCGAAAGCTCAGGCGCGGGGTGGTAATGGTCTCATTTTTCCCGTCCACCACTTTTCGCTCGCCAATGGCAATCAGCTGCGCATCAAAATAGAACTGCCCCCAGAGGCCATATCCAGCTCAATCTGGCTGAAACGCATGCCCGTCTGCAATCCTTCCGGCACCGCGCCATCCAGCAGCGCCCCCATACCGCCCAGTGACAGGTCAAAGAGGCGAAAGCGCAGCTCGGTCTTTTTATCCGGCATGCGGGCCTTGCAGAAGTAGGCGGGGTGGAGCGGGGCGTTAATGCGAAAATACTCCCGGCGTTGAATAAACCACAGCGAGTCCGGCAATGGCGCGATAAAAGCGGGCAGGGAGAGATACTCGCCGCCGGGCAGCTTCGGCAGGCTAAACTCCACTTTCGCCCCCTGCGTTTCAGCGGTAACCGTCACCTTTTCGGCGCGCTGAACAGCGGTGTTCTCAAACGACTGGCTGCCGAAATCCATTATCAGTGCCTCAGGGTTGACCTCAAGGATCTTGCTGATGAACTGCCCGCCAGTCCAGCTGATACACACCGGCACCTGGCTCTTCTGCAAATCACGCAGCACGCCAAGCACGGCCAATGGACTCTTCTTCAGGAACTGCTCACTGTACTTACTCACGCCAAAAGGCTCCTTGATCGCTGACAGACCGTCTTGCTGCATTATCGGCAGCGACGGGGATTTCTTAAGGCAAATAGCGAAATTTTTTCTGACGGCCTGACGCAGGCGGCCCAAACCTTTTGCCGCCTAAGTCTGTGAGCGGGAAGCGCTTTTCTCATTATCGCCTATACTCAATTCACGCCCCGCCATACGGGCGGGCGAGATTGTTTGATGTTTAAGCAGGAGGGAGACAAATGGGTATTCTCGCGTGGATTGTTTTTGGCCTCATCGCTGGGGTTATTGCTAAATTGATTATGCCGGGTCGTGACGGTGGTGGTTTTATTCTGACCTGCCTGCTGGGTATTGTGGGGGCGGTTGTGGGCGGCTGGCTGGCGACGGCGTTAGGCTTTGGCGGTGATGTCACCGGCTTCGACTTCCACAGCTTTATCGTGGCGGTGATTGGTGCGATTGTCGTACTGGCGCTGTTTCGGATGCTGCGTCGCGGCTAACCATGAAATTGATAAAAAACCCGGTGAGGCGCTCACCGGGTTTTTTTATTACTGCGCGGCCTGTTTCTGCGGCGCGCTTTGCGCCACCGGCTGCTGCGCTGGCAGGCTGTCACAGGGGTTCTCTTTCGGGCAGACCAGATCCAGCATCTTGAGCGTTACGCCGTTGGTCCAGCCAAAACCATCCTGCAGCGGGTATTCGCCGCCGCCGCCGCCCGTCCCGGTGGAGCTAACGTCATATTTCTCCACCAGCTTTTTCTCCCGGTCGTAGGTGTGCTGCACATTGGAGAGGAAGCGCCAGGTCACGTCCATCGACAGCTTTTTCTGATCGTAATTCTGCAGACCGGCCACCGCCACCCACTGTAACGGCGCCCAGCCGTTAGGCGCATCCCACTGCTGACCGCTGTTGACGGTAGTGGTGGCGATTCCGCCCGGCTTAAGCAGCCGCGCCTGGGTTGCCGCCGCGACTTTCGCCGCCCGATCCTGCGCCGCCGCGTTAACATACAGCGGGAAGAGGGCGGCGGCGGTCAGCTGATTACGCACCTTTTGCGTTTTCAAATCGTAGTCGGCGTACCAGCCCTCTTTATCATTCCACAGGTTGGCTTCCATTGCTTTCTGGCGCGCGGAGGCAAGCGCTTCATATTGCTGGGCTTTGGCGCTGTCGCCCGCGGCCTGGTTGGCCCGCGCCAGCATTTTTTCCAGCTTGAACATCAGGGCGTTCAGATCCACCGGCACAATACTGGTGGTGCGAATTGAGCCGAGCTGGTTGGGGTCATCCATCCAGCGGGAGCTAAAGTCCCAGCCGGAGGCGGCGGCAGAGCGCAGATCGCGGTAGATTTCCGTTGCCGGGCGGTTAGGGTTATTTTTCGCGGTGGTGACATCATCCAGCCAGGACTCCGGACGCGGCGTATCTTTATCGTCCCAGTAGCGGTTGAGGATAGCGCCGTCCGCCAGCCGCACAACCCGCTTGTTAGCCTGGCCGTTTTGCAGACCGTCAGCCCCTTCCATCCAGTAGCGGTACTCTTTCTCCATTTGCGGCGCATAGGTTTTGAGCACCTCATCGCCGCCGTGCGACGCCAGTAGTTCTACCATAAAGGCAAAGAAGGGCGGCTGCGAACGGCTCAGGTAATAGGTACGGTTGCCGTTGGGAATATGGCCCCAGGTATCGATTTCATAGGCGAAGTTCGCCACCATATCTTCGACTTTATCCCAGTGACCGCTTTCGGCCAGTCCCAGCATGGTAAAGTAGCTGTCCCAGTAATAGACCTCACGGAAGCGCCCGCCTGGCACCACATAAGATTCGGGCAACGGCAGTAAAGAGTCCCACTTGCCCGCTTTGTCCGTGGTGCGGGTCAGCACAGACCACAGACCATCGATATGTTCACGCAGGCTCTGTCCCGCTGGCGGAACATACTTCTCCCCCTCTTTTGGCACGTCGAAATTGACATTAACGAAGTGGCGCAAATCAAAACTGCTCTGGTTACGCTGCATCCGGTAATCCGCAAGGATCATCAGCGGGTCGCTTTTCGGCACGGCGTCGGCAAAGGTCTTTTGATCGGGAAAGAGTTTCGCGCTCTGGACATCGCTAAAGAGCGGGCCCAGCAGGATATCCGGGGACTGAGGCGTCTGCGCTTGTTCCGCCAGCGCCGCGGGAAGCGTCGACATCAGGGCGCCGCCGAGGGCGATTTGCAACGCGAAGCATAACGCCCGGTGACGGCGTACAACGGGTAGTGTCATCTATTGTTCTCCTTAGCGGGTAAAAAGCCAGGCCGCTACAACCAACCTTGTGAAAACCTTAGACGAATTTCCACCGCGGCGCGTTGTCGATGTGCCAATTTGCGCACCTGTAGACACTTTCCCGAACGGCGGCATACGCAAATCTTAAATGGCAGTGCATGACCCTTTAGCTTCACTTAACTGTAAAATGTGCGTGAATTTCCCTCAAGGCGAATGAAAAATTTTCCTCTTTGTCTGTTTTTCTCAGATCACATGGCTTAAATGATGGCAACTTGCGCTGGCTAATAATGGCTTTGTTTGCCTGCTAATACTGGCTTATTTAATAAAACCCTTAATTCGACATGGTTTAGTTAAGATATTAACTACCAATATTAAGGGGTGCTAAATTTGCAATCAAAATTTTAGGAATAGTCCTATAACCAAAAATGGGGTTTATGCTCTACACCCCCTTTTCGCGGGTTAAAAGACAACAGTTATCAGCATTTAAGATTGGATGGGTGCTGTAGGTGATTGATTTGCATAACAGGCACATGCATAGTACTTAAGTGAAATTTTTACTTGAGAATTGTCTTATTTTTCCTGAAATTAAAATTTTCCGTTTTGCGACGCCCGCTGGCGATATTGAATTTAATGGTATCGTCTGTAATATTTATTCGCGAAATGTTTACAAAATTAGTATTAGGTTGCCTTGCTACTGCAACGGCTCGTGCGGTAGCTATGCCTGAAAATAAATAAATGGGTGATTTTGAGGGTGCGGAAAGATGGATTTTGAATGAATCAAATACAGCTTTCTAAAACGTTCCAGTTCCACGTAGTAATATATATGTAATGGAAAATACCGTTATGAAAATGCGCAATGTATTAGCCTTTCTTTTCGTTTTCGCGGTCGCAGGATGTAAAGGTCCCTCAGCGCCGCCTGTTACCGACGACACCATTGTTCAAAGTGAAGTGAACGGCGTCACGCTCACCCACCGCTATGCGGTTAAGCCGCCGAAAGAGTTCCAGCCAATCAAAGAAAACTACCGTGCCCTGTACCCGGCGTCGCTGATGACTCAGCCGGACTATGGCGGAAAAATGATCCGTCAGCTGCAGGCAGGGAAAACCTACGTCGTACTGGGCCAGGTGGAACATTTCTGGATGGCGCTGGCAGATGAAGGCCAGGAAGAGCTGATTGGCTACGTGCCGATGCGCGCGGTAGTGAAAAGCGAGCTGTATGACAAAACCGTACGCGAACAGACGCCACGTTTAAAACAGCGTAAAAAGCAGACCTGCGTCACTGTTGATGGCAGCAGTAAAGCCTGTAAGAACAGCAATTCAGGTACGTGGATCCTCGATTAACTCGCCGTTATGAGCGATGAATATGAAGATGAACACCGTGGTACGCCAGGTCATGCTGGCGTTGTTCCTTGCGCTGGCCGCCCTGGTCAGCGGTTGTGGAAAGGCTTCACATAGCGAACCTGCAAACTATACCCTCCAGTTCCAGGCGCACTCGCAGGTCAATGCTTCCGCGCCGCTTAAGGTGAGAGTTCTGCTGTTGAAATCCGACGCGGCATTTATGTCCGCCGATTTCTGGTCTTTGCAGAATAAAGCGGAAAGCGCGCTCGGCGGCACCCTGCTGGACAGCGATGAATTTTTCCTGATGCCCGGTCAACTGAGTAAAACCCTCACCGGGAATGCGAATCCGGAAGCGCGCTATATCGGCGTGATGGCGGAGTATCAGGCGCTGGACGGTAAAAAGTGGCGAATCTCCATTCCACTGCCGGTGCAGGGCGAAAGCCGTTTTTATGAGTTCTGGAAATCCTCATCTGACTCGCTTGAAGCCAGCGTCTTTCTTGACGTGAACGGGATTCGCG
>NZ_HE578945.1:855959-865222 GCF_000321045.1 Phytobacter massiliensis JC163
GAACGGGATTCGCGTCATTTCCAGATAGCGCATTCATAACAGGAAAACAGAATGAACAAAGCAGAAAAGGTCGTCTGGACCGAGGGTATGTTTCTGCGTCCTCATCACTTCCAGCGCGCGGAAAGCTACCTGCATCACCATATTCGTGAGTGGGGCGCGCTGCAGCGCCCGTGGCTCTGGGGCTTCCTTGACCTGGAACTGGATGAAACCATGCTGCGCCAGGGCTGTATTGCCCTGAGCAGCGCCAGCGGACTGCTGCCTGACGGCACCTTTTTCTCTTTCCACGATCCGCGCTACGCGCCTACGCCGCTTGCCATTCCCGACAACGTCACCAATGAGCGTGTCGTGCTGGCGCTCCCGGCGCGGCGCGGCGGCCGTGAAGAGGTGATTTTCAGCGAAGATAAAGAGTCGCTGGCGCGCTATATCACCTGGGAAGGCGAAGTGGACGATGATAACGCCATCTCCGTTGGCCCGGCGGCGCTGCAGTTCGGCCGCCTGCGCTTAAAGCTGATGCTGGAAAAAGATCTCACCGCCGAATGGACGGCGATGGGCGTGGTGCAGGTGCTGGAAAAACGCAATGATAACCACGTTCGCCATGATCCGGCGTATATCCCCCCGATGCTCAATGCCGCCAACAGCGCGCCGCTGTATACCATGATTAACGATCTGCAAAGTCTGCTGAACCAGCGCAGCCAGCAGTTTGCCCAGCGTCTGCGTCAGCCGGGCCGCTTCAATACCACCGAGATGGTGGAGTTTACCCTGCTGGCGTTAATTAACCATCACGTTGGGCGGGTCTCGCATCTGAAAACCATGCCGCTGGTGCACCCGGAGGAGATCTGGCGCGACTGGCTGGCCTTTGCCACCGAACTCACCACATGGACCGCCTCGCGCGCGCCGGACGAGGTGCTGCCGGTCTATGACCATGACAACCTGGCGGGCTGTTTCAGCCGCCTGATGATGATGCTGCGTCAGGGGCTGTCGCTGGTGATGGAGGAGCACGCCATCCAGCTGCCGCTCACCGAGCGCAGCCACGGGCTCAACGTCGCCACGCTGCCTTCGACCAGCATGGCCCGGGAGTTCGGCTTCGTGCTGGCGGTAAAAGCCAACGTGCCGGGCGAACTGCTGCAAACCCATTTCCCGGCGCAGATGAAAGTTGCCCCGGTCACCAAAATCCGCGATCTGGTTCAGCTCCAGCTTCCCGGCATGATGCTGCGGGCGATGCCGGTCGCGCCGCCGCAGATCCCCTGGCATGCGGGCTATAACTATTTTGAACTGGAAAAAGGCGGCGAACTCTGGAACGAGATGGAGAAATCCGGCGCCTTCGCGCTGCATCTGGCGGGTGAGTTTCCAGGCCTGGACATGGAATTTTGGGCCATTCGTAGCCCGAACGAATAAAGCGAGCGCAAGATATGCAGGAACAATACGCTAACGGCAGTGATGCCTCAGTTGCGGGCGCGAGCGGCAACAATCCGCTGGTCGCCGCCGCCAATCCGCTGCTTAACGCGATACCGCAGATTCGCCACTCCGTCTCCCATGACGATCAGGCGGGCCTGCGCCAACAGCTGATTGATGAAATTCGCCGTTTCGAAGTGCGCTGTCAAAAGTCCGGGCTGGCTTACGAAGTGATCGTCGGCGCACGCTACTGTCTGTGTACCGCGCTGGATGAGGCCGCGGCGCTGACCCCATGGGGAAGCCGCGGCGTCTGGTCCGGCAGCGGCCTGCTGGTCACCTTCCATAACGAAACCTGGGGTGGGGAAAAATTCTTCCAGCTGCTGGCTCGCCTGTCGCAAAACCCGCGCGAGCATATCGCGCTGCTGGAACTCATTAACTACTGCCTGCTGCTCGGATTCGAAGGGCGCTATCGGGTGATGGATAACGGCCGCACCCAGCTTGAGACCATCAAACAGCGTCTCTGGCAGATGATTCGCAGCGTGCGCGGCAACTACCCGCCGCCGCTCTCTATTCATCCGGAAGACCAGCCGGTGCTGCGCAAACTCTGGCGTCCGGTGATCCCCCTATGGGCCTGCGTGGCGCTGGCGGGCTTTATCGCCTGCCTGTTTTACATCGTGCTCAACTGGCGTCTTGGCGACAACACCAACCCGGTGCTGGCGAAGATCTACCAGACCACGCTGCCGGAAGCGGCCATTGCCGAGCCTGCGCCCGCTCTGCCGCCGGTTCTCAACCTGCGCGGTTTCCTCCAGCCGGAGATCAAAGCCGGTCTGGTGGCGGTGCGTGATGAGGCTGACCGCAGCGTGGTCATCCTTAAAGGCGATGGTCTCTTCGCCTCCGGCTCCACGGTGGCGCGCGACAGCTATGAGCCGGTGATTGACCGCGTGGCGCAGGCCATGAACAACGTCAGCGGCAAAATCCTGGTGGTGGGCTACAGCGACAACGTGCCGATCCGCAGCGCCCGTTTCGCTTCCAACTACGAGCTCTCCCTTGAGCGCGCGCGCTCCGTGCAGTCGCTGTTGCAAAAACATTTAAACCAGCCGGAACGCGTGAAAGCGGAAGGGCGCGGCGAGATGAACCCCATCGCACCCAATAATTCGGCGGAGAACCGCGCCCGTAACCGCCGTGTAGAAATAACGTTGCTGGTATCGCCGGAGAACACGGCAGCCGAACTGAACGGATTGCCACAAGGAAACTAAGGATGAATAGTCTGCTTTCAATTCTGACGAACCGCATACTGTGGGGTTTTCTTGGTATGACGGCGCTGGCGGCGGTTATCTGGATGATCGGCCCGCTGCTCTCCGTTGTCGATTCACGCCCGCTGGAATCTGAACAGAACCGCATTATTACCATCGCGGTGATGTACTTCATCTGGGTGCAGAGCCATATCATTCCGCGCCTTTACAACGCGTGGCTCAACCGCAAACTGATGGACAACCTGAAAAGCGATAACGCGCCGAAAGAGTCCGGCGATTATCAGCGGTTAAATAATGAAGAACAGATCCTGGCCGATCGCTTTGAAGAGGCGTCACAGATCCTCAAAAAGGCCCACTTCAACCAGCCGGGCCACCGCGCAGGGCATTTATCACAACGCTTTAGCACCCAGTACCTTTACCAGCTGCCGTGGTATGTGGTGATTGGCGCGCCGGGGGCAGGGAAGACCACCGCCCTTGTCAACTCAGGGCTGCAATTTCCGCTGGCGGATAAATTTGGCAAAACCGCGCTGCGCGGCATTGGCGGCACCCGTAACTGCGACTGGTGGTTTACCAACGAAGCGGTGCTGCTGGATACCGCCGGGCGCTATACCACCCAGGAGAGCGAGCAGGCGCAGGACGCCAGCGAATGGCTGAAATTCCTTGGGCTGTTGCAAAAATACCGCCGCCGCCAGCCGATTAACGGCGTAATAGTGACCATCAGCGTCGCCGACCTGCTTACCCAGTCTGCCGACGCCTCGCGCGAGCAGGCTATCAACCTGCGCAAGCGGCTAACCGAACTGCATGAACAGCTGGGGATTCGCTTCCCGGTGTATGTTCTGGTCACCAAGGCGGATCTGTTAAAAGGGTTCCGTGCCTACTTTGCCGGTTTTGATAAGTCCCAGCGTGACCAGATCTGGGGCTTTACCTTCCCCTGGCAGGAGGGCAAACAGGCTGACTTCGACCTGATGGGCCGTTTCACTCAGGAGTATGCGCTGTTGCAGCAGCGTCTGGACGCGGGCCTGCCTGATATTCTGCTGCGGGAAAGCGATCCCAGGGCGCGGGCAGAGTGTTATCTCTTCCCCCAGGAGTTCGCCGCGCTACGTCCGCTGCTGGGCGACTATCTGCAAACCCTGTTCGCCCGCTCCAATTTTGAAACCGAATTCTCGCCCCGCGGTATCTACCTTGCCAGCGGCACTCAGGAAGGGCTGCCGTTCGACCGGGTGATGGGCGAGCTGAGCCGTTCCCTTTCCCTGCCGGCCAACGGCGCGGCGAGCGAGAACTGGGACAGCGTCAGCAAAGAAGCCCCGGTGCCGGGCGGCAAAGGGCAGAGCTTCTTTATTAAAAACCTGCTGCAGAACGTTATCTTCCAGGAGGCGGGCATCGCCGGGGAGAACCGCTGGTGGGAGATGCGCAACCGCGCGGTCATGTGGGCCGGCTACGCCGCGCTGCTGGCGCTGCTGGTGGTCATTAGCGGTCTGTGGCTGACCAGCTACAGCAAAAATAAAGACTACCTTGCGGAAGTGGAAGCCAAAGTGCCCGGCATCTCCCAGCAGGTGAAAGCCCTGCGCGAACGTCCGGCGGGCGATCTTTTCGCGCTGCTGCCGCTGCTGAACAGCCTTTCCGCGCTGCCCCAGAGCGACAAGTTCGACGTTAACGATCCGCCGCTTACCCGCCGCATGGGTCTCTACCGCGGCTATGACGTCGCCGACGCATCCCAGGCGCTCTACCAGAAAGCGTTGCAGGAGCTGCTGCTGCCGGACGTGGCGACCCGCATCACCACCTGGCTGCGCAATGATAACGGCAGCGACGTGGAGTACAGCTACGAAGCGCTGAAAGCCTATCAGATGCTCTACCAGCCGAAACATTACGACGGCAAGTTCCTCCACTCCTGGGTGATGCTCAACCTGGAGCGCAACCTGCCGCAGAACATGACGCAGGCCCAGCTGCGCCGCCTGGAGTGGCATCTCTCCCAGCTGCTGGAGCCGCAGATCCAGTCGTCGCCTTTTGCCAAAGACGAGGCGTTAATCGCGCGTGAACAGGCGCTGATCAATCAGCAGCCGCTGGCGACCCGCGTCTATGGCCGCCTGAAAAGATTGCTGGCCGCCGATGAGAACCTCAAGCCGGTGTCGCTGGCCTCCCTCGGCGGCCCGCAGAGCGAACTGGTCTTTTCACGCAAAAGCGGCAAATCCCTGAACGACGGCGTGCCAGGGCTCTATACCCCGGACGGCTACTGGCAGCATTTCGATAAGCAGATTGGCCCGGTCACGACCGCGCTGCATAACGACGATGCCTGGGTGCTGGGCGCGCAGGTGAAGCAGGAGGCGCAGCAGGAGACGGACAACGCGGTGCGTCAGCTCTACGCCCGCGACTTTATCAGCCAGTGGGACAGCTTCCTTGCCGATATCGCGCTCAACAACAGCGCCAATCTTTCCCAGCGGATTAACACCGCGCGGCTGCTCTCCGGCAACAACTCGCCGCTGCGTCAGCTGGTGGTTAACCTAAGCCAGGTGCTGACGTTAACCCGCGAACCGGCGGAAGCCGGTGAGAAAAAAACGCAGGAGAGCAATGGCGCAAGCCGGACGCTGGAGGTGCTGTTCGGGAATAACGACAACGCCACCGCGCAGGCCGCCGCCGTCGCTCAGACGCCGGAGCAGCGGGTCACGGAACACTACGCGCCGATTATCGAGCTGGCGCAGCCGCTGGAAAAAGGCGGTAAAACCATTGTCTTTGATGACTTCCTGAAACAGGTTGACGAGCTTTACCGCTATCTCACCGCCGTACAGGACGCCGCCAACAGCGGTATGCCTGCGCCGGGCGGCGAAACCATCAGCCGTTTGCAGGCCAGCGCCGGGCGACTGCCGGGCGGTTTGCAGTCGATGTTCAGCAATATGGCGGTGGGAGCCAGCAGCGACACCCAGCGCCGGGAGCTGGAAAACGTCCGCAAACGCATCAGCGTCGAGGTAGGCGGCTTTTGCCGTCAGGCCATCGCCGGGCGCTACCCGCTGGTGCGCTCCGCCAGCAGCGAAGTGACCCCCGACGATCTGGCGCGGATGTTCGCGCCGGGCAGCGGCCTGATGGACACGTTTTTCCGCGACAACCTGACCAACAAGGTCGACACCACCCAGTCGCCGTGGCGCTTTATGCCGGGTATCGACGGTAAAACCCTGCCGGGTAGCGAAGGTTTGCTGGTGCCGTTCCAGCAGGCGCAGTCCATTCGTGACGCCTTCTTTGCCGGCGGCAGCGCCACGCCGTCGTTTCGTATGACCGTGCGTACCGTGCGCATGGACAATGAGATCCTGAACCTGACGCTGGACGTTGACGGACAGATCCTCCGCTACAGCCACGGGCCGCAGGCGGTGCAGTTAGTTAACTGGCCGGGGCCGGGCGGCACCAGCCAGGTACGGATGCAGCTTGGCCTGACCAACGGCACCACGGCGACGCTGGTGACCAATGGCGCGTGGGCGCTGAACCGCTTTGTTGATAAGGCGCGCGTCAGCCCCGGCGGCAGCGCGTTGAGCCGCCAGGCGACCTATAACGTTGACGGGCATCAGGTGACGCTGGAGTTTGTTCCCGGCAGCATTCGCAACCCGCTCCAGCTTCCCCGTTTCGCATGCCCTTAACCGCAAGGAAAGTCGAATGACGACGACAACTGCAATCAGCTGGTATGGCAAGTTGCCCAGTGCCGGCGACTTTCTCCAGCGCCGCTTTCCTGACGCGCTCCAGCGTCAGTGGTCCCACTGGTTTCAGCTGGGGCTAGTGAACTGGCAAAAAGAGCAGGAGCGCGCGACGGACAGGCAGTTCGGCAACGCGCCGGTGTGGAATTTTGTCGTTCCGCCAATGCTGGGCGGCCAGCAGGTACAGATGGGCTGCCTGCTGCCGGGCCGCGACAGCGTAGGGCGCCAGTACCCCCTGTGCGCGCTGCTGGCTATCAACCCGCTGGAGTGGTCGCCGCGCCAGCTGGCCCAGTCGGGAGACTGGTATCAGCAGCTGGGCAGAACGCTGCTGCACGCGGTGCGTAACGCCTTCTCCGCCGAGCAGCTCGATCAGGCGCTGCACGCCATTCCGCTGCCTCAGCCGGTAGAGCAGGAGAGCCGCTCCGAGATCCTCGACGTTATCGGCTACGAAGGCGACGGCGAACCGACGCTGGGCTGGCGACAGGCGGCGGAGTGCTTCGATCCTCAGCGGCAGACCAGCTTCTGGTGGACCAACCGCAGCGACGGCTACCCGCTCTATACCCATGTGCACAGCGGCAACTTTACCGGCCAGCTTTTCACATTGTTATTCGACCCGGCGGGGGGCGCACGTCCTGGCCGCCACGGTCTCTATCCTCCGATGTTTGATTAAGCGAGTCTGCGAATGACAATCGAAACTTTACTCGCCCCCGTCTCGCCAGCGCAGCCGTGCGGCGAGAACCTGGAGTACGACGCCGACTTTCAGGCGATGGAGCAGGCAAGCCTCGGCAAGGCAGAGCAGCAGTTTGGCGACACCATCATCCCGGCAGAGCCTGCCGACTGGACGCGGGTGGAAAAGCTGGCCGTCGCGCTGCTGGCCCGTACCAAAGATCTGCGCGTCATGCTGGCGCTGACCCACGCCTGGACACACCGTCGCGGGCTGGAAGGCTATGCCGAGGGGCTGTCGCTGCTCGGCCAGGGAATGGCGCTTTTCTGGGATGACATGTGGCCGTCGCTGATGGAGTACGGCGAGCCCGATCCTTTCTTTCGTATCAACGCGCTGGCGGAGCTTGGCGACAAAGCCGCGCTCGCCGCCACGTTACGCCAGACGGTTCTGCTTAAGAGCAACGGCGATGAGATTAACGTGCGCGACGCGCAGGCGCTGCTGGACGGCACGCGTCCCGACTGCCCGAGCTTTCCCGGCGGCCGCGCGCGGCTGGTAGATGAACTGTCGCGCCCGGAACAATTGGCCGCGGGCACGATGCAACAAATAGAAGGTCGCCTGCGCACCATTCACACCTTTCTGGTGGAGAAGCTGGATGAGAGCGGCGCGCCGGCGATGGATGAGCTGATCAAAACCGCCTCGGTGATTGCGAGCGTCGGGCGTAACGCGGAGGTGGCTGCGCCTGCCGAGGCGTCGGTACCGGCGTCGCCCGCGGCTACCCCAGCTTCAGCCCCGGCCCCGGTCGGCGACTGGCGCAGCGTACAAATCAACAATCGCGCCGATGCGCAGCTGATGCTGGAAAAGGTGAAAGGCTACTTTGCCCAGCATGAGCCAAGCCACCCCGCGCCGCTGATGATCGAGCGTGTGCAGCGGCTTATCGAACTGGATTTTATGGAGATCATTCGCGATCTGGCACCGGACGGCGTGAATCAGCTGGAAAATATTTTCGGACGACATTCGTGAGTTATGACGGCAGGTGCGACACCTGTCCCGACACCTTCACCGCGCATAATCGATGGAGAACATCATGGCATCAAGTAACAGTGGACAAAAGTTTATCGCGCGTAACCGCGCGCCACGCGTACAGATTGAATACGACGTGGAAGTGTACGGCGCGGAGCGCAAGATCCAGCTTCCCTTCGTGATGGGGGTGATGGCGGATCTGGTGGGCAAGCCGGTCGATAACCTGCCGGCGGTCGACGAGCGCAAGTTTATGGAAATCGACGTGGATAACTTCGATGAGCGGATGAAATCGCTCAAGCCGCGCGTGGCGTTCCAGGTGGATAACACCCTCACCGGCGAAGGCAAACTGAATGTCGATTTAATCTTCGACAGCATGGAAGACTTCCTGCCGGACGCGGTGGCCCGCAAGGTGGAGCCGCTGAACGCGCTGCTTGACGCCCGTACCCAGCTTTCCAACCTGCTGACCTATATGGACGGTAAAAACGGCGCCGAAGAGCTGATCGCCAAAATCCTGAAAGATCCGACACTGCTGAAATCCCTGAGCCAGATGCCCGATAAACGCGATGGCGAGCAGGCTAAGGAGGAGTAAACCATGAGCAACCCATCTCAACAGCAGGAACTGCAGCAGGGCGAGGTATTTAGCCAGGACGAATTCAGCGCGCTGCTCAATAAAGAGTTCCGCCCGAAAACGGAACAGGCGCGCTCGGCGGTAGAAAACGCGGTGCAGACGCTGGCGCAGCAGGCGCTGGCTAACACCGTAACCTTCTCGTCCGACACCTATCGCACCATCCAGAACCTGATTGCCGGGATTGACGAAAAGCTCTCCCAGCAGATCAATGAAATCATTCACCATGATGAGTTCCAGAAGCTGGAGAGCGCATGGCGCGGCCTGCATCACCTGGTTAACAACACCGAAACCGACGAAATGCTCAAAATTCGCTTTATGAGCATCTCCAAGCAGGAACTCGGTCGCGTTCTGAAACGCTATAAAGGCGTCGGCTGGGACCAGAGCCCCATCTTCAAAAAAATCTACGAAGAAGAGTACGGCCAGTTCGGCGGCGAGCCGTTTGGCTGCCTGGTGGGGGATTACTACTTCGACCACAGCCCGCAGGACGTGGAGCTGCTGGGCGAGATGGCCCGTATCGGCGCGGCGGCGCACTGTCCGTTTATTACCGGCACCGCGCCGAGCGTCATGCAGATGGAGTCCTGGCAGGAGCTGGCCAACCCGCGCGATCTGACCAAAATCTTCCAGAACACGGA
>NZ_HE578945.1:865579-868266 GCF_000321045.1 Phytobacter massiliensis JC163
CGCGATCTGACCAAAATCTTCCAGAACACGGAGTACGCCGCCTGGCGTTCCCTGCGTGAGTCGGAAGATGCCCGCTATCTGGGGATGGTGATGCCGCGCTTCCTGTCGCGCCTGCCGTACGGCATTCGCACCAATCCGGTGGACAGCTTCGATTTTGAAGAGGACACCGACGGCGCCAGCCACAGCAACTACACCTGGGCCAACGCCGCCTACGCGATGGCGACCAACATCAACCGCTCTTTCAAAGAGTTCGGCTGGTGCACCTCCATCCGTGGCGTTGAGTCCGGCGGGGCGGTGGAAAACCTGCCGTGCCACACCTTCCCCAGCGACGACGGCGGCGTGGACATGAAATGTCCTACTGAAATCGCCATCAGCGACCGCCGCGAAGCGGAGCTGGCGAAAAACGGCTTTATGCCGCTGATTCATCGCAAAAACTCTGACTTCGCCGCCTTTATCGGCGCGCAGTCGCTGCAAAAGCCGACGGAGTACCACGACGCCGACGCCACCGCCAACGCCCGTCTGGCCGCGCGCCTGCCGTACCTCTTCGCCTGCTGCCGTTTCGCCCACTATCTGAAATGCATTGTGCGCGACAAAATCGGCTCCTTCCGCGAGCGCGATGAGATGGAACGCTGGCTTAACGACTGGGTAATGAACTATGTCGATGGCGACCCGGCTAACTCCTCTCAGGAGACCAAAGCGCGTAAACCGCTGGCCGCTGCCGAAGTGCAGGTGCAGGAGATCGAGGACAACCCCGGCTACTACACCGCGAAGTTCTTCCTGCGTCCGCACTACCAGCTGGAAGGGCTGACCGTCTCGCTGCGGCTGGTATCGAAACTGCCGTCGCTGAAAACAAAAGAAGCGTAATCCGGACACGCGCAAACGCATCCGGATCAAACATAGCCCGGATAAGCGTCAGCGCATCAGGGTGAAATGAGAGAAAGATGAAAGGACATTACGCCGCCTTGAGTTTGCTGTGGATCTGTACTGCGGGAATGGTCAACGCCGAAACCTATGACTACCCGCGGGCCGATCCGCTGCCGCAGGATAGCACCAGCAATTTGCTGCGCGATCCTGCGCTGCTTACCGGTTACGACGTCAATATGAGCAGCGAACGCTTCGCTCAGGCCTGGCTGTCGAAAACCAACGAGCGCGAGCGCATCAAGGCAGAGATGTATTTCCTTGGCGTCATGGACGCAACGGAAGGTAAAGCATGGTGCAGCTATCAGCGTCTGCTGCCTCCTTCCGCCCATGAACAACTCTATTCCCGCTTTGCGCACTTAAAGCCTGAGGAGCGCAACACGCGCGCCTCAGCGCTGATAGTCGCAGCGCTGGCCGAAACCTTGCCGTGTCAGACGGCGAAGGAAAAATGAAGCCGCTAGCGGATTTGAACCACTTAGCATAGCCACACAGCAGTGAGCTTAGCGCTCTCTGTAGAGAGCGCGAGGCATATCCGCCAGGGTCATGATGGCGGATATGAGGGAGAGGTAAAATATGGACGGTATATGCTGGCCCCATATTTACCCATTTGAGAAATGACAGGTATATACGCGCTTTTTAAAAGCAATATTCATCATTAACGAAGAGTAAATATTATGGCTATTGATATGTTTCTGAAGGTCGATGGCGTTACGGGCGAATCAAAAGATTCGAACCACACCGGCTGGACTGATATCACTTCTTTTTCCTGGGGCGCTTCACAACCCGGAAATATGAGCGTTGGCGGTGGCGGCGGTGCCGGTAAAGTCAATTTCAACGACCTGCATATTAACGCGCTGATTGATAAATCAACCACCGCGATCCTGAAACACTGCTCCAGCGGTAAGCACCTGGGCAAAGTTGAACTGTCAGTCTGCAAAGCAGGCGGTCAGCAGGTGGAATATGCCCGCATTACGCTGGAAGACGTGCTGGTGACTTCCGTGCAGTACACCGGTGCCGACAATGGCGACACCGTAGGTGTGACCTACGCCTTCCAGGCGGCGAAAGTGAAACAGCAGTACTGGGAGCAGTCTTCTTCCGGTGGTAAAGGCGCGGAAACCAGCGCTGGCTGGAACATCAAAGAAAACAAAGAAGCGTAATCGTTCGGGTAATGAGCAAACCTTGCTCAGTACGCTGCGAACACCCCGGATGCGGCTTTGCCTTATCCGGGCTACGCTTTGTAGCGCAGCCGGGAAACACGGTTTGTCATTACTCCGCGTAAACGTTTTAAGCGTTTCAGCAGCAGGCCAGAGGCTATCCTCTGGCCTGAAAAACGCAGGGACGCGGTTTTAGCGCACATCACTCCAGCAGGAATACGCTATGCGATTCACAATAGTTTCCAATAAACCAGGACATCAACCTCCGCAAAGCCGCTGCGATTTTTATCCGCCGGGGGGCACTATCGGGCGTGGCACCGACAATAATCTGGTATTGCCGGACAACGAGCGGGCCATTTCGCGCCTGCAGGCCATCGTACACATTGCCGGAAACGGCGAATGCCGCATTACTAACCGTGGCAACGTGACCCGCGTGGTGCTAAATGATATCCCGCTGGAACGCGGTCGCCAGGTTGAATTGCAGGATGGCGATGTGCTGGACATCGACGAATACCGAATTGAAGTGACCGACTTAATTCTCGACACCCAGCCGGTAAGCCGGATGGCGGCGAACGTGCAGGCGGGGCTGACCCCCGACCCCACGCCAACGCAGAA
>NZ_HE578945.1:868984-872740 GCF_000321045.1 Phytobacter massiliensis JC163
CCTACCGCCGTGCCGACCGAGATCTGGGACAGCCTGATGCAGGAGTTTTCCATCTCCGACAGCATCTCGCAAAGCCGGGCGAAACCGGAAAACAATAACCTTAACCCTTTTGCCGCGCCGAAAGAGCCTGAGCGTAACCCCGAAGATCCGCTCTCGCTGCTGGCGAAAGACGAGCCGGTGGTCGCGCCGCGCGCCATCGACGCCGATAATCTGTTTAACGACAAGCAGCTGTTTGAAGGCGACAGCATCTTTCAGGACGCCACGCCCTCCACGCTGGTGCCGCCGGGCGAGCGCAGCGTCAAAAATAAACCCGAGGCGCAGGATGAACTCGACCCGCTGGCGCTGTTTGGGGAAGAGGGGGCCAGCGCGCCGCAGGCCCGCGACGACGATCCGCTCGGTCTGCTGGGCGGCGCAGTGCCGCTGAGCCATGCCGATGACATTATTCCCCCTTCGGGCGTAAGCGCACGGGAGGAGACCCCGCTTCTGGCCGATGAGCCGCCTCAGCCGGAACCCATCACCCCTGTTGAAATCGCGCCCGCTCCGGAGCCGGTGGTGCCGCCGTTCGCCCCGGAAACCTTTGCCGCGGACGCAAATCCGGAAACCCCGGATTACGTGGCGATCACGCTGCCGACCCCGCAAGCCGTGCAGCGCGTCGCCGGGCAAACCCCGAAAGGGCGGCTGCGTATCGATCCGGTACAGAGCGACAACCCTCAGGCCGCGCCTTCCGCCTCCGGTGAGCGCAGCGACGTTCTGAAAGGCGAACTGCTGGATGCATTACTGGAAGGGATGGGGCTTGGCGATATGCAGCCCACCCCGCAGTTCGACCGGGAAAATATGCGCCAGCTTGGGCAGATGCTCAGCATGTTCTCTCAGGGGACGGTCGCGCTGCTCTCGTCACGCTCGATCCTCAAACGCGGGGTGAAGGCGGACATGACGATGGTGCTGGATGACGCCAACAACCCGTTCAAGCTGTTGCCCTCCGGCAAAACCGTGCTGATGCAGATGTTTGGCACCCGCATGCCGGGCTTTATGCCGCCGAAAAAATCGGTGCGCGACGCGCTTATCGACCTGCAGGCCCACCAGCTGGGGATGATCTCGGGTATCCGCGCCATTATCGCCGCGATGCTGCAATCCTTTAACCCGGAGCAGCTGGAAGAGGATGCCAAACGCGACGGGGCCACCGCGCGGCTGGGCATGCTCTCCAACCGCAAGGCGGCGCTGTGGGACTACTTTGTACGCACCTATGCCCAGACCGCCGGTGAGATTGATGACGACTTCCATACCCTGTTCGGCGAAGCCTTCCTTCACGCCTACGATATGGAAGTGAACCAGTACAAAGACTCACAAAGCGGATCGGAAGAACAATGAATATCAGCACCGCCTCAATGTCCCGCCAGGGCGCGCGTGCCAGTAACCAGGATCAGACGGGCGAAAACATCGGCGAGCGCGCCGCCTGCTTTGTGGTCTGCGACGGCATTGCCGGGCTGCCCGGAGGCGATGTCGCCGCCGAGCTGGCCCGCAACGCCATCATCACCCGCTTCGATGGCGACCAGCATCTTGATGCGCAGCGTATCCGTCACTATGTCAACCACGCCAACCATGCCATCCGCGAGGAACAAAAAAGCGCGGAACAGTTTCAGCGGATGGGAACGACGATGGTCAGTCTGTTTATTGACCGCGACTACCACCTCGCATACTGGGCCCATGCGGGGGACAGCCGCCTCTATCTGTTCCGCCGCGGCTGGCTCTACCACGTCACCACCGACCACAGCCTGGTACAGCAGATGAAAGACGCCGGTCATCAGACCGACGGCGTTAACAGCAACCTGCTCTATTTTGCGCTGGGGCTGGGGGATGACGAACGGGAAGCCAGCTACAGCGACGTGGTGCCCATTGAAGACGGCGATGTTTTTCTGCTCTGCACCGATGGCTTCTGGCACGGCGTGAGCGAAGAGCAGATGAAACAGTCGCTGCACATGGTCAACACCCCGCAGGAGTGGCTGACGTTAATGAATCAACTTCTGCTGCGCAACGGCACCGACGGTGACGACAAGCAGGATAACTACAGCGCAGTGGCGGTATGGGTAGGCGCGCCGCAGGACACTACGCTGCTGCATTCGCTGGCGCAGGCGGCGCAGTTTTTACCCCTTCGTGACTGATACAGGCTTACAAGGATTTTTATGAAACTTTGGCTACCGGGTGTGGCGCTTGCCGCCGTGTGCTTTGGCGCGCAGGCAGAAAATTACCGCATCGTGCAATCCCCCTCGCAGAAACTGGATATCTGGATCGACAACATCGAGGACAACTCGCCAAAAAGCTGGTGTGCGAAGGAGCTTCCGCTGCGCATCGTGGCTAACGGCGACAAAAAAGTCAGCGTACTGGACAGCTTTATGCCGCGCCTCGGCGCGCTGCTGGAAAACCAGTGCGGCACCCTGAGCGTGGTGCGCTGGAAACTGACCGACCCGCAAAATGTCACCCTGGCAGAAGGGACGGCGAGCAAAGCGAAAGAGTGGGCGCCGGAAGTCACGCCGGAGGCCAGCGCGCCTGAGGCCAGCGCCGGGCTACAGCCGCCGCAGGGGCGGCCGGAAGATCGTTCCCCGCCGGCGAACCGTGCTCCCTGGCAGGAATTTACCCTCCAGGACGGCTGCCATCTGCGCACCTTCTGGGAGGGAGACAGCAGCGCCACGGCAATGTTTATCCCGGCGAAAGACGACGGCAAATGCGAAAAAGGCGGCTGGCTCAATGGCCGTAGCGACGTCAGCCAGGTCAGCGGCGGCGCAGAGAAAAAGGTGACAATGACCTTTGTTCACGGTTTCCCGGTGAGCGGGCTTGGCGACAACGTCAATGCCGATCGCCTGCTGATCACCACCGTGAACAACGAGCGGATGGTCGCCAGCGAAGGCACGCTGAATCAGAGCTGGATGATCCTGCCGTATGTCGCCGCGATCAATGGCTGGCAGGCCAACGGCACCGTTGCGGTGGAAGTTTCCCGCGAGCTGGCAAGCGACGACGCGCGGCTGCAGGCGCGTCTGGAAGAGGTCCGCAAAGTCTGGACCCCCTGGTTTGCCCCCGGCACACAGCTCAATATTCTGCTTATCGACTCCCTGCGTCCGCAGCTGCGTGACCCGGCAGTTGGCCTCTACAAAGCAGTGAAATAACCGATTTTCCCGGATAAGCGCAGCGCATCCGGGACAGCAGAACCAAAAGCACCCGTAGCCCGGATAAGCGCAGCGCATCCGGGAAGAATACGCACCGGGGACAACCTAACCAAAAGGACAGGTCACATGAATACGCTTGAGCAACAACTGGCAGGGCAATCGCTGCAGGCGAGTCTGGCGCAGCTGGTCGACCGCATTCGCAGCCAGCCGGCTGATGCCGACCTGCGCGCCGCCTTTACGCAGCTTCTGTGCCTGGAGGGTAACTGGACGCGGGCCCTGGCGCAGTTAAAAAGCTGGCTGGCGCTCACCCCGCAGGCGCAACCGACCGTCACCCTGCTGGAGCAGACGATTGAGGGGGAACTGACCCGTGAAAAAGTCCTCGCTGGCGAGGCGCGTCCGACCATGCCGGAGGCGCACTGGCCGTGGGTTGCCCAACTGGTTAACGCGCTGGCGCAGCCGGAAGAGGCCGCCTCTGCCAGCCGCCGCGAGGCGCTGGAGCAGGCGGAAGCCGTCAGCGGTGAATTAACCCTCCAGGACGGCACCACCCACACTTTCGACTGGCTGATGGACGGCGACAGCCGCTTTGGCCCGGTGTGCG
>NZ_HE578945.1:873093-878197 GCF_000321045.1 Phytobacter massiliensis JC163
CCTGCCAGCGTAACCGACCTTGCCTGGCGTCATACCCGCGTTCAGCTGCTCGACGGTAGCGAACAGGTCTGCCAGATCCCGGCCCGTTACCCTGTTGACGCGCAGACCGAAGACCGCTTCCGCCTGGGGCGCACCACCGAGTGGCAGCCGCTGGCGGGGGATGAGGCGCAGTATATTGGCCAGGGGCAGAAAGTCTGGCTTAACGACAGCGCCGAATTCCCGCTTCTCGATCTGGCGCGCGTGCGCTTTACCGGGGCCGCTGCGGATGAGTAACCCGGCACACGATGACCGCGACCTGCTGCGCAACGGCTGGCGGGCGCGTAACGGCAAAGAGTCGCCCGGCGCGCGCGACAAAATGCAGCCCTCGCTGCTCGACCGGCTGACCGACAACGCGCCGGATAAACAGCAGGAGCCGGTAAGCAGCAATGTGATCTCCCACTCCGCGCTGCGTCGTCATGTGCTGCGCGATCTGCAGTGGCTGTTCAACACCATTAATAACGAAGCGCAAAACGATCTGTCGCAGCTGGCGCACGTCCGCCGCTCGGTGGTCAACTTCGGCGTCGCGCCGCTGGCGGGCAAAAGGATGTCGGATATTGAGTGGCAGGATATTCAGCAAAAACTGACCGACGCGATTTTGCACTTCGAACCGCGCATCCTGCCGCAGGGGCTGTCGGTACGCTGCATCTCCGATACCCAGTCGCTGGACCTGCACAACGTATTATCCATTGAGATTAAAGGCCGCCTGTGGTGCGTGCCTTATCCGCTGACCTTTTTATTTCGTACCGATGTTGACCTTGAAAACGGTCACTTTGATTTAAAAGATGTGGGGTGAGCGTGGAAAGCAAACTACTCGAATACTACAACCGTGAACTGGCGTGGCTGCGCGAAATGGGCCAGGAATTCGCCGGGCGTTATCCCAAAGTAGCCGGGCGCTTAGGCATGCACGGCATGGATGTCGCCGACCCGTATGTCGAACGGCTGATGGAGGGCTTCGCTTTTCTGACCTCCCGCGTACAGCTCAAAATGGACGCCGAGTTTCCGCGCTTTTCCCAGCGCCTGCTGGAGATGATCGCGCCGAACTACCTGGCGCCGACGCCGTCAATGGCCATTGCTGAACTGCAGCCCGACGCGGCGAAAGGGGATTTAAGCCGTGGGTTCGTGGTGCCGCGCGGCACCACCATGGACAGCCAGGCGCTGAAGAAAAACGGCGTCACCTGCAGCTACACCACCGCCCATGACGTGACGCTGTTGCCGCTCAAGATAAGCATGGTTGATTTAGGCGGCGTGCCTGCCGACCTGCCGCTACAGCGTATCGGGCTGGGGCAGAGCGGCGCGGTGAGCGCGCTGCGCATTCGCATCGCCTGCGACGGGCCGGTAAAACTTTCGCACCTGGATTTCGACCGGCTGGCGTTCTTTTTAAGCGGGCCGGATATGCAGGCGCTGCAACTGCTCGAACTGCTGATGGCGCACCAGACCGGCATCGTGGCGATGATCCCCGGCGGTGCGCCGCTGGTTCTCGCCGAGGATGCCCTGCGCCAGGAAGGGTTTGAGGCCGATCAGGCGTTGCTGCCGGACGATCTGCGTAACTTTGACGGCTACCGCCTGCTGCAGGAGTATTTTGCGTTTCCCTCACGCTTTCTCTTTTTTAGCCTGCAGGGATTGCGTCCGCTGCTGGCAGGCAGCGGCGACGCCACCGCTTTTGACATCATTGTTCTGCTTGATAAGGCCGACGGCCAGCTGGAGAGGGTGGTGGATAAAAGCCACCTGGCGCTGCACTGCACCCCGGTAGTGAACCTCTTCCCGAAGGTGGCGGAGCGGCAGAAACTGCGCGACAGCCAGCATGAGTATCATCTGGTGGTCGATAATATTCGCCCGCTCGATTATGAAATCTACGCGGTCAATAAAATCCACGCCAGCGTGGACGGCCAGCGCGACGAGCAGGAGTTTCGCCCCTTCTGGCGCAGCCTGAGCCAGGACAACGGCAACTACGGCGCCTACTTCTCCCTGCGCCGCGAGCAGCGCGCCCTGTCGGAACACGCGCAGCGCTATGGCACCCGCACGGGCTATATCGGCTCGGAGGTTTTCGCCTCGCTGGTGGATGCCCAGCACGCCCCGTGGCGGGAGGATCTGCGCTACATCACCGCCGAAGTGTTGTGCACCAGCCGCGATCTGCCGCTGATGCTGCAACAGGAGCCGGGCCAGTTTGTGCTGCCCGATTCGCTGCCGGTGAAACACCCGCGCCTGCGCAAAGGGCCAACGCCGCCGCGTCCGGCGCTGGCGGAAGGCATGAGCACCTGGCAACTGGTGAGCCAGCTGCAGATGAACTACCTGAGCCTGATGGACGGGGATAAAGAGCAGGGGGCAATGGCGCTTCGCCAGCTGCTTGGTCTCTATACCCGGCTGGCAGATGCCCCGGTGGCGCGACAGATAGACGGCGTGCGCCGCTGCATTCTTGAGCCGGTGCACCGCCGGGTTCCCGAACCGGGGCCGATTGTTTTCGCCCGTGGGGTAAGTATCAACCTTACCGTTGACGAACAGGCGTTCTCCGGCTCCAGCCCGTGGCTGTTCGGCAGCGTACTGGAGCGGGTCTTCGCACGACTGGTGGCGATGAACAGCTTTACTGAATTTACCCTTAACAGCCAGCAGCGTGGCGAAGTGGGCTACTGGCCGCCGCGGATGGGGAAAAGGGCGCTGATATGAGCGAAACCCTGCGCCATCTGCCCGCCGTGACCCGCGCCACCGCGCTGACGCCGTCTTTCTGGCGCAACGTGATGGCCGCCCCCTGGCGCTACGATCTCTTCTCGCTGCTGCGCCGGGTGGATGCGCAGGCAGGGGAGCGTTACCCGCTGGGCCGCGCGCCGCTGCCGCGCTTTGAGCCGTTGCGCATCGGCCAGCAGCCGTCGCTGGGTTTTGCCCCGGCAACGCTTGCCACGGTCAGCCAGCGTGAACAGTCGCCGCTGTATGATATCTCTATTTACAGCTTCGGCCTGTTTGGCCCCAACGGTCCGCTGCCGATTCACCTGACGGAGTACGCCCGGGAGCGGGTGGAGCACCACCAGGACGACAGCCTGACGGCCTTTGCCGATCTGTTTCACCACCGCCTGACCCTGCTGTTTTACCGGGCCTGGGCCGACGCGCAGCCGACGGTCTCGCTGGATCGTCAGGATAACAACCGCTTCGAGCGCTATATCGCCTCGCTAATCGGCATGGGGCTGCCGGGCCAGCTGGAAAAAGGCACCCTCAGCCCCCATGCCCGTTTCGCGCTGGCGGGACACCTGACCCGCAATGGCCGCGACCCGGAGGGGCTGGAGAAAATATTGCGCTACTACTTCAACGTGCCGGTAAACGTAGTGAAAAACGTGCCGCACTGGATGCCGCTGGGCCAGCGCGAGCGGGCGCGCCTGCAGGCGGGGCGTCATGCGCCGCGGCTTGGGGAGTCGGCCTTTCTCGGCGCGGCGGTACGCGACGTCAGCCATAAATTTCGCATTGAGCTTGGCCCGCTTGATGCGCAGACCTACCGACAATTTCTGCCCGGCGAGCCTTTCGTCGCGCAGCTTAAGGACTGGGTTCGTCAGTACCTTGGCATTGAGTACCAATGGACGCTGCGGGTCATGTTGCGAAGCGACGATGTTAAAGGCGCCGAACTTGGCGGCGCAGGGCGTCTGGGCTACAGCGCCTGGCTGGGCTACCAGCCGCAGCCGCAGCCCAGAGGCGATCTGGTTTTCAGTCCCGAGCAATGATGCATCTGTCTTTGCAAGGCGTTATCTCTCACATTCACGGAATCGACCATGTCAGAAATCAGCCGCGCCGTTCTGTTCGGCAAACTGGATACGTTGTTATTTACCTCACTGGAAAGCGCCACCGCCTTTTGCAAACTGCGCGGCAACCCCTATGTGGAGCTGGTGCACTGGATCCACGCCCTGATGCAGCAGGAGCAGGGCGATCTGCAGCAGGTGATCCGCCACTTTTCCCTTAGCGAAGAGGCGCTGACGCGGGATATCGTCAGCGCGCTGGACAGCCTCCCGCGCGGCGCAAGCTCTGTCTCCGATCTCTCTGAGCATATCGACACCGCCGTTGAGCGCGCCTGGGTTTACGGCTCGCTGAAATTTGGCGTCAACCGTATTCGCGGCGGCCACCTGCTGATCGGCCTGTTGAAAACCTGGAGCCTGGCGACGGTGCTGAAAGGCATCTCCCCGCAGTTTGAGCGGGTACGGGTGGATACGCTGCTGGATGATTTCGACGTGATATTCGCCGACAGCAAAGAGGCGGCCCAGGCTGTCGCCGTCGCCGATAACAACCCCGCCGCGCCCGCGGCGCAGGGCAGCCTCGCGCAGTACGGGCAGGATCTGACCGCCCGCGCCCGCGACGGCAAAATTGACCCGGTGGTAGGCCGCGATGAAGAGATCCGCCAGATGGTGGATATTCTGATGCGTCGTCGCCAGAACAACCCGCTGCTGACCGGCGAGGCCGGGGTGGGTAAAACCGCGGTGGTGGAAGGGCTGGCGCTGCGTATCGCCGCAGGCGACGTCCCTGAGCCGCTGCGTGACGTACAGCTCTGGCTGCTGGATATCGGCATGCTGCAGGCGGGCGCCAGCATGAAGGGTGAATTCGAGGCCAGGCTCCAGGCACTTATCAAAGAGGTACAGTCGAGCCCGGTGCCGATCATGCTGTTTATCGACGAGATCCATACCCTGATTGGCGCGGGCGGCCAGCAGGGCACCGGCGACGCTGCCAACCTGCTGAAACCGGCGCTGGCCCGTGGTCAACTGCGCACCATCGGCGCGACCACCTGGGCGGAATACAAAAAATACATTGAGAAAGACCCGGCCCTGACCCGCCGTTTCCAGACCGTGCAGGTGGCTGAGCCTGATGAAGAGCGCGCGGTACTAATGCTGCGCAGTACCGTATCGGCGCTGGAAAAGCACCACCGCGTGCTGCTGCTGGACGAGGCGGTCACGGCGGCGGTGAAGCTGTCGCACCGTTATATTCCTGCCCGTCAGCTGCCGGACAAAGCGGTGGCCCTGCTGGATACCGCCTGCGCCCGCGTGGCGGTCAGCCTGAGCGCGCCGCCGCCGCAGCTTGAAGACTGCCAGCATCGCATCGC
>NZ_HE578945.1:878317-881673 GCF_000321045.1 Phytobacter massiliensis JC163
CCGCCGCCGCAGCTTGAAGACTGCCAGCATCGCATCGCGGCGCTGGAAGTCGAGCTGGACATTGCCCGACGCGAAGCGCGGATGGCCGCCGGGGATGACGCCCGCGCGATGACATTGCAGGATGAACTGGCAAAGCTCGGTCAAGAGCGCGACGCGCTGACCGCCCGCTGGCAGCAGGAGCAGGCGCAGGTTGACGACATCATTCGCCTGCGCGGTGAGTTGAGCCTCGCCGATGAGGCAGGCGCGGCTGAACTGCGGGCTGAGCTCAGCCGTTGCCAGCAGAGCCTTCGGGAGATTCAGGGCGATACCCCGCTGCTGTTCGCGGCGGTGGATGCCAACATCGTTGCCGCCGTGGTCAGCGACTGGACCGGTATCCCGCTGGGCAGAATGGTGAAAAACGAAATCGACGCGGTGCTGAAACTGGCCGACACCCTCAATGAGCGGGTTATCGGCCAGCGCCATGGCCTTGAACTCATCGCCCGCCGGGTGCAGACCTCCCGCGCCCGTCTGGACGATCCCAATAAACCGGTCGGCGTCTTCATGCTGTGTGGCCCGTCCGGGGTAGGGAAAACAGAAACCGCGCTGGCGCTGGCGGAATCGCTCTACGGCGGCGAACAGAACATTATCACCATCAATATGAGCGAGTTTCAGGAGGCGCATACCGTCTCAACCCTGAAAGGGGCGCCTCCAGGATACGTGGGCTACGGCGAAGGCGGCGTGCTGACCGAAGCGGTGCGCCGCAGGCCTTATAGCGTGGTGCTGCTGGATGAAATTGAAAAAGCGCACCCGGACGTGCATGAAATCTTCTTCCAGGTCTTCGATAAGGGCTGGATGGAAGATGGCGAAGGGCGGCACATCGATTTTCGCAATACCATCATCATTCTGACCTCAAACGTCGGTACCGATCTTATCAGCGGCATGTGCGCCGACCCGGAACTGCTGCCGGAGCCGGACGCCTTGCGCGATGCGCTGCGTAAACCGCTGTTGCAGGTTTTCCCGCCCGCGCTGCTCGGTCGCCTGCTGGTGGTGCCCTATTATCCGCTCAGCGAAACCATGCTGGCGCAGATTGTTCGCCTGCAGCTCAAGCGCATTGTGCGCCGGCTGGCGGACAACCACGGCATCGTCTGTGAAATTGATGAGAGCGTGGTAAGCCAGATCGTCGCCCGCTGCACCGAAGTAGAGTCGGGCGGGCGCATGGTTGACGCTATCCTTACTAATACTCTGCTGCCTCAGATGAGCCAGCTTTTGCTCGACGCCAGCGCGCGCGATGAGCAGTACCGACGTCTCCACGTCACCTTTGCGCAGGGCGAGTTTCACTGTCAGTTTGCGGCGTAATGCCACTATCAAGAGAGTTTTCCATTATGACGGACAACGATAACAACCGGACTGTACCGAACGCATTGCCGCCGGGATACCGCTTTAATGAATTCGAGATCAAGGAGGTTATTGGCGGCGGCGGGTTTGGCATTGTCTACCGCGCCTGGGATCATCAGCTTGAGCGCACCATTGCGATTAAGGAGTTTATGCCCTCGACGCTGGCGGTGCGCAATGATGATATGACGCTGGTATTACGCAGCGAGCGTTTCGGGAAGGCCTTTTCCGCCGGGCTGAACAGCTTTATTCAGGAGGCGCGTCTGCTGGCGCGCTTCAACCATCCCAACCTGCTGCATGTGCTGCGTTTCTGGGTGCAGAACGATACCGCCTACATGGGAACGGTGTTTTACAGCGGCACCACCCTGTCCCGTCTGCGCGAACAGAACCCGCAGATGGTCAACGAGGCCTGGATCCGCCGGATGTTGCCGATGCTGCTGGGGGCCATCAAAACCATCCATGATGAAGGCTACCTGCACCGGGATATCTCGCTGGATAACATCCAGATTCAGGACAACGGCCTGCCGGTGCTGCTGGACTTCGGCTCCGCCCGTCGCAGCATCGGTTCGGTCTCGGATGAGACGGAAACCATGCTGCGCCCGGGCTATGCGCCTATTGAACAGTACACCGACGATAACGAAAGCGAGCAGGGGCCGTGGACCGACATTTACGCGCTGGGCGCGGTGCTGCATACGCTGATTGTCGGCTCGCCGCCGCCGGTGAGCGTAGTGCGCAGCATTCAGGATGGCTACCAGCCGCTGGCGCAGCGTAACCTGCCGGGATATTCCCCCACGCTGCTACAGGCCATCGATAAGGCGCTGGCGCTGAAAATGGAAGACCGTCCGCAAACCATCGACGAATTTGCGGCGCTGATCGAGATGCCGGTAGCGGGGCTGGACGATGTCCTGAATGTCAAACAGCCCGGCACCATGCTGGTGCCCATCGAAGAAGTGGAACCCAAAGCGGGCGCGCTGGACTGGCGACGTTATAAAGTGCCGGGGCTGGTTGCCGCAGGCGTACTGGTAGGGCTGGTGGCGGGCGGTCTGCTCTTTAGCGGCGGCGATGCGGAGCGCGAAACGGCGCAGACAGCGGAAAATTCCCCTGCGCAAACGCAGCCTGAGGTGGCCCCGACCCCGCCGCCTGCCGCTACCGATAACCGCGCTGCTACCGCGGCCCAGCCTGCCGCCACCGCCGGGCAGAGCGCTGAGGAAAAACCGGACGCCACGCCGTTGCCGGTGGCCATCGCGCAGGTTTATATCCGCATGAAAGAGGGCGAGAAGCTGACCCTCAACGGCGAGCCGCAGTCGGTCTCCGCCGCCAGCAACGGTTTCGCCACCCTGAAACTGCAGCCGGGTCGTTACACCCTGGTGCTGGAGGGCAACGGCCAGACGCGCAGCCAGACGCTGAACGTCGCCCATGCGGGCACCTGGCTTATCAACCCTCAGCCGTAGCCTGTTCTTCGCCGGGGCGCTAAGACGCCCCGCAAACCCGTCACAAAAAGACAGTCTTATGAATTTACTTACGCACAGCACAGACAGCGGCAACGATTTTACCTTTGTCGTCTCGCGCGCCATTGCGCAGCCCGATGACAAAGTGCACGCCGTCGCCGCCAGAACCCTTCGCGAACTGACCGATACGCTGACCGACTTCTACCTCGAATCGACGCAAATGCTCACGGTAGACGGCCATCCGGCGGTGGATCTTTTCTATCAGTTTAAAAACGATAACCGGGTGATTTTTCAGCGCCAGACCTTAATTTTGCTGGATATGCCCCCCGCAGGAAAAAGGCTGGTGAGCTACGTGGCGACCTGCGTCGGCGAATTTAATGAGCGTCACCAGCAGCAGTATCAGCAGATTATCCAGGGGATAAAGTTTCACCGCAGCCAGCAGGCTTAACCGTCCCGGATGCGCACTGGTAGCCCGGATAAGCGCAGCGCATCCGGGGCTGAACCACAATCTGTAACGGAATGACCAGTATGTTTGAA
>NZ_HE578945.1:882877-885921 GCF_000321045.1 Phytobacter massiliensis JC163
TTTTATTAACGGCGACCCGGACAGGCCAATCGTCACAGGCAGGGTCTATAACGAGGCCAGCATGCCGCCGTGGGCGCTGCCCGCCGCCGCGACCCAGATGGGCTTCCTGAGCCGCTCAAAAGATGGCTCCGCCGATGCCGCCAACGCCCTGCGCTTTGAGGATAAAGCCGGGGAAGAGCAGGTCTGGCTTCACGCCGAGCGCAATATGGATGTGGATGTCGAAAACGATGAAACCCACACCATTGAGAAGAACCACACTCATTTTGTCGGCGAAAACGAAACCCTGCGGGTCGTCAAAGATAAAAAAGAGGGCGTAAAAGGCGATATCACCTGCCTGACCGGCAACAACCGCAAGGATAAGGTCGTCAATAACTTCACCCTGTCGGTGGGGGATACCCTGCGCCTGGAGTGCGGCGACAGCGCGCTTGAACTGTCGAAAGACGGCAGCGTGAACATCATCGGTAAAAACCTCAACTTTACCATTAACGGTAACGCGCAAATCAACACTCCCGGCGGTGAACTGCATCTTAATCCCGACGATGGCGCGGCGGCGATTGTTGCCCCAGGCAGCGGCCAGCAGACCGCGCTCCAGCAGGAAGTGGACAGCTTCTTTGTTATTAACTCTTCGAAATAAGCGAACCAGGTATGGCTGAATATCTTCTCCAGGAAGCAACCCTTGAACTGCCGGATATCTTTAAAGACAGAACAATGAACCTGTTTACGCTTAACGATAACGGCGCCAGTGAATTTACCTTTGTTATTTCCCGTGCCAGCGCGAAAAGCGGCGAAAAGCTCCAGGCGGTTGCCGCAAGGCTGGCGCGCGAGCTGGAAGTGACCGTGCCTGATTTTCGCCTGCTGGGAACGGAAATGCGCGAGATTGACGGCCATCCGGCGGTGGAACTCTATTATCAGTTCACCAGTGACAGGGTGGCGATTTTTCAGCGCCAGTGTGTCGTGCTGCTTGACGAGCAGCCCGCCGGGAAAAAGATTGTCTGCTACGTGGGCACCTGCCAGGGGGAGTTTAACGACTATTACCTGCGTCAGTACCGGGAGATCATCGCCAGTATCAAGTTTCATCAGCAGAGCGAAGCCGCGCCCAGCCAGATGATTCCCGCCGATACGCAGGATCTCTTTTTTGCCCTCGATAGCGACAGTAAGGTGCTGACCGTGTTTGACACTATTCAGGCCCTTTACCAGCACCTGCCGCTACAGCGGGCGAAGGAGGGGCAATACCTGCTGTTTGCCGGCAACGGCGATCCGCTAAAAATTGCCCCCATACCGGGTAGCAATCCCCTGCGCTATGCGCTGTGGACGATGACGGCGGAAGCCTCAGGGCTTGCTTCCCAGCTTGCAGTTTGTCGGCAGGTGGTCGGCCCGGACGCGCTGAACACGCCGGAAAAAATCCGCGCCTTTCTGACACAGCGCAGAGCGCACTAACGATGGCGGAGATGCAGGCGGCGCGGGTAGATGATGAAATTGCCCATACCGCGTCGAAAGGGTGGATGATAGCCGGGCTGATTGGCGGGGCGGTGGTCGGCGCGCTGGCGGTTGTGGCAACCGGCGGCGTCGGGCTGATTGCGGTCTCGTCCATTGCGGCGGCGGCCTGCGCTGGCGGCGGGATGGGCGAACTGCTTGGCAGCATGTCCTGGGCGCCGCGCCACGTTACCGGCAAGCTGGGCGACGGCTCGCCTAACGTCTGGATAAACAGCCGTCAGGCGATTCGCGCGCATCTTTCCACCGGCAAGTGCGAGGAACACAGCGGCTCGCCCCAGCGTGTCGCCGAAGGCTCTATTAAGGTCTATATCAACAACTGGCCCGCCGCGCGCAAGGGCGACCTGCTCACCTGTAGCGCGGAAATCCATCAGGGGTCGGCCAACGTGCTGATCGGCGGTGAAAAAGCCCAGACCGATGAGATAAGCCCTGAAATCCCGGCCTGGGTTAACTGGACGATGCTTGCCGTCGGCGCCGGGGCGATGGCGGTGCTGGCCGGTCCTGTCGTCGCGCTGACCGCTACGGCAGGGGGGATGCTCGGCGGGACCGGCGGTAACTGGCTGGGCGGTGAAATTTTTGGCGAAGGCAGCGACGGTCAGAAATGGAGTATGTTTATCGGCTCGCTGGTGGGCGGCGGCCTCGGCGCCAAAGGCGGCATGAAATATCAGGCCTGGCGGGCCACGCCGAAACCGCTTATCAATATTCGCAAAATCAGCCCGAAACTGGCTACCGAGCCGGATACGGCCTTCTTCTGGTCGGGCCGCTCAAAAGGGATGGGCGGGCCGGATGTGGCGGAGGGCATTGCCCGCTCCCGCGGCGGGGTGACGCTGGAGTCCACCATCAAGGACAAGAACATCAAAATGCCGGAGTGGGATTTCGACAACCCGCAAAGTATCAAGGCCTGGGAAGATGTCTCAGCAGCCTATGCGAAACAGGTGAGCGGCGAGATCCGGGCGGTCGTTGGCGAGGAACTCAGGCCAGGAAATATCTGGGAGAATGTCGAATTGCCTCGATTGATGGCGAATGAGAAAGTCACTAAGATAACCACCATTGATCCTTACAGTCAGGCTGAGACAGTTATTTTTCAACGAGGGAACTAATAATGAAAATTACCGGCACGAGTTCTTATATTATTTTGGATATTGACGGCTGGAAAATTAAAGCAGAAGGCGAAATGGTGATCGGCGGCTTTTATGCTGAGATAAAAAGCATGCAGCAATTTGAACCGCCGCATGAAAAAACGCCGCTTACCGATGAAATAAAACAGAAATATATCGATGAGGCGATCAAAAAAACGGCAGGCTCACATATGGTGATCCATTTCGTTTAATTACCGCTACGTTAAACCGTCATATTTGCCAGGAATTTTCTGAAAATAAATGACTGGCACCCCATCCTGATACCAAATAACGGATAAAGCGGAAGCTGTCGCCCATTTTTGCAATACCCTCATGGATTGTCCGGTTGATTATATTTATCGCTCGGGCAGGATAATTTAATGGCTGCACCAGGTTCTTCATGCTTTCTGAAACGGAATTAACCTTATGCTCAAT
>NZ_HE578945.1:886729-912583 GCF_000321045.1 Phytobacter massiliensis JC163
GCAAGCCCAACGCCTGGCTGTTCCAGGCGCGGCAGAACCCGGCGTCCCCTGCGCCGGGGAGCATCGACGTTTATGACTGGCCGGGGCGCTTTGTCGAGCACGGCCACGGCGAGTTTTACGCCCGCATCCGCCAGGAGCGCTGGCAGGTGGAGCACCAGCAGATCCAGGGCAGCGCCACGGCGCTGGGGATCGCGCCCGGCAACACCTTTGTCCTGCATCAACGCCCCGTTTTTCAGCGATAACGGCGAATACCTGACCACCGAGGCGAACTACTGGCTGGAGGAGAACCGCTACGCCAGCGGCGGCGACTCGGAGACCCTTCACCGCATCGATTTCACGGTGATCCCGTCGTCGGTGGTGTGGCGTCCGGCGCAGCGCACGGCGTGGCCGCGTACCTACGGGCCGCAGACGGCGAAGGTGGTGGGGCCGCAGGGGGAGAGCATCTGGACCGACCGCTATGGCCGGGTGAAGGTGAAGTTCCACTGGGACCGTCTGGCGAAAGGCGACGACACCAGCTCCTGCTGGGTGCGCGTATCGAGCGCCTGGGCAGGCCAGGGGTTCGGCGGGGTGCAGATCCCGCGGGTGGGTGACGAAGTGGTGATCGATTTTATCAACGGCGACCCGGACAGGCCGATTGTTACAGGAAGGGTCTATAACGAGGCCAGCATGCCGCCGTGGGAACTGCCCGGCGACGCCACCCGCATGGGCTTTATGACCCGCAGTAAAGATGGCAGCATGGACAACGCCAGTTTCCTCTTCTTTGAGGACAGTCCGGGCAACGAGTCGGTGCAGATGCACTCCGAGAAAGACATGATGGTGTCGGTAGAGAACGACAAGACGGTAAACGTTGACGGCCATCGCAAGACGACGATCAAAAAAACGCAGACCGATAACGTCTGGCAAGATGCGACTTTTTACTACAAGATGAAGCGCACGACGACCGTCGATGATATTGAGAAAAAGGATTTTAACAATAGTGAAATTACGGCAATTAAAAATGGTCGTAAATTACAAATTCTTAATGGTGGTGATGAGAGTAAAATCAGCGGTGATAGAAAGCTAAACCTTGAAGGTAATAATCTCAGGGAAATTACGGGAAATGATACGACACACATCCAGGGTGCCCATAACAAAACTATTGACGCAGGTGAGAAAATTACCATTACGTCAGGTGGGCAGATTCAGAACATAACCGACAATGTTAAGGTGGATATCGGTGGTGAATGGTCGCAAACAGTTACCGGGCAGATAAACATAACTTCGCCAAAACCGATCACGATTAAAAGCGAAACGAAGGTATTCATTGACTCCCCGATTTTCGAGCGCAACGATGTTCAAAAAACCAGCTTTGCGCAGGATGCAGTCGATTACATTAAAAAGCAATTTACTGTTTCCGTTGGTACCGTTGCCTTAAAGGCCGGAAGCTATGCTTACACCGGCGTTGATGTATCGCATAAAGGCTTTACATTTGGTCGGACGATAGTCAATGCACAACGTGTTGAAGCCGCCCGGGTTGAAAGCGGAAGTTTGAAAACTGCCGTCTTTGCACTTTTTATGGTTATGTGATAGAGGAAACGTATGTCTCTTTTTAATATTATTATTACGGTTGTTGCATTTGTTTTAATGGCGCTCTTCTGGCATCTGGCGAATCGCGTTGTCCGTAATTCTCAACAACGTGAAGAGGTCTTTCTGGCAAGTGGTCATGATGTTAATGTGACCATTCTTTCTATGCGACAAAATGGGCTGTTTATTAATAACAATCCAGTCATCGATATGACCTTAAGGGTTGAAGAACCTGTTAATCATAAAAGCTGGCTGATTGAAAACCATCAGGAAACAGCCTATATTATTGCGGTTGGATCTTATCAGGTTGGTAATATGTATAAAGGCAAATTTGATAGCAAGGCTAATAAAGTATTGTTGGTTAAAGACGCCAGCGGCAAACCTCTCCTGGCTGCCCCTTAAGCTTATATATTTACTAACGCTTCCGTTTGTAACATGGAATGGTAAAATTTATCAGCCCACTCTCTATAAGAGTATAACTTTTGAAGAATTGAGCGATTTAAAGCTGGTAATGGTACAACTATTAAATATGATCCCAATAATCCTGAAAAAATAGCTCTCTATGATCGTCCGCTTATTTTAGGTGAATGAATAAGGTTAATGTCGATGAAGATTATTAAGCCATTACGCCTGAGCGTCTTGAACAGGCCATTTCGCTGGCAAGGGAAGAATTATCTCGGCATCTCGGTAATAGCACTAACTGATATGGGCGAAAACCCACAGTTGCGACCTGAAATGGAGCTTTGGCAACTTGCCGCTAATGAATTAAAGAGTAGCGGCGGCGTAATTGATATGGCAATGCCCAAAGGTTGTGCTGAATTCCTGGCGACGGGACATGTGTTTGCGAATCATCAGGAAAATAAACAGGCAGTTATTGCAAGGATAGATATTGGTAGCGTTTCTAAATCGGTTATAGCTTTTGGTGACCGTTATTGGTCAGGAAGCAGAATGACTTCACCGAAAGCTTTTAACACTATACCTCTTGACTGGACTCATGCTTATGGTGGCGAAAATTATGAGGAAAATCCTCATGGTATAGGTTTTCGCCCTGAAAATTATCAGGGTGAAAAGTTGCATCGTCTGCCCAATATTGAACCGCTTACAGGGCGTTTGTGTTCGCCCAGACAAAAACAGGAGCCAGCCAGTTTTGGACCCCTCGATTTTACATGGCCGCGCCGCTTTAATCGAATGGGTAAAAAATACGATGCAAACTGGATGCAGAATGATTTTCCGGGCTTTGCTCGTGACCTGGACTGGAGGGTATTTAATGCTGCAAGTCCTGACCAGTGGTGGGCCGATCGCCAGTCTCTCCCGGATGAGGCGGTCTGGCGCATATGGAATATGCACCCGGAAAAACCTTTACAAGAGGGAAAACTCCCTCCATGGCAAGCACGCTGTTTTATTGATCGTCAGCGAGGGGAAGAAGAACTTTTTGAGGAAATCCCCCTGCGCGCCACCACGGTTTGGTTTTTCCCCCACCTTGAGCAGATGATCCTGATTTGGCAGGGCTATACTCGTATTAATGAAGACGACGCCGCAGATGTTTTAAATTTAATGCCTGCATTAGAGAAAAATGGCGCAAGCCGCTCTCTTAATCATTATCGCAAAGTGCTTACGCAACGCATTGACAAAGAAAAGGGAGCCTTCTTTTCTTTTCGAGAAAAAGATCTCATACCTGACACACTTATTGGCCCATGGATCGATAATCAGGTGGAAGAAGTGCCGAGTCCGATGCGTGATAATCTTCGAAATCGTGAGAAAGTACTGCGAGAACAGCATAGAGAACGGCTTGAACAAAGTGGACTTGATGTAGCTGATTTATTCGAGGGTCTGGAGCAGCCCGAAACACCCAAGCTTGATAACCTGCCAGAATATATGGACAAAATGGAGCGGCAGCTCCAGACAATGCAAGCTGAGGCTGAAAAGCGCAAATATGAAATGGAAGAAAAATATCCGTATAGCAACGAACATTTGCCACGTGGGCCGGAATCACTGCATCGGATGAATGAAATGTTTTATCATAGCAACACGGCGATGAGTGATAAACAACGCCAACAGTCAAGCGATGCGTTACATCAGCTTTATCTTTCCGCCGTTGCACAACAACCTCCAGCAATACGCCTGACAGGTGATTTAGCGCTTATTATTCGTCAGCGCGCCGAGAGAACATTAGCTCAGGGAGGAGATTTTAGTGGTATGGATCTTACCGGCGCAGATTTCTCTGGGATGAATTTAAGGGGTGCCAATTTTACCAGGGCATTGCTGGAATGTGCAAATTTTCGTGATTCCATTCTGGATGGCGCCATTTTTCAGCAAGCAATGCTTGCTCGCGCTGAATTCGAAAATACCTCTGCGCAGACCTGCGATTTTACCGAAGCTTGTCTGTCGTTTGCCCGCTGCCAGCGCAGCGATTTCAGTGGTTCAGTTTTACATGAAACTCAGATCCAAAATGCATTTTTTGACGCATGTATTTTTGACAATGTTCGCTGTAGCGGATTGCTTATACGTGAAACCGGTTTTAACAGCTGTCGTTTCCATAATGCTATGTTGGACGGCTGTATCTTTATGGATCTCACTTTGACTCAGCCAGATTTTCATCGAGCAGGTTTGCATAAATGCTCATTTATGCAATTAACATTATCGGCGGCTGGCTTCAATGGAGCAAAAATTGATAGCTGCTCTTTTATTAAGACCTGCGCCGATCACGCCGACTTCACTGACAGCACAATCATCGCGACGGCAATAACAGCAGAAAGTTCTATCCTGAACGGTAACTTTTCTCACGCTACGCTTTTGCAATGTAATTTTCGTCAGGCTCCTCTTACGGGGGGATGCTTTATTCAGGCGAAACTTGAGAATTGCGACTTCAGTGAGGCGGACTGTCGCCGTACAAATTTTACGCGCGCGAATTTGGCTGGCAGTATGTTTGTTCGCACCAATTTTTGTGATGCCGTATTAATGGATGCCAATTTAATGGCTTCACTGCTTTCAAAAAGCCAGTTAGTGAGAGCAAATTTTAGCGGTGCTAATTTATTCCGCGCCGATCTGTCCCAGGCTTTTATTAGCGATGATACCCAGTTGGATGGGGCCTGGATAAAAAGGTTGAAGACCCTCCCCCGGCGAGATAGAGAAATAATATGACTATACTCGATGCAGAAGAAGTGCACCAGAAAGTAAAAAGAGGGGAGCCAATTAGCGAGATCTCCCTGGCTGGTCTCGATTTCAGTGGCTATGATCTTGCTGGTGGGATTTTTGAAGAGGTTTCGTTTTGCGGTGCTCATTTGCAAGGAGCAAATTTGCAGGAGACTGTTTTTACTGACTGCCAGTTTTCCGAAGTGAGCATGCATGGAGCACACCTGTCGCAAACACTTTTTAATCAGTGCGAGATGACAAGCCTGCACCTGCCTGATACGACAATTGATGGCTGTATCTTCAATCATTGTATAATGCCCGGCAGTAACTTCACTGACTGTCAAATAGAATCGACGCAATTTCTACAGTGCGATCTCAGTCAAAGCCGCTTTGATAAGTCATTGATGCAGCGTAGCGTATTTTATGACGCGCCATTGAACGATGCCAGTTTAAAGGGGTGTCGGCTTTTATTAACGACTTTCTATAGTATTGACCTGCGCCTGACTCAACTTACCGAGTGTCATTGCGAACGTGTTGTTTTTTTGAATGCGATCAGCGCCGTAAAAACTATATGCAACAAGAATTTATTGGCTGTCAGTTTACTGATAATCAACTGGACGGCGTTGATTTTAGCGGCGGAAAACTTACGCAATGTAATTTTAAAGGCGCATCACTGCAAGCTGCAAAATTGAACCGGGTAAACGCAACGCAAGCACTCTTTATGGAAGCTGACCTTACAGGTGCGCAATGCCGTGGCAGCATTTTTGATCAGGCTATGTTTGTTGGCGCATTATTGTATCAAGCAGATTTTAGCCAAAGTCGTCTGTTTCAAAGCATTTTGCAGCAGGCGAATGCTGGTGAAGCAAATTTCACGCTCTGCGATTTTACCTGGAGTGATTTTTCCGGCGCCGATTTACGGGACGCGGATTTGCGCGGCGCCACCTTTTCCCGTACCCGAATGCATCGCGCGAACCAGGATAATGCCCGCTTCTCCGGGCGTCAGGGCATTCTGGAATATGATGAAGAGTTATTAGCTGCCGAGGCCTGGAGTTACCAACGCCAGAGCCGTCGCTGAGGAAACGATGATGAGTAAAGTTAACCATTTACCCGCCCACGCCATTTTACCGCCCGTTCAGGCATCTGGTGTGGTAACCCACTGCTTCGCCGACGGTAGCCTGATGGTGGAGTGTGAAGGCCGGGGCTGGCACTGCCGCCGGGCGGCGAGCTGCGTTATCGCGCCGCAGGCAGGCGACACGGTACTGATAACAAGCGTCGAGCAGCAGAGCTGGCTACTGGCGGTGCTGGAACGCGTCAACCCCAACGCGGCGGAGCTGAGCGTGCCGGGGGATCTGCATATCCGCAGTACGGGCGAACTGAGCCTCTCCAGCGAAGCGCTGCGGGTGAGCGCCGGGCAGGGCGATTGCCATATCAATGAGATGAACTACAGCGGCGACAAGCTCTCCGCCTGGGTAAGCCTGTCGCGGATTGTCGGCAAGCGCGCGGAGTCTGTCTGGCAAACCGTCACGCAAATCAGCCACAGCCTGTTTCGCACTACCCGCCAGACCGAACACGTGCGCGCAGGGCAGTTGGATATGAAAGCGGAAGATTATGCGCGCATTCATGCCCACAACACGGTCATCACGTCTAAAGCTATTGCGAAGGTTGATGCCGAACAAATTCATATGGGATAAGGAGCTTTTATGTTTGCTAACTGCCAACTTTTCGGTGTCGATTTAGCCTTTCCGGACGTCTGTCTGACGCCCATGCCTGCGCCCACGCCGATTCCCTACCCGGATATCGCGCTTGGGCCCACGGCGATTCCTAACGCGATGAATATTCTGTTTATGGGCATGCCCGCACACAATATGGCGACAATCACGCCCTTAACCAACGGCGATAACCCCGGTGTGGCTACCGGCGTAGCATCCGGTACCGTTATGGGGCCTTCCCGTCATTTAACGGGGGCGTTTACAGTGCTACTGAAAGGTACGCCTGCCACACGTTTGACCAGTGTGAGTTTACAAAATTCAACGAATGCTGTTGGTATGCGTATCGTACCAAGCCAGTTCAAGGTACTGATGCTGGCACCCTGAAGCAGGCTACTGGATTAAAAAATCGTCTTTGAACGGTTTATTTAATGCTATCGTCGTGCCTGTAAAAAAGGAAATTCGTTCCGGACGAGTGGGGTACTGCGTCGGCGCCTTCCTGCAACTCGTATGATTCAGGGTAAATATGTTCCAAAAGCGGCTTTTCATGACGTGTCTTTTACTTGTGTCGCTATTAAGCGTAAATACCTCTTTTGCTGCTTCAGTAAACAATGCGGATCTTTGGCGCTTTATTGAGGATATCAATGATGCGACCGGGCAATTAACGGTGAGCAATGTTGATCGCTTCCCGCTTGCTTTACGTCGCATTTCCCACAATGAATACGTTGAGTTCTATCGGGCAGAGCCAGTGCGGCTGGCAGAGGATTTGGTTCTGACTGATTTTGATGTCAGACTCAGTAAAACGCGTAAAACCTCCGCTTTACTTTCTTTTGGTCTGCGCGGCCGGTGCCTGTCACTGGGCGTTATCAAACAACGGTACCGGGGGTTGATCATCACCCAAACGCCGCGTGGGCACTCGCTTGAGGAAACAACCAGTTATACATGGACGGACAAAGCCCATCATCAGATCTCTTTTCTTTTTACCGAGCGTAATCCAGACTGCCTCCATGAAGTGGTGATTGATCGTTGGTCAAGGTAATCCAGAAAACGCCGCCTTATTTTAACTCGCCCTTATTGTCTTTTTTCCAGCCGCCGGTAGAGGGTGCTGCGGGAGATCCCCAGCCGTTTTGCCGCCAGGCTCATATTCCCCTGCGCTTCTCTTACCGCCTGCTGCTCGTCGGGTAGAGGGGCGGGGCGCGACACGCCATTTTCCGGCGGCAAATCGGCAGCGGTAATCAGCGTGTTATCATCTGCCAGCGCCATCAATACCCGCAGCTGGCTGATTAACTGGCGAACGTTGCCCGGCCAGGGGCGGCGGGCGAGGGCGGCAATGGCCTCATCGCTGAGCTTCAACCCCCGTCCCGGCGCGCCCAGGCTCTGCCACAGCTGGCGAATCAATCCGCCGATATCAGGCCGCTCACGCAGGGCCGGAATACGCAGATGAAACTCCTGAATGCGATAGAGCAAATCTTCACGAAATACCCCCTCTGCCACCCTGGCCGCCAGATCCTGATGGGTGGCGCAGACCAGCGAAAAATTCACGTCAAAGCTGGCGTTAGATCCCAGCGGCGTTACCTTCTTCTCCTGCAATACCCGCAGCAGACGCGTCTGCAACCCTGCCGGCATATCGCCTATCTCATCAAGAAATAACACCCCGCCGTCAGCCTCGCGCAGCTTGCCGCTGTAACCCCTGGCGTGCGCGCCGGAGAAGGCCCCCGGCGCGTAGCCGAACAGCTCGGATTCAATCAGGCTTTCCGGCAGCGCAGCGCAATTGATGGCGACGAATTTCCCCTCTCGCCAGCGGCTGCGCTGGTGCAGTTCCCGGGCCAGGTGCTCTTTACCACAGCCGGTTTCGCCGGTGATGCACAGCGCAATGCCGGCATTGAGAATGCGTAACGCTTTCTCCTGCTCCGGGTGCGCCGTTGCGCCTGCGTGCGCCACGCCTCTGCCGCCGTACCGGCGCTGGGGGGCATGATGGCGGGCGTAATAACGCTGGCTGTTGACCGCATCGAGGGTGGCGTTTCCCGGCGCGAAGGTAAAGCCAGGAAAAAGGGTATCAACAGGGGTGGTGCCGAAGTGTCCCGCCGTCAGGCCAAACTCTTCCATCGCCAGTCTGTTCGCGCCCAGCAGCGTGCGATCGTCGAAAATAAGCACCAGTTCCCTGGCGCTGCCCAGCACGCTGGCGTCGCTGTGCAGGCTAAGGTGCCAGCGCGAGCCGCTGGCGGCGCGGGTAGCCCAGGCGTGCTCAATCTGGCAGACAACATGGCGAATAAGCGTGGCGGCGTCGTAGCCGGGAATATGCGCCGGGGTGGAGATATCCAGTACCCCCGCCACCTGCCCGTCGGGGCGGAAGACCGGCGAGGCCGAGCAGAACAGGCCGGCATTGCGGTTCAGGTAGTGCTCGCTGCCCGCCACTTCACAATGTCGGCCAAGCGCCAGCGCCGTGCCGATGGCATTGGTGCCGCGCGCGTGCTCCCCCCACAGGTTGCCGGGGGCCAGCGCATAGCGCTGGGCCTTATGCAGGAAGTCGCGGTTGCCCACCGTTTCCAGCACCAGCCCGGTGGCATCCGACATCACCATGATCGACGGGCGGCGGGAGAGTTCGTCCTGCATCCGCGTCATAAACGGGGTAACCAGCTGGCTTATCCAGCTGTTCTGCGCCCGGGCATCTTTAAGCAGAGAGGTCGCCACGCTCGGCTGGGTATCGGCATCACGGGTAAGCCCATAGCCAAGGCTGCGTTGCCAGGAGCTCTGTAGTTGATCGGGCAGCACGCCTGGGGCGCAGGCGGGGATCAAAGACGGTGTGCGCTGGGGCATGACACTCTCCATAAACTTAAATGTTACATTTGTGTAGCATAAAAGTGTTTCACATGTAGCGATGAGCGACACAGTTCCGCCATCTCGCCCACATCTGCGGCCTGCTTCGTCGCCGCCTGAAAATAGCCTCCTCTACTTATCCCCCTGATTTTTATCAATAATGATCAAGGTGTGTCAGCGAAGCGACAAACTGGCATAAGAACTGCTTATTGATAAGAGAAGACTGTCCGCCCGAGCGCGACGCCTCACCTGTACCCATAATAATGAGAGGAATATCAGATGAAATATGCTCACCCTGGCCTTAATGGCGCAAAAGTTTCCTTTAAACAGCGCTACGGCAACTATATTGGCGGCGAATTTGTCGATCCGGTTGAAGGACGCTGGTTTACCAACACGACGCCGGTCACCGGGGAGACCATTGCCGAGTTTCCTCGCTCGGGGGCGGAAGATATTGAAAAGGCGCTGGACGCCGCGCACGCTGCAGCCGACGCGTGGGGCAAAACCAGCGTCCAGGAGCGTTCGAATGTGCTGCTGGCGATTGCCGATCGCATCGAGAAAAACCTTGAGGCGCTGGCTATCGCCGAAACCTGGGATAACGGCAAACCGATTCGGGAAACCCTGAATGCCGACCTGCCGCTGGCGGTGGACCATTTTCGCTACTTTGCGGGCTGTATCCGCGCTCAGGAGGGCACGGCCGCTGAGATTGACAGCAATACCGTGGCCTACCATATCTACGAGCCGCTGGGGGTGGTGGGGCAGATTATCCCGTGGAACTTCCCGCTATTAATGGCCGCGTGGAAGCTGGCCCCCGCGCTGGCGGCGGGTAACTGCGTGGTGCTGAAACCTGCCGAACAGACGCCGCTGGGTATTTGCGTCCTGCTGGAGTTGATTGGCGACCTGCTGCCGAAAGGGGTGCTTAACGTGGTGCATGGCTTTGGCACCGAGGCGGGCGAGCCGCTGGCGCGCAGCAAGCGTATCGAGAAAATTGCCTTTACCGGCTCGACGCCGATTGGCCGTCATATTCTCTCCTGCGCGGCCGAGAACATTATCCCCAGTACCGTGGAACTGGGTGGTAAATCGCCCAACATCTATTTTGAAGATGTGCTCAATGGCGATGAAGGCTATATCGACAAAGCGGTTGAAGGGGTGGTGCTTGGCTTCTTTAACCAGGGCGAGGTTTGTACCTGCCCGTCGCGCGTGCTGGTGCAGGAGTCCATCTATCCGCAGTTTGTCGAAAAGGTCATCGCCCGGATGGAAACCATCCGTAAAGGCGACCCCTTTGATACCGACACGATGATCGGCGCGCAGGCTTCACGCGAGCAGTACGACAAGATCCTCTCTTATATCAACATTGCCAAAGAGGAAGGCGCTGAGATCATCACTGGCGGCGCGCATATTGAACATGGCGATACGCTGCAAAACGGCTTCTATATTGAGCCGACGCTCATCAAAGGCCAGAACCATATGCGCTGTTTCCAGGAGGAGATTTTTGGCCCGGTGATCGGCATCACCACCTTTAAAGATGAGGCCGAAGCGCTGCGTATCGCTAACGATACCGAGTTTGGCCTCGGGGCGGGCGTCTGGACGCTGGATATTAACCGCGCATGGCGCATGGGGCGCGGTATTAAGGCCGGACGCGTCTGGACCAACTGCTACCATCTCTATCCGGCCCACGCGGCGTTCGGCGGCTATAAGAACTCCGGGGTAGGGCGCGAGACGCACAAGCTGGCGCTCAGCCACTACCAGCAGATCAAAAACCTGCTGGTGAGCTACAGCGGCACGTCAATGGGCTTCTATTAACCCCTCCGGGTTCCCGGGATGGTGCGGAGCCGTCTGTTCCCCTCACTCTGGCCCTCTCCCCAAAGAGGAGAGGGAATTTTTTCCGCCCGGATAAGGCATTTTTACGCCGCATCCGGGATAGTCAGGTATGCATAATCTCCCCCTCCGTTTCGCGTGTGTGCCCGCTAAGGCCTTTAATCGCAACGCCTTATTTATTATGCAACAAAATATGAATGAATAAATAAATCATCAGCCGGTGAAATATCTATTTTATCTCTCACGGCTTCGCTTTGACTAATTATCAATAGCGTCTAAAGTTAATTCCTGAACGCAATCGAAATAGACATTCTGTTTATTCGATTATTTGTTAACCTGACTGGGAGATATCTCATGGCAGAACATAGAGGCGGTTCCGGTAATTTCGCAGAAAATCGTGAGAAGGCGTCAGATGCAGGGCGCAAAGGCGGCCAGCAAAGCGGCGGCAACTTTAAAAATGACCCGCAGCGTGCTTCTGAAGCCGGTAAAAAAGGCGGACAGAACAGCCACAGCGGCGGCAGGAAATCAGACACCTGATCCGCTCAGGTATTATCTGACGAGTAATATGGCACAGGTTTTAAATTAAGCATGCCGCAGCGGCATGGCTAATTTATATTACCGGCGCAACGTTTAAGGCTATATTTATGCGTGGCTTAAATGCCCCCATAATAAACGTTGCGCCCGTAATCGCACTATTTCCAGAGCCAACGAGGAGAAACCATGATGTACATTGATAAAGATGACCCGCGTGAAGCCCCGGAATCAGGTGATAAAAAACCGCAGCCGGTTAAAAAGTAGTCAGTAGCTTCAAAAAGCCAGCCCGTCAACCGACGGGCTGGCTTTTTTTTGCCCGTTAGCATGGGATATTGCGGTTTTGCTCTAATTAATTACCAGATTATGCCGATGAGTATGGTGACCTAACGGAAATGTCGCGCAGCCAGGGTAGCAGTGTTGAGCGCGGTTTACGCCGACCCTATGTCGGTCGATTTACGCCCGTAATAAGAAAGAGAATAACTATGTCCAGACAGATCCTCATCGTTGATGACAGTCGCCTGTCACGTATGATCTCCCGCCAGTGCATTCTGAGCCTGCATGCCGACTGGCGTATTGAAGAGGCGACGACGGGCGAAGAGGCCATCGAAAAAGCGGCGACGACCCACCCCTGGCTTATCCTGCTTGACGTGAACATGCCCGGTATGGGCGGCCTTGCTGCGGCTGCCATTCTGCGCGAAAGCCACCCCGATGCGCATATCGTGCTGCTGACCGCCAACGTGCAACATTCGGTACAGGCCCAGGCCGATCGGCTGGGGCTGGGCTTCCTCGCTAAGCCGATTAAAGAGCCGCAGATCCATGCGATGTTAAGCGGCCTGGAGTCGAACGTATGATCGATACCTTCGCAATGAGCGACCTTGAGGCGGACAGCCTGATGGAGATATTTAACATCGGCGTTGGCCATGCGGCGGCGGCGATGAGCGATATCGTCAATGAAGAGGTGCGGATGTCGGTGCCGTCGATTCGTATTACCACCCGTTCTGAGGCGGCGGACGAACTGGGCGCGGGCCTGTCTTTATGCGGCATCAGCCAGCAATACAAAGGCGCTTATGCCACTGAAGCGATTCTGATGTTCCCGGAGACCGCCAGCTTTGAAATTGTTCGCATGATGGTGGGCGATCTGGTGCCTGCCCATGAACTGGGGGAGATGGAGCGCGAAGCGATGAGCGAAATCGGTAATATCGTGCTTAATGCCTGTGTCGGCACGCTGGCGAATATGTTCCAGAAAGAGCTTCACGGATCGCTGCCGGTGTTTCGCGTCGGCAGCAGCGAAGAGATCCTCAACCCCGGTCGTGATAAGGGCGACCCTTCGGTGCTGATGCTGCGCATCGATTTTTCCCTGGAGCGCCAGCAGATAGAAGGCTATCTCGCCTTTATCCTTGATATGTCAGCGCTGCGCGATCTGCGTGAGCAGGTCCGGCTGTACATTGCGCGTATCGAATCAGGCTTTGCTGCCGACGGGCTGTAATACCATGAACGACAAACTGTTACTGGATGCTTTCTCCGCCCTCAGCGTGGGGGTGATCGTTGTCGATGCGCGCTACAGGGTAACGCTGTGGAACGCATGGTTAGAAGCCCATACAGGACGTCCGGCGAGCGAGGCTATCGGGGAGGATTTCTTCCGCCTTTTTCCCGACCTGCGCCATCATCGGGTGGGCGTGGCGATTCAGCAGGCGGTCTGCCATAACCTGCCGGCGCTGCTGTCGCAGTCGCTGCACCGTTCGCCGTTTCCGCTCTTTGCCGATCCTTCGCAGCCGGAGACGCGCCTGAGCCAGGCCGTCACCATCGTGCCGCTGGGTGAGGGCGAGCGCTACTGCCTTATCCAGATTGTCGATGTCAGCATGGCGGTGCGCCGCGAGTCGTTACTGCGCGAGCAGGCCCATGTTTTGCTGTCACAGTCGCTGTCGGACGGCCTGACCGGCGTGGGCAACCGTCGCTATTTCGATCTCTGCATCGAGAAAGCATGGCGCGACAGCAAGCGCAGTAACGCGTCGCTGTCGTTGTTGCTTATCGACGTGGATTTTTTTAAACGCTACAACGATCGCTACGGTCACCAGCAGGGGGATATCTGCCTCAAACAGGTGGCGTCAGCGATGCGCAACGCGCTTTCGGGCAAGGACGCCGTACTGTTCCGCTATGGCGGCGAGGAGTTTTGCGCGCTGCTGCCGCACATACCCCTTATGGATGCGCTGGAGATGGCAGAGAGGCTGCGTGCCAGCGTGCAGACGCTGGCGCTGCCTCATGCCAGCGCGCCGGGCTCGGTGGTCAGCGTCAGCATTGGGGTGGCGAGCCTGAACCAGCGCCTTCACAGCGATTACGGCCAGCTGATTCAGGCGGCGGATGATGCGCTTTACGAGGCGAAACATGCCGGGCGCAATACTGTACGCGCCAGCGCGGCCTGCTGGGCGGAGAGACTGGCATCGGGAGAGCAATAAGCGCTTCCGGTTCGCAAAATGGCGAATTCTGTGCAGACTTAACAATTCAACTCACAAAAATGAGGAGAATAAGTATGCAAGCAGAACATCAGGCGTGTATCGATGCATGTTACCGCTGCGCCATCGCCTGCGAACACTGTGCGGCGAGTTGCTTTAATGAAGAACAGCTGGATATGATGCGTGCCTGCATCAAGCTGGATGTGCAGTGCTCGTCAATTTGTCGCCTGACGGCACAATTTCTTTCACTGGAAAGCGACTACATTGTTTCCATCTGCCGCCTGTGCGTCGACATCTGTCGCGCCTGCGCCGAGGAGTGCGGGAAACACCAGCATGAACATTGCCAGCAATGTGCTCAGGCCTGCCGCGAATGCGCCCAGGCCTGCCTGCAAATGACGGCATAACGTTCGGCCCGGCGGCATTCGCGCGCCGGGCTACTGCCTTATTCCGGGATATTCTCCCCGTCCTGCTGCGACGGCCATTTCCAGTTGCGAACTTCCGGCAGGTCTTCACCATATTCACGCACGTAGCGGTGATGATCGGCGATCTTCTCCTGCAAGGTGTCGAGAATATCATCCGCTTTCCCCTGCAAAGACGGCACGCGTAAAATCGCCTCCTGCGCCAGATGGAAACGGTCCAGTTCGTTCATCACCGTCATATCGAACGGGGTGGTGGTCGTCCCTTCCTCCATAAACCCACGCACGTGGAAGTTACGGTGATTATTACGCATGTAGGTCAGGCGATGAATCAGGCTGGGGTAACCGTGGAAGGCGAAAATCACCGGCTTGTCGGTGGTAAAGATGGCATCGAAATCCTCATCGCTCAGCCCGTGCGGGTGCTGCTCTTTGGTCTGCAACGCCATCAGATCCACCACGTTCACCACCTGAACGCGCAGGTCAGGCAGATATTCCCGCAGTAAGTCCACCGCCGCCATCGTCTCCATTGTCGGCACGTCGCCCGCGCAGGCCATGACCACATCCGGGCTTTCCCCCTCCTGCACGTTACCGGCCCAGCGCCAGATGCCCAGCCCGCGCTCGCAGTGCTTAGCCGCCGCATCCAGCGTCAGCCACTGCGGCTCCGGCTGTTTGCCTGCGACAATCACGTTGATGCGATCCCAGGTTTTCAGGCAATGCTCGGCGACCCACAGCAGGGTGTTGGCGTCCGGCGGCAGATAGATACGCACGATATCGGCCTTTTTATTGGCCACATGGTCAATAAAACCGGGGTCCTGATGGCTGTAGCCGTTGTGATCCTGCCGCCAGACGTGCGACGAGAGCAGATAGTTAAGGGAGGCAATCGGCTCGCGCCAGGGCAGGGCGCGCGTCACCTTGAGCCACTTGGCATGCTGGTTGAACATGGAGTCGACAATATGAATAAACGCCTCGTAGCAGTTAAACAGGCCGTGTCGCCCGGTCAGCAGATAGCCTTCGAGCCAGCCCTGACACTGATGTTCGCTGAGAATTTCCATAACCCGCCCATCGGGGGCGAGCTGTTCATCATACGGCTTGATGGGCTCCTGCCACGTCCGGCTGGTGACATCAAACACGTTGCCAAGGCGGTTTGAGGCGGTCTCATCCGGGCCAAACAGGCGGAAATTATCCTGGTTGCGCTGCATAATGCCCGCCAGCCAGGCGCCGAGCGCGCGGGTGGACTCCGCAAGGGTTTCTCCCGGGTTTTTAACGTCAACGGCATAATCCGCAATCGGCGGGGTATCGAGTTCACGGCGCAGCCTGCCGCCGTTAGCCCAGGGAAGCGCCCCCATCCGCTTATCACCCTGCGGGGCGAGGGCGCGCAGTTCTGCCTTGAGCCGCCCCTGTTCATCAAACAGGTCTTCGGGGTGATAGCTGCGCATCCAGCGCTCCAGAATGGCCCGGTGCTCATCGTTTTCCCGGCAGGCCGAAACCGGCACCTGGTGGGCGCGCCAGAAATCTTCCACCTTTTTGCCGTCTACCGTCTGCGGGCCGGTCCAGCCTTTGGGGCTGCGTAAAACGATCATCGGCCAGCGGGGCAGATCGTCTGTCTGTGCGCCACCGCGCGCCTGCTGCTGGTAGTGATGGATTTTATCCAGCGCGTTATCGAGCGCCTGCGCCATCTGCTGGTGCATATCTTCCGGCTCGTGGCCGCTGACCAGCAGCGGTTCATAGCCGTAGCCGTTAAAGAGCTGAAACAGGCTCTCGTCGCTGGCACGGCCAAGAAGCGTGGGGTTAGCGATTTTGTAACCGTTCAGGTGGAGGATGGGCAGTACCGCGCCGTCACGCGCGGCATTTAAGAATTTAATGCCGTGCCAGCTGGAGGCCAGCGGGCCGGTCTCCGCCTCGCCGTCGCCAATCACGCAGGCGGCAATGAGGTCGGGGTTATCGAACACCGCGCCGAACGCGTGGGAGAGAGAGTAGCCCAGCTCGCCCCCTTCGTTAATGGAGCCTGGGGTTTCCGGTGCCGCATGGCTGGGAATCCCGCCGGGAAACGAGAACTGCTTAAATAATTTCTGCATACCCGCCGCGTCCTCAGGGACCTGCGGATAGATTTCGCTGTAGCTGCCCTCAAGCCAGGTGTTCGCCACCATCCCCGGCCCGCCGTGGCCCGGCCCGCAGACATACAGAATATTCAGGTCACGCTGGCGTATGGCCCGGTTGAGATGGGCATAGACAAAATTCAGCCCCGGCGTGGTGCCCCAGTGGCCCAGCAGGCGCGGCTTGATATGCTCCGGGCGCAAGGGTTCGCGCAGCAGGGGGTTGTCCATCAGATAAATTTGCCCCACAGAAAGGTAGTTGGCCGCGCGCCAGTAGCGGTCGAGCAGATGAAGTTCCTCGCCGGTGAGTGTCGATGGCTGGGTCATGCTTATCCTCCCGAAAGTCAGTGACTGTTGTTTATTGCCTTAAGCCTGGCATAAGAAGCGGGGGAGTGTAGGGGCGTGAGGCGGTTGTAAGATATTTCCGTTTTGAGGGATAATCCGATCGATAGGATGAATGTTGTGTGGTTAAGTATTCACCTGATAGATCATTCTGCAAAAGGCAACCCCGCCAGCCGCTAAATTGCTGCAAATTATGATGACGATCAAGGAATGCGCCTGGGTAAAAGCCCATCTTAGAATTAAAAATAACGGCAAAAGAATGAGGGAGTGTTTTTTATCGGTAATTCGTAATGTCTGACAAATAAATAATTCCGCGGGCGATGGCTGCATTCAGTCAATATTGTTAATTCCTTTTGAAATCTCAGGAGAGCCTGGCTTTTGGCAAAGTAAATACTCATCGGTCCGTTTGTTCACGGTGCGCTAACCCGGCGTAAGGTTAACTTAGTTGAGCAAGGTGTTATTTATGAGCATTGTCACTGTGCTGCAAGATTTACTGAGTGTCACAGAAACAAATGAAAACGTGAAGCGGATAAACCTGACGCTTCATGTCCCCGATATACTACGCAAACTTCATTCGCCACAGCTCCCGGAAGCGTTGCAGACGTTGGGCTCCACTCTCGCCGAGTGCGAAGCGGCGATAGACAGCGAGTCTACGTACCAGCGAAAATTCCATCATCACGACCTGAAAACCAGCCAGTGGGCCAGCCGACGCCAGCGGCTATTTTATCGCCACCGTGAATTAACCACCTTCTGTACCGAACTCTTTGAAGCAATGAAACAGGCCGCCTCAGAATTTGAACGCAGCGATCTGCTGGCGCGAAATAATCTCTTTCACGGGCATATTTTTTATAACCCGGAGCTGGATGATGTGCTGATTATATTTCACGCATTTGAATACCCGGAAGATATATTTGAAAACTGCGCGGTAAAAGCGCTGGAAATCGAACCGGCAACGCCAACATTTAAATCCACCCATGAAGCGTTTCGCTGGCGCAATGCGATATATTCAGCGAAACAAAATGCGGTATTTATTATCAATGCGCAAACATGGGGCAGCGGGCATAAGGCGCTGTTTCCGTTCTCTGATTTCACGCTGGACGAGTCGCTGTGTGGCGTTCATATCTGCGATGTGAACTACTTCCCGCAGGAGGGCGTGGCGCCGTTTATCGCCTGATGTAACCGGCAGGCGGGGGGTAAACCCGGCGAGTCGCCTCGCCGGGCCTGTTTTACAGCAGGTCGAAACGGTCCAGATTCATCACTTTCGTCCACGCGGCGACGAAGTCATTGACGAACTTCTCTTTCGCATCGTCGCTGGCATAGACTTCCGCCAGCGCGCGCAGTATCGAGTTGGAACCAAACACCAGATCGACGCGGGTAGCGGTATAGCGCAGCTCGCCGCTCTGGCGGTCGCGGCCCTCAAAGCGTTCCGCCTGCCCATCCACCGGTTTCCAGGCGGTGCGCATATCCAGCAGGTTGACGAAGAAGTCATTGCTCAATACGCCCACCCGGTCGGTAAAGACGCCGTCCTGGCTACCGTCGTAGTTGGCCCCCAGCACGCGGAGGCCGCCGATAAGCGCGGTCATCTCCGGCGCGGTCAGCGTAAGCTGCTGGGCTTTATCGATAAGCAGCGTTTCTGTCGACAACTCATCCGCGACGCGGCGATAGTTACGGAAGCCGTCGGCCAGTGGCTGCATATCGCTGAACGAGGCGACATCGGTCTGGTCCTGTCGCGCATCCACGCGGGGTGGTGAGAAGGGCACGGTGATTTGTACCCCGGCGTCTGCCGCCGCCAGCTCAATACCCACACAACCGGCCAGGACGATAACATCGGCCAGCGACGCCTTACCTGACGCCTGCTGAATGTTTTGCAGCACCGGCAGCACTTTCACTGCCGTGGCGTTCACTTCCCAGCCGTTTTGCGGGGCGAGCGCCAGACGCGCGCCGTTCGCGCCGCCGCGCTTGTCGCCGCCGCGGAACGTTGAGGCGGATGCCCAGGCCACGGAGACCAGTTCGCTCACCGACAGCCCGGACCCGGCGATGGCCGTCTTCAGGCTGGCAATATCAAGATCGGTCGGACTGTGCACCGCTACCGGCAGCGGATCCTGCCAGATCAGATCCTCTTTCGGCACTTCCGGCCCGATATAGCGGGATTTTGGCCCCATGTCGCGGTGGGTCAGCTTAAACCACGCCCGGGCGAACGCTTCGTTAAACGCCTGCGGATCGTTTAAGAAACGGCGCGAAGTTTTCTCGAACTCCGGGTCGAAACGCAGCGTCAGATCGGTGACCAGCATCGTGGGCTTGCGCTTTTTCTCCGGGTTAAACGGATCGGGAACGATCTCCGGCGCGTCTTTTGCCTCGAACTGAATCGCGCCGCCGGGGCTGCGGGTCTGCACCCATTCGTACTTAAACAGGTTCTCGAAGAAGTAGTGGCTCCACTGGGTCGGCGTCTGGGTCCAGACCACCTCCAGCCCGGAGGTAATAGCATCCGCGCCCGCGCCGCCGCCGTAACTGCTCTGCCAGCCGAAGCCCTGGGCTTCGATCGGCGCGGCTTCAGGTTCCGGCCCAACGTGGTCCGGCGAGGCCGCGCCGTGGGTTTTACCCAGCGTATGGCCGCCCGCAATCAGCGCCACAATCTCTTCATCATTCATGCCCATATTGCCAAAGGTAGCGCGAATGGCCGCCCCGGCGGAGACCGGCTCGCCGCTGGCGTTAGGGCCTTCCGGGTTGACGTAAATCAGCCCCATCTCGGTTGCGCCGATGGCGGCCTGCGCCAGGCTTTCCGGGTGACGGTGGCTCAGCCACTCTTTTTCGTTCCCCCAGTCCACATCCAGATCCGGCTCCCAGACGTCTTCACGCCCGGCGCCAAAGCCAAAGGTGCGGAAGCCCGAATTTTCCAGCGCGACGTTGCCTGCCAGAATAAACAGATCAGCCCAGGAGATTTTCTGCCCGTGTTTTTGCTTCACCGGCCATAGCAGGCGGCGCGCTTTATCAAGACTGACGTTATCCGGCCACGAGTTGAGCGGGGCGAAACGCTGCTGGCCACGCCCGGAACCGCCGCGCCCGTCAACGGTGCGATAGGTCCCGGCGCTGTGCCACGCCATACGAATAAACAGGCCGATATAGCTGCCCCAGTCGGCAGGCCACCACGACTGCGAGTCCGTCAGCACGCCGCGGATATCGGCTTTCAGCTGGGCATAGTCGAGCTGTTTAAACGCTTCACGATAGTTAAAATTTTCCCCCAGCGGATTAGAACGGCTGGAGTGCTGGTTAAGCAGGTCAACGCGGAGTTGATTCGGCCACCAGTCACGGTTGCTGGTGACCACGGGACGGGGTGAGTTCTGTGCGTCGTGGAAAGGGCACTTGCCGGCGGCGGCGTGCTTCGGGTCGTCTGACATGCTCATGGGTAGCTCCATTAGTGGCGGATGTCGTTACGATATACAGCGCGTTCAGTTAGAGATACTTAAATAAATCTACAGATTTGATAGCTAATTCCTTTTAACAAAACTGAAACATGGCAGGCGTCGTTAGCGGCCCGCTCTGCACGTTTACCCGGCATAATGACGCGGCTGGTGGCGTTAGTCCTTGATCTAAAGCGGGTAAACCTTTCATTAACAGCCGTCTAACAACACGCAGTTGGAGATTTGTGCCATAACATTGACATTACGTTGACAAATATTTGCCTCGTCAGTAATTTCATATGCAATTATTTACCGTGTGAATAACATGAGCGCCGCTGTGGATATTCCGAATTCCAGACTTCACCTTGCACTGCTGATTCACCTGGCCAGCCAGTTTAAAGACCAGCTTATCGCTGGCTATTTTTGCGGCGCCGGGATCACTGCCGCGCAGTTCAAGGTGCTCATTAGCATATACAAAGGCTTTACCAGCCCGCTGGAGGTGAGCAAAAACCTGGTGATGGATGCCGGGGCAATGAGCCGGATGCTTAACAGGATGGCGAAGGGCGATCTTATCGTGCGCTCGCCGCATCCTGACGATAAGCGCCAGATTGTGCTGGCGCTGACGGAGAAAGGGCGGAAAATCTGCGACCGCTTTCAGGACGAGGCGCTGGCCTCTATCCTGGGCACGCTTACGGCCCGCCTGACGCCCGACGAATCCCGCGAACTGACCGCGCTGCTGATTAAAATGCTGCCGGACGAGATAACCGCACCACATCGCTAAGCTGTCTTAGATAAGGTCGAATCAGGATGCAAAACTCATCTGCACAACCCGAACGCGCGCCCGGCAAGCGCAAACGCAATTTCGCTATTCTGTTTGTTGTTCTGTTGCTGATAGCCGCAGGCTGCCTGGCATGGTATCTGCTTTATGCCCGCTATTATGAAACCACCGATGACGCCTACGTCAGCGGTAATCTGGTCACCCTGACGCCGCAAATCGCCGGTACGGTCACGCAGGTCAGCGCGGACGAGGGAGATTTCGTGGAGAAAGGGCAGCCGCTGGTGCTGCTTGATCCCAGCGACACGCAAATCGCCCTGCAGCAGGCGGAGGCCGAACTGGCAAGTACCGTGCGTCAGGTGCGGGGGCTGTACAGCACCGCCGATAACTACCGGGCGCAGGTCGCGGCGCGAGCGGTAACGCTACAAACCGCCCGCAGCGACTATGCTCGTCGGCAGAAAATCTTCTCAACCGGGGCGATTGCCGCTGAGGATCTGGCCCACTATCGTGACGCTGTCACGTCTGCCGAAAGCGACCTTGCCGCTGCCCAGCAGGCGTTGCGCACCAACCAGGCGATGGTGGATGACACCGTTATCGATAACCATCCCGAGATCAAAAGCGCCGTGGCGACCTTTCGCCAGCGCTATCTGGATAACGCCCGCAGCACGATTGTCGCGCCGGTAAGCGGCTTTATCGCCAAACGCGCCGTGCAGCTAGGCATGCGGGTGGATTCCGGCACCACGCTGTTATCCATTGTGCCGCTGGACCAGGTGTGGGTGGAGGCGAATTTTAAAGAGAGCCAGATGAACACCATGCGGCTGGGGCAAAAAGTGACCCTGACGGCGGATCTCTATGGCGACGATGTGGAGTATCACGGCACTATCGAAAGCCTGGGCATCGGCACCGGTAGCGCCTTCTCGCTGCTTCCGGCGCAGAATGCCAGCGGCAACTGGATCAAGATTGTCCAGCGCCTGCCGGTGCGTATCACCCTCGATCCGCATGATATGGATAAACATCCGCTGCGTATTGGTCTGTCGATGTTCGCCCGGGTGGATATTCGTGACGCCGACGGCCAACTGCTGCCGCAACAGACCGTCGCTCAGCCGCGCTTTACCACCGATGTCTACCAGAACGCCCTCGACCAGGCCGACCAGGTGGTGGCGAAGATCCTTCATGACAATGGCCAGCCAGCCGCTGCGCGCGCAACCGCGCGCTAAGAGAGAACGCTATGCAAGATAAGGCGGCGTTTACGCCACCCAGCGTGCTGCTTGCTACTATCGCGCTGTCGCTGGCGACTTTTATGCAGGTGCTGGATACCACCATCGCGAACGTGGCGCTGCCGACCATCGCTGGTAACCTTGCGGTCAGCGCCGAGCAGGGCACGTGGGTCATTACTTCGTTTGCGGTCTGTAACGCCATTGCGCTGCCGCTTACCGGCTGGTTTACCCGCCGTTTCGGCCAGCTTAAGCTGTTTGTCGGCTCGGTGGCGCTCTTTACTCTTACCTCATTTCTCTGCGGTCTCGCCCATAGCATGACGGAGCTGATTATCTTCCGCGCGCTGCAGGGCTTTTTCGCCGGGCCGATGTTCCCCATGTGCCAGACGCTGCTATTGGTGATATTTCCCGGCAGCAAGCGCGGAATGGCGCTCTCCCTGCTGTCGATGGTGACGGTGGTGGCCCCGATCGTCGGGCCGATTACCGGCGGCTGGATTACGGATAACTATTCGTGGCCGTGGATTTTCTATATCAATGTGCCCATCGGGATATTTGCCGCCATCGTGGTCTGGGGGCAGCTGCGTGAGCGGGAGGAGACCACATCCCACGGCCCGGTTGACTACATAGGTATTGCGCTGCTGGTGTTGGGCGTTGGGTTATTGCAGGTGGTGCTGGACAAGGGCAACGATCTTGACTGGTTCGCCTCCACTGAAATCATGGCGATGTCGCTGATGTCGGCGATTGCGCTGGTGTCGTTTGTTATCTGGGAGCTGGGCGAACGCCATCCCATTGTGAACCTGCGTCTGTTTACCGACCGCAACTTCGCCATCGGCACCGCCGCGCTGATGCTGGGCTACGCGGCCTTTTTCGCGATCAATATTATTCTGCCCCAGTGGCTGCAAACTCAAATGGGGTATACCGCCATCTGGGCCGGGCTGGCTGCCGCGCCGATGGGCTTTTTGCCGCTGGTGCTGACGCCGATCATTGGCCGCTACGCCAGCAAATTTGACCTGCGCCTGCTGACAACCATCTCATTTTTGACCATGGGCGCCGCCTGCCTGATGCGCACCCGGTTCACTACCGACGTCGATTTTCTTACCATTGCCGCGGTGCAGATGTTTATGGGCATCGGCGTGGCCTTTTTCTTTATGCCTCTTACCACCATTGTGCTGTCCAACCTGCACGGCGCGGAAGTGGCCGAAGGCTCTGGTCTGGCAACCTTCTTTCGCGTACTGGGCGGTTCTTTTTCCTCGTCGCTGGCGACCTGGATCTGGTCGCGCCGGGAGGTTTACCATCACGCCAGCCTGACGGAGAACGTCTCGGTATGGAACCCGGTTGCCACCGACTACCTGCATAAAATGGGCGGGGCGACGCAGCAGCATCTGGCGGCGGTAGACAGAACGATCGAACAGCAGGCGTATATGCTGTCGACGATTGATTACTTCTGGCTGGTCGGCTGGATGTTTATGGCACTCATTGTGGTTATCTGGTTTGCCAGACCGCCGTTTGTGCACGCCGGCGCGCCGGCCGCGCCGCCGTCGGGCGGGCACTGAGTGCGGTGATTTTTGGCTTGTTTGGGGTAAATAATGGCACCTGTATTATCCGGCCAGGATGGCCGCTTATTAGCGCATCGCGCGTTTGTCTCCTTCTGGCTGGCGCGTACCAGTTCCAGCTTCGGTTTCCAGATGCTGTCGATTATTGTCGGCTGGCAAATCTATGCCCAGACCCATAGCGCCTTCTGGCTGGGAATGATCGGGCTGGTACAGTTTTTTCCTTCGGTAGTGCTGGCGCTGCCCGCGGGCCATATTGCCGACCAGTTCGACCGCCGCCGGGTGGTCATGCTCGGCCAGATATGCGAGTGGGTGGCGATTGCGTTGCTGGCCTGGCTGACCTGGCGCGGGGAGGCCAGCGTTGGGGTGATGCTGACGCTGATCTTTGTTATCTCCTTGGCGAAGACCATCGAGTCACCGGCGATGATCTCTATGCTGCCGGCGCTGGTGCCGCTCTCCATATTGCCGCGCGCCACGGCAGCCAATGCCGTCTCCGGCCAGGCGGCGCAGATTGTCGGCCCGGCGCTGGGCGGCTTTCTGTATGCCGCTGGCGCGGATATCGTTTATACCGTGACTGCCGGGCTCTATCTGCTTTCGCTGCTGCTGGTGCTGACGCTACGCTATCAACAGGCGCCGCCGTCGCGGACTCCGGCAACGCTGAAAACGCTCTTCGCCGGGGTTAATTTCATTCGCCAGCGGCCCGACGTGCTGGGCGTTATCTCCCTCGATCTGTTCGCCGTGCTGCTTGGCGGCGCAACGGCGCTGCTGCCCATCTTCGCTCACGATGTTTTGCATACCGGCCCGGTAGGGCTGGGGCTGCTGCGCAGCGCGCCAGCGGTCGGCGCACTGCTGGTGGGCTTCTGGCTGAGCCATCGTGCGTTACAACGTAACGTTGGGATGATCATGTTTATGTGCGTGGCGGGGTTTGGCGTGGCGACTATTGTCTTCGCCTTCTCGCAGTGGATGTGGCTCTCGTTGTTAGCCCTGTTCGCGCTGGGGGGCTTTGATATGGTCAGCATGGTGGTGCGCGGGTCGCTGGTGCAGCTTGATACGCCGGACGAGATGCGCGGGCGGGTCAACGCCGTCAATTCAATCTTTATCAATACCTCTAACCAGCTGGGCGAATTTGAATCCGGCATGCTGGCCGCCTGGCTGGGGGCGGTGCCTGCGGCGGCGATTGGCGGCATCGGTACGCTGGTGGTGGTGGCGCTATGGATGAAATGGTTCCCGGGGTTACGGCGTCGCCAGCGGTTAGACGAGGAGACGTAAGGCCGCGTCTGCCGCTGCGCTTCTTATTGATAAGCCGCCTAAAAAGGGCCGGAAGTGCGTAAATGCACTATGTTCATTACATCCCACAAAAAATGGAGATGGAATGAAACCTTTACCTCTGCTTGTTGCAACTCTCCTCCTCAGCGCCTGCGGCGGCGGCAATTCGCCGCCACAGGCCCCGCTGCCCGGCGAAAAGACATCCGCTAAAATGCGCACCCTCGAAACCGGCGCGGAGGTGCTACAGTCGCGCCCGCCCATCGATGCTATCAGCGCTTATCTGGATGGTTTTCACTTCTACAGCGGCGATAAAAACGGCCAGATGGAGGCCCATCATTACGTCACTGTATTAAACGAAGACGTCATGCAGGCGATCATCTATGACGGCAATACCAAAGATGCCCGGCTGATGGGCGTGGAGTACATCATCAGCGAGCGGCTGTTTAACACCCTGCCGCCGGAGGAGAAAAAACTCTGGCACAGCCACCAGTATGAGGTGAAGTCCGGCAGCCTCGTTGCGCCGGGACTGCCCGCGCTGGCGGATAAGGCGTTGATGGGCAAAATCGTCAACACCTACGGCAAAACCTGGCATACCTGGCACACCGACCGCGATAAAACGCTGCCGCTTGGCATCCCGGCGTTGATGATGGGCTTTACGGGCGAAGGCCAGCTTGACCCGGCGCTGCTCGCCGACCGCGACCGCCGTCTTGATATCAACACGCAGGCGATCAAACAGCAGCGCCGGGATATCGTCGCGCACCCGGTCGCGCCCGGGGCGAATGC
>NZ_HE578945.1:913275-925051 GCF_000321045.1 Phytobacter massiliensis JC163
ATGGCGATGGATAAACAATGCCAGACGACGCAACCAGCAGCGGCTGCGTGAACTCTCCTGCGCGCAGCCGGAGATGACCCTGTTTTGCAGCCATGACGCCCGTGAGCTACAACAGCTTACCGGGACGCAGGATAGCGGCGGTAATTACCGCGTTTAGTTACAACATACTTTTGATGGCGGCGACCGTGACGGCGGTTGCCATCAGCCGCGGTGCCCCTGTCAGGCTTGTGATGGGGGATTTGCCTTTAGCAGGGTGGCAGCCCGGCGCAGGTCGGCCGGGGTATCCACGTCGCAGGTAATGCCTGCATCCTCAAGGGCCAGGTCGCGCACGCGCCCCTGGTCACGGGCGGCCTGTACCAGCCCCGCCGCGCCGCTGTCGCCTTTCAGCGCGGCCAGCGCCGCAAAATAGTCCCGGCAAAACCCGACCGGGTGGCCGCGGCGCTCAGCGTAATAAGGCACCACGATCGGCGCTTCCTGTAGCGCCTGCGCCACCGCGCGTAAGGTGCCGCTGCTGATAAGTGGCAGATCCCCCGGCAGAATCAGCCACCCCTGGGCGTTGGGCGTTGCGCTAACGCCCAGCGCGATGGAGTCTCCCATACCCGCCGTACCTCCTGGCGGGCGTACAAGGTGACAGGGAAGTCCGGCGGCGGTCACCGTATCAAGCACATGCTGCAAAACCGGCTTTCCGGCCAGCAGCGCGTCCAGCTTGTGGCTTGCACCGCCGCAGGCACGAAATCGCGTGCCGCTTCCGCCAGCCAGTACGACGACCGTTGGCGCGAATAGCGTCATCAGCCTGTCTCCTGCCGGGCGGCCGCGATGTCAGCCAGAATCGACAGCGCCAGCGACGTGGCGTCGCGGGCTTTTGGAAAAATGCCTACCGGCGCTTTAATACGGGCAATTTGCCCGTCGTCATACCCCTGTTGCCTGAGCATCGCTACCCGCTGCTGGTGGGTGCGATAACTGCCCAGCGCGCCGATATAAAACGGCGACGCGTCCAGCGCAGCCCGTAACAGAGGCGCCTCCTGCAGCAGGTCGTGATAAAGCAGGATCACCGCCGTGTCACGATCGATTTGGCTTTGCGCGTCAGCCGGGCGTGCGCCGTCGCTTATCTCCACCTCAAAGCCCGCCGCCCTGGCGATTCTGGCTGTGACATCAATGGCGACGGTGCGCCCGAACATCACCAGCCGGGGGCAGGGACGAAAAGCAATATCAAACGCCGCATCCTTTGGGCCTGTCTGTCGCTCCCCGTGCAGGCAGGTGAGCGTTTGCCCGGCGCGGGCGTAGCGCAGCGTCGCCCGTTCCCGTCGCGCAATCGCGGACAGCACCGCCTGTAGCGGCTGGAGCGAGCGCAGCGGATGGATAGCGAGGGTGATGCCGCCGCCGCAGGGCAGCACGATATCCATCCACGGCGAGCCCTGACCGTAAATCACCTCCCGGTCCCGCCCCTCCGCTATTGCCGCCAGCGCTTCATGGGCGGCGGCGGCCTCCACGCAGCCGCCGGAGACCACGCCGCACCAGAGGCCGTCTTCCCGCACCGCCATCTGCGCGCCGGGTGGGCGTGCTGAGCCGCCCCGTACCGCGATTAATGTCACCAGCGCCACCGCCAGACCGGCTTCGTATGCCGCGACGGCGAAACGTAATACCGCCAGCGGATCGTCTGTGCGCATCGCTGGGCGAGGGGTTGATACCGTATCATAACGAGAAACGTGTTGTAGCACGGCTGTTTATCCTTAAGGGGAGCGGGGCGGTTAGCGCGCCGCTCCCGGTTCTGCGTTACGCCAGCTCGGGCAGTTGCGCCAGCAGCTTATCGAGGGTAATCGGGTATTCGCGTACCCGCGCGCCGGTGGCGTTATAGATGGCGTTGGCAATGGCGGCCCCGACGCCGCACAGCCCCAGTTCGCCCACCCCTTTGGCTTTCATCGGCGAAGAGACCGGGTCGAGATCGTCAAGGAAAATCACCTCCTGGTCGGGGATATCCGCGTGGACTGGCACTTCATAGCCCACCATATCGTGATTGACGAAAAATCCCTGGCGGGTGTCGACGGCCAGCTCCTCCATTAACGCCGCCCCGGCCCCCATGGTCATTGCGCCGATAACCTGGCTGCGGGCGGTTTTCGGATTGAGGATACGACCCGCCGCGCAGACTGCCAGCATTCGCCGCAGCCGCACTTCTCCGGTCGCGATATCCACCCCGACCTCGACAAAATGGCCGGCAAAAGTGGACTGCTGGAACTGTTTATCCAGGTCGCCGAACTCGATGCTGTCTTCCGCGGTCAGCGTGCCGTCACGGGCCGCGTCGCCAAGTGCGACGGTGCGCCCCTGCGCTATCACCTTGCCGTCGCTGAACTCCGCCGTGTCGGCATCGAGGCCCAGCTTTTTCGTGACGGCGTCACGGAGTTTAACGCAGGCGGCGTAAACGCCAGCGGTAGAGGTGTTAGCGCCCCACTGGCCGCCGGAACCGGCGGAGACCGGAAAGTCCGAGTCGCCAAGCCGCACCACCACCTGCTCCAGCGGCACGCCCATCATCTCCGCAGCCGTCTGGCCGATAATGGTATAGCTGCCGGTGCCGATATCGGTCATATCGGTCTCAACCGTTACTACGCCGTTGGCGTCCAGATGTACCCTGGCGGCAGACTCGCTGACGATATTGTTACGAAACCCGGCGGCAACGCCCATTCCCACCAGCCAGCGGCCATCGCGCACCTGCGCGGGTGTCGCACAGCGCCGGGACCAGCCGAATCGCTCGGCGCCCTGGCGCATACAGGCCACAAACTGGCGGCGGGAGAAGAAGCGTTCCCGGTTGGTCGGGTCAACCTGCGTGTCGTTAAGGATGCGGAACTCTACCGGATCGATGCCTGCTTTTTCCGCGATTTCGTCAATGGCAATCTCCAGCGCCAGCATACCGGCTGCTTCGCCCGGCGCGCGCATGGCGTTCCCCTCCGGCAGGTCCAGCTCCGCCAGCCGTAGCCCGGTAAGGCGGTTGGCCCCGGCATAAAGGTAGTTGGTCTGCTGTACCGCCGTCTCCGGCGTGCCGCCGGGAAGGTTGCCAGACCAGCTTTCATGGGCAATCGCGGTGATGCGGCCCTGCCTGTCGGTACCGATACGAATATGCTGAATAGTCGCGGGACGGTGGGTGGTGTTATTGGCGACCAGCGGCCGTTGCAGCATCACTTTAACCGGCCGTTGTATCGCCCGCGCGCCCAGCGCCGCGAGCAGCGCGTCGGCACGTAAAAAGAGTTTGCTGCCGAAGCCGCCGCCGATGTAAGGCGAGTAGACGCGCACGTTTTCTTTATCGATCTGTAACGTGGCGGCCAGCTCTTTGCGACACCAGGCAATCATCTGGTTTGAGGTCCAGAGGGTGAGCTTTTCCCCCTCCCAGGCCGCCATCGACGCATGGGGTTCCATCGCAATATGGCTCTGATCCGGGGTGGTGTAGGTCGCGTCCAGCTGAACCTCGGCGGCGGCAAAGGCCGTGGCGAAATCACCGGTTACGCTGTCTGGCGTATCCTCCGGCGGCGTGGTGACGTGCGGTTTAGCGGCGGCCAGCGAATAATCGCCCGCTTCACGACGGTAGGCCACCCTGACCAGTCCCGCCGCCGCCCGCGCCTGCTCAAACGTCTGGGCAACCACCAGCGCGATCGCCTGGTGATAATGTTCAATGGTCGGGCCGCCCAGCAGGGTGGCGGTGTTCATTTCACCCTTGCCCAGCGGGCCGACATTCTCTGCGGTCAGTATGGTTAAGACCCCAGGAGCCTGGCGGGCGGCGGCAGTGTCGATATTCTCGATGGTGCCCTTGGCGATCCCCGCGCCAATCACAAAGCCATAGGCCACGTTTTCCACTTCCTGGTGCCACTCATAGGCGTAGGTGGCGGTGCCGGTGGTTTTCAGCGGCCCGTCAATACGATCGCGGGGCTGGCTGACGACCTTCTGGCGATCGATAGGATTGTCGCTGGCTGGTTTATTAAATTTCATGGTTATGCCCTCGCTTGCGCCAGTACCGAGGCGAGCGTGCGCTCCGCCAGAAGAAGTTTGTAGCGGTTATCCGCCGTGGGATGCGCGTCGGCGAACAGGCGGGCGCAGACGGCACGCGCGCCGTTGATAAGCTCAGCATCCGCCTCGTCGCGCCGCCAGGGCTGATGGGCAACCCCGCCCAGCGCCACCTTGCCGCTGCCGTCCGGCTGGATAACGGCTGCCACCGACACCAGGGCGAAGGCGTAGGAGGCGCGATCGCGGACCTTCTGGTAGATATGGGTGCCTCCCTGCGGCGGCGGCAGGGTGACGGCGACAATCAGTTCGCCTTCCGCTAACACCGTCTCCAGGTGCGGGGTATCGCCCGGCTGACGCCAGAACTCCGCGATGGGAATTTTTCGCGCCTGCCCCTGGGCATCGATCGTTTCAATGGTCGCATCCAGCACTCGCATCGCCACCGCCATATCGCTGGGGTGAGTGGCGATACAGGCGTCGCTGCCGCCGACCACCGCATGCTGACGGCTGTATCCGTGCAGGGCAGCGCAGCCGCTGCCGGGGGTGCGTTTATTACAGGGCTGGTCGGTGTCGTAAAAATAGGGGCAGCGGGTACGCTGTAGCAGGTTGCCCGCGGTGGTGGCCCGGTTGCGCAGTTGCCCGGAGGCCCCTGCCAGCAGCGCGCGAGAGAGCACGGCATAATCCCGGCGCACCCGTTCATCGGCGGCAAGATCGGTGTTACGCACCAGCGCCCCGATACGCAGGCCGCCATCGGCGAGAGGCTCGATTTTATCGAGCGCCAGGCCATTCACGTCAATCAGATGGGCTGGCGTCTCTATCTCCAGCTTCATTAAGTCGAGCAGATTGGTGCCCCCGGCGATAAACCGGGCGTCCGGCCTTGCGGCGGCAAGGGTCGCCGCCTCGGAGGGGCTGCTGGCGCGCGCATAGGTGAAGGTTTTCATTCTTTGGCCTCCCCGGCGACATCGCTGATGGCGGCAAGAATATTGTTGTAAGCGCCGCAGCGACAGATATTGCCGCTCATACGCTCACGCACTTCATCCGGGGTGAAGCCCGGCGGAGCGAGAAGATCGTCGGTGACGTAGCTGGGGATGCCCGCGCCAATCTCCTCCAGCATGGCCACGGAGGAGCAAATCTGACCGGGGGTACAGTAACCGCACTGAAAACCGTCGTGTTTGACAAAGGCGGCCTGCATGGGGTGAAGGTTATCCGGCGTACCGAGCCCTTCAATGGTGGTGATCTCATCATCCTGGTGCATGACGGCGAGCGTCAGGCAGGCGTTGATTCTGCGGCCGTTGACCAGAGTGGTGCAAGCGCCGCACTGGCCGTGATCGCACCCTTTTTTACTGCCGGTAAGGTGCAAATGCTCGCGCAACGCGTCAAGCAGCGTGGTGCGGGTATCGAGATTCAGTTCGTGGGTTTCGCCGTTGACCTGTAACCGTACGTGCGCCATTTCGGGCGCGGCGGCAGGCGACTCGCTTATTGGGTTCGCACTATTGCTCTGACTGCACATGACAAGCCTCCAGTAACTACTGTCGAAAAGAGAGAGTGCGCATTTTGCCGTTCCCTGGGGCGCGCTTTTAATTGACAGTATTAAGCGTAGTAGGCTTTGCGCCGAACGTGACCGGCACGGCGGCAGATGCAACAAAGGGTTAAAGGGGAGAGGGGGACACCAGGCGCGATATTAAGCCTGGTGAAGGAAGACGGCAAAACCCTGCTGGTGCCAGTGCGACAGCTGTTCCTGCTGGCTGTGAGTGAGTGCTTTTCCAGACCATAAAAAGAAATGCTGGCCCGGGAAGAGTTCAGGACGCGGGGATTCGAGCGGCTCCGCCAGCACATCGATATGCCAGCCGCGTTCGGCCAGCCGCCAGGCTTCCAGCCACAGCCGGGTACGATCCTGATTGCCCCATCCCGCCAGCAACGCCTCTTTTGTGCTGTTCTGACGTATCCCGGCAATACGTAAGACTGCGTAATCAATCAGCACGCCATCCAGCAGGCTGGCCATCGCGCGGGCGGTGGTCTGATCGAGGCTCATGCGCTGGCGAACCGGCAGTAAAATACGATCGATAAGGATATCCGCGCCGTGCTGATGACCGAGGCGGGTTAAAGCTTCACGAAGACGGTCAGGGCGGGCATGGCGCAGGACTAACATCATCTCTTCCTGCAGGGCGGCCCAGCCGTCAGAGACCGCAAGCTGGCTCTCTTCTAACAGGGCTTTGACTTTACCAACGGGCACGCCGCTGGCCATCCAGCGTTTGATCTCTTCTATGCGCTGGATGTCTTCTTCATCGAACTGGCGGTGTCCACCTTCGCTACGCTGGGGTTTCAGCAGGCCGTAGCGGCGCTGCCAGGCGCGCAGGGTAACGGGGTTGATACCGCATCGTTCGGCGACTTCGCCTATTGTGTAAAAGGCCATGGGGCTCCCTCATCACCAGCCGCTATATCCTTATATAAGGCTAATTAATCATTTCGACTTGTACAAATATTTTTTTATTGTACAACTCATCGCCGTCAGGTCAATAAATTTGGCAAAAAATGACAGGTCAGGAAACTGAACCCGGTAAAAAGGGGCAGCCGCGCAGTGCTGCGCGGCACGCCATTCAGATGTCGTCGCGTTTTTCCGGCCATGAGACGGCGGGAATAGCGGCAAAATCGGGGCGGGCAAAGAGATAGCCCTGGAACTGCGAGATACCCGCGGATTCCAGCCACATCCACTCCTCGGCTTTTTCCACGCCAACGGCAGAAACGGCGATCTCCAGTGAGGTACAGCACTTGATGATGGCCTGGATTATGGCCTGGCGGGAGCCGCTCTTATGCACGTCTTTAATCAGATCGCGGTTTATTTTAATGCGGTCTGGCTGGAACTGCGCCAGCAGCAACAGACCGGCAAAACCCGCGCCGAAGTGGTCGATAGCGACCCGGATACCTGCGCCTTTAAGCAGCTTGACGCCGTGGGTGAACTCTTCCAGCTGGGAGATAACTTCGCTCTCGGTAAATTCGACAATGATCTGCTCGGGAACCAGCCCGTTAGCTTTGATGGCCGACAGCAAGAAGTTAACTGCGTCGGGGATCTTAACCAGCGTCATGGGCAGCAGGTTTATCGACAGGGATTGCCGTCCAAGCTGCAGGGCGCTCGCCATCGCAAAGGCCACGCTTTTGCTTTTAAGGTCCGCCTCGTACATCTCATCGCCGCTCAGCCCTTCAAACCAGATGTTAGCCGGAGCCCCTTCCGGGGTGCGGATAAGCGCTTCCATCGCCACCACCTGACGCGAAAACGGGTCAATAATCGGCTGGAAGGCGAAGCTGCAGGTTGGTGAAATATCGGCAAGGGAATGCTCAGGCTTAACCGCCTTTTCGTCGCTGATAAATTCCCAGCTGTCACCCGATGGGATTTCGAAGTAGTTCTCTTTCTCCCAGTCCTCTACGAAGGTCTGGAAAAATTGCAGCGCCCGGTCATCATAGATTAGCTGGTACTTGGAGGTGCCTTTATCCAGCACCGTTTGCAACACCGCATCCCTGTCGTAATCGCGTAAATCAAAAAGCTCCATGCCTGCCTTACCAAAACGGCGCGAAGGGGCATAGTCGCGCAGCAGTTCCACCACGTTGTAGTGACGGTTGTCTCTACAGATATGGCGATATATGGCGGTGACATTCTCCTCGGGTCCTTCCAGCAGCTGGAAAAAATGGGTGCCGTTAAATAACAGGATACCGGTTACCTCAGCATCGCCATTTTTCGTATTCGCTGCGTTTACCATTTCTTGCAGCACCTGATCTGACACAGATTCACAGATGTGGCTGCGGTAAATGATGGTTGTAAGCATGAGAATTCCAGGAGATGGGTGAATGAACAGCCACCTTAACAGATGCGGCCCGCCGCGTCTTGCTGCGGACGGTTTTTTTCTTTTCAAAGCATTCATATAGCAAATGTTTGTGGGCTTAAAAATGGTCGCTCTTTACGTTTTATGCAGCGCTTAAAACCACCTTGTACAGCTATTTTCTGACCTGTCCCCTGCTGCTTGTACAACGCAGCGCGCCTGTTTTTCTAAAAAAATATTAGCTGTAACTTAATGATATAAATGATTTTTACAAAATTAACTATTAGTTGGCTTAGGATTTTGTACAATTTATATGTACATGCTCTTAAAAGTTGTATAACTTTAATAACACTTTTAGCCATCACAGCAATTCAGAGGAACGAGATATGCGTCAGAACGGCTATACCCCCGATTCGGCAAATGCCATTGCACGTTATTTCAACAGGGCCACTCTGCCGACACAACAGGAAACCTTAGGCCAGATCGTGGTGGAGATTCTGAGCGACGGTCGTAGCCTGAATCGTAAAGCTATTTGCGCAAAACTGCTGCGTCGCCTGGAGACAGCCGCTGACGCAGAAGAAGAGAGCCACTATCACACCCTGATTGGCCTGTTGTTTGATCGTTAAGATCCGACACAATGACGTTGTTGTAAGTCAATCAGACGACGCACCGCTAAGGTATTCGGGTCTGTCCACCCGGCCTGCGGCGCAACGACAATTGACTATATGCCGTCTCTCCCGTGCCGGAGAACACGGCAACCAGAGATGTAGTTATGAATAGTAGTGAAATCGAGCAGCTGACCGATGAACTTATAGGAGAGGCCGTACTGTCGCTCCTTAAAGAAAATGGCCCTATCAGTACTCAGGCGCTTATCAGAAGGCTCAAAGTTATGGAGAGCAAGGAGCCGGATGTTAGACGGCGCGAGATGCTGGTGCGGGTTATTGCTGAAATCAGCAGTAACAACCTGGCGTCTTTGCCGCGAGGCATACCGGGCGAAAGGCCGGAGTGGGACAAGGATACCAGTGATAATGTCTACCCCCTGTTTGGCGAGAGCAAACAATCAGGCGGCAGTAAAAAACATTGACCGATAAGATAATCAACAATGGTATCAATAATGAGCCAAATTATGTTTAACGACACACAGAGCTATACAGGTATTCCCGACTCGGCGCTCTCTGAATATTTTCGTAACGCTGGCGATATGCTGGCGGAAGAGTCAGCGGTACTGGGCGGCGTGATCCGCGATATCCTCGCCACCGGCGGGGTGCTGACCAATAAAGCGATTATCCTTAGCCTGATTCATGTTATCGAGCATACCGATGACGTGGTGAAGAGCGATGTAGTGCGTAAGACACTGGAAATCGTCGTCGACCATACCATGGACGACATTTAACTCTCCGCCCTTGCGGATGAAAAACTGTACCACACCAGGTTTTTTCACCATTTCTTTAACGCCGTATCCGCATGTCGGGTTCGGCGTTTTTGTTTTTAAGCCGCTCAAAAAATCTACTGGATATTTAAACAGGTAGTTGTATACTATTTCTGCAAGTAACCCGGTAATTGTTGTTAGTGAGTGGTGAAACCTATGGTAATTCCTTTTGAAACTCTCAATTCGCAGGAACGGTTGCCTACTATTAGCAGCCGTGAAATCGCAAAATTGACAGGCATAGCCCACAGTGAAGTGAAGCGGATGGTAAAAAGTCTGGAGACGACGCAGCGCCTGTCGCAACCGGTAATGACCAACCTTTACGAGCGTGAAGGGGAGATGCGGCAGGAGTTTCTGCTGAATAAACGGGACTCGCTGCTTACCGTGGCGCGCGTTTCGCCTGGCTTCACGGCAGAGCTGCTGGATCGCTGGAGCGAGCGCGAGCGCAGCATCAGCCTGCCCGACTTTACTAACCCGGCCGCCGCCGCCCATGCCTGGGCCGAGCAGTACGAAAAGCGCCAGCGGGCCGAAGAACAGCTGGCGATCACGCTCCCCAAGGCGGAATTTTTTGACGCCTTTGTGAAGGTTGATGAAGCCCTCGGCTTTCGTCAGCTGTGCAAAATGCTCAAGGCTAAAGAGCCGGAGTTCCGGCAGTTTTTGCTGGAGCGCAACATTATGCACCGTGCCAATGGCGCGCTGATGCCTTCGCAGCACCATATCCAGGCGGGCTATTTTACCGTTCACGGCGGCGTGGGTGAAAACCGGCATACCTGGTCTCAGGCGCGGTTTACGGCGAAAGGCGTTAAGTGGATTGCCAGCCTGTGGGCCGGGCACCTGGCGTCACTCGTACCCCAGGCGCCTCGCCCTGAACGCGGCGAGGCTGCTGCGGGACATAACTGGTTGTAAAAAGCGTCAGGCCTGGGTGCTTTTGTTGATGCCCATCGCCATCACCTGTGCGGGGTGGAATAGCGACAGGCTTTCCACCTGCGACAAAAGCACGACCTTGCGGAAATCGAGCGCGCCGTTAACGTCAATATCATGGGTGTCGTACCAGGCGCTGTAGTTATGCTCGACGTGGAGATCCAGCGTCTTGCGGTCGCGATAGCCGCTCAGCATGGGGATCAGCACGATGTTGTTGGCATCGCCGCTGTCAAAGGTGGCGGTGTGGATCATCCCAATGTAGATACGCTGGGACGTTAGCGTTATCCATGCCAGGTCGCCCTTTTCCATGCACTGGTAAATCAGCCCCTCAACGCCATTGGCGCGGGAGAGATGCTTGTACAGCTCCCGCCGCCCCTGCGTATCCAGCCGGGCGCTGCCTGACCAGTTCGAGCGCCACAGGCAAAAAACCACTGCGAAAGCCAGCATGAACACTACCGGCGCCTGGATACCCAGAAAGCTCCAGTTCATAAAGGTCATGTGCAGGTGATGATATTCCGTCCCGAACATGCCCGGCAGGGCGTTCATTACCACCGACGCCAGCAGCAGGCACAGCCACAAAAAGCCGGTGGCAAGAATGCCCTGCAGGACGAAGACACAGCCATAAAGCGCCACCAGGAAGTAGACATCCCAGCCGAAGCTGCGTTTGAACTTGAAGCGCGTGGTTAAATCGTGAGAGGTGTACCAGTAGCCGCACACCATCAGCACCATAAAGATTGCCGTTCCCATCTAAGCCCTCTTTAACGCATCAACGTGGTTTTTAAAATCCTCCTGCACGCGCTGGCAGTGGACGTTAACAGAAGTATTGCCATCCGCGTCGACAACAATGCGTTCGCCATCTTCAATAGCGTCCTCGATCTGGCTGTGGCTCATAACCTGGAGCAGCCGGTCGGGACTGGCGAATAAAGAACGTAACAGTTTTCTCATTTTTTCCTCCCGCACTAAGTATAGAGACCAGATCGGATGCAGGGAGAAAATTGCCGCCTGGCCTGCGCGCCGGGGCTAAGCGCTCTCCTTTTTACGGCGGAACTTAAGTAACGGGGTTACGGTAATGCCGTGGACCAGCACGCTAAGCGTCACAATGGTGATGGCGGTGTCAGTCATCAAATTGACGCTCGCGCCGCTCAGGCCATGAACCCACGCAAAAGCGATATAGTTAAGGCTGCCGATACCGCGGATGCCAAGCCAGCCGAGACTGGCGCGATGCAGCATCGAGGTGCCTGAGCGCCACGAAATAATAAACACCGCCAGCGGACGAATCACCACAAAGATCAGCAGCGCCAGCAGCAGAGCGGCGGCGTTCCAGTGCTGCGCCAGCGTTACCCCCAGCACGATAACCAGCACGGCGGCTAACAGGCGCTCCACCGTATCGCCAAACGAGAGGGCGTCGCCAATCACCAGCCCTACCGACTTGATGGGATTGCGCTCCTCCAGGGCGTGCCGGAGATGGGGGTTGACCTGCATCTCCGCGGGAAGATTGTCGTCTTCTTTTTTATCCGGGTGTCGTTTCTGCACGCTGACTTCGGCGCTGCGCAGGCCGACGCCCGCGGCAAAGGCGGCAAGGAAACCGGAGGCGCTGACCGCCATCGCCAGCGAGAAACTGAGGCAAATCAGC
>NZ_HE578945.1:925469-935143 GCF_000321045.1 Phytobacter massiliensis JC163
GCCATCGCCAGCGAGAAACTGAGGCAAATCAGCGAGAGGGCGACAAAATCGCTGGGGGCGACTTCGCCCTGCGCATGGCGAGAGCGGGTGGCAAGCAGGCCAATCAACCTGCCGAGGATAAAGCCAATCACCAGACCGCCAATAAGCGACCACACCAGATCAATGCTGAACCACTCCAGCCACGCATCCGCGCTAATAGCGCCCCCGGCTTTGTGCCAGACCAGCGCAAGGATCAGAAAGGGCAAGGCCGTGCCGTCGTTGAGGCCAGCCTCGCTTGAGAGGGCGATACGCAGCTGATCGTCATCCCGGGCGTCGTTTATCGCCACCAGGCTTGCCAGCACCGGATCGGTGGGGGCCAGGATGGCAGCCAGCGCCAGTGAGAGCGACCATGAGAGATGGATCAGATAATGCGAGGCGAGCATGATACCGCCAATAGTGAGTATCATGCCGGGCAGCGCCAGCCTGAGCCCCATCTTCCAGTAAGGAGAGGTGAGGGGAAGGCGAATTTTTAATCCGGTAATAAACAACGAGGCCGCCATGGCTATTTCCGTTATCCGGCTGATTAACGGCGCATGGGCGATGATATCGATATGCAGGATATCCAGCACCCAGGGCCCGCAGCAGATGCCGACCAGCAGATAGAGTCCGAATACCGGCACCGGAACGCGGCTTATCCAGCCGTAAGATAATGACATTAATAATAACAGGCCGCCTGTTGCCGCCGTCCACGCGAGATAACCCATACCACTCCACACTTAATTTTTCTTCGGGTGTCTGAAGACGGCCCGAAAATTGCACCTTATTTGGTTATAGGTGCTAAACAAGGCATCTTCCAGGCGAAGGGGGGAAAGTGGCTCGTATCGCTAATTTCGCCGCCGGCCCATTTACCACTACACTAACCAGACGCGGGAACCCTTCCCGCCAGTTAAATACGGAGCGCCATGTTCGTCATCAAAACCTTCTGTCTGACTCTTCTTGCGATAATTTTGCTCTCTCTTGCCGCCAGCGTTGCGCAGGCGCTGGCGCAGCGTGACGCCCGGCCCCAGGAGGGGTGGTGGTCTGCCCGACGTGATTCTGCCGGTATCGCCCCCGACCCCCGGCAAAATGGGCAGCAGGCGGTGGTGCAGGTTTATGCCGCGCCAACATGGGGCTGGAAAGGCGTGGTAGCCGTCCATCCGTGGATTATCTTCAAACGCGCCGGTGAGACGGAATACCACCGCTATGAAGTGATTAGCTGGGGGGCGGGCAACAAAGTTCGCCATAACCGTAATGCCCCGGATGGCTACTGGTACGGCGCAAAACCCCGCCTGCTGGCCGATATTCGCGGGGCCAATGCTGAGACGATGATCCCGCAAATCGAAGCGGCGATTGCTTCTTACCCGTGGCCCAACCTCTACCGCGCCTGGCCCGGCCCGAACAGCAACACGTTCATTGCCCATATTGGCCGCGAGGTGCCCGCGCTAAAACTCGATATGCCCGCCAATGCGGTAGGCAAAGATTTTCGCGCGCTCTCTAATCCGATAGGCCTGCCGCCATCGGGGCGCGGCGTGCAGCTTTCGTTATTTGGCGTCGCGGGCCTGACCCTGGGGATACAGGAAGGGATCGAGCTCAATCTACTCGGGTTGAACGTAGGGCTGGACTTTACGCCGCTGCGTTTGCGCCTGCCGTTTATTGGCGGGATTGGGCGGGACAATTTGCAAAAAAGCGCCGGAGATGAGAAATAATTTACCGGGTGCCGTCCATGCGCGCGGGCGGCGGGTCTGCGGACACTAACAGAGAGTGTTTCCAGGCAGGCGGCCGCCAGATCCCGCGCGGATCGCCGCAGAAGGGCAGCCTGAAAAAGGGCTTGTCTGCGACCTCTACCCGCCAGGTTGTATCGCCGATAAAGCTGAACGTTACCGCCTCCCCAACTATGCGCAGGTCGGTAAACCACCCGGTGACGTACGGGCCGCCCAGCCATAGCGTCTCTTTCACCCCTGTCGCAAGGCTGACCAGCACGATGGTCAGCGCCTCTTCATACGGAACGTCGTCGGTGAGAAAGAGCAGCAGTGTCGCACTGTTTACCCCGATGGCGGCTTCCAGCACCTGGGCTGGAACATAGATACCCGAAGCCTGCCCGGCAATAATGACTTCATACTTACCAGGGGCTTTCTGCGTAGGGCGTTGGTGAAGACGCAGGGTAACGTCATGACGCTGGCTAAACATAAGGGCTCATGCTCAACTACGGATAAATGAAAGCGATAGGCGAAAAGTTATAGCATTCAGGCGCTGAATTAGCGATAAGCGACGTCCTGGCCGTCAGCCAGTCAGTCGCTATAGGGTTATACAGGGAAGGAGCGCTTACGCGTTTTTATGAAAAGCAGGCATCAGCGCTTTGTTATGCTCGATGACCTCCGCCAGCGCCTGTTCCAGCACGCTACCGCTGTTAATTAAGGGGTTAATAACCAGCGCGCGCCATGCCGTATAACGGTCGCCGGTTATCGCCGCTTCAATGGTCAACTCTTCAAAGCTCTTCATCAGTTGGATCAGGCGCAGCGTATCTTCCGGGAAGGGCTCAACGTTCAGGGGCACCGGGCCTGAACGGGTGATAAGCGAGCTGACCTCAACGGCGCAGTTATCGGGCAGGCCTGCGATGGCGCCGTTATTACGCGTGTTAACGTGCATGATAATCCGTTTGTCGTTATGAATGGCGCTCATCAGTTCGCATGCCGCATCGGAATAGTACTGGCCGCCGCGGCCTTCCAGCGCTTTCGGTTTTTCCGCCAGCTCCGGATTGCGGTAGATTTCAAACAGCTGTTTCTCCAGCTCTTTTACCACCTCGCCGCGCGTCCCTTCACCCTGCGCTTCGCCCAGCTCCTGACGATACAGGTCATCGCTCATGTAGTAGTAGCGCAGATAAGGGCAGGGGATCATTTGCATTTTTTGCAGTAAACCTTTCGGCCATTTAAACGGCGGGATATTGCGTGGAACCAGCGGATCGTCGCCTTCGGCGATGCGCTCGATAACCGCGGCGAGCTTATCCTGGCCTTCATGCCAGATATGGCGTGCAAAGATAAAGTGGTTAAGTCCGGCAACCTGGAGAATAAAGTCATTAACGTCGCTGACATTCAGCAGGCTGGCGATCCCTTTTTGCATAATCACCGGCACGTTGCACAGGCCCACCGTGCGCACTTTGCTGTGTTTGAGGATGGCTTCGGTGACCATTCCTGATGGATTGGTAAAGTTCAGCAGCCATGCGTTGGGGCAAAGCTGCTCCATTTCCGCCGCGATCTCCAGGGCGACAGGAATAGTACGGCAGGCGTTGGCGAACCCGCCAAGGCCATTCGTCTCCTGGCCAATCATATTGTATTTTAATGAGATACGTTCGTCGCTGATGCGGGCGTCAAGGCAACCTGCACGAAACTGGGAGCAGACGAAGTCCGCATCTTTCAGCGCTTCCTGGCGGTTCAGCGTTTCGTAAACGGCAATATCGAGACCATTCTTTTCCAGCATCCTGCGGGTCAGCCCGGCGATGATTGCCATTTTTTCCTGACCGTCTTCAATGTCCACCAGCCACAGTTCACGTACCGGGAATTCATGCTGACGTTTGATGATCCCTTCCATTAATTCCGGCGTATAGCTTGAGCCCGCGCCAATGACCACAATCTTCAGACCTTTCATCCTGATGCTCCTTTTTATGCTTTAGCGGATACCGGGATTTAAAAGCAACTGACGACGCTGGACAAACGATCGTTTCAGGGGTATGCATTAGCTCAGTTAATGCATAAAGAACAACAGAGGGGATTATCGCCATGCCAGGGCAGGAAAACATGCTGGCGCTATTGCATACGTTTGAAATAGCCGCGCTTCATCTGAGCTTTACCCGGGCGGCAAAAACGCTCAATCTCACCCAGGGGGCGGTCAGTCAGCGTATCCGCCACCTTGAAACGCTGCTGGGGTTCCGGTTGTTTATACGCCTCACCAGAAAGCTACAGCTCACCGACGAGGGCGAACGCCTGTTGAGAGTGCTCTCTCTATCGCTGAAACATATCATTGACGAAATCGAGGATATTCGTGTTCAGGGGCTGCGCGGCAAGCTCTCGGTAGGGCTTCCCCCCACCTTTGCTTTTCTGTGGCTGGTGCCGCGTCTGGCTGAATTCAGGGCGCGCTGGCCCGGGTTAAATATCAATTTTCGGGTCAGGGCCGGGCTGGTGGACTTCAATCTGGAGCGGGTAGACGTGGCGATTTACTACAGTAATCTTCGCTACCCGGATCTCTACTGTGAGCGGCTTGCCGATGAGGCGCTGGTGCCCGTTTGCGCGCCCGCGTTGAAAAGTAAAATTGACGCGAACGGCGACTGGCAAAAAGACATTCCCTTTATTCACGCCTCTGAGTCTGTGGATTCGCAGGACGTTTTTTCTGAATGGCGCGAATGGTGTCAGCAGACCCGGCAGCCGTTCCCGGTGGAAGAGAATTTTCTCAGCTTTAATAACTGCCAGATGGCCATTGAAGCGGCGGTCAGCGGCTGCGGGGTGGCGATGGGCAGAAAACGGCTGATTAAAAAGTACGTCGCGGCAGGGGATCTGGTGATGCCTTTTGCTCAGGAGATCCCGGCCGGGCGTGGATACGATCTGATTATGCCCCGTGAAAACCTTAACCGACCGGGTATCGTTGCCTTCAGCCAGTGGGTAAAAACGATCCTCAGCGAAGAGTGAAAGAGGGCGGCCCCGCAGCTGAGGGTGAGGGTTGACATGCGCATAGATAGTTTAGTATTTTCTAAATTTAGAGAATGCTAAACTATTTTTATGACCGAACTGGACCAACTCCAGAAGCAGGCGGAGGTCGCCGCAGCGCTTCTCAAGACACTAAGCCATCCCCAGCGATTGCTGATTTTATGCGTATTGATCGACAAGCCCGGTACCGAAGCCGGAGAGCTGAGCAGAATGAGCGGTCTCAGCGCCTCCGCCACTTCCCAGCATCTTGCCAGGATGAAATCTGAAGGCCTGATAGAAGGGGTACGTGAGGCGCGGTTCATCCGTTATCGCATAAAGAACGCAGCGATTCTGGCCGTCGTGCAAACGCTTAAACACATTTACTGTCCGGGAGATTAGTATGTCCGCTGTTTTCATTACGCCCGCCGAGGCGAAAGCGCTGTCCGAACGAAACGCGCTGGTTGTTGATATCCGGGGAAGTGACGAGTGGCGACGGGAACATATTTCCGCCGCCCGCTCTGTGCCGCTTGAAAGCCTCAATGCAGCCGCGTTCAGTGCCGATGCATTGAGCGAGACCGATACGGTGATATTTCACTGCCAGAGCGGCATGCGCACCGAAAAAAACCAGCAACAGCTACAGGCGTCAGTCTATCCGGCTAAGGCGCTGATCGTGCAGGGCGGCATCAACGGCTGGAAAGCGGCGGGCTACCCTGTCATCACCGATCGCCGTCAGCCGCTTCCTCTGATGCGACAGGTACAAATTGTAGCCGGCGCGCTAGTGTTCGGCGGCACCCTTGCCGGCACGTCTCTCTCGGCGCTGTTTTATATTATCCCGGCCTTTGTCGGAGCCGGGCTGATGTTTGCCGGACTATCGGGATGGTGCGGCATGGCAAAATTGCTGGCGGTGATGCCGTGGAATAAGCGCGCGGGATAGGGCTTAGGGTTTAGCGTATAGCGGGGAATAGGGTTTAAAGGGGGTTGGTTGCGGGCAGAATGACAGTCTTATAATTGATTGCATTGCTTCTGATGTCGGTGAATAACTTCTGGGTTTGAACACTACGCAGCGCTGGCTACATATTCATAGACTTACCTGTTACGTTATCTTGAAGCAGTTCTGATCGAAACAATTGGTCTGCTAAGAGTACGTAGAGTGTTTGGTATGGGGCCCAGCAATGATTACTCAGGAGAAAGCAATCCAGATAGCAAGGAATTATGCCGAACGATACGGGTGAGGGTGGGATGAGCGATAACATAATTTCAATAGAAAAAATCCCCGGAGAGTACCGGGGAAGATGAGATGCTTCCAGACACAAACTTTAGCCACCAAAACAAAATTCTATTGTCTTATCAATTTGCTTGGTGGTGGTCTCTTCGAGCCAGTCATCAATTGATTTGAACAGGATTGAACATAATTTTTCAGCAATCTTCTTATTTAGCGCCATCCGGTTAAATTTAATCTCCACCCTACTAACCTGTACTTCTGAACTAAATTCATCTGCCGGAGCATTCTTACCGCTACCGTGTTTCTTCTCCATTGCAACATTTGAGGAGTAAAATGAAACAGTCACTTCATCATTTACACACATTGTGCTTTGAGTAAATAAGACTTTCTTTTGCTTTTCATTTACTCGACTCATACAACTTTTCGCCAGCGATGTGAGTCCAGCTTTAACGGAATTTTTATCTCCATCGCTCATGCCTGAGTAAATATCGGCTATATTATCGATCAAAGAATCATAATTACCCTCGGAATAGGTCACATTGGTCGTATCTGTTTTGGTTACAACCATTAAAGGGAATTTTAGTATCTGATCAATATATTTTTTGAAACTCTCAGCGTTGCCTGCACTTTCAGGTTCAAGCGGTTTCCATCCCGAACGACTTTGTGCTATCCCCATTACTGTGGTGACAAAATTTGCAGGACTGGAAACAAGTTTTTCTGCTAGTTCATTAATATCTGTAATAAGGCTTAATTCCTTACCGGTTTTACGCTCCTCCGCTGCGGCAGAACCAGTAAGCACGGCAGATCCACCCGTAATATTCGTGCTGCCGACGGTATCCAGGCCATCTAAGCATATACCAAATGAATCCACAAAATTACTATCCAACCAACGTTCTACATTACAAATGATTTCAATGTTTTCCATGTTAAATCCCTTTTTGATAATTGAACGCTTAAAAACACCATATACATAATTAACCATGAAGAATGTGAATCGGATCACTTCATAAATTATTTGCAGTAATTACAAATAGGAAATAATGTTCAATGTGAATGATAAATTATTACGTATTCATTTATTTTATATATGACTTCACGTTGCATTCTTTTTTTGGATACGTGTAGTTGCATGTGGCTATAAGCACCATTTCAGCCAGGGTTTTTAGGAAGTTGACGGAGATAGTTCGATGTACTCGGACCTGTCGGTGAAAATATCAATTGAGGCTCTATGAAGAAAAAATCCACGCGGCTGCGTGGATTTTATGTACTGATTCGATTTTAAAAGAGGCCGTGAAGCCTCTCAAGGCATCAGAAGCGACTCAGACGTTAAACAGGAAGTTCATTACATCGCCATCTTTGACGATGTAATCTTTGCCTTCCGCACGCATCTTGCCCGCTTCTTTGGCACCCTGCTCGCCTTTATACGTAATGAAATCTTCATACGCGATAGTCTGGGCGCGGATAAAACCTTTTTCAAAGTCGGTATGGATTTTACCCGCCGCCTGCGGAGCGGTAGCGCCAACAGGGATGGTCCATGCGCGCACCTCTTTAACCCCTGCGGTGAAATAGGTCTGCAGGTTCAGCAGGGAATAACCGGCACGAATAACGCGGTTCAGGCCTGGCTCTTCCAGACCCAGCTCGGCCATAAACTCATCGCGCTCTTCGTCATCCAGCTCCGCGATATCGGCTTCAACGGCCGCGCACACCGGCACCACGACAGAGCCTTCTTTTTCAGCAATGGCACGAACCTGGTCGAGATACGGGTTGTTCTCAAAACCGTCTTCGTTAACGTTGGCGATATACATGGTCGGCTTGAGCGTCAGGAAGCTCAGATAGCGGATGGCCGCTTTATCTTCGTCGGTTAAATCCAGCGAGCGCAGCATGCCAGCCTCAGAAAGATGCGGCAGGCATTTTTCCAGCGCGGCCAGTTCGGCTTTCGCGTCTTTATCGCCGCCTTTTGCTTTTTTCGACACGCGATGGATTGCACGCTCACAGGTGTCTAAATCGGCAAGCGCCAGCTCGGTATTAATAACATCAATATCTTCCGCCGGGTTCACTTTACCCGCCACGTGGATAATATTGTCGTTTTCAAAGCAGCGAACCACGTGACCGATGGCTTCGGTTTCACGGATGTTGGTCAGGAACTGGTTACCCAGGCCTTCACCTTTGGACGCGCCTTTCACCAGACCGGCAATATCCACGAACTCCATTGTGGTTGGCAGAATACGCTGCGGCTTGACGATCTCCGCCAGCTTGTCCAGACGCGGATCGGGCATCGGTACGACACCGGTGTTCGGCTCGATAGTACAGAAGGGGAAGTTGGCCGCTTCAATACCTGCTTTGGTGAGCGCGTTGAACAGGGTGGATTTACCTACGTTGGGCAGGCCAACGATACCGCATTTGAATCCCATGATGTAATTACCTTAATTTCTTGATAATCAATCTGTTATAGAAAACAGATTGTATAAATGTGAATAACTTCGCCTATTATACACGTAACCGCTTTCGTGCGGGGCAAAAATGCCGCGCGGCGGCGCTTACTGCGCCTTAAAGGCGTGTAAACGGTTGGTCGCTTTTGTCAGACTCTCTTTTAGCCATAGCTCGGTGCAGCGCGCCGCTTCGTCGATGGCGTCATCGATCAGTTTCTGTTCCGAAGCGGGCGGTTTGCCCAGCACAAAACCGACAACTTTGTTTTTATCCCCCGGATGACCAATACCCACGCGCAAACGGTGAAAATTAGGGTTATTGCCCAGTTTGCTGATGATATCTTTTAAGCCATTGTGACCGCCGTGTCCGCCGCCCAGTTTGAATTTTGCGACGCCCGGCGGCAGATCGAGTTCATCATGCGCCACGAGGATCTCGTCCGGGTTGATGCGATAAAAGGTGGCCATCGCGGCGACCGCTTTGCCGCTCAGGTTCATAAAGGTAGTGGGAACCAGCAGTCGGACATCTTCCCCCGCCAGGGTGAGCCGTGAGGTGTAACCAAAAAATTTAGGCTCTTCTCGCAGCGGGGCGCGCCCACGCCCGGCCAGCAGATCGACATACCATGCACCGGCGTTATGGCGCGTGGCGGCATATTCAGCGCCGGGGTTTGCCAGCCCGACAATCAATTTAATCGTCACTTTTTCTTCCTGACTCGAAAACTCTGGCGTGTAGTTTACGTTGTGCGGAATGAAACGGCAAAGGGCGGATAGTAACGCGATTGAATAATTAGAATTCCAATCAGTTCAGCCACTTATTTGTAAATTTATGTGGGTCTGATATGTGTAAATGTGATCGTAACCGCAATTGGCGGGGGGCGGGCTGACTATACTTTACTCACAGGTATTAGGGTTATTCCCTTATCAACCCATTGCTCCGGAGGTGACACCATGAAACGCAAAAACGCTTCGTTACTCGGTAATGTGCTTATGGGGTTGGGATTAGTGGTAATGGTGGTCGGCGTTAGCTATTCCGTTCTGAATCAGCTCCCGCAGCTTAATTTGCCGCAATTTTTTGCCCACGGCGCAGTACTGAGCATTTTTGTCGGCGCGGTCCTCTGGCTGGCTGGGGCGCGCGTTGGCGGCCATGAAAAGGTCTGCGACAAGTACTGGTGGGTGCGTCATTACGATAAACGCTGCCGCCGCGATCCGCACAGCCACGGCTAAACCACTCCTGCGTTAAAAAAACGGTTTCCCTCAGGAAACCGTTCAGAGCGCTGACAAAACCAACAGGAATTCATGGAACGGCGTAGCCCGGGTAAGCGTAGTGTACCCGGGACT
>NZ_HE578945.1:935375-995536 GCF_000321045.1 Phytobacter massiliensis JC163
ATCACTCCCGGATTCGTCAGATATCCGCCAGCGCCGCATCGCGGTCAGGCCAGAAGGTCAGGCGACCGGGGATGGGCTTCACGCCCGCCCGCGCCATGGTGCGCAACGGCTGAAATTCCAGGTTGCTCACTCTCAGCTCAACGCCTTCCGGCAGGCGGTTAACGAAACGCTGGAAGGCATCAAGCCCGCCTGCATCCAGCAGCGGCACCGCATCCCATTTCAACACCACGATCCGTTTGCCCGCCAGGCGACCATCCAGCTCGCTGAACAGACCTTCCGCCGCGGCGAAGAACAGGGGGCCGATAACGCGCAACACCAGCACATCTTCCGGCACGTCGGCGTTAACCGGGGCCAGACGCGTCATTCGCGCGATACGGCGCATAAACAGCAGCGAGGCGAGCACAATGCCCACGCTGATGGCGATAACCATATCGAACAGCACCGTCAGCGACATGCAGATAAGCATCACGATAATGTCATCTTTCGGCGCGCGGCGAAGCAGGTTCACCACTTTATGCGCTTCGCTCATATTCCAGGCCACCATCAGCAGCAGCGCCGCCATGGCAGAGAGCGGCAGCCAGGAGAGCAGCGGGGCGAGCACCAGCAGCGCCATAATCACCAGCAGGGCATGGATGATGGCCGAGACCGGGGAGGTGGCGCCGGCACGGACGTTAGCGGCGGAGCGGGCAATGGCCGCCGTCGCCGTAATGCCGCCGAAAAAGGGCGCGACAATATTGCCCAGCCCTTGCCCTATCAACTCGCTGTTGGCTTTGTGTCGTGTGCCGGTCATGCCATCCAGCACAACGGCGCAGAGCAGCGACTCAATCGCCCCCAGCATCGCCATCGAGAAGGCCGCCGGGAGAAGGGCGCGCAGGGAGTCCCAACTGAGGGTAAACGCGCCGCCCGGTAAATCCCACGGCAGCACCAGCTGCGGTAAAAGCTGCGGTATACCGTTTCCCTGGCTGCCGTCAGCCAGCACATAGTGGAACTGCGAACCAATGGTAGCCACATCGCCGCCCGCCAGGTTGACCAGCCCCATAACGGCGCAGCCCGCGAGCAGCGCGGGGAGATGCCCGGGTAGGGGGATTCTCAGCCGGGGCCAGAGGATCAGCGTGCCCAGGGTGACAACAGCGATGGCGGCATCGCCGACATTAACTGTCGGCAGCGCCATCGCCAGCGCCGCCAGCTTCTGCAAATAGTGTTCCGGCATATGCGCAACCTGCAGACCCAGAAAATCTTTAATCTGCATGGTGCCGATCGTGATACCGATACCGGAGGTGAAGCCCAGCGTAACGGAAATCGGGATGTATTCGATCAGGCGGCCAAAACGGGCCAGCCCAAACAGGATTAAGAAAACCCCTGACATCAGGGTCGCCACCAGCAGGCCGGCAAGGCCGAACTGCTGTGACACCGGGTAGAGGATTACGACGAAAGCGGCGGTCGGGCCGGAAACGCTGTAGCGCGAGCCCCCGGTCAGGGCGATAACGATACCGGCGACGGCGGAAGTGTAAAGGCCATACTGCGGCGCGACGCCGCTACCGATAGCCAGCGCCATCGCCAGCGGAATGGCGATAATGCCGACGGTGATGCCAGCAATGATATCGCGGGTAAACCGTGGAACGCTGTAACGGTCTCGCCAGCAGGCTTCAATAATGGCGCTAAATGGCATGATATGGGCAGAAAATACTCTTTTCACGGTGGTTCATCCCTGAAATGAACATGGGTTACACAAAACGTATACCGAAATTTAATAAATCATACAAATGAATTACAGCGATAAAAAAACCCGCCGGAGCGGGTTTCTTTGCCGATGCTGATTAATGTTCGAACATGGCGGAGATGGATTCTTCGTTGCTGATACGACGAATCGCTTCGGCCAGCATGCCAGACAGTGTCAGCGTGCGTACTTTTTCCAGCGCCTTGATTTCCGGCGTCAGCGGAATGGTATCGCAAACGATGAATTCGTCGATGACCGAGTTTTTGATGTTCTGGATAGCATTGCCTGAGAAGATCGGGTGAGTCGCATAGGCGAAGACGCGTTTGGCACCGCGTTCTTTCAGCGCTTCAGCCGCTTTACACAGCGTACCGCCGGTATCGATCATGTCATCAACCATAACGCAGTCGCGGTCAGCGACGTCGCCGATGATATGCATAACCTGAGAAACGTTCGCACGCGGGCGACGTTTATCAATGATAGCCATGTCGGTATCGTTGAGCAGCTTAGCGATAGCGCGAGCGCGAACGACGCCGCCGATATCCGGGGAGACAACAATCGGATTATCGAGGTCTTTTTGCAGCATATCTTCCAGCAGGATAGGGCTACCGAATACGTTATCCACCGGCACGTCGAAGAAGCCCTGGATCTGCTCAGCATGCAGGTCAACGGTGAGGACGCGGTCAACGCCTACGCTGGAGAGAAAATCCGCGACAACTTTAGCGGTGATGGGAACACGCGCGGAACGCACACGGCGGTCCTGACGAGCATAGCCAAAATAGGGGATAACGGCGGTGATACGACCTGCGGAAGCACGGCGCAGGGCATCAACCATGACAACCAGCTCCATCAGATTGTCGTTCGTTGGGGCACAAGTGGACTGGATGATGAAAATATCACCACCGCGTACATTTTCATTAATTTGTACGCTGACTTCGCCGTCGCTAAAGCGACCTACAGCGGCGTCGCCGAGAGAAGTGTACAGGCGGTTGGCAATACGTTGTGCTAGTTCCGGGGTAGCGTTACCAGCAAAAAGCTTCATATCAGGCACGAGAAGAACCTCAGGCATGCGTCCAGTGGTGGATAGAAGAGGTCGTAAATGTGCGGGTTCAGACATCATACTATCCATGCGGTGTATTTAAAGAGCGCGATGCAACGTCTGGAACAAGGTGACGTTGTCACCGAAACTCAGCTTGCCCGGCAAGGGCGGCATGCAGAGGGGAGAGGTTAACGCCTTTCGCCACAAATGCATTGAGCCATGCCGGGGCTTGCTCAAGCACCTGACGCGCAGCAGGCTCTGTGTCAAATTCAGCAAAAACACAGGCACCTGTGCCAGTCAGGCGCGACGGCGCGTATTCTAACAGCCAGGTAAGCGCCTCATCAACCTTACGAAAACGTTTTCTTGCGATAACCTCGCAATCATTGCTGAATTCACAATTTAATAACGTTTCCAGCGGCCTCACCGGGGTGTTTCTGGGCAGGTCCGGGTCACGAAAGATTTCCGGGGTGGGGATGCTGACACCGGGGTGGGCCACCAGATACCATTTCTCCGGCGGATCGACCGGAGTGAGCACCTCGCCGACGCCTTCGGCAAACGCCGCATGGCCGCGAATAAACACCGGTACGTCCGCGCCGAGACGCAGGCCCAGCCCGGCCAGTTCCTCGACGCTCAGGCCGCAGCCCCACAGATGATTGAGGGCGACCAGCACCGTCGCGGCGTTGGAGGAACCGCCCCCCAGCCCGCCGCCCATCGGCAGGCGCTTGTCAATGCTGATATCGGCGCCGCTGCCAGCCGGAAGACGCCCCTGCTGGTCGGCATACTGCATCAGCAGCCGCGCCGCCCGCACGATCAGGTTCTCTTCGTCGGGGACGCCTTTAACTGGCGTAAGCAGCCGCAGCGCGCCGTCCGTCCGGGGTTCGATGGTCAGCGTGTCGCCATAGTCAAGAAACTGAAACAGCGTCTGCAACGTGTGATAGCCATCGGCGCGCTGGCCGGTAATGTACAAAAAAAGATTCAGTTTTGCCGGAGCAGGAAAACGCATCATTTAACGATCCAGTTATCCATTTTCAGCTTGATACGCTGGTCGCCGTTGTTGAGCTCCAGATTCGAGGGGAGCGCGGGCTGCGTTTTACTGTCATAGCCGTTATAGACCACCTTCCAGGTTTTCCCATTCTGGGTGTAATTCAGTTCGCTCAGGCGATACTGGCTATCCAGCTTGTAGTCGGTGGCGTCGCCAGGCAGGCCGACAATCCACTGGCGCAGGCTGTTCAGAGGAATAGGCATGCCGGTGAGTTTGCCAATCATCTCTTCGGCATCTTCGGCGTTGTAGCGCTGGCCTTTGTTATCCACCAGCTGCACGCTGCCCGGCTGCGCGTTCAGCTCCAGTTCAGTACTGCCCAGCGGGTTAGTCAGCAGCAGGCGGTAACGATCCTGGCTGGTTTGCTGCCAGAAAAAGCGGGCGTAGACTTTTTGCTGATCGGATAGAAAGGCGAAGGCGCCGCGCGTCTGGAACTGATTAAGATTGCGCACCTCCTGCTGATGCGCCCGCCACTGTGGCGCGTCCGGGCTTTTGCCTGGCCCTTTCGGCGCGGTAAGCGTACAGGCGGTCAGAACGAGGCTTGCCAGCGGCAGCAGGCGAATAAGGCGAAATTCCGGCAGTGTCATAATGGGGGCAAATCCTTGATATGCGTTGCAGTTAATACTCTTAATGCTAGCGCCGGGGGCGCAGAGCGTCTACGTTCAAGTTGTCTTAAATCATGAAATTACCAATTACTCCAAAAGAGGGCGCTCTCTTTTATTGACCTCGCGCATCCTGTATGATGCGCACAGTCTAACCTTATCAACGTTGGTACTATTCCCGCACCCATGACCCTTTTAGCGCTCGGCATCAACCACAAAACGGCTCCTGTTTCGCTGCGAGAACGCATTACGTTTTCGCCGGACACGCTCGACAAGGCGCTGGAAAGCCTGCTGGCGCAGCCAATGGTGCAGGGCGGGGTGGTACTGTCGACCTGTAACCGTACCGAGCTCTACCTGAGCGTAGAGGAGCGGGACAACCTGCACGAATCCCTGATTCGCTGGCTGTGTGATTATCACAACATCAGCGAAGAGGAGCTGCGTAACAGCCTCTACTGGCACCATGATAATGACGCGGTCAGCCATCTGATGCGGGTGGCGAGCGGGCTGGATTCGCTGGTGCTGGGCGAGCCGCAAATTCTCGGCCAGGTAAAAAAAGCCTTTGCCGACTCCAGCCGCGGCCATCTTAACGCCAGCGAACTCGAACGCATGTTCCAGAAGTCCTTCTCCGTCGCCAAGCGTGTGCGCACGGAGACGGATATCGGCGCCAGCGCGGTGTCGGTCGCCTTCGCGGCCTGTACTCTGGCGCGGCAGATCTTTGAATCGCTCTCAACGGTGACGGTGATGCTGGTCGGCGCCGGGGAGACGATTGAGCTGGTGGCCCGTCATCTGCGCGAACATAAAGTGCAGAAGATGATTATCGCCAACCGCACCCGCGAACGGGCGCAGGCGCTGGCGGATGAAGTAGGCGCGGAGGTCATCTCCCTGAGTGATATCGATTCGCGCCTGAAAGATGCCGATATCGTCATCAGCTCTACCGCCAGCCCGCTGCCGATTATCGGTAAAGGCATGGTGGAACGGGCGATGAAAGCCCGCCGCAACCAGCCGGTGCTGCTGGTGGATATCGCCGTGCCGCGCGACGTCGAGCCGGAAGTCGGCAAGGTGGCCAACGCCTATTTATACAGCGTCGATGATTTACAGAGCATCATTCAGCATAACCTGGCGCAGCGCAAAGCGGCGGCGGTGCAGGCTGAAAGCATTGTCGAGCAGGAAACCAGCGAGTTTATGGCCTGGCTGCGCGCCCAGAGCGCCAGCGAAACCATTCGTGAATACCGCAGTCAGTCCGAGCAGATCCGCGACGAACTGACGGCGAAAGCGCTTGCCTCCCTTGAACAGGGCGGCGACGCACAAGCCATATTGCAGGATCTGGCCTGGAAACTGACCAACCGCCTGATCCACGCGCCAACAAAATCACTTCAGCAGGCCGCCCGTGACGGGGATGATGAGCGCCTGCATATTCTGCGCAACAGCCTCGGGCTGGAGTAGCACAACATTTTTCTTATTACAGGGTGCATTTACGCCTATGAAGCCTTCTATCGTTGCCAAACTGGAAGCCTTGTACGAGCGCCATGAAGAAGTTCAGGCCTTACTCGGCGACGCGCAAACTATTGCCGATCAGGAGCGTTTTCGCGCCCTGTCCAGAGAATATGCGCAATTAAGCGACGTATCGCGTTGTTTTACTGACTGGCAACAGGTTCAGGAAGATATGGAAACCGCCCGGATGATGCTCGACGATCCGGAAATGCGCGATATGGCGCAGGAAGAGATGGTCAGCGCAAAGGAAAAAAGCGAAGCGCTGGAGCAGCAGCTGCAAATCTTGCTGCTGCCTAAAGATCCTGATGATGAGCGCAGCGCCTTCCTCGAAGTGCGCGCCGGAACGGGCGGTGATGAAGCGGCGCTGTTTGCCGGCGACCTGTTCCGCATGTACAGCCGTTACGCCGAGGCGCGCCGCTGGCGCGTTGAGATCATGAGCGCTAACGAAGGCGAACATGGCGGTTATAAAGAAGTTATCGCGAAAATCAGCGGCGACGGGGTGTATGGCCGACTGAAATTTGAGTCCGGCGGCCACCGCGTTCAGCGCGTGCCGGCGACCGAGTCGCAGGGGCGTATCCACACCTCCGCCTGTACGGTTGCGGTGATGCCGGAACTGCCGGAAGCGGAACTGCCGGATATCAACCCGGCGGATCTGCGTATCGACACCTTCCGTTCTTCCGGCGCGGGCGGCCAGCACGTTAACACCACCGACTCGGCCATTCGTATCACCCACCTGCCAACCGGTATTGTCGTGGAGTGCCAGGACGAACGTTCCCAGCATAAGAACAAAGCGAAGGCGCTCGCCGTGCTGGGGGCGCGTATTCATGCCGCGGAAGTGGCGAAACGCCAGCAGGCAGAAGCCTCAACCCGTCGCAACCTGCTGGGCAGCGGCGATCGCAGCGATCGCAACCGCACCTATAACTTCCCGCAGGGCCGGGTCACCGACCACCGCATCAACCTTACTCTCTACCGCCTTGACGAAGTCATGGAAGGCAAACTGGACATGCTCATCGAGCCTATTGTTCAGGAACACCAGGCCGACCTGCTGGCGGCGCTTGCCGGGCAGGAGTGATGGACTATCAGCAGTGGCTACAGCGAGCGACAGGCCAGCTCGCGCACGGTGAAAGCCCGCGCCGGGACGCTGAAATTCTGCTGGGCTTTGTGACGGGGAAAACGCGCACCTTCATTCTGGCTTTTGGCGAGACGCCGTTGACCGGGGATGAATGCGAGCGGCTGGAAGCGCTGCTGGAGCGTCGCGCCCGTGGCGAGCCCGTTGCGTATCTGACCGGCGAGAGGGAGTTCTGGTCGCTGCCGCTGTTTGTCTCGTCGGCCACCCTGATTCCCCGCCCGGACACCGAATGTCTGGTCGAGCAGGCGCTGGCGCGTCTGCCGCCGCAGCCCTGCCAGATTCTGGATTTAGGCACCGGCACCGGGGCGATTGCGCTGGCGCTGGCCAGCGAAAGGCCGGATTGCGATGTCGCCGCGGTTGATGTCGTCCCCGATGCGGTAACATTAGCCCGCCGTAACGCAGAGCGGCTGGGGCTGGCTAACGTTACGGTGCTGCTCAGCCACTGGTTTAGCGCGGTGGAAGGGCGGCAGTTTGAATTGATTGTCAGCAACCCGCCCTATATTGATGCCGACGATCCGCATCTCGCCCAGGGCGACGTGCGTTTTGAGCCGCGCTCGGCGCTGGTCGCGGCGCAGGAGGGGCTTGCGGATATCGGCTGGATAATCGCACAATCAAGGCGCTTTTTGCGTCCCGGCGGCTGGCTGATGATTGAACATGGCTGGCGGCAGGGCGAGGCGGTACGCGCGCTGTTCGACCAGGCGGGATACCGGCAGACGGAAACCTGCCGTGATTATGGCGATAACGAACGTTTAACGCTGGCCTGCTGGCCCGCCGGGGCGGGTTCATGAGCCCGGCGCGCTCCTCTCGACGGCGTATGGCTGACGAAGAAGCGGTTTGGCGTTATCATCTACATCGTTTTGGGTTTCACTGCGCAGGCGCAATAGCGTCCGCGCAGCCAGCAAACGCGGTTAATCGCATTGTTGCTGGTGCTGGTGGTGCTTTACATCATCATAAACTTGCCGCCACAAAGACACCGATATTGGGGTAATACATGCGGTCGTTAGCCGATTTCGAATTTAATAGAGCGCCATTGTGCGAAGGAATGATTCTCGTATCGGAGCTGATACGTGACGACTTCCCCTCGCAGTTTGTGCATGACGAACTGGAGCGCCTGGTCAGGCTGGCGCGGGAAGAGATTTCCGAGGCCCAGCCGCAGGACTGGCAGTTAGAAAAGCTGCTTGAACTGTTTTATGGCGAATGGGGCTTTCAGGACACGCGCGGCGTATACCGGTTATCGGATGCGCTGTGGCTGGACAAAGTATTAAAAAACCGTCAGGGTAGCGCGGTGTCGCTGGGGGCCATCTTATTGTGGGTCGCCGGGCATCTTGATATCCCCCTGATGCCGGTCATTTTTCCGACGCAGCTGATTTTGCGCGCGGAGTGGCTGGACGGCGAGATGTGGCTCATTAATCCCTTTAACGGCGATACGCTTGATGAGCATACGCTGGAAGTGTGGTTAAAGGGCAATATCAGCCCGGTTGCCGAGCTGTTTAACGAAGATCTCGATGAGGCGGACAACGCCGAGGTCATCCGCAAACTGCTGGATACGCTGAAATCGGCGTTGATGGAAGAGCAGCAGATGGAACTGGCGCTGCGCGCGAGCGAAGCGTTATTGCAGTTTAACCCGGAAGATCCCTATGAGATCCGCGACCGTGGTCTGATATACGCTCAGCTGGAGTGCGACCACGTTGCGCTGCATGACTTAAGTTACTTTGTCGAGCAGTGTCCGGAAGATCCTATTAGTGAAATGATCCGTGCGCAAATCAACACCATTTCGCATAAGCACATTACACTGCACTAAATGTGAATTAATCGACTTAATTTGATAAGGGAATTGTATGAAACAAAAAGTGGTGAGCATCGGCGATATCAAGGTTGCCAACGATCTGCCGTTTGTCCTGTTCGGCGGTATGAACGTACTGGAATCTCGTGACCTCGCAATGCGCATTTGTGAGCACTATGTCACCGTTACCCAGAAGCTGGGTATTCCTTACGTGTTCAAAGCCTCTTTTGATAAAGCCAACCGTTCCTCCATCAAGTCGTACCGTGGACCGGGCCTGGAAGAAGGGATGAAAATTTTCCAGGAGCTGAAACAGACCTTCGGCGTTAAAGTGATCACCGACGTGCACGAAGCCAGCCAGGCGCAGCCTGTGGCTGACGTGGTTGACGTTATCCAGCTGCCGGCGTTCCTCGCGCGTCAGACCGACCTGGTGGAAGCGATGGCGAAAACCGGCGCGGTCATCAACGTGAAAAAACCGCAGTTCGTAAGCCCGGGCCAGATGGGTAACATCGTTGATAAATTCGCGGAAGGCGGCAACGATAAAGTGATTCTTTGCGATCGCGGCAGCAACTTCGGCTATGACAACCTGGTTGTCGATATGCTGGGCTTTAGCGTAATGAAGAGCGTCTCCGGCAACTCTCCGGTGATTTTTGACGTGACCCACGCTCTGCAGTGCCGCGACCCGTTCGGCGCCGCTTCCGGCGGCCGTCGCGCTCAGGTGACTGAACTGGCGCGCGCAGGCATGGCGACCGGTCTGGCCGGGCTGTTTATCGAAGCCCACCCGGATCCGGAAAATGCGAAATGCGACGGCCCGTCCGCGCTGCCGCTGGCTAAACTGGAACCTTTCCTGAAACAGATCAAAGCGATTGACGATCTGGTGAAGAGCTTCGAAGAGCTGGATACCAGCAAGTAAGATTCGCTGATACCAGACCGCGCCACTCTCCACTGGGGAGGGGCGGGTGAGGGGGGCAGGTCGCCCCCCTCCGCGTTAAGCAAATATGGTCATCAGATAAGCAATAAACAGCGCCAGATGCGCTGCACCGTTCAGCACATTCGTTCGCCCCGTCGAAAACGAGATCTGGCACAGCAGTAAAGAGGCCAGCATCACCACCAGTTCCGGCGCGCCCAGCGCAAACATCAAATCATTGCCGGTCAGCCAGGCAATCAGCGTCACCACCGGTACGGTCAGTGAGATCGTCGCCAGCACCGAGCCAAAGAAAAGATTCATCGCCCGCTGCACCTGATTATTGAGTACCGCTTTCAGCGCCCCTAACCCTTCCGGTGAGAGAATTAACAGCGCCACAAGGAAACCGGTAAAGGCCACCGGGGCGTTCATCTGCGTCAGCAGCGCCTCAAGCGGGTTGGCGTTAACCTTGGTGACGGCGATAACCGCAATCAGATGCACGATCAGCCAAATAGCGTGCCACAGGCTGCTGTGCGCCGACGGCTTACCGTGGTGCGGGTCGTCGTCGTCGCTCTCATCTTCATGCTCATACACGAACAGGCTCTGGTGCGTTTTGGTCTGAATGAGCAGAAACACGCCATACATCGCGGCCGAGATAAGCGCCACCAGCAGTGACTGGCCGATGGAGAAGTTGCCGCCCGGCAACGCCATCGGGAAGACCAGCACAATGACCGCCAGCGGGAAGAGGGCGATGAGATACTGTTTAATGCCGAACAGGTTCATATACTGGGTGGCGAATTTGCGCCCGCCCAGCAGCAGTGAAAAGCCCACCAGACCGCCGGTGACAATCATGATTATGGAGTAGAGCGTGTCACGCATCAGAGTCGGCGCGGCGTCGCCGGTCGCCATAAGCGCGGAAATCAGGCTGACTTCAAGAATGACAACGGAAAGGCTCAAAATTAACGAGCCGTAAGGTTCGCCAAGCCGGTGCGCCAGCACGTCGGCATGTCGAACAACGCTAAACGCGCTGGATAATATCCCCACCAGCGCCAGTAAATTCATGCCGATAACCACTGGCAGCGACTGGCTGTTCCCCCAGAACAGCAGCACTGCCAGCGCCAGCACCGGGAAAATGAGCGAAGTCTCCTTATGACGGGTTTTCACCGCCTCGTGTATTGCTGTCATTATTTCTCCAGTTTGCAGGTGTAAAATAAAATATTTCCAGATGTAAAATAGCAAAATATGCAGAAGTACCGCGGGATTTTTACTTTTATTTACGGCTACGGTGAAATTTCGCCTCTCAGCCTTTCTTTATTACACTTTGGTTTAATTTCCATTTAGCTACCAGCAAGATAGCGTGGCTAAATCCTAATTATTGACAGGCCGGTGGCAAAGCAAAGCAGTATCTACCAGACTTAAGTTTTTACTTAAGGAGATGAATGATGCCGTACAAAAACAAATCTGACCTGCCCGAAAGCGTCAAACATGTTCTGCCTGCGCACGCCCAGGATATCTACAAAGAAGCCTTTAACAGCGCCTGGGATCAGTACAAAGATAAGGACGATCGCCGCGGCGACGACAGCCGGGAAGAGACGGCGCACAAAGTTGCCTGGGCGGCGGTGAAAAATGATTACGAAAAGGGCGATGACGATAAATGGCATAAAAAGAAATAATTAGCGTAGCAGCGCCGGTTTAGCTTTTTTTAATATCGCCACGAACGGTTGCGTTAAGAGATATTCCGCGTCGGGCTCTCTTGTCAACGGCCCGTGAATTGCATATCGTCATTGCAATATGCCAGGAAGGCAGCAGCATAGTCATCGTAGGGATACGCGCAGTGGCGGAGGTAGAAAGTGTTAACGCGTGATTTCTTAATAAAAGCAGATTGTAAAACAGCGTTTGGCGATATTGAGGAATCGCTGTTGTGGTCGGCGGAACAGCGGGCGGCATCGCTGGCCGCGACGCTGGCCTGCCGCCCGGATGACGGCCCGGTCTGGATCTTCGGCTACGGCTCCCTGATGTGGAACCCGGCGCTGGAATTTGTCGAATCCTGTACCGGCACGCTGCCCGGCTGGCATCGCGCCTTCTGTTTAAAGCTGACCGCCGGTCGCGGTACCGCCTGCCAGCCAGGGCGGATGCTTGCACTAAAAGAGGGCGGACGCACCACCGGCGTGGCCTATCGTCTACCGGAGGCGATGCTGGAGCAGGAGCTTACGCTGCTGTGGAAGCGCGAAATGATCACCGGCTGTTACCTGCCGAGCTGGCATAAACTGCAGCTTGACGATGGCCGCACGGTTAACGCGCTGGTGTTTATTATGGACCCCCGCCATCCGCTGTATGAAGCGGATACCCGCGCCCAGGTTATCGCGCCGCTTATCGCCGCCGCCAGCGGCCCGCTCGGCACTAACGCGCAGTATCTTTTCTCGCTGGAGCAGGAACTGGTGAAGCTGGGTATGCAGGACGACTGCCTGAACGAGCTGGTGGAAAAAGTGCGCACCCTGTTGGGAAATGAAAAACCAGGCCCTGAAATGCAGCCTGGTTTTGCCTGAGAAGGTATTACGCTTACGCTGGAACGTAGCTGATGGAGTGTTCCAGCGACTGGCTGTGGCTATCAATAAGCACGTTCCAGATGCCGCTGTACGGCACTGCCAGATACGCGCTGGTGCTGCCTTCAACGCTCAGCACATCTGTTTGCGCATGCGCCGCATGGTTTTTTTCGCTCATCAGATGGATATGACAGTTTTCCGAGCAGCGGACGACGACCGTATCCCCACCAAATAATTTAAGACTTGTTTTAACCAACGCCATTTTCAACCCCGTTTAGATAAACAACGCACTCCCTGCGGCAAATCCCGTGCGTGATGTTGTTCACACTTCACTCGTGGCATAACACCAAATGGGGAGGGAAGGGATGCTGATTTTGATCAAAAAATGGCGTAACGATTAAACAAAAATGACATTATGCCGCTGATGCCAGGCCCGGCGCGTTAAAAACAGGCGAAAAACGCGCCGGGGAAAAATTATATGCGGAAATGCCCGGCGGTTTCAGCCAGCTCGCCTGCCTGGGATCGGAGCGCCTCCGCCGCCGCCGCCGACTCAATGACCAGCTCTGCATTCTGCTGCACCATCCGGTCCAGGTTAATGACCGCGTGGTTAATCTCCTGAATACCTTTCATCTGTTCGTTGGTGGCGACGCTGATGTCGCGCATGATAAGCGAGACGCTATCGATGCTGGAAACAATGTCGCCCATGCTCTCGCCCGCCAGGCGGACAAAGCGCGAGCCGGTGGCGACGCTGTCGGTGGTGGAGTCGATAAGCGATTTGATCTCCTTCGCTGCCTGGGCGCTGCGGCTTGCCAGGTTGCGTACCTCTCCGGCGACGACCGCAAAACCACGCCCCTGCTCGCCAGCGCGGGCCGCTTCGACCGAGGCGTTGAGCGCCAGAATATTGGTCTGGAAGGCGATACCGTCAATCACGCTGGTAATATCGCCGATTTTTGCCGAAGCCACCTCAATGGATTGCATGGTTGAAATAGCCTGCGACACCACCTCGCCGCCGCGGGACGCCGCCTGCGAGGCGGCGTGCGCCTGGCTATTTGCCTGCGCCGCCGACTCGGTAGACTGCGCCACCGAGGCGGTAATCTGTTCTACCGCGCTTGCCGTTTCGCGCAGGCTGGAGGCCGCCTGTTCCGTTCGACCCGACAGATCCTGGTTGCCAGCAGCGATCTCCTGCGCCGCCTGCTGGACCGAGTTACTGGAGTCGCGCAGTTTGACCATCACCACGGAGAGCTTATCGCTGAACTGGTTGAAGGCATGGGCTATCTGCGCCACTTCATCCTGCCCGGTTTCCGGCAGGCGCTGGGAAAGATCGTCCGTCCCGTTGCTGATGGCGTTCATCGCGTCGCGGATGGTCAGCAGACGTTTGAGCAGCGTCGCCACAATCCAGTGCATCAGCGCGCCCGCGATCAGTACCAGCACCACCAGCGAGACCGCGGAGGCTTTCAACTGCGCAAGCAGGCCCGCCGTGGAATCAGCGCTGTCCAGCGCCACCACCAGCAGCCAACCGGTGTCGGGCAGGCGGGTAGCGTAGAACAGTTTCTGCTCGCCATTCAGTTCCCCGGTAAGCCGTTCTCCGCTCTGCAGGGCGGAGAAATCGACGCCGCTTATCGCGTTGCTGAACGGCTTAAGGGTTAACTTCGCATCACTGGCGGCAATCACCGCGCCCTGACCGTCGAGCAGCAGGCCGCTGCTGTGGGGCGTCGGCTTGATGCCCTGAACGTTAGCCACCACGCTCTCCATCGAGACATCGCCCGCGACCACCGCTTTCAACGCGCCATTCTCTTTCACCGGCACGGCAAAAGTGACGACCAGCTTGCCGCTACCGGCATCCACGTAAGGGGTGGTAACAACGGGGGCATCGGCCTTCACCACCTGCTGATACCACGGGCGGATTGTCGGGTCGTAATCCGCCGGCACGCCTTCCGGGTTGGAAAATTTTGCCGTTTTGCTGGCGTAGCCGACATAGACATTGATAAAGCCGCCCGCCTGCGCCAGCTGGGTAAAGACCGGCACCGGATCGTCGGTGAGGGCGACGCGCTGCAACGAGGCAATGGCGGTCATTTTGGTTTTAACCCAGTCGCCGATGGCCAGGCCGTGGCTGGCGCTGGTGCTGTCGAGAATATCCTGTTGGGCTTGCTGGTTGTGCTGGCGAGAAACCTGGTAGTTGATAACGGTGTTAAGAAGCAGCGCAATAGCGAGACAGCCCGCCGTCGCTGCAATAATGCGTGCGCGAATTGACCTGAACATAATCATTACCTGCTGTGTTGTTTGTAATGGCTATCGGCAACACAGCAGGCAAACTTGATGCCCCAGCGGCTGGCATAAGAAAAAAGTATTAAACCTGGGTGATTATTAGAACGTAAGGACTTTATCCGCCGCCAGCGTCCACTGCGCCAGTTCCGGCAGCGTGCCAATCGCCACCCCATCAATTAACGGCAGGGAGGTGATACCGCGCCCGTCGGTGCAGGTTTTGCACAGTAAGACCGGCACGTTCTGCGCGGTCAGGATCTCCAGCATCTGCTGAATGTTATAGCCTTCGGCGGGTTTTTGCCCGCGCAACCCGGCGGTGACCGCGTCCGACATCAGAAACAGTTTGAGTTCGAGATCCGCTTCCTGTTCGCGCAGCGCAATGGCCAGACGCAGGCTGTTAAACAGGGATTCACTGCCATAGGCCGCGCCGTTGGCGATAATCACAATTTTTTGCATCTTCACTCCTTCGATAGTAAACGGGCCGACACTTTACCCGCTATGCATTATGCCACCTTAACGGGGCTGACGGGTAAGCGCCGTTGTCTCTCCGTGGTCCGCTTTACTGGCCGAAGCGGCCAATCAGCCCGGCCGCTGCCAGGGTATGGCCCTTAAGCTTGCCGAAAAGCGCGTCGCGATCCAGCCCTTCGGGAAGGTCAGGGGCGAGACTGGTGGCTATCAGCGTGAAGGTGTAATGGTGCGCGCCGCTACCCGGAGGCGGGCAGGGGCCATGCCAGCGCAGATTGCCAGGGGTGTTTTTGCCGCCGGTATAGCCTTTGCCGTCGCGCAGGTCATTTTCGGCAAAGCCGGTAGCGGACGGCGAGATGTTATAGGCTACCAGATGCGTGACGCCCAGCCCTTTCGCGCCTTCCGGGTCATGGACCACCAGCGCGAAACTTTTGGTATTGACCGGAGGATTGTTCCACACCAGCGCAGGCGATATATTCTCACCCGTACAGTTGGGGTTGTTGTCAGCATTGCCGGCAAACTTTTTCTCCATAAGCGCGTTATCCCCAAAAGCGGGGGACTGCAGCTGGAAAATATCGTTGGCGCTGGCCGCCGTGCCGTAGCTAAAAAGCGCACAGCACAACGCCCATTTCACGGTTTTCATCATGATGGTATCTCACTCGTCAGCGGTCATATAACTGTAGCCCCGACGAAGCGGGAAGGTTAAGGATTTTCCTGAAATTTCCCCCGGGGCTGAAATTAGAGCCTGAAAAAGCTACCCTGAACGACTGGCGATGCCTTTACCCTCAGCCCGGAGCGACCGCAAAAAACGTGATGCGTTGGTTTTCACCCTCTTTTTTACTCTTGTTATTCTTGCCGCTGGCGGGAAGCGCCCTTGATGCGCCGGTCAGCGATACGCCGCACGACTACGTAAAGCAGGCGCAAAACCCCTTCGATAACAACGGCGATAGTCTGCCGGATCTTGGCATGGCGCCGGAAAACGGCAGCGCGGAAAAACATCTGGCCGAGATGGCAAAAGCCTTTGGCGAGGCCAGCATGACCGATAACGGGCTTGATGCGGGCGCGCAGGCGCGGCAGTTCGCGTTCGGCCAGCTGCGCGATGTCGTTAGCGACGAAGTTAACCAGCATCTAGAATCGTGGCTCTCGCCGTGGGGCAACGCGACGGTCGATGTGAAAGTGGATGACGAAGGGGGCTTTACCGGCAGCCACGGCGACTGGTTTGTGCCGTTGCAGGATAACAATCGCTATCTGAGCTGGAGCCAGCTTGGCCTGACGCAGCAGGATGACGGGCTGGTGGGTAATGTCGGGGTCGGCCAGCGCTGGCGGGCCGGTGGCTGGCTTCTGGGCTATAACACTTTTTACGACAACCTGATTGACGACAATCTGTCGCGTGCCGGTCTCGGCGGCGAGGTATGGGGCGAGTCGCTGCGTTTTTCCGCCAACTATTATCAGCCGCTGTCCGGCTGGGATTACAGCACCGCCACGCAGCAGCAGCGCATGGCGCGGGGGTACGATATTACGGCCCAGGCGCGGCTGCCCTTCTGGCGGCAGATCGATACCAGCCTCAGCGTCGAACAGTATTTTGGCGAGAACGTGGATCTGTTTGATTCCGGCACCGGCTACCATAACCCGGTGGCGGTGAAAGTGGGGGTCAATTATACCCCGGTGCCTCTGGTCACGCTCTCCGCGCACCATAAACAGGGGGAGAGCGGCGAGAGCCAGAACGATCTGGGCCTCAAGCTGAATTACCGTTTCGGCGTGCCGCTGTGGAAACAACTCTCCGCCAGTGAGCTGGACAATGTGACCTCGCTGCGCGGCACCCGCTATGACAGCCCGGCGCGCAACTCAGCCCCGGTCTTTGAGTACCGCCAGCGCAAAACGCTGTCGGTCTTTCTCGCCACGCCGCCCTGGGATCTGCAGCCCGGCGAGACGGTGGCGCTTAAACTGCAAATTCACAGCACGCATGGCGTCCGCGAACTCAACTGGCAGGGCGATACGCAGGCGCTCAGTCTGACGCCGCCGGCAAGCCTGGCCAGCGCCGACGGCTGGACCATTATCATGCCGCGTTGGGATGAGAGCGACGGGGCCACAAACCAGTGGCGGCTATCGGTGGTGGTCGAGGATGAAAAAGGCCAGCACGTCTCCTCTAATGAAATCGTGCTCAGGCTGACGCCGCCGGTCACCGCGACGCCGGATGCGGCGCCGGGCTGGGAAATCGCCGCGCCCTGAGCGTTAAAAAATGCGTTCCTGATGCACCCACACCGCTGCCTCAACGCGGGATTTGAGGCGCATCTTTTTCAGCATATGCTTAACGTGGACTTTTACCGTGCTTTCGGTGATATCCAGCCGGCGGGCGATCATTTTATTGGGCAGTCCCTGGGCGATCAGCTTGAGGATGTCGCGCTCGCGGGGCGTCAACTGGTTGATATCACGCTCGGAGGTGGAGCGGTTGGCACGCAGGCTGGCAGCCAGTACCGGCGTCAGCGCTTCGCTCAGCACCATTTCCCCCGCGGCGGCCTGTTGCAGCGCCTTAAGCAGATCTTCCGGCTCCATGTCCTTGAGCAGATAGCCATCCGCTCCCCGTTTTAAGGCGGTGACGACATCTTCTTCGTGGTTGGAGACGCTGAACACCACAACCCGCCCGGAGAGGCTCTTCTCACGCAGCTTATCCAGCGTCTCAAGGCCGTTCATCCCCGGCATATTCAGATCGAGAAGAATCAGGTCCGGGTCCAGCGCCTCCGCCAGTTCAATGCCCTGTTCGCCATTACTGGCTTCGCCGACAACGGTAATTTCCGGCGACATGCTGATAAGCTGTTTTACCCCGGTACGCAGCATCGGATGGTCGTCGATAAGCAGAATGGTGGCCGCTTCCTGATTAGTCATGGTTATCTCCTTGCACGGGTGAGAGAAGATTTTCGGGAATAAACGTAACAATAACATCGGTGCCGCCGGACTCGCGTCGCCGCACCTGACAATCGCCACGTAAACTTTGCGCACGGTCGCGCATAATAATCAATCCGTAATGGTTTGTCCTTTCAGCGTTTTCCGGCACGCCGCAGCCGTTATCCCTGACGCGCAGCATCACCCGCTTATCCTGCTGGCTCACCGTAACGGTCACCTCGCTGGCGCCGGAGTGTTTAAGCGCATTGCTCAGGGCCTCGCGGGCTATCTGTAACAGGTGAATGGCCTGGTGGGTCGGCACCAGCCGCGGCGGCAGCTGATAATCAAAAACCACCTGGAAACCAAAGCGGGCGCTGAACTCAAGGCAGCTACTTTCCAGCGCCGGACGCAGGCCGGGCTCGGTAAGCTGCAGGCGGAAGGTGGTCAGCAGTTCACGCAGCTGCGCCCAGGAGGTGTTGAGCTCGTTACGAATCTGCCCCAGAAGCTGCTGGCTGCTCTCGGGCAGGCTCCCTCCCTGCATCTGCAGGCAGCTGACCTGCATCTTCATACAGGAGAGGGACTGGGCGATGGAGTCGTGCAGCTCGCGGGCAATAGTGGCGCGCTCCTCCATCACCATTAACTGCTGTTGATGCTCCTGGTGACGATCCAGCGCCAGCGTCGCGGTGAGTTGCTCCACCAGCGTGTCCACCAGCTGCTGCTGATCGTGGCTGAGATGTTTACCGGCAGGAAGCTGCGCCAGCAGCAGGCCATACTGGGTATGGGCATCCGCCAGTCGCCATTTCAGCGTAGACGCGCCGGGGGGCGCGGCAGGAAGGCCGCGTGGACACAGGTTACAGCCCCGGTCGTCGCAGCTGGCGGTGGACTGGCAGGTAAAATCCTGATGATTCTGCTCATCTTCCATGTCGTAGACGCGCAGTTCGATATCGTGCAGTAAGGTGAGCTTTTGTAGACCATTGAGCACCGGCGAAAGCCGCTCGCAGAGCGGGATGCGCGAATGCAGCCGATGGTTGGCCTGCCACAAAAAAGAGAGGATCGCGTTTTTTTGCTCAAGGCCGGCGGTTTTCTCCTGCACGCGCTGTTCCAGTACAGCGTAGCTTTCCGCCAGTTCCGCTGACATATTATTCAGCGCGTCGCCAAGGGTGGCCATTTCGTTGCGTCCGCTGATTTGCGCCCGGCGGGTAAAATTGCGCTGGCTCACTGCCTGAGCCATTTTCAGCAGTTGCTCCCAGGGCTGGAACAGGCGGGCACGCAGCCAGAGGACGGTAAAAATCAGCAGCAGCCCCATCAGAATCGCCATCACGCGGTGGACGATAACCACTCTGGCGACCCGCTGCTCAGTGTTGTGATCGAAGGCGGTGACCAGGGCGTCGATCCGCCCGACCCAGGCGTTAACCTGCTGAGCAACCGGCTGCGGCGACGTTGCGCTTCGCAGCGCAGGGGCCAGTTCGCGCCGCCAGTCGCTTTGCAATGCCTCAAGCCGTGCCTGCTGGCCGTCGCGCGCGGCGGCCTCGGTAAGTTCAGCGCTAAAGGCGGTACGCTCCATTTCCTGCAATAACTTTTCGTCCGCGGTTTGCAAAGGAACGGCGGCCAGCAGACGGTAACTCTGCATCCGCATGGAGCCCGCTTTGTTAATGGCATGCGCGCTGCCCTGAATGCCTTGCACCAGCCAGCCGGAAATGGCCATTCCCCCAATGCCGATGACGGTGGAAAGCAGCATCATAAGCGCGATCTGGTTAACCAGCGAAAGCGGGGTGAACAGGCGTTTTAGCATAACTGGCAAGGCTCCCGGCGGCGTCAACAAAGGATGTGCGGTATTGTCCGCCATCCCCTGGGGTATACCCATACCTAAAACGGAGTACTCCTTTATCGTTGCGTATACCCATGACGTAAGAAGGGCTTTTTCCGCTTCGCACAGCCCCGTGAAAAACCACACTTTTTTTGGCAATAACACCTACTCATTAATGAGCATGCTGTTTTTTTGCGCACTCAACGACCCACTTTTCCATTGATTTATATCAACTTAGAAAGCGGCGTAAAAACTAATGTGGCAGGCGTCGAATTGATAATCAGAGGTGTCTATGAGCCACTCTACAACCCCCCAGAAGGTTGCCAGCCGGGTAATAACCGACTGGCGTCCCGAAGATCCCCTTTTCTGGCAGCAGTCAGGCCACGGCGTCGCCAGCCGTAACCTGTGGATTTCCGTCCCCTGCCTGTTGCTGGCATTTTGCGTCTGGATGTTGTTTAGCGCCGTTGCGGTAAATCTCAATAAGGTGGGCTTTCAGTTTTCTACCGATCAGCTGTTTATGCTGACGGCGTTGCCGTCCGTCTCCGGCGCGCTGCTGCGCGTGCCTTACTCGTTTATGGTGCCGGTGTTCGGCGGTCGCCGCTGGACCGCGCTCAGCACGGGCATCTTGATTATCCCCTGCGTCTGGCTGGGGTTTGCCGTTGAGGATACCTCTACCCCTTTTAGCACGTTTATGGTTATTGCCTTGCTGTGCGGTTTTGCCGGGGCGAACTTTGCTTCCAGCATGGCAAATATCAGCTTCTTCTTTCCCAAGCAGAAGCAGGGCGGGGCGCTGGGCATTAATGGCGGCCTGGGCAATCTCGGCGTCAGCGTTATGCAGCTGTTCGCGCCGCTGGCGATTTCCGTCTCTATGTTCGCGGTCTTTGGCGCGACGGGGGTAACGCAGGCGGATGGCACCGTTATCTACCTGGCGAATGCCGCCTGGGTGTGGGTACCGTTCCTTGCGGTGTTCACCCTGGCCGCCTGGTTTGGTATGAACGAACTGGCGACCTCGAAAGCGTCATTACGCGCCCAACTGCCGGTACTTAAGCGCAAACATCTGTGGATCATGAGCTTCCTTTATCTGGCGACCTTCGGCTCGTTTATCGGCTTCTCTGCCGGGTTTGCGATGCTCTCAAAGGCCCAGTTTCCTGAGGTGAACATTCTGCACTTCGCCTTCTGCGGGCCGCTAGTGGGGGCGCTTGCACGTTCCGCTGGCGGCGCGATCTCGGACCGGCTGGGCGGTACGCGCGTCACGCTGGTGAACTTTGTGCTGATGGCCGTGTTCAGCGCGCTGCTGTTCCTGACCCTGCCTTCCCAGGGCGCAGACGGCAACTTTATGGCTTTCTTTGCCGTATTCCTGATGCTCTTTCTTACCGCCGGGCTGGGCAGTGGCTCCACCTTCCAGATGATTTCGGTGATTTTTCGCAAGCTGACGCTGGAGCGGGTGAAAAGCCAGGGGGGGAGCGAAGAGATCGCAATGCGTGAAGCGGCGACGGAGACTGCGGCTGCGTTAGGCTTTATCTCCGCCATCGGCGCGATTGGCGGCTTCTTTATCCCCAAAGCGTTTGGCACGTCGCTGGCGCTGACCGGTTCGCCCGCCGGGGCAATGAAAGTGTTCCTTGTCTTCTACATCGCCTGTGTGGTGATCACATGGGCTATCTATGGCCGACATTCCAATAAAAAGTAACGTTTGATTATCCATTGCGCGGGGCAACCCGCGCTTTTTTTATTTCGCACTTAGTTACAACATACTAAAAGGGTGTGTTGTCTGCATCAGCGCCGGATGCCGGCTGAGCAAAGGGACCTACCCCTTAATACCCACGCCGGATGCCTTTACCCGCAATAATAGTACGTATTTGTAAAAATAGCTTATTTATCAATTCACTAGAAATTAAGGCTTTATTCCCCTTTAGGGGTAGTTAACGGATTGCCGCTTTTTCTCACCGCGGTGCGTCTTGATCGCCATCAATTCTCGTCACCTTTCAGAGCGTTAATTTCGCCGCAGATGCAGTTCAGCCGACTTGAGCAATGTCGATTTATCAGAGAGCCGTCAGGCTCCATACAGGAGAACCCAGATGAGTAAATTCCTGGACCGGTTTCGCTACTTCAAGCAGAAGGGCGAAACCTTTGCCGATGGGCACGGCCAGCTTCTCGAAACCAATCGGGACTGGGAGGATGGATACAGAAGCCGCTGGCAGCACGATAAAATCGTGCGTTCTACCCACGGGGTGAACTGCACCGGCTCCTGCAGCTGGAAAATTTATGTCAAAAACGGTCTCGTGACCTGGGAAACCCAGCAGACCGACTACCCGCGTACCCGTCCTGATATGCCGAACCACGAGCCGCGCGGCTGTCCACGCGGCGCGAGCTACTCCTGGTATCTCTACAGCGCCAACCGGCTGAAATACCCGTTAATGCGTAAACGCCTGATGAAGATGTGGCGTGAAGCAAAAGCGCAGCACAGCGATCCGGTCACGGCCTGGGCGTCCATTATCGAAGACGCTGACAAGGCCAAAAGCTTCAAGCAGGCGCGCGGACGCGGCGGCTTCGTGCGTTCCTCCTGGCAGGAAGTTAACGAGCTGATCGCCGCCTCGAACGTTTATACCGTCAAAACCTACGGTCCGGACCGCGTAGCGGGCTTCTCGCCGATCCCGGCGATGTCGATGGTCTCTTATGCTTCCGGGGCGCGTTATCTCTCGCTGATTGGCGGCACCTGCCTGAGCTTCTACGACTGGTACTGCGATCTGCCGCCCGCGTCTCCGCAGACCTGGGGCGAGCAAACCGACGTACCGGAATCCGCCGACTGGTACAACTCCAGCTATATCATCGCCTGGGGCTCCAACGTGCCGCAGACCCGTACCCCGGACGCCCACTTCTTTACCGAAGTGCGCTACAAGGGGACCAAGACCGTGGCAATTACCCCTGACTATGCGGAGATCGCCAAGCTGTGCGATCTGTGGCTGGCGCCGAAGCAGGGCACCGACTCCGCGCTTGCTATGGCGATGGGCCATGTGATGCTGCGCGAGTTCCACCTCGATAAACCGAGCCAGTACTTTAGCGATTACGTGCGTCGTTACACCGACATGCCGATGCTGGTCATGCTGGAGGAGCGTGAGGGGTATTTCGCCGCAGGGCGGATGCTGCGCGCCGCCGACCTGGTGGATGCGCTGGGCCAGCAAAATAACCCGGAATGGAAAACCGTCGCCGTTAACGCCAGCGGCGAGCTGACCGCGCCAAACGGCTCTATCGGCTTCCGCTGGGGTGAAAAAGGGAAATGGAATCTTGAGCAGCGCGACGGCGCGAGCGGCGCGGAAACAGAACTGCAGCTGAGCCTGCTCGGCAGCCACGATGAGATTGCAAGCGTCGGCTTCCCCTACTTTGGCGGCGAAGCGTCGGCCCATTTCAACAAGGTTGAGCTGGACAATGTCCTGCTGCATAAACTGCCGGTAAAACGCCTGCAGCTGGCGGATGGCAGCAGCGCGCTGGTCACCACCGTTTACGACCTGACGATGGCGAACTACGGGCTGGATCGTGGTCTGAATGATGAGAACTGCGCCAGCAGCTATAACGATATTAAAGCCTACACGCCGGCCTGGGCGGAGCAAATTACCGGCGTGTCTCGCGCGCATATCATCCGCACCGCCAGGGAATTTGCGGATAACGCCGATAAAACCCATGGCCGTTCGATGATTATCGTCGGCGCGGGCATGAACCACTGGTTCCATATGGACATGAACTACCGCGGCCTGATCAATATGCTGGTGTTCTGCGGCTGTATCGGCCAGAGCGGCGGCGGCTGGGCGCACTATGTCGGCCAGGAAAAACTGCGTCCGCAGACCGGCTGGCAGCCGCTGGCGTTTGCTCTTGACTGGCAGCGTCCGCCGCGCCACATGAACAGCACATCGTACTTTTATAACCACTCCGGGCAGTGGCGCTATGAAACCCTGACGGCGCAGGAGCTGCTCTCGCCGCTGGCGGATAAATCTCGCTACAGCGGCAGCCTTATCGACTTTAACGTGCGCGCTGAACGCATGGGCTGGCTGCCGTCCGCGCCGCAGCTGGGCACCAACCCGCTGACTATCGCCGAAGCGGCAAAAAAAGCGGGCATGACGCCGGTCGATTACACCGTTAAATCGCTGAAAGAAGGCACTCTGCGTTTTGCGGCTGAACAGCCTGATAACGGTAAAAACCACCCGCGTAACCTGTTTGTCTGGCGTTCTAACCTGCTGGGTTCATCCGGGAAGGGCCACGAGTACATGCTGAAATATCTGCTCGGTACTGAAAACGGTATCCAGGGCAAAGATCTCGGTCAGCAGGGGGCGGTGAAGCCAGAAGAGGTGGAGTGGGTCGATAACGGCCTCGACGGCAAGCTGGATCTGGTGGTGACGCTGGACTTCCGTCTGTCGAGCACCTGTCTCTACTCTGACATCGTGCTGCCAACCGCTACCTGGTATGAAAAAGACGATATGAATACCTCGGATATGCATCCGTTTATTCATCCGCTGTCTGCGGCCGTCGATCCGGCGTGGGAATCGAAAAGCGACTGGGAAATCTACAAAGGTATCGCGAAGAAATTCTCCGAAGTGTGCGTCGGCCACTTAGGCAAAGAAACCGACGTGGTGACGCTGCCGATTCAGCACGACTCAAGCGCCGAACTGGCGCAGCCGCTGGACGTGAAGGACTGGAAAAAAGGCGAGTGCGACCTGATCCCAGGCGTGACCGCGCCGCACATCATGACCGTTGAACGTGACTACCCGGCAACGTATGAACGCTTTACCTCCATCGGCCCGCTGATGGAGAAAATCGGCAACGGCGGCAAAGGCATCGCCTGGAACACCCAGAGCGAAATGGACCTGCTGCGCAAGCTCAACTACACCAAGGCCGACGGCCCGGCGAAAGGTCAGCCGATGCTCAACACGGCGATTGACGCGGCGGAAATGATCCTGACGCTGGCACCGGAGACCAACGGTCAGGTAGCGGTAAAAGCCTGGGCGGCGCTGAGCGAGTTTACCGGCCGCGACCATACCCATCTGGCGACCAATAAAGAAGAGGAGAAAATCCGCTTCCGCGATATCCAGGCGCAGCCGCGTAAGATCATCTCCAGCCCGACCTGGTCAGGCCTGGAAGACGAGCACGTCTCCTATAACGCCGGTTACACCAACGTGCATGAGCTTATCCCATGGCGCACCCTTACTGGTCGCCAGCAGCTGTATCAGGATCATCAGTGGATGCGTGATTTCGGCGAGAGCCTGCTGGTGTACCGTCCGCCCATCGACACCCGCTCCGTGAAGGCGGTGATGGGCGAGAAGTCCAACGGCAACCCGGAGAAAGCGCTGAACTTTCTGACGCCGCACCAGAAGTGGGGTATCCACTCCACCTACAGCGACAACCTGCTGATGCTGACGCTGTCACGCGGCGGGCCGATTGTCTGGATGAGCGAAGCCGATGCCAAAGAGTTAGGTATTGAAGATAACGACTGGATTGAAGTGTTTAACAGCAACGGCGCGCTGACCGCCCGCGCGGTGGTGAGCCAGCGTGTGCCAGCCGGAATGACCATGATGTACCACGCACAGGAGCGCATCGTGAACCTGCCGGGCTCAGAAATTACCGGCCAGCGCGGCGGTATTCATAACTCGGTGACCCGTATCAGCCTTAAGCCGACGCACATGATTGGCGGCTACGCGCAGCTGGCCTACGGCTTTAACTACTACGGCACCGTCGGCTCGAACCGTGATGAGTTCGTAGTGGTGCGCAAGATGAAGAACATTAACTGGTTAGACGGCGAAGGCAACGACCAGGTACAGGAGAGCGTAAAATGAAAATTCGTTCACAAGTCGGCATGGTGCTGAACCTTGATAAATGCATCGGCTGCCACACCTGCTCAGTCACCTGTAAAAACGTCTGGACCAGCCGCGAAGGCATGGAGTACGCGTGGTTCAACAACGTGGAAAGCAAGCCGGGCGTCGGCTTCCCCAACGAGTGGGAAAACCAGGACAAATGGAAGGGCGGCTGGATCCGCAAAGTTAACGGCAAGCTGCAACCGCGCATGGGCAACCGTCCAATGCTGCTGGGTAAAATTTTCGCTAACCCGCATCTGCCGGGTATCGATGATTACTACGAGCCGTTTGACTACGACTACCAGAACCTGCACACCGCGCCGGAAAGCAAGCACCAGCCGATCGCCCGTCCGCGCTCGCTGATCACCGGCCAGCGTCTGGACAAAATCACCAGCGGCCCGAACTGGGAGGAGATCCTCGGCGGCGAGTTTGAAAAACGCGCCAGAGATAAGAACTTCGACAACATGCAGAAGGCGATGTACGGCCAGTTCGAAAACACCTTCATGATGTACCTGCCGCGCCTGTGCGAGCACTGTCTGAACCCGGCGTGCGTGGCGACCTGTCCGAGCGGCGCGATTTACAAGCGTGAAGAAGACGGCATCGTGCTGATCGACCAGGACAAATGCCGCGGCTGGCGGATGTGCATCACCGGCTGCCCGTACAAAAAAATCTACTTCAACTGGAAGAGCGGTAAATCCGAGAAATGCATCTTCTGCTACCCGCGTATCGAAGCCGGTCAGCCGACCGTCTGCTCCGAAACCTGCGTCGGCCGCATCCGCTACCTCGGCGTGCTGCTCTATGACGCCGATGCAATTGAAAATGCCGCCAGCACCGAAAACGAGAAAGACCTGTATCAGCGCCAGCTGGACGTGTTCCTCGATCCGAACGACCCGGCGGTGATTGCGCAGGCGCTGAAAGACGGCGTGCCGCAAAGCGTGATTGACGCGGCGCAAATGTCGCCGGTGTACAAAATGGCGATGGACTGGAAACTGGCGCTGCCGTTGCACCCGGAATACCGCACCCTGCCGATGGTCTGGTACGTGCCGCCGCTGTCGCCGATTCAGTCCGCCGCCGATGCGGGCGAGCTGGGCAGCAACGGCATTCTGCCGGACGTGGACAGCCTGCGTATTCCGGTTCAGTACCTGGCAAACCTGCTGACGGCGGGCGACACCCAGCCGGTGCTGCTGGCGCTGAAACGGATGCTGGCGATGCGCCACTACAAACGTGCGGAGACCGTGGACGGTAAAGCGGATACCCGCGCGCTGGAAGAGGTGGGCTTAAGCGAAGCGCAGGCTCAGGAGATGTATCGCTATCTGGCCATCGCCAACTATGAAGATCGTTTTGTGGTGCCGAGCAGCCACCGCGAACTGGCCCGCGACGCCTTCCCGGAGAAGAGCGGCTGCGGCTTTACCTTCGGCGACGGCTGCCACGGTTCCGACAGCAAGTTCAACCTGTTCAACAGCCGCCGTATTGACGCCATTGATGTCACCACCAAAACGGAGACGCGCTCATGATTGAACTCCTGATCGTCTCCCGTCTGCTTGAGTATCCGGATGCTGCCCTCTGGCAGCATCAGCAGGAGCTTATGGATGCGCTGGCCGACGCTCAGCATTTGACGGCTGAACAGACGCAGGCGCTGGCGTCATTCGTGCGCCAGCTGATTGCGCAGGAGCCGCTGGATGCGCAGGCCAGCTACAGCGAGCTGTTCGATCGCGGTCGCGCCACGTCATTATTGCTGTTCGAGCATGTTCATGGCGAATCCCGCGACCGGGGGCAGGCGATGGTGGATCTGCTGGCGCAGTATGAGCAGCAGGGTTTAGTGCTGGATAGCCGCGAACTGCCGGACCATCTGCCGCTCTATCTGGAGTATCTGGCGCAGCTGCCGCCCGCGGAGGCGCTGGGCGGCCTGCAGGACATCGCGCCAATTCTTGCCCTGCTTGGCGCGCGCCTGCAGCAGCGTGAAAGCCGCTACGCGGTGCTGTTTGACCTGTTACTGGCGCTGGCGAACGCCGCTATCGACAAGCAAAAGGTAGTGGAAAAAATCGCCGACGAAGCGCGGGACGATACGCCGCAGGCCCTTGATGCGGTCTGGGAAGAGGAGCAGGTGAAATTTTTCGCCGATCGGGGGTGTGGCGAGTCCGATATCACCGCACACCAGCGCCGTTTCGCAGGGGCCGTCGCGCCGCAATATCTGAATATCACCACCGGAGGACAGCAATAATGCACTTCCTGAATATGTTCTTCTTTGATATCTATCCCTATATCGCGGGTACGATATTTCTTGTCGGCAGCTGGTTACGCTATGACTACGGCCAGTACACCTGGCGTGCTGGCTCCAGCCAGATGCTCGATCGCAAAGGGATGAACCTGGCGTCGAACCTGTTCCATATCGGCATTCTGGGGATTTTTGCCGGGCATCTGGTCGGGATGCTGACGCCGCACTGGATGTATGAGTCGTTTTTGCCTATCGATGTGAAGCAAAAGCTGGCGATGGTCGCCGGCGGCGCCTGCGGTTTGATGACGCTGGTGGGGGGCCTGTTGCTGCTAAAACGCCGTCTGTTCAGCCCCCGCGTGCGCGCCACCACTACCGGCGCGGATATCCTCATCCTGACGCTGCTGATGGTGCAATGTACGCTGGGGCTGCTGACGATTCCGTTCTCTGCTCAGCATATGGACGGCAGTGAAATGATGAAACTGGTGGGATGGGCACAGTCAGTGGTGACGTTCCACGGCGGCGCTTCTCAGCATCTTGACGGGGTCGCTTTTATCTTCCGGGTCCATCTGGTGCTGGGGATGACGCTGTTTGTGCTGTTCCCGTTCTCGCGCCTGGTACACATCTGGAGCGCGCCGGTAGAGTATTTAACCCGTCGTTATCAGCTGGTACGGGCCCGTCGCTAGTCACCCTAAACACCCCGGATGCGCTGCGCTTATCCGGGCTACCTGACTCGTAGCCCGGATAAGGCACAGCCGCATTCGGGAGGCTTCCTTCCGAATATACGTTGAAGAAACGCGCCGGGAAATGACAGAGAGGTGAAAGGGGAAGGATTTTTCGTCGCTACAGGCTAAAGCCATAGCTCATCCTTTCTTGATCTGAGAGGAATATAAAGAGTGCATTGCGTGCAAGAAGTGCTTTCAAAAGAAGATGGTGGTGGGGGAAGGATTCGAACCTTCGAAGTCGATGACGGCAGATTTACAGTCTGCTCCCTTTGGCCGCTCGGGAACCCCACCAGGGGTAATTCATATTTTGAGGTACAGCGTGAAGATGGTGGTGGGGGAAGGATTATTCGTCGCTTCGCTCCTCACCCTTCGGGCCGTTGCCTGGGGCAACGTTGTCTCGCTTGCGCTCGACTCGAACCTTAATCGAAGGTTCTTACCCTTCCCGACAGCGCAAACATCACGATTACCTGCCGGTGTTACTACATTGCTGTAGTGAATAATGGTGGTGGGGGAAGGATTCGAACCTTCGAAGTCGATGACGGCAGATTTACAGTCTGCTCCCTTTGGCCGCTCGGGAACCCCACCACGGGGTAATGCTTTCATATACGTATTCGATAATAAGGAAGGATTACTCGGCGCGTTGCGCCTCGCCCTTCGGGCCGTTGCCTGCGGCAACGTTCTCTCACTATCGCTCGAGTCGAACCTTCGAAGTCGATGACAGCAGATTTGCAGTCAGCTCCCTTATGATCGCTCGGGAATCCCACCACGGGGTAATACTATACTGGCCTGCTTCCTCGCGGGAAGCGGGGCGCATCATATCAAATGACGCGCCGCTGTAAAGTCTTCCTTTACGGAAAATGAACTGGTTGCGTACTTTTCATCCGTAACGGATTAAAGCTAATCAATTCATATTATTGGCGATTAAAGAATAATCGTCCGGTTGCCGTATACAAACACGCGCTGCGCCAGCACCTGATACAGTGCGCGGCTGAGCACATTTTTTTCTACGTCACGGCCTGCGCGCATCATATCTTCAGCTGTGTAAGTGTGATCCACATGGATAACGTCCTGCATAATGATCGGACCCTCATCCAGATTATCATTCACATAGTGCGCCGTGGCGCCGATGATCTTCACTCCGCGTTCATACGCCTGATGATAAGGGCGCGCGCCAATAAAGGCTGGCAGGAAGGAGTGGTGAATATTAATAATCTTATTCGGGAAGCGGGCGACAAAGCCAGGCGTCAGAACGCGCATATACTTTGCTAGCACAACGTAATCCGGCTGATGGGCTTCGATAGCCTGCGCCATCTTTTCATCATGCTCTTCACGCGTTAAGCCTTCATGGCTGACCAGCTCAAAAGGAATATCAAAACGCTCCACCAGCGTGCGCAGAGTATCGTGATTACCGATCACCGCGGCGATTTCGACATCCAGGCCGCCGTAGTTGGCCTTCATCAGCAGATCGCCCAGACAGTGCGCCTCTTTTGTGACGAGGATCACCACACGCCGCTGCCCTGCGGGGTTAAGTTCACGAATGGAACCTTCCGGCAGGGCGCTATCCAGGTCGGCAAGCAAGGTGGCGTCGTTGAAAATGCCTTCCAGTTCGGTACGCATAAAAAAGCGCCCGGTACGATGATCGACAAACTCATTATTCTGCACGATGTTGAGTTCGTGCTTGTAACAAATATTGGTGATACGCGCGATGAGACCTTTCTGGTCAGGGCAGATAGTGCGCAGAACTTTACGTTGTAATGAATGCATTGCCGGGTGAATCCTGTTGATGTTTGCATTAGGCGCTGTCGGGCTATTGCCCGCAGCACTTTTTAAATTTCTTTCCTGACCCGCAAGGGCAGGGATCGTTGCGGCCAAATTGTGGCCGTGTGCCGTCGATATAGTACCACTGGCCGTCTTCTTTTAAGAATCTCGAACGTTCGATAATCGCGCCAGATTTGCCATTCTCATTGAAACGAGCCACAAAACTGACGTACCCTTCTGTACCCGTTTTTTCCATAGACTGTTCATAGACGGTCAGGCCGAGCCACTGCGTACTGGCGAAACCGGCTTCGATGTCGGCGCGAAACGCCGCAGCATGGCAGGAGGGGTGCCAGGTACGAATAAGATAATCTGCCTGTTTTACAACAAAAGCGGTATAACGCGAACGCATAAGATGTGATGGATTTGGCGCAACCTTAGCGCCAGTGAGATAAGGCTGGCAACATAGGCTATACTCGACAGCGCTACCGCAGGGACAGAGTGATGACATTTCTCTTCCTGTATAAAAATAACGGCCCTATAAGCCAGGGTAGCGCTATGTTAACTGAGCTGTAGCCCTGTGGCTACGTCAGTCGTTCCGGGGGACAAAAATCCAGGTAATGAGAACGATAAAAATTGGACTGGCTTTGGGATCTGGCGCTGCCAGAGGCTGGTCGCACATCGGTGTGATAAACGCTTTACAGCGCGCCGGCATCCAGATTGATGTCGTCGCGGGATGCTCTATTGGCTCACTGGTTGGCGCGGCGTATGCGTGCGGCAAACTGGGTGAGCTTGAGCAATGGGTGCGCTCCTTTAGCTACTGGGACGTGCTCAAACTGATGGATCTCTCCTGGCGTCGCGGCGGATTATTGCGTGGCGAACGCGTCTTTAACCACTTTCGACAAGTTTTGCCTGCCACGCGTTTCACGGATTGTCAGATGAAATTCGGCGCCGTCGCGACCAACCTCAGCACCGGTCGTGAGTTATGGTTTACCGAAGGCGATTTACATCTGGCGGTGCGCGCCTCGTGCAGCATACCGGGGTTGATGTCGCCCATCGCCTGGAATGGCTACTGGCTGGTGGACGGCGGCGTGGTAAACCCGGTTCCTGTCTCGCTGGCGCGGGCAATGGGGGCCGATATCGTCATTGCCGTCGACCTCCAGCATGACGCGCATTTAATGCAGCAGGATCTGCTATCGATTAGCCCCGTGGAGGGTGACAGCGAAGGCGAAAAGGCCAGCACGTTACGCTGGCATGAGCGCCTGCGGGATCGGCTGGCGAAAATGACGGCGAAGAAAGCCGTTGCCGCGCCGACCGCGCTGGAGATTATGACCACATCTATTCAGGTGCTGGAGAACCGGCTAAAACGTAACCGTATGGCGGGTGACCCGCCGGATATATTGTTACAACCGCTATGCCCGCAAATTTCAACACTCGATTTTCATCGCGCTGAGTCTGCGATCGCCGCAGGCCAACTGGCCGTAGAGAAAAAAATCGACGAGCTGTTGCCGTTAGTGAGGCTCATAGCCTGAATATGACTTTTTTATTCGAGTTCAGTGAAATCTGACAGGCGATTCGCGATAGAACATGCCACTATTTAATTATCGTCGGGCAGGGGAGAGAAGATGACGCAGCCGTTGGCAGGAAAACAGATACTGATCGTTGAAGACGAGGCCGTCTTCCGCTCGCTGTTAGATTCCTGGCTCTCGTCACTGGGAGCGGAAACGCTGCTTGCGGATGATGGTATTGTCGCACTTGAGCATCTCAAGAGCACATCGCCCGATCTTATGATTTGCGATATTGCTATGCCGCGCATGAATGGCCTCAAGCTGGTAGAGCATTTACGTAACAGCGGCAATCAAATGCCCGTGCTGGTCATTTCAGCCACCGATAACATGGCGGATATCGCCCGGGCGCTTCGACTCGGCGTCCAGGATGTATTGCTTAAACCCGTCCAGGATCTCAACCGGCTGAAAGAGACCGTCTTCGCCTGCCTGTATCCCAATATGTTTAATTCGCGGGTTGAAGAAGAAGAACGGCTGTTTCAGGACTGGGATGCGCTGGTCGACAATCCGCAGGCCGCCGCAAAATTGTTGCAGGAATTACAGCCGCCGGTGCAGCAGCAAATGTCGGGATGTAAAGTCAACTACCGGCAGCTTGTCTCTGCGGACAAACCGGGACTGGTGCTTGATATCGCGCCGCTCTCATCGCGCGATCTCGCTTTTTATTGCCTTGATGTTACCCGCGCCGGTAATAACGGCGTGCTGGCGGCATTATTACTGCGGGCGCTGTTCAATGGTTTGTTACAGGAACAACTGTCACATCAGCGCCAAAAGCTACCGGAAATGGGGAGTTTGCTGAAACAGGTTAATCAGCTGCTTCGCCAGGCGAATTTGCCGGGTCAGTTCCCGCTGCTGGTTGGTTATTATCACAGCGAATTAAAAAACCTTATTTTGGTGTCAGCGGGCCTTAACGCGACATTAAATACTCACGATCAGCAAATACAGATCAGTAGCGGTGTCCCGTTAGGAACGCTGGGGAATACTTACCTGAATCAAATCAGTCAGCATTGCGACGAGTGGCAATGCCAGGTTTGGGGAGCCGGTGGCCGTTTGCGTTTAATGCTGTCTGCGGAATGAACAAACGCAGCGTATTAAGCAGATAGCTTTACCTCCCGGTTTCAACGAGTGGTACTATCGCCTTAGTTTTTGCGTATTAATCCTAATTAAACGTCAGCGCGTCGTTTTCAGACCGGTCACTGCGGAGGTACTGATATACTCAGACGCGAGATAATTCATGAGCATGCTTAAAGCGTGAACAGACCAGGAGATTTTCAATGGCTGCCGTAAATTCGAAAGTGACTAAAGCAGTTATCCCGGTTGCGGGATTGGGAACGAGGATGCTGCCAGCGACCAAGGCTATTCCTAAAGAGATGTTACCACTGGTCGATAAGCCATTAATTCAGTACGTCGTAAATGAATGCATCGCGGCGGGAATTACTGAAATTGTTCTGGTGACACACTCATCCAAGAATTCAATTGAAAACCACTTTGATACCAGCTTTGAGCTGGAAGCCATGCTGGAAAAACGCGTTAAGCGCCAGCTGCTGGATGAAGTTCAGTCTATTTGCCCGCCGCATGTCACCATTATGCAGGTTCGTCAGGGTCTGGCGAAAGGGCTGGGGCATGCAGTACTTTGCGCGCATCCGGTTGTGGGCGACGAGCCCGTTGCGGTTATTCTGCCTGACGTGATTCTGGATGAATATGAATCCGATCTCTCTCAGGATAATCTGGCAGATATGATTAAGCGTTTTGACGAGACCGGCGCCAGCCAGATTATGGTTGAACCGGTTGCTGACGTCACTGCGTATGGCGTGGTGGACTGCAAAGGCGCCAACCTTGAACCCGGCGACAGCGTGCCGATGGTGGGTGTGGTAGAGAAGCCAAAAGCGGACGTAGCGCCCTCTAATCTGGCTGTAGTAGGCCGCTATGTCCTCAGTGCAGAGATTTGGCCGCTGCTGGCTAAAACGCCTCCAGGAGCCGGTGACGAAATCCAGCTGACCGACGCCATTGATATGCTGATTGAGAAAGAAACCGTTGAGGCTTACCACATGAAGGGTAAGAGCCACGACTGCGGTAACAAACTCGGTTATATGCAGGCGTTCGTAGAATACGGTATTCGCCATAACACGCTGGGTGAAGAGTTTAAAACCTGGCTGGAGCAGGCCGTAGGGGTCGCTAAAGCATAACCCTCTGCCATCAGGGGTAATAAAGCCGACGCATAAACTCTGCGTCGGCTTTTTTTATGCCCACGGTCGGCTAAATGGCAAGATTTGCAAAAGCGCTATGCCCTGTCATGAATATGTTTAGCCAGAAGTTAACCTTCCAGCCTGACTATATAGATAAAAAAATCCCGCCGAAGGCGGGATTTTAGCAATCTTTCGGAATTATTCCTGAATCAGGAAGTCATCCAGCTGTTTACCTTGCTCGTCCATTGCTTTTTTGATTACTGCCGGAGTACGACCCTGGCCAGTCCAGGTTTTCGTTTCGCCGTTTTCGTCAACGTAGCTATATTTAGCCGGACGTGCTGCGCGTTTAGCTTTAGTACCGGTTTTAGCGGCAACCATGCTGTTCAGCAGTTCATTCGGATCAATACCGTCAGCAATCAGCATTTCACGATATTGCTGCAATTTACGAGTACGTTCTTCGATTTCTGCTGCTGCAGCGCTCTCTTCTTCACGACGCTCAGTAACAACAACTTGTAATTTTTCCAGCATTTCTTCGAGCGTTTCCAGGGTGCATTCTCTAGCCTGTGCACGAAGAGTACGGATGTTGTTCAGAATTTTAAGTGCTTCGCTCATTGTAGTAATCTCAAACTTATATTGGGGTGGTTTGTTGAGCTAATAATAGAGCGTTAATTTGAGTAGTGCAATAGCCAGGAATGTAAGGAATTCAAATTTCCTCTTTATTAACGTCACCCGGAAATACCGCTAACTTAAATTTTTCTTGAACAACCGCACAAAAAAACCATATACAAAGCGCGTGCACCTGCTGGCCGCACCTCTGTTTTTATCAGGCAGACATGCTGATTTATCTTATACGGATTAAAGGTTCAATGGATAAATATCAACCTTTTTTATTAGAGGCTGGCAGTGGCTAACGTAGCTAAAACATTAATAATTTCTGAAACCTGGCGATAAACCTGCAGGCGCTTTTAAGCATTGCGGATACCTGCCTCGCTTATTGACCGTTTCTTTGGCAGCGACACAACCAGCGCAGTAAATAGCGTCGTTATTCTGATTCCGCCGCGATTTAAGGCCCCTTATGTCTGCCCTGAGACATTCAGGGATGCCGTCAAAATATGATACAATCCGCGGCGGAATATCACACTTAGCCTGGGGTTTTGCGAGCAATGGCGCAACTTTATTTTTACTACTCCGCGATGAATGCCGGTAAGTCTACTGCGTTGCTGCAGTCTTCCTACAATTACCAGGAAAGAGGCATGCGCACGATAGTCTATACCGCAGAAATTGATGACCGCTTTGGCGCGGGGAAGGTGAGCTCTCGTATCGGACTGTCTTCACCAGCACGGCTTTTTAATCAGCACACGTCCCTTAAGGACGAAATTAATAATGAGCATCAGCGTGAGCCGATTCACTGCGTGCTGGTGGATGAAAGCCAGTTTCTGACGCGCGAGCAGGTATACGCATTGTCAGACGTGGTAGATGAACTGGATATTCCAGTACTCTGTTATGGTTTAAGAACGGATTTTCGCGGCGAACTGTTTACCGGGAGTCAGTATCTTCTGGCATGGTCTGATAAGCTGGTTGAGCTTAAAACAATCTGCTTTTGTGGCCGCAAAGCCAGCATGGTGCTTCGCCTTGACCAGGAGGGGCGACCTTATAACGAGGGGGAGCAGGTTGTTATCGGCGGCAATGAACGCTATGTGTCGGTGTGTCGCAAACATTATAAAGAGGCGCTGACAGAAGGCTCTCTGGCAACCATTCAAAACCGGGTTAGGGGGTAATACCTCTTTCACCAGTAATCAGCTGAAAAGCGTTTGCTGCGCTTTACAGGCATAAAAAAACCCGCCTTAGAGGCGGGTTTTTGTTAGCGATGGCAATTAAGCGGTTTTCTTCGCTTTCTTGTCAGCTTTTTCCACTTTCACAACGTCTGCTTTAACGTCTGCGGCTACGCCTTCTTTGAATTCGCGACCGTAGTAGGTATCCAGCAGAATCTGTTTCAGCTCGGAGATCAGCGGGTAGCGCGGGTTAGCGCCGGTGCACTGGTCATCGAAAGCATCTTCAGACAGCTTGTCGACGTGAGCAAGGAAGTCAGCTTCCTGAACACCAGCTTCACGGATGGATTTCGGAATACCCAGCTCCGCTTTCAGGCTGTCCAGCCAACCCAGCAGTTTTTCGATTTTCGCTGCGGTACGGTCGCCCGGTGCGCTCAGGCCCAGGTGATCGGCGATTTCCGCGTAGCGACGACGAGCCTGCGGACGGTCGTACTGGCTGAATGCGGTCTGCTTGGTTGGGTTGTCGTTCGCGTTATAACGAATGACGTTACCGATCAGCAGGGCGTTCGCCAGGCCGTGCGGGATATGGAACTGAGAACCCAGTTTGTGCGCCATAGAGTGGCACACGCCGAGGAAGGCGTTGGCAAACGCGATACCGGCGATGGTTGCTGCACTGTGTACACGCTCACGCGCTACCGGGTTTTTAGAACCCTCGTGGTAAGAGGCCGGCAGGTTCTCTTTCAGCAGTTTCAGCGCCTGCAGAGCCTGACCATCGGAGAACTCAGACGCCAGTACGGAAACATAGGCTTCCAGGGCGTGAGTTACCGCATCCAGACCACCGAAAGCACACAAGGATTTCGGCATATCCATGACCAGGTTAGCGTCAACAACCGCCATATCCGGAGTCAGGGCATAGTCGGCCAGCGGGTATTTCTGACCGGTGGCGTCATCGGTTACAACCGCGAACGGGGTAACTTCTGAACCGGTACCGGAAGTGGTGGTGATGGCGACCATTTTCGCTTTCACGCCCATTTTCGGGAACTTGTAGATACGTTTACGGATATCCATAAAGCGCAGCGCCAGTTCTTCGAAGTGGGTTTCCGGGTGTTCGTACATGACCCACATGATTTTGGCTGCGTCCATCGGGGAACCGCCGCCCAGCGCGATGATAACGTCTGGTTTGAAGGAGTTTGCCAGCTCTGCGCCTTTGCGAACAATGGTCAGGGTCGGGTCAGCTTCAACTTCAAAGAAGACTTCTGTTTCAACGCCGGCCGCTTTCAGCACAGAGGTGATCTGGTCTGCATAGCCGTTGTTGAACAGGAAACGGTCGGTCACGATGAGCGCACGTTTGTGGCCATCAGTAATCACTTCATCCAGCGCGATAGGCAGGGAGCCACGGCGGAAGTAGATAGATTTCGGAAGTTTGTGCCACAACATGTTTTCAGCTCGCTTAGCAACGGTTTTCTTGTTGATCAGGTGTTTCGGACCAACGTTTTCAGAGATGGAGTTACCACCCCATGAACCACAACCCAGCGTCAGGGACGGTGCGAGTTTAAAGTTGTACAGGTCGCCGATACCACCCTGAGAAGCCGGGGTGTTAATCAGAATACGTGCGGTCTTCATCATCTGACCGAAGTAGTTCACGCGATCCTGCTGGTTATCCTGGTCGGTGTACAGGCAGGAGGTGTGGCCGATACCGCCCATTGCAACCAGTTTTTCCGCCTTGTCTACCGCATCTTCGAAATCTTTCGCGCGGTACATGGCCAGCGTCGGAGAGAGTTTCTCATGAGCAAACGGCTCGCTCTCGTCGACCACGGTCACTTCGCCAATCAGAATTTTAGTGCTAGCCGGTACGGTGAAGCCTGCCAGTTCAGCGATTTTATACGCTGGCTGACCAACGATAGCCGCGTTCAGGGCGCCATTTTTCAGAATGACGTTCTGAACAGCTTTCAGTTCCTGGCCCTGCAGCAGGTAGCCGCCATGGCTGGCGAAACGCTCGCGAACGGCGTCGTAAACGGAGTCAACCACAACCACAGACTGTTCAGAGGCACAGATAACGCCGTTGTCGAAGGTTTTGGACATCAGAACGGAAGCAACAGCGCGTTTGATATCAGCGGTTTCATCGATGACTACCGGGGTGTTACCCGCGCCTACGCCGATTGCCGGTTTACCGGAGCTGTATGCCGCTTTCACCATGCCCGGGCCGCCTGTCGCGAGGATCAGGTTAATATCCGGGTGGTGCATCAGGGCGTTAGACAGCTCAACGGAAGGTTGGTCGATCCAGCCGATCAGATCTTTCGGCGCGCCAGCGGCGATAGCTGCCTGCAGCACGATATCAGCCGCTTTGTTGGTGGCTTCTTTCGCACGCGGATGCGGAGAGAAGATAATGGCGTTACGGGTTTTCAGGCTGATCAGCGATTTAAAGATTGCGGTAGAAGTGGGGTTGGTGGTCGGGACGATACCGCAAATGATACCGATAGGTTCGGCGATAGTGATAGTACCGAAGGTGTCGTCTTCTTCGAGGACGCCACAGGTCTTCTCATCTTTATAGGCGTTATAGATATATTCAGAAGCAAAATGGTTTTTAATCACTTTATCTTCGATAATACCCATGCCGGATTCGGCAACGGCCATTTTAGCGAGAGGGATACGGGCATCGGCAGCGGCCAGAGCGGCGGCGCGGAAGATTTTGTCAACTTGCTCTTGAGTAAAGTTGGCATATTCACGCTGGGCTTTTTTCACGCGTTCTACGAGTGCGTTAAGTTCAGCGACATTAGTAACAGCCATAATGCTCTCCTGATAATGTTAAACTCTTTTAGTAAACCAGCTCTCCGATACGACAGTATAGACAGGCGAGCTTCAGGTTGTGTAAATCACAGAAAAACAATGGGTTAACGCCGTTTTCACCGTACTGATTTACTGAAAGAGCCTAAACGAAACATCATTTAAACTGATATGTCTTACTCATTGATAACGTCTTCAAGAGTACTCACTTCTGAGTACCGATTACGTGATCTAAATCAAGTTTCGGCAAAGCTGACACCTTTCAGCAGGCCCTTTTTGGGCATTCGTATCAATTGTTAATGATAAAAGTACGATGCGGGTCCACATTATCATAATTAGAACAAATATATAACATATCTGAATGTAAGGTTCAGTATGGGAATTTTGCTGTGATAAAGGAGAAATAGTCGTATATTTAGCAGGGTTTATTTGGCTTCTATACTCTCTTTTTTGCCTTGCTATACGCGGAGTGGCTCGTGATTCAAACACTGTTTGATTTTCCTACCTGGTTTAAGTTTTTTATCGGGCTTTTTGCGCTGGTAAACCCCATCGGCATCATTCCTGTTTTCATCAGCATGACCAGCTACCAGACGGCGGCGGCACGCAATAAAACGAACCTGACCGCCAACCTCACCGTAGCCATTATTCTCTGGACCTCTCTCTTTCTTGGCGACGCCATACTGCAACTCTTCGGTATCTCAATAGACTCTTTCCGCATCGCCGGCGGCATTCTGGTGGTCACCATCGCGATGTCGATGATCAGCGGCAAGCTTGGGGAGGATAAGCAGAACAAGCAGGAAAAGTCGGAGACCGCGGTACGCGAAAGCATTGGCGTTGTGCCCCTGGCGCTGCCGTTGATGGCGGGGCCGGGGGCTATTAGTTCAACCATTGTCTGGGGCACCCGGTTTCATAGCGCGCAGTATCTCATTGGCTTTTCTGTCGCTATCGCGCTATTTGCGCTCTGCTCATGGGGATTGTTTCGTATCGCGCCGTGGCTGGTTCGCCTGCTCGGCCAGACAGGCATTAACGTTATTACTCGTATCATGGGGCTTCTACTTATGGCTCTCGGTATTGAATTCATCGTCGCGGGGGTGAAAGCCATTTTTCCGGGTCTGTTACATTAACGCACATATTGTTAAAAAAATGACAAACGGCAAAATCAGGCGGTCGGTGTTATCAGCAAATCGTATATATAAAGGTGGAAAGAATCCTAAATATAATAAATCGCACTGCTTAAAATAAAACTCTATTTTTCATTATGTTACGAAAAGTTGATTAAAAAATCGGCGGCAATTTTCGCCGTCGGTTCTGTTATTTTACTCACACGATACTCTGAGGCTTGCTGTGAGATAATTGAAATGATATTAGTTAATTCTTGTTACAAGCAGACAAATGTGCTGCATTAACGGGAAATGTTGATTTTTTGTGCAAACGTCGAAAAAGGCGAGCGACAAAATGTCGGCAAACGGACTGTGAGCCTTACACGTTGATTCTTAGGGAGAATTACGCTGCAAGGCAAGCAATGGCGATTTTTAAGCGCCGCTAACATAGCGAATAAAAGAGAATTAGTTAACAAATTTGCAAATTGTATTGGCGGGAAATATAGGCATTTGGTACTTTCCGGCCCTCTATTTGTGAAAAAATTAATGCAGATGAGAATTATTTGCACTTATAACTCTCACTGCAAGAATCATCGCGTCTCGACAGGGGAGACGCGTCAAAATCGACGTAAGAGCGCCGTTCGAGCGCCTCGTAATAAATAAGTCGGTGATAGCAAGCAGTGAAAAGATGCCTGGCAGCCGTCAAAAGCTCCTGCGCTGTTCAGGCCCCCGGCAGGGGAAGAAACAGGCTGACAGTTATGTCGGTAATTATAATGAGTGGAGTATCAACACAATGTCCATCATCACAAAAAAAAGTCTGGTAGCCGCAGGGGTTCTCTCTGCGCTAATCGCAGGTAACGTAGCCATGGCGGCAGATGTGCCTGCGGGTGTGCAACTGGCAGAGAAGCAAACGCTGGTGCGCAATAACGGTTCTGAGGTGCAATCCCTCGACCCACACAAAATTGAAGGCGTGCCGGAATCAAACGTAAACCGCGACCTGTTTGAAGGCCTGCTAATTTCTGACGTTGAAGGCCACCCAACGGCGGGCGTCGCGGAGAAGTGGGAAAATAAAGATTTCAAAGTCTGGACATTCCATCTGCGTAAAGATGCGAAATGGTCAGATGGCTCCCCGGTAACGGCCCACGACTTTGTCTATAGCTGGCAGCGTCTGGCAGATCCGAAAACCGCCTCTCCTTATGCAAGCTATCTGCAATATGGTCATATCGCCAATATTGATGAAATCATCGAAGGTAAAAACCGACCTCAGAGCTGGGCGTAAAAGCGATCGATGACAATACTTTCGAAGTGACCCTGAGCGAACCCGTTCCCTATTTCTATAAGCTGCTGGTTCACCCCTCTGTTTCCCCGGTTCCTAAAGCTGCGGTTGAGAAATTCGGCGACAAATGGACCCAGCCTGCCAATATCGTCACCAACGGCGCTTATAAACTGAAAGATTGGGTGGTTAACGAGCGCATCGTACTTGAGCGTAATACCAATTACTGGGACAACGCGAAAACGGTTATCAATCAGGTGACCTATCTGCCGATCTCCTCTGAGGTGACTGATGTAAACCGCTACCGCAGCGGCGAAATCGACATGACCTATAACAACATGCCGATTGAACTGTTCCAGAAACTGAAAAAAGAGATCCCGAAAGAAGTTCGTGTCGATCCGTACCTGTGCACCTACTACTACGAAATCAACAACCAGAAAGCGCCTTTCACCGATGTGCGCGTGCGTACCGCCCTGAAGCTGGCGCTCGACCGTGACATCATCGTTAATAAAGTGAAGAACCAGGGCGACCTGCCTGCTTACAGCTACACCCCGCCATATACTGACGGCGCAAAACTGGTTGAGCCGGAGTGGTTCCACTGGTCGCAGGAAAAACGCAACGAAGAGGCCAAAAAACTGCTGGCCGAGGCTGGGTACACCGCTGACAAGCCGCTGACCTTTAACCTGCTCTATAACACCTCCGATCTGCATAAAAAACTGGCGATCGCCGTCTCCTCCATCTGGAAGAAAAACCTCGGCGTGAACGTGAAGCTGGAAAACCAGGAGTGGAAAACCTTCCTCGACAGCCGTCATCAGGGCACCTTTGATGTGGCGCGTGCTGGCTGGTGTGCGGACTATAACGAGCCAACCTCGTTCCTGAATACCATGCTCTCCGACAGCTCCAACAACACCGCGCACTATAAGAGCGAGGCGTTCGATAAGCTGATTGGCGATACCCTGAAAGTGACGGATGACGCGCAACGCGCCGAGCTTTATACCAAAGCTGAACAGCAGCTCGATAAAGACTCTGCCATTGTGCCGGTTTATTACTATGTGAACGCTCGCCTGGTGAAACCGTGGGTGGGTGGTTATACCGGTAAAGACCCGTTGGATAATATTTACGTTAAGAATCTGTATATTATCAAGCATTAATGGCAATGAGTGGGGCAGGGTTATTCTGCCCCACAGTGTCTTATTTCATCGCACTACAAAGGCACACGCCAGAAGGTACGGGCAATGTTGAAATTTATCCTACGTCGCTGTCTTGAAGCGATTCCAACGCTTTTTATTCTTATTACGATCTCCTTCTTTATGATGCGCCTTGCGCCGGGAAGCCCTTTCACCGGTGAGAGAACGCTGCCGCCAGAGGTTATGGCGAATATTGAAGCTAAATACCATTTAAACGATCCGCTCCTGACACAATATGGCAGCTACCTTAAGCAGCTGGCGCACGGTGATTTTGGCCCGTCGTTTAAATATAAAGATTATTCGGTGAATGACCTGGTCGCGGCCAGCTTTCCCGTTTCCGCCAAATTGGGGGCCGCGGCATTTTTGCTGGCGATAATATTCGGCGTTAGCGCAGGGGTTATCGCCGCGCTCAAGCAGAATACCAAATGGGATTTTACGGTGATGGGGTTTGCGATGACCGGGGTGGTTATTCCAAGCTTCGTTGTCGCGCCATTGCTGGTGATGATATTCGCGATAACGCTGCAGTGGCTGCCTGCCGGAGGCTGGAACGGCGGCGCGCCGAAATATATGATTTTGCCGATGGTAGCGCTTTCTCTCGCCTATATCGCCAGTATCGCGCGTATTACCCGCGGTTCGATGATAGAAGTGCTGCACTCCAACTTTATTCGCACCGCCCGTGCGAAAGGGCTACCGATGAAACGGATTATTTTCCGTCACGCCCTTAAGCCTGCGCTGCTGCCGGTGCTCTCCTATATGGGGCCTGCGTTTGTCGGCATTATTACGGGTTCAATGGTGATCGAGACGATTTACGGTCTGCCGGGCATTGGTCAGCTGTTCGTCAATGGCGCGCTTAACCGTGACTACTCGCTGGTATTAAGCCTGACCATTCTGGTCGGTGCGCTCACCATTCTTTTTAACGCGATCGTTGATGTGCTTTATGCCGTTATCGATCCGAAAATCCGTTATTAACGCTGGAGTACGCCATGATGTTAAGTAAGAAAAACAGCGAGGCGCTGGAAAACTTCAGTGAGCAACTGGAAGTAGAAGGGCGCAGTTTATGGCAGGACGCTCGCCGTCGCTTTATGCATAACCGTGCGGCGGTAGCCAGTTTAATCGTACTGGTGCTAATCGCGCTGTTCGTTACCCTGGCGCCGATGCTGTCGCAGTTCGCCTATTTCGATACCGACTGGGCGATGATGTCCAGCCCGCCGGATACCGAGTCCGGACACTGGTTTGGCACCGACTCTTCAGGCCGCGACCTGCTGGTGCGCGTGGCGATTGGCGGTCGTATCTCCCTGATGGTGGGCATTGCCGCCGCGCTGGTGGCGGTGATCCTCGGTACGCTCTATGGGGCGCTCTCCGGCTATCTTGGCGGCAAAGTCGACTCGGTGATGATGCGCCTGTTGGAAATTCTCAACTCCTTCCCGTTCATGTTCTTCGTTATTCTGCTGGTGACCTTTTTTGGGCAAAACATCCTGCTCATTTTCGTGGCGATCGGCATGGTTTCCTGGCTGGATATGGCGCGTATCGTGCGTGGCCAGACGCTGAGCCTGAAACGTAAGGAGTTTATCGAAGCGGCGCAGGTCGGCGGCGTCTCGACAGGCAATATCGTGGTTCGCCACATCGTGCCCAATGTTCTGGGGGTGGTGGTGGTCTATGCGTCGCTGCTGGTGCCGAGCATGATCCTGTTTGAGTCCTTCCTGAGCTTCCTGGGGCTGGGGACGCAAGAGCCACTGAGCAGTTGGGGCGCGTTATTAAGCGACGGCGCCAACTCGATGGAAGTTTCCCCCTGGCTGCTGATGTTTCCGGCGGCGTTTCTGGTGGTAACCCTGTTTTGCTTCAACTTTATCGGCGATGGTCTGCGTGATGCCCTCGACCCGAAAGATCGTTAAGGAGTGCTGTTATGAGCATGCATGAAATCTCATTGGCGTCGCAGACGCAGCAGCAGTCAAATCTGCTTCTGGATGTGAACGATCTACGCGTAACGTTTAAAACCCCTGACGGCGACGTCACGGCGGTCAACGATCTCAATTTCAGCCTGCGTGCCGGCGAGACGCTGGGAATTGTCGGCGAATCCGGTTCCGGCAAGTCGCAAACGGCGTTTGCCCTGATGGGCCTGCTGGCGGCGAACGGTCAGATTGGCGGCTCGGCGAAGTTTAACGGCAAAGAGATCCTCAACCTGCCGGAAAGCGCGCTTAACAAGCTGCGCGCCGAGCAAATTTCGATGATTTTTCAGGACCCGATGACCTCGCTTAACCCCTATATGCGGGTCGGCGAACAGCTGATGGAAGTGCTGATGCTGCATAAAAGCATGAGCAAAGCCGAAGCGTTTGAAGAGTCGGTAAAAATGCTTGATGCAGTGAAAATGCCGGAAGCCCGTAAGCGTATGCGCATGTATCCCCACGAGTTTTCCGGCGGGATGCGTCAGCGCGTGATGATCGCCATGGCGCTGCTGTGTCGGCCAAAACTGTTGATCGCCGATGAACCCACTACTGCGCTGGATGTGACGGTGCAGGCGCAGATTATGACGTTACTCAACGATCTTAAGCGCGAGTTTAACACGGCCATCATCATGATTACCCACGACCTGGGCGTGGTGGCGGGCATTTGCGACAAAGTGCTGGTGATGTATGCCGGGCGAACCATGGAGTATGGTCAGGCGCGCGATGTTTTCTATCAGCCCGCGCACCCTTACTCGATTGGCCTGCTGAACGCGGTGCCCCGGCTGGATGCGGAAGGGGAAGCGCTGTTAACTATCCCCGGCAACCCGCCAAACCTGCTGCGCCTGCCGAAAGGCTGCCCGTTCCAGCCGCGTTGCCCTCACGCCATGGAAATTTGTAATAACGCGCCGCCGCTGGAGGAGTTTGCTCCAGGCCGGCTGCGCGCCTGCTTTAAACCGGTGGAGGAGCTGGTATGAACGCCATTGCCGAAGAGAGAAAAGTACTGCTCGAAATCGCCGATTTGAAAGTGCACTTCGATATTAAAGACGGCAAGCAGTGGTTCTGGCAGCCGTCGAAAACCTTAAAAGCGGTGGATGGCGTCACGCTGCGTCTCTATGAGGGTGAAACCCTGGGCGTGGTGGGCGAATCCGGCTGCGGTAAATCAACCTTTGCCCGCGCCATTATCGGTCTGGTTAAAGCCACGGACGGGAAGGTTGCCTGGCTGGGTAAAGATCTGCTGGGCATGAAGCCCGAGGAGTGGCGCGAAGTACGCAGCGATATCCAGATGATCTTTCAGGACCCGCTGGCCTCACTGAATCCCCGCATGACCATCGGCGAGATTATCGCCGAGCCGCTGCGGACCTATCACCCTAAAATGTCGCGCCAGGAAGTGCGCGATCGGGTGAAGGCGATGATGATGAAGGTAGGGCTGCTGCCGAACCTGGTGAACCGCTATCCCCACGAGTTTTCCGGTGGGCAGTGCCAGCGTATCGGCATCGCCCGCGCGCTGATCCTCGAACCCAAGCTGATTATTTGTGATGAGCCGGTATCGGCGCTGGACGTTTCAATCCAGGCGCAGGTGGTGAACCTGCTGCAAAAGCTGCAGCGGGAAATGGGGCTGTCGCTGATCTTTATCGCCCACGATCTGGCGGTGGTTAAACATATCTCCGATCGCGTACTGGTGATGTATCTGGGCCATGCGGTAGAGCTGGGTACGTATGATGAGGTCTATCATAACCCGCAGCACCCTTACACCAGAGCGCTGATGTCTGCGGTACCGATTCCTGACCCGGACCTGGAAAAGAATAAAACTATCCAACTGCTGGAAGGGGAGCTGCCGTCGCCCATTAACCCACCGTCAGGCTGCGTGTTCCGTACCCGCTGCCCGATAGCGGGCCCTGAGTGCGCAAAAACCCGCCCGGTACTGGAAGGCAGTTTCCGTCACGCGGTCTCCTGCCTGAAGGTTGACCCGCTATAACGCTCAGTTGTCCGGGCCGAATACGGCCCGGCAATAACAAAAAGCGTTTCTTACTCGCGCCAGAGAATATGGCACAGCTTGTGGTCTTTTTCGCGGCAGAGCAGCACGCGGGCAAAAACGTCGTTGATTTCGCCGCCGTCCGTATCCGCCAGCCCAATCACCACTTCGGCGAAAAAGTCCGGGTTAAGATCGTAATCGACATGTTCCTGCCAGTCTTCGCTCGGATCGAACAGCTCTGCGCCGCCGCGCTCTTCGAACTGCAGATTAAAAAGAATGATATCTGCCGGGTCGAGATTGTCCGCCGCAAGTTCGAGAAAAATATCGTAAGCCTGCTCAAGCGTCTCGTCTTCGCTCAGGCGGTTGTTCAGATCCATTTCCATAATGACTACCTGTTTAATAGCAATTGGGCACGTTTTACAGCAATGGGCTAAAGAAGTAAAACAGTCGTTCTGCTATTCGGTGCCAGAACGGACGTTTCACCCACAGACGCGCATCCAGCAGGCGAGAACGGGAGATATAATCATCCTGAACGGCAGCGAGATCGCTGCCAAATCCTGTGTCATCAATCACCAGCGTGATTTCAAAATTAAGCCACAGGCTGCGCATATCCAGATTTACCGTCCCAACCAGACTCAATTCGCCGTCGACCAGCACGCTCTTGGTGTGCAACAGGCCGCCTTCAAACTGGTAAATTTTCACACCGGCGGCCAGCAATTCGGTAAAGAAGGCCCGGCTGGCCCAGCGCACCAGCACGGAATCGTTATGGCGCGGCAGGATAATACTGACATCCACGCCGCGCTGGGCGGCGGTACAGATGGCGTGCAGCAGATCGTCGCTTGGTACGAAGTAGGGGGTGGTCATGATCAGGTATTCGCGCGATGCGTATACCGCGGTCAGCAGCGCCTGGTGGATTAAGTCCTCAGGGAAGCCGGGGCCGGAGGCAATGGTATGAATCGTGTGGCCACTGGCCTGTTCAAAGGGCATGATGTTGCCGTCCGGCGGCGGCGGCAAAATGCGCTTGCCGGTTTCAATTTCCCAGTCGCAGGAGTAGACAATGCCCATCGCGGTCGCCACCGGGCCTTCCATTCGGGCCATCAGGTCTACCCACTGGCCAACACCGGCATCCTGCTTGAAGAAGCGCGGGTCGACCATGTTCATACTGCCGGTGTAGGCAATATAGTTATCAATCAGGACAATTTTACGATGCTGGCGCAGGTCCATGCGGCGAAGAAACACACGCATTAAGTTGACTTTTAACGCTTCCACCACCTCGATGCCGGAGTTGCGCATCATCGCCGCCCACGGGCTGCGGAAAAAGGTGACGCTACCTGCCGAGTCCAGCATCAACCGGCAGTGCACCCCGCGCCGGGCCGCCGCCATGAGCGACTCCGCCACCTGATCGGCCATGCCGCCCGGCTGCCAGATATAGAACACCATCTCGATATTGTGCCGTGCCAGCTGAATGTCGCGGATCAGCGCCTGCATAACATCTTCCGACGAGGTCAGGAGCTGTAGCTGATTACCTTTCACGCCAGCGATCCCCTGGCGGCGCTCGCACAGTTTAAACAGTGCGGAGGCGACGCTGCTGTTTTCGTTGGCGAAGATATGGCGGTACGCTTTAAGGTCGTTTAACCATTTCGCGGTCGAAGGCCACATGGCCCGCGCTCGTTCCGCCCGCCGTTTGCCAAGATGCAGCTCGCCGACCGACAGATAGGCGATAATGCCCACAAGCGGCAGGATATAGATGATCAACAGCCATGCCATGGCAGAAGGTACAGCACGGCGCTTCATCAGGATGCGCAATGTCACGCCTGCGATAAGCAGCCAGTACCCTAGAATGACCAGCCAACTCACTACCGTGTAGAAGGTTGTCATAAAAAATCCTTTTGGAAATCTGATAGCAAGAGTTTACGCATAAGGATTCATCTGGCAAATAAAAACAGCGTGGAAAAGCCTGGCCTGAGGGCGGCTTGCGTCTATAATGTCCTGTCTGTCTGGTAAGAGTCGTAAAAATGAAACGTAGCAGAACGGAAGTGGCGCGTTGGCGCATGGTGCGGCAGTTCAGCCGCCGCAAGTCGCGTTGGCTGGAGGCCCAGTCCCGGCGCAACATGCGCATTCTCGCCATCAGAAAATGTGGATCGAGTCGGCACCGCAATGCGCTGCTGTTCGATATTTATCATTTCTGAACACGCCACAGGGCACCGTAACAGGTGCCCGCTGTTTTTATAGACGGACGTAAAATGAATAAAGAAGCCCTTATTTTTCTCGCTATCGCAATTGTCATGGAAGTGATTGCCACTACCGCGCTGAAATCCTCTGACAGTTTTACCCGGCTGCTCCCCTCCGCAATCAGCATCATTGGTTACTGTATCGCATTCTGGTGTCTGACCATTCCTATGCGTTCCATTCCAACCGGCATTATTTACGCTATCTGGTCTGGCGCGGGCATCGTGTTGATTGGGCTGGTGGGCTGGCTGGTTCATGGGCAAAAGCTGGATATGCCAGCGATACTGGGGATGGGGTGTATTATTGCGGGCGTGGTGATCATTAACCTGTTTTCGAAAAGCGTCGCTCACTGAGCGAACAAAGGGCATCAGGTTATGCCCTTTGTCGCACCCTCTCAGAAAACCTTCTTATAGGGTTTTACCGTCACCTGCTGGTAGACGCCAGCCGCCACATACGGGTCGTCATTTGCCCACGACTGCGCCGCTTCCAGCGATTCAAACTCCGCAATCACCGTGGAACCGGTAAAGCCCGCCGCGCCGGGATCGTTGCTGTCTACCGCAGGCATCGGGCCTGCCGTCAACAGACGACCTTCATCATGAAGAAGTTGCAAGCGCGCCAGGTGCGCAGGGCGCACGGAAAGGCGTTTCTCAAGCGAATCGGCAACATCCTGGGCGAAAATAACATAAAGCACGGGTAAGGCTCCTATCTCGTCAGAAAAGCACTACGTTAAGTGAATCCTTTAATAGCTGCAACGCTAAGATAACGCAGCCGCTAATTCCCCTGAGGGAGTGCGGTTAATTTCGCCGTTCAAGCGGGAAAAAGAGCATTAGCAGTGATGGCTTATTGAATATGATTGCTATTTGCATTTAAAATCGAGTTCTGTTTTTTCGACTGGCATGATTATGACTGCAATGACCTTTGATTTACCTCGCCGCTTCCCCTGGCCTACGCTGCTGGCCATTGGCCTCCATGGCGCTGTTGTCGCGGCTGTTGTGTTGTACTCGTCGGTACAGAAGGTTGTTGAGTTGCCCGCGCCGGCACAGCCGATTGCCATTACGATGGTTTCGCCTGCCGATCTGGAACCGCCTGCGGCCGTGCAGCCGCCGCCGGAGCCTGTGGTAGAGCCGGAACCGGAGCAGGAGCCGGAGCCAGTACCGGAGCCGCCGAAAGAGGCGCCGGTGGTGATTCATAAGCCAGAGCCGAAACCCAAGCCGAAACCGAAGCCAAAGCCGAAACCGGTTAAAAAAGTCGAGCAGCCGAAGCGTGAAGTAAAACCTGTGGAGCCGCGCACCAGCGCGCCGCTGACCAATACCGCGCCGTCTCGTCCGCTAATGAATAACGCGCCGACCACGGCGAGCAAGCCTGCGCCATCCGTCTCCAGCGGCCCGCGCGCGGTAAGCCGTAATCAGCCGCAGTACCCGGCGCGCGCGCAGGCGCTGCGTATCGAAGGGCGGGTACGGGTGAAATTTGACGTCATGCCGGACGGGCGTCTGGACAACGTGCAGATCCTCTCCGCGCAGCCCGCCAATATGTTTGAGCGCGAAGTCAAAGCCGCGATGCGCAAATGGCGCTACGAGCCGGGTAAACCGGGTAACGGTATCGTGGTTAACATCGTCTTTCGCATTAATGGCGGGGCCGCGGTGGAATAAGCGAAGAGCCTCCGCTAACGGAGGCTTTTTTTATGCCTGGACGGGAAGAGGACGCGGTTTACCGTGGTCGTCTACCGCCACATAAATAAACAGGGCTTCGGTGGCTTTATAGCGTTGACCAATCGGCTCCGAGGCCACTTTTTTAATCCACACTTCGACATTGATAGTGATTGAGGTGTTACCGCGCTTAACGCAGCGGGCGTAGCAGCAGACCACATCGCCTACCGCCACGGGCCGCAAAAACGTCATGCCGTCCACCCGTACCGTGACCACCCTTCCGTGGCCAATCTCTTTTGCCAGAATCGCGCCGCCCATATCCATCTGTGACATCAGCCAGCCGCCGAAAATATCACCGTTTGCGTTGGTATCCGCGGGCATAGCGAGCGTACGCAGCACCAGATCGCCCTGCGGCGCGTCTTGAGTCGTGGTCATAATTGTCCCTTATAAACAGGCAAATACGCCTGAGCTAAATGTAAAGCCAGGCAGTGCCTGGCTTTAAGTCCATCAGGATTTATCTTGCGCGGGCATATGGCGATAGATATAGACGCCGCTCAGTACCGTAAAGGCCAGCGTCAGCGCCGTTAAGCCAAAGACTTTAAAGTTGACCCAGATATTTTGCGGCAGCCAGAAGGCGATATAAATATTCGCCAGGCCGCACACAATAAAGAACACCGCCCACGCCAGATTCAGGCGCGACCACACCGTCTCCGGCAGCTCCAGCTCTTTACCGAGCATTCGCTGAATAAGCGGCTTTTTCATGACCCACTGGCTGAACAGCAGCGCGCCGGCGAAGAGGGCGTAAATAACGGTCACTTTCCACTTAATAAACTCATCATTGTGGAAGAAGATGGTCAACCCGCCGAACACCGCCACCAGCACAAAGGTAATCAGCGCCATTTTTTCGACTTTACGGTAGCGTACCCAGCTATAAATCAGCACAACCGCCGTGGCGATAATCAGCGCGGTAGTCGCTGCATAGATGTCATACAGCTTATAAAAGGCAAAGAAAATGACCAGCGGGAGAAAATCAAGAAACTGCTTCATTCTACATTTCCGTTAACGAAGAAATATCACTGACGAATCAGCATATACAGGCGGAACAGATAAATGAGCAAGGCTACAGATATCATGTTGCTCACCGTGTTGGCGATAACCGCGCCGATTTCCGGCGCAAACGCAAAGATGCTCTGAGCGAACGCCAGCACAACCATTTTGACCAGCAGCCAGCCGAGAAACCAGCCAATGACCGCTGGCGCGACAAAACGCATATTGGCCCAGCTCAGACGGAAGCTATTACGCATGGCAGTGAAGACGCCCATCCGATCCTGAACCACCATCACAGGCGCAAAGGCCAGCAGAGTGGCCATGATAACGCCAGGCACCACCACAAACATAATACCGAACTGCACAATAATCATCGTCAGCAGCAGCAAAATAAGCAGCGCTGGCAGTACCGGCGCGCTGGCGCCGATTGCCCGCAGTGCGCTGACGCGCTGACCGGCTGAAACGAGACGAATCATCATCAGCGTTCCGCCAGTGAGGATAGCGCTACCAATCAGCGCGGAAAATGTCGATGCGGCGGAGGCGCGCAATAAAACCTGCTGCTGTTCCGGCGTCATGTTGCGAACCAGGTCCAGCAACCCTGTGCTGCCCGCCAGGTTATCGCCTTCGCTCAGAATGGCGAGCTGGGCTTCGCCCGGTGAAAATACGCGGCCTAACAACACGGTAATAAACGCGCACAAAAGTGCCATCAGCAAAATAGTAACGAACTGATTACGAAAAAAATTCCCCGCGTCACGGTAAACCGACTTCGCCGTGATAGACATGCACTCTCCTTGCGTTCTGCAATGTTAAAAATCAGCGCAATTGTACCCTGGATAACCCCTCGGTGGCAGCATCAGCGGGTGTATGGAAAGGCATATCTTTGTAAAGCGGCGGTAATCCATAGTGGGCTCTTGCCCGATCGCACGCCTCATTGGCCTCGCCGTTTTCCCCGGAGGCCATAAATTCGCGGCAGGGCGAGGGGCGTTGATGGTAAATGGTGCAGCGGGTTGCTTCGCCCGGCGTGCCTTCCAGCGCGCTACAGCGGCAGGGTTTCTGCCGGGTACCGGACATACAGCGTAAAAAGGGCGTGACGGCTTCGGTAAGCTCAGCCGGGACAAGGCCGCCAGCGTCATCCGCTTCGGCCCAGTAAAAGGAGACACGAAAATAAGCACAACAGGCTCCGCACGACATGCACGGATTAACATCACTCATAGCACACCTGCACACGCATCAATTCATATTGTGAATGGATTAAATTAGCGCTGCCGTTGAAGGCAGGCAAGAGGGGGGAAAAGGAATATTTTTCTCTCACCAGAACGGTAAAATTTGATTAAAAAACAAAATACCCATGACGATTGGTAGGGGTAAAATTAATCCAGATCAATAAAGGTTAAATTACGAAACAGAATGTGATCTCTGTGAGATCACTTTGTACTTATTTGTAGTTATATTCACGGCGCTTATAAAACCACAAACATGGAGTGGATATGAAAAGAGTAGCCGTGGCGGTAGCAATTCTGAGTGCGTTCAGCGGGATGACATATGCCCATGACGCGGGTGAGTTTTTCATTCGCGCCGGGTCTGCAACGGTCAGACCAACGGAAGGCTCGGATAATGTCCTGGGCAGCCTGGGTGGCTTTAACGTAAATAACAACACCCAGATGGGGCTGACCATGACCTGGATGGCGACAGAGAATGTGGGTATTGAACTGCTGGCGGCAACGCCGTTTCGCCACAAGGTAGGCACTGGTCCTACCGGCGATATCGCCACGGTGCACCATCTGCCGCCAACGTTAATGGCGCAGTGGTATTTCAATGATGCCAGCAGCAAGTTCCGTCCTTATATTGGCGCCGGGATCAACTACACCACCTTTTTCGATGAAAAATTCAACGACACCGGCAAAGCGGCAGGGCTCAGCGATTTAAGCCTGAAAGATTCGTGGGGCGCGGCAGGCCAGGTTGGGGTGGACTATCTGATTAACCGTAACTGGCTGATTAACGCCTCGGTCTGGTACATGGATATTGATACCGATGTGCGCTTTAAGGCAGGGGGAGTGCAGCAGAGCGTGAGCACGCGCCTCGATCCGTGGGTCTTTATGTTCTCGGCAGGCTATCGTTTTTAATCGCGAATAACCGCGCGGTTCTCAGCCCGGTTAATGCGTCTACGCCTTAACCGGGCTCTGTTTTTAGTGCCGGGTGAGTTTACTGCTGGCGGGTGCCTGCTTTCATCGCCCGCACGAATGCGGCCAGCTCTTCAAGCATCACCGCGGGCTTATCAAGATTGTTCTCGATGATCTTAACGATGGCCGAACCGGAAATCGCCCCGGCCACCCCGGCGGCGATAGCCGCGGTGACCTGTTCCGGGGCAGAGATGCCAAACCCCTGTAGCGGCGGCGCGGCATGGTAAGCGGTTAACTTTTCCACCAGATGATGTAGCGGCAGGGCCGCGCGATTTTCCGCCCCGGTCACGCCCGCGCGGGAGAGCAGATAGGTGTAACCACGCCCGTAAGACGCAATCTGGCGCAGCAGGTCATCGTCGGCATTTGGCGGGCAGATGAAAATCGGCGCGATATTGTGCCGCATTGCCGCCTGGCGGAAGGGGGCGGACTCCTCCACCGGCACATCAGCGACCAGCACCGAGTCAACCCCGGCTTTCTCGCAGCGCGCGTAGAACGCGTCTACCCCGCCGCTAAAGACCAGGTTTGCATACATCAGCAGGCCGACAGGGATGGTCGGGTGCTTCTGGCGAATCGCCGTCAGCATTTCAAAGCACTGCTCAGGGTTAACGCCGCTGGCAAAGGCGCGCAGCGTCGCGTTCTGGATGGTGGGGCCGTCCGCCAGCGGATCGGAGAAGGGAATACCTAACTCCAGCGCGTCCGCCCCTGCTTCGATCAGCGTATCGATGATGTTCAGCGACTGTTCCGGCGACGGGTCGCCCAGGGTAACAAAGGGAACAAATGCGCCTTCCTTGCGTGCCTGCAACTGTTTGAAAAGTGTCTCGTAGCGTTCCATCAGATTTCCCCTCGCGCTTTCAGAATATCGTGAACGGTGAAGATGTCTTTATCCCCACGACCCGATAAGTTAACCACCAGTAACTGCTCTTTTTCCGGATTCTCCCGCATCATTTTTAACGCATGGGCCAGCGCGTGGGAAGATTCGAGCGCCGGAATAATGCCCTCGCTGCGACAGAGCGCCTTAAAGGCATCCAGCGCCTCGTCATCGGTAATCGACACGTAATCCGCGCGACCGATGCTGTTAAGGTGCGCGTGCTGCGGGCCGACGGAGGGGAAGTCGAGACCTGCCGAGATAGAGTAGGACTCTTCAATCTGGCCGTCGTCGGTCTGCATCATCGGCGATTTCATACCGAAATAGATGCCGACACGGCCATGCTTGAGGGGCGCGCCATGTTCACCGGTTTCGATACCGTGACCGGCGGGCTCCACGCCAATCAACCCCACGCCGCTCTCCTCGATAAAATCGGCGAACATGCCAATCGCGTTAGAACCGCCGCCCACGCAGGCAATAACCGCATCCGGCAGACGACCTTCTTTCTCAAGGATTTGCGCTTTGGTCTCTTCGCCAATCATGCGTTGAAACTCGCGCACGATGGTCGGGAATGGGTGGGGGCCCGCGGCGGTCCCGAGCATATAGTGGGCGGTATCGTAGCTGCCGGACCAGTCGCGCAGCGCTTCGTTACAGGCATCTTTCAGGGTGGCGGAGCCGCTGTAAACCGGGATCACTTCCGCGCCCATTAAGCGCATACGGAAGACGTTGGGGGACTGACGCTCAACGTCTTTCGCCCCCATATAGATGCGGCATTTCAGGCCGAGCAGGGCGCTTGCCAGTGCCGAGGCTACGCCGTGCTGACCAGCGCCGGTTTCCGCGATAATTTCGGTTTTGCCCATCCGTTTGGCGAGCAGCGCCTGGCCAAGCACCTGGTTGGTTTTATGCGCGCCGCCGTGCAGCAGATCTTCACGTTTAAGATAGAGCGTGGTGCGGGTGCCTGTGGTCAGGTTCTGGCACTTAGTCAGGGCCGTCGGGCGACCGGCGTAGTTTTTCAGCAGGTCGCTGAACTGAGCCTGAAACGCAGGATCTTTCTGCGCGCTGACAAACGCTTCTTCCAGCTGGCGCAGGGCGGGCATCAGGATTTGCGGAACGTACATGCCGCCAAATTCGCCGAAATAGGGGTTCAGTAAAGTCGTCATCGTCTTCTTCCTTAATAAGCGCGTAAAGTACGGAACACCGAGGCTATTTTTTCGGCGTCTTTTATTCCGGGTTCAGACTCTACGCCTGAATTAAAATCGAGTCCGGCACAGCCAGCTTTCGCCGCCGCCACGCAGTTATCCGCGCCCAGACCGCCTGCCAGTATTACGTTGTCGAGCTTCTCGCCCGCCAGCAGCGACCAGTCAAAACGCTGGCCGGTGCCGCCCTGTCCGTTATCCAGCACGTATTTATCGACGTTTGCCAGATCCCGTGCGGGCAGGGTGTCGCCTACGCTTAGCGCCTTCCAGATTTCAACGTGAGCGGGCAACTGCTGACGCAGAGCGTCGATATAGTGCTGGTCTTCCCGACCGTGTAGCTGAACGGCTGCCAGACCCAGTTCGCGGGTGATGGCGACGATGTCGTCCTTCCGGGCGTCGCGGAAGACGCCGACATAGCGTAGCGGCGCTGCTGCCATAACCGTCTGCGCCTGCGCCACATCGACCGCGCGTGGCGAGGAGGCGACAAAAATCAGCCCGCCATAAATGGCCCCGGCCTCAAACGCCGCTCTGGCGTCGACAGGGCGGGTCAGCCCGCAGACTTTGTTCTCCCCCAGCAGGACGCGCTTAACGGCGGCGTCGAGGTCGCTATGGGACATCAGGGCCGAGCCAATCAGAAAGCCGTTAGCAAAATGACTGAGTTCGCGCACATCGGCATAGGTGTTGATACCGGATTCGCTGATCACCGTCACGCCAGCGCCCAGGCGCGGGGCAAGCTGGCGGGTGCGGTTAAGGTCAATAGAGAGATCGCGCAGGTCGCGGTTGTTGATACCCACCACTTTTGCCTCAAGGGCTATGGCCCGCTCCAGCTCCGCTTCATTACTGACTTCCGTCAGCACGCCCATGTTCAGACTGTGGGCGACGGCCGCGAGCTGACGGTACTGTTCATCGTCAAGCACTGAGAGCATCAGCAGGCAGGCGTCCGCCTGATAATGGCGCGCCAGGTAAATCTGATAAGGATCGATAATAAAGTCCTTACACAGGATGGGCTGGGGCGCGATGGCGCTGACCACAGGCAGAAAGTCGAAGCTGCCCTGAAAATATTTCTCGTCGGTCAGCACGGAAATGGCCGACGCATGATGTTTGTAGATCCCTGCGATACGCGCCGGGTCAAAGTCATCGCGAATGACACCTTTAGACGGGGAGGCTTTTTTACACTCCAGAATAAAGGCGGTACGCGTGCCCCGCAGCGCGTCATAAAAACGGCGCTCGCTCGGCACAATCGCGTTTTGAAACGTGGACAGCGGTTGCTGCTCCTTGCGGGCGGCTACCCAAATCGCCTTATCCGCGACGATTTTCGCTAAAACGGTTTGCATCTTTTACCCTCTTGCCGCAAGTGCGGTGACTTTGTCATAGGCCGCGCCGCTGTGCAGCACATCCAGTACTTTGCGGGCGTTGGCCTGCAGATCTTCTTCGCCGTGCAGGCGCATCAGCATGGCGACGTTGGCGGCCACGGCGGCTTCATGCGCGGCGTCACCTTTACCTTGTAATAAGCGCGTCAGAATGTCACGGTTTTCTTCCGGCGTCCCGCCCGCAAGCTGCTCCTGATGATAAGGCGTCAGGCCAAAATCGGCGGCGGTCAGCTGATAGCTTTTGATCTCGCCATTATGCAATTCCGCGACCAGCGTCGGCGCATGCAGTGACACCTCGTCCATCCCGCCGCTGTGTACCACCGCCGCGCGCTGATAGCCCAGCACCCGCAGCGTCTCGGCGATGGGCAACACCAGCTCCGGGCTGTAGACGCCAATCAGCGCCAGCGGCGGGTGAGCCGGGTTAATAAGCGGTCCCAGCACGTTAAACAGGGTGCGGGTCTTGAGCTGCTGACGCACCGGCATAGCATGACGAAAACCGGTGTGGTACTTCGGCGCAAAAAGGAAACAGACTCCCAGTTCGTCCAGCGCGCTGCGCGAGCGGTCCGCGTTCATCTCCAGATTGATGCCGAACGCCGCCAGCAGATCCGATGAACCGGAACGGCTGGAGACGCTGCGGTTGCCGTGCTTCGCCACTTTCAGCCCGCAGGCGGCGGCGACAAAGGCGCTGGCGGTTGAGATGTTGATACTGTTGCTGCCGTCGCCGCCGGTGCCGACAATGTCCGCAAACGCATACTCGGGGCGGGGGAACGGCGCCGCGTTCTCCAGCAGGGCGGTGGCTGCCCCGGCGATCTCATTGGGGTGCTCGCCGCGAATTTTCATGCTGACCAGCGCGGCCGCAAGCTGTTCGGGTTTCAGCTCGCCGCGTACCACCGCGGAGAAGAGCTGGTGGCTCTCCTGCTGGCTCAGGGTCTGCGCCTGATACAGTTTTTCCAGTACCGGCTGCAGGGTGTTGGTCTGTTCGAGTTTCTGTTGCGCCCAGGCCAGCGTCTGCTCCAGCAGCCGCGCGCCCTGAGTGGTCAGGATTGACTCCGGGTGGAACTGAAAACCGCAGACGCGATCGGCGTCGTGGCGCACCGCCATCACCATACCGTCAAAATGGGCGTTGATGGTTAACCCGGCCGGGATATTACTGCCGACCAGTGAATGATAACGGGCGACCGGCAGCGGATTGACCAGCCCGGCAAACATCGCCTGGCCGTCATGTTCAATACTGGACGCTTTACCGTGCAGGATTTCGCCTGCCTGGCCAACGTATCCGCCATAGGCTTCAACAATCGCCTGGTGACCCAGGCAGATGCCGATAATCGGCAGCTTGCCGCGCAGGCGGGTTAGCAGTTCCGGCATGCAGCCAGCCTCACTCGGCGCGCCGGGGCCCGGCGAGAGCATCAGTACCGGGTTTTCCATGGTTGCCAGGCGGTCGATCAGCGTCTGGGCCGGGACGTGGTTGCGATAAATCACCACGTTGTGGCCGCTGGCGCGCAGCTGATCGGCCAGGTTGTAAGTAAAGGAATCAATGTTGTCGAGCAGCAGAATGTCGGCCATCAGAAAATCTCCTGCGCGTTATGCGCCTGGGCAATTGCGCGCAGTACCGCGCGGGCTTTATTACGGGTTTCATCGGCCTCGGATTGGGGGACGGAGTCAAGCACTACGCCCGCGCCGGCCTGAACGGTGGCAATGCCGTCTTCCACCCAGGCGGAACGAATCACGATACAGGTATCCAGATCGCCGTGGGCGGTGAAGTAGCCTACCGCGCCGCCGTAGCTGCCGCGCCGGGCGCCCTCTGCCTGGGCGATGAGCTGCATCGCGCGAACTTTCGGCGCGCCGCTCAGGGTGCCCATGTTCATACAGGCGCGATAGGCGTGCAGCACGTCCAGATCCTGACGCAGTTCACCCACCACCCGCGACACCAGGTGCATAACGAACGAGTAGCGATCGACTTTGGTCAAATCGGCGACATAGCGGCTGCCGGGAGTACAGATACGCGCCAGGTCGTTGCGCGCCAGGTCCACCAGCATTAAATGCTCGGAAAGCTCTTTATGGTCGGTGCGCATCTCCAGTTCGATACGGCTGTCGAGGTCACGATCCAGCGAACCATCCGCCCGACGTCCGCGTGGGCGCGTACCGGCTATCGGGTAGATTTCAATCTGGCGCGAGGCGGCGTCATATTTGAGCGAGCTTTCCGGTGACGCGCCAAACAGCGCGAAGTCGCTGTCCTGCATAAAGAACATATAGGGGCTGGGGTTGCTCTTTTTCAGCACCTCATAGGCGGCCAGCGGCGACGGACAGGGCAGCATGAAGCGACGGGAAGGCACAACCTGGAAAATTTCTCCGGCGCGAATCGCTTTTTGCATCTGGCGAACTACCGCTCCGTACTCTTCATCGCTCTGGTTGCTTTCGCTGCGCATATTCGGCACGGACTCCACCGGCAGCGGTGACGGAGCGATAGCCAGCTGCTGGTGAAGGGCGTCAATGCGCTTCGTCAGACGCGTTTTTTCTTCGCTATCCGGGGTAAACAGGCTCACCTGGATACGGGTATGTTTTTTCTGGTGGTCGATCACCAGCAACGTTTCGGCGAGGTAGAAGCAGTAGTCAGGGCAGCGGCGATCCTGGGCCAGCGCGGGCAGATCTTCAAAACCGGCCACCAGGTCATAGGCAAAGAGACCGCCGAAGAACATCGCTTCCCGCTCCGCCTGCGGAACTTCGACCAGCCCCTGCAACAAGCGAAAGGCATCAAAAACCGACAGCGAACAGAGGCGGGCATCTTCATCCAGCAGGGTGCTGACCGGCGGGAAGCGTAACTCGCGCCCTGACGGCAGTACCGTGTTTTCCACTCCGGAAGGCAGCGCCGCGTCAAGCAGCGGCAGCAGGGATGCGCCATTTTTACTCAGCGCCTGAATCGTCACGGTATCGCCAAGGGCGGTAATACGCAGGGCGCTATCCACCAGCAGCAGGCTCTTGACATCATTTTTGCTGTCGATGTCGGCAGATTCAAGCAGTAACGTCGCCGGGCGAGCGCCACACAGTTGATGAAACAACGCGGTGGGGTTTTCCCGGTAGAGCGCGTCGCTGGTCAGCAGTTCGAGTGTCGGTTTTGGCATTTGCATTGTCGCTCTTAGAGGTGTTCAAAAAAAAGCCCGCTCAATAGGCGGGCCGGGTATCGGTGTGCTGAATACGCACGTGAAACACTGCCCACATTCAGGGAGTGCGCCACCAGCGAAGAAGAGTGAAAAGCGTATTCATAACAGATACCTCGTTTGTGTGAACTTGCGTACTAGTTAACTGGTTCGCAGCGATAAAGTCAACCCTCAATTTCAGAAAATCGCATCCCGACGGTATGATAGCGCTCTTTACTGATGCAACTCGCCACGGGAGCCGCTTTGAGCGACACCAATTACGCAGTGATTTATGACCTGCACACTCACACTATTGCCTCCGACGGCACGCTGACGCCGCAGGAACTGGTGCACCGCGCCGCGGCCATGCGCATCGGCACGCTGGCGATTACCGATCACGATACGACCGCGGCGATCCCGGCCGCGCAGGCGGAAATTGCGCGGGCAGGGCTGCCGCTGCGTCTGGTCACCGGGGTAGAGATTTCTACCCTGTGGGAAAATCACGAAATTCACATCGTCGGTCTGAATATCGAT
>NZ_HE578945.1:995890-1072417 GCF_000321045.1 Phytobacter massiliensis JC163
CACCAGCGGCGGCAACGGCGCGCCGCCCTGATAGGGGAGCGGCTGGAAAAGGCGCATATTCCCGGCGCGCTGGAAGGCGCGCAAAGGCTGGCGCAGGGTGGGGCCGTGACCCGCGGCCATTTCGCCCGTTTTCTTGTCGAGGCGGGAAAAGCCACTACGGTGGCTGACGTTTTTAAGCGCTATCTTGCGCGAGGGAAAACCGGATATGTTCCGCCGCAGTGGTGTACAATAGAACAAGCTATTGAAGTGATTCATCATTCTGGCGGAACGGCGGTTCTCGCCCATCCGGGGCGCTACGATCTGTCCGCTAAATGGTTGAAAAGACTGCTGGCGCATTTCGCGCAAAGCGGCGGTGAGGCGATGGAAGTCGCCCAGTGCCAGCAGGCTCCCAATGAACGCCAGCAGCTGGCCGCTTATGCCCGCGACTATGGTCTTCTGGCCTCTCAGGGTTCAGATTTTCATCAGCCCTGTTCGTGGATTGAGCTGGGGCGAAAACTCTGGCTACCGGCAGGGGTTGAAGGCGTCTGGCAGAAGTGGGAGCAGCCGCAACACAGTACAGAGAGGGAAGTATGAGTCAGTTTTTCTATATCCATCCGGAAAACCCGCAGCAGCGCCTGATTAACCAGGCGGTGGAAATTGTCCGCAAAGGCGGCGTTATTGTTTACCCAACCGATTCCGGCTACGCGCTGGGATGTAAAATCGAAGATAAAGGCGCGATGGAGCGCATCTGCCGCATCCGCCAGCTGCCGGACGGGCACAACTTCACGTTGATGTGCCGCGATTTATCCGAGCTGTCAACCTATGCCCACGTCGATAACATCGCGTTTCGTCTGATTAAAAACAACACGCCCGGCAACTACACCTTTATTCTGAAAGGAACGAAAGAGGTGCCGCGTCGACTGTTGCAGGAGAAGCGTAAAACGATTGGCCTGCGCGTCCCGGCGAATCCTATCGCCCTTGAGCTATTACAGGCGCTCGGCGAGCCGATGCTCTCGACCTCTTTAATGCTGCCGGGCAGCGAGTTTACCGAGTCCGACCCGGATGAGATCAAAGACCGCCTGGAAAAACAGGTCGATTTGATCATTCATGGCGGTTATCTCGGCCAGCAGCCGACGACCGTTGTCGATCTGACGGATGATGCGCCGGTGGTGATCCGTGAAGGCGTGGGCGACGTTAAACCTTTCCAGTAAAGGCGCAACTCGCTATACTACGCCACCATTTCATCCTGATGGCCTTATCCGACGCCTGTGAAGGCGACACCTGAGGAAGCTCTATGAGCGAGAAGTTACAAAAAGTCCTGGCGCGAGCCGGCCACGGCTCCCGCCGTGAAATTGAATCCATTATCGAAGCGGGGCGCGTCAGCGTCGACGGTAAAATTGCCACCCTTGGCGACCGCGTCGAAGTGACACCCGCACTGAAAATTCGTATCGATGGCCACCTTATTTCCGTCAAAGAGTCCGTCGAGCAAATCTGTCGCGTGCTGGCCTATTACAAGCCGGAAGGCGAGCTCTGCACCCGCAACGACCCGGAAGGGCGCCCGACCGTGTTCGACCGCCTGCCCAAACTGCGCGGCGCGCGCTGGATTGCCGTTGGCCGTCTTGATGTCAACACCTGCGGCCTGCTGTTATTCACCACCGACGGTGAGCTGGCGAACCGGCTGATGCACCCGAGCCGGGAAGTGGAACGTGAATACGCGGTGCGCGTGTTCGGCCAGATTGACGATGCCAAAGTGCGCGAGCTGGCGCGCGGCGTGCAGCTTGAAGATGGCCCGGCGGCGTTTAAAACCATTAAATTCAGCGGCGGCGAAGGTATCAACCAGTGGTACAACGTCACCCTGACCGAAGGCCGCAACCGCGAAGTCCGCCGTCTGTGGGAAGCGGTGGGCGTGCAGGTTAGCCGCCTTATCCGTGTACGCTATGGCGATATTCCGCTGCCGAAAGGGCTGCCGCGCGGCGGCTGGACGGAGCTGGATCTGGCGCAAACTAACTACCTGCGCGAACTGGTAGGGCTGCCGCCGGAGACCACCTCTAAAGTCGCGGTGGAGAAAGACCGTCGTCGCATGAAGGCGAACCAGATTCGTCGTGCGGTGAAACGCCACAGCCAGGTTTCAGGCAACCGTCGCGGCGGTCGCAACAGCAATGGCTGAGGCGTCGCGCCGCGAATTGCCTTAGTAATCGATACCGATCTGCGCTTTAACGCCCGCTTCGAAGGCATGCTTCACCGGGCGTAGCTCGCTGACGGTATCGGCAAGCTCCAGAATATCCCGGTGGCATCCGCGCCCGGTGATGATCACCGTCTGGTGCGCCGGGCGGCTGTTGAGCGCATCAATGACCGACGCCAGCGGCAGATAATCATAGGCGACCATATAGGTCAGCTCATCGAGCACAACCATATCCAGCGAGGCATCTGCCAGCATCCGCTGCGCGTGTTGCCACACCTCTAGACAGGCAGCGGTGTCGCTTTCGCGGTTTTGCGTCTCCCAGGTAAAGCCTGTCGCCATCACCTGAAACTCTACGCCGTGCGGTTCAAGCAGGTTGCGCTCGCCGTTAGGCCAGGTGCCCTTAATAAACTGAATCACGCCGACTTTTTTGCCATGGCCAACCGCGCGCGTGGCGGTGCCGAACGCGGCGGTGGTTTTGCCTTTCCCGTTGCCGGTAAAAACAATGACTATGCCTCTTTCTTCCTGCGCCGCGGCGACGCGGGCATCAACCTTGTCTTTTACCCGTTGCTGGCGCTGCTGGTAACGTTCTTCGCTCATTGTGATATCCCCGGTTTGCGCCCCGGCTGCGCATCAAAGCTCATGCCGGTTTTGCGGCGGCTGTCGTCGCCCATCAGCCACAGATAGAGCGGCATGATATCGGCAGGCGTTTTAAGTTTTTGCGGATCTTCGGTGGGGAAGGCGCTGGCGCGCATGTTGGTACGCGTGCCCCCCGGGTTGATGCAGTTGACGCGCAGGCGGTTCTGATACTCTTCGGCCAGCACCTGCATCATGCCTTCGGTGGCAAATTTCGACACGGCATAGGCCCCCCAACTGGCGCGACCTTGCCGACCGACGCTGGAGGAGGTAAATACCAGCGAGCCGCTTTCAGATTTCAGTAATAAAGGAAGCAGCGCCTGCGTCAGGTAAAACGTGGCGTTGACGTTGACCTGCATGACTTCATTCCACACCTCCGGGCGCTGCTCGCTCATCGGGCAGATATCACCCAGCAGACCGGCGTTATGCAGCACGCCGTCGAGGCGCGGATAATGTTCAGACAGCTGTGCGGCCAGATGCTGGCAGTCAGCGGGCGTACAGCTGGCAAGATCCAGCGTATAGCAGCTTGCCGCCAGGCCGCCGTTGCGGCTGATGGCGCTGGCGACATCGCGGAGCTTTTCCTCATTGCGCCCGAGCAGGATAAGACGGGCGCCGTGACGGGCGTAACTGAGCGCCGCCTCTTTACCGATGCCATCGCTGGCGCCGGTCACCAGAATGATACGGTTGTGTAACAGGTCGCGTTGTGGCTGATAATGCACGCTAACTCCTTGGTCTCAACCCGTTTTGTTTCATTCCGGGTTTATGCCTGAAACACAGCATGATTTCAATCAGTCTGGGGGAGGGTTCTCTCATTTCGCGAGATAAGAACGCTTTTTAGCCGCGCAGCGAAGTGAAGACGCGCCAGGCAGGCTCATGTACACTGGCAGCGTTCGTTAAGTGACTCAAGCAAGGTGGAATGCGTGGAATTACTGTCTGAATACGGTCTGTTTTTAGCCAAAATCGTCACTGTAGTGGCGGCGATTGCGGTGGTGGTGATGCTGATAGTTAACCAGTCGCTGCGTAAGCGGCAGCGAGGCGAATTACGCGTTACCCGCCTTGGCGAGCAATATAAAGAGATGCAGGAGGAGCTGTCGGTCGCCCTGCTGGAGCCGGCGCAGCAAAAACTCTGGCATAAGGCGCAGAAGAAAAAATCGCGACAGGAGGCGAAAGCGGCCAAAGCAAAAGCGAAAGCGGGCGAAGCCGCTGCCGCGACGAAGCCGCGCGCCTGGGTGCTGGATTTTAAAGGCAGTATGGATGCCCATGAGGTCGGCGCGCTGCGTGAAGAGATAACGGCGGTACTGACCCTGGCGCAGCCGGCGGATCAGGTGATTATGCGGCTGGAAAGCCCCGGCGGCGTGGTGCATGGTTACGGGCTGGCGGCATCGCAGATGCAGCGCCTGCGGGATAAGCACATCCCGCTAACCGTGGCGGTAGATAAAGTCGCGGCGAGCGGCGGTTATATGATGGCCTGCGTGGCGGATAAAATCGTCGCCGCGCCGTTCTCTATCATCGGCTCGATCGGGGTGGTGGCGCAGATCCCTAACTTTAATCGCTTCCTGAAAAGCAAAGATATTGATATTGAGCTGCATACCGCCGGGCAGTACAAACGTACGCTGACTTTGCTGGGTGAAAATACCGAAGAGGGGCGGCAGAAATTCCGTGAGAGCCTGAACGAAACCCATGATCTGTTTAAAGGATTCGTGCAGCAAATGCGCCCGCAGTTGAATATTGATGAAGTGGCGACTGGCGAGCACTGGTACGGAACCCAGGCGCTGGAGAAAGGTCTGGTCGACGAGGTGGGCACCAGCGATGAGCTTCTGCTGGGGTTAATGCAGAGCCATGAGGTGATCGGCCTGCGTTATCTGCAGCGCAAAAAGCTGTTGGATCGCCTGACCGGCAGTGCAGCAGAGAGCGCAGACCGCCTGCTGATGCGCTGGTGGCAGCGCGGACAAAAACCGATGCAGTAAACAAAACGCGAGGCCGGTGCCTCGCGTTTTTCGTTCAGTCTACCAGATGATACTTTTCTGATAGTTCATGGGCCAGATACTTAAACATGTTAAAGACAGCGGTACTTTTTGCAGTAGGCAAACCCTGCGCGTCAAGAAAGTATTCGCCGCTGAAAACCAGAACGCCATTGCGCTGAGTGACACCTGTGGCTTCGATGCCGGACAGCGTGTCTTCATGATCGCGGATTAATTTGTTGGCCAGATCGAGTAAAGACTGGCGGTCGATTGGTTGCTTTACAGGCTCCATTTCACCCCTCCGTAAAATTTTTTCAATTTTACGCCCGAGCCCGCGCCGGGGCAAATTTTCCCTGCTCGGGCAAGGGTTTTGCGTCTATGCTAGTGCTGGCGTGATTCGAATTTGCATGCTAATAAAGTTGCTTAACAAATTTTATCAGGTACAGTGTGACGCTTTCGTCAATCTGGCAACAGATTTGCTTGACATTCGACCGTAATACCGCCGTGCTCCGTCGCTTGCTAGCGCAAAAGCCTGTTAACTCAGTCACCTGGCAGTGGATTATCTTATCGCTGGCGCAAAAAAAGGTTGATATCCAGTGACGTCGTCGCAATATGAGTAGCTCGTCGCCACTGGAAGGTGAAGCAAATGTGCGGCGAATTCCTGGATGAATTTTATTAGGTAAAGGTGAATATGGGTAAAGCTCTTGTCATCGTTGAGTCCCCGGCAAAAGCCAAAACGATCAATAAGTACCTGGGTAATGACTACGTAGTCAAATCGAGCGTAGGGCATATCCGCGATTTGCCGACCAGTGGCTCAGCAGCTAAAAAGAGCGCTGATTCTGCCTCCGCCAAAACGGCTAAAAAGCCTAAAAAGGATGAACGTGGCGCGCTTGTCAACCGTATGGGTATCGACCCGTGGCATGACTGGGATGCGCACTACGAAGTGCTGCCCGGCAAAGAAAAAGTGGTTGCTGAATTAAAGCAGCTTGCTGAAAAAGCCGACCATATCTATCTCGCAACCGACCTTGACCGCGAAGGGGAGGCCATCGCCTGGCACCTGCGGGAAGTGATCGGCGGCGACGACAAGCGTTACAGCCGCGTGGTGTTTAACGAAATCACCAAAAACGCGATTCGTCAGGCGTTTGAAACGCCGGGCGAGCTTAACATTGACCGGGTCAATGCCCAGCAGGCGCGGCGCTTTATGGACCGCGTGGTGGGCTATATGGTCTCGCCACTGCTGTGGAAAAAAATTGCTCGCGGCCTCTCAGCAGGGCGCGTACAGTCGGTAGCGGTACGTCTGGTGGTGGAGCGCGAGCGCGAAATCAAAGCCTTTGTGCCGGAAGAGTTTTGGGAAATTGACGCCAGCGCGGCGACCCCCGGCGGCGATTCGCTGCCGCTGCAGGTTACGCACGAAGGCGACAAGCCTTTCCGCCCGACCAGCCGCGAACAAACGATGGCGGCGGTAAGCCTGCTGGAGAAAGCCCGTTATACGGTGCTGGAGCGTGAAGACAAGCCCACCAGCAGCAAACCGGGCGCGCCGTTTATCACCTCCACGCTGCAACAGGCGGCAAGTACCCGTCTTGGTTTCGGCGTGAAGAAAACCATGATGATGGCTCAGCGCTTATATGAAGCGGGTTACATCACCTACATGCGTACCGACTCAACCAACCTGAGTCAGGATGCCGTAAGCATGGTTCGCGCCTTCATTGGCGACAGCTATGGCAAGAAGTATCTGCCGGAGAACGCCAACCAGTACGCCAGCAAAGAGAACTCTCAGGAAGCGCACGAAGCGATTCGTCCTTCTGACGTCAATGTGCAGGCGGAATCCCTGAAAGATATGGAAACCGACGCCCAGAAGCTGTACCAGCTGATCTGGCGTCAGTTCGTCGCCTGCCAAATGACGCCGGCGCAGTATGACTCCACCACGATTACCGTGGGCGCGGGCGACTTCCGCCTGAAAGCGCGTGGCCGTATTCTGCGCTTCGACGGCTGGACAAAGGTGATGCCTGCGCTGCGTAAAGGCGACGAGGACCGTACGCTGCCGGCGGTCAATACCGGCGATGTGCTCTCTCTTATCGAGCTGACGCCAGCCCAGCATTTTACCAAGCCGCCAGCGCGTTTCAGCGAAGCGTCTCTGGTCAAAGAACTGGAAAAGCGCGGCATTGGCCGTCCCTCTACCTACGCGTCTATTATCTCGACCATTCAGGATCGTGGCTACGTTCGCGTTGAGAACCGCCGCTTCTATGCAGAGAAGATGGGGGAGATCGTGACCGATCGGCTGGAAGAGAACTTCCGCGAGCTGATGAACTACGACTTCACCGCCCAGATGGAAGACCGCCTCGATCAGGTGGCCAAGCATGAGGCGGAGTGGCGAAAAGTGCTGGACAGCTTCTTCGGCGATTTTTCCCGCCAGCTTGAAAAGGCGGAGCAGGACCCGGAAGAAGGCGGCATGCGCCCTAACCAGATGGTGCTGACCAGCATTGACTGCCCGACCTGCGGCCGCAAAATGGGTATCCGTACCGCCAGCACCGGGGTTTTCCTCGGCTGTTCCGGTTACGCCCTGTCGCCGAAAGAGCGCTGTAAAACCACCATCAACCTGGTGCCGGAAAACGAAGTGCTCAACGTGCTGGAAGGCGATGACGCGGAAACCAACGCCCTGCGTGCAAAACGTCGCTGCGGCAAATGCGGCACGGCGATGGACAGCTACCTTATCGATCCGAAGCGTAAGCTGCACGTGTGCGGCAACAACCCGACCTGCGACGGCTATGAGATTGAAGAGGGTGAGTTCCGCATTAAAGGTTATGACGGCCCGGTGGTTGAGTGCGAAAAATGCGGCTCTGAAATGCACCTGAAAATGGGGCGTTTTGGCAAGTACATGGCCTGTACCAACGACGACTGTAAGAATACCCGTAAGATCCTGCGCAATGGCGAAGTTGCGCCGCCGAAGGAAGATCCGGTGCCGTTGCCTGAGCTGCCGTGTGAAAAATCCGACGCGTACTTCGTTCTGCGCGACGGCGCGGCGGGTGTTTTCCTTGCGGCGAACACCTTCCCCAAATCACGCGAAACCCGTGCGCCGCTGGTGGAAGAGCTCTACCGCTTCCGTGACCGGCTACCGGAAAAGCTGCGCTATCTTGCCGATGCGCCGCAGCAGGACCCGGATGGCAATAAAACCGTGGTGCGCTTTAGCCGTAAAACGAAGCAGCAGTATGTCGCTTCGGAAAAAGAGGGCAAAGCCACTAACTGGACCGCTTTCTTTATCGACGGCAAATGGACCATGGCTAAAAAATAGCCATAAATGAAGGTGTTACAGGGGCCGCAAAAGCGGCCCTTTTTTTATAACCCGGCTTATTATTTTTTGTTGGAATCTATACATAGAAGATATAAATGATATAGTGGTTATAGTTGAGCCTTTTCTTATTATCAAATCGTCTTAAGCCGGCATCTGTTCGGGCGAAAATGGATGGTCTTCCATGAAATTACAACAGCTTCGCTACATTGTTGAAGTCGTTAACCATAACCTCAATGTCTCCTCCACCGCAGAAGGTCTTTACACTTCGCAGCCCGGCATCAGTAAGCAGGTACGCATGCTGGAAGATGAGCTGGGGATCCAGATTTTCGCCCGTAGCGGCAAACATCTCACTCAGGTGACGCCAGCAGGGCAGGAGATTATCCGTATCGCCCGGGAAGTGCTTTCCAAAGTGGACGCCATCAAATCGGTAGCCGGGGAGCATACGTGGCCGGATAAGGGATCGCTGTATGTTGCGACCACCCATACCCAGGCGCGATACGCGCTGCCAGGGGTGATCAAAGGCTTTATTGAGCGCTATCCCCGCGTATCGCTGCATATGCATCAGGGGTCGCCTACCCAAATTGCGGAGGCGGTGTCGAAAGGCAATGCGGACTTCGCCATTGCTACCGAGGCGCTGCACCTTTATGACGATCTGGTGATGTTGCCCTGCTACCACTGGAACCGTTCGATTGTGGTCACCCCTGACCACCCGCTGGCGGGCAAAGCATCGGTTTCTATTGAGGAGCTGGCCCAGTATCCGCTGGTCACCTATACCTTTGGCTTCACCGGACGTTCAGAGCTGGACACCGCATTCAACCGCGCAGGCCTGTCGCCGCGGATTGTCTTCACCGCCACCGACGCCGACGTCATCAAAACCTACGTTCGCCTGGGGCTGGGCGTAGGCGTCATCGCCAGTATGGCGGTTGATCCGATCTCCGATCCCGACCTGGTTAAACTGGATGCCCAGGAGATATTCAGCCACAGTACCACCAAAATTGGCTTTCGTCGCAGCACCTTCCTGCGCAGCTACATGTATGATTTCATCCAGCGTTTTGCGCCCCATCTGACGCGCGACGTTGTGGATGCGGCGGTGGCGTTGCGCTCGAATGAAGACATTGAAGCCATGTTCAAAGACATCCGCCTCCCGGAAAAATAAGCTATGGCGGGGCATTCTTTGTCAATGGAATGCCCCATCACGCTGACTTAAGTGCAATTGCTATTAACATCTTCTTATTTTGTCGCTCCCTTCGTCCCATAATATCCCCCACGTTCTGTCCGCACTGTCGCGAATTAGCGACAAAAATAGAAACGAAATTGCCGCTGCGCAAATTTTTCACTTCAATAATTTATTTCTGGTCAAAAGATTGAATATTTCTTTGGAAACCATGCGTAAATTCACTGGCTTTTCAGCTAAAGTTCTTTTAGGATTTGTCTCATCTCATGATTAATTGTACCGATTGTTGGTGCCGAAATGATAAGCGATATCGATTGTACGAGGTTAGCAATGCCGTCAGGAAGTGAAGAACCGCAAAGGGATCCGTCGCTCAAGCGCAAAGCGTGGCTGGCGGTATTTCTGGGTTCAGCGCTGTTCTGGGTCGTGGTTGCCTTAATCATCTGGAATTTCTGGGGTTAAAATGGCGGTATCTGCCCGAACTGACGCCGGTAAGCGTTTATGTCAGCGACATGACGCGCCGCAAAAAGCGAAACCGCAGGCGGCGACGTCTGTTCCGGCATCATGGAAATTGACACCGCAGCAGCAGGCTTTTATTGATGCTTTCGCAGAAGACGAAGCGGCAAAACAATAATTTCACGTTAGAGTCTCAGTAAAGGCTATTTCCTTATACTGCTCATGCGTACTTATGTACTGTTAAATAAATACACCACAGCAATAACGAAACGCGCTCCGCGCTGAACGAATAAATATATTTTTGGTGTGAATACGATGACCCATACTTCTGTTAAATACTGGTCGTGGATGAGCGTCTTCTCTGTATCGCTTCTCTTCTGGTGCCAGCTCGTCTGGATGTGGATCGCCTAATCCTCTGAAAAACCTCGCTCCGGCGAGGTTTTTTGTTTCTGCGCGCGGTCGCGCACTGCCTGCCCATTTATCCATTTGGGTTGTTATCAAAACGTTACGACATGTTTGTGTTATCTTTAATACAGACCCCGAAAACAGTCGGGGTTTCGCAATCCCTGTTATTAAGGAGGAGCTTATGTCGTCTACCCTACGCGAAGCCAGTAAGGACACGTTGCAGGCAGAGAATAAAACGTATCACTACTACAGCTTGCCGCTGGCCGCAAAGGAACTTGGGGATATTGCGCGTCTACCCAAGTCGTTAAAAGTCTTACTTGAAAACCTGCTGCGCTGGCAGGATGAGCAGTCTGTTACCGAAGAAGATATCCGTGCGCTGGCAGGGTGGCTTGAGAATGCCCACGCCGATCGTGAAATCGCCTATCGTCCCGCCAGGGTACTGATGCAGGATTTTACCGGCGTTCCCGCCGTGGTCGATCTGGCCGCGATGCGCGAAGCGGTGAAACGCCTCGGCGGCGATACCGCTAAAGTTAATCCTCTTTCACCGGTGGATCTGGTGATTGACCACTCCGTAACCGTTGACCATTTTGGCGATGATGACGCTTTCGAAGAGAACGTCCGTCTTGAGATGGAGCGTAACCACGAACGCTATATGTTTCTGAAGTGGGGCCAGCAGGCGTTTAGCCGCTTTAGCGTGGTGCCGCCGGGAACCGGGATCTGCCACCAGGTCAACCTGGAGTACCTGGGCAAGGCTGTCTGGAGTGAATTGCAGGACAAAGAGTGGGTCGCCTACCCGGATACGCTGGTGGGCACCGATTCTCACACCACCATGATTAACGGGCTGGGCGTACTGGGCTGGGGCGTGGGCGGTATCGAAGCCGAAGCCGCTATGCTCGGGCAGCCGGTCTCGATGCTGATTCCGGACGTCGTCGGCTTTAAGCTGAGCGGCAAACTGGCGGAAGGCATTACCGCGACTGACCTTGTGTTAACCGTTACCCAGATGCTGCGTAAACATGGGGTGGTGGGTAAATTTGTTGAATTCTACGGTGACGGGCTCGATTCGCTTCCGCTTGCCGATCGGGCGACTATCGCCAACATGGCGCCGGAGTACGGCGCGACCTGCGGCTTCTTCCCCATTGATGGCGTAACGCTTGAGTATATGCGTCTGAGCGGGCGCAGCGAGGAGCAGGTGGCGCTGGTTGAGGCCTATGCGAAAGCGCAGGGCATGTGGCGCAACCCGGGGGATGAGCCGGTCTTCACCAGCACCCTGGAACTGAACATGAACGATGTTGAGGCAAGCCTCGCCGGACCGAAACGTCCTCAGGACCGGGTGGCGCTGGGTGATGTGCCGAAAGCCTTCGCCGCCTCCACGGAGCTGGAGCTCAACACGGCGCAGAAAGATCACAAGCCCGTCGAATATGTGCTGAAAGGCGAAAAACACTCATTGCCTGACGGCGCGGTGGTTATCGCCGCCATTACCTCCTGTACCAACACCTCTAACCCGAGCGTACTGATGGCGGCAGGTCTGCTGGCAAAAAACGCGGTCACCGTCGGTCTCAAACGCCAGCCGTGGGTTAAGGCTTCGCTGGCGCCCGGCTCGAAGGTCGTATCTGATTACCTGGCCCAGGCCCGGCTGACCCCCTATCTTGATGAGCTGGGCTTTAACCTGGTGGGTTACGGCTGCACCACCTGTATCGGTAACTCGGGGCCGCTGCCTGAACCGATTGAACAGGCTATCAAACAGGGTGATTTAACGGTAGGGGCGGTGCTGTCAGGCAACCGTAACTTTGAAGGGCGTATTCATCCGCTGGTAAAAACGAACTGGCTGGCTTCACCGCCGCTGGTGGTGGCTTATGCGCTGGCGGGGAATATGAATATCAACCTGGCTACCGACCCGCTCGGCCATGACCGTAAAGGCGATCCGGTCTATTTAAAAGATATCTGGCCTTCTGCGCGCGACATCGCCCGCGCGGTGGAGCAGGTTTCCACCGATATGTTCCGCAAAGAGTATGCGGAAGTCTTTGAGGGCACCGAAGAGTGGAAGGGCATTCAGGTAGAAAGCTCGGATACTTACGGCTGGCAGAATGATTCCACCTATATTCGCCTGTCTCCTTTCTTCGATGAAATGCTCTCCGAACCCGATCCGGTGCAGGATATTCGCGGCGCGCGCGTGCTGGCGATGCTGGGAGATTCGGTGACCACTGATCACATCTCACCGGCAGGCAGCATTAAGGCGGACAGCCCGGCAGGCAGATATCTGCAAAGCCACGGCGTTGAGCGCGGCGATTTCAACTCCTACGGTTCCCGACGCGGCAACCATGAAGTGATGATGCGCGGCACGTTTGCCAATATCCGTATCCGTAATGAGATGGTGCCGGGGGGTGGAAGGGGGCATGACCCGTCATCTGCCGGGCGATGAGGTGATCTCTATCTATGACGCGGCAATGCGTTATCAGAAAGAGGGCACGCCGCTGGCGGTCATTGCCGGTAAAGAGTATGGCTCCGGCTCCAGCCGCGACTGGGCGGCTAAAGGGCCTCGCCTGCTGGGCGTGCGGGTGGTCATTGCAGAGTCGTTTGAGCGAATTCACCGCTCTAACCTTATCGGCATGGGGATTTTACCGCTGGAGTTCCCGCAGGGCGTGACGCGTAAAACCCTTGGTCTGACCGGTGAAGAACGGATTGATATCAGTAACCTGCAAGCGCTCAAGCCGGGTACAACGGTGCCGGTAACGCTCACGCGTGCCGACGGGACAACCGAGGAGCTGGCTTGTCGTTGCCGTATTGATACCGCAACCGAACTGACCTATTACCAGAACGATGGCATTCTGCACTATGTCATTCGTAATATGCTGAACTAGGTGCTGTAAGGCCGGAAGGCGCGCTGCCTCCCGGCCTCTTTTTTATTCCTTGAGCAGGTGGCCCATCTTCGCCGCTTTGGTATCCAGATAGTGCTCATTGTTCGGGTTACGCCCGACGATCAGCGGCACGCGCTCAACAATATTGATCCCGGCCTCGGTAAGAATTTCCACTTTGCGCGGGTTATTGGTCAGCAGGCGCACCTCATCCACGCCCAGTAATTTGAACATATCCGCACAGAGCGTAAAGTCGCGCTCGTCGGCGGCAAAGCCCAACTGATGGTTGGCCTCTACCGTGTCATACCCCTGATCCTGCAGGGCATAGGCGCGAATTTTGTTCAGCAGGCCGATATTACGCCCCTCCTGACGGTGGTACAGCAGCACGCCCCGGCCTTCCTCGGCAATATGGGTAAGCGCCGCTTCAAGCTGGAAACCGCAGTCGCAGCGCAGGCTAAACAGGGCGTCGCCCGTCAGGCATTCTGAATGAACGCGCGCCAGCACCGGCAGCTGGCCGGAAATATCGCCATAGACAAGCGCAACGTGATCTTGCCCGGTTGCCAGTTCTTCAAAACCCACCATCAGGAAATCCCCCCACGGGGTTGGCAGTCTGGCTTCTGCCACGCGTTTAAGCTGCATGTGATTCTCCGAAATTATGCTGGCCATCATACCCTAGCCTTATGTATCAGCTATTTTGCCACAATGCGCTTTACATCACTAATCACCTCCCGTTTCGCGACGATTTAATCGCACAAATGCGGCGCTTTTCCCGAAACTGTCATTTTTCAGTTATGATTGTTGAGCCCGTAAATAAAGGAGTTGAGATGTTTTCCATAGCCAGACGCACCACGGCGGGTGCAGGTTTATTGTTGATTATGCCGCTTGCGGTGTGGCTTTCCGGCTGGCGCTGGGAGCCGGGCGAAAGTGGTTTATGGTTGAAGCTGCTCTTTTGGGTCACCGAAACCGTTACCCAGCCCTGGGGGATTATCACCCACGTGCTGCTCTGCGGCTGGTTCCTCTGGTGCCTGCGTTTTCGCTTAAAACCTGCCTTAATGTTATTTGCCATTCTTGGTTGCGCCATCCTCGCGGGACAGGGAGTAAAATCCTGGGTTAAAGATCGCGTCCAGGAGCCAAGGCCGTTTGTACTGTGGCTGGAAAAATCACATAACATTCAGCCGGATGAGTTCTATAGTTTAAAGCGTAAGGCGCGTGGCGATCTGGTGAAAGAGCAGTTGCATGACCAGACATCCATCCCGGCCTTTTTGCGCAAACACTGGCAGAAAGAGACAGGCTTTGCCTTTCCTTCCGGCCATACCATGTTTGCCGCCAGTTGGGCGCTGCTGGGCGTTGGGCTGCTGTGGCCTCGCCGTCGGACCTGGACTATCGCGCTATTACTGGTCTGGGCGACAAGCGTGATGGGGAGCAGGATGTTGCTTGGCATGCACTGGCCGAGGGATTTGGTGGTCGCTACGCTTATCTCCTGGATGCTGGTGACGATCGCCACCTGGCTTGCCCAGCGTCTTTGCGGTCCGCTGACGCCGCCGCTACAGGAAAAGCAGGAAATTGCCGAAAGGGAAGAAGAAAGTTGAAATTTGTCTGGCAGGCCCATAAATCCCTTTGAAGCGCTGCGCATTTCCATTTCGCGCCAGGCGCTAAAATGGTAGTTTATAGGCTGTGCTGCATACGTATGAATATAATTTATTCGCCCATCACACATAACGGGAAGTAATGTGAAATATCTACTCATTTTCTTGCTGGTTCTGGCGATTTTCGTCGTTTCGGTCACCCTTGGCGCGCAAAACGATCAGCAGGTCACCTTCAACTATTTGCTGGCCCAGGGCGAGTACCGTATCTCGACGCTGCTGGCGATTCTTTTTGCGGCGGGTTTTGTCATCGGCTGGCTGATTTGCGGCCTGTTCTGGCTGCGCGTTCGGGTTTCACTGGCGCGTGCGGAACGGAAGCTCAAACGCCTTGAACAGCAGCTGACCCCGGCCTCTACGGCGCCGGTTGCGCCCGCAACGCCGGTAGTGAAGGAATAATCGCTTATGCTGGAGCTGTTGTTTCTGCTGTTACCCGTTGCGGCCGCGTATGGGTGGTACATGGGGCGCAGAAATGCTCAACAAACGAAGCAGGACGAGGCAAACCGGCTATCGCGTGATTACGTGGCCGGTATGAACCTGCTGCTGAGCAACCAGCAGGACAAAGCGGTTGACCTGTTCCTTGATATGCTTAAAGAGGATACCGGTACCGTCGAAGCGCATCTCACGCTCGGTAATCTCTTTCGTTCGCGCGGGGAAGTCGACCGCGCTATCCGTATTCACCAGACGCTGATGGAGAGCGCCTCGCTGACCTACGATCAGCGGCTGCTTGCCGTGCAGCAGCTTGGGCGCGACTATATGGCCGCCGGGATGTACGATCGGGCGGAAGATATGTTTAACCAGCTGGTGGACGAGACGGAGTTTCGTATTGGCGCGCTGCAGCAGCTGTTACAGATTTATCAGGCCACCAGCGACTGGCAAAAGGCCATTGATGTCGCCGAGCGGCTGGTCAAGCTGGGCAAAGATAAACAGCGTGGCGAAATTGCCCACTTCTACTGCGAGCTGGCGCTACAGCAGATGGGTAACGATGATATGGATCGGGCGATGGCGCTGCTCAAAAAGGGTGCCGCCGCCGATCGCGACAGCCCGCGCGTCTCCATTATGATGGGGCGCGTGTTTATGGCGAAAGGCGAGTACACCAAAGCGGTGGAGAGCCTGCTGCGGGTTATCGATCAGGATCGGGAGCTGGTCAGCGAAACGCTGGAAATGCTGCAGGTCTGCTATCAGCATCTGGGGAAACCGGAAGAGTGGGCCGACTTCCTGCGGCGCTGTGTAGAAGAGAACAGCGGGGCGAAAGCTGAGCTTATGCTGGCTGAGATTATGGAGGCGAAAGAAGGCCAGGACGCCGCTCAGGTATACGTCACGCGTCAGCTGCAGCGCCACCCGACTATGCGTGTTTTCCATAAGCTGATGGATTATCACCTTAATGAAGCAGAAGAGGGACGGGCGAAAGAGAGCCTGATGGTGCTGCGTGATATGGTGGGAGAGCAGGTGCGCAGCAAACCGCGCTATCGCTGCCACAAGTGCGGCTTTACCGCCTACACCATGTACTGGCACTGCCCGTCTTGCCGCGCGTGGTCAACCGTGAAGCCGATTCGTGGTCTTGACGGTCAGTAATTTTTAAAAAAAACTCATTTTAGTTACAACATACTAATCATGTTTTATAAAAAGCAGTGAGCAGCGTCGTGCCAACATCGCCCGGCAGGTCATTAATGCAGCCTGTCTTTTCCTTATCAGCACAGGTAGAATGCTCGCCGTTTATTATTCGCGCCTGAGCGGGTGCCCTCATTGCAGAAGGTCTCATCATGACGTCCACTTCATCAACACTTTCCCGCGCGTTAACGGCTTCCCCCATCGTGGTGGCCCTTGACTATGACAATCGAGACAAAGCCCTGGCGTTTGTCGACCGTATCGACCCCCGTGATTGTCGCCTCAAAGTTGGCAAAGAGATGTTCACGCTGTTCGGCCCGCAGCTGGTGCGCGACCTCCAGCAGCGCGGTTTCGACGTCTTTCTCGACCTTAAATTTCATGATATCCCTAACACCACGGCGCACGCGGTGAAAGCGGCTGCGGACCTTGGCGTCTGGATGGTGAATGTGCATGCTTCCGGCGGCGCGCGCATGATGACAGCCGCGAAAGAGGCGCTACAGAGCTTCGGTAAAGATGCGCCGCTGCTGATTGCGGTTACGGTTTTAACCAGTATGGAAGCGGCCGATCTGGCCGACCTTGGTATCCAGGCAACCCCCGCAGAACACGCGGAAAGGCTGGCGGCGTTAACACAGCAGTGCGGCCTCGATGGTGTGGTCTGTTCGGCGCAGGAAGCGGTACGTTTCAAAGCGGCCTTCGGTGAACCCTTTCGCCTGGTAACCCCTGGCATTCGTCCTCATGGCAGCGATGCCGGGGATCAGCGGCGGATTATGACGCCACAACAGGCCCAGGCGGCAGGCGTAGATTATATGGTTATCGGACGGCCGGTCACCCAATCTGCCGACCCGGCGCAGACGCTACGCGATATCAACGCATCTCTGAAGGGGGCATAATGAGCGACAGTAATAGCAGGCTGGTTTACTCAACAGAAAGCGGACGCATCCCGGAAGAAAAGCCGACGGTGATTCGACCCAAAGGCGACGGCGTGGTGCGCATTCAGCGGCAAACCAGCGGACGCAAAGGCAAAGGCGTTTGCCTTATCACCGGCGTAGAGGGTGATGATGCCGCGCTTGTCGCGCTGGCCGCGGAGCTGAAAAAGAAATGCGGCTGTGGCGGTTCAGTGAAAGAGGGCGTTATCGAAATTCAGGGCGATAAGCGAGAGTTGATCAAGTCGCTGCTGGAAGCCAAAGGCATGAAGGTCAAACTGGCAGGCGGTTAACGCGAGCCGGGCATAAAAAAGCCGCGATAGCTATCGCGGCTTTTTTGCTCAGTATATTCAGACCTGTAAGAAAGAGACGTAATTCAGTTGTAGAAGCCGTCTTAGTAAAATTATTTACCAACCTGATGACCAACAATACCACCCACTGCCGCGCCGCCTAGGGTACCCAGCGTGCTGCCGTCAGTGAGAACTGCGCCGCCTAATGCACCAGCACCAGCGCCGATAGCGGTGTTACGATCGCGCTTGGACCAGTGGCCACATGCGCTCAGAGACATTGCAAGAGTGACAGCCAGAACCGCCGCAGCCATTTTTTTACCCGTTAACATCATCATACTTTCTCCTGAATAGTGGATTCACGGAAAAGTGTTCTCTCTAAGTATAGTGCGAATGCTCTGACTTAAAGTCTTTCCGCTAAACCTTTGTTGCGCAGGTGTTACTCTATTCACGCGTGTGATAGTTACTTCCTGTTATATCGCTGAACATAATATTACGTATGATCACGATTACCGACACGGTAAATAGTCTTAATTGGACGGTCAGAATAGTCTCAGATATGAAAGGGATAGCCCGCGGGCGCGGGCAGGAAAATCAGAGTGGGTCGGTTGAGGAGACGATATCCACGGCCAGACCGCTTTGCTGTAGCTGGTGACGCGTCTCTGCTGGCAGGCGGGAATCTGTTATAACACGGTTAAATTGCATGCCCGTGCCCAGCGTATAGGGGTGTACCGCGCCGAATTTTGAGCTATCGGTAAGCACAATGGCCTCGCAGCCTTTTTCCAGCACCGCGTTAACCACGTCGGAGCGCATCATATCGCGGCCGGTAAAACCCGTCGCCGGCAGCCAGCCGTCGATGCCGATAAACGCTTTGCTGAAATGCACCTGCTGCACATACTGCCGCGTAAGCGGCCCCACCACGCTCTCGCTTTTCTTCTGATAAATGCCGCCAAGTAAAATGACATCGCAAAGGGCGTCTTTGAGCAGGTGCGCAATATAGCTGCTCACCGTGATAATGGTCACGCCGCGCTGTTCACCCAGACGACGGGCGAGCAGGGCATTACAGCTACCATTTTCAATAAAAATGGTCTCTCCCTCGCTGACCAGCGAGGCGGCGTAATCCGCCAGGTCGCGCTTGACGCTGTAGTTATTCATCATGCGCGTTTCCACATCTTCACTGTCCAGCGGAACGGCGAAACCGTGAGTGCGGCGCAGATAGCTCTGCTTTTCAAGCGTGTTGAGATCCTGACGAATCGTGACCTCAGAAACGCCGGTCATTTTTGCCAGGTCGGAGACGCTCACACGCCCTTTATCAATGACTGTCTGTAATATGATTTGTTGTCGGGAATTCATAACCGCTACTTTCAGGCCTTATAGCATTGAGGTGAGCCATCCGTTGCCGTGATGGTGTGTTAAATTTCCCACGGCGTTTTAGGCGCGTCGCTCGCGGCGTTCTGCTCTGCATTTTCAATATGCAGCAGCTCCGCCTTTAAGATTTCCAGGTTACGTATGGCGGACTGGGCATCCCCTGCAACCAGAATATCCAGCACGGTATCGATCCGTCCTGCCAGCTGTTTCACATTAATATCGGCCATGTTTTCACCTTTCTGGTTGCAAATGAAGAAGTTGAATGATGCAGAAAACAGTTTAAAAAGAGAAGGGAAAAAACGAAATCTCAAAATATTATAAGCATCAGATATATATTCACTATGAGACATACACCTGGCTTTAGGGTGGATTAGGCTTGCTCTGCGCACATTGCGCTTTTAACCGGAGGAGTAAGTCTATGACAGTTATCAACCAGGCGACGTGCAAGCTTTTCACGGATAATGAACGATTTACGCAACTTTGCGGCTATTACGAAGAAGAGCGCCGCACGGTATGGATGATGTTGCGGGCGCACCCACGACCCTGTTTCAACCATGTCCTCATCGAAGAGATCATGAATATCTCCTGGCTGGTTCGTCAGTCCGGTTTCGCCGTTGATTTCTGGGTGACGGGCTCGCTGGTTCCCGGCCTGTATAATGCGGGCGGCGACCTGCGCTTTTTTGTGGAATGCATCCAGAATGGCCGACGCGAGGCGCTGCGCGCCTATGCCCGCGCCTGTGTTGACTGCGTTCATGCCGCCTCGCGCGGGTTCGATACCGGGGCAATTTCACTGGCGATGGTAGAGGGGAGCGCGCTGGGCGGCGGCTTCGAAGCGGCGCTGGCGCACCATTTTGTCCTGGCCCAGCGCGATGCGCGCCTCGGTTTCCCGGAAATCGCTTTTAATCTCTTTCCGGGCATGGGCGGCTATTCGCTGGTGGCCCGGCGTGCGGGGATGAAGCTGGCGGAGGAGCTCATCTACAAAGGCGAATCCCACACCGCGGAGTGGTATGAACAACACGGGCTGGTGGATCAGCTGTTCGAACCCGCGCAGGGGTATCTTGCGGTGCGTACTTTTATTGACACTCTGCAACCGCGGCTGAACGGCATTCGCGCTATGCTCCGGGCGCGGCAGCGGGTCATGCAGCTGCCGCGCAGCGAGTTAATGGATATCACCGAAGACTGGGTGGATGCCGCGTTTTGTCTGCAACCGAAAGACGTTGCCTATATGGAGCGCCTGGTTCAGTTACAGAACCGGCACGCCGCGGGGCTAAGCAAAGCCAGCTAAAGTTTTTTTCGCGCCAGATAGCGCTTATACCATCGCTCGAATACGGCAGCGGGCATGGGTTTAGCAAATAAAAATCCCTGCCGTTCGTTGACGCCGTTCTTGGTAAGAAAGGCGTCTTCTTTGGCGCTTTCTACCCCTTCGGCAATCACCTGTAAATTGAGCGCCTGCGCCACGGCGACAATGGCCCGCACCAGCGACTGTGAAACAGGCTGCTTATGGATATCCTTCACAAACGACTGGTCAAGTTTAATGGCATCAATGGGAAACCTTGCCAGCTGAGAAAGCGACGAATAGCCGGTGCCAAAATCATCCAGATGGATCTGCGAGCCCAGCTCGCTAAACTGCTGAATCACCGACAGGGCAAGCTCTTCGTTTTCAATCAGGCAGCTCTCAGTCAGTTCGACATCAATAGGGCAGTATTCGAAGTTCAGATCGCTCAGAGCCTGTTTGAGATCGCTAAAAATAGACTGGTCCGCCAGCTGGCGGGCGGAGACGTTCACCGCGACACGCAGATTAATGCCTTTCTCGCGCCATTTTGCTACCTGACGCACCACGTCCAGCATGACCCATCGTCCCAGCGGCACTATCAGCCCGGACTCTTCGGCATAAGAGATGAAATCGAGCGGGGGGATCAGGCCGCGCTCCGGCGATTGCCAGCGCACCAGCGCCTCCAGGCTACGCACTTCCCCGCGCCAGGTCATTTTGGGCTGGTAGTGAATCACCAGCTGCTCTTTATCCAGCGCTTTGCGCAGGTTGGTATCCAGCCATAAGTACTCAAACACCCGCTGGTTCATTTCGGGTGAGAAGACGCAAAATTTCCCGCGCCCGTGCTCTTTTGCCGTATACATCGCCGTATCGGCGTTGCGGACAATGCTTTCGCGGTCGTTGCCATGCTGAGGCGCCAGCGAAATACCGATTGAGCAGCCGGTATAGACCTCTATCAGCCCAATACGAAACGGCTGGCGCAGGCGGGTAATAATTCGTGATGCCGTTGCTTCCAGCGCGATTTGCGACGAGTTTGTCGCCAGCACGATAAACTCATCGCCGCCGAGGCGCGCCAGCGTCTGCCCCTCTTCAAGGCAGCTTAAAATGGCAATTGCGACCGACTGCAACAGCTGATCGCCAAACATATGACCATAGGCATCGTTGACCTTTTTAAAGTTGTCCAGGTCGAGGTAGACGATGCCGATTTGCGTCTCTCCGCGGTGCTCTATCGCCTGACTTATCAACTCCTGAATGGCATTGCGGTTGGGCAGGCCGGTAATGGTATCCGTATTGGCCAGCACGCGCAGACGCTCCTGGGCCCGGCGCTCTTCGGTAATATCCGTCCCGGAGCAGATAAGGAAGATCTCGTTTTTCCCGCTGCCGCTGTGAACGAACTTATTGCGAAACAGAAACAGACGCTGTCCTTTACGGGTTTTAATCCAGCGCTCTACTTCGTAAGGGGTGCCGTTGTGAAAGAAGTCGCAGATATTCCGCTTTGAGGCCAGCGCCTCTTCTTTGCTCATAAAAAGTTTGAACACGTCCTGGCCAATCACTTCGTGCTCTTTGAGGCCGGTATACTCTTCGCAGAGCCGGTTAAAACGCTGAATAGCGCCCCGGCGATCGAGAATAACAATCACGGAGTTGGCTTCCGAAACGACCTGTTCCGCAAACGAGAGTCCCTGCACCAGATCGCGGGCAACGGAGGTGGTATCGTGCCAGGCCGACGCGGTGCCGCCCCATTCGTTTTTGGTGATTTTACGCCCCACCAGATGAACGGGCACGTCCTCGCCAAAAAGGTTAATCCGCAGGGTAAGGCTGGAGGTGATCACCGTCATCTGCCGAAGCTGCGCCGCCTGTTCATCCGTGAGCGTGACCACCTGACTTGCTTCGGCGGACTCGTCCGGGGCGAAGTGCAGGGCATTGCTGTCCGCGGTTAACCGCCAGAATGGACTGCCGGAACCGGAATAACGAAACAGTATGTTCTGTTCCTGGTTGTCTTTCATGCTATCTCCCAACCCACCAATAAGCGCAACGAATACTCATTTTCATGGGCGGATTAACCGCCGCTTCACAAGGTGTAACCAGGGGTGAAAGTCTTGTTTTTATTTACATTCTCATAATAAGACGAGTTTAAGTTAAAAGAATAGCGGCCGGGTGAAATTTGCATAAAACATCACAGGAAGGCGCAGCTTTGAGTGTGGCTGGAAATTGGCTGAATGGGTCGTGGAGAATGAAAAATGGGGGGAGGGTCACATATGCCTGGCGGATTGCGTAATCGCCCCCCGTAAAGGGGGGCAAAATCATCACGCGACCGGGCGCGCGATAATGCTACGTGTTTCCATACGAACTTCAGCGATAGTCACATCGATCACATCGGTAACTTTGTAGACCGTTTCGCCTTTAATCTGCACAGTACCGGTCTCCTGGCTGCAAACCAGTTCGTCACGAACGGCGTGCAGGAACGGTGCCGGAATGAAGGCGACCGCGCCGTTATCCACCAGGCGCACGCGCATCCCGCCGCGGCTGATATCAATGATTTCGGCGGCGAAACGGGTATCCGTCCCGGCTTTATTTTGCAGGAAACGGGCGTACAGCCAGTCACCCACGTCGCGCTCGGCCATACGGTTCAGACGACGGCGCTCCGCCATCTGTACGGTAATATCATCTGCCGGCCGCGCTGCGGTTTCGCCTTTGATCACCGCTTTCAGCAGGCGATGGTTGATCATATCGCCGTACTTACGGATCGGCGATGTCCAGGTAGCATACGCTTCAAGCCAAGGCCAAAATGGGGGCCCGGATTGATGCTGATTTCTGCAAACGACTGGAAGCGGCGGATGCGGCTGTCGAGGAAGCCCGACGGCTGGGCATCCAGCTCACGGCGAAGCTTGCAAAAGCCGTTCAGCGTCAGCACATCTTCCGCATCCACATGCATTCCGTGGCTTTTCAGCAGGGCAGCGAGCTGTTCGCCGTTGGCCGGGTCGAAGCCCATATGCACGTTATAAACGCCGAAGCCCAGCTTATCGCGCAGCACGCGGGCGGCGCAGATGTTGGCGGCGATCATGGATTCTTCAACAATGCGGTTAGCAATCCGGCGTGGCTCGGCGACAATGTCCAGCACTTCGCCTTTTTCGCCAAGGATAAAACGATAATCCGGGCGATCTTTAAACACCAGCGCATGGGTCTGACGCCACTGCGAGCGCGCCTGACAAACGCGGTTGAGCAGACGAATCTGGTGAGCTATCGCCTCGCTCTGCGGCTGCCAGCTGCCGTTGTTTTCAAGCCAGTCCGAAACCTCGTCATAAACCAGCTTCGCTTTAGAGGTAATGGTGGCGGCGAAAAAGGTGATGTTATCTTCGATGGCGCCATCGGCATCCAGCGTCATGCGGCAGGCGAGCACCGGGCGCACTTCGTTAGCGCGCAGGGAGCAGAGGTCATCTGACAGCTCGCGCGGCAGCATCGGAATATTAAAGCCAGGCAGATAGTTAGTGAACGCGCGGACTTTCGCCATGCCGTCGAGCTTGCTGCCTTCGGCAATCCAGGCGGTAGGGTCGGCAATCGCCACGGTCAGCTGCAGTTTGCCTTCGGCGTTCTCTTCAACATAGAGCGCATCGTCCATGTCTTCGGTGCTGGCGCTGTCGATGGTGACAAAATCCAGCGCGGTTAAGTCCACACGCTCCAGACCTTCGTCCAGCATCTCAGTCGCCACGCCGTTGGGCGCTTCTTTTTCAAGGTTGTGACGGGCCAGGGTGACCCACCACGGGACGAAATGATCGTCACCGAACGTGATGAACTGGGTCAGCTCCGCATAAAAACCGCGATCGCCCTTAAGCGGGTGACGGCGCATTTCGGCAACGGCCCAGTCTCCCTCTTTAAAGTCGTGGGTGACATCGCGCGCGGCGCGGCAGGGAATAGCGTCTTTAAGTAAAGGGTGATCGGGCACAATAGAAAGGCGATCATCCTTTTTATGAACTTTGCCGACAAAGCGGCTCAGGAACGGCTCAACCAGCTCTTCAGGCTCTGCGGATTCGCGTTCCTTTTCAGTATGAATCACCGCGACGATACGGTCGCCGTGCATGACTTTTTTCATCTGCGGCGGCGGGATGAAATAGCTTTTTTGCCCATCGACTTCGAGAAAACCAAAGCCTTTTTCCGTGGCCTTAACCACACCTTCCGCACGTGGAGTCTGGGAATGAAGTTGCTGTTTTAGCTGCGCGAGCAGCGGGTTGTCCTGAAACATAGTTATCTATTTTCGTGGCTGAAAGAGCGGCTGACAGTTTTACGCGAATCTGACCGTTGCAGCAAGCGCTCTTTCGTTATTAGCCACTGGTCTGGCGTGCGGGTTGTTCAGGGAAAAGTGACATCGCCCGCGGCAATTTTAAGGCGGTTGAACCAGCCGCAAAGCGCGCTCCAGATAAGCAGCGAAATGGCAGAAGCTTCGCTGAATCCGCTCTCTTTCAGGAGCGCTAAATGGGCCGGACTAAACCTGTCAGGCGCGCAGGTAAGGTGTTGCACGCTCTGCAAAACCGCATGCGCTTTTTTATCCTCGCCGCTGTGACTCAGCGGGTCGTCAGACAATACAGCCTCAGCCAGTATCGCCCCTTCCTGACGGTATTCGCCAAAACAGCTTACGCTGCCGTTGACGCGCGCAGTATAGAGGGCGGCAAGCTGCTGCCACGGCTCGTCAGACGCCTCGCCGACCACCGCCTGGTATATCTCCCCCAGCGCATCCAGTGTGGAAGCGTGGTGGGCCAGCACCGGCGCCAGCAGGCGGAACGCAGGCAGCGGCTGCCAGTTAGCCAGCGACTCCAGTTGACGGGCGCTGGCCGTGCGAATTTCCACGCCCTCGATACCCGGCTGCCACGACCCCGAAAGGTCGGCAAAGCGCCCGGATGCGGAGGGCTGCTGCATCTCCATACCGGGTAGCCAGCGAACCGGCTGCCCAAGCAGCGCCTGGAAGACGGCAACGGCCCGCGCCTGAAAACTGATAAAGCCGATAATCTGGCTCATCAGCACGATGTCATGCCGGGTCAGGCCGACGTCTTCGAGCTGTTGGCGGGCGCGGGCGTCAATCACGTCGGGTGAAAATGCCAGCTGGCGGGCGAACTGGGTCATCTGCGCCAGACGCTGATTGCTCTCTCTGGACGAATCAGGGCCGGGAAGCGGCGCGAGGCGGGCGGCATAATGGTTGCAAAGACGCTGGACGCCATAAACCTGCGCCACGGTGAGGGCAGTGCTCAGGCGATCGTAGGCGCTGAAGGTATGCAGGCGGTTAACCATTACCCGCTGTGCAAAGAGCAGGTTATAGACCTTTCTGGCAGGTTGCAGCCAGCCTTCAAGCGTGGTGGTGAACGCTGGCGGCAGCGTCAGATTAAGCAGAAAGGGATCGTCAACGGCGGCCGCTTCGGGAACCAGTGGCAGCGCCTGCGCCTGACGGGTACTCGACTGGGTTTCGTGATACCAGTGACTTTTGCCGGAAAAGCGGCGTTGTTCCATGGTCGTTCCTTGGTCTGAAAAAGGCGATCCCTGACATCGTTAAGAAGGGATCTTTTTCGCTGCTTTATCCTGGCGTAAGCCGTCAGGAGGACCAAAGAATGTTGCGTGATAATAAATAGCGGAACGCTATAAAGGCCGGGAGAAATCGCCCCCGGAACGGGGGGCGAAAAGGGATTATTTCAGTTCCAGTTCGTTCATTGCGGCAATGCTGAAACCGCCGTCAACGTGAACCACTTCACCGGAGATACCGGCAGAGAGGTCAGAGCAGAGGAACGCTGCGGAGTTACCCACGTCTTCGATGGTAACGGTACGACGAATCGGCGTAACCGCTTCACAGTGCGCCAGCATCTTACGGAAATCTTTAATACCGGATGCGGCCAGGGTGCGGATCGGGCCAGCAGAGATGGCATTGACGCGTACGCCCTCAGGACCCATCGCGTTCGCCATGTAGCGCACGTTGGCTTCCAGAGAGGCCTTCGCCAGACCCATAACGTTGTAGTTAGGGATTGCGCGCTCAGCACCCAGATAGGAGAGGGTCAGCAGAGCGGAGCCAGGGTTGAGCATTTCACGGCAGGCTTTTGCCAGCGCGACGAAGCTGTAAGCGCTGATGTCGTGAGCGATTTTGAAGCCTTCACGGGTGACTGCATTCACATAGTCGCCGTCCAGCTGGTCGCCAGGGGCAAAACCGATGGAGTGAACGAAACCGTCAAACTTCGGCCACACTTTTGCCAGCTCGCCGAACAGCGCGTTGATGCTGTCGTCTTCTGCAACATCGCAGGGCAGTACAATGCTGGAACCCAGCTGTGCGGCAAACTCTTCCACGCGGCCTTTCAGTTTATCGTTCTGATAGGTGAACGCCAGTTCAGCGCCTTCGCGGTGCATAGCTTGCGCGATACCATAGGCGATGGAAAGTTTGCTGGCAACGCCAGTCACCAGAATGCGCTTACCGGTAAGAAAACCCATAGCTTTTAATCCTTATAGTCATTGCTTTTATTTACTTTAGCAATCAGATGGTTGCGATTGCCATTTCAACTTAAATCAAAACGAAGGCGAATTATCCCAGCCACAGCGGGCGGTGTCACGCTTTTTCCGTGGCGGCAGGCGTGCCGGCGGGCTTCGTTCAGACGGCGTTGATGACAGTTCGATACAGCGAAAGTATATCATCAGACTAAGATTGCGAGTCATCCAACCAGCGGAGGGAAGGAGGCGCTGAGGGGGCGGTCTATACTGCGAAGTACTCAGTATAAGATTTAACGTAGATAGCGGAATGTGACATGGTTTAAATGAATTTGTTTGATGACATATTAACGATTTATTAATTATTAATATGAATAAATAAAGCTCACCTGGATGATATTTTATGGAAAAATAATATTTTCTCATGCCGGGCTAGCATATGCTGCGTTCGCAGGCGTAATAAGGAGCGGGCAATGCGAAAAATCACTTCTCTCTTGATTGTGTATAGTGCGTTATATCTTTTTTCTGCAGACCTTTTTGCCGGGGAGCTGGATATCACGACTGTAAATCCTGCCAGACCCACGGTCATGACGTTGTTAACATCACAAAAAATCACCCTCGGTAATAGTATTCCCAACTGTACTATGATTGGCGGTTATATCAGACAAAATGTTGGGTCTAATGTTGTTGACACGCATGGTCGGTCCGCTGTGTATTATCTTTCAATGCAAAAAGATGTGACCTCTGGGGAAGAAGTCTGCGCCGGACAGTATGCAAATTATAAAATCTACAAAACCACAGTAGATGGTATTGGCATTTCATATAATGATGCCGATCCTGGTTCGCAATCCAGAGGCAAGATCATTCCTTTGTGGCCACAACTAATCCCCAAATCGACCTATTCAGGTTCTTCAGTCAGAATTGATGCCTGGGTTGATATTCGTTTGTGGAAATACTCTTCTGCACCTAATACGTTGCCAGCAGGTCTGCTCGATGTGAAAGGCCCCATGATTGTGCAGGTTGTAGGGCCGGTTGCTGGCGATACCTTAAATACCTGTTCCACAGATAAAGCCGTTGCCGGGACGTCGACGGTTTGCTTCACGGACAGACGCGTTCCTGTCTACATGTCAACCATCTACGCCAGCACCTGCGAATTCGTCAATGCCTCGAAGACCGTGCAGATGGGGGCGCGCAATATCCCGCCCAACGCGGCGCAAGGGTACGGTACGCCCTGGGTCGATGCCAGCTTCCAGCTCCGTTGCCCGGACGCCTGGGGGTACAGCAGCGATGTAGCCAATATCTCGACTATCACGCCCAATAACGGGGTGATGGTCACTGTCCAGCCTTACGATGGTTTTGTGGATGCCAGTAACGGCATTATCAAACTCGACGGTAGCGGGGCGCAGGGGGTCGGCATTCAGCTTGCGTGGGGGGATTATACCGGTCAGGGTGCGGTGCCCGCAAAACCGGTAAAACTGAACACGCCGACCTACGCCAACACCATTAGCAGTAACTTTAGCGCCGCCCCTTATGCCATCGGCAGTAATCCGGCTTCTGGCGATGGCACTATTAATATGGCCGCGCGCTATATCCGTACCACGGGGACGCTACAACCCGGCCCGGCTAACGCAAAAGTTGAAATCCTGGCGAACTACCAGTAACGGGGGGACGCGGATGCTGCGATCTGGTAGCCCGGATAAGCGTAGCGCATCCGGGAAAAGCAAACGCCTTAGCGATCCTGCCGCCAGGCGTCTGCCGTCAGCGCCTCGCCAAAGTGCCCCGCAATCAGACGCTTGGTCAAATCATGCAGAGGGGAGGCGAGCACGCTGGCGGTACTGCCGCGTTCGACCACTTCCCCCTGATGCATCACCAGTAGCTGGTCGCTGATGTGCTTCATCATGCCGATATGCTGGGTCACGTAAATGTACGAAATGCCCTGTTTTTCCTGCAACTCCAGCATCAGATTGATAAGCTGGGAGCGCATGGACATATCCAGCGAGGCCAGCGCTTCGTCAGCAATGATCACTTTCGGGCGCAGAATGAGCGCCCGCGCCAGCCCCAGACGCTGTTTTTGCCCCGGCGCGAACATATAGGGGTAGTAGCTGGCGTGATCCGGCAGCAGGCCCACCATTCGCAGCGTCTCATAGATGCGCTTTTTCCGCGCCTCCGGCTCCAGGTCAGTGTTCAGACGCAGCGGAAAATCCAGGATCTGCGAGATACGCTGGCGCGGGTTGAGCGATGTCGAGGGGTCCTGAAAAATCATCCTGATGCGCTGGCTGCGAAAAGAGTAATCGCCATAGTGAAGGGGATGATCGTCAATCAGCAGCTCGCCGGTTGTCGGCTCTATCATGCCCGCCAGCATTTTCGCCAGCGTCGACTTGCCAGAGCCGTTTTCGCCAATGATTGCCAGCGTCTGTTTCTCGCGCAGGGTAAAGCTCAGCGGCTTGACCGCTTCGACAGTTTGCGGGCGGAACCATCCCGTGCGATAGCGAAAGGTCTTGCTCAGATTACGCACTTCAAGCAGGGTTTCGACCATTTCACTCTCTCTCCATGTTCAGCGGAAAATGGCAGGCGAAAAGATGATTTTTCGCCCCAGCCAGGCGTGGCGTCTCCACGCATTTTCGTTGCGCGTACGGACAACGGGGGCCAAGGCGGCAGCCTATCGGCAACTGTTCCAGCAGCGGTATCGAACCGGGGAGCGTGTTCAGGCGGCTTTTGTGCGGCATGGCGCTGCCAAAGTCGGGAATAGCGCGAATCAGCGCCTGGGTATACGGGTGATGCGGCACGCTAATCAGCTCCTCGCTTGGTGCGGTCTCCACCGTCTGGCCGCAGTACATCACATTAATGCGGTCCGCCCACTTGCTCAGCATCTGCAGGTCGTGGCTGATAAGCAGAATGGTCGTGTTGTTATTCTGGTTAAGCCGGGAGAGCAGGCGGAAAATCTGCGCCTGCGTCGTTGGCTCCATGGCGTTGGTCGGTTCATCGGCAATCAGCAGACGCGGCTGATTAGCCAGCGCAATGGCGATCATCACCTTCTGGCACTCGCCGTCGGTCAGCTCATAGGGAAAACTGCGCATCGCATCTTTATGATCTTTGATGCCCACCCGGTGCAGAAGCTCAATGGCGCGGCGTTTGCGCCAGCCAAAGCGCTGCCAGATTTTACCTTTAAAAGTCCAGCGGGGGATGTTCTGCATCAGTTGTTTCCCCACCCGCTCCGACGGGTCGAGACAGGATTGCGGCTCCTGGAAAATCATCGACACGTTATGGCCCAGCAGCTTACGCCGCTCGCGCGCCGACAAACGCATAAGGTCGATATCATCAAAGCGCATGCGGTCGGCGGTGACGCGCCAGTTTTCTTTGGTCACGCCGCAGATAGCCTTGGCGATAAGGCTCTTGCCGGAGCCTGATTCGCCCACCAGCCCGCGAATCTCGCCTTCGGCCATGGTCAGGCTCACTCTGTCCACGGCTTTAACCCAGTTCTCGCCGGTTTTTACTTCGATGGTCAGATTACGGATATCCAGCAGCGGCATTATTCCACCCCCGCGTTAATGGCGCGACGGATGCCATCGCCCAGTAAATTAATCAACAGTACGCTCAGCATAATCGCTACGCCGGGGAGCATCACGGTCCAGGGGGCAACATAAATCAGCTCCAGCGCGTCGCCGAGCATCGCGCCCCATTCCGGCGAGGGCAGTTGCGCCCCCAGGTCAAGGAACCCCAGCGCGGCGATATCGAGAATCGCCATTGACAGCGCACGGGTAATTTCCGTCACCAGGCCGGATGTCATGTTCGGCAACACCGCGAACCACAGGATATTCATTGTTGAGGCACCGTCCAGACGCGCGGCGATGACGTACTCTTTTTCCAGTTCATCGTGCACCATGCTGTAAACGGAGCGCACCATACGCGGCAGCAACGCCAGCCAGACGGCGAACATGGCGTGGGAGAGGTGCGGCCCGGCGAAAGCAACAACGATAATCGCCAGCAGCAGCGATGGAATAGAAAGCAGCGTGTCCAGAATATGGTTAAGCACCGCGGACCGCAGGCCGTGCGTAGCGCCGGCAATAACCCCTAACACCAGCCCGACAAAGGTCGCCGCCAGCGTCACCAGAAACGCGCCGCCCACCGTGGGCGCCGCGCCGCTCAACAAGCGGCTCAGAACATCGCGCCCCAGGTCGTCGGTGCCGAGGAAAAAAGAGACCTCGCCATAGCGCGACCACGACGGCGGCAGCAGCTGATAGCCGAGAAATTGCTGATCGATGCCGTAAGGGGCGAACCAGCCGCCAAATACGCAGAGTAAGATGAGCCCCGCGCAGCCGTAAAAGCCGATCATGGCGGGCGTGTCGCCATAGAATTTGCGCCACACGGTGCGCAGCGCGCCAGGCGGGCGCTTTTCGCTGTATACGCTATCGTAAGGCATACCAGTCCTTATGCTTCAAAGGGTTTGCCAGCGCGCCGATAATATCGGACAGGACGTTAACAATAATGACCAGCGAGCCGATGACCATGACGCCAGCGGAAATGGCCGCGTAATCCTGCTGGCGGATGGCGTTAATCAGCCAGCGGCCAAGGCCCGGCCAGCTAAAGACCATCTCAGTGATCATTGCCAGCGTTAACATGGTGGAAAATTGCAGCCCGAGGCGCGGAATCACCGGCGGCAGGGCGTTATGCAGTACGTGACGGCGAAGAATGGTGAACCGGGAAAGGCCGCGTGTCGCCGCCGCCTTAATGTAGTTCTTATCAAACACCTCTATGGTGCTGAGGCGCATCAGCCGGATCACCTCCGTCGTAGGAGCGACGGCCAGCGTCAGTACCGGCAGCACGATGTGGCGCACGGCGCTAATGATCATCTCTTCACGCCACGGCGAGTCGGAGAGCCAGGCGTCGATAATGGCGAACCCGGTCACCGATTTCACCTCATAAAGAAGATCGAAACGCCCGGAAACCGGCAGCCAGCCAAGCGTCAGCGAAAAGAACAGGGTGAGCAGCAGCGCCAGCCAGAACACCGGTACGGAGAACCCCAGCAGCGCCAGCGCGCTGATAAACTTGTCCTGCCACTTGTTGCGGGAGATACCCGCTATCATCCCCACCGGTATCCCCACCAGCAGAGCGAAGCCGAAAGCCAGAATGCACAGCTCCATTGTCGCCGGGAACACCTCTTTGAGCTGTTCGGAAATCAGCTGACCGTTAATGCTTGAGACGCCAAAATCCCAGTGGAGCACCCCTTCGAACCAGAACACCCAGGCGTTCCATAACGACGCGCCCTGTAAGGGCGCATGGGGGGTGAAATAGCTCAGGCTAAAGCCAATAAAGGTCAGCAGAAACAGCGTGACCAGCAGAAGTAGCAGCCGACGCAGGGTGTAAATGATCATGGCTGCTTTCCTTTCTCTTTTTCCCGCGTGACCCCGGCAAAGGAGGCGCTGCCAAACGGGCTCACCACCAGGCCTTTAATGTCATAACGATGAGCCTGTAGCCGCAGCGACGAGGCCAGCGGCAGGACCGGTAACTCCGTGGCCAGAATTTTCTGCGCTTCGTTGTAATCGTCGATACGGGCGGCGAGCTGCTGCGAAGCCAGCGCCTTTTGCAGCACGCTGTCGAACTCGCGATTGCACCAGTGGGCAAAGTTGGTTTGTGAATCTATCGCCGCGCAGCTTAACAGCGGACGAAAGAAACTGTCCGGATCGTTGCTGTCCGTGGCCCAGCCGGAGAGCGTGAGATCATGATTCATATCCATCAGCCGCGCCTCCTGAAAACGTCCTTCAACCGGAACAATATTCACTTTTACGCCAACCTGCGCCATATCCGCCTGAATCAGCTCCGCCGTCTTGAGCGGGCTGGGGTTCCACGCCTGGGAGGTCGTTGGCACCCACAGCTGCAGCGTCAGGTTTTCCAGACCCAGCGCCTTAAGCCGCGCCCGCGCTTGATCGGGGTCATATTCGGTAACTTTCGCTTCGCTATCGTAGGCCCAGGAGGCGCGGGGCAAAATCGACGCCGCGGTTTCTGCCGTCCCGTAATAGATTGACTGCATCAGGCGCTGGTTATTGATCGACAGCGCCAGCGCATGGCGAACCTCGGGGTTGTTCAGCGGCGGTTTGTCGGTGTTAAACGCCAGGTAGGCGATATTCATGCCGGGGCGCAGGGTCAGGCTCAGGCGAGGATCGTTGCGCAGAATCGTCAGCTGGCTGGCGGCAGGCCAGGCCAGCACGTCGCACTCGCCGGTGAGCAATTTCGATAGCCGCCCGGTACCGCCGGAACCTAAGTCCACGACCACCTGCGGCATCAATGGCGTGCCGCGCCAGAAATTGGCGTTACGTTGTAACCTTATATACTGCCCGGCACGATATTCCGCTAGCTGAAAAGCGCCGGTGCCCACCGGCTGGCGGTCAAGCAGCTCCTGACGATCGTTCTTAGCCAGCTTATCGGCATACTCTGCCGACATGACCGACGCGTAGTGGGTGGCCAGGTGCCACAGAAACGAGGCGTCCGGCTGGCGCAGGCGGAACTCGACCGTGCGGTTATCCAGCTTGCGCACGCTGATAACGGAATCGGCAAACTGCAAGCTGTCAAAATAGGGGAAGCTGCCGCCGTTGACGTTATGCCAGGGATGGTTACGGTCGAAAATACGCTGGAAGGTGAAAACGACGTCGTCAGCATTAAGGTGGCGTGTCGGGGTAAACCACGGGGTGTGCTGGAAAGAGACGCCATTACGCAGGTGAAAGCGATAGGTCGCGCCATTGTCGAGCACCTCCCAGCTTTCCGCCAGGTCCGGCATTAGCCGGTAAGTGTAGGGATCGACATCCAGCAGGCGATCGTAAAGCTGCGCCGCCAGCGTATCCACAATCAGGCCGCTGCCCGCTTTTTGTGGGTTAAAGGTGCTGACCTGCCCGTTTACACAATAGACAAAGCCGCTATCACGAATATCCGCGGTGGCGGAGAGCGGCGATTCAGCCTGCGAAAACCCGGCCCACAGGCTTGCGGACATCAGCAGGAAAGAGGAAACCAGACGCATGGTGTTTTCAACGGTTTTAGGTTCATGTGCAAAGTGTATCGCACTTGCCAGGGCTTCGTACAAGTGTCTGTTAACAACCGCTGTTATTGTCAGCGATTTCAGCCGATCTGGTGCTTTTTGAGCAGGGCACGCAGCTGGTGATAGGTTAAACCCAGCAGCTCCGCCGCTTTTTTCTGGTTAAATTTGGCCTGCTGCAGCCCTGTTTCAAGCAGGTCGCGTTCCTGCTGATGCTGAAACTGGCGTAAATCTAACGGCAGAGCGGGCAGGTCGCTGGCGGCGGAAGGCGTCGGGGGCGTCGCCAACGCCTGGTCGCGCCGGAATGGGTCGATGATAATCTCATCCAGCGGCGTATCGCTGTTGCCGTGGCGGTAGACGGAACGCTCGACGACATTTTTTAGCTCGCGGATATTGCCCGGCCAGCTATAGCTGAGCAGCGTTTCCTGCGCCCGCGGGGTAAAGCCGGGAAAGAGCGGCAGCGCAAGTTCGCGGCACATCTGAATGGCGAAATGGTCGGCCAGCATAATGATATCGCTCTGCCGCTGGCGCAGCGGGGGCAGGAGCACAACATCAAACGCCAGCCTGTCAAGCAGGTCGGCGCGGAAGGTGCCCTGATTCACCATCTCCGGCAAGTCCGCGTTCGTCGCGCAAACCAGACGCACGTTGACCTGCAAAGGCTGGCTGCCGCCCACGCGCTCCAGTTCGCCATATTCAATCACCCGCAATAGTTTCTCCTGCACCAGCATCGGCGCGGTGGCCAGCTCATCCAGAAACAGGGTGCCGCCGTCGGCGCGCTCGAAGCGGCCGGGGTGCCGCTTTTGCGCGCCGGTAAAGGCCCCGGCTTCATGACCAAACAGCTCTGAATCGAGCAGGTTTTCATTCAGCGCGGCGCAGTTCAGGGAGATAAACGGCCCCTGCCAGCGGGAGGAGAGATAGTGCAGACGATTGGCAATCAGCTCTTTGCCGGTGCCGCGTTCGCCGATGATAAGCACCGGTTTATCCAGCGGGGCCAGGCGTGAGACCTGCTCCAGCACTTCGATAAAGCTGTTTGCTTCGCCCAGAAGGTTATCTTTGTGTTCAGCCATGATGAAATTCGCCATTTGTTAGCGTTATTCACTACTGTAGACCAAAGTGGCGCAGCGGTAAAATGATTGATTGCTATTAAAATCAATAAATTAAAAAGTTGGCACGAAGATTGTAATAACCAGACAGCAGACTTCGTGTCTCATAACAGAAATCAAGAGGACATCATTATGGGTATTTTTTCTCGTTTTGCCGACATCGTGAACGCCAACATCAACTCGCTGCTGGAGCGTGCGGAAGATCCGCAAAAGCTGGTGCGCCTGATGATTCAGGAAATGGAAGACACGCTGGTTGAAGTTCGTTCCACCTCTGCGCGGGCGCTGGCAGAGAAAAAACAGCTGGTTCGCCGCATCGAGCAAGCCACCGCTCAGCAGGCGGAATGGCAGGAAAAAGCGGAGCTGGCGCTGCGTAAAGACAAAGACGATTTGGCCCGCGCCGCGCTTATTGAGAAGCAGAAAGTGACCACGCTTATCGAAACCCTTGAACAGGAAGTGGCCCAGGTTGACGAAACGCTGACGCGCATGAAAGGCGAGATTGGCGAGCTGGAGAAAAAACTGAGCGAGACCCGCGCTCGCCAGCAGGCGCTGACTCTGCGTCATCAGGCGGCCAGCTCTTCACGTGAAGTGCGTCGCCAGCTCGACAGCGGCAAAATCGATGAGGCGATGGCGCGTTTCGAATCTTTTGAGCGTCGCATCGACCATATGGAAGCCGAAGCGGAAAGCCACGGTTTTGGTAAACAAAAAACGCTGGACCAGCAGTTCTCCGAGCTGAAAGCGGATGACGAAATCAGCGAACAGCTGGCGCAGTTGAAAGCCAAAATGAAGCAAGATAATCAATAATATTGCTGGCGGCTTCGGGAGATGCCGCCGCCTTCATCACCTGTAAGGAGTACACATGAGCGCGCTTTTTCTGGCAATTCCCCTGACACTGTTTGTGCTGTTTGTCTTGCCGGTCTGGCTGTGGCTGCACTACAACAACCGTTCGTCCCGCGGCGAGCTGTCGCAGAGCGAGCAGCAGCGGCTGGCGCAGTTAACCGATGAATCACGCAGGATGCGCGAACGCATTCAGGCGCTGGAAGCGATTCTCGACGCTGAACATCCGAACTGGAGGGATCGCTGATGAGCAACTTTACTTATAAAAAACTCTGGCGCATTCCGCAGCAGGGTATGGTCAAAGGGGTCTGCGCCGGTGTGGCGTCTTACCTCGACGTCCCGGTGAAATTGATCCGTTTGATCACCGTGCTGGCCATGCTGTTCGGACTGTTCTTCCCGGTTGTGGTGGCCTATATCATCATGACGTTTGTACTTGACCCGATGCCGGATAACGCGTCAGAAGGCGAGCATATGCCCACCAGCAGTGAACTACTGGACGCGGTGGACGCGGAACTGGACGCCGGTGAAAAACGCCTGCGGCAGATGGAGCGCTATGTCACTTCCGACACGTTCTCCCTGCGCAGCCGATTCCGACAGCTTTAATCAGAGGGCAACAGACCATGGCGAAATGGCAACAGGCAAGGCAAAAAGTGAAACCGGGCATTAAGTTCGCAGGCAAACTGGCGCTGCTGGCGGCGCTGCGATTTGGCCCCGCAGGCGTTGCGGGGTGGGCGGTAAAATCCGTTGCCCGTAAGCCGCTTCGCATGGTGCTGGCCGTGGCCCTTGAGCCTCTGCTTAACCGTGCGGCCACTAAATTTTCGAAACGCTATATGAAATAGCGGGTCGATTTGCGATAACCGCGGCAAAACCCGACGGCATCACAGTGTATAGTCGAAAAAGGATTAAACAAAAGGAAGGATACATGCTGAAACAGACACTTATTGCCGTTACGCTGGCCTTTAGCGCTGGCGGTTTTGCCGCAGAACACTGGATCGACGTTCGCGTACCCGAGCAGTATCAACAGGAGCACGTAGAGGGCGCGGTGAATATTCCGCTGCGGGATATTCAGGCGGGCACGTTTACTCCGCTGCCCAAAGACGACACCCTCTATCTCTACTGCAACTCCGGGCGACAATCCACGCTCGCGACCGAAACCCTCTCCCGCATGGGCTACCAGCACGTCATTAATCTTGGCGGCATCAACCAGGTTGATAAACCGCGCGTGCGGGCAAACTAGCACGCTTTTCAGGCGGCCGCGTTTTTCGCCGCCTTGATAACCTTCTCAATGACCACACTTCATCTACTCTGTGACTATATTCTTCTACCTGACGGCGGCACGGAATGGCGATTGAACGATGGAAAAATGAACTTAACGCGCTGGTGAATCGTGGAATGGACCGCCATCTGCGTCTGGCGGTGACCGGCCTCAGCCGCAGCGGGAAAACCGCTTTTATTACGGCGATGGTCAATCAGCTACTCAATATTCATGCGGGCGCGCGGCTGCCGCTGCTCAGCGCAGTGCGCGAAGAGCGGTTGCTGGGGGTAAAGCGGGTGCCGCAGCGCGATTTTGGTATTCCCCGTTTTACCTATGACGAAGGGCTGGCCCAGCTGTATGGCGCGCCGCCAGCATGGCCGACGCCGACACGCGGCGTCAGCGAAATCCGCCTGGCCCTGCGTTTTCGCTCCAGGGATTCGTTATTACGCCATTTTAAAGAGACCTCTACGCTCTATCTGGAAATCGTCGACTATCCGGGTGAGTGGCTGCTGGACTTACCCATGCTTGCGCAGGACTATTTGAGCTGGTCGCGGCAGATGACCGGTCTGTTACAGGGGCAGCGCGCTGAGTGGTCGGCGACGTGGCGCAAAATGAGTGCCGGGCTCGACCCGCTGGCCCCGGCGGATGAAAACCGTCTGGCGGAGCTCGCCGCCGCATGGACGGATTATCTGCATCAGTGCAAACGGCAGGGGCTGCATTTTATACAGCCGGGGCGCTTTGTGCTGCCTGGGGATATGGCTGGCGCGCCGGCGCTGCAGTTCTTCCCCTGGCCTGATGTGGATGAGGCGGGCGAGGCGAAGCTGGCGCAGGCGGGCAAACAGACCAACGCAGGTATGCTGCGCGAGCGCTTCAACTACTACTGCGAAAAAAGTGGTGAAAGACTTTTACAAGAACCATTTTTTTGCGCTTCGACCGGCAGATCGTGCTGGTAGATTGCCTGCAGCCGCTGAACAGCGGGCCGCAGGCATTTAATGATATGCGCCTTGCCCTGACGCAGCTGATGCAGAGCTTTCACTACGGCCAGCGTACCCTCTTTCGTCGGCTCTTCTCGCCGGTTATCGATAAGCTGTTATTCGCCGCCACCAAGGCGGACCATATCACGGTCGATCAGCACGGCAATATGGTGGCGCTGTTGCAGCAGCTGATTCAGGACGCGTGGCAGAATGCCGCATTTGAAGGCATCAGTATGGAGTGCGTCGGCCTCGCATCGGTGCAGGCTACCCAGAGCGGGCTGATTGACGTCAACGGCGAAAAAATCCCGGCGTTGCGTGGTCACCGGCTCAGCGATGGCGCGCCGCTGACCGTCTACCCGGGGGAAGTGCCGGCGCGTCTGCCGGGCCAGGCGTTCTGGGAAAAGCAGGGCTTTCAGTTTGAATCGTTTCGCCCGCCGCAGCTGGATGTTGATAAGCCTCTGCCGCACATCCGTCTGGATGCGGCGCTGGAATTTTTACTGGGGGACAAACTGCGATGAGTGAACCGCTAAAGCCGCGTATTGATTTTGAGGGACCCCTGGAAGCCATCACCACGCCGCAGTTCAAAGCGGCACAGGCGTTTAATGGCGCAGAGGCGGAAAACTTTGCGCCCGTAGCGCCGGAGGAGATTGTCGACGAAGGCCCGGCTGAAGCAGCGGTAGAGATTGCGCTGCGGCCAAAGCGCAGCCTGTGGCGCAAAATGGTCATGGCCGGTCTGGCGATTTTTGGCGTCAGCGTGATTGGCCAGGGCGTACAGTGGGCGGCCAATGCCTGGCAGACGCAGGACTGGGTTGCGCTTGGCGGCTGCGCGGCCGGGGCGCTGATCGTTGGGGCTGGCGTGGGGTCGGTTGCCAGCGAATGGCGGCGCCTGTGGAAATTGCGCCAGCGCGCCCACGAACGCGATGAAGCGCGGGAGTTGCTGCACAGCCATGCCACCGGCAAAGGGCGGGCGTTTTGTGAAAAGTTGGCGGCTCAGGCGGGGCTTGATCATGCCCATCCGGCCTTACAACGCTGGTATGCCGCTATTCATGAAACGCAAAACGACCGCGAAATCGTCACTCTGTATGCGCAGATTGTTCAGCCGGTGCTTGATAATCAGGCGCGGCGTGAAATCAGCCGCTCGGCCGCTGAATCTACGCTGATGATTGCGGTGAGCCCGCTGGCGATGGTGGATATGGCATTTATCGCCTGGCGTAATCTTCGCCTGATTAACCGCATCGCTGCGCTCTATGGCATTGAGCTTGGCTACTACAGCCGCCTGCGGCTGTTCCGGCTGGTACTGCTGAACATCGCGTTCGCGGGGGCCAGCGAGCTGGTCCGTGAAGTGGGTATGGACTGGATGTCGCAGGATCTGGCGGCGCGCCTCTCTGCCCGCGCGGCCCAGGGAATAGGCGCCGGGCTACTTACTGCGCGTCTGGGCATTAAAGCAATGGAGCTGTGTCGACCGCTTCCCTGGACCGGTGACGACAAGCCCCGGCTGGGGGATTTCCGCCGTCAGCTTATTGCCCAGGTCAAAGAAACGCTGCAAAAAAACCGCACCCCAACGGCCAGGGAGCCATAAGGCGGTGCCGCTGCGCGTAAAAGTTTACGCCGCAGCGGCCCGCATTTCCGCAAACTGTCAATTATTCTTGACAGACATCTTCCTCACGGCAGCTAACTGACATATCATTCTGACATTGGTAAACAATTTAGGTGATCTATCCATGCGTCTTGAAGTCTTTTGTGAGGACCGCCTTGGTCTGACCCGTGAACTGCTTGATTTACTTGTGTTACGCGGTATCGATTTGCGCGGGATTGAGATCGACCCCATCGGGCGCATCTACCTCAATTTTGCCGCCCTGGCTTTTGATACATTCAGCAGCCTTATGGCTGAAATTCGCCGCATCCCTGGCGTTACCGATGTACGCCGCGTGCTGTGGATGCCCTCTGAAAGGGAACATCGGGCGTTAAACGCGGTGCTTGAAGCGCTGCCGGAGCCGGTGCTGTCGCTGGATATGAAAGGGAAAATCGAACTGGCGAACCCCGCAAGCTGCCAGCTTTTTGCCCTTGACCAGCCGAAACTGCGCAACCATAACGCCGTGCAGTTAATCGCCGGTTTTAATTTCAGCCGCTGGCTGGAAAGTGACCCGCAGAATTCGCACAGTGAACATGTCGCCATCAACGGGCAAAATTTCCTGATGGAAATCACCCCCGTTCATCTGGAAGGCGAAACGGGCGAGCCGGTTCTGACCGGGGCGGTGGTGATGCTGCGTTCCACCGTGCGGATGGGGCGGCAGCTACAGAACCTGTCACAGCAGGACCTTAGCGCCTTTAGTCAGATTGTGGCGGTGAGCCCCAAGATGCGTCAGGTTGTTGAGCAGGCGCGCAAGCTGGCAACGCTTTCCGCGCCGCTGCTGATTACCGGCGATACCGGCACCGGCAAAGATCTGCTGGCCCATGCCTGCCATCTCGCCAGCCCGCGCGCGGCAAAACCCTACCTTGCGCTTAACTGCGCCTCTATTCCCGAAGATGCCGTGGAAAGTGAACTTTTTGGTCACGCGCCGGAAGGCAAAAAAGGCTTCTTTGAGCAGGCGAACGGTGGCTCAGTGCTGCTGGATGAGATTGGCGAAATGTCGCCGCGTATGCAGGTCAAGCTGCTGCGCTTTCTTAATGACGGCACCTTCCGTCGCGTCGGGGAAGATCATGAGGTGCATGTCGACGTGCGCGTCATTTGCGCCACCCAGCGTAACCTGGTGGAACTGGTGCAAAAAGGGCTGTTTCGTGAGGACCTTTATTACCGTCTTAATGTACTGACGCTCAATCTGCCGCCGTTACGGGAGCGCCCGCAGGATATCATGCCGCTGACCGAACTGTTTGTCGCTCGCTTTGCCGATGAGCAGGGCGTACCGCGGCCCAAGCTTGCCGCCGACCTGGCGAATGTGCTCACCCGCTATGGCTGGCCTGGCAATGTTCGTCAGCTTAAGAATGCGGTCTACCGGGCGCTGACCCAGCTGGAGGGCTACGAGCTGCGCTCGCAGGATATTCTGCTGCCGGACTATGAGGCGTCAACGATGCCGGTGGGCGAAGAGGCGATGGAAGGCTCTCTGGATGAGATTACCGGCCGCTTTGAGCGTTCAGTACTGACGCAGCTTTATCGCAGTTATCCGAGCACCCGTAAGCTGGCGAAACGGCTGGGCGTCTCTCATACGGCGATTGCCAATAAGCTGCGGGAGTACGGCCTGAGCCAGAAGCGGGGCGAAGAGTAAAAAAATGCCCGGCAACTCTCAGGCGCCGGGCAGAAAATCAGTTTTTCAGCAGTTCCAGCGCGGAAGCGTAGTCCGGCTCGTTGGTGATTTCATTCACCAGCTGGCTGAAAACAACGTTGTCGTTTTCATCAATCACCACCACAGCGCGCGCCGCCAGGCCTTTCAGTGCGCCTTCGGCAATGCCCACGCCATAGTTTTCCAGAAACTCAGGATTACGCAGGGTGGAGAGGGTGATGACGTTGCTCAGGCCTTCCGCGCCGCAGAAGCGAGACTGGGCGAAAGGCAGGTCAGCAGAAATGCAGAGTACAACCGTGTCGTTGACGCTGGTGGCAAGCTCGTTGAATTTGCGCACGGACGCCGCGCAGACGCCGGTATCAATGCTCGGGAAAATGTTAAGAACTTTGCGTTTGCCGGCAAACTGGCTTAATGCAACATCGGACAGATCTTTCGCCACAAGAGTAAAAGGCGCGGCTTTTTCGCCAGCCTGCGGGATCTTACCGGCTACGGAAACGGGATTGCCCTGGAAATGGACGAGCTGTGACATATATATCTTCCTGTTTACATATAGTTAACGTCATCGCTAGTGTATTCCTAAAGTACGGAGCACGGCAAACCTAATTTCACACCTATACCCGTCATACTTCAAGTTGCATGTGCGTTGGCTTTCCTCGCTCACCCCAGTCACTTACTGGAGTAAGCTCCTGAGGATGGATGAGGGACATCCATGTCCCTCACCGAAGGCAGCCTTTGGCTGTTCAAATTCGTTCCAGACGAATTTGTTACTGCGTCGCCGCCTTCCTGCAACTCGAATTATTTAGGGTATATAATCGAAAGATTACCGCCACAGGAGAGATGGATGAGAAGCGTCAAGGTCTATGAGGAAACCTGGCCGTTACATAGCCCCTTTATGATTGCTCGCGGCAGCCGCAGCGAGGCGAGGGTGGTTGTGGTCGAGCTTGAAGAAGACGGCGTAAGGGCGTCCGGAGAGTGTACTCCTTACCCGCGTTACGGGGAGAGCGAGGCGTCGGTGATCGCGCAAATCATGACCATTGTGGAAGACCTGGAAGCGGGCCTCAGTCGGGACGCCTTACAGACGCTGTTGCCCGCCGGCGCGGCGCGTAACGCCGTGGACTGCGCGCTCTGGGACCTGGAAGCGCGCCAGCGGCAGCTAACGCTCGCGCAGCACGCAGGCGCAAGCTTGCCGGATACGGTAACGACGGCGCAAACCGTGGTGATAGGCACGCCGGAACAGATGGCGGCCAGCGCGGCGGCACTATGTGAAAAAGGGGCCAGCCTGCTTAAAATCAAACTTGATGACCATCTGATCAGCGAGCGTCTGGTGGCGATTCGCGCCGCAGCACCCGAGGCGACGCTGATCGTCGACGCGAACGAAGCCTGGTCGGTTGAAGGGCTGGCGGCACGCTGCCAGCTGCTGGCGGATCTTGGCGTCGCCATGCTGGAGCAACCCCTCCCGGCCAGCGATGACGCCGCCCTGGCGAATTTTATCCATCCATTACCTATCTGCGCCGATGAGAGCTGCCACACCCGCGACCAGCTGGCGGCGCTGACCGGACGTTACGAGATGATCAATATCAAGCTGGATAAAACCGGGGGCTTAACCGAAGCGCTGGCGCTGGCTCAGGCTGCCCGCGAACAGGGTTTTGGCCTGATGCTCGGGTGCATGATCTGCACCTCCCGCGCCATTAGCGCAGCGTTACCGCTGGCGGGCGGCGTGCGCTTCGCCGACCTGGACGGGCCAACCTGGCTGGCGGTAGATGTGGAGCCGGCGCTCCGTTTCACGTCGGGACAGCTTCATCTTGCGGCGTTATAGCGCAGCAGGGCGGTCATTGCATTAAGGTACTTCTCGCTGGCTTCATCCGCCGAAACCGGCGGGAACTCCAGCGTAATGCAGTGCAGGTTAATATCCGCGCACCAGCTGCCAAAGGAGCCTGGCGTTTCATACCCGACGCTTGTAACCAGCGGCAGCGCAAACTCATCAGCCAGCCATTCACCCAGCGGGCTGCGCCGGGGATCTTCGACGCAGGCCAGCGGGTCGTGAAACGACACCACCCACGCCGGATGCAGGCGATGAATAAGCTCGCACAGCGCCCGCGTTTCCGGCTCGGAGCCGGGGGCATCCCCGGTTGACAGCACCACGTCGCGCTCGTCGGCGGCGCTATTCCAGCGATAGACCGTATCACCCGTTTTCCAGTTAGCCGCCGGGAAGTTGCGGTTCAGATCAACGCCGTTGGCATTAGCGCGCAGGCCAAGCTGGCACCCGTCCGGGTTCACCGTCAGCACCACATGGTGGCGGCGCAGCTCAGGTTTTAGCGCACGTAGCGCGCAGGAAAGCGTAATAATCGACGACGTTTCGTCGCCGTGAGTGCCGGCAATAATCAGTCCGCTGGCATGGGAGGCGAGCGCAGCCGGAAACCAGAGCAGCGGCGCGCCCAGCAGCGAGCGGCCATATTGTTCGCTTCCGGTGGGAAACGCGCCGCGTTCCGGGCGGGGGCGTAGGGCTGGCATAATCGTCCTTAGTCTTATTGGCTTTAGGTAAGTGTCGGGCATCTTCCGCGCCGGGGCAAATGGTTGCCGCTTGCCGTAAAACGCACCGCCGTCAATTTTCCGTGGCGGAAGGTTTGCATTCCTTCTTTCTAAAACAAATAATTACCTCATCTTTCGCCCGGCTTCAAATTATAAGGGGATCTCATGAAGCATCCTGTCTCATTGATCGGTAGTGCACTATTACTTTGTGGTTACGCCACCCAGGCCCTGGCCGCAGATGTGCCGCAAGGCGCGGTACTGGCGCAAAAGCAGGAGCTGGTACGCCATATTAAAGATGAACCGGCAAGCCTCGACCCGGCAAAAGCCGTCGGCCTGCCTGAAATTCAGGTTATCCGCGATCTTTATGAAGGGCTGGTGAACCAGGATGAGAAAGGGGAGATCGTTCCGGGCGTCGCAACTCGGTGGCAAAGCAGCGACAACCGCACCTGGACCTTCACCCTGAGGGATGATGCGAAATGGTCGGACGGCACGCCGGTCACGGCGGCGGATTTTGTCTACAGCTGGCAGCGTCTGGTTGACCCGAAAACCACCTCGCCATTTGCCTGGTTTGCAGCCCTGGCGGGCATTGGTCATGCGCAGGAGATCATTGACGGCAAGGCAACGCCGGACAAACTGGCCGTGAGCGCAGTTGATGCGCGCACGCTCAAAGTTCAGCTGGATAAGCCGCTGCCGTGGTTTGTTAACCTGGCCGCCAACTTTGCTTTTTATCCGGTGCAGAAAGCCAATGTTGAAAGCGCAGCGGACTGGACGCAGCCGGGCAAGCTGGTAGGCAACGGCGCTTATGTGCTGGCAAACCGTGTCGTGAATGAAAAGCTGGAGCTTACGCCAAACCCGCACTACTGGGACAACGCCAAAACGGTTATTAAGAAAGTGACCTTCGTACCTATCAACCAGGAGACGGCTGCCACTAATCGCTATCTGGCGGGTGGCATCGACATTACCGAGTCGTTTCCCAAAAACCAGTACCAGAAGTTGATGAAAGAGATCCCCGGCCAGGTTTATACCCCACCGCAGCTTGGCACCTACTATTACGCCCTCAATACCCAAAAAGGGCCTACTGCCGATGCCCGCGTTCGCCTGGCGCTTAGCATGAGTGTCGATCGCCGCATCATTGCAGATAAGGTGCTGGGAACCGGGGAAAAACCGGCATGGCGTTTTACCCCTGACGTGACCGCAGGCTTTAAGCCACAGCCTTCCGCTATGGAAGGGGCGAGTCAGGCTGAGCTGAATGCGCAGGCGAAAACGCTGTTACAGGCGGCGGGTTATGGTCCGGGGCGGCCGCTTAAGCTGACGCTGCTCTATAACACTTCTGAGACCCATCAGAAGATTGCTATCGCCGTGGCGTCGATGTGGAAAAAGAACCTCGGCATTGATGTGAAATTGCAGAATCAGGAGTGGAAAACCTATATCGACAGCCGCAATACCGGTAATTTCGATGTCATTCGCGCCTCATGGGTAGGGGACTACAACGAGCCCTCAACCTTCCTGTCGCTGCTCACTTCCACCCACAGCGGCAATATCGCCCGCTTTAAGGATCCGGCGTATGACAAAGTCATCGCTCAGGCCGCGATGGAAACCAATGCCGAGGCGCGTAACGCGGATTACAACAACGCTGAGAAGATCATTGCCGAAAAAGCGCCCATCATTCCTATCTATCAGTACACCAACGGTCGCCTGATCAAGCCATGGCTTAAGGGCTACCCCATCAATAACCCGGAAGATGTGGCCTATACCCGCACCATGTATCTGCTGAAACACTGATGAGTAGCGGTTGCCTGTGAGTAGCAGGCAACCGCCGCGTTCAGGCCGGGCGTATCAATAAACGCGTGATTCGCTGGCCTTCCAGCTATAGTCGCCGCTGGCGGTTAACGCATCGCCAAGCTCCTGATAATCGAATTGATAAAACTCCGCGCGGGCCTCATAACCGGCGTAGTCGACGGCGGCAAGGCCGACGAACGCGCCGGTAAAGAACCCGCCGTAGCTTTGCAGGACATAATCATCAGACAGGACAGCGGCATCTAACCTGACGGGGATTTCAGTGAACGCAATCCCGTCAAAGCTGTACTCATAACTGTATGTTTCCTTCCTGACTTTGGTGCGGAACCAGACGTATTCAACATCATCCGGCACCTTAATGGCCTCGTCTTTTAAATATGAGGTATATTTCCCGCGGTTGTTTTCGCCAATTTCGATCACTTTGCCGTTGATTTCATTCCAGGTGATAAAAACAAAGCTCCAGTGGCGATCGTTGTAGTAGTTGGTTAACCCTGCCATTTGCTGATAGCTAAAAGGGTTAAATTTCACTTTGACCGAGGCATCAAAATAGAAGGCCTGCCAGCGGCGGGCAATCAGCGACAGGTTGTGGGTATTGGCTAGCGAGCCCTGGCCCACTAACGTTAATTTGCCGTCGCCCGTGGTGCCCATTTTTTCGCAGAACGGTACCCGGAGGGTATTCCAGTTGCGATCGAGCGTAGCGGAGGTAAATGCATCGTGCTGGCTATTATCTTTTGCGCTCTCGGTGAAAATGGCGTCTTTCGGGCCCTCAACATAGGTCTTCCCGCCGTGCCCGCCTTCAATCCGTGGCCAGCCGTCTTCATCCCAGTAAACTTTCTGGATAGACGTCTCTCTGCCAAGGGTTGACCAGCCGCGGGGATCGTAGACTGACTCACCGGGGCGGTTCCACGGGCGAGCACAGAGCGAGGCATAGTACCATTCACCTTCGGGGGTGGAGACCAGCGCGCCATGGCCTTGCTTCTGGATATAGCTATCGGGGGTATCAACGTTCGTTAAGAACACCTCGCCCGGCTCAGTTTCAAAGCTGTTGGCATCTAACGTTTTTGAACGCGCAACCACCTCCTGGTGCGTGAATACAGTCCCACCTTGCGCAGCGAAAAGATAATAATAGCCGTTCAGTTTATAAAGGTGCGGCCCTTCCACGAGCGCCACGGCAGTACCCCGATAAAGCGTGCGGGCGGTTTCCGGAATTAATTTGAGGGTCTTTGTATCAAGTTCCGTCAACGTAATGCCATCGAACGGATGATGGTACTCCCGATGATCCCAGGTTTGCTGCACTATATATTTCCGGCCATCATCATCGTGGAACAGCGAGGCATCAAAACCCACGCCGTTAAGCTTAATGGGTTCTGACCACGGGCCGTGAATATCGGTTGCGGTGGTCAGATAGTTAGTCATGTCTTTAAAAGCGCCTTCGGTTACTTTGACATCGGTATAAACTAACCAGAATTTATCATCCGCGTAGGAGAGCGCCGGTGCCCAAATTCCTCCAGAGGAGGGATTGCCTTTCATATCCAGCAGCGTCTTTGTCGACAGTGGGGCAGGGAGAAGATTCCAGTGCGCCAGGTCTTTTGACTCATGAAGACGAACGCCAGGAAACCACTCAAAGGTAGAGTTTGCGATATAGTAAGTGTCCTTGACGCGAATAATGCTCGGGTCGGCATTGAATCCACGTAAAATAGGGTTTTGAATAAGCGACATATCATTACACCTCGTTAAAATTAAAAGTTACATACGCATTGAATTTATTGTTTTGAACTACACGCGTATCTCATCCAGCTGGCGGTTAATGTCGGTGACATTTTTATCGGTGATGGGATAGACCTGAATAACGATCATGGCGATAACCGCTAAGGCAATCGGGATCCAGACCGCAGTCATGATAATTCCATTGATAGCGCTGGCACTTTGCAGCGCGCCGGTTTCATTAAAGCCGTACACCGCCAGCAACCAAAGAGGAATAGCGCCGCCGATAGTAAACCCTACCTTGAAAAAGAGCCCCATAATGGCATTGATAATGGCCGCATTACGCTTGCCGGATTTCAGTTCGCCATACGCAATGACTTCTGGAACCAGCGCCCACATGAATCCGGTGGCTGATGTTAACCCCCACTGTTTGATAAAAGTGGCGATGTAAGCCAGCCAGAGCGCATCGTGCATCCCCTCGCGTGACCACACCCAGGTCAACAGTTCACCGACAATAAACATGGCCAGGAACAGATGGAAGAACCCTTTTTTGCCGAAAATTTTCTTCAGCCGCGGCCAAAAAATCGGGAAGGCGATCCCCGGAATGGACGCAACAAGGCCAACGGCGCCCATCCACTCCGAATGTCCGACAACGTACTGATTGAAAAAGCCATTTACCGTGTTCATAAAAAACATAAACGTAAAGCCCAGCATGAAAAACAGGCCGAGGATAACGAGCGGACGATTACGTTTCAGTTCCAGGAAGAGGTCGGTCGTTTTTACGCTGGCAGTCTGTTCAGCCGTTGCGACAACACGCTCTTTGGTGAATTTGTAGCAAATGAAAAGTGCCGCAGCGCCGATTATCATATAAATCGAGTAAACGCCGAACCAGGCATAGTTCGCGGAAGGGTCGGTATAGTTCCCCAGATTGAGTTCAATGCCAAAAAAACCCGTATCCTTCAGGCTGCGATCTTTCGGCGAGGCCATTTGTACAAACATAGGGAACAGGGTATAGACAAGAAGATTGGCGCTGTTGGCCAGCATCATGCGCGTACTGGTTAATTTATCGATGGATTCCGGGTCTCTGGTTAGGGAGGCATTGAGAGAACCATAAGGAATATTGACTACTGAATAGACTAAATCCAGCGCCAGATAAACGATGAAGGCAAAGGGTACGGAACCTCTGACGCCAGGAATAGGGGCGAAAAGTAAAGCGGAAAGGATCACCAGTGGTACGCCAGCTCTTAACAACCAGGGACGATATTTCCCCGCCGCGTACGTCCTTTTATCAACATACGTTCCCACCATGGGGTCCCAAAAAACGTTGATGATGCGGACAAAGAGAAATATAAACCCTGCTGTCGCCGTACTGATGGTATTAACCGTCAACATATGTAGTGCAAGAAAGCCGCCTATCGTGCCGAAAACAAGGTTTTGCGCAAAGTCGCCCATCCCATAACCAATGCGCTCTCCGCGCGTTAATATATGATATTCATCATGGCGACTTTGCATATTGTTGTTACTCATTCTAAGCAGACTCCAGGTTTTGTGTAGGTGAAATACTTTCTGACACAAATGTTCTTGCTGAATCTATTACGTTTTCAAATTAACTAATTATGTTTTTTTACTTCTGTGATCGTCGATGCAAAGCCTCAGGAGAGCCATCTTTTCAATAGAGTAAGTTTTTGTGTGTCAGCAATATCACGGTAGTTTTCTAATAATTCAAAAATGGTGATTACTTTCTTTCATGGTTAATTTAAAGTACTGTTGAAAAGTACAGGAATAGTTGTTTTGAGTAATTATAGGGTGCCGTTATTTGCGAGGTGGTTCACATTTGCGTGTTTTCTTAATTACGGAGTGAAATAACGTAATTGAGTGCTTTGCCAGAATAATACAGGCTATACCGTTGCCGCTGATTTCCCTGTAAACGTTCGAATGGTTGATTCAACCTTATTAAACGCAAGGTAATTATTAACTGAATAAATAGCCTGCCTGAAATAGTGATAGCCGGGCCGGGTGCGAAACCCGGCCAACAATGACCAGCGCAAAAGGCGTCTACGCTGCTGGATGATGCGGGTAAAAAAAGCCCGCTTCACGGGAAACGGGCACAAAAACTGGAAGCAATGTGAGCAATGTCGTACCGAATACCTGAGTGTTTTGCTCAACTATTCAGTATTGAGAAAGATAATTCTTATCATTTAACCTTGCAAGCTTTTTTTTCAATGAGCGCAAGGCCGCTGAACATGCGGGCTGTATACGAACAAACCCGACGGCAACACGACTTTGGTCAAAAAACGGCCAGTAAAGTGTGGTATAGTGGTTATGTTTTAATCACCCATGAGGATGTTATGCATAGCGAACTTGACCCCACGCAACTGGCCATCGAATTTCTGCGCCGCGACAAAAGCGCATTAACCCCAGCAGAGTATCTGAAAAAGCTCAAGCAGCTCCGGCTGGAATTTGCCGACCTGCTGACCCTCTCGCACAGTGAGTTAAAAGAAGAGATTGATTTTGCCTGGCGTCTGGGTATCCATTAATGGTTATCCACTGAAACGCGCCCGTAAGGGCGCTTTTTTTATTTAAATCATTTATTTTTTCAGGCGGAATAGTGATTATCGGCAACGGTAAATATTTCTTTACCTCGCTGTTTTATTTCAGCAGTGCTTAAATAGAGTGTAGGCTTTCTCATAAGCTAATTAATTTAATCACTTCGCTATTTCTATATGATATATTAAGCTTAAAATTAAGCCTCAAACAGTGTTTTTCACTGAATCCTGTTTTTATTTCGTAAAAATCAGCGTTATAACCATGACTTAAGTAAAACTGCATCGCGTTCAAACTGAACATGTCCACCAGCCATTTTCCTGATGAAAAAGTGTATTTCGAATGCTATAAGAAGCTTACCCCTCCAGATGTCATTGTTGGTGCCCTATGCTTAAAAACATTAGCGTCAGAACGTTTATTATTTTATTTATGCTGGTTTCTTTTTTGCTGATGGATGTGGTAGTTATTATCATCGCGAAAAATAGCGCTCTGCTCGCCGCAATAAGTCTGGTGTGGCTGGTGACGCTGGGGTTGCTGTGGTTATATATGACACACTATTTAGTGACCCCAATTAATACCGTTAAAAGAAGCATCGAAGAAGTTACCGACGGCAATGTCTCTGTCACTATTCCTGATTTTGGTAACAACTGTGCGGGCCGCCTGATACCCGGAATCAACAACTTGTCCCGGAGTATCGCCACGCTGGTAGGGGAGATTCGCGCCTCTTCACAGAGCGCGATGGAGCTCTCGGATGAACTGGCTTCCCGCAGCGCGGAACTCTCTGTTAAAAGCGAAGAGCAGTCCGCTGCGCTGGTGCAGACCGCGGCCAGCATGGAAGAGATGGCCAGCAGCACAAAAAATAATGCGGAAAATACCCGTCTCGCCAGCACCCGCGCCAGCGATGCGAGCAGCAACGCCCTGAAAGGCGGCGATCTGATGGGCCGGGTAGCGAAAAACATGCAGTCCATTACCGACTGCGCGAACCAGATGACAGAGATCATCAGTCTGATTGATGGCATTGCTTTTCAGACCAATATCCTGGCGCTGAACGCGGCGGTGGAGGCGGCGCGGGCAGGGGATCATGGTAAAGGTTTCTCTGTGGTTGCAGGCGAAGTGAGAAGCCTGGCGCACCGCAGCGCGGAAGCGGCTAAAAATATTAAAAGCCTGATTGCGGTCACTACCGACAACGTGACGCAGGGGGCAACGGTGGTTGCCGAAGCGGAGAAAAATATGCATGAAATCGTCTCCGGGGCCAGCGTAGTCAGTAAGCTGATGGATGAGATTGCCGTCTCAACGCTGCAGCAGGAAAAGGGCATTGCCCAGATCACGCTGGCGCTCTCCGAGCTGGAAAAAGTAACCCAGAGTAATGTGTCGATGGTAGATGAGCTGGCAGGATCGTCAGATGTTTTAAAAACCCAGGTAACGGAGCTGCAACAACGCACCGCCAAATACCGGCTGGCGCACCCGCAGCCCGCCGCAGAAATAAAGCCCGCTCAGTCAGCTCCGGCGCGGCGTCGCAGTGCAAAACCGCTTGTCCGTCCTCAGGAGACGCACTGGCAGTCCTTCTGATCCCCTGCGGCGCCTGGCTCATGGCGCCGCCTTTTTCATTATTTTCTGCAAATTCAGCACCATGATTGCACTACCGGCACAGATGGCTAGACTGACAACAGCAAACAGGTTGAAAGTGGAGGCGCTGTGGAAGCGATCAGAGGACGTGATGTCGATATCCCGGATGCGGTTTTCGCATGGCGATTCGATGGGAAGGGGGGCGTTAAGCCGCTCAAAGAGGACGATATCATTGATGCGCAGCATCCCTGCTGGCTGCACCTGAACTATACCAGCCCGGAAAGCGCCCAGTGGCTGGCAACGACCCCCCTGTTACCGAACCCGGTACGTAACGCGCTGGCAGGTGAAAGCCTGCGCCCACGGGTAAGCCGTCTGGGCGAGGGGACGCTGATCACGCTGCGCTGCATTAACGGCAGCACGGATGAGCGCCCCGATCAACTGGTGGCGGTGCGGGTGTATATGGACGAACGGATGATTATCTCCACGCGCCAGCGTAAGGTGCTGGCGCTGGATGATGTCGTCAGCGATTTACAGGAAGAGACGGGGCCGACTGACAGCGGCGGATGGCTGGTTGATGTCTGCGACGCCCTGACCGACCATGCCAGCGAGTTCATTGAAGAGCTGCACGACAAAATCATCGACCTTGAAGACAATCTGCTGGATCAGGAGATCCCGCCTCGTGGCTTCCTGGCGCTGCTTCGCAAACAGCTCATCGTTATGCGACGCTATATGGCCCCGCAGCGGGATGTGTTCGCCCGCCTTGCCAGCGAACGTCTGCCGTGGATGAACGACGATCAGCGCCGCCGCATGCAGGACATCGCCGACAGGCTCGGTCGCGGACTGGATGAAATCGATGCCTGTATCGCGCGAACGGCGGTGATGACCGACGAAATTACCCAGGTGATGCAGGAGTCGCTCTCCCGGCGGACCTATACCATGTCGCTGATGGCGATGGTTTTCCTGCCCAGCACCTTTTTAACCGGGCTGTTTGGCGTTAACCTGGGCGGCATACCGGGCGGGGCATGGCGATTCGGTTTTTCGCTGTTCTGCATTATGTTGGTCTTCCTGATAGGTGGTGTTACCTGGTGGTTGCATCGCAGTAAATGGCTGTAAAATTTCGCTTTTTTAACATAAATTGAACATAAAAACGCGTTTTACTTTGAGCCATATCAATAAACTACCGTCTCTTCAGGTGCAATATTGATCTCGCAGGTGAATGCAACGTCAAGCGATGGGCGTTGCGCTCCATATTGTCTTACTTCCTTTTTTGAATTACTGCATAGCACAATTGATTCGTACGACGCCGACTTTAAAAGTCGGCTTTTTTTTGCCTCCTGCCCACAGGGGTCTACCCTTAAAGAAGGGTAATTCAAAGGAGGCAACTATGTACAGACATTCGCCGTTACAGATGAGCGACCCGGTGCCGACCGATCCCGTACCGATTCCGGACCCGATACCGACCCCCCAGCCGATTCCCGACCCGCCGCTGGACCCCGATCCGCGGCCCATTGTCGACCCACCGCCGCATATGTAACAAAAAGCCCTCCGTGATGAGGGCTTTTTAACGTTAAGCGGGTAAGCGGCGCGCTTATTTTATTTCCAGCACGTCCAGGCGAGTAGCGCTGAAATCGCCGTCTTCCTCATCCGGTTGCCAGCCAGCGGGCTGCAGCGGAATCTCTTCGCGATCGAATGCCAGATCGCCGCCGTCCACCACCTCGGCGCCATGTTTGATGCCTTTGAAATCAAACAGTGATGTATCGCTGAGGTGCGAAGGCACTACGTTTTGCATCGCGCTGAACATGGTTTCAATGCGTCCCGGATAACGCTTATCCCAATCGCGCAGCATATCCGCAATAACCTGGCGCTGCAGGTTAGGCTGTGAACCGCACAGGTTGCAGGGAATGATCGGGAACCCTTTCGCCTCGGCAAAACGCTCGATGTCTTTTTCGCGGCAGTAGGCCAGCGGGCGAATGACGATATGTTTCCCGTCGTCGCTCATCAGCTTCGGCGGCATACCTTTCATTTTTCCGCCGTAGAACATGTTCAGGAACAGGGTTTGCAAAATATCGTCGCGGTGATGGCCCAGCGCGATTTTTGTTGCCCCCAGCTCTGTCGCCGTGCGGTAAAGAATGCCGCGGCGCAGGCGAGAGCAGAGAGAGCAGGTGGTCTTGCCTTCCGGGATCTTCTCTTTAACGATGCCGTAGGTATTCTCTTCCACAATCTTGTACTCAACCCCAAGCTGTTCCAGATAAGCAGGTAGAATATGCTCCGGGAAGCCTGGCTGTTTCTGGTCAAGGTTAACCGCGACGAGGCTAAAATTAACCGGCGCGCTTTGTTGCAGATTGCGCAAGATTTCCAGCATGGTGTAGCTGTCTTTGCCGCCGGAAAGGCAAACCATAATGCGATCGCCCTCTTCAATCATGTTGAAGTCGGCAATCGCTTCGCCGACGTTACGACGCAGGCGTTTCTGTAATTTGTTGAGGTTGTACTGTTCTTTCTTCGTAACTTGTTGATCTTGCGACATGGAAAAGGGCTCAATTCAGGAGTTCAGCGTCAGCCGGACAATAATCCGCCAACAGAGTGAAACGCAAAGCGTGATTGTAGCAAAACATTCTGTGCCGTAGAAATCAGGCGTATAGTTCCTGCGTCAATAATAATGAGGCGTAATAGAAATGAGTGAAGTGATTGTACGCGACGCGGTTGCCGAGGATTACGCGCAGTGGCGGATATTGTGGGAGGGCTATAACAGTTTTTATGCCGCGACCCTGGAAGACGCTATCACACAGCATACGTGGGACAGGGCGCTAAACCCTGCTTCACCCGTACTGTGTCGCATTGCGCAGTATGAAGGTAAAGTGGTGGGCTTTGCGCTGTGCGTTCTGCATGAGGGAACCTATCACATGTCGCCGGTCTGTTATCTGGAAGATTTTTTTGTCGATGCGAATTTGCGTGGCAGAGGCATTGGTCATGCGGTGCTGACCGCGCTGCGTAAAGAGGCGCAAGAAAAGGGGTGGGCGAAAGTCTACTGGTTTACGCGCGAAACGAACCCGGCGCGTAAACTCTACGATAAAGAAGCGGCGACTGACGATTTTGTGCGTTACACCATGAAGATGTGACGCTTTACGGTCTGCGGTTGGTGAGCACCAGACTGAATTTTTTCCACTGGCTGTCGCGCTGACGTTGCAGGCTCCAGTGAATTTGCAGGGTACGGCGGGTTCTCTGTTTCATTGCTTCTCGCTTTCGGGGTATCAGGCATGGATGCACTCAGCGCATTATCGGCGATAAGTTTTACACTTTTATAACAGCCAGAAAAAAGCCTGCATGAAATGCAGGCTTTACGTCGGGTCCCCTCCGGGCGTTAATCGGCGGAACTCTTCTCGGCTTTACCGGCCATTTGCGCCAGGAAGTCATAGCGTTTTTGCAAATCCGCCGCCGCATCTTTCCATAACTGCTCCGCCACTTCCGGCTGCTGCGCGTTAAGGCGGCGGAAGCGTTGTTCATTCAGCAACGTTTCGGCAAGCGCCTCAGAAGGCGGACGCGAATCCAGCGCCAGCGGTAATTTCCCTTCATCGGCGCGTCGCGGGTCAAAACGATACAGCGGCCAGAAGCCCGTTGCCGTAAGCTGGCGCATCTGGTCATGGCTTAGCGCCAGGTCGTAGCCATGCTCTTCACAAGGACTGTAGGCGATGATTAAGGACGGCCCCGGGTACGCCTCGGCTTCCTGGATCGCCTTCACCGTCTGGTTAAGCTGCGCGCCAAGGGAGATCTGCGCAACGTAGACATGGCCATACATCATCATGCTGACGCCGAGGTCTTTGCGCGCCTTGCGCTTACCGTGTTCGCCAAACTTAGTGACTGCGCCAAGCGGCGTCGCTTTCGATGCCTGGCCGCCGGTGTTGGAATAACACTGCGTATCCAGCACCAGAATGTTGACGTTCTCCGTCAGACTCAGGACGTGATCCAGCCCGCCAAAGCCAATATCGTAGGCCCAGCCGTCGCCGCCGATCAACCAGATTGATTTCTCCACCAGCGCGTCGGCGTCGGTTAACAGCTCTTTTGCCGCCTCAACGTCAGCCAGCGCTTTTCGCAGTTCCGCGACCTGTTCACGGCGCACCTCCGGCGTGGCGTCGGCGTGTAACGCCTCGTTCAACGCGCTCGGAATGTGGTCGGCGAACTGTGCGAGCAGGCGCATAACGCGCTGGCGATGCTGATCCACCGTCAGACGGAAGCCCAGGCCAAACTCGGCGTTATCTTCGAACAGGGAATTTGCCCATGCCGGACCGCGACCGTTGGCATCGGTCGTGTAGGGGGTGGAGGGCAGATTGCCGCCATATATAGAGGAGCAGCCCGTGGCGTTGGCAATCAGCATGCGATCGCCATAGAGTTGGGTGAGCAGCTTGATATAGGGCGTTTCGCCGCAGCCGGAGCAGGCCCCGGAATACTCAAACAGCGGACTGATGAGCTGGGAGGTGCGGATATCGATGCGCTCCAGTTTGCTACGGTCGATCTCCGGCAGGTCGAGGAAAAAGTCATAATTCACTTTCTCTTCTTCCACATGCTCAAGGCGCGACATCATATTGATGGCCTTGATTTCCGGGTTCTGTCTGTCTTTCGCCGGGCAGACTTCTACGCACAGATTGCAGCCGGTGCAATCCTCTGGCGCCACCTGCAGAACATATTTCTGACCACGCATATCCCTCGCTTTCACATCCAGCGAGTGAAGGCTGGCGGGTGCCGACTCCATGGCCTCCGGGGGAACCACTTTAGCGCGAATCGCCGAGTGCGGGCAGGCGGCCACGCAGTGGTTACACTGAGTACAAAGCTCTTCTTTCCAGATAGGAATCGCTTCGGCGATATTGCGTTTTTCCCAGCGCGTCGTGCCTAAAGGCCAGGTGCCGTCCGGCGGCAGGGCGGATACGGGCAGGGCATCGCCAAGGCCTGCCAGCATTGCGGCGGTGACCGTTTTGACGAAATCGGGGGCCGCGTCGGAGACCACCGGCGGGCGGTTGGCGCTCGACGGGTTAACCTGCTGTAGCGGCACGGCTGAGAGCGACTCGCGGGCCATCGCCAGCGCCTGCCAGTTTCGCTCCACCAGCTCCTGACCTTTACTGCTGTAGCTTTTGGCGATAGCGCCCTGCAAAGCCGTCAGCGCGCTGTCGCCCGGCAAAATAGCGGTCAGGTGGAAGAACGCCATCTGCATTACCGTGTTGATGCGTGCGCCAAGTCCGCATTCGCGGGCAATTCTGGCGGCATTGACCACATAAAAGCGGGCCTGCTTCTGGTTCAGTACCGCCTGAACTTCCTGCGGCAGACGCTCCCACACCTCATCCGGGCTGTAGGGGGTGTTAAGCAGGAATATCCCGCCAGGCTTAAGGCGTTCCGCCATCTGATATTTATCGATAAACTGCAGCTGGTGGCAGCCGACGAAATCAGCATGCGAGACCAGGTACGCAGAGTTAATCGGCCTCTCGCTGACACGTAAATGCGAGACGGTAAGCCCGCCTGCTTTTTTGGAGTCATAGACAAAATACCCCTGGGCGAACCACGGGGTCGCATTGCCGATGATCTTGATATTGTTTTTGGTTGCCGAGACGCTGCCATCGCTGCCCAGCCCGTAGAAAAGCGCCTCCAGTTTTGCATGCGAGGGCAGGGTATTTTCCGGCAGCGGCAGCGAAAGGTGAGTAACGTCGTCGTAAATACCGACGGTGAAGCGGGGTTTCGGTTTACTTTCACGCAGCTCATTAAAGACGGCCAGCACGCACTCCGGGCCAAACTCTTTGGAGGAGAGGCCGTAGCGCCCGCCGATCACTTTCGGCAGCGTTTCACGTTCGCCCTGGTTGAAGGCTTCCGCCAGCGCGGTCATTACGTCCAGATAGAGCGGTTCCGCCTGCGCGCCCGGCTCTTTGGTGCGATCGAGAACGGCAACGCTTTTCGCCGTTTCCGGCAGCACCGCCAGCAGATGACGGGCGCTGAAGGGCCGGAAGAGGCGCACTTTCAGCACGCCCACTTTTTCGCCGCGTGCCAGCAGGTCATCCACCACTTCTTCACAGGTGCCAATGGCCGACCCCATAATCACCACCACCCGTTCCGCCTGCGGGTGGCCATAATATTCGAACGGTTTATACTGCCGCCCCGTCGCCGCGGCAAAATCATCCATCGCCTGCTCAACGCGATCGTAAACGGCGTTATACCAGGGGTTGGTGGCCTCCCGGGACTGGAAGTACGTATCCGGGTTTGCGGAAGTGCCGCGGATCACCGGATGCTCAGGGTTAAGGGCGCGGGCACGGTGCGCGTCAATCTCCGCCTGCGGCATCAGCGAGCGGATAGTTTCATCGGAGATCGATGCAATCTTATTGATTTCATGGGACGTGCGGAAACCATCAAAAAAGTGGATAAAGGGCACCCGGCTTTTCAGCGTGGCGATATGGGAGATCAGCGCAAAGTCCTGCGCCTCCTGTACGCCGCCCGCGCAGAGCATGGCGCAGCCGGTTTGCCGCACGGCCATCACGTCGGAATGGTCGCCAAAAATAGAGAGCGCATGGGTTGCCACGGTACGCGCCGCCACATGCAGCACGAAAGGCGTCAGCTGCCCCGCAAGCTTATAAAGCGTGGGGATCATCAGCAGCAGACCCTGCGAGGAGGTAAACGATGTGGAGAGCGCGCCGGTCTGCAACGCGCCGTGTACGGCGGCAATAGCCCCCGCTTCTGACTGCATCTCCACGACGCGAGGCGTGTCGCCCCACACATTGCGAAGCCCGTTTCCGGCCCAGGCATCGGCCTGTTCCGCCATCGTGGAGCTTGGCGTAATCGGGTAGATGGCGATAACTTCACTGGTGCGAAACGCGACCGAGGCGACCGCGCCATTACCGTCGATAGTAATCATAAATATGACACCCTTACATTGCGCAATAAAAGGGACCCGTGGAACAGCAACGGATCCTGTAATTATCACTCTATTTTAGCAAAGGGGCGGCGAGGGGATTTTTGCTTTTGTGTTCTCAGAGATAACGCCAGTCAATGAATTACGTTTTATCATCGGCAATATGGATAAAAAAAACGCATCAAAATGTTGCCATAGCGCATAAAGGTGCAATCAGGCTCTCGACGTCAGACGTTATGCTGCCTATGATGCTTAGGTTTTGCTAACCGACAGGGGAAAAGAGATGCGAGCAGCGTTTTGGGTAGGGTGCGCCGCGTTGTTGCTGACAGCATGCAGCAACGAGCCCGTTCAACAGGCCACCGCCGCGCATGTAGCGCCGGGTTTGAAAGCGTCAATGTCCAGCAGCGGCGAAGCTAACTGCGCCATGATAGGCGGGACATTATCGGTGGCGCGTCAGCTTGACGGCACGGCGACAGGAATGTGCGCGTTACCCAACGGCAAACGCTGTAGCGAACAGTCGCTTGCCGCCGGGAGCTGCGGCACTTACTGAGCGCTATCCTGGCGTTTATAAATCAGGGTTTGATCGGCCGTCGTCAGCGTAAGCTGGTTATCCGTCAGGTCGACCTGTGCGCCTTCGCGCAGCATTGCGCCGATGGTGGTATCCAGCGCGTTGCGCTGCGGGTCCGCGCACGCCATGCGGGTCATTGCCAGTTCTTTCACCGTTAAAGTGCCATCCGATAATTTACCCTTCCCGGTAAAGCGGTTGCACATGCTGCCTGATACCTGCATGTCGTCGTCAAAGCCAATCTCTGCGGGGTGGTCACCCGGCGTGACCGCCTGGCCGTTGACTGTATCCAGGATAAAATGTTGCTGAGCCAGCTGCTTCGCGCTGACCGACTCCTTGTTGACGCCGCTGCTTACGCAGCCCGCAAGCACAATCGTTAACGCCGCCACGGCAATCGTTCTCTTCATTGGTTCCTCGGGAATGATGATGACTCTGCAAAATTGTACCAGGCCGCAGCCGCCTGTCATCGGGGATAATCTGAAACGGCTCCCTGCCAGGCAGGGAGCGTGATTTTTAGAACAGGGCGTTGGGGCAGCTTTCGCCGTTTTCCAGCTGACGAAGGTTATCGAGCGTGGTTTCCGAGATGCTGATCAGCGCCTCGGCGGTCAGGAATGCCTGATGGCCGGTAAACAGGACGTTATGGCAGGCGGAGAGACGGCGGAACACGTCATCCTGAATGACGTCGTTGGACTTATCTTCAAAAAACAGGTCGCGCTCGTTCTCATAAACGTCCATGCCCAGCGCGCCGATTTTCTGCGTTTTCAGGGCTTCGATAGCCGCCTGAGAATCAATCAGGCCGCCGCGGCTGGTGTTAATGATCATCACACCATCTTTCATCTGCTCAAAGGCGCTACGGTTGAGCAGATGGTAGTTTTCCGGCGTCAGCGGGCAGTGGAGAGAGATAACGTCAGACTGGGAGAAGAGCGTAGCCAGGTCAACATACTCTACCCCCAGATCCAGCGCCGCCGCGCTCGGATACGGGTCAAACGCCAGCAGACGCATACCGAAGCCTTTCAGAATGCGCAGGGTGGCGACGCCAATCTTACCGGTACCAATAATCCCTGCCGTTTTACCGTACATGGTGAAACCGGTTAACCCCTCCAGCGAGAAGTTAGCGTCGCGGGTGCGCTGATAGGCGCGGTGAATACGGCGGTTGAGGGACATCATCAGGCCGATAGCGTGTTCCGCTACTGCCTCGGGAGAGTAGGCGGGTACGCGAACGACCTTCAGGCCCAGCTCTTTGGCCGCATCCAGATCGACATTATTGAACCCGGCGCAGCGCAGGGCGATGTACTTCACGCCGTGCTTCTGCAGCTCTTCCAGCACCGGGCGACTGCCGTCGTCGTTAACGAAAATACAGACTGCTTCACAGCCGTTAGCCGTTTTTGCTGTTTTTTCAGTTAACAGAAAGTCAAAAAATTCAAGCTCGAAGCCAAACTGCTCATTTACATGCTGCAAATACTTTTTATCGTATTGCTTTGTACTGTATACCGCGAGTTTCATAAGACTTTCTCCAATGTGATTTGATTCACAGTAACATGACTCAAATATTTATGTAAATTCTAAAAAATAATTTATAAACAGGCACCTGTAATTAATTTTAAAACATCTACGCTTAAAAGGGGCAGTAACTTCTTTTGCCGGGCCAAACATGACACAATAATCGCCATAACCGGCTTAATCATATGCAAAATCAGGATATTAACTGCCCATGAAGGGTAAATACAAAGCCGCTATCGCGCTGGTACTACTGTTTATACTGCTGCCGCTAACGCTTCTGCTGACCCTTGCGCAGTGGGTGCCGACGCTCGCCGGTATCTGGCTACCGGCGGGTACCCGTATCGCTCTGGATGAGAGCCCCCGCCTGACGCTGCGTTCGCTGCATATCCCGGAACTGCGCTATCTGGTTGAAGACTGCCCGCTGGCTCGTCTGACCAATGCCACGCTGACCCATCCCAGCCGCTGGAAACTGGAGGCGGATGCGCTTGATATCAATACTGCCTGCCTGAATAAACTGCCGCAAAGTGAACCGTCACCCGCCGCGCCAAAAACTTTAAAAGAGTGGCAGGCGATGCTTCCCGGCAGCTGGATCGATATTAAACGCCTGACCTTTTCCCCCTGGCAGGCCTGGGAGGGGCGACTCTCGCTGGCGCTGACCCCGCAACGACAGCAGCTACATTACCGCGGCGAGCGTCTGGCTTTTGACGCGCAGCTGGCGGGGCAGGCCCTGACCCTCTCTAAACTTGAGATGCGCCTGTTTGATGACAAGCCCCCCGTTACGCTGGGAGGCGAATTTACGCTACCCGTTTTCCCAGCGGGCGTGCCGGTTAACGGCCATGCGCAGACCACGCTAACGGTGCCAGGGGAGCCGGTCATCGTCGATGCGGAGCTGGAGTGGCGCGAAAATGAGGGCCAGCTCATTGTGATGGCGCGGGGCAATCCTGAGCCGCTGTTAGACCTTCCCTGGCAGGCAACGCCGGCGCGGTTCACCATTAGCGACGGGCGCTGGAACTGGCCTTATCAGGGCTTCCCGCTAAGTGGACGCGTCGGCCTGCACATTGATGACTGGCAGGCCGGCATCGAAAAAGCGCGGATCAGCGGGCGGCTGAACGTCCTGACCCAGGGCAACGCCGGCAAGGGTAATGCGGTGTTGAATTTTGGGCCGGGGCGGCTGGGTATGGATCAGAGCGATATGCCGATGCGCCTCACCGGCGAGGCGAAGCAGGGCGAGATGATCTTCTACGCGTCGCTTCCGGCGCAGCTAACCGGCCCGTTAAGCGATCCGCTTCTGGCCTTCACCCCAGGCGCGCTGCTGCGCTCGCGCGGTCGGGTGATCGACGCCCTCAATATTGATGAAATTCGCTGGCCGCTTGCGGGCGTCAAGGTTACGCAGCGCGGCGTGGACGGGCGTCTGCAGGCCATTTTGCGGGCTCACGAGAATCAGATGGGCGACTTTGTCCTGCATCTCGACGGCCAGGCACGCGACTTTTTGCCCGATGCGGGGCTCTGGCAATGGCGATACTGGGGGGAGGGAAACTTCATTCCAATGCATGCGCGCTGGGACGTAGCAGGCCGCGGCGAGTGGCGAGATAACGTGATTCTTCTTAGCGCGCTCTCTACCGGCTTCGATCAGCTCCAGTACGGCACGATGCGCATCAACGCGCCAAGACTGGTGCTCAACCAGCCAATCCGCTGGCTACGGGACGAGGCGCAACCGCATTTCAGCGGCGCGCTGACCCTGGACGCCGAAGAGACAACCTTTAGCGGCGGCAGCCGGCTCCCGCCGTCAACCCTGAATTTTAGCGTTAGCGGCAGCGAGCCTACCGTTTTCCAGTTTAAAGGAGACCTGCGCGCCGATGAGATAGGGCCAGTGCGGGTCAACGGACGCTGGGATGGCGAGCGCTTGCGCGGCCAGGCCTGGTGGCCGAAGCAGGCGCTGAATGTCTTCCAGCCGCTGGTTCCCCCGGAGTGGAAAATGCGCCTGCTGGACGGGGCGCTGTATGCGCAGGTTGCTTTTTCCGCCGCCCCCGGACAGGGGTTTGAGGCAGGCGGCCACGGCGTATTGCGCGACGGCGGCGCATGGATGCCGGACAATCAGTTTTCCGGCGTCGACTTTATTCTACCGTTTCGTTACCACGAAGGACGCTGGCAACTTGGCACCCGTAGACCCGTCTCCCTGCGCATTGGCAAAGTGGTCAACCAGGTCACCGCCAGCAATATTGCTGCCGATTTACAGGGTAGCTATCCGTGGACCGAAGCGAATCCACTGCAACTGAGCGATGTCAGCATTGACGTGCTCGGCGGAAAAGTCACCCTGCGCCAGCTCCGTCTGCCCCAGCATGATGCGGCGCTGTTACGCTTGCAGAACATCTCTTCCAGCGAGCTGATAAGCGCCATAAAAGCCAAACAGTTCGCGCTGTCCGGCCCGATTGACGGCGCCTTGCCGCTGTGGCTCGATAACAATGCGTGGATCATCAAAGATGGTTGGCTGCACAACCCTGGCGCCATGACGCTGCGGGTCGATAAGGACACCGCCGATGCGCTGGTAAAAGATAATATGGCGGCTGGCGCGGCCATCAACTGGCTACGCTATATGGAAATCTCGCGCTCATGGACAAAAATCAATCTCGACCGGCAGGGGCTTCTTACTATGCAGGCCGCGCTGAAAGGCACCAGCTACGTGGAAGGGAAAAGCAATACGGTCAACCTGAACTATGCCCACGAAGAGAATGTCTTTGAACTGTGGCGCAGCCTGCGTTTCGGCGACAATCTCCAGTCGCTGCTGAAACAACATGTAAAACTGCCTGCCGCGCCCTGCGCAAATGGAAAGCAATGTGAGGAAAACCGATGAAGACGCTGGCCGTGATAATGATGGCGATGCCCCTGGCGGCGTGCACGCCGCGTATTGAAGTCGCAGCGCCAAAAGAGCCTATCACTATCAATATGAATGTGAAGATCCAGCACGATATCAATATCAAAGCGGATAAAGAGGTGGAGACGCTGCTGGAGCAGCAGGAAATCAAAGCCAGAGAGTAAATCTGCCTTGCTCGCGGCACAGGCAGAGATTATTCTGCTGTGACAGTAGGGATGCTTCAACCATCAAGGAATGATGATGACGCTTTACACACTAAAGCCTGTTTTTCAGGGGCTTTTACGCCCCGCAATGTTCTGGCTCAATCGCCGTCAGGTCACCGCAAACCACGTTACGCTCGCCGCAGTCGGGCTTTCCCTCGTTACCGGCGCGGCGCTGGTGTTATTTCCCTGTCCCGGATTGTTCATTCTGCTGCCCGTGGTGCTGTTTGTGCGGATGGCGCTTAACGCGCTGGATGGCATGCTGGCGCGCGAGTGTCAGCAGCAGTCACGGCTGGGCGCTATGCTCAACGAAACGGGAGACGTGCTTTCGGATATCGCGCTCTATCTTCCCTTTATCGCACTTCCCGACAGCAACGCGCCTTTGGTGCTGATCATGCTGTTGTGCATGGTGATGACTGAATTTTGCGGCCTGCTGGCGCAAACCCTTAACGGCGCGCGCAGCTACGCAGGGCCGATGGGGAAGAGCGACAGGGCATTCGCTTTTGGCGCATGGGGGCTGGCAATCTCCGTATGGCCGCCGTGCGGGCAGTGGAATAATGCGGTTTGGGCGGTGGCTATCGTGTTGTTGATATGGACGTCCGTTAATCGCTGCCGTAGCGCCTTGCCTGGCAAGGCGGCAAAATGATGCTGCTGGAAAAATCGCTTTCCGCCATTGTCGCCTTGTTGCTGGTAGCCATGCTGATTAATGGGATGCTGCTCATTTTGCGCCCCGGCAAGGACTGGCGCGAACTGACGCTGCGTATTCGCACCTGGTGGGCGATCGTTATTGTCTTTTCGCTCGCGCTGTTAAGTCCGCAGTGGCTGGCGCTCACTTTCTTTGCTCTCGTCAGCTGTATGGCGTTGAAAGAGTTTCTCACGCTGGTGCCCGTACGCCATTCCGACCGGATGCCGCTTTTCTGGATGGTCATCGCTATTCCCGTCAACTATGGGCTGATAGGCTCTGGCTGGTACGGCATGTTTGTGGTTTTTATTCCGGTTTATGTCTTTTTATTCCTGCCTGCGCTGATGGTGATAGCGGGGGATACGCAGGGCTTCTTGCGCACAGCGTCTCAGCTTCACTGGGGACTGATGACCACCGTGTTTGCCTTTAGCCATGTCGCCTCTTTGCTGGTACTGCCTGCGGACGGCAAGCAGACCGGGGCGCTGCTGGTGCTGTTTGTGGTAGGCCTGACGGAGTTCAACGATGTTGCCCAGTACTTATGGGGTAAATCATTAGGACGCATAAAAGTCACGCCCAGAGTCAGCCCCAATAAAACCCTTGCGGGTTTGCTCGGCGGCATCGTCACCACGGCGCTTGCTGCGACGTTACTGGGGCCGATCATAACCCCGCTAAGCTGGCCGATGGCGTCGCTCGCGGGTTTCATCATCGCATTAACGGGTTTTTGTGGCGATGTGGTGATGTCCGCCATCAAACGTGATATCGGCGTTAAAGACAGTGGGACGCTGTTGCCGGGCCATGGCGGGCTGCTCGACAGGCTGGATTCTCTCATCTTTACCGCGCCCGTTTTCTTCCATTTTGTCCGTTATTTCTACTTTTGATTCACGTCGCTATTTCACCGGGAACCTTGTACATGACTGATTTACGCACTCCGCTAGAGCGGCAATTTTCTACCAGTGATAATACGACGCTCTTTTATCGCTGCTGGCCTGCTCAGCGGGCAGGCATAACGCCAAAGGTTATTGTCCTTTTCCATCGCGGTCATGAGCACTCCGGCCGTCTGCAGCATATTATTGATGAACTGGGCATGCCGGATACCACCTTTTACGCCTGGGACGCGCGCGGCCACGGGCGCTCTCCAGGGCCTCGCGGCTTTAGCCCTTCTCTGGCACGATCGGTGCAGGACGTTGACGAGTTTGTCCGCTTCGCCGCCGCGGACAGCAAGGCGGGACTGGAAGATGTGGTCGTCGTGGCGCAAAGCGTCGGCGCCGTGCTGGCGGCAACGTGGGCCCATGATTACGCGCCGCCTGTTCGCGGCCTGGTGCTGGCTTCACCGGCGTTTAAGGTGAAACTATATGTGCCGTTTGCCCGGCCGGGGCTGGCACTAATGCAGCGTCTGCGGGGCCTGTTCTATGTTAACTCCTACGTCAAAGGGAAATACCTGACCCATGATGAGGAGAGGGTAGAAAGCTTTAATTCAGATCCGCTAATTTCACGGCCAATCGCGGTCAATATTCTGCTCGATCTGTATAAAACCGCGCGGCGAATCGTAGATGACGCGAACGCAATTACATTGCCCACGCAGCTGTTAATCTCCGCAGAAGACTATGTCGTACACCGTCAGCCGCAAATCGATTTTTTCCAGCGGCTACGCAGCACGCATAAAGAGCTGCATATTCTGCCGGGTTTTTTCCACGATACGCTGGGTGAAAAAGAGCGGCATCTGGCCTTCGATAAAATGCGCAGCTTTATTGACTCCCTCTACGCCATGCCGCCGCAGCGCGTTGATTATCAGAACGAAGATCGCTGGAGCCCTGGCGCTGACGCCTGGCGGATATTAAGCGCCGGGCCTGAGCGATATTCCGTGGAGGATTTGGCTTACCGCGCCCTGCGTTATGGCATGAAGCTGCTGGGCAGGCAATCGACCGGGGTTCGCCTGGGGTTTGAGACGGGGTTTGATTCCGGCAGTACGCTGGATTACGTTTACCGCAATCAGCCCCAGGGCAGCAGCGCGCTGGGCCGGCAGATTGATAAATTCTATCTCAATAGCCCAGGCTGGCAGGGGATACGCCAGCGAAAAATTCATCTGCAAATGCTGATTCAACAGGCCGTAGCGCAACTGGTTGAGCAGGGTAAAGCGGTGCGGGTGGTGGATATTGCCGCCGGTCATGGCCGCTATGTACTGGATGCGCTGGAAGGGGTGACAGCAGTAAGCGAGATACGGCTTCGTGATTACAGTGAATTAAATGTGGCGCAGGGCCAGCAGATGATAGCCGCGCACGGTATGGCAGAGTACGCCCGCTTTGAGCGTGGCGATGCCTTTCATCGTGATGAGCTGGCGGCGCTGACTCCTCGTCCGACGCTGGGGATTGTCTCTGGTCTGTATGAACTCTTCCCGGATAACCAACGGGTGCGCGATTCCCTTGCCGGGCTGGCGGCTGCCATTGAGCCTGGGGGAATACTCATCTACACCGGGCAACCCTGGCATCCTCAGCTAAAAACTATCGCCTGGGCGCTGACCAGCCACAAAGACGGCAAAGCCTGGGTAATGCGGGTTCGAACGCAGGGGGAAATGGATGCGTTGGTGCGGGAGGCAGGTTTCGAAAAATGCGCGCAGCTAATTGATAACGAGGGGATTTTTACCGTATCAATGGCTGTACGCTGCGAACGCTAATACACCTCCCGCGCGTGCGGGAGGTACAGACATTATGCAGCGACAATACTGTCGATGGCCGCTTTGGCATCGGTATGGGCTTTGGACGCCACTTCCGGACCGTAGGCGATACCTTCGGCGAACACGAAGTTCACGTCAGTAATACCGATAAAGCCGAGGAAGATTTTCAGATACGGCGCGATCAGATCGGTCGGGGTATCTTTGTGGATGCCGCCGCGGCTGGAGAGCACCACCGCGCGTTTGCCGGTTACCAGACCTTCCGGCCCCTTTTCGGTATAGCGGAAAGTCACGCCAGCGCGGGCAACCAGGTCAAAATAGTTCTTCAGCTGGGTCGGGATGTTAAAGTTATACATCGGGGCGTTGATGACGATAACATCGTGCGCTTTCAGTTCAGCAATCAGTTCGTCTGAAAGCGTCAGCGCTTCCTGCTGGCGCGGCGTCAGCGGCGCATCGCTCGGGCGCAGCGCGCCGACCAGTTCGCCGTCCAGCACCGGAACAGGGGTTGCCGCCAGATCGCGAACGGTAATTTCGTCAGCGGGGTGCTTTTCACGCCACTGCTCAACAAAATAGTCAGACATCTGACCAGACTGCGAGTACCCTGCCAGAATACTGGATTTAAGAACTAAAACGCGCATGGTGTATCCTTGTTATTTGATGTGGGGCGCACCCCGTTGCTGCCTGTCACTCTATTAACAAACTTCCTGATTAGAAAGCGCAATATATCGAAGCCTATGTTCGAATTTCTTGAACAAGCATTGCGTCTAACCGATGTGGTATTCTTATACCATTCCATATAAGAGAATTTTTCCGGCAGTGCACTACCCGATAAGATGATGACAGAACAAAAGAAACTGAGCTTTGCCGATTTGCATCACCGCCTTGATACGCTGATGCTGCGCGATAGGCAGCGCTTTGCCCGCCGTCTGCAGGGAGCAAAGAAAGTTAAAAATCCTGATGCTCAGCAGGGAATATTGCAGACTATGGACCAGGAGATAGCCGACGCCGCGCATAAGGTTGCGCAGCGTGAAGCGTCCCGCCCGGCGATAACCTATCCGGAAAACCTGCCGGTCAGCCAGAAAAAACAGGCTATCCTGGAAGCGGTACGCGACCACCAGGTAGTGATTGTGGCGGGGGAGACCGGCTCCGGTAAAACCACCCAGCTGCCAAAAATCTGCATGGAGCTGGGGCGCGGGGTAAAAGGGCTGATCGGTCATACCCAGCCGCGGCGTCTGGCGGCGCGTACCGTGGCGAACCGCATCGCCGAAGAGTTGCAGACAGAACCGGGCGGCTGTATCGGCTATAAGGTGCGTTTCAGCGATCGCATCAGCGAAAACACCATGGTCAAGCTGATGACCGACGGTATTTTGCTGGCGGAAATTCAGCAGGACCGCCTGCTGATGCAGTACGACACCATCATCATCGATGAAGCCCACGAGCGCAGCCTCAACATCGACTTTTTGCTCGGCTACCTGAAAGAGCTGCTGCCCCGTCGCCCGGATCTGAAAATCATCATCACCTCGGCGACCATCGATCCGGAGCGTTTCTCGAAACATTTCAACAACGCGCCAATTATCGAGGTATCCGGTCGCACCTACCCGGTGGAGGTACGCTACCGGCCCATTGTTGAAGAAGCTGACGACACCGAACGCGACCAGCTGCAGGCGATTTTCGATGCGGTAGATGAGCTGGGGCGCGAAGGGCCGGGGGATATCCTGATCTTTATGAGCGGCGAGCGTGAAATACGCGATACCGCCGACGCGCTGAACAAACTCGACCTGCGCCATACCGAAGTGCTGCCGCTCTACGCGCGGCTGTCAAACAGCGAGCAGAACCGGGTCTTTCAGTCCCACAGCGGGCGGCGCATTGTGCTGGCGACCAACGTGGCGGAAACGTCGCTGACCGTGCCGGGGATTAAATACGTTATCGATCCAGGTACCGCCCGTATCAGCCGCTACAGCTACCGCACCAAAGTGCAGCGACTGCCCATCGAGCCGGTGTCGCAGGCTTCCGCTAACCAGCGAAAAGGGCGCTGCGGCCGCGTTTCGGAAGGGATCTGTATTCGTCTCTATTCGGAAGATGATTTTCTGTCGCGCCCGGAATTTACCGACCCGGAAATTTTACGTACCAATCTGGCCTCCGTCATTTTGCAGATGACCGCGCTGGGTCTCGGCGATATCGCCGCGTTCCCGTTTGTCGAAGCGCCGGATAAACGCAACATTCAGGATGGCGTGCGCCTGCTGGAAGAGCTGGGCGCGATTACCACCGACGAGAAGGCCACCGCGTATAAACTTACGCCGCTCGGTCGTCAGCTTTCGCAACTGCCGGTTGACCCCCGCCTGGCGCGGATGGTGCTGGAGGCGCAAAAACACGGCTGCGTGCGCGAGGCGATGATCATTACCTCGGCGCTCTCCATTCAGGATCCGCGCGAGCGGCCGATGGATAAGCAGCAGGCCTCCGACGAAAAACACCGTCGCTTCCACGACAAAGAGTCCGACTTCCTGGCGTTTGTGAATCTGTGGAACTACCTGGGCGAGCAGCAGAAGGCGCTCTCATCCAACCAGTTCCGTCGCCTGTGCCGCACGGATTATCTCAACTATCTGCGGGTGCGCGAGTGGCAGGATATCTACACCCAGCTGCGGCAGGTGGTCAAAGAGCTGGGTATTCCGGTCAACAGCGAACCGGCGGAGTACCGGGAAATCCATATCGCGCTGCTCACCGGCCTGCTGTCGCATATCGGCATGAAAGATGCCGACAAGCAGGAGTATACCGGCGCGCGCAACGCCCGTTTTTCCATTTTCCCGGGCTCCGGCTTATTCAAAAAACCGCCGAAGTGGACAATGGTTGCCGAGCTGGTGGAGACCAGCCGCCTGTGGGGGCGCATCGCTGCCCGTATCGACCCGGAATGGGTTGAGCCGGTAGCGCAGCACTTGATAAAGCGCTCATACAGCGAGCCGCACTGGGAGCGGGCGCAGGGCGCGGTGATGGCGATGGAAAAGCTCACCGTCTACGGCTTGCCGATCGTCGCCGCCCGTAAGGTGAACTACAGCCAGATTGACCCGGCGCTCAGCCGCGAGCTGTTTATTCGTCACGCGCTGGTGGAGGGGGACTGGCAGACGCGCCACGCCTTCTTCCGCGAGAACTTAAAGCTGCGGGCGGAAGTGGAAGAGCTGGAGCACAAATCGCGCCGCCGCGACATTCTGGTGGATGACGAAACGCTGTTTGAGTTTTACGACCAGCGCATCAGCCATGAGGTGATTTCCGCCCGCCACTTTGATAGCTGGTGGAAAAAGGTCAGCCGGGAAACGCCCGATCTGCTCAACTTTGAAAAAAGCATGCTTATCAAAGAGGGGGCGGAGAAAATCAGCAAGCTGGATTACCCCAACTTCTGGCATCAGGGCAATCTTAAGCTGCGGCTGAGCTATCAGTTCGAACCGGGCGCGGACGCCGATGGCGTGACCGTACACATCCCGCTGCCGTTGCTAAACCAGGTTGAAGAGAGCGGTTTTGAATGGCAGATCCCCGGCCTGCGCCGTGAGCTGGTGATCGCGCTGATTAAATCCCTGCCGAAGCCGGTACGCCGTAATTTTGTACCCGCGCCTAACTACGCCGAAGCGTTTCTTGGCCGGGTGACGCCGCTGGAGCTGCCCCTGCTGGATGCGCTGGAGCGCGAGCTGCGGCGGATGACCGGCGTTACCGTCGACCGCGATGACTGGCACTGGGATCAGGTGCCCGATCATCTGAAAGTCACCTTCCGGGTAGTGGATGAGAAAAACAAGAAGCTGAACGAAGGGCGTTCACTGACCGCGCTTAAAGAGGCGTTAAAAGGGAAAGTCCAGGAGACCCTTTCCGCGGTAGCAGACGACGGCATTGAGCAGAGCGGCCTGCATATCTGGAGTTTTGGCAAACTGCCGGAGAGCTATGAGCAGAAGCGCGGCAACTATAAAGTGAAAGCGTGGCCAGCGCTGGTGGACGAGCGTGATAGCGTCGCTATCAAACTGTTCGATAATCCCCTTGAGCAGCAACAGGCGATGTGGAACGGTCTGCGCCGTCTGCTGCTGCTGAACATTCCGTCGCCCATTAAGTACCTGCACGAAAAGCTGCCGAATAAAGCCAAGCTGGGCCTCTATTTTAACCCCTATGGCAAGGTGCTGGATCTGATCGATGACTGCATCTCCTGCGGGGTGGATAAACTGATAGACGCCAATGGCGGGCCGGTATGGACGGAAGAGGGCTTTGCCGCCCTGCATGAAAAGGTACGCGCCGAACTTAACGATACGGTTGTCGATATTGCGAAGCAGGTGGAGCAGATCCTGACCGCCGTCTTCAATATCAACAAGCGTCTGAAAGGCCGGGTGGACATGACGATGGCGCTGGGGCTTTCAGACATCAAAGCGCAGATGAGCGGGCTGGTCTACCGGGGTTTTGTCACCGGCAACGGCTTTAAACGCCTTGGCGACACCCTGCGCTATCTGCAGGCGATTGAAAAACGCCTTGAGAAGCTGGCGGTCGACCCGCACCGTGACCGCGCGCAGATGCTGAAAGTGGAAAGCGTCCAACAGGCGTGGCAGCAGTGGATTAACAAACTTCCCCCGGCGCGCCGGGAAGATGAAGAGGTTAAAGAGATCCGCTGGATGATCGAGGAGCTGCGGGTCAGCTATTTCGCCCAGCAGCTGGGTACGCCGTATCCCATTTCAGATAAGCGTATTCTGCAGGCGATGGAACAGATTAGCGCGTAAGAAAAGCGGGTTGGGGAGCATGAGGTAAACGGAACAAACCTCCTGAGCCGTATATTCCCCTCACCCTGACCCTCTCCCCATAGGGGAGAGGGAATTGATTCGTAGCCCGGATAAGGCAACGCCGCATCCGGGAAACTACCTTCCGGCAACCTCAGACCAGCCGCCCCCCAGGGCGCGGTAAAGGTCGATCTGCGCCAGCAGCAAATTGCTTTTGGCCTGCACAACGCTTAGCTGCACCGAAAAGAGCGTGCGCCTTGCCTCAAGCTCGTCCAGATAGGACGAGTAGCCATTGCGGTAGCGGTTCTCTGCGATACGCAACGTCTCCTGCGCCACCTCAGCCTGCCCCTGCAACTCCGTTAACTGTTCCTGCAGCCGGGCGATGGCGTCGAGACTGTCATTCACCTCGACAAACGCATTGCGCACTGTTCTTTCGTAGGCGTAGAGCGCCTGATTTCGTTGTGACGCTGTCACGTCCACCTGGGCATTAAGCGCCTGACGATTGAGCAGCGGCGCGAGAATACTGCCGCCGACGCTCCACAATTGCAGCGGATTATCCAGCAGGCCGGGCAAGGTCCGGTCCTGTACGCCGCCGGTGGCGGTCAGATTAAGCGAGGGCAGCAGGCTGGCGCGCGCCGAGGCCAGGGTCGCGTCGGCGGCCAGAAGCTGCCGTTCGGCCTGGGCAATATCCGGGCGACGGTTAAGTAACGACGAGGGCAGGTTGGACGGCAGCCGCAACGGGGTGAGCTTATCAAGCGTACCCGAGCGGGCGATTGCCCCAGGGTTTGCCCCCAGCAGCAGGCTCAGCGCATTCTCCTGCTGCGCTATCTGATGGCGCAGCGCGGGGATCTGGGCGCGGGTAGCGCGAACTTCAGAATCCGACTGCATCAGCTCCAGCCGGGAACTGTACCCCGTCTCGTACTGCCGCTGCGCCAGTTTTAGCGCCTCTTCCCGCGCCTGTAGAGTGGATTGCGTCACCCGCAGCTGGTCATCCAGCGAGAGCAGAGTGATGTAACCCGAAGCGACGGAGGAGACGACGGTCAAATCCGCCGCCGACGCCGCCGCTTTCTGCGCCTCCAGCGAGGCGCGCGCCGCCTCAGCGGTGCTGCGGTTGACGCCCCAGATATCCACATCATAACTGGCGGTGAGATTGCCCTTATAAAGGGTGCTATAAACCGGCAGACCGGTTGCCGCAGATTGCGAGCGGGCGCGCGTACCGCTCAACCCGGCGTCCAGCGTCGGAAATATACTGCCTTCTGCACCGTATACCCGCGCCTGATACTCGTTGATCCGTTCGCGGGCGATAAGCACATCGCTGTTATAGCGCAGCGCCCGATCGACATAGCCGTTCAGCGCGCTGTCGTGAAAGTTCCGCCACCAGACCTGCTCAACGGGCGCGGAGGGGCCGATATCCGTCCGCCAGGCCGCCGGGATTTGTAATGACGGCTTCGCGGGTTGGACGTCTACCGACTGGCAGCCTGCAAGCAGCAGGCAGGCCATGGCAAAGGAGAAACGGTAGCTCATTGCGCCGCCCCCCGGGTGTCAATGTGTACCTGTACGGACATGCCCGGTCGCAGACGCGCTACGTCTTCTGCTTTACCTTTTACCTCTATACGCACCGGAATACGCTGAGCGATTTTAACGAAGTTGCCGGTAGCGTTATCCGGCGTAATGGCGCTGAACTCTACGCCGGTCGCAGGGGAGATACTCTCCACGCGCCCCTCGAAGGCCTGCCCGTTGAGGGCGTCAACGGTAAGGCGAACGGGCTGGCCCACGCGTACCTCCGCCAGCTGCGTCTCTTTCAGGTTGGCGATAACCCAGTGTTGCGCCGGAACCAGCGAAGTAAGATGCGTGCCCGCCGTAACGTAGGCCCCCAGCCGGACCGTTATCTGCCCAAGCTGACCATCCCGCGGCGCGACAATCCGCGTGTTTTGCAGGTCAATCTCCGCCAGCTCCAGCGCGGCCTTCGCGTTTTCGACATCGGCCTCCAGCGAGGCGCGGTTAACAATGGTGGTGCGCAAATCCTGACGCGACATCTCAAGCGTCGCCTGCGCCTGGGCAATACTGGCGTCACCCTGTGCCGCCGAGGCCAGCGCCGCATCGCGTTCGCGCACCGAAAGCGAGCCATCGGCCGTCAGCTCTTTTACCCGCTTCAGGTTGGCCTGCGACTGCGTATTTTGCGCTTTTGCGCTGGCGAGGGCGGCTTCATTACGCTTAATCACCGCTTCGGCGCTTTTACGCTGCTGAATATTATTGTTCAGGGCGGCGATTTTCATCGCCAACTGCGCCTGCGCCTGATGAACGCGCTGGCGATAAATGCGGTCGTCAATTTGCAACAGCAGGTCGCCTTTTTTGACGTGCGCGAAGTCCTGCACTTTTACATCGGTAATATAGCCATTGACCTGCGGACTGATGAATGTCGTCAGCCCCCGGACATAAGCGTTATCGGTAAACTGGGTGTGGCGGGTGAAAGGCGGCAGCTGCCACGCGTAAAGAATAATCAGTACGCCGACAATCCCGATGGCCGCTGCGGCAAAAATCGAGACGATACGCAGGTTACTGCGGGTTGATGCCTGCTCTTTAGCGGCGTCCTGCTGACTCATACATACTCCAGAAAAGTAAACACGCTTATTTTTTTATTCCCGTTGCCCGTCTTAACGCGATGCGGGCGGTAAGACGCAGGCGCACCAGACGCCATAAAATCCATACCAGTGTCGCTCCGGCGACAGAGGCGGTTAACAGATAAGTATCGTTGTAAGCCAGAATATTCGCTTCCACCGTGGTGGCGTTCTGTAACTGCAAAACCGCCTGGGTGCTGAGCAGCGTGCTGTCGCCAATCATGTTCTGATACATCTGACTGTAGAGCTGCAGGCGTTCATTTACCGCAGGGTTCAGGGTGGTGAGCTGATCTGCCAGCAGGCTGGAATGATATTTCTCCCGCCAGGTCTGGAAGGTACCAAGGATAGCGGAGCCCAGCAGCCCGCCGATGTTCTGGCTCATGCCGAAGAGCACCGAAAAACTGACCAGGTTGCGCGGGTCGGCCACCACGCCGCCGATACCGGCAAGCATCGCCGGGGCGAGGAAAAAGGCGCTGCCGAAGCCAAGCAAAAACTGGCTAATCATCAACTGGTTTGGGCGTGTCAGGCTGGTAGAGTGGCTGTCCATCCACGAGGCGATGATCATCAGCACCAGCGAGGTGACGATGGGCCAGGTCAGGCGCGTGGGTTTTATCGTCAGGCAGCTGGCGGTAATGCCGCAGACAATCCCCGCAAGAATGGACCAGGCAAGCTGGGTCATCTGCTCATTTTGCAGGCCGATATACTGCAGCCAGCCGAAGACGCCGGTATTTTGCTCCGCCAGCACAATGCGGATAAGCAGCATAATCAGCCCCAGGCGCAGGATACTGCCGCTGGAGAGCCAGCGCGTATTGAGGAGCGGGTTACTGCGGTTATGTTCAAATACGATAGCGCTGACGATCAATACCAGCGCCAGGGCCAGCGCCCAGCCTATCCACGGCGCTTCAAACCACCAGTAGAGCCTGCCCAGAGAGAGCACCGCGCACAGGAGCGCCATCCCCGGCGCCAGCAGAAAAAAGGTAATGAAGTCCTTCTTCTCAAACACCTTTTTACGGTCGCCCGGCGGCAGTTTCAGCATGATCACGCAGCCCAGCGAAATCAGCGCCAGCCCAAGTTCGAACAGATAAAGCCCGCGCCACTCATCCAGCTGCAACAGCTCGGTGGAAAAGAGGCGAGCGCCGGGAATCGCCAGCGAGGAGCCGGTAATACCGATGGTCAGCGCCTTCAGGCGATGACGGGCGGGCCATGCCTGAATCTGGTAATAGATGCCCAGCGAACTGAGCGCCGCCGCCACCATACCGTGGGCCGCACGCACCAGCAGCGCTGAGCTGAGATCGTTCACAAACAGGTGGAAAAAGGTCACCAGCACGTAGAGAACCAAAAACCCCTCGGTAAAGGCCCGCAGGCCGAACTGCTGGCGAAACTTCACCAGCAGCAGGTTAATCGAGACGTTGGTCATGACGTAAACGGCGGGCAGCCAGGCGATTTCTGTCGACCAGGCGGCAAAGGTGCCCTGCAAATTTTGCAGGTTAGCGGTGACCATGGCATTGCCCAGCGCGCCGGTCATGCAAACCAGCAGGCCCACAATACCGTAGGCAATACGCTTTGGCGTGCTATGAACCGGCGTGGAGGGCGACCCCAGCAGCATCGGTTTTTCGTGCGGAGCCCACTCCCGCGGGGCGTAGGGATCGCGTTTTGGCAGACGCATTACGTGTTCTCAACCTCGTTTGCCACCCGGCTTACCTGCTGCATTACCGACCCGTGCAGACGGTGAAAAACCGTCGGCAAAAGCCGCTGCGAAAAGGTAAGGGCGCGATTGTTAATGTATTCAGTAAGCAAATGATTAGCGCTCTAACTATTTTCTTTCAGGTATATGAATTATTCAAGTTTATTCGATTCTGCTCTTTTCGCCGCCCCTGGCAGACGAAAACAGGCCGGGTGCATAATGGTACGGATTCGGAGTGATCCCCTGTTAACATTACGCTTGCGCGTTAGGCTGGATCCACGCATTTACCATGGAGGTAATCAATGATGATGAATTTTCCCCGCCTGCCGGAGCCAACCCTCGCGGCGCTCAATACGCTGGGGCAGTGGCTGGCGCAAAATGATTTTGTCGGCAAGCCAGAACCGGTGCGAGCTGACGCAGTGATCCTTCCCGGACATGCGGTTATCCCGGCGATAGATGCCGCCTGCGCCATTGCCGCCCGTCATAATTTGCCGCTGGTGGTGAGCGGCGGCATTGGTCACTCAACGCCCTTTCTCTATACCGCCGTGGCGCGCCACCCACAATACAACGTGATAAGAACCACCGGGCGCAAAGAGGCATTGATCCTCGCTGACATCGCGCGTAAGTTCTGGAAAATTCCCGATGAGCGACTCCTTATAGAGGATAAGTCAACCAACTGCGGCGAGAATGCCCGGTTTTCGGTCGCGCTCATTGCTGCGCGCGGTATGGCGCTGAAAACGGCGCTGGTGATGCAGGATCCGGTTTTACAGCGACGCACTATGGCCACCTTCGCCCGCGTTAGCCAGGGCTGTGAAAACGCCCCGCACTGGCTGAGTTATCCCGGTCTCAACGTCCAGCTGACCAACACCGAAGATGGCCTGGCGTTTAGCTCACAGGCATCGGGCCTGTGGCCAGTCGAGCGCTATCTTTCGTTGATCTTCGGTGAAATTCCGCGCTTACGGGACGACGCAGAGGGATACGGTCCCGCAGGGCGCGATTTTATCGTGCATGTGGATTTCCCCCCGAGATTGCCCGCGCCT
>NZ_HE578945.1:1072922-1083374 GCF_000321045.1 Phytobacter massiliensis JC163
CGCAAACGGGCAACGTATGTTGCCGCAATGTTATTCGAGCATGCGCATCTGGCTCAGCTTTTATGAGTCAACTCACAAAACAGATTGTTATTACTGGGAAAAGGGCCGCTCGCCTGTAGATTTTTAACAATGAGTTCACTTGTTAAAAACAATGTCATTACAGGAGCAGGTCATGACAGCACCCGTACAACACCCGATGTATATCGACGGCCAATTTGTTACCTGGCAGGGCGACGCCTGGATCGATGTGACCAACCCGGCAACAGAAGCATTGCTCTCGCGCATTCCGGATGGAACGGCGGACGATGCGCGCCGGGCCATCGAGGCAGCAGAAAAAGCGCAGCCGGCCTGGGAAGCGTTGCCAGCGATTGAACGTGCCGGGTGGTTACGCAAAATCGCGGCGGGGATTCGCGCCAAAGCCAGTGAAATCAGCGCGTTAATCGTGGCGGAGGGCGGTAAAATTCAGCAACTCGCCGAGGTGGAGGTAAACTTTACCGCCGATTACATTGACTATATGGCCGAGTGGGCGCGCCGTTACGAAGGGGAGATCCTGCAAAGCGATCGTCCCGGTGAAAATATCTTTGTCTTCAAGCGTCCGCTGGGCGTGACCACGGGCATCCTGCCGTGGAACTTTCCCTTCTTCCTGATTGCCCGCAAGCTGGCACCGGCGCTGATTACAGGCAATACCATTGTGATCAAGCCCAGCGAATTCACGCCAAATAACGCTATCGCCTTTGCGGAGATTGTTCATGAAGTTGGCCTGCCGAAAGGGGTGTTTAACCTGGTGCTGGGACGCGGCGAGACGGTAGGGCAGGAGCTGGCGGGCAACCCGAAAGTGGCGATGGTGAGCATGACGGGGAGCGTGGTCGCCGGGGAAAAAATCATGGCGGCGGCGGCCAAAAATATCACCAAAGTCTGCCTTGAGCTGGGCGGCAAAGCGCCCGCCATTGTGCTGGATGACGCCGACCTGGAACTGGCGGTTAAAGCGATTGTAGACTCCCGCGTCATCAATACCGGGCAGGTTTGTAACTGCGCGGAGCGTGTTTACGTGCAAAAGGGCATTTACGATCGCTTCGTCAACCGCCTGGGCGAGGCCATGAAGGCAGTGCAGTTCGGCAACCCGGCAGAGCGCAACGATATTGCGATGGGGCCGCTGATTAACGCCGCCGCGCTTGAGCGCGTGGAAGCGAAGGTGGCTCGCGCGGTAGAGGAGGGGGCGCGGGTGGCGCTGGGTGGAAAAGCGGTTGAGGGTAAGGGCTATTTCTACCCGCCGACGCTGCTGCTGGATGTCCGGCAGGATATGTCCATCATGCATGAAGAGACCTTCGGGCCGGTGCTGCCTGTCGTTGCCTTCGACACGCTTGAAGAAGCGCTGGCAATGGCGAATGACAGCGATTACGGTCTGACCTCATCGGTGTATACGCAAAACCTGAATACGGCGATGAAAGCCATTCGCGGCCTCAAGTTCGGCGAAACCTATATCAACCGCGAAAACTTTGAAGCGATGCAGGGCTTCCACGCCGGGTGGCGCAAGTCAGGTATTGGCGGCGCGGACGGGCGTCATGGCCTGGAGGAGTATCTGCAAACCCAGATGGTCTATTTGCAGGCGTAATGGGGTTGGCCATGTAAAAAGGGGGCTGCCAGTCGACTAACTGGCAGCCCCTTGCAAAGGCGCTTTCGGTATATCAGAACATTATCAGCACTGATAAGGCGGGGTTGCCCCCGCCTTCCAGGTGCTACTTACCGGATTCGTAAGCCATGAGAGCAGCTACCTCCCTGTCTGCGTCTCTGTAACGAATTTCGCAGAGCGATTTTCGCACCAGCCAGGTAAATATCAACAGTGTGATACACACTATCAATACGCACCCGATGAACCCGTTCCGTGGTAGCTTCATGGCCTTCTTCTCCTTGCCTTTCGGCGGGTAAGAGGCTACTCTGATGTTGTCTGACATAAGAGTGGGCCTCGTTGGTTAATTGGAAAATTACCTTCGGGGCTTTCTTCTTTCTGCCACATAGCTTCATGAGGCAAAAAGCCTCAAGCGCCGCCGCTATCATACCCTCCATGACGCCATTATCATCATCGTATGGCGTGTAAATCAGACAATCATCCCTGATTATTTTCCGCCGTAATAATGCAAAAGTTGCCCGATACCCGCGGTTCTCCCGGATGCGGCGTTGCCTTATCCGGGCTACCCTGACAGAGTGTATCCGGGGCTCAAACCTTCGTCGCAATCCAGTTCATCATCAGTTCCGGCCATATCGAGACCGGCAACCCCTGCGCGTCACGAATACCAAAACCGTGTCCGCCCTGTTCGAAAAGGTGCATTTCAACCGGTACGCCGAGTCGGCGTAGCGCCGTGAACATCACGACGCTGTTTTCTACCTTCACCGCCGGGTCATCGACGGCATGCAATAAGAAGCCAGGAGGGGAGTCATGAGTCGCGCGTTCTTCCAGCGAATAGTGCGCGATCTGCGCGTTGTCCGGGTTATCGCCTATTAGCTCATGCCGTGAGCCGGGATGATCCACCGCGTTGTGCATGGAAATAACCGGGTAAACCAGCGCCATAAAGGCGGGCCGGGCGCTTACGGCGTCGATGTCATCAATGGCGCAATATGCGCGCTCGTTATAACGCGTACCCAGGCTGGCGGCGGCGTGTCCGCCAGCGGAAAACCCCATCACCCCCAGCCGCGACGGATCTAACTGCCACTCATCTGCCCGAGCCCGAAGGGTGCGCATTGCCCGCTGAACATCCGCCAGCGGTGCATTTGCCCCCTCAGCGTGGCCGTCTGCCGGCAGGCGGTAGGTCATTACAAACAGCGTATAACCCCGGGCGTTAAAAAAGGGGGCCAGGGCACTGCCTTCTTTATCCAGCACGACGCGGCGATAGGAGCCGCCAGGGGTAACCAGAATGCCCACGCCGTTGGGTTTTTCCGGCGCGTAGACGGTGATTTGCGGTGCGCGAACGCCGGTGACGGAGCGGTCAAAGGCAGAGGGGCCGGTCAGGTTCTCTTCAAGTTGAAACGTCACCGGACTTGTCGCGGCGCCGGGTGCCTCCCCCTGCGGCCAGACGGGGAACGTGACGGAGCGCGCAACCGCCTGCTTCATAAGCGTTAACAGTGTCGCGGAATCTATTTCGGCCACGAAGACATCTCCATCAAAGTGAAACAGCGGTTTATAGCATACGCAGAAAAGGGAAAATGTGGGTAGGGTAATAAAACGGATGGCCGGACCATCCGTTTTGACATTACAGCGCGCGATATTTCTCCAGCACGCGCACCCGTTGGGTGACGCATTACGCTTCTCCTTTACGGTTAAAAAACGCACTTCACCAGGCATAGCCTTTTCTGCCGTCAACGGCAAATGACAGCTTTTCATTTAGCCGTAAGCGTTTGATAACTGATAAAGAAAAGTTAATGAATTTTTAAGAAAAGCCCGGTATGTTGGCTTCTTTTATGACTCATTCAGGAAAATCTTATGCGCAGCACTTGGTCAGGCCTGCAGATCGCGATTCACTGGCTGGTGTTTCTGCTGGTGGTCGTCACCTACTGCGCGATGGAGTTTCGCGGTATGGCCCCGCGCAGTTATCGCCCGTGGTTTAATATTGTTCATGTTTCCTGCGGCATTACCATCCTGGTGCTGATGGTGACGCGCCTGCTGCTGCGTTTAAAAACGCCTGCGCCGCCGATTACGCCCAAACCGTCGCCGATGCTGACCGGCCTTGCGCACCTCGGCCATCTGGTTATCTATGTACTGTTTATCGCCTTGCCGTTAATTGGGCTGCTGATGATGTATAACCGCGGCGGAAACTGGATCGCCTTTGGCATCACCATGCCCCATGCCGCCGAGGCTGATTTTGACCTCGTAGACATGTTAAAGGCGTACCACGTTACCCTGGCAATGGTGGGCTATTACGTCATTGGGTTGCACGCGCTGGCGGCGCTGGGTCATCACTACATCTTTAAGGACGACACGCTTAAACGCATGCTGCCAGGCCGACGGAACCGCTCTCTTTAACGACGGTTGAAATGTGACTTCACAGCGTTTTTTAGTGAGAAAGCACGGCGAACTTCACATTTCAGGCGCTTGTCGCTGTGCGAATTTCGAACTGACAGTATAGATAGTATATCTATTATAGAAACAATGTCATTGGGCGGAGGAGCTATGACACAGCCAGCGCAGCAATCGCTTGAAAGGAGTTCTATGTCGCAAGATGTCGCTACGTCACGTAAATTACGCAAGGTTTTACTGGCCACCGGCGTTGGTCATTTTGTTGAGTGGTTTGATTTTGGGCTATACGGTACGCTTGCGGCGATCATTGGCCTGCAGTTTTTTCATGCCGAAAACCCGAGCGTGGCGCTGCTCTCCTCGTTTGCCGTCTTTGGCGCGGGTTTTATCATGCGCCCGCTGGGCGGCTTGTTCTTCGGGTCGATGGGGGACAGAAAAGGGCGGCAGAAAGTTCTCGCAACGGTGATTTTGTTGACCTCCGGCGCGACCTTCGTGATGGGGTTGCTGCCGACCTATCATCAGATAGGCATTACCGCTACCGTGCTTCTGGTTATAACCCGGCTGGTTCAGGGCTTTGCCGCTGGGGGAGAGAGCTCCGGGGCCACCACCTACCTTGCCGAATACGCGCCTAATAATAAACGCGGCTATTTTACCTGCTGGATCGATAACTTCGGCTTTATGGCCTTTGTCGCAGGTTCCGGGCTGGTATTTCTGCTGACGGCCTCACTTGGCGAAGAGGCCATGAGCGACTGGGGATGGCGCATTCCGTTTCTGATTGCCGGGCCGCTTGGCTGGGTCGGACTCTATCTGCGTAAGCATCTGGAAGATTCGCCGGAATTTCTTGAGGCTCAACAGCAGGGGCAAACCGATGCCACCCCGTTACGTTCTGCCGTGACCCGCGCCTGGGCGGCGCTGCTGTTCTGCGTCGGGTTTGTGGTGCTTAAGGCCGTCGGGCACTGGACGCTGCAAACCTTTATGCCGGGCTATCTCTCCACCGAACTGCACTATTCGAAGCTCGACTCTTACGCCATTACCACTATCGGCCTGTTTTCCGTGGCCGTACTGGTGCCGTTTATGGGGTATCTTTCCGACAAATTTGGCCGTAAGCCGTTAATGCTGGCAGGGTGCGCCGGTTTCATTTTGCTGAGTTACCCGGCGATGATGCTGATGGCGAATGGCGATATGCTCTCTGCGGTGCTGGCGATGGTGATGCTGGGCGCGTTTATCGCCGCGTTTGACGGGGCCTGTAGCGCTGCGATGGCGGAGCTCTTTCCTACCAGCGTGCGTTACGGTGGGCTCTCTATCGCCTATAACTTCTCGGTGGCCTTTTTTGGCGGGATTACGCCCTGGTTCTCGGCGTGGCTTATCACCTCCACCGGCGATAAATTTTCCCCGGCGTTTTATGTCATGGCCGCTGCGCTGATCACGTTCATTACCGTGATGCGCGCGCGTGAAACAGCAGGTAAGCCGCTCAAGCGGTAAACACAATATTTGGCATTAATAAGGTTAAAAATTGATCTGGCGATCGGTTTTAACGATCAATTCAATAATTTTATTTGATTAATCCTTTCAATGATATAGGCTCTTAGCTGCTCCGTCGATTACGCCAACACCAGGCGGCGGAGCAGGTTACCCTGGCGAAACGCTGTGTGATTCTTCTGGTGGCTCAGGGATGATATTGCGCTTTGTCAGGGTAACACTTCTCGCCTTTACTCCTCGTTCAGACCTTACCTGCACCGCTATCCAGAACGTTTTGGTCATATTTCACTTACATCCCTTTCATAACTCATATACTATACCCCCCCTGAGTATAGGAGGGCGCAATGCCACATTCACCCGAAGACAAAAAACGCATTCTCACCCGGGTTCGCCGCATTCGCGGCCAGGTCGACGCGCTGGAACGCGCGCTGGAAAATGGCGACCCCTGCATCGCCATCCTCCAGCAGATCGCCGCCGTTCGCGGGGCGGCGAATGGTCTGATGGGGGAGATGGTCGAAATCCACCTTAAAGATGAGCTGGTCAGCGGCGATACCACCGCCGAGCAGCGTGCCGTGCGCATGGCGGAAGTCGGCCATCTTTTGCGCTCTTATCTAAAATAAATTCACGTCCGTATAAAAAAGGAAGGGTTTGATGAAATCACGTGCTGCAGTTGCGTTTGGTCCAGGTCAACCGCTCAAAATTGTCGAAATCGATGTCGCGCCGCCTAAAAAAGGTGAAGTGCTGGTGCGTATCACCCATACCGGCGTTTGCCACACCGATGCGTTTACGCTTTCTGGTGACGATCCTGAGGGCGTTTTCCCGGCGGTGCTGGGCCATGAAGGCGGCGGCGTCGTGGTGGAAGTCGGCGAAGGCGTAACCAGCCTGCAACCCGGCGATCATGTCATTCCGCTTTATACCGCCGAATGCGGGGAGTGTAAATTCTGCAAGTCCGGCAAAACGAACCTCTGCCAGGCCGTTCGCGCCACGCAGGGCAAAGGCCTGATGCCGGATGGCACCACCCGTTTCTCCTATAACGGCGAGCCAATTTATCACTACATGGGCACCAGCACCTTTAGCGAATATACCGTCTGCGCTGAGATCTCGCTGGCGAAAGTCAACCCGCAGGCGCCGCTGGATAAAGTCTGCCTGCTGGGCTGCGGCGTGACCACCGGTATTGGCGCGGTGCACAACACGGCGAAGGTGAAAGAGGGCGATACCGTGGCGGTCTTCGGCCTGGGCGGCATTGGTCTGGCGGTAATCCAGGGGGCGGTACAGGCGAAAGCGGGTCGCATTCTGGCCATTGATACCAACCCGGAAAAATTCACCCTTGCTAAAGAGATGGGGGCGACGGACTGCATCAACCCGCAGGATTATGACAAGCCTATTCAGGACGTCATTGTCGAACTGACCGACGGCGGCGTGGATTTCAGCTTCGAATGTATCGGTAACGTCAACGTGATGCGCGCTGCGCTGGAGTGCTGCCACAAAGGGTGGGGCGAAAGCGTGATCATCGGCGTCGCGGGCGCAGGCCAGGAGATTAAAACCCGTCCGTTCCAGCTTGTGACCGGGCGCGTATGGCGCGGCTCCGCGTTTGGCGGCGTGAAAGGGCGTACTCAACTGCCGGGTATGGTAGAAGAGGCGATGGCGGGCAAGATTCGTCTCGATCCGTTTATCACCCATCGCCTGCCGCTGGACCAGATCAACGACGCTTTTGATCTGATGCACGAAGGCAAATCTATCCGCACCGTTATCCATTTCGGCGATAACTAATCCTTTAATGGGCCAGCGTATGCGCTGGCCCATTAATGTCTAAATCTGTGACCCGCCTGACGTTTTTTACCTTAACAAAAATCCCGCCGCTGCCGATATCTTCCGAACAGGCGTGTTTTACGCATCTTACAAAAAGAGAGTCGAGAGCCATGGACAAATCAGCAGCGATGCAAGCACCACAAGGCATTGGATTTTTGCACAATATTCGGTTGGTTCCCCTGTTTTCCGCTATTCTCACCGGCATTTTACTTCTGTTTGCGCTGAGTTCCGGTCTGGCGGGGTACTTTTTGATGGAGGCCGACCATAACCAGCAGGACGTCACTCAGGAAATACAGGTTCGTATGGGGCTGTCGAACAGCTCTAACCATCTGCGCACCGCGCGTATCAATTTGATTCATGCAGGCGCGGCGAGCCGTATTGCTGAAATGGACGACATGAAAAGGAATATCGCCGAGGCGGAAAAACGCCTTAAACAGTCCCAGGAGGGCTTTAAAGCCTATATGGACCGTGCGGTGAAAACACCGGAGGATGTCGCCCTCGATGGCGAATTGACCACCCGCTTCAATGCCTATATTGCGGGTATGCAGCCAATGCTGAAATACGCCAAAAACGGCATGTTTGAAGCCATCATCAATCATGAAAACGAGCAGGCGCGTCAGCTGGATAACAGCTTTAACGAAGTTCTGCTGCAGGCGATTAAGATCCGCACCGAGCGCGCCAATCGTCTTGGCGAGCAGGCCCACCATCGTACGCAGCTTGGGCTTATCTTTATGGCGGGAGCGTTCGCCGTTGCGCTGGTGCTGACCCTTATCACCTTTATGGTGCTGCGCCGCATTGTAATTAACCCGCTACAGCGCGCCGCGCGCCGTATCGAACACATCGCCGCCGGTGATCTGACCGTGGCGCAAGAGCCTGCCGGGCGCAGTGAAATTGGTCGTCTGACCCATGGACTGCAGGCGATGCAGCAGTCGCTGATGAAAACCGTCTCAACCGTGCGCGACGGCGCAGAGGAGATTTATCGCGGCACCAGCGAGATTTCCGCGGGCAATACCGATCTCTCTTCACGCACCGAAGAGCAGGCGGCCGCTATCGAACAGACTGCCGCCAGCATGGAGCAGCTTACCGCCACCGTTAAACAAAACGCGGATAACGCGCACCACGCCAGCAACCTGGCCCGCGACGCCTCCGGTAAAGCGACGAAAGGGGGCGAGATTGTCGATGGCGTTGTGCAGACCATGGGGAATATCTCCGCCAGCTCGAAGAAAATCTCCGAGATCACGGCCGTCATCAACAGCATTGCTTTCCAGACCAATATCCTGGCGCTCAACGCCGCGGTGGAAGCAGCCCGCGCCGGTGAACAGGGGCGTGGATTTGCGGTGGTCGCCAGCGAAGTTCGTACCCTGGCCAGCCGCAGCGCTCAGGCAGCAAAAGAGATCGAGGCGCTGATCAGCGAATCGGTCGGTTTAATTGATAAAGGCTCCAGCGAAGTGGTGGCGGCAGGCGAAACGATGGATGAGATCGTGACCGCGGTGAAACGCGTCACCGATATTATGCTTGAAATCGCCGCCGCATCGGATGAGCAGAGTAAAGGCATCACCCAGGTGAGCCAGGCCATCACCGAGATGGACAATGTTACCCAGCAAAACGCCTCGCTGGTGGAGGAAGCGTCTGCCGCGGCCGCGTCACTGGAAGAGCAAGCAGCGCGCCTGACCGAGGCGGTAGGCGCGTTTCGTGTTGTCGGCGGCCGCGAGCGAAACAGTGAAAAACCCGCGGCCAGCGCGGCAAAAAGCTTTACCGCCCCGCGCCCGGCGGTAGCCACGGGGAGCGATAACTGGGAGACCTTCTGATTTTTCCCGGATGCGTTACGTTTGTTTTGGTTGGTGATGCGTAGCCCGGGTAAGCGGTAGCGCACCCGGGATTTTCCCGGATGCGGCGTTGCCTTATCCGGGCTACGTTTCTGTGTCTGTTGGTGATGCGTAGCCCGGGTAAGCGACAGCGCACCCGGGGTTTTCCCGGAGGCGGATGCCATGTTTCTGTATTGCCCGGGTCAGGCAATACGCAACGTTTCCTGCGCCACGGAAGGCGTCACGCTCACCGGGACCGATTTTGAGGTGGGCGTCCCGGTGCCGTCGCCGAAGCTGGAGAGCGGAACCAGCGGATTTGTTTCCGGGTAGTAAGCGGCAAGGTTTCCACGGGGAATGTCATAAGCGACCAGGCGGAACCCCTCCACCCGACGTTCAATACCATCTACAGACTGCGTGGTAATATCTACCCGGTCGCCATCGCTCAGACCCAGCCCGCGAATATCCTCCGGGTGCATAAACAACACGTCCCGTTGACCGTATACGCCGCGATAGCGATCGTCCAGCCCGTAAATCGTGGTGTTGTACTGGTCGTGAGAGCGCAGCGTTTGCAAAACAAACGGGGCGCTGCTCTGCGGGCAAACCGACGTCGGTAACGGGGCGGCGCTAAACTCTGCCTTACCGGACGGGGTGGCGAAACGCAGCTGCGCCGCCGCATTGCCTAACCAGAATCCGCCGGGTTCGTCGCAACGGGTATTGAAATCCGTAAAGCCTGGAATGGTTGCGGCGATGTGGTCCCGAATACGGTTGTAGTCATCCGCCAGCGCCAGCCAGTCCAGTTTGTCTTTCCCCAGTACCGCATGGGCAATTCCGGCGACAATGGCGGTTTCTGATTTTTGCGTGCTGGCCAGCGGTTTGCCGATCCCCTCTGAGGCGTGAACCATGCTGAAAGAGTCTTCAACCGTCACAAACTGGCGTCCGCTGGCCTGCATATCCTCTTCGGTACGTCCCAGGGTGGGAAGGATCAGCCCCTGCGCGCCCGGCATCAGATGGCTCCGGTTGAGTTTGGTGCTGATGTGCACGGTGAGGCCGCAGCGCTGCAGCGCTTCGCAGGTCAGGTGCGTGTCCGGCGCGGCGGCGGCCAGATTGCCGCCCAGGGCGATAAGCACTTTAACGTCATTGCGCAACATTGCCTGGATCGCCTCAACGGTGTTGTGGCCCGGCTCGCGCGGCGGGGTAAAATCGAAATGTCGCGCCAGGCTGTCGAGCAGGGCGGCGGGCGGCTTCTCATCGATGCCCATCGTGCGGTTTCCCTGCACGTTACTGTGGCCGCGCACCGGGGCACAGCCCCGNACCCGGGCCTGCCCAGGTGGCCGCCAAGCAGTTGCAGGTTGA
>NZ_HE578945.1:1083585-1096807 GCF_000321045.1 Phytobacter massiliensis JC163
CAGATGGCCGCCAAGCAGTTGCAGGTTGACTATTTCGCGCACCGTATCCAGCGAGTGTTTATGCTGGGTAATGCCCATCGCCCAGGTGCAGATCACCTTTTTCGCCCCCTGCCAGACCGCCGCGGCGTCGCGCAGCTGCTGTTCGCTCAGACCGGACTGCATTTCGATGGTCTGCCAGGATGTCGCATCAATTTGCGCAAACCACGCGTCCATGCCGCGGGTGTACTGCGCCAGAAAGGCGTCATCAAAAATGCTCTCGCCTCCTGCGGCCAGACGCTGGCGCTGGGTCTCCAGCAGGGCTTTCGCCATCCCACGTACGGCGGCCATATCGCCGCCGAGATTGGGCTGATAATAGGCGCTGCTGATTGCGCCTGCTTTGGAGGTGACCACTTCCAGCGGCTTCTGCGGGTCGGCAAAGCGCTCAAGGCCACGCTCGCGCAGGGTATTAAACGTGACTATCCGCGCGCCGCTATCGGCAGCATGACGCAGGCTGTGCAACATCCGGGGATGGTTCGTTCCCGGGTTTTGCCCGAAGACAAAAATCGCGTCGGCATGGTCAAAATCGGCCAGGTGAATGGTGCCTTTACCTACGCCAATGCTACGTTTAAGCCCCGCGCCGCTCGCCTCGTGGCACATATTTGAACAGTCGGGAAAATTATTGGTGCCCACCATCCGGCCAAACAGCTGGTACAGGTAAGAGGCTTCGTTACTGGCACGCCCGGAGGTGTACAGTTCCATCTCATTGGGGTGTGACATAGCGCGAATATGTTCACCTGTCAGTGCGAAGGCGTCTGCCCAACTGATGGGCTCATAATGGTCGGTTTGCGGGTTGTAACGCAGCGGTTCGGTCAGCCGCCCCTGGTATTCAAGGAAATAATCGCTCTGTTTGCGCAGGGCGGTTACGCTGTGTTGCGCAAAAAAAGAGGCGTCAATCTGGCGGCGCGTTGCCTCCCAGGTTACCGCTTTCGCGCCGTTTTCACAGAAGCTGAATGTACTTTTATTGTCATCGCCCCAGGCGCAGCCGGGGCAGTCGAACCCGCGGGCTTTGTTCATCCGAAGCAGGTTACGCAGGTTTTTGAGTGCATTTTTGCTGTCGATAACGAAGCGGGTGGTGGCTTCAAGAGACCCGAGGCCGCCGGCAGCGGCGCGATAGGGTTTTATTGCAGTTTTGAATTTCATGTGTTCTTCCGGACAGCGGGTTGCTCAGCAGAAGTATATGCCGTGTAACAGCAACCCTTAATAAACAACTATCTTTTATCACACAATTAACAAAAAGTTTACTGTTTGCGCAACGGCGCGCCCGGTTACTCGGGCACGGTTTTACGGATGGCGGCAATAAGACCCTGCGTGCCGGTAGTGAGGGGGCCATCAGCGCGGGTGATGATGCCGATAGGATCGCCTACGCCCGGCGGCACTATTGGCAGGGCCGTTAACGTCCCCTGGCGCAGATCGTTTTTCACCGCCCCGGACGGCACAAACCAGACATAGTCAAAGTTAACGGTTAACTGGCGGGAGAGCGACGCCGAGAGCGTTTCGATACAGCCACTCGGTAGCTGGCAGCCCTGGCTTTGCAGCAGCTCTTCGGCGTTTTGCCGCGGTACTGTCCCCGTCGGCAGCACCACCACCGGCCATTCCAGCACCCGGCTCAGGGTGACGGTACTTTGCAGCAGCGGATGATTCGGGCGAACCACCAGCTTTAGCGACTCCAGAAAAAGCAGTTCATAATTCAGCCCGCTCATCATCTCAGGGTCGGCCATGCGGCCGATACCAACATCCAACTCGCCCGATTTCAGCCCGGCCAGCAGCATAGGGTTATTGGTGGTAGCAACCTGAATTGTGATATCCGGCTGCTGCTTGTGCACCTGACCAATGACCTGGGGAAGAATACCAAGGGCAGCGGTAGGCAGCGCCCCGACGCGGATCACCGCATTGTTCTGCTCGGGTTTATGATTCAGAGACTGTCCGGCGGTGTTTAGCGCATCCAGCACCCGCACCGCATGGGTTAAAAACTGTTCGCCCGTGAGGGTAAGCTGCGCGCCCATACGACCGCGCTCAAACAGGCGCGTTCCGGTTAGCTGCTCCAGTTCATTGAGGGTTTTGGAGAGCGCAGGCTGGCTAAGGTTGAGTGTTTCCGCCGCGCGGCCAAGCGTACCCTGCTGAGCGACGGCGACAAAAGTGTGAAGATGGCGCAACCGAATGCGCTGGGTGAACAGACCATTTTTTTCCATAGGATGATGTAAAAACGAAGCAGTACCCGTGACAAGTAATGTTATTAAAATTTGTTAACTTGATAGCAAAATACTCTTAACATTTAACACCGTTGAGTTACAAACAAATTTTATGCGCAGTGTGAGTTCTCCCGCATGTTGGTATGGGCATATGCATAATTTGTGGTTATGAAACCGGGGAGTAGGGATGTCAGGCTCCTTGCCGCGATCACAGTTTGTAAATTCTCTTCCACCTGTCCCAGATGGCTTCTCTACACTCCAGGTAACACAAACCGGAGGTAAAACAACATGGCGAGCACTATCACGGCGGATGAGATACGGGAGCAGTTTTCGCAGGCGATGTCGGAAATGTACCAGCAGGAAGTCCCGCAATACGGCACGCTGCTGGAACTGGTCGCAGATGTGAACCTGGCGGTGCTGGAAAATAATCCCCGCCTGCATGAGCAGTTGCTCAACGCCGATGAACTGGCGCGGCTGAATGTCGAACGCCATGGGGCTATCCGTGTTGGCACCGCCCGGGAACTCTCTACGCTGCGGCGGATGTTTGCGATCATGGGCATGTTCCCGGTGGGCTATTACGACCTTTCTCAGGCGGGCGTGCCGGTGCACTCCACCGCCTTTCGCCCCGTGGATGACGCCGCGCTGGCGCGTAACCCGTTTCGCATTTTCACCTCGCTGCTGCGCCTTGAACTGATCGAAGATGCGCCGCTGCGGGAGAAAGCCGCCGCGATATTGCAGCGCCGCGATATCTTTACCCCGCGCTGCCGTGAACTGATTGAACTGTTTGAGCAAAACGGGGAATTCACTCCCCGGCAGGCCAGCGAGTTTGTTCAGCAGGCGCTGGAGACGTTTCGCTGGCATCGTCAGTCAACGGTGGACGAGGCAACCTACCAGGCGCTTCATGACCAGCACCGGCTCATTGCCGATGTGGTCTGCTTTCCCGGCTGTCACATCAACCATTTAACCCCCCGAACCCTCGATATAGACAGAGTGCAGGCGCTGATGCCGGAGTACGGTATCGCCCCTAAAGCGGTAATAGAAGGGCCGCCGCGTCGTGACGTGCCGATTTTGCTACGCCAGACCAGCTTTAAAGCGCTGGATGAACCGGTGCGTTTCACGGGCGAGCATCAGGGAACCCACACGGCGCGCTTTGGCGAGATCGAACAGCGCGGCATCGCGCTTACCCCAAAAGGCCGGGAACGCTATGACCAACTTCTGGCAAAAGCGGGAACCGGCAAAGACAACTTGACGCATCAGCTCCATTTGCAGGAGGTATTTCAGGATTTTCCCGACAGCGAACTGCTGTTGCGCCGCCAGCAGCTGGCCTGGTTTCGCTATCGTCTGACGCCTGCCGGGGAGGCGCATCGTCAGGCCATTCATCCGGGGGACGATCCGCAGCCGCTAATCGAGCGCGGCTGGATTGTTGCGCAACCTATTATTTATGAAGATTTCCTGCCGGTGAGCGCCGCCGGTATTTTCCAGTCAAATCTGGGCGGCAGCGAGCAGCCGCGCAGCCACGGTAACGCCAGCAAAGTCGATTTTGAAGCGGCGCTGGGCTGCGAGGTACTGGATGAGTTCGTTCTGTATGAACAGGCGCAAACCCGCAGCAAACGGCGTTGCGGTCTGTTGTAAAATCGGTACTCTGCTACGGAAACAGTCTTACAGGATGTTGTCATGGAAAATTCCAGCTCCCCGCTGGCAGAAACCCGTTATGGCACTGTCGCGGGTATTACCGACGGCGCTTTTCATCTCTGGCGCGGCATACCCTATGCGCAGCCGCCCGTTGGTCCGTTACGCTGGCGCGCGCCGCAGCCAGTTGAGCCGTGGCAGGGTGTGCGGCTGGCCGATACGTTCTCTGCCGCCTGCTGGCAAAACCGTGAATTTTGCGAACAGCTCGCCGGAGGCGATCCGGGGCCGCTGTCGGAAGATTGTCTGTATCTCAATATCTGGGCACCTGCGGAAAGAAATGAACCGTTGCCAGTGATGGTCTGGTTACACGGCGGCGGTTTTACCATGGGGGCGGGCGACCTGCCGCCCTATGACGGTAAAGCCCTTGCCGGGCGCAATGTGATTCTGGTTACGCTCAATTACCGTCTGGGGCACCTTGGCTTCTTCGCCCATCCGGCGCTGATGGCGCAAGAGAGTGAGCCGGTGTGCAATTTCGGCCTGCTCGATCAGATAGCCGCCCTGCGCTGGGTCGCTGAAAATATTCATGCTTTTGGCGGCGATGCCAACAATATTACCCTATTTGGCGAATCGGCCGGGGGGCGCAGCGTGGTGTCGCTGCTGGCCTCGCCGCTGGCGAAGGGGCTATTCCATAAAGCGATTATTCAAAGCAGCTATACCTTACCGGATACCCCGCTTGCCGTGGCACAGACAAAAGGGGTAGACGTCGCGCGCTATTTTGGCCTTGAAAACGCGACGGCCGAAGCGTTACGGGCGCTGCCTGCTGATGCATTCTGGCCCCTTGCCGCACCGCTAAAAATCGCACCCGCGCCCATCGCCGGTGACTGCGTGCTGCCGGAGCCATCGCTGGACGTCTTCTTTTCAGGCCGACAACATCCGATGCCGCTTATTGTCGGCTCGAACAGCGATGAAGCCAGCGTGATGGCGGAGTTCGGGGTCGATCTCGCCGGGCAAATTGAAAAGCTGCGGCGTGAGCAGCGGCTCGGGTTGGGGGTGATTAAATTACTCTATCCTGGCGTAAAGGGAGATCAGGAACTGGGCCGCCAGGTGTGTCGGGATATGGCCTTTACCTCCCTGGGACTGGTCATTATGCAGGCTCAGCAACGTATCAATCAGCCCTGCTGGCGCTACTGGTTTGACTATGTCGCCGAAGCCGAGCGTGATACCTACCTGCACGGCGCATGGCACGGCAACGAAGTCCCCTATGTGTTCGATACGCTCACCCTCACCGAACCGGCGCGTCGCTATGTGAATGCGCGGGATTTGGCTTTTGCGGCAAACGTTGCCGATTACTGGGTCGAGTTTGCCCGTAATGCCGCGGCAGGCGTAGAGACGCTATCAGGCCCGGTTCGCTGGCGGGCAAGCGTGCGCGGCCGCGACAGGTTGTTGCGTATCGGGCTGAATAAACAGGCAGGGTTTCGTCTGGTGAACCGCTTTATGCGCGCGCGTCTGACCTTCTTTAAACGGGTGATGCGCTATCACGTTAAGCTGGATTAAGGTGACGAACTGTCAGCGTTGAGGGGATGTCATCAGGGTGACTTGTTAAGAACGCATTATGATGCGGGGCGGCAAGCCTGACGGCCAGGCTACCGCTCTGCGGATGGCGGTTACATCTGCGCAAAAATAATAGGCCTGTCCTGTTGTGACCCCTGGCGTTGATGTCCGGCAGGGGTCTTTTTCGTCAGAAGTAGTAACGCATACCCAGCCTGATACGGTACTGTTCCGCATGGTTATTGATATCTCTGTCCAGCCATGAGAGTTGTACAAAGGGCCGCCAGTGGTGGGTTATTTTCCACGAGAATTTATGGTTTAGCTCCCAGCTATGATCTTTACCATTTTTACGGTTATAATCGCCGCTGTTAAGATAAAGATCCGGTTCGAATTCATAGGTAAGGCTATCGTTTATTTTATAATTAACCACCATGACTAACTGGTGGTTGTCGTTATAATTCATCTCACTGTTAATATCCCGCGTCTGGTAATTCATATGGTTGTAGCGATATTTAAACGCTACCGCCAGATCGGGGTTTACACCGTAGCCGAGTTGTACATACGGTGAGGTGGTGGAACCGGCGCTGGTAGAATTAAGAATGCCGCCCGGGCTTAAGGTGAGTTTATCGGTTATTTCCCATAAAGGATACCAGCCTTCAAATTCATCGAAACTGTGCTTAAACTGATCTAATTCAGCGGTATTATAAACGGTCTGGAACAGTACCCCGGCCCCATTATCGAAATTATAACCTGCGCCAACTTTAAACTGATGTTCCTCCGAGGCGCTATTCCACGCCTCCCTGACTTCTAAATATCCTCCAGCCTGGCAAAAAGCGGGTAGGGCAACAGCCAGAAGTAGTATTGTTCTTTTCATTTTTTCTTACCTTTTAATTATTAGAGGCGTAACGTATCCTCAGCCATAGCTGATAGATTTACTTATTAATGTATTACCAGTATTTAGCGAGTGGCGCAGTTAGCCGGGAAACGGCTTCAAAAAAGAAATAATCTCCCCAGATACAATATTCATCTACACCGCGCTCTTTATTCATGTTATAGACCGCATGTAATAAATAGCCGCCATCCACATTTTCACCGTCAAAATAACGATCGCACAGCTGAGTCATGATGCGCAGCGCCTGGCGGGTAAAGTCGCCATGATCGGGGTCCAGCACCGACAGGTGGCGGGTTAGCTCCAGCAGACCGCAAACGGCAATCGCCGCAGCGGAGCTGTCTTTGGCGGTGCCAGGGGCGGTAAGTTGCAAATCCCAGTTGCAGACCCCGTCATCCGGGAGATGGGCAATAAAGTAACGGGCGGTTTCCACTGCCGCCTGCAAAAAGCGGCGCTCTCCGGTATAGCTAAAGCTCAGGGCAAAACCGTAAATTGCCCACGCCTGGCCGCGCGCCCAGCAGGAGTTGTCCGCATAACCCTGATGAGTTGTCCCCTTAACCGGTTCGCCGGTTTCGACGTTCATATAAAAGGTATGAAAAGTGGAGTAATCTTCCCGCACTAAGAAGTCGCAGGCCCGGCCAGCGTGACGCTGCGCCAGCTGCGCATAGCGAGGATCGCCGGTCTGTTCCGACGCCCAATAGAGCAGCGGCAGGTTTAACAGGCAGTCGATGATCATGCGTCCCTGCTGCTGAGGGTCATTAAGGTCGCCCCAGGCCTGGATAATTTGCGCGGTAGGGTGATAACGCGCCGTGAGCAGATTGGCCGCCTGTAGCGCATACTCTCTGGCTGCCGGGTCGCCGGTGCTGCGCCAGGCGTTTACGCAGGAGAGCGAGAAAAGAAACCCAAGATCGTGCGTTTCAATATCGTGGCGCTGCCGCAGGCGCTCGCCGTAGCCGGGAAGCTGGTTTTGCAGATGATCAAGAAACTGCGGATCGCCGCTCATTTGCCAGGCAAGCCAGGTCATGCCGCTCCAGAACCCCGTCGTCCAGTCGGTATTATCGGTCAGCGGATAATGGCCATTGATGCTACAGGCGGCAGGGTATTTGCCGTCGAACTGCGTAAGCTGGCGTGTAAGTTTGCCGCATATCAGCTGTGTTAATTTATGCAGGTCGGGGGTGAAACGAGAGTGTAATCTCACTTTTTCGACTAACAACATGTCGTGCTCCATCATGATAAAGAGGTCTTAGCGGTGCGGGCTGCAGGGGCGGTAGTTGCGTCGTTGTCGGTAAGCACAAAGATGGATAACAACGCGAAAAGCATCACAATGCCGCCCATAATGAAATAGGTATTGCCAAAGCCGATATGGTCGTACATATAGCCTACCGGCGCAGAGACGAATATGGTGCCGACATACATGGTGCACTGATAACCAATCAGGTACATGGTGGCATTCACTTTTTTATCAAAATGATTGGCAATATATTTGAATACGGCAATCAGCAGCAGGGCGTTTTCCAGGCCGTATAGCGGTTTGATAAAGGCAATCATTAACGGGCCGGTGGCAAAACCGGAAATAACCAGTCGCGCGCCAATCACCAGACCGGCAAATATCAATGCCCGACGTGCGCCCAGTTTATTAACGACCCAGGGCATAGAGAGCATCGAAATAAACTCGACGATAGCCTGAACCGTGCTCAGGTAGCCATACCAGGAGTTACCCGCTGAACTACCATGGAAAAAAGAGACAAAATAGCGCGGAAACTGCTGTTCAGCGATATGCATAATCCAGACAATCCCCGCCACGTAAAAGCAGAAGCGCCAGAATTTTCCCTGTTTCAGCAGCCGTTTTACATCGGGCAGGCTGATTTTTTTCTCCGGTACTACCGCGTTTTCATGGTTATCCGCAGCGGGAATCTTAATGCTGAACAGTAACCCCAGCATGATCAGCGAGGTAATACTACTGATTGTGAAGTTAATGGTCGGCGAGATATTAAACAGGACTCCGGCAAAGGAGGCCGTCAGCGCCGCGCCACAGGAACCCCACATCCGGATACGGCCAAACTCGAAGCCTTTCAGGCGGCCAAAACGATCGCAATAGGATTCTGAGGCCGCGATCCCGGCATACCATGCAAGGCTTAAATAGAGCGCGCCCGCCAGAACGCCCAAATAAAAAGATTCGCTGAGCAGCGGATGATAGACATAGACGAAAAAAGGCATCAGCAGTGACGACATGATCGCCACAAAATAGAGCAGGTGTTTTTTCATTCCCAGCTTGTCGGTGATAAAACCATATATCGGTTTCATCACCACGGCGAAGGCACCGTTAACCGCAAATACCGCGCCAATCTCCGCGCTGGTTAACTTCGCCTCCTGGCCAAGCCAGATGGAATAGAGGCTAAAGCTCATGGTCCAGATAACGAAATACAAAAACATAAAACCGCTTATCTTTATATAATCTAAACGATTAACTGTGGTCATTTTTCACTCCAGAAGGAAGCAGGATTACAAGGGGATAACCAGAAGCTGGTCATCCAGGTCGAGTTCTAATAGGTGCGGCGTAAGGCTGATATTTATGGGCACAGGCGGTGCTGCCGGGGTAATTCTCCCGCCGTCAATCCGACAACAGAGAATATGGCGGCCCGGTGTTAATTCGTGGGTTAAAACAGGCACGGCGCTACTACAGGGAAAAACAATATTGCTGACGGGCGGGCTGATTACAGGCGCGCAGGCACGCTTAACGGTCGGCGAAAAATCGTTAATTCTGGTGAAGTAGCCGGTTTCAGCGCTGGTTATCGTGCCGCTTTCCACATCAAACGCCGTGGCGGGATGTTCATGCACGGGAACCGGAAAACCGCCTTCGGCGCAGTTGAGCGCGCGCCCGGTGTCGATAACATGAATGCGAAGATGCCCCGTGCGCAGCGGGATTAAATGAGTTTTAATCCTGACGTCGGGCCAGGGTTGCCAGCATAAGGCAATACCGTTGTCGTCAATGCGCACTATCGATACATCACGCGGGCCGCGCCAGTAATCGTCGTGTTCGCTCAGCAGCAGCGTAGAGTCGCAGGCGTTGAGCGCCAGGCCATAACGGCTGCGTTCAAGGTTAAAGCCAAGCAGCGAGGAGTAGGCGAATTTTGCATACTTACTTTCACTATTGGCATAGCTCTTTCCCGGGATTTGCCCGGCATTCAGCAGGTAGTGATGGCCGCTCTGCCTGTCGTCCACCGCCAGCTGGCGCGCATGTTTAATCGCATGGTGGGCCGGTCGCTCAGGGAGCGGCAGTTCCTCGCTCTGCCAGAAGGGATGCGCATCGTCGAGGGCCAGTATCAGAAAAGGCTTCAGCGCCCAATAAGGCGAGCCCGGCGCGTTGTACTCTTCGGCCATGATCTCGTTGGCATATCCGTAGCCCACGGTAAGGATGCCGCGCGCGTCGGTGATGTCCTGTTTCAACCAGTAGCGCAGATGACGCAGAATAATTCCTTTGCTGACGCCTGCGGGCACTGTTTCAAGCCCGGCGAAGGCCGCGGCGCTCCAGAAGGCCGCCTGTGCAAAACGGTAAGTCATGCTGCGGCCATAGGGGATGGCGGCACCTTCATCGTCAAAAAAATGGATGAAGTCTTTGGCGAAGAGGCTGGCGCGTTCGCGCAGTTGCTGGCAGCGCGACGGATACACATCTGCCATCAGGCGCGCCCAGATAAGCCCGTAGAAGTGCAGCGCCATACCGTTGTAGTAATCGCAGGGGCGACCGGGCCCATCGCTGTACCAGCCATCGCCGAGATAAAAACTGTCCAGCAGCGCGAAATGCTTCTCGACAGTCGCCTGCGACCACGCCTCACCGCTACGGTATAACCCGGCTTCGACCATTAGCGGGAAGAACGACCAGTTATTCTGCGGGATTTTGGCCGTACGCAGGCTTTGCAGCCAGATGACCAGGCGGCCAAATGCGGGCTGGCCAAGGCGCTGGCGCAGGGTATCGCCTGCCAGCGCCAGCCCAAGGCCGAACACCGCCATCTCAACGCTGCGCTGGTCAAAATCCTGCGGCTCTCCCCAGTAGTGAGGATGGGACGGGTCGGTGCCGTCCGCCAGCATGCGCAGCACCGCCTCGCTGTCAGGATGATCTTCCCCAGCGAGCAGGGGAAAGAAGCCCCACATTAACCGACTGAAGGTTTCAAAAGCCGCTATTTTCTTGCCATACAGGGGGACGCGATTTCCCGTCAGGATCCCGGCATATTGGTCGTTTCGCTGTGACCAGACGGCATTAAAAAGAGAATTAAAACAGCTGCGAAGCGTGTCGCGGCTCTTCGGGAGTGTCAGCTGAGTGTCGGGTTGGCGCATATTTTTTGTCTCTGAATTTGAACTGAAACAAGGTTTCATCTAAAACTTGGTTGCGCCAGAAAATAAGTGACCCGAAGAAAGGAGATCGTTAAGAAGATCACAAAAAAATGCTGAAAAAGAGAACAAGAGAATCTTTACGCTGTTTTCAACATTTATTTTTAACTATGCTGAATCAAAATTTAACTATCTTGACCTTACCGCTATGACCGATGAAGCCTTGCTCGATCGCATTACCCTCGATGATTTCTCTACCGAGTTCAAAAGAAGCCGGGGGAAAAGCGTCAATTATTATCACTGGCATCAGTGTCTGGAGCTGCTCTACATTGAAAGTGGGGTGGGTATTGTGGTGGTGGATAATCAAAAATTTACAGCCAGACCGGGGCGGTTATTTATTTTTCCGCAGGGTAAAATCCACAAGGTCATGGTGGAAAATAGCGATAAAAATTGTTATGAACGGACAATTATTCATGTTGATGCCGCGATGATTGCCAGCTGGTTAAGGCCATTCACCCAGCGTTATAATTTATTTTGCGAAATTTCCGCAGCCGACGCGCGGGTCTCTATTTATGATTTGACCGATTCGCACGCACAAATTGAGAACCTGTTTTCTTTATTTTGGGAGAGCTACAAGGCATCCACCGGGAAAACAGAAGTCACGGCGCTGCTATTGCTTAATATTCTCAGTTTTCTCACCAGCGGCGTGTATGTGCGGGCCGGGAATAGCGGGCTGTTATCGTCGAAAATAATGCGCCAGATTGAAGCAACCTACACCACAAAAATCAGCTTACAGGGGCTGGCGGATAAACTCGGCGTCTCTGCAAGCTATGCATCGCGAACCTTCCGCAAGGAGACGGGGGGCACCATTCAGGAATACATTATCATCCGTCGAATCAAACATGCCTGTGAACTGCTGGAACATACCTCTCTTTCCATAGGGGAGGTGGCCGCGCAATCGGGCTTCAATCATGTCACTTACTTTATAAAATGTTTTAACGAGGCGCTGGGCTGCGCGCCGTTACGCTACAAAAATAACCACATCCGTAAAGGGGAGAAATGAGAGCCAGGCTGCCTCGCCCGGTAAGCCAGCCATACCTTTCTTTACATGCCTTTTCAGGCGGATCCGATCGACAAAAATATTTCCTCCTTTGCGCAGATTATCGCCGCTCAACAATTGGATTCTCAATCAAATTTGTCTAGAGTGGGCGGTCATTAATAATCAGATTTTGCCGCGGTTTCGCCCTGATGCGAAACCTCATTTCACGACCATAAGGACGTTTTATCAGGCATGAACCGCAGACGTTTCATTAAAGCATCAGTGGCGCTGGCCGCAGCGTGCGGGACCACCGGCTTTGCTTCGCTCTTCTCGCGTGCGGCGTTTGCTGCAGATTCCGATATCGCCGATGGTCAGAGCCGTCGCTTCGATTTTTCCGTGCTGCAGAGCATGGCCCGCGATCTGGCTAAATCGCCGTGGGGCGGTGCGCCGCGGCCGCTGCCTGATACCCTGGCGACCCTGACGCCGCAGGCGTATAACAGCATCCAGTATGACGCCAACCACTCTCTGTGGAACAATGTTGAAGGGCGGCAGCTCGACGTGCAATTTTTCCATGTGGGGATGGGTTTTCGCCGTCGGGTGCGGATGTTTTCTCTTGATCCCGCAACGCAGCAGGCGCGTGAGATCCATTTCCGTCCTGAATTATTCAACTACCACGACGCCGGGGTTGATACTAAGCAACTGGAAGGGCAAAAAGATCTTGGCTTCGCCGGTTTCCGCGCGTTTAAAGCGCCTGAGCTGGCGCGCCGCGATATCGTTTCCTTCCTGGGGGCCAGCTATTTCCGGGCGGTAGACAGCACATATCAGTACGGCCTTTCTGCGCGCGGCGTGGCTATCGATACCTTTACCGATACGCCGGAAGAGTTTCCCGACTTCACCTCTTTCTGGTTTGAAACGGCGAAAGCCTCGGATACCACCTTCACTGTTTACACTCTGCTGGATAGCCCGAGCCTGACCGGCGCGTACAAATTTGTGATCCACTGCGAAAAGAATCAGGTGATCATGGAGGTGGACAACCATCTCTACGCCCGTAAGGACATTAAACAGCTGGGGATCGCGCCGATGACCAGTATGTTTAGCTGCGGCAACAACGAACGCCGCGTCTGCGACACCATTCATCCGCAGATCCACGACTCTGACCGCCTGGCAATGTGGCGCGGTAACGGTGAATGGGTTTGCCGACCGCTGAACAACCCGCAAAAGCTGCAATTTAACGCCTTTGTCGATAACAATCCCAAAGGGTTCGGTCTGCTGCAATTAGACCGCGACTTTTCTCACTATCAGGATGTCATGGGCTGGTATAACAAACGCCCGAGCCTGTGGGTAGAGCCGCGCAACAAGTGGGGTAAGGGGAGCGTCGGGCTGATGGAGATCCCGACCACGGGCGAAACGCTGGATAACATCGTCTGCTTCTGGCAACCGGAAAAACCGGTGCGCGCCGGTGATGACCTGGCTTTCCAGTACCGACTGTACTGGAGCGCGCTGCCACCGGTTCGCTCGCCGCTGGCACGGGTTTACGCCACCCGAACCGGGATGGGCGGCTTC
>NZ_HE578945.1:1097305-1103485 GCF_000321045.1 Phytobacter massiliensis JC163
CCGTCGCTTCGCTATCGACTTTGTCGGCGGCGACCTGAAAGCCGCCGCGCCGAAGGGCATCGAGCCGGTTATTACCCTCTCCAGCGGCGAGGCGAAGCAGGTCGAAATACTCTATGTCGAACCGTTTGACGGCTATCGCATTCTGTTTGACTGGTATCCCACCTCTGATTCCGTCGACCCGGTAGAAATGCGTATGTTCCTGCGCTGTCAGGGCGACGCGGTGAGCGAAACCTGGCTTTATCAGTATTTTCCGCCCGCCGCGGATAAACGTAACTACGTTGACGACCGCATCATGCGTTGATCATTCTCCCCCCGTCACCGGGGGGATTTAAGGAGATTACATGCCCGACAGCGATACGCTTATTGCGGTGAACGACCATCTGGCGCTGCATGCCGTTGACGAACACTTTGTTCACGACCTGCATCAGCTGATTGTGAAAAACCGGGAGTGGTTGCAGCAGTTTCTCGACTGGCCGCAGTATGTGCGCTCGGTTGAACAGACGCGCCAGACGGCGCAGAGCAATATGCTGCTGCATCAGCGCGGCTATGCGAAAATGTTTATGATCCTTGAGGATAACGTGCTGATTGGCGTGCTCTCGTTTAACGCCATCGAGCCCGCCAATAAAACAGGCTATATCGGCTACTGGCTGGATCAGGAGCGGCAGGGAAAGGGGATTATTACCGCCTGTCTGCAGGCGTTTATCCACTTCTACGCCGCGCAGGGCAATGTTCGCCGTTTCGTGATTAAATGCCGGGTGGCCAACGAAGCGAGCAATCAGGTTGCGCTGCGTAACGGCTTTACGCTGGAAGGATGTCTGCGGCAGGCCGAGTATCTGAACGGCGTATTTTACGATCAGAATATCTACGGCCTGATAATCGACGATTCACAGCAGCCCGGCTAACGGCGTGCGGGTGATATGCTGCCCGCCGTTAATGACCTTTCGCCCGCGCAGCAAAATACTTTCCCCTTCGGCGGCTTCAATCACCGCGTCGTCGGTCACCTCTATATGATGCTCGATCAGCACATTCCCTTTAATACGGGCGTTGCCCTGAACGACCACATCCTCATCAAGCAGCACCGGGCCGCCCTGCAACCACGCATTGCCGCCCACCAGCACATGATGTTTGAGCAGACAGTTGCCTTCTACCACCGCATTTTCCGCCACCTGCGAACTGTAGCGCAGGGTAGGGATGGCATCTTCTTCCATGCCGGCTACGACGCGTGCTTTACCATAGACTTTCGCGCAGTCGCAGACCCAGACATCATTGACTTCGTTTCCCTCAAGCAGGGCAAAATCGAAGACCTCGGCGCGGTGCTCAATAAACGCATGCCTAACAATAGCGTCGCCGTAAATTTGCGCCTGATGAACCACCCGCGAACAGCTGACGGTGGCCCGATCGTAAATGCGTAAGGACTGCCTCTCATCCTGAGTTAGCCCTTTGGCGGCGATGATTTCACAGCCCTGGAGTACGCGCGCGTCACCGTAGATCTGGCAGCCGCCCCGTACAATCGAGGCCTGAACCGTGACGTTGTCACGCAAGCGCGCGCCGTGGCTGATTTGCGCGGCATCCACCCAGGCGTTATCCCGGATCTCGACATCGTGACAAATTACGCAGGGCTGGGTAATACGCGCATCGTCACGCACTACGCTGCCCGCGAAGACCATACTGTTCACGTCGTAAATCCAGCAGTTGCCCGCCTGCGCGAGAACACTTTCATCATCTACCCAGCCGCCAGCCGTTCCGGCGGCGACATCGCTAAAGTCCGTCAGCGCAATAATCTGCCGCAGGGTGACCATCTTCTTTTCGCCGTTCATTTGATAGCTAAACGCCCGGCGCTCTTCACTGAGTCGGTATTTATTCATTGTGCTCTTCCGCTATTTCCCCACGATAACCGTAGCAAATTTTGCGATACTGGCTATTCAGGATGAAAAATCATAACATGCATGAAAAATGCAACATTGTATTACGCCAGTGATACCGGCGTAGAGAGGATGAATAATGACCACGTTTGATGAAAACTATTTTACTGAGAAATACGGACTGACCCGCACCCATTCAGATGTTATCCATGCAATGCAGTATGTAAAACCTGGAAAGACCCTCGATCTGGGCTGTGGCAGTGGCCGTAACAGCCTCTACCTGGCCGCTAACGGTTTTGACGTGACCGCATGGGATAAAAATGCTATGAGCGTGGCGAATATTGAAAAAATTCGCGAGGGTGAAGGGCTGAACAACCTGCAAACTGCCGTTGTGGATCTCAATACGCTCACCTTTGACGGCGAGTATGATTTTATTCTTTCAACCGTGGTGATGATGTTCCTTGAGCCGCAAACCATACCGGGGCTTATTGCTAACATGCAGCGCTGCACCCGGCCTGGCGGCTATAACCTGATTGTCGCGGCGATGGATACTGACGATTTCCCCTGTAACGTTGGCTTCCCGTTCGCCTTTAAACAAGGGGAGCTGAGTGACTATTACGCAGGCTGGGAGCTTATGAAATATAACGAAGACGTCGGTGAGCTTCACCGCACCGACGCCAACGGTAACCGCATCAAACTGCGTTTTGCCACGCTGCTGGCACGAAAAGTCTAACGCGCCGCCAGCAGGCAGAGCTGCAACGCCACCTTATAAGACGCCGCAAAAGATTTCAGCGGCAAAAACTCAAACGGCGAGTGAAAGTTGTGCGCGCCGGTGAAAAAGTTGGGGGTAAGCAGCCCCCTTGCAGAGAGCGCCGCGCCATCCGTCCCGCCGCGCATCGGGGTGGGTTTTGGGGTAATGCCCAACGTTTCCATCGCCTCGAACAGCAAATCAATAGCCCGGCGATCTTCACCGATGGCGTTGCTTATGTTGCTGTAGGTATCCTCAATAGTGAAGGTGACGTTTGCGGTAGGGTATTGGGCGGCAATGGCCGTCGCGACATCAGCAATCTGCTGCTTGCGCCGCTCAAAGCTGGCCTTGTCGAAATCGCGGATGCTGGCGCTCAGGCGGGCATGGCCCTGGACCGCGTCCATACCGTTAAACCAGATGTAGCCTTCGCGCCCCTCGGTATGCTCCGGCGTTTGCTGGCGGTCAAACTGATTGATGTAATCCATTGCCATCAGCAGCGGGTTGACCAGCACCCCTTTGGCTGACATCGGGTGTGCGGTAACGCCGGTAAAGTTAATGGTCGCCGAGGCGGCATTAAAGTTCTCAAAGACAATCTCGCCTTTTTCGCAGCAGTCGATAGTCCACGCGAAATCAACATCAAAACGCGCCGGATCCAGCGCTTTCGCGCCGCGCAGCCCGACTTCTTCATCCGGCACAAACGCAACCACAATATCGCCATGCCGTTGGTCAGCGGTGAGATTTTCCAGCAGGGTCATTACCACCGTCACGGCAGCTTTATTGTCGGCGCCCAGCACGCTGGTGCCGTCGCTGAAAATGATCTCCTCCCCTGGATAGGCTTTGATCTCCGGGTGTTCAGATACCCGCAGCCAGATATCCTTCTCACGGTTAAGACAGAGATCTTCGCCTTCGAATCGCAATATTTGTGGATGAATATCCGGTGACAATCCCACGTCTACGGTATCGATATGGGTAATAAAACCGACGCGCGGCGCGCCCGGCACTGTGCCTTTTTTCACCGCGGTTACCGTAGCATGATCGTCAAGCTGAATCTGCTCCAGACCTAGCGTTTCCAGCTCCTGCGCCAGGGCGCGCGCCATCTCGAACTGGCCGGGGGTGGTGGGGAGCGTGGTGGCCGCGGCGTCGCTCTGACTGGTGATAGCGAGATAGCGGAAAAAGCGTTGCGTTAATTGACTGGCGAGAGGCGCTGTCATAGTGATTCCTTCTTTATTTGTCTTATCAGGTGCTTGCAATGTCACTTTAATGTTATTTATGAGAGCGCAAACAACAAGCACTTTTTGGCGCATGGAACGACACTAAAAGGAAACGATATGGCACATAAACAGACAACATTTGCGGTGGCGTTGCTGGCTCTGGCGGTCAGCTCCTCAGCAGCGGCAAAGACGCTGGTCTTCTGTTCCGAAGGATCGCCGGAGAATTTCAACCCGCAACTTTACACCTCGGGAACCAGCGTGGACGCCAGCGCCGTACCGGTTTATAACCGGCTGGTAGACTTTAAAGTGGGCACCACGGAGCTGCAGCCGAGCCTGGCAGAGAGCTGGGACGTGAGCGAAGACGGCAAGGTCTACACCTTCCATCTGCGCAAAGGGGTGAAGTTCCAGAACAATAAATATTTCACGCCAACCCGCGATTTCAACGCTGATGACGTGATCTTCTCGTTTATGCGCCAGAAAGACCCTAATCACCCGTATCACAATGTCTCTAACGGTAACTACTCTAACTTTGAGAGCCTGGAGTTTGGTAAATTAATTACCGCCATCGACAAAGTGGACGATCACACCGTGCGCTTCACCCTGGCGCACCCGGAAGCGCCCTTTGTCGCCGACCTGGGGTGGTATTTCGCCTCTATCCTCTCTGCCGAATATGCTGATGCGATGCTGAAAGCGGGCACGCCAGAGCGGGTGGATATGGACCCGGTAGGCACCGGGCCGTTTAAGCTGACCCAGTATCAGAAGGACGCGCGCATCCTCTTTACCGCGTTCCCGGACTACTGGCAGGGTAAAGCGAAAATCGACCGCCTGGTGTTCAGCATCACCCCGGATGCCTCCGTGCGCCTCGCCAAGCTGGAAAAGAATGAGTGCCAGGTCTATCCCTTCCCCAATCCGGCAGACCTGCCGCGGCTCAAAGCGAACAAAGACATCAATCTGATGAGTAAAGCGGGGCTGAACACCGGTTTTCTGGCGTTCAACACGCAAAAAGCGCCGCTGGATAACGTGAAAGTTCGCCAGGCGCTGGCGATGGCGATCAATAAGCCCGCCATCATCAAGGCGGTATTCCAGGGGACAGGCACCGAAGCGAAAAACCTGTTGCCGCCGGGAGTATGGAGCGCCGACAGCACCCTGCAGGATTACGCTTATGACCCGGAAAAGGCAAAAGCGCTGCTGAAGGAGGCTGGCGTGGCGGAGGGTACAACCATCGATTTATGGGCGATGCCAGTGCAGCGCCCCTATAATCCGAACGCCAAGCGGATGGCCGAAATGATCCAGGCCGACTGGGCGAAGGTGGGCGTAAATGCCAAAGTCGTTACCTATGAGTGGGGCGAGTACCTGAAACGGGTAAAAGATGGCGAGCATCAGGCGGCGCTGATGGGCTGGACAACAGCCACCGGCGACCCGGATAACTTCTTTGGCCCGTTATTTACCTGCCAGTCCGCCGACGGCGGTTCGAATTCGGCGAAATGGTGCTATAAGCCATTTGACGACATTATCGCCGAGGCGAAATCTATTACCGACCATGATAAACGCGTCAGCCTGTATAAAGAGGCCCAGCAGATGATGCATGACCAGATGCCAGCGGTAATGATTGCCCATTCGACAATATTCGAACCCGTGCGTAAAGAGGTGCAGGGTTACGAGATCGACCCCTTCGGAAAACATATTTTTTACCAGGTAGACAGCAGTAAATAAGCCTGGACGCCGGTGCGGGGAAAGCCGCACCGGCATGATTTACTTTACTTAGCCCTTTGTATTTTCTGAATTTGACAGCCGCCGCTTTTTTACTTCAACATGAGCGTCGGCAGTTTGCTATAACTTTCATTGCGTCTACATACACAAAGGGATCTTTCATGCGTACTGTATTTAAAGTTGCGGTGCTGACAGGCCTGCTTACGTTAGCTGGCTGTGCATCTAAAGTTACCGAACCGGAAAAATATTCTGGCTTTTTAAAGGATTATTCCGGTCTGCAACAAACCACGTCTGCCAGCGGTAAGCCCGTGCTGCGTTGGGTCGATCCTTCCTTCGACCAGAGCAAATACGACAGCATTGTTTACCATCCGGTCACCTATTATCCGGTGGCGAAACCCACCAGTCAGGTCAGCCAGAAAACCCTGGACGGCATCCTGAACTACACCAACACCAAACTGAAAGCCGCAGCGGCGCAGCGTAAACCGCTGGTGACCTCTCCTGGCGCGCGCAGCCTGATTTTCCGTGGCGCGATCACCGGCGTGGACAGCAGCAAAGAAGGGCTGCAGTTCTATGAAGTGATCCCGGTAGCGATGGTGGTTGCAGGTACGCAGATGGCGACCGGCCACCGCACCATGGACACCGATCTCTA
>NZ_HE578945.1:1103935-1116137 GCF_000321045.1 Phytobacter massiliensis JC163
ATTTCGAAGGCGAGCTTATTGACGCGCAAACCAATAAACCGGTCGTTAAAGTCGTGCGCAAGGGCGAAGGTAAAACCCTGAATAACGAAAAAGCCCCGCTGACGGTCGAGACGCTGAAACAGGTTATTGACGATATGGCCACCGACGCCACCATGTTTGACGTCACCCACAAATAACCACGCCAGGCAAACCCCGGGGCATAAGCCCACCGGGGTTTGCTGCTTTCTCAGGCGATTTTGCGCCGCAGCAGACCATTCCCCGGTCTTGAAAACATCACCAGATTACCCGTCAGGATCAACAGCAGCCCGATAATGCCATTGATATGCCAGACGTACCCCTCATAAAAGGTGGAGATGGTCAGCGCGACAAGGGGAAAGAGCAGGGTGCTGTAAGCGGCATTGCTGGCGCCAATCCGGCCAATCAGCGTGAAGTACGCGCCAAAGGCGATCACCGAGCCAAACAGCGCCAGATAAACCAGCGCGCCAAGGTAACTCAGGGTCCATTCGGGTATAAAGCTATCCCCGCGAACCAGCGCGATCGCCCCCATAATAAGCGTACCGTACAGCATCGCCCAGGCGTTGGTGGTCATGGTTTCCAGCCCGTTTCGCTGATGGCGCTGACTTATCATATTACCCAGCGAAAAGCCGTAGGTGCCCAGCGCTGACAGGCCAATCCCCATCAACAGCGTGCTGCTGAGACCGCTTGCCTGTAGATCGTCCCAGAACAGGGTAACAATTCCGCACATGCCCAGTAGCGCGGCAGGGTAAAAGCGTGCCGGGGGCCGATGGCCAAAAAAGAGAAAGCCGTTCACGGCGTTAAACAGTACGGCCATCGAAAAGATAACCGACTCAAGGCCGGTGTTTATCCACGCGGCAGCGGTATAAAAACAGAGAAAGTTAAAGCCAAAAACGCAGCAGCCCTGCAGCAGACAAAACAGGTGATCCCGCGCCGCCAGCTTTCGCAGACGCCGTAACAGCACCAGCGCTGCCATAATGGTCAATGTCGCCAGGGCAAACCGCCAGAAGATGGAAACCGGCGCAGGCACCGTTCCCTGCTGTAAAAAAATCGCAATCCACGTGGTTCCCCATATCACCACCACCAGACAGTATAAAAAGGCGTTCATTGTTCTTCTCCATTCAGTGCAATATCAGGCAGTGTCACAGAGCGAACGCAGGGCGGCTTGCACAAAGCGGGCGGGGAGTTGCAAATTCTTGCGCTTTTTTAGCGAAAGGGTGGCATCGCGCATACGCAATTCATAGACTGGAACTCTGGTGACCCTTAATCGCGTATCCATGCTAACCTATAAAGCTTTTGAAAACCTGAAACATCACAACGCAATTTTGCATGATTCCGTTGCGCTGCACTCCGGCATCCAGCTGGCGGCCTGGTCCAACAATCGCGACAACATCACCCAGTATTGCGACCACCATACCCTCAGTTTGTATATCGCTGATGGCTATGAGAGCTACCACAAAACGGCCTATGGCTGGAAAAACGGCGGCGGGCCGGATAGGTTTTGCCTGATGCCAAAAGAGAGCGAGTCCAGCTGGGATATTCGTGACGATCTCTCCTTCGTCCATCTCTACTGTACCGACGAACACCTGCGGGAGATCGGCGAGAAAATCTGGGATCGCAGCCCCGCTGCATTTACCCTGGATGAAAAAACCTTTTCTCAGGATGAACGGATTACCGCCCTGTACCGCCATTTTCTGCTGGGCAGCGACTGGCACCAGCAGGCGAACCAGCTCACCCTGAGCACGGCTTCCACGCTGTTGCTGACCCATCTGATTCAGCATTACAGCAACGTGCAGTGGCGGCTGCCGGGGGTGAAAGGGGGCCTGGCGCCGGTGGTGCTGCGCCGGGTGCTTGACTGGATTGAGGCGCACCTTGCGCAGCCGCTGCTGCTTGCCGATCTTGCAGCCGAGGCCGCGTTGAGCGAGTACCATTTTGCGCGAATGTTTCGCCAGTCGATGGGGCTGGCGCCGCATCAGTATGTGATGCAGCGGCGGATGGCGCAGGCAAAACGGCAGATCATCAATAGCGATTTACCGCTCACGGACATTGCGCTGGCCTGCGGCTTCAATTCCGCCAGCCATTTCAGCAACCGCTTTCGGGCGGTGTACGGCATTACCCCCTCGCAGCTACGCGCGTCGCGTCCGTGAGAGCACGGCGTAACAGACGCCGCCTGCTACCAGCCCCCAGAAAGCGGAACCTGCGCCCGCCAGCGTCACGCCGCTTGCGGTAGTCAAAAACGTCACCACCGCCGCGTCGCGCTCGTTCTCCTTCGCCAGCGCCTGTACCAGGCTGCCGCTAATGGTGCCAAGCAGCGCCAGGCCTGCCAGCGTCTGGATCCAGCTTAGCGGCAGGGCGGTGAGCAGCGAGCTAATCGCGCCCCCGCCAATACCCGCCAGCAGATAAAACAGGCCCGCCGCCGCCGACGCTTTCCAGCGCTGCGCTTTGTCCGGGTGCGCGTCCGGGCTCTGGCAGATAGCGGCGGTAATTGCCGCGATACAGACGGACCAGCCGCCGAACGGCGACAGCAGCAGCGCCATTGCCCCGGTCGCGCTCATCAACGGCGAGGCGGGAACGCGGTATCCCGCCGCCTGCATGGTGGCGAAGCCGGGCGCATTTTGCGAAGCCATCGTCGCCAGAAACAGCGGCAGACCGACGCTTACCAGCGCAGACCCGTTGAAAACAGGGGAGATAAACGCCGGCAGCGCCAGCGAAAGATCTATCTCATTTGTGACAACGTCACCTTTAAGCAGCGCTACCATGATGCCGGCAATCAGCGCAGCCACGATGGCATAACGCGGGGCCAGTCTTTTACAGACCAGCCAGGACAGCAGCATACTGGCGCACAACAGGGTGTGCTGTTGCAAATTGCTGAACGCCTGCAGGCCAAAGCGCAGCAGAATCCCGGCCAGCATCGCGGCGGCGAGGGTGTGGGGAATGATTTTCATCAGCCGGGCGAACAGGCCGGTAACGCCGCAGAGCACAATCAGGGCGTTGGCGAAGATAAACACGCCCACGGCTTCGTTGAGGGTCAGGCCGTGCAGACTGGTGACAAGCAGCGCCGCGCCGGGGGTCGACCAGGCGGTCAGCACCGGCAGGCGATACCAGAGTGAAAACGCCAGCGTGCTGACGCCCATCGCCAGCCCGAGGGTTGTCATCCACCCGGCGATCTGGTCGGGGGTGGCGCCAGCGGCAGCGGCCGCCTGCCAGATGATGGCGGCCGAACTTGCATAGCCGACCAGCACGGCGACAAAACCGGCCAGCAGGGCGGAAAAAGGCAGAAAAGCGCTACGCATGGTCGCTCCTTGTGCGTTATAACAGCCAGTAAAATAGCATTGTGCGTTATAACGCACAATGCCGTGGCCCATTTCGCGCAAACAGCCCGCCAACGCTGGGTTATACTTTGCCGGTTTTGATTCCCGGAGGCGTAATGAATATCGCAGAGTATCTGGCCAGCACGCTGAAAAACCTGCGTCAGGCCAAAGGCTGGAGCCTGTCGCGTCTGGCTGAGGCAACAGGCGTGTCGAAAGCGATGCTGGGGCAGATTGAACGTAACGAGTCCAGCCCGACGGTGGCGACGCTGTGGAAAATCGCCACCGGCCTGAACGTGCCGTTTTCCACGTTTATCGCGCCCCCGCAAAGCGGCGCGCCGCATGCCTACGACCCGGATCGTCAGGCGATGGTGGTGACGCCGCTCTTTCCCTGGGATGAAAGGCTGCATTTCGATCTTTTCTCCATCACCCTTGCGCCAGGGGCCATCAGCGAGTCCACGCCCCATGAATCGGGGGTGATTGAACATGTCGTGGTGATAAGCGGCACGCTGGAGATGTGTCTGAACGGACAGTGGCAAACGGTGATGGCGGGAAGCGGGGTACGTTTCGCTGGCGACGAAGCCCACGCTTATCGCAACAGCACGGGGGAAACGGTGCATTTTCACTCCCTGATTCACTACCCTAAAGAAAAAAGGGCGAGCGGCGGAAATTGACCTTCGTCGTGGGTGGTGAAAGGCCGGGGAACTGACTACAATAGCGGCCATTTTGCACTCCACGGATAACGAAGACTGTATGCGCCTGCAACCCCATCATCTTGAACTCTTAAGCCCGGCCCGTGACACCGCGATCGCTCGCGAAGCCATTCTGCACGGCGCGGACGCGGTCTACATTGGCGGGCCGGGTTTCGGCGCCCGCCATAACGCCAGCAACAGCCTGCAGGATATTGCCGCGCTGGTGCCGTTCGCCCATCGCTACGGCGCGAAGGTGTTTATCACCCTTAACACCATTCTGCATGATGATGAGCTGGAGCCCGCCCGGCGTTTGATCACCGATCTTTATGAAACCGGGGTCGATGCGCTGATTGTTCAGGATATGGGCATTATGCAGCTCGATATCCCGCCTATCGAACTGCACGCCAGCACCCAGTGCGATATTCGTAGCGTTGAGAAAGCCAAATTTCTCTCTGACGTCGGATTCAGCCAGATTGTGCTGGCCCGCGAACTTAATTTGCAGCAAATCCAGGCGATTCATCAGGCGACCGACGCCACTATTGAATTCTTTATTCATGGCGCGCTTTGCGTCGCCTATTCCGGCCAGTGTTATATCTCTCACGCCCAGACCGGGCGCAGCGCTAACCGTGGCGACTGCTCCCAGGCCTGCCGTTTGCCCTACACCCTGAAAGACGATCAGGGACGGGTGGTCGCCTACGAGAAGCATCTGTTATCGATGAAAGACAACGATCAGACCGCTAACCTGGCGCAGCTTATTGATGCGGGCGTCCGCTCTTTTAAAATCGAAGGGCGCTATAAAGATATGAGCTACGTGAAGAACATCACGGCGCATTATCGTCAGATGCTCGATGCGATTATCGAAGACCGTGGCGATCTGGCGCGGGCATCGGCAGGGCGCACCGAACACTTCTTTATCCCCTCGACCGACAAAACCTTCCATCGCGGCAGCACGGACTATTTTGTTAATGCGCGTAAGGGCGATATCGGCGCGTTTGATTCGCCGAAATTTATCGGCCTGCCGGTGGGCGAAGTGCTAAAGGTCAGCAAAGCGTTTCTGGATGTTGAGGTCACCGAACCGCTGGCGAACGGCGATGGCCTTAATGTGATGATCAAACGCGATGTGGTGGGTTTTCGCGCCAACACGGTGGAAAAGACCGGCGAAAACCGCTATCGCGTCTGGCCCAATGAGATGCCAGCCGACCTGTATAAAGTGCGGCCCAACCATCCGCTTAACCGTAACCTCGATCACAACTGGCAGCAGGCGCTGCTCAAAACCTCCAGCGAGCGCCGCATTGCGGTGGACATTGAGCTGGGTGGCTGGCAGGAGCAGCTTATCCTCACGCTGACTTGTGAAGATGGCGTCAGCGTGACCCATACGCTGGAGGGGGAATTTGCCGAGGCGAATAACTCTGAAAAAGCCCTGAGCAGCCTGAAAGACGGCGTGGCAAAACTGGGGCAGACGCTCTATTACGCCCGTGATATTAAGGTCAACCTGCCCGGCGCGCTCTTCGTCCCGAACAGCATGCTGAACCAGTTCCGACGCGATACGGTTGAGCTGCTGGATGCGGCCCGTCTGGCAGCCTACCAGCGCGGCAGCCGTAAAGCGGTAGCCGAGCCCGCGCCGGTTTACCCGGAAACGCACCTGACCTTCCTTGCCAACGTGTATAACCATAAGGCGCGGGAGTTTTACCAGCGTTACGGTGTGCAGTTGATTGATGGCGCCTACGAAATGCATGAAGAGAAGGGCGACGTGCCGGTGATGATCACCAAGCACTGCCTGCGTTTCGCCTTCAACCTGTGCCCAAAACAGGCGAAAGGCAATATCAAAAGCTGGAAGGCGACGCCAATGCAACTGGTGCACGGCGACGAAGTGCTGACGCTTAAGTTTGACTGCCGTCCATGTGAAATGCATGTGGTGGGCAAGATTAAAAACCACATCCTCAAGATGCCGCTGCCGGGCAGCGTGGTGGCCTCGGTTAGCCCGGAAGAGCTGATGAAAACGCTGCCGAAGCGCAAAGGCGCGTAAACGGCAGCAGGGTATCGGGTGGCGGAACGCGTCACCCGATCTCAGCGCTTTTTATACTCTTCAAACAGTTCACCATAACAGTTGATAGAAACGTGCTTTTCTGGATGCCTGATATAGAATGATGTCAGCACAGGAGCACCTTCATGAAAAAATATCAGCGGCTGGCGCAGCAGATTATCTCGCAAATCGAGCTTGGCGCGTGGCGACCCGGCGATAAACTCCCTTCGCTGCGTGAGCAGGTCGCCAGCAGCGGGCTGAGTTTTATGACTGTCGGCCACGCGTATCAGCTGCTGGAGAATCAGGGCTATATCACCGCCCGGCCTCAGTCGGGCTACTACGTCTCGCCCCGCCCGCATCTTCCCCAGACGCCGCCTGCAGCTGAACTTAAGCAGGATGAGGCGGTGGACATCAATACCTATATTTTTGAGATCCTACAGGCCAGCCGTGATGCCTCGATTTTGCCCTTTGGCTCCGCGTTTCCCGACCCGCGCCTCTTTCCACTTCAGCAGCTGAACCGTTCGCTGGCAAACGTCAGCAAAAGCGCCACGGCGGTGGGCATTATTGAAAACCTGCCGCCGGGTAATGCCGGGCTGCGGCACGCGATCGCCCGCCGCTACGCCCAGCAGGGAATGGCTATTTCGCCGGATGAAATTGTCATTACCGCCGGGGCGCTGGAGGCGCTCAACCTCAGCCTGCAGGCCGTCACCGAGCCGGGCGACTGGGTGATTGTTGAAAACCCCTGTTTTTACGGGGCGTTGCAGGCGCTGGAGCGGCTACGGCTGAAAGCGCTGTCGGTGCCGACGGATATTCATGACGGCATCGACATGCAGGCGCTGGAGCAGGCGCTGAATAGCTATCCGGTGAAAGCCTGCTGGCTGATGCCCAACAGCCAGAACCCGCTTGGATTTACGCTCAGCGCGGAAAAAAAAGCCCGGCTGGTGGCGCTACTTACCCGTCATAATGTCACCCTGATAGAAGACGATGCCTACAGCGAACTTTACTACGGACGGGAAAAACCGTTACCGGCAAAAGCGTGGGACACTCAGGATATGACGCTGCACTGTTCCTCGTTTTCCAAATGCCTTGTCGCCGGGTTTCGCATTGGCTGGGTAGCGGCGGGAAAACATGCCCGCCGAATCCAGCAGCTCCAGCTCATGAGCACGCTGTCCACCAGTTCGCCAATGCAGCTTGCGCTGGTCGATTACCTGAGTACCCACCGCTACGACGCCCATCTGCGCCGCCTGCGGCGCGCCCTTGCAGAAAGGAAACATCAGGCCTGGCAGGCGTTAATGCGCCATCTGCCCGCGGAGGTCAAAATTCACCGTAGCGACAGCGGGTATTTTCTCTGGCTGGCGCTGCCTGCGGGGCTGGACGCTGGCGACCTGAGCCAGCAGGCGCTGGCGCACCAGATAAGCATTGCGCCGGGTAAAATGTTTTCTACCTCCCGTGAGCCGACGCCTTTTTTCCGCCTGAACGCGTCATGGCAGTGGAGCGAGCGGGAAGAGCGCGGGGTTATTGTGCTGGCAGAGATTATTCGCGGAATGATGAAATAAGCTCACGCTTTATATTGCCATTTTCGAAACAGCGTATTCTCTATTCAGAAATAACCTTTTCTGCTTATTTAATCTTATTTACCGGCATCGCTGGCGGGTTATTCATACGAAATGCGAATGACCCACAAAAATAAGCTGACGCTGCTAACCCCTTGTCTATACTCCAGAAGATAGCGGCCAAACGGCACGTTAAATAATGTAATGCGTTGTCTGTCACAACCTGACGAAATTTCTCATGGGCGGCATTCGCCGTGTCAGCGCGCCGTCTACTGTTAATACAGGACATATTTTTACGCCAGGCCGGCGCACATTTTCATTGCGACAGGAGTACACCGTTATGAGCAAGAAATTTGCCCCGAGCTGCCTGTGTGCGCTGGGTATGACCATCATGACTGCACATGCCGCCGAGCCAACGGAAGTGGGAAAGGGCGAAGGGCGGTTAGATATTATCGCCTGGCCTGGCTATATCGAGCGCGGCCAGACGGACAAGCAATATGACTGGGTGACCGCCTTCGAAAAAGAGACCGGTTGCGCGGTGAACGTGAAAACCGCGGCGACCTCCGATGAAATGGTCAGCCTGATGGCGAAAGGGGGCTACGACCTGGTAACGGCCTCCGGGGACGCCTCCCTGCGCCTGATCATGGGCAAGCGTGTTCAGCCCATCAACACGGCGTTAATCCCCAACTGGCAGACCCTTGACCCACGAATGGCGCAAGGCGACTGGTTTACCGTCAACGGTAAAGCCTACGGCACGCCCTGGCAGTGGGGGCCGAATCTGCTGATGTATAACACTAAAACCTTCCCCACGCCGCCGGACAGCTGGGGGGTAATCTTCGTTAAGCAAAACCTGCCGGACGGCAAATCAAACCAGGGGCGGGTGCAGGCCTATGACGGGCCTATCTATATCGCCGATGCGGCGCTGTATGTCAAAGCCACGCAGCCGGAGCTCGGCATTGACGATCCCTACCAGTTAACCGAAGAGCAGTATCAGGCGGTGCTGAAAGTGTTGCGTGACCAGCACGCGTTGATTCACCGCTACTGGCACGATACGACTGTGCAGATGAGCGATTTTAAAAATGAGGGGGTCGTCGCCTCCAGCGCGTGGCCGTACCAGGCCAACGCCCTGAAAGGGGAAAACCAGCCCATCGCCACCGTGTTCCCGAAAGAAGGCGTAACCGGCTGGGCGGATACCACCATGCTCCATGCCCAGGCAAAACATCCCAACTGCGCTTACAAGTGGATGAACTGGTCCCTGACGCCAAAAGTGCAAGGAGATGTCGCCGCCTGGTTTGGCTCGCTGCCGGTGGTGCCCGAAGGCTGTAAAGCCAGTACGCTGCTCGGTGAAAAGGGGTGTGAAACCAACGGATACAGCTTCTTCGACAAAATCGCCTTCTGGCGCACCCCGGTCGCTCAGGGGGGCAAGTATGTTCCCTACAGCCGCTGGACGCAGGATTACATCGCCATTATGGGCGGACGTTGATCAGCCGGAGAAAAACTATGGCCTGGGCGGTTGAATTTGATGATGTCTCGCGCCGTTATGGCGATGTTCGGGCGGTTGATGGCGTAACCCTTGCCGTCGCCGACGGCGAGTTTTTCTCCATGCTGGGGCCGTCCGGCTCCGGCAAGACCACCTGCCTGCGGCTGATTGCCGGGTTTGAACAGCTGAGCGGCGGCGCAATACGCATTTTTGGCCGCGAAGCCAGCGAACTGCCGCCGTGGCAGCGGGATGTGAATACGGTTTTTCAGGATTACGCGCTCTTTCCCCATATGTCTGTCCTTGATAATGTCGCTTACGGGCTGATGGTCAAAGGCGTGGAGAAGAAAAAACGCCACGCCCTGGCCCATGAGGCACTGGAAAAAGTGGCGCTGGGCTTTGTCCATAACCGCAAGCCGTCACAGCTTTCCGGCGGTCAGCGCCAGCGCGTGGCTATCGCGCGGGCGCTGGTCAACCAGCCCAGAGTGTTGCTGCTCGATGAACCGCTGGGGGCGCTGGATCTCAAATTACGCGAGCAGATGCAGTTCGAGCTGAAAAAACTGCAACAGGAGTTGGGCATCACCTTCATTTTCGTGACCCATGACCAGGGCGAAGCGCTGTCGATGTCTGACCGGGTGGCGGTGTTCAATAACGGCAAAATCGAGCAGGTCGATACCCCCCGCGATCTCTATTTACGCCCGCGCACGCCGTTTGTCGCCGGGTTTGTCGGCACCGCCAATGTTTTTGATGCCGCGCTGGCCGGTAAATTGTGCGCCATGTCCGGCCTCTTTTCGCTGCGACCGGAACATATTCGCCTGAATCAGCCAGGCGAGATTCAGGTGCAGGGCGTGGTGCAGGCGGTACAGTATCAGGGGGCAGCGACGCGCTTCGAGCTGACCCTTGCCGACGGCGAAAAACTGCTGGTCAGCCAGGCCAACCTTTCCGGTGCGCTGACGCCGACAGCGCTCGCGCCGGGACAGACGGTGCTGGCCTCCTGGTCGCGGGACGCGATGGTGCCGTTACAGGGAGGCGGATGATGGAGATGAGCGTTTCCCGGACCCCGCCGCGCAGCCGCCTGAGCGGGCTGTTCTGGCGCAGGCCCGCGCTGGGCCTTTTACTGCTGCTGCTGGGGCCGTTAATGTGGTTTGGCATCGTCTATCTGGGCTCTCTGCTGACGCTGCTCTGGCAGGGGTTTTATACCTTCGACGATTTCACTATGTCGGTGACGCCAGACCTGACGCTTGCCAATTTGCAGGCGCTGTTCAACCCGGCCAATTACGACATCATCCTGCGCACGCTGACGATGGCGATAGCGGTAACGCTTGCCAGCGCCATCCTGGCCTTCCCGATGGCGTGGTATATGGCGAAATATGCGCACGGGAAATGGAAAGCATTTTTTTATATCGCCGTAATGCTGCCCATGTGGGCAAGTTACATTGTTAAAGCCTACGCCTGGACCCTGCTGCTGGCGAAAGATGGCGTTGCGCAGTGGTTTCTGAACCACCTGGGGCTGGGGCCGCTACTTGGGGCGCTGTTAACCGTACCGGGCTTAGGGGGCAACACGCTCTCTACCTCCGGGCTGGGGCGCTTTCTGGTGTTCGTTTATATCTGGTTGCCGTTTATGATCCTGCCTATCCAGGCGGCGCTGGAGCGGCTGCCGCCTTCGCTGCTGCAAGCGTCAGCGGATCTTGGCGCCCACCCGCGGCAAACCTTTCGCTTTGTGGTGCTGCCGCTGGCGATACCCGGCATCGCCGCTGGCTCTATCTTTACCTTTTCACTCACGCTGGGCGACTTTATCGTTCCGCAACTTATTGGCCCGCCGGGGTTCTTTATTGGCAACATGGTCTATTCCCAGCAGGGGGCCATCGGCAATATGCCGATGGCGGCCGCGTTTACGCTGGTGCCTATCGTCTTGATTGCCCTTTATCTGGCGTTCGTGAAACGTCTGGGAGCATTCGATGCACTCTGAACGCGCGCCGCTGTTGCTGAAAATTGCCGCCTGGGGCGGCGTTATCTTTCTCCATTTTCCGCTCGCTATCATCGCTATCTATGCGTTTAACACCGAGGACGCGGCGTTCAGCTTTCCGCCGCAGGGCTTTACGCTGCGCTGGTTTAGCGTGGCGGCAGGCCGGGGTGATATTCTGGATTCGGTGACACTGTCACTTCAAATTGCTGCGCTGGCTACCGTCATTGCCCTGATCCTTGGCACGCTTGCTGCAATGGCGCTATGGCGTAGCAATTTCTTCGGCAAAAGCGCTATCTCGCTTCTGCTGTTACTGCCGATCGCCCTCCCGGGGATTATTACCGGTCTGGCGCTGTTGACGGCGTTCAAAGCGGTGGACCTTGAGCCGGGCTTTCTCACTATCGTCATTGGCCATGCGACCTTTTGCGTGGTGGTGGTGTTTAACAACGTTATCGCCCGCTTTCGCCGCACCGCCTGGAGCCAGGTGGAGGCCTCTATGGATCTGGGCGCGAACGCGTGGCAGACCTTCCGTTATGTCGTGATGCCGAATCTGGGATCGGCGCTGCTGGCGGGAGGGATGCTGGCCTTCGCCCTGTCGTTTGATGAAATCATCGTGACGACCTTTACCGCCGGGCACGAGCGTACGCTGCCGTTGTGGCTGCTCAATCAGCTTGGCCGCCCGCGCGACGTGCCGGTGACGAACGTAGTGGCGCTGCTGGTCATGATGGTCACCACCGTGCCTATTCTGGGCGCCTGGTGGCTGACCCGGGACAGCAGCGACAACTGACTGACAAACCTGAAAGGATAGCCCTATGCAACATCAACTGTTTATCGATGGAAAACTGGTCAACGGCGAAGGCGAAAAGCAGGCCGTTTATAACCCGGCCACCGGCGAGGTGTTGCTGGAAATTGCCGAGGCGTCGGCCGCGCAGGTCGATGCCGCCGTCCGCGCGGCCGACAGCGCCTTCGCCATCTGGGGGCAGACCACGCCGAAAGCGCGCGCAGAGTGTTTACTTAAGCTGGCGCAGGTCATCGAAGACAATGCGCAGGCGCTGGCGGAGCTGGAATCGCTTAACTGCGGTAAGCCGTTGCACTGCGTATTCAACGATGAGTTACCGGCGGTGGTGGATGTGTTCCGCTTCTTCGCCGGGGCGGCGCGCTGCCTGAACGG
>NZ_HE578945.1:1116506-1128981 GCF_000321045.1 Phytobacter massiliensis JC163
GTATCTGGAAGGTCACACCTCGATGATCCGCCGCGATCCGGTGGGCGTGGTCGCCTCCATCGCCCCCTGGAACTATCCGCTAATGATGGCGGCGTGGAAGCTGGCTCCGGCGCTGGCGGCGGGCAACTGCGTGGTGATTAAACCTTCGGAAATCACCCCCCTGACATGCCTGAAGCTGGCCGAACTGGCGCAGGGCATCTTCCCGGCCGGGGTGTTGAACGTGCTTTTTGGCAGGGGGAAAACGGTGGGCGATCCCCTGACCGGTCATGAAAAGGTGCGCATGGTCTCGCTGACCGGTTCTATCGCCACCGGGGAACATATTATCGGCCATACGGCCTCTTCGATTAAGCGCACCCATATGGAGCTGGGGGGCAAAGCGCCGGTGATTGTCTTTGACGATGCCGACCTGGATGCCGTGGTGGAAGGGGTGCGAACGTTCGGCTTTTATAACGCCGGGCAGGACTGTACCGCCGCCTGTCGTATCTATGCGCAAAAAGGCATTTATGACCGGCTGGTCGAGAAACTGGGCGCGGCGGTCGCCAGCCTGAAAATGGGTGCGCCGGAAGATGAAAGCACGGAGCTGGGGCCATTAAGTTCAGCGGCGCATCTGGAGCGCGTGAGTAAAGCGGTGGAGGAGGCAAAAGCCCTGAGCCATATCCGCGTAGTGACCGGCGGGGCGAAACGCGACGGAGCCGGTTATTACTTCCAGCCTACCTTGCTGGCCGGGGCAAAACAGGAAGACGCCATTGTCCAGCGCGAAGTTTTCGGCCCGGTGGTCAGCGTGACGGTATTTGATGAGGAAGAAGAGGTGCTGGCGTGGGCGAATGATTCGCAGTATGGGCTGGCCTCATCGGTATGGACGCAGGATGTGGGCCGCGCTCACCGCCTGAGCGCCCGGCTACAGTACGGCTGCACCTGGGTGAATACCCATTTTATGCTGGTCAGCGAAATGCCCCACGGCGGGCAGAAACTTTCCGGCTACGGCAAGGATATGTCCCTCTACGGGCTGGAGGATTATACCGTGGTGCGCCATGTGATGATAAAACACTAAACTGTGGCACGGCTACCCCTCATCCCAAAAGGGTGAGGGGAACATAGCGTTAGCCGCCTTTATTACACGAATCGCTTACAATTTTGCCGCCGCGGCCAGCACGATCTGGACGGCTAAAAGCATTACCGCCACCTTAACCCACGACAGCTGTTTGTAGCCTTTCGCCTTCAGACCGAACACCTTTTTCAGCTTGCCGGTTTTAAGCACAACTTTCCCGAGCAGGCAAAGCCAGAAAAAATTGATCAGCGGCAGAGCCATATAAAGCGGCGCAAAGCCGGGGATGACATTTTCGGCCATCAGTCCCGCCAGCAGTCGGCCAGGCCAGAGGAAAACAAATGAGACCAGGTATAAAAAACGGAACAGTACGCCGGGGTAATGCAGGCCGCCTTGCAAACCCACCAGTAACCAGGTTATCACCCATGTACCAATAAGGCCCAGCGCCATACCAACCAGCCGGTTTTTTGTCACCAGAGACATACCGACATGCGGGCCGCCTGAGACAGGCGTGGAAAAGGGCTGGGATTGATACGGGTTGTCCGGGCTTTTGTACATTGGGGCAGGCTGCGAGTATTCGTTATCGCGTTTGTAATCCGAACGGTATGTTCTGTCTGCATCCTCTTTATTGTGATAGATACCATCAGAACCCTGATAGATGTCAGCGCCAAAAATATTCTTGCCTTTGTAATCTGAACTCATAAATTTTCTCATTTTAAGTAAGCGCCTGTAGTTGCGTTGTGCGGCGCGAAATATATTCATCAGATCAATAATACAGCGTTCATTGTGACAGTACAGCGGCATAACGCGCTGAAACCCATAAGATTTATGATTAATTAAACCGCCGCCCCGCCTGATAACGCCGATCGCTAACTATACTTTCCTGACGCTGAGCGTGCGGGGGCGCGGTAACGCCGCCCGCGTAACGCCATTCTGACCCACTTAAGAGGAGACAGTATGAAAGCTCTCGTCTGGCACGCAACCGGCGATATCCGCCTTGATGATGTGGCCGAACCGCAAATCGAACAGCCCACCGATGCGGTGATTCGCTTAACCGCTTCGGCAATCTGCGGCACCGACCTGCACTTTATTCGCGGTACGTTTAGCGGCATGAAAGAAGGGACCATCCTCGGCCATGAGGGAGTCGGTATCATCGAACAACTGGGCGATCAGGTACGCAATTTTGATATTGGCGATCGGGTGGTGGTCTGCTCCACGCTCTCCTGCGGCTACTGTCCGCCGTGTCGCAGCGGCAATACCGCCCAGTGTGATAACGCCAACCCTAACGGCCCGGAAGCAGGCACCAGCTTCTTCGGCGGCCCGGAAGCCACCGGCCCGATCAACGGGCTGCAGGCGGAAAAGGCCCGTATTCCGTTTGCGTCGAATACGCTGGTAAAAGTGCCGGAAGAGGTCACTGATGAGCAGGCCATTCTGATCAGCGATATCTTCCCTACCGGTTGGTTTGGCGCGGAAATCGCCGGTATCCAACGCGGCGATACCGTGGCGGTGTTTGGCTGCGGCCCGGTCGGACAGTTTGCTATCGCCAGCGCATTTCTGATGGGGGCGGGGCGGGTTATCGCTATCGATCCGCATGATGACCGGCTGGCAATGGCGCGTAGACAGGGCGCTTTCACCGTGAATTTTGAAAAAGAGCATCCGATCGACGCCATTAAGACTTTAACCGGCGGCACGGGGGTGGACATTGCCATTGACGCGGTAGGCGTAGACAGCGAACACGCCCATCATGGCCCGGCAGCAGAAGAGGCCGGGCAGAAGTCGGAGCAGTACCGTGAAGAGGTGAAGGAGGTGGCGCCGGAAAATTATGACCATCGCCATGCGCATAATGGCAACTGGGTGCCGGGCGATGCGCCAACGCAGGCCCTGGAGTGGGCGATTCAGGCGCTGAAAAAGGCCGGAACGCTGAGTATTATTGGCGTCTATCCGCCCACCGCCCAGACGTTCCCTATTGGTATGGCGATGAATAAAAACCTGACCATGAAAATGGGCAACTGTAACCATCACGCCATCATCCCGCGCTTGCTGGAGCTGGTGCGCATGGGCGCAATCGATCCGACACAGGTGCTGACGCAGGTCGAACCGCTGTCGGATGTGGTTTCCGCCTATGAAAGCTTCGATAAACGCGAGCCGGGCTGGATAAAAACGGAACTGCTGCCTTCGCAATAAGGTCAGAGGGCCGGGGGCGAAAGCCGTCCGGCCCGCCTGATATCAGGATTTTTTACCCGGCAGGATCTCACTAAAAAGCTGGCTTGCGGTGTCAGCGACAATCCTTCCGGCGGAGCGATCGCCCTTCGCCATGGAAGCCGTAAAGGCTTTAGCCTGTTTTAGGGTGATATGCGGCGGTAAGGGGGCCACTTCCGGGTCGGTTTTCACCTCCAGCACCACGGGGCGGTCTGCCGACAGCGCCTCTTGCCAGGCGCTCTGCAAGCGCTCCGGGTCGTCCACAAAAATGCCTTTTAGCCCCAGCGACTGCGCGAATTGCGCGTAGCCAACGTCAGGAATGTCCTGGCTTGCCTCAAAACGGGGATTTCCCTCCATCACGCGCTGCTCCCAGGTCACCTGGTTCAGATCCTGGTTATTGAACACGCAGACAATCAGCCGCGGGTCGCTCCAGCCCTGCCAGTATTTTTGGATGGTGATCAGCTCCGCCATGTTGTTCATCTGCATCGCGCCATCGCCGACCAGCGCGACCACTGTTTTTTGCGGCGAGGCAAACTTGGCGGCAATTGCGTAGGGCACCGCGGCCCCCATGCAGGCAAGACCGCCGGAGAGCGTGGCGCGCTGCCCCTGTTTGACTTTAAAGTCGCGGGCAAACCAGTTGGCGCAGGAGCCGGAATCGGAGGTGACAATCGCATCATCAGGCAACAACGGCGACATCTCCCACACCACGCGCTGCGGATTGACCGGTTTCGCTGGTGCCATCGCGCGTTCTTCCAGCGTTTCCCACCACTTTTTCACCCCCAGCGCTATCTCTTCCTGCCAGCTGCGGTCCTCTTTACGCGTCAACAGCGGCAGCAGGGCGCGCAGGGTTTCTGCGGCATCGCCGTGCAGATTGACCTCCGCCGGGTAGCGCAGCCCCAACATAGCCGGGTCGATATCCACCTGTACGGCCCGCGCCTTGCCCTCTTCAGGCAGAAATTCGGTCCACGGAAAACCGGTGCCGATCATCAGCAGCGTGTCGCAGTTCATCATCATGTCGTAAGAAGGTTTGGTGCCGAGCAGACCAATCGAGCCGGTGACGAAAGGGGCATCGTCAGGTAGGACATCTTTACCGAGCAGCGCTTTCGCTACCCCTGCGCCAAGCACATTGGCCAGCTGTACCACCTCCACCGCTGCGCCGCGCGCGCCAGCCCCCACCAGAATGGCGACCTTTTTACCGGCGTTAAGCACCTTCGCAGCCCGTTGCAGGTCAGCGTCGTAAGGGACAATTTTAGGCCGCTGATACCCGGCGCCGGAATGGGTGAAACCATGCTCGTGGGGCGGCGCCTGCCAGGGTTCATCCTGAATATCTTTCGGGAGTATCAGCACGGTCACGCCGTTTTGCGCCACCGCAATACGCACCCCGCGATCTACCAGATGCCGCACCTGGCTTGGGGCGGCTGCCTCCTGCACAAAGTTTGCGACGTCCGCGAACACGCGGTCGAGGTTCAGCTCCTGCTGATAGCTGGCCCCGCGCGCGGTCGCCTCCGCCTGACCGGCAATCGCCAGTACCGGCGCGTGGTCCATTTTTGCATCATAAAGGCCGGTTAACAGATGGGTAGCGCCAGGGCCGCCGGTAGAGAGGCAGACCCCAAGCTCGCCGGTAAATTTGGCATGACCTGCGGCCATAAAGGCGGCCATCTCTTCGTGGCGCACCTGAATAAACTCGATACCGTCGCCTGCTTTATCCGCGCGCTGCAGTGCGCCGATTACGCCGTTGATGCCATCGCCAGGATAGCCGTAAATCCGGGTGACGCCCCACGCTTTCAGGCATTCGATAAAAAAATCGCTGGTCATTTTTGCCATTGTTTCGCCTCTGTTGTGTCATCTAACCGTTATCTAAGGGTAGTTGACATCAACAGGGTGTGGGCAAAGCGCGCGCAGGTCGGGGCAGGTTTGTCAGGGCAATGTTGCCCTGACAGGCTATTTCCCTTTGAGGATATTTTCGTTTTCCCGGGGGGCCCAGTCTTTTTCAGAGAACTCGTACAGGGAGTAGGCCTGGTCGCGTAGGCCATTCGCCCGCAGAATGCCGCGCACGTCAGCCGGCAGGTTCTCTTCACGGAACAGCTCGGCGATAACAAACATGGCGTCGCTAAACGAGAGCTGTTTTATCTCGAACGGCTTCCAGCCGGTACGCTTGAAGATAAGATGCCAGAGCGCCTCTTCGCCTGCCAGCGACATATAAGGGCTGCCATATTTATCACGATGGCGCGACAGCAACACCTCCAGGGTAAATATATGGGCAATACGCTGGCGCGCGGCGTTCCCGCGAGCGCTCTCGTCGTTGGTGAGCTCCTGTTGAGTAATATCGTTGTTTTCACATACTCGCGTTTCGATGACCTGCCACAATTCGTCAAACTTTTGCATAACGGGAACCCTGAAAAATGATTACGACATCTTATTATCATCGGCAGCATTGTGCCGCGCTTTAGTTTTGCCGCTGCGAAATGACCTCATCCGGTAATCCCCTCTGTTTGCACCGCACGAAAAGGCAATAAAACTTGATCTGCGTCAACAAAACGCGCATATTGCGCACGGTTTGTTATCGCAGAGTTTATGTGGCTATGTCGTTGTATCAAAAAATGTTGGTCTTTTACGCTGTGATGGCGCTGCTTTGCGCCGTGATTACCTGGTTTTTATCGCGCGATCGTAAGCGCATCCGCTTCCTGAGCGCCTTCCTGGTGGGGTCAACCTGGCCGATGAGTTTTCCGGTGGCGTTACTGGTCTCGCTGTTCTGATTGCAGCCCGCATGTAAATACGTGACGGCGCAGACAAAATTTGCCTTAAAGAAAGCGCAACATAGAAGACGTAAGTTTTCCATGGAAAGGAGGCAAACGATGGATCTGTACCTGAAAATGCTGGTCTTTTATGCGGTGATGGCGGTACTGAGCGCTATTGCTACCTGGTTTCTCTCAAAAGAGACGCGCACGATGAAAACCCTCAGCGCCTGTCTGGTTGGGGCGACCTGGCCTATCAGCTTTCCGGTCGCGCTGGCTTTTTCACTCTTCTGACGCCTGAACTTATTGTTTAAAAAGCCTGCCCCTTAGCCGCAGGCTTTTTTATGTCCGCACGCTTCCCCCGGTTCCGCCTTCAATCGTATCGCCTCTTTTTTTGTGAAGTCCGACAAGGTTTAAATTAAAAATACTTGTATGGTAGTTATGGAGTCCATTGAAAAACAGGAAGGATAAAGCATGTCGCTGGTACAGTTTGATGAGATGAAACAGACCGTTAAGCAGGCATTTCTCAATGCCGGGCTGGCAGAATCGCAGGCGGATATCTGCGCGCAAATCCACTGCGAATCGAGCTGCGACGGCGTTTTTTCCCATGGGTTGAACCGTGTCGCCCGGTTTGTGGATTATGTGAAAAAGGGCTGGGTTAACATTGATGCCGAGCCGGAAAGCGTTAAGTCTTTTGGCAGTATTGAAATCTATGACGGCCAGCGCGGAATCGGCATCACCAACGCGCTGTTCGCGGTTGACAGGGCGATGGCGCTGGCGAGCGAGCACGGCGTCGGCATCGTCGGGCTGCGCAATACCACGCACTGGATGCGCGGCGGCACCTACGGCTGGAAAGCGGTAGAGAAGGGCTATGCCGCGATCTGCTGGACCAACACCGAGTCCTGTATGCCGGCCTGGGGCGCAAAAGACACCCGGGTCGGTAATAATCCGTTCGTGATGGCTGTACCTATGCAGGCGGGGGCGCTGGTACTGGATATGGCGATGTCGCAGTACTCCTACGGTAAGCTGCAGGTCACGCGGTTGAAAGGTGAAAAGCTGCCTTATCCCGGCGGGTTTGATAAAGACGGCAACCTCACGGATGTGCCCGGCCCGATCGAAGAGTCGATGCGCATTTTGCCCACCGGCTACTGGAAAGGTTCCGGTCTGGCCATCATGCTTGATGCGATGGCGGCATTCCTGACCGCAGGCTCGCCGACCAATGAAATCGACAAAATTCAGCAGGGCAGCTGTACCGGGGCCAGCCAGGTCTTTATGGTCTTCAATCCGCAACATTTTGGCGGGAAGGCGTTCAGCGAAGCGATGGCTACCAGCGTAGCGGAGTACGTTAACGCCTCCACCCCGGCGGAAGGCACGCGCGAGGTGCGCTATCCCGGTGAAACCACGCAGCGTAACCGGGTTAATTTCCGCGCCAACGGTATTCCGGTTGATGACGGCGTGTGGGCGGAAATTCAGGCGCTGGCAAAAATAAGCGCAGGGTAACAGTCAATCACCCCTCGCCCTGACCCATTACGGAGGGCGAGGGGGCTGACTAAGCGCTTAACAGCGTATTCAGGGCATTGCGCGCCGATGCAGAAACATCATGCGGATGGCGATACCCCGCATTTTCATTCGCCCGGGTGTAAAGGGCAACCAGCCAGTCGTAAACATAACGGGTAGCGGCGTGCTGCGGCTGCTCGCCTAAGCGCGTCAGGCGTTCCATTCCCGCGGCCGCCGGGGTGGCGAAAATGGCGCTGCCTTTTTGCACCCGGCTTGCAGGCCGTTGCGTCTCCTCGCAGTCCGCATAGCCCAGCCAGGCGATGAAGTTACCGATCGCGGCGTACAGCTGCGCGGCACAGGCGGTATCCTGCTGCATGATCTTTTGCAGCTGCCCGGGCAGGTTAAGCCGGTAACTGCTGACAATAATGATCTCCGCCATCTGGCGAACCGCCGCCGGGCTGAGCTCCAGCCGCCGGGCGTTATCGTCGTTGCGGCTCCACTCCCGCAGGTGGTTAATCCACATGGCGTGGGCCTGATGCCCCGCATCGCGGGCAGCGGTGGCGTGTTCTGTCGACGCCTCCGTTTCGCTAAACAGGTCGATGGCTTCATTAAATAAACCGCTGACCTGCTCCTCGCGGGGTTGTTGAACCTTCCACAGGGCGTCAAATTTCTGCATCTCCGGCAAAAGCCCTTCCAGCAGTTCACCGTGACGGGCCGCCTGCGCCTGCAGTTCACGCACCACGGCTTCGGCGCGGGTGCGCTGATCCATACTCTCCTGCCCGGAGGCAAGACGCCAGGGCTGCATCAGTTCGCGCAGCGCCTGCAGATGGCGCTCGCGCAGGGCGGCAAGGCGGTTTTGCCGCAGCGCAGGCGTAGTCGCCTGCGCCAGCCACTCCAGCACGCGCTGCATACTGCTGGCGTCCAGCGCCTGCAGCGTGCCCCAGTACTGACCGGGCTTGCCCACCAGTTGCTGTACCACTTCATCGAGGTTTTGCCCGCCGTTAAAACGCGCGTCCTGCGGGGTGATAGTCCACACCAGCCCAGGCAGCGCCGCCTCCTGGCCAGGCTGGGTCTCTTTGACCCAGTTCTGTAACGCGCTGGCCGTCGTCGCCGTTGAGGGGCGGTGCGCGGTGGCGTTACAGATAAGCAGGACGTCCGGCTGCATCTGCTGCCGATAACTTTCCAGAAGCCAGCGGCATTTACTGTTTCCTAAAGGCTGCCCTGTTTGCGGCGCAGGGACCGGAATGTCCAGAATATCGACCCCGTCGAACGCGCAGTGCGCCAACGGCAGCACCAGCTCTTTCGTCAGCAGGGCCAGCGTGGGAACGGGAATGCTGACGGCATTCTGTAACTGTGCCTGTGCCCAGGGGTGCACCACCACCTCACCGGAGAATGCCTCATGCGCCTGGTCGCCCGGCGTCAGAAACCCCTCAGTCGGCAGGGCAAAATTATCAACCAGCAGGCTTAATGGCGCGGCCAGCTCCGCGGCGTTTCCGGTCTGATGCAGCGTGTGCGCCAGGCTAAGCCACTGTTGGGTAAGCTCCTGCTGTTCGCCCCACAGCAGCGCCCAGGCGCTGGCGCGGGCGCTCAGATCCAGCGACGGCAGCAGGCAGGCAAACTGATACCACAGCGCGTCGTCCATATGCTGCTGCGTCGAGGGCGTCACCCCGCGCCAGAAGCGGGCGATAGCGCCTACATCGTCGGCAGTCATGCCGGGTACCGGGTTGGGCTGGCGTAACGCGCGCCATTTTGCCAGACGGCTTTCGATAACGCTTTTTTCCACCACCCGCAGCGCCGGCTGCGCCTGGGCATGGGCGATAAACAGCTGGACCAGTTCCGCCTCGCTTAACAGACGCAGGCGCAGAGGAAAATTGTCGTCCAGCATGGCGCCGAGGCGGCTAAAGCGCAGCGCCATATTGGTCAGCGTATGGCCTGGATTAAGATGGCTGAAATAGTCCAGCGTCTTTTCGCCGGGGGTCACGAGCAGCCTGCCGCCTTCGCTGCCGCAAAGGGCAGCAAGCAGGTGGGCTTTTGCCGCCTGTGAGTGACCATATAACCCGATGGTGCAGGGGGCTTGCGCCAGGGCGTCGAGAGCCTGCGCCTGGGCGTTCAGGGCGTACAGACGGGCCAGCAGCGCATCGGCGTCATCGTCAAGGAGCGGCGCGTGGCGGCGGTTGTCATCGATCCATGCCCCGATAGCCTGAGTGGTGGTTATGCTTGCGCTCATTTCAGGTACACGCTCCCGCTGTCAATCCAGTAGTGGCTGCCGCTGTGACGGCGGTCGGCCAGAGTATTCAGTTTAAAGGTCAGGGCATCCGCCGGAACCGGGGTGCCGTCCTGCAGCCAGGCTTCACTGAGCGCAAACGACTCAGGCCCGAGCTGGCGACTGCCGCCGCTAAACTGTAGCCGCACATTCAGCACGCCGTCACCGGCAATAATCTTCGCCAGTTCAGGCGAGTTGATGCTCAGGGTATAGAGCGGCGTGGCGGGCCAGCGGGCATTCGCCAGCTGGCGGAAGCCCAGCGTAACGTTGCCCCGCAGCGGGAAGTGAAGCCGGGCGTCGAGCTTTGCGCCGGGTTTATCCAGATCGATATCGTGATACCAGATGTTTTCATCCCGCAGCGTGTTAACCACATTATCCAGCACGCCGAGATAGCGCACGGTGGAGTAAGCGCCAATATCCGCCGCCTTAAAATTAAAACGCGGCAGGCGCAGATCCAGCGCCAGGCTACAGAGCATCGCGCCCACCGCCGCGGTGGATTTAGGGTTGCCGATTTTTCCCTGCTGGCTAAACGGATACCATTCATGCACCCGGTACTTATCCAGCCAGACCATGCGGTTTACCGGCACCGGCTGTAGGTGGCGAATCAGCGCCTGTACGCCGGGCAGGCAGCCCGGTCGCCCGGTAATCAGCAGCACATCGCAACAGTAATGGCTAATGGCCTCACAGACGGCATGCAGCGGCGAGGCGAGCGTAAACTGCCCGGCCAGCATCGCCTCCTGCAGTTCACGGAACTGTACCTGTACCGGAACGCTCAGGAGATCAAACTCCGGCGAACCGGCGGGCAGGGCGTGGTCGATCGCCTGTTTTACATAGTTGATCACATTGCGCGTCGGCAGCTGCGTCAGCAGTTCGCCGAAGGTGGCGTACAGGCCCGCCAGCGGATCGTTGATGTCGCTGGCCTCCCAGGCCGCCAGAATGGCGTGCCCGACGGGCATAAACAGTTGCAGCGTGGTCTGCTGGCGCAGCACGGCCTGGGTGTCGAAGCGCCCGGAGTCGCCAAACAGCGTCGCCAGCAGCGATGCGGCATCGGTAATCCCCGCTTTTTGCAGCTGGGTTTGCAGCGCGGGCAGCACGCAGCGCTGGATAACATCGAGCAGAATATCGTCCCCCGCCACCTTAAAGCCTTCGCGGAACAGCAGCTGCGGCGTGATCTTAACGTTGCTGCCTGCGCCATCATCAAGCTGATAGTGGGTGATGGCCATGTCGGTGGTGCCGCCGCCAATATCCACGGACGCCACCCGCAGCGAACGCCCTGGCTGCGCGCCGGGAGCTTCCGGCCTGTCCGGGCGGGCGAGAGAGGCGAAAAAGGTCTCCGTTTGCCCGGCATAGCGCGAAATCGCCTCGTTATAGAGCCACACCAGCTGGCCGCAGCTTGCTTCATCCCACTCCATATGGATTTGCGGCACCGGAACGACGCTCTTTTCCTGCTGTTTGCGGTTGGCGAAATCTTCATCCTGCGGATGCCAGCCCATCGCTTTCCACACCAGCGCGATGGCCTCAAACATCCGGCGGCGGAAAATTTCCCGCTCCTGCTTGGGCATAGCCGACGGCAGGGTAAGGATGATAGTGCGCAGCTGGCGCGGCGAGGCAGGGAAGCCCAGCCGCAGGCGGGTAGCGACGCTGTTGATCTGCCCGAGCGCCTGCGCCAGCAGTTCACAGAGCATATGGGTCATCAGCGTGCTGCGGCTGTACTGGGGGGAGAAGACCGGCAGGCGCTCGTCCAGAGGCAGCGAATAGAGCGGCTGCCCCTCGTCATTCATCAGGTTCATCAGCGGGAACGCCGTCGCCAGCGGTTCGCGCTGGGTTTTGCTGTTCATCTGGCTAAAGCGCCAGTCCTGCAATACCGGGGTTTCATCCCACAGGTAGCGGCGCGGGCTGGAGATGCCGCTGTTGCCTTCGGTGCCCAGGCGCTGCGTCGCCAGCTTGCGCGCCTCATCGCCCACGCGAACAATCGAGGGCCAGACGAAGGCGTCTTCACGACCGCTCTCTACGGAAAAATGCTGTTTGCCGAAGCGGGCTTCGGAGAACTCAAGGCGGCTGGTAAACAGCGGCTCGTTAAGATACTGCGGCTCGCTGAGCGAACGCACCGAAAGCTCTGCCGTCTGGCGCAGGCCGTCATTGGCATCGCCGTGATCTTCGATGATCACCCCGCAGGTGTGGGTATTGCCGACATCGAGGATTAAATCCACCGGGATAGCCGGCGTGCTCAGCGTATGGGTCACAATTTTGACTTCCGGCACCACCAGCTGCGAGCCGAGCAGGGTCAGCAGGTTCAGCCAGTGCGCCTGATATTCAAAACCACGCAGCGCCTGGGCGATATCGCGCTCGCTGCGGTTCTCTTCGTGCTGGGCAAATTGTAAAAAGGCTTCGCGCAGCCAGCCATCAACCCAGGTTTGATCAAGGAAGTCGGCCACTTCGTTATCGCGCCAGGCCAGCGCGAAACGGGTGCCGTTGAGGATATCGTTCTCCTGCGGCGCGAGGGCCGCCGGGGAGGTGCCGTTGATCTGGCTGTCGAGCGCCAGGGTGACGCGGTGGGTATTGCCTGCGCCGTCCGGCGCACTGAGTTTGCGGATCTGCACCCGCGCCCAGTTATCCGGCCCCTCAACAAACGTGCGCGGCGGATTAAAACGCAAAAAAGGCAGCGGCAGCCAGACGCCATCCAGTACCGCCAGCGAGTGGTGCAGCGACTGGGTGCTCTCCGGCTTAACGCCTCTG
>NZ_HE578945.1:1129362-1134048 GCF_000321045.1 Phytobacter massiliensis JC163
CCTCTGCCGCGCCCCCGTCCCATGACGGCAGGGTGTACCGCTCGTTGGCGACATCATAGTCCAGCCGCAGCAGCGGACCGTTGGCGGTTTTACGCACGAAGCGGCCGCTGCGGGCCGACTCCTGCGGCGTCAGACCGAAATCAAGAAACTGCACGCCGCTGTTAGCAATCAGCGTGACGCTTTGTTTGTAATCGCAAAGATTCACCAGCATAAACTCAGGCACCTGTTTTTCTGAAGGTCACCGCGACGGGCGTGTCGTTGTCGTCAAAGCGGGCGCTGCACTCTGCAACGTCATTGGTTCCGCCTTTACAGGAGATTTCCGGCATCGGGTAGCGGGAGCCGTCGTTACAGCGCGCTGTCCCGCGGCTTTTAATCATCATCACGCCCGTATCATGCAGGCCGGAAAAGAGTTCGGCGCGACAGGAGAGGTTATGCCCCTGGACGATACGCGCCGTGCCTTTATTATTCTGGATCTGAAAACGCATCGTGACATCTTTACCGGTAGACCGATCTTTTACATCCATCACCACGCGCCAGTTGCCGTTGAGAAAACGGGTAGAGCCTGCGCGTACCTGCTGCGAATCCATCACCAGCGCATCCTTGGGAATCGCGGCAATGACCAGCGGCGCTTTCTCGGCCTCGGGCTGCGGGGTTTTCGCGGCGGGAGCGACGACTTCCGCCTGATCTAATGGCAGGCTGACGGCCAGCGCCGGGGCTGGCTGCGCGGCAGGCGCTGCCGGGCGTTCGCTGGCGACAACGGGTGCCGGGGATTCGCTATGCTGATTGAGCACTAACGGGGCGGCAACCGCCGCTGCGACGGCTGCGGCCACCGGTAGCGCCCACAGGCCATAGCGGCGGCGCTTAACGGGGGCAGTCTCCTGCGCCGGGGCCGGTTCGGGCGGCGCTACAACCGCGGGCTCTGTTTTAGGCGGTTCGGCAACCACAGGCGGAGCAGCCGTTAACAGTGGTTCGTCCGCCTGACTAAAGGCGACAGGGGCAGGGGCTGGCACTTCTGGCTCCGGCTCTGGTTCCGGCACGATGGTCATAAAGGGTTCAGGCGTCTCCTGCTGGCGCAAACACGCAAGCACATCTTCTCTGGCGCTCTCATTCAGATTGACGAAGCCCCAGAAGGTGATGACCGGTTTACCGTCAACCAGGAACAGGTGATTTTCGCCGGGAAACTGCAGCGCTTTCTCCAGCAGCGAGCCAAACAGTTGCTGGGCGGTTTTCGGTGACTGCAGGCATTTGCGGCTGAGGGTGGCAGCGCTGTCGAGGGTGTTTTCCAGATAACGCAGCGCCCGGAAACGGGCCTCTTCCTCTGCGGCTTTCCACGAAACGGAGCGGCCTTCAATCGGGGAGTACCAGTCAACCCGGTCCCCTTCATCGTTGACTTGCGGTATGGCGAGACAGTCAACCAGCGCCTGTTGTTTACGCAGGCGCAGGGCTTCACGAATTTGTAGTGCCGAATCAAATACGGCCTGGCCGCCGCCGCCCACGGCCTGAAAATCATCCAGATCGCCGCTGCGCAAGAGTGTTTTTGCCACGTTTTCATCCCATAGACTTTTTCACCCCTCTACTGTACCCGCTGATGCCGCAAACAAACGGCAGAAGAGAGCGCAAAAGCGTTGAATTCTCGACCCATTGAGCGGCTGGCGACTGCTGCTGGAGTTTAACGTTACGTTTGCTGATAAATTCAGCAAATATCGCTGAATAAGAATAACCTGATAGTGAATCGTTATTTGTCAGTGAGGGATTGCTATGCTGAGATCGTCTTTCTTAATAAAACAAGGTCGATATTATGTTTGCAAGGAAAACCCTGCTCGCGCTGACGCTGAGCACATTATTACCTGGCGCTGCCGCCTGGGCGGCAAAAACGGATACCATTGTTTATTGTTCAGAGGCGTCGCCGGAATCCTTTAACCCGCAGATTGCCAGTTCAGGCCCGACATTTGTCGCCAGTTCGCAGACCCTTTATAACCGTCTGGTCAATTTTGACCCGGTGAAAAATACGCCGGTGCCTTCGCTGGCAACGGACTGGACCATCTCCCCGGACGGGAAAACCTATACGTTTACTCTGCGCCAGGGAGTGAAATTCAACAGCAACAAATACTTTAAACCCACGCGCGACTTTAATGCGGATGATGTCATTTTCTCCGTTATGCGTCAGAAAGACCCTAAGCATCCGTACCACAACGTTTCTAACGGCAATTACGAATATTTTAACGACGTGGGTCTGGGCGAGTTAATTAAAGAGGTGAAGAAGGTCGACGACTATCACGTGCAGTTTGTGCTGAATAAGCCGAACGCGGCGTTTCTTGCCGACTGGGGGATGGATTTCGCCTCGATTCTCTCTGCCGAATATGCCGACGCGATGATGAAGAAAGGGACGCCGGAGTATGTGGACACCTGGCCCATCGGCACCGGCCCCTATGCGTTGCAGCAGTATAAAACCGACGCGCAGATCCGCTATATCGCCAACCCGAATTACTGGGACGGCGCGGTGCCCACTAAGCACCTGATCTTTGCCATCACCCCGGACGTACAGACGCGGCTGGCGAAGCTGCAAACCAACGAGTGCCAGATTATTCCGGCCCCGGCCCCGGTGCAGTTTGAACAGATCAAAAAGAACAAGGATCTGACGCTGCATACCGTCGATGCGCTGAACGTCGGCTATCTGGCGTTTAACACGCAGAAAAAACCGTTTGATAATGTCCTGGTTCGCCAGGCGCTGAACTACGCCACCGATAAAAAAGCGATTATCGACGCGGTGTTCCTCGGCTCCGGCACCGTCGCTAAGTCGCCGCTGCCGCCAAATATGCTGGGCTATAACAAAGATCAGCAGGATTACAGTTTCGACCCGCAGAAAGCCAAAGCGTTGTTAAAACAGGCCGGGCTGGAGAACGGTTTCGAAACCACGCTGTGGTCGATGCCGGTACAGCGCCCGTACAACCCTAACTCGCGGCGTATCGCGGAGATGATTCAGGCTGACTGGGCGAAAGTGGGCGTCAAGGCGAAAATCGTCTCTTATGAGTGGGGTGAATACCTGGCGGGGATCCGTCGCGGCGAGCACGATTCGGCGCTCTATGGCTGGATGTCTGACAACGGCGACCCGGATAATTTCGCCGACGTGCTGCTGGGCTGCAACAGCATTAAGACCGGCTCGAATGCCGCACGCTGGTGTGATAAAGAGTATGATAGCGCAGTGCAACAAGCCAAACTGACCAGCGACCCGGCGAAGCGCGCGGCGCTGTATACTCAGGCCCAGGCGATCTTCTACCAGCAGGCGCCGTGGATTACGCTGGCCAACGGTAAAACCTTTTACGCCACCCGCAGCAACGTCAGCGGCTATAGCGTAAGCCTGATGGGTAGCGATTTTTCGAAGGCTAAACTCAATTAAAGGAGAGATTATGTCACATCTGGATGAGGTGAGCGCCCGCGTTGACGCGGCTATTGATGAACATGTGATTGCGCACATGAACGAGCTGTTGATTGAGCTGAGCGACGATGCGGCGCTGAGCCGGGAGGAGCGTTATGCCCAGCAGCAGCGCCTGCGTAACGCCATTGCGCATCATGGTCGTCAGCATAAAGAGGATATGGAAGCCCGGCGTGAACAGCTCACCAGAGGCGGCACGATCCTTTAACCGCTAAAACTGGCGTCTGGCCACCAGCCAGGCGCCAATCACCAGCAGTACCGCGCCGCACACCGGCCCGACTAATGCTTTCAGCGCCACCCCCTGGCTTCTGACGATATCCATGACCAGCCCGCCGATAAGCTGGCTTGCCACCAGCACAGCGATGGTGGTCGCTGCGCCAACGTACTGATAGCCGCTGATACTGGCAAAGACAAAAAACGACCCCAGCAGCCCCGGAATCAGCGTCCACCAGCGTACCGTTGCCGCCAGTTCGCTAAAACCGGCAACCCCATGCTTGATAAGAAGGATGCTGACAAACAGCACGATACCGACCAGCGAATTGAGCAGCATGGCGATAAGAATGGTGGAGGCGGACTGGGTGATTTTCACCATCAGCGTATTTTGCACCACCAGACCAATTCCCGCGGCGATCAGGAAGCAGAGGGTGAGGGACTGGTTCATGCCGGCGCGTCCGGGTCTGTTCGGTTATCAAGCTGCAGTTGCATAAAGGTCAGATCGAGCCAGCGGCCAAACTTGGTGCCCACCTGCGGCATCTGTGCGGTGACCACAAAACCCAGCTTTTCATGCAGGTGCAGCGATGCCTGATTTTGCGATTCAATGCCCGCGACCATGACATGTTTGCCGATGCGCTTCGCGTCGAGGATAAGCTGCGCCATCAGCGCCTGACCGAGCTTTTTACCCTGGTGTTCGGGGTGGACATAGACGGAGTGCTCAACCGTATGGCGAAAGCCTTCAAACGCGCGCCAGTCGCCAAACGAGGCGTAACCGGTGACGATACCGTTCTCCTCGCTGACCAGCACCGGAAAGCCCGCCAGCGCGCGCGCCTCAAACCAGGCGATACGGTTTTCCACATCAACCGTACGATCGTTCCAGATGGCGGCGGTGTGCAGCACCGCATGGTTGTAAATTTCAGCGATGGCCGCGCAATCCTCTTTAACGGCATGGCGAATCTTCATGGTTGAACCTCAGCAGCTGTACACTATAGTATTACGATATGAATACTATCTCAGACAATATAAATCAACGGATCAGT
>NZ_HE578945.1:1134316-1147084 GCF_000321045.1 Phytobacter massiliensis JC163
TCTCCCGCGCCATGATCCACAAAATTGAACGCGGCGAGAGCAGCCCGACGGCCACCATGCTCGCTCGGCTCTCCGGCGCGTTTGGCATCAGTATGTCGACCCTCATTGCCAGGGCGGAGATGCAGGAGGGCAAGCTGCTGCGCTTCGCCGACCAGCCGGTCTGGCGCGATCCGCAAACCCACTACCTGCGCCGCCACCTCTCGCCGCGCAGCGATCTGCCTATCGATCTGGTACAGATTGAACTCCCCCCGGCAGCGACATTCCGATGCCCGCTTCGTCCTATGCGCTGGCGCGGCAGCTTATCTGGCTCCAGGAAGGCGAACTGGTATTCGTTGAAGGCGACACCCGCCATGAAATGAAAGCGGGGGACTGCCTGGAGCTGGGCCCGCCCAATGACTGTCGTTTTGTTAATGAAACGGCAGAGCCGTGCCGTTATCTGGTGGTGCGTCTTAACCCTGGCAGCGCGTAACGGTTGGGCATCTCCTGTCTCAGCGACTAGTATCAATAGAACTTTTTGAAACAGGAGGACGACATGAGTCAGCAAACCGACCGTAACCGCCGCTGGGTACTGGCATCCCGCCCCGAAGGCGCGCCCGTTGCCGAAAACTTCCGTCTTGAAGAAGATACAGTCGCCACGCCGGGCGAGGGGCAGGTACTGTTGCGCACGGTGTATCTCTCTCTTGACCCCTATATGCGCGGACGCATGAGCGACGCGCCCTCATACAGCCCACCGGTGGCGATTGGCGAAGTGATGTGCGGCGGCACAGTGAGCCGCGTAGTGCGCTCCTGCCATGCTGATTTTAAGGAAGGCGACTGGGTGCTTGGCTATAGCGGCTGGCAGGATTATGACATCTCCGGCGGCGAAGGGCTGGTGAAGCTCGAAGCCAGTACGGAACACCCCTCCTGGGCGCTGGGCGTACTGGGCATGCCGGGTTTCACCGCCTATATGGGCCTGCTTGATATCGGCCAGCCCAAATCCGGTGAAACGCTGGTGGTCGCGGCAGCGACCGGCCCTGTCGGCTCCACCGTCGGGCAGATTGGCAAGCTGAAAGGGTGCCGGGTAGTGGGCGTCGCGGGCGGGAGCGAGAAGTGCCGTCACGCGGTGGAGGTGCTGGGTTTTGACGACTGCATTGACCATCGTGCAGACGACTTCGCCGAACGGCTGGCGGCGGCCTGTCCGCAGGGGATCGATATCTATTTTGAGAACGTTGGCGGCGCGGTCTTTGACGCGGTGTTGCCGCTGCTTAACACGTCGGCGCGCATTCCGCTGTGCGGGCTGGTAAGCGGCTACAACGCCACGGAACTGCCTGACGGGCCGGACCGTGTGCCGCTGTTGATGGCTACGCTGCTGAAAAAACGGATTCGGGTGCAGGGTTTTATCATCAGCCAGGATTACGGTCACCGCATCCATGAATTCCAGCAGGAAATGGGCCCGTGGGTAAAAGAGGGCAAAATTCATTATCGTGAACAGATAACGGATGGCCTGGAAAAAGCGCCGGAGGCGTTTATTGGCCTGCTGGCTGGTGAAAATTTCGGCAAAGTTGTCATTCGCGTGGGGGCGGATGAATAAAATCAACGAAGGCGGTGAAAACCGCCTTCGGAATTCGTGCAAATTTCCAGAAAACAGCTTTAATTATACGAGCATAAGGAATCGAACCTTATCGGTAACGGTTCCTGGTAGTTGTGCATAATAAATAACTTTTTGTTCTATCTTTTTTGCGTCATCCAATACCAGGCATGTATATATAATATATCCTTAGGAAATTATGATTTCGGACACGCTACCAGGCTGTAAATAAATAAGAAATTCTACAGGACACTAACATGCTTGATTTGGAAAAAGCGCAGCGGACCAGTCTCACGATGCAGGTAGAGGCGAGTCTGAAAAATGCGCTTATTATTGGTGCGCTCAAACCTGGCGCACGGCTCATTACGAAGGAAATTGCCGATCAGTTAGGCACCAGTATCACTCCTGTGCGAGAAGCCTTGTTGCGACTCGTTTCCGCGGGCGCGCTGAATGCAACGCCAGCGCAGGCATTTTTGGTGCCGCTTGTGAGCCATGAACGCTATACGGAAATTAACCTGATTCGGAAAAACCTGGAGGCCATGGCGGTGCGCGCCGCCAGCCAGAAAATGACGCCGGGTAAACTCAACGAATTACGTGTCCTTGCCGATGCTTTTCACGAGGCGGTCAAAACAGGCAATACCGAGCTGACTTTACAGTCCAATCGGGTATTTCGTTTTACCGTTTATCACTATGCCGAAATGCCTACGCTGGTGGCTATCATTGAGCAATTATGGGTGCGCATCGGCCCTTGCTTTAATTATCTCTACCCGTCTTCTGCGGATTTAACCCGCGGACATGATTATGGCGATCTTTTAACCGCGCTGGAAAATAGAGACGAAAAGGCCGCTGAACAGGCTATTTGCCGCACCATTGATGATGGCGCTATCATTCTGGAAAAGCAGTTTCAGTCCTGACAATTCGTTCAGCAGAATGAACCTCTCACGCTACTCCGGGCAAAATCTTTTAGCTGCACGATCGCCCGGTTAAGCGACTGCGCAACCGGGACTCCCGGATGCGACTAAACGCCTTATCCGGGCTACCAAAACGCACCCGGGATATTCCCGGATGCGGCGTTGCTTTATTTAACCATTACTCAAAGCGGTACGCGACCGATAAACCCACTCCGTAGTTACGGCCAGGCGCCGGTTCGTAATAACGCCCGTTGGATTCATTCACGATGACCGAACCCACATAATCACGATCGAAGAGGTTATCGACCCGACCAAACAGATCCATTGTCCAGTTGTTGTGAATGAACTTATAGCCGGTGTTAAGGCCGACCACGGTCCATGAAGGGGCGGTAGCGCTGTTCTCATCGTCGACGGCGATGTCGCTCATATAGCGCACGTCCGCTCCCGCGTACCAGCCTGACTCCGGCACGTAGCCCAGCGAGGCGAAGCCCATATTACGCGCAATGCCCGGAATGCGGTTGCCATTACAGTCGCCATCACCGCACACTTCGCTGCGGTAGGTAGCATCCAGATAGGTCCATGCCACCTTCGCCCGCCAGTTGCCGGCGAATTGCTGATCGAGGCCCAGCTCTACCCCCTGGCGACGGGTTTTGCCCGCATTCTTATAAGTGGTACGCCCGCCGCTGCTGGTATCGGTAACGATCTCATTATCGGTATCGGTACGGAAAACAGCCGCGGTCAGCAAACCGTTGCCGACGCGGGTTTTACTCCCCAGCTCATAGGTGTTGTTGGTGGCCGGTTTTAAATTGAAATTCAGCCCGCTCTGGCCGTCGGCACGATAGGAGAGCTCGTTGATGGTCGGCGTTTCAAAGCCGCGCCCAGCCGCCGCGTAAAGATTCCAGCCGTCGGTTACCGCGTACTTGAGCGAGCCTGCCGGCAGCCATTTGTGATAGCTGGCCTCGCCGCTGTCGTCGCCGTTGGCGGCGGTGACATAATGATCGTTTGAGTCGAACCAGACCGAGCTGTAGCGCACGCCTGCGTCGAGAGAGAGCTGCTGCGTCAGCTGCCAGCTGGTTTGCAGGTAGGGATCGACGTTCCACATCAGGTTACGCTCATCACGGCGCAGATCCCCTTTGCGGCCATACTCCGGCGTGCTGCCCGCCAGCACAAAGTTCTCATAGCCTTTGCGCTGTTCGCTCATGTTTTCATAATTCAGACCGCCGGTCAGGGTAACCGGTACGCCCAGTTCACCCCGGTGCGTCCAGCGGGTATCGATACCCTGATAATGACGCGTCAGATCGATAACGCCCCCCGCGTGCTGAGGATTAAGCTGCGGAGCGCGAGGGATGGACTGATACTGCGTGGTTTCGCGTTCGCCGGCGTACATCATCACGCTCAGGTCGTCCTGCGCGCTAAGCTGGCGTTCATAGCGCAGACCCGCCTGAGTCTGTTTCACCGTTTTACGGGTATTGTACTGATCGGCCCGGGGCGACTGGCGTGGGTTGTCGCGCCATTCGTCTTTTGTCAGCCCGCCCGGATCGTTGGCTTTGATATCCACGCTGTTAAAGATCAGCGTCAGCTTGCTGGCGTCGTCAATGCGCACGCCCAGTTTGGCGTTAGCCAGATTCTTGCGCGCGCCGCTATGGTCGCGGTAACCGTGGGTGGTAAAGCGGCTGGTGGAGACGGCGTAATCGACATCGCCCGCCTGAGTGCCATCACCCACCGCGCCGGAGGCTTTGGTGTTATAGCGCCAGCTGCCGAAGCTGCCGTAATAGCTTTCGGCGTTAATTTCCGTTGGCTGCTTGCCGGTTTGAGTCGTGACGTTCACCACGCCGCCGGAGGCGTTACCGTAAAGCGCGGAGAAGGGGCCACGCAGAATATCAATGCTTTCGACGCTGGTCAGATCGATATTCGATGTCTGGCCCTGGCCGTCCGGCATGGTGGCGGGAATGCCGTCGACATACATGCGAATGCCGCGCACCCCATAGGTGGAGCGGGAACCGAATCCGCGAATCGACAGCTGCAAATCCTGCGCGTAGTTCTGCCGGTTCTGAATCTGCAAACCCGGCACGCTGCCCAGGGTTTCGGAGAGATTGACCTGCGGCGTCGCATGACGCACATCTTCGCCATTTACCACGCTAATAGCCGCAGGGGTGTCGAGTTCGGAAACAACCTGCGGGGCGGCAGTGACAATCATTGTCTGTTCATTTTGCGCAGCAAAGGAGGCCGGCGCAAAAATGACCGGGATGAACAACGCAGGGAGCGATGTTCTGGAAAGGGCGAAAATATTCATGTTTTGACCAGAGTAAAAGCGAACCAGTTGAAATACAGCAGCAATGTTAATGTTTTTAACAAACCATGAAAACTTTAGTGGCACATTCCGTTAATTAAAAGGTAATTAATTAAATTATTTAGCAAAAAAACGCTGGTCTACGCTTCACATTGAAACCATAATGATTGCTATTCTCAATTAAAAGGCCGGGCCATGACCCTGCCAGATGGAAGCCTGTGCAGCAGAAATACATTTGTTATCAAAGGGAGTCGTCATGTCTTTACGTCATTTATGCCCGTCGCGCCTGCGCCACTCGCTGCTGTTAGGATCGTTATTACTTGCCGGATCGTTCCAGGCGCATGCCGCAGAAGAGATGCTGCGCAAAGCGGTGGGCAAAGGCGCTTATGAGATGGCCTACAGCCAACAGGAGAACGCTTTGTGGCTGGCAACATCGCAAAGTCGCAAGCTGGATAAGGGCGGGGTGGTTTATCGTCTCGATCCTGTTTCGCTGGAAATCACCCAGGTCATTCATAATGATTTGAAACCGTTTGGCGCGGCTATCAATAACCAGACGGACACGCTCTGGTTTGGCAACACCGTCAATAGCGCGGTGACCGCCATCGATGCGAAGACGGGCGAGGTCAAAGGGCGGCTGGTGCTGGATGAGCGCAAGCGCAGCGAAACCGTGCGTCCTTTACAGCCCCGAGAACTGGCGGTGGATGAAGCCACCAATACGGTCTACATCACCGGCATTGGTCAGGAGAGCGTGATTTGGGTTGTGGATGGCGAATCGGTCAGGCTTAAAACCACGATTACCGGGACGGGCAAATTCAGCACCGGGCTGGCTATCGATTCTGCGGCAAAACGGCTTTATACCACCAACGGCGATGGCGAGCTGATCACTATCGATACCGCCAGTAACAAAGTGCTGTCGCGCAAGACGCTGCTGGATGATGGTAAGGCGCATTTCTTCCTTAACCTGAGCCTGGATGCGGCAGGGCACCGTGCTTTTATCACGGATTCGAAACAGCCGGAGGTGCTGGTCGTTGACCTCCGTGATGGAAAGGTGCTGGAGAAAGTGGCCGCGCCGGAATCGCTGGCGGTACTGTTTAACCCGACCCGTAATGAAGCATACGTTACGCACCGGAAAGCGGGTAAAGTCAGCGTCATCGACGGCAAAACCTATAAAGTGGTGAAGACGTTCGAGACACCGACCCATCCCAATAGCCTGGCGCTCTCGGCGGATGGCAAAACGCTTTTTGTCAGCGTGAAGCAGGCATCCAGCAAAGAAAAAGAAGCGACCGCGCCGGATGATGTCATTCGTATTGCGCTGTAATCCGAATCCATAAAAGAAACCCGGATAAGGCACTCAGCCGCATCCGGGTTCACCGTTATTTCACCGTCTTTTCTTCCAGTGCCGGAGCCTGTCCGCTCACCGGGGCGGTGCTGTGAATCGCCGCTACCCGTTTACGTACCCCATACCAGCCGGCAACCAGCAATACCGCCAGTAGCGGAATGGAGGCGATGGTGTAGGTGCCGTTAGGATAGTCAAACGCCATCAGCACCAGTACGCTGAATAAAAACAGCAGCGTGAGCCACGAGGTAAAGGGCGCGCCCGGCAGGCGGAAGCTGACCTCTGCGGCTTTACCCTCTTTAACCGCTTTGCGCAGGCGCATCTGGCAGATAACGATAAAAGCCCAGGAGGCGATAATGCCCAGCGAGGCTTCATTCAGTACGATCTCGAATACCTGCGCCGGAACCAGATAGTTCAGGAACACGCCAACCACATAGACCGCCAGCGTCGCCAGAATCCCGGCGTAAGGCACGTGCTGCTGGCTCATTTTTGACATGAACTTCGGTGCGGAACCACCCATCGACATCGAGCGCAGGATACGCCCGGTGCAGTACAGGCCGGAGTTGAGACTCGACAGCGCGGCGGTCAGCACCACGATGTTCATCACGTCGCCCATATAGGGCACGCCCAGTTTAGAGAAGAAGGTAACAAACGGGCTCTGCCCTGGCTGATAGGCCGTCCACGGCAGCAGCAGGACCAGCAGCACCACGGAGCCGACATAAAAAAGGCCGATACGCCAGATGACGCTGTTAATCGCTTTCGGTACCGTTTTTTCCGGATCTTTGCATTCACCCGCCGCCGTACCGACAAACTCAATCGAGGCAAACGCGAACACCACGCCCTGGATCAGCACCAGCGCGGGCAGCAGCCCGTGGGGGAAGAAGCCGCCGTTATCGGTGATGAGGTGAAAACCGGTTTCGTTGCCGTCCAGCGGTTTGCCGGAGCCAAGGAAAATGGAGCCCACCACCAGGAAGGCGACGATAGCGAGCACTTTTACCAGCGCAAACCAGAACTCCATCTCGGCAAACCATTTCACGCCGATCATGTTCATCGTGCCGACAATAGCCAGCGCGCCAAGGGCGAAGACCCATTGCGGCACATCGCCAAAAGCGCCCCAGTAGTGCATATACAGCGCGACGGCGGTGATATCGACAATGCCGGTCATCGCCCAGTTAACAAAATACATCCAGCCTGCGACAAACGCTGCCTTCTCGCCCAGAAACTCGCGGGCATAGGAGACGAAGCTGCCGCTCGAAGGGCGGTGTAATACCAGCTCACCCAGCGCGCGAAGAATAAAGAAAGAGAAGATACCGCAAACCAGATAGACGATAGCCAGCGACGGCCCCGCCATCTGCAGGCGCGCGCCCGCGCCTAAGAAAAGCCCGGTGCCAATCGCGCCGCCTATGGCTATCATCTGCAACTGGCGGTTGCCCATTGCCTTGTGATAGCCCTCTTCGTGGGAGTTTAGCCAGCGTCGTTTCGCGGCCTGCTGCTCCGCCGCGTTGTTATCGGTTGTGTTCATTGTGTTACCCGTTTTCCTGTCCAACCCATCGATTAAGGGCCTGAAATGTTGCGCCCGGCTGCGGCGATACAATCGATTGCTCCGCCGGGAAAGTGCTCTGTCTTTTCATCATTCTTCGTATGAATAGATCAGGAGCATGGCGCAGCATCCTACCCGCAAATTTTTGACGACGCAAAAGATACCAGAGGAAAAAATGAGGTGGGAAGAGGGGATAAAACGGCTCTGTTACACCCAGGTAAACAGAGCCATTGCGCATTTACGTTCAGGCAGCCGATGGCGAAAGCGTTATGCGCTCCAGCGACCCGACAATAAACAGATAGGAGAACAGGCCAATCACGCCCATCGACCCGACATACAGAATGGCGTAGTCGAAAGATTGGGTATGGGCGAGGATCATGCCAATCACCAGCGGGGTAATAATACTGGCGAGATTACCGCACATATTAAAGACGCCGCCCGCAATACCCAGCACCTCTTTAGGCGAGGTATCGCTTAGCACGCACCACCCCAGGTTGCCGAAGCCCTTGGAGAAGAACGCCAGGCTCATCGCGGCGATAACCACCACCTCAGAGCTGGTATAGTTTGCCACGACGATCACGCATGAGAGCAGCATGCCGCAGATAACCGGGAATTTGCGCGCGGTGGTCAGGCTGTAGCCGCGTTTCAACAGCCAGTCAGAGAAGACCCCGCCCAGCAATCCGCCAATAAAGCCTGCGATAGCCGGAATACTGGCAACGAAGCCGACTTTCAGAATCGACATGCCTTTCGCCTGATAAAGATAGGTAGGGAACCAGGTCAGGAAAAACCAGGTGATGGAGGTCACGCAGAACTGCCCGATATAGACGCCAATCATCATGCGATTAACACAGACGCTTTTAATCTGCGCCAGAGTGATTTTCGTCGCGCTTTTTTTGCTCCCCAGTTCCGGCTCGCCGCCGCCTTCGCGGATATAGTCCAGCTCCTGCTGGTTAATTTTCTTATGCTGTAACGGATCGCGAATTTTAGCCAGCCAGACGATGCCGAGAATAACCCCGATTGCGCCAATATAATAAAAAACATAGTGCCAGCTTAAATTGTGCAGAATAATGGTCATGAGCGGCGTGACAATACCTAATGAAATATATTGCGCGGCCTGATATACCGCGGTTACGAAGCCGCGCTCTTTATTAGGAAACCACTGTACGCTAAGGCGGCTGTTGGCCGGAAAGGCAGGGGCTTCAATCGCGCCCATTAACAGGCGCAGCACCAGCAGCACAATCAGCGGGCTGGCATACAGAAAGATAGTGCCCTGAAACATCGTGACTACCGACCAGCCTATGAGGGCGCAGCCATAGACTAACCGCGAGCCGTACTTATCCAGCAGCCAGCCGCCGGGGATCTGCATAATGACATATGAAATACCAAAAGCGGAAAAGGCGAGGCCGAGCGCTTCGGGTTCGAAACCCAGCTCTTTACTCATAATTGGCGCGACAACAGACAGCGTCGCGCGGTCGGCATAATTAAAAACGGTTGCGAGAAATAAAAATACAAGAATACCGTAACGCACATTGGTGCGCTTAATGACATTATTCATTATTCATTCCTTTATAAGGAGCTTATTTTAAGGCGCAGCCGGAAAGCCCAATGAAATAACGGCAGATACGGAAATGCAGGGCTGTATCGGCAACAGAATAAAAAACGCTGCTTCGTCGGGAGTACAGGGTGACCAAACAGCGTGGCGAAACCCGCCAGACTCACATGCTTTGCGGACGGGATATTCCCGCCCGTCGCGTTAATTAAGGACGCTTACCAAATTCGCAGCTCAGCTGTGTCCAGGCACGGGCCTGCTCGCTGAGCGTAAAGCCAAGACCGTGGCGGTCAGAGATGTACATCCGTCCGTCGCGCAGTTCGAGCTGCTCATTGAACAACGGATTGAGCCACTCAAAATGCTCCAGCCACGGCTCCAGCGGGTAGGCGGCAGAGAGATGCAGATGGACTTCCATCGCAAAGTGCGGCGCCAGCTTGCGACCATGTTTCGCCGCCAGATCCATGATTTTCAGGAACGGCGAGATACCGCCCACGCGCGGGGCGTCCGGCTGAACAAAATCGCTGGCATTGCCAAGGATCAGCTGTTCGTGCTCGCGGAAGCTGGTGAGCATTTCCCCCGTGGCGATAGGGGTGTCCAGCGCGGCGGCCAGCTGGGCATGGCCTTCCACATCGTAGGCGTCCAGCGGCTCTTCAATCCAGATAAGATTGAACTGTTCCATCTTGCGGCCCATACGAATGGCGGTCTCGCGATCCCACTGCTGGTTGGCATCGACCATCAGCGGGAAATCATCCCCTAATGCTTCGCGCACGGCGGTCAGCCGGCGGATATCCTCTTTAGTGTCCGGCTGGCCAACTTTGAGTTTGATGCCGCCGATGCCATTTTCCCGGGAAATCACCACGTTTTTCAGCACCTGGTCCAGCGGAGTATGTAAAAAGCCGCCGGAGGTGTTGTAACACTGTACTGAATCACGGTGGGCGCCAAGCAGCTTCGCCAGCGGCAGGCCCGCGCGTTTTGCTTTCATATCCCAGAGGGCGATATCGATAGGGGAGATAGCCTGCACCGCCATCCCGCTGCGCCCGACGGAGGCGCCAGCCCACAGCAGCTTGCTGTAAATCTTATCAATATCATTGGGATCTTCCCCCAGCAGGTTATCGGCAATCTCTTTGGCGTGGGCGTAAATCCCCTGGCCGCCCGCACGCTTGGAATAGCTAAAACCCACACCTTCAAAACCGTCGCGGCTGCGGATTTCAGCAATGATGATCGCCACTTCGGTAAGGGGCTTCTGGCGGCCCGTTAACACTTTCGCATCGCTGACGGGGGTCGCCAGCGGTAAAAACGCCAGCGACAATTTGACCCATTCAATACGATCCCCCGTTTCGGCGGCGGTTTTTACCCCTTGCGCTTTGGCATAGGTAACGGCATCAGAATTGGCACTTACGGTCATAATCGGCTCCTGTTAGGTATAAAATGTTTGCGCTAACATTTTTAATGGAGATTTTAGCCGCCTGCTACTGCTTTGTTGGTAAATTGGCTTACTGATCACACTTTATCAGCCATTGATGAAGCAGTGCTCTTTGAAATAAAAAATGATAGCGATAACATTTCCGCTGGAGGAGTTAAAGTAACTTGCTGATTTTGAACGATCTGCGCGATGATAGACGCCGTGCCGTCAAAACTAACAAAACGCGTATACTTCTGTCATAAACTGACTGTTGTGAGTAACCATGTCGAAAAGCTCTCGTCCCGCGCCGCCGCGCGTGCCCACCCTTGAAGATGTCGCCCGCGCCGCGGGTCTCTCCTCTATGACCGTCAGCAGGGCGTTGAATACGCCGCAGAAGGTGCGGCCTAAAACCGTCGAAAAGGTGCTGGCGGCAGTGAAAGCGACAGGGTATATCCCCAATGCGCTGGCGGGGGGACTCGCTTCCAGGCGCAGCAAACTGATTGCGGTGGTGGTGCCGCAAATCAACAACAGTATGTTTGTCGACACTATTCAGGCCATCAGCGATGAGCTGGCGGCACGCGGCTACCACATGCTGCTGTGCGTGGCGGGTTATGCTCAACAGGCCGAAGCGGAACTGGTGGCCACCCTGTTATCAAGACGGCCTGACGGCATTGTCCTGACGGGGATTCATCACTCCACCGAGCTAAAACGCGTGATCCTGAATGCCAGCGTTCCGGTAGTGGAAATCTGGGATTTAACGCCCACGCCGCTGGATATGCTGGTCGGCTTTTCCCATGAGCGAGTCGGGGAGGCCACGGCGGATTATCTGTGGCGCAAGGGGTATCGTCGGCCTGGTCTGTTATGGACGGTGGACAACCGCGCGGCGCTGCGTAAAAACGGCGTCTGCGATGGGCTGGCGCGCCATGGACTCCTTGCTCCCGCGTCGGTTGATGTCGCGCTGCCGGCCCGTTTTGCCGCCGGTCGCGCGGGGCTGCGCGAACTGCTGAAAAAGGGCGAGTTTGACGTGATCGTTTGCAGTTCCGATACCCTGGCGCAAGGGGCGATAGTTGAAGCGCAGGCGTGCGGTATGCGCGTTCCGCAGGATCTGGCCGTCATGGGGTTTGGCGATCTTGATTTTGCCGCTGATACCTGGCCTGCTATCACCACGGTTAGCGTCGACCGGCATATCATTGGTTACCGGGCCGCCACGCTGCTGGCTGACCGGATTGAAGGTATCGAGCCGGACGAAACCATCGTGGATATCGGCTTTCATCTGGTTGAAAGAGGCTCCGCCTGACCATGAAAATTAATGTCATCGGCACCAGCGGCAGCGGTAAGTCCACCTTCTCCAGACGGCTGGCGGCAAAGCTCAACGTTCCCTGTATCGAAATGGATACGCTCTACTGGTTGCCTGACTGGCAGGGGCGCAGCGATGAAGCCATGTTTGCGCTGCTGGAGGAAAAGCTCGCCAGTCCCGGCTGGGTGCTTGACGGTAACTATAACCGCACCCGGCATATCAAATGGCGGGATGTCGATCTGGTGGTCTGGCTGGACTATGGCTTTTCCCGCACGCTGTATCAGGCCGTGAAGCGGGCCGCCACGCGTGCCTGGCGGCAGATGGAACTGTGGCCAGGCACCGGCAATCGGGAGAGTTTCCACCGCGCATTCTTTAGCCGTGAATCGATAATCCTCTGGACAATAAAAACCTGGCGCAGCAACCGTAAGCGCTACGCTGCGGATATGCGCAACCCTCATTATCAGCATGTGCGCTTTGTGCATCTTAACAGCCCGCGCGAGGCCGAGGCTTTTCTGGCCAGTCTGGCATAAACTTAACGCTCACCCGCAAGAGAGGTACGTTTATGATCACGGTCTACGGCGCGCCCGGCTGGGGCTCGGCCATCAGTGAACTGATGCTAACCCTGGCAGAAATTCCCTATCAGTTCGACAACGTTGACGGTTTTGATAAGCCCGGTCCACAGCAGGAGAGATTGCGCAGCATTAACCCGTTGTGTCAGGTGCCGACATTACAGCTTGATGACGGCAGCGTGATGACAGAGACCGCCGCTATCGCTCTGATGATCCTGGATAAGCGCCCGGATCTTGCGCCCCCCGTCGGCACGCCGGAGCGAGAGCAGTTCTGGCGCTTGCTGGTCTGGCTGGTCGCCAATGTGTA
>NZ_HE578945.1:1147311-1176750 GCF_000321045.1 Phytobacter massiliensis JC163
GCTTGCTGGTCTGGCTGGTCGCCAATGTGTATCCCACCTTTACCTATGCCGATTATCCTGAGCGCTTTGCTCCCGATGCGCCAGAGCAGCTGCGCGAGCGCTGCGTGGCATACCGTAAAACACTTTATCTGTGGCTCGATAAGCAGTTGCAGGCCGCGCCCTGGGCTTTTGGTGAGCAGTTAACCCTGCTGGATATCTATATTTGCGTTATGCGCACCTGGGGGCCACGACAGGGATGGTTTGCGCAAAACGCGCCGAAGATGTCGGCCATTGCGGATGCGGTTTGTGGGCTACCCTCCCTGCGTAACGTGCTGCGCAGCAACGATATTATTTAATCATCAGCGCGTTTGGGTTGTGATAGGGTAAAAGCCCAATCATAAAGGAGCACACCATGCCGCACGTTGATATTAAATGTTACCCCCGGGAACTCAGTGAAGCGCAGAAACAGGCCCTGGCTGACGATATTGCGCAGACGCTTATGCGCCATTTGCCGGGAAGCACAGAACGTACCATCAGCGTTGCGCTCAATATGGTGCAGCCCGAAGAGTGGAAGAACCAGGTATGGGATAAAGAGATCGCGCCCCAGCTGGATTCGCTGATTAAAAAGCCGGGCTATAGCGAATAAGCCGTGTTAGCCCGGATGCGCTTCGCTTATCCGGGTTACCACAAAGAGCCGTATCCGGGATGCCGTCAGGAGGGGGCTTTAATTTCGCTTCCGCTGGCGACAAAATTCCCGCCGCCCAGATGATGTAACGTTCGCAGTTCGGTATCGTCGAAATGCCAGCGCCCGTTGCTGAAAGCCCGCTCATCGGCGGCGGCGCTGAGCACTTCGCCAAACAGGGTGTCATATTTCTCCTGGGCGGCGGTAGGGGGAAGCAGGCGACACTCCATCCACGCCAGGCACTTCTCTTCAATAACCGGCAGGCCCAGCACCGGGCCGGCAAATGCCGGGATACCGTAGCAGTTGAATTTATCTTCATCGCGGCCGGTCACGCTGCCGACGGCATATGTCCAGTTGGCGGCCGCCACGCCCGGCACGACAATACCAAATATGCCGCTGCGCTCAATTAACTCCCGCGACCAGGCGCTTTTATCCACCACTATCGCAATCCGGGGCGGCGAAAATTCGACGGGCATCGACCACGCCGCAGCCATCACATTGCGGCGGTCAACGCTTTCGTCACGGCTGGTGATGAGCACTGTCGGGCCGTGATTTAACAGGCGGCTGGCGTGCTCCAGCGCAACGGGACGAAAAAAGTTCATAACGCTTCCTCAAACAGTTCGCAAAATCCGCAGGCTAAAGGGACGGGGTACCGACGTTGCGGGCGATAACAATCTGCCCGCGACCCTGTTCTTTCGCCATATAGAGCGCCAGGTCTGCCGCTCTGATCAGATTAGTCGCCCTGGCGTGCTGCGGCCAGGTCGCCAGGCCGATAGAGACGGACACCTGGCCTAAGTCCTGCGATTCATAGAAGATCCGGTGCGCCAGCACATTGCGCAGCAGCTGTTCGGCAAGGGTTCTGGCCGCGGCTTCCGTGGTATCGGGCAAAATTATCAAAAACTCTTCACCCCCGTAGCGAAACGCGATGCCGTTCTCGCCAGCGGTCTCCTGCAAAATGCGCGCAACCTCGCGCAGGACTTTATCACCCGCCTCATGACCATAGTTATCATTGAGTTTTTTGAAGTAGTCGATGTCCAGCATCAGGCAGCTCAGGCAACTGTTGTTCGCCATCGCCTGCTCAACCAGCGCGCGTAGCGTCTCATCCAGGTTATGGCGGTTACGCAGCCCGGTAAGCGGATCGTGGGTGGCTTTCTCCGTCAGGGTATCGCGCAGCATCTGGTTAGCCAGCGCCAGAGCGATGGTTTCCGCCATCAGCTCCAGGTAGGCGTACGGCGGCTCTTTTTCCGCCGCGTTATCAAAGGTCAGCAGGCCGATGGTCTTATTTTGCGCAATCAGCGGCACGCAAATTGCCCTGATAGCAATCTCCGGCGGCAGGTGTTCGCAGGGCATATCTACCGTATCCCGTGAGGGGCAGTGCAGCTGGCCGCGTTTTAACGCCCAGCAGCTCTCCGGGGGAAAGGTGGTTTCATCGCCGGGAGGCAGTAGCCAGCGGGCGCTACACTTCATCCGGTTTTTCTGGGTATCGAGGATATAGAGCCGCCCGCCCATCTCGGGGATTATCTGCGGCGCAAAGCGGCTCACCACTCGAATAATGGCGCTGTGCGAATCGCAGCCTTGCAGGCGCTGGCTCATTCTTGCCAGCAGGGTGCGGCAGGCCCACTCTGCGTCGCGCTCCTGTTCGAGGCGCTGGCGGGCGAGACCATTTTCACGAAAGATATGGATGGCCTGTGCCATATCGCCAATTTCATCCACCTGCGCCAGCACCGGTGTTTCCACGGCGTAATCCTGACTGGCCAGGCGGTTAACCACATCGCTTAAGGTCACCACCGGGCGCAGAATGCGGTGTTTGATAATAAACCCCAGCACGAATAAGAAGAGCAGGGCGGTCAGGCCGACCATAATTTCTGAAAGGGTACGCAGCTTTTGCGATAGCGCGGTTGCTTCGGCAACGGCTTTGTCGGTGCGCTGATCCGTGAGGCTACGGAAATGGTTGAAGCGATATTCCGCCTGATCGAGCTGTTCTTCGTACTGCTGGCCAAAAACAAGCTCTACCGCTTCGCGGGCGTTGCCAGCCTCAACCGCAGCAATCGCCGCCTGCTGTTCATCTTCTAAGGTATCCAGCATCTTTATGCCGTCACGCAGGATAAGCACTTCTTCGGTCGTGGCTTTCCGATCCCGCAGCCGGATGAGCTGGTCTTCCAGTTTGATATCCTGCTGCAGCTTCTGCCGCCAGGCCTGGATATCTTCCGGGCGCTGCTTGATAACCGCCTCGCGCACCAGATCGGTCAGCGCAAAAGCTTCTTTTTCCAGTTCATCACTTAGCGCATCGAAAACGCGGCTGTGGGCAATAGCTTCCCGCTCGGCACGCTCCGCGTTGGAGGCCATAAACAGCGCGATGCCGGAGGAGAGCGTTAAAACTACCGTGGCGATATAGGCAAAATTTGTGATCGTCGCAATGCGCACTTAATCACCTTTTTTTATTAAGGAAAACATGAAAGACCTTCTCTAAGCGTTAACCATCTTCTTTATAAATCAAGCCGCAACATTTCCGTAATTGTTTCGTCACATTCACTGCCTATAGTCAGCGCCATCAAATCCCAAAGAGGATAACAATATGTTTGCTCCCCTGACTTTCGTGCAGGTGGACGCGCCCCGTTGGATGCAGACCACGGGCCATGATGACGCCTTGCTAAAAGGGGGCGTACATGGACGCGTCTACTGAAATCCGCCTTGCTGGCGTCTCTTACGCCTTCGGCGATCACCGCGTGCTTAACCAGCTCGATCTCCATATTCCCGCAGGCGCTATTGTGGCGCTGCTCGGCCCCTCCGGCTGCGGCAAAAGTACATTACTCAGGCTGCTTGCCGGGCTCACCCAGCCTGCCGACGGCACTATCTCCTTCGGTTCGCGTCTGGTGGCGAAAGCCGGATGGGCGATGGCCCCGGAATCGCGGGACATCGGAATGGTCTTTCAGGATTACGCCCTGTGGCCGCATATGACGGTAGAAGAGAATGTCGCTTTTCCTTTAAAGATGCGCCGGGTCGCGCATGATGAACGGGAAAGCCGCGTCAGGCGCGCCCTCGAACGCGTCGGGCTGGGTGAATTCAGCAAACGGAAACCGGCCGGGCTTTCCGGCGGCCAGCAGCAGCGCGTGGCGCTGGCGCGGGCAATTGTCGCTGAGCCTCGCGTGCTGCTGTTCGACGAACCGCTCTCTAATCTGGACAGCGAGCTGCGGGAAACCCTCTGCCGCGATATGGCGCTGCTGCTGCGTCAGCTGGCGATTACCGCCGTCTATGTCACCCATGACCGCCGTGAAGCGGAAATTCTCGCCGACCACATTGTTCATCTGTCTGCCGGACGGGTAGACGCTATTCGTTCCGTTACACCATCCTCAGGGGAAATTGCATGACATTGTCGAAAAAAGGAGTTGCGTTAGCCATGGCGTTATCGTTTGCCTCTCTCTCCAGCGCCCATGCGCTCACCGTCTATACCGCCGGGCCGGGCTCGCTCGCTAAAGGGCTTGCCAGCGGCTTTGAGAAACAGACCGGCGTGAAGGTGAATATCTTTCAGGCGACTACCGGAAAAGTGATGGCCCGCCTGGAGGCAGAACAGGCCAATCCGCAGGCGGATATTCTGATCTCCGCCTCCTGGGATACCGCCGAAGATCTGCATAACCGCGGCTGGCTGCTGCCGTACCAGAGCGCTAACGCCGCCCAGGTGCCCTCATCGCTGAAAAGCGCGGATTATGTGGCGCAGGGCATCTCTGCGCTGGGGATCGTCTGGAATACCAAAAGCGGTACCCCGGAACCCAAAGAGTGGCAGGATTTAACCGCGCCAGCCTTTAAAGATAAAGTTACCACCCCGGACCCGGCGCTCTCCGGCGCATCGCTGGATCTGCTGATCGGTCTGCAAAATGGAATGGGTGATAACGCCTGGGCGCTGTTCGATGAACTCAAGAAAAACGGTATGGTCGTGAGCGGCCCGAATGCGCAGGCCGTTACGCCCGTTATGCAGGGAGCGAAAGCGGCGGTATTCGGTGCCGTTGACTATGTCACATACGGCAATATTGAGCAGGGGGAATCGCTTAAAGTGATCTTCCCGGCCAGCGGTACGGTGATTGCGCCGCGCCCGATGATGATCCTCAAAACCACACAGCATGCAGCGGATGCCAAAGCGTTCATTGATTATGTGCTGTCGCCGGAAGGACAGAAGCTGGTCGCTGACGCCTGGCTGATGCCCGCCCGCGGTGACGTTGAGGCCAAACGTCCGCTGTTTACCGAGCTGAAAATTCTCCCCACTAAAAATGACGGCACCAGCGAACGCGCCGATGTGCTCAAGCGCTTCAATACGCTCTTTACGCAATAAACGCGCTGGCTTTTTAACCCGGACAAGGCGTGAGCTGCGTCCGGGGCTTCCCCGACCATCGGGGAAGCCCCCGTCTTGTGGACATTCGCTGTGAATCAAAGACTGATTTCGTTTTCGACTATGCTGGCGCTGACCGTTCTGGTGGCGCTGCCGCTGCTGTTTATCGTACTGCAGGCCGTCTTTCCCCAGTTCAGCGCGGGTTCGCTGGCGGGGGCGTTCACATCCGTGCCGATGCTTTTTGCCGACCCGCAGCTGCTGGCGATGTTTGGCGGCACGCTGCAAATCGCCGCGGGCGTAGCGTTACTGAGCGCCTGCATCGGCCTGCCGCTTGGCGTGGCCCGCGGGCTGTTTAACCTGCCGCTGGCGCGCCTGTGGGATCTGCTGTTTCTGGTTCCCTTTCTGACGCCGCCCTACATTGCGGCGCTTTCCTGGATGCTGGTACTACAAACCAACGGCTATCTGGCGCAGCTTGTGGGTTTTGATCTTAATACGCTGCTGTTCAGCAAAAGCGGCATCGTGCTGGTGATGACGCTCAACATTTTCCCGGTGGTTTACTTTGCGGTATCGCGCAGCCTGCTTGCCAGCGGGCAGCGGCTGGCGCTGGTCGCCAGGGTGCATGGCGCGAGTCCGTGGCGGGCTTTTTTCCACGTGACGCTGCCCATGCTCTCGCCGTCGCTGGCGGCCGGCATGCTGCTGGCCTTCACCCTGGCAATAGAGGAGTACGGCGTGCCCGCCGCGCTGGGAAGCCGTTCCGGGGTGGTGATGCTGACGGTCGGCATTGAAAAGAAACTTGCCGACTGGCCCATCGATCTGCCTGGCGCGTCGATGCTGTCGCTGATTCTGATCGCTATTGCGCTGAGCGCATGGTGGTTGCAGGGCAGGCTGACGGGGGGGCGCGATGTCACCAGCGTGACGGGCAAGCCCGCTGAAAACAGCGGGGCGACGCTGGGCGCTATGACTCTCCCTGTGGTGGCGGTGATGGCGACGGTGGGGTTTGTGGCGGTCGGCGTACCGGGGTTATCAATGGCGGTGACGGGCGTGATGTCAACGCTCTCCGGCGGCCTGTCGCTGAATAATGCAACGATTGCACACTATGCGGCGCTCTTTGCGCAGCAGGGAGATGCCCTGTCGGCGCTGGGAACCAGCCTGTCGCTGGCGCTGGCGTCCGCGCTGATTACCGGCACGGTAGGCCTGCTCGCCGCCTGGCTGGTGGTGGTGCAACGTATTCGGGGACGCGGCGTGATAGACGCCCTCTCGCTGATGCCCGCCGCGCTGCCCGGTATTGTGGTGGGGGTGGGGCTGATTTTGCTGTGGAACCGGAGTTTCTGGCCCGTAACGCCTTATAACAGCTGGGCTATTTTGCTGCTCTCCTACTGCTGCCTGCTTCTGCCCTGGCCGGTGCGCTACGTTGGCAGCGCGCTGCGTCAGCTTGGCGGCAACCTTGAACCTGCCGCGCGGGTGCATGGCGCAAGCGCGATGCAGGCTTTACGTTTTATCGTGCTGCCGCTGGTTTTTCCGGCGCTACTCGCCGCCATGCTGATGGTGTTCGCCATTGCATCAAGGGAGCTGGTGACCTCGCTGCTGCTTGCGCCGGCGGGAACGCAAACCGTCGCGGTCTTTATCTGGCGACAGTTTGAACAGGGATCGGTGGGGCAGGGTATGGCGATGGCGACGCTCACGCTGGTGACGGGGCTGGCCCTGATGCTTACCGCGCTGGCGATAATGCAGCGTAGCGCGCGACGTTAAATGAAAGGGCACAAAATCGCCTGTGCCCGTAAAAAAATACGTTATAACTGAGGGACATCAATCGCAGGAGCTGGTTATGTCCCCTTTTCTGGACGCGTATTTCGCCCGTATTCACTACACCTCAACCCCCGCCGTCAATCTGGAGACGCTGCGCCAGCTGCATTTGCTGCATAACAGCGCCATTCCGTTTGAAAATATCGATGTTGTGCTCCCGCGTGAAATTGAACTCAGCGATGAGGCTATTTTCAACAAGCTGGTGCTTGCCCGGCGCGGCGGCTACTGTTTTGAGCAAAATGGTCTGTTCGAACGGGCGCTGCGCGAGACAGGGTTTAAGGTGCGTAGCCTGCTGGGCCGCGTGGTGCTTGCTAACCCGCCGCAGATGCCGCCGCGCACGCATCGCCTGCTGTTAGTCGAGCTACAGGGCGAACAGTGGATTGCCGATGTCGGTTTTGGCGGCCAGACACTGACCGCGCCCGTTCGCTTACAGCCGCACATTGAACAGTCCACCCCGCACGGACTCTACCGGCTGGAGCAGGCCGGGCCTGACTGGGTGTTACAGTTTCGCCACCATGACCGCTGGCAGTCGATGTACCAGTTTGAGATGGGCGCCCAGTATCAGGCCGATTTTGTGATGGGTAATTTCCACTCCGCCCACTGGCCGCAGTCGCATTTTCGCCACCATCTGCTGATGTGTCGCCATCTGTCCGACGGCGGCAAGCTGACGCTGACCAATTATCACTTCACCCACTGGCGCGATGGCCATGTGGTTCAGGAGGAGATACTGCCGGATGCCCGCGCGCTCTATGACGCTATGCAGCAGCGCTTCGGGCTTGGGGTGGACGATCCGCAGTACGGGTTTAGCGTGCAGCAACTGGAGAGGGTGATGGCCGGGTTTTAAAGCGCGGCTAGCAGAGTCGACTAAATCGGGGATCGAGGGTAAAGGGTTCCGTTTTAACGCTCTTAAGTACGCTTTTTGCAAGGGGGTGCTGCGGGTTAAACAAGGCGTTCCACTCACCCGTCAGGGTGCTTGGGACACGTAAGATCAACCCGTTTTCCCTGGAAGCAAGCCAGTCATCACCAATTTGCTGCGTAGAAAAAGAGGGAGGATCGGCCTGCCAGTCCGCAGGCAGAGCGGTCAAATCAAGCGTTGCGATAAGATTCGGCGGCACCTGCACTGTTAAAAAGCAGTATCCCTGAGAAATGTCCTCTATCTCCAGATGGACGAGAGTTTCCAGAACACAAAGCGCTTTCGAGGAACCAAGGTACACACACTCATGGCCCGGAGAGTTCCAGCGGCCGCCAAACGTCCTTGCGCCATATCCATCAAATGCTGTCGCAGCATAACGATCTTTGACCAGCCGCCAGAAAGTGACGCGCTCCATTAGCTAATTACTCCGTGCTCCAGACGCCCAATCAACATTAATACTGCCTCCGCACCCGCAGGGGTAGAAAGTAACTCTGCAGGTTTTTTGCCTCCGAGTCCTTTGGCAGGCTTGTTGATCCAACGGGCCATACGGACGCTATCGTTATCAAAAAGTTGGCGCGCGGCGCTGATTACCCGAGCAAGGGTATAGACCCGTGCGCTCTGTTCCGGCGAAAACCGTTTTTCGTGACTATTGATGCGGCGGCTGTAAGTATTACGGTCAATGCCTGCCATTCGGCAAAGCGCGGCTTCGTCGAGTTCGACTGCGTCCGCTATTTCACGTAACACACTCGCGCTTAAACCTGCGCTAATAGTATCGTGAGCTGCAATCGCGGTAGCAGGTAAACCCAGCATAGTCAGCAGATCGTGCGGCACAGCGCGTGCGCCAGGGGTGAACAGTTGCATCACTTCCCTCCTCATGTTCATTTGATTAAAATTTTAGTTCAAATGAACAATTTGAGCAATCGACAATCACTGGCGGCGCGTCGCCCACCAGCACAGCAATGAACCCGCGCAGACCATAAATGCCCCCTGCCAGAACGAAAAAGAGAGCGGGGCGCTCAGTACCGCTGCCGCCAGCGCGGAGGAGAGAACCGGCGTGAAATAGGAGGCGGCGGCCAGCACCGCGACGTGGCCATGCAGAATGCCGGTATTCCACGCGGCATAGCCAAAGCCCAGCGCCACGGCGGTTAAAGCAAGCTTAATAATAACCGGCAGGCTGAACTGCATCGGCGGCTGTTCGCTAAGGGCAAATTTAACCCACAGCGTGGCCGCCGTTAGCAAAATAAACAGGGTGATGCCGTTCGCCCCACGGGCATATTTACTGGTCACGGTACAGTAAGCCGCCCAGATAAATGCCCCTGAAAAAGCCAGAAGATAGCTAAGCGGGCTGGAAAGAACATTGCGGCTGATATCGGCCAGATTAATCCCCTGGTCGCCACCCAGCACCCAGCTCACGCCCGCCACCGCCAGCACCAGCCCCGGGATCACCCACAGAGTGGTTTTCTGGCCGTTAAACAAAATGGCGAATAAAATGGTCAGGCTGGGCCAGAGATAATTGACCATCCCCACCTCAATGGCCTGTTGACGCGTAGCCGCATAACCGAGCGATAGCGCAAGACAAAGTTCATAGCAGACAAATAACACGCTGCCGCCAATCAAATAGCCGCGCGGAAAACGGCGAATATCCGGGAAGCCTACGGTAAATACCAGCAGCAGGCCGCTTAGCGTATAAATCATCGCCGCGCCGCCTACCGGCCCCAGTCCTTCACTCACGGCCCGTATCAGTCCGACCATCGTGCTCCACAATAATATGGCGACAAGACCGATCAGCGTGGCTTTTTGCTTACTCATTACACCCTAACCCATTGAAAAGGCGAAAGGGGGAATGTATCCCATTCATCATGAGGAAAGCAATTCTGCTCCGCCGCGGCGAAGCAGAAGCGTCTGGCCTATGGCCGCGCAAAGACGTTTTGGTAATCCATCGCGCGCAGATCTTCAAGCAAGCCTGGGCCGACTGGCTGCCAGTTCAACTTCCGGCGCGTCCAGACGGATGATGAACGCAACGACATGCCGGCGAATATCGCAAACCAGCCAAAATGCGCCTGTGCTTCCCCGGCGGAAAGCGAAAGCTGCGGCAGGTTGAGCTTGTCGGCAACCGTCAGCGCAATCTCGCGCATCAGCACCTCTTCCTCAGCGACCGCGTGGTAACGGTGGCCGCCTGCCCCTTGCTCCAGCACCAGCCGGTAGAGCCTGGCGACATCGCTAACATGCGCCGCCGACCAGCGGTTATCACCGTCGCCGATGCAGGCCACGGCGCCTTTTTCCAGCGCGTGCTGAATATACCAGGTAATCAATCCCTGGCGAGTCGTGTCGTGTACCTGCGGCAGGCATACCAACCGCACGTTAACGTCCGCGGCGAGCAGGGCGTTAGCCTCTCTCTCCGTCGCAATGCGCGGATTAGCATGGTCATGGAGGCGCTGCTCTGTCTCAGCAGGATGCATCGGGCCATCATTGCCCATCCCGGTTCCGGACGTAATAAGCAGGGGGCGTGCGCTGCCTTTCAGCACCTCGCCCATGGCCTGAATCACCCGCCGATCCTTTTCACAGCTTTCCACAAAATGGTGGAAGTCATGGTCGAAGGCGGTATGGATCACCGCATCAGCGCGCTCAACCGCGCCGGTAAATGAAGCGGGTTCTTCGAGGGTGCCGCGCCAGACTTCCGCGCCTGCAAGACGTATAGCCCCGGCGCTGCTATCAGAGCGGGCAAGCCCGGTAACCTGATGCCCGGCATTAAGCAGTTCGGTTAAGATGCGCGAGCCGATAAAGCCGCTGGCGCCAGTAAGAAAAACGTGCATAACTCACCTCCGGATAATGTTCCCGGTGTAGAGTACCGCTCTGGTCATACTGTAAAAGTAGTGACATTATCAGGGTATAAATCTTAACAGGATAACCACTATGCCAGCAGCAACGCAGCCTTTAGGCGAATTCTTGCGGGCGCGGCGTTTACGCCTCGATCCTGCCACATTTGGCTTTCAGACGGGCAGACGCCGTACGCCGGGATTACGCCGCGAAGAAGTGGCCCAGCTTGCCAATATCAGCCCCACCTGGTACACCTGGCTGGAGCAAGGGCGGGGCGGAGCGCCCTCGCGGGAAGTGCTGAACCGCATCGCCAACGGGCTACGTTTAACGACGCCCGAACGCGAACATCTGTTTATCCTGGCGTTTGGTCATCTGCCTGACACGCCGCTGTCGATCTCCGCAGACATTACCCCGCGCCTGCAGCGGCTGCTTGATGCCCTGCCCATGCCCGCGCTGATAAAAACCATTACCTGGGACGTTATCGCGTGGAACCGCAGCGCCGCGCGGATCCTGACGGACTACGCACAGCTACCGTTAGCAGAACGTAACGTACTGCGCAGGCTATTTACCGACCCGCAGGTGCGCGGCGCTCAGGGCGACTGGGAAGCGGTCGCGCGGCTGGTGGTGAACGCTTTTCGCGCGGATGTGGCGCGGGCGGGTAACTCCGCTGAGATAGCGAATCTGATCGCAGAACTCTCCCGGCAAAGCCCGGAATTTGATGCCTGGTGGCGCAACAACGATGTCGCCACCCACACCGAAGGGGTGAAGCGGATCCGACATGCCCGGTTAGGCGCTATTGACCTTGAATTTTCCTCTTTCGCGGTAGAAGGGCGTCCCGACCTGAATATGATGATCTTTAATCCCGCCAACGAAGAGAGCAGGCGTAAAGTCGCCGCTGATTAAGTCGCTCGCTCATTCGGCATCCATTACCCATTGACATAAAAGGGATATATCGGTTTATGCAATCGGGGCGATAGAAAGTAGCAATTGGATATCAGTGCGCAAAAGGAAAACAATAACCGGATACGCAGCACGCGGGCGTATACAGGATTGTCAATGATTAAGGAGAAAATATGAGCGATAAAAAACTGACGACCGGCTCCGGCGCGCCGGTTGTTGATAATAATAACGTCATGACCGCTGGCGCCAGAGGCCCGATGCTATTACAGGATGTCTGGTTTCTTGAAAAACTTGCCCACTTTGACCGGGAAGTGATACCAGAGCGGCGTATGCACGCCAAAGGTTCCGGCGCTTTTGGTACTTTTACCGTCACCCACGATATTACCCGCTACACACGCGCAAAGCTGTTTTCTGAAATTGGTAAGCAAACGAATCTCTTTGTCCGCTTTTCAACCGTTGCTGGCGAGCGCGGCGCGGCCGACGCAGAGCGCGATATTCGCGGCTTTTCTATTAAGTTCTATACCGAAGAGGGCAACTGGGATCTGGTGGGCAACGATACGCCCATTTTCTATCTGCGCGACCCGCTGAAATTCCCCGACCTCAACCACGTCGTAAAACGCGATCCCCGCACCAACCTGCGTAACCCCACCTACAAATGGGATTTTTTCTCGCTGCTTCCTGAAACGTTGCATCAGCTGACTATCGACTACAGCGACCGCGGTATTCCTCGCTCTTACCGCCATATGCACGGTTTCGGCAGCCACACCTTTAGTTTTATCAGCGCCGACAATAAGCGCTACTGGGTGAAGTTCCATTTACGCACCCAGCAGGGCATTCAAAACCTGATGGATGACGAAGCGCAGGCGTTGATAGGGCAGGATCGTGAGAGCGCCCAGCGGGATCTGTTTAACGCTATCGAACAAGGCGAATTTCCCCGCTGGACGCTGTTTGTCCAGATCCTCGATGAAGACGCGGCCAGTAAGCTGCCGTATAACCCGTTTGACCTGACCAAAGTCTGGCTGCATAAAGACGCGCCGCTGATGGAAGTCGGCGTGCTGGAACTTAACCGCAACCCGGACAACTATTTTGCCGATGTGGAGCAGGTTGCCATGAATCCGGCAAACGTCGTGCCGGGCATCAGCTTCTCGCCGGATAAAATGTTACAGGGCCGTCTGTTCTCTTATGGCGACACGCAGCGTTACCGGCTGGGTATCAACCATCATCAAATCCCGGTCAACGCCCCGCGCTGCCCGTTTCACAACTACCACCGTGACGGCGCGATGCGCGTGGACGGCAACAGCGGCAATGGCGCGACCTATGAGCCGAACAGCTTCGGCGTTTTTCAGGAGCAGCGGGATTTCAGCGAGCCGCCGCTGACGCTGGACGGCGCGGCAGACCACTGGAACCATCGGGAAGACGCCGACTATTTCAGCCAGCCGCGAGCGCTGTTTAACCTGCTAAGCCCGGAAGAACATGAGCGCATGTTCGCTCGTATTGCCGGTGAGCTTGTTCAGGTACCTGAACATATTCGCCAGCGGCAGATTGACCTCTTTACTCAGGTTCACCCTGATTATGGCAACGGTATTGCGCGGGCCGTCAACGCGCTGATGTAAACTCCCTCCGCCCCGTCTTGCGGCGGGGCTGTTCCCGCCGGATATGCACATCCTCTCCCATTGTATGGATTAACAGGCCACAGTTCTGGATTTGATCTGGTTCACATTTCCACATTGGTTGATAATAGCTGTAGCAAATTTTTAACATGTGGTCGTGGTATGAAAAAAACCATTTTTGCGTTGGCGCTGGGTACGTTTGGGCTGGGGATGGCCGAGTTTGGCGTTATGGGTGTGCTGACTGAACTGGCGCAGAACGTCGGGATAACGATTCCCGCCGCGGGCAATATGATCTCTTTTTACGCCTTCGGCGTAGTCATCGGCGCACCGGTTATCGCCCTGATTTCCGGCAAATTTTCCCTGAAACATATTCTGCTGTTTCTGGTCGCGCTGTGCGTGGCGGGCAACGCCATTTTCACCTTTTCGACCTCATACGCCATGCTGGCGCTGGGCAGGCTGATCGCCGGCTTCCCCCACGGCGCGTTTTTTGGCGTGGGGGCGATTATCCTGTCAAAGATCGTGCCGCCGGGAAAAGTCACCCTCGCGGTAGCCGGAATGATTGCAGGCATGACCGTTGCCAACCTGGCGGGGGTGCCGCTGGGCACCTGGATAGGGCACGCCTTTAGCTGGCGTTACACCTTTATGCTGATAGCGATTTTTGACCTGCTGGTGATGGTAGCGATCCTGCTGTGGGTGCCTGAAATTCACGACAGGACTGAGGCGAGGCTTGCCGAACAGTTTCGCTTTTTGCGCAAGCCCGAGCCGTGGCTGATTTTTGCCGCCACCATGTTTGGTAATGCCGGTGTTTTCGCATGGTTCAGCTTTGTGAAGCCGTTTATGGTCAACGTATCCGGTTTTTCCGCCAGCTTTATGACGGTGATTATGGCGCTGATGGGGCTGGGGATGGTGCTCGGCAATCTGCTGAGCGGACGATTGTCAGGCCGTTTTAGCCCGTTACGCATTGCCGCCACGACCGATCTGATCATTGTGCTGTCGCTGGTGCTGCTGTTCGTGGCAGGTGAGCACAGCGTCGCCTCGCTGACCATGGGCTTTATCTGCTGCGCCGGGCTTTTTGCGCTCTCGGCCCCGCTGCAAATTCTGCTGCTGGAAAATGCTAAAGGCGGGGAGCTGCTGGGCGCGGCGGGCGGCCAGGTGGCCTTTAACCTGGGCAGCGCCATCGGCGCATGGTGTGGCGGGATGATGATTACCGTCGGCCTGGGCTGGAGTTTCGTCACGCTCCCTGCGGCAGTGCTGTCGTTTTCGGCGATGTCCTCGCTGCTGCTCTATGCCCACGTGAAAGCGAAAAGGGCGCGGGCAGAAAGCAGGGTGTTGGTGGACGTATAGCAAGCCCCCGGATGCGGCGCGCCTTATCCGGGCTACATTTTTGCTATCTCACAGCGTAAAAAAGAAGCGTCGATAAAATCAGGACGAAAGAAAATAACTTCCAGATTTTGGCTTTTTCATAAAAGCAAAAGGCGCTTTGCAATAATACCGCTAAGCACACAACCACACCGCTTGCCGTTTTTCCATCGCTATCGTTGATAAACGAGCCGGATTTAATAAAGGGGTCTGAGTCATAAATGACGTCGTATTTATCCGCGGTGAGTAAAAACAGGCACAGCATGGCTATCAGGGTGGTGATAAGGACAGTGAATCTTAAAATGATTTTCATATTTAATCACCGAACGCAAGAGCATGCCTCTCCCCAAGGGGAGAGGCGGTTAATTTGTAGCCCGGATAAGCGCAGCGCATCCGGGGGTACATGTTACATCAGTAATTGAGTGATGCGCGCAATCTCTTCCTGCCACTGCGCCTGCAAGGCGGGTTTTTGATGGGCGGGTTTGCGCGCCCGATCCTGCGCCAGACGCGTTTCCAGCGCGATCAACCGTTCCAGCAAGGCGTCGGTCTCATCCGGTAGCGCAGACGTGATTTCCGGCTGCGCCTGCGACGAGGTATCAACCGGTTGCTTAACGCGCAGCTTGTCCCAGGCGGCGTCCGCGTCGTGCCATTCGCTAAACTGCCCGTCGTGAATCAGCCAGAAACGGTTGCAGCCTGCGCGAATAAATTCCCGGTCGTGGCTGATAACCAGCGCGCCGCCCGCAAACTGTTGCAGGGTATCCGCCAGCGCCTCTTTACCGCGCATATCCAGATGGTTGGTGGGTTCATCAAGCATCAGCAGGTTGTAGCGCGCCAGAGACAGGCCGACAAAGAGCAACCGCGAGCGCTCGCCGCCGCTGAGAGTGGCGACCTTTTGCCCATGGCGCGGCCAGGCAAACCCGGCGCTGATAAGCGTCATTTTACGCAGCTCAGCCGAAGGGGCGAATGGCTCCAGCGCCTCCAGCAGGGTCGCGTTATCGGGCAACTGTTGCAGCGACTGATCGTAATAACCGGCCCGTAAACGCGGATGCAGCGCAATGCCAACGCCGGGGGCTTCTTCATGCAGCAGACGCCAGATAAGCCGCATCAGCGAAGATTTACCGCCGCCGTTCTGACCAATAATCGCGACCCGATCGCCACTGCGGACCCTCGCCAGCCCAACGGTAAAAAGCTCAGGCAGGCCTGGCGCGGCGCGTACCGCAAGATTTTCCATCTCCAGAAGGCGGTCGGCTGCCAGCGGTTCGCCCGTAAGCTGTAGCCGCCACTGGCTGCCCGCCGTAAGCTGCGTCTGGCTCTCTTTAAGCCGCGCGACCTGCTTTTCCATCTGTTTGGCCTTGCGCGCCAGATCCTCGTTGTCATAAACCCGGCCCCAGGTAGCCAGCCGTTTTGCGCTGACGGCTACGCGGTCTATCTCCTTTTGCTCGGCTTTGTGACGCAGGGCGTCGCTGGCGTCGCGCTCCTCCAGCGCCCAGCGCGCGGCGGAGCAGGGCAGCGCAAAGGTGTGCAGCGTATTATCACGAAGGATCCAGGTGCCGTTAGTCACCGCATCCAGCAGCGCCCGGTCGTGGGAAACCAGCACGAAACTGCCGCTCCACTGTTGCAGGAACTGCTCCAGCCACAGTAGCGTCGGCAGATCGAGGTGGTTGCCCGGCTCATCCAGCAGCAGCAGATCCGGCTGGTTGATAAGCGCCCGCGCCAGCAACAAACGGGTATGCTGCCCGCCGCTGAGCGTCGCCGCCGGTAGCGTTATTTCCCGTTCGCTCAGCCCCATACTGGCCAGCAATGCCTCTGCCCGCCAGCTAAGGGTATCGCGTTCGCTTTCCGGCAGCTGCGCAATCACCGCCTCCAGCAGCGTTAACGGCAGAAGATGTTCAGGAAGATGCTGTTCAACACGCGCCATCAGGCAGTGCTTCGCCACGGCAACGGCGCCCTGGACAGGGGAAACTGTGCCATCCAGCACTTTTAGTAGCGTGCTTTTGCCGCAGCCATTGTCGCCGGTCAGCCCCAGACGGTCGCCCTGTTTGAGGGTAAAAGTGAGATCGGAAAATAACGGGCCGTAGGCCGTTTCAATACGTAATGATTGTGCGGAAAGTAGTGTGCTCATTGCTTACTCAAGAGTTACAGGCATGACTATGCCTCGTCAAACATCGCTGACGATAACCCGGTAAGCCCGAGAGAAGGGGTTAGTTAGCTTCGCTCAAGCCGAAGTTATCGCAGCACGAACCGATAACGCTTGAGCAGGTGCGATCACCAAGAGTATGTGAAGCGAAAAAACGTTCACAGTACGACATAATGATCCTCCTTTTATTTATCAGATTGATGGATGAAAGCAGTGTAGCGAGGAAAAAGACGTTTGGCTACGCTGAAAAATCGGGGGCTGCCGCCCCCGGATGCGCCGTCAGATAGAGGTACGGCGATAGCTGCGATACTGCGGCAGCCAGAAGTTATCATTAATCGCCTGGAGCAGCGCCTCTTCGGAGGTTTTCACCGCCACGCCCTGCTGCTGCGCTATTTTGCCCACCGCAAAGGCGATAGCGCGGGAGACAATATGAATATCTTTCAGCTCCGGCAGCACCAGACCTTCGCCGTTACGTACCAGCGGCGAATAACCGGCCAGGGTTTCGCTGGCCGCCATCAGCATCTCTTCGGTAATGCGTGACGCGCCGGAGGCGATGACCCCAAGTCCGATACCGGGGAAGATATAAGAGTTGTTGCACTGGGCAATCGGCCAGGTCTTATCGTTCCAGATAACCGGCGCAAACGGGCTGCCGGTGGCAACCAGCGCCTGGCCGTCCGTCCAGTTGATAATATCCTGGGGCGTCGCTTCCACCCGCGATGTGGGATTGGAAAGCGGCATGACGATCGGCCGCGGACAGTGCTTGTGCATTTCGCGGATGATCTCTTCGGTAAACAGCCCCGGCTGCCCGGAGACGCCAATCAGAATATCGGGCTTCACGTTGCGCACCACGTCCAGCAGCGAGAGGGCGTCGGCGTCGCTGTCCCATCCCTGCAGATTTTCCCCTTTCTGCACCAGCTTACTCTGGAACGGTAACAGATTCGGCATCCGGTCGGTGAGCAGGCCAAAACGATCGACCATGTAGACATTCTGACGGGCCTGCTCTTCGCTTAAGCCCTCGCGGCGGGTCTGGGCGACAATCTGCTCGGCGATGCCGCAGCCGGCGGAACCGGCGCCAAGGAAGACAATTTTCTGCTCGCTGAGCTGGCTGCCAGCCGCGCGGCTGGCGGCGATCAGCGTCCCCACGGTCACTGCCGCGGTCCCCTGAATATCGTCGTTAAAGCAGCAGATCTCATTGCGATAGCGGTCAAGCAGCGGCATGGCGTTCTTCTGGGCGAAATCCTCAAACTGCAGCAGCACGTTAGGCCAGCGCTGTTTTACCGCCTGGATAAATTCGTCCACAAAAGCGTAGTAGTCGTCGCCGGTGATGCGCGGATGGCGCGATCCCATATAGAGCGGATCGTTAAGCAACTGCTGGTTATTGGTGCCGACATCAAGTACCACCGGCAGGGTATAGGCCGGGCTGATGCCGCCGCAGGCGGTATAGAGGGAGAGTTTACCGATAGGAATGCCCATACCGCCGATGCCCTGATCGCCAAGGCCAAGAATACGCTCACCGTCGGTCACGACAATGATTTTGATATTGTGGTTAGGCACGTTTTGCAGGATATCATCCATGCTGGCGCGGTTTTGCCACGAGATAAATACCCCGCGCGAGCGGCGATAAATCTCAGAGAATCGCTCACAGGCCCAGCCTACGGTTGGGGTGTAGATAACCGGCATCATCTCGTCGAGATGGTTCTCTACCAGCCGGTAGAAGAGTGTTTCATTGGTGTCCTGAATATTGCGCAGGTAGATGTGCTTATCAATATCGGTTTTGAACCCCTGATATTGCAGCCAGGCGCGCTCCGCCTGTTCTTCAATGGTTTCCACCACCTCGGGAAGCAACCCTAACAGGTTAAAATGGTTTCTCTCTTCCATGCTGAACGCGCTGCCTTTATTCAGCAGCGGAAATTCCAGCAGCACTGGCCCGGCATAAGGAATATACAGCGAACGGTTCTTGTTATACTTCGAATTCATCTCACAACTCCTGAGTCAACTATCCCGGCGCGATAAAAGGCGTCGCGGCGCGCGCCAGTATAAAGCATTGGTCTGATAAAGGGCGAAGATGTCACGCAACAAGCGTGAAAAAGCAGGGCGGGGAATGAAAATGCCGCCCCGGGCGGAGCGGCATAAAGCAGGGCGCGTTTTACTTCTCGCGACGATGACGGCCGGAACGGTGGGTAACGGTTGTCTCCTGGTCGTCCTTATTTACCACTTTCCTGATATTCGAGACTTTGTAATCCAGCCCCAGGATATGACGTGCCTGACGGTTCGATTTCATAATGACTCCTTAATCCAGTCAATGTTTCAGGGACCAGCCCGGTTTAACAACCGGGGGTAAGGTAACCTTCCGGTGCGGTTAAAAAACAGTCCGCCTGACTGATACTCTGCCATTATCAAGCCGGGCGCAACCGCCAGCAGGCCGTTTCGGAACAGTCCGCACTTAGCTGCCGCCAAAAACATGCACCGCGCGGTGCAGCCGCGCCGCCCGCCCGGAGAGATCTTCCGCCGCGCTTGTCACCTGAGCCACCATGCTGGTGTTGTTGTGGGTCATCACGCCAATGCGCGATACCGACTCGTTAATGAGCTCCAGCGCCAGCGTCTGCTCATGCGTGGCGGTGCCGATCTCTTTTATCATCGTCGACATATTGATGACGTTGGCAATCATCGCCGTGAGGTGAGTTTCCGTGTTTGCCACCATCTCGACGCCGCTTTTCACGTTCGCCACGTTCTGTTCGATCAGCGCCTGAATTTCGCGGGCTGCCGATGCGGAGTGCTGCGCCAGATTGCGCACTTCCGCGGCCACCACCGCAAAGCCGCGACCGGATTCGCCCGCGCGGGCCGCTTCCACCGCCGCATTCAGCGCCAGGATATTGGTCTGGAATGCAATGCTGTCGATGACGCCGATAATGTCCACAATCTTGCTGTTATCCTGGGATACCGACTGCATCATGCTGATGGTCTTTTTCATGATATCGCCGCTACGGGTGGCGCTGATGCTGGTTTCATCGGCACGGTTCATGGCGTCGGCGGCGGTTTCTGCCGTTTGCCTGACGGCGCTGGCAATTTCTTCTACGGCGGCGGCCGTCTGGTGTAAGTCCGCCGATGTCTCTTCGCTGCGCTGTCGTAGCGACTCGCCTTCCCGGGTAATACGCTGGCTGATATGGCCAATTCCGTCGATCTGCGCCGAAACGTCAGCGACCAGCGAGTTAAGGTTCAGGCCGGACTGATTGACCAGCCGTAGCAGTAAACCTATCTCGTCAACGCGATTGAAATGACGATAATCGGCCCGTCGTCCGGAGACCACTTTTTGCATCTGGCGGAGAATAATATTCAGCGGGCGACACACCTGAGCCTGTAAATAAAAAGCCAGCGCCGCCAGTAACGCCACTAAAGTGAAATTTTTAACGACCGCGCTCCAGCTGGTGAAATGTAATGACAGAAGCAGCAGGGCGGTAATAAAAATACCCAGGTTAACCCGTGCGGCTACGCTTATACGCTGGAACAGCGAGAGAAAAGAAAATATCCCCCGTCTGACCACCAGCCCTTTGTAGAAACGATAACCGCGCAGCTTATTTTTATTAACCTGCTGATAGAGTGTTTCCGCGGCAGCGATCTCTTCGCGTGGGGGAATATTACGAACAGAAATATAACCGGTCAGCTCACCCTGCTGATAAACCGGCGTTACGTTAGCCCGTACCCAGTAATGATCGCCGTTCTGGCGACGGTTTTTCACCATTCCGGTCCAGCTCTCACCCTGCTGGATGGTGTACCACAGGTCGGCGAAGGCGGCGGGGGGCATATCCGGATGACGAATGACGTGGTGTGGTTCGCCGACTAACTGCGCTTCGCTAAACCCGCTGGCATCGATAAATGCGGTATTAGCATAGGTGATATGGCTGTGTGTATCAGTTGTTGAAAGCAGCGTTGTGCCTTCGTTAAGCAAATACTCTCTCTGTGTAACAGGAGTGTTAAGCTTCATAAATAACCCCATAATGAACGGCGTACAATAAAAGAGGAGACCTGCCGGCGATCGTATTTTAATTATCCCGGGAGTGATTTCTTATTATTCCTGACGTATTTTCCACAAATGAGAAGGGTCTCGAAAGTAGCTGTGGTAAATATTTTTTTAGCCTTCCTAACGCAACCTTATTTAATTATTGTTATGGTTTTGCAAACGAAATTTAGCCGCCTGCAACGGGGTAAGCGTTTCATCCAGACTTAATGCAAATTTAAAGCGATTAGTACAGGCAAGGCCGTTCCTTAGGCGATCAAAAATAAAAAGCTTAACAACCGCTGTCGATATATTCGCAAAACGGTAAAAATTTTGTCATCATGCTTTCACAGCCACTCCGCGAATAATAAAGCAGCGCTAAAGGTCTTCGTCCGCGCGGAAAGGTCAATACCCCTGGTAAATAAAGGGTCAATCTTAAGCGCTGAGGACACCCACATTGCAGCCTTTATTCGGTGAACGAAAAAAACGTCGCCTTGCTACACTCATCTTACAACACCTGTCCGCACGCTCATGTAAGGACCTTTTTGAGGGAATAACCCATTGCTCGCGACTTTGATCTACCGTAGCCGACTCACTCATGCGTTGGATCCTTCGCTGCTGGCCGAGCTGGTAAAGGAAGCGAACATCCGCAATGCGGAACTGCAGGTTACCGGGGTTCTATTATTTAACGGCGACCAGTTCTTACAGGTGCTGGAAGGGCCTGCGGAAGGGGTGAACGCCATATTCAACCGTATCAGCCGCGACAGCCGCCATAGTGATATCGTTGAACTCCTGCGTGACTTCGCGCCCGAACGCCGTTTCCGCGGACGCGGTCTGGTTCTCTTCGACCTGCGGCAGAATAAACCCGGCGTGGCGCTGCGCACTATACTCAAATTCGGCACCCTGAAATACCATCTGGCCCGCCATGACCGGGTCTATAAATTCATCCGTGATTTTATTGCGACCCCGGCATCGGAAAGACGGGTCGAAACCTTTTCTGCCGCCCGGTGGCGGCTGGAGAGTAAAGCCTCTCCCTTTGCCGCTATCGGGCTGCCCCTGCAGGAGAACCAGCCCTGTCAGTTTGCTTTCCAGCCGATTGTCGATCCGGGGCGGGGCACGATCTCGTCTCTTGAGGCGTTAATTCGTGGCCCGGACGGTGGCAGCCCACAGGATTATTTCGCCTCGATCCCGGAACAGAAGCTCCATGAGGCCGACCTGGCATCAAAAGGGTGGGCGCTGGCGATGGCGCGACAGCTGGGGATTGGCAATCATAAGGTAGCGGTCAATTTGCTGCCCATGTCGCTGGTGAAAATTCCGGGCGCCGTGGATATTCTGCTCGGCCACATCACCCGCAATCACCTTGACCCGGAGCAGGTCATTGTGGAAGTGACCGAAGATGAAGTGATCTCCAGCTATGACGAGTTCACCTCGGCCATTCGCCAGCTGCGCGCGGCGGGTATTGGGCTGGCGATTGATGATTTCGGCTCTGGGTTTGCCGGGCTGTCGTTGCTGGCAAAATTCCAGCCTGACAAACTTAAAATCGATCGCAGCATTGTGACGGATATTCATATGCACGGCCCGAAGCAGGCCATCGTCAAAGCGATCGTTGCCTGCTGCGCCGAAATGCAGATTACAGTGGTCGCCGAAGGCGTGGAGAAGATTGAAGAGTGGTGCTGGCTGAACGCCGCAGGCATAGAACGTTTTCAGGGCTACCTGTTTGCCCGCCCGGTGTTAAATGGCGTACCGGCGGTAACCTGGCCGCTGCGCGTATCACGTTGATGCAGCACTGTCGGCCTGGTCGCGATAAAGGGAGAACGTATGAAGATCCATAAGCAGATTTATGGCGCGCTGGCGCTGAACTCTTCTCTTGGGCGCAGTATCACTTTTTTTATGTGCGCGCTGCTGCTGGCGGGAGTGGCAACCAGCAGTTGGACGCTGAGCCGCTCATGGGACCGGGCCGTTGAAGAGACAGAGCGCAGCGCGATTAACCTGTCTGTTTCCCAATCCCGTCAGGCGGAAGATACCTTTTTACAGACCGAGCTGGCCTTGCGGGATATTCGCCGTTCGCTGCCGGTTGACAACATTTCGACCCTCGATCGCGGGCGATTCGATGGCCTGCTTGCCGAGTTGCGGGAACGTCTGCCCCAGCTGCACGGCCTGTTTATTTATGACGCTCAGGGCAATATGAAAGCGACGGCGCTGAGCCGTATCCCGGTGGTCAGCAACAACAGCGATCGGGAGTATTTTCTCTATCATCGTCGTAACGGCCACAGCGGCATTCATATCGGGCATGTGATAAGCAGCCGCTCCACCGGCGAGCTGGTTATCCCCGTGTCGATACGCTTAAGCGACTCGGCAGGGGGCTTTGCCGGCGTGGTGCTGGCGACTATCCGCGTTGATTATTTCCGCCATTTTTACAGCTACTTCGAACTGGAAAACCGCGACCTGCTGGCGCTGCTGTCCGTTGATGGCACCGTACTGTACGTGCGTCCCTTCTCCGATGACGTGATTAACCGCAACCTGTCAGGGAGCCCGCTATTTACCCGCGAACTGGCCCGCAAAGATCGGGGAAACGCCACCTGGGTGGCGGCGCTGGATCATGTGGAGCGCATTTTTGGTTTCGCCCGGCTTGAGCGTTATCCGCTGGTGGTGGTCGCGGGTTACGATAAGCCCGCGCTGTGGGCGCGCTGGCTAAAAGACAGCCTGCCGGACCTGGTGCTGAACGGGATGTTGCTGTTGGGAACGTTACTGATGGGCACCATTGTTTTCCGCCAGGTGCGAATGAACGTGCGTAACCAGACGGAGCTGGCGGCGTTGCGCGACGAGCTCACCAGTATCAACCACACGTTGCAGTTAATGGCGCTGGCAGATGGCCTGACCGGCCTTGCAAACCGCCGCCAGTTTGATCTCTTCTTAAGCCAGAGCCTTAAGGCGTCGGCAATCAGTCAAAAACCGGTATCGCTTATCATGCTCGATATCGATTTTTTCAAGCGTTACAACGACTTTTACGGCCACGTGGCGGGGGATACCTGCCTGCGCACGGTAGGGGAGATTATTCAGAAGCTTAAGCTGCGCAATAACGATCTTATCGCCCGCTACGGCGGCGAGGAGTTTGCCATTATTCTGCCGGACACCGGCCCGGAGGCGGCGCTGTTTGTCGCCCGTCAGGCGGTTACAGCGGTGCGCAGCGCAAAAATTCCTCATGCCCGGACGGGAACGACCCACCATGTTGTCACCATCAGCGCTGGCTGTTATTCGTTGACCGGCGGCGCTGATGATGACGCCGTGCGTTTAAAAGAGGGCGCTGACAAAGCGCTGTATATGGCAAAAATCCAGGGCCGCGACCGGGCGCTGGCTAACCCTGAAAGCTGATTTCCCCCTTTCTCTGTGCCGTTTCGCTTGTTAAACAGCGGGATGGCACATCCCTCAGAAGCGACTAAGCTCATCTTTACATGAATTTACGGATATCAAAAAAGCTGCGTATCAGCAGGAAGCAATGAGCAACGTCGTTCTGAGGATAGGTAATGAGCAAGACACTCTGTACCATAGAATTCGACGGGGAGTTATTACTGGGCAAGGCCGGACAACCCCTGATTGATTTTTTGCAGGAACACGGCAAAAAACTGCCGCATATTTGTTACCACGAAGCGCTCCAGCCGCTGGAAACCTGTGATGTCTGCTGGGTGGAGTACGAAGGCAAGCTGGTGCGCGGCTGTACGCTGACCACCGAAGAGGGCATGGAGATTGTCAGCCGTAGCGCTATCGCCAGGTCAGCGCAGGAAGAGGGAATGGACCGGGTTCTCAACCGCCATGAGCTCTACTGCACGGTATGTGAACATAACACCGGCGACTGCACCCTGCACAACACCGTGGCTGATATGCACATGCCCATTCAGTTCTATCCCTGGCAGCCCAAACCCTACGCGAAAGACACCTCCAACCCGTTTTACACCTACGACCCCGATCAGTGCATTCTGTGCGGACGCTGCGTTGAAGCCTGCCAGAATGTCGAGGTTAATGAGACGCTCTCCATTGACTATACCAGCGAGCACCCGCGCGTATTGTGGGACGGCGGCGAGAAGATAGCCGGTTCCAGCTGCGTCAGCTGCGGCCACTGCGTGACCGTTTGTCCCTGTAACGCGCTGCTGGAAAAAACCATGCAGCCCGACGCCGGACCCTTTACCGCCATGCCGCCGGATCTCAAACGCCCGCTGATTAACTTCGTGAAAAAACTGGAGAACAGCATCGGCATGGGGCCGGTCACCGGCGTATCGCTGATGGATGCCGCGATGCGGGAAAAAGAGATCAAAAAGACCAAGACGGTCTGTACTTACTGCGGGGTAGGCTGCAGTTTTGAGATGTGGACCCGCGATCGGCATATTCTGAAAGTGCAGCCGGTTGCCGACGCGCCGGTTAACGGCATATCCACCTGTCTTAAGGGCAAGTTCGGCTGGGATTTCGTTAACAGCCCGGAGCGCCTGACCACGCCGCTTATCCGGGAAAACGGCCGCTTTCGTCCCGCCAGCTGGGATGAAGCGCTGAGCCTGGTGGCGCGGCGACTGCGTGAGGTTGCTGATACCCACGGCGGCGACAGCATCGGTTTTATCGGCTCCAGTAAAGCCAGTAACGAAGAAGCCTATCTGACGCAAAAAATCGCCCGCCTGATTTTTGGCACCAATAACGTCGATAACTCCTCCCGCTACTGCCAGAACCCGGCCACCGAAGGGCTATTCCGTACCGTTGGCTACGGTGGCGATGCCGGAAGTATCACTGACCTGCAACAGGCTGACCTGATCGTGCTGGTGGGGAGCAATCTGGCGGAGAACCATCCGGTTATCGCCTCGCGTATTAAGGCGGCGCAGAAACACAACGGGCAAAAACTGCTGGTTGTCGACCCCCGTCGCCATGAAATGGCGGAGCGTGCCGATCTGTTTTTGCAGATTCATCCCGGCAGCGATCTGGCATGGGCCTCGGCCATGTCGCGCTATATGTTCGAGCACGGCTACGCCGATGAAGCCTTCCTGACGCAGCAGGTCAACGGCGTGGAGGCGTATAAAGAGAGCCTTGCGCCTTTCACCCTGGAATTCGTCAGCCAGCTTACCGGCCTTGATAGCGACCAGCTTACGGCAGCGGGCGAGATGATAGGCCAGGCGAAACGCGTCTGTGTGCTGTGGGCGATGGGCATTACCCAGCACAGCCACGGGGCGGACACCAGTACCGCGCTCTCTAACCTGCTGCTGGTCACCGGCAACTATGGCCGACCTGGCACCGGCGGCTATCCGATGCGCGGGCATAACAATGTGCAGGGAGCCAGCGATTTTGGCTGTCTGAGCAATATTTACCCCGGCTATGAGAAAGTGACCGACCCGGAGGTACGCGAGAAATGGGCCAAGGCCTGGGGCGTCTCCCCGCAGGCGCTCTCTGATAAAGCCGGCGCCGACAATTTTATGATGGTGCAGAAGGCCCATGAAGGGGCGATTAAGGCCATGTACGTGATTGGCGAGGAGACGGCTTTTTCCGACGCCGATTCCACCAAAGTGCACGAGGCCTTTACCAGTCTGCAGTTTATGGTGGTGCAGGATATCTTTATGAGCCGTACCGCCGAATTTGCCGATGTGGTGCTGCCGGGCTGCCCGTCCGTTGAAAAAGACGGCTCGTTTGTGAATACCGAGCGGCGTATCCAGCGCTTCTACGAAGTGGTGCCTCCGCTCGGGGACAGCCGCCCCGACTGGCAAATCCTGACCGAATTAGCCAGCCGGCTTGGTCACCCCTGGTACTATACCCACCCGTCGCAGATCATGGACGAAGCGGCGCGTATTGCCGACGTTTTCGCGGGCGTCAGCTATGAACGGCTCAGCGGCTGGCAGTCCCAGCAGTGGCCGGTGTCGCCCAATGGGGAAAGCACGCCGCTTCTCTATACTGAGGGGTTTAAATTTCCGGACGGCAAAGCAAAGCTCCACCCGGTGGAATGGCAGCTACCGCTGGAGACTATCGACGCCGAGTACGATCTGCTGCTTAACAACGGGCGTATGCTCGAACACTTCCAGTCCACCAACCAGACGGGGCGGGGCGGACGTATGCTCTCGCTTTCACCGCAATGGTTTGTCGAGGTCAGCCCGGAACTGGCCGCCGAACGCCAGCTGGAAGAGGGGGATTACGTGGTGCTCAGCTCGCGGCGCGGCGACGTGGAGCTGCCGGTCACCATCACCGCCCGCGCATCGGGCCGGGTGCTGTTTATTCCCATTCACCACGGTAAGCCCGGTGTTAACGGTCTGACCGGGGAGCATCACGATCCCGACGTCAACACCCCCGCCTATAAAGAGATTGCGGTGAAGCTGCGTAAAAGCGGAGGAAACTTTGGCGGCAGTCCGATCCCGGCGGAAAATTTCCGAAATGGCGCAAGAACGCCGCTCACCCATGTGCCGGTTGAAACCAAGTGGCAGCAAGAAGGCTATACGCTGCCGCCCGCTCACACGTCCCACCCGGAGAAATTCTGATGGCAGAACGCATGAATTACGATGTACCGCCGACGCGCACCGAACACACCGCGACGGAAGCGTTAGGCAGCCTGCTGGAAAATTTACATCAGCACGGTTTTTTACGTCTGGCTAATGATGTGGTGATGGCCAATACCCAGATAGCAAAAGTGCTGGTGGACGGGCTGAATCAACCCGGCGCGCAGGCGGGCATTCAGAATCTCTCCCTGCTGCTGGTGGCGCTGTCAAAGATCCCGCCGGAACACTTTAACCACCTGCTGATTGCCCTGACGCGCGCCGCACAGGCGATGACCCACGAGCAGACGGAGGATGAGCAGGTGAAGGCCCCCGGCGTCACCGGGGCGCTAAAAATGCTGGGTGACGATCGTCTCTGGCAGCAGGCGGCGCCCTTTTTCTCAGCAATCAAAGCCTTTGCAGAGGCACTCCAGGAAAAACCAGAACGCCCGGTAACCCGCTATTCCGGTAAGGAAAGTAATGCCTGACAGTGAACTGATACTGTTGCTCTCCCGCGGTCAGTTTGCGCTGACCATCGGGATGCATATTGTACTGGCGGCGTTTTCCCTGGGACTGGCCCAGTGGCTGGTCCTCACCGAAGCGATGTGGCTACTGACGAAAAAACCGCGCTGGTTTACGGCATACCGGTTCTGGCTCAAGATTTTTGTGATGACCGTGGCGGTGGGCGCGGTATCCGGCGTGGTGATGGAGTTTCAGTTCGGCAGTAACTGGGGGCCGCTGTCGCAAAAAGCGGGCGGTATCCTCGGCCCTCTGATGTTCTTTGAAGTTCTGGTGGCCTTTTTTCTGGAGTCGGCGCTGACCGGGGTGATGTTTTTCGGTCTAAACCGTATCGGCCCGAAAACCCACTTCGTGGTGACCTGCTGTGTGGCCATTGGCGCGCTGATCAGCGCCGTGTGGATCCTCGCCGCTAACTCATGGATGCAGACTCCCGTCGGGTTTATCACTGACGCGGCGGGACGCTTTCACCCTACGGACTGGCTCACGATTCTTCGCGCGCCTTCCTTTCCCTGGCGTCTGGCCCATATGGTGCTGGCGGCCTTTATCGGTACCGCATTTATGGTTATCGGCGTCGGGGCATGGCGGCTGCTTCACCATCCGCAGAGCGCCAGCGCCAGGCTGATGGTCTCCGTTTCACTCTGGCTGGCGCTGGTGATGCTGCCGGTACAGATTGTGGTGGGGGATCTGCACGGGGAAAACACCCTTAAACACCAGCCGCAGAAAGTGGCCGCGATGGAGGGGGACTGGCACAGACCGCCGCCGGGTGCGGGCGAGCCGATGCGTCTGTTTGCCATTCCGTTACAGGATGAGCAGCGCAATCTGGCGGAGATAGCCATCCCCGATGTCGCGTCGCTCTATCTGCGGCATAACCTGAGCGGGCAGATTAAAAGTCTGAGCGAGTTCCCACCGCAGGACATTCCACCGGTGGCGATCGTTTTTTTCGCCTTCCGGGCGATGGTGGGGTTAGGTATTGCCATGCTGGGGCTGGCGGTAGCCGGGCTGGTGCTGCGTCTTCGTAAGTCGCTCTGGCGCTCGCGGCGTTTCCTTACGCTTGCGGTGCTGATGTCGCCCGCCGGTTTTATCGCGATGCTGGCAGGCTGGGTGGTCACCGAGGTGGGGCGGCAGCCGTGGACCATCTGGGGGTTGCTGCGCACGGAAGAGAGCGTGTCGAATCTGCCGCTTTCGCTGTTGACAGGCTCGTTTATCGCTATCGGTATTACTTATGCCATCGCTTTCGCTCTCGGTCTGTTTTACCTCTTTCGTTACACTGTCACTTTTTCCGCTAAGGAGGCGTCGGAACCATGGCGGATCTGAGCGCGCTGACGCTGGCCTTTTCACTCCTGATGTACGTCCTGCTTGATGGGACGGATCTGGGGACAGGGATGCTGTTTGCGCTATTTCGCAACGAGGATGACCGCAGGCGTATGGCGGCCTCGATTCTGCCGGTCTGGGATGCTAACGAGACCTGGCTGGTGCTGATGGCGGCGGGGCTGATAGCGCTGTTTCCGCTCGCCTATGGGCAGGTGTTTGTTCTGTTATACGTCCCCTTGTTTGTGATGCTGCTGGCGCTGGTGGCGCGCGCGGTGGCGCTGGAGTATCGCAGCGACGCCTCCATTGGCGCGCAGCGCGTTCTGGACGGCACAATGTACATCTCCTCCTTTCTGGCCGCGTTGAGCCAGGGGGTGATGGCGGGGGCGCTACTGAATAACCCGGCGCATGCCTGGTTCTCATTCGTGCCTTTGCTTACCGGGGCAGGCGTGGTGCTCACGTACCTGCTGGCCGGCTGCTTATGGCTTCGCTGGCGGCTCCAGGGTGACGTGGGCCAACGCGCCCGGCGGTTGGCCTGGCTGTTCTGGCTACTGCTGCTGGTGGCGATGGTCTGGCTGGTGCTGGCGGGCCCGCCCTCTATCCTTG
>NZ_HE578945.1:1177159-1193839 GCF_000321045.1 Phytobacter massiliensis JC163
CTGGCGGGCCCGCCCTCTATCCTTTGATGCCTGGCAGCGCCCGTTGGGCAAGCTCGCCTGGCTGACGCTGGCGGTATTTGTGGTGACAACGCCGCTGTTGCTGTTTACACCCTGGCGCATACTGCCGCTGATGAGCGCGCTCGGGTTGATGGCCAGCTGGCTGGCTTTGTTGATGGTGGCTAACTATCCGTGGATCCTGCCCGGAATAATGACCGTGACCCAGGCAGCGGCGTCCCCCGAAAGCCAGCGCTTTGTTTTGTGGGGGTATGCTATCGCCGTGCCGGTCACGCTAATTTATAACAGCTGGGCTTTCTGGATATTCAGAGGCAAGGTTACCTGAGCCTATACTATTCCCGGATACGGCAGCGCCTTATCCGGGTGCTTTTAAATAAAACAAAGGAAGTCAACTACTACTTTTTGGTTGGTTTTTGCTGGTGGTAACGAGGGATAATTGCGCATGCTCAACAGCGAAATAAAAATAGACAATCCACCTGAAAACCCACCTTAAGGCAAATTAAGCAGGATTTATGCAGAAAAAATTATTGGCTGTCTCTTTGTTGGCATTCTCCAGCGCGGCACTGGTCGGTTGCGGCGATAAACAGCCGGACTGCGGCTCTGACACTTTATCCAAAACGGTGACTGAAAAAGTCGGCGAAGAGTTATTGTCTAACATGCGTAACAGCGACCTGAAATTCGCAGATGTCGCCGATCTGGTTAAGCAGAACCATATTGAATTACGCAATATGAGAGAAATGTCCGCAGATGAGAAAAACCAGACGAAAACCTGCGCATTCAGCGTCAGCGTTCAGCCGGTAGACGGCGGCAGCGCCCGCTATGAAGCGAAAGACATGTCTGCGACCATCGCCATTGACAGCGAAGGCAAAGAGGTGGTTTCCACACACCCAAGCATTGGCTATGCGGTCATTAAAAAAATGGAACGCGTAGAGGTGAACAACCCTTCTGATGAGCAAAAAGCCTATTTAGAAGCGCGCAAGAAAAAAGAGCAGGAAAAGAAAGAGAAAGAAGAGCAGTTTAAGAAACAGGTTCTTGCCGTGCCTGCCGATCAGTACAAGTTTATCAGCAGCGAAGATTTGACCTGGCTCTATCTGGCGCGCAACAGCAAGCTCGATGATAAAGCGATGCTGAACATGGTCAGCGCCAAATATTATAACGAAAGCGACGAGTTCGCTAAAAAAGATATCGAAAAGTCGGAAATCCCGGCGATGAAGGCGAAATTACAGGAGTACAAAGCGCTCAAGTATATTAAATTCGTCTCGTCACAGTCGCAGCTTAAGACAACGTTTGATACCGTCTCCGGCGACCCGGTGCTGAACGTATTTGTTCCCGGTGCGATGCCGGAAAAATATGATTTCGATAAGCAGCTTTATCCGCTGACGATCGGCGGCTGCGACAAAGACGGCCTGACAAACTATTTCGTCGGTAATAACCAGAACGTCAAGGTCGAGTGGCTGGCCGACACCGCCGTCACTAACTGCCAGCTCAAACCCAAAGATGAAGCGCAGGCGCGGGAATGGAACGACATTTTCAAGGCTGAACAGTACGCGTTCAGACATGAAAACTATGCCGTTATCTCTCTGGCGCTGAATGACGAGCTGACGGAGGACGGTCTGCTGGGCGCAACGCTGGTACGCGTTGAGGTCAATTACAACGGCGACAAGCCGCTGAAACTGACTACCCAGTAATCGATAACGCCGTCGCATGTTACTGCGACGGCGTAACTTAGCGGGCGCGAAGGCGCAAACGGCTCGCGCTAAACATGACTGCCAGTATCGTTGTCGCCGTTGCTATCCACAATCCCAGCCTGATGGTGCTCTCTTCGCCATGCTCAGTCTGGAGCGTTAACATGACTCCCAGTATCGCAGCCCCCGTGCACTGACCGAACGTGCGCATGATGGCGAGCACTCCCCCTGCGGGGCCACTCAATTCCCGCGCCACGCTGCCCAACATTTCCCGGTTATTGGGGCTTTGAAAGCAGCCGAACCCGATGCCGCACACCAGCCCGCGCAGGCTGATATCCCAGCGCTGAGGTTCGTCCGGCAGCAGCGCCAGCAGCATCAGCCCAACGGCAAAAAGCGCCAGGCCTAAGGTGGCCAGCCGCGCAGGCGGATAGCGGTCCGCCAGCCGTCCGGCATGGGGCGCGACCAGCACGATCCCCACCGGCCAGGAAATAAACAGCAGCGCAGAGGTAAAGACGTTATAGCCATAGACATGCTGAAACAGAAACGGCAGCGCAATAAAGGTCATTCCCTGGCTGATAAAGGAAGAAAACGAGGTAAGGGCCGCCAGGGTAAAACGTGGCGATGCGAAAAGTGCTGGGGGTAACAACGGATCGGGGGCGCGCCGCTGCCGACGAGCAAAGGCCAGCGCGGCAATCAGCGCGACCGCGCCGTAAGCCGCAGGCATGAGCAGCGCCTTTGCGCCCTGCGCGACATGGCCGGATAGGGCATTGGCGGCCAGAATAACCGCCCCCAGCGCCAGCGCCGACCAGACGGCACCGGCAAAATCGAACGGCCCGCGCGGTTGTGCACGCTCCCCCGGAATAACGCGCAGCGTCAGCAGCAGCGCAAACAGCCCGAATGGCAAATTAACGGCGAAGAGCCACGGCCACGACAGCGCCGACAGCAAGGCGCCGCCAACGGCAGGCGCAATCGCCGTGTTAGCGGCAATCAGCAGGGCGTTGATTCCCAGTATCCGTCCCAGCAGGCGGCCTGGAAATATTGTGCGTAAGATAGCGGGCGCAATACTGAGCGTCGCCGCGCCGCCAATGCCCTGTAACACGCGCATGGCAACCAGCACTGGCAACGATGTGGACAATGCGCAGCCCAGCGACGCCAGCGTAAACAGCGCCAGCCCGGCGGCAAAAAGGGCTCGAAAGCCGGTGCGGGCGGCCAGCGCGGCGAAGACGGCCAGCGTCATCGCGGTCGACAAGAGATAGCCATTTGCTACCCACACCGCCGCGGCGGAGGAGACATCTAAGCTGCGGGCGATCTGCGGCAGCGCAATATTGATCATCGCCCCGTCGAACACCGTCATTGTGGTACTGGTCATCAGGGCGATCACCGCCAGCCTGCGTTGATGCCCCGGTAAACCCTCGTCTCCGGGCTGGTCTGCAAATAAAGCCATAACTACCTCTGCGAAAATGTGCGTACAAAAACTATAATGACTGCCTGTACAGGGCGGAAGACGCAGCAGTTGCACTTATATGCTGCACCAGACGCCTGTTCTGCCCGGAGAAGAAGCGTGACTGAACCCGATCTCAACCTGCTGTTTGCTCTTGATGCGCTCCTCGCTGAACGCAGCGTGGTAGGGGCTGCCCGCCGCCTGGGGCTAAGCGCCTCGGCAATGAGTCGCACCCTGAGCCGGTTACGCAATACCACCGGCGATCAACTGCTGGTAAGAGCAGGGCGCGGCATGGTGCTGACGCCCTATGCCGAGGGGATTCTGGAGCGCACGCAGAATGCGGTTTTTGAAGCGCGCGCCGTGCTGCGCCCGGCACTACCGACGCTGAGTGTTGCCGCGCTGGAGCAGTTATTCACCATACGGGCCAACGACGGGTTTATTGAAGCGTTCGGGCCGACGCTCATTGCCGAGGCGGCGAAGGTTGCTCCCGGCGTCGTGCTGCGCTTCGCCGCCAAGCCGGAAAAGAGCGCGAAAGCGCTGCGTGAAGGGCGGGTGGATCTTGAGATTGGCGTAGCCGGAGAGATGGGGCCGGAGATACGCCTCCAGATGCTGTTCCGGGACCGTTTTATCGGAGTGGTAAGGGACGGGCACCCGCTGGCGAAGCTGGACAAAGTGACAACGTCACATTATATCGAGTACGGCCATGTCGTGGCATCCCGCAGAGGCGTACTGACGGGGCCGGTCGATGAGGAGCTGGCGGAAGCAGGAGTGGCGCGAAAGGTGGCGGCGATTGTGCCAGGCTTTCCGGCCGCGCTGGCCGTGGCGCGGGCAACGGACCTGATTGCGCTGGTTCCGGCCTCGTTTTTACTGACCCAACCGGCCAACGCGGCATTTCATTGCTTTGAACTGCCGGTCACCACACGGGGCATTACCATTTCACAGTTCTGGCACCCCCGCTCTGATGCCGATCAGGCCCACCGCTGGCTGCGCCAGTTTATGCTGGGCCTCTGCCGTCGACTGACGGCAGAGGCGACCACCTGAGCGTTATATCCCGAAAAAGTAGCGCAGGCCGGAATAGGCCACCATGCCCGCCAGTACGGTAGCGAACAGGCCGCGGGTAACCATGCCAACCAGCGCGGCGAAAGCGGCCGCCAGCAGGGAAAGGCTGATGCCGTTACTGGTCAGGGCCGGTTTTTGCATCAGCTCAGAGGCGACAATCGCGGCCATGATCGCCGCCGGAATAAAGCTGAGCCACTGCTGGATAACCGGAGCCAGACGAAAACGCGAGAGCAGCAAAATAGGCACCACCCGCATTAAGGCGGTAACGAATGCGGAAATGGCGATGGTCAGCAGGATGTTCCTTTCCATTAGCACTCTCCTTTATTACGCGCGCGCAGCAGTATAGTCGCCAGCGTCGCTGAGGCAGAAGCCGCCGCGATGACCACCACGCTCACTTCGCCATAATGGCTCGCAAACAATGTCACCAGCACCGCAACAGCGATGCTGAGCGTCTCCAGCTTTTTATGGCGACTGGCATACCAGATCAACACCACCAGGCCGATAAACATAGAGACCAGGCTAAAGCTCAGCCCTTCCATCAGCGAAGGGGGAAGTGCGGAGGCAAGCCACGCGCCCACCAGGCAGGCGATTATCCAGTTAAGCCAGGCCGAAACATTCAGCCCCAGCATCCAGGCAAATGAGACCTTCCCGTGCTGGCTACCGTGCTGTACGGCAACGCCAAATGTTTCGTCGGTGAGCAATAAGCCGCTCACTACTTTTTGCAGGGTGCTGTAATCGCGGAAGAAAACGCTCATCGAAGAGCTCATCAGCAGATAGCGCAGGTTAACCAGAAACACGCTCAATACCACAGATGTCATCTCGGCCCCGGCAGCCCATAGCGAATAAAATAGAAACTGCGCGGAGCCGGTATAGAGCAGGCTGGCAAGCAGCGCCGTTTCCATCGGGGTAAAACCGGAAAGGGTGCCGATGGCACCCGCGGCAAAACCGATACTCCAGTAGCCAGGGATAGTCGGTAAACAGGCAATAAGACCGGCGCGAAACTGGCCCGGCGCATCATGCGGGCGCGCGGTAGAACTCTTCGTTAACATCTAGTATTCCCATCTGTAGCGAACTGATTTTTCCATCTTAAGCGGCAGCGAGCGTGATGATAGAAGGATTGTGCTCCTGCATGGCATAGCATAAAGACAGAGCGAGGAGGGTGGAAGTAAATAAACGTGATGATTTCAGACCATAGCCGGACACTATTCGCCGGTTGAAAGAGACGCCATGAAAATATACGCTGAGAGCGCTATAAATATCGCCTTTAAGACATCATTTTATTTAAAAGGATAAAGGAATGAAAAAGACAATGTGTTTTCTCGCTGCATCAACAGTTTTGATTAGCGGATTATGCCAGGCCGCCGGCGTAATGAATGAAACTGTGCTGAAAGAGAAAGCGGCTTTTTCGCTGGGGGTGACCAAAGATAAAGTCACGATTGAAGAATCAGACCGCACGCCAGAAGAGAACAACTATTACTTCAACGCTCGCTATCAGGGCAAACTGTTCCAGTGCTACGTTGCCCACATCCAGAACAAAATGATGTCTGACGCGGTGTGCCGCCCGACAGACGGCTCTGACCTGCCGCGCTAATCCCCCCGGCCCGCTATGATTTTAGCGGGCATAACGGGTTTGTTTTACTGCCGCCTTTGCGCTTCACGCTGACGAAAATCCGCCCCTTACTTCTGCTCTCGCTATTTCCTTCTGCACTCTGCCAACAAGCGCAGCGTAAAGTGCTGTTTTAAATCGTTCATCTATACTGTTTATTGCAGCTGCCATTTATACCAGGCTGTGCAGGAACAATTACCTCATCTCAACCTGTGTACCATGACCATCAGGAGAACAACATGCAAAAGCGTAACACCCTGAAAGGACTGCTGGCCGTATCAGCAGTAGTCGCCATGTTCAGCACTGTTGGCGTGCAAGCCCAGACGCCGTCAAGCGCCGCGCAAAATAGCGCTGCAGCAAAGACCGGTTCAATCGCCAGCCTCGGTTCCGCTGACGAAAAAGCGTTAAAGGACATGGCGCAGGCCAATATCAATGAGGTCGCCGCGGCCAAAATAGCGCTGAACAAAGCGCAAAGCAGCGAAGTTAAAGCCTTCGCGCAGAAGATGGTCGATGACCACAGCGCTGCCCTGGGCAAAGTACAGAAGGTAGCCCAGGAGAAGAGCGTGACGCTGCCCACTGAGCCAGACGCCAGCCACAAGGCGATGGCCGATAAGCTTGAAAAGGCGAGCGGCGACGCCTTTGACAAGATGTATATGGAAAACGCCGGAACTAAGGACCACGAAATGGTGCTATCGAAGCTGAAAAGTGACGCCAGTATGATCAAGGACCCTGATGTGAAGGCGCTGGCCGACGAGCATACTCCTGTTGTTGAGCAGCATCTGAAGTCCGCTCAGCAGATGTCGATGCAATCCGGGGCTTCAACGGACAAATAACCCGCGCGTTCCTGTCCGCTTCTTGCCGGAAGCGGACTCATCATTCGCCGCCATCCCTCAAGGAAATCATCAACAGCGACGGCAACATCGTTGAGATTTCTTCATGTGCTTATTGTTGCAAAAATGTAAATCAGCCAGTAGCCTAAGCTCTTTCGGAGAAAGAACATGTCCGTCGCTGATTTACTCCTGGCTTACACGCTGGCTGCAACGCTTTTGACCTTAACCCCAGGCCTTGATACGGCCCTTATTCTTCGCACCGCCACCGTCGAAGGTGGCCGGAAAGCCTTTCATGCTGCGTTAGGTATCGATGCAGGGTGCTTTATCTGGGGCGCATTGGTGGCTTTTGGTTTAGGCGCGTTGCTGGCGGTTTCTGAATTTGCCTATACCTTACTTAAATGGTGTGGCGCAGCCTATCTCTGCTGGTTAGGCATTCAATTGTTATTGCGCCCACGTCAGCAATTTAGCGTAAACGCAGCGAGTGCAGGCTCTGAAAACAACTGGTTTCTGCGAGGCATGTCAGGCAATGTCCTTAACCCCAAAATGGGGGTTTTTTACGTCTCGTTCTTACCGCAATTTATCCCGGCGGGGCATTCGCCGTTAATCTGGACATTTCTTCTGGTCGCCATCCACGTATTAATCGGTACGCTGTGGTCAGTGACGCTCATTATTTCTTCCCGCTATGCTTCCGGGATTTTGAGAAAACCTGCGGTGGTAAAATGGATGGACCGTACAACCGGGTGTCTGTTCCTGCTCTTTGCCGCAAAACTGGCGCTGAGCCGCAGGTAGTTTCTGATTATCACTCCATGGGGCATTAGAAATGACGGGAACAAAGGCTAAGGTTACGACTGACTGGGTCAAACCTGCCTGTCACGCTGGAAGAATTGCGCGTATCGAAGCGTATTTCAGCGGTCATGGTTATGAACCTCATCGGCATGACACCTATGCTATTGGCTGGACATTGGCGGGCGTGCAGAGCTTTAATTACCGTGGCAGCAAACGACACAGCCTGCAAGGCATGACGATGGTATTACATCCGGATGAGCTCCACGATGGGGAAGCGGGAACCGAGGATGGGTTTCAGTATCGAATGTTTTATATTGACCCTGCCTTGATCCAGACCATTCTTGGCGGTAAGCCATTGCCATTTATCGCTGGGGGAATATCCTCTGACCCACGGCTGCATATAGCCACCGAACCGCTATTAAAAGCAATGGACATCTCGTTAGAAAAATTAGAAGAAGATGATGCGCTTTACGATCTGGCTCAGGCCCTTGCTGTGGTCGGGGGGCAGCGTGTCCGCAGGCGCGTAACAGATTATCAGGCCGTAGAAAGAGCGCGGGAATATATTTATGCAGAATTTAATAAAAATATCACCCTGGACGCATTATCTGCGGTGAGCGGGAAAGATCGCTGGAGCTTAAGTCGGGATTTTCGCGTGCTTTTCGGCACCAGTCCTTATCGGTATGTGACTATGCGCCGCCTCGAATACTGCCGCCAGCTTATGCTGGCAGGTTTCTCGCTTGCAGAAGCGGCAATAGAATCGGGATTCGCCGATCAAAGCCATATGACACGCCAGTTTATTAAAACATGGGGAGTGTCGCCGGGGCGATGGCAAAACATTATCAGGAAAGGCCCAGCCTGACTTGCTCGATCGTTCAAGACTGACTGAATCGCGTTGATCTATTTTATGCTCTTCTTAACCCTACGGGAGAGTAGCAATGAATAGTCCGATTAATCTCGTCGAAAAATTTTCACAGTTTGCTGAGCTTTGGCAGCCAAAATTAATTGCAGAGATGAACGATTACCAGTTCAAAATAGTTAAAATTCAGGGGGATTTCATCTGGCATTCCCACGCAGACACCGATGAAGCCTTTATCGTTATCGAGGGTACTTTGCGGATTGATTTTCGGGATAGGGCTGTTTTTGTTCAGCCGGGAGAATTATTTGTTGTCCCCAAAGGCGTTGAACATAAAACCGCAGCCGAGACCATCACAAAAGTGATGATGATCGAGCCGAGAGGCGTACTGAATACCGGCGATGAAGGCGGCGAACGTACCGCAGAGAACAATGTCTGGATCTAATTACCGCGCATCATTTTAATCCGTGCAAACCAGCCGCCGCCGCTGGTTTGCAGTACTTTAGCCGTAGCCCGCCATAAAAATATTCAGATCCTAAATATTGCTCACGCATTTTGGCCGTCGTCACATTTGCAGCTTATTTTTGAACGCATCTGTTCAAAAATAGCTAAAGCAATGCTACGTTCATTGTATGCGAGTGTGTTGTCCGCTTATCCGCCATACCCATTAGCTACTTAAAGGGTTTAAAAACAGTCGTTTATAAACGAAGGGGAAAGCAATGAGTGAAGCTAACTTAACCAAAGACGGCGTGGTGGACATGCCCGATGAGAAGACAGCCAGTAAAAAAACGATTCGCAAAGTGATGTTTGCCAGCGTGTCCGGCACCATTATCGAATGGTATGACTATTCGTTGTACGGTGCGGCAGCAGGGCTTGTCATTAACAAGCTTTACTTTCCCAATCTGTCGCCAGCTATCGCGACGATGGCGGCATTTTTAACCTTTGCGGTCGGTTTTGTTTCTCGTCCGCTGGGCGGCGTCATTATTGCCCATATTGGCGACCGATACGGCCGCAAGCCCGCATTAATTTTTGCCGTCATGCTGATGGGCGTTGCGACGCTGGCGCTGGGGCTGCTGCCGACCTATGAACATATTGGCATCTGGGCGACGGTGGCTCTGGTGGTTATTCGTTTAATGCAGGGCTTCGGCTCCGGGGCGGAACTGGCGGGTGCACAGACGTTTGTTGCAGAGTACGTGCCCATGAAACAGCGGGGCTTTTACACCTCGTTAATTAATGCCTCGACGGGCGTAGCCATACTTTTATCCTCGCTGGCCTTCTTTCTGGTTACCCAGTTACCGGATGAAGCGTTTATGAGCTGGGGATGGCGAGTGCCGTTCCTGTTTTCAATTGTGCTGTTTGTTGTGGCTATCTATATCCGCAAACATCTGGATGAAACGCCCGAATATGTGAAGTCGGTGGAGAAAGCAGAGCATAACAGGAAAGCGCAGGCAGTCCCCATCAAAGCGTTGATTGTTAATAGCCCGCGCAATCTGATTTGCGGTTTTTTCAGCCTCGCCGGTCATCAGGCCAATGGATACGTCTTAAGCGTTTTCAGCATTAGCTACCTCACAACGACGCTGGGTATGGAGAAATCAGAAGGTCTGATGGCGCTGATGATTGCCGTGTCTGTGAATACAATCATGACGCCCATTATGGGAAAAATGACGGACCGGTTCGGCACCACAACCGTGTTCTCCTTCGGCGCACTCTTTCTTGCCGCTTTTGCCTTCCCTCTGTTCTGGCTGCTGGGAAGCGGCAGTCTGATGCTGGCAACGCTGGGCATGTGCATTGCCTATGGAATAGGGCACGGCGCAACATCCGGTGCGCAGGGCGCATTTCTTGCGAACCTGTTTCCCACCCAGTATCGCTATTCCGGTATTGCCTTGTCGCGTGAGCTTAACAGCGTCATTTTCGCAGGCTCCACGCCTGTCATTGCTGCCGCGCTCATTACCTTTGGTAATGGGGAGCCCACTTACCTCATTTATTACCTGATGTTTTGCAGCTTGCTGACGCTTATTGCAGTGCAAATGGCTAAAAGCCTTAAGCAGCATGCGTAATCGAGTCACTCCTTTTATTTCCTGAGGTCAAAATGAAAATTACTGTCTCCGAAAACAAACAGGCGCTTGGCAAACTGGCCGCGCAAAGTGGCATTCACGCCATACTAGAGGCGCTGGCGAAGAAACCGCGCATTGCCATCATTCTGGCCACGGGCGCCAGTCAGTTTGAGATGCTCGAAAACCTGACGGGTGCGGATATTGATTGGTCAAGGGTTACGATTTTCCATCTCGATGAATATATAGGCTTGCCGGAAGATCATAAGGCAAGTTTCCGGCGCTATTTACATGAACGGGTAGTGGATAAACTGCCTTCTCTTTACCGCTTTGTGGGGGTGAATGGCTCTGCCGATAATATCGGGAATGAAATTGAACGCCTGAACCGTCTTATTCGTGAGCAAGAGATCGATGTGTGCTTTGCCGGTATTGGTGAAAATGCGCATCTGGCCTTTAACGATCCGCCAGCGGATTTTACGACTACAGAACCCTTTCTGCAGGTCACACTGGATGAAGCCTGTCGGCAACAGCAGCTGGGTGAAAAATGGTTTAATTCTTTAGAAGAGGTCCCAACCCAGGCTATCTCAATGAGTATTCAGCAAATCATGCGTTCCGGCGTATTGATCCTGAGTATTCCCGACCGGCGAAAAGCGCAGGCTGTGAAAATGGCGTTTGAAGGACCGGTTGATAACAGCGTGCCGGCCTCCATCGTGCAGCAGCATCCTGACTGTCGGGTATTTCTCGATACTGAATCTGCCTCGCTATTATCTGAATGAAAGGATTCTCTATGAAAGCCACTTCCGGTTTATTTGATCTGCAGGTTAATGGCTTTGCTGGCGTTGATTTTAATGACGAAAATATCAACGCCGACAGGCTGGATATCGCTCTGGAGGCCATGCTCAGAACGGGGGTGACAAGCTGTTTACCCACCTTGATTACCGCACCGTTCCCGCAGCTCATGCGCCGCTTTCAGGCGCTGGACAGGGCGGTGGCGCAGAGCCAGCTCGGCGCATTAATGATACCGGGTTATCACCTGGAAGGGCCTTTTCTGAACCCGGCGGAAGGGTATGCGGGCTGCCATCCGCCGGAGGCGATGGTGCCGCCGGATATCCAGTTACTTGATGATATTGAAAAGCAGCTCACACGCCCCGTTTTGCTTGTTACCTGCGCGCCGGAGCAGGATGAGGGCTTTGCTTTTATCCGCACGCTCAAACAGAGGGGCAAGCGTGTTGCCGTTGGGCATTCATGCATCGATTATTCTCAGGTCGAAGCGGCCGCCGACGCTGGCGTCACTCTCTGTACCCATCTGGGAAACGGTATCCCTCAGGTCTTACCTAAGCTGGATAATACCCTTCAGGCCCAGCTCAGTTGCGACCAGCTTCAGGCAAGTTTTATCGCTGACGGCGTCCATATTCCTCCCTTTGCGCTGAAAAACTTGCTGCGCGCCAAAACGCCAGCACGTTCGATTCTGGTGACGGATGCCATGAGCGCTGCGGCCTGCGCGCATCCTGGCGTACACACTTTTGCAGGTATTGAGGTTGAATGCTCTCCGGAAGGGATTGTGCGTTTACCGGGCGCAGCCAACCTGGCAGGTTCCAGCCTGACGCTCGATCAGGCTATTCGCAATCTGGTGGCATGGAAACTCTCCAGCTTTGAAGAGGCGGTTGAGATGGCTAGTACGCATCCGCATAATTTTATGAAGGAAGCGCTGTTACAGCATCGCCAGACGCTTCATGAAAGTGAAGTGATATGGGACGAGCAGTATCAGGTGATACAGTGCCGCATAGGGCAGCATCTCACCCGGCACTATCATTGACCCGGCGGGGAGAGAGCCTCCCCGCATATTCCTTTGCGTTCTGCGACATAACACATCCGCCGGGGTTGCCAGAACCCGTCGCTTTCAGGATACTTTCTGAATGTATGATGAGGGGGTTTGCTCTATCCGGGATGCCGGTCAGGCCCTGAAATGTCACAGTAGGGATGCATATGGACAATACACCTGTCACGGATTTTCTGGCCCATTTACCCCTTACCCGTCCTGTCCTGAACGACAGGGAGCGGGTCTTCCTTGCCGTGCTTCAGGGCCGGGTGAGTTCCCGCAGCGAAGCGACCAAACGACTCTCTATACGATCTTCTACTGTCTCAGAGTATGTGGCTGAACTACTGGACAAGGGGTTGCTGACCGAGCAGATTAGCGCCCGAAGCGGGCGAGGGCGGCCACTTCGCTCGTTGGGTGTCCATGCTAATCGCCTGGTCACCATTGTATTTCAGGTCATCAGCCAGTCGGTGCATGCTTTTATGGTTAACCTCTCCGCAGAGATTGTTGGCCACGCAAAAGCGGAAGCGCCGCCAGACAGTGATAATCAGTCGCTCAGCGCCATTTTTCTGCAGCTATACCAGGCCGTTCTTATAAAGCGACCATCCGGCGCTGAACTGGCCGGTATCGTTTTTTCACCAGGCGGGGTGATTGACCGCAACACTCACCGCTGGATCCACGCCTCCCGCTGGCCAAAGATGCATAATCTGGATATTCAGCGTCTTTTTAGCAGCGAAAAATACCCGATCTCTCTTTCACGCACGCTTGATAATGAGCTACGTATTCATCTGCTGCTTCAGCCCCAAAGCACCCTGTTACTGCACTGGGGGTACGGGGTAGGTTTTGCGTTCGGTCAGTCCAGTGACCGGATTGTGGAAGGGGGAAGCGCATTTGGTGAAATAGGGCACTGGCGCGTCACCGATGAGGGCACGTCCTGCCACTGTGGGCAATCGGGGTGCCTTGAGACCGTGACGGCATTGTGGGCGATTGGCCCTCGTTTGTTGGGAGAAGATTTTCACGCCGGTGATGATGAAGAGCACATCGCCAGTATGCTCAAAGAGAGCGATTTTACTGATAATGATTTGATAAATCAGGCGGTTGAGGATATGTCGACTGCCGTGTCCAATGTTTGCCGCGTCTTTTTCCCGGACAGACTGGTGGTGTCAGGCCCGTTCGTCCAGAACCCGCAAATTTGGCAGGCTTTCTGCGAGCGCTTTGAGCAAAAGAATCGTTTCTTTGGTCATGAAATTCGCTCAGTGAGCGTCAGTCAGATTAGCCGCGACCTTGGGATTTACGGTGCCGCCTTGCCGGTACTCGAACAGGGGCTTGCGGCATTGTTAACAGATTAACCCGCCGGCAGCGAATGATGAGAGCGATCCTGGTTCGACACGCGGAAACAGAGTGGAATGCGCGCGGAATTATTCAGGGGCACAGCGATAGCGCTTTGACTTCTCGCGGGGTACGCGAGACCTCTGCGTTACTGGCCGCGCTTGCAGCACGTGATGACCAGATCGAATGCGTTTACGCTTCTCCGCTTGGGCGAGCCTGGCAAATGGGGCAAAGTCTGGCAGCGCATTTTCGCTGCGCATTAATCGCTGAACCAGCCCTTAAAGAACAGTCATTTGGTCAGTTTGAAGGGATGTCAGCAGAGCAACTCATACAGAACCATCCGAACGCTGCAAATGCGCTATTCAAGCTTGATGCCGAATATTGCCCACCGAGAGGCGAGTCGCTCGCGCATGCTTCTCAGCGCGTTATGCGTTTTCTGCACGGTCTGGCAGAAGCGTCATGTCATCAAACAATTTGCATTGTGTCACACGGCCATGTCAGCCAGGGGGTGCTTGCGATTCTCAAAGAAGGCGCTGTCGATAATTTTCCTCGCTACGCGCAACCTAACGCGAGTTATTCAGTCTTCAATCTGCGTCATGGAGAATGTGCTGATGTCAGATGGGGGATTGCGACACACTTGCTCCAGCTTGAACGCGCTGAATCCAGGAATGAGTAACTGAAAAGGAAAAGATTTTTACTGACTAAAGCCTGTAGATACTCGCGTTCCAGTAACCATTACCCTGACAACAATATTTTTTGAAACCCAACGACTTCAGTTCCCTTGCAATTAACCGATTCATCACCCCGTGTCCCATAAGAAGCACGGGGCCGTCGGATTCTTTTGCAAACGCTACGAGAATATCCGCAGCCTGAATAGCACGTCTCTTTGCTATTTCCACTCGCTCCACATTATGGGATATACCGCATAACCACATGACGCGGAAAAAAGCAGCCCACACGGTCGGGGATAACCTGAAATAGGGCATGTGAAATACCGGCAGACCTGCTTCCCTGAAAACCTTATCAATAACGTCCGGTTCAAGCCCTAATGCTTTCAGGGAAGAAAGTGCTCTGGGAAGAGGACTACTTATGATTCGCGATGCGCTGAATGCTAATGATTTGCTGGACTCAAGCGGTATATCTTCTCCTGTATCAGAAAGATCATATCCTGCAATCCAGTTGGACATTTCACGGCTCGTTACTTTCGCAGATCCTGTAAAAGCAGGCTTTCCATGACGCATTAAAATAATTTCCATACAGAGCTTCTGGTTTATGGTCCTTTCCATGCAGACAGACTAACGCGATAAAGGCACGACGCACCACTACCATATCCAGGTTTTACACTGATTGCTGAGATGATGTGTCAGTAAGAATCAGTGTGTGAATAAGTAAATACTTTAATACAGTTCGCCCAAAGCGGACATCGGTCTGTTCGTTAGTCCGCTATGTGCCAGGAGTGGACAGTACAAAAGTGATAACTAGCTCATTGTAGCGGTTTGCTGAGTTCAACAAGGCAAAAGAACAATGCTGCCTTTATGCAAGCTGACTATTATTTCGCCAAACATTTTCTCATCAGAGCATTTTGTAATGTCACTCCACGGCAAACAGGAAAGCCTCGCTCCACTATATGAAAGCCGTGTCGTAGAAAGAACACTTCCGCAGCCTTGCTTACATTTGAAGTAAGTTCACTAATTCCACGCTGTCTGGCTTCCTCATGAATGCAATTCATCAGTAGTGTCCCTACCCCCTGTCTTGAATAGGTTCCTGATACAAAGAAATGATCAATGTATCCATTTGGTTGAACATCTGCATATCCAGCTATTTCACCATCCAGCTCTACAACAAAAGGTTGTAATTCCTTAATGTGATTGGCCCATCGCTCCAGGTCGATATCTGCTGGGGCCCAGGCATCAATTTGTTCACGTGTGTAGTAGTGTGATGCGATCGTATGTACAGATGAGAAAAAAACTCTGAATAACGAGATTTCATCCCCATTACTGAACCTTCTGATTTTCATAAAACCTCATTGTAAGAGTTACTTGTAGAACAATACTAATTTTTGTGAAATAGGGCGTCCGTTCCTCGCTCAAAGCGGACGTTAGATACCGAAGCATTGCTGTTAATCATGGGATTCAAGTCATCTCCTTGGGCCAAAAATTTCTCCAGAACGTGACTGCAACGTCTTCAAGGCTTCCAGCATATCGTCACTGTTTAGCGAGCGCTGAGATTTCTTCTCAGTTGGTTTTCTGCGCCGCCGTGAGGGGCCATCTCCGGCAGGGAGAGCCTGTGACCGGTTGTTGTCGCGTTTATCCTGAACCAGTTTGATAAATTCAAGTGTCCGCCCGAGGCGTTTGTTGTCCACAATAGCCCCCTGGTCGATTTCCTGGAGTCGATCATAGGTGGAGTAGGGAAGAACAGCGTCATTAAGGCGGAGTTCTTTACGACCATCCGGGTAGTGCCAGACCTCGATATATTTCCCGATAGCCCTGCGACTTAACTCATTATCTTCAATCAGATAAAGCACTTTGTCATACTGCACCGTCAGGGATTTTGAAACACGGCGGGCGCGGTTCCCGCCATGTGAAAAACGCGGCCAGGTCATCGTCAGTTTCAAGTGGCCGGTGAACATCAAAATCATGCCGGGGCGCTTTCGCAAAACGCCGGTCGTAATCAGCCATAAACTCATCAGCAAATTCATTGGCTGCATCCACTGAGGAAATACCCCTGAGCCGGAGCTCCTTTACCAGGCGATCCTGAAGCGTCAGATGGGCCCGTTTCACACGGCCTTTGGCTGAGCTGGTATTGGCGCAGATAGTCTGGATGTTCAGTTCGTGCATCGCACGACCAAACTGGGTATAACCATCGCCCCCGGTGGCGTTTTTATTGTTGATTCTGAAGACGCTGGCTTTATCGCTATATAGCGCCAAGGGTTTGCCATGCTTTTCCAGGTAGCCCCGGGCAGCTGGTTATTGCTCGGTCTGCCGCGACGGCGGTTAGCCATACCAAGTGGGGCAGATTCACGGTAACGCGACAGATAGCGATCGACACCGACCTGAATGATTTTGAGTCGGTTAACTTCATCCAAAGTGAAGAATACTGCTTTATGAGCCGTCATCAGAATCCCTTAATGGCAGCAATCAGCGTGACGGAAATCCTGGTTTAGACCTGTGCTTATATAAGTGCGCATAATGTATATTATGTTAAATTGG
>NZ_HE578945.1:1194214-1214096 GCF_000321045.1 Phytobacter massiliensis JC163
CGTTGCGTGCCGCGGGTCATAGTGTACGCCTGCTGATGCCATTGATAAACAGCTCTACCAGATGCGTTATGCGCGATTCTGGCGTGCTGTCCTGCTCGGTCGCGATAAGAATCGCCGTCACCACAAATACCAGATCGTCGAAAGTGACGTCAGTACGGATCACTCCAGCCTGCTGGCCAAGGCTAAGTAGCCTTTCGCCTTCTTCGGTTAATGCAATGCAGCCAGGCGTGCCGCTCTGGAGCACCATGCCAAGCGACGTGGCCAGACCGCGATAGACCTGCGTGGTGGTAACCAGCCCGACCAGATACGAGCGCACCGCAGCAACCGGGTCTCGCTTTGCGTCGTTTTCACGACTCATCGCCGCAAAAGCTAAAAGCCGTGCGTTATAAGACTCCGCAAGCAGCAGTTCGCGGGTCGGAAAGCGCCGGTATAGCGTGCCAATGCCTACGCCCGCGCGTCTGGCCACCTCTTCAAGCGAAACGCCCGCCCCCTGCTCTAAAAAAACCTCCCCGGCTGCGGTAAGGATCCGTTCCCGATTCTTTTGCGCGTCTGCACGTAGTGTTGGCTCTTTTTTCAAAAAAATATCTCCTGCTCGTTGCTAAGTGGAGGTTACCTCCATATTATAAGTGGAGCAATACTCCACTTATCCAAAGGTGAACAAGATGCAGAATAAGTTTGAGCACAAAGTTGTGGTTATTACCGGCGGTAGCGAAGGTATCGGGCTGGCAACAGCGAAGCGGTTTGCCGCCGAAGGGGCGCATGTTTACATTACTGCTCGCAGGCAAGAACAACTCGATAAAGCGACGCAGGAAATCGGCCATGGCGCCATTGGTATCCAGGGCGATGTTGCTGAACCGGCTGACCTCGACCGGCTTTATGCCCGCGTTCAGCGCGATCACGGCAAAGTCGATATCCTGTTTGCTAATGCGGGGATATCGGAATCGGCGACCATTGATGACATTGACCTTGCGCACTTTGAGCGCGTCTTCCGCGTGAACGTTAAAGGAACCGTCTTTACTGTTCAGAAGGCGTTGCCCCTGATGGGAAATGGCGGCGCTATCATCCTCGCGGGGTCGGTTGCCGGCAGCAAAGGCATCGGCGGCCTCTCCGTGTACAGCGCAACGAAAGCCGCGATTCGGTCATTTGCCCGCACCTGGACCTCCGATCTGAAAAGCCGGGGAATTCGCGTGAACGTTGTGTCTCCGGGGATGATCCTCACGCCCGCTATGGAATCCTACTTTCAGCAATACCCCAGCGCAGAGGAAGCGCTCATACAGATGACGCCCTTTGCCCGGCTTGGTGAGACGGATGAAATTGCTAACGCGGTGCTGTTTCTGGCATCGAATGAGAGCAGTTTTGTCGCCGGAGAAGAGCTGTTTGTGGATGGCGGAGTCATGGCGATATAAATGAAAAACGAGGGGCGCTGAGGCCCCTCGCCTTTTACAGGTCTACTGGCTACTAAGCCAGGCTGCAATATCCTGAGTCGCCATCCCATTGCGGGCATTGTATGTCGTCTCCATTGGCCACCACACGCCGTCGCCACGGGCAAACGCAGCGCGATAACGCAGCATCTGGTCAGAGGGGTTCGTCTGCAGCGCCTGTTTGAGCGCCGGTAAGGTCAACAGATGGCGGATGAATCTCTGCTGCGTGACGCGTTCAACAGTGTCGGCGAGTTTGCCATAGGTCGTTGTCTCTCCGGCAACAAAGACCACTTCGTTGACAATGCGCGGCTGATGCAAATAGATAGAAGTGGTCAGCCTGCCAATGTCTTCCGGCGACGTGACGGTAACCCGCGTATCCCAACTCCCCAGTCCATTGATGGTTCGCTGTGACAAATTCACCACATCGAATGCGGGCTCGAAGAGAAAGCTGGTAAACATGCCGGTGGAGACGATAACCCACTCTGTGGTGTTCTGCTCACGCAGCAATGTTCGCACATCACACTGCTCATCCCAGACAGGCTGTCCGCTCCCCTTACCCACCACGTCATAGTTGACGCCAAACTGCCACGGAAAATAGCGGCGCACTTTGGCGTCTAGCACCGCCCGGGTAATGCGGATTTGCGTACCCTCCCCGGCCACGAACCCCATACAGTTGATAACCGTATCGAAGCGCCGCATTATTGTGGCAAGCGACGCCGTATCTGCGGCGACGTCGAGCGCCATAAAATGAGCCCCCGCCTGCGCAAGCTGTTGGTGACGCGCCGACACCAGGTTGCCGTGCTTATCCCAGGAACCCGGCGAGACGATAACGGCAACGCTGCCGTTCAATTGCCTGACGGCTGGTAGCAGCGCGTCCAGCACCGCCGCACCCAGCTGTCCCGCTCCCAGCACCAATACGTTCTTACCTCTAGTCAGTTGGTTCTTTTCCATTCTGCATCCTCATTTGGTTAAGCAGCATGATTACTGCATTAGCCGTAAGCTTACGGTCTGTTACCGATGTCGATAAGACGCGGAGCGTGGGTTAGACTGTTCGTGAAAATGGCATAATCAGGGGGCTTTATGGATAAGCTGGAATCGATGCGGATCTTCGTTCAGGTGGTGGACGCCCATAGTTTCGCCAGGGCGGCAGAGGTGCTTGGGCTGCCCCGCTCGACGGTTTCTCGCACCATTAAAGAGCTGGAAAGTTGGCTTGGGCTGCAACTGCTGCAGCGCACCACGCGCAAACTGAGCGTAACGGCAGAAGGACGCAGCTACTACAGCGCCTGCAAACAGATTTTGGGGGATATCGCCGCCATGGAGTCATCCTTCCCCGGCCGATCCGGCCAGCCCGGAGGCCGTTTCAAAGTTGGGATGCCGCAGGCGCTGGCCCGCCACTGTATCATCCCGCAAATAAAAGATTTTCTTCTCCAGTACCCGGCACTGGAGCTGGTGCTGTGTTCAAGCGATAACGTCGAAGACATTATTCAGGAGGGCTTCGACTGCGTGATCCGTACCGGGAGAGTGGAAGACTCGACCACCCTGGTGGCCCGTCCGCTGGTTAATTTCAAATGGACGGTGATGGCCTCAGCCTCCTATATCCGCGCGCACGGGCAGCCGGAAAATATCGATGACCTGCAAAACCATACCGCCGTCGGCTATCTCAGCCATCGCACCGGTCGAACCATCGAATGGCTGTTTACCGCCGATGATGGCGACCGCGCAATAAGGATGAAAGAGCAGTTTGTGGTGGATGACACCGACGCCTATATCCAGGCAGGCATTGAAGGCCTGGGGCTTATCCGCGTCGCCAGCTATCTGGCCATGCCCTATTTGAAAAGCGGCGCCCTGATCGCCTGTCTCGAAAATGCCACCTTCGATCTTCCTTTATCTCTGGTATATCCCCAGAACAGATACCTGCCCCCCGCGGTGCGGGCGTTTTATGACTGGAGTAAAAGGGTGTTGAATCAGAGGATTTAGCCGTAATCGCTGCAGAGCAGAAGCACCTTTTCCTTCTTGCTTAATTCCATCATAATGGGATTTAAGTCGATTAAATAGAGATAAAACACATTATGTTGGATTTATCACTCACCAGGCCAGATGAGCTCGTCCGAATGTTGTGTGGCCGTCTGCGACAGGAGCGTATAACACAGCAGATGACGCAATCCGATGTTGCGTCCAGAGCAGGCCTGGGTGTGAATACCGTGTCCAACCTTGAATCCGGGCGAAACGTTAATTTTGAAAGCGTTGTCAGAGTAGCAATGGTTTTGGGCCGCAGTAAGGAACTGGAAACACTTTTCCAACCGCGTCTGGAAAGCCTGGATGACCTTCGACGTTATGAAGAGGGTATCAGCCGCAAGCGCATAAAAAAGAGAAAATAATATGGTTAATAAAGTGGAAGTTTATTACGAAGGCTGGGGAGAAAAATGGCTCTGGGGGACGCTGGCGCAAACAACGGCCCTTACCGGACGCCCTCTCATTATGTTTGAATACGGTCCAGTTGCGTTAGATAAAGGGATTGAGCTTTCCGTTCTTACTCTCCCTCTCGCTGGCCCGAAACTGCGCAGAGATTTCCCCCCCCATCAGTTGGGATTACCCGGCCCGGTATATGACTCACTGCCCGACGGCTGGGGAATGCTGCTGATGGATCGCTTGTTTAAACAGCGTGGCCTGAATGTCGCTCGCATCAGCCCACTTGAAAGACTGACTTACATCGGTGCAAACGCAATGGGCGCTATGTCTTTTATACCTGCCCAGCCAGATTCAGTACTTACCGTGGAAGAAATTCCATTAAGCCAGCTTGCAGCAGAGGTACAAGAAGTGCTGAATGGTGAAGGTGGGGAATTTCTTTACCGGCTATTGCAGATGGGCGGCTCACCACAGGGCGCACGGCCAAAAGCGTTACTTTATCGTAATAGCAACACAGGGGCATTCAGCACTTCTCCGCAGGTTGACCTTGAGCCCTGGCTGATTAAATTTCCTGCAAAGCAGGAGCATCCCGAAGTTTGTGCTATTGAAGCGATCTATTCGTATTGCCTGAAGGCATGCGGGATAAGTACTTCCGATACAGAATATTTTGAACTGCCAAACGGTCAGTCAGCGTTTGCCACCAAAAGATTCGACAGGCAACAAAACATGCGCGTTCCTATGCAAAGCCTGGCGGCTTTCACCGGTGCCAATTATCAGGTCGCTGGCTCACTGGATTACGTCAATTTTTTGCGAGCGACACAAATATGCACAAACGATGTACGTGAAAAAAAACGCGCCTTTGAACGCGTCGTTTTTAATGTGATTTTTAATAACAGAGACGACCATCCGAAAAACTTTGCGTGGTTGATGTCGGCAACAGGTCAATGGTCTCTTGCGCCTGCGTATGATGTGACATACTGCGAAGGGCCTGGGGGTTATCATCAAATGGATATTATGGGTGAGGCATTAAACATTCGCAGCAGCCATTTGTTAAAGCTTGGGATTGAAGAAGCCGGGTACACAGAAGAAGAGATCAGGTCCATGATTGCACGCTTTATCGAAATCGCCACCCGTTTTACCGACCTGGCGGAAACACGACTTCCGGGTAAAATTACAAACGCAACGCTGAACGATATCCAGAATAAAATAAATTTTAATATCAATCTCTTACAGCAATAGTCGTTATAGCGGATCGGATCACCTTTCCCGGCAGTGTCTAAAACTGCAAAATTGAGGCTGATAACCGCAATGAAGCTAACCTGCGCAACCTTGTCATCACCGCAGCCCTTGCGTCATGATCTCAGTCATTGACTTAACCGCTGATAATACGAGAATGTCTCATCCGTGTGGCTACCTCACAGCAGGCATATGATCACCCTCTCCCGTCGCTTTATGACAACAGGCTGTAAAACCTCCGTCGCGCTTATCGCTATCGCGCTCTTATTAGCGGGTTGCAGTGCGAAAAAAACAACTTCTGTGGTTACGCCGCTGCCGCCGGTGGCAAAGCTCCCGCTGCCGACACAAAAAGGGCATGATGAGCCGGTGCGGGGCGTGTGGCTGGCGACCGTCTCCCGTCTAGACTGGCCGCCGCTCTCTTCGGTGAACGGCGGCAGCGCGGCCAGCCGTATCAGCCAACAGCAGGCGGCGCTGCGCAACAAACTCGATCAGCTACAGGCGCTTGGCATCAATACCGTTTTTTTCAGGTTAAACCTGACGGCACCGCCCTGTGGCCGTCAAAAATCCTGCCGTGGTCCGATATGCTGACGGGAAAAATCGGCCAGGACCCCGGCTACGATCCCCTCCAGTTTATGCTGGATGAAGCGCACAAGCGCGGGATGAAAGTTCACGCCTGGTTTAACCCCTACCGCGTTACCACCAATACAAAAAGCTCGACGGTAGCGGAGCTAAACGCAACGTTACATCTCGACCCTGCCAGCGTCTTTGTTTTACATCGTGACTGGATTCGTACCGCAGGCGATCGCTATGTGCTGGACCCCGGCATCCCGGAAGTGCGCGACTGGATAACCAGCATCGTGGCCGAGGTCGTGGCCCGCTACCCTGTGGATGGCGTACAGTTCGATGACTATTTCTATGCGGAAACGCCGGGTGCCGCACTTAACGACACCGCAACCTGGCGTAAATATGGCCAGTCTTTCGCCAGTAAAGCAGACTGGCGGCGTAACAACACGCAGCAGCTGATCGAGCAGGTCTCCCGGGCGGTCAAACAGCTCAAGCCGGACGTTGAGTTTGGCGTTAGCCCGGTTGGCGTCTGGCGTAACCGTTCACACGATCCGGCAGGTTCTGAAACCCGCGGCGCGGCGGCATATGATGAATCCTTTGCCGACACCCGCCGTTGGGTACAGCAGGGCCTGCTGGACTACATCGCGCCGCAGCTGTACTGGCCTTTCTCCCGGGATGCCGCCCGTTACGACGTGCTGGCGAAATGGTGGGCGGAAACTGTCAAGCCCACCCACACCCGCCTTTATATCGGCGTCGCGCTCTATAAGGTGGGCGAACCCTCCAAAAATGAACCGGACTGGATGGTTGACGGCGGCGTACCGGAGTTGAAAAAACAGCTCGATCTCAACGAGTCGGTGCCGCAAATCAACGGCACCATACTGTTCAGAGAGAGCTATCTTAACCAGCCGCAGACCCGCCAGGCAGTGAACTACCTAAAACAGCGCTGGGGCAACCTCTAATCAGACATCAGGCGGCCAGCGCTATGGCCGCCCTTCTCTTCTTTTCCCGGTTTTAAACCACCCATCAATTTTTTCTATGAAACCAAACAAAAAGTTTGTGTTAGCGTCTATTCAAAACAAAAAGTTTGATTTTGCGTGTGACACCGATCGCCTTCTGCTCATTTTTTGATTGCTGCCAGGTATGGTTTGCCGCTATACAATACAAAAAGTTTGTTTGTCTAACTTAAATTCAGGTCGATATGGAAAGCATTAAAGAGAACTTAGACTTCTTCATCCCGATGATGGAGGGGATCGCCGGGCAGTTTGGCGAGAATTGCGAAGTCGTACTTCATGACCACTCCCAGGGACTGGAGAGCAGTATTGTCGCCATTATTAACGGCCATGTGACCGGGCGACAGGTTGGCGATCCCAGTAGTAACCTGGGGCTGGAAGTGCTGCGCGGCAGCGACGTCAACGGCGACCGGCACAACTATTTCACCAAAACGCGGGACGGTAAAACCCTGCGTTCCACCTCTGTCTATGTGCGAAACGGCAATAAGCAGGTGATCGGCGCGCTGTGTATCAATCTCGATATTAGTGACATTTTGCAGGCGGAAAAGACGCTCAACAAAATGGCCGGTCGCCCTGATACCGCCCCGTCGCGGCCGCAGGAGGTGAATGAAGTTTTTGTTAAAGATGTCAACGAGCTGCTTGATTATCTGATTGCCGAGTGCATGACATTAATCAACGTGCCGGTCAGTAATATGAGCCGTCAGGACAAGCTGAATGCGATCAAGTTTTTTGACGATAAAGGGGTATTTCTGATTAAAAAATCCGGCGAGCGGATTTGCGAATTTCTCAACATTTCAAAGTACACCCTCTACGCCTATCTCGGCGAACTGCGAGGGGAAAACCCGGTAATTGACGGTTAACCGTCAGGAGGAAGAATGCTGACCACACCTTATGTTGCGCTGGATATGGATATCATGGAGAAAAACATCACGACCATGACATCCGGCCTTGCCCGCCAGGGCATCCGGCACTGGCCGCACATTAAAACTCATAAGTCATTGCGCCTGGCAAAGCTCGAGCAGGCGCTTGGCGCAAGCGGCATCACCTGCGCCAAGCTGTCAGAAGCGGAGGTAATGGCCGAAGGCGGAATCGCGGCTATTCTGCTGGCCTATCCATTAATTGGCGACGATAAGTGCCAGCGTTATGCTGAACTGGCGCGCAAAATCACGATGCGCACTATTGTTGATAGCCTGCCGGGCGCGCAGGGGCTCTCTCGCGCCGCAATGCGTAACGATCTGACGTTTGATGTGGATATTGCCATTGATTACGGCGCGCACCGCGAGGGCATTCAGCCAGAGGAACTGCTCGATTTTGCCTGCGAAGTGGCCGCGCTTCCGGGATTACGCGTAACGGGTGTTTTTACCTATGCGGGCACCATCTATCAGTATCACACCGAAGAGGATATTCGTCTGGCAGCGCGTAAAGAGGCCGAACTGTTAATAAAAAGCCGCAATTTGCTGAATGACAACGGTTTTGAAATTACCACCCTGTCTGGCGGCTCTACGCTCTCATCGTGGTACGCGGATGAATTAAAAGGCATAACCGAGTCGCGGGCCGGAAATTTTATTTTTGGCGATATGAACGCGATTAACGGTGGTATTTATACGGCGGACAACTGCGCATTAACCATCTGCGCGACGGTGGTGAGCATCCCCCTGCCCGGTTATGCAACGATTGATGCCGGAACCAAATCGCTGACGTCTGACTTATCCGCCAAAGCCAATTCTTATGGTCTTATACAGGAGTATCCGGACATTGAATTGGTAAAGCTGAACGAAGAGCACGGTTATTTACGCTATGATCCGGACAAGTATTCCCTGACCATCGGCGAGCAGCTGCATATTATTCCCAACCACTGTTGCGTGGTCGCCAACCTGGTCGATGAAATATATGCTTTCCGCAATGGAGAGCATACAGAAACCATTACCGTAGACGCGCGTGGAAAGAGCTTTTAATTAGCCGGAAATATTAAAATGACTGAGATCCCATTAACTGTCGATGAGCGGCAGGAGCTGATCACGCTTCTTTGTAGCCTGATACAGCACCCCTCGGAAAATCCGCCGGGAAATGAAAACGCGGTTGCGCATTATATTGCTGACTTATTGCGTAGCGAAGGTATCGAAACACACATGCAGGAAGTGGTGCCCGGAAGGCCTAATGTGATTGCCCGCCTGCGCGGAAAAGAACCGGGCAAACGGCTTATTTTTAATGGCCATACCGACGTGGTGCCCTGCGGAGCGGGCTGGTCCGTTGACCCTTTCGCCGCGGTCATCGATGGCGACCGCATTATCGGGCGCGGTGCGGCGGACATGAAGTCTGGCGTCGCGGCGATGATTTTTGCCGCCCTGCTTATTCATCGCCGCCAGTATGCTTTCAACGGCGAAATCCTCCTGCTGTTTAACGTGGATGAAGAGCGCATCAACCTTGGCATGGAGCATTTTGTCGCCCAGGGCGTGGCGGCGGATTACGCCATCATCGGCGAACCCACCTCGCTGGAAATCTGCGTGGCGCATAAAGGGGTCAGCCGTACCCGGCTCACCACCCACGGCACCGCGGGCCATGCGGCGAAAACCCGCAACCCTGACAGCGCCATCGATAAAATGGCCGCGCTGTTCCCGGCACTGCTGGGCGAGTGCCGCCGGGTCAAACAGCAGCATCATGAACTGCTGGGCAATGCCTCGATGCTGGTCACCACGATTACCGGCGGCAGCGCGCCGAATATCGTGCCGCAGTCTTGCTGTGTGGAGATAGACCGCCGGGTGCTGCCGGGAGAACAACGCAGCGAAATTAATGCCAGCCTGCAAACCGCGCTGGCGAATGCCGGGCTGAATGCGCAGCAGGATTATTCGCTGGTGAACTATCTGTTTATCCCGGCCTCGGCCATTGACGAGGCGCATCCGCTGGTGGAGTCCGCCTGCGAGGCGGTGAAAATGGTGACCGGCGCTGCGCAGAAAACCATTTTTGACGCCACCTGCGAAGCCCCTTTCTTCTCGGTGGGCTGCGCCATCCCTACCATTATTATGGGGCCGGGGGATTTAGCCCAGGCGCACGTAAAAGATGAATTTGTCCGTATTGAGGAGTTACATCAGGCCGCGCAGATTTATACCTCGCTGGCGTTGAATTTGCTGCAATAAACCATCAGGAAAATGTTATGAAAATTGAAGCACGCTTAGCTGAGCTGGGAATTACGCTCGGCGAACCTACTGCACCTAAATTCTCCTATGTTCCGGTAAAGCAGACGGGCAATCTCCTTTACACTTCCGGTAATGATTGCCGGGTCAATGGTGAATTAATTTATCAGGGAAGTCTTGGCGCAGACTTATCACTTGAGCAAGGGCAAGAGGCAGCACGCCAGTGCATTATTAATATCCTCTCTTCTCTTAAGGGTTATCTGGGGGATCTTGACAGAATTACCGGCTGCGTAAAAATGCTGGGATTTGTGCAGAGCGCGGATACATTTAAAGAGCAGCCGCTGATTATTAACAGCGCTTCCGATTTGCTGATCGCGATATTCGGTGAATCGGGAAAACATGCGCGCTCGGCAATTGGCACCAATGCCCTGCCGTTTAGCACGCCGGTTGAAATTGAATTAATTTTTGAAATTAACGCTTAATACAACTCATCCGGCTTATTACCGGGATCCTGTCACGCCGCTATTTAGTGGTAGTGGCGTTTATATACCCTAAATAATTCGAGTTGCAGGAAGACGGCGACGCAGTGAACCCCCAGGAGCTTACTCAAGTAAGTGACTGGGGTGAGCGAGAAAAGCCAACGCACATGCAACTTGAAGTATGACGGGTATAACATTACAAAAGGATAATATATGTCCAGTCAAGCAAGCTCTCGCCTGAAGCGTTTGCAAATTATGGCATTATTGTTTTTGCTCGTGGCGGGTATTATTAATTTTCTCGACAGAACGTCTCTCTCTATTGCCAATACCACCATTCGTGAGGAGATGGGGTTAAGCGCAACCGAGATGGGGCTGTTGCTATCGGTATTTTCTTTTGGCTACGCGCTCTGTCAGCTTCCTATCGGTATGGTCATGGAGCGGTTCGGCGTCAAAAAAGTCTACGGCTTTGGTATCTTCCTCTGGTCAGCGGCCCAGACGGCGCTGGGATTTGTCGGCTCGTTCAGCCAGATGATTGTCGCCAGGGTTATTCTGGGGATTGGCGAAGCACCCCATCTGCCTACCGGCGTGAAGGTCGTCAACGACTGGTATAACATTCGCCAGCGCGGCGTGCCGATGGGGATCGTGAACATGTCATCGACCCTCGCTCAGGCGCTGGCGCCGCCGCTGCTGATTGCGCTGATGCTGGCGTTCGGCTGGCGAATGATGTTTATCATCATTGGCGTAAGCGGCATTGTGCTCTCCATTTTGTGGTTTATCTTCTACCGCAACCGTGATGAAGCGGGCCTGTCTGCGGAAGATATCGCCCATCTGGAAGAAGAAACGCCCCCGTCCAGCAAAGAGAAAGTGACGCTCAGGGACTGGGCCGGGCTGTTTAAGCAGAAATCAATGTGGGGGATGATTATCGGCTTTAACGGCGTGGGCTATATGGTCTGGCTGTTTCTGACCTGGCTGCCCTCTTATCTGGAAATGTCCCGCGGCTTGAGCCTGCAAAAAACCGGTTGGGTCGCGGCCATTCCCTTCCTGTTTGGCGCAGCCGGGATGCTGGTGAACGGCGTGGTGGCCGACTGGGTAATGAAGCGCGGCGCGGATAAGATGAAAAGCCGCAAATGGATGATCTGCCTTGGGTTACTGTGCGCCGCCGGGTTTACGCTGCCCGCTGCCTACACGGAAAGCACTTTTGTCGCGGTAGCCTGTATCAGTATGGCGCTCTTTTCCATCCACTTTGCGGGCACGTCGGCGTGGGGGTTGATACTGGTTTCCGTTCCTTCACGGCTGGTGACATCCGTGAGCGGTATTCAGAACTTCGGCGGCTTTATCGGCGGCTCTTTCGCGCCGATCATCACCGGCATGATCCTCGACCAGACCGGTTCCTTTACCCTTGCGCTGGTTGCCTCGTCGGTCATCGCCTTTATGGCTTCGCTGGTCTATTTCTTTATGGTAAACAAACCGGTTGTCGACCCGGCAACCTTACGTTAATCCTCAAGCCCGGGATATGCCCCGGGCTGGCTACCGTCACTGCCCCTGTTGGTTTACCCACACCAGTTGATCAACAGGGAAGCCCAGCTCGCGGGCGATAGAGAGATAGTTCTGTTTTACCTTCTCCGGCATTTCCGGCGTGCGCGACAGGAACCATAAATAGTCGCGGTTCGGGCCGCTGACCAGCGCGTACTGGTAATCATCATCCAGCGCAATCACGTTATAGCCGCCATAAAAAGGCCCGAAGAAAGAGACTTTCAGCGCGGCGGTGGTGGGCGAGCCGGTGAAGTACGCCTTCCCGTCGCTCTCTTTCCACTCTTTTTTGCGCGGATCATAGCCGCGGTTGATCACCGTCAGGCCGCCGTCGCTGCGCTTGCCATACTGCGCTGTCACGCGCTCCAGCCCGCGTTCGAAGCGGTTTTCCAGCCTGGCGACTTCATACCATTTGCCCAGATAGCGGCTGGCGTCAAATTGCGTGAGCGGTTGTACCCCTTTCGGCGGCGTGGGTGACTTACAGGCCACCAGGGCTAATGTTATCGCCACACCGGTCACGACAGGCCAAAGCTTCATATCGACTCCTTAGAGTTTTTCAAAATGTTCCCGTTTTCAGTGTAGTGCAAACCAGCCGGCTGCCGTGCTCGCTTCAACTCCCGGTGCAGAATTCGTAGTATATTAAGAATTATCTTTTTACAGGGACGCAGCCTATGTCTTACTCAATCGGCGAATTCGCCAGGCTTTGCGGGATCACCGCAACCACCCTTCGCGCCTGGCAGCGCCGTTATGGTTTGCTAAAACCCATGCGCACCGACGGCGGCCACCGTCTGTATAGCGATGAGGATGTAAAACAGGCGCTGACCATCCTCGACTGGGTCAAAAAAGGAGTACCGGTAAGCCAGGTAAAAGCGCTGCTGGAACGCCCCCATGCTGCGCGGAATAATAACTGGGCCTCGCTGGAGGAGATGATGCTCTCCCGGCTGCAGCAGGGGCGCATCGCCGCGCTGCGCCAGATGGTTTATGATGCGGGCCGCGAATACCCCCGGGATGCGCTGGTGGTCAACGTGCTACGCCCCTTGCGCAGTAAAGTGTCGGCCAATGTCCCCGCCATGCTGACCCTGCGTGAAGCCCTTGACGGCGTGATCATCGCCTACACCTCTTTTTGCCTGGAAGGCGACAGAAAAGCCCCCGGCGACAATATGATCCTCTGCGGATGGCAGTTAACTGACCCCACTGAAATCTGGCTTGAAGCGCTCAGGCGTACCGGCGGCGGACACCGCATCGAGGTGTTGCCCCAGTCTCCTGAAACGCTGGCCCCGGAGCTGTTTGCCGACTATCACTGGCTGGTGGTCACCGGCAACAAACTCACCGCCGCCCGTCAGAAGCAGATAGCTCTCTGGCGCGAACAGGTTGTCTCCCTTGAAGTGGTCTCACTTTCCACCTGATTTGTGGCCCCGATGCGAAATTTGCACACTAAAACTTGGACAAATAAAAATGTTTGTGTAAGTTTATAGTATGCTTTTTGTTCTGCTACGCAGGGGATCACCATGAACAGTAAACCCACACTTGGCATTAGCGGCTGCCTCACCGGCTCTACCGTCAGATTTGACGGCGGACATAAACGCATGGGGTTCGTGATGGATGACCTGGCGCAATGGGTGAGCTTCAGACCCGTCTGCCCGGAGATGGCCATCGGCCTGCCTGTTCCCCGCCCTGCGCTGCGGCTGATCCGTACCGTGGACGGCGATACCCGGATGCGCTTTAGCCATGCCCCGGGGGAGGACGTCAGCGAAAAGATGCAGGCGTTTGCCGCAGATTTTCTGCCCGGTATTGCCGACCTTGCGGGCTTTATTGTCTGCGCGAAGTCCCCAAGCTGCGGCATGGAGCGGGTACGGCTGTACGATGAAAACGGCAACCGTGGCCGTAAAGAGGGAACGGGTTTGTTTACCGCTGCCCTGATGGAGACGTACCCGTGGCTACCGGTTGAAGAAGACGGGCGGCTGCATGACCCGGTATTAAGGGAAAACTTCGTCGAACGCGTCTTCGCGCTGCATGAGCTTAATCGCCTGCGCGCAGAGGGGCTGACGCGCGGCGGGCTGCTGGCCTTTCATAGCCGCTATAAATTGCAACTGCTGGCGCACTGTCAGCCGGGCTACCGTGAAATTGGGCCGTTTGTCGCCCGTATTCATGAGTGGGACGATTTGGAGGCCTTCTTTGTCGCCTACCGGGAAAAGCTGATGGCCATTCTGAAAAAACCGGCTTCGCGGAAGAATCACACTAACGTACTGATGCATATTCAGGGCTATTTCAATAAGCAGATCAGCGCACGCCAGCGGGCGGAGCTGCGCGATGTTATCATCAACTACCGCGCCGGTAAGCTGCCTATTCTTGCCCCGCTCACGCTGTTAAAACATTATCTGGCAGAGCATCCTGACCGCTATCTGCAAACGCAGAACTACTTCGACCCGTACCCGGACAGCCTCTGCCTGCGCCTTGCGGTGAGCTGATTCAACACGTCACTACCGTCACGCCCGCGGTTTGCAGCCCGGCGATAAGCCGGGCATCGCTCTCCCGCTCCAGCACGACGGTGTTAACGTCAGCCAGTGCGCCGATAGCGTAGGGCGACGCGGCGTTAATTTTCTCGTTAGACGCCAGCACGATGGTTTCCGCTGCGCGCTGCGAGAAGGCGCGCTTGACGCAGGCCTCTTCATAATCGCCGGTCGTCAGCCCCGCTTCGGCATGCAGGCCCGTCACCCCCATAAAAAAGAGATCGGCATTAATCTGAGCAATACCTTCTATCGCCGCCGCGCCGGTGGTGACAATCGAGTGCTTAAACAGTTTGCCGCCAATCAGAATCACCTCGATTAACGGGTGGCTGACCAGCGCCAGCGCGATGCCGGGGCTGTGGGTCACCACGGTAATATCTAAATCCTCCGGCAGCGCCGCAATCAGCGCCGCGGTGGTCGTACCGCCATCAATAATCACCACCTGACCCGATGAGATGAGCGTCGCTCCCTTCTCCGCTACCCGCTTTTTAGAGTCAGGCCGCAGGGCCTGGCGCTCGCGGAAACTGGCCGCCGCCTGAGAGGCTGGCAGCGCCCCGCCGTGAACCCGCTGCAATTTTCCTGCGCCAGCCAGTTCCCGTAAATCCCGCCGGATGGTGTCTTCAGAGACGGCGAATTGCGCGCTGAGATCTTTCGCCATGACCTGGCCGTCACGCGCCAGCTTTTCCAGAATCAGATGTTTTCGTTGGCTGGTGAGCATCTTTAGCCCTCTGCATGTTTTATCTTGAAAATGCACGATATTGCTTATTATGATAAAAACTATACTGACAGAGAGGCAAATATGCAATCTAAACGTGCAGAAGTACGCATTACCGACAGTGAAGTCTTGTCTGATAACTGGTACAGCCTGAAGAAATACACCTTCGAACTCCTGCGAAGCGATGGCGAGTGGCAGCGCCAGAGCCGGGAGGTGTACGATCGCGGCAATGGCGCGACTATCCTGCTCTACAACCGTGAGCGCCGCACGGTTGTGCTTACCCGCCAGTTCCGTTTTCCGGTGTTTATTAACGGGCATGAAGACATGCTGATCGAAGCGGCTGCCGGTCTGCTGGATAACATGGCGCCTGAACAGCGCATCAAAGCGGAAGCGGAAGAAGAGACTGGCTATCGCGTAGAGAACGTGCAGAAGGTCTTTGAAGCCTATATGAGCCCCGGCTCGGTCACAGAAAAGCTCTATTTCTTTATCGCCGAGTATCAGTCCTGGGATCGCGCAGGCATGGGCGGCGGTATTAAATCCGAAGGGGAGGATATTGAAGTGCTGGAACTTCCCTTTCAGGAGGCGCTGGCGGCCGTTGAAAACGGCACCATTGTTGACGCCAAAACCATCATGCTGCTCTGGCATGTGGCAATGAAAGGCATTTTATAGGACCGCTTACTCCAAAGCCCCGGGTGCGGCTTGCGCCTTACCCGGGCTACGAATACCGGCCCGGTGTATCCCGGATAAGGCAGAGCCGCATCCGGGAACCCTCGCCCCCTCTGCCGTTACAGCGTCACAGCACCCCGCCAATAATGGTCTATGATTTTCTTCGTATACCTGCAGATACCTTTCTGTCGTCCATTGTCAGCTTTGCTTTAATCGAGGTAGTTGAATGGAGTCAAAATCATTTCTTAAAAGTTGGGGAGCCGACTATACCGAAGAAGGTCGGGTTCGTTTCCGCCTCTGGGCGACCGGCCAGCAAACGGTCACCCTCAGACTTGCCAGCGTTGATAAAGCGATGACCCCAACCGGGGATGGCTGGTTCGAATTGCTGGTAGATAATGTCGCCCCCGGCACGGAATATCAGTTCGTGCTCGCCGACGGTATGACCGTGCCCGACCCCGCATCGCGCGGTCAAAAAGCGGATGTTAACGGCCCTTCTCTCGTCATCAATCCTGAAAGCTACTCGTGGCAAAATACCCACTGGCGCGGCCGCCCCTGGGAGGAGTCGGTAGTCTATGAACTGCATATCGGCACCTTTACCGCAGAAGGCACCTTTAACGCCGCACGGGAGAAACTCCCCTGGCTCGCCGACCTTGGGATCACCATGATCGAAGTGATGCCACTCGCGCAGTTTGGCGGCAACCGGGGCTGGGGCTACGATGGCGTCCTGCTCTACGCGCCGCACGCCGCCTACGGCACGCCGGACGAATTCAAAGCGTTTGTCGACGCTGCCCACGGTTACGGCATCTCCGTGGTGCTGGATATCGTTCTGAACCATTTTGGCCCCGAGGGGAACTATCTGCCGTTGCTCTCCCCTGCATTTTTCCACCAGGAGCGCTCAACGCCCTGGGGCGCGGGGATCGCTTACGATGTCGAAGCTGCCCGTCGCTATATTGCCGAAGCCCCGCTCTACTGGCTGCATGAATATTTTCTCGACGGCCTGCGTTTCGACGCAATCGATCAGATAGAGGACACGGCGCAAAAGCATATCCTTGTCGAGATTGCCGAACAGATCCGCGCGGAAATTACCGACCGCCCGGTGCATCTCACTACCGAAGACTGCCGCAATATCATCGATTTGCATCCGCGTAACGAGGACGGCTCCGTGCCGCTGTTCACCGGCGAATGGAACGATGATCTGCACAATGCCGTTCATGTTTTCGCAACAGGCGAAACGCACGCTTACTACCAGGATTTTGCCCAACAGCCGGAAAAAATGATTGCCCGGGCGCTGGCGGAAGGCTTCGCCTGGCAGGGGGAAGTTTCGCCCCATAGCGGCGAGAAGCGCGGGGTAGACAGCCGCAGCCAGCCCCCCGTCGCCTTCGTCGATTTTATTCAGAACCATGACCAGGTGGGCAACCGCGCGCAGGGGGAAAGGCTTATCTCGCTGGCTGGCCCCGAGCGCACCCGCGTCCTGCTTGCCGCCCTGCTGCTCTCACCCCATATTCCGCTGATGTTTATGGGCGAAGAGTATGGCGAAACCAACCCGTTCCTTTTCTTTACCGATTTTCATGGCGATCTGGCGAAAGCGGTGCGTGAAGGTCGTGCAAAAGAGTTCGCCGGACATACGGGGTATGAAGGTGTGGATGTGCCGGACCCCAATGCCGAGAGCACGTTTATGATGTCGAAGCTGGACTGGCAAAAACCGCAGTCCGACGACGGCAAAGCGTGGCTCGCCCTTACCCGCGAACTGCTGGCGCTACGCCTGCAAAAAATTGTACCGCTACTGGCCAGTGCGGGTGGCAACAGCGGCAGCGTGATAAAGACCGCCGACGGCTTCTTCGCCGTCACCTGGACCTTCCCCAACGGTACGTTATCGCTAGCGGTGAACATCGGTGAGACGGAACAGCCCCTTCCGGAAATGCCGGGGGAAACCCTGTTCGCCGAGCCGCAGTCTCTTACCTCGCTGCCACAAAACGCTATTATCGTTCGCCTCGCGCCGGGAGATGCGCAATGACTATCCCAACAGCAACGTATCGTATTCAGTTTCGTAACGGCATGACCTTCGACCGCGCCGCGGCGCTGGTGCCCTATCTCAAGCGGCTGGGTATCAGCCACCTGTATGCGTCGCCCATTTTTACGGCGACAACCGAATCCACCCACGGTTATGACGTGACCGATGCCAACGAAATCGAACCGGCGATTGGCGGCCGCGCCGGTTTTGACCGGATGGTCGCGGCCCTGAAAGAGGCCGGGCTGGGGCTGATTCTGGATATCGTCCCTAACCATATGGCGGCCTCGCTGGAAAACCTCTGGTGGCGGGATGTGATTGAGTACGGTGAAAAGAGTCGCTATGCCCACCATTTCGACATCGACTGGACGCGTCGACTGACGCTGCCCTTCCTGGGCGACACCTTTGAGAACGTGCTGGAAAACGGCGAGATTGCCGTTAAGCCGCACCCCGGCACCGGCAGACCGGCGCTGGCCTACTACGATAGCTATTATCCACTCACCCCGGAAAGCTGGCAGGAGCGTGAAGAGGAGGTTCTTGCCCTGACCGATCGCGCCGCTATCGCCGAACTGCACGAACAGCAGCCCTGGCGGCTGATGTCCTGGCGGGACGCGCCGCGGGATCTCTCCTATCGCCGTTTCTTTGAGATAACCGGCCTGGTGGGCGTAAGGGTTGAAGACGAACAGGTCTTTAACGATAGCCATCGCCTGATCCTCGAACTGGTTCACGACGGTATTGTCGACGGCCTGCGTATCGACCACGTTGATGGGCTCGCCGATCCGAAGGCCTATCTGGAGCGGCTGCGGCAGGCGACGGGGCCAGAGTGCTATATCACCGTGGAGAAAATTCTCGGCGAAGGCGAGCAGCTTCCGCAAGACTGGCCCATCTCCGGCACCACCGGCTACGAGTTCATCGCCACCCTCTCCGACGCGCTGGTCGATGGCGAAAAAATGGCGACGATGAGCGACGTCTATGAATCGGTGCTGAGTAAGCCGGTGGATATGGAAGCGGAACTGCGTAAAGCCAAACTGCTGATGATCGACCGCAATTTCGAGGGTGAATTTACCCGCTTACTGGCGCTGAGCATGACCATTGCCGCAACCGAAGGAGAAACGCTCAGCGAATCGCAGGTGCGCGCGGTATTGCGCGAGCTGCTGACTAATTTCCCGGTCTATCGCACCTATGGCACGGCGGACGGGCTGACGGCTGCTGACCGCGACATGCTGCTGGAGGTGGCTGATGGCGTGCGCAACAGCGCCAACGCCCCCCATCCGGAAGCGCTCGATTTCCTGGTGCGCATACTCGCCGGAGAGACCAGCGCTGCATCTGCCGATGACGCGACGACCTTCCGCGCCCGTTTTCAACAGTTGACTGGCCCGCTGATGGCCAAGTCAGTTGAGGACACCCTCTTCTTCCGTCAGCATATGGCGTTGGCGCTCAACGAAGTGGGGTCGGAACCGCTGCCGCGCGCCTTCTCGCTGGCGCGGTTTCATGCCGATATGCAGACCCGGCGCGAGCGTCAGCCCGACGCCCTCTCCACCACCTCCACCCACGATACCAAACGCGGAGAGGATACCCGCGCCCGTCTCTATACCCTAACCGAAGCGCCGGAACGCTGGGCTGAGCACGTGGTTCGCTGGCGCGAAATGAACCAGTCGAAAGTTGTGACCCTGGAAGACGGTCTGGCCCCGCGTTACGGCAGTATCTGGATGGTCTTTCAGGCGCTGGCCGGGGCATGGCCGGTGTCGCTGAGCGCCAGTGATGAGGCGGGCCTGAAAGCGCTTGAGGCGCGTTTTCTGCCCTATGTTGAAAAAGCCCTGCGCGAAGAGAAGCTGCGCACCAGTTGGGATGACAACAATGATGCCTACGAACAGGCGGTAATGGGCTATGTCTCCTGGCTACTCTCGCCGGAGAACCAGGCGTTCTTGCAGGACTTCACCACCGCCCTGCGGCCGTTTATTCGTGCCGGACTGGTGAACAGCCTGAGCCAGACTATTATCAAACTAACCGCACCGGGTGTGCCCGATATTTATCAGGGCAGCGAAGGGTTCAATTTTAGCCTGGTCGATCCGGACAATCGGCTGGAGCCGGATTTCGCCACCCTTGAAGGCTGGCTGGCGGAAGAGGTCCCCCCGCTTTCTGAGGATGTGGAAAGCTGGCTTAGCGGGCGAACAAAACAGCAGGCGATCGCCCGCATTTTGCGCTATCG
>NZ_HE578945.1:1214611-1258629 GCF_000321045.1 Phytobacter massiliensis JC163
AGCAGGCGATCGCCCGCATTTTTGCGCTATCGCCAACAACATGCCGCGCTCTTTCGTGAAGGAGACTATCAGCCGCTGACCGCCAGCGGGCCGCAGGCCGGACATGTTGTCGCGTTTGCACGCGCGCTTGGTAACGAAGCAGCAATCGTCATTGTGCCCCGGCTGGTGCTGGAGGCGCTTGATGACAATACCGCGCTGCCCCCCGCCGGGTGGCTGGCGCACACGGATATCGCCCTGCCGGCAGCGCTTGCGGGCGGACAATATCTCGACATCCTCAGCGGAAACACTTTTGACCTGACCGACCGGCTTGATCTCGCCTCCCTTGCGGGTAGCGCGGCGGTGCTGGTCAGAAGCCACTGACAAATGAGTTCGCAATAGAATAAATCGCTGGAGATGGAAAATGTCTAACGGAAAGCCTTATACGATCGTGGCAGGGAACTGCCATCAGCTCGGCGCAAACTACGACGGCGAGGGGGTGAACTTCGCCCTCTTCTCCGCCCATGCGGAACGCGTTGAGCTTTGCCTGTATGACCAGGAGGGAAAAACGAAATCGCCCGTCTGGATCTGCCTGAATACACCCATGAAATCTGGCACGGCTATGTGCCAGGCCTCAAGCCCGGCGCGCTGTACGGTTTTCGCGTTCATGGCCCTTACGACCCGGAAAACGGCCACCGCTTTAACCCGAATAAACTGCTGATTGACCCCTATGCCCGGGAACTGGTGGGTGACGTTGAATGGAACGAAGCCCATTTTGCCTACGAACTGCTGCATGAAGATAAAGACCTGACTTTCGACACCCGCGATAGCGGGCCGTTTATGCCGAAGTGCCGGGTGATCGATCCTGATGAATTTGACTGGCAGGACGCCAACCGTCCGGATATCCCCTGGCCGAATGCCGTTATCTATGAAACGCATGTCAAAGGCTTTACCCAGCTGAACTCCGCGCTGCCTGAAAACCTGCGCGGTAACTTTGAAGGGATGGGGCACAAAGCCACGGTGGATTACATCAAAAGCCTGGGCATCACCTCCGTAGAGCTGCTGCCGGTTCACTGGTTTCCGGACGATCAGCACCTGCTGGATAGAGGGCTGAAAAACTTCTGGGGCTATAACACCCTGGGTTTCTTCGCCCCGGCGTCCCGCTATTACGGACCGAAGGGCATTCAGGGATTCCGCGACATGGTGCGCGCATTTCATGACGCCGGTATCGAGGTGATCCTGGACGTGGTCTATAACCACACGGCGGAAGGTAACGAACTGGGCCCGACGCTCTCTTTCAAAGGCATTGATAACTTCTCCTACTACCGCACGATGCCCAATCAGCATCGTTATTACATTAATGACACCGGGACGGGCAACACGGTTAACACCTCGCATCCGCGCGTGTTGCAGATGGTTATGGACTCGCTTCGCTACTGGGCGCAGTCGATGCACATTGATGGTTTCCGCTTCGACCTGGGAACCATTCTGGGCCGCGAGCCGCAGGGCTTTGATCAGCGCGGCGGCTTTTTCGACGCCATTACCCAGGACCCGGTGCTCTCCCGCCTGAAACTGATTGGCGAGCCATGGGACATCGGCCCCGGCGGCTACCAGGTCGGCGGCTTCCCGCCAGGCTGGGCCGAATGGAACGATAAATACCGCGATACGGTGCGTGAATACTGGAAAGGCGACAACGTCTCCACCGATTTCGCCGCCCGCCTGCTCGGTTCCGGCGACCTTTACGATCAGCGTGGCCGCCGCCCCTGGGCGAGCGTGAACTTTATTACCGCGCATGATGGCTTCACCCTGAATGACCTGGTGTCATACAACGAGAAGCACAACGACGATAACGGCGAGGACAACAACGACGGCCATAATGATAACCGGTCATACAACTACGGCGCCGAAGGGCCGACGGATGATGAAGGTATCAACGCGGTACGCGAACGACAGAAGCGTAACTTCCTGGCGACGATCTTCTTTTCGCACGGCACGCCGATGCTGCTGGCAGGCGATGAGTTTGGCCGTAGCCAGATGGGTAACAATAACGGCTACTGTCAGGACAGCGAAATTTCGTGGGTGCACTGGGATAATCTCCCGGCCAGTAGCGAAGCCCTGCGCGATTTTACCCGTCAGTTGATCAAACTACGCGCTGAACAGCCGTTGCTGCGCCGCGAGAACTGGCGCGACGGGATGATCATTGAGTGGTTTAACGCAGGCGGCGGTTTTCAGCAGCCGGAACAGTGGGATGAAGGCTCCACGCTCGGCGTGCATATCGGTCGCACGGACCTGGAGCCGCACGATGGCATCTGGCACGATGTGCTAATGCTGTTTAACCCGTTCGAGGGCAACGTGCCGTTCCGTATCCCGCAGTTTGGTGACGGTGGCTGGGTGCTGGAGCTCTCCACGGCGGATAACGCAAAAACCGGTCAGCTCATCACCAAAGAGATGGACTTCGAACTGGAAGGACGCAGCCTCGTGCTGTTCAGACGTCCGTAGTACCACGGAATCCGGGCGGCGCGCGTCGCCCGGATTATTTCCCGCATTTACGCCCTGCCACCAACGCTATACACTTCTTCTTCCTCGCCTTTTTTTGAGACAGTGATGAAAAACTCACGCATTAACCTTCCGGCAGGCTATTTCGGTATGGTGCTCGGCATCATCGGGCTGGGATTAGCCTGGCGCTTCGCCGCGACTATCTGGCCCGTCACTACCCTTCCGGCTACGGTGTTAATTATTGTGGCGATCGTTATCTGGGCATTACTGATGGCGGCATTTTCGCTTCGGCTATGGCATCACCGCGCGACGGTACTGGAGGAGATCGCGCATCCCCTTAAAAGCAGTTTTGTCAGCCTGATCCCCGCAACCAGTATGCTGGTGGCAATCGGCCTCACACCGTGGTGTTACCCCATCGCGCTGGCTCTTTTTCTGATTGCGGTGAGCGGACAACTGGCCTATGCCGCGTGGCAAACGGCCGGACTCTGGCGCGGGAAACATCCCCGCGAAGCGACAACGCCGGGGCTTTATCTGCCTACGGTCGCTAATAATTTCATCAGTGCGATGGCATGCAGCGCGCTGGGCTTTACCGACGTCGGGCTGCTGTTTTTAGGGGCGGGAATTTTCTCATGGCTTAGTCTTGAGCCCGCGATTCTGAGCCGTCTGCGTAACCTTGATGAAATGCCTGCCGCGGTGCGAACGTCGCTCGGTATCCAGATGGCACCCGCCTTTGTCGCCTGTAGCGCCTGGCTGAGCCTCAACGGCGGAGAGGCGGACGTCTTTGCCAAACTGTTGTTCGGGTATGGCCTTTTGCAAATGTTATTTATGCTGCGCCTGATTCCCTGGTACAGCGCCCAGCCTTTTAATCCTTCTTTCTGGAGTTTTTCATTCGGCGTGGCATCACTGGCAACCACGGCAATCAAGCTGGGTCACGGTTCTCCAGGCGGCGCGTTGGCGTGGCTGGCATTACCGCTATTTATTGCGTGTAACTTTATTATCGCACTGCTGATCATTAAATCACTGGGGCTGTTATTCAGCGGCAAACTTATCGTGCGGGAAGAGTACCCGCGCAGGTGACGGGAGGGTGCGGCTTAAAGCGATACTGGAATTAACCGAGCTCAGCTAAAAAGCGTCATAATGGGCAGCTCGTCCCGCTGCCCTATTAGTTCTGGTAGTTCGCTGGCGAAACAGAACAATTCATCTATAACCCATACTACTCTAATGACAACAATTTATGGATTTGTTCGTTATTTATACAGATGGAGAGATGAGATGCCATTACCTGGTCAATCCCTGGACAGAACCCTGCCAAGCTATGATTTTGCACGGCAAATGGGCCAGCTTTACAACAACGATATTGATTTTAAAGCATTTGCCGACAGGCTGGACTGCCAACGCGATCTGTACGGGGTCGGCATTATTTACGCAGAAGGCAAACAGCGCTGGCTGGTTCGTCCTTCACGGCGGATCGGTTCGGATTTGACCAGCGTCTCTCACGTCGTCGTGACCAAAGTAGAGAGCACTACCCGCCAACCGGCGGAGAAAGCGATGCTGGAAACGGTAAGCGCCCCTTCTCTCGCCACTGAAATCGGCACCACCGCCCTCTCCTGCGGCGCGATGGTCGTCACCCTGTTAATGACCATCGGTGCCGGTATGACCGTACCGTTTACCGCTGGCGGCACCGGCATTTTTGTCGGCATTAGCGCGGCGGGAACGGTGGCTACCGGGGCGCAGTGCTTTATTGGTGCCGCGCGACTGTACGCCATTCATGAAGGTCATGGTTCAGACGTGGTGTGGCTGGATAGCCAGGACTGGTATATTGCCACCACTACCGCGCTCGATGTTATCTCCATGGCGGCGGCGGGCACGGCGCTGGCGAAAACGTTAAAGATTTACAAAACCATGCGGGGCGCCACGCAGCTAAAAGCCATTGACTGGCTGAAATCACTGCCCCGTGAAGAGCGCAAACGCATCACGGAAGACATTATTCGCGCCCGCAATCCTGGTATCTCTAACGCCGGGGTGAAAGCCGCGATTCGCTCCGGAAGTTACCCCAAACGATTCCCGAGTGAAGATCTGCAAAGGACGCTGCAGCGCGCGCTGATTGACGCGGCGGTTAACGCCTCGGCGTTTGCGGGCAGTGCCGCAGGCGGGACTATCCGTAACCCGCAAAACATCCCTACCACCGCAAAATATGCGTTTGGTTTGATTCAGTCTTTTTCACCGTTCTAGCAGATAAGGTTGGAGATGAAGTTACGTCAATTCAGGGAGCGAATGCAGTACTGTGGCGATCTGGAGTCACGACTTCGCCATCATCCGCAGCAGGTGAAAGAAGAGATTCTTGATAAAATGGGCGTGCCGCTCGGGCTGCACACGCTGGGTTTCCCGCTGGCGATAAGCCTGCTGTGCGCGGTTCTGAGCTTCGCCCTGCCCCAGTTCTGGATCTGGTCAGCCATTTATGCCGGGTTCAATTTGCCTCAGCATGCGGTCCTGGTGGGCGTGTTTGCCACGGGGCTGGGATTCGCCATCTTTAATTGTCTGACGGCCTTTTTTACCGGCAAAGGTTATATGCTTGCCGTGCGGGCGCACCTCACGCTCTCGGCCCTGACGCTGGCGGTTTCGCTACTGTTTTTGCTTGCGGCGCTTTTCTCGCTGATTAGCGGCGAGGCGATACGCGGCGTCAGTCTCTCCGGGGCGCTGATAAGCGTGGCGCTGGCGCTGGGCGGCGCGGCTATCGCCACCTCTTTTTCATTCTATCGCATGCTGCTTTACGCATTGCATAACCGCGCCTGGCGTAAGTTATTGTAAATTCCCCGCTCTTACCCCAAGGCAGGATACTCTCCTGCCTTTCTTGATTGCGAAATGCCCTGCCATTAGCCTATATTTTAACAATCATTAAACATTAATTTTGCTACAGCGATCGGTTCTTAAAACCGCTTCGTTATTGTAACGTGTAAAGCAGCAAGTCATGGAAAGCAGCGGATTGGCGAGGTAACGAATGTACTCTTTTGTGGCCAGACAGGCGATTTTTGATAAGGCACTCAACACTGTCGGTTATGAATTGCTTTTCAGGAACAGCATGACAAACCGTTTTCCGGATATCTCGCCGGAACAGGCGACCAGCCAGCTTATTGAAGAACAGTTTTTTGGCGCGCCGCTGGGCCGTAAAGACGAACAGACCTCGGTATACGTTAATTTTCCTCACCCTTTGCTGGTTGCTGGCCTTGCGGAGACGTTACCTAAAAACCGCGCCGTGATTGAGATCCTCGAAACCGCCGAGCCGAATCGCGCGCTTCTGGAAACCGTCAAACGGCTGCAGACAATGGGCTTCCGGCTGGCGCTGGATGATTTTTCGCTCAATGATGCCTGGGACCCCTTCCTGCCGTGGGTCAATATTATTAAATTCGACGTTCAGAAAAATTCCCCAGAAGAGATTGGCGACTATATCAGCAGACATCAGATGTTGCTTAAACATACCGTATTTCTTGCTGAGAAAGTAGAAACCTTCGCCGAATTCGAAATTTACAAGAAAATGAACTTTCAGCTCTTTCAGGGCTATTTTTTTAGCAAGCCGGTTGTGCAGAAAAGAAACAAATTAATGCATAACCGCGTCTTCGCGCTGAAATTAATGCAGGAGGTGAATGTCGAATCGCCGAATTTGAACCGGATCGAAGAGTTGCTGAAACGGGATGTTTCGCTGTCATTCAAAATTATGCGCTATGCGCAAAATATTCTTTATAACACCCGCGGAATAACCGGTTTTCGTAACCAGTCGCTCAGGGATATTGTGGTCTATCTGGGCATTAATGAGCTGCGCCGTTTCGTACTGGTGGCGTGCCTTACGTCATTTGAAACGGTGAAGACCACCGAGATTTACTACCTGAGCCTTATTCGCGCCAAATTCTGTGAGCTTATCGCCAGCCGTACCGCTGCGCATCTGTTATCCAATGAGGCGTTTATGGTGGGCCTCTTCTCGCTGCTCGACGTTATCCTTGAGATGCCGCTGGATGAGCTGATAGCGCAAATCGCCGTCTCGCCGGAAGTGATTTCCGCCCTGCAGCATCAGAGCGGCGTGCTCTGGCAGTATGTCTGCCTTGCCAGGCTGTACGAGACCCGCCGCTGGGAAGAGGCCAGCGAAATGGCCAGCCTTCTCGGGCTCTCTGATGCGCTGGTGACGGAGATGATGCAGCAGGCGACAAAATGGGCGGATGAACTGCCCGTGGGCGGCGATAAGTAAATAGCGGCATTGCAGCTGCCGTTATTTACGTCAAATCCTGACAGGTTTGGAACAATATTTCACATTTAAAAAATAACACTTCTAATTCATTTTATTTACATCTGCAACATATTTCTGATTAATGGCTGCGCGTAATTTCCTTTTGCCGGACAGTCGCTTAAATATGTGACTGCGATCAATTAAAAACAATCAATATTTCCCTGATTCCGCCGTTATTACTTGTACCTTTTATTTCTAAGATGACCATTATGAAAAAATTCTCGCAGGCATCTGTTTTAGCTAAATTACTTATCGGCTTTTCCGTTCTGATTGGCATGATGTTGATTTTGGGGATTGTGTCCATTTATCAACTCAACGCCAGCAAACAGCACATTGATAAATTCCGCGAAAACCGCATGCCGGGCATCCGCTATACCCTTGAGATGCGCGGCGTGCTTTCTGAGATGCGCTTACAACAAATTCAGTACATCGCTTCCGCTACGCCTCAGGAGCAGGAAAAACACCGTCTGGAGCTTCTGCAAAATCAGGCGATTTTCCTTAATGCGCAGCAACAGTACGCAAAGCTCTCTGCCGGCGCGCCTGAAGAGAGCCGCACCCTCTTTGCCACCGTCGTAGAAAACTTTAGCCACTTTGTTGAAGCGAACAGTAAAGTCATTGCCGCCGTCAACGCGGGCAATCTGTCTGAGGCATCGAGCATCAGCGGCGCGGTTTCCGCCAAATATCGTACCCAGTTAATGAAAGACCTGGCGACGCTGGTTGATATGGAAGTCGCCACGGGTGAAGCCGCAGGCGAAGATTCGCAGTCCGGTTACGATAAAGCGCTCTACACCTTCTGCGGGCTATTACTGCTGGCGCTGATAGCGACCGGGGTTATCGCCCTGTTTATCTCACGCAATCTGTCGCGCCAGCTGGGCGGCGAACCTGCCTATGCCGTGGCAATCATGAACGAGATTGCATCCGGTAACCTTAAAGCAGAGGTGAAGTTGCGCAGTAACGACACGACCAGCCTGCTGGCAACCATCAAATTTATGAACGGCAAACTGGCGAATATCATTGACGGCATTATTGATGGCAGCGAGTCCATTTCCCAGGCGGCCACGGAAATCTCTCAGGGCAATAGCGATCTGTCTCAGCGAACCGAGGAACAGGCCGCCTCGCTGGTCCAGACCTCTTCCAATATGCAGCAGATCACCGAAAACGTGAAAAGCAACGCCGAAAATGCCCGTAAAGCCAGCGAACTGGCGCGAGAAACATCGCAAACCGCGGTCAAAGGCGGCAAAGAAGTTAACGACATGCTTAAGCGTATGCATGAAATCGCCGACAGCTCGCAGAAAATCGTGAACATTATTTCGGTCATAGAAGGGATTGCGTTCCAGACCAATATCCTGGCGCTTAACGCCGCCGTGGAGGCCGCCCGCGCGGGCGAACAGGGTAAAGGCTTCGCCGTGGTGGCGGGCGAGGTGCGCAATCTGGCGCAGAAAAGCGCCGAGGCGGCAAAAGAGATCAAACAACTGATTGAGGGTACCGTCGATAAAATTACCGATGGTTCACACTATGCCGATACCGCCAGCCGCGCTATGGAGCAGATTGTCGCTTCGGTCAATAAAGTCACCGATATCGTGGCGGAGATTTCAGCCGCCTCAACGGAGCAACATCAGGGTATCCGGGAAATTAGCGTTGCTATCGATCAGATGGACCAGGTCACCCAGCAGAACGCCACGCTTGTAGAGCAGGCAGCGGTCGCGGCCCACTCGATGACCGAGCAGAGCGATATGTTGCGTGATTCGGTGCGCTTTTTTCAACTGAGAATGCATAACGCCCATTGATAGCGGTCAACCGGGTAGCTTGCGCGCCCGGTTGCCCGGATACGGCGCGGATGCGCCTTATCCGGGTGTCGATGCCCTGTTCAGGGCAAGGTGCTGACGAATGAGATATCCCATGCCGTGGCGATAAGCGAGATACTAACGACCAGCCCCATAACCAGCGGTACCGTTCTTTCCAGCTTTTCCATTGCTTGTCCCTCTCTTTCGTGTGTCTCGCCAGTAAGGCAAAACACGGTGTTAACCTCTTACCAACGCTGTCGGCAGAGATGTAGCACCTTAAAGTATAGAAAAGAATGCGCTCCCTGCCCGACTTTGTTGTGCACGGTGCTAATGTGTTTGTTGTTTATTAGTTTTAAATAGTATGTTGTAACTAAATAAGGGTGATAAAAAACCCGGCCATCGCAGCCGGGTAATAAGGTATCGATCAGAACATTAGCAAAGCGGTTTTACCGCTGCACGCATGCCCCGCAGCAGAATCGCATCCAGATCCAGCGAAACCTGTTCTACCAATCCTGGCACCTGGGTCAGGTCCTGTTCCCAGTGCTCGCTCACTGACAGCACCGCTTTCACGAGGTCGCTGGTGCTGATTTGCTGGTCGCGGTGCTGGCTCCACAGCTGCTGGTAACGTTCAATCCAGTACGCATCGTCCTGTACCGGGTAGGTCTCACCATTGCGTTCGCCGCGATAGAAGGCGATCAGCGCCGCAAGGGCAAACGTCAGGCGCGCCGGTAACTGGCCGGTGGCCTGCTGCCCTTTCAGCAGCTGCGGCAGAATACGGGTGCGGAATTTTGTCATCCCGTTCAGCGCAATCGACAGCAGCTGGTGTTTGATGTACGGGTTGCGGAAACGCCCGGTAACCGCGCTGGCGAAGGATTCCAGCTCATCACGCGGCAGATCAAGTACCGGGATAATCTCGTCATAAATGGCTTTTTCAACAAAGGCGCAAACCTCTGCGTCATTCATGGCCTCCCCTACGGTGTCCAGCCCCGCCTGGAACGCCACCGGCACCAGCGCGGTATGCGCGCCATTGAGGATAGCGACCTTACGCTCTTTGTACGGTTTGATATCGTCGACGATCAGGACATTCAGGGGATATTTGTCCAGCCGCAGTTCCGCCGCCAGCGATTTTGGCCCCTGAATCACAAACAGATAGAAATGCTCAGCCGTGTCGAGGAAGTTGTCGTGATAGCCCAGCTCCGCTTCGATTTTTGCCACTTCGTCGCGCGGATAGCCGGTCACGATGCGGTCTACCAGCGTCGAGCAGAAGGTGTTAGCGTCATTCAGCCAGGTCGTAAACGCCGCGGGTAGCGCCCACTCCTGCGCATAGCGCAGCACCAGTTCACGCAGCGCGTCGCCGTTATAGTCGATTAATTCACAGGGAATGATCACCCAGCCTTTGTCCGCCGCGCCGTTGAAATGGCTAAAGCGTTCAAACAGCAGACGGGTCAGTTTTGCCGGGTAGCTTACCGCCGGGGCGTCATCGAACTTATCACCGGCGTGGTAGCTGATGCCCGCTTCGGTGGTGTTAGAGAAGACAAAGCGCATTTCCGGGTTGTGCGCCAGCTTAAGGAACTCGTCGTATTGCGCATACACGCTGATTTCGCGGTTCACAGAGCGAATCAGGCGCGAGTCGCTGACCGCCTCGCCCTGCTCATTGAGGCCACGAATGATGGTGGTATACAAACCGTCCTGGGTGCTCAGCGATGGCGGAAAGCTGCTATCGATAGGACGCACGATAACCACGCCGGCGTCGAGATCGGTATGTTCGTTTAACAGATCGATTTGCCAGTCAACGAAGGCACGCAGGAAGTTGCCTTCGCCAAACTGAATAACGCGTTCGGGATAAGAGGCACCGGGAAAATCGCGACGGTTCACTGTGTTCACAATGGAGTTCCTTTTTTGATTAGTCATACAACCTCGGAAGATTGGTCCAATAACTTACCAGACTTTACGACCAGGAACCCCTGTTTTGATCAAAGTGAGATGACAAATAAATCAGAGGTACATCACAAAAACTTATAAAAAACGGACGTGGCCGTCATCTCGCCGTCAGGCATCAGCGCATAACGCGGGATCTCTCCCACTTTCTGCCAGCCCATGCGGCTGTAAAAGGTTTCTGCCCCGCTTCCGGTACTGGTATCCAGTACCAGCACCGTTTTCCCGCAGTTTCGGGCAACCGTCTCCAGCTGCGTCATCAGACGCCCCGCCACGCCCTGCCGGCGGGCGCTGTCGTGAACGAGCAGTTTGGAAACATCCGCGCGGTGGGGCTGGTTTTCCGGCTGGTCGGTAATGAGCTGTACCGTGCCGATAATGGCGCCGCTGGCGTCCTCTTCCACCAGCACGATGCGTTCGTTACGCGCAACGCTGCGGGCGACGTTCTGCCAGAAAGCGCGGGATTTATCACGGTCGAAGGGAAGCATGAAGCTGACGGAAGCGCCGCCCTGCACACAGTTTTCAAGCACCTCGCAGAGTTCATCAAGGCGGGTGGTCAGGGTGTCGGCGTCAAGCATGGCGATGCGGGGTAAAACCAGGGTCATTTTTAGCTCCTTAAAAATGACCACTATGCGGTTAACATTATTGCAACACAACAGACCTGACCAGAGGCTTTTCCGATGACTAACGGGGGCGGCCAGATGTCTTCATGTCATACATCTTTTTATCGGCATCTTTAATCCATGCTTTCACGTCGCCGTCGCCATCATGATTAAACTCGCTGACGCCCCAGGAGAAGGCCAGCTTCCAGGGTTTGCCTGAACTGGCGTTCCATGCTTCGGTCTGCTCCGCCAGATGCTGCATCGCAATCCATGCGCCATCTTCGCTGGTATCGGAAAAGAGAATCGCAAACTCATCGCCGCCATAGCGCACCAGAATATCGGCGTCACGGAAATTGCTACGCATAATGCTGGCCATTGCCCGCAGCGCCTCATCCCCCTCGTTATGCCCCAGCGTATCGTTAATCTGCTTGAAGCCATTGAGATCCAGCCAGCCAAGCGTCAACGGTTCAGCCCGACGACGGGCGCTGGAGATAGTAAACTTAACGAGGCTTTCGAAGGCGCGCCGGTTGAACAACCCGGTCAGTTCGTCGGTGGTGGCCGCGCTCATTACCGCAAACTCATTTTCAACAATGAGCGCAAAATCGCGCAGAATATCCAGCTCAGCAGGGCTGAAATCGCGTGGCGCGCGGTCCAGCAGGCAGAACGATCCCGCCACCGCGCCATCAGGCAGGCGCAGCGGGTGCCCGGCATAAAAACGCAGATGCGCCTCCCCCGTCACCAGTGGATTATCGGCAAAACGTTCATCGCTTCCGGCATCGTTAACGATAAGGGGCTGCGGGCTCAGAATAGTGTGGCCGCAAAAGGAGATATCCCGCGGGAAGGGATCGTGAGCCTGGCCGTCGCTGGTTTTAAAACGCAGATACTGTCCATCCACCAGCGTAACCAGCGCAATGGGCACATTAAAAAGCCGCTTCGCCAGCCGGGTAAGCCGTTCGAAGCGTTCGCTGGTGCCCGTGTCGAGCAAACCGGAGTCGTGCAGCGACGCCAGCCGTTGTTCCTCATCAATAGGGAGATCAGGTGTTTTCATAATAGGCCTTATACGCAAGTCTGGCGGGCGGATGTCCGCCAGTCCGTAATTGACGGGTTTCGAGATAAAGCTTAGCGTATTCAGCGGGTTTGTCAGCGGGCGTAGATCTGGTTTTTACCACGGCGCTTGGCTTTGTACAGCGCGTCATCCGCTGCTTTCAGCCAGTCCGTTACGGTGCGCATCCCCGGCGTCGCTTCGGCAATGCCAATGCTGAGGGTGCAGCGAAAAGTTTTCATCGGCGCGACATTCAGCGTTGAAGCGGCGTCCACTATACGCTTTGCGACCTCCAGCGCCTCTTGTGGCGTGGTATCCGGCAGCAGAATCACGAACTCATCCCCGCCCAGACGGGCTGGCGTATCGCTCTTACGGGTAGCGGCATGCAGAATATGAGACACTTTCACCAGGAGCGCATCCCCCGCCTCGTGCCCGAAGCGGTCGTTAACCTCTTTGAAATTATCGATGTCGATAAACATCAGCGAGGAGCGCCGCGCCGCATCATGGAGGTGGTTCAGCTCGCTCAGGATGCGTTTTTCCAGCAGCCGACGGTTAGCAATATCAAGCAGCGGATCCATCATCGCGATACGTTCCAGCTCGCGGCTTTTTACCTTAAGCTTGACGGCAATGCCGTTCGTCAGCACGCTCAGCGCAAGGGTATAGATAGCGATCAGCGGCAGCGTGGCGAACAGAGTTCGCTGCGTTACCGTGATATCAACGCTCAATCCCTCGGCAAGCCAGGCGGCGGCGAAGGTGCCCAGCATCACCATTCCCGCTTTACGCAACAGTTCATAACCGCCCGCCGCCAGTCGGTCAGAAAGCAGGATAGTGGCGATAACCACCGACGGCAGTGGATTCACCGCCATCATCGCAATCCAGAAGCCACCCGCCGCCGCGTCAATCACCAGGTTGTGATGCTCATGGGTAAGCGGCGTGGCCGCATTTCGGGCGCGTAAAAACGCGATGGCAGGCCAGATAAAAGCGTTAGCGGCGAGCATCAGCATAAGCCACAGCGGACGCTGCAGTTCAAGCAGGACAGAAAGGATGGGAAAAAAGCAGAGGAAGGTGCCAAGAACCCGCATCAGAAACATGCGTCTGACAAACTTTTGGCCGCTGACGCGCTCGCCTTTTTTTACAGTGCCAGAATCGTTCATGACGCGGTTTGGTCCCGAAAGAGATACGGGGCTATAGTATTGACGTTAAAAATAAGTCGCAAGCAATTTAATAAGTTAAGGCTATCAATTCCCCCGACAGCCGTCACATTTCGCCGCTTAAAAAACGACCGGTGCCGCGCTGCGTTCAACATCGACGCCCATACGGGTACAGTTACGCCCTGCCTTCTTCGCCTGATAGAGAAACTCATCCGCCCCGGCGAGCAATTTATTAAACACCTCAGTGAGCTGGCGCGGCTGCGCCTGACCATGACTGACGCCAATACTCACCGTTAAGCGCAGCGTCTGCGCCTGCCAGACAAAAGGGTGTTCCGCAATGGTTGCACGGATACGTTCGGCAAGCCGGTACCCCTCCTCCGGGCCGGAGGTGGCGGCCACGACTGCAAACTCCTCTCCCCCCATGCGCGCCACAACGCCGTCGTCACCGACAACATTCCGCACCTGCCGGGCAAAGGTTTTTAGCACGCTGTCGCCGCATTCGTGCCCGTAGCTATCATTAACGCGCTTAAAGTAATCGACATCCAGCAGCATCACCGACAGGTGCTTGCGGGAGAAATGTTTACTGTCGTGGTTAAGCGCCTCATACAGGCCGGAACGGGAATAGACCTGGGTCAGAAAATCAAAATCTGCCCGCAGCGCCACCTGCTGAATCAGCCTGTTGATGGTCTGCACGCTTACCGACACAATCACCGGGCAGATAGCCATCGTGGCGATGCCCAGCCGGGCGGAGAACATCCTTGGCATCTCCTGCGGCGAGGCGACAAAGATATTGATGATACTGTTCGCTACCAGAATGATCTCCACGCCGCCGGTGACTAGCGTCAGCAGGCAGATGACCGGCAGCGGAAAGCGCACCGCGCACCAGATCAGCGCCGGGAGCGGAAAGGCCAGACTGCCCGCCCCGCCGATGACCACCGATCCCATCACCGACACCGCCAGCGCAAGCACCGGCAGCAGATCCCGCAGGGTTAAGACGGCAACGCGCGGCCAGGCTACCGTCAGCACACAGGGCACGATCAGCACGCCGGTAGAAAACTGCTCGCTGAACCAGTCGCCGAACAGCAGCAGAAAATCCTGGTTAAGGACAATCCCCATCGATCCGCTCGCGCCACACAGCGCGCACAGCAGCGCGGCGATCAGGCAATAGCCAAACAGGTTCAACGCGTTAATGGGCAACGGCGCGGTGCGGCTCGCCCGCTGTTCGCGCTGTACCAGCCACGCCAGCGTGACGATAAACACCATATTGGAAAAGTTGATGACCAGGGAGGCGACGCCCCAGCTGGTAGTGACGCCGTCATACAGGATCATCGCCACGTAGCTCACCATGTAATAGCGCCAGTGATTCAGAAAGGCGTAACGGGCGAAGACCCCGGCCATCACCGCGTTAAGCGGCCAGAAGAGCGAAAGCTCCTCCACCAGCCGCAGCTGAGCGCCGATAAAATAGAACAGCGTGGTAATAAAAAAGATCGCTGCCGCGTTCATCAGCGGCTGGTTGTGATGAAACAACCGCACGGGCGAAAAAAGAGCGCGCATGTACCAACCCATAGTGACGCGATATGAATGGCGCATAGCTTAACATGTAATAAGCAGATAACAGGCTTTTAACACACTACCGCGGGGCGTTCATTTGCTGCACCAGCCAGTGGAAGATAACCTCCACGACGTAACACTGTTGTGCTTCGGTCAGCGCGACCCCCTGCGGAATCTCATGCCACTTCGCCAGACAGCCGCGACAGCAGGTTGCCGTCGCGTGCTGGGCAATAAAAACAGGATGGCCGCGCATCGGGGTCTGTTTACCGTCGTTACGCGGCATGGCAGGGGCAAGCCGCTGCGCGATGAAATCGGCGGCATGAGCGCGCACCACCTCTGCCCCTTTATCGAGGCAGTACTGGCGCTCTTTGACGCCAAGGCGAAATCGTGAACGAAAGGCCGAACGGGCAAGCCGGGCGAAGAGCCGCTCCAGACGCGGGTCCGCTGCGCCATTGTCACCGGGGATAGTCATACTCGCTCCCTTTAGCGTGAAGGGCAGCGAGTATAACAAAAATCAGGCGGGCAAACGAAAACGGGAGACCGCCTGCATCAGCCGGTGCGAATCATCATGCAGCTGCCCGGAAGCCTGCGCGGCGTGATTAACCAGTTCGCCAGTGCGCCGTGCCACCGTGTTGAGCGAGTGAAGCTGGCGCGTCATATGGTGAATGCTCTCCCCCTGGCTGAGGGTGGCCGTCGAGATATCATTAAGTAAACCGCTGAGATGCGCCACCAACCCGGTCACCTGTTGCAGGTTGTCTTCCAGCCTGCTTACCGCCTGCGATCCTGCCGAAATCCCCTGCAAAGAGTGGTTAATAAGCGCCTGAATGGTCTGGGTGGAGTGACTGCTTTTGCGCGCCAGCAGCCCCACCTCTTTCGCCACGACGGCAAAGCCGCGCCCGTGATTGCCCGCGTGCGCCGCTTCTATCGCCGCGTTCAGGGCGAGGATATTGGTCTGAAACGCGACGCCGTCAATCAGTTCAACGATGCCACGCATCTCAGAGGCGCGATCGACTATCGCCCGCATTGACTCATTCACCGTCGCCATCATCGTATCGCCTCCTGCCGCCACTTTTCGCGCCTCATCCGCCTGCTCGCTGGCAAGCTTCGCATAGCCGGTATTGCCCTCGACGTGGGACTCCAGCGTAGCGATATGGGCAGTAACCTCCGCCAGCTCCTGCGCCTGACGCGTCGATTGCTGATACAGCGTCTGATTTCCCTCCCCCAGCCGCTCAATAGTTTCCGCCATCGAACGCGTGGCGTGGCTCACCTGCGCCACCAGCTGTTGCAGCCCCTGCTGCATGGTATTAATGCTGTCGCTTATCTGGGAAATCTCACGGTTAAAGCAGGTTACCGCGGGCAGCGGCGTCGAGAGATCCCCTGCCGCCAGCGTGTTGATATGGTTAATCAGCAGACGCAGCGGGGTAATAACCCATCGGGACATGGAAAACCACACCACCAGGGCAATCACCACCAGTAGCACGGGCAGGGTCAGAAACAGGCGCTGAAGCTGCGCCAGATTACCGGTCAGCGCCTGCCGCCCCTGCTCAGCCCGTTGACTGCTGGCCTGCTGAAAGCGGGCGTAGTTCTCATTAAAGTCGGCCTGAAACGCCTGGGCGGGCACGGCGAAGAAGGCGTCGATGGAGTCGGTTTTCACCAGCCCGTCCGCCTGCTCTTTTATGGCGTCATAGAAGAGCCGATAGCTGTTGGTCAGCGCCTCATCTTTGGGCGGGTTGAGCGCCAGCCACCCCTGCCAGGCCTTTTGGGAAGTAACAAGCGCCTGCTGCGCTTCATCCATCAGGCTATGCCAGCTCCCGTCAGAGCCGGTCTCTTTATCCTGCATAAAGTAGACGCCCGCGCGGTTAAGCAGATCGCTCGCCGCCAGCAGCGAGACGCGGGCCTCGTCGATTTTCACCTGCTGGAGGTGGCTTTGCTGATTGAGCTGTTCGTTACGTTGCGCGTCGCTCAGTGAAGCGGAGAGAAAAAGAGAGGAGGCAATTTGCAAGGCGGAAAACAGGCCTATTATCCAGAAGATACCTGCCAGTAAACCAAAATGCCGTGGTGTGAAACGCCGGAATAACCGGCGAAAAATTTGCGTTAAGTTCATGATATTCTTCTACAAGCTCACGATGGCGTCGAGTCTACGTAAGCTGTATGACGAAACCATGACAGAAAAGGATTCGAAGCCCGGATACGGCGCAACGCCGCATCCGGGATAAAACCTATACCCGGTTTTTCCACACCGTCTGCACATTACAAAACTCATGCAGACCGAAATGGGAGAGCTCCCGGCCAAAGCCGCTCTTCTTCACGCCGCCAAACGCCACCCGGGCGTCGCTGGCGCTGTAGCCGTTGATAAAGACGCCGCCGCACTCCAGGCGAGCGGCAAAATCCGCAGCCAGCGCTTCATCAGCGGTAAAGACGGTGGCGGAGAGACCGAATTCACTGTCATTAGCCAGCGTCAGCGCGTGCTGCGCATCCTTCGCTACCGTAATGGCGGCTACCGGGCCGAACAGTTCCTGACGAAACGCTGTCATTTCCGGCGTGACGTTGCCCAGCACCGTTGCCGGATAGTAGTTGCCCGCGCCCGGCGTTTTACTGCCGCCTAAGAGCAGCGTCGCCCCTTCACGCAGGGTCGCCTCTACCTGGGCATGCAGTTCATCGCGCAGATCGAAACGGGCCATCGGTCCAAGGAAGGTGCTTTCATCATCCGGCGCGCCCTGTTTCAGTTCGGCGGCGGCGGCGACGAAGCGTTCGGTGAAACGCTCAGCGATCCCCGCCTCGACGATAAAGCGTTTCGCCGCCGCGCAGACCTGCCCGGTATTCTGATAGCGCCCGGCGACCGCCGCTTTCACCGCCATGTCCAGATCGGCATCGTTGAGCACAATAAAGGGATCGGCGCCGCCAAGCTCCAGCACGCACTTTTTCAGCGCCGCGCCGGCCTGCGCGCCAATCGCGGCGCCCGCCCGCACGCTACCCGTCACCGTAACGGCCGCAATGCGCGGATCGTTAATGGCCTGGCTTACCCCCTCGTTGGTGGCATTAACCCAGCCAAATGTTCCCGGCAGGAAGCCCGCTTCGGTGAACAGCGTCGCCAGCAGCGCCGCGCAGCCGGTCACATTCGGAGCGTGTTTAAGCAGGTAGCTGTTGCCTGCCAGCAGAATGGGCACCGCGCCGCGCATCACCTGCCAGAGCGGAAAATTCCACGGCATCACCGCCAGCACCGGCCCCAGCGGACGGCGCTCAATGACCGCGTTTCCGCCTTCCACCAGCGTCGGTTCCGGGGCCAGCATCGCCGGGCCGTATTCGGCATACCAGTCGCAAAGACCGGCGGATTTCGCTACCTCGGCCCGCGCCTGAACAATGGGTTTACCCATCTCGCGGGTTATGGTCTGCGCCATCTCCTCACCGCGACGACGCAGCGCCGCGCCAAGTTCGCGCAGCCGTTGCGCACGCTCTGCAACAGGGGTCTGCCGCCACAGACGATAGCCGCTGTCGGCAAGCGCCAGCGCGGCATCCACCACCTGCTGGCTGGCCCAAGGAATGGCGGAAAGCGTCTCGCCGCTGGCGGGGTTAACGGAAATAGCGTGGCTCGCAGGTGAAAGGGTCATATGTCGGCTCCTGTAAAAATATGACGCTATTTTCACCGCTTTTATTCTTTATGAAAAATGAATAATATTAACCGACTTGTTCACGAATGGAGAAAGTCATGGATCTCACGCAGCTGGAGATGTTCAACGCCGTCGCGCAAACGGGCAGCATCACCCAGGCGGCGCAGAAGGTGCACCGCGTGCCGTCGAATCTCACCACCCGTATCCGCCAGCTGGAAGCCGATCTCGGCGTCGAGCTGTTTATTCGTGAAAACCAGCGCCTGCGGCTCTCTCCGGCCGGGCACAGTTTCCTGCGCTACAGCCAGCAGATCCTCGCGCTGGTTGATGAGGCGCGGATGGTCGTGGCGGGTGACGAACCCCAGGGGCTGTTTTCGCTGGGCGCGCTGGAGAGCACCGCCGCGGTACGCATTCCCGCCACCCTCGCCGCCTATAACCGGCGTTACCCCCGTATTCAGTTTGACCTCGCTACCGGCCCCTCCGGGACGATGATCGACGGCGTGCTGGAGGGAACCTTAAGCGCGGCCTTCGTTGATGGCCCGGTGATGCATCCGGGGCTGGAGGGTATTCCTGTTTATCAGGAGGAGATGATGATTGTAGCGCCCCGCGGCCACACGCCCATCAGCCGCGCGCAACAGGTTAACGGCGCCAGCATCTATGCCTTTCGCGCCAACTGCTCTTACCGACGCCATTTTGAGAGCTGGTTCCAGGCCGATAAGGCGACGCCCGGCAGGATCCATGAAATGGAGTCCTACCACGGGATGCTGGCCTGCGTGATTGCCGGTGCCGGGCTGGCGCTGATCCCCCGCAGCATGCTGGAAAGTATGCCCGGCCACCAGCAGGTGGATGCCTGGCCGCTAACGGAAAAGTGGCGCTGGCTGACCACCTGGCTGGTATGGCGTCGCGGCGCGAAAACCCCTCACCTGACGGCTTTTATTGAACTGCTGAACGAACGTTAATTACGCTACATTCCCGCACGTTCCGCCATAGCATTAACTTATATATCTTCCAGGACGTTGCGCATAATGTCGCGGTGGCGGTAACTTACGCTCACGCTTAATGCTGATAATGGAACTCAGATGAATACCAAAGCCCGCAAAGTGATGATCATTGGTACCGGAAATGTCGGCGCGTCCGCCGCCTATGCCCTGCTCAACCAGAATATTGCCGAAGAGCTGATTCTGGTTGACCTTAACCGCGAACGCGTGGAAGGCCACGCGCAGGATCTGGCGGATGCCGCTGCCTACATGCCGGGAATGATGAACATTAGCACCCGCGAGGCGTCTGACTGTGCGGATGTGGACATCGCCGTCATTACCGTCTCCGGCGGCGCGCTCAAGCCGGGCCAGACCCGCCTTGATGAGCTGCAAAGCACGGCGAAAATCGTGAAGAATATTGTGCCAGGTATGATGGCAGGCGGCTTCAACGGCATTTTCCTGGTTGCCACCAATCCCTGCGATATCATCACCTGGCAGGTGTGGAAACTCTCCGGCCTGCCCCGCAGCCAGGTTATCGGCACCGGCGTCTGGCTGGATACCACCCGCCTGCGGCGGGCGCTGGCCCAGACGCTGGATATCGGTGCCCAGAGCATCGACGCCTTTATCCTTGGCGAACACGGCGATACCCAGTTCCCGGTGTGGTCGCACTCCTCGGTTTACGGCTCGCCCATCGCCGACGTCTGGCGGCGGCGCACCGGGCAGGAGATTGATTACGACGCCCTGGCGGAGCGGGTGCGCAAGCACGGTTTTGAAATCTACAACCGCAAGGGCTGCACCGAATATGGCATTGCCGGGACCATCGCTGAAATCTGCCGCAATATCTTTACCGGCAGCCATCGCGCGCTGGCTATCTCCTGTGTGCTTGACGGGGAATATGGCGTTAACGATGTCGCCATCGGCGTACCGGCGGTGTTGACCCAAAGCGGCGTGCAGCAGATTATCGAACTGCAACTGCGGGAAGACGAAGTGGCGAAATTCAACCACTCCGTCTCGGTGATTAAAGCCAATATTGCTCGCCTGCCCTGACGGCGAGGCGGTTACTGGGCGATGGTTAAGCGGCCCGGTAACCCGGCAAGCTGCTGGCGGATATCATCGCTCAACTGTGCGTCGGTGATGATATCGGTCAGCGAGTCGAGACGGGCAATATTAAACAGCGACCATGCGCCATATTTACTGCTGTCCGCCAGCAGCACCCGGCGCTGAGCATTATCGATCAGCGCCCGTTTCAGGGCCGCTTTCTCCTCGGTGGGCGAGGTAATGCCCTTCTCCAGATCCCAGCCGTTGCAGCTGACGAACGCCACGTCCGGCCAGATATTTCGCAGCAGCCTGCGTCCGTGCTCCCCCACGCAGGACTGGCTGGAATCATCGATACGCCCGCCAATGATGGTCACTTCAATCTGCCTAAATTCTGAGAGAAACAAGGCAATGTGCAGGTCGCTGGTGATCACCCGCAGCGGCAGATGGGTCAACTGCCGCGCGAGCTCAATCATGGTGGTGCCCGCATCCAGCACAATGGCGTCTCCCGGCTTTACCAGCGCGGCGGCGGCGCTGGCAATGGCGTGTTTTTCCGCCAGGTTGCGCTGCATCTTTTCATGGGTGGTCGGCTGGGAAGGAATAAACCGGTTCAGGGTTACGCCGCCGTGAGAGCGGCTGATCACCCCTTCCTGATCGAGCTTAATCAGATCGCGGCGGATGGTTGCCGGGGAGGCGTTGGTCGCCGCCACCAGCTGATCCACCGTTACCAGATTATGCCCTTTGAGGTAGTCCATAATCTGTTCTAACCGGTTATATCCCTTCATATTATTCTCGTGTGATTTGCATCGCTAACTTAATCGACACCGCCATGCTTTCCGGATTTGCTTTGCCGGTCCAGGCGATATTAAACGCGGTGCCGTGGTCCGCAGAGGTGCGGATAAACGGCAGGCCCGCCGTGATATTAACGCCATCATAAAAACCCAGCAATTTTAACGGAATATGCCCCTGGTCGTGATACATCGCTACCACGATGTCATACATGCCTTCATGGCACTGCATAAACACCGTATCCGGCGGGCACGGGCCGTAGACATTCAGCCCTTCGGCTTTCATCGCCTCAATAGCCGGGCCGACGATGGTTATCTCTTCATCGCCAAAAAGACCGTTTTCCCCCGCGTGAGGGTTAACCCCCGCGACCGCAATACGCGGACTGGCGAAACCAACGCGCTTGAGGAAATGGTCGGCGACGCGGATCACCGTTTTTACCCGCTCCTGGTTGAGGGTATCAAGGAATTTACGCAGCGCAATATGGGTGGTGACATGAATCACTTTAAGCTTGTCGGTATAGAGCACCATCGCGTAGTCGCTGGTATTGGTCAGTTTCGCCAGCAGTTCGGTATGCCCCGGATAATTGTGCCCGCCCAGATGTAACGCCTCTTTATTGAGCGGCGCGGTAGCGATAGCTTTCACCTCACCCGCCATCGCCAGCGCGGTTGCCCTGCGCACGCAGCGATAGGCCAGATCGCCCGCCTGCGCCTGTACTTCTCCCGGCACCAGCGCCTCAGGATCGGCCAGCGGCTCGTCCAGCACGTTCATCACGCCCGGGGCGAACTGCGCCTCCGCCACCTGCGAAATTACCCGCATCTCAATCTGCGGCGTGACGTTGAGCGCCAGAATACGGCGGAAGGTCTGCGCGCAGCCGATAACCACCACCGGCGCACCGGACAGTTCACCTTCGACCAGCGATTTAATAATGATCTCCGGGCCAATCCCCGCCGGATCGCCCATCGTTACGGCAATAACATTAGTCACTCGATTTCTCCTCGATAAATTGCAAAACCTTAAGCAGCGTGGTCTCGTCGCCGAAACCGCCTGCTTTGGTCATCACTGGTCGTTGCCATTCGCAACCTGAAAAATAACCCCATGGCACGCAGCCTGCCGCACGCCCCTGAATTTGAAAGCTGCTGGCACCGAGCGCGCGTGCTACCGCAATCGCCACGTCGCCGCCGGAAAGATAAAGGCCGTCCGGCGCGCGCCGGGCCAGCACATCCCGCACCAGTTCGCCTAAAAAGGCGCAGATGCGCTCGCCGCACTCGGCGCGGCTGATGCCATAACGTTCACAGAGCGCAGCCACCTGATGCCGCGCGTGGGTATCAGGACAGGTATGCACCACGCAGTGCCGCCCGCCAGCGAGCGCGTTCACGATCGCCGTGCGATAGTCGGTCGCAGACGGGGCAAAGACGGCGTTGATATCAATAAATATTTGCTCGCAGCGCGGATGCGCCGCGGCGGCATGAATTTGCTGTTGAGCGATTTCACTCATCGAGCCGACGATCGCCAGCGCTACGGCCTTTTTCTCTGGCGCCAGACGGCGCGATAAGGCATCGCACAGCCCCGCAGAGCCCACCAGCAGCGGCCTCTCGCCCGCCTGCCAGGCGTGGGTCACGATCGCATCCAGATCGTCATCGGTCCGGGCATCAACAACAAGCACCACCGGGTTCTCCCGGCTGGCCGCCGCCAGCGCCGCGGGCAGCTGCCAGGGCTGTACGTTCTGAGCAGGCAGCGTAAAGAGCGCGCCGATCTCTGCGCTGTGAACCGGCGTCTTCGGATCGCTGGCAAATTCCGTTTCCGTAATCAGCACGCCGTTCACCAGGCAACGCCCCTCCACGGTAACGCGGCCTGCTGCCGGGAAGGCCGGTGCGACAATAGCCGCCGCCGCGCCGGTCACCTGCAGCATGGCCGCGACTTCCGGGCCGGGGTTGCCGCGCAGGGTGGAATCCATCTTTTTCACCAGCCACGCCGGGTTGTAGTGGCGCAGCACGGTTTCGGTCAGCGTCGCCACGGCACGATTTGCCGCGTCGGCAGGCAGCGCGCGGCTGTCGCTGTTGTAAATCAGGGCCTCAGCGTCGCTCTGGTAGCTGGCCTCCAGCGTCACTTCTGTACGTATGCCCGCCTGCGCCAGGCTCACGCCAGCGTCGTTCGCGCCGGTAAAGTCGTCGGCCAGAATCACTATCTGGGGGGTTGCGGTCTGTTCGTTCATCCCTGCTCCGGGTCGTTAAGTTCTGCCAATGATTATATTCAATCATAATTGATTATATGTGAGCAAGATCAACTTATTTAATTGCCGGATAAATTATAAATTTCAGCCACACAGTAACCATGATTGAAGCTTAATGAGTGAATTCAATCATAACCAGAACAGGAGAAGGTTGTGGTAACCATAAACAGCACATTGATCAGCGGCGCAGGTTGCATTCCCGCGATCGCGCCACTGCTTACAGGGAAAAAGAGACTTTTACTGGTCAGCGACACTAACATCATCAGGCTCGCCGCGACGCAGCAGATTGTGACGCTGCTGCAGGCCGAAGGCCGCCAGGTTCAGCTTATCGATAACGTGCCGCCAGAGCCCAGCCAGCATGATGTCACCCGGATTCTCGGCGACGCGCCGGATGCCGCTTTCGATATGGTTGTTGGCATTGGCGGCGGCAGCGTGCTGGATGTCGCTAAACTGCTGTCGGTGCTGCATCACCCGCGTTCGCCGGGGCTTGAGGCGCTGCTCGCCGGGGAAAAACCGACCGACCGCATTCCTTCGCTGCTGATCCCGGCCACCGCCGGTACCGGCTCGGAGGCCACGCCAAACGCGATTCTGGCGATTCCGGAACAGAATACCAAGGTCGGAATCATCTCCCCGGTACTGCTGCCGGATTATGTTGCCCTGCTGCCGGAGCTGACCACCAGCATGCCCGCGCATATCGCCTCTTCTACCGGCATTGATGCCCTGTGTCATCTGATTGAGTGTTTTACCGCCACCATCGCCAACCCGGTGAGCGACAACGTGGCCCTGACCGGCCTGCGCAAGCTGCTCAACAATATCGAGACGGCGGTGAACGAGCCGCAGAACCTGGCGGCGCGGCTGGAAATGCTCTGGGCCTCCTATTACGGCGGCGCGGCGATTACCCATGCCGGTACGCATCTGGTACACGCGCTCTCCTATCCGCTCGGCGGCACCTACCACCTGCCGCACGGCGTCGCCAATGCCATCCTGCTGGCCCCCTGTATGAAAGTGGTGCGCCCGCACGCGGTGGAAAAATTCGCTCAGGTGTGGGATTTGGTGCCCGGCGCTGACCTCAGCCTCAGCGACGAAGCGAAGTCGCATGCGCTGGTGGACTATTTCGCCGCGCTGGTGAAACGCCTCAACCTGCCGGATAACCTGGAGAGCCTTGGCGTGCCGCGGGCGGATATCCCGGCGCTGGCCGATGCCGCCCTTAACGTAAAACGCTTAATGAATAACGCCCCCTGCACCGTCGACCATAACGATGTGCAGGCGATTTATCAGACGTTGTTTCCCGTAAAATAAAAGGAAAATGATATGACCAGGAAAATTGAAGGGGTTTTAACCGCCATTGTTACCCCGTTTGACAACGATGGCGCTTTTAACCCTGCCGCCTTGCGCACGCAGATTAATCGCCAGCTTTCCGCCGGCAATGGCATCTTCTGCGGCGGCACCAACGGTGAGTTTTTTGTGCTTAATGAGCAGGAAAAGGTTGCGGTCACCGCGACCTGCGTGGATGAAGTGGCGGGCCGCGCTAACGTGGTGGCGCATATTGGCGAAATCTCCACCCGCGAAACCATCCGTCTGGGCAAACAGATTGAGAAGCTGGGCGTGGATGCGGTTTCGGTCATCACCCCCTATTTTGTCCCTTTAAAACAACAAGAGTTAATTAGCCATTATACGGCCATTGCCGACGCGCTCAGCGTACCGGTTTTTTTATATAACATCCCTGCCCGCACCGGGAACACCCTTGAACCGCAGACGGTCCGCACCCTGGCGGATCACCCCAACATTATCGGCATTAAAGACAGCGCGGGCAGCTATGAAAGCCTGAGCGGTTTCCTTAACGCCGTAAAAGGGGTGGCGAATTTTAACGTGCTGAACGGGCCGGATTCACTTATTCATCAGGGTTTCGTTGACGGCTGCTCGGCCTGTATTTCGGGGCTGGCGAACGTTGCGCCCAAAGAAATTAATGCGATCTGGTCACACTTTAAAGCAGGTGATATCGAGGCTTCCCGCCAGGCGCAGGAGAACGTCACCGGCCTGCGTACCGATCTGTATAAAGTGGCCTTCTCTCCCGCTGCAGTTAAAAAAGCGCTGCAAATCCTCGGACAGGATGTCGGCGACAGCCGCTATGCGGTGGAATTTGATGAGCAGCAGGTTCAACAGATCAAAAACGTTATCAAAAACTACCTGCAGTGATTTTTATAAGCGGCGCAGTGCGCCGCTATTTAAAGGAACGCAAAATGAAAGTAATTTGTACTTCCCCCTCTTTTGCTAAGTATGATTCAACCCCTGTAACGCAGTTACAGCAGGCAGGTCTGGAATTGATTACATTGCCCGCCGACGCGCCGTTGAGTGATCTGGAGCCGCATCTTGCAGACACTGTCGCGATGATTGTCGCCTTTACTGAGGTTAATGCCGCGCTGCTGGCGAAAGCGCCTGAATTGAAAATCGTCTGCAAGCACGGCGTGGGGGTTGATAACATTGATCTCGACACCTGTAAGGCAAAAAATATTTTCGTCACTAACGTGCCGGACGCGAATAAACACGCCGTAGCCGATTTTGCCTTCTCCCTAATCCTGAGCTGCGCCCGCCAGCTGCCGCAGGCAATCAATGGAACCAGAGGCGGCAACTGGCCGCGTATTTTTGCTACAGATGTATATGGAAAAACAATCGGTATTGTGGGTCTTGGCAATATCGGTAAGCAGGTTGCGCTTCGGGCACGCGGTTTTAATATGCGTGTCCTGGCTCACGACGACTGGCAAGATCGGGAATTTGCCGCAGCCAATAATATTGAATATGTCTCCCTGGAGACGCTGACAAAAGAGAGTGACTTTATTTCCCTTCATACGCCGCTTACCCCACAAACGCGTGATCTTTTCGATAAGCCACGTCTGGAGAAAATGAAAAAGAGCGCCTATTTAATTAACGTTTCGCGTGGCGGTGTAGTTAATGAAGAAGCATTATATGACGCACTAAAAAATAATGTTATCGCTGGCGCTGCTGCTGATGTCTTTACTAACGAACCCTGTAATCAACACCCTCTATTTACGCTTGAGAATTTCTTCCCAACGTCGCATATCGCTGGCTATACCGATGGTGCGATCAATGGTATCGGCGAGCGCTGCGTAAAACACATAATTGACTGTGTGATTCATCAGCAGCGCCCCGGAAATATAATGAACGATTTATAATATTTGTGTGGAAATGCCTGGCATTTCCACTTTTCAAGAACATCTGAATATGAGCCGACATATGAATAATATTGCCGCTAAGACACGTATTCGCTGGTGGATAGCAGGTTTAATGTGGCTGGCGATAGCCATTAACTACATAGACCGCACTGTTTTATCAGCCTCCGCTCCTCATCTTATTGATGAACTGAGTCTGGACCCTGAGATGATGGGCTTTATTATGGCTGCCTTCTTCTGGTCCTACTCGCTGTTGCAGATCCCGGCAGGTTGGTTTGTCGATCGCTTTGGTCAGAAAAAAGGGCTGGGTTTTGCCGTTGCCTGGTGGTCTATCGCTACGTCATTAATGGGAGTGGCGACCGGCTTCAAATCCCTGCTGGCGCTGCGTCTGGCGCTTGGCGTAGGGGAAGCAGCTGCCTACCCGAGTAATGCGGGTATTGCCGCGCGCTGGTTCCCGGATAAAGAGCGCGCCACCGTCTCCGGCTTATTTGACAGCGCTTCAAAATTTGGTGGCGCAGTGGCGATGCCCCTTATCGTGTGGATGATTTATACCTTTGACTGGCGTTTGACCTTCCTGATTATTGGTAGTGTAGGACTGTTCTGGGTTATTGCCTGGTACTTTATTTATGCTGAAAACCCGGAAGAACATAAAAAAATCAGCCAGGAAGAGATACGCCATATTCGTGATGGCCAGGTGCAGAAACACGGTGACAAATCCGTCCTGCCGATGAAATGGTATAAGCTGCTGCGCTATCGTAATATTTGGGCAATGTGCATAGGCTTTTTCACCATTAACTATACTTCCTATTTCTTTATCACCTGGCTGCCAACCTATCTGGTAAAAGATAAAGGCATGGACTTTATTAAAATGGGTATGGTGGCTGCGCTCCCCCTTCTGTGCGGAATGGTTATAGAAGTATTCGCAGGCTGGGCTTCTGACCGCATGGTGCATAAAAAAGTGTTGTCATTAACCGCGACGCGTAAGCTGTTTCTGGTCATTGGTCTTCTGATGGCACTGTGCATCGGTTTTGCTCCCTTCACCGATTCAGTGTTTATGACGGTATTCCTGCTCTGTGTGGCGAAGTCGGGTACTACTGTTGCCGCATCTCAGGTCTGGGCACTCCCTGGTGACGTGGCACCGAAGAACAGCGTGTCGATTGTAGCAGGTTTGCAAAATACAGTATCAAACATGGGCGGTGCGGTAGGTCCAATCATTACCGGGGCGATTGTCGCAGCAACGGGTTCCTTTACCTGGGCACTAGTTTTCTCAGCGATTCTGGTAGTAATTGGCATCCTCAATTACCTGTTCCTGCTGGGTAAAATAGAGCCGATTGTCGATAACGATCCTCTGCCCCAACTGGACACAGTTAAACAGCATTAAACTAAAAACCCCGGCAACCATGCCGGGGTAATATTTTGTAGCTAAACAGACATATTAATCTAATTATACGTCACCCAGATATTCACTTTCCCAACGACCGGCCCGGTATAATTGGCACCGTTCTTCTTAATCGCCGCCGTCTGTACGTAGCGCGCGTTGAAGTTGATTGTGCTGAGCGAGTTAAAGAGTGGCGTACTGTCAGGACTGCTTTTTGTCGAGCCAAGCCCGCTTATTGTCAGTTTGGTATTATCCGTCGGGACCACGGCGTTTTTGTATAAAAGCTGAACAGCCAGTCCGTCAATAAGCGAGCCGCCAGCCGAATCATACAGGCCAACATCCTGCCTTGTGGTCAAGCTATTGGCATCTTCAAAGCTGATTTGAGTATCGTCCACCTTGCCGGAACACTGCATCGTGATATTTACCGGCACCTGGCTGCCATAGGCCGGGAAAGCCCCCGGTTTTGCAACGGGATCGATACTCACCCAGGACGACATGGGAATTGTATAGTTTTTAGTATCCAGTTTGCAGGTTGGACGCACTATCTTTATACCGCCGCCGCCGATGTCAAAATTGGCATTGCTGTAAGCATTGTTGGCATACACCTGAATGCCGCTACCATACTTTAATTTCAGTGGAATATCATTGTAATTAATATCACCAATTTTAATTAAATCAGCCATCGCTGAAAATGATTGTATTGTTTGCATGTAATTGGTCGGATCGGTAAAGTAGTATTTACCATCACTATGATCCACGCCTACAAATGCATAACTATTAATAAAGTCCTGATATTTTTGTTTCCCTGATTCATAACGGCTCTCTACAACGTTACCATTAAAACGAGTCAGCGAGGAGTACAACCCCTGACTTGAGTCTCCGGAGGCAGGAAAAGCGACGAATTTATAGTTTCGATTAGCGGCAGTGTTAACCATGAAAGTATATTTTATGGCGATACCGCTATTATTCGTATAGGTATAATAAGGCGCTACTCCTGTATCCCCGGAAAAACTTACCCCAAGATTGAGGAACGTTCCTCCTGACGCAGTTGTTGTTATTTTGGGATCGTCATTTCCCAGCCCTGAACCTCCACACTGAATGGTGAAATGTAGAAACGCAGCATAGGGTATAGTATAAAGAGTGGTACCCACAGGCAAGCTATTATCCAGGACCAATGTTCTGTTAACCGATAAAGGCTTATTATCAGGGATGGTGTAAATACAGGTTCCTGCCACCTTTCCTGCTTGCGCACCGTTCTTCCAGTAAATAGTTTCGGTTAGAGTCGCGGCACGAACTTCATTAGCAACGCATAACGACAAAACAATAGTGGTAGAGAGTACTTTTAGGCTTTTCCAGGGTAAACCTGCATCAGTGTGGTTATGCTCTCTGCGGATGTGGGTAATGAAACACTCCATATGATTATATCCTTGTATCTTTCCGTGATGATGCTCTACCAAATCTGTCGTTTTTATAAAGCTCAATATTAAGAATATTATTTTCACAAAATGTTAAAGGACACATTGCGCAAACGAAAGATGGTTGTGCCATTCGATAGAGATGTTTCAGAGGGCGTTATTTCTGGAAACCGAAATTCCCCTGGCTCGCTGCGTGTGCGGTCAGGTCTACGCGTTTTGTACCGTGTGGCCGTTTTTGGCCTGGATAGATTCCTGGTTTTTTATCCGACAAAAACTTTTGGCTCAATTTTTGTGACGCTGTCACTTACCCTCTTCTCCCTGCCGGCGATAGAGAAGAGGGTCTGCTCATTACCAGACTCTTAGCGCAGGTAGACCTTGCCAATCAGATAGAGGGTCGCCTGGCCACCAATCTTCACCCGCTCCCCCTGCCATTCACAGCGCAACTCGCCGCCGCGGGCGGACACCTGGCGTGCCTGCATAACCGTCTTACCTAACTTCTCCCCCCAGTAAGGGATAAGCATACTGTGGGTGGAGCCGGTAACCGGGTCTTCCGCTACCGCTTCGCCCGGGCAGAAAAAGCGGCTGACGAAATCATGGTTATCCCCCGGCGCGGTAATGCAGACCATTTTGCCCAGCGGGATCATCGCGGCGATGTCCGGCGTGACGGCTTCTACCTGCTGCTGATTTTCCAGCACCACAAGGTAATCGCGGGCGGCGCGGATCTCTCTGGCCCCGGTAATCCCCAGCGCCTTCAGCAAAAGTGGCGGCGGGTTATCCACTGCCTGCGTTTGCCAGGCCGGGAAATCCAGCGTCAGCCAGTCGCCGTTGCGGGTAACCGTGAGCGGCCCGACGAAGCGGGTGGCAAAATGAATCGTGGCATCCGGGAAATCCAGGTACTCAAAGATCACATGGGCAGCGGCAAGAGTGGCATGGCCGCACAGGTTAATCTCTCCCTGAGTGGTAAACCAGCGCAGTTCGTATCCGGTATCGTTCCGGACGAAAAAAGCGGTTTCTGACTGGTTATGCTGCTGCGACATTTTCAGTAGCAGTTCATCCGGCAGCCACTCCGTCAGGGGGCAAACCGCGGCGGCGTTGCCGCCAAAGGTGTGGTCGCTGAAAGCATCCACCATATAGAAGTCGATTGTGTGCATAGCCTTTCCTTTTGTTTTCCTTTGTTTTCTTATGTTTTTCTCTTGTATTGTCCGCGGATTCAATCGCTTTTTTACCACCCGCTAAAAAATGAGATCCACATCACAAAATGGTTGTCTTTTCGCCAGCAACGGATTTAAGATCGCCCCATCATTTTCCTGCCATTAATGCCAGAAAACGTTATGACAACCAATACTGTTTCGCGCAGGGTCGCATGGCTTCGCGTGGTGACGCTGGCCGTCGCCGCGTTTATTTTTAATACCACTGAATTTGTGCCGGTGGGGCTATTGTCCGATATCGCCCGCAGCTTCGACATGGAGACGCCGCAGGTAGGCATCATGCTGACCATCTACGCATGGGTGGTGGCGCTGATGTCCCTGCCGTTTATGCTGCTCACCAGCCAGATTGAACGGCGCAAGCTGCTCATCGCGCTGTTTGTGCTGTTTATCGCCAGCCACGTGCTGTCGTTTCTGGCGTGGAACTTCCAGGTACTGGTGATAAGCCGTATCGGCATCGCCTTCGCCCATGCGGTTTTCTGGTCGATTACCGCCTCGCTGGCCATTCGACTGGCCCCGGCGGGCAAGCGGGCGCAGGCGCTGAGCCTGATTGCCACCGGTACGGCGCTGGCGATGGTATTAGGTATCCCTATCGGCCGTGTGGTGGGGCAATATTTCGGCTGGCGCACCACCTTCTTCGCCATTGGTTTTGGGGCGCTCATTACCCTGGTGTGCCTGATCAAGCTGCTGCCCGCGCTGCCGAGCGAACACTCCGGCTCGCTGAAAAGCCTGCCCGAACTGTTTCGTCGCCCGGCTCTACTCTCAATCTATATTCTGACCGTCGTGGTGGTCACCGCCCACTACACCGCCTACAGCTACATTGAACCCTTTGTGCAGAATGTGGCAGGCCTGAGCGGCAACTTTGCGACGCTGCTGCTGTTGCTGCTGGGCGGTGCGGGCATCGTCGGCAGTATTCTGTTTGGCAAGCTTGGTAACCGGCACGCCTCCGGGCTGATTAGCATTGCCATCGCGATGCTGGTTATCGCTTTGCTGCTGTTGCTGCCTGCTTCCGGCAGCGAAACGCACCTTGCGGTGCTGAGCATCTTCTGGGGCGTGGCGATCATGATTATCGGCCTTGGCATGCAGGTGAAGGTGCTGGCGCTGGCACCGGACGCCACCGACGTGGCAATGGCGCTGTTCTCCGGTATTTTTAATATTGGTATCGGCGCGGGCGCGCTGGTGGGAAATCAGGTGAGCCTGCAGTGGTCCATGTCGGCTATCGGCTATGCGGGGGCAATCCCGGCGGTGGCGGCGCTCATCTGGTCGGTAGTGATTTTCCGCCGCTGGCCGGTGGCGCTTGAAGAGCAGCCGCACCATTCCTGATAATGGCGGGGCGGCACTGCGCCGCCCCGGTAACTCAGGCTCCGGCGTGGAATGTGGTCACAATCTCCAGCACGCCGTTGATGATAAACTGCACGCCCATACAGACCAGTAAAAAGCCCATCAGGCGGGAGATAGCCTCAATCCCCCCTTTGCCCACCAGCCGCATAATCGCCCCTGAACTGCGCAGGCAGCCCCAAAGAATAATTGCCACGGCGGCAAACACCAGCGGCGGCGCGGCCCACACCACCCATTGCGCGAAGGTCGAACTGTCGCGCACGGTAGAGGCAGAGCTGATGATCATCGCAATGGTGCCGGGGCCCGCCGTGCTGGGCATCGCCAGCGGTACGAAGGCGATATTGGCAGAGGGCTCCTCTTCCAGCTCCTCCGATTTGCTTTTGACCTCCGGAGCCTCATGGGCTTTTTGCGGCGGAAAGAGCATCCGAAAGCCGATAAAGGCGACAATCAGCCCCCCGGCAATGCGCAACCCGGGAATAGAAATGCCAAAGGTGTTCATCACCACCTGCCCGGCATACCAGGCCACCATCATAATGGCGAACACATATACCGAGGCCATCAGGGCCTGCTGGTTGCGCTGGGCGCTGTTCATATTCCCCGCCAGCCCTAAAAAGAGCGCCACGGTGGTCAACGGGTTTGCCAGCGGCAATATCACCACCAACCCCAGACCAATCGCTTTAAACAGATCCATCATTTTACAAAACACTCCGTGCCGTTTTTGACTGCCCGCCAGTATAACTGCTTGCGACGCCTCTTCCCATGCCGCGTTGTCAGCGGTTTTTCCTTCACCCCTGGTGCCAAAAGTGCCTTTTAGCAAAATGTGGCATCAGCCAATTCATTCAGTTGACTTATACTTGCCTGAGCAATAATATCTGCCGTGACTAACTACTTGCCGGGGCAACCATTGTGAAAAGTACCAGCGATCTGTTTAACGAAATCATTCCGCTTGGCCGCTTGATCCATATGGTGAACCAAAAAAAGATCGTTTACTCAACGACTATCTCTCGCCAATGGATATCACCGCAGCACAGTTTAAGGTGTTGTGCTCTATCCGTTGTCAGGGCTGTATCACCCCGGTCGAATTGAAAAAGGTGCTTTCTGTCGATCTCGGCGCACTGACGCGCATGCTGGACAGGCTGGTCTGTAAAGGCTGGATCGAACGAAACCCCAATCCTCATGATAAGCGCGGCGTGCTGGTGCAGTTAACGGCAGACGGCGCGGCGCTGTGTGAGCAATGTCATCAATTAGTAGGACAAGACCTGCATCAGGAACTAACAAAAAACTTAACGGCGGAAGAAGTGGCAACCCTTGAGCACTTGCTCAAGAAAGTTCTGCCGTAACCAAAAGAGGTATGACGATGTCCAGACGCAATACTGACGCCATCACTATTCATAGCATTTTGGACTGGATCGAAGATAACCTGGAGTCCCCTTTGTCACTGGAGAAAGTGTCAGAGCGCTCCGGTTATTCCAAATGGCACCTGCAACGGATGTTTAAAAAAGAAACCGGCCATTCACTGGGTCAATACATTCGCAGCCGCAAGCTGACTGAGATCGCACAGAAGCTGAAAGAGAGTAACGAGCCTATCCTTTACCTGGCGGAGCGTTACGGCTTTGAATCGCAGCAGACCCTGACGCGCACTTTCAAAAACTATTTTGACGTGCCGCCGCACAAGTACCGCGTCACGGATATACCGGGAGAATCTCGTTATCTCTATCCCATTAATAACTGTAACTATTAATCGCCTGCTTTAAAGACGTATCGAGGAAATCATGAAACGTATCGCCTGCGCCGCCCTCACCGTGATGGTGCTCTTTACCGGCCAGAGTTATGCGGAACAGCTCGCCCATAACGCGAATCAACAAAACAGTGCCATTGTTGTCTCTACCGTCCATGAACAGTCACCCTTTGACTTTAACCACATGGCGGCGGGGAGTGATAAATCCGACGAATTAGGCGTGGCTTACTATAACCAACGCGGCTAATCGCTTGCCCCGCTCAACGCGGGGCTTTTTTTACCCTGCCTGTACGGCCCGCCGGATGCGAAAACCAAAGACGTTGATATACAGACCGGCCATGACCATCACCGCGCCAACCAGCTGCAGCAGGCTCAGCGACTCATCCAGCAGCAGTGCGGCGCTTGCCATCCCCACTACCGGCACTAACAGCGACAGCGGCGCGACACGCCAGGTTTCATAGCGCCCCAGCAGCGTTCCCCAGATCCCGTAGCCAATAATCGTGGCGACAAAAGCCAGATACACCAGCGACAGTATCGTGATCAGATCGATGCTGACCAGGCTCTGCGCCATCAGCGCCGGCCCTTCAAAAATTATTGAGGCGACCATAAACGGGATGATGGGGATTAAGGCACTCCAGACCACCAGCGACATTACCGGCGGGCGGGAGGCGTGCGACATGATTTTTTTATTGAAGATGTTGCCGCAGGCCCAGCAGAATGCGCCCGCCAGGGTGAGCAGAAAGCCGATAAGCGGAATGTGTTGCCCGGTGAGACTGGTTTCGACCAGCACCAGAATCCCCAGCACCGCAAGCGTAATCCCCACCAGCTGTTTAGCCTGCAGGCGTTCGCCGAAAACCCCCGCCCCGAGGATAATGGTGAAAAAGGCCTGAGCCTGCAGAACCAGCGAGGCCAGCCCGGCGGGCATGCCCAATTTGATCGCGCAAAACAGAAACGCGAACTGACCAAAGCTGATGGTCAAGCCGTAGCCCAGCAGCAAACGCACCGGTACCTTCGGGCGGGAGACAAACAGCAGCGCGGGAAAGGCCACCAGCACAAAGCGCAAACCCGCCAGCAACAGCGGCGGCATGTTGTGCAGGCCAACTTTGATCACCACAAAATTCAGCCCCCAGGCTACCACTACCAGCAGCGCCAGCAGCCCATCTTTACGCGTCATACCCTTCCCCTGTTTTTTAAAAATTTGTAAAAAATTTACGTTAACTTAAAAAAGTGTCCAGCGACAGATCATTATTTTTGGCAGGTCAGTTTTCGCATCTGGCGATAAATCAACGGGTGTACTTCACGCTTTTTGCATGATATTGCTTTAGACATCACAAAAAAATATCACTGCTCGAGCAAAAACATGTTCACCAAACGTAACCGTTCTATTGTCGCGCTGCTGGCGTCTTCTCTACTGCTCACTATTGGCCGGGGCGCAACGCTGCCGTTTATGACGATTTACCTCAATCGCCAGTACGCGATGGCGGTGGATCAAATCGGTTATGCCCTGACGGTGGCGATGACTATCGGCGTCATTTTTAGCCTCGGCTTTGGCATTCTCGCCGATAAGTTCGATAAAAAACGCTATATGCTGCTGGCAATAGGGATATTTCTGTTAGGCTTTGCCGCTATTCCGCTGGTTAACCACGCGGGTCTGGTCGTGATATTGTTTTCGCTGATTAACTGCGCCTACTCGGTTTTTTCCACGGTACTGAAAGCCTATTTTTCCGATACCCTTGCGCCTGCGACGAAAGCGAAAATCTTTTCGCTTAACTACACCATGCTTAATATCGGCTGGACTATCGGCCCGCCGCTCAGCACGCTGCTTATCATGCACAGCATTAATCTTCCGTTCTGGCTGGCGGTGGGTTGCTCTGCGGTACCGCTGATGTTGATTAAGCTCTACGTCCGCCGGGTCAGCGTGGCGCAGACTACCGCGGAGACGGTGGCCTGGTCCCCTTCGGTGCTGCTGCGTGACCGCGCCCTACGCTGGTTTACGCTCTCAGGCTTACTGGCGTCATTTGCTGGCGGGTCGTTCGCCTCCTGCATCGCACAGTACGTGATGTCGGTTGCCGATAGCGCCTTTGCCGAAAAGGTGGTTGCCGTGGTGCTGCCGGTCAACGCGGCGCTGGTGGTTACGCTACAGTACGCCGTTGGCCGCCGGCTCACCGCCAGCAACCTGCGTGGGTATATGTCGTTTGGCACCCTCTGCTTTTTACTTGGGCTTGGGGGCTTTATCTTTGCCGGTAGCAACCTCTGGTTCTGGGGCGCGGCGGCGGCGGTCTTTACCCTGGGCGAAGTGATTTACGCGCCGGGGGAATATATGCTGATTGATAACATCGCGCCGCCGGGAATGAAAGCGAGCTATTTTTCAGCCCAGGCGCTGGGCTGGCTGGGCGCGGCAATGAACCCCATGGCGACCGGGATCATTCTTACCACCCTGCCGCCCTGGTCGCTGTTTGCAATCCTGATGCTCGCCATTGTGCTGGCCTGGCTGATGCTGCTGCGCGGCATGCAGGCCAGACCGCTGGTACAGCTTCAGCCGCAGTAGCGTTATCTACGCCCGCGAGCGAAGCTGCGGGCCGTTGCTGAAATGGCGCACCGCTGGCGTCATGCTGGCGGCCAGGGTGGCCAGTACCACTACCGCCGCGCAGGCCAGCAGGACGCCAGCGCTGCCGTAATGGTGTGCCAGCGGCCCGGCGGCGATTTCCCCTACCGGGATCGCCACGAACGAGCCCATCGCGTCGTAGGCATAGACCCGCGCCAGTTTTTCCGGCGGGATATGGGTCTGCAGCGCCTGCGCCCAGACAACGCCGAACAGCCCGACGCTGAGCCCCGCCAGCAAAAAGGCGGCCATCAATACCGGGGTGTAGGGTATCAGGCTCATAAACAACATCGGCAGCGCGCAGAGCGCCACCAGCGACACGCCGATAAAAAAGTCTCGCCGGGGACGCCAGCGCAGCGCCAGCAACGATCCCAGTATCAGCCCGATGCTTTGCGACGCAACCGACAGCCCCCATCCGGTACGGCCAAAAGAGGCATCGGCCACGACCGGCCCAAGCACCATCATGACGCCGCTTAGCGCAGCATTGACCAGGGTAAACTGCGCGACAACCACCCACACCCAGCTGCGGGAAATAAACTCCCGCCAGCCGTCGCGCAAGTCCTGTAGCAGGTTCGACTGCTGCTCTTTCGTCGCTGCCGGGGCCATGCGGATCAGCAGATAGAGCGGCGCGGAGGCGGCAAAGCCCAGCGCATCAATCGCCAGCCCCCAGCCCGGCCCGATGGCGCTGGTAAGCACGCCGCCGAGGGATGCGCCAATCACCGTTCCGCCATAGACGCCGAGTTGAATAAAGGCGTTCGCCTCCCGCAGGCATTTCACCGGCACCGTTTGCGGCACCATGGATGACGAAGCCGGCAGCGCCACTCCGGCCGCCGCCCCGTTAAACGCGCCGAGCACGGCCAGCAGGGCCACCGTCGCGCTGCCGTCAAGCACCAGCCAGGCCACAATACCCTGCGCCAGCGCGGCCACCAGCGATGAACAGACCAGCACCCGGCTGCGGGAATAGCGATCCGCCAGTACGCCGCCAATCAACAAAAAGGCGACGTTAAAAACAGAGCGGGCGGCCACCACCAGCCCCAGCTCCGTTGCCGAGCCGCCGATATCCAGCACCGCGAAGGCCAGCGCTATCGGCGCAATACCGTTACCCAGCACGGTGAGCAGGCGGCCAAAAAAGAGATAACGAAAAGAGGAAAAATGAAATGCCCGCGGCCTGCGGGCATAAGAGGTATGCGCACTCACGCTCTTTCTCCATTCAGAAAAAAGGCGCCTTGATGGTTGCTCATTGCTGGCTCCGTTGTGGATGGCCGACCGCCAGCAAGGTCCTTCAGGCATGCGGAAAGGGCCGCATGTCCGTCTGATCGGGGTGATGCTATCTGCGGCTTACCACACCTGCTGCGCGATACGGGTGACGAGTCGCACTTTATCCCATTGCTGCGCCTCTGTCAGCGTGTTGCCCTCTTCGGTAGAGGCGAAACCACACTGCGGGCTCAGGCAGATCTGGCTGAGGTCGACATATTTTGCCGCTTCCTGCAGGCGCGCTTTTACCCCATCAGGATTTTCAAGCTCGCCGTTTTTGGTGGTAATCAACCCTAACACCACCTGCTGGCTACCGGGGCGTACGAAACGCAGCGGCGCGAAATCACCGGAGCGATCGTTGTCGTACTCCAGGAAAAAGGCGTCAACATTGACGCTGCCGAACAGCACCTCTGCCACCGGCTCGTATCCCCCTTCAGAGATCCAGGTGGAGCGGAAATTGCCGCGGCAGACATGCAGCCCGACAGTCAGATCGGCGGGCTTGCCTTCCAGCGCTTTGTTCAGCACGCGAGCGTAAATGCGCGCCAGCTCATCCGGGTCGTCGCCACGCTCGCGGATCTGGCGGCGCTGCTCATCAGAGCACAGATAGGCCCAGACGGTATCATCCAGCTGCAGATAGCGGCAGCCAGCGGCATAAAAAGCGTGGATAGCATCGCGCCAGGTCGTGGCCAGATCGTCGAAGTAGGCGTCCAGCTCCGGGTAGACGGTGGCGTCAATATCTTTGCGCCCGCCGCGGAAGTGCAGCACGCTCGGGCTGGGAATGGTCATTTTGGGCTGGGCATCGCCGCTGATGCTTTTCAGGTAGCGGAAATCGTCCAGCATCGGATGGTCGCCAAAGCCAAGTTTGCCGGTAACGCGCACGCCATGCGCGCGGGTCTGAACGCCGTTGAACTGGATACCGGCCTGGGCGTCATAGCGCTCTACCCCTTCCAGCCCGTCAAAGAAGTCGAAATGCCACCAGGCGCGGCGGAATTCGCCGTCGGTCACCACATGCAGGCCGCAGTCGCACTGCTGCTGCACCACCTGACGAATCGCCTCATTTTCCACCAGGCGGAGTTGTTCCGCGGTGATATCGCCCTGCGCGAACTGCTGGCGGGCCTGTTTAATGGCATCCGGACGTAAAAAACTGCCGACTACGTCTGCGCGGAACGGGGCCTGATGTCGTTGCATGGTGTCTCCTTGCCGCCGGGTCGATAGTTGCCCGGCGTGATAATGTATTGTTTGAACTTTTTAGCCTTCTGGATGGCTAAATGCCCAGGCAAAATGACACAGGCCCCTGCTTGATGGCAAACGAGAAATTTTCACGCTACATGAATTTTCTTCAACTTGTCGCAAAGGTATAGCCTTCATCCTGCCAGCCGGTAATTCCGCCGAGCATGATTTTCACCGGCAGCCCCAGGCGGGCGAGTTTCAGCGCTGCGCGATCCGCGCCGTTACAGTGCGGCCCGGCGCAGTAGACCACAAAGAGCGTATCCTGCGGCCACTCGGCCATCCGCTCACGGGTCATCATGGCGTGGGGCAAATGGATCGCGCCCGGAATATGGCGACGGGCGAACGTCTCCGGGCTGCCTACCACATGTAGCAGCACAAAATCCTGTTCATTATGGTTAAGCGCATGGTGCACATCGGCACAGTCGGTCTCGACGCTCAGCCGATGGGTAAAGTGGCTGACAGCTTCTTCTGGCGAGGCGGCAGGAAATTCAGTTACGTAGCTCATAGTGCTTTCTCCGGGTTTGTGTTAACACTAATCTAACGAAAACAGAACGCAGCGGCTGCATAGCTTTATGCCAGATAACAGCAAAAAGATGACAATCTCACCTTCCCCGGAGCGTAAACATTTCGTCGTGGCGCTGGCCTATGACGGGCTTTGTACGTTTGAATTTGGCGTCGCGGTGGAAATTTTCGGCCTGCCGCGTCCGGAAATGGGCGAACGCTGGTATCGCTTCGCGGTGGCTGCCGTGGAGGAAGGCGACCTGCACGCCACCGGCGGTATTCGCGTTGTGGCGCAGGGAGGTCTGGAACTGCTGGCGCAGGCCGACACCATCGTCGTGCCGGGCTGGCGCGGCGCAAACGCGCCGGTTCCCGCTACGCTATGCCAGGCGTTGCGGGCGGCATCGCTGCGCGGCGCGCGGGTGATATCCATCTGTTCAGGGGTGTTTGTGCTGGCGGCGGCAGGCCTGCTAAACGGGCGCAAAGCGACCACCCACTGGCGCTACGTTTCGACGCTGCGCCAGGCTTATCCTGCCATCGACGTGGTGGAAGATGCCCTTTACTGTGATGAGGGTAATGTGATGTCTTCGGCGGGAAGCGCGGCGGGCATCGACCTTTGTTTGCACGTGGTGCGTAAGGACTTCGACCGCGAGGTGGCTAACAATGTGGCGCAACGGCTGGTGGTTCAGCCCCATCGCGCCGGTTCGCAAACGCAGAATGTTGCCGAACCGGTAGCCCGCGCCAGGGAGAGCGAGTCCCTTGGTCAGCTTTTCGACTTTATCCGCCAGCAGCTTACGCAAAGCCATACGGTCGAGACGCTGGCGCGGCGCGTCGGCATGAGTCCGCGTACCTTTTTACGCCGTTTTGCCGAGTCGACGGGCACCACGCCCGCTAAGTGGATTTTGCAGGCGCGGCTACAGCGGGCGCAGACACTGTTAGCCCAGTCGCGCCTGACGATAGATGTCATTGCCGCTGAAGTAGGTTTTAGCACCAGCGCGCTCATGCGCTACCATTTCCAGCGCCAGTTTGCGCTGACGCCAGCGGCGTACCGGAAAAAGTTTTCCGGCGCGGTAAAATAATATTTGCGCCGTAAAAAGGATCATGCCTTCGCCTGTAATAGTATTAATGGCCAAAAAAAACCGCCAGGTACTCGCTGGCGGTAAATGCTTGCATGGATAGATTTGTTTTGGTATCCACAATACCCCACCTCAGGTGGAAGATAACGGATCGCCTTTAATCTACCCATCTCAACTTCAATAAAGGTTAAACGACGGGCGCGTTATCGCCCTTTTAGCAAAGCGGTGTTTACGACTGTGATGCCCTTCAAATATTCTCATTCAGGTTATTTGTACCGCGCTTACCCGTTAAGCTTTATGCTCAATCGCCTGCTGTTTGTTTTCTATGGCAATTTTGCGGGGTTTTTCACTTTCCGGGATCTCCTGATACACCGTAATATGTAACAGCCCGCTTTCCAGTTTTGCATTACTTACCCGCGCGTGCTCCGGTAGCGAGAAGCTCAAGCGGAAATCCGCCCGCCGGATGCCGCGATACAGCCAGTTTTCCTCTTTCTGCTCGCTGTTTTCTACCTGTTTGCCCGATACGTGCAGGCTGCCGCCCACGGTTTCGATTTCCAGTTCATCTTCTTTCCAGCCGGGCACGCTCAGCGTAAGCAGGAAATTATGCTCGTCTGTTTTTTGAATATCATAAGCTGGCAGAGAAGAAACCGGCGCGTCGCCCGTAAGCTGGCTAAAGAGACGGTCTATACGATTAAAACGATCGGAGAAAACGGAATCAGCAATACCCGGAAATGCTGACAAGGTTCTGAGTGCCATAATTAACCTCCTGAATAGTTAATCCAAAAGTTTATCTTTAAGGCAAGCATTGCTTGTCCGTTACTAAAAATAGGTACGTTCAAATCCTTTTCAAGGGGAAAATAAAAAAATTTCGCCTGTTTTTTATGGCAGCATTGAACTCGAAATCAGATAAATAAGCGGCAGCCCGTCTTCGATAAACGCCACGCCATCGCCATAAGCCCCGCCCTCTTGACACTGTATACTTTTACAGTAATGATAGCGCCAAAAATTCTGTCTCGAGGTGACTATGTTTGTGGAGCTTGTTTACGATAAGCGCAATGTTGCGGGCTTACCCGGCGCGAAGGAGATAATCCTGACTGAACTGACTAAGCGCGTGCACCGCATCTTTCCCGACGCGGATGTGCGGGTCAAACCCATGCAGGCCAACGGTCTTAATAGCGACGCCAGCAAAAGCGATCGCGAGAAGCTTAACCGAATGCTCGAAGAGATGTTCGACGAAGCAGATATGTGGCTGACGGCGGAATAACTTTCTGTCAAACGCGCGAAACTCACCTTTTCGCGCGATATCGCGTTGCCTTTACCCACGGTACAACAGAGTCACAGCAGGTCTTTTCGAGGCCCGAATATGCTCTGGTGGGTTATCTCCCTTGTTATCGCCACGCTGGTCTTCGCCGCCGTAGTGATTCACTCGCGCCTTGATGATGCGAACAGTGATTACTAGCCGCGCGTCGGACTAGTCATTGCTTCCGGAATCGCCGCCGCTATCGCAGGAACCACTATCAAAACTGCCGTGGTCGTGGCTGGTGTGATGCGATGTGCTGCAGTCGTTTTCATTGAGATGGTGCGCCAGCGTCGCGGCGATGAGCGGGCTGGCGGCGCTCAGCGTCTGCACTATCTCTGTCGCCTCATTTCCGGTAAAGGTGCGGGAAACGGTCTGCTGATGTGACGCATCCGCCCCCTTTTTCCCGTGGCTCCCTCTCCCCCGGAAGAATAACCTCTCTCGCAGCGCGCTCAAAAATTTCATCAGCAGCTCCTTACGCCTGTTAATACAGCCAAAATGATGATAGCCAGGATAACCCGTTTACGCCCCACCCGGGGTTACCGGGTGGGCTCATCCGGGCTACGCCTCGCTCAGTCCCCGGTTTTTCAGCATCGGCTCGATCTGCGGATCGTGGCCGCGCCACTGACGATAAAGTTCAGCTAAATCAGTACTATTACCGCGTGACAAAATCGCCTCGCGGAATCTCTGCCCGTTCTCCCGGCTTAATCCGCCCTGCTCCACAAACCACTGATAGCCGTCGTCGGCCAGCATCTGGGTCCACAGATAAGCGTAATAGCCCGCGGCGTAACCGCCACCGAAAATATGGGCGAAGCATACTATTCAAATGGCATCTTTACTTATTATAAACAAAGGGTTAAGTTGCATTCGGAGTGTTAATTTGCACCATTTCAGCTACCAATACAACTCCATGTTATTCAGTATGTTGCATATCGTTTTGGAGAAGAGTTTTGCTGAAAAGCGGTTTATCTTTGGTCACTTTAGCTCACATTTCAATCAAAATTCTATTTAAACGGCAGATATCGATCCCCTGTACGATTTAAAGTGCGCCCGCCTTTTACGACGGAATATCATCAGCATCAGTGCCGTTGATGAAAAACGACACACGCCCCAGCACCTCAACTTCTTCCGCAGCCTCACCTTCGATCGCTTCGCCATCTTCTGTAATTCCGGCCTCGCCGCACAGCCGGACATAAAATGTGAGACCACAAAAGCTGATGAGCAATACAGATTGTTCATCCGGTACCGCGTTGCGGTCCATAACAGCGATACAACAACTGGTTTCTATAAACTCAGCCGCAGGCGGCAGCCCACAAAGAGAGAAGATATCTGGTGTTACATGTGATGTTTGCGCTTGCATAGTTGGCCCTCCGTTTTACTGTATATACAAACAGCAGTTTTGAAACGAAGAGCCGATCAAGCTTTTTACACCACGCCGTATTGGGTTTTAAGCGCGCTGACAAGTGCAGCCAGCCGGTCCTGCCCGTAACCGGTAACCAGCAGAGATTCATTGAAGATGTAAGTATCGCCGATACCGGAATCCTGCAGACCTGCTGCCGATTTTGAATAGCCTACAGACCAGTAGCTGGTCGCGTCAGGTAAACGGCCATGACCACAGAATAAGACGGGGAGACGCTGCCTGCCGGGAGATCAAGCGATGCGGCAACCTGCATATTGCCTGTATTAAGCGCCGGACGGTTCGCCATGGGAGAGACACGCAGCAAATTTGCTGACGAGCCCGCTGTTTTCAGCATAGCGCCCCGCGAACGGTCCCGCCCCGTGAGTAATCCGTCTGCGCCTGTTTTCAGGGTTGACGGGGTGATGGCATAAGCCAGAGATGGGATCCTGGCTGCAATCTGGTCTGCCGCGGTCATACGAACAGCCGGGCCGCCCGCTGCTGCTCCTGCATTGAGGCCTGATAAAACGATCATTTGTCCTGCCATTATTGTTCTTCCTCTGTGACTGTAATGCGTTGGTGGCATGCCCAGTTATAAAGCGGCTGGCCGGTAATATCAGTGCCGGATGCACTGTCGCGAAGGTTTGAGCGCGCGCCTGTAAACGGGCCGCCGTGCGCACCGCTGACGCCGGTATCTGCGATACCTATCATCGGGTTGTTGCCAGTGGGCTCAGTATCCAGCGTTACCGTCACGGTATTATCGCTGTTGACGACCGCGCTGATGATGGTGGCGCTGGCGTTGTCGTCGATCCAGCGCAGGCCATACTGACCCGGGTCGCTCACTGCACCGGTATCCAGGACAAGCGGCGCTGCGGGGGTATAAAACGTCAGGGTAACGACCCGCCTGTGGCGTTTCGCAGCGGTACAGTGCGTCGGGAGCCACTGCCTGCCGTCCAG
>NZ_HE578945.1:1259028-1307692 GCF_000321045.1 Phytobacter massiliensis JC163
TGCGGCGGCGGCACGGGCATGCAGACTGCCCAGACGCTGGCTGGACTCCGTTGTGAGATGCACCCCGTCGTCCACTGTTTCCAGCCAGTACTTGGGACCGGCGCAGGTAAACAGTGCGGGATGGTCGAGCGCAATCTGCAGTTGTTCCAGCGGTACGAAGCTTGCCGTCATGTTGTAGGCGGTGGCATTGCTTATCTGGTCAAGCAAAACCGGAACCGGATAATCATCACCGGTTGCGGCCGCTATATCTTCCTGAAGATGCTGGCGCAGCTGCATCAGCTGGGCCGTGTATTCGCCCGCTGGCAGTTTTCTGTCCGCTTCGCCCTGCACCCAGTCGATAAACGGCACGCTGTAATGCAGTCCCTGCTGCTTTACATACCCGCAGGTATACGTCACGGCGGTAATAAGGTTGTTGTAAAACACGGATTCACGTTCAAGCTGGTCAATACTCTGCCCACCATTGCCATGCGCCGACCCAATAACTGCCGCATCGCTGTCCAGCCAGTCTTTGTCGAGCAGTTCTGTTGCCATTGCGACAACCGGCGCATACCTGTCCGGTAAGCGCGGTCTGCATCCAGTACGCCATCCAGCGTGTAGCTCTCAACTTTCTGCGGCACAGGATTGCCGGGCAGCCGACACTGGACGGTTTCCTCCGCCCAGGTCGTCCCGTTGATGTACGTCACGTCCACGCCGTCGTAATCATCCTGCGAGGGTGCCCGGAACGCTGTCTGCAGTTCTTCGGTTGTCTCCTGCGGCGTAATCATGCCCACCCAGGGTTTAATGCCCTCCCGACCAGCAGAAATCAGCCCGTCAGACAGCAAAAAATAGCCCATGCCGGCACCGGTGATTTTTTGCAGCACCTCCAGGGCAGATTTACTGTCACCCGTGGCCCAGTCGAACGTCTCATTCCGCGGCGTCCACCAGATTGTTTCCAGCGCGTCTATCGCGACGCTGTCAATCTGGCTGGTCGTGAATCCCAGCGACTCAAGAACATGGTATAACGCCCCGCTGATGCTGCGTGAGGTACGCCCACCGCTGTAAATGCGGGTGGGTATTACACTGATGCGGCGATCGGACTGCGCCGCCAGGCGGTTTCCTGTGCGGACGGACAGAGCGATGGTGGTCACGTTGTTGTACCGGGCGGGACGCTTTGCCAGGCGGGAACGCAGCGCCTGCCAGTAGACGTTATTTACCGTTCTGGCGCCGCCGATTTTTGTCGTTCGCCGCACCCTGACCTCGTACTGCGCCGCGGGCAGGCCGCTGATGCGGCGGGTGTAACCGTGGCCGTCTGCTGTCTTATTACTGAAATTGTATGCCACCGTTTTCCAGGCCCCGGCCGTGGCGGCATTTCTGTACTGAACCAGCACATGCACATTATGCGTCTGCGGATCACCACGGATCCACAGTAGCAGGCAATGCCTGCGCCCGGAACAGGCTCACAACGTGTCAGGTCCGCCATCAGCCCGCGCGCTTCCCGATCGAGACCGTTATCATCCTTCGTGACGCCGGCAAAATCAGGCCACGACACCAGGCCAAGGTCCCGCCGGATTTCGTTAACAATGCCAAAGCAGTCGAGCCCGGGGAAAGCGCGGCCGCCTTTCTGCCAGACGACAGAACGGTATTTTTCAGGACTGAACATGATGATTTCCTACTGGAGATAACGAAGACCGGGAAACAGCGGTAGCGTATAGCGAAAACGCGGCCAGCCTGTATTGAGGATATTAAGGAACCCGGCTCTGATCTGAACCTCACTCGCTTTCCAGTATCCATCTTTAATCTGGAAAACCATTGGTGGTGAGGCTGGTGAATTCAGGTCTTTTGAAATGTACTGCCGCATTATCAACGAGCCATTGCTCAGGTTAGTTGACAATGAAGATCTACCACTTCTAAAAAGCTCTTTTTGAGCACCCACGACCTGAACCATTCGACTTTATCTCGAGAGAATCCATCAAGGCTCATATCCCTATCCCCACTGGTAAAAATGAACATCCTACCCAGGAATAGCACAGGCGCAACGGCAAACGATGATTTATTGATCTCAATCGACGGGAACGGGAAAACCGACTGTGGCGGACTGGGTCTTTAAGAAAGCAAAAACCCGCCGGGTGGCGGCTTTTAATCTTCTAACCATTTATCGTCGAACAAGCTGGCATGTTCTTCGAGAGGCATTGGCTTAGATTTTCTGGCATCATAGAAACGATAGGTGATTTCAATGATGCTATCCATATAGGTATTTTTTCTGTTGTCGTGTGGGCATCATCAGATAAAAAAAGCGGTCAACATAGCATCTCTTTCGGCAGTAACCGCGTAAATAAGATATGCATTACTCGATGGCTTAGAATTTACAGACCCCGTTCTCCATTTAGTCCATGCAGCCTCAGTAGCGGAGTAACCTTTATCTGTAGGATAGGTTCCTTGATCGACATGAGCCTTTCGAACACTCAGAGAGAGTATCTCCTCTGGTCTCGCAAAGCTTGAATCTTGCCCAAGAGAAGGATGGAACCCGGTAGCCCAGTACTGCTTAAAAGCATCTTTCAAATCAGTCAAAGAAAAATCACCAACCCCTTCCATTTTCCGCATCTCAGCGCTGAAGGTTGGCGAAAGGTAAACTGTTCCTTTGAATTTTTGATTATTGCTAGTCACTTTTATGCGATTTCGAATGAACCATCACATGTTCTTGACATAGCCTCGGCCATTCTACGAGAAATATCGGTAGCCTTTTTCGGGGAGATAGTCACAAGCTTAACAGAGTGAGTCTTCTGACCATTTGCCCATGCAGCCATCTCAGCTCGCACTCGGCGCTGCTGTGGCATTACAAAGGTAAATGTTGTCATAAAACCTCCGATAGCAATCTTGACGATGTCGTCAGTTTAATACCTTGCTCATATTTGAGCAAGCCTCAAGACAATCTAGGGCAAACCATGGCGATCCAAAATGCATTGAATTGAGAAATTACAGAGCCTTTGCCTGCCGGCGCTTGCGTCGCGCAAAGTAGTCATCTGCCGCGGTATCGTATTCTTCCCGGGTGTACCCCTTCTGTTCAGGGTATTTAGCGACCAGCATCATCTGGAACTCTGTCATCGTCAGTTGTGCGGCCTCTTCTTTGCTGACGTTGAAGTGGTTTCGCGCAGCAATGATGTAATCCGATGCCCTGAATTCATTTGTGGGCTCGTTCGATTCGTAGCGCTGTAGCTTACGTAACTTGGCCTGGCCGATAATGCCGTGCATCATCAGACTTTGAGCGATGATGACCATATCCTGAGGCGGCAAAATACCCCGCCGCCACATAAAGCCCCGCTTTCGGCTTTTACCTGGCTTCATCCAGCCGATCAGCTCTCCCACATCATCCTCGCAGCATGCGGACAAAACCGTATGCGCAGCCATGATCGCCTTACGGCTCAGTATGCCGCTCTGTATGTAGCTAATAACATATTCAGGCAGGCGGTCATATTCTGAGTGGATGTAGGATTCAGCGGCCTTCTGGATGAGGGAAGTCACTTCATCATTGCAGAGATCGTAAAACGTCTGAACAATTTCTACAGGCTCGCCAATACTGGACATTGCTAGGAGTGACGGGCGGAAAAAATAGTCCTTATCCCCGACACTGATAAGGCATTCGCCAAACTCTTTAACTGGTGTCATCTTTCCCCCATAAGCAAAATCAAGGGCAGATGTGCTGCCCTTTGTTTTGCCTACACAGTGACGGTTACGGTGTGGGTTACTCGGGTGTATGGCTGCCAGTTGTCGGAGTCAATGAAGTTAACTGGCGGATATGGTCTGCGTTCGTCATCGCTCGCCATGAGACGCTCCAGGGTTTAACTCGCTATAACGATGAGGCTGCCCATTTTGATGGCATTAAAAAGCCACCAGCTACAACCAGTGGCTCACAGCTGAAAGACTCTCTTGGATGTGCGCGTGCGATGTGCATAAAAAAGCCACCGCTACTGGGGTGGCTTCAATGCATAAAATTTCGAGAGGACTCACCGCTTAGATAAGAACTTGCCCAGTAGCATCAAAAAGACAGCGATTCCAACAGGTACCCCAATAAATGGCGTCGCAAAAGCGCTGACACCCGCAGCTGCAGCCATCCCACCTAACGTGCTAAACATCAATGGAATGATTAACATGATGATTGCCTGAGGTATTCCGGACTTCCAAAGCACCAACACCATAATGACAACAAAAATCACAATCAGAAAAGGCATCACTTAGTATCCCTGAGTTAAAAACCCTATGTACACAACGGCTAATTTTCTAATTTCTTTAGCTACTTTTTCTCATAGTCTGCGATAAGGCAATTCTTAACAATTTATCAAGCGAGCGCTATTTGATGCTCTGTTTTAGATGGTGACTTGTAACCAACAAAAAACCGCCCGTAGGCGGCTTTGATTCATTCTGGCTGCTTATCGCCAGACTCTGGCGCAACACCCGGATCATCTTTTTGGGTTTTATCAGTGCGATCTTGCTGGTCGTTTTCACCGTAGCCCGGGATAGGACTAAAGTCTGGATGATCACCTTCAACTGGACGGTCAGTCATACACACCTCCTCTTTATGTTGGAAACTTTAAGTGTAGACAATAGGGTATCTTCCCCCAAAGCGATCATCGTAGAAGGCTGGGTCAGCGATTTCCTTTTCCTGATGGTGTTATGCCTGGTCACCCCGTTTACGCAGTCGCGATGGATAGGACTGGCGCGCGATAAGCAATAAAAAAGCCACCAGCATTAACTGGCGGCTTTTGTAAAAAACTATGAAGGGGAACAAAAAACAACAATGTTTATGAGAATACTCTCATTCAAGCCCCAAGTAGTTTCTTTACATTGGTAGTGTAACGAATTTGCATTTGCAAGCCTCAGAAACAGCCTGGATTTCCTGTTTCTGAGGTTTTTTTTACAGAACTCTCAGGCCTGTAAATTTTTTACGCTTCCGCGATTATTATTAGCTGATTAACTATAAAAGGAGTCAGCAGGAGCCACCCGGCACTTTCCCCCTCATGGTTATGTCAGCATCCCTGATTTAACTGCTGTTTCAGTCACTTTGGGACCACGGAAATTTAGACCATTTCAGGATGAATGCAAGCCTTTTTACAAAATCCTTGCGGGTAAACTGCTTATGGGCCATGCTCCCAACCCAACTGGAACATCTTCCATGCTCTTTCAGCGGCTGCGCTCGAGCCATGAGTATTTGGCTCCTTATTGCCGCTGATAACCGGTATGCATCCGTCTACATGCAACATGACACTTCGACAGTGGCTCAGCTGTAATGCCTTAGCAATCAGCGTCAGGGCGGGCTACAGCACGGCACGCTGCCATCCTGCGGTTTTACTTCGCTCATAATTTCCTCGGTTATTTAAGGCACTGCTGCCTGATGTAGTCCTGCAAGTAGTTCACTTGCCCGGTGATGGTTTCGATTCCTGCCCTGAGACGCCAATAATCCCGCTCAGCGGATCGAGTAAGTTGGGGGCCGGTAGCATCGCCCAGGCTGGTGGAGCTGGCCGTTCCGTTCGCGGCACAGGTTGCGTTGAGCTGCAGCCGACGCTTGCCAACAGCAACATCACGTTCAAGCTGATCAATAGTTTCCTGGGCATCAGCCAGCTCCTTCGTGTATTTGGCATCAAGAACAGCCACATCGCGCTGGCGCACCTGCATGTCGTTGATGGTGGCGTTCGCCAGACTGAGCGCCTGCGTTTTCTCGTCACGTTGCTTTTTGTACTCAATGGCGCTGTCACGGTACCGGTTGACCAGAACTGCCAGCACGCCAATCAGCACCAGCACCACCAGCGATAGCCAGTACCTCTTCAGTAGTGCCTGGATCATAACAATGCCGCTTGTGCCCGGTTGTAGCGCAGACGGCGGTCTTCAATGCCGTTATGGCCACCATTGATAATCTGCGTAATGCGTTCCAGGTCTCCCGAATAAAGCAGACACCCGCTGGTGACATAGAACCATGCCGCCGAGCGCGCCGCGTTTCGATCCTGCTCCAGTAGCTCCGGGCTGGTTACCAGGTCGAGTTTCAGCGCCGAGCCGCAGTCACGGTAATTAGCCAGGCCGGTGATCTGAATCAGCCCGCGACCGCGATACTTCCATCCGTCGCCGGATGCGTTATTACCGAGGCGCTTGCTATACACCAGATTTGCGATAGCGCGCTGGCGTTCCAGAGTCAGCGCTTTTTCGTAAGAACGCCGGCCAAGCATATTGGCCTGATCCTGAGTAAGCCGCCCGGCGCGAACGAAACCTGCCAGTCCGGCCACGCTGTAATTCATGCTTTCCACCAGCCGGGTAAAGCCGACCGATTCATGCCCGGTCTGAGCAATAAACATCGCCTGGTCAACAGGGGCAGTAATGCCGAATTCTTTCATCGCCGCATCGATGTGCGGAAACCAGCGCGCAGCTAACCCGGCGCTTAAACCAGCCGCCTGCTGAAATTTTGTTAGGTTCATTCGGGCCTCAGTACCTGAAACAGACGCGCCACATTTCCCCGTGCGCGGAACACGGCAGCGCAGATGATTAAGTTGATGATGACCGACGCCCAGTGAACATGGACGTAAAAGTCAAAGAAATAACGGAACGGCACCGAGGCATACGCCAGAATAATCAGGTATGCCAGCCATGATGCCCACCAGCGATGACGCGCGCCCGGCTTACGGAAAAGCATCAGGCGCAGCACAATGGCTGAACACGTCGCTACGTTGGTCAGTACCAGCGGATCACTTATTACCATTGGCTCCCCCTCTCCACCGCTGAAACCACTGAGCGGGGTCCTGCTGGCTGGCGAACGTCAGGATTTTGATCGTCAATGCAGAAAGAATTACAGTCCCTAGTGCATCAAGCGGCTTGTCTTCGTAGTGCGTCAGGCTGGCAAGCTTTGAACCCACCAGCCCTGCGCCGTAGACCCCGGCGATGTAAGAAACAACGAAATAGGCAGCACGACGTATCAGGGTTAAATCAGCAGCTGTGGCTACATAAAAGACCGCACCGGCAAAAGCGCCAAAAACGACACCATAATCCGTGCCGGTCAGCAGACCATAGATACTCGCACCAGTAAGCGCAGCGCCACCTGCGACAGTTCCGGAAACCGGATCGGACATGAAGCCCCCTCATTGCTGTGCATCCTCTCGGGTAAGAGGGGAAATAAAAAAAGCCCACCGAAGTGAGCTTTCATGCCCTGTTACGGTGGGCCACCGCCGGGTGCAAACCGGAAACAGGCTGGATATCTGGTCCGCCGACGAGGATTTGAACCCCGGACGCACCGCTTAGAAGGCGGTTGCTCTTTCCTGCTGAGCTATCGGCGGCGAAAAAAAAGCCTGCTCGGACGAACAGGCTATCAGGTACAGCATCTCTGGATGGTGCCGGGTGCCTCCCGGTGAAACGCCGACTGGCAACAACGTTCCGCATGCGTCTACAAACTCAAGGCCGCCAGTAGTGCCCCTCCGCACAGGGGGATTCACCATCTGCTGAGTGTTATTGTTTTGACTGTCAAAGAATGCATTTTAAGAGTAGACCACTTTTACGCGTGTGTATCAGAGGCTGAATCAAAATTTTGAACTTACTCCCTAAACGGCACATGCGATGTATATCTCTCATCTCCGATTAAGTCGGGGGGCTGTGTTATAAATAAGTACCCCGGTTAAGCCGGGCAAGTGAAAGTTTAATACATAACTCCGGGAAGAACCGAAAAATGCGCAGGATAAGAAAACTCAGTTTGATATTTTGTATTGTTTTAACCGGTTGTGTTGTAGCAGATATGGACTCAAGTAATTACAGTTTTCCACCCTACGTCCAGACGTTCCAGAAACCTCAAAGCATGGGGCATACAGATGTTCAGCAGCGCAGGAAAGACTTGTATGCCTGCGGAGTATCAAAATCATACCCGCTTCACTCCTGGGATGAGACATTCCGAAGAAATAGCCTGGATGGAGAGAGCATGGAACAACATGATGAACGCATTTTCAAGCTTGAAAATTGCATGAAAGCAAAAGGTTACAAGATGCTGGATCCCGGTTCATGCGGGCCTCTAAAAAAACCAAGTGGTAAATGCAATTAATACACTTCACCTCAACCACGTCGATGTCGTTGCTTTGATCGCCGGAACATTCACGACAAGACTTATAGACGGAAAGGGCCAGCGACCAGTGGTTCTGGCGCTGTTCGGGCAACACCCCGCATGGATAAGGTGATGCGCCTGTCAACCGTTGAGCCAGATACGAAAAAGCCCCGGCTAAATGCCGAGGCTCAAAGTGATTAGCCTGACCTCGCGGATAATTCCAACTTACCGCCATCCATTGGCGACGAGGCCAGTGGCGCGAGATGTTACAGATAACGGTTAATTAGAAATTAGTTATCAGTGCTGAGGGCAGTAAGCAAAAAGCCCTACGAGGTAAACCGCAGGGCTCTTTCTTGTAATTCGGTCGACAATCAAAGCTATAGCGACGATATCAGATTTAGTCGAAATATACGCCAATTAGTTCATTTCTGCAATACCCTGCTGATAATTTGCAGCCTTTTGTTGTGAACGTGTTCGCGAAGCCTGCCACAGGGAGTCAGTATCTAAGCGAGCAAACAGCCCTGTCATTGCCTCCCAGTGGTCAACATAGTTCTGAGACCAATTTGTTTTGTTCACGCCCGCCAGCGCGGCCAGATCCCTATACTGATAAGGGTCACGCCCGGCCAGTACTTCCTTCATATCCTGCGCAGCCAGCCAGATTAACGCTTTCAGGCGCTCCATGGTTTTAACGGCCATTTTCCTCGTTCCCAATTGCACCCTGAACTCTGCCCATGCCCACTGGGTGATCGCCACCTGGTTCTCCCAGCGCGTGTTTTCGCTATAGTTCCAGAGTATCCACGCCTTCTGGTGTTCCTCGAGTGACAGAACCGCCCGGCGCCACGACGCGGTAGAGTATTCGACAGGCTGAACCAAGGGGATATGAGAGCCCTTTGCATGTGACTGTTTACCGGGAATGGGTGGATTATCCAGCGTTATCATCTCCCCAGTCACTTCATCCTTCACGCGCGGCTTCTTCCGCTTAAAGGTCTTCGTGTCAAACTGGGCACTCTCCAGCCATGCCATCAACTGCCCTTTCGTAGCCCCGCTCAGATCGGCGGTCGCAACGATCAGCTGCTGGCGTACAAATTCCAGGTATTGTGTGTTCACGCTGCGGCCCTCTCTGGCTGTTTGGTTTTGGTCTGACTGTGCTTTGCTACTGGCGGAATCTTGGCTCGCATGACGCAATCGGCCTGGTATCGGGCTATCTGCTCGCGGGTCATTCATCGACCCTCTCGTTCTGCCAGAGCGGTAGTGGTGACTTCTCCCCAGCGCGACGTATGCGGGACTTGGCGTTTTTCTCGATCTGAATCAGCTTCTCTATATTCTGTCGGCGCTGCTTTTCTTCACGACGAAGACATTTAACGTTTTCCCAGTATCGAGACTCCTGGTCGCAGAGCGTCATCAGGTAGTCAAAGGGGTCAATTAACGTTTCACACTTACGGCAACGTAGCGTCCTGTCCTTCTCGTTAACCCAAACAGCTGAGTGCAGGCACATCAACTTTTGGCCTTCACGCTGAATTACCAGCCCGTCCTGTAGCTCGTTATTCTTCGTCGGGAATGCGACAACCTTGCCGAGTTCTATTTCGGTTTCTGTGCTCATGCTGCCTCCTGTTGACGGGCGCGGCGCTTCTCCAGCGCGCGGGCTTTGCGGGTGAAGATTGATTTGATGCGCTGCAGGTACGGGATATCGAACTTGCGGACGGCGTTGTTGTTGTTAAGCGCTTCGACTTTCTCTGGCCCGATCCGCTCAATCAGCCCCTGCTCAAACGCTTTTTGGGCGCCAGCCCGGTCGCGGTTACACTGAACGCACTGTGCTGCGGTATTGTGCAGATTAAAGGCCAGGTGGGCGGCAGCACCGCGGGTGCGGTAGTGTCCACAGTCCATAGTTCCGCCATATTTTTGAGCAGGGAGGCGGCCACAACTGATGCACGACTTTCCGGCATCACGCAGACGCACGTAGCGGTTGAACGCGGCCTGAGCCTCATTCTTCCACTGCGTTTTAGTTTTGAGTGCCACACGCTTCTCCCGGCGGCGCTGGCGCCCTGCCTTCTCCTCTTCACGCTGGCGCTTCTTCTCAGCACGCAGAGCTTCAGCCCGGTTCTGCAAAGATGCCATTAACCGGAGTAGCCGCCCCCTGCTCCAGTTCAACCCCTGGCGCCAGGCTGTAGAGAGATTTTCCTGCCCTACCGGTTCTGATGACCTGCCCACGCGTCACCATGGTGCTGAGCTGTCCGGAAAGTGTGTTGTAGGGAACGTCCAGGGCGCGGGCAATATCAATTGCGCGAAGGGGGCCTTGTGAGCTGAGCATGATGATCGTTCTGCAGGGTATGGTGTCGTTACGCCTTGCCTTGGTTAAATTACTGCGAGCCGCCGCCGCGCGCCCACGGCAGGTTATTTTTTCTTTTCCACCATTCTCAAGCCAGACCTGATAAGCGGCTTCACTGGAAAAATGCCCTACTGGAATTTTCGTGAAGATACGGCCGGCTACGCGCAGATCAGCCAGCCCAGCGAGTACTTTTCGCTTTGAACAACCTAAAACCTGCACGAGTTGCGCCGTGTTAACTGGAGAAAATTCAGAAACAATTTTCAGGATTTCAATGCTGATGTTATCCATTATGCCCTTCCCCCTTTGAACCCAAACTTCGCCCGGATTTCCTGAACCCTCGACATACTCTCTTCGCGACTTAATGGTTTTTTCCCCATAACTGGCAGACGAACAACAGGCTCAGGTAGTACCTCGCCGCTTCGGACGCGTTTTACCATCTTCGTCAGTTCCTCCCCGGCCTGGCGGTTTAGCTCACGGTCAGTAAGCCCCTGCTGGCGCATCTGCTGGCTTAAGTTGGTAACCATCCAGTAACACGCCCTGGATTTGATGGTGTGCTGGCCATGCTCGTCTTTTCCCGGCCACGGGTACGATTCTGCGTCCGGATAGCTTCCACGGGTGCGGCAGTACTGATAGACCAGCGCTACCAGTTCGTTCTGATCAGGCAAGCCAACAGCCGCACTTTCCCCGGCGCGACACCATGCGACAAACTGCCCAGGTGATGGCAGGAATGGTCGCTCCTGCTGCCGGGCAATACGCATTCCTGCCGCGACCTGCGCCATGGTGGTGATACCGTTTTCGCGAAATGCCAGAAGCCACTGTCGGCGAAACTCGTTGTACTCATCCTGGTTGCGGAAATTGGCTATAGCCGCCGGAAACGCAGCGCGCAGTTCAGCGAACAGGCCGTTGAATATTTCGGCCACCTGTTGCGCCTGGCGGGCAGGTTCGCGAGCATCCTGAACCTCCGGCAAACCATGGGCGACACGACGGAAATTTTCCCGATCGAAGTTATGCAGCTGTTCAGAAAGGTTTTTCATCGAGCACCCCGTTAATCCAGTCGGTGTTATTGAAGTCGATAGGTTGCCGCCGCGCATGCCCGGCGCGGTTATGGCGGCTAAGGCGCTGAGTGGTTAATTGCTCCCAGTGCTTGCGAAGGCCGGAAGGGCTCAGGATGTTGCTGTCCCAGAAATCATCCTCACTGGCCCACACGAGCAACTCACAAATCTCGCGGTGAGTCCGGCGGTCAACCATGCGCATCAGGCGAATTGTATTTGCCCACTCAACCCATTTGGGTTCTGAAAGGCTGGCATTGACCACCAGGAGTTTCTGGTAAATCCAGCGCGCGGCCCTTAGGTCGTCAGCGGTTCCCCAGGATTTGCCTGCCGGGGTGTAAATTCCGTCAATGGCTTCGGGGTGACGAGAGAGAAATTTTTCAGTGGCGTCGTTTCGGGATTCGTCAGAATTCCGAAACGAAGATCTTTTAATGTTTTTATTGTTGTTATTACCTTGTTGTTCATGATGCGCGGGGAATTGCGCGGACTTATGCGCGGCTGTATGCGCGGCATCACCTTCCGAACTCGCGCCATTGCTGGGTTTGTTATGCTCGGCGGTATGCGCGGCGTTATGCGCGGGGAATTGCGCGGGTGAATCGTCTATTTTTTGAGCATATTGCTCATAATTTGTGATGGTTATCACAGTGCCTTTTCGCTTCTCTCCAGAACGAGAAATCATTCCCTCGCGCTCGAAAACATCAAGCATCCTGTCCACGGCGTGACGACTACTCGGCCTCCCTTCCCGGTCGCATAATTTCAGCCCCAAATCGGCCGTTGTGGTTACCAGTTGTCCGGTTTGTAAGGGCCATTGACGGCCTTTAAAGTTCGCCGTGTAGGGCTGACGTGCAGCACCCAAAAGAAGGTTCTCCCACAACGTGCGCAGGAACACATCTTTCGCCCAGGGCTTCTTCAGTACGCTCCGGTACAACGGGATGAATCCGGTCTTCTGGTTCTCCATCCGGTTGCTCCTGATGGCACTACGTGCCGCAAAATCGGCATAAGCGACATTTGACATGCTATGCCCCTTTAGCCTGGTGTTTAGTACATGCGTTTGTCATAATGACCTCGCAATTACGTCCCGTTTTTGCACCCGAAAGCCGTTGGTGACCCCTCACCGCGGCTTTCACCTTTTCAGAACAGACCCTGCTGCTTACCGCGCTTGATGCGCTTCGACTCAAATCGGTCTGCTGGCAACGTCTGTTTCTCTGCCCATAACTTTGCGTGACGCAAAACATCATCGAAAATCCTCCCCTTACGACTTGCCTGAGACATTCGCCGGTACATATCGACGGCCTGGAATGCCCCCCTGCGCGACAGCTGCTGTGTAGCCCTGCCGGATAAGTTCTTCGCGAACGTGCTTTTCAATAAATTCGACATGATTCACCGCGCACCTCACATTACGCCCGGGCTCATGACCGCGAGACCACTCAGAACCTGAACAACAGCCTCTCCTGGCAGAAGCCCCAGCAGATGCTCAATTCCCTCCCTGACCTCTTTCACCAGCTGGTGCTGTGGCGCCCTCAGAATCACCGCGCGTTTTGCTTCGCCGATCTCCTTCTCCATCGCTGCATAGCGCGTCATAAAGCAGTCCTGAGGTACCAGGCGGCCACGGAACTCAAGCGGTAGAACGGCGATGATCGCGGGCGACAGCTGGCTGATGTTTTTGCGCGCATACTCCGTATCACCATCGAGCCAGCGGAAGAGTTTCTGACGCTTACGGCTCAGATCTTCGGGAAAATCTAGCCCGGTGCCGCCCTGTCGCTCCCATTCCTCAACGATGATTCCGGCAACGACATCCTGGTTATCGAACCCGAAGCAGCAGATCGCATATCTGGCCCTCAAATACTGGGCGCGCCTGTACTGCCCTGCGGTTGTTCTGGGCGTGTATACCCCGGATGAAGTTGAGCAGCGCACCGAGAAGGAGATCAACCCGGCACCCGCCCAGCGCGTGAGCCTGGCTGACATCAAAGGTGACAACGTAACAACTACTCACAGCGCGCAGGAATCAGCGGCCAACATCGATGCTCTGGCCGATGATTTCCGGGATCGCATAGAGTCCGCTGAAACGCTGGAGGCCGCCGCCGCCGTTGGCAATGAAATTAACGAAGCGAAAGCTGCACTCGGCACCACCCTGTTTACCGAGTTGAAGAACAAGGCAACGCGCCGCTACCACTTGGTAAAGCACCGTAATGCGGTTGAGGCCGCGGTCAACTCTCTGCCGCAACCTGGCGAACCGGATGCCGCTGAGCGATTCGCGGAAGCCGAGCGCGTGCTGGCAGCAGCGAAACGTCACTTGGGCGACGAGCTGCACGATAAGTTCAGCATCACCCTCGCAGATATGAAACCGGAATACGTGGCCTAAGGGCTGTGGGAGGGGAACCCCTCCCGTACAGGAGGATTTATGAAGTGGAGTATTGAGGAACTCGCTTTGCTGGCCCGTAACAGTAACGCGGCTGTTGCAGAGATGACAGACCGCAGCGTGGAAGAAGTCGCGGAACGTCGCCTACAGCGGAATATCGAAATCAACTGCTGGGACAAATTTGATCCGGAGTGTACGCATGAAATTAATCAACCGCGGCTGTAAGCAGTCCCCCTTAGCGCGCCAGGCATGCGATATCGCCCTGGCTACCCACGCAGAACGTTACGGCGACTATGGGCGCAGCAAGATGAAAGAGACGTACACGGTGCGGCTGGAAGGCGTGAAGCTCTGGGTGGAAGTGGTGAACCGGAAGGCGAGCTACGTGGCCACAGCGATGACCGGCATGCGCCGCCTGCGATCCTTACCAGGCCAGGCCACCTGATATTGAAATATCACCATATCGGGCTTTGATGGCTCATATTAATCAAACTGGAGGTTTCCATGGGACAGCTCGTTAGCCTGGAGGACTGGGCTTCTGGTCCGAACGGCTTTAAGCAACCACCATCCAGAGCGTCGCTACACAGGATTGCAAAAACAGGACAAACAATCCCAAGGGCGCTGAAACAAGGCCGACGTTGGGTTATCGATGAAGAGGCAAAATTCATTGGTTTGCTCGCATCGCCGGTTCTACCACCATGCATGCCGAAAGCGGTTAAGACGCTTATGGAGCGAGTAATTAATGGCAGCCAGACCACGTAATCACCGGGTTGATATCCCAAATCTCTACTGCAAGCTGGATAAGCGTAACAGCAAAACCTACTGGCAATACCGGCACCCTTTAACCGGTCAATTTATCGGTTTTGGTACCGATCAGGAGGCGGCCAAACTGGCCGCCACTGAACTGAATCGCCTGCTGGCACAGCAGGAAGCAGCTCAGTCGTTTGCCCTGATCGATATGGTCAGCCATAAGAAGGTTAACTCAAAGAAATCAATGCGGATGCGCGTATGGATCGAACGATATTTGAAAATACAGGAAGAGCGGCTCAGCAATAAGGAGATAAAAAATAATACGCTTAAATCCAGAAGGACCTGCACCAACGTGCTGGCTGAAAGGATGCCTGATATTGGCATTCAGGAGGTCACCACAAAAATGCTGGCGGCCATTACCGACGAATATAAAGCCAGAGGCAAAGCGCGGATGGCGCAAACGCTCCGGAGTGTCTGGATTGATCTGTTCAGAGAAGCGCAGCACGCAGGTGAAGTTGAGCCGGGATATAACCCGGCGCTGGCCACAAGAAAAGTCACTGTCCGAGTGACCCGTTCTCGACTGAACCTGGAGATGTGGAAAGTGATATTTGAAGCGGCCGGCAATATGGCGCCCTACGTCCAAAACTCCATGCTCCTGGCAGTGGTCACCGGGCAACGCCGCGGCGATATCGCCAAAATGAAGTTCTCTGATGTCTGGGACGGCCATCTCCACGTTGAGCAGCAAAAAACAGGGGTTAAACTGGCTATACCGCTCTCGCTACGCTGCGAGATGTTGGATATCACCCTGGCGCAGGTGATCAAGCGATGCAGGGATCGGGTAGTAAGCCCCTGGCTTCTTCATCATGTGACATCAAGCGGTAATGTGAAGGCAAGCGATCAAGTTGGCGAGAACAGTCTTAGCGTATCCTTCAAGCTCGCGATCGATAGCACCGGCATTTCCGTAGAGGACGGGAAAACAATGCCGACCTTTCACGAGCAGCGTTCTCTATCGGAGCGTCTGTATGAGGAACAAGGCATCAACACCCAGCGACTCCTGGGTCACTCATCAGACCGGATGACAGCGCAGTATCACAACGATCGCGGTCTCGACTGGGTAAAAGTAAAGGTGTAGCTACGTGAATAATTGGGCAGTATTCCCCTGCAAATTTCGCAGAATTTAAGGATTCATTTTGGGGAGGAATTTTGGAGGAGTTTTGGGGAAGAAAAAAACGGACAAAAAACCGGGCATCGCGCCCGGTTCTGTTTCAGCCTGAAAAAGCCTTTATGAACTCAACCCACGATTCACCAGCATCGGTTCAATCTTCGGATCATGCCCGCGCCACACTCGATAAAGTTCAGCTAAATCAGTGCTATTACCGCGCGACAAAATCGCCTCGCGAAATCTCTGCCCGTTCTCCCGGCTTAATCCGCCCTGCTCCACGAACCACTGATAGCCGTCGTCGGCCAGCATCTGGGTCCACAGATAAGCGTAATAGCCCGCCGCGTAACCGCCACCGAAAATATGGGCGAAATAGCTGCTGCGATAGCGTGGCGGTACGGCGGCCATGTCCATGTTTTCCCGCGCTAAAGCCCGCTTTTCAAAGGCGTCAACATCATCAATCTGCTCCGTCGCCGCCAGGCTATGCCAGTTCATATCCAGCAGCGCTGCGCTAAGCAGCTCGCTCATTTCGTAGCCTTTATTAAACGTGGCGCTGGCCAGCATTTTTTCGCGTAGCGCTTCGGGCATGGGCTCACCGGTCTGGTAGTGGCGCGCGTAGCGGCTGAACACCTGTGGATGGCTTGCCCAGTGTTCATTGATTTGCGACGGGAACTCGACAAAATCACGGGGCGTATTGGTGCCGGAGAGGCTGGCGTAGCGCTGGCTGGCAAACAGGCCGTGCAGCGTATGGCCAAACTCGTGGAAAAGCGTGATGACATCGTCCCAGCTGAGCAACGCCGTCTGTCCGGCAGCGGGTTTCTGGTAATTGCAGACGTTATAGATAACGGGCCGGGTGGCAAACAGGGTCGATTGTTCGACAAAGTTTCCCATCCATGCGCCGCCGCTTTTTGAGTCCCGGGCAAAGAAATCGCCGTAAAACAGCGCCATCCCCTCGCCGGTGGCGTCAAATATCTCCCACACACGGACGTCCGGGTGGTAGACCGGAATATCAAACCGCTCCACAAAACGCAGGCCAAACAGTTCGCTGGCGGCGAAAAAGACGCCGTCGGTCAAAACCGTATTCAGCGCCAGATAAGGCGTGAGCTGGGACTCCTCCAGGGCATATTTTTCCCGCCGGACCTGCTCAGCATAACGGGGCCAGTCCCAGGCTTCGGCGGTAAAACCACCCTGCCGGGCGTCAATCACGCGCTGAATATCCGCCAGTTCGCGTTCTGCCCGCGCGCGGGCCGCTGGCGCAATACCACGCATAAAATCGAACGCCGCTTCCGGGGTTCCCGCCATTTGATCGGCCATTTTCCAGCTGGCGTAATCCGCAAAGCCCAGCAGTGCCGCCTGCTGCGCGCGCAGCTGCGCCAGGCGCAGCACCAGCGAGCGGGTATCGACCTCGTCGCCGCGGGAGGTACGCAACCAGCTGGCGCGAAAGAGCGCCTCGCGGGTCTGACGATCATCAAGGGTAGCCAGCGCGGGCTGCTGAGTGGTGTTGAGAAGCGTAAGCAACCAGCGATCCGCCAGGCCTTTCTCCCGCGCGGCGTCTGCCGCTGCGGCAATCGCCTCTTCGCTAAGCCCTGCCAGCTTATCGGCATGGTCAACCACCAGCCCGCCCGCTTTATCCGCGGCCAGCAAGCGCTGGTTGAACTGGCTGGTCAGGGTTGCCGCTTCGGTATTCAGCGCCTTAAGCGCCGCTTTGTCCTGCTGGCTGAGCCGCGCGCCCGCCAGCACAAAGCGCTGGAAGGTCGTCTCCAGCAGGCGCAGCGACTCATCATCCAGCCCGGCAGTCGCTCTCTGCTGCCAGACCGCTTCCACACGGTCAAACAGCCGTTCATTCAGGTAGATATCGTTAGCCAGTTCCGCCAGCTCGCCGGAAAACGCTTCATCCAGCTGCTGCAAATAGTCGTTGGTGTGCGCAGAGGTCATGGCGAAAAAGACGCTGGTCACGCGTGACAGCAGTTCGCCGCTCCGTTCGAGCGCCAGTATCGTGTTGTCGAAATCGGCCGGGGACGGGTTATGGATGATGGCGTCGATCTCCGCGCGCTTCTCCGCCACCCCTTTATCAAACGCCGGACGATAGTGCTGCTGATTAATGCTGTCGAAGCGCGGCGCCTGGTAAGGCAGATTACTGGCTTCGAAAAACGGATTCATTTCCGACATAGTTACTCCTGAAGACGGTTAAACAGCCTGTGCTGGTATAGTAGCAAGCGTTTTCGCGCTGGTGCCATTTACTACAAGATTATGCCATTAACGCGCGGGCCGGGCCTGTGCTATGGTAATACGACACAAAAAGCGTTGAGGAACAGTGAGATGATCATTTTAGTAACCGGGGCGACGGCGGGTTTTGGTGAAGGTATTACGCGTCGTTTTATTCAAAATGGGCATAAAGTCATCGCGACAGGCCGCCGTCAGGAGCGCCTGCAGGAACTGAAAGACGAGCTGGGTGACAATCTCTATACCGCTCAGCTGGACGTGCGCAACCGCGCGGCGATCGAGGAGATGCTGGCGGGGCTTCCGACCGAATGGCAGGCTATCGATGTGCTGGTCAACAACGCCGGTCTGGCGCTTGGCATGGAGCCCGCGCACAAAGCCAATGTCGATGACTGGGAAACGATGATCGACACCAATAACAAAGGGCTGGTCTATATGACCCGTGCCGTATTGCCTGGCATGGTTGAACGTAATCGCGGCCATGTTATCAACATTGGCTCCACCGCGGGCTCCTGGCCTTATGCGGGCGGCAACGTTTACGGCGCGACGAAAGCCTTTGTTCGCCAGTTCAGCCTCAATCTGCGTACCGACCTGCACGGCACCGCCGTTCGCGTAACCAATATTGAGCCGGGCCTGGTCGGCGGCACTGAGTTTTCCAACGTGCGCTTTAAGGGCGACGACAATAAAGCGGGCAAAACTTACGAAAATGCCAACGCCCTGACCCCGGAAGATGTTACCGAGGCAGTATGGTGGGTGGCGACCCTGCCGAAGCACGTCAATATCAATACGCTGGAGATGATGCCGGTCAGCCAGACGTATGCGGGCCTGAGCGTGCACCGCGAAAGTTAAATTTCGCACCCGGCCTGCGGGCCGGGTATGGGAACTTTATGGGTTTAATGGTATGGTAGACCGGTTAACCTCATAAAAAGTAAGCGCGAATGATCGTCGAAACTCAACTCAACCCTACGCAACCCGTTAATCAGCAAATTTACCGTATTTTGCGCCGGGATATTGTCCATTGCCTTATTCCACCTGGAACACCGCTTTCTGAAAAGGAAGTCTCTGTGCGTTTTGACGTATCGCGCCAGCCGGTCCGCGAGGCATTTATCAAACTGGCTGAAAATGGTCTGATTCAGATCCGCCCGCAGCGCGGCAGCTATGTGAATAAAATCTCCCTCTCCCAGGTCCGCAACGGCTGTTTTGTGCGTCAGGCGATTGAGTGTGCCGTTGCCCGCCGCGCGGCAACGATGATCACCGACAGCCACTGCTACCAGCTTGAGCAAAACCTTAATCAGCAACGCACCGCGATTGAGCGCAAACAGCTTAATGATTTTTTCCAGCTTGATGATGAATTTCATCAGCGGCTGGCGCAGATTGCTGACTGCCAGCTCGCCTGGGACACCATTGAAAACCTCAAGGCCACGATGGACCGCGTCCGTTACATGAGCCTTGATCATGTCTCCCCGCCGGAGATGCTGCTGCGCCAGCATCTGGAAATTTTCGACGCGCTGGAGAAGCGCGACGTTGCCGCCGTGGATATCGCCATGACGCACCATCTGCAGGAGATCAGCGGCTCCGTCAAACTCATCAGTCAGGAAAATCGCGACTGGTTCAGCGAAGAGTAACTCTCCTTATTGCCTCCTTTTTTTGCGACGTCGTGCTTTTTTAATCCCTAAAAAAGTGTGACGTTGATCAAAAACAAAATTTTCTTCCGTAAGAAGCGTATTGATATGGCGTCCGCCCGGGGACGTCTTCTGCCCCAATCTTTTTGCGGACCAGAAAAAGGAGAAACCACCATGATGACTTATGATCGTAACCGTAATGCTATCACCACCGGCAGCCGCGTCATGATTAACGGCACGGGTCGCACAGGGAAAATTACCGCTATCCACGCCAGTGGGCTGACGCCCGCTCAGCTGCGGCGGAGCAAAACGGTAGAAGTGGAAGGCTGCGAAGGCAAGTTCGAACCGATTGAGCTGATTCGCCTTGGCCTGCACTAATGGTGAAAATGCCGCCCGTGGGCGGCATATTACTTTTTCCGAAACGCCCGGATGCGGCGTTACGCTTTATCCGGGCTATGCGGGTCTGTCAGTATTTCGCCGCGTACTGCGCGACGGTTGCTTTCGCACCGTTAGCCAGCAGCGCCTGGTAAGCGCGTAAAACCTGCGCGACAAACACCTCGTCCTTCGGCAGTTCATTACCAAAGATCGCCTCGATACCCAACAGCGCTTTTACGCGCGCTTCGCCTTCTGCACTGCCCTTCACCGCCTGTTGAATGACGGCCAGCAGCGGATCGCTGACTTCGATAGGCTTGCCCTGCTCGTCCACGCCGCCGACATAACGCATCCAGCCTGCAACGCCCAGCGCCAGCAGGTCGAAGTCACGATTATGGGCGCGGTGCCAGCGAACGGAATCCAGCATACGCTGCGGCAGCTTCTGGCTACCGTCCATAGCGATCTGCCAGGTACGATGGCGCAGAGCCGGGTTGCTGTAACGGTCAATCAGCATATCGGCGTATTTCGCCAGATCGACACCCTTCACTTTCAGGGTCGGTGCCTGCTCCTGCAGCATCAGCGCGTGGGCGGCGCGGCGATAGTTGTCGTCTTCCATGCAGTCATTAATGTGCTGATAGCCCGCCAGGTAACCCAGATAGGCGAGGAAAGAGTGGCTGCCGTTAAGCATGCGCAGCTTCATCTCTTCGAAAGGCACCACGTCGGCGACCAGTTCTGCGCCCGCCTTTTCCCACTCCGGGCGGCCCGCGACAAAGTTGTCTTCAATCACCCACTGGCGGAACGGCTCACAGGCGACGCCCGCCGGATCGCGAACGCCGGTCAGCTGTTCAATTTTATCCAGCGTTTCAGCCGTCACCGCCGGAACGATACGGTCCACCATGGTGGAAGGGAACGTAACGTTTGCTTCGATCCAGTCTGCCAGCTCAGCGTCAACGGCGCGGGCATAGGCGCAAATAACATTACGCGTGACGTGGCCGTTTTCCGGCATGTTATCGCAGGACATCACGGTAAACGCGCCAAGGCCCTGCGCTCTGCGGCGCGCCAGCGCTTCAACAATAACCCCAGCGGCAGACTTCGGCTGATGCGGGTTTTTCAGGTCCGGGGCGATAAACGGGTGATCGAGCATCAGCTGGCCCGTGGCCGGGGAGTGGCCGTAGCCTTTCTCCGTAATGGTGATCGAAACAATCGCCACCTGCGGCTCGCACATCGCCGCCAGCACCGCTTCCAGACCGTCTACGTCGGCATGCAATGCGCGACGGGCAACGCCAACGACACGGGCAGTCCAGGCATCGGCTGACATTTCCGCTACGGTATAAAGATTATCCTGCGCTTTCATGTCGGCGATTTGCTGTTCGCCGCCAACCAGGTTCACCTCGCAGTAGCCCCAGTCGCTGCCGTGTTCTGTCGCCAGAATATCGGCATACACCGCCTGGTGCGCACGATGGAAAGCGCCAAAGCCTAAATGGACAATGCGTTGTACCAGTTTATTACGATCGTAAGTGGGTAACGCGGCCTTTGCCGTTAATAGCTTATTTTGCATGGGAAGACTCATCTTATTAAATGAAACGGTGGTTTATTAGATTACGTGCTGCCGCAAACCATTTTTTGATTTGCGGCAGTTTTCCTTGACTGAACTGACTAGAATGGTAACTAAATGTTTCCTTTTCTCCGCCTCATTCAGTCATAAATCAGACCGCTCTGCGCGTGGTGGTGGCCGGAACGTTTTGCTGCGCGTCGGCCGCATCCTCCAGAATATTGAGGTCACGATCGCACACTTCCGGCATCATCAGTGCGGCAATCAGCCCCAGCACCGAATAGGCGATCAGCATCACCACGATCGGCCACCAGGAGCCGGTCGCATTACAGAAAATACCGGCCAGTACCGGACCGAAACCCACGGCAACCAGGCCGCCCGCCTCTTTGGAGATGGCCATACGGGTAAAGCGATTGCGCGAGCCGAACATCTCGGCCATGGTGATGTTTTCCAGCGCGAACAGCCCCAGCACCGCGAAGTTATGGATGACGATAATGGAGAGCATAATCACGCCTGGGCTGTAGCTCTTATCCACGATGATCGACATCATCGGATACGCCAGCACAATGGCAGAGATACACAGGCAGATATACGGCAGACGGCGGCCCACTTTGTCTGACAGCCAGCCCAGCAGCGGAATGGTCAGGAAGCCAATCACGGAGCTAATCATCAGCGCATCGGTCGGAATGCGTTTTTCAAACAGCAGCGTCTGGACAAGATAGCCCGCCAGGAACGTCTGGATCAGTCCGGAGTTACCCGCCTGGCCAAAACGCAGACCGGTCGCCAGCCAGAAAGATTTGCTAGTGAACATCGCGCCGAGGCTCGACTCTGCGGGTTGCGTTTTCGCGGGCGCATGGCCCCCTTCGCTCACCTGCTCGAACACCGGGCTCTCTTTTAAGTTCATACGCAGCCAGATGGCGAAGAACATCACCACCACGCTTGCGAGGAAGGGAATACGCCATCCCCACGCCAGCAGCTGTTCGCGGTCGAGGGCGAAGAACATAACGGCCCAGATAGCGGTGGCGCTCAGCGTACCGCAGTTGGTGCCCATCGCTACCAGCGAGGAGATGATCCCGCGTTTTCCTTTAGGCGCATATTCCGCCAGCATAGTGCCCGCGCCGGAAATTTCCGCCCCGGCGCCCAGCCCCTGAATGATACGCAGGGTAACCAGCAGCACCGGCGCAAAGATGCCAATCTGCCCGTAAGTCGGCAGAACGCCGATAAGCGTGGTACAGATACCCATCATCGTGATGGTGATAAACAGCACCTTTTTACGCCCGATGCTGTCGCCCATTTTGCCGAAGACAAAGGCGCCGATGATACGCGCGATATACCCCGCGCCGTAGGTGCCCATTGCCAGAATTAATGCCATGGCGGCAGACTGTTCCGGGAAGAAGATCTCATGGAAAACCAGCGCAGCGCCCAGTGAATAGAGCTGGAAATCCATAAATTCGAGTGCGGTGCCCAGCCAGCCGGAAACGGCGGCTCTCACCAGATCAGAGGTCGTTCTTTCTGTATTAATTTGCGTCATAATGGCTATCTCAAAAAAATGCGTACCGCTTAATCGCGAATGGCGTGGAATTAATTGAACGTCAGCAGAACTTTGCAGCACTGCCGCTGGTCTTTTTCGAACAGTTCAATCGCGTCGGCGACATGGTGATAGTCAAATTTGTGGGTCACTAATTTCGTCGGATCGATCAGGCCGCGCTGCAGCCAGTCGATAACGACCGGGAATTTTCTGGCGTTAAGCCGCGAGGAGAAAATAGAGAGTTCTTTACCGGTGATGCCCTGCTGAACGATTTGGCACGGTTCGCTGGAGAAGCCCATGATCACAATGCGAGCGGCAGGCGAAGCCAGTGCAATTGCCTCCGGTAAAATAGACGGGTGGCAGGCGGCGTCGATAATCAGCGTCGGCTTGATCCCCTTCTCTTCCAGCACGGCCTGTAAATTCATATTGCCGTTGTTGATGACGAGATCCGCCCCGCAGCCCTGCGCCATCTTCAGACGTTCTTCAATACGGTCAACAACGATAAGCTGTTTAACGTTGTAAACGCCTTTCAGCGCCTGCACGGTGGTCAGACCCATTGGACCCGCGCCGTATACCAGCGCCACATCCTGCTCTGTTGGGCTGGCATGGCCGGTAACGTTGGCCGCAATGGTGAAAGGTTCCACCATCACCGCATCTTCATCGGCAATAGCGTCGGGAATAACCCAGGCGTTTGCCTCCGGCACAACGGCATATTCGCTAAAGCCGCCGTCGCGGTGAACGCCGAGCACCACCAGCGAAGTGCAGACGTTTGGTTTGCCGACGGAGCACGGATAGCAGTGCCCGCAGCTAATGACCGGATCGACAGAGACCCGCTGTCCCAGGCGCTCTGCCGGTACACCTTCTCCCACGGCATCGATGATGCCGAAAAACTCATGCCCGATAACGCGAGGGTATTTAGCAAACGGGTTATGACCGCGATAGATATGGCTGTCCGAGCCACAAATCCCCGCCAGTTTCACTTTGACGCGAACCTCGCCTGCGGCGGGTTCGGGACGCGAGCGTTCTGTAATATCCAGCTGGCCTGGCTGTTGAATAACTACACTTTTCATTATTTCTTCCTTGTTTGTCTTGTTACGACACAAGGAATTTCTCATCTGAGCTACTACCATACAAGTATAATGATCACAAAAGCGGCGTCAGATCACAAAAAATGGCGGGCGCTCAGGCGCGCCCCCACCCGGCTACGATGATCAACATTCCGCACAGGGCAATCGCCGCGCCGCCCCAGTCATAGACGCTCAGTTTTACCCCGTCGACGATGCGTAGCCACAGCAGCGCGGTACAGACATAGACGCCGCCATAAGCGGCATAGACGCGACCGCTGGCGGCCGGGTGCAGCGTCAACAGCCAGACAAAAAGGACCAGCGAGACTCCGGCAGGAATCAGCAACAGCGCCGTTGCGCCACGCCTGAGCCATAGCCAGGGCAGAAAGCAGCCCACAATCTCGCAAAGTGCGGTAAGGAAAAAAAGCAGTGTGGTTTTGAGCATGACTCACGTTTTCATTCAGCAAGAGTTGAACTATCTTAACGGATAATCCATATCAACGCAGACGCCATCCCGGGTTTGCGGCCAGGGACGAATCGAGTAGAATCGGCAAATAGCAGCCCCTTACCGTAAGGAAATCGCAATGAACATGACTCTTAGCAAGCGCCTGTGCCTGACGGCAATGCTGACGCTGGGTGCCTTCGTGTACACCGCCAGCGCTTTTGCGCAGACTGACAGACTGGTGATTGAATCCGGCGACAGCGCCCAGAGCCGCCAGCATGCCGCCATGGAAAAAGAACAGTGGAATGACACCCGTTCGCTTCGTCAGAAAGTGAACAAGCGCACGGAAAAAGAGTGGGATAAAGCGGACGTCGCCTTTGATGCGCAGGATAACTGCCAGAAAAGCGCCAACCTGAACGCCTACTGGGAACCGAATACCCTGCGCTGCCTTGACCGCCGTACCGGCCGTCAGATTACGCCGTAATTCTTTGCGGGCGCGGCATCGCGCCCGTTCATCACATCAATAGTACTCAATGGTATTTTTGATAGTGTATTTGCGCTCCACCGCGGGCGATACGCTTTCGTCCACTATCCTCAGCTCACAGGCCACCGGGTTGGCATGCTTGTCATAATCACAGCTCTGTTTAACCTTCCCCAGCGGTTTGTCATTCAACGTGCTGACCGCGGTGTAGTCCATCTTTTTACCCTTCACGGTAGACGGGGTCGAAGAGATAAACAGCCGCGCATCCTTTGAGGTGGTGGATTTCCCCAGCGGGTAGCCTTCATCATCATAGCGGTAGGTCACTTCAACATCTTTGCCGCGCGCGGCCGTGACAAAAACCGCGGTCGTCCGTCTCCCACGTCAGCCCCGCGCTGGGGTACTCCGCCAGCTGGCATTTTCCCTGCAGACGCAGCCGTTTTTCCTGGGTATCGGCATCGATGTAGTAGTTGGCGTTGAGCACCAGCGAAACGCCGGTGTTGTTTTCCACGTCGTGAAGGTCGAGCGAATCAAAGCAGCCCTCTTTCGAGAGCGCGCCGCTGACGCGCTTCGAGACTTTGCCTTCTTCATCCAGCAACGTCTGGCTGAACACTTTTACCGGGCCACGTAGCGGATCGAAATCGAATTCATTAGAAAAACTGGCCATCTCTGGCGTAAAAGATACGGGTCCTTTTTCATCATTACAGGCGCTGGTGAGGGCTGCCAGCATGATGAGTATCATAGGGTTCTTCAAAGGGTCACCTGATTTTTATTCTGCGTAGCGCTTATATTAGCAAAAGCTGTAATTGTTCTGGCAAGGACAACGTTATTTCTTTAAGACTGCGCCTGAATAATTCTCAGCAACCGGGTTCAACACTCTGAAAAAACCAGCAATATGCTGCTCATTTATAACCGCTGCTAAACTTTTATAAACGTTTATCAAAGGAGTTAGCTATGAAAAAGCTTATTTGGTTAGGTGCGCTGTTAATGGCAGGCTCGGCGTCAGCACTGGCCGCGCCGGATTCATGCGAGCGGGTAAGAAGCGATATTGAACAGCGGATTATCAACAACGGCGTGGCGGAATCGGCCTTTACGCTGACCGTTGAGCCTAACGATCAGAATAGCGCGCCGGACGCCCAGGTGGTGGGCCACTGCGGCAATGACGGCTGGAAAATCCTCTATACCCGCCACGGCGATGGCGCGGCCGACGACAATCAGCGATCCGCTTCACAATAACAAACCTTCCCTACGCAATCCTGGGGGATCAGGCTCTGGCTTGATCCCTGGTAATATTCCCCTACTCCTTATTAAGTAGCATCACTCCATGCTTAGCCTGCTAGTCATCAGGCAGAGACGATTAAAAATACAATGGAGTGAGCTATGTCGAATAGAGAAAACAGCGGCGGAATAAGCCGACGAACACTCGTTAAAAGCACGGCCCTGGGTTCGCTGGCGCTGGCGGCGGGGGGTTATCTTTGCCCTTTGGGCTGCGCACTGCCGCGGCGGCGGTACAAAGCGCCGTTCAGCCCGCAGAAGATAAAGTGGTGTGGGGAGCCTGTTCCGTTAACTGCGGCAGCCGCTGCGCACTGCGTTTCCACGTGCGTGATAACGAAGTGCAATGGGTGGAAACCGACAATACCGGCGAGGATATTTACGGCGATCATCAGGTGCGCGCCTGCCTGCGCGGCCGCTCGATTCGTCGCCGTATTAACCACCCGGATCGGCTTAACTACCCGATGAAGCGCGTCGGTAAACGCGGCGAAGGTAAATTTGAACGTATCAGTTGGGACGAAGCGCTGGATACCATCGCCGGCAGCCTGAAAAAGACCGTTGAGAAATACGGTAACGAAGCGGTCTACATTAACTATTCGTCCGGTATTGTAGGCGGCAATATCACCCGCTCCTCGCCCTATGCCTCGCTGGTGGCGCGCCTGATGAACTGCTACGGCGGCTTCCTGAGCCATTACGGCACCTACAGTACCGCGCAAATCGCCTGCGCGATGCCCTACACCTACGGTTCGAACGAAGGTAACAGCACCTCCGATATTGAAAACACCAAACTGGTGGTGATGTTTGGCAATAACCCCGCCGAAACGCGCATGAGCGGCGCGGGCATCACCTACTTCCTTGAACAGGCGCGTGAACGCTCAAACGCGCGCATGATTGTTATCGATCCCCGCTATACCGATACCGCCGCCGGGCGCGAAGACGAGTGGATACCCATCCGCCCCGGTACCGATGCGGCGCTGGTGGCGGGCCTTGCCTGGGTGCTGATTAACGAGAACCTGGTCGATCAGGCGTTCCTCGACACCTATTGCGTCGGCTATGACGAGAAAACGCTGCCCGCAGACGCCCCGGCCAACGGCCACTATAAGGCCTATATTCTGGGCCAGGGCGAAGACGGCATCGCCAAAACGCCGCAGTGGGCGGCGGCGATCACCGGCATCCCGGCGGATCGCATTATCAAACTGGCGCGGGAGATAGGCCAGGCCAAACCGGCCTATATTTGCCAGGGCTGGGGGCCGCAGCGTCAGGCCAATGGCGAGCTGACCTCGCGGGCTATCGCCATGCTGCCGATCCTTACCGGTAACGTCGGGATTAACGGCGGCAACAGCGGCGCGCGAGAATCCACCTACACCATCACCATTGAGCGGATGCCGCTGCCGGAAAACCCGGTAAAAACCCAGATCTCCTGCTTTAGCTGGACCGACGCCATCGCCCGTGGCCCGGAGATGACCGCTACCCGCGACGGCGTGCGAGGGAAAGCGAAGCTGGACGTGCCCATTAAATTTATCTGGAACTACGCGGGCAACACCATTACCAATCAGCACAGCGACATCAACAAAACGCACGAGATCTTACAGGATGAATCGAAGTGCGAAATGATCGTGGTGATCGACAACTTTATGACCTCCTCGGCGAAATACGCCGATATCCTGCTGCCTGACCTGATGACCGTTGAGCAGGAAGATATCATCCCCAACGACTACGCTGGCAATATGGGCTATCTCATCTTTATCCAGCCGGTGACGACGCCGAAATTCGAGCGCAAACCGATCTACTGGATAACCAGTGAAATCGCCAGACGACTCGGGCCGGATATCTATCAGCGCTTTACCGAAGGGCGCACGCAGGAAGAGTGGCTGAAATACCTGTACGCGAAGATGGTGGCGAAAGATCCGCAGCTGCCCTCGTATGAAGAGCTCAAAAAGATGGGCATCTATAAGCGCAAAGATCCTAACGGCCACTTCGTTGCCTATAAGAAATTCCGCGAAGATCCGCAGGCCAACCCGCTGAAAACCCCTTCCGGTAAAATTGAGATCTACTCCAGCCGGCTGGCGGAGATTGCCAACCGCTGGGAACTGCAAAAAGATGAGGTCATCAGCCCGCTGCCGGTTTACGCCTCAACGTTTGAAGGCTGGGACGATCCCGCCCGCGACAAATTCCCGCTACAGCTTTTCGGCTTCCACTATAAATCCCGCACCCACTCCAGCTACGGCAACATTGATGTGCTCGCCGCCGCCTGCCGCCAGGAGGTGTGGATTAACCCTGTCGACGCGCAAAAACGCGGCATCGCCAATGGCGATATGGTCCGGGTCTTTAATGGCCGCGGAGAAGTGCGCATTGCCGCGAAGGTGACGCCGCGCATTATGCCTGGCGTCAGTGCGATGGGCCAGGGGGCCTGGCACGACGCCAGCATGAGCGGCGACCGCGTCGATCACGGCGGCTGTGTGAACACGCTCACCACGCACCGCCCCTCTCCGCTGGCGAAGGGAAATCCGCAGCACACCAACCTTGTTGAAATCGAAAAGGTGTAAGGAGTAGCCGATGACAACCCAATATGGATTTTTTATTGATTCCGCGCGCTGCACCGGCTGTAAAACCTGCGAGCTGGCCTGCAAGGATTACAAAAACTTAACGCCTGAAGTGAGCTTTCGCCGCATCTATGAGTACGCGGGCGGCGACTGGCAGGAAGATAACGGCGTCTGGCATCAGAATGTCTTTGCTTACTATCTGTCGATTGCCTGCAACCACTGTGAAGATCCCGCCTGTACCAAAGTCTGCCCCAGCGGCGCAATGCATAAGCGCGAAGACGGTTTCGTGGTGGTGGATGAAGACGTCTGCATCGGCTGCCGTTACTGCCATATGGCCTGCCCTTACGGCGCGCCGCAGTACAACGCCGAAAAAGGTCATATGACCAAGTGCGATGGCTGCTACGAGCGCGTCGCCGAAGGGCAAAAGCCTGTTTGCGTCGAGTCCTGCCCGCTCAGGGCGCTGGATTTTGGCCCCATCGACGAGCTGCGTAAAAAGCACGGCAACCTTGCCGCTATCGCCCCGCTGCCGGCGTCGCACTTTACCCGGCCAAATATTGTCATAAAACCTAACGCCAACAGCCGCCCGACCGGGGATTCTACCGGCTATCTGGCAAACCCGCAGGAGGTGTGAAATGGGGAATGGATGGCATGAATGGCCGCTGGTGTTGTTTACCGTCCTTGGCCAGTGCGTGGCAGGGGCGCTGATCGTCACCGGGCTGGGCTGGATGGCGGCCAAAGACGATACCGCCAATCAGCGGCGCATCGCCCGCTGTATGTTTTTCCTCTGGCTGCTGATGGGCATCGGTTTTCTCGCTTCGATGATGCACCTCGGCTCGCCGTTGCGGGCGATGAACGCCCTTAACCGGATAGGCGCCTCGCCGCTCAGTAATGAAATTGCCCTTGGGTCACTCTTTTTCGCCGTCGGCGGACTGTGGTGGCTGGTGACGGTGCTGGGGAAAATGCCCGTTACGGTGGGTAAAATCTGGCTGGTTATCAGCATGGTACTGGGAGTCATCTTTGTCTGGGCAACCAGTCGGGTCTACCAGATCGATACCGTGCCCACCTGGCATGGCGGTTTCACCACCGCGAGCTTCTTCCTGACTATGCTGCTCGGCGGCCCGCTGCTTGCCGCCCTGCTGCTGCGTCTGGCGCGTACCTCGTTCAACGGCGCGACCTTCGCGTCGCTGAGCGTCGCGGCGCTGCTGGCGACAGTGGCGGTGATTGTCCTGCAGGCGCTGAGCCTCGGCGCTATTCACAGCTCCGTGGCCCAGGCCAGCGCGCTGGTGCCGGACTACGGCGCGCTGCAAATTCTGCGCATGGTGCTGCTGGCGGCGGGCCTGGGCTGCTGGATCTGCCCGCTGGTGATGCGTAAACAGCCCCGCGCGGTCAGTCTGATGGCGGGCGTCGCGCTGGTGGTGGTCGCGGAACTGCTGGGCCGGAGCCTGTTTTACGGGCTGCATATGACGGTCGGCATGGCCATTGCCGGGTAACAAGAAGGAGTGCCTGTGGTGGATACGTTACATACGCCAGCCTTTACGTTTACCGCGAGGGTGCTGGGCGGGCTGTTCTGGTTCCCGCCCCAGAGTGAGCAGGCGCAGGGGCTTATCGCCGCTTTTCGTAACGGTGAATGGGAAGCGCAGTGGCCGTCTTCTTCCGCTGAACTGGCGTCGCTAACGCCGCTGTTTGCCGCCGACGCGCCGGAGACCATTCCCCAGGCATGGCAGCGCCTTTTTATTGGCCCTTCGGCACTGCCCGCACCGCCCTGGGGGTCAGTCTGGCTGGATAAAGAGAACGTGCTGTTTGGCGAATCAACCCTGGCGCTACGGCAGTGGATGCGTCATCACCACATCGTGCAGGAGATGCAGCATGACGCGCCGGAGGATCATTTCGGCGCGCTTATGCTGCTCGCCGCCTGGCTGGTGGAAAACGATCGCGTCAGCGCCTGCGACGAGCTGCTGGCCTGGCATCTGCTGCCGTGGGCTGGCCGTTTTCTTGATGTGCTGGAAAGCGAAGCCGGCCACCCGTTCTGGCATGCTGCGGCAAGGCTTGCCCGCCTCACCCTCGTAGACTGGCAGACGCGGCTGCTGATGCCCGTCGCCCCGAAAAAGCTCTATCGGTGAATTAAGCGCGGCGGCAATGTGACAACGTCACGTTTGCCGCTGCGCTTTTAAGAAAATTCTTTTGCTCCCCGCCAGCGGTTAGCGTCACTGGTCTGCGGGAAAAATCGCGCAAAATCCATACGTTAAAAGCCCTCTCTATTACTGGAAGCATCTCCAGGTCGTTGCTATTGCTTAAATACCCTGCCGAACATGGCCTAATAACCTGCAACCGCCGTTGCCATAACGCATGCACTCAGGGAGACACACTGCAATGCATACATCCGCACTCACCCGCGCCCTGCTTTTTATTGCGACTCTGGTCGTGGTGCTGGCGCTGTTAGCCTGGGGAATTGGCCTTGAGACCCTAAAAGCCCGTCAGGTTGACCTCGTTTATCTTGGGCAGCAGCACCTGATTCTGGTGTTCAGCTCCATGTTCTTTGCCCTGCTGGTCGGTATTCCCAGCGGTATCGCCCTCAGCCGCCCGGCGGCTAAGGGCGTAGCCGAATATGTGATGCAGATCTTTAACGTCGGCAACACATTGCCGCCGCTGGCGGTGCTGGCGCTGGCGATGGTGGTGATCGGCATCGGCGATAAGCCGGCAATCTTCGCGCTCTTTCTGGCGTCGTTGTTACCCATCGTCCGTAATACCTATGCGGGTCTCTGCTCAGTACCCGCCTCGCTGCTGGAAGCGGCGAACGGCATTGGCATGACCAAAGGCCAGCGTCTGTGGCAGGTGGAGTTGCCCAACGCCCTGCCCGTTATTCTTTCCGGCGTGCGCATCGCCACGGCGATTAACGTGGGCACCGCGCCACTGGCCTTCCTGATTGGCGCCAGCAGCTACGGCGAGCTGATCTTTCCGGGTATCTACCTCAACGACTTCCCGACGCTGATTCTCGGGGCCGCCGCGACCGCGCTTTTTGCCCTGGTTCTGGACTCCCTGCTGGCCGCGCTGGGACGCTATCTCACCCCCTACACGCGCTGATAAGGACGCTTTATGAAACGACTAACCCGTTTACTGGGTGCCATGAGCGCGACACTGCTTTTCTGCGCCGCCGCCCATGCCGCGCCGCTGGTGCTGGCGACGAAAAGTTTTACCGAGCAGCACATTCTTTCCGCCATGACGGTGCAGTATCTGCAAAAAAAAGGCTTTCAGGTTCAACCGAAAACCAATATTGCTGCGGTTATCTCCCGCAACGCGATGATCAACAACCAGATTGATATCACCTGGGAATATACCGGCACCTCACTCATCATCTTCAACCAGATTAAAGAGCGCATGACGCCGCAGCAGACCTACGACACGGTAAAACGGCTGGATGCGAAACGCGGGCTTGTCTGGTTAAAACCGGCGGATATGAACAACACCTACGCCTTCGCCATGCAGCGAAAACGCGCGGAGGCAGAACATATCAACACCATGTCTGAGATGGTGGCGAAAATTGAGCATATCCGTCAGACCGACCCGGACAACAACTGGCTGCTGGGCCTGGACCTGGAATTTTCCGGGCGTAGCGACGGAATGAAGCCTTTGCAGGAGGCCTATAACTTCCCGCTGGATCGCCCGCAAATCCGCCAGATGGACCCCGGACTGGTCTATAACGCCGTGCGTGACGGCTTTGTCGACGCTGGTCTGGTTTATACCACCGATGGCCGGGTTAAAGGTTTCGACCTGAAAGTGCTTGAGGATGATAAGGGCTTTTTCCCAAGCTACGCCGTCACGCCGGTGGTTCGCAAAGCTATCCTGGATGCTAACCCTGGGCTGGACGAGGCGCTGAACACCCTCTCCGGCCTGCTTAATAACGACGTCATCTCGACGCTCAATGCAAAAGTCGATATCGATCACCAGTCGCCTGAACAGGTGGCGCGCGACTTTTTGCGTGAGAAAGGTCTGCTGTAAGGAGCGCCCATGGATACGATTCACTACATGATGGATAACTGGGGCTATCTGGCGAGCCTGACTTTTCAGCACCTCTGGCTGGTGCTGCTCGCCGTAGGCCTGGCAATTGTGATTGGCGTACCGCTGGGCATTCTGATTGTCCGCCACAAATGGCTGGCGACACCGGTGCTCGGGCTGGCGACCATTGTCCTGACGATACCTTCTATCGCCCTGTTCGGCCTGATGATCCCGCTTTTTTCGATGGTCGGTCAGGGTATTGGCGCGCTACCGGCTATTACCGCCGTGTTTCTCTACTCGCTGCTGCCTATTGTTCGTAACACCCACACCGCGCTGGATAGCCTGCCGCCCGGCCTGCGCGAAGCCGGACGCGGTATCGGCATGACCTTCTGGCAACGGCTGCGCTGGGTAGAAATTCCGATGGCGCTGCCGGTGATTTTTGGCGGTATTCGCACCGCGGTGGTGATGAATATCGGCGTAATGGCTATCGCCGCCGTTATCGGCGCGGGCGGCCTGGGGCTGCTTCTACTTAACGGCATCGGCGGCAGCGATATTCGCATGCTGATTGCGGGTGCGCTGATGATCTGTTTACTGGCGATCGTGCTGGACTGGTTGCTGCATCGCTTGCAGGTGGCACTGACACCGAAGGGGATTCGATAATGATAAAGCTGGAAAATCTGACCAAACAATTTACCCAGAAAAACGGCCAGACCGTTAAGGCCGTCGACAACATCAACCTGCACGTCCCCGAAGGGGAGATGTGCGTCCTGCTTGGCCCCTCCGGCTGCGGTAAAACCACCACGCTGAAGATGATTAACCGCCTGATTATGCCCAGCAGCGGCAACATCCTGATCAACGGTGAGGACACCAGCGGGATGGATATCGTTACCCTGCGGCGCAATCTTGGCTACGTTATTCAGCAGATAGGTCTGTTCCCTAATATGACCATTGAAGAGAACATCACCGTGGTGCCGCGGATGCTGGGCTGGGATAAAGCGCGTTGTAAAAGCCGCGCCGAGGAGTTAATGGATATGGTGGCGCTGGATGCGAAGAAATTTCTTCACCGTTATCCGCGCGAGATGTCCGGCGGGCAGCAGCAGCGTATCGGGGTGATTCGCGCGCTGGCGGCGGATCCGCCGGTACTGCTGATGGATGAACCCTTCGGCGCCGTCGACCCGATTAACCGTGAGGTAATTCAGAACCAGTTCCTGGAGATGCAGCGCAAGCTGAAAAAAACGGTGATGCTGGTCAGCCACGATATCGATGAGGCGCTGAAACTGGGCGATCGTATCGCCGTCTTCCGTCAGGGACGGATCGTGCAGTGCGCCAGCCCCGATGAACTGCTGGCGAAACCGGCGAATGAATTTGTCGGCTCGTTCGTGGGCCAGGACCGCACGCTTAAGCGCCTGCTGCTGGTTTCCGCGGGCGACGTGACCGACCAGCAGCCGACGCTGACGGCGCGGGAGTCCACTCCGGCTGCAGAGGCGTTCGCCATTATGGACGATAACGATATCCGCGCCATTACCGTGGTGGATAGCGAAGGCAAGCCGCTGGGCTTTGTGAAGCGGCGCGAGGCCAGAGGCGCGACCGGCGTTTGCGCCGATCTGCTGCACCCGTTCCGCGTTACCGGCAAGGCGGAGGACAACCTGCGCGTGGTGCTGTCAAAGCTCTACGAGAGCAACACCAGTTGGATGCCTATTGTCGATGAAGCCGGGCGTTATAACGGGGAAATTTCGCAGGATTATATCGCCGACTACTTAAGCTCCGGCAGAACCCGCCGGGTGCTTAATATTCACAGCGATGCGTAACGTCGTACCCGGATGCGGCGTGAAAACGCCTTACCGGGCTACCTCCCGTAGCCCGGATAAGCGCAGCGCATCCGGGATGCCCCGGCGCGACGGCTCAGGCCAGGACCCGTTCGGCGGCGAGCATGCCTGTCGCCATCGGTAGGTTAATATACTGCGCCAGTTCGCGCTGCTCGGCACGGGGAAGATAAGGCAACTCCCCCACCAGCGGCGCGGGCAGTTTACGGCTCAGTACGCTGATAATTTCTGAATAGTGCGCAAGGCCGGGGTTGATACGGTTAGCCACCCAGCCAATCAGCGGCAGCCCGTCGCTGGCAATGGCCTGGGCGGTCAGCAGCGCATGGTTAATGCAGCCCTCCTGAATACCCACCACCATCAACACCGCCATCTGCTCCTGCACCACCCACTCAGAGAGCGGACGCAGGTCGTTCATCAGGCTGCGCCAGCCCCCCGTCCCTTCGACGACCACATGGTCAACCTGGTCGCATAGCCGGGCAAGGCCGTTGGAAAGAAGGCTGTAGTTGATAGGATAACTGTGCGCTACGCTACTTTCGTCTTCACTTAGCGCAATGGGGTTAACCGATGAATAAGGTAACTCAATTGACGACACGCTTTGCAGTACCAGCGCGTCTTTATTGCGTAACCCTTCCGGCGTCTCTTTACTCCCTTTTGCGACCGGCTTGTAACCCGCGACGGTTCTGCCGCTGGCGGCAATCGCCTGCAGCAGTGCGCGGGACACGACTGTCTTCCCGACAGAAGTATCAGTACCCGTTACAAAGAAACGCTTAAGCATTGCTAACCCCACCCGTTATGCTACGAAAATATAAACCAGGAAAATAATTCAGTGGGGAAAGTCTAAGGTAAGCGTCTTCAGCCCGGCTTGCGTTAGCGCAATTTTTGGTAAAACAGTGTAGAAATGTTACCCCTGCAACAAACGTATCAGCAGCGAGCCATTATACATCGCGTCTTTAACCAGCGCCGCGCCTGCCATTGTGCCCTGGTTGGTAAACTGCGTGCTCTCTACAGCGATATGTTTACTGTACGCGGGTAATGATTGCTGACGAATACAGTCAGCAATAGCGGGAAAGAGGATATCCGCCGCCTTGCTCAGGGGCGAACCGATAAGAATTTTTTGTGGATTGAACAAATTTACCATGATGGCCAGAATGCGCCCGACGTTGGTGCCGACACCGCTGATAATATCTTTTGCCAGCAGATCCCCCTGCTGCGCCGCGTCGCACAGCGACGCTACCGTCAGCGGCTGCTGGTGCAGCATCGATCCCATCGACTGGCTCATGCGCAGTTGCGCCAGCTCCAGCACGCTCTCCACGCTGGCGATGGTCTCCAGGCAGCCGTGGTTGCCGCAGTAGCAGCGTTTACCGTAAGGATCGACCTGCGTGTGGCCAATCTCCACCAGGCTACTGCTGCCCGCGTGCAGCAGCCTGCCGTCGGTGATGACGCCCGCGCCGACGTTGTGATCGATAACCACCTGAATCACATCCCGCGCCCCGCGCGACGCGCCAAACAGCGCTTCGGCCATGGTCCAGGCGCTGATATCGTGCTGCATATAGACGGGCACGCCGGTATGCGCTTCCAGCGCCTCGCCCAGCGGCATATCCTTTACCCCTTCATAAAAGGGCATGCGGTGGACAATACCGTTTTCGGTATCAATAATGCCGGGCAGCGTAATGGCGATAGCGGTTAGACGCTCCAGCTTTTGCTGATGCCGAATAAAAAAGGCGTCAATATGGGCGATGATGCGCGCCAGCAGCGGGGTTTCATCCTCCAGCGATAGCAGCAGGCACTCCTCTACCACCAGCTTGCTACTAAGATCGCGCAGCGAGAGATAAATTTCCCCGCGGCTGATACGTAAAGAGAGATAGTGCCAGGCTTCGGTTTCCACCACCAGCCCCACCGCAGGCCGCCCGCGGCTGCCTGGCTCCTGAATTTCGGTCTCCTGCACCAGATGCGCTTCCAGCATTTCACGCACAATTTTGGTGATACTGGCCGGCGCCAGCTGCGCCAGACGCGACAGGTCGATGCGCGACACCGGGCCAAGCTGATCAATCAGGCGGTATACCGCGCCGGCATTGGTCTGCTTTATTTGATCGATATGCCCAGGCTGACTATCAGCAACCACCACGCTCTCCCTTTATTTTTGTGCCCGAAATAAACTTTGGGCTATGGTGAAGCACTTCGATAGTCAACGTCAAATATTTCCCCAGGCTTGTGATTTACCGCACGTTTCACAGAGGCTTACTGCTTGTTTTTTACCCATTCGCCGACGAAATCAACGCTTTTCTGAAACGTTGTGCCGCTGTTCCCTGTTCATGATGCTTCGCCCATACCAGCCACATCTCCGATACGGCGTCGGGCTGGATAATCGGCAGCCAGCGCATCTCATCAAGCTGCACGCGGCGAAACGAGGCAGGAAGTATCGACACCCCCAGCCCGGCAGCCACCAGACCAATAATGGTCATCGCCTCGCCCACTTCCTGGGTGATGGTAGGAGTCAAATCATAGCGGCGCAGCAGGCCAAGGATATCGTCATACAACCCGGTGCCGACGTGCGGGTCGAAAAAGACAAACGGCTCCCGCGCCAGTTCATGCAACGAGACGGCGGACCGCGTGGCCAGCGGATGGTCACGATGAATCATCGCCAGCAGCGGCTCTTGCAAAATCACCTGCCAGGCCAGCGTATCGGGCAGCAGCGTATTGCGCATCAGCCCTAAATCCAGCGCCCCCTCGTTCAGCGGCGCGATCTGTTCGCGGGTGTTGATCTCCCGCGTCTGGATATGTACGTCCGGGTAATGCCGACGAAACGACGACAGCGTGTCCGACACTGCCTTAATAAAAGGGGCGGAGGAGGTAAAGCCGATGCGCAGCTCCCCTGTCTCCCCCTGATGCAGCCGGGCGGCACGGGCGACGGCCTCCTCGACCTGGCTTAAGATCTGCCGACTGTCGGCCAGAAACTGCCTGCCCGCCGGAGTCAACGCGACGCTGCGGTTGGTGCGCGACAGCAGTTTCGCCCCCGCCTGCTGTTCAAGCGCCTGGATTTGCTGGCTAAGCGGCGGCTGAGAGATGTTCAACCGCGCGGCGGCATGGCCGAAGTGCAGCTCTTCGGCAACGGCAATAAAGTAACGCAGATGGCGCAGCTCAATATTCATATGTAAAACGTCTTATTTGAGATTATTAATATATTAGACAGAACAATCCCCTTTTCATACCCTTACCTTATCTCTGCTTTTTGCAATGAAATTGAAGGATTAACAGTGAGTCGTACAACTACCGTCGACATCTTACCGGCAGAGGATGTCGAAACCGTTTCCCGCCCTGGGGCAGCGCAATTTATCAAACGCGGTACGCCGCAATTTATGCGCGTTACCCTGGCGCTCTTCTCCGCAGGCCTCGCCACCTTCGCCCTGCTCTACTGTGTCCAGCCTATTCTGCCGGTGCTCTCAGGGGAGTTTGGCGTATCGCCCGCCAGCAGCAGTATTTCTCTGTCTGTCTCCACGGCAATGCTGGCGGTTGGGCTGCTGTTCACCGGCCCCTTATCTGACGCCATCGGGCGCAAGAAAGTGATGGTAACCGCCCTGCTGCTCGCCTCCTGCTGCACCCTGCTATCCACTATGATGACCAGCTGGCACGGTATCCTGGTGATGCGCGCGCTGATGGGGCTTTCCCTGAGCGGCGTGGCGGCGGTAGGCATGACCTACCTGAGCGAGGAGATCCACCCCAGCTTTGTGGCCTTCTCGATGGGGCTTTACATCAGCGGCAACTCTATTGGCGGCATGAGCGGGCGTCTTCTGAGCGGCGTCTTCACGGATTTCTTTAACTGGCGCGTCGCGCTGGCAGTGATTGGCCTTTTCGCCCTCGCCTCGGCGCTGATGTTCTGGCGCATTCTCCCGGAGTCGCGCCATTTTCGCCCTATGGCCCTGCGCCCGCGCACCCTGGCGATCAACTTTCGCCTGCACTGGCGCGACCGCGGCCTGCCGCTGCTGTTCCTCGAAGGTTTTCTGCTGATGGGCTCGTTCGTCACGCTGTTTAACTACATTGGCTACCGGCTGATGCAGTCCCCCTGGCAGCTTAGCCAGGCGGTGGTGGGGCTGCTGTCGCTGGCCTACCTCACCGGCACCTGGAGTTCGCCGCGCGCGGGGGCGATGACGGTAAAATATGGCCGGGGGCCGGTGATGATTGGCGCTATCGCCATTATGCTGTGCGGCCTGCTTCTGACGCTGTTTTCATCTATCTGGGTGATTTTTGCCGGTATGCTGCTGTTTGCTGCCGGATTCTTCGCCGCCCACTCGGTCGCCAGCAGCTGGATTGGGCCGCGGGCGCGCCGCGCTAAAGGGCAGGCGTCGTCACTCTATCTGTTCAGCTATTACCTGGGATCGAGTATCGCGGGGACGCTGGGCGGGGTCTTCTGGCATAGCTGGGGCTGGAACGGCGTTGGCGGTTTTATTGCTCTGATGCTGGTGCTGGCGCTGTTCACCGGTAACCGACTTCATCACCGCCTGCATTAAATCATGTAGCCCGGATGCGGCCAATGCCGCATCCGGGAGGCCAGGGGCGCAATGCTTCCCTGGCTACAGCTCCGTGCCTGAACAGGTCAGAACATCCCAAATACCGAGGATGCGCCCACCATTTCTCGTACTGCATCAAGCACCGTCAGAGCAAAAATAACCCAGATAAAAGGATTCATGATTTAAGCTGTGTGGTTGAGGCTACGACTTTTCTATTATGGACAGTGAGCGCGCTATGCTATAGCCCCTGTATTTAGTAGGTCAATAGCGCATACCTGTTCCAACTAGAGGCACTATGGAAAATACCTGTTATCAGCAGCTTACCCGCACGTTTCAACGTCTGTCGCGTTTTTCCCATCTCTCCGCCATCGCGGGCTGGGACATGCTTACCATGATGCCCCCCGCAGGCAGCGCCGCCCGTGGCGAAGCGCTGGCGGAGCTGGGGGTGCTACAACACCAGATCCTGACCGATAAGCAGGTGGGGCAATGGCTGGAGGGGGCCCGCTCAGAGGATCTCAACGACCTTGAGCAGGCCAATCTGCGGGAAATGACGCGTCATTATCAGCAGGCTTCGCTACTACCCGAGTCGCTGGTGGAAGCCAAAGCGCTGGCGGGCAGCCGCTGCGAACACGCCTGGCGCACCCAGCGCCCTGCCAATGACTGGGCTGGTTTTAGCGCCAACCTGAAAGAAGTGGTGAAACTGAGCCGCGAAGAGGCGCAGCTCCGCGCCGCGGCGAAAGGCTGCTCGCCTTATGACGCGCTGCTGGATGTTTTTGAGCCGGATATGACCAGCGCGCGCCTTGATACGCTGTTCGCCGATCTCAAATCCTGGCTGCCTGACCTGCTACAGCGGGTTGCCGATAAGCAGTCCCGTGAGACGCTTGTCGATCCGGTGGGGCCATTCCCGGTGGCGACACAGCGCGAGCTGGGGCTGGAAGCCATGAAGATGCTGGGCTTCGACTTTAACGGCGGACGGCTTGATATTAGCGCCCACCCTTTCTGCGGCGGCGTACCGGAAGATGTGCGCATTACCACCCGTTACGATGAAAATGACCTGCTGAGCGCGCTGTTTGGCGTGGTGCATGAAACCGGCCATGCCCGCTATGAGCAAAATCTGCCCCGCCAGTGGTCAGGGCAACCCGTCGCGCTGGCGCGCTCGACGGCAATCCATGAATCGCAGAGCCTGTTTTTTGAAATGCAGCTGGGCCGCAGCGAAGCGTTTCTCCGGCGTTTGCTGCCGTCAATCGTCCAGCGCTTTGGCGCTCAGCCAGCCTTTGAAGAGGCCAACTTTATCGCCTGGAACCAGCGAGTAAAACCCGGCTTTATTCGCGTCGAGGCGGACGAAGTAAGCTATCCGGCCCATGTCATTCTGCGCTATGAGATTGAGCAGGCACTGATTAACGGCGAAATCGAGGTGGAGGACATTCCCGCCCTGTGGAACGAGAAGATGCAGGCGTGGCTGGGTCTGTCCACCGAAGGCGACTACCGTAACGGCTGCATGCAGGATATCCACTGGACGGACGGCGGCTTTGGCTACTTCCCCTCCTATACGCTGGGCGCGATGTACGCCGCACAGCTGTTTCATGCGGCGCGCACCGCCCTGCCGGGGCTGGAAAGCGCCATCGCGCAGGGGGATTTCTCCGCGCTGTTTGACTGGCTGCGGCAAAATATCTGGCAGCACGGCAGCCGCTTCTCCACTTCGCAGCTCATTGAAAATGCCACCGGCGAGGCGCTGAACAGCCGCTATTTCCGTCAGCATCTGACAGCGCGCTATCTGTAAACCCCGCATTTTCAGTCTCCCCGGATGCGGCGCGCTGGCGCCTAATCCGGGCTACCTCTCCCCCTGTACAAACGGTTACACGCCGAAACCAATCACTCACGGAAGCAGCAGCGCGATATCGATATAGTGCTTTCAACGGCCCCGCAGTGGGGTTGAATGAAGAAACCAATTCGAGGATATCAGAATGAAAAAAGTATTAGCTCTGGTTGTTGCCGCTGCTATGGGTCTGTCTTCTGCTGCGTTCGCCGCTGATGCCGCGACCACCACCACTCAGGCTCCGGCTGCCACCACAACCACTACCGCCGCACCGGCAGCGAAAGCCGCTCCGGCGAAAAAAGTTCACAAACATAAAAAAGCGGTAGCCCAGAAAGCGCAGGCTGCTAAAACCAAAAAACACCACAAAAAAGCCGCCGCTAAACCGGCAGCTGAGCAGAAAGCTCAGGCGGCAAAAGTGAAAAAACATAAAAAACATGTAAAACACGAAGCGACTCAACCTGCTGCTCAGCCGGCTGCGTAAGTTTTCTGTTTACCGGGCCTGCTGTCCAGGCCCGTCCCCGGCGCTGAACCTCTGGTAAAGCGCCGTTTTTTTTCGGAGGGTTTATGCTGCGACGCTACCGTTTCGAATGCCTCTTACTGATGCTGATTGTCTGCGCGCTCATCGCCCTGCGCTTTTATCTGTTTTGAATGTAGCACGCTGATTTTATTCCCGCTTTTCTCCCGTCCCGTCTATAGTTTATAAATCAGGGTTACTAAAAAATCATTATTGCCCCATCAGAGTGTTATATGCGAAAAACCGTTGTGCTATTGCTGGGAACGTTTCTTTTTTCCGCTTACGGCCATGCCGATGAAGACGCAGCCAGCGCCCGTCAGGTCAAGACGCTTTTTTTCGGTCATGATGACCGCGAGCGGGTTGAAAACCCTACGCGCGCGCCGTATGACGCCATCGGACAGCTGGAAACCGCCAGCGGCAACCTCTGCACCGCGACGCTTATTTCACCGCGCCTGGCATTAACCGCCGGGCACTGCCTTCTGACGCCCCCGGGCGGCAAAACGGATAAAGCCGTGGCGCTGCGCTTTGTGTCGCAAAAAGGGAGCTGGCGTTATGAAATTCGCAGTATTGAAGGGCGCGTTGACCCGTCGTTAGGCAGACGGCTGAAAGCCGATGGCGACGGCTGGATTGTCCCCCCTGCCGCCGCACCGTGGGATTTTGGCCTGGTGGTGCTGCGCTATCCTCCCTCTGGCATCACCCCCCTGCCGCTGTTTGCGGGCGATAAAGCGGCGCTGACCCAGGCATTGAAAGAGGCGGGCCGGAAAGTGACCCAGTCGGGCTACCCGGAAGATCATCTGGAAACGCTGTTCAGCCATCAGGATTGCATCGTCACCGGCTGGGCGCAGGAGAGCGTTCTGTCGCACCAGTGCGATACCCTGCCGGGCGACAGCGGTTCCCCGCTAATGCTGAAAACCGCTGACGGCTGGCAGCTTATCGCGGTACAAAGTTCCGCCCCGGCGGCGAAAGACCGCTGGCGCGCCGATAACCGGGCGATTGCCATCACCGGTTTTCGTGACAAACTGGAAGCGCTGGCGCAGTAAGTAACGCAGCCCTGCATGGGCTGCGAAGCGTCAGGCGAATTTTATCAAAATCATGCCGACAATCAGCAGTACCAGCCCTGCCCAGCCTTTGTTGTTGAGCCGCTGTCCAAAGAGGATCCAGCCCGCCGCAAGCGTGGCGGCGATGCCAAAGCCGCCCCATAAGGCATAAGCCACCGACAGATCGATACCCTTTACCGCCTGCGATAGCGCGCTAAATGCAGCCAGTACCGCCAGCAGCGATCCGATCCCGTACCCTTTATGGCGAAAGCCGGACGACAGCTTAAGAAAGATGTTGGCGACGATCTCAAGAACAATGGCGCTCGCCAGCCACAGGCCGTGTATCCATTCAAACTGTTGCATTGCGACCGCCCTTTATACTTACGCCCGCTTTACGGGTGCCGGATTTAATCAGTACGATCCCGGCCACCAGCGTTGTTAAGCCCGCGATTTTCAGCGGCGTCAGCACTTCATCAAAAAGCACCACGCTGAACAGCGTAATCAGCACAATACCGATCCCTTCCCACAGGGCATAGGCAACGCCGAGGGCGATTTTTTTAACGGCAAAGGATAAAAATATATAAGACAGAGCGATCATCGCCAGCATTAAAATAAAACCGGCGTGCCCGCCGCTAACGCTTGCCCATTTCATCGATAATGTGCCGGTTATTTCTGCGACGATAGCCAGCGCTAAAAGTATCCAGTAAAACATTGTCTTTCTCCTGCATGAAAATAAACGATTCGGTGGCTGCCCATAATGGAAGCCAGAAAAGTGAACATCAGCCGCGACTATTTCGCGTCTGGTCAGGCAGAATGAAAAAGACTACAGCGCGGAGCGCCAGTGCTGCTCGCCGCAAAAAGCGTGGCCAGCCAAAAGAGGAAGGGAAAAAACAGAAAGGAGCGTCCTGAACAGGTTATCCATAAAATTACAATGTTCCGCCTTTGCTTCTCATCGCGGCGGAAAAGTTGTCTCCGGTAGTTAAACACGCGCTATTTCTACCACAGGCGTTTTTTTTCGGCAAATGCTTTGCACTTCTTTACGCCTTGTACAGCAGCAGGATGTGCCGCCTGTCGGATTAATGGCAGGCGGCAGTGTGCTACTCGCCGGCTTTTAACGCCAGCGCCCGTTGTTCGGCCAGTAAATTCCATGAGGAAATAAACAACCCGGCTATCATGGGCCCCAGAATAAAACCGTTAATGCCGAAGAATTGCAGCCCGCCCAGCGTGGTTAATAAAATTAAATAGTCCGGCATACGCGTATCTTTTCCCACCAGCAGCGGGCGCAAAATATTATCTGCAAGGCCGACCACGACAACAAAATAAGCCGTCAGCATGACTGCGGTAATAATTTCTCCGCTGGAGAAAAGGTAAATAACCGCCGGTACCCAGATAAGCGCCGTGCCCACCGCCGGGATCAGCGACATAAAGGCCATAATCGACCCCCACAGCAGGCTGCCGTTGATCCCGGCAAACCAGAAGCCGAAACCGCCCAGCGCCCCTTGTACGATAGCCACCACCAGCGTGCCCTTCACCGTCGCCCGGGAGACGCCGGAAAACTTCTGAAACAGGCGGCGCTTAATTTTGTCCGTCAGCGGAATGGCATGGAAAATTTTACGTACCAGCTGCGAGCCGTCTTTCAGTAAGAAGAACAGCAGGTAAACCATCAGGCAGAAATTGATGGTCAGGCTCAGGGTATTTTTGCCGATGACCAGCGCGCTGCCCGCCAGGTAACGCCCGGCGCTCAGCGCCACGCCGGACAGCTTTTCGCGGATCGAGGTGACGGTGTCAAAATCGTTGTCGCGCAGGTAACTCTGCGCCCAGCCGGGCAGGTAACCGATGCTGTCAGTAAAAAGCTGCGGCAGATCGGTGGCGTTGTTTTGTAGCCGCTGATAGAGCGCGTTGATCTCCACCACCAGTGACGAAACGATCACCATCAGGGGGATAAACACCAGTACGCAAATAAGGAGCACCGTCAGCAGCGAAGCGATACTGTCACGCCCCCGCAGCCACCCTGATAGTTTTACCCGCAGCGGATAAAAAATAAGCGTCAGGATCACTGACCAGATAATCGCCGAATAGTAGGGCTGAATCAGGCTGAAAAACGCCAGGCTCACCAACAGCAGCAGAACAATAAAAAAGAAGTTGTTTATTTTCAACGTGATCTTCCTGGCCATCCAATGGTTAAGTTTATTTAGTGTAGATGCTATCTCCTTGATTGTAAAAACATCGCCGGTTGGGTAATAATACCTGCCGCTTCGTTTGTTTAGGCCTGAAAGCGGCCCGCGCTGGCAACCTGATGCGGCCGTCACGTTATATTTCCATTTTGGATCTGTAAGGATCTTACATCTTTTGCGCCCGCCTTTATCTCACAAACTAAATTTCCAGTCGTGTCAGTAAGTTCTTAAATAGCGATCGCTTTTGGCTTGATCGATCCTTGCCTTTGACGATACTGTATAAATACACAGTAAATAATGCAGAGTAAGACATGCCGTAGCCCGGGTAAGCGCCAGCGCACCCGTGAATCCCGGATGCGGCGCGGTTGCGCCTTATCGGGGCTGCCTGCCGCTACTCTCAACCTTATAAAAACAATGGAGCGATGCGCGATGACCACCAGCTCTTTTCCCAGCCCGGCTGCGGATTACCTTGACGGCGCGATCGATCTGGTAAGCAGCCTGATTGCCCACCCTTCGGCGACGTACGTACTGCGCGCGTCGTCAGATTCCATGCGGGATGCGGCGATCCTGCCCGGCTCGTTATTGCTGGTGGATACCAGCCTGACGCCGGTGGATGGCGATATTGTGGTGGCCCGGCTGCTGAGCGGTTTTACCGTGAAGCGGCTGCGTTTAGGCCCCTGCCCGCAGCTGGTGCCGGAGAATGCGCGTTACCGCGCGGTGAAGATAGAAGAAGAGGAAGGCGCACATATCGTGGGCGTGGTGACGACGGTCATTACCCTGACCCGGCGAACGTTAAACCGGCCATAGCGCCGGGCGGGCGGCCCGGCGCTATACGCTCACACCAGGCGGATCCCGGCGTCAACGAAAAAGAGCGAACCGGTGCAGCCCCGGGCGTCATCGGAGGCGACAAACAGCGCCATCGCCGCCACGTCCCTGCCCTCAAGGGTGATATCCAGCGACTGCGCGTTTTTGATCTCCTGGTCCGAGGTGGGCGTTCGCCACAGCGCCTGCTGGCGCGGCGTGGAGATAGCGCCGGGGACGATACAGTTCACCCGGATGCCGGACGGCCCCAGCTCACGCGCCAGCGTCTGGTTCAGGCCGACAATCGCCGCCTTTGCGGTGGTGTAGCCAACCAGGCCCGGCCTGCCCTTCATAAAGGCGGTCGAACTGGTGAGAATAATACTGCCGCCCGATGCCTGCATCCGCGCCGCTACCGCCTGGGTGGCGAAAAACTGATGATCGAGGTTAACGGCAAGGCTGGCGCGCCATGTTTCCGGCTCGACGCTAAACATGTCGTGGCGATCGTCGCAGGCGGCATTGTTGATCAGGACGTTTATCTCCCCTTCCCGATCGGCGATAGCGCTAATCACCGCGCGCAGCGCCGTAATATCGCGCAAATCTACGGCGTGGAATGTCGCGCCGCTGGCGCGGGCGACCGCTTCACCCGCCTCTCTGTTAATATCCAGAAAATGGACCCGGCTCCCCTGCTGGCTGAATGCCGTCACCAGATCGGCGCCAATACCGCTGGCGCCGCCGGTAATCATGACGACTTTTTGCTGTAAGCTCGCATAGCGGGTATAACTCTCGTGCATTTTTCGTTCTCGCTTCGGTAAGGCCTGCATTACGGCGTCGTCGAGAGTATCGCGTTTTCCTCCCTGCGGATAAACAATAGTTGCGCCAGCATTAGTTCAGCCGCGCCCCGCTTTCAGCATCGAAAAGATGGGCGTGACGGGCATCCGGCAGCACGTTCAGCATGGTGCCGGGTTCGGCGGCGACCCGCTGATGAAAGAGCGTCGTGACCTGCTGAGTACCCATACTGAGCACGATCTGGGTTTCGGACCCGGTCGGCTCCACCACCTTCACCTGAGCGTTAATGTCACCGGCCGAAGCCAGTAAAAAGTGCTGGGGCCGCACCCCGTACAGTACCCGCTGCCCAAGCGCATGGTCTGGGGTTTGCGCCACCGGCAGCGCCACGCCGTCATCGGTTATCACCACCCCCGGCTTCGCCAGCCGCCCGGTGAACAGGTTCATGGAAGGCGAGCCGATAAAGCTGGCGACGAAGGCGTTAGCCGGACGATCGAACAGCTCCAGCGGCGTGCCCACCTGCTCAATATGCCCCTCGCGCAGCACCACAATTCGGTCCGCCATGGTCATCGCCTCAATCTGATCGTGGGTGACATAAATCATCGTGGTGTTCAGCCGCTGGTGCAGGGCCTTGATCTCCGTGCGCAGCTCCACCCGCAGTTTGGCGTCAAGGTTGGAGAGCGGCTCATCAAAAAGGAACAGCCGGGGGTGGCGCAAAATGGCCCGCCCCATCGCCACCCGCTGGCGCTGGCCGCCGGAGAGCTGCGCCGGTTTGCGCGCAAGCAGCGGCGTCAGCCCCAGCGTATCGGCGGCCTGGCGCACCTGCTGGTCTATTTTTATTTTCGCCACGCCCTGCATTTTCAGGGAAAAGCCGAGATTTTCCGCCACCGTCATATGCGGATAGAGCGCGTAGTTCTGGAATACCATCGCCATATTGCGCTCCTGGGGCGATAAATCGTTAATCACCTCGCCGTCAAGGATAAGTTCGCCGCCGTCAATGCCTTCCAGTCCGGCAATCATGCGTAAAAGCGTTGATTTACCGCAGCCGGACGGCCCCACCAGCGCGATAAATTCGCCGTGGTGGATGGTCAGATCGAGGCCTGGGATAATTGTCTGGCCATGAAAGTGTTTAGCGATGTTGCGCAGTGTCAGGGTTGCCATAGTTAATCCTTAAGTCCGCCTGCGGTGAGGCCATGTACCAGATAACGACGTACCAGCAGGGTGAACGCCACCACCGGCAGCATCACCAGCGTGCCGCTGGCGGCGATTTTGCTCCACTCCCACCCTTCGTATTGCAGGAAGTTGACAATGGCCACCGGCGCGGTAATGGCGTTGGTACGGGTTAAAATCAGGGCGTAGAAAAAGTCATTCCACGAGAAGATAAAACAGAGAATGGCGGTGGCCGCTAGCCCCGGTTTGACCAGCGGCAGCGTCACCGTCCAGAAACTGCGCCACAGGGAGCAGCCGTCCATCCATGCCGCCTCTTCCAGCGCCACCGGCACCGCGGCAAAGAAGGTCTGCATCAGCCAGATGACAATCGCCAGGTTAAAGGTGAGATAGACAATCGCCAGGCCGATAATGGTGTCCTGCAAGCCGAGCCAGCGCCAGGCCAGAAAAAACGGGATGGTAAACGCGATAGGCGGCGCCATGCGGGTCACCAGGATCCACAGCGCCACGTAGCGGCGGGCGCGAAATCGCCAGCGGGTCAGCACCCACGCCGCAGGCACCCCCAGCAGCAGCGAGAAGATAGTAGAGAGCAGGCTTACCATCAGGCTGTTGCCAAACGGCTGGAGAAAGTGACCGGCAATCAGCTGGCGGTAAGCGTCAAGGGTCGGGGTGAACCATAGCGTCAGTTCGAAGGCGTCCATCGCCGGGCGCAGCGACATAATGACCATCCATAAAAAAGGGGCCAGAAATATCACCAGCAGCAACAGGGCCAGCAGCGTGCGCTTGCCTTTAACACGCCATGTTTTGCGCCGGACGGCACGAAAAGCCACCTGCCCGCGTTCGTCAGTTTGTTGAATGGTCATCGCCCCACCCCGCCCGGCCAATCAGCCAGCTTAAGAGAAACACCCCCACCAGGATCACCACCGCGATAGCGCTGCCGTAACCCCACCAGGAAAAGTTAAACGCCTGTATAAAGCCGTAATAGTTGGTCACTTCGGTCACAGACCCCGGCCCGCCGTCGGTCAGAATGTAGATCAGCGGAAACGCCTTAAAGCTGTCGATCAGACGAAACAGAATGCACACCGCCAGCACCGGTTTCAGGTGCGGAAACACGATATAGCGGAAAATATTCCACGACGAAGCGCCGTCAAGACTCGCCGCCTCCCGCGGTTCGTTCGGCACCATCTGCAACGCGGCGAGCACCATCAGCATGGTGAAGGGAAACCACTGCCAGACGTCCGCCGCGACAATCGCCCACAGGGCGGTGTCCGGGTTGG
>NZ_HE578945.1:1308008-1313128 GCF_000321045.1 Phytobacter massiliensis JC163
GTCCGGGGTTGGCAATAAGCGAATCCAGCGGCAGATTAAAGCGCTCCAGCAGCTGGTGCAGGGGGCTGATATCCGGCGTGTAGATAATTTTCCAGATCAGCGCCACGATAATCGGCGGCAGCACCATCGGGATCAGCAGCAGCGTGCGTACCCCGTTAAGCCAGCGAGACGTGCCATTGAGCAACAGCGCCAGCAGCAGGCCAATCAGCACCTGAAAGAAGACGCTGACCACCGACAATTTCAGCTGGGTGACCAGTGAATTAAGAAAACGATCGTCATGCAGCAACTGCTGATAATTCACCAGCGGATGGCTGAAGGTGAAGGTCTCCTCTGGCCTGGTCAGGCTAAAGGGCGTAAGGCTGGTGACCAGCAGCGCCGCCGCTGGCACCAGCGTCAACAGCGTCAGCACGGCGAGGGACGGCGTCAGCCCCAGCAGCCAGGCGGCGCGCTGGCGTCGCCGCCAGCTTAGTGGTTGTTCCATTCCCTTCTCCTGTTAGATTTTCGCGCCCGCGCGTTGCAAATCGGCGAGGGTACCGGCCTGCGCCTGGGCCATCGCCTGCTTCGCGTTAAGCTGGCCGGAGACGATAAGCGCAATGGCTTTGTTAAGCTGCTGATCGACCTGCGGATAAAACTCCACGGTGCGGTATTTCATGTAGCCGCCTTTTCCCGCCAGGTCGATGGCGTCAATAGAAAGCTGCGCCAGATCCACGCCGTTAATGACCTGCTTACTGCGAAAGGCCTGCGAGTCGATATCGCTGCGACGCGTCGGCGAGCCGTACCCCGCTGCCAGCGCGCGGGCGGTCATCTGTTTCGATAGCGACCACTGAATAAAGGCCCACGCCGCCTCTTTATTTTTCGACCCCGCCGGAATGCCCAGCGCATGGGTCGCCATGCCGGGGAATGCGCCTTTTGGCCCGCTGACCATCGATCCAAAATGGGCGGTTTTAAGGCTGCGCGACGTTCTGGCATCGCCCAGCTGCGCCAGGTAGGTCTGGCTTAAGTCAGAAACGTTTACCCGCCCCTGCTTGAGGGCCTGTAGGGTCTGATCGGCGGTATAGGTAATGCCGCCGTTCGGGCCGAAGTCGCGGATCAGGCGGGCAAAATAGTCGGCGGCCTGTACCGCTTCCGGGGTGTCCAGCGTCGGAAAGAGATCGTCCGGCGGCGCGCGAAAGACATTGCCGCCAAACGCCTGCAGGTAAGGAATAAAGGTCCAGCCGTAGTGGTTGTCGGTAACATAGCCCGCCACACGCTCTTTTTTATTCACCGCCTGCAGCACCTTTAGCAGGTCATCAGTGGTTTTCGGGAATACCAGCCCGGCCTGCTGCACCAGGTCATAGCGCGAGGCACCCGCCAGCATCGCCTCCACAACATACGGGATGCCGTAGAGTTTGCCGTCGCGGCCGGTTTCGGCGGCAAGCGTGGCGGGCAGAAAATCCTGTAACCCCCACTGTGGCGAGGTCAGATTCGGGTTGGCGATAAATTCATCCAGCGGCGTCAGCCAGCCGGCGTTGATCCAGCGGCTGGTGTAGATAAAGGTAACGTTTACTACGTCATACGCCGCCCCTCTGGTTGACAGCTCCAGATCCGCGCGCTGGTTATAGACCGGGAACGCCGGAGTATCGAGCTGCACCCGCACGCCGGTCAGCGCCTCAAACTCCGGCAGCCATTGGCGGATAAGCTGCGGCCAGGCGGTGCTGAAGGTAGAGACATTGAGCGTAACGCCGTCATATTTTCGCGCGACGCTGGCCCCGCGCGCGATGGCAGGCATCATGGCGTAGACGCCAAATGCCGCCATCGCTTTTAACAGATCACGACGCTGCATAGTTTGCATTCCTTTGCAGCCCGCCGTGTTCCGCCTCATTCACCGCCTCCTGCGGGCGGGCGACCGTGCGGCTACGGCTGCCGTCGATAGCGACCGCCGGTTCGCCTTCAATCGTGACCCGGCGCACCACGCGCGGCTGGTCGCCGTAATCATTGACCGCGTAATGCTGGGTGCTGCGGTTGTCCCAGATAACGACATCATCCTGCTGCCACTGCCAGCGCACGGTGTTTTCCAGGCGAATAATACGGTTTTGCAGTAATTCAAAAAGCTGCGCCGATTCGCGGCTGCTGAACCCCACCAGTTTTTTAACAAAGTGGCCAAGTAATAAAGCCCGCTCGCCGGAAACGGGATGCACATGGACGACCGGATGTTCAGCTTCCCAGACGGCAGAGACAAAAACGTTTTTATGATGGTTAAGCCGGTGTTCTTCGGTGACAATACGCTCCGCGCCGTAATCATAATTATTACTGTGTACCGCCCGTAAGGTGCCGACAAACTGTTTTAGCGATTCCGGCAGTAATTCATATGCCCGCGCAGTATTCGCCCAGACGGTATCGCCGCCATATTCTGGAATAGTCACGCCGCGCAGAATTGATATTTTGGGGAAGGCGTCAACAAAGGTCACATCGGTGTGCCAGGAGTCCGCCCTGCCGCCGCCTTTCGAGGCGTCCAGCTCAAAGAGTTTCGTCCCCGTAGGCGCAGGCACAGTGGGGTGCGCCACGATGTTGCCAAAGCGTGCACCGAAAGCCTGATGCGCTTCATCGGTCAGATGGCCCTGCTTGCGGAAGAATAATACTTTATATTTCACCAGCGCCTGTTCGATTTGCTGAATAAGCGCATCGTCTAACTCTGCTGAAAGCTGAATATTACGGATCTCCGCGCCGATATTTCCGGCAACGGGACGAATATCTAATGCCGCATAAGTCTGTGTTTTATTATTTGCAGATGAAGACATGGTTGTGCTCCTTCAAATTATCAGGAGCTCAACTCTAAAAAGAAAAGCAGTGTGATGAAAAAGACTTTTTGCTAATAAAGATATTACCCTGCTTTGCATAAGCTAAGCGAAAAAAAGCAATTAACGACAGAAAGGGTAAAAATATTGGCGTTTAATTCCCTTCAACAGACGAGGCAGGATTATCACCCAATGCCTGAGTAGATCTGGAAACGTGTGTAAAAGGCCGCCCGGAGGCGGCAATCGTAGCTTCGCACAATCACTACCGTTTAAAAAATTCCAGCGCATCGCGGTTAATTTCGATGCCTAAACCCGGCCCGGAAGGGATAGTCACCACACCCTGCTGGTGACCGATGGGGGTTTGCAAAATAGCCTGGCGCACCGGGTGTTCGGTCTGATCGAACTCCAGCAAAGGCTGGGCGGGCGACAGTGAGATGGGGGTATGCGTCGGCACCATGGCTATCCATTGCAGCGAAGCGGCGATCCCTACCCCGCTTCCCCAGACATGCGGGTTGGTGCGAATGCCAAACGCCTGCGCCATATCGGCGATTTTCTTACACTCGGTAAGGCCTCCCGCCGCGCAAATATCGGGCTGGATAATATCCATCGCCTCGTTGACCAGCACGTTTTTAAAACCGTAGCGGGTAAATTCACATTCGCCGCCGGCCAGCGGGATCGCGGTGGCGGCTTTTACGCGCAGATAGCCTTGCAAATCTTCCGGCGGCACTGGCTCCTCAAACCACGCAATATCGAACTGCTCAATTTTATGCGCCAGCTTAATGGCCGCCACCGCGTCATAGGCGTGGTTGGCGTCAACCATCAGCGTGATATCCGGGCCGATGGCTTCGCGGATGGCGCGCGTAACGGTGTAATCTTCCTCAACGCCAAAACCCACTTTCAGTTTCATTGCCGTAAAGCCCTGCTCAACGTAGCTGAGCGCTTCTTCCACCAGATAGTGCACCGCGTCGCCGCTATCCCGCCGGTAAAGCCCGGTGGCATAGGCCTGAACGTCACTGCGCATCCGGCCCCCCATCAGCTGCCAGACCGGCGCGTTGAAATATTTGCCGCGAATATCCCATAAGGCGATATCAATACCGCTTAGCCCTTCAATCAGTAACCCCTTCTGCCCGTGGTCCCGCAGGCGGGCGTAGAGATCCTGCCAGATAAATTCGCTATTGAGCGGATCGCTACCGATTATCATGCTGCCCAGTTCATCCACAACGGCCTGGGTCATACGGGCCGGGCCGTAGCACTCGCCCCAGCCGCTGATTCCCTCATCCGTCTCTATCTCCACCAGCATCGCAGTGCGGGTGTCGTAACGCGCGCGCGAGTAAGAAAAAGGCTGGCTGAGTTTAGCCGTCAGTAAATGGGTGGTAACACCGGTAATTTTCATCTTATTCTCCAGGCGATTAGCGTTTTGGCAAAAGCATATCGTGCATAATCCGACCATCCAGCGTATCCAGCGGCAGGCCGAGCAGATGCGCGATCGTTGCCGCCGGATCGGTCATATTCCACGGCCCCAGCCGCTCACGATCGCGGTAGTAGCCAGGACGCACATCCGCACCGTACATCAGTAACGCGCCATAGTTATTCGACAGCGTGGTCGCGGCGGTAGGCTTTTGCGGGCCGTGATTCGCGCCGGGGACTTCTACCGGGCAGATATCTTCCCCATCCTGGCTGACGCCCCAGACAAAGCCCGCGTTATAGGCAAAAATCACATCGCCTGCGCACGGCCCCCAGAAGCCAATGCCCACCGCATCGCTTTTCAGCAGCGCCAGGCTAACCGCATTACGGGCAACGCCATCTTCCTGCACCTGCCAGCTACCCAGCGCGAGCAGCGTCCGGGCGCAGACCGCGTCATACTCCTGCTGGCTGACGATACCGGTGGCCTCTCTGCCAACGAGATTAACGAAAATCTCCAGCCCGCCGCGCTCATCTTTAAGATAGACCTGACTGCGCGACATGTCGGGCTGCCCCTGCTCGTTCAGCACCACCAGCTGGTGTCTGGCAAGGTAGCGGTAGATATCGCACATATAGCTGTTCGGTACGGCGCCGTGGTCGGAGGCCAGCATCAGCACAGTATCGTCATCCATTTCCTGCATCAGTTTCGCCATCGTCCGGTCCAGCACCTGGTAACACTGGCGCATAACGTCGTCATACTTTGCCGCCTGTGTGGGTGAATAAAACGGTGAGGCCGGATCGCACTGGCCAAGGCAGTTATGGTGAGATTCGTCAATCAGCCGGTGCACGGTAGCCCACAGCGAGAAATTTTTATGTTGGGTCAGGGAAAGCGCGCTCTCTGCCAGCCACAGCGACTGTTCTTCCGCCTCCTGCAAGGTGGCCTGC
>NZ_HE578945.1:1313535-1316376 GCF_000321045.1 Phytobacter massiliensis JC163
CGCCTCCTGCAAGGTGGCCTGCAGGTAGTCCTCTTCTGGCGAGGCTTTCACCACCCACCTGCTGTAAAATGGCGTGGCGTGCTCTTCCGGCTGGGGGGAGAGCCGCTGACCGTCCGTTACCTGGCTTTGCAGAATTTCAATATCGTTATTCTCGGGGTTAAACACGCCGGGGAAAAAGCGTACCTGTGCCGTTTTTCCGCCCGTCTCGAAAGTCAGCCAGCGGCTCCACCTGCCCGGCGTCAGTTCAATGGTCTGTTCCCGCAACCGTAACAGCGGTTTCCCCTGTTGACCGGTCACGGTCACGGTGACGTTTTCGCTGTGGTTCCCCTGCATGGTGAACTGCCAGCCATCCTCCCGCTGCGTTAAAGGCTGCCACGCGCCTTTATCGTGATAGGCCAGCGCGGCGGTGGGCGGCCAGCCCAGCTTTTGCTTTTTAACCTGTTTATTGCCGGTGCGCGCTTCATAGCGGGTGGTATAGCCCATCGGCTTGAAAAGCTCGCCAGGCCAGGGGGCGCTGCGCCCCCAATAAGGCGCAAAACTATAGTGTTCTCTGTCTGCGGCTACGCTTTCCGGGAAGTGAACCAGCGCCGCGCGCAGGTCATGGTTGCTCATCTGGCCCAGCAAATTACGGGTTTGCTGGTTATCCGGCGGCATTCCCTGGCCGGTCCATGAGGTGCCCACCGCCTGTCCTGCCAGAAAAGTCACCCAGTTAATATCACCCCATGCAGAAATAAAGGGGAGTAGTTCCGTCGCCGCCCCGCCTTCCAGCATGCGGGATATGGCCGGCAGATGGCCTTCCTGAGCATAACGTTGCAGCAATGGCATGGATAAACCGTCGACGCCAAAAACAATCACTTTCCGCATGACTTCACTCCTGGTTTTCATTTTTAATCAGCCTGCCCGGTAACGGTAACGCCTGTTTTATTGCCTTCTGGTAATCGATTTTATTGTCGATAAGGCTCAGTAACAGGCTTTCCAGGCTGCTTCGAATATGTTTACGCATGACGTCTTCTGCCAGCGCGCCATCCCGCGCTTTAAGGGCATAAAATATCTCCCGGTGTTCGCGCCACGACTGCAATTTACGCCCCGGCAAACTGCTGGTGATAAGATGAAACATTTGCAATCTTTCAAGGTAAATGCTCATGACTTCATTGATCAGGGCGTTGCCACAAAACCTGAATATCAGGTTATGGATGGAATCGCCCGGATCGTCGACCGCTTCTTCATCTTCCTGTAATAATGTTTCCAGCGAATCGAGATAAATTTCCATTCGTTGCAACTCTTCATCGCTGATCTGCTCTGCCGCATGGCGCGCGGAGATCCCCTCCAGCGCTTCACGAATCACGTAGAGCTCCTGAATATCTGACAGATTAATTTCGCTGACAAACCAGCCTTTCCCTGGCACCAGCTCAACAAAATGCTCCTGTTGCAGGCGATAAAGCGCTTCACGAATGGGCGTGCGGCTCATCCGCAACCGGTCTATTAGCCACATTTCAGTCACTGAACTGCCGGGTTTTAGCGCCAGGCTCAGTATCATGGTTTTTATTTCGTCATAGGCGATAACGCTTAATGACCTTTTTATTTCCGTTTCGTCTGAGATAGACATATTTGCTCCCGAAGTGAGAATGTTACGCCATTGGCTTTAGGACCAGACGCTGAATTTTCCCTACGACGAATAAGTAGAAGAAAATCACCATGACCGCGTGCGAAATAACAAACCACAGCACCGCATGGAAAGAGCCGGTAACATTCAGAATATACCCGGTGATGATCGGGGTGGTGATACTGGAGGCATTGCTGAAGGTGTTCAGCATACTGCCGGATAATCCCGCGATCTCTTTCGGCGCGGTATCGGTATTAATTGTCCAGCCCATACCGCCAATACCTTTGCCAAGAAATGACATCGCCATGATCGCGATAACGGCCGATTCCGAATCGGTATAATTGCACATCACCATGACGCAGCAGAGAGACATACCGCCAATAATAGGAATTTTGCGCGCCACCGAGACAGAGACGCCTTTGCGGATCAGGTAGTCAGAGGAGAAACCGCCGATAAGTCCGCCTAAGAACCCGCATATCGCCGGGATCGCCGCGACCATCCCGGCTTTCATGATCGACATGTTCTTTTCCTGCACCAGGTAAATAGGAAACCAGGTAATGAAAAAGAAACCAATTGCGTTAAGGCAGTACTGCGCCAGATAGGTGCCGAGCATCATACGGCTGCTCAGGAGCTGCTTGAGATAGCCTAATTTAGGGCCTTCACTTTTTACCTGCTGGTCTCGCTTTTCTTCAAGCGTCACTAACGCGCCGCCGGCAGTGATGTACTCCAGCTCAGAGGCATTAACCATTGCGTGTTCTTTAGGGCTTTTGACGATTTTGCGAAATAGCGGCAGAAAAGCGATGCCCAACAGCCCTAACACGGTAAAGACAGAATGCCAGCCCCAGGTATGCGCCAGCCAGCCCATCAGCGGGGCGAAAAAGACGGTAGAGCCATATTGCGCCGAGTTAAAAATGGCCGCCGCCGTGCCACGCTCCGAGGCGGGGAACCATGTGGCAACGATACGGCTATTTGCCGGAAACGATGGCGCCTCCGACGCGCCGACCAGAAAGCGCATGGCGAAGATAAAGACCACCGCCGTGGCCCCCGTGACAAAGCCCGCCAGCCCGGTCATTAAGGTAAAGAGCGACCAGAAAAAGATGCTTAAGCTGTAAATAACCCTGGAGCCAAACTTATCCAGTAACCAGCCGCCGGGTAACTGGAAAATGACATAAGCCCAGCCAAAAGCGGAAAAGATAAAGCCCATATCAACCGGTGTCAGGCCAAGATCTTTCGCCATA
>NZ_HE578945.1:1316781-1340639 GCF_000321045.1 Phytobacter massiliensis JC163
GGTCATAAAAAATAGCATCGCAACGACCAGCCAGCGCGCGTTCGATTTTTTAATCGCTGTTTTTTCCTCACGCAAACCAATTGAGTTTGAATTTTCCAGTTGCATTGCTGCGCACCTCTCGGGTTATGGGCAAATACTCTGTTCTATTTACGCGGCAAAGCGATTAATCGCCCCGCCTGTTGATTTTAACCATACAAAACGTGTTGTTTTATTCTGGGGAATGGGTAAAGCAATAACTTATCGGCGTTGTATACAATGCAAATACAATAGGGTCGTAGCGCGTTATTAGCTATTGGCAAAAAAGCGTTCTATGAGCGATATCACATTTTGTTTACAAAAAATAAACAAGTAAATATAGAGAATTGAGAGGGTAACCATTTGAATATAAAAGAATATAAATTGTAGATTCAGAATATTTTCAAAATGTCATGACCATGACAATTTCACAGTTAATTAAATATTTTTTGCCGCGAATAAAACGAGATGTTTTAAATGAAAAACCGATTGTACTGAATTAAGAACAATGGGTTTGCTATTGCAAACAATAAACAGGCGGCAGGTTTTAACTCAAAATGACAATGGCACGCTAAACGTGAGGAAAATACCGCCCCGGATATCCGGGGCGGTTTAATATCGCTCTTTGTGCGTTTTAGCTAATTACTTTTGCGTTTCAGCGCTGCGGCAGTCGGTAATTTCTGTGCTGTTGTCACCAGCAAAATGGCGCTCGAACCGCTCTGACAGATCCTGCAGGCTTATTTCGGCAAAACGCGCAAGCAGTGCCTGCTGCGCCTCGTCCAGCACGCTGCCCAGCGCCTGGTTCACCGCCGCTTCCACCGCGCATTCAGGGTGCGCGTCTCCGCCGCCGATGGCAAAAAGCTGTTTAACGCCCACGGCGCGATAGATATCAAGCAGGCTGATATCCCTGAGCGGCGCGGCGATGCGCCAGCCGCCATGATGCCCCTTGACCGAGGTGACAAAGCCCGCTTCACGCAGGCCAGCCAGCGTGCGCCTGACTACCGCGCTGTTGGTGCCAAGCATATGGGCTATCTGTTCTGAGGTATAGACATCTTCATGGCGCGCCATATGCAATAAAACATGCAGCATGCGCGAGAGTTTATTGTCCTGACGCATATCAGCTCTCTCCGGGGGGCAATCTTATGTATCTTACATTGATACATGAAATTGACAAAGGTAAAGGTCATGTGATTTTATAAGTTACATGAATGAAGCAGACGACAATCCCTCAGCCACAGGAACCCAATATGACGCCCGTACTCGCCTCAGATCTCTACGTTTGCCTGATGATAGCCCTCGCCGCGGCCAGCCTGTCGATGACCATCACCCAGACCGAGCTTTTCGCGCCGCTCCGGGGATGGACCGCGCGCAAAAACGCCATGCTGGGCCATCTTTTTAGCTGCTTTTACTGTATGAGCCACTGGACGGTGGCGGCAGGCATGCTGCTCTATCGCCCTGCTCTGTTACAGAGCGGCATTGGCGTTATCGACTGGTTGATGACCGCGTTTATCGTTCTCACCGTCGCGACCCTGATCAACGGCCTGCTGTTTCGTGTTTTTCAGGCGGCCGTTCGCACCCACGTGATGAAACACAAAGCGCAGCAGTTACTAAAGCCACATAACTCATAACGGGGGCGGATATGAGCACTAATGACATTTTTAACAGCGAATTTTCGCGGCGGTATGATGCCAGCAATGCACGCTTTAGCCCGATTAGCGCCAATCTGCATTTTCTGATGGCGCTGCAGCTGCAGGATTTACCCGCCGATGCACACATCCTTTGTGTCGGCGTGGGTACGGGCAACGAAGTGCTCTCTCTTGCCGACAGCTATCCGGGCTGGCGCTTCACCGGCGTAGATCCCTCTGCCGATATGCTGGCGGTGTGCGACCAGAAGATTCGCCAGGCGGGAATAGAACACCGGTGCGACTTACTCGCTGGCTATCTGGAAGACATTGCTGGCGGTGAGAAATTTGATGCCGTGCTCTGCCTGCTGGTGACCCATTTCATCCGGCAGAACGACCGGGGCGGTATTTATCATCAGATAGCGGCGCGGTTAAAAACGTCAGGCAGGCTGATCGTTGCTGAAATCGCCGCCGATATGGCTGCGGATAATATCGATGACCAGCTCCGCCGCTGGGCCGCCCTACAGGCGTATGGGAGCACCAGCGCGCCCACCGTCGAAGAGATTAAGCAGTTGTTTGAGGAACGACTACGGGTGCAGCCGCCAGCCGCAACCGAAGCGTTGATGAGGGATGCCGGTTTTTCCGCGCCGGACCACTTCTTCCAGTCGCTGCTGATTCATGCCTGGGCGGCAAGAAAGTAAATCGTTTCACGGCACCCGTGCTGAATCAGATTTTCAGGGCATCAATCACCACGCGCAGCGCGGGCGACACGTTACGATGAGGATAATAGAGAAAGGAGCTTTCCAGCCGCAGGCTGTAACGTTGCAGTACCCGGATAAGGGTGCCGCGTTCTACATCGTCAGCCACCAGCTCCGCCGGAACGTAAGCCAGCCCCAGACCGAGCCGGGCGGCTTTCGCTTCCATGTAACTGTCGGCAAAGGCCCACTGCCCCTGCGGGCGGTGGGTCATTTTTTACCGTCCTCATTGAGTTCCCAGGCGTAAATACTGCCGTCGCCAAACTGATAAGCAATGCAGGGATGCGCTGCCAGAGCGGCCGGCGTTTGCGGAAAACCGTAGCGACGAAAGTGCTCAGGCGCGCCTACCACGGCCATCTCCATCTCCGGCGAAATGCGCACCGCGACCATGCCCGCCCCGACCTCCGGCCCCAGGCGTATGCCGGCATCGAATCGCTCAGCGATAATATCGACAAACCGGCTTTCGCTAATCAGTTCCAGCCTGATATCGGGATAACGCTGTTTGAACGCCGCCAGCTTCGGCAGCAGTATTTTATCAATGGCGTGCTGGCTGGCGTTGATGCGAACCGTACCGGAGGGGGTATGGCGATAGTGCGCCAGCGTGGCGAGCCCTGTGTCCAGAGTCTCGAAGCCTGACTCGACGGTGTGATAAAGCTGCTCCCCGGCCTGGGTCAACGACAATTTGCGTGTGGTGCGGACCAGCAGCTGCACGCCCAGCCTTTCTTCAAGCTCGCGTACAGAACGGCTGATTCCTGACTGCGCCAGTCCAAGCCGCTGCGCCGCCGCGGTAAAACTGCCCTCCTGGACTACCAGCATAAAGAGATAGAGATCGTTATAGTTTTCCCGTTTCGCCATTATCCGCTCCGCCCACTCATCTGATTTATAACAATCCGTTATGAATCTTAGCAGTTTTCACCCTCTAATCAGCACTTTTACTGCTACCTATAATCAGCGCATTGCAACAAAGCACAGCAGTGTTGTCCGTACGCAGCCTGTACCCGCAACGTAATTTTTAAAGGAGCACGTGATGAAAGCTTTCGCCAGAAAACTGTCAGCAACCCTACCTGCAATGCTGCTATGCGCATCATTAAGTGGAGTTACAACTATGAGTTATGCAGATACAGCCAATCCGAACGCCCCTGTTTCGCTGGTCGATAAGTGGGACAAAACCTTTGCTGAAAGCACGAAGGTCGATCACCGTAAGGTGACCTTCCAGAACCGCTACGGGATCACGCTGGTCGGCGATCTCTATCTTCCTAAAGATCGCGGCGAGCGCAAGCTGGCGGCGATAGCCATCAGCGGCCCCTTTGGCGCGGTCAAAGAACAGTCCAGCGGACTGTATGCGCAAACGCTGGCGGAACAGGGCTTTGTCACCCTCGCCTTCGACCCTTCTTATACGGGAGAAAGCGGCGGCCAGCCGCGTAACGTTGCCTCGCCGGATATCAACACCGAGGATTTCAGCGCGGCAGTGGATTTCTTAGGCCTGCAAAAAGAGGTGGACCGCAACCGTATCGGACTGCTTGGCATCTGCGGCTGGGGCGGTATGGCGCTCAACGATGCCGCAATGGATACCCGCGTAAAAGCCGTGGCCACCAGCGTGATGTATGACATGAGCCGCGCGATGGGCCACGGCGTGGGCGACGGTAAAGATCGCTATACCACCGCCGACCGCCGCGCGGTGCTGCAGTATCTGAATGAACAACGCTGGAAGGATGCGGAAAACGGCACCTTCGCGCCGGGCGGACACGATATTTATGTCGATGATAAAGGCAACGCCAGCGCGTCCGATCGTATTTTGCCAGAAACGTTACCTGCCAACCCGAACCCGGTGTTAAAGGAGTTCTTTGACTATTACCGGATGCCGCGCGGTTTCCACCCGCGTTCCGTCAACTCTACCGGCGCGTGGAATGCAACGATGCCGCTGTCATTTATGAATATGCCGCTGCTGAGCTATGCCGGGGAGATTACCATTCCAACGCTGATCGTGACCGGGGAACAGGCCCACTCACGTTATTTTGCCGAAGACGCCTTTAAGGCCGTCGGCAGCAAAGAGAAAGAGCTGGTGATTGTGCCTGGGGCGAACCATGTCGATCTTTATGACAATGCCGCCGGTAAAATACCGTTCGCCAAATTTGAGCAGTTTTTCAAAACCAACCTGAAATAACCCCTCCATGCCCTTAAAAGATCGCCCGGATAACGCGTTGCGCCGCATCCGGGCGATCTGCGCCGTACTGCGGAAACCATCATGTCCATATTGAGCTCTTCACACCATAAAACCCACGCCCACTGGAGCGGCGTATTTGCCATGACGCTCTGCGTTTTTGTGCTGATCGCCTCTGAATTTATGCCGGTCAGCCTGCTGACGCCGATTGCCGGCGATCTACACGTTACCGAAGGGCTGGCAGGCCAGGGAATTGCCATCTCCGGGGCGCTGGCGGTGCTGACCAGCCTGACCCTCTCGCGTCTTGCCGGGAATGTGAATCGCAAACACCTCCTGCTGGGGCTGACCGTGCTGATGGCCGTATCGGGACTGATTATTGCGCTGGCATCCAGCTATCCGGTTTATATGCTGGGGCGGGCCATGATTGGCATTACCATCGGCGGTTTCTGGTCACTGTCGGCAGCGATCGCTATTCGTCTGGTGCCGCAGCATCAGGTGCCTCGCGCGCTGGCGATTTTTAACGGTGGCAACGCGCTGGCCACCGTCGTGGCGGCACCGCTGGGGAGCTATCTGGGGGCTACCGTCGGCTGGCGTGGCGCCTTTTTCGCACTCGTACCGCTGGCCCTCGCCGCGTTTATCTGGCAATGCGTCAGCCTGCCGACGATGGTCAACGACAGGCAGCAAAAACCCCAGCGTTCCGTGACAGAACTGTTCAGGCTCCCCGTGCTGGTAACCGGCCTGCTGGCCTGCGGATTATTTTTTATGGGGCAGTTTGCCCTCTTTACCTATGTTCGGCCCTTTCTTGAGACGGTCACCCGCGTTAACGCTTCCGCTTTGTCATTGATTTTACTGGCTACAGGCGTGGCGGGCTTTGTTGGCACGCTGATAATTACCCCCTTTCTGAACGCCAGGTTTTATCCCACGCTGATGACCATCCCTTTGCTCATGGCGGCCATTGCTGGGCTGCTACTGCTGGCGGGAGGTTCCCCCTGGGCTACCGCCGCGCTGCTGAGCCTGTGGGGAATGCTGGCAACGGCGGCGCCTACGGGGTGGTGGACCTGGCTGGCGCGGATACTGCCCGACGATGCCGAGGCGGGCGGCGGTCTTATGGTTGCCGTCATTCAGCTCTCCATTGCGCTGGGGTCAACGGCAGGCGGCCTGGTATTTGACAACCTGGGCTGGCAAAGCGCTTTCGGCCTGAGCGCCCTGCTGCTTCTGAGCGCAGTGGTGATGACGCTAATGACCTCACATCGACATAACAAAGCCTGAGACACTCGCCGGCTTGATCAGCGCCATTTTTAAAAGGCTTTAAAACGATTGACCGCAAAGCCCTTGACCGCGCTGGCGCAACGCTTAATACTGTATATATAAACAGTAATTAATGAGGTTGAATCACGATGTTCGCACTCGTTGATGTCAATTCGTTCTATACCAGCTGCGAAACGGTGTGGCGGCCCGACCTGACCGGCAAACCGGTTGTGGTGCTCTCTAATAACGATGGCTGCATTATCTCGCGCTCCGCGGAAGCCAAAGCGCTGGGCATAACCATGGCGGAACCCTATTTCAAGCAAAAAGCGCTTCTACAACGTCACGGCGTTGCGGTTTTTAGCAGCAACTATGCGCTGTATGGCGATATGAGCCACCGGGTGATGACCACGCTGGAGGAGATCTGCCCGAAGGTAGATATTTACAGCATTGATGAAGCATTTGTTGACCTGAGCGGAATTCCTCACCTTAGGGCATTCGGTAAACATATCCGTGACACAATCTTTCAGCGCACAATGCTAACGGTCGGCGTGGGTATTGCGCCGACAAAAACGCTGGCGAAACTGGCGAATCACGCCGCCAAAAAATGGCCGGAAAAAACCGGCGGCGTGGTTGATCTTTCCAGCCCGGTTAATCAACAAAAGCTGATGGCCTGTCTCCCGGTGGAAGAGGTCTGGGGGATTGGCCGACGGCTATCGAAAAAACTGAAACTGATGAATATCGATACCGTCTTAAAACTGGCGCAGTGCGATTTATGGTTTATTCGTAAAAACTTTAGCGTGGTGCTTGAACGTACCGTGCGCGAGCTGCGTGGCGAACCCTGTCTGGGGTTTCAGGAGTTTTCCCCGGCGAAACACGAAATAATCAGCTCCCGATCGTTTGGTCAGCGAACCAGCAACTACACCGAGGTGCGCGAAGGGATCAGTACATGGGCGGCGCGCGCGGCGGAAAAACTTCGCGCTCAGCATCAATATTGTCGCTACGTCGGCGCGTTTATAAAAAGCAGCCCGCACGATCCGCATGAACCCTATTACAGCAACAGCGCGGGAATAAATTTACTGACGCCAACACAGGACACCCGGGATATTATTGCCGCTGCCACCCGTAGCCTGGATATTATCTGGAAGCAAGGGCCGGGTTATCAAAAAGCGGGCGTCATGCTGGGTGATTTTTTTAGCCAGGGGGTGGCGCAGCTTAATTTATTTGACGAGTATACCCCTCGCCCAAATAGCCAGGCGCTCATGCAGGTGCTGGATGCAATGAATAAAAAAGGCAATAAGATGTGGTTTGCCAGCCAGGGGGTAACGCCCGCCTGGGCAATGAAACGCCAGATGCTCTCTCCCGCGTGGACGACTAAACTGGCCGACGTGCCGCTGGCGCAGTAGCCGCCTTTAGCGGCTACGTTTCGCGTGGCGCTCCCAGTTCTCCTGTTTCGCCGCCGCCGTCTTACGCAGCGAAACATAGCATGCGCCGTTTCCGCCGTGATGGGGCTGAGCGGCGCAAAAAGCCTGCACGTCATCAAACTCGGTCAGCCAGCGGGCGAGATAGCTACGAATGATATTGGCATGCGAACCCTCTTCTCGCCCTTTGCCATGAATAATCAGCAGATTACGTAAACCTTCCTGCCGCGCCTGATGGATAAAGCTGAACAGCATCTGTCGGCACTGCTCAACGGGCTGGCGCAGTAAACTGAGGCTGGCCTGCTGGCTGTACTTACCTGAGCGCAGCTTATCAATGACCCCGCTCTGGACGCCTTCCCGGCGAAATTCGAGCGGCGTTGCGAGCGGCACGACATCCAGGAAACCGGTCGTTAAAAAATTATCGAGCTGTAAAATATCAACGCGTTGCGGCGCGCGGGCGTTACGGCTGGGGTGCCAGTGAACATCCGCGCAGCGCTTAAGTGGCTGGACATCTTCCATGGCGTCAAGGAACAGTGATTTCTCGTCAGGGTTCATGGTTCAGTCCTCCCGCTACATCTGAGCAAATACTATAGCTGGCGTGGCCCGCGTCGACAACGGCCGCCAGACATTTACTGAAAATGCGCCAGTAAGATAATTGATTAGGCACTGAATAGATTAGCCGCGGTAATATATTATTTTTAACCTCACTTAACTGAAACTTTACTGACGTTAATATAATCTATGGTAATAGCAAAAGTATGAAAATAATCACTAAAAACAGCTGGAAATATTCTGACAGGCAACTATAACTGTATTTACCGTGTCAGGATGAACCCATAATAATTAACGAACGGATGCGTTGTTGCTGTGTGTACTGTGGAGCCTGACGATGTCGGCAGGCTCTATTTTTTACTGGCCATACACGGAAAATATATCATCTACGAACACAGTGATGCCTTCGCACAAATATTCACCACGTGAATATATCCCCATCCCGAATGCTCCTTTACAGGTATAGTTTTTAGCCCCCGCGACATGATAATTTGAGCACCTCTGCAACAAAAAAGGATTGCCGATGCTCACCCTGCTCGAAGATAAAATCGCCACGCCGCTGGGGCCGCTGTGGGTACTATGCGATGAAACGTTCCATTTACGCGCCGTTGAGTGGGAAGAGCACAGCGACAGGATGGAAGCGTTGCTGAATATTCACTATCGCCTGCAAGGCTACAGACGCATTAGTGCGACCAATCCCGGCGGGCTAAGCCATAAGCTGACGGATTACTTTTCCGGCGATCTCGCTATCATTGACGCCCTCCCCACTGCCACGGCGGGCACCCCTTTTCAGCGTGAAGTTTGGGCAATGCTGCGTTCCATCCCCTGCGGCCAGGTGATGCATTATGGCGAGATGGCGGAGAAACTGGGCCGGGCCGGCGCGGCGCGGGCTGTAGGGGCGGCGAACGGCGCTAATCCGGTGAGTATTGTTGTTCCCTGCCATCGCGTTATTGGCCGCAACGGCACCCTGACAGGGTACGCGGGCGGCGTAACGCGTAAAGAGTGGCTGCTGCGCCACGAAGGGTACCTTTTATTGTGAAAAAATGCGTCGCTGGCGGCGTTTTGATACGGCAACACGGAATAAATACCCCTTGTGAAATGAAGGAATATCAATAAGATGGTTGATTCGGCTTTTATAGCGAGACAGCCCGGCATTTCATTTCTGCTGAATTGACGTTTCACCAGGCTTACGTGCTTCCGAAAAAGATGTTAAAATTGACCAATATCAATTAAACGGCTTGAGCAGAACTATGATCCCGGAAAAGCGAATTATACGACGCATTCAGTCTGGCGGATGTGCAATCCATTGCCAGGATTGCAGCATCAGCCAGCTTTGCATCCCCTTTACGCTCAACGAGCACGAGCTGGATCAGCTCGATAATATCATTGAGCGTAAAAAGCCCATCCAGAAAGGTCAGACGCTGTTCAAGGCTGGCGATGAGCTGAAATCGCTGTACGCGATACGTTCCGGCACCATCAAAAGCTACACCATTACTGAACAGGGCGACGAGCAGATCACCGGCTTTCATCTGGCGGGCGATTTAGTGGGTTTTGACGCCATCGGCACCGGGCATCATCCCAGCTTCGCTCAGGCGCTGGAAACATCCATGGTGTGCGAAATCCCCTTCGAAACGCTCGATGACCTGTCCGGTAAAATGCCGAACCTGCGCCAGCAGATGATGCGCCTGATGAGCGGCGAAATCAAAGGCGATCAGGATATGATCCTGCTGCTTTCCAAAAAGAACGCAGAAGAGCGGCTGGCGGCTTTTATCTATAACCTGTCGCGCCGTTTCGCTCAGCGTGGTTTCTCCCCCCGTGAGTTCCGCCTGACGATGACCCGTGGCGATATCGGCAACTATCTGGGCCTGACCGTTGAAACCATCAGCCGTTTGCTGGGGCGTTTCCAGAAAAGCGGCATGCTGGCGGTGAAGGGTAAATACATCACTATCGAGAACAGCGACACCCTGGCGCAGCTGGCCGGTCACTCCCGCAACGTCGCCTGATTTCCTGCCTCTTTTCTCCCTTTTGCCGGACAGTTAAATTTTTCTGATTTATTGATCTGGCAAAAGGTTTTCCCTGTTTCATTCAGTTCTTATGGGTTATCTTGTATTTACAGACTGTGGTGACAGATGTAAGGAGACCCTGTATGGCTAAGTATCAAAATATGCTGGTCGCCATCGATCCTAACCAGGACGATCAGCCCGCGTTACGACGTGCCGTGTATCTGCATCAACGGATTGGTGGGCGAATCAAAGCTTTTTTGCCTATCTATGATTTTTCCTATGAGATGACCACTCTTCTGTCCCCTGACGAACGAACAGCCATGAGACAGGGCGTGATTAGCCAGCGTACCGCCTGGATCCGCGAACAGGCGAAATACTATATAGACGCAGGCGTGCCTGTTGATATCAAAGTGGTGTGGCACAACCGCCCTTTCGAAGCCATTATCCAGGAAGTGATCTCCGGCGGCCACGATCTGCTGCTAAAAATGGCTCACCAGCACGACAAGCTGGAATCGGTGATTTTCACCCCTACCGACTGGCATCTGCTGCGTAAATGCCCCTGCCCGGTGTGGATGGTGAAAGACCAGCCCTGGCCGGAAGGCGGTAAAGCGCTGGTGGCCGTCAACCTTGCCAGTGAAGAGCAGTACCACACTTCGCTCAATGATAAACTGGTGAAAGAGACGCTGCAGCTGGCCGAACAGGTCAACCATACCGAGGTTCATCTGGTGGGCGCCTATCCCGTCACCCCTATCAATATTGCTATTGAACTGCCGGAGTTCGATCCGGGCGTCTATAACGACGCGATCCGCGGCCAGCATCTGATTGCCATGAAAGCGCTGCGGCAAAAATACAGCATCGATGAAAAGCATACCCACGTTGATAAAGGGCTGCCGGAAGAGGTTATCCCGGACCTGGCGGAGCATCTGCAGGCGGGGATCGTGGTGCTGGGCACCATTGGCCGTACCGGTATTTCCGCCGCGTTTCTCGGCAATACCGCTGAACAGGTGATCGACCATCTGCGCTGCGACCTGCTGGTGATTAAGCCGGATGATTACCAGACTCCCGTTGAGCTGGACGACGAAGAAGACGATTAAAGCACGCAAGAACGTCCCGGATGCGGCATGAATATCTTATCCGGGCTACGCCCTGTAGCCCGGATAAGCGCAGCACACCCGGGAATCCACCGGATGCGTATACATCCACTACTCCTGCCATTGCGCCAGATAATGCCTTAACCAGCTTCCCGCCACCCCCGGCGGCTGTTTTTTATTCCACAGCAAATCAAGCGGGATAGTCCGCGGCCAACCCGGCACAGAGAGCCGCATGAGTTTGTCCGGCCCGGAAAACTCCTCCACCAGCGCACAGGGCAAAGCGCACCAGCCAAAGCCCTGCTCCGCCATGCTCAGCAATAGCAGGTAGTTTGGTGCCGACCAGACCGGGCCGCGGGCGGCGCTGTTTGGGTTTTCCAGATAGGTATTAAGCCGCAGTTCACGCCACGTACGAAGCTGCGCCTCTTCGATGCCCGCAGCGGCGGCCAGCGGATGGCCGGGGGCGACATAAATGGCCATCAGGCTTTGCATCGGCAGGCGCATCGCGCCGATATCGGTTGGATAGCGTTCATGCGCCTCCGTCAGTCCTACCTGCGCCCGTCCCTTCTGCAGCAGATCGATAACATCCTCGTTTTCCCCCATCAGGCATTCAAACTCGGTATGCGGCCAGCGTTTATCAAATTCACCCAGCAGCTTCGCCAGCGTATCCGGAGGCAGCGTATCGGAGAGCACAAAAGTCAGACGGGTTTCCGTCTCCCCCGCCAGCCATATTGCCAGTTCATCCAGCCGGTCGCTGGCGGCCAGGATCGCCTGCACGTAGCTAAGCGCCCTTTCCCCCTCCGGCGTTAATACCGGGTGGCGCGATGTGCGATCGAACAGCGCGACCCCAAGGTCCGCCTCAAGATTGGCAACCGCCGTGCTGATCGTTGACTGGCTTTTGCGTAACCGGCGGGCGGCAGCGGAAAACGACCCTGCGGCGACGGTTTCGACAAAAGCCGTAAGGGCTTCGGGAGAGTAGCGCATGAACTATCGCTTTTTTAGATGGTATCTATCTTTATATTATCTTAATAACCGATGAAAATCGCCAGATAAATTCCTCACATGAATATCTGGAGACAAGATATGCAGCGTACCACTGAGCGAAAAAGTTTAATGGAGCGAGTCTTCCATGCGGTCTGCTTTGAACTTATCGCCATTGCCATTTGCGCTCCGGTCAGCGCCTGGATTTTGCAGCGACCGATGCTGGAGATGGGAACACTGACGCTGATACTGTCCACCGCCGCGATGATCTGGAACGTTATCTACAATGCGGGTTTTGACCGCCTGTGGCCGGTGCATCGGGTGCCACGAACGCTGGTGGTGCGTGTCTGGCATGCGCTGGGTTTTGAAGGTGGGTTCATTGTGATTGGCGTGACGATTGCCTCGATGATGCTGGGTATCAGCCTGGTGGCGGCATTCGTGCTGGAGATCGGTTTTTTCCTGTTTTTCCTGCCCTATACCATGCTCTTTAACTGGGTCTGGGACCTGTTACGCGCGCGCCTGAAACAGCGCCAGGCGCGCGCTTGCCGAGAGTAAAACGGTTAACCGCGCGTGCCGGTCATCGCCTCCTGCTGGCTGTCGGCGTCCGGCACGCCCGCAGGCCACGGTCCTTTCACCACCGTAGTCGGCAGCGCCAGTTCGATATCGTGGGCCGCCAGCTGCTCCATAATACGGATGTTAATCTCCTGCTGGATATCCATATATTTGTTGTAATCGGCGGTATTGACGATATGCACGACTTCAAAGGTAAGGCGGTCAGAGCCAAAGCCAAGGAAGTGGGCACGGTCGAATTTGGTTTCGCCAACCTCGGTGATGATGGTTTTGATCATCTCGCCGATCTGGCGCAGCTTATCCGGCGGCGTTGAGAGGGCCACGCCGAAGGTAAAGACGATGCGACGGGTCTGCATACGTTTATAGTTATGCAGTGTCTGCTGGAGCAGGATGGCGTTGCCGCAGACAATCTGCTCGCCGCTCAGGCTACGAATGCGGGTAGTCTTAAGGCCGATATGCTCTACCGTCCCGGCAACATCATTAAAGACCACGAAATCGCCAATTTCGAACGGCTTGTCAAAGCCAATAGAGAGGGATGCGAAAACGTCACTCAGGATAGTCTGCACCGCCAGCGCAATGGCGATACCGCCTACCCCCAGGCTTGCGACCAGCGCGGTAATGTTTACCCCGGCGTTCGCCAGAATCGACAGCAGCATCACCGTCCAGACCAGCATGCGTAGCAGCAGGCCGGTGATCACCAGCGTGACCGGGTTTTTATGCATTCCGGGTTCATAGCGCAGCTGGTGCAGCCACGAGATTACGCCCTGATCGAACCACAGCGCCATCTGGATGGCAAAGACCAGGAACCACGCATGGTTGATAGTGGCAGAAAGGTTGGTTGGCAGGTCGACAAAGCGCAGGCTAAAGAGAAACGCCGCGATAAAGAGCAAAAATTTGCTGGTCCTGACCAGCATATCATTCAGCACCTGACGCATCTTCTGCGTACTCTGATGCTTATCGCCCCAGCTTTGCACCCCTTTACCGACAATACGCAGCAGGCGGTTGAGCAGCCAGTAGACCAATATCGTAATGATCACGACCGTGGCGACAGCAATCCAGAACGATGGCGTCATCATTAAAGATATCAGATTGAAGCGTGATATAAATTCCATTCTTTCCCCTCATCAAAAGCGTTGAGAGAAAAAGTATAGACGCCCTGACCGAGGGAGGGAAAAACCGCTCCGAAGAGCGGTTAAGAAAAGAACAGCGGATTACAGCGCTTTGAGAATCGCATCGACGCTGGCTTTGGCGTCGCCAAACAGCATTTGCGTGTTCTCTTTGAAGAAGAGCGGGTTCTGTACGCCAGCATAGCCGGTGTTCATAGAGCGTTTAAACACGATAACGTTCTGCGCTTTCCACACTTCCAGTACCGGCATACCGGCGATAGGGCTTTTCGGATCGTCCTGCGCGGCCGGGTTAACGGTGTCGTTAGCCCCGATAACCAGTACGGTATCGGTATCGGCGAAATCATCGTTAATTTCATCCATCTCCAGCACGATGTCATACGGCACTTTCGCTTCCGCCAGCAGGACGTTCATGTGCCCTGGCAGACGCCCCGCTACCGGGTGAATACCAAAGCGGACCTTGATGCCGCGCGCGCGCAGTTTTTCGGTAATTTCCGCGACCGGATACTGCGCCTGCGCCACCGCCATGCCATAGCCTGGGGTGATGATGACAGAGTGGGAGTTTTTCAGCATATCTGCTGTCTCCTCGGCAGTAATTTCCCGGTGCTCGCCCACCTCTTCATCCGCGCCGGTTGAGGAACCATCGGTACCAAAGCCGCCCGCGATGACGCTAATAAACGAACGGTTCATCGCCTTACACATGATGTAAGAGAGGATCGCGCCCGACGAGCCCACCAGCGCGCCGGTGACGATCAGCAGGTCGTTGCTGAGCATAAAGCCCGCCGCCGCCGCCGCCCAGCCGGAATAGGAGTTGAGCATCGAAACCACTACCGGCATATCCGCGCCGCCGATAGAAGCCACCAGATGCCAGCCGAAGGCCAGCGCGATAATGGTCATCACCAGCAGCGCAAGAACCTGCAGGCCAACGCTCTCGGTGCGTACAAACATCACCAGCAGCAGGAATGAAACCACCAGCGCCGCAAGGTTCAGCTTATGGCGATTTGGCAGCATCAGCGGCTTCGAGGAAATTTTTCCACGCAGCTTACCGAACGCCACCACCGAGCCGGTGAAGGTCACCGCACCGATAAAGATACCCAGGAACACTTCGGTCAGATGAATATTGACCAGGATGGGCTCCATACCCGGTTCGTGATAAAGGTAGCTGTTAAAGCCCACCAGCACGGCCGCAAGACCAACGAAGCTGTGCAGGATCGCCACCAGCTCCGGCATTTCGGTCATTTCAACTTTACGCGCCAGGCGGATACCAATCGCGCCGCCGATAATCATCGCCACGATAATCCAGGCGACATTGCCGGTTTCCGGCCCGAAAATAGTGGCAATCAGCGCAATCGCCATCCCGGCGATACCAAAACGGTTGCCCTGCTGCGAAGTCTCATGCTTCGACAGACCCGCCAGGCTGAAAATAAACAGGATCGCGGCAACAATGTATGCAGCTGTAACTAATCCTCCAGACATGTGCTACCCCTTAGTTCTTCCGGAACATTTTCAGCATGCGCTGAGTGACGGTGAAACCACCAAAAATATTGATGCTGGCAATGAGTACGGCAATGAAGCTGAGGAAACTGACCCAGCCGCCGTGACCAATTTGCAATAGCGCCCCGACAACAATAATGCCGGAGATGGCGTTAGTGACCGACATCAAAGGGGTATGCAGCGCGTGGGAGACGTTCCAGACGACGTAATAACCCACCACGCAGGCCAGCGCGAAGACGGTAAAGTGGCCTAAGAACTCTTTCGGCGCGACGTCCGCCAGCCAGCCAAAAAGAATAATGACCAGCGCCATCAGCGCATATTTGCGCCACGGTGAAGCAGGTTTAACCTCTTCCTGAACCGGCGTTGGCGCGGCTTTAGCCGCCTGCGGCTGAGCGGAGACCTGAATGGGCGGAGCCGGCCAGGTCACTTCCCCTTCACGAATCACCGTCACGCCGCGCACGACGACGTCATCAAAATCAACCGTAACGTTGCCGTCTTTCTCTTTGCACAGCAGTTTCAGCAGATTCACCAGGTTGGTGCCGTAAAGCTGGGAGGATTGCGTGGGCAGACGGCCCGGCAGGTCGGTATAGCCAATGACTTTGACGCCGTTCGCGGTGGTGATCACCTGGTTGGCCACGGTGTATTCGCAGTTGCCGCCGTTTTGCGCCGCCAGATCGACAATCACGCTACCGGCCTTCATGGAGTCCACCATTTCGCGGGTGATAAGCGTCGGCGCGGGTTTACCCGGAATCAGCGCGGTGGTGACGATAATGTCCACCTCTTTGGCCTGAGCGGCAAAGAGATCCATTTCCGCTTTGATAAACGCCTCGGACATCACTTTCGCGTAGCCGTCGCCGCTGCCCGCCTCTTCTTTAAAATCCAGCTCAAGGAACTCGGCGCCCATACTCTGCACCTGTTCTTTTACTTCCGGGCGGGTATCAAAGGCGCGAACAATAGCGCCGAGGCTGTTGGCCGCGCCGATGGCGGCAAGGCCGGCAACACCCGCGCCGATAACCATCACCGTCGCTGGCGGCACTTTACCCGCCGCGGTGATCTGGCCAGTAAAGAAGCGGCCAAATTCATGGGCCGCTTCGACGATAGCGCGATACCCTGCAATATTGGCCATCGAACTGAGCGCGTCCAGCGCCTGGGCGCGGGAGATACGTGGAACGGAGTCCATTGCCATGACGGTGATATTACGGGCCGCCAGTTTTTCCATCAGTTCCGCGTTTTGAGCAGGCCAGATAAAGCTGATTAAGGTCGTGCCAGGGTTCAGCAGGGCAATTTCGTCGTCTGCAGGCGCGTTGACCTTAAGGATAACGTCAGACTGCCAGACGTCGTTGCTGTCCACGACGGTCGCACCCGCCTGGGTGAACGCGTTGTCATCGAAGCTTGCCAGTTTACCCGCGCCGCTTTCGATAGCGACGGTGAAACCCAGTTTTAGCAGTTGCTCAACCGTTTTCGGCGTCGCCGCAACGCGGGTTTCATTGGCCAACCGTTCTTTAGGTACACCAATACGCATAGTTTTCCCTTCCATCGGTTTTAGATGATGGTTTGTCAGTGATGTCCGTACAACGTGAAGCCTGCCGCAGAGTAAAACAGGCCACGCGCCGGAAAATAAAACCGTAACAAACGTGCTATACCCTAAATAATCCGAGTTACGTGATGCGTCTCCGGGCACTTACGCCAGTAAAAGGCTGGGTAAGTGAGGAAGCCAACGCACAGCAACTCAAAGTATGACGGGTATATAAGCTACTGAAAATAACGCCTGTGATCTACCGCTCGTATTTAGAAAATGGGTATTTATCTGCGGATACCGCGGCAGATGACGAACGGGCAAGGCTATTTCCCTTTAATTACGCTAAACGGGCCTATATTCCGCTCAGGCGAAGCGGCAAAACGTGATTTATCTCCGCTCGCCCACCCTCATTTAACAATGTATTAACTTAAAAACTCATATGGTTTATGACTTTTACTGGTCAAGGCGCTCTTTTTTCAACATATCACTAAAGGTTATTGTAAAACGCCTGCCGCGTAGCACAGTGAGTGAAAAATGACGCAGACAGTCGTAGCGTTTAAATGCAATAATCACCAACGATTTACGTTAACAACAACACCAGTATCTGGTTTGCGCAAGGCGAAGGATTATTTTTATGAAGCTTAAGTACACCCTCCTGGCGTCAGCAATTCTGTCGGTGGCTAGCCTGTCGGTAAACGCAGCGACAGAGTTGACGCCGGAGCAAGCGGCCGCATTAAAACCCTACGATCGCGTTGTCGTGAGTGGTCGTTTTAACGCCATTAGCGACGCTGTGAAGGCCGTTTCCGACCGTGCAGATAAAGACGGCGCGGCCTCATTTTACGTTCTGGAGTCAACCGATTACGGCAACAGCGGCAACCAGCGCGTAACCGCCGATCTCTACAAGGCGGATGCGCCAAAAGCCCAGGCCCCGGCGCTGCGCGTCTTTAACGGCGTGGCCGAACTGCCGAAAACGCAGGCTGTCGAGCTGGAACCTTTCGATACCGTCACGGTGCAGGGTTTCTACCGCAGCCAGCCGGAAGTGAACGACGCGATTGCCAAAGCGGCAAAAGCAAAAGGCGCAGCCTCCTACTACATTGTGCGTCAGGTAGACGCCAACCAGGGCGGCAACCAGATCATTACCGCTTTTGTTTATAAAGCGGACGCGAAAAAACGCGTGCTGCAAAGCCCGGATGCGATTCCTCGTGACTCCGAAGCAGGCCGCGCCGCGCTGGCGAAAGGCGGTGAAGAAGCGAAGAAAGTAGAAATACCGGGCGTCGCCACCAGCGCAGCGCCGAGCTATGAAGTGGGCCGTTTCTTCGAAACGCAATCCTCCAAGGGCGGGCGTTACACTGTCACGTTGCCGGACGGTACTAAAATTGAAGAAGTGAACAAGATCACCGCCGCACAGATGATCCCCTTCGACAGCATTAAGTTTACCGGCAACTACGGCAACATGACGGAAATCTCCTACCAGGTAGCGAAGCGCGCTGCTAAAAAAGGAGCGAAGTACTACCACATTACCCGTCAGTGGCAGGAAAACGGCAGCAATATCACTATCAGCGCCGATCTCTATAAATAAGCCCCCCGCTTTACCTTCTGTGCCGTTCAGCGTTCTGGACGGCATTTTTTGTTAATTTCAGTCGTCCCCGCATTGCATGCGTTTAAAACTCTCCGTAAAATCCCGCGCCTTAGTGCGATCCACCATTTTTATGCGCTTAAGCGAAATAATTATTCCGGATTGAATCCTTCTACAACAGGATACCCATGGAAAAGAAACTTGGCCTGAGCGCGTTAACTGCGCTGGTTCTAAGCTCGATGCTCGGTGCAGGCGTGTTCAGCCTTCCGCAAAATATGGCAGAGGTCGCAAGCCCCGCCGCGTTACTTATTGGCTGGGCGATTACCGGCGCAGGCATACTGCTGCTCGCTTTCGCCATGCTGATACTGACCCGCATCCGCCCTGAACTGGACGGCGGTATTTTTACCTATGCCCGGGAAGGGTTTGGCGAGCTTATCGGTTTTTGCTCCGCATGGGGCTACTGGCTCTGTGCGGTGATCGCCAACGTCTCTTACCTCGTGATTGTCTTTTCCGCGCTTAGCTTCTTTACCGATACGCCCGAACGGCGTTTCTTTGGCGACGGCAATACCTGGCAGGCGATAGTTGGCGCGTCTGTGCTGCTGTGGGTGGTGCATGCGCTTATTCTGCGCGGCGTGCAGACGGCGGCCAGCATCAACCTGGCGGCGACAATGGCAAAGCTGGTGCCGCTGGGCCTGTTTATTGTTCTCGCCGCCATCGCCTTTCAAATCGACACGTTTAGCCTCGATTTCTCCGGTTTCGAACTGGGCGTACCGGTATGGGAGCAGGTTAAAAACACCATGCTCATTACCCTGTGGGTGTTTATTGGCGTCGAGGGCGCCGTAGTGGTTTCGGCCCGCGCGCGCAACAAGCGGGACGTCGGCCGCGCCACGCTGCTGGCGGTACTGGCGGCGCTCGGGGTCTATTTGCTGGTTACGCTGCTGTCGATGGGCGTTGTCGCCCGCCCGGAGCTGGCGACGATGCGCAATCCCTCTATGGCAGAACTGATGGTCAGGCTGATGGGCTCCTGGGGAGACGTGGTGATCGCCGCCGGGCTGATTATCTCCGTTTGCGGCGCCTATCTGAGCTGGACCATTATGGCGGCGGAGGTGCCTCTGCTGGCTGCCACCCACAAAGCGTTTCCGCGCGTTCTGGCAAAGCAGAATAAGAATAACGCCCCTGCCGCGTCGCTCTGGCTGACCAATATGAGCGTGCAGATCTGCCTGGTACTGATCTGGCTCACAGGTTCTGATTACAATACGCTGCTGACCATTGCGTCCGAGATGATTCTGGTCCCTTATTTCCTTGTCGGCGCTTTTTTATTGAAAATATCCCGTCGGCCGCTGCACCGGATCGTGGCTACTGGCGCCAGCGCTTACGGGCTATGGTTACTGTATGCCTCGGGGCCGATGCACCTGTTGCTTTCGGTGGTGCTCTATGCGCCAGGGCTGCTGTTTTTTATATACGCCCGTCGCACCCATGAGTTAACCCACCTGCTCAAACGCCGGGAGAGAGTGTTGATCGGCCTGCTGCTGATTGCCGCCGTTCCCGCTACGTGGATGTTAATGGGGTGACATGACACCCCGTTGTGTACGGAGAGTCAGATACCATGGGAAACTCGCCAGTTCGCCCGATTTTGATTACCGGAGGAGGCCGTCGCATCGGCCTCGCCCTGGCCCACCATTTTCTTAACCAGCAGCAGCCGGTTATTGTCAGCTACCGCACCCGGTACCCGACCATCGATGCCCTGCAGGAGGCCGGAGCCACCTGCATCCAGACGGATTTCAGCAACGATGAGGGGGTGCTGGCCTTTGCGGAAACCGTAAAACAGCAGGCTCAGGGGCTGCGGGCCATCATCCACAACGCCGGTGACTGGGCGGCGGAGACGCCAGGCTGTTCCTTACCGGATCTGCTTTCGCGGATGTTGCAGATTCATGTGCGCACCCCTTACCTGCTCAATCATGCGCTGGAAAGGCTGCTGCGCGGCTTCGGCCACGCCGCTGGCGACATTATTCATTTTACCGATTACGTGGTCGAGCGCGGCAGCGATAAGCACATTGCCTACGCCGCCAGCAAAGCCGCGCTGGATAATCTCACCCGCTCCTTCGCCAGAAAACTGGCGCCAGAGGTCAAAGTGAATGCTATTGCGCCGTCACTTATCCTGTTTAACGAAGGCGACGACGCACAGTATCGCCAGCAGGCGTTGAATAAATCGCTGATGAAAATCGCCCCCAGTGAAAAAGAGATTATCGATCTGGTCGATTATCTGCTGACCAGCTGTTACGTGACGGGGCGCAGCTTCGGGGTGGATGGTGGTCGTCCATTGCGTTAGTGAAAGCGGCTCCATACGACGATCAGCAGCCAGGCGCTGAGGCTCCAGCAGAGCACCGCGGCTCCCAGCGCATAGCCTACCCGCATAAATCCGGTGAAATACCATAACGAGAGCAAATAGAAGAAATAGGGAATGATGGACCACATGCCGAAAACAATCGTCGTGCGCAGCGCCTCAACGCCCCGCTCCGTTGCCACAATGTAATGGGCGATGAGGGCAAAGGTGGGGAATAACGGAATTAACCCGGCAATATAGTAATTTTTGCTTTTAGAAAGCAGGCCAATCAATATCACCACTAGCGCACCAATAGCGGCTTTCATCACCAGGGCCATGCGTTTTCCTTTAACATAATAACAACAAAGGACTACAGCATAGCGGAAGCGTATTCGTTTAGAAAACATTAATGGCAGCAAACGGCAAGGCAGTGTATGTTGAATTTTTTCCTGTCACGATGACCTATGAATAAGATCGTTTTTGTTGAAGACGACCCGGAAGTTGGCGCGCTGATCGCCGCCTGGCTGGGCAAACATGATATGGACGTCATCGTTGAGCCGCGCGGCGACCAGGCCGAGGCGGTTATCGCCCGAGAAAAACCGCAGCTGGTGCTGCTTGATATCATGCTCCCTGGCAAAGACGGCATGACGCTGTGCCGCGACCTTCGCAAGCAGTGGGCGGGCCCGATTGTTCTTCTCACTTCGCTTGATAGCGATATGAACCATATTCTTGCCCTGGAGATGGGCGCGAATGACTATATTCTGAAGACAACGCCGCCTCCCGTGCTGCTGGCGCGACTGCGTTTGCATCTGCGCCAGCAGGCAGGCGCAACGCAGCCTGAATCGACCCTGCCTCTCAAGCAACATAACACCCTGCGTTTTGGTACGTTGACCATCGACCCGGTGAACCGTCAGGTGCTGCTGGCAGGCGAGCAGATTATGCTGTCAACGGCGGATTTCGATCTGCTCTGGGAGCTGGCGACCCATGCCGGGCAAATTATGGATCGTGACGCGCTGCTGAAAAATTTGCGCGGCGTGGCCTATGACGGCATGGACCGCAGCGTGGATGTGGCAATTTCCCGACTGCGCAAGAAGTTACTCGACAGCGCCACCGAACCCTACCGCATCAAAACCGTGCGCAATAAAGGCTATCTCTTCGCCCCCCACGCCTGGGATAACTGAGTCCGCTCTCCTTCACGGGTGCCGCAATGAAAAAGCTCTTCGTTCAGTTTTACCTGTTGTTATTCGTCTGCTTTCTGGTGATGACCATGCTGGTGGGGCTGGTCTATAAATTTACCGCCGAACGCGCCGGACGCCAGTCGCTGGACGATTTGATGAAAAGCTCCCTCTACCTGATGCGCAGCGAGCTACGGGAAATCCCGCCCCATCAGTGGAACAAAACCTTAAAAGAGCTGGATCTTAACCTCTCGTTCAATCTGCGTATTGAACCGATGGCTAAGTTCACCCTCGACCCGCCCAGCGCCCAGCGCCTGCGTGAAGGCGATATCGTGGCGCTGGACGAGGAGTACACGTTTATCCAGCGAATTCCGCGCAGCCACTATGTTCTGGCGGTGGGGCCGGTCCCCTACCTTTTCTATCTGCATGAAATGCGCATTCTGGATATGGCGCTGATGGCGTTTATCGCCATCTCCCTCGCCTTTCCGGTCTTCATCTGGATGCGCCCACACTGGCAGGAGATGCTGCGCCTGGAGTCTGCGGCGCAGCGTTTCGGCGAAGGGCATCTGGAAGAGCGGATCCATTTTGACAGCGCCTCCAGCTTTGAGCGGCTAGGTATCGCCTTTAATCAGATGGCGGATAACATCAACGCGCTGATCGCCAGTAAAAAAATGCTGATCGACGGCATCGCCCATGAACTGCGCACGCCGCTGGTGCGGCTGCGCTATCGTCTGGAGATGAGCGATAATCTGAGCGACGACGAACGCGCCGCCCTGAATCGTGATATCGGCCAGCTTGAAGGGCTGATTGAAGAGCTGCTGACCTACGCCCGCCTCGACAGACCGCAAACCGAGCTACAGCTCACTACTCCGGACCTGCCCGCCTGGCTTGAAGCCTACATGGAAGATGCCCGCCAGGTTAACCCGCAGCGCATCCTGAGCCTGAGCTCGCAGCCTGGCGATTACGGCGCGCTGGATATGCGTCTGATGGAGCGGGTACTGGATAATTTGCTTAATAACGCGCTGCGCTACTGCCAGCGTCAGGTGTCTGTCTCGCTGGAACTGGAAGGGAGTAACGCCATGCTGGTGGTGGAAGATGACGGCCCCGGCATCGCCCCCGAAGAGCGGCAGCGCGTTTTCGAGCCGTTTGTCCGCCTTGATCCAAGCCGGGATCGCGCAACCGGCGGCTGCGGCCTCGGGCTGGCGATTGTGCACTCTATTGCCCAGGCGTCGGGCGGGAGCGTGACCTGTGAGGCGAGTGACAGCGGCGGCGCGCGTTTTTGTTTCCGCTGGCCGGTCTGGCATCACATTGCCCTTTCCTGATGAGCAATGATTGCACTGAAGCCGGCTATCTGCGAAGATGAGGCACCATAATAGTATGTTGTAACTAAAGAGACAGGGTATGGCACATTACGATCTGATTGAACGACTGACCTCCACCTTTCGCCAGATGGAGCACGCGCTGGGTGCGTTTAATGAAGAGCTGGCCGCCTGTCGACTGCTGGCCGGGCGCGTATTCAGCCTGCCGGAGGTCGCTAAAGGGGCCGAACACGCCCCGCTTCCGGCTATCGCGGTAAAACAACATGTCGGCAAAGAGGCCGCAGAAATGGCGCTGCGCCACTACGGCCACCTGTTTATCCAGCAGCAGTCGGAAAATCGCAGCAGCAAAGCCGCGGTGCGCCTGCCCGGCGTTATCTGCTATCAGGTGGATCTCCCCACCCGCGAGCGGCTGGAACAGGCCATTAATACTATCAACTCGCTAAAAATGACCTTTGAGCGGATTGTCACCGTGGAGGCGGAGCTTAGCCCTTCGGCGCGCTTTGAATGGGTGCATCATCACCTGCCCGGCCTGATTACCCTGAACGCCTACCGGACGCTGACGGCCATCCGTGACCCCGCAACGCTGCGGTTCGGGTGGGCCAATAAACACATTATCAAAAACTTTACCCGTGACGAGGTGCTGGCGCTGCTTGATAAGAGCCGTAAATCGCCGCGGGCGGTGGCCCCGTGGTCCCGGGAGCAGTGGCTGGAGCGCCTTGAGCAGGAGTATGCCGATATCGCCGCCCTGCCGGAGGCCGCGAAACTTAAAATTAAGCGCCCGGTAAAGGTGCAGCCCATCGCCCGCGTCTGGTATTCCGGCTCACAGAAACAGGTACAGTATGCCTGCCCGACGCCGCTGATTGCGCTGATATCGGAAGAGAACGGCGGTAAAGTGCCGGACATCGGCGGGCTGCT
>NZ_HE578945.1:1341101-1344833 GCF_000321045.1 Phytobacter massiliensis JC163
ACATCGGCGGGCTGCTGGACTATCAGGCGGATAACGTTCAGCACCGCTATAAGCCGCAGGCGCAGCCGTTGCGGTTAATTATTCCACGGCTGCACCTGTACGTTGCCGATTAAGCGGGCTTCATACTGCCGACCATCGATTCAGGGCGAACCCAGCTGTCAAACTCGTCTTCCGTCAGGTAACCCAGCGCCAGCGCCGAGGCCTTAAGGGTCAGCCCCTCTTTATGGGCTTTTTTGGCGATTTCCGCCGCCTTGTCGTAGCCGATATGGGTATTGAGCGCCGTGACCAGCATCAGCGATTCGTTAAGGAGCTGGTCGATGCGCTCCCGGTTCGGCTCAATCCCCACCGCGCAGTGCGCGTTAAAGCTCTCCATGCCGTCCGCCAGCAGGCGCACCGACTGCAGGAAATTGTGGATCACCATCGGGCGGAAAACGTTCAGCTCAAAGTTGCCTGACGCGCCGCCCATATTCACCGCCACATCGTTGCCGAGCACCTGGCAGCAGAGCATGGTCATGGCTTCACACTGGGTCGGGTTCACTTTACCCGGCATGATAGAGCTGCCCGGCTCGTTCTCAGGGATAGCGATTTCGCCAATGCCGCAGCGCGGGCCGGACGCCAGCCAGCGCACATCGTTGGCGATTTTCATCAGCGACGCCGCCAGCCCTTTTAATGCGCCGTGAGCGTGAACCAGCGCATCGCAGGTGGCCAGCGCCTCAAATTTATTGGGCGCGGTGATAAAAGGCTGGCGGGTAAAGTTGGCCAGCTCTTCCGCCACCCGTCGGGCATACTCCGGATGGGTGTTGAGACCCGTCCCCACCGCCGTACCGCCCAGCGCCAGTTCACCCAGATGCGGCAGCGTCAGTTCAATATGGCGCAGATTATGCTCCAGCATCGCGACCCAGCCGGAGATCTCCTGGCCCAGTGTCAGCGGCGTGGCGTCCTGGAGATGGGTGCGGCCAATTTTGACGATATCGGCGAAAGCGATGGCCTTCTCGTTCAGGGTCTTTTTAAGCACCAGAAGCTGGGGTAACAGATGTTCGCGCAGGGCGATAATCGCCGCCACGTGCATCGCCGTAGGAAAAACGTCGTTCGAGCTCTGGCTTTTGTTAACGTCGTCATTGGGGTGCACCTTGCGCGCCATACCCCGCTCGCCGCCAAGCAGCTCGCTGGCGCGGTTGGCCAGCACCTCGTTCATGTTCATGTTGCTCTGGGTGCCGGAGCCGGTTTGCCAGATAGCCAGCGGGAACTCGTCAGGATGTTTGCCCGCCAGCACTTCGTCCGCCGCCGCAATAATGGCGTTCGCTTTCTCATCCGCCAGCAGCCCCAGGTCCTGGTTAACTTTGGCCGCCGCCCGCTTGGTCAGCGCCAGCGCGTGAATAAGCGAAACGGGCATCTTCTCGGTGGAGATACGAAAATGCTCAAGCGAGCGCTGGGTCTGCGCGCCCCATAATTTATCCGCCGGGACGTCAATGGCCCCCATTGAATCTTTCTCACTGCGATGCGTTGTCATTACTTTCTCCCTGTTACAAAGTGATATTGAGGACCGACATTGCCCACCTGCCAGAAGATAAGTATTGCTGCCCGTCACGGCATCGTTTATTGCTTCGTGCGCTAACTGTAGCGCAAAAAAACGCCCCGCAGGGCGTTAGAGGTTGTTGACAAAACCGGGAGTGACAAAAAAGCGGCACAATGACGGTAGCCCGGATAAGGCGTTTCACCGCATCCGGGAGTCCCGGGTGCGCATGCTTACCTGGGCTACGCCGTTCCATGCATTCCTGTTGGCTTTGTCAGCAGTCTGAAACGCCCCGCAGGGCGTTAAGGTTATTTTACGCAGCGGGCGCACTGCCCCGACTGGATTTGCGCGAAGAAGTCGTTGCCTTTATCGTCCACCAGAATAAAGGCCGGGAAATCCTCCACTTCAATTTTCCAGATAGCCTCCATACCCAGTTCCGGGTAAGCCACGCACTCCAGGCTCTTAATACTGTTTTGCGCCAGTATCGCCGCCGGGCCGCCAATGCTGCCAAGGTAGAAGCCGCCGTGTTTATGGCAGGCATCGGTCACCTGCTGGCTACGGTTGCCTTTCGCCAGCATGATCATACTGCCGCCGTTCGACTGTAGCTGGTCAACATAGGAGTCCATACGCCCGGCTGTGGTCGGCCCCAGCGAACCCGAGGCATACCCTTCCGGCGTTTTTGCCGGCCCTGCATAGTAAATGGGGTGGTCTTTAACATACTGCGGCAGAGGCTGCCCGGCATCCATCAGCTCTTTCAGTTTGGCGTGGGCGATATCGCGGGCAACAATAATCGTGCCGGTCAGCGACAGGCGGGTGGAGACGGGATACTGCCGGAGCTGGGCGAGAATCACTTCCATCGGCCGGTTGAGGTCGACGTGAATGGCCTCCCCTTCGCCTGCCTGGCGCAGCGCTTCAGGGATGTATTTGCCGGGGTTTTGCTCCAGCTTTTCCAGCCAGATGCCGTCGCGGTTGATTTTGGCTTTGATATTGCGATCCGCCGAGCAGGAGACACCCATCCCCACCGGGCACGAAGCGCCGTGGCGCGGCAGGCGGACCACGCGGATATCATGGGCAAAATATTTGCCGCCAAACTGCGCGCCCAGCCCCAGCTGCTGCGCTTCTTGCAGCAGTTCCTGCTCAAGCTGCACATCACGGAAAGCCTGACCATGCTCGTTACCCTCGGTGGGCAGGCCGTCATAATATTTGGTCGACGCCAGCTTCACCGTTTTCAGCGTGGCTTCCGCGCTGGTGCCGCCAATCACAAACGCGATGTGATACGGCGGGCAGGCCGCGGTGCCCAGCGTGCGCATTTTCTCGACCAGATAATTTTTCAGTTTGCCAGGGCTGAGCAGCGCCTTGGTCTCCTGGTAAAGATAGGTCTTGTTAGCCGAACCGCCGCCTTTGGCGATACAGAGGAATTTATACTCATCGCCGTCCACGCTGTAGAGATCGATCTGAGCAGGCAGGTTGGTGCCGGTATTGACCTCTTTATACATATCCAGCGCGGCGTTTTGCGAGTAGCGCAGGTTATCGTGGGCGTAGGTATTGTAAACACCCTGCGCCAGCGCGGCCTCATCGCCGCCGCCGGTCCAGACACGCTGCCCTTTTTTACCCATGATGATGGCGGTGCCGGTATCCTGACAGGTCGGCAAAATGCCTTTGGCGGCAATTTCGGAGTTACGCAGAAATTGCAGAGCGACGTACTTGTCGTTCTCGCTGGCCTCTGGATCGTTAAGAATGTCCGCGACCTGCTGTTGATGGGCCGGGCGAAGCAAAAAAGAGGCGTCATGGAAAGCGTGCTGCGCCAGTAACGTCAGCGCCTGAGGGGCGACCTTGAGAATCTCCTGCCCTTCGAACTCAGCGACGGAGACGTAATCACTGCTGAGCAAGTAGTATTCGGTTTCGTCCTTTTTCAGCGGAAAAGGCTCTTGGTAGTAAAAGGGTTTGTTCGACATTGTACTCTCACTTACAACACGTTCTGGTTATGGTTCGGGCAGGCGTTCCATCTGCCCCCGACAAAAGCGAGTCCGCATATCGTACACAATTTTTTAACAAAAACTGAGACTAGTACGACTTTTTACAGGCGAAGGTTACTTCGCGCAGATTTATTGCTTTAATACACGCAGTTAAGTTGATCATCATGAAGGGCGTGATAATGCAAAAACTCATTAACTCGGTGCAAAACTATGCCTGGGGAAGTAAAACTGCGTTAACGGAAC
>NZ_HE578945.1:1345146-1349500 GCF_000321045.1 Phytobacter massiliensis JC163
AAGTAAAACTGCGTTAACGGAACTCTACGGCATCGCCAACCCTGACAATCTGCCGATGGCGGAACTGTGGATGGGCGCGCACCCGAAGAGCAGCTCAAAAGTGCAGGACGCGCAGGGAAACGTGCAGACGCTGCGTGACGTTATTGATACGAACAAAACCGCCCTGCTGGGCGAAGCGGTGGCCGCGCGTTTCGGCGAACTGCCTTTTCTATTCAAGGTGCTTTGCGCCGACCAGCCGCTTTCCATTCAGGTGCATCCGAATAAGCAGGCTTCCGAAGCGGGGTTTGCGAAGGAGAACGCGGCGGGCATTCCGCTGGACGCCGCCGAGCGTAACTACAAAGACCCTAACCACAAACCCGAACTGGTCTTTGCCCTGACGCCGTTTCTGGCGATGAACGCCTTTCGGCCTTTCGCCGACATCGTCTCGCTGCTGCAGCCGGTAGCCGGGGCGCACCACGCGATTGCCCATTTCCTTGAAGCGCCGGGCGCAGAGCGTCTCAGCGAGCTTTTCGCCAGCCTGCTCAATATGCAGGGTGAAGAAAAGTCACGGGCGCTGGCGGTGTTGAAAGCGGCCCTCAACAGCCAGCAGGGCGAACCGTGGCAAACTATTCGCCTTATCGCTGAGTTTTATCCTGACGATAGCGGCCTCTTCTCGCCGCTGCTGCTCAATGTGGTGAAACTTAACCCCGGCGAAGCGATGTTTCTGTTCGCCGAGACGCCGCATGCCTATCTACAGGGCGTGGCGCTGGAGGTGATGGCCAACTCGGATAACGTGCTGCGCGCCGGGCTGACGCCGAAGTACATTGATATTCCGGAACTGGTGGCGAACGTCAAGTTCACGCCAAAACCGGCGAATACGCTGTTAACGCAGCCGGTGAAGCAGGCCGACGAACTGAGTTTCCCGATCCCGGTTGAGGATTTCGCCTTCTCCCTGCACGACCTCTCTACCCAGGGTGCGCAAGTGGCCCAGCAGAGCGCGGCGATTCTGTTCTGCGTCGAAGGCGAAGCGGTGGTGGCGAAAGGCGATTTGCGCCTCACCCTTAAGCCTGGAGAGTCTGCCTTTGTCGGCGCCGATGAGTCTCCCGTTACCCTCAGCGGCGTCGGACGGGTGGCCCGGGTTTATAATAAGCTCAACTAAGTTACTGAACTTTTTGATAAGGATTGCTAAGCTTTACGGAGCCTTTTCACACACCCAGGCGGGATGGACCGCCTGGTTTTATTTTAGGGATAAATAACTATGAAGAAAACGCTGGTTGCTGCAGGAGTGATCATTGCGCTGGGCGTCATCTGGACAGGTGGCGCGTGGTATACCGGGAAGCAACTCGAAAGCCGCCTCGACGAGATGGTAAGTCGTGCTAACAGCGAGCTGAAACGCACCGCCCCCGAAACGAACGTGGAGCTGGTGGCGCAGAATTATCAGCGCGGGCTGTTCAGTAGCCAGCTGGATCTGGTGGTCAAACCCATTGACGGCCAGCCGAACGCATGGCTTAAGCCGGGCCAGACGGTTGTGCTGAACGAAAAGGTCGATCACGGTCCTTTCCCGCTGGCGCAGCTTAAGCATTTCAACCTGCTTCCGGCGATGGCTTCGGTTCATACCACGCTTGCCAACAATGAGGTCACCAAACCGCTGTTCGACATTGCGAAAGGCGAGTCTGCTTTCGTTGCCGATACGCGCATTGCCTATGACGGCGCTACCCGCACCGATCTTACCCTGCGCCCGCTCAATTCAGAACAACCGAACGCGAAAGTGGCGTTCAGCGGCGGCGATTTCCGTATCGATGCCGACAAAGACGGCAATACGGTTTCGGTGAACGGTGAAATCGAGAGCGCGCTGGTTGACGCGGTGAATGAGTACGGTCAAAAAGTTCAGCTCAGCATGAACAAGTTCAAGTCTGAGGGTAAAACCGAGCTCACCAGCTTTGATGAGCGTATCGGCAACCAGAAAACCACGCTGGATAAGCTGGCTGTCTCCATCGAAAACAAAGAGATGGCGGTTCTGGAAGGCATGGAGCTGAACGCGAAATCCGACGTGGGTAAAGATAAAAAAACCATCGACAGCCAGATTGATTACACCCTCAACAGCCTGAAAGTGCAGAACCAGGACATGGGTAGCGGCAAGCTGACCCTGAAAATCGGTCAGATTGATGCCAAAGCCTGGCGCCAGTTCAGCCAGCAGTACAATGGCCAGGTGCAGGCGCTGATGGCGCAGCCTGAGGTGGTGAAAGATCCGCAGCTGTATCAGCAGAAAGTGACGGAGGCGTTTATCGGCGCCTTCCCGCTGCTGCTGAAAGGCGAGCCGGTGGTGACGATTGCGCCGCTGAGCTGGAAAAATGGCAAAGGTGAGACGGCCTTCAACCTCTCCCTGTTCCTGAAAGATCCGGCCACCGCTACCGCTGCGCCGCAGAGCGTGGCTGACCAGCTGGATCGCAGCGTAAAATCTCTCGACAGCAAACTGACTATTCCGGTTGATATGGCGACCGAATTTATGACTCAGGTGGCGAAACTTGAGGGCTATCAGGGGGATCAGGCTGAGAAGCTGGCTCAGCAGCAGGTGAAAGGGTTAGCGGCCATGGGCCAGATGTTCCGCATCACCACCATGGACAACAATACCATCACCACCAGCCTGCAGTACGCTAACGGCCAGGTGACGCTGAACGGTCAGAAGATGCCGCTGGAAGAGTTCATCGGCATGTTCGCCATGCCAGCGCTGCCAGGCGTACCGGGGCAGCCTGCCGTACCGCCCACGGGCGAGCCGGCAACGCCACCAGCCGCACCGGCAGTTCCGCAGCAGTAATTATCAGCCCCTCTTCGGAGGGGCTTTTTTATGGCGCAACCACCAGCCCCGGCGGTAAAACCGCGTGATGCAGCACGCGCTCAGGATCGTCCACGCGCTGTAAAATCCGCTCTGCCAGCAGGTATCCCATCTCCCGCCCGGAAATGGTGGCCCAGGTGACCGGAATGTCATACTGCCCCTGCTCACGGGCCTCCGCAAACGCCGCCAGCGCCACCTGCTGTTCGAAAAAGCGATCCAGCCCGGTGCCGGTCTGACGGCCAGCCCGCAGCAGCCCAAACCAGGCGCCGATCGCCGTCAGCCCGTTATAGCAGACAATGGCATCAATGGTGGGGTTCAGGCTGAGCAGAGACTGCACCGCCTCCGCCGCCTGTTTCTGGCTTGCGCCGCACTCCGCCACCCATTCGCTATGAAACGGCAGGCCATACTTCAACAGCGTGGCGCAATAGCCCCCCACACGCTCAGCCCGGATAAGCGAAGAGCTTTCGCCGCCTACCCATGCAATTCGCTGATGCCCCTGCGCGATAAGATGCTCCGTCACCCGCTGCGCCGCCAGCATATTGTCGGGGCGTACCGTATCGTTATCGTCGGGATAGTTGGCCCGCGAGGCGAAAATAAGCGGTATGCCCGCCTCCTGCGCGCGGGCACGAAGCGCCGCCCCCGCCTCGCCGGGCGATCCGGCGATAATAATGCCGTCCACGCCCTGGGTTATCAGCGTGTTCAGCCGCGCCAGCATATGTTCGCCGCCGCGCCCGCCCTGCAGTAAAAAAACCATGCGCCCTTCACTCTCCAGCGCTTCGGTCAGGCCGGAAGTGGTCTCAGCATAAAACGCCTGGGCAAGATCGCTCACGATCAGTCCAATCACGCCCGTTTGTCCGCCGCGCAGCGCCGAAGCCTGGCGGTTGCGCACAAAGCCAAGCTCCTCAATTGCATTATGCACGCGCTGCCCGGTCTGGGCGGAGATACGACCTTTGCCGCTGAGCACCAGCGATACCGTTGTGACAGAGACACCGGCCGCCAGCGCGACATCGTTAATCGTGATTTTTTTTGCCATTGTCATAGAAAGGATTTCGAAGTAGATAAAACGATTTATCAATATTGCTATGTATAAACCATAGGTTACTTTAATTATGTGATTTATCTCGCGCTAAAATTTGATAAAACGTTTTATCTTCTCGCTGCATTGATCCTTATCAGAAAACCAGGAGTCCGCATGTCGGAGAAAAGAAAGCAGAAAATTTCCCTGTGGGAATTTTTTCAGCAGTTGGGAAAAACCTTTATGTTGCCTGTCGCCCTGCTCTCCTTTTGCGGGATTATGCTTGGCATCGGCAGTTCGCTCAGTAGCCACAGCGTCATCACCCTGCTCCCGGCGCTGGGCAACCCGCTATTGCAGGCCATCTTTATCTGGATGGGCAAAGTCGGTTCCTTCGCCTTCAGCTTTTTGCCGGTGATGTTCTGTATTGCTATTCCGCTAGGGCTGGCGCGGGAAAATAAAGGCGTTGCCGCTTTTGCGGGCTTTGTCGGCTATGCGGTGATGAACCTTGCCGTCAATTTCTGGCTGAC
>NZ_HE578945.1:1350010-1354163 GCF_000321045.1 Phytobacter massiliensis JC163
GCCTACCACCGACGCCGCCATCCTGAAGGCGAACAATATCCAGAACGTGATTGGCATTCAGTCCATTGATACCGGCATCCTGGGCGCGGTTATCGCCGGTATTATCATCTGGACGCTGCATGAACGTTTTCACACGATCCGCCTGCCCGACGCGCTGGCGTTTTTCGGCGGTACGCGCTTTGTGCCCATCATTACCAGCGTCGTCATGGGGCTGGTGGGGCTGGTGATTCCGCTGGTATGGCCGTGGTTTGCGATGGGGATCAACGGGCTGGGGCAGATAATCAACAGCGCCGGTAATTTTGGCCCGATGATTTTCGGCACCGGGGAGCGCCTGCTGTTGCCATTCGGCCTGCAGCACATTCTGGTGGCGATAATTCGCTTTACCGAAGCTGGCGGGACGATGGATGTCTGCGGCCACAGCGTGAGCGGCGCGCTGACTATCTTCCAGGCGCAGCTGAGCTGCCCGACGACACAGGGCTTTTCGGAAAGCGCTACCCGCTTCCTGTCACAGGGTAAAATGCCCGCGTTTCTGGGCGGGTTGCCCGGCGCGGCGCTGGCGATGTACCACTGTGCTAAACCAGAGAATCGCCATAAAATTAAAGGGTTGCTTATCTCCGGCGTGATTGCCTGCGTGGTGGGCGGCACCACCGAACCGCTGGAATTCCTGTTCCTGTTTGTCGCGCCTGTGCTCTATGCCATTCATGCCCTGCTTACCGGGCTCGGTTTCACCGTGATGGCGGTATTAGGGGTGACTATCGGCAATACTGACGGCAACGTCATCGATTTTGTGGTATTCGGAATTTTGCACGGGCTGTCGACAAAATGGTATCTGGTGCCGGTGGTCGCGGCCATCTGGTTCGCGGTTTACTACGCTATCTTCCGCTTCGCCATTTTGCGCTTCAATATTAAAACGCCCGGTCGGGAAACCGAAACTGCCAGCGCCGCTGAAAAAAGCGTGGGCGGCCTTACCGGCAAATCGGGCTATAACGTTCCGGCTATTCTTGCGGCGCTGGGCGGCGCGGACAACATCGTTTCGCTGGATAACTGCATCACCCGCCTGCGTCTGTCGGTGAAAGATATGTCGCTTGTCGATAGCGCCGCGCTGAAAGCCAACCGGGCCATTGGCATCGTCCAGCTTAACCAGCACAACCTGCAGGTGGTGATTGGTCCGCAGGTCCAGTCGGTTAAAGATGAGATGACCGAACTGATGAACTCGGTGCACGCTTAGTCTTTTCGCCCTTACCCGGGGTAAGGGCGACAGTAAAAGGAAAGAGAGATGTTTGATTTTTCGCAGACCATCGATCGCCACGGCACCTGGTGTACACAGTGGGACTACGTGGCCGACAGGTTTGGGCACGCCGATCTGCTGCCGTTTACCATCTCCGATATGGATTTTGCCACCGCGCCCTGCGTTATCGACGCTATGCAGCAGCGCCTGGCACATGGCGTACTCGGCTACAGCCGCTGGCAGAATGAAGCGTTTATCCACGCGACCCGGCACTGGTTTGCCACCCGCTTCGGCGTTACCCCCAGCAGCGAAACGCAGGTATACGGCCCTTCCGTTATCTATATGGTCGCGGAGATGATCCGTCAGTGGTCGCGCCCCGGCGAAGGGGTTGTTGTGCACACCCCAGCGTATGACGCCTTTTACAATGTCATCAGCAGCAACCAGCGGCGCTGTGTTCCGGTGCCGCTGACGCACAACGACAGCGGCTGGTTTTGCGATATGGCGGCGCTGGAAGCGGCGCTGGCGCGGCCTGAAAACCGCATTTTACTGCTCTGCAGCCCGCACAACCCCAGCGGTAAGGTGTGGACGCGGGCGGAACTGAGTGAAATGGCGAGGCTGTGCGAACAGTACGATGTCCGGGTCATCAGCGACGAGATTCACATGGACATGACCTGGGGCGCGCATTCACATACGCCCTGGTGCGACGTGGCGCGTGGGCCGTGGGCCCTTTTTACCTCGGCCTCGAAAAGTTTCAATATTCCTGCCTTAACCGGCGCTTACGGGTATATCGCCGAGGCGGATGCCCGGGCCGGCTATCTTGCGGCGCTGAAAGGCAGAGATGGCCTCTCATCGCCTGCCGTACTGGCGCTGGTAGCGCATATCGCAGCCTACGAGCAGGGCGCGCCCTGGCTCGACGCCCTGCGCCGCTATCTACAGGACAACCTCCAGTTTGTTGCCGATGAGCTTAATCAGGCGTTTCCCGAGCTTAACTGGCGGATGCCCCAGGCCACCTATCTTGCATGGATTGATCTCTCTTTACTGGGGATCGACGATCGGGCGCTGCAACAAAACCTGATCACGCAACAAAAAGTGGCAATTATGCCCGGGGCCACTTACGGCGAGCCGTACCGAACGTTTATCCGCCTGAATGCCGGCTGTCCCCGGCAAAAACTGGCGCAAGGTGTGGCGCGGCTGATCGCCGGTATTCGGGCGGTGCGTTAACGCCTGTGTTGCGCAAAACATTATCATTTTGCGCAACATAGCTTTTTAATGACAATTATTCTTATAATAGATCGCACTTTAGCTGAAAAAAGAGTGCGACCATGATTGATACTAACCTGCCTTTAACCGATATTCATCGCCACCTGGACGGCAACATCCGGGCGCAAACTATTCTCGATCTTGGCCGCGAGTTTAACCTCCCTCTTCCCGCACAAACCTTAGACGCGCTGCTTGAGCATGTTCAGGTCACCAAAAATGAGCCTGACCTGGTCAGTTTTCTCGCCAAACTGGACTGGGGGGTGAAAGTGCTTGGCTCACTGGAAGCCTGCCGCCGCGTAGCGTTTGAAAATATGGAAGATGCGGCGCGTAACGGCCTGCATTATGTGGAGCTACGCTTTTCGCCGGGCTATATGGCGATGGCCCACAACCTGCCGGTCGCAGGGGTTGTTGAGGCGGTCATTGCCGGGGTGCGCGAAGGCAGCAAAGCGTTCGGCGTCGAGGCCCGCCTTATCGGTATTATGAGCCGCACCTTTGGCGAAGCGGCCTGTCTGCAGGAGCTGGAGGCGTTGCTGGCGCACCGGGAGGCGATTACCGCCCTCGATCTGGCGGGCGATGAACTGGGCTTTCCCGGCAGCCTGTTTCTGCCTCACTTCAACCGCGCCCGCGATGCGGGCTGGCATATTACCGTGCATGCCGGGGAAGCGGCAGGCCCAGAGAGTATCTGGCAGGCGATACGCGAACTGGGGGCGGAACGCATCGGCCACGGCGTGAAGGCCGTAGAGGATCCGGCCCTGATGGCGTTTCTGGCTGAACAGCGTATCGGCATTGAGTCGTGCCTGACGTCGAATATTCAAACCAGCACGGTGCCCTCCCTGGCACGCCATCCACTGAAAACGTTCCTTGAGCAGGGCGTGCTGGCCTCGATCAATACCGACGACCCGGCGGTACAGGGGGTGGATATCGGCCACGAGTATCATCACGCCGCGCCAGCCGCGGGATTAAGCCGCGAGCAGATCCGTCAGGCGCAAATTAACGGCCTGGAGATAGCGTTTCTTAGCCAGGCGGAAAAACAGGCGCTCAGGGAAAAAGTTGCTCAGGGGTAAGCGTTATCCCGGGTGCGGCTTGCGCCTTACCCGGGCTACGTTTGGGTTGTAGCCCGAATAAGGCGCATCCGGGAGGCTCGCTTTTCAGGTCAGGCTCAGCGTAGCCCGGTGCTTCGCCGATTCAATCCCAAGCTCAATCAGTTCCATTATTTTAATAGCCTGGCTTGCCGGCACCGGGTTCTCTCCGCTGCCGTTCAGGGCATCGCGGATAGCCGCATAATAGGCCGGATAGTTGCCCGGCACGGTGAGCCAGGTCTCTTCGGTGCGGTCTTCACCCTCTACGCGGGTAACCACGCCGTCACGCATATCGTATCCCCAGTCCTCCTGCGGCAGCTTCGCCCCGCTCTTTAACCGCTCTTCCTGCGGATCGAGGCCAAATTTTACATAGCTGCCACGGGTACCGTGGACGATATAACGTGCCGACTCCGCCGCCGCCAGCATCGTGCCGTGGAGCACTACACGCCGCTGCGGGTAAGAGAGCACCGCATGGAAATAGTCTGTCGCCTGCGCGCCGGGGCGCAGCTGCGCCAGATCGACCGTCAGAGAGACCGGTAAGCCAAACAGGTTGACCGCCTGGTCCAGTAAATGCGGTGCCAGATCG
>NZ_HE578945.1:1354631-1366664 GCF_000321045.1 Phytobacter massiliensis JC163
AGGGCCTGCCTGCTCGCGCCAGCGCTGGCGGATTTCAAGGGCGGTAGCGATCGAAATGTGATTCGAAATAGGTGACTTCCCCCAGCGCGCCATCGGCCAGAATGGCTTTCAGGGTCAGGAAATCGCTATCCCAGCGGCGGTTATGGAACACCGAAAGCAGACGCCCGCAGCTTTTCGCCAGCGCATCAAGCTCCCGCGCCTGTGACAGTGTCACGGTAAAAGGCTTATCCACCACCACATGCTTGCCCGCCTCAAGAGCCGCTTTTGCCAGCGGGAAATGGGTATCGTTTGGGGTGGGAATAACAATCAGGTCAATTTTGGGGTCGTTAAACAGGTGCTTAGGCTGTGACACAACCGGCACGGCGGGCCAGTCAGCCTGAACTTTTGCCGCATCGCTGCTGGAAATCGCCGCCAGCGTCATGCCCGGCGTGCCGTCAATCAGCGGCGCGTGAAAAGTTTTGCTGGCGTAGCCGTAGCCAATCAGTCCAACGCGGATATTGTCATTCATAAAGCGCCCTCTCGTCTCTGGAAAGGACATTTCACACCATCTTAACGACTGTCACAACCGCCATGCTGGCGTAAAAGCTCTCCGCTGTCTCTTTTCTCGTCTTTTACAGCGTGAAAGATACGGATTAGGCTGAAAACGCACCCAGGCACCTTGTCGGTGCGCAAAAGCGACGCTACCATCCTGGGGCCAGTTTAAAGGGAGTAGTAAAGGTTATGGCTACCATTATCAATCGGATCATTGAATTAACCGGCTGGGTTGTACTAGGTGTTTCAACCCTTCTTTTGGTCTTCGCCAGCCATATAGATAATTATCAGCCGCCTGAGCAGAGTATTGTCGCGCAGAAAAAATAATCTGCGACATCGGCGTAGCGCCCCCTGATTTTTAAGGTGCGCGGCGTATTGCCAGCCGTGGCGAAGCGCGTTAATCTTCGGGGCGGGTGCTGTTCTGGCACCCGACTCATTCTTAAAATGTTCTCAATTAAAGGGCTGCGCATGCAACGTCAACCTGCGTGCAGTGCAGGCCGTTTATTATTTGAACGAATATATACCCAAAATAATTCGAGTTGCAGGAAGGCGGCGACGCAGTAACAAATTCGTCTGGAACGAATTTGAACGCTTCAAAGCGCCCGTCAGGGCGAGGCCCAGGGATGGGCCGGGTATTGCCAACGCACATGCAACCTGAAGTATGACGGGTATAACCCGCGAATCTATTACCGCCTTTTATTTATAGGGATAACGCTTAACATGACTGTTCAGGACTATTTATTAAAATTTCGTAAAATCAGCTCGCTTGAAAGTCTGGAAAAATTATTCGACCACCTGAACTACACGCTGACTGATAATACTGAGATCATCAATATGTACCGCGCGGCGGATCATCGTCGTGCAGAGCTGGTTTCCGGCGGAAGATTGTTCGATATCGGCTGCGTACCGAAATCCGTCTGGCATTACGTGCAATAACGCCGGTGGCGTTCAGCGCATAATGCTTTATACTCGTCGGCCGTTATCATTTGCCGTCTTCGGGGAAAAAGCATGACATCACTTCCTGCACAACGCATCAGCGGCTGGTTGCTGGCGCCGCTGGCCTGGTTGCTGGTTTCACTGTTGAGCAGAACGCTAAACGTGATCTATGTGGCGGCGTTGCAGGCGCCCCAGATTCTTGCCGCGGCCGGAAAGCTGCCGCTGACGACGCTCTTTATCTGGTCGCTCTCTTTTGCTCTGGCGCTGGGCATCTGGTATTACACGCTGTGGCTGGTTATCGCCTTCTTTAAACGCCGCCACAGTGTTATCAAGCACTATATTATCTGGCTGCTGGTTTCGCTGCTGCTGGCGCTGAAAGTGTTCGCTTTCTCAGAAATCTCCGACATGCTGGCGGTGCGCCAGTTACTGTTCGCCCTGCTTGCCGCCGCGCTGTTTGTCCCCTATTTCAAACGGTCTCAAAGGGTCAAAGCGACCTTCGTCAACCCGTAATAACCTTACAGTTAACCAGTTGTCGCCCGCTGCTATTTAGCAGATAATAGGCGGCTTTTTTTATTGCAGGCCAACACATGACAGACTATCTGCTGCTCTTTATCGGAACCGTTCTGGTCAATAATTTCGTCCTGGTGAAATTTCTTGGCCTGTGCCCGTTCATGGGCGTTTCGAAAAAACTCGAAGCCGCGATGGGGATGGGGCTCGCCACAACCTTTGTTATCACGCTGGCCTCTGTCTGCGCATGGGTTATCGATAACTGGCTGCTGATCCCGCTGGATTTGGTCTATTTGCGCACCCTGGCCTTTATCCTGGTCATCGCCGTTGTGGTGCAGTTCACCGAAATGGTGGTACGAAAAACCAGCCCCGCGCTCTACCGGCTGCTGGGCATCTTCCTGCCGCTTATCACCACTAACTGTGCGGTGCTTGGCGTGCCTTTGCTCAATATCAATCTTGGGCATAACTTTTTGCAATCCGCGCTGTACGGCTTTTCAGCCGCCGTCGGGTTCTCTCTGGTTATGGTGCTGTTTGCCGCCATCCGCGAACGCCTCGTTGTCGCCGATGTGCCTGCGCCATTTCGCGGTAACGCCATCGCGCTGATTACCGCCGGTCTTATGTCTCTGGCCTTTATGGGCTTTAGTGGTCTGGTGAAGCTGTAATGAATGCAATCTGGATAGCCATCGCCGCCCTGAGCGTGCTCGGGCTGTTTTTTGGCATCATGCTGGGCTACGCCTCTCGCCGTTTCGCGGTGGAAGACGACCCTATTGTAGAAAAAATCGATGCCCTGCTGCCGCAAAGCCAGTGCGGCCAGTGCGGTTACCCCGGCTGTCGCCCCTATGCGGAAGCGGTCGGTCTGAATGGTGAAAACATTAACCGTTGCGCCCCCGGCGGCGAAGCGGTGATGCTCAAACTCGCCGAAACGCTTAACGTCGAACCGCAGCCTATAGATGGCGACGCCGTTGCGCAGGAGCCGGTACGAATGCTGGCGGTTATCGATGAAAACAACTGCATTGGCTGCACCAAGTGTATTCAGGCCTGCCCTGTGGACGCGATTGTCGGTGCCACGCGCGCCATGCACACGGTGATGAGCGATCTCTGCACCGGCTGCAACCTTTGTGTCGATCCGTGCCCCACTCACTGTATTGAGCTGCGCCCGGTCGAGGCGACCACCGCCAGCTGGAAATGGGATTTACAGACGATCCCTGTACGTAATATCCCCGTGGAACAACATGCTTAAGTTATTTTCCGCTTTTCGCAAAGATAAACTGTGGGATTTTCACGGCGGCATCCATCCGCCCGAAATGAAAACGCAGTCTAACGGTACGCCGCTGCGCCAGCTTCCGCTGGCGACGCGTTTTGTGATGCCGCTTAAGCAGCACATTGGCGCTGAGGGCGAACTGTGCGTGCAGGCTGGCGATCGCGTGCTGCGCGGTCAGCCGCTGACCCGCGGACGTGGCCGCATGCTGCCTGTTCACGCGCCCACTTCCGGCATCGTGGCGGCGATAGCGCCCCACTCCACCGCGCACCCCTCAGCCCTGCCTGAATTGAGCGTCATTATTGATGCCGATGGCGAAGACCGCTGGATTGAGCGTGACGGCTGGAGCGACTATCGCTCTCATGACCGGGAGAGCCTGATTGAGCGTATTCACCAGTTCGGCGTGGCCGGGCTGGGCGGCGCGGGCTTCCCCACCGCGTCAAAGCTTAAAAGCGGCGGCGATCGCATTGAAACACTCATCATCAACGCGGCTGAATGCGAGCCTTATATCACTGCCGACGACCGTCTGATGCAGGAGTGCGCGGCGCAAATTATTGAAGGCGTGCGCATCCTGATGCACGTTCTGCAGCCGCGCCAGACGCTGATCGGCATCGAAGATAACAAACCGCAGGCCATCTCCATGCTGCGGGCGGTGCTGGCGGGCTGCCATGATATTCAGCTCAGAGTCATTCCCACCAAATACCCTTCCGGCGGGGCGAAGCAGCTGACGCAGATCCTGACCGGGAAGCAGGTGCCCCACGGCGGCCGTTCGTCGGATATCGGCGTGCTGATGCAGAACGTCGGCACCGCCTACGCGATAAAGCGCGCGGTGATCGACGGTGAACCGCTGACTGAACGCGTGGTCACGCTGACCGGCGAGAGCGTCAGCCAGCCGGGTAACGTCTGGGCGCGCCTGGGTACGCCGGTTAGCCATCTGCTTGAGCAGGCTGGTTTTTGTCCCTCCGCCAATCAGCTGGTGATTATGGGCGGCCCACTGATGGGCTTTACCCTGCCCTGGCTGGATGTGCCTGTCGTGAAGATCACCAACTGCCTGCTTGCCCCCTCTGCGGAGGAGATGGGCGAACAGGCGGAAGAAAAAGGCTGCATTCGTTGCAGCGCCTGCGCCGACGCCTGCCCGGCGGACCTGTTGCCGCAGCAGCTTTACTGGTTCAGCAAAGGCCAGCAGCACGATAAAGCGACGGCCTATAATCTGGCCGACTGTATCGAATGCGGCGCCTGCGCCTGGGTCTGTCCAAGCAATATTCCGCTGGTGCAGTATTTCCGCCAGGAAAAGGCTGAAATCTACGCCATCGCCGAGGAAGAAAAGCGCAACGCGGAAGCCAAAGCCCGCTTTGAAGCACGACAGGCGCGCCTTGAGCGGGAGAAAATCGCCCGCGCCGAGCGTCATAAGCAGGCTACGGTGCAGCCGGCGGCCCAGGATCAGCAGGCGATTAACGCGGCGCTGGCTCGCGTGCGCGAAAAACAGGCTGCCGCTGCTGAACCGATTGTGATTCAGGCAGGCAGCAAACCGGATAACAGCGAAGTCATTGCCGCCCGCGAAGCGCGCAAAGCCCAGGCCCGCGCCCGTCAGGCAGAGAAGGCCGCCAGCGAAAACGCCGCAGCCCAGACGGACCCGCGCAAAGCCGCAGTAGAAGCCGCCATCGCCCGCGCCAAAGCAAAGAAACAGCAGGCCGAAGCGCTGGAGCCCCCTGCGGCGGTCACCGCTGAACCGGTGGACCCGCGTAAAACGGCGGTTGAAGCCGCCATCGCCCGCGCGAAGGCAAAAAAACAGGAGGCCGCCGCGCTCGCTGCGGCAGCATCCGCCGGGCACGCCGACGCGGTAGACCCACGCAAAGCGGCAGTAGAAGCCGCAATTGCCCGCGCGAAAGCGAAGAAGCAGGCCGCGGCGGCGCAGACGCCAGCCGCCGAGCCCGCCGATGCGGTAGACCCGCGCAAAGCGGCGGTAGAAGCCGCTATTGCCCGCGCAAAGGCGAAGAAGCAGGCCGCGGCGGCGCAGACGCCAGCCGTCGAGCCCGCCGACGCGGTAGACCCGCGCAAAGCGGCGGTTGAAGCGGCCATTGCCCGCGCGAAGGCGAAGAAGTTACAGCAGCAGTCAGCGGCGTCTGCGCCCGCCGCCGGTGACGATCCCCGGAAAGCGGCAGTCGCAGCGGCTATTGCCCGGGTTCAGGCTAAAAAAGCCGCACAGCAAACCGTTAACGAGGATTAAATGGTTTTCAGAATTGCAAGTTCCCCTTATACCCATAACCAGCGCCAGACCTCAAGGATAATGCTGCTGGTCGTGCTCGCGACCCTTCCCGGTATTGCGGCGCAGTTCTGGTTTTTTGGCTGGGGAACGCTGATACAACTTATCCTTGGCATCATCAGCGCGCTGGCTGCGGAAGCGCTGGTTTTACGCCTGCGTAAACAGCAGGTTAGCGCGATTCTGGCGGATAATTCCGCCCTGCTCACCGGCCTGTTGTTGGCTATCAGTATTCCACCTTTCGCCCCCTGGTGGATGGTGGTGCTGAGTACGGTCTTCGCCGTGATCATCGCCAAGCAGCTCTATGGCGGGCTGGGGCATAACCCCTTTAACCCGGCGATGATCGGCTATGTGGTGCTACTGATTTCGTTTCCGGTGCAGATGACCAGTTGGCTGCCGCCCTTCGAAATTGCCCGCACCGTACCGGGGCTGTCTGACGCTGTGCAAATTATCTTTAGCGGTCACGCCGCTGCCGGGCAGACCATGGATAGCCTGCGGATGGGAATTGATGGCGTAAGCCAGGCCACCCCGCTGGACACCTTTAAAACCTCGCTGCACGCCGGGCATCCGGCAGCGGAAATCATGCAATACCCCATTTACGGCGGCGTGCTTGCAGGGCTTGGCTGGCAGTGGGTTAATATCGGCTATCTGCTCGGCGGCCTGCTTTTGCTGCGCACCGGCGCTATCCGCTGGCATATTCCGGTGAGTTTCCTGCTGACGCTGGCTCTCTGCGCCACGCTGGGATGGCTGCTGTCGCCGCAAACGCTGGTCACGCCACAGATTCATCTGCTTTCCGGCGCCACCATGCTGGGGGCATTTTTTATTCTCACCGACCCGGTAACCGCCTCGACGACAAACAAAGGCCGTCTGCTATTCGGCGCGCTGGCGGGGCTGCTGGTCTGGCTTATCCGCAGTTTTGGCGGCTACCCGGACGGCGTCGCCTTCGCCGTACTGCTGGCGAATATTACCGTGCCGCTTATCGACTACTTTACGCGTCCGCGCGTCTACGGACATCGTTAAGGAGCCGCCATGTTAGAAACGATGCGTAAACACGGGGTCACGCTGGCGCTGTTCGCCGCCGCGTCAACCGGCATGACGGCAGCGATTCATCAGCTGACCCGTTCGACAATTGCCGATCAGGCGGTACTGCAACAAAAGGCGCTATTTGAACAGGTTCTGCCCTCCAGCCTCTATAATAATGCGCTGCAGCAGAGCTGCTATCTGGTGGATGCCCCCGCGCTGGGCAAAGGTCAGCATAAAGTCTATATTGCCCGGCAGGATGGCACGCCGGTCGCGGTGGTAATGGAAGCGACCGCCCCGGACGGCTATTCCGGCGCGATTCAGCTGCTGGTCGGCAGCGATTTTAATGGCACCATCCTCGGCACGCGGGTAACGGAACATCACGAAACCCCCGGTCTTGGGGATAAAATCGATCTGCGCGTGAGTGACTGGATCACCCATTTTACCGGGAAGAAGATCGGCGATGCGAATGACAGTCGCTGGGCGGTAAAAAAAGACGGCGGCGAATTTGATCAATTCACGGGTGCCACGATTACCCCACGCGCGGTGGTCAACGCCGTGAAGCGGGCGGGATTGTTCGCCCCTCAACTCCCGGGGCAGCTTTCCAGCCTGACGGCATGTGGAGAAGAAGAATGAGTCAAGTGAAAGAAGTTATTGTACAGGGGCTGTGGAAAAACAACTCCGCGCTGGTGCAGCTGCTAGGTTTGTGCCCGCTCCTTGCGGTGACCTCTACCGCCACAAACGCGCTCGGTCTTGGCCTGGCCACCACCCTGGTGCTGACATTAACGAACTTCACCGTCTCGCTGGTACGTCGCTGGACGCCCTCCGAAATCCGTATTCCTATCTATGTGATGATTATCGCCTCGGTGGTCAGCATCGTGCAGATGTTGATCAACGCCTACGCCTTTGGTCTTTACCAGTCGCTGGGGATCTTTATTCCGCTGATTGTGACCAACTGTATTGTCGTCGGGCGCGCCGAGGCGTTCGCCGCAAAAAACAACCCTGCAATGTCAGCCCTTGACGGGTTTGCCATCGGCATGGGTGCCACCTGCACCATGTTTACCCTGGGGTCGATGCGCGAGATCCTTGGCAACGGCACCCTTTTTGACGGTGCGGATAGCCTGCTGGGGAGCTGGGCGAAAGTGCTGCGCATCGAGGTGTTCCATGCTGACGCGTCATTCCTGCTGGCGATGCTGCCGCCCGGCGCGTTTATCGGATTAGGGATGCTGCTCGCCGTTAAATACCTTATTGATGAAAAAACGAAGAAACGCCGTGCCGCCGCGCAAAGCCGCGACGCGGTCAACACCGTGCCCGGGAAGGCCTGATGAACAAATTAAAGCGGCGGGAGATCCTTACCCGCCTGCGGGATAACAACCCGCACCCGACGACCGAACTGAACTTCACTTCGCCGTTTGAACTGCTGATTGCCGTCCTGCTCTCTGCGCAGGCGACCGACGTCAGCGTGAATAAGGCCACCGCCCTGCTCTATCCGATGGCTAACACGCCGCAGGCGATACTGGAACTGGGCGTTGAAGGGCTCAAAGGCTATATCAAAACTATCGGCCTTTTTAATACCAAAGCGGAAAACGTCATTAAAACCTGTCGCATTCTGCTGGAGAAACATGGCGGCGAAGTGCCGGAAGACAGAGCAGCGCTGGAGGCGCTGCCGGGCGTGGGGCGTAAAACCGCCAATGTGGTGCTGAACACCGCTTTCGGCTGGCCGACCATTGCTGTCGATACGCATATATTCCGCGTTTGCAATCGTACCCGATTCGCGCCGGGCAAAAACGTCGAGCAGGTTGAAGAGAAGCTGCTTGCCGTCGTCCCGGCGGAGTTTAAGGTCGACTGCCACCACTGGCTGATTCTGCACGGGCGTTACACCTGTATCGCCCGTAAGCCGCGCTGCGGCTCATGCATTATTGAAGACCTGTGTGAATACGAGGATAAAACCGACGCTTAAAAAGGGCGGAAGACGGCGAGCAGAATAATCGCCGCCACGGCCACCACAATCACAGGGGTGGCGTTGCGGGCTAAGCCGGACAGGCTTCTGCCCTCGTCACCGGCAAACCGGCGCAGCGTTGCGGAGAGAATGCCGTGAACGGCTGAGAGCAGCACCACCAGCAGCAGTTTGATAATCAGCCACGCATGGGGAAACTGCCCGTGCGCCACCACCATGGCCAGCCCCATAAGCCACATCACCGCCATCGCGGGCGTCGTGACCCGGCGGCTCCAGCCGCGAATGTCGGCGGCCAGGGCCGTAGCCGCATTGCCGTTGCTGCCAGCAGTACGCGCGCACCAGCCGGCAGCCACTGCCATAACCAGTATGCCGCCAGTCCAGATGATGGCCGTAAAGATATGCAGTGCGTTAAGCCACTGATGCAAATTCATACTTTTATTCTCCGTTTGGTTAATACCGAAAAGTCTGACAGCAATCCCCGTCTATTTCATCTGCTATTATCAGCTGGCAGAGGAAAAAATCCCCCGTGGATTATTCGATCGGTAAGCGAGATCGGACATATTATCTTTTGCTTATTAGCTTTTAACGGCAATAATAGTTTTTTTATGACAAAAAAATTCTAACAACGCGCTATTATTACCATGCTGCAACTATAATGTTGCAAAATTGTTTTTTGTTGACTTTCCAGACCGTAAGTCGCACGTAATCAGGCCTCATTACCAACATATAAGTCCATAAATTGAAAGCAGACCAGGCTGATTAACTGCCTCGCGGCGATATTAGCAGAACATATAACCGAATCCCGCAGCACCACGGCTTATGTTAGTGAAAAAAACTACATTCCATGGCGCAGCAAAATTTAACTCTGAATAACATTTATCGTTACGGTTGATAATATCGGCGGAAAGATATGTAACAGAATATGACAAAAGCCTTGCCTCATCCGCCAGGATCAGCAACATTACCCGCCGTTTTCCCTCCCGCAATAATTATAAACGTGATGAATAATGGGCATCACGTCTCGAATCACCCGGTTAATACGGGATGTAAAAAAAGAGGTATTTGTGTCGACTGCAAACAACAAACCAACGGAAAGCGTTAGCCTTAACGCCTTCAAACAACCGAGAGCGTTCTATCTGATCTTCTCTATTGAACTGTGGGAACGTTTCGGTTTCTACGGCCTGCAGGGGATCATGGCCGTTTATCTGGTCAAGCAACTGGGGATGTCAGAAGCCGACTCCATTACGCTGTTTTCCTCCTTTAGCGCCCTGGTCTATGGTCTGGTCGCTATCGGCGGCTGGCTTGGCGATAAAGTATTAGGCACCAAGCGCGTGATTATGCTGGGTGCGATTGTGCTGGCGGTTGGTTACGGGCTGGTGGCCTGGTCCGGTCACGATGCAGGCATTGTATATATGGGCATGGCGGCTATTGCCGTCGGTAACGGCCTGTTTAAAGCCAACCCCTCTTCCCTGCTGTCAACCTGCTATGCCAAAGACGACCCGCGTCTGGACGGCGCTTTTACCATGTATTACATGGCAGTTAACGTCGGCTCTTTCTTCTCCATGCTGGCGACGCCGTGGCTGGCCGCGCGTTATGGCTGGAGTACCGCCTTCGCCCTGAGCGTTGTTGGCCTGGTGATCACCATCATCAACTTCGCCTTCTGCAAACGCTGGGTGAAAGACTACGGTTCAAAACCGGACTTTGCGCCGGTGCGTATGAAATATCTGCTGGCAACCATAGTGGGCGTCGTCGTGCTGGTTGCCGTTGCGACCTGGCTGCTGCACAACCAGGGCATCGCACGCATGGTGCTGGGCGTTGTCGCGTTGGCTATCGTCTGCATTTTTGCTAAAGAGACCTTTACCCTGCAGGGCGCGGCGCGTCGTAAAATGGTCGTTGCCTTTATTCTGATGCTGCAGGCTATCGTCTTCTTCGTGCTTTATAGCCAGATGCCGACCTCGCTGAACTTCTTTGCGATTCGTAACGTTGAGCATACCCTGCTGGGCCTGACGTTCGAGCCTGAGCAGTTCCAGGCACTGAACCCGTTCTGGATCATTATCGGCAGCCCGATTCTGGCCGCAATCTATAACAAGATGGGTGATACCCTGCCGATGCCGCATAAGTTTGCTATCGGTATGGTGCTCTGCTCCGGCGCGTTCCTGATCCTGCCGCTGGGCGCGAAATTCGCCTCCGATGCCGGTATCGTCTCCATTGGCTGGCTGGTAGCAAGCTACGGCCTGCAGAGTATCGGCGAGCTGATGATTTCCGGCCTCGGCCTGGCAATGGTCGCGCAGCTGGTTCCGCAGCGCCTGATGGGCTTCATCATGGGCAGCTGGTTCCTGACTACCGCTGGCGCGAATATTATCGCGGGCTATGTCGCTAACCAGATGGCCATCCCGGAAAACGTCACCGACCCGCTGATGTCCCTGGATGTCTACGGCCACGTCTTCCTGCAGATTGGTATCGTGACTGCGGTAATCGCCGTGCTGATGATTCTGGCAGCGCCGAAGCTTAACCGCATGACGCTCAGCGACGCGAAAGACGCGAATTCTGAGACCGCCGCCGCGTAATCACATTTGCTTGCATAAGAAGCCGTTAACTTTTAGTTAACGGCTTTTTTTATCGCCTTACGGCATAACCTGTTGTGGATTTCAGCTAAAAGGAGTGACGAATGAAACTGTTTTATAAACCGGGTGCCTGCTCGCTGGCCTCCCACATTGTTTTACGTGAAACGGGTAAAACATGTGAGCTTATGAGCGTCGACTTAGCGAAAAAGCGTCTGGAAAACGGCGATGATTATTTTGCTATCAACCCGAAAGGCCAGGTACCTGCGCTGCTGCTGGACGACGGCGCGCTGCTGACCGAAGGCGTGGCGATCATGCAATACGCCGCAGATAATGCGCCTGAGAGCCAGCTGCTGGCCCCGGTGGGCAACATGACCCGCTACCGGACGCTGGAGTGGCTTAACTTTGTCGGCACCGAACTGCATAAAGGCTTTACGCCGCTGTTCCGCCCGGACACGCCGGACGAGTTCAAGCCCGCCGTACGCGCGCAGCTGGAAAAGAAATTTCAGTATGTAGACGATGCGCTGGCCAGCCGCGAGTGGATCAACGGCGAGCATTTCTCGATTGCCGATGCCTATCTGTTTACGGTCATGCGCTGGGCCGTGGCCCTGAAGCTGAATTTGCCGGCTAACGGCCATATTAACGCCTGGATGCAGCGCGTGGCTGCCCGCCCGGCGGTTGCAGCGGCATTGCAAGAAGAAGGCCTCTGAGACAAAAAAGGGAGTGATTTCTCACTCCCTTTACCGGTTCGAGTACCTAAACGCCTTCTCCGGGCTACATAACCTGCCCTTGCGTTATTTCCAGCAAATCAGGCAGTAGTTCTTCTTACCACGGCGCAACAGCGTGTAACGGCCAAACAGGATATCGCTATCCTGGAAAAAGTATTCCGGGTCCGACTGTTTCTCACCGTTGATGGTTACAGCGTTAGAGGCGATGGTTTTACGCGCCTGGCCGCGGGACGGCTGCAGTTCGGAATCCACCAGCGCCTGCATCAGGTCTGCGC
>NZ_HE578945.1:1366991-1382522 GCF_000321045.1 Phytobacter massiliensis JC163
CGCCTGCATCAGGTCTGCGCCTTTTTCCATCTCAATCATCGGAACGCCATCCTGCGCCAGCTGCTCGAAATCGGCCTCGCTCAGATCGCTCAGGTTGCCGTTAAACAGGCTCTCGGTGATGCGTTTTGCCGCTACCAGCCCTTCTTCGCCGTGAACCAGGCGCGTGACCTGCTCGGCCAGCACGTACTGCGCGCGCGGCGCTTTACCGCTGTTCTTGTCTTCTTCTTCCAGGGCATTGATCTCTTCAATATCCATAAAGGTGAAGAACTTCAGGAAGCGGTAAACGTCCGCATCAGCAGTGTTGATCCAGAACTGGTAGAATTTGTACGGGCTGGTTTTCTTCGGATCGAGCCATACCGCGCCGCCTTCGGTTTTACCGAATTTGGTGCCGTCGGCTTTGGTGATCAGCGGAACGGTCAGACCGAATACCTGATTCTGGTGCAGACGACGGGTCAGGTCGATACCGGACGTGATGTTCCCCCACTGGTCCGAACCGCCAATCTGCAGGGCGACGCCATGCAGTTTATTCAGGCAGGCGAAGTCATAGCCCTGCAGCAGGTTATAGGAGAATTCGGTAAACGAGATGCCCTGATCGTCACGGTTAAGACGCTGCTTCACCGCTTCTTTGTTGATCATCTGGTTGACGGAGAAATGTTTGCCGATATCACGCAGGAAGGTCAGCACGTTCATGCTGCCGAACCAGTCATAGTTGTTGGCGGCAATGGCGGAGTTATCACCGCAATCAAAGTCGAGGAACGGCGCGACCTGTTTGCGAATTTTATCCACCCACTCCTGCACGGTGTCTTCGGTGTTGAGCTTACGCTCAGCGGCTTTAAAGCTCGGGTCGCCAATCAGACCGGTTGCGCCGCCGACCAGCGCCACAGGTTTATGCCCTGCCTGCTGGAAGCGTTTCAGGCATAACAATGGAACAAGATGCCCCAAATGCAAGCTGTCAGCGGTAGGATCGAAGCCGCAATAGAGCGCGATCGGGCCTTGCGCCAGTCGCTCTGCTAACGCTTCCTCGTCCGTCACCTGAGCCACAAGGCCCCGCTCTTGCAATTGTTTAATCAAGTTACTGCTAGCCATCCAATTCTCCATGTATAAAACGACTGCACCTTAGCCGGTACACGACTTTTCGCCAGATGCGAAAACCCTTTCAGGGGGAGAATAGAATAAAGCGCCAGCACTTCGAGCACCAGCGCTAAGCGCAACATTTTTCAGGGATCAGGGTGCGAGGCGATCGATTTTCCACCCACCGTTATCGCGCTGGTAGAGAAAACGGTCGTGAAGACGGTGCGCGCCCCCCTGCCAGAACTCCATCTGCTCAATACTGACGCGATAGCCGCCCCAGAAACTGGGCAGAGGAACTTCGCCCTGCTGAAATTTCTGCTTAAGCTCAAGGAATTTGCTTTCCAGAATCCCGCGTGCCGAAATGCGGCTGGATTGCTGAGAAACCCAGGCGCCAATCTGGCTGTCGCGGGGTCGGCTATGGAAATATTTGATGACGTCCAGCGTCGAGAGACGCTCGGCCTTACCGACGACCATGACCTGCCGCTCCAGCATATGCCAGGGGAAAAGCAGGCTGATTGCCGGGTTATGTTCAATCTGCTGCGCTTTGCGGCTGCCCAGATTGGTATAAAAGACCAGCCCGCGCTCATCGTAATGCTTTAACAAGACGATGCGCTGATAAGGCTGCCCGGATTCATCCACCGTCGCCACCACCATGGCGGTAGGATCGGCAAGCCGGGCTTCGCACGCCTGCCCCAGCCAGCGTTCAAAAAGAGAAAGCGGTTCGGCGGGGAGATCGGCGCGGCGTAAACCGCCTTTGGTGTACTCACGGCGCAAATGGGCGATTTGCTGCAATTGTTCGTTATCAGACATAGCGTTAGCGAAGGTTAGGAACAGGTGGGGCTATTGTGCGCCCCGCCTGCGAAAATCTCAACGCTGGGGATTCTGGAGCTGACAGTTATCGAGCACGACGCGGTCGCGTTTATAGACCGTTGCGCTCTCGCCCTTCGACCAGAATACATAAATTCCGTCGGTATAGCGGGTGCCGGAGGCGGAAAGCCCCTGCGTCAGCGTATGGACTTTATCGTCATAGACAAAGCTTACCTCCTGCCGCGGCTGGTTGAGCTTAACGCTGAGCGGTTTCTCATCACACTGATACTCCAGCGTATCTGTGTTCATACGTTCAACAAACTGGTTGTAATAACTACACCCGGCAAGCAGCGCGGGCAGACAGGCAATAACAATTTTTTTCATTAGTTTTTCCCGAGACGGTCCTGGTCAGAAAGGGCGAAAATCCGCCCCTCCCCCCGGAGTCTAACGGCAGGCAGCGTCAGGTAAATTCAGTTAACTCCGATTCTGCCGCGGATTGGCGGGGAAAATGGCCCCCAGCACGCTGGGCTGCGACGCGCCAGTGACCGACGGCAAGTTTCCGGGAAGGCCGGCAATCGTGCGCCAGGCCAGCCAGGCGAAGGCCAGCGCCTCCATATCATCACCGCTAATACCCGCCTCGTCGGTGGTCGTCACCTCCGTGCCCGGCAGCAAGGCCGACAGCCGTGCCATCAGCAGCGGATTACGACTGCCGCCGCCGCAGACCAGCAGCCGCTCGCAGCCGCCGCACAGCAGGGCCTGCTCCGCGATGGTCACCGCCGTTAGCTCCACCAGTGTAGTTTCAACATCGCGCGGGTCCAGCGCCGGGAAACGGGCAAGGTGGCACTCAAGCCAGCCATAGTTGAAATACTCCCGCCCGGTACTCTTCGGCGCGGGAGCGGCGAAATAAGGATCGCTTAGCATACTCTGCAGCAGCGGAAGGACAACGCTGCCGCCGCTCGCCCACACGGCGTCTTTATCAAAAGGTTTACCCAGCTTGCGCCAGATCCACGCATCCATCAGCATGTTACCCGGCCCGGTATCATAGCCGCGCACCGGCGCGCCGGGAAACAGCAGAGAGAGGTTGGCGATGCCGCCGATATTCAGCACCATACGGCGCTCGGTGGGATGCGCTAGCAACGCCTGATGAAAGGCCGGGACCAGCGGCGCCCCCTGCCCGCCCAGCGCCATATCACGGCGGCGAAAATCCCCCACTACGGTCACGCCGGTCAGAGCGACTATCTGGTTATTGTCGCCAATTTGCATGGTGTGCGGCACATCGCCCCCCGGCTCGTGCCAGACGGTCTGCCCGTGGCAGCCGATGGCTACAATATCCTGTGGCTGCAGACGCTCCTGCTCCATTAACGCCCTGACGGCGTCGGCAAAGAGTTTTCCGAGCTGACTGTCCAGCCTGCCCAACTGTGACAGGGTTAAGGGTTGCCCCTGGCAGACGTTCAAAATCGCCTCTTTCAGCGGGAGGGGCATAGGCCAGCTCAGGCTGGCCTGCTGGGCGACCATCTTGTCATCGATCGCGGCGAGGACGACATCCACGCCATCCAGACTGGTTCCTGACATTACGCCGATATAGCGACCCGATTTCATATGCCTTCTCTCTTTGCTGGGCGTGAACCTGTAACTCCACCATAAAGCGTGCGTTAATGCCATCGAATACAAACACTTTTTAACAATCGCATCGGCAGCGAAGGGCGCGAAAAGTGACAGCGCTGGTTTATAATTGCCTTGTTTAAACCCGGTTAAATTTGCTGTTGCTATTATTTTTGTCACGTTTTGGCAGAAGACATGACCCGACGTGAGTAAATGCCATATAATTTAACCATGACGGATGCTCACACGAGCATGTTTTGGTGAACAGGAGATTCATAAATGATGTTACGTGCACTGGCAGTTACGCTGGTTGGTTTAACTCTGGCTGGTTGTGTTAACGACAATACACTCTCCGGAGATGTCTATTCCGCCTCTGAAGCCAAACAGGTGCAGAATGTCACTTACGGCACCATTGTTAATGTTCGTCCGGTTCAGATTCAGGGTGGCAATGACAGCAACGTAATTGGCGCCATTGGCGGCGCGGTTCTCGGCGGCTTTTTAGGTAACACCGTCGGCGGCGGCACCGGTCGCTCACTGGCAACGGCCGCAGGCGCGGTAGCGGGTGGCGTTGCGGGCCAGGGTGTTCAGGGCGCGCTGAATAAATCGCAGGGTGTTGAGCTGGAAATTCGTAAAGATGACGGCAACAGCATTATGGTGGTGCAGAAACAGGGGAATTCCCGCTTTGTTGCCGGTCAGCGTGTCGCGCTGGCAACAGATGGCCGCCAGGTTACTGTTTCCCCGCGTTAATCTTACCGCATAGCCGCCAGCTTCTGGCGGCAGGCGTAAAAAAGCCTCGCGATGCGAGGCTTTTGCTTTATGGCTGATAGTCAGTCTCTCAACTGCAGCTCATTGATGTTTTGCTCCAGTCGGGCAATCAGATTAATTAACTGATCCAGCTCCTCCGCAGAGATGCCAGCGAGGATTTCTCCCCGCGTTTTGCTGATAACCGTTTCCATCTGTTCGATGATAGGCGCAGCTTTTTCGGTTAATTTAATCCGTTTAGCCCGGCGGTCGCTGGCGCAGGTCTGGCGAGAAATGAGCCCTTTCTCTTCCAGTTGGTCCAAAGTTCGCACCAGCGAAGGCTGCTCAATGCCTATCGCTTTGGCCAGTTGAATTTGCGACTGTTCGGGCGGCAGCTGATGAATGTTATGCAGCGTAACCCAGTGCGTCTGCGTTAATTCCAGAGGTTTCAGGCGATGGTCAATCAGAGCACGCCAGATGCGCACTAAACGCGCCAGATCAGAACCCAGTGGCGATTCCAATTTCATCTCCTTATAATTAGCTTGCTAACTTATTATACCCATTTTAAAATAGTGTGCAGCATTTATATTTGTAAAACAAATGCATTGCTTTTTTGATCGACTTAACGCATTCATCTCTTCTCCACGCATCGGTGACGCCGATGAAACGAACCGGTGAATTTTTCGCCAAAAGGATACAGGCTCGTGACGTTAATGATTTCCTCCCCATCGTTACCCTTGCAGGATCTGATTTTTGGCGCTTCTGTCTATTTTCCTCCTATATTCAAAGCAGTGCTGCTGGGCTTTGTGCTCTGGCTAATTCTGCATCGCTTACTGCGTGACTGGATGTACGCAGGCACTCTCTGGCATCCCATTCTGATGGATCTCTCGCTGTTCGTGATCGCTATCAGTTTGTCGCTCGGCTTTTTGATCGTGTGGTAACTATGCGTCTCAAATCACTTAAATATTTCTCATCATTAATTGTCCTGGCTATCGCCCTTACCGCAGGCTGGTGGCTGTGGAACTTCTATATGCAGTCGCCCTGGACACGAGACGGCAAGGTTCGCGCGGAACAGGTGGGTATTACGCCGCAGGTATCCGGCAGTATTACCGGGTTGAATGTGAAAGATAACCAGCTGGTGAAGGCGGGGGATGTGCTTTTTCGTATTGACGAGACGCCTTTTCGCATCGCGGTGCTGAACGCGCAGGCGCAGCTGGCGCACGCGCAGTCCGATCTGGCGAAGGCGCGTAATGAAGCCAACCGTCGCCGTCATCTGCCGCGCAATTACATCTCGGCGGAAGAGCTTGATACCGCCAACATCACCGTTAAAGCCAGCGAGGCCAGCGTCGAGGCGGCACAGGCGCAGCTTGAACAGGCGCAGTGGCAGCTTTCACAGACCACCGTCAAAGCGCCGGTGGATGGCTGGGTAACAAACCTTTCAACCCGGGTGGGCAATTACGCCACCGCGGGCCAGCCCCTGTTCGCGCTGGTGGACAGCCACTCATTTTACGTCATGGGCTATTTTGAAGAGACGAAACTGCGCCATATTCGCCAGGGAGCGAAAGCGCATATCGTTCTCTACAGCGGGAACGTAACGTTACAGGGTCACGTTTCCGGGATTGGTCGCGCGATTTACGATCAGAGCGTTGAGGCCGACAGCGGGCTGGTGCCGGATATCAAACCCAATATTCCCTGGGTCAGGCTGGCGCAGCGGGTGCCGGTGCGTATTGAGTTCGATGCGCTACCTGCTGACGTCACGCTGATCTCTGGCACCACCTGCACGGTCTCTATTGGCGAGCCGCAGTGAAACTGTCGCTTCCCCTGCCCTGGCTGAACGCCACGCGTACACAGTGGCGTTACGCGCTGCGCAATAGCCTGGCGATGTGCCTGGCGCTGACTATCGCTTATAGCCTCGATCTGGATGAACCCTACTGGGCGATGACCTCTGCGGCAGTGGTCAGCTTTCCCACCGTGGGCGGGGTTATCAGCAAAAGCCTTGGCCGCGTCGCCGGTAGCCTGCTGGGCGCCAGCGCCGCGCTGCTGATTGCCGGGCATACCCTGAATGACCCCTGGCTATTTCTCTTTGCCATGGCGGGCTGGACCGGGCTTTGCACCTGGGCCTGCGCCCAGTTCAGTTACAATGTCGCTTATGCTTTCCAGCTGGCAGGCTATACGGCGGCGATAATCGCCTTTCCGGTAATCAATATTACCGACACCACTGAGCTATGGGATATCGCCCAGGCGCGCGTCTGCGAAGTCATGCTGGGGATTTTATGCGGCGGCATGATGATGATGATTCTGCCGAGCACATCGGATGGCACAGCCCTGCTGACGGCGCTCAAAAAGATGCACGCCCGCCTGCTTGAACACGCCAGCCTGCTGTGGCAGCAGGAGACCACCGACGCCATCCGTACCGCCCATGAAAGCGTAATCGGCCAGATCCTGACCATGAATTTGCTGCGTATCCAGGCCTTCTGGAGCCACTACCGCTTCCGGCAGCAAAATAATCTGCTCAACTACCTGCTTCACCAGCAGCTGCGCATGACCAGCGTTATCTCCAGCCTGCGCCGGATGCTTATCAACTGGCCGCAGCCGCCTGGCGAAATGCGCCCGGTTCTGGACGCGCTGCTGGCGGCCCTTGCCCGCCCCGGAATGGATGCGTACACCGTCGCCCGTATCATCGCCCCCCTCGCCCCGGTGGATGACGATTTTCGTCACCGCGCCTTCTGGGAGCGGCTGCGCTATTTTTGTCGGCTCTATCTGGTGACCAGCCGCTGGCTGACGCGGCTGGAGAATGCCACGCCGGTCACCGAATATAACCTGCCGCGCACTTCGCGGTTAACGCGCTATACGGATAATGTCGAAGCGCTGTGGAGCGGGCTACGTACTTTTTGCGCCATCAGCCTGATAGGCGCCTGGGCCATCACCAGCCAGTGGGATGACGGGTCAGAGGCATTGACGCTGGCCGCCATAAGCTGCGTGCTCTACTCGGTGGCCCCCTCGCCGTTTAACTCCCTGACCATGCTGCTGCGCACCTTTTTTTGGCTCACCCTGTTCAGTTTTGCCGTCAAATTCGGCCTGATGGTGCAAATCAGCGATTTATGGGTCTTCCTGCTGTTTCTTTTCCCGTTGCTCATTACCATGCAGCTGCTGAAATTGCAGATGCCAAAAATGGCGGGATTATGGGGCCAGCTAATTGTTTTTATGGGCTCTTTTATCGCGGTCACCAACCCGCCGGTTTACGATCTGGCGGATTTTTTAAATGACGATCTGGCAAAAATTCTAGGGGTGGCGCTCTCGTGGCTGGCGTTCGCCGTGCTGCGTCCCGGTTCGGATGCGCGCAAAAGTCGTCGCCATATTCGCGCCCTGCGCCGGGGTTTTGTCGATCAGCTTAGCCGTGCGCCGGTGCTCAGTGAACATGCCTTTGAATCGGTGGTGTATCACCATATCAGTCAGTTAAGTAACAGTAAGGATGATGCCGCGCGCCGCTGGCTGCTGCGCTGGGGAGTGGTGCTGCTGAACTGCTCCCACGTGGTGTGGCAGCTGCGGGAGTGGGAAGCGCGCTCCGATCCCTTAGCCAAGGTGCGCGATCTGTGTCTGGGCCTGCTGCGGGACGTGATGAGCGAGCGTGGCGTCCAGCAAAGACCGCTGGCGCTCACGCTCCGGGAGCTGGAACGTATCTGCGAGGCGCTGTCGCGCCACCATCAGCCCGCCGCCAGAGAACTGGCTTCCGTTGTGTGGCGCTTGTACTGCTCGCTGTCACAGCTGGAACAGGCGCCGACGGCAGGCTCGCCGAACGCTATTTCTACTTAATGACCCCGCAGGCGTAACGCTCGCCGCCGCCGCCAAGCGGCTTAGGCGAATCGGACATATTATCCCCGCCCACGTGGATCATCAGCGCTTTGTCTTTCACCTCATCAAGCTTTTTCAGCCGTGGGGCAACAACGGAATCGGTCGCTTTGCCGTCGTTGTTAACCACCAGCGCTGGCAGGTCGCCCAGGTGGCCTGCCCCTTCCGGCCCTTCGTGTTTGCCGGTGTTATGCGGATCGAGGTGGCCGCCCGCTGCCTCCGCGGCGGACGGTTTGCCCTCTTTCATTGCCGGTTCACAGCTGCCCTTCGCATGAATATGAAACCCATGCTCTCCGGGGGGTAGCGCTTTCAGATCGGGGGCGAACTCCAGCCCTTTATCGGTTTCGCTAATTTTCACCGTACCGATAGACTGCCCAATCCCCTGTGCGGTGACGAGGTTCATTTCAACTTCTTCACTGGCCGCCTGCGCGCCTGCGCTTACGACCAGTGCCAGTAGTGCCAGACTAAAACGCTTCATGTAACCTCCGTTATTGGCTTTTCCCCTGTAAGTTTAAACCAGGGGAGAAGATTTACCGGAAAGTCAGTCACTTTCTGTCAGGGGACATCGTAGCCGAGCGCGGCTTTACGAATGCGGAACCACTGCTGGCGGGTAAGCTCAAGGTTTTCTGCCGCCAGCGCCGCGCGCACCCGTTCAATTCTGCCGGAGCCAATAATCGGTAATGGCTGCGACGGCAGGCGCATTATCCACGCGTAGACCACCTGATCGATACTCTGGGCGTTAAGCTCCTGCGCAACCTGCGCCAGTTCATCACGTAGCGGCTGGAAAGAGAGATCGTTGAACAGGCGGCCGCCGCCAAGGCATGACCACGCCATCGGGTGTATGCGCAACTGCTGCAGCTGATCGAGCGTGCCATCCAGCAGCAACGGCTGATGAACAGGCGAGATCTCTACCTGGTTGGTTGCGAGCGTAAAAGGCAGGCGCGACTGGAGCAGCGAGAACTGCGCCGGGGTAAAGTTCGAGACGCCGAAATGGCGCACTTTGCCGCTCTGGTGCAAGTGCAGGAACGCCTCTGCAACCTCATCGGCGTTCATCAGCGGGTCCGGACGGTGGATCAGCAGCAGGTCCAGACGATCGGTGGCGAGATGGCGGAGCGACTGTTCCGCACTGTCAATAATGTGCTGACGATCGGTAATGTAGTGGCCAATGACATTCTCTTTGCGGGCGGTGGTGGCGATACCGCATTTGGTGACAATCTCCATCCGGTTACGAAGCGCAGGAGAGAGCTTCATCGCCTCGCCAAAGGCCGCTTCACACTGGTAACCGCCGTAGATATCGGCATGGTCGACTGTCGTCACCCCAAGGTCGAGATGTTCTTCAATAAAGCTGACCAGCTGGCGAGTGGACATGTTCCAGTCCATCAAACGCCAGTAACCCATCACAAAACGGGAGAACTCGGGACCCTGCGGGGCAAGGGTAATACGCTGAACCATAACCTTTTCCTCAACAATAATTTGTGTTGAGTATACGCGATGCTGGCCCTAAAACAGTGAAGGCTGCTGGGGTTCTTCTGGCTCGGAGGGTTTGTTTGCACGTAATTTGCGCAGCCAGCGCTGGCGGCACAGGCGTAGCACCTCCTGTTTTTGCGCGTCGCTCATCGCCTGCCAGTGAAAACGCTCCTCCCGGCTGCGCATACATCCCCGGCAAAATCCGCGCTCATCCGACTGGCAGATCCCCCGGCACGGGCTCTGAACGGGAAAAAACTCCAGTTGTTCCGGCACGCCTCGCCTCCTGAATAGTGGTTGTCTCTCTTATTGAAGACTGCCCTCGCCCATGGCGCAAGGCGGATGAGCGCAACTATTGCTACTTGCACCAGACCAATCGGTCTAGTACAGTGGGCCGATGAGCAGAAACAGTGAACATGATACCCGCGAACACCTGCTGGAAACCGGCGAGCGTCTCTGTATGCATCGCGGTTTTACCGGTATGGGGTTGAGCGAATTACTGAAAACGGCGGAAGTGCCGAAAGGCTCTTTCTATCACTATTTTCGTTCCAAAGAAGCCTTCGGCGTGGCGCTGCTTGAACGGCACTATGCCGGTTATCATCAGCGGCTGGCGGCGCATTTCGCCAGCGGCGAAGGTAATTATCGCGATCGCCTGCTAGCCTATTATCAGCATACGCTGACCCAGTTTTGTCAGCAGGGCATCATCAGCGGTTGCCTGACGGTTAAGCTCTCCGCCGAAGTGTGCGATCTGTCTGAAACCATGCGTGAAGCGATGGACAAAGGGGCGAGCGGAATTATCGCCCTGCTGGCCGATGCCCTTGAACACGGGCGTGACGAGCGCAGCCTCACTTTTACCGGGGCCGCGCTCACTCAGGCACAGGTACTCTATGCGCTGTGGCTGGGTGCCAACCTGCAGGCGAAAATCTCCCGCAGCGCCGTTCCGCTGGAAAGCGCGCTGGCCCACGCGCAACACATGATTGTCGCGCCTGTCTGAACAGGCGCTTTTATTTGTCATTTTACTAGACGACCGGTCTATTCAGGAGAATCTATGTCAAGCAACTTGTTTACGCCGCTTAAGATCGGCGCAATCACCATTCCGAACCGCGTTCTGATGGCTCCGCTGACCCGTCTGCGCAGCATCGAGCCGGGTGATATCCCCACGCCGTTAATGGCTGAGTACTACCGTCAACGCGCCAGCGCCGGGCTTATCATCAGCGAAGCGACGCAAATCTCCGCTCAGGCGAAAGGTTATGCTGGCGCGCCCGGCCTGCACAGCCCGGAACAGATTGCCGCCTGGAAAAAAATCACCGACGGCGTACACGCTGAAAACGGCCATATGGCTGTACAGCTCTGGCACACCGGCCGTATCTCGCACAGCAGCCTGCAGCCGGGCGGCCAGGCTCCCGTCGCGCCGTCTGCCATTAGCTCAGGCACCCGCACCTCCCTGCGTGATGAAAACGGCAACGCCATCCGTGTCGACACCTCCGTGCCGCGCGCGCTGGCGACCGACGAGATCCCCGGTATCGTTAACGATTTCCGCCAGGCGGTCATTAACGCCCGCGATGCCGGTTTCGATCTGGTTGAACTGCACTCTGCCCACGGCTACCTGCTGCACCAGTTCCTCTCCCCTTCCGCTAACCAGCGTACCGACCAGTACGGCGGTAGCATTGAAAACCGGGCGCGTCTGGTGCTGGAAGTGGTCGACGCCGTGAGCGAGGCCTGGAGCGCGGACCGTATTGGCATTCGTGTCTCGCCGATTGGCGTCTTCCAGAACACGGATAATGGCGATAACGAAGAAGCGGATGCGCTCTGGCTTATTGAACAGCTGGCCAAACGCGGTATTGCCTATCTGCATATGTCCGAACCGGACTGGGCGGGCGGCGAACCCTATACCGAAACGTTCCGTCAAAAAGTACGCGCCCGTTTCCAGGGGCCGATTATCGGCGCAGGCGCCTATACGGTTGAAAAAGCAGAAGACCTGATTGGCAAAGGGCTGATCGATGCCGTAGCCTTTGGCCGCGACTACATCGCCAACCCGGATTTGGTTGAGCGACTGCAGCGTAAAGCCCAGCTCAACCCGCAACGCCCGGAAAGCTTCTACGGCGGCGGCGCTGAAGGCTACACCGACTACCCGTCTTTATAATCCCCTGATTGATAGCGGCGCGGATCCGCCGCTATACTAAAACTCTGTTTCGAATAATAATTCATTTAGGCAAAGAGGATACTATGCGCTTACTTCATACCATGCTGCGTGTTGGCGACCTGCAACGCTCCATCGATTTCTATACCAAAGTACTGGGTATGCGGCTGCTGCGTACCAGCGAAAACCCGGAGTACAAATACTCGCTGGCGTTTGTGGGTTATGGCGAAGAAACCGACACCGCGGTGATTGAGCTGACTTACAACTGGGGCGTCGACAGCTATGAGATGGGTACCGCCTACGGCCATATCGCGCTGGAAGTGGACAACGCGGCCGAAGCCTGCGAGCGTATCCGTCAGAATGGCGGAAAAGTGACCCGCGAAGCCGGTCCGGTAAAAGGCGGCACGACCGTTATCGCCTTTATCGAAGATCCGGACGGCTACAAAGTTGAACTGATTGAAGCCAAAGACGCGGGTCGCGGTCTGGGCAACTGATTTTAACGGGCGCAGCGCGCGCCCGTTGTTTTACATCCCTTCGCAAAATTTGCCATAATGCGCTGCCATTTTTCTATAGCAAGAGACTCCGATGTCCGATAACGCCCAACTTTCCGGCCTGTGCGATCGTTTTCGCGGCTTTTACCCCGTTGTGATTGATGTTGAAACCGCCGGGTTTAACGCCAGAACCGATGCGCTGCTGGAAGTCGCCGCCATTACACTGAAAATGGAAGATGGCTGGCTTATGCCCGACACGACGCTGCATTTCCACGTGGAACCTTTTGAAGGCGCGAACCTGCAGCCAGAGGCGCTGGCGTTTAACGGTATTGACCCCAGCAATCCCCTGCGCGGCGCGGTGAGCGAATACGATGCGCTGCACGCTATCTTTAAACAGGTACGCAAAGGGATTAAAGACACCGGCTGTAACCGCGCCATCATGGTGGCCCACAACGCCACTTTCGATCACGGCTTTATGATGGCGGCAGCCGAGCGCGTCTCTCTCAAGCGAAACCCCTTTCACCCGTTCGTGACATTCGATACCGCGTCGCTGAGCGGTCTGGCGCTGGGGCAGACGGTGCTGTCAAAAGCCTGCGCCGCCGCCGGGCTGAATTTCGACGCCTCGCAGGCGCACTCGGCCCTGTATGATACGGAACAGACGGCGCTGCTGTTTTGTGAAATCGTTAACCGCTGGAAACGGCTTGGCGGCTGGCCGCTCCCGACCGACAACCCGGAAGCATAAAAAAAGCGACCTGAGGTCGCTTTTTTTTTTATCTTGACGATTATTCCGCGTCCGGCTCTTCGGATTTGTACTTCGCGGCGGTCTCTTTGATCAGCTGCTGCAGTTCGCCGCGCTGATACATTTCGATTACGATATCGCACCCGCCTACCAGTTCGCCATCAACCCACAGCTGCGGGAAGGTCGGCCAGTTGGCATATTTTGGCAGCTCGGCGCGGATATCCGGGTTTTGCAGAATGTCCACGTAGGCGAAACGCTCGCCACAGGCGGAAAGCGCCTGCACGGCCTGGGCAGAGAAACCGCAGCTTGGCAGTTTCGGTGAGCCTTTCATATACAGCAGAATCGGGTTTTCAGCGATCTGACGCTGGATTTTTTCGATGGTCTCGCTCATTGTCATGCTTCCTTCAACATCTTTTCGGCAGTTAGCCTTTTATTGTAACGGTTATGCCCTACAACCGAAAATAACATTTTATTCACCAATGGCTATTTTAACTTTTCTGCGCCCGGGCGAACCGTCCATGTCGCTTAAAGGCACCATTTGCTACCCGACTCGTCTATTTTTTACCCTTGCCAGCAGCAAAAATGGCGTTTTTTTTGCGCTGGCTAGCGAAACGTAGTTTTAGATACAAAATCAGTATTAACTTTTGCGCGGTATATGGATTAGAATCAACGCGTTTTGAAATCATACGCATGCATGATTGAATGCCTGCCTAACAGGGGATTGCTCAGTGGCGCGAAAAAATAACGCTTCCATCACGCTCTGTGCTTTGTTGTTCGCCACGCTTACTTTTTCGCCACTGGCCAGCGCCTCTGAACAGGCGCGATCGTCGGCCGTGCAAAAAACGCATCTGGCGAAAGCATCCGAACGCAGTAAAAAGAGCACCGCATCAAAAACATCAAAGAAAAGCAGTCGCAGCGACAATAAAAAACGGTAAAAGCCGTAACCAAAAAGACCACCGCGTCGAAGAAAACCGCAGCCAGTAAAAAAACCGCCAGTAAAGTTGCTACCCGCCAGCGTAAAACCAGCCTGAAAACCGCTTCCGCCATCGCCATGACGGAAAAATGCACGCGCAAAGGGCGCAAAACCCACTGCGTGCAGGTGAAGAGCAGCAGCAAACCGCTCTCCATCTCTGAAGCGCATAAGGCGCGGATGCAAAAAGTGCAGAAGACAGCCATGTCCAAGCTGATGAACCAGATTGGTAAGCCCTACCGCTGGGGTGGCTCCTCCCCGCTGACCGGCTTCGACTGCAGCGGCCTGGTTTACTACGCCTATAAAGATTTAGTGAAGTTCCGCATCCCGCGTACCGCCAACGAGATGTATCACCTGCGCGATGCATCGCCGGTGAAGGTTGCTGAACTGGAAAGCGGCGATTTAGTTTTCTTCCGCACCCAGGGCCGCGGAACGGCCGATCACGTAGGCGTCTATGTCGGCAACGGCAAGTTTATCCAGTCTCCCCGTAGCGGTCAGGATATCCAGATCTCCTCGTTGAGTGAGGATTACTGGCAGCGCCACTATGTGGGCGCACGCCGCGTCGTTACGCCAAGCACCATTCGCTAACGCCCCCTGCCTGCCGTCTTTACGGCAGGTAACACTCTCTTTTAGCTCCGCTTTATTTTTGCTACCATCACCCCACGCCCGGTAGGGTTATTGGGTGCATAAAAATAAGGAGTTAAGCAATGTCGTTTGAATTACCTGCATTACCATATGCAAAAGACGCCCTCGCGCCACACATCTCCGCTGAAACGCTGGAGTACCATTACGGCAAGCACCATCAGGCTTACGTGACCAATCTGAATAACCTGATCAAAGGCAGCGAGCTGGAAGGGAAAACGCTTGAAGAGATTATCCGCAGCGCGGATGGCGGCGTGTTTAACAACGCCGCTCAGGTGTGGAACCATACGTTTTACTGGCACTGCCTGGCGCCGAACGCTGGCGGAGAGCCGACCGGCGAGCTGGCCTCGGCGATCAATGACGCGTTTGGCAGCTTTAGCGCATTTAAGTCTGCCTTTACCGATGCCGCGACCAAAAACTTCGGCTCCGGCTGGACCTGGCTTGTTAAAAACGCCGATGGCAAACTGGCGATTGTCTCCACGTCCAATGCCGGTACGCCGCTCACCACCAACGCCACGCCCCTGTTAACCGTCGATGTCTGGGAACACGCCTACTATATCGACTACCGTAACGCCCGTCCGGCCTATCTGGACCATTTCTGGGCGCTGGTCAACTGGGACTTTGTGGCGAAAAACTACGCCGCGTAACCATCAGGAGGGGCAACCCTCCTGTTTTTATTCTGCCGCCGCGCAGGCGCGCGCCGCCCGTGGCCGCCCCGAGAAAACGACCAGCAGCAACGCCAGCCCGGCGATAATCGCCCCGGTGACCGGTACGAAGATATAACCGAGCCCGGCGCTGATAACCGCGCCTCCGGCCGCCGCGCCCAGCGCGTTGCCAAGGTTAAACGCGCCAATATTGACCGACGATGAGAGCCCCGGCGCTTCATGGGCGACCCGCATGACGCGCATCTGCAGCGGCGGTACAATCGCAAAGGTCGCCGCCCCCCAGATAACTATGCTGACAGCCGCCCCCACTTCGCTGCGCGCCAGCCACGGGATAGCCGCCATAATGGCAA
>NZ_HE578945.1:1382831-1449145 GCF_000321045.1 Phytobacter massiliensis JC163
TAGCCGCCATAATGGCAATCAACAGCAGCAGAAAACCTTTAAGCGTGCCCGTTACCGAACGATCCGCCAGCTTACCGCCAAAGTAGTTACCTATTGAAAACCCAACGCCGATCAGCACCAGCATGGCGGTGATAAAGCCTGAGCCTGCATGGGTGATACGCTGTAAAACCGGTGAAATATAGGTATAGAGGGTAAACATGGCCCCCGCCCCGAGCACCGTGGTCAGCAGCGCCGTCACCACCTGCGGGCGCATCAGCACCGCCAGCTCTTTACGCACCTCCGGTCGCTCGCCCGCGCTGCCTTTGGGCAACGACAGCCACAGGCTAATAATGGCTATCACCCCTAATCCCGCGGTGGCGAGAAATGACATGCGCCAGCCGATTGCCTCGCCAAGCCAGGTCGCCGCCGGAACGCCGCCGATATTGGCGATGGTCAGCCCCATAAACATGGTGGCGACGGCGCTGGCCTGCTTCTCTTTTGCCACCACGCTGGCGGCGACCACCGAGCCAAGGCCAAAGAACGCGCCGTGGTTAAGGCTGGTGATAATGCGGGAGATCATCAGAGTGGCATAATCAGGCGAGAGCGCAGACAGCACATTGCCCAGCGTGAAAATCGCCATCAAAAAAACCAGCGCGTTACGGCGCGCACGGTGAGAGAGCAGCAGCGTCATCAGCGGCGCGCCGACCATGACGCCAATCGCGTAAGCGCTAATCAGCATACCCGCTGCCGGAATGGATACATCCACGCCACGGGCGATAACAGGCAGCAGGCCCATCGGCGAAAACTCGGTCGTACCGATGCCAAAGGCACCGATCGCCAGGGCAAGCAGGGGGAAATTGACTTTCATTTATTGACTCCGGAATTGCCGTGTCGTCGGGCGACACCGTCACAGAAGGCAAAAGCATGACATCAATCACAAAAAAACAGAAGTTACAAAATAGAGAAAAGATTATTGCTGAAATGATAACAATGGCAGGAAAGGATGAGGGAGAGCGCTCTCCCTCAGCGGGGATCAGTGCAGCGCAGCCGTTAAACCACCGGCAACAATCAAACCCAGAACAATAAGCGTGGTTACTAAAGAAAATTTCAGGTCGGTGCTCATCAATTTTTCTCCTTGTTAATTTCCCCACAAAAAGTGAGATAGCGCATTTTTGCATAAATAAACGTAAAAATCTTGCAGGAATTAGGCCGGGATACGTTTTAGCTCTTCCCCTTTTGTTCAAGATCAGACAAAATTCGACGCTAAATTTATAGCGTACCGGCCATTGACTCCCCTCCTGACGTCCAGTGTCTTTTTCCCGGCGTAGTCTACTCCCTTTATTTGGGATGCAGGGTGATGGAAGGCAAACGTTTACCCTCAGAATTATCAGGAGCTTATGATATGGTCTGGAGTAAGATCTTATGGCAACAATAAAAGACGTAGCGAAGCGAGCAAACGTTTCCACCACAACCGTATCACATGTAATTAACAAAACCCGTTTCGTCGCTGAAGAGACGCGCAACGCCGTCTGGGCGGCCATTAAAGAGCTGCACTATTCGCCCAGCGCCGTCGCCCGCAGCCTGAAAGTGAACCACACCAAATCGATCGGTTTACTGGCAACCAGCAGCGAAGCGGCCTATTTCGCCGAAATCATTGAGGCGGTAGAGAAAAACTGTTTCCAGAAAGGCTATACCCTGATTCTTGGCAACGCCTGGAACAACCTGGAAAAACAGCGCGCCTACCTCTCTATGATGGCGCAAAAGCGCGTCGACGGGCTGCTGGTAATGTGTTCCGAATATCCGGAGCCGCTGCTGAGCATGCTCGAAGAATATCGCCATATTCCAATGGTGGTAATGGACTGGGGCGAGGCTAAAGCCGACTTTACCGATACCGTGATCGATAATGCGTTTGCGGGCGGCTATATGGCCGGGCGGTATCTGATTGAACGCGGTCATCGTGATATCGGCGTTATTCCGGGGCCGTTAGAGCGCAATACGGGCGCAGGCAGGCTCTCCGGGTTTATGCAAGCGATGACCGAGGCGCACATTACCGTGCCGGACAACTGGATCGTACAGGGCGATTTTGAGCCGGAATCCGGCTACCGCGCTATGCAGCAAATTTTGTCGCAGACCAGCCGCCCCACCGCCGTCTTTTGCGGCGGCGATATCATGGCGATGGGCGCACTGTGCGCTGCCGACGAGATGGGACTGCGGGTCCCGCAGGATATTTCGGTGATCGGCTATGACAATGTGCGCAACGCCCGCTTCTTTACCCCGGCGCTGACGACCATCCACCAGCCAAAAGACTCGCTGGGGGAAACCGCCTTTAACATGCTGCTCGACCGTATCGTCAACAAGCGTGAGGTGTCGCAGTCGATTGAAGTTCACCCCCGGCTGATTGAGCGCCGCTCGGTGGCGGATGGCCCCTTCCGCGACTACCGTCGCTAAACCGCGCGGAGCAGCTATATCTGCTCCCGCAGCCACTCCCGGTTCAGCGTTTCGCTGTCGCCCAGATAATCCAGCAGCCAGTTCAGCGCGGGCGACGCGTCGTTCTGCTGCCAGGTCAGGCAGCAGGCGGCATCCGGGAAGGGGTTTTCCAGGGTTAAGGCCACCCATTCACCACGGTCGAGCCAGGGCCTTGCGAAGTGTGACGGCACCATCCCCACGCACAACCCCGCCGAGAGGCAGGCTGCCGATGACTCCCAGTCCGGCGCCACAACGCGTTTTTGGTTATCCAGCAGCCAGGTGATACGTTTGGGCAGAGAGCGGGAGGTATCCTCTCTTACCAGCGAAGGCCACTTACGCAGCGTATCGTCGCTAAGCGGCGCGGGCATTGACGCCAGGGGATGCGAACGGCTGACCACACACTGCCAGCTCAGCATCCCCATATCGCGGAACGCATAGCGCCCGCCCACCGGGATAGCCTGGGTAGCGCCTATCGCCAGTTCGACACGTCCATCGGCAAGCGCATCCCACACGCCGTTGAAAACCTCCTGCGCTACCAGCAGTTCCACGTCGCTGAAATGACGGTAGAAATCAACAATCAGCTGCCGGGTTCGCTCCGGCTTAACAATATTGTCTACCGCAATGGAGAGTTGCCCCCGCCAGCCGTTGGCAATCTGCTGGCACTGCTGTCGGGTGACCTGCATTTTTTTGATAACAGACCGCCCTTCTTTCAAAAACCATACCCCAGCTGGGGTCAATTCCACATCACGGTGACGCCGCTCAAATAGCGGAACCGCCAGCCACTCTTCTAACTGCCGGACGGTGTAACTCACCGCTGAGGGCACGCGATGCAGCTCTTGCGCAGCGCCGCTAAAGCTGCCGTTACGCGCTACGGCGTCCACCACTTCCAGGGAGTATTCTGACCACATAATCTGCCTGCAAAAATTTTGAAATCAACCGCCAAATATTAGCGTTTCACAATCAAGGATGCACTCCTTAGACTCTGGAGCCCTGTTATCAGCATTAAAAAGAGATTTACCATGCAACCTGGAAAAGGGTTTTTAGTCTGGCTCGCGGGATTGAGCGTACTGGGCTTTCTGGCCACCGATATGTATCTGCCCGCGTTTGCCGATATTCAGCAAGATTTACATACCTCCGCCGCCGCGGTAAGCGCCACGCTGAGTCTTTTCCTTGCGGGCTTCGCCGTTGCGCAACTGGTCTGGGGGCCGCTGTCCGACCGCTACGGGCGTAAACCCGTCCTGCTTTGCGGCTTGTCCATTTTCGCCATCGGCTGTCTGGGTATGCTGTGGGTAGAGGACGCCGTCTGGCTGCTGGCCCTGCGCTTCGTCCAGGCAGTGGGCGTGTGCGCCGCCGCCGTCACCTGGCAGGCGCTGGTCACGGACCACTATCCGGCTCAGCGCACCAATCGTATCTTTGCCACTATCATGCCGCTGGTCGGCTTATCCCCTGCCCTGGCTCCGCTGCTGGGCAGTTGGATCCTGTCTCACTTCTCCTGGCAGGCTATTTTCGCCACCCTCTTCGTTATTACCGTGCTGTTGATGCTGCCAGCGCTGCGCCTTAAGCCGGGATCGCAAAAACCGGCAGGCAGCAGCGGATCGCTGCGCTTTATCGACCTCCTGCGCGACCGCACCTATGGCGGCAACGTGCTGATTTACGCCGCCTGCTCGGCGAGCTTCTTTGCGTGGCTTACCGGCTCGCCGTTTATTCTGCACGAGATGGGCTACGGCCCGGCAGTGATTGGCCTGAGCTACGTGCCGCAAACTATCGCCTTTTTAGTAGGGGGTTACGGCTGCCGCGCCGCGTTACAGAAATGGTCCGGCGCGCAGATGCTGCCGTGGCTGCTGGTGGCGTTCGCCGTGAGCGTCGCTGCGACATGGGGAGTCGGTTTACTGCCAGGGGCCTCACTGACCGCGCTATTAATTCCGTTCTGCCTGATGGCGATGGCTAACGGCGCTATCTACCCGATCGTCGTTGCCCAGGCGTTGCGCCCCTTCCCTCAGGCGACGGGCCGCGCGGCCGCGCTGCAAAACACGCTGCAGCTTGGGCTCTGTTTCCTGGCGAGTCTGGTTGTGTCCGCCCTGATTACCGCGCCGCTGCTGGCAACCACCAGCGTGATGTTGTCAACGGTATTGCTGGCGGCATTGGGCTACCGCATGCAGCGACAGAAGCAAGAAAACCTCTCAGCTGAGCTCTCCGCTCACCGGTAGTTGCCGGGTCGACTATGTCACTTGCCAGTGATTAGCAGGCTAACAGTTTTCTGTTGAATCACTTCGAATTGCGTCCTATACTCTTTTCCGGCAAGTTATAAATACGATAAAAATTATGCAGTAACGGGAGCCGGAGCGCTCCCGTTTTGTACCATGGAAGGCCTTTCTGGCAAGGGTAATCTCCCTTCCTCTGTTCTACGTCGGAAATCAGCCTCACGGTCAAATCGTGAGATTTCTCACATGCCTGAAAAAGCGTCTACGCTTTTGAAAGGTTCTGATCACTTACTGGTGATGGAGAGGTTATGAGTTCATCGTGTATAGAAGAGGTCAGCATACGGGACGATAACTGGTTCCGTATTGCAAACGAACTGCTGAGTCGCGCCGGTATCCAGATTAATGGACCTGCGGCGTCTGACATTCAGGTAAAAAACCCCGATTTTTTTAAACGTGTTTTGCAAGAGGGCTCCCTTGGGCTGGGGGAAAGCTATATGGACGGCTGGTGGGAGTGCGATCGGCTGGACATATTTTTTACCCGCGTCCTGCGCGCAGGTCTTGAGAACCAGCTCCCGCATCACTTCAAAGATATTCTGCGTATCGCCGGGGCAAGATTATTTAATTTGCAGTCCAAAAAACGGGCATGGATAGTCGGCAAAGAACATTACGATCTGGGCAACGATCTGTTCACCCGTATGCTGGACCCGCAGATGCAATACTCTTGCGCCTACTGGAAGGAAGCGCAAACGCTGGACGAGGCGCAGCGCGCCAAACTCACGCTAATCTGCGAAAAATTACAGCTTGCTCCCGGAATGCGGGTGCTGGACATCGGCTGCGGCTGGGGCGGGCTGGCGGAATTTATGGCCCGCCATTATGGCGTAAGCGTGATGGGGGTGACCATTTCCGCCGAGCAGCAAAAAATGGCGCAGCAGCGCTGTGAAGGGCTTGATGTCGATATCCGCCTGCAGGACTACCGCGATCTGAATGACAAATTCGACCGTATTGTCTCTGTAGGTATGTTTGAACACGTCGGACCAAAAAATTACGCCACCTATTTCGAGGTTGTCGATCGTAATCTGAAAGCCGACGGTATTTTCCTGCTGCATACCATTGGCTCAAAACATACCGACCATAATGTGGATCCGTGGATTGATAAATACATCTTCCCGAACGGTTGCCTGCCGTCGGCACGGCAAATCGCTACCGCCAGCGAACCGCATTTCATTATGGAAGACTGGCATAACTTCGGCGCCGATTACGATAAAACGCTGATGGCATGGCATGAACGTTTTATCAATAGCTGGCCGGAAATTGCTGATAACTACTCCGAACGGTTCAAACGGATGTTTAGTTATTATTTGAACGCCTGCGCAGGCGCGTTTCGCGCCCGCGATATTCAACTCTGGCAGGTTGTCTTTAGCCGGGGTATTGAAAACGGATTGCGCGTGGCGCGCTAAGGTAACAGACCCCGCATAACGCGGGGTTTTTTATGTCACTCGATATTGTTGAGCGCCAGTGCGGCCTCTTTGGCGGCCAGAACACGCTCTACGGTGTCAACAACCGCCTGCGTCTGCGGGTCAATTTCGATATTAACCCGCTGGCCGAGTTTTTTCTCGCCAAGGGTGGTGCGCTGCAGCGTTTCCGGGATGAGATGCACGCAGAAGCGGCTGGCGGTGACTTCGCCTACCGTCAGGCTGATGCCGTCAATGCCGATGAAGCCTTTATAGAGGATGTACTTCATCAGCGTCGGGTCCTGCATTTTGAACCAGATCTGGCGGTTATTTTCCGAGGTCAGAATTTTCACTATTTCCGCCGTCGTCATAATATGGCCCGACATCAGATGACCGCCAATTTCATCGCTAAATTTCGCCGCGCGCTCGACGTTTACGGTATCGCCAACGGCGAGTTCACCAAGATTGGTAATTCGCAGCGTCTCTTTCATTAAATCAAAGCTAACGCGGCAGCCGTCTATTTCTGTCACCGTCAGGCAGCAACCATTGTGAGCGACAGATGCCCCCGTTTCGAGACCGCTTAACATATGGGACGGCAGCTCCACAATATGGGTGCGAAAGTTAGGTTTTTCATCCACGGACACCAGCTTCGCCGTGCCCTGTACAATACCAGTAAACATAACAAACTCCTGTATCTCATTTACGGCAGAGCCGTATTTCTACCAGGCACAATAACAGGTGAAAAATGATGTTGCCAGCCCTGCCGGCTCCCCCCTGGTTTTTTCGCTAGATTAATCGCTTTTCCCCGCTACAATAGACTGGCTTATTCCCCTGTTTCTTCTTTTTGCTGCCATTTTAGGCGGCTTTTTTCTCTCTCAAATAACTACAATATCAAGGTGTTTCAAGTGCAGAAGTACTTTACAGAAGCGCGCCAGTTGCTAGCGCTGGCTATTCCGGTGATTTTGGCGCAAATCGCCCAGACCGCGATGGGATTCGTCGATACGGTCATGGCCGGGGGCTACGGCGCCACCGACATGGCCGCCGTCGCCATCGGCACCTCTATCTGGCTGCCCGCCATTCTTTTTGGTCACGGGCTGCTGCTGGCGTTGACGCCAACCGTCGCTCAGCTCAACGGCTCAGGCCGCCGCGATCGGATTGCCCACCAGATTCATCAGGGGTTCTGGCTGGCCGGGGTGATGTCGGTGCTGGTAATGGTTGTTTTGTGGAACGCCGGGTACATCATTGGCGCGATGAAGAACATTGACCCGCAGCTGGCGGATAAAGCCATCGGTTACCTGCGCGCCCTGCTGTGGGGGGTTCCCGGCTATCTCTTTTTCCAGGTGGCGCGTAACCAGTGCGAGGGGCTGGCGAAGACCAAACCCGGTATGGTGATCGGTTTTCTCGGCCTGATGGTGAACATTCCGGTCAACTATATTTTCATATACGGCCACTTTGGTATGCCTGAGCTTGGCGGTATCGGCTGCGGCGTGGCGACGGCTGCGGTTTACTGGGTCATGTTTTTCTGCATGCTCTCCTATGTGAAACGGGCGGGTTCGATGCGCGATATCCGCACCTCGCAGCGGCAGAGCAAGCCGGACCTTACGGTACTTTTGCGGCTCACCCAGCTTGGGTTGCCCATCGCGCTGGCGCTCTTTTTCGAAGTGACGCTGTTTGCAGTAGTTGCCCTGCTGGTTTCTCCGCTTGGCATTATCGACGTGGCGGGCCACCAGATCGCGCTTAATTTTAGCTCGCTGATGTTTGTCCTGCCGATGTCGCTCGCCGCCGCGGTGACCATTCGCGTTGGCTATCGTCTGGGCCAGGGGTCGACCCTTGATGCGCAGATAGCCGCCCGTACCGGGCTTGGGGTAGGCGTCTGTATGGCGGTAGTGACTGCGGTCTTTACCGTGCTGCTGCGTGAGCGAATCGCCCTGCTCTATAACGATAACCCGCAAGTTATCGCCCTGGCCTCGCAGCTAATGCTGCTGGCGGCGCTATATCAGATCTCGGACTCAATTCAGGTGATTGGCAGCGGGATCCTGCGTGGCTATAAAGATACGCGCTCCATTTTCTTTATTACCTTCGCGGCTTACTGGTTACTGGGGTTGCCGTCAGGGTACGTGCTGGCGCTGACCGACCTGGTGGTAGACCGCATGGGACCGGCGGGCTTCTGGATCGGGTTCATCATCGGCCTGACCTCTGCCGCCGTAATGATGATGTTGCGCATGCGCTTTTTACAGCGCCAGCCTTCGGCGGTCATTCTGCAGCGCGCCGCCCGCTAACCTCTCAGCCGCCTGCGGGCGGCTGTTTTTAACTCATTCGTCCATTAATTGTGCTGCGGGCTGATAAAATTCCCCCAGCATGTTTAAAAGTTCCGCAATCGCGTGAATTCAGAAAGAAAAACGGCATTTTCCGCTTGCCACAGCTGCGGGGTGCCGCTAATATTCGTCCCCGTTGTCAACCACAACAATGCGTTCATAGCTCAGTTGGTTAGAGCACCACCTTGACATGGTGGGGGTCGTTGGTTCGAGTCCAATTGAACGCACCATTTCTTTAGTGCGTCCGTAGCTCAGTTGGTTAGAGCACCACCTTGACATGGTGGGGGTCGGTGGTTCGAGTCCACTCGGACGCACCAGATTTTCGTTCTGAAATCTGTTTAATTCCCTGATTAATATTGCCTGTCACCTGCCGCTGTTTTCCCAAGGGGTACTGTATGACTGATGCACAGCAGGACGGCGAGCTTATTGCCCGCTCTGCAAGAAACAGCTGGCTTATTATTACCGCCCGGTTTATCTCTGACTTTGGCGCGTTTCTCAATATGGTGGCGTTATCCACCTATGTCTTTTTACTGAGCCAGAGCGTGTTGCATGTCAGTATTTTTCTGGCCTGCCGCGTCACCGGCGGCATCATCGCCAGCGCAGTCGGGGTGCCTTTCTTCCGCCGTTTTCACGGCCGTCTCTCTCTGGTTATCTTTGATCTCATCCGCGCTGCCCTGCTGGCATTGCTGTTAGTGCTTCCGCCATCGGCACAGCTCTATATATTGCCATTCATTGCGCTGGGAATCGGCCTCGGAAACTCGATGTTTGCCATCGGGCTTAACAGCCAGCTCCCCTGGTGGGTGGATGAATCCCGACGCGTTGCCACCAACGCCTGGTTGACCTCCGCCTCCGCCACGGGGGCGGTAACAGGAAGCCTGGTATCGGGTCTGTTGCTGGCTGCGAGCGGTTACCAGCTGGTGTTTGCCACCAATATCGTCACCTATCTGCTGGCTGGGCTCTGTATTATGCCGCTGCGTTTTCTGGGTCATCCGGCTGTGGAAAAAGATAAACAGCCCCGCAAAGAGTGGCGCAATCTGGTCACGGGGTTGCGTACGGCGCCGCTGCTGGCCGGGATGCTGCTGGTAACCATGGCGGACACGCTGGGCAGCGCCGCCCACAACGTGGGCTTTCCTGTCCTGTCTGAACTGTTAACGCCCGCCTCTGCAGGGAAGACAATGGGGCTGCTGCTGGCCGTCTGGGCCGGGGGGAAGTTCGCCGGAGCAAGAATGGCGAATTATCTGTTACTCCAGCGTGGAATACGTACGGAGCGGCTGTTTTTTGCGGTGTGGCGTTAATGTCGCTGGGTTTTATCTTCACCTTTCAGCAAAGCGGCGTACCGCTGGCGTTGATGTTTATCGTGCTGGCAGGGGTTGGAGATGGCCTGGCGGATGTCAGCCTGATTTCACGTATTCAGAGTGAACCAGAGCGGTTGCGATTGCCCGTTTTTAGCCTGATGACGCTCCTGCAAATGACCGGGTTTGGGGTCGGTATGTTAATCGTCGCCCCGTTCTATGTCTGGTATTCGCCCGCGCTGGTTATCGTGATTTTTCATGGCATACCGCTACTGACGCTGACTGCTCTGTGGCTGTACAACCGACAACGGCTAACCTGATGCGCTTAAGCGCAAAGACTTACAGTTCCGCTGTATAAGCCTCGTTTTTCTGATGCTGGGAAAACGGGGTTCTCGTTAAATTCATTAATCGGCGTCATAAATTCAGAGCCCTTTTGTTCATTTCCCGCAGCGGCCAGGTAATCATAGTGACGATGGTTTATTCACACTGAAAAGGACGCGCTATGACTCTTCCCTTGCCCGATACCGACTTTTTACATGCCCTGGCCGATGCGGCTGACAACGAAACGCTACCACGCTTTCGCTCCGGTCTTAATTTGCATACCGGCAGTAAACCAAAGGAGGGCTACCGCTTCGACCCGGTGACCGATGCCGACCGCGAAGCCGAACGCGCTATCCGTGCGTTGATTAGCGAACGGTTTCCCGACCACTCAATTATGGGCGAGGAGTTCGGCATCAGCGGCAGCGGGCCTCTGCAATGGGTGCTGGACCCCGTTGACGGCACCCGCCCTTTCCTGTGCGGTATTCCAGTGTGGGGAACCTTAATCGGGCTGACGGTGGAAGGTCGCAGCCAGCTCGGGATGATGAGCCAGCCCTTTACCGGCGAGCGCTTTTGGGCCGACGGCGAACGCGCGTGGCGCAGCGGCCCGCAGGGTACGGCGCAGATGCAGACTCGCCAGGGCGTGAGCCTTGAACAGGCGATTTTGCACATCACTTCTCCGGAGCCGATTGCTCGCTTCCCGGAGATCAATTTTGCCGCTCTCAATGACAGCGTATTGATGACCCGCTACGGCGGCGAGTGCTATGCGATGGCAATGCTCGCGGCAGGCCAGATCGATCTTTGCCTTGAATATGCCCTGCAGCCCTATGACATCGTGGCGCTGGTGCCGATCATTGAACAGGCGGGAGGGGTGATTACCACCCTCTCCGGCGGCAGACCAGAGGCAGGCGGCCATGTTCTGTGTGCCGCCAGCGCAGAGCTACACGCGCAGGCGCTGGCATTATTAAACAATTAACCGTTCTTCTTTATCCGCAGCCTCAGGGATGAGGCTTCCCGCTTTTTTGCGTTTAACGGGCAGAACATTTTAACTTTGGCGTCAAGCAGGTAAATTCACTTTTGTGACATCTTAACACGTTGATAACACTTCGTTGTGAAACTGCCCAGATGCATTTTGAAACGGCGTTTTCATTTTCCTTTTAGCGATTTTTCAGCGTATAATGGCGGCCTGTTCATACTTGAATGGTTTCAGCTGATTGAACTATCAAAATCAACGCTTACATTGCTATTACCCCTTTCTGGCTGAAACACGAGCACACTTTACTCTGCACGCTTTTTTGATGTCACCTATCCTTAGGCTGTGGCATCGCCATTTACGCAACACAGGTTTAACTCCGGAGCCGTGCGCCCACCGGAGCGTGATTTCCAATCCTTCTCAACTTAAAGACTAAGACTGTCATGAAAAAGACCAAAATTGTTTGCACCATCGGTCCGAAAACCGAATCCGAAGAGATGTTAACCAAAATGCTGGACGCTGGCATGAACGTCATGCGTCTGAACTTCTCTCACGGTGATTATGCTGAACACGGTCAGCGCATCCAGAACCTGCGCAACGTGATGAGCAAAACCGGTAAAAAAGCGGCGATTCTGCTGGACACTAAAGGTCCGGAAATCCGCACAATCAAACTGGAAGGCGGCAACGATGTTTCGCTGAAAGCGGGCCAGACCTTCACCTTCACTACGGATAAATCCGTTGTCGGCAACAGCGAAACCGTTGCGGTAACGTACGAAGGCTTCACCTCCGATCTTTCTGTCGGCAACACCGTGCTGGTGGATGACGGCCTGATCGGTATGGAAGTGACCGCCATCGAAGGCAACAAAGTTATTTGTAAAGTGCTGAATAACGGCGACCTCGGCGAAAACAAAGGCGTTAACCTGCCGGGCGTATCCATCGCGCTGCCTGCGCTGGCTGAAAAAGACAAACAGGATCTGATTTTCGGCTGCGAACAGGGCGTCGACTTTGTTGCGGCATCCTTCATCCGCAAGCGTTCTGACGTTGAAGAGATTCGTCAGCACCTGAAAGCGCACGGCGGCGAGCACATCCAGATCATCTCCAAAATCGAAAACCAGGAAGGCCTGAACAATTTCGACGAGATCCTTGAAGCCTCTGACGGCATCATGGTTGCTCGTGGCGACCTGGGCGTTGAGATCCCGGTAGAAGAAGTTATCTTCGCGCAGAAGATGATGATCGAGAAATGTATCCGCGCGCGCAAAGTGGTTATCACCGCGACCCAGATGCTGGACTCTATGATCAAAAACCCGCGTCCGACCCGTGCGGAAGCAGGCGACGTGGCCAACGCCATCCTCGACGGCACCGATGCAGTGATGCTGTCTGGTGAATCCGCCAAAGGTAAATACCCGCTGGAAGCTGTCTCCATCATGGCGACCATCTGTGAGCGTACCGACCGCGTGATGACCAGCCGTCTGGACTACAACAACGACAGCCGCAAGCTGCGCATTACCGAAGCGGTGTGCCGCGGTGCGGTAGAAACGGCTGAGAAACTGGAAGCGCCGCTGATTGTTGTCGCAACCCAGGGCGGTAAATCCGCGCGCGCCGTGCGTAAATACTTCCCGGATGCCACCATCCTCGCCCTGACCACCAATGAAATCACCGCGCGTCAGCTGGTGCTGAGCAAAGGCGTCATCGCGCAGCTGGTAACTGAAATCTCCTCTACCGATGATTTCTACCGTCTGGGTAAAGAGCTGGCGGTACAGAGCGGCCTGGCGAAGAAAGGCGACGTGGTTGTAATGGTATCCGGCGCGCTGGTTTCCAGCGGCACCACCAATACAGCATCTGTACACGTTCTGTAATAAAACAGATTAATTTTCTGCTTAATAAAGCGCCCGCCGGGCGCTTTTTTTATTTATCAGGTAGCCACTCTGAATAAAAAAGCAAATCGGCTTTTACTATTTAAATGGCATATTATCTAAGATGAATCCGATGGAAGCTTGCTGTTTTCACAGCCTTTTTTAGGCGTTTCACTCAGATTCGGCGTTTCTTTGAGCGAACGATCAAATTTAAGTGGATTCCCATCAAAAAAATATTCTCAACCTAAAAAACTTTGTGTAATACTTGTAACGCTACATGGAGATTAACTCAATCTAGAGGGTATTTATAATGAATCGTACTAAACTGGTACTGGGCGCGGTAATCCTGGGTTCTACTCTGCTGGCTGGTTGCTCCAGCAACGCTAAAATCGATCAGCTGTCTTCTGACGTTCAGACTCTGAACGCTAAAGTTGACCAGCTGAGCAACGACGTGAACGCAATCCGTTCCGACGTTCAGGCTGCTAAAGACGACGCAGCTCGTGCTAACCAGCGTCTGGACAACCAGGCTCACTCTTACCGTAAGTAAGAGTCGCTGTAATAAAATGGCGCACATTGTGCGCCATTTTTTTTGTCTCTCTTACTGCGTTACTTCCCCTTTCTGTTCACCTGCATTCATCACCATCGTATTTCTACTCTGAGCCGATACCACGCCCGGTGCTGCCGGTTTGTTGCCTGACCCCGCCGGAACAGCGACTGGATAGCCAGCGCGCCGGTAGAGCGCCTTATCAATGACCTTTTTGTCTCCTCCGCCCTGCTCTATGACGCCAGCCAACGTAGCGTTAAAGGTGATTGGCAGCGTTTGCGTATTTTGCTCAACGGTTTGTGACAGCGGTCGATGTACCTCGATATAGTGCCGTCCGTCCGGTTCGATAGAGTATTTCACCGGCTCATTGATAATCGCCACAGGCGTGCCGGTGCTGACCTGCGAGAACAGCGACTGGATGTCCGCCGCGTTCATGCGCATACAGCCCGAGCTAACCCGCAGACCGACGCTGTCAGGCGCGCTGGTGCCGTGAATGAGGTATTCGCCGTTTCCAATGCCCAGACGCAGCGCATAGCGCCCCAGCGGGTTATTCGGCCCGGCGGGGACCACCGCAGGCAGATTAATCCCTTTAGCCAGTGAGCGCGCGCGAATGCCCGCGGGCGGCGTCCAGGTAGGGTTAGGGATTTTCTGGCTGATTCGCGTCGTCGAGACCGGCGTTTCAAGCCCCTGCTGCCCAATACCCAGCGGGAAGACCTGCACAATATTTTTTCCTGGCGGATAGTAATAGAGACGCAGCTCGGCAAGGTTCACCACGATGCCGTCCCGCGGCGCATCCGGCAGCAGCATTTGCGACGGAATAGTCACCACGGTGCCCGGTTGCGGCACCGGAGCAATGGTGTCATTGGCTTCAAGGATGAGCATGGCCGCCGTATCAAAATGGCGGGCGATTGCCTGCAGGTTTTTATCCCCCGGCTGAACGGTATAGGTTTGATTCTGACCGATAAGGCGGCTGCCTTCCGGCGGTAAGGGATAATCGACCGCCCAGGCGGTCTGAATGGCGCTGAAAGCGCCGATAAGGCAAAGTGTTATTAGAGACGCGCGTTTCATGCAAAATGTCCTGTATTCACGGCAATATGCCGAAAGCTGAAAACAAGCGAGGCGTACAAGCGCCTCGCAACACAGGATGAAAGCTGTCTCGTAAGCTTAGCTAATTTCGGCAGCTTTAGCGCGAATTGCGCGAATCATTGCCTCAAGCCCTTGCGAACGGGAGGGAGTAAGATGTTGCGTAAGCGACATTTTTTCAAACCAGGGACGAACATCGAAGGCAACGATGTCCTGCGCGGTCATCTGCTGGTACAGGCTAAAAACCACGGCGATAAGCCCCTTCACGATAGCGGCATCGCTGTCTCCCGCCAGTTCAATCACCCCTTCCGGGTTGCGCTCCATCACAATCCACACCTGGCTCTGGCAGCCCTGGATACGGTTCTCGGCGCTGTGAGCCTCATCGCTCAGCGGCGGCAAACGCTGCCCCAGTTCAATAATGTACAGATACTTCTCTTCCCAGTTGGCGCAGCGGCCAAAATTTCGCAGGAGTTTATCTTTGTCAGGTAAAACAGCCATCTCTGCCTCTCTGTTAGCCCAGCAGCTGATGAATGCGTTTCAGGCCAGCCACCAGACGATCCACCTCTTCGGTAGTGTTATACATTACCAGCGATGCCCGGCACATTGCCGGTACCTGGTAAAATGCCATTAACGGCATGGCGCAGTGGTGCCCCGTGCGCACCGCGATACCGTAATTATCAAGAAAGCTGCCGACATCATAGGCATGGTGCTGACCCAGGTTAAAGGCGATAACACCCAGACGGTTACGCGGGCCGTAAACAGTGAACTCCGGCACCGCCGCCAGCGCATCCAGGGCATATTCCATCAGCATGGTTTCGTATTGCGCAATGGCATTGAGGTCAAGGGCGCTGACATACTCCAGCGCCGCGCCAAAGCCAATAATGCCGCCGGTATTGGGGGTACCTGCCTCAAAACGCCAGGGCGCCTTCGCCCAGGTTGTGCCTTCCGTCAGGCTGACGGTCGCGATCATCGACCCGCCCCCTTCCCATGGCGGCATGGCCTGCAGGATATCCTCTTTGGCGTAAAGAATACCGATACCGGTTGGTCCATACAGCTTATGGGCTGAGAAGACATAAAAGTCACAGTCCAGCGCCTGCACATCCACCGGGTGGTGCATCACCGCCTGCGCGCCATCGATAAGCACCTTCGCGCCATGCTGATGCGCGAGGGCTGTCATCTCCGCCACCGGGTTTTCCGTCCCCAGGACATTGGAAACATGCGTTACCGCTAAAAGCCGGGTGCGCTGGTCAAGCAGACCCGGCAGCGCTTCCATTTGCAGGGTGCCATCCGGGTTAAGAGGAAGCACCCGCAGCTCTGCGCCCACCCGCTCGCACAGCATTTGCCACGGAACGATATTGGCATGGTGCTCCATAGCGGTAATCACAATATTGTCGCCGGCCCCGACCTGGCTTGTCCCCCAGCTATTGGCGACAAGGTTAATCCCTTCTGTCGTGCCGCGAACAAAGACCAGCTCCTCTGGCAGCCGGGCGTTGATAAAGGCCGCCGCCAGGGTGCGGACGTTCTCCATCCGCTGGGTGGCTTCGGCACTCAGGGTATGAATGCCGCGGTGCACTGCGGCGTAGCCGTGGCGATAAAACTCCGCTTCCGCCTCAATCACCTGCGTGGGTTTTTGCGCGCTGGCGGCGCTGTCAAGGTAGGCCAGCGGGACGCCATTCACCTCACGGGCCAGAACCGGAAAGTCAGCGCGTACTTTCTGCACAGGAAACGTCATGCTAAACCTCCTGCAAGGCGCTGGCCGATACGCGCCAGCACCTGCTGCCTGAGCGCTTCGTCGCTGACGGCTTCGGTAAGCTCAGCGGCAAAAGCGTAGATAATCATCTTCTGCGCCGCCTCTTTATCAATGCCCCGCGAGCGCAAATAGAACATCTGTTCTTCATCAATGCGCCCGACGGTAGCGCCGTGGCTGCATTTCACATCGTCAGCGTAAATTTCAAGCTGCGGTTTGGTATCCACCTCCGCCAGCCTGCCCAACAACAGGTTGTTGTTAGTCATTTGACCGTCAGTTTTAAGGGCGTGTTGCGCAACCTTGATTAAGCCATTGAACACCGCGCGACCTTTATCGCTGACGATGGTCTTATGCAGCTGGCGACTATTGCAGTAGCCCTTGTTGTGCTCAAGCCAGGTACGCGAATCGCACACTTCGCTGTTGACCGGCATCGCCAGACTGTTCATCCGTAGCGTGGTGTTTTCGCCATTCAGCTGCGTGCTGGTGTTATGGCGCAGTACCGCGCCGCCCAGCAGGAAGCTGTGGCTGTATGCCGCCGCGTCGGCCGCCAGGCGAATATCGTTATGGGCAAAGTGATAGCTTTGCGCATTTTCGAAGGCCAGCTTGACGTGATGCAGTTGCGCATTGGCCGCCACATCCATCGTCAGGCGCGACCCGGTGAAATGCCGGTGTTCGTTGAGGCTGACGTAATGTTCGTAAATGGTCGCCTCGGCCCCCTCGGCCAGCGCCAGATGATGCCGGTAGTGCGCGGTATTCAGCTCCGCGTCCGGTAGCCCCTGGGTAATGTGCATCAGCAGCAGCGGCTTCGCAGGTCGCTGATTGCGCGCGACGCTGATATACGTAACGCTTTGCGCCAGGCTTTCGGTCAGATGGAGAAAGACCTCCGGCTGCACCGGTGCGGCCAGCGGCTGGCCATCATTCATCATGACCGTGAAACCACTGCCGTCCGTCATGTCGCTGAGATCGGCGCGAAATTGCCCGTCGACAAACACCAGCCGTGTCGCCTCTACCGGCAGCGCCAGGTTCGCACAGGTTTCAGCGCTCACCCCGGCCGTGGAAGTGACAAAGCGATTGTTCAGCAGCCCTTCCAGCGGCGTATATTTCCAGTTTTCCTGTTTGCGCGTAGGAAGACCGGTGCGCAACAGCTGCTGGAAGTGGTCGCGCGCCTGTTCTGTGCGCCCGCCGCCCTGCTCTTCAAACAGGTGATGCCACTGTTGCAGCACGTTACTGCTGTTCGGTAAGCCAGCCATAACCCTGCTCCTCCAGTTGCTTAACCAGCGTAAAGTCGCCGGATTTCACGATTCGCCCCTGATAAAGCACGTGGACAAAATCGGGCTTGATGTAATCAAGAATGCGCTGGTAGTGGGTGACGATGATAAAAGAGCGCTGCGCATCGCGCAGGGAGTTGACCCCTTCGGCAACAATTTTCAGGGCGTCGATATCCAGCCCGGAGTCGGTTTCGTCCAGAATGCACAGCGCAGGCTCCAGCACCGCCATCTGCAGAATATCGTTACGCTTCTTCTCGCCGCCGGAAAAACCAACGTTGACCGAGCGGGTAAGCAGGTCTTCCGGCATTTTCAGCAGCCTGATTTTCTCTTCCATCAAATCCTGGAAGTCGAAGCGGTCAAGCTCCTCCTGGCCGCGGTATTTACGCACCGCATTCAGCGCCGTCTGCAGGAAAAACTGGTTGCTGACGCCGGGGATCTCAACCGGGTACTGGAACGCCATAAAGACGCCCTCGCCTGCGCGCTCTTCGGGAGAGAGCTCCAGCAGGTCTTTACCCTTCCAGTTAATGATGCCGCCGGTGACTTCATAATCTTCACGCCCGGCAAGCGTTGCAGAGAGCGTACTTTTGCCTGAGCCGTTTGGCCCCATAATGGCGTGCACTTCGCCCGGTTTTACCTCCAGGCTCAGGCCACGCAAAATCTCTTTATCTTCAACGCTAACCTGCAAATCTTGAATACTTAACATGTTTGATCCTTAACGCTAACTCAGGCGGTTAACCGACGCTGTGTTCAAGGCTAATCGCCAGTAATTTTTGCGCTTCAACGGCGAATTCCAGCGGCAGTTCTGAGAACACATCCTTACAGAAGCCGTTTACGATCATTGAAATCGCATCCTCTTCGCTGATGCCGCGCTGCAGGCAGTAGAAGAGCTGATCCTCACCGATACGCGAAGTAGTGGCCTCATGCTCCAGCTGGGCGCTGTTGTTGCGGCACTCCACATAGGGGAATGTGTGTGCCCCGCAGTCCGCCCCTATCAACATTGAGTCGCACTGGGTAAAGTTTCGCGCGTTGGTGGCGGTGGGCATGATTTTCACCAGGCCACGGTAGCTGTTCTGGCTGTGCCCGGCAGAAATCCCTTTCGAAATAATGGTCGAACGGGTGTTCTTGCCGATATGGATCATCTTAGTGCCGGTGTCCGCCTGCTGATGGCCGCTGGTCAGCGCCACCGAGTAGAACTCGCCAATCGAGTTATCGCCGCGCAGAATACAGCTCGGGTATTTCCAGGTAATGGCGGAGCCGGTTTCCGACTGCGTCCACGACATCTTGCTGTTTTCGCCCTCGCACAGGGCGCGCTTGGTGACGAAGTTCAGGATCCCCCCGGTGTTGTTATCCCCCGGGAACCAGTTTTGTACCGTGGAATACTTCACTTCGGCATCTTTATGGATAATGACTTCCACGACGGCAGCATGGAGCTGGTAGCTGTCACGCACTGGCGCGGAGCAGCCTTCAATATAGCTGACGTAGCTGCCTTCATCGGCCACGAGAATGGTGCGCTCAAACTGACCGGTTTTTTCCGCGTTAATACGGAAATAGGTGGACAGTTCCATCGGACAGCGCACGCCCTTCGGCACGTAGATAAAGGTGCCATCAGAGGCCACCGCCGCGTTCAGCGCGGCGAAAAAGTTATCGTTCGACGGCACCACGGTGCCCAGATACTTTTTCACCAGCTCCGGGTGATCGTGAATCGCCTCGCCAAACGAGCAGAAAATGATCCCCTGCTCCGCCAGCTTTTCACGGTAGGTAGTGGCGACAGAAACGGAGTCAAAAATGGCGTCTACCGCCACCTCTTTACCTTCGCGCACCGGCACGCCGAGCTGCTCAAAGGCCTCTTCCACCTCTTTACTTAAATAGGCGTTTGCCCCGGTCTGTTGCACCGCACCCGGCTGCGATGCGCAGCTGTCGTCGCAGTTGCCGCAGGAGGGAGCTGAGTAGTAGCTGTAATCCTGGTAGTTGAGCTTGTCATAATGGGCTTTCAGCCAGTGCGGCTCTTCCATCTCAACCCAGGCGTGATAAGCGTTAAGCCGAAATTCCAGCATCCACTCCGGCTCATTACGCTTGGCTGAAATTGCGCGCACCACCTCCTCGTTGATCCCTTTCGCCAGCTCATCAGTTGTCAGCCGGGTAAAGAACCCCTCTTTATAGTTGAGGTTGCCGCTCCACATCTGGACATCGTCAGTTGCTTCTGTATTACGAGACATAGTACCGCCTATACCCCAAAGCTTTCGCCGCAGCCACATTCGTGCTGCGCTTTTGGGTTATGAAATTTGAAGATCTGGTTTAATCCTTCCCGCACGTAATCCACTTCCGTGCCGTCAATAAACGGCATCGCCTGAAGGGGAACATACAGACGCGCGCCGTCCAGCTCGTACAGCAGGTCATCTTCATCAGGCTCGCTTACGGTATCAAGCACGTAGCCAAACCCGGCGCAGCCCGTCTGTTTAATACCCAGACGCACGCCCAGCAGGCCCGGTTGTTTGCTGCATAACGTACGGATATGTTCTGCGGCGGCAGGCGTTAACGTCAGCCCGCGCCAGGAAAAGTCCTGCGGATTAAATGTTCCGGAATGCGATTCCATAGGTCTACCTCACGTAAGAAGCCATAAGGGCATAACCCTATGTTAGTGATAATGATTCTCACTTCAACCTCTATTCCAAAGGGTTATTCCTGCGAGGCCCAATTTTTACACCTCTGGTATAAGCATAGACCCTGTGGCAAGGCTTTACAGATAAGTAAAAAATAGTTTAATCAATTGAAAAATAATGGGTCTTTAAAACAGAAAAGGAGACGCAGAGACAAGAATTAAAGATGTATAGGCAATACCTATTTTTAAGATAGGCCGCTGAAAAGCACAAATTTATAAGGCGGGGAGAAGCAAAGGACGTGAAAAACAACATAAAGGAAAGCCGGGGAAGGCCCCACGGCTCTCGACTGCGCCATCAATGATGCAGCATTTCGTCAACCACCTGCTCATCGGACAGCTGATACGGGTAATAAGTCGGCCAGTTATCCATCTCTTCCAGCAGCGCCTGCTGGGAAGTATTGCCCATAAAGATATGATAATGGGCAGACTTGCGCGGTGCGATAGTATGGTCGCTGAACTGAACATATTTCGGCGCTTTGCTGGCAGCGTCTTTACATTCAAACAGGTAACGCACCCCTTTTTTACCCGAGGCGTAAGTCAGGATTTTGTAGCCAGCGTAATCATATTTACAGGCGTTGACGCTGTCGCCGGTGTGGAACTCCATCACGCCGTTTTCAATGCCGATGGTGGCAACGTCAGTGGCGTAGCCCCGACGATAGTACGCTTTAATCTCTTCGGCGTTTTTGCCGCCCTCTTTAGCCGCTTTCTTTTTGAAAACCGGGTCAAGCGCGCCGCTCTGTAATAACGGATAAACTGACTGCCAGACGCCGTCCCAGTCCGTCAGGGCACGATCCTGAACGTCCTTATCGTCAAATACCCCCTCCGCCGCCTGCTGTTCTTTTTCCGTTAACGGTTTGCCGTGGGCATGATGAGCATGAGCAAAGACCTGCGTACTCAAGAGCAGCGCGCCAAGCGCCAGGGTAATTTTTCCAGTTTGACCAGCCAAAGTGTGTCCCTCAATGGTAGAAATGAAATATAATGTTACGATATAACATATCACTCATCAAGCCGCTGACGCCATAAAAAACCCAACCGGGTGTAGCCGGTTGGGTCAGCACTTACAGGTAGAGTGACGCCTCGCCTGGCGGGCGCGTTTTAAAGCGGCGGTGGATCCAGAGGTACTGCTCCGGTGCCCGCATGATCTCCTGCTCTATCACCCGGTTCATGTAGCTGGCCGCTTCATGTTCATTCCGGGACGGATAATCCGTCATCGCCCGGCCAATATTCAGCACATAACCGGAACGATCGCCTTTGCGAATCATCGTGACGGTCAGCATGGCGGCGCCGGAGAGACGCGACAGGACATAAGTGCCGTTGGTGGTGGCGGCGTTTTCGACCGAAAAGAATGGCGCGAACGTGCTGCCTTTGCTGCCGTAGTCCTGATCGGGCGCGAACCAGACCGCTTCGCCACGCTTGAGTTCGCTCACCAGCCCTTTCAGGTTACGCCGGTCAATCATCGATTTGTTTGAACGCATCCGCCCGCGGGTCTGCACCCACTCCATTAACGGGCTGTTGTGCGGCCGGTAGGTCGCCATCATCGGCTGGCATAGCCCCATGACGCGGCCACCCAGCTCCAGGGACATAAAGTGCACGCCGACGACCATGACGCCGCGATGGTTGGCCTGCGCCGCCACCAGGTGCTGATAGCCTTCGACATCAAACCAGCGGCGAACCCGCTTATCCGGCCAGAACCAGGCCATGCCGGTTTCGAACAGCGCCATGCCAAGGGAGCTGAAATTCCTGGCTATAGTCGCTTCACGCAGCTCTGCGCTCATCGTGGGAAAACAGAGCTCCAGATTGCGGCGGGCAATGCGCTCACGGCGTTTGAGGAAAGGACGGGCAAGCGTGCCCAGCGTTTCACCAAGCCGACAGAGTACAGGGTATGGAAGTTGCACGAGCAGCCAGAGCAGGCCGAGACCGGCCCATGTGCCCCAGTGACGAGGGTGTAAAAACGCCTTCTGAAAAGGAGTATGCATAAAGGTTACCTGTAAGCTTCAAAAAGTAGCGCTTAAGGAAACAACGAATCACTTCATCAGGTCTTTATGCGTTACGCCGGCGGGCTACGGCTGATGCCGAACCCGGTTTAATTGTGTGCAATATAGCACGAAGGGTTAAGTCAGATTGTGTCATAAAATGGGGGAAGTATGAATATTTGCGACAGGTTTCCCTGCCGCAAAATTATCAGACCACGGCGGTGGTGAGCCGCGATGAGCAGCACATCTTGCCCTGCTCGTTATAGATATCGATCTGCCACACCTGATGGCGGCCGCCCGCGTGCAGCGCGCGGCAAACGCCCCGCACCCGCCCGCTGGTGACGGCGCGCAGGTGATTGGCGTTCACCTCCACGCCAACCACCTTCTGTGCGCCTTCGGTGCATAAATAGCCCGCGACCGAGCCGAGCGTCTCCGCCAGCACCACCGAAGCCCCGCCGTGCAGCAGGCCGAAGGGCTGGCAGGTACGCGCGTCCACCGGCATGGTCGCCTCCAGCGAATCGTCGCCGATAGCGTCAAAGCGGATATCCAGCAGCCCGACCATATTGCCCTCGCCCATGGCATTAAGGGCTTCAAGCGTTACCGCACGTTTCCAGATCATCCGATTATCTCCAGTAAAGCCTGCAGGGGATGGCGCACGCCGTTACCCTCCACCCGTTTGACCTGGCTGCGGCAGGAGTACCCGGTCGCCAGACAACGGCTGCGCGGTAAGCGCTGCAGCGCCTGATGCCAGGAGAGCTCGTAGATGCCCAGCGAGCTGGCATGGTTTTTTACTTCATGACCGTAGGTTCCCGCCATGCCGCAGCAGCCGACGCTGACGTTTTCAAGCTTCGCGCCAAAGCGGGCGAAGATGGCGGCCCATTGCGTCACTGACGCGGGCAGCGCCGTGACTTCGGTACAGTGGCCGAACAGATACCAGGGTTCGCCGCTGACGTCCCGCTTATCCAGCCCTTGCAGAACGGAGGGCAGCCACTCATGCACCAGCATCACGTGAAAATCGCCGCGCTTGTCGCCAAGGGCCAGCTTGTACTCGTCTCGATAACAGAGTACCAGCGCCGGGTCCACCCCCACCATCGGCATACCAAGTTCAGCCACCCGGTTTAGGAAGTCCGCCGTTTTCTGCGCCGTTTTCGCAAAGCGGGTAAGGAAGCCTTTAATATGCTGCGCTTTGCCGTTAGGAGAGAAAGGCAGCACCACCGGCTGATACCCCAGCTTCTCGACCAGTCGAACAAAGTCCGCCACTACCTGCGCATCGTAGTAGCTGGTAAACGGGTCCTGCACCACCAGCACGATGTTGGCTTTTTCGGCGTCGCTAAGCCTTTCTAACTGCTCAAGCGTCATATTTGCCGAGCGATGCCCCACCATCCGGCGCTGCAAGGAGGGAACCGACAGCAGCGGCAGATCGACCATCCCGATATGCTTTTGCGACAGGCTGCGAACCCACGGCTGGCTCATAAAGAAGTTGAACGTTTTCGGCGCGCGCGCCATTAACGGGGCGTAACTTTCCACCGTCGCGACCAGATGGTCGCGTACCGGTCGCAGATAACGGGTGTGGTAAAGCTGCAGGAAGCGGGAGCGGAACTCCGGCACATCAATTTTAATCGGACACTGGGTCGAACAGGCTTTACAGGCCAGGCAGCCAGACATGGCCTCTTTTACCTCGTGGGAGAAATCATACTCCCCCTTACGGGCGTGCCAGCTGTTGCGCGTGCGTTCAATCAGCGAGCGCAGGCTGGCCCCTTTGCCGGGCAGCTCTTTTTCCAGCGTTACCGGGTCGATACCGCGATCCGCCAGCAAACGTAGCCATTCACGTACCAGCGTCGCACGCCCTTTCGGCGAGTGAATACGGTTGCCGGAGATCTTCATCGACGGGCACATCGGGCTTTTCGCATCGAAGTTAAAGCACAATCCGTTGCCGTTACACTCCATCGCGCCGCGCCAGGCGCCTCGCACGGCAATGGGGATCTGCCGATCGAACGTGCCGCGCTTGATGTCGTCAACCTGTTTCATTGGCGCGTCAATGCCCTCCGGCGGGCAGATTTTGCCCGGATTAAGCCGGTTGTCGGGATCGAATGCCGCCTTCACCTTGCGTAATTCAGCATACAGTTCCGGGCCGAAAAAGGCCGGGCTGTATTCCGCGCGAAACCCTTTGCCGTGCTCGCCCCACAGTAGCCCGCCATATTTCGCCGTCAGCGCCACCACCTTATCAGAGATCTTTTTCATCAGGATCTCCTGTTGCGGGTCGCACATATCCAGCGCCGGGCGCACGTGCAGCACCCCGGCGTCCACATGGCCAAACATACCGTAGCTCAGGCCGTGACCGTCCAGTAGCGCACGGAACTCAGCAATATAGTCCGCCAGATGCTCCGGCGGCACGCAGGTATCTTCGGCAAAAGGAATGGGTTTTGCCGCCCCCTTCGCATTGCCCAGCAAGCCCACGGCTTTTTTGCGCATCGCGTAGATACGCTCAACCCCGGCCAGTTCAGTACATACCTGCCAGCCAATGATGCCGCCTTCCCCTGATGCCATCAGCGCATCAAGCCTGGCGCACAGCTCGCTGACCTGTTGATTGATCAGCGTTTCGTCATCACCGGCAAACTCCACGATATTCAGGCCGAGCATCTCTTTGTCGGGGACGTCAGCGATCAGCTCGCTGACCGAATGCCAGACAATGTCTTCCCGCGCCAGGTTGAGGACTTTGGAGTCCACCGTTTCGACGGAAAGCGCTCGCGCCGCCACCATAAACGGGGCGTTACGCAGGGCGGAATCAAACGAGTCGTATTTAACGTTGACCAACTGGCGCACTTTCGGCAAAGGCGTGATATTGAGCCGCGCTTCGCTAATAAACGCCAGCGTGCCTTCCGAGCCGGTCAGTACCCGGGTCAGGTCAAACTCCGTCATATCGTCATTAAAGACATGACGCAGGTCATAGCCGGTGAGAAAGCGGTTTAGCTTCGGAAATTTTTCGACAATGAGCTCACGGTTATCCCGGCAGCGCTCGAAGACCGTTCGATAGATGCGGCCCGTTGCGGTGTTCGCATTGCCCAGCGTCTGTGCCAGCGCCGTCGGCACAGGTTGCGTATCAAGGATATCGCCCCCCAGCAGCACGGCCCGCACCCCCAGCACATGATCGGAGGTTTTGCCATAAACCAGCGAGCCCTGCCCGGAGGCATCGGTATTGATCATTCCGCCCAGGGTTGCGCGGTTGCTGGTTGAGAGCTCCGGCGCGAAAAAATACCCGTAAGGTTTCAGGAATTGATTAAGCTGATCTTTAATGACTCCCGCTTCCACACGCACCCATCCTTCCTGCGGATTGATCTCAATGATGCGGTTCATATAGCGGGACATATCGACAATGATGCCCTGGTTTAATGCCTGACCGTTCGTGCCGGTGCCGCCGCCGCGCGGGGTGAATACCAGCGACTGAAAACGTGTTTCGGCAGCGAGACGCGCAATCAGCGCGACATCAGCGGTAGAACGGGGGAACAGCACAGCGTCCGGCAGCAGCTGGTAGATACTGTTGTCCGTCGCCATGGTTAGCCTGTCGGCGTAGCTGGTGGCGGTATCGCCGGTAAAACCCTGTTGCTCCAGTGCCTGTAAAAAATTCAGCACCAGTTGAACGACGCCCGGTGCCTGAGAAATCTGTGGGATCATTACTCTTGACCCTGCCTGACTGTTAGAGTTGTGAATAGTTAATCGTTTGCTTGCAGCATCACACGTTGTATCACATTTTTTTCTTATGCGCCCGGCAGATTTACGGGCAGAATCAGGCAGTCTAAAATCGCTGAAATCATTACCCATTATGGTGAATGCTTTCCTCCAACTCCTTTCAAGGTGAACACGTTTTATGGCCTTTCAACCGCAGTCCAGGGATGTGCCGCAGGTGATGCTGTCGGTACTGTTTCTTGCCCTTATGATTATCGCCTGTCTATGGATAGTGCAGCCGTTTATTCTTGGTTTCGCCTGGGCAGGGACGGTCGTCATTGCCACCTGGCCCGTGCTGCTTCGGGTTCAGCGCGTGCTCTTTGGCCGTCGCTCGCTGGCGGTGCTGGCAATGACGCTGATGCTTTTCTTGTTATTTATTATTCCGGTCGCCCTGCTGGTCAATAGCCTGGTGGATACCGGCGGGCCGGTGATTAAGACAGTGACCGCGGGCGGGCTGACGCCGCCAGAGTTTGACTGGCTCAGAAGCGTGCCGCTGATCGGTGAGAAGCTCTACAGCGGCTGGCATAATCTGCTGGATATGGGCGGCAGCGCTATTCTTGCCAAACTCAAACCTTATGTCGGCGCTACCACTACCTGGTTTGTCGGCCAGGCGGCGCATATTGGCCGCTTTATGCTGCACTGCGCGCTGATGCTGCTGTTCAGCGCCTTGCTGTACTGGCGCGGCGAGCAGGTTGCTCAGGGCATTCGCCATTTCGCCTTTCGTCTGGCGGCTAAACGCGGCGACGCAGCGGTGCTGCTGGCCGGTCAGGCCATTCGCGCCGTCGCGCTGGGGGTCGTAGTGACCGCGCTGGTGCAGGCGGTGCTTGGCGGCGTAGGTCTGGCGGTTGCTGGCGTGCCTTATGCCACCCTGTTTACGGTTGTGATGCTCATGACCTGCCTGATACAGCTGGGGCCGCTTATTGTGCTGGTTCCGGCAATTATCTGGCTTTACTGGAGCGGCGATACCACATGGGGCACCGTGCTGCTGGTATGGAGCGTAGTGGTCGGTACGCTTGATAACTTTATCCGCCCGATGCTGATTCGTATGGGCGCTGACCTGCCGCTCATTCTGATCCTCTCCGGGGTCATCGGCGGGCTGGTGGCCTTTGGCATGATTGGACTGTTTATCGGCCCGGTACTGCTGGCGGTGACCTGGCGGCTCTTCTCCGCATGGGTCAATGAAGTTCCCGCCCCTGGCCCCATCCCGGAAGATGTGCTGGAAGAGGTCGACGATCTCCCCAACTCCACCCGCTAAACCGTGGCGGGGAAACCCGCCTCTCTGAATGAATATTAAGTATTGCTAATCTGTTTTTTACTGACTGACGGGCAATTCGGCTTGCTACGGGCCGTTTTGCCGCTGCCGCTTCGCAAAATCTTCACTACCGTTAAACTAATGAGACGAATCTGATCGACTCAAAAATTGCCGGTGCCTACTATTAGGTCACGGTTATAAATCAACTCCTTGATTTATAAACATGGAAATCCCCTGAGTGAAACAACGAATTGCTGTGTGTAGTCTTTGCCCATCTCCCACGATGGGCTTTTTTTTATCCTGATTTCAGGCATCAGTTCAGCAATGGCGGCGTTTCAGGGATGCAGCACGTTGAGGGTATGCGATTACCTGTGTGCCGTTTGTGTACCATTTGTGTGCTACCAGCGTAAATCAGGTGAGTGTTACAGTAATTTTCCAAAGCGCTCACATGTTCATTTTTTAACCAAAAACAAAACGAACTTTAATCATAAATCACTTCACGGGGTAAGCACTCGTTAGATTCAGCGCAAGAGCCAATTAAAATTAGCCATTTTCATAATAAAAAATAAAATAAAATGCTTAACTACAACAAGGATAAGATAACGAGTGTGATATGAGTGGACGAATAACAACAATATGCACTGTATTAGGTGTTGCAATTGGTGCTATAGGTCTATATTTACCATATAGAGGTGAAATAAATGAAGCGCTTTATCAAAAAGAATTTCTAACAGGTAAGTGGTCGACAGACGCTGAATATATAATAAATAGTGGAGATCTTGGCTTAAATAAAGATCAACCACTTGTTATTATACAATTTATCGCCAATCCCGATGGTTCAATTGATGGTGAAATAATATCTGAAGGTTTATGTGATGCTATGCCAATAACTTGGAATATAACATTAAATAGTGAACCTCCATCAGTAATTAATTTTATAGTCCCAAGGAAGTTTCAAGTTCGCCAACTAATAGATGGTTCTATGGATAAAAGCCCTATTGTTGCAACTTTAAAAATAGTTAATGAAGATCGAAAGCATAATTCAATAACATTTGATATAACCGATGATGCTACCGGAACTTTACCAAAGCAATTGACGGTAGCTAAAGACCTCCCTAAATTTGAAGAAAACTATAAGTATCTGCAAAACTACTGCGCTGATTCCACTAAGAAATTCTATAAGAAAGTATTGCCAGAACTTAGAAAGATGAGAGATAAAAAAGCAAATTAATTTTATATAAAACGCCCTGACTAGGGCGTAAAGTTTAGTTTCACCACGAAACTTAATATTATCTTGTTGACCAGTTCCCCATTGTTTTGTTTAACCCGCCCTGACGGTTGGATTTTACGTTTTGATTTTTGACATACTCCGATAGGAATTTATCAAGCGCGTTAGCCAGTTTTTGCGCGTCACCAGTTGTTGCACTGTTTTTGCTATCTACCCCGCCCTTATTGCCGTTATCGTTGATGGTGATGTTGATTACTGGTGCGGTTGAACCCAGCCCACCACGTGTTGCGCCCAATTTAGGGACATCAGAAACCGCAAAAGAATTAGCCGTTAATGCAGCATTAGCCGCTGAATTACCACTACTTGAACCAAACCCCATTAAACCGCCAACGTAGTCATTAAATGGTTTTACCAACCAATTACCAACCATATATTTTTCTTCCATAACGGCGACATCTTTAAAGAATTTTTCAAAATTCAATGTTCCGGATGTCAAGAAATCAGTTAAATCACCCGTCATTAAATCAAGTGATTTAGACCAGATTTTTTCTTGCTGCGCCGCGACATTATCAAACCTTTCATCATATTCTTTCCAGCCAGCTTTCATCCCCGCTATAGCTGAATGAAGGTTTTTTTCATAATCTTCAAATCCGCTTTCACTGGCTTTCAATGCTGCATTGCGCTGTTGTGTGATTTTTGCAATTTCTGAATCAAACGCAGAATTATTTGCATCCTTACCCTGACGGCGGCGTAATTCGTTAACCCTATCAATCATTTTATCAAACTGCTGATTAATCTGGTCTTGCGCTTGCTGGAAATCATACGCATCTTTAGTTAGGTTACTAAATGGCTGATTTTTTGTATCCCAACGCCTATTGATGGAATTAATTATTGATTGCGATTGTTCATCAATACCATAAATTGAGTTTTTCAACTGGCTTAAAGCACGCGCCGCACGTTCCGCTGATTTTTCCGCTTCTGTTTTTCCGGTGTGTTGCCTAAATGATGGATGCAGAAAAGCGTTAAAATCGTGATAGGCTTTCGTATGGCTTATATCTGGAAGTTTTACGGAATTTACCGATTCCTCAACAGCCTTATGATATTCATTAGCATCTTTTTTAATGGTTTCTTTTCGCTGCTTCATACCTTCCATGATTTTTTGCTGAACTTGCACACCTTTTGCGGAGTACCCATAAGCGCCCATCCCCATATAATCCATTACATCACCCCAGAACGAAGGCTGTTTTAATTCATTTTGATTACCCTGAGATTCACGCACTTCATTTTCCACCCCCTGCAACAACTGACTAATCATATCAGCGCCAGCAGCTTTATAATTACCGCTTTGAATATCTTTGTTTACTTTATCTAGCAAGCCATCACCCATTTTATAAAGAGCGGCATAACCTTTTGTTGCATCGGTTTGTGTTTCTGTAAGGATTTTTTCTAATGCTTCTGTTTGCTTATCACCAAATTCCTGCTGATATTGCAAAAGGATAGAGCCATGTTGTTTAATAAAATCAGCGCTTAACCCAGAGTTGAGAGCGTTAGAAACAAATTCCTCTTTAACTTCTTTTGATGCTTCTTTAACGGTTTCAAGGCCATTAACAATTTCATCAATTTTCCCGGAAAATAAAGCGCCAGCATTACCGGATAATATAGCGGTTTGCTGTAAATCCTTCTGCGCTTGTGCGGCCTCCTGAATGCTTTCCGTTAGTGCCTCGACGCCCTCAACGGCTGCTGTAAGCCCCATGATAACGCCAGTACCAGCCAAACCACCCATACCAGCCGCGCCTAAAAAAATTGACGCAGATCCGCGCAAATTAGCCCATCGTCCAGACATAATTTCGTGTGACATTACGCCTAATTCACGTTGTGCATTGTGATTTTCTTTAATGCCACCAACAAATTTAGACCACCATCCCTTGCCAGCGGTTTCACCAGAATTAATAATATCTTGTGTAACCGTATTCTGTAGGGAATTAAAATCACGGGTAATATTACCCATGAAGCCGCGCCGCATTCCATCAGGCATTGTTTGAGCGGAAAATGATTGCGCCATTTTATCAATGCTACTTGTAACGCCTTGCGCTGATTTGGCTAATTCATCAAGCCGTGTTGTTGCTGTTTCTACTTGTGATGTATCAACCGAAAAACCTAGATCAGCATTGTCACCTGCCATTTTATTCACCTCTGATTTAATATTAATGTTACTTTGTTCGCTACGCTCACGCCCCTACGGGGCTGGTGGGTGAAGAAAAGGAAGTTTTTCTTGCACCATCACCATTCATTTAATTACTGCGTTAAATCTAGAAACCGCATCGGCGCATATGACGTGCATCGCGTCGCTGGCGTTCCTGTTTTTGCTGAAAATCGTGCTTCTGCTGCGCTTCAGCATCATGCAATTTAATGATTTTAAAACGGCTGGTTGATTTATTTCCGGCTAATTGCTCATTACGTTTAGCCGCTGCATTTGCTGCCAGTTCGCGCGTTTTATAAAAGATTAATCCTTTTGTGCTTCCTTTATAAAGCTACGCAAGGCTGGGTGAAGGTTTTCCGGCCTCCACCAGCACCATAGACCATTTAATAAATCGTTCATCTATAATCATTGTTTATTACCCAATGTAACGTTAAGATAATCATGCACACCACGCTTTACCAAATCAGCAATTTCATTTCGTTGATTCATTGCGCGACGCTGTTTAAGAGCTTCTGTTAGGTTTCCTGATTTAAACAATTCTTTTGTGTTATTCAAATCGGGCACAACAATTTCATTCAGCACATATTCATATTTATCTTTCTGCGCTGCCGGAATCGTTGCATTCATTTTCTGTGCATAGCGCATACCTTCAATATAATCAGTAAAAATTCGTTTAGGTTTGACGCCACGATTTGCTACATTTTGGTCTGATGGAACATCTTCAACCCTTTCACCTTTACGCCAAAAAAAGACACCATACTTTTTATCAGTCATTTTTGATTTCCTCTCTAAGAATCAGGAAAGCCCAAAACATTACAACCATGATTGCAATTGTCATGCTACACTTCCTTCATTTATTTAATTAATTGGATTGTGTACGTTCGATTGTAAGAGCATCAATCAGGGCTTGCGTTGATTGCATCTTTTCCAGAGTCTCACTTACTTTATTAACGTGACTATTAATCTTGTTTTCACCATTATCCCATTGTCCAAACCCCAAATTCGTAACTCCAATACGGTTTAAGTTTGAAACCTCATTATTATATTGACTTAGAAGATTTTGCATTCTCGATTGTAGCACCTGACTATATTCATTATCATCAATCATTCGGTTTTTATATTTTTGCGGATACATTTTAATTTTCCTATTTTTAAATTTAGATAAAAGAGTGTGCATAGATTTTCCTCTTTGATTTTGTGAAGTTTAAATGGTATTTATCGTATTATTATTTTAAATTGAAATTTCTTTTGATAAGCGACTGATAAGCATCTTAATAATTGCATTTCTGCTTAAAGGAATCCCATTTTCTTTCTGGTATTTATTTTTATAACTTTCAATTATCTCTATTTCATCATCTGACAGATATACAGCAAGCTTATTTTTGCAGTTAGGCATGAATCATCCTCTTGTTGTGGCGATGAGTTCATTCTATTATATAGGCATAGTATCAACAAGGGTATTACACCTATATTTCACCTACACTCTATCTAAAGGATCAAATTATGATCAAGTCTGTCAACACATCGCCTATAAGCAAAGAAGAAGCACTCTCATTAGTCAAGCAAGCCGAATCTAACCTGTTGAAAGCAGAGGAAAGGTTAGACTATCTGACCAGAAAAACATATTTAATCCAAATCACAATTAATAATAAAATTTATTTTTTATGTGACGATGATTCTTTAAATGAAAAATTCGGCGGGGCAATTAAATTCAAACAAAAATGCGATGCACAACAAGAATTGATGTTTTGGCTAGAACGAATTGATGCGGTCGGGAATCCAAATCTAAAATGTGAAATTGTGATTGAAAAAGACTTACTTCGAAATTTTATCTCACACACTAAAAAAACAAATTAACAAATAACCGCAGTCTTATTAATGGAACCGCTAATTACAAACCTGCATGGGTGATTTAACCTAATCGCCCTTCCATCTTCCGGATAAATAAAATGCAAAAACAATCATTCACCATAGCATTATGTTTATTGGCTGCTAGTTTAACAGGATGCGCACAACGTAATGCAATTATAGAACATGTCAATGAATTAAAACCCAATCAGAATAAATCTTTGGTACTCTCACAAAATGACGATGGATTATTAATCTGTAAAAACGAGCGTGATGAATCTTTCAACTTAGAAATTACTGGTGTTTATCCCGAAATGCTCAATGACATTACTTATCTTTACCGCACAGGAACAACATTAAGTGATCCTGACCATCATATTACAGGGCTAATAGAGCAAGGTGAAATAAAAATAGAGGGTGAGAATATAGTATTGTACACTGAAATGGTTTCAGCTATACCGCCACAAATCGGATTGATTTATTTTTATAAAAACAAAAATGAGTATTATGCCTTTAAAACAAAGTCCCCTATAACACCTCATTTAGACAACTTCTTTTTGTGTCATCACGTTACTAAGGGATAGATGCAGCATAGGAGCACTAAGTGCCTCTCTAAGCCGCTCCTGCTCCAACCCTACCAATCATACTTTGCTCTGCTTTCCGTTGTCTGGCGGTACGATTCCGGCGCAATCATGCCACTTTTCGCGGTATGGTTCAGCTACATCCACACTATCCATCAGCAACATCCGCCGTGCTCACTAAATGATCGACATCTTCACAGAACGCATCAGGAGGCGACGAAGCACAAAGACATGCAATCGCCTTACCTGAAGGTTGTTGGCGTTGCTGCTATGGACTGGTGAGCCACACGCTACTTCGAAGCAATCAAGGAAAACTGCACATGCAAAATAATTTTTTGTGCATATTTATTGATTTCAAGCAAATATCAATAGCCCAAGAAATATATCCATTGAATTTGTAATATAACCACACAATTTACATGCCTATACTACCCCCCCCCATTCAAATCAGGAGCACAGAAATGACTAAAGCAGAAACCGAACGCCATTTACGAGGAATTTACCTTGAATGGATTCGTGAAAACATGAACACCAGCCAAAAGGAATTATCTTTTCATGCGCATATTTGTCACCTCCCAAATTTTTCAACATTTAGATTTGGTGCAGCCCGTGACTATCAGCAAACGGCGATGTGGGTTAGAGAATGGAATGAACAAATAGGAATTAACAACTAATATTTAAAACTAAGCATACGATTATTGATTGCTCGTTTACATTTTGAACATGTATATTTTGTATAAAGCCCCACTAGGGGCTTTATGTCTATGCAAGAAATTAATTACCTCCCACCAAGTCCTGGTCATACTTAGTGATTTTACAAGGGTGATTTCCTTTACTGTCAACGATATGAATCTCTTTCTGCAATCCCTCACCTGTATAAATTAATTCAACTGCCCCTTGTGAATATACCTTTGATGAATCTGGTTTACCCTTATCATCATAAACCACAGGCGAAAATGTCTCATAATCCGTACTGCCACCATCATTAACATCAAAAGTAGCGGCATAAATTCCTTTTGAATTATCAGACATGACCAACATATCAGAGAATTTATGCCCCGTGAAATACATAATCTTGTTTTTGACAGTTTCACAGTTAAGGGTGTAATTCTCAGGTGAGCAAAGGGCGGTGCTAGAGGTTGTTGCAATTAATGCACCAATAATAATTCTTTTCATTTTTTACCAAAACTAAGGGGGAATTAATACAATATAGTTAATCAATCATACTAAACAAATGAATTAGATTATGTAAAAAATGTTTTCAATAATTGCATTAGTTGTTCGCTACGCTCACGCCCCTACGGGGCTGGTGGGTGAAGAAAAGGAAGTTTTAAAACCTCATTCTTTCCACCCACCAGCGCGGAGCGCAGCAAGGCGAAGCCGCAGCTAAAATCAAAAACAGATACCCGCCGAAATTTGTATTTGTTAACTAGTACAGAAATACAATTAATAACCATCACACGCACGCGCGCAACATACCCCACTATGTAACATGTAAGTAAAAACAAAAATGCGCCCCTTAAATTAGAGACGCATTGATTTATTTAAACAGGTTTTCGAATCACACGATTTTTTGGAGAGCCATCTTTTTCAAAATACCTAGTAGGCCAAATTTCTTGCGGTGAAACTCCTATTGCATTAGCAATAATTAATTCGCCTCTAGGCCATTCTCTACTAAGTGCATTTAGCAACGTGCTACTTGATAAACCATTTTCACGGGATAATCCCGCCATACTGATTTTCTTTTTCTTTAAAGCGGCAAGAATATCCGCTTTGTGCCAGTCTGTTTCCTGCATACATGCATCCCCGTGGTGACGATCACGACGAGGTTTGCAGTACCAGCAAACAAACAAAACTGGCGAGCCTTTCGACTCCCTCGCCGTGACCGCCATAACTGACGTGCGCACGCGCATCGGCAATTCCTTGCCAATGGTTTTGTTTGTTTGGGGCTGCAAATCCCCACCAGCGCCTTTTTCACGCTGGCAGAAGGAATTTACCACAAATCGACAACACCCCCAACCCCTAGGGGTGTACCCAACTCACAGTTCATTCACTTGAACGCCCTTCATTCATCAACCTCTATAAAAAGCATTCCAATGCTTATTTATAGATAGGTGAATGAGTGAATATGAAGGTGAATTTTTGGTTGAATAATTCAGGTGAATATTCAGGTGAATGAATCGGCCTGTAAGCCCCTCCGCGCCTGGGTTTCGTGGTGAATGAAGGGCTGAATGATTCATGTGAATCATTCGGTGAATATTCAGGTGAATTTAATTCGGTCAAATATTCACCACTCATTCGAATAGGTTGAATGAATTGGTTGAATTATCACCAGCACTCAGCGTACAAAAAAAGACCATCTTTAGCCGTTCGAAAACCATTAGCTTAATTTTGGTTATGCCGAAAAACCGCATACCCACAAATCAATCAATGACTTAAATCCCCTGAGTGAAACAACGAATTGCTGTGTGTAGTCTTTGCCCATCTCCCACGATGGGCTTTTTTTCTTTATAAATCAACGTTCATGGGTTTCTGTAGGGACTTAGGGCAGTAGGCGTGTATCAAACATGTATTAATTTTAAGTGCTGATAGGTATGAACCGGTTGATTAGAAAGGAATTTTGATGTGTATTGCATGTACCATGCATAAAAAGAAACAGAACGGTTTTTTGGTAAATGTCAATATTACTTGCTGCCTACATTGCGGGTATCGAAAAGACCCAACAATTCAGTTCAAAAGTCAGTATAAGGATGTATATGACTCAAACAATGTTAAACTTAGATTTCTTAAACACAATCATCGAACCTGCTCGTGAAACTGCTGGTGAATCTCATATCCGAAACGATGTATTTCTTTGTCGCATTAAGGATGAAAGGTAGTTCTACAAAGATTTATGTTATTCCCCTTAATATTTTAAATTCAGTTGTTTGCATTTTAAATTCCTTTTTGCCCATAGTTATTACATTTAATTTTCCCTGCTCTCACATTATTCATATAAGCAATTTTAGAAGTGTTACAAGCAAGTCATTTTGCTATTACTCCTTGAACATTATTCCTAACACTCTCATCAACGTAACTTAATATTTTAAAGTTGTGAAATGTTGCGCAGTCAATCGTCTGCAGGAGCATGTAGTCTCTTTATCAATTATATTTTTCATCTTTCAATTTGATGTAACTTTTAAAATTTTTTTACTTATTTCAAGGAATTTTTATATATTGTCTTTTCCTGCCTCATTGTTATTCTTATTACTTGCATCAGAAATAGATTAGGTCTTATCTTTATTCTATATGGTGAAACACTTTCATTAATCTCCCATGTTTCACCTGTTAGCCCCTGCCTTCTCTCAGAGGCGTATTTATTATGGCGCTGTGCTAGTTGTTCTCTTAACTCGTGTACTTCACATGGATAGCGTCAATAGCGAAAGGCTGTAGGGTTTTTATCAAAAGATAAGTTAACCATCTTTATCCATACTTATTATATAAAGAGAGTTAATAAAAATAATCTTCCTATGATCGCTTACATTCACTTCGGGAGCAACGCTGAAAGAAAAATAGACATAAAAAAGAGCTATCCATTATAGATAGCCCTTCGTATCAGGTAATAAATTAAGCGAACTAAAATGTTCACCTAGCTCTTCTATTCTCTCAGCGTCTTCAAGCGTTACATAGCATACGAGAATTAATGTTCAATAATTTTCAATCTAATCAATGCGCCCTTTTCATTAGGGCTAGATTTCAAATAGTGAAGATTGTTAACCCGATCTATGAAAAGCCTCTTACCGGAGTTGCTGATAAGGAACCACTTAAAAACAACATTATCAAAGTTGTTATGGTAATCAGTGACATAATAACTATCACCCTTATAACTGGTTTTAAAGCTATCTTCATCACCGATAGTACAAGGATAGAGGGTGATTGATTCAGCTTTCCACAGCTTAAATAGTGTTAATATCCCCATGTCAGTAGTAGCAATAGCCCCCTGTATGGTGAGTTCCGTAACCTCCGTGTATCTGTTGCCCTCCAGAGAAAGCTATAGCAGCAACACAGAAGAACATCAAAACAAACACTAATACTTTTTTAATTACCATTGGCTAGCCTTCTTCTTATTCAGTTTTTTAATAAGCTCTGGATCAGTAACTTCATTAGCTGCGTTATTTCCATTATCAATCAAATCATATAGATTGATCACTTATACATTGGCTCTAAGCTGGAAGTGCTTGACCCTCTTGTGTATACAAAAATAATTTGCCCATCTCCCACGATGGGCTTTTTTTATCTGCAATTTATTGAACAGGAATATGCGCGCAAAGATATGTAGCCGTAGTAGCAATACACACTCAAAATTATTAGCAGGCTACTCAAGCCTTGCTGTTATTTTGCGTGTTATTGATGACGATGGAAGATTGCAATGGCGCAGGTTTTGCCGTCAGCGGATCGACGGTATCTTTATTACTGGCGATGGTTGGTATATTTACCGTCTTGTCCAAATCCCACGCCGCGCCGTCTGAATAATCGATAATTGTTCCGACTAAATATCCAAAGAGCAAATTCCCCCACACCCAGCCGTTGGCATTATCGTTAATGGTACCCTTAGCTTCTGGTGAAGTATCGGAGCGCTTGAGGGTCACGATATAGGGCGCATCCCCCCGTTTCAGGCTGACGACCGTCGGCGCCACGCCCTCTGCCACGACATCGCCATCGTCGTTGACGATTTTGTACTTTGCTGGCGCATTAGTCTCGATATCGACATTTTGTGTCGTACCGTCATGCATCGTACAGCAACCCGAAAGAAGTGCGGAACTGATTAACAGTACCCCTGCTGTTTTAAATTTCATCAACCAGCCACCTTAATTATTGAGCAAAGCCCTTTTTATTTTCTGTAAAATTCCTGAGAACAAGCATTATTCATCCCGGGAATCGAAGCGGCAGTAGTGTACAGGCGGGGTAATTTCACTCGCTAAGGGATGCGTGCGGAAAAACATTCTGTTTCATTGAGATAATTCTTACCTCAATTATGCAGAAAAAAACCTCACTTCCAACGGAAGTGAGGTTTCAGGGATACAGCGTCTGTTTATTTATTCAGTTCGGCAAGGCTCAGCCAGGTTTGCACCACGGTGTCCGGGTTGAGAGAGAGGCTGTCAATTCCCTCTTCCATCAGCCAGGCGGCGAAGTCTTCGTGGTCGGAAGGCCCCTGTCCGCAGATACCCACATATTTACCCTGTTTCTTCGCTGCCCGAATCGCCATCGACAGCAGCGCTTTCACCGCCTCGTTGCGCTCGTCAAACAGCTCGGACACCACGCCGGAGTCCCTGTCGAGACCCAACGCCAGCTGGGTCATGTCGTTCGAGCCGATAGAGAAGCCGTCAAAGTGCTCAAGGAACTGCTCGGCCAGCAGGGCGTTGGACGGGATCTCGCACATCATGATCACTTTCAGCCCGTTCTCGCCCCGTTTCAGCCCCTGACGCGCCAGTTCGTCCACCACCGCTTTCGCCTGGTCGACGGTACGCACGAACGGCACCATGATCTCCACATTGGTGAGGCCCATCTCGTTACGCACCCGCTTCACCGCCTCGCACTCAAGGGCAAAACAGTCGCGGAAGCTGTCGGAGACATAGCGTCCGGCGCCGCGGAAACCGAGCATCGGGTTCTCTTCTTCCGGCTCATAACGCTCGCCGCCCACCAGGTTGGCGTACTCATTGGATTTAAAATCAGAGAGGCGAACGATAACGCGCTTCGGATAAAACGCGGCCCCCAGGGTAGCGATACCCTCGGTCAAGCGGCCAACATAGAACTCTTTGGGCGAGTCGTAACCTTTCATGATTTCGCGGATTTCGTTTTGCAGCCCGGCGTCCTGATCGTCGAACTCCAGCAGGGCGCGAGGATGCACGCCGATCATCCGGTTGATAATAAACTCCAGACGCGCCAGGCCAACCCCTTCGTTAGGCAGACAGGCGAAGTCAAACGCCCGATCCGGGTTGCCGACGTTCATCATAATTTTCAGCGGCAGATCGGGCATTTCGTCGATGCTGGAACTCTTCACGCTGAAATCCAGCATCTCGGCGTACACATAGCCGGTATCCCCTTCCGCGCAGGAGACGGTAACCTTTTCATCATCTCTCATGCGCTCGGTGGCATCGCCGCAGCCCACGACGGCGGGAATGCCCAGCTCACGGGCAATAATCGCCGCGTGGCAGGTGCGACCGCCGCGATTTGTGACGATTGCCGCCGCCTTTTTCATGATCGGTTCCCAGTCCGGGTCGGTCATATCGGTGACCAGCACGTCTCCGGGTTCAATGCGGTTCATTTCGCTGATGTCATGGATGACTTTTACCGGACCTGCGCCAATGCGATGGCCGATCGCACGGCCTTCGGCAATAATTTTCCCCTGCGCATGCAGCGTATAACGCTCCATCACTTTGCCGCGGGAGCGTACCGTTTCCGGCCGCGCCTGAACGATGAACAGCTTGCCGGTATGACCATCTTTCGCCCATTCAATATCCATCGGACGGCCATAGTGTTTTTCAATCTGGACGGCCTGTTGCGCCAGCGCCTGTACCTCTTCATCGGTCAACGAGAAGCGATCGCGATCCGCTTGCGGCACATCTTCAATTCTGACCTGCTTGCCGTGTTCCTGGGTCGGCGCGTAGATCATACGGATTTTTTTCGATCCCATGGTGCGGCGCACAATCGCCGGACGGCCTGCCGCCAGGGTGGGTTTATGGACATAAAACTCATCCGGGTTGACCGCACCCTGCACCACCATTTCGCCCAGCCCCCAGGCGGCGGTAATAAACACCACCTGGTCAAAACCGGATTCAGTATCGATAGAGAACATCACCCCGGAAGAGCCGATGTCAGAACGCACCATGCGCTGCACGCCCGCAGAGAGCGCCACGCCGCGGTGGTCATAGCCCTGATGGACACGATAAGAGATGGCGCGGTCGTTGAACAGGGAGGCGAATACATGCTTGATTGCCACCAGCACGGCATCGTAGCCCTGAACGTTAAGGAAGGTTTCCTGCTGGCCCGCAAAGGAGGCATCCGGCATATCTTCCGCCGTGGCCGATGAGCGCACGGCGAAAGAGGCCTGGTCGTCGTCTGCGGAGAGTTTCGCATACGCCTGATGAATCTCTTCTTCAAAGGCGGGCTGGAAAGGGGTATCGACGATCCACTGGCGGATCTGCGCCCCGGCTTTCGCCAGTTCGGACACATCGTCAATGTCCGTTTTGTCCAGCAGGTCATAGATGCGTTGATTGAGACCACTCTGGTCGAGAAACAGGTTAAACGCCCCGGCAGTGGTCGCAAAACCATTAGGGACGCTAACGCCCATACCGGACAGGTTCGTAATCATTTCACCAAGAGAGGCGTTTTTGCCCCCTACTCTGTCCACATCATTCATACCGAGTTGGTCATACCAAAGCACCAGCGGAGACGAGCCATTATTGGACATCGAAACAATCCTTTTGTGATATTTGAAAGGGTGAATACTCTCTGACTGCCGAATCATCCTGGCATAATTATTCCGCCTGAAAAAACGGTGAATCGTTCAAGCAGTTTTTATTTTTTTGTTTTTCGGACAGTTTCCCTTCGCCAGCTAAGTCCCTGATTATCATTCTTTCCTTAAATCAATCCTTGCTGAGGGTGGCGCAATAAAAATGAACCGACCATTTCAGTAAAAACAAAAATAGCGTTTCATTTTGCGAAAAAGAAAAAGTTACTGCGCAGATGACGCGGTTTAATTTATGCTTTCAGTTAATTAGCCAGCACAATCAGGATGGATAAAATGGAGAGTAGTGTCGATCGCCACGTGTTTTATATTTCTGATGGTACCGCTATCACCGCCGAAGTATTAGGCCATGCGGTGATGTCGCAATTTCCGGTTTCGATTAACAGTATCACCCTGCCCTTCGTAGAAAATGAGAGCCGCGCCAGAGCAGTCAAGGACCGCATCGATGCACTCTACCAGCAAACCGGCGTCAGGCCGCTGGTTTTTTATTCTATTGTCCTGCCTGAGGTGCGCTCCATTATTTTGCAGTGCGAAGGATTTTGTCAGGACATCGTTCAGGCGCTGGTCGCCCCTTTACAGCAGGAATTAAAACTCGATCCTACCCCTGTCGCCCACCGCACGCATGGGTTAAATCCTGGAAACTTAACTAAATACGACGCGCGTATCGCCGCCATCGATTATACGCTGGCCCACGATGATGGTATTTCGTTGCGCAACCTCGATCAGGCGCAGGTGATTTTGCTGGGGGTTTCCCGCTGCGGTAAAACGCCGACCAGTCTTTATCTGGCCATGCAGTTTGGTATTCGCGCCGCAAATTATCCGTTTATCGCCGATGACATGGATAACCTGATTCTGCCGACGCAGTTAAAACCGTTGCAGCATAAACTTTTTGGTCTGACCATTAATCCAGAGCGTCTTGCCGCCATACGTGAAGAGCGGCGGGAAAACAGCCGCTACGCCTCGTTGCGCCAGTGCCGTATGGAGGTCGCTGAGGTTGAGGCGCTCTATCGTAAAAAACCAGATCCCCTGCCTCAACAGTACCAACTACTCAGTAGAAGAGATTGCCACTAAAATTCTCGACATCATGGGGCTAAGTCGACGCATGTACTAACAGGCTAGTACATTAGTTACAGTTTTGTTATTATGCGGCACATTAGCGTGACGCTCATCACAACCTGCTATTGAAATCATCAATGATTGGTTTAAGGTGTGCGCATCGCTTCCGGCATTGAGCCGCTTAAGCACAAAATTTTGAGAACCGTGATGAATAAAACCGATGAACTTCGCACTGCGCGCATCGAAAGCCTGATTACTCCGGCAGAACTGGCGCAGCGGCATCCTGTTTCCACCGACGTCGCCGGGCATGTAACTCAGGCCCGCCGCCGCATTGAAAAAATACTTAACGGCGAGGACAAACGCCTGCTGGTGATTATTGGCCCCTGTTCGATTCATGACACCGACGCCGCCATGGAGTATGCGCGACGTCTGCAGGCTTTAAGGCAGCAGTACGCCGACCGGCTTGAGATTGTCATGCGCACCTATTTTGAAAAACCCCGTACGGTGGTGGGCTGGAAAGGCCTGATTTCCGACCCTGACCTTAACGGCAGCTATCGGGTTAATCACGGTATTGAACTGGCGCGTAAGCTGCTGCTTGACGTCAACGAACTGGGCGTGCCTACCGCAACGGAATTTCTCGACATGGTGACGGGGCAATTCATTGCCGACCTGATAAGCTGGGGCGCAATTGGCGCGCGCACGACGGAAAGCCAGATTCACCGCGAAATGGCCTCTGCGCTCTCCTGCCCGGTAGGCTTTAAAAACGGCACCGATGGCAATACGCGTATCGCCGTTGACGCTATCCGCGCCTCACGCACCAGCCATATGTTCCTCTCGCCGGACAAAAGCGGCCAGATGACCATTTACCAGACCAGCGGCAACCCTTACGGGCATATCATCATGCGCGGCGGCAAACAGCCGAATTACTATGCCGATGACATTGCCCGCGCCTGCGAGTCGCTGCGCGAATTCGCCCTGCCGGAACAGCTGGTGGTGGATTTCAGTCACGGTAACTGCCAGAAGCAGCACCGCCGACAGCTGGAAGTATGCGATGAGATCTGTCAGCAAATCCGCACCGGCTCGCGCGCTATCGCGGGGGTGATGGTGGAAAGCTTCCTGCATGAAGGAAGCCAGAAGATTGTCAGCGGCCAGCCGCTGGTATACGGGCAGTCCATTACCGACCCGTGCCTGGGCTGGGAAGAGAGCGAAATTCTGCTCGCTAAGCTGGCCAGCGCCGTCTCTGCCCGTTTCTGACCGACAGCCCCGCGGCGTACGCTGCGGGGTAAATCTTACGCGGTTCGCTCCCTGATTATTAGTAGTTGCTTCGGGACGCCACGTTCCTGATAATGATTATCATTGTTGATAATCAATCCGTTATAGCGCTTATGTCTCACAAGGAACGTCCGTTTCCCCCCCCTGCTCCTGCACCTGCTTCGCCCTCGGCGATTCACCCCGACGATCGCCGTATCAGCAGCGAAGCGCTGCTCGGCGACAGAGCGAGGATCGTTATTGAACATCAGGGGCAAGCCTACCTGCTGCGTCAGACCCACGCCGGTAAGCTCATCCTGACGAAATAAGTTAGCTGGAGCAGCTTACCTCCAGCCGTTTTCCCCAGTCCGGTGGACGTTTACTGTATTCGTCATCGCGTTCGGCATAAGGGTGGCGTAATACTTCATGCAGGCGATGCAGCTCATCCATATCCCCCTGCTCCGCCTGCTCAATAGCGCGCTGCGCCAGCCAGTTGCGCAACACCACCGCCGGATTACTGCTCTGCATCTGCTGCTGGCGTTCGTCATCGCTTATCCCTTCCTCCTGCAGACGCGCCCTGTAGCGGGCGAACCAGCCGTCAAACGCCTCGCGGTCGATAAACTCATCCCGCAGCGGGCTGCTGGCGCTCTGCTGCTCCGTATGGCTGAGCATGCGGAAGGTACGGGTGTAGTCGCTGCCTTCCCGCGCCATCAGCGCAAACAGTTCGCTTAGTAGCGTGTTGTCCCCTTTCTGGCGGGTGAAAAAGCCCAGCTTTTCACGCATCAGTTTGCCATAGGCTTCCATCAGAACGGGTTGATAGCTCTCCAGCGCGGCGTTGAGCGCCTCAACCGGCACAAATGGCGACAGGGTCTGCCCAAGCCGCTGCAAATTCCACAGGCCGATCGTAGGCTGATTGTCGAAGCTATAGCGCCCCTGATAATCAGAGTGGTTACAGATAAAGCCGGGCTGATAATCATCCAGAAAACCAAACGGACCGTAATCAATAGTCAGGCCGAGAATCGACATATTGTCAGTATTCATGACCCCATGGGCGAACCCTACCGCCTGCCAGTGGGCGATAAGCGTTGCCGTGCGGGCGATAACATCGCCAAACCACAGGGCGTATTTATCCGCTTCATCATGCAGATGCGGCCAGTAATGACGAATGGCAAAATCCGCCAGCTCGCGCACCTTCTGCGCCTCGCGGCGGTAGTAAAAATGTTCGAAATGGCCAAACCGCAGGTGGCTTTCGGCGATACGCATCAGCATTGCGCCCTGCTCGGCGCGCTCGCGGTAGACCGGCGTGTCGCTGGTCACTATCGATAACGCCCGCGTGGTGGGGATGGAAAGATAATGCATCGCTTCCGAGGCCAGGCTCTCACGGATAGTCGAGCGCAGAACCGCCCTGCCGTCTCCCATGCGCGAATAGGGGGTCAGCCCAGCGCCTTTCAGGTGCCAGTCAACGGTTCGTCCGTCCGGGAGCTGCTGTTCACCAAGTAGAATACCCCGGCCATCCCCAAGCTGACCTGCCCAGACACCAAACTGATGCCCGCTATAAACCTGCGCCAGCGGCGACATACCGGGCAGCAGCCTCTCGCCACCCCACACCCCCGCCCCCGAGGCAGGAGAAAACAGCGCCGGGTCAATACCCAGCGTTTGCGCAAGCGGTGCGTTATGCCAGATCAGGCGGGCATTTTGCAGCGGCGTAGGGGTCTGCGCGCTATAAAAATCTGGCAGCTCATCGCGCCAGCGGGTAATAAAAGACAGTGCCATAAATCCTCCTGGACTTATTGTAGCACTGTTAACAATGCGTTAATAAAAGGTATTAATGTACGAGGCTGGTAATGGCCGCTGCGGTTACAGCAGGCCACAGATTCCCCTGCATTGCGCTGAATGGGTAGGCGGCCACGCGCTTGAACGCGGTTTCGTCGTCGATACCGGCAATCATAACGGAACGGCAGTAAGGCGCGAACTGGGAGAGAATGACGCGCATAAACGGTTCAAAAGACGCGGAAGTCAGGCGATGATGAACAAAATTTTTATCCAGCGCGACCCGGCAAAACAATCCATCAAAAATAGCTTTGGTGGAAGCCGCTCCCGAGCCAAAATTAGCGAGCACCAGCGGATAGCGTTCGCTAAATAATGCCAGCAGACGATTCTCTGCGCCTTTATTAAGATCGGGATAATTTTCGTTAATAGTAAATTCGAGGAACGGGAATTTGGCGACCGACTCCGCCAGCTGTGAATCTGTTAACAATGCCTCAATAACGGGCCCGCTGATATTAATCCACGCGATGAGCTGATGCTGGAGAAAAAAAAGCTGGCAGGACTCCAGCAACGCCAGCTGTTCGCTAAAAAGCGTTATCCGTTCTGCCGCGTTAAGCCGTGGCAAAATCAACTCCGCAGGCGCCCGCACGTTGCTGGCGACGCCAACAAAATTGGCGACGATCTCCGCGCCAACCAGCGCGCCCTGGGCGTTGCGAGCAGGCTGTAAAACCAGCTCACAACGATAAGTGTCATCCAGTGATACGATCATGATGCCCGCCCGCAATAAGGGTATTATCCTTGCTGTCAAAATTAACATGAACGTATTTTAACGTAGTTGATTTAAATTCGGCTGCCTTCATCATTTTCCATTATATTTCCAGAATATTCCTTCATGCCTGCGTAAGCTTATCTTGAATAAAATGCCCTGACCAGCGTCCAGCGGCTCCAGGAATAATCCTTTAAGAAAAGGTGTAGTAAACCAGGAAATGTTGAAGAAAAGATGGAATAACGGTGAGTTATTTACGCGTAAAGGTAAGTCTGCTGGCGGCAATGCCGCCGCCAGCAGGCCCACTCAAATTCGACGCGCCTGCCAGAAATGCTTGCGCCAGTAGACATTGTCGAGCGAAGAGCGGATTACACCCTTACTGGTTGAGGCGTGAATAAAAGCGTTGTCGGTATCATAAATACCTACGTGCAGGCCGCTCTCCCCCGATCCGGTTTTGAAAAACACCAGGTCGCCGGGCAGCAGATCGTCCTTATCAATTTGGGTGCCGATTTCCGCCTGCTGACGGGTATCGCGCGGCAGAAGAAGCGAGAACCTGTCGCGCAGCGTTAGCATAACGAACCCGGAACAATCCACCCCGCGACGGCTCATTCCGCCATAGCGATACGGCGTTCCGCGCCAGTCGCGCAGCTGCTCGTTAAGCCCGGCAATAACGGTAATAGAGTCGGACAGGCGGGCATTAGGCGGTGGCGCACGGTGGCTGCCGCACCCTGCAAGAATTAACGTCGCCGCGAGAAGAAACCAGGTACGCATCCAGCATAATCTCCTTTTTATTGTGCTGAAATAATTTAGCGTGTGAATGACATTTCTGGCAAGCTTCGTCAGTTAAATCTCCGGGATGAGCATCCTGTGCCCGGCGAGGTCAAGGCGGCGAAACGGCATCCCGTACGCGCTGGCGAGGTTTTGCGGCGTCAGCACGGCATCTCTGGCCCCGCTGGCGATAAGCCTGCCCTGACGCATAAGCCACACCTGATGGGCGTGGCGCAGCGTATGGTTAAGGTCATGGCTGCTCATGACAATGGTGATGCCAGCAACCTGCAGGCCGCTCAGAATGCGATCCAGGGCAGCCTGTTGCGCCACATCAAGGCTGTTCATCGGCTCATCCAGCAGAAGAAGCTGCCCGTGCGGATTGGCAAGCGGATGGATCTGGGCAATGACCGCCGCCAGTCTCACCCGCTGCCACTCTCCGCCGGATAGCTGATTCACCGCGCGGCCAAGTTTGTCCTCCAGGGCGAGCTGGCAGGCGATCTCCTCTGTTAGCGCCTGATGAGGCTCACCGTGCTGATGCAGCGCAAGATAATGCCAGACCGGCATAGCAAAGGCAGGCGTCTGCTGCTGCGCAAGATAAGCACGATGGCGCGCCAGGCGCGGAGCCTGCCAGCTCTCCAGCGGGGTCTCATTAAACATAATGGTCCCCTTACCCCGGCTTAAACCCGCCATGCGGGCCAGCAAGGTACTTTTCCCTGCGCCGTTCGGCCCGACCAGATGCAGCATCTGCCCCCGGGCGACCGGGGCCGTTATTGGCCCCAGCCTGCCGGTCTCTTCGACATTATCAAGCTGCAACAGGGTCATTACTTCGCCAGCGCCAGCTTAATGGCTTCCATCACAATGGGATCTTCCGGGGTCATATCGGGGGAGAAACGTTGAACGACCTGACCATCGCGCCCAACAAGGAACTTCTCAAAGTTCCACAGAATATCGTCAGGATAGAGCGGAGCACGCCCTTTGCTGGCCATCCGCTCGTAGAAACCGCTGGCTTCCGGGGCCACGGCTTTCGGCGCGGCGGCAATCAATTTCTGGTAGAGAGGATGACGGTTTTCACCGTTAACGTCGATTTTCGCCGCCATCGGGAACGTGACACCGTAGGTGGTGCTGCAGAAGGTTTTTATCTCCTCCTCGCTGCCCGGCTCCTGCCCCAGGAACTGGTTGCAGGGGAAACCCAGCACGCTGAACCCGTCTTTCTCCCAGGCTTTATGAATATTCTCCAGCTGCTCATACTGCGGCGTCAGGCCGCACTTTGACGCGACGTTAACAATCAATAAAACCTTACCGCGGTATTGCTCAAGCGTCGTGCGCTCGCCATCGATAGTGATAATCTCGGTACTCAGAATATCGTCGTGCATAGCATCCCCTTAGTTGGTTTGAGAGGCCGGATCTTAACGCCCGGCCCTGGCCATTAATAATAGCCAGATAAAAACAGGCGCGCCCAGCGTTGCCGTCACAACCCCCACGGGCAGCTCGGCAGCGCTTAGCGCCAGACGAGCGATAACATCAGCAAACAGTAGCGCCACCCCCCCGGCCAGCGCACAGGCAGGAAGCAGAGCGCGGTGGTCGCTAAGGCCGCATAAACGCAGCATATGGGGAATCACCAGGCCGATAAAACCGATAGACCCCGCCAGCGCGACGCTGACGCCCACCATCCAGCCAGTGGCGACCACCAGCACGTTACGCCAGAAAGCCAGCGGCAGGCCTAACTGGCGCGCCGACACGTCCCCCAGCGCCAGCATATTCAACGGCTGCGCCTGGCAGCAGGTCCAGGCGATGACCGGCACCAGCGCCGCCATCAGCCAGCTCTGCCGCCAGTCCACCCCGCCAAAACCGCCCATCATCCAGTACATAAGCTGGCGCAGATCGAATGAGGTGGAAAAATAGATGGCCCAGGTCATCAGCGCGCTGCAAATGATCCCCAGCGCAACCCCGGCCAGCAGCAGGCGACTGGTAGAGAGGTGGCGGCGGGCGAAGCGCAGCAGAACAAGGGTAATGATGAGCGCTCCGCTGATAGCGCACAGCCCCAGCGCCCACTCCGGCAGCGCGCCCTGCCCCAGCAGCACTGCCGCTATCAGTCCTACCCCTGCGCCGTTGGAAACACCCAGCAATCCGGGCTCGGCAAGGGGATTTTCGAATAGCGCCTGCATTATGGCGCCGCACAGCGCCAGCGCCGCGCCAACCAACAGGACTGCCAGCGTGCGCGGTAAGCGTATTTGCCAGACAAAAAGCCGCCCCTGGGTGTCGAACCAGTGCGTCGGGTTGATCCAGCGATCGCCCGCGCAAAGGCTGACCAGCAGCGCGATGAGCAGAAGCGCGCCCAGCCCGCAGAGCCACTGTCCGTTCCGTCGTCGCTGGCGTTTTGCGTAAATCAGCATGGTATTCAATCAATTAGTCGTTGATGTGTCTGATTCTAATGGCCAGCCATACGGCTGAAAAGAAAAAAGGCCGCGATGCGGCCTTTTTTAGTTAGTCCAGATTACTCTGCTTTGGGCGAAGCGTTCTCGACGCGGCTTTTTAACTTCTGGCCAGGTCGGAATGTCACCACGCGCCGGGCTGTAATGGGAATATCCTCGCCCGTTTTCGGGTTACGTCCCGGGCGTTGATTTTTGTCACGCAGATCGAAATTGCCAAAGCCGGAGAGTTTCACCTGCTCACCGTTTTCCAAAGCACGACGGATCTCTTCGAAAAACAGCTCTACCAGCTCTTTTGCATCTCGTTTGCTAAGCCCGAGCTTATCAAACAGATATTCAGACATTTCAGCTTTTGTAAGCGCCATAGGTTCAATCCCTCAATGATGCCTGGAATCGCTCTTTTAATGCCTCTACACATTTGGCGACGGTAGCGGCAATCTCCTCTTCTTCGAGTGTACGGCTTGTATCCTGGAGGATAAGGCTGATAGCGAGGCTCTTATAGCCCTCCGCTACGCCCTTGCCGCGGTACACGTCAAATAAGTTTACGCCAACTACCTGATTTACGCCAACTTTCTTACATTCGGCTAAAACATCCGCTGCGGCGACGTTTTCTGCGACAACGACAGCGATATCACGACGGTTCGCCGGGAAGCGTGAAATCTCCTGCGCCTGAGGAACCACGCGGTCTGCGACCTTATCCCACAGCAGTTCAAACACCAGCGTGCGGCCATTCAGATCCAGTTTGCGCTCCAGTTCAGGATGAACAACGCCGATACAACCAACGTATTCATTTTTCAGATAAATCCCGGCGGACTGGCCCGGATGCAGGCCCGGAACAGCCTGTGCGCGAAACTCGATGGCCGACAGCTTACCGGTCAGATCCAGCAGGGATTCCAGGTCGCCTTTGAGGTCGAAGAAATCGACGCTGCCCTTCGCCAGATCCCAGTGCTCTTCATAGCGGTTACCGCAAATCGCCCCCGCCAGCATCAGATCCTGACGGATGCCCAGCGGCGCCTGCGTGTCAGGGACAAAACGCAGCCCGGATTCAAAAATACGCACCCGGCTCTGCTGGCGGTTCTGGTTATAGACGATAGTGCTGAGCAGACCGGTCAGCAGCGACAGGCGCATGGCCGACATTTCGCTGGAGATGGGGCTCGGCAGAATCAGCGCCTCTTCACCAGGATGGATAAGCTGCTGCACTTTCGGGTCGACAAAGCTGTAGGTAATCACTTCCTGGTAGCCTTTATCGTTCAGCAGCGTCTTCACGCGTTTGAGGGAGAGATTGGCTTCACGGTGGTTGCCCATCACCAGCCCCGCCTGCACCGGCGCGTCAGGAATATTGTTGTAACCGTACAGACGCGCGACCTCTTCGACCAGGTCTTCTTCAATTTCCATATCGAAACGCCAGCTCGGCGCCACCGCTGACCACTCATCCTGCCCTGCGGTCACTTCGCAACCCAGGCGCTGGAGGATATCGGTCACCTGGTCGTCGGCAATATGATGGCCAATCAGGCGATCGAGCTTGCTGCGACGCAGACGAATAGTGGCGCGTTTTGGCAGCGTGGCCTCGTTGCTGATATCAACGATCGGACCGGCTTCGCCACCGCAAATGTCAAGCAGCAGGCGGGTCGCACGCTCCATCGCTTTGTACTGTAGCGCCGGATCAACGCCGCGCTCGTAGCGGTGCGACGCATCGGTATGCAGACCATGACGGCGCGCGCGCCCGGTAATGGAGAGCGGGCTAAAGAAAGCGGATTCGAGCAGCACGTTGCGGGTCTCGCCGTTCACCCCGGAGTGCTCGCCGCCAAAGATACCGCCCATTGCCAGCGCTTTGTTATGGTCGGCAATGACCAGCGTGTCGGTGTCCAGCTTCGCTTCACTGCCGTCCAGCAGTACCAGCGTTTCGCCCTCTTTCGCCATCCGCACGACAATGCCGCCTTCAATGCGATCGCTGTCGAAAGCGTGCATCGGCTGACCCAGTTCCAGCAGCACATAGTTGGTTACGTCAACCACCGCGTCGATGGAGCGAATGCCGCAGCGACGCAGCTTCTCTTTCATCCACAGCGGCGTGGGGGCAGTTACGTCAATACCTTTCACCACGCGGCCAAGATAGCGCGGGCAGGCTTCTGCCGCTTCGACCTGAATGGACATCGTGTCAGAAAGGGTGGCCGCAACCGGCGCGATTTCCGGCTCGTTCAGCGCGGATTTATTGAGCGCTGCCACATCACGGGCCACACCAATGATCCCTAAGCAGTCGGCGCGGTTCGGCGTGACGCTGATTTCGATGGTGTTATCGTCAAGCTTGAGGTATTCGCGGATATCGGTGCCGATCGGCGCATCCGCAGGCAGTTCGATAATGCCGCTGTGATCGTCGGAAATACCCAGCTCGGAGAAAGAGCAGAGCATCCCTTCCGACGGCTCGCCGCGCAGTTTTGCCGCTTTGATTTTGAAATCGCCCGGCAGCACAGCGCCGATGGTGGCCACCGCCACTTTCAGCCCCTGACGGCAGTTCGGCGCGCCGCAGACGATATCAAGCAGACGCTCGCCGCCAACGTTGACTTTCGTCACGCGCAGTTTATCGGCGTTAGGGTGCTGACCACACTCTACCACTTCACCCACAACCACCCCGTTGAAAGCGCCGGACACCGGCTCGATCCCGTCAACTTCCAGGCCTGCCATGGTAATCTGCTCACAAAGCGCAACGCTGTCGACCGCCGGGTTAACCCATTCGCGTAACCACAGTTCACTGAATTTCATTATTTATCCTGCCCTTATTTAAACTGTTTGAGGAAACGCAGATCGTTTTCGAAGAACGCGCGCAGATCGGTCACGCCGTAACGCAGCATGGTGAGACGCTCCATTCCCATCCCAAACGCGAAGCCGGAGTAGATTTCCGGGTCGATGCCCACGTTACGCAGCACGTTCGGATGCACCATGCCGCAGCCCAGTACTTCCAGCCATTTGCCGTTTTTACCCATCACGTCTACTTCCGCAGAAGGCTCGGTGAACGGGAAGTAGGAAGGACGGAAGCGGATCTGCAGATCTTCTTCAAAGAAGTTACGCAGGAAGTCGTGCAGGGTGCCTTTCAGGTTGGTAAAGCTGATGTTGGTGTCAACAATCAGGCCTTCCATCTGATGGAACATCGGGGTGTGGGTCTGATCGTAATCGTTACGGTAGACGCGGCCCGGAGCGATAATACGAATCGGCGGCTGCTGCTCTTTCATGGTACGGATCTGAACGCCCGAGGTCTGGGTGCGCAGCAGGCGGGTAGCATCAAACCAGAAAGTGTCGTGGTCAGCGCGAGCCGGATGATGGCCTGGAATGTTCAGCGCGTCGAAGTTGTGATAATCATCTTCGATTTCCGGGCCGGTCGCCACGGTAAAGCCGAGCTCACCGAAGAAACTTTCAATGCGGTCGATAGTGCGGGTCACCGGGTGCAGACCGCCGTTTTCGATACGGCGGCCCGGCAGAGAAACGTCGATGGTTTCAGCCGCCAGACGAGCGTTCAGCGCAGCGTTCTCCAGATCCGTTTTGCGGGCGTTTAACGCCTGCTGCACCTGCTCCTTCGCTTCGTTAATTACCGCGCCAGCGGCCGGGCGCTCTTCGGGCGGCAGCTCACGCAGGGTGGTCATCTGAAGGGTCAGATGCCCTTTCTTACCCAGATATTCAACGCGTACGTTATCTAACGCGGTAACATCTGAGGCATCATTAATGGCTGCCTTCGCACTGGCAACCAGCTCTGCGAGATGTGACATAATTATCCTCGTTATGTCCTTGTTATTGGACTTTTTACTTAAAATTCAGACACAAAAAAAGCCTCCTGTTGGAGGCTTCTGGCGTTAATTTTCCGTTTCTTCTTTCACGCGCTAGCCTCCCGGTATCAGGTGCTAAAGTAAAAAAAGAAGCGGAAAATAGCAGCATTCATGCTTGCGTTACCTTGTGTGGTAAAACCGGATAACCGTTATTGAAAAGGGTTACGGAAAAATTGTCAACCTGCTGATTGAACTCACAATAAAAAAGAGGGAGCCAGGCTCCCTCTTTTTACTGGCTTATGCCAGAGCTGCTTTCGCTTTTTCGACCAGTGCGCTGAACGCTACTTTGTCGAATACTGCGATGTCAGCCAGGATCTTACGGTCGATTTCAACAGAGGCTTTTTTCAGGCCGTTGATGAATTTGCTGTAAGAAATACCGTTCTGACGTGCTGCTGCGTTGATACGCGCAATCCACAGTTGACGGAACTGACGCTTTTTCTGACGACGGTCACGATAAGCGTACTGACCAGCTTTGATAACAGCCTGGAAGGCAACGCGGTATACGCGAGAACGCGCACCGTAGTAGCCTTTAGCTTGTTTCAAAATTTTCTTGTGACGTGCACGTGCAATTACACCACGTTTTACGCGAGCCATGTTGCTCTCCTGTATCTATATTCTGATTGCCCTTCTCCCGCCGCATTCATGATGCAAACGGACAGGGGCATAAAAAAGTTGAAAAAAACGTTAACGGCTTATGCGTACGGCAGGCACGCGATAACCAGACCCAGATCGCCTTTGGAAACCATGGCTTTCGGACGCAGGTGACGTTTACGCTTGGTAGCTTTTTTGGTCAGAATATGACGCAGGTTAGCGTGCTTGTGCTTAAAACCACCTTTACCGGTTTTTTGAAGCGCTTTGCAGCACCGCGTACGGTCTTAATTTTTGGCATTTTAATAACTTCCACTTCGCATTGTTGATAAATGAAACGAAGGCGAACAAAACCCGTAAGCCCCGGAGGACTCACAGGCGTTGTTACTTGATGGCCTTACTGTTTCTTCTTAGGAGCAAGCACCATGATCATCTGGCGGCCTTCGATCTTCGTTGGGAAGGATTCGACTACTGCCAGTTCTTGCAAATCGTCTTTCACGCGATTAAGCACTTCCATACCGATTTGCTGGTGGGCCATCTCACGACCGCGGAAACGCAGCGTAATTTTGGCCTTATCTCCTTCTTCGAGAAAGCGAATCAGGCTGCGGAGTTTTACCTGATAGTCACCTTCATCAGTACCAGGGCGGAATTTAATTTCCTTAACCTGGATAACTTTCTGCTTCTTCTTCTGTTCCTTAGAAGACTTACTCTTTTCATAAAGGAACTTGCCGTAGTCCATGATACGACAAACTGGCGGTTCGGCGTTAGGGCTGATTTCAACTAAATCTACTCCAGCTTCTTCAGCCTTTTCGATCGCTTCTCTCAGACTCACAATCCCCAGCTGTTCGCCTTCCAGACCTGTTAAGCGAACTTCCTGGGCGCGAATCTCGCCATTGATACGATTCGGACGTGCCGTTTGAACTCGTTTTCCGCCTTTAATACCTTATTCCTCCAGTTGTTGAAGACTGCGGCTGCGAATCTCTTGTTGCAGCTTCTCAATCACTTCACTTACGTCCATGCTTCCCAGGTCTTTCCCGCGGCGGGTGCGAACGGCAACTTTGCCTGCTTCCACCTCTTTATCACCACAGACCAGCATATACGGGACACGACGCAAAGTGTGCTCGCGGATTTTAAAGCCAATCTTCTCATTTCTCAAGTCTGCTTTTACTCGAATGCCCGCATTTTGTAGTTTACGAGTCAATTCGTTAACGTATTCAGACTGGGAATCGGTGATATTCATGACCACGACCTGCACCGGCGCAAGCCAGGTGGGGAAGAAGCCTGCGAACTCTTCGGTCAGGATGCCAATAAAGCGCTCCAGCGAGCCGAGAATCGCGCGGTGAATCATTACCGGTACCTGACGCTCGTTGTTTTCGCCAACGTAAGAGGCGCTCAGACGAGACGGCAGGGAGAAGTCCAGCTGGACAGTGCCGCACTGCCATGCACGATCGAGGCAGTCATATAATGTAAATTCAATTTTCGGACCGTAGAACGCGCCTTCACCCAGCTGATACTCAAACGGGATGTTGTTCTCTTCCAGCGCGACGGCCAGGTCCGCCTCAGCACGATCCCACATTTCATCGCTGCCGATACGCTTTTCGGGGCGAGTGGAAAGTTTGACGACGATTTTCTCGAAGCCAAAGGTGCTATACATATCATAGACCAGGCGAATACATGCGTTAACTTCATCGCGCACCTGCTCTTCGGTACAGAAGATATGCGCATCGTCCTGGGTAAAGCCGCGCACGCGCATCAGGCCGTGCAGCGCGCCTGACGGCTCGTTGCGGTGGCAGCTACCAAACTCCGCCATACGCAGCGGCAGGTCGCGGTACGATTTCAACCCCTGGTTGAAAATCTGCACGTGGCCGGGGCAGTTCATCGGTTTGATGCAGTACTCACGGTTCTCAGACGAGGTGGTGAACATCGCATCTTTGTAGTTGTCCCAGTGGCCGGTTTTTTCCCACAGCACACGGTCCATCATGAACGGCCCTTTAACTTCCTGGTACTGATACTCTTTCAGCTTGGAACGGACAAACGTTTCCAGTTCGCGGAAGATAGTCCAGCCGTCGTTGTGCCAGAACACCATGCCCGGCGCCTCTTCCTGCATATGGTAGAGGTCAAGCTGCTTACCGATTTTACGGTGATCGCGTTTGGCCGCCTCTTCCAGGCGCTGCAGATAGGCATTCAGGGTTTTTTTATCCGCCCATGCGGTGCCGTAGATACGCTGCAACATTTTGTTGTTGCTGTCGCCGCGCCAGTAAGCGCCCGCGATCTTCATCAGTTTGAAGTGATGGCAGAAGCGCATATTCGGCACGTGCGGCCCACGGCACATATCAATGTATTCTTCATGATGATAAAGACCCGGCTTGTCATCATGCGCAATATTTTCATCAAGAATCGAGACTTTGTAAGACTCGCCACGCTTCACGAAGGTTTCACGCGCTTCGTGCCAGCTCACTTTTTTCTTAATGACGTCATAGTTAGTTTCGGCGAGCTCATGCATCCGTTTTTCGAGCGCGTCGATATCTTCCTGGGTCAGGGTGTGGTCAAGGTCAACGTCGTAGTAGAAGCCGTTATCAATCACCGGGCCGATGGCCATTTTGGTGTGGGGCCACAGCTGTTTGATGGCGTGACCTAACAGGTGCGCGCAGGAGTGACGGATAATCTCCAGCCCTTCTTCATCTTTTGCGGTGATGAGAGAGAGCGTGGCATCGTTCTCGATGATATCGGACGCATCCACCAGCTCGCCGTTAACGCGGCCGGCAATGGTCGCTTTCGCAAGACCCGGACCAATATCCAGCGCCACATCCATCGGACTTACGGCACGATCGTAATGGCGTTGACTGCCATCAGGAAGAGTAATTACTGGCATTTCATATCCTTAATTCGCAGTGGTGACCCACACGAAAGATCACATACGAAGTAAATATTTGATTATAGAGATTAAATCACGCCGCCATCTAACCAACCATTGCTAAATTGGCGCGTAATCTGCTACGTCATCAAGCGCGTTACGCGCATCCTTTTTGTGACGTGTGTCGATGTTAACACTAATAAAAGCGGGAGTGCACCCCTTGTTGCCCTTCCCTCAGTGCAGAAACAGTCAGGAGGTTTCAAAACCCAACGCCCGAATCACCTCCGCCATCGCCTCTTTGGTGAGCGCCGGGCGCGCCACCTTCTGGTTGGCGAGCATGGTGCGCACCATACCGGCAATCACAATGTGCTTAGGCTCCTGGCCCAGGTCGCGCATCTCCAGCACCACCTTGCCCACAATCCGGCACATCTCGTCATACAGTTCGCTATCGTTGCGCTTGCCCATAATTCTCCTGTTATGTGCGGTCAGCAAGGAAATTTGGCTTAAAGTTCTTCGCTGCTCTGCCGATTAAATAAGATACAAGCTGAACGCAAGAATATCAGGAAATGCAGGCGATTAATTATAATGACGTTGCAGCACGCACGCTGAATAACCGTAGTAGCGCTGCCTCCTCCCTAAAACAGGCTATTGAGCGCCTCTCCTCGGGCCTGCGCATTAATAGCGCGAAAGATGACGCCGCAGGCCAGGCGATTGCTAACCGCATGCGCGCGAATATCAGCGCAGACGGCGTTGTGGCGCGCGGCCTGGATGACGGCATCAGCCTTGCGCAGACGGCGGAAGGCGGGTTGATAAGCATTGGCGATCTGCTGATTCGCGCTAAAAGCCTGGCCGTGCAGGCAGCCACCGGCACGCTCTCCGAGAGCGACAGGCAGAGCATCCAGAGCGAATATCAAAATATTCTCGACGCCATTACCGATATTTCTGAAGGGACGGAAATCTTTGGCCGCTATCCGCTGGCGACGGATAAACCGCGACTGCCGCCGGTGCTGATTGGCGATGTGGCGCCGGTCGGGACAAAGTTTCCGGTTCAGGGCGCGAATTACTCGTTTAGCTCGGGTATCGTTTCGCTGGCCTATATTCCCTCAGGAGCGACTGATATCACCATCACCATTGACTCTCTTGGTCTGGATGATGATATTCAGCTTTTTACCCGCGACGGCAAGCATCTCGCCGGCACGCCTGTTGAGGGAACCGATCCCGACTATACCTGGAGCAGTCGCGGCATCACCTCCGGCGCAAAAGTCGAAAGTAAGGTCTTTACCGCGGCTAACGGCTTTGCCAGCGGTGCCACTTATGATGGCTCAGCGCTGATTGAAGGCGGTGCGGCGTGGGCGCTGGACGGGAGCGAAACGCTGACCTACAACGGCATGACCATCAGCTACAGCGGCGATGGCGATCGCTATGAACTGGCTAACGCGTATAACGACGGCAGCAATGGTTCAAATACCCTTGAACGCGTCAAAATCGATACCGTCACCGAAGATTTAATCGTGATGGTCGTGGGCAGCGGCTCCTTCACCGGCAACCTGACTTACGGCAATTTACCGCAGCCGACCACGCAGCCTGCCGTTCAGCCCAAACAGAGCTCTGCGGTTGAAATCGTCACCAGCGCTAATTTTGGCGATGACGTACAGTCCGTCACCCTTGCGCCAACGCCTGCGGATATCACGACTCTGGGCCTGGACGCCACCAGCCTCACCAGTGCTCAATCTGCTGGCACAGCGATGCGCGCGCTGGATAAAGCGCTGAATACGGTCAATAGCTACCGCTCAGACTATGGCGCGGCGATAAACCGCTTCGAATCCAGTAAAGCCGCCCTCTCCGCGCAAAGCGTCGCTACCCAGGCAGCCAAAAGCCGCATCGAGGACAGTGACTTCGCCCGGGAAGCCAGTGAGAAAGTAAAAGCGCAGATATTGCAGCAGGGTCAGGACGCGGTACTGAAAATTGCCAATCAGACGCCAGAGAATATTCTGGCCTTGCTGCGGGGATAAATCATGTTGCCCGTAACGGGCCGGCTATTTCACCAGCCGGCCCCCGCTCATTACATCTTATAACCGAGCGTCACCGTCGTTTTACGATCGGTATGCTCCGGCGCAGATGATGGCGGTTCGGAGTTCCACGTTACGTTGTAGGCCACTTTCAACCCAAAATGTGAGTTAATGGCAACGTTTAACGCCGTTTCGGAGTTTAAGGTCGTATCCTCTGCGCCAAAGACAGAAACGCCCTGGGTGAACTTAGCGGTATCCGTCATTTGCCATGCGTAGGTGCCGGAGGCATAGCCCAGCCCCTGCGTTTTGGTCTCTCCGTCGGTGTACTCGTCATAGCGCACGCCAGGACCGAATTCAAAGCGGAAGCTGTGTACCGGGCCATTAAGGAACTGACGACCATAACCGGCGGTCAGGATATCGCGCTCACGATAACCATTGTAGCGGTCGGTCAGCCAGCTGGCCTGGCCAAACAGATAGTCGTAATCCGTCATGTTGTAGCGGCTACGGCCACCAACGGCATATTTTTCCGATGAGCGTTCATCGTTGGAAGAGGTATTGCTGGCATTGCCCCACAGGGACCACGCGGTAGAAGTGCCATACCAGGTCAGCGTGGAGTCAGCGGTTAAAGAGGAGCTTTTGGTGTTACCTGACTGGGCCAGATAACCGCCATTGAGCGAACCTTCAAACGGTTTTTGCGCGGTGGATGGGTCATCCATGACAGTAAAAACGGTATCATCAGCGGCAGCATTCATGGACGCAAGCACGCCTCCCGCAACAACAACCAGTGCGGGTACTGTCTTAAAAAGCTTCATTTGTTATCTCTAAATACATTACAAGGTTAAGCGCATCGTGCGCTGCCGGAATGTTAATACTTTCCGTGAACAAAAACGATGAAATTTACTTCGCCCGAGCGGCTTTAGCACTATCGTACAGCTGCGGCGATTAAAGCCCTCTCCTTCCCTGTTTCTGGCGCAATCCGCCCAGTTTCGCGCGCTTGCCAGGACTCGCCAATATAGCCAGCAGCCTACCCTCAGGCATTAAAGACTAAATAAAGACTTAACATAGAATTTACAGGAACGGGCTTATTGATTACTTTTTTGTTAATGCAGCAGTGAGTCAATTACTCGCGCATGCACGATCGCATATTTACATGGGGAGGCTGCTGATACATCCCTTTCAGACGAAAGTCATATTCATGTCATAAATAGGTGACTTTAAGAATGGTTATCATTAATGACTATTGATTGACTATGAAGAGATAAAAAGAAAACTCAACCAATCAAGAAGATAGAATAAAGACTATTAACAATCTTTATTTAGTCATTGCGTAGTGATGGAGGGAGGAATAACATTCATCATATAAATATGACATAGCAATGACTTGCTAATGTCTGGTAAATGATGATAGCGCGTCGAGGAAATCGAACAAAATGAATAACCGCACGAAGTTAATCACCTTAGTGATTGCTGCAACGGCAAATTCCGCCTGGGCATGTAATAACTTCGAAGATTGTAAAGTGTCGCTTGAAAGCTACCGGCAGTTTATGGGTACAGCGCAGGCGGAAACGGAGTTTCAACGGCTGGGTTTACCGGCAACCATGCGATCGGATGTGGAGGGTATGCTGAAGGATAGGGCCGACACCGGACTGATCTATCAGAAATTCTGGAACAGCAGCCAGACTCCTGCCGCCCTCCCCCTGGCCACGCCACAGCCAGAGTATGTTGAAAAACCGGTCTATCAGCAGGATAAACAACAGCAAATAGCCGGCGATGCCAGGCAGGATCACGACATTGAAACAGTGAGGGATCACACGAATGCCATAGGGACAGCGCTGAACAATCGCATCGTGAACCTTAACGGCAAAGTGGAAACCGTAAAAGCCGACGTTGCCGCCAATACCACTGCGATTAAAGACGCCACAGCCCACACCGACGCCGTCGGTACTGCCCTGAACAGCCGTATCGTGAACCTCAATGGCAAAGTGGAAACGGTGAAGGCTGACGTTGCCGCCAATACCACTGCGATTAAAGACGCCACTGCCCACACCGACGCCGTCGGCACCGCCGTGAACAGCCGTATCGACAGCACCCGTCAGTCGGTTAATCAGGTAAAAGCGAGCGTGCAGACTTTAGCTAAAGATACCGACTCTCGCTTTGCCGATACGGCCGAGCGCCTGCGCGGCCAGACAGATAAAATTGACGGTGTCGCGCATGATGTTAATGAGGCTAATCGCCACACCGACGCCGTCGGCACCGCCCTGAACAGCCGTATCGTGAACCTCAACGGCAAAGTGGAGACGGTGAAAGCTGACGTAGCCGCCAATACCAACGCGATTAAAGACGCCACTGCCCACACTGACGCCGTCGGCACCGCCCTGAACAGCCGTATCGACAGCACCCGTCAGTCGGTTAATCAGGTAAAAGAGAGCGTGCAGACTTTAGCTAAAGATACCGACTCTCGCTTTGCCGATAGCGCCAGCCAGATTGCCGCCACCGCGAAAACCATCGCAGAAAATAAGGCGGAGCAAAACAACAAGGATGACGCGCAGGATCATGCGGTTAAGACAGCCAGCGACAAAGCCAGCCAGGCGCAAAGCGATGCGCAAAACGCAACGGCTATCGCGACGGTTGCCGAAGGCGTCGCCCACCGGCTGGATAATGCCAGTAACCCGCGTTACCAGAGCATGGTCGCCGCCCGTCAACAGGCTATTGAAGCCAGTGTGCCAGCAGAGATCCCCACTCCGACGCCAGCTGTTCTGAACGCCAGAGTCGCCGGCAACAGCAATGACAGCGCCACAACGACGATCGTTAAAGAGGAAGTAGACCCGGCCACCCGTCAGCAGGTGAATGACAACCGTACGACGATTCAGCAACACACCACCGAGATCGCGGCCAACAGCGGCGCTATTCGTGAAGTGCGCCAGCAGCAGACGGCCACCGGCGAATATGTGCAGCAGATGGATCAGGTTGTTCACCAGCACAGCGCGACGCTTAACCAGCACAGCGCGCAAATCAACGAGAACAGCAAGCGCATCGACCATAACAGCAAAGAGATCGCCAGCACCAAACAGGACCTGAAACGTGGCCTGAACAATGCTGCGGCCATGACGTCGCTGCACTATCACTCTGACAACGCCTGGGCATTGAGTACAGGGACCAGCAACGGCGACGGCGCAGCGCTGGCGGCAGGCGTGCAAAAGGGCCTGACAGAGCACATGGCCGTGAACGTTCAGGCATCAAGCTCCTTCGACAGCGGCTGGATGGCCGGCGTCGGCCTAAGCGGTGACTTCTGATAGCCCTTTAAATTACCAGGAAAAGATCATGAAAAAAGCTGTACTGCTGATAGTCACCACCCTTGCGGGGTTAGCTGGCTGCCAGTCTCCGTCATCGCGGATCGCCCAGTGTGAGGCTCAGGGTATTTCACGGGATACCTGTTATCTCGCCGAGCAAAATCGACAAAATACCTTTAATGCAGCGGCAGAAAAGCAGGCGTTAGAAAACGCAGCGCAGCTTGCCCAGGCCGCTCATAAACAGACTTATCGCGGCTTTGGCGTAACGGTCGTCAAAAGCGGCGACTGGGTGACGGTAGAGGGCAAGCCAGCGGTAGTTGAGGAAAAAAACGCCGACGCTGTCGTTTACAGCCAGGGAATTTATCACGTCATTTTCTATGCCACTGGAAAAGTCGCCCTGATGACTAACGGCCAGTTCAGCGGCTATTTGAAAAAATAGGTTAAAGCGCGCGGCCAGCCGTTTACCTCTATCGGCTGGCCGCCAGAAAGGTACTTATATGTTCATGTTTACCCTTTTCACCATTATCACCCTGCTCTGCGGTTATATTGTTAAATTAAAAAAGGCCATTGGCTCATATAAAAAACTGAATGCGGAACTTCACGACCGCTACAGCCTGCTCTGGACAGACTATCTGCGAAGAGGCAAAAGGATCACCCTGTATGAATCAGGCCTGTCAAAGGAAGAGGTCGACACGCTGGAGCGCAGAGTGCAGTGCAATCTGTCCCGCAAAGTCACGGCGGAAAGACTTAGCGAAGTGAAAGTCAACCTGTAAAACTCACGGTTCCGTATCGCCAAGGACAAACAGTGGTGAGTGAGTGCAGCCAACGCACATGCAACTTGAAGTATGACGGGTATATTTGTCTGCGATAAGACTGATGCATAGTGCTTAACAAGAAGAGATGTTACACTTTATGGTTTCTGAGTTAGCCAGGATGACGCCTGTCCGGAAACCGACACTATGGAACATATATTTTTTGAATATCCTTCATTAAAGCCTGGTGTGCCTGATGTTCAAACACTGATGCAAGTTATCCGTTCATCGAAAGACACCTGGTTTGTGATTGGCGATGAAGTGACTGATTTTGTTAAAAAAGCGCTTATCGTCAACACCACGATTATTAGCTTTAAAAATTGCAAATTTGCGTTTGAGAACGGCGCTTACTTTGTGGAGTTCGATGCCAAAGGCAAGTCTAAACAGTACACTGAAAAGCCAGACTGGTTTATCACCCCTGCCGAGTTTGCCCGCACACAATGGCTGGTCAACCACAACCTTGCAGACGTAAAGGCTACTGAATTTATCAAAATTCTGATGACTTACTCGCTGAAAGAGCGCAGAAGCCATTGTGATTTATTGTTCGGTCTCGATCTGCAAAAAACAGGCGGCGCCTCTTCAACGCCGGATAGCAAAACCGTTCGCACGGGCAACCGAGGCGGTAAAACAACGAAGCCCAAAGTGTTTGAAATGGGCTCATTTGAGCTTTTCGAACAGTTTTTCTCCCGCATGAAAGCCGCAGTGGCAGAAAATAAATTCCCTACCCTGCAGGTGCTTACCGGGATGGAAGATCTGACGCGCGCCCCGGGCAATCTGAAACAGGGCGTCAGAACCTGGTTTAAAGCTATCACCGGCGATTTACCGCCTAACAACAAGCGCGTTGACGCGGGCAATGCGGAACTGTTTTGCGCACCGATTCGCGCGCAGATCGAAGAGATCGAAAAGATCGGTCTGGAAAATTATTACCAGGCCCTCTCCCAGGCCGTGCATCAGGCAGGCGACGCCTACATTTCTGAATTCACTTTCCGCTACCCCCGGTAACCACGCCCCGCCGCTGCGGGGCCACCTCTTACCTGACTTTACATATCTCAACTCGCACTGCGTCCGTTGTTAGAGTAAAAAAAGAAGCCGTATTATTTACCTGCGTTGCCTTCTGGCCCGCAGGTGCCAGGCTTATGACAATCACAGTAAAAGGAGGTCATTATGGTACCGGTTTACACGCTGACGCTGGCCCCGTCTCTCGACAGCGCGACGCTGACGCCGCAAATTTATCCCGAAGGTAAACTTCGCTGTAGCACGCCGGTCTTTGAACCCGGCGGCGGCGGTATCAACGTTGCTCGCGCAATCGCCCACCTGGGGGGCAAAGCGACCGCGATCTTCCCGGCAGGCGGCGCAACCGGGGAACACCTTACCGCGTTACTCGCCGATGAACACGTCCCCACGCTTGCTATCGAAACCCGCGACTGGACCCGGCAGAACCTGCATGTACATGTGAAGGCAAGCGGGGAACAGTATCGCTTCGTGATGCCCGGCGCCGCCCTCACCGCGGATGAGTTTCGTCAGCTGGAAGAGAAAGTGCTCGCCATTGAGAGCGGCGCGATTCTGGTCATCAGCGGCAGCCTGCCGCCGGGCGTCGAGCTCAGCAAACTGACCCAACTGGTGAAAGCCGCCCAGCAGCGCGGCCTGCGCTGCATTATCGACAGCTCCGGCGAGGCGCTCGCTGCCGCGCTGGACATCGGCGATATTGAACTGGTGAAACCCAACCAGAAAGAGCTGAGCGCGCTGGTGGGTCGTGAACTTACCCAGCCCGACGATGTACGCAACGCCGCACGACAAATTGTCGCAGAGGGCAAAGCGCGCCGGGTTGTCGTCTCCCTGGGGCCGCAGGGCGCACTGGGCGTGGACGCTGAAAGCTGCGTGCAGGTTGTGCCGCCGCCGATGAAAAGCCAGAGTACCGTTGGTGCAGGTGACAGCATGGTCGGCGCGATGACCATGAAGCTGGCCGAGGGCGCCCCGCTGGCGGATATGGTGCAGTTTGGCGTCGCCGCCGGTAGCGCCGCGACCATCAATCAGGGCACCCGGCTCTGTTCCCTTGAAGACACGCAAAAGATCTACAGCTATTTACGCAACCATTAACCCCTACCCCTCGCCATGACGGCGAGGGCCGCCACCCCACCGGCAGTCGACAAATCCCCCCTGCGGACTATGCTAAAAACATTTGCCATAACAACGAGGTGAAATATGAGCAGCGATGGCATCACCCGCTACGTCATCACGGTGAAATTCCATGAAGAGAGTCTGGCGGAAATCAACGAACTGAATAACCAATTCACTCTGGCTGGCTTTCTGTTAACCCTGACGGATGAAGAGGGAAAAGTTCACGATCTGGGCACCAACACCTTTGGCTTTATCAGCGCCCTGAGCGCCGAGGAAGTCCGCTCTCTGGCAGAAGGCCTCGCAGAGAGCGCCGTGGGCGGGCCGGTTGACGTGCAGGTCGCAGAATGGGACGTCTGGCGCAAAGAAGAACAATAAGTGCCACCTGACACGCCAGAATACGCTGGTGTGCGTTAGTTCCTGTTTTTTCGCAGCAAAAGTGCGCTAACTTTATGATCTGGCTGATAACATGGGAGACATATCATGTGGCAAGCAATACGTCGTCTGTTAAGCGAGCAACTTGGCGAAGGAGAAATAGAACAGCGTGACGAGTTGCCGGGTGGTGAAATCCACGCCGCATGGCACCTGCGTTATGGCGGTCAGGAGCTGTTTGTGAAGTGCGACACGCGGGAGCTGCTGCCCATTTTCACTGCCGAAGCCGATCAGCTTGCGCTGCTGGCCCGCAGCAACACAGTCCGGGTGCCCAATGTGCTGGCGGTCGGCAGCGATCGTGACTACAGCTTCCTCGTTATGGAGTATCTCCCTCCCCGCCCGCTGGACGCGCACAGCGCCTTTCTGCTGGGGCAACAGATTGCCCGACTCCATCAGTGGAGCGACCAGCCGCAGTTTGGCCTGGATTTTGATAACGACCTCTCCACGACCCCACAGCCCAACGCCTGGCAGCGTAAATGGTCTACCTTTTTCGCAGAGCAGCGCATTGGCTGGCAGCTGGAACTGGCGGCAGAAAAGGGGCTGGCGTTCGGCAATATCGACGCGATAGTTGAACATGTTCAGCAGCGCCTTGCCTCCCATCAGCCGCAGCCGTCATTACTGCACGGCGATCTGTGGTCGGCAAACTGCGCGCTCGGGCCGGATGGCCCCTACATCTACGATCCGGCCTGCTACTGGGGCGACAGAGAGTGCGATCTGGCGATGCTCCCTCTGCACCCGGATCAGCCGCCGCAAATCTATGACGGCTATCAGTCAGTCAGCCCCCTGCCCGGCGATTTTTTAGAGCGCCAGCCCATTTACCAACTGTACACGCTGTTTAATCGGGCCATCTTATTTGGCGGTCAGCATATGCTGACCGCGCAGCAGGCGCTGGAGGGTGCTTGCAGCCTGATGACAAGACTGCGGATGCGGCGTTGCCTTACGCGGGCTACCATCAAGATTTGTAGCCCGGGTAAGCGACTGCGCACCCGGGATTTTTATGGATGCGGCTGCGCCTTATCCGGGCGAACGTCCATAACCCGCTATTTATAAAAAACCCAGCAGCGAAAAGAAGAAGTAGCCTGCAACAATGATAATCACCGGCAGAACATAGAGCGGGAAAATTTGCAAAAAAATGGTGTGATGAGGCACCACAATGCGTGACTCAATCTGTTCGCGGGTCATCCCTTCGCTTCCTTTGGCTTTTTCAAGGATCATCTGGTCCTGCACCCCTTCACGAAGAAAACGGGCCTGACGGCTCATCCTCGCGCCGGAGGCCTGTAACGCAAGGCCAACAAAAATCAGCGCGAAGATAATCCAGAATCCGACATTAAGCTGATGCTGAAAATCAGGCGTCGGCGAGTTGTACCAGAAGAGGTTCAAAAAAGGCGTATTGAAACGCATCATCTCAATCATCACATGGGCAAAATCCAGCATGACCGCATTAATGCCCGCCTGTTTTTCGCTGTGGTCGTACATAAATTTGAGAACGGAAATAATGGTCGAAACCACCGCTGGGATAAAAATTACCCATCCAAGAACGCGTTTGAGCACCGCAATGCGTCCAGCTTGTTGATACGTCATGAATTCCCCTCGTGAAGACGTTATCTTTTGTGCCTAAGTCTACCTGCTGATATTCATTTTCGCCCGCTCTTTAAAAACGCTATGATGAATAAGTAACCCGCTGCCTGACTTTTTCGGCAAATAAACGCATTAAAAGAGAGGTGTGAATGTCTGCCCCGCATCAAATACTCGCTGCCATTTTCGATATGGATGGATTAATCATGGATTCCGAGCCGCTCTGGGATCGTGCTGAACTGGAGGTCATGGCAAGCCTGGGCGTCGATATTACCCGCCGCCACGAACTGCCCGATACGCTCGGCCTGCGTATCGATGTGGTGGTGGGTCTC
>NZ_HE578945.1:1449459-1491535 GCF_000321045.1 Phytobacter massiliensis JC163
GTGGTGGTGGGTCTCTGGTATGCGCAACAGCCGTGGAACGGCCCGTCTCAGGAGGAGGTCACCGCGCGTATTATCAGCAGAGCCATCTCGCTGGTAGAAGAGACGCGCCCGCTGTTACCCGGCGCTCGTGAGGCGGTCGCGCTGTGTAAAGCGAACGGACTCAAGGTCGGGCTGGCGTCAGCGTCACCGCTGCATATGTTGGAAAAAGTGCTGACAATGTTCGATCTGCGCGACAGCTTTGACGCGCTCGCCTCTGCGGAAAAACTGATGTGGAGTAAACCGCACCCGCAGGTCTACCTTGACTGCGCGGCTAAGCTGGGAGTAGACCCGCAAACGTGCGTGGCGCTGGAAGATTCCGTCAATGGCATGGTAGCCAGCAAAGCGGCGCGGATGCGCTCCATTGTGGTTCCGGCTGAGGAAAACCGCCACGATCCGCGCTATGCCCTGGCAGACGTGAAGCTGGAAAGCCTGGAAGGCCTCACCCTGCGCCACCTGCTGGGCTGAATACTAGCCGGAAGCCGCTCCGGCGGTTTCCGGCTAGCTTTATGAAACATCATTTCAATTAATTTGTGTTTCTCTTCGCCACCCCCTATCCTCATTTCAGCAATGTGACTAACTGATGGGGGAAGTATGATTCTGGATGCCTTTTCGCTGGCGAACAAAGTGGCTATTGTCACCGGTTGCGATACCGGGCTTGGTCAGGGCATGGCGCTGGGGCTTGCCGAGGCAGGGTGCGACATCGTCGGCGTGGGCCGTAAGGAGCCGCTCGAGACCGCCCTGCAGGTGACCGCGCTGGGGCGCAGGTTTCATGCTATCCAGGCCGATTTAAGCCAGCAGAATCGGCTGGAAAATATCGTCAGCGAGACCGTCGCGCAGATGGGCCGTGTGGATATTCTGTTGAACAATGCCGGTACCATTCGCCGCTGTGATGCCATCGATTTCAGCGAAAAAGACTGGGACGACGTGATGAACCTTAACGTCAAGACGCTCTTCTTCTTATCGCAGGCGGTGGCGCGCCAGTTTATCGCCCAGGGCGGCGGCGGCAAAATTATCAATATCGCTTCGATGCTCTCATTCCAGGGCGGTATCCGCGTGCCCTCTTATACGGCGTCAAAAAGCGGCGTGCTGGGGCTGACCCGCCTGCTGGCAAATGAGTGGGCGCCGCATAATATAAACGTCAACGCCATCGCGCCGGGCTATATGGCCACCAACAATACCGAAGCGCTACGCAATGACGCGGAACGCAATCAGGCCATCCTCGACCGTATTCCGGCCGGACGCTGGGGTAACCCGGACGATCTTAAAGGGCCGGCGGTTTTCCTCGCCTCCAGCGCGTCGGACTATATCAAAGGTTACACGATCGCGGTAGACGGCGGCTGGCTGGCGCGATAATGATCACTTTGTGACATTGAGTTACAACGTCACCGCTTCCGTCTACTGTATAAAAATCCTATACTGTATGCATCGACAGTTTAGCGAGTTAGATCATGACGGCGGAAGGACACCTGCTTTTTTCAATTGCCTGTGCGGTGTTTGCCAAAAACGCCGAACTGACCCCTGTGCTCGCGCAGGGGGACTGGTGGCATATTGTGCCCTCCGCCATTCTGACCTGTCTGCTGCCCGATATCGATCACCCCAAATCTTTCCTCGGCCAGAGGCTTAAGTGGATCTCTAAACCCGTAGCCAGAGCGTTCGGCCATCGGGGCTTCACCCACAGCCTGCTGGCGGTCTTTATCGCCCTGACGCTGTTCTATTTAAAAGTGCCGGATAGCTGGATTATCCCCGCCGATGCGCTGCAGGGGCTGGTGCTTGGCTATCTGAGCCACATCCTTGCCGATATGCTCACCCCCGCAGGCGTGCCGCTGCTCTGGCCCTGCCGCTGGCGCTTTCGCCTGCCAATACTGGCGCCGCAAAAGGGCAACCAGCTTGAGCGCGCGTTGTGCATGGCCCTCTTTACCTGGGCGATATGGATGCCGCAGACGCTGCCCGATAACAGTGCAGTGCGCTGGTCCTCTGAGTTGATAAACGTGCTGCAAAATCAGTTCAACCGCTTTATTCACCAGCATATTGGCCATTAATCAGCCACAATCAAAGCATATGGAATAAATCATTCCATTTGGATATAAGCGCGATACTCGCCTTCTGCTAACCTTCCGCCCACGGGTCGACCTTTTGATGTCGATCACATAATTACATCAGGAGAACGGGGATGAACTTTCCATTAATCGCGAACATCGTGGTGTTCGTCATATTGCTGTTGTTGCTGGCGCAAACGCGTCGCAAACAGTGGAGCCTGGCGAAAAAAGTGCTGGTCGGCTTAGGGCTGGGCGTGGTCTTCGGCCTTGCGCTGCAGGCGATTTACGGTGCGGATAACCCCACGCTGAAAGCGTCTATTCAGTGGTTTAACGTGGTCGGCAACGGCTATGTGCAACTGCTGCAAATGATCGTTATGCCGCTGGTTTTCGCCTCTATTCTGAGCGCGGTAGCCCGTCTGCATAATGCCTCTCAGCTGGGTAAAATCAGCTTTCTGACCATCGGCACGCTGCTCTTTACTACCCTTATTGCGGCGCTGGTGGGGGTACTGGTCACTAACCTCTTCGGTCTTTCCGCAGAAGGGCTGGTGCAGGGAACGGCGGAAACCGCACGGCTGAATGCCATTCAGAGTAACTATGCGGGTAAAGTGGCCGATCTGAGCGTACCGCAGCTGCTGCTGTCCTTCGTGCCTAAAAACCCGTTTGCCGATCTTACCGGCGCTAGCCCTACCTCTATCATCAGCGTGGTGATCTTCGCCGCCTTTCTCGGCGTTGCCGCCCTTAAGCTGCTGAAAGACGATGCGCCGAAGGGCGAACGCGTGCTGGTCGCCATTGATACGCTGCAAAGCTGGGTGATGAAGCTGGTGCGTCTGGTGATGCAGCTCACCCCGTATGGCGTGCTGGCGCTGATGACCAAAGTCGTGGCGGGCTCCAACGTTCAGGACATTATCAAGCTGGGCAGCTTTGTTATTGCCTCCTATCTGGGCCTTGGCATTATGTTTGTGGTACACGGCCTGCTGCTGAGCGTTAACGGCGTCAGCCCGCTTAAATACTTTCGCAAAGTATGGCCGGTGCTGACTTTCGCCTTTACCAGTCGCTCCAGCGCCGCCTCCATTCCGCTGAATGTGGAAGCGCAAACGCGTCGTCTGGGCGTGCCGGAGTCCATCGCCAGCTTCTCAGCCTCCTTCGGGGCGACCATCGGTCAGAACGGCTGTGCGGGTCTGTACCCGGCGATGCTGGCGGTCATGGTTGCGCCAACGGTAGGTATTAACCCGCTCGATCCGATGTGGATAGCGACCCTGGTGGGCATTGTGACGGTAAGCTCAGCAGGGGTAGCGGGCGTTGGCGGCGGCGCCACCTTCGCCGCGCTGATCGTGCTGCCTGCAATGGGCCTGCCGGTGACGCTGGTGGCGCTGCTTATTTCGGTCGAACCGCTGATCGATATGGGGCGTACAGCCCTGAACGTTAGCGGCTCCATGACCGCGGGCACGCTGACCAGCCAGTGGCTGAAACAGACTGATAAAGCCATTCTGGATAGTGAAGAAGACGCCGAGCTGGCGCATCGCTAAGCGCTGCCCTTCGCCCCTTAATAAAACCGCCTGCTGAACCCAGGCGGTTTTTTTATTCTTCGATTTCCCCTTCCTGACGCATCTGGGTTGCCCAGCGCTGGGCGGCTTCCGGCACGCTAAACGTGGGCGAGCGGCGGAAGTGGTCACCCATAAACACAAAGGCCACATACTTTCCACGCAGCATCCACACGTCGCGAAAGCCCTCCACCCTGTCGGCATGCTCAGGCGGGGCGGGTTCGATACGGGGAACATAACTGATAACGCGGCGGTTTTGATGGCGCAAAGGTTTCATAAGCGAAGAGTTCACTAAATCAAATTCTACAAACATGAAAGAGCTATGATAGCCGATAGTCGCCCTGCGCGTCGCGTCCGGACTGACTTTCTGTTACATCTTCCTGTGATAACGCCTGAATCCTGCCGGGCCAGAATAATAGGTTGGGATGGTTGTTCTATAGTTAGAAGGGTTTTTCAAAAACAACCACTTTTTCAGTGATGAAAGCAGGAGACAAATGCAATGTCGAACAACGATGAACATCCCCGTAACCATCAATCGCCGGTGCATGACGATCGCGAGGCAAAACCGGGCCTGGACTCATTAGCCCCTGAGGATAATTCCCATCGCCCCTCCCCTCATCCCACGGAGCCCGGTGAACAACCTACCGCGCCAGGCAGCCTGAAAGCCCCCGATACCGCCAACGAAAAGCTCACCTCTCTCCAGCAGTTCCGTAAAGACAGCGAAGATGCGCCATTGACCACCAATCAGGGCGTGCGCATCGCTAACGATCAGAACTCGCTGCGGGCGGGCTCACGCGGGCCAACGCTGCTGGAAGATTTTATTCTGCGTGAGAAAATCACCCACTTTGACCACGAGCGCATTCCCGAGCGTATCGTGCACGCCCGCGGCTCGGCGGCGCACGGCTACTTTCAGCCTTATGAAGACTTATCCGCCATCACCAAGGCGGCGTTTCTTTCTGACCCCGATAAAATTACCCCGGTGTTTGTTCGCTTCTCCACCGTGCAGGGCGGCGCAGGCTCCGCCGATACGGTGCGTGATATTCGCGGCTTTGCCACCAAGTTCTATACCGAAGAGGGGATTTTTGATTTAGTCGGCAACAATACGCCGGTCTTTTTTATTCAGGACGCGCATAAATTTCCTGATTTTGTCCACGCGGTGAAACCCGAGCCGCACTGGGCCATTCCGCAGGGTCAGAGCGCCCATGACACCTTCTGGGACTATGTCTCTCTGCAGCCGGAAACCCTGCATAACGTTATGTGGGCGATGTCCGATCGCGGCATTCCGCGCAGCTACCGTACGATGGAAGGCTTTGGCATCCACACGTTCCGGCTGATTAATGCCGAAGGGAAAGCCACCTTTGTCCGCTTCCACTGGAAACCGCTGGCCGGGAAAGCGTCGCTGGTGTGGGACGAATCGCAAAAGCTGACCGGGCGCGACCCCGATTTCCACCGCCGCGAGCTGTGGGAGGCCATCGAGGCGGGTGATTACCCGGAATATGAGCTGGGACTGCAGCTCATCCCGGAAGAAGACGAGTTTAAATTCGATTTCGACCTGCTCGATCCGACCAAGCTTATTCCGGAAGCGCTGGTGCCGGTAAAACGAGTGGGCAAAATGGTGCTTAACCGTAATCCGGATAACTTCTTTGCCGAAAACGAACAGGCGGCGTTCCACCCCGGCCATATTGTTCCCGGCCTGGACTTTACCAACGACCCGCTGCTGCAGGGGCGTCTCTTCTCCTACACCGATACCCAGATCAGCCGCCTTGGCGGGCCGAATTTCCACGAGATCCCAATTAACCGCCCCACCTGCCCGTACCACAACTTCCAGCGCGACGGCATGCACCGGATGGATATCGACACCAACCCGGCCAACTACGAGCCGAACTCTATCAATGATAACTGGCCGCGCGAGACGCCGCCGGGGCCGAAGCGCGGCGGCTTTGAGTCTTACCAGGAGCGGGTTGAAGGGCATAAAGTGCGCGAGCGCAGCCCCTCTTTCGGCGAATATTACTCCCACCCGCGCCTGTTCTGGCTGAGCCAGACGCCGTTTGAGCAGCGCCATATCATCGATGCGTTCAGTTTTGAGCTCAGTAAAGTGGTCCGCGCCTATATTCGTGAGCGGGTTGTCGATCAGCTGGTCCGCATTGATATGCAGCTTGCCAGCGCGGTAGCGAAAAACCTGGGCATCACCCTGACCGATGAGCAGTGCAATATTGCGCCGCCAGCCGATGTAAACGGGCTGAAAGAGGACCCTTCGCTGAGCCTGTATGCCGTCCCTGACGGCTCGGTTAAAGGCCGCGTGGTCGCCGTGCTGCTCAATGAAAAAGTGAAGGCCAGCGATCTGCTTGCCACCCTGCAAAGCCTGAAGGCCAAAGGGGTGCACGCGAAGCTGCTCTTCTCGCGGATGGGGGAAGTCACCGCGGATGACGGCTCGGTGCTGACCGTAGCCGGGACCTTTGCGGGATCGCCTTCCCTGACCGTGGATGGCGTTATTGTCCCCGGGGGCGATCTGAGCAGCCTGCTGACCAGCGGCGATGCCATCTACTACCTGCTTGAAGCCTATAAACACCTTAAACCCATCGCGCTGGCTGGCGATGCCCGTCAGTTCACCGCCGCGCTGCAGGTGGATGCGCAGGGCGAAGAGGGGGTACTGCTGGCGGATGACGCCTCCGGCAGCTTTATGGACGATTTTATCGACCTGCTGGCCGCCCACCGCGTATGGTCACGCATCGGTAAAATTGAGCGTATTCCCGCCTGATGACACACCCGCAGCCGACGTTGCGGGAAACTCAGGTCCTACACGTGGCGGTGTGTCGTTTTCGCCCGCTGCGGAATAAAAAAACCGGCCAACAGGCCGGTTTTTTTATGCTCAGGCAAAAAGATTAAAAAATTACTGCTTAGGCGCCTGCGGATCGGTGTCATACTCGGCGCAAGTCTGATAGCCAGAATTCATAACGCGGCCGGTTTCATCCAGCGCAACAAAATAGGTTTCGGTCTTACCGTTGCGTTGACCCAGGATATAGGTCTGACAGGTACCACGTGCGTGGATCATAGTCACTTCCGAAGACGGACGCCCTGCGATCTGCTCAACCTGCTGGCGGCTCATACCTTTTTTAACGTCTTTCACGACGGGCTGGGAGACCTGATCCTTTGCACGGTCATACGCCGTACAACCCGCTAACATAGTCAGTACCGCTGCTGCGCCCAAAATTCCTGCCAGGTTCTTTTTCATATTCCTTCCTCTTTTGTATCCGCTTTCGTATCAGCGTGTTATCTAAGCCTGGAATATAAAATTACATTTTTCAACCTACAAACCAGACGACAGTTCCTTTCGGAAAATTCTAATAAAGAAGTATTACGCGCCAGAATGGCGCAAACTACAGCACTTGCACCCTCGCACCTTGTTGTTTTGGCAATGAAGCGTTAGTTTTATTTTATTCACTATTTGCAACCTGCCAGGCAGGCTCACCAACCGGAGGGGTTACATGACTCTGCAACAAGAAATTATTGCGGCGCTGGGCGTCAAACCAACGATTAACGCTGAAGAAGAAGTGCGTCGTAGTGTAGATTTCCTCAAAACGTATCTACAAAGCTTCCCTTTTTTACGTTCGCTGGTGTTGGGGATTAGCGGCGGTCAGGACTCCACCCTCGCCGGGAAACTGAGCCAGATGGCAATAAGCGAACTGCGCCAGGAGACCGGTGACGACAGCTATCAGTTTATTGCGGTTCGCCTGCCTTACGGCGTTCAGGCGGATGAGCAGGATTGCCAGGATGCCATTGGCTTTATTCAGCCAGACCGTGTACTGACCGTGAACATCAAAAGCGCGGTGCTGGCCAGCGAGCAGGCCCTGCGCGACGCCGGAATTGAGCTAAGCGATTTTATCCGCGGTAATGAAAAAGCCCGTGAGCGAATGAAAGCGCAGTACAGCATTGCCGGTATGACCAAAGGGGTCGTGGTGGGCACCGACCACGCGGCCGAAGCGGTGACCGGTTTTTACACTAAATATGGCGATGGCGGTACCGACATCAACCCGCTGTTCCGCCTCAACAAGCGCCAGGGTAAGCAGCTTCTTGCCGCCCTCGGTTGCCCTGAACACCTGTACAAGAAAGCGCCTACCGCCGATCTGGAAGACGATCGCCCTTCCCTGCCGGATGAAGCGGCGCTTGGCGTTACCTATGAAAACATTGATGATTATCTGGAAGGCAAAACGCTGTATGCCGGTACAGCGCACATTATCGAAGGCTGGTATATCAAAACCGAACATAAGCGTCGTCCACCGATTACTGTTTTCGACGACTTCTGGAAAAAGCACTAAAATCAGGGCGGCGTAAGCCGCCTCTTTTTTCGCCGCATATTGCCTGCTACACTGGATATGTAAACAGTATCAGGAGCACTCAGTGAACAGGCGTCAATCTGCCCCCCGCCTCGATTTCGAAGCGGCGGCCATTTATGAATATCCCGAACATCTCCGTCCGTGGCTGGAGGCGCTGCCCAAACAGTCCGGCGTCTATTTTTTTCACGGCGAGAGCGAAGCCATGCCGCTCTATATTGGCAAAAGCGTCAATATCCGCAGCCGCGTGCTTTCCCACCTGCGCACGCCGGACGAAGCGGCCATGCTGCGCCAGTCGCGGCGTATAACCTGGATTTGCACCGCCGGGGAGCTGGGCGCACTGTTGCTGGAAGCGCGCCTGATTAAAGAACAACAGCCGCTGTTCAATAAACGACTGCGCCGTAACCGCCAGCTTTGCTCGCTGCTGTTTAAGGGCGATAAGCCGCAGGTGGTTTATGCGCGTGAAGTGGATTTTTCCGCCGAGCCGGGGCTGTATGGTCTGTTTGCTAACCGGCGCGCCGCGCTGCAAACGTTACAAACCATCGCCGATGAAGAAAAACTCTGTTACGGCCTGCTTGGGCTTGAATCACTGACGCGCGGCCGCGGCTGTTTTCGCTCAGCCCTGCGCCGCTGCGCCGGTGCCTGCTGCGGCAAAGAGACCCAGGAGGAGCACGACAGCCGTTTCCTGGCGGCAATGGAGCGCATGCGGCTGGTCTGCTGGCCGTGGAAAGGCCCGATAGCGCTTGAAGAGGTGGGCCCGACGATGACCCACTATCATATTATCCATAACTGGCTGTGGCTGGGGGCAGTGAATAATCTCAGCGAGGCGGCAGACCTGCTGCGCACGCCAGCGGGCTTTGACCATGACGGCTATAAAATTCTCTGCAAGCCGTTAATGTCCGGTGCTTACACCATCACCGAACTTAATCAGTGACCGGGCAGCCAGCTTATTTCGCTGAACAGTAACTGCCCCTGCGCTTTTAACAGGCGCAGCGTATGCCGTCCTTCATACCAGCAGGCACCCTGATCGGCGGTGAGTAATTTATCACCCAGTTGCCAGGCGCCGCTTAAAACAAATACTACGCCGCCGCGCGCGCCAATAGTTGTGAAAGTACGATCGGCAATGCGTACTTTCGCCTGGCAACGATCGCGGCGAGTCATAATATTAAAGTCCATCGACATTTGGCCATCATTCAGCTGCGCTTTCACTAACTGTTCACCCGCAAATGAAAAAGGCTGGAATTTTTTTAAGGTGTGGCGAAACTCTGCCCCGCCATCCAGCGTTATATCGCCGCCTTCCAGCAACGTGACGCTGCGGTCTACGCCCGGGAAGGGCGCAAACTCCCCGTTACTGGCTAAGGAAGCAATACTGGCTCGCCAGCTGAAATCACGGGTGGCCTGCGGAAAACAGCAAATCTCACGGGTCTCGCCTGCACCGTTGCGCCAGAGGCTAACCGGCATCTTACGGATATCAAAATATTCCATCATCACTCCTGAAAGGCGCATGCTGCGCGGCTGCGCGATCCCACAGCCTGATTGTTATTATTCACCTTGCCATAATCTGCTTATCGGCAGCGAAACGCCGCAGCCTTAGCGATGTCTGTCGCCGACATGTAAATAATTATAAATGCGTTATGGTCAGGGAAGTCAGACGCTTAAGCCCGACATCATGAGAATACCGTGACGGTGGTGGCAGACAAGAGGGAGGCAAGAAAAAACCGCCGGGCCTGCCCACTACGCGACTGCGTGATATGGGCAAGACCGGCGGTCTTGAGAGGGAATACTGAAACGATTATTCAGCAGATGGAGCCATTTTAGCGCCTGCCGCCGGACGTTCTGTCAGACGCTTCTCAAAATTGGCATTAAACTGTTTTTTCTGTTCCGGGGTCAGAATGTTATAAATTTTGTTCTGGGTTTCCAGATGCGCCAGCATATGCGCCTTACGCTGCTCTTCCATTTTGTTTACCTGCGCTTCGGCTTTTGCTTTATCGAAGGTATCGCTGGCAATCACGTCATGCATAGCGCGGCGTTCTTCCAGCGACGGGCGTTGCCACTGGTCGCGCTGGGTTTTCATAATGTCGCGGATCTGCTGTTTCTGCGCATCCGTCAGATTTAGGTCACGGAACATCATATCGTGATGCGGTCCACGCGGCCCTTTATGGTGCATCATCGGAGAGCCATCGGCTGGCGCGGCGGTCGTGGTATCAGCAGCGTGAGCCAGGTTAGCAGCGCCAAGCGCCAGAGTAGAGGCAACAAACAGAGCGGTCAGTTTACGCATAATAAATTCCTTACTTTCATGTTTTCTTGCGGCGTATGCCGTGTTGACGTTAATAACTTTAGCGGCTTTATCGTCAATTAATCAGAGGGACCGTAAAACAGTGAAAGTATAAAAACCAAATTATCAGCAATTATGGAGGAAATAAGGAAAAAAATGGAGAGTTGCAAAAGACGTGAACCGCAGGGCATATTTTCAGGAAATTATGAAGACTATAAAGCAGACGGGCCTAATAATAAAGCAAATCTACCAGAATATTCTGTAACGGCGACGCAGAAAAAACGTCTGGTTATTCTACCAGCCTGAAAAAGCGACCGTTAGCCGGTGCAATTAAAGATGAAATATTAAGATATGCTAATGAAAGGGAGGCTATTGCCTCCCCCGATGGCAAACCTTAATCAAGCCGCTCGAGCACCAGCCCTGCGCGCAGCCCCACGGCGACGGCGGGGTTGGGAAACAGAATCCAGGCCTGCTCCCCCTGCACCACATACCGTTCGCCGCGATCTTCTGCCAGCAATGTTCCTTTAGGGTAAGCGGTGAAGTTCAGGGCATCCTGCGGCACATAAAGGACAAACGACTCGCTGTGTCGCGTCAGTTGTTGCACGACCCGATAACGCGTCGGGACAGCGGTCGCCTCCGGCGCGGCGTCGCCCGCCAGCAGCGCAGCAAGCGCCAGCGCGGTGCGCGCGAACTGGCGCAGGTCATTTTCGCCAAACGGCAAGGCTTTGCCCAGCTCCAGGGTACAGGCCTGGGCGGCAAACTGTTCGCTGGTGTAGTGGGTATACGTCCCGCCCGGCGCCTGATGAAATACCAGCGCCTCCAGCCCCGCATCCCCCAGCCAGCGCAGAAACAGTTCATCCCAGGGCGTGTGGCGTGCCGGCAGCACGCCAAAACGCAGATAGTGCGAGCCGCGGATCGCGGTATGCAGATCCAGATGCCAGCGCTCCTCATCATCATCGTGATAAAAGTGGCTGATGGCGCGCTCCAGCTGCGCAGCCCGTACCGTCTCATCGCTGGCGGGCAGCTGTTGCCAGCGGCCGCTAAACAGCCGGTTCAGATCGCGTTGCAGATAACGCTGATTGCGCGCCAGCGCCTGCGGGTTGCCAATAATCACCAGCAGCCGCCAGCTGAGCGCCAGCTTTCCGTCGAGCAACTGTTGCAACAGCGCGTCCACTATCTCAACCGGCGCGGTTTCATTGCCGTGAATCGCGCAGGAAATCACCAGCGCGCGGCGGGTGGGCTGCCGGGGCTGGAGCTCCAGAATACCCTGTTCATGCCATATCCAGCGCAGCGCCCCGGCTTCGCCTGTCGGCCTGCGGGGGATCTCGCCTGCCAGGGTCATCGCCAGAAAATGATGCATACGGCCTCCTGCTACTGCTGAAAAGGATAAACGGAGCCCAGGTTCAGGATCTGTGTCAGGCTATCCAGCGCCTCGCGCCCTTCGCGCAACAGCTGGGGATCGGCAAGATCTCCCGGCGTCAGCACGTCGCGGTAGTAGCGATCCACCCAGCTATTCAGCGTGGCGAAAAGGGTATCGTTCATGATAACCGCCGGGTTTACCGCACGCTGCTCCTGAGCGTTGAGCACCACCCGCAGCCGCAGGCATGCCGGGCCGCCGCCGTTAGACATGCTTTCACGCAGGTCGAACACTTTCAGTTCGCTGACAGGATTATCCTCAGCCAGTAACCGATTCAGATACCGCCAGACGCCCGGGTGTTCCCGGGACTCCTGCGGCAACACCAGAACCATGCTGCCATCGTCCCGGCTTAACAGCTGGCTGTTGAAGAGGTAAGTTTCCACCGCCTCTTTGACGGAAACCTCACTGTCCGGCACCTCCAGCGCCGTAAAGCCCGGCACGTTTTCGCGCAGCCGGGCGAACAGCGCCTGCTGGTGCACAAATGCCTGCTGATGGCAAAAAAGCAGCTGGCGGTTAGAGACCGCAATGACATCATTGTGGAACACGCCCTGGTCAATTACCGCGGGATTTTGCTGGGCGAAAATAGCCCGCTCCGGGATCACCTGGTTCAGTCGCGCTACCGCTTCGCTGGCTTCAAGGGTCTGGCGCGCCGGGTAGCGGCCGGGCTGAATATCGCCCTCCTCCTTGCGTCCGTAGACAAAAAGCTGGACGCCGGGTTCGCCGTAATCGCCGCCTAAGCGGTTATGGTTTGCCGCCCCTTCATCGCCAAATTTCGCCACCTGCGGCAGCGCCGGATGGACGGTGAAGTAGCGCGGGTCACGAAAAATAGCGTTAAGGAGCGCTTCGGTGGTCGGCGCTTCGCTGGCGCGGTGAAATTTGTTATTGAGATTGGCCACCGTCAGATGGACCCGACCGTCCAGCGCATCGGCAGATGGACAAACCGTCGCGGCGTTCGCCACCCACATTGAGGAGGCGGAGCTGACGGCGCTCAGTAAAACCGGCGAGTGCGCCGCCGCCTTTTGCAAAACCTGCTCATCGCTGCCGCTAAAGCCAAGCTGGCGCAGAAGCGGAATATTGGGCCTTTCCTGCGGCGGAATGACCGCCTGCGGAAAACCGGCATCCGCCAGCGCCTTCATCTTGAGCAGCCCCTGCTTCGCCGCGAGCAGCGGCCTGGAACGCTGATAGCGGTGTCGGGTAGACGCTTCATTGCCAAAGGACAGCCCGGCGTAGTGGTGAGTTGGCCCGACGAGGCCGTCAAAGTTAAACTCGCGTGCTGTCATCGGCTCTCCTCCGTGCTGAAATCCAGCCCCGGGCTTAACGCCTGCGGCAGAGTCATCTCCGGGGCTTCGAGACTGGCCATCGGCCAGGCGCAGTAATCAGCGGCATACCATGCGCTGGGACGGTGGTTGCCGGATGCGCCCACGCCGCCGAAAGGCGCGGTGCTGGCGGCCCCGGTTAACGGCTTATTCCAGTTCACAATACCGGCGCGCGCCTGCAGGAGGAGCTGGTCGAACTTTTCCCGTTCAGGTGAGATAAGACCACATGAAAGCCCGTAGCGCGTGCGGTTCGCCAGGGCTATCGCCTCGTTAAAATCATCATAGCGCCAGACGCAGAGCAGCGGCCCGAACACCTCTTCATCGGGGACGTTCTCCACCCCGGTCAGGTCGATTATCGCCGGGGTCAACAGCGATGTGCCCTCCCGTAGCAGCCGGGGCGCCAGCAGCGTTCTGCCGCCTCGCGCCGCGTGTGCCTGCCACGCCTCATAAACCTGCCGGGCCGCCTGTTCACTGATCAGGCCGCCAAAGAAAGGCTGCGGCTCGGCATCCCAGCGTTGCGGGGTAAGACGCCCGCTGACCTCCACCAGCCGGGAAAGGAATGCATCCCCCGCCTCACCGCGCCTGACCAGCAGACGGCGCGCGCAGGTACAGCGTTGCCCCGCGGTGATAAAAGCGGACTGGATAGCAAGATGAACGGCGGCATCAATGTCATGGGGATCTTCAACAATCAACGGGTTGTTGCCGCCCATCTCCAGCGCGAGGATCTTTTCCGGCTGGCCTGCAAGCTGGCGATGAAGCTGATACCCGGTGCTGGCGCTGCCGGTAAATAGCAGCCCGTCGATATCATCAAGGGCGCTTAACGCCTGTCCGGTCTCTCTGCCGCCCTGAACCAGGTTCAGCACCCCCGGCGGCAGGCCCGCCTGCTCCCAGAGCTTAACCACGGCTTCGCCTGTCAACGGCGTTAACTCGCTGGGCTTAAAGATAAGCGTATTACCTGCCAGCAGCGCCGGGATGATATGCCCGTTCGGCAGATGGCCGGGAAAGTTATAAGGGCCGAAAACCGCCAGTACGCCGTGAGGGCGATGACGTAATGTCGCCGCGCCGTCGGCCATTTCCGTGCGCTGCTCGCCGGTTCGGGTATGCCAGGCTTTCACCGAGATGGCGGCTTTATTGATCATGGCGGTCACTTCCGTCGCCGCTTCCCAGCGCGGTTTACCCGTCTCGCGGGCAATAATTTCCCCGAGCGCCGTTTTGTTAGCGTCAAGCAAAGCCGCGAACTGTTCTACGATGGCCTGGCGCCGGGCGAACGTAAGCATCGCCCAGCCAGGAAAGGCGCTTCTCGCCGCCTGACACGCCTGCACCACCTGCGCGCTATCGGCGTCCCGCCCCTGCCAGAGCACCTCGTTACCGACGGGGGCTGTTTTTACCCGCTGCGCGCCGCGACCCGTAACCCACTCACCCTGTATCCAGTGACTCATTGTTTTTTCTCCCCGGCACACAGACGCACCAGTCTTACGGTATCTCCCGGCCTGCACTGCAACGCGTCAAGCTGAGCCGCGTTGAGGATAAGCCGCCCGGTGTGCGGATCGGCGTTAATCAGCATGGCCCGGAACTGTTTATACTGCTCATTGGCAACCATGCAGGCAGGCCATTCGCCAGGGGCTGGCTCCCCCTCCGCCACCTCAACCAGACGGCTTTTGCGAATGGCGCGAACCCGGTCAATGTCGCACTCCAGCGTCGGGCCGCCGTCGAAAATGTCGATATAGTTGCAGTAGCGAAAGCCCTCTTTCTCCAGTACGGCGCGGGCTGGCGCGGTTTGTGGATGAACCTGCCCGATGACCGCCTGCGCCCCGTCAGAGAGGAAGTCGGTATAGATAGGGTGTTTGGGCATCAGCTCGGCGATAAACGCCTTCTGCCCGGTGCCGCACAGGTAGTCCGCCTTGCTAAACTCCATGGAAAAAAAGCGTTTGCCTAAACTTTCCCAGAACGGTGAATAGCCCGTGTCATCGATAACGCCGCGCATCTCCGCCACCACTTTTTCGTTGAAGCGGTCGCGAAACGCCGCCATAAACAGAAAACGCGATTTGGAAAGCAGATAGCCGTTCCCCTCTTTGCGCCAGGCCGGATCGAGGAACAAGGTGCACAGCTCGCTGCTGCCGGTGTGGTCGTTGCTGAGAAATAGCGTCGGCAGGGCGTTGTAGACGTTAAGCTCTTTCGACGCATGCACCAGCGTGCCGACCCGGTAGTTGTACCAGGGAGCATCAAGGCCTACGGCGACCTCTATCGCGCAGATCCCCGCCACTTCGCCGGTTTCGCAGCACTCCAGCACAAAAACGTAGCCCTGTTCGCTTTTTTCGAGCTCCCCGTCCCAGGTTTTTCGCGCCCGTTCAATCCGCGCCAGCAGGGTTTTATCGTCCGCAGGCAGCGACGTCAGCCCGCCGCCGGTTTTCCCGGCCATCGCCAGCAGCGCCGGGAGGTCGCTGCGCTCAACAGGTCTGACCACCATCATGATGTGCACCCCGCGACAAATTTATCGCAGGCGGCGGTAAAGCGCGCCAGCCCGCGAGAGACTTCATCTTCACTGATATTGAGCGCCGGGGCGAAGCGCATCACGTTGGCGCCCGCAATCAGTACCATCACCCCTTCGGCTGCGGCAAGCTGGGCTATCTGCTTCGCTTTTCCGGCATACTGCGGTTTAAGCTCGCAGCCAATCAGCAGCCCCAGCCCGCGGATCTCAGCAAACAGATCGCAGCGGGCATTGATAGCCTGCAACTGCTCGGTAAACCACTGGTGGCGTTGTTTTACGCCGTCCAGCATTTCGCGGGTATTGACGATATCAAGCACCGCGCCCGCTACCGCCGACGCCAGCGGGTTGCCGCCGTAGGTGGTGCCGTGGGTACCCACCGTCATTACGCGGGCGAATTTTTCACGGGTCAGCATCGCCGCCACCGGAAATCCGCCGCCGAGGGCTTTAGCGGTGGTGAGCGCATCTGGCATGACGCCATAATGCATGCAGGCATAGAGTTCGCCGGTGCGTCCGACGCCGGTCTGCACCTCATCAAAAATCAGCAGCGCGTTATGGCTATCGCAAAGGGCGCGAAGGCCCTGTAAAAATTCGACGTCGGCAGGCACCACGCCCCCTTCCCCCTGCATCGGTTCAACAATCACCGCGCAGGTATTGTCATTAATCAGCGCGCGGGCAGATTCCAGATTGTTGTACTGCGCGTGGGAGATATCCGGCGGCAACGGCGCAAAGTCCTGCGAATAGGCGGGCTGGCCCCCCGCGCTGACGGTAAAAAGGGTGCGGCCATGAAAGGCGTTTTTAAAAGCAACGATGCCGCTTTTTTGCGGGCCGAAAAGGTCATGGGCGTATTTGCGCGCCAGCTTAAGGGCCGCCTCATTGGCCTCCGCCCCGGAATTACAGAAGAAGACGCGGTCGGCGAAGGTGGCGTCAATTAACTTTTTAGCCAGCCGCAGCGCGGGCTCATTGGTATAGCCATTGCCGGTATGCCAGAAGCGCGCCGCCTGTTCACTGAGCGCTTGACACAAAGCGGGATGAGCATGCCCCACGGCATTGACCGCGATGCCGCCTGCAAAATCGATGTACTCTTTCCCGTCCTGATCCCACAGGCGGGAACCTTCACCGCGAACCGGGATAAAGGGCGCAGGCGCATAGACGGGCAACATCCATTGGTCGAAGTTTTCACGCGTAATTGAGTGCGGCATAGTCCCTCCCGGTAAACAATTGGTTGAATAAATGTTAATGAATATGGTTATTTACGCTGTAAATGTATATTGCACAGGGCATGCCAGCCAGCGAGCAAAATGCATAACAGGAGACGGGAAACGAAAAATCAATGACTTAAAACCTGTCGCTATTCACTTTATTTGCATAATAAGTGAATAATTTTATCGAAAGGACGAATAATAGCGGGATAAACAGCGGGATTATGCACCGTTAAGATATAATTCTGGAAGTGTGATCCTCTGCGGGATTTACTTAAATAAAGTGCATCATTAGCGGGCAGCGTGCACGATAAACGAGCATGATGACGGGTAGCGAAGCGGCTTACGCTTTAAAAACATTAATACATGGCGCTATCGCCGCTTAACGTTGCAGACAGATCCCTTATTCACGTCGCGGCTTCCCATAGTCACTCTCCCTCGCATCTGCTAACATCCCAGCCACATTTCCATAGCACCCTGGCGGCAACCATGAAATTTGTCTCTTTTAATATCAACGGCCTTCGTGCCCGCCCTCACCAACTGTCAGCGATTGTCGAGCAGCACCAGCCTGATGTGATCGGCCTGCAGGAGACGAAAGTCCATGACGATATGTTTCCTCTCGAAGAGGTCGCGAAGCTGGGCTACAACGTCTTTTATCATGGTCAGAAGGGGCACTACGGCGTTGCGCTGTTAACCAAAGAGACCCCGGTTTCCGTTCGTCGCGGCTTTCCGGATGACGGCGAAGAGGCGCAGCGGCGAATCATCATGGCGGAGATCCCCTCTTCACTGGGCAATATTACGGTGATTAATGGTTATTTTCCGCAGGGAGAGAGCCGCGACCACCCGGTCAAGTTTCCGGCTAAAGAGAAGTTTTATCAGAACCTGCAAAACTTCCTGGATAACGACGTCAAGAAAGAGAGCCCGGTGCTGATAATGGGTGATATGAATATCAGCCCCACGGACTTAGACATCGGGATTGGCGAAGAGAACCGCAAGCGCTGGCTGCGCACCGGCAAGTGCTCCTTCCTGCCGGAAGAACGCGAGTGGATGGGTCGCCTGCTCAACTGGGGCCTGGTGGATACCTGGCGGGCCGCTAACCCGGATAACAATGAACGCTTCTCATGGTTTGATTATCGTTCCAGAGGCTTCGATGATAATCGCGGCCTGCGTATCGATCTTTTGCTGGCAAGCGGCCCGCTGGCGCAACGCTGCGTTGAAACCGGTATTGATTATGAGATCCGCGGCATGGAAAAACCGTCGGATCATGCGCCGGTCTGGGCCACCTTTAAGCTCGACTGACAATATGGGTAACGTGATTGACGTGGTCGCCGCGATTATTGAACGCGACGGAAAGATTTTACTGGCGCAGCGCCCGGAAAAGGGCGACCAGCCCGGGCTGTGGGAGTTTGCCGGCGGTAAAGTAGAAGCGGGCGAGACGCAAACACAGGCGCTGGTGCGCGAGCTGCGCGAAGAGCTGGGCATTGAAGCAACGCCCGGCGGCTACATTGCCAGCCACCAGCGGGAGGTCTCAGGCAGGCTTATTCATTTGCACGCCTGGCACGTAGCGGAATTTAGCGGCCAGCTTACCCGGCAACATCACGCCGCACTGGTGTGGTGCCTGCCGGAGGACGCGACCAACTGGCCGCTGGCTCCAGCGGATATCCCGTTACTCGCCGCCTTTATGGCTTTACGCGCCGCCAGACCAGCGGATTAGTCGAGAGCGTGCGATCGTCCCGCTGGCACTGGAGCAGCACCCCTTCGGCTTTGATGACCGCCCCTTCTGAATAATTCTGGTCCTGATAAATGCAGCACTGGTTACACGGCTGCGAACTCTGCCCGCCGGCGCTAAACACTTCGGCGGGCACATTGACCTCCACATCCGGGGCCGGATGCCGCTCGGCGTGAGCGCCGACGGAGACCAGCGCCAACGCCCCTGCCACCAGTACTATTGCATGCTTCAACATATTTATTTTCCGCATAAATAACCAACCTGCCATAACGGACAATTATCAATCAAAAACATTGTCTCTCATCATCGCTTTTTATTATGACTTTTCGCAAATTATTAATTTGCCATCGCTTTACTATTTTTACTTGCTTTGCGCCATGCGGTGAATGTTATAGTCAAAAACCGCTGCATTTTGCATACACAACAATCAGAACTTACAACATCCAACATAAGAGGCTCTTATTCTATGGAACAGACATGCTCTCTTGAATCGTTCCTTTCCCACGTTCAAAAGCGCGATCCGCACCAGCCCGAATTTGCTCAGGCCGTTCGTGAAGTCATGACCACGCTGTGGCCTTTCCTCGAACAGAACCCACGCTACCGTCAGCTCTCCCTGCTGGAACGTCTGGTTGAGCCGGAGCGCGTTATTCAGTTTCGCGTAGTCTGGGTCGATGATAAAAACCAGGTGCAGGTTAACCGCGCATGGCGTGTCCAGTTCAGCTCCGCCATCGGCCCTTATAAAGGCGGAATGCGCTTCCACCCTTCCGTGAACTTATCCATCCTGAAATTCCTCGGCTTCGAACAGACCTTTAAAAATGCCCTGACCACCCTGCCTATGGGCGGCGGCAAAGGCGGCAGCGATTTCGATCCGAAAGGTAAAAGCGATGGCGAAGTGATGCGCTTCTGCCAGTCGCTGATGACCGAGCTGTATCGTCACCTTGGCCCGGATACCGATGTGCCTGCGGGCGATATCGGCGTGGGCGGGCGCGAAGTCGGCTTTATGGCCGGTATGATGAAAAAACTCTCCAACAGCAACGCCTGCGTCTTTACCGGCAAAGGGCTCTCCTTCGGCGGCAGCCTGATCCGCCCGGAAGCAACCGGCTATGGTCTGGTCTATTTCACCGAAGCGATGCTCAAACGCCACGGTCACGGCTTCGAAGGCGCTCGCGTATCGGTTTCTGGTTCGGGCAACGTGGCGCAGTACGCCATTGAGAAAGCGATGGAGCTTGGCGCGCGGGTCATCACCGCCTCCGACTCAAACGGTACCGTGGTGGACGAAGCCGGTTTCACCAAAGAAAAACTGGCGCGCCTGATCGACATTAAAGAGCGCAGCCATGGCCGCGTGGCGGATTATGCCCGTGAGTTTGGCCTGCAATATCTGGAAGGCCAGCAGCCGTGGTCCGTGCCGGTAGACATTGCCCTGCCGTGCGCTACCCAGAACGAACTGGACGTAGAGGCAGCGCGTACGCTTATCGCCAACGGCGTGAAAGCGGTCGCGGAAGGGGCAAACATGCCGACTACCATCGCCGCCACCGATCTGTTCCTGGAAGCAGGCGTGCTGTTCGCGCCGGGCAAAGCGGCGAACGCGGGCGGTGTGGCGACATCAGGCCTCGAAATGGCGCAGAACGCCGCACGTATGGGCTGGAAAGCAGAGAAAGTTGATACGCGTCTGCACCACATTATGCTGGATATCCACCATGCCTGCGTGGCGTACGGCGGCGAAGGGAAACAGACCAACTATGTCCGCGGCGCGAATATCGCGGGCTTCGTGAAAGTGGCTGATGCGATGATAGGCCAGGGGCTGATTTAATCCTTAAGCCGGGCGCATAAATGCTGGCCCGGCTTATCAATTCTCACCTTGCTTTTCTTCTCACTGCTTTTTCAGATGCTTTTCACTAATGACGAAACGATCTCGCGGTGTCGCTTGAGGATAATCGCGATCTGCTCTTTGGCGGTAAGATCGTTAAACATCATCTGGCTGCGATCCTGCTGGGTGTTGCGCAAAGGGGCGGGAGTAGAGACTGTATGGGTTTCTGTGGTTTTATACTCGTTCATGTTTTTGTCCTGCTAACGGGTCTGACTTCGCGCGCATAATAATCCCATTTTGCTGTGACAGGAAGACGACACTTTCATCCTGCTTAAGGAATTGGGCAAATTTATGCCATCTTTGGGCAAAAACACGGAACGCGGGGGTGGAAGACCGGATAAGGCAACGCCGCTTCGGGGAATATCCCGGGTGCGCGGACGCTTACCCGGTCTACATTTTATTGCGCATCCGGGCGGCGTTTACTGGCGGGGCGTTTTTTGCCCGCGCTCTTTTTCGCGCCGCCTGGCGCAACGATACCGCGAAAGCGCTGCACTGGCGTCGAACGCGCCTGCTGAATAAGATCGTGAAGCGTGCCGACCAGCGGCTGCATAAAATCCTGGTAGCGGCACTGTTTCTCGCTTATCTGCGTCAGTACGGATTCCCAGTGCGCCGTCATATCCGGCCTTGCGGCCATCTCCGGCAGCGAATGTATCAGCGCCCGACCGGCCTCGGTGGAGAGAATATAGCGCCCCTTTTTATTGAGGAAACCACGCTTAAACAGCAGCTCGATAATCCCCGCCCGGGTAGCTTCGGTGCCCAGCCCGTCCGTGGCGCGGAGGATTTTTTTCAGCTCTTTATCCTGCACGAAACGGGCGATGCCGGTCATCGCCGAGAGCAGCGTTGCGTCGGTAAAATGACGCGGCGGCTGGGTTTGCCGCTCTACCACCTCGCCCTTTTCGCAGAGCAGCTCGTCGCCTTGAGCCACCACCGGCAGCGGCGTGCCGTCGTTCTCTTCATCACGCTCTTTCGCCCCCAGCAGGGTGCGCCAGCCCGCCTCCGCCAGAAAGCGCGCTTTGGCGACAAATTTGCCGTTGGCGATATCCAGATCGATCTGACATTTACGAAATACCGCATCCGGGCAGAACTGCATCAGATACTGGCGGGCGATAAGGCTATAGACATTGGCTTCGCCCTCGCTGAGATTCACTTTTGACGCCCGCGCGGTAGGAATAATGGCATGGTGCGCGTCCACCTTTTTATCGTCCCAGCAGCGGTTGCGCAAATCCGGGTTGACCACCGGCTGGGGCAGTAGCCCTGTCGCGTGCACGCCAATGGCATTCATCACCGCGTGCCGCCCGGCATAGTGCTCCTCCGGCAGATAACGACAGTCGGAGCGCGGGTAGGTAATGAGCTTATGGGTTTCATAAAGCTTCTGGCAAATATCCAGCACGTTCTGCGCGCTCAGGCCAAAGCGTTTTGCCGCTTCAATCTGTAACGCGGAAAGTGAAAACGGCAGCGGAGCGGACTCGGACTCCCGCTTATCGTTGTAGCTGGTGACCAGCGCAGGCTGCCCGGCGATACGGTTGACGACATGCTCAGCCAGCGGCCGATGCAGCAAACGCCCCTCTTCGTCCTGATAAGGTTCGCAGGCCTCGCTCGGCTGCCAGAGCGCGGTAAAGCGCTCCCCGGCGGGGGTCACGATATGCGCCTTCACCTCGAAGAAGTCCTTCGCCACGAAGTTTTCGATCTCTTCATCACGCCGGACCACCAGCCCCAGCACCGGCGTCTGTACCCGGCCGACGGAGAGCACCCCCTGATAGCCCGCATTGCGCCCTAAAAGGGTATAGGCCCGGGTCATATTGATGCCGTAGAGCCAGTCGGCGCGAGCGCGGGCCAGTGCGGACACGCACAGCGGAACAAACTCGCTGTTGGCGCGAAGACGTGAAATCGCCCGCTCCACCGCCTGCGGGTTCAGGTCGTTAATCAGGCAGCGCTGCACCTGCTGGCGCTTGGGCGCGGGGAGTTCCAGATAGTCCAGCACCTCATCAACCAGCAGTTGCCCTTCACGATCGGGGTCGCCCGCGTGAACCACTTCTGTCGCCTGCGCCAGTAATCGCTTGATCACATTGATCTGTTTGGTGACGGAGGGGCGCGGCTGCAAACGCCACTTTTCCGGGACGATGGGCAGATCCGCAAGGTTCCAGCGGGCGTAGCGGCTGTCGTAAACGTCCGGCTGCGCCTGCTCCAGAAGGTGGCCGATACACCAGGTCACCACCTGCCCGTTGCCACACTCAATATAGCCGTCGCCTTTGCGATGCGGCTTTGGCAGCACATCAGCAATGGCACGGCCCAGGCTTGGCTTTTCGGCAATAAACAACCGCATGGGCTTAACGGATCTCGATCATCGGGCGACCTGCGCGGGCCGGCACCAGTTCGCCTATTGCCGAAAGGGTTACGCCGCACTCTGCGGCGGCGGCGTAGACATCGCCCTCGGCCTCTGGCGCGACCGCCAGCAGCAGGCCGCCGGAGGTTTGCGGATCGCAAAGCAGATCGCGCACGGTGTCAGGCATATCGCCCATCAAGTGACCGTAGCTGGCGAAATTACGCTGGGTTCCGCCCGGCACTGCGCCCTGGACGATATACTCCTCTACACCCGGCAGTTTTGGCACATCTTCGTAGCAGATCTGCGCCTGTACACCTGCGCCCTGGCACATTTCGCTTAAATGCCCCAGCAGGCCGAAACCGGTGACATCGGTCATCGCCTGCACGCCGTCAATACGGGAAAACGCAGCCCCGGCAAGGTTCATCTGGCACATGACTTCGGTGGCCAGCCCCTGATGCTCCGGTTTAAGCAGCGATTTTTTCAGCGCGGTCGTCAGTACGCCAATGCCAAGCGGTTTGGTCAGAAAGAGCCTGCTGCCCGCGCGGGCGGTGCTGTTTTTCTTAATACGCTCGGTAGGAACGACGCCGGTCACCGCAAGGCCAAAAATAGGCTCCGGGGAGTCAATTGAGTGCCCGCCCGCCAGCGCGATCCCGGCGATTTTACAGGCATGTCGCCCCCCCTCCACCACCTCGCGGGCGATCTCCGGCGCCAGGGTGTTTACCGGCCAGCCGAGGATAGCGATGGCCATAATCGGTTTGCCGCCCATGGCGAAAATATCGCTGATGGCGTTGGTCGCGGCAATACGGCCAAAATCGTAAGGGTTATCGACAATCGGCATAAAAAAGTCGGTGGTGCTGATTACCGAGGTGCCGTCGCCAAGATCGTACACCGCTGCATCGTCGCGGGTTTCGTTACCCACCAGCAGGTTCGGATCGAAAAACTTTGCCTGCTCGCTGTGCAGAATGGTATCGAGCACTTTAGGGGAAATTTTACAACCGCAACCGGCTCCATGGCTGTATTGCGTGAGACGAATACCTTGTTCGTTCATGAACATCTCCTGTCTGGTCATTGCGGCTATGGTAACGCTCAACGCGTTATCTGATAAGCGAGAGTGTCTGAATTGCGGCGATTCGCTCACAATCCAGACAAATTGCTCATCTTGTGTCAGAAGTAACGGACAAAGGGGGCGGTATCGGGGGTGCTAATGGTGGTAGACGTCTTCAGCTGTGGGGTGCCGAGATATAAAAAGCCGACGATTTTATCCAGCTCGCCGCAGCCGAGCGCCTGGCGAACCACGTCGCTGTCGGTCAGCGGGCCGCTGCGCCAGATACCGTTAAAACCCTGCGCCAGCGCCGCCATCTGCATCGCCATCACCGCGCAGCCGGCAGAGAGCAGCTGCTCCCACTGCGGCACTTTATGGTGCTGCTGGCATTTCGCCACCACGGCAATGATCATCGGCGCGCGAAACGGCGAGGTGCGGGCCTTTTCAATGGCTTTTTCATCGAAGCCTGCCTGAACCGCGCCTTCGGTCAGGGTCTGGCTGAAACGTTCGCGCCCTTCGCCTTCAATAATAAAAAACTGCCAGGGCTGCAGCGTACCGTGATCCGGCGCGCGCATTCCCGCACGGATAATGTTTTCCAGTTGTTCGCCTGTCGGTGCCGGTTCTGCCAAACGGGACGCGCTGCGGCGGTTGACGAGCAGTTCAAGTGCATCCATTAGTTAAACTCCTGTTGTGAAATTTGTTCCTAAAATTAACACGTGCGTAGAATTTGTTACAGCGCCGCCAGCGATTCCTGCTGACAACGGGAACGCGGGTAATTAGGATAACCACACTTGCCGCTCGGGTCAGCGGTAAACGTTACTAATCAGGGAGAATACATGCGAACCCTTTGGCGTATTATTGCCGGTTTTTTTAAGTGGACATGGCGATTGCTGAATTTTATCCGCAATCTGGTGCTCAACATTTTCTTTATCTTTCTGCTGCTGGTGGTGGTTGGCATCTGGATGCAGCTTGATGACAGTAAAGCGGAACAGGCCGGTCGCGGCGCGCTGCTGATGGATATTACCGGCGTGGTGGTGGATAAACCTTCCGCCAGCAACCGGCTTGGCACGCTGGGGCGGCAACTCTTTGGCGCCAGTTCTGACAGGCTACAGGAGAATTCGCTGTTCGATATCGTTGATACGATTCGTCAGGCGAAGGACGATCGTAATATCACCGGCATCGTGCTGGATCTGAAAAACTTCGCCGGGGCCGATCAGCCCTCCATGCAATATATCGGCAAGGCGCTGCGCGAGTTCCGCGACAGCGGCAAACCGGTTTATGCGGTGGGCGATAACTACAGCCAGGGCCAGTATTATCTGGCGAGCTTCGCCAACAAAATCTGGCTGTCGCCGCAGGGCGTGGTGGATTTGCACGGTTTCGCCACCAACGGGCTGTACTACAAATCCCTGCTGGATAAGCTGAAAGTCAGCACCCACGTGTTCCGCGTCGGCACCTATAAATCCGCCGTCGAGCCGTTTATCCGCGATGATATGTCTCCTGCCGCGCGTGAGGCGGACAGCCGCTGGGTAGGCGAACTGTGGCAGAACTATCTCAACACCGTAGCGGCTAACCGCCAGCTTACCGCCCAGCAAATCTTCCCGGGCGCGCAGGGGGTACTGGACGGGCTGCGTAAAACCGGCGGCGACACGGCGAAATACGCGCTGGATAACAAGCTGGTGGATGAGCTGGGCACCAGCGCAGACGCTGAAAAAGCGCTGACCAAACAGTTTGGCTGGAGCGATAAAGACAAAAACTTCCGCGCCATCAGCTACTACGACTATCAGCTCAAAAAGCCGGTGGATCAGGGTGACGCGGTTGCGGCGGTGGTTGCTAATGGCGCGATTATGGATGGTGAAGAGACGCCGGGGAACGTGGGCGGCGATACCACCGCGTCGCAAATTCGTGATGCGCGCCTGGACCCGAAAGTCAAAGCCATTGTCCTGCGGGTAAACAGCCCTGGGGGTAGCGTCAGCGCCTCCGAGGTGATCCGCGCCGAGCTTGCCGCTGCGAAAGCCGCGGGTAAACCGGTAGTGGTTTCCATGGGCGGGATGGCGGCCTCCGGCGGCTACTGGATCTCCACACCGGCGAACTATATCGTCGCCAACCCCAGCACCCTCACCGGCTCAATTGGCATCTTCGGCGTTATCAATACCGTTGAAAACAGCCTCGACAGCATCGGCGTGCATACCGACGGCGTTGCAACCTCGCCGCTGGCGGATGTTTCCGTGACGAAGGCGCTGCCGCCTGAGGTGCAGCAAATGATGCAGCTCAGCATTGAAAACGGCTATAAGCGCTTTATCACCCTGGTCGCCGACGCGCGCAAGAGCACGCCGGAGCAGGTGGATAAAATTGCCCAGGGTCACGTCTGGACGGGGCAGGACGCAAAAGCGAACGGGCTGGTTGACGGACTCGGTGATTTCGACGACGCGGTGAAAAAGGCGGCGGAGCTGGCAAAACTGAAACAGTGGCACGTAGACTGGTATCAGAGTGAGCCTTCTTTCTTTGACCGTGTGGTAGACAGTATGTCGGGCTCGGTGCGCGCCATGCTGCCGCAGGCGCTGCAGGCTATGCTGCCCGCGCCGCTGGCCAGCGCTGCCCAGCAGGTCAAAACAGAAACGGACAAGCTGGCGGCGTTTAACGACCCGCAGAACCGTTATGCGTTTTGCCTGACCTGCGCCAATATCCGTTAAACATGCTTATCGCGGGGGCCGCTGTGCGGCCTCCGCCTTTTACTTTCGCTGCATCATTCATTCACTGCGTATATACTCCCCCCACTCAGTTTTCATACCTGTTATCTCATGCAAAAGAAATCGATCTACGTTGCCTATACGGGCGGCACCATTGGCATGCAGCGCTCCGAACATGGCTACATCCCCGTATCCGGTCATCTGCAGCGCCAGCTGGCGCTGATGCCGGAGTTCCATCGCCCCGAAATGCCCGCCTTCACGATTCACGAATACGCGCCGCTGATGGACTCCTCGGATATGACGCCGCAGGACTGGCAGCATATCGCCGACGATATCAAAGCCCACTATGACGATTACGACGGCTTCGTCATTCTGCACGGCACCGACACCATGGCGTACACCGCTTCTGCCCTGTCGTTTATGCTTGAGCATCTCGGCAAACCGGTCATTGTGACAGGGTCACAAATTCCGCTGGCGGAGCTGCGCTCTGACGGGCAAATCAACCTGCTGAATGCGTTATACGTGGCGGCGAATTTCCCCATTAACGAAGTGACGCTGTTCTTTAATAACCGCCTCTATCGGGGTAACCGCACCACGAAAGCCCACGCCGACGGTTTCAATGCGTTTGCTTCCCCTAACCTTCCGCCGCTGCTGGAAGCGGGCATCCACATCCGCCGGCTGGCGACGCCGCCTGCGCCACTGAGCGTGGGTGAGCTTATCGTTCACCCCATTACTCCGCAGCCCATTGGCGTGGTGACGATTTATCCGGGTATTTCAGCAGATGTAGTCAGAAACTTTCTACGCCAGCCGGTGAAGGCGCTGATTTTGCGCTCTTATGGTGTGGGTAACGCGCCGCAGAACGGCGAGTTTCTCAAAGAACTTCAGCAGGCCAGCGAGCGCGGCATCGTGGTGGTTAACCTGACGCAGTGTATGTCCGGTAAGGTAAACATGGGCGGTTACGCCACGGGTAACGCGCTGGCGCACGCTGGCGTGATTGGCGGCGCGGATATGACGGTCGAGGCCACCCTGACTAAACTTCACTATTTGCTGAGCCAGGATCTGGATGCCGACGCCATACGTCAGGCCATGATGCAGAATCTGCGCGGCGAACTGACGCCGGATGACTAAGGAGAACACCATGAAACAACGCGCTCTACTGTTGGTCGATCTACAAAATGATTTCTGCGCGGGCGGCGCGCTGGCCGTTTACGAAGGCGACAGCACGGTTGATGTGGCAAATACTCTGATCGACTGGTGCGAGGCCCGCGGCGAAGCGGTGCTGGCGACCCAGGACTGGCACCCGGCTCATCACGGCAGTTTCGCCAGTCAGCACAACGTTGAACCCTTTACCCAGGGTGAGCTGGACGGTCTGCCGCAAACCTTCTGGCCGGACCATTGCGTACAGGAGAGCGAGGGCGCGCAGCTCCATCCTCTGCTTAACCGCGCAGCCGTACAGGCGACGATCCGCAAAGGGGAAAACCCGGCGATTGACAGCTACAGCGCCTTTTTCGACAACGGCCACCGGCAGAAAACCGGGTTGGAAGCCTGGCTACGCCAGCGGGATATTGTTGAGCTGATCGTGATGGGCCTGGCCACCGACTATTGCGTGAAGTTCACCGTGCTGGACGCGCTACAGTTGGGGTATACCGTCAATGTCATTACCGACGGCTGCCGCGGCGTTAACGTCCAGCCTCAGGACAGCGCTCAGGCCTTTATGGAGATGGCGGCAGCGGGCGCCACGCTCTATACGCTGGCCGACTGGCAGGAAACGCAGGGGTAATATCTGTACCGGGAAGGCTTTCGCCCTTCCCGGCTTATCCTGCGCGGCATGTGCGAATTAATGCATTTTCAGCGTCGCGATCGGTTTTGGCGCAATGCCAAAATCCTCTTTCAGCTGCTGCTTACTCTTCATCACCATCTGCCCCTGGGTATCGATGGTCATATGCTGGGCGTCAGTGTTATGGCGCGCCTGCCACAGCATCACCAGCTGCAGGCTGTTCTCTTTTTGCTCCGGGGTCAGCGCCACGCCATCCGGCCATTTTCCCGTCTCAACCGCTGTGAGCAGCCGCTGGTAGATCTCCGGCGTCATGCTGTTAAGAACCTGTTCAATATTCATCGTTACCCGGCTCCTGTGGAATAAAAAGCTGAATCGATTTTTCAACCCTGAGTTGTGTCGCCGTTTTCCTCATCGGTAAAGCTTAGCGAGGCGGAATTGACGCAGTAGCGCTCACCGGTAGGCTGTGGTCCATCCGGAAAAACATGCCCCAGGTGAGCATCGCAGTTGCCGCAGCGAATTTCAACGCGCTGCATGCCGTGCGAGTAGTCATTCAGATAGCGGATAGACTCTTCGCTTACCGGCTCAAAAAAGCTCGGCCAGCCGCAGCCGGAATCATACTTGGTTTGCGAATGGAACAGCGCCGCATCGCAGACCAGGCAGTGGTAGACCCCTTCGCGTTTGTTATGCAAAAGTTTGCCAGTGAAAGGCGGCTCCGTGCCGTGATTTTGCGTCACGTAGAACTGCATTTCTGTCAGATTTTGTTTCAGATCGTCCTGGGAAGGTTTCATCGTCATATGCTCACATCTCGCAATAAAAACCCGTACATTTTCATTCGATTCTAACAAAACATTAACAATGAAGTGATAACTTTTGATCTAAACTTACTAGCTGCGAAAACAGCGGCAGGTAATTGTGACATCAATCACATTTTTATCCTACGCGACCTTTAGAATTTTGGGCGGCGTCCCCATATGGGGAGCATGCTCATAGGAAGAGTGAGGCGAGTCAGTCGAACAAAGGTTATGCGGAGAATTGATTTGTCGCAATGATTGACACGATTCCGCTTGACGCTGCGTAAGGTTTTTGTAATTTTACAGCCAACCTTTTATTCACTAACAAATAGCTGGTGGAATATATGACTATCAAAGTAGGTATCAACGGTTTTGGCCGTATCGGTCGCATTGTTTTCCGTGCTGCTCAGGAACGTTCTGACATCGAAATCGTTGGTATCAACGATCTGTTAGACGCTGAATACATGGCGTACATGCTGAAATATGACTCCACTCACGGTCGTTTCAACGGCACCGTAGAAGTGAAAGATGGCCATCTGGTTGTTAACGGCAAAACCATCCGTGTTACTGCTGAAAAAGATCCGGCTAACCTGAAGTGGAACGAAATCGGCGTTGACGTTGTTGCCGAAGCAACCGGTATCTTCCTGACCGACGAAACCGCGCGTAAACACATCACTGCCGGCGCGAAAAAAGTTGTTCTGACTGGTCCTTCCAAAGACAACACCCCGATGTTCGTACGTGGTGCTAACTTCGAAGCATACGCAGGCCAGGATATCGTTTCCAACGCATCCTGCACCACTAACTGCCTGGCACCGCTGGCGAAAGTTATCAACGACAACTTCGGCATCATCGAAGGTCTGATGACCACCGTTCACGCGACCACCGCTACTCAGAAAACCGTTGACGGCCCGTCTCATAAAGACTGGCGCGGCGGCCGCGGCGCATCCCAGAACATCATCCCGTCCTCTACCGGTGCTGCTAAAGCTGTAGGTAAAGTACTGCCGGAACTGAACGGCAAACTGACCGGTATGGCATTCCGCGTTCCGACTCCGAACGTATCCGTTGTTGACCTGACCGTTCGTCTGGAAAAAGCGGCAACTTACGAGCAGATCAAAGCTGCCGTTAAAGCTGCTTCCGAAGGCCCGATGAAAGGCGTTCTGGGTTACACCGAAGACGACGTTGTATCTACCGATTTCAACGGCGAAGTTTGCACTTCCGTGTTCGATGCTAAAGCGGGTATCGCACTGAACGACAACTTTGTGAAACTGGTTTCCTGGTACGACAACGAAACTGGCTACTCCAACAAAGTTCTGGACCTGATTGCCCACATCTCCAAATAAGTTGAGATGAGACAGTAATCTGTAAGAGCGACTTCGGTCGCTCTTTTTTTTGCCTGATTAACAAGGATTGCGTAATGATTAATAAAATTTTTGCACTTCCCGTAATCGAAAACATCACCCCTGCTATCTCCCGCCGCCAGCTCGATGAACTGGACGTGATTGTCATTGACCATCCGCAGGTGAAGGCCTCCTTTGCCCTGCAGGGCGCTCACCTGCTCTCCTGGAAACCGCAGGGTGAAGAAGAAGTTCTGTGGCTGAGCGACACCACGCCGTTCAAAAATGGCGTAGCGCTGCGTGGCGGCGTACCGATTTGCTGGCCGTGGTTTGGCCCGGCGCAGCAGCAGGGCCTGCCTGCTCACGGTTTCGCGCGTAATCTGCCGTGGACGCTGCAGGGGCACAACGAAGACGAAAGCGGCGTAGTGCTGACCTTCGAACTGCAGAGCAGCGACGCGTCGCGCCAGTACTGGCCGCATGACTTCACGCTCTATGCCCGTTATAAGCTGGGTAAAACCTGTGAGATCGAGCTGGAAGCGCACGGCGACTTTGAAACCACCTCTGCCCTGCACACCTATTTCAACGTTGGCGATATCAGCGCGGTGAAAGTGAGCGGCCTCGGCGACCGTTTCATTGATAAAGTGAACAATGCGCAGGAAGATGCGCTGAAGGACGGCGTCCAGACCTTCCCGGACCGTACCGACCGCGTCTATCTGAATCCGGAAGCCTGTAGCGTTATCCATGATGCCGCGCTGAACCGCGCTATTGAGGTTATCCATCACCATCATAGCAACGTCGTGGCGTGGAACCCGGGTCCGGCGCTCTCCGCCAGCATGACGGATATGCCGGACGATGGCTATAAGACCTTTGTTTGCGTGGAGTCCGCCTGTGCGACCGCTCCGCAGAAAGCCAGTGACGACAAGCCGTCCCGCCTGGCGCAGACCATTCGCGTGGCTAAACGCTGATTGGGTTTGCCCGGATGCGGCGCTGCCATATCCCCGCAGCGCTTCACGTGTAGCCTGGATAAGGCGCAGACGCGCCGCATCCGGGTATCCCCACGCCAGACGGTGTGTTACACCATATCCAGTGGCGTCTTGCGCCCCGGTGCAGGAAAGGCATCGTCCAGCCGCGCCAGATCTGCCGCGCTGAGCACAATCTTCAACGCCGCCGCATTTTCCTCAACATGAGCCACGCTCGCCGCCTTCGGAATGGCCATAACGCCCTGATGGCTGATAACCCAGGCCAGCAGGATTTGTGCGGCGGTGGCATTGTGCGCCCGGGCGATATGCGCCACCGCGCTGTGATTGAGCAGGCCATCGCGTAGCCGCCCGGCCTGCGCCAGCGGGCAGTAGGCCATCACCGGCATTCCCTGCTGCTGACACCAGGGCAGTAAGTCATATTCGATGCCGCGCGAGCCGAGATGGTAAAGCACCTGATCGGTGACGCAGGCCTGGCCGCCCTGCACCCGCCACAGCTCCTGCATATCGCCGTAATCAAGGTTAGAGACGCCCCAGCGGCGGATTTTACCCTGCTGCACTAAGGTCTCCATCACCTCAACGGTTTCGGCCAGAGAGTAATTACCGCGCCAGTGCAGCAGGTAAAGATCCAGATAATCGGTATTCAGCCGGCGCAGGCTCGCTTCACAGGCGGCAATGGCCTTTTTCCCCCCCGCGTTCCAGGGGTAAACTTTAGAGACCAGATAGACTTTGTCCCGCAGGCCGCCGCGCAGCGCCTCGCCGACGACCTCTTCCGCGCCGCCATCGGCATACATTTCTGCGGTATCAATAAGCGTAAGTCCGGCTTCGATGCCCGCCCGCAGCGCATCCACTTCTTTCTGCCGCTGCCTGTCGTTTTCCCCCATATACCAGGTTCCCTGACCAATTGCAGGCAGCGCTATCTCACCTGCAAAACAAACATTTTTATCAGTCATTGATTCCTCCTTGGTTAAACGCACCACCGTAAAGCAAAACAGGGCCAAAGGCCCTGTTTTAATGCACAGATTGCACTAGTGATTAGCACAATCAGAAACGCCAGGTTACCCCGGTAGAGAAGATGCCCGCCCAGGACTTATCCACCATCGGGCTGTCTTTAATTTCATCGGAGAGATGGGTGTAGCGACCGGTACCGTAAACGCTAAGGTTGTCGGTAAGGCTGTAGCTTGCGGTCAGCTCCAGGTACGGGTTCCAGCTGTCTTCCGGATCGTAGCTGTCAAGACCGCTGCGACGGGCTTCTGAGCGGGAAACACCGTAGTAGTATTCGTTCTGGTTATCGCTGTTCCATTCAACGCCAATACCAGGCGTCACGGTCAGCGCTCCGGCGTTGTAGCGGTAGAGCCAGCCCAGATCCCAGATAACCCCGTTGCTGTTATCCAGCGTATCGCCCGCAAGCGTAGTCCGCAGGAAACCATAAGGGGTGTTATGCACGTAGCTCAGCCCCGCCATCATCGTGGACTTACGTTTGTCCAGCTCGCGCAGTTGGCGATCGTCGCTGTCGCCCGGTTTGAACTGCATCGGGTTATAGAACGCGGCGATAGAGAGCTTATCGGTATCATCATTCCACAGATAATAACCACCCCCCAGTCCGTGGAACCAGAAGTTGTCGCTCTCCCAGGAGATAACCGGAATGGGAACAACGTCACGATCGTAATCTTTATAAGGCGATTCGGCAACGCCCACGCCCGCACCCAGGGAGAAGTTGCTTTCCGCATTTACCGCAAAAGAAGAAGCGGCAACAAGTGCGCCCAGTGTCAGGATTTTGAATTTGGTCACAGTCCTTGAGTTCCTGTAGTCAGTGATCGGCGAAAGAAGTTTAACTGGCTCTGACAATCATCCCAAATATTTTTACTTAACCAATACAAATCGAACTCCCTACCATGCGGCTTTTATATGACAAGCTGCTTGCGGATTTGTTAAGCCTGCATTTTTTCACACTGCAAGGCTTATCACAAAAGCGAGCATTAATGGATGAGTTATTGATAAGTCATTGAAATTAATTTTGCTCAACAGGCAAGTTTTGCAATTGCGATCTACGCTGTATTTAAGAAGATATTTTACCGAACCCGCCTGCTGTTATTAACATGCAACCTGGCACAAGGGTTGCTGCGTGACACTTAGCGTCGTTCAGTTAACGCTTCCGGGAGCCTCTACTATTCATATGAACGGCTCTTTACCTGTGCTAAAAAACGAAAGGACGGCATGCCATGAATATATTCGATCACTATCGCCAGCGTTATGAAGCTGCCAAGGACGAAGAGTTCACACTGCAGGAGTTCCTTGCTATTTGTCGGCAGGATCGCAGTGCCTATGCTAACGCGGCAGAGCGGCTATTGACGGCCATCGGTGAGCCAGTGATGGTGGATACTGCCCAGGAGCCACGGCTTTCCCGTCTCTTTTCGAACCGGGTCATCGCACGTTACCCGGCGTTTGAAGAGTTCTATGGTATGGAAGAGGCTATCGAGCAAATTGTCTCCTATCTCAAGCACGCCGCTCAGGGGCTTGAAGAGAAGAAACAGATCCTCTATTTGCTCGGCCCGGTAGGCGGCGGTAAATCCTCACTCGCCGAACGCCTGAAAGCGTTAATGCAGCGTGTGCCTATTTATGTGTTAAGCGCCAACGGCGAGCGTAGCCCGGTTAACGATCACCCGCTCTGCCTGTTCAACCCGCAGGAAGACGCGCAGATTCTGGAAAAAGAGTACGGCGTACCGCGCCGTTACCTCGGTACGATTATGTCGCCGTGGGCTGCAAAAAGGCTGCACGACTTCGGCGGCGATATCAGTAAATTCCGCGTGGTGAAAGTCTGGCCGTCGATACTGGAACAGATAGCGATCGCCAAAACCGAGCCTGGGGACGAGAACAACCAGGATATTTCGGCGCTGGTGGGTAAAGTAGATATCCGTAAGCTGGAGAACCACGCCCAGAACGATCCCGATGCCTATGGCTACTCCGGCGCGCTGTGCCGCGCCAACCAGGGGATTATGGAATTCGTCGAGATGTTCAAAGCCCCTATCAAGGTACTGCACCCGCTGCTGACCGCCACGCAGGAGGGGAACTATAACGGTACGGAAGGTATTTCCGCCCTGCCGTTTAACGGCATCATCCTTGCCCACTCGAACGAATCGGAATGGGTCACTTTCCGCAACAACAAAAACAACGAGGCGTTTCTTGACCGTGTTTATATCGTCAAGGTGCCTTACTGCCTGCGTATTTCGGAAGAGATCAGAATTTACGAGAAGCTGCTTAACCACAGTGAACTCTCCCACGCCCCCTGCGCGCCGGGAACACTGGAGACGCTGGCGCGATTCTCCATTCTCTCGCGCCTGAAAGAGCCGGAAAACTCCAGCGTCTATTCAAAAATGCGCGTTTATGACGGTGAAAGCCTGAAAGATACCGACCCGAAAGCGAAGTCGTACCAGGAGTATCGTGACTACGCCGGGGTAGACGAAGGCATGAACGGGCTGTCAACGCGCTTTGCCTTTAAGATCCTCTCGCGTGTCTTTAACTTTGACCATGCGGAAGTTGCCGCTAACCCGGTGCACCTCTTCTACGTGCTGGAGCAGCAGATCGAGCGCGAGCAGTTCCCGCAGGAGCAGGCAGAGCGCTACCTGGAGTTCCTGAAAGGTTATCTGATCCCGAAATACGCCGAGTTTATCGGCAAAGAGATCCAGACCGCCTATCTCGAATCTTACTCCGAGTACGGGCAGAACATTTTTGACCGCTACGTTACCTATGCTGACTTCTGGATTCAGGATCAGGAGTATCGTGATCCGGATACCGGGCAGCTGTTTGACCGCGAGTCTCTGAACGCAGAGCTGGAAAAAATCGAGAAGCCCGCCGGGATCAGCAATCCGAAGGACTTCCGTAATGAGATAGTCAACTTCGTGCTGCGCGCGCGGGCCAATAATAATGGCCGTAATCCGAACTGGACCAGCTATGAAAAACTGCGCACGGTGATTGAGAAGAAAATGTTCTCCAATACCGAGGAGCTGCTGCCGGTTATCTCCTTCAACGCCAAGACCTCAACCGACGAGCAGAAAAAGCACGACGATTTTGTCGACCGCATGATGGAGAAAGGCTATACCCGTAAACAGGTGCGTTTACTGTGCGAATGGTATTTGCGCGTACGTAAATCGTCATAATAACAATTGCCCGGTGGCGCCTGCGCTTACCGGGCCAATAGTTCGTCTGTACGCAACATCACTCAGGGTGTATCAAGCCGACGCCGGAACACCATGAAGGGTAAAGCGTAAGTTGGCAAATGCAGTACGGGGGGCATATGACCTGGTTCATAGACCGACGCCTTAACGGCAAAAATAAGAGCACGGTTAACCGCCAGCGCTTTTTGCGTCGTTATAAATCGCAGATAAAGCAGTCCATTTCCGAGGCCATTAATAAGCGCTCGGTCACCGATGTAGAGACAGGAGAATCCGTCTCTATTCCAAACGAAGATATCAGTGAACCGATTTTCCACCAGGGACGCGGCGGCCTGCGCCACCGGGTACACCCTGGTAATGACCATTTCGTGCAGAACGACCGCATCGAGCGCCCGCAGGGCGGCGGTGGCGGCGGCGGAAGCGGTCAGGGGCAGGCCAGCGCCGATGGCGAGGGGCAGGATGAGTTTGTCTTCCAGATCTCCAAAGACGAGTACCTTGATCTGCTCTTTGAAGACCTGGCGCTACCGAACCTGAAAAAGATCAGCAGCGCCAGCTCAACGAATTCAAAACCCACCGCGCCGGGTACACCGCCAACGGCGTTCCCGCTAACATCAGCGTCGTGCGGTCGCTGCAGAACTCACTCGCCCGGCGCACCGCCATGACCGCAGGCAAGCGCCGCGAACTGCGGGAGCTGGAGAGCAGCCTGGCGAGCGTCGCCAGAAGCGAACCAGCACAGCTGCTGGAAGAGGAGCGCCTGCGCAAAGAGATTGCCGAACTGCGCGCGAAGATAGAGCGGGTGCCGTTTATCGACACCTTCGATCTACGCTACAAAAACTATGAAAAACGCCCGGAGCCATCAAGCCAGGCGGTGATGTTCTGCCTGATGGACGTCTCCGGCTCGATGGACCAGGCCACGAAGGATATGGCTAAGCGCTTCTATATTCTGCTCTATCTCTTCCTGAGCCGAACTTATAAGAACGTTGAAGTGGTCTATATCCGCCATCATACGCAGGCGAAAGAGGTGGATGAGCATGAGTTCTTCTACTCGCAGGAGACCGGCGGCACCATTGTTTCCAGCGCCCTGAAACTGATGGATGAGGTGGTGAAGGAGCGCTACGACCCGGCGCAGTGGAATATCTACGCCGCGCAGGCCTCCGATGGCGATAACTGGGCGGATGACTCGCCGCTGTGCCACGAGATCCTGGCGAAGAAAATCCTGCCGGTGGTGCGTTATTACAGCTATATCGAAATAACCCGCCGCGCCCACCAGACGCTGTGGCGCGAGTATGAACACTTACAGACCCTGTTCGATAATTTCGCCATTCAGCATATCCGCGATCAGGAAGATATCTACCCGGTGTTTCGCGAGCTGTTCCACAAGCAAAACGCTACGTCCGGCAGTTAATCCCCTGGCCAGCGCACCGCGCTGGCCCTCCTCAAAGCGGCAAATTACGGTACAAAAATGCAGCTATTCCGCCTCTTGGCGCAGAAGAATCATGCCATAGTAGTTCACGAATAAACTCGACTTTCCGCTTGTACTTTTGAACGCGGTTTTTTAACAGTACACATTAAAACAGTAATGTTATGCTACCTTAAGCCGTCCCGTCCTCGGGGCGGCTTTTTTATAGGCCCGCTCACCGCGCTAGCGCCAGCCCGATTTTTCCAGCGACAATACCGAAATGACCAGAATTGCCATCACCGCCAGCAGCCCGCTAAAAATAATTACCGCCTCGGTAAACATAGGATCGTTCATTTTCAGTCGCCTGTTTTTTGCCCGATTAATATCACTGTTACCCTGGCTGCATGACGATTTGATGACGTCTGGCGGCGCTACCGAAAAAATGCGCCCGCTGAAACGTTTCATAATGAAATGTCAGCTATTTTTCCTTTCGCCAGCGGCAAAATACTATTTTGCGGTGGATTATCATTAATTTGTTACCGGTATCACGAAAAGCAGTTTCCATAAATCCGTTGCCAGATCTCGTAATTGTTAAGAAGCGGTAATTAACACACCATGATATTCACACCTTCACGAAAAAATAACCTTACACTTCCAGGTGAATACCATGAATTTTACGATCGCTCGTAAAGAAAAAATCGGTTATGGTCTGGGCGATATGGCCAGCCATGTCGGGCTGGATAACGTCATTATTTTCCTTACCTTCTATTACACCGACGTAGTAGGGCTTCCGGCGGCGTTTTGTCGGCACCATGTTTCTACTGGCGCGCACGGCGGATGCGATTATCGACCCGGCAATGGGCTATCTCGCCGACCGCACCAAAAGCCGCTGGGGCAAATTTCGCCCGTGGATGCTGTGGCTCGCCCTGCCTTTCGGCGCAAGCTGCCTGCTGACTTACGCCGTGCCGGAATCCCTCACCCTGACTGGCAAGATGGTCTTCGCCACCATTAGCTATACCTTTATGATGCTGATGTACACCGCCATTAATATTCCCTACTGCTCGATGGGCGCGGTGATTACACCGAATAACGAAGACCGTATTTCATTACAGTCTTACCGGTTTTTCCTCGCTACGCTGGGCGGCGCAATGTCGACATTCTTAATGATGCCGCTGGCGCAATATCTGGGTGGGGAAGATAAATTAATGGGCTACCGCTGGGCGATGGCGATTATGGCCAGCGCCACGGTAATTATGTTCTGGCTCTGTTTCGCCTGGACCCGCGAGCGAATTAACGCACCCGCAACCCACAATAATTATCTTGCCGAACTGCGCGATCTGTTACGTAACGATCAGTGGCGGGTCGTGGCTGCGCTGGTGGTCACGAATATCGGCTTTGGGGTTATTCGTCTTGGCGCAATGATGTATTTCGTGACCTATTATCTGGGCAGCGCCAGCTATTTTATGTGGATGCTCGGGGCGCATATTCTGGGTAAAGCGGCGGGCAGCGCGCTGGCGAAACGGCTGACGCGTAACTACAGCAAAGTGCAGATGTTCGGCTACTGCTGCGTGCTGGTTGGGGTGTTGAGCATCGCCCTCTTTTTCGCGCCCAAATCGGTCTACGTACTGGTTCCCCTCACCTTTATCATCTCCACCTTCTACCAGGCGACCACGACCCTGATGTGGGTGATGATGGCTGACGTTGCCGACTACGGCGAATGGCTGCAGGGCAAGCGCATGGACGGCGTTATCTTCTCAACCTTCCTGGCGGTGCTGAAACTGGGGATGGCCATCAGCGGCGCAATTGTCGGCTGGACGCTCGGCCTCAGCGGCTATGTCGCCAACGCGCCGCACCAGACCTCCACGGCCATGTACTGCATTGTGGCGCTGTTCACCGTCGTACCGGGCGTGCTTTCGCTGCTCTCTTTCGCCGCTCTGCGCTGGTACAAACTCGACGACAACACCATGAAATCCATCAATCTTGCCCGTCAAAATCTCGCATAAAAAGGACGCATATTCATGAGCGAACTGATTCAACACTCTGACAGTATCGAATGGCGTTTTGAGCGTCAGATCCTGCGTATCGAACCCTGGGGCGAGCACAGCCTGCGCGTTCGCGCGACCTGTGCTCCGGCCTTTAACGATACCCTGCATGCCCTGCTTCCTGCCCCTGCCAGCACGCCGCACATCACCGCCGGTGCAGAGCAGCTGACACTGCGCAACGGCAACATTACCGCCGTGCTCAACCTGAAAGGGCAGCTGGCTTTCTACAACCAGCGCGGGGAGCTGCTGCTTGAAGAGATGTGGCGACAGCGCTCCACGGTCGGCATCGGCGCCAGCGAAAAAAGCCAGGACAAATATGTCAGCGCGTTAAAGCTTGATGGCCGCGAATTCCGCCCCCTGCCAGGCGGCAAGTATCAGCTTACGGTACGGTTTGAATCCCGCCCCGACGAGCATATCTACGGCATGGGCCAGTACCAGCAGCCCTGGCTGGATCTGAAGGGCTGCGCGCTGGAACTGGCGCAGCGAAACTCGCAGGCCAGCGTGCCCTTTATGCAGTCAAGCCTGGGCTATGGCCTGCTGTGGAACAACCCGGCGATTGGCGAAGCCAGTTTCGCTAAAAACCAGACCACCTGGCTTGCCCGCGTTACCCAGGAGATGGACTACTGGATAACCGCCGCCGATAGCGTACCGGCGTTAACCCGGCAGTACGCCAGGGCCACCGGCACGCCGCCCCCTGCCCCGGCGTTCACCAGCGGGCTCTGGCAGTGCAAACTGCGCTACCGCACCCAGCAGGAGGTGCTGGAGGTGGCGCGTGAATACCGCCGCCGCCATCTGCCGCTGTCGGTGATGGTCATCGACTTCTTTCACTGGCCAAACCAGGGCACCTGGTGCTTCGACCCGGTGGACTGGCCCGATCCGAAAACGATGGTAGACGAGCTGAAATCCTTAGGCATTGAGCTGATGGTTTCCGTCTGGCCAACGGTGGAAGCCCGTAGCCCGCTCTTTCCGGTGATGAAAGCGAAAGGGCTGCTGGTCACCAGCGATCGCGGGGTGCAGGTCAACCTCGACTTTATGGGCAACACCACCTTTTTCGACGCCACCCATCCGCAGGCGCGGGCGTTTGTCTGGGAGACGGTAAAGAAAAACTACTACGATCTGGGCATCAAACTGTTCTGGCTCGATGAGGCAGAGCCGGAGTACCGGGCCTACGATTTTGATAACTATCGCTACCACGCAGGGCCGGTGCTGGAAGTCGGCAACCAGTATCCGCGTGATTTCGCCCAGGGCTTCTACGAGGGCTTAGCGGCCTGCGGGGAGGAAGATATTATCAACCTGGTGCGCTGCTCGTGGGCGGGCAGCCAGCGCTTTGGCGTGCTGGCCTGGTCCGGGGATGTTCACTCCTCCTTCCACGCGTTTCGCAACCAGCTGGCGGCCGGGCTGAATATGGGGCTGGCAGGCATTCCGTGGTGGACTACCGACATCGGCGGTTTTCAGGGCGGCAACGTCAACGATCCGGCGTTCCACGAATTATTGATTCGCTGGTTCCAGTGGGCGGTCTTCTGCCCGGTGCTGCGTATGCATGGTTACCGCGAACCGCAGATCCAGCCGCCGGAAAGCTATCGCAACGGCATTCCCCAGTGCAACAGCGGCTCACCCAATGAGCTGTGGAGCTACGGCGAAGAGAACTATGCCATTATGCAGCACTGGCTGGGCGTGCGCGAAAAACTGCGCCCTTATGTCGATGCCCTGTTTGACAATGCCCACCGCCACGGCGATCCGTTGATGCGCCCGCTGTTCTGGCGCTACCCTGACGAGCCTCAGAGCTGGCAGGTGGAGGATCAGTATCTGTTCGGCGATGACCTGCTCATAGCGCCGGTGCTGCACGCAGGCGAGCGCCAGCGCACGGTCTGGCTGCCGGGCGACCATGGCTGGATCGCGCTTAACGGCGAACGCTATCAGGGCCAGCAGAAGGTAACCGTCGACGCGGGGCTGGACACTATTCCGGTCTTCGTGCGCGAGGATAGCCCGCTGGTCTCCCTGCTGGTAAACCGCTAACCGCTACAGCACGTTTCGTTATAAAAAGCCTGCTTCCTTGCGCGCATCCGCGTAAAGTAAGCAGGCTTATCTTTTTTTAGCAAGGAACGAAACGAACTCCATGTTTGATACCACGCTTTTTATCCTTCTGGGTCTGGTGGCGCTCAGCTTTATCAGCCACAACACCACCGTCGCCGTTGCCGTTATGGTGCTGATTATCGTCAGGATCACCCCGCTCAACAGTTATTTCCCCTGGGTGGAAAAACAGGGGCTAACCGTCGGCATCGTCATCCTGACCATTGGCGTCATGGCCCCTATCGCCAGCGGCACACTGCCCCCATCGACGCTGATTAGCTCTTTTCTGAACTGGAAATCGCTGGTCGCCATCGCCGTCGGGGTCTTTGTCTCCTGGCTTGGCGGGCGGGGGGTGACGCTAATGAGTTCACAGCCCTCGCTGGTCGCCGGGCTGCTGGTGGGAACGGTGCTGGGTGTGGCCCTGTTCCGCGGCGTGCCGGTAGGGCCACTGATCGCGGCGGGCCTTGTTTCGCTGCTAATTGGCAGGCAGTAGCGGGCGGCGCTGCCAGCGTTTTACCGCCAGTTCAAGCAGGCTGCACAGCAGGTAATAAACCAGACCGGTAAAAATAAACAGCGCGGCCGGATAGACCTGTACCCGGTTATTTACCTGACCGGCAACGGTTGTCAGCTCCGGTACGTTGACGATAAAAGCCAGCGACGTGTCTTTTAACAGCGCGATGAGCAGCCCGATATAAGACGGAATCGCGTTGCGCAGCGCCTGGGGCAGCAGCACCAGGCGCAGAATGCCAGCACTGCTAAAACCGCTGCTCAACGCCGCCTCGTACTGCCCGCTGGGTAAGGCATTCAGCGCCGCCAGCGTCGAGTACATCACCGACGCGGAGGTAAACCAGGCCAGCGCCAGAGTGACCGTCACCGCGCCGGGCAAATTACTCCCGGTCAGCCACGGCAGTAAGAACCATAGCCAGAAGATGACAAAAATCAGTGGAATACCACGAATCAGCTCCGCCCAGATAAACAGTACCCGGCGCGGCCAGCCGGGAAAACGCCAGGCGCAACAGGCGAGCAGGATGCCGCCGGGAAAAGCCAGCAGCCCGGCGCCAACGGTCATCAGCAGCGAAAGCAGCACCCCGCCCGGCTCGCCCTGCGCGGCGCGCCCCACCAGCAGGTAATCAAGGTTGTCGGTAATCACCGTAATGTTAGCGAGCACGTTTCATCTCCTTGCGCGTCATGGCCCGCCATCCGCGCGGGAGGTTAAACAGCAGG
>NZ_HE578945.1:1491793-1495799 GCF_000321045.1 Phytobacter massiliensis JC163
CAGGCTCATCACCAGACCTAATGCCAGGTAGAGCGCGCTTCCTACGGTAAACGCCTCCAGCGCGTGGGCGTTGAAGCTCTCAATCTGCCGTGTCTGGTAGGTGAGTTCGGCGAAACCGATGCCGGTCGCCAGCGAAGAGAGCTTCATCAGGTTGAGATACTGCCCGACGACAGGTTGCCAGGCGTTTTCCAGCCCCTGCGGCAGCAGCACCCAGCGAAACAGCGCCAGCGTGCTGAACCCTTGCGATTTCGCTGCCTCAACCTGCCCATGCGGCACCGCATGCAGCCCGGCCTGGATCTCCTCCACCAGAAAGGCGGCGGTAAACAGCCCCAGCGCCCAGGCCGAAGAGAGAAATTCCGGCGTAAACCACCAGACATCGCCCGGCAGAATGCTAAAGGCGTGATCGTCATTGACGTACTGGCGAAAGCCCAGCGGCAGCACATTCCAGGCGGCAAAATACCAGAACAGCAGCTGTACCAGCAGCGGCGTATTGCGAAACAGCGAGACCCAGACGGCGACAACCGCTCTGCCGCCCCTGCCGCCTGCCAGACGCAGGGCCAGTAGCAGTACGGTCATGACCGTGGCGAGCAGCACGCCCGCCACCGTTACCCAGACCGTGGTGAGAAAACCGGATAGTAACCATTGAGCGGGCTGGCCGGTCAGCACGCCCGCCCAGTCAAGATGAATCCCCATTACAGCTCCTTGCCGTCTGCATGAAGCGGGTTAAGGACTTTTTGCAGGAAGCGCCGGGCGCGCGGATGCCGGGGCGCGGTAAAAAAGTCCTCCGGTGCGGCCTGCTCCAGGATCTCTCCCCCGTCGATGAAAACAACCCTGTCGGCAATCTCACGGGCAAACTGCATCTCATGGGTCACCACAACGAGGGTAATACCGCTATGGGCCAGCGACTGCATCACCTGCAAGACCTCGCCGATCATTTCGGGATCCAGCGCCGATGTAGGCTCATCAAACAGAATGATATGCGGTTCGGCAGCCAGGGTGCGGGCAATAGCCACCCGCTGCTGCTGCCCACCGGAAAGCTGGGCAGGATAGTGCCCGGCTTTCTCTTCCAGTCCCACACGCGCCAGCAGTTGCCGGGCGATGGCCTCCGCCTCCGGGCGCGACTTACCGTGAATACGCGTTAATGCCAGCGTGATATTCTCCAGCGCGTTGAGATGGGCGTAAAGATTGAACTGCTGGAAGACGAAACCGACCTGACGGCGCAGGTCGCGCAGGGCACGACCTTTCAGCTGACTTGTAGGTTTTCCGTCAACGAAAATTTCGCCGTCGGAAAGCGTTTCCAGCTGGTTAATTAGGCGGATCAGGGTCGATTTCCCCGAACCCGACGGGCCGCAGACGGCAATCACTTCCCCGGCAGCCACCTGTAAATCAATGCCGTTCAGGACCTGATGATCGCCGTAACGCTTGCTGGCTTTGCGGAATTCTATCGTGCCTTTATGCACGGGAAATGCCTCCGTGGCCTGCGCCACGGAGGTTGAAAAGAGCGCTGACAGCATGTTACTTCGCTTCTATTTTAAAACTGCGCGGCGCCGGGGCTTTGGTCTGCGGGCCGAACCAGACATCATAGATTTTTGCGGCTTCGCCGGACGCTTCCAGCTTCACCAGTTCCTCATTTACCGCGTTTAACAGCGCGGTTTCGCCTTTGGTGACCCCTACGCCAATCTCTTCTTTCGACAGCAGGTCCGGCAGGATTTTGAATTTCGCTTTATCCGGCGCTTCAGCCAGCAGGCCAGCGAGAATGGTGCTGTCCTGGGTTATCGCCTGCACGTTGCCGTTACGCAACGCGGTGAGCGCCAGCGGAATGTCATCGTAAGAGAGCACGCGGGACTGCGGGAAACGCTGGTGCAGCGTCTGCTCGCCGGTGGTGCCTTTTACCGCGCCAATCCGCGCTTTGCTGTAGCTGTCCAGCTTGTCAGACGCCTCAGCCGGGACGAGGAATTGCTGTCCGGTCACAAAATAGGGCGTGGAGAAGTCTATGACCTGCGCGCGCTCCGGGGTAATCGTGATATCCGCGACAATTAAATCGACTTTGCCGGACTGCAACAGTGGAATACGGTTAGCAGGGTTGGTAGCAACCAGTTCCAGCTTTACGCCAAGGCTTTTTGCCAGCGCTCTGGCGAAGTCTACATCGTAGCCCACAATCTCGTGGCTCTGCGCATCGATAGCGCCAAAAGGAGGGTTGGCGTCGAAAGTGGCCACCTTCACGACGCCTGCCGCTTTAATATCGGCCAGCTTGTCGGCATGGGCGGAAAAAGAGAGCGCGCTGAGTAGCGCCAGTGCGCTTAACGCGCTGATTTTTGAAACGGTTGTGCTTGCCATGCTAATCCTTACACCCTGTTATAAGTAAAATGCAGGGCTAAAATCACACACCGGTCATCAGCCGACAAATATTAAAAAGTGAATTAATTAGCTGAAAAAGTTATTAGAAGCGCACCGGCTATAGGAATCACTTATTCTGTTATCTCTGTCAGAAGAAACAGGTTTGTCCACACGGCGGAAAAGGGCATTCGCAGCAGAAAATTTTTACCCCTGCCCCAGCACAGCCAGATACCGTCCCGGCGTCTGCCCTAACCCTTTCCTGAACATCGTAATAAATGCCGTGGTGGAGTCGTATCCCAGCGTGCGGGCAACGTTTTGCACCGGCTCGCCGCCGATCAACAGGCGGATAGCAAGGATCAGCTGGAGCTGCTGCCGCCAGCGACGAAAACTCAGTCCGGTCTCTTTGACCACCAGACGGGCCAGATTCCGTTCGCTCATGGCGAAGCGCTGCGCCCACTGTCCCAGCGTCTGCCATTCGGCGGGGGCCTGCTCCATTGTCTCTACCATCAGGCGGATTTTTGCATGCGACGACACGGGTAGCTGGAGCTGCATCTGCGGCTGGCGGGGCAGCTCATCAAACAGCACCTGAACCAGGCGCAGCGTGGCGGGCTGCTGACGCTCACGGAAACCGCGCGCCGCCAGGCTGAGGATTAACTCACGTACCAGCGCGGAGACTTTTAGGGTGCAGCATACTTCCGGCATCTGCACGCATCCCGGTTCGATAAATAAAAAGCAGAGTTGGGCTCCAGGGGTGGCGCGATTGCTGTGCGCCACGTTACCGGGCAGCCAGACGGCATGATGGGGCGGCACCATCCAGCGGGCATTTTCGACCTCACAGGTGATGGCTCCGCTCAACGCGAGGATCAGTTGCCCTTTACGGTGATGATGCTGGGGTATTTGCTGCTCGTCCGCCTCAACGGTAATACTGAACGCCAGCGCCGCCTCGCGTTCGCTATCGGGGTTGAAGCCCTCAAGTCCCAGTCCATGCATGGTGTTGTCCGAATTTAGCGATAAACTGTCATTTTAGCTTGATTTCATCATCAGCAAAACGCGCTATGGTAAGCGCCTGGTATTTATCCTGAGAATATGATGGTTACTGTGACGACTTTTCACGGCAAACAGCGGGCGCTGATGATTGCCGGGCTGTTGATGATTGCCACCACCCTGCGCGTGACTTTTACCGGCGCGGCGCCGCTGCTGGACGCCATTCGCGCCGATTACGGCTTAACCACGGCGCAAACGGGGATGCTCACTACCCTGCCGCTGCTGGCCTTTGCGCTGGTATCGCCGCTGGCGGCGTCGGTCGCCAGACGTATCGGCATGGAGCGCAGCCTGCTGGCGGCCATGCTGCTTATCTGTGCGGGTATCGCGCTCCGTTCGCTGCCGGCGGCCTGGCTGCTCTTCGTAGGGACGGCGGTCATTGGCTGCGGTATTGCGCTGGGCAACGTCCTGCTGCCGGGTATTATTAAACGCGACCACCCCGGCCACGTGGCTAAACTCACCGGCGCTTACTCGCTGACGATGGGGGCCGCCGCCGCGCTGGGCTCAGCGCTGGTTGTGCCGCTGGCGGCCAGCGGCGCAGGCTGGCACGGCGCGCTGCTGGGGCTGATGCTTTTTCCGATTATGGCGATAGTGCTCTGGCTACCGCAGCTGCGGGCGAGTAAACCCG
>NZ_HE578945.1:1496090-1516519 GCF_000321045.1 Phytobacter massiliensis JC163
CGCGCATATCACCGCCTCCACCGTGCCGCACAGCCGGGGCCTCTGGCGCTCGCCACTGGCCTGGCAGGTGACGCTTTTTTTGGGTATCAACTCGTTAATCTATTACGTGGTCATCGGCTGGCTGCCGGCGATTTTATTGAGTTATGGCTACAGCGAAGCCGGGGCTGGCTCGGTGCACGGGCTGCTGCAGCTGGCGACCGCCGCGCCGGGCCTGCTGGTGCCGCTGGTGCTGCACCGCCTGCGCGATCAGCGGGGCATCGCCGTGCTGGTGTCGCTGATGTGCGCGGTTAGCGCCGTGGGGCTTTGGGTGCTGCCACAGCAGGCGGTGATATGGACGCTGATGTTTGGCTTTGGCTCTGGCGCGACCATGATCCTTGGGCTGACCTTTATTGGCCTGCGCGCCAACTCCGCGCATCAGGCTGCGGCGTTATCCGGTATGGCGCAGTCGGTGGGTTACCTGCTGGCCGCCTGCGGGCCGCCGCTAATGGGCAAAATTCATGACGCCAGCGGCAGCTGGCATATCCCACTGGCCGCCTGCGCCCTGTTATCGGTGGTGATGGCCGCTTTTGGCGCGCTGGCCGGGCGCGACCGGGAAGTCACGCCCCGCTAACGCCCGCGCCTCAGTCCCGTGCCGCCCGCAGCATCGCCTGCACCAGCGGCACCGGACGCCCCGCCAGCGCATTGCGCTCATGCTGGAACAGGGTGGCGACAAAGAAAGGATGGTTTGCCAGCTCAACCGCGCGAATCTCCCCCTCCTCATCCCAGCCGGTAACCCGCAGATCGCTCTTTTCCAGTTCGGCTGCAAAATCCGCTGCGATACCGTAGCTGCAACGGTATACCTCGGTTATTTTTTCCCGGCCGTAGGCGCGGGCAATGAGAGTATTGGCCCGTAGTTCTATCTCCGAGCTGTTATCAATTAGCGAACAGCTCAGCGGCACAATGACCATCTGCCCTTCGCTGTCCGTCTCCTGATGCGCCGCGTCGGCCACCCCCATCACATGCCGGGCATACTCAATAATCGCATGCTGAAAGCCGCCGCAGGTTCCCAGAAAAGGAATGGCGTTTTCGCGGGCATATTGCGCGGCAAGAAAAGCGCCCTGGGCGTTTTTATACGGGCTTGCCGGCACCAGCCAGATAGCATCGTAGCCGACCAGGTCTTCGGCGCTGCGGATCTCGCTGGTAGCCAGCCAGTCATAATCAGCGGTAACATCAAGCACCGCGGCGGCATCATCAATCGCCAGCGGAATAGCCTGATGGGCAGGCACATCGTGGTTATAATCGCCAACAAGGGCAATTCGCAGCGTCTCTTTTACGGGGGTGTGGGTCATGGAGGGTTCCTTATGCCTGACATTGTTCGGGTAACATAAGGAACCTGACATTAGCGACTTTTTGCCGTTATCACAATACCTTAATTATTGCAGGCCACATCAGAGGCCGTGACGCTGGCAATAAAAACGTCAGCCCGGAGTAAGCGGAGAAAAGATGCCCAGTAAGATTCTGATTAGCGCCTGCCTGATGGGGTTTCAGGTGCGCTACAACGGCCGCGAAAAGGCTGATTTGCGCCAGACGCTTGAACGCTGGCAGAAAGAGCAGCGGCTGGTTATCCACTGCCCGGAACTGGCGGCGGGATTGCCGGTGCCGCGTCGCCCGGCGGAAATCATTGCCGGAAGCGGTGATGAAGTGATGCGCAACGCCGCGCGTATCCAGGAAAATAACGGTGAGGATGTCACCGCGCACTATCAGCTGGCCGCCTGGCTGGCGCTGGAAACCGCGCGGAAGGAAGGGTGCTGCGCCGCGCTACTGACGGATGGCAGCCCTACCTGCGGCAGCCGTGCCATTTATGACGGCACCTTTAGCGGCACCCAGCGCGCCGGAATGGGCGTCGCTGCCGCCCTGCTTTCGGCCCATGGCATCCGGGTATTTTCCCATCAGCAGCTCCCGGAGCTGGTCGATTTTATCAATGCGAGGGAGGAAATATGATTCAGTGCAAGCGTCTCTACGACGCCGCTTCCACCGGGGATGGTTACCGGGTGCTGGTAGACAGGCTATGGCCACGCGGCGTGAAGAAGGACGCGCTTGAATATGATGAATGGTGCAAAACGCTGACCCCCTCACCGGCGCTGCGCAAAGATTTCCACAGCGGCGCGATCGATTTCGCTGCCTTCCGCGAAGCCTGGCTCGCAGAGCTGGCGGAGCTAACGGAGGAAGGCGAGCGCCTGCTCAGGCAGGCGAAAGAGCGGCCTCTCACCCTGCTGTACGGCGCGAAAGATACTCAACATAACCATGCGCAGGTGCTTGCCGAATGGCTAAGAGGCCTGGCCATCAGGCAATAGTCTGCGCGCGCTCGTGCTCTGGCAGGCAGTCGGGGTCGAGGGGCATCAGATGTTCTGCGCGCACAAAGGCGAAACCGTGCTGCCCGTCAAACGCCGTCACCTCCCCGGTGACCAGCCACAGCGGCCGTGACGCGGACAGCGGCATGCGCGTCATCACGCCATTAACCGGGTTAAGAAACATCTCTCCCGGCTGGCAGAGACCAAAAAGCTCGACGGATTTACCTATATTGCCGCGCCCGACTGGGGTTTGTGCGCCGATAACAATGGCAATGCTACCGGGTCGTAACTGAAACATACTTCTCTCACGCCAGATTGTTTTAAGAAAAATCTTAAGCGCAAGTTTACCCTGGGGCGCGGCAGCTTGTCACGAGCCGGATTTCGGATGATCGCGACGCCATAATTCCCATTCATCGATCGTCTGCCCGCCCGGTAATTTGCAGACGGTACGCACGCCCTGCGGGCTTTGCACCGGTACGCGCTCGCCGCCGATTTGCAGGCAGTACTCCGCCGCCGGATTGGCCTTACCCACCGCAGGCGGCGGGGGCGCGTCGTTATGCTGTGCGCAGGCCGTCAGCGCAATAAAAGAGAGCGGGATCAAAAATCGCATCTGTGTATCCTTTCATGATTTAAGAGAAATTGAGCTTAAAACAGCGGAGCGCAGATCTCCATGCTTTCTCCATTTTTACGCCACTTTTCAGCGATATATTAGCCCTGTTCTCACCCATGACCAGAGAACATCATTCCGTAATCAATGAGTTTTTGCCCCGGCCTCTTCAGGCGGGGCTTTTTTTTACCTACCCATTTTTGCCGTTAATATATTCGGATATATAAAATTTCTTTTATCCATGCTTTAATGCCCGCCAGTCTATATTTTCATCGTCCCAATCTTTTGCCTCGTATGCAGCGGAGTTGTTATCTGTAATGTCCGATTACATCCTGGCCCGCGTTTCTGAAACGCTCACACAAGACCACTCCCTTGAAACGCTGGTGCGCCAGCTGCTCGAAATGCTGGAGATGGTGACCGAAATGGAATCCACTTATCTGACCCGGATCGACACGGATGGCCGGTATCAGCACATCTTGTATTCACGCAACAGTAAGCAGCTTGATATTCCCGAGGGGTTTTCCCTGCCCTGGGGCGACAGCCTGTGTAAACGCGCGCTGGATGATAATCGTCTTTTTAGTGATGATGTCGCCCACGACTGGGCCGACTGCGAGGCGGCGCGCGCTATTGGCATCTCCTCTTATTTAAGCACGCCGGTACTGCTGACGGACGGCTCGCTTTTCGGCACCCTCTGTGCCGCCAGTACCGGGCAGCATACGCTGACCATGCGCGGCCAGCAGGTGCTGCGGCTGTTTGCCGGGCTGATTGCCCAGTCGATTGAAAAAGAAAAGCTGGTGGAGCAGCTTCGCGAAGCGAACGCGGCGTTGATTGCCCACTCTTATACCGACCCGCTTACCGGCCTGCCCAATCGTCGCGCCGTTTTCGAACATCTGACAGCCCTCTTCGACTCGGCCCGCAAGGTCGGTTACCAGGTTGTTATCGCCTTTATCGATCTCGATGATTTCAAAGCCATCAACGATCGTCTGGGCCATGAAGCGGGCGATCGGTTCCTGATTGAAGTCGGTCAGCGGCTGTCGGGCAGCTGCCAGAAAGATGAGATTGTCGGTCGCATTGGCGGCGATGAATTTTTACTGGCCTGCCGCGGCAGCGCTGCCGATAACCATAGCGACGCAGCCCTTACGCAACGTAAACACACGTTGCAGCACTGCCTCATCGGTGAATACCATCTGGGCCCGGTAAAAATATTCTATCCCGGCGCCAGCGTTGGCGTCGTTGAAATCAACCCCGCCGACACGGACGCCGACAGCGCTTTGCATGCGGCTGACCAGGCGATGTATCAGGAAAAGCACGCCAAACAGAAAAAACGTTTTGTACAGCTTAATTAACCGGTCCCGGCTGGTTACTGTTTGAGAATCAACTCAATCCGTTCTATTTCATTATTCAGAGCGTTGCTCAGGAGCGCGTCCGTGAAAAAATCAACCATCATTATGCTTGTTGTCGCGATAGTCGTTGTTGCCGGAACTCAGTTGGGCTGGTGGTAAAAGATGAACTAGACTTAGTGCATAAAACGTCTTAATAAAGCACAGCGCCCGGACTGATGATGTTGTCGGCTCAGCAGAACTTTTAGCCCCCTCACTTTGAGCAGGAGCTCGCCATGTTCACCGGACTTAATAAAAGCGAAAGTAAACGGCTGGCCGCGCTCGAATTATTGCGCAATGAAGATAAAGGGCGCGATGCGGCACTGAAAGAATATGCCTGTCTCGCCTGCGAGGTCATGGGCGTCGAAGGGTGCTTTATTACCGTTTTCGACGACGCCTGCCAGTATATAAAATATGTTAAAGACGTCCCAATTACTCACAATAAAATAGCCATTGATAAAACGATGTGTCAGTACACGCGGGCCAGCAGCCAGACCATTGTCTGCGTTGATACCCGCCAGGACACGCGTTTTTCCCACCAGCCGCTGGTGCAAAGCGGCGATATCCTTTTTTATGCATCCGCGCCTTTGCTCACCCGTGAAGGGCTGGTACTGGGCACGCTTTGCGTCAGCAGCGCGGAGGTTTACTCCCCGTCATCACGCCAGATCGACAACTTTAACCGGGTGGCCAGGCTGGCGGCGCTTTACCTTGAAGCATGCTATTCCATAGGCCGGGTTGACGCCCTGACCGGGCTGCCCAATCGTCAGTCACTGATGCGCGAAATGGAGTGCCTGGTGCAGACGCAGGCGTCTGGCAGCTACGGGGTGATCATTTTTGACCTTATCGATATGCCCAGGGCTTATGAGCTGACCCGTTATCTTGGCCTTGCCGCCGTCGAAAAAATGTTACGCAATTTCGCCCCGCTACTGCGCCTGCGGCTACGCCTTAAAGAGACGACTACGCTGTATGCTTTTGCCCCTGGCCGTTTTGCGGTACTGGTGGAGTATGGCGCAGCGCAGACGCTGCTCAGACGAGCGGAGGCACTGCCCGGAACCCAGGCGCACATTACCAGCGATATCGATATTCCCCTCACCGTTCATAGCGGCTATGTGAAATTTACGCCGCGGGAAGATGATGCCCACGAGTCGCTACGCCAGGCGATTAGCGCCGTGCATGAGGCCATACGCCAGCGCATCCCACTGCTGGCATTTAACCCCATCCTCGACCATAAAAGAAATAAAGACTTCAAACTGCTCTACGATTTGAGCGAGGCGATCAAGGCTCACGATCAGCTTTATCTGGTGTATCAGCCGAAAATTTCGCTACGATCCGGTAAAACAGAGGGTATGGAGGCGCTGCTGCGCTGGCGTCATCCGCAAGCGGGCAATATTTCCCCGGCGACCATTGTCGCGCTTGCCGAAAAAACCAGCCTGATGGCGGATATTACTCAGTGGGTGATTGGCCAGGTTATCGCACAATTAAAAATATGGCGGGCAAAAGGTATTCTGCTGCCGGTCTCCATTAACGTGACCGTCAGCGATTTTTCTCTGAGCGGGTTTGCCAGCCAGCTGGAACGTCAGGTGCGCGAGGCGGGACTGAATCCGGCCGATATCCGCATTGAGTGCCTTGAAACGGAAAAAGTGCTGGAGAGCGAAGCGGCGCTGGAAGAGCTCGATAAACTCAAAATGGCGGGCTTCCAGATCCTGCTGGATGATTTTGGCGCAGGCTACAGCAATATTAATTATTTGCGCCGAATTCCCATTGATGTCATTAAGTTAGATCGGTCGCTGGTTAGCCAGATTACCACCGATCCCGGCAGCCGTATTATTGCCCGAAATGTGATTATGATGCTTAAAGAGTTGCAGTACGTGGTGCTCGCCGAAGGCGTGGAAGACCATGATACCGCCCGTATGCTTACCGATTACGGCTGCGACGAAGCACAGGGATATTACTTTTCACGCCCCCTGCAGGCAGACGATCTTCCCGCATGGCTGGCGGAAAATAAACCGTATCGCATTCTGGCGCAAATAAGCCCCAATCAGCATCAGTATGGCTCCTGAATTTGTTGCCTTATTACCCGGTGAATTGATAAAGCGCGGTATCAGTATCCCGATCATTAATTTCCTCATTCTCCAGCGCAAAAAAAACACGCTGGCGCGTTCCGCTTTGCCCGGTTATAAAGGCCGCACGTAAGGGAAATACGATCAAACATTTAATCTTTCTTTTTGGGCAGTTTTGATGTCGAAACTGCCTTTCTTTATTTGCGTCCTGTCTCTTTCCGCCTGCTCTTCTCTTTTAATCAGCGCAGCCTGATAATCACTGATGAAAACACCTACTCCCGAGCTATCCATCACTTGCTGTTTCTATAATAGCGCCCGGCGTGGAAAATTTTATTTAAGCAAGCAAAACATTCGCTTGCTAATTTTATTTTTGCGAGCCGCAACGCAATTTTTTATTATTTAAGCAGTAGCCCGAATAAAAATGTAGAGTTATCCAAAGCGATGCCGATAATCTAATCAGGTGCGACGATACGCACTTCTGGTTGAGGATTAAATAATGATAACGCTCACCGTAACAAGCATCCTGGCGATAAACGCCGTCGCCTTCCTCGTCAGCCGTTCGTCCATGCAGGACATCAATAACGATTACTGATTTTAACGTTTGACCAGGCCTGACACAGCACACGCTTTTCTTCCGGGTGTGCCCCATTAACCCTAACCGTAGTGCTCTACCTTAAAAAACGGAAGCCTTCGGGCTTCCGTTTTCTTTAGTTGCCTTGTGTGTATTCGTGTGTAGAATAAAACTGAGTGGAGAAAAGATGAAATCAGCTGACCTGATAAAGGAATTGATGGCTGCTGGATGTGAGCTTAAGCGGCATAACGGAGGTAGCCATCAGATATGGTGGTCACCCGTTACCGGAAAAACTTTTCCGATCCCTCATCCGAAAAAGGATCTCCCTCATGGCACTGTCAGGTCTATTAAAAAAATGGCGGGAATTTAATCCCCCCTTCTCTGGAGATTTGTATGTTCTTCTCAGTGGGCGTCGAGACGCCGAAAGATGAAAACACCGCCTACGGTATGATCGTTCCTGCATTTTCAGCTTACGATTATGGCTGTTTTTCCGCAGCTGACAGTCAGGATCAAATCGGCCCAATGGTAAAGGAAGCCATTTTGCTGGTGGCAGAAGATCTCCTGCGTAGCGGTATCGCAGCCAATGAGATTAAGGATGCTGGATATCTGGTTTACTCTGCCAACCCAGAGTATAAAGACTTCGACAGCTGGGTGATGGTAGATGTTGATTTATCAAGCTTTGAAGGTAAGCCACAGCGCATAAATATTTCTTTGCCGGATACGCTGATTAAGCGCATCGATAGCGCCGTAAAGGGGAATAGCGTTTATCGCGACCGGAGCCATTTTATTGCGCAAGCGGCCCGCCATGCGCTAAATCAGTAAAATTGCAGTACGCCATAACAAATAGAAGGTAAAAAGCCGCAATAGCGGCTTTGGTTTTACTTTTTCTCATCGGTATAACGGCGTGCGTTATCAAAAAGGTTAGTACACATCTTCACACCTCTACAAAAGCCATCAAATTAGCATGGTTTTGTCCTGGGTGATAGTTGACCCGCTTATGGTCAGGCAGCCCGTACGCGCGGTTACCGTTGCTTCAACTTCCCCGGTAGGTGGAGTAGCCGTACTGGCTGAGCAGCAAGGGGACGTGATAAGTCGTCTGCGTATCGGTGATATGGAACTCCACCGGAATTTCCGGGAAGAAGCTCTGCTGTTTTTGCTGCGTGAACCAGCTGCCGGTCTTAAACGTGACCCGATAATCCCCCGCTTCGAAGGGCTTTTCAGGCCATAGCGCATTGATACGGCCGTCCTGGTTAGTGCTGGCCGTATTGAGGACCTTCCAGCTTTCACCCTGTTTCTGCTCAAGCGTAACCGCCATGCCCGCAGCGGGCATACCCGTTTGCTGGTTCAACACATGAACGCTTAGCGGGTTTTTACCGGCGGCGAAGGTGATGCCTGGCGCGGCGAGCAGCGCAGCGAGGGATAAGGCGGCGATGGTTTTTTTCATTGTTGCGTCTCCTGTAGTAATCACCCTGCTGTTATACCCGTGCGGCGTCCTGAATTACCTGTCAGAAAGATGACCATATTGTCATCTGGCGCACAAACGCTGGGGCGGGCAGAAAATTCGTGGCAAACTGCCCCGATGAAACTGTTACTGATTGAAGATAACGAAAAAGCCAGCGCCTGGGTCCGCAAGGGGCTTGAAGAGGCGGGCTATATTGTGGATTACGCGGCGGACGGGCGCGATGGCCTGCATCTGGCGTTATCGCACCCCTGGAGCCTGATAATTCTGGATATTATGCTGCCGGGCATGGACGGCTGGCAGGTGCTTAAAACCCTACGCACCGCCAGCAATACTCCCGTGATTTGCCTGACGGCCAGAGATTCAGTAGAAGACCGGGTTAAGGGGCTGGAGCTGGGAGCAAATGACTATCTGGTAAAACCCTTTTCCTTTGCTGAACTGCTGGCAAGGGTGAGAAACCAGCTTCGGCAACATTCGCCGCACGGGACAGTGCTGCGCGTGGCCGATCTGGTCATGGACTCGGCGCGCCTGCAGGCAACGCGAGACGGCGTGCCCGTAGCGCTGACGCGTAAGGAGTTCATGCTGCTGTGGCTGCTCGCCAGCCGGCGCGATGAAATTCTGCCCCGCACGCTTATCGCCAGCGAAATTTGGGGCATTAACTTCGACAGTGAAACGAACATTGTGGATGTCGCCATTCGCCGCCTGCGCCGTAAAGTCGACGATCCGTTTCCCCGCAAGCTCATTACCACGGTAAGAGGTATGGGATATTGCCTGTCGGAGAAGGAGTCTGGCGGTGTATAGCCCCTCTCTTACGCTGCGGCTGACGGCGATTTTCACCCTGATTATGGCGCTGGCCTGCGGCGGTATAAGCCTGCTTCTGTATAAGGCATTACGCAGCGAACTGATATGGCGTGACGATCAAACGCTTATCAACCGGGCCGCGCAGTTACGGCAGTTACTGGCAGATGGCGCTAACCCCGGCGCTCTGCCGCTCTATTTTAATCGTATGGTCGATACCCGGCAGGATATCCTGATTATCCGCCCGCAGGATGCGCAAAACGTCACCATTAACCATACCGGCGTTGCTATGCCCGGCATTGCCCCCACCCCGGCAGGCGTCGCTCCCAGTGAGAAACAGCTACGCCGCTGGATAAGCAACGATGGCACTGAAGCCTCAGCGCTCAGCCTGCAGGCGGATGCGCTCGCCGGGCCGGTAACCATCACCCTTGCCCGCGTCGCGCGGGAGCGTGCGGTGATGCTGGCGAGTTATCGTCAGCAAAGCATCCTGATTTCGCTGGCGGCTGTTTTACTGAGCGCCGCCCTCAGTCCGCTGTTGATTCGCAGAGGGCTACGGTCGATTGGCCGTTTAAGTAAAGTGGTGGCGGAAACCGGCAGTGACAGGTTAACGCACCCCGTGCCCCTTCCCGCATTGCCCCGTGAACTTCTTCCTCTGGGAGAGGCGCTCAATACCATGCGCCACAGCCTGGCGACAGATTTTATCCGCCTGACCCAGTTTGCCGACGATCTGGCCCATGAAATTCGCACTCCCGTCAACGTTCTGTTAGGGCAGAATCAGGTTGCGCTTGGCCATACCCGGACTGTTGAAGAATATCAGGCTCTGCTGGAGGGCAATATCGAAGAGCTGGAGGGATTGTCGCGGCTGACGGAAAATATTCTTTTTCTCGCCCGCGCCGCGCATCACAATATCAAACTCAATAAAGAGACGTTTTCGCTCCACGACACGCTGGAAGGGCTTATCGACTTTCTGGAACCCGTGGCGGAAGAGCGGGAGATGAGTATCGAGCTTTACGCCGACGGCCGCCTCAGCGCAGATAAAATGCTTTTCCAGCGGGCGATGACCAACCTGCTGACCAACGCCATCCGTTATGCGCCTGAAATGAGCAGGATTGCCGTCAGGACTTTTCATCGCGGAGAGTACGTCGTGGTTGAAGTGTCCAATATAGGGGAGCCCGTGCGCGAGCCTGATAAAGTATTCGAACGATTCTGGCGCGGCGATAATGTCCGCCACACCGCTGGCAGCGGACTGGGGCTGTCGCTGGTCAGCGCTATAGCGACCTTACACGGCGGAAACGCTTATTATCGCCATGAGCAGGGGCGTAATGTTTTTGGAATTCGGCTGGAGGTTTAGGTTGCCTCCTGCGTGTGGCGCTTCCCGAAGCGCTTCACCCTGGCAAAGACACCCTTTAATGTATGTGGCTTATTTTATACTGCCGCAAAGGAGACAAGATGCGCCAGAGAACAATCGTATGTCCAGTGATACAAAATGATGGCGAATATTTGCTGTGTAAAATGGCTTCCGATCGTGGTGTATTCCCCGGACAGTGGGCTCTTCCCGGCGGAGGAATGGAGCCTGGCGAAACGATTGAAACCGCGCTCAGACGGGAAATCATGGAAGAGTTAGGAGATAAGTTGTTAATTACTGACATTAAACCATGGACGTTTCGTGATGATGTAAGGAAGAAGACATATCCAGATGGTACTACCGAAGATATATACATGATTTATCTCATATTCGATTGTGTAAGTACCAACCGGGTTATTACATTCAACGAAGAGTTTCAGGACGTAATGTGGGTCTCACCCGAAAAGATTAAATACATGGATTTAAATGAAGCAACGAGCATTACTTTTGCTCAGAAAGGAATGCTTTAATGCGTTCAAGCTGCGGTTTTGTTAAGGAAAGTAAATATTCGCCGTATTTATATTTTGATTCTCTCCCGCGCTGAATTTCTCCTACCATAAAAAAACGGGAACCCACAGGCTCCCGTTTTTATTTAACCCAGCAGCTGGATTACATATTGTCGATGATCGCGTCGCCAAACTCTGAGCATTTCAGCAGCTTAGCGCCGTCCATCAGACGCTCGAAGTCATAGGTCACGGTCTTGTTATTGATCGCGCCTTCCATACCTTTAACAATCAGGTCGGCGGCTTCGAACCATTCCATGTGACGCAGCATCATTTCCGCGGAAAGGATGATGGAGCCCGGGTTAACTTTGTCCTGGCCGGCGTATTTCGGCGCGGTGCCGTGGGTGGCTTCGAACAGCGCGCACTCGTCGCCAATGTTCGCGCCTGGGGCGATACCGATACCGCCAACCTGCGCGGCCAGGGCGTCGGAGATGTAGTCGCCGTTGAGGTTCATACAGGCGATGACGTCATATTCTGCCGGACGCAGCAGGATCTGCTGCAGGAACGCATCGGCAATCACATCTTTAATGATGATCTCTTTGCCGGTGTTCGGGTTTTTGATCTTCTGCCACGGGCCGCCGTCGATCAGCTCACCGCCGAACTCTTCTTTCGCCAGCTGGTAACCCCAGTCTTTGAACGCGCCTTCGGTGAACTTCATGATGTTGCCTTTGTGCACCAGGGTCACAGAGTCGCGATCGTTGGTAATAGCGTACTCAATGGCCGCGCGCACCAGACGCTTGGTCCCTTCTTCGGAGCACGGTTTAATACCGATACCGCAATGTTCCGGGAAGCGAATTTTCTTCACGCCCATCTCATCACGCAGGAATTTAATCACTTTCTCAGCGTCAGCGGAGTCCGCTTTCCACTCGATACCCGCATAGATATCTTCGGAGTTTTCACGGAAGATAACCATGTCAGTCAGTTCAGGGTGTTTAACCGGGCTCGGCGTGCCCTGATAATAACGAACCGGGCGCAGGCAGATGTACAGATCCAGCTCCTGGCGCAGCGCAACGTTCAGGGAGCGAATACCGCCGCCAACCGGCGTCGTCAGCGGGCCCTTGATGGCAACACGGTAATCACGGATCAGATCCAGCGTTTCAGCGGGCAGCCAGACGTCCTGGCCATAAACCTGGGTAGATTTCTCACCGGTGTAAATTTCCATCCAGGAAATTTTACGCTCGCCTTTATAGGCCTTCTCCACGGCGGCATCAACCACTTTCAGCATTGCCGGAGTCACGTCGACGCCGATACCATCACCTTCAATAAACGGGATAATCGGGTTATTCGGAACGTTCAGCTTGCCGTTTTGTAGGGTGATTTTACTACCTTCCGCCGGAACAACTACTTTGCTTTCCATTCACCTCTCCTTCGAGCGCTTCTGGTTGTTACTGATTTTTTGTTAATGAATTGTAATTTGCCCGTCAATACTACCCCATAGTTGGGTTCCATGAAAGGTAATCATGATTACGTTATAATGCGGCAATTGATAACTGCTGAAAATACCATGAAGAAAACTCCTGATAGAAATCACCACCTTAAGCGATTCAGCTCACAACAGAAAACCAGGCCTGCGCGCCAGAACCTGCCAAAACGGGTGATTTTGTTCAATAAACCCTATGATGTGTTGCCCCAGTTTACTGACGAAGCGGGACGCAGCACGTTGAAAGATTATATAACCGTGCAGAATGTATACGCGGCAGGTCGGCTTGACCGCGACAGTGAAGGGCTGCTGGTGCTTACGAATGACGGCGCGTTGCAGGCACAGCTGACACAGCCGGGTAAGCGCACCGGGAAAATCTACTACGTGCAGGTGGAAGGCGAACCCGACGATGAGGCGATTGCCGCCTTACGTGACGGTGTCACGCTTAACGATGGCCCCACTCTGCCCGCTGGCGTTGAACGCGTCGCGCCGCCGTCGTGGCTCTGGCCGCGCAACCCGCCCATTCGCGAGCGTAAATCCATTCCCACCAGCTGGTTAAAAATCACCCTCTATGAGGGACGCAACCGCCAGGTGCGGCGGATGACCGCCCATGTCGGGTTTCCTACGCTGCGCCTTATCCGCTACGCCCTGGGCGGCTACACGCTCGACGGGCTGGCGAACGGCGAGTGGCGGGAAGTGAAATAACGCGGCGTGTCGCGTTTTACATGGTCACGGAAGAGGAAAACAATGTTGTTACGTATTGCATTCGGTTTGCTGCTCGGCGCGTCATCCTTCTGTTATGCGAATCAAAACTGCGAGGGTATTGCCGGTATGGCCGCAGGCGAAGCACGCTGGCTTGCTGAATCCGCACAGGTGAACGTCAACAGGCTGCACTTTTACTCCGCGCCCGGCTCAGAGTGCCAGCTTCCCGCCTTTCTGGTTAAAGGCGACACGGTAGAAGTGCTGCGCAGTTCGGTGCTGTACGGTAAGTCCGGCGGTGTCTCCCCCACTCACCCTTTTCGCTATATACGCTACCGCGATGCCAACGGCACGTTTGCGACCGGCTGGATCACCGAAGACGGTCTGACACCTTTGCCTGCCCCACTCCCGGTCAGCGACCCGTGCCAGGCATGGGCAAATAAGACGCTTCCCACACGGGAGCGGGATGCGCCCCCGGCCAACAACCATCTGCGCGTAACGGGGCAAGAACGGGCGTGGTTTTATACGATGCCAAATGAAACGTGCCGCAGCCGGTCGCTGTTTCTGATACCCGGCGATAAGGTCTCAGCCCAGGAGGCGTCTGCCGACGATTTCCTCGAAGTGACCTGGTACGGCCCGGACCGGCGCATGGTGCGCGGCTGGCTAAAAAAAGCGCAGCTGGAGCCGGTCGACAGCGGTGACCGCTATCGCGACGACATTAATCCCCTCTCCACGGACAAAGCGACGCGGGTTATCACCCTTGCGCTACGTACCGACTATCATTGTGTGTTTTACGAAAGCTGGAATGCGCCGAAAGCGGTGGAAATGATCGTCCGGGAAGACCATCAGTCCGCGCTCTGTCGTGGCGGCGCCGACAGCGAAACCTCACCCCCGGTAGCCTATGTTAGTATCAATAAACAGAGTGGCGCTATCAGCTGGCCGGATATGGCCGATGGCTTTGACGAGTAAAAAGGAGAGGTATGTTTAAACCGCACGTTACCGTCGCCTGTGTGGTGCACGCACAGGGTCAATTTTTAGTGGTGGAAGAGACCATCAACGGCAAAGCGTTATGGAACCAGCCCGCCGGTCATCTGGAAGCGGATGAGACGCTGGTCGAAGCGGCCAGCCGCGAGCTGTGGGAAGAGACGGGTATCAGCGCCACCCCCGATGCGTTTGTCCGCATGCATCAGTGGATAGCCCCCGATAAAACGCCGTTTTTGCGTTTTCTGTTCGCCGTCGATCTCGCGCAGGTTTGCGCCACCGAGCCTCATGACGATGACATCGACCGCTGCCTGTGGGTCAGCGCAGAGGAGATCCTTACCGCCTCTAACCTGCGGTCGCCGCTGGTGGCGGAAAGCATCCGCGCCTGGCAGACAGGCGAACGCTACCCCCTCTCGACGATTGGCGAGTTCAACTGGCCTTTTCGTTAACCCGTCGCTACGGATGCGCCCTGGCAGGCGCATTCTGTTATCCGCCCGCCGCTTAATAATATTTAACGACAGCTTAAACAACTGATCAGTCACGCTTCACTACTCTACAACACGCCACTCCCCCTCCCCCAGACAATCTTTTCAACTACAAAACTAAAAATAAGTAGTTTTTACGTCTGTTATCGCCCCCGACCGCGCCGCTAAAGATCAAAAAATAGACGCCGATAAAGTGGTTGCAGGAGGCACAAACAGAAGGGACGCGCGACGAAATTAATGCCTGATAGCTGAGGAGGCGTGATGGCCGGACAATTGACGAAAAAGAAGATGAGTACCCGCGCGCAAATGCTGTTAACCGGCGCGTTAACCATCACTCTCGGATTTGTGGTGACAATCGGCGTATTAAGCTGGCAGTCAAGTAATGAACAGAAATCCCTGGCAGAGAGCTATCTCCAGCAGATTGCCCAGAGCGAAGCGTTACGAGTTCAACAAGAGCTCAATTACGCCCGCGATGTTGCCCATAACCTTGGCCACAGCCTGATAGCGCTGCCGCAGGCCGGGGTGACCGACCGCCGGGTGGCGGATAAACTGCTGGAATCGGCCCTGCGCGATAACCCAAACTACCTCTCTATGTCGGTCATCTTTGAAGAAAACGCCTTTGATGGCCGCGACGCGGAGTTTGCCGGTAAACCCGATCAGGCGCCAAACGGGCGATACGCCTTTTTTGTCGACAGCGACGGGGCGGGCAACTTTAAACTCCACCCTCTGCTCTCCTACCTGACGCCGGGCCAGGGCGACTATTATCTGCTGCCGCAAAAGTCGCAGAAAGATACCCTGATCGAGCCGTACAGCTACGCCTATAACGGCGTCCCTACCCTCTTAACCTCGGTCGCCGCACCCATTGTGAGCCAGGGTAAACTGCAGGCGGTTGTCACATCCGATATCTCCCTGGCCTCGCTGCAGCAGAAAGTAAACCAGATTAAGCCGTGGGAAGGCGGCGGCTATGCGATTCTGCTCTCTTCGGCAGGCAAGGTGATCTCCTATCCGGATAAGAGCCTGACCAGTAAAGCCTATCCTGGCGAGACCGGCGGGTTTTCCTCTGCGGTTACCGAACAGCCGGACGCCATTCTTGGCGAAGATGCGCTGATTACCTGGCAGCCGGTCGCTATCGGCAACAGCAGCGAGAAGTGGCACCTGGGCATCGTCGCGCCGGTAAGCCAGGTGATGGCCGCCGCCAACCGGCAGCTTTTCAACGCCATTGTGCTGATGGTATTCAGCATTCTGCTGGTCAGCGCGCTGCTGGGCATTGTCTTTAGCCGCAAAGTGTTAAGGCCGATCGGCGGCGAACCGCTGGAGGCGGCCACCATCGCGCTGGCGGTGGCGGATGGCAAGTTAGATAACGTCATTAACGTCAAGAACGGCGACAGGCGCAGCCTGTTCTTCGCTCTGCATACCATGCAGGCGCAGCTGCGGTCCATCGTCGGGCAGATTAAAGAGGCCAGCGACTCGGTGCGCCAGGGGGCGGGCGAAATTGTCAGCGGTAACATTAACCTCTCCTCGCGGACTGAACAGCAGGCCGCCGCGCTGGAGCAGACCGCCGCCAGTATGGAGCAGTTCAGCGCCACCATTAAGCATAACGCCGACAATGCGCACCAGGCCACGGCGCTGACCGCCAACGCCACCCAGATAGCCAGCCGCGGCGAAGCGCTGGTAGGCCAGGTGGTGCAAACCATGTCGCAAATCGATGACAGCGCGAAGAAAATTGGCGACATCACCACCATGATCAACAGCATCGCCTTCCAGACCAATATTCTGGCGCTCAACGCGGCGGTAGAAGCCGCCCGCGCTGGCGAACAGGGTCGGGGTTTCGCGGTGGTGGCCTCGGAAGTGCGCAACCTCGCCCAGCGCAGCGCCAATGCGGTAAAAGAGATTGCCGCGCTGATTGAAGAGTCCAGCCAGCGGGTGGAAAACGGCGTGCAGCTGGTGAATGAAGCCGGGAAGACCATGCTGGAGATGACCCAGGCGGTTAACTCGGTGCAGACCATCATCAATGAGATCGTCAGCGCTTCCGATGAGCAGGCCAAAGGCATCGGCCAGGTGACGATTGCGGTGAATGAGATGGATGGCGTCACGCAGCAAAACGCCGCGCTGGTTCAGCAGATGGCCGCCGCCGCCAGTTCGCTGGAAGAGCAGGCGCAGCAGCTGGCCCAGAGCGTAGAGCAGTTTAACCTTACCCAACAGCCAGCCTGACTGCCTCCCCGGCGTCGTTAAGCGTTGACGACGCCGGGGGGTGCCTGAGCGACAAGTGCGTGATAGAATACGCCGCCTTGAAGTTCAATGTAGTGAGTATTCTATGTCTGATAGCCCCAAAAAAGTGATCGTCGGCATGTCCGGCGGTGTCGATTCTTCCGTTTCCGCCTGGCTGTTGCTGCAACAGGGTTATAAGGTTGAAGGCCTGTTCATGAAGAACTGGGAGGAAGACGACGGCGAGGAATACTGCACCGCGGCTGCCGATCTTGCCGATGCGCAGGCGGTTTGCGACAAGCTTGGCATTGAGCTGCACACCGTTAACTTTGCCGCAGAGTACTGGGACAACGTATTTGAGCATTTCCTTGCCGAATACAAAGCCGGGCGCACCCCTAACCCGGATATTCTGTGCAACAAAGAGATCAAATTTAAAGCCTTTCTGGAATTTGCCGCCGAAGATCTGGGGGCGGACTATATCGCCACCGGCCACTATGTGCGTCGCGCCGACGTCGACGGCAAAAGCCGCCTGCTGCGCGGTATCGACGGTAATAAAGACCAGAGCTACTTCCTCTATACGCTGAGCCATGAACAGATCGCGCAAAGTCTCTTCCCGGTTGGCGAGCTGGAAAAACCCGAAGTGCGCCGCATCGCCGAAGAGCTGGGTCTGGTGACCGCGAAGAAAAAAGACTCCACCGGTATCTGTTTTATCGGCGAGCGTAAATTCCGCGAATTCCTTGGCCGTTACCTGCCCGCCCAACCGGGTAAAATCGTCACCGTCGACGGCGAAGAGATTGGCGAGCACCAGGGGCTGATGTACCACACCCTCGGCCAGCGTAAAGGGCTGGGCATCGGCGGTACAAAAGATGGCACTGAAGATCCCTGGTACGTGGTCGATAAAGACGTTGAAAATAACATCCTGGTGGTGGCACAGGGCCACGACCATCCCCGTTTGATGTCCGTTGGTTTGATTGCCCAGCAGCTTGACTGGGTCGATCGTCAACCGCTGGTCGGCACCCTGCGCTGTACGGTGAAAACCCGTTATCGCCAGAGCGATATTCCGTGCACCGTTACCGCCATCGACAACGATCGCATCGACGTGCGCTTTGATGAGCCGGTAGCGGCCGTCACCCCTGGCCAGTCCGCCGTTTTCTATAGCGGCGAAGTCTGCCTTGGCGGCGGTATTATCGAACAGCGCCTGGCGCTGGAAGCGTAATCAACGAGACAGAGAGCGAAGCAAGGAGCGAGTGTGGCAAAGAATTACTATGACATTACGCTGGCGCTGGCAGGCATCTGCCAGTCGGCCCGTCTGGTGCAACAGCTGGCGCATCAGGGGCATTGTGATGCCGACGCGCTCCATGTCTCTTTAAACAGCGTTATCGATTTAAACCCCGACTCAACGTTAGGCGTGTTTGGCGGCAGCGAGGCCAATCTGCGCACCGGCCTTGAAACGCTGCTTGGCGTTCTTAACGCCAGTAGCCGCCAGGGGTTGAACGCCGAACTGACCCGCTACACCCTGAGCCTGATGGTGCTGGAGCGTAAGCTCGCCAGCCAGAAAGGGGCGATGGAGACCCTCGGCAACCGGATTGCCGGCCTGCAACGCCAGCTTGAGCATTTCGATTTACAGTCGGAAACGCTGCTCAGCGCCATGGCGGCCATCTATGTCGATGTTATCAGCCCGCTTGGTCCGCGCATTCAGGTAACCGGCTCCCCTGCCGTGCTCCAGAGCGCTCAGGTGCAGGCAAAAGTACGCGCCACCCTGCTTGCGGGTATCCGCGCCGCCGTGCTTTGGCACCAGGTTGGCGGTGGCCGTCTGCAACTTATGTTTTCCCGTAATCGCCTGACTACTCAGGCCAAACAAATTCTCGCTCATTGTTAACCTCCCGGAGTCCTGAACTATGGAATTATCCTCACTGACCGCCGTTTCCCCTGTCGATGGACGCTACGGCGATAAAGTCAGCGCGCTGCGCGGAATTTTCAGCGAATACGGTCTGCTGAAATTCCGTGTCCAGGTTGAAGTTCGCTGGTTACAAAAACTGGCGTCCCACGCAGCGATCGCGGAAGTTCCTGCTTTTGCCGACGACGCAAACGGTTTCCTCAATAAGCTGGTCGCTGATTTCAACGAAGCGGACGCGGCGCGAATCAAAACCATTGAGCGCACCACCAATCACGATGTGAAAGCGGTCGAGTATTTTCTGAAAGAGAAAGTGGCGGATATCCCGGCGCTGCACGCGGTCTCTGAGTTCATCCACTTCGCCTGCACCTCGGAAGATATCAACAACCTCTCTCACGCGCTGATGCTGAAAACCGCCCGCGACGAAGTGATCCTGCCTTACTGGCAGCAGATTATTGCGGCGGTGAAGGATCTGGCCGTCCAGTACCGCGATATCCCGCTGCTCTCCCGCACCCACGGCCAGCCGGCAACGCCGTCGACCATGGGTAAAGAGATGGCTAACGTGGCTTACCGTCTGGAACGCCAGTATCGCCAGCTTAACCAGGTGGAAATCCTCGGTAAAATCAACGGCGCGGTCGGCAACTATAACGCCCACATTGCCGCTTACCCCCAGGTGGACTGGCATCAGTTCAGCGAAGAGTTCGTGACGTCGCTGGGCATCCAGTGGAACCCGTACACCACGCAGATTGAACCGCACGATTACATTGCCGAGCTGTTCGACTGCATCGCCCGCTTCAACACTATCCTTATCGATTTCGATCGTGACGTGTGGGGCTACATCGCGCTCAACCACTTCAAACAGAAGACCATCGCCGGGGAAATCGGCTCGTCGACCATGCCGCATAAAGTGAACCCGATTGACTTCGAAAACTCCGAAGGCAACCTCGGCCTCTCCAACGCGGTGCTGCAGCACCTGGCAAGTAAACTGCCGGTTTCCCGCTGGCAGCGCGATCTGACCGACTCCACCGTGCTGCGTAACCTCGGCGTCGGCGTCGGCTACGCGCTGATCGCCTACCAGTCGACCCTTAAAGGCGTGAGTAAGCTGGAAGTGAACCGCGATCGTCTGCTGGACGAGCTGGATCACAACTGGGAAGTGCTGGCCGAGCCGATCCAGACCGTGATGCGCCGTTACGGTATCGAAAAACCGTACGAGAAGCTGAAAGAGCTGACCCGCGGCAAGCGCGTCGATGCCGAAGGGATGCAGCAGTTCATTGACAGCCTGCCGCTGCCGGAAGAAGAGAAAGTGCGTCTGAAAGCCATGACGCCTGCGAACTACATCGGCCGTGCCATCAAAATGGTCGATGAGCTGAAATAAGCTGCGTTTTCGCCCTCTTTTCGCCAAAAAGAGGGCTTCCTTCCCCATGTTTAACCAATGTTTATCCCGCCCGCCAGAAAATCAGCGTTACACTATTCGTAATGCAAAAGTCAGGAGAGTAAAGACGATGCGCGTACTCGTTGTGGAGGACAATGCTCTGCTGCGTCATCATCTGAAAGTGCAGCTTTCAGAGATGGGGCATCAGGTTGACGCGGGCGGAAGATGCAAAGGAAGCCGACTATTTTCTTAATGAACATC
>NZ_HE578945.1:1517642-1525406 GCF_000321045.1 Phytobacter massiliensis JC163
CATAACGACGAAACCGTCCGGCAGCAGTTTAAGGCTATCCGCGAAGACGACGACGACTCGGAAATGACCCACTCGGTAGCGGTAAACCTCTACCCCGCTACCGCCCTGATGCCCCAGTTGACCATCGTGGTGGTCGATACCATCCCCATCGAGCTTAAGCGCTCCTGGATGGTGTGGAGCTGGTTTATCTATGTGCTGGCGGCCAACCTGCTGCTGGTTATCCCCCTGCTCTGGCTGGCGGCCTGGTGGAGCCTGCGCCCCATCGAAGCGCTGACCAAAGAGGTTCGGGAGCTGGAAGAGCACCATCGGGAAAACCTTAACCCGGCCACCGCCCGCGAACTGACCAGTCTGGTGCGCAACCTTAACCGGCTGCTAAAAAGCGAGCGGGAACGCTATGACAAATACCGCACCACCCTCACCGACCTGACCCACAGTCTGAAAACGCCGCTGGCCGTGCTGCAGAGCACGCTGCGCTCGCTGCGTAGCGAAAAGCTGAGCGTCAGCGACGCCGAGCCGGTGATGCTGGAGCAAATTAGCCGCATTTCGCAGCAGATTGGCTACTATCTGCATCGCGCCAGCATGCGCGGCAGCAGCAGCCTGCTCAGTCGGGAACTGCATCCGGTGGCGCCGCTGCTGGATAGCTTATCCTCGGCGCTGAACAAGGTTTACCAGCGTAAAGGGGTGAACATCAGTCTGGATATCTCGCCGGAGATAAGCTTCGTCGGCGAGAAAAACGATTTTATGGAAGTCACCGGCAACCTGCTGGATAACGCCTGTAAATACTGCCTTGAGTTTGTGGAGATCTCCGCCCGCCAGAGCGAAGAGACGCTGCATATTATTATTGAAGATGACGGCCCCGGCATTCCTGCCGCCAAGCGTGAGGTGGTTTTTGACCGCGGCCAGCGCGCCGATACGCTGCGTCCGGGCCAGGGCGTGGGGCTTGCGGTCGCCCGTGATATTGTCGAACAGTACGACGGGCAGATCATCGCCGCCGCCAGCCCCCTCGGCGGGGCGAAAATGGAAGTAGTTTTTGGCCGCCAGCAGCTGACAAGCGGCGATAATTAACGCGCTTAGCGAAAATAACGCGGCCCGCGTGACGCAGGCCGCCCGCCATCCGTTATACTCCGACTCAAACTCACGTCTGGGGAACCCGCATATGGACTATCACTTAAACCTTAACTGGCCGGATTTTATAGAACGCTACTGGCAAAAACGCCCGGTGGTGTTGAAGCGCGGCTTCGCGCAATTTGTCGATCCGATCTCCCCTGACGAACTGGCGGGCCTTGCCATGGAAGATGAGGTAGACAGCCGCCTGGTCAGCCATCTTGACGGCAAATGGCAGGTAAGCCACGGGCCGTTTGAAAGCTACGACCACTTAGGCGAAAGCAACTGGTCGCTGCTGGTGCAGGCGGTTAACCACTGGCATGAACCCACCGCCGCGCTGATGCGCCCGTTCCGTTACCTGCCCGACTGGCGTACGGACGATCTGATGATCTCTTTCTCGGTGCCGGGCGGCGGCGTGGGCCCGCATCTTGACCAGTATGATGTCTTTATTATCCAGGGGACGGGCCGCCGCCGCTGGCGTGTGGGCGAGAAAACGCCGTTGAAGCAGCACTGTCCGCACCCGGATCTGCTGCAGGTTGACCCCTTCGACGCCATCATTGATGAAGAGATGGAGCCGGGCGATATCCTCTATATCCCACCGGGTTTCCCCCACGAAGGCTATTCGCTGGAAAACTCAATGAACTACTCGGTGGGCTACCGCGCGCCGAGCGGCCGCGAGCTGATAAGCGGCTTTGCCGATTACGTACTGCAACGGGAGCTGGGCAGCCAGCGCTATACCGACCCGGACGTCCCCTCGCGGGAACATCCGGCGGACGTGCTGCCCCAGGAGCTGGATCGCCTGCGCGCGATGATGGTGGATTTGATCAATCAGCCCGCACAGTTTAATGAGTGGATCGGTGAGTTTATCACCCAGTCACGCCATGAGCTGGACGTCACCCCGCCGGAGCCGCCCTATCAGCCGGATGAGATTTACGACGCCCTGAAACAGGGGGACAAGCTGGTTCGCCTGGGCGGACTGCGCGTATTGCGCATCGGCGGGGAGGTGTTCGCCAACGGCGAGCGCATCAACTCGCCGCATCGCCCGGCGCTTGACGCGCTGGCCAGCCATATCGTGCTGGACGCCGCCGCCTTCGGCGACGCGCTGGACGACCCGTCTTTCCTGGCAATGCTGGCCGCGCTGGTTAACAGCGGTTACTGGTTCTTCGAAGATTAATGCCCTCCCCCGGCTCGCGCGCCGGGGGAAAACGCACCGATTAATGCCCGCCCGCACCGGCTTCCACAACCCGTGACGGACGCGGCGCCAGCCAGATGACGCTGGCAGCAATCACAAACGCCACGCCGATGCCCACCATCATCTGATTGGTCGCCAGCATTGAACTCTGACCAATAATCATGCCGTCAATCGCCTGATTCACCGCATCCGGCGGCATGCCGCTGTGGCTCAGCATCTCGCGCACGCTATTATCGCTGTCAACTATCCCCACCAGCTCGGCGTGGTTATAAGTGATGCGATTATCCCAGACGGTAGTCACCAGCGAGGTGGCGAACGCCCCGGAGAGGGTGCGCAAAAAAGTTCATCAGCCCGGCAGCGGAATCCATCTCCCGCTCCTCGACGCTCGCCAGCGCCAGCGTGGTGGTAGGGATAAAAAAGAACGGCAGCGCGAAACCGAGCACCAGCAGCGGGAGAGCCACATCCCAGAAGGCCATATCCGTGTTGGCAATGGCGCGCCAGAACGAGACGCCCCCCATCCACATCACCCCCCAGAACACCAGCTTGCGCGGGTCGAAACGCCCTGCGGCCATCGCCACCAGCGGCGCAATCAGGAAGGAGCTGACGCCGGTCCACGCGGTGGCGAACCCGGCCTGGGTGGCGGTATAGCCCATAAAATTTTGCAGCCAGAGCGGCGTTAACACATTAACGCCGAAGAAAGCTGCAAAGGCCAGGCTGATGGTCAGCACGCTAACCGAGAAGCCACGATGGCGGAAAACCCGCAGATCCACCACCGGCGTCTCTTCATGCCACTCCCAGATAAGGAAGGCGATGAACCCAACCACCGCCACGATACAGAGCGTAATAATGGTGTTAGAGGAGAACCAGTCGAGGTTTTTGCCTTCATCCAGCATCAGCTGCAGCGCGCCAACCCATACCACCAGCAGAACCAGTCCCACCACGTCGATACCGCTACGGGAGAGCTTATCGGTATAGCGTTTAAGCAGGTTCCAGGCGAAAAAGGCGCTCACTCCGGCAATGGGCGCATTGAGGAAAAAGACCCACGACCAGCTGTGATCGTCGCACAGATAGCCGCCGAGGATCGGCCCAATCACCGGCGCAACCATCGTCGTCATCGACCACAGGCCGATAGCAGCAGAGACTTTCTCCCGCGGGAAGATGCGCATCAGCAGCGTCTGGGACAGCGGCATCAGCGGCCCGCCGCTCAGCCCCTGAAACACCCTCGCCACCACCAGAATGCCGATTGAGCCGGAAATGCCGCAAATAATCGAAAAGATCCCAAACAGCACCATGGAGGCAATAAAGACCCGCACCGAGCCAAAGCGCGACGCCAGCCAGCCGGTAAGCGGCACGGTGATGGCTTCCCCCACCGCGTAGGCGGTGATGACCCAGGTCCCCTGGCTGCTTGCCGCACCCAGCGCGCCGGCGATATGCGGCACCGCAACGTTGGCGATAGTCATATTCAGCACGGCGATAAAGTTGGCGGTTGCCAGAATGATCGCCGCGAGCCACAGCGCGCCGCCGGTGAGCGGCTTAATATCCGGCTCTGCAACAGACTGATTCATACCCTCTCCTGTCAGCGTCCACGGGTATCGATTTCAGCGTGCATCGACAGACCAACCTTTAAGGGGTGCTTATCCAGCTCATTCGGGTCAAGCTTAATTCGCACGGGCAGCCGCTGTACTACCTTGATCCAGTTGCCGGTGGCATTCTGCGCCGGGATTGCCGAAAACGCCGCGCCGGACCCGCCGGAGAACCCCTCCACCACGCCGTGATAGGTCACCGCGCTACCGTACAGATCCGCATGCAACTCTACCGGTTGCCCTACGCGAACGCGGGTGAGCTGCACCTCTTTATAGTTGGCGTTAACGTACATATCGCGTACCGGCACCACCGCCATCAGCGGCATGCCCGCCGCGACGCGCTGCCCTGCCTCCACCTGCCGCTTAGCAATGATGCCATCGACCGGGGCGCGAATTTCGGTCCGCGCCAGATCGACGGCGGCCTGATCGCACCGCGCCCGGGCCAGCGCCACTTCCGGGTGGCTCTCAACCGAGGTGTCCGCAATGCGTACCGCGTTGGTTTCCCGCGCGCTCAATGCCGAGGCGTGGTTCGCTTTCGCCTGGCTGGCGGCCGCCTGCTCCGCCGCCAGACGCGCTTTTGCGCTATCCCAGGCATTCTGCGCCTGCGTCAGCTCATCGCCGGAGACCGCGCCGTCCGCCACCAGCGCTTTACGCCGTTTCAGGTCTACGCTGGCGCGGGCAAAATTCGCCTGGGCTACCGCCAGCTGTGCCGCTGCCCGCAACTCATCGGCCTCGCGGGCCTGAATTTGCGAATGGAGGTTGCTGTCGGTGGCAAAATAGCCGCGCACCCGACGGAGGGTGTTTTCCAGCTCCGCATCCGCCTGGGCTTTCGCCAGCCTTGCATCGGTGGGGTCAATCCGCAGCAGCAGGTCGCCCTTTTTCACCGTTTGCGTATCTTTGACCAGCACCTCGCTGACCGTACCGCCGATGGAGGGCGTCACCTGGGTAATTTCTACCGCCGCGTAGGCGTTATCGGTGGCGACAAAATGTGAGCCATAAAAAACCAGTAGCCCCCGGCTACCGCGCCGGCGACGATAACCGCGCCTGCCAGCATCATCAGCTGTTTTTTACGTCGTTGTTGGCTTACGTTAGGGGTTTTAGACATCATCAGATCCTTTTGCTTCATCCTGCGGCTGCTGATAGCCGCCACCCAGCGCGCGCTGTAGCGCGATATCAATAGCGAAGGCGCGCGATTGCGTGATGGCGAGCCGCCGCTGACATTCCAGTACCGAATCCTGGGCGTACAGCACATCGATGTACGTCGCCAGGCCGCCTTCATAGCGTTTGCTGACCACCCGCCAGGCCTCGCTGGCCTCGTTAGCTGCCGTCTGCGCGCTGGCGATTTGCGCGCTCAGCGCTTGCTGGCTCATTCCTGCGCTCGCCACCTCCTGCAACGCATGGGTTAGCGTTGCGTTATAGCGGGCGGCAGCGATGTCATATTCCGCCATCGCGCCGCGCAGTTCGCCGCGCAGGCGACCGCCGCTGAAAACAGGCAGCCAGATAGCCGGCCCGGCATTGCCGAATTTCGACCCCGACTCAATCAGGTTATCCAGTCCCAGCGCCTGGAAGCCGATAAACGCCGTCAGATTGACGTTGGGGTAAAAGGCCGCCTTGCGGGCGCTGACTTCATTCTCCTGCGCCTGCGCCATCAGGCGGGCGGCGACGATATCCGGGCGGCGGCCCAGCAGGTTGAGCGGAAGCTGCGGCGGCAGACCGGGCACGGTATGCAGATTGATTTGTGGCCGTTTAATGGTCAGAGCGCGATCCGGCCCGGCGCCCATCAGACCGGCAAGCTGGTAGCGCGTAAGCTGAATGCGCTCGTCAAGCGCCTGTAATTCGCCCTGCGCGCCAGCCAGCCGGGAGTGCGCAATGTGCAGCGCCGAGCGGGTTTCCATTCCGTTGCGATAGCGCTTCTCAAACAGCGCGGCGGTTTTCTGTCGCGCATCGACGATCGACGCCACGCTGTCGCGCTCCGCGTGGTACTGCGCCAGGTCGGCGTAGGCCATCGCCACGGCGGCGGCAAGCGCCAGCCGCGCCTGGTACTGCTCCGCTCTGGTTGCCTCAACCAGCGAAGAGGCCGCCGCCAGCGACGCGCGGTTTTTGCCCCAGAAATCCAGCTCCCAGGAGAGGTCGAGCGTCGCCTGGCCGTACTCTTTCCAGCCGATCGGCGACATTTCGCGCGGTAGCAGATAGTTATAAGACTGGCGCTGCTGGCTTGCCGTCGCCGCCGCGCTAAGCTGCGGCAGCAACGCCGACCGCGCCTGTTGCCCGCGAGCCTCAGCGCTGCGTAAACGGGCGGCGGCGATGGTCATGTCCGGGGAATTTGCCAGCGCTTCGTCAATAAGCGCATTGAGCTGGCTGTCGCCGTAGCTGCGCCACCACTGCTGCGTTGGCCACCCGGCTTCGGCATTCAGCGGCAGGGTATCGGTCCCGTAGCTTTCGACGGTGTTAAGCGCTGTCTTCGGCGGCGCGTCCGGCAGCTGCGCGCAGCCTGCAAGGCACAGCGCTGCCGCTAGCGGCATCAGCGCTTTACGGCAGGCAACGCGGCGGAAAAATGAAGGTAAGGCACTCTGATCCATGATGGTGATTGTCCCAATATTGAACTGTACTGTACTGTACGGTACAGTTTTGGAGTGTATCAGAGTCATGGTAAAATTGAACAGCCCTTTCTCAGCCGATAAGAATGATGAAAACCAGAACCGAAGCGAAACGACAAAGTATCCTTGATGAAGCCACCCAGGTCTTCCGCGAGCTGGGCTATGAGGGAACCTCAATGGCGGAAATCTGCGCGCGCGTCGGCGGATCGAAAGCCACCCTCTACAGCCATTTCGCCTCCAAAGATGAACTTTTTTTTGCGGTGATGTCCCGGCTGTGCGAGCAGGAGTTCGCCGAAGTGCTTAAGCTGGTAGAGCCGTCGATGCTGGATCAGGATGATATTGCCGCGGCGCTCAACCAGTTCGGTCAGCGTTTTCTGCGTTTTATCTATTCCCCTGACGTCCAGTCCAACCAGCGGCTGGCGATTGCCGGTTCCGGGCGTAACGCGCTGGGCGATCTTATCTATCAGCGCGGGATCCTGCGCGTACAGCAGCTCATCAGCAGCTTTCTGCAGCGGGCAATGGAAAAGGGGCTGCTGCGCAGGGCCGATCCGCATATCACCGCGCTGCATTTGAACGCGCTGTTGCAGGCAGAGCTGACGGACAGGTTTTTATTCCGCCAGCAGGAGAGCGTGAGTGAAGAAGAGGTGCGCCAGGTCACGGCTCGCGCCGTCGAGGTGTTTATGGCAGCTTACCTGCCGCGTTAAGCGCCGCTGGCAGGAAGGGGCTGCCCCCTCCCGTCAGCGCCAGCGCCACGCCTACTCCTGCTTCGCCGTCAGTTCGGCAATGCGCACAATCACCCGCACCGCCTTTTCCATTCCCTCCAGCGTCACGAATTCGTGCTTGCCGTGGTAGTTATAGCCGCCGGTAAACAGGTTAGGACAGGGAAGCCCCATAAAGGAGAGTTGCGCGCCGTCGGTGCCGCCGCGAATCGCTTTCATCTGCGGCTCGATATCGCAGTCCTGCATCGCCTGGCGGGCGATGTCGATAATATGCGGATGCTCAACGATCTTCTCCCGCATGTTGTAGTAGCTGTCTTCAATCACCAGTTCGATATAACAGTCCGGGTGCAGCCCTTTGCCTACCTTTTTGGCGATCTCCATCATCTTACGCTTGCGCGCCTCAAAGGCTTTGCGGTCAAAGTCGCGCACGATATAGTGCATCTCCGCGCGCTCTACGCTGCCTTTGATGCTGGTAAGATGATAGAAGCCTTCGTAGCCCTCGGTCTGTTCCGGGCTCTCCTCTTCCGGTACCAGCGCGTGGATGCGGCTGGCCAGCGTCAGCGCATTGG
>NZ_HE578945.1:1525675-1537646 GCF_000321045.1 Phytobacter massiliensis JC163
AGCGTCAGCGCATTGACCATGACCCCTTTTGCGGTGCCGGGATGCACGTTATTACCGACGATTTTGATGGTGACCGAAGCGGCATTAAAGTTTTCGTACTCCAGCTCGCCCACGCCGCCGCCGTCAACGGTATAGGCCCATTTCGCGCCGAACGCCGCCACGTCAAAATGTTTTGCCCCTTTACCTACTTCTTCGTCGGGGGTGAAGGCGACGTGAATATCGCCATGCGGCACATTGGTCTGCTTGAGCACCGCCAGCGCGGTCATGATTTCCGCGACGCCCGCTTTATCATCGGCCCCCAGCAGGGTTTTGCCGTCGGTGGTGATAAGCGTCTGCCCCAGCAACTGGTGCAGCACCGGGAACATCACCGGCGACAGTATTTCATCGCCCACGCCCAGCGCGATATCGCCGCCGCGGTAGTTTTCGACAATTTGCGGGTTAACGTTTTTACCGCTGCAGTCTGGCGAGGTATCGACATGGGAGATAAAACCGATGGCCGGTACCGGCTTGTTAACGTTGGAGGGCAGCGTCGCCATCACCGTGCCTTTTTCGCTCAGCGTGACGTTTTTTAGCCCCATCTCTTCAAGCTGTTGCTGGAGCAGGCGCAGGAGCTTCCACTGCCCTTCGGTGCTCGGCACCTGGCGCACGCCCGGCTTCGATTGGGTATCCAGCGCAACATATTGTAAAAAACGCTCTAATAATTTATCCATGCGTACCACCCCTCGCTAAATGTCACAACATTATCAGTAAGCCCGAAAACACAAATATTGCGTCAGGTCACTTTTACCCCGTAAACGAGAACTTTTTCATTTTGCTTTGCTCCGTTAAACGTAGCTGAGAAAATCAGGTTTTGGGCGCGTCGTTACGATCAACGATTGGCGATTTCAGTGGTTTGCCGTAGAATGCCAGGCCTTCATTAATGTGTCAGACCCTAAGGTGGTTAACCACAAACCCCGCATCCGGAGCCTCATCCGATGCGTTGCCATGGGACAGAGTAAAAAATTGAATAAACAACCGCGTTCGCCCTCTCCGCTGGTGAAACTGGTGGATCTGAGCAAAGGCTTTGATGGCAAAGAGGTCATCTCTGATTTCAACCTGACCATCAACAACGGCGAATTTCTTACGCTGCTGGGCCCTTCCGGCTGCGGCAAAACGACAGTGCTGCGCCTGATTGCCGGGCTGGAAAGCGTGGATGTCGGTCATATCAAACTTGACGATCGGGATATCACCCACGTTCCGGCGGAACACCGCCATGTCAACACCGTCTTTCAAAGCTACGCGCTGTTTCCCCATATGACCGTCTTCGACAACGTCGCCTTCGGCCTGCGGATGCAAAAAACCCCCTCATCTGAGATTACCCCCCGGGTGATGGAAGCGCTGCGGATGGTGCAGCTTGATGATTTCGCCACGCGCAAGCCCCACCAGCTTTCCGGCGGCCAGCAGCAGCGAGTGGCTATCGCCCGCGCCGTGGTCAATAAACCGCGCCTGCTGTTGCTGGATGAGTCCCTCTCCGCCCTGGATTACAAGCTGCGCAAGCAGATGCAGAACGAGCTCAAAGCGTTGCAGCGTAAGCTCGGTATCACTTTTGTCTTTGTTACCCACGATCAGGAAGAAGCGCTGACCATGTCGGACCGCATCGTAGTGATGCGCGACGGTAAGATAGAACAGGACGGCACGCCGCGTGAAATTTACGAAGAGCCGAAGAATCTGTTTGTGGCCAGCTTTATCGGCGAGATCAACATCTTCAACGCCACCGTGATTGAACGGCTGGACGACCAGCGCGTACGGGCCAGCGTCGAAGGGCGCGAGTGCAATATTTACGTCACCTTCCCGGTTGAGAAAGGCCAGCCGCTGCACGTTATGCTGCGCCCGGAAGATTTGCGCGTTGAAGAGATTAACGACGCCACCGAGGTGGAAGGACTTATCGGCTACGTCCGCGAGCGTAACTACAAGGGCATGACCCTGGAGTCAGTGGTGGAGCTGGAAAACGGCAAGATGGTGCTGGTTAGCGAATTCTTTAATGAAGACGATCCGGACTTCGACCACTCGCTGGACCAGAAAATGGCGATCAACTGGGTAGAGAGCTGGGAGGTCGTACTGGCTGATGAAGAGCACAAGTAAATTCCAGAAGGTGGTGATCGCCACAATCGTCGGTTGGCTTGTGCTGTTTGTCTTTCTGCCCAACCTGATGATCATCGCCACCAGCTTTTTAACCCGCGACGACGCCCATTTCGTGGCGATGGTCTTTTCGCTGGATAACTATGCGCGGCTACTTGACCCGCTGTATGCCGAGGTGCTGCTGCATTCGCTGAATATGGCGGTGATAGCCACCCTCGCCTGCCTGGCGCTGGGCTATCCCTTCGCCTGGTTTCTGGCGAAACTGCCTGCGAAAGTGCGCCCGCTGCTGCTGTTTCTGCTGATTGTGCCTTTCTGGACCAACTCGCTTATCCGCATCTACGGCTTAAAGATATTCCTCAGCACCCGCGGCTACCTCAACGAGTTCCTGCTCTGGCTGGGGGTTATCGAAACGCCGCTGCGCATTATGTATACCCCGGCGGCGGTGATTATCGGGCTGGTCTATATCCTGCTGCCGTTTATGGTGATGCCGCTCTACTCAAGCATTGAGAAGCTGGATAAACCGCTGCTGGAGGCGGCAAAAGATCTGGGTGCTGGCAAGCTGCAAACCTTTTTGCGCATTATTATCCCGCTGACCATGCCAGGGATCATTGCCGGTTGCCTGCTGGTTATGCTGCCGGCGATGGGGCTTTTTTACGTCTCCGATTTAATGGGCGGCGCGAAAAACTTGCTTATCGGCAACGTTATCAAAAGCCAGTTCCTCAATATCCGCGACTGGCCGTTCGGCGCGGCGACCAGCATTACCCTGACGGTGATTATGGGGCTGCTGTTGCTGGTCTACTGGCGCGCCGCGCGACTGCTGAATAAAAAGGTGGAGCTGGAATGATGGGTCGACTGCTGCGCGGCGGTTTTATGACCGCCATTTACGCTTATCTCTATATTCCAATCATTATCTTGATTGTGAACTCGTTTAACAGTTCACGCTTCGGTATTAACTGGCAGGGCTTCACCACAAAATGGTACAGCCTGCTGGTCAATAACGACAGCCTGCTGCAGGCGGCACAGCACTCCCTGACCATGGCGGTGCTCTCAGCAACCTTCGCCACCGTCATCGGTTCGCTGACCGCGGTGGCGCTCTTCCGCTATCGCTTTCGCGGCAAACCCTTCGTCAGCGGCATGCTGTTTGTGGTGATGATGTCGCCGGATATTGTGATGGCCATTTCGCTGCTGGTGCTGTTTATGCTGATTGGCGTTCAGCTCGGCTTCTGGTCGCTGCTCTTTTCACACATTACCTTCTGCCTGCCGTTTGTGGTGGTCACCGTCTATTCGCGCCTGAAAGGTTTTGACGTGCGGATGCTGGAAGCGGCGAAAGATCTGGGCGCCAGCGAAATGACCATCCTGCGTAAAATCATCCTGCCGCTGGCGCTGCCCGCCGTTGCCGCAGGCTGGCTGCTGAGCTTTACCCTGTCGATGGACGATGTGGTGGTCTCCTCATTCGTTACCGGGCCGGGATATGAAATTTTACCGTTGAAGATCTATTCGATGGTGAAAGTGGGAGTATCGCCAGAAGTGAATGCGCTGGCGACTGTTCTGTTGGTTCTGTCGCTGGTGATGGTTGTCGCCAGCCAGTTAATCGCACGTGATAAAACACGCAGCCTGGCTCGCCAGGCGTAATCATGCCTGCAAGACAGGCTCAGACTCAGGGGACGTTCGAATGAAAAAATGGTCACGCCACCTGCTCGCGGCGGGTGCTCTGGCAATCGGCATGAGCGCCGCGCATGCGGATGATAGCAAAACGATCTACTTCTATAACTGGACCGAGTATGTGCCGCCAGGCCTGCTGGAACAGTTCACTAAAGAGACCGGCATTAAGGTCATCTATTCGACCTATGAGTCGAATGAAACCATGTACGCCAAGCTGAAAACCTATAAAGACGGCGCTTACGATCTGGTGGTGCCCTCGACCTATTACGTGGATAAAATGCGTAAAGAGGGAATGATCCAGAAGATTGATAAAAGCCAGCTCAGCAATTTCAACAATCTTGACCCGGAAATGCTGAACAAACCGTTCGATCCCAATAACGACTACTCTATTCCCTATATCTGGGGCGCTACCGCTATCGGCGTGAACAGCGATGCCATCGACCCGAAAACGGTCACCAGCTGGGCGGATCTGTGGAAGCCGGAATACAAAGGCGGCCTGCTGCTGACCGATGACGCCCGTGAAGTTTTCCAGGTTGCGTTGCGTAAGCTGGGCTACTCCGGCAACACCACCGACCCGAAAGAGATTGAGGCGGCTTATAACGAGCTGAAAAAGCTGATGCCAAACGTGGCGGCCTTCAACTCGGATAACCCGGCTAACCCTTATATGGAAGGGGAAGTAAATCTCGGTATGGTATGGAACGGCTCCGCCTGGGTAGCGCGTCAGGCAGGTACGCCGCTTGAGGTGGTTTGGCCGAAAGAAGGCGGCATCTTCTGGATGGACAGCCTTGCGATTCCGGCAAACGCCAAAAACAAAGAAGGCGCGCTGAAATTGATTAACTTCCTGCTGCGCCCGGAAGTGGCAAAAGAGGTTGCGGAGACCATCGGCTACCCGACGCCAAACCTGGCGGCGCGCAAGCAGTTAAGCCCGGAGGTCGCCGGTGATAAATCGCTCTATCCGGATGCCGAAACCATCAGTAAAGGCGAATGGCAGAACGACGTGGGCGATGCCAGCCGCATTTACGAAGAGTATTATCAGAAGCTGAAAGCAGGACGTTAAGTTCTGCATCCAGGCCGGGCGCGGATGCCCGGCCTCTTTTGCGTAGACAAAGGAAGGGTACGCATGCAGCAGGACGCGAAGGTTTTTCGCCGCATTTTTACCGCGCTGGGCATTGTCATGTTGCTCATCGCCGCCGCCATTTTTTACTCGCAGTTTCATGACGCCCGCGACGCCGTACACACCGAGGGCCTGATCGTCGACACCGTCTGGCGCAACCACCACCCCGATCGCGTCGACAGCAGCGGCACCTGCTTCCCGGTGGTGGCGTTTCGCCCTACCCCGCAATATACCCTGGTTTTTGAATCCGCCATCGGCAGCGTTTTTTATGAACATAGCGAAGGCGATACGGTGGAGGTGGTCTTCCCGCCGGGTCAGCCACATAAGGCGGAGATTAACAGCCTGTGGGTTAACGCCTTTGCCTGGGGGCTGTTTACCATCGGCGGGGTTGTTTTCATCGCCGTCGCGCTGTTCTTATGTGATTCCCCGCGCAAAAAGCGACGGACGAAACGGAGGGGGCGCAAATGAAAAGGCTCATCATTCTGCTCGCGCTACTTCTGCCGCTGGCGGCGCTCAGCGCCACGCCGGTGCCAATAATGCGAACTCTCTTTACCGATGTCACCGGTACGGTTCCCGGCGCGGAGATGCTTACCCATAAAGCAGAACTTTTCCGCCAGCGCACCGGAATAGCGCCCTATATTCTGGTGGTTCCCGCCATGAATGAGGCAAGCCTGCTGCGTGACGGCAAAAGAATGCTGGCGCATGCGACGGCAAACCAGCCGGAACTGAAAGGCAGCGTGCTGATTGTGGTGACGACCAAAAAGCCACAGGTGCTGCTGGTCGGCAGCTATCAGGCGGCGCAGCCACTGCCGGACCACATATTGCACTTGATGGTCGAAAACCAGACGCTGGCGTACTTTCATCGCGGCCTGATGTTTCAGGGCGTTAACACCGCGCTGGATGTGCTGGAAGCGGCGCTGACAAACCAGCCGACGCCGCCTCTGAGATGGTATCCGCCGCCGGAACAGGACGGGCCGGACAGCATTGCCGGCAACAGCTTTGGTTTTCTGGCGTGGGCCTGCGCCTGGATAGCCTTTATGATGCTTTTTAACTACACCAGCCGTTTTCGCTACGCGATGAAATTCACCCTGGCAATGGCCATCGGCAATATTGGCTGGCAGGCGTTGTGCCTGTGGCTGGCTAACCGGGCGGTGTCGGTTGCGAATATCTCCCTGGGGTGGGCGCTGCTGATTGGCGCAGCAACGTTTTTCGCGGTATGGCTGTGGACAAGGAAACGGCATGCGCAGGGTAAGTAGAGGCTCGCAGGGTTTTCCGGATGCGGCGTTGCCTTATCGGGGACGGGACTGAGCCGCATGTTCCCCTCACCCTGACCCTCTCCCCAAAGGGGAGAGGGAATTGATCCGTAAAGCGTGAGCGTACCCGGGAAAACGCCTTCACCTTTTGGGAGAGGGCTTTTACAGCCCTTTCAGAAGCTTATCCACATAGTGCGGCACCACTTCACTGGCAAGGCCGTAATGTTTCTCGGCAAACTCGCTGCCCACCTGGCTTGGCTCCAGATTAAGCTCGACGGTGTGCGCCCCCTGCAGTTTCGCTTCATGCACAAAACCGGCGGCGGGGTAAACGTGGCCGGAGGTGCCAATGGCAATGAAGACATCGGCCATAGCGAGGGCGGCGTAAATTTCATCCATCCCCAGCGGCATTTCACCAAACCAGACCACATGCGGGCGCAGCGGCGAAGGGAACTGGCAGCAATGGCATTTATCTTCCGGCGTCACGTCCCCGGTCCACTCCAGCACCTGTCCACTCCGGGCGCAGCGTACCTTTAACAGCTCGCCGTGCATATGCAGCACGTTGTGATTACCCGCACGTTCATGGAGATTGTCGATATTTTGCGTCACCAGCAAAAAGCGGTCGCCCAGCGCGGCTTCAAGCTGCGCCAGCGCCAGATGGGCGGCATTGGGGGCAATCTCCGGCTGTTGTAGCTGCCTGCGGCGGGCATTATAAAAAGATTGCACCAGCTGCGGGTTGCGGGCGAAGCCTTCCGGCGTCGCCACGTCTTCCACATGATGCTCTTCCCACAGCCCGTCGGCCGCGCGGAACGTTCGAATACCTGACTCGGCGGAGATGCCCGCTCCGGTCAGTACCACGACTCTTGGTTTATCCATCACTTCCGGCACCACGTTATCTCTGAAAAAGATCCGCTGACGCAGGCGTTCGCGCAAACGGCGTTTATTACGACGAAACCGGCTGAGACGATGTGACCGACGAGACTGCATATCACCCTCTCAGGATTAATCGGTAAGATGAAGGAAGGCGGCGCCGCGCATACCGCCCGCATCGCCATGGCGCGCACGTTCGATACGCGGCAGGCGGGCAACGGGCAGCAGGTGCGGCGGTAAACGTTCCGCCAGTAGCGTGGTCAGGGCGGAAAAATGCGAAAGCCCGCCGCCAATCACCAGTAAATCCGGGTCTACGATGGTCAGTATATTACCGAGACAGACCGCCAGCAGGGAAGCATAGCGTTCAACGTGCGCTTTTGCTTTACTGTCACCCTGCTCCAGCCGGGCGATAATTTCCGGCGCGCTGAGCGACTGCTGGTAAAAATGCTGATACAGCCAGGCGAATCCCCGCCCGGAAAGGTAATTTTCAATGCAGCCCAGTTTCCCACAGCCGCAGCGCGTGAGCGGGAAATCAAACCCCATCAGGGTTAACGCATCCACCGGCAGGCGGATGTGACCAAATTCGCCGGTAATGTAGCTGCGCCCTTTCAGGCTCCGGCCATGGGCGACGATGCCGCCGCCGACCCCGGTGCCCAGAATCAGCCCCATCACGATCGGGTACTGTCTGAACTCATCATCCCACGCCTCGGAGAGGGCAAAACAGTTGGCGTCGTTATCCAGACGGACATCCCTTCCCAGCAGCTCGCAAAGGTCGCGGCGCAACGGCCTGCCGCTGGCGGCGGGAACGTTGGCGGCGTAAAGAGTGCCGTCAGCCGTTTCCGGCATGCCCGGAATACCGATCCCCACGCTGCCCTTTTCACCGAAGCGGGCGTCGGCGGTGGCCACCAGCGCGGTCACCGCCTGCAGAAAAGCGTCGTAACTCTCCGTTGGCGTAGCAACGCGCGTTTCCCACTGCAGACGACGGCTGGCGTCATAGACCCCCAGCGCCATCTTACTGCCGCCAATATCTAATCCGTAATACATAGCCCTCCCTGAAACTCGCTTATTGTCCGCTCAGCACTCTGGCCGGGTCGATATTGCTTGCCCGCCGCGCCGGATACCAGCTTGCCAGCAGGCTCAGCACCAGCGCGGTGACCAGCACGTAGACGACATCCAGCACGTGCAGTTCCGATGGCAGGAAATCAATAAAGTAGATATCGCCGGAGAGGAACTGATGGCCGGTCAGGCGCTCAATCTGGTGAATAATCGGCGTAAGCTGTAGCGAAAGCACCACGCCGATAACCGCGCCGATCACGCTGCCCAGCAGCCCCGCCAGCAGCCCGTACCAGACGAAGATCGCGCGGATCAGGCTGTCTTTGGCCCCCAGCGTTCGCAGCACGGCGATATCGCTGCTTTTGTCTTTTACTGCCATCACCAGGGTTGAGACAATATTGAAACAGGCCACGCCGATCACCAGCACCATCGCCAGATACATAATGGCGCGGATCATCTGAATATCACGATACATATAGCCGTACTTGCCGATCCAGCTTTTGATATAGACATAGCTGTCGGTCACTTCGCCCGCGCTGCGCACCAGCGTATTGGCGTTAAAGACATCGTTGACCTTGATGGCGATACCGGTAATGCTGCTGCCCATGTCCAGATACTGCTGCGCGTCCTGCATCGGGATCATCGCAAAGGCGTGGTCAAGTTGACCGCTCAGCTGCAGCACGCCGGTCACGTGCAGGCGCACCCGCTTCGGCTGCTGTAATTTATGATCGCTGTTGGCGTTAGGGATCATGATCGATACCCAGCCGCCCTGCTTCACGTTGAGCGCGTCCGCCACTCCTTTGCCGAGGATAATCTGCTGCTCGCCCGCCTTAAAATTACGCCAGGCATCGCCCTGCACGAAATGCGGCAGCGCGCTCAGGCGCGACTCCTGCTCCGGGTTGACCCCTTTTACCTGAATGGCGCGCAGGTTGGTTCCGCTCTCCACCAGCCCGGTAAAATTAATGTACGGCGCGGCGGCGGCAATGCCCGGTACTTTTTCTACCTTCGCCAGCGCCTCGTTCCAGTTATTCCACGGCTGGTTCACCGGCTCTATTTCACCGTGCGGCACCACCGCCAGAATGCGGTTATTGAGCTCGCGCTCAAAACCGTTCATCGCGCTTAAGCCGACGATCAGTACCGCAACGCCAAGGGCGATGCCCACCGTGGAGATAACGGAAATCAGCGATACCATGCCGCTGCGGCGACGGCCCCGGCTAAAGCGCAGGCCAATCAGTAAAGAGAGTGGAGACGCCATTAATCCGCTCCCATCAGCGTCAGCTCGGGGTTGAGACGCCCGTCGCGCATCTCCAGCTGGCGGTTCATCCGCCGGGCCAGCTGCAGATCGTGCGTCACCACTAAAAAGGCCGTCCCCTGGGAGACATTCAGTTCGCCCAGCAGTTGGAAGATGCTGTCGGCGTTGCGGGCGTCGAGGTTACCGGTCGGTTCGTCCGCCAGCACCAGCCGGGGATTGTTGACCAGCGCGCGGGCAATGGCCACCCGCTGACGTTCGCCCCCGGAAAGTTCAGAAGGACGGTGACTTGCCCGGTGCTCCAGCCCCACGGCGCGCAGCATCTCCCGCGCGCGGGTGTCGATCTCTTTGGGTTTCTGCTTGCCAATCAGCAGCGGCATGGCGACGTTTTCCAGTGCGGTAAAATCGGGCAGCAGATGGTGGAACTGGTAGATAAAGCCCAGCTCGCGGTTGCGCAGTTCGGCTTTGGCCGCGGAAGAGAGTTTGCTCATCGGCTGGCCGTTGAAAATCACCTCCCCGGAGGTGGGCGTATCCAGCCCGCCGAGCAGGTGCAACAGCGTACTTTTGCCGGAGCCGGAACTGCCGACAATCGCCAGCAGATCGCCCTCGGCCACGCTAAAGCTTACATCGTGCAGGACGTCAGTCTGCACCTTCCCTTCCTGATAGCGTTTGCACAGGTTGTCGCATTGCAACAGGATCTTATTCATAACGTAAAGCCTCAGCGGGTTGGGTGGCGGCGGCGCGCCAGGAAGGATAAAGCGTTGACAGCAGCGCGATGGCCATCGCCACCAGCGCTATCATGACGACCTGCAACGGCTCGATAGCCACCGGCAGGGCCGCGCCGTCCAGCAGCGCGCCGATAACCGGCATCAGGTTATTGAGCTGGCTGGCTAACAGCGCGCCAAGCACGGCGCCAAGCAGCGCGCCGATAATGCCCGCGCTGGCCCCCTGCACCATAAACACGGCCATAATCTGGCGCGGCGTCAGCCCCTGAGTCTGTAAAATGGCGACCTCGCCCTGTTTTTCCATCACCATCAGCCCCAGCGAGGTGATGATATTAAAGGCCGCGACGGCGATGATCAGGCTCAGCAGCAGCCCCATCATATTTTTTTCCATGCGCACGGCCTGGAACAGTTCACCTTTGCGATCGCGCCAGTCCTGCCATTTGGTGCCGTCCGGCAATGGCTGCTGGCTGAGGGTATCAACCTGTAACGGCGCGTCCAGCCATAGCCGCCAGCCGGTAATATTACCGGCGGGATAGCGCATCAGACGCGAGGCGTCGTCAATGTTCACCAGCATCTGATAATCATCCACTTCGCTGTTGGCAGCAAAAGTGCCGATCACGGTAAACAGGCGCTGGCTCGGCAGCCGCCCCATCGGGGTAAACTGGCTGGCGGAAGGCACCATAACGCGGATTTGATCGCCACGATTGACCCCCAACTGCCCGGCAAGCCCCTCTCCGAGGATCACCTGATACTGCCCGGCCTGCAGCGCGGACTGCTGCACATTGACCAGGTAAGGCGTGAGCGGATCTTTTTGCGCCGGGTCAATGCCCAACATCACCCCTACCGCCACGCTGCGCGCGCTTTGCAGCACCACATCGCCGGTGGTCAGCGGCGCGACGCGGTTCACGCCCTGCAGTTTGACCTCGCTGGCGGGCAGCTGTTGCGGGTTAAGGGAGCCCTTTTGCGCGGAGAGTACGGCCTGGGGCATCAGCCCGAGAATGTTATTTTGCAATTCGCGCTCAAAGCCATTCATGACCGACAGGACGGTCACCAGCGCCATTACGCCAAGCGTAATGCCAATGGTCGACAGCCAGGAAACGAAACGACCGAAACGGTCGGCTGCGCGCCCGCGCATATAGCGCAGGCCGATAAAAAGCGTGACTGGTTGGTACATGAAATCCGTCTGATTGCTGGTGGCAGACTCCGAAGTATATAAGCGAAAGCAGAGAGCGTAAATGAATGAAACGGTAAGCAGCGGTCTCAGGCGGCGGGAAAAAATCCGATAAATCAAATTGCTACTTGCCCGCCCCGCGCTGTTAATGCCGCGTGCATGATGATTTTCTCACCGCAGCCTGCACTTTTCTTAAAAAAGCGGAAATACAGACTCTTTACCGTTACAGCGCCCGGCGCGGTCGCCAGGATTAACGGCCTGAATTCTGGCAACGTTAATGGCACCGCACTATGAAACAAAAGGCGTTATGGATTAATCAGATCAAAGGGTTATGTATCTGCCTGGTCGTTATCTATCACTCTGTTATTACTTTTTATCCGCATCTCACCGCGTTTGGCCACCCGTGGTCGGAAACCCTCGCCAAATGCTGGATCTACTTTAATCTCTATCTCGCGCCCTTTCGTATGCCGGTCTTCTTTTTATTTCGGGTTATCTGATTCGCCGCTATATCGATGAGGTGCCGTGGAAGGAGACCATCGACAAGCGCATCTGGAGTATTGTCTGGGTGCTGGTGCTGTGGGGCATTTTGCAGTGGCTGGCGCTCAGCCAGATTAACGCCTGGCTGGCCCCGGAGCGCGATCTGAGCAACGCCGCTAACGCCGCCTATGCCGATAGCGTGCAGGGGTTCGCCTGGGGCATGCTCACCGCCAGTACCAGCCTGTGGTATCTCTACGCGCTGGTGGTCTATTTTGTGCTCTG
>NZ_HE578945.1:1537937-1589926 GCF_000321045.1 Phytobacter massiliensis JC163
AGCCGCTGGGCGGGCGTCGCGCTGGCGGCGATGGCGCTGCTCAGCGTGGCGATAAACTTCCTGCCGCTGCCGTGGTGGGGAATGAACAGCGTCCTGCGCAACATGATTTTTTACAGCCTCGGCGCCTGGTTCGGCGCGGTTATCATGCAGGCGATACAAAATTTCCCGCTGCGCCGCTACGCCCTGTTGCTGATAGCCGGCGCGGTGGCGGCGACGGCGCTGTGGTTTATCAATGTTCCTCTGCCCCTGTGCCTGTTGTCGGTGGTGGCGATTCTGCGCCTGTTCCGTGCCCTTGAGGTGCGCTACGGCTCACGGGAGAACTCACTGCTGAACCTGGTAGGGTCCAATACGCTGGCTATCTATACCACCCACCGCATTTTGATCGAGGCGTTCAGCCTGGCGCTGCTCAGGCCGCTTAATGCCGGAAGCTGGCCGCCCGCAGCCGAACTGGCCCTGCTGCTCTGCTACCCTTTCCTGAGCCTTATCGTCTGTACAGTGGTGGGGCTGGGAGTGCGAAAAGCCTCGTCCGCGCTGTTCGGCGATCTTTTCTTCACCCCGCCTGCCAGGCTGCGCCTGCAGGAACAGACGCGTTAAGGTTGGCGAATAATGCACAATCGCGGATAATAAAGGGATTGCGTATCAGTGATATGCCCCCATAACAGGGGGGTATCCACAAGAGATCCTGACCCCGTCTATGCCTGAACAATACCGTTATTCCCTGCCCGCGAAAGCGGGCGAGCAGCGCCAGCTTGGCGAACTGACCGGCGCGGCCTGCGCCACCGAAGTGGCGGGAATCATTGAGCGTCATCCGGGCCCGGTGGTATTAATCGCCCCGGATATGCAAAATGCCCTGCGCCTGCAGGATGAAATCGCCCAGTTCACCGATAACCTGGTGATGAATCTTGCCGACTGGGAAACGCTGCCTTATGACAGCTTCTCGCCGCACCAGGAGATTATCTCCTCGCGTCTGTCGACGCTCTATCAGCTGCCCTCAATGCAGCGCGGCGTGCTGATTGTTTCCGTCAATACCCTGATGCAGCGGGTCTGCCCGCACAGCTATCTTCACGGCCATGCGCTGGTGATGAAAAAGGGGCAGCGCCTCTCCCGCGACGCGCTGCGCGCGCAGCTTGATAGCGCGGGCTACCGGCACGTCGATCAGGTGATGGAGCATGGCGAATACGCCACCCGCGGCGCCCTGCTGGATCTCTTCCCGATGGGCAGCCCGCAGCCCTATCGTCTTGACTTCTTTGATGATGAAATCGACAGCCTGCGTCTTTTCGACGCCGACAGCCAGCGCACGCTGGAGGAAGTCGAGGCCATCAGCCTGCTGCCAGCCCACGAATTTCCCACGGACAAAGCGGCTATCGAACTGTTTCGCAGCCAGTGGCGCGATAAATTCGACGTGAAGCGCGACGCGGAGCATATCTACCAGCAGGTGAGCAAAGGCACCCTGCCCACCGGGATTGAATACTGGCAGCCGCTCTTTTTTAGCGAACCGCTGCCTTCGCTGTTCAGCTATCTCCCGGCCAGCACGCTGGTGGTCAATACCGGCTCGCTGGAGCAGAGCGCAGAGCGCTTTAGCCAGGAGACCCGCGCGCGCTATGAAAACCGCGGCGTTGACCCGATGCGCCCGCTCCTGCCGCCCGAAGCGCTGTGGCTGCGTGTTGATGAACTGTTTGGCGAGCTGAAACGCTGGCCTCGCGTCCAGCTGAAAAACGAGCAGCTGGCGGATAAAGCTGTCAACGTCAATCTCGGTTATCAGACGCTGCCCGAACTGGCGGTACAGGCGCAGAATAAAGCGCCGCTGGATAACCTGCGTAAATTCCTGGAATCCTTTAGCGGCCCGGTGATCTTCTCGGTCGAAAGCGAAGGCCGACGCGAAGCGCTGGGGGAACTGCTCGCCCGCATTAAGATCGCGCCCAAACGCATCCTGCGGCTGGACGAAGCGGAAAATGCAGGCCGCTATCTGATGATTGGCGCGGCGGAACACGGCTTTATCGACAGCCTGCGCAACCGCGCGCTGATCTGCGAAAGCGACCTGCTGGGCGAACGCGTCTCCCGTCGTCGCCAGGATACGCGGCGCACCATCAACCCGGACACGCTGATTCGCAACCTGGCGGAACTGCATCCTGGGCAGCCGGTGGTCCACCTGGAGCATGGCGTGGGCCGCTACGCGGGCATGACCACGCTTGAAGCGGGCGGCATCAAAGGCGAATACCTGATGCTCACCTACGCCGGGGACGCCAAACTGTATGTGCCGGTCTCCTCCCTGCACCTGATTAGCCGCTACGCCGGCGGCGCGGAAGATAACGCGCCGCTGCATAAGCTCGGCAGCGACGCCTGGACGCGGGCGCGGCAAAAAGCGGCGGAGAAAGTGCGCGACGTGGCGGCGGAGCTTTTGGATATCTATGCCCAGCGCGCCGCGAAAGCGGGCTTCGCCTTTAAGCACGATCGTGAGCAGTATCAGCTGTTCTGCGACAGCTTCCCGTTTGAAACTACCCCCGACCAGGCGCAGGCGATCAACGCCGTGCTCAGCGATATGTGCCAGCCGCTGGCGATGGACAGGCTGGTGTGCGGCGACGTGGGCTTCGGCAAGACCGAAGTCGCAATGCGCGCCGCGTTCCTGGCGGTAGAAAATCATAAGCAGGTGGCGGTGCTGGTGCCCACCACCCTGCTCGCCCAGCAGCACTTCGACAACTTCCGCGACCGCTTCGCCAACTGGCCGGTGCGCGTAGAGATGCTGTCGCGGTTTCGCAGCGCCAAAGAGCAGGCGCAGATTCTGGAGCAGGCCGCCGAAGGCAAGATTGATATCCTCATCGGCACCCACAAGCTGTTACAGAGCGATGTGAAACTAAAAGATCTCGGCCTGCTGATCGTTGATGAAGAGCACCGCTTCGGCGTGCGCCATAAAGAGCGTATCAAGGCGATGCGCGCCGATGTGGACATTCTGACGCTCACCGCTACCCCCATTCCGCGCACCCTGAATATGGCGATGAGCGGCATGCGCGATCTGTCGATTATCGCCACGCCCCCTGCTCGCCGTCTGGCGGTGAAAACCTTTGTGCGCGAGTATGACAACCTGGTGGTGCGTGAAGCCATTCTGCGTGAAATTCTGCGCGGCGGTCAGGTTTACTATCTGTACAACGACGTTGAGAACATCCAGAAAGCTGCCGATCGGCTGGCGGAACTGGTGCCGGAGGCGCGCATCGCCATCGGCCACGGGCAGATGCGCGAGCGCGAACTGGAGCGGGTGATGAATGACTTCCACCACCAGCGCTTTAACGTGCTGGTGTGTACCACCATCATCGAAACCGGGATCGACATCCCGACCGCGAACACCATTATCATTGAGCGCGCGGATCACTTCGGCCTGGCGCAACTGCACCAGCTGCGCGGGCGCGTGGGCCGTTCGCACCACCAGGCCTACGCCTGGCTGCTGACCCCGCATCCGAAGGCAATGACCACCGACGCGCAGAAGCGCCTGGAGGCGATTGCCTCGCTGGAAGATCTGGGCGCGGGCTTTGCGCTGGCAACCCACGATCTGGAAATTCGCGGCGCAGGCGAACTGCTCGGCGAAGACCAGAGCGGGCAGATGGAGACCATTGGCTTCTCGCTGTATATGGAACTGCTGGAAAACGCCGTCGATGCGCTGAAGGCCGGGCGCGAACCGTCGCTGGAGGATCTCACCAGCCAGCAGACCGAAGTCGAACTGCGGATGCCGTCGCTGCTGCCGGATGATTTTATCCCGGACGTCAACACGCGCCTGTCGTTCTACAAACGGGTCGCCAGCGCGAAAAGCGAGAATGAGCTTGATGAGATCAAAGTCGAACTCATTGACCGCTTTGGCCTGCTGCCGGATGCGGCGCGTAACCTGCTCGATATCGCCCGTCTGCGTCAGCAGGCGCAGAAGCTGGGGATTCGCAAGCTGGAAGGCAACGACAAAGGCGGGCTTATCGAGTTCAACGAGAAGAACCACGTCAACCCGGCATGGCTTATCGGCCTGTTGCAAAAGCAGCCGCAGCACTTCCGCCTGGATGGCCCGACGCGGCTGAAATTCTTCCAGGATCTGGCGGAGCGTAAAACCCGCATGGAGTGGGTACGCGGCTTTATGCAGCAGCTTGAAGAGAACGCTATCGCCTGACACTCGCCGGGCCGCTCTGCCGGCCCGGTTTCTTTACATAGGCTTGCACTATTCCAGGAAAAGCCGACACTTCTGTGGCCCATAATTCCATAGCTTATATGTATATATATAACCTTATTATTTACATGGATTATGGTAATGATAAAAATAATGCGTCTTAATGTTTTGCTAACGCTGGTGGCCGTTTCGCTGCTGGTCCCCGCCTGGGCCAATACCTGGCCCCTTCCCCCTTCCGGCAGCAGGCTGGTCGGTGAAAACCGCTATCACGTTGTGGAAGATGATGGCGGCTCCCTGGAGGCTATCGCCAAAAAATATAACGTGGGTTTTCTGGCGCTGCTGCAGGCCAACCCCGGCATTGACCCCTATGTGCCCCGCGCAGGCAGCGTGCTGACGATTCCACTGCAAACGCTGCTACCCGATGCGCCGCGTGAAGGGATTGTGATTAATCTCGCTGAGCTGCGGCTCTACTATTACCCACCGGGGAAAAATGAGGTGACGATCTATCCTATCGGTATCGGTCAGTTAGGGGGTGATACGCTGACGCCGACGATGGTGACTACCGTCTCCGACAAGCGGGCCAACCCGACGTGGACGCCAACCGCCAATATTCGCGCGCGCTATAAAGCGCAGGGGATAGATTTACCGGCGGTGGTGCCGGCAGGGCCGAATAATCCGATGGGCCACCACGCGATTCGCCTTGCGGCCTATGGCGGCGTTTACCTTCTTCACGGCACCAACGCCGACTTCGGCATCGGTATGCGGGTCAGCTCCGGCTGTATTCGCCTGCGGGATAATGATATCGCAACGCTGTTTCGCGTTATTACACCCGGCACCCGGGTCAACATTATCAATACGCCGATTAAAGCTTCCGTTGAGCCTGACGGAACGCGCCTGGTAGAAGTACATCAGCCGCTCTCAAAATCCATTGATGACGATCCGAAAACTCTGCCCATCACGCTGAATGCCGCGATGAAGGGGTTCCGAAGCGCGCCAGAAAGCGACGCTGCGGTCATGGATCACGCGATGGAGGTGCGCTCGGGTATGCCGGTAGATGTCACCGCGCACGCCACGGTACAAACGCTATAAAAAAGCCTCGCAAAGGCGAGGCTTTTTAACTTTTAACGCTTATTTGTAGAGCACTGCGGTGCCGTGCAGTTTATCTGAACCGGTCACGGAGGTGATGCGGAAAGATTTCGCGCCCATCTCGTCGGCTTTCTGCGCCAGCTGATTTTCAACAGAAGAGAGGTTGCTGTCTGCGGTGACGGCGATGGTGCCAGCCTGTTGCTGGTTAGCGGGCGCTGAATGAACTTCAACGGCTGCGAAACTTGCAAAAGAGAGAGAACTCAGTACGGCTGCGGCGAAAAGGGTTTTAACGTTTTTCATGATGTTGGTCCTGATGCAGGTGAAAAGGTGTCGAAAGCATTTAACTAACGATCGTTAACAAAATAATAGATGTGACCCCCATCACGCGTCAATCCATTTTTATAATGATCATTAAATAAATACATAAACCTATATATATCAAAGAGATAATATTTAATAATTTGTGCGGTTATCGCGCTGGCTTCTGTGGGCGATTATTTTTATAATGATCGTTCAACAAACCAACGAAGGTTAGGCGGCGCTATGACCAGTGAAGTCAAAAATGAAAGTAAAAAAAGCCGTGGCCGACCCAAAGTGTTCGACAGGGAAGCGGCGCTTGATAAGGCCATGACACTCTTCTGGCAGCACGGCTATGAAGCGACATCGCTTGCCGATCTGGTGGCCGCGACAGGCGCGAAAGCGCCCACGCTGTATGCGGAATTCCATAACAAAGAGGGGCTGTTTCGGGCGGTGCTTGACCGTTACGTCACCCGCTTCGCCAGCCGCCATGAAGCGCAGCTGTTTGACGATGAGAAACCGCTGCTGGTGGCTTTACGCGACTATTTCCATGCGGTTGCCTCCTGTTTTACCAGTAGCGAAACGCCCGCAGGCTGCTTTCTGATAAACACCTCCACCGCCCTTGCCGCCTCCTCGCAGGAGATAGCCAGGGCGATTAAAGCGCGGCATGCACAGCAGGAACAGACGCTGCGTCATTTTCTGGAACAGCGTCAGCAGCGCGGCGAGATCCCCTCCCAGGCGAACCTGCAGGAGCTGGCGCAGTTTTTAAGCTGTGTACTGCAGGGGATGTCGATAAGCGCCCGGGAAGGTGCCGGGTGCGATAAGTTAAAACAGATAACCGCCACTACATTGCGTCTCTGGCCGCAGCTGACAGGCCAGTAACCCCTTCTTATGCGTATTATTGTTTTCACCTATCAGATTAATAGGTGAAAACATAATGCGACCTCTGCCGCTTTGCTAAGCTTTAACAGTAATTATTTCCTTGCTAACCATTCAGGGAAAAATAATAGAGAACTGTCATTAAGACAGACGTTTACAATACCCTGCATTTACTGTCTCTACGGAGTTTAACTTTCGACTATTCACATGCAGAAGGAAAATGAAGATGATTTTGCTATTACCATTCATCAAAGTGTTAATAGTAATTACATTGTTATTTAGCCTTTGGGTCGTTTACGGCGGTTCCATCCTGTTCGCATTCGTCTCGATTATCATTACGGGCTGTCTGCTGATTCGCCAGCCGGATATTGTCTGATGCGCTGGTGCTCTCCTCATCACTGCTGCAAAAAAAGGCTCCTCAGCCTGAGCAATTGAGGAGCCAAACGTAAGGTACTGCTTTTTTACGCTTTGTTATTCAAAATCAGCTGGCCGTTACCGTCCAGGGGGATCTGAGTACCGGGATCGCGATCCATACGGATTTTTCCCTGCTGATCGCCAATTTTGTAGGTGACGTCATAGCCCAGCATTTTTTCTGATTTGTCGTAGACCGTTTTGCAGCGCTGCTGCGTGGTGGTATAGGTGTCCCGCGACTGCATCTCGCCCTGGATCTGGTTACCTGCATAGCCGCCGCCCAACGCGCCGACTACGGTCGCCACATCCTTGCCGCGTCCTCCCCCGAACTGATGCCCAATGACACCCCCCGCTACCGCACCCAATACGGAGCCGGTGAGTCGGTTCTCATCCTGTACCGGGCGACGGTGCGTAACCGTCACGTTACGGCACTCCTGACGAGGCGTTTTAATGGTTTCTTTGATTGGCGTGGCGGAAACCACCTGCGCATACTGGGGGCTGCGGTCAAAAACATCCAGACCGGCTACCGCCGCAACACCCAGTGCAGCGGCCACGCCAATACCGATACCCGCTAACATTGATTTATTCACAGGATCTCCTCCCTGGTTGATATCTAGTAACAATTCTGCAACCTGACAAGAGTGAAAGCCAATCGGAAAGAGTGGAAAAAAGGGGAGATTTGCGGAGGTAAACGCGCGATTCAGAGTTATCCGAGCAAAAGTTGCTCAATAAGCAGAAGGATATTCTGCTCCCCTGCGCAGCGGCGGGGGAGCAGCCAGAACTTAGTGCAGCTTGAGTCGCGGGCGGATCACCCGGTTGATACTGCCAACCAGCATCATCAGACCCGTTTTAAAGTAGCCGTGCAGCGCAATCTGGTGCATACGGTAAAGCGAGATGTAGACAAAACGCGCGATACGCCCTTCCACCATCATCGAGCCGCGCATCAGGTTGCCCATCAGGCTGCCGACAGTAGAGAAGTTAGAGAGCGACACCAGTGAACCGTGGTCTTTATAGACGTAGGCTTTCAGGGGCTTGCCTTTGCTCTGCGCCAGAATGTTGTGCAGCGCGCAGCTTGCCATCTGATGCGCGGCCTGCGCACGCGGTGGAACAAAACCGCCTTCGGGACGGGCGCAGGAAGCGCAGTCGCCAATCGCATAAATGTCAGGGTCGCGAGTGGTTTGCAGCGTCGGCTCCACCACCAGCTGATTAATGCGGTTCGTTTCCAGGCCGCCAATCTCTTTCATAAAGTCCGGCGCTTTGATGCCTGCCGCCCACACCATCAAGTCGGCTTTGATGTACTCGCCCTCTTTAGTGTGCAGGCCGCCCTCATCGGCGCTGGTGACCATGGTTTGCGTCAGCACGCGCACGCCCATTTTGGTCAGCTCATTGTGCGCGGCGCCGGAAATACGCGGCGGCAGCGCGGGCAGGATACGCTCCCCTGCTTCAACCAGCGTCACGTTCAACGCTTCATTCGTCAGCCCTTTGTAGCCGTAGCTGTGAAGCTGTTTGACCGCGTTATGCAACTCAGCGGAAAGCTCAACGCCTGTCGCCCCGCCGCCGACAATGGCGATATTGACCTTGCCGTTAGCCCCAAGGCTTGCCGAATATTTCAGGAACAGATTGAGCATCTCCTGGTGAAAACGGCGCGCCTGATGTGGGTTATCGAGGAAGATACAGTGCTCTTTAACGCCCGGCGTGTTGAAATCATTGGAGGTACTGCCCAGCGCCATCACCAGCGTGTCGTAGGCCAGCTTGCGCTCCGGCACCAGCAGTTCGCCCTTCTCGTCCCGCAGTTCGGCTAAGGTTATGGTTTTCGCTTCACGGTTGATATCAACAACCGATCCGAGCTGAAACTGGAAATGGTGATTACGGGCATGCGCCAGATAGCTCAGCGCATCCACCCCTTCATCAAGCGATCCGGTCGCCACTTCGTGCAGCAGCGGTTTCCACAGATGGCTGTGATTGCGATCGACCAGCGTAACTTTCGCTTTTTTCCCACGGCCCAGTTTGTGCCCGAGCTGGGTTGCCAGCTCAAGCCCACCAGCGCCCCCGCCGACAATCACAATTTTCTTCAATGGTGTAGTCAACGTGACCCCCTTAAAATATTAACCAATTGTTAACTAAAGGTTATAAAAATAGCTTTTAATTAACAACAAGTTAGATTGCATAAAGACGTGTTACTTCAATGAGAATATCATGAACGGTGCATTGGTCATACCAAAATTGATATTAATCAAGTTTTGCCGTTCAAAAGATAGACAGTGTAGCCAGAATCGGCATAAGACAAGGCATTGAAAGGTGAGATGGCGGGATGACTATACCGGGGGGATGCCGTTTCGCCGCAGCTGGCAGCGCCGGGTACGCTACGCCTACCCGGGCTACGACAACGCTTAGCCAAGCGTTTTGAATGCCTTGATTCTCTGCAGGTGCGGAGAGATGTTCTTGAACTTATGCGACTGCTCTTCGTCCCAGACGATCTCATAATAATGGTGCAAAACGTCAGAAGAACGTTGGCTGTCCAGCGCCTCGTCGGTGCGGGAAAGAATGGCCAAGCAGCGGTCGCGGTTTTTCTCGCGAAAGTTGGACACGCACTTCGTGGCGATATCCAGATACTCTTCCGGCCGGTCAATCTTGCCTTCCATATTTTCATAGGGGAAAAGGTTAGGGTTAAACATGACCTGACGGACGTCGCACAAAAAGCCGATCCGTTCAGCCCAGTAGCCCCCCAGCCCCACGCCGCAAATCAGCGGCCGCTCATCCACGTTGAGCTGCAGCATTTTATCCACCTCTTTTAGCAGGTGCTGCATATCATGTTTCGGATGACGCGTGCTGTAGCTTATCAGTCGCACATCGGGATCGATAAACTGCAGCTGTAATACTTTCTCGTGGTTTCCCGGACTGTTTGAGTCAAAACCGTGTAAATAGATGATCATCGCATCCTCACCCTATTCAGTACCCGTACGCAACCCATTACTGCGCTGCTTTATATTCCTGCCAGCGCGCGTGAAGCTGTTCCAGCTGCTGGTTGACGCTCTTCCAGCGCGAGGAGCTCAGCAGCTCCTGACGGGAAAATGAACCTTTATGATACAATTTCGTAACACGCTCAGCTTTGATCGGCGACAGGTTATCCAGCACGCTGACTGCGCCTTTACGATTATTGCAGACGAGGATCATATCGCAACCCGCATCCAGCGACGCCTGACCGCGCTCGGCATAGCTGCCCATGATCGCCGCCCCTTCCATCGACAGATCGTCAGAGAAAATCACGCCGTCAAATTGCAGTTCGCCCCGCAGCACCGTTTGCAGCCAGTAAGGCGAACCGCTGGCCGGACGCGGGTCGGCGTCGCTATAAATCACGTGCGCGGGCATGATGGCATCCAGTTTGCCCTGGGCTATCAACGTGCTAAACACCGCCATGTCTCTGGCGCGGATCGCCGCCTCTTCACGCGGGTCGCGGGGCGTCTCTTTATGGGAGTCCGCCGTCACCGCGCCATGGCCGGGGAAATGTTTACCGGTGGTTTTCATCCCGGCACTGTGCATACCGTCAATAAAGCGGGTCGCTAACGCCAGCGCCGTGTCAGGCTCATCATGGTAAGCGCGCTCGCCAATGGCCGCGCTGATATGGCCCACATCCAGCACCGGGGCAAAGCTGATATCGATATCCATGGCGATCATTTCGCTCGCCATCAGCCAGCCTGCCTCCTGCGCCAGCCTGCCGCCCTCCTCTACGCCGAGCAGCGCGGCGAAAGATTGTGCCGCGGGCAGGCGGGTAAACCCTTCACGAAAACGCTGTACGCGCCCGCCTTCCTGATCCACGGCGACCACCAGTCGATGGCGCGAAGCCTCGCGGATCTGGCGTACCAGCTCGCGTAGCTGGTCTGGATCATGGTAATTGCGGGTAAATAAAATCAGCCCGCCTACCAGCGGATGGGCCAGAATCTCTCGCTCCTCCGCATCCAGTTCGTAGCCGTGCACATCTAACATCACCGGACCCACATTCACCTCTCTTTTCCTTTTGTTCTGAGCTGGCCCCATACCCTGTCGGCCAGCGAAATAAACTGTTTATCACCCGTCTGCTGCCAGCGCACTTCAAACCACCCCGCCATCAGCAGCCCTACCCATGGCTCCCAGCGTTGCACCTGCCGCCATAGCTGCCGGGGGGCGATAGCCGCACGTTGCGCATAGGCATCCACCAGCGCACGACGCTGCTGCGTATTGTCCATCCAGACGCTGGCAAGCTCCAGCGCGATATCGCCATCGCCCGCATATTCCCAGTCTATCAACCGCAGACCGTCGGGGCTATGGACGAGATTACCGGTGTGAACGTCCATATGTAAGGGGGCGAGCCGCAGCGGCGGCGGCTCGCCACGCTGGCGCAACGTTTTCCACGTTTTTAACCACAGCGGCGTACGGCGGGAAGGGTCGCTCTCCTGCCAGTAGCGCGCCAGCAGGGGCAACAGCGTTATCCGCCAGCCCAGCGGCGCGTGGCGATGTAGCGCACAGAGCAGCGCCGCCAGATCATCTGCCGGAGGTAAGACCTGCGGGATTTCACCCTGGATGTACTCTATCGCCATCCAGCCATCAATAAGCCATTTTGGCTGCGGCGCCAGCGAAGGCGGCAGACGTTTAAGGGCGCGATACTGACGTAAAAACGGGGACGATGCCGTCGAATGCGCCTGGCGTAACACCAGGCGATGACGGCCATCGCTGATAAGACAACTCCCGCCGCTGAGACCAGCGTCCATCCCCGCAACGGGAGCATAGTGAGGAAGATAGCGTGACAGAAGCCCGTCACGCGTCAGTTTACTGTTGCTGAACCGCACCTTTCCCCGACCAGACAATTTCACCGGTTTGCACCAGCATGAGCTGCATTTGCAGACCCGGCGCGCTGGCGCTGCCGGTCGCGCTGGAGTAAAGCACATACTGCGCGCCTACGTTACGGGCAATACCGATAGCTTTGCTGCGCGAGCCGAGACTATCCTGCGGCGACAGGCCAAGCTGCTGCTTCGCCATAGCCAGCTGCTGCGCCGTGACCAGCGTGAACTTGCCGTTGTTAGCCAGCGCGCTACGCAGCGTCTCTGTGGCTTCGCTGGCGTTAATCGAACCATTTGTTCTGTTGTTAACGCTGTCCACCAGCAGAACATTACCGGCGCTGGCGCCGCTGGCCTGCAACATCTTGCTCACCATCGGCTGCACGGCACTGTTCCAGTCATAATGGCGCTCACGGGGCGCGGGCTGCGCGCTTTCATCCGGGTGTTCAATCGGCCCCGGCTGCTGCGGCACTGACGGCACCGAAGGGACGGTGGGCACCGGCTGCTGCGGCGGCGGCACAGGCTGCACCGGCTGCTGCGGCGTTGGCTGCGCCTGATCCACCGGCGCAGGCTGCTGTTCACGCTGCATAATACAGCCAGAGAGAATAACCGCTACCGTCGTCAGCAGCGCGTAGCGTCCTAATGTTTTAATCAATTTTCACCCCTTACAAATAGAGATAAAGTCTGACCTTGTGCGCACCCAGGAAATTGGCGCTTCCATAGAGCGTAACGGAAGCGTTAGCCGGAATGGTCACGCTGCGTGGCTCTTCGAGCGGATGCATTTCCAGGCCGCGCGCGTCATACCAGAAGAAACGGTAGTTCACCGTGACAGGCTGAGCGCGTTCGTTAAACAGCCTTGATGAAGCCACCGGCTGGATCTCTTGCGTGCTCAGCGTTGGCGGCTGCGCCGTTATCCCGGCGGCCAGGACAGTCGACTCCATAACCAGTGTCTGATCGTTTGCGACCGGAATTTCCGGACGCGAGCTACAACCCACAAGCGTCAGGGCCATTAACAGCAAAGCGACGCGTCCGTTTGCCATAGGTATTACCCTTTGTGAGACAGCATCGGGCCAAGCGGGCGGCCACCCAGCAGGTGCATATGGATATGCCAGACTTCCTGCCCGCCGTGACGGTTACAGTTCATGATCAGGCGATAGCCATCTTCCGCAATGCCTACATCGCGGGCGATTTTAGCCGCGACGGTGAGCATCCGGCCCAGCGCCTGCTCGTGCGCTTCGGTAACGTCGTTAACGGTAGGGATAAGTATATTCGGCACGATCAGCACGTGCGTCGGCGCCTGAGGGGAGATATCGCGAAAAGCGGTGACAAGCTCATCCTGATAAACAATATCCGAGGGAATTTCGCGACGGATGATTTTACTGAAAATGGTTTCTTCGGCCATGACCTTTTCCTTTTTATACGTGCAGGCGACACCGCCCAGTCACGAGATACAGTGTAGAGTATGAGCGAGATTCTTCGGCTGTTTCAACTATAACACTCTTTTTCTTCAAGATTTCCCGTCAGGCTGACCGCATTATGGCCGCCCGCCCCTTCGCTTCCCTTTGAAACAGGCTTTCAAAACGCCATGTAACATCTGTTTACACCGTAAAATTAAATGCGTATATTTCGCATTTGCATTTACATGCGCATTTATTACCTGAAACCATAATACGTCCGACAGCGACAACGTATCGCTGCCAGGCAACAATCCCAACACTATTAAGGGTTAATAATGTCTTTCACCATTAACGCCAGCAGCCAGCAGCGTTCGCTTGCCGGAACGCCGTCTCGCCTGGCGATTTGCATAGCATTCGCGTTGACACCTGCCGCCACCTACGCGGCCACCGCAGACAGTGAAGATACGGTCATTGTTGAAGGCGCTTCCGCTCAGGGCGATATCAGCCAGGATCAGGACTACAGCGTAAAAACCACCACCACCGGCACCAAGCTGCTGCTGGTACCGCGAGATATTCCGCAATCGGTCAGCGTTATCAGCCAGCAGCGTATGCAGGATCAGGAACTCAATACCATTGAGGACGTACTGGACAATACCACCGGCGTAAGCGCGTCGCGTATCGACAGTTCCCGTACAAACTTTTATTCCCGCGGCTTTTTCATCAGCAACTTTGCCTATGAAGATATGCCCACCTTCCTGGATAACCGCTGGAACTTCGGCGACACCGCAGGCGACACCGCCATTTACGATAAAATCGAAGTGGTGCGCGGCGCGGCTGGCCTGATGAGCGGCACGGGTAACCCTTCCGCCTACGTCAACATGGTACGTAAGCACGCGGACAGCAAAGCGTTTAAAGGCTCCGCTTCGGCCACCTATGGCAGCTGGGATAAACAGCGCTACGTGCTGGATCTGCAAGCCCCATTGGTGGAAAGCGGCAAAGTTCGCGGCCGCGTTATTACCGGCTATCAGGACAACGACAGCTGGCTTGAGCGCAACCACAGCCGCAAGAAATTCATCTACGGCGTGGTTGATGCCGATGTGACGGACTCCACGACCCTTTCGCTGGGCTACGACTATCAGGAAAACGAAGACGACAGCCCGACCTGGGGCGGCGTACCGTCAATGTGGAGCGACGGCAGCAAAACCCATTTCCGTCGCGGCTTTAACACCGCAGCCGACTGGGCTTATTCCAACAAAGATTCCACCAAAGTCTTCGCCAACCTGACGCAGCGCTTCGATAACGGCTGGGAAGCCAAAATCAACGCTATGCATGCGGAAACCAATTTTGATAGCAAGCTGATGTACATTGACGGCTACCCGGATAAAACCACTGGCCTGTATGACGCCTCGCTGTTCCAGGGCGCGTGGGGCGGCTGGAACCGTGGCGAGCGTAAGCAGGACTCGGTGGACGCCTTTGTGCGCGGCGGCTATGAGCTGCTGGGCCGTCAGCATGAGGTGATGTTTGGCGGCAGCTACAGCCGTCAGCGCAACAACTATGACAACGCTTATCCGGTTAATGATAACTACGGCCTGATGGACGTTGGCAATATTAACCAGTACAACGGCAATACCCTGGCCGATCCGCAGTGGTCAGACTGGGCGCTCTACCAGCGGGACGTGATTCGCCAGAAGTCCGTCTATACGGCGACCCGTCTGTCGCTGGCCGACCCGCTGCACCTGATCCTGGGCGCTCGCTGGACCGAATGGAGCGCCAAATATAACCTTGAGCGCAAACCGGACGAGATCCGGAACAGCAAGTTCGACGATGTCACCCCCTACGCCGGGCTTATCTATGATATCGACGATACCTGGTCAGTTTACGGCAGCTACACCTCTATCTTCCAGCCGAGCGGCCAGCGCGATATCAACAGCGAGTTCCTCGACCCGACCACCGGCCAAAGCTATGAGGCGGGAATCAAAGGCGACTGGTTTAACACTCGCCTGACCGCCAGCCTTGCGGTCTTCCGCATCGAGCAGGATAACGTAGCGGTGAATACCGGGCAGTCTATCCCCGCCTCCGGCGGTCAGACGGCCTACAAATCGGTGGACGGTACCGTCAGCAAAGGCGTTGAGTTTGAGCTGAACGGCGCGATTACCGACAACTGGCAGTTGACCTTTGGCGCCAGCCGCTATGTGGCGGAAGATGAAGATGGCAACGCGGTCAACCCGGGCCAGCCGCGCACGACGGCGAAGCTGTTTACCCGTTACCAGCTGCCGATGCTGCCAGCACTGGCGGTGGGCGGCGGCGTCCGCTGGCAGAACAAAACCTGGAATGATATCGACAACGGCCCGAACGGCGTTTCGCGTATTACCCAGGATGGCTACACGGTGGTTGATTTATTCACCCGCTATCAGGTGACGAAGAACTTCGCGGTGCAGGGCAACATCAACAACCTGTTCGATGAAGAGTACTACGACTATCTGGATACCTACGGTGTTTACGGCGCGCCGCGTAACTTCTCGGTAAGCGCCAGCTACAGCTTCTGATCGTCGCCAATATCACACCGAGCCCGCCGCATTCCGGCGGGTTTTTTATTGCCTGTAGCACTGGCAGGGTTCCCGGATGCGGTGTTGCCTTATCCAGGCTACGAAACGGTAGCCCGGGTAAGCGCGAGCGCACCCGGGACATTCCCGGATGCGGCAATAAAAAAGGCAGCCTTGCGGCTGCCTCAGTCTCCCCAGACCTGTTACTTAGTGGTTGCGGATGTAGTCATCCATTTCGGTTTTCAGGTTATCGGATTTAGTACCGAAAATTGCCTGTACGCCGGAACCTGCCACCACTACACCTGCCGCGCCCAGTTTTTTCAGGCCAGGCTGGTCAACTTTCGCCACATCGGCCACGCTAACGCGCAGACGAGTGATACAGGCGTCGAGGTTGGTGATGTTTTCTTTGCCGCCAAACGCCGCTACCAGCGCCGGAGCCATTTCGCTGGTCGCGCCAGCTTTGTTCTCTTCGGTAGCGTCTTCACGACCCGGTGTTTTCAGATCCAGCGCTTTAATCATCACGCGGAACACGGTGTAGTAAATCGCTGCGTAGCACAGACCAACAATCGGGAACAGCCACAGTTTGCTGCCGTTGCCGGAGAGTACGATAAAGTCAATCAGACCGTGAGAGAAGGAGGTACCGTCACGCATACCCAGCAGGATACAGATCGGGAACGCCAGACCAGCCAGCACCGCATGGATTGCGTACAGAATCGGCGCAACGAACATGAAGGAGAACTCGATCGGCTCGGTAATACCGGTCAGGAACGAGGTCAGCGCGGCGGAGATCATGATGCCGCCCACTTTCGCGCGGTTTTCCGGTTTAGCGGAGTGCCAGATAGCAATCGCGGCAGCCGGCAGACCGTACATTTTGAACAGGAAGCCGCCAGACAGTTTACCTGCGGTCGGGTCGCCTGCCATATAACGCGGGATATCGCCGTGGAATACCTGGCCTGCTGCGTTGGTGAATTCACCGATCTGCATCTGGAAAGGAACGTTCCAGATATGGTGCAGACCGAACGGTACCAGGCAGCGCTCAATGAAGCCATAGATACCAAACGCGACAACCGGGTTCTGGTAAGCAGCCCACTGGGAGAACGTCTGGATTGCGCTACCGATCGGCGGCCAAATGAAGGAAAGAACCACGCCGAAAATAATCGCCGTCAGACCGGAGATAATCGGAACGAAGCGCTTACCGGCGAAGAAGCCCAGATACTCAGGCAGCTTGATGCGATAAAAGCGGTTGAACATATACGCCGCAATAGCGCCCGCGATGATACCGCCGAGAACCCCGGTATCCGCCAGGTGCTTAGCCGCAATTTCTTCCGCAGGTAAATGCAGTACCAGCGGCGCGACCACAGCCATGGTTTTCACCATGATGCCGTAGGCCACCACGGCGGCAAGACCGGAAACGCCGTCGTTATTAGTAAAGCCCAGAGCTACGCCGATGGCGAAGATCAGCGGCATGTTAGCAAAAACAGAACCGCCTGCTTCCGCCATAACATGAGAAACCACTTCCGGCAGCCAGCTGAAGTTTGCGGAACCGACGCCCAGCAGGATACCTGCGATAGGCAGTACGGATACTGGCAGCATCAGCGATTTACCGACCTTCTGCAGGTTAGCAAATGCATTCTTGAACATATTGAGAGTGCTCCTGAGTATTAGTGCTTTTTTTACGCTTTTGCGCATTCGCACGGGGGGAGAACCGTGCTGTGAACAGGACATCTAAGTGCCCTTTATTTATTACACAGAGTAAAATAAATCCGAAAAAGTTTGTTTGACCGCTATCACGTTTCAGCCAGCAGCTCCGACTAAACTTTCACAGAATGACTCAACTCGTTACTGAATGTGTCAAAAAAGCGCGTCACCGCCCCTTTTGTGGCGGTGAACTTTACTCTTATTACTTATTAATTACGAGTACTAAAATAAGCCAGAAAATCAGGCGGATTGCAGGCGGGCGGGATCGATATGGAACAGCGTAGCGAAATTTTGCGTGGTTTGCTGCGCCAGCTCTTCAACCGAAACGCCTTTTAACACCGCCATATAGTCAGCCACATCGCGGGTAAACGCGGGCTGGTTCTCCTTGCCGCGATGCGGAACCGGCGCCAGGTACGGCGAGTCGGTCTCCACCAGCAGGCGATCCAGCGGAATATAGCGCGCCGCATCACGCAGCTGCTCGGCATTGCGAAAGGTCACAATCCCGGAGAAGGAGATATAAAACCCCATATCCAGCAGTTGGCCCGCTGTTTCCCGGTCTTCCGTGAAACAGTGTAGTACGCCACCGCAGTCCGTCACCTTTTCTTCTCGCAGGATGGCCAGGGTATCAGCGCGCGCATCACGGGTATGCACAATCACCGGCTTATTCAGCTCGCGCCCAATACGGATATGCTCACGAAACGAAGCCTGCTGGCGCGCCTTTGTTTCCGGGGTATAAAAATAATCAAGCCCCGTCTCGCCCATCGCCACTACGCCCTCTTCGGCGGCAAGACGACGCAGATCTTCCACCAAAAAGGTTTCATCCTGATTAAGGGGATGCACGCCGCAGGAGAAAACCACGTCATCGCGCTCACCCACTTTCTCGCGCATGGCGCGATACCCGGGCAGCGTCGTGGCCACCGCCAGGCAAAACTTCACCCCTCTGCTGGCGGCTTTTTGCATGACATCATCTACGTCCTGGTGTAGATCCTGATAATTAAGGCCATCAAGATGGCAGTGGGAGTCGACTAAAAACATAATGTCTCTCTTTAAAGATGCGATACCGGCAGGGTCGCGCCGGGCTGCAGAAAACGTTCGATACGCAGTAAAAGGTCGGTAAGCAGGAGTTCACGATTGACGCCAACGACAGACAGCAGCTGTTCCCGGCACTCCACCACAGCCTGCAGGCTGGCCTGTAGCGTGGCGCTGCTGAGCCGGGCGGCAAGGTGATGTACCAGCGCCACAGCGTCCATATTGGTCAGAAGCGTGGCGTGCTGCTGCACTTTTAACGCGTCCAGCAGCAGCGCGGCGGTCCAGTGCAGACGCTCCGCTACCTGCTCATGATTAAGTAGGGGAAGCAGCGCAAGCCAGTCCCCATCCGTCAGGGCCTTTTCAAGGCCCTGACACAGCGCCTGCCGCGACGCCAGATTCGCCTGCTGCAGTAGCTGCTCTGCAGCACCTGGCGCGCCGCCGCACAGGCGCAACGCACTCACGATCGCCTCCTGCGACGCAGAGACCTCGCGCGCCAGCCACGCGCAGGCGTAGCTTTCGGCTGGCGGAGCAAGATGGTGCAGTCGGCAGCGGCTACGCAGCGTGGCCAACAGGCGCGCAGGCTCGCGGCAGCCCAGTAAAAACCAGGTCTCCCGCGGCGGCTCCTCCAGCGTTTTGAGCAGGGCGTTGGCCGCCGCGTCGGTTAATAACGCCGCGTCCGCAATCCAGACAACTTTAGCACCGCCAAGACGGGCGCGTTCATAGAGTTTCTCGCTGACTTCGCGCACCGCATCGATACCCAGCGTTGTTTTGCCCTTCTCCGGCGCCAGCGGGTAATAGTCAGGATGTGTACCCGCCTGCATCAGCTGGCAGCCGCGGCAGTGGCCGCAGCTTTTCGCATTTTGCGGGTTCTGGCAGAGCAAGTAACGGCTGAGGGCGTAAATCAGCGCCTCGTCGCCCATTCCCGGCAGCGCGTGCACTAAGAGCGCGTGGTGTCCGCGCCCGGCCTGATAACTGGCGACCAGTTGTTCATAATCGGACCGGAGCCACGGGTACCATCTCATGCCGCCTGCTCCTGTACCCAGGCCGTGACCGTCTGGCGAACAGCGGCAATGACCGCCTCAAGGGACTGGGTGGCGTCGATGGTGCGAATGCTCGGATCCTGCGCCGCCAGTTCAAGGTAGCGTGCGCGGGTGCGATTAAAAAAGTCATAGGACTCCTGCTCTATCCGATCCAGCTCGCCACGGGCGCGGGCGCGCTTTAGCCCTACCTCAGGGGTCACATCAAGATAGAGCGTCAGGTCCGGGCGAAAATCACCCAGCACGGCGTCACGCAGCGTTGCCAGCATCGTGCGATCGACGCCGCGTCCGCCCCCCTGGTACGCCTGGGTTGAGAGGTCGTGACGATCGCCGATTACCCAGCATCCGCGGGATAACGCCGGTTTAATGACGGTTTCCACCAGCTGTACGCGGGCGGCATAGAACATCAATACTTCCGCCTTCGTGGTAATGGTTTCATCGCCTACCGAGCGAATATCCAGCACCAGGCTGCGTAATTTCTCTGCCAGCTGCGTGCCGCCAGGCTCGCGGGTAAAGGCTATCTCTTCGACGCCAAGCTGTTGCAGCGTCTCAACCACGACATCCCGCGCCGTAGTTTTCCCGGCACCTTCCAGCCCTTCAATGACAATGTATTTACTGGTCATTTTTTTCCTTAAGCGCTTTTAACCAGGCCTGCACCGAGCGGTTGTGTCCGGCGAGGTTGGTATTAAATGTATGCCCGCCTTTGCCGTCAGCGACAAAATAGAGATAAGGCGTTTTTGCCGGATGGGCAGCCGCTTTAAGGGAGGCCTCGCCCGGTGTGGCGATAGGGCCCGGCGGCAATCCGTCAATAATGTAAGTGTTATAAGGGGTGGGCGTTTCAAGGTCCGCGCGCGACAGCTTACCATTATAGCGCTCGCCCATGCCGTAGATAACCGTTGGGTCCGTCTGCAGGCGCATACCTATACGCAGGCGGTTTATAAAGACGGATGCAACCCTGTCACGCTCGCTGGCGACCGCCGTCTCTTTTTCGATAATCGACGCCATGGTGACCAGCGCATTTTTATCTTTGTAGGGAAGCCCTTCCATGCGCCCTTCCCACTCGCTGTCTACGGCACGCACCATTTTCTGATGGGCGCGCTTGAGCAGAGCCACATCCGTTGTATTCGCGGTATACATCCACGTATCCGGCCAGAACCAGCCTTCAACCTGGTCGGCATGTTCCAGCCCCAGCGCTTCGGCAACCGCGGCGTAGCTGTCATCTTTCAGGGTGTGTTTGATCCAGGGAGCGTCGCGCAGCTGCGCGAGGTAGTCGCTCAGACGCATCCCTTCGACCAGGCGTAAAGGGAACTGCGCCTCTTTACCGCTCTCCAGTAACTGCAGCATCTCACGTACCGTCATCGTCGGGGTAAAGCGGTAGGTTCCAGCTTTGAAATGAGAGAGATCCGGTTCGACACGCAGCAGCCACTGGAAGACGCGCGGGCGATTAATGATTTTTTCTGCGTATAGCTGCTCGCCGAGCGCGACGCGGCCGGTGCCGGCATTGAGCGTAAATATCGTCTCTTCTTTAATAAGAAGTTTACTGTCTGCCAGATGGCGAACTTTCCAGATACCGACGCCCGCGGCAACAACCATGATTAGCAGTAGCAGAAGAACAAAGCGCAACATTTTTTTCATGACGATTGTGGGTGCTCGCAAAGAGGGGCTAACAAGTGATACATCTCCCGTGACGACCAGTTCAGCGCTTCCCAGGCGCGAACCGGAACCACGGGCATTAATGCGTTACAAATAACGACCTCATCGGCCGTTTTCAGCGCCTGGGGTGGCGCATTGAGTTCAACAACGCGATAGCCGGCGCAGGCCAGCTTTTCTAAACAATACCGGCGCATAATGCCATCAACGCCTGCCTGGTCGAGACGGGGCGTAAAAACGCGCCGGCCTTCGCGCCAGAAAATATTCGCGGCACAGCATTCCGTAAGCCACCCTTCACTGTCAAGAACCAGCGCTTCATCGCACTGCGTTTGCTCAAGATAGCGGCGAATCAGCACCTGTTCCAGCCGGTTAAGGTGCTTAATGCCTGCCAGAGCCGGGTTTCGCCCCAGCCGTATCGGGCTTAAGGAGAGCGTCACGCCCTCTTCCCGCCAGCGCGTATAGTGCGCAGGCAGCGCACTGACCCGCAAAAGCCGCGTCGGCGAGTCGCAGCCGGAGACGGCATAGCCCCGCCCGCCCGTACCGCGGCTCAGTATAACCTTCAGCACCCCGTCCTTCTGCATGGCGGCCAGGCGGCACATCTCGTCTTCCAGAAGCGCCCAGTCAGAAAAGTCGATAAAGAGCCTTTCGCATGCCCTCTGCAGACGGTGAAGATGTTCCGGCAACAGATCTACCCGCGAGGCGGTTACTCGCGCCGTGGTAAAACAGCCGTCGCCAAACTGTATGGCTCTGTCGCTCGCGTTGAGACAATCCTGCTCGCGGCCATTAATCAAGAACATAGTCGCTCCTTATCCGTGGGCGGTTAGTGTGGCAGGATGAACAGGCAGGGACAAGCGGAGAAAACCGAATAAAAAAAGGCCCGCCGGGCGGACCTTTTTTAGCAACCCGCAGACGCGGATCAGACCTTTTTGAAGATCAGTGAACCGTTGGTGCCGCCAAAGCCGAAGGAGTTACACAGCGTGTACTCCATTCCGCTGACCTGGCGCGCTTCGTGCGGTACAAAGTCCAGGTCGCAACCCTCAGAGGGATTATCCAGGTTGATGGTTGGCGGAACGGCCTGATCGCGCAGCGCAAGGATTGAGTAGATTGACTCAACCGCGCCCGCCGCGCCAAGCAGGTGACCGGTCATGGACTTGGTCGAACTCACCATCACGCTGCGGGCGGCATCACCAAAGACTGCCTTAACCGCCTGCGCTTCTGCTTTGTCGCCCGCAGGCGTCGAGGTGCCGTGCGCGTTGACGTAGCCAATCTGGCCCGGTTCGATACCGGCATCGCGGATAGCGTTCACCATCGCCAACGCTGCGCCCGCGCCGTTTTCCGGCGGTGACGTCATATGGTAGGCGTCGCTGCTCATGCCGAAACCGATGATTTCTGCATAAATCTTCGCACCGCGCTTTTTCGCATGCTCATACTCTTCGAGCATGATAATACCTGCGCCATCGCCGAGGACGAAGCCGTCACGATCCTGATCCCAGGGGCGGCTTGCCGCCTGCGGATTATCGTTGCGGGTAGAGAGAGCGCGCGCTGCGCCAAAACCACCTACGCCAAGAGGCGTACTGGCTTTTTCTGCCCCGCCTGCCAGCATCGCGTCAGCATCGCCATAAGCAATAATACGCGCCGCGTGGCCAATATTGTGCACGCCGGAAGTACAGGCAGTGGCAATTGAAATACTCGGCCCACGCAGGCCAAACATGATGGTGAGATGACCTGCCACCATGTTAACAATCGTCGAAGGAACAAAGAACGGGCTGATTTTGCGCGGCCCACCTTTCACCAGGGAACTGTGGTTCTCTTCTATCAGACCGAGACCGCCAATGCCGGAGCCGATAGCGGCGCCAATGCGGGAAGCGTTCTCTTCAGTCACTTCAAGGCCAGAATCCTGCATGGCCTGAACGCCAGCGACAATTCCATATTGAATAAAGTCATCCATCTTGCGCTGCTCTTTGCGCGAGATGATGTCTTCACAGTTAAAATCCTTTACTAAGCCAGCAAATTTCGTTGCATAGGCGCTAGTATCGAAATGGTCGATCAGGCTGATGCCACTCTGACCGGCAAGGAGAGCTTTCCAGGTAGACTCTACGGTATTGCCGACAGGAGACAACATGCCCAGTCCGGTCACAACTACACGACGCTTAGACACGGTTGTCCTCCAGGGAGGGAAAAAAGATTAAGATTCGTGGGAAAAAGGATAAAACTCAGGCGGTCGAACGACCGCCTGGAGATGTTCACTTACGCCTGGTGACCGTTGATGTAATCAATGGCTGCCTGAACGGTGGTGATTTTCTCAGCTTCTTCGTCCGGAATCTCAGTATCAAACTCTTCTTCCAGAGCCATTACCAGCTCAACGGTGTCAAGAGAATCAGCGCCCAGGTCTTCAACGAAGGAAGCATTGTTGGTAACTTCTTCCTGCTTAACGCCCAGCTGTTCGCCGATAATTTTCTTAACGCGTTCTTCGATAGTGCTCATACTCTTAAATTTCCTATCAAAACTCGCTTTCGCGATGGTTTTCGTAGTGTATAAAATGTTGAAAAATTTGCAACTAAATCCCGGCAGTTCTTACCACGATTTTACGCTATTTTGCGGCTTTTTGCCCATATAACGCAAATAAATTTCTTCGTGGTTAAACCATATACATTCCGCCGTTGACGTGCAGGGTTTCACCAGTGATGTAACCCGCTTCGTCAGAAGCTAAAAATGCAACCGCACTGGCGATCTCCTGAGCGCCGCCAAGACGGCCCGCAGGAACTTGCGCCAGAATACCCGCACGCTGATCGTCAGACAGCGCACGCGTCATGTCCGTTTCAATGAAACCCGGAGCAACAACGTTCACAGTAATACCGCGGGACGCAACTTCACGCGCCAGCGATTTACTAAAGCCGATCAGCCCCGCTTTCGCCGCAGCGTAGTTGGCCTGACCTGCATTTCCCATGGTACCAACCACAGAACCGATTGTGATGATGCGTCCATGACGTTTCTTCATCATAGCGCGCATCACCGCTTTTGACAGACGGAAAACTGATGACAAGTTTGTTTCGATGATATCGTTCCACTCATCGTCTTTCATGCGCATCAACAGGTTATCACGAGTGATACCGGCATTATTTACCAGAATATCCACTTCGCCAAACTCGGCACGAATATTTTCCAGTACCGATTCGATAGATGCAGGGTCGGTCACATTCAGCATCAGACCTTTACCGTTCGCACCCAGATATTCGCTGATGGCCTGAGCACCATTTTCACTGGTAGCTGTGCCGATAACCTTTGCGCCGCGAGCGACCAGGGTCTCCGCAATGGCGCGGCCAATGCCACGGCTTGCACCGGTAACCAGCGCGACTTTTCCTTCAAAACTCATGGTGTTCCTCTTTTATTGCGCAAGTGCCTCTGACATCGCGGCAGGCTCGTTGAGCGCAGACGCAGTCAGGGTATCAACAATACGTTTGGTCAGACCGGTCAGCACCTTGCCCGGTCCTACTTCATACAGATGCTCAATGCCCTGAGAGGCCATAAACTCAACGGTTTTGGTCCACTGTACCGGGCTGTAGAGCTGGCGAACCAGCGCGTCACGAATCGCTTCCGGCGTGGTTTCGCACTTCACGTCGACGTTGTTCACGACCGGAACAGTCGGCGCGTTAAAAGTGATTTTTTGCAGCTCGGCGGCCAGTTTTTCCGCAGCAGGTTTCATCAGCGCGCAGTGTGACGGCACGCTTACCGGCAGCGGCAGCGCACGTTTGGCGCCTGCGGCTTTACAGGCAGCGCCTGCGCGTTCAACCGCCTCTTTATGACCGGCGATGACCACCTGGCCCGGCGAGTTGAAGTTAACCGGAGAAACCACCTGCCCTTCGGCAGACTCTTCGCAGGCTTTAGCAATCGCGGCGTCGTCCAGACCAATAATGGCCGACATGCCGCCTGTGCCTTCCGGCACCGCTTCCTGCATGAACTTACCGCGCAGCTCAACCAGACGCACCGCATCAGCAAAGGCAATGACGCCCGCACAAACTAACGCAGAGTATTCACCGAGACTGTGGCCTGCCATCAGCGCAGGCGTTTTACCGCCCTGCTGCTGCCATACGCGCCATAACGCCACGGAGGCGGTCAATAACGCAGGCTGAGTCTGCCAGGTTTTGTTCAGCTCTTCCGCAGGCCCTTGCTGGACTAACGCCCAAAGGTCGTAACCCAGCGCAGCGGAGGCCTCACGAAACGTCTCTTCAACAACCGGGTAACTGGCCGCCATATCGGCCAGCATACCCACAGCCTGGGAGCCCTGTCCCGGGAACACAAATGCAAATTGCGTCATGTTTATATCCTTGATACTAGAAACGAACCAGCGCGGAACCCCAGGTGAAACCACCGCCGAAGGCTTCCAGCAGAATCAGTTGGCCTTTCTTAATGCGGCCATCGCGAACGGCTTCGTCCAGCGCGCAGGGAACGGACGCCGCGGAGGTGTTGCCGTGACGATCCAGGGTCACCACAACGTTGTCCATCGACATACCCAGTTTTTTCGCCGTCGCGCTAATGATCCGCAGGTTAGCCTGGTGCGGCACCAGCCAGTCGAGCGCGCTACGCTCAAGATTATTCGCGGCAAGGGTCTCTTCAACGATGCGGGACAGTTCGGTGACCGCCACTTTGAAGACCTCGTTGCCCGCCATGGTCAGGTAGATGGAGCTTTCCGGGTTCACGCGATCGGCATTAGGCAGCGTCAGAAGCGCGCCGTAGCTGCCGTCAGCATGAAGATGCGTGGAGATGATACCGGGTTCTTCGGATGCGCCAAGCACGACCGCGCCAGCGCCGTCGCCAAAAATAATAATCGTCCCGCGATCTTCCGGGTCGCAGGTGCGCGCCAGCACGTCAGAACCGATAACCAGCGCATTTTTTACCGCGCCGGATTTAACATACTGATCGGCGATGCTCAGCGCGTAAGTAAAGCCCGCGCAGGCTGCGGCAACGTCAAACGCCGGGCAGCCTTTGATGCCAAGCATGCTCTGAACCTGACAGGCAGAGCTTGGGAAAGCATGGGTCGCAGAGGTGGTAGCGACAATGATCAGGCCAATATCTTCAGCGCTGACGCCAGCCATGTCGAGCGCGCGCTTAGCGGCTTCATAACCCATGGTAGAAACCGTTTCATCAGGCGCGGCGATGCGGCGTTCACGGATCCCTGTACGGGTGACAATCCACTCGTCAGACGTATCCACCATCTTCTCCAGATCGGCGTTAGTTCGTACTTGTTCAGGCAGATAGCTGCCGGTACCAATAATCTTTGTATGCATGTACGCTCAGTCTTTTCCGGTAACACAGATTCCAGGCGAGCGGCAATTCGCTTGGGAACTTGCCGCTGCACCGCCTGCACTGCCTGTTCTATCGCGACGGTAAAGGCTCGCTGATTGGCCGCACCATGACTCTTAATCACCGTGCCGCGCAATCCTAACAGACAGGCGCCATTATACTGGTCGGGGTTGAGGTGACTGAATCGCCTGCTCAGGCTTTTTTGTAACCAACGTTTTAATAAAATCAGCCACCACGACCGTTTTTTACCCTCACCCTGAGATTTCAGCAGTGAAAGAAACATTCTGACAACGCCTTCCATCGTTTTTAATGTGACGTTGCCCGTAAAACCATCACAAACCAGCACATCGGTTTTGCCGGTGAGTAATTCATTCGCTTCGAGATAACCAATATAGTTAATGCCCGGAACCGATTTCAGAAGAGCAGCGGCGGCATGAATACTTTCATGCCCCTTGGTCTCCTCTTCGCCAATATTGAGCAGGGCCACGCGGGGATTGGCGATCCCGACGATCTCTTCCGCCATTACGGCGCCCATTACCGCAAACTGCGCCAGCATTTTGCCGTCGCAATCAACGTTGGCGCCCAGATCGAGCACCACGGTTTTGCCCTTGAGCTGATGCGGTAATACCGTCACCAGCGCCGGGCGCTCAATACCCTCGATAGGCTTGAGCAGCATTTTTGCCAGCCCCATCAGCGCGCCGGTATTCCCGGCGCTGACGCAGGCGCCGGCACGCCCTTCTTTTACAAGCTCCAGCGCCACCCGCATTGAGCTGCCGCGACTATTGCGGACAGCCTGCGAAGGACGCGCATCGCTGGCGATAACTGACTGTGCAGGAACAATGAGCAAGCGCGAACGCTGCTCGAAATCAGCTTTAGCGAGCAATGGTGTGATAGCGTCGGGATCGCCGACCAAAAGAAGATTAAGATGCGAATTAGAAGTCAGTGCCTGCAAAGCTGCAGGCACCGTCACGGAAGGGCCAAAATCGCCCCCCATGACATCTAACGCCAGGGTTAGACGAGCCAAGGTATCGGTATCTCCCCGCTTACACGGGGAAATCCTCACTAAGTTCTATCACGCTTGGACCCTTTCTCTCACGCAGCGCAAGCGAAAGAGCGCGGCGCGATTACTTAGTGATTACCTTGCGACCGCGGTAAAAACCGTCGGCGGTGATGTGGTGACGCAGGTGGGTTTCACCAGAAGTTTTGTCTACAGACAGGCTGGTGACTGCGGTCAGCGCGTCATGGGAACGACGCATGCCACGTTTGGAACGGGTTGGTTTATTCTGTTGTACGGCCATGGACCTTACTCCTCAATTACGGTTCATCCCTGCAAAACAGGGAACACCTGTTACTTACGCTTTAAGCTGGCTAATACGGCAAATGGGTTTGGCTTTTGCGCTTCGTCAGGCAATTCACCAAAGACCATGTCCGCCTCGGACACTTCACAGTGTTCAGAATCATGCACCGGAACTACCGGCAGGGAGAGGATGATTTCATCTTCTACCATTGCCAGCAGATCGATTTCACCGAATTCGTTAACCTCAATCGGCTCGTACGCTTCCGGCAGTGCTTCAGCCTGTTCGTCGGAACGGACGGGACTAAAACAATACGTTGTGTGAACCTGATGGCTGAATGGCTTACCGCAACGCTGACATTCGAGTGATACCGTGACCTTCGCATCGCCTGTAATGACGGCGAGACGTTGGTTGTCGATAGCGAACGACATAGCGCATTCTACATCACTGTCCACACTGACTACTGATTCGGCGACACGCTCAACCTGATCGGGCATATAAATGCCCTGATAATCGAGGCGTTTTTGAGCCGTGCGAACCGGATCGAGAGTCAGGGGTAATTTTACCTTTTGCATAGGGCGCGCATATTAACTTTGTAATGTCATAGAGTCAAAGAAAAAGGCAACCCCGGGCTGCCTTTTGCCATTTATTCGCACACATTGCGGCCTGTAGTTTAAAATGGCTGGCACTGTTACGCTATATCTGGTGATAAAAATATGCCAAATCTCGTTCTTGCCTCCACTTCGGTCTACCGCCGCACGCTGCTGGAAAAACTCGGCCTGCCTTTTGAGTGCGCCGCGCCAGAGGTCGATGAAACCCCACGGCCGGGCGAGTCTCCGCGTCAGCTGGTGCAGCGTCTGGCGCAGGAGAAAGCGCAGTCGCTGGCCGCCCGCTTCCCCGCGCATTTGATTATAGGCTCCGATCAGGTTTGCGTGATCGACGGTGAAATAACCGGCAAGCCGCACAGCGAAGAAAACGCGCGTCTTCAATTAATGAAAGCGCGCGGTTGCATCGTAACCTTTTATACCGGTCTGGCGCTTTATAATAGCGCCAGCGGCCATCTGCAAACGGAGTGTGAACCTTTCGACGTGCACTTCCGTCATTTAAGCGAGCAGGAGATCGACGACTATATCCGTAAAGAGCGTCCGCTTAACTGTGCCGGTAGTTTTAAAAGTGAGGGAATGGGGATTGCGCTGTTTGAGAAACTCGATGGCCGCGACCCTAACACGCTGGTTGGGCTGCCGCTGATTGCCCTCTGCCAGATGCTGCGCCGGGAGCACTACAACCCCCTTACCGCATAAGGTACGGGCGGCATCACGCCGCCCGCAACGTCTCAGGCGCTATTGCGTAACGCTGCAAGACAGCGTTTTAAGCCATTATCAAGCGGCGCTTCAATGCGCATCACTTCCCCGGTGCCGGGGTGGGTAAACTTGAGCGCCGCCGCGTGCAGGAACAGGCGCGACAGCCCCGTGCCGGCAAGCTGCTTATCGAATTCACGGTCGCCGTAGCGGTCATCAAAAGCGATAGGATGGCCTGCATGCTGCGTATGAACGCGAATCTGATGGGTACGCCCGGTCACCGGACTGCAGCGCACCAGCGTGGCGAAGGCGTAGCGCTCTTCCACCTTAAAGCGCGTCTCAGACGGTTTGCCTTCGCTGTTAACGCGAACAATACGCTCGCCGCTTTGCAGAATGTTTTTCAGCAGCGGCGCCTGCACGACTTTGACGTGAGACTGCCACTGCCCGCGCACCAGCGCCAGGTAATCTTTCTGCATGCCTTTGTCGCGCAGCTGCTCATGAAGCGCGCGTAGCGCAGAGCGCTTTTTCGCGACCAGCAGCACGCCGGAGGTATCGCGGTCGAGACGATGCACGAGCTCCAGAAAACGCGCCTCCGGGCGCAGCGCCCGCAGCCCCTCAATCACGCCGAAGCTTAAGCCGCTGCCGCCATGAACCGCAGTTCCGGAAGGCTTATTCAGCACCAGAATATGATCGTCTTCATAAAGAATAACATCGCTTAACGCCGCCACTTTTTGCAGATGCGGCGAAACGGCGTCTTCCTCTTTTTCCGCTACGCGAACGGGCGGAATACGGACCTCATCGCCGTCTTCGAGCTTATATTCAGGCTTGATGCGTTTTTTATTCACCCGCACCTCGCCTTTACGCAAAATGCGGTAAATCATGCTCTTCGGCACCCCTTTTAACTGGGTGCGCAAAAAGTTGTCGATGCGTTGCCCCGCTTCATCAGCGGTAATAGCAACGATTTTTACGGATGGAGTCTCAGTTTTCATGGGAGGCGATTCTAAATAGCGTCGCACAATAGCGCCACTCATTTTTCTGTGCTTATATTTACTTTTGAACTCGCGCGGCTTCGTTTATCACCGTACTGGTGGTTAATAAACCAATCACCAGACAAAAGTGAAAAAACTGTGAGTAACCGGGTGATAAAAGGTAAAAGTGCGCTTGCTATAAGAAGGTTCGCAAGGAATAATGTTGCAGTTTTCCGTGTTGAATCTTGTTAAAACAAGCAATTTTGCGGAATGACCAGTTTTGCCTGTCCGACCATACACGCAGCAATGGCGTAAGACGTATTGGACTTTCAGGCAGTTAGCGGGCTGCGGGTTGCAGTCCTTACCGGTAGATGGAATCTTCTCTGGAGAGTTTTCCCAGGCTGTTCCCCAGATAATTGCGCTGTGTTTTCCACAGGAAATACAGGCAACCGACACACTGCGCCTCTTAAGCGAGCGACAACCGTGAGGTTGGCGACGTGAACAGTCACGAGGCCATCGGTTCACCCCGGAAAGGCGTCACTATGCCCGCAGCTTAGTCGTCAATGTAAGAATAATGAGTAAGTTACGATGAAAAGAATGTTAATCAACGCAACTCAGCAAGAAGAGTTGCGTGTCGCCCTTGTGGATGGGCAGCGCCTGTACGATCTGGATATCGAAAGCCCAGGACACGAACAGAAAAAAGCGAACATCTATAAAGGTAAAATCACCCGCATTGAACCCAGCCTTGAAGCCGCGTTTGTCGATTACGGCGCCGAGCGTCATGGTTTCCTCCCCCTCAAAGAAATCGCCCGCGAATACTTCCCCGCTCATTACAACGCTCATGGCCGCCCCAATATCAAAGATGTATTGCGCGAAGGCCAGGAAGTTATTGTCCAGATTGATAAAGAAGAGCGCGGCAACAAAGGCGCTGCGCTAACTACCTTTATCAGCCTGGCAGGGAGCTATCTGGTGCTGATGCCGAACAACCCGCGCGCGGGCGGCATCTCCCGTCGTATTGAAGGCGACGATCGTACCGAACTCAAAGAGGCGCTGGCCAGTCTTGAACTGCCGGACGGCATGGGCCTTATTGTCCGTACCGCAGGCGTGGGCAAGTCCGCCGAAGCCTTGCAGTGGGACTTAAGCTTCCGCCTCAAGCACTGGGAAGCTATCCAGAAAGCGGCCGAAAGCCGCCCTGCTCCGTTCCTGATTCACCAGGAGAGCAACGTCATCGTGCGCGCTTTCCGCGATTACCTGCGCCAGGATATCGGTGAAATCCTTATCGATAATCCGAAAGTGATGGAGATGGCGCGTCAGCATATCGCCGCGCTGGGCCGTCCGGATTTCAGCAGCAAAATCAAACTGTACACCGGTGAAATTCCGCTGTTCAGCCACTATCAGATCGAGTCGCAAATCGAATCCGCCTTCCAGCGTGAAGTGCGTCTGCCTTCCGGCGGCTCCATCGTTATTGATACCACCGAAGCGTTAACCGCTATCGACATCAACTCCGCGCGCGCAACCCGCGGCGGCGATATCGAAGAGACCGCCTTTAATACCAACCTGGAAGCGGCGGATGAGATTGCCCGTCAGCTGCGTCTACGTGACCTGGGCGGCCTGATTGTTATCGACTTTATCGATATGACCCCGGTACGCCACCAGCGTGCGGTTGAAAACCGCCTGCGCGAAGCGGTGCGTCAGGACCGGGCGCGTATTCAGATCAGCCATATTTCCCGCTTTGGCCTGCTGGAGATGTCCCGCCAGCGCCTGAGCCCGTCGCTTGGCGAATCCAGCCACCACGTCTGCCCGCGCTGTAGCGGCACAGGCACCATCCGCGACAACGAATCACTCTCCCTCTCCATTCTGCGTCTGATTGAAGAAGAAGCGCTGAAAGAGAACACCCAGGAAGTGCACGCCATCGTTCCGGTGCCGATTGCCTCCTATCTGCTGAACGAAAAACGGGCGGCGGTGAGCGCTATCGAAGCCCGTCAGGGCGGCGTGCGCTGCGTTATCGTGCCGAACGATCAGATGGAAACGCCGCACTACTCGGTGCTGCGCGTACGTAAAGGCGAAGAGACCTCTACCCTCAGCTACATGCTGCCGAAGCTGCATGAAGAAGAGATGGCGATGCCGTCAGAGGACGAGTTCGCCGAGCGTAAACGCCCTGAACAACCGGCACTGGCCACCTTTGTGATGCCGGACGTACCGCCTGCGCCGCCAGCGCCCGCTGCGCCTGTCGAAAAACCGCATCAGGCCCCTGCTCAGACAACAACCGCGCCAGCACCTGCTGCGCCGGGCCTGCTGAGCCGCCTGTTCACTGCCCTCAAGAACCTCTTTGCCGGTAATGATACCCCTGCCCCGGCCGCCGTTGCGGAAGAGAAGAAAGAGGAGAAGCAGGAGCGTCAGTCTGAGCGCCGTAAACCGCGTCAGAACAACCGTCGCGATCGCAATGAGCGCCGTGACAACCGTGCCGAAGGCGAAGGCCGCGAACCCCGTGAAGGCCGCGACGAGAACCGTCGTAACCGTCGTGAGAAACCGCAGCAGAACGCCGAGACCCGCGAAGCCCGCCAGCCGGTTGTGGTAGAAGAGGCTGAAAAAGGCAAGCAGCGCGATGAACAGCAGCCGCGTCGCGAGCGTAACCGTCGCCGTAACAGCGATGAAAAACGTCAGGCGCAAAAAGAAGTTCAGGCGCTGAACCATGAAGAGCAGCCTCAGGTTGAAAGCGAGCAGGAAGAGCGCGTTCAGGTGCTGCCGCGTCGTAAACAGCGCCAGCTGGCTCAGAAAGTGCGTATTGAAGACGCGCAGACGCCGGTTGCGCAGGAAGAGGCCGTTGCCGTTGAGCCGCAGGTTAACGAGGCTCCGGCCCCGCGTACCGAGCTTGCGAAACGGGATCTGCCTGCCGTTGTGGATACCGCCTCTGAGCAGGATGAAACGGAAAACCGTGATAACGCCGGTATGCCGCGTCGCTCTCGTCGTTCGCCGCGCCACCTGCGCGTGAGCGGTCAGCGCCGTCGTCGCTATCGTGATGAGCGTTATCCGACCCAGTCCGCCATGCCGCTGGCCGTTGCCTGCGCATCGCCGGAAATGGCTTCCGGTAAGGTGTGGATTCGTTATCCTGTCCCCCGTGCGCAAAATGAGGTACAGGAGCAGCAGGTTGCTACTGAGCAGCATGATGCCGATATCGCGCCGATGGTAGCCGAAGCACAGCTTGTCACCGCTCAGGAGCAGCAGCCGGTTGTGCAGACTCCGGCTGCCGAGGACGAGCCGACTGTGGTTACGCCGCAGGCGCCGGTTATCGAGCCGCAACCTGCTGCGGTCGACACTACCCATCCTGAGGTGATTGCCGCACCGGTTGCCGCTCAGCCAGAGCTGATTGCCGAAGAAGATCGTCCGGTGGCTGAGGAAGTCGCTCAGGCGGCCGAGCCAGCAGAAAGCGAGCCGGTTCAGGCGTCTGAGGAGCAGACCCGCGAAGCACCGCAGCCAGCGCCTGTCGCAGCGCCAGTAGAGCAGGCCGCGACGCAAGCGCAACCGGCTGAGCAGGCGGTTGAAACAGCCGACGTGCCCGTTGAGCCGCAGACGCCAGCCGCCGAGCCGGTGGTTAAAGCCGCCGAGCCTGTTGAGGTGAAAGCAGTCAGCCATGCCACAGCGCCAATGACTAAAGCGCCCGCGCCGGATTACGTACCGGAAGCGCCGCGTCAAAGCGACTGGGTACGCCCTGCCTTTAACTTTGAAGGTAAAGGTTCCGCAGGCGGCCATAGCGCCACCCATGCCGCCAGCGCGCCGGCCACGCGTCCGGGCGTTGAATAACGTACCGCGTTAACAAGCCGACCTTCGGGTCGGCTTTTTTATGCCCGCGATTCTGGCTGGCGCATCCCGCTCAGACCGGGCATCACTTCACGCATCAGCTGCAGAAACATCCGCAGACGGGCCGGGTAATAGCGCGCCCAGGGATAGACCAGATGGACAGGCAATGGCGCAATCTGCCACTCCGGGAGCAGCGGCGTCAGCAGGCCGTGCTGGATATCCTCTTCCACCGCCCAGCTTGAGACAATCGTCACGCCGAGGCCAGCCAGGGCGGTATTACGCGCCGCGTAGAGGCTGTCAGTATAGAGGCGCGGGGCGATGGCGACCCGGGCCTGCTCGCCGCTAAGGCTGTGGGTTATCGCGATTTCATGCTGATAGAAGCTGCTCAGGGCCACCCACGGCATCTCGCCAAGCTGCTTCGGGGTTTTCACCGCGGGAAAGCGCGCCAGCAGAGCCGGGGCGGCCACCAGCGTACGCGGCACCTCCGCCAGCTGTACCGATACGGTCGCCGGGTCCACCTCCGCGCCCACGCGGATGGCGCAGTCGATATTGTCACTCAGGAAGTTGACCGATTTATCGTTCAGCATCCACTCCACGGTGAGCTGCGGATAACGCTCAAGAAAGCGGGTAAGCGGCACCAGCAGCTGTTGCTGACCAAACGCATGCGGGGCGCGGACACGCAGCATACCAACCGGCTCATCTTCGGTCTGGCTGAGTTCATCCTCCAGCGCAAGCCAGGCATCTATGACCCTGCGCGCATGCTGGTAGCAGCGCTCTCCATCGTCAGTCAGTTTCATCGCATGGGTTGTACGCAGCAGCAGCTTGACCCCCAGCAGCGTTTCAAGGGATTGCAGACGGCGGCTGACCGTCGCCTGGGTCGTATTAAGCTGGCGTGCTGCCGCCGACAGCGAACCGGCTTCTACGATGCGCACCAGCGTGCGCATCAGGTCAACGCGGTCTATACGTTCTGTCCGCACCATTTTAGCTCTCGTTATACGTTTCACGTATAACCGTTTTACCACCGCGCTGGCTACCGCGCTACGCCGGAAAGGTAAAAAATAGCGTCACACTCTTTCAGACAAACCCCGAGGTAAAACAATGAACCGTCATTCACAACCCCTACATGCCAGCCAGTGGATAATCCTCGCGCTGGCGCTGGGGGCGGGTTTTAGCGTGGCCGCAATCTACTATTCACAGCCGTTGTTGCCGCTGATGGGCAGCGACCTGCACCTGACGGTTAACGGCATGGGGCTGGTGCCGACGCTCACCCAGGCGGGCTACGCGCTGGGCATTCTCTTTCTGCTGCCGCTGGGGGATCGCTACGATCGCCGTCGTTTAATACTGTTAAAAAGCGCGGCGCTGGCGCTGCTGCTGCTGGTCTGTAGCCTGACCGCGCACTTTCCGGCGCTGCTGCTGGTGAGCCTGCTTATCGGCATGGCCGCCACGATGGCGCAGGATATCGTTCCCGCCGCGGCGATCCTCGCCCCGGCAGGCAAGCAGGGTAAAACCGTCGGGACGGTAATGACCGGTCTGCTGCTGGGTATACTTCTTTCGCGTACGGTAAGCGGTTTTGTCGGTGCTGCTTTTGGCTGGCGGGTGATGTTCCAGCTAGCCGCCGTCAGCATCGCATTTATTGGCGTACTGATGTGGTCTGTGCTGCCGCGCTTTGCGACCCATTCGACGCTGAGCTATCCGGCGCTGATGAAATCAGTGGCTCATCTCTGGCAGCGTTACCCTGCCCTGCGTCGCGCCGCCTTCGCCCAGGGATTTTTATCTGTCGCCTTTAGCGCCTTCTGGTCAACGCTTGCGGTGATGCTGCTGGAGAAATATCAGCTTGGCAGCGCCGTGGCGGGCACCTTTGGTATCGCCGGTGCCGCTGGCGCGCTGGCCGCCCCGCTGGCCGGTGGTCTGGCGGATAAGGTCGGCGCGGAAAAGGTCACGCAGTTAGGCGCGATGCTGGTAACCGCCTCGTTCGCGCTGATGTTTACCCTGCCGTTTTTGCCGCCGCATGCTCAGCTGGCGGTGATTGCGGTGTCGGCTATCGGCTTTGATCTGGGGCTGCAATCCAGCCTCGTCGCGCACCAGAATCTGGTGTATGGCCTGGAGCCGCAGGCGCGTGGCAGGCTTAATGCGCTGCTGTTCACCGTGGTCTTTGTCGGCATGGCGGCGGGCTCTGCGCTGGGAAGTAAGGTCTACAGCATGGCGGGCTGGTCAGGCGTGGTGGCGCTGGCGGCGCTGACGGGGCTCGTTGCGCTGGCTATCCGGGTATTTGATAACCGCCGCGTACAGGCCGGGATGCGTAATCCAGGATAAAAAAAGGCCCGCTCCGGGTTACGGGGCGGGCACACCGAACATGCTCCAGTTTCCAGACATGTCCAAAATGAAAACTTATTTATTCAGCTGGAACAGAGACATCCCCTGCATATCGCTGAATGCTTTGTAAGAAGCCTGCAATGCCGCCTGCTGCATGGTGTAAGAGGAGATAGCCTCGTTCCAGTCTACGTCCACCAGGCTGCTCATCTGCGTTTTTAATGACAGCGCGCGATCGTCGCCCAGCGTATCCAGTTTGGTCAGCTCATCCAGCTGTGTCCCCAGTTCAGCACGCACGCTTGAGACGTTGTTGAGGGCGTTATTCAGCCCACGGTTCGCCTTATCCAGCGCCGCCTGAGATGTGGCCTGCGCTGCGGCGTTACCGGCTACGGGCACATTCAGCGCCTTAATCGCATCGTCCAGAATGTTAAAGACGTTGGTCTGCGACGGTTTACCATCCGGCTCGGGAATGGCGTTACTGCTGATGTGGTTGAACACTTCATCGCCGGTATGGGCAATTACCATCGTACGGGCAGCATCCACTTTTTGCGTAATCGCTTCGGTGCCGCCGTTGTACGCGCCGGTTTTCGCGTCGAATGGCGCATCGGCGGTTTTATAGCCGCCAAAAATATAGCGGCCATTACCGTCGGTGCTGTTGGCAAGGTTCATCAGCTGATCGCGAAGCCCCTGCAGCTGCGTCGCCATAGAGGCGCGGTCATCGTCGCTCAGGGTGCCGTTAGCGGCCGCGACCACTGACGAGTGTGCGGCGGTGATAGCGCCGGTCGCCTGCTGCAGTACGCTCTCTTCCAGGGAAATTTTCTGGTTAGCGAAAGTCCGCGCCAGTTTGTATTGATCGTTCTGTTCCTGCGCCTGCGAAACCACCACCGCCTGCGAGGCGGCAATAGGATCGTCAGAAGGCTTATTCACGCGCTGTCCGGTGGACATCTGCTCGCCATATTCCAGCCACTTGCTTTGCGAGCTGGTAATACCGCGCATGTTTTGTTCATACATCATCTGAGTACTAATACGCATCACTCACCTCTTACTTAGCGTATATTCAGCAGCGCATCGAACAGCGTGCTGGCGGTCTGCAGCACCTGCGCGTTGGCAAGATAATATTGCTGATAGCGTTGCAGGTTGCCGTACTCCTCATCCAGGTTGACGCCGGAGATAGACTGCTGCTGATTGCTCAACTGCGTCACCACGTTGGTCTGCGTGGTGCTGCTGGTTTTCAGCGTGGAGGTCGTGGTGCCGACAGAGCTGACCAGCGCGGCGTAGGCGTCGTTAAAGGTTTTTGAGCCGCCCACTTTTTTGGCGTTCTGCAGGTCAAGCAGCGCCTGGCCGTTTTTGTTATCGCTCTCGCCTGAGGTCGCGCTCTCCGCCATGGCGATTTTTGATTCATCCGAAATAGCGACGTCCATATTCACGATGGCATTCGCTACCGGCTTGACGGTAAAGCTGTCGTTCTTATCGGCACTGCCGGAGACTTTCACCTTCAGGCCGTCGAAATAGAGGTTACTGGAGCCGGTCGGCGTCACCGTAAAGGTGGTGTTGTCCGCCAGACGCGTCACGTTCCATTTCGAACCGTCATAGGTGAGGTTGTAATCCGTGGCCTTGATCTGCGTGCTGTCCGCTACCGTGGGGGCCAGCGTTGCGCCGCCGGTATTTTTCCCATTGCTTAATGCGGAAGGGCTACCGACAGCAAAGAAGTTGGTCCCTTTATCGCCGTTAGCGTCAAAACCCGCTTTGTGCTGCGTGTTGAAGGCATCGGCGAAGGAGAGCGCCATCTGCCCCAGCGTATTACGCGCCTGGTCCAGATCCTGGGCGCGGAAAGAGAGCAGCCCGCCCAACGAGCCGGTATTGATCAGTTTTTCCGGGATTTCGATATTCCCGGCAATCGGGTCGACATACGCCACCGTCGTGCGGGAAGGGTCGGCGCTTGACGGCACCGCCGCCAGCTGCCGGGCGTTGCTGCCCTGCACCAGCGTATAGCCATTGGCCATGGTGACGTTGAAGGTATTGTTATCCTGAACGCTCACTTCCACGCCAACAATTTTGTTCAGCTCGCTGACCAGCTGGTCGCGCTGATCCAGCAGATCGTTTGGCGACGCGCCCGCGCCGACGCCCGTCAGACGGGAGATCTGATTGTTGAGGTTGGCTATTTGCTTGCTGTAGTTATTGATCTGATCAACGCTTGAGGCGACAGAGATATTAACCTGCTTGTCCTGGTCGCGCAGATACTGATCGGTCACCTTAAACTGGTTAACCAGCGCATCCGCTTTACCGAGCAGGCTCTGGCGGGCCGCCGGATCTTCGGCGTTGCTCACCAGCGTTTGCAGGCTGGAGAAAAAGCTTTGCAGGGTCGTCGACAGCGTATTAGTCGTGCCGGAAAGCACATCGTCAATTTTCGACATCTGCTCATAGCGCGTCGTCAGGCCGCTGCTCTGCGTCTGCGCCGCCCGTAACTGGTTGGTGATAAACGCATCGTATTCCCGCTGTATGCCGGATACGTAAGCGCCGTTGCCGACCCAGCCGCCAGCGCCCAGCGTACTGTTCGCCGCGGAGATCACCGTCGTCTGACGGGTATAACCCGCCACGTTATAACTTGAAATGTTATTACTGGTGGTATTAAGCGCGGCCTGGGCTGCGTTCAGCCCGCTCATGGCGCTGTTAATCAAGCTACTCATGGAGGTTCCTTTTAAACTTTTAAGACATCAGTCCTGCTAACGATTATCGGCAACCCTGAGCTGAACTTGAGTCATTTCAGAACAGATTTTCAATGTCATTGCTGTAGGCTTTACTGACCTTCTCGCCCATTGATTTAAGCTGCTGAATCATGCTGGTCAGTTTCTGGGCATACTTCGGATCGGTCGCATAACCGGCGCTTTGCAGCGCCTGCGCCCCCTGCTCCGCCGTCGCCGCCGTGGTAACCGCCGCATAGCGCGGGTTGCGGGTCAGCATGCCGACATAGTCGGACAGCGCTTCCAGATACGAGCCGTAGACGCGGAATTTCGCTTTGATCTTCTTCGCTTCGCCGTTCTCGTATTCCGTGGTGGTGATTTCAGTCGTCGGCCCTTTCCAGCCTGACGTAGCTTTGATGCCAAAAATGTTAAAGCTTGGCTGACCATCTTCCCGGGGAATTTGCCGCTGACCCCAGCCGGACTCCAGCGCCGCCTGCGCCAGGATAAGATGATGCGGCACGCCGCTTTGCTGACTGGCGAGACGCGCAGGCAGCGAAAGCTGGGCCAGGAAATCTTTGCTGTCGCCGCTGAGCGGCACATCGTTGGTTTCCGGCGCTTTCGGCACCGCTTTGCGTACCATCTGATTCAGCGCCTGGTTTTGCAGGGTGTTGACGGTCTGCAGATCGAACTTCATCGGCACCTGCTGGATCTGTTCGCCGGGCTCGACGGCGGCCTGGCCGCCCCCCATCTGCTGAACCATCATATCCGCCAGCCCCAGCCCCTTGCCCGCCGTCATCTGCTGGGCAATTTGCTGGTCATACATGCTGGTGTACAGCCGCGTTGAGTCGCTGCTAAACAAACCGTCTTTCGGCAGGGCGTCGCGCATGCTTTTCAGCATCATCTGCACGAACATCCCCTCGACCTGGCGGGCGACCGGACGCAGGTTGGCCTGCGGGTCCTGCCCCGCTTTGGTTTTCAGTTCATTTAGCGACTGCGCGTCCCATGCCGCGCTCGTCATCAGTCGGCTGTCGGTCAGCATCAGATAATCTCCAGCTTCGCGCGCAGGCAGCCCGCGCTCTGCATCGACTGCAAAATAGACATCAAATCGATCGGCGTCGCGCCCAGGGCGTTCAACGCCCGCACTACGCTGTTGAGGTTGGCGCTGGAGCGGATGCTCTGCAGCGAACCGCCGCTCTGGCGCAGGTCAATCTGCGTTTGCGGCGTAACGACCGTCTGGCCGCCGCCAAACGGCGTATTCGGCTGGCTGACGTTGGCGCTCTGGTTGACGGTGACGGAGAGGTTGCCCTGCGCCACGGCGCAGTTATCCAGCGTAACCTCACGGTTCATGACCACTGACCCGGTGCGCGAGTTAATGACGATTTTGGCATCCTGCGGCGCAACGCCCACTTCGAGATTCTGGATATCGGCCAGCATCCGCACCTGCGAGCTGCCGCCTGTCGGCACACGCACCTGTACGGTACGGGCATCGAGCGCGGTCGCGCCGCCCATGCCGCGACGGTTGATGGTGTCGGCAATCTGCTGCGCCATGGTAAAGTCGTCCTGGTTCAGCTGCAGGTTGATGGTATTGCCGTTGCCGAATTGAGAGGGAAGCTCGCGCTCGATGACCGCGCCGCCGGTGATGCGCCCGCCGTTAAGCTGGTTCACCGCCACGCTGCTCCCGCCCGCCGACGCGCCCGCGCCGCCGACCAGAATGTTGCCCTGCGCCAGCGCGTAGACCTGACTGTCGACCCCTTTCAGCGGCGTCATCAGCAGCGTACCGCCGCGCAGGCTTTTGGCGTTACCCATTGAGGAGACCACAACGTCAATCGTCTGCCCCTGGCGGCCAAAAGCGGGAAGCTGCGCGGTGACCATCACCGCCGCCACGTTTTTGAGCTGCATGTTGGTGCCCGCCGGAACGGTGATCCCCATCTGCGAGAGCATGTTATTCAGGCTCTGGGTGGTAAACGGCGTCTGGGTGGTCTGGTCGCCCGTCCCGTCAAGGCCAACCACCAGCCCGTAGCCGATTAAGGAGTTTTCACGTACGCCCTGTACACTGGTGAGGTCCCGGATGCGGTCAGCCTGGGCGAAGGTCGCCACCAGCGCAAGCGCGATTCCAGCCAGATATTTAAACATAATTCACCCCGGTTACATCGGCGATAAGTTAAGGAAGAAACGCTGCAGCCAGCCCATATTCTGCGCTTCGTTGATATAGCCGTTGCCGACATACTCGATGCGCGCATCCGCCACCTGGGTGGACGGAACGGTATTGCTGCCGCTGATGGTGCGTGGGTTCACGACACCCGAGAAGCGGATGAACTCAGTGCCCTGGTTGATGGCGATCTGTTTTTCACCCACCACATGTAAATTGCCATTAATCAGCACCTGATCGACCGTGACGGTGAGCGTGCCGTTAAAGGTATTGCTGGCGTTGGCGCCGCCTTTGCCGTTAAAACCATTGCTGCCGGCGCTTTCGATATCGGCCCGCGCATTGCCAAACAGCCCTTCCAGATAACGCGGCGTGGTCTCCATGCCGAAGCTGGTTTTCCCGTCGCGGCTGGCATTAGCAGATGAACTTTTGCTGGCGCTGACGTTCTCCTGCAGAACGATGGTCAGCGTATCCCCCACGTTACGCGGGCGACGATCTTCAAACAGCGGTTGATAGCCGTAGTTAATCGGCTGCGCGCTCTGATAGATCGAACCGTTGACGACGGGAACCGGCCCCGGCGTCGGCTGCGCGGTGGTCGCGCCCTGCACCAGCGGCGTTGAAGGAACCCAGGCACAGCCAGAGAGGGTCAGTGCCAGTAAAGCTAACAGGGGGTAGCGGCCCGCGGCGTTTTTTTGCATCACATTCATCTTCGAAATCAGGGGTCCGGCACGGCGTTTACCGCGCCGGATAGCCCTTAGAGTTGCGTCAGTTTCTGCAGCATCTGATCGGTGGTCGATACCGCTTTGCTGTTGATTTCATAAGCGCGCTGAACCTGGATCATATTCACCAGCTCTTCCGCCACGTTTACGTTGGAGGTTTCAACAAACCCCTGGTACAGCAAACCCGCGCCGTTGAGACCCGGCGTGGAGTCATTCGGCGCGCCCGACGCCTGCGTTTCGATGTACAGGTTCTCGCCGATGCTTTCCAGACCGGTATCATTCATAAAGGTGGTCAGATTAAGCTGGCCAACCTGCACCGGCGCCGCCGCGCCCTGCTGGGTCGCGCTCACCACACCGTCGCGTCCAATGGTAATGCTCAGGGTATTGGCCGGGATGGTGATTGCTGGCTGTACCTGGAAGCCGCCAGCGGTAACCAGCTGGCCGTTCTGATCGACCTGGAACGAGCCATCACGGGTATAAGCGGACGTGCCGTCCGGCAGCAGAACCTGGAAAAACCCCTCGCCTTTGATAGCAACGTCTTTGCTGTTGTTGGTCTGGGACAGGTTACCCTGGCTGTGCAAACGCTCGGTGGCGACAGGACGCACGCCGGTGCCGAGCTGCAGGCCGGAAGGCAGGTTAGTCTGCTCAGAAGACTGCGCGCCTGGCTGGCGAATGGTCTGGTAGAGCAGGTCTTCAAATACCGCGCGCTGACGTTTGAAACCATTGGTGCTGACGTTCGCCAGGTTGTTGGCGATAACGTCCATATTGGTCTGCTGTGCGTCAAGGCCGGTTTTCGCGATCCATAATGAACCAATCATAAAAATTCCCGTTTATCAGGTCATGGACAGTAGCTGGTTGGCGCGCTGCGCGTTTTCATCCACGCTGCCGATAACCTTCATTTGCATTTCAAAGCGGCGGGCGCTGGCAATCATATCTGCCATTGCCGCCACCGGTTTTACGTTACTGCCCTCCAGCACGCCGGACATGACGCGGATGCCAGGATCGGGCTGTAAAACCGGGCCACGGGTGGCCTGAGCGGCCTGGCTCAGACGAAACAGCCCGTCATCGCCGCGCACCACCTCTTTGCCATCCGCCTTCACCAGCTTGAGCTTACCCACCGGCGACACGGTATTGGGCGGATCGCCCGGCGTCAGGGCGGAGATGGTGCCGTCAGAGGCGATGGTTACCTGTGAGCCTTCCGGTACGGCGATAGGACCCGCCTCGCCGATAACCGGGTGCCCCTGAATGGTCAGTTGCCCGGTCGGGCTGACCTGGATATTCCCGTTACGGGTATATCCTTCGCTGCCGTCCGCGCCCTGCACCGCCAGCCAGCCATCCTGCTGGAGTGCGACGTCCAGCGGGCGGGAGGTGTAGTTCATCTCGCCCTGAGACATATCCGCCCCCGGCGTCGACTCCACTACCAGCGTACGGGTTGGCAGAGAGAGCCCTTCCACCGGCACCGCGCGCAGCGCGTTGAGCTGGGCGCGAAAGCCCGGCGTGGAGGCGTTGGCCAGGTTGTTGGCGGTCACAGCCTGCTGGTTCAGCGTCTGGCTGGCAGCGCCCATCGCGGTATATATTGCGTGATCCATTAAGCCATCCCGTCAGGCGATTAACGCAGGTTAACCAGCGTGTTAAGGATCTGATCCTGGGTTTTGATGGTCTGCGCGTTGGACTGATAGTTACGCTGCGCGACGATCATATTCACCAGTTCTTTACTCAGGTCCACGTTCGAGGCTTCCAGCGCGCCGTTGGTCAGCGTGCCGAAGTTGCCGGTGCCCGCGGTGCCCAGCAGCGCAACGCCGGAGGCCTGGGTGGCGGACCACATGTTGTCGCCTTCGGACTGCAGGCCTTCGTTGTTGGCAAAGTTTGCCAGTACGATTTGCCCCAGCACCTGGTTCTGCTCGTTGGAGTAGTTGCCCACCACCGTGCCATCATCGTTAATCTGGTAGCTCACCAGGTCGCCCGGTCTGTAGCCGTTCTGGGTGGTGCCGACGATGTTGTTGGCGCCGGTGTTCTGCTGCATTGAGTTGAGGAAGCTCAGGGAGAAGTTCGCGGGAACTGCCCCGTTCAGCGCGCCAGTGGTAACCTGAATCTGCGGGTTAGCGTTTGCGGTAGTGCTCAGATTCCAGGTGCCTGCGGTCGCGCCTGCCGTGTAGTTATAAACACCCTCCAGGTTGCCGTTGTTATCAAAGCTCATCTGCGCCGCTTTTGCCGGCGTGGTGCCCGCTACGCTGGCGTCCTGCGTCCAGACATCCCATTTGTTGTTTGCGGTTTTGACATAATAGATGTTCATGTCATGGGCGTTACCCTGGGTATCGAAGACGGTGATCGAGCCTTTTTTGTTGAAGCTGCTGGAGTTTTCCGGATTGAAGGTAGCCACGGTCGGAACGGCGTCCGAGGAGTTCAGGTTGATCTGCATCGCTGCGGTGGTGGTGGTTTTCGCCGACATCAGGGTGTTAGGAATAGTGATCCCGGTAGGGTTCGCCCCCTGCTGAATGGTCGGCGGCGTGCCCGCTGCCGGATAGCCGGTCACCGCCAGGCCCTGCATGTTGACCAGATTGCGGTTTTCATCCAGCTTGAACTGGCCGTTACGGCTGTAGTAAACAGAGCCGTTGGCGTCTACGACGCGGAAAAAGCCGTTCTGGCTGATGGCGACGTCAAGTCCGCGGCCGGTGTTAGTGGTGGTGCCATCGTTAAAATCCTGGGTAATCCCCGCTACTTTCACGCCCAGGCCTACTTTGGAACCGGCGAACATGTCAGCGAAAGACGCAGTGCCGGATTTAAAGCCATAGGTGGCGGAGTTGGCGATGTTGTTACCGATGACATCGAGGTTGGTGGCCGCAGCATTCAGACCGCTGACCGCTTGAGAAAAGGCCATGACTTACTCCTGATAAGTGTTAAGGCTTAAATAATCTGCCGAACTTCGTCGAGCGTAGTAGTACCGTACGTACCCAGATCTAACTTGCTGCCGTCATCCGTGCGGGTTACGGCCTGCACAACCGCATACTGCAACGGCTGCGCCACCAGCTGCGTGGTGCCCGTGCTTGCCGCGATGGAAACTTTGTAAGAACCGTCGATAGCGGTGGTGCCATCGGTCAGCTTGCCGTCCCAGCTAAAGGTGTGAACGCCCGCGCTCAGACCGCCAAGGTCGATGGTTTGCACCACGACGTTATCTTTATTGGTGATGGTGGCCGTGACTTTTTCGGCGGCCTGCTCCAGCTCGACGCCAAATGGCGTAGTGGTAGAGTTGCCAGCCAGTACCGTCGCGCCCGGCACCATAACGCCATGACCAATCAGGGTGCTGGCCTGCATTGACTGGTTGTTATCAATCTGACCGGAGATTGAGCCCAGCGTGGTGTTGAGTTTTTCAATACCGTTAAGGGTGCTGATCTGCGCAAGCTGCGAGGTCAGCTCATTGTTCTGTAACGGGTTGGTCGGGTCCTGGTTTTTCAACTGGGCGACCAGCAGCGTTAAAAAGCTGCTTTGCAGGTCGGAAGCGCTGCTGGTGGTCAGCGATGAGCCGTTGCTGCTTGTGCTGGTTGAGCTAACGCCGCTGGTGGCGTCATTCATGTTTACCGCGATGGACATGGGGGTCTCCTTACTGGCCGAGCGTTAGCGTTTTGAGCATCATGTTCTTGACGGTGTTGAGCACTTCCACGTTCGCCTGATAGCTGCGCGACGCGGACATGGTGTTCACCATCTCACCCACGACATCGACGTTCGGCATCTTGACGTAGCCGTTCGCGTCGGCCAGCGGGTTGCCGGGTTCATAAACCAGCTTGTCCGGCGCCTGGCTTTCAACAACGCCGGCCACTTTGACGCCGCCGGTTGCCTGCCCCACCGGAGCATCGACCTGAAAAACGACCTGCTTTGCGCGATAAGGCTGTCCGTCCGGGCCGGTGACGCTGTCGGCGTTGGCCAGGTTGCTGGCTGCCACGTTCAGACGCTGAGACTGCGCAGCCATCGCCGAACCGGCGATATCGAAAATATTCAGCAATGCCATGGTTAGTTATTCCCCTGCAGTACGGTCAACATGCTTTTGATTTGTCCGCCCAGCACGGTCAGCCCTGTCTGATATTTCACGCTGTTGTCGGCGAACTGGGTCCGCTCGCGGTCCATATCCACGGTGTTGCCATCCAGAGAGGGCTGGTCAGGAATGCGATACAGCAGATCTTCTGGCGCGGCGGAGATAGCCTGCGCCGGAATGTGGCGGCTTGAGGTCAGCGCCAGCGAGACGCCGCTTGCCTCGGTCCGTCCACGCTCCATGACTTTTTTCAGTTCACTGGCAAAATCAATATCGCGCGCCTGATACCCGGGGGTGTCGGCATTGGCGATGTTGGCGGATAGAATTTCCTGCCGCCGGGCGGTCAGGTTCAGCGCCTCTTGCTGAAAGCGTAAGTTGGCATCGAGTTTGTCGAGCATGGCTTCTCCACAAATGACAATTATTTAGCCAACAGCTTAAATCGCCTTACGCGCGCACGATCGCTGGAATAAGCGCAAAATGCGTCGCTATTTATTGCGTTGAAAGAATCGCCAGACGGGTAAAATCCTGCCATCAACTTAATCCCTGACAGGCAGGAGTCCGTGATGAAGGCGTTACGAGGCGGTTTAGCCGCGACACTACTCTGTTTAAGCCCGCTCGTGACGGCGCAGGATCTACAGGCGCAGCTCACCACCTTTTTTGCCCAGAGGCTGGCGGGATTCAGCGATGAAGTGGCGGTGACCATTCGTACCCCGCAGAATCTTTATCCCGCCTGCGAACAGCCAGCCCTGAGCGTGACGGGCAGTGCTAAACTGTGGGGTAATGTGAATGTGCTCGCCCGCTGCAATAATGAGAAACGCTATCTGCAGGTGAACGTCCAGGCGACGGGCAATTATGTGGTCGCGGCGCAGCCAGTCGCGCGCGGTGGCGCGTTGTCGCCCGGCAGCGTGAAGCTGGCGCGCGGTCGGCTCGATCAGCTGCCGCCCAGAACAATGCTGGATATCAGCCAGGCGCAGGACGCCATCACCCTGCGCGATCTTGCCCCCGGCCAGCCCGTTCAGTTGACAATGCTGCGCCAGGCATGGCGCGTTAAGGCGGGCCAGCGCGTCCAGGTGATTGCCAACGGCGACGGGTTTAGCGTGAATGGTGAAGGACAGGCGCTTAATAATGCGGCGGTGGCGCAAAGCGCCCGCGTACGCATGTCCTCGGGGCAAATCGTTAGCGGTACGGTCGGCGCTGATGGGAATATTCTGATTAACCTGTAATCTTTTTAAAGAATTCGCGCCCGCTGCCGATAAATAAGCAACGACTGAAGAAATCTGGCCCTTTACGCCGGAAAACCTCAATGAGGACAAGACTATGAGCATTGATCGTACATCGCCTTTAAAGCCGGTCAGCACCGTACAGCCGCGTGAGACCAGCGACCCGCAGGCCGCAAAAGTACGCGTGGAAAAATCTGCCGCCCAGAACAGCGCCAGCGTGAAGCTCAGCGACGCGCAGTCAAAACTGATGCAGCCAGGCACTGGCGATATCAATATGGAGCGCGTAGAACAGCTGAAAACCGCTATCCGTAACGGCGAGCTGAAAATGGATACGGGCAAAATCGCTGACGCCCTGCTTAATGAAGTGCAGAGTTACTTACAGAGTAAATAAGGTATGAATCAACTGTCAGATATTCTCGATCAGATGACAGTTATCCTGAACGCGTTGAAAGACGTGATGGATGCTGAGCAAAAACAGCTTTCCGCAGGCCATATCAATGGCAGCGCGTTGCAGCGTATCACCGAAGAGAAAAGCTCTTTGCTCGCCACGCTGGATTACCTTGAACAGCAGCGTCGGGCGGCGCAAAAAGTGCAAACCAGCGCCAACGACGACGTTGCCAGCCGCTGGCAGATAATTACTGAAAAAACAGCGCAGCTTCGCTCCCTGAACCAGCATAACGGCTGGTTGCTTGAAGGACAGATTGCCCGTAACCAGCAGGCGCTGGAAGTGCTCAAGCCGCACCAGGAGCCGGGGCTCTACGGCGCAAACGGCCAGACGTTTACCCAGAATCGCGGCGGAAAAAAAATCTCCATTTAACCCGCCGCTGGCGTAAACATGATATGACGGGAGTCGCCGCCAGGCAGACTCCCTTTGGCGTTTATGCGATTCGCCGCGCGAAGTCTTTCAGACGAAAGCCCAGCAGCGCAAGCGTTGCGAAGTAGGCGACGACCCCTGCCACCACCACCACCATTAAACGCAATATCCGGCTGAGCATATTGCCCTGCGCCCACTCAGGCATAATATGCATCATGCCCAGCAGCGCGGCGGCCATAATCACTACCGCGACGATGAGGCGTGCCAGAAAACTGCCCCACCCGGCCTGCGGGGTAAAAATTTTCTGCCGACGCAGCTGCCAGTAGAGCAGCCCGGCGTTAAGGCAGGCGGCAAGGCCAATCGACAGCGCCAGGCCCGCATGTCTGAGCGGCCCGATAAAGGCCAGGTTCATTAACTGGGTCATGATAAGCGTCACGATGGCGATCTTCACCGGCGTTTTAATGTCCTGACGGGAATAGAAGCCCGGCGCCAGCACTTTCACCACAATTAACCCCATCAGCCCCACGGAGTAGGCAACCAGCGCCTTCTGGGTCATCAGCGCGTCCGTGGCGCTGAATTTGCCGTACTGAAACAGCGAGACCGTTAACGGTTTCGCCAGAATCCCCAGCGCCACCGCGCTGGGCAACGCCAGCAGGAAGCAGAGGCGCAGGCCCCAGTCCATCAGGCGACAGTATTCATCGTGGTTGCCGCTGGCAAAGCTGCGCGACAGCGACGGCAGCAGAATTGTGCCCAGCGCCACGCCCAGCACGCCGGAGGGAAACTCCATTAAGCGATCCGCGTAGTACATCCACGAGACCGAGCCGGAGACCAGAAACGACGCGAAAATGGTATTGATAATGAGCGAAATCTGGCTGACGGATACGCCAAGAATGGCAGGCCCCATCTGTTTGACCACCCGCATCGCCCCGGCGTCACGAAAGTTGATCCGCGGCAGCACCAGCATGCCGATTTTTTTCAGATGCGGTAGCTGATAGACCAGCTGCAATACGCCGCCCACCGTTACCGCCCAGGCGAGAGCCAGTACGGGCGGATGAAAGTACGGCGCGCCGAACAGGGCGAAGCCAATCATAGAGACGTTAAGAAACGTCGGCGCGAATGCCGGAACAGAAAACCGGTTCCAGGTGTTCAGTATCGCCCCCGCCAGCGACGCCAGCGAGATTAACAAAATATAGGGAAAGGTAATCCGCAGCAGCTGGGTAGTCAGCGTGAATTTGTCAGCCGTATTGGCGAAACCCGGTGCGGTAGCCATGATGACCCAGGGGGCCGCCAGCATCCCGGCAACGGTGACCACCGCCAGCGCCAGCGTTAACAGGCCCGACACGTAGGCGACAAAAACCCGCGTCGCATCCTCGCCCTGCTTGCTTTTATATTCTGCAAGGATCGGCACAAACGCCTGGGAAAACGCCCCCTCGGCGAAAATACGTCGCAGCAGGTTCGGCAGTTTGAACGCGACAAAAAAGGCGTCGGTCGCCGTACCTGCGCCAAAAAACCCGCGCCACAATCGCGTCGCGGGCAAAGCCCAGCACGCGGGAAAACATGGTCATAGAACTGACGGCGGCCAGCGATTTTAAAAGATTCATTAATGGTTCCATAAGCACAACGCCTGCAAAGCAGGCGTTGGTATAGCGAAGCGCTTAGTCTACCCGGAATCGCGCGAATTTCTACCGGCATGTGTAACAGCAGTTTATTCGCTCATCGCCTCGCGCCACAGCTTCTCCACCACGCGCTGCGCCAGTATCGCCTGCTCGCCCGCCGTTTCAGGAACCGTCTGATTTTGCACGCATTCGATAAAGTGACGCGCGCATCCGGCAAAGCCGCGCTGTTCAAGGGTGCTTTGCCAGCCCGGCACCGGCGACGTCACAACGCCCTGACCGCGCTCCTCACGCCATTCGCGCATATCGGTGATGTCATACAGGCCGCCATCGGTTACCGCCTGCACCCATTCACGCTGGCTGCCCGCACGCCGGTGCATACTGGTGGTCATGTGCAGCCCCCCGCGGGAAAAATGGTGTTCGGCGTAGACCATTTCCCCCTGATCGTTGGTCTGTAACGTCCCGCTGGCAAGCGTCGCGCTGCCGCCGCCAAGCCAGAGCGCGGTGTCCACCACGTGCAGGTAATCGTCCAGCAGGGTGAAGCGTAAATCATGCGGGCCTACGCTGTCGGCGCGGTGCTTATCCATACGCAACGAGGCAGCGTCGCCGAGATGCTGTTTAAGCTGGCGGTAGAGCGGTGCGAAGCGGCGATTGAACCCCACCATAAGCGTCAGCTTTTTACGCGCCGCCAGCTCCACCAGCTTCTCCGCATCCGGCAGGTTTTCCGCCAGCGGCTTATCCACGCAGACATGGACGCCCGCATTGAGGAGTTCGCTGACCACCGCATAGTGCGACGCGGTTGCGGTATGCACAAAAACCGCGTCGCACTGCGCCGCAACATCCTGTAAAGAGGCGGCGTACGGCATCCGCCAGGTTTCACAGATTCGCTGCGCCTTTTCGCGGGTGGGCGACCAGGCCGCCGCCAGCGTCCAGTCCGTCGCCGCGCCCAGCACCGGCAGCCACGCTTTCTGCGCGATCCCGCCAAGCCCCACTACCCCAATACGTAATGCTGCCACGGTTAATCTCCCAAATGTTCCAGTAAAGACGCCAGCCGCTGCTTAAGCTCTTGTACTTCCGCCTCCAGCGCCTCGACGCGCGCCGTGAGGTCGCTCTCCTGCGGACTGACCGCCTCAACCACATTGATTAAGGTTTCCACATCGCCGCTGAACAGGTGCATATAGCGGCTTTCACGTTTACCCGGCTCGCGCGGCAGCCGTACCACGAAGGGGCCGTCTTCCCGCTCTGCCAGCCGCTCCAGCGCCTGCTCGACTTCGCTGACGTCGGCGAACTCATGCATCCGCGCCGCCCGGCCGCGCAGTTCGCCCGGCGTTTGCGGGCCGCGCAGCAGCAGCGTGGTGACCAGCGCCACCTCGGCGGCGCTCAGTTTGAGATCGCCGAACTCGGAATTGCAAAAACGCTGCTCATACTTGGTGACGCGATTGCCGAAGCCGCTAACCGTGCGCAGATAGTGGCGCTTCACCAGCGCGTCGAGCAGATCCTGCACCTCGCTTTCGCTCAGGTTCATCACCGGCTCGCGGTTGGTTTTTTGATTACAGGCGGTGACCACGCCATTAACCGACAGCGGATACTGCTCTGGCGTGGTGACCTGTTTTTCCAGTAAACAACCGATAACGCGCGCTTCCGTCGCGCTTAACTGATATTTCATAGCTGCTCCTTAACGACCCGCGGTCCACTCTTTGGTAGTCAGCGCGGTCAATACATGGTCGCGCCACCGGCCATCAATCAAGAGATAATCTTTCGCGTATCCCTCTTTTTCAAACCCCAGACGCGCCAGCAAATCGCCGCTGCGCTGATTATGCGGCATATAGTTGGCCATAATACGATGCAGATGTTGCGTGCGTTGCATATAGCGGATCGCGGCGGTGAGCGCCTCGAACATCAGCCCCTGCCCCTGCCATTTTTGCCCGATGGAGTAGCCCAGGTAACAGGCATGAAAGGAGCCGCGGACGACGTTGGAAAAATTCGCCACGCCGATAATTTCTTTTTCTTCCGGGTCGAGCAAGGCGAAATAAAAGGCAGTGCCCTGTTTATGAAACTCATTAATCATGCCAAGGCGAGCCTGCCAGCCCGATGGATAACAATGGCTCTCATCGCGTACGGGTTCCCACGGTTTCAAAAACTGACGGTTTTCTGCGTAATAATCCGCAAGCCGCCAGGCGTCCCGTTCATGGACTAAACGAACCACCAGCCTGTCGGTGACCAGGCGTACTTTGGGGACATTACTGCGATAGCCAAACATGCATTCCTTCTCCTTACGGTTACGTCTTTAACCCCTTACCTTTACTATACATTTGCTCGCCCGCTTCGGGAAAACACCAACCTGCATTTTCTTAGCCTCAAAAACCGCTTTCGATGAGAAGTCTGAATTAAAGCCTGCTTTTGATAAAAAAATATTGTCGCAACGACGATGGGAAAATAATCAGCGACCCGGCAAAATAAGCAGGCTACTCTTTTTATTTCCCTGGAGGGGAAATGTCACGCGTCTCGCAGGCAAGGAGCCTGGGTAAATATTTCCTGCTCGTCGATAATATGCTCGTGGTGCTGGGCTTTTTCGTCGTTTTTCCGCTTATTTCGATTCGCTTTGTCGATCAGCTCGGCTGGGCCGCCCTGATGGTGGGTATCGCCCTTGGCCTGCGGCAGTTCGTCCAGCAGGGGTTAGGCGTGTTTGGCGGCGCCATTGCCGACCGCTTCGGCGCAAAGCCGCTGATTGTCACCGGGATGCTGCTACGGGCGGCCGGTTTTGCCACCATGGGCATCGCCCATGAGCCATGGCTGCTGTGGTCCTCCTGCATCTTATCGGGGCTT
>NZ_HE578945.1:1590350-1592833 GCF_000321045.1 Phytobacter massiliensis JC163
GCCACCATGGGCATCGCCCATGAGCCATGGCTGCTGTGGTTCTCCTGCATCTTATCGGGGCTTGGCGGCACGCTGTTCGATCCGCCGCGCACGGCGCTGGTGGTAAAACTGATCCGCCCCTCTCAGCGCGGGCGTTTTTTCTCGCTGCTGATGATGCAGGACAGCGCAGGCGCGGTGATTGGCGCGCTGCTTGGCAGCTGGCTGCTGCAGTATGATTTCCGTCTGGTCTGCCTGGTGGGGGCGGTGCTGTTCATTCTGTGCGCGGGCTTTAACGCCTGGCTGCTACCCGCCTGGAAGCTCTCTACGGTGAAAGCGCCGGTTCGTGAGGGGCTGAGCCGCGTGCTGGCCGACAAACGTTTTGTGACCTACGTGCTGACACTTACCGGCTACTATATGCTGGCGGTCCAGGTGATGCTGATGCTGCCGATTATGGTCAACGATATCGCCGGCTCTCCGGCGGCGGTGAAATGGATGTACGCCATTGAAGCCAGCCTGTCACTGACGCTGCTTTACCCCATTGCCCGCTGGAGCGAAAAGCGGTTTCGCCTTGAGCACCGGCTGATGGTCGGGCTGGTCTGTATGTCCTTAAGCCTGCTGCCGATGGGTATGGTGAGTAATTTACAGCAGCTCTTTAGCCTGATCTGCACCTTTTATATTGGCTCGATCATCGCTGAACCGGCGCGTGAAACGCTGGGGGCCTCGCTGGCCGATGCGCGGGCGCGCGGCAGCTATATGGGGTTCAGCCGTTTAGGGCTCGCCTTTGGCGGCGCCCTGGGTTACGCGGGCGGCGGTTGGCTATTCGACGCCGGTAAGGCCTCTAACCAGCCGGAGCTGCCGTGGATGATGCTGGCGTTGATCGGTCTGATGACCTTCTTCGCGCTGGCGTGGCAGTTTAGCCACAAACGCGCGCAGGCGCGGCTGCTGGAGCCGGGCGCCTGAGTTGCCAGCCCCTTTATTCTCCTCCATACTTTTTGTGACGGATAATCACAATGGAGGAGAAACGTGAAACTTTATATTTACGATCACTGCCCTTTCTGCGTTAAAGCCCGCATGATTTTCGGCCTCAAGAATATCCCTGTCGAACTCAATGTGCTGCTCAACGACGACGAAGCAACACCCACCCGGATGATTGGCCAGAAAATGGCGCCGATCCTGCAAAAGGACGACAGCCGCTATCTGCCTGAAAGTATGGATATCGTTCACTATGTCGATAAGCTTGACGGTAAGCCGCTGCTGACGGGTAAACAAAATCCGGCCATTGACACCTGGCTGCGCAAGGTCAACGGCTACGTTAACCGACTGCTGCTCCCCCGCTTTGCGAAAGGCCCGTTTGATGAGTTCGCAACCCCGGAGGCGCGCGCATATTTTGTGGCGAAAAAGGAGGCCGCTATCGGTAATTTCGCCGACCACCTTGCCCACTCAGCCGGGCTGGTAAAAAATATCAGCGACGATTTACGGGCGCTGGAAAAACTGATAGTCCAGCCGAATGCCGTCAATGGCGAGCTGTCTGAGGACGATATCAACCTCTTCCCGCTGCTGCGCAACCTGACCATTGTCTCCGGTATTGTCTGGCCGACGCGGGTCGCAGACTATCGGGATAACATGGCGAAACAAACACAGGTTAACCTGCTCTCCTCAATGGCGATATAATCCCCCCGCGGAAGCGCAAGCTTCCGCTTTCAGCTTATTCTGCTGGCCTATTTTGCCCAGGGCTATGATGCTACCGACAAGGATGAACACCCTGGCGTTACACGAGGAACTCGATGAAAAAGATTGTCTTTGCCGCCGCGCTTATGCTGAGCGGCATTCTGGTGGGCTGTAACCAGCTGACCCAGTACAGCATCAGCGAACAGGAAATTAACCAGGCGCTGCAAAAGCGCAACGATTTCGCGAAAGATATTGGCCTGCCCGGCGTCGCCGATGCCCATATCGTGCTGCGCAACCTGGCGAGCGAGATTGGCCGCGAAGAGCCAAACAAAGTGACGCTCTCCGGCGACGCCAACCTGGACATGAGCTCCCTTTTCGGCAGCCAGAAAGCGACCATGAAGCTGAAAATGAAAGCCCTGCCGGTATTCGACAAAGAAAAAGGGGCAATCTATCTGCAGGAGATGGAAGTCGTGGACGCCACCGTTACGCCGCAAAAAATGCAGCCCATTTTACAGACGCTGATGCCCTATCTGAACCAGTCGTTGCGCAACTATTTTAACCAGCGTCCGGCCTACGTTCTGCGCGAAGACAGCAGCAAAGGCGAAGCGCTGGCGAAGAAATACGCCAAAGGCATTGAGGTCAAACCGGGCGAGATCGTTATCCCGTTAACCGACTGACGCCGGCCTGCCCCTGCGCTCGCCCGAGGCGGTGAGCGCAGATGCCGCTTGAAGTGAAACCGCGATGCGCTTATGCTTAGTGCCCGGCAAAAACCAGCCAATATTGACTGATTCTCACCCAGCCGGAGCCCCCATGACAGCACAACCCCAGGTTTTAAA
>NZ_HE578945.1:1593307-1595467 GCF_000321045.1 Phytobacter massiliensis JC163
CCATTGTCATGCCGAACCTTGCGCCGCCGGTCACCACGGTTGACGCGGCCATTGCCTACCGCCAGCGCATTCTGGACGCGGTGCCCGCCGGGCATGATTTTACCCCCCTCATGACCTGCTATCTGACCGACACCCTGGCCGCCGATGAAGTCGAGCGCGGTTTTCGTGAGAACGTCTTTACCGCCGCCAAGCTCTATCCCGCTAACGCCACCACCAACTCAAGCCACGGCGTCACCCGTATCGACGCCATTATGCCGGTGCTGGAGCGCATGGAGAAGCTGGGCATGCCGCTGCTGGTACATGGGGAAGTGACCCACGCGGAGATCGATATTTTCGACCGCGAGGCACGCTTTATTGAGACGGTGATGGAACCCCTGCGCCAGCGCCTGCCCGGCCTGAAAGTGGTGTTCGAGCATATCACCACAAAAGATGCGGCAGATTACGTTCGTGAAGGCAACGAGCGGCTCGCCGCCACCATCACCCCGCAGCACCTGATGTTTAACCGCAACCATATGCTCTCCGGCGGCATCCGCCCGCATCTCTACTGCCTGCCGATCCTTAAACGTAATATTCACCAGCAGGCGCTGCGTGAGCTGGTCGCCAGCGGCTTTCAGCGCGCTTTTCTCGGCACCGATTCCGCCCCGCACGCCCGCCATCGCAAAGAGTCAAGCTGCGGCTGCGCAGGCTGTTTCAACGCGCCAACCGCGCTTGCCAGCTATGCAACCGTGTTTGAGGAGATGCAGGCGCTGGACCACTTTGAAGCGTTTTGCTCCCTTAACGGACCGCGTTTCTATGGGCTGCCGGTCAATGATACCTTCATCGAACTGGTGCGCGAAGAGACCCCGGTGATAGAGAGTATCGCCAGCGCAGAGGAAACCGTCATCCCGTTCCTGGCAGGTGAAACGGTAAACTGGAAAGTGAAAGGCTGATATTTTTCTCGCCCCCTGTTGTAAACGCCCGCACATAGCTGTATATATATACAGTATATTACACAGGGGGTCGTTATGCGTATTGAAGTGACTATTGCCAGAACTACATCGCTCCCGCCGGGCGCTATTGATGCGCTGGCGAATGAACTGTCCCGCCGTCTCAACCACTCTTATCCGGATCGTGATAATAAAATTACGGTGCGTTATGCCGCTGCGAATAATCTGTCTGTCCTTGGCGGCGCAAAAGAAGATAAAGCGCGCGTAAGTGAAATTTTGCAGGAAACCTGGGAAAGCGCCGACGACTGGTTTATGGATAATTAACTTTTTTGTGCATGTTTGCCGGGTCGCCCCGGCTTTTTTTGTTTTTATTTTAAGCAAAATTCTTAACGCCCTCCCTAACCTGCTTAAAAATAACGGTTAATCTCCCGCTTTTTTGTTCAAAAAAAATCAAATTGTCATAAAATTATGTTGCAGCATGTTATTTATTAGATCTGCAAGGGTAATCATTGATATACTGAAAAGGCTTCACAAAACACGCATTGAACCTCGAAAGTCGTTGTCTTTTAACACGCCATATGGGGGTTATGATGGAAAAGAATAATGAAGTCATCCAGACCCATCCTCTGGTTGGATGGGATATCAGCACCGTGGACAGCTATGACGCCATGATGCTGCGCTTGCACTACCAGACCCCAAACAGAGCCGCTTCAGATAACACCGAGGTTGGTCAGACGTTGTGGTTAACGACCGATGTTGCCCGTCAGTTTATTTCGATTTTAGAAGCGGGCATCGCCAAAATTGAATCAGGCGAGTACCAGGAAGATGAGTATCGCAGGCATTAGTGATAATGCTCAATATTCAACCAACAGGCACCCTCAGGGTGCCTTATTTATTTATCGCCTTGTTTAAATCCTGCCGGTTATTTACCCTCCTGAGTACGCATTAGCTGGAGAACGACATGAAATATGACCTGATAATCATTGGCTGCGGCTCGGTGGGAGCGGCGGCGGGCTATTACGCGACCCGCGCCGGGCTAAACGTGCTGATGACGGATGCCCACCTCCCCCCGCATAAAGAGGGGAGCCACCACGGCAATACGCGGCTCATCCGTCACGCCTACGGCGAAGGGGAAAAGTACGTGCCGCTGGTCATGCGGGCGCAACAGTTATGGGATGAGCTGAACCAGCAGAGCGGAGAAGCGGTATTTGAACGTACCGGCGTTATCAATATG
>NZ_HE578945.1:1596332-1655362 GCF_000321045.1 Phytobacter massiliensis JC163
TATGGGCCCGGCTGACTCCGCCTTTCTGGCCAACGTTGCCCGGAGCGCCATGCGCTGGAACCTGCCCGTTGAAAAGCTGGACGCCGCGGCGTTAATGGCCCGCTGGCCGGAAATCACCGTTCCTGAAAATTATATCGGCCTCTTTGAAGCGGACTCCGGGATTCTGCGTAGCGAACTGGCGGTAGAAACATGGGTTCGCCTCGCCAGAGAAGCCGGCTGCGCGCAACTGTTCAACTGCCCGGTCACGGCAATACGCAACGAAGCGGATGGCGTGACGGTGGTGACGGCGGACGGCGAATACAGCGCTAAAAAAGCACTGCTCAGCGCGGGCACCTGGGTTAAGGAACTGGTGCCCACGCTGCCGGTGCAACCGGTGCGCAAAGTCTTCGCCTGGTTCCAGGCCGATGGCCGGTTCAGCGTAAAAACCGCTTCCCCGCTTTTACCGGCGAAATGCCGGACGGAACCCATTTTTATGGTTTTCCGGCAGAGGATGATGCGCTGAAAATCGGCCGACATAATGGCGGCCAGCCTATCAGTAAACCTGAGGAACGCACGCCGTTTGCCAGCGTCGCCTCTGACGGTTCAGAGTGCTTCCCCTTTTTGCGCCAGTTTTTACCCGGCGTCGGCGGGTGCCTCTACGGCGCGGCCTGCACCTATGACAATTCGCCCGATGAAGATTTTATTATCGATACGCTGCCGGATAACCCCAACGTGCTGCTGGTAACAGGGCTCAGCGGCCACGGTTTCAAATTCGCCCCGGCGCTGGGCGAGGTGGCCGCGCAGTTTGCCGTGGGCAAACAGAGCGAGTTTGATTTAGCACCCTTCTCGCTGTCTCGTTTTAACGGATAATCGTCGGGTTAACACCCTGACTGTCGCCCGGGTAGCGCGCCCGGGCTCCCGGATGTGGCTTACCGACTTATCCGGGCGTTGCCTTTATTCGCTGGCTTCTGGAGATAGCATGCGCCGCCTGTTCCATTTCATTATTAATAACGTGCGTGAGCATTTAATGGTTTATATTGTGCTGTGGTCAATTCTTGCGCTTATCGATTTAATTTATATTCTCTGGTCCTGAGATATTGACATTTATTTACAGTAATTTAAAAAACAGCCTTATTGCGACAGAATATTTGAAAGAGAACCTCCCTACCCCCTCCCCCTTTATCGTCCCGCCAGAATGCCTGTTCAGGCCAACATTTCTCGAAGAAGTTGACAGCTACCCCACCTTTTCATTCAAACTTTCTGATATAGAAAAAATAATAATCCTTAATGTTATTTTTAAGTTGCAATCTTATTTCTTCCACGCCATTTTAATTCCACTTATTCATATTCGTGGTTAGCATTATGCAATTACGTAACTCTTCATCCGGTTATGGGGTTATTTCCGTGGCGCTGCACTGGATTGTCGCGCTGACGGTCTACGGGATGTTCGCGTTGGGTCTGTGGATGGTGACGCTCAGCTATTACGATGGCTGGTATCACCAGGCGCCGGAGATCCACAAAAGCATCGGCATTCTGTTAATGCTCACCCTGGTCATCCGGCTTATCTGGCGACGCATTTCGCCTGCGCCCGGCGCGTTAAAAAGCTATTCACGTCTGACGCACATCAGCGCGGTTGTTGCCCATATTGCCCTGTATCTTTTGCTGTTCGGCATTATTTTCAGTGGCTACCTCATCTCCACCGCCGATGGTAAACCCATCAGCGTTTTCGGGCTTTTTGCGGTTCCCGCCACCTTAACAGACGCCGGTTCGCAGGCCGATCTGGCGGGCGATATCCATCTCTGGCTGGCGTGGACCGTGGTTATCCTGTCAGTCCTGCACGCGCTTGCCGCTTTCAAACACCATTTTATTGATAAAGACGACACCCTCAGACGCATGCTGGGAAAATCGTCTTCTGACTCTGGAGTATAAAAATGAAGAAACGCCTGTCTGGATTAGCTATCGCAACCTTACTGTTTACAACCGGCTCCGCCCTTGCGGCAGACTATAAGATTGATAAGGAGGGACAACACGCCTTTGTGAACTTCCGTATCAAGCATCTGGGCTACAGCTGGCTGTACGGCACCTTTAAAGACTTCGACGGCACCTTCTCTTTTGATGAGAAAAACCCGGCCAATGATAAAGTTAACGTCACGATCAATACCAACAGCATCGACACCAACCATGCCGAGCGTGACAAACACCTGCGCAGCGCGGATTTCCTGAACGTTGCGAAATTCCCGCAGGCGACCTTTACCTCAACCGAAGTCAAAAAAGACGGTAACGATCTGGATATCACCGGTAATCTGACGCTGAACGGGGTAACAAAACCGGTGAAGCTGGAGGCAGAGCTGACTGGTCAGGGGGACGATCCGTGGGGTGGCAAACGCGCCGGATTTGAAGCTGAGGGCAAAATTCGTCTGAAAGATTTTAATATCACCACCGATCTTGGACCCGCTTCGCAGGAAGTGGATCTGATTATTTCGGTAGAAGGCGTACAGCAGAAATAATGCGCCAGCCCGCCGGGTTGAACCCGGCGGGTCGCGGTTATTCCGGGTCAGGTATGCCCAGACGGGTATTCAGGCGGCCACGGGATTTATTGAAAATCTTGTTGCCGTTTTCACGTCCGGCGCGCCGCTTGCGCTGCTCCTCTTCGGGAAGCAGGCTCTCTTCAAGACAGGCTTCGCTACAGCAGCCCTGGTATTTTTCAGCGCAGCTCGGGCACTGGATAAACAGCAGGTGGCAGCCGTCGTTACGGCAGTTGGTATGGCTGTCGCACGGCGCGCCGCACTGGTGGCAGTGCGCGATGATCTCATCGGAAATCCGCTCCCCCATCCGCTCATCAAAGACAAAGTTTTTGCCAATGAAGCGCACCGGCAGCCCCTGTTCACGGGCGCGACGGGCGTACTCAATAATGCCGCCTTCGATATGCCACACTTTATTGAAACCGTTATGCTTCATAAAGGCGCTGGCTTTTTCGCAGCGGATCCCGCCGGTGCAGTACATGACGATTTTTTTATCTTTATGCGCCTGCATCATCTCAACCGCTTTCGGCAGCTGTTCACGGAAGGTGTCCGCCGGGATCTCCATCGCCCCTTCAAAATGGCCCACTTCATATTCGTAGTGGTTGCGCATATCGATAAAAACCGCGTCAGGATCGTCCAGCATGGCGTTAACTTCCGCCGCCTTGAGATAGTCACCCACGTTGCTGGCGTCAAACGTCGCGTCCTCGATGCCGTCGGCCACAATGCGGTCGCGAACCTTCATGCGCAGCACCCAGAATGATTTACCGTCATCGTCTATGGCGATATTCAGACGCAGCCCGTCCAGCGCCGGATCGAAGGTATAAAGCGTCTCGCGGAAGGCGGCAAACTGACTCTCCGGCACGCTGATCTGGGCGTTAATCCCCTCGCGGGCGAGATAGACGCGGCCAAAAACATTCAGCTTTGTAAAGGCGGTATAGAGCGCGTCGCGCGTCGCCTGCGGATCGGCAATGGTAAAATACTTATAGAAAGAGACGGTCTTACGCGGCTCGGTTTCGGCAAGCATGCGCGCTTTCAACGCGTCGTTGGAAATGCGGTTATGTAACACTGGCATGGTGTACGTGTCCTGCAATTAGCGTGGTTAAAATCGGGCGGCATCATAAAGCAATTAACAGCAATTTACATCCATACATTTTGCGCTACATTTGCCTCATTAAAATCATCTTTGAATAACAACAGCCTGGAGATTACGCATTCGGTTAACCGTAATTTTGGTTCGCCGGATAAAAAGTGCGACAATGCCGGGGATTTTTGTTGAGTAAAGGAACGACATGACGCATTTACCTAAGTTTTCCGCCGCACTGCTGCATCCGCGCTACTGGCTGACCTGGTGCGGTATCGGGCTGCTATGGCTGGTGGTTCAACTTCCTTACCCCGTTATCTACCGCCTGGGCTGCGGCATTGGCCGTCTGGCGATGCGCTTTATGAAGCGCCGGGTGCGTATTGCCCACCGTAACCTTGAGCTCTGTTTTCCCGATATGCCGGAAAATGAACGGCAGCAACTGGTGGAAAAAAACTTCGCCTCGGTGGGAATGGGCGTTATGGAAACCGGCATGGCATGGTTCTGGCCGGACAAGCGTATCGCCCGCTGGGTGGATGTGCAGGGTATGGACAACACCAAAATGCATTTCGCCGAGGGTAAAGGCATTTTGTTGATCGGCGTTCATTTCCTGACCCTGGAGCTGGGGGCCCGCGTGTTCGGGATGCATATTCCCGGCATTGGCGTCTACCGCCCTAACGACAACCCGCTGCTGGACTGGCTGCAAACCTGGGGGCGGTTACGCTCCAATAAGACCATGATCGATCGCAAAGATCTCAAAGGCATGGTAAGAGCGCTTAAGAATGGCGACGTGGTGTGGTATGCGCCGGACCATGACTACGGCCCGCGCGCCAGCGTATTCGTGCCGTTTTTCGCCGTCGAGCAGACTGCGACCACGTCCGGGACCTGGATGCTGGCCCGGATGTCAAAAGCCTGCCTCGTGCCTTTCGTGCCGCGTCGCAAGCCAGACGGCAAAGGCTATGAACTGATCATGCTGGAAGGCGAAACCTCGCCGCCGCTGGAGAGCGCCGAAGAGACCGCCGCCTGGATGAACAAAGTGGTGGAGCGCTGCATTTTAATGGCCCCGGAGCAGTACATGTGGCTGCACCGCCGCTTTAAAACCCGTCCGCAGGGCGTCCCTTCACGTTACTGATGCGCAAAGCCGTTCCCGGATGCGGCGAAACGCCTTATCCGGGCTACCGTCATTATGCCGCTCTTTTGTCACCCCTGGGTTTGTCAACATCCTCAAGCGGCTCTACCGGGGCCGCTTTTTGTAGCAAAATGACACATGCTTACCGTTGCAGCAATCATCACGCAGGCGCATAATTAGCAGGCTCATTAATTTTTCTCTGAATAATTTCGCGCCTGCGCGCGTAGCGTGAACCATCATGTCATCTTCTGCTCCCATAAACTGGAAACGTAACCTTACCGTTGCGTGGATTGGCTGTTTTCTCACTGGCGCGGCATTTAGCCTCGTTATGCCCTTTCTGCCGCTGTATGTCGAGTCGCTGGGCGTCACGGGCCACAGCGCCCTGAATATGTGGTCCGGTCTGGTCTTTAGCATCACCTTTTTGTTCTCCGCCATTGCCTCACCGTTCTGGGGCGGCCTGGCTGACCGCAAAGGGCGTAAAATTATGCTGCTGCGCTCCGCGCTGGGTATGGCCGTGGTAATGGGGTTAATGGGCCTGGTGCAGAATGTCTGGCAGTTCCTGGTGTTACGCGCGCTGCTGGGGCTGCTTGGCGGCTTCATCCCGAATGCCAATGCGCTCATCGCCACCCAGATGCCGCGCCATCGCAGCGGCTGGGCGCTGGGCACGCTCTCTACGGGCGGTGTGGCGGGCGCGCTGCTGGGGCCGCTCGCCGGGGGGCTGCTGGCGGACGCCTACAGCCTGCGGATGGTCTTTTTTATTACCGCTACCGTTCTGTTTCTCTGCTTTTTACTGACGCTGTTCTGCATCCGCGAAAATTTTGTTCCGGTAGCCAAAAAAGAGATGCTGCACGCACGGGAGGTTTTCGCCTCGCTAAAAAGCCCGCGTCTGGTGCTGAGCCTGTTTGTTACCACGCTGATTATCCAGGTCGCCACCGGCTCTATTGCCCCGATTCTGACGCTCTACGTGCGCGAACTGGCGGGCAATATCAGCAATATTGCCTTTATTAGCGGCATGATAGCCTCGGTGCCCGGCGTCGCCGCGCTGATGAGCGCGCCGCGTCTTGGCAAACTGGGCGACCGTATCGGGCCGGAAAAAATCCTGATTGCCGCGCTGGTGGTCTCTGCCCTGCTGCTGGTGCCGATGTCAATGGTCCAGACGCCGTGGCAGCTTGCCGTTCTGCGCTTCCTGCTGGGCGCCGCTGACGGCGCGCTGCTGCCCGCCGTGCAGACGCTGCTGGTTTACAACTCAACCAATCAGATAGCCGGACGGGTGTTCAGCTATAACCAGTCGTTTCGTGATATCGGCAACGTCACCGGCCCGCTGCTGGGCGCGGCGGTGTCGGCGAACTACGGCTTCCGCGCGGTATTCTGCGTCACCGCAGGGGTCGTGCTGTTTAATGCCGTTTATTCATGGATAAGCCTGCAACGCCCGGCGCGGCGGGTCAGCGCGCCGCTTTCGCAAAGCCCGACGATTAACCCGGATGACTGATTTTTTTCGCCGGGCGCTTGCAAAACGTCATATTCAACTATTCTTTCCCTGAACATCACGTCAAAACACAGGGAGACACCGATGACTATGTACGCGACGCTCGAAGAAGCGATTGATGCCGCTCGTGAAGAGTTCCTGGCGAATAATCCGTCCGTGAACGAAGAAGACGCGAACGTGCAGCAATTCAATATCCAGAAATATGTCATGCAGGATGGCGACATCATGTGGCAGGCCGAATTCTTTGCTGATGAGGGCGATGACGGCGAATGTCTGCCTCTGCTGAGCGGCGAAGCCGCGCAAAGCGTGTTTGACGGCGAATTTGACGAAATCGAACTGCGCCAGGAGTGGCAGGAGGAGAATACCCTGCACGAATGGGATGAGGGCGAGTTTCAGCTTGAGCCGCCGCTGGATACCGAAGAGGGCCAGGCGGCGGCAGATGAGTGGGACGAGCGCTGATTACTCGTACGGCCCGTGGTGAGCGTCGACTGGCAGCAGAAGCGTATCGAACACCAGCGAGAAGGGTAAATCCAGCACGGTAACGTAGCGCCAGGCGGAATCGCGCACGTCCCACTGCACGCCGGGATAATACTGATTCCCGTGCCCCTGCCCGGGAATGGTGCGGCTGATGATACTGCCACAGCCGCTCAACAGTAACGCCATCAGCGTCACAACCGCTATTTTCACCATACTGTTACCTGCCATTATCCGCTTAAAAAAATACCGGCGCTCAGGCCGGTATTTTCTTTAGTGTCGGCTTATTTCGCCTTTAGCGCCAGCGGGTTCATTTTCTTTTCCTGGTAATGACTCACCCAGGAGAGATACTTCTCAGGCGCAGACCAGACGCGATAATGCAGGCGCGCCATGGTGACCGGATCGCTCAGCAGCACCAGGCGACGGTCGCGGTTGAGTTTTTCCGGCGTTTCATTCAGGGCCTGCTCCACATGACGATCGCGGGCGATTTCCAGGATGTGGCTCGCACGGTGGCGGGCCGTCGCCATGGCGGTAGCCAGGGCGTTAAACGACGGGTTAAACACCGCGTGCATAAAGCCATCTTCCAGCGAGCGGCTACGGTTGAGCTCCAGATACTTATCGGTATCCACCAGCACCTGCGGCGGAGAGTACTCTTCCGGGATCAGGAAAAGCTTCCAGCGCTTGGTACGCAGCCCCACCGTCGAACGGCTGGAGATAACCGACACGAACGGCGACAGTATCAGTGAAAAGACGATCGGCGCCAGCCAGAAGAGGAAGCGCAGATCCAGCCACGCCATCCCTACCGCCCATACCAGACCCAGCAGCAGCTGCGAACCGTGGCGCATAAACGCCTCTCCCCACGGGGTGGAGTCGTCATCACGCTGCGGCGAGTTCCAGACCACTTCCCAGCCGAGGAAAGCGCTGACCACAAACACGGTGTGGAACAGCATACGCACCGGCGCGAGAAGCACGGAGAACAGCACTTCCAGCAGGAGTGAAAGGGTAACCCGCAGGAAACCGCCATACTCTTTCGGCCCTTTGCACCACACGAGGATAATGCTCAGCAGCTTCGGTAAGAACAGCAGCACCATGGTGGACGCAAACAGCGCAATCGCCAGCTCGGGCCGCCACTGCGGCCAGACAGGGAAAAGCTGACGCGGCTGCAGGAAGTACTGCGGCTCGGTAAGCGCGTGCACGACCTGCAATGCGGTCGACAACGCCAGGAACATAAACCACAGCGGCGCGGAGAGATAGGACATCACCCCCGTGAGGAACACCGCGCGGTGCACCGGGTGCATCCCTTTCACCAGGAACAAGCGGAAGTTCATCAGGTTGCCGTGACACCAGCGGCGGTCGCGTTTAAGTTCATCCAGCAGGTTCGGCGGCAGCTCTTCATAGGAGCCGGGTAAGTCGTAGGCGATCCAGACGCCCCACCCTGCGCGACGCATCAGCGCCGCTTCTACGAAGTCGTGCGACAAAATAGAGCCTGCAAACGAGCCTTCGCCCGGCAGCGGCGCCAGCGCGCAGTGCTCGATAAACGGCTTCACGCGGATGATGGCGTTATGCCCCCAGTAGTGGGATTCACCCAACTGCCAGAAGTGCAGGCCCGCGGTAAAGAGCGGCCCGTAAACGCGGGTAGCGAACTGCTGGCAGCGCGCGTAAAGCGTATCCATACCGGAGGCTTTTGGAGACGACTGAATGATACCCGCGTTGGGGTTCGCTTCCATCAGACGCACCAGCCCGCACAGACAGTCGCCGGACATCACGGAGTCGGCGTCCAGCACCACCATATAGCTGTACTGGCTACCCCAGCGACGGCAGAAGTCATCGATGTTGCCGCTTTTACGCTTCACGCGGCGACGGCGGCGGCGATAGAAAATTTGCCCTTCGCCCTGTACTTCTGCGATGAGCTCCATCCACGCTTTCTGTTCGGCGACGCAAATATCCGGGTTGTAGCTGTCACTCAGGATATAGACATCGAAGTGCTCGCCGTTACCGGTAGCTTTCACCGATTCCCAGGTGGCGCGCAGGCCCGCGAAAACGCGATCGACGTCTTCGTTACAGATAGGCATGATGAGCGCGGTGCGATGGGCCGGATTTAGCGGCTCGTCCCCGACGGTTGATGCCGAGATACTGTATTTATCCCGCCCTATCAGAAGCTGTAAAAAGCCCATCAGCGCGGTCCAGAAACCGGCGGAAACCCAGCAGAAGAGGATAGCGAACAGGATAAGGATGCCGGTCTGCAGCACGTAAGGCAGGAGCTGCATAAACGAGACCCAAAGATTCTGTCCCATCATATCCACCGGGTTGATCAGCGCCCAGCCCTGATAGGGCAGAATGGTTTTCATATACCAGGTGGCGACGACGGTCTGCGCCAGGGTCAGAAGCAGCAGAATATAACGGCGAATAGTGCCAACGGTACGCCATTTTTGTTCGCTGGCCTGCTGGTCTTTCGTCAGCCGGGCCATATAGCGCGGCTGGACATTGCGTCCACGCAGGCGATCCCAGAAACGACCAATGGGGTTGGTGCGCCACGGGTCAGGGAACATTGAGGAGCGCTTCGCTTTCGGCATGGCCTCCAGCTGCGTACGCCCTTCATCGTCTTTAATAAGCTGGCCCTTCCCCAGAGAGTCAGGCCAGCTCTGTTCAAGACGCGCCTTCACCGAACCCAGCGGCGAATCATCGTCCCGGCTCCAGTGATGGCCTTCCGCGTCCAGCGCTTCATGCACGGCACGAAGGCTGTCTTTCGGCAGCGCTGCTTTTTCCGCGTCGGAAAGCGGCAGCGCGTCGATATAGTCAGTTGTCTTATTCATTGGCAGGTAGCTGATAGCTCCAGGTTTCACTCAGGGTCTGGTCTGCATTTACCAGAGCGGCACGCATATCGGTTGTTTTCTTCGGATCTTTAACCTTCACGCGCAGCATTAAACGCCAGCCTTGCGTAACGGGATTATAGCGCACCGCATTTTCTACGATTTCACCGTTGTCGCCGATGCTGGCCTGTGCAGTGACAGGAGTATCCGGCGGGAGCTGTTTCATATCCTGGCCGGTATAATCCACCACGAAGGCGATGGTGCCGTCAGGCTGACGAATAAGATTAGACTGCTTCACATCGCCAAGAGAACGACGCGTCTGCATAACCCAGGCGTTGTCCGGCGCATGCAGCTTGTCTTCATCACGGCTAAAGGTGATGGTGTATTTGAAGTTCATCTCTTTGCCGGGTTCCGGCAACTGGTCCGGCGTCCAGTAGGCGACGATGTTATCGTTGGTTTCATCGTTGGTCGGGATCTCTACCAGTTCGACTTTCCCTTTACCCCACTCCCCTTTCGGCGTAATCCAGGCGCTCGGGCGCAGATCGTAACGATCGTCGATATCCTCGAAGCGCGAGAACTGGCGGCCACGCTGCAACAGACCAAAGCCCTGCGGGTTTTCCATTGCGTAGCTGCTTACGGCCAGGTGCTTCGGATTGTTAAGCGGACGCCAGATCCACTCGCCGTTGCCGGCAAGCATCGACAGGCCGTTGGAGTCGTGCAGCTCAGGACGATAGTTGGAGGCCGGGGACGGCTGAGACGGACCAAAGAGGAACATACTGGTCAGCGGCGCTACGCCCAGCTTGCCGACTTTATCGCGCAGGTAGAGCTTAGACTGTACGTCAACAACGGTGTCGCGCCCTGGAATAATCACAAAGCGGTAAGCGCCGGTGGCGCGCGGTGAATCCAGCAGCGCATAGATGGTCAGGCGCTTGTCGGTGGGTTTCGGACGTTCAATCCAGAACTCTTTAAAACGCGGAAACTCTTCACCGGACGGCAGGGCGGTATCAATAGCCAGACCACGCGCGGAAAGCCCATAAACCTGGCCGGCGCCGATGACGCGGAAGTAGCTGGCGCCGAGCATGCTGACGATTTCGTCGTTTTTATCTTTGCTGTTAATGGGGTAGAGAACTTTGAAACCGGCGAAACCGAGGTCCTTGACCGTGTCTTTATCGTGCTGAACTTTGCCGAAATTGAAATAGTCCGGGCTGTATTTAATTTTGTGGACAGCAGTGGCAGTCACTTCGTTAATGGCGACTGGCGTGTCGAAGTACATTCCCTGATGGTAAAATTCAAGCTTGAACGGGGTCTTGGTGGTGCTCCAGTATGCCTTGTCGTGATTGAACTGGATCTGCTGGTAATCCGCGTATTTCATCTCGCGAAAGACAGAGGGCAGATTGCTTTTTGGCGCTTCGTACCCTTTTTCAGCTAAGGATTGTGCCTGTTTTGCGACATCGTCAATGGAAAAAGCCCAGCCCGATGACGTATAAAGTGATAACAGGACTGCAGCACCTAACCAGCGCATCTTCATCATTCGTAATTTAGGTTTCATAATAACTAAGCACTTCCCCCTTTGTGTGCTTAAATCGATCCGATCCATTTTAATGGAAACTCAGGCATTCCGACAACTGAATCCCCGCTTTGTTCTTATCGCGGCTCAGCGATTAAGCAACTGAAACAGGCCGTATCGTTTTGCGTGCTTATCCTGGAGACAGTCTGACGGACATAGTGTAGGGTTACTTTCGAATGTAATCATTATTTGTCTTATGGATTAAGACGAAAAGTCTGAGAATTAACAACGGAGTTATATGAAACCGGTAGCCGCACAACGTGAATATTTCCTCGATTCCATCCGCGCGTGGTTAATGTTGCTGGGGATACCTTTTCATCTTTCCCTGATCTATTCCAGCCATATGTGGCATGTAAACAGTAGCCACCCATCCTGGTGGTTGACGCTATTCAATGACGCTATTCACGCCTTTCGTATGCAGGTGTTTTTTGTCATATCCGGTTACTTTTCTTACATGCTCTATTTGCGCTACCCCATAAAACGCTGGTGGAAAGTTCGCGTTGAGCGGGTGGGTATTCCGATGTTAACCGCGATTCCGCTGCTTACGCTGCCGCAGTTTTTGATGTTGCAGTATGTGAATGGCCGGGCGGATAAGTGGCACACCCTGTCCGCCTATGACAAATACAATACGCTGGTGTGGGAGCTTGTTTCACATTTATGGTTCCTGCTGGTGCTGGTGGTGTTGACCACCGTCAGCGTGTGGCTGTTTAAAACCATTAAAAATAATGCCGACCGTTTCCTGGATAACATCACCCTCGGCAAGCTTTCCGTTGCCTTTCTGCTGCTGGGGCTGGCCTATGCGGCGTTCCGGCGAACGGTTTTTCTCGTCTATCCGGATATCCTGCGCGACGGCCTGTTTAATTTCACCGTTATGCAGACGCTGTTTTACATTCCCTTTTTCCTCCTCGGGGCGCTGACCTTTATCAGCCCACGCCTCAAAGCGCTGTTTACCACCCCCTCCCCGGCCTGCTTCGTCGGCTCGCTGCTGGCCTTTATCGCGTATCTTTTGAATCAGCGCTACGGCAGCGGCGATGGCTGGATGTATGAAACGGAGTCGGTCATTACCATGGTACTGGGGCTGTGGATGGTCAACGTGGTCTTTTCGCTGGGTCACCGCCTGCTCAATTTCCAGTCGGCGCGGGTAAGCTATTTTGTTAACGCCTCGTTGTTTATTTACCTGGTGCATCATCCGCTGACGCTGCTGTTTGGCGCGTGGATTACCCCGCTTATCCATTCAAACCTGCTTGGCTTTATTACCGGGCTGGTGTTTGTCGTTGGCTCGGCCCTTGTGCTGTATGAAGCGCATTTACGCATTCCGCTGCTGCGCTTCCTCTTTTCCGGCAAGCCGCAGAGTAAAAACGTCGACGCACCCGCGCCAACACGATAATCAGCCGTCGGCTCAGAGCAGCCATTCCACCGGCAGCCAGGAGGCGAGACGCACCAGCAGTCGCTGGCTCAGACGCGTTCTCGGTTCCTTTTTGTGCACGATCTCCTGGCCGTCACGAAGCTCAATCCAGTTAATTCGGCCCCACCTGTCGAGCTGCAGCCGCCATGCCGCGGCCCGCTGGCTGCGCAGAAAGCGGTGATGAATTTGCTGTGCCAGCGGCGCGCTGTCGATGACAAAACCCATTTCGGTGTTCAGCGTTGCCGAACGCGGGTCAAAGTTGAACGAGCCGATGAAGACTTTTTCGCCGTCAATGCTAAAGGTCTTTGCGTGCAGACTGGAGCCGGAGTTACCGGTCAGGCCGCGGTCATGCACCGGGTGAACGCCTTCATTGGTGGGCTTAAGCTCGTAAAGGGCGATACCGTGACGCAGCAGTTTTTTCCGCCAGCGCGCGTAGCCCGCGTGGACAACCGCGACATCGTTAGCCGCCAGGGAATTAGTGAGAATGGCGATTTTTACCCCTTTTCGTACCAGCCGCAGTAGCTGCGCTACCCCCGCACGGCCAGGAACAAAATAGGAGGCGATAAGATCAACCTGCCGTTCCGGCATGCCCATCACATTACTCAGACGTTGCGGAAGAAGCGTGTGCAGACGGGCCTTCCCCTGTCCTTTACGCGGATCGTCGCTTAACAGGCGCGTTTTCGCCCAGATAATCGGCAACGTGCCCTCTTCAAGCTGGCTGGCAAAGGCGGTTGAATCAAGTTTGTTTTTGTAGCGCGCGGCGGTGATATCTTCATACCAGTGGTCGGGCATACGAATGCGCCCGGCAATCTCATCGCCGGCAATATCCAGCACATTTTGCAGCGCAGAGACGCACTCGCTCTCCCAGTAGCGTTCAAAATCCTCGCTGACCTCGTTGACCACCGGTCCGATAGCCATGACATCAAGGTCGGTAAACAGGGGCTCTTCGCCCGCGCCAAAGTAGGCGTCGCCAATATTGCGCCCGCCGACCAGGGTCACCACGCCATCTACGGTAAAACTTTTATTGTGCATGCGGCGGTTGAGACGGGCAAAGTCGGTCAGGTAGCCAAGCGCGCGCAGGGTACGAAAAGAGAAAGGATTGAACAACCGCACCTCAATACGCGGATGAGCGTTGAGCTGGCGCAGCGTGTCGTCCATACCGTTAGTGTTGTTATCATCCAGCAGCAGACGCACCTGCACCCCACGGTCGGCGGCCTCCAGCAGCGCCAGCAGCAGCAGGCGCCCGGACATGTCATCCTCCCAGATGTAATACTGCACATCCAGCGTACGCTGGGCCATTTCCGCCAGCCGGTAACGGGCGACGAAAGCGTCAAGGCTATCGTCAAGCGCCACCAGTCCGCAGAGGTCAGGGTGCGCATCGCAGAGCGGCGTAACGGCACGCTCCAGCCGCGTTCGCGGCGGCGGAGTCGGCATCTCATCTGAAAGCCAGGTCGATTCTTCGGGCATTTTTATTGTCATAGCAGCTCAAGTATATCTGCCGGTTCGCCATCAGGTGGGTGGGTTAATCTGAAAGGCACGATAAATCTGACTATCGGGGGTCATCCTTGCAGAAACGCAGGCAGGTGAAAAACCGTTATTCGCCCGTTGGCGTGCCGCGCTGGGCCAGCAGACGCTGATAAAGGGCCGCATTGTCGCTGTCAAAGCAGACGAAAATCACCTTTTCCAGCCGGGTATATCCGCGCAAATAGGCCGCTACGGTGTTGACCGCGATTTCAGCGGCGGCGGCTTTAGGATAGCCATAGATGCCTGTGCTGATGGCGGGAAAAGCAATGGATGTGAAATTATTGTCATCAGCCAGTCGCAGACTGTTGCGGTACGCATCCTCAAGCAGCCGCTCCTCATGCTCGTTGCCGCCGCGCCAGACGGGCCCAACAGTATGAATTACCGCCTTTGCCGGAAGATTCCCGGCCCCGGTAATCACCGCATGCCCGGCCGGGCATTCCCCCTGCTGCTGACGCACCCGCTTGCAATCCTCAAGCAGCGATGGCCCCGCGGCCCGGTGGATTGCGCCGTCAACGCCGCCGCCGCCTAAAAGTGAAGAATTGGCCGCGTTAACAATGACGTCCACAGTGAGTGTGGTGATATCGCCCTGAATTACCTGCATTTGTGGTTGCATGTACTGCCTCCTGATGCTGTTTCTTTTTAGTGTAGCGCAGGTGCTGGCGAAAATAAGCAGGCCCGTCAGCAACACTGTTACTGCGGGCCTGAGAACAGGATTTAATTGTAATTGACGTTCAGTACGGCCAACGTGTGCTGCGGGTTGACGTAGCTGAGCTGCATGGTGGCGAGATTATCGTATCCACCCTGCCCTTGCGCTAACTCATCCAATGAGAATTGTTGTGTTTGTGCCTCTCCCTGGCGGTCACATGCCATAACAACATGGCGATAATCGACGTTAACGTCACACGGTGGTTCAACAATCATGCCGACGAAATGAATCGTTCCTCCGGATTCCGCGGCGACATGAGTGCTCACACCAGCGCATAACAAAGCGACGGTAAGAAGCAACTTTTTAGGGACTGACATATTTACCTCAAGAATGAGTATCTTTATTTGCGCAGGCCTGGAGCGGCGCTGCACAACGCCTTTCTGTGGGCAGACGTCAGCAGTATATATACATTAAATCATTGTTGTTAACATCATTTAAACATTATTAATTTTTTATTATTCATTCATTTAATGAATAATTCATAACATTTCCGTCGAAGTCCAGCGCTGGGAGAGGTGCAGTGCCTGACCATCACTGACTGTTACCTGGATATCCACACTATCTCGGGGCGCGATATTAAGGGTTAAACGCATCAAATCGGTCGGTTTATTGGCAACAAAGTGGTAGGTTTTGCGCTGTTGCGTGGTGCTGTCGCCGGACTGGCCACGGCGTTTGGCAAGGATCTGAACCTGGCACAGGCAATCCTCGGCAAGCAGAACCTGTGGCGTGATAGTGTATAGCTCGCCGTCACGGGTGGTATTGAACGTTATATGGCTGGAGAGCGCGGCAAGAAGAATAAGGGTATGCATGGTGCCTCCAATAAAGAAACAGGGCCGAAGCCCTGTCTCTTTTTTGAATCTTTCGATTAGTACTGGTTAGCCGTCGCGTTGTTGCCGAAACCAACCTGCTGTACGTTAACAGACGAGCCGGATGCGGTCTGGTTAACCAGCGCGCCGTTGCCGCCGCCGTACTGGCTCACAGTGATTTCAGAGTCACGGCTGTTCCACTGATCGATGGTCGCGCTGTTGCGGAAACCATTTTGTGACAGGCTGATGGTGCTGTCGTCAGAACCCTGTCCAACGTCAGCGCCGTTGCTTGAGCCATTCTGACGGACAGTGATTTCTGAATCACGGGCATCTGTTTGCAGCGCCAGAGCGGAGTTGCTGCTACCGGTCTGGTAAATGCTCAGGGTTGAATCCGGACCATTATTATTGCCGTTACCACCACCGTGACCAGGATACTGCGGAACGCTGCCTGCAAATGCGCTGGCGGAAACAACGACTGCTGCTAAAGTTGCCACTTTGAAAAAGTTCATGGTAAACCCCCATCGGATTGATTTAAAAGCCGCAAAGCCATCAACGTTGAATGACGCGTATCGCCATTTGCGACTGTCTTTGCACAACAACTGCTGTTTTCTGTGAACCGTATTGCGTAATGTTCGCTTTGTTACCCGATCCTTTCTGGATAATCATCGCGGTATTGCCGTAAGCCCCTTGCGTAATACTCGCGTCATTGGAGTTACCCGCCTGAGCGATATAAGCAAGGTTATGTGCCCCTGACTGGTCAATTTTTGCTGAATTCCTACCGCCGTCCTGGGAAATCACTGACAATAATTTCGAGCCTTCCTGGCGCAGCTGCGCATTATTACTTACGCCGGACTGACCAATAATTGCCGCCTTATTATAAGAGGCGACACTTAATTCATTTACCGCGAGGTTATATTCCGAACTTGCTAAATCATAACCTGCTGCGGTTGCAAACCCAGGCGCACCCAGCATTGTTAACATCATAAATAACAGCTTGTTTTTCATGTTGTCACCCTGGACCTGGCTCATACGTTAAAGAGTAAATCTTAAATACTGCCCCGCGCTCAATTAACACTTTTAAATAATTTGTTAACATCGCGTTACGGAAATCAGTATGACCATCCAGCAAAATAAAATATCTCACCCGGCAGTCGTATTTTTTATATTTATCTTCACCCCAAAGTATTAAAAAATTAGAAATCTTGTTTTTGCCTATAATAGAAAAGATTTTTTTGCTATTGCGGTTACAGCACATGCTTATAACAAACTTCAGCATATGACCTTCCGTGCACCAGGGATATGAGAAGGAGATAACACTTTTTCCTTAACGCTGCACGGTTCTCTCATTTTTTTCGTCACCGCTTCGTATAAGGGTCTTGAGGAGGATATTTCCTATATCGGCAAATAGAATATTGCATTAATAAAATTAATTATAATTATAAATCAATAGATTACATCTTTTATTCACCCTAACAAAATTTGTGCAAAGGGTTTTTCTTGTACAACTTCACAGGCATTTATTTACTTTCAAAAAATGCCATTTTAACAAATTAATATTTAATTTTACATTCTGTTACATGTTTAACACTTGATTTAAGATTAGTAATGACTAGATTGAAATCAGCAGTACTCATGTAGATTTATTAATTTCCCATTACGGGTTGAGCATTTATTACTACACACAGCAACACAGCATCTGTCAGCACCTCTGGTTTCCCCTTCTACGGGCGGGGAAAGCTGCGGATGTATAAACGCGGGGTTTCATCATGTTTAATGAAGTCCAAAGTTCGCATCAGTACTCGTTATTGTTAATTACCAAACCATCTCTACAGGCAACTGCATTGTTGCAGCATCTTAAGCAATCCCTGTCGCTGACCGGAAAATTGCATAATATTCAACGTTCTCTTGACGATATTGCCAGCAGCAGCGTTGTATTATTCGATATGATGGAAGCAGACAAAAAAGCCATTCACTACTGGCAGGACGTCTTGTCCCGAAAAAACAATGCATTAAAAGTATTGTTAATGAATACGCCAGACGAGTATCCCTTCCGTGACATTGAAAACTGGCCGCACATCAACGGCGTTTTTTACGTGTCGGAAGATGAACGCCGGATGGTGGAGGGGCTACAAGGGATTTTGCGCGGGGAATGCTACTTTTCGCAGAAGCTTGCCAGCTACTTAATCACCCACTCCGGAAACTATCGCTATAACAGTTCCGAATCTGCGTTACTGACGCACCGGGAGAAAGAGATTTTAAATAAGTTGCGCATTGGCGCTTCTAACAATGAAATCGCGCGCTCTCTGTTTATCAGTGAAAATACGGTGAAAACGCATCTTTATAATCTTTTCAAGAAGATAGCCGTTAAAAACCGGACGCAGGCGGTCTCCTGGGCGAACGATAATCTCAGGCGTTAAGCCATGAAAAATACACTGTTAGGCCTCGCAGCGGCAGGTTTGCTTTTCGCCGCCGGGGATCTGCGCGCCGTCGAAGTGGAGATCCCCGGGTTGTTAACCGATCATACCGTTTCTTCTGTCGGACACGATTTTTATCGGGCTTTTAGTGATAAATGGGAAAGTAGGTGGACAGGGAATTTGACGATTAACGAACGGCCAAGCGCCCGATGGGGAAGCTGGATAACCATCACGGTGAATCAGAATGTCATTTACCAGACATTTATGTTTCCCACCAGACGCGATTTTGAAAAGAACGTCGAACTGGCGCTGGCACAAACACAAGAAGCGATCGAACGCCAACAAATTAACCAGGCGCTACTGAGTACTGGCGATCTGGCGAGAGACGAATTCTAAAATACGATAATTTCCGGAGGCTCCCATGCGTATCGCATACGCCGTCATTTCGTTAATGCTGATAGCCCCCCTTAGCTGGGCGGGAAATATGACTTTCCAGTTCCGTAATCCTAATTTTGGAGGAAACCCAAATAACGGCTCGTTTTTATTAAACAGCGCTCAGGCGCAAAACTCCTATAAAGACCCGAGTTATAACGACGATTACAGTATCGAAACCCCTACCGCACTGGATAATTTCACTCAGGCCATACAGTCGCAAATCCTGGGCGGCCTGTTGACCAATATCAACTCTGGAAAGCCTGGCCGTATGGTCACCAGCGATTTTATTGTTGATATAGCTAACCGGGACGGGCAACTACAGCTCAATGTCACCGACAGAAAAACGGGCAGGACCTCAACTATTGAGGTTTCGGGTTTACAAAACGGTTCAACCGATTTTTAAGCATCGCTATTCAAAGGACAATAATTATGCCGCGCTTATTTATTCTTCTGGCCGTGTGTTTATTAAGCGGATGCTTAACCGCGCCGCCAAGACAGGCCGCAAAACCTACACTGCTGCCCCGTGCGCAAAGCTACAGCGACCTGACCCACCTGCCGCTGCCCACGGGTAAGATTTTTGTTTCGGTTTACAATATTCAGGACGAAACCGGGCAGTTTAAGCCCTACCCGGCCAGTAACTTTTCAACAGCCGTACCGCAAAGCGCCACGTCAATGCTGGTCACCGCGCTCAAAGATTCACGCTGGTTTGTGCCGCTGGAGCGTCAGGGCCTGCAAAACCTGCTTAACGAGCGCAAAATCATTCGCGCCGCGCAGGAAAACGGCACCGTCGCTATTAATAACCGCTTCCCGTTACAGTCGCTCACCGCGGCCAACGTCATGGTAGAAGGCTCGATCATTGGCTATGAAAGTAACGTCAAGTCGGGGGGCGTGGGGGCGCGTTATTTCGGCATCGGCGCCGATACGCAGTATCAGCTCGATCAAATCGCCGTCAACCTGCGGGTAGTCAACGTCAGCACCGGCGAGATTCTCTCCTCTGTTAACACCAGCAAAACGATCCTCTCTTATGAGGTGCAGGCCGGGGTATTCCGCTTCGTTGATTACCAGCGGCTGCTGGAAGGTGAAATTGGCTACACCGCTAACGAGCCCGTGATGCTCTGCCTGATGTCGGCGATTGAGACAGGCGTGATTCTGCTTATCAATGACGGGATCGACAGAGGCCTGTGGGATTTGCAAAACAAAGCGGACAATAATAATGAGGTGCTGGTGCGATACCGGAATATGGCAGCGCCGCCGGAGTCCTGATAGCGGTATTTTGATTTTGACAAAGCCAACAGGAATTGATGGAACAGCGTAGCCCGGGTAAGCGCAGCGCACCCGGGACTCCCGGATGCGGCGACACGCCTTATCCGGGCTACCGTCATCGTGGCACTTATTCTTCACTCACAAGTTTTTCGACAACCTCAAGCCGCGCGAGCGGCTATTTTATTCCTCAGGCACAGCCTGTTGGCCGCGAGCCGCCAGCCATAAACCGCTGTTTTTCATGGCGTAGCCAAACAGCAGGCCCGGCAGTAATGAAGCGATAACCAGCTGCCAGTCGCCACTACCTGCAAACGTTGCGCAGGCGCCAATAAAGGTGCCTGGCACAAACGAGAGCAAAATGCTTTTTGCCTGAACGCACATCAAAAAAGCCACCACGCCGGTGACCATGTATCCCACCATTTGCAAGTGGGGAGCCAGCGCGCTGGTATGGATAATGATTTGCGCCCATGCCACGCCGCTTAACAGCGTACATGCCGAAATTAACAGCCCTTTCAGCCCGCCCTGTGGGCAGGCGAAATAGGCGGTGCAGCCGAGAAAGCCCGCCCAGCCAATAAGACCGAGCGACACCGCAACCCAGCCCCAGAGCCCGGACAGAATACCCGTTGTTAATGCAATAGCGATAAGTGTGTTCATGGCGGGCATCTTAGCAGATACCCGCCATATTAATGTGAGGCAAATTACAAAAAATTATCGGATGCAGTTACCGTTACATAAATAAAGTGACTTTCATCACATTACTCTTCTTCTGCTTCCTGCAACTCATCCCACATTACCGCGATGGCATCTCTGGCCAGCGGTGCCAGGGTACGCCAGAAAGGGGTAGTGGCATGGGCTTCCACTTTCCCCAGGAAGGTGCCGCACCAGGGGAGCAGATAGTCGGCAAAAAGCGTTTCCAGGGCTTCGCTTTCGTCTTCCGCACTGTTGTCCTCAAGCCATGAGGCCGCCAGCAGTAAGGTGCCAAAATGATCCGCAGGCTGATCGGTTAACGGCATACCACGGGAAGAGAGAAAGGCGCGCACTTCTGCTTCGGTAGCCCCTTCGACCCAGGCGCTGCGAAACGGCGAGACGCGGCACTCATCGCCCACAAACAGCGCATTGTAATCCGCGGCCAGCGCCTGCGCGTCGCAGCTCTTCTGCAGGCGCGCAAGCATCTCGTCCTGCTCCAGAGGCCAGCTTTCCGCCAGTTTCCCCTCGCGGATCAGGGTATAGAGCGGCACCAGCAGCGGGTCCTGGGGCTGACGGTAAAAAAGAGAGCCCAACACGCGGCAAAGGATGGAAAATTCGTTCATGCATGGTTCCAGTAACAAAAATTAAAAGTCAGCAAATTCGGCAATAGCGGGCATACCGCGCGCTTCAAGGAAATCGAGTAGACGGCGCGGCGTCACGTTCAGAATACGATCCTCGGGGAAGTTAACATCATCCAGCACCTTGCGGCACTCGGTAAAGTCCCCCAGCGAAAAAGCGGTATGGGAGTCTGACCCCAGCGCCACCCAGCCTCCGGCATCACGCACGGCAGCGGCGATCGCCCGGCAGTTTGCCTCACTGCCTTTACGGGAGTGAACAAAAGAGGAGTTATTAATCTCCAGCGCGACATTATATTTTGCCGCCGCCTGGGCAATGGCGGGAATATCGACCGGATATTTGGGGTTCCCGAAAGCATTTTCTACACATCTATTTGGAATCATAGCGTTTAGCCCCTAATCCGTCAAAGATTAGTACCATCATAGTCTACAAGCACGCTTTCACATATCACCTTTGTACCGTTCCATTCATCCTTGTAAATGCTCGTATCTATCCCTACTCCTGGGAAGAATTCAAAACCAGTATCAGACACAAACTTTTTATACTTCTGTGTTTGTATCGTCGCGTCATAGTACGTATGCCCTGAGTACTTAAACCCTGCGGAACCTTGCGGTACGATCCATGCCCCAAAGGATGAAAAGTTACTGGCATGTTCAATCACCTTGTATTCAAACTCTGAGCCTGTATAACGGCCTGTATACGCTTCTGATGTGTTGATTTTACCGAAAGGTGGATTGCCATAAGCAACATCGTAGAAACGGTCTGGTGAGTACTGGAGAGCGTCACCAATGATCCATTCTGCCTCTGGTAGTACCCTCTTCCCGATCATTACGTACTCTGGATTCAGCTCAACACAGGTAATGTGTGTTGGCTTGTTTCTCAAGTACTGGTAGTAGCTGAGGCGACCTATACCCGCACAAAGTTCAATACATTGACCAGTACAACCAGCATCAAGTATGAAATCCCATGCGAGCATTTCAGGTGTGAAGAAAGCACCAGTAGCCCCTATACCATCGCCTTTGTAGTTGTTAAAGATAAACTCTTTATCGTCTTGAGTTAGTTGCTTATCTGAGTGGATGAGATCCATTACTTGAATGTGTAATGCTGATTCCTTTTTTGTAATTCTTGCCATAAAATACCCTTGTACAGTTGTTGTACGGGTATTTAGGAAATAATAATGAAAAGCCTAATAATGATTCTTATCCCTTTAGCTTTATCGGGATGTGCAGCAGTACAATATAATGATGGTAAAACTGTTAGTATTCAGTCTGACGGTTGGTATGGTTTAGATAGTTTACAAAAAACAGCTAATGAAGCATGTCAGCAGTATGGAAAAGAAAAGGCAACATATGTTCATAGTGCTAACATGAATCCCCATTTACCTAAAGGTAGTGGTGTACAAAATACTGTATGGAAGTGTGAATAATCTATAACGGATATATTTTATATTATTGAGGATTAATAACATGACTGACGAAGATTTCAAACGTAACTATCCCCCAGAGCAGTACAACTATGTTCATAAAAGCAGTAGGACTAAAGGACCTATGTGTGAAACTGAAATTGATGTTTATGACATTGTTTCAAAGGAAACCGGCGAAAAAGTTCTAACAGCAACGTATACCGAGCATACAAGCCACCGACCACTTAAAACCACGGCCTCTTGGGACTGGTAAAAAAAAGCCCCATGAAGGGGCTTTATTTTGAAAAATCAATATCAGATAAATCAAGTGTTAACTTACAATTAACTAGAAATGAACGCTGCCCCGATAGACTAATGAGCAACTTTGAATTTTCTGACGGTTTAGATAGAATCGTATTCTTAGTAATCAAGGTATAGAAGTCAGAGACAGCTATACTTTCTACTGTATGGTCATAACCTTTATCACATGAATAATTCATAGTAGAAGCATGTACAACGATTGACGTAATTAATAAGAACATAACTATAGTCATGCGTAACATGTAAACACCTCGATAATAGTAAGTTACGCAGATTATAGTAACATGTTTATAGTTAACTTCCACCAACCATAATCAATAGTACTTGTAAGAGTTGACCTAACGGAACCTGGATTACCACGATACCGAAAGCATCAAGTACCGGAACAATGATCCAGTTGTATAGGATGATAAGTGTAAGAACGAAACCGAGAAAATTTCTCCAATGAAGTGTATTCTTCTCAATCTCAACCTTGTTTACTTCAATCTGCCCTTCGGCGTTTTCCTGATGAACATCCTTTTCAATTGTTTGTTTCTTGATAAAGAAGTCCATTCCATTTTTTAAAATATTTAATAAAAGAGTTATCATTCAATGATTCCTACTATGTAGGCATAAACCCGCATCCCCTTTACGAATAGTTCAGTTTTATCCAGTAGTACTACATTGAATTCCATTTCACGTAGTTTCCATGTGTATGTATCACCAGTACGTAGTGCTTTCTTACGATCAAACACAACATTCATATATTGAGTACAGTTATAGCCAGATTGTTTTAGTTTTTTACCTATTTTTTATTTAAAAAGCACACATGGGTAGGCATCCCATTAGCCATTGGTGTTTCACCATTCAATGTAATGTATGGTGTTTCACCGTCAAAATGTTGTTCTAATTCGTTCATTGTTTCTTAACCTTAAATCTACCACGGATATTACTTACTATTAATATTGCCCCTTGCTCACCCTTTTCATAGAAGTCATAGATTAGCTTACGTCTCTTATCTTCCCGAAGCCCGATTACTCTACGGTCTTGCTTTCTTTGGGCTGTATCAATCAATCGTTCCTTGCCGCCCTTATTAACTATCTTATAACGTCCTTTACGTAGGTTGTTGCGTAGTCCAGTAATGTTACCTTGCTTAGTAAGTCTTGCCGCACTAGTAGGTATAAACTTTTCAATTGCCTTTGGTTTTACTAATACATCATATAGATACTTAGCCTGTAGATCCTTAACAAGAATTGAAGTACTTACACCAGTACCAGTAAGTTTATAGGTGAATAGTATTGCTCTACTGGTGAAGGGTACAGCACCCTTATCAATACTTTCATTTAATTCTTTTTGCATTTTTATTGATAGGTCACGCGTTTCTCTGATTAGTGTTTTTTGAAAGTCCTTACCAAGTTCCTTTCCCCTTTTGTTTATGTATGATTTTGCGGTTCCTAATCCATTAATATCTATTCTCATATGCATTCCTTGTATTTAGTTAAAGTATGAAAGCAATTCCTGTAGGATGCCATGTATTCGTTTCTTATCTTCACCCTTTGGTAATCTTGCTTTGTGCATTAATGCAAGGTTAAGACAATTAGGTTTTAATCCTTCTGTCAGTATCAATGCGGCCTCAATTAATAATGTGTCTCGCATTGTGGGAAAAGCCCAAAGGATAGTTTTCCTGTACTGTTCACCATCGGCAATCTTTCCATTCACTACTTTGCTACTACTGGTGTATTCACGCCAATTGTTTTCAACTGAGTCCGGTTTAAGTTTCTTAACGTCTTTGACTCTTTTGTACATCTGTTTCGAACCTATATAAGTACTACCATCATTGAATTCAAACAAATAGACAAAACCAATATAACTACCATTTAGTAACTCTTCTTCTGACCAATCAGGTGTGTAATTCCATTCCATATAAATATTTCCATATAACAATTAATATGGAGTATTTATTAATGGCAGACATAAAAGAGAGATTACGAATATACGAAGGTACATTAGAATATCAAAAGCACAAGGGATATTATAAGAATGGTAAGTTCTGGACTTATAAGGATAGCATGGGATATGACACTATAGGTTATGGTCATTTAGTACTTAAAGGTGAAGACTTCACTAATGGCTTAACACCGATTGAAGCAGAGATACTACTAGCAAAAGATATTGAAAAAGCAAAAACAAGTTTACGTACACTAAACTTAGGTACGTTACCACGTGATATTGAAGATTATCTAATAATTATGATTTTCCAATTAGGTCTAACTGGTACTAGTAAGTTTAAGAAACTACTGGCAGCAGCTAAGGCGGGAGATCGTGAAGGTATGCGACGTGAATCACGTGATTCATTATGGTACAGACAGACAAAGAATCGTGTTGATGATATGAATAATCAATTAGACTGGAAATAAAAAAGGGGCTTATTGCCCCTTTTTGTTTTCCTCAAGAATCGTTAGAATTCTTTCAATCTTAATGTCAAGTTTGTGGATTTGCTCCTGTAAACTTGCCATAGATTTTTCTAATTCATCCTGACCCCTTTCCAGTCTATCTATATCTGATGCCTGATTACTTACTTTACCTTCAAGCATGCTAATTCGATTTATTAATTCATCATTATCCCCAGATTTATCCCTAAATATTGTCCATATCAAAGCGACACCTGAAATCACGAGAGCAATTATGCTTTCTAACCCCATATGATTTACCTTCTAATTTATTATTATTGTATTTAGTAACCAGTGAACCTTGCCAGTGCAATACGAAAACCATTACTACCCATTGCCTGAGTATAAGATTTCTGATTACGATTTACGTACTGTAACGTAAAGGAAGTAGCATTATTACGTCTAATTAAAACACCAGAATAACCAGTAGTACTTCCATCATCACTTAAATTACCAGGACATTGACTGATACATATCCACGGATTAGTAAATGTAGTATTTAGTGTAAGAGCAGTACTAAGATCATGTGATGCCGGAACTGTAAAAAAATCCATAATGCGAGGCATTGAGGATGCCCCTACAGCAGACCATATTAAAGTACCTTCGGCATCAAATACATCAAGATACCCTGATGATATGCCAATTGAATTGGAAGATAGCATAAATTGCCCGCTTCCAGCTTCATACATACTTGATCCTGGGAAACAGTACTTACCATCAACCTGTAATTGAAACCATCTTAGACCATCACCGGGAAAGAAAGTATCACCGAGAAAACCAAGCGTACTACCATTACCAAAGGCACTGTTAATCTGATAAAACCCAGTATCTGATAAATTACCCATTGATTTTAATTGACTGGCAACAATTGATTTATTTGTTGAGTCAATAGTTAGAGCACCTGCCGAATTATATAATTGAAAACCTGACATTATGCCCCCTTAATTCTCATACTTATAAACATCAAATGTTAAAGTACCGCTATATGTACCTCGCGTTGGTAGATATTGAACCGTAAACCCATCAGTACCGGGAATACAATAAAAGTCATTCCACCATTGTGTAGTACGTAGTATTGCTAACCATCCATTAGGACGCATGTTAGCAAATGGTACTGTCCATGCCGTTGTAGTACCAGCAGTGACATTAAGACTTACAGCACCCATATAACGGATGTTATAATCACCAAGTTCAACTACTTGTACCCCTTGTGCATTCCAGCATTCTAAACCTTGTGCCATATTAAATCCTCTAAAAAGGGGTGAACAATCTCACCCCATATTATTTATTACCAAAGTCCCATGCGTACACGTAGAAAGTTATTATTATCATATATTAATATCATATTATTATTGATTAACATTCTTCCAGTACCACCAGAACCATTAATAGCGATATCACCATTCTTATTTATTATCCATCCTGTAGTATTAGGTACATAATCATTACTTTGAATAACATTCCCTATCTTGGCGTTAGTTATTTCACCATCTATAATCTTAGCTGCATTAATACTCGCATTTGCAATCTTGGCATTACTAATGGCACCGTCTGCAATATAGGCAGTACCAATACTACCTTGTTGAATCATTGCTGTTTTCAAGAATGTAGTACCATTAACTACTGCAAATGGTGCTGAACCGCCTACTGTTGGTGTAGTACTTCCACTAATAATGAACTTATCAGCAGCAAAGTAGATAGCACTGTTATTACTGGTTCCCTGACTTGCTAAAAGACGAATACCGGCAACTGTACCATTCGCATTTACTGAAAGTGAATATTGACTATCTACAGTACTCTTATCTGCCTTGGTATTCATACTGGTATTAACAGTGGCGATTTGTCCATTCACATCACTACGTAATTGAGTAACTAAATTAGTTTGTGCCGCGTTATTATCTGCTACTGTAGCCTGTAATGAACTAATAGACGCATTGTTAGTATTCACATTAGATTCAATAGTAGTGAACCTACTGGCGTTTGCAGTATTCTGCGTTGCAACGGCATCACTTAGAGTAGTAATTGTAGATTTGTTAGTATTAATATCAGTAGTGTTTTTACCGATGTTGGTAGTGTTAGTATTAACCTTTGCCGTTAACTGAGTAATACTTTGACTTTGTGCAGTATCATTATCACTCACAACTTTAGTTAATGCCGTAATATCTGCGGTATTCTTACCAGTAGCAGCAGTGACAGTATCAATGTTTTGCTGTAATGCCTTATCAGCATTTGTGTACTGAGTAGTCATCTTAGTTTCACTGGCAGTAATCTTAGTATTCGTCTCGTTTGTGATTTCTGTCTTCGTCTGCGTTACTACAGTATTAGTATTCGCATTTGCCTCATTGATTGCATTCTGCATTTGCTGATTGGCATATGTATTGGCATCGGCTAATGTTTCAGTTAACTTATCACTTAGACCAATTAGGTTTTCAATTTCTTCCACATCCTGTTCTGAGAATTCATACTTGGAATTAATATCAACTGTCAGTTCAGGAGTGTAAAGTACATTATCCTGACCGAAGATATCAAAGAAACCAATCTTAATTTTATATTCACCATCAACTACATCTGGGATAGTATCAAACTCTGGTTTATTGGAGATGAATATGCGATTAACAATCCCACTTGTCATTGATACTACACATCCGGCATAGTCACGCTCTATTGATTTATCCCAACTAACAAATAGACTTCCAAAACCACCTGTTACCGTTAATCCGGTTGCCTGCTTACATTGTTTATTCTCAACTGTAATCCTTACTTCCTCTGAATATGTTCCTGTACTATAACCTTGTGCGATAATACCAATAGTTGGTTTACGAATCTTAGATTCATTAAGAGCAAGTGTATAGTTGAAGAAGTTATCCTGAGTATAGAAAGTCTCAATAAGTGCATTACCATTATAGATATTGATAATGTAATAACGGAAATATTCAATGAACGAACGACCATTTACACGTAGTGACTTCTGGTTATCCCAACGAATATTAAAATCGCCTGAGTCTGTTACATAAACTGATTCAGTATTGTTAGCTAATACAACACCAGTTACAGCAGGTAGTTTAAAGTTAAATTGGGGTGTAATACCCGTTAATGTTAGCTTATCTGAACGACGATTAAGTATGTTATATGCTTCAACCGCAAAATCATAGCTTGCGTCATCCACAAGATCATATATATCAAATTCAGTCTGTAATGTTGAAGTCTGTCCAGCATATGTCCATGAGTTAGTACTACTCAATTTATAATAGATATAGTAACCACGTAAGTTAGGATCTTCTGATGCATCCCAATCAACTGTAACCACGTTGCCAGTAGTGATGGAACCCTTTTTAAATACCTGTAGATTTGTTGGAGGAAGTACAGTTAGTACATCACCTGCCCCACCGCTGATTGTTCCAGCAGGAGGAAATACGAGAGAATCACCACCATCAAAGATAGCATCAGGGTATTCAATTGCGGAAATCTGACAGTAACCCACGTTCTGTTGATCTGTAGCCACTGACTTAGACAGCACTTTAAACTTACCATTAATACCAAGTTCAGTATTTGTTACAGTGATTGAATCCCATACTTTAAGGTCCCATGCTTCACTTGTTGTAAACTGAATAGTCTTCAATGCGAATCGTGCCTTACGTAGTTCACTGTTCGCCATTTTTGTTACAGTATCTTTATCATAAATCCATGTGAAATCACGGCTAAGTGGGATTACCTGACCATCTGACCTTATTACTTCATCAGCAGAAATATCACTTGGAATACGGATAATATCAGTAGCATATGAGTTTTCAACTGATGTGAATTTACAATCAAGGGTGTTGTAATAATCCTGATTACCACTTGTGATAACTTTCAAGTCACCAACCATGTTACTTTCATTGAATGTCTGTACTGGTAATGTTTTACGGTCAACTGTTAGGCAAATCTGACCAGCATGAACATAAGTAATACCTGCAAATGTCTGTAGAATACTTTCAATGTTTTTCTTATAAGTATCCTGATAACTAATTGCACCATTTGAGTACAATTTCATTGCGTTACAATAGGCAGCACATTCCTGGAATGTATCGACATTAATCAATGAAACATCAAGACCCATACCATAAATTGTATTAGTCATGTAGTCATAAATCTGACTTACAGGACAAGATGAAACTATGTTAGTACCAGTAGTGAAATCATAGATTTTCTGACCTTTCATTTCCACGGTCATAGTGAAGTTATCATTTGTTAAAATGTTATTTTCAAGACTTGATTGTGTTTGCCTGATTACTGAATAAATTGAAACTACACCCTTTCCAAGAAACTTATCTGTCCACTTAGTACCAGCATAGTGCTTAGCAAGCGTTGGCGTACTGGTATAATCCCCACCAAATTTTACTTCAAGCTGTAGATATGGTCTGAAACGTGCAGCAATAAGATTACTGTCTACAACACCATCTACTTTAATTGGTGCTGATAGTACTGCAACGTTATCAAAATAGATTTGTTCTATATATGGTTCAACACCTGCCATTGCCACGACTTGACTACTAAAGAAGTACTTAGATGAACCATCAGGTACATTATACCAGTTATTAATAGTACCAGTCATAATGAAGGAGCCATTACTGACACCATTCTTATGTGGTAATTGACCACCATAGATTACTGGTAAACCCGTTGCCGCCGATGTACTTCGGCTTAGGGTATCTGTTACATCACCATATGGCGTTTGACCAATTTGACTTAGCATACTGGTAGCAACTAATGATACAGCACCAGCAGCAGCCCCCCACGCAAGAGCCGCAAGTGCTGTACCACCAGTGGCATATACTGCTACGGCAACTACTACTGCGGTAATTAGCGAACCAACTACCTTTCCTATTCCACCACCCATTCTTTTTCCCTTATTCTATAGTAAGTGCCATCATTCCTTTTTGGCACTAATTTAAATTCTGTATGTTCTTCATTAACGGCAAGTAGATAACCACTAATTACAATGGCGAAAGAATGCTCTACTGTTGGATGCATCCAAATATCACCATCAATTGTTACTGTTACTTCCTCCAAATATGGGGAAATCATTTCAAATGTATTATTGAACCCAAGTGCCTTAAGTTGCCTGATTCCACCCTTCACCGTCTTATAAGTAAATTGATTGGCTAATTCAGAACCAGCAATTAAATCAACAAGTTTAATTACATTGATATTACAATCATTAGTACCACTCTTAAATTCATTCTCAAGGGAATTCATACATAGTTCATAAACTTTATTCATATCCATTATTTGTTAAATCTCCAAATCTGGTTTCGGTTAACTTGTCCAAGTAGTGACATAATCGCATCGCCTGGATAGTAGGATTGATATACTGAATTTGCCGCAAGTGTCTTTGGGCTAACATCAAGACGTTTATAAACACTATTTACTGTAATCTTCATTTCATTAACTTCACTAAATGGGTTAACAATACATTCAAAGTTTTCAATATAACCAGTAAACATACGTTGCTGATATATTGGAGTACTATCAAATGGATTAAGAATAATTAGTGTGATATTCATTTTTGCCTTATCGAACAAACCACCCATAGCAGCAATACGTGTTGCGTTATCAACATTACTTACAGTAAAGTCAATTGAGTCATTATTGATCCCCTTATCTTCACTGAATGAAGGTAGTGAATCCTGTATTAAATCGGGGAATGGTTGATATACAGCACCATTAAGTTGAATTGGTACAAAGCCATCTGTCCAGTATATGGCACTTGATGAACGTGGTAATAAATCAAAACCGATAACGTGTACACCCATACTCATTACGTCTGTAATTGTTAATCTTGTTTTTGTCTCACCACGAATTAAAGCCCAATACTTAAGCAAATTAGCATTAGTTAGTATTGCTTCATTCATTATCGTAGATTCTCCGTCGCGTTAAATTGAACACTTGTAACGTTAGCGATATTCATTGCGAAGTCCTGATCTACGTCCAATGTTGCTTCAATTTGAAGGTTGTTATAGTTAATTACTTCATTAACACCTACTGCCTGTCTTAATTGGGGAAATACAGTAATACTGGTAGTTGTCTTATCCATGATTTGGTATAGCTTCTTATGTCCAGTGAACTGAATAATGTCACCTTTCTGTAAGTTATTGGTATTAGTACTGACAATCATTGAACCCTTAGCCGCTGCCGCTGTTGCGTTAACTGCCCCGGTTTGATTACCCTGGTATACTGATAAATGTCCAAGATTAAGTGTGAATGGTTTACCCTGTTGATATTCGGCAATGAATGCCTGTAATTCCTGCCGATTCTTAACTTCAAAGTTTAAGGTAAACTGTATTGAATACCATTGCATACCAACTGAACGGCGTAATTCTGTACCAGTCCAAGCCCTTTGTGAATATTGCGGAATAGTACTTGATAGTTGTACGTCCGAAACTTTTATATTATTTGAAAAAATAGTCATTTAAGATCCCTCTCATTTTAATATATTTATAAAAAAGGGAGCCGTAGCCCCTTTGGATTATGTATTTCTTTTTTGACTTGATCGCATTGCCTGTACGACATTGTTTTGATTCTTCTTCAACATCTTGTTCCACATTTCAGGATCATCAACGTTACCTTTAACAATTAGTGGACTGTTGATAGTAATATCACCACCTGAATTACTTCTATTCTTAGCTTGATCATCAAGGAATGAAGTTAGCTTTTTATTTGCTTCTGGTTGTACTACACGCTCACCTGATTTCAATAGGAATGATTTATTATTCATATCATCAGGTAGTGAATCTATACCACCGTGGAACTGTCCACTTGCCGCACCCTTTGCAGTTGTAATAATACTTGCACCAAGTGATAGTACTTGAGCATAGGCAGCAAGACTTGCCGGGAACGGCGTTGCAAGAGCCTGTGCAAGAGCACTCTGTATTGATAGAACTGTTTGAGCAATGGTAATACCTTTCTGTACTGCGAAAGCTGCTTGTGCGGCCTTAGAACCTTCACCAAATGCACCTGCCATGATAGTACCAAGATCACCTGCCATATTACCGATTAGTTGCATTTGGGCTTGTGTCTGTTGAATTGCAATATCACGTGCCTGTGCATTATACTTATTAGTAATATCAAGTTTTGCCTTTTCATAATCTTCATGACTTTGAATTAACATTTCATTTTGTTTCAATTCAAGATTCATTGCCTCAGTATTTTCATTTTGCAACTTAGTTACATTTTTACCAAACGCATCACTAAATGGATTTGAACCGCTTGTACGTTGTCTTTGTTGATATAGTAAGAATCCGTTTTGTTTTTACTTAGATTACCACTGGCAAGTAATGAATTAGTGTCTTTCAAGCCCTGATTAGGATCTTGATAGCCAATCATATTGTTTACCATTTCATTTCTTTTTGCCGTAGCACTTGCTTTCTGTTTTCCAAGTAATTCAGCAGGATCAATACCAAGTTTCTTAGCACTTTCATTAATTGATTTTACTAATTCATTCTGTTGTCTGTCGAATTCAGCAAGCTGGCGTAAGTTACTATCAATTGTCATATCACTTAATGCTTTATCAATTGTAGCTTGTGCCTTAATGCGTTCTGCATCATTTTTCTTTTGTAGAGCTAATGCTGCCTTTGCTGCGGCCTCATCTTTCTTTTTCTTTGCTTCACGTTCTTTATCTTCTTTAGCAGTAAGTTTAGTTACTAAATCAGCACGCGACTTTGTATAGTTATCATCAAGGATTTTTAAGTCAGCATTTAATGCTTCCTGATTTCCCTTATATCCTTTTAGTAATGACTTCTGAATTGATTCACGTGTTTGTTTATAACTTGTATCAAGTGCGTCAATTTGTTTTTGTGTCTTTTGCTGTTCACTTAAGAATGGTTTCATTGCAGCATCAATAGTACCTTTCTCAATTCCATTATCAAATTCTTTCTTTGAATCATCTAATGTCTTCTTAGTCGCCTTAGCAATATCTAAAGCCGATTGAAGATTTTTAAGCATCTGAGCATTTTCAATAAACTTATCATCATTGGCTATTTGTGGAAACGCCTTAACAGCCCAACCAACTATACCCATAGTAGCATCTTCGATTGGATGGCTATTTACAATCTTATTCATTAACCCTAGTATATCGGCAAGAGTACCGGCAATTGGTGCAAGTACTTGATTTTCCCATGACGCCCATGTATTACTTAATTCACGAGTAGCATCACGAAATGCCTCAAATTGTTTACTTTGTTCTTCTGTTAACTGAATAGTCTGTTTTGAAAGCGTATTATAGTAATCTTGTTCTGAGTTAAAATCTTTAAGTACTGTAAGGTATTTGGTAGCATCATTACCCATAGTTTCAAACATATTAACTATCTGGCTTGTACTGAAACCTTGTTGTTTTGCTGAGAAATAGATTTTGGCATAAACATCTTCACCAGCATCTGCCATACGTTGTAATTCAAGTATGTTTAATTTCAATGGCTGAATTACATCAGTGTACATTGAACCAGCATTGTTTGTTAGAGCATCCCCTAACCTGTCCTTAATGTCTTTACTATGATCGGCTATTTGATCCATAGTTAGACCAACTTTGGCATACATATTCGCCATTTGTTGTACTTGAGTAATACCAGTTTGACTAAGTGATGCCGCCTGGAATACTTCAAATGCCCTTTCACTTGCTTCCTGTACCTTAGCAAAAGTACCAACAAGACTTAGAGCAGCAACTGATGCCGCACCAGCTACTCCAGTAAAGGCAGTACTGACACGACCAAGACCAGTTGCCATTGAACTTGAAAAATCACCAGCAACACCGCCAGCTTTCTTACCAAATCCATCAAGTGACTTTTCACCAGTCTGTAATGCTTTCTGTAGTCCAGATACATCACCTTCAATATCTATACGGATATTATTATTATTTGCCATCCTTTTTATCCTTTAATTGTTTATAACGACTAGCGAAGAAGTTTTGATTGTTTTCCTTTTCAGTTGCCTTACTGGATTTCTCTCTATTCTCTTTACGCTCTTTAGTAGTACCTTCATCCAAAATACCTAAGAAGTCATAATCTTTAGTCTTAATCTTCTTGGCAATATCCTTTGTCATATTTGGATTATTAAGCATGAGGTTTTGACATAAATTAGCATGGAATAACATATCCATTTTGATTCCAGTTGGTTCAATGAAACTATCAAATACCATTAAGTACTGGAATAGTTCATTATCAACTTGATTGAATTCTTCTGGTGTTAGCCCACGCTTATTAATCATCTTTAGGTAGTAGCGTAATTCTGGAGAAGCTATTATTTTTTTCTACTTCATCCACTGAGTTAGTAACTTCAAGTAGTTTCGCTACTTCCGCATATAATTCTTGTGCGAATTTGAAATCCATAGTGGAGACATTAACACGCCCTTCAATATCACTATTAGAGAAGATTGGATCACCGTTTTCATCTTTTACACAATAGATTAGAGTATTAGTTACACTATCACATTTATCAATATCTTGTACTGATGGGCGATGAATCCAGAAAGGTACATCATTTACTACAACTTCGCATAATTGTGGACGCATTGCGTTTTTAATTTTATCTAAATAATTCATTTTACATAATCCTTTATATTAGCTTGGGGGATTTCTCCCCCTTATTATTATGGTTTTTTTGGTAGTAAACCACTTTCTAGTGGAGCACCATCTACAGCAAGTGTAAAGGTTGCGGTAACTACTTCATCTTTAGAACCTGCTACAGTATTAGTACTGATGAAGATACGATAAATGTCATAAAAACCAGTAGTCATAGTAGCATTCTCATAAACTTCAATTTTAACTTGAAGGCGAGTTTGATCTTCCGCATGAGTTTTCAATAGTTCATGTACTGCGTTATCTGGTAATAGGTTTACTTGTAAATCAATATTTGGGATTGATTGAGTACCTAAAAGTTTGCGATTAAACTTCTGATTATATGTAACAACTTCGATAACAGTACTCTCAGTTGAACCTACAACGAAGCTTGCCACTTCGGGTACTTCTTGCCAGGTAGTTGCTACAGTTGTACTATTTTCAGCTACAAACACTTTAATATGCGAGCCAGCAAAAATATCCATTGCCATTTTTATTTCCTTATATAAGTTTGGTGGGGCATTCATTCCCCACAATTATTTATCAATATTTATCATCCGTTGATTCATAATATTGTGGTTGTTCTGGTTCAATCACTACTGGAACATATTCATAATCTGGTAGTGGTTCAACTGGTTCATCAATAATTACATCATCTTCTGGTAAATCTTCTGGTACTGAATCATCAGTATCAATTGGTTCATCTTTATCACTAACGGGCATTTCAACACGTACTGAAATAAAGCTATCAACTGGTATATCAATTGGATCACCATTTGAATAACCATCAATATTGTTTTGTGCAAACTCTGGTGAATTTGGATGTGTACGATGGAAGGTTTTAACTACTATCGAACCGTCTTCTTCAACTTCATAATCAATCCACAAGCGAGGCTGTTTGTTACGATCAATTGGGATTTCAAAGCCACCATCAGTACCAGACCATGATGTATCTGAATTAAGTCCTAAGACGCCTTCAATCTTATATACACCCTCACTGATACGTGTACTGGTAGCACCCATTGATTCTTCATTAAGTTCACTATCACCCGTACTGAATAGTTTAACAATTGGGCTTGCGGTCTTAATGAATCCGTTTGCATCTACAGTAGTATTTGCTGCGGTATATACCTTAGCCCATGCTGACCACGGTCCAGAACCTGTCCATGTTCCAGTATTCGCACGTAGATACATAGTACCTTTACGTGTTACATACATTTGTTGTCCACCCCATGTAGAACGGGTTACAAATAGAGTACCACCTGCCGATGCCTCTGGATAATTACGTGCTACAGTTGCGTTAGCATCAGATGTTTGATAATAAACAGCATTAATAGTACCGCCATATATATTCAAATCTGTAGTACCTAATGCTGTAGTTGGAGCTGACATTGAGTTACTTTCATTAGCTATTTCAAGCCAATCATTCCATGTACCACCCGCATAAGTACGTGTAAACGTTCTGTTTGAACTTGTATATTGTGCCAATTGAGTCATATTACCACCCGCACCGGTAGATTGGACAATTAGCATACATGAAGCGTTACCCATAGCACTTGGACCATTTGTATATGAACCACCGTAATATGTGCCCGGATTTGTGAATGTATTTAGATCGCCAGTAGCACCTTCAGTTGGTAGTTGAGTAATTGACATCCAAGCTTTCCAGGTTGTTACACCTGATGATACGTTACCCTGTCTACGCCATGCACGGCTTACAGTACCTGAACCTAATGCTACAGAACTAAAGTCCTGAATAATTGCCGTACCTGATGCGATAGTAGTTACTATCATTATACCATTTGCTACTAATGGAAGGTTTGATGTAGAGCTAGATACACTATATATACCTGCGGTAATTGCGTTATTCGCATCACCATTAAAGTTAGCAATAGGTAATGTTAAAGCACCACCAGTACCACCAGTACCACCCATATTTGGGGCTAATGGTGTAGTTAATCCTGTAATCTGTTTAATATCAGTATTAACACCAGTACCAGCATATTGTGGTAAACGTTTCATTATTACTGGTTCAGTTATAAATACCTTACAGTTAACTGGTGCTGTAGTTTCAAGCCATACACCCGCATTAATACGTGTAGCATTTGCTGGTACAGTATATGAACCTGAGTTGATACGCCAACCTGAAACAGTTGGATCATAAGCAGATACACGGACGTTACTTAGTAGGGTATTACCATTATATACTGAGAGTACTACACGCAATTGTGCTGTATCAGTAAGACCAGTTGCCGCTAATCCAACTTGATAATCAATAATATCACCTGGCATAACTGGAATGTTATTACTGTTATCGTCATTATTAACACCAAATACTAAGTTATGAAGGTTTGCCCCTGAGTTCTTAGTAATGACTGCCACACGTTGACCAGTACAACCAACTGGTACTGAACTATCTGAGCTATCAAGATATGTAAATGTTACGTTTCCTGGATTTCCTACTGATGGTAAGTAACCACCACTTAGGAATCTATTGTTACGCACATAGTTTAATGCTGAGTTATCACCAACATTTCCAAGTTCATTCCAGCTTGTCCATACACCGCCGTTTAAGGTACGTGTGAATGTACGGTTTGCGTATGATGCGTTGGTAACAAGTGTTTTAAATGTTTGTAGTACTTGAGTACCTGATACAGCAAAACGTTCAACAAGAAGTAAACCAGGTTGTTGTACTGGTATATTTGTTGCTGCGGTAGCGATGTTAAATCTACCTACTGAGGTTAATGTATTCACATCGCCTGAGAAGTTACCAGAGGATGCCGCTGTTACGTATCCAACCTGATTCCACTCACGCCATACTGGATTAGCAGCATCCCATGTAGCACCAAGTGTACGTACATATACAGTACCAGCGGATGTAGTGTAGCGTTGAGTACCAGCAAAGGCACCAGCCGCCATAACATCAAGAATGCCTGTAATCGCTTCTGGGATGTTTGTAGAACCGTTGTATTGTGAAGATGATATAATCGCCCACTGTCCAAGGTATGCCGCTGTTGGGCCATAGGTATCAAAGTTAATACCGGCAGTTGGAATACCACCCCTGATAGGTTGAGCACCAATGTTATACGCTGCGGTAATTGCCGCATTTGAACCAGTACCGCCATTGGTTACAGGCAATACGCCAGTTACACCATGACTGTTATTAGCAGTACCATCAAAACCAGTAGCTGTAGTACTCGCAAGGTTAGTTATGAATGTACGACTTGTTGCCAACTTAGTAGCACTTGCCGCAAGTCCAGTTGTATTACCAGTACCACCATTCGCAATTGAAAGTGGTGAACCAAGTGTAAGAGCACTAGTAACAGTTAGAGCACCAGTTACAGTACCACCTGTTAGTGGTAAATATTGGCTTGCGATTTGGCTTGAAGTTAAAATACGTGTCCATGCTGTACTTCCATTCTTAGCATAGATGTTTAATGTTCCGGTTTTAGTCATTGCGATGGATGAGAATGTACTACCATCGATTAGACCAATACCCATCATATCAGCACTTGCCGGATTACCTGATTGACTTGCGGGTACTTTAATAAAACTGTTTCCAGTAGGTGTTACTGGTTCATACTGCGGTACTGCTACACCATTAGAACCAACACCATAATTTCCCTCATATAGTGGGTTTAATGTTGCCATAGATCTTAGACTTACTACCTCTTCATAGGGGGTGAATGTATATGTTTTCTGTACTACTGAATCCTTTGAACCAGCAGTAGATGTTGCCGTGATTGTTCCAGATACGATTGCATATGAAACACTATTATTATTTTGTTCATAATTAAGTATTACCTGAAATTCATTACGGCTTTTAGCCTTTGAATCAAGAAATACTGTACTTGCTTCATCTGGTACATAGTTAACAACAATATCGAATGGCTGAATACTCATGCTAGATAGTAGTACTGTCTTGTATTCGCTATCATATGTTTCATAATCTAATTGTTGACTATCAATCTGTAATGTTGGCATTGCGGCAATATTTGTAAAGTCTATTACACCAATACCAATTGGTAAGTTATTTGCTGGATCTTCACTATAGGAAAGTTTAAATAAATTCCCGGTTAAAATGTTACTCATATTAGTTCCTTTTCTCAGTTACTGTTATATTTATGGAAAAGGCAATAGAAACAGAACCAGTTTTAGGATCGGTTACAACATCACTTTGTTCATAGCTATATGAAAGTAAAATTAGACCAGCATCAACAAATGCCTGTCCTTTTAATTGATCGAAAGTACTAATAACATCATCATATGTTACTGATGGAGCAGTATTACCAGAATTGGGATTTGGACTAACTGCATATTGAATTGTAAAGTTACCTGCTTGCCTCTGTACTGCCCCATAATTAAGTGATTCACAATCAAAATTAAAAGCCACTTCTGCAAATACATCAGCATCACGACTTACTGTTAATTCCTTAGTAGCTTTAATTAATTCTTTTAATGTTTTTCTTGTTTTTGTTACTAGTTGACTCATTAATAGTCCTCCGCAAAGTGTTGCCCTTCCTCCGTGCGGTAATAGATATCAACTACACCAGATAGATCATCAACAATGTTATATACTATGTTATTTACTCCCCTAATCACTAATACAGTACCAATTGTAATATCAGTAATATCGCTTTTCTTGGCTGAACAAAATTCTTCATAACCTTCAATGAAATCACCAGTACCGGTAGAAATAGAAATGGGAACCATTTCAAGTATGGCCTTGAAAGTAGTTCCCATATTCGTTTGTACTGATTCACCGAAAGCATTTAGAAAGATGTTTATTTCACTACTTGTAAATGCTCTCATAGTGATTACGCCAATTTAACTACGTAGAATGCTTCTTCATGAGCTACAGCATGATCAATGTATGCGAAAGTACGTAGTACAATGCCTTGTGATGCACGTAGAGTAGTATCATCACGATCTACAGTTAAGCCACCCCATGATGCAAGTACTACATTGGAGAAGTCACCAAAGATGATTTGACCAGCAGCAACTTGAGTAGATTCGATTACACGTACTGAATCACATAGATATGCTTCAAAACGATAACCTTCGATCATGAACTTAGCAGCGGTGTTAGCCCCAACAAGAGTACTACGCAATACAGCAGCAGTTGTTGGATGAACTACAGCAACTACGTTATCTACACGGACATTCTGAGCAGCAAGTACAGATAGAGCAGATTGGATATCAGCCTGAGTAGGAGCAGCAGTTAAAGTATCGGATGGAGCAGCAGTTACGATAGAAGTTAGAATTTCACGTTCTAGTTTCAAGCCAGCACCACGAACCATAGCATCTTGTACATAACGTTCAGCAGTGTCAGCACTCTTAATTAGAGTACGGGTAATTGGTACAGAACCGGAGAAAGTTTGTGGTTTAAGAACTAAACGTTCAAATGAAGCATCAACTTCTGGTGAATTAGCACCTTCGGCAATGAATGCGAACATATTAGTAAAATCACTTACCAATTTTGGAATTACCAAATCACCTTCACCCTCAAGACCACTAAAGGTTTGTACAGGTAGTTGAGCAAAGATTGAATTAGCACGAAGTACATCAATGTATGAATCTACATAAACTTCTTTAACTAACGCACCACCAGTAGCCGGAGCAGTAGATGTAGCACGAAGTTGGTTTACAGGTACTTCAACACGAGCACCATCAAATGGTTTACCTTCAGCAGCAGCACGAATTAGACCATTAATTACGGATTTTTCCATTTTGTTTTCCTTAACGTTAATAGGATTTTTGTTTTCTTTATTTAGTGAACGTTTGAAATCAGAAATGCTAATTCCTTTAGCAATTGCTTCTGATACATCCACGTTTAGTACTTTACCAATTGAAGTAAGTTCGCGTTTACGTTCTTGTTCTGCTTTTTCTGCATCATCTTCCATTTCTTCTGGATGTTCTGCGTTTCCATCAGCATCAGAGAATTCGCCAATATCGCGTTTATCTTCTTGTTCAGTTGGTTCATTACTATTTAGTGTTTCAGGTTCAACACCTTTATTTTGTAGTTTAGCTAATAGGTCTGGACGCTTAGATAGCATCTCTTCTAATTCACCATCACTAAGTTCAATGTTAGCTACACCACCATTTTCATCATTATCAATTAGAGTTTCTTTAATGTCATATGATTCATTATCTAGGCGGGTTTCTTCCATGCCTTCTTGTTCTTCCATGAGTCTTTCCTCTGTAGTAGTTTCATTACTACTATTTAGTGATTCATCTTCATGGGCTTCTTCTAATTCATCTTGTAGTACTTCACGCATAGCACTAGATGGATCACCACCAAGTGAGCGACCAATACCAACTGTTTCATCTGCGGGTACAGTTACTAATGAGATTTCATATATTTCAAAGTCAGTAACAATAATATTGTTACCATCCATGCGATAATCAAAGATGTTATATCCGATACTTACATGTGATAAGATTCCTTCCTGAATCATTCCCCACATAGTTGAACCAAGTCCTACATTACTAATTTTTAATGTTGCACGACCAACACGATCCGCATCCATTCGTGCATCAACTACAGCACCAATTAGCTTATCTCTGTCATGATTAAAAAGTACTGCCCCCTTGTTATTAAGGCGGTGTAGGTCTACGTTTTCATCACCACAAAGAAGGATTTCGTAATATAGATTGTCATCAATGATACGGCTTACTGGAGTTTCAGAACAAAAAGCAACTTCAATAGTACGGGCTGTTTCATCAATCGCCCGAACTGGAATCGTTAGTTCCCTCTTCTGATTCTTTAGTTTCAAATCCATTTGAATTCATTTCCTTATTTTGTATGTCTTTCTCCTTAGCAATTTCCTCAAGCGTAATGCGTGGATCACCACCCATTTCACTAATGATTTGTGTTTTAGATTTAAGTCCTGCATCAAGTAGCATAATCTCCGCTTGAATATCCTTCACTGGATCAAGTGAGATTGGTTTTACTGGAATATAACGAGCACAAATTAATTCATCAAAATCTGAGAAAGAAAGATTAAGACTATTGTTATTTATCATTTCATTCTTTAGCCATTCACGATAAATTGGCTTAAGTACTTTACTGATTAGGGTATTAGTACGAGTACGGAAAGTTGTTGCCTGTAGACGTTCTGCCAATTTAGCAGCACTGAATGAAGCATCAGCGGTACTACCCATTAGTGATTGCTTAGTAACGTTTAATCCCATACTGATTTGATTCATTAGTTCATCAGTAAATTCACCAATACGATCTACACCCGATTGTGGGTTAACTGTCTTAATGTCCTGATTCTTACCAAGTTCAAATACTGCCCCTGCCTCAAGGTATTCAGTGTAGGTAGCAGTAGTGTTATCTTCACCTGCAACTAACTCAACCTGATCGGTATCATTATTGTTATTAGTAATAAAGGCGGTAGTACTTGCGGATACTCGTTTAGCTATTAATGTTGCCTCAGTGAAGTTCTTTAGGTCTTCCATTGTCTTAGTAGTACTAATCATATCTGGAATACCGCGTTCCTGTCCCATTGAATCACTAATCATATAGTGACAAATTTCACTTGCTGGAATAATGTCAAATGCTGTTGCGTCATAGGTATATGTAATTGGGTTATAGATACAGAAATAGTAATTAACTGGTTTATGATTTTTATCCCATTCCACACCATTTGAAATGTAATTCCCATTATCAAGCCACTGGTTATTCAATTGCGTTAATCGTGCAGCGTCGATAATCTCAATTTTGACAGTACCGTTAACGTTGTGAATACGAATGAAGCATTCACCATCAGTTACACGAATCTTTTCAACTGTCTGTTGGAATGTATCAAGAGTCATGGAACCATCAAGGCTAAAGCGGTCTGCGTCATAAGCCCAACGATCAAAACGTTTTTCAAGTTTCTTACTTAGTTCATGAAGTTCATCAGCATCCATATCATCAAGTTCTGGAGCTGGCTTAACGTAAACACCCTCAGCACCTACTACGCCATCTACGGACAAGTTCATGTACTTACGTCCAATGGGAGTTTTCATTACTGCATCACGGCTTGCGTTACGCCATTCAGGTAAGAACCAACGGATGATGTTATTGATGTTTGATGAACCAGTACCGCTAGTGAATCCAAAGCTAATTACTGGTGTACTCATTCCACGTACTGCCTGTAGGTCACGCTTCAAGTTCTTTTGTGGAGAATCGATAAAACGTTTCTTGCTTGCCTGTGGTTGTAGTACTGGTTTTTCTTCTTTTGGTTTCTTCCAAAACATTATCGTGTCCCCCATCTGTTCGGATAGTTAGGGTCACGAAAAACAGTTACTGATTTAAATGGCTTACCATTACCATTTACTGGTTGATCATTCATGGATGCCCAAAGAGCATTAGCACGTTTGATATAACGGATACGCATGTTTTCAAGATTAGTTAACGATTCTGACACTAACGTTTTATTATTAATTGTTGTACTATATACTCCACCACCAGCAACTTTAGCTGCAATAACGTCATCAATTTCTTTAATCAATGTGATTAGTTGAGCATATTCACTTGTATACTTTGCCGGATTAATCAATTCACTTACGAAGTTACTATTAGTTCCCTTTGCGTTATCAAAGAGAATACAGAATAACTTATCATTAGGTGAATCAATCTGGAAAGTAATTAGAGTTGCTTCCTCAGTACTTGCAAAGTTATCAATTGTTGTACTATTACCAGTTGATAGATAGTTAACAATTAGTGTTGAGTGTGGAGGCATACGTACATAAAAATCATATGGGTTCATGGTCATATAGATTTTCTCTGGTAATACATTTGCCATGTTTATTTCCTTATTTGCCGAACCAATTATTACCTACACGTGGTTTACGTAGTATATTCTTACGCGTCTGTACTGGAATTGGTTTTGTTTCTTCTTTATTTATCACTGGAGGATTATTTATTTCTTCCTTAAGTTCAGATTTATGTTCACGTAACTTTCTATATGGCTGATTAGTACCAAGTTTACTTACAGCATATTCACGTGCTATTAGGCAGTAGTTTAAACAGTCCAATGCTTCATTACGTTTCTGTCCTTGTTTTAATCTCCACTGTAATTTACCACCCTTTGGTTTTAATTCTTCTGCGGTAAGTTGCTCAAAGTAATCATGTGGTAATGAACTACTAAAATGTAATTGCGTTGGTGCTAACTCTGGAGTATCACTAAGCATGTGATTTAGTAATTTACGAATAGTTAATTTACCTTCATGAACGTTCAGTACTTGAAGTTTATAACCAGCCTCAGTTGATTTCTTGAATAGTGGGCTTGTGGTTGATGAACTACCTTTAATGGGATGATACTTCGCCCAACGTCCTGTAAAGCGTTTAACTGTTTCAGTAGCATTGCCATTCGAACTATCTACAAACACTGCGAGAGTTGGAACTATGCGTTGTGATGGCGTCTTAAATTGCTGACGGCAGAACTTATCAAGTTCATTCCAGGCAGGTGCTTCTAACTTAGTACAGTCATGTGAATAGAAGAATTCATGACCAAGTACCCATACATTCTTTTCATCAAAGGCAGTTACAGTTGCTTCAAGTCTATCAAGTTGCTGATCGGCACTAATACAAATTCCCAATGCCTGTTCTGGAATGTTATGAATATGAAAACTGTCATCACGCGTTTGCTCAAGCTGAATAATATCAAGTTCTTTTTCATACTCGTTTTCATATACTTCACCCAATTCATTATTATAGAAAGTTTGAAGATTGAATGAATACAGGGCATCAGCATAATGTGATACCATTTCTTCAATAGTACCAAGCGGTGAGTACATACGGCTGATTTGATAACCTACTACACCCTTTTCACCATTTGGATTAGTGGCAATCCATCTACCATTGTCTACCATCTGGTGACGTGTATGTTCATCAATTTCATTTTCACAATGTGGACATATTAATTTTGCGGTAGTGGCATCTGGAATAGCACGACCATTCTCAAGTTGTTTGAATTGAAACTTAACTTGTTCCCATTCAAATTTATATTCATGTCCACAAGTATGTGTAACGTACCAGTACCGTTGATCTGATAGGTTAAATTCTGCGTTGATTAAGTCATTCTTAAACAGTGGGGTACTGGCAACTACGACAAGGGCATCTGAACCAAATGTGGACGTTCTGGCCTCTGCTAATTTAATTGGATTACCTTCTTCCCCAATCTCTACGTTTGATACTTCATCCAGTAGTACAGTACTACACGTGATCCCACGAAGGTTTCCGGGTGTATTAAGGTTTAGCCAGTAAATGAATGTGCCATTCTTTAGTTCTGTTTGTTTTGCGTTATTGGCTGCGTTCTTATCTGCCTTGTCGGTAACTAATGGTTTAAGTACTGGACTACTTTCAACTACTGGCATGAATTTACCAAGTCGAAATTTTTTGATTTCATCAGCACTGGATGATGCGAAAGCAAAGTTGGCCGGATTGTTTGCCATCATGTTCATGGCTATTGCAGTCATAACTTGAGTTTTTAGGAGCTGGGAACATGCCTGAATCACTATTTTTTAGTACTTCTATCTTGGGCAATATCCATCGGTTCACATTGAAAGGCAAACGGTACAAAGTCTAAACCCATACCCGGCCCATCAACCAACTTCATTACACCACCAGCTTTAATCCAATCACTAGTTTTCTGAATCTTCGGCGGTTTGATCGTCGGAAGTACTTTCTTCAATAATGTCGTTAGTTTCTTCTTGTTGCTCATCCTCTAGTATCTCTTCATCGTTAGGTAATTCAAATTCCATTTCACCTAATTGATAAAGTGATGTATCAATAACTTCTCGTAGTTTATCGCGTAGATCTTTTGAATCTGTCATGGCAAATAACTCAAGATAAATCTTATTTGGAATTGAACGTATTGTAGTTTTAATTTGGTGTAGATATGCAGTCAGTACTGTCTCTACGTACTCACTATTTATTACTAAGTTCTCTTTTTCCATTAATTCAAGTTCACTTAGTTTCCGTTCGGCAGTTAGTTTTGCTAAACGTTCTTTTTCTATTTGTTCTTTAATATTTGTATTGCGTAATGGTGTAATAACATTATCTGCCACCCATTTGCGTATCTGTGCTTCAGGCCAGTTCATATCCAAACCAGCAGGAACCCATATATTCCTTACAGTAGTTTCGTTATAGCCATAATCTTTTGATAGCTGTAACATACTTAGTTTTTTACTCATTTAAATTCCTATTCATTAAAATAATCCGTAGCTGAATAAATATTCAGTTCGTTTTTATATTTATTCTTGATATATATTTAAAATAAAGTGCTGCCGAAAACTCGCTCTGTACTGAGGGGTATAGGGGAACCTATTGAAATATAAGAATTTATTGGTTTCCGATGTTAATTCTCATCTGTTCAGTACTGATCAGTTCCATTCACTTTATTGAATATTAATTCACTATCAGTACTGTTCATAGTGTTGTTCATTGCTGGTAGTACTGGTAGTGATTCACATCTATTTAGTCTCTTAAGCGTGTGATTGAATGACTTTGATCACTGACCAATCATTGATCGCTAGGCCACCTATACGCTGTTCTAAGAGCATCTCTTGAAGAATGCCGTACATGTGTACTACTCGTTTCTTTTCGTTGAATGTTGAGCCTTGTAGAGCGTCTACGTGGTATCGCCAGCGGCCTATCGTGTAGTATGTTGGTTGTACTCGGATGTACTTGTACTGTACTGAGATTCCATCGGGGTATATGTGGATCTGGTAATCATCAGTCTGTATGTGTACTGATAGGATCAGTTCATTACGTGATGGGCTATAGCCGTGGTATTGACCATCGCTATCAATGTGTGATGTTCCATTTGAATAGTGTTTGAAGATTTCCATAAAATACCCCATAGTTGTTTAGCCTATGAGGTATTTAGACCCATTAACACAGTGAGCTAATGGAATTAGAAGTAAGGTTCAATCTCTTTCATTAGTTTTTCAACAATTGCCCTATCTTTATCATTATCTATTTTTGTAAAATCGTTAGGACTATTCACCATAAATTCAAAGTTTTCATCATTATCATTGATCCAAATTACGCCTAGCCATTTACGATTTATATGAGCTAAGATATTACTTGCTACGTAATAACAAAAACCGTCTGGATCATTATGCACTAGACTTTCATCCTTTATCCCCAACGGGTATTTAGATTTAAGTTCAAAGAGGCATAAACCATTTTTATAAAGTTCCCAGATCAGTGGTAAATTACTCCCATGTCCTTTCAATAGAGAATCCACCTCACCATTATCGAATAAAGTATATACATTATCTTCTTCTGTAAAAGTAATGACATCTTTATCTTCGTCATATTTGTACAAGTCACCATCAAACCGTATATCAAGCCCTGTTTCGGTAGTTGTGCATTTAAACCTTTCTTTTAATACATTTTGATTAAACATATGATGCTTTCCTCTAAATTTTCAAATTTGTTATAGCTGAGGAAAACGATATAATTTGGTAATGATTTTGTCCAAGTGGTTTATGCTGGCCTTTTTATCTGGCCGATTTGACATGACTTTTTCCGACGAATCTAAAATTTTATATAAGCACTTATATAATTCGTATGATTTAAGTGCCATTTTTGACAATTATACTCGCCGTTTGATAAGATGCTTGCACGAAACAAAAAAGCCCAAGAGGGTGCGGGAATTTAGCTAACTTCCCTTGACAAACCATCTTGAGCTTGATAAGAATCATTAAGATCTAATCTGTTTTACTTCCCTTCCCTAGTACAAAACTCTGTTTTTACTTACCTACCTCCCTAAATTCGACATTTTGTAAATCATTATTTTGAGTTATATCAGCGTATGTACCTGAGAGAAGCAAATTGGCCTGTACTCGCCTTGTATCGCCCATACACCTGCTCTACGTAGTGCTGATAGATAGTATCTGTCCTGTACTGGCACTATGACCTTCTCACAGTACTGGAGAAGGTTCTTAAGGATGATCGGGAAGATATCCCGGTTGATGTGTTCATCAGTAAACCTACGATCCAGACGGGCGACTTCTACCACGCCAGCCACTAACGGTAAAGTACTTGATAGATCACCACCCACAGCATCGAGCCAGATCTTTTCTGAAGAGTTATTGTCAGTAGTGAAGTACTTTACGAACGGTAGTTTGTAAGCTCTCGAATCGGTCTGAGTAGTTAGCACACAGAACAAGTTATGCTCCTGGAACCAATCGGCCTTACGTTCAATCTCGCGTACCTGCTGAGTATGTACTTCCTCTAACATGTGTTTGGATTCTCGCCCCTTACCTATGATCACCGGGCAGCCGTTGATGTTCGCCCTTGTTCTCATCTCCATACCTAGAAGTTTTCCATCCGTAGATGTAATCGGTAATGCCCAATGATCAACTATCATTTCCTTTCTCACTTGCACTTAAGTTACTGATATAGATCATTTTTTATCTGTACTGAGTCAACCTTTATCACGCTGGACCACCAGATCTAATGGTCCATGAGTGACAAGCAAAAGGAATTAATTAATACTGTACATACATACAGTGATAAGGAGGGATACAGAATGACAAGCAAGGTAGGATTTGATCCATCACAGACATGTGGTGTACAGGCGTTCCAGCACCTGGATCGGTACTATAGGATTTGCTTCTACGGGTCAGGGCTGGAGCATGTGAGAATAGGCGAGAAGGTACTTTTTCAAAACCAGGCGGGTAAGTACTGGATCGGTATTATTGAGCGTGATTGCTTTATGTTCATTGGAGAGGAAGCGTTCAGTACTGTGCTTGATGCCCTGGGGTATGATGGGCAGGTAGAGAGGATGAAAGAGTTAGCAGAACAGGATGATTGGTTCTGTGATCAGGGAGAACTACCGTTTTAATATTATCCGTAGAAACCCGTACAAACACGGTGCAGCCATAAGACTACCAACAATCCAGGCTGCAATTTCTAAGGGGTAATAAACGATTATTGTTACCCCACCTACTACACCGCTAAGTAAAAATGCTTCTACCGAATATTTGAAGTAAACGTAGGCCATCAGTAGGTACAGTACTGGAGCATGATTGTTAATTTTGTTAATGATATGGAAAAAGAGATCCACGTAACCACCCTCAAGCCACCAACAAACCTACCCATTAGGCTTGAGGGTGGCACAAATGCATTCTAACTAAAGTACTCAATCTAGACAATGCTTATTAATTATTTTCTCTGAATCTTTTAATTAATTCTTGAGAATTAGGAATTTCATGCTCTTTATTTTCTTCATCTAGAATTGTCAAATCCTCTAATGCATAAACTTCGCCTTCATCGCCACTCAATATAAAATCGTGCAAACTGATTTTAAATTTAACCCTGTTCTTTTCTCTTAGAGTTATACCATTTTCTTCAACTTCATAGCTTGTATGGCCTTCTTCATAATGTCGCAAAACTCCTTCAAGTACTGCGTCACGCCTTCCAACATTCGTTACTATTATCTCTATGTATAAAGCTCGGTCAGAATGACTATGAAATACTAAGCGTGAATTTATTTTAAGTATAGCTCTATCTTCAGTGACCGCTTGTTTAGCTACATTCAATGATTTTGCAGCTACAATAAGAGATATAATCGAAATTATTATGGCTGTAGAATCTTTAAAATAATTGAATACTTCCATTTATAGCACCCTACCCCTATTTGATTTCTGCCCCAATCTCTTTCATCTTATCCAGCACCTTAGCGAGTTCCTCTGGTGATAGTGCTAGCTGTGCTGCCAGGTAGAACAGTATGTGTAGGGACATATCGCGGGGAGCTGTACCGCCAGTGTACTTACGCCACTGATTGTTACCCGATACCCCAGCAAGATCGGCCATCTGGTTTCCCGTGTAACCCAGCTTAGTTTTCAGTTCGTTAAGATCGTCAGTACTGGGAGGCGTGTATTGGTCAATCAGTCGCATATGTTCCCTACAAAGCAAAAAGCCCCTTGCGGGGCTTCATGTTAGATAAATTTTATGAGTAGTGCAGTTATGGTACTTACTGACGCAATCAAAGATGTACTAACAAGGATCGGATACCAGGATGATTCTCTGTTGAGTTTACTCGTCTCTGCGATCAGCTTGGCAATCTCAGCATTGATTTTCGCTAACTCTGCCTGTGTCATTTCGTTAGTACTCATCGTTCTTCCTTTCGGGTTGTCGGGCTGCGACTATTCGCTACCCTGTACAGATAATATAGCCCCTTTGGTGCTACATTGCAAAGGATAATTTAATCAAAATTCCTTTACTGTAAACTTCCTTTATGTATCATCATGTTTAAAAAAATAATGAGAGTTGCAATAAATGAAAATTGAATATAAAAAACCAATATTAATTGTATTCTGCTCTATGCTTGCCTTTATCGCATCTGTAGGGATTATATACTATTACAACAAAGATAATTTTGAATGGGGGAATGTCAGTGATTGGTTAAGTTCATTAAGTACTTTCGGTACTTTACTCGTAGCATATGGTGCTTTTATTAAGGCTCCTGACTGGCTACTTCAAAAACGTTATGAAGTTGCGAGTTATATTATTAATGAAACTATATTTAATGACTTACCAAAGCTAAGCAAGCTTTGCTCGCAGTATAAAACCAGATACTTTTTGATAAACAGACAACTGGTAGATTCATTAAATGGAAAGGTAATAAATGATCAGATGTTAAAAGAAAACCGGTCAAAGCTCGATAATACATTTAATGAGTTATTTACGTTAGCAACATCAATGAAGAATGAACTACGAACAATAAAAAGAAATCAATTTGAATTTACTGAATATACACTTATTATATATAACAAATTAATTGAGATTGCCTCTAATTACAATACATTAGATTCAGAAATTTTGTTTAGTACTTTAGATGCAATAGATTTTGATCTATCCGACGAAACAGACTCTCAGAAACATTTAGATACTATAATGTCTCTCAAAGTCCGAACTATAGATTTAAGTAATTCATTCAATGAGTTTGCTCGTAAAATTGCTGCTGATAATAAACCTGTTGAAGAGTTTATTATTTCGGTCAAGAAATGAATCATTAGAGCGGACATTTTTTAGCACGTCATTTTAGTTAATTATTTTCGTGTGCGTTTATCCCTTTCTTTATTCAATTCTAACTGCTCAAGTACAAAATCGTTATCCGGCTCGTACTTGAGTAGTTCACGATACGCCCAGTCTAAGCAATCCTCAAGGTTCTCAACGTATGCCTTAACTTCTGGATTGGCTACATCAATATGTTCATTAATGTGGCGTACATCTTGTTCGGCTGGCACTTCAATTCCGTTAACACTAAATCCTAATTTCATATTTTTTATTTGTCTTGGAGTACTAAAAATTATAGTACTTGATCCCTTTTAAATAGTTTATGTGTTATTTCTGCATATTCTAAATCATATGATTCAATATTGTGATTAGCTTTCATGCCCTGTAGGAACAGTATCTTTAGTGCTTCTTTACCATACTCCTGTTCATCTGACAGGAAACGTAACCCGAATACGTCACTGTAAATCATATCGAACTCATGAAAGCTGTTTTTGATTCGTGTGTACTGCTTATTCCAGTAGTAACTGGTATCACCTACCTGGAGGACAATGCCAATCAGTACTTTATCTTTGAACACCCGGTACTCTGTACCAAATGAGTAGTTATATTTTTCTATATCCATAGATTTACCTCTACAGATATTTATAGTTATGACGGTATGTTTATCTAGTTAGACCCATTCAAACATGGGTTGTACTTTCTCTTGCTGATAAACCTCATGGTCAAATACACATTTATAATTTAGTTTAGATAGTTGACGTACTAGATCATCTGTAAACCCATATTCATAGCATTCAGTATAACCCTCTGGCATTGAGTCACGTTTAACAGCAGCCCGGTACTTTAGATTAGCATTATGTATTTTCTGCTCATCATGAATGTAACCAATAGATTTTACGTCATGCTTGAATAAACGAAAGTGTGAGTACTCATAATGTACGTTCCTTTTTTCTAGTTGATCCATACGTTTCAGTATATCACTGGTATATCCTAGTTTTACATAGCAAGAACCAGTATGAATATTCCTTACATTACACATATAAATGAATTGCTCTTTCTCCATTTTTTATCCTCATTTCTGAGGCGATAAATAGTACGCTAACACTGGGCGGCCTTCGGGCTGCCTTTTTTATCGCCTTTTGTTTTTTAGTACTGCTTTTTAGTAGAGGTAGCGGTTAGGATATCTATTATATAAAATACTTAATTACTAACCGCTACCTTTTATACTTACATACGTAACTGATTTAGTTTCGCTTTGATCCCTTCCAGAGATTGCCTTGCTTCCACGTGTTCGGTAGCACCTACGTATGACGTGAAGGCTGGCTTAGTGAAACGTAAGCCTGTTAGCGATAGGTGGATCACCTCACATACCTTGATAACGCTACCGTTCACCTTTGCGTTCTTACCCTTACTAAGAGTAATGTAACGCTCTAGAATCGCTTTAGCCCCCTTAGATGAGTTGCTTTCTAACCCAGTACTCCCCATCGTTACGCATTTTGACCACATAGGATGTTTCAACATCAACGCTGTATTACCCGCAAAGTACTCATGTAGTACTTTCTGGATCACGGCATCTGCAATGTCACGGATCGCGAAAGCGTCTAGATTCGTTCTATCCGCTACCATCCCTACGATCAGTTCACGAATAGTGTTACCTGTTGGGAAGTAATCTGCGTCCATGTGAGCACGATAGAAAAAGGTACGATCATCAATGAACCCTTTCACTAGTGCTTCAAAATCATCCTTATGTAGACCACGTGCTAGTAGTTTCTCAGCACTCTGATCAACCGCTGTATAAAGCTCTGTAGCCTCTTCTACGGGCTTCACGTTCCCGTTGATGGCATCAGATAGGTACTCTTCTATAATCGCGTTCTCTGCGTCTATAGCGGCGTCTTTCAGCTTCTTAGCAGTATCGGTAATGACTGCGTTGTTGTCTCCATCACCATCTTCAAATCGTAGCGGTTGAACGACGAAATCATATTTTTTCAGTTCTGTGCTAAGGAGTGAGAAATCATTAGCGTACTCACGTGTTCTGTGTTCAGAGTATGCGTAATCAATACCAGTAAATGATACTTCAAACTTTCCTTCATGGAAGTACACCATACTCCCAGCAATATCTTTACGGTACTGACTAGTAAATGAATACTTTGCTTCATCTGTTTGAAGGGCTTCATATGTAGTTTGTAGAAGTTCTTTCATTACTTTAGCATCCGCAACTACTTCAGCACGATTAAATAAACCAACTTCCACCACTTCTTTTCTGTTCACGTAGTAAGTAACGCTCTTTAGGTTTGTGATCTTACGGAAACGGTTGGTGAATTGTTCAATTCGTGCGGGATGTTCATCACCAACGATAATTACATCTACTTCATCTAATTGGTTTTCAATTGATAGTCCTTCAACGATACTGTACGTACCATAAAGCACTTCAAACTTCATTTCACCACTGACATATAAATCTACTACATCATCATCATTTTTCTTATCAGCGTTTACAACTAAGCCAGTACGGGTACACATTTGATTTAGTGCTTCACACTGTGCTTTATCATTTAGTAATACTATGGTTTTGCGTTTACTTGTATTCAATTGAGTTAGTACTAGATCCTGAACCTTTGAGGCTACTACAGTACTAAGTACTTTACGTGCCTTACTCGCTTTATAGACCTTGTATACTTTGTTAAACTGAATACCAGAAAAATCATCAGGTGAAGCCGTCCCTGACATCATAATTACACTTCTAAACAATGGGAAAGCGGCAATTAGACGGTTAATAACGTTAGCCTTATAACCATAGTCTAAGAAGAATCCGTGAACTTCATCAATTACTAGTGTCTTATCAGAAAAGTACTCTTGATTATCATGGCGTAGAATAGTTTCTATCTGGTTCCATGTACAAATCCCAGTACTGAATACATCATTATCACCATTGAATGATAAGCGGATTGATGTTAACGGTACTAATACGATGTAACCTGGTTTTGCCCTACTCTCATTTTCTTTAGTCTCAATAAACTGTGTAGTCTTACCAGTTCCCACTGATGAGTTAATAAGATTTACACCATAAGAAAGATCCATACTGCTATAAATGTCACTAATGTATTGATTCTCTTCTAAGTTCCATTCACGATCATAAATTGATGAATTTCCCGCTAGTTCCTCTCTGAGAGCATTTGATAGTACTCTATCAACCACCGTACCATTCATCACAGCCTGACGTAATTTATCTGCCTCTTCTTTAAGTGCTGCACGGTCTACTACACGCGGTAGTAATAGTTCCTCTTCCATTTTGTATATCCTTATATTATCGCGTTACTTCCTGTAATCGCGTTGCTACTACTTGTAAGGCCAGTAGCATTTACCCCTTGATCATCATTTCATTGATTAGATATTGAATTGCGGCAGATTGCCCTTTGGCTTTTCCTGTATCTATTAATTGTTTTTGTAATGCTTGCACCTGTGATTCGCTAAGGCGTACAGACACACGAATGTCTTTATTTTCTTTTTTCATTTTGTCATGCTTTTCTCGATAAATTTTATACAAAAGGTAGCCCCATTGCGGGGCTATTCTTATACAATAGGATTGGAGTTTATAATGCTAACGTACTGACCTGACGTTAAAAGGTTTATACTATGATTATACCACAATAAGTTTTTTCGTTTCATTTATTTATAGCTAAATGAAAAATAACTCTTGCATATTATACCATTATATTTATTTATGTTTCATTTTTCTGTACTGAAACAGGAAACAACATATGGGAAAGTATCAGTACTGGCACAAGTATACACGTGCCTATCACAAAGCACTTGAATAGACCCGTTATGATTGTAATTATCAATATAATTGTTAATAAAGCTAAATTTTTCATAAACACCCCTTTATAGAAGTATTTATAGATTTAGCTCCAAAAACTACCGAAACCAAACGATGTATATTTAACAGTACCAGTTACACTACAATTCATCTCTTGAATAGCTTTAATAAGTTCCATTGTAATTTTATGAGGGTTGAAAACTGCACTACAAGCCTGGCACCCTAAATCAGAGATGGGAAACGTTTTAGTTAGTACTTCCGAAGTATCAACAAATAGCCTGGTAGCAACGATCATCCCATGCTCAAACTGATACGTATAAATCTGCTCGTTAATCGAATCTTGAATTTTTGTGAAAATCGTCAATTGAGGTTTTTCTTTAGTATTTGTCGTGAAATTGTATCCATCTGGAAAGTACTGACTGATCGAACATTCTTTTTTTGACATTTTTAATCCCCTTTTCACTACCAGCCCAAACAATGGAATCAATAGTACTGGTTGTATAACATGCCGTCAAAAACCCGCTTTTAGGCTGATTTGACATTTAGCAGTCATGATGTAGACCTTCAGATTCCTTTACTAAAGCAATTTTCATATCGATTACGATCCCTAAACTAAATTATCTTTACTATTTCGCCTGTAGCTTTTACTATGCGAATCTGAACACTTTAGCCCACCGGGTACGTTATACTAATTTTATATCTTGACTTTTGGCATGATGTGTGATTCTAAAAAAAGTATAAAACACTCTGTACGGTACTTTTTAGTAGTTATAATTCTGTTTTGCTTTTCTTCACCCCCCACTAGATGGTTGATAATTGAACAATCACAAAACCTTCCCAATGCTAAACTTTATAATTCCTCCTGTAACGCTTTCTAAGCAGTTCAAGCCCTAACCCATTCAACCCGCATTACTACATATAAAAAAACCTCGCAGGGGCAATCCTACGAGGCTGAAAATATACTTTCAAATGTGAAGTAGATGAAGTTAGCTATTTTCTAGGCCAAAACATTTTACTATCAAGTTCTGGATAACCCACATGCGATAGCAATTCTTTCGCTTGGTGTAACATCATCATATTGGCTGCATGTAGCTCTGCGTACCGCTCTCTAACGCGTTCTAATACTTCCTCTGGTACATCCCCATCAGCTACTTCAAGCTCTTGCTGTGAGAACGGTAGAGCACCTACATAACACCCCCATTCATAAGGTGTGTTACCTGCGGAGAAGTTATAATATTCGTCATTCCCTTTGATCTGAAAACTGATGAATAGTCTTCTATCATGCTTCCACGCTCGTACATCACTTATGGCACTATATACAACATCGCGTAACTTACTACGGTATTCATGTACGGGATTTTGAAGTACTCCATACTGAGCATAAGTAAAGAAGTCCATCATGATTGTTTCAAAGGTACTATCATTTGCTAACAATTGTTTACGCTGAAGTACTTCAAGTTCAATTATGGCATTGTCTCTTTTAGCTTTAAGTTCCTTAATAGTTTCTGCCAATTCATCAACGTCAACATCATCAAGAGCAATAGCTAATTTAGTTGCTTTATTGATCTGAGTACTATAACCATTGATAGTACTTTCCATTGCGTTAATCTGCTGTGTGTAATCAGCTTTAGCACCCTGCCCTTTTTGTTGTAGTTCGATATAGGCAATAGTAGTTACTAGCATTAAAGTATGTTCAACTAAGATACCTGGCAATGACCAAGTTTTACAATCGTGATGGTATCCTCTACCTTTCTCACAAAGATAACGAATAGTATCACCGTGACGCATAGCCATCATTGTACCGCCACAATGACCGCATCGGAACAACTTCATACCAGAAAGTAAATTAATATTATTCCGTTCAGCAATAACTTTACTGTTACCTTCACTGTCAGTAACTACGCGTCCTTCTCCTACTTTGCCAATGTACTTTGTAGTAGTTCTGATTTGTTGTAGGCGTAGGAATTGCCCCTCTGATATCAACGCTGGATAGTAGTCCGGTAATACATATGTCTTACCCCCTACAGATATTTCACGCACACCATACACCGCCTTGTTCAAGCGTAGCTTGCGTACATTAGCCATAGCCCATGCCTTGCCTTTGTAGTAGTGTGGAAAACGTTCATTGAGCATCTGTGTTACTTTGAATACAGATATCCCTTCCATGAACTTATCCATAGCAAGTTGAGCACAAGCCCATAGTACAGGATGTGGTTTTACGGCCTCATACATGGAACCACTATCATCAATCCACCACGGATGAGATCCAACGCTCTTAATGTTTACTGGTAGCCCTTGTTTAAGAAAGCGGTCAATCAACGCAAGAGCGTTACCATTAGTACGGTTTTGTTTAGTTTTAGATTCTTCGTGTGCACGGGAAAACATCAGAATACTTGTCAGCAGATCAACCGGATTGCCCTTGATTGCTTCACGTGTATAAACCTTGTTATCCATACCTGTTACTACTGTAATTCCACGGCGTAAAATGCCGAGAAACAGCTCTAACGCAGTGTCAATTTCAGATCTTGTTATACGGTCAAGAGCCTCCACGTAAAGAACTGAATTGCAAGCAATTAACCCCTCATCAACTGCCCGTAAAAATTGCCCCAGTGCCCCATTCTCATTTGTGTTGGCTGATTTGAAACCTGACACGCCAGCATCTACGATTTCTTCAATTTCAAGACCATTTTTCTGAGCATATTCCTCTGCCGATTTAGTCTGTCTTGCCTTAGTTGTACCATCGGCCTGTACCGCACTTGACCAACGCTGATAACTGTATAATTTCTGAGCCATATTCTACATATTCCATACAAATCAATAAGTTATATTAATGTGTAGAATTTCTCTTTGGGTTGCCCGGATGACTAATGATATGGGCGTAGCCGCTGGCCATCGTGGCGATCATCGCTTCGGTATGGGCCGCTTCATCCTGCGGCGCAAACACCGGCTCGTGAAAGCCAGCAATGATAAGATCGAGCGAGCCGAGCATCGGGCCGCTACAATCGATCTCCCCTTCCCTGTTTTTGATGTTGGCTTCGATACCGCGCAAAATGCCTACGCCATCCACCAGACGCGGCCAGATGCGCATATTGATAAAGTGCCAGTGATGCGGGGCATCGGCCATATCAGGCCCGTGGTCGGTGATAGCAAAAAGTTTGATGCCTTTACGTTTCGCTTCGGATATGTAGTCTTGCAAAGTGCTGTAAGCATGAGTGCTGGCGACGGTATGCATGTGCAGGTCAACGGGATACATGAATCTCTCCTGTGGCGATTTTGTGCAAGGATAGCAGTTATCATTGCCCTTTTTAATGACAATGCCGATTGCGCCACCGAAACTAGTATCCACGACGCCTGTCCACACGCCCTTGCGCTGATTCACCGCGCTCAAGCTGGGTAATGGTGCGGGCGATATACGTGATGGCGTCATCCGCCCTTGTCGTCGCGGCGATATGGGGCGTCATGGCGACACGAGGGTGCTGCCACAAGGGGTTTTCAGCAGGCAGCGGCTCCTGAGAGAAGACATCGAGCATCGCCCCTTTCAGTTTGCCCTGATCCAGCGCCTGCAGAAGTTCGTGTTCAACGACATGCGCGCCGCGCGCCAGGTTCAGCAGATAGCTGTTATCCGCCAGTTGGTTGAGCAGCGACAGGTTTATAATGCCGACGGTCTCCGGCGTGTGCGGTAAAAGGTTAATCAGCACACGGGTACCGCGGAGAAATTCGTTCAGTTCCTCAGCGCCCGCGTAGCTGGTAACGCCTGCAAATTCTTTGCGCGTTCTGCTCCAGCAGCGCAGCGGGAAGCCCCAGACGCGGAGGCTTTCGGCCACTTTAGACCCCAGTACGCCTGCGCCAAGAATGCCAATGGTGAAATCTTCATGGCGGTATTCGTCGAGTTCCTGCCAGCTTGCCTGCTGCTTAAGCGCCTGATAATCATCAAACCGACGAAACCAGTGCAGCACCTGGCTGACCGCATACTCCTGCATCTGTTGCGCCATGCCGGTATCTTCCAGACGAAATAGCGGCGTGGTCTCCGGCAGCATTTCCGGGTGGGCATTCAGCTTAGTGAGGATCGAATCCACGCCCGCCCCCAGGGCAAAGACCGCTTTCAGCGCCCGCCCGCGGAGCATCTCTACCGGTGGATTCCACACCAGCGCATAATCCGCCGGCTGGCTGTCGCCCTCCTCCCATTTACGTATGCGTGCGCCAGGCAGGGCCTTTTCCAGCGTGGTGATCCAGTACTGGCTGTCAAAGGTCGGGTGATAAAAGATAATGTCCATGTCAGCTCCATAACAGGTGGTTTGTTTTCCGGCAAAGCGGGAATGGCAGTAATAGAATGTTCGCGTAACACCATAGCAAATATCCTGATTGCTTCGGGAATTTTCCCGACCGACGGTAAAAAAGACGATTTCAGAACGTTTAAGAAGCAGGTTGCTTGAAGTTTGTCTAAACGCGCAGATTTATTGAAGAATCGTGTTGACGTCGCCAGCGCTTTTCCCTACATTAGCGCCCGTCCCGACAACATCGGGAAG
>NZ_HE578945.1:1656016-1658922 GCF_000321045.1 Phytobacter massiliensis JC163
TTGGACAGACCGCAAACGCAGTGAGTGGGCTGCCCGCAGGGCGAGCGCAGTTCCCAGACACCTAATCAGACAACATCCGATCCCTTTGCCTAAAATTAGGCAACACACTTCCACATAAGTGCTTGTGCAAATCCTTCGCCGGGATGATGAAGCCAGGTATGTCCTCTTTACCGGGAAACGCTCAGGATGCTTTTTCATGTACTGTCATGATAAATACCAGCGGGCTCTCTCCCTGGTTTTCATAGCAATGAGGAACGTCCGTTCTGGCTGTTGCCGAACAGCCAGTTTTTACCCGATACACGTGATTCTGTACGCCCAGTGTGAGCGTACCCGACTGAACATAAAACAGTTCAAGCGTTCCTTCCGTGTGGCCGGGTGAAGCAAACTTTTCCCCCGGCTGCATTTCCCACATCCAGAGTTCGGTCATATCAGGGCCACCCGACCCTGCGAGCAATCTTGCTCTCCCGCCTTTTTCACCTTCCCACAATTCGGGGATCTCATCTTCTGCTATGAGATGCACGGTCGGTTTGGAACTGACATCCACAAAATCAGCCACCGAAACCCCCATCGCGGCAGCCAGGCGGCATAACAGGGCAATGCTGGGATTCGCCCGGCATCCCTCTATCTCAACCAGCGCTCCCTTGCTAACGCCTGCCCGACGGGAGAGTTCATCAAGGGATATTTTCTTTTGCTTACGATACCGTTTAATTCGCTGAGATACGGCTTCATTCACAGTGTTGACGATAGAATTTGCATCGGTCATTAAATTGACTTTTTTGGTCATCGGTCACTATCATGGAATAAATTGGTCATTACAGGATTATCACGTGTTAACAGTATCTCCGTCAATTGCCCCTGAAATTTATCGTATTGCTCCAGGTTTTCGGGCACTCAGTATCTGCGTAAAAGCTGCGCCAGTGCTTAATCCCGACGCTGGAGAAACGGCGCTACAGGAAGCATGTCAAGCAGTTATGGTCGGTGAACCTGAATGGGCGGAATCTCATCTGGGCGCATGGGCCGACGTTTTTCAAAAGTTTGGTGCTAAACCTAAACGCACCCCTTGCTCTGCTGATGCGTTACGTAAGCGCGTATTGCGTGATGGAACGATGCCCGCGATCGATCCCATCGTTGATCTTTATAATGCCGTTAGCCTCCGCTACGCCGTACCGGTTGGAGGAGAGAATATCTCTGCCTATCAGGGTTCGCCACGTCTGGCTGTGGCAAAAGGAACAGAGCCTTTCGATACCATCAAAGAGGGTGAAAAGGCCGTTGAATATCCTTCACAAGGCGAGGTTATCTGGTGTGATGATATCGGCGTGACCTGCCGTCGCTGGAACTGGCGACAGGGGGTCAGAACCCGCTTAGGCGTGGAAGCTCAACAAATGTGGTTCATTCTGGAGAGTCTCCCACAGATGCCGCTGGAGATGCTTCATGAAGCTGGGAAGATGCTGACCGATGGCCTTGAAAAAATGATGCCCGGCCTGTGGTTTGACGTTACTCTCATCGAAGAAGAACAGCAGTAATACCATTCAGAAGACACAGTTATGGCACCATTAACTGCCGCTGAATATCCTTTATCTGAGGTCCGACTGAAGCGAGGGTGCAAAAGTTGTCCTGGGCGTGCGCCGTATGGAAAAGCTGGAGCCACTTGCCGGCGCGGTAGATACCGAACTGACCAAAACCATCACCGACGAAGATATGTCGAAAACCGACGAGAATGCGATCCCGGCAGATGCTTTTGCACAAGTCGTTGCATTAGCCATTAGCCAACCTGACGACGTTGACGTTAACGAAATACTTTTCCGACCGACCGTGCAGGTTTATTAAATCCTTTACGGGCCACCAGCACACAACAGGAGACTATAAATTGTGATTACGGTATTTGAAGAGAGTGATGATTTCATCTGGCTCCCTGTCGCAGGTAAAAAAGGTGGGGTCGCCCGCGCCTTCCTTCCCTTTAACGGTCTTTCCGCTACTTATCGCTATGGTTACAAAGCGGCCCCATCAAGCGGAACCTATATCGATGCGCTGCAAAATATCCAGCGAGCCTTTCTCAACAATGCGTCTCAATGGTTTATCGTCGACGGTGGCAAGAAAGAACAACGTCAATACAAAGCACGCTGGCGGCATGGAAACAAAGAGGGTGCACCGCTGTTAGGCCCGACGATGGGGTGGGTTCGAATTCCACTGGATCGGCTGGAAAAAATCACTGACCAGGACTTGGGTAATGCGCTGAGTGAAACAGAAGAACAATTCGCGATAATTCACGCTGATATTGCCCCGCCCGTTCTGTGCGAAACACTGAAAAAGCTGGAACACGAGACTGCTCGTCTCTACTTTGCGAGCGGGCAGCGCATTCCTCGCGGTCAGGCCTCGCCTGCCCGTCTTCCAGTAACAACGGAGCAATTCGTCCGGGATGCCGCGGTTGTGGCTTATATTCTGAAAAACGCGGACGGCAGATGCGAGTGCTGCCAGGGTCGTGCGCCCTTTATCAAGCCTGACGGTATACCTTTTCTGGAAGTGCATCACCTGAAACGGCTGGCGTCAGGGGGTTCCGATACCATTTCCAACGCCATCGCTGTATGCCCTAACTGTCACCGGGAACTCCATTATGGGGCTCGTGCCGGAGAGCTTGTTGACAATGTCTACAGCAGGATTGATCGGCTGCAGCGGGAGTAATATTTGTGGCTCCCGCCTGTCAACGTCCCGCATCAACATTCCCGTTATTCAGAATGACCTCGGTTCGGACGGGCAAAATCAGCGCATATTTCTTTCTTCAGCCCTGATTCTCTCAACTTTTGTTCACACCTTAAGCGAACAATCATCAGGGCCGAAATTAAGCTTGACCGTTTTCCCACAACTCCCTATAGTAGCGCCCCGTTGCCACCCAAAGGTGCGGCAGCAAT
>NZ_HE578945.1:1659177-1678868 GCF_000321045.1 Phytobacter massiliensis JC163
ACAATATGGTGAGGTGTCCGAGTGGCTGAAGGAGCACGCCTGGAAAGTGTGTATACGGCAACGTATCGGGGGTTCGAATCCCCCCCTCACCGCCATATTTAAGATGAGAGCCGGTACTTATGTATCGGCTCTTTTCGTTTATGTCCTCCGAAAGGGGGGATGAGAACCCCCGACCGGGGTTCGACAACTGGCGCAGCCAGTTGGACAGACCACAAACGCAGTGAGTGGGCTGCCCGCAGGGCGAGCGCAGCGAGTCAATCCCCCCCTCACCGCCATATTTGAGAAAGAGCTCGTACGAAAGTACGGGCTTTTTTTTGCATCCTGCACTACTGGGGGGGATGAGAACCCCCGACCGGGGTTCGACAACTGGCGCAGCCAGTTGGACAGACCACGAACGCAGTGAGTGGGCTGCCCGCAGGGCGAGCGCAGCGAGTCAATCCCCCCCTCACCGCCATATTTAAGATGAGAGCCGGTACTTATGTATCGGCTCTTTTCGTTTATGTCCTCCGAAAGGGGGGATGAGAACCCCCGACCGGGGTTCGACAACTGGCGCAGCCAGTTGGACAGACCACAAACGCAGTGAGTGGGCTGCCCGCAGGGCGAGCGCAGCGAGTCAATCCCCCCCTCACCGCCATATTTAAGAAAGAGCTCGTACGAAAGTACGGGCTTTTTTTGCATCCTGCACTACTGGGGGGGATAAGACCCCCCGACCGGGGTTCGACAACTGGCGCAGCGAGTCAATCCCCCCTCACCGCCATATTTAAGATGAGAGCCGGTACTGATGTATCGGCTCTGAGGTTGTAGTGACGAAAGAGCGGCACAATAACGGTAGCCCGGATAAGGCGTTCGCCGCATCCGGGAGTCCCGGGTGCGCATGCGCTTACCCGGGCTACGCCGTTCCAGGAATTATTCCCGGACGCCATACGCTTACCCACCCGGCACAAAAAATAAAGCCCGGTTTCCCGGGCCTTATCGCAGGCTAAAGCTGTCAGTAATACGCTTTCAGCGTTCTCTGGCAGAGCGCGGAGCGGACGCAGTCGTCGGTGGTGAAACGCACCAGCCCTACCATCTCATCTTCTTCAAAACGCGCCAGCGCATCGCTCAGGCCAGACTGTACGCCAGCGGGTAAGTCACACTGGGTAATGTCGCCGTTTACGATAACCGTCACGTTCTCCCCGAGGCGCGTCAGGAACATTTTCATTTGCGCAGCGGTTACGTTCTGAGCCTCGTCAAGAATCACAACCGCATTTTCAAAGGTACGTCCGCGCATATAGGCGAACGGCGCGATCTCTACCTTGCCAATCTCCGGGCGCAGGCAGTATTGCATAAAGGACGCGCCCAGCCGTTTTACCAGAACATCGTAAACGGGACGGAAATAAGGCGCGAACTTCTCCGAGATATCACCGGGTAAGAAGCCAAGATCTTCATCGGCCTGCAGAACCGGTCGGGTAACAATAATCCTGTCCACATCCTTATGAATCAGGGCTTCCGCCGCTTTCGCCGCGCTGATCCATGTTTTACCGCAGCCCGCTTCACCGGTTGCGAAAATTAACTGCTTACTTTCGATAGCTTTCAGATAGTGCGCCTGAGCTTCATTCCGCGCGACAATGGGTGAATTATCACGGCTGTCCCTGGCCATTCCAATTGCTTCAACACCACTCATCTGCACAAGCGAGGTGACCGACTCTTCTTCACGCTGTTTGTGACTGCGCGAATCGCGTCTCAGCACACGTTTAGCTTCACGACGAGCTTTGATCACTGCTTTTTGTCTTCCCATGGATAGCACCTTGCGTTGTTGGTTTACATCACACGTGCCAGCTTCAGCACGATTATGCGCACGAACGTCTGAGGTTTGGCTTCCTTGTAAGCCATGACTTGCCTTTGAAAATGACATGACTGAAGGACCGACACGGGCTTCCGTCACGTCGGTAACATCATAGAGAGGAACGAAGAAGATAAATTCAGGGGCGAAGGAAAGGCTGCCGGGGTTAAGATCCCCTTGCCGGGTATTGCGAGCTATGTTGGCTTTACGCCCAGTACGGGGCTTTACCATCCGATATCTCCAGGTGACAACATCACAGCCGGGCCACTACTTGTTATAAGTACATCAAAAATTTTCATAAACGCAACATGATATTTACGAAAATATAACGATTTTTCACCTTGCGTTTCGATTAAGAGTCTCTATCACGAATATTACAGAAAAATAACAGATACTTTCTCATATAAAAAATGGATGGCTACACGGCAGAAAAAGTGTGAACAATTGCTACAGATGACAGAATATCCTGCCTGGAGCCAGGCAGGAAAGAGAGTTCAGGCAGAAAGAAGTGATTGAGCGAGGAAGCCGGCCTTGTCTTTAACGCCAGGGAGAACGAAAAAGTAACCGCCGCCAATGGGCTTGACATACTCCTCCAGCGCTTCGCCATTGAGCCGTTTTTGCACCGTCAGAAACCCCTTCTCCAGCGAGTGCTGGTAGCAGACAAATAGCAGGCCCATATCGAGCTGGCCCGAGGCGGTTACGCCAAGAGAATAACTGTAGCCACGACGCATCATCAGGCTGGACTGGGTTTGCGGCGTGCGCGGGTTCGCCAGGCGAATATGGCTATCCAGCGCGATAACGTTGCCATCGGGGTCGCGGTCGTAGTCCGGCACGTCGTGTTCGTTGTGCATGCCCAGCGGCGCGCCGGTCTGCTTATCACGGCCGAAAATCGTCTGCTGCTCTTTAAGCGGCGTCCGATCCCAGAACTCGACGTGAAACTGAATAATACGCACCGCCTGATAACTGCCCCCTGTCGTCCAGGCGGGCTCCCCCTGCCCGGGCGTTACCCAGATAATCTCATCCATTAATTTGCTATCGCTGCTGTCCGGGTTAGCGGTACCGTCCTTAAAGCCGAGCAGATTAACCGGCGTCTCTTTGCCTTTACTCCGCGCCGCATGGTCAGAAATAAACCCTTCCCGCTTCCAGCGTACGCTCAGCAGATCGGGAGTGTGCTTGATGATATCGCGCAGGGCATGAATGACGGTGTCCTGGGTATTGGCGCAGATTTGCAACAGCACATCGCCATGACAGAGCGCGGCATCCAGCGAATCATTTGGGAAGCGCGTCATTTTTTGCAGCGACGTCGGTTTCAGCGGCGCAAGCCCGAAACGTTCATCAAACAGGCTCGCCCCCACCGAAACGGTAATCGTCAGATTATCCGGGGCGATAAAAGGCCCGAGAATGCCTGAATCCATCGGCGGCAGGCGCGGATTTGGCGTTTCCGGCGCCGGGCCGCCCTGGGTTAAAAAGGCAATGCGCGTCGTCAACAAACGGAATAACCGCGTCAGCTCCGCTTTATCCGCCGCCAGTACATCAAATGCCACCAGCATCATAGATGCCTGCTGCGGCGTCAAAATCCCCGCCTGGTGCGCGCCATAAAAGGGCTGTTTTTCCATTCGCGCGTCCGGGGAGAGCGTGCCCGACGCGCTTTGCGGTTTCTGCGCGTGCGCCACCGGACATCCGCCGGCAAGTGCGAGCGCGCCTCCCAGCGCGCCCATCCCTTTTAATAAACGGCGGCGGGAAGGCTCACTGACGCCATACTCTTCTTTCTCTTTCATCGGATCAGTCCAGGCCAAGTACGCCGCGCAGCTGGGCGAGATCTTCCGCCAGGGTCGTGACTGGGCCTTTCAGGGCATTGCGATCGCTATCGGTCAGCTTGTCGTAGGTTTCGAAGCCGTCTTTGGTACGATATTTCGCCAGAATGGTGTCGACCTTCTTGAAGTTGGCATCCACCTTCGCCAGCAGTTCGGCATTGTTTTTCTGCAGCTGCGGACGCAGCAGGTCGACAATTTTCTGCGCCCCGTCTACGTTGGCCTGGAAGTCCCACAGATCGGTATGGCTGTAACGATCTTCTTCGCCGCTGATTTTCGTTGCCGCCACTTCTTCAATCAGGCCCGCCGCGCCGCCGACCACTTTGGACGGCGGGAAAGCCAGTTCAGCGATCCGCTTTTGCAGCTCCTGCACGTCGCTATATAGCTGGTCGGCATACTGCTCCATCCCTTTCGTGGCGTTATCGCCAAACAGCGCTTTTTCCAGACGGTGGAAACCGGTAAATTTCGGATCGTCGGCTTTTTTCTCATAATCATCTTCACGGGCGTCGATACTGCCATCGAGATCGGAAAAAAGCTCAGCGATAGGCTCAATACGCTCGTAGTACTGGCGCGTCGGCGCATACAGCGCTTTGGCCTTCTCGATATCGCCCGCCTTCACCGCGTCGGTGAACGCTTTTGTGCTTTTTACCAGCTCAGCGGTTTGCGCCGTGACATAGGTTTTATACTGCGTAATGGCATCGCCCAGGCTCAGCAGGGCGTCGCTTTTAGCGGCGTCGGAGGTGGTCTCCCCGTTGACGACAAGCTTACCTTTAGGGTTAGTCAGCAGGCCGCAGGTCATTTCATACTCGCCCGGCTGCAGGTTAGCGGTCAGCTTCTGGCTAAAGCCAGGGGCGATGTTCTCGCGCTCCTCGACCACCAGCACGCCTTTGAGGATCTCCCACTCCAGCGCTTTCTGACTTTTATTTACGATAATAAACTGCGTCTTACCTGAATTAACGTTCAGGTTCATCGGTTCGCACTGTTTATCCGTAACCGTGACTTTGACCTGCGGAATATCTGCCGCCTGGCTGGAGAACGCGCAGGCGAGCAGCGCTGCTACAGCGGCCTGAAGCGCTGTACGACGAAAATGAATTGCCATGACCCTTCCCTTATAAAGTATGTTGTAACTAAATAAAATAGCCTGTTACGGCGCGACCCCGGAAGGCTGCGAACCTGAGCGCGGCGGCAGGGCAAACAGCACCAGCGCCGGAATTAAATAGAAGAACCAGACGAAAACTTCACTGACGCTGGGGGCTTCCTGATAGCCGAAAATGCCTTCCAGCAGGGTTCCTGTGAGGGAGTGCGTCGTCAGCACATTGCTGAGGTCAAAAGCCACATCCTGGTAGAGGTTCCACAGCCCCGCTTCGTGAAAGGCGCGGATCGCCCCTGCAGCAAGCCCCGCAGCGACCAGTAAAATAAACAGGCTGGTCCATTTGAAAAAGAGGCCCAGGTTCAGGCGAATCCCGCCCCAGTAGAGCAAAAAGCCCAGTACAACCGCTGTTGCCAGTCCAAGTATCGCCCCTACCGGCGGCCAGATGCCCACATCCTGTTGAAATGCCGCCAGCAGGAAAAATACGGACTCCAGTCCTTCACGGGCGACGGCAAAAAAGACCATCATAATGAGCGCCCAGCCGTGCTGATTACCGCGCGCCAGCGCGTTATCAACCGCCTGCTCAAGCTGAACCTTGACGTTGCGCGAGACCTTGCGCATCCAGAACACCATCCAGGTCAGGATAAATACCGCAACCACCGCCACGATCCCTTCGAACAGCTCCTGCTCTCGCTGCGGGAATTCGCCGGTGGTCTCGTTAATAAAAATGCCCAGTCCCAGGCAGAGCGACGCTGCAAGCAGAACGCCAACCCACATCACGCCTATCCAGCGCCCGCGCTGGGTCCGTTTCAGGTAGCTGGCGATAAGGCTGACGATCAGCGCCGCTTCAAGGCCTTCACGTAACATAATGAGAAATGGAACAAACATGCGAAAGCCTCTGCTGTCATGTGCAGTCAATTGCTGAAAAGAAAAGTAAATTTCATGATAGTGATTATCATTACGCAAAAAGGAAATTCAAGCGAAATATATTAGTTCTGATGAATAAGTGGGGAGTAAATTGTAAATAGTGTGAATACAAAAAGACCCGCCGAAGCGGGTCTTTTTCGCCATTAGTCCGCCTGCAGACGGGAAGGCGGAGCGGAATGATAATGGGCGTCAGCCTCGGCAAAGCGCTGCTGCATGGAAGGCGTCGCCGCCTTACCCAGCAGGCTGAAGAGCACAATACCGGCGCTGGCGAAAATAAAGCCCGGAATGATTTCATACAGCCCCAGCCAGCCGAACTGTTTCCAGACAATAACGGTTACCGCGCCAATCACCATCCCGGCCAGCGCGCCGTTGCGGGTCATTTTCGGCCACATCACTGAAAAGAGCACTACCGGGCCGAAGGCCGCGCCGAAACCAGCCCACGCATAGCTTACCAGGCCCAGTACGCGGTTGTTCGGGTCTGCCGCCAGCGCGATAGAGACCAGCGCCACCAGCAGTACCATCACGCGTCCGACCCAGACCAGCTCTGTCTGCCCTGCCCCTTTACGCAGGAACGCTTTGTAGAAATCTTCGGTCAGCGCGCTGGAGCACACCAGCAGCTGGCAGCTCAGGGTAGACATCACCGCGGCGAGGATGGCCGACAGCAGGATACCGGCAACCCACGGATTAAAGAGAATTTGCGCCAGTTCGATAAAGACACGCTCGGCATTCTGGTTAACCGCGCCCGCAACAGTCGGATGCTGGTCGAAGTAGGCGATACCGAAAAAGCCCACCGCGACGGCCCCCGCCAGGCAGAGGATCATCCAGGTCATGCTGATGCGTCGCGCATGGACGATACTGTGGTGAGAGTCGGCGGCCATAAAGCGCGCCAGAATATGCGGCTGACCAAAATAGCCAAGGCCCCAGCCCATCAGCGAAATGATCGCCACCAGGTTCAGCCCTTTGAGCATATCGACGTTTTCAATGCTTTTTTGCTTAATGACTTCCAGCGAATCCGCCAGGCCGCCAACGTGGAAAATCACGATGACCGGCGTCAGGATCAGGGCAAAAATCATCAGGCTGGCCTGAACGGTGTCAGTCCAGCTTACCGCCAGAAAACCGCCGATGAAGGTATAAAGGATGGTCGCCGCAGCACCGGCCCACAGCGCCTGCTCATAAGAGAGGCCAAAGGTGCTTTCAAAAAGACGGGCGCCCGCCACAATTCCGGAGGCGCAATAGATGGTGAAGAACACCAGGATTACCAGCGCGGAGATAATACGCAGCATCCGGCTTTTATCTTCAAAGCGGCCGGTGAAATAATCCGGCAGCGTCAGGGCGTTGTTATTCACTTCGGTATGGACGCGCAGCCGTCCTGCAACCAGTTTCCAGTTTACCCATGCGCCCAGCGTCAGGCCGATGGCTATCCAGCTTTCAGAGATACCGGAAATGAAAATCGCGCCCGGCAGGCCCATCAGCAGCCAGCCGCTCATATCAGAAGCGCCCGCAGAGAGCGCGGTTACCAGCGGCCCCAGCCGTCGACCGCCGAGAATATAGTCGTCAAAGTTTTTGGTTGAACGCCAGGCGACAAACCCGATAAGTATCATGCCAAAGATATAGATAAAAAACGTCACCAACAGCGGTGTGCTAATCGCCATGAAAGGTCTCCAGGATTATGCGTCGGCGAATATCGACTTCGCCGCTTATTTCACCACCGGAACGAGGTGATGAACTGTTTATTGTATGAAGCGACCGTATCCTGCCGGAAGCCCCGCTTATTCACAATTGATTTAACACGGCAGTTACATCATTTTCATCCTAAAACCCGGTTTATTTTTCGTCAGGTTGTACCCGCTCACACTTTTTCCGGTTGCACCTTTTAAAAGTGTTATCTACCGCAAATATCCTGCCTCACTGACAGTAAAACAGCCCGCCAAAAGTAGTAACATACGATTAACTTATCATCCGATTTTCACCTTGTTAACGCGGTCACATTTAACAAGGTTGCACAAAGTTGCAACATGACGGATAGTCTGCTGACAATAAATCAAAGGAGAAGGACATGGGCGCTACGACCATGGGAGTCAAGCTTGACGAGGCGACGCGTGAAAGGCTGAAAGCCGCCGCCGCCCGCATCGATCGCACACCGCACTGGCTGATTAAACAGGCAATTTTTAGCTATCTGGAAAAACTCGAAAATAACGAACTGATGCCGGAACTGCCCGCCAGCCACGCCGCGATGCCGGGCGATATTGATGAGCCGGACCAGCCTTTCGAAGAGAGCCCCCAGCCGTTTCTTGAATTTGCCGAGCAGATTTTACCGCAGTCGGTCTCTCGCGCCGCCATTACCGCCGCCTGGCGCAGGCCGGAAACCGATGCCGTGCCGATGCTGCTTGAGCAGGCGCGCCTGCCCGCCGCCGTAGCGCAAAATACCCAGCAGTTGGCGCTGCGACTGGCAGAGAAGTTACGCAACCAGAAAACCGCCAGCGGGCGGGCCGGTATGGTGCAGAGCCTGCTGCAGGAGTTCTCCCTCTCCTCGCAGGAGGGTGTCGCGCTGATGTGCCTCGCGGAAGCGCTGCTGCGCATTCCCGACAAAGCCACCCGCGATGCGCTGATCCGCGACAAGATCAGCAACGGCAACTGGCAGTCGCATATTGGCCGTAGCGCGTCGCTGTTTGTTAACGCCGCCACCTGGGGTCTGCTGTTCACCGGCAAGCTGGTCTCCACCCATAACGAAGCCAGCCTCTCCCATTCCCTCAACCGTATTATCGGTAAGAGCGGCGAGCCGCTGATCCGCAAAGGGGTGGATATGGCGATGCGGCTGATGGGCGAGCAGTTTGTGACCGGCGAAACGATCGCCGAAGCGCTGGCTAACGCCCGCAAGCTGGAGGAGAAAGGCTTTCGCTACTCCTATGACATGCTGGGGGAAGCGGCGCTTACCGCCGCCGACGCGCAGGCCTATATGGTCTCTTATCAGCAGGCTATTCATGCCATTGGCAAAGCGTCTAACGGGCGCGGCATTTATGAAGGGCCGGGGATCTCAATTAAACTTTCCGCCCTGCACCCGCGCTACAGCCGCGCGCAGTACGATCGGGTGATGGACGAGCTCTATCCGCAGCTTAAATCCCTTGCGCTGCTGGCCTGCCAGTATGATATCGGCATCAATATCGACGCCGAAGAGGCCGACCGGCTGGAGATCTCCCTCGACCTGCTGGAAAGGCTCTGCTTTGAACCTGAACTGGCGGGCTGGAACGGCATCGGCTTTGTTATTCAGGCCTATCAGAAACGCTGTCCGTTTGTGATTGATTATCTTATTGACCTGGCGACGCGCAGCCGTCGTCGCCTGATGATTCGCCTGGTGAAGGGCGCATACTGGGACAGCGAAATCAAACGCGCCCAGATGGAAGGGCTGGAGGGTTATCCGGTGTATACCCGCAAGGTCTATACCGATGTCTCCTACCTTGCCTGCGCGAAAAAACTATTAGCCGTGCCGAATCTCATCTATCCGCAGTTCGCCACCCATAATGCCCATACGCTGGCGGCCATCTACCAGCTCGCCGGGCAAAACTACTACCCCGGTCAGTATGAATTCCAGTGCCTGCACGGCATGGGCGAGCCGCTGTACGAACAGGTTGTGGGTAAAGTCGCCGATGGAAAACTGAACCGTCCGTGCCGTATCTACGCGCCGGTTGGCACCCACGAGACGCTGCTCGCCTATCTGGTGCGCCGCCTGCTGGAAAACGGCGCCAATACCTCATTCGTTAACCGCATCGCTGACGCCACCCTGCCCATTGACGAACTGGTGGCTGACCCGGTGCAGGCCGTTGAAAAACTGGCGGCACAGGAAGGTCGACCGGGCCTGCCGCATCCAAAAATCCCGTTACCGCGTGAGCTGTATGGCGAGGGGCGCGTCAACTCGCTGGGGCTGGATCTGGCTAACGAGCACCGTCTCGCCTCCCTCTCCTCTTCCCTGCTGACCAGCAGTTCCCAGAAATGGCAGGCTAAGCCGCTGCTGGAAACAGCCGCGGAAGAGGGCGAGATGGTCCCGGTAGCGAACCCGGCGGAGCCGAAAGATATCGTCGGCTTTGTGCGCGAGGCGACCGGTAGCGAAGTCGCACGCGCGCTGGAAAGCGCGGTCAATAATGCGCCTATCTGGTTCGCCACTCCGCCGCAGGAGCGAGCAGCGATTCTCGAACGGGCGGCGGTGCTGATGGAAGATCAAATGCCTGCGCTGATGGGTATTCTGGTGCGCGAAGCGGGGAAAACATTCAGTAACGCGATTGCCGAAGTGCGCGAAGCGGTCGATTTTCTGCGTTACTACGCGGGCCAGGTGCGGGAGGATTTTGATAACGAAACCCACCGCCCGCTTGGCCCGGTGGTCTGTATCAGCCCGTGGAACTTCCCGCTGGCGATTTTTACCGGACAGATAGCAGCGGCGCTGGCAGCAGGAAACAGCGTACTGGCGAAACCTGCGGAGCAGACGCCGCTCATCGCCGCGCAAGGCGTTGCCATTTTACTGGAAGCAGGCGTGCCGGCTGGCGTTCTGCAATTGCTGCCGGGTCGGGGCGAAACGGTGGGCGCGCAGCTTACCGCCGACAATCGCGTACGCGGGGTGATGTTCACCGGCTCGACCGAGGTCGCAAGCCTGCTGCAGCGCAATATTGCTACCCGTCTCGATCCGCAGGGCCGCCCGACGCCGCTTATTGCAGAAACCGGCGGCCTGAACGCGATGATCGTCGACTCATCGGCGCTGACCGAACAGGTGGTGGTGGATGTACTGGCGTCGGCTTTTGACAGCGCCGGGCAGCGCTGCTCTGCGCTGCGCGTACTCTGCCTGCAGGAGGAGATCGCCGACCATACCCTGACCATGCTGCGCGGCGCGATGGCCGAATGCCGGATGGGTAATCCCGGAAGGCTGACGACTGATATCGGGCCGGTTATCGACAGCGAAGCGAAAGAGAACATCGAGAAGCATATTCAGGCTATGCGCGCGAAGGGACGCCCGGTCTTCCAGGCTGCGCATGAAAACAGCCTTGATGCACGGGAATGGCGCACCGGCACGTTTGTTCCCCCTACCCTGATTGAGCTGGAGAGCTTTGACGAGCTGCAAAAAGAGATCTTCGGCCCGGTACTGCACGTGGTGCGCTATCGCAGAAGTAACCTTGAGCAGCTGCTCGCGCAGATCAACGCCTCCGGTTACGGGCTGACGCTGGGCGTCCATACCCGTATTGATGAGACCATCGCTCAGGTAACGGGCAACGCCCATGTCGGCAACCTTTACGTCAACCGCAATATGGTGGGCGCGGTGGTCGGCGTGCAGCCGTTTGGCGGCGAAGGGTTATCCGGCACCGGACCGAAGGCCGGTGGGCCGCTCTATCTTTATCGTCTGCTCGCCAGCCGCCCGCAGGATGCCGTGCAGCGTACTCTGGCGCGCCACGATACGCAGGCCCCCGCCGACGGGCAGTTAAAAGCGCGACTGATTGAGCCATTGACGTTACTGGCCGCCTGGGCGCAGGATAAACCGCAGCTGCAGGGGCTTTGCCAGCAGTTCGCCGAGCTGTCGCAGGCGGGGATGCAGCGTGTGCTGCCGGGGCCGACCGGCGAACGGAATACCTGGACGGTGCTGCCCCGCGAGCGGGTACTCTGCGTCGCCGATACCGTTGACGATACGCTGGTGCAGCTGGCTGCCGTGCTGGCGAGCGGCTGTCAGGCGCTGTGGCCGGAGGATGATTTGCACCGGGCGCTTTACGCGCAGTTGCCAGAGGCCCTGCGAGGGCGTATCGCCTTTGCGCCCCCGGATGCGCTGGCGAAGCAGGCTTTTGAAGCGGTCATTTATCATGGTGATTCTGACCAGCTACGCGCGCTGTGCGAACAGGTGGCCGCGCGTGACGGCGCGCTTATCTCCGTTCAGGGGTTTGCGCGCGGCGAAACGCATATCGCGCTGGAACGGCTGTGGCTCGAACGGTCCCTCAGCGTCAATACTGCGGCGGCGGGCGGGAACGCCAGCCTGATGACCATTGGTTGAATAATCGCTAGCATTTCGTTTGCTGGCGCGACAATTGAGTACGTTTCGCCGGACATATGCTGCATCTGTCCGGCATTTTTCGTATGGAGGGAATAATGAAAAAGATAGTTATTGCCGCAACCGCTCTCTTGCTCAGCGCCAGCGCGCTGGCTGACGAGTGCGATGACGCCACCAACCAGACAGCGCTTAATATGTGCACCGCCGGGCAGTACGAAAAAGCGGATAAAAATCTTAACAAGACCTGGCAGACCGCGCTGAAACGCGCGCAGCCCGCCCAGCGCGAGCAGTTGAAAAAAGCGCAGCAGGCATGGATAGCGTTGCGCGACGCTGACTGTGCGTTTATTGGTTCAGCCACCGAGGGAACCAGCGGGCAACCGATGGTAATTAACCAGTGTCTGACCGATAAAACTAATGAACGGGAAGCGTGGCTGGCCTCTTTGCTGCAGTGCGAAGAGGGCGATATGAGTTGCCCCCTGCCGCCCGCCAGCAATTAGCATCTGGCAGGCAAAAAAAACCGCCGGGCTAAGCCCGGCGGTGAGCGATTGATTCCTGATGTTGCCAGAATCAACACAACCTGAGTCACCTAGCTGCTGCGACCGCTGTTGCTGCTCTTGCCCCCTTTTTTACCAGCTTCGGAGGCACGCTGAGGGTCATTCTTGAAATTACCCCCGCTGTGCTGGCCACCTTTACGACCTGCTTCTGATGCTCTTTCACGGTCTTCAGCGAAATTACCTGAACCACCACGATGGTTTGCCATTTCTAACCTCCGGTCATGTGAAACATTAGACATCATATTGCATTCAGTAAAAGAGGATTCTTTCACCGCGTGGCGTTAAGGCAGAGCCTTTATCTGCGCCACGTGAAATTAATCTTAGCGGGCAGCGGGAAATCTGCCAGCGATTCGAAATATCCTGCAACACCAAATGGGCCAAAAAAGGCCGTTTTTTAAGCGGCAAATGATAAGCCATTCTTATATTTTAAAAAAACGGAGGCGCTAAAAATGTGTCAATTTGCAACATTGCGCCCCCGCTTTCGCACCCCGGTAACCCGCCCCTTTTGCCGCTGGATTTGCACTCTCGCCCGCAACGCATACGCTTTAGATACCATCCCGTAAAAACATGACATGCGAGGAGCAGGACAGATGGCAAGAGTGCTGGTGCTTTATTATTCCATGTACGGACATGTAGAAACCCTGGCCCACGCGGTGGCCGAAGGGGCGCAAAAGGTCCAGGGCGCGGAGGTTGTGATTAAACGCGTTCCGGAAACGATGCCCCCTGACCTGTTCGCTAAGGCCGGAGGAAAAACCCAAAACGCGCCGGTCGCCACCCCGCAGGAGCTGGCGGAATATGACGCGATCATCATTGGCACGCCAACGCGCTTCGGCAATATGTCTGGCCAGATGCGGACCTTCTTCGACCAGACGGGCGGGCTATGGGCGTCCGGCGCACTCTATGGAAAAGTGGCCAGCGTTTTCAGCTCCACGGGTACCGGCGGCGGCCAGGAGCACACCATTTCGTCCACATGGACTACGCTTGCACATCACGGTATGGTCATTGTGCCGATTGGTTATGCCGCGCAGGAACTGTTTGATGTTTCTCAGGTTCACGGCGGTACGCCTTACGGCGCAACGACAATTGCGGGCGGGGACGGCTCACGCCAGCCCAGCCAGGAGGAGTTATCGATTGCCCGCTACCAGGGCGAATATGTCGCCGGTCTGGCAGTCAAATTACACGGCTAAATTTCACAGGAGGACACATGCCGACTCAAGATGCAAAAGCCCACCACGTTGGCGAATGGGCCAGCTTACGCAACACCTCGCCGGAAATTGCCGAAGCGATATTTGAAGTCGCAGAGTTTGACGAGGTACTGGCGGAGAAAATCTGGGAAGAAGGAAATGATGAAGTGCTGATCCGCGCTTTCCAGAAAACCGATAAAGACTCGCTTTTCTGGGGCGAACAGACCATTGAGCGTAAAAACGTCTGACGCGTAACTCCCCCGCTCACGCGGGGGAGAATCGGCTATTTTGCCGCCTCGTTAAGCAGGTTATTAAATTTATCTATCGGGCAGAAGCCGTCTGCGTCAACCGGACAGCCTTTCAGCGACAGCGTAACCCGCTGCGCCGGAGCCTGCAGGGAGAGCACCTCGGCGTTTCTTAGCTGTTCACTGCTCTGATAGACATATTCAATCTTCATCAGATCGCGGTTGCCCTTCCCGTCATGCCAGCGTTGAAACACAATTTTGCCGCCAATAGGCGTGCGTTCGTACTGGTCGTGCAGGGTATAAGGCGCAAAATCGAGAGCGGTAAGCAGCGACGCGATGTTTGAGTCATGCCCGGCGAGGAAAGTCACTTTTGGCGCACTGGACGCCTCCGTCACCAGTGTTTTATCGATATATCTCACCAGCGGCTTCGCAACGTTGCGTGCCACCTCCGGCGAGGTAAAGAGCGTATCCTGGTAACCATTTTTCAGCTGTGACAGCAGGCGCCACTGCTGGTCGGTTTTGATTTCTCCCCAGGCGACCTGATCCAGCGGGAAGCCTTCGTAATACTGGAGGGTAAAGGCATCCACCAGCGAGTTGCCGACCTTAAGCGGCCCGGACACGCCTGGCTCCTGCCCGGCCTTCGCGCTGAAGGTGTCTTTGCCAGCGGTGAGCGAACATTGCTGCTTCTCTTTACAGGAGGGGGAGCTGTCATAGCGAACGATTTTTTCCAGCAGCCGGTAGCTTTCATCCAGCGAATAGTGCTGGCGCTGGGTCTCCATCGCTTTTACCGCCTGCTCGCTGAATGCCTCAGAGGTATCGGTGATAACAGGGTTAAAGGTCGGGTCCATGGTGCCCATCTTTTCCTGATGGTGCACGGGGACGTCACAGCCTGGAAAAGCGCCGGTGATAAAAAACTGGGCGGTAGCCACCGTGCGTTGCAGGCTGTTGGCGTAGGCATACACGCTCCCCGGCGCGGGGCATTCTCCTGAGGTAATCAGCTTTTGATCCGCAAGCCACTCACGCATGTAGTGCCCCATGTAGACTTCCAGCACGCCGCCTTTAGTGGTGAGCTGTCCGCCCGGCACGTCCCATTGCGGCCATTTAGCGGAGGTCGACTGCTCCAGCACGCTGCCATTGTTGGCGAGCGGCGCGCGCAGGTTATGCCGACTCATAATGAGCACCTGCTCAAGCTGATAGCCCTGGGGAGCCTGCGCCTGCGCGGCCATAGATAACGGCGCCGTAGCGGCAATTGCGACAGTCCATACCAGTTTCTTCATCCTGCCTTCTCCTTGCTGTAAGTGATGAAGTGAAAGTGTGACAGATTTATGACCGTTTGCTGCGAGCCGCTACGCAGAAGTGACAAATGGTTGCAGGCGCAGCCTGGACACGGCTCAGAACTTCCGCTTTCTGAAACCTGAAAATAGCATCAGGTAACGTTTAACGTTACGTAGAGTAAACAACGCCATCAACGTACGCACCGACATAGGCTTATTGCGGATGTAGTAGAGGGTGAATAGCTGATACTTCTTACTTGCCGCATCAAATTTGTTTTTATGTTTTTTATAGAAGCCGTAATAGCCGGAGAATTTTTTTCGCGACCCGGTAATGCGCGCTTCGCCGTGGTTGACGTACAGAATTTGCGTGGCCTGGGAAACTTTATACGGCGCGCCCCAGATTTCTGCCAGACGGTAAAAAGCGTCATAATCCTGCGCGGCGGATAACTGCGCGTCAAAAAGGGTATTTTGCAGCCGCTCAGTCAACGTAAAGACCTGGTTGCCGACGATGTTCTTTTTATTAAACAGGTTTTGCGTGAAAGCCGGTTTCGGGTAGAGATGCAGCTCCTGCAGGCTGGTAAATTGCGGCTTATCGCACAGATAATCATCAGCGTACAGGAAGGCATGCTGCTGGAGTTTATGACGCTGTTGCAGAAAGGATGAGAGGCGGTTTGGTAGCCATTCATCATCGTCGTCAATACCGGCGATAAAGGTCCCCTGCGCCATGTTTATCGCCTGGTTTCTGACCGCGCAGGCGCCGGAATTATAATCATTGCGAACATAGGTAATACGCGGATCCGCCAGCGAAGCGACATATTCGCTCAGGGTAGCGAAGCTGGGAGAGCAGTCATCGACAATAATCAACTGCCAGCACTCATAATCTTGCCTGAGAATCGACTGAATAGCGCGGATTGCCAGTTTTTCACGGTTCCATGTCGGCATATAGACGGTAATCAGCGGGGACGTCTGCGCAATATTATCGCTGGTCGTTTTGTCAGCCTCAGGCTGATGCGCGAGCGGCGTAGCGCTGCCGTCATCACGCGTAAATTCCGCGCTGATGCTGCCGGAATGCCGGATATGAGATTGAGTCATAGTCTGGTCACTTAAGTGTGCGCCGCATAACATTCCACTGCTCGGGTGGCGAGCGTCGGCGTAGAGAATATAATGTTTAAACTGAACTATTTCGGACGTCATTTCTGCGCGCGTACGCAGGGTAATATTTGCAGCGCAAGTAAAAAGCCGCTTATTGCCACGAGAATTCACCGTGGCACACTCCCTTTTTTATTTGTGCCGCATTCCCTGCCGCGTTTTAAGCTGTTCAGAGAGTAGCAATCCAGCCGGGGTAAATAAATGTGATTTTATATTGCAGGGTATTTTTCAGATTAGTTTGATGTTCGCCGCTGTTCCCGACCTCTGCTGTGACGGCAAACCGGGCGCGACGGGAAAAGCCCTTAAAGTATGTTGTAACTAACACAGTGTCGAAAAGCGGTTACTCCGCCTCTGTAACCTTAAGGGATCTCTAACGTCGGCCCGACATACCGGCCGCGCGGGCGAATCACTTTACCGGTGTTGATCTGCTCCATCGCATGCGCAAGCAGGCCAACGCTTCGGGCGACAGAAAAAAGCGCAAACGCCGCATCACCAGGCAGGCGATAGCGCGTCACCAATGCCGCCAGCACGACGTCGATATTGGGCAGCAGACCGGTCAGAGTAATGACTTTCCCGATAAATTTCGTTATCTCTTCCGGGGGCGCGAATTTCGCCAGCAGCGCCACCGCGCGCGGGTCACCGTCCGGGTAGAGATGATGGCCAAACCCTGGGATGGGAATCGCGGAGGAGAGATAGCGATTCACCACCTCGTCCGCGCTTGAACGCTCGACCTCATCAAAAAGCGCCTTGACGCGCGGCGTTGCATCGCCGTGTAGCGGCCCGGTAAAGGTCGCCAGCCCGCTGAGCAGACAGGCAGGCAGTGACGCCCCGTTAGAGGCGGCAATTCTCGCGGCAAAGGCGGAACTGGTGAGTTCATGGTCCGCCAGCAGCACCATTGCGCGGCGTAAAATGTCCGCCCCGTCCTCTGTCATTCCCCACCCCCGCGCCAGACGCTGATGAATCCGCATTTCCGGATGGTTTTCAGCGCCAAACGTCGCGGCAAGGTGGCCCACCAGCGCCGCCGCTTCGGCATGCAGCACCCGGGCGGTGCGGGCATGGGTTGAATGACCGGTTGCCGTCGCGGTGGCCAGGGCGATAAAAGCATGGGAACGTTCAGGCGCCGTGCGGGGATAATCGCGATTCGGTACGGCAAAACCGGTGGCGATCTCCGCCCCCCATAGCAGACGGGCGGTCTCTTCAAGGGTTGCCGTTTCAGCAAAAGCGATGACGTCTTTACCACGGTAATACAAGTGGCCTTTCGCAAAGGTGGAAATAGCCGTGGGAATACTGGGCTCGGTGCCAAACAGCGTATTCACCGCCAGCGTTTCCCGCTTGCGCCCCTGTTGTTTTTTCTGCCTTAAGCTCTGAATATTTTCCGCGCTATAAAGACTGCGCCGGGTATTTTGCGGATCGGGATGGGAAGCGATAAGCCCGCGACTGACATAGGCATAAATGGTTTGCGCACGAACGCCGAGGAACTCTTGTACTTCTTCCAGCGTAAGCCAGGAGGGTAACTTCGTCTTTGTTTGCATGCGTTAATCCAGAGAATGGAATAAAGACAATGTATATTTCAGCATCTATGTAATCAAGATTGATTACGTAAATCAACTGATAGCGGGATCGCAAAAGTGTCGTCCGGGGAGGTCATGCTCCCGCGACGGCAAATTCGCCTGTAGCTTCCCTTGCCCTCTATTTCGCCATTCCCTTTTCAGCGCATCTGTCAACCAGGATGTGCCATCTTTTTAAATCCCGTCACACAACTCAACCTTCAAGCCGAAGATGAATATTGATTATTTTAATCAAGATTGATCCTGCCGGAACGGTATTCTAACGTCAAACGTATCAATAGTCACAGGCAGGAAGCGTGACATATTGCTGCCCAAAAAAAGCTAACCGCAGGCAAACGGGAGCGTAATAAAAAATAAAGGGTGTTTATGCAGGCTTTTACACCTGTCAAGAAAACGCATTGCATTTTTTATTTTCAGAACCGTTGCCCACGCCTAAACGGGCATTTGGTCGAAAGACATTTTTCATAAAGCCCCAAAAAAACGAGGGCTAATAAATATGACGTACTCCTACAAAACATGAAGGAAAGAATATGAACCCGATGACCCAACAGGAACTTGCTGAGGCGTCGATAGATGCCAGAGTAGTTCCGCAGAAAAAGGCCACGCGCATTCGCTATTACATGCTCGCGCTGATTCTCTTTGCCACTATTATCAATTTTGTCGACAGATCGAGTCTGGGCATTATGGCCCCCTTTATCAGTAAAGATCTCGCGCTGGATAAAGTTCAGATGGGGCAAATTTTTGCCGCTTTTGGGCTGACCTACGCCATTGCGCTGCTGCCGGGCGGCATTATCGCGGATGTTTTAGGTTCCCGCGTGGCCTACGCCTTTTCATTGATTACCTGGTCGCTGGCGACAATGACGCAAGGGGTTGCCAGCGGTTTTAATATGCTGTTTGGATCGCGACTGGCCATTGGCGCGCTTGAGGCCCCGGCGTTTCCGTCGAATGCCCGGGCCGTTACTATGTGGTTTCCCACCAGCGAACGCGGTTTTGCCACCAGCGTTTACGTGATGGGGCAGTATATCGGAACGCCCCTGTTCACCGGCCTACTGCTGTGGATTGCCAACGGCTTTGGCTGGCGCTCTGCCTTTTATTTGACCGGCGGCGCTGGGGTCATTTTTGGCATTCTGTGGTACATCTGGTATCGCGATCCGTTACACCATCGCGCGGTTAACGAAGCTGAGTTAAAACATATTCAGGAAGGGGGCGGCCTTGTAGGTAAAAAAGAGCGCGACCGCTTTGACTGGAAAAATGCCTTAAGACTGTTAAAACATCGCCAGATTCTCGCCATTTGCCTGGGTAAATTTTGCAATAACGCGCTGCTGGTCTTTTTTACCACCTGGTTTATGACCTATCTGGTTGAAGAGCGCCAGATGACAATGATCAAGGTCGGTATTTTTCAGGCCCTGCCCTTCCTGGGGGCGACCGCAGGTATTCTTCTGGCCGGTTTCTTTTCCGATTTCTTTATTCGCCGCGGCTATTCGATGTCCGCTGCGCGTAAAGCGCCATTAATTATCGGCACCCTGCTTGGCTCATCCATTTTATTGGTTAACTTTGTTACCTCAAACGAACTGATTATTGCCATCTTGACTATCTCTTTCTTCGCGCAAGGGATTGGTTCGTCATCGTGGGCCGCCGTTTCTGAAATCGCGCCCCGCCAGTACATCGGTTTGACCAGCAGTATTACGAGTCTTGCCGCTAATATTGCCGGGGTCACCACGCCCATTATGATTGGTTATATTCTGCACGAGACCGGGCAATTTTTCTGGGCGCTCAACATGATGGGTATCATGTGTTTAATTGGCGCATTCGCCTACTCCTTCCTGCTGGGGCCGCTGTCCCGAATTGAGATGGATTAACAAGGAGCTGACGTGGCTGAATTTACCTGGGATCACCTGCAATTGCGCAGCCCGGACCCCGAATCAACGGCCGCCTGGTTTGCGCGCTGCCTTGATGCAGAAATTATTCGTAAACCAGGCAGGGTCGATATCCGACTGGCCGGGATAGATATTTTCATCGCTCCGGTTCAAGAGGGAGATGGTGTGGCCCCG
>NZ_HE578945.1:1679231-1698176 GCF_000321045.1 Phytobacter massiliensis JC163
CCGGTTCAAGAGGGAGATGGTGTGGCCCCGCCGCCGCTTCCGCCTTATCAGGGACTCGATCATTTTGGCCTGACGGTCGAAAACCTGGACGAGACCGTCGCCGACTTAAAAAGCAAGGGGGTGTTATTTACTCAAGCGCCCCACACGCTGCGCCCAGGCGTTCGCGGCTGTTTTATTCGCGGGCCGCAAAATATCGCTATCGAGATACTGGAACGTCGCGCCGTTTAACGCTTCACCCGCATTGATAAAAATGAAAATGAGCCAGCGATGTGCTGGCCACAACTATGGACTAACGCTATGAAACCCAGCATTTTGCAGTTAAATCCCATTCTTATTCCGGCAATTAGCGAGAAATTAAACGCGCTTTATACCGTGCATCGCTATTTTGAACTGGAAGATAAAGAGGCATTTATTAAAGAGTTTGGTAATAGTATCCGCGGCGTTGTTTCAGGCGGCCATACCGGGATCAGTAATGCTCTGATGGAGCAACTGCCCGCGTTGGAGGTTGTCGCCATTAATGGTGTTGGCGTCGATGCAGTCGACCTCAACTATGCACGAAAACGTAATATTCACGTCACGGCGACGCTGGGCGCGCTTACGGAGGATGTCGCCGACTTGGCCATTGGCCTGCTTATTGCTACCTGCCGCGGCATCTGTTCAGGCGATCGGGTGGTGCGCGCTGGTGAATGGGCGAAAAATCCTCACCCTGGCGCGATTCCCCTCTCCCGCCGTTTCAGCGGTATGCGCGTAGGAATTGTCGGTATGGGGCGCGTCGGGCGCGCCATTGCGACGCGTGCGGCGGCCTTTGGTTGCCCGATTGCCTACACCGATCTGCACGCGATGCCAGACCTGGATTATCCTTTTATTGCCGACCTGCAGGCGCTGGCGCGACAGAGCGACGCGCTTATTCTTTCCGCCTCTGCGGATAAGGCGGAAGGTATTGTGAATGCCCCGGTGCTGGAAGCGCTCGGTGAAAACGGTTTTTTAATCAATATCGCCCGTGGAAAGCTGGTGAATGAACCCGACCTGGTGCAGGCGCTGACGGTCGGAAAAATTCAGGGCGCCGGGCTGGATGTTTTTGTCGATGAGCCGAATGTCCCTGCTCCGCTCTTAAGTATGGATAACGTTGTACTGCAGGCGCACCGCGCCAGCGCCACGGTGGAAACCCGCACTGCCATGGGAGAGATGGTGCTGGAAAGTCTGGCACAGGCGCTTAGCGGGCACCGCCCTGATTGCAGCCTGACCAGCTAAGCGCGGTATGTCATGTTCCCCCTAACAAAGCAGAAGGATGTAGCCATGTTTACGTCAACTAAAATCGCGCTGATAACCGGCGCTGGCAGCGGGATTGGCAGAGCGACAGCTATCGCCATGTCGCAGGCGGGTTATTTTGTGGTTCTCGCCGGTCGTCGGCTGGAACCGTTACTGGAAACGGTCGCGTCGCTGGGCGGCAGCGAACAGTCGATGGTGGTGCCAACGGATGTGACCAACCCCCAGTCAGTAACGGCGCTGTTTACGCGTATCAAAGAAAAGTGCGGTCATCTGGACGTACTTTTTAATAATGCGGGCACCAATGTGCCGGGTGTCCCCTTTGAAGATCTGAGCTATGAGCAGTGGGCATCGGTAGTCAATGTCAATCTGACGGGGATGTTCCTGTGCGCACAGGGCGCCTTCCGCCTGATGAAAGCGCAAACCCCGCAGGGCGGACGTATTATTAATAACGGCTCCATTTCGGCACATGCCCCCCGCCCTGATTCCGCCCCCTATACGGCGACAAAGCACGGCGTTACCGGCCTGACTAAAAGTCTCTCTCTTGACGGGCGCAAATACGGTATTGCCTGCGGACAGATTGATATCGGCAATGCGCATACTGAGCTGTCCCAGCGGATGGCAAAAGGGGTGAAACAGGCTAACGGCGAGGTCGCGGTTGAAGCGATGATGGATGTTTCGCAGGTGGCTAACAGCGTTGTCTATATGGCGGGCGTTCCGCTCGATACCAACGTGCAGTTCATCACCGTTATGGCGACAACCATGCCGTTTGTCGGGCGCGGATAAGAAAAGAGCCGGGAGGGCTGCGCCGTCGTGCGCGGCCCATGGGATGGGCAATGCTAAATTGCCTGAAAAACAAAGGGGTTACCTTTCGGTAACCCCTTGTTTAATCTGGCGGAAGCGCAGAGATTCGAACTCTGGAACCCTTTCGGGTCGCCGGTTTTCAAGACCGGTGCCTTCAACCGCTCGGCCACACTTCCGGAATGAGGCGCACTATAAACATCCCGACGGCGCATGTAAAGAGCTGAAATGCTCAGATGCCTGAAAAACAATCAAATAGTGGTTATTTGATTGAATTAACGCCAGATTGTTCGTTAAACATTCGCCTGACCGCAGGATATCAGTGCTGTTTGATATACAGGTCCTTCGTTAAAAAATACCCCAGCCGATCGGGGGCGAAGCCGCCAACCCAGGGTTTGACCAGATGCGTGCGTACATAGTAATAGACGGGAATCGCTGGCACATCCTCGCCCAGTAACGTTTCGGCCTGCTGATAATAACGGCCTCGCTCGCTAAGATCGCCTGCCGCGGCTGCCCTCCTTAGCGCCTCATCATAAACAGGGTTACTGTATTGGGTGGTGTTCTCGCTGTCGCCGGTACGGAACGGGTTCAGAAACGTAGAGGCATCGTCGTAGTCGGCAATCCAGGCGTAGCGCACCGCATCAAAATTCCCGGTGTGCATCGTATCGAGCATGGTTTTCCACTCCTGATTCTGCAGCTTCGCTTCCACGCCGAGATTTTTCTTCCACATTGAGCTAACGGCAATAGCAATGCGCTGATGGGTCTCCATGGTGTTATAAAGCAGATTGAAGGAGAGCGGGTGCGCATCATCAAATCCGGCCTCTTTAAGTAACTTCTTCGCTTCGTTAATGCGCTTTTCATGAGGCCAGGCGGCATAATCCGGCGCGCTGAGGGTTACGCCGCCGATTTCCGGCTGGCTGGCTAACCACGCGGGCCGCTGTCCCTGCCCCATCACTTTGCTGGCGATAATCTCTTTATCCAGCGCCATGTTCAGGGCTCGCCGTACCCTGGGGTCGTTAAATGGCGGTTTCGTGGTATTGAACTGGTAGTAATAAGTGGACAGCAGCGGCGTCACGCTAACCTGATCGCCAAGGGTCTTTTTTAACTGGGCAAACTGATTAACCGGGATGGTATTGGTGATGTCTATCTCTCCCGCCCGATAACGATTTACGTCCGCCGTTTCGGAGCTAATGGGGAGATAAGTGACTTTATTGATCACAGTCGCGCCGTTATCCCAGAATCGCGCGTTGCGAACGGCGACTATTTTTTCGTTTACTATCCATTCGCTAATTTTATAGGCGCCGCTAGTGACGATATGTTCAGGCTTCGTCCATTTGTCGCCAAACCGGTTGATAAGAATCGGGTCCAGGGGCACCAGCGAGGGGTGCGCCAGCATCGGAAGGAACGCGGCATTGGGCTGGGTTAGCCGCACCTCAAGGGTGTTATCATCCAGCGCCCTGACGCCAAGCGACTGAGGGTCGGCTTTGCCCTGCGCGATTTGCGCCGCATTTTCTATATGCATATTTCCCGGATAGCTGGCGTAGGGAGACGCGGTTTTAGGGTTCACCAGCCGCTGCCAGCTCCAGACAAAGTCTTTCGCGGTGATAGCCGTGCCATCTGACCAGGTAATGCCGGGACGTAAATGAAAGATCCAGACCGTATTGTCTTTATTTTCCCATGTTTGCGCCAGCCTGGGCTCGACGGAGCCATCCTGCCTGATGGCAATCAGCCCATCGAATAAATCCCTGATAATTGAGAATTCAACATTGCTTTCTACTTTATGGGGATCCAGCGAAGCCGGTTCACTACCGTTATTGCGCACCAGCTCCTGAGTGGCCGAAAGAACGGTGCCTTCCGGCACGTTTGCCGCATACAGCGCACCAGGAGCGCTAAGCATCGCCAGCGTTAACGCATGAAAGCTAATACGGGTAAAACGTTGTGATATCATCCTTTTTGCCCTTGTTATGTTGTTTATCACCGCCCGCTTACACTCTTAGCGTGCAAAGCAGTGCTGAGCAATATTTTTCACTGACATATAAGAGGTCGGTATGATTAACCATGACAAACAGCGGTTTATTCTGCCAACGCAGGCAGATGCGGCATGATTAGCCGGTAGCCTGGGCGCGTTTTTTGAGTAAAGATGGGTAAAACAACTTTGTAAGGAAACGGGGATTTTTTATCCTCCCTGATTAATGACATCCGTTTAAAGAGAGTGCTTCATGGATCGTATTATTACCTCTTCCCGCGACTCGCTGCTCAGCACCCATAAAGTACTGCGCAATACCTATTTCCTGCTTAGCCTGACGCTGGCTTTCTCCGCGATCACGGCAACGGCCAGCACCGTTCTCGCGCTGCCCTCTCCGGGGCTGATTTTAACGCTGGTGGGTATGTACGGGTTGATGTTCCTCACCTATAAGCTGGCGAACAAACCGTCCGGCATCATCGCCGCTTTCGCTTTTACCGGCTTCCTCGGATATATCCTCGGCCCCATCCTTAATGCTTTCCTGTCGGCAGGGATGGGCGATATCATCGGCCTGGCGCTGGGTGGTACGGCGCTGGTGTTCTTCTGCTGCTCGGCCTACGTACTGACCACCCGTAAAGATATGTCTTTCCTGGGCGGTATGCTGATGGCAGGTATCGTTATCGTGCTGGTAGGGATGGTGGCGAATATCTTCCTGCAGCTGCCTGCGCTGCATCTGGCTATCAGCGCGGTGTTTATCCTGATCTCCTCTGGCGCTATCCTGTTTGAAACCAGCAACATCATTCATGGCGGTGAAACCAACTATATTCGTGCTACCGTCAGCCTGTATGTTTCGCTCTACAATATCTTCGTTAGCCTGTTGAGCATTCTGGGCTTCGCCAGCCGCGATTAACCTCCGCTGCTGTTAATCTAAGCCCCGCTTATGCGGGGCTTTGTTTTTTGGTACACTCCCGGCGTTATTGACTGACTTGCGACCGATCATGATTTTTGAAGGCAAAGAGATAGAAACCGATAGCGAAGGCTATCTGAAAGAGCCCCACCTGTGGAGCGAGGCGCTGGCATCCGCCATTGCCGAAAACGAAGGCATCACCCTTGAGGCCGAGCACTGGGAAGTGGTTCGCTTCGTGCGCGAATTTTATCTGGAATTCAATACGTCGCCCGCCATCCGCATGCTGGTGAAAGCAATGGCCAACAAATTCGGCGAGGAAAAAGGCAACAGCCGCTATCTGTATCGCCTGTTCCCGAAAGGACCGGCTAAGCAGGCGACCAAAATCGCCGGCCTGCCTAAACCGGTAAAGTGCATTTAGTAGCGGATACCAAAGTTGGTCCATTCCCGGTCGGGTTGATGAGGCTCGGTTAAGACTTTGTCAACCCGGGCGCTCCGCGGCCCACCCGCCTTTAACCATGACACCAGCTGCTCAACCTGGTCTTTTTCGCCGCAGGCCAGCACCTCTACGCTTCCATCATCCATGTTGCGCGCGTAGCCCGTCAGCCCCAGGCGCTGCGCCTCATGTTGGGTACTGTAGCGGAAACCAACGCCCTGGACGCTACCGTGAACCCAGCAGATGACGCAGCAAGATCTGTCTTCGTCTGTCATTATTTCCTCCTCACCCGCCCTATCTGTTTTTATTTTAGCCTGATGAAACAACAAGTACGGCTAAGATTAAGCAATTCTAAAAAAGAGAAGCTAAACTTCCACTAAGTGTAGGGGTTTCCTGTTTCAAAAGCAGACAGTTTTAGCAATACCATTTCCTCACTCTAAATGTAGCAGTTATGTAAACATCAGCATGTTTTTAACATATTCAGAATGGGAAGAAAGATGGCTCAGGTCCGAATCATTGTCGATAATATCGCACAATGGCAACACATCGACGCCGATACCTTACAAATCCTGCTTACAGGGGCCTATAATTCATTTGCCCGCATGACAGGCTTTGAGCTAAATAAAAATATTATCGTTACTAATGAATTAGCAATGCATGCGCCGATGATATTTTATCCTACCGGCGAACTGCAGGAGGATAATCTTTACCGCATCGCACTAAATATCCCCGATGGCGATAACTGGGGCAAAATTATCCATCAGTTTAGCCACGAACTTTGCCACGCCTACTGCCATTACGAGCGGGTACAGGCGTATAAGCATAAATGGTTTGAAGAGGCGCTGGGTGAAGCGGCAGCGATGAGTAACCTGCTCTATATTCACCAACACTGGGAGGCGCTGCCCTTTGTTCACCATCCACAAATAAATGCCCGCCGATCGTGTTTTAATCACTATCTTGACGAACTGCTTTGCAATATTCCGAAAAACATTCCTGTAGCCTCTATTTTACAATATATCGACGACCATCTGACGGTATTAGAGGTGAAAAGCATTACCCAGATACGGGATGATGAGAGCGCGATCAGAATAAGAGCCGTAGCCTATTATTTGTGCGAGCGAGTTTTTTTCCATGATATTTCCCGCTGGAAAGCGATTAATTATTTTAATGAATGGGACGTCACGGCAGATAAGAACTTTATCGATTTTATCCGCAACTGGGTCAGGCACGGCGATGAAAACGTTCGGGCGATCGCTACGACGTTTGGCATCTTTGTCTGACCGGCACCGGCAGGATAGCGCGTCTCTTTCAGTAAGGGTGCGTTGCAATTGCGCGGTGAACCCCCGACAATAGCGCCCATTTTCTACCGTAACTGAATAATCAACTATGACTGTACGTTTAGTGTTAGCAAAAGGGCGCGAAAAATCACTCCTGCGCTGTCATCCCTGGGTCTTCTCCGGCGCGGTTAGCCGTATGGAAGGCAAAGCCAGCACGGGTGAAACCATTGATATCGTTGATGCGCAGGGTAAATGGCTGGCGCGGGGCGCATTCTCCCCGGCGTCGCAAATCCGCGCACGGGTGTGGACGTTTGATAAAGACGAAACCATTGATATCGACTTTTTTATCCGGCGTCTTAAGCAGGCGCAGCAGTGGCGCGACTGGCTCGCGCAGCGCGACGGGCTGGATAGCTATCGTCTGATCGCGGGCGAATCCGACGGCTTACCGGGCGTGACCATCGATCGCTTCGGCCATTTTCTGGTGCTGCAACTGCTAAGCGCGGGCGCAGAATATCAGCGCCCGGCGATTGTGTCGGCGCTGCAGTCGCTCTATCCGGACTGCGCTATCTACGATCGCAGCGATGTGGCCGTGCGTAAAAAAGAGGGGCTGGAACTTGCCCAGGGCCCGGTTGCCGGTGAACTGCCTCCGGATCTGCTGCCCGTCACTGAAAACGGCATGAAACTGTATGTCGATATCAAAGCGGGGCATAAAACGGGTTACTACCTCGATCAGCGGGACAGCCGTCTGGCGACTCGCCGCTATGTTGACGATAAACGCGTTCTGAACTGCTTCTCCTACACTGGCGGGTTCGCCGTCTCCGCGCTGATGGGCAACTGCCGCCAGGTCGTGAGCGTCGATACCTCTCAGGAAGCGCTGGATGTCGCTAAAAAGAACGTCGAACTCAACAAGCTCGATCTCAGCAAAGCAGAGTTTGTGCGCGACGACGTCTTTAAGCTGCTGCGCAAATACCGCGACCAGGGCGAGAAATTTGACGTCATCGTGATGGACCCACCCAAGTTCGTTGAGAACAAAAGCCAGCTTCAGGGCGCCTGTCGCGGCTATAAAGATATCAACATGCTGGCGATCCAACTTCTCAACCCCGGCGGCGTGCTGCTGACCTTCTCCTGTTCAGGGCTGATGACAACCGATCTCTTTCAGAAAATTATCGCCGACGCGGCATTAGATGCCGGGCGTGATGTACAATTTATAGAGCAGTTCCGTCAGGCCGCCGATCACCCGGTGATCGCCACCTACCCGGAAGGGCTGTATCTGAAAGGGTTTGCCTGTCGCGTCATGTAACTTGATTTTGGGAACTTTGTCCGCATATTTGTGTTAAGCGCAACGCGCAATGTGCAGGTTCCCGGGAGGTGAGAATGATAGCCAGCAAATACGGTATTGGTCAGCAGGTTCGCCACACGCTTTTAGGCTACTTAGGCGTCGTGGTGGACATCGACCCTGAATATTCACTTGATGAACCGTCAGAAGATGAACTGGCGGTTAACGACGAACTTCGGGCCGCGCCCTGGTATCACGTGGTAATGGAAGATGACGATGGTCAGCCGGTTCATACCTATCTGGCAGAAGTCCAGTTGACCAGCGAAGTGCGGGATGAGCATCCCGAGCAGCCTTCTATGGATGAGCTTGCGCGCTCAATTCGCCAGCAGCTTCAGGCGCCACGCCTCAATAACTAGCAGCGCCCCGCATCGCGGGGGCTGTTTACTTCGAAAGCCCCAGCCGGGGGATCTCAATCGCCGGGCAGCGGTCCATCACCACATTCATCCCTGCTTCCTGCGCCAGCACCGCCGCCTGTTCGTTTATGACGCCCAGCTGTAGCCAGAGGGTTTTCGCGCCAATGGCAATGGCTTCCTGAGCCACGCCCCATGCCGCTTCGGAGTTACGAAAAACGTCCACCATATCCACTTTTTCCGGCACGTCTGACAGCGTCGCGTAGCCTTTCTGCCCCAGCAGGGTCCCCCCTGAGACTTTAGGTGAAACGGGGATCACGTGATACCCCTGATCCAGCAGGTACTTCATAACCCGGTAGCTCGGGCGGTCCGGTTTGTCGCTCGCGCCCACCAGCGCAATGGTGCGGGTTGTGGTTAAAATATCGGCGATATCAGTCTCTTTCATGATTTCCTCCCGTGGTTTACTCAAGTGTATGTCAAACAATGGGATGCCACCATCCATCCCATACAGAAGCATGAGTGCAAAAAAGGGGTCTGTCTCCTTATAGTAAAAGAAGAGATTGGGGTACGGCGAAAAAGTAAGGGGAACGGGCTATGGCGTCCGGCTGGCGGGTAATAATCATGGCGTGTTTAATACCGGCCAATGTACTGGCGACGTCGCTTCGCCTTTCATCCGACATTGACCTGCTCGTGCTTGACGGCAAAAAAGTCTCCAGTTCGCTGTTACGCGGCGCGGAGAGTATAGAGCTGGAAAACGGCGTACATCAGTTGGTATTCCGGGTGGAAAAAACGCTGCCCGCCGCAGGCCAGGAGGCCGCACTGTTTATCTCCGTACCGCTTATCGCCACCTTTGATACCCGGCAGATAAGCCAGGTGAATTTCAGACTGCCGTTACTGAACAGTCAAAAAGCGGCGGAGCAGTTTAACGCCACGCCACACCTGGCGCTGCTTGATGGCAATGCCACCCCTATTCCGGTCAAGCTGGATATTCTGGAAATCAGCGAATCCCCGGGAGGGGCGGATTACGAACAGGCCGCCGGGCGCTATAACAAAGCGGGGAAATATGCGTCGCTTCCACAGTTCGCCACCCCGGTTGCCGATGACAGCACCCTGCTGTCCGGCGTCTCGGAGTTGGATCTTCCCCCTGCCCATTCGCAAACCCTCACCGAACAACGGCTCAAGTTCTGGTATCAGCAGGCCGATCCGCAAACCCGCGACCGCTTTATGCGCTGGCTTAAACAGCAGCCGCCTTCGTGATTGTCGTCCGGGTTAACATTTCAGCTATCGCATCGCACTTTTTTACACCCTGCTCTTGCAGCGCCACTCCCTTGCAGTAATCTGTAGCGAAGTTAATTAACGGAAAGGGATTATGGAACTGACAACTCGCGCTTTACCGGCACGTAAACATATCGCTCTGGTTGCGCATGACCACTGTAAAAAGATGCTGATGAACTGGGTTGAGCGTCATCAGCCGAAGCTGGCGGAGCACGTTCTGTACGCCACAGGCACCACCGGCAATTTAATTCAGCGCGCCACAGGCCTTGAGGTGAACGCCATGCTGAGCGGTCCGATGGGCGGCGACCAGCAGGTCGGAGCGCTGATTTCCGAGGGGAAAATTGACGTCCTGATCTTTTTCTGGGACCCGCTGAACGCCGTTCCGCACGATCCTGACGTCAAAGCCCTGTTACGCCTTGCTACCGTCTGGAATATTCCGGTAGCCACAAACTCCTCCACGGCGGATTTTATCATTCAGTCGCCGGGCTTTTCAGACAGCGTCGATATTCTGATCCCTGATTATCAGCGCTACCTGGCAGAGCGCCTCAAATAAGGCCGCAGGCGGCATGCGCCGCCTGTTATCAGGGCTTACGCGCCACCGATACCCCAAGCTGGCGCAGCGCATCGACAAAGCGTGACGGATTCTCTTTATCGAACAGCAGCCAGACGCGCTTACGGGCGCGGGTCATGGCGACATACAGTAAGCGGCGCTCTTCGGCATCCGGGAAGGCTTCCTCAGCGGGCAACAGCGCCTGCTCAATGACCGACTCCCGCGCAGGTGCCGGGAACCCCTCGCCGCCTTCCTGTAACCCCAGCACAATCACATACTCTGCCTGCTGCCCCTTGCTGGCGTGAATGGTCATGAAATCAAGTTGCAGTTTCGGCCAGCGCGTCGCCGCCTTTTCAAGGCTGGCGGGCTTGCCGTGGTGATAGCGCGAGAGCAGCAAAATACGATCCTCAGGGGTGGCATAACCGCTCAGCTTATCAAGCAGCGCATCGAGGTGCTCCTGCGCCAGCAGCGTCACTGCATTCTTATCGCCGCTGCTCAAACTATTCAGCGGCTTAGCCAACTGATGCGGGTTTTGTTGAATAAAGCCGTTCGCCACCTCGCCAATCCGCGAGTTAAAGCGGTAGGTGGTATCCAGGGCGCAGAGCTCGCCTTCGCCAAAATAGTCATGAAACGCGGTGGTAAGGGAGAGCTGCGCGCCGCTAAAGCGGTAAATGGCCTGCCAGTCATCGCCTACGGCGAAGAGCGTGGTATGGGGGGTTTGCCGCCGTAGCGCCGCCAGAAGCGCAGCGCGCTGCGGAGAGATATCCTGAAACTCATCCACGAGGATATGTTTCCACGGACTGATAAAACGCCCTTTATCGAGCAAGTTAATCGCCTGATGGATTAGCCCGGAAAAATCGACGGCGTTCTCGGCTTTCAGCGCGGCCTTCCACGCCTTGAGCAACGGCGCCAGCAGCTTAACGCGTTTACTGAATACGGGGCGAATTTCCTCGGGCGCGGCTTCAATCATCTCTGTCTGGCTACCGCCGTGCATACGCATCAGGCTTACCCAGCGATCCAGCCGTCCGGCAACGCGGCGGACCATTTTTTCGTCCTGCCAGAAATTACCTTCCGGCACCGTCCACTGGAGCTCTTCTTCCAGCCACTGCCGCCAGCCTTTCGCCTGCGCTTTTTTCTCGGCGCACTGGGTCTGCCAGGCGTCAATAAACAGTTTTTGACGCGCCACGGCGTCATTTTCCAGCATGCTAATGGCCGGCGCTTTTTTGCCCCCTTGCTGAATAATATGCAGCGCCAGCGCGTGGAAAGTACGGGCCGTAATCTCGTCGCTTTTTAGCCGTTCGCGGATGCGTTCATCCATCTCCTCGGCGGCCTTGCGGCCAAACGCCAGCAGTAAAATCTGTTCCGGGGAAGCCTGACCGCGCAGCAGCAGCCACCCTGCCCTCGCCACCAGCACGGAGGTTTTGCCGCTGCCCGCGCCTGCCAGCACCAGTAAGGATTTCTCACCGTTCACTACCGCCCGGGCCTGCGCCGGATTAAGGGGGGACGACTCAATGTGGGCAAAGAAATCGGCGTACTGTCGCAGCATGTCATCAGTCCATGCCTGATTATGCTGCGCGCGCCGCGCCTCGATATCCTTAAGCCAGGCCTGACACTGCCGCCAGAGTTCACGGCAGTTATCAAAACCGTCCAGGCGAGCCGTTGGCAGCGGGAGCGCATCAAAAGCCTGCCGCAGCTGCGCCTGTACCCCGTTAAGCTGGCTGCGGGTGAGCCAGTGGCCTGACGCCACCCGCCCGCCGATAGCCTCAAGCTGCTCTGACAGCACCTGCGCCGCCACCTCGCTCATCTCTGCGCTCCAGCTGCGCCAGCGTTCATTTAAGTGCTGCCAGAAGCGCTGGGTTTCGCCCCACTCGGTGCCATGCAGGCGGACGACTTTATTATCCACCAGCACGAATTCAAGTTCGCCCCATACCAGGCCGCGTTTGCATTCGATGTTCAATAACTGGTTGAAAGGTATGAGATATTCATGCTTGTCGCCGGACACTTTAACGCCCGCGTTGAGAATGACAATACGATCATAAGGGTGCTGCGCCAGGCGCTTTCCCAACGACGTTGCTTTAAGTTCCATTCTTTACCCTTTTGTCAGCGTATGATCGTGCGCATTAGTTTACCCGCCAGAGAAAACGTGCTCCAGTCCAAAAAAACGTTACAATTGCCGTGTAAAGTTACTGACAGGCTGGCATCGAGGAAATATGCGTACTGTTCTGAATATCATCAATTTTGTGCTGGGCGGCTTTGCCATTACCTTAGGCTGGCTGCTGGCTACCCTGGCAAGCATAGTACTGGTTATCACCCTGCCATTGACGCGCTCCTGCTGGGAAATCACCAAGCTGTCGCTGGTGCCCTGGGGAAATGAAGTTTTGCACGTCGATGAGATTAACCCCGAAGGCAAGAGCAGCATGATGAACGCGGGCGGTACGCTGCTGAATATTGTCTGGCTGGTTCTCTTCGGCTGGTGGCTATGCGCGATGCATATAATTGCGGGGATCGCCCAGTGCCTCACTATTATTGGTATTCCTACCGGCGTCGCCAATTTGAAAATCGCCGCCATTGCCGTCTGGCCAGTAGGCAGACGCGTTGTGCCGGTTGAAACGGCCCGCGCCATCCGCGAAGCCAATGCCCGCCGCCGTTACCCGTAAGCGAGATACCGCTATTATGCTTAGCCCCCTGCTACGCCGTTACACCTGGAACAGCGCCTGGCTTTATAACGTTCGTATTTTCATCGCCCTCTGCGGCACGGCGGCGCTACCGTGGCTGTTGGGCGAAGTAAAGTTGACCATCCCCTTAACCCTGGGCGTGGTCGCTGCCGCGCTGGCGGACCTGGATGACCGTTTGACCGGCCGGTTGCGCAACCTGATCATTACCCTGGTTTCATTTTTTATCGCCTCGGCTTCCGTCGAGCTGCTTTTCCCCTGGCCGTGGTTGTTTGCCGGCGGGCTGGTGCTGTCAACCATCGGGTTTATTCTTCTGGGCGGGCTTGGACAGCGCTATGCGACCATTGCGTTCGGCGCCCTGCTTATCGCCATTTACACCATGCTGGGGGTATCACTGTATTCCACCTGGTATCAGCAGCCTTTACTGCTGCTGGCAGGCGCCGTCTGGTTCAACCTTCTTACTCTGGTCGGGCACCTGGTCTTTCCGATTCGCCCGTTGCAGGACAACCTTGCGCGCTGCTTTGAACAACTCTCCCACTATCTGGAGCTAAAAGCGCGCCTGTTCGACCCGGATCTTGAAGAGGAAAGCCAGGCGCCGCTGTATGAACTGGCGCTGGCTAACGGGCAGCTGGTGACTACCCTGAATCAGACCAAGGCCTCCCTGCTTACCCGCCTGCGCGGCGATCGGGGCCAGCGCGGCACGCGCCGTACCCTGCACTACTATTTTGCCGCTCAGGATATTCATGAGCGGGCCAGTTCGTCACATATTCAGTATCAGGCGCTGCGTGAACATTTCCGCTACAGCGACGTGATGTTTCGCTTTCAACGGCTGATAACGATGCAGTCACAGGCCTGTGCGAAACTCGCCCGGGCGATCCTGCTTCGCACGCCCTATCAGCACGATAACCGCTTTGAACGCGTTTTTATCCATCTGGATGCGGCACTGGACAGGATACGCGCTGGCGGCACGACCTCGCCGGAACAGATGAAAGCGCTGGGATTTTTGCTTTGATAATCTCCGTGCCATCGATGCGCAGCTGGCCTCTATTGAGTCGGGGCAGCCTGCGACCCTGCAGCAAAAAGAGTCGGAAAATATCCTTGCCGATGACAGCCTGCACGGCTTGAGCGATATCTGGCTGCGCCTGCGCAATAATTTGACGCCGGAATCGGCCCTGTTTCGTCATGCGGTGCGTATGTCCCTCGTGCTCTGCGCCGGTTACGCCATTATTCAGATAACGGGCATGAATCACGGCTACTGGATTTTGTTAACCAGCCTCTTCGTCTGCCAGCCAAACTACAACGCGACTCGCCATCGCCTTACGCTGCGTATTATCGGTACGCTGGCCGGCGTCGCGCTGGGGCTGCCGGTGCTCTATTTTGTTCCCTCGTTGGAAGGGCAGCTGATTCTGATTGTGGTAACCGGGGTACTCTTCTTCGCCTTTCGGCTTGTTCAGTATGCCCAGGCCACTATGTTCATCACGCTGCTGGTGCTGCTCTGCTTCAATTTATTAGGCGAAGGGTTCGAGGTGGCGATTCCCCGTGTGATCGACACGCTGGTGGGTTGCGCTATCGCCTGGGCGGCCGTGAGTTTTATCTGGCCGGACTGGCGTTTTCGCAATCTCTCCCGCGTCACCGGGCAGGCTTTCGACGCCAACTGCCGTTACCTGGATGCCATTCTTGAGCAGTACCATCAGGGGCGGGATAACCGTCTGGCCTACCGCGTTGCGCGCAGGAATGCTTATAACCGCGACGCGGAGCTGGCCTCGGTGGTATCGAATATGGCCTCTGAGCCGGGCGCGACGCCTGAAATACGTGAAGCGGCATTTCGCCTGCTCTGCCTTAACCATACTTTTACCAGCTATATCGCGGCGCTCGGCGCCCATCGTGAACAGTTAACCCATCCGGCTATACTGCGGCTGCTGGATGACGCCGTCTGCTATGTTGATGACGCGCTTCATCACCAGCCAGCTGATGAAGAGCGCGTGCAAAGCACCCTTGCTGACCTGTCGCGCCGTATTAAGCATCTTGAGCCGCGACCTGACAGTAAAGAGCCGCTTGTGCTGCAGCAAATTGGTTTACTGATCGCGTTGCTGCCGGAGATGTGTCGTCTGCAGCGTCAGGTGGTTTAACGCTCGCGGCTTTTTTTATCGCTCAGTTCATTGTACCAGTCGATCAGCTCCTGGCGTTTTAACGCCGGGAGCGCGGCTTCATGCAGGCCGATAATCGCCCCTTCAAGGGCAAATAACACTTTAATACCCAGCTGTTTATTCATCTGCCTTAACCGCAGCCAGCACACTTTGGCGCCCAGAATGCGCAGGGTCTTTTCATCTTTAACGCCCGCTTCGCAAAGTAGCAGTTCCAGTTGAAATGAGAGGTTGGGGAGGTCTTTGAGGCGATGCTGGTTATCACGCTGCAATTTTTGATCCCTGGCGGCGGCCAGCGACTGCGAGGAGAGTTGTAATAATAGAGGGCGATCCCGCCAGAGAGACTCGTCGACAAAATAGTAGTTCAGCGAAACAGAGCGGCCACGCTTTTGAAAAGACAAAAGCGGCGCTTGCCTGGCGGCATGATACGGGGCGCTCTCTTCACACGCTCGCAGATAGAGCTCCCCATCCGCCACCATGGCAAACACGGTGTCGTCGATGGACAAGCTATAGCCACCAAAGTGCGCGCGATAGCGAATATGCCCCAGCGGGGCCAGATATTCCAGCGACTGATGAATCCTGTTGAATGATACGCTTTTCATGATAATTCCCTTTGAAATCATGGACTAAAACCATCAGTGTTTTAGCGGATCCGCTATGGAGGAAAATAGGCAACTGTGCGCCGTGCAGCAAGTGAATTTTCTTAGAAAGTGTTTTTCTCGCATAATTTTGCGACGCACTTTCAGAAAATGAGGTTGATCTTTGAACGTTCAAACGGTACTGTATGTTTATACAGTAACTAACAGGGCTGGGTTGATCATGTACCACTCTTTAAGCCGTGCAGACCGTTCATCGCAATTTGTCTCCGCTCACAGTGCGGGAACCACCGGAGCGTCAACAGGATTGATTAGTGAAGTCGTTTATCGCGAAGACCAACCCGGCATGACGCAGTTACTCCTTTTACCGCTGCTCCAGCAGCTGGGGCAACAGTCTCGCTGGCAATTGTGGCTCACGCCGCAGCAGAAACTCAGCCGCGCCTGGGTCGAATCTGCCGGTCTGCCGCTGACCAAAGTGATGCAAATCAGCCAGCTCTCCCCCGGTCTGACCCTGGAATCGATGATTCGGGCGCTCAAGACGGGTAATTACAGTGTGGTTATCGGCTGGCACGCTGATGAGCTTACGGAAGAGGAATATCATCGCCTGGCGATGGCGGCAGAAGAAGGAAACGCCATTGGCTTCGTCATGCGACCTGTGCAGTACGATCCTCAAGCAGCCAGACAGCATGCAGGCATAAAAATTCACTCTAGTTTGTATCATTGAGTAAAAATAAGATAATTCCTGGGATACTTTTTCATGCGGGCTACGATTGCAGCATTTTCAGCCTGATACCGCGCCACAGGCTGATTCCGAAGTCTTTTTCTTAAACAAGAATGGCTAAGAGTTCCTCAAAATTGTTAAATATTGTGTATACAAAGTCTTTTTTTCATACGCCTGACAGAGTTCACACTTGTAAGTTTCCAACTACGTTGTAGACTTTACATCGCCAGGGGTGCTCGGCATAAGCCAAAGATATCGTGAAGATATCTCCAGAGTTACAAATGAGCAATTCCCCCGGTGAAGGATTTAACCGTGACTTCTCACCGAGATTTTCATGGCGATTTTTGGATGATAACGAGGCGCAAAAAATGAAAAAGACAGCTATCGCGATTGCAGTGGCACTGGCTGGTTTCGCTACCGTAGCGCAGGCCGCACCGAAAGATAATACCTGGTACGCAGGTGGCAAACTGGGCTGGTCTCAGTTCCACGACACCGGCTTCATTCCGAATGACGGCCCGACCCATGAAAACCAACTGGGTGCTGGCGCGTTCGGTGGTTATCAGGTTAACCCGTATGTTGGTTTCGAAATGGGTTACGACTGGCTGGGCCGCGAAGAGTATAAAGGCGACACCGTTAACGGCGCTTTTAAAGCTCAGGGCGTACAGCTGACCGCTAAGCTGAGCTACCCGGTAGCAGACGATCTGGACATTTATACCCGTCTGGGTGGTATGGTATGGCGTGCTGACTCTAAAGCAAACGTACCTGCTGCAGGCGCACACTTCAAAGATCACGACACCGGTGTTTCCCCGGTATTCGCTGGTGGTCTTGAGTGGGCGATCACCCGTGACGTTGCTACTCGTCTGGAATACCAGTGGGTTAACAACATCGGTGATGCTAACACCATCGGTACCCGTCAGGACAACGGTCTGCTGAGCGTAGGTGTTTCCTACCGTTTCGGCCAGCAGGAAGACGTTGCACCGGTAGTTGCACCGGCACCGGCTCCGGCTCCGGAAGTACAGACCAAGCACTTCACTCTGAAGTCTGACGTACTGTTCAACTTCAACAAAGCGACCCTGAAACCGGAAGGTCAGCAGGCGCTGGATCAGCTGTACAGCCAGCTGAGCAACCTGGATCCGAAAGACGGTTCCGTCGTGGTTCTGGGCTTCACCGACCGTATCGGTTCTGACGCTTACAACCAGGGTCTGTCTGAGAAACGTGCTCAGTCCGTTGTTGACTACCTGATCTCTAAAGGCATCCCATCTAACAAAATCTCCGCACGTGGCATGGGTGAATCCAACCCGGTTACTGGCAACACCTGTGACAACGTGAAAGCGCGTGCTGCGCTGATCGATTGCCTGGCGCCGGACCGTCGCGTAGAGATCGAAGTTAAAGGCATCAAAGACGTTGTAACTCAGCCGCAGGCTTAAGTTCTCGTCATCATAAAAAACCCCGCCTGGCGGGGTTTTTTATTGCCTTCAAAAAGTCAAAAAGGCTGAAAAGTTTATTCCTTGCCTAACAGCGCCTGCAGATCCTGCTTAAGCGAAGAGATCCGCGTGGCGTATTTTTCTTTGTGCTCGGCATCCTCGATAAGCTGCACGATAGTCTCAGAGAGGGTTTTTCCTCTTCTCTGGGCCAGCCCGGCAAGACGCTGCCAGACGGCAAATTCCAGGTCGATCGACTTCTTGCGGGTATGCTGGTGTTCAGCATTGAAATGACGTTTACGCCGCGCACGAATAGTTTGCTTCATGCGGTTGATAAGCGATGGGTTAATATGCTGCTCGATCCATTCATTTACCAGCACAGGTTTGTTTTCGAGGGTCAGCAATAAATCGACAGCGTCTTTTGCCGCGCTGGCTTCAACGTAGCGGGTGATAAGCTCACCTTCACGGTGCTTTTTCACCAGGTACTTCCATTTCCAGCCGCTTTCAAGGTTTTCCAGTTGTTGATATTTCATTGCGATCTCAACGTTACCGTGTAACTCTGTTCAGAATATCAGTTTTTTTCCTCTCTGCTGAAAAGAAATCACATTCTGCTAAGCCAGACGGCAATTCGCGCCGGGTAAAATCGCTATTAGCGGTGTGCGGCAAAGTCGTTTACGGTATAATCGCGCTTTTTACAGCAGACTAAAATAACGACTTTGACCATTACAAAACTTGAATGGAATGAACTCATTCCTGATGCCGAAAGTTATCAGGAAGCCTTTGAGCCATCTGTATCTAATGATGAGACGGCATTTCTGGCTGATACCCAACCCCGATTATTCTATGCGCTGGAGCAGCTGCTTCACCCTCAGGCGACATCTCCTTTTATGCTGGCCAAAGCGCCGGAGGAGCGTCTCTATCTGGATCTTATCGCCGGCGCGCTAAACCCTTTGCAGCCGCAAAGCGAAGCGCTGGCGGGTGGCGACTACCTCATCAATGGCGATACGGTCACCCTTCTTGCGGCAAGCGACCCGAACGCCGCCTTTGTCGGGAAAGAGTTGGTCGTTACCGCGGACTGGGTGGAGGCGGAACAGCTATTTGGCTGCCTGCGCCAGTTCAATAACACGCTGTCGCTACAGCCCGGTCTGGTTCATCAGGCTAACGGCGGCACGCTGGTCATCTCCCTGCGCACGCTGCTGGCTCAGCCGTTACTGTGGCTACGCCTGAAAAGCA
>NZ_HE578945.1:1698608-1707013 GCF_000321045.1 Phytobacter massiliensis JC163
TTTGACTGGGTCGCCTTCGATGAAGCGCGCCCGCTTCCGGTTTCCATTCCCTCTTTACCGCTTGATCTGCGGGTCATTCTGGTTGGCGAACGGGAATCTCTGGCGGACTTTCAGGAGATGGAGCCAGAACTGGCGGAGCAGGCCATTTACAGCGAGTATGAAGAAAACCTGCAGATTACCGATGCAGACAGCATGGCGCTCTGGCGCCAGTGGGTAGAATGCACGGCGAAGCAGGCGGCGTTACCAACTCCTGCGACCGATGCATGGCCCGTGCTGATCCGTGAAGCCGTGCGCTACACAGGCGATCAGGAGACATTACCGCTGTGCCCGCTCTGGCTGATGCGCCAGCTGCGTGAAGTGGCCACAATGACCGATGAGGCGCAGTTTAATGCTGAGCAGCTTACCACCATGCTGGCCCAGCGCGAATGGCGTGAGGGCTATCTGGCCGAGCGCATGCAGGATGAAATTCTGCTTGAGCAGATTCTTATCGAAACCGAAGGCGAGCAGGTAGGCCAGATTAATGCCCTTTCAGTGGTTGAATTTCCTGGCCATCCGCGCGCTTTCGGCGAACCCTCGCGCATTAGCTGTGTGGTGCATATCGGCGACGGCGAATTTAATGATATCGAGCGTAAGGCTGAACTGGGCGGGAACATTCATGCAAAAGGCATGATGATTATGCAGGCGTTTCTGATGTCTGAGCTGGAGCTGGATCAGCAACTCCCCTTCTCCGCCTCGCTGACGTTTGAGCAGTCCTACAGTGAAGTGGACGGCGACAGCGCCTCAATGGCCGAACTGTGCGCCCTGATAAGCGCGCTCGCGGAAGTGCCGGTAAATCAAAGTATCGCTATTACCGGTTCAGTCGATCAGTTTGGCCGCGCGCAGCCCGTTGGCGGACTGAATGAAAAGATTGAAGGGTTCTTTACCATCTGCCAGCAGCGCGGCCTGAACGGCAAACAGGGCGTTATCGTGCCCGCTGCCAATATACGTCATCTTTGCCTGGCCCAGCCTCTGCTGGACGCGGTAAAAGCGGGGCAATTTTCCATCTGGGCCATTGAAGATGTGGCGGATGCGCTACCCTTATTAACCGGCCTGCCTTGGGATGCCGAAGGGCAAACCACCCTTAAGCAGACCGTACTTGAGCGTATTGCCCAGGCAACGCAGCAGGATGCGCGCCATCGCTATCCCTGGCCGTTGCGCTGGCTGAACTGGTTTACGCCTAACTGATCGGACTTGTTGAGCGTACACGTGTTAGCTATCCTGCGTCCGAAACTCACAATAAGGCTTACTTAGAACATGGTAGATAAACGCGAATCCTATACAAAAGAAGATCTTCTTGCCTCTGGTCGCGGAGAGCTGTTTGGCGCGAAAGGCCCGCAATTACCGGCCCCGAACATGCTGATGATGGACCGTGTGGTTAAAATGACCGAAAACGGTGGGAACTTCGACAAAGGTTACGTTGAAGCAGAGTTAGATATCCACCCGGATATGTGGTTTTTTGACTGCCACTTTATCGGCGATCCGGTTATGCCGGGCTGCCTCGGTCTCGACGCAATGTGGCAGTTGGTAGGGTTCTATCTGGGCTGGCTCGGCGGCGAAGGCAAAGGCCGCGCGCTGGGCGTGGGTGAAGTGAAGTTCACCGGTCAGATTCTGCCGACGGCGAAGAAAGTCACCTATCGCATTCATTTCAAGCGCGTCGTTAATCGTCGTCTGATTATGGGTCTGGCTGATGGCGAAGTACTGGTAGACGGTCGCGTTATCTATACCGCGACTGACCTCAAAGTAGGTCTGTTCCAGGATACTTCTGCTTTCTGATGGGCTGCCTGTTCAGGCAATAAAGACGTAAAAAGGCGAAACCTCCGCTTTGCGGAGGTTTCTTTTTAAAGAGACAGAATCAGGCAATGACGGCCCTGTCCTCCATGGCTTCTCGCCAGCCTCCCAGCCAGTGTGACCTCTGATTCAGCGTCTGGTATGGACACATTTCTTTTGGCCGTCCAGTAATACCGGCCTGATAACCACGTTGATGAGCCCGTTCCAGGCGATCTCGTTTTTGTCTCTTCATGCCTCGTTTCCCTCATTTTTTGATCTGGTGGAAAAGAAAACAGTGGTTACTAAATATGCAACCACAGGCTACGAATACCGCGAAAAACGAGCGCAGTCAATGCGCAAAATTCACGCCAGCGTCATAAATGTGACGCATACGGAAGATCATTTGTACAAAATCTGTGAACCAGCACAGGTATCTTGCCGGCTTAAAAGATAAAAAAACCGCCAGGGGGAAGCCCCGTGGCGGCGTGCTCAATGCTTATTTTTCTTTACGGCAGGCGGTTAAGCTCACTGGCAATGCTGGTGGCCTCCTGCTGCCAGGCCTGCGCCAGCACCTTCACCATCTCATCATAGCCGTCGCGCTGCTGCTTAAGCTCAATGTGGAACGGCCTTTTAATCAGCTGCCCTTTATGATTCAGCAGCCACTCGCCGCTCACGATAACCCGGCCATCGTAGCGGCCATGAAAACCGGTCACCGAAACATTGAGAATATCCTGCTCGCTGCCCAACGGCTGCGAGGCGACCACCCACCCTGGCAACGAATTGCTCAGATTCGCTACCAGCGTGGCGCGCAGCTGTTGATCGAGGGGGCTCGCCCAGAGATTATTCGCGGCGATAACGTACTGCACGTCGGTGGTCTGGTAGACCACGCCGTTACCGGCAAGATAATCCGGAACGGCAACCTGCTCAACCCACAGCAGATGCTGGCCCCGCGCATCGCTTTGCGAAACGCTCCCCTGCGGCGGCGACGGCAGCTGATAATAGCTTTTGCTCTCCTCGCCTGAGCTACAGGCGGTGAGCAGCACCGCCAGAAGCGCTATTGTTCCTTTTTTCATTCTTTCGCCCTCTTCGGCTGCGGATCCGCTTTGCCTTTGGCTTCAAAGACCAGCGCGTTACTCTTGTCGTTGAGCGTTTTCAGTACCGGCTGCAGTTCACGCAGCACCTGATCGAGCCGCTGCATATCCGCCACCATTTTGTTGTAAGCCGCTGAGCCTGGCTGGAAGCCTTGCATACTGCGATTCAGTTCGCGCAGCGTGCCCTGCATATCCGCCGGAAGCTGCTGCATAGACTGGCTGGCGGTAATCTTATTGAGATTATCCAGCGTAGACTGCAGACGGCGCATCGTCTGCTGGGTCTCGCTCAGCGTACTGGTTGCCTGCTCAATCATCGGGTTAAGCGGCAGATTGTTAATCTTATCAAGCGTATCCATCAGACGCTGCTGGATCTGCGCAAGGCCGCCGCTCATGGTCGGGATAATCCGGTAGCCGTCGAATGCCGGCATATCTTTTAACGGCGGCGCTTTCGGGTAGAAATCGAGATCGACATAAAGCGCGCCGGTAACAATATTGCCGGTTTTCAGCGAGCCGCGCAGACCGCGCTTCATCAGCTCCGTCAGGTGCTTATCCATATCCGGATCCTGGCCAAATTGATTAACCAGCCGTTCCGGCTCGATACGAACCAGCACCGGGATGCGGTAGTCATCGTTCAGCTTCTGACGCATTTCCGGCGTGAAGAACGGCACTTTCGACACCGTACCCAGGCGAATCCCGCGGAACTCGACCGGCGCGCCAGGCTGCAGCCCGCGAATGGAGTCTTTAAAGAACATCAGGTAGTCGATATGGTCGGTATAGAGCGACTCCTGAATGCTGCGCTGATCGTCATACAGCATAAAGGCCGTTTTCTCCGCCACCGGCTGGCCGATGTCCAGGCTTTCCGGCACGTCAAAACTGACGCCGCCGCCAAAGAGCGTGGTGAGCGACCCCATCTCTACCCGCATACCTGCGGACGTTAAATCCACCGCGATGCCGCTGTCTTTCCAGAAACGCACGTTGCTGGTGACCAGCCTGTCGTTCGGCGCATTGATAAACAGCTGGTAGCTCATTGTCCGTTTTTGCGTGTCGAAGGTGCTGGTCTCTACCGAGCCAACGCGATAGCCACGGAACAGCACCGGATCCCCAGGCGAAAGCTGGCCGGCCTTTTTGCTGTCGAGAATAATACGGATACCTTTCGCATCAGGCGGCGCCAGCGGTGGCGCATCCAGCAGCTTATAGCTGTCCGGCTGGCTCCCCTTTTTGCCCGGCTGAAGCTCAATATACGCGCCGGAGAGCAGCGTCCCCAGCCCGCTAATTCCCTCGCGCCCAACCTGCGGTTTGACCACCCAAAAAACCGAGTCGCCATACAGTAGCTTTTCCATACCGGCATTAAGGCGGGCTTTGATCTCTACATGGGTGAGATCGTCGGTGAGCGTCGTGCTTTCCACTACCCCGACATCAACGCTGCGGCTTTTGATGGTGGTTTTACCGCCCACAATCCCTTCGGCGTTGTTGGTGATCAGGGTCACTTCTGGCCCCTGATGGCTGTAGTGATAGAAGAGGATCCATGCGCCAATCAGAGCCGTAACGATAGGAAATATCCATACGGGCGACCAGTTTCTCACTTTCTGTACTTTCGCCTCTCCAGCGGTTTTCTCCATCTTTTTACGACTCCTCATGGCTTGATTCAGGCTCGCGATCCCAGCTCAGGCGAGGATCGAAAGTCATCGCCGCAAACATGGTAATAATGACAACCAGCGCAAACATTAGCGCGCCCATGGCCGGATAAATGTTCATCAATCCCCCCATGCGCACCAGCGCTGACAGTACCGCAATAACAAAGACATCAATCATTGACCAGCGGCCAACGAATTCAACAATTTCGTAGATCAAATGCATCCGCTCGCTGTCGCGCTTGCCGTGCCCTTTCGCATCCCAGCACAGCCAGGCGATAGCGATCATTTTCAGCGTCGGCACCATAATACTGGCGATGAAAATAACCAGCGCCACCGGGTATGACCCTTCGCTCCAGAGCAAAATCACCCCGGCCAGAATAGTGGACGGCATCCGGTCGCCAAGCAGATCGGTTATCATGATCGGCAGAATATTGGCGGGCAGATAGAGCAGAATAGAGGTCACCAGCAGCGCCAGCGTCCACTGCAGGCTGTTTCTGCGCCGGATATACCCTTTGGTATGGCAGCGCGGGCAGATGGGGTTATCTGCGGCCACCACCGCCGCGCAGCAGGGGCAACAGCGCAGCCCCTGGCGGATGCCCGGCACGCCTACCCGCAGCGGCGTCGCGGGCAGCGGCGCAGGGGCGATATCGTCCCACAGCCAGAGCCGGTCGACGCACTGGAAGGTGCGCAACTGCAACAGACAAAAGAGGCACCACGGAATAAAGCTGCTGCCAATGCCCACATCGCCGTACGCCATCAGCTTAACGAAACTGACCAGCACGCCGGCGAGGAATATTTCCGCCATACCCCAGGTTTTAAGTTGAAAAAGCACCCGCGCCAGGAAGGTTTTCAGGCTCAGGGACATTTTTACCCGGTTAACCAGCAGCAGAATGGTGACGAGGCAGAAGGCTGGCACCAGCTGGACAAACAGTAAAAAGAATGTGCCGAGGCTGGCGTAGTCTTCCGAAAACATCACCCCCGGGATCTCCAGCAGGGTAACTTCACTGGTAACGCCTGCCACTTTCATGTTCACAAAGGGGAACAGATTGGAGAGCAGCAGCATAAACAGCGCCACCAGCGCATAGGCGGTAGGACGCGCCCGCGGCTCGTCCCATTCGGTGGTTAACGTGGTGCCGCAGCGCGGGCAGGTCGCTTTATGGCAATGCCGCAGCTCCGGCAGCGCAACCAGCAGGTCGCACTGCATGCACAACGTATGACGCGTGGCGTGGTGGTGTTCACACATACGGATTCCCTGAATTATGCGCCGTTTTTCAGCGCCTCCAGATACTCCCAGCGTTCAAACGCTTCCTCCAGCGCCTGCTCCGCCGAAGAGAGGTCGGCTAATACTTTTTGCGTCTGCTCATGAGGCTGGGCAAAGAAGCTGGCGTCCGCGACCTGCGCCTGCAGCGCTTCCAGTTCGGCCTCCAGCGTTTCCAGTTTTTGCGGCAGCTGTTCCAGTTCACGTTGCAGGTTATAGCTTAGTTTGTTACTGCCTCGTTTGACAGTTTCCGCTTTGCTCTCTGCCACCGCCGCCGGTTTTTTCACCGCTGGCGCTTTTTGCGCAAGCGAAGCCGACTGCTGGCCACGGGCGTCATGGTAGCCGCCGACGTATTGTCCTATCTGGCCGCCGCCTTCAAAAATCCAGCACTCGGTTACGGTATTATCCACAAACTGACGGTCGTGGCTCACCAGCATTACCGTGCCCTGATAGCCGTCGATAAGTTCTTCCAGCAGCTCCAGCGTTTCGACATCCAGATCGTTGGTCGGTTCATCGAGGATCAAAAGGTTGCTGGGTTTCAGGAACAGGCGCGCCAGTAAAAGCCGGTTGCGTTCGCCGCCGGAGAGCGCGCGTACCGGGGTCATTGCCCGCTTAGGATGGAAAAGAAAATCCTGCAAGTAGCCGAGCACGTGGCGCGGCTTGCCGTTGACCATGACTTCCTGTTTGCCTTCGGCAAGGTTATCCATCACCGTTCTGTCGGGATCGAGTTCGGCGCGGTGCTGGTCGAAATAGGCGACTTCCAGTTTGGTGCCGCAGTGAATGCGTCCGCTGTCGGCCTTCAGCTGGCCGAGCATCAGCTTAAGCAGGGTGGTTTTCCCGCAGCCGTTCGGCCCAATCAGGGCGATTTTGTCCCCGCGTTGCACCTGAGCGCTGAAATCCTTCACCAGTACTTTGCCATCAACCTGGTAGTTCACGTTCTCCATTTCGAAGACGATTTTGCCTGAGCGAACCGCCTCCTCTACCTGCATCTTCGCGCTACCCATCACGTCGCGGCGTTCGCTACGCTCGCGGCGCATGGCTTTCAGGGCTCGCACGCGGCCTTCGTTACGGGTCCGACGCGCTTTAATACCCTGACGGATCCAGACCTCTTCCTGCGCCAGCTTGCGGTCGAACTCCGCGTTCTGCAGCTCTTCAACCCGCAGCGCCTCCTCTTTTTCCAGCAGATACTGGTCGTAATCCCCTGGGTAGGAGACCAGCTTGCCGCGATCGAGATCGACAATCCGGGTGGCCATATTGCGAATAAATGAGCGATCGTGAGAGATGAAAATGATCGTTCCGCCAAAGCCTTTCAGGAAGCCTTCGAGCCAGTCGATGGTTTCAATGTCGAGGTGGTTGGTCGGCTCGTCAAGCAGCAGCACGCGCGGGCCGCTCACCAGCGCCCGCCCCAGCGCGGCTTTACGCAGCCAGCCGCCGGAGAGGGAAGAGAGCGCCATATCCGGCTCCAGCCCAAGCTGGGCCAGCACTTCATTAATGCGGTTCTCAAGCTGCCACAGGCCGTGATGATCGAGCAGCTCCTGCAGGCGAGCCATTTCAGCGAGATTTTTGTCGCTGGGATCGCTCATCACCAGGTGCGAAATCTCATGATAGCGCTTGAGGTATTCCGCCTGCTCTTCGATACCTTCGGCAACAAAGTCATACACGCTGCCGCTCACATCACGCGGCGGGTCCTGTTGCAGACGCGCCACCACCAGATCCTGTTCGTAGACGATACGCCCATCATCCAGGCCTATCTCCCGGTTCAGAATCTTCATCAGGGTCGATTTACCGGCGCCGTTGCGCCCAACCAGACAGACGCGTTCGTTTTCTTCGATATGCAGTTCAGCATTATCGAGCAGAGGAGCGTCGCTGAACGACAGCCACGCGCCATGCATACTGATCAATGACATCTTTTAATCCTTTCAGGCCGCGGTAATCAGCCAGCAGTTGTGGATCTGACGGTTACGGGCGAAGTCCTGGGACAAGGTTTTTTGGGTGATTTCTTGTGCTTTCAGCCCCAGTTCCGCCAGCCCGTCGGTATCCATGCGGAAACCGCGCTTGTTGTTGGAAAACATAATAGTGCCGCCTTTACGCAGCAGGCGTTTCAGATCTTTCATCAGCGCCATATGGTCGCGCTGTACATCGAATGACTCCTCCATCCGCTTGGAGTTGGAGAAGGTCGGCGGATCGATAAAGATCAGATCGAATTGTTCGTCCGTTTCACGCAGCCAGCCCAGCACATCAGCCTGCAGCAGGCGATGGGCGCGACCGGTCAGACCGTTGAGACGTAGATTGCGCTCCGCCCACTCCAGATAGGTGCGCGACATATCAACGGTGGTGGTGCTGCGCGCGCCGCCAAGGCCGGCATGAACGCTGGCGCTGCCGGTGTAGGAGAAGAGGTTAAGGAAATCTTTGCCTTTGCTCATCTGCCCCAGCATCCGGCGGGCGATACGGTGGTCAAGGAACAGGCCGGTATCCAGATAATCGGTCAGGTTGACCCACAGACGCGCGTTATATTCGCTGACCTGCAGAAACTCCCCTTTCTCATTCATCTTCTGATACTGATTTTTGCCCTTCTGCCGCTCGCGGGTTTTGAGCACCAGCTTATTCGGCGCAATC
>NZ_HE578945.1:1707228-1732660 GCF_000321045.1 Phytobacter massiliensis JC163
GCGGGTTTTGAGCACCAGCTTATTCGGCGCAATCCCCAGCACCGCAATGGTCGCGGCAATAATATCGAACAGACGCTGACGCGCTTTTTGCGCATCGATCGTTTTCGGCGGCGCATACTCCTGGACGACAACCCAGTCGCCGTAGCGGTCGACCGCCACATTGTAATCCGGCAGGTCGGCGTCATACAGGCGGTAGCACTCAATACCCTCCTGCTTCGCCCATTTCTCCAGCTTTTTCACGTTCTTACGCAGGCGGTTGGCGTAATCCTCCGCCATCGCAGGCGCTTTCGCTTCGCCGGTGTTTTCCGCCAGGTGATAGTTTTTCTGTACGCAATCCAGCGGGCCGTTTTTGGCTTTGAACTGGCGTTCAGCGCGCAGTTGCAGGCAGTTGAGCAGATCGGCAGAGGCGCTGAACAGCGACAGATTCCAGCCGCCGAACTGCGATTTCAGCGTGCGCCCCAGCAGGCTGTGCAGGGCAATCAGCGCCGGTTCGCTCTCCAGACGTTCGCCATAAGGCGGGTTGCTGATGACCGTGCCGTACGGCCCTTGCGGCAGCGGGTTGCTGAGCTTCGCGACATCTTTGACCTCGAAATCAATCAGCTCGCCGATGCCAGCGCGACGGGCGTTGCGTTTCGCATGTTCGATGACGCGCGCGTCGTTGTCTGAGCCGTAAAAACGCGAGGCGTAATTAGCCAGCCCCTGACGGGCGCGGGTTTGCGCATCGGCTTTGACGTCCTGCCAGATTGCTTCGTCGTGCTGCGCCCAGCCGCTAAAGCCCCAGTGGCCGCGGTGCAGGCCCGGCGCGCGATCCGTTGCCCACATTGCCGCCTCAATCAGCAGCGTACCGGAGCCGCACATCGGGTCCAGCAGCGGCGTGCCCGGCTGCCAGCCGGAGCGCATCACAATCGCCGCCGCCAGATTCTCTTTGATCGGCGCAAAGCCGGTGCGATCGCGGTAGCCGCGCAGGTGTAGCCCCTCCCCGCTCAGATCCAGCGAGATGCTGGCCGTCTCTTTATTCAGCCAGACGTTCACCCGAATATCCGGGTTTTCACGATCGACATTAGGCCGCGGCAGGTTTTTACGGGTAAAGCTGTCAACGATGGCGTCTTTTACCTTGAGTGCGCCGTACTGGCTGTTGCGGATCTCCTCATTCAGACCGCTGAAGTGAACGGCGAAGGTGGCCTCCGGGGTGAAGATATCGGTCCACGGTATCGCCTGAACCCCCAGATAGAGGTCGAGATCGCTGTACACGCTGCACTCGCCAAGCGGCATCATGATGCGCGAGGCCAGACGACTCCACATCAGGCTTTGATAGAGAAGCCGTGTGTCGCCGTGGAAATGGACGCCCCCCTGAACCACCCGGCACTCCTGCGCCCCCAGGTTTTCAAGTTCAGTTTTTAACAGCTCTTCCAGCCCACGGGCCGTACTGGCAAACAGAGAAATCATAATGTCACTTATCAATAAAGAAAATTGTTGCGCATTATAGCCAATCTGACGTTCATGTCATAAAGTTGAGGGCTTATTTTCGTCTGGAGAGGAAATAGCGTGGCAACGCTCTCGCGTCTTTTTATCCACCCGGTGAAATCCATGCGCGGAATTGGCCTGACGCACGCGCTGGCGGACAGCAGCGGGTTATCTTTCGATCGCATCTTTATGGTGACGCAGCCGGACGGCACCTTTATCACCGCGCGCCAGTTTCCACAGATGGTGCGCTTTCTGCCCTCCCCGCTGGCCGATGGTCTGCATTTAACCGCGCCGGACGGCAGCAGCGCGGTGGCGCGCTTCGCTGACTTTAATCCCGTGGGCGAGCCGACAGAGGTGTGGGGTAACCATTTTACCGCCCATGTCGCCCCCGCGGCCATTAACAGCTGGCTGAGCGGCTTTTTTGCCCGTGACGTTCAGTTACGCTGGGTTGGCCCGGCGTTAACGCGGCGGGTGAAGCGCCATGAGGATGTGCCCCTCTCTTTCGCCGATGGCTTTCCTTTTTTGCTCACCAACGAAGCCTCGCTGCGAGATCTGCAGCAGCGCTGCCCGGCAAGCGTACAGATGGAGCAGTTCCGCCCTAATCTGGTGGTCTCCGGGGCAGAGGCATGGGAAGAGGATAGCTGGCGGGTTGTCCGCATCGGCGAGGTCATTTTCGATGTCGTCAAACCCTGTAGCCGCTGCGTATTTACCACCGTCAGCCCGGAGCGCGGGCAAAAACACCCAACAGGCGAGCCGCTGGCGACGCTGGCAAGCTTTCGTACCGCGCAGGACAATGGCGATGTCGATTTCGGCCAGAATTTAATTGCCCGTAACAGCGGCGTGGTGCGGGTGGGCGATGAGGTTATTGTCCTGAGCCGCGCGCCGGGTAAACGTTATGGCGCAGGCCAGGTCGTTGAGTCGCTGGAGCCGGAGCCGCTGGCGGAAGGCGAAGTTGAGATTGACTGGCAGGGGCAGACGTTTCGCGGCAATAATCAGCAGATCTTACTGGAACAGCTGGAAAACCAGGGAATCAAGGTGCCCTACTCTTGCCGGGCGGGGATCTGCGGCTGCTGTCGCATCCGCTTGCTGGAAGGGGAAGTGAGCCCGTTGAAGAAAACCGCGATTGCTGAGGATGGCACGGTATTAAGCTGCAGCTGCGTGCCTAAAACCGCCGTCAGGCTGGCGCCTTAGACTGCCTGCTCCAGGCTGTAACTGGCGGCATAGTGCGGTTTCAGCCTGTCATTCATAATCTTAATGGCGTCGCCCAGCTGCATACTGCGCCCGGCAATCATCACCCCCGGCTGCGCCAGCAGGCACAGGGCGGCATTTTCCCCGGTCTCCACTACCAGCAGGCTGACTTCTTCTCCCGTATCACTGAGCATTACGCAGGCCGCTTCGCCGACGTCTGGCGTCCAGGGGGCGTTATAGGAGATGAAATGCCAGCTTTTAGGCATTTGCGGCTTGAGGAAACGAATGGCGACCAGCGCGTTAAGCACCAGTTCGGCGCGCTGCTCATTGGAGAGCATTAAATCGCGGCATTTTTCTTCAAAGGAGAAGTAGAGCGCGGCGTCATCAACGCAGAACCCGCAGGGGGAAAAGGCGTCAGGGGTAAGCATTTTACGGGCGAAACGGGAACGAAATAACATGCCGTTAGCAAGATCGAGCATCATACGATCGTGCTCGTCATCAAAATACCAGCGCCAGTTATCGTCAGGTTTTATTCGCATTGTGTTTCCCCCTTGTCCGTAAACATCCTGTCGCTGTGCTATCCCTTTACCGCTTCGCTTATTCCTGGAATAAGGAAAGACTAAAATGCACAAATTAGCAACAAGGTCGGAATATAAAACAACCAGGGCCGGAAATAAAGCCCTGGCTGGCGAAACACGGACAAAAGCCTAGATATGGGTAACAATTTCTTTAATCAGCGGCGGTCCTTTGAAAATAAAGCCGGAATAGATCTGTACAAGCGAAGCGCCAGCGGCCAGTTTCTCCCGGGCCGCGATCACGGAATCGATGCCGCCGACGCCGATAATCGGCAGCTGACCTTTTAATTCCTGAGACAAACGGCGAATAATTTCAGTGCTCTTTAATTGCAGTGGACGGCCGCTTAATCCGCCGGTTTCGTTGCAGTGTTTCATCCCCTGCACGAGGTCTCTTTCGAGCGTGGTATTGGTAGCAATAACGCCATCAATATTATGGCGAACTAAACTATCGGCCACCTGGATCAATTCTTCTTCGGAAAGATCCGGGGCGATCTTTACGGCTACCGGAACATATTTATGGTGGGCCTGATGAAGCGCATTTTGTTTATTTTTAATGGCGCTAAGCAGATCGTCGAGCGCCTCGCCATATTGCAAAGTGCGTAAGCCTGGGGTGTTCGGCGAAGAGATATTAATGGCGATATATCCGGCGTAGGCATAAATTTTATCCATACAAATCAGATAGTCATCTTTACCCTGCTCCACCGGCGTGTCTTTATTTTTGCCGATGTTGATGCCTAATACGCCGTCGAAATGGGCTTTTTTGACATTCTCGACCAGGTTATCAACGCCGAGGTTATTGAAGCCCATGCGGTTAATCAACCCTTCTGCATCGACCAGCCGGAAAATGCGCGGCTTGTCATTGCCCGGCTGGGGGCGCGGCGTGACGGTGCCGATTTCGATCGCGCCAAATCCCATCGCCCCCAGCGCATCAATACATTCGCCGTTTTTATCCAGCCCGGCGGCCAGGCCCAGCGGATTCTTGAACGTCAGCCCCATGCACTGAACCGGCTTTTCCGGTACGCGCTGGCGAACCAGAGCCTGAAGGGGTGTGCCGGTAATGCGGCTTAGCTGCTTAAACGTCAATTCATGAGCGCGCTCGGGGTCGAGCTGAAAAAGGGCTTTACGAACGAAGGGGTAGTACATGAACTCTCCTGGATTCCCGGTGTGCAAACCGGGGGCGTATTATCTTTGATTCCTGCGGTAATTGGAATTGACCTGCGGCAAAAAAACAGAAGACAGCGCAATCGTTTACTCAGCGGCGCAATTTGTAAACAGATCGGCAAATAATGGGGGAAAAGAAGAATTTTCGCCCGGCCACCGGAACGGCACCGGGCGAGGACTATCCGCAGGCGTCAGGCTAACGCTTTGCTGATTTTCTCGTACAGATCGCCGGAGAGTTTCGGCAGCGCTTTAAGCTGCTCCAGCGCCGCGCGCATTTTCTCCTGCCGCGCCGCGTCAAAACGTTTCAGGCGGATCAGCGGCTCGATCAGGCGTGAGGCCACCTGCGGGTTGCGGCTGTTCAACTCGGTAAGCATTTCTACCAGGAACTGATAGCCGCTGCCGTCTTCGGCGTGGAACGCCGCCGGGTTGCTGCCGGCGAACGCGCCAATCAACGAGCGTACGCGGTTTGGATTGCTAAGAGTAAAGGCGCGGTGATTTAACAAGCCGCGTACCGTTTCCAGCACGTTTGCCGCCGGGCTGGTGGCTTGCAGCATCAGCCATTTATCCATCACCAGGCCGTCCTGATGCCACTTGTCATCATACTCCTGCATCAGCGCGTCACGGCACGGCAGCTGAGCGGCGACCGCAGCGGAGAGCGCAGCCAGGGCGTCGGTCATATTGTCCGCGCTGTGGTACTGCTCGCTCACCAGCTTATCGGCCAGTTGCACATCGCCGAAGGCCAGATAACGCAGGCAGGTATTGCGCAGAGCACGTTTGCCGATATCCGCGTGCTCAACGCGATAAGCGTCAAGCTTGTTGGCGTTGTAAACCGCCAGCATCTCGTCAGCCAGCTCGGTTGCCAGCGTGCGGGTCAGCGCTTCGCGCACGGCGGTAATCGCTACCGGATCGATAATATCGAATAGCTCGCCAATCTCATTCGCGGAGGGCAGCGTCAGAATTTCCGCGGCCAGCGCCGGATCGATCTGTTCATCCAGCACAATCGCGCGGAACGCATCGGCGACGTGCAGAGGCAACGACAGCGCCTGGCCCTGCTGCTGGCGCGCAACGTTCAGCTTGATGTGCGTGGCAAGCAGGCTTTGTGCGGCGTCCCAGCGGGAAAAATCATTGCTGGCGTGGCGCATCAGGAAGGTCAGCTGCTGGTCGCTCCATTTGTACTCAAGCTTAACCGGGGCGGAGAATTCACGCAGCAGCGACGGTACCGGCTGGAAGTAGACGTTATCAAACACAAAGGTCTGCTCCGCTTGGGTGACATTCAGCACATGATGCACTGGGTGCCCGTCTTTCTGCAGCGGGATGACCTTCCCTTCGTTGTCATACAGTTCAATATCGAACGGAATGTGCAGCGGCAGTTTTTCCTGCTGTTCCGCCGTCGGCGGGGTACGCTGGCTGATGGTCAGGGTGTACTGTTCGGTTGCCGGGTTGTAGTCATCCTGTACCGAGACAATCGGCGTCCCGGCCTGGCTATACCAGCGGCGGAAGTGCGACAGATCGACATTAGAGGCATCTTCCATCGCCTGCACAAAGTCATCGCAGGTCGCCGCGCTACCGTCATGGCGCTCAAAATAGAGCTGCATCCCTTTCTGGAAGTTCTCTTCGCCCAGCAGGGTATGCATCATGCGAATGACTTCCGCCCCTTTTTCATACACCGTCAGGGTGTAGAAATTGTTCATTTCAATGACTTTATCCGGGCGGATGGGGTGCGCCATCGGGCTGGCGTCTTCGGCGAACTGCAGGCCGCGCATGGTGCGCACATTGTTGATACGGTTCACCGCACGGGAGCCCAGGTCGGAGCTGAACTCCTGGTCGCGGAATACCGTCAGCCCCTCTTTCAGGCTGAGCTGGAACCAGTCGCGGCAGGTCACGCGGTTGCCGGTCCAGTTATGGAAATATTCGTGGCCGATGACCCGCTCGATGTCGAGATAGTCTTTGTCGGTGGCGGTGTCGGTCCGCGCCAGCACATATTTGGAGTTAAAAACGTTGAGGCCTTTGTTCTCCATTGCGCCCATATTGAAGAAGTCCACCGCCACAATCATATAGATGTCGAGGTCGTATTCGAGGCCGAAGCGGGTTTCATCCCACTTCATGGAGTTTTTCAGCGAGGTCATCGCCCAGGGCGCACGATCGAGATTGCCGCGATCGACATAGAGCTCCAGCGCCACTTCCCGCCCTGAGCGGGTGGTAAACGTATCGCGCAGAACATCGAAGTCGCCGGCGACCAGCGCGAACAGATAGCAGGGTTTCGGGAACGGGTCCTGCCACTGTACCCAATGGCGGCCATTTTCCAGCTCGCCCTGGTCAACGCGGTTGCCGTTGGAGAGCAGGAACGGGAAGGTGGTTTTATCGGCGATGATTTTGGTCGTAAAACGCGCCAGCACGTCCGGCCGGTCGAGATACCAGGTAATGTGGCGGAACCCTTCGGCCTCACACTGCGTACAGAGCGCATCCCCGGAAAGGTAAAGCCCTTCCAGCGCGGTATTGGCCGCCGGGCTGATTTCATTAACGATCCGCAGCGTAAAACGTTCCGGAAGACCATCGATGACCAACTGGTTGTTTTCTTCTTTATAGTTTGTCCACGGCTGGCCGTTAATTTCCAGGGATACCAGCGTTAAATCTTCACCATCCAGCCGTAGCGGCGCGTCTGCTGCGCTCTGGCGGGTAACGGTGCTCAGGGCGGTGACAACGGTTTTTGCGGCATCCAGATCAAAGGTCAAGTCAATATCGCTGATCAGGTAGTCCGGCGCACGGTAATCGTGACGGTATTTGGCTTGTGGCTGTTGTGTCATAAAAAACCTTTAGTATCTTCTGTTGGTTACGTCTCCAGTCTATTCCTGTTGCCGAATTCCCGCCACGCAGAATGTTTATCTTTTCAGAGAGAAAAGCTCAGTCTGCTACATTTTAATAACAGGCGGCACGAAATGCCCTCGACCCGTTCAGTCCTATATGGTGTGATCGGGGTTCAATAAATCGATAAACAAGGTATACTCCAGCGTTTTCGCTTTGTTTATTGTACTAAACGCTCCTGTGAGAGGATGCTACGGCGCACCATGACACTACTCGCTTCCCCTGTTCTGCAGACGCTGCTGGATACCGATGCTTACAAATTACATATGCAGCAAGCGGTGTTTCATCACTACCACGATGTGCATGTGACGGCGGAGTTCCGCTGCCGTGGCGACGATCTGCTGGGCATTTATGCCGGCGCTATCCGCGAGCAGGTTGACGCAATGCAACATCTTCGTCTGCAGGACGACGAGTTCCAGTGGCTATCCAGCCTTCCCTTCTTTAAAGCGGATTATCTGCGCTGGCTGCAGGATTTCCGCTATGACCCCGCCCAGGTCACCATCATCAACGATAACGGCAAGCTGAATATCCGTTTATCCGGACCGTGGCGTGAAGTGATTATGTGGGAAGTTCCCTTGCTGGCGGTAATTAGCGAGCTGGTGCATCGCTGCCGTTCGCCGCAGGCGGGGGTTGAGCAGGCGCTGGTGCATCTGGAGTCTAAGCTTACCGATTTCGCAGCCCTGACCGATGGGCTGGACATGTCCAGGTTCCGGCTGATGGATTTCGGTACCCGCCGCCGCTTCTCGCGGGATGTGCAGTTCGCTATCGTCGAGCGTTTAAAGCAGGAGCCGTGGTTTATCGGCACCAGCAATTACGACCTGGCGCGGCGGCTGTCGCTGACCCCGATGGGAACACAGGCGCATGAGTGGTTCCAGGCGCATCAGCAGATTAGCCCCGACCTCGCCACCAGCCAGCGGGCGGCGCTTGCGGCCTGGCTTGATGAGTACCCTGACCGCCTCGGCATCGCGCTGACCGACTGCATTACCATGGATGCGTTTTTACGCGACTTCGGCCCGGTATTCGCCCAGCGCTATCAGGGGCTGCGCCATGATTCCGGCGATCCGGTAGAATGGGGCGAGAAGGCCATTGCCCACTATGAAAAACTCGGCATCGATCCGCTGTCGAAGACGCTGATTTTCTCTGACAATCTCGATTTAAATAAGGCGCTGGATCTCTATCGCCATTTCGCCTCCCGCATTAATCTGGGCTTTGGTATCGGCACCAGGCTGACCTGCGATATTCCCGGCGTAAAACCGCTTAATATTGTGATCAAGCTGGTAGAGTGCAACGGTAAGCCGGTGGCGAAATTATCCGACAGTCCCGGTAAAACAATCTGCCACGATAAGGCGTTTGTTCGCGCCCTGCGTGAAGCCTTTGATCTTCCTCAGGTGCGCAAGGCCAGCTAGTTCAGCGCGGTGAATGACGATAACGAGGGGCAAAAGCGCCTCGTATTTTTTGCCCGGGGCGTCATGACATCAGGCCGCTGCGCATTTTCTACTGAATATTTCTGAAAACCCCTCTTTCGGATGCGAATTCTACTTGTCTGATGGCGCTCGCCAGGTAACATAGGTATCCCCCCTTTGCGCGGGGGACAAACGACTATTTTTCCAGACTATTAATAGAGAGAATATTATGAGCGTTGTGCCTGTAGCCGACGTACTCCAGGGCCGCGTAGCCGTTGACAGTGAAGTCACCGTGCGCGGATGGGTACGTACCCGCCGAGATTCAAAAGCTGGCATCTCCTTCCTCGCCGTCTATGACGGTTCCTGCTTTGATCCTGTACAGGCCGTTATTAATAATTCTCTGCCCAATTACAATGAAGACGTCTTGCATCTGACCACGGGCTGCTCGGTTATCGTCACCGGTAATGTTGTCGCGTCGCCGGGCCAGGGGCAAAGTTTCGAAATTCAGGCCACAAAGGTCGAAGTGACCGGCTGGGTTGATGATCCGGATACTTACCCGATGGCGGCAAAACGTCACAGCATCGAATACCTGCGTGAAGTCGCGCATCTGCGTCCGCGCACTAACCTGATCGGCGCTGTCGCTCGCGTTCGCCATACGCTGGCGCAGGCGCTGCATCGCTTCTTTGACGAGCAGGGTTTCTTCTGGGTTTCGACGCCGCTTATCACCGCTTCCGATACCGAAGGCGCGGGCGAGATGTTCCGCGTCTCCACGCTGGATCTGGAAAACCTGCCGCGTAACGATCAGGGCAAAGTCGATTTTGACAAGGATTTCTTTGGTAAGGAGTCTTTCCTGACCGTATCCGGCCAGCTGAACGGGGAAACCTACGCCAGCGCCCTGTCGAAGATCTATACCTTCGGCCCGACTTTCCGCGCGGAAAACTCAAACACCAGTCGCCACCTGGCCGAGTTCTGGATGCTTGAGCCGGAAGTGGCCTTTGCCGATCTGGAAGATAACGCCCGTCTGGCGGAAGACATGCTGAAATATGTTTTCAAAGCGGTGCTTAACGAACGTGCGGACGACATGAAGTTCTTTGCCGAGCGCGTGGACAAAGAGGCGATTACGCGTCTGGAGCAGTTTATCGAGGCAGACTTCGCGCAGGTGGATTACACCGACGCGGTGACCATTCTTGAAAACTGCGGCCAGAAATTCGAAAACCCGGTTTACTGGGGGGTCGATCTCTCTTCCGAACATGAACGTTACCTGGCGGAGAAACATTTCAAAGCGCCGGTGGTAGTGAAAAACTACCCTAAAGAGATTAAAGCGTTCTACATGCGCCTTAATGACGACGGTAAAACCGTAGCGGCGATGGACGTACTGGCGCCGGGCATCGGTGAAATCATCGGCGGCTCCCAGCGTGAAGAGCGCCTGGACGTGCTGGATGCGCGTATGGCGGAGATGGGTCTCAATAAAGAAGACTACTGGTGGTATCGCGATCTGCGCCGTTATGGCACCGTACCGCACTCCGGGTTTGGTCTTGGCTTTGAGCGTCTGATTGCCTACGTCACCGGCGTACAGAACGTGCGTGACGTCATTGCGTTCCCGCGAACGCCGCGTAACGCGACATTCTGATACACAGAGGCCAGCATATGCTGGCCTTTTTTATTTCCGGGGGCGATATTGCCCTGTCCGGAGGTCCTCAGACATTTTTCCCCTCTTTCCCAGCCCTTCAACTGAGTTGTAACCCGATTTTTGCGCTGTAATATTTCTGTACAAAAAATAAGCCACAGTCTTGTTGCGGGTTAGGATTTTCTCATCGAATAGCACATTTGGATAAAAAATATGCAGCGCTCCGGACGGCTAAACCCGGTCATAAGAAAAAGTGAGATGAGAATGATTCCTGGATAAGAATCGCCTTTATCGCCATTAAATATAAGTAATTCATATAAATAGCTATCGATACGCCGTTTTTATCAGCAAACAGTGTTGAATTTTGAGATGGTTCACAAAGTTCCTTAAAATTCATAAATTCTTACACAATATTGCTTTTTGTTACTGCTTTACGACATTTGTAGCACATTCAGGGTAGCGAAACGATTATATGAATGGAAAGATGCCTCTCAGACACAGAAAGACACCAAACTCTCATCAATAGTTCCGTAAATAATTATTGACGGAATTCATTGACGGCAGTGGCAGGTGTACTAAAAAAACCAATGAGGGTAATAAATAATGATGAAGCGCAATATCCTGGCAGTGGTTATCCCTGCCCTGCTGGTAGCTGGTGCGGCTAACGCTGCAGAAGTTTACAACAAAAACGGCAACAAACTGGACCTGTACGGTAAAGTTGTTGGTGAGCACGGCTTCACGACCTCCGGCGACAGCACTTCCAACCAGGACTCTTCTTACGGCCAGATTGGCTTTAAAGGCGAAACTCAGGTAAACAGCGATGTGACTGGCTACGGTCAGTGGGAATACCGTGCCAAAGCGGGCAAAGCTGAAGGCGACCAGGACAACGTAACCCGTCTGGCTTTCGCGGGTATCAAAGTTACCGATGCGGGCTCTCTGGACTACGGTCGTAACTACGGCGTGGTTTACGACGTAGAATCCTACACCGATATGGCTCCGTCCTTCTCCGGCGAAACCTGGGGCGGCGGCTTTACCGATAACTACATGACCAGCCGTGCTACCGGCCTGCTGACCTACCGTAACAGCAACTTCTTCGGTCTGGCTGATGGCCTGAGCTTTGCACTGCAGTATCAGGGCAAAAACGACCGTAGCGATGACTCTTACCGCGGTAACGGCGACGGCGTTGGTACCTCTCTGGGCTACGAGTTCGGCGAAGGCTTCGGCGTAATCGGCGCGTACAGCAACTCTAACCGTACCAAATACCAGAAAGACGACGGCAAAGGCGAGCGCGCTGAATCCTGGGCTGTTGGCGGTAAATACGACGCGAACAACATCTACCTGGCTGCTGTGTATGCTGAAACCCGCAACACCAGCATCCTGACCGATGTTAACGGCGACAACTCTGTTGCTAACAAAACTCAGAACTTCGAAGTTATCGCTCAGTACCAGTTCGACTTCGGTCTGCGTCCGTCCATCTCCTACGTGCAGTCTAAAGGCAAAGCACTGGGTCTGGATGACGAAGGCAACAGCGTAAACCGCGATCTGGCTAAATACGTGACTGTAGGTACCTACTACTACTTCAACAAAAACTTCAACGTATACGGCGACTACCGTATCAACCTGCTGGACGACGAAGACAGCCAGTACTACTCCTGGGTTGGCACTGCAGACCAGGTTACTCTGGGTGTAACTTACCAGTTCTAAGCAGCAAACCTCGTTATCATATGCGTTTAAAACAGGGCCTCGGCCCTGTTTTTTTATGCCTGCTGCGGCAAATCGGGCACGGCATAAAAAGAGGCGCGCTTTTTATCGCAAACGGTTGGCAATTATCAGCTCAACCGTTAACCTGATAGTGGACTTCCCTTCTGTCATCAAAATGGAACCTCGTCATGTTTGAGAATATTACCGCTGCCCCTGCCGACCCTATTCTGGGCCTGGCCGATCTGTTTCGTGCCGATGAACGCCCCGGCAAAATCAACCTTGGCATTGGCGTCTATAAAGACGAAACCGGTAAAACGCCGGTGCTGACCAGCGTCAAAAAAGCGGAACAGTACCTGCTGGAAAACGAAAACACCAAGAACTACCTCGGCATCGACGGTATTCCAGAGTTTGGCCGTTGCACACAGGAACTGCTATTCGGCAAAGGCAGTGCGATTATCAGTGATAAACGTGCGCGTACGGCGCAGACCCCGGGCGGTACGGGTGGCCTGCGCGTGGCGGCGGATTTCCTGGCAAAACATACGGCGGCGAAACGTATATGGGTAAGCAACCCCAGCTGGCCTAACCATAAAGGCGTTTTTAACTCTGCCGGGCTGGAAGTCTGTGACTATACCTGGTATGACGCGCAGAACCACACGCTGGATTTTGACGGCATGGTGGCAAGTCTGAATAATGCGCAGGCGGGCGATGTGGTGCTGTTCCACGGCTGCTGCCATAACCCCACCGGCATCGATCCTACGCTCGAACAGTGGGAAACACTGGCGAAGCTCTCTGTAGAGAAAGGCTGGCTGCCGCTGTTTGACTTTGCCTATCAGGGCTTCGCCCGTGGTCTGGAAGAAGACGCAGAAGGCCTGCGCGCGTTTGCCGCGCTGCATAAAGAACTGGTCGTCTCCAGCTCGTACTCGAAAAACTTCGGCCTGTACAACGAGCGCGTCGGCGCGTGCACGCTGGTGGCTGCGGATCAGGAAACAGTCGATCGGGCATTCAGCCAGATGAAAGCTACTATCCGCGCTAACTACTCCAACCCGCCAGCCCATGGCGCCGCCGTGGTCGCCACCATTCTTGGTAATGAAGCGCTGCGCGCTATCTGGGAACAGGAACTGACGGATATGCGCCAGCGTATTCAGCGCATGCGCCTGCTGTTCGTCAATACGCTGCAGGAGAAAGGGGCAACGCGGGATTTCAGCTTCATCACCCGGCAGAACGGTATGTTCTCGTTTAGCGGCTTAACCAAAGAGCAGGTGCTGCGCCTGCGCGAAGAGTTCGGTATCTATGCCGTGGCCTCCGGGCGCATCAACGTGGCGGGTATGACGCCCGATAACATGTCGCCGCTGTGTGAAGCGATTGTCGCGGTGCTGTAAGCAGACGTTTATGCAATGCCGTAGCCCGGGTAAGCAAAAGGCCTTATCCGGGCGTAATATCACTGAGGGATGTGAGAGCATTTTTAAGCCCGCCGAGCGGGCTTTTTATTTACCAGACGGGAAGTTCATCCTGCAGGAAGGGGTTATGCAGCCGTTCATTCCCCAGCGTAGAGAGCGGGCCGTGGCCAGGGATAAATGTCACATCATCGCCCAGCGGCAGAAGTTTGTTTTTAATCGAAGCGATAAGATCGCCATGATTCCCTTTCGGGAAATCACTGCGCCCAACCCCACCTTTAAAAATGACGTCCCCGGAGATCAGCAGCCGTGAGGCGGCATCAAAAAAGACGATATGCCCCGGCGTATGGCCCGGACAGTGCAGCACCGCCAGTTTGACATTGCCAACGCTGACGCTCTCCCCTTCGCTCAACCAGCGGTCGGGGGTAAGCGGCTGACAATCTTCCAGACCAAACATGCGGCTCTGAGCGGGTAGCCCTTCCAGCCAGAACTGATCTTCTTTTTCCGGTCCGATAACCGGCACGCCGTAATGCTGCGCCAGTTCCGCTGCGGCGCCGACATGATCGAGATGACCATGGGTCAGCAGGATTTGCGTTATCGTCACGCCCGCAGATTCGACTTCACTGATAATTCGCTGCGCATCGCCGCCCGGGTCTACAATTGCGGCCAGGCGGGTCTGCTCATCCCAGAGTAAAGAGCAATTCTGGGAGAAGGCGGTAACCGGAATAATACGATAGTTCATACTGCTCCTGTCTGTTTTAGCTGAGTGTTACCAGTGCCGGAGCGGCCCGGTATCAATATGCACAAAGTTGCTTCGGGGGTAATATCCTACACCACCCGCGCGCATAGATAACGCAGCTTTGCGAATATTGCTCAGAGAAATCCCTTCGATATGAAAATCCATCGCCTGCCCCTTCGTGTGGTAGCTCTTTTTGGCAACGCCAGAGCTGTGGGCACGCAGTTCGTTGTTGGTATCGAGAGAACGATAGCCGGAGATCAGCTGCACCGGTTTGTTGGTTCCTAACAAACCCTGCAGGCGGTAAAGCTGGTCAAACAGTTTCGGATCGATGGTTTTTATTTTATTCGCGCGATAATCACGGAAAAAATGATTCAGCTTTGCTAATTCATCCTGAATATAGCCCCGACCATCGAAAAACTCCGCTTTAATTGTCTCTCCGGTATGGAGATTATTCAGCGTTAAAATACGCGGACGTGGGGTGGAAAGGGTTGCAAATGCACGTTGAGGTAAGAATGCCGCACCAAGGGCAATCCCACCGAACGCCAGCAGTTTGCGGCGATTAGCGTTAAATTTGTCCATGATAATCAGGTCTGCAAGAAAGCGAAATGAACGTTATTTATGCACTTTTATGCGCACGAAAGGCACCTTACCGGGCTATCCGGCCCGCGTCAAGGCGACCTTTCCCTGTAAAAACGGGCCGCATCACAAAATGGGCCCGTTTTCGCTCTGTTTCACCTTAAGGCGTGTTGCCGAACCTGTTCATTTACCTGATTAATTGTTCGGCCTTCGGCAGTATTTGTGCGCCAGATCGCGCGGTGAGATCGTAATTGTAAATATCTGTACGATACTGCGTGCGCCCGTCCGGGCCGACAAAGGCCGTTAAATAGTAAAGGTTAACCGGAATATTCTCGCGAATATTAACGTAACGGGTATCGCCCTGCTTTAACGCAGCGGAAATACGCGAATCGTTCCAGCCAGCATCCTGCAACAGCATATTGGCGAGCTCAGAGGCTTTATTCACGCGTACGCAGCCGGAGCTGAGCGCACGCGACTCTTTACTGAACAGGTTATGGTTTGGCGTGTCGTGCAGATAGATGGCGTCAGAGCTTGGCATATTAAACTTGTAGCGCCCCAGCGAATTATGCGCGCCCGGCGCCTGCTGGAAACGGAACGGTAAATTAGCCGGAGTGATTGTCGCCCAGTCCACCCTCCACGGGTCAATGGTCTCTTTACTGTTCCAGCCGCGAATAACCGTATAGCCGTGGCGTTCGAGGTAGCCCGGATCGTTCCACACTTTCGGCAGAATGTCTTTGCGCGCCAGCGTAGGCGGCACGTTCCACGGCGGGTTCACCACCACGTTATTCAACGCGCTGCTCATCATCGGCGTTTTTCTGTCCGGGCGGCCCACAATAACCCGTGAAGAGAGCACCTCGTTACCGTTGAGGTAGTACACCAGCGAGTACTCCGGGATATTGACCATAATGCCGGTGGAGAGTTTGTTCGGCAGCAGTCGCAGGCGCTGGATATTGAGCGCCAGCACGCCCGCGCGCTGGGCCGGCGTGACGTTCAGCCAGTCACGGGTCGCCTTGCCTATCACGCCGTCTGCCTGCAGCCCCTGTGCGGCCTGAAAGCGCTTCACCGCCTCCACCAGCGCGCGGTCATATTCGCTGCGCACGCTGGCGCTCTGCTTTTTCTGCCCCTGGCGCTCAGGCGCAGTAGCCGTCGCGGCGCTGTCATCAACGGCGGCTGCCGAAGGGCTGACAACGGCGCTCTCTGTCGGGTCGTCTCCCGGCAGGGCGATTTTCGGGGCCGCGTCCATCATCCCGCTACGCTTGAGGATTTCGCGCAGCGCCGGGATATCTTTACTCCACTGGCCCGGACGTAACGACACCGTACTGGTAATCTGCGGCCAGGGCTGGGTATCCGCCACCAGCGTTAACAAAGACTGATGCATCGCCGCATATTGCGGGTGGTGCGGCGCAAGACGGGAGATAAAACCGGTGACATCGCCTTTATCCAGGGCAAGCTGCCACTGATTGATAACCGAAAGCGGCGGCGTTTCCAGCTTGTAGGGTTTGCTGCTGTACAGCCAGCGGTTCCCCTTGACCTGGATAGCGGAAACAAAATGCAGATAGCCCATCATGGCATCGGAAAGCACCAGATCGCGGGTCATCCCGGTCACGTTTGGATCGGTCAGCAGTTCAACCCAGGTCGTAAACTGCGGCTGGAAGCCTGCGATAGCGACCTCAGCCAGCTGCTGCTGGAAGGCCTGCACCGCGTCGCGATCTTCCCACATGGGTTTCATCTCACGCGCGGCATACAGGGCGGCGAGGGAATCCATGTAGACGGGCGTCCAGTTGGCGGGCAACGTCGCCTGCAGGGACGCACGCGCCTGCGCAGGCGCATTTTCCGACGGGAATGGCTGCAGCCCGGCCAGCATCGCCGTTGCTGGCGACTGCTCAAGCGGCTGCGATAACAGCGTGGGCTGATCGCCCAGCGTGGCGGAACTGTCCACCGGCACAACCTCAGGCTCGTCTGCCTGCGCGTTAAACAGCGGAGCAAATGCGAATGCCAGACACAAACTTAACGTGGACATCCGACGACCATACGACTTCATAAGCAACATCCCTTGCCCCCTGTTTCTTCTTAAACTTATTAGCGTTCTGTCTATCAGTATATAAACACAAAAAAGCATTTGGCTTGCCAAATGTAAAGAAGTTTAAAGAGGAGCCTGTTCTTTTTCCCTTCTTATAAAAAAGGCGGCACTGAGCCGCCCTTTGTGCAGACGCGCGTTTACGAGGCGTCAGCGGTGCCCGGCAGTGTTTCCGGCAACTGTGCGGCGAAGCCGCGCAGCCCGACCACATGCACATGCTCGTGGTTCTGGAACACTTTACGCACCAATTTATAGGTGGTGCCTTTTTCCGGGCTGATGTTTTCCGGCGCTGCAATAATCAGTTGCATTTCAAGGCGTTCGCAAAGTTCGAACAGCGTGGCGATGGAGCGGGCATCCAGACGCGCCGCCTCATCAAGGAACAGCAGACGGCACGGAGAGATATCTTTCCCGCGCAGACGGCGGGCCTCATCTTCCCAGCTCTGGACCACCATCACCAGAATCGACATCCCGGTGCCGATCGCCTCGCCGGTGGAAAGCGCCCCGGACTCCGCGCGCAGCCAGCCGTCAGAGCCACGGTTAACCTCCACTTCCATCTCCAGATAGTTGCGGTAGTCGAGTAACTCTTCACCGATGGTCTGCGGCGTACGCTGCCCTAAATCGATCTGCGGGTTCAGACGCTGGTAGAGCTTCGCCAGCGCCTCAGAGAAGCTCAGGCGATTGCTGTTAAACAGATCCTGATGCTGCTCATGCTGCTCAGAGAGCACCGTCAGCAGCGTGGCGTGGGTCTCGCGCACGTTAACATTCAGCCGCACGCTGTTGACCTGGCCAAACGAGACGCTCTGCAGCCCCTGGTTGAGCTGACGAATACGGTTCTGCTCACGCTGAATGGTTTTGCGGATAATGTTCGCTACGCTGCGGGAGCTGATGGCCAGCTTCTGCTCGCGGGAGGTAAGCTCTTCCGTCAGGCGGCTAAGCTCAATCTCCATCTGCTCAATGGCCTCAACCGGATCGTCGGTACGGATGATGTCCTGACGAATACGCTCGCGCAGGTGCTGATAAACGGCCACGAAGAATTGAATTTTGCGCTCAGGACGCTTCGGATCTTCTGACATGCGCAGCACATCGCGCAGATGTTCGTTATCGGCCACCGCCAGACGCAGCGCGCCGAGGGCCTTATCCGACATAGAGCGCAGCTCATCGCCGGAGAGATAGGCCAGTTCGCGGCGGTGCAGACGACGCTCGACGCCGTTGTCTTTCACCATGCGCATCACCGCGCACCATCCGGCCTTCGACGTGACGACCTGCTCACGCTTGTCGTGGTAGTCACGCTCCAGACGGCGCAGTGCGCGGGTCAGGTTGTCCATCTCCGCTTCGCAGAAGGTCAGGGCTTTTTCCAGCTGGTTGCGCCGCGCGCGATTGCCGGAGAGCTGGGCATGCAGTTCATCGCGGCGAATACGCGCCCGCTCTTCCGCGCCGTTATCCGCGCGAACGCCGATGTCCTGCAGCTCTTTTTGCAGATCGTTGAGCAGCTCTTTTTTGGTATCAAACGAGCTTTTCAGCGACGCCAGCACCTGGTTGTACTGGCTAAGCTGAGCGGCATGGGTTCGCAGGGCATCACGGGTACGGCTACGCTCGCGCTCCGCCTGCTCCAGCCGCTGACGCAGCTTCTCATTGAGATCGTTATTGCCGCTGAGCATCTCCGCCGAGTCTGAGTAGCTGAAGTGGGCGCGGCGCTGCACGACTTCGGTCAGGGCAAACGCCTGCTGTCGCGCCTCGCGCTGCACCTGCTGGGAGCGGGCATAGTCTTCTTTAAGCTGCTCGAACTGTTCCGGGTCGCTTTGCAATACGGATACCACCGGCTCCAGTTTCGCCAGCTGATTGCCATACTGTTGAATAAACCGCGCCGCTTCCTGAGCCTCATCCAGGCGCTCCTGAATCTCATCCACGCGATCGGCGAGCGTCTCATCGGCCAGCAAATTCAGCCGCGGCAGCAGGCGGTTAAGCTGGGCGACGCCCTCTTTCGCCTGCTCGAACTGAGTGCGGTTCTGCTGGTTGTCGTTTTCGTGGGCGCTGAGCGCGCGCTCAAGTTCGCCGCGACGGCTGTTCAGCGTGCGGATTTCCGCTTCCGGATCGGCGTCAAAGGCGACGGCCAGGTGGCTGCCGATAAAACGGCTGAACGCCTGGTGCAGGCGCTGGGTTTTCTGCACGTCAAAGGAGAGCGTGGCATAACGTTCCGCCAGCGCTTCCCGCTGCGCGTGCAGGCTCTCGATACGGCTTTCGCGCGCGGCGCGGCCAAACAGCGGCACCGCCGGGAAACGGGAGTAGCGCCACTGCCGATCGGCAACTTTTACCACGACCGCTTTTTCCAGCTCATCAACGCTGAATACGCTGTCATCAAAGGACTGCGGATCCCCTTCAATCAGATAGAGGTCTTCCGGGCAATCTTCCAGCCCTTCCAGCTGGGCCGCTACCAGCGACAGATCGGGCACCACAATAGCGTGGCGCGACGGGCCATAGAGCGCCGAGAAGTATGGCGCATCCTCCAGGCTAACATCGTCATAGATTTCAGAGAGCAGCACGCCGCCGAAGCGCTCCGCCAGCGCGTTGAGCCGGTTATCTTCCGCCCCGCCCGGCTGACTTAATCGTTCTATCTCTTCGTCCACCGCGCGCTTGCTCGCACCGACTTCGTCACGCTCGACAATCGCTTCGCGCTCGCGCTCCAGCAGCTGTTGCAGGTATTCAGTGACCTCCTGACCGGATTCAAACTGTTCCCCGCTCTGCTCGCAAAGCTGGTTAAGGCTGTTCTGCGCCGCCAGCCAGACCGGCGCCCGCTGGGTCAGACGCTTAATACGCGACTGCAGTTGTTCCAGCTCCTGGCGCAGGGCCATGCGCTGTTCACCCGCCGTTGACACATTTTCCGACAGGGCGGCGATCTGCGCTTCCAGCTCCTGGTGCAGGGCCTCCAGCTCGTCGACCTCATAGTGACGCCCCTGCCGTTTACAGAACTCGGCCAGCAGGCGCTCAGCTTCCTGCTGTTCGCGCAGGCGCTGCTCAAGTTCGGTAAGACGCATGCGCAACGAAGGCACCTGTTCCGCCAGGTGGCGCTGGTTTACGCCTTCGCGCAGCAGTTCACGGGCTACATCCCACGCCTCGTTACGCGCCAGCGGGCCATTAATGGCGACCACCAGCTGCCAGGCCTGTTCAAACTGACTGTGGGCGGTTTGCGCCACGCTCATTTTTTGGTCCAGCGAGAGCAGTTTTTCTGTTGCTTCGTGCTCTCTGGCCTGGAAGGTCTCCAGCCACTCGTCAGCGGTTTCCGCGGTCAGGTCCGGCAGATGGCACAGCTCTCTGGCACGCTGCAGCGCCTGGAGCGCCTGGTTATACTGAATCGCACGGGTTTGCTGTACGTCCAGCGCCTGCTGATAGTCCGCCAGCTGGTTTTTCAGCTCGTCCACTTCAAGCTCAGCGGCTTCGGCGCGAGCTTCATTCTCTTCCTGTTTGTCAGTGGCTTCCGCCACCACCTCGTTTTGCTCTTCGAGGCGAATTTGCAGTTCATCGAGGTCCGCTTCGTAACGCTCGATCTTCTCCTGCTGACGAAGAGCGGTCTGCACCAGGTTCAGGTGGTCGCTGGCGGCCTGATAGTCAGCCTCCAGATCCCCTTCCGCGCCGCTGTGCTCCGCCAGTTCACGGGCCATGTCGACGTGCTTGTACTGCTCCGCCGCCAGCTTTTGCCGCGAGCTAAAAAGGTCGCGGCGCAGGGTCAACGCCTGATCAAGGTGAATACGCCGTTCGTTGGCATGGCGCATATAATCCGCCGCCACATAGTTGGTCGCTTCGCTTATCAGGTGTTTAAACAGATCGCGGTCAGACTGGGTAACGCGAATCGCTTCCAGGGTCATGCGGTTTTCACGCAGCGCCGCTTCCATGTCCTGGAAGGCTTTGCGCACGCCGCTGTTTTCCGGCAGCAGATAGTCACGCAGCGAGCGGGTAATGGCGCTGGAGATCCCGCCGTACAGGGAGGCCTCGATCAGCCGATAGAACTTGCTGCGATCGGACGCAGAGCGTAAACGGCGCGCGACGATGCCCAGATCAAACATCAGGGAGTGGTAATCGGTGATGGAGTTGAACTGCTTAAACTGCACCCCTTCCATCGCATCAAGCTTGTCTTTGACTTCCTGTAACGGCAGTACGCGGGCCTGGCGCTCGTTGAGCGTCTCGGTCAGCAGCTGCGTCGGCTGAATGGCGGTCGGCAGGCCCTGAATGGCGAAGGGTTTGATATCCACTTTGCGATCGCGCCCGGCGACCTGCTGCAGACGCACGCCAACCAGCACCCGCTGATGGCGGGAGTTGATCACATCCAGCACCGAATAACAGACCCCGGCTTTTAACTTACCGTGCAGGCCCTTGTCGCGGGAGCCGGAGGTGGCCCCGGCCTCCGTGGTGTTGCGGAAGTGCAGCAGCGTTAAGTCCGGGATGAGCGCCGTAACGAACGCCGCCATGGTAGTGGATTTCCCGGCGCCGTTGCCCCCGGATAACGTCGTGACCAGTTCATCAAGATCGAAGGTACGGGCAAAAAAGCCGTTCCAGTTAATCAGCGTCAGCGAGCGAAATTTACCGCGATCAATCATTCTTCTTCCTCTCCACTATCCGTCTGATTCTCTTCATGCTCATCATTAAGCTGCAGGTGGTTCTCTACGGGCATCGCTTCGCCGTCGCGGATCAGGCGGCGCTGCGCTTCACGCGGATCGTCCCCGGTGCGCACGTCCGCGCCAAAGCGGAATACCGATTCAGTAATGCGAAACTTGCTGCTGTCGTTGCCCATAAACCAGATCATCCCGAGACGGCGCAGGCGGTGCAGAGAGGAGCGGACCTTCTCCTGCAGCTTCTGCCTGTCGAGATCCGAGCCGGTAGAACGGTTATTGACCAGCTTAAGCAGGCGGCTTTCATCCGCCAGCGCCATCAGTTCATCGTACAGCTCCTGCTGGGTGAAGATGCCTTCATTCGCCAGACGTTCCGGGCTGAGATAGAGATAGCAGAGGATTTTGCCGACCATCATGTCCAGCTCAGAGAGCACCGAGCGCGGGATAAGCGTGGTCGAACGCGGACGCAGATAGAAAAAACCTTCCGGCGCGCGGATAAGCTCGACGTTATAGCGGGCGTAAAACTCTTCCAGGTACTCCTGGAAATCCATCAGAAAAGCGTGATTATCCAGCTCGTCCAGGCCAATGTGCCGCCCGGCGCGCAGCGCGCTGTCGAGGGCAGGAAAAAGTGGGTTAGCCAACGCCTGGGCCAGTTTGACCGGCATCACTTGTTCAATATTTGTCAATGACATGCGCCTGTACCTTGGCTCCGTAATCATTAATCGGCTGCCATTTTGCCGGCAGTCCGGTGAAATCTGCTTGTGCTACGCCGAGGCGCACCGCCTGATCGATAACGATCCGCGCGATATCGAAATGCCGCGCGCGCGGATACCGCGCCAGATACTCGCGCACTACCAGCCCAAGATCCAGTGGCGCTTGTCTGGTTTTATAGATAGTTAGCTGTTCTTCGATCATTGCCGCAAGCTGCTCGCGAATTTCATTAAATTCTTCATATTCCAGATCCGGCGGCAGTTCGCCGGTGACTTCTTCATCGCGCAGCGCCATCTCTTCATCGCGCATGTCCAGCAGCCTGTCGGCGCTGGCGTGCATTAGCGCCCACGGCGCATCGAAATAGGTCTGCACCGACTGGCGCAGGCGCTGAGCGAAGACGCGGTTTTTATCCATGTCGATGGCGGTACGAATGAATTTATGCACGTGGCGATCGTAGCCGATCCACAGATCGATAGCCTGCTGACCCCAGCTGACGATACGGTCAAGTTTGCTTTGCAGGTCAAAAACCAGCCGGTCGACAAATTCCAGATCCCGGTGGGCAAGGGTCGCATCCTGAATACGCAGCAGGTTGGCCTGCAGCTTATCCCCCGCCGCCTCAAGCGTATCCTGCAGTTCGCGCAGGGTGCCGGAGGTTTCCGACAGCAGAAGCTCGCAGCTGGAAATGGCCGCGCGCCAGTCTTTATTCAGCAGCTGGGCGATATCCTCTTTCACCAGCTGCTGCTGTTCATCCATCACCCGCTGCGTCATGTCGATACTGTCGAAAATCTCAGCGACGGAGTATTTCAGCGGTGCGTAGACGTTGCGGTGCCAGTGGAACTCATCTCCGCCCTCTTCGGCGGCGTCGGCGGCGCGCTTAAGCTCGCCGGCGACGATGGAGAGCTGCATGGAGAGGCGCAGCGTGGAAAATTCACGCTGGCGAATATAATAGTCCGTGATGCCAATACCCAGCGGGGTGAGGCGATAGATAGCATTGCCTTCGGTCAGTTCGCTGGTGAAACGGTTTAACAGACGCTGGCGCACCATATCGTTAATCGCGTTGTTGGCGCGCTGGGTAATGGTTTCACCGCTCTGCTCAAACGCCTCGCTGACGTGGCGAAACGCATCCACCAGCTCACCTTCGCTCATCTCGCCATCCAGGCGTTCGCTGTTTAACGTGGCAACCGCCAGTAAAAACGACAGTCTGTCTACCGGTAGAGAGAGGGAGAAATCGTTTTTTCTGGCCCAGGAAACCAGTTCAGGAACGGTCTGGGAAAACTCACTCATCGTTCATCCTTTCATCATTCTGCGGCTTGAGCGCGGTCACATGAATATAACGCCCCAGGCTGATATACGGCTCCTGACGGCAATACTGCGTTTCAAGTTCGAGCAGCGCGTCGTAACACTCATGCTGTTGATGTTTTTCTCGCAGGTAGTCGTGGAATACCCGAACGCCGGTTTTACCCGTTACCTGCCAGCCGATGTCAGCCAGCCACGCATAGACCTCTTCCGGCCTGCGGGGGTAATCCGGCGACAGGGTGCGCTTCTTACGCTTCGGCATGCCCGCCTGAACATAGGCGAAATTCCCGGCCACCATGTTATGCATGAGCAGGCCATTGGCGTTATAGAACATCAATGACAGCGCGCCCCCTGCCGTTAAAACCGACCACAGGGTGCGCAACATAGCGACCGGCTCGGCGACCCACTCCAGCACAGCATGGAACAATATCAGATCAACGGGCGATTCCAAGTGCTGCGCGATATCCTGAGCGGCGCATTGTATAAAATGCATGTTACCGCTCACACCTTTCTCTTCGGCCGCTCTCTGCGCCCGGGCGACCATCTCCTGTGAGAGATCGCACAAAGTAACGTGGTGGCCCAGCTGTGCCAGCCGGATTGCCGTCTGGCCCTCTCCTCCGCCTGCATCAAGAACGCGCAACTTTTTATCGCCGACGCTTGCGAGCAAACGGTCCAGATCCTGCCAGAGAATCGCCTGACGCAGCTGTCCTTTCGTTGTGCCGTAAATGTTACGGGCGAACTTTTCCGCGATGTCGTCGAAATTACGATCCTTCATAGCCGCTCCACGATCCTGACAAAACCGCTATTTTGTCACAGCCGTGCGGAGAATGAACCCATCTGGTGTAAGATCGGTGCAAAACGCCTGCCGTATGGTTAAAAAGGAGTCGAAGACGGTGCTTTTCACCCTCAAGAAATACATTGGCGGCCTGCTGCTGCCCCTGCCTTTTTTATTATTGGTGATGGGACTGGGGCTGGCGCTTATCTGGTTTAGCCGCTGGCAAAGAACCGGTAAGGGGTTAATTACCCTGAGCTGGCTGACGCTGCTGCTGCTAAGCCTGCAGCCGGTTGCCGATTTTATGCTCAAGCCGATTGAGGAGAGCTACCCCACCTGGCGCGGCGGCAAGCCTGTCAGCTATATCGTAGTGCTTGGCGGCGGCTATACGTGGAATGCGCAGTGGGCGCCGGGTTCGAACCTGATCAATAACAGCCTGCCCCGCCTTACCGAAGGCGTGCGCCTGTGGCGCGATAATCCGGGCGCGAAACTTATCTTTACCGGCGGGGCGGCAGGCAGCAATCCGGTGAGCGCGGCGGAGACGAGCGCGCGAGTGGCGGAAAGCCTCGGCGTGCCGCGCAGCGATATCATTACCCTGACATCGCCAAAAGATACCGAAGAAGAAGCCGCTGCCGTTAAGCAGGCCATTGGCGATGCGCCATTTTTGCTGGTGACCTCAGCGTCACATATGCCCCGCGCCATGATTTTCTTTCGCAATGCGGGTCTTAACCCCCTGCCCGCGCCGGCAAACCAGCTGGCGATCGATTCTCCACTCAATCTCTGGGAACGGGTCATTCCCTCCCCGGTGTGGCTGATGCATAGCGACCGGGCAGGTTATGAAACGCTGGGGAGAGTGTGGCAGTGGCTGAAAGGCGATTCAGGCGAGCCAGGGAAGCAGTGATTTGGCCGCCAGGTCAAAGCTGGCGCGATTAAAGCGGCCGGTATTGACCAGCTGCGCCACTTCATCCCATAACAGGTAGAGCCAGCGCCGCCACATAAAGGACTCAGCCACCGGCGCGCGCTGCAGATAATGCCAGAAGAGGCTCTCCGCCAGCGGGCTGTCCGCCAGGCGGAACAGTTCGTACTCACGCGGCGCCCACAGCATAATACCTGGCCCGACCATCGCCACCAACTGGTCGCTGCGGGCGTCTTTTAACATGCTGCGCAGGTTAAAATTGCCGTGCACCAGCACGCAGTTATCGTTAAACCCTTCAAACAGGGCGGGCAGGCATTCGCGCGTGCGAAACAGAATGCGCCGGTCCTGCATGGTGAGGCCCGTGTTGCG
>NZ_HE578945.1:1733218-1772571 GCF_000321045.1 Phytobacter massiliensis JC163
TACTGGTTGAGGGTGGTCCAGAGCACCTCCACGCGCTGGCGGTACCACGACGGCCAGATATTTTCCTGCGTGCTGTCTACGGTGCCCACGCAGCCGCGGCTATCCTGCCGGTGCCAGGCCAGCAGCCCCTCGACAATTTGATCTTTAAGCTGTTCCCAGCGCTCCGGCGTGCGCGCCGGGGCTTCTACCGGCACGCCGCGTAAACGCTCAATCAGCAGCACATCCGGGCCGGGGTGCTCTTCATGGGTCATCACGCCATAGACAACCGGCATACGCACCGTGCCGCTGCGCGCAAGCATTGAGATTTTCCACGCCAGCTGGCGCGCCAGCCCCGGCGTGGAAAAGCTTCTCGCCATCAACGGCATGGGGTTCCCCTGGCTGTCGTACAGCGACCACAGCGTCGTATCCGCCCGTTCGCTAACGCACTCCATGCGGCTTAGTTTTTCGCCCAGCAAATGGCTGAGCTCAGCACGCAGTTGTTCCATAGCTGATTGCCCTCAAAAAGCATAATGCCTTTATAATGAGCGCCTGACAGAGGGATGTCACCCTGATGAGATCAAACAAGCGGGGAATTTGCGGCAAAAACGCAAATCCCCTCCGGCGGGAGGGGATGAAAGAAGAAACTAGCGCATCTCGGCGCGTACGCGCTCAAGATCTTCTGGCGTGTCCACACCCGTTCCCGGGATTTCAGTCGCCACGGCAACGTGAATTTTTTCGCCGTACCACAGCACGCGAAGCTGCTCGAGCATCTCAATGTTTTCCAGCGGGCTTGGCTGCCAGTTAACATAGCGGCGAATGAACCCGGCGCGGTAACCGTAAATACCAATGTGGCGCAGGAAAGTATCGCCGATGGTCTCGCGGGAAGCGGCAAAGCGATCGCGATCCCAGGGAATGGTGGCGCGGGAAAAATAGAGCGCGTAGCCCTGGGCGTCGGTGACTACTTTCACCGCGTTCGGGTTGAAGGCCTCTTCGGCGCTGTGAACCGGCACCGCCAGCGTCGCCATACCGACATCGCGCGCGGCCAGGTTTTCAGCCACCTGACGAATGATCGAAGGCGGGATCATCGGCTCATCGCCCTGCACATTCACAATCACCGTATCGTCGCTAAAGCCGCACTTCTCAACCACTTCCGCCAGGCGTTCGGTACCGGACTGGTGGTCAGCGCGGGTCATGCAGACCTCGCCGCCTGCCGCTTCGACCGCACGCGCGACTTCATCATGATCCGTCGCCACAATAATACGCGCGGCGCCAGATTCGCGCGCGCGCTCCAGCACATGCACCACCATGGGTTTACCATTGATATCAACTAACGGTTTACCCGGCAAACGGGTGGAGGCATAGCGTGCCGGAATAATGACAACAAAACTCATGGTCTGGTCTCTTCTTCTGTTAATGAACGGGCTTCGTTTTCCAGTAGCACCGGAATACCCTCGCGCACGGGGTAAGCAAGGCTATCAACTTTGCAAATAAGTTCCTGTTTATCCTGGCTGTAGTAAAGTTTGCCGTTACATACCGGGCAGGCAATAATTTCCAGTAAACGATGATCCATGTTTCCTCCTGATGGATCTGAAACAGAGTGGGTGAATCTTACCATAGTCGCTTATCAGGCCGCGTCTATTTCAAGGCCCTGCCGATAAGCGGTGAACAGGTCGTCAGGCAACAGCCCGAAAGTGATGCGCTGCGCCCCCTGCCAGCGGGCAAAGTCGACAATGGCTGACGTCAGCCCCTTTTCCAGCGACGCGCCGGGCTTAATACCAGCTTCCAGATAAAGAGAGATAACTTCAAGCCTCGCCTCTTTGCGATGCATTTTGGCATCCATGCGCCCTACCAGCCTGCCACGATGCAGCAGCGGCAATACAAAATAGCCGTACTGCCGCTTCGCCGCCGGGGTGTAGCACTCCAGCCGGTAGCTAAAATCAAATAGCTGTTCGGCGCGCTTTCTGTCCCAGACAACCGGGTCGAAGGGGGAAAGCACCGCGCTGTGCGTTGCGACAGGGTTGTTATCAAGCAGCGACAACAGCGCCGTATGCAGCCAGGCAGGGCCCAGCTTTTCAACATTAACGGGAACAATCGCCCCTTTTTCCTGTAAATGTTCAAGTATGCCAGGCAAGCCTGGCAGGCGCAGGCGGTAGTAATCCGCCAGCCACTGGGCGCGAAACAGCCCAAGGCTACGGGCGCTATTTTCCACCATCAGCCGTTCAGCGTGCTGGGGCGACAGAAGGTCGCGCTCATCATCCCACTCCGGCATAACCCGGTGTGTAAGATCGTAGACGCGCTGAAAGTTACGCCGCTCGATGACCATCACTTTCCCCGCGGTAAACAGCCCTTCCAGATGCCGCTTATGCGGTTTCCACTCCCACCAGCCGCTGGCACCTTTGCGAGGGTGCTCAAAATCGGCGGATCGTACCGGGCCGTTTTGCTGGATGTGGGCAATCAGCGCGTCAATTTCCGCGGCGTGTTCTTCCATCCACTCCCGGCGATATTTCCAGCCCATTTTATCCGGGGCAAGCATACGGTGGCGGACAAGGTGAAAGTCGCTACGCGGCAAAAAGCAGGCCTCGTGCGCCCAGTACTCCATCAATTCACCCTTTTTCAGCGCTTCATCCAGCCAGTGGGACGGGTAATCCCCCAGCCGACTAAAGAGCACCAGGTAGGGGCTGCGGGCGACAATGTTAATCGTATCGATTTGCAGGAGCGACATGCGCTGGATAGTGGCCAGCACATCGCCGGGTCTGGCCCGGCGGGAGGGCTTTTTCAGTAAGCCCTGGGCAGCAAGGTGTAAGTTGCGGGCAGTTTGCAGTGAAAGATGCGGCACAGACATAGGCTTTCCGGCTCCAGTTTGCGGCGCAATGTCACCTAGCGCGCCAGCGTTAACAGTTGCTGCAACAGTTCTTGCGCCTGCGCATCGGGGAAATGCGCGTCAACCGGCAGATACCACCAGTTCGCTCCGGCGAAGGCGCGGCATTTAACGGCGTCTTTCTCAGTCATGATCAGGCTTTGCCCCGGCGCGAGCAGCGCCGAAACGTCCTGTTCTGTCAGCGCCTGATGGTCGGCCAGCGCAACGGTTTTTTCCACCGGCGCGCCGCATGCCTGCAAAGTGGCGAAAAAACGCGGCGGATGACCAATGCCCGCCATCGCCACCAGCCGCGGCAGTTCGCTAACGCTTCGCTGCTCGCCAGTGCGTAAATTCACCGCCAGTCCTGGCTGTAGCCGCATGGGGATTTCACCCGGCTGCGCTACCCCGCCGTTGGTAATGATGGCGTCGACCGTTTTCAGACGGGATGCCCGCTCACGCATCGGGCCGGCAGGCAGCCACCAGCCATTGCCGAAGCGGCGCTCACCATCAATCACCACAATCTCTTTATCGCGCTGCAGTCGGTAATGCTGCAAACCGTCATCGGTAATGACCATCTCTACCGTATGGTTTGCCAGCAGCGCCTGTACCGCCTCGACGCGGGCTGGCGATACCGCTACCGGCGCGCCAGTACGCTGATAAATCAGTACCGGCTCATCGCCCGCTTCTGCGCTGGTGGTCTGCGGGGTAAGCAACAGAGGGTAGCGCGCCGCTTTCCCGCCGTAACCGCGGGAGACCACGCCCACCCTCACGCCACGCTGTTGCAGCTGCTCCACCAGCCAGATAACCACCGGCGTTTTGCCGTTGCCACCAGCGGTAAGATTCCCTACCACCACCACCGGTACGGGAGCACGCCACGCTTTTTTCAGCCCCAGCCGCCAGCTAAGACGGATAAGGCCGCTCACCAGGCCATAGAGCCAGGAGAGCGGCAGCAGCAGCAGCCAGAGCGGCGATTCGCCGGACCAGATACGGGCAATCATTCGCCGAACTGCATTTTGTGCAGCTGGGCATACACGCCGCGCTGCTCAAGAAGCGCGGCATGGTTGCCCCGCTCAACGATACGCCCGTCCTCGATCACCACGATTTCATCCGCCTGTTCGATAGTCGAGAGGCGGTGGGCAATCACCAGCGACGTACGGTTCTTCTGCAGTTCATTCAGCGCTGCCTGAATGGCGCGTTCGGATTCGGTATCCAGCGCCGAGGTCGCTTCGTCCAGAATCAGGATTGGGCTGTCGCGCAGCAGGGCGCGGGCAATGGCAATACGCTGACGCTGCCCGCCGGAGAGCAGCACGCCGTTTTCACCGATCACCGTATCCAGGCCATTATCCATCTTATTGATAAAGTCCATGGCATAGGCCATTTTCGCCGCCTGCTCTATCTGCGCACGGCTGTACTCTTCGGTGCGGGCGTAGGCGATGTTGTTGGCCACGGTGTCATTAAAGAGATGGACGTTTTGCGAAACGAGCGCCACCTGATTACGTAACGAGGTCAGCTTATATTCACGCAGATCATGACCATCCATCAGGATTTCCCCTTCATCGATGTCATAAAAGCGCGTAATCAGGCTGGCCATGGTTGATTTGCCGGAGCCGGAGCGGCCCACCAGCGCCACGGTTTTCCCCGCCGGAATACTGAGATTAATATTGCGCAGCGCCGGGGTTTCGCGGCCAGGATAGGTGAACGTGACATTGCGAAACTCAACGTCGCCTTTTGCCCGGTCGATAACCAGCGAACCTTCATCTTTTTCCTGCTCGCTGTCCAGGATAGCAAATAACGTCTGGCAGGCCGCCATGCCGCGCTGGAACTGGGCGTTGACGTTGGTCAGCGATTTCAGCGGACGCATCAGCGCAATCATGGAGGAGAAGACAACTGTAATGGTACCGGCCGTCAGGGTCTCCATCACGCTCGGGAAGCTGGCGGCATAAAGCACAAAGGCCAGCGCCAGTGAGGCGATAAGCTGGATAATCGGGTCAGAGATTGACGACGCCGAAACCATTTTCATTCCCTGCAAGCGCATTTTATTGCTGACTTTATCAAAGCGGCTGGTCTCAACCTGCTGGCCGCCAAACATCAGCACTTCTTTATGGCCCTTGAGCATCTGTTCCGCGCTGGTTGTCACCTGGCCCATGGTGTTCTGCATATTCTTACTGATATTGCGGAAGCGTTTTGACACCACACGAATAGCGAAAGAGACAATCGGCGCCAGCACAATCAGAATGAGCGAAAGCTGCCAGCTGTAGTAGAACATCATTATGAACAGGCCGATGATTGACGCGCCTTCACGGACCACGGTAATCAATGCGCTGGAAGAAGACGAAGCAACCTGTTCTGAATCGTAGGTGATGCGGGAGAGAAGCGTCCCGGTAGATTGTTTATCAAAGAAAGCGACGGGCATCCCCATCATATGGCTGAACAGGCGGCGACGCATGGTCATCACCACTTTGCCCGAAACCCAGGAAATACAATAACTTGAAATATAACTGGTGATACCGCGTAAAATCATCAGCCCAATAACCACCAGCGGCATCCACAGCAACACTGAGCGATCTGTTTTACCAAAACCATCATCCAGTAATGGTTTAAGGAGCGATAGCATGAAAGTATCGCTGGCTGCGTTGAGAATTAACGCTACTCCCGACACGAATAAACCCGCTTTAAACGGCGCAATGATAGGCCAGAGTCGGCGGAATGTTTGCCATGTTGAGAGATCTTTATCGTTATGCATTCAAAAAACCAGCATTTGTTGAAATAGCCGCATATTCTACCCGTTATCTCCAGGGACGCCAAACCACTGATGATACCAACGGGGCAAAATCTGATCGCGTAAGCTTAAGATTTCCCACCCCTGAGGCGAAAAGTTGAGGGTGATTTGCCCCTGATGCGGCGTATCAAGCCAGCGGTATCCCTGCTCCAGATAGCGCTTTTTCACCTTGTATGAGGGCAGCCGCCAGCTGTTGTAACGCGAAGCCGAGGCCAGCGCGGCCCTGCCGTTTACCCGCTGAATAAAGGGTAAAATGGATGAGGTGTTGCTCCCGTGGTGAGGCACCTGGATAAGTGTAGCCTGCAGATGCTGCCAGTAACGCTTTATCATCGCTAACTCCCCCGCCGCTTCGATATCGCCGGTCAGCAAAATACTCTGCTGCCCGTCATCCACTTTTACGACGCAGGAGCGGTTATTGCCGTGCATCGGCGCCGCCTTTATGGGCCAGTGCGCAGTGAAGGTAAGCCCCTGCCACGCCCAGCGTTCGCCGCGGAAACAGGGAAGATGCCCGTGCCAGAGCAGCGGGCTACGTACCCATAAGCCAGGCCAGTCATTCAGTAAGGTATTCAGCCCGCCGCGATGATCGAGATGCTCGTGGCTGAGGATAATTCCCTCCGGTTTAAGGTGATGCCAGCGTAGCCAGGGGGTAATAAGCTGCTGCGCGCTATCACCGCCGGGCCATGCGGGGCCGGTATCATACAAAATGGCCCTGCCATTACGCGCAATCACGATCGCCAGCCCCTGTCCGACATCCAGCATATGTACTGACCATTGTTCTGCACGCTGAGGACGCCAGAAAGGTTGGCTACAAACGAGCACAGCGATTAACGTCAGCGCCGGATGGTGCCGCCAGAGGCGTAATCTCATCATGATAAGCGCAAGCCACGGAAGCCAGCTTACGCCCAGCCAGCGCGCATCAATATCAAGCCAGCCGTAGGGCAGCGCGCGAAGAAACCAGAACAGCCCGGCAAGCGAACCATTGGCCAGATACCATAACGCATGCTCTACCCCCCCGGGGCCTGTAAGGTGCAGTAGCATGCCCAAAAGGATAAGCGGCACGGTGATAAAGGTAATCAGCGGCACCGCCAGCAGATTCGCCGCCAGCGAACTCAGGCTAGTGCCGTGGAAGGTGAGGATCTGCAGCGGCAGCAGTAAAAGGGTCATCCCCACCTGCAGAAAAACCAGGTTTGCCAGCGTTCGCCCCCACCATGGCAGGTGCCGGATACGTAGCGGGAGCCACTGATACCAGAAAATCAGCGCCGCCACCGCGAAAGCGGAAAGCCACAGGCTTTGCGACAATATTGCCAGCGGGTCGATAAACAAAATCCCCGCCACGCAGCATAGCCAGACCTGCCAGGATGACCACTGTCGGCCGGAAAGGCGTAGCGCCGCCCAGACGATCAGCGAAACCGCGGTGCGAAAAGCCGGTGGCTGCATCCCGGTTAAGCCCGCGTAAAAGAGCGCGCAGGCAACGCCGCCCAGGAGCGGTATCCGCCAGCTTATCCACCGGGCGGGGCCGCAAAACTGCAGGCCGCGAATCAGCCCGGCAGCGAGCATCGCGGCAAGCGCAATATGTAACCCGGAAATCGCCATCAGGTGGGCGGTTCCGGTATGGCGCATAATATCTTTTACTTCTCTATCCAGCGCCGCGCGCTCTCCCATTCCCAGCGCCAGCATGACCTGCTGCCACGGATAAGGGGCCAGCGCCTCGCGTAACGACTGTAGATAGCGGCCACGCCAGCTACAGCGCGCATCTATAACCTGCGCAGCAACAAAGCGGCCGCTGAGCGGCGAGTGAGAAGCCAGCGCATAGCGCTGGGTGTCAAAGCCGCCATCGTTGAGCTGGCCGTGAACCGCGCGCGCCCGAACAGTCATCTCCCAGCGCTGCCCGGCGCAGACCGCCTGCGGTAGATACTGGCCGTACAAGGTCATACCCTGAGGCGGAAAAATGCGTTTTCCATCCAGATGGGTGATGTTTGCCCGGTGGGTCGTCTCGCCATCGGTGGCAGTAATGACAACCTGAACGTCGCGATTCGCCCCCGTCAGGTGGAGAGTTGGCCACAGCGCGGTTAAGCCCGCCAGCACGCCCCATGCCAGAAAAAGCAGAGTGATTCCGCTATAGCGCAGAACACGGTGCGGACAACTCCCGAGCAGCACGCCGCAGCAGACAATTGCCCAGACATATTTCACATCCGGCAATGTGGGCAGAAAAAGTAGCGGCAATAGCCCGATGTTCAGACAGAGCGCCAGCGCGGTTAATGACATCTGTACCTCCTTGTTGCCGGGAGTGTGCTACAGATGGCATGACATGTCGGGGGGCTTTTAATGGGTATGCGGCGAGGCGCGAAGAGAACCGCTGTCGTTGCCGTCAACGGTGCAGGGTTTTGCGAGCCGCTTTACAGGTAAGGAATGGCGGAGACAAAAAAAGCACCAGTCGGTGCTTTCTTTGCTGAGAAGTTTTAACGCGTTAAAACTTATTCATAAATATTGGCGCGGTCACGTAACTCTTTACCCGGCTTAAAGTGAGGAACATATTTTCCTTCCAGATCCACTTTATCGCCTGTTTTTGGATTACGTCCGGTGCGAGGTGCACGATAGTGCAGAGAAAAACTGCCGAAACCGCGGATCTCAATACGCTCACCCTGGGCAAGAGTAGAGGCCATATGCTCCAGCATCTCTTTAACCGCGTCTTCCACGGCTTTCGCAGGAATATGCGATTGCTGGCTGGCAAGTCTTTCAATCAATTCTGACTTGGTCATGATTCCTCCGGTTTCCTTCAAGGCAAATGAGCTTAACAGCTTGAACAAGGGCGGCCTTAGCCGCCCTTTGTGCTTGATTACAGGACGAAATCTGTAATCTGTCAAGTATACTCGTCATACTTCACGCATCGGCTGCATCTGCTTTTTGACTTCACCCCGGCTATTCACCGGGGCTACGTGCAGAACGCTATCCTGACGCGTAAAGTATTGCGAAATATTACTCGCCTTTAGCTGCTTTGAAGGCTTCTGCCATTGCGTTGGAGAAGTTGCCGTCTTCCTGTTTGCTGTTAACAGTTGCGATAGCATCTTTCTCGTCAGCTTCGTCTTTCGCACGTACAGACAGGCTGATTGCGCGGTTTTTACGGTCAACACCGGTGAATTTAGCTTCAACGTCGTCGCCAACGCTCAGAACCAGAGTTGCGTCTTCAACGCGGTCACGGGATGCTTCAGAAGCACGCAGGTAACCTTCAACGCCGTCAGCCAGTTCTACGGTTGCGCCTTTCGCGTCAACTGCAGTCACTTTACCGGTTACGATAGCGCCTTTCTTGTTCAGAGCAACCCAGTTGTTGAACGGATCTTCTGCGAGCTGTTTAACGCCCAGGGAGATACGCTCACGCTCTGCGTCAACCTGCAGAACAACGGCAGCGATTTCGTCGCCTTTTTTGTATTCACGTACTGCTTCTTCGCCTGCAACGTTCCAGGAGATGTCAGACAGGTGAACCAGACCGTCGATGCCGCCGTCCAGGCCGATGAAGATACCGAAGTCAGTGATAGACTTGATTTTACCTTCAACACGGTCACCCTTGTTGTGGGTTTCCGCGAACTGCTGCCACGGGTTAGCTTTGCACTGTTTCAGGCCCAGGGAGATACGACGACGTTCTTCGTCGATATCCAGAACCATGACTTCCACTACGTCGCCAACGTTAACAACTTTGGACGGGTGGATGTTTTTGTTGGTCCAGTCCATTTCGGAAACGTGAACCAGGCCTTCAACGCCTTCTTCGATTTCAACGAAGCAGCCGTAGTCAGTCAGGTTGGTTACGCGACCGGTCAGTTTAGTCCCTTCCGGATAACGTTTAGCGATAGCTACCCACGGATCTTCGCCCAGCTGTTTCAGGCCCAGAGATACACGGGTACGCTCGCGATCGAATTTCAGCACTTTAACAGTGATTTCGTCGCCAACGTTTACGATTTCGCTCGGATGCTTAACGCGTTTCCATGCCATATCGGTGATGTGCAGCAGGCCGTCAACGCCGCCCAGATCAACGAATGCACCGTAGTCAGTGAGGTTCTTAACGATACCTTTAACTTCCATGCCTTCCTGCAGGTTTTCCAGCAGCTGATCGCGCTCTGCGCTGTTTTCGGATTCGATAACGGCACGACGAGAAACAACGACGTTGTTGCGTTTCTGGTCCAGCTTGATGACTTTGAATTCAAGCTCTTTGCCTTCCAGGTGCAGCGTGTCGCGCACCGGACGAACGTCTACCAGTGAACCTGGCAGGAACGCGCGAATACCGTTCAGCTCAACAGTGAAGCCGCCCTTAACTTTGCCGTTGATAACACCGGTAACAGTTTCAGCATCTTCGTAAGCTTTTTCCAGCGTGATCCATGCTTCGTGACGTTTAGCTTTCTCACGGGACAGCAGGGTTTCACCGAAGCCGTCTTCTACTGCATCCAGAGCAACGTCAACTTCGTCACCCACCTGGATTTCCAGTTCGCCCTGGGCGTTTTTGAACTGCTCAGCCGGGATGGCGGACTCAGATTTCAGACCGGCGTCAACCAGTACTACGTCTTTGTCGATAGCAACAACAACACCGCGAACGATGGAACCCGGACGGGTTTCGATTTCTTTTAAGGATTCTTCAAACAGTTGAGCAAAAGATTCAGTCATGTTTAATCTTCAGGTTTCATATTTAACGTCCATCTGGCTCCGTGCCGGATGGGGTTGTTTGACATACCCGCTGTCATTCCATTGCAACGGGGGTACTGCTAATTCGGTCGCCCTTAAGCGAGAGCCAATTTTTGGCGCGCGTAGTGTAGCGCTTTTTCAATCACTTGCTCAATGCTTAAACTGGTAGAATCCAGAACTAAAGCATCGGCAGCGGGAACAAGCGGCGCGACGGGCCGGTTACGGTCACGATCGTCGCGTTCTTTGATCTCGGCCAAAAGGCGTTCAAAGTTAACACTAAAGCCCTTCTCCTGCAACTGCAGCATACGGCGGTGCGCGCGCTCCTCAGAGGAGGCGTCGAGGAAAATTTTTACCGGCGCGTCGGGGAAAACCACCGTGCCCATGTCGCGCCCGTCGGCAATCAGACCCGGCGCTTCCCGAAAAGCGCGCTGCCGACGTAAAAGCGCCTCACGCACGCGCGGGAATGCGGCTACCTGAGACGCGGCGTTAGCGACCTCCTGGGTGCGAATTTCCCCGCTGACGTCTTCGCCTTCAAGGATGACTTCAAGGTTGCCGTCCGTCGAGACGAAGCGCACATCGAGGTGCGCGGCCAGCGGAACCAGTACCTCTTCTGAGGTCACATCAACGTGATGGTGCAGCGCCGCCAGCGCCAGCACGCGATAAATTGCGCCTGAATCCAGTAGATGCCATTGCAATGCTTCCGCCATTGCTTTGCACAGGGTGCCTTTCCCCGCACCGCTTGGCCCATCAATGGTAATTACCGGGGCTATTGCCGTCATCTTTTTCTCCTTCATTAAGGCATACCGTAAACGTAAACGCCGCGCATTATACGCTGCAACGTCCACAACCGTTACTCCCGGATGCAAATAACCGGATTAATCGTCCTGAAAGGAGAAGGTTTGCGCAATTATAGTGGGCTGGAAGAGATCCAGCCCGGAAGTGACACTACTTTACTTTTTATCTGCAGCAATGCGATCGCGGATATGCTGCGCGCGTTCCGCTGAAGGCGGATGGGAATCAAACAGCGATTTAGCGTGGCCGGAATCCATGCTGGCCAGTTTTTCGAAGCTGGTTACCAGACCTTCGGTTTTGATACCGCGTTTTTTCAGCAGATCGTAGGAGTAGTCATCTGCGTCAGACTCCTGGCTGCGGGAAAACGCCGAGTTCACGACGCCGTTTGCCAGATCGCCAAGCTGCGATTTGGACAGCTGCGAGGCAACGCCGCTGGTCGCGGAGATGGCGTCACGCGCGGCAATGGTGGCATATTCCGCCTGCATTGCTTTACGGGAGTGGCCCAGCGCCACGTGGCCGATTTCGTGCCCCAGCACCGCCTCGACTTCGTTATCAGTCATCATATCCATCAGGCCGCTATAAACGCGGACGCAGCCGTTAGCCATCGCCCAGGCGTTGACATCGGAAGTGAGATAAACTTTGTAATTGACCGGCGTACCGTCAGCTTTGTTGCCCAGCGCCTTCGCAATTTTATTTAAACGCTTGGTATATTTGCTGGAAGCGCCCGCGATTTTGTTTGTGGCGTCCATCTCTTTACATGCATCGTTAGAGAGTGCCTTAACATCTGCATCGGTCAGCGTCGCCGCTTTAAAGGCGGACATGCCGGAGCTGGTTAACATGTTGGCATCCATGTTCTTACATCCCACCAGCATTACCGTTGAAATCGCCAATGCCAGCAGCATTTTAGTATTCTTCATGTGAATCATCCGTTGATCAATTATAATAAAATCATATAAAACATTGAGTTAAGAAAACTCACCGAGAAAATACCATTCAGAATAGAAAGCAGCAAGCGAGGAAAATAAAACGCCGACGGTAAAGTCGGCGTCAGGAAGGATAAAAGATAATCAGGCCGGGGTGCTTATGCGCGCCAGCTGCTCAAAGTAGTCGGGGAAGGTTTTCGCCGTGCATTTAGGATCGAGGATAGTTACAGGCGTATCGGACAGCGCCACCAGCGAAAAGCACATCGCCATGCGGTGATCGTTATACGTGCCGATTTCCGCAAACTGGAGATGCGCAGGCGGGGTCACGCGAATGTAGTCTTCGCCCTCTTCCACTTCCGCGCCAACTTTACGCAGTTCCGTCGCCATCGCATACAGGCGATCGGTCTCTTTAACCCGCCAGTTATAGATATTGCGCAGCGTGGTCGTGCCACGGGCGAACAGCGCGGCGGTGGCGATGGTCATTGCGGCATCGGGGATATGGTTCATATCCATATCTATTGCATTGAGTTCACCGCGCGTACAGGCGATAAAATCGTCGCCCCAGGTGATTTGCGCGCCCATTTTTTCCAGCACGTCGGCAAAGCGGATGTCGCCCTGAACGCTGCCGCGCCCGATACCGGTGACCTTGACGGTGCCGCCCTTGATTGCCGCCGCTGCAAGGAAATAGGAGGCGGATGAGGCATCGCCCTCCACCAGATACTGCCCCGGCGAGCGGTAGCGTTGACCGCCCTGTACGACAAAACGCTGGTAGTTTTGGTTATCCACCGTCACCCCGAAGGTCTTCATCAGATGGAGCGTAATGTCGATATAGGGCTTAGACACCAGATCGCCTTTGATCGTAATAATGGTGTCCTGAGAAGCCAGCGGCGCGGTCATCAACAGCGCCGTTAAAAACTGGCTTGAAACGCTGCCGTCGACCGCGACGCTGCCGCCGTTGAAGCCGCCGCGCAGACGCAAAGGCGGGTAGTTTTCCTGCTCCAGGTAGTCGATTTGCGCCCCGCCCTGCCGTAGCGCATCAACCAGATGGCCAATAGGACGCTCCTTCATGCGCGGCTCGCCTGTCAGCACAATATCATTGTGTCCAAGGCACAGCGCCGCCGCCAGTGGACGCATCGCCGTTCCCGCATTGCCAAGGAAAAGCTCAACGGCCTCTTTCGCCTGCAGCGCGCCGCCGTTACCGGTGATTTCGCAGCGGGTACGATCGGCCGAAAGGGTATAGCTGACGCCCAACGCGCTCAGGGCATTAAGCATATGACGAACGTCATCGCTGTCCAGCAGGTTGGTCAGGACGGTGGTGCCATGGGCTAATGCCGCCAGCAGCAACGCACGGTTCGACACGCTTTTAGAGCCGGGCAGATTGATGGTGCCATCGACCCGCGCGATGGGTTGTAACGTCAGGGATTCCATGTAGATCAACTCTCAGAACAGAAATAAAAACCCCACAGGCAGGCTGTGGGGATGCAAAAGAAACGCTTATTAGCCGTGGCGACGCTCGAAATCCTTCATGAACTCGGTGAGCGCTTGTACGCCTTCCAACGGCATCGCATTGTAGATTGAGGCTCGCATACCGCCCACCACGCGGTGGCCTTTCAGGGCATGGAGACCGGCGGCGAAAGATTCTTCAAGGAAGAGCTTATCCAGTGCGCTGTCCGCCAGCTGGAACGGCACGTTCATACGCGAACGGTTAAGTTTAGCCACGTCGTTGCGGTAGAAGTCGCTGTTATCAATGGTGCTATACAGCAGCTCGGATTTTTGCTGGTTAACCTTATCCATCGCCGCTACGCCGCCATTGTTTTTCACCCACTTAAACACCAGCCCGGAGAGATACCAGGCGAAGGTCGGCGGCGTGTTAAACATGGAGTCGTTTTCCGCAAGGATGGTGTAATCCAGAATAGAAGGACAGGCGCTCTGGGCTTTACCCAGCAGGTCTTCACGCACGATGACCAGCGTCAGGCCCGCAGGGCCAATGTTCTTCTGCGCGCCGGCGTAAATGATGCCAAAACGGCTGACATCAAGCGGGCCGGAAAGAATCGTGGAGGAGAAATCGGCCGTCACCACCACATCGTCGCTAAACTGCGGCATTTCATTGATGGCGATGCCGTCAATAGTTTCATTCGGGCAGTAGTGCAGATAGGCTGCGCCCTTGGAAAGCTGCCATTCGCTCATCGGTTTTACCGCGCGCTTGCCGTCAACGGTAACTTTCGCGTCGATAACATGCGGCGTGCAGTATTTTTTGGCTTCTTTTACCGCGCTTGCCGCCCAGTAACCGGCGTCAACATAGTCGGCTGTGGTCTTATCCCCCAGAATGTTCAGCGGAATGGCTGAAAACTGGCCGCGGCCGCCGCCGTGGCAGAATAAAACTTTGTAATTCGCCGGGATATTCAGCAGATCGCGAAAATCCTTTTCTGCCTCTTCCGCCACCTGAATAAACTCTTTACCACGATGGCTGATTTCCATGACCGACGTACCAAGACCGTGCCAGTCGCAAAGCTCTTGCTGAGCCAGTTTAAGCACATCCACCGGTAACATTGCCGGACCTGAACTGAAATTAAAGACCTGAGCCATTTCCCCTCACCACGCTAGAAGCCATAAGTAATAACTGTGGATATCGGTTTTATCATTCAGTGACACGCGCCGCAATGGCTAAAACGGGCCGCCCCAAAAAGGCGAGCCCGATCACACAAAAGATTCTTCCAGCGAAGCGTAACAAAACCGACAAAATGGCTGTCAGGAGATGCGTATTCCGCGGCTGGCCTTCGACCATTCTGGATTTGCGCAGCGCGGACATAATTGATGATCCCCGGCACGCAGCGGGTAAATTTTACTGCACTGAACGCACGCGTACTCTCCGTCTTCAGGAATGACTTTATAGCGCGGCGCAAATTCCACGGGCAGGATACATAACCCCGGCCGGGTATCTTTATCCGCATAGTAATAGACGCTTAGCTGACCGTTGGTCTCAAGGATAGCCAACCGCACCTGCCCCAGATGATCGACCCCGCTGTTGCGCAGCTCCATGAAAAACTCAAATTCCGTCATATTCTCCGCGCCGAGCTTTTCCCAGGCCAGCTCCCCCTCTTCGACGATAATCGCCGGCTTCCCTTCAAGGAGGTCTTCGAGCTTTTCGCTGTGGGACATCAGCCACATTACCAGCCGGTACAGCGCCGCCAGGGTGATAAAAACCACCAGCACAGGCAGCATCGGCACATCGTCATAAAAGGCAACGTCCCCCGCCGCCGAACCCAGCGTCAGAATGATCAATACTTCAAAAAGCGACATCTGGCGCACGCCGCGCCGACCGGTAATTTTCAGAAACAGGAAGACCAGCACAAAAGTGTAGAGACTACGCAGCGCCACCTCTCCCAGGAACTCCAGCGGAACCTTATCCAGCGCCATCCTTTGCAAATCAAACGCTTTCATTTTCTTATGCCTTAACAATTGGTTAGGTACTTAAAGCATAGACAAAACTTTTATTTTCGCCGTCAGGAAAGCGAAGATAGCGCCTGCCACGTAAAACCCGTATGATCGCCCGCTTTACGTACAAAAAAAGTGACTGCTATGACGCAAACCTATATCCCCGGCAAAGATGCCGCTCTGGAAGATTCCATCGCTCGCTTCCAGCAAAAACTGCTCGATCTCGGCTTTAATATTGAAGAGGCCTCCTGGCTGAATCCGGTGCCGAACGTCTGGTCAGTGCATATTCGCGATAAAGAGTGCGCGCTGTGCTTTACCAACGGCAAAGGCGCAACGAAAAAAGCGGCGCTGGCTTCCGCGCTGGGCGAATATTTCGAACGTCTCTCTACTAACTACTTTTTTGCTGATTTCTGGCTGGGCGACGATATCGCCAATGGCCCGTTCGTTCATTACCCTAATGAAAAATGGTTCCCGCTGACCGAGGATGATTCGCTGCCGGAGGGGATGCTGGACGCGCGTCTGCGTGCTTTTTATGACCCGGACAATGAGCTTGCCGCCGGTATGCTGGTGGATTTGCAATCCGGCAACGAACAGCGTGGCATTTGCGCCCTGCCGTTTACCCGGCAGTCAGATGAGCAAACGGTCTATATTCCGATGAACATCATCGGCAACCTGTATGTCTCCAACGGCATGTCTGCGGGTAATACCCGTAACGAAGCGCGGGTTCAGGGCCTCTCCGAGGTGTTTGAGCGCCACATCAAAAACCGCATCATCAGCGAGCGTATCAGCCTGCCGGAAATTCCCGCCGACGTGCTGGCGCGCTATCCGGGCGTGGTGGCCTCTATTGAGAAGCTGGAAGCAGAAGGCTTCCCTATTTTCGCCTATGACGGCTCGCTCGGTGGCAAATATCCGGTCATTTGCGTGGTGCTGTTTAACCCCTCTAACGGCACCTGCTTTGCCTCGTTCGGCGCGCATCCCGATTTTGGCGTGGCGCTGGAGCGCACCGTGACCGAACTGCTGCAGGGGCGTAGCCTGAAAGATCTGGATGTCTTTACGCCACCTACTTTCGATGATGAAGAAGTGGCGGAACACACCAACCTCGAAACGCACTTTATCGACTCAAGCGGTTCGATCTCATGGGATCTGTTTAAACAGGATGCGGACTATCCCTTTGTCGACTGGAGCTTCGCCGGCACAACGGAAGAAGAGTTCGCTACGCTGATGGCTATTTTCCGCGAGGAAGATAAAGAGGTGTACATCGCGGATTATGAACACCTTGGGGTCTATGCCTGCCGCATCATCGTGCCCGGAATGTCGGATATCTACCCTGCCGAAGATCTGTGGCTGGCTAACAACAGCATGGGCAGCCATCTGCGTGAAACTCTTCTCGCCCTGCCGGGCAGCGAATGGGACAAAGAAGATTATCTGAATCTCATTGAGCAGCTTGATGAAGAAGGCCATGACGACTTCACTCGCGTACGCGAACTGCTTGGTCTGGCCACGGGTAAAGATAATGGCTGGTACACGCTGCGCATTGGCGAGCTGAAAGCGATGCTGGCGCTGGCCGGGGGCGATCTGGACCAGGCTCTCTCCTGGACCGAATGGACCATCGAGTTTAACGGTTCTGTCTTTAGCGATGCGCGCCGCAACTATTATCGTTGCCTGCAGACTCTGCTACTGCTGGCGCAGGAAGATGAGCGCCAGCCGCTGCAATATCTCAACGCCTTCGTGAAGATGTACGGCGCGGATGCCGTAGAAGCCGCCAGCGCGGCGCTTAGCGGCGAGGCCCCGTTCTATGGGCTGCAGCCGGCGGACGGCACGCTTAACGCTTTCCCTGCCCATCAGGCGCTGTTAGCGGCCTATGAGAAGCTCCAGCGGGCCAAACGGGCGTACTGGTCGAATTAACAGCAAGTAGTACGACAATCTGTAGGCTTATTCATGGGTCTACGTTATATTACGGGGCGATTTCATTGCCCCGTAATTATTTTTTCGGCAATGCAGCCTGAATGTAATAATAAAGTTAAAGTTGGGTAAATATAATTATATTTATCCAGGCATTACTGTTACGTTTTTTGGCAATTACCCCATATTAATTAACTGCTGTTCGGGAGGCCGCATAAAAAAATTCAACTCATTTTATAAAGTTTAAACTTTATTTTTATCAGGATAATCAAAACTTTACCCCGCATTCGCTGTAAAACCATACACTTTGCGGACCTATAAGCCTGGCGAGATATGATCCATATCAAATTCTCTTCTATAATGCTTTGTTAGTATCTCGTCGCCGACATAAATAAAGAGAGAGTTAGTGTGAAAGCTGACAACCCTTTTGATCTATTACTTCCAGCTGCAATGGCCAAAGTGGCCGAAGAGGCTGGCGTCTATAAAGCGACAAAACATCCGCTTAAGACATTCTATCTGGCGATTACCGCAGGTGTCTTCATCTCCATCGCCTTCGTCTTCTATATCACCGCCACGACCGGCACGGCGACAATGCCGTACGGTATCGCCAAACTGATCGGGGGCATGTGCTTCTCACTAGGGCTGATACTCTGCGTCATTTGCGGCGCCGACCTCTTCACCTCTACCGTGCTGATTGTCGTCGCGAAAGCCAGCGGGCGCATCAGCTGGGGTCAACTGGCCCGCAACTGGGTGAACGTCTATATTGGCAACCTGGTTGGCTGCCTGCTGTTTGTCCTGCTAATGTGGTTATCCGGCGAGTATATGACCGCCAACGGCGGCTGGGGGCTAAATGTCCTGCAAACTGCTGACCACAAAATGCATCACACCTTCATTGAAGCCGTTTGCCTCGGTATTCTGGCTAACCTGATGGTCTGCCTGGCCGTATGGATGAGCTATTCCGGCCGCAGCCTGATGGACAAAGCGCTCATTATGGTTCTGCCGGTAGGCATGTTCGTTGCCAGCGGCTTTGAGCACAGTATCGCAAATATGTTTATGATCCCGATGGGTATCGTAATACGTCATTTCGCGACCCCGGAGTTCTGGACCGCAGTTGGCGCCAGCCCGGAAAGTTTTTCTCACCTGACTATTGTAAACTTTATCACCGATAATCTGATTCCGGTAACAATCGGGAATATCATTGGTGGAGGATTGCTGGTTGGGTTGACATACTGGGTCATTTATCTGCGTGGCGACGCTCATCATTGATGAAAGTCTCAGGCAGTAAATAAAAAATCCACTTAAGAAGGTAGGTGTTACATGTCCGAGCTTAATGAAAAATTAGCCACAGCCTGGGAAGGTTTTGTTAAAGGTGACTGGCAGAATGAAGTAAACGTACGTGACTTCATCCAGAAAAACTACACCCCTTACGAGGGTGACGAGTCCTTCCTGGCGGGTGCAACTGATGCCACCACCACGCTGTGGGACAAAGTAATGGAAGGTGTTAAACAGGAAAACCGCACTCACGCGCCTGTTGATTTCGACACTTCCGTTGCTTCCACCATCACCTCTCACGATGCTGGCTACATCAACAAAGCCCTTGAGAAAATCGTTGGTCTGCAGACCGAAGCGCCGCTGAAACGTGCGATCATCCCGTTCGGTGGTATCAAAATGGTTGAAGGTTCCTGCAAAGCGTACAATCGCGAACTGGACCCGATGCTGAAAAAAATCTTCACTGAATATCGCAAAACCCACAACCAGGGCGTTTTCGATGTTTACACCAAAGATATCCTGAACTGCCGTAAATCCGGCGTTCTGACCGGTCTGCCTGACGCATACGGCCGTGGTCGTATCATCGGTGACTACCGTCGCGTTGCGCTGTACGGTATCGACTTCCTGATGAAAGACAAATACGCTCAGTTCGTCTCTCTGCAGTCCGATCTGGAAAACGGCGTAAACCTGGAAGCGACTATCCGTCTGCGTGAAGAGATCTCCGAGCAGCATCGCGCGCTGGGTCAGATCAAAGAGATGGCAGCGAAATACGGTTGCGATATCTCCGGTCCGGCAACTAACGCTCAGGAAGCTATCCAGTGGACTTACTTCGGCTACCTGGCCGCTGTTAAATCCCAGAACGGCGCAGCAATGTCCTTCGGTCGCGTATCCACCTTCCTGGATGCGTACATCGAACGTGACCTGAAAGCAGGCAAAATCAGCGAGCAAGACGCTCAGGAAATGATTGACCACCTGGTCATGAAACTGCGTATGGTTCGTTTCCTGCGTACCCCTGAGTATGATGAACTGTTCTCCGGCGACCCGATTTGGGCAACTGAATCTATCGGCGGTATGGGCGTTGATGGCCGTACTCTGGTTACCAAAAACAGCTTCCGCTTCCTGAACACCTTGTACACCATGGGGCCGTCTCCGGAGCCGAACATCACCGTTCTGTGGTCTGAAAAACTGCCGCTGAACTTCAAGAAATTCGCCGCTAAAGTGTCCATCGATACCTCTTCTCTGCAGTACGAGAACGATGACCTGATGCGTCCGGACTTCAACAACGACGACTACGCTATCGCTTGCTGCGTAAGCCCGATGGTTGTTGGTAAACAAATGCAGTTCTTCGGTGCGCGTGCAAACCTGGCGAAAACCATGCTGTACGCAATCAACGGCGGCGTTGATGAAAAACTGAAAATGCAGGTTGGTCCGAAATCTGAACCGATCAAAGGCGACGTTCTGAACTTCGACGAAGTGATGGACCGCATGGATCACTTCATGGACTGGCTGGCTAAACAGTATGTCACCGCGCTGAACATCATCCACTACATGCACGACAAGTACAGCTACGAAGCCTCTCTGATGGCGCTGCACGACCGTGACGTTATCCGCACCATGGCGTGTGGTATCGCTGGTCTGTCCGTAGCGGCTGACTCCCTGTCTGCTATCAAATATGCGAAAGTTAAACCGATTCGTGACGAAGACGGCCTGGCTGTTGACTTCGAAATCGAAGGCGAATACCCGCAGTTCGGTAACAACGACTCTCGCGTTGATGATATGGCGGTTGACCTGGTAGAACGTTTCATGAAGAAAATTCAGAAACTCACTACTTACCGTAACGCTATCCCGACTCAGTCTGTTCTGACCATCACCTCTAACGTTGTGTATGGTAAGAAAACCGGTAACACCCCAGACGGTCGTCGTGCTGGCGCGCCGTTCGGACCGGGTGCTAACCCGATGCACGGCCGCGATCAGAAAGGTGCTGTTGCCTCTCTGACCTCCGTTGCAAAACTGCCGTTCGCCTACGCGAAAGATGGTATCTCCTATACCTTCTCTATCGTGCCGAATGCGCTGGGTAAAGATGACGAAGTGCGTAAGACTAACCTGGCAGGCCTGATGGATGGTTACTTCCACCATGAAGCGTCCATCGAAGGCGGTCAGCACCTGAACGTGAACGTCATGAACCGTGAAATGCTGCTGGACGCAATGGAACACCCTGAGAAATATCCTCAGCTGACCATCCGCGTATCTGGTTATGCAGTACGTTTTAACTCCCTGACTAAAGAACAGCAGCAGGACGTTATCACCCGTACTTTCACTCAGACCATGTAATTCCCTGTCTGACTGAAAAAGCGTAGAATAAAGGCTCCACGTAAGTGGGGCCTTTTTAACACCTTCTCTACCGAAGTCTCTTTTGCCTGCTGTCTATACTCAATGGATAACAGCCAAAACAGACTCGACACAGCCGGCATTGAGCTGTGCATCAATACAGGCCCAGGATGGGCCACATCTGGAGAAACCACCGCAATGTCAGTTATTGGTCACATTCACTCCTTTGAATCCTGTGGCACCGTTGATGGGCCGGGGATCCGCTTTATTACCTTTTTCCAGGGCTGCCTGATGCGCTGCCTTTATTGCCATAACCGCGATACGTGGGATACGCACGGTGGTAAGGAGATAACCGTCGAAGAGCTGATGAAAGATGTGGTCACGTACCGCCATTTTATGAATGCATCCGGCGGTGGCGTAACGGCTTCCGGCGGTGAAGCTATTCTGCAGGCCGAGTTCGTCCGTGACTGGTTCCGCGCCTGTAAAAAAGAGGGTATCCATACCTGTCTTGATACCAACGGCTTCGTACGCCGCTACGATCCGGTTATCGACGAGTTGCTGGAAGTGACCGACCTGGTCATGCTTGACCTCAAACAGATGAATGATGAAATCCACCAGAACCTGGTGGGTGTCTCTAACCATCGCACTCTCGAATTCGCCAAATATCTGGCGAAGAAAGATATCCGTGTCTGGATCCGCTATGTCGTGGTGCCGGGCTGGTCAGACGATGATGACTCCGCGCACCGGCTGGGAGAATTCACCCGTGACATGGGTAACGTCGAGAAAATTGAGTTATTGCCCTACCACGAGCTGGGTAAACACAAATGGGTGGCGATGGGCGAAGAGTATAAACTTGACGGCGTGCACCCGCCGAAGAAAGAGACCATGGAACGCGTTAAAGGCATTCTTGAGCAGTATGGTCATAAAGTGATGTATTAGTATCATAATTTATCCGGACAGGCTAAAATCGTTATCCTGTCCGGGGCTAAATCTATCCGGCATCAATTTTCTAATAAATATTATCTTTACAGAAGCAAGAGGCAGCTGACCTGCCGTAATTTCAGGATGAATACAGATCCAACCAGGAGGGTTGACTCGGCATCATGTGGCGAAATATTTTTCGTGTTAAAGCCAAAAAATCCGCATCGCAACCAGGTTATGGTTCTTCCCGGCTTTTTTTGTCACGACAAAAGAATGGCTGTAGTCGTTCTACTGACACTATAACAAAACCCTGGTGGGAAAAAATCCTTATTGCCATATTGTTTATTGGCTTAACACTACTGCCGTTCGCAGGTATGTATAGTGTCGTTTTGATAGTAGCAGCAATTCTTATTCATTTTATGATGCCCTCTGCCGAACAAAGATTTATACGTCTGCAACAAAATCTGGCAACCAGCAAAGCGAGATCACTAGCTTTAGGTATTATCGAGCTACGAGGCAAGGTCTCCAGCCAGTTATATTGTCATGCCCCAGTAAGCGGTCTGAACTGCATTGGTTATTATCACTCAGTGCAACAAGAAGAACTCGATTCCGACGGGAGAACTCGTTACCGTCTTATTCATGAAGAAAAATTTTGCCATCCTTTTTTGTGGAAGATGACACAGGTAAGGTGCTGGTAGATGCCGTAGAGCTTGATTTCTTCCTGTTGCCTGTGAACGAAACAAAACGCAACGGAAAGATTATTGAGCATGAACATTGTCTGTATGCAAATAGAGAATATCTACTGATAGGAAAGGCAATCAGAAAAGATAACAAAGTTATTATTACACGTGACAAATTAAGGAATGTATTCGGAATTGCCCCATCTGGCGCATTGATTAGCCGCAACAAATTAGAGATCGTTAAAAGGCGAGCCCGATACTATGCCGTTGCTATCGCGCTCGTTATCGTGACCATTTTGTTCGCCAAGGTTGACGTAAACCATACCCGAACCATTATTTACTTGCCACTACATACTCATCTTTCTGATACTCGTTCATCTGACTAAGAGACTTACCAATGAATAATTTTATTGCGCTGATTATCCTTATTCTGATTGTCATTGGCTGCGCAAGTATGCTTATTTCTCTTTATAATAGATTAGTTATGCTACGCCTGAACGTTGATAAATCGTTTGCAAATATTGATGTTCTGCTTAAGCAAAGGGTTGATGAGCTCCCTGAATTAGTCAAGGTCGTCAAAGCCAGCGCAGCTTTCGAGCAGGAGACATTAATGCAGCTCACGACATTGCGTATGTCTTACCTTGAGAGCAAGAATGGCGCAGAGAAGGTGAAATTGAATAATCAACTTAACAGTGGCTTAAAGGATCTCTTTGCACTTGCTGAGAGTTATCCTCAACTACGGACTAATCAAAATTACCAAAGGCTTCAAAGCCGTATATCGGAAATTGAAGACCATATTGCCGACCGCCGTGAGTTTTTTAATGAAAGCGTCACCCTTTATAATGTAGGTATTAATGAGTTTCCCGCGATTATTCTTGCCAGGCTGATGGGCTATCAGAACCAGCCTTTATTGCAGATATCAGCCCAGGAGAAAGAGTATGCTGGTCTTACGCTTTGATCTGGTTTTTATCCAGAACGAACCTCTGATAGCAGGGCTACTCATCGCCTTTGGCCCGTTGGTAGCGATGCTCTTTTTTGGAGGAGTCCTGCATATTCCTTACATAAAATGGATCGCAGGTGTTTGTGCAGGCTCTCTTGCACTTACATGGTGCCCAGGGTTCGTTATGGGAGTTATTATGGTGCTGTGTAATATTGACGCCGTGAAAATTCTTCTCTGTTGGATAATAATTTTTATTGGGGTGATGAGCTTCGTTATTACCAACCATCGCGAACTGGCGGAAATTTTCAGAGATTACATGACTCCAGAAAAATTACCGCTGCAAAAAGGTAAAAGAAGAAAATCCAGGCAGCGTGTCCGAAAATAATAAAATAGCTTTATTTTCCAGATCCGACTGATTTTATTATAGAGAATAGAATGGTCTGCCGACAAAGCATGGCAGACCGATATGCATCAGGCATGCGCCACCGGGGTAGGATGCTCCCCCGCTTTACGCATCAGCATCAACAGGTAGATAAACGACACGCTGGCAATCATGATAAACAGCAGGCTGTCAGAATAACTCTGCATCAGCATTGAGGTCAGCGTCGGCCCAAGCAGGCTTCCCACCGTATAGCTCAGCAGCAGCGCCTGATTCATCGCCACTAACTGATGGTGATCCACTTTCTCGCATGCCCACGCCATGGCCACCGGATAGAGAGTGAAACCGGCCGTACCCAACACAAACAGCGCGGGCGCCATCGCCGCGTTGCCCAGCATGGCAAAACAGCCAAGGATAACCACAAACACCTGTACGCGCAGCACCAGCAGGCGACCAAACCTGTCCGCAAGGCGACCAATGGGCCACTGCCCTATGATGCCAGCGCTAACCATTAGCGCCATCCAGAAGCCGATACCGGCATCGCTTACGCCCTGATGGTTAAGATAGAGCGGCATCAGGCCATAGAGCGAACCAAGGATAATCCCGGAGATAACACAGCCGTTCACACCAAGCCGCGCTTTGCGCAACCGCAGCATCGGCCAGATAGAGGTGCTTTCCTGTTGTTCGCCACGCTGCCCGATAATGCGGGTAAACAGCAGCGGTAAAATTGCAGCCAGCACCAGACCGACGGTCCAGGGCAGAACGCTCATCAGGTCGGTTGGTAGTTTGCTGACCATCAGCTGGCCAAGCACCGTCCCCACGTAATAGACCATCATATAAGCAGCTAACAAACGCCCGCGATTGCGGGAGGTGCCGCTGCACATCAGCGCGCTTTCAACCACCACCCAAATCATGGCGCAGCCAATACCCGCCACAAAACGCCAGATAAGCCAGCTCCAGAAGCCGATATACAGCCCCAGCCCCGCACAACCGGCGGCAAAGATCAGAGATGCAATATAGTAGCTGCGATTAAAACCCACTTTCTGAATAAGGCGCCCGGTCAGCAGGGTTCCCAGCAGATTGCCGGTGAAATAAGACGAACCGACCATTCCAACCTGCCATGTCGGCATGTTTTCATGAGCGAGCCAGAGCGGGACGAGCGTGTTCAGTACCGCGATCGCCAGCGTCAATAACATCAGGCCACAGAGCAATAAAAGCACTGGCCGGGTATAGGTGGGCATGGATAAAAACCGTGAGGAAGTTCAGAATTCGTGCGCATCATGCCACTGACAAAAACATTGTCAATCAGCCGCTTGAGGCCTCACGCACGTTTTGCCTGGCGTCGATTTGAAAAACTTATCCTGCGTGATGGAAATAACACCGCCGCTACGGTTAATCGCTTGTTTTTACTGGATAGCGTCGTTGAAAAGACAAAAAATTCAGATGAAAAAATTCATGGTAATTTGCCGAGTGGAGACAACAAAAAAGCGCCCGCAGGCGCTTTTTTAAGTTATCGGTATTTAACCGATATATTCCTGCCCTTTCATATACGGGCGCAGAACTTCGGGGATTTCAATGCGGCCATCAGCCTGCTGATAGTTTTCCAGTACGGCAACCAGCGTGCGACCAACCGCCAGCCCGGAACCGTTCAGGGTATGTACCAGACGGGTTTTCTTGTCGGATTTGCTGCGGCAGCGCGCCTGCATACGACGCGCCTGGAAATCCCAGACGTTCGAGCAGGAAGAGATTTCACGGTAGGTATTCTGCGCCGGCACCCAGACTTCGAGGTCATAGGTTTTGCAGGCGCCAAAGCCCATATCGCCGGTGCACAGGGCCATGCGGCGATACGGCAGACCCAGCAGCTCCAGCACTTTTTCGGCGTGGCCGGTCATCTCTTCCAGCGCGTTCATTGACTCTTCCGGGCGAACGATCTGCACCATTTCAACTTTATCGAACTGATGCATACGGATCAGGCCGCGGGTATCACGACCATACGACCCCGCCTCAGAACGGAAGCACGGAGAGTGGGCGGTAAGTTTGATCGGCAGAGACTCTTCGTCGAGGATCTCGTCGCGCACCAGGTTAGTCAGCGGCACTTCCGCGGTCGGGATCAGCGCGTAGTTGCTGCTGTCGGCTTCTTCTTCCAGCGGGCGGGTGTGGAACAGATCGCCGGCGAATTTCGGCAGCTGACCGGTGCCATACAGCGTATCGTGGTTGACCAGATACGGCACATAGGTTTCGCTATAGCCGTGCTGTTCGGTGTGCAGATCGAGCATGAACTGCGCCAGCGCGCGGTGCAGGTGGGCAATCTGCCCTTTCATCACCACGAAGCGCGAGCCGGTCAGCTTAACCGCGGCAGAGAAATCCAGCCCGCCATGCATTTCGCCCAGCGTAACGTGATCGCGCACCTCAAAATCGAACTGGCGCGGCGTTCCCCAGCGCTTGATTTCAACGTTGTCGTTCTCGTCTTTGCCTACCGGCACGCTGTCATCAGGAATGTTAGGGATCGCCAGCGCGATATCGCGGATTTCCGCCTGCAGCACGTCCAGTTCAGCTTTCGCGCTGTCCAGCTGTTCGCCAAGCTTGTTTACTTCCAGGCGTAATGGCTCGATATCTTCCCCACGCGCTTTCGCCTGGCCAATGGATTTCGATCGCGAGTTGCGTTCAGCCTGCAGATTTTCCGTTTGTACCTGCAGAACTTTACGGCGCTCTTCAAGAGCGCGCAGCTTATCTACGTCCAGCTTAAAGCCCCGGCGTGCCAGTTTTTCAGCGACTGCGTCTGGCTCATTACGCAGCAGATTGGGATCGAGCATGCTTATCCTGTGCTTATCGAATTGAAATAAAGAGAAAGTGACCGCAGCCTGCGGCCACAGGAATACTTCGACAACATTACCGCAACGCCACCCTCAGCGGTAGCGTTTTGTGGGGCTTTTATGATCCTGTTCAGTAAGCCAGGCGAGCTTTTCGCCAATCTTACCCTCAAGACCCCTGTTTGTCGGATGATAGTAGCGTGTTTGTGCTAATTCTTCGGGGAAATAGACCTCGCCCGCAGCGTACGCGTTGGGTTCGTCATGGGCATAGCGATACTCCTGGCCGTAGCCCATCTCTTTCATAAGTTTGGTCGGGGCGTTACGCAGATGCACCGGCACGTCATAATCGGGGCGATCGCGCGCATCGGCGAGCGCAGCCTTGAAGGCGGTATAGACCGCATTACTTTTCGGCGCGCAGGCCAGGTAAACAATAGCCTGGGCGATAGCCCGCTCCCCTTCTGCGGGGCCGACGCGGGTAAAACAGTCCCACGCCGAAATAGCCACCTGCATCGCCCGGGGATCGGCATTGCCGACATCTTCCGAGGCAATCGCCAGACAGCGGCGGGCAACGTACAGCGGATCGCCACCGGCAGTGATAATACGGGCATACCAGTAGAGAGCGGCATCCGGCGCGCTGCCGCGAACGGACTTATGCAGCGCGGAGATCAAATCATAAAAGCGGTCGCCTTTGTTGTCGAAGCGGGCGCTACGCTCACCGGCGATTTCCGTGAGCAGCGCAGGTTGCAGCACGCGTTTGCCCGCATCGTCCAACTCCGCCATATCGGCCATCATTTCCAGCGTATTCAGCGCCCTGCGGGCATCGCCGTTAACCAGTTCGGCAATGGCGCGGCGGGTTTCATCCGGCAGGACGATATCCTGTCCGCCGTAACCCCTGGCTTTGTCTTCCATCGCCTGCGTCAGCACCTGCTCGATATCCTCGGTGGTGAGTGATTTCAGCAGATAGACACGGGCGCGGGACAACAGCGCAGAGTTAAGCTCGAAGGAGGGGTTTTCGGTAGTGGCGCCAATAAACGTAATGGTGCCATCTTCAATGTGCGGCAAGAAGGCATCCTGCTGGCTTTTATTGAAACGGTGCACCTCGTCGACAAACAGAATCGTGCGCCTTCCCGCGTTGCGGCTCTGGCGAGCGCGCTCAATGGCTTCACGAATCTCTTTTACGCCGGAGGTGACGGCAGAGATGCGTTCGACATCGGCGTTGGCATAACGCCCTATAACCTCAGCCAGCGTCGTTTTTCCCGTTCCGGGCGGCCCCCACAGGATCATTGAGTGCAGATGACCCGCCTCAATGGCGCGCGGCAAGGGTTTACCAGGGGCCAGCAGATGCTGCTGCCCTATATACTGCGCTAAATTTTCTGGCCGCATTCGCGCGGCCAGAGGTTGAAACGCATTATCGGAAAAATCGAGCGACAGATTGCTCACACACGCCTCTTACTTACGCTGATCGTCGACCGTTACGCCCTTCGGTGGAGTAAAGGTAAATTTCGACGCATCTACGCTACCATTTTGCTGGGATTTCAGCTGATAGCTGCTTTTCTGATCGTCCTGCTCAATCGCGCTGAACTGATGAATGGTGCCGTCGCGGCCTACGTTAATCGTAAACTGCTTGAGATTGCCGCTACTGTTTTTCGGCGTCAGGACAAAATCATCGCCATTTTGCTGAATATTGTACTGCTGCCAGTCGCTGCTCTGGTTACGCGCAATCAGCATAAACGGCGTATTGCTGGTCGCGTCTTTCAGCCAGGTCGCCGTAGCCTGCTCGACAAAGGGATTATAGAACCACAGCGTTTTACCGTCAGACACCAGTACGCTTTCATCCGGCTGCGTCATATGCCAGTTAAATAGATTGGGTCTTTTTACCCATAAATCGCCCTCTCCTTCCTGTACCGCCGCCCCGCTGCCATCGGTCACTTTCTGAGTGAAGCTGGCATGGAAGCTGCTGACTTTATCGAGACGGCTTTTGAGATCGCTTGAGGCATCCGCCCACACGTTACTTGCCATCAGGCCGCCAATTAATGCACAGGTCATCGCGATTTTTTTCATTATTTTTCCTCACTACGTCGCTCCCGATGCGGGAGAACACTCCTGTCACTTTACGAGTACCCGGCGCGAAGCGACAGAAGAAAAGACTGAATTTTTACAGATTTACCCATCTTTGCAATCATTCGAACGGCGGCGGCGCGAGCACTTCGCGGTTACCGTTATGGCCCTGTTCGCTGACGATGCCCTGGGCTTCCATCTGCTCAATAATTCGCGCGGCGCGGTTATAGCCGATGCGGAACTGACGCTGAACGCCGGAGATAGAGGCTTTACGTTTTTCGGTGACGAAATTCACCGCCTGGTCGAACAGCGGATCCAGCTCATCACCGCCGTCGAAGCCGCCGCCGCCGCCCCCTTCGCTTTCGCTGTCAGAGGTAATGCCATCAACGTACTGCGGACGCCCGCGCGCCTTCCAGTCCTGCACCACGGCGTGAACTTCCTCGTCGCGCACGAAAGCGCCATGCACACGCACCGGGATCGTTGAGTTAGGCCCGGAATAGAGCATGTCCCCCATCCCCAGCAGCGACTCCGCGCCGCCCTGGTCAAGAATAGTGCGGGAATCGATTTTACTGGAAACGGTAAAGGCGATACGCGTTGGAATGTTGGCCTTAATAAGCCCGGTGATGACGTCCACTGACGGGCGCTGAGTTGCCAGCACCAGATGAATACCCGCCGCGCGCGCTTTCTGCGCCAGACGCGCAATCAGCTCTTCCACTTTCTTACCAACGGTCATCATCAGGTCGGCAAATTCGTCGACCAGCACCACAATATAAGGCTCTTTTTTCAGTACCGGATGCGTAGCATCCATACTGTCGCCTGGCTTCCAGTAAGGATCCGGAATCGGCCGTCCCATACGCGTGGCTTCGGCAATCTTTTCATTGTAACCAGCAAGATTACGCACGCCCAACGCAGACATCAGTTTATATCTGCGTTCCATCTCGTTAACGCTCCAGCGCAGGGCATTGGCGGCGTCTTTCATGTCCGTTACGACCTCAGTCAACAGATGCGGTATCCCTTCATACACCGACAGCTCGAGCATTTTCGGGTCGATCATGATGAATTTCACATCTTCCGGCTGCGCTTTGTAGAGCATGCTGAGGATCATGGCGTTCACCCCAACGGACTTACCGGAACCGGTCGTACCCGCGACCAGCAGGTGCGGCATCTTCGCCAAATCGGCGGTAACCGGTTCGCCCGCGATGTCTTTCCCGAGAACCACAGTGAGCGGCGAAGGATTATCGCGGAATTTCGCATTATCCAGCACTTCGCGCAGGTACACGGTCTGGCGCTTTTTGTTAGGCAGTTCAAGGCCAACGTACGGTTTGCCGGGAATAACTTCCACCACGCGCACGGCGGCGGTGGAGAGCGAACGGGCCAGATCGCGTGACAGGTTGGAAATACGCGCCGCTTTCACCCCGGGCGCGAGGTTTAGCTCAAAACGAGTGATAACCGGCCCTGGCGAGTAGTTCACCACGTCGGCTTTAATACGGAAATCGGCCAGACGCGCCTCAACCAGACGCGCCATCTGCTCAAGCGCAAAGGTATCTATCGGCTCGACTTCTGCCGGCGGCGGCGTAAGCAGGTCAAGAGACGGCAGCAGCGTCGTCGGCTTCGGTAACGGGCGGCTATCGCCATTACGCATCAACAACGGGTGCAGCAGCGTATCCTGCGCCGCGGGCTGCTGCTGTGGCGCAGGAGCCGAAGGCTGCTGGCGGAAGGCCGCCCCCTGGTGGGGGTGTGCGGCTGCAGGCTGCTGGAAAGCAGACGCCTGCTGTGGATGCACAGGCGCTGAAGGCTGCTGGTAGAGCTGCGGCGAAGCTGGCTGCTGATACGCCAGATGCTGCACTGGCGGCGCGGACGGCGCGACAGGTTGCTGAGGCGCTTCCGTTTCCGGCATAACGCCCGGCGTAAACAGCGGCTCGCTGGGGCCATCGTCCACCAGCGCTTTCATCGGCGAGAAGGCGAAATCATCCAGCGAGAAGGGATGGCCGCCCGCAGGCTGCTCGCCGGAATAACGCTGTTGCTGGCTGGCCGCGAACTGACGCGCCAGCTCGGCCTGCGCGACTTCATCTTCATCAACTTCATGCGCGCTATGTTCTTCATGCTCGTAATCATCACCATAGCGATTCTGCTGGCTGGCTGCGAACTGCTGCGCCAGCGCCTGCTGATGCAGCATATCCGCTACATCTTCGCTGGTGTCATCGCCATGTTGACGCTGCGCCTCGCGGGCGCGTTCTTCCGCCATGCGTTGGGAGGGAAGCTTAATGCCGTAAGAGGCCAGTTCACGCCGGGTGGGAACACGCACACGATTAGGCCGCGGCAACTGCGGGCCAATTCCCTCTTTAACCTGCGGACGCGCCACCCCGCCTTCTATTGCCGGACTGAAGAGCGGCGTTGCGCTATGCGCTACCGCAGCCGCGGCTTTTACACTTGCCGCAGCCGCGACAGGCGCAACGGCCTGTTCAGCGGCAGGCGGCGACGGTGGAACCGCCGGGGCCGCGGGCCTTACGGTCTCCTGTACCGGCTCAGGAACAGGCTGATACCAGGCGGCAAGCTGTTCGCGCTCGCGGGCGCGTTTTGCTTCGACTTCCTCAAAGTAGTAGAGCGGCGGACGGGTATGCTTCACCTCTTCCACCTCTGGCTCGCTTACCGGCGCTTCAACAGGCGGCGGCTCGGGTTGCGGCTGCACAGGCACAGGCTGATGCTCGTAGTGCGGCTGCGCGGCAGGCTCCTCCCACGGCTGATACGCCTCTGGCTGTTGCGCGACGGGCGCCTGCCACTGTTGTTGTTGCAGCGGCTCGTGTTGCTGTACCGGCGCGACTTCGTATTCATCCGCAGAAGCAAAATTTTCCGCCGCCGGATAATGCTGCGGCGCTTCACAGGCCGGCGCATACTCCGCGGGCGGCTCGACATAGGGTTGCGCAACGGGGCTTGCCGGGGCCGCCCACTCCTGGGCGACGGTGGTTGCCGCGGCGGCGGCAGCAACAGGTTCGGTTGCCCGCTGCCCGCTTAACAGCGGATCCCAGGCCTCGGCGTCAGGGGCCGTCGCCCGCTGGCCGGAGAAGAGCACGTCGTCAGCATCGGCAGGTACGCCGCGCGCGCTGTATTCGATATCGTCGCTTTCATCATCCATACGCCTGCCGGAGAAGAGCGCGGCGTCTGTTTTGCGCCCCATCGGATTGGCGAACTTCTCCGCTACCCGTTTACGGCGCGCAAGCGCCCCGCGCAGAATGCGGGCGCGGCGGGATTCGCGCGGCGGGGCCGGCGTGTCGTCTTCGTCTTCGTACTCATCGTCTTCATACTCTTCGTCATCCACCCAGGTATCATCACGACGGGTTCGATTGCTGGCGAAGGTAAGAATAGTCAGGATGACGCTGCCGATTTTTTCAGCGATGGTCACCCAGGACCAGCCGGTAAACAGCGTCAGCCCCGCCGCCCAGATGCAGAGCAGCGTAATGGTGCCGCCGCTGCTGTGCAGCAGAGGTTGGAGCGTTGTGCTTAACAGGCTACCGATAACCCCGCCTGAGGCGAAGTACCAGATGTCGTCGGCATTGATGGCGGCCAGGCCGCAGGAGGTAAGAATCAGCGCCAGCGCGCCGATCAGGCGCAAAGAGACGGCGAAGTAGTCGATGTAGTCTTCATTAGCACGATGCCGGTAAGCGAACCAGCAGCCGCCAATAATGATGATGGGGATGGTGTAGGCCATCACGCCAAAGATAAATAGCAGGGTGTCCGCCAGCCATGCGCCCGGCGCGCCGCCCAGATTATGGATGGGCTCATGCCATGCGGTTTGCGACCAGCTCGGGTCAGACGGATTAAAGCTAATGAGCGCCGCCATTAACCAGACGGCAAACAGAGATACGAGGATCAGCAACGCCTCAAGGAGTCGACGCCCGCTGCTTAGCTTGGTAAGTGTGACTTCTTTGTCTTCTGTATATTCCTGGCTCAAGTAAGGCTCTCCAGCTAAAACGGGCAGCAGTGCCGGGTCGCCCCGGCACTGCTGCTGTATGGATTAACAGGAGTGTAATCAAAAACCGCCGATTATGCACCTGTTCCGTATTAGCGCGTCTTGATAACCAGACGATTGCTCTGTTTGACTTCTTCCATTACCACGTAGGTACGGGTGTCATTCACGCCGGGCAGGCGCAGCAGGGTTTCCCCCAGCAGTTTGCGGTAAGCCGACATATCCGGCACGCGGGTCTTCAACAGATAGTCGAAATCGCCTGAAACCAGATGACACTCTTGAATTTCTTCAAGTTTTTGTACTGCGGCGTTAAATTGCTCGAACACATCCGGCGCGCCACGATTCAGAGTAATCTCAACAAATACCAGAAGTGATGCATCCAGATAATGCGGGTTAAGCAGCGCTGTATAGCCCTGAATAAAGCCCTGTCTTTCCAGTCGACGCACACGCTCAAGGCACGGCGTCGGCGAAAGTCCCACTCGTTTAGAAAGCTCGACGTTGGAAATACGCCCATCTTTTTGCAGTTCGTTGAGAATGTTGCGATCGATGCGGTCGAGATCTTTGCCTGGGCGCTTCTTGCTATCTACCATTATTATTGTCTCTCTGTATTCCTTCCCTACTCCTGTCTTGCCCCTGTGCACTTCACTGTTCAGGGTCTGTACCCTTACGCTACACGCTGCTTGTTATTGATTTACGGCGGCGCGTATGAGGGGCTGTATAAAGAAGACCGGTGCCTGAGGCAGCTTTCGACATCACGGATGGCGTCTGTCCACGCCATGCGTAGATTTCGCTAGCCCGGTAAAAATGGCATTTACGTGCATGAATCTTCATCACGCGCGAAACACTGCTTTTTTCTTCCTTTGATGTTTTCGCAAATGCGCAGGTGATTGTCAAAGCAAAACATCTTTTTTAGTACAACATGCCAGATATTCATCATGGTGGTCAGGTAATCCTCATTTTATCACCTTATAACTGCCCGAATTTCAGTAGAAATTATTATATCCACCTGCTTATCCAGGCACGCTGATTGGCGGTAGCTATTACACATATCGTTAACAAAACCGCTGCGCCCTTTTTTTACGTTCGCATTTTCCCTACAATCCAGCCCATGTTTGCTAACAAGAAAAATGAGGATCTCATGGGTACGGCCAAACACAGTAAGCTGCTTATCCTTGGTTCAGGGCCTGCGGGATATACCGCTGCGGTCTACGCGGCGCGCGCGAACCTGGAACCGGTACTGATTACCGGTATGGAGAAAGGCGGTCAGCTCACCACCACCACCGAGGTGGAAAACTGGCCGGGCGACCCGCACGATCTCACCGGGCCGCTCCTGATGGAGCGCATGCATGAGCATGCGGCAAAATTTGATACGCAAATTCTGTTCGATCACATTAATAAGGTCGATTTACAGAACCGTCCTTTCCGCCTGACGGGCGACAGCGGCGAATACACCTGCGACGCGTTAATCATCGCGACCGGCGCTTCCGCCCGCTACCTGGGCCTGCCTTCTGAGGAAGCGTTCAAAGGCCGCGGCGTTTCCGCCTGCGCCACCTGCGACGGCTTTTTCTATCGCAACCAGAAAGTGGCGGTGATCGGCGGCGGCAACACCGCCGTTGAAGAGGCGCTCTATCTGGCGAACATTGCCTCTGAGGTGCACCTGATTCACCGTCGCGATACCTTCCGCGCGGAGAAGATCCTTATCAAACGTCTGATGGATAAAGTCGCCAGCGGCAATATTGTTCTGCATACCAATCGCACCCTTGAAGAGGTAACGGGCGATCAGATGGGCGTGAGCGGCCTGCGCCTGCGCGATACGCAAAACGCCGATAACATCGAGTCGCTGGAAGTGGCGGGCCTGTTTGTCGCTATCGGCCACAGCCCTAACACCGCTATCTTCGACGGTCAGTTGGAGCTGGAAAACGGCTACATTAAGGTGCAGTCCGGTATTCACGGCAACGCCACCCAGACCAGCGTGCCAGGCGTTTTCGCCGCAGGGGACGTCATGGATCATATCTACCGTCAGGCGATTACTTCTGCCGGAACGGGTTGTATGGCGGCGCTGGATGCCGAACGTTATCTTGACGGTCTGGCGGAAAGCAGCAAATAATCTTTACAACTCAGTAACAAAGGTAAAGAAGGCGACTATAAGTCGCCTTTATTTTTGCACCGATGTAACATTGCGAAGCGAAAAATCCCTATAACTTCACCTGCAAAGCGCGCAATGAATAAAACCCGTCAACAAGAGCTTACCCGCTGGCTTAAAAAGCAAAGCGTTATTTCTCGTCGCTGGCTTACCCTCTCCCGCCTTCTTGGCGTTGTCAGCGGCGTGCTGATCGTCGCCCAGGCATGGATACTGGCTACCATCCTTAACCATATGATTATGGAAAATATCCCCCGCGAAGCGCTGCTGTTGCCCTTCGCGCTGCTGGCGCTGGTCTTTATTCTGCGCAGTTGGGTAACCTGGTTGCGCGAACGGGTGGGCTTTCACGCGGGGGTACATATCCGCTATGAGATCCGCCGTCAGGTGCTGGATAAACTGCAGCAGGCGGGACCGGCATGGATCCAGGGTAAACCCGCGGGTAGCTGGGCGACGCTCATTCTCGAACAGATTGATGATATGCACGATTTCTACGCCCGTTATCTGCCGCAAATGGCGCTGGCGGCCAGCGTACCGCTGCTTATCGTCATCACGCTTTTCCCCATTAACTGGGCCTCCGCCCTGATTCTGTTGGCCACGGCACCGCTGATTCCGCTGTTTATGGCAATGGTGGGGATGGGCGCGGCCGATGCCAACCGGCGCAATTTCAAAGCGCTGGCGCGCCTCAGCGGGCACTTTCTCGATCGCCTGCGCGGGATGGAAACCTTACGCGTTTTTGGTCGCGGAGCGGCAGAGACAGAAAATATTCGCCGGGCATCGCAGGATTTTCGTAGCCGGACGATGGAAGTTCTACGACTGGCGTTTCTCTCCTCCGGCGTGCTGGAATTTTTCACCTCGCTGTCGATAGCGCTGGTCGCGGTCTATTTTGGCTTCTCCTATCTGGGGGAACTGAATTTCGGCCATTACGGCACCGGCGTAACGCTGTTTGCCGGTTTTCTGGCGCTGATCCTCGCACCGGAGTTCTTTCAGCCGCTGCGGGATTTAGGGACGTTTTACCATGCGAAGGCGCAGGCTATTGGCGCGGCCGATAGTCTGAAAACGTTTCTTGAAGCGCCGCTGGCGCATCCCCAGCGCGGCGATGTCGAATGCGATCCTAACGAGCCGGTGAGCATCACGGCAGAAGAGCTTGTGATTAAGTCTCCGGACGGCAGCGTGCTGGCAGGGCCGCTGAGCTTTACGCTCGCGGCCGGGCAACGGGTGGTACTGGTGGGCAAGAGCGGGTCGGGTAAAAGCTCCCTGATTAACGCGCTCTCCGGCTTTCTGCCCTATGAGGGCTCACTGCGTATTAACGGCGTGGAGTTGGGCGACCTCAATCCCGACAGCTGGCGTCGGTGCCTGAGCTGGGTGGGGCAGAACCCACAGCTTCCGGCGGCCACGCTGCGGCAAAATATTCTGCTGGCGCGCCCGGATGCCAGCGAGGCGGAATTGCAGGCGGTGCTGGATAAAGCCTGGGTCAGCGAGTTTTTACCGCTGCTCCCGCAGGGGCTGGAGACGCCGCCGGGCGATCAGGGCACCCGCCTTTCGGTCGGCCAGGCGCAGCGTATTGCGGTGGCCCGCGCCCTGCTCGCCCCTTGCCAGTTCCTGCTCCTTGATGAGCCAGCCGCCAGCCTTGACGCCCACAGTGAACAGCGGGTGATGCAGGCCCTTAACGCGGCGTCGCAGCAGCAAACGACGCTGATGGTAACGCACCAGCTGGAAAACCTGGGCGACTGGAGCGCCATCTGGGTTATGGACAACGGGCATATCATCGAACAGGGAAGCTTCGTCGAACTCGCCGCGGCGCAGGGGGCGTTTGCCCGCCTGCTCGCCCATCGTCAGGAGGAGATTTAAATGCGCGCGCTGCTGCCTTATCTTGCGCTCTACAAACGCCACAAATGGCGTCTGCTGCTGGGTGTAATACTTGCCATCATCACCCTGCTGGCGAGTATCGGCCTGCTGACGCTCTCCGGCTGGTTTTTATCCGCCTCAGCCGTGGTTGGGGTCGCCGGGCTTTACAGCTTCAACTATATGCTGCCTGCGGCCGGGGTTCGCGGCGCGGCCATTACCCGTACCGCCGGGCGCTATTTTGAGCGGTTGGTAAGCCACGACGCCACTTTCCGCGTGCTGGAGCACCTGCGCGTCACGACCTTTAGTAAGCTGCTGCCGCTCTCCCCTGCCGGGCTCGCCCGTTTTCGCCAGGGGGAGTTACTGAACCGCGTGGTGGCTGATGTGGATACGCTGGATCATCTCTATCTGCGGGTCATCTCCCCGCTGGTAGGCGCGCTGGTGGTAATCATCGTGGTGACAGTAGGATTGAGTTTCCTTGATCTTTCGCTGGCGCTTATTCTGGGCGGCATTATGCTGGCGACACTGCTTATTCTGCCGCCGCTGTTTTATCGCGCCGGGAAGCCCACCGGCGAAAACCTGACCCAGCTCCGCGGCGAGTATCGCCAGCAGTTAACCAGCTGGCTGCAGGGCCAGGCAGAGCTGACGCTCTTTGGCGCCAGTCAGCGGTATCGTGAGCAGATGGAAAACACCGAGCTGAGCTGGCATGACGCCCAGCGTCGCCAGGCCGATCTGACAGCCACGTCTCAGGCGCTGATGCTGCTTATTGGCGCAGCGGCTGTAATGGCGATGCTCTGGTTCGCTGCGGGCGACGTGGGCGGTAATGCCCAGCCCGGGGCGCTGATCGCGCTGTTTGTTTTCTGCGCGCTGGCGGCTTTCGAAGCGCTGGCTCCTGTTACCGGCGCGTTTCAACATCTGGGTCAGGTTATCGCCTCCGCAACCCGGATAACGCAAATTACCGCCTGCCCGCCGGAGGTGACCTTCCCGCAAGGCCAGACGGAACGACCCACGCAGGCGGCATTACAGCTTAGCGGCGTCACCTTCGCCTATCCTGAACAGCCGCAAAGCGTTTTGCGCCATATTCAGTTATCCGTTGGCGCAGGAGAACATGTCGCCGTGCTGGGCCGCACCGGCTGCGGTAAATCGACGCTGTTACAGCTGCTCACCCGCGCCTGGGACCCGCAGCAGGGCGAGATCCTGCTTAACGGCCTCTCCCTTAGCCAGTTCAGCGAGTCCGCCCTGCGTGCGGCCACCAGCGTGGTGCCGCAGCGTGTCCATCTATTCAGCGCCACCCTGCGCGACAACTTACGTCTTGCCGCGCCGTCCGCCAGTGATGAGGCATTAAAAGAGGTGCTTATCCGCACGGGGCTGGAAAAGCTGCTTGAAGAGAGTGGCCTGAACGCCTGGCTCGGAGAAGGTGGCCGCCAGCTCTCCGGCGGAGAACTGCGCCGTCTGGCCATTGCAAGGGCACTGTTACACGACGCGCCGCTGGTGCTCCTGGATGAACCCACCGAGGGGCTGGACGCCGCGACGGAGAGCCAAATCCTTGCCTTAATCGCGCAGGTGATGCAGGGAAAAACCGTGCTGATGGTGACGCACCGCCTGCGCGGCCTGAGCCGTTTCGACCAGATAATAGTGATGGACAACGGTGAAATAATTGAGCAAGGTAATCACGCAGCGTTAATGGCGAAACAGGGTCGTTACTACCAGTTTAAGCAGCGTCTGTAGTGGTGATATCGTCCTTTCGTCCTCTGCGTAGCGAGGAAGCTAAAGTGCCGGGCTAAGAATGACGATAAACATAGTGGGAAATTCCTTGTCGCGTTATGGAGCGTTGTCGTCATGCGCCTGGTGCAGTTGTCTCGTCATACTATTGCTTTTCCCTCGCCGGAAGTCGCGCTCCGTGAGCCCAACGGGCTGCTGGCGCTGGGCGGCGATCTCAGCCCGGCCCGTCTGTTGATGGCTTATCAGCGCGGCATTTTTCCGTGGTTTTCGCCAGGCGATCCGATTTTGTGGTGGTCGCCTGATCCCCGAGCAGTGCTGTGGCCTGGCGAATTTCACGTTAGCCGCAGCATGCGCCGTTTTCATAAATCCTCCCCCTATCGGGTCACGCTTAACCACGCTTTCGGCCAGGTCATCGACGGCTGCGCCGAAGACCGCCATGAAGGCACCTGGATTACGCAGGATATCGTTCTGGCCTACCATCGTCTGCATGAACTGGGCCACGCGCACTCTGTTGAAGTGTGGTGCGATGATACGCTGGTGGGTGGGATGTACGGCGTGGCGCAGGGCGCGCTGTTTTGCGGAGAGTCCATGTTCAGCCGCCGGGAGAACGCGTCCAAGACGGCGCTGCTGGTATTTAGCGAGTTTTTTTCCCGTGCGGGCGGCAGGCTTATCGATTGCCAGGTGTTAAATCCCCACACCGCGTCGCTTGGAGCGGTGGAAATCCCGCGACGGGATTACCTTGAACACCTTGGTCTGCTGCGTCAACAATCGCTGCACAGCCATTTCTGGCTGCCGCAGGAACTGTTTTCACCCGCATGATGAATGTTTTCGGCACATTTTTTATCAGGGTGTTATAATGGAGCCTCAGAGCAGCTTCTGCCTGTTACCCCGCCACGACACCGGGACAGCTTGTATCAGGGACGCCTTATATCTCCTTCATCGTTTCCCTTTTCGGCAGCGCGCTA
>NZ_HE578945.1:1772953-1812080 GCF_000321045.1 Phytobacter massiliensis JC163
CAGCGCGCTATGCGCGTCGCGAGCATGGCGTGAGGGTAATGCGCAAAAGCCGCTTTGCTGCGTTTTATCGCGCAAATCTTTACTTAACAGACGAACTTCGGCATTATCTTGCCGGTTCAAAAAAATTGGTAGTGATACCCCCGAGGATTAGATGGCCAAAGAAGACAATATTGAAATGCAGGGCACCGTTCTGGAAACGTTGCCTAATACTATGTTCCGCGTAGAACTGGAAAACGGTCACGTGGTCACTGCGCATATCTCCGGTAAGATGCGTAAAAACTACATCCGCATTCTGACGGGCGATAAAGTGACAGTTGAGCTGACCCCGTACGACCTGAGCAAAGGCCGCATTGTCTTCCGTAGCCGTTAATTAATATCGCGCCTGCGTGCGTAAAGTGAAAAGCCAGACCAGGGTCTGGCTTTTTTGTTTTGCGTACACGACACTGCCGCCTGTTATGCAATGAGGGGGCGCGCCTCATTCGCGCGCTGGAGAGCAATAATCAGGCTGATTCGCCGAACCCGTTAGCAAAAGCGCTTTTTAGTGCGCCCATGAGCTGCTGTTCATCCTGCCCGTCGCATATGAGATCGACCATCGTATTCCCCTTCACCCCGGCACCGAGAATACTCATCATTCCTTTAATGGGGATCTCTTTACCGTTGTTAATTAATATCAGCGTGGCCTGATACTGCTTAACGATTTTCGCCAGCGTTGCGGCCGGCCGCGCGTGCAATCCTGTGCTATTCACCACTCGTACCGATTGTCTAATCATCTCCCCTCCTTATGAGGCCTTACGTAAGGCAGGATGCGCTTTGTTCATCATCTGAATTTTTGCATATACGTCATCTTCAACGGCTTGTTTTGCACTGGCCATGACGCGTGCAAGGTTGGCCTCGTTATTATTATCGACCCAGGCCTTACCGACGGTGGTAATAAAGGCTTTTCGCAAGTCGCTCGCTATATTCACTTTGACGACGTGGTAATTGACGAAGCTGCGCAGAATATCGGCATCAATACCGGAACCGCCATGAATAACCAGAGGCACCGGGCTGACCGCTGCAATACGTTCTAATAGCGGAATATCAATCCGGGGAATATCCTCCAGGCCGTGAACGTTGCCAATGGATACAGCGAGCATATCGCAGCCCGTCTCTTCAACGAAACGCTGCACCTTTTCCGGCTCGGTTTTACAATCAGCCTCGCTGACATGATCGTCCTCTTTACCGAGGATGGCCCCCAGTTCTGCCTCCACGGGCACGCCAAAAGATTTGCAAAAATCGACCGCTTCACGGGTGAAGGCGATATTTTCTTCAAAAGGCAGGGCCGCGCCATCGATCATCACCGAGGTAAAGCCTGCCCTGACAGCCTGTTTAACATCGTCTAACGTTTTCCCATGATCCAGATGTAAGCTTACCGGCACATCCATTTTATCCGCGTGCCGTTTAACAATTTCATAAATGTATTCATAGCCAGAAAGTTTGGCGTTAGTGGGGGCAATCTGAATAAAGTTGGGTAATCCGGAACGTTCTATCGCATTAAGAATAGAAATGGTTGTTTCCAGATTCGTGGTATTAAAGGCACCTGCCAGCACTCGCTTTTCCTGAATGCAATCGAGCAGGATCCTGCCATTGACTAAAGGCATATTGACTCCTCATATCCTGGTTATAGGGTTAAAAAGATTGCTGAATTAACTCTCGTCGTCGCTGATTATTCCCTCCTGCAACAGCTTAAAGCGATAAAAGGCCTGCCATTGCTGCTGATATTTTTTCAATTTTGCAAAGCGGTCTCTGTCCGGGAGATATGTTTGCACGACGGGCCCAGAGGGCAGTGTGAGCTCAGGGCAAGCCATCATAAGCGCCCCAACAGATACTGTTTCATCGAAAGTAATTGCCTCTACCGGACACAACAAAACATCCGCTTTTAATTGCAGCCAGAACGGATTTTTCACCGCAGGCCCAATCACTTTTAAAGGCGTGCCGACAGGAATATTAAAACAGGCGTAACAGTGCGCGAGTTCCATCGCCAGGCCAATAAATACACTTTCAATAAGCGTTTTAGCATCCAGCGAATCCGTTAGCCCAAATAACAATCCGCGCGTGTGTCGATTTTTATTTGGCGAACCGGAACCGCGCAAATGCGGTATAAATACGGGTACCTGGTCCGCGGACCACGACGGGTGCAGATAATGCTGCCCTGCCTTTTCCAGCGCGTTCTCAACTTCTTCGGCGGTTAAGCGAAACGTCTTTTGCAGCCATTCGAATGCATAGCCCCCGATGGGCAAAGAGGCAAACAGCGTGAATAATTCGCCGTCGGAATAACAGCCGTTTGCCAGCTTATCCCGCCGCGCCTGGGGGTCGAGCGTTGGCCGGGTATTCAGCAGTAAAATGCCTTCCGTTGTCCCTGTAGAGTTCAGCACGTCGCCCGGCTGCATTTGTAACGCGCGTGCGCCCACCATATGGTCGTGCCCGGCGAGAGTGACTTTGACGTCATGCCCGAACCCCAATTCTTTTTTGAGTTCAGACGTTACCCATCCCGCCACCTGGCCCGGCCTTATCAGCGGGGCCAGCACATGGAAAGGTATGCCGAGCATCGCCGCTGCCTTGCGAGACCAGGAGCGGCTGGCAATGTCCAGGCATAGCGTTCTGCTCGCCAGAGAGATCTCAGTGCGCTTTTCACCGGTCATTCGCCATAGCAGTACTTCCGGCGCATGTAACCAGCAGATATCTTTGCGCTCATGCAGCGCATAGGTATCAAGCAACCAGCGCATTTTGAAGGCCGAGTAGTTGCTGTGTGGCGGTAATCCCGTTATCGCATACAGCTCCTCATAGTCTGATTCGCTGAGCGAGGCGAGATAAGCCTCGCCGCGTCGGTCATACCAGGCCAGCATTGGTGTGAGGATGGCGCCCTGTTCGTCCACAAACACGCCAGACTCCCCAAAACTTGCAATGCTGATATCTGTCACCGGCAGCGGCGAGGAAGAAACCAGTTCTGCCATTACACGTCGCAATGCCTGCCACAGCGCTTCGATATCAAAATCAACCCCGCTCACCGACTCCTTTTTAGGGGTCTGGAACTTGCGTACTTCCAGAACTGACGCGTCATGACAGCAATAACAGCTGACTTTGCAGTTGGTGGTGCCAATATCGATGACAAGCGCTGCGCGGTAATCAGGCATAGACCGTTCCTTTTGTCAGACGAAAGACGCCATAGATCACCAGCGCAACCACTGGAATCAGACCCAACGCAATCACATTTCCATTGAATATCTCGAGCAACCAGTAGCGGAACGGGTTTCCGCCATCGAGAAAACTCGATACCTGACCACTCGATCCTTCTGCCATTTTGAAGTTAACGTCTTTAGCCATGCCGGTAATGAACGGGGCGATTTTGGTCGCAATCCACAGATCGGCGACGATTACCGGGATTGCGGTTATCACCGCACGGAAAATATTGCCCCGGCATGCCAGCACGATCATTGAAGCCATTACGGCGAGGTTTGCCAGGTCGCCCAGCGGCAGAACTTTATTGCCCGGCAGCAGGAATGCGATAAAGACAGAAATAGGCGTCAGAATAAGAGCAGTAGAAATAATGGCCGGGTTCCCCACCGCTACCGCAATGTCCAGGCCGATAAAGAGATCGTCACGACCGGGATATTTGGCATTAAGGTATTTCTTGATAGCCTCAGACAGAGGCAGTAAACCTTCCATCAAAATTCGCACCATGCGCGGCAAAATAAACATCACGCCACCGATGCTGATACCCAACAGCAGAATATGTTTAAAGTCGTAGCCAGCAATAATACCCAGCAGCACGCCGAGAATGGTCCCTACCATCATTGGCTCACCGAAGATGCCCAGTTTTTTCTGCACGCTTTCCGGGTCAATATGAATACGATTGAGGCCGGGGATTTTGTCGATAATTTTGTCAAACAGCAGTCCAATCGGAAAGAAGACCACAGATGACAGAGTAGGTAACGAAATACCTTCGAGGCCAAAGTATTTTGCTACCAGCGGCGCTGACCAGTCTGCCAGTTTGAGCACTATAATCGCGGCCACCGCAGCGGCGGTTAACCCCAGCACAAAACTGCCGGTGCTGTAATAAACCAGCGTTCCTGCCAGCGCAAAGTGCCAGTAGTTCCACATGTCTACGTCTACAGTGCGGGTTTTATTCAGCGCCAGCATGGCGACGTTAATCAGCATGGTTAACGGGATGACAAAGGGCGCGATGGGCGAACCCCATGTAATGGCGGCCAGCGGCGGCCAGCCTAAATCGACAACGGGCAGGCTGATGCCGGTTCTTTCCACCATGGCCTGTGCTGCCGGGCCTACGTTGCTGGTGAGAATGTCAAAAATGGCGTAGATACCGACAAAACCAATACCCACAATAAGAGATGAGCGTAATGCTTTTGCGGGTTTGACTTTAAAGAACAATGCCAGAAAAAAGAGAACAAGTGGCAATAATACCGTTGGGCCGAAACCCAACACATATTGCACAATGGTGTAGAGGGTATGTGCTAAATCATTCATATCCGACCTCGTTTCAGACATAACCAGACCTCGCGTGAGCGCCTGGAAATGTTATCTGAGTTTTATATTTATAGAATCAGGCTTGACCTTTAAGAATTGCAACTATTTTCTCAAGCACTTTGTCTTCTCCAACGCCGGTAATTATTGGCAGACCATTAACAACCGGGATATCCAGTTCGTAAGGAACTTTAGTTGTAGAGACCACCAGCGTTGCGCCATCAGTATTATTCGGGAGCGATGCTACGTTAGTCTGAGAATAATTAACGTTAAGCCCTTGCTCTTTGCAATACTCCATCACCTTTTCGGTTACGGCAGTGGAGGTAGCTATTCCGGTGGCGCAAACAAACAATATCATTTGACTCATAGTTCACCTCTTTCAGATAAGCGAGAATTAATAGACTGATAAATTTCATCGTCATTCATGACCAGCAACTGCTGCATAAAACCTTCATCCTGAATGACATCCATAATCCAGCCCAGCACGTTGAGCTGTTTATTACTTTCTCCCAGAGCAAGCATGAAAATAACTCTGACAGGCACAGGCTCCGGTTCTCCGCCCATCTCCTCAAAGCTGACCGGCTCCGCCAGAATCCCTATACTTATTGCGTTCTGATGCACATGCTTGTGATCGGTGTGCGGAATAGCAACACCAACCGGCTCTACGGGTAATCCCGTAGGGAAATTCTTTTCACGGGCAATAACGTGATCGGCAAAATCAGAGACGACCATACCATCGTTAGCTAACGGGCTGGCAAGCGCCCGGATAATATCACTCTGCGTCATTCCTTTTGGAATGTGCAGGACATAGTGACGGCGAAAATTAATATCGTGCATAATTTCCTCTTCATTAGTTATGTATCCCGCCGCTGTAATATGGTGCCAAGGTAGTATTTGTTCCCTTTTAACCATACGTTACCAAACTCAACGGGTAATCCTTTGGAGAAAAAAACCAACTGTTCCAGATGCAATACCGGCGCATCCTCACCAATATCAAGATAGTGCCCGCGCTCATTACCAATTAACCGGGCGGCGTAGCGGCTTTCTGAAAAGCTAATTTTTTTGCCTGATAGGCGCTCTATTGTGGGGAATAAATTTTCTTTATTAAAATCGACATCGGTTATTCCCGGACAAAGGTTCACATTAATACGGTTTTCAATCAGCATGACTTTTTCATCACCGATCGAGCGCAGACGTTCAAGAAACAGGACATCCTGCCCGGGCTTAATGCCCAACTTCTCTGCCACATGTCGATTGGCGGGCTCCAGCCGGGAAGTAATTACGCTGGTGGTGAAGTTAATTTTCTGACTGGCCAACGCTTCCGCAAAAGATAACAGCCCTTCTCCCAGGGGGTAGGCCACGTTTTCTTTCTTCACGAAAGTACCCTTACCCTGCACCTGCACCAGCACCCCTTCCCTTACTAACTGGTCAACCGCCTTTTTAACCGTACCGCGGCTTACCTCCAGCATATCCATAATTTGGAACTCGGATGGGATGCGGTCATCTTCAACCAGCTCACCGCTATAAATACTCTCCCTGATCCATTCCACGACCTGTTGGTACAGCGGAATCTGCGAACTTTTACTCAATGGTTTCATGGTGCGCACCTGAACATTTAGAGTTGTCTATGGACAATCATGTACAACTTCGAGTTTTATAATAGGGGATTATGAAAAAGAGGGACGGAAGGGAATCACAGTTTTGGTGTTCAAAATGGGATCATTTTTATGTGATTAAAATCACAGAATGATGAGGATGTTAAATGATGGCAGGCGTTTAGCATGAATGCTCAAAGGGTGGGGTTAAGCTGCCTGTATGGCAGTGAACTCACCCAAATCCTTCCCATCCTGATGTTTTACAAATCAAAAATCAATATTTACCTGCGCCAACCCTTTTTTACCCTTCCCCATAATCTCTATAAAAATCAATAACTTAATCACCCGCTTAAAAAAAGGGTCTGAAAAGATACAGCAGCCCCTCTTTCTACGATCCCGCTCGTGGACTACCGCTCCCCCTCGTATTACCCTATGTAACATCAATCTGTTTCAGGGAGGAAGCAGTCGTGTTGGGTTTATGGCTTATCGCTGCACTGCTGGTTATCGGTTTCTTTATTCGCTTTATCTGGCCACGCAACGAACTTGGCTCATTGCTGATGATGCTGGCAGGCGGGCTTGCCATTAGCCTTGTGCTGGTGCTGATTTTCCTGCTGCTGACCAAAGGCATGCACCTTCCGCGTCTGGTGCGTTTGTTTGCGTTGGTAGCGTTTATGGCGCTGGGCTGGTACTGCATCAACAAAGGCCTAAACCAGCTGGTGCGTCTGTATGCATTTCTGAAAAGACGCTGAACGTAAGGCGAAAAAAAACCGCTCTGTAAGAGCGGTTTGAGGTTGTTGCCAAACCCGGGAGTGACGAAAGAGCGGCACAATGACGGTAGCCCGGATAAGGCGTTTCGCCGCATCCGGGAGTCCCGGGTGCACTACGTTTACCCGGGCTACGCCGTTCCATGAATTCCTGTTGGCTTTGTCAGCAGTCTGAAACCGCTCTGTAAGAGCGGTTTCGTTTTACAGGCAGAGATTAATGGGCGGCTTCCGGCTTGTGCTTCTGCGCACTCTGGAAGTCGTACTCCAGCGAATTTTTCTCTTTATTGAGCGTCACTGTCACCTGGCCGCCGTCAACGAGCGTTCCAAACAGCAGTTCGTTCGCCAGCGGTTTTTTCAGGTTGTCCTGAATTACGCGGCCCATCGGACGCGCGCCCATGGCCCGGTCGTAACCTTTTTCCGCCAGCCAGTCGCGTGCTTCCTGGCTAACTTCCAGCGATACGCCTTTCTGATCCAGCTGCGCCTGGAGCTCAACAATAAACTTGTCGACCACCTGATGGATAACCCCGGTAGAGAGGTGATCGAACCAGATGATATTGTCCAGACGGTTGCGGAACTCTGGCGTGAAGATCTTCATGATCTCCTCCATCGCATCGGTGCTGTTATCCTGGTGGATAAGACCAATGGATTTACGCTCGGTTTCACGTACCCCGGCGTTGGTGGTCATGACCAGCACCACGTTACGGAAGTCCGCTTTACGCCCGTTGTTATCGGTCAGCGTCCCGTTATCCATCACCTGCAGCAGCAGGTTGAAGACGTCCGGGTGCGCTTTTTCGATCTCATCGAGCAGCAGTACCGCGTGCGGATGTTTGATAACCGCATCGGTCAGCAGCCCGCCCTGATCGAAGCCGACATAGCCCGGAGGCGCACCGATTAAACGGCTGACGGTGTGACGCTCCATGTACTCGGACATATCAAAACGCAGCAGTTCAATACCCAGCGCCTTGGCAAGCTGCACCGTCACCTCGGTTTTCCCGACCCCGGTTGGCCCGGCGAACAGGAAAGAACCCACTGGCTTGTGCTCATGCCCCAGCCCCGCGCGACTCATCTTAATGGCCTCGGTTAAGGCCTCGATGGCATTATCCTGGCCAAAGACCAGCATTTTCAGGCGGTCGCCGAGGTTTTTCAGGGTATCGCGATCGCTACGGGAAACGCTCTTCTCAGGAATACGGGCAATACGGGCGACAACCGATTCGATATCCGCCACGTTGATGGTCTTCTTACGCTTGCTCACCGGCATCAGACGTGCCCGCGCGCCCGCTTCGTCAATCACATCAATCGCTTTGTCCGGCAGATGACGATCGTTAATGTATTTCACCGCCAGCTCTACTGCTGCACGCACCGCTTTCGCGGTATAGCGCACATCGTGGTGAGCTTCATATTTCGGTTTCAGCCCGTTGAGGATCTGTACCGTCTCTTCCACCGACGGCTCAGTGATATCTATTTTCTGGAAGCGGCGCGCCAGCGCGCGATCTTTTTCGAAAATATTGCTGAATTCCTGATAGGTGGTAGAGCCCATCACCCGAATTTTACCGCTGGAGAGCAGCGGTTTAATCAGGTTAGCGGCATCCACCTGGCCGCCCGACGCTGCGCCTGCACCAATAATGGTGTGGATCTCGTCGATAAACAGAATGCTGTTGCTGTCCTGCTCAAGCTGCTTAAGCAGCGCCTTGAAACGCTTCTCAAAATCGCCACGGTATTTCGTGCCCGCCAGCAGGGAGCCAATGTCCAGCGAGTACACGGTGCAATCGGCCATAATTTCCGGCACGTCGCCCTGCACAATACGCCAGGCGAGGCCTTCGGCGATGGCGGTTTTACCGACGCCGGATTCACCCACCAGCAGCGGGTTGTTTTTACGCCGACGGCAGAGCACCTGAATCGCGCGCTCAAGCTCCTTGTCGCGGCCAATCAGCGGGTCGATACCGCCTACGCGAGCAAGCTGATTAAGGTTGGTGGTGAAGTTTTCCATACGTTCCTCCCCGCCTGCTTGCTCTTCATTATTAGCCTGACTGCCAGCGTCAGAAGAAGATTGTCCCGGCTCATCCTTACGGGTGCCGTGGGAGATAAAGTTCACCACATCAAGGCGGCTCACTTCATGTTTGCGCAGCAGATAAGCCGCTTGCGACTCCTGCTCGCTGAAAATTGCAACCAGCACGTTCGCCCCGGAGACTTCGCTACGGCCGGAGGACTGAACGTGAAAGACCGCGCGCTGCAGAACACGCTGGAAGCTGAGCGTCGGCTGCGTGTCGCGCTCCTCTTCACTCATCGGCAGGACGGGTGTGGTTTGTTCTATGAAGGCTTCGAGTTCCTGTCGCAACGCCACCAGGTCCACAGAACACGCTTCCAGCGCTTCGCGGGCCGAGGGGTTACTGAGCAGAGCCAGTAACAGATGTTCGACAGTCATAAACTCATGTCGGTGCTCGCGCGCTCTGGCGAAAGCCATGTTTAAACTGAGTTCCAGTTCTTGATTGAGCATAGGCACCTCCCCCAATTTTCAGGCCTGTATTCAGGCTTTTTCCAGCGTACACAGCAACGGATGCTCGTTCTCCCTCGCATACTTGTTCACCATCGCGACTTTCGTCTCGGCCACTTCTGCGGTAAAAACGCCGCAGATGGCTTTTCCCCGATAGTGCACTGTAAGCATCAGTTGCGTTGCACGTTCTACATCATAAGAAAAGAACTTTTGTAGCACGTCAATAACAAATTCCATCGGCGTGTAATCATCGTTCATTAACATAACTTTATACATAGATGGCGGTTTTAGCGCGTCACGCAGTTTGTCATCCGCCAGTTGTTCAAAATCCAGCCAGTTGTTGCTCTTACCCATCGTTGCTGTTCATCCGGGTTACAGGTTCCGGCCGCTTACGCTTGCCGATTACATGAGTCTAGATGTAATTTCAATCTACATCAGTTGTTAGATAACTATCATCTATCATTGCTATCCGCGACGGCTGTCACAAACCCCCACAATAGCGTTAACTGCTTCAAATTTTTGATTGATACTTGTTCAATCCCCCCTGCCAAACGCTTGACGCGATGCCCGATTTCTCTAAATTGTAGAGTCGAGAGCTGGCGAGGTTTTGAACAACCCCCCTCTACCACCGGTTCATTCCATCTTACTTATATAAGATTTACGAAGGATGTCGAAGCATGGAAACGGGTACTGTTAAGTGGTTCAACAATGCTAAAGGGTTCGGTTTTATCTGCCCGGAAGGCGGCGGCGAAGATATCTTCGCGCATTACTCTACCATCCAGATGGATGGCTACAGAACGCTAAAAGCCGGGCAAACCGTCCGGTTTGATGTACACCAGGGGCCAAAAGGCAATCATGCCAGTCTCATCGTGCCCGTTGAAGTGGAAGCCGTTGCCTGACGGCGCTTACTTCATTGTGTACATCACGCAGTTAAAATGCCAGTCCCACGGACTGGCATTTTTATTTATTCCCGCGCCAGGGCATCAACCGGGTCAAGGCGCGCCGCGCTGCGAGCGGGTAGCCAGCCAAACAGTACGCCCGTTACGGTCGAACAGAGGAAGGCGGTCAGCAGCGCCACCGGTGAAAAGCCGATCTCCCAGCCCGGCAGGAACAGCTGTAGCGTAAAGGCGATCGCCATCGAGAGCGCCACGCCCAGCGCGCCGCCAACCAGGCACACCAGCACCGCCTCAATCAAAAACTGCGCCAGTACATCGCTCGCCCGCGCCCCCACCGCCATGCGGATACCTATCTCCCTGGTGCGCTCCGTCACCGAAACCAGCATGATGTTCATCACGCCGATGCCGCCAACCAGCAGCGAAATGACCGCCACCAATGTTAAGAAGAGCTGAAGAGTACGTGTGGTCTTTTCCGCCGTTTTCAAGATGCCGTCCATATTCCAGGTAAAGAAATCTTTCTTACCATGGCGCAGCATCATTAACCGTTCGAGCTGTTGTTCAGCCAGCGTGCTGTCATAGCCTTCATTCACCCGCACGGTGATAGAGTTAAGCCAGGACTGCCCCAGTACCCGGGCCGAAAGCGTGGAGTAAGGCAGCCAGACGCGCAGGATCTTACTGCTGCCGAACATCGACTGTTTCTCCTCCGCCACGCCGATCACCGTGGCGGGCATATTGCCGACCAGGATCACCTCGCCGACGACCCGCGCTTTGTCCGGGAAGAGCTGACGCCGGGTATTGCTGTCCAGTACGACAACCTGCGCCCGCCCTTTTTGTTGCTCATCGTTGAAGGTGTTCCCTTCGCTAAAGGTCATGCCGTAGACGTTAAAATACTGGCCGCTGACGCCGTTGGCGCTGGCGGCGACGTCAATGTTGCCCCGGCGCAGGCGCAGGTTTTGCGAAACGGACGGCGTGGCGGAGCTCACCCAGGGCTGCTTCTGGATAGCCAGCAGATCGTCGTATTTCAGCGCCTGCTGAAATTGCGGATCGTCATCGCCGAAATCTTTGCCGGGATAGATGTCGATAGTATTGGTGCCGATAGCGCGAATATCCGCCAGCACCAGCTGCTTGGCGGCATCGCCCACCACCACTATCGAGACCACCGAGGCGATACCGATAATAATGCCGAGCATGGTCAGCAGCGTGCGCATTTTATTCGCCGCCATCGCCCGCCATGCCATAAGCAGCGCTTCACGAAAACGCCCGGCGAACTGCTGCCAGCTGGCCGTTTCCGCTCCCGTGGCCTTGATGGTGGAAGCCGTCGCCCGCTGCGCGGCGGGCGGGTTAGTGAGCAGTTCGCCATCGCGGATCTCAATCACCCGCTCCGCCTGGGCGGCTATCTCGGCGTCATGGGTAACAATGATCACCGTGTGCCCGCGGTCGCGCAGCTGATGCAGAATGGCCATCACCTCTTCGCCGGAGTGGCTATCCAGCGCGCCGGTGGGTTCATCGGCCAGGATCACCTGCCCGCCGTTCATCAGGGCGCGGGCGATACTGACGCGCTGCTGCTGGCCGCCGGAAAGCTGCGACGGCGGGTATTCCATGCGCTCCTCAAGCCCCAGGCGCGCCAGCAGTTCCCGGGCGCGGGCCAGCCTCGCTTTGCGATCGACGCCGGCGTAGACGGCTGGCACCTCGACGTTTTGCGCCGCGCTCAGGTGCGATAGCAGGTGGTAGCGCTGAAAAATAAAGCCGAAATGTTCCCGGCGCAGGCGCGCCAGCGCATCGCTGTCGAGGGTGGCGACATCGGTGCCCGCTACGCGATAGGTGCCGCTGGTGGGCTTATCCAGACAGCCGAGGATATTCATCAGCGTTGATTTGCCCGAGCCGGAAGCCCCGACAATCGCCACCATCTCCCCGGCGTGTATCTGCAGTGTGATGCCTTTGAGCACCTCCACCGCGCCATCGCCGGAGGGGTAGCTGCGACGAATATCCTTTAGCTCAAGCAGCGCGGTCATTCACGGGCTCCGGGGGTGATGTCAGCAATCACCACTTCATCCCCGGCCTCCAGCCCTTTGGTCACTTCGGCATCGGTATCATTACGCGCGCCCAGCGTCACCTCCCGCTCACGCACTTCTCCATTGCGCAGCAGTCTCACTTTGTAGCGATTGTTGCCCACCGGCTCGCCCAGCGCGGCCAGCGGCACCGTCAGCACGTTCTTCACGCCGGAAAGCTGGATATGCACCTGAGCGGTCATCTCAAGGCGCAGCACCCCCTGCGGGTTCGGTACTTCAAAACGGGCGTAATAGAAGATGGCATCGTTGACCTTTTCCGGCGTCGGCAGAATATCTTTCAGCCTGCCTTCATAACGGGTATCCGGGTCGCCAAGCACGGTAAACCACGCTTTCTGCCCCGGTTTGAGGTGGATAACATCCGCCTCGGAGACCTGCGCTTTCACCAGCATCGTGCTCATATCAGCCAGGGTAAGAATGTTCGGCGCCTGCTGGGCGGCAATCACCGTTTGCCCTTGCAGGGTGGTAATTTCAGTCACTTCCCCCGCCATCGGCGCGACAATGCGGGTGTAATCGAGGTTGGCTTTCGCGGTGTCGAGGGTGGCCTGGTTTCGCTGAATTTGCGCGTCAATGGTGCCAATCTGCGCCTCTTTCACCGCCAGTTCGGTTGCCGCGCTGTCCAGATCCTGGCGCGAGACAAGGTTGGTTTTCGCCAGCGCCTGCTGGCGGGCAAGGGTGACCCCGGCAAGCTTATGTTCCGCCACGGCCTGCCGACGCTGGGCGCGCAGTTCCATTAGCGTGGCGTTGACTTCCTTGATCTGGTTCTCGGCCTGCTCCGGGTCAATCACCCCCAGCAGCTGATCTTTTTTAACTTTATCGCCAATGCTCACCGACAGCGTTTTGAGCTGTCCGCTTACCTGCGCGCCAACATCCACTTTGCGCAGCGCGTCCAGCTTGCCGGTCGCCAGCACGTTCTGCTGTAAATCACCGGGTCGGATGATAAGCGTTTGATACTGCGGCGTCGGCGCGTTTAGCCGCCCCCAGAGCCAGAACAGGGCTACAATCACCAGCACCGCCAGTAGTAGCCAGAGTTTCCTGCGTTTTCCCTTCACCTTCATAAATATTCCTGATGGCCTGTCGCCAGATATGCAAATGGTAATGCTGCCAATTCTAACTAAACGCAACCTTAACGAAACCTAATCTTTTCATTTCCCGCCAGGCTCATTTACGCCGTGTTGAGGCAGCGCTTGTTGAAATGAGCTCACCGCACACTGCACTGGATGTAAATCATGTCTCTTCTTGCTGACATCAGCTCTCCTGCGCTGCCTGCTGTTAAAACAGGCTGGCAGCTTTTTCACCCTCTCGCCACCGGCATGATGACGCCTGGGCGGGCGTGGCGCAATCCGGCCTATCGCCGAAAGTTCCTGCTGCGTTCGCTGCTCGCGCCGGTATCCACCGCGAAGCTCTTGTCCAGCCTCGCTGCGCTGCCGGAGGTGGTGCCTCTGCTTTATATTCAGCCAGGCCTGCCCTGCCGGTTGCATCGCCCGTGGCTTGCCCGCACCGTAGATAAAAAAACGGCGCTGGCGGCGCTCACATTCCACTATCAGACATTTTTCGCCAGCCTGCCCCCTGCTGCCCGCGCCGCCTTTTTCTCCGCGCAGGGCGTTCCCCTTGCTGAACTGTGCGGTAAAGCAGACGAACGCTACCGCATCACCCTTGCTGCGGATGCGCAGCTGGATAAAGAAGGTGAAGCGACGCTAATCTTTAGCGACGCCGCACACACGCGGCTGGCGGAGATGACGTTCACCCTGTGCCATTATCACAACCGGCGCACGCTGTTCATTGGCGGACTACAGGGCGCGAAAGTCAACGTGCCGCACGAGTCGATTCAGTCCGCCACAAAATCCTGTCACGGGCTTTTCCCCAAGCGCCTGCTGCTGGAGGCGGCCACCACCGTCGCCGCACTGCTGGACGCGCAGCAGATTGTCGCAGTGAGCAATGCAACGCATATCTACCAAAGCTGGCGCTACCGGCGTAAAAAACAGGGCAAACTGCTTGCTGACTATGACAGTTTCTGGCAGTCGATGGGCGGCGAGCGCAACGCGGAAGGGCATTTCCTGCTGCCTGCGAGCATCCCCCGCAAACCGATGGAGGAGATAGCCAGCAAAAAGCGGGCGGAATACCGCCGCCGCTACGCCCTGCTGGAGAGCCTGCACGCGCAGATAACGCAGACGCTGTCGCGCTAATCCGCCCGCCCGCGCGCCAGCCACAGCACGCGGGAAAACATTTTGCGCAGGATAAGCGGCACCGACTCTACGCCGCGCCGCCCCGCTTCCATCGCTACCTCAATTGCCAGATCCGGCTTAGAGGAGCGGTGGATAGCTTTAACAATGATGCGGCGGGTGTTCATCGGCACGCTGGCGGGTAGCCCGGCAACCTGGCGATAGACATCGGCAAACCCTTCGCGGAACATAAAGTGCTCCATATCCAAAGCGGGCAGCTCCGTCAGGTGGTCGCGCACGTGGTCGCGGTCGTTATTCAGCAGACCCCGCACCGTTGCGGCATATTTTTTGCCCGCTTCATCGCCATCCACCAGCACATGCCACTCGATGCCCATCCGGCGGGCAAACTTAATCAGCGGCTTTAAGCCGGACTGGGCGAATTCAATGACTTTTACCCCTTCGGCGTCGAAATGGTGGCCGCACTGGCGGGCCAGCTCATTGATAACCCACGTCTCGGTCTCCCCTTCAACCAGCAGCCAGCAGCGGGCAAACAGCGCCGAGGCGCGGTTAAAGCGAATATGAAAGGCGATTCGCCGCCCCTCTTCGGCATTCATGCCCCCTGGCCCCAGCCGCCAGGCCGCCACCCGGGAGGACTCGCGCACCAGCCGACAGACATTTTCCACGGGCGTCAACGACAGCAGTTCGCCGGAGTTAGTGGTGGTTATCTGTTGCAGCGGTAGCAAATTAAGCAGTTGCCAGGCCACGGAGAGCATAATCGGATGCAGGCGCGTTTCAGGATCTTCGACCAGCAGCAAAGGCCGGGCATCGCGATCGAGCCGGACCGTGCCTTTGGCCTGCAACAGGGTGGCGAAAAAGCCCAGCACAATCACCCGGTACATCCGCCCGCCGGGTTTATCGATCATGCGGTTGATAATGTCGAGATAGCGCCAGCCGCGCTGCTCGTCATGGGAGCGCCGTCGCAGCAGACGCTGGCGGGACGGGCCGCTCCCCTGCTCGGCAAAATAGTGTTCCAGCAACTGCGCCATCGCCGACAGCCCCTGGCGAATTTGCCCGTCGGTCAGGTTTTGCGGGTGCGAAACCAGCTCGCGGGAGAGCACGTCAAGCTGGCGCGCCGTCAGCTCAAGATCGGGCGTATCCGGCAGCGTGCCGGTGCGTAACCGCCGGATAAACCGCGCGTCGCGCAGGCGCAGCACCGGCATCAGGCGGATAAGCTGGCGTGCCAGCCCGTCAATATCATCCAGCGCCAGCGGGTGCCCTTCGCCGTCAAGGAAGCTGCGCAGGGTCATCACGCTACGATCGTCAGCAAGCTCGCCTTCCAGCCGGTAGTACAAACGCTGATAGCCGTCGCTACTTGCCACCCAGCAGGGGGCGAGCGGGCGAAAACGGCGACTACGATGGCGGCCCGGCACCTGTTCACGAAAGGTCAGAATAATATGCAGATGGCGCTCGCGCCCATTCATGTCGCCCGGCGGAAACCAGAAGTCGTCGCGCACAAAATGGTAGAGCTCATCGTCGGGCGAGAGCAGCAGCGTCAGGGCGTCCAGCAGGCTTGATTTACCCCAGGCGTTTTCCCCAATCAGGACATTGTTTTGCTCAAGCATAAGCGACAAACGATTAATGCCGCGAAACCCTACAATCTCTACCCGTTCCAGAATCATAGCCCCTCCGGGAAATATGCCTGCTTCCATCAAGTTATGCAGAGTATAGCGGTAAGCGGCCAGACAAAACACCGTCTGCGCAAATAGCAGGCAAGGAACACGGCCAGGCGCTCTGTTAAATGTTCAACGAAAAGAAAATATTTATATATTCTGAATTTTTCTCATTAAAAGAAATTAGCCCGGCATTTTCACGTTGGCTGGAGCCACTATTTTTTTCGCTTTGCTTTAAGTCAAATTTTTGTCACTTATTTAACTGGCTACCAGGCTCTTGTAATTCCTACAATGGCGCCGTTTTTGTCTTTGACAAACATCACTGACAAAAATAAATACTGGAAGCATTATACTTTGAGGTAATTATGTTCAGAAAATTAGCGGCCGAATGTTTTGGTACATTCTGGCTGGTTTTTGGTGGTTGTGGGAGCGCGGTGCTGGCCGCGGCGTATCCTGCCCTGGGAATCGGTTTTGCGGGCGTTGCGCTGGCATTTGGTTTAACGGTATTAACAATGGCGTATGCCGTTGGTCATATTTCCGGCGGCCATTTTAATCCTGCCGTTACATTAGGCTTATGGGCCGGGGGACGTTTTCCTACAAAAGAGATTATTGGTTATATCATCGCGCAGGTTATCGGCGGGATAATTGCCGCAGCCGTGTTATATGTTATTGCGAGCGGTAAAGCGGGTTTTGATGTTGCCGCCAGCGGATTTGCTTCCAACGGTTATGGCGAACACTCGCCGGATCACTATTCTCTCACCGCGGCTATTGTCATTGAGATCGTCCTGACCTGCGGCTTTTTACTGGTTATCCTTGGCTCGACCGATAAATATGCGCCAGCCGGTTTTGCGCCGATCGCGATTGGTTTAGCCCTCACCCTCATCCATTTAATCAGCATTCCGGTGACCAATACCTCGGTTAACCCGGCGCGTAGTACCGCCGTCGCCATTTTCCAGGGCGGCTGGGCGCTGGATCAGCTGTGGCTCTTTTGGGTTATGCCTGTGATTGGTGGGCTTCTTGGTGGCGTCCTCTACCGGACCCTGCTGGAAAAACGCCGCTAAACAACAGTAACCCAACCGCGCGTTGGGTTATTTTTATGCATATTTTTTCTTTTTTATGCGGCTTTACTCATATGCCGTGATTAGGTAGTGTGTCCGGGTGCGTTAACATTTTGCAAGGATCCGGGCTGTTCATGTTCTCAGGACTTTTAATTATTCTTGTTCCGCTTATCGTCGGTTATCTCATTCCTCTTCGTCATAAAGCCGCGCTCACGTTAATTAACCAGCTACTAAGCTGGATAGTCTACGTGATCCTCTTTTTTATGGGGATCAGCCTCGCTTTCCTGGATAATCTGGCCAGCAATCTGCTGGCGATTTTTCATTATTCCGCCGTCAGCATCACGATTATATTGCTGTGCAATGCCGCCGCCCTGCTGTGGCTTGAGCGGGCGATGCCGTGGCGACATCAGCACCGTCAGGAGAAGCTGCCCTCGCGCGTGGCGATGGCGCTGGAGTCACTGAAACTGTGCGGCGTAGTGGTGGCGGGTTTTGTCGTCGGGCTGTCGGGGCTGGGCTTTTTGCAGCACGCCACCGAAGCCAGCGAATATACGCTTATTTTCCTGCTGTTTCTGATTGGTATCCAGCTGCGCAATAACGGCATGACGTTACGTCAGATTGTACTTAATCGCCGGGGGATGATTATTGCCGTGGTTGTGGCCCTGAGTTCGCTGGCCGGTGGGGTTATTAACGCTTTTGTGCTGGATTTACCGCTCAATACCGGCCTGGCGATGGCCTCCGGGTTTGGCTGGTATTCGCTTTCCGGCATTCTGCTTACTGAATCTTTTGGCCCGGTCATTGGCAGCGCCGCCTTCTTCAACGATCTGGCCCGCGAGCTTATCGCCATTATGCTGATTCCGGGGCTGGTGCGCCGCAGCCGCTCCACCGCGCTGGGGCTGTGCGGCGCAACCTCCATGGACTTTACCCTGCCCGTGCTGCAACGTACCGGCGGGCTGGATATGGTGCCCGCCGCCATTGTGCACGGTTTTATTCTCAGCCTTCTTGTTCCCCTGTTAATGGCCTTTTTCTCTGCCTGATACCTCTTTGGCGGTAGCCTGCTACCGCCAAACTTGCGCTAAATCAATCTCTCCTCAGGTTGCATAAAAAACACCTTTTAAGCCCCCCGGTGTCAGCATAATCTTAAACATGTATTTCAAATATAACTTTTAAAAAGGTGTGACTATGTTTTGTGTGCAATGTGAACAAACCATCCGTACCCCGGCTGGCGATGGCTGCGCCTATGCGCAGGGTATGTGCGGCAAAACGGCCGAAACATCAGACCTGCAGGATTTGCTCATCGCCGCGCTGCAAGGGCTGTCTGCATGGGCCAGCAAAGCGCGTGAATACGGCATCATTGACCATGAGATCGACAACTTTGCCCCTCGCGCCTTTTTCTCTACCCTGACCAATGTCAACTTCGACTCGGTGCGCATCGTGGGCTACGCCCGGGATGCCATTGCCAGACGCGAAAGCATAAAGGCCCGCACGCTGGCGAAAGACCCGACGGCGCGCGTAGAAAACCCGATGGCAGAACTGCAACTGGTCAGCGACGATCTGGGCGATTTGCAGCGTCAGGCCGCCGCCTTCGCGCCGAATATCGACAAAGCGGCGATCGGCGAAAACATTCTCGGCCTGCGCCTGCTCTGCCTGTACGGCCTGAAAGGGGCGGCGGCCTATATGGAGCACGCCCACGTGCTGGGCCAGTACGACAACGAGATCTACGCCCAGTACCATAAAATTATGGCCTGGCTCGGTACCTGGCCTGCCGATATGACCGCGCTGCTCAACTGCGCGATGGAAATCGGCCAGATGAATTTCAAAGTGATGAGCATCCTCGACGCGGGCGAAACCAGCGCTTACGGCCATCCAACGCCGACGCAGGTCAATGTCAAAGCCGTCGCCGGGAAGTGCATCCTTATTTCCGGTCACGATCTGAAAGATTTGCACAACCTGCTGCAGCAAACCGAAGGCACCGGCGTAAACGTCTACACCCACGGCGAGATGTTACCGGCGCACGGTTACCCGGAGCTGCGGAAATATAAACATCTGGTGGGCAACTACGGCAGCGGCTGGCAGAACCAGCAGGTGGAGTTTGCCCGCTTCCCCGGCCCCATTGTGATGACCTCCAACTGTATTATTGACCCGACGGTGGGCGCGTATGATGAGCGCATCTGGACCCGCAGCATCGTCGGCTGGCCGGGCGTTAACCATCTGGAAGGCGACGACTTCGCCCCGGTTATCGCACAGGCGCAACAGCTGGGCGGCTTCCCGTACAGCGAAATCGAGCATCTGATTACCGTCGGCTTTGGCCGCCAGACGCTGCTCGGCGCGGTGGATACGCTGATTGACCTGGTGAGCCGGGAAAAACTTCGCCACGTCTTCCTGCTCGGCGGCTGCGATGGCGCGCGCGGCGAACGTAACTACTTCACCGATTTTGCCACCCAGGTGCCGGACGACTGCCTGATCCTGACGCTCGCCTGCGGGAAATACCGCTTCAACAAGCTGGACTTTGGCAATATCGAAGGGCTGCCGCGCCTGGTGGACGCAGGCCAGTGCAACGACGCCTACTCGGCGATTATTCTCGCGGTGACGCTGGCGGAAAAACTGGGCTGCGGCGTTAACGATCTGCCGCTGTCGCTGGTGCTGTCGTGGTTTGAGCAAAAAGCGATTGTGATCCTGCTGACGCTGCTGTCGCTGGGCGTGACCAATATCGTTACCGGTCCTACCGCGCCGGGCTTCCTGACCCCGGACCTGCTGGCGGTACTCAATGAAAAATTCGGCCTGCGTCAGATAACCACCGTTGAACAGGATATGCAGCAGCTGCTGAGCGCGTAAGGAGTAAATAATGACAATGCCAACCCCGCAGTGCCCGTGGCGTATGCAGGTTCACCACATCCACCAGGAGACGCCGGATGTCTGGACGCTGTCGCTGTTATGCCACGACTACTACCCGTACCGCGCCGGACAGTATGCGCTGGTCAGTATCCGCAATAGCGCGGACACGCTGCGCGCCTATACCCTCTCTTCAACGCCGGGGGTGAGTGAATACATTACGCTCACCGTTCGTCGTCTGGAGAATGGCGCCGGCTCGCAGTGGCTGACCCGGGAAGTCAAACGCGGTGATTATCTCTGGCTTTCAGACGCCCAGGGGGAATTTACCTGCGACAACCAGGCCTCAGACAAGCTGCTGTTGCTGGCTGCGGGCTGTGGGGTGACGCCGGTGATGTCGATGCGCCGCTGGCTGGCGAAGTATCGCCCGCAAACGGATGTACAGGTGATTTTCAGCGTCCGTTCACCGCAGGATGTTATTTTTGCCGATGAGTGGCAGCGCTATCCCGTCACGCTGGTGGCGGAGCAGAATGCCACGGCGGGATTTGTACCAGGCCGCCTGACCCCGGAACTGCTTCGCGCCGTACCGGACCTGGCGGAGCGGACGGTGATGACCTGCGGCCCTGCGCCCTATATGGAGCAGGTAGAAGAGGCAGTGAAGTCGTTGGGGGTCACGCGTTTTTTCAAAGAGAAGTTCTTTACGCCGGTTGCCGAAGCGGCCACCAGCGGGCTTAAATTCACCCGCCTGCAGCCTGCGCGGGAGTTCTACGCGCCGGTCGGCTCGACGCTGCTTGAGGCGCTGGAAAGCAATAAAGTGCCGGTCAACGCCGCCTGCCGTGCCGGGGTCTGCGGCTGCTGTAAAACGCAGATTATCTCTGGCCAATACAGCGTCAACAGTACCATGACCTTAACGCCGCAGGAGATAGCCGACGGTTTTGTGCTGGCCTGCTCCTGTCGCCCGGAAAGCGATCTGGTGCTGGCGTAAGCCCTGCGTAGCCCGGATAAGGCAACGCCGCATCCGGGGAAAATCCCGGGGGCGCTGGCGCTTACCCGGGCTTCACATCGTGTGTTTGGTAGCCCGGATAAGGCAACGCCGCATCCGGGACGACGTGTTTAACGGTATTACTTCCAGCCCGGCGCCAGCGAATAGCGCCCTGCCCCCAGCAAAGCTACCGCCAGCCCGCCGATAAAAAAGTAGACCAGGTTTTCGATAGCCCAGGCCCCCGTCTGGTCCAGCGCGCCGGTTTTACCCACTCCCACCATTAACCAGGCTACGACCATCGTAAAGGCCAGCACCAGCGCGGCCGGACGAGTAAAGATGCCCAGCACAATGAGTACTGGCGCCACCACTTCCCCTATCAGCACGCCATAGGCAATAAACGTCGGCAGGCCTTGCGCCGCCAGCATCCCGGCGATGCCATCCACCCCATCAATGAGCTTATGCACCCCGTGAAATAGCATAAGTCCACCCACGGCCAGACGCAGCAGTAAACGGCCAAAATCCTCGTGCGACAACATTTTATTAACTGTATTTAACGTTGATTTAACCATCTGAAATGATTCCTGTTTTCATGATTTTCCTCAGACTATTCTTATTCACAGCAGAAAGATAGCCCCGGTAAATCAGGGGCAATTATGGACACAAAAAATACAGCGCAATGAACTACGCTTTGAAGCGGTCTAATAACAAGGAGTGGTAAAGATGAAACAGACAGTGGCTGCCTATATTGCAAAAACGCTGGAACAGGCAGGGGTAAAACGCATCTGGGGCGTGACCGGAGATTCCTTAAATGGACTCAGCGACAGCCTTAACCGAATGGGGACCATCGAATGGATGTCCACCCGCCATGAAGAGGTCGCCGCCTTTGCCGCAGGCGCAGAAGCACAGCTTACAGGCGAACTGGCGGTATGTGCTGGCTCCTGCGGTCCGGGCAACCTGCATCTGATTAACGGTCTGTTTGACTGTCATCGCAACCACGTTCCTGTTCTGGCGATTGCCGCGCACATCCCCTCCAGCGAAATTGGCAGCGGCTATTTCCAGGAGACCCACCCGCAGGAGTTGTTCCGGGAATGCAGCCACTATTGCGAGCTGGTCTCCTCCCCCGAGCAGATCCCGCAGGTGCTGGCTATCGCCCTGCGCAAAGCGGTGCTGAACCGGGGCGTATCGGTGATTGTATTGCCGGGCGACGTAGCGCTTAAGCCCGCGCCGGAGGGGGCCAGCAGCCACTGGTATCCGGCCCCGCAGCCGGTTGTCGTCCCCGCCGAGGAGGAGCTGAAAAAACTGGCGCAGCTGCTGCGTTACTCCAGCAATATCGCGCTGCTATGCGGCAGCGGCTGCGCCGGGGCGCACAGCACGCTGATTGAATTTGCCGGTAAGCTGAAAGCGCCGATTGTCCATGCCATGCGCGGCAAAGAGCATATTGAATATGACAACCCCTACGATGTGGGGATGACCGGGCTGATTGGCTTCTCGTCCGGCTTTCACGCCATGATGAATGCCGACACGCTGATCCTTCTTGGCACCCAGTTCCCCTATCGCGCCTTCTACCCCACCGACGCGAAAATTATTCAGATTGATATCAATCCGGCCAGCATTGGCGCGCACAGTAAAGTCGATATGGCGTTAGTGGGTGATATCAACGCCACCCTCGCCGCCCTGCTCCCCCTGCTGGAGGAGAAGACCGACCGCCGTTTCCTTGATAAAGCGCTTGAGCACTACCGCGATGCGCGCAAAGGGCTGGATGAGCTGGCGAAGCCGAGCGAGAAAGCGATCCACCCGCAGTATCTGGCGCAGCAGATTAGCCACTTCGCCGCCGATGACGCTATTTTCACCTGCGATGTCGGTACGCCTACGGTCTGGGCGGCGCGCTACCTGAAAATGAACGGCAAACGTCGTCTTCTGGGGTCGTTTAACCACGGCTCAATGGCCAACGCCATGCCGCAGGCGCTGGGCGCGAAGGCGACCCATCCGGAGCGCCAGGTGGTGGCGATGTGCGGCGACGGCGGTTTCAGCATGCTGATGGGGGATTTTCTCTCCATTGCGCAGATGAAGCTGCCGGTGAAAATCGTCGTCTTCAATAACAGCGTATTGGGCTTTGTGGCGATGGAGATGAAAGCGGGCGGCTACCTGACCGACGGTACTGAACTGCACGACACCAACTTCGCGCGTATTGCCGAAGCCTGCGGCATCACCGGCATTCGGGTGGAGAAATCCGCCGATGTGGACGAAGCCCTGCAGCGCGCCTTCTCCCTTGACGGGCCGGTGCTGGTGGACGTGGTCGTCGCCAAAGAGGAGCTGGCGATGCCGCCGCAGATCAAGCTGGAGCAGGCCAAAGGTTTCAGCCTTTACATGCTGCGCGCCATCATCAACGGACGGGGCGATGAAGTTATGGAACTGGCGAAAACTAACTGGCTCAGGTAAAACATCCTTATTTAACCCGGCGCTCTCCCTCTCGCGGCCAACCCGCGATGGAGAGCGTCTATAAGGATATTTTTATGATCGATTTACGCAGCGATACCGTCACCCGCCCGAGCCGCGCCATGCTCGAAAAGATGTTCTCCGCCCCCGTTGGCGACGATGTGTATGGCGACGACCCCACCGTGAATGAACTGCAAAACTATGCCGCCGACCTTGCGGGCAAAGAGGCGGCGCTTTTTCTACCTACCGGCACGCAGGCCAACCTGGTGGCGCTGTTAACGCACTGCCAGCGCGGCGAGGAGTATATTGCGGGTCAGGGCGCGCATAACTATCTGTATGAAGCGGGCGGCGCGGCGGTGCTGGGCAGCATCCAGCCCCAGCCTATCGATGCCGCCGCCGACGGCACGCTGCCGCTCGATAAGGTCGCGGCGAAAATCAAAGCCGACGACATTCATTTCGCCCGCACCCGGCTGCTCAGCCTTGAAAATACCCATAACGGTAAAGTGCTGCCGCGCGAGTATCTGCGCGAGGCGTGGGAGTTTACTCGCCAGCGCAACCTGGCCCTGCATGTCGACGGCGCGCGCATTTTTAACGCCGTGGTGGAATATGGCTGTGAACTTCGCGATATCACGCAGTATTGCGACTCCTTCACTATCTGCCTCTCTAAAGGCCTGGGCACGCCGGTTGGATCGCTGCTGGTGGGCAGCGCCGAGTATATCAGGCGCGCGAATCGCTGGCGGAAGATGACCGGCGGCGGCATGCGCCAGTCGGGTATTCTTGCGGCGGCAGGCCTGTATGCCCTGCAACACCATGTCGAACGACTGAAAGAGGACCATGACAACGCCGCCTGGCTTGCTGGCCAACTGCGCGAAGCCGGGGCGGACGTTATGCGCCACGATACCAATATGCTGTTTGTCCGCGTCGGCGACGACTGCGCGGCGCTGGGGGCGTTCCTGCGCGAGCGCGGCGTACTGATCAACGCCTCCCCGATTGTCAGGCTGGTCACCCATCTGGACGTGAACCGCGCGCAGCTGGCGGAAGTGGCAGGCCACTGGCAGGCGTTTATGCAGCGCTGATATCCCCCGTCATTCAGGCCTGTCGTCCGCAAAACGGGCGACAGGCAGAACAAAACAGAGAAAAAAAGTAAATTCAGACGGTAATCTTTCATGTTTCCCATTGCATAGCGCCCATTTTCACGGAAGAATGCGCACGCAATGATTGCGGGTCACTATAGTGGATTGCTATGAAGGTTCTGGTTACAGGCGCAACCAGCGGTTTAGGCCGAAACGCCGTGGAGTATTTACGCCAAAAGGGAATTAGCGTTCGCGCGACGGGCCGCAATAAAGCAATGGGCGAGCTACTGGTCAAAATGGGCGCGGAGTTTATTCATGCCGATTTGACAGAGCTGGTCTCCTCGCAGGCAAAGGTGATGCTGGCCGGGGTGGATACCCTCTGGCACTGCTCAAGCTTTACCTCCCCCTGGGGCACGCAGGCCGCGTTTGATCTGGCTAACGTACGCGCCACCCGCCGTCTGGGCGAGTGGGCGGTCGCCTGGGGCGTGCGCAATTTTATTCACATCTCTTCGCCGTCGCTCTATTTCGATTATCACCATCGCCGCGACATTGACGAAGCGTTTCGTCCTGTCCGCTTCGCCAATGAGTTTGCCCGCAGTAAAGCCGCCGGCGAAGAGGTTATCCAGTTACTGGCCCAGGCTAACCCGCATACGCGTTTTACCGTCTTACGCCCGCAGAGCCTGTTCGGCCCCCATGACAAGGTATTTGTTCCCCGTCTGGTCCAGATGATGCACCACTACCGCAGCGTCCTGCTGCCGCGCGGCGGGCGGGCGCTGGTGGATATGACCTACTATGAGAACGCGGTACACGCCATGTGGCTGGCAAGCCAGCCTGCCTGTGACGGGCTGCCTTCCGGGCGCACCTACAATATCACCAACGGTCAGCCACAGCCGCTGCGCGCCATCGTGCAACGCCTGATTGACGAACTGGATATTGACTGCCGTATCCGCTCCGTTCCCTATCCCATGCTGGATATCGTGGCGCGCAGCATGGAGCGTTTCGGCGATAAAACGGCGAAAGAGCCCGCCCTTACCCATTACGGCGTTTCGAAGCTTAACTTCGACTTCACCCTCGATATCCGCCGCGCGCAGCAGGAGCTGGGCTATCAACCGGTGGTAACCCTGGAAGAAGGGATTATGCGCACGGCGCTGTGGCTGAGAGACCACGGCAAGCTGCACCGCTAAACGGCAGGCTAAAAGGGGCCGTCTTCAATATCCGACACCCTGTTGCCTGCGCGGTCGATATAAAACCACTCGCCGCCCACCAGCGCGGTGTGTTCATCCCCCTTCTCCCGCTGCGGTTTACAGCCGTTGCATACCAGCGCCCGCCCCGCGTTGAATGGCCAGGCGAAGTCATACCGGCGCGGGACGACTTCCTTAAAGTGACTGTCGAAGAAACCCATTTTGCCGTTATCGCGGCTGCGTACCAGCCCCTCGCTGAACGTATCCGGGCCGTTATCAAAATGGATAACCGACAGGGTCTCACCCCGGCTGTTAACGTAGTAATCTCTGTCCTGCAGCGGCCAGTCCCGGGCATATATACCGACCCAGAACAGCCCGTTATCGTCCCGGACGGTTTTGTCGGTCACGGCAGGCAGCAGGCGTAGCGCGTCCTTTTCCAGCCGCGCGCACTGCGCAAGCCGCTCAAGGGACTCGCTGGTTTTGTCGATGTAGGCGCAGGGGTACGTCACGCTTTGCGCCGCGGCCAGGGGCGAAACCGCCCACCACAGCAACGCCCCCGCTAAACAGCGCATTTTCACTGACTTCATTCCTTAGTCTTGTCCATATTTTTCCAGTAATGCTTCGGCAATGGCCTGGGTCTCCGCATCTGCCGCGCCGCTCCATGAGGTGGGGCGGAAGTGCATCTGGAAGGCCATAATGACCCGCTTTGGTTGCCCGGCGGTCATCCCCGGCTTCACGTCATAGCCATAACGCGCCAGCAGATCGAGCAGCGAGGCGGTCTCCACCGGTTGATAAGGCGGGCGTCCGTTAAGATAGAAGGCGACTCGCTGCGGGTCCGGCCATGCGCCGATGCCCTGCTCAGCCAGCTCGCGCCAGGGGAACAGCGGCCCCGGATCGTCTTTACGCTGCGGCGCGATGTCCGCGTGCGCCACCACGTTCTGCGGAAGTATGTTGTAACTACTAATGATGGATTTCATCAGCGGGATCAGCGCGCGGATCTGCTGCTGTTCGAACGGCGCGAACTGCTTCGCCCCCGCCACGTTTTGCCAGCCGCGATTCTCCAGCTCAATGCCAATCGACGTGTCATTGATACGCGTCGCCCCGCGCCAGAAACTGCTGCCCGCATGCCAGGCCAGCTGCTGTTCAGGCACCAGCTGCCAGATACGCGGCTTGCCGTCGTGGACTGGCGGGCGCGCCGGAACCAAGTAATGCGCGCTCACCTGCCGGTCGGTCAGTGTTGCCAGCGAGGTATCGAAATCCCCCGCCGTATAGTGGACCACCAGCACTTTAATTCGGGGATAAGCGGCCTGCGCCTGATGACGGGTATCAAGCTGATAGCCGTCTTTATCAATGATGCCCTTTTCGCTGGCGCAACCTGCCAGCATCAGCGCCAGCAGCAAGAGAATGAAACGCCTCATCCGCGGGTTTTCACTGCCGTGCCGCTCACGCTGACCATCAGCATGCTTGCGTCTTTGCCCACCGTTTCATAATCGATATCAATCCCCACCACCGCGTTAGCGCCCAGCGCCTGCGCCTGCTCGCCCAGCTCGCGGAAGGCGATTTCTCGCGCTTTACGCAGCTCTTTCTCATACGCCCCGGAGCGGCCGCCGACGATATCGCGGATACCGGCAAAAAAGTCGCGGAAAATATTCGCGCCGAGGATCGCCTCGCCGGTGACCACGCCGCAATATTCGACAATCGGCTGGCCTTCCAGGGTAGGGGTAGTTGAAAATTGCATGGCATTCTCCTTTTGACGTTCAATGCGTTACCCAACACATTATCGAAGCAATACACTATTCTTGAAACATCTGATGAGAAAATAAGGAAATCATTATGCGCTATTCTGCTTTGACTCTCGCTTTACCATGCGCTCTGCTGCTCAGCGCCTGTACCACGGTGACTCCCGCGTTTAAGGATATTGGTACGCGCAGCGGCCCCTGCGTAGAGGGCGGGCCTGATACCGTCGCGCAGAAATTTTATGATTATCGTATCGCCCACCGCAGCACCGATTACACTGCCCTGCGCCCTTATTTAAGCGATCAGCTTGCGCAGATGCTGGACGCCGCCAGCCGCGATAATCGCAACAGCGCGCTGCTGAAATCCGACCCGTTCTCCAGCCGTACGGTGATGCCGGACAGCGCGAAAGTCGCCAGCGCCTCCACCATTCCCAATACCGACGCGCGCAATATTCCGCTGCGGGTTGAGCTGACTCAGGGGACACAGACCTGGCAGGATGAGGTGCTGATGATCCGTGAAGGCCAGTGCTGGGCGGTAGACGATGTGCGCTATCTCGGCGGCGCGGCCCATGCGCCAGCGGGTACGCTGCGTCAGTCCGTTGAACACCGGTAATCGCCGTTCGTCCATTGCCCCCGCAAAATGTCTGGCATTCCCCGGGGAATGCCGACATTTATTCCTGCTTCCCACGCGCCCCGGCATTTTGTGCTAACTTTATACGGTAATGCGGCGTATATTTAAGTTTTAACGCACAAATATTGCATAACTATTCTGTGAAAGGTACTATTTGCGGCCTCAATTGCTATCAGATTGCCTCGATGAGTATAAAATTAAACGGCATTAACTGCTTCTACGGGGCGCACCAGGCGCTCTTTGATATCACGCTTGATTGCCCGCAGGGCGAAACGCTGGTGCTGCTCGGCCCCAGCGGCGCGGGTAAAAGCTCGCTGTTACGCGTGCTTAACCTGCTTGAGATGCCGCGCTCCGGCCAGCTCAGCATTGCAGGTAATCACTTCGATTTTGCCAAAACCCCGTCCGACAAAGCGATCCGCGATTTGCGTCAGCATGTGGGTATGGTTTTTCAGCAGTACAATCTTTGGCCCCACCTCACGGTGGTGCAGAACCTGATTGAGGCGCCCTGCCGCGTGCTGGGCCTCAGCAAAGACCAGGCTCTCGCCCGCGCCGATAAGCTGCTTGAACGTCTGCGTCTTAAGCCTTACAGCGATCGCTACCCGCTGCACCTCTCCGGTGGCCAGCAGCAGCGTGTCGCCATTGCCCGCGCGCTGATGATGGAGCCGCAGGTGTTGCTGTTCGACGAACCCACCGCCGCGCTCGACCCGGAAATCACCGCGCAGATCGTCAGCATTATTCGTGAACTGGCGGAAACCGGCATTACCCAGGTTATCGTCACCCACGAAGTGGAAGTGGCGCGTAAAACCGCCAGCCGCGTGGTCTATATGGAAAATGGCCATATTATCGAGCAAGGGGATGCGAGCTGCTTCGCCGCGCCGCAGACCGACGCCTTTAAATACTATTTATCTCACTGATATGCTTGGGGAAATGACAATGAAAAAAGTACTGCTCGCCGCGCTGCTCGCAAGCGTCAGCCTGACTGCCTCCGCAGCCCAGACTATCCGTTTCGCCACCGAAGCAAGCTATCCTCCCTTTGAATCCACCGACGCCAGTAACAAGATTGTCGGCTTTGACGTCGATCTGGCTAACGCGCTGTGCAAAGAGATCGATGCCACCTGTACGTTCACCAACCAGGCTTTTGATAGCCTGATCCCCAGCCTCAAATTCCGCCGTTTCGACGCGGTAATGGCCGGGATGGATATCACCCCCGAGCGTGAAAAACAGGTGCTGTTCACCAACCCGTACTATGACAACTCCGCGCTGTTTGTTGGCCAGAACGGCAAGTACACCAGCATCGACGCGCTGAAAGGCAAAAAAGTAGGCGTGCAGAACGGCACTACCCACCAGAAATTTATTAACGACAAGCACCCGGAAATCACCACCGTGCCTTATGACAGCTACCAGAACGCCAAACTGGATCTGCAAAACGGGCGTATCGATGCGGTATTCGGCGACACGGCAGTGGTCACCGAGTGGCTGAAAGCCAACGACAAGCTGGCAGCCGTGGGCGATAAAGTTACCGATAAAGAGTACTTCGGCACCGGGCTGGGTATTGCTCTCCGTCAGGGCAATACTGACCTGCAGCAGAAATTCAACGCTGCGCTGGACAAAGTGAAGAAAGATGGCACTTACGAAACCATCTACAACAAATGGTTCCAGAAGTAATCTGAATGAACGAATTTTTTCCGTTAGCAAGCGCCGCCGGGATGACCGTCGGCCTTGCCGTTTGCGCGCTGATCATCGGCCTGGTGCTGGCGATGATCTTTGCCGTATGGGAGTCCGCCAAATGGCGTCCCGTCGCATGGATCGGCTCAGCGCTGGTTACGCTTTTACGTGGCCTGCCGGAAATTCTGGTGGTGCTGTTTATCTACTTTGGCGCCTCGCAGCTTCTGCTCACGCTCTCAGATGGTTTTACCCTTAACCTGGGCTTTGCGCAGATCCCGGTGCAGGTGCAGATTGAGAATTTTGATGTCAGCCCGTTTATGTGCGGGGTCATTGCTCTGTCGCTGCTCTACTCCGCCTACGCGTCCCAGACGCTGCGCGGCGCGCTGAAAGCGGTGCCGCAGGGGCAGTGGGAGTCCGGCCAGGCGCTGGGGCTGTCAAAAAGCGCGATCTTTTTCCGCCTGGTGATGCCGCAGATGTGGCGGCACGCGCTGCCGGGTCTGGGCAACCAGTGGCTGGTATTGCTGAAAGATACCGCCCTGGTTTCGCTTATCAGCGTCAACGATCTGATGTTGCAGACTAAGAGTATCGCTACCCGTACCCAGGAGCCTTTTACCTGGTACATTGTGGCGGCGGCGATTTATCTGGTGGTTACGCTGCTGAGCCAGTGGGTTCTGAAACGCATCGATTTGCGCGCCACCCGTTTTGAACGGAGGCCTGGCTGATGCTCGACTACTTACCGGAGCTGATTAAAGGCCTGCATACCAGCCTGACGCTGACGATTGCCTCGCTGATTGTCGCGCTGATCCTGTCGCTGCTGTTCACTATTGTGCTGACGCTGAAAACGCCGGTGCTCTCTCAGGTGGTGCGCGGCTACATTACGCTCTTTACCGGCACGCCGCTGCTGGTGCAGATCTTCTTAATCTATTACGGTCCGGGCCAGTTCCCGACGCTGCAGGAGTACCCGGTTCTCTGGCACCTACTTTCAGAACCGTGGCTGTGCGCGCTGCTGGCGCTCTCCCTTAACAGCGCCGCCTATACCACGCTGCTGTTTTACGGGGCGATCCGCGCTATTCCGGAAGGCCAGTGGCAGTCCTGCGGCGCGCTGGGGATGAGCAAAAAAGATACGCTGGCGATCCTGCTGCCGTACGCTTTCAAACGCGCCCTCTCCTCTTACTCCAACGAAGTGGTGCTGGTATTTAAGAGTACCTCCCTGGCCTATACCATCACCCTGATGGAGGTCATGGGCCATGGCCAGCTGCTCTACGGGCGCACCTATGACGTGATGGTGTTCGGCGCGGCGGGGATAATTTATCTTATCGTTAACGGCCTGCTGACTCTGATGATGCGGTTAATTGAGCGTAAGGCGCTGGCCTTCGAGCGCAGAAATTAACCGTTAGTGCATAACCAGTAAATCTCAAAGCGAGCAACTTATTAAGTGCTCGCTTTTTTTATTCACAAATAAAAATATTTACTCAAATATATTGCATATAAATTCATTAACTGGCATTGTGATTTCCATGCCTCAGACACGGCAACAACAAGATTGACAGACAGGAGCTCTATAATGAAAAAAATGATTCTGGCCGCCTTACTCGCCACGTTCGCCGCTGGCGCATCGGCCGCTGATAAAATCAGCTTCGGCGTATCCGCCACCTATCCGCCGTTTGAATCCATGGATGCGAGCAACAAAATTGTCGGTTTTGATATCGATCTGGCGAACGCCCTGTGCAAGCAGATGCAGGCGGACTGCACCTTTACCAATAACCCGTTCGACAGCCTGATCCCGGCGCTGAAATTCCGTAAATTCGACGCGGTGATCTCCGGTATGGATATTACCCCGGAACGCAGCAAGCAGGTCTCCTTTACCGACCCGTACTACGCCAACTCGGCGCTGGTGATTGCGAAAAAAGATGCGTTTAAATCTTTTGACGATCTGAAAGGCAAGCGCATCGGGATGGAAAACGGCACCACCCACCAGAAATACCTCCAGGATAAGCATCCGGAAGTGAAGACCGTCGCGTATGACAGCTACCAGAATGCGATTATCGACCTGAAAAGTGGCCGTATTGATGGCGTCTTCGGCGACACCGCCGTGGTAAACGAGTGGCTGAAAACTAACCCGCAGCTTGGCGCGGCTACCCCGAAAGTGACCGATCCCCAGTACTTCGGCACCGGCCTCGGCATCGCGGTTCGCCCGGAAAACAAAGCCCTGCTGGAGAAACTGAACGCCGCGCTGGCCGCAATCAAAGCGGACGGCACCTATCAGAAGATCAGCGACCAGTGGTTCCCGCAGTAAGGGGATAAAGCCTGCAACCGTGACTCCCGGATGCGGCGGAACGCCTTATCCGGGCTACCTCACCGTGCCGCCCTTTTTTGTCGATCGCCTCAAGCCGCGCAAGCGGCTTTTTTATTGCCTGACCAGCAGCGTCAGCACTTCGTAATGCGCCGTATGCGGGAACATGTCGAACAGCTGAACCCGCTCGATACGATAGCCGGACAGCGCGCGCAGATCGGTGGCCATAGTCCGGGCATTACAGCTGGAATAAACAATATACGGCGGGGCCATCCGGCTTAAATAATCGCACAGTTCGCTACCAATACCGCGGCGGGGCGGGTTAACCAGCACCAGCTGCGGGGCATCGTCCTGCGCGGTAGCGAAACGGGTGGAGTCCAGCGCCTGGAAATGCAAATTTGTCAGCCCCAGCTCAGCGGCAGACTGCTTCGCGCAGGCAATCGCCTCCGGGGCAATCTCAATACCGGTGAGCTTCATGTCCGGCGTGGCGCAGTGCAGGCCAAAACCGCCCACGCCGCAGAACAGATCCCACATATGGCTGACCGGCAGCGCCCTCACCCACTCACGAGCCGTCGCATAGAGCTGGCTGGCGACCGCCGGGTTGGTCTGAAAAAAACTCTGCGGGCGGATCCACAGCGGCACGCCGTTGAAGCTTTCCGCCAGCGCCTGCTGCTCAGTCAGGAAGATTTCCGTCTCCCCCTCCATGATAGCCATATGCACCGGCTGAATATTAACGGAGATAACCGCCAGCTGCGGCAGCTGCGCCTGCAGCCAGGGGAGCGCCGCCTGCAGCTGCGCCAGCTTGCTCTGCGAGCGCAGCACAAAGCGCAGCATCATCTTTTTGTCGTGCTGGCTTTCCGTCAGCAGGAGATATTTGAGTTCGCCGCGCCTGCGCGCCACGTTATAAGGCGTTAACCCCGCGCGGGCGATAAACGGCTTGAGCGCCGCAAAGACAGGGATAAACGAGGCGGGGTAAAGCGGGCAGCCGCAGAGATCTTCCGGCGTGCCGTCACGATGCAGCATCCCCAGCAAGGGCCTTTCCACGCTGCCGCTAACGACCATTTTGGCTTTATTACGGAACCCCTGCGCCGGGCCGCTTACCGGCAGACGCCATTCGCTGACCGGCAGCCCCGCCAGTAAGGCTTTGAGGTCGGCCATTTTGGCCTCAAGCTGGGCGGAAACGGGCTGCTCAATCCACTGACAGGAGCGACAGCGACCGGCGTCATAAAGTGCGCACTGCATAATAAAGCCTTCTGAATTGCGGGGGCAGGATTGTACCACCGTTATTGCAGGCGGAAAAAGCGTCGGCTGGGAGAAGGGATAAACAGCAGGAACAGCACCAGCATATCGGGCATTTTTTGCATCACCAGCGAGCGAAAAATTTCGCGTTTGGACTCGCCAGCAATACTGAACAGTTCAGGATAACCATACCCCAGCGATGCCGCCCACAGGTAACCGGAGGCAATAACCTGCGTTAACAGAAAAACCCAGCGCGCCCAGTTACGCCCTTTGACCACCGAAAAGGCGCACAGCAGTTCAAAAAAGACCAGCAGCAGACTGCCCAGAAAGATGAGGGTCAGGCTCCAGGTTTGCGCGCTGCGCTGCACAAAATCGACCATCCCGCGCACGCCCAGCACATTGCACAGCATAAACACATCGACGCAGCGAATCAGGATAATCGCAATAGCCGCCACCTGCACCAGCGCCGGTACATTGGGACGGGCATGTGAATGGTGTGTTTTGGTAAAAAATCCCAAGATGCTCAGTTCCCTGTGAAAAATGCCGCGACAAGCGCGGCATCTGCGACACAACTAAAAAGATTCTAGAGTCATTATCCCTGTCTTGCACGCTGGATATCGCGCATCCGCTGCTTTTCTGCGCGGGCCATCAGATACCAGGCGATTAATCCAACAATCCCCACTACGCCAAGGATCAGCGTCGCCAGGGCGTTGATTTCCGGGTTCACCCCCATACGCACGCTGGAGAAGACCAGCATCGGCAGCGTGGTCGCCCCCGGCCCGGAGACGAAGCTGGCGATCACCAGGTCGTCCAGCGACAGCGTAAAGGCCAGCAGCCAGCCGGAGATAATGGCGGGCATGATCATCGGCAGGGTGATGACGAAGAAGACCTTCAGCGGCGTCGCCCCCAGGTCCATCGCCGCCTCTTCGATGGAGCGGTCAAGCTCCCGCAGGCGCGACGAGATGACCACCGCGACATAGGCGGTACAGAAGGTGACATGCGCCAGCCAGATGGTGAGCATCCCGCGGTCCGACGGCCAGCCGATGGCATGCCCCAGCGCGACAAACAGCAGCAGCAGCGACAGGCCGGTGATCACATCCGGCATCACCAGCGGCGCGGTTATCATAAAGGCGAAGCCGTTCGCCCCGCGAAAGCGACCAAAGCGCACCATCACCACCGCCGCGATGGTGCCGAGGATGGCCGCCATCGTCGCCGCGCAGGCAGCGATAGTCAGGCTTAGCCCCACCGCGCTCATCATCGCGTCGTCATGAAACAGTTCGCTATACCAGCGCGTTGACCAGCCCGCCCAGACCGTGACCAGCTTCGAGCTGTTAAAGGAGTAGATGACCAGCATCAGCATCGGCGCGTAGAGGAAGGTAAAGCCGAGCAGCAGAATAATGATACGCCACGGCGAGCGCACTACCGGCAAGTTGTTCATGCGCTTTCCCCCATCTGTTTTTGCTGATGTTTATGGAACCACATAATCGGCACAATCAGCAGCAGCAGCATAACGATAGCGACCGCCGAGGCGACCGGCCAGTCGCGGTTGTTAAAGAACTCCTGCCACAGTACCCGGCCAATCATGATGCTGTCCGGGCCGCCGAGCAGTTCCGGGATCACGAACTCGCCCACCGCCGGAATAAAGACCAGCATCGAGCCTGCAATAATGCCGCCTTTGGTCAGGGGCACGATCACGCTGAAAAAAGTTTTCAGCGGTCGGGCGCCCAGGTCGAGCGAGGCCTCAACCAGCGAATAGTCGATCCGCGTCAGCGCGGTGTAAATCGGCAGCACCATAAAGGGCAGATAGGCATAGACGATGCCGATATAGACCGCCAGGTTGGTGTGCAGAATAGCAAGCGGCTGGTCGATAACCCCCAGCCACATCAGAAAGTTATTCAGCACGCCGTTACTTTTCAGAATGCCCATCCACGCGTAGACGCGGATCAAAAATGAGGTCCACGACGGCAGGATAACCAGCAGCAGCAGGATATTCCGCGTTGAGGGCTTGCTGTGGGCCACCGCCCACGCCAGCGGGTAGCCCAGCAGCAGGCAAAAGAGTGTCGATACCGCTGCAACCTGTAACGACTGCAGATAAGCCTCAAAATAGAGCGGATCGTCAGTCAGCTGCAGGAAGTTGCCAATATTAAGCGAGATGGTCAGCTGGCTGTCCGCCCACTCTACCAGGTCGGTATAGGGAGGAATAGCGCGGGCCATCTCCGCCAGGCTTATCTTGAAGACAATCAGGAACGGCAGCAAAAACAGTAAAATCAGCCACACATAGGGCAGCGCGATCACCAGCTTGCGGCCGTGCTTCATCTGCAGGCGCGCCAGCCAGAGGGTAAAACCGCCCGGTTTTTCGCCGCGGGCCGGTGGTTCAAGTGTACTCATCACCGCTCCTTAAACCGTCAGAACCACACAACTGTCGGCATCCCAGCACAGGCGAACTTCGTCGCCCCATGTCGGGGTGCCTTTACGATAGCGATGGGCGTTTTGCAACTGGGCGCTGATCATCTGCCCGCTCTGCAGCCGCACGTGGTAAATGGAGAGATCGCCAAGGTAAGCGATATGCACCACCTCCCCCACCGCGAAGTTATAGCCGTCCGCGGGCGGTTCATCGCAAAGCATGATCTTTTCCGGACGCAGGGCCACGTACACCGGCACGTTATCCACCACCGAGGAATCCGGATCGACTTTGAGCGGATGGAGCAGCCCCGGCGACTCAATCACCAGTCCGTCATCCTGACGCGATTTGAGCAGCCCTTCAAACACGTTCACCGAACCGATAAACTCCGCGCTGTAACGGGTGGTCGGATGCTCGTAAATCTCTTCCGGCTCGCCAATTTGCACAAACTTACCGCGATTCATAATGGCGATACGCCCGGCCATGGTCATCGCCTCTTCCTGATCGTGGGTGACCATCACGCAGGTCACGCCGACTCGCTCAAGGATATCCACCACTTCAAGCTGCATGCGGTCGCGCAGCTTTTTATCAAGCGCGCCCATCGGCTCGTCCAGCAGCAGCAGTTTGGGGCGCTTCGCCAGGCTGCGTGCCAGCGCAACGCGCTGACGCTGACCGCCGGAAAGCTGGTGCGGCTTGCGCTTTGCAAACTCCTGCATATGCACCAGGCTGAGCATCTCCGCCACGCGGCTGGCGATCTCCGCCTTCGGCAGTTTGTCCTGCTTGAGGCCGAAGGCGATGTTCTGTTCGACCGTCATATGGGGAAACAGCGCATAGGACTGAAACATCATATTGATCGGGCGCAGGTAGGGCGGCACGTGCGCCAGATCGACGCCGTCGAGCATTATCTGCCCGGTCGTGGGTTGTTCAAAGCCCGCCAGCATACGCAGCAGCGTCGATTTGCCGCAGCCGGACGCGCCCAGCAGGGCAAAAATTTCGCCTTTATAAATGGTCAGGCTGACATCATCAACGGCGTGCTGGCCGTCGAAGGACTTGGTCAGGTTGCGGATTTCCAGCAGCGGCGTTAACGCCTTGCGGGTTTTCGCCTGCGGGCGGGGGATAGCGTCATTCACTCGGGTGCTCTCCGGCATAAAACATCAACCGTGGGGTTCGGTTGTCTACAAATGACTGGACAGAGGCCAAAGACCTCTGTCCATTTCAGGGCAAGTGCACCGCCCGGGTGCACAGCAGTCACGCTCAGGTGGCTGATTTACTTGCCGCTTTTTACTTTGGTCCACGCACGGGTTCTTACGCGATCGATCTTCGGCTCCTGCACTTTCAGGGTGAAAAGCTTGGCGAAGACATCCGCAGGCGGATAGATTGCCGGGTTATCACGCACGTCGGCGCTGACCAGCGGCGTCGAGGCTTTATTACCGTTGGCATAGAAAACGTGGTCGCTGACGTGGGCAATCACATCCGGGCGCATCAGGTAGTTAAGGAACTGATAAGCCTCGTCGGTGTTTTTGGCGTCTTTTGGCATCGCGAAGACGTCAAAGAAGGCCAGCGCGCCCTCTTTTGGAATGATATAGGAGACGTTAACGCCGTTTTTCGCCTCTTTCGCGCGGTTAGCCGCCTGCCAGACGTCCCCAGCCCAGCCGATCGCCACGCAGATATCGCCGTTCGCCAGATCGTTAATGTACTGGGAAGAGTGGAAGTAACGGATGTTCGGCCGCAGCTTGAGCAGCAGATCGGTGGCCGCGCCGGTGTAGTCATCCGCTTTGCTGCTGTTCGGGTCTTTGCCGAGATAGTTCAGCACGGTGGCAAAAACTTCTTCCGGGGCATCAAGGAAGGAGACGCCACAGCTTTTCAGTTTCTCCAGGTTCTCCGGCTTGAGCACCACGTCCCAGCTATCGATGGGCACGTCGCCCAGCGCGGCTTTCACTTTATCGACGTTAAAACCAATACCGGTGGTCGCCCACAGATACGGCATCGCATATTTGTTTTCCGGATCGTGTTTGGCCACCAGCTTTAATACTTCCGGGTCCATATTCTTCCAGTTCGGCAGCTTGCTTTTATCCAGCGGCTGGAAGACGCCGGCAGAGAGCTGGCGCTCAAGGAAGCTCGCAGAAGGCACGACCAGATCGAAGCCGGTGCTGCCGGCCATCAGTTTGCCTTCCAGCACCTCGTTTGAGTCGAACACGTCATAAACCACTTTTATGCCGGTCTCTTTCTCAAAGTTGGCCACGGTGTCCGGGGCAATATAATCAGACCAGTTATACACATGCAGCGTCTTCTGCTCAGCGGCGAACGTCGTGGCAGAAACCGCCATCAGCGCACCCGTAACCAGACCTGATAACCATTTTTTACTTAAGGCGGTCATATCTCATTCCTTCTGGAAAGTCCGTTAACATACGAACTAAGTGAACGCATTTAACATTTGCAAATAACATATGCAAAAACCGTGCATATTTTTTCGCACTGCACATTCGGGCAGGAGAAAACGCTTTCGGCAGACGCCGCATGCTTTATTAAGCAGCGCAAGAATAACTGTAGCCAGGGTTCGAGGCTATAGGGCAGATTAAAAAACGCCTTTTATCAATTTTTTATGCAGATCGGGTCTATGTGATAAGCCTGAAGGGCAGGAATGGCGGTGAATAATTCTTTAAAGAAAGGTTAAGTCAGAATTAAAACATAGGGAATGCAGCCGCTCTGGCAGCGACTGCGCTAATGTTGAGAAGGCTTAGTGAAGAAAATTGCGCACTTCGTCATCAGCGAGGCGCGCTTCATCTTCGGGCATAAACAGCATCTGATGCGCGCGGGCCTCAAGGATAACCATTGAAATCTGCTCTTCGCTCTGGTGCATAAACCAGGCGAACTGTTCAAGCGTCACCCCTGCTTTCACCGCCAGCGTCTGGCAGACCACCAGTTTTGGCAGGTTATCGTCCTGCAGATCGAGAAAGGCTTTTACCGTCAGCGAGCTGGCATTGATCGCCGACAGATCCGCAGACAGGGCTAACAGCGCCGACGGCCTGACTTCCGCCATTGCGGTAAAGAGAACCGTATCATTAACAAGATCGATTTTAGCGTCGAAAACGCCGTCGAAGTTCTGCATATGCGGCAGATGCAATGCCATGCAGGTGTCGCATTCAAAGAAACTTATACCCAGCTCGTCGAGCCAGTGACGTAGCGTGTCCAGACCAGGGACGACGAGTGAACTCATAGCGGAAAAAAACCTCTGCCGAAAATTGTGATAAATGCTAAGCGTTCTGGCGTTCCGCGCGCAGCGGGCGCATGGGCAGCCAGAATTATGCCGGGTATAGCTTACGCAAAAAAGCCCGCGCATACCATTAAGGAATGCGCGAAAAGGGCTATCCGCCCGTTTTCAGACAAAAACCCGGCGTGGCGTGGCGCTCGATCCACTGGATCATTTTCCCGGCAATGTCC
>NZ_HE578945.1:1812383-1861547 GCF_000321045.1 Phytobacter massiliensis JC163
GGCGCTCGATCCACTGGATCATTTTCCCGGCAATGTCCACGCCCGTCGTCTTTTCGATGCCTTCCAGCCCCGGCGAAGCGTTAACTTCCATCACCAGCGGCCCACGCCTGGCGCGCAGAATATCGACCCCCGCCACATCAAGCCCCAGCGTTTGCGCTGCCTTAATCGCGATCTCGCGTTCAAGCGGGGTGATATTGGCCACCGTCGCCACGCCGCCCCGGTGCAGATTAGAGCGAAAATCCCCCTCCTTCGCCTGGCGTTCAATGGCCGCGACAACCTCGTTGCCCACCACCAGGCAACGAATATCGCGCCCTTTCGCCTCTTCTATATACTCCTGCACCAGAATATGGGCGTTAAGACCGCGAAAGGCGTCAATCACGCTCTCGGCCGCCTGCCGGGTTTCGGCCAGCACCACGCCTATACCCTGGGTGCCTTCTACCAGTTTCACCACCAGCGGCGCTCCCCCGACCATGGCAATCAAGTCGCTGGTATCGTCAGGGGAATGGGCGATGCCGGTGACCGGCAGGTCGATGCCCTGGCGCGCCAGCAGCTGCAACGAACGCAGCTTATCGCGGGCGCGGGTGATAGCGACCGACTCGTTGAGAGGATAGCTACCCAGCATCTCAAACTGCCGCAGCGCGGCGGTGCCGTAATAGGTAATGGCCGAGCCAATACGGGGAACTACCGCCTCGAAATGCGGCAGTTGACGACCTTTGTAATGCACCGACGACGCCGCCGGATCGATACTCATATAACAGGATAACGGATCGAGTATTTCGACCAGGTGGCCGCGTTGCGTTGCGGCCTCCCGCAGGCGCTTGCATGAATAGAGCGTTCCGTCCCGGGACAATATGGCGATTTTCACCCTGCACCTCTCTGACCAGACCAGGAAAAGCCTGCGTATCATACACGCAGCAGGGAGGAGGATGAACGGGAATTCGCAACGGCCCGGCTGAAAGGTTGCGAGAATTAACACAACAGGCATAACCAGCCTGTTAAACCCGCAGATCGCCGTTATGATAGGGGTTCACCGTCTGGTTTAAGGAGGAGCGATGGAAACTGTTATTTATGGTCGCGCCGGCTGCCCGCAGTGCGCGCGCGTAAAAGAGCTGGCGGAAAAGATAGCGAAAAAGCGCGATGATTTTCACTGGCGCTATGTGGATATTCACACCGATGGCGTTACCCGCGCGCAGCTGGAGCAGGCGGCAGGCAAGCCAATAGAGACCGTGCCGCAAATTTTTATCGACCAGCAGCATATCGGCAGCTTTGCGGAGTTTGAGAAATATATCCGCAAGCATTTTGGCCGCCTGGCGTAACGGCGCTAGCGCGCGCCGTTGCCGAAAAAATTGCTGATAAACAGGTAGCAGAGCGCGCCCAGCGCACACCAAAACACGGCGCTGAACAGCCAGGCCAGCTCCTGCCAGAAGGAGCGAACCGGTGTGAAAAACAGGCGCATCATGATAAAGCAGAGCGGCGCGGCCAGCATTGCGCCGAACAGCGGAAGCAGCACCTTGCGTCGCCGGGAAAAGATACCGGCGACCGCGCCAGGCAGGGTGAAAAAAAGCAGCCCCAGCTCCGGGTTGCCAGAGGTACGAAATGCGCCCTGCGTATTCGTTACCACTGATAGACACACCACGATGAACAGAATAAAGCAGCAGGCTATTCCCGCTAACCCGTGTTTATGTTTCAAACCAGCCTCCTGAATTTTCTCTATCAAACTGCATATCCGTACAAAAGAACACCTGGTCAGATAAAGCATCATGGCAATCCCTGCCCAAGAGCCCCGTGCGATAGAGATCATTCTTGCTAGCCGCGACTATTCATTACGATTACACTAGCGGCCAGCTAATGGTTTGCCGGGAATATTGATGTGTTACAGCACATTTCTCGTTTAAGATTATGCGCAAACCTTAGCCCAAATAACCATTTCTTTCAACAGCTTACAAGTAAACAAGAAGTTAGCCTCCGTGAATATAAACGTCGCAGATTTGTTAAACGGGAATTACATACTGTTATTATTTGTCGTACTTGCGCTAGGACTCTGCCTGGGTAAATTACGACTGGGTTCAGTACAACTCGGTAATTCCATTGGCGTTTTAGTCGTTTCTTTATTATTGGGTCAGCAGCATTTCAGCATTAACACCGACGCGCTTAATTTAGGCTTTATGCTGTTTATTTTTTGCGTCGGCGTGGAAGCGGGCCCCAACTTTTTTTCTATTTTTTTTCGCGACGGCAAAAATTATCTGATGCTGGCGCTGGTGCTGGTCGGTAGCGCCCTGCTGCTCACCCTCGGGTTAGGTAAGCTATTTGGCTGGGATATCGGCCTGACTGCGGGCATGCTGGCCGGTTCGATGACCTCCACGCCGGTACTGGTTGGCGCGGGCGATACGCTACGCCACTCCGGCATGGAGAGCGGCTCCCTTGCCCGCGCGCTGGACAACCTGAGCCTCGGCTACGCCCTGACCTACCTGATTGGCCTGGTCAGCCTGATTGTCGGCGCCCGCTATATGCCGAAGCTGCAGCATCAGGATCTGCAAACCAGCGCGCAGCAGATCGCCCGCGAGCGCGGCCTCGACGCCGATTCCCATCGTAAGGTTTACCTGCCGGTGATCCGCGCCTATCGCGTCGGGCCGGAGCTGGTAGCATGGGCCGACGGCAAAAACCTGCGCGAGCTGGGCATTTACCGCCAGACCGGCTGCTATATTGAGCGCATCCGCCGTAACGGCATTCTTGCCAACCCCGACGGCGACGCCGTTTTACAGGTTGGGGATGAGATTTCACTGGTTGGCTACCCGGATGCCCATGCCCGCCTTGACCCGAGCTTCCGCAACGGTAAAGAGGTGTTCGATCGCGATCTGCTCGACATGCGCATCGTCACCGAAGAGGTGGTGGTTAAAAACCATAACGTGGTGGGCCGCCGTCTGGCGCAGCTAAAGCTTACCGATCACGGCTGCTTCCTGAACCGGGTTATCCGCAGCCAGATTGAAATGCCCATTGACGACAACATCGTGCTTAACAAAGGGGATGTGCTGCAGATTAGCGGTGAAACGCGACGGGTGAAGACCATCGCCGACCGCATCGGCTTTATCTCCATTCACAGCCAGGTCACTGACCTGCTGGCGTTTTGCGCCTTTTTCATTGTTGGCCTGATGATCGGCATGATCACCTTCCAGTTCAGCTCGTTCAGCTTTGGCGTCGGGAATGCCGCAGGCTTACTATTCGCGGGCATCATGCTCGGCTTTCTGCGCGCCAACCACCCTACCTTCGGCTACATTCCGCAGGGGGCGCTCAATATGGTGAAGGAGTTCGGCCTGATGGTGTTTATGGCCGGGGTGGGTTTAAGCGCCGGTAGCGGCATCGGCCACGGGCTGGGGGCGGTAGGCGGCCAGATGCTGATTGCCGGGCTTCTCGTCAGCCTGGTGCCGGTGGTTATCTGTTTTCTGTTTGGCGCATACGTGCTGAAAATGAACCGCGCGTTGCTGTTTGGCGCACTGATGGGGGCGCGCACCTGCGCACCTGCTATGGAGATCATTAGCGACACCGCGCGCAGTAACATCCCGGCGCTGGGGTATGCGGGGACATATGCTATCGCCAACGTTCTGCTTACCCTCGCGGGCACGCTGATCATCATCATCTGGCCGGGCCTCGGATAACTCCGAAGTTAAGAAAAAGTTTTCAGCGGGGCGAACTTTTCTTGTAAGCGTCAGTCATAACTAGTGCCACTGCTTTTCTTTGATGTCCCCAATTTGTGGAGCCCATCAACCCCGCCACTTAGGTTCAAGGTTGATGGGTTTTTTGTTGCCTGTGATTCATACCCCCGCAATCCTCGTCACCATCAGGTGAATCTCTTCCTGCCGTAGCGGCGTTCTGTCGGTAACAAAATGCAGCGTCATCCCTTCAATAAAGGCATCCAGCGCCCTGGCGGTAACCGGATCGAACCACTGCTCAAGGGTGGCCTGACTGGCGCACATCCAGTTTTGCGTTACGCTTTTCAGGGTCGGCTTTTTGCTCATGTACGCGTAGAGCTGATACATCAGCTCCATATTACGCGGCGTGGTGACCTGGTCGCTGAAAATCAGCGCGGTTACCGCCTCGCAGGCCATGTCGGGACTCTCAACGCCCTCAAAGAAGGACTGATACTGGGCGGACATCTGGCGGGTAAAGCGGGTAAAGGCCTCCTCCAGCAGCGCGTCGATGCCGGAAAAATAGTAGGTCATGGAGCCAAGCGGCACCCCGGCGCAGCTGGCAATTTTACGGTGGGTGACGGCAGAAATACCGTGTTCGGCGATGGTAGCAAGCGTCGCATCCAGAATCCGCTCTCGCCGCTGCGAGTCATTGGGTCGTCGGCTCATAAATCCTCTCAACAGAATGTGTACAAATGTACACTTCCTTGCTAGTGTTGTCTGCAACTTTCCCTGCAGGATGCGACCTTATGCCAGCTACCTCACATCGTCATGCCCTGAAACGCCGACTCTGGGCGCTGTTCACCTTCTTCTTTTTACCCGGTCTGCTGATGGCCTCCTGGGCCTCTCGTACCCCTGCCATCCGCGATATTCTCTCCGTATCGACGGCAGAGATGGGCGTGGTGCTGTTTGGCCTTTCCGTAGGTTCAATGAGCGGCATCCTCTCTTCCGGCTGGCTGGTTAAGCGCTTCGGTACCCGCAAGGTGATCCGCGCCTGCATGTCCTTTTCCGTGGTGGGCATGTCTGTTATGAGCCTCGCCCTGTGGCTGGCTTCGCCCATTCTGTTTGCGCTTGGCCTCGCCGTCTTCGGCGGTAGCCTGGGTGCAGGGGAAGTGGCAATGAATGTCGAAGGGGCGGTAGTCGAGCGTGAGATGAACAAAACCGTGCTGCCGATGATGCACGGCTTTTACAGCCTTGGCACCCTGGCCGGGGCGGGCGTGGGCATGACGCTAACGGCGCTGGGTATGCCTGCGAATGTTCACATCCTGCTGGCGGCGCTGGTGGTTATCCTGCCTATTTTCATCGCCATCACTGCCGTGCCGGAGGGCACCGGGAAAGACTCCGCCGAAGATAAACAGCGAGGCCGTCAGGGGGTGCCCTTCTGGCGTGACGTCCAGCTACTGCTCATTGGGGTGGTGGTACTGGCAATGGCTTTTGCCGAGGGGTCGGCTAACGACTGGCTGCCGCTGCTAATGGTGGACGGGCACGGTTTTAATCCGACGTCAGGTTCGCTTATCTATACCGGTTTTACGCTCGGCATGACCGTCGGGCGCTTTACCGGCGGCTGGTTTATTGACCGCTACAGCCGGGTGGCCGTCGTGCGGGCCAGCGCGCTGATGGGGGCGCTGGGGATCGGGCTGATTATTTTCGTCGATAACGCGTGGATTGCCGGCGCCTCGGTGATTTTCTGGGGGCTGGGGGCATCGCTGGGTTTCCCGCTGACTATCTCTGCCGCCAGCGATACCGGCCCGGATGCGCCCACCCGCGTGAGCGTGGTCGCCACCACGGGCTATCTGGCCTTTCTGGTCGGCCCGCCGCTGCTGGGTTTCCTCGGGGAGCACTACGGCTTACGCAGCGCCATGCTGGTGGTGTTAAGCCTGATGATCATCGCCGCGCTGGTCGCCAGAGCCGTGGCAAAACCAGCCTCGCCAGCGTCGGCGTAACGACGCTTCTGGCCGCCTGTAACAGGCGGCCTACCCTTCCAGCGAGTTACCCACCCGCTTATCGCGCAGGAAAATCACCATCAGCCCCAGCCAGACAACGCCGTTCAACAGATTAAAAAGGCTGAACAGGCCGTTGCCGCCCACCAGCCAGGCATGTTTGCTTACCTCAATGCCCACGGTAAAAATCAGCATCTGCAGCATGCCCATCGCGGCGGAAACCGCCCCTTTACTCACGTCGCTGGCGAATAACGTCAGCCGCACCAGCCCGGCGTTCGCCAGCCCAATGCCAAAAGCGTACAGGCTCAGCCCGGCGGTCATCCACAAATAAGCGTGCGAGGAAGCCACGGTCGCCACTGCCGCCAGCGCCAGACCGGCGGCAATGGGCCAGCCGCCAAGAATAATCAGGGCGCGCACGGTACGCCGGGAGGTAAGACGCGCCAGCACCAGATTGCCCACAATCAGCGCGCCGAATATCGGCACCTGCAGCAGCCCGTACTCATAGCTGCTGAGCTGCTCGCCGCTGATGATAATAATGGGAGACTGCGCAATCCACGCCAGCAGCGGCAGGCTGACGAAGCCGGTCGCCAGCGCACCCGCCACAAAACGGACGTTTTTCAGCACCAGCGCATAGTCCTGCCACAGCGCCTTCATAGAGAGGGGCTCGCCCAGCCGGGTGGCGGTTTCCGGCATCGCCCGTTGCAGACCGACAAAGGCCACCGCCGCCAGCAGCGCAAACAGCACAAACATTCCCTGCCACGGGGCGACATGCACCCAGGCAGCGCCTACCAGCGGCCCGAGCAGCGGCGCAATCAGCGCGACGTTGGCCATCAGGGCGGTAATTTTGATGCACACCGCCTCTTCGTAGGACTCCTGAATTGCCGCGTAGCCCACCGCGCCAATAAAGCACAGGCTGATGCCCTGCAGAAAGCGCAGGACGGTGAACTGCTCAATGGTCTGCGCCAGCAGCGTCGCCAGGCAGGTGACGATAAACCACACCACGCCCGCCAGCATCACCGGGCGGCGGCCGCGTCTGTCCGACAGCGGCCCCAGCAGCCACTGCAAAAACATGCCGCCTGCCAGATAGGCGGTCATTGACGTTGGCACCCACTCGATACCGGCCTGGTACTGATCGACCACCGCCAGCATACCAGGCTGGATCATATCGTTGCCGATATAGGTCGAAAATTCGTACAGCACCAGACAAAGGGGAAACAGCAGCGCCTGGCGGCCCAGACGGCGGCCAGAAAGGGAATGATTTTGCATGCAAGCTCTTAAAACGGGAAAAATCGCGCCGAGTGTAATCAAAGCCCTGACATAGCGATAGCGATTTATGTAGCCTGCCGGGCAGAAAGCATTTTTCCACCCACGCCGCCTCTTAAGGTTGTCTTAATTATTGCGGCATAATCTGTCATCCGACTGAAATATTTGTCTTAAGAATCGTCTAACTCTCCGTCAAATAAGATAAAACGACTTTACCGCGTTCCGCCCCGCTTTTAAGGTGAGCGCTTTACTCTTTCCCGGATGCGCCAGGAGCCTGACAACGTATGCTTGAGAGTTTGAATTACACGCTATTCACCTGGATTAACGCCACCCCCGCCTCCCCGGCCTGGCTTATCGCCTTCGCGCGGTTTATCGCCAAAGATTTGATCACCCTCGCTCCGCTGCTGGCGGCCGCGCTTTGGCTGTGGGGCCCCCGCGACCAGCTTAGCGCCCAGCGCCAGCTGGTGGTGAAACTGGCGCTGGCGATGGTAATCAGCCTGAGCGTCTCCTGGCTTATCGGCCACGCTTTCCCTCACGACAGGCCGTTTGTCGACCATATTGGCTATAACTTCCTGCACCACGCGCCGGACGACTCCTTCCCCAGCGATCACGGCACCGCCATCTTTACCTTTGCGGTGGCGTTTATTGCCTGGCACCGGGCGTGGTCCGGCGCGCTGATGATGGCCGTCGCGCTGGCCATCGCGTGGTCCCGCGTCTATCTGGGCGTGCACTGGCCGCTGGATATGCTCGGCGGTCTGTTTGTCGCCCTTTGCGGCTGCCTGAGCGCGCAGATGCTCTGGCACGTTTTCGGCGCCCCGCTTCACCGTCTGTTACAGCAGCTGTATCGCCTCTGTTTCGCCATTCCCATTCGGATGGGCTGGGTGCGTGACTAAGCCTGGCGGCGACGGTAAGATAAATGCCCTGCTTGATGCGGGGCATTTTTTATTCAGGGGAATTATGGAAACGAGACGTGACGAGCGGATAGGTCAACTTCTGTCGGCGCTAAAGCGCAGCGATAAACTGCATCTGAAAGAGGCGGCGGCGCTGCTGGGCGTCTCTGAGATGACCATTCGCCGCGACCTTAGCGCCAACAGCGCCCCGGTCGTGCTGTTGGGAGGCTATATTGTGCTGGAGCCCCGCACCGCCAGCCACTATCTGCTTAGCGATCAAAAAACCGCCTGGTGGATGAAAAACGTCGGGCGGGTGAACTGGCGGCCACCCTGGTGAAGCCACACCAGATGGTCTTTTTTGACTGCGGCACCACAACCCCGTGGATTATTGAAGCGCTCGACAATGAGCTGCCGTTCACCGGCATTTGCTACTCTTTGAATACGTTTCTGGCGCTGCAGGAAAAACCGCTCTGCCGGGCTATTCTCAGCGGCGGCGAATTTCATGCCAGCAACGCTATTTTCCAGCCGCTGAACTTTAAAGAGACCCTCAGCTATCTGCGCCCGGATATCGCCTTCTATTCGGCAGCGGGCGTGCACGCGGAAAAAGGCGTCACCTGCTTCAACCTGGAGGAGTTGCCCCTTAAGCACTGGGCAATGTCCAGCGCGCAGCGGCATGTTTTAGTGGTCGACCACAGCAAGTTCGGTAAAGTACGCCCTGCCTGCATGGGGGATCTGAACTGCTTTGATGTGATTGTCAGCGATCGCTGCCCTGATGAGACGCTGGCGAACGTCGCCGCCAGCGAGAACATGACTCTGATGTACTGACCGTGCCCGCTGGGGCACGGCCTGACAGCATCAGGAGAACCAGCCGCCGAACCACTGGTGGAATTTCATCATCACAAAATCCCACATCCGGCCAAAGAAGCCCGCCTCGCCAACATCTTCCATCACCACGAGCGGACGCTTTTCAATGGTCTTGCCGTTAAGCTGAAAATCGATCGCGCCGACAACCTGGCCTTTTTTCAGCGGCGCGGTCAGCTGCGGTTCATTAAGGGTGTACGAGGCCTTGAGGTTTTTTAACTGGCCTTTCGGAATGGTGACTGAACCCGCCTCGCCCGCGCCGAGTTTCGCTTCGCTCTGGTCGCCAAACCAGACGCGCTGGTTAACAAAGGTGGCGTCGGGTTTGATTGGCGTGACCGTTTCGAAGAAGCGGAAGCCCCAGGTCAGCAATTTTTCCGACTCGTTAAAGCGGATACGATCGGTTTTCGCGCCGAGCACCACCGAGATCAGGCGCATATCCCCCTGGGTCGCCGAGGCCACCAGGTTATAGCCTGCCCCCTCCGTGGTGCCGGTTTTCATACCGTCAACGTTCATGCTGGTGCTCCACAGCAGCCGGTTGCGGTTGGGCTGGCGAATCTTATTAAAGGTGAACTCTTTCTCTTTATGGATGGCGTACTCATCCGGCACATCGTGGATGAGCGCCTTGCCCAGCAACGCCATATCGCGGGCGGTACTGAACTGCCCCGGCGCGTCCAGCCCGTGTACTGTTTTAAAGGTGGTGTTGGTCAACCCCAGCTTCTGCGCGTAGCCGTTCATCAGGCTGACGAAGGAGTCCTGGCTGCCCGCCACATAATCGGCGATAGCGATGCTGGCATCATTGCCGGATTGAATGATGACGCCCTTGTTCAGGTCGGCCACGGAAACCTGGTCGCCCGGTTTCAGGAACATCAGCGACGAGCCGCGCAGCACCGGGTTGCCGGTCGCCCAGGCGTCTTTGCCCACCGTTACCGTATCGGTAAGGTGAATTTTCCCCGCTTTCAGCGCCTGGCCTACCACATAGCTGGTCATCAGCTTGGTGAGGCTGGCAGGATCAAGCTTCTCATCAGCATTCCCCTCCGTCAGCACTTTTCCGCTGGCGTAATCCATCAGGATCCACGCGCGGGCCTCAATGGCCGGGGCCGCCGGAGTCTGTTCGACCGCATACAGGGAAGGTGAAAAGAGAACGATCAGAGCGGCTCCTGCCGCCAGGCCGCGTGGAGAGAGAGAAAAATGCATCATATAAGCCACCCAGGTATCCATTCTGAAATCAACGTCGTACCGTGCCGTACTCAGCGGAGAGTAATAGCGCATAACCGACGCGAAGAAAAGCGCAGAAAAGTAAAGTTTATGCAATAACATATTGTTGCGCTTTGACCGCGGATATTTTTGTAAATCGTTGCCAGAACGTTAACTTTGTCCCACCATGAAAAATATCTGACAGGCTGCAAAAGCAAGGGGGTTATATGATCACGTTATGGGGCAGGAACAACTCGTCCAACGTCAAAAAAGTACGCTGGACGCTGGAAGAGCTGGAATTACCGTATGAACATATCCTGGCCGGTGGGGCATATGGGCTTAATCGCGAAGCGGAATATCTGGCGATGAACCCTAATGGCCTGGTACCGCTGTTGCAGGATGACGAAACCGACCTGGTGCTGTGGGAATCCAACGCCATTGTTCGCTATCTGGTGGCGCAGTATGGACAGGGGCGGCTGTGGAATGATTCCCCCGCCCGGCGCGCGCAGGGGGAGAAGTGGATGGACTGGGCGCTGGGCACCCTGGCGCCAAAACATGGCATTCTGCTGGTTGGCCTGGTGCGCACCCCGGCCGATAAACGCGACACCGCCGCTATCGAAGCGGGCATTAACGCCTGCGAGGATCTCTTCGCCCTGCTCGACGATGCGCTGGCTAAACAGCCCTGGCTGTCCGGGGAGGAGTTTGGCCCCGGCGACATCGCCGTCGCGCCCTTTGTTTATAACCTTTACAACATCGGTCTGAGCTGGACGCCGCGTCCGCATCTGGAGAGCTGGTATCAGCGCCTGACGCAGCGCCCCGCCTTTATTGAAACGGTGATGATCCCGGTGACCTGACGGCCCTGCCCGGCGTGTTACTGCGCCGGGCTGACTTTCAGCAGTTCACCCTCTGATTCATCGGTCAGCACATACAGGTAGCCATCCGGCCCAACCCGCACATCGCGGATACGCTGCTTGCGATCCTGTAAAATGCGCCCCTCTTCGCTGACGGTGTTGCCGTTGACGCTCATCACAATCACATCTTCATCTTTCAGCGCGCCGATAAAGAGCCTGTTTTTCCATGCCGGGAAGACGTCCGCGTTGTAGAACGCCATGCCGCTCACCGCAGGCGACTTTTTCCAGTAGAAGATGGGCTGCTCGGTTCCTGCCACTTTCTCCCCTTTTGCCTCGGGGATCGGCAACCCGCTGTAGTTAATACCCCAGGTGGCCAGCGGCCAGCCGTAGTTTTTCCCTTTTTCCGGGATATTAATTTCATCGCCGCCGCGCGGACCATGCTCATTCAGCCACAGGGCGTCGCTCCAGGGGTTCATCGCCATACCCTGCGGGTTACGAATACCGTAAGACCAGATTTCCGGGCGGGCATCCTGCCGACCGACAAAGGGGTTATCCTCAGGAATTTTGCCCTGCTCGGTCAGGCGAACCAGCTTGCCCTGTAGCTTATCGAGCTGCTGCGCGGTGGGCCGCTGGTTATTTTCACCCAGGGCGATATAGAGATAGCCCTTGCCGTCAAACACCATCCGGCCGCCGAAGTGGTTGCCGGTGGAGAGCTTCGGCTGCTGGCGGAACACCACCTGAAAAGCCTCAAGCCGGGAAAGATCGTCGCTGAGACGGCCATACCCTACCGCCGTGCCCGCTTTGCCATCCTGCCCGACCTCCGCATAGCTCAGCCAGACCCGGCGTGACTGTGCGAAATCCGGGGCCAGCACCACGTCCAGCAACCCGCCCTGCCCGTTGGCCCACACTCTCGGTACGCCGGTAATGGGATCGGAGAGGCCCTTGCCCGCCTGCCAGTGACGGAGCTGACCACCGCGCAGCGTGATCAGCATACCGTGGTTATCCGGCAAAAAAGCCAGCGACCAGGGGTGATCGAGTTTCGTTTGCAATACTTCCACCTTTACCGGCGTGGGGGCGGCAACCGCAGCGGCGGCAAAGAACAACGCAGGGATAGCTATTCCGGCAGTACGGCGCATAACGGGCTCCTTTATTTGGTTCTGCATAAAGGGTAGCCAGAAGCGCCTGGCGGGACGGGAATTTTACAAAAGCTTTAACAGGAAAGGGGGAGTCGCCTCCCCCCTGGTTTACGCTTCGGCGAGCGGCGCATGCGCTTTGAGAAAACGTGCGCTGGTGGCGAGCGCCTGGCGGGCGCGCTCAAGTTGATGGAGATTTACCGCAATATAAGACGGGCAGTCATGCCGCCCGCTCAGCAGGCAGACCGCCGCGTAAGAGAGCGCTTCCCCGGCGCGAGCCCATGCCGCGCGCGCTTCAGGGTTCGCAAGGGCGTTCAGCGCGTCGTCATGCTGGCGGATCTCTTTCGCCAGTTCGAAGAACGCATCCCGCAGGCGGTCGTTCTCGCTTATCGCCATATATCCTTTCGCTTTGCGCAGCCGGGTATAAACGGTAAGCGCATCGCTGGCATCCAGCAGCTTCTCCAGCAGGTCGTCAACACGTTCATCAACGGTCATATGTTGTTCCTCCTTCGTCAGCCAATGGGTAAAGTTATAATATGGCTGTTTTTTGTACAAAAGAATGAGCAAGGTCAATAATTAACCGTAGACGATTATTCTTTACAATGTTAACAGCCCCTTCACAGCGTTTCGCGTGCGAGCCAGGCACGCCAGCCGCCGTACTGGGTTATCTCCTGCGAACCTGCCAGCCCGTAACCCTCGCAGATAAAACCTGTCAGCCAGCGCCCGTCGGCCAGCTCAATTTTGCCCAGCCCCAGCGGCGCGGGAATGCCGGTTAGAAAAGAGCCCAGCTCGCTGGAGGGAAGATCCCACACCTCTACGGCGATGGCTGCGCCAGCCGCTTCGTCACGGATCATGCCGGGACGTTTACCGTCTGAGAGCGCATACAGGCGATAACGCGGCGCGCTGTGCGTCGCCTCCAGCAGCCTGCCGAGACGCTGACGCAGTTGCCCGTTGAGCGCCAGTCCGTCCAGATGCGCGCCGCACACCACAATCTGCGCCCGGTCTGAGGTTGCCGCCTGAGCAGGCTTCACATCCGATAAGCTGCCGCCGCCGGGAAGCGTGAGCGGCTGCGCCCGCTGGAAGGCGTCGGCGACGCTTAGCAGATACTGGTCGGTAAAGGCGCGGCCAAACAGGGTGACGCCAGAAGGCAGGCCGTTCGCCATAAAACCTACCGGCACCGCCACCGCGGCATAATCAAGCAGGTTCATAAAGTTGGTGTAGTAGCCTAAATCCGCATTGCGTTTCACCGGCTCCAGCGCCAGCTCCGCCAGCGTCACCGGACGCGGATAAGTGGGCGTCAGCACGCAGTCCAGCCCCTCCAGCAGCGCGTCGCAGCGGGCTTTGTAGTGCTGGAGCTGATAGAGTCCGTCAAATGTGCTGACCGCATCGGTACCCGGCGCTTTTTGCAGCACGTCGCGGATAACCGGCAGCACCGCATCCGGCTGCTGTTCGATTAACGCCCCCGCGACGTGATAGCGTTCGGCCACCCACGGCCCCTCATACAGCAGTTTCGCCGCCGCCAGAAAGGGGGTGAAATCAAGCGGCACCGGCACGCCGCCAAGCGCCATCAGCCGTGATTTAGCCTGTGCAAACAGCGCTTCGCTCTCTTTACAGCCCAGAAACTCCAGCGGCTCCGGCACGCCAAAGCGAAAGCCTGCCTGGGGTGCGCCGTAAGCCTGCGCGCCGTTCCATGAAGGGTTGCGACGGCTGTAGTCATCCGCCGGATCGCTTACGGCGGTAAGGGCCAGCAGGCGGCTCGCCTCCGCGGCGGTAGCGGTGAAGTAGGTCACGCAGTCGAGCGTGCGACAGGCGGGCACCACCCCGGCGGTGGAGATAAGCCCTTTGGTCGCCTTCAGCCCCACCAGGTTATTCAGCGACGCCGGAACGCGCCCGCTGCCTGCGGTATCGGTCCCCAGCGCGAAGCTTGCGACTCCCAGCGCTACCGCCAGCGACGAGCCGGCGCTGGAGCCGCCCGACGGGTAGTCCGCGTGGACGCTGTTGCGGCAGGCGCCGTAAGGCGAGCGCGTGCCGTTCAGGCCGGTGGCGAACTGGTCGAGGTTGGTTTTACCCAGCGGGATTGCCCCCAGCGCAATCAGCTGCCGTACGATGGTGGCGTCCTGGTCTGCCACTCGGGCAAAGGCCGGACAGGCCGCAGTGGTCGACACTCCGGCAAGGTCGATATTGTCTTTGATGGCGAACGGAATGCCGTAAAGCGGCAGTTCATCCGGCCGCTTTGTCTCCAGCGCCGCCAGGTAGGGCTCCAGCTCGGTCTCGCTGAGGATAGAGATAAACAGGTTATATTCCGGGTTGAGGGCAATGGCCCGTTCACGCAGCCGGGCTACCAGCGCGCGCGGCGTAAGGGTGCCGCTACGGTACTGCGCGGCCAGCGTATCGAGTCGTAAATCAACGGTTTGCATCAGGCTTTCTCCATTACTACTACACACTGTCCGGCGCGTACCGACGATCCCGGCTGCACCCGAACCTGAGCGATCACGCCGTCGTGGGGCGCGGTCAGGGGGATTTCCATCTTCATTGACTCCAGCACCACCAGCGTGTCCCCGGCTTTCACGGTTGCGCCTTCGGCGACGCTCACCTGCCACAGGTTGCCGGAAACCGGGCTGTCGATACCGCTCTCGCCTGCCCTGAGCGGCGCGTCATCGCCGTTATCGACGGGCACATCGCTGCTGTCAAAATGGGCCTGGCCGCTGGCTATCCAGCGCTCGCGCTCGGCGGCGAAAGCCTGCTGCTGACGGGCGCGGCTGGCGGCGATGCTCTCGGCTTCTTCGGCAAGGAACTGTTGATACTGCGCCAGTTCAAGGGTGGTCGGTTCAATGCGCAGCGGGTAACGCCCCAGCGGGAAATCGCGGCGGATGGTCAGCAGCTCATCGGCCGAGACCGGGTAGAAGCGGATCTGATCGAAAAAGCGCAGCAGCCAGGGTTTACCGCCAAAGTCAGCCACTTCCCGGTAGCGGTTCCACATTTGCAGCGTGCGGCCAACAAACTGGTAGCCCCCCGGCCCCTCCATACCGTAGACGCAGAGGTAAGCGCCGCCAATGCCCACCGAGTTCTCGGCAGTCCAGGTGCGGGCAGGGTTGTATTTGGTGGTCACCAGGCGATGACGCGGGTCGAGGGGCGTTGCCACCGGCGCGCCAAGGTAGACATCCCCCAGCCCCATGACCAGATAGCTGGCATCGAAGACGGTTTTGTAGACCTCATCGATATTCGCCAGGTCGTTGATACGGCGAATAAACTCCAGGTTGCTCGGGCACCAGGGCGCGTCGCGGCGCACGGTGGTCATATATTTTTCAATCGCCTTCTGGCAGGCAGGATCATCCCAGGAGAGCGGCAGCCAGACGACCCGCGACGGCACGGTCAGGTTCTCCTCTTCGCACACCGTCGTCCAGCTGGCGCTTATCGTCGCCAGCAGCGATTCCAGCGGCAGGCGCTCCGGCTGATAATGCACCTGCAGCGAGCGAATGCCGGGGGTCAGGTCGATAACGCCAGGCAGGGCCAGCGCCTCAAGCGCCTGCATCAGCGCGTGGGCGCGAAAACGCAGCACCAGGTTCAGCTCCGGCTCGCCCATTTCCAGCAGCAGATGGGTGTCGCCGGAAAGCCGCGCCACCAGTCGCCGCTCCCCCTCGCCCACCGTCAGCGCCACGGGAGACGCCAGCGCCACGGGCTGCCAGTCGCACGTCACTGCCTCAAGGGTTTGCGCCTCCTGCGCGCGGGCCTGCGCCAGCCGCCGGGCCGTGGGCACATCCACGGGCGTAAAGCGCACCCGATCGCCCGCTTTCAGCTGCCCAAGCTGCCAGAGATCCGCTTCTATCACCGTTACCGGGCAGACGAAGCCGCCCAGGCTTGGCCCGTCAGGGCCGAGAATAACCGGCATATCGCCGGTGAAATCCACCGCGCCGATGGCATAGGGGTTGTCGTGAATATTGGACGGATGCAGCCCCGCTTCGCCGCCGCTGTCGCGCACCCACTCCGGCTTCGGCCCAATCAGACGAATACCGGTACGGCTGGAGTTAAAATGCACCTCCCAGGCGGTGGCGAAAAAGGTGGTGATATAACTTTCGCTAAAATACTCCGGCGCGCCGTGCGGGCCGTAGATGACCCGCAGCTCACGCACCGCTGGCAGGCGGGTTTGCAGCGCGGCGGGCAGTTGCGCCCCGCACGCTGTGTCGACCAGCGCGGGAAGATGGAGCACGTCACCGGTGCGCAGCGCCCGCCCGGCGTGGCCGCCAAACTGCCCGAGGGTAAAGGTGCTTTTGCAGCCCAGGTAATCCGGCACGCTGATACCGCCGCGCAGGCAGAGATAGCTGCGCACGCCCGCCTCCCCCACGTCGCCCAGCTGCAGGGTCATCCCGGCGCGAATGGCAAAGACGCGGTTCATCGCCTGCGGTTCCCCCGCCAGGGTGACGCTGATTTCAGCCCCGGTCACCACCGCAACGCTATCGGTATTAAATTTCAGCGTCGGACCGCTCAGGGTTATCTCCAGCGCGGCGTCCGTGGTGTCGTTGCCCAGCAGCGCGTTACCGAGGTGCAGCGCGCGGTCATCCATCGGCCCGGAGGGCGGCACGCCCACCGCCCAGTAGCCCTGGCGGCCCGGATAGTCCTGCACCGTGGTCTGGGTGCCCGCGCTCAGCACCTCCACGGTCGAGGCCTCATAGCGCAGCCCTTCCAGGCAGCGGGTCCAGGGGTGGCCATCGGCGTACGGCGCAAACGCTAAGATCTGCCGCAGATACTGGCGGTTGGTCTCCACGCCGTACAGACGGGTCGCCGCCAGCGCCTCGTCGAGGCTGGCGATAGCCTGCTCGCGGGTCGGCTGCCAGGTGATGATTTTCGCCAGCATCGGGTCGAAGTACGGTGGCACGTCGCACCCCGCCTCTACCCAACTGTCGATACGCAAGGCGCGGCGGTCATCCGCCGGGAAAGCGACGTCGGTCAGCAGGCCCGGCGAGGGCTGAAACTGGCGGCCCGGATCTTCGGCATAGACGCGCGCCTGCACGGCGTGGCCCCGGGGGGCCAGCTGCGCCGCCAGGCTTGCCAGCGGCGGCAACTCCCCCGCCGCCAGCGCAATCATCCAGCGCACCAGATCCACGCCCCACACCTGCTCGGTGACGCCGTGCTCCACCTGCAGGCGGGTGTTCACTTCAAGGAAATAAAACTGCTGCGCGTCGCTGTCGTAGACAAACTCCACGGTGCCCGCGCTGCGGTAGCTTACCGCCCTGCCAAGCTGCACCGCCGCCTGGCACAGGGAGGCTTCCATTCCTGCCGGCAGGTTTGGCGCGGGCGTCTCTTCCAGCACTTTCTGGTTACGTCGCTGCACCGAGCAGTCGCGCACGCCGAGGGCTATCACCTCCCCCTCGCCGTCGCCAAAAATCTGCACCTCCAGATGGCGGGCGCGCTCAATGTACTTCTCAATAAAGACGCCTGCGTCGCTGAAATTGTTTTTGCCAAGCCGAACCACCGCGTCGAAGGCCTCGGCCAGCTCCCCGGCGCTGTAACAGACGCGCATGCCGATGCCGCCGCCGCCCGCGGTGCTTTTTAGCATCACCGGGAAGCCGACCTGCGCAGCCGCCTGCTGCGCGTCGTCGAGATTCGCCAGCAGCTCCGTGCCCTCCAGCATCGGCACGCCGTGGGCCTTCGCCAGCGCGCGCGCCGTGTGTTTTAAGCCGAAAACCCGCAGCTGCTGCGCGGTTGGCCCGACGAAAGCAATGCCTGCCGCTTCACAGGCCTCAGCAAAGGCGGCGTTTTCGGAAAGAAAGCCGTAGCCGGGATGGATAGCCTGCGCCCCGCACGCTTTTGCCGCGGCGATGATTTTTTCAACGGCGAGATAGGTCTGCGCCGCCGGGCCGTCGCCCAGGCTTATGGCTTCATCCGCCTCGCGGATATGCAGGCTGCTGGCGTCGGCGTCGGCCCAGACGGCAACGCCTGCGACATTCATTGCGCGCAGCGTGCGCAGGATACGGCAGGCAATGGCCCCGCGGTTGGCAATAAGGAGTTTGCTAAACATAGAGTTAACCCAATCGGGGCGGGTCGTCCCGCTGAAAATCGGTTCGCCTTAAGGTCGTCCATAAGGCCGTATGGCTTAGCGCGGCGGCTGTTTTTCTGTGGTCAGACGGTTTGCCCGTACTGCGAACAGACGGTAAATCAGGGCGCGTAAACGGCTCAGTTCCATACCAGCACCTCCGCAGGCGTTGGGTTCCAGCCGTTACAGGGGTTATTCAACTGCGGGCAGTTGGAGATAAGCACGATGACGTTGCATTCTGCGCGCAGCTCCACGTATTTCCCCGGCGCGGAGATGCCGTCCTCAAAGGTCAGCCCGCCCTCCGGGGTCACCGGCACGTTCATAAAGAAGTTGATATTGGCGCCGATATCGCGCTTGCGCAGTCGGCCATCGTGCAGGCAGGCGCACATAAAGTTGTCGCGGCAGCTGTGCATATAGCGTTTATCCAGCGAGTAGCGCACGGTGTTACTCTCCTGGGCGCAGGCGCCGCCGAGGGTGTCGTGGCGGCCGCAGGTATCGTCGACAATCGTCAGCAGCGGGTTGCCGATGTTTGACCACAGCACGCTGCCGGTGGTCAGGTAGGCGTTCCCCTGGCGGCGCAGGGTGCGCTGCGGATCGTAGCGTTCGCGGGGGTTGTCGGCGTTATAAAACAGGGTGTCCACCGCCTGGTTGCCCTCCAGGTCGAGCAGGCGCAGGGTCTGCCCTTTTTTCACCTCAAACAGGTACGGTTCGCCTGCCGGGATCACATGACGAAAAACGGCATCTTCGGGTAGTTTTTGCTGGCTCATTTGCGGCTCCTTACAGGGCGAATAGACGCGTGTTAGTAAAAGCGCGGTCGTTTTCCGGGCGTGTTAACAATGCATCGATAGCCGCCTGCTCGCTGGCCGCCTGCCGCCAGGCAAGCTGGACGGGTCTGGGCGCATATTCCGCTGAGGGATCCAGCGGATGCGGCAGCGCGGTTAAGACAACCAGCGTGTCCATCGGCGCGAAAAGGTCGACGTAGCTGCCGGGGCGGGAGTGGCCGGCGTGAAAAGTAAAACGCCCGCTCGCGTCCACCGTGACCTTGCTAAAGAAGTTCACCACCATCAGCAGGTCTTCAAGGTTGAGATCCCATTTGCCCATCTCCACCAGCAGGTTGTCGGTACCGTTGCGGTAGAAAGCGTTGCGCCGCTCCTGGTAGCGGCCCTGACCGTATTTTTCCGCCACTTCGGCCGCGTTGAGCACGCCGCCAAAGGGGTCATGCCAGCCGCAGGTGTCGGCCACAATGCCCGCCAGCACGCGCCCCATATCGGAATAGAGACAGTGGCCGGTGGTCAGGCGGGCGGTGTGCTGGCCTTTCAGGGTATCCGGCAGGTTCAGCCGCTCGCTTTTTTCATGGGCATTGAACAGCATCATGCTGACGTTGGCCCCGCCTTCGCTGTCGGTCATACGTAAAAGCTGGCCGCGCCTGAGGATAAATGAGCGATGGCCGCCGCCGGGGACGGTCTCTTCATGCAGGGTGTCTGCGGCGCTGTCGAATAAAGTCATCGTGAACTCCTTAACGCATAGATGTTGTCGGGCTGCGGCCCGGTAAGCTGCGCCAGCCGCGCTTCATTAAGCGGAATGTCATAGGTGATGCGCGCCCCCCAGGCGTTCGGGGCATGCGGGTCAATGCGCACCTTGTCAAAGACCAGCAGCCGGGTGCCGAGGTTAAAGCCCTCGGAGAGATCGTGGGTCACCATAAAGACCGTCATCCGCGTCTCGCTCCAGAGCTGGAGCAGCAGCGCGTGCATATCTTTACGGATACCCGGATCGAGCGCGCCGAAAGGCTCGTCAAGCAGCAGCACACGCGGCTGCATCATAAAAGCCTGGGCGATGGCGAGGCGCTGCTGCATACCGCCGGAGAGCTGCGCCGGGTATTTATCCAGCGCCTGACCCAGCCCGACCTTCTCCAGCATCAGCCGCGCCCGCTCCCGCGCCTCGCGCTTGCGCGCGCCGAACAGGCGGCCCAGCAGCGGAGCCTGCGGCAGTTCAAGGCCGATGGTGACGTTGTCCAGCACATTCAGATGGGGAAAGACGGAGTAGCGCTGAAACACCACGCCCCGGCTGCGGTCCGGCTCGGCCTGCAGCGGTTTGCCATCCAGCAGGATAGTGCCGCGACTCGGCGCTTCCTGGCCCAGCAGCAGGCGCAAAAAGGTCGACTTCCCACAGCCGGACGCGCCGACCATCGAGCAGAACTCGCCGGCATTGACCTGCAGGTTGATGCGCTCCAGCACGACGTGATCGCCGTATTCCTGCCAGATATTGTTGATCTCGATAAAGCTCATGCCCGCCCTCCCTGCGCCCACGGAAAACAGGCCTTATGCAGCTGGCGCAGGGCCAGGTCCATCAGCCACGCCAGCAGGGTTATCCACACCACATAGGGGATGATGACGTCCATGGCCATGTAGCGGCGCACGAGGAAGATGCGGTAGCCGAGACCGGCGGTAGAGGAGATAGCCTCCGCCGAAATAAGAAACAGCCACGCCGACCCCAGCATCAGGCGCAGCGAGGTGAGCAGCCGGGAGAGCAGCTGCGGCAGCACCACCCGCAGCACCAGCGTCCAGCTTGAGGCACCAAGCGTCTGAGCCTTGATGAGTATTTCCGAAGGGATTTCGCAGGCGCGGTGTTCCAGGTCGCGCGCCAGCATCGGGGTGATGCCAATCACAATCAGCATGATTTTCGATAATTCATCCAGCCCGAAGACAATAAACAGCACCGGTAAAATGGCCAGCGGCGGGATCATCGACAGCACGGTCATCAGCGGCGACAGGGAAGCGCGCCACAGTGGGAAGACCCCGGCGGCGATGCCGAGGCACAGTCCCGCCAGCGAGGCGATAAGCAGCCCGGTCAGCAGACGCGTCAGGCTGACCAGGGTGTCAGCCCAGAGCAGGTACTCCCCGCTGCGTTTGTCCGGGGTGAACGCCATTCGCGCTACCGCGTCCAGCATCTGCTGCAGGCCGGGCAGGAGCTTATCCTGCGGGTTGGCCTCAAGGCGTACCGCAGAGCCCAGAAAATAGGCCGCCAGTAAAATAGCGAACGGAAGCAGAACAAGCGCAAGCCGCATGCCCCGGTTCGGGTGGCGATTGATAAGTCGCATGGCGTCAGTTCCTTCTGGCTCAGAGCTTGCCTTCAGCGGCCATCTTGATAAAGCTGTCGTCAAAGCGCAGCTTCACGTTGCTCGCATCCCCCTGGGTGACGTTGCCCGGAAATGCCATCCCGATAAACGCCGCGCTCTGCGCGCCGTCGCCCAGCAGCCCTTTATCAAAGGAGAACTGCGCCACGCGCTGCATGGTTTTTGGTAGATCGGCCGCGGTCATAAACTTGAGGTTTTCCGCCGGGGTATAAAAAAGATGCGTGGTTTTGAGCTGCGCCTGGTAGCCCGCCAGATCGGTGCCGGAGGCCGCCGCCATGGCATTAAGCGCCGCGCTATCCTGCGCCTTCATCTTCGCCATCATTTCAAACCAGGCGCCGGTGAGCGCTTTCCCCAACGCCGGGTTATCTTTCAGGGTCTGGGTGTTCACCACCATCATGTCGATAAGTTCCCCCGGCACCTGCGACGAGCTAAACACTTCGCTGGTATCCGGGGTGGCTTTAATCACCGACAGTTGCGGGTTCCATGCCACGGCGGCCTGCACGCTATCGGTGGCGAAGGCTGATACGATATCGGCATCGGAGGTGTTCACCACGGTGACATCTTTCTCCGCCAGCCCGGCCTTCTCCAGCCCGCGCACCAGCAGATAGTGGGAGACCGAAAGCTCCGGCAGGTAGATCTTTTGCCCTTTCAGATCGGCCAGGGTTTTACCTTTGCCCTTCATGACCACGCCGTCGTTGCCTTCGGAATAGCTGCCGGGGATCAAGGCCGTGGTGTCCACGCCGCCTGCCGCCGGGATTGTCAGCGCGTCCATATTGGTCATGGTGCAGCCGTCAAACTGCCCTGCGGTGTACTGGTTAATGGATTCGATATAGTCGTTGAGCTGGACGATATTGATTTTGATGCCGTACTTGTCGGCCCATTTATCGATGATTTTGCTGTTGCTGATGGTGCCCCACGGCATCCAGCCCGCATAAATCGTCCAGCAGACGTTGAACTCTTTTTTTACAGCGGCAACGGCTGGAAAGGTGGTCAGGATGACCAGCGACAGCGCGAGAGAGCGGATAAATGACGATGTCTTCATTATGGACCTCTGGTTGGCACAAAAATTAGGGGCAGCGCGACACCCACTGGTGCTGCTGTCTCCCGGGTTTTTGTCCCGCCGTGTAACCTCTCAGAGGTCGCCAGCTCTTGGACCAGCCGTTCGCCTGAAGGCGAACCGGAACCCTAGCCAGCTATTTGCAAATTGTGTGTTGCACTGCCACAGCAACAGTGCAAGCGGTGTGCCAGTTTTTCATTTCAGTAAATTCAATAAGTTAATGAAAAAAGCAATGCGCTGTTGCCATTTTGGGGAGCCACCATGAGGCAGCGCACTGTAATGGTGCCTCATGGCGGTGTGATGAGAATCACGTTGTTACCGCTTCGTTATGAATTGCCATGAAAATAGCTGACAACCGATGATTAGCAGGCTACTATTTAGGACGTAAACCATTATGTTTCCTACCAGTCACCTGTGTGGAATATGCCGTCCAGTCCGGGCGGCTTTTTTTGCCCGCGCAGCGGCGGATGCGCCTACGCTTATGCCGCCCCGCAGATCAGCGCCGCCAAACTTATCCCTGTAATTCGTTTGCTAATCTCTGTACAATCCCTGCCCTGAACCTCCTATAACTGATTATTTTTTAAACTATGAGCAATGTCACCACGCAGCCGAAAATCGGCTTTGTCTCCCTTGGCTGTCCGAAAAACCTCGTCGATTCCGAGCGCATCCTGACTGAACTGCGCACCGAAGGCTATGACGTGGTGCCGAGCTACGACAATGCCGATATGGTTATCGTTAATACCTGCGGCTTTATCGATAGCGCGGTACAGGAGTCGCTGGAAGCCATTGGCGAAGCGCTGAATGAAAACGGCAAGGTTATCGTAACCGGCTGTCTTGGCGCGAAGGAAGATCAGATCCGCGAAGTGCACCCGAAAGTGCTGGAGATCACCGGGCCGCACAGCTACGAGCAGGTGCTTGAGCATGTGCACCACTATGTGCCAAAACCGCAGCACAATCCGTTCCTGAGCCTGGTGCCGGAACAGGGGGTTAAGCTGACGCCGCGTCACTACGCCTACCTGAAAATTTCCGAAGGTTGCAACCATCGCTGCACCTTCTGCATTATTCCGTCAATGCGCGGCGATCTGGTAAGCCGCCCGATTGGCGATGTCCTAAGCGAGGCAAAACGGCTGGTGGACGCCGGGGTGAAGGAGATTCTGGTTATCTCTCAGGATACCTCCGCCTACGGCGTGGACGTGAAGCACCGCACCGGTTTTCACAACGGCGAACCAGTTAAAACCAGCATGGTCGGCCTGTGCGAACAGCTCTCTAAGCTCGGCGTCTGGACGCGCCTGCACTACGTCTACCCTTACCCCCATGTGGATGATGTCATCCCGCTGATGGCAGAGGGTAAAATCCTTCCCTATCTGGATATCCCCCTGCAGCACGCCAGCCCGCGCATTCTGAAACTGATGAAGCGCCCCGGCTCCGTTGATCGTCAACTGGCGCGCATTAAGCAGTGGCGCGAAATCTGCCCTGAGCTGACCCTGCGCTCCACCTTTATTGTCGGCTTCCCTGGCGAAACCGAAGAAGATTTCCAGATGCTGCTCGACTTCCTCAAAGAAGCGCGCCTGGATCGCGTCGGCTGCTTTAAATACAGCCCGGTGGAAGGCGCGACCGCTAACGAACTGGCGGATCAGGTGCCGGAAGAGGTGAAAGAGGAGCGCTGGAACCGCTTTATGCAGCTGCAACAGCAGATCTCCGCTGAACGTCTGCAGGAGAAGGTGGGCCGCGAGATTGTGGTTATCGTTGATGAGGTGGACGAAGAAGGCGCCATTGGCCGCAGCATGGCCGACGCGCCGGAAATCGACGGCGCCGTCTACCTGAACGGTGAGACAAAAGTGAAACCCGGCGATGTGATTCGTGTGAAGGTAGAGCACGCGGATGAGTACGACCTGTGGGGCACCCGCGTCTAAGACAACACCGCCGCCTGGATTCAGGCGGCGATTTTATTACTCCCCAACACGCTCAAAGCGGGTGGCAATCACCAGGTAGCTTATTACCGCCAGCACCCCATGCGCCGCCACAAACCACAGCGCGTTGTTAAACGAGCCGGTGACGGTCACCACATAACCAATCACCAGCGGCGTAACGATACCAGCAATATTACCAATCCCGTTAAATACCCCGCCGCACAGGCCAATCATGGTTTTCGGCGCGACATCCGACAGCACCGCCCAGCCCACCGCCGCAAACCCTTTACCGAAGAAGGCCAGCGCCATCAGGAAGATCACCGCGCTATTGGTATCCACAAAGTTGGCGAAAACCAGCATAGTCGACAGCCCCATTCCGAGCACAAAGGGCGTTTTACGGGCGCGGGAGGGGTGTACTCCGCGGCCGATCAGGACATCGGAAAGGTAGCCGCCCAGCAACCCGCCGGTAAAACCGCAGATAGCGGGCAGCGCGGCGACCCAGCCCGCCTGCATGATGGTCATGCCGCGTCCCTGAATCAGGTAGATGGGAAACCAGGTGATGAAGAAATAGGTCAGCGCGGTAATGCAGTACTGGCCGAGGTAAATGGCCCACAGATTACGGCTGTTGAACAGGCATTTCACGTCGCGCAGCGCGGTCTTTTTCTTTTTACCCGCGCCTTCGCTGTCGAGATCCACCAGCGCCCCGCCCTCGCGCATCAACGTTTTCTCTGCTTCTGTCAGGCGCGGGTCCTTATGCGGCTCTTTATACCAGGCGAACCACAGCGCCGCCAGCGCCAGCCCTACGCCCCCCATCCACAAAAAGACGTGCTCCCAGCCCCAGGCGTGGGTCAGCCAGGCCATGATCGGCGTAAAGACCACCACGGCCATATACTGCCCGGAGTTAAACAGCGCCGAAGCCACGCCGCGCTCGCGGGTTGGAAACCAGCTGGAGACGATACGCGAGTTCGCCGGAAAGGCGGGCGACTCCACCAGGCCAAGCATAAAGCGCATCAGAAACAAGGTCATCGCCGCCAGGCTGCCGGTGAGGCCAATCCAGCCCACCGTTCCCTGCAGCATGGTGAATACCGACCACAGCACCAGGCTCATGCCGTACACTTTCTTTGCGCCAAAGCGGTCGAGCAGCCAGCCGCCGGGAATTTGCCCCAGCGCGTAGGCCCAGGCAAAAGCGGAGAAGATCATCCCCAGCATCAACGGATCAAGCCCCAGCTCTTTCACGACCGACGTCCCGGCGATGGACATGGTGGCGCGGTCCGCATAGTTGATAACGGTAATGATGAAAATCAGCCCGAGCACCCAGTAGCGATGGTGCCCCACGCGTCTGGTTTGCTCCAGAGAAACATCCATTTGTTTGCTCATAATGTTCTCGCTTTTATTTTTTGTAGGATACAGAAATGATTACACCCGATGGGGAGGCAGCGCGCCGCTAAAGCAGGCCGCCAGGTTTTCCAGCACCATGTTGCCCATTGCCAGCCGCGTCTGAAGCGTGGCGCTGGCCCGGTGCGGCTGAAGGGTGACATTGTTGAGGGTGAAGAAGCCCTCCGGCACATGCGGTTCGCTGGCGAAAACATCCAGACCGGCCCCGGCGATGCGTTTTTCCGTCAGCGCCGCGAGCAGGGCTTTCTCATCCACCAGCTTGCCGCGCGCCACATTGATGAAATACCCCTGCGGGCCAAGCGCCTGCAGCACGGATTCAGTAATGATGACGTTGCCGCTGTCGGCAGAGGCGGCGAGTATCAGCACGTCCACCTCCTGCGCCAGCGCATGGAGATCCGCGACGAAGGGGTAATCGAGCGTCGGAATGGCGGCGAGATCGGTATAGAGAATACGGGTGTCGAACGCGCTCACGCGGCGGGCAATAGCCTGGCCAACGCGTCCCATGCCAATGATGCCGACCGTGACGCCGGTGACTTTACGCGCCAGCGGCAGGTTGGTCTGCGGCCAGCGCCCTGAACGCACCACCTGCTCCCCTTCGCTCATCTGCCGCAGGGTAGAGATCAGCAGCCCCAGCGCCATGTCCGCCACGTCGTCGGTCAGCACGCCGGGAGTCGTGGTCACAAAGATACCGCGCCCGGCGGCATACGGCAGGTCAACCGCATCGGTGCCGATCCCGCTCACCGCGACGATTTTCAGCGCCGGCAGCGCGGCCATCATCTCCCGCGACAGCCCTTTCGCTCCGCCCGTCACCACCCCTTCGATTTGCGGGCCGATATCAGCAAGCATTTTCTGGCTGTCGCTCGCCTGATACAGACGGTGCACGTGATAATCGCGCAGCAATATTTCATCAATCGCATCCGGTACCGGCTGAGTTAATAAAATGTGATTTTTAGGCTTGTCGGAATTATTAAACATCATCTTTTTCCATCGAGTTGAAATTAAGTTGATGATGGACAGGGGAATAATTCATGTCTAATATAAATGCGGTATTCATTAATATAAGAATTGAATTATGGATTTACACCAGTTGCGCTGTTTTATCGCCGTGGCCGAAGAGCTGAATTTCGGACGCGCCGCAGCCCGGCTGCATATGACGCAGCCGCCGCTTAGCCGCCAGATCCAACTGCTGGAAAAAAGCCTTGGCGGCGCGCTGTTCGAAAGAAATAATCGTCATGTGCAGCTCACCCATATGGGCAAACATTTGCTGACGGAGTCACGATTAATACTTAAATTAGCCGACCGACTGGAATCATCGGTCCAGCTTTGCGCCTCCGGCGAAACCGGGACGCTGGCGATGGGGTTTACGGCGGTATTTTCGTGGAATTTTATTCCGCAACTGCTCAAAGAGCTGACGGTAAAACTGCCGGGGGTGAATTTTCAGTTATTTGAGCAGGTGTCGCATAAACAAATTAGCTCGATTGAAAACAACAGTATTGACGTTGGTTTTGTGCGCCATGTCCCACCCAATCCGCTGCTGGCGTGGCTGCCGTTGCAGGGAGAGACCTTTGTCGCCGCCTTTCACTGCGACCATCCGCTGGCGCGCAAGCGCAAAATCTCCCTGAGCGCCTTTAACAACGAGCCCTTTTTTCTTTACAGCCCCAACGAAGCGCGCCATTTCTACGACCGCATCACCGACCTGTTTGCCTTTAACGACATCACGCCGGATTTCAAATACCAGCTGGCGCAGACGCACACTATTTTAGGGCTGGTCAACGCCGGGCTGGGGTGCGCCATCGTCCCCGCCTCTTCACGCACGCTGGGGATGCCCAACGTCACGTTTATGAATATCGAAGGGGTGAATATTCAGGCGCACAATTTTCTGGTCTACTCGAAGGCCAATCCAAACCCGGTGCTGCCGGTGTTTCTCAAGGCCCTGAGCGAAGCGTTAATCACCCTTTAATTTTGGGGTCCAGCGCGTCCCGCAGCCCGTCGCCCAGCAGGTTAAAGGCCAGCACGGTCAGAAAAATCGCCACCGCCGGGAAGAGCGCTACGTGCGGGGCCATCACCATATCGGCCCGCGCTTCGTTGAGCATGGCTCCCCACTCCGGGGTTGGCGGCTGTGCGCCAAGGCCCAGGAAAGAGAGGCTTGCCGCCGAGATGATCGACGTGCCGATACGCATGGTGAAATAGACCACGATCGATGACACCGTGCCCGGCAGAATATGGTTAAAGATGATGGCCGCATCGCTCGCGCCGATGCTGCGCGCCGACTCAATAAAAGTCTGGTGCTTAAGTACCAGCGTGTTGCCGCGCACCAGACGGGCGAAGGCCGGGACGGAGAAGACCGCCACGGCGATGATCACATTCGCCATGCCGCTGCCCATCACCGCCACCACCGCAATCGCCAGCAGGATGCCGGGGAAGGCGAACAGCACGTCGCAAATGCGCATGATGATACGGTCCCACCACCCTTCATAATAGCCTGCCAGCAGCCCCAGCACGGTGCCGATAGCCGCGCCAATCAGCACCGCGAACACCCCTGCCGCCAGCGAGATTTGCGCGCCCACCAGCACCCGGCTAAAGATATCCCGCCCGAGGGAGTCCACGCCGAACCAGTGCATCATCGACGGCCCCTCGTTAAGGCGGTCGTAATCAAAATAGTTCTCTGCGTCGAACGGCGCGATCCACGGGGCGATTACCGCCACCACAATCAGCAACAGCACAAACAGCCCGGCGCTCATCGCCAGCGGCTGACGGCGAAAACGCCGCCAGAATTCATGCCAGGGAGCGCGTACCTGCTCCGGTTTCAGCCCGGGCATGGCCTTTAAGATTGCCTGTCGACGCCAGTTTAACAATCGCATCCTTACTTATACCTGATAGCCGGGTTAATGGCGGCGTAGAGCACATCCACCACTAAGTTAATAAGAATAAATTCCAGCGAAAAGAGCAGCACTTCCGCCTGGATAACCGGGTAGTCGCGCATGTCGACCGAGTCCACCAGCAGACGACCAAGGCCGGGCCAGTTAAAGACTTTCTCGACGACAATCGAGCCGCCAAGCAGAAAGCCAAACTGTAGCCCCATCATCGTCACCACCGGGATCAGCGCGTTGCGCAGGCCATGCTTGAGGATGACCCCGCGTTCACGCACCCCTTTGGCGCGAGCGGTACGCATGTAGTCTTCATTCAGCACCTCAACAAACGATGCGCGGGTAAAGCGGGCCATAACCGCCGCCACCGCCGCCCCCAGCGTCAGCGACGGCAGAATATAGTGCCGCCAGCTGTCCGCGCCGACGGTCGGCAGCCAGCCAAGCTCCACCGAAAAGACCTGCATCAGCAGCATGCCCAGCGCGAAGGCGGGAAAGGAGATGCCCGTTACCGCCAGCGCCATGCCGAGCCTGTCCGGCCAGCGGTTGCGCCACACCGCCGCCGCGATGCCCGCCACGAGGCCAAACAGCATGGCCCAGATCATACTGGCGAAGGTCAGCAGCAGCGTGGGCATAAAACGGCTGGCTATCTCTTCCGACACCGGGCGACGCGACGCCATCGAGACGCCGAAATCACCCTGCAGCACGCTGGTGATGTAGTGCCAGAACTGCACGTAGAGCGGCCTGTCGAGGCCTAACTGCTGGCGTACCAGCCCCACCACCTGCTCGTCGGCTTCCGGCCCGGCAATTAACCGCGCCGGATCGCCGGGGAGCAGATGGACAAATAAAAACACCAGCACCGCCACGATAAGCAGCGTCGGGATAAGTCCCAGCAGGCGTTTCAAAACATAATTCAGCATGTCTTCTTCCCTCACTCCCCCCTCTGGCCGAGAGGGGAAATGAGCTGGTTATTTCAGGTCGGCATCGTCAAAGCTAAAGCCGGTATCGGGCATAATATAAAAACCGGTCAGGTTTTTGTTATGCGCGGAGACCAGTTTCTCCACCACCAGCGGCACCCAGGGCGACTCCTTCCAGATAAGGTCCTGCGCCTCTTTGTACAGGCGGGCTTTCTCATCCTCTTTGGTGGTTTTAAGGGCATCCGCCAGGTCTTTGTCTACCTGAGGATTGCTGTAAAACGCCGTGTTGAAGAGGGTTGGCGGCCAGTTCTGCGAGGCGAACAGCGGCGAAAGCGCCCAGTCGGCTTCGCCGGTTGAAGCCGACCAGCCGGTGTAGAACATCCTTACGCCGCTCTCCTTCTGCCCTTTGCCTTCCACTTCCGCCGCGCGCTGCCCGGCATCCATCGCCGTCACCTGCGCTTTAATCCCCACCTGCGCCAGCTGCTGCTGGGTAAACTGCAACACTTTTTGCGCGGTGCTGTGGTTGTGCGATGACCAGAGCGTGGTGCTGAACCCCTTCGGATAGCCCGCCTCTTTTAGCAGTTCGCGGGCTTTGGCCGGATCGTAAGGCCACGGCTGATAGCTCTGGGCAAAGGCCAGCGAAGGCGGTACGACGCCGGTCGCTGGCGTGGCGTAACCAGCAAAGGCCACTTTGACCAGCGCCTGGCGGTTGATGGCGTAGTTAATCGCTTCACGCACTTTCGGGTTGTCGAACGGCTTCTGGGTGACGTTCATGCTGATATAGCGCTGCATGATTGACGGGCTGGCCACCAGCTCCAGCTTGCTGTTTTTCTGCAGTACCGCCGCCTGCTCATAGGGGATCGGGAAAGCGAACTGCGCCTCGCCGGTTTGCAGCATCGCGGCGCGGGTGTTGTTGTCCACGACCGGACGCCAGGTGATGGTGTCCAGCTTCGGTAGTCCAGACTGCCAGTAGCCCGCGAATTTTTTCACCTTAACAAAATCGGTCTGATTCCAGGTCTCCAGCTCATACGGGCCGGTGCCGACCGGGTGAAAACCAATCTCTTTGCCGTATTTTTTCAGCGCCGCGGGGGAGATCATCGCCGTCGCCGGGTGGGCCAGGATATTGATAAACGCCGAGAACGGCTGTTTTAAGGTGATTTTGACGGTGGTCGGATCCACCGCCTCGGTGCTGGCGATATTTTTATAGAGGTTGTAGCGCTTGAGGCTGTTTTCCGGATTGCTGGCGCGATCGAGGTTCGCCTTTACCGCCTCCGCGTTGAAGTCGGTGCCGTCCTGGAATTTGACGCCGCTGCGCAGTTTAATGGTATACACCAGGCCGTCATCAGAAACGGTATAGCTCTCGGCAAGGACGTTTTTCAGCTTCATGTCTTTATCAAGGCCAAACAGTCCCTGATAGAACGATTTCGCCACCGCCTGCGACAGCGTATCGTTGGCATCATAGGGGTCGAGGGTGGTGAAATTCGACGCCACGGCGACAACGACATCTTTGGCGGCCATTGCAGGCGCGGCGGCGAGTGCGGCCGCTACGGCAAACGCGACCCGCCACTTACGTGATACTGATGGTGTCATAATGTTCTCCTGAGTATCCCTGTCTGTTCTAAAAACGCGATTGTGTATTGCCCGGCGTCGTACGGGCGACGAAGTGGCCGGGGCTGACGTTTTGCAACTGCACGCGGTGCACCGCCTCGCCGCGCGGGTGGATGTTGCTGGGGAGTTCATCCGACAGTAACACCCGCTGCGCCCTGCGGTGCGACGGGTCGGCCACCGGCACGGCAGCCATAAGTTTGCGGGTATACGGGTGCTGCGGGTTTTCAAACACCGCCCGACGGGGACCAATTTCAACAATCTGCCCGAGATACATCACCGCCACCCGGTGGCTGATGCGCTCCACTACCGCCATATCATGTGAAATAAAGAGAAAGGCGATCCCCATTTCCCGCTGCAGATCCAGCAGCAGATTGATGATCTGCGCGCGAATGGAGACGTCCAGCGCGGAGACGGACTCATCCGCCACCACCACGCGCGGGTTAAGCGCCAGCGCCCGGGCAATGCAAATACGCTGCCGCTGACCGCCGGAAAACTCATGCGGATAACGCCACGCGTGTTCCGGCTGCAATCCGACCCGCTCAAGTAGCCAGAGCACCCGCCGCTGCGCCTCCTCCTCGCCCATGATTTTGTGTACGCGAAGCGGCTCAATAATCGAGTAGCCCACGGTCTGACGCGGATCGAGGGAGGCGTAAGGATCCTGAAAAATAAACTGAATATCCCGCCGCAGATGCTGCAGTTTACCGGCGGGAAGCGTATCGATTCGCTCCCCCTGAAAGGTGATGGCGCCGCTCTGGCTCTCAACCAGCCGCAGCAGCGCGCGCCCGGTGGTGGATTTACCGCTGCCGGACTCCCCCACCAGCGCCAGCGTTTCGCCCGGCCAGAGGTCAAAACTGACCCCTTCCACGGCGTGCACTTCCCGCGTTACCCGGTTGAGAACGCCGCTGCGCAGCGGAAAACGGGCCACCAGGTCGCGCACCTGCAGAATTGGCTCGCCGGGCACCACGGTATCCTGCTCGGTGGCCGGTTCCGGGCGCTCAGGATGTTGTAACGACATCAGCGGGAAGCGCCGTGGCAGATCGCTGCCGTTCATCGCCCCCAGGCGCGGGACGGCGGCAAGCAGCGCTTTGGTGTAGAGATGCTGCGGCGCGTTAAAAATCTGCTCTACCGTACCGGTTTCCACCGCTTCGCCCTGGTACATCACCAGCACGCGATCGGCAATATCCGCTACCACCCCCATATCGTGGGTGATAAAGATAACCCCCATCGCCATCTCTTTTTGCAGCACGGCGATAAGCTGCAGAATTTGCGCCTGGATAGTGACGTCCAGCGCGGTTGTCGGCTCGTCGGCAATCAGCACCGCCGGACGACAGGAGAGCGCCATCGCAATCATCACCCGCTGGCGCATACCGCCGGAAAGCTGATGGGGGTAGCGCGATAAGATCGTTTGCGACTCGGGAATACGTACCAGGTCGAGCATCCGCCGCGCCTCGGCCAGCGCCTGCTCTTTGCCCAGCCCCTGGTGGAGCCGAATCGACTCTGCAATTTGCTCCCCTACCGGAAAGACCGGATTAAGGGAGGTCATCGGCTCCTGGAAAATCATAGCGATATCCGCGCCGCGCACCCTGTGCAGACGGGACGCGCTAAGCTTCGCCAGATCGACCGTGGTCTTATCCCGACGGGTCAGCAGCATACGATCGCAGCTGACATCGCCGCCGGACTGCTCAAGCAGCCGCAGCAGCGACATCGCAGTGACCGACTTCCCCGAGCCGGATTCGCCGACAATCGCCAGCGTCTCGCCTCGCTTTAGGGTGAACGACAGGTCGCGCACCGCCTGAGTAAGCTGTTTCTCATGGCGAAACGCGACATTTAAATGACGGACATCCAGTACTACGTCGCCGTCAGTTTCAGGGCGCTGCGACACGTCGCTCTCCTTATTCACGATAAATTCCCACGCTGGGCGCGTCTCCCGCATAGCCCCACGCGCGATACATCCCTTCGCTATTAAAGGGTAGCGCCACATTGCCTTCACGATCGACGGCGATAAGCCCGCCCTCGCCGCCCAGCGCCGGGAGTTTTTCCATCACCACCGCTTCACAAGCTTCATGGAGGCTGAATCCGCCGTACTCCATTAGCGCGGCGATGTCATACGCCGCCAGCGCGCGAATAAACACCTCGCCGGTTCCGGTACAGGAGACCGCGACGTTAGCGTTATTGGCATAGCAGCCTGCGCCGGGTAGCGGGCTGTCGCCCACCCGACCCGGCAGTTTATTGGTCATGCCGCCGGTGGAGGTCGCCGCCGCCAGATTGCCATGCTTATCCAGCGCCACCGCACCTACGGTGCCGAACTTCTGTCGTTCGTCCAGCGGCGCGCTACCGTGATCGAGGGTTGTTTCACCCGCCGCCCGGGCTTCAACAAGCTGCTGATAGCGCGCCGGGGTCGAAAAGAGATCCTTTTCGACCGGCTCTACCCCTTCGGCAAAGAGAAAGTTTTCCGCCCCTTCGCCAACCAGCAGCACGTGCGGGCTGCGCTCCATCACCAGACGCGCCGCCAGTACCGGGTTACGCACCCGGCTGAGCCCGGCCACCGCCCCTGCGCGCAGCGAATAGCCATCCATCACGCAGGCGTCCAGCTCATGGGTTTCATCACGGGTGAATACCGCGCCAATCCCGGCATTAAACAGCGGGCACTCTTCCAGTAAACGCACCGCTTCGGTGACCACATCCAGCGCGCTCTCACCTGCCTCCAGCATGTGCTGGCCGGTTTCGACAATGGTAGAGAGCGCGGCAATGTACTGCCGCTCGGTTTCCGGGCTAAGCCGGGCGCGGGCAATTGCCCCTGCCCCGCCGTGTATCGCAATAACTGCTTTTGTCATTTTTTTATCGCCCGGTAAGGGAAGCCTGCTGCTTTTTCTATAGATATCATTATTGTGACGACAGCTTCATACGATTTTTGAATATAGAAAGTCGTTTCAGTGATGTAAAGCGGACGAAGGGTAATGGTACTTGAGGAGTACATGCAGGGAGGTGGCTTTTTCTGCCATAATGGCGCTTTGTTGCGATGCTGGAGTGAAATTATGGACCATACCGCAGGCCTGATCCCGCTGGACTCGGCGCTGGAGCAAATGCTGTCACGCGTTTCTAAGCTTACCGCGTGCGAAACCTTACCGCTGCTGGCCTGTTTTGGTCGCGTGGCGGCGCAGGATATTGTCTCGCCGCTGAATGTCCCCGGCTTCGATAACGCAGCAATGGACGGCTACGCCGTGCGGCTGGCCGACCTGGTGGCTAACGCGCCGCTGCCTGTCGCCGGAAAAGCCTTCGCCGGGCAGCCTTTTAGCGGCGAGTGGCCGGCAGGAAGCTGCGTGAGGATCATGACCGGCGCGCCGGTGCCGCCGGGCTGCGAGGCGGTGGTCATGCAGGAAGAGACGGAGCAGAGCGACGCCGGGGTGCGCTTTATTGCGCCGGTACGGGCAGGCCAGCACATTCGCCGGGCCGGGGAAGATATCCGCGCCGGGGCCGCCGTCTATCGCGCCGGGCAAAAACTTACCGCCGCCGAACTGCCCGTTCTCGCCTCATTAGGCATTGCGGAGGTCTCGGTTGTACGCAAGGTGCGGGTGGCGCTCTTTTCTACCGGCGATGAGCTTCGCCTGCCGGGGCAGCCGCTGGACGAGGGGCAAATCTACGACACCAACCGACTGACGGTGCACCTGATGCTGGAGCAGCTTGGCTGCGAGGTGATTAACCTTGGCATCATACCTGACGACCCGGCACTGCTGCGGGAGACTTTTATCCGCGCCGACCAGCAGGCGGATGTGGTTATCAGCACCGGCGGAGTATCGGTTGGCGAAGCCGATTACACCAAAACGCTGCTCGATGAGCTGGGCGAAATCACCTTCTGGAAGCTGGCCATCAAACCCGGTAAACCCTTCGCCTTCGGCAAGCTGCCTCATAGCTGGTTCTGCGGCCTGCCGGGCAATCCGGTTTCCGCGGCGCTTACCTTTTACCAACTGGTGCAGCCGCTGCTGGCGAAACTGAGCGGCAGCAGCGCCAGCCCCCTCCCGCTGCGGCTGCGCGCCCGTGCGCTTACCCGGCTGAAAAAATCGCCGGGGCGTCTTGATTTCCAGCGCGGCAGGCTTGCGCGGGATGAAAACGGCGAGCTGGTGGTCAGCTCTACCGGCCCGCAGGGCTCGCATATTTTCAGTTCATTTAGCCAGGGGAACTGCTTTATCGTGCTGGAGCGCGAGCGCGGCAACGTCGAGGCAGGTGAATGGGTTGAGGTAGAGATGTTCAATCATCTGTTTGGAGGTTGAGGTGCAGGATACGCTGAGCGACGAAGAGATGCTGCGCTATAACCGGCAGATTATTCTGCGCGGTTTCGACTTTGAGGGTCAGGAGCGCCTGAAAGCGGCCCGCGTGCTGGTGGTAGGGCTTGGCGGCCTCGGCTGCGCCGCCGGGCAATATCTTGCCGCCGCCGGCGTCGGGCAGATGACGCTGCTCGACTTTGACACCGTGGCGCTGTCGAATTTACAGCGCCAGACGCTGCACAGCGATGCCACGTTAGGCCAGCCGAAAGTGGACTCCGCCCGAGCCGCCCTCAGCCGTATCAACCCGCATATTGCCCTTGCCACGGTGAATGCCCTGCTGGATGACGCCGCCCTTTGCGCCTTGATTGCCCGACACGATCTGGTGCTGGACTGTACCGACAACGTAGCCATTCGCAACCAGCTCAACGCGGGCTGCTTCGCCAGTAAAACGCCGCTGGTTTCCGGCGCGGCCATCCGAATGGAGGGGCAAATCAGCGTCTTTCGCTGGAGTGACGGCGAACCCTGCTACCGCTGCCTGAGCCGCCTGTTTGGGGAAAATGCCCTGAGCTGCGTAGAGGCTGGCGTCATGGCGCCGCTGGTGGGCATTATCGGTTCGCTGCAGGCCATGGAGGCGATTAAGGTACTGACACACTACGGTACCCCCGCCGCAGGGAAAATCATCCTCTATGACGCCATGACCTGCCAGTTTCGCGAAATGAAACTCGCGCGCGACCGCGCCTGCGAAGTCTGCGGAGACCACCAGACGGCCCGCTAAGCGATAGCGGGCGGCTTAATGGCCTGGCAACGGCAGCTCGCTTTCGGCGATTCCGGTTATTTTCAGCACCAGCTCACGGTCAATACCGTCCGCCAGCATGTTAAGGGCAATGCGCAACGCTTCCGCGTGGCGTCCCTGCTGTTGCCCCTCCTTTTGCCCCTGCTCTATTCCTTGTATCATGCCTTGCTGCTGGCCTTCGTGCCAGCCTGCCTGCCGTAGTCGTTCTGCAATGGTCATTAAGCTCTCCTTATATTGCGGTACGCGGCTGGCGAACTCGCTGATGAACAGACTGAATTGCGCTGCGTCCCCAAACTGAAGTATGTAATTAAATAGCGTTTTTAACTGAGAGTCATTAGTTAAACCCGTCATCAAAATTGCCGCCAGCCGGTCGATAATATCCATCATATCTCGCTGACGAATATGCTTTTGCACCAGCTCCAGCATCGCGACACGGCGGTGACGGAGAATTTCATCGTCCGGCGTCACCGTGATATCCACCAGCGGAAACGCGGCGCTGTAGAGCTGTTTCGCCAGTCCAGGAGAGGCGAACTCATCGAACCAGCATAGCGATCCCGGATAGGGGCTATCCATACCGTGATAAAAAAGCATCGGCACCACTAACGGAAGCTGTCGATGCCCGGCATCGAGATGATTTTGCATCGCCGCGATAGCATAGCGCATTAGCCTGAACGCCATATGGGCATCAGGCCTGCTTTGGTGCTCAATAAGCACATAAATATACCCGTCACCCTGACGCGTTTTAAGCGACCACAGCACATCCGAATAGCACGCCCGAAGATTTTCCTCAATAAAGCTACTGCCCTCCAGCTTTAGCGTTTGCAGATTGCAAATCTCCCGCAAAGGGCGCGGCAGATAAATTTCCAGAAAATCACGCGCGGTGGCGGGATGCCGTAAAAATGTCTTGAACACCGCGTCATGAGGCGTTGAGGTTCTCTTTTTTGCCATGGTGCTCCCTCACCTGAAAAGTCCGTTGAGCTGACTATGCTCCGTTCAGGTGAAGACAGCACTTTCGCTTTCGCCCGAATGCGAGGGGTAATCCAGCCATTTTACCTCCCTCATGTAAGCGACACGCCTGTATGCGGCCCGCTACGCAAAGTGTGAGATTGCGCAAACTTTTCCCTTTGCGGCCAACAACCCTTCTCAGAGTTGATTTTTATCAATCTAACTTTCATTCGAAAGTTATTTAATCTTCATATGCAAGATGAGGCCCGCATATGATTTTTAATATTCAACGTTATTCCACCCATGACGGCCCCGGTATTCGCACCGTGGTGTTTTTGAAAGGCTGTTCGCTCGGCTGCCGCTGGTGCCAGAACCCGGAGAGCCGCGAACGGCAACGGGATGTGCTGTTCGATGCCCGTCTTTGTCTTGCCGGGTGCGACCTCTGCCAGCAGGCTGCGCCACAGGCCATTCACCGCACGCTGGATGGCCTGCTGATTGCGCGCGACAGGCTTGATGCCCCTCTTCTGGATGCCCTGACCAACTGCTGCCCGACCCAGGCGCTGACCGTGTGCGGCGAAGTTAAAAACGTTGAAGAGGTTATGGCTACCGTTCTGCGCGACAAGCCGTTTTATGACCGCAGCGGCGGCGGCATCACCCTCTCCGGCGGCGAACCGTTTATGCAGCCGGAGTATGCTGCCGCGCTGTTTAAAGCCAGCCACGAGGCAGGCATTCATACCGCTGTCGAAACCTGCCTGCACGTCCCGTGGAAATATATCGAACCGTCACTGCCGCATGTCGATCTGTTCCTTGCCGACTTAAAGCATGTCGCCGACGCCCCCTTTAAACAGTGGACCGACGGCAGCGCCTCCCGGGTGATGGACAACCTGAAGAAGCTTGCGGCGGCGGGGAAAAAAATGATTATCCGCGTGCCGCTGATCCAGGGCTTTAATGCCGATGAAGAGGCGGTCAAAGCCATTACTGATTTTGCCGCTGACGAACTCCACGTCAGCGAGATCCATTTTCTGCCCTACCACACGCTGGGCATGAACAAATACACCTTACTCAGCCAACCCTATCACGCCCCGGACAAACCGCTGGACGCCCCTGCGCTGCTGGACTTCGCGCAAGAGTACGCCTGTAAGAAAGGTTTGACCGCGATATTACGAGGATAACGCCATGACCCAACTGAAACTGGATACGCTTAGCGATCGCATCAAAGCGCACAAAACCGCGCTGGTGCATATTGTCAAACCGCCGGTGTGCACCGAACGCGCTCAGCACTATACCGCCATGTACCGGCAGCATCTGGATAAGCCGATTCCGGTACGCCGCGCGCTGGCGCTGGCGCATCATCTTGCAGAGCGCACTATCTGGATCAAGCACGACGAGCTGATCGTTGGCAACCAGGCCAGTGAAGTGCGCGCGGCGCCTATCTTCCCGGAATATACCGTCTCGTGGATTGAAAAAGAGATCGATGACCTGGCGGACAGGCCGGGCGCGGGGTTTGCGGTGAGCGAAGAGAATAAGCGCGTGCTGCATGAGATTTGCCCGTGGTGGCGCGGCCAGACGGTGCAGGACCGCTGCTACGGCATGTTTACCGATGAGCAAAAAGGCCTGCTGGAAACCGGCATCATCAAGGCCGAAGGCAATATGACCTCCGGTGACGCCCATCTGGCGGTGAACTTCCCGCTGCTGCTGGAAAAAGGGCTGGATGGCCTGCGCGAAAAAGTCGCGGAGCGCCGTTCACGTATCAACCTGACGGTACTGGATGACCTGCACGGCGAGCAGTTCCTGAAAGCGATTGATATCGTACTGGATGCCGTGAGCCTGCATATCAAGCGCTTTGCCGACCTGGCCCGCACGATGGCGGCGCAAGAGCCGCGCGAAACCCGCCGGGATGAGCTGCTGACTATCGCGGAAAACTGCGATGTTATCGCCCATCAGCCGCCGCAGACCTTCTGGCAGGCGTTGCAGCTGTGCTACTTCATCCAGCTGATTCTGCAAATCGAGTCTAACGGCCACTCGGTATCGTTTGGCCGTATGGATCAGTATCTCTATCCCTACTACCGCCGCGATGTGGAACTTAATCAGACGCTGGATCGCGAGCATGCTATTGAACTGCTGCACAGCTGCTGGCTGAAGCTGCTGGAGGTCAATAAAATCCGCTCCGGCTCGCACTCCAAAGCCTCTGCGGGTAGCCCGCTGTACCAGAATGTCACCATTGGCGGCCAGAACCTGGTCAACGGTAAGCCGATGGATGCGGTCAACCCGCTCTCCTATGCGATCCTGGAATCCTGTGGTCGCCTGCGCTCCACCCAGCCGAACCTGAGCGTGCGCTATCACGCCGGAATGAGCAACGACTTCCTGGACGCCTGCGTACAGGTGATCCGCTGCGGCTTCGGGATGCCGGCATTCAACAACGACGAGATTGTCATCCCTGAGTTTATCAAGCTGGGCATTGAGCCGCAGGATGCCTACGACTATGCGGCCATCGGCTGTATTGAAACCGCCGTCGGCGGCAAATGGGGCTACCGCTGCACCGGGATGAGCTTTATTAACTTCGCCCGGGTCATGCTGGCGGCGCTGGAAGGCGGCCGCGACGCCACCAGTGGCAAGGTGTTCCTGCCGCAGGAGAAGGCGCTCTCTGCCGGTAACTTTAATAACTTTGATGAAGTGATGGCGGCCTGGGATACCCAGATTCGCTACTACACCCGTAAATCGATCGAAATTGAGTATGTGGTCGATACCATGCTGGAAGAGAACGTGCACGATATTCTCTGCTCGGCGCTGGTAGACGACTGCATCGAACGGGCGAAAAGCATCAAGCAGGGCGGCGCAAAATATGACTGGGTTTCCGGTTTACAGGTCGGCATCGCCAACCTCGGCAACAGCCTGGCGGCGGTGAAAAAGCTGGTCTTTGAACAGGGCGTCATCGGCCAGCAGCAGCTCGCCGCCGCGCTGGCTGACGACTTCGAAGGGCTCACCCACGAGCAGCTGCGCCAGCGGCTTATCAACGGCGCGCCGAAATACGGTAACGACGACGATAGCGTTGATACCCTGCTGGCCCGGGCCTATCAGACCTATATTGACGAGATTAAGCTGTATCATAACCCGCGTTACGGTCGTGGTCCGATCGGCGGCAACTACTATGCAGGAACGTCGTCGATTTCCGCCAACGTGCCGTTTGGCGCGGCGACAATGGCGACGCCGGACGGACGCAAAGCGCATGCTCCGCTGGCGGAAGGGGCCAGCCCGGCTTCCGGCACCGACCACCTGGGGCCAACGGCGGTTATCGGCTCCGTGGGTAAACTGCCTACCGGATCGATTCTCGGCGGCGTGCTACTGAACCAGAAGCTGAACCCGACAACGCTTGCGAATGAGTCCGACAAGCAGAAGCTGATGATACTGCTGCGCACCTTCTTCGAAGAGCATAAAGGCTGGCATATTCAGTACAACATCGTGTCGCGCGAAACGCTGCTGGAGGCAAAAAAACATCCCGATCAGTATCGCGATCTGGTAGTGCGCGTAGCGGGCTATTCCGCCTTCTTCACTGCCCTGTCGCCGGACACGCAGGATGACATTATCGCCAGGACCGAGCATACGCTTTAAAGCATGCGGCTTTGCCCTCACCCCGACCCTCTCCCACAGGGAGAGGGTGCAAACACTAAAAACGGCAACTCGCGTCGCCGTTTTGCTTTTGCTTTCGAATGAAATAAATTTGTGCTTCAGGTCACACTGTTATTACAATGTTGCTGGTTGTTTATAATCCAGGAGCAAAAGTATGACCGTAAAAGTTATCGTCACCGACATGGACGGAACTTTTCTCGACGACGCCAAGCAGTATGACCGCGATCGTTTCCTGACGCAGTTCGCCGAACTCAAAGCGCGCGATATTGAATTCGTGGTCGCCAGCGGAAATCAGTATTACCAGCTCATCTCTTTCTTCCCTGAAATTAAAAACGAGATCTCGTTCGTCGCGGAAAACGGCGCCCTGGTATATGAACACGGTCAGCAGCTGTTTCACGGTGAGCTTACCCGCCATGAAGCGCAGGTGGTCATTGGCGAGTTGCTAAAGGATAAGGGGCTGAACTTTGTCGCCTGTGGCCTGCAGAGCGCCTACATCAGCGAAAATGCCCCCCAGGCGTTTGTTGATCTGATGGCGAAACACTACCACCGGCTGGCACGCATCGATGATTACCACAAAATTGACGATACGCTGTTTAAGTTCTCCCTCAATTTACCCGACAGCGATATCCCGCAGCTTATCGACAGGCTCCACGTCTCGCTGGATGGGATTATGAAGCCGGTCACCAGCGGCTTTGGCTTTGTCGACCTGATTATCCCCGGCCTGCACAAAGCCAACGGTATCACGCGCCTGTTAAAACGCTGGAAGCTGTCGCCGCAGAATTGCGTCACTATTGGCGACAGCGGCAACGATGCGGAGATGCTGCGTATGACGCCGTGGTCCTTCGCCATGGACAACGCCGGCGACGCGATTAAACAGATTGCCCGCCATCGCACCGATGATAACAACCACCAGGGCGCGCTGAATGTCATTCAGGCGGTACTGGATCAGACCCCTCCCTTCTGCTAAGAGCCAGGCCGGAGCGCGCGCTCCGGCTCATTTTCTTCCTGCTTTGTGTCCGCCCTCAAGTTTTTAAACTTGCATTAACCTTTTTTTCACTTAAATTAACATATGTAAGTTAATTAAGTTTCGAATGAAAGATAGCGAGGTCGTTATGACATTCAGCAGCCAGGCACTGCCTGCCGACCACAAGGCGGCAATTCGCCAGTTGAAACAGGAACTGCGCCAGCAAATCGGCGATGTGCAGGGAGCATTTGATAAACTTCATGCCCGTATTAGCCAGCGGGTGGCGCAAATCAACGCCTTAAAAGCGCAGGGCGATCCGGTCTGGCCCGTTATCCCCTTTACCGATATTGAGCAGGGCAAAGTCAGCGATGCGCAACGCGCTCTGATTAAAGAACGCGGTTGCGCGGTCATCAAAGGCCACTTTGGACGTGAACGGGCGCTGGCGTGGGACCAGTCGATGCTGGATTACCTGGATCGCAATCGCTTTGATGAGGTGTATAAAGGGCCGGGCGATAACTTCTTCGGCACCCTGAGCGCCTCCCGGCCTGAAATTTTCCCTATTTACTGGTCGCAGGCGCAGATGCAGGCGCGCCAGAGTGAGGAAATGGCTGCCGTGCAGTCTTTCCTCAACCGCTTATGGCGCTTTGAAAGCGACGGTAAACGCTGGTTCGACCCTGATGTCAGCGTTATTTACCCGGACCGTATTCGCCGCCGCCCGCCGGGAACGACATCGAAAGGACTGGGCGCGCATACCGACTCCGGCGCGCTGGAGCGCTGGCTGCTCCCCGCCTACCAGCAGGTCTTCGGCAGCATCTTTAACGGCAACGTCGAAGCCTGGGATCCGTGGGATGCGGCGCATCGCACGGACGTTGAAGAGTACAGCGTGGAGAACACCACCAAATGCTCGGTGTTCCGCACCTTCCAGGGGTGGACGGCTCTGTCGGATATGATCCCCGGTCAGGGACTACTGCACGTCGTTCCCATCCCGGAGGCGATGGCCTACATTCTGCTGCGACCGCTGCTTGACGACGTACCGGAAGACGAACTGTGCGGCGTTGCGCCAGGGCGGGTTCTGCCGATTTCAGAGCAATGGCACCCCCTGCTCATTGAGGCGCTGACCAGCATTCCGGCGCTGGAGGCCGGGGATTCCGTCTGGTGGCATTGCGACGTGATTCACTCTGTCGCCCCGGTCGATAATCAGCAGGGCTGGGGAAACGTGATGTATATTCCCGCCGCGCCGCTGTGCGAAAAGAATCTGGCTTACGCCCACAAGGTGAAAGCGGCGCTGGAAAAAGGCGCGTCGCCCGGCGATTTCCCGCGTGAAGATTACGAAACCGACTGGGAAGGACGCTTTACGCTGGCGGATTTGAATATTCACGGCCGGCGGGCGCTGGGAATGGCCTGAAAACAATGATGCTTACGGCGCGTGCTGTCGATGCGCCGTAAGCATCGCAACTAAAATTCCTGTAATGCTTCCCGGGCGCAGGCGGAATCATAGTATTGGCGGAAATGATCGATAAATTCCTGTTCCTTGATTTTTAAGCGCTTATCACTTTCCCCCGTGAACATGGGGTCAGGGATAGTGATGATATAGGTATTGTTTTTACCGGGCCTGATGCCGCTTTTCCGGCTGAGGACCTTTGGCAGCGGCACATGGGAATGGCAACGGAATACAATACAGAGCGACCCCAGCATCTCCTCGAACTCAAACGCGTCTTCCATCCAGGTCCATTTAAATATGCCGTCAACACTCTGGCACTGAATACCCTGTTCACTAAACAGATAGAGCGGCTTTCGCGAGTCAACGTAATGTTTTCTCGCCAGCAAGCTAAACATGACGCTGAACGCCACCATTCCCCAGCCGATATATTCGAACCCGCCACGCGCTGTCAGAGTAATAAAGCCGCCTGCGGCAAACAAAATGATGGCTATCGCCAGAAAAAACCAGGTGTCCTTTGTCCGTATCCAGAACATCTTCGTTTCAGAGGGCTGCGCGGCCTCCGTTTCAAGCCTGGCACGCAGGGCTTCCCTGTGCTGCTTAACCCGCTGAATCAGGTTCTGCGCCATAGAAGCCACAATGTTCCCTTCATCAGACGCTATCAAAGCCATTAAGGCCTGATGATCGCGCGCGTCAGGTTTGCGTGCGGCACTGTTTAACAGCCTCTCGCTTACCGTCACATTAAGCGCGGCGATACGTTGGCTTGTCGGGGGATGGCTGTCAGTCGGGTGGGTGAGCGCCTCCTCCATAAAGGGGCGCACATCCAGGGCAGGCAAGTTACTGGCGCTCGCCACCAGTCCAGCGAGAATATCGTTGTCTTTGGCTTTGCCGGTTAGCACATCTTCTAAACAGTCGTTTATGACATCATCCAGCGCGGAGATACGTAACAGGGCGCTAACCAGCGCTTCTGGAGATGCGGTCCGTGCGCCAGCAGTATCGGCAGCGAATTCGCGAATCCTGCTCCAGTATCGCACGGTCTCATGAAATGAACGCAGGAACCACAGGCCGGTTTCGAGCGCGGGATAGAGCACAACGCGATCGATCCAGGAAACACCTCGCGCAGTCCGTGAGATTTGATCAAGACTGTTTTGTATGCCGGCATAAAGCGGGGCAAAGCGTAAGCTGTATTGCGTATCGTCTCCGGTAAAATGGCCCAGCTCATGGCCGATAACCGCAGCAATTTCCTCCCGGCTCATCATGGCGGCAAAGGTTAACGGAAAATAGAGCGTATTGCCTTTCAGTTGCTCCCCACTGTTGCGCAGACGGACGTCATTCGCCGTAACGTAAAAGCAGTCGAAAAAGCCAATGACGATATTATCAGGGGTAACCACCTGCCCTTGCTTTGCAAGCTGCCGAATCCACTGCCATAGCAATGGCGCCTGCTGCTCGGTAATGTTATGTCCGTCAATTTCTGAGGCGCTGGCTTTAAATAAAGCAAAACATTTCCGCAAGGCGCCAACGCTTTTAAACAGCAGCCACAGCGTTGAACCTATAATACACAGGGCGAAAATAATGGCTTTTCCGCTGCTCCTGTGGAGGTTGACCGTCGTCGCTAACCAGATTAGCTCAGAGAGAACGATCGCGATGAAGGCCAGCCCGCCAAAAATAATCATCGCCACCATCATGAAAGGCAATAACCTTCGGCACAGCGTAAAAAGAAAAATCAGGGTATTTTGTGAACGCCGGGCCAGTTTTGCACAAAGATAACAGAGCAACAGCGCGCTAATGCCGATGACAATAGCCATGCCGCTTGCCGCCATGCCTAATTCCGAAAGTATAAAGCGCACCATTTTCCCGCCTGACATGACGCCGGAAAAGCTGCGAAAACACTGCCAAAACCCATACAGTAAAATTAATAAAGAAAAACCAAAAATGCGGATAATACGTTTCATTTCCCTTTGCTCCAGGCAATCGCAACGCTTAACATTTCATTTACTGAATATATTTCGTTGCTGACCCTACCGATGTCATCGGCTTAATGACTTTCCTGTAATTTCGCCAGCTCGTCCCGCGCACTGCTTGCATAAAGATATTGCACGATGCGCTCGGCAACCTGCGAGCAGGCCATTTTTGTTTTGCCGTTCTCGTCGCTCTGGACAAAATTCCCGCCCAGGATCATGATCACGGCATGCTTATTCGGGTCGAAACGAATAGGCTGCATCAGGCGTTTCGTTGTAATATCCGGTGTATATTCGCTGCACAGACGGAGCTCCACCGTCAACGTTTCCGAGGACCCACGCACCTGGAAAGAGTCCACCTTACACAGCGGCAGCGGGCTGGCGATTAAATGGCTATCAATATGCCCCTCGCTTAAAGAAAAGAGAGGGTGCGCCGCCAGTTTGAGCTGCTTTCTGCCTGCAAAAAGCAACAGCGAGCCGGGTAAAAGCAGGATGAGGCCGATAAGCGAAAAAAAGGCCTCGGTGTGGGATAACGATAAAAAGAGCATTCCCAGCGCGCCACAGACAAACAGGCCGCCTAATATCAGTGAGAACCATGCCCCGGCCTTATTTCCCCAAAATTCGAGCGTTGCCTGAGACCGCTGCACCTGGGTTTCCAGCGTCTCTCGCCAGGCCGTGTTCTGTTGGCTAATTTCCGCCTCGACCGTTTGCGCCAGCGGCAGACACAGCTGCGCGAGGTCATTGAACATGGCGCAGAGCGACCGCCAGCCATCCTGCGTTACCGGGCGAGCCGCCTGTTCGAACAGCGTAGCATCGAGCGGGACGCCAAGCTTCTCGATTCGCGCCCGGGTCGCGGGATGGCTGTCCATAGGGTGTTCCAGCGCCGTTTCCAGCCCCGCCTCTACCGAAAGCGGCGCGGCGCTCTGCCGATCGGCGAGCAGATTTTCAACCCAACCCACCAGCGAGACGTCGCCGCTCACCGCCGCAGTAGTATGTTTATCCACCACCTGACTTAACGCGGTAATACGCAGCAGCGCGCTGGCAAGCGCCGCGGGCGACGCCGCTCTCGCCCCCGCTTCATCCGCGGCATATTCACGAATACGGTTCCAGTGGCTCACCGTTTCATGAAAGCGTTCAAGAAACCACGCCCCCATATCCAGCGACGGCATAAGCACGATTTTATCGACCCAGGAACCAACCTGCGCCCCCGTCGCTATCTCATGAAGGCTGCTGGTCATACCGGCGTAAAGCGGCGCGAAACGCAGGCTGTACTGTGTGTCATTACCGGTAAAATGGCCTAATTCATGGCCGATTACCGCCGCGATCTCGTCTTTATCCATCAGCGCGGCGTAGCCCAACGGCAAATAGAGCGTATTGCCCGTGAGCCTGGCCCCCTGCTCCAGCTGAATAGCGTTCGCGGTAACGTAAAAACAATCGAAATAACCGATAACGATATTGTCCGGCACGATAAGCCCGGCCCGTTGCGCCAGCGCCTCGATCCACAACCAGAGCTCTGGCGCATCGTCGCGTAAAACATTCACCCCATAAATATGCGAGTCGTCATGCTGAAAAAGAGAGAAGCATTTTTTAATAGACAGAATGCCTTTAAACAGCATCCAGAGAATAGTCAGAAGCGTAAACAACGCGATAAGGACAATTTTTAACCCGCCGCCGTTCATTCTGAAATTATCAGTAAACCAGGCTATTTCCGACAGCGCCACGCACACTATCGCCAGCCCGCAAAAGACCATTTCGCCCACCATTAAAAAGGGCAACAGGCGGCGGCAACGGGAAAATTTGGTGATTAATATATCCTGCGATTTACGTGCGGCGCGGGCGCTAAAATAACACAGCCCCATCGCATAGATAATCGTTACGGCGGCGAGCAGAGCAAAGATAAGCGCGAGGCAGGACATGCTATAGCGAAAAATAATGGCGCTATCCTGGTAATAGAAAGCGAAATTCACCAGATAGCTTACGCGCGAATATTGCCATAAAGCATAAATAAAAATAATGACGGGAATAATAAATGTTTTGAGGATATTCCTTTCCATCACGATACGCTCCTTGTGTTTATTACAGCGTGCATCCTACACGTCAAAACAGTATACCTAAGTCCTGCCCCAGGGAAATAGGACAAAAGCCATTTAACGTTTAATCAAAAACGCCTCCCCCGTGCCGGGGAAGGCGTCAGAACATTACTCGATGCCTTTGCTGCGCAGGTAATCTTCGTAATTACCGGAGAAGTCGATGACCTTCTGCGGCGTGATCTCAATGACGCGGGTCGCCAGCGAACTCACGAATTCACGGTCGTGAGAGACAAACACCAGCGTCCCCTGGTACATCTCCAGCGCCATATTCAGCGACTCGATAGATTCCATATCCAGGTGGTTGGTGGGTTCGTCCATCACCAGAATATTGGGTTTCTGCATCATCAGCTTGCCGAAAAGCATCCGGCCCTTTTCGCCGCCGGAGAGCACTTTCGCCGGCTTCTTGATGTCGTCCTGGCTGAACAGCAGACGCCCGAGAATACTGCGCACCGCCTGCTCGTCGTCGCCTTCCTGCTTCCACTGGCTCATCCAGTCGAAAACGGTGAGGTCGTTTTCAAATTCGTACTCGTGATCCTGCGCGTAGTAGCCAATGCGCGCATTCTCTGACCATTTCACGGTGCCGTTGTCCGGTTCCAGCTCGCCGACCAGGGTTTTCAGCATGGTGGATTTACCCACGCCGTTGGCGCCGATGATGGCGATTTTGTCCCCGACTTCCAGCAGCAGGTTGAAGTTTTTAAACAGCGGACCTTCGTCAAAGCCTTTGGTTAACGACTCCACTTCCAGCGCGTTGCGGAACAGTTTTTTATCCTGCTCGAAGCGGATAAATGGGTTCTGGCGGCTGGAGGCTTTCACCTCTTCCAGTTTGATTTTATCAATCTGGCGAGCGCGGGAGGTGGCCTGACGAGACTTCGAGGCGTTGGCGCTAAAGCGGCTTACAAAGGATTGCAGGTCAGCAATCTGCGCTTTTTTCTTGGCGTTGTCCGCCAGCAGACGTTCGCGGGCCTGGGTCGCGGCGGTCATATACTCGTCGTAGTTGCCCGGATAGACGCGCAGCTCGCCGTAGTCCAGATCCGCCATATGGGTGCAGACCATGTTCAGGAAGTGACGGTCGTGGGAAATGATGATCATGGTGCTGTCGCGTTCGTTCAGCGTCTGCTCCAGCCAGCGGATGGTGTCGATGTCCAGGTTGTTGGTCGGTTCATCGAGCAGCAGGATATCCGGGTTGGAGAAGAGCGCCTGAGCCAGCAGCACGCGCAGTTTCCAGCCGGGGGCCACTTCGCTCATCGGGCCGTAATGCTGTTCCAGCGGAATACCCACCCCCAGCAGCAGCTCGCCTGCGCGCGCCTCGGCAGAATAGCCGTCCATTTCGCCATATTTAACTTCGAGATCGGCCACTTTATAGCCGTCTTCTTCGCTCATCTCCGGCAGAGAGTAGATGCGATCGCGCTCCTGCTTCACTTCCCACAGTTCCACGTGGCCCATGATAACCGTATCCAGGACAGTGAAGGCTTCAAACGCGAACTGATCCTGGCGCAGCTTACCGATGCGCTCGTTAGGATCGAGGGAGACGTTGCCCAGCGTCGGTTCAAGATCGCCGCCGAGAATTTTCATAAAGGTGGATTTACCGCTCCCGTTGGCGCCGATCAGGCCGTAACGGTTGCCGCCGCCAAATTTGACGGAAATGTTTTCAAACAGCGGCTTGCTGCCGAACTGCATGGTGACGTTGCTGGTAACTAACACGGAGATATCCTGAAATGTGTGACAAACATCCTATTATGCCACAATTCCGAATTAGATTCTTGCCCCGAAACGAAGGGCTAAACTGAGTGCAGCGGGAAAAAAATGTGATTTCGTACACATCTGAATTCCCTGTGCGCGGGAATGCACATATAATGCGCTCCCATTCGTAGAATGTATCATTAACCCAACGGCCAGTGGCACGAACCTCGCACAACATGAAAATGAAATTAACAACGCTTTTGGCGGCGGCCTTTGCCGTCGTGGGCTTTTGCAAAACCGCGTCTGCTGTCACCTACCCTCTGCCGACCGATGGCAGCCGTCTGGTAGGGCAAAATCAGGTTATTACCATTCCTGAAAACAACACTCAGCCGCTGGAATACTTCGCTGCGCAATACCAGATGGGCCTCTCCAACATGATGGAAGCGAACCCGGGTATCGACGCCTATCTGCCGAAAGGCGGTACCGTGATGAACATCCCGCAACAGCTGATCCTGCCGGATACTGTGCATGAAGGGATTGTTATCAATAGCGCCGAAATGCGTCTCTATTACTACCCGAAAGGCACCAATACCGTTATCGTGCTGCCAATCGGTATCGGCCAGTTGGGTAAGGATACGCCCATCAACTGGACCACCAAGGTAGAACGTAAGAAAGCA
>NZ_HE578945.1:1862015-1940330 GCF_000321045.1 Phytobacter massiliensis JC163
AGAACGTAAGAAAGCAGGCCCGACCTGGACGCCGACGGCAAAAATGCATGCTGAATATGCCGCCGCAGGCCAGCCGTTACCTGCCGTCGTGCCCGCCGGCCCGGATAACCCGATGGGCCTGTACGCACTTTATATTGGCCGCCTGTATGCGATTCACGGTACCAATGCCAACTTTGGTATTGGCCTGCGCGTCAGCCACGGCTGCGTGCGTCTGCGCAACGACGACATTAAATTCCTGTTCGAGAATGTGCCGGTCGGCACCCGCGTCCAGTTTATTGATGAGCCGGTAAAAGCCACGACCGAGCCGGATGGCAGTCGCTATATCGAGGTGCATAACCCGCTGTCGACCACCGAAGAGCAGTTCACCGGCGGCGAAATCGTTCCTGTTACGCTGACCAAAGCGGTTCAGACGGTGACCAACCAGTCTGACGTTGATCAGAATGTGGTTGAGCAGGCCGTGCAGAACCGTTCCGGGATGCCGGTACGTCTGAACTGATAGCCTTTGCTCAAGATGATTAAAAGGGGCCGCATGGCCCCTTTTTGTTACCGTCAAAACGCCCTATTCAGATTTCGAGGACTGCTGCGCAAGCTGGTTGCGGCGGTATTCACCCTGGCGTTCCAGCATCCAGCCGGGGTATTCCCGCGGCAGCGCGCTGACGGCGTCAAGCTGGCGCAACTCGTCGTCACTTAAGCGGATAGCGGTAGCGGCGATATTGTCATCAAGCTGCTCCGGGTGTTTCGCGCCGATAATCACGCTGCTGACCACCGGCTGATGCAGCAGCCAGGCCAGCGCGATCTGCGCCACCGACACCCCTTTCGCCTCGGCGATATGCCGCATGACATCGATGCAGTCGAAAGCGCGCTCCTTATCGACCGGCGGGAAATCAAACGCCAGGCGTCGGCTCCCCGCTTCGCCCTTACCGTCCCGGCTGTACTTACCGCTAAGCAGACCGCCCGCCAGTGGGCTCCATACCATCAGCCCCACCTTCTCGCTTTGCAGCATCGGCGCCAGTTCGCGCTCAAGGTCACGTCCGGCGAGGGTGTAATAGGCCTGCAATGAGGCAAAGCGCGCCAGCCCCAGCCGTTCGGAGATACCCAACGCTTTGGCTATCTGCCACGCCGACCAGTTCGACACCCCGATATAGCGCACGTGACCGTGCTGCACCAGGTTATCGAGCGCGTAGAGCATCTCTTCCATCGGCGTGGCCGGATCGAAACCGTGCAGCTGGTAGAGATCGATATGATCAAGCTGCATACGGCGCAGGCTCTCTTTCACGCTGCTGATAATGTGGTAGCGCGAGCTGCCGCGAGAGTTAACGCCCGCGGTGCCGGTCTCGCCAAACACTTTGGTGGCGACTACCACGTTTTCGCGCGGCACCTTAAGGTTTTTCAACGCCTGGCCGGTAATCTGCTCGGATCGCCCTTCGGAATAGACGTCGGCGGTATCGATAAAATTGATCCCGGCATCCAGAGCGCTGCCGACGAGACGATCGGCCTGCGCCTGATCGAGCTGACCAATTTTACCCCACATACCGCTTTCGCCGCCGAAGGTCATGGTGCCGAGGCACAGTTCAGAAACAAACAGACCGGTATTGCCCAGTTTTTGATAACGCATTGACGTCTCCTTATGCTGTTGGTTGACGCCTATAGTTATACGCAATCCCGGGCGGGGGCGAATGTGGCGATCCTGTCTGTTTCTTGCCCAATTCTCTCTTTAGCCGCGCGGCGCGTCGCCAAATACCTTGTAGTCCGGCATCTGCACCTGCTGATAAGGCTCCCAGCCGCCGCCAAGGGCCTTATAGAGCGCCACTAAATCCAGGCTGCTCTGCACCCGCGCCTGGGCGCGCTGCTGTTCGGCCTGCGCCAGCTGCCGCTGGGCGTCCAGCACATCAATAAAGGTGGCGATACCCTGGCGGTAACTGTCGCTGGCAAGATCGAAGGCGTTTTGCGAAGCCTCAATCGTTTTGTTCAGCCCCGCTTCCCGCTGCTGATCGGTACGGTAGCTGACCAGCGCATTCTCCACGTCCCCCAGCGCTTCCAGCACGGTCTGACGGTAGTTCAGCACCGCCGCGCCCTGCTGCGCGCGGGCCAGCTTAACGCTGGACACCAGGCGGCCGCCCTGGAAGATGGGGATCGAAATCTGCGGGCCGAAGCTGTAAAAATGGCTGCTCCAGTCGGTCAGCCAGTCCGCCTCGCTGTTGCGCAGGCCGAACTGGCCGCTCAGCGTCAGGTCAGGGAAAAGCTGGGCCACGGAGACGCCAATTTGCGCCGTCGCGGCATGCAGCGTCGCCTCTGCCTGGCGCACGTCAGGACGCCTGCGCGCCAGGGTGGAAGGGATACCGGTCGGCACAATCGCAGGCAGCTTCGGTAGCGGCTGTTTGCTACGCAGTTCACTGTCCAGCGCGCCGGGCGCTTTGCCCAGCAGAATAGCCAGCGCATTCATCGCCTGGCGCTCCTGCGCCTGATACTGCGGCAGCTGCGCCTCCAGGTTCCCCACCTGAGCCCGGGCGTTTTCTACATCCAGCTGCGGCGAGAGGCCGCCCCGCTGGCGGTTTTCGGTCAGCTCAAAGGTTTGCTGCGCGGTATCGATCTGCGTTTGCAGCGTATCGATGATGCTCTGCGCGCCGCGCAGCTGCAGCCAGGCGCGCGCCACTTCCGCCTGCAACGATACCAGCGCATCGTTACGCTGCTCGATAGCCTCCTGCTGCTGCGCCTGCGCCGCCTCGACCTGGCGACGCACTTTGCCCCATAAGTCCAGCTCCCACTGGGCATCAAAACTGCCCTGGTAGAGATTAACCGGCTGGGTCAACGCGCCCAGCGCGCCAGAAATAGCCGGGTCGACATCGTTTAGCTGGTCGTATACGCCGTGGGATTTGAGTTCACCTTCAAGCCCAAGCTGCTGGCGCGTGGCCTGCAAATTACCGTTAACGGCAGGCAGGAGCGCGCCGCTGGCCTGGTTTATCTGCTCGCGCGCCCCGGCGATGCGCAGCACCGTCTGCTGCAGCGACAGGTTCCCGGCAATGGCGCGCTCGATCAGGCTGTTAAGCTGGGGCGAATTAAAGGTCGTCCACCAGCGAGGATTAACCGCCTGCGGCGCGGTATGGGAGGCGACGCTATTGTCCGCCTGGTCATTCCAGCGCGCGGGGGTCTGTGGAACCGGTGGCTGGTAGTCAGGGCCAACCGCGCAGCCCGCCAGACAGAGTGAAAGAAACGTTAAAGAGATACCACGCCTGGACATATTAATGTGCTCCTGCGCTGCCTTCGCTCTTAATCGGCGAGAGCAGTAAACAAAACGGAATCAAGAGAATGGCCACCACGCTTAACAGGGTAAAGACGTCGATATAGGCCAGAAACCGCGACTGCTCAATCATGGCTTTATACATCTGCCCGGTCGCGGCGCTCAGCGGATCGCCCGTCAGTGAGGTAAAGTTGCGAATCGCCTCGGCGGTTGAGCGGATCGCCTGCTGAAACTGCTCGTCAAAAGGCGTCGCGTGGTACGCCAGGTGGGCGCTGTGGGCCTGCGAGCGTTCGGTAATGGCCGCCGTAGAGAGCGAGATGCCTATCGAACCGGCGACGTTACGGAACATGGTAAACAGCGCCGCCGCGTCGGCATTAAGCTGGCGCGGAATGGTAATAAAGGCAATAGTGGTAAGCGGCACGAACAAAAAGCCCAGGCCGATTGACTGCGCGCTGCGAAACAGCACCAGCGTCTCGAAATCGATATCCGGCGTGAGCGACCGCGACCACCAGAAGGCCGCCCCCAGGCAGAAGAAGCCGAAGGCAATAATCCAGCGGGTCTGCACAATGGGCATCAGTTTCAGCACCAGCGGAATGGTCAGCACGATCAGTACCGCGCCGGGGGAGAGCACCATTCCCGACCAGGTGGCGGTATAGCCCAGGTCCTGCTGCGCCAGCTGCGGGATCACCACTGAACTGCCGTACAGAATCATCGCCATTCCCGCCATCAGCAGGCTGGAGACGGCAAAGTTTTTATCCGCCATACAGCGTAAGTCGACCACCGGCTTTTTGGCATACAGCAGCCAGTAAATCGCGCCGATGATGCCGATAAAGGTCAGTACCGCGAAGGTGCGGGTGAAGTCAGAGGCGAACCAGTCTTCATCTTCCCCCCGGTCAAGCATCACCTGCAGGCAGCCCAGCCCCAGCGCGATAAGGCTGATACCGGCCCAGTCGACAGAGAGCTTCTCTTCGGATTTACGCTCCCACGGCGGATCTTCCAGCAGCTGGTAGATAGCCAGCACCGTCACAATGCCCACCGGGATGTTAATAAAGAAGACCCAGCGCCAGGAGTAGTTGTCGGTGATCCAGCCGCCAAGCGTTGGCCCCAGCACCGGCGCAACGATAATCGCAATCGACGAGAGGCCAAACGCCTTGCCGCGATCTTCTGGCTTGAAGTAGTCGAGCAGGACGGACTGCTGCGTTGGCTGCAGACCGCCGCCAAAAAAGCCCTGCAGAATACGAAACAGAATGATCTGCCACAGTTCGGTGGCGATCCCGCAGAGAAAAGAGCAGACGGTAAACATCACAATGCAGATCAAAAAGAACTGCTTGCGGCCAAAAACCCGGCTGAGGAAGGCGGAGATAGGCAGCACGATGCCGTTGGCGACAAGGTAGCTGGTCAGCACCCAGGTGGATTCGTCATAGCTCGCAGAGAGCGAACCGGCGACGTGCGGCAGCGCCACGTTAACGATAGTGGTGTCGAGGATCTCCATAAAGACCGCCAGCGTGACCACCCACGCCACGGCCCAGGGATTGCTGGCGGGACGCCAGTTCTGATGACTGGCGTCCGTCATTCCAGAGTAACCTTCGGTTCAACTGAAAGGCCCAGCGGCAAAGGTTGGTTTTGATCCAGCCCTTTATCGATGACGATTTTTACCGGGACACGTTGGACAATTTTGACAAAGTTGCCGGTGGCGTTTTCCGACGGGAAGGCGGAGAACTTCGAACCGCTGCCCTGCTGAATACTGTCGATATGCCCTTCCAGCTCCATATCCGGGTAAGCATCTACCGTCAGGCTGACTTTATTGCCGGGGCGCATACGCTCCAGCTGGGACTCTTTAAAGTTGGCAACCACCCAGATCTGCGGCGATACCAGTGAAAAGAGCGCCGTCCCCGCCTGCACCAGCGTGCCGGTCTGCACGTTACGTTTGGTGACGAAACCGTCAAATGGGGCACGCACTTCGGTCCAGGAGAGATTTAGTTCGGCGGTTTCCAGCTGCGCTTTCGCCTGATCGACCTGGCGCTGACGCGCTTCGACGTTGGTCTCCTGCTGGCGGATCTGTAGCTGTACCTGATCGGCGACTTCGAGCTGCGCCTGCGCGCTCGCCAACTGGGCCTGGGCGCTGCGTAACTGCGCGTTGGCACTGTCGATGTTCTGCTGCGTGGTGGCGCGGGGGTCAACACCGCGCTGGCGTTTATAGGCGGCCTGAGCGTTCGCCAGATCCGCCTGCGCTTTTAATACCTGCGCTTTGGCTTCATCGCGCTGCGCCGGATACTGCACTTTCGACAGCGCCAGCTGCGCTTCAGCCTGATGCAGTTGCGCGGTCGCCAGCCCCAGCTGCGCCTGTGCCTGATCGCGTTGGGCGGCGGCATCACGGGGGTCGATGACCACCAGCAAGTCGCCTTTTTTCACCCGCTGGTTGTCTTTTACCCGCAGTTCGGTGACGTAACCGGCCACTTTTGGCGCGATGGTCACCACGTCGCCGTCGGTAAACGCATCGTCAGTGGTCTCTTCATTGCGGGTCATAAACCACCAGACCAGCGCCACGATAACCATCACCACCACCACAATACCCAGGATGATGAGCGGTTTCTTACCGGGGCGTTTGCGATTTTCTTTTTCTTCGGTTTGCTGCCCGTTCTCCGGGGCGTTTGAATTTTCTGCCTTATCTGCCATAGCTCGCAACAATCCTGTCAGTAAACGGCGTCACAGTTACGCCGTTTACTAAAGTTAGAAGCTAGCTATACATTTGCCAGGATAAACTGACAAATCAGCACTATCTGAAAAAAAGCAGCCCGTAACCGACCAGCGCCGCCCAGAGCAGCATCGGTAATGACCAGAGATGAAAGCGCCACCAGATACGGCGGCTGTTAGCCATCCGAAGCGCGATGAGGTTTGCAAGCGAGCCCGGCAGCAGGCCAAAACCGCCCACGTTTACCGCCCAGGCCAGCAGCGTGTCAGGGTGAACGTAGTTGAGCAGCAAAATGGTCGCGGGTACATTACTGATAACCTGCGACAGGCCAATCGCCGTAAGCCACAACCCCGCTGGCGAAAGCTGGCCGGTAGCGTTGAGAAGCGAATGCAGCGCCGGCAGCTGGGTTAGCAGGTGAACATCGATAAACATCAGCATGAACACCAGCAACAGCGTCCAGTCCACACTCAGCACCACCCTTCTTGCCAGCAGCAAAAAGCCCGCCGCCACCAGCGCCAGCCCCCAAAGTTCCTGCTTAAGTTCGAGCGCGGTCAGAAAAACCAGATAAAAACCCAGACAGCACCACACCAGGCGCGGCTGCCACTTGGGGCTTTTCGCCCCGCTATGGTAATTAAGCGTTTTATTGGGAAAAACGAACCAGCACAGCGCCAGTAAGGTTGCCATCATTGCCAGCGCCAGCGGCGCCATCTGGCCGATGAAGGCCATAAACGACAAGCCTGAGCGCCCCCACAGCAGGATATTTTGCGGATTGCCGATGGGGGTGAGCAGCGATCCGGCGTTGACCGCCAGCGCTTCGAAAATAATCAGCCGGTTAACGGGGATTTCGCACAGCTTCTTTAAGGTGATGGTCAGCGGCACAACGATAAACAGCGCCACGTCATTGGTCAGAAAGGTAGAGAGCACCGCCGCCGACAGCACCATAAACATCGCCAGCCGCCGCTCTGTGTGAAAGCGCCTGACCGCGCGCCGCCCCAGCACGTCAAAATACCCGCTTAGCTCTACGCCTTTGGTCAGCAGCATCAATCCGCTCAGGGTAATGATAGTGTGCCAGTCAATGGCGTTTGGCCACCCGGCGGGCTTAAAGGGAACGGCAAATGCGAGACCAACGCCAATAACCAACAGCAGCTGTAAAAAGCGATCCCGCGCCAGGGCGCGAACAAACGGCAGGCTCATTCCGACTGCGACCTCTGTTCAGTAAACAGACGAAAGCATGCCAGCGTCTCTTCGCTGACGTGATGCTCCATCCCCTCCGCATCCCGGCGGGCCGTATCCGGGCTGACGCCAAGCACCAGCAGAAAACTTTCAACGATTTGGTGACGCTCGCGGCTGGCCTGCGCCAGCTTCTCCCCTTCCGGCGTCAGAAACACGCCGCGCCACGGAATCTGCTCGATAAGCCCAACCGAGGCTAAACGTTTTAACATCTTGGCGACGGTCGGCTGGGAAACGCCAAGCCGCGCCGCCATATCCACCTGCCGCGCCTCGCCCACTTCGCGGATCAGATCGGAGATCAGTTCAACATAGTCATCGATCAGTTCGCGGCGGTGCGCCTCGCGTACCTGACGAAAGCCTTCCACATGCTCTTCAACATTTACCAGCGTCACTTTTTTTAATGTTTGCTTACCTGCGCGACGGTTCATTGTGCTTCCTCTGAGGTGTGACGCGATACCTGCATCATATAGAGATGGCGCATTGTAAACCATACGTGAACCAGCACAAAAAATTAACGTTTTAGCCATAGCTATACAATATAGCCTGTGCTATATCTGTATGTAATACAGTCACCCCTTCATGGATGGTCGGGTCAGGATCGCTCAGTAAGGAGGTCACGATGAATGAATTTAAGAGGTGCATGAACGTGTTTACCCACTCCCCCTTTACCGTGCGTTTGCTGTTGCTCAACATGCTGTGCGACATCTTTAACGGCAAACCGCAGTCGGACGATACATCTTCTCATTAACGCGGCGTCGCGGTACGCCGCTTCATCTTCCTGTCATCTTCCCGCGTTATTCTTGCCGTCACGGCGATTATTTTCACTTATTTGTTTGATTTGTAACCGCCCTCCCAAAACGAACCGGCCTCAGGTGTTGACGTGACACGCGGCTAACTTTATCTTTGCGCAGCCCTGCACACATTGCGGCTCGCAGAAGCGGACCTCCTCCCCTCTCCACGCACAGTCCGGCAGGTTTTGACCCTTACGCCAGGGTGAGCACATGGCGTTTTCGTGATAGTTACCTATGAGCACAATTGTTAAAGAGACGCTTGCCTCTCGTCATCAGGCATTAAGTCCGTGGCCCGCCTTCTATTTTTTACAATCACTTTTAATTAACTACGCTCTCGGTTACCCCTTTAGTCTTCTTTATGCGGTGGTCTTCGCCAGCCTGATGTGGGTGCTGTGGCGGCATGCGCCACGGGTACAAAAAGCGCTGATTGCCCTCTGTTCGCTGGTGGCCGCCTGCTATTTCCCTTTTGGGCAGGCCTACGGCGCGCCAAACTTTAATACCCTGCTCGCACTCCACTCCACCAATATGGAAGAGTCGACGGAAATTCTGACCATTTTCCCGTGGTATCACTATGTCGTTGGCCTGTTTATCTTCGCGCTGGGGGTGGTTGCCGTGCGCCGTCGCGCCTCAGGCCCGACGGCGTGGAAAAAATGGGATACGCTGGGGGTGCTGTTTTTTATCGCCGCCTATTTTATCGGGCCGGTGCAGAATGCCATCCACGGCTTTACTTTTAAGCTGATTGATACGGGCATCCCGGTGCTGCGCTTTGTGCGTGACGTGGCGGTGAATAACCAGGAGGTGATGGAAGAGCAGGCGAATATGGCTCAGCTCGCCAGCATGAAAGACAGCTGGACGGTTACCGCGGTGAAGCCGAAGTACCACACCTACGTGGTAGTGATCGGCGAAAGCGTCCGGCGCGACGCGGTGGGCGCGTTTGGCGGCCACTGGAACAACACCCCTTTCGCCAGCCAGGCTAACGGCACCTTCTTCCTCGACTATATCGCCGCCAGCGGTTCGACGCAGAAATCGCTGGGTTTAACGCTCAACCGAGTGGTTGACGGCAAGCCGCAATACCAGAATAACGTGGTGACGCTGGCGAACCGGGCCGGTTTTCAAACGTGGTGGTTTTCTAATCAGGGGCAGATTGGCGAATACGATACGGCGATCGCCAGCATCGCCAAACGCGCCGACGAGGTGCAGTTTCTGAAAAGCGGCGATTTTGAAGCGGATAAAAACACCCGTGACGACGACCTGCTCAAATTGACCAGCCAGGTGCTGGCAAAGCCGCGGTCGCAGACGCAGCTTATCGTACTGCATCTGATGGGCTCGCATCCGTCAACCTGCGAGCGCTCCGGCGGTAAATACAGCGAGTTTGTGCAGTCAAAAGAGACCTCTTGCTACCTCTATTCCATTACCAGCACCGACGAACTGCTGGGCAAACTCTATTCGCAGCTGGTCAATGCCAAAGAGAGTTTCTCTATGGTCTATTTTTCCGACCACGGTCTGACATTCAGAGAGCGGGGAACAGAGTCGCAGTATCTGGCGCACGATGACCTGTTTAAGCAGAATTTCCAGGTGCCATTTATGGTGCTGTCGAGCGATGATACCAGGCATCGCCTGATCAAGGCCCGCCGTTCGGCGAATGATTTTCTGAGCTTTTTTTCGCAGTGGACGGGGATTTCCGCCGCGCAGATTAAAAATTCTTACCCGTTCATGTCCGAGAAAAAGGCCGGGCCAGTCTACGTTACCAACTTTAAGTTACAGAAAGTTGACTACACTAAGCTGGCGACGGATATTTTTGACACCCGCAGCCGCTAACTCGCTGGGTTGAAGGCAAAAAAAATCCGCCACATGGGCGGATTTTTTATTGCCAGCCGAATTAGAAGCGGTAGCCGACGCCTGCGATCCAGGTGCCAACGTCAACGCTACGGATACGGGACTGCTCATAGGAGAAGTCCAGCGCAACGTTTTCCATCGGGTTGAACTGCAGACCTGCGCCGTAGGAGAAACCGTAGTCGCTGGTGTCAGAGGTTTTAGCAGTATCAACAGTTTCCTGGAATTTACCGTAGCCGACACCCACTACGCCGTAGATGCTGGCCCAGTCGTTCAGACGCAGAGCCGGGCCTGCGGTCAGACCGTAGTACTGGCCTTTGTTGTAAGCGCCGTTTTCAAAGCGGTCTTTTTCAGTGTAAGTAAAGGAACCGATAACGCCCAGCGGGTTGTTATCCTGCTCGTAGCGGTATTTCAGGTTGAAACCGTTAGCTTTGTTTACCACGCCCTGAGCATCGCTCTGCGCGTAACCGCCGGAAACGGTAGAGGTTGCTGCAACTGCGGAACCTGCGGATACGGCCAGAACAGCGGCCAGTGCTGAAAGACATGCAATTTTTTTCATAACCACCTCAAATGTGCTTCAAGTAAATCCTAAGTTTTAAATATATCAAAAGTTGTCAGGAAACTCTTTGAGATTAGCGTTGTCTAAAGGCGGTTTTCATGTAACAGAACATTTCTTTACAAGGATAACCCTTTCAAAAAACAGCGCTTTTCCCGGATATCGCACCATTATGCGGGCAACGCCCCGCTATGTTCATCCAGAATATTCCTAATCAGACAGGTTAATTAACCAGCAGATGCCTCTTACTTTACATCAAACTGGCGAATGATTTTCAACAAAGGCTAAACCAGACGGGGCTAATTCAAGTAGACTGCCTGTTTTACATTAGTTGACCCAGATTGACGGGAGAAAGGATGCCTGTATTGTCTCGCAAGACGCCGGTATGGCTGCCGATTGTGGTGTTACTTATTGCGATGTGTTCTATTCAGGGCGGCGCGTCGCTGGCGAAATCGCTCTTTCCACTGATAGGCGCGCCGGGGGTGACCGCGCTGCGCCTCGCGCTGGGAACGCTGATGCTGGTGGTGGTTTTCAAACCGTGGCGCTTACGCTTTACCCGCGAACAGCGTTTACCCTTGTTGACCTATGGGATTTCGCTGGGCGCGATGAACTATATGTTCTACCTCGCCATTCAGACGGTGCCGCTTGGTATTGCGGTGGCGCTGGAATTTGTCGGGCCGCTGTCGGTGGCGCTGTTTGGCTCCCGACGCGCCGTAGATTTTTTATGGGTTATCCTGGCGGTACTGGGGCTGTGGTATTTATTACCTCTGGGTGACAGCGTTTCCCATGTAGATTTAACCGGTGCGGCGCTGGCGCTGGGTGCCGGTGCATGCTGGGCCATTTATATTATTTCCGGCCATAAAGCAGGGGAAGAACATGGCCCCGCTACGGTTGCCCTCGGCTCCTTAATAGCCTCGGTCATTTTTGTTCCGGTTGGGGTAATGCAGGCAGGAGATCTATTATGGCACTGGTCGGTATTACCGTTGGGCCTGGCAGTGGCGCTGCTTTCCACGGCCCTTCCCTATTCATTAGAGATGATTGCCTTAACCCGTCTGCCCACCCGTACCTTTGGTACGCTTATGAGCATGGAACCCGCCCTGGCCGCGCTCTCAGGCATGTTTTTCCTGGGGGAAACTTTAAATTTTCAACAGGTTGCAGCGCTAATGTGCATTGTCATCGCCTCAATAGGCTCTACCTTAACCCTGCGCCGGGACAGTAAAATAGCTAAAGTTGATATTGAATAAGCGAACCATTCAGCATGATCCTGCGGTCATGCTGAATATTCATGCATACTTTCTCTTTTACCACTTAATATAATCTGCGTTATCTGAATATATATTTCCGTGGAATTATCACCAATAATTATTAATCTTTCTCTTATTGACGGCTTTTTCTAAAATATATTACAAAAAGTGTCATTATATGTGCCCTCGTTGCTATTAGAGCAATAGGAATATTCAAATCGGCAATCTCAAATCTGCTGCTATACTTAGTTTCAGCAATTACCTGGGACACAAACATCAAGAGGATATGAGATTATGAGTACCGCTAAACTGGTAAAAAACAAAACGACTGATCTGCTTTATACCCGTAACGATGTAGCAGACAACGATAAGAAAGCGACCATTGAGTTGCTGAATCGCCAGGTGGTTCAGTTTATTGACCTGTCGCTGATCACCAAACAGGCTCACTGGAACATGCGCGGCGCTAACTTTATCGCCGTTCATGAGATGCTTGACGGATTCCGCACCGCGCTGGTTAACCACCTTGATACCATGGCAGAACGTGCCGTGCAGTTAGGTGGCGTCGCGCTGGGCACCACGCAGGTTATCAATAACAAAACCCCGCTGAAAAGCTACCCGCTGGATATTCACAGCGTTCAGGATCACCTGAAAGAGCTGGCCGACCGTTATGCTGTTGTTGCAAACGACGTTCGTAAGGCTATCAGCGAAGCGAAAGACGAAGATACCGCAGATATCTTCACCGCGGCTTCACGCGATCTGGATCAGTTCCTGTGGTTTATCGAGTCTAACATCGAATAAACCATAAGCGTTTAGCATGACCTCTCCGGCCTTCTGGCCGGAGAGTCTGCACTTAAAGAGTGCAACCCTTTCCCCCTGCTTCCCCTCAACACCCCCTTTTCTGTTATCACCACCTCACAAAATTGTTAAGAAATGATTGTTAAATGGCGCTTTTGTGCGCTAAATAAAGCAAACTTATCCCTGCCTGCGTCTTACGCACCAAAAGGAAGCCCCAAAATGGTGCGCCGCGTCGCTTTCAGGGCATTTTCAGATTTTAACCTCTTTACAAAACAACAGGTTGTAAACCTGGCATGAATTTTTCATACTGCGTACGTTCTCGCAGGGGATCACCCCGTGGATATAAAAGGAAAAATTATGAAGTCTGCTTTCAAACTTTCCCTGGCTACACTCGCTCTCGCCTTCGCGGTCTCCGCTCAGGCGGCAGATAAGTTAGTTGTTGCAACCGATACCGCGTTTGTTCCCTTCGAGTTTAAACAGGGCGACAAGTATGTCGGTTTCGACGTTGACCTGTGGGCCGCAGTGGCTAAAGAGCTGAAGCTTGATTATGAACTGAAACCAATGGACTTCAGCGGCATCATTCCTGCCCTGCAAACGAAAAACGTTGACCTGGCGCTGGCGGGCATCACCATTACCGACGAGCGTAAAAAAGCGATCGACTTCTCTGACGGCTACTACAAAAGCGGCCTGCTGGTGATGGTAAAAGCGAACAACAATGACGTGAAAAGCGTCAAAGATCTCGACGGCAAAGTGGTCGCGGTGAAGAGCGGCACCGGCTCGGTCGATTACGCGAAAGCGAATATCAAGACGAAAGACCTGCGCCAGTTCCCGAATATCGACAACGCGTATATGGAGCTGGGGACTAACCGCGCTGACGCCGTCCTGCACGATACGCCGAACATCCTCTACTTCATTAAGACCGCAGGCAACGGCCAGTTCAAAGCGGTAGGCGAATCTTTAGAAGCGCAGCAGTACGGCATCGCTTTCCCGAAAGGCAGCGACGAGCTGCGTGATAAGGTCAACGGCGCGCTGAAAACGCTGCGTGACAACGGCACTTACAACGAAATCTACAAAAAATGGTTCGGCACTGAGCCTAAATAAATCAGCCTGATTCATCAGGTATCACGCCCGGTGGCGCTGTTCTTACCGAGCCAGGTTTTCCCGGCAGGCTAAGTGCGGCGCCATCTGGTTTAAAAACGCAGTTATTACGGGTGTTTTTTCACCTGGATTTTTCACCACGGTTTACAGGAATTCATCATGCAGTTTGACTGGAGCGCCATCTGGCCCGCCATACCGCTTCTGATTGAAGGCGCCAAAATGACGCTATGGATCTCGGTCCTTGGTCTGATTGGCGGCCTGATAATCGGCCTTGCTGCCGGTTTCGCCCGTAGTTTCGGCGGCTGGATAGCCAACCACATCGCGCTGGTATTTATTGAAGTTATCCGCGGTACGCCAATTGTCGTACAGGTTATGTTTATCTATTTCGCCCTGCCGATGGCCTTTAACGATCTGCGTATCGATCCGTTTAGCGCCGCCGTCGTGACGATCATGATCAACTCCGGCGCTTACATTGCCGAGATCACCCGCGGCGCGGTGCTCTCTATTCACAAAGGCTTTCGTGAAGCGGGCCTGGCGCTGGGCCTGTCAAAGCGCGAAACCATTCGCCACGTTATTCTGCCGCTGGCGCTGCGTCGTATGCTGCCACCGCTGGGTAACCAGTGGATTATCAGTATTAAAGATACCTCCCTGTTTATCGTTATCGGCGTCGCCGAGCTGACCCGTCAGGGCCAGGAGATTATCGCAGGCAACTTCCGCGCGCTGGAGATCTGGAGCGCCGTCGCCGTTATCTACCTGATCATTACGCTTGTTCTGAGCTTTATTCTGCGCCGTCTTGAAAGAAGGATGAAAATCCTGTGATTGAATTTAAAAACGTATCCAAGCACTTTGGTCAAACCCAGGTGCTGCATAACATCGATCTGCATATTACCCAGGGCGAAGTGGTGGTCATTATCGGCCCTTCCGGCTCCGGTAAATCCACCCTGCTGCGCTGCATCAACAAGCTCGAAGAGATCACCGCAGGAGAGTTGATTGTCGACGGCCTGAAAGTCAACGACCCGAAGGTGGACGAGCGGCTGATCCGCCAGGAAGCGGGGATGGTGTTCCAGCAGTTTTACCTCTTCCCCCACCTTACCGCGCTGGAAAACGTCATGTTCGGCCCGCTGCGCGTGCGTGGGGCGAATAAAGCCGAGGCGGAGAAACTGGCGAAAGCGCTGCTGGCGAAAGTCGGCCTGGCCGAGCGCGCTCATCACTATCCGTCCGAACTTTCCGGCGGCCAGCAGCAGCGCGTGGCGATTGCGCGGGCGCTGGCGGTGAAACCGAAAATGATGCTGTTCGATGAGCCCACCTCGGCACTCGACCCTGAGCTGCGCCATGAAGTGCTTAAGGTGATGCAGGATCTCGCCGAAGAGGGAATGACAATGGTCATCGTGACGCACGAAATTGGCTTCGCTGAAAAAGTGGCGTCGCGCCTGATCTTTATCGATAAGGGCCGCATTGCCGAAGACGGTAATCCACAGGCATTGATCGAAAATCCGCCAAGCCCGCGCCTGCAGGAATTTTTACAGCACGTCTCCTGACGGCTCAAAGCCAGGCGCTATAGCGCCTGGCTTTTGCCAGATTTCTCTCAAATCCTGCCCGCCCTTCCCCGCCATCTATACTTATCACTTTGCTGTTCATTCTCAATGGAGGAGTCTATGCCGTGGATCCTGCTGCTGGTCAGCCTGTTCTGCGCCCCGTTACAGGCTGCGTCGATACCGGGCATCACCTCAGACGCAACCCCCACGCAGACTTCGCCAGAACCCGACGCCGCACAGAAAAAGGCCGCCTATGCGGCGCTTGCAGACGTGCTGGAAAACGACCAGTCGCGCAAAGAGCTGATCGACGAATTACGTAAAGCCGCCGCCACGCCGCCGCAGGAGCCGGTGCCGGGGCTGACCCCGCCGCCGGTTGAGGAGCAGAAGACGGTACTGGAAAATATCACCGAGGTAAGCAGCCGTTATGGCGAGGAGCTGGCCTCACGTTTTGCCCAGCTTTATCGCAACATCACCGGCTCACCCCACAAAGCGTTTAATCCCCAGACCTTCACCAATGCCGCCACCCATTTCCTGATGCTGGCGGGCCTGGTGTTCGCCTTCTGGCTGCTGGTGCGTTTTAGCGTGTCGCCGCTGTATCGCAAAATGGGCCACTGGGGGCGTAAAAAGAATCGTGAACGCAGTAACTGGCTCCAGCTTCCGGCCATGATTGTGGGGGCTTTTATCATCGACATGCTTTTGCTGGCGCTCACCCTCTTTGTTGGCCAGCTACTGAGCGCCAACCTCAACGCCGGTAACCGCACCATCGCTTTTCAACAGAGCCTGTTCCTTAACGCCTTCGCCCTGATAGAGTTTTTTAAGGCGATTCTGCGGCTGATTTTTTGCCCGCGCTTTCCAGAACTTCGCCCGTTTCGCATTCAGGACGAGACCGCCCGTTACTGGCATTTGCGCCTCAGCGCGCTGAGCAGCCTGATTGGCTATGGCCTGCTGGTAGCGGTGCCGATTATCTCCAACCAGGTTAACGTGCAGGTGGGGGCGCTGGCTAACGTCGCCATCATGCTGTTTATCACCGTCTGGGCGCTGTATCTGATTTTCCATAATAAAAAGGCGATTCAGGAACACTTAAACCATCTCGCTGACCGCTCGCTGGCCTTCTTTAGCCTCTTTATCCGCGCCTTTGCCTTCATCTGGCACTGGATAGCCAGCGCCTACTTTATTGTGCTCTTCTTCTTCTCTCTGTTCGATCCGGGCAATAGCCTGAAATTTATGATGGGAGCCTCCCTGAGCAGCCTGGGGATTTTAAGCGTCGCGGCCTTTCTCTCCGGCGTGCTGTCGCGCTGGCTGAATAAGACCATCACGCTCTCGCCGCAGGTTCAGCGTAACTACCCTGAACTGCAAAAACGGCTCAACGGCTGGCTCTCTGCCTCCCTGAAGGCGGCGCGCTTTTTGATTGTCTGCGCCACGGTACTGCTGCTGCTTAACGCCTGGGGACTGTTCGATTTCTGGTTCTGGCTAACCTATGGCGCCGGGGAGAAGATGGTCGATATTATTATTCGTATCGCGCTTATCCTCTTCTTTTCCGCCGTGGGCTGGACGCTGCTGGCGAGCATTATTGAGAACCGACTCGCGTCGGACATACACGGTCGCCCATTGCCCAGCGCCCGTACCCGGACGCTGCTGACGCTGTTTCGTAACGCCCTTGCGGTAGTAATAAGCACCATAACGGTGATGATTGTGCTGTCGGAAATTGGCGTCAACATCGCCCCGCTGCTGGCGGGGGCCGGGGCGCTGGGTCTGGCTATCTCGTTTGGTTCGCAAACGCTGGTGAAGGACATCATCACCGGGATTTTCATTCAGTTCGAAAATGGGATGAACACCGGCGATCTGGTGACCATCGGGCCGCTTACCGGCACCGTAGAACGGATGTCGATCCGGTCGGTCGGGGTTCGCCAGGATACCGGGGCATACCACATTATTCCCTGGTCTTCGATTACCACCTTCGCCAACTTTGTTCGCGGTATAGGCTCGGTGGTGGCCAACTACGACGTTGACCGCCACGAAAGCGCGGACAAAGCCGGTCAGGCGTTGAAAGATGCGGTAGCCGAGCTGATGGAGATGGAGGATATTCGCGGCTTAATCATTGGCGAGCCCTCTTTTATGGGCATCGTTGGGCTGACCAATACCGCGTTTACCCTGCGCGTTACGTTTACCACCCTGCCGCTTAAGCAGTGGACGGTGCGTTTCGCCCTCGACAGCATGGTGAAGAAACACTTCGATCTGGCGGACGTCCGTGCGCCCGTCCAGACGTATCAGATGTTGCCGGCGACGCAGCCTGCTATGCCGCAGCCGCCCGCGGAGCCTACCCTTTAAATCGATTCTGCGCCCAGCGCTTACGCTGGGCCTCATCCATAAAGGTCCAGGCAATAAAGCGGCTCTGTTTCTGCCCCTGGGCCATCTCTTTTTTCACCACCTTGACCGCGCCGGCCTGGGTTAACGCCCGGTAGAGAGGCGGCAGATTATCGCCGCGTGATACCAGCGAACTGAACCACAGCACCTGGCGGGCAAACTGTTTGCTTTCGTCAATCATCTTACTGATAAACGCCACTTCGCCCCCTTCGCACCACAGCTCCTGCTGCTGTCCGCCAAAGTTAAGCGCACCTGTAGCCGCAAGGCCGAGATTACGGCGTTTGCGTTCGCTGCCTGCCTGCGCCGAACGCGCGCTGTCGTGAAACGGCGGATTACATAGGGTGGCGTCGTAGAGCTCATTTTTATGGATGATGCCGCTTAAAATGGCCGCAGGATCTTTTTGCCGACGCAGCCTAATCGATCGGCTTAGCCCCGCGTTGCCGTTAACGATCGCCTGCGCGCTGGCAAACGCGACGGGGTCCACTTCGCTGCCGGTAAAGCGCCAGCCGTACTCGTATGAGCCAATCAGCGGATAGATACAGTTCGCCCCGGTGCCGATATCCAGCACGCTCGCCTGGGAAGGCACGTTACCGTCATGGCTTTCAGCAAGGAGATCGGCAAGGTGATGAATGTAATCGGCCCGGCCAGGCACCGGCGGGCAGAGAAAACCCGCGGGAATATCCCACTGCGCCACGCCGTAAAAATGCGCCAGCAGCGCTTTATTAAGCGCCTTTACCGCGTCAGGGTTGGCAAAGTCCACCGTAGCTTCACCGGCGGGGCTGGTGACGATGAACGTGCGCAGCGCGGGGTGAGTGGCGCATAACGCGTCAAGATCGTAGCGGCTGTGGTGGCGGTTTCGCGGGTGCAAACCCGGCTTCTGGGCATTCATGGCATTCTCCTGTTAGCAGCGGCGTAAGATACCCGTTGACGAGTGCCGGGTAAATAAGTGAGGCTAAAGAAACTCTTCCCCGCAGGTATTCACTATGTATTTTTATCAACCTTCTCAGGGGCATGGTTTGCCTCACGATCCGCTCAACGCCATTATCGGGCCGCGCCCCATCGGCTGGATAGCCTCGCTGGACGGCAGCGGCCAGCGTAACCTTGCGCCATACAGTTTTTTTAACTGCTTTAACTACCGCCCGCCGATTATTGGTTTCGCCAGCAGCGGCTGGAAAGACAGCGTGCGCAATATTAATGAAACCGGGGAGTTTGTCTGGAACCTGACTACCCGCGATCTGGCGGAACGAATGAATGAGACATCCGCCTCCATTCCCCACGGGGAAGATGAATTTACCCGCGCCGGGCTGACCCCGGCCCCCAGCCGTATTGTCAGCGCGCCGCGCGTGGCGGAAAGCCCGGTAAACTTTGAATGCCGTCTCTCCCAGTGTATTCAACTGACCACTGCGGCAGGGTCGCCGGTAGAGACCTGGCTGGTGCTAGGGGAAGTGGTGGCGGTGCATATTGACGAGTCCCTGCTGGAAGAGGGCATCTACCAGACCGCCAGAGCCCAGCCGGTGCTGCGTGGCGGCGGCCCTTCCGCCTACTTTACCATCACCGAGGCGCAGCGTTTTGATATGCGCCGTCCCGACGACCGTTAAGCCTCTCACCGGCAGCGCTGCCTGCCGGTTTCCCCCCTGCCAGCGTTCTCACGCCCCCGCTCCGCTTGAAAAATAGCAATATTGCACAAATATTATCCTCATACGCCAGTTAATGAGGAGTCGATAATGGCATCAGGTTGGGCAAATGATGGCGCGGTTCAGGATCAAATTGACAGCACGGTAGATGATGCGGTGGCGCGGGCCAGGCGCGACTTGCCAAAGGGCGAGAGCCTGAAAGAATGTGCTGAGTGCGGCGAGCCAATCCCCGAAGCCCGCCGGAAAGCGATCCCGGGCGTGCGTTTCTGCATTCAGTGCCAGCAGAATAAAGATTCACCTAATAGCAGTTATGCAGGATATAATCGCAAAGGCTCGAAAGACAGCCAGTTACGTTAGCTGTCATCAGGCGTTTAGAGCAGCGCAAGCGGTTGCTTCCTTGCGCATAAAAAACAGCTAAAAAAGTAGCAATCTGTGCCGCTTACGGCGTAACCGCAGGCAACACACGGCAAAATCATAATTAACATGAATAATTCATATAAAATTCATAGCGTTGGTGATTGTTCAATTTTTTAGAACAAGGCCGTCAATTCTCTTAGATTTTCTTGCTGGTAAAAAAACGTGATACTTATCACATCGACGAAACAACGTCACATTAACAGAATAACCTGCGAGAAAATTACCATGAAAACCATCAAATATGCTGTTGCCGCCATCGCGCTTTCTACCCTCTCCTTCGGCGCGTTTGCCGCACAGGCCATTAGCCCGGCTCAGGCGCAGAATATGAATAAAGTGGGCGTGGTCTCCGCCGAAGGCGCTCTGACCCTGGACGGCCTTGAAGCTCAGCTGGCTGAAAAAGCAGAGGCGGCAGGGGCAACTGGCTACAGCATCACCTCCGCGAACAGCAACAACAAATTAAGCGGCACGGCTGTTATCTACAAATAAGCGACTGTTTTACCCGTCGGCGACCCTCCGACGGCTGCTCCAACCCTCATTGACCCTGTTGTTGTTACCCCTTTTTAGCCCGTCCAGGAATGTGACGGGCTTTTTTTAAAAGTTTTCTGCAATCCGCGCCAACGCGCGCTCCAGCGTGTCACACTCGCCGGTCGCCACCAGGCAGCAGGCCATCTCAATTTTTATCGACTCGGGTACAGGCTCGACACCCGCTACGCAGCGCTCAATCCAGCGCGCGGTGGTTTCCGCATCTTTTGCCTGCGGCAGCGCCACGTTTGCTGTTTCATTCTGCCGGGCATACAGCACCCGCTCACCCTGCGCATCAATAAGGTTGATTTGCGGACAGCGCTGCGGGTTAGCGTATACCTCCCCTTCTGTGCCGTGCATCAGCAGGCCGCGCCCGCCGATGGCCGCAAAAAACTTGCCTACACGCGGCACATATTCAGGATGAGAAACGCTGGACAGGCGCAGCGCGGCCGCGGGTTCAAACGGCGTTGCCAGCTTGGCCAGCGTATGCGCGCTGTTGCGTACGCCCATCTTCCAGCGCAGCGCCAGCTGTTTTTCCAGCGGCGGGCAGAGCGCCCCGACCGGAATATAGACCGGCTGCCGCCCCTCAAGGCGGGCCTGCGCCTGGCCCGCATGACGAACGGGCTCAATGCCGAGCAGGGTAAAAATGGTTTCACTCACCACGCGCGTAGGATCTTCGCTGACGCCGTGCACGACGACCGGGAAGCCCAGCTTACGTAGCAAAATTGCCAGCAGCGGGGTCAGGTTGGCCTGCTTACGCGCGCCGTTGTAGGTAGGGATAACGATGGGCATCGGCTGCGCAACCGGCGGCGTCAGACGCATTGTCTGCTGCTGCATCGCCTCGTAGAAGCCGAGCATTTCCGCCTCTCCTTCCCCTTTTATCCGCAGCGCAATCAAGATGCCGCCCAGTTCCAGATCCGGCACCTCGCCATTCAGCATCCGGGTATAAAGCCCACGGGCGGTGTCAAAATCCAGATCGCGGGCATGGTTTTTCCCCCGGCCAATCTCTTTGATGATTTTGCGGTAATCCATCTCAACTCCTCACGGCTCACATTGTCAGCGGCGCTTACGGCGGCTCTGTTTGGGTTTCTTCACTATAACGTCAGGCACGTCCGGTTGGGAAATCGGAAAGACCGGCAGCGCGTTGAGCAGACGTTTGCCATAGCTTTTGCTGAGCAGGCGGTTATCGTAAATGACCACTTCGCCGCGGCAGCTGTGGCTGCGAATTAGCCTGCCGACCTGCTGGATAAGGGTGAAGGAGGCGCTGGGCAGGCTCTGCACTTCAAAGGGGTAGCGATTGAGGCTTTTCAGCCATTCGCCCTCGGTGATGACCACCGGGCTGTCGATAGGGGGAAAGGCGATTTTGTGAATATGTACCTGGGTCAGATAGTCCCCTTTGAGATCCAGCCCTTCGGCAAAGGATTGCAGCCCCACCAGCACGCTGCGCTCGCCGCCGTCAATACGTTTACGATGCAGCTCCACCAGCCGGTAGCGCGGCTGATCGCCCTGCACCAGCAGCAGCAGGCGCAAATCGGTGACGAAGGTTAAAAAGAGCTGCATGGCGCGCGCGCTGGCAAACAGCACCAGCATGCCCCGGTGGGCGTTGCTCTCGACCTGCTGGCGAAAGAAGGCGGCCATCTCCGCGAGATGCTGCTCTTCGTTATCGATAAGCGGCGCATAGCGCATTTGCGGAATGACGATTTTCCCCTGTTCCACATGGTTAAAGGGCGAATCGAGGGTAACGAAACGGTCCCCGGCTTTCTCTTTGAGACCGCTCATCTCCTGCAGCCGCGAAAAGCTGTTAAGCGAGCGCAGGGTGGCGGAGGTGACGACGATGTGCGGAACGCTGCGCCAGAGCAGTTTTTCCAGCTGATCGCTGACCCGAATACCGACGCAGTGAAACCAGAGATGCAGCTGCCCGTCGCGCACCTCACGGGTGGCCCATTTGGTCACCGGCGCGCCGGAAGCCTGCGCCATCGCCGCCAGCCGCCACAGCTTGCTTTGCGCTTCGAACATCCCCAGCGCCCGGTTCATCTGCAGCAGCACCCGGTGCAGGCGGACGATATCGTGGCTGCCCGTTTTTTCACTTAAGTCGTTGAGAAACAGCTCCGCCAGGCCGCGCAGCATCTCGGTCAGTTTCGCCAGCCGCTGGCAGATAGCCATTACTTCATCCGGCAGTTCGCCCATGGCGAAGCGGTACTCCGCCTCCTGCCCGGCGGGCATAAACAGGTTCAGGATATTATTGAGCGAGGCGATAAGCTCAAACAGCTCTTCGCAATGGGCGTTAAGGCGCTCCGGCGTCGCCAGGGGCGGCGTGGTTTTCGGGCGAAACTGTTCAAGGCAGGTCGCCACCAGCTTGCTAAAGAGATCCAGCTGCAGCCGGTACCAGGAGGAGGTAATTTCAGCGCTCATTTCCAGCGCGTCGCGCGCGACATCCGGGAGATGGTGGCCTTCGTCCAGCACCAGCAGCAGGTTTTTCGGCTCGGGGAGAACGGCTTCGCTCTCCAGCGCCGCCATCACCAGCGCATGGTTAGCCACAACCACTTCGGCCTCCTGAATCTCGCGGCGGGCGACAAAAAAGGGGCATTCCCGGTAGTAGTGGCAGTTACGGTTCAGGCAGCTTGCTTTATCGGTGCTGAGCCGCCGCCAGAGGTCGTCATCAATGGCGCGGTCGGTATGGTCACGCAGACCGTCCCAGCGGTAGCTGTCGAGATCGCCTTTGAGCTGCGCGCAGCGTTTCTGCTCTTCCTGGTTGTTGGGGGTCAACTCATCGTCAAGGAAGGCCAGCAGATCCTGCTGGGAGGGTTCGCTGCTGGCGAGCGCGGTCAGGTTACGCGGGCAGACATAGCGCCCGCGGCCAAAGGCGGCGGTAAAGCGCAGATCGGGGATAATTTTGCGCAGCAGCGGCAGATCTTTGCTGAAAATCTGATCCTGCAACGCCACGTTGGCGGTACTCACCACCAGCGTTTTCTGCTCCTCCCTGGCAATCGCAATACCGGGAATCAGGTAGGAGAGGGTTTTGCCCACGCCGGTTGGCGCTTCGATTGCCAAATGCCGCCCCTCATCACCCGCCAGCGTTTTTGCCACATCGGCAATCATCTGCCGTTGCGGGGCGCGGGGAATAAAGTCCGGGATCTGCTGTTGCAACGCCTTATACCAGGCGGCAATCTGCGCTTTTAGCGCGGCGGTAAGGGCCATGAGTAAACCTGAAACACTGTATAAACAGCCACTATTGTGGCATTTTTACCGTTTCAGGGGTAATGGTTTTTCCGGATCTGGAAAGCGGGCCGCAAAATCCCTTATGGCGCAGCCCGCGGTTTGCTAATGGCTTGTCTGGTGTATGACCTACTTGAGCGCTGGCCAGTACTCCCTGTTCGCTTCAATCAGCGCATCCAGCACCTTGCGCGCCTTTTTCGCATCAATAATCGTGCGGTTAAGGGTCAACGCCTGCAACGCTTTGGTGTAAGAGCCTTCAAACCAGGCCTCGACCGTCAGCCGCTCATAGGCGAACTGCTGCTCAATTAGCCCTTTATAGAAGGTGGGAATTTTACCGACCCCGAACGGGCGCGGGCCGTTACTGCCGATCTCCGCCGTCAGCTCCACCATCACGTCGTGATCGAGGTTCTCCACCAGACCATTGTTGGGCACCATGACGATAAATTTCTTTTTCAAATTGAAGGCGATAGCCTCTGCCAGCTCGACAATCATATCGCCGTGGGCATCGTTATGCACTACGTGCACGTTGCGGGTGGTGCCTTCCGCTACCGCCGTGCGGCACTCGTCAAAAACCCGTTTCTCACGCCCGTTAATGACCTCGTTGGCGCGGGTAAAATGGGGGTCGAGCTTCGAAAATTTGTACTCCGGGTAGAGGTAATATTGCAGATAGGTGTTCGGCAGATAGTCAGGGAAATCGCGCAGCATATCCGCCACCGCCGCGTAGGTATCGAGCCAGGACTGGTCGCGCTGCTCGGCATCTACCGGTTTAAAACCGTTTTCAGCAATGAAGGCTTTCAGTTCCGGTGCCAGATCGTGGCCCGTTTCATCGTACAGATGGGTAAACCAGCCAAAGTGGTTAAGGCCGAAATAGACCGGATCGAAGGTTGCCGGGTCGCGTCCCAGCAGGCGGCCATAGGAACGCAGCAGGTTAACCGGCTGGTCGCAGATGTTGAGTATGCGTTTGTCATCCGGGAAGCGCTTGTTGAGAGCGTCGGCCACGATCGCCGCCGGATTGGTATAGTTGAGGATCCATGCCTTCGGCGAACGGGCGCGTACGTTTTCCACCAGCGCAATCATGTCGCGGATGGAGCGCATGCCATAGGCAAAGCCGCCCGCGCCGCAGGTCTCCTGGCCGATTACGCCCAGACTGAGAGGAATTTTTTTCATCTTTTTTCGCGCATTGCGTAGCCGCCGGTGCGCATCTGGCAGAAGATAAAGTCCATATCGGTGAACGCTTCATCTTCATCCCCGGTATAGACAAACTCCAGTTCCGGGTACTCTTCACGAAACAGCACTTTGGCATATTCACCAATAACCGCCTGGCGCTCCTGATTCACGTCGAACATCACCAGTTTATTTAACGGCAGACGCGCTTTAAGTTTGCATAATGCTTTTAATAAGCCCGGCGTCCATGTTGAACCACCGCCAACTAAAACAATATTAAAAGAAGTTTTCATTTGATTCGCTCTCTTATTGCGTCTGTTGCACAAGTAAATTTTGTTTTACGGCGCTGGCGATACTCTCCACCTGCGGGCCGTAAATCACCTGAATATCGCTGTCGGTGGCGCGAATAAATCCGCTGGCACCGCTCTGTTTAAGCGTTTTTTCATCAACCTTATTCATGTCTTTAATTTTCACCCGCAGGCGGGTAAAGCAGCAGTCGACATGCTGAATATTCTCCGCACCGCCGAGCCCTTTAATAATTTGCCCGGTTGCGGCATCCCCTTCGCTATTTCCCGCCGCAGCCAGCGGCTCTTCATCCTCTTCGCGCCCTGGGGTTCTGGCGTTAGTGCGTAAAATTATCCATTTAAAGGAGAAGTAATAGGCCGGAGCCCAAATCGCCCCTAATAGCAGATCGAACCACCAGTGAGTTTTGGCTCCGCCGAGCACGCCAAAGACCATAAAGTCGATCAGGCCGCCCTGAATATTGCCGATCATCACCTCCAGCAGCTGCGCGCAGGCAAATGAGAGCCCGCTCATCACGGCGTGAAATAAAAACAGCAGCGGCGAGACGAAAATAAAGCTGAACTCCAGCGGTTCGGTGATCCCGGTCGTGAAAGAGGCCAGCGCACCGGCCATCATCAGCGCTTTAACCCGCTGTTTATGCTCTGGTTTCGCGCAGCGGTAGATGGCCAGCGCCGCCGCAGGCAGGCCGAACATCATTACCGGGATTTTCCCCTGCGCCAGGAAGCGCGTGGCCTCGCGCACGACGTCGTCGGCCAGCGCGCCGGGATGGGCCAGCGCATAGTTGAAGATGGATAACGCCCCTATTACGCTCTCGTTATCCACGTGCACCATGCCGCCTACCGGGGTGAATCGCACGGTTTCATTCAGAATGTGATGCAGACCGGTGGGAATCAGAATGCGTTCGGTAAAGGCGTAGATAAACGTACCAAACGGGCCGGATTCGCCGATAAACTGGCCAAGATGAATAATCGCCGTGGCGATAAATGGCCAGACCAGCGACATCAGTACGCCCACAATCGGCAGGACAATAACGGTAATAATAGGAACAAAGCGACGGCCACCAAAATAGGCGATGGCCGCCGGGAGTTTAATCGTATAAAAGCGGTTATGCAGAATGACCGTCACCAGACCGGCAATTACCCCGCCAAGCACGCTCATCTGATAAGAAAAAATACCCAGAGTGGAGGCAAACTCCGCGGAATACATTACCGCGTCGGTCTGGCTGTAGCCTTTTTCAATCAGGGCGGCCACCGAGGTAGTCTGCGGCGTTAATCCCTGTGCCAGCAGGCTGTAATTCACCCCCACATGAAAAGTAATAAACCCAATGACTGCGGCCAGCGCGGCGGTAGGCTTTTCATCCCGCGCGAGGCCAATGGCGGCGGCGATGGCAAACAGCAGCGGTAAATTACCGAACAGCGCGCCAGCAACCTTACGAATAAAGCCAATGACCTGCTGCATTATTTCCGCATGGATAATACTCTCGCCGACAATAGCCGGGTTTTGCAACGCTGCCGCGAGGCCAAGAAATATCCCCGCAGCGGCAATAACGGAAATGGGCATCATTAACGCTTTTCCCAGATCCTGTAAAAACTCACCGGTCCGACGCATTGTAGTTTTCCTTATGTGGGGTACTGGCTGAACATGAACAGAGTATAGCCAAACCACATGTATAGTTGTCTAGCCCACTATGCGAAAACACGAGATGGATCACAAAGCGCGTCTCTTTCTGTTAAGGCCGGGCCGCGGTTAGCGTGAAGCGGTAATGCTGCTGGTTGTAATAGATTTCAGAGACTTCAAACGGAATATCGTCGCGTAAAAAGGCGACTGAGGAGGCGTGGAGTACCGGTTCGTCACGGTTAATCCCCAGCATGTCACGCACGTTTTGCGACGGCAGCTCGGCGCGGATCTCTTTTTCCGACCGCTCAACGGTAAAACCTTTGCGGTTAATATAGGCATATTTCGAAGCGTTAAGATCCGCCTCGCTGAGATCGGCAAAGGGCTGCGTAATCATCCAGGACTGTTCGAAAACGAACGGGATATCCCCTACCAGCCGCAGACGCTGCATAAACCAGACGTCAGTCTGCGGCGCAAGCCGCAGTTTCTGCGCGATCTCCGGCGAGGGCTGCTGGCGATAAAGGCAGATGAGACGGTTTACCACCGGCGCTTCCAGGCCAAGCGTCGCTTCACTGGAGGAGAGATGGCGATCCAACGGCAGCGAAATGCGTAAATTTCTCTCCGACTGTACGACAAAGGTGCCCTGCCCGCGCCGCCGCTCGACTTTGCCCTGCCGCACCAGGTAATCCACCGCTTTACGCGCAGTCATCCGGGAAATAGAAAACTGCTGGCAAAGTTCGTTTTCAGAAGGAATAGCGTCGCCAGGCTTAAGCGACCCGGCGGCGATTTGCCCGGTAAGGTATTGCTCAAGCTGTAGGTAGACCGGCACGGTGGAATGTTTATCAATCATTGGCGCAACTCCCTCTTCTATGCCGGTATGGTAGCGAGAGCCGGGCAAAGTGACAACGTTTCTCCCCCGCCTGGCTGTTCTTCCTTATCGCCATCGTCCGGGGCGCGAGGCGATTGCCGCTGTGCCCCTGCATGCGCATAAAAAAACCCTGCCTCAGGCAGGGTTTGTCAGACGTTCCCGGATGTGGCTGATGCCTTACCCGGCGACATGTAGTTATGCGGCGGAAGGCTTGCGCGGACGGCGACGGCGCGGCTTTTCACCTGCCGGTTTGCCTTCCTGGCTGCGGGCTGGCTTCGGCGCGCCGCCGTCATTGCGACGCGGTTGCTGTTGGCCACGGCCGCCACCGCCCTGCCCGCGACCGCCGCGTCCTTGGCTCTGACGACCGTTTTGAATCGGCTCCGCTTTGATGGACGGGTCCGGTTCGTAGCCTGCAATGGCGATACGCGGGATCTCTTTTTTCAGCAGCCGTTCAATATCGCGCAGCAGCTTATGTTCATCGACGCAGACCAGCGACAGCGCCTCGCCGGTGGCCGCGGCACGTCCAGTACGGCCAATGCGGTGGACGTAATCTTCCGGCACGTTAGGCAGCTCGTAGTTCACCACGTGCGGCAGCTCTTCGATATCCAGCCCGCGAGCGGCGATATCGGTCGCCACCAGCACGCGAATATCGCCGGATTTGAAATCGGCCAGCGCGCGGGTACGGGCGCCCTGCGATTTATTGCCGTGAATAGCGGCGCTGCGAATGCCGTCTTTATTCAGCTGTTCCGCCAGATGGTTAGCGCCGTGTTTGGTACGGGTAAATACCAGCACCTGCTGCCAGTTGCCTTCGCCAATCATCTGCGACAGCAGCTCCCGCTTGCGCTTTTTATCGACGAAATGCACATGCTGAGTCACCTGCTCAGAGGCGGTATTGCGACGCGCCACTTCAATTTCCAGCGGGTTATGCAGCAGCTTCTCGGCAAGGCCTTTGATATCGTCAGAGAAGGTGGCGGAGAAGAGCAGATTCTGCCGACGCGGCGGCAGCTTCGCCAGCACGCGGCGGATATCGTGGATAAAGCCCATGTCGAGCATGCGATCGGCTTCGTCCAGCACGAGAATTTCCACGCTGTCCAGCTTCACGGCGTTCTGATGCTCAAGGTCGAGCAGGCGGCCCGGCGTCGCCACCAGGATATCAACGCCGCTGCGCAGTTTCATCATCTGCGGGTTGATGCTCACGCCGCCGAAGACCACCAGCGAGCGGATATTAAGGTATTTGCTGTATTCGCGGACGTTTTCCCCTACCTGGGCGGCAAGTTCGCGGGTCGGCGTCAGAATCAACGCGCGCACCGGGCGACGGCCTTTGGCATGGGGTTCTTTCTGCACCAGGCGTTGCAGCAGCGGCAGGGTAAACCCGGCCGTTTTACCGGTGCCGGTCTGGGCGCTGGCCATCAGGTCGCGGCCCTGCAGAACCGCCGGGATCGCCTGCTGCTGAATAGGGGTCGGCTCACGGTAACCCTGCTCGTCAACAGCGCGCAAAATTTCCGGATTAAGGCCAAGGGAATCAAAAGACATAACAACTCCGCACCGCCCCGACCGTAACAGGTGTAGTTTTCAGGGAGATAGATAACGTGACAGATGACAAAAACCACAATGTCATGAAGGGGCGGAGTGTAGCAGCTTTTGTGACGCAGCGCATAAAATATCGCTTTGCATTTGTCTGGAAAAATAATTCTCCAGCCTGCTTAACGCAAGGCTGACAAGGCCTGAGGACCTGTGTGAGCTCTTGCAGGCGCAATATCGCAGGTAGACAAGGTGATAAAATGACCATAAAGTTAATCAATCGATTGATTAACTTTAGCTGACGGACACGATGAACTCGACGACGCTTAAAGGCGAACAGGCGCGAAACCAGCTGATCCATGCTGCACTCGCCCAGTTTGGCGAATATGGGCTGCACGCCACCACCCGCGATATCGCTGCCCTTGCCGGGCAAAATATCGCCGCTATCCCTTATTACTTTGGCTCGAAGGAAGATCTCTACCTCGCCTGCGCCCAGTGGATTGCCGACTTTATTGGAGAAAATTTCCGGCCCCATGCCGAAGCGGCCGAAGCGCTGCTCGCCGCGCCGCAGCCTGACAAAGCCGCCATCCGCGCGCTTATTCACAAGGCCTGCGAAAACATGATAGCCCTGCTCACCCAGGACGATACGCTCAGCCTGAGCAAGTTTATCTCTCGTGAGCAGCTCTCCCCTACGCGCGCCTACCAGCTGGTGCACGATCAGGTTATCGCCCCGCTGCACAGCCACTTCACGCGGCTTATTGCCGCCCTGACCGGGCGCGATGCGAACGATACCGAGACCATTTTGCACACCCACGCGCTGATTGGTGAAATCCTCGCTTTTCGTCTCGGCAGAGAGACCATTCTGCTGCGCGCGGGATGGACAGCCTTTGATGAGCAAAAAGCCGCGCTGATTTGTCAGGTGATTACCTGCCATGTCGATCTTATCCTGCTGGGACTAACAAGGAGCTAAGTGATGAAAAAACCGGTGATGGCAATAGTCATAATCGTGGTGCTGCTCGCGGCCCTTGGCGGCGGCTGGATGTGGCATCAGAGCAGGCAGGAGACGCCGCTTACGCTGTATGGCAACGTAGATATCCGCACGGTGAATTTAAGTTTCCGCGTAAGCGGGCGGCTGGCGTCGTTGGCGGTGGATGAAGGCGATGCCATCAAGGCCGGGCAGCCGCTGGGCGTTATCGACCGCGCGCCCTACGAAAATGCGCTTATGCAGGCAAAGGCCAACGTCTCAGCGGCCGAGGCGAAGTACGCGCTGGTGGCCGAAGGCTATCGTAATGAAGAGATAGCGCAGGCCCAGGCGGCGGTGAATCAGGCGCAGGCGGCATACGACTACGCCCGTAATTTTTATCAACGCCAGCAGGGGCTATGGAAAACGCGGGTGATTTCCGCCAACGATCTGGAAAATGCCCGCTCCTCGCGGGATCAGGCGCAGGCGCAGCTTAAATCAGCGCGGGATAAGTTAAGCCAGTACCGCACCGGTAACCGACCGCAGGAGATAGCGCAGGCGAAAGCGAGCCTTGAACAGGCGCAGGCGCAGCTGGCGCAGGCCGAACTTGATCTCAAAGATACCCAGTTGATTGCGCCGTCGGACGGCACCCTCCTCACCCGCGCCGTGGAGCCGGGCAGCATGCTTAACGCGGGCAGCACGGTACTGACGCTCTCCCTCACCCGCCCGGTCTGGGTGCGCGCCTACGTCAACGAAGCCAGCCTGCATCAGGCGCAGCCGGGCCAGACGGTACAGCTTTATATCGATGGCCGCCCGGATAAGCCTTACCACGGCAAAATCGGCTTTGTCTCGCCCACCGCAGAGTTCACCCCAAAAACGGTGGAGACGCCGGATCTGCGTACCGATCTGGTCTATCGCCTGCGCATTATTGTCACCGATGCCGATGACGCCCTGCGCCAGGGGATGCCGGTTACGGTGAACTTTGACAGCGGAGCGCGCAATGAGTGAAGCCGTGATTCATCTTAACGGCCTGGTTAAACGCTTCGCCGGGATGGAAAAACCGGCAGTGGCCCGCCTTGACTGTTCGATTCAGGCGGGGTACGTCACCGGACTTGTCGGGCCGGACGGCGCGGGGAAAACCACGCTGATGCGCATTCTTGCCGGGTTGATGAAGCCTGACGAAGGCACGGCAACCGTGCTGGGCCTCGATCCTATTAAGAACAGTAGCGAACTGCATGCGCTGCTTGGCTATATGCCGCAAAAATTCGGGCTCTATGAAGATTTAACGGTGATGGAGAACCTGAATCTCTACGCCGATCTGCGCAGCGTGACCGGCGAGCAGCGCCAGCAGACCTTCGAGCGCCTGCTGGCCTTCACCGCGCTGGCCCCGTTCACCGGGCGGCTGGCGGGCAAGCTTTCCGGCGGCATGAAACAGAAGCTGGGGCTGGCCTGCACGCTGGTGGGCCAGCCGAAAGTGCTGCTGCTGGATGAGCCGGGCGTCGGCGTCGATCCCATTTCACGGCGCGAGCTGTGGCAGATGGTGCATACCCTGGCCGACGACGGCATGCTGATCCTCTGGAGTACCTCCTATCTGGACGAAGCGGAGCAGTGTCGAGACGTTCTGCTGATGAACGAAGGGGAACTGCTTTATCAGGGCGAGCCGCGCGCGCTGACGCAGACCATGGCCGGGCGCAGTTTTCTTGCCCACACGCCAGAGGAGAACAATCGCCAGTTGCTCCAGCGGCTGCTCCGGCTGCCGCAGGTGAGCGACGGCATGATTCAGGGGCGCTCGGTACGGGTTATCGTGAAAAAAGAGGCGACGGTCAGCGCACTGCGCGATGCGGCCGCACTTAACGAACTCGCTATTGATGAAACCACCCCGCGCTTTGAAGACGCTTTTATCGACCTGCTTGGCGGCGCGGGGTTTACCCATTCGCCGCTGGGGGCGATCCTGCATACGGTCAACGGCTCGGCGGATGAAACGGTGATAGAAGCCAAAGCGCTGACCAAAAAATTTGGCGATTTCGCCGCCACCGATCATGTCAACTTCGCGGTCAGGCGCGGCGAAATCTTCGGCCTGCTTGGCCCCAACGGCGCGGGTAAATCCACCACCTTTAAGATGATGTGCGGCCTGCTGGTGCCCACCTCCGGCCAGGCGCTGGTGTTGGATATGGATCTGAAAACCAGTTCAGGCCAGGCCCGGCAGCACCTGGGCTATATGGCGCAGAAATTCTCGCTGTATGGCAACCTGACGGTGGCGCAGAACCTGCGCTTTTTCTCCGGGGTATATGGCCTGCGCGGGCGTGCTCAGCAGGAAAAGATTAACCGCATGGTCGAGGCATTCGGCCTGCAAGCTGTCGCCTCCCAGGCTACCGATGCCCTGCCGCTCGGCTTCAAGCAGCGGCTGGCGCTCGCCTGCGCGCTGATGCATGAACCTGATATCCTGTTTCTTGATGAGCCAACCTCCGGCGTCGACCCCCTTACCCGCCGCGAATTCTGGCTGCACATCAACAGCATGGTCGAAAAAGGGGTGACGGTTATGGTCACCACCCACTTTATGGACGAGGCCGAATATTGCGATCGCATCGGGCTGGTCTATCGCGGCAAGCTTATCGCCAGCGGCACGCCGGACGCCCTGAAAGCGCAAACCGCCGACGATGAACATAGCGACCCGACCATGGAACACGCGTTTATTACCCTGATTCACAACTGGGATAAGGAGCACCACCATGCGCCATAGCCCCCTCTCCCTGCGTCGGGTACGCGCGCTGTGCGTAAAAGAGACGCGCCAGATCGTCCGCGATCCCAGTAGCTGGCTGATTGCGGTAGTGATCCCGCTGCTGCTGCTGTTTATTTTCGGCTACGGCATTAACCTGGACTCCAGCAAGCTGCGGGTGGGCATTTTGCTTGAGCAGCGCAGCGAAGAAGCGCTTGATTTCACTCACGCGATGACCGGCTCGCCGTGGATTGAGGCCACCATCAGCGACAACCGCCAGCAGCTGGTGCAGATGATGCAGGCCGGGCGTATTCGCGGACTGGTGGTGATTCCGGTTAATTTCGCTGAAAAGATGGCCCGTCCCGGCGACGACGCGCCGCTGCAGGTGATCACCGACGGCAGCGAACCCAATACCGCCAACTTTGTGCAGGGGTATGTGCAGGGGATCTGGCAAACCTGGCAGCAGCAGCGGGCGGAGGATCGGGGCGAACGCTTTGAGCCGCTGATCGATGTGCAGATGCGCTACTGGTTCAACCCGGCGGCCATCAGCCAGCACTTTATTATTCCCGGCGCGGTGACCATTATCATGACGGTGATCGGCGCTATCCTTACCTCGCTGGTGGTGGCGCGAGAGTGGGAGCGCGGCACCATGGAGGCGCTGCTCTCGACCGAGGTAACGCGCGGCGAACTGCTGCTGTGCAAACTGATTCCTTACTACTTCCTTGGCATGCTGGCGATGCTGCTCTGTATGCTTGTCTCAGTGTTTATCCTTGGCGTGCCCTATCGCGGCTCGCTGCTGGTGCTGTTTCTCATCACCAGCCTGTTTTTGCTTAGCACGCTGGGGATGGGTCTGCTTATCTCCACCATCACCCGCAACCAGTTTAATGCCGCGCAGGTGGCGCTTAACGCCGCGTTTCTGCCCTCGATCATGCTCTCCGGCTTTATTTTCCAGATAGACAGTATGCCGGCAATTATTCGGGCGGTGACCTATATCATCCCGGCGCGCTACTTCGTCAATACGCTGCAAAGCCTGTTTCTGGCGGGGAATATTCCGGTGGTACTGGTGGTTAACGTGCTCTTTTTACTGGCCTCGGCGGTGATGTTTATCGGCCTGACGTGGCTTAAAACCAAACGGCGGCTGGACTAGGGAGGACGCATGTTTCATCGCTTATGGACGTTAATTCGCAAAGAGCTGCAGTCGCTGCTGCGCGAGCCGCAGACGCGGGCGATTTTGATTTTACCGGTGCTGATTCAGGTGCTGCTCTTCCCCTTCGCCGCAACGCTTGAGGTGACCAACGCCACTATCGCCGTCTACAACGAGGACAACGGCAAACATGCGGTGGAGCTGACCCAGCGCTTCGCCCGCGCTAAAGCCTTTACTCACGTTCTGCTGCTCGATAGCCCGCAGGCGGTTCGCACGACCATTGATGAGCAGAAAGCACTGCTGCTGGTACGCTTTCCGGCAGACTTTTCACGCAGGCTGGACAGCTTCACCCCCGCGCCAATGCAGCTTATTCTTGACGGACGCAACTCTAACAGCGCGCAGATCGCCGCCAACTACCTGCAGGAGATTGTCAAAAATTACCAGCAGGAACTGATGGAAGGCAAAGCGAAACCCAATAACAGCGAGCTGGTTATCCGCAACTGGTATAACCCCAATCTCGATTACAAATGGTTTGTGGTGCCATCGCTTATCGCCATGATCACCACCATTGGCGTGATGATCGTGACGTCGCTGTCCGTTGCCCGCGAGCGCGAACAGGGCACGCTGGACCAACTGCTGGTCTCGCCGCTAACCACCTGGCAGATTTTTATCGGCAAAGCGGTGCCTGCGCTTATCGTCGCCACCTTCCAGGCGACTATCGTACTGGCGGTGGGGATTCTGGCGTATAAAATTCCGTTTGCCGGATCGCTTGTGCTCTTTTACTTCACCATGCTGGTTTACGGGCTGTCGCTGGTAGGATTCGGCCTGCTGATCTCCGCCCTCTGCGCAACCCAGCAGCAGGCGTTTATCGGCGTGTTCGTCTTTATGATGCCCGCGATACTGCTTTCCGGCTATGTCTCGCCGGTGGAAAATATGCCGGTCTGGCTGCAGGATTTAACCTGGGTTAACCCTATCCGCCACTTCACCGATATCACCAAGCAGATCTACCTTAAGGATGCGGATTTTTCCATTGTGTGGGGGAGTCTGTGGCCGCTTCTGGTGATAACGGCCACGACGGGTTCAGCGGCGTACGCTATGTTTCGACGCAAAGTGATGTAGTTTTTTATCCTTCGCCAGCAGCGATACCACCGCAGGCCCGGCGAGGATAACCAGCCCGGCGAGCGCCAGCAGCAGGTTGTTTTGCATTACCCGGGAGAGCAGCCACAGCACAATCATTGCCGTACCAAAATACCAGGTGGTGGTGAGCTCTTCCAGAAAATCGCCGATATCGCGCCAGCGCGCTTCATGGTGGCGCTGTAAAAAGAGCATCAGCATCACCGTCACGCCGTACAGTACGCACAGGCCCAGCCCGACACGCACCAGCGCCCCGCTCATCCAGGCCGCCACCAGCACTGCCACAACCAGCAAATGCAACATTATCTGCCAGCAACTCAGGCCGGTTGCGACACGAACACGTTGTTGCCACTTCATGGCTTCTCTCCTGACGAATATATGACTTTTCTGAGACTACGCGTATTTACAGAAAATTCCGTAACCCGGCAGCTTTTTGTGACAGAGACTACAATTTATTTTCATGAGGATAGTGAGGCTGGCAGGAGCAATATGACCCAACAAACCCGGCAATTTTCGTTAAAAGTGCTCACCATTAATACACACAAGGGCTTTACCGCATTTAATAAACGGTTCATTTTGCCCGAGCTGCGCGACGCGGTACGCACCGTTAGCGCCGATATCGTCTGCCTGCAGGAAGTGATGGGCGCGCATGAAGTGCATCCGCTGCACGTTGAGAACTGGCCGGACACCACCCACTACGAGTTTCTGGCCGATACCATGTGGAGCGATTTCGCCTATGGCCGCAACGCCGTTTACCCGGAAGGGCACCACGGCAACGCGGTGCTGTCGCGTTTCCCCATTGAGCATTATGAAAACCGGGATGTCTCCGTAGACGGCAGTGAAAAGCGCGGCCTGCTCTACTGCCGCATCGTACCGCCCCATATCGATCGCGCGATACATGTTATCTGCGTCCACCTGGGGCTGCGCGAGGCGCATCGACAGGCGCAGCTGACTATGCTGGCGGAGTGGGTCAATTCGCTACCGGAAAATGAACCGGTGGTGGTCGCGGGCGATTTCAACGACTGGCGGCAACGCGCCAACCATCCGTTGAAAATGCAGGCCGGGCTGGAGGAGATTTTTACTCGCGCCCATGGCCGCCCTGCCCGTACCTTCCCGGTGAGTCTGCCTCTACTACGCCTTGATCGTATTTATGTGAAAAACGCCAGCGCCAGCTCTCCCACCGCTTTACCGCTGCGCAACTGGCGTCATTTGTCCGATCATGCCCCTCTGAGCGCGGAGATCCACCTATGAAATGTACATGGCGAGAGGGTAACCGCATCCAGTTACTGGAAAATGGCGATAACTATTACCCTGCTGTTTACGCCGCCATTGAGCAGGCGAAACAGAAAATCATTCTGGAAACCTTTATCTGGTTTGAAGATGACGTCGGGCGCGAACTGCATGCCGCATTGTTAAAAGCGGCACGCCGGGGCGTCAACGTTGAGGTGTTACTGGACGGCTACGGCTCGCCGGATTTAAGCGACGAATTCGTTAACGAACTCACCGCCGCCGGTGTCGTGTTCCGTTATTACGACCCGCGCCCCCGTCTGATGGGGATGCGCACCAACGTCTTCCGCCGCATGCACCGTAAAATTGTGGTGATAGATAACACCATCGCCTTTGTCGGCGGCATCAACTATTCGGCGGAGCATGTCACCAGCTACGGCCCGGAGGCCAAGCAGGACTATGCGGTGCGCGTGGAAGGGCCGGTGGTGGAAGATATTCTGCAGTTTGAACTGGAAAACCTGCCCGATGAAGCCCAGACCAAACGCTGGTGGCAGCGCAGACGCCATCAGGCGGAGGAGAACAGAAAGCCCGGCGAAGCGCAGGCGCTTTTTGTCTGGCGGGACAATGACGACCACCGGGATGATATAGAACGCCACTACCTTAAGATGCTCGCCAATGCCCGCCGGGAAGTCATTATCGCCAACGCCTACTTTTTCCCCGGCTATCGCCTGCTGCACGCCATGCGTAACGCGGCCCGGCGCGGCGTCAAGGTGAAGCTCATCGTGCAGGGCGAGCCGGATATGCCGATTGTCAAAGTGGGGGCGGAGCTGCTCTATAACTATCTGCTTAAAGGCGGCGTGGAGGTGTATGAATATCGCCGCCGCCCGCTGCACGGCAAGGTGGCGCTGATGGATGACCACTGGGCGACCGTGGGCTCCAGTAATCTCGACCCGTTAAGTTTGTCGCTCAATCTGGAGGCCAACCTGATCATTCACGACCGTGAGTTTAACCAAACGCTGCGGGAAAACCTGAACGCGATTATCGCCAAAGACTGCGTGCGCGTGGACGAGTCAATGGCGCCGAAGCGCACCTGGTGGAACCTTGCCAAGAGCGTGATTGTGTTCCACTTCCTGCGTCACTTCCCGGCGCTGGTTGGCTGGCTGCCTGCACATACGCCAAGGCTGGCGCTGGTGGAGCCGCCCGTCCAGCCGGAGATCGAAACGCAGGATCGTATCGACCCTGAAAATTCGGGGGTAAAACCCTGATGGCAAAATCAAAGCCGCGCTGGAAACTGGCGAAAAAAATCCTCACCTGGATCTTCTTTATTGCCGTCGCCGTACTGTTAGTACTCTACGCGCAAAAAGTGAACTGGGAAGATGTCTGGAAAGTGATCCGCGACTACAACCGCACCGCCCTGCTCGGCGCGGTCGCGCTGGTCATCCTGAGCTACCTGCTGTATGGCTGCTACGATCTGCTTGGCCGCGCCTACTGCGGCCATAAGCTCGCTAAACGCCAGGTGATGCTGGTGTCGTTTATCTGTTATGCCTTTAACCTGACGCTCAGCACCTGGGTGGGCGGCATCGGTATGCGCTACCGGCTCTATTCACGCCTGGGGCTGCCCAGCAGCACTATCACGCGTATTTTTTCATTGAGTATTACCACCAACTGGCTGGGGTATATCCTGCTTGGCGGTATTCTGTTTACCTTCGGCGTGGTCGATATTCCACAACACTGGTATATCGATGATACCACCCTGCGGATCGTTGGCGTGGCGCTGCTGCTGTTCATTGCTTTCTATCTGTGGGCCTGTGCCTTCGCCAAACGCCGTCATTTCACCATTAAGGGGCAGAAGCTGGTCATTCCCTCGTGGAAGTTCGCCGTGGCGCAGATGGTTATCTCCAGCGCCAACTGGATAGCGATGGGGGCGATCATCTGGCTGCTGATGGGCGAACAGGCTAACTTCTTCTTTGTGCTGGGGGTGCTGCTGGTGAGCAGTATTGCCGGGGTTATTGTCCATATCCCGGCGGGGATCGGCGTGCTTGAGGCGGTGTTTCTCGCCCTGCTGGCCGGCGAGCATGTCTCGCAGGGAGTGATTATCGCCGCCCTGCTTGCCTATCGCGTGCTCTACTATTTCCTGCCGCTGCTGCTGGCGCTGATTGGTTATCTGGTGCTGGAAGGCCGCGCCAAAAAGCTGCGGGCAAAAAATGAGAAGGCGATGGCCAAAGGCTGATCAGCGGAAGCGGAAGCTGTCGATGATATATATCACCAGCCGTAGCAGCTCAAACACCAGGTTGACGATATTCAGCCAGACCCGCAACGCGCCATGGATGGCGCAGGCCTGCACCGTGGTAAATTCTTGCATATAGAGTTCGCGGGCGGAAAGCCGTAGCCGCGAACTGTTCCCCGCCGCCGTCAGTCCAAACAGCAGAACCATCACCACACAGCCGACCCACTCCGGCGGGCCGCTGTGCAGCGCAATACTGACCAGCACCGTCAGACCAAGCCCCGCTAACACCATGAGCAGATAATAGCCACCGCCGCCAATCCTGCTGCCCGCGTAATGGGCGATAACGGCGCTGACGAGGAACATTCCGCTGGTTACCCCCAGGATTAAGGCAGCGCCAGGCCAGGAGAAAATGCAGGTAAGAAGCCACCCGGTCAGCAGATTCAGAACGATGAGCAAGCACAGCGCGACCGGGGTGCTATAGCGCTCGAAGAGCGTGTGAAGGATAATCCCGCCGCCGAATAAGATAATCATCAACACGGCGATGACGGGGCCGGGCGCAAACCATTCACGCACGACGGGAATGTGCAGCGCCAGCCAGGCGACGCCGATGCCCAACGCCATGCCCGCCGCCAGCCACAGGCAGACATTGACCATCAGCTCCGTGGGCTTGATTTGCGGCGGAGAAAGCCAGCCAAAAGGTTTCATCACTCCTCCCTGAGTTGAGCGATTTGCATTGGTGTCCCTTGCCGGATTCCCTTCACCCTGCCCCAGAGGGGCCAGCTTTTCCCCCTCTCCCTTTCAGGGAGAGGGATGGGGTGAGGGTAACTATTATCGCCGGTTGCCGAAGATACGCAGCAGCATTAAGAACAGGTTGATAAAGTCCAGGTAGAGCGTCAGCGCGCCCAGAATCGAATATTTGCGCAGATGGCCTCTGTCGCTGACGTCAATCTGCGCGCCAATGTTTTTAAGCCGCTGGGTATCGTAAGCGGTCAGGCCGACAAACACGATCACCCCGATATAGGTCACAATCCACATCAGCCTTTCGCTTTTCAGCCAGAAGTTGACCAGCGATGCCAGAACAATGCCGATAAGCGCCATAAACAGGATGCTGCCCATCCCGCTTAAATCGCGTTTGGTGGTAAAGCCGTAAAGGCTCATGGCGCCAAACATCCCGGCGGTAACCACAAAGGTCGCGGCGATGGATTGAGCGGTATAGGCGAACAGCACGCCGGAGAAGGTTAACCCGGTTAGCGCGGAATAGAGCATAAACAGCGTGGTCGCCATCCCCGCGCTCAGCTTATGAATCAGACCCGACAGCACAAACACCAGCGCCAGCTGGGCGATAATCAGGCCAAAAAAGACAAGCTGGCTGGAGTAGATAGCCATCAGCACGTTCTGGTTATACAGCGTGTACCAGGCGACAAAGGCCGTAAGCAGCAGGCCACAGGTCATCCAGCCGTAAACCTGGGCCATATAGGTTTGTAAGCCGGTGCGTGCCGACGAAACGATAGAATCGGAACGGGGGAATCGGTCCATGGTTGACTCCTCATTAATGGAATACCCATCAACAAGGTTAACACATTCCCGCTAAAGCGTTACCAGCGCTGTGCTGCCTGCTTATCGCTGTCGCGCGCCTCGACCCAGCGCTCCCCCTGCGCGGTCGCCTCGCGCTTCCAGAACGGGGCGCGGGTTTTTAGATAATCCATGATGAACTGCCCGGCCTCAAACGCGCTGCTGCGGTGGGCGCTGCTGACGCCGACAAACACGATATCGTCCCCCGGCCACAGTTCACCGGTGCGGTGAATCACTGTGACCCGCCCCAGCGGCCAGCGGCTGCGGGCTTCCACCACGATTTCCGCCAGCGACTTTTCCGTCATGCCGGGATAGTGCTCCAGCGTCAGCGCGCTGACGTTATCGCCGAGATTATGGTTACGGACTTTGCCGGTGAAGGTGACCACCGCCCCGTCTTCGTCCCGCGCGCTTAACCAGCTATGTTCGTCGCCAACGTTAAACGGCGCGGTCCCAACGACAATGCGCGTCTCGCTCATATCAGCCTCCGGTCACGGGTGGGAAAAAGGCAACCTCATCACCGTCGGCAACGGGGTGCTCCATGCTGACCAGGGTCTGGTTTACCGCCGCCAGCAGCTTGCCCTCCTCCAGCGCCAGCGCCCAGCGATCGCCTCTGCTCGCCAGCTGCTGACGCAGCGCGCCTACCGTGGGAAACGTCGCTTCAAGCTCCAGCGCATCAACGCCCACCAGCTCGCGCACCTGGGCGAAGAACAGTACCTTAATCATCAGAATCCACCTTAAAATCGCCGGATTTGCCGCCGCTTTTCGCCAGCAGCCGTACCGGGCCAATCACCATATCTTTCTGCACCGCTTTGCACATGTCGTAAATCGTCAGCGCCGCTACCGAAGCGGCGGTCAGCGCCTCCATCTCCACGCCGGTTTTACCGCTCAGGCGGCAGACGGACTCCACGCGCACCCGGTTGTGCTCAGGCTGGGCCTGCAACAGAACTTCCACTTTGCTGAGCAGCAGCGGGTGGCAGAGCGGGATCAGCTCCCAGGTGCGTTTTGCCGCCTGGATGCCCGCAATGCGGGCCGTGGCGAACACATCGCCTTTATGGTGGCTGCCGTCGAGGATCATCGCCAGCGTTTGCGGCTGCATGGTGATGAAAGCTTCGGCACGGGCCTCGCGTACGGTTTCCGCTTTGGCGGAAACGTCCACCATATGGGCTTCGCCGTCGGCGTTAATGTGGGTCAGTCGGGACATAATCAGGGCTTAATATGGGAGTGAAAATTACACGGGCGCGTGCGCGCGTCGAGCTGGGGGGCAATGATATTTTCCCAGGCGGTACGGCAGGCTTTTGGCGAGCCGGGCATGGCGAAAATCAGCGTGTTATTCGCCATACCGGCCACCGCGCGGGATTGCAGGGTCGAGGTGCCGATCTCTTCAAAGGAGAGCATACGGAACAGCTCGCCGAAGCCTTCCACTTCGCGGTCAAACAGCGGCAGCAGGGCTTCTGGGGCCTGGTCGCCCTCGGTAAAGCCGGTACCGCCGTTTACCAGCACGACCTGCACCTCCTCGCGGGCTATCCAGGCCGATACCTGAGCGCGGATGGCGTAGCGGTTCTCTTTGACGATGGCTTTATCCACCACCTGGTGCCCCGCCTCATGCGCGGCGTCGCGCAGGTAGTGCCCGGAGGTGTCGTCTTCCTCGCCGCGACGGCTGGAGACGGTAAGAATCGCAATACGGGTGGGGATAAATTCAGCGCTAACCTGACTCATCGCTTCTCTCCTTGCGGCAGCTATCCGCCAATGTAAGAAAGGTTTTGGGTAATACCGGTATTGCCCTGATGCAGAAAATGGGTCTGCTTTTTAGCGCCCAGGGCAGTTTCGATACGTGACGCCAGCGCGGCCTGCTGGCCGTCATCCTGCAGCAGATCGCGCAGCTCAACGCCGCCATCGCCGAACAGGCACAGATGAAGCTTGCCCGTGGACGATACCCGCAGCCGGTTGCAGCTGGCGCAGAAATCTTTTTCATAAGGCATGATCAGGCCAATTTCACCCAGGTAATCCGGGTGGCAGAAGACCTGGGCCGGGCCGTCGCTGCGGTTGCGCAGCTTCTGGATCCAGCCGCGGCGGATTAAGGCATCGCGTAATACCGCACCGGAAATATGGTGGCGACGAAACAGTTCGCTGCCCTCGCCGGTCTCCATCAGCTCAATGAAACGTAGCTGGATAGCCCGCGGCTTAATCCACGCAAGGAAGGTATCAAGCTGATGATGGTTCACGTCGCGCATCAGCACGGTATTGACTTTGACCTTGTCGAAACCGGCGGCGAAAGCGGCGTCGATGCCTGCCATCACCTGGGTGAATTTATCCTGTCCGGTAATGGCGTGAAACTGGCGGGCGTCGAGGCTGTCAACGCTGACGTTAACCGCCGTCAGGCCCGCCTCGCGCCAGCGCGCGGCATCGCGCGCCAGCCGGTAGCCATTGGTGGTAACGGCAATCTGACGCAGCGCTGGGTTTTCCCGCACGGCGGCGATGATCTCGGTAAAATCGCGGCGCAGGGACGGTTCGCCGCCGGTGAGGCGAACTTTTTCCGTCCCCATCGCGGAAAACGCCCGCGTGACGCGGCGGATTTCGTCAAGGCTGAGAAAACCTTTGTTGGTGACGCCCCCCGGTTTATAGCCGTCGGGCAGACAGTAGGTGCAACGAAAGTTGCAGACATCGGTGATCGACAAGCGCAAATAGTAAAACTTACGCGTGAACGAGTCAGTAAGTTGTGTGGCCATGTACACCTTTCCAGATACGGGAGGTGCGGTCATTTCTTTCCGCACCCTGGCGGCGGATACAGCGTATCGCCACGGCCAAAGCACCGTATCAGCAGACTTAGGCGCAGAGGCTAGAGTGTAAAGTATGTCAGGCGATAGTAGCGCGAAGCGCCGGTTTTCGCCATCGCCATTAACGTTGTATAAATATCTACATAACGTATTGTTGCTGCGATTTCACACCAGAGTACGTGAAAAAGGCTTTTTTGCTTTGATATCGGTCATTTTCCGCCGGTTGCGGCATCGTCATTTGGTGGTATATACGTTAACGTAACGCGGTCACTTATTTGAAGGAAGAAGTAATGCGCAATCGCACACTGGCGGACCTGGACCGCGTTGTCGCCCTTGGCGGCGGGCATGGCCTGGGCCGCGTGATGTCCTCTCTCTCCTCGCTGGGTTCGCGCCTGACCGGCATTGTCACCACCACCGACAACGGCGGCTCAACCGGGCGAATTCGCCGCTCCGAAGGCGGCATTGCCTGGGGCGATATGCGCAACTGTCTCAACCAGTTAATCACCGAGCCCAGCGTGGCCTCGGCGATGTTTGAGTACCGTTTTAGCGGTAACGGCGAACTTTCCGGGCATAACCTCGGAAATTTAATGTTAAAGGCGCTCGATCACCTTAGCGTGCGGCCGCTGGAGGCCATCAATCTCATTCGTAACCTGCTTAAGGTAGATGCGTTTTTGATTCCCATGTCCGAACATCCGGTGGATTTAATGGCCACCGATAGCGAAGGTAACATGGTGTATGGCGAGGTAAATATCGATCTGCTCGACTCGCCGGTGCAGGAGCTGATGCTGTTTCCGAAAGTGCATGCCACTCGTGAAGCGATCCAGGCCATCGCCGAGGCGGATCTGATCCTCATTGGCCCCGGCAGTTTTTATACCAGCCTGCTGCCGCTGCTGCTGCTTGACGATCTGGCGCAGGCGCTACGCCGCACGCCCGCCCCGGTGGTCTACATCGCCAACCTGGGTAAAGAGTTGAGCGTCGCCGCCGCCAGCCTGAGCCTGAAAGATAAACTGGCGATCATGGAGCAGTACGTCGGTAAACCCATTATCGACGCGGCCATCGTCGGGCCGAAGGTGGATATCAGCGCCATTACCGACCGGATTGTGGTGCAGGGGGAACTGGAGGCCAGCGATATTCCCTACCGCCACGACCGGCATCTGCTGCGCGACGCGCTGGAAAAGGCCGTGCAGGCGCTTGGCTAACTGAGAGCCGCCCGGATAAGCGAAGCGTATCCGGGCCCCCCAGCCTGGCTTTTCTTAACTTCTTAAGGTTGTCTTAACGCTCCGCTGCCAGCATAGCAATCCTGTTCGTTAACGGGTCCATGCTATGCGCACGCTTCGTCTCCCCAGGCCGACACTGAGCCGCCTGAGTTTTATTATTCTGTTTGCCCTCTATATTGCTCTGCCGCTTAATCTGGCTTTTTATCATCAGGCGTTTCACCTGCTGCCGGTCAACTCTCTGCATAATGGACTGGTGTTCGCCACCATGCCGGTGGTGGCGTTTTGCGTTATCAATATCGTGTTAACGCTGGCCTCGTTTTTGCGTCTTGAACGGCTGGTAATAAGCCTTTTCGTGCTGGTCAGCGCGGCGGCGCAATATTTCATCATCAGCTTTAGCGTGGTGGTGGACCGCTCGATGGTAACCAACATTCTCGATACTACCCCGGCGGAAAGCTTTGCCCTGCTGTCGCCGCGCCTGGTGGGGTCACTTTTGCTGTTTGGCCTGCTGGCCGTGGCGCTGGCATGGTGGATCAGAACCCTACCGGCGAGACCGTACTGGCGCAGCGCGCTGCTGCGCATGGGCAGTATCGTGCTCTCCGGATTGTTAATTGTCTTTGTCGCGCTGCTCTTTTATAAGGATTACGCCTCGCTGTTTCGTAACCACAAGGAGCTGGTAAAAACGCTCAGTCCGTCGAACAGCATTGCCGCCAGCTGGTCCTGGTACAGCCATAACCGGCTGGACAATTTGCCGCTGGTACGCATTGGCGAAGATGCGCATCAGAAGGCGCAGATGCAGCAAGGGCCGCGTAAAAACCTGACTATCCTGATTGTCGGGGAAACCTCCCGGGCGGACGATTTTTCTCTTGGCGGCTATGGCCGGGAGACCAACCCGCGCCTGAAACAGGACAATGTGATTTACTACCCTCACGCCACCTCTTGCGGCACCGCTACCGCGATATCCGTGCCGTGTATGTTCTCGAATATGCCCAGAGCGCACTATGACGAGCAGCTTGCCCACCACCAGGAGGGGTTGCTGGATATTATTCAGCGAGCAGGCATTCAGGTGCTGTGGAATGAGAACGACGGCGGCTGCAAAGGGGCCTGCGACCGCGTGCCGCACCAGGATATGACGCAGCTTAAGCTGCCGGGGCAGTGTACTGACGGGGAGTGTCTGGATGAGGTGCTGTTCCATCAGCTGGACGACTATATTAACCATCTCCAGCATGATGGGGTCATCGTTCTGCATACCATCGGCAGCCACGGCCCGACCTATTACAACCGCTACCCGGCGCAGTTTCGCCAGTTCACGCCGGTTTGCAGTACCAGCCAGATTCAGACCTGCTCGCAGCAGCAGCTGGTGAACACCTACGACAACACTATCCTGTATGTGGATTACATTGTCGATAAGGCAATCAGGCTGCTGGAGTCGAAGCAGGACAGGTTCACCACCAGCCTTGTCTATCTCTCCGATCATGGCGAATCGTTGGGCGAAGACGGCATTTACCTGCACGGGCTGCCCTGGTCCATCGCCCCGCAGACGCAAAAACACGTTCCTGTGCTAATTTGGCTATCAAAGGATTATCAGCAACGCTATGGCGTGGCAAGCCAGTGTCTGCAAAAAGAGAGCCAGCAACGGGCTGTTTCGCAGGATAATCTCTTTTCTACCCTGCTGGGGCTGACCGGCGTCAGCACCCGTGAGTACCATGCGCAGGACGATCTGTTAACCGCCTGTCGGGGAGAGACAAAATGAAAATTCTGGTTGTGGAAGATGACGCCCTGCTGCAACAGGGGCTGATTCTGGCGATGCAGAGCGAAGGTTACGCCTGCGATGGCGTCTCGACCGCCCATGAGGCGGGGCTAAGCCTGGCGACCGGGCATTACAGCCTGATGGTGCTTGACCTTGGGCTGCCGGACGAAGACGGGATGCACTTCCTGGCGCGCCTGCGCCGGGAGAAGTTCGCCCTGCCGGTACTGATTCTTACCGCCCGCGACACCCTTGGCGATCGGATTTCCGGGCTTGATTGCGGCGCGGATGACTATCTGGTGAAGCCGTTTGCGCTTGAGGAGCTTAACGCGCGCATCCGCGCGCTGCTGCGCCGCTATAATAATCAGGCGGATAGCGAGCTTGTCGACGGCAATTTGCGCCTTAATATGACGCGCCGCCAGGCATGGCTTGATGAACAGCTATTGGAGCTGACCCCCAAAGAGTATGCCCTGCTCTCGCGGCTGATGCTAAAAAGCGGCTCGCCGGTGCACCGGGAAATTCTCTACAACGATATCTATAACTGGGATAACGAACCGGCGACCAACACCCTGGAGGTGCACATCCATAACCTGCGCGACAAAATCGGCAAGTCGCGTATCCGCACCGTCAGGGGCTACGGTTATATGCTGCTTAGTGCGAGCAAACAGGAATAACTATGGTGAAATTTACGCTGGCAGGCGGCTCAATGCGTAATCGCCTGCTGCTGACCATTGGCGCTATTCTGGTGTTTTGCCAGCTTATCAGCGTCTTCTGGTTATGGCATGAGAGCAAAGAGCAGATCCAGCTGCTGGTTGAGAGCGCCATCCACAACCATAACAACCACAGGCATATTGAGCATGAAGTGCGGGAAGCGGTAGCCAGCCTGCTGGTGCCGTCGCTGGTGATAATCGGTCTTGCCCTGCTGCTCTGTTTGCAGGCGGTTAAAGCCATTACCCGCCCGCTCTCCACGTTGCAGCGCGAGCTGGACGCCCGCACGCCGGATAACCTGCAGCCGATTGTCCTGGATAAGTCCGTGAGCGAGGTGGAGGCGGTGGCATCAGCCATTAACCATCTGGTTTCACGGCTGACCACCACCCTTGAGCGCGAACGCCTCTTTACCGCCGATGTCGCCCATGAGTTACGCACACCACTGGCGGGGCTGCGTCTGCATCTGGAGCTGATGGCGAAAAGCCATGCGCTGGATGTTGCGCCCCTGCTGCAGCGGCTCGATCAGATGACGGAGAACATCGCCCAGCTTTTGCAGCTGGCGCGCGTCGGCCAGTGTTTCTCCGCGGGCAGCTATCAGCAGGTCGCGCTTATGGAGGATGTGGTTACCCCGCTGCGCGCAGAGCTGGAGCGTATGCTTGAGGAGCGGCAACAGCAGTTGCGCCTTGCGAAGATCGATACGGATGTCGCCGTCGCAGGCGACGCCACTCTCTTACAGGTGCTGGTGAGAAATTTGGTGGAGAATGCGCACCGCTACAGCCCGGCAGGTTCGGTCATCACCCTGCGCCTGACCAACGACGTTTCGCCGGTGCTATCGGTGGAAGATGAGGGCCCAGGGGTTGACGAGGCGCGCAGCGGTGAATTAAGCAAAGCGTTTGTGCGCATGGACAGCCGGTACGGCGGCGCGGGGCTCGGGTTGAGCATCGTTTCGCGTATCGCCCAGCTTCACGACGCGCAATTCTTTTTGCAAAACCGCACGCCAGGGCCCGGCGTTCACGCCTGGGTGGCCTTTAAGCCCGCGCGGCGGTGACGCTTAGTAGCTTAAAACCCACAGCTGGCTAAAGCCGATAACGATGGCCAGTGAGAGGGCCACCGCGAGGTACTGATACAGAAATTCTTTGTGCATAAAAAACTCTCCTGATGTTAGTCAGGAGAGTAATCGGGTTTTATTAAGGCAACATTAAGCGTCGTTTTTTATTTTGTGAAGCGTATCACGCGCGGCAACGGATGCACCCGGATGCGGCGCTGCCTTATCCGGGCTACGGCCCGGTGGGAGAAAACCGCACGATCGGTCCCCTCTCCCCACTGGGGAGAGGGTTAGGGTGAGGGGCAAAATCACGACGCAGCGATAAACAGTTCCCGCAGCTGATGCAGCTGGTCGCGGCACTTCGCCGCCTCTTCGAACTCCAGGTTCTGAGCGTGCTGCATCATCTGCCCTTCCAGCTCGTGAATTTTCTGCTGCAGCGCTTTCGGCGTCAGCGCCAGATCTGCCGCGTCGGCCTTCACCGGATTGCGCGACTTGCCGCGCCCTTTCGCTTTGGTCTTCGCCAGGTTTTCCCCCAGCGCCAGAATATCCACCACTTTCTTGTTCAGCCCCTGCGGGGTGATGCCGTGCTCTTCGTTATAGCGCTGCTGTTTCTCGCGGCGGCGCTCGGTCTCGCCGATGGCTTTCGCCATCGATGGCGTAATTTTATCGCCGTAGAGAATAGCCATGCCGTTAACGTTACGCGCCGCGCGCCCGATGGTCTGAATAAGCGAACGCTCAGAACGCAGGAAGCCCTCTTTATCGGCGTCCAGAATGGCGACCAGCGAAACTTCAGGCATATCCAGCCCTTCTCGCAACAGGTTGATCCCCACCAGCACGTCAAACTCGCCGAGGCGCAAATCGCGGATGATCTCCATGCGCTCCACGGTGTCGATATCCGAGTGGAGGTAGCGTACACGCTCGCCGTGCTCTTCCAGATACTCGGTTAAATCTTCCGCCATCCGCTTGGTGAGGGTGGTCACCAGCACGCGCTCGTTGATAGCGGCACGCTTGCGGATTTCCGACAGCAGGTCGTCCACCTGCGTCGCCACCGGGCGTACTTCGATAATCGGATCGAGCAGCCCGGTGGGCCGCACCACCTGGTCGACAATTTCGTCGCCCGATTTTTCCAGCTCATAATTGCCCGGCGTCGCCGAGACATAGATCGTTTGCGGCACCAGCGCCTCAAACTCTTCAAATTTCAGCGGGCGGTTATCCAGCGCCGACGGCAGGCGGAAACCATACTCTACCAGCGTCTCTTTACGCGCGCGGTCACCGCGGTACATGCCGCCGATTTGCGGAATGGTGACGTGGGATTCGTCCACCACCAGCAGGCCGTCCGCCGGAAGATAATCAAACAGCGTCGGCGGCGGCTCGCCAGGCCCGCGCCCGGAGAGGTAACGGGAGTAGTTTTCGATACCGGAGCAGTAGCCCAGCTCGTTCATCATCTCCAGGTCGAACTGGGTACGCTGGCTAAGCCGCTGCTCTTCCAGCAGCTTGTTGTTCGCCAGCAGGGTCTTGCGCCGGTCCACCAGCTCGTCTTTTATCTCCTCCATCGCCTGCAAAATACGCTCGCGCGGGGTGACGTAGTGGGTTTTCGGGTAGACGGTAAAGCGCTGAATCACCGACTCGACGTGGCCGGTTAGCGGGTCGAAAAGCGACAGCCGCTCGACCTCTTCATCAAATAGCTCGACGCGCAGGGCGATATCGTCTGACTCCGCCGGGAAGATATCGATAACCTCGCCGCGCACGCGGAAGGTGCCGCGCTGGAACGCCTGGTCGTTACGGGTATATTGCAGCTCGGCCAGACGCCGCAAAATCGACCGCTGATCGATAATCATCCCTTTCGTCAGATGCAGCATCATCTTGAGATAGAGGTCCGGATCGCCCAGGCCGTAAATTGCCGAAACCGACGCCACCACCACGACATCACGGCGCTCCAGCAGCGCCTTGGTCGCCGACAGGCGCATCTGTTCGATGTGTTCGTTCACCGAAGCATCTTTTTCAATAAACGTATCGGAGCTGGGTACGTAGGCCTCAGGCTGATAGTAGTCGTAATAGGAGACGAAATATTCCACCGCGTTGTCCGGGAAGAACTCTTTCATCTCGCCATAAAGCTGGGCGGCCAGGGTTTTATTAGGGGCCAGAACCATCGTTGGGCGCTGCAGGTCGGCAATCACATTGGCCACGGTGAATGTTTTCCCCGAGCCGGTTACCCCCAGTAAGGTTTGATGCGCCAGCCCATCCTCCAGCCCCTCTTTCAGGCGACGAATGGCTTCTGGCTGATCGCCCGAAGGGCGAAACGCGGAATTCAGTTTGAACGGTTTACTCATGGACAACGACCTGATGAAGGGGGCGGACAGGTAAGTAATTTTACTCACCACAGCGGGATTTGCCAATAAATTATACTGGATGAAAAAACAGTGTTATAAAAGAAACGAAGCGCTGGCAGCGAGCCAGACAGAACAAAACACCAGCGGGACGGGTTATCCCCAAAAAAATTCATTTTTTAACAGTTGTCAAGTTGTGTAATGAAAGTTTTGTGGCAGCGGGTGACACTTTTCTTACAACCATTGCTTTTATTCAACTAATTGATCTGTAAAAACATTCAGGAAAAGACGGCTTTCGCGCCAATTCGGGCGCAGGCCGCGTATTTACTCGCTTGTCGCCGTTTTTCTAACTCTAATACACAAGGTTATCCACAGGAATAGTGGATAAGTGCTTCCAGGCCCGACGCCTCGCCAGTCGCCGCAAACCCGACGGCGAGCGCAGCGGCAGGATTAAAAAATTTTTATCGCTATTTTTTGCAGGAAAAGTGCTATCAAAACCGACTTTTTCTGCGGGTTATTTCTGAGATTTTCCACGTTAGCTGCACCATAACCCGCCAGCGCGGCACCGGCAGAGTGCAGAGGATTTCACCCCGCTCCGGTAAAAAGGCGTTTTATATCACTTTTTGTTCAGCGCCTTCCGAAAAAAACGCCTGACCCGCCTTCTGGCAAGCCTTTTGCACTTCTCTGGTTTCACCTAATGTGAAACAGGAGCGGAGCATGTTGAGTTTACGTGCAGTGAACCAGTATTACGGCGACCAGCATACTTTGTGGAATGTCGACCTCGATCTCACGCCGGGCGTCTGTAACTCCGTTATCGGCATGCCCGGTATGGGCAAAACAACCCTGATCAACTGTATCGCAGGCTATCTACCGGTAGAGAGCGGCAGCATGGTGTGGCAGGAGGCGGGTTCCCCGCCGCGCGATCTGCTTGGCCTGCAGGCGGAACATCGCAGCGCAATGGGGATTGGCTATGTACCGCAGGACAGGCGCATCTTTTCGCAGCTGACGGTAGAAGAGAATTTGCAGATAGCGATGCTGGCGGGAAGCGCTCCGCGCAGCGCGCTGAGCGCCGATATCTACGCGCTGTTTCCGGAGCTTTACTCCCTGCGCCAGATGAAAGGCGCAGCGCTGTCAGAAGATAACCAGCATCAGCTGGCCGTGGCGCGGGCGCTGGTCAACAGCCCGCGTCTGCTCATTCTGGATGAGCCTACCCGTGGGCTGGGGCAGGCGTTTATCCATAAGCTGGGCAACTTAATCGTCCGGCTGAATCACGACTTCGGCATGACGATTCTCCTGGCGGAGCAGCAGCTGTCGTTTATTCGCCGGGTCGCCGATCGTTTTTGTCTGCTCCACCGGGGACGAACCGTCGCCCAGGGCGAGGTCAGACAGCTGGATGAGCAGATGCTGTCGCACTGGCTGCCGCCGGAGTCAGCAGGTTAAGGTTCAGATACTGCCCGCACGCTTTATCCTGCGGCGCATGCCCAAGCCAGGGGATCTCCCCAAGGCAAGGGGCTGGCAACATGCGCCGTAGCGTGGCGAGATACTCCGCGTGCCGCTGGCCCGGCGGCTGCACATCGTTGGCAACCCAGCCTGCCAGCGGTAGCCCCGCCTGGCGGACCGCCTGCGCGGTGAGCATCGCGTGATTAATGCAGCCGAGCTTCACCCCCACGACCAGAATAACCGGTAGCCGCTCCGCCTGCACCCAGTCGGCGAAGGTCAGCGTTTTTGAAAGCGGCGTAAACCAGCCCCCTGCCCCTTCTACCAGCACCCAGTCAGCGCGGGCTTCTATCGCACGCAGGCCCGCAGAAAGGGACGAGGCCAGGATCGGCCGTTTTTCCGCCGCGCTGATAATATGCGGCGACGTCGGCTCGGCGAAGGTATAGGGGTTAACGGCGGCGTAATCCAGCGCCACGCTGCTGTTACGCTGTAGCGCCAGCGCATCGCTGTTGCGTAAGCCCTCCGTCGTCATGTCGCTGCCGGAGGCGACGGGCTTATAACCGGCCGTCCGGTAGCCCTGCATCGTTGCCGCCTGCAACAGCGCGCAACTGGCAACGGTTTTGCCCACTTCGGTATCGGTGCCGGTAACAAAATAGCGTTCAGTCACGGGTGAGTACTCCCAGAAAAAGATGGTACGTCAGGGGAAATTGCCCCTGCTGCTGCGGCCAGGCCAGCTGGAGCTGCCTGAGCTGAGTGCGGGTCAGTACGCGCTGCTCGCGCCCTTCATGCAGATGGGTCGCGCCGATGCCTTTCAGCGAACGCATCGCGCTCAGCGCATCGGGGAACCACAGCGTGATCGTCTGCATCTGGTACCGCCCGCGCCATGTGTCGGCGGCTTCCCGGATGCGGGCTTCGGCTAAGAAGCGGTTGGCATGCGGCCGCGCGTCAACCGCCCGCCACGCCAGGCGCAGCTCCGGCAGCGACCCTTGTGCCAGGGTGGTAAAGGCCACCACCCCGCCGGGGCGCACTACCCGGTAGAGTTCGCTTAATGCCCGCTGCAGGTCGCCGCACCACTGTACGGCGAGGTTGCTCCAGGCCAGATCGACGCGCGCGTCCGCCAGCGGCAAGGATTCAATATCCCCGGCAATGTACTGATGCGCCGCGTTCTGACTGCGCGCCACATCCAGCATCTGCGGTGAGAGATCCAGCGCCGTCACCGCGCTGCCCCGCTCGCGCCAGTAACGGCTCATCCGCCCCGGCCCGCTGCCTGCGTCCAGAACGCGAGGGAAAGCCCGCTCCGGCAACAGGGCCAGCAGCGCGTCGGCGCTCTGCCGCTGCAGTCCGGCATGCTGCTCGTAATGGGTCGCCGCGCGGCCAAACGCGGCCGCGATGGCCTGTTTATTGACCTGCGCCATGCAGCACCTCCAGCAACTGGTCGATATCCTGCGGTTCATGGGCGGCGGTAAGGGTCAGCCGCAGGCGGGCGGTGCCGGCGGGCACGGTTGGCGGGCGGATGGCCGTCGCCCAGCACTGCTGGCGGCGTAACGCATCGGCAAGCTGTAGCGCGCGGCCATTCTCCCCGACAATCAGCGGTTGAATGGCGCTTTGCGAATCCGCAAGGGTAAACTCGCGGGTACTGACCGCCGAGCGAAAACGCTGAATCAACGCCGTCAGCTTTTCCCGGCGCGCCCTTCCCTCTTCCCCGCGAATTAACGCCAGAGCGGCGCTTAGCGCCTGGGCCTGCGCAGGCGGCATACTGGTGCTGTAGATGAGGTGGCGGGCGAATTGCAGCAGGTACGCCGCCACGCTTTCACTACAGAGCACCGCCGCCCCGCTGACGCCAAAGCCTTTGCCAAAGGTCACCACCAGCAGATCCGGCCGCACCTGCTGTTGCCAGCAGCTGCCGCGCCCCGCCTCCCCGACCACGCCAATACCGTGGGCATCGTCCACCAGCAGCCAGCCGTTTTGCGCCCGCGCCGCCCGGTCTGTTTCCCGTAGCGGCGCGCTGTCGCCATCCATACTGAACACCCCCTCGGTCACCACCAGCTGCTGCCCCGGACAGGGGGCCGCAAGCAGTCGCGCCAGGTGCTGCGTGTCGTTATGGCTGAAGCGGCGAAGCGGCGCCGGGCTGAGGCTGGCGGCTTCCAGCAGCGAGGCGTGGCTAAGCCTGTCGGCAATAATCCTGTCCTCTTTGGCCATCAGCGCGGCAATCAGCGCCTGGTTGGCGGCAAAACCGGAGATGAACAGCAGCGCGCGCGGGTAGCCCAGCCAGTCCGCCAGTTCTTCTTCAAACGCCTGATGGGCAGTGGTGTAGCCGCTGACGTGGCCGGAGCCGCCGGAGCCGACGCCAAAGCGTTCAGCCCCCTGCTGCCAGGCGCGGATTACCTGCGGGTGCTGGCTCAGCCCCAGATAGTCATTGCTGGAAAAATTCAGGTATTTGCAACCGTCGGCAATAAGCCAGCGCCCGGCCCCCTGCGACACCGCGTGACGACGGCGCAGGGTGTCAGTGGAACGACGCTCGCTTAGCGCCGCGTCGATTTTTTGCTGCCAGCTCATACCGCTGCCGCGTTGTAATACGTATCGGTGTCCGGGGTCATCAGCGCCTGCTCCAGCCGCGCGCGCTGTTCGTTATCCCCCGCCAGCACGGCGGTTTGCTGCGGGTTCAGCCCCAGCTTATGGAACAGCTGCAAATCTTTATCCTCTTCCGGGTTCGGCGTGGTCAGCAGCTTGCAGCCGTAGAAGATGGAGTTGGCCCCGGCCATAAAGCACATCGCCTGCGTCTGCTCGTTCATCTGCTCGCGCCCGGCGGAGAGGCGCACGTAAGACTGCGGCATCATGATGCGCGCCACCGCAATGGTGCGGATAAAATCAAAGGCGTCCACATCGTCATTATCCGCCAGCGGCGTCCCTTTCACCTTCACCAGCATGTTGATGGGGACGCTCTCCGGCGGCGTCGGCAGGTTAGCCAGCTGTAGCAGCAGACCGGCCCGGTCTTTTACCGTTTCACCCAGCCCGACAATACCGCCGGAACAGACCTTGATCCCGGCATCGCGTACTTTGTCCAGCGTGTCGAGTCGCTCCTGGTAAGAGCGGGTGGTGATGATATTGCCGTAGAACTCCGGCGAGGTGTCGAGGTTATGGTTGTAGTAATCCAGCCCGGCGCTGGCAAGGCGCTGCGCCTGCGATTCATCGAGGGTGCCGAGGGTCATACAGGCCTCCAGCCCCATCGCCTTGACGCCCTGCACCATCTGTTCAAGATAGGGCATGTCGCGCTCGTGCGGGTTTTTCCACGCCGCCCCCATGCAGAAGCGGGTGGAACCGGCATTTTTGGCCTTACGCGCCGAATCCAGCACCTGCTCCACTTCCATCAGGCGCTCCGCCTCCAGCCCGGTTTTATAACGCGAGCTTTGCGGGCAGTATTTGCAGTCCTCCGGGCAGGCACCGGTTTTAATCGACAGCAGCGTGCTGACCTGCACCTGACGGGGATCGAAGTGCTGGCGGTGCACCTGCTGAGCTTCAAACAGCAGATCCAAAAGCGGTTTTTCAAATAATTCGGTGACTTGCGACAGTGTCCAGCGAGAATGAGTCGTCATAATTTTCTACGTTTTGTTGTGGGAATCGTGTAGTCTTGTAAACCTAAATGTTTTTAATTTGGTTTACAAGTCGATTATGACCCCGGACGATCTCGCATTTGACCAGCGCCATATCTGGCACCCTTACACCTCCATGACCTCTCCCCTGCCGGTCTATCCAGTAGCGCGCGCCGAAGGCTGCGAACTGTTCCTGGCCAGCGGCGAACGGCTGGTGGATGGCATGTCCTCCTGGTGGGCGGCGATCCACGGCTACAACCACCCGCAGCTGAATGCGGCGATGAAAAGCCAGATTGACGCCATGTCGCACGTGATGTTTGGCGGCATTACTCACGCGCCCGCCGTCAGCCTGTGCCGCAAGCTGGTGGCGATGACCCCCGCGCCGCTGGAGTGCGTGTTCCTTGCCGATTCCGGCTCGGTGGCGGTGGAAGTGGCGATGAAAATGGCGTTGCAGTACTGGCAGGCGAAAGGCGAGCCGCGCCAGCGCTTCCTGACCTTTCGTCACGGCTACCACGGCGACACTTTCGGCGCGATGTCAGTCTGCGACCCGGACAACTCCATGCACAGCCTGTGGCAGGGCTACCTGCCGGAAAACCTCTTTGCCCCCGCGCCGCAAAGCCGGATGGACGGTGAATGGGATGAGCGCGACATGGTGGCCTTCGCCCGCCTGATGGCTGCCCACCGCCATGAGATTGCGGCGGTGATCGTGGAGCCCATTGTCCAGGGGGCCGGCGGGATGCGGATGTATCACCCCGAGTGGCTCCGTCGCATCCGCAAAATGTGCGACCGCGAGGGCATCCTGCTGATTGCTGATGAAATTGCCACCGGTTTTGGCCGCACCGGCAGGCTGTTTGCCTGCGAACACGCCGGTATCGCGCCGGACATTTTGTGCCTCGGTAAAGCGTTAACCGGCGGCACCATGACCCTGTCCGCCACCCTCACCACTCGTCAGGTGGCCGACACCATCAGCCACGGTGAGGCGGGCTGTTTTATGCATGGCCCCACATTTATGGGCAACCCGCTGGCCTGCGCGGTCGCCTCCGCCAGTTTGTCGCTGCTGGAATCCGGTGAGTGGCAGCAGCAGGTCGCCGGGATTGAAGCCCAGCTACGCGCTGAGCTCTCCCCCGTGCGGGCGTGCGAAAACGTCGCCGATGTGCGGGTACTCGGCGCAATCGGCGTGGTGGAAACTACCCGGCCGGTAAATATGGCGGCGCTGCAACAATTCTTCGTTGCGCAAGGGGTATGGATCCGTCCGTTTGGCAAGCTTATCTACCTGATGCCGCCCTATATTATTCAGCCGGATCAGCTGCGCCGTCTCACCCAGGCCGTTAAGGATGCCGTGCGCAATGAGGCGATGTTTATCGCCTGATCCGCCGCCATTTATGCAGGGATGCACTACACTCTGGAGTTAACTTATCCCGGAATCAGGAGGAAAAATGGCGATATTAATGGTACTGACTTCCCATGACGCTCTGGGCGACACCGGGCAGAAAACCGGCTTCTGGCTTGAGGAATTCGCCGCGCCCTGGTATGTCTTTCGTGATGCGGGTATTGACGTCACGCTGGCCTCGCCCGCAGGCGGACAGCCGCCGTTAGATCCGAAAAGCGACGCCCCGGATGCGCAAACCCAGGATACCGAGCGGTTTCGCCAGGATAAAGAGGCGCAGCAGGCGCTGGCTAACACCCGTAAACTGAGCGATATCGTCGCCAGCGACTATGAAGCGGTCTTTTATCCCGGCGGCCACGGCCCGCTGTGGGATCTGGCCGAGCACCCTGTCTCCATCGCCCTGATCGAAAAATTCTGGGCCGAAGGCAAACCGGTTGCCACCGTCTGCCATGCGCCCGGCGTGTTACGCCACACCCATAAGCCCGACGGTAGCCCGCTGGTGGAGGGGAAACGGGTCACCGGCTTTACCAACAGCGAAGAAGAAGGCGTCGGCCTGACCAACGTCGTGCCGTTTCTGGTAGAAGAGGCGCTGAAAGAGGCAGGCGGCCTGTATGAACGCGGCGAAGACTGGGGCGAATATGTCGTGACCGATGGTCATCTGGTTACCGGCCAGAACCCGGCCTCTTCTGCCGCCACCGCGCAGGAGCTGCTGAAGTTACTGCATCGTTGACAGGAGGGAGCATGAAGCTGGTCAGCCACGATCTACGCGACGGCCATAAGCTGCCGCACCGGCATGTTTTTAACGGTATGGGCTACGACGGCGATAACATTTCGCCGCACCTTGCCTGGGATGAGGTGCCCGGCGGCACCAAAAGTTTTGTCGTCACCTGTTACGATCCCGACGCCCCCACCGGCTCCGGCTGGTGGCACTGGGTGGTAGCAAATCTGCCTGCCGATACCCGCGTGCTGCAACAGGGAGCGGGCTCCGGGCAGAGCGCGCTGCCAGACGGCGCAATTCAGACCCGTACCGACTTCGGCAAAGCGGGCTACGGCGGCGCGGCCCCGCCGAAGGGGGAAACGCACCGCTATATTTTCACCGTCCATGCGCTGGATGTCGCATCACTGGAGATAGATGAAGAAGCGAGCGGCGCGATGGTAGGTTTCAACGTCCATTTTCACTCCCTTGGTAGCGCCTCTATTACCGCCCTTTTCAGCTAAAAACGCGACATTTGAAGCCGATTTGCACAATCGGCTTCCCGTTTCGCTCAACTTAGTATAAAAAAGCAGGCTTCTGGGACATTTCACTAAACTTGCACAGCTGGAGCACCACTTGAACACATCCACGGTATCTCGTCTGACGCTGGCACTGGCTTTTGGCGCGACACTGAGCGCCTGTAGCTCAACGCCGCCGGATCAACAGCCTTCTCAACAAACCGCGCCGGGCACCTCTGCACGCCCTGTCCTCACCGCGGGCGAAGCGAAAAACTTCGTGGTCGATAACTATTTCTCCTCCCTGACGCCTGGCGCGCAGGCGTGGAAACCGTATGCGATTCGCATTCCGGCACAGGCGAACTTTGTGGTCGGCCCGGCGGGAACCCCCGGCGTGACCCATACCACTATTCAGGCAGCGGTGGATGCCGCCATCAATAAGCACTCCAGCGAACGCCAGTATATTGCGGTGATGCCGGGTGAATATGAAGGCACCGTGTTTGTCCCTGCCGCTTCGGGCAGCGTGACCATTTACGGTACCGGCGAAAAAGCGCTGGATGTCAAAATCAGCCTTGCTGTTGATTCCGAAATGGACAGTGCAAGCTGGCGCAGGCTGGTTAATCCGTCGGGCAAATATATGCCGGGCAAACCGGCCTGGTATATGTTCGATAACTGCCAGAGCAAACGTAACGCCGCCGTCGGCGTGATGTGCTCCGCCGTATTCTGGTCGCAAAATAATGGCCTGCAGCTGCAGAACCTGACCATTCAGAACGCGCTGGGCGATAGCGTGGACGCGGGCAATCACCAGGCCGTGGCGTTTCGCAGCGATGGCGATAAAGTTCAGCTGAACAATGTGAACATTCTTGGCCGCCAGAACACCTTCTTCGTGACCAACAGCGGCGTGGATAATACGCTGCGCACCGATCGCCAGACCCGTACTCTGGTGACCAACAGCTATGTAGAAGGTGATGTGGATATGGTGGCGGGCCGCGGCGCGGTGGTGTTTGATAACACCCAGTTCCAGGTGGTCAACTCACGGACTCAGCAGGAAGCGTATGTCTTCGCCCCCGCGACCCTCTCAAGCGTTAACTTTGGCTTCCTCGCTATCAACAGCCGCTTTAACGCCGCCGGCGACGGCGTAGCGCAGCTGGGCCGCTCGCTGGATGTTGACGGCAACACCAATGGCCAGGTCGTTATCCGCGACAGCGTGATTAACGAAGGCTTTAATCTGGCGAAACCGTGGGGCGACGCCGCCGTATCCGGCCGCGCTTTTGCGGGCAACACCGGGGCAACGGACGATAAAGGCAACGTCCAGCGCGAACTGAACGACGCGCGCTTTAACCGTATGTGGGAGTTCAACAACCGCGGCGTCGGCAGCCAGGTTGTGGCAGAGCCGAAGAAGTAAGTCAATAAAAAACCTCGCCGCGGCGAGGTTTTTTTTGCCCGTTACCAGGCGTTAACCACGACCCACATCGGCCCCTGCCCTACCGCATAGCGGCCTTTTTCCGTCAGCAGCCCCTGCGCGCCGCTGATTTCATACAGCGCGATATGGTGCGACTTCTGGCCTGCGGCAATAAGGAATTTGCCGCTGTGATCGATATTGAAACCGCGCGGCTGCGTTTCGGTAGGCTGGTGCCCTTCTACCGCCAGAATACTGCCGTCTTCTGAGACGCTGAAAATGGTGATCAGGCTGGCGGTACGGTCGCAGGCATAAAGATGGCGACCATCCGGGGTAATATGAATATCCGCCGCCCAACGGGTATCGGCAAAATCGGCAGGCATCATATCCAGCGTCTGCACGCATTCGATATTGCCGTGGGCATTGCTTAACTGCCACACATCTACCGAACTGTTGAGTTCATTGACGCAGTATGCAAAACGCTTGTTCGGATGGAAAGCGATATGGCGCGGCCCTGCCCCTTCCACGGTATTCACTTCCGCAGGCTCCTGCGGCTGCAGATTGCCATCATCGCTCAGGGTAAACAGGCAGATGCGGTCCTGTTTCAGCGCCGGTACCCACAGGGTGCGGTTATCCGGGGAGATATTGGCGGAGTGGCAGCCCTCCAGCCCCTCAACCACATCCAGGGTAGTGGTGGGAATACCGTCCTCAAGACTGGTCACGCTCACGCAGCCTGCGTTATAGGAACCGCTGAACAGGAAACGACCGCTGTGGTCGGTAGAGATATGAGTCGGGCTGCCGGGAAGCGAAGCCTCTGCGGTCATGGTCAGCGCCCCGTCGTCCGGCGCGATTCGGTAAGCAATAACGCGGAATTCCGGGCGTACGCCCACGTAGAGGTAACGCTTGTCGGGGCTGATAACCATCGGCTGGACCTGGCCGGGAACATCAACAACCTGAACGAGCGTCAGGGTCCCTTCTGAGTTCAGACGCCAGACATGGATCTGCTGACTCTCCGGACTGGCGGTATAAACGGTTTGTTTCATGAATACTCCTCTCCTCAATACGGCGTTAAGTTACCAGGATAGCCCTTTTTCGTGGTGAATGCAGAATTTCACCCGCAAATTTTGCCCATAGCGCGGCAGGGTGTACCATCGTAAGAAACTGAATTTCATCATTGACCACGGAAAAAGACATGACTTCGCGCGTAATCGCCCTCGATTTAGACGGCACTCTGCTCACCCCCAAAAAAACGCGCCTTCCAGCCACCGTCGAAGCGCTCTCACGGGCGAAGGCCGCCGGACATCAGCCGATCATTGTCACCGGCCGGCATCACGTCGCTATCCACCCTTTTTATCAGGCGCTGGCCCTGGAAACGCCTGCAATTTATTGTAATAGCAACCGTTAGTAGAGGCTGACTCTCCCAGTACTGTATCAAGAACTGCGTCGGCCTGGTGATTGTTTTGAAGTATGAGTTTAGCGATGTACTATTGACATAACATCAAACCTTTTACAGTGAAGAACATGGACTATAAAATTATTGCCCTTGATTTGGACGGGACGCTTTTAACGCCCGAAAAAAAGATTCTTTCTGAATCACTAACTGCCCTACAAAATGCCCGGAAATCTGGTGCAAAAGTGGTAATCGTGACCGGACGCCATTATGTTGCAATCCATCCTTTTTACCAGGCTTTGGGACTGAATACGCCCGCAATATGCTGTAATGGTGCTTTATTGTACGATTACAATACCAACAGCGTGATTGCGGCAGACCCTTTAAAAGCAGATCAAGCTTCACTATTAGTTGATTTACTCAATAGTTACAATGTTCACAGCCTGATGTATGCTGATGATGGTATGTTCTATCAGGAGCCAACAGGGCATATTATCCGTACAGAACTATGGGCTAAGTCCCTTCCAGAATCACAACGCCCCATATTCAGAAAAGTGTCCTCTCTTCGTGAAGCATCGCAAAATGTCAATGCTATTTGGAAATTCGCGCTTACCGATGCTGACACTGAGAAACTACAGAATTTTGGACAGATTGTAGAACGTGAATTAGGGCTTGCTTGTGAGTGGTCCTGGCACGACCAGGTAGATATAGCCCAGGCCGGAAACAGTAAGGGTAAACGCCTGACGCAATGGGTTGAATCACAGGGTTTGTCTATGAGCCAGGTTATAGCGTTTGGTGATAACTATAACGATCTAAGTATGTTGACGAATGCTGGCCTGGGCGTTGCAATGGGTAACGCTGTGGATGAAGTCAAAGCAATAGCTGATTTAATTATTGGTGACAATACAGAAGCTGGAATAGCGGATGTCGTTAACAATCACTTTGTTAACATTACGCAAAACGTGTGATTCTAATTTATTATATTATGCGATGCGTACAATAATAATTTAAGAGCATCCATAATATTAATCGTATAACCACCTGCCCGCTTTAGCTGACTCAATTAACATGCCTATCGTAAAGTCAGGCACCAATACAGGCTCTGTTTTCTTGAAAATGTTCCATGAAATCGGTGTCTCAGGATAATATTTTTTTATATTAAAATTGCCTTTATCTACCTTAAACTCACTGAAATATTGTTCCATGAGTTCCTCCGCTTCAAGGTCATCTATAGACAGGTCAGTATCTAAATCTGTTTCTGGGGTTAACGGGACAGGTTTAGCAGAAAACACATATACTCCTGCATATGGGCGAACGATTTCGTATACCCGCTTCTCTATATTCTCTACCATAGTTTATCGTTTCCTCTGGCAATAGCATTGTACTCACTGATAGTTCGGTAAACAATTTGAGAAACATCATTTGCAAGTATTAACACACCGATTAGCGGTATGGTTCGTCCAACAAATGGAGCAATATTGCGCACCATTTGTTTTCTTACAGTCCATGGAGTATAACCCCCTAACCATGTTGGCAGCTTCATGCCGAATGGAAATTTCGCTTTTTTAAACACTGCCCTGGATGCCTTTGACGCATAGGATGTGCCCAAAATAGTCCCACCGGGTTTAGTGCGCGTAGTCAGAACATTTCGCCCTGAAACTATTCCTATAACTGCACCAAAATCTGCAACTCCTAACCCAAATTGTTCTATAGTCTTCTCGCAAAAGACCATGAAAAACATTTCAGCAGCAGTTAAATTTGATTTACCCGCATAGAAGTACGTTCCATTCAACTCCTCAACCGTATCCATAATTAATCTCTAAGTATGATTACCATTGCTACTATCATAGAGCGGTGTTAATGGTTAGAAAACCGACCAGTGTTGGGATTTATCCTAAAAACCATGTAGTGTTAATAAACATGCTGTAAATGATGAATCTATCAAGTCGTGGTCAGATAATTAACGCAGCCGCTAAAACCCACCTTAATCAGGTCATGTTATTAATCCATGTTCAGAAATGACTAACAAAAAATATTTTTAATATTTGCGTTGTGAGGTCGTCATAAACGTCATTCAGAGTTTATGTTTAAATACTTTCGCGTCTTGCAATTTAATGCCTTACAGGCAAGCCCCTGCTGCAATCAGGTAGATATCGCCCGCTTTATTGCAAGCGAGCTGCTGTAATCAGGCGGTTATTGAAACGCTTTTGATCTGCGCGTACAGCCAGAGACCCGCTTTAATGCCAAGCTCATCGCGGGCCCAGGGGCTGATACGCGCCCACAGCGTGCGGCCCGCCACCTCCAGCTGGACTTCCACCTGGCCTTCGACATCAAAACAGTGGGCCACCCTCGCCCGCAGCACATTGCGAATGCTGGTGCCGACCGGCGGCTGCAGCACCAGCGACACATCTGTCGCCTGAATCCGTACCCGCACGGCGCTTTGCGCCGGACGGTCCAGCCTGCTCACCCAGAGGTGCTGGTCGCCCAACGCCAGCGCCGTCATTGCGTAATGGGGGTGATGTTCAAGTACGCTCACTTTCAGCACGCTGCTCTGCTGCTCCTGCGGCAGCCACGGGTGCATAATCCGGCTTCCCCAGATATCCTCCAGATTGCCAAAGGCTTTTACCTCGCCGGATTCCAGCACCAGCACCTTATCGGCGAGGTGCAAAATTTCATCCAGCGAATGGCTGACGTAGAGCATCGGGATATTAATCTCCCGCGTGAGCCGCTGCAGATAAGGCAGCAGTTCACGTTTGCGAGGGATATCCAGCGAGGCCAGCGGCTCGTCCAGCAGCAAAAGCTCGGGTGCAGTCAGCAGCGCGCGGCCAATAGCGACGCGCTGTTTTTCGCCGCCGGAAAGCCCCCCCGGCAGGCGGTCGAGCAGCGGCTCAATACCCAGCAGCGCCACCAGCTTATCGAACTGGGCGTGCATCGATTTCGCCATGCCGTAACGTAAGTTACCCCGTACCTTATAGTGCGGGAAAAGGCGCGCATCCTGAAACACATAGCCGACCCGACGCTTTTCTGGCGGCAGGCAGATGCGCTTTTGCGCATCAAACAGCACGCGGTCATTAAGCACAATGCGCCCCTGCTCCGGGCGGGTTAAACCGCTGATCGCGTTAATCAGCGACGTCTTCCCTGCCCCGGAAACGCCAAACACGGCGGTAATACCGCTGGCAGGAAGGTTTTCAGCAACCTGTAAACGGTGAGCACCCAGCGTCTGGGTAAAATTGAGCGCCAGCATGGCTTATCCCCCCGTCCGTTGACGGCTGATCCGCGCCAGCCATTCAGAAACAAGCAGCGATATCAGCGCCAGGACGATCGAAATCACGCACAGCCGCGCCGCCGCCCCTTCGCCGCCCGGGGTCTGAATCAGCGTGTACATGGCCGAAGGAATGGTTCGCGTCTCACCGGGAATATTCGACACAAAGGTAATGGTCGCGCCGAACTCACCGAGCGAGCGGGCAAACGCCAGCACCGTACCGACAATAATGCCCGGCAGCGTCAGCGGCAGCGTGATGGTAAAAAAGACGCGCCAGCGCCCGGCCCCCAGGGTACGCGCCGCCTGTTCAAGGCGCATGTCGACCCCCTCCAGCGCCAGGCGGATCGCCCGCACCATCAGCGGGAAAGACATCACCGCCGCCGCCAGCACCGCCCCGCGCCAGCTAAAGGCAAACGTAATACCAAACCACTCATAGAGCCGCTCGCCGATAAAACCGCGCCGCCCCATGGCGATTAACAACAGATATCCCACGACAACCGGCGGCAGCACCAGCGGAAGATGCAACAGACTGTCGAGTAACGCTTTGCCCGGAAAGGAGCAGCGCACCAGCAGCCAGGCGAAGAAGATCCCAAAGGGCAAACTGAATACCACGGCAAGAGAAGAGACTTTCAGGCTCAGCAGTACGGCCTGCCATTCAGGATCGGTGAGTATCATTAGCGTGTCGTAAATCCGTAACGTTTAAAAATAGCGGAGGCTTCCGGCCCTTTCAGGTAATCATAAAATGCGCTTACCGTCGCGTTTTTATGCCCATCAACGATGGCAACCGGGTATTCCACTTTTTTATGGGAGGATTCCGGGAAGGTGCCCACCACTTTGACGCCCTGACTGGCGACCGCGTCGGAGCCGTAAACCACCCCCAGCGGCGCTTCACTGCGTTCCACCAGCGCCAGCGCGCCGCGCACGTCCTCCGCCGGGGCCAGATTCGGCGAAAGCGTTTCCCATGCGCCCAGCTTTTGTAGCGCCTCTTTGGCATAAATCCCGGCAGGAACATGATCCGGGTCGCCTACCGCCAGTCGTCCGCCTTTGAGCAGGCTTTTCCAGTCGGTGCTGGCATTAATCGTCACGTTGCCCTGGACGCTGCTTTTCGGCGCGACCACAACCAGGCTGTTGCCAAGCAGCGTCTCGCGGGATGCGCTATCAATGCTTTTTTTCTCCGCCGCGTAGTCCATCCATTTTTGATCGGCGGAAATAAACAGATCCGCAGGCGCACCGGCTTCTATCTGCCGCGCAAGCGTAGACGAAGAGGCAAACGAGGAGACTACTTCCACGTTTTTCTCTTTTTTATACGCCGTTGCAATATCCTGCATGGCGTTAGTCAGCGACGCCGCAGCGAACACCGTAATCTTCCCGCTGTCCGCCAGCGCGTGCCCTGTAAGCGAGAGCGACAGCGCCGTTCCCATGCAAAGTCGTACCCATGTAGCTGCCATCTTCAACTCCTGTGAGAACCGTTATATAAAAAAACATAACGATGATAACAGAGTTTACCCGCGGTGAGGCTATACCCCGCAAGAATTATAAAGAGGAAAAAGGATGTAGACGGAAAGAAGAGAAGCCTGAACAGCAAAACGCCCGCAAAAGCGGGCGTTTTAAGAAATCAGCGACGTTGCGCAGGGCGTTCCCGACGGCTGCCGGAGCCAGAGAAGATGTTGAACACTTCACCCAGGCCATAAATCAACCCCAGGATGATCGCCATCACCACGGGGACCATGATTACGGCAAACACCAGACTTTTTAATAGCTCTAACATGGTCGACTCCATAAATTGTGGACGGGCTATTTTACACAGGAATCGGGTAAAGTCCTGTTCCTTTTGTGCGACGCCGTTTGCGCCGCCGGGGAATTACGTCACAATAGCCTTTTACGTCAGGACACGCGCTATGCAGGCTGAAATTCTTCTTACCCTCAAACTCCAGCAGCGGCTTTTTGCCGATCCGCGTCGTATCGCCCTCCTTAAACAAATAGAACAGACTGGCTCAATAAGCCAGGGGGCGAAAAACGCGGGCATCAGCTATAAAAGCGCGTGGGATGCCATTAACGAAATGAACCAGCTTAGCGCGCAGACGCTGGTAGAGCGCGCCACCGGCGGTAAAGGCGGCGGCGGCGCGAAGGTGACCCGTTACGGGCAGCGCCTGATTCAACTTTACGATCTGCTCGGGCAGATCCAGCAAAAAGCCTTTGACGTGCTGAGCGATGATGACGCTATGCCGCTGGACAGCCTGCTGGCGGCTATCTCCCGCTTCTCCCTGCAGACCAGCGCCCGCAACCAGTGGTTTGGTACGGTAACCGGGCTGGATTCGCAAACGGTACAGCGGCATGTAGAAGTGCTGCTGGCCGACGGCGCCACCACGCTTAAAGCGGCTATCACGGAGCAGAGCGTTCAGCGACTGGCGCTCACCGCGGGCAAAGAGGTGCTGGTTCTGCTGAAAGCGCCATGGGTGGCCATCGCCGCCGGCAAACAGACCATCAGCGGCGCGGATAACCATCTCTACGGGCGCGTCAGCCATATTGAACAGGGCGAACAGCAGTGCGAGGTGTTGGTAACGCTGGCGGATGGCCAGTCGCTTTGCGCCACCGTTCCGCGCGAGATGGCGCAAGATCTAAAAGAAGATGAGGAAGTCACCGCATATTTTAATGCCGATAAAGTGATTCTCGCCACGTTATGCTAAGCGCATTGACAAGCCGCCTCCGGACACGTATCCCTGTGCTAATTGCTGCAAAAAATGGGATACATCATGTCATCATTGCAAATTTCGCAAGGCACGTTTCGCCTTAGCGATACCCGAACGCTGACCATTGAACGTCTGGCCCTTCACGCAGGTCAGAGCTGGGCCTTTGTCGGCGCTAACGGCAGCGGCAAGTCCGCACTGGCGAAAGCGCTGGCGGGCGAACTCACGCTGCTGAAAGGCGAACGGCAGTGCACCTTTACCCGCGTTGCCCGGCTCTCCTTTGAACAGCTACAAAAACTGGTGAGCGAAGAGTGGGAGCGGAACAATACCGATTTGCTAAGCCCTGGCGAAGAGGATACCGGGCGCACCACCGCCGACATCATCCAGATGGAGGTCAACGCCCCGGAGCGCTGCGCCCAGCTAGCGGAACGCTTTGGCATTACGCCGCTGCTGAACCGACGCTTTAAATATCTTTCCACCGGCGAGACGCGTAAAACCCTGCTGTGCCAGGCGCTGATGGCCCGGCCGGATCTGTTAATTCTTGACGAGCCTTTTGACGGCCTGGATGTGCAGTCCCGTGAGAATCTTGCGCACCTGCTCGCGGAGCTGAACCAGGAGGGGTACACCCTGGTACTGGTGCTCAACCGGTTCGATGAAATCCCCGATTTTGTGCAGCACGCTGGCGTGCTGGCGGACTGCGCCCTGACCGAAACCGGCGAAAAGTCCGCCCTGCTGCGCCAGGCGCTGGTCGCGCAGCTGGCGCACAGTGAAAATCTGGCGGGTATGTCGCTGCCGGAGCCGGATGCGCCCCCGCCCGGGAGCAGCTTACCCCGGCGCGCCGCTTATCGTGCTTAACGATGGCGTGGTCTCCTATAACGACCGGGCCATAATCAACCATCTGACCTGGACCGTCGGTCCCGGCGAGCACTGGCAAATCAGCGGGCCTAACGGCGCGGGCAAATCCACGCTGCTCAGCCTGGTGACCGGCGATCATCCTCAGGGCTACAGCAACGATTTAACGCTGTTTGGCCGCCGTCGCGGCAGCGGCGAAACCATCTGGGATATTAAAAAGCATATTGGCTATGTCAGCAGCAGCCTGCACCTTGATTATCGGGTCAGTACCACCGTGCGCAACGTGGTGCTCTCTGGCTACTTTGACTCAATTGGCATTTATCAGGCGGTTTCTGACAGGCAGCGCAAACTGGCGCAGCAGTGGCTGAATATCGCCGGTTTTAGCGCCAGCGCCGCCGACGCCCCGTTTCACAACCTCTCCTGGGGGCAGCAGCGGCTGGCGCTGATTGTCCGCGCGCTGGTCAAACACCCGACGCTGCTCATTCTTGATGAGCCGCTGCAGGGTCTCGACCCGCTGAACCGACAGCTGATTCGCCGCTTCGTTGACGTGCTGATTGGCGAAGGGGAGACGCAATTGCTGTTTGTTTCACATCATGCTTCTGACGCGCCCGCCTGTATTACCCATCACCTGCAGTTTGTGCCTGACGGCGATAGCTGGCAGTATCAGTTCGCTTAACACCGACAGCGGGCGCGCCGGCCCGCTGTTTTTTCTGATATTTTCAGACTTTATGCCTCCCTGCCGAACCATTTAACTGGCTTATAATCACCTCTCATTGATGGCGATTGTGTTCCAACGTTCAGTGTAAACGATTCCACTATTTTATCGCATATCACACTTTTGCCATCTCTGTTATGCTAAGGTTAATTCATTACTTACGCTTGATGGAGTGATATATGAGAGTTCTGGTTACAGGTGGTAGCGGTTACATTGGAAGCCACACTTGCGTACAACTGCTGCAAAATGGCCATGACGTCATTATTCTCGATAACCTGTGTAACAGTAAGCGCAGCGTTGTCCCGATTCTCGAACGTCTCGGCGGTAAAAGCGCGCTGTTTGTCGAAGGCGACATCCGCGACGAAGCTCTGCTGGCAGAGATCCTGCACGACCACGCCATTGAGGCGGTTATCCATTTCGCCGGGCTGAAAGCGGTGGGTGAGTCGGTAGCGAAACCGCTGGAATACTATGACAACAACGTCAACGGCACGCTGCGCCTGATAAACGCAATGCGCGCGGCAAACGTCAAAAACTTTATTTTCAGCTCCTCCGCCACGGTCTATGGCGACCAGCCCAAAATCCCTTATGTGGAAAGCTTTCCCACCGGTACGCCGCAAAGCCCCTACGGTAAAAGCAAACTGATGGTCGAGCAGATCCTCACCGACCTGCAAAAAGCGCAGCCTGACTGGAGCATTGCGCTGCTGCGCTATTTCAACCCGGTCGGCGCGCATCCGTCAGGGGATATGGGCGAAGATCCCCAGGGCATTCCCAACAACCTGATGCCCTATATCGCTCAGGTGGCGGTAGGACGGCGCGAATCGCTGGCGGTATTTGGCAACGACTACCCTACCCCCGACGGCACCGGCGTGCGCGACTATATCCACGTGATGGACCTGGCGGACGGCCACGTTGCGGCCATGGAAAAACTGGCTGGCAAAGCAGGCGTGCACATTTATAACCTCGGGGCTGGTGTCGGCAGCAGCGTGCTGGATGTGGTTAACGCCTTTAGCAAAGCCTGCGGCAAACCGATTAATTATCACTTTGCGCCGCGCCGCGAGGGCGATCTGCCTGCCTACTGGGCCGACGCCAGCAAAGCAGATAAAGAGCTGAACTGGCACGTCACCCGCACGCTCGACGAAATGGCACAAGATACCTGGCGCTGGCAGTCCCGCCACCCTCAGGGCTACGCAGAATAAAGGAAGGGTCATGACACAGTTTAACCCGGTCGATCATCCGCATCGCCGTTACAATCCCCTGACCGGACAATGGATTCTGGTTTCACCCCATCGGGCGAAACGCCCGTGGCAGGGGGCGCAGGAGACGCCTGCTAAGCAGACGCTCCCGGCCCATGACCCGGACTGCTTCCTGTGCCCCGGTAATACTCGCGTCACCGGCGATAAAAACCCGGACTACGCCAGCACCTATGTCTTCACCAACGATTTCGCCGCCCTGATGACCGACACGCCGGACGCGCCGGAAAGCGACGATCCGCTAATGCGCAGCCAGAGCGCGCGCGGCACCAGCCGTGTTATCTGTTTTTCGCCGGACCACAGCAAAACGCTGCCGGAACTGAGCGTCGGCGCTCTTGAAGAGGTGGTGAAAACCTGGCAGACGCAAACCGCCGAGCTGGGTCAGCAGTATCCCTGGGTGCAGGTGTTTGAAAATAAAGGGGCGGCGATGGGCTGCTCTAACCCGCATCCGCACGGTCAAATCTGGGCTAACAGCTTCCTGCCGAATGAAGCAGAGCGGGAGGACCGCCTGCAGCGGGACTATTTCAATCAGTATGGCTCGCCGATGCTGGTGGACTATACCCGCCGCGAGCTGCGCGACGGCAGCCGTACGGTTGTCGAGACGGAACACTGGCTGGCGGTGGTGCCCTACTGGGCGGCCTGGCCGTTCGAAACGCTGTTACTGCCGAAGGCGCATATTCTGCGCATGACGGATCTGAGCGCCGAACAGCGCAGCGATCTGGCGCTGGCGCTGAAAAAACTGACCAGCCGCTATGACAATCTGTTCCAGTGCTCCTTCCCCTATTCGATGGGCTGGCACGGCGCCCCCTTCAACGATAACGATAACGCTCACTGGCAGCTTCACGCCCACTTCTACCCACCGCTGCTGCGCTCCGCCACGGTGCGTAAATTTATGGTGGGTTATGAAATGCTTGCCGAGACACAGCGCGACCTGACGGCGGAACAAGCCGCCGAGCGTCTGCGCGCGGTCAGTGATATTCATTTTCGCGAATCCGGAGTTTAACTATGAGTCTGAAAGAGAACACCCAAGCCCTGTTTGCTGAAAAATTCGGCTACCCTGCCACCCACACCATTCAGGCTCCGGGCCGCGTCAACCTGATCGGCGAGCACACCGATTATAACGATGGCTTTGTGCTGCCCTGCGCTATCGATTATCAGACCGTCATTAGCTGTGCGGCGCGCAATGACCGCACCGTGCGGGTTATCGCCGCGGATTACGATAACCAGCAGGATGAGTTTTCGCTGGATGCGCCGATTGTGGCGCATGACTCGCAACAGTGGTCAAACTATGTGCGCGGCGTGGTGAAACATCTGCAAAGCCGTGACAACAGCTTTGGCGGCGCGGATCTGGTGATCAGTGGCAATGTGCCGCAGGGTGCCGGTCTGAGTTCGTCAGCCTCGCTGGAGGTTGCAGTGGGGACCGTTTTCCAGCAGCTTTATCATCTGCCGCTGGACGGTACGCAAATCGCCCTCAACGGCCAGGAGGCGGAAAACCAGTTTGTCGGCTGTAACTGCGGCATTATGGACCAGCTGATCTCCGCCCTGGGCAAGAAAGGCAGCGCCCTGCTGATCGACTGCCGTTCGCTGGGCAGCAAAGCGGTATCGATGCCGGAAGGGGTATCCATCGTCATCATTAACAGCAACTTCAAGCGCACGCTGGTGGGGAGCGAATACAACACCCGCCGCCAGCAGTGCGAAACCGGCGCCCGCTTCTTCCAGCAAAAAGCGCTGCGCGATGTGGATATCAACCAGTTCAACGCCGTGGCCAGCGAACTGGACCCGGTGGTGGCAAAACGCGTGCGCCACGTGCTGAGCGAAAACGCCCGTACCGTTGAGGCGGCAAGCGCGCTGGAAAAAGGTGACCTTAAGCGCATGGGCGAACTGATGGCGGAGTCTCATGCCTCTATGCGCGACGATTTCGAAATTACCGTGCCGCAAATCGACACGCTGGTAGAGATTGTCAAAGAGGCCATTGGCGATAAAGGCGGCGTTCGGATGACCGGCGGCGGCTTTGGCGGTTGCGTGGTCGCCCTGGTGCCGGAAGCGCTGGTGCCCGCGGTCAAACAGGCCGTAGAGAGCCAGTACGAAGCCAGAACCGGCATTAAAGAAACCTTCTATGTATGTAAACCTTCACAGGGAGCAGGACAGTGCTAAATGAAACTACCGGAGCGGCACCGGACGGGTTGCCGTTTCGTCTGATTACGCTGCGCAACGACGCGGGAATGGTGGTCACCCTGATGGACTGGGGCGCAACGCTCCTCTCCGCGCGCGTGCCGCTGAACGATGGCTCGGTGCGCGAGGCGCTATTAGGCTGCGCGACGCCAGAACACTACATTGAGCAGACCGCCTACCTGGGCGCGTCCATTGGTCGCTACGCTAACCGCATTGCGAAAAGCCAGTTTACCCTCAACGGGCAGACCTGGACACTGACGCCGAGCCAGGGTGAAAACCAGCTGCACGGCGGCAAAGAGGGTTTTGACAAGCGCCGCTGGCGCATCGAGCGGCAGAATGACAGCGAAGCGCTGCTGTCGCTCACCTCGCAGGATGGCGACCAGGGGTTCCCCGGCAATCTGAACGCCAGCGTACTTTACCGTTTAGGTGAGGATAACCGTCTGGCCATTGAGTATCGCGCCACCACCGACAAGCCCTGCCCGGTCAACCTGACCAATCACGCCTATTTCAACCTCGACGGCGAGCAGAGCGATGTGCGCAACCATACGCTGCAGCTGCTGGCGGACGACTATCTGCCGGTAGACGCGATGGGTATTCCCACGGGCGGCCTTAAAAGCGTGGCGCAGACCAGCTTTGATTTCCGTCAGCCGAAAACGGTCGCGGCAGATTTCCTCAGCGAAGAAGATCAGCGGGTGGTAAACGGCTACGACCATGCCTTCCTGCTGCAGGCGCAGGGCGACATCAGCAAACCGGCGGCGCAGGTCTGGTCGGCGGATAAAAAATTGCAGATGGCGGTCTACACAACCGCGCCGGCGGTGCAGTTTTACTCGGGAAATTTCCTTGAGGGTACGCCCGCGCGGGGTAACGCGACCTATGGCGCATGGCAGGGGCTGGCGCTGGAGAGCGAACTGCTGCCCGACAGCCCTAACCGCCCCGATTTCCCGCAGCCTGACTGTGTGCTGCAGCCGGGTGACGAGTACGTTAGCCTGACGGAATATCACTTTATTCCGGCCTGATGCCAAAACCCTCCAGCCGGAGGGTTTTTTATTCATATCGTCCAAACATCCGCCAGTCATCGACAAAATCATAACTGCTGTTTCACATGCATCTTACACTGAGGCGCTATTTTCGCTATGGTTAAGGGTAATCGTTGCCGCTGCCCATCAGTGGGCAATATAATGAGAATTGTTATCATTCAATCAGGCTCATGAAGGAGTAAGTGTATGGCTGTTACTAAGCTGGTACTGGTTCGTCACGGCGAAAGCCAGTGGAACAACGAAAACCGCTTTACGGGTTGGTACGATGTTGACCTGTCCGAGAAAGGCGTCAGCGAAGCAAAAGCGGCAGGTAAGCTGCTGAAAGAGGAAGGCTACAGCTTCGACTTCGCCTACACCTCCGTGCTGAAACGCGCCATCCACACCCTGTGGAATATCCTGGACGGGCTGGATCAGGCCTGGCTGCCGGTGGAAAAATCCTGGAAGCTGAACGAGCGTCACTACGGCGCGTTGCAGGGTCTGAACAAAGCGGAAACCGCAGAAAAATATGGCGACGAGCAGGTTAAGCAGTGGCGTCGCGGCTTTGCGGTAACCCCGCCGGCGCTGACCAAAGACGATGAGCGTTTCCCGGGCCACGATCCGCGTTACGCTAAACTGACCGAGTCCGAGCTGCCGCTGACTGAAAGCCTGGCGCTGACTATCGATCGCGTTATCCCTTACTGGAATGAAACCATTCTGCCGCGTCTGAAAAGCGGCGAGCGCGTTATCATTGCCGCACACGGTAACTCCCTGCGCGCGCTGGTAAAATACCTGGATAACATGAGCGAAGAAGAGATTCTGGAACTGAATATCCCGACCGGCGTGCCGCTGGTGTATGAGTTCGATGAAAACTTCAAGCCGATCAAACATTACTACCTGGGTAACGCCGACGAAATCGCAGCCAAAGCGGCAGCGGTCGCTAACCAGGGTAAAGCGAAGTAATTTTTCGCCGGATATAAAAAAGCGTGGAGCCCGGCTCCACGCTTTTTTTATTGTCAGAACGTTATTTACGGCGGGCTTTTACCGCTTCCGCCAGCTGACGCAGAATGGCATCCGTGTCTTCCCAGCCAATGCAGGCATCGGTGATGCTCTTACCGTAGGTTAACGGCTGGCCGCTCTCCAGGCTCTGGTTACCTTCTACCAGATGGCTCTCAATCATCACGCCGATAATCGCTTTTTCGCCGCCCGCAATCTGCGCGCTGACGTCTGCGCCGACCTCCATCTGCTTTTTGAACTGCTTGCTGGAGTTGGCATGGCTGAAATCGATCATCACCTGCGGCGCCAGGCCCGCTTTTTCCAGCCCCTGCTTCACCTCCGCCACATGGCGGGCGCTATAGTTAGGCTCTTTGCCGCCGCGCAGAATGATATGGCAGTCGCCGTTACCGCTGGTATTGACGATAGCGGAGTGGCCCCATTTGGTCACCGACAGGAAGCAGTGCGGCGCGCTGGCGGCATTGATGGCGTCAATGGCGACCTTAATAGTGCCGTCGGTGCCGTTTTTGAACCCTACCGGGCATGAGAGGCCAGATGCCAGCTCACGGTGAACCTGTGACTCGGTCGTGCGTGCGCCAATCGCGCCCCAGCTCATCAGATCGGCGACGTATTGCGGCGTGATCATATCCAGAAATTCACCGGCCGCCGGCAGACCGCTGTCGTTGATGTCCAGCAGCAGCTTACGCGCGATACGCAGGCCATCGTTAATCTGGAAGCTGTTGTCCATATGCGGATCGTTTATCAACCCTTTCCAGCCTATCGTGGTGCGCGGCTTTTCAAAATAGACGCGCATGACCACTTCCAGCTCGCCCTTTAGCTCTTCACGCAGGGTCAGCAGACGGGAAGCATACTCTTTAGCCGCCGCCGGGTCATGAATGGAACACGGCCCAATGACCACCAGCAGACGATCGTCCTGGCCTTTCAGGATAGTGTGAATAGCTTTGCGGGCAAGCGATACGGTATTTGCAGCGGTTTCCGTCGCCGGGAATTTTTCCAGAAGTGCAACCGGGGGTAATAGCTCATTAATCTCTTTAATGCGTAAATCGTCGTTCTGATAAGTCATGTTCTTTCCAGCTTCGCCATACTTAATAAATGAATGCAATCACTCCAATCTATCTCGTCGGTCAAAGAGTGTAAACGCGAATTTACACTACAGACAGAAAATTCCTGGAATAGGTGAAAAAACTGCCTGAAAGTAGCGTTCATCCAGATCAAAGCTACACTTTTTAAGTGTAAACACTTTGATTTTTATTTTTTACGATATTCCATACTGCCTTAAAAGGTAGTCTTGGTATCTTTCACCACTGAGCGTGATTACTCGTTCGCGCACGTTTCACCGGTGCATAGCCCGGCCAGTAACGAACAGAACAGGAGCATCATGATGAAAATGAACAAATTAGCGACGCTTTTACTGACGACTACCCTGACAATGGCGAGCGGCGCGGCATTCGCAGCTGACTCGACCTCGCAAACTAATAACGGCCAGGCAAACGCCGCGGCGGATGCAGGCCAGATGGCACCGGATGCAAAAGAGAACGTCGCACCTGGCAATATGGATACCGGCACCAATTCCGGTACTAACTCCAGCACCATGGGTACCACCGGTACTACAGGTACTACCGGCACATCCAACGGCACAATGCTGCATCCTCAGACCAACTCAGGCACCACCAATGGGATGGACAATAGCAACATGACCAAGGATGAGATTCATAAGAATTCTCAGTGTAAAGATGGTAAGTGCCCGGACATTAACGAAAAAGTCCAGACTGGCGACGGCATTAATAACGACGCCAATACCAAAACTGACGGTACTACCCAGTAACGGTGAATCTGTCTTCCATTAAGGAGAGCTACGGCTCTCCTTAATTTTTTGTGCCGACTTCAAAAAGATCTGCAATGATGTAAGTCGCTGATAACGCCAACAACACGGGACGGCTAACATATGGCGCATTCACATTCGCATTCTGATACGCATCTTCCTCACGACGCTAACGCGCGACGGCTATTGCTGGCCTTTGCTGTTACGGCTGTTTTCATGCTCATTGAAGTGGTGGGTGGGCTTGTCTCCGGTTCGCTGGCGTTGCTGGCGGACGCCGGGCATATGCTTACCGATGCCGCAGCGCTACTGTTCGCCTTACTGGCAGTCTATTTTGCTAAACGGCCCGCCAGCCCGCGACGTACTTTTGGCTGGCTGCGTCTGACCACGCTGGCGGCGTTTGTGAACGCCATCGCCCTGGTGGTTATCACCCTGTTAATCGTCTGGGAAGCTTTTCAGCGCTTTTATCATCCGCAGCCTGTCGCTGGCTTTACTATGCTGGCTATCGCGATAGCGGGCTTACTGGCGAATATTCTCTCCTTCTGGCTTCTGCACCGGGGCAGTGAAGAGAAAAACCTGAACGTGCGTGCCGCCGCGCTGCATGTGCTGGGGGATCTGCTCGGCTCGGTGGGGGCGATTGCCGCCGCGTTAATCATTATGTATACCGGCTGGACGCCTGCCGACCCGATACTTTCCGTCCTGGTATCCATTCTGGTTTTACGCAGCGCATGGGCGCTGCTGCGTGAGAGCGTGAATGAACTGCTGGAAGGCGCGCCTTTAGCATTGGATATCGGCGCATTAAAACGCCATTTGCGGCGGGATATTCCCGAAGTACGGGACGTTCACCATGTTCATGCCTGGCTGGTTGGGGAAAAGACGGTGCTGACGCTTCACGTGCAGGTTATTCCGCCGCATGACCACGATGCCCTGCTGCGGCAAATTGACCATTTCCTGGCACACCATTACCAGGTTGCCCATGCCACCATCCAGATGGAATATCAGCGTTGTAACGGGCCAGACTGCCATCTCAGCGAAACGCAGCCTGCCCCGCACTCACACCATCATTAACTGGCAAAAGCCCGTGAGCCACGCTGACGGGCGCTGTTTATCCACATCCGCGTACCGTTCAGGGCGATACCCGTCAGGATCATATACTCCAGCGACATAGCCCAGACGCCCTGCAGGGCGAAAATTACCACGCTGATCACGTTGATAACGACCCACAGTAGCCAGTTCTCAACATACTTACGCGTCATCAATATCATCGCGACAATAGACAGCACCATCATGCAGGAGTCCCAGAAGGGGAATGCATCGGGCTGGAGTTCCGGCATCGCCACGTTCATCCCCAGGCTCTGCATCAGCGAGACGGCCACCTTTGTCAGGAAGGCGAAGACGGGATTGATATAGACCGTCATTAAGCCAATGGCGACCACACAGACGGCCAGCCAGGCCAGCGCTTTAGGCAGCGGCAACCAGCGGATTTGTAGCGCGGCCTCCTGCGTTTGGGTCTGCCGGGACCATGCATACCAGCCATAGATATTGGCGGCAAAGAAAAAGAGCTGCAGCAGCAGGCTGGCGTAAAGCTGGATCTGGAAAAAGATAATGGCAAACAGCGTGACGTTAATCAGACCAAACGCGTAGTTGCTTATCTTTTCGAGGCTGGCAAGCCAGATACAGAGTAACCCCGCTACGGTGCCCACCGCTTCAATCCACGAGAGATCGTAACCACCCGCCCCAATCGGGATGTGCACTAAGATATTCTGCGTACTAAAAAAATCCATCTTTTCCCCTGAGCGTATTCCTACGCGTTATTCATCTTAAGGACGTAGTGTAGCCGCAAAATCCAGCATCCGGTTAAGCGGCAGCAGCGCGCCTTCACGAAGCGCAGCGTCAACGTAGATTTCGTGCGCCTCACCGCCCTTTTCCAGCCCTTCGGCGATAGCCTGCAGGCCGTTCATCGCCATCCACGGGCAGTGGGCGCAGCTGCGACAGGTCGCTCCTTCTCCGGCGGTTGGCGCCTCCAGCAGCTCTTTTTCCGGTACCGCCTGCTGCATCTTATAAAAGATGCCGCGATCGGTGGCAACGATAAGCTGTTTATGCGGCAGCGTTTTTGCGGCGTTGATGAGCTGGCTGGTAGAGCCCACCGCATCGGCCATCCCGACAATCGCCTGCGGCGATTCCGGATGAACCAGCACCGCTGCGTGGGGATACAGCGCTTTCATGCGCGTCAGGGCCTGAGTTTTAAACTCGTCATGGACAATACAGGCGCCCTGCCAGCAAAGCACATCCGCTCCGGTCTGCTTTTGTACGTAGCTACCAAGGTGGCGGTCCGGCGCCCAGATAATTTTCTCACCGAGGCTATCCAGATGTTCAATCAGCTCCACCGCAATGCTGGAGGTCACTACCCAGTCGGCACGCGCTTTAACCGCCGCAGAGGTGTTGGCATAGACCACCACGGTTCTGTCCGGGTGGGCGTCACAAAAGGCGCTGAATTCTTCAATCGGGCAGCCCAGATCCAGCGAACATTCCGCGTTAAGCGTCGGCATCAGGATCGTTTTCTCAGGGCTGAGGATTTTGGCCGTCTCCCCCATAAAGCGCACACCCGCAACCAGCAGCGTTGATGCCGGGTGTTTAGCGCCGAAGCGGGCCATTTCCAGCGAATCGGAGATGCAGCCGCCGGTCTCTTCCGCCAGCTGCTGAATTTCAGGGTCGGTGTAATAGTGCGCCACCATTACGGCGTCGCGCTCTTTGAGCAGGCGCTTGATTTTCTCGCGATAGAAGTGTTTCTCGTCACGGTTTAACGGCGCTGGCTTGGGCGGAAAAGGATAGATAGCAGCATCGGCATCGAACATTACGCTCATTATGGCTCTCGTTTCACTGGCTTAACAACTAAGCCCGTCACTGGCGGACAAAGCGCTGACTACGGGCATTCATGTTTCATATACTAAACAAGATAGCGGATTCAGGGCGAGAAGTCACAGGAAATGCGCGTGGGGAGAGATGTCGGATGCGCTTTGCTTATCCGACCTACGAGGACGTTGATAGGGTTGAGAACAGCGATGAGCTTAACAGGGATGATAGATAGCAAAAAAGCGCCTTTAGGGCGCTTTTTTACATTGGTGGGTCGTGCAGGATGACTCGCTTCGCTCGCCCTTCGGGCCGTCGTCGTAAACGACTCCGTTATCCTGCACATCCTGCTAGCAGGATGTCACTTAAAATTTGGTGGGTCGTGCAGGATTCGAACCTGCGACCAATTGATTAAAAGTCAACTGCTCTACCAACTGAGCTAACGACCCCTTGCGGGATTTACTGCATTCTCTATTCAGACTGGTGGGTCGTGCAGGATTCGAACCTGCGACCAATTGATTAAAAGTCAACTGCTCTACCAACTGAGCTAACGACCCATACGGGTGTTGCCTGAAAGAGTGTACTCGGTACCAAAAAATTTGGTGGGTCGTGCAGGATGACTCGGCTTTGCCTCGCCCTACGGGCCGTTGCTGACGCAACGTTATCCTTCACGTCTTACTATTGCATTCCACCAGAAATTTGGTGGGTCGTGCAGGATTCGAACCTGCGACCAATTGATTAAAAGTCAACTGCTCTACCAACTGAGCTAACGACCCGAGTGGTGGGTGATGACGGGATCGAACCGCCGACCCCCTCCTTGTAAGGGAGGTGCTCTCCC
>NZ_HE578945.1:1940712-1955439 GCF_000321045.1 Phytobacter massiliensis JC163
TCTACCAACTGAGCTAACGACCCGAGTGGTGGGTGATGACGGGATCGAACCGCCGACCCCCTCCTTGTAAGGGAGGTGCTCTCCCAGCTGAGCTAATCACCCGATACTACGCTGGATAAAACTATTTGGTGGGTCGTGCAGGATGACTCGGCTTTGCCTCGCCCTACGGGCCGTTGCTGTCGCAACGTTATCCTTTACGTTTTACTATCGCGTTCCACCAGAACGATTGGTGGGTCGTGCAGGATTCGAACCTGCGACCAATTGATTAAAAGTCAACTGCTCTACCAACTGAGCTAACGACCCACTTTTGCGCTGCTTTCGGGCTGCTTGATATCCCGTGGCAACGGCGGCATATATTACTGATTTAAGATGACAGCGCAACAAAAATTTCGAGCAAGATCACTTAACTGCTTATGATTCACGCGACAAGACCAGAAAAAAGCACTTTCTGGTCATGTCATATTCATCACATAGATGCGAGACGTTTTTGCGCCTGTTTTGCGCCGTCCGTACCGGGGTACTTGGCGACAACCTGCTGGTAAACGGCTTTCGCTTTCGCGGTATCGCCTTTGTCCTGCATAATAACGCCGACCTTAAACATCGCGTCAGCCGCCTTCGGCGACTTCGGATAGTTTTTTACTACCGATGCGAAATAAAACGCCGCGTCATCCTTCTTCCCCTTGTTGTAATTCAACTGCCCCAGCCAGTAGTTCGCGTTGGGCAAGTAGGTTGAATTCGGGTATTGCTTCACAAAGTTCTGGAAGGCCGCAATGGCATCGTCCTGACGCGATTTATCCTGGACCAGGGCAATAGCTGCATTGTAGTCCGTGTTCGCGTCACCGCTTTGTACAGGCGCTCCGCTGGAGGCTGCCGCGCCATCAGGCGCTGCCTGAGTAGCAGAACCGCTCTGATCGCCAGCGGCTTGTTGCGTCTGCCCTGCTCCGCCGCTACCGAGGCTATTGATCTGCTGCTGGATTTGCTGCTGCTGCTCCATCACCTGGCTCAGCTTATACTGGCTTTCCTGAATCTGCCCGCGTAGCGAGTCGATGTCGGCCTGGTTATCAGAAAGTTGTTGCTGGAGTTGAGTCAAAAGCTGGCTGTGAGCGTTAGAAATACGCTCAAGTTGAGTGACGCGGTCTTCGACCGAGCCGGAGCCGACACTACTGATTGGCGCTTGAGCAAAAGCGGCCCAGGGGGCCGCTATGCCAACCAGTAACGACAGACTCAATAGTTGATGTCTGAGGTTACTGCTCATGCAATTCTCTTAGTAAACCAGTACGGCACGACGGTTTTTAGCGTAAGCAGATTCGTCATGGCCCAGTACTGCAGGTTTTTCTTTACCGTAAGAAACGATGGAGATCTGGTCAGCGGAAACGCCTTTACCCTGCAGGTACATTTTAACGGCGTTAGCACGACGTTCACCCAGGGAGATGTTGTATTCCGGAGTACCACGTTCGTCAGCGTGACCTTCAACGGTAACTTTGTAGGACGGGTTGCTACGCAGGAAGTTAGCGTGCGCATCCAGCATCGCAGCGAAGTCAGAACGGATGTCGTACTTGTCCAGATCGAAGTAAACGATATTGTTCTGCTGCAGCTGCTGCATCTGCAGACGTGCCTGCTCTTCAGAAGACATGTTGCCGTTGCCGTTTGCGTCCATACCAGTGCCGGCACCCAGCATGCCTTCGCCACTCTGATCGTTGCTTGCGTTCTTGTTAGAAGAACATGCTGCGACTGCCATAACAGGCAGAGCGATCATCAGCCCTTTCAGCACTTTGTTCAGTTGCATTTCTTTGATTCCTATATTAATTACTTAATTATTATTACAGATACGGCGACCAGGCAGGTGATTTTACCTGTCCATCAGACGCCGGAATACGCGCTTTGAAACGCCCATCTGTAGAAACCAGATTCAGCACGGATCCCATCCCCTGAGAAGAGCTGTAGATTACCATTGTGCCGTTAGGTGCCAGACTCGGCGATTCATCCAGGAACGTTGACGATAAAACCTGCACGCCACCCGCTACCAGATCCTGTTTGGCAATGTGCTGCTGACCACCGTCGGTGCTTACCATTACCATAAATTTGCCGTCGGCGCTTACGTCAGCATCCTGGTTTTGCGAACCCTGCCAGGTAATACGCTGCGGCGTGCCGCCGTTAACATTAACTTTATAAACCTGCGGACGACCGGCCTGGTCGGATGTGAACGCCAGATTCTGGCTATCCGGGAACCAGGTTGGTTCGGTATTGTTGCTGCGACCATCGGTAACCTGACGAATCTGACCAGAGCCCAGGTCCATCACGTAGATGTTCAGGCTACCGGTTTTAGACAGCGCGAAGGCGATTTTAGAGCCGTCAGGAGAGAACGCCGGTGCGCCGTTGTGACGCGGGAAAGACGCCACCTGGCGCACAGAGGTGCTTGCCAGATCCTGAATGACCAGGGCTGAACGACCGCTCTCGAAAGTCACGTAAGCGAGTTTAGAGGCATCAGGGGACCAGGCAGGAGACATCAGCGGCTGCGTGGAACGATGCACCAGGAACTGGTTGTGGCCGTCGTAGTCAGCAACGCGCAGCTCGTACGGGAACTGGCCGCCGTTGGTCTGAACAACGTAAGCGATACGGGTACGGAATGCGCCCTTAATACCGGTCAGCTTCTGGAACACTTCATCACTGGCGGTATGCGCGGCATAGCGTAGCCATTGCTTGTTCACTTTATAGGAATTTTGCGCCAGCACCGTACCCGGCGCGCCGCCGGTATCAACCAGCTGGTATGCGACATTGTAGCTGCCGTCCGGGTTAGGCGTAACCTGCCCTACCACAACGGCATCGATACCCAGCGCAGACCATGCGGCCGGCTGAACTTCCTGCGCGGTAGCGGGTTGCTGCGGCAGGCGCGTACGGTCAAGCGGGTTGAATTTACCGCTATTGCGTAAATCTGCTGAGACAACATCGCCGATATCCTCAGGCGCGCTGCCTGGCCCTGCCCACTGGAAGGGCACCACACCGATTGGGCGTGCCGAGTCCACCCCCTGGGTGATCTCGATACGTACTTCTGCGTGCAGCACAGCTGCCCACAGCATCAGAAAACCAAATGCTACACGTAATGCCTGCTTCATCATATCTCCCTTATCCGGGCGGAAAACCCGCGATAATTTAGCAGAATGTTAACAAACCCAAAATACAATCATTATACAACCTGGCTTCGCAGTTGAAGCCAGGAAACCGCCTTGATGAAATCCTAAAGTTTGAAGCCTAACGTGGCGTCCTTCACTCTTTCATACACCTCTTTGCTCGGCGGCGCAGGCATATTCGCCGTACGGGCCGCGCGTAATGCTGCTTCGCAGAGTTCCGGATCCCCTCCCCTTGACTCGATGCCTTTTAGAGAGCCATCGGCATTAAGGGTAATATGAAGATCGCAGGTTTTCCCTACGTACAAGTCTGCATTATAGAGCTTGTTCTGGATTGCCACTTTTATCTGGTTTGTATACTTGCTGATATCCGCATTGCTGGCACCGCTGTCGCCGTTGCGACTGTTGTTACCCGCCCCTGCCGGTGCGGCATTAGCGCCTTTCGCGCCGCCGCCCGTTTTCGGCGCATTCTTACCGGAACTGAGATCGCCAAGCAGATCGTCAACGCCCGCTGCGGCGGCCGCTTTTTCAGCGGCGGCCTTTTTCGCCGCAGCCGCTTTATCAGCCGCTGCTTTCTTATCGGCAGCCGCTTTCGCCGCTGCAGCTTTTTTCTCAGCGGCGGCTTTTTCGGCAGCCGCTTTTTTCTCCGCTGCGGCTTTCTCTGCTGCGGCTGCTTTTTCAGCCGCTGCTTTTTCCGCGGCGGCCTTCTCTGCCGCTGCCGCTTTCTTCGCAGCCTCGGCAGCCGCTTTCTTCTCGGCTTCCTGCTGCGCTTTTTTCGCGGCTTCCGCCTCTGCTTTTTTCTTCGCGTCCGCTGCGGCTTTGGCTGCCTCAGCTTCGGCTTTTTTCTTCGCATCGGCTGCCGCTTTGGCTGCCGCTTCTTCCGCCGCTTTCGCCTGAGCGTCCGCTTTGGCTTTAGCGTCTGCTGCGGCTTTCGCCTGGGCGTCCGCTTTCGCTTTCGCGTCGGCGGCAGCTTTTGCAGCGGCCTCTTCTGCCTGTTTCTGCGCTTCCTGGGCTTTCTTCGCCGCTTCTTCAGCTTTTTTCTGCTGTTCAGCCTGCTCGCGAGCCGCTTCCTGCGCCTGCAGCCGCTCCTGCTCGAGCTGTTTTAAGCGCTCCTGCTCGGCGGCCTGTTTTTCACGCAGCTCTTCCGCCTGCTGTTGCGCCTGCTTTTCTCGCTGCTCTTCGGCACGTTTCGCACTTGCCTGCTGTTGCTGCTGGCGGTTGTAGTTCTCGACTACCGCGCCGGGATCAACCATGACGGCATCGATAGATGAACCGCCGCCGCCGCCCGCAGAAGCGTCAATATTTTCATCAAACGAGCTCCAGATCAGCAGCGCCACCAGAATCAGGTGAAGCACTGCTGATATTGCTATCGCGCGTTTAAGTTTGTCGTTTTGTACGGTTGCCTTTGACACTCTCGGTTCCCAAAAACTGCCGCCTGTCAGGCTGGTGATCAGATAGGCTGCGTCATCAAGCCAACCGATTTAACACCCGCGCTGTGTAACAGGTTTAGCGCTTTAATGATTTCATCGTAAGGCACGTCTTTCGCGCCGCCGATTAAGAAAACGGTTTTCGGATTGGATTGCAGACGACGCTGCGCCTCAGCAATCACCTGCTCGGGCGGCAGCTGATCCATACGATCTTTTTCCACCACCACGCTGTACTGTCCGACACCGGAAACCTCGATAATAACCGGAGGATCGTCATTGGTACTGACCGTCTGCGACTCTGTCGCATCCGGCAGATCCACTTCCACGCTCTGGGTAATGATCGGCGCGGTCGCCATAAAGATCAGCAACAGCACCAGCAGTACGTCCAGCAACGGTACGATATTGATTTCGGACTTGAGGCCGCGGCTGCCACGGCTACTCCGCCCACGCGTTCTGGCCATGGTTTACCCCTTGTTGCTCTCGCTGCTGGTAAACGCCTGACGGTGCAGAATCGCGGTGAACTCTTCCATAAAGTTGTCGTAATTCAGTTCCAGTTTGTTCACGCGCTGGTTCAGTCGGTTATAGGCCATTACCGCCGGAATAGCCGCAAACAGACCGATTGCGGTGGCAATCAGCGCTTCGGCGATACCCGGCGCAACCATCTGCAGCGTTGCCTGTTTTACCGCGCCCAGCGCGATAAAGGCGTGCATGATCCCCCATACCGTACCGAACAGCCCAATATAGGGGCTGATGGAACCGACGGTGCCGAGGAAAGGAATATGGGTTTCAAGGCTCTCCAGTTCGCGGTTCATGGAGATACGCATCGCCCGCGACGCGCCTTCTACGATGGCTTCCGGCGCATGGCTGTTGGCCTTGTGCAGCCGGGCAAACTCTTTAAAGCCGCTGTAGAAAATTTGTTCCGACCCGGTCAGGTTATCGCGACGCCCCTGGCTTTCCTGGTACAGACGCGACAGTTCAATGCCAGACCAGAATTTGTCTTCAAACGCTTCCGCTTCACGGCCGGCTGCGTTAAGAATACGTGTTCTCTGGATAATGATGGCCCAGGATGCGATTGAAAAACCAATCAAAATCAACATGATAAGTTTGACCAGAAGGCTTGCCTTCAGGAACAAATCAAGGATGTTCATGTCAGTCACTGCTTAAACTCCGCGACAATAGACTTGGGAAGCGCACGAGGCTTCATTAAGAGTGGATCAACACAGACAATCAGTACCTCTGCTTCATTCAGCACTTTATTCTCTGCGTTGACGATCCGCTGCGTGAAGACCAGAGAGGTGCCACGCATTGATGTTATTTCCGTTTGGACTTCGAGCATGTCGTCGAGTCTGGCGGGTGCAAAATACTCCAGCGTCATTTTGCGTACCACGAATGCGACGCGCTCGGCCAGCAAAACCTGCTGACTAAAGTGATGGTGGCGCAGCATCTCAGTGCGTGCTCGTTCATAGAAAGCCACGTAGCTGGCGTGGTAAACCACACCACCGGCGTCGGTGTCTTCGTAGTAGACACGAACCGGCCATCGAAACAGCGTTGTATTCACTTTACATCCCGGTAAGGCAAAAAAAGTTTGAGCTTTTAAACTCCGCTACTATACGCGCGGGAAAGGTGCTTTGGAATGGGTTGAAGTAAACGGAGAGTAAAAAATTATGGGCTTTTGCAAGCCCATATCAGATGCGGAGATTTCTGATTCAAAAGAAAAAGAAAATTAGCCCTGCCAGCAGCACCAGGTCGGCGATGAGCGGGCAAAATAGCCCCTGCCAGTGGACAGCTTTCGGGCGAAAGCCGACACCGTGGATCACGCCAGCGCAGACCGCCCACATGATTAGAAAACCGTGCCAGACGGCAAGCTCGCTGGTCTTCGCCGCAAAGCGCGACGGGTCCCAAAATACGCAGCCCGCCAGCAGCAGCGCCATGATCAGGGAAAGCGCCCGTAAAGGGCGCTTATCCATCACATTGTACAGCGTCGCGATGATGGTCATCAGTGACGTTCTTCACCGGCTTTGGTTGCTTCCACGTGTTCGAACGCCAGCGCGGTTATCACGCCAAATGCACAGGCAAGAAGCGTTCCTAAAATCCATGCGAAATACCACATAATCAGCTCCTTACTTAGTACATAGAGTGAGTGTTGCTTTCAATGTGCTCTTTGGTGATGCGACCAAACATTTTCCAGTAGCACCACGCGGTGTACAGAAGAATGATGGGAACAAACACCAGCGCCACAAAGGTCATCAGGTTCAGGGTCATCTGGCTGGAGGTCGCGTCCCACATGGTCAGACTGGCGTTCATCATAATGCTTGAAGGCATGACGAATGGGAACATCGCAATACCCGCGGTCAGAATGATGCAGGCCAGCGTCAGGGACGAGAAGATAAAGCCGAACGCGGCTTTTTCCAGACGAGCGCACAGGATGGTCAGCACCGGCAGAACAACGCCCAGCGCCGGGATAGCCCACAGCAACGGCGTGTTATTGAAGTTCGCCAGCCACGCGCCAGCCTGACGCGCCACCTCTTTGTTCAGCGGGTTGGATGCGGCATGGTGGTCTACAGCTGAGGTTACGACGTAACCATCAATGCCCATCATCACCCAGATGCCAGCCAGCACGAAGCAGACCATGGTAATCAGCGCCGCAAACTGCGCCACTGAACGGGCGCGCAGATGCAGCTCGCCAACGGTACGCATTTGCAGGTAGGTCGCGCCCTGGGTCACAATCATCGCCACGCTCACCACACCGGCCAGCAGGCCAAACGGGTTCAGCAGCTGGAAGAAGTTACCTTCATAGGTGAGACGCAGATACTCATCCACGCTAAACGGTACGCCCTGCAGCAGGTTGCCGAACGCCACGCCAATCACCAGCGGCGGCACGAAGCTGCCGATGAAGATGCCCCAGTCCCACATGTTGCGCCAGCGGGTGTCTTCAATTTTGGAACGGTAGTCAAAACCGACCGGACGGAAGAACAGCGAAGCCAGCACCAGAATCATCGCCACATAGAAACCGGAAAACGCGGCGGCGTAGACCATCGGCCAGGCGGCGAACAGCGCCCCGCCCGCGGTGATCAGCCACACCTGGTTACCGTCCCAGTGCGGCGCGATGGAGTTGATCATAATTCGACGCTCGGTGTCGCTGCGACCGAGGAAACGGGTGAGCATGCCCACCCCCATGTCGAAGCCGTCGGTGACGGCGAAACCGATCAGCAGAACGCCAACCAGCAGCCACCAGATAAAACGCAGTACTTCATAATCGATCATTTGACGACTCCTGTCTTAACGTGCCGGCTGAGAAGACACGGTGGACGATTCATATTCACCGGCGGTGAAATTGGGCTGCTCATAGTGATAACGACCCGTTTTCAGGCTGCTCGGCCCCAGGCGGGCGAACTTAAACATCAGGTACAGTTCAGCTACCAGGAACAGGGTGTAGAGGCCGCAAATCAGAATCATTGAAAACAGCAGATCGCCAACGGTCAGGGTTGAGTTGGCAACCGCGGTGGGCAGCATCTCACCGATAGCCCACGGCTGACGGCCATACTCAGCGACAAACCAGCCGGATTCGATGGCAATCCACGGCAGCGGAATACCATACAGCGCCGCTTTCAGCAGCCATTTCTTCTCGCCGATCCGGTTACGGCAAACGGTCCAGAAGGCAACAGCGATAATGAACAGCATCAGCACGCCGCAGGCCACCATGATACGGAAGGCGAAGTAGAGCGGCGCAACGCGCGGGATAGAGTCCTGCGTCGCCATCTTAATCTGATCTTCCGTCGCATCGGCCACGTTAGGCGTATAGCGTTTCAGCAGCAGACCGTAGCCGAGGTCTTTCTTCACATTGTTGAACTCGTCGCGGACGGCCTGATCGGTAGAGCCGGAGCGCAGCTGTTCGAGCAGGTGATAAGCTTTCATCCCGTTACGGATACGCTCTTCATGCTGAACCATCAGGTCTTTCAGGCCGATAACCGGCGTGTCGACGGAGCGGGTAGCAATAATGCCCAGCGCATACGGGATCTGAATAGAAAAGTTGTTTTTCTGCCCGTTCTGATCCGGAATACCAAACAGCGTAAAGGCCGCCGGCGCAGGTTGGGTTTCCCATTCTGCTTCAATGGCCGCCAGTTTGGTTTTCTGCACGTCGCCCATTTCGTAACCGGACTCATCGCCCAGCACGATAACGGAGAGGATGGCCGCCATACCAAAGCTCGCTGCAATAGCGAAAGAGCGTTTGGCAAACGCGATGTCGCGGCCGCGCAGCAGGTAGTAGGAGCTGATGCCGAGGATGAAGATAGCGCCACAGGTGTAGCCGGAAGCTACGGTGTGAACAAATTTCACCTGTGCAACCGGGTTCAGCACCAGTTCAGAGAAGCTGACCATCTCCATACGCATGGTTTCGAAGTTGAAATCCGCGGCGACAGGGTTTTGCATCCAGCCGTTCGCCACCAGGATCCACAACGCAGAAAGGTTAGAGCCCAGCGCCACCAGCCACGTCACTGCCATGTGCTGCACTTTGCCAAGACGATCCCAACCGAAGAAGAACAGACCTACAAAAGTGGACTCGAGGAAGAAAGCCATCAGGCCTTCAATGGCCAGCGGCGCACCGAAGATATCGCCCACGTAGTGAGAATAATAAGACCAGTTAGTCCCGAACTGGAACTCCATGGTCAGACCGGTCGCCACGCCCAGCGCAAAGTTGATACCAAACAACTTGCCCCAGAACTTGGTCATATCTTTATAAATCTGTTTGCCGGAGAGGACGTAGACCGTTTCCATGATGGCCAGCAGGAACGCCATACCGAGCGTTAGCGGGACAAAAAGGAAGTGGTACATCGCGGTCAAGGCAAACTGCAAACGTGACAGTTCGACTATATCTAACATCATGACTCCTTGCTCATCGCATGAAGACGCCGAGAGTAAACCTCAGTCAGCGAAGGTTTACACGCATGCCCCAATACAAAGTTGTTGCGCTTTTAAATCATCATCGACAAAAAAGTTACAACCACGTTAATGAAAAACCCGAATTGATTTGTCGAATATATTACTCCGCAATCCCCTTACAATAAAAAGGTTTTTATTGGCTTTGTTTTATGTTTTTCGACAGTGATCAATTTATCGCTAAAATACCACTTTTTGCAGAATTTGATCCGCAACAATTTATCTATTTTCTAAGAATTTTCCAAGCTTTTAAATATTGATTTAAATCAATTTAATCCCTAATTGTTAATTTTGTTTATGGTGAAACGCCAGAGTAAAATCAGTGTTAACAATATGTTTGTTTTAAGGGCGCGCGGAGTTAAAAAAAGCCCGTGGCCGCGCTGCTACGACAGTAGTGCTATGGCAAGGACGCAACAGGCCCTTAGCGGGAGGAAACTCTTTTCCGTTTATTTAATTGTTAGAGTGGCATAATTAATTTCACAATTAATTTACTTTCACCACTAAGTATTTAACACCGCAAAGTTATTATTTATAGAACACAGGGCAAATGTGACGAAGAGCCGGTTTTATTGCCCGAAAGGAAGATGAAGATAACTGCACGTTATGATTCTGCCCCCCTCGTAACACGACGCAAAAAAAAGGCCACTCATCACGAGTGGCCAACCATGTCGAAAGGATTACAGCTCCCCCTTAGAGGAGCGAAAGGGTTTTATTTAATGATGCTTTTCAGTGCTTCGCCAATATCAGCAAGGCTACGTACGGTTTTCACGCCTGCGGCTTCAAGGGCTGCGAATTTCTCATCCGCGGTGCCTTTACCGCCCGCGATGATGGCGCCTGCGTGGCCCATACGCTTGCCTTTCGGCGCGGTCACACCGGCGATGTAGCCCACTACCGGCTTGGTCACGTGTTCTTTAATGTAAGCCGCCGCCTCTTCTTCCGCGCTGCCGCCGATCTCGCCAATCATCACGATGGCTTCGGTCTGCGGATCGTCCTGGAACAGTTTCAGGATGTCGATGAAGTTAGAGCCCGGGATCGGGTCGCCGCCGATGCCCACGCAGGTGGACTGGCCGAAGCCGTAGTCGGTGGTCTGCTTAACGGCTTCATAGGTCAGGGTACCGGAGCGGGAGACGATGCCCACTTTGCCCGGCTTATGAATGTGGCCCGGCATGATGCCGATTTTGCACTCGCCTGGGGTGATCACGCCCGGACAGTTCGGCCCGATCATGCGCACGCCCGCTTCGTCCAGTTTCACCTTCACGGTCAGCATATCCAGCGTCGGGATACCCTCGGTAATGGTGATAATCAGTTTGATGCCCGCATCGATAGCTTCGAGGATGGAATCTTTGCAGAACGGCGCCGGAACGTAAATGACGGTCGCGGTGGCGCCGGTGGCTTCTACCGCTTCACGTACGGTGTTAAATACCGGCAGGCCCAGATGGGTGGTGCCGCCTTTGCCCGGCGTTACACCGCCGACCATTTGCGTACCGTAGGCAATCGCCTGTTCGGAGTGGAACGTACCCTGGCTGCCGGTAAAGCCCTGGCAGATCACTTTGGTGTTTTTATCGATTAAAACTGACATTATTTACCCTCCACTGCGGCAACAACCTGCTGTGCTGCATCCGTCAGACTTTTCGCTGCGATAATATTCAGGCCGCTGTCCGCCAGACGCTGCGCGCCCAGCTCCGCGTTGTTGCCTTCCAGGCGTACCACTACCGGCACATTTACGCCCACTTCTTCTACCGCGCCAATAATACCGTCGGCAATCAGGTCGCAACGAACGATACCGCCGAAGATGTTCACCAGAACGGCTTTCACATTGTCGTCAGAGAGGATGATTTTAAACGCTTCGGTGACGCGCTCTTTGGTCGCGCCGCCGCCTACGTCAAGGAAGTTAGCCGGTTCGCCGCCGTGCAGCTTAACGATGTCCATGGTGCCCATCGCCAGGCCCGCACCGTTAACCATGCAGCCGATGTTGCCATCCAGCGCCACGTAGTTGAGTTCCCACTGCGCCGCCTGCGCTTCGCGCGGGTCTTCCTGCGACTGGTCGCGCATTTCGCGCAGATCCGGCTGGCGGAACAGCGCATTGCCGTCTGCGCCCAGTTTGCCGTCGAGGCAGACCAGATCGCCCTGCTTAGTGATAACCAGCGGGTTAATCTCGATCAGCGCCAGGTCGCGCTCCAGGAAGATAGTCGCCAGACCCATAAAGATCTTGGTGAACTGTTGAACCAGTTTGCCTTCCAGGCCCAGTTTGAATGCCAGTTCGCGTCCCTGGTAAGGCATCGGGCCCGCCAGCGGATCGAGTGCGATTTTGTGGATCAGGTGCGGGGTCTCTTCCGCCACTTTTTCAATTTCCACGCCGCCTTCGGTAGAGGCCATAAACACGACGCGACGGGAGCCGCGATCGACTACCGCGCCCACATAGAGCTCTTTGTCGATATCGGTTGCCGCTTCCACCAGAATCTGGTTCACCGGCTGGCCGTTCGCGTCCGTTTGATAGGTCACCAGGCGTTTGCCCAGCCAGTGCTCAGCAAACGCGCGGATCTCTTCTTTGCTTTTTACAACTTTTACGCCGCCTGCTTTGCCGCGGCCACCCGCATGCACCTGGCATTTCACTACCCACGGGCCAGCGCCGATTTTAGATGCGGCCTCTTCGGCTTCGCGCGGGGTCGAACAAGCGTAGCCGACCGGCGCAGGCAAGCCATAGCGGGCAAAAAGCTGTTTTGCCTGGTATTCATGTAAGTTCATGTTTTCTGTCCATCCTTCAGATTCATTATCAATGTGCCTGTATACCGTAGCGCGCAGCCCTGAGGTCTACAGGCAGTGATATTCTTAACGACTATACGTCCAGCAGCAGACGCGTCGGATCTTCCAGCAGCTCTTTGATGGCCACCAGGAAGCCCACCGATTCACGCCCGTCGATCAGGCGGTGATCGTAGGAGAGCGCCAGGTACATCATCGGCAGGATCTCAACTTTACCGTTAACCGCCATCGGACGATCTTTGATGGCATGCATGCCCAAAATCGCGCTCTGCGGCGGGTTGATAATTGGCGTAGACATCAGCGAACCGAAGACGCCGCCGTTGGTGATGGTAAAGTTACCGCCGGTAAGATCTTCTACGGTCAGTTTGCCGTCGCGGCCTTTGACAGCCAGATCTTTAATACGTTTCTCGATATCCGCCATGCCGAGGGTATCAACATCGCGCAGCACCGGCGTTACCAGGCCGCGTGGGGTGGAGACCGCCATGCTGACATCGAAATAGTTATGGTATACCACGTCATCGCCGTCGATTGAGGCGTTAACTTCCGGGTAACGTTTCAGCGCTTCTACTACGGCTTTCACGTAGAAAGACATAAAGCCCAGACGGATGCCGTGACGTTTTTCGAACGCCTCGCCGTACTGCTTGCGCAGATCCATAATCGGCTTCATGTTGACTTCGTTGAAGGTCGTCAGCATGGCGGTAGAGTTTTTCGCTTCCAGCAGACGCTCGGCCACGCGTTTACGCAGGCGGGTCATCGGGACGCGCTTCTCAGAGCGGCCACCCAGCGGCTGCACGGCAGGCGCCGCTGCGGCATCAGCCGGTTTCTCTTCTTTCGCTGGCGCTTTCGCCAGATGTTTTTCTACATCTTCACGGGTCAGACGGCCGCCGACGCCAGTGCCTTTAATCGCGCTGGCTTCGAGGTTGTGCTCGGCCAGCAGGCGACGGATCGCCGGGCTCAGGGCATCGTTGTTCTGCTCTTCGAGCGATGCCTGCTGGCGCTGTGCCGGGGTTGACTCTTTTGCGTCAGATTTGGCGCTGGACTCTTTGCCCGCGCTGTTGCCTTCACGCAGGCGGCCAAGGATCTGGCGAGAGGTCACGGTGGTGCCCTCGTCTTCCAGCACCGCGTCAAGGATGCCATCCGCCGATGCCGGTACTTCCAGTACCACTTTGTCAGTTTCGATTTCTACCAGCACTTCATCGCGCTGGACGCTATCGCCCGGTTTTTTATGCCAGGTGGCTACGGTCGCGTCAGCAACTGACTCAGGCAGGTCGGGAACAAGAATATCTACGCTACTCATTATTTATCCTTTAATTAATCGACGTTCAGCGCGTCATTAACCAGAGCTTGTTGCTGTTTCTGGTGAACGGACATATACCCTACCGCTGGCGAAGCGGAGGCCGGGCGGCCTGCATAACGCAGGGAAGCCCCAAACGGAATCACTTCACGGAAATGATGCTGGCTGCAGTACCACGCGCCCTGGTTGAGCGGCTCTTCCTGGCACCAGACAAAATCATGTACGTGGGCATACGATTTCAGCGCTTCCTGTACCGACTGGTGCGGGAACGGGTAGAGCTGTTCGATTCTCACAATAGCGACGTCCTTCTGGTCGTTTTTACGACGCTGTTCCAGCAGGTCGTAATAAACCTTACCAGAACAGAGAACAACGCGCTTAACCCCTTGCGGATCAAGGTCATCAACTTCGCCAATCGCCGGCATAAAGGTGCCGTTGGCCAGCTCGTCCATGGTCGATACCGCTAGCGGATGACGCAGCAGCGATTTCGGCGACATGACGATCAGCGGGCGGCGCATTCCGCGCAGCGCCTGGCGACGCAGCATGTGGTAAACCTGTGCCGGGGTGGACGGTACGCAAACCTGCATGTTCTGTTCAGCGCACAGCTGCAGATAACGTTCCAGACGCGCGGAGGAGTGCTCCGGCCCCTGCCCTTCGTAGCCGTGCGGCAGCAGCATTACCAGGCCGCACATCCGGCCCCATTTCTGCTCGCCGGAAGAGATGAACTGGTCAATCACCACCTGCGCGCCGTTGGCGAAGTCGCCGAACTGCGCTTCCCAGATGGTCAGCGTGCGCGGCTCGGCGGTGGCGTAGCCGTATTCAAAGGCCAGTACCGCTTCTTCTGACAGCACGGAGTCCCAGACTCTAAACGGCCCCTGACCATTGTGAACATGGTGCAGCGGGGTATAGGTTGAGCCATTCGCCTGGTTGTGAATCACCGCGTGACGGTGGAAGAAGGTGCCGCGACCGGAGTCTTCACCGGAGAGACGCACGGAGATGCCTTCATCTACCAGCGTCGCGTAGGCCAGGTTTTCTGCCCCGCCCCAGTCAAACAGCTTCTCGCCTGCCGCCATCGCCTGACGATCGTTATAGATTTTGGCGACGCGCGCCTGCATCTCAATCGCTTCCGGCACGGTGCTGATGCGTTTAGCCAGCTCCTGCAGGCGCTTCATCTCTACCTTATTCGGGT
>NZ_HE578945.1:1955734-1993973 GCF_000321045.1 Phytobacter massiliensis JC163
GGTGGTGATGCGTTTAGCCAGCTCCTGCAGGCGCTTCATCTCTACCTTATTCGGGTAGCTCTCGTCCCACTCGTGGTTGAGATAAGGCGACCAGGTAAAGGAGTGCATATTCATCGGACGCCACTCTTTCACCACGCATTCGCCAGCATCCAGCGCGTCGCGGTAAAGGTTAACCATTTCGGTGGCGTCTTCGAGGGTCGCTACGCCGTCCTGCTCCAGCTTATCGGCATAGATTTTGCGCGGCGTCGGGTGTTTTTTGATTTTCTGGTACATCAGCGGCTGGGTTGCGCTCGGCTCGTCGGCTTCGTTGTGGCCGTGACGGCGGTAGCACACCAGATCGATAAAGACATCGCGCTTGAAGGTGTTACGGAAATCCAGCGCCAGACGGGTCACAAATGCGACCGCTTCCGGGTCATCCGCGTTAACGTGGAAAATCGGCGCCTGTACCATTTTACCGATGTCGGTGCAGTACGGCGTGGAACGGGCATCCAGCGGGTTCGAGGTGGTAAAGCCCACCTGGTTGTTGATAACGATGCGAACGGTGCCGCCCACTTCGTATCCCCGCGCTTTGGACATGTTCAGGGTTTCCTGCACCACGCCCTGCCCGGTGACCGCCGCGTCGCCGTGAATGGTGATCGGCAGCACTTTGTTGCTGCTCGGCTCGTCCAGACGATCGAGACGCGCACGCACGGAGCCCATCACCACCGGGCTTACGATTTCCAGGTGCGACGGGTTGAACGCCAGCGCCAGGTGCACCAGGCCGCCTTCGGTTTCGATATCGGACGAGAAGCCCATGTGGTACTTCACGTCGCCGGTGCCAAGGTGTTCTTTATGCTTACCGGCGAATTCGTCGAACAGGTCCTGAGGTTTTTTACCCAGCACGTTGATAAGCACGTTCAGACGACCACGGTGGGCCATGCCCAGCACCACTTCACGGGTGCCGCTTTTACCCGCATGGCGAATCATCTCTTTTAGCATCGGCACCAGCGCGTCGCCGCCTTCCAGCGAGAAGCGTTTCGCGCCGGGGAATTTCGCTCCCAGGTAGCGCTCCATGCCTTCCGCCGCGGTCAGCTCGCCCAGAAAACGTTTTTTCTCTTCGGCGCTAAAGCTGGCTTTACCGGCAACGGATTCGATACGCTGCTGGATCCAGCGCTTCTCTTCGGTGCTGGTGATATGCATATATTCCGCGCCGATAGAGCTGCAGTAGGTCTGCTTGAGCGCGGCAATCAGCTCGCCGAGCTGCATGGTGTCTTTGCCAATAGCAAACGACCCCACGTTGAAGGTTTCCTGGAAATCCGCTTCGGTGAGGTCGTGGAAGGCAGGATCGAGATCCGCAACGCGTTCCTGTTGCCACAGCCCCAGCGGGTCAAGGTTCGCCTGCTGATGCCCACGGAAACGGTAGGCGTTGATCAGCTGCAGGACTTTGACCTGTTTCGCATTGGTGTCAGGGTCGGTAACGGAAGAGGAATAACGTGATGCATCTTTCGCCAGACGGCGGAAATAATCACGTGTTTTGGAATGGAATTGATCCGGCTTCACTCCGGTGCCCGGAAGCTCTTCGAACATGGAGCGCCATGTTGCGTCGACCGAGTCAGGATCGGTTAAGAAGTCTTCATAGAGCTGCTCTATCCAGCTCTGGTTCGAGCCAGAGAGGTAAGAAGAGTCCAGCCAGGCTTTCAAAGCGCTGTTCTGCATCGTGATCCCTTAAGCATTGTTATGCTTACTTCGCCGTGGATAACAACAACGCACACCACGTGTACGTTCCGGGGTTCACTTGCGAGCTCTTGGTTGGCCCGCGAAGGAACCTTTAAAAACTGCCATTAATCTTCTGCGTTCAGGCTGCGACTTCGTTGGCTGCCTTCGCTTACCCCAGTCACATAGTTCACTATGCTCCTGGGATGCGCTCAGTTGCCGCCTTGTCTCGCGCTGAACGCCTCGATTACTGGATGTGCCAATGTGGCGGTTTTTAAAGATTTCCTGCAATCCATTCCCTCTCCTTTCGGGAGAGGCTAGCTTGTAGCCCGGATAAGGCGCGTGCGCCGCATCCGGGACTTTTTTGCTGACTTACGCGCTGCGCTGCAACAACATCGACTTAATATGGCCGATGGCGCGCGTCGGGTTCAGCCCTTTCGGACATACGCTGACGCAGTTCATGATGCTGTGACAGCGGAATACGCTGAAAGCATCGCTCAACCCTTCCAGACGGCTATCGGTTTCCGTATCGCGGCTGTCGATCAGGAAACGGTACGCCGCCAGCAGACCGGCCGGGCCGATAAACTTGTCCGGATTCCACCAGAAAGACGGACAGGAGGTTGAACAGCAGGCACACAGAATACATTCGTACAGCCCGTCGAGTTTTTCACGCTGCTCTGGCATCTGCAGATGCTCGCGTGCAGGTGGATTCTGCCCATTATTCAATAAGTAAGGCTTAATCTTCTCATATTGGGCATAGAATTGCCCCATGTCCACAACCAAATCGCGGATTACCGGCAGGCCGGGCAGCGGGCGAATAACAATCTTCTGTTTGCCATTGCCCAGCGCCGACAGTGGAGTAATACACGCCAGGCCGTTTTTGCCGTTCATGTTCAGGCCGTCTGAACCGCACACCCCTTCACGGCAGGAGCGACGAAAAGAGAGGCTCGGGTCCTGCTCTTTAAGCTGCATTAAGGCATCCAGCAGCATCATGTCGCGGCCTTCTTCCCCTTCCAGCGTGTAGTCCTGCATGCGCGGCGCATCGTCAACGTCCGGGTTATAACGATAGATCGAAAATTCGAATTTCATTTTCCACTCTCCGCATTAATAAGTACGAATCTTCGGCGGGAACGCCGGACGTAGTTTCGGTTCCATATTGACGCTGCGACGCGTCATGGACTCGCTCTCTGGCAGATACAGGGAGTGACACAGCCAGTTTTCATCGTCGCGATCCGGGTAGTCGAAGCGGCTATGCGCGCCACGGCTCTCAGTGCGGAAGTTTGCGGAAACGGCGGTGGCGTACGCGGTTTCCATCAGGTTGTCGAGTTCCAGACACTCAACGCGCTGGGTGTTGAACTCGCTGGAGGTATCATCCAGACGGGCGTTTTTCAGGCGCTCGCGGATACCCTTGAGCTGCTCCAGCCCTTTCGCCATCGCATCGCCTTCACGGAATACGGAGAAGTTGTGCTGCATGCACTCCTGCAACGCTTTACGGATAACAACCGGGTCTTCGCCGTCACGGTTGTTGTTCCAGCGGTTGAGGCGCTCCAGCGACGCTTCCACGTCGGAGTCGCTGGCATCACGCAGCGGCCCCTGCTCGGCAATGGATTCCTGCAGGTGCAGACCGGCCGCGCGGCCAAAGACCACGAGGTCGAGCAGCGAGTTGCCGCCCAGACGGTTGGCGCCGTGAACCGATACGCAGGCGATCTCGCCCACCGCGAACAGCCCCGGGATCACCACGTCTTCGCCCTGCGCGTTAACGGTCAGCGCCTGGCCGGTTACTTTGGTCGGAATACCGCCCATCATGTAGTGGCAGGTCGGGATAACCGGAATCGGCTCTTTCACCGGATCAACGTGGGCGAAAGTGCGCGACAGCTCCAGAATGCCCGGCAGGCGGGATTCCAGCACCTCTTTACCGAGGTGATCGAGTTTCAGCTTGGCGTGCGGTCCCCACGGACCGTCGCAGCCGCGGCCTTCACGGATTTCGATCATGATGGAACGCGCCACCACGTCACGACCCGCCAGGTCCTTCGCATTCGGCGCGTAACGCTCCATAAAGCGCTCGCCATGTTTGTTCAGCAGGTAACCGCCTTCACCACGGCAGCCTTCTGTGACCAGAACGCCCGCGCCGGCGATACCGGTCGGGTGGAACTGCCACATCTCCATATCCTGCACCGGCACGCCTGCGCGCAGCGCCATACCGACGCCGTCACCGGTATTGATGTGGGCATTGGTGGTGGACTGGTAAATACGGCCTGCGCCGCCGGTCGCCAGCACGGTCGCGCGGGCTTTAAAGTAGACCACTTCACCGGTTTCGATGCACAGCGCGGTGCAGCCGATAACCGCGCCGTCCTGGTTTTTCACCAGATCCAGCGCGTACCATTCGGAGAAGATGGTGGTGTGGTTTTTCAGGTTCTGCTGATAAAGCGTGTGCAGCAGCGCATGACCGGTACGGTCAGCCGCCGCCGCCGTGCGCGCCGCCTGCTCGCCGCCGAAGTTTTTCGACTGGCCGCCAAACGGGCGCTGATAGATTCGGCCATCGTCCAGACGGGAGAACGGCAAACCCATATGTTCCAGCTCCAGAATCGCTTCGGGGCCGGTTTTACACATATATTCGATAGCGTCCTGGTCGCCGATGTAATCGGAGCCTTTTACCGTATCGTACATGTGCCATTCCCAATTATCCTCGTGCGTATTGCCCAGCGCGACGGTGATGCCGCCCTGCGCCGACACGGTATGGGAACGGGTTGGGAAAACTTTAGAGAGCAGCGCGCAGGTCTGGCCGCTCTGGGAAATTTGTAGCGCCGCGCGCATACCTGCGCCGCCTGCGCCAATAACAACAGCGTCAAATTCTCTGACTGGCAATTTCATCACACACCCCACACCACAACGAATCCATAAATAACGTAAACCGCGAGCGCAACGACGATAGCCAGTTGCAGAATCAGGCGTACAGCCACCGATTTAACGTAGTCGGTCAGCACCTGCCACATCCCAATCCAGGCATGAATTAGCGTGGAGAAGAGCGCCAGCAGCGTGAAGACTTTGGTGAAGGCAGAGGAGAAGAAGCCCGTCCAGACTTGCCAGGTGACCTCGCCAGTGACGGCGAAGAACCCGACCATGTAGATAATGTACAGCGTCAGGACGATTGCGGTAGCGCGGACCAGAATAAAGTCATGTACGCCATTGCGTCCTAATGCGGAGGCGTTGCTTACCATACGAGGACTCCTGCGAGAAGTGAAAGCACGACAGTTATTGCAAAACAGATAGTAGCGGAGCGTTTTCCTGCTTCGAATGTCTCTTCCAGCCAACCGAAGTCCATCAGCATATGGCGAATACCGCCAACCGCGTGATAGGCCAGCGCCGTCAGAATGCCCCACATAATAAATTTAACAAAGAAGCCGCTCATGATGGCGGAAGCGGTTTGAAAACCGTCTTGAGATGACAGCGACAGCCCCAGTAACCACAGCAGGATCCCGACAGCCACAAAAGTAATGACGCCGGAAACACGGTGCAGAATGGACGCTATCGCCGTGGCAGGAAACCGAATCGTTGTGAGATCCAGATTAACAGGTCTCTGTTTTTTCACATTTTTTATCATGAATAACGCCCACATGCTGTTCTTATAGTTTCCTTCCTCCGGTCTGCGTGCGGGTCAGACAGCGTCCTTTTCTATAACTGCGCGTCATGCAAAATTTCAGCTTCCAGATGCGAAACGACAGGTTACAACGCTGGGTGGCTCGGGATTGCAGGTTATTCCGGAGACCTGGCGGCAGTATAGGTCGTTCACAAAATCATTACAATTATCCTACATATAGTTTGTCGGGTTTTATGCAGAACAGTGATGCTCGTCACGATACCAACATTTATTTAAATTTTAATCATCTGATTTGACAAATATTAAACATTATTGTTACAAACTTCACCCGGAGAGAGTTATAATTCGCAAAAGTTATGGGGTCTTGCTTTCACCTGCCAATAAGTTATGCAACAGTGTGATGGTATTGACCGAAGTAATCAGGACAGTTATTAGTGATAGACAGGTTTGACATATTCGGACTGCCGGAAACCTGATTTGTTGTTGTTTCGACTGGACTTTCAAAGTGTACCTGCACGCGCCCATCGCTCTGTACCCTGGTTCCTCCCCTCAGCAGAGCCGCGAGCCAAATAACAATCTGGTAACGTTTGAAGTCAGTTGAATACGAATCCGGTAACGGGCAGTCTTAAGCAATAAGGCGCTAAGGAGACCGTAAATGGCTGATAAAAAGGCAAACCTCACCTATAACGGTGACGCTGCTATCGAACTGGATGTGCTAAAAGGCACGCTCGGTCAGGATGTTATTGATATCCGTAGTCTCGGCTCAAAAGGAGTGTTTACTTTTGATCCAGGTTTCACCTCTACCGCATCATGCGAATCCAAAATTACTTTTATCGACGGCGATGAAGGTATTCTGTTACATCGCGGTTTCCCGATCGATCAGTTAGCCACCGAATCCAACTATCTGGAAGTGTGCTACATCCTGCTGTACGGTGAAAAACCGACGCAGGAGCAATATGACGAATTTAAAACCATCGTTACCCGCCACACCATGATTCACGAGCAGATTACTCGTCTGTTCCACGGCTTCCGCCGCGACTCTCACCCGATGGCGGTGCTGTGCGGCGTAACCGGCGCGCTGGCGGCCTTCTATCACGACTCGCTGGATGTTAACAATCCGCGCCACCGTGAGATTGCCGCGTTCCGTCTGCTGTCCAAAATGCCGACCGTAGCGGCAATGTGCTACAAGTACTCCATCGGTCAGCCGTTTGTTTATCCGCGTAACGACCTCTCTTATGCGGGCAACTTCCTGAATATGATGTTCTCAACGCCGTGCGAAACCTATGAGGTTAACCCGGTACTGGAACGCGCGATGGACCGTATTCTGATCCTGCACGCCGACCATGAGCAGAACGCTTCTACGTCAACCGTGCGTACCGCAGGCTCTTCGGGCGCAAACCCGTTTGCCTGTATCGCGGCGGGCATCGCTTCCCTGTGGGGGCCTGCCCACGGTGGCGCTAACGAAGCGGCGCTGAAAATGCTGGAAGAAATCAGCACCGTTAAGCACATTCCGGAATTCCTGCGCCGCGCCAAAGACAAAAACGATTCGTTCCGTCTGATGGGCTTCGGTCACCGTGTCTATAAGAACTATGACCCGCGCGCGACCGTAATGCGTGAAACCTGCCATGAAGTGCTGCGTGAACTGGGCACCAAAGACGATCTGCTGGAAGTGGCGATGGAGCTGGAACACATCGCGCTGAACGACCCGTACTTCATTGAGCGTAAGCTCTATCCGAACGTGGACTTCTACTCCGGTATCATCCTGAAAGCGATGGGCATCCCCTCCTCCATGTTTACCGTTATCTTCGCGATGGCGCGTACCGTGGGCTGGATTGCGCACTGGAATGAAATGCACGACGACGGGATTAAAATCGCCCGTCCGCGCCAGCTGTATACCGGTTACGATCAGCGCGAATTCAAATCGGATCTGGAAAAGCATTGATCTGATGGACGTAAAAAAACCCGCTGCGGCGGGTTTTTTATTGGCTGTATCTCAAGCTGCTCGCTACTTCTGGCACCCGGGGCACCAGTAAAAAGGCCTCGACGACAGCGTTGTTTTTTCAATCACCCCGCCACAGCGCTCGCACCTCTTCCCGGCGCGATGAAACACCTTAAAGCGAAACAGCGCCCCGTGATGTTTTTATCGTCAACCCTGCCTCGCGTCTGGTAGGAGAGCCGCGGAATCTCCAGCAGCGCCCCGGCCAGCACATCCAGCTGTTCGTCCGTGAGCTCCGCCGCTTTGTGCTGCGGGGCAAGGGCGGCATACCAGAGAATCTCCACCCGCAGATAATTCCCCAGCCCCGCCAGAAATGCCTGATCGAGCAGCAGGCCGGAGAACTGGCGACGACGAAAACGCGGTGACAGCAGCCGCGCTTTGACCTGCTCTGTGGTAAGGGACATATCAAGCACATCCGGCCCGACGCGCTGCAAAAAGGGGTGCGCGGCCAGCTGCTGAGCCGTCAGCAGTTCGATGTCCGAAGCGCTGTACAGCAAAATCGCTTTATCCGCCGCCGCCAGCCGCACGCGCAGTATCCGTGTGGTCGCCACCTCCTCCCCCGCATCGACCACCCGCCAGACGCCATACAGCTGATTGTGGCTGTACAGGGTCAGGCCGCCGGAGAAGTGAGTGAGCAGTGCTTTGCCCCGGGTTTCGATGCGCTCAATGGTCTGCCCGACAAGCGAGGAGGCGTGCGTTTGCAAATGCGGAAAAGCAAACCAGACCTCGGTTAAGGGTTTGCCTTTTATCGCGGCTTCAAGCGTATCCGCCGCACGGCGAATCTCCGGTCCTTCTGGCATCACAACATCCTTTCGTTAATCAGCAGTTACCTTTACACCACGAGCCTGAAAAGCGTCCCGCAGACGACCGGCAAATAATAGCGCACGATCGCCGTCGCCGTGCAGGCAGACCGTCTGCGCCATCACTGGCACCGACAGGCCATGAATACTTGTCACCTTCCCGTTTTGCACCATGTCGAGCGTCTGGGCCAGCGCCTCCTCATCATCGTGAATCAGCGCGCCGGGCTGCGAACGGGGCACCAGCGTACCATCATCCTGATAGCGCCGGTCGGCAAAGACCTCCTGGCGCGTGCTCAGGCCAACGCGTTCCCCGGCACGAATCAGTTCGCTTCCCGCCAGACCGACCAGCAGCAAGGAGGCGTCTGCGTCGCGGATAGCGCGAGCGATGGCATCCGCCAGCACAGCATCGGTTGCCGCCTGGTTATAGAGCATGCCGTGAGGTTTTACGTGGCGCAGATGCCCCCCTTCAGCGCGCACTATCGCCGCCAGCGCGCCAATCTGGTATAGCGTTTGCGCATAGACGGTCTCTGGCGGCAACTGCATCGCAGTGCGGCCAAAATTCTGCCGGTCGGGAAAACCAGGATGCGCCCCGACAGCGACGCCGTTTTTCAACGCCTCGCGCACGCAACTCAGCATGGTCTGCGCATCCCCGGCGTGAAAACCGCAGGCAATATTGGCCGAGGTGACCCGTTTTAGCAGCGCCGCGTCATTACCGCTCCCCTCGCCGAGATCGGCGTTAAGATCAATCCTCATGCCGTAGTCGCCACGTCAGCTGTTCCAGAAACCGCGCCTGATCCTGTCGCGCCGCCAGCGCCTCTTCAAGCGTGGCGGGCACAAAGTGGATCGGTTGTCCCAGCGGGATTTGCGCCAGATGATACATATCCGCTTCGATAATACAGGCAATGCGCGGATAGCCGCCGGTTGTCTGGGCGTCATTCATTAAAATAATGGGTTGACCGTTGGACGGCACCTGCACCACGCCGGGCAACAGCCCGTGAGAAACCAGTTCCCGGTCGGTTGCCCGCACCAGTTGATGCCCCTGCATCCGGTATCCCATACGGTTACTTTGCGGACTTAAACGCCACGGCACCCGCCAGAATGCCTCCTGAGAATGGGCATCGAACTCACGGTATTCCGGGCCGGGCAACGCCCGAATCCGGTTTCCCCATAACAGCTGCCTGACCCCTTGCGGGCGTTTTATCGTTCGTGATGCGGCGCGTATCGGGATAGTGTCGCCATCGCGCAATAATCGCCCTTCCAGGCCGCCAAGGCCGGTTTGCAGATCGGTACTGTAAGAGCCGAGCACCTGCGGCACATCAAGCCCGCCCGCGACGGCCAGATAGCTACGCATGCCGTGCTGCGGACGATTCAGTACCAGCCGCTGGCCTGGCTTTGCCAGATAGCGCCAGCCGGTCCATACCACGTTGCCATCGAGTTTTGCTCCACACCCTGCGCCGGTTAAGGCAAACCAGACCTCGGTGGTAAATTCTACTTCGCACTGCCCCAGGGTAATTTCAAGCCCCGGCGCGTCTCCTTCGTTACAGACCAGCGCGTTGGCGATATGCAGCGCCGGGCCGTCCAGCGCCCCGCAGTAGCTAACGCCACCCTGGCGCAGGCCAATGCGTTTGCCGCCCTGGACGGTGGTATAAATGCCGGCTCGGATAATTTTCAGCATACGCCCTCCCTGCGGGGAATAAATCGTACCGTATCGCCGGGGCGTAGCAGTACCGGTTCGGCAAGCGTGGGGTTGAAAAGAGGCAGCTCGGTGCGGCCAATCAGGTTCCAGCCACCCGGCGTCGACAACGGATAGATGCCCGTTTGCGCGCCGCCAATAGCGACCGAGCCCGCAGGCACGCTCACGCGCGGCTCCGCGCGCCGCGGGGTGGCAAGCTGCGCGGGTAAGCCGCCCAGATAGGGAAAGCCGGGCTGGAAACCTAAAAACCAGACAACATAGTCGATAGAGGCGTGAAGCTCTACCACCTGAGACGGTGACAGGCCAGCGTATTCGGCGACAATGGGCAGGTCGGGCCCGGCCTCGCCCCCATAGACCACCGGGATTTCCACCGTCCGGGAATCAGGCTCCAGCGCTTCGCTCTCCTCCCACCAGCGCTGCAAACGCTCAATGGCATCGAGCGCCAGCAGATGGGGGTCGCGGAGCACCACGGTGATATTATTCATTCCCGGAATGGCTTCCACCACTTCCGGCACATCCGCCAGCCGCTGGGTTAAACGCCAGATACGCTTTTGCGTCGCCAGCGTAACGGGCGGTTCCAGCTCCAGCACCACTGCCGTTTCGCCTAACAGATAACACCGCGCTCGCTGCACTTTGCCGCTCCTTTCATCCGGGTTACGTTATCAATACGTTAAGATAACGCGCGCGGTGGCTTCCGTCGACAGGGATGACGCGGGCAACGATATTGCCCGTCAGAGAGCCGCAATCACCCGTCAGTAATAGGTGATCATATAGGTCATTTTGCCGTTGCCCTGCCCAGCGCTGATATCCGCAATACTGCTTGCCGTCTGTATATATCTTGCGACGAGGGGAATAGTGTAGGTGGCCCCCTGAGTGGGAGACATCGTATATGTTTGCGTGCCTTTTCCCGCCGAAAAATCGACAAATCGAGGTGAGGCTGCGGTGCCGTATGCCAGTTGGATACCCACCCCTTGCGCGGCTGATGGGCCGGTGTCTACCGGCATAATCCCCTGACTGCTTGTCGTTGCATTACCGGCCAGTAAGCTTACGGTCATGACGTTATTGCGAATGATATCTTTATTATCCCCCCGCTCACCCGTGCCATAAAAGACCGGACAGTTGATAAGGCGAATGCTGGCATCAACCCAGGGGGTGGCGAAATGGCTATCTTCGCGGTTGCGCGTATCCGCAATCTGATGACTGCCAAGATTGACGGTAACATCCGGCGTATCGCAGGTGGCGGAAACGATATAAAACGTTGCAGGCGACAAAATAAATCGCGCCATCGTGACCTGGCCATTGGGTAACGCCGCCGTATTGCTACTGTTGGACACTTTGACAATCGAATCAATACTGGGAATAACAGTCGAATCTATCGTTACGGTATGGCTCCCAACGGGAATATCGCCATATTTGACCAGGTCTATATCAAATACCTGCGTTATCGAGCCGGTATAATTGAGTATTTTGTTAGTATAAGAGTAGGTTGTAAACCAGTAAGGAAAAGCATAGGCGCCACGACGAACGACCAGACCAAGCCCCTCTACATTCGTTTTATAGACTGGATAGGTGCCCGTTGGGCTACTTAAACCACCGCCGCTCATTTCGATAGTTCGTCCGCCAGCGCCATAGGTATACGCCCCCTGTAGCGTGTAGCTATGTGCCGTCTGGCATTTAAAGTTTTGCCCGGACTGCCCCCCCACATAATGCTCAAAAAAAACGGTGCCAACAGCGACGTTTGGGTCGATGGAAATACGTTTTCCGGAAGGGATGGTAACATTGTAGATCTGCGTGTCGTAACTGCAGTCGCTCCCCCAGGTTGTTGCGTGCAGCGGCGAAATTGAAAAAAACAGGAGTAAAAATATTGCGTATCGCATGCCACTTTCCTCTGAGCTTGTTTTGTTAATCCATTACGCTGTTAATCAGCAGATCGCTCCGGTTGTTTGCCCCTGAATTTAATAAAGTGGTATCTGAAATCTCGCTAACCAATATGCTGATACCACTGTGTCTTATTAAAAAATTGCCAGAATCAAAAAGCCTGCGCTCTAAAAATAGTTAATCAGATAGGTGATTTTACCGTTCGCCGGTCCGCTCTTAACGTCGCTCAGGCTACTGGCCGTTTGTTTATAACGGGCCACAAGCGGAATGGTATACGTGGCCCCCTGGGAAGAAGACATCGTATATTTTGCACTGGCCTGCCCGCCCGAAAAGTTTACCGGCTGCGCAGACGTAGCAGTGCCATATGCCAGTTGAATGCCTACGCCACTCGCCGTTGGCCCCGTGGTATCAACAGGCATCATCCCTTCACTGCTGGTCGTGGCGTTACCTGGCTGAAGCGTTAAGGTGAGAATATTGTTACGCGTTTTACTTTTAACATCGTTACTGCGCTCGCCTGTACCATAAAAGACGGGGCAACCCGTTAAGTGGATACTTGCATCCACCCAGGGTGTCGCAAACTGCCCCCCTTCGCGGTTAGCGGTATCTACGATTTTACGTTTGCCCAAATCGACGGCAACATCTGGTGTGTTGCAGGTACTGCTGACAATATTAAATGTGGCGCTGCCCATAGTGATGCGCTGCAGCGTGACTGTGCCATTTTTTAATTTAGTTGTATTACTACTATTAGAGATAACAACGTTCCTGTTGATCACCGGTAAATAAAGCGAGTTAACATTTACCGTGCTGGCACCAAGCGGAATGTCGCCATATTTAATAATATCTATATCAAAAGTCGTTCCCCAACGGTAACTCAACTTTTGATTTGTTTGGGGTGTGGGGGTGGAGGTATAGGGAAATGCTCGGCTACCGCTCCTGATAACCATCCCGACTCCGCGGATATTGGTTTTATAAACCGGGTAAGTACCTGTAGAACTTGTCAAGCCATTACCGCTCATCAGGACAAATGATCCACCGTTTTCATAGGCATACTGCCCGGCATAGGAATAACTCAGGGCTGTATCACAAGCTATCGCACCGGATAAATCCGTGTTAATAAAATGTTCAAAAAAAGTGGTTCCCACCGGCACATTAGGATCAAGGGTGATCTTAATTCCGGCGGGAAAGGAAATAGCGGTCTCGATCACACTGTATTTACAGTCGGTTCCCCAGGGAATATCTGCCGCCTGTACTGAATTAGCGAAAAACGCCGCACCTAACAAAACGTAATAACGCATTTTAAACCTCTCCATGTCAAAACGCCTCTTTTAATCAGCAACCCGATGCCAGCCTGATTTGCTTAATTGCCCCAAAATCATTGATGTACTTAATATGACAAGCGGTAGCGTTACGCAAAGAGGCGTCATCATCCGTATCCAGCGTCAGCGAGCCATAAGGCGCAATCATCTCGCCCTGCACCACGTGCTCTTTGTTTCCGCTCTGCCACTCAATTTCCACCAGTGAGATATAAAAAGGGCTCGGATTAACAACGGAAAAACCTTTATTTTTTTCGTCATTTTCAGCGACGCTGCCGCCTCTTCAACGCTGCCTGTCAATGTCTGCGGCCGGTAAAATATTTTTAACCGGCTCTGATAAGCGACATTGAGATAATTTTTATCATTATGCTGTTTTGGCGGCACCGCCAGAACGTTAAGCCAGAACACCGACTCCCGATCGGCAGGCAGATTGCTGCCGGTGTAGCTCAACCGCAGCATCTGGCCTTTACCCCCGTCAATACGCGTGATAGGAGGGAAGATAACAAAGGGGACTTTCACCTGTGCCGGTGAGACGGTGGGGTCGCCGGTATCAACCCAGCTTTGTACCAGCGAGGCATTTTGCCCTTTATTGGTCAGATTGACGGTTACCTCTTTCTTGTCAGCGGGATAGATAACCCGCGTTCCGGATATAACAATGCCCGCCCAGGCCGGCGAGGCTGATACTAAAACAATGAATAATAAAAGATGGCGCAACATCACTCTTTTCTCCATCTTTTGCAATCACGCGCGCCTGTAAACAGACCGTACGCCTGACGCAAATATAAGAATTTCCCCTCAGAAAAAACAGTATAAATAAAGGTCAGCTTTGTTCAACCAAAACCATAAACTGGCGAGAAATTAAGGCTATTTCATTTACAAAATAAATGAAATAGCCTTAAAATATTCACTATTATTATTAATAAGAGCGGGCGCGATAAATAATATTACTTTCGCGCCCGTTTTATCAGGCGGGGTTGGGGATATCGATAAAGGTCACATCAAGATCGGTATTTTCCGTAAGCCATTCGCTCAGCGCGCGAATGCCGCCGCGTTCGGTGGCATGATGGCCAGCGGCATAGAAATGTAGCCCCTGCTCACGGGCCGAGTGAATGGTCTGCTCGGAAACCTCGCCGGTAATAAAGGCATCGACGCCAAAACGGGCCGCGTCATCAATAAATCCCTGGCCGCCACCGGTACACCAGGCCACGCGTTTCACCTGCTCGGGCCCGGTATCGCCACACCATAACGGCCTGCGGCCCAGCCGCGCCTCGATCCACGACGCCAGCTCCAGGCCCGGAACCGGCATCGACAGTTCGCCCCAGGGCAGCAGCTGTTCATCGCCGACGGTGCCCATCACCGTGATGCCGAGTAACGACGCCAGCTGTACGTTATTCCCCAGCTCCGGGTGCGCGTCCAGCGGCAGATGCCAGCCGTAGAGGTTAATATCATTGGCGAGCAGGGTTTTCAGGCGGTTACGCTTCATGCCGCGAATGATAGCGGGCTCATTTTTCCAGAAATAACCGTGGTGAACGATCACTGCGTCCGCCTGCTGGCGCACGGCCTCGTCCAGCAGCGCCTGGCTTGCCGTAACGCCGGTGATAATTTTCTGTACTGATTCACGGCCTTCCACCTGCAGCCCGTTCGGACCGTAATCCTTGAATGCCGCAGCGTTGAGTTTTTCGTTGATCAGGGTTTCCAGTTCACTATTTTTCATCATTCTCTCTTACGGTTTGCGTGCGCTTTCATAGGCCGCCAGCGTGGCGACGCGAGCCTGTTTATGGTCAACGATCGGCCGCGGATAATCCAGCGGGTTTCCGGTCTTATCTGCCCATTGCCACGGCTGGTGAATGGCTTTACCGGGAATATGCGCCAGTTCGGGAAGCCAGCGGCGGATAAACGCCCCCTCCGGGTCGAACCGTTCCCCCTGGGTGGTGGGATTGAAAATACGAAAATACGGGGCGGCATCGGTGCCCGTCGAGGCTGCCCACTGCCAGCCGCCGTTATTGGCCGCCAGATCGCCGTCCACCAGCTGTAACATAAAATAGCGTTCGCCGCGCCGCCAGTCGATAAGCAGATCCTTGACCAGGAAACTGGCGGTAATCATTCGCAGGCGGTTATGCATCCAGCCGGTACTGTTCATCTGGCGCATTGCGGCATCCACAACAGGATAGCCTGTTCTCCCCTCTTCCCAGGCGCGAAGCATCTCCGGCCGGTCATTCCATGACACCTTGCGGGTCCAGGCAATAAAAGGCTGGTGCTTACATAAATCAGAATGATACGTCATCAAATGGCGATAAAATTCACGCCAGATAAGCTCGTTGAGCCAGACCCCGCCTGCGCCGCCGTTCAGGGCATCCGGCTGTTCCGCCAGCAGGCGGTGCAGACACTGGCGCGGCGACAGTACGCCAATGGTCAGGCAGGCTGAAAGGCGGCTGGTCCCCTCGATGGCCGGAAAGTCGCGTTGTTGTTCGTATGCCGCCGCCTGCTGGCGGCAAAAGTGCCGCAGCCGCTCCAGCGCGCTTTTTTCATCAGCCGGAAACAGCGTCGGGTCAAAATCCTGCTGCGGATAATCAAACGTTATCGTCTCCTGCACGCCGGTTAACGGCCCACCGTTACGCACAGAAGGCGCGGCAACGCACGGCGGCAGCCCTTCTTTAAGCCGCCGTAGAAAGGCGCTTTTAAAGGGGGTAAATACCTTATACATCTCGCCACTACCGGTCATTACGCTGCCGGGGGGCAGCATCACGCTGTCATCAAAGCCCTGACAGGACACGCCGGTAAGCAGCTTCTCTACCGCAGCATCGCGCTGACGCTCATTGAACTCATACTGATAGTTATAGAAGAGATGGCTGACCTGCTCCTGCTCGCAGACGGCGGCCACCGCCTGCACGCTGGCGGCGAAGTCAGCCACTTCGCGATAAATCAGCGCAATGCCCCTCTGTGCAAGGTGTTGCCGCAGTTCATTGAGATGTGCGGCAAGATAAGCGGCCTGCCGCGGCGCCATAGCGTGCTGCCGCCACTGGGCAGGGGTAGCGATAAATAAGGCCTTCACGCTGGCCGTCTTATCACGGCAGGCGGCAGAAAGCGCCAGGTTATCGTGAACGCGTAAATCCGCGCGAAACCAGACCAGATGCGTGGCCATAATTCTCCTGAAAATCAATGCCTGACAGAAATAATAAGCTGCAATGATTGTAGCCGGAGTCAGCGAAAAAAGGCGTGCCAGAGAGGTGGCGTAAAAGTGGCAAAAAAAAGCCACCGCAGTGTTGCTGCGGTGGCGGGGGTTTTGCTGTGTGCTTAATTAATAAAAATCGCAGGTTACTTTTTCAGCCTGATCCATCCAGACCGGTTTCTCACTGGTTTTAGCCCAGACGCGGTGCAGGTAGCTGTAAAAGCGCGCGCGGTCTTTCCAGAATATCATTACCGGCAACGCCAACAGACCTGCCAGCACGGCGAAAGTACGACGCATCAACACGACATGCGCTGGAAACGCTTTATAAATAGTCATTTTTCTCTCCCCTTTGTTTGGCCGGTAACGGTCACCGGAAAATGTTTTGCCGTATTAGATTGAGAAACCGTTCTGCGGCGTATCTTAATCTGGTTAAAATAGTACCGCTTTGTCGGTAATTTTACTACTCATCCGACCACTATTTTTTATCAATTGAACCTTTATTTACATTCACGCCGTAATTAAGTTACAAAATAGTTAAATTAACACTAACCATTAGTTAAATTATGGTCTTATCCATTTTTATACTTTTTTTACACCCTGCCCGCTGATTTTTGCGAAATCTTTTCACCCGAAATCCTACCCTCACCGCAATCCCTGAACACACCCGGAGGTGGATTGTGAGTGCAGCCGTAGTGACCGGTATCGTGCTGGTTTTCCTGTTGTTGGGCTATCTGGTTTACGCCCTGATAAACGCGGAGGCTTTTTAATGGCAGCCCAGGCGTTTTTGCTGATAGCTGGCTTTCTGCTGGCGTTATTTCTCCTCGCCCGCCCGACAGGCTTACTGCTTGCCAGACTGATTGACGGCGCGCCGCTGCCCGTAGTGCGCGGGTTTGAAACAGGCATCTGGCGGGGTTTACGGATCGATACCCGCGAGATGACATGGCGGCAATATCTGCTGGCGCTGTTGCTGCTCAATGGATTCGGTTTGCTGCTGCTGTTCACGATTCTGCTGCTGCAGGGCATTTTACCGTTCAACCCGCAGCGGTTGCCGGGACTCTCCTGGGATCTGGCGCTTAACACCGCCGTGAGTTTTACCACCAACACCAACTGGCAGGCTTATGCGGGTGAAAGCACGCTGAGCTATTTCAGCCAGATGGTCGGGCTGACGGTGCAGAATTTTCTCTCGGCGGCCACGGGTATCGCGGTGGTCTTCGCCCTGATTCGGGCTTTTTCCCGCCATAGCATGACCACTCTGGGGAATGCCTGGGTCGATCTCACCCGTATTACGCTCTGGCTTCTGCTGCCGCTTTCCTTGCTGCTGGCGTTAATTTTTATCCAGCAGGGGACGCTACAAAATATTCACCCTTACCAGCCGTTCACCTCGCTGGAAGGGGCGAAACAGCTGTTGCCGATGGGCCCGGTTGCCTCGCAGGAGGCGATAAAAATGCTGGGTACTAACGGCGGCGGCTTCTTTAACGCCAACTCTGCGCATCCCTTTGAAAACCCAACCGCGTTGACCAACATTCTGCAAATGCTGGCGATCTTTTTGATCCCTACCGCACTGTGCTTCGCCTTTGGCGATGCGGTGAAGGATCGTCGCCAGGGGCACGCCATTCTGTGGGCGATGGCGGTGATTTTCGTGCTCTGCGCAGCGTTCGTGATGTGGGCCGAATGGCAGGGCAACCCGCACTTTCTGACGCTCGGCGGCGACAGCGCAGCCAATATGGAAGGTAAAGAGAGCCGCTTTGGCATTCTCGCCAGCAGCCTTTTTGCCGTGGTGACTACCGCAGCCTCCTGCGGGGCGGTTAACGCGATGCACGACTCTTTTACCGCGCTGGGCGGGATGGTGCCGATGTGGCTGATGCAAATCGGCGAAGTGGTTTTCGGCGGAGTCGGTTCGGGCCTGTATGGAATGCTGCTGTTCGTGCTGCTGGCGGTCTTTATCGCCGGGCTGATGATTGGCCGCACGCCTGAGTACCTGGGCAAGAAAATTGACGTGCGCGAAATGAAAATGACCGCGCTGGCTATTCTGGTCACCCCTGCGCTGGTGCTGGCCGGCACCGCGCTGGCGATGATGACGGAGGCCGGGCGCAGCGGCATGTTCAACCCCGGCATTCATGGCTTTAGCGAAGTGCTGTACGCCGTCTCATCCGCCGCCAACAACAACGGCAGCGCCTTTGCCGGATTAAGCGCCAACACCCCGTTCTGGAACTGCCTGCTGGCCTTTTGCATGTTGGTGGGCCGCTTTGCCGTCATCATTCCGGTTCTGGCGATCGCCGGTTCGCTGGTCAGCAAGAAAAGCCAGCCGGCGAGCCAGGGCACGCTGGCGACCCACGGCGCGCTGTTTGTCGGCCTGTTAATCGGCACGGTGCTGCTGGTTGGCGCCCTGACCTTTATTCCGGCCCTGGCCCTTGGCCCGGTGGCTGAATACCTCTCTTTACGTTGAGCGATGCGGAGCACAATTATGAGTCGCAAGCAAATGGCGCTGTTTGAACCATCACTGGTCGCTCAGGCGCTTAAGGATGCTGTTAAAAAATTAAGCCCCCATACCCAGTGGCGTAATCCGGTCATGTTTATTGTCTGGACAGGCAGCCTGCTGACCACCCTGATTACGTTGATGATGGCGGCAGGCCAGATGCCGGGCAATCCTCTGTTCAGCGGGGCGATAAGCATCTGGCTATGGGTAACGGTGCTGTTCGCCAACGTTGCCGAAGCGCTGGCCGAGGGGCGCAGTAAAGCCCAGGCCAACAGCCTCAAAGGGGTGAAAAAGACCGCTTTCGCCAGGAAGCTGCGCGCGCCGCGTCACGACAGTGAAAGCGAGTCGGTGCCAGCGGCGCAGCTGCGTAAAGGGGATATCGTGCTGGTGGAAGCTGGCGACATTATTCCCTGCGACGGCGAAGTGATTGAGGGCGGCGCGTCGGTGGATGAAAGCGCCATTACCGGCGAGTCCGCGCCGGTGATTCGTGAGTCGGGGGGCGACTTCGCCTCCGTCACCGGCGGCACGCGCATTCTCTCCGACTGGCTGGTGATCCAGTGCAGCGTCAACCCCGGCGAGACCTTCCTTGACCGGATGATAGCCATGGTGGAAGGCGCGCAGCGGCGCAAAACCCCCAATGAAATCGCGCTCACCATTCTGCTGGTGGCCCTGACCATTGTCTTTCTGCTGGCGACCGCCACCCTCTGGCCCTTCTCCGCTTACGGCGGCACGGCGGTCAGCGTCACCGTACTGGTGGCGCTGCTGGTCTGCCTGATCCCCACCACTATCGGCGGCCTGCTGTCGGCCATTGGCGTTGCCGGAATGAGCCGGATGCTCGGGGCGAACGTGATTGCCACCAGCGGACGGGCGGTTGAAGCGGCAGGAGATGTGGATGTCCTGCTCCTTGATAAGACCGGGACCATCACGCTGGGCAATCGCCAGGCCTCAGAATTCCTGCCGGCGCAGGGCGTGGATGAACGGACGCTGGCCGATGCGGCGCAGCTCTCATCACTGGCGGACGAAACCCCGGAAGGCCGCAGCATTGTGATACTGGCTAAACAGCGTTTCAACCTGCGCGAGCGGGACGTTCAAAGCCTGCAGGCCACTTTCGTCCCCTTCACCGCCCAGACCCGGATGAGCGGTATTAACGTACAGGGGCGGACTATCCGTAAAGGCTCTGTTGACGCCATTCGCCGCCATATTGCCGCCAACAACGGCCAGTTTCCCGCCGATGTCGACGCGCAGGTTGAGCAGGTGGCGCGACTGGGAGCCACGCCGCTGGTGGTGGCCGAAGGGGCGCGGGTGCTGGGCATTATTGTGCTAAAGGATATCGTCAAAGGCGGCATTAAAGAGCGCTTCGCCCAGCTGCGTAAAATGGGGATCAAAACGGTGATGATCACCGGGGATAACCGGCTGACGGCTGCGGCTATCGCCGCCGAAGCGGGGGTGGATGATTTCCTTGCCGAGGCGACGCCGGAAGCGAAACTGGCGCTGATCCGCCAGTATCAGTCCGAAGGTCGGCTGGTGGCGATGACCGGCGATGGCACCAACGACGCCCCGGCGCTGGCGCAGGCGGACGTGGCCGTCGCCATGAACTCCGGCACCCAGGCGGCGAAAGAGGCTGGCAATATGGTGGATCTGGACTCCAACCCCACCAAACTGATCGAGGTGGTGCATATTGGCAAACAGATGCTGATGACCCGCGGCTCCCTGACGACATTCAGTATCGCTAACGATGTCGCCAAGTATTTCGCCATTATCCCCGCCGCGTTTGCCACAACCTACCCGCAGCTCAATGCGCTGAATATCATGCATCTGCACTCCCCTGCCTCGGCCATCCTGAGCGCGGTGATTTTTAACGCCCTGATCATTATTTTCCTGATTCCGCTGGCGCTGAGGGGGGTGAGCTACAAGCCGCTGAGCGCCCAGGCAATGCTGCGGCGTAACCTGTGGATTTATGGTCTGGGCGGGCTGGTGGTGCCCTTTATCGGCATCAAACTTATCGACCTGCTGCTGACCCTGTTCGGCGTGGCATAAGAGGGATTAAAAATGAAGTTGCTTCGTTCCGCGTTTCTGCTTTTACTCATGATGACGTTGATAACCGGCGGCCTCTATCCGCTGGCCGCCACCGCGCTGGGGCAGTGGCTTTTTCCTGACCAGGCTAACGGCTCGTTGATCCGCCAGGGCGACAGCGTGCGGGGTTCACGGCTGATTGGGCAGAACTTTACCGCGCCGGGATATTTTCATGGCCGCCCTTCCGCCACCGCCGATGCCCCCTATAATCCGATGGCGTCCGGCGGCAGTAACCTGGCCGCCAGCAACCCGGCGCTGGACAACGCCGTAGCCGCGCGTATCGGGCAGCTGCGGGCCGAAAACCCGCAGGCGGACGCCGCCGTTCCGCTGGAGCTTATTACCGCCTCGGCGAGCGGGCTGGATAATAACCTGACGCCGCAGGCGGCAGGCTGGCAGGTGCCAAGAGTGGCGCAGGCCCGCGGCCTTTCCGCCGACGCCGTCCGGCAGCTGATAGTGGAGCACACCACCCGACCGCTGGTCAGCGTCACTGGCCAGCCGGTGGTGAACATTGTTGAACTCAATCTGGCGCTGGACGCGCTCAAGGATAACTAAACCATGACCGACGAGCCTTCGCGCCCGGACCCTGACCGGCTGCTGGAAGCGACTTCAACGCCCCACCGGGGCAAACTGAAAATCTTCTTCGGCGCCTGCGCCGGGGTGGGCAAGACGTTTGCCATGCTGCAGGAGGCGCAGCGGCTGCGGGCGCAGGGGCTGGATATTGTCGTCGGGGTGGTGGAAACGCATGGCCGCAAGGAGACGGCCGCCCTGCTGGAAGGGCTGACCCTATTGCCCGCAAAACGCATCGCTCATCGTGGGCGACTTATTGAAGCCTTCGATCTGGACGCCGCCCTTGCGCGGCGTCCGGCGCTGATTCTGATGGATGAGCTGGCGCACAGCAATGCCCCCGGCTCGCGGCACCCGAAGCGCTGGCAGGATGTCGAGGAGCTTCTTGAGGCGGGCATCGACGTCCTGACCACCGTAAACGTACAGCATCTGGAAAGCCTGAATAATGTGGTCAGCGGCGTTACCGGCGTGCAGATCCGTGAAACCGTACCCGACCCCTTTTTTGACGCTGCCGACGAAATTGTGCTGGTGGATCTCCCCCCCGATGACCTGCGCCAGCGGCTGCATGAGGGCAAGGTTTACATTGGCGGCCAGGCTGAACGGGCCATTGAGAACTTCTTTCGCAAGGGCAACCTCATTGCCCTGCGCGAGCTGGCGCTTCGGCGCACGGCTGACCGGGTGGACGTTCAGATGCGCGCCTGGCGCGATCGGCTGGGTGAGGAAAAGGTCTGGCACACCCGTGACGCCATCCTGCTGTGCGTCGGTCACGGCGCAGGCAATGAAAAACTGATCCGCACCGCAGCCCGTCTGGCGGCGAAGCTGGGCAGCGTCTGGCACGCCGTCTACGTGGAAACCCCGGCGCTGCATAAACTGCCCGAACAAAAGCGGCGGGCGATTCTGGCCGCGCTGCGCCTGGCCCAGGAGCTGGGCGCGGAGACGGCAACCCTTGCCGATCCGGCAGAAGATAAAGCCGTTCTGCGCTATGCCCGTGAACACAACCTCGGCAAAATCATCATTGGCAGGCGGCGCAAGCGCTACTGGCTCAGCGGCGAATCCTTTGCTGACCGCCTGGCGCGCCGCGCGCCGGATCTCGATCTGATTATTATCGCCCCTGACGATGCGCCGGTGAGCCTGCCGACGCGCCCCTCTGACAATCGCCCCGCCGGAGAAAAGTGGCGCGTACAGCTTAAAGGCTGCGCCGTCGCGCTGGCCCTGTGCACCGTCATCACCCTGGCCGCCATGCAGTGGCTGCTGGCGTTCGACGCCGCCAATCTGGTGATGCTCTACCTGCTGGGGGTGGTGGTCATTGCCCTGCGTTACGGACGCTGGCCTTCGGTGTTCGCCACGGTGATTAATGTCGCCAGCTTCGATCTCTTTTTTATCGCCCCGCGCGGGACGCTGGCGGTGTCGGACGTGCAGTATCTGCTGACCTTCGGGGTGATGCTGACGGTGGGGCTGGTCATCGGCAATTTAACCGCCGGGGTGCGTTACCAGGCCCGCGTCGCTCGCTACCGGGAACAGCGCACCCGCCACCTTTATGAGATGTCTAAAGCGCTTGCCGCCGGGCGCAGCAAGGCGGCGATCGCCGCCACCAGCGAGGCGTTTATCCGCTCGACCTTTGACGCCCGCAGCCAATTGCTGCTGCCGGATGATGAAGGCAAACTGGCTCCCGTTACCGACAGCCACGAAATCAGCTCGTGGGATGATGCTATTGCCCGCTGGAGTTTTGACAAAGGCCAGCCTGCGGGCGCGGGCACCGACACCCTGCCCGGCGTGCCGTATCAAATTTTACCGCTGAAAAGCGCGAATAAAACGCTGGGGCTGGTGGTCGTGGAGCCCGCTAACTTACGCCTGCTGATGATCCCGGAGCAGCAGCGGCTGCTGGAAACCTTCACCCTGCTGGCGGCCAGCGCCCTTGAGCGACAGGCGCTGGCCGCCAGCGAAGAGCAGGCGCGGCTCGCCAGCGAGCGGGAGAGTATCCGCAACGCCCTACTGGCGGCCCTCTCCCACGACTTACGCACGCCGCTGACCGTGCTGTTTGGCCAGGCGGAGATCCTGACGCTGGATCTTGCCAGCGAAGGCTCGAAACATGCGCCGCAGGCCAGTGAAATCCGCCAGCATGTGCTGAATACCACCCGGCTGGTCAATAATCTGCTGGATATGGCGCGCATTCAGTCCGGGGGGTTTAATTTACGCAAAGAGTGGCTGACGCTGGAAGAACTGGTGGGCAGCGCACTCAAAACACTGGAGCCGGGGCTCGACGGGCAGCATATTCTGTTAAATCTGCCCGACCCGCTGTTGCTGGTGCAGGTTGACGGCCCGCTGTTCGAGCGGGTGCTGATTAATTTACTGGAGAACGCGGTGAAATATGCCGGCCACCGGGCCGATATTGGCATTAACGCCCGGCATGACGCGCGGCAGCTGACGCTGGAGGTGTGGGATAACGGGCCGGGTATTCCTGCGGGCCAGGAGCAGGCCATTTTCGCCAAGTTTGCTCGCGGCAATAAAGAGTCGGCAATACCCGGCGTGGGGCTGGGACTGGCGATTTGTCAGGCGATTGTCGAAGTGCATGGCGGCACCATCTCGGCGGCAAACCGTCCGCAGGGCGGCGCGACTTTTCGTGTTACACTGCCGCTGGACGCTCCCCCGCAACTGGATGAACTCGCCGAGGTGCTGTGATTAACGTACTTATTGTCGAAGACGAACAGGCCATCCGCCGCTTTCTGCGCACCGCGCTGGAAGGCGAAGGGTTACGGGTGTATGAAGCGGATAACATGCAGCGCGGTCTTATCGAAGCGGCGACCCGCAAACCGGACCTGGTGATCCTTGATCTCGGCCTGCCGGACGGCGACGGTCTCGACTTTATCCGCGACCTGCGCCAGTGGAGCCAGATGCCGGTCATTGTGCTCTCCGCCCGCACGGAAGAGACGGATAAAATCGCCGCGCTGGACGCCGGGGCCGATGACTACCTCAGCAAACCCTTTGGCATTGGCGAACTGCAGGCGCGCCTGCGGGTGGCGCTGCGCCGCCAGGCAGGCTCCCAGCCCGGCGAGCCTGTCGTCACGTTTGGCGATATTCGCGTCGACCTCGCCGCTCGCCGCATTGTGCGCGGCGAGGAGGAAATCCACCTGACGCCCATTGAGTTTCGCCTGCTGGCGGTGCTGCTTAACAACCACGGTAAGGTATTGACTCAACGCCAGCTCTTAAGCCAGGTATGGGGGCCGAACGCCGTTGAGCATAGCCACTACTTACGCATCTATATGGGCCATCTGCGCCAGAAGCTGGAAGCGGACCCCGCCCGCCCCCGCCACCTGTTAACGGAAACCGGTATTGGCTACCGCTTTATGCTATAGCGTTCTTAAAGCACTGAAAGCACTATCTTTCCTCTGATATGTCCGCGTGCCGCCCGTTCATGGGCCTGCCGGGCGTCGGCCAGGGGGTAAACGCTGTCGATAGCCACCTGCAATACCCCTCTGTCAAACAAACCGGCAAGCTCTGCCAGCTGCGCTCCGCTGGAGCGCACCTGCGTTGTGGAAACGGTGACGCCCCGCCTGGCGGCTTCATCGATGGCTGAAAAACCAAGGGGAAAAATCGGGAACAGCGCGCCGCCGCGCCTGAGGGTGGGTAAAAAACGGCCCGCGTCAGGACCGCCCGGCGCATCGATCACCAGGTCTATTTCGCTGACCACATCCCATGCAGCGGTCTTTGTATAATCGATAAACCTATCTGCACCCAGCTCTCGCAGGAACGTCTCATGTGTGCCCGACGCTACCGCGATAACCTGCGCCCCCTGCCATTTTGCCAGCTGTACGGCGAAATGGCCGACGCCGCCAGCGGCGCCGTTAATGAGCACGGTTTTGCCCGTAAGCGCAACGGGCTGATGGGGGGCTGGCTGCAGCGGGTTCTGCACATCGTCTGCCGATGCAATCATAAACTGCCAGGCGGTGAGCAGCGACATTGGCGCAGCGGCGGCATGAAGATGATCCAGCCGCGCCGGCTTACGGGCTACCTGCGATGCCGGCACGCTTACGTATTGCGCATAAGCTCTGCATTCGCCCGCGGCGCCCTCCGGGAAACGTACCATCGAGTAAACCGCCTCCCCCAAGGAAAAATCCGTGACGTCGTCGGCAACGGCGGCAATCACGCCTGAGATGTCCGTGCCCAAAATCAACGGGAAGCTGACCTCCGGACGCCACTCGGGCGGCAGCGTTTTATAGCCATCCCGTAAATACCAGTCCGGCGGATTAAGGCCGACAGCATGTACCCGCACCAGCACCTCTCCAGCCCGCAGCGCTGGCACTGGCGCGTCTTCATAGCGCAGTACATCCGGCCCGCCGAATGCATATTGTTGAATCGCTTTCATGGTCATACTTCCTCCCGGCAGCAAAGTGCGTTATTTTAACGGAGCAGTGTTCCGAATATGCGGAACACTGCTCCGTTTGTCAAGGAGACCTATGCGCGCCGATGCCAGAAAAAATTACGATCACCTGCTTGCCGTTGCCCGCGATCTCTTCGCTGAGCAAGGCGCTGATGCCTCACTGCGTGATATAGCACGCAGAGCGGAAGTGGGTCTGGGAACGTTATATCGCCATTTTCCGAACCGCGAGGCCTTACTGGAGGCCCTGCTGCGTTCAAGTTTTGCCGACCTGGCTGCCCGCGCGGAGAGGTTGCAAGCGGCAGACGATCCCGGTGAAGCGCTGCGGGCATGGTTGCAGGAGATGATTACTTTTACCCACCGGCATCGGGGTATTCTAACCCCGATGATGAGCGCTATCGAAGATCCCTCCTCCGCACTCCACGCTTCCTGCGTGACGCTGAGAACGGCCGGCGCGGCGCTGCTTGCCCGTGCGCAGGCGGCAGGTGTCGCCCGTCCCGATCTTGATGGCGATATGCTGTTTGATCTTATCGCTGCGCTGGCCTGGCTGCGGGAGCAGCCGTCGCACGCGCAGCGCGCCGAACGGCTGTTCAGCCTGATTACCGGCGCGGTGCTGGCTGTATAAAAAAGCCCGGCAGGATCCGCCTGCCGGGACTTGTTTATTATGATATGAATGATTATTCATTATTTTTAATTAAGTTCTCAATATCAGAATAATAATCCCGGCCGTCTAAAACTCTTATTTTAAGGAATAAGCTTAATCTCATCGAAAATAAAAAAACAATTAAACAACATATAAACAACAAAATGATATCTTACAGCATGATATACATAATCTGAGGGCGCAAACTTTAGAAATGATCGTTTTTTATTGATCTTCTTCACGGTTAATCTTTATTTCACGGATAAAATAGCCACACTTTCTACTGATCCAGGAAAGGTGAACAAAATGGAAAATAATAGCCGTACAATGCCTCACATAAGGCGGACAACACATATTATGATGTTTGCCCACCGCAACAGTTTTGACTTTCACTTCTTTAATGCCCGTTAGTCGTTCGACTATGGGCACTCCAGCATACAGGTCTTCCTGACTCTCTGTATCGCAGGCTAACGCCTGTATCTCATAGTGCTCACTCTGCAAATACCTGACGTACCTGTTACCGGACAGGCATGGTTTTTTGCATTCTAAAAAAAGCAATTTACTGATTTTTTAATCAGCGGCACCACTTTGCTTTTTTTCCGGAGCGATCGATTTCTCTTTCGAGAAATTGAGGACCTGCTATTACCTGAAATAAAGAGATGAAAATGTCTGAATTAAAAATTGCCGTAAGTCATTCCTGCCCTGACTGCTTTTCAACACATCGCCGCATTGTCGATATTAATGAAAGTAATTTCATTGATGTTGCTGCCGTCGTGTTATCTGTTAAGGATATTGAGCGTGGGAAACTCGATGAAATTGATGCCACTGGTTACGGCATTCCCGTTTTTATCGCCACTGAAAACGAACAGCGCGTTCCACCAGAACATCTGCCGCGGGTCTCTGGCGTATTTGAACATAACGAAGCCCGTACCGCCTTTTATGGTCGCCAGTTGGAAACTGCCGCCAGCCATTACGAAACTCAACTGCGCCCGCCGTTTTTCCGCGCGCTGGTTGACTACGTAAACCAGGGCAACAGCGCGTTTGATTGTCCAGGCCATCAGGGCGGCGAATTTTTCCGTCGCCATCCTGCGGGCAACCAGTTTGTTGAATACTTTGGAGAGACGCTGTTCCGCGCCGACTTGTGCAATGCTGACGTGGCAATGGGCGATCTGCTCATCCACGAAGGCGCGCCGTGCATCGCCCAGCAGCACGCGGCAAAAGTGTTCAACGCTGACAAAACCTACTTTGTGCTGAACGGCACCTCTTCCTCAAACAAAGTGGTGCTGAATGCGCTGCTGACACCGGGCGATCTGGTGCTGTTCGACCGCAACAACCATAAATCAAACCACCACGGCGCACTGCTGCAGGCCGGGGCAACGCCGGTATATCTGGAGACTGCCCGTAACCCTTACGGCTTTATTGGCGGAATTGACGCGCACTGCTTTGAAGAGGGCTATCTGCGCGAGCTGGTCAGCGAAGTTGCCCCTCAGCGCGCAGGCGATGCTCGCCCGTTCCGTCTGGCCGTTATTCAGTTAGGGACCTACGATGGCACCATCTATAACGCGCGCCAGGTGGTAGATAAAATTGGTCATCTGTGCGACTACATCCTGTTTGACTCGGCGTGGGTCGGCTACGAACAGTTTATTCCGATGATGGCCGACTGCTCTCCGCTGCTGCTGGATCTGAACGAAAACGACCCTGGTATTCTGGTCACCCAGTCGGTGCACAAACAGCAGGCAGGCTTCTCTCAGACCTCGCAAATTCACAAGAAAGACCGCCACATTAAGGGCCAGCCCCGCTATGTGCCGCATAAGCGAATGAATAATGCCTTCATGATGCACGCCTCCACCAGCCCGTTCTACCCGCTGTTTGCCGCGCTGGATATCAACGCCAAAATGCACGAAGGCGTCAGCGGTCGCAATATGTGGATGGGCTGCGTCGCCAACGGCATCGATGCCCGCAAACTGATCCTGGAAAACTGCCACCATATCCGCCCGTTCGTCCCGGAGATGGTTGACGGTAAACCGTGGCAGGCGTACCCCACTTCGGAGATCGCCAACGATCTGCGTTTCTTCCACTTCGTTCCTGGCGAACACTGGCACGCGTTTGAAGGGTATGCCGAACACCAGTACTTTGTCGATCCGTGCAAACTGCTGCTCACCACGCCGGGCATTAATGCCCGAAATGGCGAATACGACACCTTCGGCGTGCCGGCCACGATCCTCGCGAACTTCCTGCGTGAAAACGGCGTGATACCGGAAAAATGCGACCTCAACTCGATCCTGTTTCTCCTGACCCCGGCAGAAGACATGGCGAAGCTGCAGCAGCTTGTCGCCCTGCTGGTTCGCTTTGAAAAACTGCTGGAAGCCGACGCGCCGCTGGCCGAGGTGCTGCCATCCCTTTACAAACAGCACGAAGCCCGTTACGCCGGCTACTCACTGCGCCAGCTCTGCCAGGAGATGCACGATCTGTACGCCCGGCACAACGTGAAGCAACTGCAAAAAGAGATGTTCCGTAAAGCGCATTTCCCGCGCGTCAGTATGAACCCGCAGGAGGCCAACTATGCCTATCTGCGTGGCGAGGTCGAACTTGTGCGTCTGCCGGAGGCGGAAGGACGCATCGCAGCTGAAGGGGCTCTTCCCTATCCTCCGGGCGTACTGTGCGTGGTGCCAGGTGAAATCTGGGGCGGCGCGGTATTGCGTTACTTCGGCGCGCTGGAAGAAAGCATCAATCTCCTGCCGGGTTTCGCACCGGAACTGCAGGGAGTCTATATCGAAGAACACGACGGACGTAAACAGGTGTGGTGCTACGTCATTAAACAACGTGATGCAGGGCGCGCGCTGCTGAAAGGAGAAAAATTATGAGCAAAGCCAAAGCCAATAAAATGGGGGTCGTTCAGCTCACCATCCTGACAATGGTCAATATGATGGGCTCTGGGATCATCATGCTGCCCACTAAACTGGCGGAAGTCGGGACAATCTCGATTATTTCGTGGCTGGTAACTGCCGTCGGCTCAATGGCGCTGGCGTGGGCCTTTGCCAAGTGCGGTATGTTCAGCCGGAAATCCGGCGGTATGGGCGGCTACGCCGAATACGCCTTCGGCAAATCCGGCAACTTTATGGCCAACTATACCTACGGCGTGTCACTGCTGATTGCCAACGTGGCGATTGCCATTTCCGCCGTCGGCTACGGCACCGAGCTGTTCGGCGTCACGCTGTCGCCGGTACAAATCGGGCTGGCAACCATCGGCGTGCTCTGGATCTGCACGGTTGCGAACTTTGGCGGCGCGCGCATCACCGGCCAGCTTAGCAGCATCACCGTCTGGGGCGTTATTATCCCGGTAGTCGGTCTGTGCATCATCGGCTGGTTCTGGTTCAGCCCGACGCTGTACGCCAACTCCTGGAACCCGCATCACGTGCCGTTCTTCACGGCGGTAGGTTCTTCCATCGCCATGACCCTGTGGGCTTTCCTCGGGCTGGAATCGGCCTGCGCTAATGCCGAAGTGGTGGAAAATCCGGAACGCAATGTGCCTATTGCAGTGCTGGGTGGAACGCTGGGAGCGGCGGTGATTTACATCGTCTCCACCAACGTGATTGCCGGGATCGTGCCGAATATGGACCTGGCTAACTCCACGGCGCCGTTTGGTCTGGCCTTCGCGCAAATGTTTACCCCGGAAGTCGGTAAAGTGATCATGGCGCTGATGGTGATGTCCTGCTGCGGCTCCCTGCTGGGCTGGCAGTTCACTATCGCTCAGGTCTTTAAATCTTCGGCGGATGAAGGGTACTTCCCGAAAATCTTCTCCCGGCTCAACAAAGTGGACGCGCCGGTGCAGGGGATGCTGACCATCGTGATTATTCAGAGTGGATTATCGCTGATGACCATCAGCCCGTCTCTGAACAGCCAGTTCAACGTGCTGGTTAACCTGGCGGTCGTGACCAACATCATCCCGTACATTCTGTCGATGGCGGCGCTGGTCATCATTCAGCGCATCGCAAACGTCCCCGCGTCAAAAGCCAAAGTTGCCAACTTTGTGGCCTTCATTGGCGCCATGTACAGCTTCTACGCGCTCTACTCGTCTGGCGAAGAGGCGATGCTGTACGGCTCCATTGTGACCTTCCTCGGCTGGACGCTGTACGGCCTGGTATCACCGCGTTTTGAACTGAAAAACAAACACGGCTAACCCCCTCCCGGACCGCAGGAAACTGCGGTCCATTTTCATAACCCCCAGTGCATCGTCAGCAACCCTGACATTTTTCTAAATGCCACGAAAAAAGGAGCCTTACGGCTCCTTTGACATTCGGAAATGATGAAAGAGCGGCGCAGCTACGTTAGCCCGGATAAGGCATTTCGCCACATCCGGGAGTCCCGGACGCTTACCCGGGCTACGCCGTTTTCACTCAGGCGTTTTTCAGCACTTCGCTGACGATCTCAACCGCTTCTTTCTCGATCAGCTTGCGGTGTTCTTCGCCAAGGAAGCTTTCGCAATAAATTTTGTAGGCGTCTTCGGTGCCGGAAGGACGGGCGGCGAACCAGCCGTTATCGGTCATCACTTTCAGCCCGCCGATCGCGGCCCCGTTACCCGGCGCGGCAGTAAGACGCGCGGTAATCGGATCGCCCGCCAGCGTGCTTGCGCTGACCATCTCCGGAGAGAGTTTCGACAGCGCCGCTTTTTGTGCGGAGGTCGCGCTCGCCCCTAGACGGTTATAGCTTGGGGCACCGAAGCGCGCTGCCAGTTCGTCATAGTGCTGCTGCGGGTTTTTACCGGTGACGGCAGTGATCTCCGCCGCCAGCAGGCACATGATGATACCGTCTTTATCCGTTGACCACGGGGTGCCGTCAAAACGCAGGAACGATGCCCCCGCGCTCTCTTCACCGCCAAAGCCAAAGCTGCCGTCAAACAGGCCGTCAACAAACCATTTGAAGCCCACCGGCACTTCCACCAGTTTGCGGCCAAGGTCATTCACCACGCGGTCAATCATGGCGGAGGAGACCAGCGTTTTACCCACCGCAACCTCTTTGCCCCACTGCGGACGATGCTGGAACAGGTAGTTGATGGCGACCGCCAGGTAGTGGTTAGGGTTCATCAGCCCCGCCGGGGTGACGATGCCGTGACGGTCATAGTCCGGGTCGTTAGCGAACGCCAAATCAAATTTGTCACGCAGCGCCAGCAGGCCCGCCATTGCGCTCTCGGAGGAGCAGTCCATGCGGATCACGCCGTCTTTATCGAGGTGCATAAAGCGGAACGTCTGATCGACCTGATCGTTAACGAGGGTCAGATCGAGCTTGTAATAGTCTGCGATGCGTTTCCAGTACTCGATACCGGAGCCGCCCAGCGGATCGACGCCCAGTTTCAGGCCCGCTTTCTGGATAGCCGCCATATCGACGATATCCGCCAGCCCTTCAATAAACGGCTGCACCAGATCCTGCTCTTTCACGTGACCGGAGGCCATTGCGGCATCCAGAGTAATACGCTTCACCTCTTTCAAACCGCCTGCCAGCAGCGCGTTGGCGCGATCTTCCACCACTTTCGTCACGTTAGTGTCAGCGGGGCCGCCATTGGGCGGATTGTATTTGATACCGCCATCTTCCGGCGGGTTATGGGACGGCGTAATCACGATGCCATCAGCCAGCGGGCCGCCTTTTTTGTTGTGCACCAGAATGGCGTTAGAGACCGCAGGCGTGGGGGTGAAGCCATTGTTTTCCTGAACGATCATATCTACGCCGTTCGCCGCCAGCACTTCAAGGACGGAAATAAAGGCCGGTTCAGACAGCGCATGGGTATCTTTACCCACATAGCACGGCCCGGTGATACCGTTTTTAGCGCGCTCTTCGGCAATGGCCTGAGCAATAGCTAAAATATGCTGCTCGTTGAAGCTGTGTCTGCCTGCGCTGCCACGGTGACCTGACGTACCGAATTTAACCGCATGTTCGACGTTACCCACTTCCGGCTTGAGTACATAGTATTGCGCGGTAAGCTGGGCGACGTTAATTAAATCGCTCTGTTGCGCAGGTTGTCCTGCACGCTCATGGTTAGCCATTGCCTGGTCCTTCTTATGCAAGGATTAAATTGTGCCGCAAACCTTTTCAATCAATTCCGCAGGGAACTGCATCGACTGCATGATGTGTTCAATCATGCTGCATTTACGACCCGTATTGGTATTGGTAATCACCCAGTATGGAGTGCCCGGCACCTGTTTCGGCTTAGTCTGGTTGCCGCTTTGTAACAGGGTGCGCTCATCAGAGGCGAAGTATACGCGGGTGCGGCCATGCAGAGACTCAGTGGATTCTGCAAATGCCTTTGCGTTTAATGAATAGAGTGTAGACAGTACCAGCATAAAGCGGTTAACGGCGTTCTTCTGCTCGGCGTATTCATCCGACAGCAGAAGCTCGCGCACCGCGCGGACGTTATCCTTCGGGCTGTTAACCGGCTTTATCTCTGCGGCCGGCGCGGCGACAGGTGTGGATTTCGGAACTGGAGCAGCAGCAGCGGGCTGCGAGGCGGCGGAAAACTTTAACATACGCCGTAAAATGTCGGATGCGCTCTCGCCAATATGTTTGGTGTGGCTGGCAATATAACTGTAGAGCTCATCATCAACTTCAATCGTTTTCATCTTAATCCAGTGCGGTGTCTATTCTGAATACAAGTTATTGAGATTATAGAGCCTAATCTCAACAGCGGATAGCGGCAACCCGGTTATGGAGACAGTCAAAGCGTCTTCGAACCTTGCAGCCAGGCGGCATAATGTTCAACATAATACCTTAATCCGAAAGAGCGAAAAAAAGAACTTTGCCATGAAACTGAATACCCGAGCGCAATCTGCACAGCAATCGCGCAACAATTCTCCCATTGTACTGGTCCACGGCCTTTTCGGCAGCCTGGATAACTTGGGCGTGCTGGCGCGCGACCTGGTGGCCGACCACGATATTCTTCAGGTGGATATGCGTAACCACGGCCTTTCCGAACGTTCACCGGAGATGAACTACCCGGCGATGGCCCAGGATTTACTCGACACGCTGGATGCGCACAACCTTGAGCGCGCGACATTCATTGGCCACTCAATGGGCGGCAAGGCGGTGATGGCCCTTACCGCGCTGGCGCCGGAGCGCATCGACGGTCTGGTGGCGATTGATATCGCCCCCGTCGACTACCAGGTGCGCCGCCACGACGAAATTTTCGCCGCCATCAACGCGGTAACCGAAGCAAAAGCGACAACCCGCCAGCAGGCCGCCGCCGTCATGCGCGAAAAGCTTAGTGAGGAGGGCGTCATTCAGTTTCTGCTCAAATCCTTTGTCGATGGCGAGTGGCGGTTTAACGTCCCGGTCCTGTGGGAACAATATCCGCATATCGTCGGCTGGGAGACGATACCCGCATGGGACCACCCGGCGCTGTTTATTCCCGGCGGCAATTCACCCTATGTCACCGAGCAGTATCGCCAGACGCTACTCCAGCAGTTCCCGCAGGCGCGGGCCCACGTTATCGCGGGCGCAGGGCACTGGGTGCATGCTGAAAAACCGGAGGCGGTACTACGGGCAATTCGCCGCTATCTTGCAGACCAGACCAACTGACTAAAAACCCGGCGACCGGAAGCTGTTACGCGCCCGGTCGTTGGCGTCCCTGCATCGCTGATGTATGATGGCGCGCTAATCAGCCCGGGCGACGACCCGATTGCTTGTACTTCCCGTAGTATTCTTAAATCATGGCTAAAGAACAAACGGACCGCACAACATTAGATCTGTTCGCGAATGAACGTCGACCTGGGCGTCCGAAAACCAATCCGCTCTCTCGCGATGAACAACTGCGCGTGAACAAGCGTAACCAGCTCAAACGCGATAAAGTTCGTGGGCTTAAGCGTGTGGAACTGAAACTGAACGCCGAGGCCGTCGACGCGCTTAACGCGCTGGCGGATGCGCGTGAAATCAGCCGTAGCGAACTGATCGAAGAGATGCTGCTGGCGCAGCTTAAAGCGCTGAACAGCCAGGGAATGGTCTGAATTGTCGTAAAAAAGCGCGCTCATGTTGCACTGAGTGCAGTCTGGCGTGATTGCAGTTTCCGCGCGCTTCTCCTATCTGCTATGATTGCCCTTATCCGTGGGCTAATCGCCACCACCATATCATTAAGTATCAAGAGGTTATTTTACTCATGGCAATCACTGGCATTTTTTTCGGCAGCGACACCGGCAATACTGAAAATATCGCAAAGATGATCCAAACCCAGCTTGGTAAAGACGTTGCCGATGTGCATGACATTGCCAAGAGCAGTAAAGAGGACCTGGAAGGTTACGACATTCTGCTGCTGGGTATCCCGACCTGGTACTACGGCGAAGCGCAGTGCGACTGGGATGACTTCTTCCCTACTCTGGAAGAGATTGATTTCAACGGCAAACTGGTCGCGCTGTTTGGCTGCGGCGATCAGGAAGACTACGCTGAGTACTTCTGCGACGCGCTGGGCACCATCCGCGACATCATCGAACCGCGCGGCGCGACTATCGTGGGTCACTGGCCAACCGAAGGCTACCATTTCGAAGCGTCCAAAGGGCTTGTCGACGATAACCACTTTGTCGGCCTCGCCATTGATGAAGACCGCCAGCCGGAACTCACCGCCGAGCGCGTACAAAAATGGGTTAAGCAGGTTTCAGAAGAGCTGCACCTGGATGAGATCCTGAACGCCTGATGTCGGCCTGGCGCAACCTCTCGGTTGCGCCAGATTGATAGATAAAAGCAATAGAAATAATTGCTACAATTTTTTAACTTTTCCTTCGATGGCTGTACAATATGCCTGGGTTTAACGAGATAGCGTGAAGGAGTTTGTCGCCGCTACCACGTTTTATACGCTCACTTTACTTGAGGACTTGCAGTTTTCATTCAGACATGGCAGTTCTATAATGAGACGCATTATCCCAGGTGCATTCCTTGTAACTTCCTTTCGGGAAGTGAATCGTTTAGCAACAGGACAGATTCCGCATGACTGACAACAATACCGCATTAAAGAAGGCTGGCCTGAAAGTCACGCTTCCACGGTTAAAAATCCTGGAAGTGCTTCAGGGTCCGGAAAACCATCATGTCAGTGCGGAAGACTTATATAAGCGTCTTATCGACCTGGGCGAAGAGATTGGCCTTGCCACTGTCTATCGCGTTCTTAACCAGTTCGACGACGCGGGTATCGTTACCCGTCATAATTTCGAAGGCGGTAAATCGGTCTTCGAATTGACTCAGCAGCATCATCACGACCACTTAATCTGCCTCGACTGCGGCAAAGTGATCGAATTTAGCGATGATTCTATCGAAGCGCGCCAGCGTGAAATCGCCGCCCGACACGGCATTCGTCTGACCAACCACAGCCTCTACCTTTACGGCCACTGCGCCGAAGGGGATTGCCGTGAAGACGAACACGCCCACGAAATTAGCGATAAATAAAAAAAGCAACCGTAAGGTTGGCTTTTTTTTTGTGCTTTACTTTTTTCTGCTGCGCCCGGGCTATCTGTCCTAACGGCTGTTGCAGAAAAAACGCCGCACCCGGCGGCGTGGTTCAACAACTTACTCGCCTGTTTTAGCCCAGGTATCACGCAGGCCAACGGTGCGGTTAAACACCGGCTTGTCCGCGCTGCCATGACGGCTATCAAGACAGAAATACCCTTCACGTTCGAACTGATACGCTTTACCCGCCTGCGCCGCTTTCAGGCTCGGCTCGGCATAACCCTGTTTAATGACCAGGGAGTCCGGGTTAATCGTCGCAAGGAAGTCTTCGGCAGCGCCCGGGTTCGGCACGCTGAACAGACGATCGTACAGGCGGATCTCAACCGGCAGCGCGTGGGCCGCGCTAACCCAGTGAATAACGCCTTTCACTTTGCGCCCATCAGCCGGGTCTTTGCTCAGGGTGTCGGCGTCATAGCTGCAGAAAATGGTGGTGATATTGCCTTCGGCATCTTTTTCCACCCGTTCAGCTTTGATCACGTAGGCGTTACGCAGGCGCACTTCTTTACCCAGCACCAGGCGCTTGTACTGCTTGTTGGCCTCTTCACGGAAGTCGGCGCGATCGATCCAGATCTCACCGCTGAACGGCACGTCGCGGCTGCCCATTTCCGGCTTGTTCGGATGATTCGGCATCACCACCATTTCGCTCTCGCCCTGCGGATAGTTTTCGATCACCAGCTTAACCGGATCGATAACCGCCATCGCGCGCGGGGCGTTTTCATTGAGATCTTCGCGGATGCAGGACTCCAGCGACGCCATCTCGATGGTGTTGTCCTGCTTGGTCACGCCGATACGTTTGCAGAACTCGCGTACGGAGGCGGCGGTATAGCCACGACGACGCATGCCGGAAATCGTCGGCATACGCGGATCGTCCCACCCTTCCACGTGCTTGTCGGTCACCAGCAGGTTCAGCTTGCGCTTCGACATCACGGTATATTCCAGATTCAGGCGCGAAAATTCATACTGACGCGGATGTACCGGAATGGTGATGTTGTCCAGCACCCAGTCGTACAGACGACGGTTATCCTGGAACTCCAGCGTGCACAGGGAGTGGGTAATGCCTTCCAGCGCATCGCTGATGCAGTGGGTAAAGTCGTACATCGGGTAGATGCACCACTTGGTGCCGGTCTGATGGTGATCGGCAAATTTAATACGGTACAGTACCGGATCGCGCATGACGATGAACGGCGATGCCATATCGATCTTCGCGCGCAGACACGCTTTACCTTCTTCAAAGCCGCCGCTACGCATTTTTTCAAACAGCGCCAGGTTCTCTTCCACACTGCGATCGCGGTACGGGCTGTTTTTACCCGGCTCTTTCAGGGTGCCGCGGTATTCACGAATTTCTTCTGCGGAGAGTTCGTCAACGTAGGCCAGCCCTTTGTTGATCAGCTCAACGGCATACGCATGCAGCTGATCGAAATAGTCAGAGGAGTAGCGAACATCGCCTGACCAGTGGAAACCCAGCCACTGTACGTCGTTTTTAATCGACTCAACGTATTCGATGTCTTCTTTTACCGGGTTGGTATCATCGAAACGCAGGTTGCACTGCCCCTGATAATCCTGCGCGATACCGAAGTTCAGGCAGATCGATTTCGCATGGCCGATATGCAAATAACCATTCGGCTCAGGGGGGAAACGCGTATGAACAGTGGTGTGCTTACCAGTAGCCAGATCTTCATCGATGATCTGACGAATAAAGTTAGTCGGGCGGGCTTCTGCCTCACTCATCGTGGGTTCCTCAAGACGATAACAACGTATAACGGCGTATGATCTTATAAGCGGCTCTCAGTGACAACCCTTAGTTGTGGAAATTCGTTCTGCGGGAAAAGAATAGCGTCAATTGTTGTAAAAAAAAGCGGCAGAGGAGATCCCCTGCCGCTTTCAGATGTGCTGCGTTAAAGCAGACGCTTAGCCTTTGATGTCATACAGCGGCGTTTGACCCGCGACGACAGCGCCCTGCGCCTTAATCACCAGGCCTGCGAAATCATCGCTGTTGCTGCAAACGACCGGGCTAATCATGGAGCGCGCGGCGGAATTGAGGTAATCCAGATCCATTTCCAGAACGGGCTGACCCGCCACGACCTCGGCCCCCTCTTCCACCAGCCGGGTGAAGCCTTTGCCGCCCAGCGCGACGGTATCGATCCCCATATGGACCACGATCTCAGCGCCTTTTTCGGTTTCCAGGCAGAACGCATGGTTGGTGTTGAAGATTTTAACAATGGTGCCTGCCGCCGGAGAAACAACGATTTTATCGGTCGGTTTCACCGCCACACCGTCGCCTACCGCTTTGCTGGCGAAGGCTTCATCCGGGACGTCATCCAGAGAAACAACCTGCCCGGTAATCGGCGATACCAGTTCAGCAATCACGGAGGTGCTGGCTTTCGGCACCGCCTGCGGTTTCACCGCGGCCGCCGCTGGCGCTGCGCTTTCTGCCGCCGCCACCGGGCCGGTGGTCTTCATGGCATTAGCGATTTTTTCCGCCACGAAGCCGACAA
>NZ_HE578945.1:1994967-2040843 GCF_000321045.1 Phytobacter massiliensis JC163
GCAAGTAACCTAACAGATTCACGTTATTCCCCCTTTGAACCCGACAAGAGTTCGTAAAAACAATCTTTATTATTGTCCGACTAATTCTGAAAACACGGCCATTGAGCACTACGGTCTGAGTGTGTGAAAAATTAATTCGTCTCGCAAATTAAATGGCTATCTTTTGTGATTTTAATCACCAAATATCGTTATTCACCCTCCTTCAGTCTGGCTAAGCAGCAAAACTTATTTTATCATTCAAAAAATCATGACGGATTGCCCCCATCGGTAGCGAAACTGAGTTACGCTTAACAGAGTCCAGGCGCGCTATCCGCCAGCTTTCTAACCAACTTTGAGGTGAACAATGAGACTGATTCCCCTGGCAACTGCTGAACAAGTCGGCAAATGGGCCGCCCGCCATATCGTTAATCGTATTAACGCTTTCAAACCGACCGCGGATCGCCCCTTTGTACTGGGTTTGCCAACAGGGGGAACGCCCCTGACCGCCTACAAAGCCCTTGTTGAAATGCATAAAGCGGGCCAGGTGAGTTTTCAGCATGTGGTCACTTTCAATATGGACGAATATGTTGGCCTGCCGAAGGATCACCCGGAAAGCTATCACAGCTTCATGCACCGCAACTTTTTTGATCATGTTGATATTCCGGCAGAAAATATTAACCTGCTGGATGGGAACGCACCGGATATTGACGCAGAATGCCGTCGATACGAAGAGAAAATCCGCGCTTACGGTAAAATTCATCTGTTTATGGGCGGCGTAGGTAATGACGGCCATATCGCCTTCAACGAACCTGCCTCTTCGCTGGCTTCCCGCACCCGTATTAAAACGCTGACCCATGACACCCGTGTGGCCAACTCCCGTTTCTTTGACGGCGATGTCAGCCTGGTGCCGAAATATGCCCTGACCGTGGGCGTGGGTACGCTGCTGGATGCCGAAGAGGTGATGATTCTGGTGCTGGGCAACCAGAAAGCGCTGGCGCTGCAGGCGGCCGTCGAAGGCAACGTTAACCATATGTGGACCATCAGCTGCCTGCAGCTGCACCCGAAAGCGGTTATGGTATGCGACGAGCCGTCCACGATGGAGCTCAAAGTAAAAAACGCTGAAATATTTCAACGAATTAGAAGCAGAAAATATCAAAGGTCTGTAATTGTGTTTCCGTTTCGCGGCGCGGCTGCGGAACGGTACCGTTTTGTTAACCGGGGGTCGTTATGTACGCATTAACCCATTGCCGGATTTTCACCGGCCATGAAATTCTGGATGACCACGCGCTTGTTGTCGCGGATGGCCTGATTAAACAGATCTGCCTGCAGGCGGAGCTGCCGCCCGACATCGAACAGCGTTCTCTGAATGGCGCAAGGCTCGCTCCCGGTTTTATTGACGTGCAGCTCAACGGCTGCGGCGGCGTACAGTTCAACGATACCGCCGAGGCGGTCAGCGTGCAGACGCTGGAAATCATGCAGCGCGCTAATGAAAAATCAGGCTGCACCAGCTACCTGCCTACGCTTATTACCAGCAGCGACGATCTGATGAAGCAGGGTATTGCGGTGATGCGCGAGTACCTTACAGGGCATCCCAACCAGGCGCTGGGGCTGCATCTCGAAGGGCCGTGGCTCAATATCATTAAGAAGGGTACCCACAACCCGAACTATGTGCGCAAGCCTGATGCCGCGCTGGTCGATTATCTCTGCGCGAACGCCGATGTCATTACCAAAGTCACCCTGGCGCCGGAAATCGCAGGCCAGGAGGTTATCCGCAAGCTGGCTGACGCGGGCATCGTTGTCTCCGCCGGGCACTCGAACGCCACGCTGAAAGAGGCAAAAGCGGGTTTCCGCGCCGGTATTTCTTTCGCCACCCACCTTTATAACGCCATGCCTTATATTACCGGCCGTGAACCAGGCCTCGCCGGGGCGGTACTGGACGACGACAGCGTTTACTGCGGGATTATTGCAGACGGGCTGCATGTCGATTACGTTAATATTCGTAATGCGAAGCGTCTGAAAGGCGATAAACTCTGCCTGGTCACCGATGCGACGGCACCGGCAGGCGCTAACATTGACCAGTTCATTTTTGCTGGTAAAACAATATACTACCGCAATGGACTGTGCGTGGATGAGAACGGTACGCTGAGCGGCTCCGCCCTGACGATGATTGAAGGGGTGCGTAATCTGGTTGAGCACGTAGGTATCGCGCTGGATGAAGCGTTGCGCATGGCCACCCTTTACCCCGCGCGGGCGGTTGGCGTCGCGCACCGGCTCGGCAGTATTGCTCCGGGTAAAGTGGCGAACCTTACCGCCTTCACGCACGATTATAAAATAATCAAGACCATCGTTAATGGTAACGAGGTCGTCACTGAGTAAGTAAACGGTATGACATCAGGCGGACAAGCTCAAATTGGTAACGTTGACCTCGTTAAACAACTTAACAGCGCGGCAGTTTACCGCCTGATTGACCAGCTTGGCCCTATCTCGCGCATTCAGATTGCCGAACAGAGCCAGCTTGCGCCAGCCAGCGTGACGAAAATCACCCGTCAGCTTATTGAGCGCGGCCTGATCAAAGAAGTGGATCAGCAGGCCTCCACCGGGGGCCGCCGAGCTATCTCGATTATCACCGAAACCCGCAATTTCCAGGCTATTGGCGTGCGCCTTGGGCGCTCCGATACCACCCTCACCCTTTACGACCTGAGCAGCAAAGTGCTGGCGGAAGAGCACTACCCGCTGCCTGAGCGCACGCAGGAGACGCTGGAGCACGCGCTGCTCAACACCATCAGCACATTTATTGACGCCTGCCAGCGCAAAATCCGCGAGCTTATCGCTATTTCGGTGATTCTTCCTGGCCTTGTCGATCCGGAAAGCGGCGTGATTCGCTATATGCCGCATATTCAGGTGGAGAACTGGGGGCTGGTGGATGCGCTGCAAAAACGCTTTAAGCTCACCTGCTTTGTCGGCCACGATATTCGCAGCCTTGCCCTCGCAGAGCACTATTTTGGGGCAAGTCAGGATTGCGAAGACTCCATTCTGGTGCGCGTTCATCGCGGCACCGGGGCGGGCATCATCTCCAACGGCCGAATCTTCATTGGTCGCAACGGCAACGTCGGGGAGCTCGGCCATATTCAGGTCGAACCGTTAGGCGAACGCTGCCACTGCGGTAACTTCGGCTGCCTGGAGACCATCGCCGCCAATGCGGCGATTGAAAATCGCGTGCGGCACCTGCTGGAACAGGGCTATCAGAGCCGCGTTACGCTGGAAGATTGCTCCATTAAAACCATCTGTAAAGCGGCGAATAAAGGCGATGCGCTGGCCTGCGAGGTCATAGAATATGTCGGCCGCCATCTGGGTAAAACTATCGCTATCGCCATCAACCTCTTTAATCCGCAAAAAGTGGTAATCGCTGGCGAAATCGTTGAGGCTGAAAAAGTGCTGCTTCCTGCTATTGAAGGCTGCATTAATACCCAGTCGCTTAAGGCGTTTCGTAAAAACCTGCCGGTTGTCCGCTCGACGCTGGATCATCGCTCGGCTATCGGGGCGTTCGCGCTTGTCAAACGCGCAATGCTTAACGGTATGCTGCTACAGCGCTTGCTGGAAAACTGACAGGGTTTATAGTTATTGCTTCTCTTTTTTAGCCGGGTAGTCCATGACCATTCAGAACATCATTTGCGATATTGACGGCGTGCTGATGCACGATAACGTTGCCGTGCCGGGCGCGGCGGAATTTATAACCCGCATCCTGGAAAAAGGGATGCCGCTGGTACTGCTGACTAACTATCCCTCCCAGACAGGCCAGGACCTGGCAAACCGTTTTGCCTCCGCAGGCATCGACGCCCCCGCCAGCGTCTTTTACACCTCGGCAATGGCCACCGCCGACTTCCTTAAACGTCAGGAAGGGAAAAAAGCCTATGTGGTTGGCGAAGGCGCGCTGATCCACGAACTGTATAAAGCCGGTTTCACCATTACTGACATCAACCCGGATTTTGTTATCGTCGGGGAGACGCGCTCCTATAACTGGGAGATGATGCATAAAGCCGCGTTCTTCGTGGCCAACGGCGCGCGCTTTATCGCCACTAACCCGGATACCCACGGCCGCGGTTTTTATCCTGCCTGCGGCGCGCTGTGCGCCGGGATTGAAAAGATCTCTGGCCGCCGCCCCTTTTACGTCGGCAAACCCAGCCCGTGGATTATTCGCGCGGCGCTGAATACTATGCAGGCTCACTCTGAGCATACGGTGATTGTCGGCGACAACTTACGCACCGATATTCTGGCTGGCTTCCAGGCCGGGCTGGAGACCGTGCTGGTACTTTCCGGCGTGTCGACCATCGACGATATTGACGATATGCCTTTTCGCCCGTCATGGATTTACCCCTCCGTCGCCGAAATCGATATTTTTTAACTCCGCCACGTCCCAGGACGTGGTTTTTCATTTCTGGGGGCCGCAAACGGACCCGCCATCAATGAAATCCGCCAAAAATTGATAATTCCTCAATCTCACCGTCTATTTCATGCGCTTTTTTCAACATTCAGCAATCGTCATTGCGCTTTTTTCGCCTGAGGCGGTAAAACGCTTGCGCGGCTTACGCCTTTGCGGCATTTTTTACAGCAAGCAATAAGACAACGCGATGACGCGACGTCTGCCACCTTAATCTGCACTGCCTGAGTAACGGAGAAGTCTATGTGTTCTATTTTTGGCGTACTGGATATTAAAACCGACGCGGTTGAACTGCGTAAAAAAGCGCTGGAGTTATCCCGCCTGATGCGTCACCGCGGTCCGGACTGGTCCGGCGTTTACGCAAGCGACAAAGCGATTCTGGCTCACGAACGCCTGTCGATTGTTGACGTTAACGCTGGCGCACAGCCGCTTTATAACGCCCAAAAAACACATGCTCTGGCCGTTAACGGTGAAATCTACAACCATCAGGCGCTACGCGCGGAATATGCCGACCGCTATCAGTTTCAGACCGGCTCTGACTGCGAAGTGATCCTCGCTCTGTACCAGGAGAAAGGCCCGGAGTTCCTGGATGAGCTGCAAGGCATGTTCGCTTTCGTGCTGTATGACAGCGAAAAAGACGCGTATCTGATTGGCCGCGACCACATCGGCATTATCCCGCTGTATATGGGCCACGATGAGCACGGCAACTTCTATGTCGCGTCAGAGATGAAAGCGCTGGTGCCGGTCTGCCGCACCATTAAAGAGTTCCCGGCGGGCAGCTACCTGTGGAGCCAGGACGGCGAGATTCGCCCCTACTACCAGCGCGACTGGTTTGAGTACGATGCGGTAAAAGACAACGTGACCGATAAAGCTGAACTGCGCCAGGCGCTGGAAGAGGCGGTGAAAAGCCACCTGATGTCCGACGTGCCCTACGGCGTACTGCTCTCCGGCGGCCTGGATTCTTCCATTATTTCCGCTATTACCAAGAAATTCGCCGCCCGCCGCGTCGAAGATCAGGAGCGTTCCGAAGCCTGGTGGCCGCAGCTGCACTCTTTCGCCGTTGGTCTGGAAGGGTCGCCGGATCTGAAAGCCGCCCAGGAAGTGGCGAACCACCTGGGCACCGTGCACCATGAAATCCATTTCACCGTGCAGGAAGGGCTGGATGCGATCCGCGATGTGATTTACCACATCGAAACCTACGATGTGACTACCATTCGCGCCTCGACGCCGATGTATTTGATGTCGCGCAAAATCAAGGCGATGGGCATTAAGATGGTGCTCTCGGGCGAAGGGTCTGACGAAGTGTTCGGCGGCTATCTGTACTTCCATAAAGCGCCGAATGCCAAAGAGCTGCATGAAGAAACGGTGCGTAAACTGCAGGCGCTGCATATGTTTGACTGCGCCCGCGCCAACAAAGCAATGTCCGCCTGGGGCGTGGAAGCCCGCGTGCCCTTCCTCGACAAGAAGTTCCTGGATGTGGCGATGCGCATCAACCCGCAGGATAAAATGTGCGGCAACGGCAAAATGGAGAAGCACATTCTGCGCGAATGTTTTGAATCCTACCTGCCGGCAAGCGTTGCATGGCGTCAGAAAGAGCAGTTCTCCGACGGCGTCGGCTACAGCTGGATCGACACCCTGAAAGAGGTAGCGGCGCAGCAGGTTTCCGACCAGCAGCTGGAAACCGCCAGCTTCCGCTTCCCGTACAACACGCCATCGTCAAAAGAGGCTTATCTGTACCGCGAGATCTTTGAAGAGCTGTTCCCGCTGCCCAGCGCGGCAGAGTGCGTACCGGGCGGCCCGTCCGTCGCCTGCTCCTCTGCGAAAGCCATTGAGTGGGATGAGGCCTTCAAAACCATGAACGATCCATCAGGCCGTGCCGTGGGCGTTCACCAGTCGGCGTATAAATAAGCCCGTGTAAAAGCGACAGGCCCTGCGGGGCCTGTTTTTATTTCTGCCTGAGATTTACCCCACAAAAGCGATAAATAACCAATAATTGCCGAATATTGCGCCAGGCTGTTCGCAACCTAACCAAACAGTCAGTTTGCACTTATTTTCGATGAAAAAGGAGTTGACGCTGCAAGGGTCTATACGCATAATGCGCCCCGCAACGCCGATAAGGTAACGCGAAAAAAGAGGGCTACGTAGCTCAGTTGGTTAGAGCACATCACTCATAATGATGGGGTCACAGGTTCGAATCCCGTCGTAGCCACCATCTTTTTTGCGGGAGTGGCGAAATTGGTAGACGCACCAGATTTAGGTTCTGGCGCCGCAAGGTGTGCGAGTTCAAGTCTCGCCTCCCGCACCATTCCCAGTAAGCGTTGCACGGATGGGGTATCGCCAAGCGGTAAGGCACCGGTTTTTGATACCGGCATTCCCTGGTTCGAATCCAGGTACCCCAGCCATATTTTCTTCGGGTAAGCGGTTCTCCGCGGTATTGGGGTATCGCCAAGCGGTAAGGCACCGGTTTTTGATACCGGCATTCCCTGGTTCGAATCCAGGTACCCCAGCCATCGAAGAGCGCAGTCTGGCTACGTAGCTCAGTTGGTTAGAGCACATCACTCATAATGATGGGGTCACAGGTTCGAATCCCGTCGTAGCCACCATATTTAGAGGCTAACGTTACTGACGTTGCCTGAGTAAAAAAATTTGTTGGGGTATCGCCAAGCGGTAAGGCACCGGATTCTGATTCCGGCATTCCGAGGTTCGAATCCTCGTACCCCAGCCAACTCACAGTCGTTCGCCCAGGCGAGCAGACTATTGGGGTATCGCCAAGCGGTAAGGCACCGGATTCTGATTCCGGCATTCCGAGGTTCGAATCCTCGTACCCCAGCCACTTAAAGTAAAAAGCTCGCTTCGGCGGGCTTTTTGCTTTTCTGCCCTTTGGAGGGGTGCATCAGGCCTGCGCTACAGCAGACCTGACTTCGCTACAGCCCTAACGCATAGCGCAGCGCCTGGCGCTTAAGTACACCCGCACGGTCGGCCGCCATCAGGCCGATGTTACGCAGCACGCGCACCGGGCCAAGCGTGTTGCTGAACCCCGCATGGAACAGATCCATCCCGCTCTGCATAATGTAGTTATCGGCCATCCGCCGCGTCTGATAACGCCGCAGCACCGGCAGGCTGGCCCAGGCTTCGCCACGCTGGCGCGCGCGGCTGAGCACATCCAGCAGGCACTCTACATCACGATAGCCCAGGTTGACCCCCTGCCCCGCCAGCGGGTGAATGGTATGCGCCGCGTCCCCCACCAGCGCCAGCCCTGGCCGCACATACTGCAGCGCATGACGGCGGGTTAAAGGAAACGCCCCGGCCGCGACAGGCATCACTCGCCCAAGCCGGGCGGGGAAATGTTTTGCTATTTCCTGCTGGAGCTGCACCATATTCAGGCTCTGCAGCTGGCGGATACGGGCCGGCGCGTCATACCAGACCAGCGAGGCCCAGTAGCCAAAGAGCGGCAAAAAAGCGTGCGGGCCGCTCGGCGTAAAGTGCTGCCAGGTGCTCTCGCCTGGGGCATTTTCGCACTCTACGGTAATCAGCATGCAGGATTGCTGGTACTGCCAGGCGTGCACGCCAATGCCCGCGCACTGGCGCACCCGTGAATTAGCGCCGTCAGCGCCAATAACCAGAGTGGCGGTCAGGGTGTCACCGTTATCAAAGGTGAGTTCATGGCTGTCGTTATGCGCATGCAGCGTGCTCAGCGCCGCGGGTACACTTAGCGTAATTTGCGGATGACGCTCCATCGCCTCCCACAGCGCGCGCTGCAGCACATTGTTTTCCACCATATAGCCAAGCGACGCCAGCCCCAGCTCCCTGGCCTCAAACATCACGTGGGCGTTTTCCCACTCCCAGGTCTCCAGCCGCTGCCAGGGGTGACAGCGCATTGCGAGCACGCTGTCCCACACGCCCAGCCGGTTGAGCAAGGCGACCGACGCCGCGCTGATCGCCGAGATGCGCACATCCGGCTGCGCCGTTGGGTCAAAGGCGGGCGGCGCGTGCTGTTCGATAACCGTGACGTGAAAACCCTGCTGCGCCAGACCCAGCGCCAGCGCCCCGCCGACCATACCGCCGCCGACAATAGCGACCTCAGTGGTTTGATTTTTCATGGGCCATTATCCTTAAAGGTGAATCCCTTAAGTTTACCGGATTTTTCATTTCTTGAGGGCTGACGACGTCCTTTAATCGCCATACTGGTCAGGGCGCAACCAAAGCATTACAATACGCGCCCTGCATTGCGCCATTAAACAAAGCATGAGCAAGTCGATGACGAAAAAACTCCATATTAAAACCTGGGGCTGTCAGATGAACGAGTACGATTCATCAAAGATGGCCGATCTTCTGGATGCCACACACGGGTATCAACTTACCGACGTGGCGGAGGAGGCGGACGTCCTGCTGCTGAATACCTGCTCAATCCGCGAGAAGGCTCAGGAAAAAGTATTCCATCAGTTAGGTCGCTGGAGATTACTCAAAGAAAAAATCCGGACCTGATTATTGGCGTTGGCGGCTGCGTGGCTTCTCAGGAAGGGGACCATATTCGTCAGCGCGCCCACTACGTGGACATTATTTTTGGCCCGCAGACGCTGCACCGCCTGCCGGAAATGATCAACTCCGTACGCGGCAACCGCAGCCCGGTGGTGGACATTAGCTTCCCGGAGATCGAGAAATTCGATCGTCTGCCGGAGCCGCGCGCCGAAGGCCCGACCGCCTTTGTCTCCATCATGGAAGGCTGTAATAAATACTGCACCTATTGCGTGGTGCCGTACACCCGTGGCGAAGAGGTCAGCCGTCCGTGCGACGATATTCTCTTCGAGATAGCCCAACTGGCGGCGCAGGGCGTGCGTGAAGTTAACCTGCTTGGGCAGAACGTGAACGCCTGGCGTGGCGAAAACTATGACGGCAGCACCGGTTCGTTTGCTGACCTGCTGCGTCTGGTGGCGGCGATTGACGGTATCGATCGCATCCGCTTTACCACCAGCCACCCGATCGAATTTACCGACGACATCGTGGAGGTTTATCGCGATACGCCGGAGCTGGTGAGCTTCCTCCACCTGCCGGTGCAGAGCGGCTCTGACCGGGTGCTGAACCTGATGGGACGCACCCATACCGCGCTGGAATATAAAGCCATTATTCGTAAGCTGCGTGAGGCCCGCCCGGACATTCAGATCAGCTCTGATTTTATCGTCGGCTTCCCCGGTGAAACGACCGATGATTTCGAGCGCACGATGAAGCTTATCGCCGACGTTAATTTCGACATGAGCTATAGCTTCATCTTCTCCGCCCGTCCGGGAACGCCTGCGGCCGATATGGTTGACGACGTGCCGGAAGAAGAGAAGAAGCAGCGTCTCTACATCCTGCAGGAGCGTATTAACCAGCAGGCGATGGCCTGGAGCCGCCGCATGCTCGGCACCACCCAGCGTATTCTGGTTGAAGGCACCTCTCGTAAGAGCATTATGGAGCTCTCCGGGCGCACCGAGAATAACCGCGTGGTGAACTTCGAAGGCACCCCGGATATGATTGGCAAGTTCGTTGATGTAGAAATTGTCGATGTGTTCCCGAACTCCCTGCGCGGTAAAGTGGTCCGTACCGAAGAGGAGATGGGGCTGCGGGTGGTGGAAACGCCGGCCTCCGTTATTGCCCGCACCCGTAAAGAAAATGAGTTAGGCGTCGGGATGTATCAGCCCTAATCCATTCAGGCCTGCCTTTCCGGCAGGCCTTGTATTTCCCCTCCCCACCCCCATATTTGCTGCAATGCTTGCGCCTTTTCCGCGTGGCGTGAATAATTTCATCAAGACGACTCCCGTCTGCAGGCCGGATACCCGGCGACATCCAAATTAAGAGGAACAGTTTGAACATAGACACTCGTGAACTAACGCTTGAGCCAGCAGACAACGCTCGCCTGCTGAGCCTGTGCGGTCCGTTTGATGACAACATCAAACAGCTGGAGCGGCGGCTGGGCATCGAAATTAACCGTCGCGATAACCATTTCAAACTCACCGGACGCACAATTTGCGTCAACGCTGCCGCAGATATTCTGCTCAGCCTGTATGTCGATACGGCCCCCATGCGCGGGCAAATTCAGGATATTGAACCGGAACAGATCCATCTGGCCATTAAAGAAGCGCGGGTACTTGAGCAGACCGCCGAGAGCGTGCCGGAATATGGCAAAGCGGTGAATATCAAGACCAAACGCGGCGTGATTAAACCGCGCACGCCGAACCAGGCGCAGTACATCGCCCATATTCTCGACCACGACATCACCTTCGGCGTCGGCCCGGCCGGTACCGGGAAGACCTATCTGGCGGTCGCCGCAGCGGTAGACGCTCTGGAGCGCCAGGAGATCCGGCGTATTCTGCTGACGCGCCCGGCGGTGGAAGCGGGGGAGAAACTGGGCTTTCTGCCCGGCGACTTAAGCCAGAAGGTAGACCCGTATCTGCGCCCGCTGTACGACGCGCTGTTCGAAATGCTGGGCTTTGAGAAAGTCGAGAAGCTGATTGAGCGTAACGTAATTGAAGTCGCGCCGCTGGCCTATATGCGCGGCCGTACCCTGAACGACGCCTTTATCATTCTTGATGAGAGCCAGAACACCACCATCGAGCAGATGAAGATGTTCCTGACCCGTATCGGCTTCAACTCGAAAGCGGTGATTACCGGCGATATCACCCAGATTGACCTGCCGCGCAACACCAAATCGGGTCTGCGTCACGCCATCGAAGTGCTGGCGAACGTGGAGGAGATCAGCTTTAACTTCTTCCATAGCGAAGACGTGGTGCGCCATCCGGTTGTCGCCCGTATCGTCAATGCTTACGAGGCGTGGGAAGAGGCGGACCAGAAACGCCGTGCGGAACAGGCCGCCGAGCGTAAACGTGAAGCGCAGGCGCACGAGCAGGAGCAGAAATGAGCCAGGTGATCCTCGATTTGCAGCTGGCCTGCGAAGACACGTCCGGTCTGCCGGAAGAGGCGCAGTTCCAGCGCTGGCTTGATGCGGTCATTCCGCAGTTTCAGGAAGAGGCCGAGGTGACCATTCGTCTGGTAGACGAGGCGGAAAGCCACGAGTTAAACCTGACCTATCGTGGGAAAGATAAGCCGACCAACGTGCTCTCTTTCCCCTTTGAAGCCCCGCCAGGCATCGAAATGCCGCTGCTGGGCGATTTGATCATCTGCCGTCAGGTGGTCGAACAGGAGGCGCAGGAACAGGGCAAACCGCTGGAGGCGCACTGGGCGCATATGGTGGTGCACGGTAGCCTGCATCTGCTGGGTTACGACCACATTGAAGATGACGAAGCGGAAGAGATGGAAGGCCTCGAAACAGAGATAATGCTTGCTCTGGCCTATGAGGATCCGTACATTTCCGAGAAGGAATAGTCCGTGCGGCGGCCTCCCGCCGCGCTGACACCCTATGCTGCCATGCGCTGAGTTTGCGCGTTATGGCGACACTATCACCAATATGAGAACCCAAACGACGCCATGAGCGACGACAATTCACACAGTAGTGACACAGTAAATAGCAAAAAGGGATTCTTCTCCCTTTTACTTAGCCAGCTTTTTCACGGCGAACCTAAAAACCGTGACGATTTACTGGCGCTGATCCGTGATTCCGGACAGAACGAGCTTATCGACCAGGATACCCGCGAAATGCTCGAAGGGGTTATGGACATCGCCGACCAGCGCGTCCGCGATATCATGATTCCCCGCTCGCAGATGATTACCCTGAAACGCAACCAGACGCTGGACGAGTGCCTCGACGTCATTATCGAGTCCGCCCACTCGCGTTTCCCGGTTATCAGCGAAGACAAGGATCACATTGAAGGGATTCTGATGGCTAAGGATCTGCTGCCGTTTATGCGCAGCGACGCCGACGCTTTCAGCATGGAAAAAGTGTTACGCCAGGCCGTGGTGGTTCCTGAAAGCAAGCGCGTTGACCGCATGCTCAAGGAGTTTCGCTCTCAGCGTTACCATATGGCTATCGTGATTGACGAGTTCGGCGGCGTTTCCGGCCTTGTAACCATTGAAGATATTCTTGAGCTTATCGTCGGCGAAATCGAAGACGAATACGATGACGAAGAGGATATCGATTTCCGTCAGCTCAGCCGCCATACGTGGACCGTGCGCGCCCTTGCGCCTATCGAAGATTTTAACGAAACCTTTGGTACCCACTTTAGCGATGAAGAGGTCGACACCATCGGCGGTCTGGTGATGCAGGCGTTCGGGCATCTTCCGGCGCGCGGCGAATCCATTGAGATCGATGGCTATCAGTTCAAAGTGGCGATGGCCGACAGTCGACGTATTATTCAGGTTCATGTCAGAATGCCGGACGATTCCCCCGCCCCAAAACTGGACGAGTAACATAAATGGCATTTGCCCCCCTGCTTGAACGCCAGCGCGTACGGCTGCTGCTGGCGTTACTTTTCGGCGCCAGCGGAACGCTGGCTTTTTCCCCGTATGATATCTGGCCTTTTGCGCTGTTGTCCCTGATGGGGCTGCAGTGGCTGACGCTCAACCGTCGACCGCTGCAGGCGGCGTGGATTGGCTATGCCTGGGGCTTTGGCCTGTTTGGCACCGGCGTTAACTGGGTCTACGTCAGTATCGCGCAGTTCGGCGGCATGCCCGGCTTCGTTAACGTCTTTCTGGTGGTATTGCTGGCGGCCTACCTTTCGCTCTACACCGGCCTGTTCGCCGGGGTGCTGGCACGGTTATGGCCAAAAACCAGCTGGCTGCGGGTGGCCATTGCCGCTCCGGTAGTCTGGCAAATCACCGAGTTTTTACGCGGTTGGGTGCTGACCGGCTTTCCCTGGCTGCAGTTTGGCTACAGTCAGATTGACGGCCCGCTTAAAGGGCTGGCGCCGTTATTTGGCGTTGAGTCGATAACCTTTCTGCTGATGGCGGTAAGCGGCCTGCTGGTGCTGGCGATAACGACGCGCAGCGTGCGCGCGCTGATCGTGGCGCTGGTACTGTTTGCTCTGCCCTTCCCGCTGCGTTATATCCAGTGGTATCAGCTGCTGCCGGAGCGGGCGACAAGAGTGACGCTGGTACAGGGCGACATTCCCCAGTCGATGAAATGGGAAGAGAAGCAGCTGCTGGAGACGTTATCTATCTATCGTAACGCCACCGCACCGGAGCTGGGCAAATCGCAGCTTATCATCTGGCCGGAATCGGCTATCTCCGATCTGGAAATTAACCAGCAGCCGTTCCTGGAAGAGACGGACCGCCTCCTGCGCGACCATGACACCACCCTTATTACCGGGGTGGTGGACGCGCGTCTGAACCGGGAAAACCGTTACGACACCTACAATACGATTATCACGCTGGGTAAAGAGAGCCCGTACAGCTACGACTCCACTAACCGCTATAACAAAAACCACCTGGTGCCGTTTGGCGAGTTTGTGCCGCTGGAGTCCATTCTGCGTCCGCTGGCCCCCTTCTTCGACCTGCCGATGTCCTCTTTCAGCCGTGGCCCGTATGTTCAGCCGCAGCTGCTGGCGCACGGTTATAAGCTGACGCCCGCCATCTGCTACGAAATCATCCTTGGCGAACAGGTGCGGGATAATTTCCGCCCGGACACCGATTTCCTGCTGACCATCTCTAACGATGCCTGGTTTGGTAAATCCATCGGCCCGTGGCAGCATTTCCAGATGGCGCGGATGCGGTCGCTGGAGCTGGCGCGCCCCCTGCTGCGCAGCACCAACAACGGCATTACGGCGGTAATCGGCCCGCAGGGTGACATCCAGTCGATGATTCCCCAGTTTAGCCGTCAGGTACTGACCAGCGAAGTGACGCCGACCCGAGGGCTGACGCTCTATGCCCGTCTGGGTCACTGGCCGCTGTGGCTGTTTACCGCCCTGCTGGGCTTTGCGGCTGTCATTATGAGCCTGCGCCAGCGCCGTTCTTAACGCCCTTCTCCCGGCGCCCCTGTGCGCCGGGCTACCCTTCCATTCTGGCACGCCTCTTGCTTTATACATTCAGAGATAACGCATTTAGCTTAACGTGCAACCCGGTCGCACCAAAGGGGATCGCGGGTAGCACCAAAACGGTGCAATGTAAGATTTTTGCCTTTAAACGGTGCGGCGCACTTCGCAAAAACAAACAATAACGCAGCAAAATCTTTACATTAAGCCAAACTAAATGCTAACAAACGCATACAACACTGCACGGATGTGCAGCAGGATATAAAAACACAACACACACTCACACGGGTATCAATGCGTCTCTGGCGCGACGATGAAGGAGTTGGATATGCAATTACGTAAACTGGCCACAGCAATGCTGGTGATGGGAATGACAGCCGGTGTGGCGCATGCCGAAGATGCCGCCCCTGCCGCAGGCAGCACCCTGGACAAAATTGCCAAAAACGGCGTGATCGTGGTTGGGCATCGTGAATCTTCCGTGCCGTTCTCTTACTACGATAACCAGCAGAAGGTCGTGGGCTACTCTCAGGACTATTCAAACGCTATCGTTGAAGCGGTGAAGAAAAAGCTCAACAAACCTGACCTGCAGGTCAAACTGATTCCTATCACCTCGCAAAACCGTATTCCGCTGCTGCAAAACGGCACCTACGATTTTGAGTGCGGCTCGACCACCAACAACCTTGAGCGCCAGAAACAGGCTGCCTTCTCCGACACGATTTTTGTGGTTGGTACCCGTCTGCTGACCAAAAAAGGCGGCGACATTAAAGATTTCGCCGATCTGAAAGGCAAAGCGGTGGTGGTGACCTCCGGGACAACCTCTGAAATTCTGCTGCACAAGCTGAACGACGAGAAGAAAATGGACATGCGCATCATCAGCGCCAAAGACCATGGCGACTCTTTCCGCACGCTGGAAAGCGGCCGCGCCGTGGCCTTTATGATGGATGACGCCCTGCTGGCGGGCGAGCGCGCGAAGGCGAAGAAAGCGGACAACTGGGACATCGTCGGCACAGCGCAGTCGAAAGAAGCTTACGGCTGTATGCTGCGTAAAGACGATACCGACTTTAAAAAGCTGATCGACGATACCATCGCCCAGGCGCAAACCTCCGGCGAAGCGGCGAAGTGGTTTGACAAGTGGTTCAAAAACCCGATTCCGCCCAAAAACCTTAACCTGAACTTCGAGCTTTCCGACGATATGAAAGCGCTGTTCAAAGAACCGAATGACAAGGCACTTAACTAATTAAAACAACGGGGCGGGACCTCCTGCCCTCTCGATTGTAGAAGCAGCGCGGACAGACTATACGCTGACGGGTCGTTCCCCCGTCGACGCGAACACAGGCTCTTCACACAATCTTCGAGGGTAGCGCTGCTACCCTTTTTTTTCTGGAGTAGATTTATGTCCATAGACTGGAACTGGGGAATTTTTCTGCAACAAGCCCCGTTCGGCAACACCACCTATCTTGGCTGGCTATGGAGCGGCTTTCAGGTCACCGTCGCCTTATCGATTACGGCCTGGATTATCGCTTTTCTGGTTGGCTCCCTGTTCGGCATCCTGCGCACGGTTCCTAATCGTTTCTTATCCGGCATCGGCACGCTGTATGTAGAGCTGTTTCGTAACGTCCCGCTGATCGTCCAGTTCTTTACCTGGTATCTGGTCGTACCGGAACTGCTGCCGGAAGATCTGGGCATGTGGTTCAAAGCGGAACTGGACCCGAATATTCAGTTCTTCCTCTCATCCATGATCTGCCTGGGCTTGTTCACCGCCGCGCGCGTGTGCGAACAGGTTCGCGCCGCGATTCAGTCGCTGCCGCGCGGGCAGAAAAACGCGGCGCTGGCGATGGGGCTGACGCTGCCGCAGGCGTACCGTTACGTTCTGCTGCCGAACGCCTACCGGGTGATTGTGCCGCCGATGACCTCGGAGATGATGAACCTGGTAAAGAACTCGGCTATCGCCTCAACCATCGGTCTGGTGGACATGGCGGCGCAGGCGGGCAAATTGCTTGACTACTCCGCCCATGCCTGGGAATCCTTTACCGCGATCACCATCGCCTATGTGATCATTAACGCCATCATTATGCTGGTGATGAACCTGGTCGAGCGCAAAGTGCGCCTGCCGGGCAATATGGGGGGCAAATAATGTACGAGTTCGACTGGAGTTCTATCGTACCTTCCCTGCCCTACCTGATGGCAGGGCTGGTCGTTACCTTAAAAATCACCGTTACCGCCATTATTATCGGTATCGTCTGGGGCACGCTGCTGGCGGTAATGCGCCTCTCCAGCTTTACCCCGCTGGCGTGGTTTGCGAAAGCGTATGTGAACGTTTTCCGCTCTATCCCGCTGGTCATGGTGCTGCTATGGTTCTACCTGATTGTGCCGGGCTTTCTGCAAAACGTGCTGGGACTGTCGCCGAAAAGCGATATCCGTCTGATCTCCGCGATGGTCGCATTCTCGATGTTCGAAGCCGCCTACTATTCGGAAATCATCCGCGCCGGTATCCAGAGCATCTCCCGCGGGCAGTCGAGCGCCGCGCTGGCGCTGGGCATGACCCACTGGCAGTCAATGAAACTGATCATCCTGCCGCAGGCCTTCAGGGCCATGGTGCCGCTGCTGCTTACGCAGGGTATCGTTCTGTTCCAGGATACGTCGCTGGTGTATGTGTTAAGCCTGGCGGACTTCTTCCGCACCGCCTCCACCATTGGCGAACGCGACGGCACCCAGGTTGAGATGATCCTGTTTGCCGGCGCCGTCTATTTTGTTATTAGCCTGAGCGCGTCGTTGTTGGTCAGCTATCTGAAAAGAAGGACTGTGTAATGATTTCCCTGAAAAACGTTTCAAAATGGTATGGTCACTTTCAGGTGCTGACCGACTGCTCAACCGAAGTGAAAAAAGGCGAAGTGGTGGTAGTGTGCGGGCCGTCCGGCTCGGGTAAATCCACCCTTATTAAAACGGTTAACGGCCTGGAGCCGGTGCAGAAAGGGGAAATTATCGTTAATGGCACCACCGTCAATGATAAAAAAACCAATCTGGCGAAGCTGCGCTCCCATGTCGGCATGGTGTTCCAGCATTTCGAGCTGTTTCCCCACCTGTCAATTATTGAAAACCTGACGCTGGCGCAGGTTAAAGTGCTTAAGCGCGATAAAGCCGCCGCGCGTGAAAAGGGGCTCAAGCTACTGGAGCGGGTTGGCTTATCCGCCCATGCCAATAAGTTTCCGGCGCAGCTCTCCGGCGGCCAGCAGCAGCGTGTGGCTATCGCCCGCGCCCTGTGCATGGACCCGGTGGCGATGCTGTTTGACGAACCCACTTCCGCTCTTGACCCGGAGATGATCAACGAGGTGCTGGATGTGATGGTCGAGCTGGCTAACGAAGGCATGACCATGATGGTAGTCACCCACGAAATGGGCTTCGCCCGCAAGGTAGCCAGCCGGGTTATCTTTATGGATGAAGGCAAAATCGTAGAAGACTCCGCCAAAGAAGAGTTTTTCGCTAATCCTAAATCGGAACGTGCGAAAGATTTCCTCGCTAAAATCCTTCATTAATGGTCTGCGGCGCGCAATGTTGCGCGCCGCGCTTCCTTTGACGCCGTCCATTACGGCTCAAATGGCCTTCTCTGAAACTGACTGTGGCCGCATTTCGGGCACAGCGGCAGCACATCCGGGGTATAGATAGCCAGGTGGAAGTGGCACTTTTCGCATACCAGGTTGCCAAGCCCTACTACTTCACCGCTGTGATAGACGCCGTGGTGATTAAGATCCTGGAACACCTCCCGCCACTCCAGCTGGGTTTTATCGGTAATATCCGCCAGCTCCTGCCAGAGGCTCTCCTTAATGACGCGCATAAACACGCCGTCGGTGACCTCTTCATGGCTCTCCTGGTAGCTGCGAGCAAACTCCTCCAGATCCCGGCGTACCGCACGCGTCAGCTCGTCGACCTCGGTACGCGTTAACTCCCCGGTCTGGCTTACCCGCAGGCGCGCCTGTTCCACTAACGCGTCGATATCCCTGTCGCCGTTACGCAGGCGTTCAGTCAGTGTCGCGACCAGTTCGCGATAATATTGAGCAACCTTGTTCATCGTATCCTCTCCCGGGTGGTTAACCTGTTCTAATAGTAGACGTTATTTCCCTGTCGCTTTGTCAATTACGCCACACTCCTGGTAAATTACCGTCGGGGCTTTTGCGGGACTTAATGTGTGAAAAGCTGTTTTGGCGGTAGCGTTTGGGCTATGCTATGCGGATCTGAAAAACCACGTTAAAACGCTACATTTGTAGCTGTATCGAAAACAGGACTACTGGCTGCCATGCAAGAGCAATACCGCCCGGAAGAGATAGAATCCAAAGTACAGCTTCACTGGGAAGAGAAGCGCACCTTCGAAGTAACTGAAGACGAGAGCAAAGAGAAGTATTACTGCCTGTCGATGCTTCCCTATCCTTCTGGTCGCCTACACATGGGCCATGTGCGCAACTACACCATTGGCGATGTGATCTCCCGCTACCAGCGTATGCTGGGCAAAAACGTGCTGCAGCCTATCGGCTGGGACGCATTCGGTCTGCCTGCGGAAGGGGCAGCGGTGAAAAACAACACCGCGCCAGCGCCGTGGACCTATGACAACATCGCCTACATGAAAAACCAGCTCAAAATGCTGGGCTTCGGCTATGACTGGAGCCGCGAGCTGGCGACCTGCACCCCGGAATACTACCGCTGGGAACAGAAATTCTTCACCGAGCTGTATAAGAAAGGGCTGGTCTACAAAAAGACCTCCGCGGTGAACTGGTGCCCGAATGACCAGACTGTCCTTGCTAACGAGCAGGTTATCGACGGCTGCTGCTGGCGCTGCGACACCAAAGTTGAGCGTAAAGAGATCCCGCAGTGGTTTATTAAAATCACCGCCTACGCCGATGAGCTGCTCAACGATCTCGATCATATGGATCAGTGGCCTGACACGGTTAAAACCATGCAGCGCAACTGGATCGGTCGTTCCGAAGGCGTGGAAATCACCTTCGACGTTAAAGACTACGACAACACCCTGACCGTTTATACCACCCGTCCGGACACCTTTATGGGTGCGACCTACCTGGCGGTTGCCGCAGGTCACCCGCTGGCGCAGAAAGCGGCGGCGAACAACCCGGCGCTGGCGGCCTTTATCGACGAGTGCCGCAACACCAAAGTGGCCGAAGCCGACATGGCGACCATGGAGAAAAAAGGCGTCGACACCGGCTTTAAAGCGGTACACCCGCTGACCGGTGAAGAGATCCCGGTCTGGGCGGCGAACTTCGTCCTGATGGAGTACGGCACCGGCGCGGTAATGGCCGTACCGGGCCACGATCAGCGCGACTATGAGTTCGCCACCAAATACGGCCTGACGATTAAGCCGGTTATTCTGGCGGCTGATGGTTCTGAACCCGATCTGTCAGAGCAGGCGCTGACTGAAAAAGGCGTACTGTTCAACTCCGGCGAGTTTGACGGTCTGGATTTTGAAGCCGGTTTCAACGCCATCGCCGACAAACTGGCGGCTAAAGGCGTGGGCGAGCGTAAAATTAACTACCGCCTGCGTGACTGGGGCGTCTCCCGCCAGCGCTACTGGGGCGCGCCGATCCCGATGGTCACCCTGGAAGACGGCACGGTAATACCGACGCCAGAAGATCAGCTGCCGGTGATCCTGCCGGAAGACGTGGTGATGGATGGCATCACCAGCCCGATCAAAGCCGATCCTGAGTGGGCGAAAACCACCGTTAACGGCCAGCCTGCGCTGCGCGAAACCGACACCTTCGACACCTTTATGGAGTCCTCCTGGTACTACGCGCGCTACACCTGCCCGCAGTATCAGGAAGGCATGCTGGATTCCGACGCCGCCAACTACTGGCTGCCGGTGGATATCTACATCGGCGGTATCGAACACGCCATCATGCACCTGCTCTACTTCCGCTTCTTCCACAAGCTGATGCGCGACGCGGGCATGGTCAACTCTGACGAGCCGGCGAAACAGCTGCTGTGCCAAGGCATGGTGCTGGCGGACGCCTTCTACTACGTCGGCGAAAACGGCGAGCGTAACTGGGTTTCACCGAAAGAGGCCATCGTTGAGCGCGACGAGAAAGGCCGTATCGTGAAGGCGAAAGACGCGGCGGGCCATGAGCTGGTGTACACCGGCATGAGCAAAATGTCGAAATCGAAAAATAACGGTATCGACCCGCAGGAGATGGTTGAGCGTTACGGCGCGGACACCGTCCGTCTGTTTATGATGTTCGCCTCCCCAGCCGATATGACGCTGGAGTGGCAGGAGTCCGGCGTGGAAGGGGCTAACCGCTTCCTGAAACGCGTCTGGAAACTGGTTTACGAGCACACCTCGCAGGGCGACGCGCCGGCGCTGAACGCCGATGCGCTGAGCGAAGATCAGAAAGCGCTGCGCCGCGATGTTCACAAAACGATCGCCAAAGTGACCGATGATATTGGTCGTCGTCAGACCTTCAACACCGCGATTGCGGCTATTATGGAACTGATGAACAAACTGGCGAAAGCGCCGCAGGAAGGCGAGCAGGATCGCGCGCTGATGCGTGAAGCGCTGCTGGCGGTCGTGCGGATGCTTAACCCGTTCACCCCGCACGTCAGCTTTACCCTATGGCAGGAGCTGAAAGGCGAAGGCGATATTGATAACGCGCCGTGGCCGGTTGCCGATGAAGCTGCCATGATTGAAAACACCACCCTGGTGGTAGTGCAGGTGAATGGCAAGGTGCGCGGAAAAATCACCGTGGCAATCGATGCGACCGAAGAACAGGTCCGCGAGCGCGCGGGGCAAGAGCACCTGGTCGCAAAATATCTTGAGGGCGTTACCGTACGTAAAGTCATTTACGTACCGGGCAAACTGCTCAATCTGGTCGTTGGCTAAGCGCGGGAGGAAGCGTGCGACATCTGGCAACATGGTTGTTATCTCTGGCGGTGCTTCTCACCGCCGGGTGCGGCTGGCATCTGCGTAACACGACGCAGGTGCCGGACGAGATGAAAACAATGATCTTCGATTCCGGGGATCCGAACGGCCCGCTCAGCCGCGCCGTGCGTAACCAGCTGCGCCTTAACGGCGTTGAACTGGTGGAAAAAGGATCGCTGCGCCAGGATGTGCCCTCGCTTCGCCTGGGTAATGCCGTCTTTGCGCGCGATACGGCGTCCATTTTCCAGGATGGCCGCACGGCGGAATATCAAATGGTACTGACGGTAAGCGCCAGCGTATTGATCCCGGGTCACGATATCTACCCCATCAACACCAAGGTCTACCGTTCATTCTTTGATAACCCGCAGACCGCGCTGGCGAAAGATGCGGAGCAGGACATGATCATGCAGGAGATGTACGACAAAGCGGCAGAGCAGCTGATTCGTAAACTCCCAAGCGTGCATGCGGCGGAGGTCGAAAAAACGTCGACATCGCCACGCGCTTCCACCACGACGAGTAACTGATGCTCAGGTTGTATCCTGAACAGCTCCGCGCGCAGCTCAACGAAGGGCTGCGCGCGGCCTATTTATTACTCGGCAACGACCCGCTTTTGCTGCAGGAGAGCCAGGACGCCGTTCGGCAGGCCGCCGCAAAAGAGGGGTTTTCAGAACATCATGCTTTTACGCTCGACGCCACCACAGACTGGGACAGCATCTACTCCATCTGTCAGGCGCTGAGCCTCTTCGCCAGTCGGCAGATTCTCTCCTTACAGCTACCGGAAAACGGCCCCAACGCTGCGCTTCATGAACGGCTGGCTACGCTTGTGAGCCTGCTGCATGACGATTTGCTGCTGATTGTGCGTGGTAATAAGCTGACCAAAGCCCAGGAAAATGCCGCCTGGTTTACGTCGCTGAATAACCGCTCCGTCGCGGTCAGCTGCCAGACGCCCGAACAGGCTAACCTGCCCCGCTGGGTTGCCGCCCGCGCAAAGCAGAATAACCTGCAGCTTGATGACGCCGCCTGCCAGCTGCTTTGCTACTGCTATGAGGGTAACCTGCTGGCCGCAGCCCAGGCGCTGGAGCGGCTGGCGCTGCTCTTCCCTGACGGCAAGCTCACCCTGCCCAGAGTAGAACAGGCGGTTAACGACGCGGCGCACTTTACCCCCTTCCACTGGACGGACGCCCTTCTCGCCGGCAAAAGCAAACGCGCGCTGCATATTTTGCAGCAGCTCAGGCTGGAGGGCTGCGAGCCGATCATTTTATTGCGCACCCTGCAACGTGAACTGACGTTACTGCTGTCGCTCAAGCGCGAGTCGGCGCGCACCCCGCTACGGGCGCTGTTTGATAAACATCGCGTCTGGCAAAACCGCCGCGGCATCATGGGCGAAGCGCTCCAGCGCCTGAGCCCGGAACAGCTGCGTCAGGCCGTTCATCTGCTGGCCCGCACCGAGCTTATTGTGAAACAGGATTTTGGTCAGTCAGTATGGGCCGAGCTGGAAGGGCTTTCTCTGCTACTCTGTCATAAGGCACTGGCAGACGTTTTTATTGATGGGTGATATGAATCAATTGCAGGCACTGTTTGGCGGCACCTTTGATCCTGTTCATTATGGCCATTTGAAACCGGTAGAGGCGCTGGCCAACCAGATTGGCCTCTCCCGCGTTATCATTATGCCAAATAATGTGCCGCCCCATCGTCCGCAGCCTGAGGCCACCAGCGCCCAGCGTAAAAAGATGGTGGAACTGGCGATTAGCGACAAGCCGCTGTTTACCCTTGATGAGCGTGAACTGCTGCGCGATACGCCCTCTTACACCGCTCAGACGCTGCGGACATGGCGGGAAGAGCAGGGCCCGACGCGCCCGCTGGCGTTTATTATCGGCCAGGACTCTTTACTCACCTTCCCCACCTGGCACGACTACGACACCATTCTGGATAACAGCCATCTTATTGTCTGCCGCCGCCCGGGCTACCCGCTCACCATGCAAGAAGAGGCGCACCAGCAGTGGCTGGAAGCGCATCTGACGCATAACGTCGAGGAGCTGCACACCCGGCCCGCCGGTAAAATCCTGCTGGCCGAGACGCCGTGGTTTAATATTTCCGCGACGCTTATCCGCGAGCGGCTGGAAAAGGGCGAAAGCTGCGACGACATGCTGCCCGCCGCCGTTCTCGATTACATCAGGCAACAGGGACTCTATTGCTGAGCACCGCCTGCAGGGCGCGGATAAGCCGGTCGTTTTCCTGCGCGCTGCGGATCGCCACCCGATAGTAGCGGCCATCAAGCCCCGGATAGTTTGCACAGCTGCGAATCAGGATATGCTCTCGCAGTAGCGCCTGCTGCAAATCGAACCCCGCGTCACAGCGTAAAAACAGGTAGTTAGCCTGACCGGGCCAGACTCTCAGTCCCGGCATCGCCTGCAGCGCGGCAAGCAATCGCGGCCCTTCCGTGCGCAGCCACTGCCAGCAGGCCTGCTGATACGCTTTATCCTGCAACACCACCTCCCCCGCCAGGGCGGCAAAGGCGTTGATCGTCCAGGGCATCTGCGCTCTGCGCATCTTTTCAACGCTGCTGACATCGCTGCCGATCAGATAGCCCAGGCGCAGCCCCGGAATGGCATAGAACTTGGTCAGCGAGCGCAGCACCCAGACATGCGGGTTCGCCGCAAGATGGGGAATAAACCCTTCGCGGTCGCAAAGAAAATCCATAAATGCTTCATCGAGTACCAGCGTAATGCCCCGCTGCCCACAGCGGGCGGCAATGGCCTGCAACAGCGCCTCGTCGGGCAACAGGCCCGTGGGATTATTGGGGGTACAGAGAAACAGGCAATCGACACCGCCGGTAAGCGCATCAAGGATTGCCTCAGTAAGCTGCCAGCCGTCCTCTTCGCGCAGGGCGTAATCGACAATATCGCACCCCGCCAGGGACAGCGCGCGCCGGTACTCCGCAAAGCCCGGCGTGACCAGCATCGCCCGGCGCGGGGCCAGCGCGTTAACCAGCGCGAAAATGGACTCCGTTTCGCCATTTCCCGCCAGCAGCCACTCAACGGGAACATGATGGTGGGCCGCCAGCGTCTGGTGCAGCTGCTGATACTCCGGGTCGGGATAGCGTTCGGCCACGGAGAAGTTCTCACCCAGCGCCTGACGCAGCGACGCGGGCATCCCCGCCGGGTTGATGTTGGCGCTGAAATCCAGCAGATCTTCCGCCTCGATGCCTAACATTGCCGCGGCCTCACGAATATTGCCGCCGTGCGCGCTGTGAAATAAAGCCATCTTCCGCTCCATGCAAAAGCGGCTATTTTAAACGAAAACGCATCGGGAATATGGATGCGATGATAAACTTCCAGCACAAACTCTGACGGGAGAAGGCAATGCGACTCTGGCTGATTCGACATGGTGAAACCGAGGCGAATGTCGCCGGTCTTTATAGCGGGCACTCGCCTACCGCGCTAACGGCAAAAGGCATCCGCCAGGCGCAAACGCTCCATCACCTGCTACGGGAAGTGCCGTTTGACAGGGTAATGTGCAGCGAACTGGAGCGGGCCGGGCGCACCGCAGAACTGGTCTTAGAGGGGCACGAGATTGCCACCGATACCACCCCGCTTCTTAACGAAATGTTTTTTGGCGACTGGGAGATGCGCCACCACCGCGATTTGGTGGAGGAAGACCCGGAAAGCTATGCCGCCTGGTGCGCCGACTGGCAAAACGCCATCCCCACCAATGGCGAAGGTTTTCAGGCCTTTTCCGCCCGCGTGCAACGCTTTATTGACCAGCTCGCTGACCTGCATACCCACCAGAACCTGCTGATTGTCAGCCATCAGGGGGTACTTAGCCTGATGATTGCGAAACTGCTGCAAATGCCCGCCGCCTCGCTGTGGCATTTTCGCGTCGATCAGGGAACGTGGAGCGCCATTGACATTCATGACGGCTTCGCCACGCTGCGCGTATTAAATAGCCGCGCGGCCTGGCAACAGGAGGATTAAAAGCGGTCTGTCACCGCCCCGGTCATTGACAGCCGCGGACAGGCTGCTATTCTCCGCACCGCTCTTCAGGCCTTGCAGAAATTGTTTTACAAAAATGGCGATGCATTCTCACCCGCGGGGTGGGATGATAGCCCACTTTTGCAAAGCCGGGGCGGACATTTGTCCCGACAAATGCTGCGCTTTAGGTATAATGTCAGGCTGTTTATTTTCACTGTCTCTTAATTCACCCAGGGGGAACACTTGCAGGGTAAAGCACTCCAGGATTTTGTAATCGACAAAATTGATGACCTGAAAGGTCAGGACATCGTTGCGTTAGACGTTCACGGTAAATCCAGTATCACCGACTGTATGATCATCTGCACCGGCACGTCCACGCGCCACGTGATGTCTATCGCAGACCATGTGGTTCAGGAATCCCGCGCGGCGGGTATGTTGCCGCTCGGCGTTGAGGGCGAAAATGCCGCCGACTGGATCGTCGTGGATTTAGGCGATGTCATGGTTCACGTCATGCAGGAAGAGAGTCGTCGCCTGTATGAACTGGAAAAACTCTGGGGCTGATGCGTGAAGCTGCAACTGGTCGCCGTCGGCACTAAAATGCCGGACTGGGTACAGACGGGCTTCACGGAATATCTGCGTCGCTTTCCTAAAGATATGCCTTTTGAGCTGGTGGAAATCCCCGCCGGCAAACGCGGCAAGAACGCGGATATCAAGCGTATCCTCGAAAAAGAGGGTGAACTGATGCTGGCTGCGGCAGGCAAAAATCGCATCGTCACTCTCGATATACCGGGCAAGCCCTGGGATACGCCGCAGCTGGCGCACGAGCTGGAACGCTGGAAGCAGGACGGTCGGGACGTCAGCCTGCTGATTGGCGGCCCCGAAGGGTTATCCCCCGCCTGCAAAGCAGCGGCGGAACAGAGCTGGTCGCTCTCTGCGTTAACGCTTCCTCACCCGCTGGTGCGCGTGCTGGTTGCGGAAAGCCTCTATCGCGCATGGAGTATCACGACCAACCATCCTTATCATCGTGAGTAATGACCACCAGGTAACCTAAGCAGCGGATGAAATTACAGAATTCTTTTCGCGACTATTCGGCTGAGTCTGCGCTGTTTGTGCGCCGGGCCCTCGTCGCTTTTGCCGGGATTTTGCTGCTCACCGGCGTGCTGATAGCCAATCTCTACAATTTGCAGATTGTTCGTCACGCTGACTACCAGACTCGCTCGAACGAAAACCGTATTAAGCTGGTGCCGATCGCGCCCAGCCGCGGCATCATTTACGATCGTAACGGCACCCCGCTGGCGCTTAACCGCACGATTTATCAGATTGAAATGATGCCGGAGAAGGTCGACAACGTCGAACAGACCCTCAACGCCCTGCGCGAGGTGGTCGATCTGACCGATGATGATATCGCCACATTCAAAAAAGAGCGTTCCCGCTCGCACCGTTTTACCTCTATTCCGGTAAAAACCAACCTGACCGAAGTGCAGGTCGCGCGTTTCGCCGTTAACCAGTACCGTTTTCCCGGCGTGGAAGTAAAAGGCTACAAGCGCCGCTACTACCCGTTTGGCTCCGCCCTGACCCATGTCATCGGCTACGTCTCCAAAATTAACGATAAGGACGTCGAGCGACTGGATAAAGAGGGAAAACTGGCCAACTACGCCGCGACCCATGATATCGGTAAGCTGGGTATTGAACGCTACTATGAAGACATACTGCACGGCCAGACCGGCTATGAAGAGGTTGAAGTCAACAACCGTGGCCGGGTGATCCGCCAGCTTAAAGAGGTGCCGCCGCAGGCCGGTCACGATATCTATCTGACCGTCGATCTGAAACTGCAACAGTATATCGAAACGCTGCTGCAGGGCAGCCGCGCCGCGGTGGTGGTCACCGACCCGCGGACGGGGGCGATTCTGGCGCTGGTCTCAACGCCGAGCTATGACCCTAACCTGTTTGTGGACGGTATCTCCAGCAAAGACTATAACGCCCTGCTTAGCGACCCCAATACGCCGCTGGTTAACCGCGCGACGCAGGGGGTCTACCCTCCGGCCTCGACGGTAAAACCGTATGTCGCCGTTTCGGCGCTGAGCGCCGGGGTTATCACCCGCAATACCACGCTGTTTGACCCCGGCTGGTGGCAGCTTCCCGGTTCCGAGAAGCGCTATCGTGACTGGAAGAAGTGGGGCCACGGTCGTCTGAACGTGACCAAATCGCTGGAAGAGTCCGCAGATACCTTCTTCTACCAGGTCGCCTACGATATGGGGATCGACCGGCTCTCCGAATGGCTGAGCAAGTTTGGCTACGGCCACTATACGGGGATCGATCTCTCCGAAGAGCGCTCAGGGAACATGCCCACGCGGGAATGGAAGCTCAAGCGCTTTAAAAAGCCGTGGTATCAGGGCGATACCATCCCGGTCGGCATCGGTCAGGGCTACTGGACCGCCACGCCGGTGCAGATGAATAAAGCCATGATGATCCTGATTAATGACGGCATCGTTAAAGTGCCGCATTTGCTGATGAGCACCATGGAAGACGGCAAACAGGTGCCGTGGCAGCAGCCCCAGCAGAAACCGGTCGGCGATATCCACTCCGGCTTCTGGGAGATTGCCAAAGACGGCATGTATGGCGTGGCCAACCGCGCCAACGGCACCGGGCATAAATATTTTGCGAGCGCGCCATATAAGATTGCCGCTAAGTCGGGGACCGCGCAGGTCTTCGGCCTGAAGGCGAACGAGACCTATAACGCGCACCGTATCGCTGAGCGCCTGCGCGACCATAAGCTGATGACCGCGTTCGCCCCTTATGACAACCCGCAGGTGGCGGTCGCCATGATCCTTGAGAACGGCGGCGCAGGTCCGGCGGTGGGGACTATCATGCGCCAGATCCTCGACCATATTATGCTTGGCGATAACAACACAGACCTGCCGGCGGAAAACCCGGCGGCCACCGCGGCAGAGGACCAATAACATGACGGATAATCCGAACAAAAAATCGTTCTGGGATAAGATCCACATCGATCCGGCGTTTCTGCTGATCGTGCTGGCGCTGCTGATTTACAGCGCGTTGGTTATCTGGAGCGCCAGCGGCCAGGATATCGGCATGACCGAGCGTAAAGTCGGCCAGATAGCCATGGGGCTTATCGCTATGGTGGTGCTGGCGCAGGTGCCGCCGCGAGTCTATGAAGGCTGGGCGCCCTATCTGTACGTCTTCTGCGTGATATTACTGGTGGCGGTGGACGCCTTCGGGGCGATATCCAAAGGGGCGCAGCGCTGGCTTGATTTGGGCGTAGTGCGTTTCCAGCCGTCGGAGATCGCCAAAATCGCCGTGCCTTTAATGGTCGCTCGCTTTATTAACCGCGACGTCTGCCCGCCTTCGCTGAAAAATACCGGTATTGCGCTGGTGCTGATATTTATGCCGACGCTGCTGGTCGCGGCGCAACCGGACCTGGGTACGGCGATTCTGGTCGCGCTCTCCGGCCTTTTCGTGCTGTTTTTATCCGGCCTGAGCTGGCGGTTAATCGGCGTTGCGGTACTGCTGGTGGCAGCGTTTATCCCGATACTCTGGTTCTTCCTGATGCACGATTATCAGCGCCAGCGCGTGATGATGCTGCTTGACCCGGAAACCGATCCGCTGGGAGCGGGCTATCATATTATTCAGTCGAAAATCGCTATCGGCTCCGGCGGCCTGCGCGGTAAAGGCTGGCTGCACGGCACGCAGTCGCAGCTGGAATTTTTACCGGAACGTCATACCGACTTTATTTTTGCCGTACTGGCCGAAGAGCTGGGGCTGGTGGGGATTCTGGTTCTGCTGGCGCTCTACCTGCTGCTGATTATGCGCGGCCTGTGGATAGCGGCCCGGGCGCAAACCACCTTTGGCCGGGTCATGGCAGGCGGTTTGATGTTGATTTTATTCGTTTATGTATTCGTAAATATTGGTATGGTGAGTGGTATTCTGCCGGTGGTGGGCGTTCCGCTGCCGCTGGTGAGCTACGGGGGTTCGGCCCTGATCGTGCTGATGGCCGGGTTTGGGATTGTTATGTCGATCCATACCCACAGGAAGATGTTATCAAAAAGCGTATAAGAGGTGCGCAATGCGAAAGCAATGGCCAGGTGTCTGTATAGCAGCACTGTTTCTGGCGTCATGTACAACGGATGATGTTCAGCAACAGACGATGGTTGCGCCGCCTGCAGCGGTGTGTAACGGTCCGGTCGTTGAAATCAGCGGCGCGGAGCCCCGTTTCGAGACGCTAAATCCTTCCGTTAACCAGGATTACGAACGCGACGGCAAGCGTTATCAAATTGTGCAGGACCCGTCCCGATTCAGTCAGGCGGGGTTCGCGGCCATTTATGACGCCGAGCCAGGCAGCAATCTGACCGCGTCCGGTGAAGCGTTCGATCCGACGCAGATCACCGCCGCGCATCCAACGCTGCCCATTCCCAGCTATGCGCGTATCACCAACCTGGCCAACGGCCGGATGATCGTCGTGCGTATCAACGATCGCGGCCCTTACGGCAACGATCGCGTTATTTCGTTATCACGGGCCGCCGCCGATCGCCTGAACACCTCCAATAACACCAAAGTGCGCATCGACCCGATTATCGTCGCGCAGGATGGTACCCTGTCAGGCCCGGGCACCGCCTGTACGACCATTGCGAAACAGACCTATGCGCTGCCGGCGCGCCCGGATCTGGGCAACGGCATGGCGCAGCCGGTACAGATGCAACCTATCGACCAGGCGCAGCCTGCCGCCGTTCCGGCAGCCCAGCCGCAAGCCGATGTACACGCCATTAGCGATGATACGCTGAAAACCGACGCCTCCGGCGCAGCCCCTGCCAGCAGCGGCGGCTTCCTGGGCGCCCCGGCTCCCCTCGCCAACGGCGTCCTGGAAGGCAGCGAAGCGCCAGCGGCGCAGCCCGCCACGCCGGACGCCGCCGTACAACCAGCGGCTCAGCCGGTAGCCGCGCCGACGCGCGCAACGCCGGTCACCGCCCCCGGCTCCGTTCAGGGTAGCGTCCCCGGCGCGGCGCAGCCTGCCGCCGCCAGCGGCAGCTATATGGTGCAGGTCGGCGCAGTTAGCGACCAGGCCCGCGCCCAGCAGTATCAACAACGCCTTGCCCAGCAGTTTTCTGTACCGGGTCGGGTGACGCAAAACGGCGCGGTGTGGCGCATTCAGCTTGGCCCGTTCAGCAGCAAAGCGGACGCCAGCGCGCTCCAGCAACGCCTGCAAAACGAAGCGCAGCTCCAGTCGTTCGTCACCAGCGCGCAATAACAGAAAGGCACCTGATTTTGTAATTTTGTGTAAAGCACATTAACAAAGTCATGCGGAAAGTCAGGTGCCTGCCAGTGTCGCCTTTGTTATAGTAAGGCACTTTTTTTAACTCCATCACGGATGTCGTTGTTCAGACCATGAAGACCACTTTCTCCGTTCGTTTTATACAGCGCCTGGCGCTCACCACGGCTCTGGCCGCAGCGTCCCTTGGCGTCGCTCACGCCGATGACCTCAATATCAAAACCATGATTCCCGGCGCGCCGCAAATTGACGCCGAATCCTGGATCCTTATCGATTACAACTCCGGCAAGGTGCTGGCAGAGCAGAACGCTGATTCCCGCCGCGATCCGGCGAGCCTGACCAAAATGATGACCAGCTATGTCATCGGCCAGGCGATGAAAGCGGGTAAATTCAAAGAGAGCGATCTGGTCACGATTGGTAATGACGCCTGGGCGACCGGCAACCCGGTGTTCCGCGGCTCTTCGCTGATGTTCCTGAAGCCAGGCATGCAGGTGCCGGTATCGCAGCTGATTCGCGGCATTAACTTACAGTCCGGCAATGACGCCTGCGTGGCGATGGCGGATTTTGTTGCCGGCAGCCAGGACGCGTTTGTCAGCCTGATGAACAACTACGTCAACGCGCTGGGGCTTAAGAACTCCCACTTCCAGACCGTACATGGTCTTGATGCCGACGGGCAGTACAGTTCCGCTCGTGATATGGCGCTGATCGGCCAGGCGCTGATTCGTGACGTCCCCAACGAATACTCCATCTACAAAGAGAAAGAGTTCACCTTCAACGGCATCCGCCAGATGAACCGCAACGGCCTGCTGTGGGATAACAGCCTGAACGTTGACGGGATTAAAACCGGCCACACGGAAAGAGCAGGTTACAACCTGGTCGCCTCGGCGACAGAAGGCCAGATGCGCCTGATCTCCGCGGTGATGGGCGGCAGAACCTTCAAAGGACGCGAAGCCGAAAGCAAGAAACTGCTGACCTGGGGTTTCCGCTTCTTTGAAACCGTTAACCCGCTGAAAGCGGGCAAAGAGTTCGCCTCTGAACCCGCCTGGTTTGGCGACAGCGATCGCGCCTCGCTGGGCGTGGACAAAGATGTCTACCTGACCATTCCCCGTGGCCGGATGAAAGATCTGAAAGCGAGCTACGTGTTAACCACCAGCGAACTGCACGCGCCGCTGCAGAAAAACCAGGTGGTAGGGACTATCAACTTCCAGCTTGACGGTAAAACCATTGAGCAGCGCCCGCTGGTGGTGCTGCAGCAGATCGAAGAAGGCAACTTCTTCGGCAAAATCATCGACTATATCAAGCTGATGTTCCACCACTGGTTCGGCTAAAAAATGAACACTTGAAAGTGTGATTTCCGTCCCCATATACTAAGCATCTCAAAAAACTCCTGCTCTTGTGGCAGGAGTTATTATTTTTTACGCCGGAGCTAACATGAAAACCAATCTCAAAGAACTGCTTGAATTCCCCACCCCCTTTACTTACAAAGTGATGGGTCTGGCGAAGCCGGAGCTGGTTGATCTGGTGGTGGAAGTGGTACAGCGCCATGCGCCCGGTGATTACTCGCCACAGGTTAAACCGAGCAGCAAAGGCAATTACCATTCCGTCTCTATCACCATCAATGCCACCCATATTGAGCAGGTTGAGACACTGTACGAAGAGTTAGGCAATATCGAAATCGTTCGTATGGTGCTGTAATCGTAAGGGGTTGCCAGGCCGCTGGTCGGGCAACGCCCTCTCTGTGATATACTCCCCTCACCTTTTCCTCTCCCGGAGATGCTGTTTTGTCTCAGGATAAAATCCTAATTCGTAATCTCGGCCTGCAGCCTTACGAGCCTGTGTCGCAGGCTATGCATGATTTTACCGACACCCGCACCGATGCCACCCCCGATGAAATCTGGCTGGTGGAGCACTATCCTGTTTTCACCCAGGGTCAGGCGGGCAAAGCTGAACATGTGCTTGCCGCTGGCGATATTCCGGTGATCCAGAGCGACCGCGGTGGCCAGGTGACCTACCATGGCCCCGGTCAGCAGGTGATGTACCTGCTGATCAACCTTAAGCGCCGCAAGCTTGGCGTGCGGGAACTCGTCACCCTGCTGGAACAAACGGTCATTAACACGCTGGGTGAACAGGGCGTCGAAGCCCGTGCCCGCGCGGATGCGCCCGGCGTTTACGTTCAGGAAAAGAAAATCTGTTCGCTGGGGTTACGTATCCGTAAAGGCTGCTCATTTCATGGGCTGGCGCTGAATATCAACATGGATCTCACCCCTTTTTTACGCATAAATCCTTGTGGGTATGCGGGGATGGAAATGACCCAGCTCAGTCATTTTCAGCCTGATGTGAATATGGACAAAATAAGAGCACAGTTAATAAGTAATATTTTAGCACTGCTAAACTATCCACCTCATGAATATATTGATGCTTAATATATAATGTATAGCGGCCTGGAATTTAACCGGGCCGTTATATATTTGCTACATCAATCCTTTACAACCACTGCTGTATTCTCTATTTTCAAATTACCTGCCCGTCTGCTTTATTCGCCGCTGCCGTGCCTGAGCGCGGAAGCATATTGCGTATATTCAGACCTGATTTAAGCTGCAAATGACATCATTCTGGAAAATCCCTCTGGCATGCTAGTGAAGAGGGTTTGGCTTAAATTTTTCATGATCGTAAAAAATAATTTCAACTATCATTCATGATGTGAATGATTACGAGGTACAAGCGTGGATTATAATAGCCTGCCGGAAAAGCGCGTAGCGGAACGCCCAGAGGAAGATAAACCGCAAATATTTCGAACGTTACGCAATATTGATCTCAACTTACTGACCATTTTCGAGGCAGTATATGTACATAAAGGAATCGTCAACGCCGCCCGAGTGCTTAATCTCACCCCTTCCGCAATAAGCCAGTCCATTCAAAAATTACGAACAATATTTCCCGATCCGCTTTTTATCCGTAAGGGTCAGGGGGTAACGCCCACCGCCTATGCGTCGCATCTGCACGAGTATATCAGCCAGGGTTTAGAGTCTATCCTGGGCGCGCTCGACCTGACGGGCAGCTACGATAAGCAGCGCACGATCACCATCGGCACCCCGCCTTCGCTGGGCGCAATCGTCATCCCCGTCATCTGGCAGGCGATCAAAGAAAGCGCGCCGCACCTGGTGATGCGCAATATTCCCATTCATGACGTGGAGAACCAGCTCGGGCAGTTTCAGACGGACCTGATTATCGATACCCACATTCCCACCACCCGCACGCTGAACCATCACGCGCTTTATACCGATCGACTGATGCTGGTCTGCCGGGAAGGCCACCCGTGCCTGGGCTCCACCATTAATGAAGATGTGCTACAGCATTACGAACATACCGTGCTGATGCTTGAAGGGCAGAATCTGAGCGGGCTGCGCCAGCGTATGCAGGATCTCTTTCCCGACCGTCAGGTGAGCTTTAGCAGTTACAATATGTTTACCATTGCCGCACTGATTGGCAACAGCGATCTGCTGGGACTGATGCCTACCCGCTTGTTCAAGTTATTCAGCGGTTGTTGGCCTCTTGTGGAAATCGATTTCCCTCCGGTCAGCAACGAACGGCTGGATATCTCGCTGTATTATAACAAGTTAAGTTTGCGCGATCCGGTGCTGGAAAACGTGATTAACGTCATTCGCCGCGCATTCTAACCTCTGTGCAGGCCTGGCAAACCCGCTAACATGCGTTGGGCATTTGGTGCAAAACAACAACTATTTTACATTTTGCCCGGTTGTCAGGCTGCTTTCTCCCCGCTTTCAGTGGTATACTGCACCCCATGAATTCAAAAATAGTTGATAAATACAACATTCCCTTGAATTAAAAAGCTTACTTCGTTATCCGCAACTGGAACACGCACGCTATGAGTAAACCCATTGTGATGGAACGCGGTGTTAAATACCGCGATGCCGATAAAATGGCGCTAATCCCGGTTAAAAACGTGGCAACAGAGCGCGAAGCCCTGTTGAGAAAACCGGAATGGATGAAAATCAAACTGCCGGCAGACTCCTCCCGCATTCAGGGCATTAAAGCCGCAATGCGCAAAAACGGGCTGCATTCGGTATGCGAAGAGGCGTCCTGCCCGAACCTGGCGGAGTGTTTCAACCACGGCACCGCAACCTTTATGATCCTCGGCGCTATCTGTACCCGCCGCTGTCCGTTCTGCGATGTCGCGCACGGTCGCCCCGTGGCGCCCGATGCCAATGAACCGGCTAAACTTGCGCAGACGATTGCCGATATGGGCCTGCGTTATGTGGTTATCACGTCGGTTGACCGTGACGATCTGCGCGACGGCGGCGCTCAGCACTTCGCTGACTGCATCACCGCCATCCGTGAAAAGAGCCCGTCCATCAAAATTGAGACCCTGGTACCGGACTTCCGTGGCCGTATGGACCGCGCGCTGGATATCCTTACCGTAACGCCGCCGGATGTCTTCAACCATAACCTGGAGAACGTACCGCGTATCTATCGTCAGGTGCGTCCGGGGGCGGATTACAACTGGTCGCTGAAATTACTGGAACGCTTTAAAGAAGCGCACCCGGATATTCCCACCAAGTCAGGTCTGATGGTTGGCCTGGGCGAAACCAATGCGGAAATCGTTGAGGTAATGCGCGATCTGCGCCGTCATGGCGTCACTATGCTTACGCTGGGTCAGTACCTGCAGCCAAGCCGCCACCACCTGCCGGTGCAGCGCTATGTCAGCCCGGAAGAGTTCGATGAGATGAAAGAAGAGGCGCTGGCAATGGGCTTTACCCATGCGGCATGCGGCCCGTTCGTGCGTTCTTCTTACCACGCCGATCTGCAGGCCAAAGGGATGGAAGTGAAGTAGTCGCTGTAATATCTGATTACACTTCCCACAAAAAAACCGGCTATGAAGGCCGGTTTTTTTATCGGGCGGAGCGCGCGCTTACTCTTTATGCGAAAGCTTCTCTGCCGTAATCTCGCCATCGACGCTCTTTTTCGCGCTGACGTCGTCGTCATTCATCGCTTTTTTAAAGCCCTTAATGGCTGCGCCCAGGTCGCCGCCAAGCGTACGAAGCTTTTTGGTACCAAACAGCAGGACAACCAGCGCGGCAACCACCAGCAATTTGGTAATACTAATCTCACCCATACATACCTTCTTTCATCAATCAGACTGCGTAAAGCGCCATTATACCCTGACGTCATTAACGGACATTCGGCGCGCGCACACAATAGCAATCTGTAACGAGATGAATCAAGCGTTGTTTAAAAAAACATCACCGCAGACGCGGCGGCGCAAAACGGCGGTTGCGTAAGACCGGCAGCTTCGCCCGGGTCTGCGAAAGCCTGTCTGCCGGGGCTTCCGCACAGATAAGCTGCGGCCCTTCGCCAGCGGCGGCGATGGTCACCCCCTGCGGATCGACAATACGGCTCTGGCCGATATTGCGGTTTCCACACTCTCCGGCAGCCACCAGATAACAGGTGGTATCCAGCGCCCTTGCCGCCAGCAGCGTGGCCCAGTGGTGCTCTTTAAGCGGCCCCCGCACCCACGCCGCCGGGAGAACCAGCATCTCCGCTCCCTGCAGCGCCAGCGCCAGGGCCAGCTCAGGAAAGCGCAAATCGTAGCAGGTCATCAGGCCGACCTTCATTCCCCCTACCTCAATCAGCGGCGCGACAACGCTCCCTGCATCCACTTTCTCTGACTCAAGCATGTTGAAAGCGTCATATAAGTGGAGCTTGGCATAGCGTGCGATAATTTCCCCCTCGCGCAGCGCCACCAGCGTATTGATTGCCCTGCCCGCCGAGGAAGGGACATGGATCGTCAGTACGGTGGTCAGGCGGTTTTTACGGCTTTCGGCGCGCAATAACGCCAGGAATTCGCCGTCAAGCGCCTGCGCCGACTTCACTGACAGATGCGGGTCGCCATCGTCCCGCGCCAGCAGCGCTTCTGGCAGCACCAGCAGCGCGGCCTGGCGGTCAGCCGCCTGCGCCATTAACGACACGCATGTGCTGGCATTGCTTCGCCAGTCCGGGGTTACAACGAACTGCCCTGCCGCAACAATCATCTCTGTTCTCCTCAACGGCCCGTTATAGCTACAGTCAGGCTTTGGCGTTACACTCATCACTCTGACAAATCAAATAGCAGGATTTCCCGGTGTTTCAACTTCTTTTAGCCGTATTTATCGGCGGCGGCACGGGCAGCGTGGCGCGCTGGGCGCTGAGCATGAAACTCAACCCCTCTCACCATGCCATCCCAATCGGTACGCTGAGCGCCAATCTGCTGGGCGCGTTTATTATTGGCATGGGGTTCGCCTGGTTTAGTCGGATGACGCATATCGACCCGGTGTGGAAAGTGCTGTTGACCACCGGTTTTTGCGGCGGGCTGACTACCTTCTCAACCTTTTCCGCTGAGGTGGTTTTTTTACTCCAGGAGGGGCGTGTTGGCTGGGCGCTGCTGAATGTCGCGGTCAATTTGCTGGGATCGTTTGCCATGACGGCGCTCGCCTTCTGGCTGTTTTCAACCGTCAGCGCAAACTGAAGGCAAAAAAAACCCGCTTCTCAGCGGGTTTTTACAATTCTGTCTTAATGCTAACTTAGATAGGCATTACGTTAGCAGCAGAAGGACCTTTGGCACCGTTAGTGATTTCGAACTCTACACGCTGACCTTCAGCCAGAGTTTTGAAACCATTGCTCTGGATTGCAGAGAAGTGTACGAACACGTCTTTGCTGCCATCTTCCGGAGTAATGAAACCGAATCCTTTGGATTCATTAAACCACTTAACGTTACCTTTAATCTTAGACATCAATATTACCTTTACATGAAAAACGACACAAATGCTGTGTCGACTGACAGTACAACAATTGTAGAGACTTTTGTCCAGTCGTTATTCGTCAAAAAGTGATAAATGTCGCGAAGTTTTTACGTAGCTCCTGTTTATCCGGCACGCAGCAGGATGATTACTCTTTAACCATGGTAAAATTGACGCCTCGTGAAACGAGGCGCGGCATTTTATCGGCGTCGATGCAGTAATTCATAGACGGCCGGAATCACAAACAGCGACAGCAGCGGCGCGGTAATCATGCCGCCAATCATTGGCGCGGCAATTCGGCTCATCACCTCCGAGCCCGTTCCTCCGCCCCACATAATAGGCAACAGGCCTGCCATAATTGTCGCCACCGTCATCACTTTTGGTCGTACCCGTAATACTGCCCCTTCGTGGATAGCGCGGCGCAGCATGGCGTTACCGCCGTGCGGATCGCTGATGAGATGTTTCTTAAGGGCATGGTTTAAATAAAGCACCATGATAACGCCAAATTCCGCTGCCACCCCCGCCAGGGCGATAAACCCAACGGCGCCGGCGACGGATAAATTATATCCCAGCAGCCACAGTAACCAGACGCCGCCAATTAAGGCAAACGGTAAGGTTCCCATAATCAGCAGGGCGTCTGAAATGCGCTTAAAGGTAATAAACAGCAGCACAAAAATAATCATTAGCGTAACGGGTAAGACAATTTTCAGTTTTGCCGTGGCCCGTTCCAGATATTCAAACTGTCCGGACCAGGAGAGTGTGACCCCTGACGGCAGCTTAACCTGCTGCGCCACCCGCTGCTGCATCTCCTCCACCGCCGATTTCAAATCCCGCCCGCGCAGATCGACATAGATCCAGTTCGACAGCCGGGCATTTTCACTTTTCAGCATTGGCGGCCCCTCCGTTACAACTATCTCCGCCAGTTCGCCCAGGGCTATCTGGCTGCCGTTATCGGTGATGACGGGCAGCGCCCGCAGCGCCTGCACATTATTGCGTAGCTCCCGCGGGTAGCGAATATTGATGGGATAACGCTCGCGCCCCTGTAACACCTCCCCCACGTTCTCACCGCCGACCAGCGTCGCCACCAGCGACTGCAGCTCTTTGACCGAAACGCCGTAGCGCGCGGCCTGCTGGCGGTTGATATTAATATCGACATAGCGGCCGCCCGCCAGCCTTTCCGCCAGCGCGGAGGTCACCCCCGGCACGGTTTTCACCACCTGCTCTATCTGCCGGGCCACCTGCTCGATATCGGCAATATTATTGCCGTTCACCTTAATGCCGACCGGGCTTTTTATACCGGTCGCCAGCATATCAAGGCGGTTACGAATCGGCGGTACCCAGACGTTGGCAATGCCCGGCAGGCTGACCGTTTTATCCAGCTCCTCCACCAGTTTTTCCGGCGTCATGCCGGGCCGCCACTGCGCACGCGGCTTAAAGCGAATAGTGGTTTCAAGCATGGTCAGCGGCGCGGGATCGGTGGCGCTCTCCGCCCTGCCCGCCTTGCCGAACACGCTCTCCACCTCCGGGACGCTTTTGATAAGCCGGTCGGTTTGCTGGAGTAGACGCGACGCCTCCCGCGCCGACACGCCGGGCAGCGTCGAGGGCATATACAGCAAATCCCCTTCGTTAAGCGGCGGCATAAACTCGCTGCCCAGACGGCTTAAAGGCCAGAGCGTCGCCAGCAGCAGCAAAAAGGCCACCGCCAGGGTAGCTTTCGGGAAACGCAGCACCCGTTCGAGCAGCGGCTCGTAAAGACGAATCAGCCAGCGATTAAGCGGGTTCGCTTTCTCATCAGGAATGTTGCCGCGAATAAACAGTGCCATCAGCACCGGCACCAGGGTGATGCCCAGCCCTGCCGCTACCGCCATCGCCCAGGTTTTGGTAAAGGCCAGGGGGGAAAACATGCGCCCCTCCTGCGCCTCCAGCGAAAAGACCGGAATAAACGAGAGGGTGATAATAAGCAGGCTGCAGAAGAGTGCCGGGCCGACCTCCACCGCCGCCTGTTCCGACAGCCGCCAGTAATCAGCGGACGCAGGCTGGCGGCCGGGGTTATCATGCCGCCACTGCTCCAGCACCTTGTGCATGTTTTCAATCATCACGATGGCCGCATCGACCATGGCGCCAATGGCGATGGCAATGCCGCCGAGGGACATGATGTTGGCGTTGATGCCCTGGTAGTGCATCACAATAAACGCCCCGAGAATGCCGAGCGGCAGGGAGATTATCGCCACCAGCGCCGAACGGAAATGGAACAGGAACAGCGTACAGACCAGCGCCACCACGATAAACTCTTCCAGCAGCTTATGGGTCAGGGTCTCTACCGCCTGCTCAATCAGGGTGGCGCGATCGTAAACCGGCACAATCTGTACCCCTTCAGGCAGGGTTTTCTGCACCGCCTGCAGCTTCGCTTTGACGCCGTGCAAGGTTTCAAGCGCGTTCTTGCCATAGCGCATCACAACCACTCCGCCCGCCACCTCCCCTTCGCCGTTGTATTCCGCCACGCCGCGACGTAGCTCAGGCCCGAGGCGCACGCTTGCCACATCGGCGAGCATGACGGGCACGCCGTCGCGGCTGGCGATGACTATCTGACGAAAATCGTCCAGCCCGCGCAGATAGCCTGTTGTGCGAACCATAAATTCAGCCTCGCCCATCTCCAGCAGCGCGCCGCCGCTCTCCTGGTTGGCGGCCTGTACGGCATTGATAAGCTGCGTATGGGTTATGTTCAGCGCGCGCATTTTTTGCGGATCGGGCACGACCTGATACTGACGCACCATACCGCCGACGCTGGCCACTTCCGCCACGTTGGGCACGGTTTTAAGCTCATATTTCAGCGTCCAGTCCTGCAGGGCGCGCAGGTCCGCCAGGCTGTGGCGGCCAGTACGGTCCGTCAGGGCATATTCGTAAATCCAGCCCACGCCGGTGGCATCCGGTCCGAGCGCCACCTTCACCCCAGCCGGGAGGGTGCTCTGGATCTGGCTTAAATTTTCCAGCACCCTCGAGCGCGCCCAGTAGAGATCGGTATCGTCATCAAACAGAACATAGACATAGGCATCGCCGAACATGGAATACCCGCGTACCGTTTTTGCCCCCGGCACGGAGAGCATGGCGGTGGTGAGCGGGTAAGTGAGCTGGTTTTCAATAATCTGCGGCGCCTTCCCCGGATAGCTGGCGCGAATAATCACCTGTACATCAGAGAGATCCGGCAGCGCGTCCAGCGGCGCGCGCTGTACCGACCAGACGCCCCAGCCGGTCAGCGCCAGCGCGGCGAGCAGCACCAGCAGGCGGTTGCGTAATGCGGCGCGGATAATGGCGGCAATCATGGTTTCTCCTCCGGCTGCGGCGTTAAGCGCTCTATCACCGCGCCGTTTTCATCATCCAGCGTGAAACTGAACGTCACCCGGTCGCCCGGTTTAATCGCCGGTTGCGGCGTTTTAAGGACGAAATCCATGGTCATGGCTCCCCAGTTCAGCGCCGGGACTGGCTGATGCGCCAGCGTGACGCTATCCGAGGTAATCGCCTTCACCACGCCTGTGCTCTGCCAGGCCTGCGCCGGTTTCTCCGCCGCGGGCGACGGCAGCGCGCTCTTCAGGCTGGCTTCGGAATCGATAAGGAACTGGCCGGACGTGACCACCCGGTCTCCTTCACGCAGCCCTGAAAGCACCTCGGTCCAGCCCTGTGACGTGCGGCCCGTCAGCACATTCACCGCCTGAAAATGGCCCTCCCCGGTGGCCAGCAGCACCCGGCTGGCGCTGCCGGTTTCAATCAGCGCCTCTTCAGGCATGGCGAGAACCGGCTGTTGCTGCCCGTTTGGTGGCTGCGTGACCGTCAGAAACATGCCGGGCTTGAGTTTTTGCTGCGGGTTAGCCAGCACGATGCGCGCTTTCAGGGTACGGGTGGCGGTTTCAAGTTGCGGCAGAAGTTCGCTGACCCGACCATGAAATTGTTCTGCAGGCCAGCTGGCGGAGGTGGCGATAATGTCGCTGCCGGGCGCAAGGCTGCGCGCCTCGCTCTGCGGGTAATCCACGACCAGCCAGACGGGGTCGAGGCTCGCCAGTTCAAGCAGGCTTTGCGTTCGCGCAATCTGCGCCCCTTCGCGCACATCCAACTTCACCACATAACCCGCCCGCTCTGCCCGTAACGTCAGTCGGGTCTGGGGTTTACCGCTGCGCTCCACCGAACGGATAACCCCTTCCGGCATGAACTGCAGGGCCAGACGGTCGCGGGCGGCACGGGTCAGCTCCCGGTCGCCAAGTTGCCGCACCGCCAGATACTCCTGCTGAGCGGACGTCCACTGCGGGATCCAGAGCTGCGCCAGCGGTTCGCCTTTTTTTACCCACTGCTGCGGCGCGCGCACGTAGAGTTTTTCCACCACCCCATCCGCCGGGGCGGGGATAGTCTGTATGCTGCGCTCATCGGTGGTGACCGTGGCAAAGGCCGAAAACGCGGAGCCGAGCGGGCGCTTTTCCACCCGCGCCGTGACCATGCCAAGGTTTTGCTGCTGCCTGGCGCTGACGGCGACGCCCGCATCGCTCTGCCCTTCATCGGCATAACGCGGCACCAGCTGCATATCCATAAACGGCGATTTACCGGGTTTATCAAAACGCTGATCCGGCACCATCGGGTCGTACCAGTAGAGCACCTTGCGCTCTGCGGGCTTCTCCTGCGGCGCGGGGGCGGCGATCTGCGATCTGCCTGCGATAAAACCTGTCCCCAGGCAAGCGGCAATAACGACGGCGAGAATTATCTTGTTCATTGCGCCAGCTCCTGAGGAATCAGCCATTGAATTGCGGCCCAGGCGCGGGCCAGATCTTTTTCCGCCTGCAGAGTGGAAAGCTCGCTATCAAGTACCGCGCGACGCGCCTCCAGCAGTTCGGGTAGTTGGGTCTGCCCGGCCCGATACTGGGCCGCCAACAGCATGGCGCGCTGGCGTACCAGCGGCGTTACCTCCTCCCGCTGGCGCTGCCAGAGCGCCTGCGCGGCGCGGTAGTTCGCAATAAGCGTGCGGATCTGCGCCTGATGTTCGCGGGTGGTTTGCGCCAGCCGATCGTTGGCCTGCATAGAGCGGGAAAGGTCGGCGGCGTGGTCTTTATCCTGCCGCTGCGAGGTAAACAGCGGCAGATCGACGGTGAACATTACCCCGGCCATATCTTCATACTCCTGCGCGCGCCGGCCATACCAGACTTCAACGTCCACATCGGGAATAGCGGCGATGGCCGACTCCGCCGAGCGCGCTTTCGCGCTGTTAGCGACGCTTGCGGCAGCGACCATTTCCGGGTGCTGCGCCACCCCTTCTTTCAGGGTCTGCTCATCGGCAGGCAGCCGCTGATAGCGCGGTAACGAGCCGCTGGCAGCCGTGACGTTCTGGCCGGTAAGCTCCGCCAGACGCGCCTGAGCCAGTTCCACGTCGCGCTCGGCCAGGGTGACTTTGTCACGCATAGCGCTGAGGGCAAGCCGCCAGACCAGCACGCTATCCGCGCTGGCGCTGCCTGCGCCGACGCTGGCTTTTTGCGCCCCCTGCTGGGCGGCGCTTTCCGCCAGCAGCCTGCGGGCGGTATCCAGCGCGCGTGTCGAAATCGCCAGCTCAAGCCATGCCTGGGCCGCCTCGCGCTGCAGGGCGGCGCGGGTAACGGCACTCTGCGCGTTAACGCTTCGGGCCTGCGCCTGCAGGGTCAGCGCCTTACGCTGTCGTTTTTCGTCGCTGACATAGCGTTGCATCACGCCGACCCGCTGCATGGTCATCCCTTCGCGGGTGAAGCGGCGGTCGTTGTTGCCCTGCACCGGCAGGTTATCAATGCCAAATTTCAGTTTGGGATCGGGAAGCTGCCGGGCCGATTCGGCCATCGCGTCCAGCGCCCGGGCTTCGTTCCGGCTGGCGGAGAGTTCAGCCGAATAGCGTTCGGCGGCGGCGAGGGTTTGCGTCAGCGTCAGCGGCTCCGCCTTTGCGGCGGAGCAGATAAGGCACAGCAAAACCCCACCGGCCCGCAGGCTCAGTGAGTTATGTTTCATGGCGCCCCCGTTAGTCTTGCGGCGTCAGGGAGACGACCTGATAGCCGTTCGCGCTCTGAACAAACGAGAACTGAATGCTATCGCCCGCTTTTACCGCGGGCAGCGTTGCCGCTGGCGGCAGTTCGAACTGCATGGTCATCGGCGGCCAGTTAAGTTCGGGAATAGCCTTGTGGCGAACGGTGAGGGTCTGCGAAGTGATGGTTTTGACGATGCCGCGGGCATGATAGACCGGGGCCTGCGCGGCGCTGTGCTGCGTCATATCGTGATGGATGTCGTGCGCCTGCACGGCGGAAAGGGAAAGCAGAGCCAGCACGCCTGTCAGCACGCGGAAAAAATAAGAACGCATAATTGAACTCCTGTTAATCGTAAATAGTTAAAATTTCAACGAATTAACAGCGTTCTACTCCCGAAACCGGCAAAAGCGGATGGTTGCCGGCGGGCCTGTGGCAGGCGGGGTTAATGACCAGCCTTCATGCGGGCTCTCAATGCAAACGGGCGCGACTACCGCCAGCGTTACGCTTACCGGCAGCGCGACGGGCGTAAAGTGACCGCTCTCTTTTTGTGCCGTATCCGGCACGCAGTGCTTATCACAGAGCGGAGCTTTCGCCAGATGCACGGACGGGGTGAGCGTTTCCGGCATCATATGATGATGCTGGGCAATCACCGCCTCGCCCTGCACGTCGAGCTGACAATCGTGCGAGGCGATAGCGACCTGGCTCTGGATAAACAGCCAGCCGAACGCGATAAGCAGCATCGCCAGATGCCGCCTGATTGCGTGTAAGCCCGCTGACCCGCCAGTATGCATAATCGTCCGTCAGTGAATACGGTAAGTGAAGGCGAGTATAGGCGGCGCGTTTTTTATTTTAAAAGGCTTTTTTATTTAATTTACGCAACGCGAGTTGATGCAACCAAATTAAAACAAATCCCTAACTTTTCTTTGACGCCAATAAAAAGACCGTCCCCGCCAGCCTCGTTTTGCCAACCAATCAGTAAATTCTCACAACAATATGCTTAAATTGGCCCTTCCTTGATTTTAATCATCTACAGCTGCGCTGAACTTCGGCACATTGCCTTTTTCTTTTTCGGTCGCCTTTTATACCTTTCTGCTGGGATCCAACACTTTATGTTAACGTTTATAGAACTTCTGATTGGCGTCGCGGTTATCGTTGGCGTGGCACGCTATATCATCAAAGGCTACTCGGCCACCGGCGTGCTGTTTGTCGGCGGCCTGCTGCTGCTCATCGTCAGCGCTCTGATGGGGCATAAAGTCCTGCCGGCCGATGCCACCAGCACGGGTTACACCACTACCGATATCTTTGAATATATTAAGATTTTGTTGATGAGCCGCGGCGGCGACCTCGGCATGATGATTATGGTGCTGTGCGGTTTCGCCGCATATATGACCCATATCGGCGCCAACGACATGGTGGTGAAACTGGCATCGCGCCCGCTGCGTTTAATTAACTCGCCCTATTTATTGATGGTCGCCGCCTATTTCGTCGCCTGCCTGATGTCGCTGGCGGTCTCTTCGGCTACCGGTCTTGGCGTATTATTAATGGCGACGCTGTTTCCGGTCATGGTCAATGTCGGCATTAGCCGCGGGGCGGCGGCGGCAATTTGCGCCTCGCCGGCCGCGATTATTTTATCGCCCACCTCCGGCGACGTGGTATTAGCCGCGAAGGCGGCGGAAATGCCGCTGATTGATTTCGCGTTTAAAACCACGCTGCCTATTTCCATTACCGCCATTGTTTGTATGGCTGTCGCCCACTTTTTCTGGCAACGTTTTCTGGATAAAAAAGAGCACATCACGACGGAGATGCTGGATGTTAAAGATATCACCACCACCGCGCCGTCGTTTTATGCCATTCTGCCGTTTACGCCGATTATTGGCGTGCTGATTTTCGATGGCAAATGGGGGCCGGAGCTGCACATTATCACTATCCTGGTCATCTGCATGATACTGGCGGCAATCCTGGAATTTTTGCGTAGCTTTAACACCCAGAGCGTCTTTTCCGGTCTGGAAGTGGCCTATCGCGGCATGGCGGACGCCTTCGCCGGTGTGGTCATGCTGCTGGTCGCCGCCGGGGTCTTTGCCCAGGGGCTCAGCACCATTGGCTTTATTCAGAGCCTTATCTCTATTGCCACCTCGTTTGGCTCCGCCAGCATCATCCTGATGCTGGTGCTGGTCATCCTGACCATGCTGGCGGCGATGACTACCGGCTCCGGCAACGCTCCTTTCTACGCCTTTGTCGAAATGATCCCGAAACTGGCCCACCAGTCGGGCATCAACCCGGCCTATTTGTCCATCCCGATGCTGCAGGCGTCTAACCTGGGGCGGACGATTTCGCCGGTTTCTGGTGTGGTTGTGGCGGTGGCGGGAATGGCAAACATCTCCCCGTTTGAGGTGGTGAAGCGTACGTCGGTGCCGGTTATCGTCGGTCTGCTGGTAGTGATTATCGCCACCGAACTCCTTGTACCGGGGTCGGCCACGCGTTAAGCAAGCGCTCTTCTTTACGCAAAAAGCGCCGACCGGGCGCTTTTTGTGCTTTAATAACTGACGGAAATTATCCAAACACATCTATCAGGATTAGA
>NZ_HE578945.1:2041903-2049974 GCF_000321045.1 Phytobacter massiliensis JC163
TCGTTTATGAGCGAAACAGTCCTTATCGTCCTGAGCTATTTGCTCATCGTGGCCATTATTATTGCGGCGGTACTCTATCTGGAGCGTCGCTGGTAAAGAGGTTCGCGCCGTTACGGATAGCCGTAGCCGACTCGCGCGCCGCTTCCGGGCCGGAAGCGCCAGGCACCAGAATCACCTTGCGGCAGTCTTCCTGACGTTTTTCGAAGATCTCATACCCTTTCGCCGCATCTTCGAACGGCAGATAGTGGGTGACAATCTCCTCCGGCGTTAACAGACCCTGCTCGATGAGCGGTAGCAGCTCCGGCAGCCAGGCGTGGACGTGGGTCTGACCCATTTTAAAGCTGATGCCTTTATCAAAAGCGTCGCCAAACAGGAAGCCGTGGATAAACCCGGCGTAAACTCCCGGCACGCTGACGATACCGCCACGACGAACGGCGGCGATACACTGACGCAGCGCTTTGCCGCTGCTGCCTTCCAGTTTAAGGTTGGTCAGAACGGTTTCCGTCATGCTGCCCTTCGCCTCAAAGCCCACCGCATCAATGACGGCATCTACCCCGCGATTGCCCGCGGTGTTTTCGATGATCACCTCTGCCGGGTCATCATGCTTGTCAAAGTTAATCGGGAAGACATCGTAGCGCTGCTGGGCGAAACGCAGCCGGTATTCGTGGTGATCGACCATAAAGATCTTCTCCGCCCCCAGATAACGGGCGACGGCAGCGGTCAGCAAGCCAACCGGGCCCGCGCCGAAAATAGCGACGCTGGAACCTTTACCGATTTGCGCATTAATGGCCGCCTGCCATGCGGTCGGCAGAATGTCCGAAAGGAACAGCGCCTTATCATCGGAGAGCAAAGGCGGCACTTTAAAAGGCCCGACGTTGCCTTTCGGCACGCGAACGTACTCCGCCTGACCACCCGGCACGCCACCATACAGATGGCTGTAGCCAAACAGCGCCGCCGGGGGTGGGATCTGTTTTTTATTCATTGCTGCCCCGTGGCCAGTGTTGGTCTTTTCACAGGCGGAATACTGTTGCTGCTGACAGAAGAAACAGTCGCCGCAGGCAATAACAAACGGAATGACCACCCGGTCGCCCTTGCGCAAATCTTTGACGTCGCGCCCGGTTTCCACCACTTCGCCCATGAACTCATGGCCAAAAATATCGCCGTGCTTTACCTGGGGAATTTTGCCGCGATAAAGATGCAGATCGGAGCCACAAATAGCCGTGGCCGTTACGCGCAAGATGACATCATCGGCCTGCTCAATTGCCGGGTCTGCCACGTTTTCAACCTTCACATTATGCGGGCCATGATAGGTCAGTGCTTTCATTCGTACCTCCAGAAGCGGCCAGTCAAAAATAGTCGTATCGAATAAAGGGTAGTCAGACCAGCAGGGCTGGTGCGGGTTTTGCGGGGTTTGAGATTAATCCTGGATGGCGGAGCGGCGATAAAAAAAGCGAACGGCACGAGAAACATCTGATTTTTTCAAGAATTGCCCACGACTTAGCAAAATTAATCAGCGTTTTATGCTGCAATGATAGTCACATAATCTACAGGGAGATATGTTTATGTATCAGACTATTATTATGCCGGTCGATGTTTTTGAAATGGCGCTGAGCGACAAAGCCGTACGTCATGCGGAGTTCCTGGCGCAGGATAAGGGCATTATTCATCTGCTGCACGTGCTGCCGGGTTCGGCCAGCATGAGCCTGCACCGCTTCGCCGCCGACGTGCGTCGTTTTGAAGAACACCTGCAGCACGAAGCCCAGACCCGCCTTAACACCATGGTTGAGCACTTTTCGCTGAGCCCGGAGCGCATTAAAACCCATGTGCGGCTGGGAAGCGTGCGGGACGCGGTCAATGAGCTTGCCGAAGAGCTACATGCGGATATGGTGGTGATTGGTTCCCGCAACCCCTCTATCTCTACGCATCTGCTGGGGTCGAATGCCTCCAGCGTCGTGCGCCATGCGCATATTCCGGTGCTGGTGGTGCGTTAATCCCATCCCGGATGCGGCTTCGCTTATCCGGGTTTGTCACCGGTGGGATAAAAAAAGAGGCTGCCCTGGGGCAGCCTCTTCACATTTGCAGGTGTGGTCTTACTGTTATGCTGTTTTGGTGCGAATCAGGTAGTCGAACGCGCTCAGAGAGGCTTTCGCACCTTCGCCGGTGGCGATGATAATCTGCTTGTACGGCACGGTAGTACAGTCGCCTGCCGCAAAGACGCCTTTAACGCTGGTTTCGCATTTCGCATCGATGATGATTTCACCCATGCGGTTACGCTCGATAGTCCCTTCCAGCCAGCCGGTATTCGGCAGCAGACCAATCTGTACGAAGATACCCGCCAGTTCGATGTGGTGAACATCGCCGCTTACGCGGTCGCGGTACTCCAGACCGGTCAGTTTGGTGCCGTCGCCTTTCACTTCTGTGGTCTGGGCGTTAAGAATGATGTCGACATTTTTCAGGCTGCGTACTTTGTCCTGCAGAACCTGGTCGGCTTTCATCTCTGGCGCGAACTCAAGCAGCGTGACGTGTTCAACAATCCCCGCCAGATCGATGGCCGCTTCCACACCGGAGTTACCCCCGCCGATCACCGCGACACGTTTGCCTTTAAACAGCGGGCCATCGCAGTGCGGGCAGTAGGTTACGCCTTTAGTACGGTACTGCTCTTCGCCAGGCACGTTCATGTTGCGCCATTTCGCGCCGGTGGCAATGATCACGCTGCGCGCTTTCAGTACCGCGCCGGAGGCGGTTTCAATCTGGTGCAGGCCGCCTTCTACCGTAGCCGGAATCAGTCGGGAAGCGCTCTGTGAATCGATAACATCGACATCGTATTCGCTAACGTGCGCTTTCAGCGCGCCGGCCAGCTTCTGGCCCTCGGTTTTCGGTACGGAGATATAGTTTTCGATATCTACCGTGTCCAGCACCTGGCCGCCGAAACGCTCGCCCATCAGGCCGGTACGAATACCTTTACGCGCGGAGTAAACCGCCGCCGCTGCGCCTGACGGGCCGGAGCCGACAATCAGCACTTCGTAAGCATCGCGTTTGCTCAGCTCTTCTGCCGCGCGTTTTTCTGCGCCGGTATCCACTTTCGCGACGATTTCAGTCAGGGTCATACGGCCCTGGCCGAACTCTTTACCGTTCAAAAATACCGCCGGAACGCCCATCACATTGCGGTCGGTGATTTCATTCTGATAAGTACCGCCGTCGATGGCCGTGTGCTTGATGCGCGGGTTCAGCACCGCCATCAGGTTCAACGCCTGAACAACGTCCGGGCAGTTGTGGCAAGAGAGCGAATAGTAGGTTTCGAACTCAAAGTCACCGTCGATATCGCGGATCTGCTCCAGCAGCGCCTGCGCCTCTTTTGACGGGTGACCGCCGGTCCACAGCAGCGCCAGTACCAGCGAGGTGAACTCGTGCCCCAGCGGCGAGCCAGCAAAGCGCGGCCCCTGGCTGGAACCCGGGTTGGTGATGAGGAACGACGGCTTGCGCACCGGCAGGCTGTTATCTTCTTTAAACGTGACTTTCTCTGACAGTTCAGCGATTTCAGCCAACAGTTCCTTGATTTCTGCCGATTTGGCGCTGTCATCCAGCGTGGCAATCAGCTCAACAGGTTTCGTCAGTTTCTCAAGGTAGGCCTTGAGCTGGGTTTTCATGTTGGTGTCGAGCATTTTTAATCTCCTGGGCTTAAAACATCATCATGCAAGCGGCCTCGTGCGGACTGCCTGAATGCGCTTGCATCATGGACGCTAGTAATAAATTCGGGTGCTGAAGCACCCGTTTTTAAAGGGGTAATTTCCTAAGTATTTCGCGTCACAGCAAGGCGGCTAGCGGGTGAGTCCCCGGGAGCTTACATAAGTAAGTGACCGGGGCGAGCACGCGACGCCAACGCCGCTGTGGCGTGAAAGACGACGGAAATTTAGATTTTGCCAACCAGGTCCAGGGATGGAGCCAGCGTCGCTTCACCTTCTTTCCACTTAGCCGGGCAAACTTCGCCTGGGTGAGCGGCAACGTACTGAGCTGCTTTGATTTTACGCAGCAGGTCAGACGCATCGCGGCCAATGCCTTCTGCGGTAACTTCGATTGCCTGGATGATACCCTGCGGGTCAACAACGAAGGTTGCGCGGTCAGCCAGACCTTCGTCTTCACGCATGTTGTCGAAGTTACGGGTCAGGGCGCCAGTCGGGTCGCCGATCATCGCGTATTTGATTTTCGCGATGGTTTCAGAGCTGCTGTGCCATGCTTTATGGGTGAAGTGGGTATCGGTAGAAACAGAGTAAACGTCTACGCCCAGCTTCTGCAGTTCTTCGTAGTGATCAGCCACGTCGCCCAGTTCGGTCGGGCAGACGAAAGTGAAGTCAGCCGGGTAGAAGAAGAAGACGCTCCAGCGGCCTTCGGTATCTTTCTCGGTGACTTCGATGAATTCACCGTTTTTGAACGCCTGGTTTTTGAAAGGTTTGATCTTGGTATTAATTAAGGACATCTATACTTCCTCCGTGTTTTCGTTGAGATGTAAGTTAACGAAATTTTCCCGTCAGGGCCAATGCGTTTGCATTATCAAATCAATAAGCGTTAGCTAACAACTTTCACTGAACAACTTTGTGAACAGAACGGTATTCGCTGCGCTTCACTGTACAGCGAATGCGAAACAAAAAAGCCACCGCACGGGTGGCCGATAGCGGAAAAACCCGCGGGTGCTTTCAGTGCCAGTGGAACTGGCATAACGTTGCCCGGCCAGCGTTTTGCCGCACAGACGGTGTGGATTACAACACTCCCGCCACTCTACCACAACGTGCGGATGGGCAGATACGCCCTATGGCTGTGATAGGTTTTACCTTACTCTTTTTATCGCGCTGAAAATAAAGGTTATTTATGTTGAAATATTTCCTCCCGCTTTTTATGACGCCCCTGCTGGCACAGGCAGAAGCGCTACCCGCGCCGGTGCAGGCTATTGAAAAACAAGGCATCACTATCATTAAGTCTTTTGATGCGCCCGGGGGAATGAAAGGCTATCTGGGTAAGTATCAGGACATGGGCGTCACCATTTATGTCACCCCGGACGGCAAGCATGCCGTTTCCGGCTATATGTATGATGCCGCGGGAACGAACCTGAGCGAAAAGCTGATTCAGGATGAGATCTACTCCCCCGCCGGACGAGCGCTGTGGAAACAGATGGAAGCGTCCACCTGGGTCCTCGACGGTAAAAAAGAGGCCCCGCGCATCGTGTATGTGTTTGCTGACCCCTATTGTCCCTATTGCAGCCGCTTCTGGCAGCAGGCGCGCCCCTGGGTTGACGCAGGCAAGGTGCAGATTCGCACACTACTGGTTGGCGTAATTAAACCCGAAAGCCCTGCCGCCGCCGCCGCAATTCTGTCTGACGCCGATCCGGCAAAAAAATGGCGCGAGCATGAGCAGTCCGGGGGGAAATTACCTCTTACGCTGCCGAAAAATATCGCCCCTGATATTATGAATACGTTGAATAGTAACCAAAAATTAATGGACGCGCTGGGGGCTAACGCCACGCCTGCTATTTATTATATGAATGAAAATAACGTTTTACAGCAAGAGGTCGGCTTACCCGATGAGGACAAATTAAAGGCGATTTTCGGCGATTAATTTACTGGCGGCGCTTTAATGTTAAGTCGCCGCTATAGATCAGCACAAAAAGCGCCAAAACCCTCCACTTCGTCGTCCTAATTAATGTTTTTATAATTAGGACAAATCCCTGAAAAACCATACAAAATACAAATATCATTAGACAGCATTACTACACCAGCCACCCACCTAAAAGCACCCACAGCAGACCCGCCATAATAGATAGCCACAAAACAAAGAGTTAGCTCAATTCTGATTATCGTCAACACCTTCATCAACGCATTTACCCTTTTATTCTGGTATCACCCTTTAATGAAATTAATATCATTAAAATCTATATAAAATTAAAGCTTAACTGGCTGCTTAATTTTATTATTATTTTCAACCCAAGGACTAATGGCTCAGGGATAATTGACAATGGGAATAAATAAGTTGCCGCTGGAGCAAAATGTTCTGGAGGCGAGCCGGGAAAGAATTCGCTGGGTGTTACAAAATTTTTCCCGCGTCTGCGTCTCTTTCTCTGGCGGCAAAGATTCAAGCGTAATGCTGAATTTAACCGCGCAGCTTGCTCGTGAGCTTAATAAAAAAATCAACATTTTGTTTATCGACTGGGAGGCGCAGTTCAGCCACACCATTGAGCATGTAGAAAGAGTGCGCGAGGCCTGCCGCGATGTCACCGATCGGTTTTACTGGGTTGCTCTACCGCTGACCACACAAAACGGTCTGTCGCAGTTCGCGCCAACCTGGCAGTGCTGGGAACCCGGCGTCGAATGGGTGCGACAGCCGCCGGAAGATGCCATCACCAGCCCGGAGTTTTTTTCGTTTTACACACTCGGGATGACCTTCGAAGCGTTTGTCACCGAATTTGCCGACTGGTTTGCCAGGAACCGCCCCGCGGCCATGATGGTGGGTATCCGGGCGGATGAGTCCTATAACCGGTTTCTGGCAATCTCATCGCTGCGCAAGCTGCGCTTCGCCGATGATAAACCCTGGACGACCGCCGCGCCGCGCGGCCATGCCTGGTATATCTACCCTATTTATGACTGGAAAACCGCTGATATCTGGACCTGGTTTGCTAAAACCAAAACGCCCTACAACAAGCTCTACGATTTAATGTACCAGGCGGGGGTTCCCACGCGCTATATGCGCATTTGCGAGCCGTTCGGCCCCGAGCAGCGCCAGGGTCTGTGGCTCTATCATGTTATTGAGCCGCAGCGGTGGGCGCAGATGTGCGAGCGGGTAAGCGGAGCCAGCAGCGGCGGCATTTACGCAGGCCAGGACAATCTGTTCTACGGCCACCGCAAGCTCACAAAACCGGACCACCTGAACTGGCGCGAGTACGCCCTTTTCCTGCTCGACAGCATGCCTGAACAGACGGCGGAGCACTATCGCAACAAAATCGCCGTCTATCTGCACTGGTATGAGAAACAGGGCATGACGCGGATACCCGACACCCAGCCAGGGGACGCGGGCGCAAAGGATGTTCCCTCATGGCGACGCATCAGCAAGGTACTGCTCAACAATGATTACTGGTGCCGCGCTCTGTCGTTCAGCCCGACCAAAACAAGCAGCTATAAGCGTTATAGCGAGCGGGTAAAAAACAAACGCAAGGAGTGGGGAATTTTATGCAACAGCGATTAATCAGCGAGATCAAGGCATTGCTGAGTTCTATGCCGGAAGATGAACGCATCGACGCGATTAATGATTTCCGCCGCGCGCTTCATGAGTTCAGCCCCTTTAGCGACCAGCCTGTCGACTGTGTCCTGTGGGTCAAGGGCAGTCAGGTCGCGCCCAATGACTATAACCCTAATAACGTGGCCCCGCCGGAAAAGCGCCTGCTGCTAAAATCCCTGGAAGCCGACGGTTTTACTCAGCCTATCGTGGTGCAGCAAGATAAACCGGATCACTATGAAATCGTTGATGGTTTTCATCGTCACGAGCTGGGCAAAGGGCGGGCGGCGTTGAAAAAGAAACTGAAAGGCTACCTGCCGGCGACCTGTCTTAACAGCAACCGGAGCAGCAAATCGGATCGCATGGCCTCCACCATTCGCCACAACCGGGCGCGTGGACGCCACCAGATCAGCGAAATGTCGGAAATTATCCTTGAACTCACCCGCGCAGGCTGGGACGACGAACGGATAGGCCGCGAGCTGGGCATGGACAGCGACGAAGTGCTGCGCCTTAAGCAGATCAACGGCCTGACAGAACTGTTTGCCGGCCGTCGCTTCTCCCGCGCCTGGACGGTGAAATAACTACAGGCGGCACAGCCGCTCTGCCGCCGCCAGCAGCGTCGCTTCCTGTTTTGCAAAGCACAGGCGAATCAGCTTATGCGGGAACGGATCGGCGCAAAAAACGGAGAGCGGAATGGCCGCCACGCCCACCTCAGTGGTCAGCCACTCGCAAAAGCTGACATCGTCCAGCTCTGAGATGGCGCTGTAGTCCGCCAGCAGAAAATAGGTGCCTTCGCAGGGCAGGATTTCCAGGC
>NZ_HE578945.1:2050299-2071624 GCF_000321045.1 Phytobacter massiliensis JC163
ATTTCCAGGCGACTGTTACCCAGCGCGTTAACCAGCAGATCGCGGCGCTGACGATAGAAATCCGGCAGCTGCAGGTAATGCTCCGGCTCGGCGCGCAGCATGTCCGCCAGAGCCAGCTGGGCCGGGGTATTCACCGAGAAGGTCAGGTACTGATGCACTTTACGCAGTTCCGCGCTGAGGGCGGCGGGCGCAACGCAGTACCCCACTTTCCAGCCGGTCATATGGTAGGTTTTGCCAAACGACGAAACGGCGATAGCCCGCTGCCGCAGTTGCGGGTGCGCCAGTACGCTGGCATGCCCCTCCTGCGCAAAGCAGATATGCTCGTACACCTCATCGCTCAGCACATAAACTGCTTTATCACTGATAGCCTGCCACAGGGCGGCAAAATCCTCGTTGCGCCATACCGTCGCCGACGGGTTGTGCGGCGTATTAAGGATAACAAGACGGGTGCGTTCGCTAAGCAGGTCATTAAAGGCCTGCCAGTCAACGCGAAAATGCGGCGGCTGCAACGCGATGCGCTTGAGCACGCCGCCCGCCAGTTCCACCGCCGGGGCATAGCTGTCGTAGCTCGGATCGAAACAGATAACTTCATCTCCCGCCCGCACCAGCGCCGTTATCGCCGCGTAAAGGGCCTCTGTCGCTCCCGCCGTCACGGTGATATCGCTTGCGGCATCCGGCTTGTAGCCATAAAGCGCTTCGGTTTTATCCGCGATGGCCTCTCGCAGCGCCTGCACGCCGGTCATCGGCGCGTACTGATTGGCCCCCTGGGCGACATGATACGCCAGCCGCTCCTGCAGATAGCGCGGGCCATCAAAATCAGGGAACCCCTGAGAGAGGTTAATCGCCTGGTGCGCCTGCGCCAGCGCGCTCATCCGGGTAAAAATAGTAGTGCCTAATGCAGGAAGTTTACTGTCTGGAATCAGTACGTTATCGCTCATTGTCCCTTGCCTGTCCGTCATACTCATGTTGCTGCCACTATAACACGATGCTAGTATTTGGCAATCAAGACGCTTAGACGTCTAAATAATAAGAACATACCTGCGTATAAGAAGGAAAATCATGTCCCATCGCCTGCAACTTGATGATCTCGTTACTACCTGCCACTGGATCGGCCAGAAAGGCTGGGCGCCCGCCACCGGCGGCAATATGTCGATAAGAGAAGACGCCGAATGGTGCTGGCTCAGCGAGTCCGGCAAAGATAAAGGCAGCCTGACCCCCGACGATTTTTTACAGGTTTCTATCGCCGATAACCATGCGCCATCCGGCCGCAGGCCTTCGGCGGAGACCGGCCTGCATACGCTAATCTATCGCCTGTTTCCCGACGCCGGCGCGGTGTTGCATGTGCATACGGTCAACGCCACGGTGTTGTCCCGTGTGGTGCGCGCCCCGCAGATAGCCTTTAGCGGCTATGAAATGCAGAAATCCCTGCGCGGCCAGACAACCCACCTTGACAGCCTGCCTGTGGCGATTTTTGATAATGACCAGGACATTGAAGCTCTCGCCCGCCGCATCGAAGAGTATGCCCGGCAACATACGCTCAGCTACGGCTTCCTGCTGCGCGGACATGGGCTGACCTGCTGGGGGCGCGACGTTGCCGAAGCGCGACGCCATCTGGAAGGGCTGGAGTTTTTGTTTGAATGTGAAATGCAGCGTCGCCTGCTGGAGAGAGAATGATCCGCGCAATCGTCACCGATATAGAAGGCACCACCAGCGATATCCGCTTTGTTCATAACGTGTTATTCCCCTATGCCCGGGAGCGTTTGCCTGCGCTGATCGCCACGCAGCAGTATATTGAGCCGGTGAAAAGCATCCTTGATAACCTGCGCGATGAGACTGCCGCCCCGGATGCCTCCTCCGAAACGCTGCTGGAGACGCTGCTGCGCTTTATGGATGAGGACAGGAAATCCACCGCCCTGAAAGCGTTGCAGGGGATTATCTGGCGCGAGGGTTACGTCAACGGCGATTTTACCGGCCACCTCTACCCGGACGTGCTGCCGGCGCTGGAAAAATGGCGCGCGCAAGGGATTGATCTTTATGTTTATTCCTCTGGCTCGGTGGCGGCGCAAAAACTGTTATTTGGCTACAGCGACGAAGGTGATATTACTCATCTGTTAAGCGGTTATTTTGATACGCGGGTCGGGGCAAAGCGTGACGTCGCATCCTATCGCGCTATCGCTGAACAGCTGGCCCTGCCGCCTGCGCAGATCCTGTTTCTTTCTGATATCCATCAGGAGCTGGATGCCGCCGAACAGGCCGGTTTTCGCACTGTACAGCTGATTCGCGGCGACGCGGATTCCGCCAGCCATCACCACCAGGTTCATCTTTTCGATGACATAACGCCGGAGCAGATCCCTTCATGAGCGCACTGACGATTTATTCTGACCACGACGCCAGCAAACATCTCTGGCACAGCACCGACGCGACAGAGATCCAGCAGCAGCTGAACGCCAAAGGCGTGCGCTTCGAACGCTGGCAGGCGGACCGCGATTTAGGGCTTAACCCGACGCCGGAGACGGTCATTACCGCTTACCAGCACGCTATTAATAAGCTGGTGGCGGAGAAAGGGTACCAAAGCTGGGACGTCATTAGCCTGCGCGCCGATAATCCGCAAAAAGCGGCGATGCGCGCAAAATTCCTTAATGAACATACCCACGGCGAAGACGAGGTGCGCTTTTTTGTTGAGGGCGCGGGGCTGTTTTGCCTGCATATTGGCAATGAAGTCTGGCAGGTGCTGTGCGAAAAGAACGATCTGATCTCCGTCCCCGCCGGTACGCCCCACTGGTTTGACATGGGCTCAGAGCCCAACTTCACCGCAATCCGTATTTTCGATAACCCCGAAGGCTGGGTAGCGCAGTTTACCGGCGATGCGATTGCCGACAGCTATCCACGGCTGGCCTAATCCTGCGGTTAACCCGGCCTGTAGCGGACAAAAGGCCGGGTTATTACCGTGTAACGTCATATTTTGATTAACTTTATGTCTTCATGAAACAGCCTGCCGCTGGTGGAAGGCGCGCTGCCTGCGTTAAGCTTGGGGTTTCTGTTATTCGGCCCGGACAAAAGACGCGTGAAATACTTTTTATATCTGCTGCTCTGTTTACCCGTCCTTGCGGCGCAGGCGGACGATGCCATCAGACTCAACTGTCCGCCCAGGGGCAATATCACCGTCTCTTTTTTAATTACTACCTCATCACCATGAAATGGGGCGATCATTTCCAGGTCGCGTCGGGCAAATCGAAAAACCATACTAAAAACGGCCAGCGTTACTGGACGACGACCTTTGGCAACGGCGATGGCCTGGCATACTTCCCTGACACGCAGCAGTACTACCTGTTTTATGCCGGTTCCGATGAGCCGGTCCCCTGTACCGAGCATGGCAGCTATGTCTACCCGGTCATTACTCCGCCGCGTTATGAAAACAGCCTGGCCGACAGGCAGGAGCAGGCACAGGCATCCGACAGCGAAACGGACGATTCGCCGGTGGTACTAAGCAGGCCGGGGACGCAGGGATAACCCCTCTCCGCACGGAGAGGGGAAAACGGTTAGCGATGCTGTTTCTGTGTCTGCCACAGCGCCAGCACGCTCAGGAACACCGTTGCCATCAGATAGAAGCCCGGTGCGAAATGGCTGCCGGTGGCGCTAATCAGCAGGGTACAGATAAACGGCGCGAAGCCGCCGAACACCGTCACCGCCACGTTGTAGCTTATCGACATGCCGCTGGCGCGGGTCGAGACCGGGAAAATATCGGCCATCAGCGACGGAATGGTGGAGAAGTAAAACGATTTTAACAGCGCCATCCAGCCCACCAGCAGCGACAGGGAGAGCGGCGTCACGTTCAGGCTGGTCAGCCAGAAGGCTGGCAGCAGCGTAAACGCCAGCAGGCCCAGCGCGGTCCACAGCAGACGTACCCGCCCTACTCTTTCCGCCAGCAGGCCGCCAATCGGCGTCACCACCGTTAAAATAACCCCGGCCAGCAGCGTTGCGCCAAACGCTGACGAGGGCGGCAGCCCCAGGTTCTTGGTCGCCCAGGTAGGCACGTAGTTCAGCATATAGTTAATGGCGGTGGAGACCACCATCAGCCCAATCGCCAGCAGGATCAGCCGCTTTTGTTCGCCAAACAGCAGTTTTACCGGATGGCGGGTCTTTTCAGTCTGCACATAGGCCGTCGGCTCATGCACGTGGCGGCGGATCCACAACCCCACCGGCCCAATCAGCAGGCCAAAGGCGAAGGGAATACGCCAGCCCCAATCGGCCAGCTGCGCAGGGGTAAGCCAGTGCGCCAGCCCCAGCCCGAACGCCGACGCCATCAGCGTACTGGCCCCCTGGGTGGCGAACTGCCAGCTGGCGATAAAGGCTTTGCGCTCCGGGAAGTGCTCCACCAGAAAGGCGGTCGAACTGCCGAACTCGCCGCCTGCCGAGAAGCCCTGAATCAGGCGGGCCAGCAGAATCAGCAGCGGCGCGGCCACGCCCAGGGTGGCGTAACCCGGCATAAACGTAATTATCGCGCCGCCCAGCATCATGAGATTAATCGACAGCAGCAGCGACGCTTTACGCCCATGTTTGTCGGCATAAGCCCCCAGCACCACCGCGCCGAGCGGGCGAATAAGGAAAGCGATACCAAAGCTACCAAAGGTTAGCAGCAGCGAAACGGTCGGGTTAGTGGCAGGGAAAAACGCCTGCGCGATATAGCTGGCAAAAAAACCGTAAACCGCAATATCGAACCACTCCAGGGCGTTACCGACACAGGTGGCGAGCAGCGTTCTGTACAGATTCGGGCGCGCCTCAGGCCGCGCCTCTTCACGAGCCAGTGTTGTCATTGCCCACCTCCTGCCTGATGTTGTTGATGACGCGCCAGCAGCTCGCGCCCCTTTTCGCCCAGCTCCCAGAACAGCCGGGTCATGATGGCCAGCCCTTCACGGGCAATGGCGATGGGCAAATGCTCATCCGGCGCATGCTGGCCGCAGGCGGGATAGGAGTGCGGCACCCACAGCGTGGGCAGGCCTAAAATCCCGGCGAAGACATCGTTAGGCAGAGAGCCGCCCAGGTTAGGCAGCAGCGCCGGTTTCTTCCCTGTCGCGTCATTCATTGCCGCCAGCACCCAGTCCACCAGCGGATCGGTCGGATCAAAACGGGTGGCCGGGGTTCCGCGCACTTCGCTAAGGGTCACCATCGAAAAGCCGTGCGCATCCAGATGGGCGCGCACCGCCTGCTCCAGCCGTTGCCAGTCAGTACCGACCACAAAGCGCAGCTGGCAGACCGCCGTCGCCTGGCCGGGAATGGCATTCATCGGCTGCGCCGGGTTGCCGGTCAAAAATGAGAGCACTTCCAGCGTGTTCCAGCCGAACAGTTTTTCCGCCGCCGACAGCCCAGGCTCCCCCCAGGCAGGGTCGGTAGCCGGGTCGTTTTCGCCCCGCGCCGGGGTGATGTCCGCCAGAATCGTTTTCAGCGAGGGCGTTAGCGCAGGCGGTTTCAGCGCCGCAATCTGAATTTCACCCTTGCCGTCCACCAGGCTTGCGATGGCGTTGGCAAGCTGCGTGCCGGGGTTGCTCAACAGCCCGCCCCAGTTGCCGGAGTGGTAATCTTTCGCCCGCGCAATGATCGTCAGGCGGAAGTTAACGCAGCCGCGGGAGCCCAGGAACAGGGTGGGACGATCGGCGCTCAGGCGCGGTCCATCGGAGGCGATAAACAGATCGGCATCGATCCGCGCTTTCAGCTGTTCGCAAACCGCGGCAAGCCCAGGGGAGCTCATCTCTTCCCCCATCTCGCACAGCCAGACGCAGTTAAACCCCAGCCGCCCGTTACGGGCATGATACACCTGTTCCAGCGCCGCCAGGTTAACGGTGTGCTGGCCTTTATTATCCGCCGTACCGCGGCCGTACCAGCTGCCGTCGCGCTCGGTCAGCGTCCAGGGAGAGAGCCCGTCGGCCCAGCGCGCGTCGTCGCCGAATACCACATCGCCATGGCCGTAGCACATCACCGTCGGCAGAGAGGCGTCCTCTTCCCGGCTGGCGAGCAAAAAGGGGCGCGCGGCATTCACCGGGTTAGCAATAACTTCGGTGGTGAAACCCATCTCCTGAAAAGCGGGAATAAAGGCGTCGTTATAGTAACGCTTAAGCTCCTCGTCCCGGTCGCTACGCTGGCTTTCGCTGGCGATAGCCACCCGTTCTGCGAGCACGCGTTTAAAATGGCCGCTGTCGAACCACGCCAGCGCCTGCGCAATTACCTGTTGTGTTGTCATGTTGTTTGCCCTGTCTGATTTGCGGCCTGTGGCGCAAATATCTGTTGTTCTCTTTTTGTTCTATCCCAGAACAGAGCCTTGCCACAATTATAATAATTGCAATTTGCCGTTGCCTTTTTGATAAGGGTACACTGCACTTTTGCGGGGCGTTTTTTACGGGTCAGACAGATGCTTAATAATGAACTGCGCTATTTTATGGCGGTGGCGACAACCGGTTCGCTGAGCGCGGCCAGCGAGCAGCTTTACGTGGCGGGCTCCGCCATCAGCAGACAGATTCAGAAGCTGGAAACCCGCCTTGGCGTGGCGCTGTTCGACAGGCATGCGCGGGGAATGATCCTGACCGACGCCGGGCAGATTCTGGCCAACCACGTGCGCAAGAGCATGCGCGATATGGAATATGCGCTGGCGGAGATTCACGGGCTGACGGCGGTGCGCAAAGCGCTGGTGCGTCTGGCCTGCACAGACGGGATGGCCTTTGACCTGCTGCCTGGGCTGCTGGCGCGCTTTCGCAAGCTGCATCCCGGCATCAGCTTCGATCTGCAGGTAGGCAGCGCAATGCAGGTGGCCGAATGGGTGCGACGCAACGCCTGCGATATCGCCTTTCAGTTCAGCCTCGCCCCGGAAAAAGAGGTAGAAATCATCGCCGCCTGGCCCGCGCCGGTGCTGCTGCTGGTTGATGGCGGGCATCCGCTGGTGTGGCAGGAGAGCGTGGCGATGGAGGACCTGCATCTCTACCCGCTGGTGCTGCCAGAGGCGGGCACCACGCTGCGCCAGCTTTTTGACCTCTCCTGTCGGATGGCGGGAACCTTTATCGAACCGGTGTTCAGCAGCAATAACTTTTCCGCGCTGTATGACTTCACCCGCCATACGCCGGACGCGGTGACCGTCTGCAGCCATTTCAGCGTGCTGTGGCGGGCGACAAGAGACGGCATGACCTTAAAAACGATTAATAATACCTCCCTGAGCCAGCGCATGCTGCAGATTCAGGTGCCGGGCAGTAAACACCGTCCGGCGGCGGTCAACGCTTTCCTGACAATGATCGCCCAGGCGCTGGAGAGCGAACATAAAGCGTGGATGGCGCGGCTGGGTTAAGCGCGGCGAAACGCGCCCGCGGCGACCTGCTCTGGCGTTACCACACCGCTGTCCAGCACCCAGCCGCTGATCAGCGCCGCAGGCGTCACGTCAAAGGCCGGGTTGTAGACCTGGGCGTTATCGGGCGCCCACTGTACCGCGCCGAAGCTGCCCGCCACGCCGGTCACCTCTGCACCTGCGCGCTGCTCGATAGGGATAGCCTCACCGTTCGGGCAGTGCGGGTCGAGGGTGGTTTGCGGCGCGGCGACATAAAACGGGATGCCGTGAAATTTTGCCAGCACCGCCAGCGAGTAGGTGCCTATCTTGTTCGCCACGTCGCCGTTAGCGGCAATTCTGTCCGCGCCCACCCAGACGGCATCCACCTCCCCTTTTGCCATCAGGCTGGCGGCCATGGAATCGGTAATAAGCTGATAAGGCACCCCCAGCTCACCCAGTTCCCAGGCGGTGAGCCGCCCGCCCTGCAGTAACGGGCGCGTCTCGTCAACCCAGACATTCGCCACCTTGCCCTGCTGGTGGGCCAGCGTAATCACTCCCAGCGCTGTTCCCACGCCCGCCGTCGCCAGCCCTCCGGTATTGCAGTGGGTCAGCAACCGGCTGCCCGGCGTCACCAGCACGCTACCGGCATCGGCAATACTGGCGCACAGCTGTCGGTCCTCTTCGATTAAACCCAGCGCCTCTGCCGCCAGCGCCGTTACGTAATCGTTTTGCGCCAGCGCCAGCTTCATGCGATCGAGGTTATTCATCAGGTTGACCGCCGTGGGCCGGGCTGCGCGCAGGGTCTCCAGCGCCGCCGTAAGCTGCTCCCGGCTTTGTCCCTGCTCTGCCAGCAATGCCAGCAGCAGGCTGGCGGAGAGGCCAATCAGCGGCGCGCCGCGCACGCGAAGGGCATGAATATGGCCCACTAACGCCTCAACGGAGCTGGCGGGCAGCCAGCGCTTTTCCTGCGGCAGCGCCTGCTGGTCAAGGATGTAGAGCTGGTTATCCAGAAGGCGCAGGCTGGTGGTCTGTAATGTCTGCATGTCGTTAAATCCCTGTTGCGTTGTTGTAGCGTATTGTGTCAGGATGAAACACGGATGTATAGACGTCTGAATGGCTTATTAGCACAAGAACAGAGGATGAAAGCAATGTCGCAATACCGTACTTTCACCGCTCAGGATGCCGTTGCCTGGGCACAACAATTTGGCGGCCTGGACAACCCCTCCGAACTGGTGGAAGCGCGGGAAGTGGGCGACGGAAACCTCAATCTGGTGTTTAAAATCTTTGATACCGATGGCGTAAGTCGTCTTATCGTCAAACAGGCGCTGCCTTATGTCCGCTGCGTGGGCGAGTCCTGGCCCCTGACGCTGGACAGAGCGCGGCTGGAAGCCCAGACGCTGGTGGAACACTACCGGCACGCCCCGGCGCATACCGTTAAAATTCTTCATTACGACCCGCTGCTGGCGGCAATGGTGATGGAAGATCTTTCCGATCACCGAATCTGGCGCGGCGAACTGATTAAAGGCGTCCATTACCCGCAGGCGGCGGCGCAGCTGGGGGAGTACCTGGCGCAGACGCTGTTTCATACCAGTGATTTTTATCTGCATCCCCATGATAAAAAAGCGCAGGTGGCGCAGTTTATTAACCCGCAGATGTGCGAAATCACCGAAGATCTGTTCTTCAACGATCCCTACCAGCGTCACGAGCGTAACAACTATCCGCAGGCGCTGGAGGACGATGTCGCCGCGCTGCGGCAGGACCCGGCGCTAAAAATTGCGGTGGCGTCACTCAAGCACCGATTCTTCTCCCACGCCGAAGCGCTGCTGCACGGCGATATTCACAGCGGGTCGATTTTTGTCGCCGACGGCAGCCTGAAAGCTATCGACGCGGAGTTTGGATATTTCGGCCCGATTGGCTTTGATATCGGCACCGCCATTGGCAACCTGCTGCTTAACTATTGCGGCCTGCCGGGGCAGCTTGGCATCCGCGATGCCGCCGCCGCACGCGAGCAGCGGCTGCTTGATATTCAGACGTTGTGGTTCAGCTTTGCAGAGCGTTTTCAGACGCTGGCCCGCGAGAAAACCCGCGATGCGGCGCTGAGCGAGCCGGGCTATGCCGCCGCGTTTCTGCAAAAGGTGTGGACAGACGCGATTGGTTTTTGCGGCACCGAACTGATTCGCCGCTCGGTAGGGCTTTCACACGTTGCCGATATTGATACCATCGCCGACACGGAGATGCGCCACGCCTGCCTGCGCCACGCCATTTCGCTGGGCAAGGCGCTGGTCGTCATCGCACCGCGTATTGATAACGTTGAGGAGCTGGTAGCGCGGGTGCGGCAGTATAGCTGAGGGCCCCCGGATGCGGCTTACGCCTTATCCGGGCTACGAATTAGTTCCCTCTCCCCTATGGGGAGAGGGTCAGGGTGAGGGGAACAGGCAACGCAGAGTGCCCCGGATGCGCACCCGAACTCCTTCACCCCAGATACTCAATCACCGACAGCCCGCCGTTATAATCCGTGCTGTAGATAATCCCCTGCGCGTCAACAAACACATCGCATGACTGAATCACCTGCGGGCGGCCCGGGCGCGTGTCCATCATCTTTGCTGGCGCGGCGGGCACCAGTGCGCCGGTCTCCACCGGGCGGTACGGGTTAGAGATATCGTAAGCGCGTACCCCGGCATTCTGTAACGTGGCGAAAATCAGCGTCGAGCTGATAAAACTCCCGGGGCGGTTTTCGTGCAGATTATGCGGCCCAAAATGGGCCCCTTTCGCCACATAGTCCGTCTCATCCGGCTGGGGAAAGGTCGAGATACTGACCGGGTTTGACGGTTCGCGGATATCAAACAGCCAGATAAACTTCTCCCCATCCTGCTGGTTGTCCAGCACCGCTTCATCCAGTACCACCAGCAGATCGCGGTCCGGCAGCGGCAGCGCGGTATGGGTGCCGCCGCCAAAGGGCGGGCTCCAGTTGCGGTGGCTAATCAGCGCAGGCCGGGTGCGGTCCTTCACATCAAGCAGCGTCAGGCCGCCGTCACGCCAGCTGCCGTAAGCGGTATCGCCTGCGATGATCGCGTGGTGCAGCGCATAGCGTTTTCCCTCCGGCCAGTTGGGCGTTTCGCCCGCCGCCTGGTTCATGCCCGGCAGCCACCAGCGCCCCGCCACTTCGGGTTTGCGCGGGTCGGCAAGGTCGATGGTCAAAAAGATGTAATCGGTAAAGCCATCAATCAGCGCCGACACGTAGGCCCAGCGCCCGCCCACATACCAGATGCGGTGAATGCCAATGCCGTTCAGGGAAAGAAAGCTGATTTCGCGCGGCTTTTCCGGCGTGGAGATATCAAAAATGCGCAGCCCGGCGCTCCAGCCTTTATCCTGCACGTCGCTGACCGTTTCGCCCACCTGGCGGGTGTAATAGACTTTTTCATCTGCGAAACGGGCGTCGGCAAAGAGATCGCGCGCGTTAATCACCAGCAACAGATCGTCGTGCGCCTGTAGATGGACATTCCATGTCCCCGGCGGCGCGGGAATATAGCCTGCGGGCCGGGGGTTTTTCGGGTCGCGGACGTCCACGATGGAAAAGCCTTGCGAAACCATATGGCCGATATAGGCAAAGCCGCGATGCACCATCAACTGGACGCCGTCCGGGCGTCCGCCCTGGTCGCTATGCCCAATCAACCGCATATTGCGGCTGTATTCCGGGCGCGGAAGTTCAGCTGTCATTGTTGTTCCTTTTACCCCCTCTCACCGGGAGAGGAGGAGACCGTAACGTTACCTGTTTTTCGCTTCCAGCGTCGAGAACCACGGGGCGATAAAATCTTCCGTCTGGCCCCAGCCGGGAATAATTTTCCCCAGCGACGCCACGTTTACCGCGCCCGGCTGCGCCGCGAGCAGCGCCTGCGGAATGGCCGCGGCTTTAAAATCATAGGTCGCAGGGGTCTGCTCGCCGGCAATCTTATTGGCAATCAGCCGCACGTTGGTGGCGCCAATCAGCTTCGGATCGACCGCCACGCTTACCTTCCACGGGCTGCCCGCCTCGCGCATCAACTGCAGATCCTGGTTGGAGACATCAATACTGTAGAGTTTAATCTCGGTGCGCCCGTTCTCTTTCAGCGCTTTATAGGCACCCTGACTAAAGGCGTCCCACGTTCCCCAGATGGCGTCAATCTGCCCTTTCGGGTATTTCGCCAGCACCGCGCCGACTTTATTGGCGGTGTCGCCCTGCACATCGGAGGAAACAGCGCCAATCGACTCCAGTTCTTTTATGCCCGGGTAGCTTTTCAGCATTTCGGCATAGGCCGCCTGACGGCGCTCCATGGGTGGGAACCCGGCGACCCACAGTTTGATGATATTGGCTTTGCCGTTGAAATCTTTCGCCAGCGCGCCAAAAGAGAGTTTTGTCAGCGACGCGTCATCCTGCTGCGTTACCGTCACGCCAGGGATGTCGCCGTTCACGGCGGTATCAAACACCGAGACTTTAATCCCGGCATCCACCGCTTTTTTAATCAGCGCCGTGGAGTAAGGATCGCGCCCCTGCGACAGGATAATGCCGTCATATTTCTGGCCGATCGCCTGGTTGATAAAATCCTGGAATTTGGCGTCATCGCCATTGCTTAAGAACGTGCTGACCTTAAAGCCCAGTTTTTTACCTTCCTGCACGGCACCGGCGACAAACTGGGTGGTGTTATCGTCGGAACCGAGGTTGCGAATCAGCGCGATGCGAATCGGGCCATTGTGGCTGGCGATGGCCTCCGGCACCGGCGCAGGCGTAGCCGCATAGCCCGGCAGCGCGCTCAGTAATCCCAGCGCCAGCAGTGAGAGTGCTCTCTTTTTCATCTGTTTTCCCCTGAATAATTAACGACGCTGGAAGTAAGTCAACGCAAGGGCGCCAGCCAGCACCAGCCCCTTAATAATGTCCATGGCGTAATAAGGGACCGAGAGCATCACCAGCCCGTTCGACAGCACCCCCAAAATCACCGCCCCTATTAGCGTGCCTAGCGCGTTGGGCTTGCCTGAGCCCGCCAGCGAAAAGCCAATCCACGCCGCCGCTACCGCGTCCATCAGATAGCCGCCGCCCGCGTTGACCTGCGATGAGCCAATGCGCGACGCCAGCAAAATGCCGCCAAGCCCGGCCAGCAGGGAGGCGATGACATAGGCCGCCACCTTATAGCGGGTGGTGCGAATGCCGGAGAGACGGGCCGCCTCCGGATTGCCGCCGATGGCATACATCCGCCGCCCGTGGGTGGTGAGCGACAGACCCATCTGCGCCACCACGGTGACCGCCAGCATAATAATGACAATGGTCGGCACCTGGCCGAGCAGGCTGAAAGCCGCAGGAATCGTCCCTTCCGCCATTTCCCCACTCGGCAGCACCATGTTTTCGGTGATGGAGCCGCCGTAGCTGTAGGTCATCGCCACGCCCTGAATCACAAACAGGCTGCCCAGGGTGGCGAGCATATCGGGAATGCGCAGCACCACGATTAAAAAGGCGTTAAACAGCCCCACCAGCGTACAGAGCGCAAGGGTCACGATAATCGCTTCGGTGGTGCCAAAGCCGTGCCAGACAAACAGCGAAATGACCAGCGCGTTTGCCAGCGAAGCGGTGGAGCCGACGGAGAGATCAAAGCCGCCAATCGTCAAAGAGATCGACACGCCGACCGCAATCACCGTCACGATGGCAATCGAGCGCAGAATATTGATGATGTTAAACGGATCGAGAAAGTTATCGGACGCCAGACCAAAGATGGCGACCAGCGCCACCACGGTGAGCAACATGCCCCATTTATAGAGAAAATCGAAAAACTGCTGACGGGACGATACCGCAGCCTTAACTGAAAGGGCTTTGCTCACGACGCCGTTCCTCCGGTGGAAAAATAAAGTAAGGACTCTTCGCGGGCCTCCTCGCCCTTCACTTCCGCTACGATGCGCCCGTCCCAGAGCACACAAATGCGGTCGCACAGCCCGACCAGCTCGGCAAACTCCCCGGAGGCGTAGATAATACCTTTCCCCTCCCGCGCCAGGCCGTCAATCAGCCGGAACAGGTCGGTTTTGGCTTTTACATCGACGCCTTTGGTCGGCTCGTCAAAAATCATTACGCTGGCGTTACCGCGCAGCCATTTACCGATCGCCACTTTCTGCTGGTTGCCGCCGGAGAGGCGGCGCAACGCCTGCGCCGGGCCGGTGGTACGCACGCCAACGCGGGCAATCACCTCCTGCGCCCAGCGCCACGCCTGACGGTGGCCGAACAGCCCCCAGCGCGAGAAGCTGTTATCGGCGCTGACCGACAAATTCATGGCGATGGGCTCTTCGATAAAAATGCCCTCTTTGCGCCGCTCCTCCGGCACCAGCGCCAGCCCGCGCAGCACGGAATCCGCCGGGTCGCGGGGCCGCCACGGCTGGCCGTTCAGCTCGCCGCGCGCTACCACGCTTTTACTGGCGCCGAACAGCGCTTTGCACAGTTCTGTTTTGCCTGCGCCCGCCAGCCCGGCGATGCCCAGAATCTCCCCTTTGCGCAGGCTCAGAGAGATATCTTTAAGCAGCCGTTCATCGTGCAGACCGTCAACGTGAAGCAAAATCGCTTCGCCGTGGGGCGGACGGGCGGGCGGATAGATGTCGTCAAGCTGATGACCGAGCATCTTCTCTACTATCTGCTCGCCGCTCAGGGTTGCCATCGGCCCGGACTCAATCAGCCTGCCGTCGCGCAGCACGGTAAGGGTGTCGCAAATGGCTTTCAGTTCATGAATACGGTGAGAGATAAACACCACCCCAATGCCCTGTTGTTGCAGGCGTCTGACCACGGCAAACAGACGTTCGCTGTCATGCTTATCGAGCGGGGCGGTAGGTTCATCCAGGATCAGGAACCGGCAGTGATGGGAGAGCGCCCGCGCCAGCAGAATCTGCTGTTTTCCGCCAGGGTGCAGCTGTCGACAGCGCGGCGGACGTCGAGCGTCACTTCCAGCTGCGCCAGCGCCTCTTTTGCTCGCCTGCGCACTTCGCCCCAGCGGTATGCGTGGCCCGGCGCGGCAAGCTGGTCGAGCATGATATTTTCGGCGATCGACAGGCCAGGCACCAGCGCCACGTCCACTTCCTGCTGGACCAGATGAATGCCAAGCTGCTTCGCCTCGCGCGGAGAGCGAATGGCGACCACCTGATTGTTAATGGCTATCTCGCCTTCGTAGCGGTCGTGCGTGCCGCACAGCACCGCCATCAGGGTCGACTTTCCCGCGCCGTTCGCGCCGGTCAGGGCATGAACTGAGCCGCCGCGCAGGGTGAAATCAACGTGTGATAACGCGCTAAAACCGGCAAATGCGAGGCTGATATCGCGCATCACGAGATGGTTGGTGCTCATCCTTCACGGCTTCCTGAGATTAATAGATTGATTTAGCGAATTTTTCACACCGCCGCTTGACTGGCAACGACAGAAAAGGCATAAGTTAAAGCTAAATATTATTAGCCATCCGGATGTCCAGACATAACATCGGGTTAGCAAACAGGCACAAGGACACTGCATATGAACACTACTGATATTCGCGTCGTTACCGGCCCGGCCAACTACTTTTCCCACGCTGGCAGCCTCGCCCGGCTGAACGATTTTTTCACCGGGGAGCAGCTCTCCCGCGCGGTGTGGATCTATGGCGAACGCGCCATCGCCGGGGCACGCGATTTTCTGCCGGAGAGTTTTAACGCGCCGGGGGCCAGACGGATCCTGTTCAAGGGCCACTGCAGCGAGCGTGACGTCGCACAGCTGGCGCAGGAGGCGGGCGAGGATCGGGCGGTAGTGATTGGCGTCGGCGGCGGCGCGCTGCTGGATACCGCCAAAGCGGTGGCCCGCCGTCTCGGTTTACCGCTGGTGGCCGTGCCGACGATTGCGGCAACCTGCGCGGCCTGGACGCCGCTCTCCGTCTGGTATAACGACGCGGGCCAGGCGCTGCAGTTTGAGATTTTTGACGACGCCAACTTCCTGGTACTGGTCGAGCCGCAGATTATCCTCAATGCGCCGGCGGAGTATCTGCTGGCCGGTATCGGCGATACGCTGGCGAAGTGGTATGAAGCGGTGGTGCTGGCCCCCGAGCCGGAGACGCTGCCGCTGACGGTACGTCTGGGCATTAACGGGGCGCTGGCGATTCGTGACGTCCTGCTGGAAAGCAGCGAACAGGCGCTGGCGGACCAGGCGCGCGGCGAAGTCACGCAGGCCTTTCGTGACGTGGTGGATGCCATTATCGCTGGCGGCGGTATGGTGGGCGGCCTGGGCGAACGCTATACCCGCGTCGCCGCCGCCCACGCGGTGCACAATGGCTTAACCGTGCTGCCGCAGACGGAAAAATTCCTTCACGGCACGAAAGTGGCCTATGGCATTCTGGTCCAGAGCGCGCTGCTTGGCCAGGACGATGTACTGGCGCAACTGGTGGACGCTTACCAGCGCTTCAATCTGCCCACCACCCTCGCGGCCCTGGAGGTGGACATCCACAATCATGCCGAGCTGGATAGGGTCATTACCCACACTCTGCGCCCGGTGGAGTCAATTCACTATTTACCCGGTGAATTATCTCCCTCCACGTTACGCGCCGCGTTCGAGAAAGTAGAACGCTTCGCCCGATAACAGATTAGCAACCGGCCTCACTATTTTTGTCAGGTCGGTTGCCAAACGAATAAACGGATTATTTAAATAAAAACTGTAATTAATAACGATTATTGCGAACCGCAAAATTCGGAATTTTTCTAGATCTATAGTATTTACTTATCCCGCCTGAATCTCTACAGTACTTCCTCAGAATTAATATTAAGAATAAAGCGCTGTTTCGCCCTCGGGCTTAACCGCGACCTTTTGCGTGTCGAAGAGAGATGGTTACGTCTGTTACCGGTCTTATATAAATACGCGAAATATATAAAACAAAAAATAAGCAATGCAAGGAGCATTTCATTTATGACTATTCAGTTCATCAATGATGAAGAGGGAAATCCGCAGTTTGTTGTTATCGGATATGATGAATATACCCGCCTGACTTCCTATGAAGAGGAAGATGAGGATGAGGATGAATCCATGGAATATGAGACGGATGATTACTATTATCGATAGACGATCTGAATAACGAAGCGCAGATGAAATGACAAGCCGCCAGCCAACAGTTCATTGGCTGGCGGAATTAGCCACACTAGCAGCACTTCGCCCCGCCCTTGCCGCCATAGCGCGCATCCTGTCTTTCCCGAAAAAATTCTTCATAGGTCATCGGCGTCTGCTCCGGATGCGTGATACGCATATGCTCAACGTAGTTATCATAATCCGGAACGCCAATCATCATTTTGGCCGCCTGGCCCAGATACTTCCCTGCTTTAGATAGTGTGTCGAACATAGTGGCTCTCTTTAAAGCCCCTCCCGGTAAAGAGAGGGGCAGGACAAATTAATGGGCGCTTTTCGCCTGCGTGACAATCTCATCCAGATTGGACGGCATCGGCTCGTAGGGTCGCTCTTTCGACGTTGGCCGATCCACTTTCAGGGACGCCAGCGCCGTTTTCACCGAGAAGAAGGCCAGCACCACGACCACCACCATAAAGAAGATGGTTAGCCCCGCATCCAGACGGTTATTAAACACCAGCTGCGACAGCTGCGACTGAGTGTACTGCGCCGGAATATTACCGCTGTCGATCATTGCCTGGAATTTATTGGCAATGGCGAGGAAACCGACTTTCACATCCGGGCTGAACGCCTTCTGCCAGCCTGCCGTCAGGGTACAAATCAGCAGCCATGCGGTGGGCACCAGCGCCACCCATGCATAACGCTGACGTTTCATTTTAAACAGTACCACCGCGCAGAGCATCAGCGCCATTCCCGCCAGCATCTGGTTGGCGATGCCAAACAGCGGCCATAGGGTGTTGATGCCGCCGAGCGGATCGACCACGCCCTGATGGAGGAAGTACCCCCACGCCAGCACGCAGAGCGCCGTTGCCACCAGGTTGGCGGGCAGCGAATCGGTGCGTTTCAGGCCGGGGGAGATGACCCCCAGCAGATCCTGCAACATAAAGCGGGCGGCGCGCGTCCCGGCATCCACCGCCGTCAGAATAAACAGCGCCTCAAACAGAATAGCGAAGTGATACCAGAACGAAACATCCATCATGCCGCCCAGCGCGCCATGCAGGATATAAGCCATGCCCACCGCCAGCGTCGGCGCGCCGCCAGCGCGGGAGATGATCGACTGCTCCCCCACTTCCTGGGCTATCTGGTTTAAGGTATCCGGCGTGATGCTAAAGCCCCAGCCGCTCACGACCTGCGCTGCGGATGCCACGACGTCGGTCGTGCCCGCAGGCGCCAGCACCGCCATCGGGCTATTCATCGCAAAGTAGACGCCCGGGTCGATAATACAGGCCGAGACCAGCGCCATAATAGCGACGAAAGACTCCATCAGCATGCCGCCGTAGCCGATAAAGCAGGCCTGCCCTTCGTTGGCCAGCATTTTCGGCGTGGTGCCGGAGGAGATAAGCGCATGGAAACCGGAAACCGCGCCGCAGGCAATGGTAATAAACAGGAACGGGAACAGGTTGCCCGTCCACACCGGCCCTGTACCGTCAACAAACTTCGTCAGCGCAGGCATGGTCAGCGTCGGACGCATAATCAAAATGCCGATCGCCAGCCCGATAATGGTGCCGATTTTCAGGAAGGTGGAGAGGTAGTCGCGCGGCGCGAGCAGCAGCCACACCGGCAGCACCGCCGCCACAAAACCGTACCCTACCAGCATCCAGGTGAGCTGCACGCCGGTGAAATCAAACAACGGCGCCCACGTCGGGCTTTCCGCCACCCAGCCGCCGGAGATAATAGCGAAGATCAAAAAGACCAGCCCAATCACCGACACTTCACCGATACGCCCCGGACGCAGATAGCGAATGTAGACGCCCATAAAAATCGCCAGCGGAATGGTAAAGGCCACGGTGTAAGTCCCCCACGGGCTGTGGGTCAGCGCTTTTACGACAATCATCGCCAGCACCGCCAGGATAATCACCATGATCATAAAGGTCGCCACCAGCGCGATAACCCCGGCGGTCGGCCCCATCTCCTCTTTCACCAGTTCCCCCAGCGAACGCCCGTCGCGGCGGGTGGAGACAAAAAGCACCATGAAATCCTGTACCGCCCCGGCCAGCACCACGCCCGCGAGGATCCAGATCATGCCGGGCAGATAGCCCATCTGCGCGGCCAGCACCGGCCCCACCAGCGGCCCGGCACCGGCAATCGCCGCAAAATGGTGACCGAACAGCACTTTTTTATCAGTGGGCACATAATCCAGCCCGTCGTTATGGCGCACCGCAGGCGTCATGCGGGTGGGGTCTACCGCCAGCACATTTCTGGCGATATACAAACCGTAAAATCGATAGGCAATAAGGTAGATACACACCGCTGCGACCACAATCCACAGCGCGTTGATCTGTTCACCGCGATTGAGCGCGATATAGCCAAGCGCAAACGCCCCGACAACGGAGAGCAACGCCCAGATAAGGTATTTCCCTGAGTTATTCATAGCGATTATCCGTGTGCGAAAAGGAAGATGTTACATTTTGTTTCTAGAACACGTTTCGGTTTTTAACAATGTTTAAACACTGGAATTTAGTTATGAAACCGGGCATTTACATAACAGTGCTACGGGGATCACTTATGCAGGAAAAATGAAAGAAAAATAGCGGTAAGAATGTGTGAGGAGAGAGGTAGCCCGGATAAGGCATCCGTTTCCGGGAAAATCCCGGGTGCGCTCACGCTTACCCGGGCTACGCGTCGAGCGGTATCAGGTTTTTCGTAGCCCGTATAAGGCAACGCCGCATCCGGGAAACAGGCTCTGGCTATGTCGCTAGCCAATAACCGCCGTACTCAACCGGCAGGTGCAGCAGCGCCGCCCCTGCTCGTCAAACACGACAATTTCCCAGCTCTGGTTTGAGCGCCCCAGATGCAGCGGCTGGCAAACGCCCCGCACCCTGCCCTGCGCGACCGCGCGATGGTGGGTGGCGTTAAGCTCCGTACCCACCACGCACTGGCCGTCGCGGGTCATCATATAACCCGCCATCGAACCGAGGGTCTCGGCAAGCGCGGCGGATGCGCCGCCATGCAGCAGGCCAAAGGGCTGAAAAGTGCGGGCGTCAACCGGCATTTCCGCCTCCAGCAGCCCCGCTTCCAGCCGGGTGTAAACAATGCCCAGATGCGCCACCAGCGTGTCGCGGCTGGTGGCATTCAGCGCATCAAGAGTTAACTGACGTTGCCAGCCCATTTACGCCCCCAGGGTGGAGCCGCCGTCCACCACGATATCCTGCAGCGTAATGTGGCTGGCGAGGTCAGAGGCAAGGAACAGGATCGTGCTGGCTATCTCCTGCGGACGGGCGATTTTACCCAGCGGAATCCCCAGCTTGAACTGCTCGCCAAAGCCGCGGATGCGCTGCGCTTCGGCATCCTCGTTTACCCACAGGGTGCGCTGCATATCGGTATCGGTAGAGCCAGGCGAAACCAGATTCGCCCGCACGCCGCTTGCCGCCAGTTCCAGCCCCACCGTCAGCGCCAGGCTTTTCAGCGCCGCTTTTGACGCGCCATACGCGCTCATGCCGATACGCGGCGTATGGGCCGCGTCGGACGCAACGGTGACAATCGCCCCGCCCCGCTGACGGCGAAACTGCCCCATCGTCGCCTGAAACAGATTGAACGCCCCGCCTACGTTGACCGCGAACGTCTGCTGCCAGTCCGCCAGGGAGAGCTGGTCGGTGGCCCCCATGCGCAAAATGCCCGCCGCGTTAACCAGCACGTCAAGCCGGGAAAGCTGGCTGAGCAGGCGGCCGCAGACGTCGCTCACCTGCCCGGCATCGGCGACGTCCAGTACCTCGGTGGCAAAGGGATAATCCTGCTGCGGAAAAGCCAGATCGAACCCCGTAACTTGCGCGCCCGCCTCAGCAAAGGCCAGCGCGGTGGCGTAACCAATGCCTTTGCCCGCGCCGGTCACCCACACCGTCTTGCCGCTAAAGTCCATTACTGCACCTCGCGGGAGAGCAGCGCCCACCAGGCGTCGATAGTGGGATTTTTCGCCAGCATCACGAAGTCGATATCACCGTGCACTTTGCGCCAGCGGGCGGCCAGCGCCATCATGCGTACCGAATCCAGACCGTAGTCGATCAGGTTTTCGTCGTCACAGGGTTCGTCAGATTCATCCAGCAGCGGCAGGATCAGCGCCCGCAGCGCCGCTTTGCTGGCAGGCACCGGCGCGGGAAGCAGCGCGTCGGTCATCATCACCCGCCCGGCTCTTCCCGCCACATAATTGAGCGCCATCAGATGCTCGTCGCGGGTAAAATCCGCCAGCGCGTCGGCAATGAAGAAGGGCTTAATATCGCGCATAAACGCGTCGGTTGCGGTGGTCATACAGCCGATATGCGCATACACGCCGGTAATGATCAGCTGATCGCGCCCCGTCTCTTTCAGCATCTGCTCCAGCGGCGAGCGGTGAAAAGCGCTGTAGCGCCACTTCACCAGCACGGTGTCGGCCTCATCCGGCGCAAGTTCGGCGACAATCTGCTGCTGCTGCTGCGGCGAACGGGTCAGCCCCGGCCCCCACATATCGTTGAGCAGCGCCCGGTCCTCATCGCTCTGCTCTTTTGGCTGGGCGGTGTAGTAAACCGGAATATCATGCTGCTTGCAGAAGTGGCGCAGCGCGGCGATATTGGCCACCACCTTTTCCATCATCGGGCAGTTGTCACCCCAGAAGTTCAGGAAATACGCCTGCATATCATGGATTAACAGCGCCGCGCGGGTCGGCTCGAAGGCCCACTGCACTTTGTTCTGCGGGATCTCATGTGCCTCAGGCAGCGCGTAGCCGGTCAGTTTTGGGATTGCCATCTTATCTCCTTGTTACGCTTGCGCGCGTTGCGCCAGCCACTGGCGTAACTGTTTTTTGTCAACTTTGCCGACCGGCGTCAGCGGCAGCGCGTCCACGCACTCCACCCGGTCCGGCAGCTTGAATTCCGCCACACCCTGCTCGCGCAAAAAGCGGCGAATCGCCACCGCGCGCAGCGGCG
>NZ_HE578945.1:2071975-2080731 GCF_000321045.1 Phytobacter massiliensis JC163
AAAGCGGCGAATCGCCACCGCGCGCAGCGGCGCTTTCACCACCAGATACGCGCAGCTTTTTTCGCCCAGCAGGCTGTCTTCCATGCTGACCAGCGCCGCGTGAATAATAGCCTCGTGGCGCAGCAGTAAATTCTCGATCTCTTCGGCGGCGATCTTCTCTCCGCCACGGTTGATTTGATCTTTTTCACGCCCCTGAACGGTGATGTAGCCCTGTTCATCAATGGCAATCAGATCGCCGGAGCAGTAAAAGCCGTTCTCATCAAAGGCGCTGGCGTTGTGTTCAGGGCTTTTGTAGTAGCCGCGGAAGGTATACGGCCCCCGCGTCATCAGCCGCCCCACTTCACCGTGCGGCAGCGGGTTGCCGTTTTCATCCGCTACCCAGACCTCATCGTCCGGGCACATTGGCCGCCCCTGAGTGTTGAAGATACGTTCCGGCGCGTCGTCAAGCGCGGTGTAGTTCACCAGCCCTTCCGCCATGCCGAACACCTGCTGTAGCTGGCAGCCTATTTCATCAGGGATACGCGCGGCCAGGGAAGCCGACAGGCGCGCGCCGCCGACCTGCAGCAGCGCAAGCGACGCCAGCTGCGCTTTATTTGCGCCTTCGGCCAGCGCCTGTAACCACAGGCTGACCGCGGGCGGCACCAGCGACGTCACGTTGATCTGGTGTTGCGCAATAAGCGGGAAACAGAGCGTGGCGCTGGGATCGTGTGCCAGCACCACGCAGCCGCCCGCCAGGAACACACCCAGCGAACCGGGCGAACTCATGGCGTAGTTATGCGCCGCGGGCAGCGCGTTCAGGTAGCGGGTCGCGGCGCTGATGGCGCAAATCTCATTACTGCGGCGAATGCTGTAGTAGTAGTCATTGTGGGTGCGCGGAATCAGCTTCGGCGTGCCGGTGCTGCCGCCGGAAAGCTGGAAAAAGGCCACCTCATCGGCAGGCGTCGGCGTGGCGATAAAGCGCTGCGCCGGGCGGTCGATAGCCGCGTCCAGCGCCTGGTCGCCCTCGCCGTGGCGCAGCAGCACGGCGCGCACGCTGGTATGCGTCCGGCAAAAGTTCGGTAAAAAGGCGCTATCGGCAAACAGCGCATGGTCGCGGTCGGCAATCAGCAAGGCAGGCGCAATCTGCGCCGCGTAGGCGTTAAGCTCCGTGCGCTGGTGGCTAAAGAGCGCGTTCACCGGCGCGATGCCCGCCTTTAGCAGGGCGAAAAAGGTAATGTAAAACTCGGCAACGTTGCCCAACTGCACCAGCGCCGTTTCACCACGCTGAATGCCTCGGGCCTGCAAGGCGCAGGCGAGATTGTCGGCAGCCTGATTCAGCTGGCGGTAAGTGAACCGACGTTCTCCGTCAATTACCGCAACGGCGTCGCTGTCGGCATGGCGGGTCAGAATATCGGTCAGGGGTAAGTCCTGCCAGTAGCCCTTTTCACGGTAACGCCTGGCAAATTCATCCGGCCAGCGGGTAAAAGGAATGGTCATCATCGCTCCTTAATTCAGGCCAAAAACATTTAACATCGTGGAGAGCTTTACGCCGGTTTCACGCCACTCCGCCTCTGGCGAAGACGCAGGGATAATCCCGGCACCGGCAAACAGGCGGACACGGTTTTCCCGCAGGCGCGCACAGCGAATCGTCACCACCCACTCGCCGTTGCCCTCTTCATCGCACCAGCCGACAATGCCGCCAAACAGCTCGCGATTAAAAGGCTCCAGTTCGGCTATCACTTTTTTCGCCGCCTGATGCGGGAAGCCGCTCAGGGCGGGAGTGGGATGAAGCAGGCAGGCCAACGTCAGGGCCGTTTCGCCGGGTAGCGCGACGCCTTCAATGGGGGTGGCCAGGTGCCATAAGGTGGGCGTCGTCACCAGCTGCGGCGTATCGGGCAGGGTCAGGGCGCGGCTGCGTGGGGCCAGCACCGCTTTCATCGCCTGGGTCACCAGTTCATGTTCCCGGCGATCTTTGGCTGACGCCAGCAGCCGGTTGCCCGCCTCACGATCGAGCATATCGTCCGGCTGGCGACGGGCCGAACCCGCCAGCGGCAGGGAGCTGAACGCCTCCCCCTCTTTGCGCAGCAGCAGTTCCGGGCTTGCGCCCAGCAGCACGCCGCCATCCTCAAGAGGAACATGGAAATTGAAGCTGGCCGGGTTCTGCGCGATGAGGCGCTCCAGCAGCAGGCCGCTGTTGAGGGGAGCGTCGGTGGTAATATCAATCAGCCGCGACAGCACAACTTTGTTCACTTCCGGCGTGGCGGTGAGCGTGGCGGCGCGGGCAACCATCGCCATAAACTCCGCCTGCCCCGGGATGGCGGCGCGCGCCGTTACGCCGGGCATCGCCGGGCTGGAAAAGTAGCGGGCCGCCTGCTGTCTGGCCGGGCGGGAGAACGCGTGCCAACACTGCGGAATGAACAGCGAAGAAGGCTGACGGGTGTCAAAGGGAATAGCGCCTGCCAGGATGGGGCGGGTAACGCCCTGGGCGCGCGCGTCGGCGAAGGCGCGGGCAACCTGGCGCTGGAACCCGCTGGCCGGATCGTCGCCGCCAGCGGCTGGCGCGTTAACCCTGGCAACACAGCCGGATGCGGTGAAACTGCGATACGGCGACATAAACAAAAACCGATCTGCCGGGAGCGGGCTCGCCGTCTGCTGAACATCCTCAGCCAGTGACGTATCCATATCATCCTCCGAAATGATAAATATATTACGAATGATTATCATTTTAATTTTGGGTCGGTAAGCTAAATCTTATGTTCCGCCATGTCAACCGCGGCGCAACTTTCTGCGGCGAGTATCGCTTGCATCGCTGGCGCGCAATGATGAAAATGAGAAGCATTAGCTCATAAGAAACAGGATAACGCAGTGAGATTCCCTCCGATATGCCGTGCCGCCTTTGTGATGGCGATGTTAATAGCAGGTCTGAATGCCGCCCTCGCCGCCGACTGGCCGCGCCAGGTAACGGATAGCCGCGGTAGCCACACCCTTGACAGCAAGCCTGTACGCATTGTCTCCACCAGCGTGACGCTAACGGGCTCGCTGCTGGCGATTGACGCCCCGGTTATCGCCAGCGGCGCCACCACGCCGAATAACCGTTTCGCCGACGATCGCGGCTTTTTACGTCAGTGGAGCGACGTAGCGAAAGCGCGCAAGCTCGCCCGGCTTTATATTGGCGAACCGAATGCTGAAGCGGTGGCCGCCCAGATGCCGGACCTGATTCTGGTTAGCGCCACTGGCGGAGACTCCGCCCTCGCCCTGTACGATCAGCTCTCCGCCATTGCCCCGACGCTGGTGATTAACTACGACGACAAAAGCTGGCAGGCGCTGCTAACCCAGTTGGGCGAAATTACCGGCCACGAGCAGCAGGCCGCCGCGCGCATCGCGCAGTTTGCCCGCCAGCTGGCGGATGTCAAAGCGCATATTACCCTTCCGCCGCAGCCGGTCAACGCGCTGGTCTATAACCCGGCGGCGCGTAACGCCAATATGTGGACCCGCGACTCGGCGCAGGGTCAATTATTACAGGAGTCAGGCTTTACTCTCGCCGCGCTGCCTGCCGGGCTGCAAACCAGCCACAGCCAGGGCAAACGTCACGATATTATTCAACTGGGCGGCGAGAATTTAGCGGCGGGGCTGAACGGCGAGGCGCTGCTTTTGTTTGCAGGCGATGAGAAAGATGCCGACGCGTTACGCGCCAACCCGCTGCTGGGGCACCTGCCAGCGGTGCAAAATAAGCGGGTATACGCGCTGGGCCCGGAGACATTTCGTCTGGATTACTACAGCGCCACCCAGGTACTGCAACGCCTGTCGGCGCTGTTTGGCTAAAGCCCGACTATTCCCGGATGCGGCGCTGCCTTATCCGGGCTACGGAACTGCAACGCCTGTCGGCATCCGGGATCGCCCGGTACGACGCTTCACTGCGCCTGGCGGAACTGGCGCAGCGTCTTCAAACTCACCACCAGTATCCCCCCTGTCAGCGCCAGCGCAAAACCGCTGCTGCTTGCCGAGGCCGCTGGCGTCATAACGGCGCCCAGCCCGCCCAGGATAGCCGCGCCGATGGCGTCGCCGGTGACGTTCTGCGCGGTCCATAGCCCGTTTATGCGCCCAAGCATCCCCTCCGGGGTCTGCGTCTGAATTAGGGTGTATTGCAGCAGCGAACTGATGGCGCTCAGCCAGCCAAATAGCGCGAGGCACAGCGCCCCCAGCCCCCAGAAAGGCATCAGGCTGAACAGACCAATCGCCACAAACGCGCCGACGGAGGTCCACAGCATCAGCCAACCCGGTCGCGCGGCGTGCGCCAGCCGTCCGCTGGTCAACGCGCCGACGACCGCCCCCAGCGGTATCGCCGCATAGAGCAGGCCAATCTGCGCGGCGGACATGCGCCAGTTAATCGCCAGGGCCGGGTAGAGCACCCGCACCGCGCTCGCCATCGTCAGCAGCGCGCCCACCAGCGCAATGCCGCCAATCAGCGGGCTGCTGAACAAAAAGCGTAACCCGGCGACGAGCGAACGCAACGGATGCTCCCGCTGCTGCGGGGGCGGTGGCAACAGCGGCAGCGTCAGCAATGGCAGCAGGGTAATAAAGGTGCCCGCCGCGGCCAGCGCATAGTTCCACGCCACGCCGCCGGTCGCCAGCAGCAGGCCGCCGCACAGGGGCGAAATCACCGACCCCAGCCGCACGGTCAGCATGGTAATCGCCCCCGCCTGCATCAGATTTTCCCGACCTACCAGCGCAGGGGTAGCGGCCAGCAGCGCCGTTACGCCCAGGGAGGCAAAAAAGCCATCCCATAACCCAAATAAATAGATTGCCAGCAGTGACGGCTCCGGCAGGAGCGCGTTCAGCCACAGGCCGATAAAGCCAATACCGCAGGTGCCGCGCGCCAGTAGAATAAGTTTTTTTCGCTCGTAGCGATCGGCCAGCACGCCGCCCGCCATCAGCCCGACAAACATCGCCCCGCCGGTGAGCGTCACCGCCAGCCCCACCTGCCAGCTTGAGTGGGTCATCATCTGGATCTGCACCGGCACCGCTACCCCCAGCAATCCCAGCGATAAAATGGAGATAAACCGCGCCAGAAACACCGCGCGAAAAGCCGGATGGGTTTTCAACAGGCTAAGGTTGAGCAGCCAGGATTGTCGGTTCATTACAACGCCTTAACACGATTTTTTTGCTTCATTCGGAGGGCGTGCATGGTAACATAACCAAATAAGATCGATAACGATAATTACTATCATTATCAAGTCAGGGACGTTTTATGTCGTTTAGCCGTTCCCCGGCGCGCGTGCTCACCGTTACCGGGTTATTCATACTACTTATCATTGCGATGGCGCTGAGTCTGTTTCTCGGGGCGAAAACGGTGCCTGCCAGCGTGGTTATCGACGCGCTCTCCGGCACCTGCCAGAGCGCCGACTGTACTATTATCCGCGATGCCCGCCTGCCGCGGACCCTGGCCGGACTACTGGCGGGCGGCGCGCTGGGGCTGGCGGGCGCGCTGATGCAGACCCTCACCCGCAACCCGCTGGCCGACCCGGGCCTGCTGGGCGTGAATGCCGGCGCCAGCTTCGCTATCGTGGTCGGCGCGGCGCTGCTGGGCGCCACCACCCCTCTGGAACAGATGGCGCTCTCGTTCTGCGGCGCGCTGGCGGCCTCGCTGGTGGTGGCTTTCACCGGCAGCCAGGGCGGCGGGCAGCTGAGCCCGGTGCGTCTCACCCTGGCCGGGGTGGCGCTGGCGGCGGTACTGGAGGGGTTATCGAGCGGTATCTCTCTGCTCAATGCGGATGTGTATGACCAGCTCCGGTTCTGGCAGGCCGGTTCGCTGGATATCCGCACTCTGCAGACGCTGAAAATCGTCCTCATTCCGGTGCTGCTGGCGGCGGGCGTCGCGCTGCTCTCCAGCCGGGCGCTCAACAGCCTGAGCCTCGGCAGCGATACCGCTACGGCGCTGGGCAGCAGAGTAGCGCGCACGCAGCTGCTGGGGCTGCTGGCGATTACCGTACTGTGCGGCTGCGCCACTGCGGTGGTCGGCCCGATTGCCTTTATCGGCCTGATGATGCCTCACCTCGCCCGCTGGCTGGTAGGGGCGGATCACCGCTGGGCGCTGCCGGTAACCCTCATCGCCACCCCTGCCCTGCTGCTGTTCGCCGATATTCTTGGCCGCTTTCTGGTGCCCGGCGAACTGCGGGTGTCGGTGGTCAGCGCCTTTATCGGCGCGCCGGTGTTGATTGTCCTGGTACGCCGCGTGCGGGGAGGTAGCCTGTGACAGCGCCCTCCCGTCGGCTGATAATCAGCAGCATTATGCTCCTGGCCGCCTCTCTGGCGCTGGCGGTCTGGGGCCTGTGCAGCGGGGCGGTCACGCTCGATATCGGCCAGGTTTTTGATGCCCTTAGCGGTAATGCCCCCCGCGCGATGGAACTGGTGGTCATGGAGTGGCGCTTGCCGCGGGTGACGATGGCGCTGCTGACAGGCGCGGCGCTCGGAGTAAGCGGCGCAATATTTCAGTCGCTGATGCGTAACCCGCTGGGCAGCCCGGATGTGATGGGGTTTAACACCGGGGCCTGGAGCGGGGTGCTGGTGGCGATGGTGCTGTATGGCCAGGATCTTACTGCCATAGCCCTGGCGGCAATGGCGGGCGGCGTGCTTACCTCGCTGCTGGTCTGGCTGCTCGCCTGGCGCAACGGCATTGAAACCTTCCGCCTGATTATTGTCGGTATCGGCATCCGTGCCATGCTGGTGGCCTTTAACACCTGGCTCTTAATGCACGCGACGCTGGAGACCGCCCTCTCTGCCGGTTTGTGGAATGCCGGTTCGTTAAACGGGCTGACCTGGGGGAAAACGGTGCCCTCCGCGCCGTTTATCGTGCTGATGTTTATCGCCGCCGCCCTGCTCTGCCGCCGTATGCGCCTGCTGGAGATGGGGGACGACAGCGCCTGCGCCCTTGGCGTCAGCGTCGAACGTTCGCGCCTGATGCTGATGCTGGTCGCCGTGGTGCTGACCGCCTCGGCGACGGCGCTGGCGGGCCCCATCTCTTTCGTCGCGCTGGTGGCTCCGCACATTGCCCGCCGTATCAGCGCCACCGCGCGCTGGGGGCTGACGCAGTCCGCCCTTTGCGGCGCGCTGCTGCTGCTGGCGGCGGATATGTGCGCCCAGCGGCTGTTTATTCCTTATCAGTTACCGGTTGGCGTGGTCACCGTCAGCCTCGGCGGTATCTACCTTATCGCCTTGTTAATTCAGGAGTCGCGCAAAAAATGAGTGAGATCCAGCACCGCTTGCGGGGCGAACGGCTGACGCTGGGCTACGGTAAAAAGATCGTGGCCCGGGAGCTGAGCGTGACCATTCCTGATGGTCACTTCACGGCTATCATCGGGCCGAATGGCTGCGGCAAGTCGACGCTACTGCGCACGCTGAGTCGCCTGATGACGCCAGAGCAGGGTCACGTCTATCTGGACGGCGAGCAGATCCAGCGTTTCGCCAGTAAAGAGGTGGCAAGGCGCGTGGGGCTGCTGGCGCAAAACGCCACCACGCCGGGCGATATCACCGTTCAGGAACTGGTCGCGCGCGGGCGCTACCCTCACCAGCCGCTGTTTACCCGCTGGCGGAAAGAGGATGAAGAGGCGGTAACGCGCGCCATGCGGGCGACGGGGGTAGAAGAGCTGGCGACGCAAAGCGTGGACACCCTCTCCGGCGGACAGCGCCAGCGCGCGTGGATAGCCATGGTACTGGCCCAGGAGACCGCCATCATGCTACTTGATGAACCGACAACCTGGCTCGATATCAGCTATCAGATCGATCTGCTGGAGCTGCTCAGCACGCTGAACCGTGAGCAGGGATATACCCTGGCGGCAGTGCTGCACGATCTTAATCAGGCCTGCCGCTACGCCACCCATTTAATCGCCCTCAAAGAGGGGAAAATTGTCGCCCAGGGCGCGCCGAAAGAGATTGTGACGGCGGAGCTTATCGAAGCCGTGTATGGATTACGCTGCACGATCATTGACGATCCGGTGGCGCATACGCCGCTGGTAGTGCCGCTGGGCAAATATGCGGGGTGAGGCTTTCCCGGGCTACCTGAACCGTAGCCCGGATAAGGCGTTACGCCGCATCCGGGAATGTCACCGGAGTACCCTTACTCCAACAGTTCACGTAACACCGGGCCGAGGGTGGCGAAGGCGGCTGGCGAAATAATATCCACATGGGCGCAGTCCTGGCGATAAACCGCCAGCTCACTGACCCAGGGGGCCCAGGCGGCGTGGGGGTCCATCCCTTCCGGCAGTGTACGTTCCGCCACAAACAGCGTGGCTTTACCGTCAAAGGGTACGCTGTGGGCAGTGGTCAGCAGCCGCACCGCATCGGCGTAATTGCCTTCGATCGCGCTGAACAGTTCCGTCGCCCCCTGCCCCTGCTGCGCGGCCAGAAACGCCTGCCGCTCACGTTCAATTTCCGCCAGCACCGCCGGGTCCAGGCCGTGAGCCTCTTTTTCCGCCCAGTTTTGCGTCTCCGGCGGCCAGGTATCCAGCAGCCCCAGGAAAGCCACCTCTTCGCCGCGCTGACGCAGCCGGGCGGCGATGCCCTGCGCTAATGTACCGCCCAGGGAATAGCCCAACAGGTGATACGGCCCGCGCGGCTGCTCCGCCAGCAGGGTGGCGAGATGCTGCTCGCACACCTCATCCAGCGTCGCCGCCTGCTGCATCGGGCCGTGCGGGCNCGGCGACTGGATGCCGGTAATGCTCCAGCGCGGCGACAGATAGCGCGCCAGCACGCTGAACTGCCAGGCAAATCCCGACGCCGGG
>NZ_HE578945.1:2081054-2087093 GCF_000321045.1 Phytobacter massiliensis JC163
CGGAACAGCGTCGGCCCGCCGCTCTGGCGCAGGGGGAGCAGCGTCTCCAGCCCCAGCCGGGCGTCGACCTCGTGGCGGGTCAGCAGGGCGGCCAGTTTCTCCGGGGTCGACGCGACCATAATCTGCCCGGGCGTCACCTCGCGGCGAAATGCTTTCGAAAGCTTCGCCGCCAGCCGCATCGCCAGCAGCGAGTGGCCGCCAAGGGCGAAGAAATCCGCCTGCGCATCCGCCACTTCGCAGTTCAGCAACGCGGAAAAAGCCTGCGCGATGTCGCGCTCGGCACCGGGGAGCGGCGCACGCCCGCTCGACGCCTGCGCGGGGGTCGGCAACGGGAGCGCCTTACGGTCCAGTTTGCCGTTGGCGCTCAGCGGCAACGCCTGCAACTGCAACAGCATGACGGGCACCATATGCGGCGGCAGCCGCCCGGCGAGGCGTTCGCGCAGTTCGACCACGTCCAGCGGCAGGCCGGAAGCGGAGACCACGTAGCCCACCAGCTGGCGCGCATCGCCGCCGCCCGTCGCCGCCTGGTTCAGCACGCAGGCGTGGGTCACCCCCTGCGCCACATCCGGCAGCGAGAGCAGCGCCTGGTCTATCTCTCCCAGTTCAATACGCTGGCCGCGAATTTTAAGCTGATCGTCGCTGCGCCCGAGGTACTCCACCGCGCCGTTTTCCAGCCAGCGGGCGACGTCCCCGGTGCGATACATCCGCTCGCCGGGGGCAAACGGATCGGCGATAAAGCGACTGGCGGTCAGGTCAGACCGTCCCAGATAGCCCTGCGCAAGCTGTACCCCCGTGAGATAGAGATCCCCTGCCACGCCCGGCGGCACCGGCTGCATCATGGCGTCCAGAATACGCAGGCCGGTGTTCCATACCGGAAAACCAATCGGCACGCTGCTGCCGGTGACCGCAGCCAGCGCTTCGCCGCTGGCGGGATACCAGCTGACATCCACCGCCGCTTCCGTTGGCCCGTAAAGATTATGCAGCGCCACGCCGGTTAGCCGTTCCCACTCCCGGCACAGCTCAGTCGGCAGCGCTTCGCCGCTGCAAAAGACCTTGTTCAGGCTGCGGCAGGTTTCACGGGCGCTTTCCGGCGTCAGAGAAGCAACAAACGCCGCCAGCATCGACGGCACAAAATGGGTGGTGGTCACGCCGAAGCGGGCAAAAAATCGCTGCAGCGCCAGCGGGTCGCGGTGGGCCTCCGGCTCGGCCATCACCAGCCGCGCACCGGCAATAAAGGGCCACCAGAACTCCCAGACGGAGACGTCGAAACTGCACGGGGTCTTCTGCGCCACCACATCGCTGGCCGTGAGCGGGTAGTGGTGCTGCATCCACAGCAGGCGGTTAACGATGGCGCTCTGCCCCACCATCACCCCTTTTGGCCGCCCGGTAGAGCCGGAGGTGAAAATAATATAGGCGGTATGTTCCGGGCGGGAGAGCGCAAGCCCGGTGTCGCCAGCCGCCTCCAGCGGCGCGTCGTAATAAAGGTGAGCCAGGTCTGGTAGCTCAAAGCGGGCCTGCCGATCGGCGGCGGTTATCAGCAGGCGCGGCTGCGCGTCTTCCAGCATCATGCGCAGGCGCTCATCCGGGTAGCCGGTATCCAGCGGAAGCCAGGCGGCCCCAGCCTCAACGATAGCGTGCAGCGCCAGGGTGAGAAAAACAGAACGCGGCAACGCCACCGCCACGCTGTCGCCAGGCCGCACGCCGCGCTCGCGTAACAGCGTCGCCAGCGCCACCACCTGCTCGCGCATTTCGCGGTAGCTAAACTGCCAGCGTTCGTCTGCCAGCGCGGGGGCGTCCGGGGTTTTTGCCGCCTGCCGCGCCACCAGTTCGCTTAAGGTGGCAGCAGGCAACATCACGCCGGTGGCGTTGACCTCAGCAATCTTCGCGGCCTCCGCCGCGCTCAGCAACTGCGCTTCGCCACAGCGCAGGGCCGGGTTTTCCGCAAACTGCGCAAGCAGACTGTGCAGACGCGCGACGTGGCGGCTGAGTTCCGCTTCGTTATAGCGGCTGCGGTTAGCCAGCACCTCCAGCGTCAGCCCACCCTCTTCATCCGGGAAGAGGGCCAGTTCGAGGTCGTTAACCGGCCCGGTCGCCAGGGTGTGCGTCTGCCCGGCTACGCCGTCAACATCCAGCTGATAGTCGAACATCTTCACGTTAAAGACCGGGCCAAAAAGCGGCTCATCCCCGGCGGCGCGCCCGGCATCGCGCAGGATCTGCTCGGCGTCGTAACGCTGGTGGCGGCGCATTTTTTTAGCTGCCCGGCAAGCTCAGCGGCAAGTTCCGCCAGCGTTTGCGCCGGATCGATCTGCACCCCAAGCGGCAGTACGTTAAGCACCGGCCCCGTGGCGGTAAGCGCCGCCGAGCCCATCCGCCGCATAAAAATAAACCCGGCGGCGTAAGAGAGGCGACCGCTCAGCCTGCCCAGCCACAGCGCCACCAGCGCCAGTGCGATATCGGCGGGCTGGCAGCCGCTGGCCGCCTGCGTCAGGCGACGAAACGCCTGCTTATCCAGCGCCAGGTGAAGACGCAGAATATCGCTACTGGCCGCCCGTCCCGGTAAAGGGGCGGAAGAGAGCGATGCCGGAGCCGGCAGCGCAAGCCGCTGTTGCTCCCAGAAGGTTTTGTCGCGCCCCCGCGCCTCGCTTTGCGCGTAGCGCTGGTACTCCTCCACCACCTCTGCAAACGGCGTGAACGGGTTGGCGGGCAGCGGCATACCCCGGCGCATAGCGCGGTAAATGGCGGCTATCTGGCGGGTAATGGCCGGGAAACTGAAGCCATCCACCAGCAAATGGTGATAGCGCTGATACCAGTACCAGTGGTTGTCAGCCAGCCGGATAAGCTGATGGCAGAACAGCGGCGCGCCGCTCTCCACCCGCAGGTTTTGATCCAGATCCGCCTGCATCAGCGACAGCGCCAGCGCGTGGGCGTCAGCGCGACCACGCAGGTCGACAATCTGCGGCAGCGGGAAGGTAAGCGTCTCATCCGGCTGCTGCCAGACTCCCCCTCTTCCTGCCAGAAGCGCATCCGTAAGGTGTCGGCCTGGCTCATCCCCGCAACAACCGCCTGCGCCAGCAGCGGCGCGTCTACCTCGCCGCGCAGTTCAACATAGTGCGCGACGCTCCAGGCGTTGGGCAGCGTTGAGAGGGCTTCCGCCATCCAGATCCCCGGCTGCGCGGCCACCAGTGGTAAACGTGTGGTCATCGGTATCTCCTTATTGCGCATGGTGCGCCGGGGTGAGCGCCTGCCAGTGGTCGGCAAGCCAGGCGTGACAGGCCTCCTGCGGCTGGGGCTCGCAGATGACGCGCCAGCCCTGCGGCAGGGCGCACGCCTGCGGCCACAGGCTGAACTGCTGGCGGCTATTTTGCAGAATATAAAACTGCCCTTGCGGATTATCGAAAGGGTTACTGAATTCCATGACGGGCTCCTGTGATAAAACGCTTACCGGGCAGGGTGCAGCAGGGGTTGCCAGAGGGTGATTAACCCTGCGGTCAGCCCGCCGCGCCAGCAGAGCGCATCGTGGCCGCCGTCAACCTGACGCCAGAATACGCTCTGCCCGGTCTGTTGGAGTTGTTCCAGCAGGGCCAGGTTGGCCCGCATGATGACAGGTTCGCGCCTTCCAGCCTCCAGCACGATGCGCAGTCCCTGCGCGAAAAGCGTGCCTGCACGAAGTTGTTCAATTAAACGCCCCGCCTGCTGCCCGCCACGGTGCGGCCACCAGTAGGAGCCGGACTGGCTGAGTACGCAGCCAAAGCGCGCAGGCCAGCGCAGGGCGGCATACAGGGAAGACAGACCGCCAAAGCTCTGCCCGGCCACCACGGTGCGCTGCGGGCTGTCGCTGAACGGCGCAACGGCCCGCACCTGCGGCAGCAACTCCGCCATTACCGCCAGCCAGAAATCGTCATTACAGGGCAGCTCCTGGCTACGGTGAGCGGTATCGATGGCGTCAATCAGGACATAGACGGCGGGCGGCAGCTCGCCACGCTGGGTGAGCGACGCCAGCGCGGGCCAGACAGGCATACTTTGCGCCCAGAACTGGCCGTCCAGCAGAATCGCCAGCGGGCGTTCGCTTTCCTGCCCCTCGCCGGTGGTATAGATCCAGACGCGGCGGCGGTTTGCCAGCCGGGCGCTCTGCCACTCAATGCAGACAGGAGGGGTAAAGGCAACAGGCGGCGCGTCCCAGCCTGGCTGCGGCGGCGCGTCCGGCATCGCCAGCGCCGACACGGGATGACCACGCCCCCCGCGCCAGCTGTGCGCGTTCAGCGGGTCGGCAACGGCGCGCGGCAGCAGTTTGCGCCACCCCTCGCGCAGAGCGGCGCGGTCGGGGGGCGTTTGTGACAGCGCCAGCGGCGGAAAGTCATTATCACGCGCAGAAGGAATAAAACAGTAGCTGCCACGCCAGCCTGCCGGCAATACGGTCTGCCAGCGCCAGACATCGGTGCCCGGCAGCCGTTGCAGGGTTTGCGGCGTCGCCTGCTGGTGGTGATCGGTCACGCCGGTGATATAAATCCAGACACGCTTAATGCCGGAGGTGGTTTCCGTTCCCGCCGGGTCGCGCCACCAGAAGGTGACCTCATACGCCCCCGCCGCGTTTTGCTTCCACTCGGGGCCCTGTTTTTGCCCCCACCAGGCCTCGCTTCCCGCTGCTAACGTCAACGCCGTAACCTCATCTTCTCTGTGGAAATTTTTGCTTGCAGATAAAAATTTATTGATAATATTATTGATAACTATTTGCATTTGCAATAGCGTATTGCCGCGCCCTGCAAGCGCGTCTTTCATTCTAAAAATGCCGTCTGCTGTGGATTTTCTCAGGAAGAGCCCCTTCGCAGCTGCGCGGCGACATCATGCCGTCTTCCTTACCCATTGGGAAAGGACTCAGCGGGAACGCGGCGAAGAAAAGCAGGTAACAACAATGAATTACAAAATCCATTCGCTGGCCGTACTGGTCAATCTGGGGATTTACGGGGTTGCATTGCCTTCACAGGCGGCTGAGACCACCAGCAACGAAGACACCATCGTCGTTACCGCCGCCGAGCAGAATTTGCAGGCGCCGGGCGTTTCCACCATCACCGCCGATGAAATCCGTAAAAATCCCCCCGCCCGGGACGTGTCGGAAATCATCCGCACCATGCCCGGCGTCAACCTGACCGGCAACTCCACCAGCGGCCAGCGCGGCAATAATCGCCAGATCGATATTCGCGGTATGGGGCCGGAAAACACCCTGATCCTGATTGACGGCAAGCCCGTCTCCAGCCGTAACTCGGTGCGTCTGGGCTGGCGCGGCGAGCGCGACACCCGAGGCGACACCAACTGGGTGCCGCCGGAGATGATTGAACGTATCGAAGTGCTTCGTGGCCCGGCGGCGGCCCGCTACGGCAACGGCGCGGCGGGCGGCGTGGTAAATATCATCACCAAAAAAGGCTCGGGCGAGTGGCATGGCGCCTGGAACACCTACCTGAACGCGCCGGAGCACAAAGACGAAGGCTCTACCAAACGCACCGACTTTAGCCTGAACGGCCCGCTGGGCGGCGATTTCAGCTTCCGCCTGTACGGCAGCCTTGATAAAACCCAGGCGGACGCGTGGAATATTAACGAAGGTCATCAGTCTGACCGCGCGGGCAACTACGCCGATACGCTGCCTGCGGGCCGCGAAGGGGTGGAAGACCGCGATATTAACGGCATGGTGCGCTGGGACTTCGCGCCGATGCAGTCGCTGGAGTTTGAAGCGGGCTACAGCCGCCAGAACAACCTCTACGCCGGAGACACGCAGAATACCAACAACGACAACAAGACCAACGGCTACGTGAAGAAATTCTACGGTAAAGAGACCAACCGTCTTTACCGCCAGAACTACGCCCTGACCTGGAACGGCGGCTGGAATAACGGCGTGACCTCTTCCACCTGGGCGCAGTATGAACATACCCGCAACTCCCGTCTCGGCGAAGGGCTGGCGGGCGGCCTGGAAGGGCTGTTCAACAGCGATAAGTTTACCGATACGGATCTGGCGGATGTCACGTTGCACAGCGAGGTCAACATTCCGCT
>NZ_HE578945.1:2087445-2115321 GCF_000321045.1 Phytobacter massiliensis JC163
ACGTTGCACAGCGAGGTCAACATTCCGCTCGATCTGTATGTGAACCAGACCCTGACGCTCGGCAGCGAATGGACGCAGCAGCGGATGAAAGATCTCTCCTCCAACGGCCAGGCGCTGACCGGGGCAAACACCGGGGGCGCTATCGACGGCGTGGACGCGACCAACCGTAGCCCCTACTCGCAGGCGGAGATTTTCTCGCTGTTCGCCGAAAATAACATGGAGCTGACCGATACCACCATGCTGACGCCGGGTCTGCGTTTTGACCACCACAGCATTGTGGGCGACAACTGGAGCCCGTCTCTGAACCTGTCCCAGGGGCTGGGGGATGATTTCACCCTGAAAATGGGCATCGCCCGCGCCTATAAAGCGCCGAATCTCTACCAGACCAACCCGAACTATATTCTCTACAGTAAGGGCCAGGGCTGCTTCGCGACCGGCGCATCCAGCGGTATCGGCTGCTACATGATGGGCAACGACGATCTGAAAGCCGAAACCAGCATCAACAAAGAGATTGGCCTGGAGTTCAAACGTGACGGCTGGCTGGCTGGCGTGACCTGGTTCCGTAACGATTACCACGACAAAATTGAAGCGGGCACGGTGCCGCTGCAGCGTATCAACAACGGTAAGACCGACCTCTACCAGTGGGAAAATATCCCGAAAGCGGTAGTGGAAGGGCTGGAAGGGACGCTGAACGTACCGGTTAGCGAGACGGTTAACTGGACCAACAACATCACCTACATGCTGCAGAGTAAGAATAAAGAGACCGGTGAGCGTCTGTCGGTTATCCCGGAATACACGCTGAACTCGACCCTGAGCTGGCAGGTACATCAGGATGTTTCGCTGCAGTCGACCTTCACCTGGTATGGCAAACAGCAGCCGAAGAAATACAACTACCAGGGTAAACCGGTGACCGGCTCTGACAAAGACGAAGTCAGCCCGTACAGCATCGTTGGCCTGAGCGCGACCTGGGACGTGACGAAAAACGTCAGCCTCACCGGCGGCGTGGATAACGTCTTTGATAAGCGTCTCTGGCGCGCCGGTAACGCGCAGACCACGGGTAGCACTACCGATACCTCTTATATGGCAGGCGCTGGCGCTTATACCTATAACGAGCCGGGCCGCACCTGGTATCTGGGCGTGAATACGCACTTCTAAGCGTCAATAGAGAGGGAGAGAGCAAGTATGTACAGCGTACACACCACGCGCTCCCTCGCCTCTCACCCGCTGCATCTCATCACCTTTGATGAACACACCTTCGCCGGGCAGGATCTGCTGTGGCTGCCCCACCATGCCGCGCTGCGCAATGCCGGACGCAAGCGCAAGTCCGAGCACCTTGCCGGGCGTATTGCCGCCGTCCACGCCCTGCGTGAACGGGGCTTTAGCGCCCCGCCGCCAGTGGGAGACCAGGGCCAACCTGTATGGCCGCCGGGGCTGTACGGCAGTATCAGCCACAGCGGCAACCGCGCCGTGGCGGTGGTGAGCAGCGCGCCCATCGGCGTTGATATCGAAACCCTGCCAGCGCCTGCTGTCTGCGATGACATCGCTCCGGGTATTGTTGATGCGCATGAACGCGCCCTGCTGCGCGCCTCGCCGCTCCCCTGGCCGCTGGCATTGACGCTGGCTTTTTCCGCTAAGGAGAGCGCGTATAAATGCTTCTCTTTTCGTGCTGTTCCTTTCCCGGGGTTCCATAGCGCAAAGCTTGTCGCCGTCGGGCATCATCGCGCCAGATTGCGTTTTACAGCGGAATTCAGCGTAGATTTAGCAGGAAAATGCATTGAAATAGAGTGGATGAGCGAACACAACCAGCTCATTACCCTCGCCACCGCCCCCTCTTCAGAAGCGTGATCCTTTTCTACTTTTAGGAAATTTGCTGAGTAAACCGTAGACAGTTTGCCGCTGTCGCTTTATGGTTAATTTGAATAATAAATCATTATTGAATATATATTCAATGTGGAGAAAACAATGAAAAAGACCCTACTGAAATCGGCTGTACTGGCTTCCTTGATCGCGGCATCCGGCTCGCTGTATGCGGCAGACAACGGCCTTATCGCCATTATTACCCCTTCTCATGACAACCCGTTCTTTAAAGCGGAAGCGGATGGCGCGGCGGCGAAAGCCAAAGAGCTGGGCTACACCACTCTCGTCGCGTCCCATGACGACGACGTCAACAAACAGAACCAGCTGATTGAAACGGCCATCGCCCGCAAAGCGAAAGCCATCATTCTTGATAACGCCGGGGCGGACGCCACCGTCGGCCCGCTGGAAAAGGCCAAAGCCGCAGGCGTTCCGGCCTTCCTGATTGACCGCGAAATCAACAAAACCGGCGTTGCCGTCGCGCAAATCGTCTCGAACAACTATCAGGGCGCGCAGCTTGGAGCGGAGAAATTCGCCAAATTGCTGGATGGCAAAGGCAAGTACGTTGAGTTACTGGGACGCCAGTCGGACACCAACGCCAGCGTGCGTTCTCAGGGCTACCACGATGTGCTGGACGACTACCCGGATATGAAGATGGTGGCGCAGCAGACCGCCAACTGGAGCCAGACCGAAGCCTTCACCCGTATGGAAGCCATTCTGCAAACCAACCCGGATATCGTTGGCGTTATCTCCGGGAACGACACCATGGCGCTGGGCGCAGAAGCGGCCCTGAAAGCGGCGGGGAAAACTAACGTCATCGTCGTGGGCTTTGACGGCAGCGATTACGTCCGCGACTCCATCATTAATAAAGGCAACATCAAGGCCACCGTCTTACAGCCGGGCTGGCAGCAGGCGCAGATGGCGGTTGAGCAGGCCGACTACTTCCTGAAAAACGGCAAGGCTCAGAAGGATGAAAAACAGCTGATGGACTGCATGCTGATCGACGAAGGCAACGCCAGCAAGCTGAACATGTTCAACCTCAGCAAGTAATAGCGGAGGCGTTATGTCGTTAAAACAATGGGGTGCCGCGCTCTTAGGGGGCGCCACCCTGTTGCTCACGGCCTGCACCGTGGTGGATCTCGATGAAAACGGCAAGCCGATTATGCCTGCCGATCCGAACGCTAAAGCCAGCTTCGATAACATGACCCCACAGCAGATCGCGCAACAAACCTGGCAGGAACGCGTCGTTGACGCCGCCAACAAACATGCTCTGGACGCCACCGCGCTGAGCGCTCAGCTGAAAACGCCGGGTGACAAACCGCAAAGCGTGTTTGTTCGTCTGACCAGTAAAGTTGAACGTGTCGACATGAGCAACGAGCGGGAACAAAAGCTGGTGATGACCTTTAACGGTCAGCCGCTGGCGGTGAATACCGGCCCGGTGGTGCGCGGCAACACGATCCGCGATGCGACCGGCTTTAAGTTTGAAGACTTTACCAACCAGGTGCAGTTTGCCCAGCTTTCGCGGGCGTATAACCGGGAAGCGGTGAAACACCTGCCGAAAATCGATGAGAGCTGGACGGGTAAGCAGGCCACCGCGTTAATGGCCGTCACCCTGAACGGCGGCAAAATCGATGATGCCGTCGCACTGGAGTTGAAACAGGAGGCACAGTAATGAGCGACGTACCTGTGGACGACATTATCCTGCGCACGCGCGGCGTATCGATGCTCTTTCCCGGCACCGTGGCGCTGGATAACGTGGATTACAACGTCTGGCGCGGCAAAGTGAACGTCATCATCGGTGAGAACGGCGCGGGCAAATCGACCCTGATGAAGATCCTCGCCGGGGTGCAGCAGCCGAGTCTTGGCGTCATCGAACTTAACGGTAAACCGGTGCAGATATCCAGCACCCGCCAGGCCGCCGCCCTTGGGATCGGTATGGTGCATCAGGAGCTGAACCTGTTTGAGAACCTTAACGTCGCCGAGAATATTTTCCTTGGGCGGGAGCTGCAAAAGGGCCTCTCCCCCATCGACGAGGCCGAACAGGAGAGACGGGCGGCGGAACTGTTAAAGCGTCTCGATCAGCCGATCTCGCCTAAAGAGCTGGTCGGCAACCTGAAAGTGGGCCAGCAGCAGCTGGTAGAGATCGCCAAGGCGCTGGCGGAAGACGCGGACATTCTGATTCTCGATGAGCCGACCTCAGCGCTGAGTAAAACCGAAGTGGAGATCCTCTTTCGGGTGATCCGCGAGCTGACCCGCCAGGGGGTATCGATTATCTACATCTCTCACCGTCTGGAAGAGCTGATGGCGATTGGCGATGTCATCACCATCCTGCGCGACGGCAAATTCCAGGCCGAGGCGAAGGTGTGCGACATTGACGTGCCGTGGATTGTCCGCGAGATGCTGGGTAGCGACCCGGTGAGTAACTTCCTTAAGCCTGGCCGCACCTTTGGCGCGCCGGTGCTGGAGGCGGAGCACATTACCTGCGTCAACGGCGCGGGCAATACGGTGGTGGATGATGTCTCCTTTAAGGTGCATAGCGGCGAAATCGTCGGCATCTATGGCCTGATGGGCGCCGGGCGCACCGAGCTGTTCGAATGCATGCTCGGCACCGAGCGCAACTATCTTGGCAAGCTGTGGCTTGACAGCAAGCCGGTGCCCCAGCGCCTCGCCACGGCGGATCGCATCCGCATGGGAATGAGCCTGGTGCCGGAAGACCGCAAGCGCACCGGCATTTTCCCCATCTCCTCGGTGGCGACCAACCTGACCATCGCCAGCCTGTGGCGGCGGTTACAGCGCGGCTTCACTATCGCGGAAAAAGAGGAGCAAGCGGTGGTCGCCAGCACTATCGGCAACCTGTCGATTAAGGTTTCCTCGCCGGAGGTGGAGATCCAGGCGCTGAGCGGCGGCAACCAGCAGAAGGTGGTGATTGGCCGCTCGCTGCTGACCAACCCAAAAGTCCTGTTTCTGGACGAGCCGACGCGCGGCATCGATGTCGGCGCGAAGGCCGACGTGTTCCGCATGATGGTGCAGCTGTCAGAACAGGGGATCGCGGTGGTCTTCTCCACCTCCGATCTGAAAGAAATTATGGCGGTATCTGACCGCATTCTGGTGATGTCCGGCGGCAAACTCACCGCCGATATCGTGCGCGATCGGGCCGAAGAATCGGCACTGGTAACGGCAAGTGCTCAGGGGTTCTGATATGAAAACGACAAACACTGTGGCAATGACGCCCCGCGCGGGCGGCTCCCTGTCACGCGAAAGTATTCTGCTCTTATTGTTAAAGCTGCGAACCTTTATCGCCCTGTTCCTGATCGTCGGCTTTTTTACCGCCACCGTACCGGGCTTTTTATCCGCCGGTAGCCTGGTAATCATGATTAAGCATATCGCCATCAACGCGTTTCTCGCGCTGGGCATTACCTTCGTCATTATTACCGCCGGGATCGACCTCTCCATAGGTGCGACGCTCGGGCTGTGCGGGATGATCGCCGGCTGGCTCATCACCAAAGGGATCGTGCTGCCGATGTTCGGTATCGCTATCTTCCCCAGCGTCTGGGTCATCGTGCCGCTGGTGCTGCTTATCGGCGGCCTGATAGGCGCGGTAAACGGCTGGATTATCACCCGTTATAACGTCGCCCCGTTTATCTGTACGCTTGGCACCATGTACGTGCTGCGCGGAGCGGCGATGCTGACGTCAGACGGCCAGACCTTCCCCGGCCTCTCCGGCAATCCTCTGCTGGGCAACACCGGCTTTGATGAAATAGGGGCAGGCACGCTGTTCGGCATCCCGTGGGCTATCTGGCTGATGATTATCCTGGCGCTGGTTATTGCCTACGTTGCCCGTCGCCTGCCCTTTGGCCGCCACGTCTACGCCATCGGCGATAACGAACGGGCGGCGGAGCTTTCCGGGGTGAAGGTGAAACAGGTAAAAATTTGGGTCTACACCATCTCCGGTTTATGCGCGGCGCTGGCGGGTATTGTGGTCTCCGCTCAGCTGCTGGCCAGCCACCCGGCCAACGGCACCGCCTTTGAGATGAACGCCATTGCGGCGGTCGTGCTGGGCGGCACCTCGCTGGCGGGCGGACGCGGCACCATTCTCGGCACGCTGATTGGCGCTTTCGTGATCGGCTTTCTCGCCGACGGGCTGGTGATGATGGGGGTAAGCGAGTTCTGGCAAATGGTGATTAAAGGGATTGTGATTATCGTCGCGGTGATTATCGACCAGATGCAAAACCGTATGCAGCAGAAAGCCGCGGTGGTCGCACAAAAAGCAGTCATAGAAAGTAAGTAGTTCTACCGGTTTTGGCCTGAGTTTCTCAGGCCTTTTTTTTATGCCAGTAATTCGGTGATGCTGTCGGCGCTGAGCTGTACTAGCCCCTTAACCCCGTAGTGATAACCCGTTTTATAATGGCGAATACGGATCTCGCGAATGTGACGGTCGCCGCTGGCATCAAGCATGCCCTGCGCTAACGGCAGGATCTCATCCCCGTAGTCCTCAAACAGCTCGCCGGTAACAATCACATGTTTAATGTTATGGATCGGCGCGGTACAGCAGATAGCGAAAAAGAGCGCTTTAGCGGTCGTATGCAGCGTCTCGGTTTTACGTTCACTATCAACATGAAAGGCTTGTTCAATCCCCCCTTCGTAGGGAAGGTGAACGATTTCCGGGTAGAAACCATTCTCCCCCAGCCCCGGTTCACCATGAGTACAGTATCCATAGCCCAGGCTGCCTAAACCGGGCATAAAAGCGACATAGGAGAGGCCAGGCGAGCGTTTTGCCAACAAATAGTTAGTGCAGTGCGCGATGTTATAAACATGCGTGGTAATACCGGCAGCATCCTGAACTTGGTTTTTTAACTGCACGTTATTATCAGCAAACAACGGGCAATAGCGCACAATGCCCGTATAGTGCTCAATTCCGCCCTGCAATGCGATGCTGACCACTTTCACCTTCGTCAGCAATATATTAACCGACGCACAGAGCGCGGTAATGGCCTCAACAATGATGGCAACAAGCTGTGCAGGGGTCATGTCTTCAGGAAGAATGCAATCGTGACAGGCGAGCGCGGCAAGCTGAGTATTATAATCGTTAAGCGTACTTTGCAGGCTTCCTTTACGCAGCATCACGTTAACGCTGTACCAACAGCAACTTTTTACCGCCAGCAGCTGTTGAGGCCGACCGAAGGCAATATCTTTCACTTCACGCTCTTCTATCAGCTGCTCCGCCAGCAGCTGTGAGGTTAATTTAGTGATATACGCCTTGGTAACGCCGAGCCGACGGGTCATCTCCGCCCGCGACTCGGTTTCCGTATGCAAAATATTCAGGATCTGCTTTTTATAATCCATGGTGTTCCGTCTCTGCGCAGAGGTTGTACGCCAGCGATATGATAACACCATGAATCAGCGTTAGCTTTTCTTACGCAACACCAGCACCCAATCGGTACCGGTCTGGGGCGGGTCGATACTGAGGAAAAAGGTTTCTGAAATATCGTGGCTTACCCAGTTCATTACGCCATAACGGGGATCGAACCAGCCAATGTCAAACCCGGTCTGTGCAAAGTCACGAACATCGACCACAACATTTTGTTGCTCAGGGATATAAACAGCAATCCAGCGGCGTTGCGCATCGCGTATCGCCCGGCAGTGTCGCTCGTCAACAGGGTTAGCATTCAGCAACAGCGTCTGGTCAGGCTCACGCAGCCACCATTCTGGTAAAGACTCAATGAAGCGTCGCAGCGTGCCAATATTAAATGCGCCGGGATAATTCAGCGCGTCAAACCAATATGGAATAGTGTCGCCCTGATAGGTGCTGGCGGCGCTTTCCGGAATCGCTTGCGCATCGTCCTCAGGACGACGCATCTGCCAGAGACTGTAACAGCCGTAGGTGATACCTGCCCCACCAGCGAAAACTGACCAATAACTGCTACGACGAATCTCCCGGTCGGTAAAACGGCTGGCATCCTGCGCCCGGCGAAACTGGTGCTGGCACATCACCGGGTGCGCTTCATAGCAGGGTTCACTGTCGAGGACGGGCTTGTCCTGCCGCAGATAATCCATTTCGACAGGCCGCCAGGAGGGGTAAGCCTGCCCCATGTGACCTGTTTGCCAGACAATGAAATCCTGCTGTAACGCACCGTCGAGCATATCCAGCGTACTGCGCCCGCCCTGGCTGTGTACCGTCAGCAACGCATCACCACTGCCGCCTGCGCGCAGTCCCATTACCATCTCTTTTACAATTTCCCGCTGTTCTGGCGTGCTGATGCCGCGATCGCCCCCGGTCATCCATATGATACCGGTGCCCGCCATTTTATCGCTCAGATAGCGACAGAACGCGGAAATGTTCCCCTTGTTGAATAACGGTTTTTTATCCGCCCCCCAGCTATTGTTGACGCTCCAGTGGGAACCCCACATTGGCACCAGCGCAATATAAATGCCTAACTGGTTTGCCATTTGCGTCACTTTACGTACATGGTCAAACCAGGCGTTATTGGGTTCAAGATTGTGCAAGTCGAGAAACGGTAAATGCCCTCCTTCCACCGAGGGTGTATGCAGGCCATCCAGTTCACAAACCGCAACGGCCTGAATTACGTTGAACCCTTTTTCGGCACGATTAATTAAATAGCGGCCTGCTTCTTCCAGCGTTAATTTATGAAACAGCTCCCATGCCGTACAGGCGGTATAAAAAAAAGGTTGGTGTGCTTCGTTATAAAAACTACGGCCATTAACGTACAGCTTTTTCATAATTGGCTCCTGATGGTAAAGGCTGGCTTTCCTGAATAAATTGCTGGCAGGTTTTCTCGTCGAGTTTGTAACGGGAAAATAATCCTGCCGCGATAAACATGCAGATGGCTGGCAGCCATACATAAAGTAAAGTGAAAGCGGAAAGTTGATGTGAGGAAGCGCTGGTCATGGTGTCCGGGTTATAACCATACCAGGCGAGAATATAGCCGATAATCGCCCCGCCAATAGCCATGCCTGCTTTTGTAGCGAACAACATACCGCCGCCAATCATGCCGTTGATACGCACGCCGTATCGGTGAAATCCGTAATCGGCAACGTCTGCCACCGTCGCCCAGATAATGACAGCAATCAGTTCAACAGCCAGCGTCGCAAGCACAAATAGCGCGGCGTGGAAATAGATGGCATCGGCTGGAATCAGCCCAATACCAAGCGTAATGACGCCGCCAATAAGCTGGCTAATAACCAACAGCGGAACACGTCGCACCCACCCTTTTTTCAATAAGTATCCCGTCAGTAGCGGCGCGATTATCCCCGCAATTGAGCCTGCGGTAAGCAATATGCTGAGGAACGAGGCAGGCATACCGAGTACATATTTAACAAAATAGGCTGCCGCACCAAATTTAAGGGTGTTCATGATCATCACTACCATCTGCGCGGCAAAAATAATCATCGCCTGATCGTTTTTCACCACATAACGAATCTGAGCAGCCATGCTGAGCGAATGGTCAGCCTGCGGTAATACACGCTCTTTGGTATTGAAGTAACACAGCAATACCAGCGCCGTCGACAGTAAACCAATCCCGCACATGACAACCCGATAACCCAGAATGTCATTATCAAATAGCGCAATTAAGGTTGGTACCAGCAGTGAGCAGATGAGATAAGAGATTTTGGCCAGCGGAAAACGAATGGCATTTATCTGGATACGTTCTTCACTATCGGCAGAGATAGCTCCCAGCAGAGAAACGTAGGGAACAACGACCAGGCTAAATGTCAAAACCAGAATTATGTAAGTGATATAGGCGTAAAGCGTGCGTCCGGTCTCGCCAAGATCGGGGGAAAAGAATACCGCTGCGCAACTTAAACCATAGGGCAGAGCAAACCAGAGCAACCACGGACGATAACGCCCGCGACGGGATCGCGTTCGATCTGAAAGCGCGCCAATCACTGGATCGCTAATAGCATCAATCAGACGGGTAATAAGGAACAGCGTTCCCATTGCCGCGGGGTTTAATTTAAAGACGTCGGTGTAGTAAATGGACAAAAACATCATTGTCATGCCCATAAAAATATTTGCCGAGGTATCACCAAGGCCGTAGCAGAACTTTTCCCGGAAACTGACGGGTGACATGAGGGAGTTTTTCATTTGAGTTACCTGCACATCCACACTGTAGGATTCAGTATCGGCACCTTAGTAAACCAAGGAAACAAAGTGAAGCTGATTTAGTTTCTTTTGTGAACTTAGTCGTAAAAAAGAAGCCTCACTAAAGAGACTTACTTAATAAGAACTAAATATAAACCCAATAAATTTAACGGGTTACCAAACTCCGCGCCGTCGCGTAATCGGTAATCAGCACGTCAATGTAATTTCCCTGCAGCGCGCCGCGAATGGCGTTGTGTTTTTCCGGCCCGCCCGCCAGCGCAATCACCTGCTTGCAGGCGCGAATTTGCTCAAGCTCCATGCCGATCACCGGGTCCTCCTGCTGGCTTAATACCGGCTTGCCCGCCGCGTCGTAATAGTGCAGGCAGATATCCCCCACCGCGCCGCGCTCAGCAAGGAGATGCAGCATATCCTCATTGTAATAGTTGCCGGAGTTTTTCAGCAGCTGCGAGGGCTCCAGTTCGCCGATGCCGACAATCGCCACATCCACTTCGGCGAACTTCGCCACCACCGCCGCCACGTCCGGGCTGTTGACCAGCCGGGCACGCTCTTCCACCGAGTGCTCAATACTCTGCGAAGGCAGCAGCCAGGCCGGGCAGCCCAGGTGCGCCGCCAGCTGCTGGGTAAGGATGGTCGCCTGCACGTTGCCGTTCGGCCCCACGCCGCCGAGGAGTTGAATCACCCCCGCCGCGCGAATATTCTGCGGGTGCATCTCATCCACCATGCAGCGGATGGTGCTGCTCCAGGCAGAGATGCCGACCAGGTCTTCCGGCCGCACGCGGGTTTCAACATAGTGGGCCGCCGCGCTGCCAATGGCGTGTTTCATCTGCGCATTTGTGGTATTTTCCCCCACATCCACCACAATCGCCTGGCGAATGCCGTACTGCTGCTCAATGGCCTTTTCCAGCGAAACGAAAATATTGGTGGGCTGAACGACGGTAATTTTCACCAGCCCCTCTTTTTGACAGCGGGTCAGCGCCCGTGAGACAAAAGATTGCGAAAGGTGCAACAGAGAGGCAATCTCCGACTGTTTTTTATTCTCGTTGTAATAGAGCGTGGCGATCTTCACCAGCAGCCGCTGTTCATCCTGCTTTGACATAACGTTCCCCTTAATTTCCTGCCAGTCATTTTTATTCATCGCTGAATAGATAACAAGCCGCAGCGTAAAACGTAGCGCGATCCAAATGTGATCGTTTTCTCCTTTCTTTTATTTTGCTGGGGCAAAGTGTAGACAAACCCCTCAGCAGGGCATATCTTTATTCATGAATAATAAATCAGTAGTGAATATTTATTCCAAGCGTCTGACAACCCGCCTTTAGCCCCGGCTTCTCCCGGATTCTGGCCTGCAGGCGCGCTTTTTCACCCTGATTGAATATTTATTCATAACAGATTATACATTCAAGAGGTGCTCTATGAATCCGTTTTCGCTCTCTGTTGAGGAGCTTGAAAAAAAAGCACGCGCGGTACGCCGTCGCATTATCGTGCTGAATGCCGAGAGCCCGGCAGGTGGGCACACGGGCGCTGATCTCTCCCAGGTGGAGCTGCTGACCGCACTCTACTTCCGCATTCTGAACTGCTCGCCGCAGACCAAAGACAGCGACGAGCGTGATATCTATATCCAGTCAAAAGGCCACGCCGTGGGCGGCTACTACTGCGTGCTGGCGGAAGCCGGATTTATCCCGGTTGACTGGCTGGCAACCTACCAACACGCCGATTCCCACCTGCCGGGCCACCCGGTAAAACACAAGACCCCTGGCATTGAGCTTAACACCGGCGCGCTGGGCCACGGACTGCCTGTCGCGGTGGGTATAGCGCTGGCGGCAAAACGCAGCGACAGCAAACGCCGGGTATTTGTCGTCACCGGCGACGGTGAGCTGGCCGAGGGCAGCAACTGGGAAGCCGCGCTGGTGGCCGCCCATTATCAGCTCGACAACCTCATCATCATTAACGACAAAAACAGCCTGCAGCTGGCAGGCCCCACCAAAGAGATCATGAATACCGATCCGCTGGACGAAAAATGGCGGGCCTTCGGCATGCAGGTGACCGAGTGCAAAGGTAACGACATGGCCGACGTGGTGGCAACGCTTGAAGGGTTACAGCCTGCCGGGAAGCCGCACGTGGTGATAGCGCATACCACCAAAGGCGCTGGCGTCTCCTTTATCCAGGGGCGTCCGGAGTGGCACCACCGGGTGCCGAAAGGCGAAGAAATTGAACTGGCGCTGGAGGAACTGAAAGATGAGTAATAGCGAACATCTCGCCACCGTGATGGTGAACGCGTTTATCGACGCGGTTGATCATGGCGTGGATCTGGTGCCGGTGGTGGCGGACTCCACTTCAACGGCGAAAATTTCCCCGTTTATCAAGAAATTCCCTGGCCGACTGGTCAACGTCGGCATCGCCGAGCAGACGCTGGTAGGCGCGGCGGCCGGACTGGCGATTGGCGGGAAGATTGCCGCCACCTGTAACGCGGCGCCGTTTTTGATCTCCCGCGCGAACGAGCAGATTAAAGTCGATATTTGCTACAACAACACCAACGTCAAACTGTTTGGCCTGAACGCGGGGGCCAGCTACGGCCCGCTGGCCAGTACCCACCACAGCATCGACGACATCGCGGTGCTGCGCGGCTTCGGCAATATTGAAATTTATGCCCCCTCCTGCCCTGTCGAATGTCGCCAGATTATTGATTACGCCCTTGAACACGTCGGCCCGGTCTATATCCGCCTGGACGGTAAGGCGCTGCCGGAACTGCACGATGAAGGCTACCGTTTTGCGCCGGGCAATATCGATGTGATGCGCAAAGGCGGCGATATCGCGCTGGTGGCAATGGGCTCAACGGTGCACGAAATTGTCGCCGCCGCCACACAACTCGCAGAGCAAGGTATTGAGGCCAGTGTTATCAGTGTACCGTCTATTCGCCCCTGTAATACGTCGCAGCTGCTGGCCGCGCTGCAAGGCTGCAACGCGGTGGTGAGCGTTGAAGAGCATAACGTTAACGGCGGCGTCGGCAGCCTGGTGGCTGAGGTGCTGGCGGAAGCAGGCTGCGGCATTCCACTGCGTCGTCTGGGTATTCCTGACGGGCAGTACGCTATCGCCGCCGACCGCGCCGCCACCCGCGCCCGTCATGAAATCGACGCTGCGGGCGTGGTGAAAAACGCCCTCGCCCTGCTACAAAAACGGCAATAACAATAATAAAGAACAACTTACTGGAGAGAAGAGCAATGTCCCGAATTCCTCAACAACTGACCATGGCGGTAATTATCGGCAACCGCGGTTTCTTCCCAAGCTATCTGGTGGCGGAGGCACGCGAGCAGGCTGTCGCCCTGTTTGACCGTCTCGGCATCAAGACCATCATGCTTAACGAGACGCAAACCGAGCTGGGCGGCGTCGAAACCCGTCAGGATGCCAAAATCTGCGCTGAACTGTTTCGCGCCCACCGCGATGAGATCCACGGCGTGGTCGTTCTGCTGCCTAACTTTGGCGATGAAAAGGCTGTCGCCGAAACCCTGCGTTTGTCCGGCCTGAATGTGCCGGTGCTGGTGCAGGCGCAGGAAGATAACCTGGACAAAATGGGGCTGGCGACCCGCCGCGACAGCTTCTGCGGCAAAATCTCTCTGTGCAATAACCTGCGTCAGTACGGCATTCCTTTTACCCTGACAACCCAGCACGTTTGCGCCCTGGATGGCGAGGTCTTCGAACAGGATTTGAAACGCTTCGAGCAGGTTTGCCGGGTGGTGAGCAGCATGCGCGGGGTGCGCGTGGGCGCTATTGGCGCGCGTCCGGCAGGCTTTAACACCGTGCGCTACAGCGAAAAACTGCTGGAGCGGTTAGGTATCGCCGTGGAAACGCTCGACCTCTCCGAAGTCTTTACCCGTATCAAACTGCTGCGCGATGACGACATTCGCGTGGATGAAAAGCGTCGCCTGCTGGTGGCTAACGCCGATGCCAGCGCTATCCCGCCGGAGAAACTGGTGACGATGGCGAAGCTGTTTGTGGTGATAAGCGAGTGGGTTATCGCCAACGACATCGACACGACGGCAATCCAGTGCTGGACCTCGCTCCAGGAAAACCTGGGGATCAACGTCTGTTCGATTATGAGCGTCATGTCCGGCCAGCTGATGCCGTCGGCCTGCGAGGTGGACGTGATGGGCGCGCTCTCCATGTATGCGCTGGCAAGCGCCAATATGAGCCCCGCCTCGATTGCCGACTGGAACAACAACTTTGGTGACGATCGCGATAAATGCGTCCTGTTCCACTGCGGCAACTTCGCCTCTGAAAGCCTGGAGAGCCCGCATATGGGCACGGCGGACATCATTGGCACTACCGTCGGCAAAGAGAACACCTGCGGTGCGGTGCATGGCCGTCTGAAAGCCGGCCCGCTGACCTACTTCCGCCTGAGTACCGACGATCTCACCGGTGAAATCAAAGCCTACGTCGGCGAAGGCCAGTCGGTAGACGATCCGCTGGATACCGTCGGCTGCCGCGCGGTGATTCAGGTGCCGCGTCTGGAAGAGCTGCTGGCGTGGATCTGCCGTAATGGCTTTGAACATCACGTCGCCATGAACCATGCCGCCAGCGGGAAAGTGCTCCATGAAGCCTTTACCCGTTACCTGGGCGTTGACACTTATCTGCATCAATAACAGAGCGCATCCGGGCCAGAGGAAGAAACAGCATGGCGAAAGATATTGTTATCGCCCTTGATGAAGGCACCACCAATGCCAAAGCCGTCGCGCTGGATGCGCAGGGCCACGTGGTGGCGAAAAGCTCGCGGCCGCTGGCTATTCAGACGCCGCGCGAGGGCTGGGTAGAGCAGTCCGGCGAGGCGCTGCTGCAGGCGTCGCTGGCGGTGGTAAGCGAGGTGATTGAGCGCGTTGGCGCAGAGCGTGTGGCGGCGCTTGCCGTCAGTAATCAGCGCGAAACCGCCATCGGCTGGTATCGCGCAAGCGGGCAACCGCTGGGCCCGGCGCTGACCTGGCAGTGTTCCCGCACGGCGGACTTCTGCCACGCTTTGCGCGAAGAGGGCCACGAGGAGCGGATTAAAGCGGTGACCGGGCTTCCCGTCGCGCCGCTTTTTTCCGCCTCTAAAATGCGCTGGCTGCTGGCCTCTGTGCCCAACGGCGCGCAGCTTGCGGCGCAGGGCGATATCTGCCTTGGCACCGTCGACAGCTGGCTGCTCTGGCACCTGACGGCGGGCGAGGCCTTTTGCTGCGATTACTCTAACGCCTCGCGGACCCAACTGTTGAACCTGCATACCGCCGACTGGGATGAGGAGATGCTGGCGCTGTTTCAGATCCCCCGTCAGGCGCTGCCGGAAATCCGCCCCTCCAGCGGGCTGTTTGGCTACACCCGGGGGGCACAAGGCGTACCGGACGGCATTCCGGTGATGGCGATGATTGGCGATTCCCACGCAGCGCTGTTCGCGCACGGGCTCGGCGCGGCGGGCTGCGTAAAAGCGACTTACGGCACCGGCTCGTCGGTCATGGCCCCGGTCTCCTCTGCCCGCTGCGATGTTAAATCACTGGCCACGACCGTGGCCTGGCATGACGGCGAACGGCTGGTCTACGGACTGGAGGGTAACATTCCCCACACCGGCGACGCGGTAGCCTGGATGGCGGACAGCACCGGCCTGAGCGAACTGCCGGAGGCCGAGCTGGCTCAGGCACTGAATGCCCTGCCCGCCTCGGTGGACTCAACGCTGGGCGTTTACTTTGTGCCCGCACTGACCGGTTTAGGCGCCCCGTGGTGGGACGAAAACGCCCGCGGCCTGATTCACGGCTTAAGCCGCGGCGTGAAGCGCGCCCACCTGGTCCGCGCCGCGCTGGAGTCCATTACCTATCAAATTGCTGATGTGGTGGTGGCAATGCGCCAGCACGGGGATTTCACCCTCAAAGCGTTGATGGTGGACGGCGGCCCGACAAAAAATGCGTGGCTGATGCAGTACCAGGCGGACCTGCTGGGTTGCCCGGTACTGCGCAGCGACGTGCCGGAGCTTTCTGCGATGGGGGCGGCGCTGCTGGCGCGCAAGGCATTGTTGCAGCTGGACACGGAACAGCTGCGCCAGTTTTTACCGGAGCACGCCACCTTTACTCCTGATCTACAGCGCCATGGCCGGTTACAAAAACGCTGGTACGAGTGGCAGAGCGCGGTACAGCTTGCCCGTGTGCCGAAAACACAGGTGTAAGGAAAAAGTTTGGGTGCGTGAGGTTCCATCCTGACAAAATGAATTGCGGGGATCGCTCCCCGCAAGCCAGCTACTTCTTCGGTTCGTAAGCGAGAACAGCTTTAAACTCAGTACTCTGCTGCCTGAAACTTAACTCGCAAAGCGAGTCACGAACCAACAGCGTAAAACCCAGCGCCGTTATACACAGCACCATGATTGCCACAAGGGCGTACTTCGTTAGCATGTTATTGCCTCCGTGCGAAAAAGAGACTAACATCCAACTTGTCTAGGGTTGGATGATAAGCCTCAGGTTGATAACACTATCTCCTGGGGCTTTCACCTTTCTGAACCCTGCAAATGCCCGGCTCAGAAAGCCTCAGGCACCCGCAAGAATCCTACCTTTTTATTCGCTTTTCGCCGAACAAAAACTGTATTTACATACAGTGAAAAACACTTTTTCAGAATTCACCAGGGCAGCCGATTTGCCTGCGCTAACGTCCCTCATGCCAAAAACATCTTGCTTATTCCGTAACCGCATAAGCAAAGATGAATTTAAACTTTAAGAAAAAACAGAAGCAGCCTAACGTAGCCAAATAATTACATCACATTAACTTTACAGGGATTTCGGATGAACAAAAAAGCGCTGCCTTTTCTTATCATGACGCTGTTATCCACGGCCGCCTATGCCGCCACGCCACCGGATACGCTGGTTGTTGCCCAGGGTCTGGATGATATTGTCAGCCTTGACCCGGCGGAAGCCAATGAGCTTTCCAGCATCCAGACGGTGCCAAGCCTCTACCAGCGTCTGGTACAGCCGGACCGTGAAAATCCGGAGAAGATTACCCCGGTACTGGCAGAGAGCTGGCAGGCGGATCCGGCAAATAAAACCCTGACCGTGAAGCTAAAAAGCGATGCCAGATTCGCCTCCGGCAACCCGGTTCGCGCCGACGATGTGATTTTCTCCTATACCCGCGCGGTGACCATGAACAAATCACCGGCCTTTATCCTGAACGTGCTCGGCTGGGCGCCGGACAACATCGCCAGCCAGCTCAAAAAAGTGGATGACCATACCCTTGAGCTGCACTGGACCGCGGATGTCAGCCCGGCGGTGGCGCTGAATATCCTCTCCACGCCAATTGCCTCTATCGTTGATGAAAAGCTGGTAAGCGCTAACGTCAAAAACAATGATTTCGGCAATGCGTGGCTCAAAATGCACTCAGCGGGCAGCGGCGCGTTCAAAATGCGCGTCTACCAGCCGCATCAGGCCATCGTGCTGGATGCCAACGCCACCTCGCCCGGGGGCGCGCCAAAACTGAAAAATATCATTATTAAAAACGTCCCCGATCCGGCCTCTCGCCGCCTGCTGATCCAGCAGGGCGACGCAGATGTGGCCCGTGACCTCGGCGCCGATCAGATCAGCGCTCTGACGGATAAAAAAGGCGTGAAGGTGCTGAGTATTCCTTCTGCCGAACAGAACTATCTGGTGTTTAACGCAGGTAATAACGCCAACCCGCTGCTGAATAATCCGGCTTTCTGGGAGGCGGCGCGCTGGCTGGTGGATTATGACGGCATCACCAAAAACCTGCTGAAAGGCCAGTACTTTGTCCATCAAAGCTTCCTGCCGGTTGGACTGCCTGGCGCGCTGGAAGAGAACCCGTTTAAATTCGACCCGGCGAAGGCCAAAGAGATCCTCGCTAAAGCCGGTATTAAAGATGCGCACTTCACCCTCGACGTAGAAAACAAGCCGCCGTTTATCACCATCGCGCAGTCGATGCAGGCAAGCTTCGCCCAGGGCGGGGTGAAGGTGGATCTGTTGCCAGCCGCCGGAAGCCAGGTCTATGCCCGCGTCCGCGCGAAGCAGCATCAGGCGGCGATTCGTCTGTGGATCCCGGACTATTTCGATGCGCACTCTAACGCCAGCGCGTTTGCCTGGAATGACGGCAAATCCAGCACCGTCGCGGGCCTCAACGGCTGGCAGATCCCACAGCTGAATAAAGCCACGCTCGCCGCTGTTGCCGAGCCGGACGCCGCTAAACGTCTGGATCTGTATAAAAAGATGCAGCAGGAGTTACAGCACAGCTCCCCTTATGTCTTCGTCGATCAGGGTAAAACGCAGATCGTGGTACGTGATAACGTCAAAGGTTATCAGCAGGGTCTGAACGCCGATATGGTGTGGTATGACCGCGTAAGCAAATAAGCGGTTCTTTCCGGTTCGACCTCGCTTTTCCCCCTCTCCCTTTCCGGGAGAGGGCTGAGTGAGGGTAATTTTCTGACCTGGCTATTAACGAGTCTTTCATGTCCACCATTTCTCCCAGGGCGATCCGCGTCTTACAGGCGCTTCTCACCCTTGTTCTGACCCTGTTTGGCCTGCTGGTGGTCACCTTTGCGCTTTCGGCGTTTTCCCCCGTCGACCGGGTGCTGCAAATCGTCGGCGATCACGCCAGCCAGTCCACCTACGACCAGGTGCGCCACCAGCTTGGGCTGGATCAGCCGCTACCGGTACAGTTCTGGCACTATCTGGTCTCCCTTGTTCACGGCGATTTAGGCATCGCCAGCGCCACCGGGCAGCCGGTACTGCAGGATCTGCTTTCCGCCTTTCCCGCCACGCTGGAGCTGGCGACGCTGGCGCTGGTTATCGGCGCGCTGTTCGGCATTATCGCCGGCGTGCTGTGCGCCCGCTTCTCCGGCTCGCCTCTGGACCTGGCGGTGCGTACCGTTACCCTGCTTGGCAACTCGGTGCCCATTTTCTGGCTTGGCCTGCTGATGCTGGCGCTGTTTTACGCACGGCTGCAGTGGAGCGCGGGGCCGGGGCGACTGGATGATATCTACCAGTACACCGTAACGCCGCAGACCGGGTTTGCGCTGATTGATACCTGGCTTTCCGGCGATGGCGAGGCGTTCAAAAATGCCATTAGCCACCTGGTCCTGCCCGTGTCGCTGCTGGCCTATTACTCGCTGGCCAGCATAACGCGCCTGACGCGGTCCGCCTGCCTGAGCGAGATGAACAAAGAGTATATTTTGCTGGCCCGCGCCAAAGGCGCTGGCGAGATGACTATCCTGCTGCGCCATGTGCTGCCCAACATTCGCGGCACCCTGCTGACGGTTATCGCCCTCGCGTGGACCAGTATGCTGGAAGGGGCCGTGCTGACCGAAACGGTCTTTTCCTGGCCGGGCATAGGGCGCTACCTGACCACTGCCCTGTTCGCCGGCGATACCACCGCCATCATGGGCGGCACGCTGGTCATTGGCCTCTGCTTTGTGCTGATCAATAACCTGACCGACCTGCTGGTGCGGTTAACCGACCCGAGGGTGCGCTAATGCCGACCTCTCTTTTTTTACGCCGTCTGCGCCGCTCCCCCGCCGCCCTGAGCGGGCTGACCATCGTTATGCTGCTCCTGCTGGTGGCGCTGTTTGCCCCCTTGCTCGCGCCGCTCGACCCGAACTGGCAGGATGCCGCATCGCGTTTACAGGGGCCGAGCGCCGCTCACTGGCTGGGGACCGACAGCTACGGGCGCGATCTGCTCTCCCGGCTTATTTATGGCAGCCGTCCGGCGCTGGGACTGGTAGCGCTGGTGACCGTTATCACCCTCCCTGCCGGGCTGATTGTGGGTATTCTCTCCGGCTATTACGGCGGCTGGCTGGAGCGTGTTCTGATGCGCTTTACCGATGTGGTGATGTCGATGCCGCGCCTGATTCTGGCATTTGCTTTCGTGGCGATGCTTGGCCCGGGCCTGGTGAACGGCGCGCTGGCGCTGGCGCTTACGACCTGGCCTGCCTATGCCCGCCAGGCGCGAAGTGAAATTCAGCGCCTGCGCCACAGTGATTATCTGGCCGCCGCCGAGATGATGGGCATACGCGGCTGGCGTTTACTTGCCGGCCACATTCTGCCGCTTTGCCTGCCGTCGGCGATTGTGCGGCTGGCGCTGGATCTGGCGGGCATTATTCTGGCCGCCGCTGGCCTTGGCTTTCTGGGGCTGGGTGCCCGTCCCCCGATGGCGGAATGGGGAGCGATGATTGCCGATGGTATGCAGGTCATCTTCGATCAATGGTGGATCGCCGCCGCCCCTGGCGCGGTGATTCTGCTGGCAAGTCTGGCGTTCAACCTGCTGGGCGACGGCCTGCGCGACGTACTGGAGCCGCAACATGACTGAAACACGGGTACAGGTGGCAGGGCTGAACATTGATTATCCCGCCGCCAGAGTGGTTAAAAATCTGAGCTTCACGCTGGGTAATGAACGCCTCGCGCTGGTGGGCGAGTCCGGCTCTGGCAAATCCATGACCGCACGCGCCCTGATGGGGCTGGTGCGCAAGCCGGGCAAGGTCAGCGCCGATGCTTTGAATGTGCTGGGCTACGATTTGCGTACCCTGAACAATCGCGGCTGGCAGAATCTGCGCGGCAACGGCATCGCCATGGTGTTGCAGGATCCGCGTTACGCCCTGAATCCCGTGAAGACGGTGCTGGCGCAGCTTGATGAAGCGCTCACGTTGCATCAGCGCCTGAGCCGTTCGCAGCGCCGGGAGAAGATTGACGAGGCATTACGGGCGGTAGAGCTGGAGCCTGCGGTGCTGCACCGCTACCCCGGTCAGCTCTCCGGCGGCATGGGGCAACGGGTGATGATTGCCATCGCGCTGGTCAATGACCCCAAAATTCTGATTGCCGATGAACCGACATCGGCGCTGGACGCGCGGCTGCGTAACCAGATCCTCGAACTGCTGGTTGCCCAGTGCGAGCAGCGGCAAATGGCGATGCTGCTCATTAGCCATGACCTGCCGCTGGTGGCCCAGCATTGTCACCGCGTCATGGTGATGTATCAGGGGGAGTGTGTCGACGCGATGCCTGCTCATGCGCTGCCGCAGGCGGATCATCCCTATACCCGCACGCTATGGACCTGCCGCCCCGGCGCGGAAACCTACGGGCAGATGCTGCCGACCCTCGACCGTAGCCTCTCATTTAGCGGGGTAGAAAATGGCCATCGTTGATATTCGGGATTTGCGCGTAAGCTTCGGTGAAAAAACCGTGGTGTCGGATGCCTCCCTGGCTATCGAGTCCGGGGAAACGTTCAGTTTGATTGGCGCTTCCGGCTGCGGTAAATCGACCCTGCTGCGCGTCCTGGCCGGACTGCAGCGAGAGTGGCGCGGCGAGGTGTCGCTTTTTGACTCGCCGGTAAAAGCCGGGGCGCGCTATCACGGGCAGCTGCGGCGCAACGTGCAGATGGTGTTTCAGGATCCGTACGCTTCGCTGCACCCTAACCACACCCTGTACCGCACGCTGGCGGAGCCGTTAAAAATTCATCGGGAACAGGATATTGAGCAGCGGGTGGCTGCTGCGCTGCAGGAGGTGGGGCTGCCCGCCGATGCGGCAAAACGGTTTCCCCATCAGCTCTCCGGCGGGCAGCGCCAGCGCGTCGCCATCGCCCGTGCGCTGCTGCTGCGTCCGAAGATTTTGCTGCTGGATGAACCCACCTCCGCGCTGGATATGTCGGTGCAGGCGGAAATTTTGAATCTGCTTAACCGTCTGAAAGCGCAGCACAGCATGACCTACCTGCTGGTAAGCCATGACGCCGATGTGATAGCCCATATGTCAGACCGGGCGGGTTTTATGGCAAACGGTCGGATTGAGCGCTTTTTTGACCGGGAGGCGTTGATGCGCGGCGAGCACCGGATGGGGTAGAAGGTTTGGGTGCGTGAGGTTCCAGCCTGGCATAGCGCATTTTTGCATGTATCGCATGTGCACTTTTATCACTCCGAAGAAGTCATATCTATACATATGCCTAAAAGCCAGTTAATCGGGACAAACATTATGAGAACCGTATCAATATTCAAAATTGGCAATAATCGCGCTATCCGTCTGCCCCGGGACCTGGATTTTGAGGGAGTGAGCGAACTGGAGATCGTCCGGGAAGGTGACTGCATTATCCTTCGCCCCGTTCGCCCAACATGGGGTTCGTTTACTCAGCTTGAAAAAGCCGATTCGGACTTTATGGCCGAGCGTGGTGATGTTGTCAGCGATGAAGGACGGTTTGACTTGTGATCAAAACTTACATGCCGAAATGCGTTTCGGTGCGATCGGAAAGAAGGCATCTCCCCGCCACGGCCTGCTTGTCGAAGCTTTCTGCGCCCGCCTCGATGCAATCCTCGCCTGGGACCGCGCCGCAGTAGACGCAACCACAGAAATTAAGGCTGCGCTGACTGCGGCCGGGACGCCAATCGGCCCGAACGACACGGCGATTGCCGGGCATGCGATTGCGGCTGGTACCATCCTGGTGACGAATAATGTGCGGGAGTTTGAGCGGGTGCCGGGCCTGATGCTGGAAGACTGGGTCAACTGACGGCAGTAAGAGCATATGAAGATGGGATGTCCGCTTTGTGCCAGGAGCGGACGTAGAGTTATGATGCAAAATTGTCCAAACTTGAAACATACCAAACGTATGGTATTCTTTTGGTAAAGCATACATGAGACCTCATTAGAAAATGTCTACTGCTCATAAACGAGAAAAAAATCCTGAAAGAGTAAGAAAAGCGATCCTGAATAACGCCGCACAACTGGCAATTGAACACGGGGTACAGGCTGTCACTATTCAGGCAGTTGCAGATGCAGCCTCTGTAACTAAAGGAGGTGTAATGCATCACTTCCCGACGAAGAAAGCTTTGTTAGATGCTCTGTTTGCAGACCTTGCCGATCACTGGGAAGCCGAACTGAATCGCCATATTACAAGCCGTAGTGGTGAAGTTGGTACTTTCACAAGAGCTTATGTGGAAGTTTCAATTCCTGATCCGACCGATGCTTCTGCCAGAACTTACTCGTATCTGGCATTAGCTGCTATAGGAAGTGATGAAACGCGGTATTACCTGTCTGAACGAATTCATAATCTACTGGAAAGACATAGCGAAACCGACAATTTCATAGAACTGGCAACGATACGCTTCGCCGCCGAAGGCTTCTGGATATCGCAACTCACTAATATGGAGTCAAGAAGCCATGTTGAAGTGAAACGACATCTTTTGAAGCTTGTCGATAACTTCATACAGGTCAGATCTACCAGTAAATGAACTGACATGCCCGAAGGAGCCTACAGGAGTATATGTCCTGATATTGTCACATTTGAAATCAACATCGAGGAATAAAAATGGAGTATGAACTGCCTGAATTTTACTCCCCGCAACTTATCGAACTTGATGGCGTAAAAATTAACTATGTACGGAAAGGTTCAGGACCAGCATTGCTCCTGCTTCACGGTTTTCCTGGGTTCTGGTGGGACTGGCGCTATCTAATAGAACCCCTGTCCAGGCATTTCGATGTCATTGTTCCCGATTTAAGAGGCTCAGGTGACTCTGAAAAGACAGACCCTGCCAGGATTGAAGACTATGAAATTGGGCAACTTGCAGAAGATCAGGCCCGCTTACTGGAGGCTCTCAGCATAGAGAAATGTCATATCATGTCGCACGACTATGGCTCAATGGCCGCTCACAAATTTTTACGTAAGTACCCTGAGAAAGTGGATAAATGCGTGATGCTTGATCCTGTTATGCCAGTGTTTACAGAAGGCGCCATCACCCCTTCCGACTGGTATGCACTTTTCAATGCACTGGATATGGCAGAAACACTAATTAGTAGTACCCGTAAAAGTACCGAAGCTTATTATCGTCATTTTTTCGACAGTTGGGGCCACAAACAACCTGTACTGAACGAAGAAGAGTTTGAAGTGCTAATCGATAATTACATGAAACCCGGTAATATTCTTGGCGGCCTCAACTATGACAGGGCGAATTTAACACCAGAGTCGACACCATGGTCACCACACGATTATCAGCCTACTCCGATAGAGACCAAGGTACTCTGGGCCGCGCAGGATTCATCCATAACCATTGATGCGAGCAGACATTTGCACGAGTTCTACTCCAATTATACGCTGGAAGTTATCGAGGATTGCGGCCATTTCGTTATGCTTGAACAACCAGAAGTTGTTCTGGATAAGGCACTGACATTTCTTTGGAACTAGACCAAGGGAGCACGGCTCGGGCTGTGCTCCTTTTTGCTGGTCTGGTTCTCCTGGAAAAAAAGACTTTTCTTCGAATGTCCGCTGTTCGCTCATAGCAGACCTTCCGTTCCCACCTGCCTTTTGCCTTCAACTCCTTCCTGCCGTTGCTCCTTCACTCTCTCACACGTTTAGCCAACCCAGATCCGACTTTGCCGGTGGTCCGGGACCAGGGCGGGACCCTCAGCACGCGTGAACTGACGTTCGACGGCATTTCGGATCAGGCGTGGAATCTGTATGCCTGGCTGAGGGAGGTGGCGGACGGTCTGCTGGCTGCGACAGGACAGGACGGGAAACCTGGCAGCAAGCCTCCGCTGCTCTCCATGGAGATCCAGCCTCAGTACCGCGACAGAACAGTGGCCGCTCCGTCAGATAAGGCCACTCACATCACTGAGCAGAAAAACCGGCAGCCAATGACGCACGTGGGGATCATTACAGAATGCTACCGGCCCCGCGAGGTCAGGCTGCGGGAAACCCGCACCCAGTGGGTCAGTGAATGCGGCCTGCGGTTCAGAAAGTCCACGGGCGCCGCGGTCGGAAGCGGCGTCTGGTGTGCAAACCGTCTTGATTTGAAGAGCATCCGGGAAATTCAGTCCGGTGAATAATCGTCAGGCCCGGTCTCGCGGATACACGAGTGGCACGGATGAGGAACACAACGCCATCAACACTGGGAAAGTGGCCGCCACGCTCGCAAGTATCTGCCTGCCGTGCCGGCCTGTCGGTAACACAGAAGCAAAAAAATCATGCCTGCTGTGTTACCTGCTTTTTGCCCGGCGAAACCGGGAAGCTGACGCGTAGGGGGATAAACAGGGCCTGCTCAACAGCCTTCACGCCACTCAACAGCAAGTAAAGTTTCAATGCTGGCCACGTCTTCTGGCTCTGCCAGAAAATATAAATCCGGTGATCCTGACCGCTTCAGGACTTCATAACGGTGAGTCCCGTCCCCCCAGTAAAACCCGCCTTCTTCGTGTACGCATAAATGCCCGGGGGAGACAGGTGCCCCCTTTGCAATATGCAGTATTGCGCACGCAAGCTTCCGGGGATCAAGGGTGCTCCATAACGTGTCAGATGCCTGACGAAAAAAGGGATGCAGCAGAGGATCAAAATCTGAAAAAGCCGCTCTGCCCAGAACGAGAGAATCAGTTGTGAAAGCTGTATGGCTGGCGGGCTGTAATACCCGCAACGAGGGAGGGGGGAATGTGAATGCACGTCCCTGAACAGTCAAATCCCATTTGATACAGGCCCGTCCGGTGGACGGCCATCTGTGAGGATGCAGACGTGACACAGCCGCAATTTCAGCCTCTGAAAGGGTGAACAGGCTTTCCGGCAGGTCATCACTGAAAAGCGAATTCACTGCCTCAGCCCAAATATTCAAAGGGATATCGTTCTCTGTATCTGCCATCAGACTGGTTTCCTGGAATGTGCCTGAGACGGGATTATACCCCTGACGTGCACGGGAACTCGTGGCGATTCAGTACAGGCCGATAGTGGAAGTTACAAGATAATGATATACAGCCGGGAATCTGTCACAGCTTAAAAGTGTGTGCTACCGTATATTTTCTGGTCTACGACGATTCGAGGGAAGGAATTGGACATATATACAGGTGGTAATCGCTTTTCGGGCTATTTCCTGACAATGGCCTCACTGGAAGTGAATCAGCTGATGAATACAGCGCTTGCCGTATCGGGGTTTCATATTAAAGATGCCCTGACGCGCGTTCGCTTTCAGGACAATGTGCGGGATTTCAGTAAACTTCAGCTTGCCGCTATCCGCAATGGCGCGACAGAACAGGAATGCCAGCAGTGTATCCTGAACATCCGTGAGGAACACAATAACCTGAAAATTCAGGACAGAATGCTGAGGACGGGCGAGTCTCTTCTCACCGCATCGGTCAGGATCTACGAAGAAAACGGGAAGTTTTTCGGCTATATCATCGATTTTATCGGTGTGGTCATTTCCGGTCTGCAGATAGCCGGTGGTATTGGTGTCATTGCTTCATCCGTTCCGACAGGGAATGTGCTAGGCATTATCGCCGGTGCGACCCTGGTGCTTAATGGTGTCTCATCGGCAGCGGAAGGTATCCAGAAGCTGGCGGGGAAACAACATCCCGTCAATTTTATGCGCGATGGCTTTGAAGGGTCGGCCGAATTTCTGGGCTTTGATCGTAAGGTGGGCTTACTGGCTTATCAACTGGTGGATCTCAGCACGTCCTACTATGGCATGTTCAAGCTCACCCTGAAACCTGATGCCTGGCGTCTGTACCGGTATCTTGCCCCAGACTTCATGCGGCAGGTGACCACCATGAGCCGGACGGCACTCGCCATTAAAGGCGTCTCGGCGACGTGGAAAGGGGCAAAAATTGGCCATACGCTTTACCAGCTGCAGCATGACGAAAAACCGCAGTGACACCTACCGGCCTTTCATCATCCTGTATGCTTTCCATGAAAGGCCGAGAGGTATCAGATACCAGACCGCAATCACACCAAAAATGGCGACCGGTAAGTAATACAGTAGCAGGGAAGGCGGATAAAAGACGGGAAGGAAAACCAGCGGTGCCAGAACAAGAAACAGACAAATGACGCCGCCGTAAAAACGCCGGCTCAAATCATCAATCAGTCCCGAAAGCGTCTCGCCGGTATTTTCATTCCTGTTCAGCACTTCCCTGAGCCGGGATATGTTTCTGACGGTGAAACCATTCTCCAGCAGGTCTTTCTCTGTCAGTTCACTGACCACATGAACTCCTTCATTCATGGTTGTTATGTTCCTGAAAGCATACCTTCCGGGTGAGATTTTTTAAACAGTATGCGGCAAGTTCAGCTTCACCAACCTTATCCAGATCAGCATCAAAAGACAGCACTCCATAAGAGAGGACGAGCTATTTTTGAGGTGCAAACATTCGGGTCATGCGATTGATCAGGGCTGCCAGTGAATCTTTAGAGTCTGCAAAAATTCTGTCAAACACAGACTCAATAATTTGGTATGCATCTTCAATGTCCTGGCAGCTCACCCGGTCCAGTTCATGGCTGCCGGCATTGCCCAGCCATTTGAGCGCCATCAGGGCCTCCATGTGCTCAGCATATTCAGCATCATCTCGCAACTTTTCGAGCCGCGAGTGTAATGTTGTTCCCGGGATATTAAGCGCATTCATCAGCGCTTCCAGGGCAATTCGTATCGCTGTTGCTGCTGAGCCCGGTGCGATGATAAACAACTTAAAAGACTGTCTTATCGGCAGAGCGACCTCCTCAGGACATCCTGCAGGAATAGCAAAAGCAGGCAATGCATGTGTGAAACTGGACGCCCGGTAAATAATATCCCGGGTAATCTCCCCTGCATCAGGTCGAACCAGGTCGCTATCAGGAAGGACACCAGTTCCGGTGACTGCCACAACTGCCGGACACCGGGTCCGCTGACAGAACAACAGGCAGGCGAACGCAAATTCCATATCAGGCAGACCAAAGTCGGGTGTCTCCCAGATTTTACTGGATTCGGCCGTCTGACCGGCATGAAAGGTTCCTTCTTTTATGGCCAGCGTATTCCCGCCACAGACTGGACATATCCAGTCCGGACAGCGGCATTCTTGGAAAGGGCTCAGAAGTGATGGATTCATTATGAGTTTTCAGCTCCGTTTAACATGACCGACTTTTATCACGTTTAGCACCCTACAGTCACGCAGACAGGTCCTTTTGTGGATCATTGACTTCCGCTTCTT
>NZ_HE578946.1:0-92944 GCF_000321045.1 Phytobacter massiliensis JC163
CAAAAGGCCCGTTCGAAAGAACGGGCCTTTTGTTTATGCATTACTTCGGCAAAGCAAAAGGCCATCCTTATGGATGGCCCGTATCGTCAGTGAATAACCTGCGAAAGGAACGCGCGTGTACGCTCGGATTTAGGATGCGCAAAGAACTCCTGCGGCGGAGCCTGTTCAACGATTTCACCGCGATCCATAAAGATCACCCGATCTGCTACGGTTCGGGCAAACCCCATCTCGTGCGTCACGCAAAGCATTGTCATTCCTGATTCGGCAAGACCTATCATGGTATCCAACACCTCTTTCACCATCTCCGGATCGAGCGCGGAAGTGGGTTCATCAAAAAGCATGATCTTAGGTTTCATACACAGTGAGCGAGCAATAGCGACACGCTGCTGCTGACCGCCAGAGATTTGCCCCGGAAATTTATGGGCGTGCTCAGCAATGCGCACACGCTCCAGATAGTGCATAGCCAGCGCTTCCGCCTCTTTACGCGGCATTTTCCGCACCCAGATCGGCGCCAGCGTGCAGTTTTGCAGTACCGTCAAATGGGGAAAGAGATTGAAATGCTGGAATACCATTCCTACTTCCTGGCGCACCTTTTCAATGTTGCGAATGTCTTCATTTAACTCGATCCCATCAACCACAATACGCCCCTGTTGGTGCTCTTCGAGATGGTTAATGCAACGAATCGTTGTCGACTTTCCTGATCCTGACGGACCGCATAAAACGATACGCTCCCCCTGCTTTACGCGTAAATTGATGTTCTTGAGGACATGAAACTGCCCATACCATTTATTCACGTTATCGAGCGTAATCATCGCATCGGCAGGCTGCATAGTAATTTGACTCATATTTTCCTCAGTGCGCTGAACGCCCGGTATTGAAGCGCTTCTCCAGATGCTGGCTATAGCGCGACATGCTAAAACAGAAAATCCAGTAGACGAGGGCGGCGAAAACGTAGCCCTCAGTAGACATCCCCAACCATGCAGGATCGACAGTGGCCTGCTGCACGCTGCTAAACAGATCGAACAGGCCGATAATGATCACGAGGCTGGTATCTTTGTAGAGCGCAATAATGGTATTAACCAGACCTGGAATAACCAGCTTGAGCGCCTGCGGCAGGATCACTAATCCCTGCGTCTTCCAGTAGCCCAGCGCCAGTGATTCTGCGGCCTCGTACTGCCCCTTCGGCAACGCCTGTAAACCGCCGCGCACCACCTCCGCCACGTAGGCGGACTGGAACAAAATCACCCCTACCAGCGCGCGGATCAGTTTATCGATGCTGGTCCCTTCCGACATAAATAGCGGCAGCATGACGGAAGACATAAACAGCACGGTAATCAGCGGCACGCCGCGCCAGAATTCAATAAAGATGACCGACAGAATCCGGACGACAGGCATCCTGGAGCGTCGCCCCAGCGCCAGCAGGATCCCTAGCGGCAGCGCGCCAGCGATACCCACCGAGGCGATGATAAGCGTCAGGGTCAGGCCGCCCCATTGGCGGGTTTCTACCCGCTCAAGCCCTAAAAAACCGCCATACATCAGCCACCAGACCACAATGGGATAGAGGATCGCCCAGCAGGCGATATAGCGGCCCCGTCGTGGTAAGCCTTGCCAGAACATCGGCACGATGGAGACCAGGCCAATGATAAGCGCCAGGTTAATCCGCCAGCGTTGGTCATGGGGATAGAGGCCATACATGAATTGACCAAACCGTTGGTGGATGAACACCCAGCAGGCACCTTCTTTTGTACAGTCAGCCCGGGTAGAGCCTATCCAGTTGGCTTGCAGAAAAGCCCAGTTCAGCAGTGGCGGTAGTAATTCCCACATCAGCCACAGGCAAAACAGGGTAAGCAGGGTATTTGACCAGCTGGAAAAGAGGTTTTTCTTTACCCATATCAGCACACCGCTGCTCCCTGTGGGGGCCGGGCGCGAAGAGTGAGACAGAATCGCTTTTGTCATCGGAGTTCCTTAGCGCTCGATTAAGGCGATGCGACGGTTGTAGATATTCATAAGCAATGAAATCGACAGGCTGATAATCAGATAGACCGACATGGTAATGGCGATGGTCTCAATAGCCTGGCCGGTCTGATTCAACACCGTACCGGCAAAGAGCGACACCATATCCGGGTAGCCAATCGCCGCCGCCAGCGAGGAGTTTTTCGCAATGTTCAGGTACTGGCTGGTCAACGGGGGAATAATCACGCGCAGCGCCTGCGGAATAATGACCTGGCGTAGAGTGACCGGGTGGGGCAGGCCCAGAGAGCGTGCCGCTTCATGCTGCCCATGAGGTACAGACTGAATACCGGCACGGATAATCTCGGCAATAAAGGCCGAGGTGTAAACGGATAACGCGATGGTCAGTGCCGCCAGCTCCGGAATTAAAACCATCCCACCGCGGAAGTTGAAGCCGCGCAGCTGGGGTATCTCCCAGTGCAGCGCCGCGCCGAATAGCCACTGCGCTATGAGCGGAAGCCCTACCAGCAGTACTACCGCCGTAGGCCATGTCCGCCGGAGCTGCCCGGTTTTCATCTGGTGCGCTTTATTGAAGCGGGACAGCCCAACGGTTACTGCGACGGCCAGGATAATGGCAACGATGAAAGCAGCAAGGCCTTCGCCCGCTTCAGGAGAAGGGATATAGAGGCCGCGATTACTCAAAAAAACCAGATCCATGGCGTCAATTGCCTGGCGCGGGCCGGGAAGATTACGCAGTACGGCGAAATACCAGAAAAAGATCTGCAGCAGCGGCGGAATATTGCGGAAAGTCTCGATATAGATGGTAGAGAGTTTTCGCAGCAGCCAGTTTTCCGAAAGCCGCGCAAGGCCAAGAAAAAAGCCGATGAATGAGGCAAAAACAATACACAGCGCCGAGACCAGTAACGTATTCAGCAGGCCGACAAAAAAGACCCGGCCATACGTGTCACCCTGCTCATAGTCAATCAGGTGCTGGACAATGCCGAAACCGGCAGCGCGATCGAGGAAGGCAAAACCGGATGTAATCCCCCGATTGTTCAGGTTGGTCACCGTGTTGTGAATCAACCAGGCGGCGACGCCAACGACGACAAGGATGGCGATAATCTGGAATAGCCAGGCACGAACCGCAGGGTTTGAAAAGGAGAAGGCGCCTTTCACGGTTGGGCGGCGATGGGACATAAGGAAACCTCGGTAACCATGACTCTGGGCTGGGCGTCGCGCAGGGCGACGCCCGTTACAGCACTTGCGGCTTAGCGTACCGGCGGAGCGTACTGAATACCGCCGTTATTCCAGAGATTATTCTGGCCACGTTTGATCTTCAGCGGGCTTTCCGAACCTACGTTACGTTCGAAAATCTCCGCGTAGTTGCCGACCTTTTTAATAATGTTGTAGGCCCACTTGTTATCAAGCTTCAGATCTTTACCGAAGTCGCCCTCTTTACCCAGCAGGTGCGCCATATCCGGCGTGGCGGGGTTGGCCGCTTTTTCATCAACGTTTTTCGAGTTGACGCCCATCTCTTCGGCATTGAGCATGGCGAAGAGCGTCCAGCGAACAATAGAGAACCATTCGTCATCGCCACGGCGAACAACCGGGCCAAGAGGTTCTTTGGAGATAACCTCCGGCAGCACGATCCACTCTGCCGGATTGCTTAATTTGATACGCAGCGCATACAGCTGAGACTGATCGGAAGCCAGCGTATCGCAGCGCCCGGATTCCAGCGCTTTAGCGGATTCATCAGAGCGGTCAAAGGTGACCGGGGTATATTTCATGTTGTTGGATTTGAAATAATCCGCCACGTTCAGCTCGGTATCCGTCCCCGCCTGAATACAGACGGTCGCGCCGTCCAGCTCTTTGGCGCTTTTCAGACCGGCTTTATTATGCGTCAGGAAGCCGATGCCATCGTAATAGGTCACGCCAGTAAACGACATGCCCATTCCCCCATCGCGGGAAGAGGTCCAGGTCGTATTGCGTGAAAGGACATCCACTTCGCCGGACTGCAGAGCGGTAAAACGCTCTTTAGCGGTCAGCGGCGTATATTTGACTTTGCTGTCATCGCCGAATACGGCCGCTGCGACCCCACGGCAAACGTCCACATCGATACCGGTGAATTTACCGTTCGCATCTGCATACGAGAAGCCAGGCAGACCATCACTGATACCGCATTGTACGAAGCCTTTCTTTTTAACGGCATCCAGCGTTGCGCCTGCGTGAGCCTGGTTTACGACGGCAAACAGCGCGCCGGCAGCGGCCAGGCTGGCAATCATCATCTTTTTCATAATGCATCCTGTGTGGCTAAAATTATCGTTATATAAGCGTTGGTGAAACGCTTTGTACCTGTCTGTGGCTGTGGCCATAGTTTTTAAAGCAAAGGAGATGCCAGGTTTGCGAATGCGGAAAAATCTTAATTTCGCCTGCATCAGGATGAGTGTAGACAGGAAAAAATAATCGCAGCGCCCTGCAACGGTGCAAAATTCCAACCTGCGCCACAAAATAGAGCAAAAACTTTTCAGCGTCAGGTCATTTCATAAAAACAATTACGCAGGTTAATATAAGCTTGGAAGCGATTAACGTTTATTTGTGAAACGCGTCACATCCGATGTTAAATAAAAAGGGAATGACCGGGGAAATAACAGGGAAGGGTTTTAAATAGTGAATACAAATGCCCGGATTTGAGGAAAACAATCGGGTAATTCTAAAAACGGTGCACTCTAATAAAGCAAAGCGCGGAATGCCGCGCTTTGGATTGTTATTTGGTTAAGGCCACGATACCCAGCGTAAGCCCTGCCAGTGCGGCCGCGCCGCCAGCGATTGCGCCTGCGGTTTCCCAGTTGTCCTGGGTTGTGCCTTTCATACAGGTATTCGTATGGACCAGACGGCCCTGATCGTCATATACCGGCACGCACGGCGAATCATGTGCACACCCTGCAAGGGTAGCGGTCAGCAACGCAACGGAAATTAATCTTTTCATAATGTTACCTCAAAATAACGCGATTCCCGATATCTAAAATCGACACCAGTCTGGAATCGATGCGCCATTTTACCACCGGGTAATTCGGCTCCGCCCGGCTTTAATAATCTCAAAGTATGAGCTTTGTAAACATCGTGAAGAGAAGCGGCGGAAATTTCAGGATCGTGCAGGAATTATGAAGATGAATATGATATATCGACAGGTTAACATTACGGTGCGCTTAGCGGGGAGCAATAAATACGAGAAAGCGCCCGAAGGCGCTTTTGTACTCTGCCGTTAATTTAACTGTTGCTGGCACAGCATATCACCCTGAGCGCTAATAATTTCTGCCGGGACCGGCCGCCCCAGCAGATACCCTTGCAGCGTATTACAGCCCAGCTGCGTCAGGAAAGCTTGCTGTTCGCGGGTCTCGACGCCTTCCGCCACAACTTTAAGGTTCAGCGTTTTTGCCAGGGCGATGATGGCAGAGACAATGGTTGCATCATCACTGTCGGTGCTCAGTTCCCGCACGAATGCCCGATCGATTTTTAATTCGCACGCGGGAAGGCGTTTCAGGTACAGCAGGCTTGAGTAGCCGGTACCAAAGTCGTCAATAGAAGCCTGAACGCCCGCCGCGGTAAGCTCCGTTAAAATTCGCACGCTCTCATCCGGGTTGCTCATTGCCGTGGTTTCTGTCACTTCCAGAATTAATTGTTCAGCAGGTACGCCGTGGTTACGCAGGCTCTCGAGGATGTTCTGCACCAGCGCAGGCTGTTCAAACTGTAGCGTTGACAGGTTGACGGCTACCGACCATGACAGGTAGCCCAACGCCCGCCACTCGCTTAGCTGGCGACAGGCTTCATCAATCACCCAGTTGCCCAGCGGCACAATCAGGCCGGTTTTTTCAGCCAGCGGAAGGAATACATCGGGAGTGAGAAGGCCACGCCTCGGATGCTGCCAGCGAAGTAATGCCTCAAAACCAATGATGGGCCCGGACGGCGCCTGAAACTTCGGCTGGTAAACCAGGCGGAACTCTTTACGTTCCGCTGCCAGCCATAAATCATTCATCAGCTGCAACTGCGTCTGCGCCAGCGTGTTCATAGTAGGCTGGAAGAAATGGTAGCCATTACGCCCGGTATGTTTGGTGTGGTACATCGCGGCATCGGCATTGAACATAAGTTCACGCTCGTTTTTACCATCGTGTGGATAGAGCGCTATCCCTACGCTGAGGGTGACCATCATATCGTACGGATCGATATTAAAGGGCTTATCGATAACCCGTACCAGCGAGGCGGCGAGGGTGGCTGCATCATCCGGCGCGTTTACCTCTGTGAGCAGGACAAACTCATCGCCGCCCATTCGCGCCAGCGTATATTGCCCTTTAAGCTGCTGCCTGAGCCGACCGGCGACCTCAATGAGCAGCTTATCCCCTACGTCGTGACCATAGGCATCATTAACGGTCTTAAAACCATCGAGATCCATAAACATCAGCGCGAAAAAGGTGCCTTCATGTTTCGCTTTATTGATAGCCTGTTCCAGACGATCTTCCAGCAGTACCCGGTTCGGCAGGCGCGTTAAGGTGTCGTGCAGAGCCAGCTGCGCCAGTTCGCGGTTCGCCTGCGCCAGGGAAGAGGCCAGCAGCGATGTTCGCGCCTGCAGACGCGCATCGAGCATTGAGACCAGCAGCGTAATACCCAGAATGGAAAAGGCCACAACGCTGACCAGCACTGCCAGCCAGTTGCCGTCGACCCCATGATGGTGCATCGCATGCTGGTGGGGGAATTGCGCCGCCATCATGCCGCTGTAATGCATACCCGCGATGGCAATCCCCATCAATACGGCGGCGCCGAAACGCATCAGCGCGACCTGAGCGGCTTCATGACGCAGGCGAAACGTCAGCCACAGCGCCGCAAAGGAGGCGACGAGCGCGATAACAATGGAAGCCGCAACCCAGCTTGCCTTCCAGACGATAGCCGGTTCCACCTGTAATGCCGCCATGCCGGTATAGTGCATGGCGACGATCCCCATCCCCATAATAAATGAGCCAGGCAGGAGACGGCGCATCGTAAGCTCGGTGTTGCTGACCATCCAGAGAGCAAAAAGCGATGCGCCGATAGCGATGACCATGGATATGGCCGTCAGGAAAGGGTCATAGCTCAGGCGCATGGAGATATCCATCGCCAGCATTCCAATAAAATGCATCGCCCAGATGCCGATGCCCATCGCCACGCCGCCGCCAGCCAGCCATGCCCAGGAAGAGGTGCCTGTGCTGGTGGAGACGCGGCCTGCCATGTTCAGTGCGGTGTATGAAGCCAGGATGGCGACAATAAAAGAGACTACAACAAGGATTTGGTCATATTGGCTAACCAGCATGGTGTCATCAACCCATTCACAAAAAGACGTTAATGCTTAATTAAGGGGAGTGGTTACAACGCAGGGCATGATCAATGCATTAACGACTCAATATGGCGGGGCTGAGCGGGAGCGGGACGGACGCCAGGGGCGGCGTCTGGCTACTCAAGGTCGGCGCAGTTCACCAGTTTGAGTGGATTGGTGGAATTCATGTTTCGGCATTTGTCGGTCTCCGTTGTCAGGAATTCGATCCACTGCATGATCAATGCATCCAGCAACAGGACAGAAAGGGCAAAAATAACCAGCCAGAAGTACTTTCTAATCATCCCGCGTATCCTTTTCTCGCAATTATTCGCAGCGAATATACACGAAATCAGCCTGGAGAGAAGATGAGGCGAAAGAACTTTTTTGCGGCAATAACAGGCAATAAAAAAGGCGCTTCCCCATGCCGAGTAGCGCCTTTTAATTCAAGCATTTAACTGATTAGTATCAGTTCATGCCGTATTTTCAAAACCTGTGTTTTTTATGGTTCGTGCCTGTTTAGTAGTGTTCATTCAACTTTTTGATATAAAAAGATAAATTATCTTTTATCGCTCGGCTTTGTTCGTCGTCGTTCATGGGGTAGCATTAAGATGTGTAGTCAGTGGTGTAGTCAGTCCTGCGAATGAACTGAGGTTTTTATGGCTGGTGGTACGAATAAATTAAGCGATACATCGCTGCGTAAGATGATCGGGAGGGAAAGCCCCGGCGACAGCTTTTACGCCGATGGAGACGGCCTGAGCGTCAAGGTGTCAAAGGTTGGCGTCATGACCTGGTATTACACATACCGTATTGGCGGCCGCACCACAGCGCCGCAGCGTATGAAGCTGGGTAACTATCCTGACCTATCACTAAAGTCAGCGCGCGAAAAGCGGGAGCAGTGCCGCACCTGGCTGGCCGAGGGTAAAAACCCGAAGCACCATCTCAACATCGCCACTCAGGAAGCCTTAAAGCCTGTCACGGTAAAAGAAGCACTTGATTACTGGATCCGTGAGTATGCTTCCCGGCGTCGCGCGAACGTTGATAAGCACGTCGAGCAACTGAATAAGCATATCTTTCCGTATATAGGTGATCACCCGCTTTCGATGTGTGAAACTCGCCACTGGCTGGAGTGTTTTTCCCGCGTCAGTAAAAATGCACCGGTTGCCGCCGGCTACCTCTTGCAGATGTGCAAACAGGCATTGAAATTCTGCCGTGTTCACCGCTACGCATCGAGTAACGCGCTAAGCGATCTGACCATTGATGATGTGGGTAAAAAGCAGGAGAAGCGCGACAGGGAGCATACCCGGCAGGAGCTTGCCGATATCTGGCGCGAGAGTACCGGTCTGAAATTCAAACCTTACTATACCTCGCTGCTGCGCCTGCTGGTGGTGTTCGGCTGCCGCACCCAGGAACTGAGGTTATCAGCGATCAGGGAGTGGGATTTGCAGGACTGGATCTGGACAGTGCCGAAGGAGCACAGTAAGGGCGGCGAGAAGATATTGCGCCCGGTACCCGATGCCATAAGGCCGTTTATCACTGCCCTGATAGAGCAAAACCGGGATAGCGGCCTGCTGCTGGGCGAAATGAAGAAACCGGAAGCTGTCAGCCAGTGGGGGCGGGGTATCTATAAACGTCTTGGCCACGCCGAACCCTGGACGCTCCACGACCTGCGCCGCACATTCGCCACCACACTGAACAATATGGGGATTGCGCCTCATGTTGTTGAACAACTGCTGGGGCATACGCTGGGCGGCGTGATGGCCGTATATAACCGCAGTCAGTACCTTCCTGAGAAACTGGATGCGTTGAATAAATGGATGGAGCGGTTAGAGGTTATTTCTTCTGACTATTCCAACGTTGCTATTCTGGAGATGGAAAAATGAAAGACTTCGATTTACCTGCATTAGAATATTGTTCACTTGACCGGGCCAGCCGATTACTTGGATGTGAATTAGAAGATTTATTACATTGGGCAGAAATAAGAGCTATCCCATTGATGGTTAAATTCACAAATAAAGTTTCAGGCGCCGCGAGAATTGAATTCAGTGATAGCGTTGATTTATACAAAAGCCTGCGGGACATAGATCCAGGTCTTGGCGATTTTCTTTTGTCTCAGTTTTGCTCGTTTTCACTTACACCAGATGATTATGAAGATTATGAATTCAATGGTGAGATCAATGCTGAACATGACATGATTGAGTATACCTTGGAGTGTAATCTATCTGGTTTTTGGGAGTTGGCTAATTTTTCAATTGATGACGGTATGGTTAATTTGCATACTGTTAGGCCATTCAGATGCAAGCATGAGTGGGTAGGACATGCAACATACTGGGGTGGCAGCGAGTTTTCCGTCTCTGATTTGTTTATATCTAGAGAAAGCATTGAACTGATCTCAGGTGTAAGACAGAAAGTTTTATTATCATTAGCAAATTTTCAGGATGAAAAACCTAACAATATCATCGCAGAAAATAATCCAAAAACTATGAATTACAGGGCGATGTTTATTAAATCTTTACTGTATGTCTGCTATGGCGAAGAGGCAGCAGAAAGCCCACGTAAATTTCTTGATAACCCTCGAAGTAAAATAAAAGTTGATTTCGAAAGCAAAGGGCTTCGAATTCCAAGCGGAAAGGCCATCGAGACATGGCTCAAGGACATTGATATAGATAAGAGTTAATGGAACTTCCATAGTTTATCTGGAATATTCCACAGCAATATCATGTACCGATATTTAATGCCCTCGCTTATTGAATATTAATGAACGAGGGCGTTTCTTTATGAATCAATTAAAACAACCATTTCCACTCGCAGAACGTGTCATCCGCGAGGCTGAATGTCGCCAGTTAACTGGTATTTGCCGCACTACCCGCTACATGATGGAAAAAGAGGGAAAGTTTCCGGCCCGCCGTAAGTTGGGTGGTCGCGCTGTTGGCTGGCTATTGTCCGAAGTTTCTGCTTGGCAGCAGAGCCGCAGCAAAGCAGCGTAAGGGGTGGGTCATGCCAGATAAAACAAAGGCGGCCCCGCATGGCCGCCAATGCACTACAACGAAACAGGATCAGCATACCAGGCGTTGCGCTGGTGGTCAAAGCCTGACCGTTCCTGCAAATACAGGAGCGCTTAACTTCCCCCAATGGGGTGAGTTGTTGGGCATTGAAATTTCAGCCGATCCTAACGTCCTCCATTGGAGGGAGTTAGCCGCCACCGAAATCTCAGAGATTATTGACTTACACCACTGGTGGAAGTTACCGAGTAACCGTGTTGCAAATCTGCAACTCGCGGCTTGCACCCGGCAGAGGTCTGCGCCATCGGCGCAGACCTATAAAAATTTTGTAACCCCTGCAATCTCCCCAGATTTGGGGCGACTGATTTTTAACCGAGGGCGGAATTCCGCCTACAGTTACCTGGGATTTGGGTATCACTTTTTATCTGCTTCTTTGGCATTTTTGCGCTGCCGGCGTTTGATCTCGCCCTTAGCAGCGGTGACTAAAAAACCAGCAGTGCTCTCGCCCTCTTCCCTGAGCCGTTCAATGTCTTCCATGACTTCGTGGGGGATTCTTACGGTGGTCATTTGTGATTTTGCGTTCTTCGCACCAGTTGCCATTGCTGAAACTCCATGTGTTAGGTGTATGTCAGTATACGCAAAAGAAATGAGAAGAAAAGGCTTGAGGTGTATTTCACTTTGGGCTAATTTTAAAAGTGAAGGTGAAATACACCTTGAAAATGCGAAGCCCGGCAGTGCGTCAACACTAACCGGGCCTCTTACCACCAACGTTATCGCAAGTAACGAGGCAGCTATGAAAGATCTTATCACACACCCGCAAGGGCGGCATATTTACATCTGGCGTTTTCTGGCGCTGAACCGTCACGATAAAAAAGCTAAACCATGCCGCTTGTCAGTTGAGGCATCAACCGAGCGCGAAGCTCGCTGCATTCTGGCTCCACACTTCATCCTTTCTCTGGCTGCTCGTCTGCCAGCACCGGAGGAGCTTTCATGATCAGGAAAATTGCAGATCTCGATTTTGAAGATGAGTTCCGCCGACTGAGCGCCCTTTTGACTGCCAGCGCAGAGCTGCATGGGACAGATCCTGATGAAAATGAGCTCTCCTTCGAGCTTCTGGATAAGGCACTGTTTCGTGTTCGTGAAATTGACCAGGCCTTCCGTGATGAAGGAGGGCGTAAAAATGCGTGATATTTACCATCAGCTTGTAAAGAGTACGCCCGATTTTAAGCACTTCTCTGATCAGGATTTAGCTGAATCCAGTGATCTCTATGCTGCTGGCGCATTTGCCATCAACAGTGCGCTCACGCTGATTGGCAATCTGGCGTTCGATGCAACCAATGCAGAAGACTATTCCGATGAAGATGCGCGCCGGGATTTGGTGCTTATCAGCCACGCGTTGCGTCACCTTCCGAGAATGGCTCAGGCTCTGAATCAAAACAGTGATGCAGCGGACTATGTGCGCACCCAGCGTGACAAGGGGAAAAAGTCATGATCAGCAACGTTAAATTCAATGAACTGGAAAAGCGCGTTGATCTGCTGGTTAACCGCGTGCTTGAGCTTGAGCAGCATGTCCGCTCACTGACTGACAGCCAGGGCGGGGAGATCCCGCCGGGGATGACACCTGTTGCCACACTGGCGGCCGAGTTTGGCATATCGACTAAAAAGGCCGAAGAACTGGCGAAAAACACCGGCGTTATGTTGGTCAAAATGAGATCCGGTGGATTCATTGCACCTGATGAAAAATTCAGGGAGGCGGCACGGCTGGTGCTACGCAGCGCCAAACGTAAATACGGTTCGGCCTACTGGTTTCATCCACTGCTTGGCAAGTTCCAGATGAGCGGAGGTATCCCGCAATGACGGCTCAACTCGCAGCAGTAGAGACAGTATCTGATGCACTGTTTACCTGTTCGTATCTGTGGGCGCATGGCCGGAACTACAGCCGCACGGATGCTGATAAAGCGCTCCACCAGCACAAAGACCCGACAACCCGCTACGGCAAGCTGGCGGTTCGGTTAAAGCAGATCGTAGAAATGTCGTATGAGGATCTGTGTGATGCCGGTTATCTCGATACCGACCGTAAGCAGATGATTATTGCCCGCCGTTCTGTACTGGTGGAGGAGATAGGCGAGGTTGAAATGAATACCTTGCTGGCGGACACACAGCGCATTCAGCGTGCTTTCCCTGATGCCACTACTGGCGATCGACGTTCAAAGTTACCGCTTACCCGTGGCTCTGAGGGATATAACGTCCGGCAGGACTATGTGATCAAGCATATGCTCCCTGCTCAGTCCCTGTGCAGCATTTACGGCCCGAGCGGTTCGTATAAGAGCTTCCTCGCAGTGTCATTGGCCTGTCACATTGCCGCTGGTGTTGTCTGGTCTGGCCGGAAAGTTGAACAGGGCGCGGTGCTGTATGTTGTTGGTGAGGGTGGTGTGGGTGTGCCACGCCGGATCAGGGCATGGGAGCAGGTGCACGGGCAGCAGGTGGACAATCTCTGGCTGGTGAATCGCCCGGTGTTCCCGGTGCGTGAATCCGAAGTATCAGAGGTGATTCTTGCCGCAAGGCAGATCACTGCGGAATGCGGCATGCCGGTTCGCCTGGTGGTGATCGACACTCTGGCCCGCTGTTTCGGTGGTAATGATGAAAACGATGCCCGCGATATGGGGGCGTTTATCGAGGGCTGCGACGTTATCAAACAGAAAACCGGCGCCACGGTGCTGGTGGTGCACCACTCCGGCAAGGATGAGGCCAAAGGCGCGCGCGGTTCCAGTTCTTTCCGGGCTGCGCTGGATGCTGAATTCAATGTGAAGCGGGAGGGAGAAGGGCAGGCACTGATCCTGTCCTGTACCAAGATGAAAGATGCTGAAGAGCCAGAACGTAAGGCGTATGACCTTAGAACGGCAGAGCTTTACACCGATGAAGATGGCGAGCTTGTTTGCTCTTTGGTTGTGCACGATCAGCCGAGAGAGGCTAAAGAGGTTGAGCCTGAGCTGGCCAATGTAACCCGTCTTAGCGATAACCACCATGCATTATGGCAGGCAGTACGCAGCCGCACAGCTAAGGGGGAGCCATGCACTATCTCCGTCATTAAAGATGATCTGCGTGCAACACTGGGGGCAGATAAAGTGAGAAAGTCATTCTCGCGCTGGCTGGACAAGCTGGAGAGTGAGCAAATTATTCGCATCGAGGGTGAGAACCTTTACCCGGTAACAGTCGAGTAAATGCGGCGGTAAGTGCGGCATGTGCGGCATTTAGTATGTTTTATGACCAAATGCCGCACTTAGCCCCTGTATACACGCGCTAAGTGCGGCATTTCACTGAAACCACCGTCATTACTGGTTTTGCATGATTTTTTGAGATAACTGGTGCGGCGCTAAGTGCGGCATTACTAAACGCGGCACTAAATGCGGCAAGTTAGACAAACAAGGAGAATTTATGCCTATTACGATTCATGAAATAAAGGAACATTACGATTATTACGGGCTTCATGATATGGTCTCAATGTCAACGAAAGAATACCAACAGATTTTAGCTAATGGTGCTTTGTTCTGGATGGATCATCATGATTTTGTTCGCAGCACTCTTTCCGATGAAATCTTGGCAACAAACAAGGAGCAACTAGATGCAATAATTGAGCATCTACAACAATACAGAGACAGAATGCCTTCTGCCTAGAAATTTGTTAGGGGCTGATTCCAAGCCCCTGAATGTTTCAATAATTAAAGTGACTTTCAACTGAAAGTTGTTTGCAGCCCAATAATTTTAAAGCTTTTCGAATGTAATATAAAGCAGCGGTATTGTCGATAATGTAGCGGAAGGCTTCATTTTTATCTTGTTGTGCATCTCTTAAATTTCTTTCAAATTCTCTTTCATAATCTTCTGCGTAATATTGATTGGATTGTCGGCCCATAATAATCAATGTGGTTAAATCTGCTAATTCTTCCTCTGAAAAGAGAGGTAGGTAAGTAGTGGTGATGTGCATTTTTAACCGTAGGTAGTCTAAAAAATCTTCTGCTCTGATATCGGATAAACTAATGCCTGAATCCTGTAGAGGGTCCAGAAATACGCTATTTTTTTCATTACGTCTTTTATATGTAGTGCGTACCAAGCTTTTTTAAAACGCAATAGTGTATTTTTCCCGCTATGTTTAAGTGGAAATTCAACGCCAATTAAAGATGATAGGTATCTATTTACAACAATTTTGTCGATTGCTTTTATAAGTTGTTTGTTGCTATTGAGATTAAATTTTTCTTGATGAATTCCTTTTTTTCACTGTAAGTGTAGTTACCCATTCATTTTTATTACCTAGAGCTTTTGAAAGCTTGATTAGATCACGGCGTGAAAATTTATCGGTAAACGTACCTGTTTTATACTCATCTTTCAGATTTAGAGTGAGCTTAATTATTTCTCGCAAACCTTCCGTGAGCTTTTTGAAATAAACAACAAATCTTACAAGGTTAATGATTGGTGTTTTTTCCAAATGTGTCGCTCCGACATTGGACTCAGGGTATCTAAAAGTTTGTGCTGTGTCGTCTATAGCCACAAAGTCTAATATATAAGGCTCGATTTTTTTGTAATGTGAAATAGTCGTATATCTGTCCTCTCAGCGACATTAATCGTGGCATCCCATAGTTTCTTGATGCTGTGGATTTTTGTCACATCAGGAACTGATATCGCCAATCCTCGGAGATCTGCCATGTCAATGAGGATAGTCTTTAGAGAAAGCTCAATTCCGTGCCTGGCAGAGTAGGCAATCGGATAAACAAGTAAATCAACTTCTCCTCTCTTGTTATTTTTGTATATATAGTCAGTAAGTATCTCTGGGGTTCTAAGGTAACCTTCAGCATAAGTTAATGAGTCAGGGAAACCATTCGTTCCGACGCAAGCATTCAGCCAATCAAATCGACCATTGCCCAAACCAAAGGTGTTATTAAAGATTGTTTCTTTTTCCATTAATCGGTCCTTGCTTTGTAAATTATTTGTTCAATGTTGTTCATTGCTGTTTGAATCAAAAAATACTCGTTTACATCAATAATTCAATATATATCTTAAAGAGTGGCACTCAGACGTGAGCCGCCACTGGCCGTCAGGTTTTTTGCCCATCAGACAGGCTCCTTTACTGACGGCCTTCCCTCCAAGCGCTGGTTTCACGTCTCAACGTTAATTGTTACGGAAACCACTCCATGAAGAAATTACTCGAATTACGCCAGCAGAAAGCAGCACTCAAAACCCAGATGCGCGCCTTGCTGGAAAAAGCCGACAGCGAAAAGCGCAGCCTGAACGATGAAGAGGGCAAGCAGTTCGACGAACTCCGCGCCCAGGCTGATGCGCTTGAAGTTGAAATTACCCGCCTTGAAGCTGTCGCTGACGATCAGCGCAATTTGCCTGGTACTTCTGTTGAAGGTAAAGGCGTGAGCAACGATGAGCTGCGCCACTACATCATGACCGGCGATACCCGTTCTCTTTCCACGCTGGTGCAGGCTGACGGCGGCTATACCGTTATCCCTGAGCTGGACAAAGAGATCATGCGCCAGTTGCAGGATGACAGCATTATGCGCTCTATCGCCACGGTGAAGACCACTAAAACCAATGAATACCAGAAGCTGGTGTCTGTGGGTGGGACTACCGTTAAACGTGGCACCGAAGGCGAAGCACGTACCGAAACCAGCACGTCGAAGATGGAGCGCGTTGATATCAAACTCAACCCGATCTACGCCTACCCGAAAACAACTCAGGAGATCCTCGACTTCTCCGAGGTGGATATTCTGGGCTGGCTGTCTTCCGAAATTACCGACACCTTCACCGCTACCGAAGAAAGCGACTTTGTGAACGGCGACGGTGATAAAAAATCCAGAGGGTTCCTGTCCTATCCACGCGCGGCCACCAGCGATAAAACCCGTCCGTTCGGCACGCTGGAGAAGATGACCACCGCTGCTGTTAACTCCGATGGCCTGATCGACCTGCTGTACAAGCTGAAAGCCAAATACCGCAAAAATGCTGTATGGGTGATGAACTCCAACACCGCCGCCACGCTTCAAAAGCTGAAAAACGGCAACGGCGATTACATCTGGCGCGATCGTCTTGTCGCTGACTCCCCTGATACCCTGCTGGGCCGTCCGGTTCAGTATCTGGAGACGATGCCTGATGCGGCTGCCGGTGAAGCGTTCCTGGCAGTCGGCGACTTCAAGCGCGGTTACTTCATCGTGGATCACACCACTGGCGTGCGCACCCGTCCCGACAACATCACCGAACCCGGTTTCTACAAGGTGCACACCGATAAATACTTGGGCGGTGGTGTGGTGGACTCCAGTGCCATCAAGGTGCTTGAGCTTTCCGGCTCCGGTTCCTGATCTGATGTTTAAGGGGCTCCGGCCCCTTTTTGCCCTCTGTGGAGTCCAGACAATGAAAACAATCGATTTTGAAATCCGCACTTCCGATCTGAGCGCCAGCAACAAAAAGCTGGTGGGGTACGCGGTGCGCTGGAACAGCCTCTCAGAAGTGATCTGGGATGAGTTCCGCGAGCAGTTCGCGCCGGGAGCGTTTAAAGACAGCCTGGCTTCCGGCAGTGATGTGCGTGCGCTGTATGAGCATAACTATGCCCAACTGCTGGGGCGTACCAAATCCGGCACGCTGGTACTGTCCGAAGATGATACCGGGCTGCGCTTCGAGCTGACGCCACCAGACACTCAGCTTGGTAATGATGTGCTGGCGCTGGTGGAGCGCGGGGATATTTCCGGCATGAGCTTTGGTTTCCGGGCACTGAAAGAGGCGTGGGATGTCGGCCAGTCTCCTTACCTGCGTACCGTGACCGCTGCCGAACTGCGGGAAATCACCGTTACCTCAATGCCTGCTTACCCTGAATCCGGCGTGGAAATCGCGCACCGTTCGCTTTTCTCCCAGCATCCTGAACTTATGCGCACTGGTGATAACCGTCGCCGCTGGGCTGACCTGGCGGGGCTGTGATATGTGGAATATCTGGCCTTTTGGCCGCAAAACAGATCAGCGCAGCCTGACCATTGATGAGTTTCTGGCGATGGCAGGGATTCCAAATACCGGATCAGGCGAATATGTGTCTGCGGGTACTGCGGAATCCCTGCCGGCGGTAATGAATGCCGTGGCGGTTATCAGCGAGGCGGTGGCAACAATGCCCTGCTATCTGTACCGGGTGCGCAACGATAACGGGCGCGAGGCGCGGGAATGGCTGAGCAATCACCCGGTCGATTTTCTCCTGAATGAGCAGCCGAACGACTGCCAGACACCTTACCAGTTCAAGCGCACGATGATGCGCCACTGTCTGCTGAACGGTAACGCCTATGCGGTGATCCAGTGGGGCCGAGACGGCCAGCCGCAGTCCCTGCATCCGTATGCGCCGGGTGCAGTGGTGCCTGAGCGTATCGGCGAGCATAAGTACAAATACACCATCACTGAACCGTTTACCGGGGTAGTACGTACCTACCTGCAGGAAGAGATTCTGCACCTGCGTTACTCGACCGATGATGGTTTTCTGGGGCGCTCGCCGATCACCATCTGCCGTGAGGCGCTGGGGTTAGGTCTGGCCCAGCAGCGCCACGGCGCCAGCATTATGAAAGACGGCATGATGGCGGCGGGTATCGTGAAGGCTAAAGAGTGGCTCGACAGCACTAACGGCAAGAAAGCGCTGGATGCGCTGGAGCGTTACAAAGGTGCCAGAAATGCCGGTAAAACGCCGATCCTTGAAGGTGGCATGGAATACGAGCAGCTTGGCATGAGCAATCAGGATGCCGAGTGGCTGGCCTCCCGCCGGTTCTCTATTGAAGACATTGCCCGCATGTTCAACGTGTCGCCCATCTTTCTGCAGGAATACAGCAACAGCACCTACAGCAACTTCAGTGAGGCGAGCCGCGCCTTTCTCACCATGACAATGCGCCCCTGGCTGGCCAACTTCGAGCAGCAGATTAAATCCGCGCTGCTGGTGGCATCACCTGTCCCGGGCATCCGCTACCAGGTGGAATTCGACTCTGCCGATCTTCTTCGTGCCACCCCTACCGACCGTTACGCCACTTATGAGCGCGGGATCAAGAACGGGATTATTAATCCGAACGAAGCGCGAGAAAAAGAGGGGATGCCGCCGCGTGAAGGTGGCGACGAATACAGCCAGGCATGGAAACAGGAAGTGAAGATCAGCAATGACAACAAGGAAGGTGACGAATGAGAGCCGGAGGACTGAGAAATCGCGTCACTATCCGCACTTTCACTTCATCGAGAACACCTTCCGGGCAGGTTATTCAGGTATGGGAAGACGGGGAAACTATCTGGGCTGAGGTAAAGGGGATCAGCGGTCGGGAATTAATGGCGTCAGGTGCTGAGCTTGCCGAAGCGACAATCCGCGTGTGGGTGCGTTTTCGCCGTGATATCACGGCCGCCAGTCGTCTGAAAGTACTCACTGGCCCATTTGCTGGCAGCACTCTCAATATTATCGGGCCTCCTGTACCTGATGCGGAAGGTACGCGGCTGGAAATTCTCTGTAAGACAGGAACGGAAAAATGACAGCAGAAATCACACTTGAAGAAGCAAAGCTGCATTGCCGTATTGATGATGATTACGAAGACACTCTGATACAGGCGTATATAGAAGCGGCACTGGAAGTTTGCCAGAAGCATATCGGCAAGCGATTTGATAACGGTCTGGAGTTTACCCCCGCTATCAGGATTGGCTGCCTGATGTACGTCTCTCAGTTGTATGAGTACCGCACAATGATTGGTGATACCGACGCCAGAGAGATACCGATGGCGGTCTCTGCTTTGTGGTCTGTCTACCGTGATGTGGGGGTGTACTGATGCCGTGGCAACCACTACGACGGTGCACCGAGCCGGGATGCAATAAGCGGGTGAAGTCCGGCAAATGCGATGAACACAAGAGGGAAGCGTGGCGGGCAGAGGATGCCCGACGCGGCCACCGTCGCGCCCGCGGTTATTCAGCTTCATGGGAGAAGTACCGCGCTCAGTATCTGAAACGTCATCCCCTGTGCGTTGAGTGCCAGAAGCTGGGCCTCTACGTACCTGCAAAGATTGTCGATCACATCATCCCTGTCGACGGCGGTAATGATGTTCTGTTCTGGCCTGAGTGGAATCACCAGCCGTTATGCCAGACGCATCATAACCAGAAGACCACACAGCAAGACCCAATCACCAAAGTGCAGCGCAAAGCAGGTCTTTACCGCGAGCAGGAAGAGCGTGCAGCACAACGTAATGACTGGATGTATGAGGCACGCGATGAATGAGAAAGACGTGGTGAATCTGTACCGATCATTAATGCGCTGCCGTGATGGCTTCATGAAGGGCCGTGTCAGACGCGATGAGGGCCAGCCCGTGAAGCGTATGAGTGAACGTGATCGGGAGGTGATGGAATGTTTCCGCAACCGCTGACGGGACGCATGGGCAGGGTGGGGGAGGTTTTCAGGACAAAACCCCGGGTGCAAGGCACCGCCCGCCCCCTCAAATTTTTACGCACGGTGATTTTTTTGACAGCAGTAAGCCTTAAGGAAACGGGACGTTATGGCAAGACCACCTAAACCACCCGCTTACCTTGATGAAATTGCAGGGCAGCAGTGGAAGACGAAAGCGAAGCAACTGGCCGAACGCGGAGATCTGACTCCTGCCGACTGGAACAGCCTGGAGCTTTATTGCGTTAACTACTCGATGTACCGGAAAGCCGTTGAAGACATTGCCCTGCGTGGGTTTTCCGTCGAAGGTTCGCGCGGCGCAACCACCAGCAATCCGGCGCTGAAAGCGAAATCCGACGCTGAAAAAATCATGATTAAAATGTCGTCGCTGCTGGGGTTTGATCCGGTAAGCCGCCGCCGTAACCCGGTAGAAACGGAAGAGGAAGACGATCTTGACCGTCTGGGATAAGTACGCAAACGCGATAAAAACGGGCGAAATTCCCGCCTGTAAGCGGGTGAAACAGGCCGTCGAACGGTACTTTTCAGACCTGAATGACCCTCGTTATGTGTTCGATGTGGCGACCGTAGAGCGGTTTATTGCGTTTTCGCGGCTCTGTCCTCACGTCAAAGGCCCGTTGCGCGGGCAGCCTATCGAGCTGGAGCCGTGGCAGCAGTTCGCCTTTGCTAACCTGCTGGGGTTTAAAGTCAGGGAGTCAGGCCGGCGGAAGTACAGCAGCGCTTTTATTGAAGTGCCGCGCAAAAATGCCAAATCCACCGTGGCTGCAATGCTGGCTAACTGGTTTCTGGTGATGGAGAAGGGCCAGCAGGATATCTACACGGCGGCGGTAAGCCGGGATCAGGCCCGAATCGTGTTCGACGATGCCCGCCAGATGTGTCTGCTGTCAAAACCGCTGAAAAAGCGCGTCAGTATTCAGGCGCACAAGGTCATTTTCCCTAAGAGCAACAGCCTGTTAAAGCCGCTGGCGGCGAAAGCGGCCACGATTGAAGGGACTAACCCCAGCCTGGCGATTGTCGATGAGTACCACCTTCACCCGGATAACGGCGTTTATTCCGCGCTTGAGCTGGGTATGGGCGCTCGTCCGGAGGCGATGTTGTTCGCCATCACCACCGCCGGGAGTAACGTTGTCTCGGCCTGTAAGCAGCATTATGACTACTGCTGTCAGATTCTGGCCGGGGAAGAGAGCAACGATTCGCTGTTTGTCCTCATCTACGAGTTTGACGACGAAAGCGAGGTTGAGCAGCCGGAAATGTGGATCAAGGCTAACCCTAACCTTCATGTTTCCGTTGATGCCGCGAAGCTGGAATCCACCATTCAGAAAGCGCGGGGTATACCGTCGCAATGGGTGGAAATGCTCACCAAACGTTTCAATATCTGGTGTCAGGGCTCCACGCCGTGGATGGGTGCTGGCGCATGGGATGCCTGTGCACTCGACTATGCCGAAGAAGACCTGGCCGGGATGGAGTGTTACGCCGGATTTGACCTGTCCTCAACCAGCGACATTACCAGCGTGAGCTACGCGTTCCCATTCGACAGGGAGATCCGCCTGCTGACCCGTCATTATCTGCCGGAAGCCCAACTGCTTAACGTCGCCAACAAAAACCGCGCCATCTACCGCCAGTGGGTGAAAGCGGGCTGGATACGCACCACACCCGGCGACTGTATCGACTATGACCGTATCCGTGACGATATCCTGCGCGACGCTGAAACCTTCAATATCCGGCTGGTGGGCTTCGATACGTGGAACGCCACGCATTTACGCACCCAGTTACAGGGGGCAGGGCTTGATGTGGAGCCGTTCCCGCAAACCTATATCAAGTTCAGTCCAGTGGCTAAATCCTTTGAGGTATTCGTTAACCGTAAGGTGGTGCGCCATCGTGGTGATCCGGTTCTGGCCTGGGCGATTGGTAACGTGGTGATGGAGTCTGACGCCAATGCCAACATCAAGCCCAACAAAAAGAAATCCTCCAACAAGATCGACCCGGCTGTGTCTGCGCTAATGGCGTTCGGCGCCTTCCAGGCAGAGCATGAGGATTTTGCCTTTGAGATGAGCGGTAGCTATAAAAAACGGCTAGCGAATTTTGATGGCATCTAATTCATTTATATATTAAGACTTTATTTGGAGTGAGTGTTTTTATGGGGGTGAAAAAGCATGATGCTAAAATAGCATCATGCCTTGTAATCATTTTGCTATTATTTTGGGGAGTGTCTTTAAAAATATTTCTTTTGGCTTTCCTGAATCTGTTAAAGCTTTTAAGAAAGTTTTATCGGTTGGAGCGCACGTGCTTTGGTTGAGTAAAGTTTCACCTAACTTTCTAAGCCTTAAGAACTGACCATCTTCTTGAATTCTATATCTAAGAGTACTGTCAGTTTTTATAACCTCAACAAATGCTGAAACTTTATTAATATCAAAGTGCTCAAACATTTCTAAAATTAATGGTGCCGCCCCATCTGAATAAAAGTTCTTTCTGCTATATTGGAAGCTAGAACCACGATGCCCAACATATGTCTTAGTTATAGCTGATACAAATTCGAATATGTTATCTTCTGGGATAAAGCTTGAGAATGGCATTAAAGCTGTGGTGTGTTTTTCTTCATCAGCCCAACTATCTAAAGACTCTGCAAGGTTACTTATGAGTGGCTCTATGATAACTTTACGCGATGCGGGGCTAATATACATCAGGCCATCAACAAGAAGAATAAATTGTTGAGCTTTCTCAATCTTACTTATGTTTCCTGAAACAAGATATTTATCGAATTGTTGTCCAACTCTTCTTTTATCATCTTTTTTTAGTAGCCCCCATAAAATTGGTGCGCAAAATTCTATGTTGTTACGTAATTCACTTGAAATATTTGCCGAGCAATATGTACCAAAAAAACGGGTTGATAATTCACTTATATAAATATCAGGAAGGTCGGAAAATGCCTGCTCAACAGCTAACTTATTTTTATTAAATGTCGCCGAATCCATTTCTGATAAATAAGTTGCAATGTCAATAATGCTTGGTGGATATTCCTTAGAAAGAACGTATTTATTACAATCATTGATAAGGTTTACAACTTTAATTAGATCAGGGTCGCTACTTTGTGGATGTCCACCGAAAAGATTTCTTGTATCACGAGCTTGCTGCAAGAGTTTATGGCCTTCCCGGTCTATTACACCAATTTTGAAGGCGCCATCTATTAAATCAAAATCACTAACGTAATCTTGAAAATCTTCGTAGGTTTTAATGTCTTTTTTTGCTTACATTCTTTATTGAAGAGATCAAGACTGCGATGCATGATTTTCTTACGTAAGTCATCAACTACAGCATTCCAGTAGGCAGTAATGGCACTTCTGTATCCTTTTACTGGTAATACGCGTAATGCCTCAGAAATATAGGGACAGTCCGTAACTTCATCACGAACAGTAGATAATGCACTTTGCAGAAGCGCTATCTCTGATGGAGCTAGGGGAACTGGGGGCACCATATGTATACTTATTTCAGTACCTTTCATTTGGGCTTATTCCTATTGTGTAATTTTTTCTCCTCCTAACTTTATTTAAACCTACACAGAGATCAAGCTTGTTCGTTAAAGTTTGTTAATGTTTATTAAATGGTGTAGTCAATGGTGTAGTCATTCTAATAAAAAAGGCGCTATCCCATGCCGAGTAGCGCCTTTTTAAACAAACACTTAACTGATTAGTATCAGTTCATGCCGTATTTTTTCAGTTTCTTACGCAGCGTACCGCGGTTGATGCCCATCATCAGGGCTGCGCGGGTCTGGTTACCACGGGTGTATTGCATCACCATGTCCAACAGTGGCTGCTCTACTTCAGCCAGTACCAGCTCATAGAGGTCATTAACATCCTGACCATTCAGTTGAGCAAAATAGTTCTTCAGTGCCTGTTTAACCGAGTCACGCAGAGGTTTTTGGGTTACCTGATCCTGAGAGTTAACGGTAGAAACGGTCAGTACGTCAGAATTTACGCGTTGTTCGAACATAGTTCTGTCAGCTCTTTATTTCTATTACGCAAAATTTTCGAAGTATGCCTCCAACGCCTCCAGCTGTTCGCTGGCATCCTCAATGGCGTTGAATGTGCGCCGAAACTGGTCATTTGGAGCGTGCTCCTGGAGATACCAGGAGACGTGTTTACGCGCAATTCGGTACCCCTTTGCCTGACCGTAAAAGTCATGCAATTCCCGAACATGCGCACAAAGCAAGCGCTTAACTTCTGCCAGAGGCAGAGGCGGGAGCAACTCCCCAGTGTCCAGATAATGCTGGATTTCCCGAAAGATCCAGGGTCTTCCCTGAGCTGCGCGGCCTATCATCAGGGCATCCGCCCCCGTATAGTCGAGCACAGCTCTGGCTTTAAGCGGGTCAGTAATGTCGCCATTCGCGATAACCGGAATGGAAACTTTCTGCTTAACTGCCCGAATGCTGTCGTATTCAGCTTCTCCGTTGAACAAACAGGCGCGGGTGCGTCCGTGAATGGTCAGAGCCTGAATGCCACAGTCTTCAGCCAGTTGGGCAATCTTTACACAGTTACGGTGTTCCACAGCCCAGCCGGTACGCGTCTTTAGCGTGACGGGAACATCCACTGCCTTCACTACCGCGGTCAGGATAGACTCCACCAGATCCGGGTACTGCAGCAGGGCCGAGCCCGCAAGCTTACGATTCACTTTTTTGGCCGGACAGCCCATATTGATATCAATAATTTGGGCGCCGCTTTCCACATTGATACGCGCGGCTTGCGCCATCTCTTCCGGGTCGCTCCCAGCAATTTGCACGGTACGAATACCGGGCTCATCAATATGCACCATACGTAACCTGGACTTATCGCTCTCCCAAACCTGCGGGTTGGAGGACATCATCTCGGATACGGTCAACCCCGCTCCCATCTCGTAACATAAGGTACGAAAGGGTCTGTCGGTAATGCCAGCCATTGGCGCTGCGATAAGGCGGTTTCTGAGCTGGTGGTTTCCGATGCGCATGAGTTAAGAAATGACCATACTGTGACTGCAAGGCGGCGTATATTACGCATTTTTTGCACGAGATGAAAGGCCAAACTTTGAGCAATCCACTGTCGTAGATCAATGAATCCCGGTCTGTGCGATTACGTCAAAATATTATTTTATTAAAATCATGGTGTTAAGCAATTACGATTGATTTGTGAGCAAATATAAATTCGTAAAACTTCTTGTTTTTTCTTAAAGAGAGGGCGGTCCGGACGGCATAATTTGCTGTTTTAATCGCCAAAAACCATGGTGAAAATGAGATCTCACTCCCATTTTCACCTTTCGGAGCATTATGCTGATGAATATGACGTAGCCGTCACAGTATGCCGTTACGCTTACTTTTTAGTCCCGGTAATACGGCACCACTCCTCTTTTTCCACCACGGCATCAAGCGCAAAAGTCTCGTTATAGGCTTCGCATACGCTCTCCGCCTGGCTGGCGAGGATGCCAGAAAGGCCCAGCAGGCCCCCTGAAACAGGCAGTACGCTGATAAGCGGCGCAAGCTCGCGTAACGGGCCAGCCAGAATATTCGCGACCACCACGTCCGCCTGCATCGCTTCTGGCTGGTCTTTCGGCAGATAAAGCTCCAGGCGCTCAGAGACGCCGTTGCGCTCGGCGTTGTCACGGCTTGCCTGGATAGCCTGCGGGTCGATATCGATACCGATCGCCTTCGCCGCGCCCAGCTTAAGGGCCGCGATGGCGAGGATGCCGGAGCCGCAGCCAAAATCGATAACGGTTTTGCCTGCTAAATCCAACTCGTCCAGCCATTGCAGACACAGGGAGGTCGTTGGGTGCGTACCTGTCCCGAACGCAAGGCCAGGGTCGAGCATGACGTTGACCGCATTCGCATCCGGCACGTCGCGCCAGCTTGGGCAGATCCACAGGCGCTCGCCAAAGCGCATCGGATGAAAGTTATCCATCCATTCGCGCTCCCAGTCTTTATCTTCCAGCTGTTCGATTTTATGCGCGAAGCCTGCGCCAAGCAGAGGATGATGCGCCAGTATCGCCACCACCTCTTTCATGTCGGTTTCGGCATCGAACAGGCCGATAACATCGGTATCGCCCCACAGGCGCGTTTCGCCCGGTAGCGGCTCAAACACCGGCGTGTCGTGCGTATCCTGAAACGTGATGGATACGGCGCCCGCTTCCATTAGCGCATCGCTTAGCTCTTCGGCGTTAGCGCCGGAGGTATTTAACTTCAGTTGGATCCACGGCATAGGAAACTCTTTATTTATTCACTCAATGTATCCGCCCCGGCAACGGAGCGGCCAAAACGGTTACCGATAAGAAACGCCAGCAGGCTAATCACCAGCGACGGCACAATCGGATGAAGGTTCAGATACTGAATTTTTAACGTCGCCAGCACGGCATACAGCACGCCGCCGACGACCATGGCGCTCAACGCGCCAGCGGCGTTGGCGCGCTCCCAGTACAGCCCCAGCACCAGCGGCCATAAGAAAACGGCCTCAAGCCCGCCAAACGCTAACAGGTTCAGCCAGATAATCATTTCAGGCGGACGCCAGGCGGCCAGCAGCAGCAACAGGCCCAGCAGCAGCGTAATGGCCGACGACATACGCTTGAGCCGCCGCTCGTTATTCATCTGCTCAGGGCGCAGATTCAGGTAGAGATCTTTAATGATCGTAGCGGAACTTTGCAGCAGTTGGGCGTTGATCGTCGACATGATCGCCGCCATTGGCGCCGCCAGAAAGATCCCGGCGGCAAAGGGAGGCAGCACTTTGACCATCAGGGTAGGGATCACCAGATCCGGCACGGTCAGGTCGGGGATCACCGCCCGCCCCAGCGCGCCGGCCAGGTGCATGCCAAACATCAGGATAGCGACGACGACAGTGCCAATGATCATTCCCCGGTGGACGGCTTTACTGTCTTTGTACGAGATACAGCGCACGGCGGTATGGGGCAGCCCAATGACGCCAAAGCACACCAGCACCCAGAAGGAGGTCATAAAGGCGGGAGATAGAATATCATCCGCGCCCTGAGGGGAAATCAGTTTCGGATCGATGGTCTGTAAGGTTTCAACGGCATGGCCTAACCCGCCGGCGGCGTGAACAATCCCTACCAGCAAGACAATCGTGCCTATCAGCATGACCAGCCCCTGCAGGGTGTCATTAAGGACGCTGGCGCGAAAACCGCCGAAAGCGGTATAAAGCGCGATGCTGACCCCGAAAATCAACAGGCCGGTCTCATATGGAATCCCTGCCGCCGTCTCCAGCAAACGCGCGCCGCCGATAAACTGCACCGTCATCGCGCCGATAAACGCCACCAACAGGCTCAGGCTTGCCAGCCACACCAGCACGCGGCTCTGATAGCGGGCGAAGAGCATATCGTTAAGCGTCACGGCGTTATATCGCCGCGCAAGGATGGCGAACTTTTTCCCCAGAATCCCCAGCGAGAGCCAGATTGCAGGCAGTTGGATCATCGCCAGCAGCACCCATCCCAGGCCATATTTATAGGCCGCGCCCGGCCCGCCGATAAAGGAGCTGGCGCTGATATAGGTGGCGGTCAGGGTCATCGCCAGCACGACACCGCCCATAGAGCGGCTGCCAAGAAAATACTCGTTGAGGAATGTGCCGGTGTGGCGCTTTTTCATGGCGTATAGCGACAGGCCGAATACCACAACCAGATAGGCGACCAGCGGCAGAATCACTTCAAGCTGCATCGTCATCCTCCAGCGAAATATCGCGATAGATAAACTTCACCATCGCCCAGCAGAGCACAATAAAGACCAGCGGCAGCAGCAGGCAGGCCATCTCAAACCAGTGTGGAAGCCCGGTAAAACCCAGCGTCGAATCTGGTAAGTAAGCGGCCACTAACCATGCAGCCAGATAAAGAAGGGTCAGCCACAGCGCCCAGCGCGCCTCTTTATGGGCCTGAACAAAACGCTTGTCCATTGTTTGTCCCTTGTGGATGAAGAAAGTGGGGATTGTACCTTACGCGCCTGGGGTCGCCCCAGAAATAAAAAAGGCCGGAAAATCCGGCCTCTTGCTGGGAATGCAGAACTATTTTTCCTGCAGTCCAAGTTTTTTCTCCAGATAGTGGATATTGGTACCACCATGCTGGAAGTTCTCGTCGTTCATGATGCGGGTTTGCAGATCGACGTTGGTTTTAATGCCATCGATGATCAGCTCCTGCAGCGCGTTACGCATGCGGGCGATAGCCACATCACGGTTTTCGCCATAGCAGATAAGCTTACCGATCATGGAGTCATAGTACGGCGGTACGGTGTAACCGGCGTAAATATGAGACTCCCAGCGCACGCCGAAACCGCCCGGCGCGTGGAAGCGGGTAATTTTACCCGGGCTCGGCAGGAAGGTATTCGGATCTTCGGCGTTAATACGGCACTCTACCGCATGACCACGAACCTGCACCTCTTCCTGTTTGATGGACAGCGGCTGACCGGCAGCGATACGCAGCTGCTCTTTAATCAGGTCTACGCCGGTGATCATCTCGGTTACCGGGTGCTCTACCTGAATACGGGTGTTCATCTCAATGAAGTAGAACTCGCCGTTTTCGAACAGGAACTCGAACGTACCCGCCCCGCGATAGCCGATATCCACGCACGCTTTCGCGCAGCGCTCGCCGATATAGCGACGCAGTTCCGGGGTGATGCCCGGCGCCGGCGCTTCTTCAACGACTTTCTGGTGGCGACGCTGCATGGAGCAGTCGCGCTCTGCCAGATAAATCGCGTTGCCCTGGCCGTCGGCCAGTACCTGGATCTCAATGTGACGCGGATTTTCCAGGTATTTTTCCATATACACCATGTCGTTGTTGAAAGCGGCTTTCGCTTCCGCACGGGTCATGGAGATGGACTGGGCCAGATCGGTGTCGCTGCGCACGACGCGCATACCGCGACCGCCGCCGCCGCCGGAGGCTTTGATAATAACCGGGTAGCCGATACGTTTAGCATGGGCGCGGTTTTTATCCATATCGTCGCCCAGCGGGCCGTCAGAGCCCGGTACGGTCGGTACGCCCGCTTTTTTCATGGCGGTGATGGCAGACACTTTATCGCCCATCAGACGGATGGTATCGGCTTTCGGGCCAATAAAGATAAAGCCGGACTGCTCAACCTGCTCGGCAAAGTTGGCGTTCTCGGAGAGGAAGCCGTAGCCGGGGTGAATCGCTACCGCGCCGGTGATTTCAGCGGCGCTGATAATCGCGGGGATATTCAGATAGCTTTTTACGGACGGGGCTGGCCCGATACAGACCGTCTCATCCGCCAACAGTACATGTTTTAAATCGCGATCCGCGGTGGAGTGCACGGCGACCGTCTTAATGCCCAGCTCTTTACAGGCACGAAGAATACGCAGTGCGATCTCGCCACGGTTAGCGATAACAATTTTATCCAGCATGTGCGCCTCGTTATTCGATGACGACCAGCGGCTCGTCAAATTCAACCGGTTGGCCACTTTCAACCAGAATGGCTTTTACTACGCCCGCTTTGTCAGCTTCGATCTGGTTCATCATTTTCATGGCTTCAACGATGCACAGGGTGTCGCCTACGTTGACTTTCTGGCCAACTTCGCAGAACGCTTTCGCGTCCGGGCTCGGCGTGCGGTAGAAGGTCCCGACCATCGGGGAACGTACGATGTGACCACTGATTTGCGCAGCCGCAGGTTCTGCCGCCGGGGCCGGAGCCGCCGGAGCGACCGCGCCTGCAAGCGCAGGCTGCTGCATAACCGGAGCCGCATAAGCTTGCTGCATCACCGGGAAGCCCGTGTTCGCCGGTGCGCGGCTGATGCGTACAGACTCTTCGCCTTCAGAAATTTCCAGTTCAGCGATGCCTGATTCTTCAACCAGTTCGATCAGTTTTTTAATCTTACGAATATCCATGAGTGGGTTCCGTACTCTTGTTTAGTTTGATTGTGACAGGCGTTTTACCGCCGTCTGTAAAGCGTGTGAATAGCTGCGACGCCGAAACAGGGGTGCTGGCGTCAGCAGCGATTTCATAGAGACTGGGCGGAAACGAAAAGGTTCATGCGTACTAACACTGCATAAAAAGCGAACTGCAATGTGAACGGTGCGGGCCTTTTCAGCCGTCTGTTTCCGGCATGTTAAAATGGCTGCGTTCAAAAAGCAAAATCCGCAATCTGCGCGCCATTGTGCCGGTATCTCCTGCAATTTATCGGTAAAAAACAACATATACCTTGATTGCGTGGTTGTCACCTTTTCAGAGTCCTAAAAACCCCGTCGGCAAAACCAAAGTCGCACATTATAACGATTTCGTAGCATTTGGCAGCTAAATACTGGTCTTATCAGGGAAGATTATCAACCGCTATTAGCGCTATAACAGTAATTGATAAGGGAACTGCGGAGAACAGCACATAACGAATCATTAACGCCACCACTGACGGAACTTCTTGTATCGCAACGCTAATAAGGCAAATGCGATGGCGGCATAGACGAGCGGCTGGGGCGACAGGATCTTCACCGACCACAGGTAATGAACGGATGCGAGGATCGCCACAAGATAGACGAAGTTATGCAACTGTTGCCAGCGTCTGCCCAATTTTCGCTGCGCCCACTGAGTAGACGTGGCGGCAAGCGCGAGCAGGATCAGCCAGCTGACGATGCCAAGCATCAGATAGGGGCGCGAGACGAGTTCGCTGCCCAGTAAAAGCAGGTTGTTAATCCCTAATTCCAGTAGCGCATAGCTGGTCAGATGGAGCGTCGCCCATGCAAAACACCATAGCCCTAACAGACGGCGGGTGCGGATCAGCAGCGGCTGACGACCATAGCGCGCGAGGGGAGTGACCAGCAGGCTGGCTAACAGAAATTTGAGCGCCATTCTGCCGGTAAAATGCTGAATATCCTTGGCCGGATCGGCGCTGAAATAGCCCTGCGATGCCGCCCAGAATAACCAGACAAACGGCAGGAAGCCCGCCAGATGCAGCACTACTTTCAGCCAGCTAATCTGTTTTAGCGTTAAGCGCACTCAAAAACTCTCCCGCAAATCTAAACCGCGATACAGCGAAGCGACGTCCTCGGCGTAGCCGTTAAAGAGCAGCGTCGGCTGCCTTTTTACATCAAGAATACCGCCTGAACCAATAAAACGCTCGGTCGCCTGCGACCAGCGAGGGTGATCGACGTGCGGGTTAACGTTTGCATAAAAACCGTACTCGTCGGGCGCGGCGAGATTCCACGTGGTGGGCGGGCGCTTTTCGGTCAGTTTAATACTGACAATGGATTTAATGCCTTTAAAACCGTATTTCCACGGTACGGTCAGGCGGATCGGCGCGCCGTTTTGCGGCGGCAGCGCTTTACCGTAAACCCCAACAGATAGCAGGGTGAGCGGATGCATGGCTTCGTCGATGCGTAAGCCTTCTACATAGGGGTATTCCAGGCCGCCGCCGATAAACCTGTCCTTTTGTCCGGGCATATCGTCAGGCGCGTAGAGCGTCTGAAAAGCCACATATTTGGCCTTGCTGGTGGGTTCGACCAGCGTCAGCAGCTTATGCAGCGGGAAGCCAATCCAGGGGACAACCATTGACCAGGCCTCCACGCAGCGCATTCGGTAGATGCGCTCCTCAAGCGGAAACTTTTTCGTCAGATCGTCGTAATCGAGCGTCAGGGGTTTCGCCACTTCACCGTCGATTTTCAACGTCCAGGGCATCGTTTTCATGCTCCCGGCGTTGGCGGCCGGATCGGCTTTATCGAGTCCGAACTCATAGAAGTTGTTATAGCCGGTGACTTTATCTTCCGGCGTTAAGGCGAGGGTGCTTCGCCACTGTTCGGGCTTACTGAATTCCAGCGGTCTGCCTGAGGGGGCTTTAGGACGGTCGTTGCCTTTAAACCAGTCCAGCAGATCGGCCCGCGCGGCAGGGGCAAGCGTGAGCGCCGCGGCGCTGATTCCCAACGTCTTTAGGATCTGCCGACGTTGCAGCAGGAAAACCGCTTCCGCGGTGACATCGGCTTCGGTCAGTTTTTTCATCTTTCATGTCATCCTCTACCCTAGCTCTTTAATCATGGTGGAAACGTTAACAAAACGCTAACAAGAGTGTGTTACTAATCATTGAAAAAAGCGCTGGAAAGCGGGTGCCCGCGAAGATTGGCAAAAAAAATCTGCGAACTATACTCGCATATTCAGGCGCAATACGGGTTGCCAGACGCGGCAGGACTGTTAGTATGCCGTCTCGTTTTGCAAGTTAGCGCTTACTCTGCATTCGGCAGGTCATTGCGCCTTGTTCTTTTACACGACGGAGTTAACACAAGGATGCGATTAACGACGAGATTTTCCGCTTTTTTAACGCTGCTAACGGGCCTGGCGATATTCGTCACCCTGTTTGGCTGTTCGTTAAGCTTTTATAACGCGATCCAGCAAAAAGTCGCCAACCGCGTGCACTCGGTCGCGGCGGTGGTGGACACGCGTTTGATCACTATGCCGCCTGAGATTCTGTTAACCCGGCTGGATGAACTGATGGTGCCCGTCGATATTGTCAGCGTCGAGGTGCGTCAGGGGCAAAAGACCATTCTTGAACATACCCGCAACAGCACTTACCGCCCCGCGGGCAGCGCCTATCAATACCGTAAACTGCAGGTTGATTCAATCAAGAACCCCGGTATGACCATCACCATGCTCTACCAGGATCCGATGGCCCACTATTTCAGTTCGCTGGCGAATACAGTGCCGCTGACCCTCGCGATCGGCTTTATGATTGTTATCATTTTTCTGTCGGTGCGCTGGCTGCGGCGTCAGCTTTCGGGTCAGGAATTACTGGAGATGCGCGCTACCCGCATTCTTAACGGTGAGCGTGGCGCACGGGTGCGCGGTTCCATTCATGAATGGCCTTCACGCGCCAGCAGCGCGCTGGATGTACTGCTTTCTGAAATCCACTTTGCCAGCGAGCAGCGTAGCCATATCGACACGATGATCCGCTCTTATGTCGCCCAGGATACCAAAACCGGCCTCAATAACCGGCTCTTCTTCGACAACCAGCTGGCGACGCTGTTGGAAGACCAGGAGAAAGTTGGCGCATACGGCGTCGTTATGATGATCCGCCTGCCTGATTTTGATCTGCTGCGTGACAGTTGGGGAAAACCGGCGGTGGAAGACCACCTCTTTATGCTGGTTAACCTGCTGTCGACATTTATTATGCGCTACCCGGGGGCGCTGCTGGCGCGTTACTACCGCAGCGATTTTGCCGTTCTGCTCCCCCATCGCACGCTTAAAGAGGCGGAAAGTATCGCCGGGCAAATCTTAAAGGCGGTGGAAGGGCTGCCGCCCAGTAAGATGCTCGTCTGGGAAGATATGATTCATATTGGCATCTGTGCCTGGCGTAGCGGCCAGTCGACCGAGCAGGTGATGGAGCATGCGGAAGCGGCGGCCCGTAATGCCGGATTGCAAGGGGGGAACAGCTGGTCCGTCTATGACGATTCCCTGCCGGAGCAGGGGCGCGGCAACGTGCGCTGGCGCACCCTCATCGAACAGATGCTAAGCCGCGGCGGCCCGCGGGTGTACCAGAAACCGGCGGTCAACCGTGAGGGTATGGTGCATCACCGTGAGCTGATGTGCCGCATCTACGACGGCGAGCAAGAGGTGATTGCGGCAGAATATATGCCGATGGTGTTGCAGTTTGGTCTGTCGGAAGAGTACGACCGGCAGCAGGTTAGCCGCCTTATCTCTTTTTTACGTTTCTGGCCGGAAGAGACCCTTGCGCTGCAGGTGATGGTAGAGTCGTTGATTCGCCCACGTTTTCAGCGCTGGCTGCGCGATACCTTGATGCAGTGCGAAAAATCGCAGCGAAGTCGGATTATTATTGAACTTGCCGAGGCAGATGTTTGTCAACACATCAGCCGGTTACAACCGGTGGTGCGGTTAATTAACGCGTTGGGCGCGCGAGTGGCTGTCACACAAGCGGGTCTCACACTGGTCAGCACCAGCTGGATTAAAGCGCTGGAGGTGGAGCTGTTGAAGCTTCATCCGGGGCTGGTCAGGAATATTGAAAAACGCACGGAAAACCAGCTGCTGGTTCAAAGCCTGGTGGAAGCCTGCAAAGGAACGCGCACGCGGGTTTTTGCCACCGGCGTCCGCTCGCGCGGCGAATGGCAGACGCTGGTTGAACGCGGTGTCTCCGGCGGTCAGGGCGATTTTTTTGCCTCGTCTCAGCCGCTTGATACCAGCGTGAAAAAATATTCGCAAAGATACTCGGTTTGAACTGCCGTTTAAGCCTTTTTCACGTAGAATAACGCGCGCTGTATCGTATGGGGGTGTGCTTGTCTGCCCGCCAGAATGCCGCAGCGTGAACGCAAGTTTTTACCTTTGACAGGTTGCAAACGCAGGGCAGGGAATGCTCCATTCGATATTCCTTCCGTAAGGAGGCTGGGGTGTTTGTAACAAAGGAAACAAACTGCACTAATTTTCACCGCAGCAGATGATTTTTCCGCCTTGTCGCTGCTGCGCGTGGTTGGTAAAGTAAGCGGATTTTGTTTTCCGCCCCAGCTTTCAGGATTATCCCTTAGTATGTTGAAAAAATTTCGTGGCATGTTTTCCAATGACCTGTCCATTGACCTGGGTACCGCGAATACCCTCATTTATGTAAAAGGACAAGGCATCGTATTGAATGAGCCTTCCGTTGTGGCCATTCGTCAGGATCGTGCCGGTTCGCCGAAAAGCGTGGCTGCGGTTGGTCATGATGCGAAGCAGATGCTTGGGCGTACTCCGGGCAATATTGCTGCCATTCGCCCCATGAAAGACGGCGTTATTGCCGACTTCTTCGTGACGGAAAAAATGCTGCAGCACTTTATCAAACAGGTGCACAGCAACAGCTTCATGCGTCCGAGCCCGCGCGTGCTGGTCTGCGTACCGGTCGGCGCGACCCAGGTTGAACGTCGCGCTATTCGTGAATCCGCCCAGGGCGCTGGCGCCCGTGAAGTATTCCTGATTGAAGAGCCGATGGCAGCAGCAATTGGTGCGGGTCTTCCGGTTTCCGAAGCAACCGGCTCCATGGTGGTTGATATCGGCGGCGGTACAACCGAAGTAGCCGTTATCTCCCTCAACGGCGTGGTCTATTCTTCTTCCGTACGCATCGGCGGCGACCGCTTTGATGAAGCCATCATCAATTATGTGCGCCGTAACTACGGCTCGCTTATCGGTGAAGCGACCGCAGAGCGTATCAAACATGAAATCGGTTCGGCTTATCCGGGCGATGAAGTCCGCGAAATCGAAGTCCGTGGCCGTAACCTGGCGGAAGGCGTTCCGCGCGGCTTTACCCTGAACTCCAATGAAATCCTCGAAGCGCTGCAGGAACCGCTGACCGGCATCGTGAGCGCCGTCATGGTCGCCCTTGAGCAGTGCCCGCCGGAGCTGGCATCTGATATTTCTGAGCGCGGTATGGTTCTGACCGGTGGTGGCGCATTGCTGCGTAACCTCGACCGCCTGTTAATGGAAGAGACAGGTATTCCTGTCGTAGTTGCAGAAGATCCACTGACTTGCGTAGCCCGTGGCGGCGGCAAGGCGCTGGAAATGATCGATATGCACGGCGGCGATTTGTTCAGCGAAGAGTAGTCTGCGTCAGGTTCGGAGCGCGAATGTGCTCCGAATCTGCCTGGCCTGAGAATACGCAAAGCCTATGAAGCCAATTTTTAGCCGTGGCCCGTCGCTACAGATTCGCCTTTTCCTGGCGGTGCTGGTGGCGCTTGGAGTTATCATTGCCGACAGCCGCCTCGGTACGTTCAGTCAAATCAGAACGTACATGGATACTGCCGTCAGCCCCTTCTACTTTATATCCAACGGTCCCCGCGAATTACTGGACAGCGTGTCGCAAACGCTCTCCTCGCGCGATCAACTTGAGCTTGAAAACCGGGCATTGCGTCAGGAGTTACTGCTGAAAAACAGCGAACTGCTGATGTTAGGTCAATACAAACAGGAGAACGCGCGTCTGCGCGAGCTGCTGGGTTCGCCGCTGCGCCAGGACGAACAAAAAATGGTGACGCAGGTCATCTCCACGGTGAACGACCCTTATAGCGACCAGGTGGTTATCGATAAAGGCAGCGTGAATGGCGTGTACGAAGGTCAGCCGGTCATCAGCGATAAAGGCGTGGTCGGCCAGGTGGTCGCCGTTGCGAAATTAACCAGCCGGGTGCTGTTGATTTGCGATGCCACGCACGCGCTGCCGATCCAGGTATTGCGTAACGATATTCGGGTGATTGCCGCCGGTAACGGCTGCACCGACGACCTGCAGCTGGAACACCTTCCCGCCAACACGGATATTCGCGTGGGCGACGTGCTGGTGACCTCCGGGCTGGGCGGGCGTTTCCCTGAGGGATATCCGGTTGGGGTGGTCTCCTCCGTGAAGCTGGATACCCAGCGCGCCTATACCGTTATTCAGGCGCGCCCAACCGCTGGCTTACAGCGTCTGCGTTATCTGCTGCTGCTGTGGGGAGCCGATCGGAATGGCTCCAATCCTATGACGCCGGAAGAGGTACACCGCGTGGCGAACGAGCGTTTAATGCAGATGATGCCGCAAGTTTTGCCGTCGCCTGATGCCATGGGGCCGCCTGCGCCGATCCCTGCACCGGCAACCGGTATCGCCGCGCCGCCTGCTCAGGGCAGCCGGGGAGGCCAATAGTGGCAAGTTACCGTAGCCAGGGGCGCTGGGTTATCTGGCTCTCGTTTCTTATTGCTCTGCTGCTTCAGGTTATGCCCTGGCCGGACGACATCCTTGTCTACCGGCCAAATTGGGTTTTGCTCATTCTGCTGTACTGGATCCTGGCGTTGCCGCATCGCGTAAATGTCGGTACGGGTTTCGTGATGGGTGCCATACTGGATCTGATTAGCGGCTCCACGCTTGGCGTACGCGCGTTATCGTTGAGCATCATCGCCTATCTGGTGGCGCTTAAGTTTCAGCTGTTTCGCAATCTGGCGCTCTGGCAACAGGCGCTGATGGTGATGGTGTTATCGCTGGCGACCGAAGTTATCGTCTTCTGGGCTGAATTCCTGGTGATTAACGTCTCGTTTAAACCTGAGATTTTCTGGAGCAGCTTTGTTAATGGCCTGCTCTGGCCGTGGCTCTTCCTGTTAATGCGTAAAATTCGTCAGCAGTTTGCCGTGCAATAAGGTTTTTATGACAGATATCTGGCTTGCCTCTGGTTCCCCGCGTCGTCAGGAACTGCTCACTCAGCTGGGCGTCAGCTTCGAACGAATTGTCCCCGGTATTGAGGAGCAGCGTGGTGTGGCGGAGAGCGCGCAACAATACGTAGTGCGGCTGGCGCGGGAAAAAGCGCAGGCGGGCGTGGCGATGGCGCCGCGCGATTTGCCGGTACTCGGCGCGGACACCATTGTCATATTTAATGGTGAAGTGCTTGAAAAACCGAAGGACTCCTCGCATGCTGCTAAAATGCTACGGCAGCTCTCCGGTCAAACCCATCAGGTGATGACGGCGGTGGCGCTGGCGGATCGCCAGCATCTGCTGGATTGCCTGGTGATGACGGAGGTGACCTTCCGTACGCTTTCCGAAAAAGATATTACCGGCTACGTGGCCAGCGGCGAGCCGCTGGACAAGGCTGGCGCATATGGAATACAGGGGCTCGGCGGCTGCTTCGTCAGAAAAATTAATGGCAGCTATCATGCGGTGGTCGGCTTGCCGCTGGTGGAGACCTGGGAATTGTTGAGCAATTTTAATGCGTTACGCGAGGGAAGAGAGAATCATGACGGCTGAATTGTTAGTCAATGTCACGCCATCGGAAACACGTGTGGCCTATATCGATGGCGGCATATTGCAGGAGATCCACATCGAGCGCGAGGCGCGACGCGGGATCGTGGGCAATATCTACAAAGGCCGTGTCAGTCGCGTACTGCCGGGTATGCAGGCGGCTTTTGTAGATATTGGCCTGGATAAGGCGGCCTTTCTTCACGCTTCGGACATCATGCCCCATACCGAATGCGTCGCGGGGGAAGAGCAAAAGAACTTCACCGTACGCGATATCTCTGAGCTGGTACGTCAGGGGCAGGATTTAATGGTCCAGGTGGTGAAAGATCCGCTGGGCACCAAAGGCGCGCGCCTGACCACGGATATCACCCTGCCTTCCCGTTACCTGGTATTTATGCCCGGCGCGTCGCACGTCGGCGTTTCGCAACGCATTGAAAGCGAAGCGGAACGCGAGCGTTTAAAACAGGTGGTGGCCGCCTATTGCGACGAGCAGGGTGGATTTATCATCCGCACCGCCGCGGAAGGGGTCTGCGAAGAAGATCTCGCCGCCGATGCGGCCTATCTCAAGCGCGTCTGGACTAAAGTGATGGAGCGTAAAAAGCGCCATCAAACCCGCTGCAAGCTCTATGGCGAGCTGGCGCTGGCGCAGCGCGTGCTGCGTGATTTCGCCGATGCCCATCTCGATCGTATCCGCGTCGACTCCCGCCTTACCTATGAAGCGTTACAGGAGTTCACGGCGGAGTATATCCCTGAGATGACCAGCAAGCTGGAGCACTACAGCGGTCGTCAGCCGATCTTCGATCTTTTCGATGTCGAGAATGAGATCCAGCGGGCGCTTGAGCGCAAAGTCGAGTTGAAATCGGGCGGCTATTTGATTATCGATCAGACCGAAGCGATGACCACGGTGGATATCAACACTGGCGCGTTTGTCGGCCACCGTAACCTCGACGATACCATCTTTAACACCAATATCGAGGCCACGCAGGCCATCGCCCGTCAGCTTCGCCTGCGCAACCTGGGCGGGATCATTATCATCGATTTTATCGACATGAATAATGAAGACCACCGCCGCCGCGTGCTGCATTCGCTGGAGCAGGCGTTGAGTAAAGATCGGGTGAAAACCAGCATTAACGGCTTCTCACAGCTTGGTCTGGTAGAAATGACGCGTAAGCGTACCAGAGAGAGCGTAGAGCATGTGCTGTGTAATGAATGCCCAACTTGCCACGGACGCGGCACGGTGAAAACGGTGGAAACCGTCTGCTACGAAATCATGCGCGAAATTGTGCGCGTGCATCATGCCTACGACTCGGATCGCTTCCTGGTCTATGCTTCTCCTGCGGTGGCGGAAACCCTGAAAGGGGAAGAGTCGCACGCGCTGGCCGAAGTGGAAATCTTCGTCGGCAAGCAGGTAAAAGTACAAATTGAGCCGCTCTATAATCAGGAGCAGTTTGATGTGGTGATGATGTAAGGGCTGACGCCCCGTGGTTTTAACAAGGAGAAGTGCGTGAGGCGATTGCCGGGGATTTTACTGCTTACAGGGGCAACGCTGATTGTTATCGTGGCGTTGTTGGTAAGCGGTCTGCGCCTTATGCTGCCCCATCTGGACAGCTGGCGTCCGGCGATTCTGGCCAAAATCGAGGCGGAAACCGGCATTGCCGTGGAAGCCAGCAGCCTGCAGGCGAGCTGGGAAAACTACGGGCCGAACCTCGATGTCCGCGATATCAACGCCCGCCTGAAAGACGGCGGCTATCTCTCGATTAAACGCGTCACGCTGGCGCTGGATGTATGGCAAAGCCTGCTGCATCTGCGCCCGCAGTTTCGCGATCTCACCTTTTACCAGCTTGCGGCGCGTACCAACACCCCGATACAGCGTAATGAAGACGGCGAAAGCCCGGCCAGCGATCGTATCAGCGATCTCTTTCTGCGCCAGTTCGATCACTTCGATCTGCGCGACAGCCGTCTCAGCTTCCTGACTCTGTCCGGCCAGCGCGCCGAGCTCGCCATTCCACAGTTAACCTGGCTTAACAGCGCCGATCGCCACCGTGCGGAGGGGCAGGTGAGCCTCTCCAGCCTGACCGGGCAGCATGGCATCATGCAGGTGCGTATGGATCTGCGGGATGATAACGGGCTGCTGAATAACGGGCGGGTCTGGCTGCAGGCGGACGATATCGACGTTAAGCCCTGGCTTGGCAAATGGATGCAGGACAATATCGCCCTTGATACGGCCCGCTTTAGCCTTGAGGGCTGGATGACGCTTAATAAAGGCGATATCGAGAGCGGCGACGTCTGGCTGAAAAAAGGGGGTGCCAGCTGGCAGGGGGATAAAACCACCCATCGGCTGGCGGTAGACAACCTGACGGCGCACGTCTCCCGTCAGCAGCAGGGGTGGCAGTTCGACATCCCCGTGACGCGAATTACCTTAGACGATCGCCCCTGGCCGCAGGGGGCGCTGTCGCTTGCCTGGGTGCCTGCTCAGGAGGCGGGCGGCCCCGATGGCGTGCGTAGCGATGAGCTTCGCGTGCGGGCGAACAATATTGAACTCGACGCGTTGAAAGGCGCGCTGCCGATTGCCGAAAAGCTCTCTCCTGCGCTCGGCGAGGTATGGCGTACGATGCAGCCCGCAGGGTCACTTGAGCGCCTGGCGCTGGATATTCCTCTGCAGGCCACCGAAAAAACCCGTTTTCAGGCAAGCTGGAAAAATATCTCCTGGCGTCAGTGGCAGCTGCTGCCGGGCGTCGAGAACCTTTCCGGCACGCTGTCAGGCAGCGTAGAGGATGGCCGGGTCACCGCCGAGATCGCGCAGGCGAAAATGCCCTACGCCACGGTGTTTCGCGCGCCGCTGGAGATCGAAAAAGGCGTCGCCACCCTTAACTGGCAAAAAGATGCGCGCGGGCTGCAGCTTGATGGGCGCAATATTGACGTTCAGGCCAATGCTATCCATGCCCGTGGCGACTTTCGTTACCTGCAGCCGGAAGGCGATGAGCCCTGGCTCGGTATTCTCGCGGGGATAAACGTCAGCGATGCCGGACAGGCCTGGCGTTATTTCCCGGAAAATTTAATGGGCAAAAAGCTGGTGGATTACCTCAGCGGCGCGATTCAGGGCGGCCAGACGGAGAACGCCACGCTGGTCTATGGCGGCAACCCGCATCTCTTCCCCTACAAGCATAATGAAGGGCAGTTTGAAGTCCTGGTGCCGCTGCGCAACGCCACGTTTGCCTTCCAGCCGGGCTGGCCCGCGCTGAAAAATTTTGCCATCGATCTCGATTTCATCAACGACGGTCTGTGGATGAAATCAGACGAAGTGGCGCTCGGCGGCGTTAAGGCCAGCAATCTGACCGCCGTAATCCCGGACTACATCAAAGAGAAGCTGCTGATTGACGCCGACATTAACGGGCCGGGCAAGGCGGTTGGGCCTTATTTCAAAGAGACGCCGCTGGACGATACCCTCGCCGCCGCGCTGGATGAGCTACAGCTTGATGGCGATGTGAGCGCTCGCTTGCATCTCGATATTCCCCTCGACGGCGAGATGACCACCGCCGAAGGCGATGTGGCGCTGAACCGCAATACACTGTTTATCAAACCCCTTAACAGCACGGTCCACGACCTGAGCGGTAAATTCAGCTTTGTGAACGGCAACCTGAAAAGCGAGCCGCTGCGCGCCACCTGGTTTAACCAGCCGCTCAATCTGGATTTCACCACCACCGAAGGTGAAAAAGCCTATCAGGTGGCGGTGAACCTGAACGGTAACTGGCAGCCCGCGCGCCTCGGCGTTCTGCCGCCGCAGGTCAGCAAGGCGCTAAGCGGCAGCATGGGCTGGAAAGGGAAAGTGAATATCGACTTGCCCTACCACGCTGGCGCGCGTTATGGGGTAGATATCGAAGGCGATTTAAAAAATCTCGCCAGCCAGCTACCGTCACCGCTTGATAAGCCGGCGGGCAAATCGTTGCCGGTGAAGCTGAACGTTAAAGGGAACCTGCGCAGCTTTGATCTGACGGGCAGCGCCGGGGGCGATAACCACTTTAACAGCCGCTGGCTGCTCAACCAGAAGCTCACGCTGGACAGGGCTATCTGGGCCTCAGATAGCCGCACGGTGCCGCCGCTGCCTCAACAGGCCGGAGTAGAGTTAAACCTGCCGCCGATGGATGGCGCGCAGTGGCTGGGGCTGTTCCGTCAGGGGGTTGCGAATAATGTCAGCAGCAACACCGAGTTCCCTTCCCGGGTAACGCTGCGCACCCCGGCGCTGACCCTCGGCGGGCAGCAGTGGAACAACCTCAGCATTGTCGCCCAGCCGCAGCTGGCTGGCTCCGTGGTTGAGGCGCAGGGGCGCGAGATCAACGCCACGCTGACCCTGCGCGATAATGCGCCGTGGCAGGCGGCGATTCGCTACCTCTATTACAATCCGTCGGCCGCCGCTGCGAATGATAACGATATTTCGTCTCCCGATACCCTGTTTAAGGGCGCGTCGCAGCTGGACTTTTCCGGCTGGCCCGATCTACAGCTCCGCTGTGCGGAGTGCTGGTTGTGGGGGCAGAAATATGGCCGCATAGAGGGCGATTTCGCCGTTAAGGATGACACCCTCAGCCTGGCGAAGGGGCTGGTGGATATCGGTTTCGCGCGGCTCACCGCCGAGGGGGAGTGGGTTAACCGCCAGGGTGACGAACGCACCTCCATTAAAGGCGCGCTGCACGGCGACAAAATTGATTCGGCGATGAACTTCTTCGGCATCTCTACGCCGGTGCGCAACGCGCCTTTCGATGTGAATTACGATTTGCACTGGCGCAGCACGCCGTGGCAACCAGAGGAAGCATCGCTTAACGGTATTTTACGGACCCGCCTTGGCAAAGGCGATATTACTGATATCAGCACCGGCCATGCCGGGCAGCTGCTACGCCTTTTCAGCGTGGACGCGCTGCTGCGCAAATTGCGTTTTGATTTCAGCGATACCTTTAGCAATGACGGCTTCTACTTCGATTCCATTCGCAGCACCGCATGGATTAAAGACGGTATGCTGCATACCGATGAGACGCTGGTGGATGGCCTGGAGGCGGATATCGCCCTGAAAGGGTCGGTTGATCTGGTTCGCCGCGAGCTTGATATCGAAGCGGTTGTCGCGCCGGAGATCTCCGCCACCGTGGGCGTTGCGGCCGCGTTTGCGGTTAACCCCATTGTCGGCGCGGCGGTGTTCGCGGCCAGTAAGGTGCTGGGGCCGCTGTGGAATAAAGTCTCTATTCTGCGCTATCAGATCACCGGGCCGGTAGATAAACCGCAGATTAATGAAGTCATGCGCCAGCCGCGAACAGATAAAAAGCAATGATTTGACGTGGTCAGCGAATTGCCTCAAGCTCCTTATATCCTCTTTTTTAGTGCCCGCTGCGGCGGCAACGACGAGTAGCAAACAATGAGTCTGAACCTGGTAAGTGAACACCTGCTGGCAGCAAATGGCCTGAGCCATCAGGATCTGTTTTCCATTCTCGGCCAACTGACCGAACGTCGACTCGATTATGGCGACCTCTATTTTCAGTCGAGCTATCACGAATCCTGGGTTTTAGAAGACCGCATCATTAAAGATGGCTCTTACAATATCGATCAGGGCGTGGGCGTACGCGCCGTGAGCGGCGAAAAAACCGGTTTCGCCTATGCCGATCAAATCAGCCTGCTGGCGCTTGAACAGAGCGCGCAAGCCGCCCGCACCATCGTGCGCGAGGCTGGCGACGGCCGCGTACAGACTCTGGGCGCGGTAGAACATCAGGCGCTTTACGCCAGCATCGACCCGCTGCAGAGCATGAGCCGCGAAGAGAAGCTGGATATCCTGCGCCGCGTGGATAAAGTAGCGCGCGCTGCCGATAGCCGCGTACAGGAGGTAACCGCCAGCCTGACCGGCGTTTATGAACTGATTCTGGTTGCCGCCACCGACGGCACGCTGGCGGCGGACGTTCGCCCGCTGGTTCGCCTCTCTGTCAGCGTGCAGGTGGAGCAGGACGGTAAACGCGAGCGCGGCGCCAGCGGCGGCGGCGGCCGCTTTGGCTATGACTGGTTCCTGCGTGACGTGGACGGTGATGTCCGGGCGGATGCCTGGGCGAAAGAGGCGGTACGCATGGCGCTGGTAAACCTGTCAGCCGTTGCCGCACCGGCCGGAACGCTGCCGGTGGTGCTGGGGGCAGGCTGGCCCGGCGTGTTGCTGCATGAAGCCGTCGGACACGGGCTGGAAGGGGATTTCAACCGTCGCGGCACATCGGTATTCAGCGGCCAGATGGGTGAACTCGTCGCCTCTGAACTGTGTACGGTCGTGGATGATGGAACGATGGCTGACCGCCGTGGTTCGTTGTCCATTGACGATGAAGGCACGCCGGGGCAGTACAACGTGCTGATTGAAAACGGCATCCTGAAAGGTTACATGCAGGATAAACTCAATGCGCGCCTGATGGGCGTTGCGCCGACCGGCAACGGCCGCCGCGAATCCTATGCGCACCTGCCAATGCCGCGTATGACCAACACCTACATGCTGGCGGGTAAATCCACGCCGCAGGAGATTATCGAATCGGTGGAGTTTGGGATCTACGCGCCAAACTTCGGCGGCGGGCAGGTCGATATCACTTCCGGCAAGTTTGTTTTCTCTACCTCAGAAGCGTATCTGATTGAGAAAGGGAAAGTTACCAAGCCGGTGAAAGGCGCGACGCTAATTGGCTCGGGAATCGAGGCGATGCAGCAAATTTCGATGGTGGGTAACGATCTTAAGCTGGATAACGGCGTGGGCGTTTGCGGTAAAGAGGGGCAGAGCCTGCCGGTAGGGGTGGGTCAGCCAACCCTGAAAGTGGACAGCCTCACCGTGGGCGGCACGGCGTAACCACCGCCAGCGTCCCGGATGCGCTAACGCGTATCCGGGCGACGTTTTCTACCGCGTTCTCCCTCGGCCTGAGGGAGAACCGCAATCACAATCCCCGCCCCAGCATCCCCTGGTACAGCTTCGCGACATCAATGAAATAGTCCGTCAGGTAGTTAATGCAGACCTGCACCTTCAACGGCAGCTTATCTTTTTCCGTATACAGTGCCCAAACCGGCCGGGGATCGGACTGATAGCGGCTAAACAGGATCTCCAGGTTGCCGTTATTGATCTCCTCGATCGCCCACATCAGGGGGACATAGGCGATCCCGGCCCCGGCGGTTAGCCAGCGGGTCATGGTCATCGGATCGTTTGTAACGAAACGGCCCTGCGGGATCAGCCGCGTTGAGATCCCCTCCGGCGCGATCAGTTCGAATTCGTTATAGGGCCGCACGCTGTACTCCAGCCACGAATGGTTAACCAGATCGGCGGGTTTCTCCGGCGTGCCATACTGCGCCAGATAGCTCTTTGCCGCGCACACCACCATCGGCATCGTCCCCAGACGGCGTGAAAAGAGGCTTGAATCCTGTAATGCGCCTACGCGAATCACCACGTCCAGCCCGTCAGCGATAAGATCCGGGGCCGGGATACCCGTGACCAGATTGACCGTTAAGCCCGGATACTCTTTCAACATTTCCGCGGTCATTTTCGCCAGCACATTTTGCGCCATGGTTGAAGAGCAACCGATACGCAGGGTACCGATGGGCGTGTTGTTGAAGGCGTAGAGCTGTTCATGAACGTCCTGCACTTCATGGAGCATCCGCCGACAGCCCTGAAAGTAGATTTTTCCCGCTTCCGTCAGGCCCAGGCTGCGGGTGCTGCGGTTGAGCAGCTTGACCTGCAGCTCGTCTTCCAGCTTCGCCACCGTCTGGCTGATGGAGGAGACGCTCATCTGTAACTGTCGGGCGGCGGCCGTGAAGGAGCCCTGTTCCACCACTTTGGCAAACACCGACATGCGTTTTAGTCGTTCCATTATTCACTCTGGCTTAAAAGTGATTTAGATCACATAATATAGATAACAGTATAACAGTTACGCTAATATACTATTCGCTGAATAATTACTGCGCCGCTTTCGCCTGTCTTCTGCTTTCTGCTCTGGTAGCGGCGCCAATAAGAAATACTGTCGCCTGCACTCTCTCTAATCAAGGTCAACATGAGTCTGTTTCCTGTTATCGTGGTGTTCGGTCTGTCGTTCCCACCGATTTTCTTTGAATTGCTTTTGTCACTGGCGATCTTCTGGCTGGTGCGCCGCGTGCTTATCCCCACCGGGATCTACGATTTTGTCTGGCATCCGGCGTTGTTTAATACGGCGCTTTACTGCTGCTTGTTTTACCTGCTGTCGCGTCTGTTTATCTGAGGTAGAAGTGAAAACACTAACAAGAAATCTTTCCCGTACCGCCGTCACTGTGGTGCTGGTAATACTGGCTTTTATCGCTATTTTTCGCGCATGGGTCTACTACACCGAATCCCCCTGGACCCGAGACGCCCGCTTTAGCGCCGATGTGGTCGCAATTGCCCCGGATGTAGCCGGGTTAATCACTGAGGTAAATGTCCACGATAACCAGCTGGTGAAAAAAGATCAGGTGCTGTTCACCATCGACCGGCCGCGTTATCAGAAAGCGCTGGAAGAAGCAGAGGCTGATGTCTCCTATTATCAGGCGCTGGTAAACGAAAAGCGGAAAGAAGCCGGGCGGCGTAACCAGCTGGGCGTGCAGGCCATGTCCCGTGAGGAGATAGATCAGGCCAACAACGTTCTGCAAACGGTGCTGCATCAGCTTGCCAAAGCCCAGGCGACCCGCGACCTGGCGCGTCTGGATCTGGAGCGCACGGTGATTCGCGCCCCGGCTGATGGCTGGGTAACCAACCTGAACGTGTATACCGGTGAATTTATTACCCGCGGTTCCACCGCCGTTGCGCTGGTTAAGCAGAACTCCTTTTACGTTATGGCCTATATGGAAGAGACCAAACTGGAAGGTGTGCGCCCTGGCTTTCGCGCTGAAATCACCCCCCTGGGCAGTAACCGAGTACTGAAAGGTACGGTGGAGAGCATCGCCGCCGGCGTCACCAATGCCAGCAGCAGCAAAGACAGCAAAGGCATGGCGACGGTCGACTCAAACCTGGAGTGGGTCCGCCTGGCGCAGCGCGTGCCGGTACGCATTCATCTCGATCGTCAGCAGGGTAACCTGTGGCCTGCGGGCACTACCGCGACCGTAGTGGTCACCGGCGAAAAAGATCGTGATGAGAGCAACGACTCTTTCTTCCGTAAACTGGCCCACCGCCTGCGCGAGTTTGGTTAATCGCCATGAGCATCTTCACCATTGCCAGCCAGCACATTCGCTTCGCCGTAAAGCTGGCCTGCGCTATCGTGCTGGCGCTATTCGTCGGCTTTCATTTCCAGCTGGAAACACCGCGTTGGGCGGTGTTGACGGCCGCCATCGTGGCGGCAGGCCCGGCGTTTGCGGCAGGCGGAGAACCGTGGTCGGGCGCTATTCGCTACCGCGGCATGTTGCGTATTATCGGCACCTTTATTGGCTGTATTGCCGGGCTGATTATTATCATCGCGATGATCCGCGCGCCGTTGCTGATGCTGATGGTGTGCTGCCTGTGGGCCGGGTTCTGCACCTGGGTCTCATCGCTGGTACGCGTAGAGAACTCCTATGCCTGGGGGCTGGCGGGCTACACCGCGCTGATTATCGTCATCACCATTCAGGCTGAGCCGCTGCTGACGCCGCAGTTTGCCGTCGAACGCTGTAGCGAAATCGTCATTGGGATTGTGTGCGCGATTGTGGCGGACCTGCTCTTTTCTCCCCGCTCCATTAAGCGCGAAATTGACCGCGAGCTGGACAGCCTGCTGGTTGCGCAATATCAACTGATGCAGCTTTGCATCAGGCATGGCGAATCCGAAGAGGTGGATAAAGCCTGGGGGGCGCTGGTGCGCCGCACTACGGCGCTGGAGGGGATGCGCAGCAACCTGCAAATTGAATCTTCGCGCTGGGGGCGGGCAAACCGACGCCTGAAAGTCATTAATACCCTCTCCCTGACGCTCATAACCCAGGCGTGTGAAACCTACCTGATTCAGAATACCCGGCCTGAGCTTATCACCGACACGTTCCGCGAGCTTTTTGCCGAGCCGGTGGAGAGCGTGCAGGACATTCATAAACAGATGAAGCGCATGCGCCGGGTTATCGCCTGGACCGGCGAGCGCGATACGCCTGTCACTATCTACAGCTGGGTGGGGGCGGCGACGCGCTATCTGCTGCTCAGACGCGGCGTGGTGGGCAACACCAAAATCAGCGCTACCGAAGAAGAGGTGCTGCAAGCGGAAGCGATCGTGAAGCCCCCTTCGGCGGAGCGGCACCATGCGATGGTCAACTTCTGGCGTACGGCGCTCTCCTGCATGCTGGGGACGCTGTTCTGGCTGTGGACCGGCTGGACATCCGGCAGCGGCGCGATGGTAATGATTGCGGTTGTTACCTCGCTGGCCATGCGTCTGCCCAACCCCAAAATGGTGGCCGTTGATTTTATCTACGGTACGCTGGCGGCGCTGCCGCTGGGGGCGCTCTATTTCCTGGTCATCATCCCGTCGACCCAGCAAAGCATGCTGCTGTTATGTATCAGCCTGGCGGTGCTGGCCTTTTTTATCGGCATCGAAGTGCAGAAGCGGCGGCTCGGTTCGCTGGGGGCGCTGGCGAGTACCATTAATATCATCGTGCTGGATAACCCGATGACGTTTCATTTCAGCCAGTTTCTTGATAGCGCCCTTGGGCAGATAGTTGGCTGTGCGCTGGCGCTGCTGGTTATTCTGCTGGTCAGGGATAACTCCCAGGCGCGCACCGGTCGTGTGCTGCTGAACCAGTTTGTCTCGGCGGCGGTTTCCGCGATGACGACGAATATGGCGCGGCGTAAGGAAAATCATCTGCCTGCGCTTTACCAGCAGCTGTTCCTGTTGCTCAATAAATTCCCCGGCGATCTGCCGAAGTTTCGCCTGGCGCTGACCCTGATTATCGCCCATCAGCGTCTGCGCGACGCGCCGGTGCCGGTAAACAGCGATCTCTCTGCTTTTCACCGTCAGCTCCGGCGCACCGCAGATGCGGTGATCGCCGCCAGCAGCGACAGTAAGCGACGGTACTACTTCTCCCGCCTGCTGGAGGAGCTGGATATCTACCAGCAAAAACTCCAGGCCTGGGATGCTCCGCCGCAGGTCACTGAGCCGGTCAGCCGTCTGGTCGGCATAATGCATAAATACCAGCATGCGCTGACCAGCAGCAGCTAACCCCCGAACCGACGCCAGAAGCGTCGGTTTTTTATGGCTATACTTTGAGGAGGTTTTGTCAATTGCAGCGAAGGAGAACCAATGACAACGCAGGCACTGCAGGACAGCGAACTTTTCCAGACCGGTTATCTGGTTGATGGCGTCTGGAAATCGCTCGATACGACATTTGACGTACTGAACCCGGCAACAGGCGAGGTCATCACTCAGGTAGCGAAAGCGGGAAAAAAAGAGACCGAGGAGGCTATTGCCGCCGCCGCGAAAGCGTTTCCTGCCTGGCGGGCGAAAACCGCCAAAGAGCGCTCCGCCATCCTTTATCGCTGGTATGAACTGATTATCGAAAACAAGCGCTGGCTTGGACAGCTGATGACCACCGAGCAAGGCAAGCCGCTGAAAGAGGCGGAGGGGGAAGTGGATTACGCCGCCAGCTTTATTCAGTGGTTTGCTGAACAGGCGAAACGCGCCAACGGGGAAATCATTCCCCCGGTGAAGCCGGGCTCGCGTATTCTCGCCACCCGCGAACCGATTGGCGTGGTTGCGGCTATCACGCCGTGGAACTTCCCCATGGCCATGCTGACCCGTAAGCTTGGTCCGGCGCTGGCGGCAGGCTGTACCGGGGTGATCAAGCCCGCCAACAACACCCCGCTCAGCGCCTTCGCGCTGCTGGCGCTGGCTAAAAAAGCCGGCGTGCCGGACGGGGTACTCAATGCCGTCGCCGGGAATACGTCTGAAATTAGCGACGCCATTATGGCCAGTTCCGACGTGCGCAAAATCTCTTTTACCGGCTCCACCGCCGTTGGCAAAACGCTGGTGCGTAACGCGGCGGAGACCATGAAGAAAGTCTCCATGGAGCTTGGCGGTAACGCGCCGTACATCGTGTTTGACGATGCTGACATAGATGCCGCCGTGAAAGGGGCGATTGCCAACAAATTCCGCAACGCAGGGCAGGTTTGCGTCAGCGTTAACCGTTTCTATATTCACGAGTCCGTCTACGATACGTTTACGCAAAAGCTTGCTGACGAAGTGAAAGCGCTGAAAGTGGGTAACGGACTGGAGGAGGGGGTGGTTGTCGGCCCGCTGATTGAATCCTCCGCGGTAGACAAAGTGCGCGAGCACGTTGAAGACGCCGTGGCCAAAGGGGCGAAAGTGCTGGCTGGCGGTAAGGCCCATGCGCTGGGCGGCAACTTCTGGCAGCCAACGGTGCTGGGCGATTGTAGCGACGGCATGAAGCTGGCGAGCGAAGAGACATTCGGCCCGGTGGCGGCCTGTTTCCGTTTCACCACCGAAGACGAGGTTATTCAGCGCGCCAACGCTACGCCATTCGGGCTGGCTGCCTACTTCTATACGCAGAATCTTTCCCGCGTCTTCCGCGTTTCGCAGGCCATTGAAAGCGGCATGATCGGCATTAATGAATGTGCGGTCTCTACCGAGCTGGGACCATTTGGCGGGGTAAAAGAGTCCGGGCTGGGGCGTGAAGGCTCTGTACTGGGGCTGGAAGAGTTCCTGGAAGTAAAAACCCTGCATATTGGGGGATTATAATCATTCGGGGCGGCAGCTGCCGCCCCACCGGCTGGATGGCGGATAATGACTACCTACACTTTCGATTTCAATAAGATAGACAATCAGAATTCATTCTATCGCGAATTTTCCCGCCAGTTTGCTATCGATCGGGAAGCCATTACCGATCTGGATTCGCTATGGGATGTCGTGACGCAAAAGTTGCCTGTGCCGGTGGAGATTGAGTTTATCCACCTGCCGGAGAGAACCCGCCGCCGTTTTGGCGCGTTAATTTTGCTCTTTGATGAAGCCGAAGAGGAGCTTGAGGGACAGCTGCGTTTTAATGTCCGCTAGCGCCGGGCAAAAAAAAGCCCCCGACAGGCGGGGGCAAGTCGTCAGTGTAGACGACGAGGGTTTATTTATACAGTTGCGCAGTAGCGTGCCAGGTATCCCCTTCCTGCAACTCGGTTACGTGATAACCGGTCGCGCCCGCTTTGTCTGCTTTGGCTGATAATTCTTCACGAATGCTCATTGGAGAGCTGGCCGTCTGGGAAACAGAGATGCTGCCCATCGGCTGTAAATTCTGCGTTTGCTCACTGGAGAGCTGCGTTGCGGCGCCTGCGCCAAACGACATCAGTGAAGCTAAACCAAGGGTCGCGATGATGAGATTGCGTTTCATAGTCTTTTCTCCTCAAAACCCGACGGCAGGAAGGGTTGAACTGCTATTTTTATGCCTGGTGCCGTCGAGCCGTGTTTCATAGGGTGAAGGGTAGTGATTATTTATACAGTTCAGCCGTTGCGTGCCATTCGTCGCCGGTGCGCGCTTCAATGATGCGATAAGCAGATGCGCCCTGTTCAGCGGCTTTTTTATCCAGCGCTTCGTGCATGTCCATCGGCGAGCTTGCTACCGCGCCAATAGATACCGTGCCTAATGACTGACGGTTCTGCGCCTGCTGCGCGTCAATAGAGGTAGCGGCGAAAGCGCCAAAAGAGAGAACGGAAAGAAGGCTAAGTGTTGCTACAGTTGATTTGATTTTCATAATGATTTCCTCGTCGTATTTTCTTCCTGAGAGTCTTTTTTCGTGACCCTCATCACAAAATCAAGTATACACTAATAACGTGAAAAATTAATACCCCGCTAATTATTTCTATCGAAAGTAAGTCGTAAAGAAACCTTTTTTTATATCTGAATCGATATAAAAATGTGTAAGCGGAACGGCTTGCAGGATTTAAAAAGCTTATAAATTAATGGGTTAATAGATCGTCGCTTTTTGGCGCTGGTATTGATGGGATGAATGAATTGCGTCAGAAAATCGCATTTTGTGTTAAAAAAATGAAGCGTGAAGTGCCGAAAGGGATGATTCCCCCGGGTTAGCGGGGGAGAAGAGATTACAGCTCCTGCTCGAACAGCACGAGGATCGCCTCGTAGAGCTCTTTAACAGTAAAACCACGGGCCGGGGTAGTAAAGATAGTGTCATCACCGGCAATGGTGCCGAGGATCCCTTCCGCTTTACCCAGTGAATCCAGCAGGCGCGCAATAAGTTGCGCAGCGCCAGGACTGGTATGGATAACCACCACCGCGTCGTTATAGTCGATATCCAGCACCAGGTTTTTAAGCGGGCTGGATGTCGTGGGGACGCCCAGCTCTACCGGCAGGCAGTAGACCATCTCCATCTTCGCGTTACGGGTACGTACCGCGCCGAATTTCGTCAGCATGCGGGAGACTTTGGACTGGTTGATGTTGTCGAAGCCTTGCTCCTGCAAAGCCTGAACGATCTCGCCTTGTGAGCTGAATTTTTCTTCTTTAAGCAGCGCTTTGAACGCCTTAACTAATTCTTCTTGTTTTGCCGAGCTTCGCATAAGCCACCCGTATTCAGGTCGTGAAAACTACATTATTATGCATGTGGATGAATTTTTATGCAAATAATCCGCTGGAGGAATAACTGAAATAATATTATGAGTAACGCAAATTTTATCAGTATCCGTTATGGCGAACACAGTGTGTGATGTGTCGCAAATTTGAACAAAAGTAAAATAAATGTTATGAAAATGATATTGTTTCGCTCGATATCAGAGCTATATTGTAGACTCTTAGTGTTAGTTGCTTAGTTTGCTGGCCTAACGATCGTTAAAAACCCATTATAATATTTTAAAAGCGAGCCGTGCGGCAGAATTTTGCCACGTTCGCTGCCATGATTATCAGGGTGAATTATGGTCGCCGCAATGGAGTAACAAGATATTTAGCTAACCATAATAAGGAGTTTATGATGAAAGTCGCAGTCCTCGGCGCCGCTGGTGGTATCGGTCAGGCGTTAGCTCTACTTCTGAAAACACAACTGCCTTCAGGTTCTGAACTCTCCCTCTATGATATTGCTCCTGTGACTCCCGGGGTTGCCGTCGACCTGAGCCATATTCCCACCGCTGTTAAAATCAAGGGCTTTTCTGGCGAAGATGCCACGCCAGCGCTGCAGGGCGCAGAGGTTGTGCTCATCTCCGCAGGCGTGGCGCGCAAGCCCGGTATGGACCGCTCAGACCTGTTTAACGTCAACGCGGGTATCGTCAAAAACCTCGTCGCGCAGATTGCCAAAACCTGTCCGCAGGCATGCATTGGCATCATTACTAACCCGGTTAACACGACGGTCGCTATCGCTGCAGAAGTGCTTAAAAAAGCGGGCGTCTATGATAAGAACAAGCTGTTTGGCGTGACCACGCTGGACATCATCCGCTCAAATACTTTTGTGGCCGAACTGAAAGGCAAGCAGCCGGGCGACATTGAAGTCCCGGTGGTCGGCGGCCACTCTGGCGTGACCATCCTGCCGCTGTTGTCGCAGGTCTCTGACGTTAGCTTCTCCGAGCAGGAGGTCGCTGACCTGACAAAACGCATCCAGAATGCGGGGACCGAAGTGGTTGAAGCGAAAGCGGGCGGCGGGTCGGCAACGCTCTCTATGGGCCAGGCGGCGGCGCGTTTTGGCCTGTCGCTGGTGCGCGCGTTACAAGGTGAGCAGGGCGTGGTTGAATGCGCATACGTAGAAGGCGATGGCCAGTACGCTCGCTTCTTCTCGCAGCCGCTGCTGTTAGGTAAAAACGGTATCGAAGAGCGCAAGGCGATTGGCAAACTGAGCGCCTTCGAACAGCAGGCGCTGGAAGGTATGCTGGATACCCTGAAAAAGGATATTCAGCTGGGCGAAGATTTTGTGAATAAATAAGCCTGACCGTCCCGGGTGCGGCTGCGCCTTACCCGGGCTACATCCGGTGCCGGGGTAGCCCGGATAAGCGCAGCGCATCCGGGACAACGTCCACACCCCATATCAACTGGTGGCCGGATACTCCTGAATGGTCACTTTCAGCTTCAGTTTCTTATCGTCACGCATCACTTCCACCGGAATTTCTGAGCCAGGGCGAATCTCCGCCACCTGATCCATGGTTTCCAGCGCCGAGACCGCCGGTTTGCCGTTGACGCTGATAATCACATCGTTGACCTGGATACCCGCTCTTGCCGCCGGGCCGTCAGGCGCCACTTCGTTCACCACAATTCCCTGAATCTGGTCGATACCGCTGCTTTGGGTATGCAGCGGGGCGATCTCACGGCCGCCAATGCCGATGTAACCGCGAATAACGCGCCCGTCACGGATGAGCTTGTCCATAATTTTGGTCGCCAGTTGGAAGGGGATAGCAAAGCCGATCCCCTCCGGCGTTTCGCCATCGTTACTCTTATCAAAGGAGAGCGTGTTGATGCCCATCAGCTCGCCCAGCGAGTTCACCAGCGCGCCGCCGGAGTTGCCGTGGTTAATGGAGGCGTCGGTTTGCAGGAAATTCTGGCGGCCCGTCGGGTTCAGGCCGATACGCCCGGTGGCGCTGATAATCCCCTGGGTAATGGTCTGCCCAAGGTTATAAGGGTTGCCGATCGCCAGCACCACGTCGCCAATGTGGGGGACGCGCCGGGCGTTAATGGGAATCACCGGCAGGCCGCCCGTGGCGTTGATTTTGAGTACCGCCAGGTCGGTTAACGAGTCTGAGCCTACCAGCAGGGCTTCGAACACGCGGCCATCCTGCAGGGCGACGATTATCTGATCCGCATCGTTGATGACGTGTTTGTTGGTGACGATATAGCCGCGCTGATCCATGATAACCCCGGAGCCGAGCGTGCGGATCTCCAGGCGGTTATGGGAGGAGTTGTTCATGCTACGGTTGTAGACGTTCACCACGGCGGGCGCCGCGCGACGTACCGCCTGGTTATAGCTCACCGGTTTGTCGTCGTCGCTATCGAATTGCGGCGTCGTCATGGCATTGTACTGGCGTAGCGAGGGCATGGCGGCGAGGATCAGGCCACCAACAATTAAACCGATTGCAACTGAGCGTAAAAGCTTCAAAAACATGATACGGACGTCGTTATAAGGGAACCGGCAGCAGCATACCACGAGTTATCCGGACATCACATGCGGCGGTGATGTCCGGAACCGCACTATGACCACGCCAGAAGCTAGCGCAGCAGCAGATAAAGCGTGTCGTTGCCGCGCACAATTTGCAGCGCGATAACCGATGGCTTCGTCTCCAGCACTTTGCGCATTTCCGCAATAGACTGCACCCGCGTGCGGTTAACCCCAATGATGACGTCATCTTTATGCAGCCCGGCCTGCGCGGCGGCGCTGCTTTTCTCTACGTCCTCAATGGTTATCCCTTTGGTGCCGTCTTTTAACTGCCCGTCGCTGAGGGCTGCGCCCTGCAGGGCAGGGGAGATCATCTCGGCGCTGGCGGAAGACGAGGTGCTTTTATCGAGCGTGACTTCCACATCAAGCGGTTTGCCGTCGCGCAGCAGGCCAAGCTTCACTTTTGAGCCCGGCTCGGTGGTGGCGATACGCGAACGCAGCTCGGCGAAGCTGTTCAGCGGCTTACCGTTCAGGCTAACAATCACATCGCCCGATTTTATTCCCGCCTTCGCCGAGCCGGAGTTGGGCAACACTTCGCTGACGAACGCGCCGCGCTGCACATTAAGGTTAAAGGCTTTGGCGATGTCGGCGCTCATTTCGGTGCCTTTAATGCCCAGCAGCCCGCGCTTGATTTCGCCGAACTGAATCAGCTGGCGAGAGAGCGTCTGCGCCATGTTGCTGGGGATGGCAAAGCCGATCCCGACGCTGCCGCCGCTGGGGGCGAGAATGGCGGTATTAATGCCGATCAGTTCGCCGTTGAGGTTAAGCAACGCGCCGCCGGAGTTACCGCGGTTGATAGAGGCGTCGGTCTGGATGAAGTTTTCCAGCCCTTCCAGATTCAGGCCGCTGCGCCCAAGGGCGGAGACAATGCCGGAGGTGGCGGTTTGCCCAAGTCCGAAGGGGTTGCCCACGGCCACTACAAAGTCGCCGACGCGCAGCTTGTCGGAATCGGCAATGGCGATTTGGGTTAAGTTGCTGGGGTTTTGCAGCTGCAGCAGCGCAATGTCGCTCTGGTCGTCGCCGCCAATCAGTTTGGCTTCGAATTCGCGCCCGTCGTTGAGCTGGACATTAATCTTCTGTGCCTGGTTGATAACGTGATTATTGGTCAGAACATAGCCTTTCGCGGCATCAATAATGACCCCGGAGCCAAGCCCTTCAAACGGCTGCGCCTCTTGCTGGTCTGGCAGCTCGTCGCCAAAATATTTTTTCAGCTCTTCCGGAATTTTCTGGCCTTGTACCGCCGTTCCTTCCACCTGCACGCTGACAACCGCAGGCAGAACTTTTTCCAGAACCGGCGCGAGGCTGGGAAGCGCTCCCTGGCCCGGCACCTGTGACGGCATGGCCGCAATGGTCTGGCTGGGCGTCGAGAGAGATAACCCGACACTTAACGCTAACGCACTCAACAGCAGGGTTTGTTTCTTCATTGATGCGGCTCTCGCAACCTAAAGTAAAAGGGAAACGGCGCAAAACAACTTGATGTTATTGAATTTTCAACCGGGTAACAATGCGGATAATGATTAAATAATAGCTGTGATTATAAAGACAGGACGGGCGCAACCTGTGCGCCCGTTAAAAATGCAGAACAAAATTTATTTGCGGTTTGCGCCGCCGCGCAGCAGGCCGGAAGCCCCTTCGGAGTAGTCGCGAGGGATCTGCACCGGTGCCTGATCGTTACCCGCTTCGGATTCGGCCAGGCGATTGCGGAATGGGTTCTCTTCGGCAGACATTTCCGGCAGCAGGCTGCTGGAGCTTTTCGCCATGTGCTGGTACAGCTGGCGATAGTCGTGCGCCATGGTGTCGAGAAGTTCAGCGCTGCGGGCAAAATGGTTCACCAGTTCTTCGCGGTACTCCTCCAGCTCTGCTTTATTTTTTTCCAGCTCGTACTGCATCGCCTGCTGCTGGCGTAATTTACGGTTTCCAAAACGCATGGCCACGGCACCAATAATGATACCGACCACTAGCCCAATTAGCGCATATTCCCAGGTCATGTACTTCTCCCAATAGCTTATGATTCCGTAGGGTGTTGGCGACAAGCGCCTTGCCTGCGCCTGATTATGCCACTATAACCGCTATTCGCGCAGAAGTGGAATCCCGACGCGGCATCGCGTAGGGTAGGACGATCTTTTTTTCGCCAACCCTGCGGATCGGAACGATTTTCAAGGAAAAACGTTAATACCATGCAAAGCCTTTCCCCGTCATCGCGTTATCTCAATGCCCTCAAGGAGGGTAGTCATCAGCCGGACAATGTGCAAAAAGAGGCGGTTAACCGACTGGATGCCATCTACCAACAGCTTATCGCGCAAGAAGCGCCAGCGGCGCAAAGCGGCGGATTGCTCTCCAGATTCAGCAAGCTACTAACCCGGCGAGAAACCGCAGCGCCTGAGCCCGTGCGCGGCCTTTATATGTGGGGCGGCGTGGGGCGCGGCAAAACCTGGCTGATGGATCTCTTTTATCAGAGCCTGCCGGGCACGCGAAAGCAGCGTCTTCATTTTCACCGCTTTATGTTGCGGGTGCACGAAGAGCTGGGGGCGCTGCAAGGGCAGACCGACCCGCTGGAGACCATTGCCGATCGCTTTAAGGCCGAGACCGACGTGCTCTGCTTTGATGAGTTTTTTGTCTCGGATATTACAGACGCCATGCTCCTTGGCGGCCTGATGAAGGCGCTCTTCGCCCGGGGGATCACCCTGATTGCCACCTCAAATATCCCGCCCGATGAACTTTATCGTAACGGTTTGCAACGGGCGCGCTTTTTACCGGCCATTGAGGCGATAAAACAGCATTGCGAGGTGATGAATGTCGACGCGGGTGTGGATTATCGTCTGCGCACGTTGACCCAGGCGCACCTGTGGCTGTCGCCGTTGGGTGAAGAGACCGCGCAGCAGATGGACAAGCTGTGGCTGGCGCTGGCCGGGGAAAAACGCGCGTCGTCGCCAGCGCTGGAAATTAACCACCGTCCGTTGCCAACGATGGGGGTGGCTAACCAGACGCTCGCCGTATCGTTTACCACCTTATGCGTGGATGCCCGTAGCCAGCATGACTATATCGCCCTCTCGCGCATGTTCCATACCGTGATGCTCTTTGACGTACCGGTGATGACGCCGCTCATGGAGAGCGAGGCGCGGCGTTTTATTGCGCTGGTGGACGAGTTCTACGAGCGCCATGTCAAGCTGGCGGTGAGCGCGGCGGCGCCGCTGTTTGATATCTATAAGGGCGAACGACTCAAGTTTGAGTTTCAGCGCTGCCTGTCGCGTTTACAGGAGATGCAGAGCGAAGAGTACCTCAAACGCGAGCATATGCCCTAACCGGCAACGCTGCCCCCGGGGAAGGGCTGCGCCTCCCAACCCGGAAAAACCGCATTCAAATCACAAAAGGGGTCGATCTTTGACCCCGACTTCTCTATAATCCTGCGACCCCACGTTACAACGAAGTTTTTTTCCCGAAACTTTGTGTGCCGGTGAAACATATCCGAGGGGGTAGGTTTACTGGACAATGTCGTGTGAACCTCAACATTTTAAAACGTTTGGGTGTTCGCCAACGTGTAACTTATTTATTTGGGTAAGCTTTTAATGAAAACTTTTACAGCTAAACCAGAAACCGTAAAACGCGACTGGTATGTTGTTGACGCGACCGGTAAAACTCTGGGCCGTCTGGCTACTGAACTGGCACGTCGCCTGCGCGGTAAGCATAAAGCGGAATACACTCCGCACGTTGATACCGGTGATTACATCATCGTTCTGAACGCAGAAAAAGTTGCTGTAACCGGCAACAAGCGTTCTGACAAAATGTACTACCACCACACCGGCCACATCGGTGGTATCAAAGAAGCGACCTTTGAAGAGATGATTGCCCGCCGTCCTGAGCGTGTGATTGAAATCGCGGTTAAAGGCATGCTGCCAAAAGGCCCGCTGGGTCGTGCTATGTACCGTAAACTGAAAGTTTACGCGGGTAACGAGCACAACCACGCGGCACAGCAACCGCAAGTTCTGGACATTTAATCGGGATTATAGGCAATGGCTGAAAATCAATACTACGGCACTGGTCGCCGCAAAAGCTCCGCAGCTCGCGTTTTCATCAAACCGGGCAACGGTAAAATCGTTATCAACCAGCGTTCTCTGGAACAGTACTTCGGTCGCGAAACTGCCCGCATGGTAGTTCGTCAGCCGCTGGAACTGGTCGACATGGTTGAGAAACTGGATCTGTACATCACCGTTAAAGGTGGTGGTATCTCCGGTCAGGCAGGTGCGATCCGTCACGGTATCACCCGCGCTCTGATGGAGTACGACGAGTCCCTGCGCTCTGAACTGCGTAAAGCTGGCTTCGTTACTCGTGACGCTCGTCAGGTTGAACGTAAGAAAGTCGGTCTGCGTAAAGCACGTCGTCGTCCGCAGTTCTCCAAACGTTAATTGTCCTCTGCGCAAGCAGAACGATTGGCGAAAAAACCCGGTTTATGCCGGGTTTTTTTATGGATAAAAATCACGTTATCCACAGTAATGGATTGATTCTCGCTTCTTTTTCAGCATTTCCAGAATCCCCTCACCACAAAGCCCGCAAAATCTGGTAAACTATCATCCAATTTTCTGCCCAAATGCCTGGGATTGTTCATTTTTTGTTTGCTTTTTGAACAGAATTGACGGTGCGCGTGGGCAGGTAACCGACATCTGGGCCGGTCGGGTTAAGGCCGGTAGCAGTAAAAATTTGACTATACCTGGAGGTTTTCATGGCTGTCGCTGCCAACAAACGTTCGGTAATGACGCTGTTTTCTGGTCCTGTTGACATCTATAGCCATCAGGTCCGTATCGTGCTGGCCGAAAAAGGTGTCAGCTTCGAAATTGAGCACGTGGAAAAGGATAATCCTCCTCAGGATCTGATTGACCTCAACCCGAATCAAAGCGTACCGACCCTTGTCGATCGTGAACTCACTCTGTGGGAATCACGCATTATCATGGAATATCTGGATGAGCGTTTCCCTCATCCGCCGCTGATGCCGGTTTATCCGGTTGCGCGTGGTGAAAGCCGCCTGTACATGCACCGTATTGAGAAAGACTGGTACACGCTGATGGAAGTCATCATGTCCAGCAGCGGCGCGCAGGCTGACAACGCGCGTCGTCAGCTGCGTGAAGAGCTGATGCAGATTGCGCCAGTGTTCGGCCAGAAGCCCTATTTCTTAAGCGATGAGTTCAGCCTGGTGGATTGCTACCTGGCGCCGTTGCTGTGGCGTTTGCCGGTGCTGGGTATTGAGCTGAGCGGTGCGGGCGCGAAAGAGCTGAAAGGCTATATGACGCGCGTCTTCGAGCGTGATTCTTTCCTCGCATCTTTAACAGAAGCCGAGCGCGAAATGCGTCTGGGCCGGGGCTAACTGAATGGACTTGTCGCAACTGACACCGCGTCGTCCTTACCTGCTGCGTGCATTTTACGAGTGGCTGCTGGATAACCAGCTCACTCCGCACCTGGTGGTGGACGTAACGTTGCCGGGCGTGCGGGTGCCTATGGAATACGCACGCGACGGTCAAATCGTATTGAACATTGCGCCGCGCGCCGTGGGTAACCTGGAGCTGGCGAATGACGAAGTGCGTTTCAACGCGCGCTTTGGCGGCGTTCCGCGTCAGGTCGCCGTTCCGTTGGCTGCTGTGCTTGCTATCTATGCGCGTGAAAACGGCGCCGGTACGATGTTCGAGCCGGAAACCGCTTATGACGAAGAGATGGCCACGGTGAACGATGACGAACAGCCCTCCGTTGAGGAGAGCGAAACCGTTATGTCAGTGATCGACGGCGACAAGCCCGATCACAGTGACGATAACGAACCGGATGACGATCCGCCGCCGCGCGGTGGGCGTCCATCGCTGCGTGTCGTGAAGTAATTGCAAAAAGCAGGGTTCTCAAACCCTGCTTTTTTTATGCCTTCGTCCCCGGCATCAGCCAGCAGGCGATGGTCTCCCGCATAACCTGGCGTCTGGTCGCCAGCGCCTCCGGCCGTTTTAAGTCCTGCTGGTAAATAATCGACAGCGTTGACTGGTTGATCAAATAGAAAAAGCCCAGCGCCGACATGGTGATGTTCAGCTGCATCGCATCGATCCCCGGGCGGATAGTGCCATCCTGCTGGCCACGTTCAAGTATGCGCTGGGTAATAGCAAGCCAGCTACTGTTGATAGGCACAATCGTGTCCACCCCTTTCAGATGGCGCGCTTTAAGCTGGTTTTCGCTATTGAGCAGCTGGATAAACTCCGGGTTCTCCAGATAGTAGCGCCAGGTGAAATCCATCAGCTCCAGCACCGCGTCGCGGGCAGGCAGATGATCCAGCTCCAGCGCCGCCTCTTTGCTGCGGATATCCTTATACGCCACCTGCAACACGTGGGTGAAGAGGGTATCTTTGTTCTCAAAGTAGTAATAGATCAGCTGCTTGTTCACGTGCGCCGTTGCGGCGATCTGATCGATCCTCGCGCCGTCAAAACCCTTCTCCGCGAACTCCTTTTTCGCCGCCTCAAGAATCAGGCTCTTTGTGAGATCTGGATCATGCCGACGTTTCGTTCTGGCTTCCCCTTTCATAGATTCTCCATTCAATTTCTTGTTTTAATTATAGTTTTAATTAAATCAACCATCTAGTTGATTTTGAGAAGTCGATCATGAATTTAATTTTTCTCCCTTTCTATACTGTTTCCGTAGTTTCAACTGATTAGTTGAAATGTAGCAATTTCATCAGGGAGTATGCTCATGATCCATTCGCAACGTCCGGTAGCATTGGTGACAGGCTCGACACGGGGAATTGGTAAAGCGTGCGCGCTGGCGCTGGCCAGTGCCGGATTTCATGTCGCGATTAACGGGCGCGATAATGCAGAGGGACGCGCCCGACAGCAAGCCATGGTAACGGAATTAGAACAGTTTGGCATTGAAGCGCTTGCCTTGCCGGGCGATGTTTCAGATTTAGCCCTCCAGCAGCCGATGATCGACAAGGTGCTGGCGCGCTGGGGGCGGCTGGACTGCGTGGTCAATAACGCCGGAACGGCAGCGAAGCAGCGGGGCGACCTGCTGGAGGTGACGGCGGAAAATTATCAGTACTGCCAGGACGTCAATACCAGGGCGATGTTCTTCTTCTGCCAGAAAGCGGCGCGCGCCATGCTGCAGCAGGGTGAAATCGGCGGCCAGCACCGCGCCATTGTCAATATCACCTCCTGCAGCGCCTACAGCCTCTCTGTCTCCCGCGGCGAATATTGCGTATCGAAAGCGGCGGCCAGCATGGTGACGCAGCTTTTCGCCCTGCGGCTGGCGCAGGAGGGCATCGGCGTTTACGAAATTCGCCCCGGCATTATCGAGACCGACATGACCAGCGGCGTGAAGCCGAAATACGACCAGCTTATCAGCGACGGGCTGGTGCCCATGAAACGCTGGGGACAGCCGGCAGATATCGCCACCGTGGTTGACGCGCTGGCCAGCGGCAAACTCCCTTTCACCGTCGGACAGATTATTGAGGTCGACGGCGGCCTGACCAAATCCCACTTTTAATCGCGAGGCACAATAATGGCTACAATTCCCGTTGGCATCATCATGCACGGCGTAACCGGTCGGATGGGCAAAAACCAGCACCTGATCCGCTCTATCGTGGCGATCCGCGAGCAGGGCGGCGTGGCGCTGTCGAATGGCGACCGCCTGCTTCCCGACCCTATCCTGATTGGCCGCAACGAAGAGAAAATCGCCGCGCTGGCGAAACAGACCGGCATCAGCCGCTGGGGCACTGACCTGGAGGCGGCGCTGGCAAACCCCGCTGACACCATTTTCTTCGATGCCGCGACCACCCAGGCACGCCCGGGCCTGCTGAAAAAAGCGATTGCCGCCGGGAAACACATTTACTGTGAGAAGCCGGTGGCGGTAAGCCTGTCAGAGGCGATGGAGCTTTATCACTACGCGGAGCAGCAGGGCGTTTGCCACGGGGTAGTGCAGGATAAGCTGTGGCTGCCTGGGCTGCGCAAACTGCAGATGCTCAACCAGGCAGGCTTCTTTGGTCAGGTGCTGTCGGTGCGCGGCGAGTTTGGCTACTGGGTATTTGAAGGGGATTTGCAGCCGACCCAGCGGCCCTCCTGGAACTACCGTAAAGAGGATGGCGGCGGCATTATCCTCGATATGATCTGCCACTGGCGCTATGTCGTCGATAATCTGTTCGGCGAGATCAAGAGCATAAGCTGCCTGGGGGCGACCCATATCCCGCAACGCTTTGATGAACAGGGCAACGCATATCAGGCCACCGCTGACGATGCCGCCTACGCCACCTTCGAACTGCACAATGGCACCATCGTGCAGATCAACAGCTCCTGGTGCGTGCGCGTGCGCCGCGACGACCTGGTGACCTTCCAGGTGGATGGCGTAAACGGCTCAGCGGTCGCGGGCCTTACCGACTGCCTCACTCAGTCCCGGGTGAATACGCCCAAACCCATCTGGAACCCGGACGTGCGCCAGACGCATAACTTCTTTGATGACTGGTCGCCGGTGCCGGATACCACCACCTACGATAACGCTTTCAAGGTGCAGTGGGAGCTGTTCCTGCGCCACGTACACCGCGAGACGGATTTCCGCTGGAACCTGCTGGAAGGGGCCAAAGGGGTGCAGCTGGTTGAGCTGGCCCTGCAAAGCTGGCAGGAGCGCCGCTGGGTCGACGTTCCATCACTGGTGCGCTAAGGGGGCGATATGCAACAGCCTGATTCCCGGCGGTTATCGCTGAATACCGCCACCGTTCGCCAGCAGTGGACGCTGGATAAAATTATCGACGGCTGCGCCCGCCATGAGATTCGCGGCATCTCGCCCTGGCGTGATCAGGTGCAGGCGCTGGGTCTGGAACGCACCGCGCAGCTGATCCGCAGCAATGAGCTTACCGTCAGCGGCTACTGCCGGGGCGGGATGTTTCCAGGGGTGGACGATGCGGCGCGCCGTGCCGCTGATGACGACAACCGCCGGGCCGTGGACGAAGCGCTGGCGGTGGATGCCGCCTGCCTGGTACTGGTAGTGGGCGGCCTGCCCGGGGATTCTAAAGATATTGCCGGCGCACGCAGCCAGGTGCGGGACGGCCTGGGCCGCCTGCTGGACTACTCCCGCCGCGCAGGGATGCCGCTGGCGATTGAGCCCCTGCATCCGATGTACGCGGCGGACCGCGCCTGCGTCAATACCCTGGCGCAAGCCAACGATCTTTGCGATGAGCTGGGTGACGATGGCCTGGGCATCGCGGTGGATCTCTACCACACCTGGTGGGATCCGCAGTTCTATGCGCAGATCGAACGCGCCGGACGCAAGCGCATTCTCGGTTTTCACATTTGCGACTGGCTGGTGCCAACCCGGCACCTGTTGCTGGATCGCGGCATGATGGGCGACGGGGTGATTGATATTCGCGCCGCCCGCCTGGCGGTGGAGGCGCTGGGTTACACCGGCGCGCATGAGGTGGAGATTTTCTCGCAGGAGTGGTGGCAACGGGACCCGGATACGGTGCTGGCTACCTGCAAAGCGCGCCATCTGGCGCATGGTTAATCAGATTTGGCTGTATCTGATGTCTCGTCAGTCTTACCAGGTTAGTCGAGGAACTTATGAATACAGATACAAAGAAGATGATACTGGTGTCGGTGCTGTGCGGCCTGGGCTACATGATGTACTCCGTGGACCGCATGACCGTCTCCTCCGCCATCGGGCTTATCGCCACGGATTTTGGCCTGGGTAAAGCTCAGTCCGGCATCCTGATGAGTTCGTTCTTTTACGGTTTTATTGGTTTTTTATTCATCTCCGGGATCATTGCCGACAAGCTGAGCGGTAAACCGGTGCTGATCCTTGGGCTGGTGATGTTCTCGCTGGCTACCATGCTCACCGGCGTGGCGGGAAGCCTGACCTCGCTCATTTTCTACCGCGTGATGACCGGCATCGGCGAAGGGGTCTTCTGGCCCGCCGCCTCGCTGGAGGTGGCGAACGTCACCACGGAAAAACAGCGCACCACGGTGATGTCACTCTACTGGATGGGCTACCCCATCGGCGGCTTTTTCGGCACCTGGCTGGGGGCAGTATTAGGGCCGGAGTACGGCTGGCGCGTGGTGTTCTATGTTGCCGGGGGGCTGGGCATTCTGGTCGCCATTGCCTACGCCGTACTGGTGAAATCAGAGCCGAAAAAGGTCGTCGCCGTTGCCGCCCATGAAAAAGTGCCGCTCAAGCAGCTGTTCCGCAATCAGTCTGTGATGCTAATGGCCTTTTACTACTTCCTGCTGCTGAGTGGCTGGTGGATTGTGCTGCTGTGGGCGCCCACCTTCCTGATAAACGTTAAGCAGCTCTCCATCGGCGTGGCGGGCACCATCGCCAGCCTGCTGGGGCTGACCGGGGCGCTGGGCGGCTTTCTGCTTGGGCGTTTCTGCGACGGCGGCGATTTCTCCCGCAAGCGCGCCGTACTGATTGGCGTCACGCTGGTGAGCAGCCTGCTGATGGCGGCAATGGTGCTGCAACTGCCGGTCTTCGCGGTGGTCATCCTTGTGCTGCTGCTGGGGCTGCTGGGCTACCCTATCACGCCGCTGGTGCTCTCCTTCACCGCTGAACTGGTGCCGCCGCAGCTGCGCGGGTCCGCTATCGGCTTCGTGATGAATGTCGGCATGACCGCTGGCGGGATTTCACCGGTGCTGGCGGGCTACTTCGCGGATAAATACTCCATGTCCACTGTCTGGTTTGTCGCCGCCTGCGTGATGATCGTGAGTTCGGTGCTGCTGCTGGGCGTGCGCAAAGTGGCAAAACCGGCGCGCGAGATGGAAGTCTCCGGTCTCTCTTCACGAATTTAACGAGGTAAACCATGAGTACAGCGATCCCGCAAGCGATCCTCGAGAACCTGACGAATGTGACCATGCCGCGCCACGTCCTGCAGGCGGAGCCGCAGCAGATGCTGGAGGTGGAGGGATATCGCATCCCGGTATACACCAGCGGGGCGCTGGTTATCGGCAGCGGCGCTGCCGGGCTGCGGGCGGCGGTGGAGCTAAAGCGCCGTAAGATGGATGTGCTGGTAGCGACCCAGACGCTGTTCTGGGGGACTTCCGCCTGCTCTGGGTCGGATAAACAGACGCTGCATACCGCCTCCACCAGCTACCGGGGCGATAATTTTACCGCCCTTGCCGGGGCCATTGGCGCAGGCGGCGCCATGGACGCCGATACCGCCTACGTCGAGGCGGTGGGGTCAGTGGAGGCGTTTATCGGCCTTAAGAGTATCGGTCTGCCGCTGCCGGAAGATCGCTACGGCGCGGTGCTGCGCTATCAGACCGATCATGATGAAGTGGGGCGCGCGACCAGCTGTGGGCCGCGCACCTCGCGGCTGATGGTTAAAGTGCTGGCGGAAGAGGCGGTGCTGCTTGGCGTGCCGTTTGTCGATCACGCCACGGCAGTGCGCCTGCTGACCGAAGGAGAGGGCGAACAGCGGCGGGTCGCGGGGGTGCTGGCTATTGTTAAAGGCGCGAAAGCGCCAGATAACCCGTGGGGGCTGTGCCTGCTGCGCAGCGCGACGGTGGTGCTGGCGGCAGGTGGGCCGGGGGAGCTGTTCCGCGACAGCGTCTACCCGAAGCGCTGTTTCGGCTCGCTGGGGCTGGCGCTGGAGGCCGGGATTGCCACCGTCAATCTGACGGAGCACCAGTTTGGCATTGGCACCCGGCGCGATGACTTCCCGTGGAACCTCTCCGGCACCTATGTGCAGAGTATGCCCTACATCTACTCTGTGGACGCGCAGGGAGAGGAACATAATTTCCTTGCCCGCTACTACCGTACCACCCGCGAGCTGGCGTCGAATATCTTCCGCAAGGGCTACCAGTGGCCGATTCATGCCAGCCGGATGCTGGATTTCGGCTCAAGCCTGGTTGACCTGGCGATTTACAATGAGTCGCAGGCCGGGCGAACCATCTATATGGATTTTAACCGTAACCCTTTACCGGTGCCGGGCGACGAGCCTTTCGCCATTGGCAATCTGGATGAGGATGTCTACAACTATCTGCGTAATAACGAGGCCTGCCTGGAGATGCCCATCGACCGTCTGCGGCGTATGAACCCGCTGGCTATCGAGCTGTATAAACATCATGGCCACGATCTGGCGGCGCAGCCGCTGCCGTTTAACGTTAATCATCAGCATATGAACGGCGGCATCGCCGTAGATACGTGGGGACACTCCTCCCTGAGCGGGTGCTATGCCATTGGCGAGGCGGCGGGCACGCATGGCGTAACACGCCCCGGCGGCGCGGCGCTCAATGCCGGGCAGGTTTTTGGCCTGCGCTGCGCCAAACATATTGCTGCCGCCGGTTACAGCGCGCCGTCATCCCCGTTTGTGGAAGAGGCGGCCACGCTGCTGCGCCAGTTCCAACGCGACAGTAGCCATCCGCAGGCGCTGCATATTGAAGAGGTACGCGCCGAAATCCAGCAGCGCATGAGCGAGCGCGCCGGGTTTGTCTGCGATGCCGCGCAGGTACCTGCTGCTGTAGCGGCGGCCCGGCAGCTGAACCAGCGCATCGCCGAACACGGTATCGCCCTTGAGCACCCTAATCAGGCCGCGTTCAGCTGCCAGTGGCGGCAGATGGCGCTGGCGTCCGAAGCGCTGCTGGTGGCGCTGGAAACCTACATTGCCCGTGGCGGCGGCAGCCGTGGCGCGCGAATGCTCTGTTCAGCGCAGGGGGACGTCGCGCCGCAGACCCGCGAAGGGGAGCTGACGGCGTTCCGTTTCCTTTCCGAAAACCCGGCGCATCGTGAGGAGCAGCTGCAGGTTCGCTGGCAAAACGGCGAGTTTACGGTTGAGGCAAAACCGCTGCGTCCGCTGGGCGATCTGTCGACGATTTTCTTTGAAAAGAACTGGCCGGACTATCTGACGGGGAGGATATACCAGGAGAGCCGGTAGAGATTAAGCGGCCAGCGGGCGCTGGCCGCCAGCATGACTAATCATAGGTCACGTACATGTTCACTTTACCTACGATAGGGCCGGTGTAATTACTGCCTGATTTTTTAATCGCCGCCGTTTGCACATAGCGTGCCTGGAATGCGGCGGTGCCAAAGGAGTCGTATATTGGTGTCGCCCAGAAATTGGATTTTGCCTGGCCAAAACTCCCGGCGTCAATTTTGGTCACGCTGTCGACATTCACTTTACTGTTGTTGTAGAGCATCTCTATCTCTACGCCAGTGATTTTAGTGCCGCCCAGGGAGTCATACAGCGTTACGTTTTTTGTGCTCGACGGAGATGAGCCCGTATCTTCAAAACGGAAACGGACATGGTTCATTTTGCCCGAGCACTTAATGGTCAAGTTAACCGGCTCTTTAGGCCCGTAAGCCGGTAATGACGATGGCCAGGAGAACCACGATTTCATCGGGATAGTATAATCAGTGGTATTCAGGACGCAGGATGGGCGAACCACTCTAATCCCTGTGCCGTCCAGCATCCCGTTTATTACGGCAGGCGGCGTCCGAACTGAAAAAGCAGAGGAGCTGACGGTTGATAACGCAGCGGGATAGGTGAGGTTACCCACTTTGACAATTTCACCGCTAATGGCAAAAGAGCTCCAGCCTCCTAGCGCCCACGAAGTGCCTCCGCCGTGCGGGTTTAGCAGATACTGGACCTGCGTCGTGTTGCCAGAACCTATCCCGGTAAGTTTATAGGTTTGATTGACAAACATTCGCGTACTGGAACTGTAAGCGCCTGCGGCAACGACCGGCAATGAGTATGTATCCAGCGCCGCGGGGGTAATATATAAACGCAGGCGAAGACCTGGATCGTTTAATTGTATCCCCTCTACCCCTCCGGCGGCCGTGATCAATATATTCATATCCCAGTAGGTATAAGTACCGTTCGTTGTTCCGGCCGTCGTGTTTACGCTGCCAGTACTCACACAGTTCGTTGTGAAATAAGCGCCGAACATCTCACCGAAGTTAAAGATTACCGTATTATTCGGCGTGTCCTCACTCACTACCAGGGTTCTGGGCACGGCCATCGGTCTTTGATCGGGTAGCTGAACATAACAATTTGCCGCCACATATCCCGGATAACTGCCGTTTAGCCATGTACGGTTATAGTAATAGACAGCCGCCTGCGCTGTGCTGGCTGTCAAAAAAGTGGTGATAGCGATAGCGCATGCCAGGAAGCTGTAGCGGTTTGTTTTTGTATTAATTGAAGCGGGGTGCCAGAGATTTTTTTTCATTGTTTTGTCCAGAGAGGTAAAAATGATCTTTACATGATTAAGGAGAGTTTTTATCGGGCTGAGATAACAGATGAAGTAACAATAAAAAATGAATGATGGCCTTATGGTTTTATGGCTAAGCCCCGCTTTAGGGGCTTAGCCTGATGTTTAAAGCGCTCAATAAGTACTGACAGAATTCATTACGGTGCGACCTCTAACGTCTTTTCCGCGCCAGCGCCGCCCCAGTCGTGCATGCCGCTCCAGGTGATGGTGACTTTGCCGCCTTTATAGCTCTCTGGCAGCAGATAACGCGCGCTGCCTTTTGGCGGCACCATTTCACTTTTTTCTTCGATGCGTTTCTTTTTATAGCCGGGGAATGCCACCGCCAGCTCACCAAAGCTCACGTAGTAGGCGGCGTTATTACTGGTTTTGATCCAGCTTTTATTGCCCTCTTTTTCAATACTCCAGGTCAGGCCTTCTGCCGCTTTACGGGAGCCATCGGCGTTGAAACCCGCCGGGCGGACAAACACTTTCAGTCGGCTGCGGACGGCGACAACCAGCCGGTTATCGACATCTTTCGCTTTCGGCGGGATCTCCTGCAATGAGAGCCAGTAAACCGATTCACGATCCTGCGGCACCGCCCCCTTCATGATGACCAGACGCAGCTTGCCCTGCTTTTTGCCTTCCAGCTTCATCACCGGCGGCGTCAGCACAATGGGAATATCCGTGTCTTTCCCCTGCAGATCTTCAAGCCATGACTGCACCATAAAGGGATCTTTGCTGTCGTTGACAATATCAACCGGGGTCTCTTTGTCCGTGGTATAAGCAATGATGCGGGTTAGCTGCGGGCGCACGGCCGCCGAGGCGCTGCCCGCCGCCAGTACCGCAATCGCCAGCCCTGCGTGGAATATTTTCTTTAACTGCATTTGATTTCTCCTGTTACCACCTGAATGGCCTTAACGGCAATCCACAACAATTTTTTCGTACCATTCATCCGGTTGCTGCGCGCCAGGCAGCGCGGGCAGGGTAAACGAGCACTGCTCTGCTTTGGTTTCCCCCCAGATGACGTTCAGTTTTTGATCGTGCTTCGCATCAAGGCCGCTGAGATAGGTCATGCCTTTCGTGCCCACAATGCCGGCCTCTTCTTTTTCGCCTTCGACAAAGACCATTGCGCCAATCGGAATCGCTCTGGTGCTGCGAATCTCCACCATTGCCCGGCGTCCCACGCGCGTTGCAAATCGCAGTAACACCGCAGCGCCATCGCTGGGGACAACTTTGCGGGCAGTTTCTTTTAGCTCCACGCCCTCTGTCTGGGAGGTATCGAGGTTGATTTCGTTATAGCGATAAGGCGTCAGCGAGGTGACCACCGCATGACCGAAGTAGTCGGTTTTTGCGTTATTGGTTCCTGAAACGCCAATGCCGGACGCATCAGGCGTTTCAATAATCGCCACCGTATTATTTAACTGCGGGGATAAGATCAGACCGCCGCCATATAACGTCAGGCCACCGCTCATGCCCGCAGAATATTGCGTGTAATTATGGCTATGGCTGATGCCGCCGTTGACGGATGCCAGACTGCCGTTATAGCCGACCGTACCCGACTCGCTGTATTTATTGTCAGTGCTGCGCTGCACGTTCGCCGAATAATTGATGGTGTTATCCAGAACGCTGCCTGAATAACCCATACTCTGGCTATAGCGATTATCACGGTCGCGGGTCAGACTGTAGTTCAGGGTGCCATAATCCCGGCTGTTGGTGTTGCGACTGCCTAACGGCAGGCTGATGGACAGGTTCACCTGATTTTCGTTGTATTCGAAGTCCTTATTTTTTGTCCAGTACAGGGATACCGTGGCCGGGCCAATATTCGTGCCTACGCCGCCGCTGATAGAGGTGGTTTTTTTATCGGTGCCGTAATATCTGTCCTGGCTTAGCGTGAAATATAACGAACCATAATCCTCCAGGTTTTGCGTCATATTCATTTCAATACGGCTGCGCTTATTATGCTGCCAGTCGTTGATTTGCCAGTCGTCGTCATCGTAACTGCTGTAGTCGTTCTTATAATTATGACGGGAGATAAACTCTGAAAATTCGCGGAAATCCCGGGAGCGGTACTGATAACCGAGGATCTGCAATGAGGTATCGGTGATATCAAAATAGCGTGCGTAGAGGAAGCGCGCCGCCTGGCCGCTACGGGAGCGGTTGTCATTCCATGTCTCGTTATACTGCGACCAGGCCACATCGGTAGAAAACGCGCCGATAGCGCCGATGTTCCAGGAGATGCCGGTCGAAGCGAACTGGTAATCCTCCGAGGCCAGCAGCGCGGAGTTCCAGGTGAAATGTTCAAACCCGTAGTCCATGCTGGCGGCGGCGACCCAGGGCTCATCCGACCCGGAGTTTTGATCGCGGTACTGCCCGGCAGCGAGTGAGTAACGCATCGTGCCCGCGCGGATCATATTCGGCAGCGCGGTATAAGGCACATGAAAACGTTGTGAGGTGCCATCGGACTCTTCTACCGTGACATCCAGATCCGCCCCTACCTGGGCACTGTACAGGTCATCAATGGCAAAAGCCCCCGGCGTCAGGGTGGTACTGTAGATAATATTGCCGCGCTGGCGGACGATAAGCCTGGCGTTGGTACGGGCGACGCCGCGAATAACCGGCGAGTAGCTAAACTGGCTATCAAGAGAGATCTGTTCATTGGTGGCCAGCGAGACACCGCTCAGGGGAACCGCCCCGGTCATATAGCCTGAGGTTTGGGTGTAAATTTCACCGGCCTGAAAATTGCTGCGCAGGGCGGCGATATCACGCGCAAAATACATCCGGTCGTGGTTGGATTCCCACTTTTCACCGGGGTTACGGTAAAACGAATCGATACTGTACAGCCGCCATGCCCCCAGCGTGCCCGTGCTGTTGAGGTTGATATAGGCGCTACGTGAGGTCTCATCTTTTGAAGACGAACCCTGGGATTTTATTTCTGAAGAGTAGAAATAGCCGTTATAGCTGGTGCGCAGGCTGGTAACTCCATGATCCCATTCAGTCGGGGAGATCATCGTAAAGCGTCGGCTGTCCACCGCTTCCTGTGGAACGGTCAGCGTCAAAACCTGCTGCGTGTCGTCATAGCTGACTTCCGCCGCTGGAATACGTGCCGGAATATCTTCGCACTGCGCGGCAGTGACCGGACCCGCGCTCTCTTCCGCTGTGCGCCACCCGGTGTAGAGATCAACTTTTACCCCCAGTTGTTCAAGCTGATTGCGGGTCAGGCAGGCTTTCACGTCCTGCTTTTCATCGCTGATAAAAAGGATCTCTTCATGACTGGCAAGGCGGTCATTTAAGCGGACATCGATATTTTTCACGCCGGGCGTGACGGCATTACGGTAGATAAAAACGTCCGGTGAGGCGCCGTTTTTATCGCGCTTTAAAAAGCCTTCCTCGAAGTCAGAATCAGCAATAGCGCTGACGGGCAGCCATCCTGTAACCCCGAGCATCAACACGCCTAACACCTCCCTGCGATGAGATGTGAGGGGAGGTAACCAAACCGATCGCCTCATACACGCACTCCATTTTCTACTACAGATCCGTCCCAGGGCCTGCTGGATACAAAAAAGGCGGTAAAGAATGTCCGCCGTTAAAATCAGCTCCGAAAATTTCGGAGCTGTAATCACTTCAAAGGGAAGTTTTTATTAGTAGTAAGAGATGGTGTAGTCAGCGTTAGCCGCTACAGAGCCAGCGCCTACGGTAGCACTCAGCGCTTTGTATGCTGCCTGGTAGTTCAGGGTAACATTGCCGCTCGTTGACGGTAATGCGGCACCTGGATCCAGGTTAGGGCCGCCGTTCAGATCGATCTGGGTGCCTGCAGAAGTCAGAATCGCAACCGCTACATCTGTCGCAGGGCCAGTTGTTGCGGTGTTTTTCATCACATAAATATCAGTAGGCTGCGGAGTTGCAGTGGTGAACAGCGCGCGAACGTTAGTCAGCGCAGCAGTAGACTGGCAGCCGTTTAACTGGATGGTAAAAGCAGTGTTACCGGCGAAAGTGCCAGCGCCAGTGAACGCTGTTGTTGGGAGGTTCGGTAATGCAATAGTTGCGTTAGTAGAAGCAGTACCACCCGCAGATGCCGCACCCACAACAGTGGTACAAGCACTTGCAGTGATTGAACCGGTAAAGTTGATAGTACCGTCAGCTGCCAGTGCGTTGGTTGACAGCAGAGCAGAAGAGACCAGCGCGGCCAGTACGAGACGATTTGTTTTCATATAAAACTCCATTTTTTTGTTGAAAAATACCAGCCAGAAAGCAATAGCTATCCGGAGGTAATATTATTTATATCCTGTAAAACATTTGGCTTATTTAGCGCCCACAGTCATGATGGAGCGATAAAAATTGCTCGAGGTATGTTTTTTTAAAATATAAAAGTGTCAGAATCTTTTCATTTCGAGCATGTCGCGGCAGACCAAAACCGCCAGCGAATTGCAGCTCATAAAACCGTATTTATACAGTATGTCTCGCTTGGCCTGGTGAATGTACTTTGCCGAAATGTTATGGCTTTCAATAACCTCTTCGACAGGATGACCACTGCCCAAACAGGTAAAGATGTCGATGATTTTTTGCGAAACCGGTTTCTTTTTACGATAGCAAGGGGCCTGTTTTGCTTTCCTGAGAAGAGTAAAAAACTCTTCTACATTCAGCTTCTTAGGTGCAAACCACGGGAAAAATGTGCGCGCTGTGGCAACCACAGGCATATCGAGTAATATCAGTAACCGGCAGTTTTTCTTATACGCAATTCGCATTAACAAACTGCGATATTCGCTGTTCTCAACCGCTAGCACAACAATATCCCCGATATCAGGAGAAAAATGTCGGATCCCTTCATTTGGATTCAGGAATAATGAAGAGCCAGCTATTTCTTGCGTGATCTCTTTTATACCAGACAGGAGTAACCTGTCATCAGAGATGAAGTAGTACTTCATATGATGAAATCCTTTTATTAAATGAATTTCTTACTGTTGCGCAGGAATGTGTTTGCAACTCAAGAAATATTATTTCCTGCTAACAATAATAATTTGTTTATGATGAAAATAAAGTTGGTTATGCCATTCAATTATTTATTAAAACAAGCGAAAGATAAGCGCAAAAAATTCTTATAACACGCTGAGATAAAGCATAATGCATATTTAATATATAATCTGTAATAATTAGAGATCGTTTATATATATGAATTACTTATTGATAAACGGTGTTGCGCTTTTTATTGCAAAATTTAAGTGCCTGCAAGCAACAAATACCGCCAGACAGAGGGATCGCGGCGATTTTTCGATGCTTTTTTTACCGTTTTATCGAATTGTTACTTTTCATGGCGAATAGGGGATTGTGTTTTCGCTGGCGCTTTTCTTTTAATTAAGCGCTCTTAACTGGAGTAGCGGTTTTATCTGATTAAATTTGCCCTTCGCGCAGTTTTTGCTTTAGGTTTTTTCCTACGTTTCTATCCTGGTTTTTAGGCAGTTTGTAGAGTGATAAAGGTGGGGAAGGCGAGTTGAGCGGCAGGTAACGCTGCCGATTCTTGAGAGTAATGCGTCGGATAATGTTGCTCTAATGGTCGTTGATGGGCATTAAAGCCAGGCGAAAAAAAGCCCCGCGAGTGCAGGGCCTGAGAGGTTTACACTTCCAGATAGCTCATAATGCCATCCGCCGCCTTGCGGCCTTCGGCAATCGCCGTGACCACCAGGTCTGAACCGCGGACGATATCGCCACCGGCGAAGATTTTCGGGTTGCTGGTCTGGAAAGCGTTGTCACTGCCTTCGGGGGCGATAATCCGCCCTTGAGAATCCAGCTCGACGCTGTGCTTAGCCAGCCATTCCATGCTATGCGGGCGGAAACCAAACGCCATTACTACCGCATCGGCGGGAACCACATGCTCGGAACCGGCAACGATCTCAGCGCGACGGCGGCCTTTCTCATCCGGTGCGCCCATCTCGGTGCGCGCCATCTTCACGCCGCTGACTTTGCCGTTGGCATTCACTTCAATGCCCAGCGGCTGCACGTTGAACTGGAACTCGACGCCCTCTTCACGCGCGTTTTTTACTTCGCGTCTTGAGCCCGGCATGTTCTCTTCATCACGACGATAGGCGCAGGTGACGTGGGTAGCCCCCTGGCGAATCGAGGTGCGTACACAGTCCATCGCGGTATCGCCGCCGCCCAGTACCACCACGCGCTTGCCTTCCATGCTGACAAACGGCTCGTCGGTGGTTTCGCCGAAGCCCATAATCTGCTTAGTATTGGCGATCAGGAACGGCAGGGCGTCGAACACGCCGTCTGCGTCTTCGTTATCCAGCCCGCCGCGCATCGACTGGTAAGTGCCCACGCCGAGGAACACCGCGTCGTATTCGCTCAGCAGTGCGTCCAGCTGCACGTCGCGGCCCACTTCGGTATTGAGTTTGAACTCAATGCCCATGCCGGTGAAGATTTCACGGCGACGGGTCATGACCTCTTTTTCCAGCTTGAAGGCCGGAATGCCGAAGGTCAGCAGCCCGCCGATCTCCGGGTGACGGTCGAATACGACCGCCTTCACGCCGTTGCGGGTCAGTACGTCCGCACAGGCAAGGCCCGCCGGGCCCGCGCCGATAATCGCCACGCGTTTACCCGTCTGGCGTACGCCGGTCAGATCCGGACGCCAGCCCATCTCAAACGCTTTATCGTTGATATAACGCTCGATATTGCCGATGGTCACCGCACCGAACTCGTCGTTCAGGGTGCACGACCCTTCGCACAGGCGATCCTGCGGACAGACGCGCCCGCACACTTCCGGCAGGGTGTTGGTCTGGTGAGAGAGCTCAGCGGCTTCAAAAATACGCCCTTCGTTGGCCAGTTTCAGCCAGTTAGGGATGTAGTTATGCACCGGGCATTTCCACTCACAGTACGGGTTGCCGCAGGAGAGGCAGCGGTCTGCCTGCGCCTTGGCCTGGCCCTCCGAAAAGGGCTCATAAATTTCCACAAATTCAATTTTACGGATCTTCAGCGGTTTTTTCGGCGGGTCAACGCGCTGTAAGTCGATAAATTGGTATACGTTCTGACTCATTGCTACCCCTTACTGCGCCTGCACGCGCAGCTCAGCTGCGCTACGACTACGGTGACCCAACAGTGCTTTTACATCGCTGGACTTCGGTTTAACCAGAGCGAATTTCGCGGAGTATGCCGGCCAGTTCGCCAGGATCTCTTCCCCACGGGATGAACCGGTATGCTGTACATGTTCCGTGATTAAACCGCGCAGGTGCTCCTCATGGATGGCGAGGTCGTCAACGCTGAGGACTTCGACCAGTTCCGGGTTCACACGTTTGCGGAACTCGCCGTCTTCGTCCAGCACGTAGGCGAAGCCGCCGGTCATGCCCGCGCCGAAGTTAACGCCGGTTTTACCGAGAATGCAGACGATACCGCCAGTCATATATTCACAGCCGTTGTCGCCGATACCTTCCACGACGGTAATCGCCCCGGAGTTACGCACCGCGAAACGCTCGCCCGCGCGGCCAGCGGCAAACAGACGCCCGCCGGTTGCGCCGTACAGGCAGGTGTTACCGATAATGCTGGCTTCATGGCTGCGGAAGGCAGAGCCGACCGGCGGACGTACCGCCACCAGACCACCCGCCATGCCTTTACCAACATAGTCGTTGGCGTCGCCGGTCAGATACAGTTCCACGCCGCCCGCGTTCCACACGCCAAAGCTCTGGCCTGCGGTGCCGCTAAAGTGCGCTTTGATCGGGTCGGATGCCAGACCCTGATCGCCATGGATGCTGGCGATATAGCCCGACAGCGACGCGCCGACAGAGCGATCGGTGTTGCGGATATCAAACCAGAAGGTTTTGCTCTGGCGCTCATCCACATACGGCTTCGCCTGTTGCAGCAGCTGCGCATTCAGCACGCCGTTATCGAACGGCGGGTTGTTCTCGGTGCAGTAGAGCGCTTTGCCAGGATGCGGCTCGGCGGTCTCCAGCAGCTTCGCCAGATCCAGCTTCTGCTGTTTGGCGGTGAAACCGTCCAGCTCTTTAAGCAAGTCGGTGCGGCCAATCAGGTCCACCAGGCGTTTCACGCCAAGCTGCGCCATTAATTCACGCACTTCACGGGCGATAAATTCAAAGTAGTTGGTCACTTTGAACGGCAGGCCGTGGTAGTGGTTCTTACGCAGCTTCTCATCCTGGGTTGCGACGCCGGTCGCGCAGTTGTTCAGGTGGCAGATACGCAGATATTTACAGCCCAGCGCCACCATCGGGCCGGTGCCGAAACCGAAGCTCTCCGCGCCGAGGATGGCCGCTTTGATAATGTCCTGGCCCGTTTTCAGACCGCCATCGGTTTGCAGACGGATCTTATGGCGCAGGCCGTTCGCCACCAGCGCCTGCTGGGTCTCTACCAGCCCCAGCTCCCACGGGCAGCCCGCGTATTTCACTGAGGAGAGGGGGCTTGCGCCGGTGCCGCCATCGTAGCCAGCGATAGTGATCAAATCCGCATAGGCCTTCGCCACGCCGGTGGCGATGGTGCCGACGCCCGGCTCGGAGACCAGCTTCACGGAGATCAACGCCTTCGGGTTAACCTGTTTCAGGTCGAAAATCAGCTGCGCTAAATCCTCGATAGAATAGATATCGTGGTGCGGCGGCGGGGAGATTAGCGTCACGCCCGGCACCGAATAGCGCAGTTTGGCGATGTACGGGGTGACTTTGTCGCCCGGTAGCTGACCACCTTCGCCCGGCTTCGCGCCCTGAGCGACTTTAATCTGGATAACGTCAGCGTTGACCAGGTAAGCCGGGGTGACGCCAAAGCGGCCGGATGCCACCTGCTTAATGCGTGACACTTTATTGGTGCCGTAACGCGCCGGATCTTCACCGCCTTCGCCGGAGTTAGAGAAGCCGCCGAGGCTGTTCATCGCTTCGGCCAGCGCTTCGTGCGCTTCCGGGCTCAGCGCGCCGATGGACATCGCCGCGGTATCAAAGCGTTTAAACAACTCGCTTGCCGGTTCAACGTCGTCGATGCTGACCGCCTGATCCCCTGGCTTGATAGCCAGCAGATCGCGCAGGGTGGCTGCCGGGCGCTCATTCACCAGTTTTGCATACTGCTGATAGTCGCTGTAGTCGCCGCTCTGCACCGCCTGTTGCAGGGTGCGCACCACGTCCGGGTTGTAGGCGTGGTATTCGCCGCCGTGGACATATTTCAGCAGGCCGCCCGCTTCCAGCGGTTTACGCGCCAGCCATGCACGTTTAGAGAGGTTTAACAGATCCTGCTGGAAATCGGCGAAGCTGGCGCCGCTGATACGGCTGACCACGCCCTGGAAGCAGAGCGCTGACACCTCTTCGTGCAGGCCCACGGCTTCAAACAGCTTCGAACAGCGGTAAGAGGCGATAGTCGAGATGCCCATTTTGGACATGATCTTGTACAGACCTTTATTGATGCCGTTACGGTAGTTCAGCATCACCGTGCGGTAATCTTTCTCGATGGCTTTGTTATCCACCAGCTTCGCCAGCGTTTCATAAGCCAGATACGGATAGATAGCCGTCGCGCCGAAGCCCAGCAGCACCGCAAAGTGGTGCGGGTCGCGCGCGCTTGCGGTCTCGACAATGATGTTGGCATCGCAGCGCAGGCTCTTATCGACCAGACGCGTCTGCACCGCGCCTACCGCCATTGGCGCAGGCACCGGCAGGCGATTTTTCGCGATATTGCGGTCAGAGAGCACCAGCAGCACGGTGCCGTCGCGCACCATCTGCTCGGCTTTATCACACAGCGCTTTCACCGTCTCTTCAAGCGTGGTTTCGGTCACGTCGAAGGTGATGTCCAGCACGTCCGCGCGATAGTGATGCTCGCGCATGGTGGTGAGCTGTTTAAAATCGGACCAGAGCAGAATCGGCGACTTAAAGCTCAGGCGATGCGCCTGGCCTTCCGCTTCGCAGAAGACGTTCATTTCGCGGCCGATACTGGTTGCCAGCGACATAACATGCGCTTCACGCAGCGGATCGATAGGCGGGTTGGTCACCTGGGCGAACTGCTGACGGAAGTAGTCGTAAATAATGCGCGGCTGGCTGGAGAGCACGGCGAACGGGGTATCGTCACCCATTGAGCCGACCGCCTCCTGGCCGTTTTCGCCCAGCACGCGGATCACCGAGTCCAGCTCTTCGAAGCTGTAGTTGAACTGCTTCTGGTAGCTTGCCAGCAGGTCATCGTCCATTTCACGGGTGCCCACCTGGTCATCGGCCAGCTCTTCAAACGGCACCAGACGGCGGACGTTTTTCTCCATCCACTCTTTATACGGGTGGCGGCTTTTCAGATCGTCATCGGTTTCCGCCGAGTGCAGAATGCGCCCGCCACGGGTATCGATAACCATCAGTTCGCCTGGCCCAACGCGGCCTTTTTCGACCACTTCGTCGGGCTGGTAATCCCAGATGCCCACTTCGGAGGCACAGGTGATCAGTTTGTCTTTGGTGATGACGTAGCGCGCCGGACGCAGACCGTTACGGTCAAGGTTACAGGCGGCGAAGCGGCCATCGGACATCACGATACCCGCCGGGCCGTCCCACGGCTCCATGTGCATGGAGTTGAAGTCAAAGAAGGCGCGCAGATCCGGGTCCATATCCGGGTTGTTCTGCCAGGCCGGCGGCACCAGCAGGCGCATGGCGCGCACGATATCCATCCCGCCCGCCAGCAGCAGTTCGAGCATGTTATCCATGGAGCTGGAGTCCGAGCCGGTTTCGTTGACGAACGGCGCGGCGTCGTGCAGATCGGGGATCAGCGGCGTCTGGAATTTATAGGTGCGCGCGCGCGCCCACTGGCGGTTACCGGTAATGGTGTTGATTTCGCCGTTGTGCGCCAGATAGCGGAACGGCTGCGCCAGCGGCCAGCGCGGCACGGTGTTGGTGGAGAAGCGCTGGTGGAACAGGCAGATAGCCGACTCCAGACGCAAATCCGCAAGGTCCAGGTAGAAGCGCGGCAGGTCCGCCGGCATACACAGGCCTTTATAGATATTCACCAGATTCGAGAGGCTACAGACGTAGAACTCTTTATCGTCTACCAGCCGTTTTTCGATGCGGCGACGGGCGATAAACAGGCGGCGCTCCATATCGCGCGGACGCCAGCCCGCAGGGGCGTTAACAAAAATTTGTTCAATACGAGGCAGCGAGGAGAGGGCGATTTCACCAAGAACGCCTTCGTTGGTCGGCACGTCGCGCCAGCCAACAATAGAGAGGGTTTCCCGTTGAAGTTCTTCTTCAACAATACGTCGTGACGCGGCGGCCAGCTCAGGATCCTGATTCAGGAACAGCATGCCGACGGCGTAATTTTTAGCTAATCGCCAGCCGCGCTCTTGCGCGACGATGCGAAAGAAACGGTCGGGTTTTTGCAGCAGCAGGCCACAACCGTCGCCGGTTTTGCCATCGGCGAGGATCGCGCCACGGTGCTGCATGCGGGCCAGTGCGTGAATAGCGGTACGCACCACCTTGTGGCTAGGTTCGCCTTCTATGTGGGCGATCAGGCCGAAACCACAGTTATCTCTCTCAAGAGATTTATCGTACAACATATCAGTGAACCTCCCCAGGCTCTGCGGGACTTCCTCCTGACCGTTGCGCACAGGCGCAGAAAGAGCATGGCGACGGGGCTGATATAGCCTCGCATTCGCCCTCTTTAATTTCCTTTTCGCTTTGGTCAAAACAAGTTTGAGGACTTGCTGTAAGAGGGAGTCTCAAAACTGCATAAATATGATGAGCAAACCGCTCATCCAGAAAGCTTCCAGCGGATTCCCAACTTATCGGGAATCCTTACACAGGTCAAATGCCAGGCTTATTTATCTGAAAATGTGCTAAAGCGTAGTTATCGCTTTGATATTAATGGTTTTTGTCTGTTTTTAACCGATTCAGTAAGGCAGAAGGACTCGCGGGGTAATGTGATCTGACTCACTATTACAAAGCGCTGCAGTTGCGCTACTTCACTAACCAAAAGGGGTATTCCAGAATATTATTCTAGGGATTATCTTATATACATCGGAATACACTCTTTTTAGCCAGTCATCTAATTTTTGTAAAATGGTCGCTGAACATAAGGATTTGTAATGAGCGAAAATCTGAATGAAATTGCGTTAATGTTGCTTGATTATGCAATGAGTAAAAGCGTTGCCAGGCGATTGATCCACATCATCGCCGCTGAGCGCTAAAAATGGCAGGCTGGCCCCTTTTTCAGGGCACGGCCTGTCAGATTATGCAGTTACAAAAATTAGTCAATATGTTTGGCGGCGATCTCGCCCGTCGCTACGGGCAAAAAGTCCATAAGCTCACCCTGCACGGCGGCTTTAGCTGCCCGAACCGCGATGGCACCATCGGCCGCGGCGGCTGCACTTTTTGCAATGTGGCCTCGTTTGCCGATGAGGCGCAGCAGCACCGCTCTATTGCCGAGCAGCTCGCCCATCAGGCACGGCTGGTAAACCGCGCCAAACGCTATCTGGCCTATTTTCAGGCCTACACCAGCACCTTTGCCGAAGTGCAGGTGCTGCGTTCGATGTATCAGCAGGCGGTAAGCCAGGCCAGTATTGTCGGGTTGTGCGTCGGTACACGCCCCGACTGCGTGCCAGAGGCGGTGCTTGACCTGCTCAGCGAATATAAAGCGCAGGGCTACGAAGTATGGCTGGAGCTGGGCCTGCAAACCGCCCATGATAAAACGCTGCGCCGCATCAACCGCGGCCATGACTTCGCCTGCTATCAGCGCACCACGCGCCTTGCCCGCGCGCGCGGGCTGAAAGTCTGTTCGCACCTGATTGTCGGCCTGCCCGGAGAGGGGCAGCGGGAGTGCCTGCAGACGCTGCAGCAGGTTGTGGAAACGGGCGTTGACGGCATCAAGCTGCATCCATTGCATATTGTGAAAGGCAGCATTATGGCGAAAGCCTGGGAAGCGGGTCGGCTGGACGGGATTGAACTGGACGCCTATACGGTGACCGCCGGGGAGATGATCCGCCATACGCCGCCGGAGGTTATCTACCATCGCATCTCCGCCAGCGCACGCCGCCCGACGCTGCTGGCGCCGCTGTGGTGTGAGAACCGCTGGACGGGAATGGTAGAACTGGATCGTTACCTGAATGAACAGGGCGTGCAGGGCTCGGCGCTGGGGCGCGCCTGGGACCCGGCGATGTTTTAATTCCCTCTCCCCATTGGGGGAGGGGAATAAACCGCTTATGCCTGGGCGGCAGTATGGGTCGCGCGTGGCGCTTTAATTACAAACAGCACCAGAATCGCCCCCAGCGCGGCAACCGTACCGGCAAGGATAAAGGCGCTATCAAATTTGCCCGTAGACTGAACGATATAACCGGTGACAATCGGCCCGACAATGCCGGAAATGCTGCCGATCAGGTGAATAAAGCCGCTGGTGCCGCCAACGCGGGATTTATGCACCACATCCTGAATGATGGCCCAGTAGATTGCGCCCGTAACGTACAGGAAGAAGATAGATACCGACATCAGCAGCACGGCGGAGGCTACGCTGCTTACGGTTCCCGCCAGCCCTACACAAAGCGCGGCCAGCAGCAGGCAGACCACCAGCACAATTTTACGTGACAGCAGCAGGCGGCCCGTAATTTTGAAAATCTTATCGGAAATATATCCCCCCAGCGCCAGACCGACAAAACCCACAATCCACGGAATCATGGTGGTCAGACTCATCGATTTAATATCCAGGTGATGTTGCTGCACCAGATAAGACGGGAACCAGCTCAGGAAGAAGAATAAAATATAGTTGTAGCAGAAGAAGGCAAAGGCGGTAACCAGAATAATAGGTTGTTTCAGGTAATAACCCAGCGATTTTGCGGTGTTGTCTTCGGCAATGACTTCAACCGCTTCCTCTTCTTTTTTCATCTGCTGAATAAGCAATAATTCCTGCTGGCTGACGCGTTTATGTTTTTCCGGGGAGTTCGCGGCAATAAAAAACCACGCTATCATCCAGATAATGCCGATAGTGAAAATAATCAGGAAAGCCGGACGCCAGCCAAAAGCGATAGCCAGATAGCCAACGATCGGGCCAGCCACCGCGCCGCCTAATGGCGAGCCTGCGCTCAGGAAGCCCACGGCAGTCGCCGCCTGTTTCTTGGGAAACCAGCCGTTGATCATCTTGTTGGCCGAGGAGCAGATAGGCCCTTCCGCCATGCCGAACAGCACCCGCAGGATCAGCATAGAATAAAACCCGGTGGCAAATGCCGTCAGCCCGCAAAACAGCGACCACAGCCCAACGGCTAACCCCATCACCAGCGTCGCGCCAAATTTATCAACGGCCAGGCCGCCAATAAAATTAAATACCGCGTAGCCAAAAAGAAGCTGCCGAAAATAATCCCAAACTGCTCCGGATTAAGGGTGAGATCTTTTTCAATCATTGGCACGGTAATGGATAATGCCACCCGGTCCAGATAATTGATCATATAAACAAGAAATAATAAGAATACGATAGTCCAGCGAAGGTTTTTTAGCATAATAACACCGCATCATTATCGATAGTAAAGGAAGGCCAGCGACATAAAATAATATGTCGCCAGCGAATGCCGGGTAATAAACAGATTTAGTCGAGTTTCAGGAGCACTTTGCAGCAGGTTTTCTGGTCGTTAGCAAAAATCTCCATGGCCTGTTTCACCTCTTCCAACGGCATGCAGTGGGTGATCAGTTTTTCCGGCTGAATAAGTCCTTTCTCCATCCACTCGATCACCATCGGGAAGCGATGGCTGTTCAGTCGGGACGAGAAAATAGAAATCTCTTTGCTGGTGATGCTTTGCTGAGTGATGGTTGACGGTTCGCCTGAAAAGCCAAGGATACCGATGCGCGCGGCCGGGGAGGCGAGGTTGATGGCTTCCTGCAAAATAGAAGGATGGCAGGCAGCGTCGATAATCAGGGTCGGTAACACGCCCTCTTTACCGAACACCTCCGCCAGCGGCTGGTGGCTATTGTCAATAACCCAGTCAGCGCCGTTCTCTTTAGCCATTTTGAGGCGTTCAGGAATGCGGTCGGCGACGATAACCTGTTTGACGGCAAACACATTTTTCAACGCCTGAATGATTGTCAGGCCCATTGGTCCTGCGCCGTATACCAGCGCAATATCCTGTTGGGTGGGTTTCAACTGCGCCGTAATATTGGCGGCAATGGTAAAGGGCTCCACCATCGCGGCGTGCTGGTCGCTAATAGAGGCCGGAATTTGCCAGGCGTTCTGCTGCGGCACGCAAACATAGTCGCTGAAACCGCCATCGCGGTGAACGCCGATCACCTGCAGTTCGGTGCAGACGTTCGGGCGGCCAACGGAGCAGGGGTAACAGTGCCCGCAGCTCACCACCGGGTCGACGGAAACACGCTGGCCGATACGGCTGGCGTCAACGCCTTCGCCCACTGCATCGATAATGCCGAAAAATTCATGGCCGATAACGCGAGGATACTTCGCAAAAGGGTTATGCCCGTGATAAATGTGCACGTCGGAACCGCATATGCCCGCGTAAGCCACTTTCACACGCAGTTCATTGGCGGCAGGAACAGGCAGGGAACGCTGTTCGATAAGGAGTTTTCCAGGTTCTTGTACGACGACGCTTCTCATTTTAATTGTCCTTTTCAGTAACCGTTCTTGAGATACGCCACTTACCATACAAGTATGCATAAAATGAAAATTTGAATTGCGTCACATTTGAGCAAAAACAGTTAGCAAGCTTATTTATTGATTTTATGAATGTTTTTAGACGATATATTTGCGTTGAGAATTTAACCGCTATCAACGGTGCTCTCACTTTTTTGCACAACGTGCAACGGCGCGCGCAGAATTGGGTATTATTGAGCGGAATTGTTCAAGGAAACCCTTATGAAGCAGATCCGTTTACTGGCGCAATATTACGTCGACCTGATGATGAAGCTCGGGCTGGTGCGTTTCTCGATGCTGCTGGCGCTGGCGCTGGTGGTGCTGGCCATGGTGGTACAAATGGCGGTGACCATGGTGCTGCAGGGCGAAGTGGACAAGATTGACGTTATACGGTCCATCTTTTTCGGCCTGCTGATCACACCGTGGGCGGTCTATTTTCTGTCGGTGGTGGTCGAGCAGCTTGAAGAGTCGCGCCAGCGCCTGTCGCGGCTGGTGGATAAACTGGAGGAGATGCGCGAACGCGATCTTAAACTCAATGTTCAGCTTAAAGACAACATCACCCGGCTGAATCAGGAGATGGTCGATCGCGAGAAAGCCGAAGCGGAACGCCAGTCCACGTTTGAACGCCTGAAAGTGGAAATGAAAGAGCGAGAGGAGACGCAGATCCAACTGGAGCAGCAGTCCTCTTTTTTGCGCTCATTTCTCGATGCGTCGCCGGATCTGGTCTTCTACCGTAACGAAGATAAAGAGTTTTCCGGCTGCAACCGGGCGATGGAGCTGCTCACCGGCAAAAGCGAAAAGCAGCTTATCAACCTGAAACCGCAGGATGTTTACGCCCCGGATGCGGCAGAGAAAGTGATTGAAACCGATGAAAAAGTGTTCCGCCATAATGTCTCACTAACCTATGAGCAGTGGCTGGATTACCCGGACGGGCGAAAAGCCTGTTTCGAAATCCGTAAGGTTCCCTACTACGATCGCGTGGGCCGCCGTCATGGCCTGATGGGGTTTGGCCGCGATATTACCGAGCGTAAGCGGTATCAGGATGCGCTGGAGCGGGCCAGCCGCGATAAAACCACCTTTATCTCTACCATCAGTCACGAACTGCGCACCCCGTTAAACGGCATCGTCGGCCTGAGCCGCATTCTGCTTGATACCGAGCTTACCGCCGAACAGGAAAAGTACCTGAAAACGATCCACGTTTCTGCCGTGACGCTGGGGAACATCTTTAACGATATCATCGATATGGACAAGATGGAGCGGCGCAAAGTGCAGCTCGATAACCAGCCTGTCGATTTCACCAGCTTCCTGGCCGATCTGGAAAACCTCTCCGGCCTGCAGGCGCACCAGAAGGGGCTGCGCTTCGTCATGGAGCCGACGCTGCCGTTGCCTCATAAAGTGGTGACCGACGGCACGCGGCTGCGGCAAATTCTCTGGAACCTTATCAGCAACGCCGTCAAATTCACCCGCGACGGGCAGGTAACGGTGCGCGTTCGCTATGACGCGGGAGATATGCTGCACTTTGAAGTAGAAGACTCCGGCATCGGTATTCCCCGGGATGAGCAGGACAAAATTTTCGCCATGTATTACCAGGTGAAAGACAGCCACGGCGGAAAACCGGCAACCGGCACCGGCATTGGGCTGGCGGTATCGCGTCGGCTGGCCAAAAGCATGGGAGGCGACATCATCGTGAGCAGCCAGCCGGGCAAAGGCTCCTGCTTTACCCTGACGGTGCATGCCCCTGCGGTGGCGGAAGAGGTCGAAGACGCCTTTGAGGATGACGATATGCCGCTGCCGGCCCTGCATGTGCTGCTGGTGGAGGATATTGAACTGAACGTGATCGTCGCCCGCTCGGTGCTGGAAAAACTGGGCTGTAGCGTTGACGTGGCGATGACCGGCAAGGCGGCGCTGGATATGTTCAGACCGGGCGAATACGACCTGGTGCTGCTGGACATTCAGCTACCGGATATGACCGGGCTGGATATCTCCCGTATCCTGACCAGCCAGTTCGCCCGTGAGGAGCTGCCGCCGCTGGTGGCGCTGACCGCCAACGTGCTGAAAGACAAACGGGAATATCTCAACGCGGGTATGGACGATGTCTTAAGCAAGCCGCTGGCGGTTCCGGCATTAACGTCCATTATTAAGAAGTTTTGGGATACCGACAAAGAGGATGATGAGACCATGCCTGCCGCTGAAAACCACAAACAAAGCCTGCTGGATATCCCCATGCTGGAACAGTATATCGAGCTGGTAGGGCCAAAGCTGATTACCGATGGCCTGGCGGTCTTTGAGAAGATGATGCCGGGCTATCTGAGCGTCCTCGAATCCAATCTGACCGCGCGTGACCAGAAAGGGATCGTTGAAGAGGGGCATAAAATTAAGGGCGCAGCGGGATCGGTGGGGCTTCGTCATCTTCAGCAGCTGGGTCAACAGATTCAGTCGCCTGATTTACCTGCGTGGTGGGATAATGTGGGCGAATGGGTTGAAGAGATGAAACAGGAGTGGCAGCACGACGTGGCGGTACTGAAAGCCTGGGTGGCAAACGCTGGAAAAAAATGACCCCGGATTAACCGGGGTGCGCGAATACTGCGCCAACACCAGGGAAATCGTGGCTGCGCCGTAAAGAGTTTTTCATATTTTTTCAAAGGCGCAGCCGGAAAAAGTTGAACTGCACGCACATAAGATAGCAAATCTTAAACGATTTGTTACATCAATCAGTGAAATGTGTGAAGCACGGCGTCCTTATGAAAATTTTTAATTATCTCAGGCATGTTGCATAAAGGATGAGCAAAATGAAAAAAGTGGGAGTCGTCCTCAGCGGATCGGGCGTTTATGACGGCACAGAAATCCATGAAGCGGTTATTACTCTATTAGCTATTGCCCGCGAGGGGGCGGAGGCGGTTTGCTTTGCGCCGGATAAACCGCAGACGGATGTGATTAACCATCTGACGGGCGAGTCGATGGCGGAAATCCGCAACGTGCTGATTGAAGCGGCCCGCATCGCCCGCGGGGCCATCACCCCTCTGGCTCAGGCATCGGTAAACGATCTGGATGCCCTGATTGTTCCCGGCGGTTTTGGCGCGGCGAAGAACCTGAGCAGCTTCGCCAGCCAGGGGAGCGAATGTACCGTGGACCCCGACCTGAAGCGTCTGGCGCTGGCGATGCACGCGGCGGGTAAACCGCTGGGTTTTCTCTGCATTGCCCCGGCGATGCTGCCGAAGATCTTCGCCTTTCCGCTGCGTCTGACCATCGGCACGGATATCGACACCGCCGAAGTTCTGGAGGATATGGGCGCTGAGCACATCACCTGTCCGGTTGACGATATCGTGGTGGATGAAGATAACAAAGTGGTCACCACCCCGGCTTATATGCTGGCAGAGGATATCGCCCAGGCGGCGGCGGGCATTGAAAAGCTCGTCTCGCGGGTGCTGGTGCTTGCCGAATGAGATGGCCGAAAGTCAGGCTGAAAACGCTGTTTCTTCGTCTGCTGCTGGCGCTGGCGATTGTCTGGGGCGGCGGCATTGTGCTGTTCAGCTTCCTGCCGGTTCCCTTCTCCGCCGTCATGGCGGAGCGGCAGATAAGCGCGTGGCTGCACGGCGATTTCGGCTATGTGGCCCATTCGGACTGGGTGGGCATGGATGAGATATCCCCCTGGATGGCGCTGGCGGTGATTGCCGCAGAGGATCAGCGCTTTCCCGAGCACCGCGGGCTGGACTTCGGCGCTATCGAAAAGGCCATCTCCCATAACGAAAAACATGCCACGCGCATTCGTGGCGCGTCCACTATCTCCCAGCAGACGGTGAAAAATCTGTTTTTATGGGACGGTAAAAGCTGGGTGCGTAAAGGGCTGGAGGCCGGGCTGACGCTGACGACAGAGGTGGTATGGACCAAGCGGCGTATTCTGACCGTCTATCTCAACATCGCAGAGTTTGGTGAAGGCATATTTGGCGTGGAGGCGGCGTCGCAGCGCTATTTCCACAAGCCCGCCAGCAAACTGTCGATGTCCGAGTCGGCATTGTTAGCGGCGGTGTTAACCAATCCGCTGCGCTTTAAGGTGGATGCCCCATCCGGTTACGTGCGCAGCCGTCAGGCGTGGATCATGCGCCAGATGCGCCAGCTGGGCGGAGAGGCGTTTTTGCAGGCGCATCATCTGCATTAATCGTGGTTTCAGGCTGGCCGCGTTGGGATTCGCGGCCAGCTTTATGGCTGTTTGAGATTTATTCTCATTTTGCTAATACAAAATTTATCGGCAAATCTGCTAAACTCCCCCGCGTCTTTACCGGCAACAAACGAGGACGTTGTGAAAAAGATCCAGAGAAAGCAGACCCGGGACCATATTACTCAAATGATTCGCTATGAAATCCTCTCCGGCAGTATCAAGCCCGGCGACGAGCTGGCGCAGGAGAGTATAGCGGAGCAGCTGGGGCTTTCACGCATGCCGGTTCGTGAGGCTTTACAGTCGCTGGAGCAGGAAGGATTCCTGATACGACTGCCGAACCGCCATATGCAGGTGGCCAGGCTTGAGCCTGACCACGTGAGCCATATTTTCCGCATTATTGCCGTTATGGCGGCGGAACTTTTCTCCCTTGTGCCTGCGTCCAATGGCGCATCGCTACGGGCGCAGGCTGAAAAACTGGCGCAGCCTGGCGATAACGCGCGCGAGCTTGAATTTCATCAGGCGCTGATCGCCTGGGTCGACAATCGCTATCTTGAGAAGGTCTACCTGCAGTTTTTAGAGGGGTATATCTCTTATGTGATTCTGCACCTGAAAAAGGATGCTCAGGAGTCCGCGCAGCTGCTGGCAGAACTTGCCGACAGCATCGGCGCAGGGGACCAGGAGCGAATTACCCAGACAACGCTGCGTTATTTTCTGTCGTTGGCTGAAATCATGCGTCATCACTTAAAGGAGTGCAGTGATGCCGAAGCATAAGTTAGGCCGAATTAAGCTTCTTTCGGCAAAAGAGCAGGTTGCTGCGGTATTACGCAAAGCGATTCTGTCGCGCGATCTGGTGGAGGGGCAGGAGATCACTCTGGAGTCGATCGCCAGCATGGTGGGGGTTTCCAGCATGCCTGTTCGGGAGGCGTTTCAGATCCTGGCGGCGGACGGCCTGCTAAAAGTGCGGCCGAACAAAGGTGCCGTGGTGCTGGGCATAAACGAGCAAACAATCCGCGAACACTATGAAATTCGCGCGCTGCTTGAGAGTGAAGCCGTGGGCAAAGCGTCCCGGCCCGGCGTCGATATCTCCCGTATTGCCCAGGTTTACCACTCGGCGGAAAAAGCGCTGGCGGCGAACAATTCCGCAGAATATTCAGACCTGAACCAGGCGTTCCACATGGAAATCTGGAACGCGGCGGGTAATGAAAAAATGAAGATGCTGCTGTGCAACATGTGGAACGGGCTATCGATGGGCCACAAAGTTAGCGAAGAGGAGTACGCCGTCATCTCTCTTGGCGAACACAAAGGGATTCTGGAGGCGCTGGAGCGGCATGACGAGCCGCTGGCGCGAGAGCGTATGCGCGCGCATATTATTCGCTCTATGGAGAACATGCTGACGCGTTACGTTGTCGATCCCTGCGTCTGATGTATACCCGCCGCCCCGGCGGGTTAACTCCTTACATTCACCATAGTTATCAATACCCTGCAAATATCTTGATATAGATCGCATTTCCATACCTTTCCTGATAAACGAATTGACTTGTTTTTTGTGTGGGCATATTTTCCCTCTCGCTAAAATTGGATACATTATCATATATCAATGATAGGGACTTTTATGGAACCGATTACCATCACCCTTTGTTTATTGGTGTTTGCTATCGTCATGTTTGTGCTGGAGAAACTGCCGTTAGCGGTCACATCAATGATCGTCTGTGTCGCGCTGGTGCTGACCGGCGTGCTCAATTTGAAACAGGCGTTTGCGGGCTTTATTGATACGAACGTCATTCTGTTTGTCGCCATGTTCATCGTCGGCGGCGCGCTGTTTGAAACCGGTATGGCGAACAAAGTGGGCGGGGTGATCACCCGCTTTGCTAAAACGGAAAAACAGCTCATCTTCACCATCATGGTCGTGGTGGGTGTGATGTCCGGCGTGCTCTCCAACACCGGTACTGCCGCCGTTCTCATCCCGGTGGTTATCGGCGTGGCGGCAAAATCCGGCTTTACCCGCTCGCGTCTGCTGATGCCGCTGGTGTTCGCCGCCGCGCTCGGCGGCAACCTGTCGCTGATTGGCGCGCCGGGCAACCTGATTGCCCAGTCGGCGTTACAAAATATCGGCAGCGGCTTCGGCTTTTTTGAATACGCGAAGGTAGGCCTGCCGATGCTGATTTGCGGCATCATCTACTTCCTGACTATCGGTTATAAATTCCTGCCCAATCATCCCAACAGCGGCGACGTGGGAAGCGTTGGCGAGCAGCGCGACTACAGCAATGTTCCGCAGTGGAAGCAGATCCTGTCGCTGGTAGTGCTGATCGTGACCATCCTCGGCATGATTTTCGAAAAACGCATTGGCATCAGTCTTGCCGTAACGGGCTGCATCGGCGCGCTGGTGCTGGTTGTTACCGGCGTTCTGAATGAGAAACAGGCTTATAAAGCTATTGATTCACAAACTATTTTCATTTTCGGCGGAACGCTGGCGCTGGCAAAAGCGCTGGAAGTAACGGGCGCGGGCAAGCTGGTTGCCGATCAGGTTATCGGTATGCTGGGCCAGAACTCTTCGCCGTTTATGCTGATGGTGGTGGTCTTCGCCCTCTCCGTCGTGATGACCAACTTCATGTCCAATACCGCCACCACCGCGCTGCTGGTGCCGGTGAGCCTCTCCATTGCCGCGGGCATGGGTGCCGATCCGCGCGCCGTACTGATGGCCACCGTTATCGGCGGCTCCTGCGCCTACGCCACGCCCATTGGTATGCCCGCCAACATGATGGTGCTCTCTGCGGGCGGCTATAAGTTTGTCGATTACGCCAAATCCGGTATTCCCCTGATTATCGTTTCAACCATTGTCAGCCTGATTTTGCTGCCAATCCTATTCCCTTTTCATCCGTAATTAACGGAAGCTGTTCAGACTAAGGAGCATTTATGAGCAAAAGTGAACAGATATCCCATATGACCGACGTTATGGCCAAGTTTGTGGGATATACCGGCAAAGTTCTGCCTGATGACGTCACCGCAAAACTGAAAGATTTGCATAAGAAAGAAACCAGCCAGCTGGCGGACGTCATTTTTACCACCATGATTGAGAACCAGCGTCTGGCAAAAGAGCTGGACCGTCCTTCCTGTCAGGATACCGGCGTTATTCAGTTCCTGGTGGAGTGCGGCACCAACTTCCCGCTGATTGGCGAACTGGAAGCGCTGCTGCGCGAAGCGGTTATCAAAGCGACCGTAGACTCCCCGCTGCGCCACAATAGCGTTGAAACCTTTGATGAATACAACACCGGTAAGAACGTCGGTAAAGGTACGCCAACCGTATTCTGGGAGATCGTCCCTGATTCAGACCAGTGCAGCATTTATACCTACATGGCGGGCGGCGGATGCTCGCTTCCCGGTAAAGCCATGGTACTGATGCCGGGCGCAGGCTATGAAGGGGTGACCCGTTTTGTACTGGACGTGATGACCAGCTACGGTCTTAACGCCTGCCCGCCGCTGCTGGTTGGCGTGGGCGTAGCAACCTCCGTAGAAACGGCGGCGCTGCTGTCGAAAAAAGCGCTGATGCGCCCTATCGGTTCCCACAACGAAAATGAACGCGCCGCTTCGCTGGAGAAAATGCTGGAAGACGGCATTAACAAAATCGGCCTCGGGCCGCAGGGCATGTCGGGCAACACCTCCGTTATGGGCGTGAATATTGAAAACACAGCGCGTCACCCTTCCACCATCGGGGTGGCGGTCAACGTTGGCTGCTGGTCTCACCGTAAGGGCCATATCGTTTTCGATAAAGATCTCAACTACACCATTACATCTCACAGCGGAGTGACTTTCTGATGACTAAAAAAATCCTGACTACGCCAATTAAAGATGAAGACTTAGCCGATATTAAAGCGGGCGATATTATTTATCTTAATGGCCATATTGTTACCTGCCGTGATGTGGCGCACCGCCGCTTAATCGAAGGCGGTCGTGAGCTGCCGGTAAATATCGAAGGCGGGGCGATTCTGCATGCAGGCCCGATTGTTCGCCCGATCCCGGGTAGCGACGATAAATTCGAAATGGTCTCCGTTGGGCCGACCACTAGCATGCGCATGGAAAAATTCGAAAAAGAATTTATTGCTAAAACCGGCGTGAAGTTAATCGTGGGTAAAGGCGGCATGGGCAAAGGCACCGAAGAGGGCTGTGCGGAGCATAAGGCGCTGCACTGTGTCTTCCCGGCAGGCTGCGCGGTTGTTGCTGCGGTCTGTGTCGAAGAGATTGAAGATGCCCAGTGGCGCGACCTGGGAATGCCGGAAACGTTATGGGTGTGCCGGGTGAAAGAATTTGGTCCGTTGATTGTCTCAATTGATACACACGGCAATAACCTGTTTGAGCAAAATAAGGTTATATTCAACCAGCGTAAAGAGATCGTCGCTGACGAAATATGTAAGCACGTAAGCTTTATTAAATAATCATTGATTTAATGAATCGCACGGTAATATTGATTTGTTGAGTGAATAAATAAGGGAATTGTCCTGACTGGATGGGATAAATTCCTGGTTTCATGCAACAGGTCTATTATCGTGCCTCCTTTCTGAAGGCCATTTTATGAATGAAGCAGTG
>NZ_HE578946.1:94216-134291 GCF_000321045.1 Phytobacter massiliensis JC163
CCGCCGGGGTGATGCTCAAGTACGTGCTGGCGATGTAGGGCTTTCCCGGGGGGCTTCCCCCGGGTGCGGCTTCGCCTTACCCGGGCTACCTGGTCCGTAGCCCGGATAAGCGCAGCGCATCCGGGACAACGTCCGCACCCGGGACGTCACAGGCAATAAAGGAGTCATTAATGAACGAAACCATTGAACTGCGCCCGCAAAGCAGGGCGACAGCAAAAAACGCTGTTCTGGAAAATGCGTTCGCCTCAGTAAGCGATCTGGAACAGCTGCATCCGGCGCTGCGCCTGCTGGCGCATCCTGCAACACAGGGCTGCCAGGCGCTCTTTACCCGGTGTTACGAGGCTGGCGAAAGCGCAGCGGCGCTGCCTGACGCCATCATGCAGACATCAACGCCGTGGTTACAGAGTGGGGGGCTGCTCTGCGCCGCCGCCGGGAAGCTCAACGCGCAGCGCCAGCCGCTGACGCACAACCGCTTGTGCGATCTGGCCGGTAAGCTCAGTACGGGCATCGCAGATCCGGACAGCGAAGCCCGCAGCAGTTTTTATACCGTGCGCAGCATCTCCCTGCCGGTTTACCGGCGGCTGATGCGGGACGCGCATCCGGCCAGCGTCTGTTTACAGCAGGCGCTGTTGCATCTGCTGGCCTGGCGGAGTGAATCACCCTGGGCGCGCCAGCAGGCGCAGCGTCTGCTCTGGCAGGGCGGCGTGCTGGGGGATAAAGGTGAATTTGCGCTGATGACGCTGGATGATGAACTGCGGGAGCGCCAGGTGGAGTGGCCCGCGCTGTGGTCGTTGCTGGCAGTGACAGGATTTCTGGTCAGGTTCCCGGCAGGGCCCCTGTTCCCTGACGAAGGTACTGAGAGTCATTAATGAAGTTAATCAGCTTTAGCGTCAATAACAGCCAGCGTTACGGGCTCCTGCGGGAAGAGGGCGTTGTCGACCTGGCCCGCCACTTTCCGCACTGCCCGTCGCTGAAATCATTTATCGAAACGATGGCGGAGATCCCGGCAGAAAAGCTGTCGCACCTGAGCGTGGACTACCCGATCTCCGGGATCGCTTTTTTACCGGTGATCCCCGATCCGCAAAAGATCCTCTGCGTCGGGATGAATTATCAGGCCAAGCGGCTGGAGTTTGATGAGCAGAACCCGGACCCTACGCTGTTTGTGCGCTTCCCCGATTCCCAGTGCGGGCATCTGGAGAATATCGTTAAGCCCGCCGCCAGCCGGGAGTTCGACTATGAGGGCGAGCTGGCGCTGGTGATCGGCAGGCGCGGCAGAAACATTCCCGTTGAACGAGCGCTTGAGCACGTCGCAGGCTACAGCTGCTACATGGACGGCTCCGCCCGCGACTGGCAGCACGCCTGGTTCACTGCCGGAAAAAACTGGCCCATGACCGGCAGTTTTGGCCCATGGCTGGTGACGCGGGATGAGATTGCCGACCCTAACGCGCTTGGCATTAAAACCCGACTTAACGGCGTGGAGGTGCAGAGCGACAATACCGCCAGCATGATCCACAGCGTCCCGCGGTTGATTGCCTATATCAGTACCTTCTGTCAGCTGACGCCGGGAGACGTAATTCTGACCGGCTCGCCTGGCGGAGTAGGGAAAAAGCGAACGCCACCGCTATTCTTGCAGGATGGCGATACCATTGAAGTGGAAATTGAAAAGATAGGCTGCCTGCGCAACGATATTATTGATGAAGCCCGGGCCGATATTTAGCGCGCAAGGGATTTTCATCCCTTGCAGCCGCCTGGCGACTAATCTTCATCGAACCCGGCGTTGAACAGCGCGATAACCGCTGCCAGCGCTTCGGCCTCCTGCGGGCCGGTGGCTTCAACTTCAATTTGCCGACCTTTTGCCGAGTCCAGCATCAGCAGAGCAATCACGCTGCTGGCTTCTGCTTCGGTGCCCTCGTCGTTGCGTAGCAACACCTCCGCGTCAAATCCCTGCACCAGCTCGAACAGCTTCATGGCCGGGCGCGCGTGCATGCCCAGCTTATTGGTGATTTCAACGGTCTGCTTTACGGTCATGTTTTACGTTTTTCCAGCGTACGATGGCGAGACTGCACGTTTTTCCCGCGTGAGCGGAAATAGTCGGCAAGCTGTTCGGCGACGTACACGGAACGGTGTTTACCGCCCGTACAGCCGATCGCGACGGTCAGATAGCTGCGGTTGTTGGTTTCCAGCATCGGCAGCCACAGCTCCAGATAACTGCGGGTCTGGTAGATAAAGTTGTGCACTTCGGTGTGGCGGTCAAGGAACGCGGCAACCGGTTTATCCAGACCGGTCATCGGACGCAGCTTCGGATCCCAGTGCGGGTTAGGCAGAAAGCGCACGTCAAACACATAGTCAGCGTCGATGGGAATGCCATGTTTAAAGCCGAAGGATTCAAACACCATCGTTAACTCGCGCTCGCGTTTGCCCAGCAGGCGGGTACGCAGCATTTCGGCCAGTTCATGAACCGACATTTCTGACGTATCAACAATCAGGTCCGCCCTCGAGCGAAGCGGCTCCAGCAGGTTGCTCTCTTCGTCGATAGCGCTTTCCAGCGACAAATTTTTACTGGAGAGCGGATGCAGGCGGCGCGTGTCGCTGTAGCGGCGAATCAGCGTATTACGGTCGGCATCAAGAAAAAGAAGCTGCGGGGAAAACGCGTCCGGCAGGTTGTTCATCGCCTGCTCGAAGATTTCCGGCGACTCCGGCATGTTGCGCACATCGATGCTGACGGCGGCAGACGTCTCACGGTCGGCCAGGGTGCGCGCCAGTTCTGGCAACAGCACCACCGGCAAGTTATCGACGCAGTAAAACCCCATATCTTCCAGGGCGCGCAGGGCCACTGACTTACCCGAGCCCGAACGACCGCTGACGATCATCAGGACCATGGTCCGATTCTCCTTAATACCAGCAAAAGGGCTTCCGTCACGTTATTCATCGTGGTGCTCGCCCTCTGTCAGCGTGATGATTTGATACAGTTCTTCGTCGCTTTGCGCGGCGCGCAGACGGCGACAAATGGTCTTATCCGCCAGCCGCTTGGCGACCAGCGAGAGCGTGTGCAGATGGGTTTTAGTCTGGTCGGCTGGCACCAGCAGCGCGAACAGCAGATCGACCGGCTGGTTGTCGATAGCGTCAAAGGCGATCGGCGTCTCCAGCTGGACAAAAACGCCCACCGCGCGCAGCGTGTCTTCTTCGAGCTTGCCGTGTGGGATGGCGATACCGTTGCCGATGCCGGTACTGCCCATTTTTTCACGGGTCAGCACGGCTTCGAAAACCACCTGCGGCGGCAGACTCAGCTGCTTTGCGGCCAGTTCGCTGATGATTTCCAGCGCACGTTTTTTGCTCTGGCAATGAACGGCGCTACGGGTACATTCCTGGTTAAGGACATTGCTCAGTTGAAGAGCGGAATCGTTGTTCATCATAATTTCACCTAAGCGTCGCCGGAGCAGACACCCTGCCGGGTTGCGGCAGGGCGATACGCGCCAGACGGGCGCCCGGACAATTAGTGTTGTTTCAGTTTATCTTTATGCTTCGTGAGCTGCCGCGCCAGTTTATCAATCAAACCGTCGATAGCGGCATACATGTCTTGCCCTTCCGCACTGGCATGAATTTCGCCCCCGTTAACGTGCAGGGTCGCGTCCGCGATGTGAGTCACTTTCTCCACTTTCAACACAATATAGACCTGATTAATCCTTTCGAAATATTGTTCGAGCTTAGCGAATTTCGTATTGACGAATTCACGCAGGGCCTCGGTGATCTCGACGTTATGGCCTGTGATGTTAAGCTGCATAGTGTCTTCCTTATCGGTTGGGTCATACCAGCTGTTTGCGCTGATTAGACGGCGGGATGGATAAAGACTCTCGATACTTCGCAACGGTGCGCCGCGCCACCATAATACCCTGATCCGACAGCATGGAGGTCAGCTTACTGTCGCTCAATGGCTTCGCAGGGTTTTCTGCGGCGATCAATTTTTTCACCAGCGCCCGAATCGCCGTTGACGACGCTTCGCCGCCGCCTTCGGTGTTCACGTGGCTGGAGAAAAAATATTTCAGTTCAAAAATGCCGCGCGGGCTGTGCAGATATTTTTGCGTCGTCACGCGGGAGATGGTGGACTCGTGCATCTCGACGGCCTGGGCGATATCCGCCAGCACCATCGGTTTCATAAACTCTTCGCCCTGTTCAAAGAAAGCCTGCTGTTGCTCCACGATGCAGCGACTCACGCGCAGCAGCGTATCATTGCGGCTCTCCAGGCTTTTAATCAGCCACTTCGCTTCCTGCAGATTGCTGCGGATAAACTGGCTATCGGCGTCGTTACGCGCGCCGCCGCACATCGCGGCGTAGTGCTGGTTAATTTGCAGGCGGGGAATACTGTCGGAATTGAGCTCTACCGTCCAGCGACCGCTGATCTTACGTACCAGCACGTCCGGGATAACGTATTCCGGCTCGCCGGTCTGGATCGACTGCCCGGGGCGCGGATCCAGCGACTGGATCAGATTCACCGCCTCTTTCAGCACATCCTCTTTCAGCCGCGTCACCCTCATCAGCGAGCGGAAATCGTGGTTGGCCAGCAGATCCAGATGTTCGCTGATGATAAGCCTGGCCTCTTCGCACCACGGCGTCTCTTTGCTGAACTGCGAAAGCTGGATCAGCAGGCAGTCGCGCAGATCGCGGGCGGCGACCCCGACAGGGTCAAAACGCTGAATGCGTTTGAGCACCGCTTCCACTTCATCAAGGCCAATCTCCTCGTCGCCCATGCTTTCAAGAATATCTTCCAGCGGAACGGTGAGATAGCCGGTGTCGTCAACGGCGTCGACAATGGAGGTGGCAATGGCGCGATCGGTGTCGGAGAAAGGAGTGAGTTCCACCTGCCACATCAGGTAATCCTGCAGGGACTGGGTGGTCTCGCCCTGATAAACGGGCAGTTCGTCATCGAGGTAATCGGTACTGCTCCCGGAAGGCGTGCCAGCGGTGTAGATTTCATCCCAGCTGGCATCCAGCGGCAACTCTTCAGGCATCTCTTTTTGTTCGAGCGCGTCGGCGGTATCCAGCCCTTCGCTATCCTGAGTCTGCTGCGCGTCAACTTCTTCATGAAGATCGGTTTGTTCGAGCAAGGGGTTACTCTCCAGCGCCTGCTGAAGTTCTTGCTGGAGTTCCAACGTAGACAGTTGCAGCAGGCGGATAGCCTGTTGCAGCTGTGGCGTCATGGCGAGCTGTTGGCTCAGCCGTAATTGCAAACCTTGCTTCATATTCAGCGCAGTACTCTCCGACTCAATACTTTAATAAACTCTACCCTATCAGAGTCTGAAGTCTTCCCCAAGATATACGCGTTTAACCTGTTCGTCTTCAAGGATTTGCTGCGGCGTGCCGTGCGCGATCAAATGGCCCTGGCTCACGATGTAAGCCCTTTCGCACACAGCCAGCGTTTCACGCACGTTATGGTCGGTAATCAGTACGCCGAGCCCGCTGTCGCGCAGATGCTCGATAATACGCTTGATGTCGATAACCGAAATGGGGTCAACGCCCGCAAACGGTTCATCAAGCAGAATAAATTTGGGGTTGGCCGCCAGCGCGCGGGCAATCTCTACGCGGCGGCGTTCACCGCCGGAAAGCGCCTGGCCCAGGCTGTTGCGCAGATGCTCAATATGGAACTCTTCCATCAGCTCGTTCGCCCGATCTTCACGCTGTTCGGTGGTGAGATCATCACGAATTTGCAGGACCGCCATCAGATTGTCAAACACGCTGAGGCGACGGAAAATTGACGCTTCCTGCGGCAGATAGCCGATGCCGCGGCGCGCGCGGGCATGCAGCGGCAGCAGGCTGATATCTTCATCATCAATGATGATATTGCCCGCATCGCGCGACACAATGCCCACCACCATGTAGAACGTCGTGGTCTTACCGGCGCCGTTCGGGCCAAGCAGGCCAACGATTTCGCCGGAGTTAACGGTCAGACTCACATCTTCTACCACGCGGCGGCCTTTATAGGCCTTGGCGAGGTTCTTTGCAGTTAATGTTGCCATATCGGGTTAGTTACTCTTTTTTTGCGCCGGGGCCGGGTTCTGACCGTTCTTATCCTGCATTTGCGAAGGCACCAGAACCGTGGTCACGCGTTTGCCTTTCTCGCTGAAAGCCTGCATTTTCTGCTCTTTCACCAGATAGGTAATCTTGTCGCCTTTAATGTTGCTGTCGAGCTGCTCAAGGTAAGCGTTGCCGGTCAGCACCACAAAGTCCTTCTCCAGTTCGTAATGCATCTGCGAGGCGTGGCCTTTTACCGGCTTGCCGTTGTCCTGCATCTGGTAGAACGTGGCGGGATTGCCGTAGCCGTCAATCACCTCTTTACCCTGCTCGCCGCCGGGACGGGTCACCACAACTTTATCGGCATTGATCTTGATGGTGCCCTGGGTCACCACCACGTTGCCGGTAAAGGTCACCACGTTACCCTGCATATCCAGCGACTGCTGGTCAGAGTCGATATGAATAGGCTGATCGGTATCGCCAGTCACAGCAAACACCGGGAGACTGGCGGCGAACAGCGCGGCGGCCAGCGCCACATTAAGGCTGAGTTTGTTTGTTTTGAATTTCATAGGAGCTTCTAACCTTCTCAATCAGCTCGGCGTTTTTGCTGCGTAAATTGCCGCGCATTTTCAGGCCGGTGGAATTAAATGTGGTTCCGTATAACGTCACCCGATCGTCAGAGGTGACATCCTGCGTTACCAGGTTTATCTGGGCGTTATCGGTAGTAATTTTGCGTAGCTGGGCATCCGCCGTCAGGGCGTTGACCTCAACATGGCCATAAAGATAAAGCATCCGGTCATTGGTCAGCTTTGCTTTATCCGCCTTAATAGACCATGTCTGCACCTTATCTTGATCAAAGGTGGTCAGTACCGGCTGGGTGAACCAACTGACGGCATCTGCGGAGTAATACTCCACATGCTGGGCAATCAGACGATAGTTCAGCGCCCCTTCCGGGCTATAGACCACCGTATCGGTATGTTCGCTTTTATACGTTGGTTCACTGTTATCGATAGTCACCTGATCCTGCGGATCGCGATCGGCGATATTGACGCCAATCAGTATCAGTACGACCAGTGAAAGCAGAATAATGACCCAACGTCTGGTTTTACTCATATTGATTGCCCTTTGGCCTCATCAAGCTTGCCCTGCGCCAGCAATAACAGGTCGCATACTTCACGTACCGCGCCGCGACCGCCTGCAATGCGCGTGACGTAATCCGCGCGCGGGATCAGCAGCGGATGCGCATCGCTTACCGCAACGCTTAAGCCAATCTCTGCCATAACCGGCCAGTCGATAAGATCGTCGCCCACATAAGCCACCTGCTCCGGCTGCAGCGAAAGCGTCGCAATCAGCTCGCGGTAGGCCAGCAGTTTATCGGACTGACCCTGATACAGATGCTTAATGCCGAGCGTGGCGCAGCGATCTTCCGTCAGTTTAGCTTTTCGACCGGTAATAATGGCGACCTCAATACCCGAGGTCAGCGCGCAGCGAATACCGTAGCCGTCGCGGACGTTGAACGCTTTCAGCTCCTCTCCATTATTGCCCATGTAGATAAGGCCGTCAGATAAAACGCCATCGACATCAAGAATTAACAGTTTGATCTTCTCTGCCTTCGCCATTACCTGCGTACTGACGGGACCGTAGCAAGTCGCAAGCGACGCGCCCATGTTACTCATTCTTTTATCCTTATTTACACTACGCCTGCGCGCAGCAAATCATGCATATGTACCACACCCAGTAGCTGGTCGCCATCCGCAACCAGCACCGCAGTAATGTGGCGGGATTGCATCAGGTTCAGCGCTTCCACCGCCAGCGTACCGGGCCGCACGCGGATGCCGCCAGGGGTCATCACCTCGGCAATGCCCACGTTGCGGACATCAATGCCCGTGTCGAACACGCGGCGTAAGTCGCCATCGGTGAAAATGCCCTCGATCTTGAGCAGATCGTCGCAGATAACCGTCAGGCCTAAATTTTTACGGGTAATTTCCAGCAGCGCGTCGCGTAATGTCGCCTCTTTGCTTACGTGCGGAATTTCGTCCCCGGTGTGCATAATATCGTTAACCCGCAACAGCAGCTTGCGCCCCAGCGCGCCGCCGGGATGGGAGAGGGCGAAGTCCTCAGCGGTAAAACCGCGCGCTTTAAGCAGCGCGACCGCCAGCGCATCGCCCATCACCAGCGCCGCGGTCGTGCTTGACGTGGGCGCCAGGCCCAGCGGGCAGGCCTCCTGCGGCACTTTCACGCACAGATGAATATCCGCTGCCCGCCCCATGCTGCTCTCCGGGCGGCCGGTCATACAGATTAAAAACACCTTGAGCCGCTTAAGCACCGGGATTAGCGCCAGAATCTCGTTGGATTCGCCAGAGTTGGAGATCGCAATAACGATATCCTGGGCGCTGACCATACCCAAATCGCCGTGGGCCGCCTCGGCTGGGTGGACAAAAAACGCCGGGGTGCCGGTACTGGCGAAGGTGGCGGCCATTTTTCGGCCGATATGGCCGGATTTGCCCATTCCCATCACCACGACTTTGCCGGCGCAGTAGAACATTTTTTCGCAGGCCTGGGCAAAGTCCTGGTTAATGTACTGATCCAGATGGGCCAGACCGGCCCGCTCAATTTGCAGAACGTCCCGGCCAGCCTGCTGGAAGTCGAAGCCTGGTTGCAGATCGATATGCGACATAGTTTGTGTCCGATTATCCCGTCAAACGCGGCGTTACCCAGTACAGCATCGCCAGCCAGATGATGAAGCCGCCAACCAGTAGCGCGCCCGGAAGCTTGCCGGCCTGCTGCCTGCGCCGCCAGCAAATTACCGCAAAAATAGCGCTGACCAGTACCATCACGCCGTAATCGCGAGTAAACGCCAGCGCGTTAAACGTCCCTGGCGTTATCAGGGCGGGCAGCCCCAGCACCAGCGTGATATTGAAAATGTTCGAGCCGATAATGTTGCCAATGGCGATATCGTCTTCGCCTTTGCGCACGCCAGCGATGGCGGTGGCCAGTTCCGGCAGGCCGGTGCCAATCGCAATGACCGTCAGGCCGATAGTTAATTCGCTCATGGCGAAGTAGTTCGCTACGACGGTGGCGTTATCGACGACCATCCGGGTCGCCATTGGCATAATGATAATGGCGATACCCAGCCACAAAAAGGCGACGGACAGGCTACCGCCCCGGGGCAGCTCGGCAAGCTGTTCCCGCGTCAGGCTATCGTTGCCCTGTTTTTCGGCCAGACGGGCGATTTTAACAATGAATACCAGCCATAGCACGGCCAGCAGCAGTAAAAACAGGCCATCTGACCGGGTGAGCTGGCCGTCGAATAGCACCAGCCCCGCCAGCAGGCTTGTGAATAACATTAGCGGCAATTCACGACGCAGGATATCGGAATGCACGGTAAATGGACGAAGCAGGGCGGCAACGCCCAGAATCAGCAGAATGTTGGTGATATTGGAACCGAGCGCGGTGCCGATAGCCAGATCCAGCTGGCCGTGCATAGAGGCGGCGACAGAGACGATAATCTCCGGTAGCGAGGTGCCGACGCTGACAACCGTCATGCCGATAATCAACGGCGGGACGCCGAGGTTACGGCATAAAATGGAGGCTGCGAAGACCAGCCGATCGGCGCTGTAAACCACCAACAGTAAACCAATTATTAACAGCGCCGTCGCTAAGAGCATCTGAAGTCCTTTCTTGAGGTATAATCTGCCGGTCCGCAGGCTACAAACACCGGGAAAACCGGGCATGACAAGCGGCGTCATGAATCTTTAATTTTGACTTTATGCGGCTCAAAAGTAAAACAAATGCCAGCTTTCGCTAACCCATACAGGTAATATTCTGTAAAAATGGCGGGTTCCTGCCGTTATCAGGCGTCATGCTAAGATCTACCAGGGCTTAAAAGGAAGAGTGAATGAGCCAGACAATGGCGAACCTGGTCGACATCCGTGGTGTGAGTTTCTCCCGCGGCAGTCGGCTGATTTTCGACAATATCTCACTGACGGTGCCGCGCGGTAAAATTACCGCCATCATGGGGCCGTCGGGGATTGGTAAAACAACGCTGCTGCGCCTTATCGGCGGTCAGATCCCGCCCGATACGGGCGAAATTTTATTTGATGGCGAAAACATCCCCGAGATGAGCCGTTCGCGGCTGTTCACCGTCCGTAAACGCATGAGCATGTTGTTCCAGTCCGGCGCGTTATTCACGGATATGAATGTCTTTGAGAACGTGGCTTATCCCCTGCGCGAACATACCCACCTTCCGGCTCCGCTGCTTAAAAGCACGGTGATGATGAAGCTGGAGGCGGTAGGCTTACGCGGCGCGGCTAAACTGATGCCGTCGGAGCTCTCGGGCGGGATGGCTCGCCGCGCGGCGCTGGCGCGGGCTATCGCCCTTGAGCCGGACCTCATTATGTTCGATGAACCTTTTGTTGGCCAGGACCCTATCACCATGGGGGTGCTGGTCAAACTTATCTCCGAACTGAACAGCGCGCTGGGCGTGACCTGTGTCGTGGTCTCCCATGACGTGCCGGAAGTGCTGAGTATCGCCGACTACGCCTATATCGTGGCGGACCGTAAGATCGTTGCGCACGGCAGCGCCCAGAGCCTGCAAGACAATGTCGATCCCCGGGTGCGTCAGTTCCTGGATGGTATTGCTGACGGTCCGGTTCCGTTCCGCTATCCCGCAGGTAGTTATCAATCCGATTTATTTGAGACAGGGAGTTAAGCCACTCATGTTGTTACATGCACTGGCGTCGCTCGGACATCGCGGAGTCAAAACCATCGCGACGTTTGGCCGCGCCGGGTTAATGCTTTTCAACGCGCTGGTCGGCAAGCCTGAATTTCGCAAGCACGCGCCGCTGCTGGTGCGCCAACTCTATAATGTGGGCGTCCTGTCGATGCTTATTATTATCGTGTCCGGCGTCTTTATCGGCATGGTGCTGGGTTTGCAGGGGTATCTGGTGCTCACCACTTACAGCGCGGAAACCAGCCTTGGCATGCTGGTGGCGCTGTCGCTGCTGCGTGAGCTGGGGCCGGTGGTCGCCGCGCTGCTTTACGCAGGACGGGCCGGTTCGGCGCTGACGGCGGAAATCGGCCTGATGCGTACGACCGAGCAGCTTTCCAGCCTGGAGATGATGGCGGTTGACCCGCTGCGGCGCGTTATTTCGCCTCGCTTCTGGGCGGAGGTGATCTCTTTGCCGCTGTTGACGATTATCTTCGTCGCGGTAGGTATTTGGGGCGGCTCGCTGGTCGGCGTCAACTGGAAGGGCATCGACGCAGGGTTCTTCTGGTCGGCCATGCAGAATGCCGTCGACTGGCGTCTGGATCTGGTGAACTGCCTGATTAAGAGCGTGGTCTTTGCGATCACCGTTACCTGGATCGCTCTGTTTAATGGCTATGACGCGATCCCGACCTCCGCCGGGATTAGCCGGGCGACGACGCGCACCGTAGTGCACGCTTCGTTGGCCGTTCTGGGCCTTGATTTTGTGCTCACCGCATTGATGTTTGGGAATTGAGTTCATGCAAACGAAAAAAAGTGAAATTTGGGTAGGTATTTTTCTGGTACTGGCGCTGCTGGCGGCGCTGTTTATCTGCCTGAAAGCGGCGGATGTCGCTTCAATGCGCACCGAGCCGACCTATCGTGTTTATGCCACCTTCGACAACATTGGCGGCCTTAAAGCGCGCTCGCCTGTGCGTATCGGCGGCGTGGTCGTTGGCCGCGTTGCGGATATCGAACTCGATCCGAAAACCTACCTGCCGCGCGTCGCGCTGGACATCGAGGAGCGTTACAACCAGATCCCGGATACCAGCTCGCTGGCTATCCGTACTTCCGGCCTGCTGGGGGAACAATATCTGGCGCTTAACGTAGGTTTTGACGATCCTGAGCTGGGAACTTCTATGCTTAAAGAAGGGAGCACCATTCAGGATACGAAATCCGCCATGGTGCTTGAAGATCTGATCGGACAATTCCTTTACAACAGTAAAGGCAGCGATAATCAGAATTCTGGCGATGCGCAGCCGCAATCGCAGCCTGATACTTCCAGCGCGCCGTCAGCTGGCACGACGAATTAATGAGGAGAATTGACGCATGTTAAAACGCCTATTCATGGTTGCACTATTAGTTATCGCGCCGCTTGGCCTGGCCAGCGCGGCAGAACAGAGCAACCCGTATAAAGCGATGCAGGAGGCGGCGAAAAAGACTTTCGATCGTCTTAAGAACGAGCAGCCTAAGATTCGCGCTAATCCGGACTACCTCCGCGATGTCGTCGATCAGGAGCTGCTGCCTTATGTTCAGGTGAAATACGCCGGTGCCCTGGTGCTGGGCCGTTATTATAAAGAGGCGACCCCCGCTCAGCGCGAGGCTTACTTCGCCGCGTTTCGTGAATACCTGAAACAGGCCTATGGCCAGGCGCTGGCGATGTACCACGGCCAGAGCTATCAGATCGCCCCAGAGAAGCCGCTGGGGGATGCGTCAATTGTTCCTATCCGCGTGACCATTGTCGATCCAAACGGCCGCCCGCCGGTGCGTCTGGACTTCCAGTGGCGTAAGAACACCCAGTCTGGTAACTGGCAGGCTTACGACATGATCGCGGAAGGGGTGAGCATGATCACCACTAAGCAGAACGAATGGAGCGATCTGTTGCGCACTAAAGGCATTGATGGCCTGACGGCGCAGCTGCAGTCAATCTCTCGCCAGAAAATCACTCTGGAAGAGAAAAAATAATGACGCCGCAATTAAGCTGGGCGCATGAGGGTGAACGGCTGGTTTTGCAGGGCGAGCTCGATCAGGATGTGCTTAACCCGCTGTGGGAAGCGCGTCAGGAGGCGATGAGCGGCATCTCCTGTATTGATTTGCGCGATATCACGCGCGTCGATACAGCGGGTGTGGCCCTGCTTATTCACCTTATCGCTCAGGGCAAAAACCAGGGGCGGGCGGTTTCGCTTGAAGGCGTCAGCGACAATCTCCTTACCCTTGCCGCGTTATATAATTTGCCCGCAGACGTATTGCCGCGTTAATTTTTTCAGTACGTTACTGTTTAAGGCCTCGTTTGGTATACCAACGGGGCCTTTTGCTTATTTAAGACCGCCGCACTTTCCTCTAAGATGTGGGGCTGTTTCCACAATCAGATGAAATTAACGCCCATGGAAAATCATGAAATTCAGACAGTGCTGATGAACGCACTCTCTCTACAGGAAGCCCACGTCTCTGGCGATGGCAGTCACTTTCAGGTTATCGCTGTGGGTGAAATCTTTGACGGCATGAGCCGGGTCAAAAAGCAGCAGGCGGTGTATGGCCCGCTGATGGAGTACATTGCGGATAACCGCATCCATGCCGTCTCGATCAAAGCGTATACCCCACAAGAGTGGGCGCGCGATCGCAAACTAAACGGTTTTTAAGCCACGGTCAGCATGTCCGCGGCGCGTGTGAATTTTTAACAGAGATCAGATGAATGGATAAGTTTCGTGTACAGGGGCCGACCCGGCTCCAGGGCGAAGTCACAATTTCAGGCGCCAAAAACGCCGCGCTGCCGATTCTTTTCGCCGCGCTGCTGGCAGAGGAACCGGTAGAGATCCGCAACGTTCCGAAACTGAAAGATATCGACACCACCATGAAGCTGCTAAGCCAGCTGGGAATGAAAATCGAACGTAACGGATCCGTCTGGATCGACGCCAGCAAGGTGGACGTCTTCTGCGCGCCTTATGAGCTGGTGAAAACCATGCGCGCCTCTATCTGGGCGCTGGGTCCGCTGGTGGCGCGCTTTGGTCAGGGGCAGGTCTCTCTGCCTGGGGGCTGTGCTATCGGTGCGCGTCCGGTTGATTTGCACATTACCGGCCTGGAGCAGCTGGGGGCGGAAATCAAACTGGAAGAGGGCTACGTTAAAGCCTCTGTGAACGGGCGTCTGAAAGGCGCGCATATCGTTATGGATAAAGTGAGCGTTGGTGCAACGGTCACTATCATGTCTGCGGCAACGCTCGCCGAAGGCACTACCATTATCGAAAACGCCGCCCGTGAGCCGGAAATCGTCGACACCGCTAACTTCCTCGTTGCGTTAGGGGCGAAGATCACCGGCCAGGGCACCGATCGTATTACGATCGAAGGGGTTGAACGTCTGGGCGGCGGTACTTATCGCGTCCTGCCTGACCGTATTGAAACCGGCACCTTCCTGGTTGCAGCGGCCATCTCTGGCGGCAAAATTGTCTGCCGCAACGCGCAGCCGGATACGCTGGACGCGGTACTGGCCAAGCTGCGCGAAGCCGGCGCGGAAATTGAAGTAGGCGAAGACTGGGTCAGCCTCGACATGAAGGGTAAACGCCCGAAAGCCGTTAACGTGCGCACCTCGCCACACCCGGGTTTCCCGACCGACATGCAGGCGCAGTTCACCCTGCTGAATCTGGTGGCCGAAGGAACCGGCGTGATTACCGAAACCATCTTCGAAAACCGCTTTATGCACATCCCGGAGCTGATTCGTATGGGTGCGCATGCGGAAATCGAAAGCAATACCGCTATCTGCCACGGCGTAGAGAAACTTTCCGGCGCACAGGTGATGGCGACCGATCTACGCGCCTCGGCAAGCCTGGTGCTGGCTGGCTGCATCGCGGAAGGTACCACTTTCGTGGATCGCATCTACCATATCGATCGCGGCTACGAGCGCATTGAAGACAAACTTCGCGCGCTGGGCGCCAACATCGAGCGTGTGAAAGGCGAGTAACGGTTAGCTCTATTAAGCCCCCTCAATAAGGGAGCTACAGCGTAGCCCGGGTAAGCGTCAAGCGCACCCGGGATTCCCCGGATGCGGCGCTAAAACGCCTTATCCGGGCTACTGTCCGCTATGCGTCAAGCGCACCGCCCCTCTGTCTCCACTTCTAGCGCGGTTTTCTCTGGCGCATCATGCTGGTTCTGTCGATAAATTCATGCGTGACGGGATCGTGATAGCGCGACGGCCAGATAACCCAGGGATCGGTATCCAGCGCGCGGGCAATGATCAGCTCGCCCTTTGGCCACGATCGCGTTAACGCATTGGCGAGCGTCGAAGAGCTTAGCCCGTTTTTCCGCGATTCCGCTGCCAGCGATGTTCCTTTCTTGTGGAGTCCGGCGATGATATCCGCCGGATGCCAGTCGATAAATTTATTATCCATTTTTCCTCCCTGGGATAGACCCTTGTAACGTTAAGGCAATAAAAAGGTGGGCCTACTATACATTTACAAGAGCTAACGCTCTAAAAAGTTCATGTAAGAAAATGGCTTTTAAGAATTCACCAGGGCCGTGAACCGTAGCTTTTAAGAGTAAATGGGAGTTTTAAAGGAACTTATTCGCGCTTTCCCGTTGTGTTCAGGAAAGCGCGGGAATCAGCGGTCGCGCTGTACGGCTATGTGGGCAAGCGCGATAAGCGCCTCGCGCCACGGCGTATCGGGCAGGATTTGCAGAGCGGCGATAGCCTTATCCGCCTCTTCTTCAGCACGGCGGCGCGTCCATTCCAGCGAACCACAGGCTGCCATTGCTTCCAGAACGGGTTCCAGAAGATGCCGACCGTTGCCCTGTTCGATAGCCTCACGAATCATCAGCGCCTGCTCGGCCGTACCGTGATGCATGGCATGCAGAAGAGGGAGGGTAGGTTTGCCCTCGTTGAGATCGTCGCCGGTGTTCTTGCCCAGCGTTTCGCCATCCGCACTGTAATCCAGCAGATCGTCGATAAGCTGGAAGGCGGTGCCCAGGTAGCGGCCATAGTCCTGCAACGCCTTCTCCTGCTGCTCATCGCAGCCCGCAAGCAGGCCAGAGCACTGGGCAGCGGCTTCAAACAGACGCGCGGTTTTGCTGTAGATAACGCGCATGTAGTTCTCTTCGGTGATGTTCGGGTCGTTAACGTTCATCAACTGCAGAACTTCGCCTTCCGCGATAACGTTCACCGCTTCTGACATCACCTCCAGCACTTTCAGCGAACCGAGGCTGGTCATCATCTGGAAGGCGCGGGTATAGATAAAATCCCCGACCAGCACGCTGGCGGCGTTGCCAAACGCGGCGTTAGCCGTTGCTTTGCCGCGGCGCATATCCGATTCATCCACGACGTCGTCGTGCAGCAGCGTCGCCGTGTGGATAAATTCAATTAGCGCGGCGATGGTCACATGCGCATTGCCCTCATAGCCGAGGGCTCTCGCAGCCAGTACGGCGATCATGGGGCGGATGCGTTTACCGCCGCCGCTAACGATGTAATAGCCCAACTGGTTGATTAGCTGAACATCCGAGTTGAGCTGTTGCAGGATCGTTGCATTCACACCCGCCATATCTTGCGCGGTTAACTCATTGATTTTTTCTAAATTCATCGCAAAAGCCGGGCTTTCAGTCCTGTTTACCACATATCAAAATGGGATAACAAAGGGTTACGGGTTAGAATAGTATCGCTGATTGTACTGAAAAAATGCGCCAGATAAACGTTACCCTACGCATTGTGTTTTTTTTCTACGTGGATTGATGGTAGCACTTGTCAACCGCTCCTGTTTTGCGTAATATTCGCGCCCTATTGTGAATATTTATAGCGCACTCTGAATCACATGATGATGTGCGCGGAAGCGGAGTTTTTTATGTACGCGGTTTTCCAAAGTGGTGGTAAACAACACCGAGTAAGCGAAGGTCAGACCGTTCGCCTGGAAAAGCTGGACATCGCAACTGGCGAAACTGTTGAGTTCGCTGAAGTTCTGATGATCGCAAACGGTGAAGAAGTCAAAATCGGCGTTCCTTTCGTTGATGGCGGCGTAATCAAAGCTGAAGTTGTTGCTCACGGTCGTGGCGAGAAAGTTAAAATCGTTAAGTTTCGTCGTCGTAAACACTATCGTAAGCAGCAGGGCCATCGTCAGTGGTTCACTGATGTGAAAATCACTGGCATCAGCGCCTAAGACCTGAGGAGTAGATTTAAATGGCACATAAAAAGGCTGGCGGCTCAACTCGTAACGGTCGCGATTCAGAAGCTAAACGTCTGGGCGTAAAACGCTTCGGCGGTGAAGCAGTTCTGGCAGGTAGCATCATCGTTCGTCAGCGTGGCACCAAGTTCCACGCAGGCTCCAACGTTGGTTGCGGCCGTGACCACACTCTGTTCGCTTTGACTGACGGTAAAGTTAAGTTCGAAGTTAAAGGCCCGAAAAACCGTAAATTCATCAGCATCGTTGCTGAATAAGTTTTTCGCGTCCCGGTAACGGATGAAAGCCCCGCAACACGTTGCGGGGCTTTTTACATTATTAGCCCCTGATATTTTCTGAAGGGAAAACGGGCATGAAGCAACAGGCCGGCATTGGTATTCTTTTGGCGCTCACTACGGCGATGTGCTGGGGTGCGCTGCCCATTGCAATGAAGCAGGTACTGGAGGTGATGGAGCCGACAACGATCGTCTTCTATCGCTTTTTAATGGCAGGCATCGGGCTGGGCGTTATTCTGGCGCTGAAAGGCAAGCTGCCGCCGCTGCGCATCTTTCGCAAGCCGAAGTGGCTGGTACTTCTGGCGATAGCGACGGGCGGCCTGTTTGGTAACTTCATCCTGTTTAGCTCTTCCCTGCAATACCTTAGCCCGACGGCTTCACAGGTGATTGGTCAGCTCTCACCGGTGGGTATGATGGTCGCAAGCGTACTGATCCTCAAAGAGAAGATGCGCGGCACGCAGGTTATCGGCGCGCTGATGCTACTCAGCGGGCTGGTGATGTTTTTTAATACCAGCCTGGTGGAGATTTTTACCCGCCTGACGGATTACACCTGGGGCGTTATTTTCGGCGTCGGCGCGGCGACGGTCTGGGTGAGCTATGGCGTCGCGCAAAAAGTATTATTGCGGCGTCTGGCATCACAGCAGATCCTCTTTTTGCTGTACACTTTATGTACAATAGCGCTGTTGCCGCTGGCAAAGCCTGGCGTGATTGCCCAATTAAATCACTGGCAGCTGGCCTGCCTGGTCTTTTGCGGCCTGAATACGCTGGTCGGCTATGGTGCGCTGGCAGAGGCAATGGCTCGCTGGCAGGCGGCGCAGGTGAGCGCATTAATCACGCTGACGCCGCTTTTTACCCTGTTTTTTTCAGATCTATTATCAATGGCCTGGCCCGATGTTTTCGCCAGACCGATGTTAAACCTTATCGGTTATCTCGGTGCGTTTGTCGTGGTTGCGGGAGCAATGTATTCCGCCATTGGCCATCGTCTCTGGGGACGCTGGCGCAAGCGTGAAGTGGTTGTCACTTTGCCCCGCTCAGGCGAATGAGTTACGGAGAGTAAAATGAAGTTTGTTGATGAAGCGACTATCCTGGTCGTGGCGGGCGATGGCGGCAACGGCTGCGTAAGCTTCCGCCGTGAGAAATATATCCCGAAAGGCGGCCCTGACGGCGGCGATGGCGGCGACGGCGGCGACGTCTGGCTGGAAGCCGACGAAAACCTGAATACCCTGATTGACTATCGTTTCGAGAAGTCATTCCGCGCCGAGCGCGGGCAGAACGGCCAGAGCCGTGACTGTACCGGTAAACGCGGTAAAGACGTGACGGTGAAGGTGCCGGTGGGAACCCGCGTCATTGACCAGGGAACCGGCGAAACCATGGGCGATATGACGAAGCACGGTCAGCGCCTGATGGTGGCGAAGGGCGGCTGGCATGGCCTTGGCAATACCCGTTTCAAATCGTCTGTTAACCGTACCCCGCGGCAGAAAACCATGGGCACACCGGGTGACAAACGCGATCTGCAGCTTGAACTGATGCTGCTGGCTGACGTCGGTATGCTGGGCATGCCAAACGCCGGTAAATCCACCTTTATCCGCGCGGTGTCCGCAGCCAAGCCGAAAGTGGCCGACTATCCGTTTACCACCCTGGTGCCGAGCCTCGGCGTGGTGCGTATGGATAACGAGAAAAGCTTTGTGGTCGCCGATATCCCCGGGCTTATCGAAGGGGCGGCCGAAGGGGCGGGGCTGGGCATTCGCTTCCTTAAACACCTTGAGCGCTGCCGCGTACTGCTGCACCTGATCGATATCGATCCGATTGACGGCTCCGATCCGGTAGAAAATGCGCGGATCATTATCGGCGAGCTGGAGAAGTATAGCGATAAGCTGGCAGCGAAACCGCGCTGGCTGGTCTTTAACAAGATTGACCTGATGGATAAAGCAGAGGCGGAAGCCAAAGCGAAAGCCATCGCCGAAGCGATGGGATGGGATGAAAAATACTATCTGATTTCTGCGGCAAGCCAGCAGGGGGTGAAAGACCTCTGCTGGGACGTCATGACCTTCATCATTGAAAACCCGATTGTGCAGGCAGAAGAAGAGAAGCAGCCTGAGAAGGTCGAGTTTATGTGGGATGACTACCATCGCCAGCAGCTTGAAGAGATTGAAGAAGACGATCTGGACGATGAAGACTGGGACGAAGATGACGAAGAAGGCGTAGAGTTTATCTACAAACGCTAAGCCGCGTTTCTTCACTCAGGCAAATAAAGCCGGACCGTTTCTCACCGTCCGGCTTTTTTATTAGTTATTCTGGTAGATGTCTTTGTACAAACGGCTCTCAAAGCGCACCAGCGGTATCCTGCGGTTGCGCTGGTCCGCCGGTTCCACGGCATAGCCAGAAAGATATTGTACAAAGGCCATCCGCTGACCGCTGGCGGTAGTGATAAAGCCTGCCAGGTTGTAAACCCCCTGCAGGGAGCCTGTCTTAGCGGAGACCTTGCCGTCGACGCCTGCCTGGTGCAGACCCGCACGATACTGTAACGAGCCGTCATAGCCCGCCAGAGGCAGCATAGAGATGTAGTTCAGTTCGCTGTCATGCTGAGCGATATATTGCAGCACCTGCATCATCGTCGCAGGTGAGATCAAATTATGTCGTGACAGGCCGGAACCATCGGCAATGATGGTGTTGCCGATATCCACGCCGACCTGCTGGCGCAGGATTTGCCGTACGGCATCAGAACCCGCGCGCCAGGTGCCGGGCACGCCAAAGCGAGCGTGGCCAATCATGCGGAATACGGTATCGGCAATCATGTTGTCTGATTTTTTCAGCATGGTTTTTAGCAGATCGCGCAGGGGAGCGGACTGGGTGCTGGCGATAACCGTGCCGGGCTCATTAACCTGCGTCTGGCGCAGCAGCGTCCCGCTATAGGTTATCCCTGCCTCTTTCAACTCGGCTTTGAGGATGGCACCAGCATAACTGGCGCCGTCCTGAATGGCGAAAGCCAGCGGTAAGGGTTCAGCGCGCTGCGGTAAGCAGCCCGTTAACGTAAAGCGATTGAGGTCGCCAGGCACTACGTCGAGTTCACAGTATTGCGCTTCGCTCGACCCGCGCGCCAGAGTGCGCACCTGGCTAAACATATTCACCGGGTAGTAAGAGGCCACGCGAATATAGGCCAGATCGCCGGGCTTTTGCGCGCTGTAAAGAGAGACGGAAAAGCAGTTACGATCGACAATCGCAGCGGCGGGGGGCGCGCTAAAGCACTGTGTCATGTCGTTCCAGGGCCAGCCGGGGGCTTTATCGTGGCTGGCGAAAATCGACGTGTCGATCAGCACGTTGCCTTCAATTCGTTGTACGCCAGACTTCTTTAATACGGCGACCATATTGCGAATATTCTGCCGTTTTAGCGTCGGATCGCCGCCAAATCGCGCAATCAGGTCGCCCTTTAATACGCCGTCGTTAACCGTACCTTTGCTTTCAAGGGTGGTGGTAAAACGAAAGTCAGGCCCCAGCTGAAGCAGGGCCGCCAGCGCGGTAATCACTTTTTGCGTACTTGCCGGTAACGCCATCTGCTTGCCGTGATAGTCGATAGTCGGCGCCTGGGCACCCACTTTTTGCACCATCAGGGCAAGGTTAGCGCCATCAGGAAGCTGATTAATGTAGTCATCGACATTCGCGGCCTGAGCATTCAGGGCTATACTAGTGGTCAATCCGATGATAAATCTGGGAAATCGCATAATCTCGCGCTAACAACCTGGAAACAAGCCGTCATACTACGGCGCATCGACCCGGAAAGTAAACGATGACCCATAGTGAACTTCCGGTTAAAATGCATATCAAATTGAAAAATTGTCGCTGACCTGGGGCCTTGTACCCGGGTCAGTTTTCTTTTGCTTCTGGCCGGGGGTATGCGCCTGAAACCGGGCAGATATAGCAACCGGGGCGATACGTCGCTCCTTACAGGAATGTTTAAGAGGTATAACAAATGCAAGCTATTCCGATGACCTTACGTGGTGCCGAAAAACTACGCGAAGAACTGGATTTTCTGAAATCCGTACGCCGTCCAGAAATCATTGCGGCTATCGCCGAAGCGCGTGAGCATGGCGATCTGAAAGAGAACGCGGAATATCACGCGGCGCGCGAGCAACAGGGCTTCTGCGAAGGGCGTATCAAAGATATCGAAGCAAAACTGTCCAATGCGCAGGTTATCGACATCTCCAAAATGCCGAACAATGGCCGGGTGATTTTTGGTAGCACCGTAACGGTGTTAAACCTGGATAATGACGAAGAGCAAACGTATCGCATTGTGGGTGACGATGAGGCGGATTTTAAGCAAAATCTGATCTCGGTGAACTCGCCTATCGCCCGCGGCCTGATTGGCAAAGAGCAGGATGATGTTGTCGTGATCCGTACGCCAGGCGGCGACGTGGAATTCGAAATTATCAAAGTCGAATACCTCTGATCGCGGCGTTGAGCGCCATTGTTGACGTTTTGTAAAGAAAAGAAAAAGGCCGCAGTGCGGCCTTTTAACAACTCAGAGAGCGTGGCATTTTGCTCGTCTGTTAGCGAAAACCCCTCGTTTTACACAGATTTTGTGTTCAATTAAGGATATTCTTAGCGCGGCAGCGAGATTTTGCGCTCTTTAGCAGGACGATAAAGCACCAGCGTTTTACCGATGACCTGTACATTACAGGCGCCGGTTTCGCGTACGATAGCGTCCACAATCAAGGTTTTGGTTTCGCGGTCTTCGGTAGCGATTTTGACCTTGATAAGCTCATGGTGCTCTAACGCTTGTTCGATCTCGGCCAGCACCCCCTCGGTCAAACCATTATTGCCAAGCATAACTACTGGCTTGAGCGGATGTGCCAGACCTTTCAGGTGCTGTTTTTGTTTAGTACTCAGATTCATCGTATATTTTGCTTACGTTGGGATTGAAAACGGGTCATTCTACCGCCATCTCCCATATATCACCAAATCGCTGCGTGGAATTTTACGTTGCTGTATGCGATGAACCCGGACGGAATGTGAAATGACAGGTAAAAAGCGTTCTGCCAGCTCGAGCCGCTGGCTTCAGGAACACTTTAGCGATAAATATGTTCAACAGGCACAGAAAAAGGGGTTACGTTCCCGTGCCTGGTTTAAACTTGATGAAATACAGCAAAGTGACAAACTTTTTAAGCCGGGAATGACTATCGTCGATCTCGGTGCTGCTCCCGGAGGCTGGTCGCAATATGCGGTGTCGCAAATCGGGGGAACAGGCCGCATCATCGCCTGCGATCTTTTACCTATGGATCCAATCGTTGGTGTGGACTTCCTTCAGGGCGACTTTCGTGATGAATTAGTTCTGAAAGCATTACTGGAACGCGTAGGTGACAGTAAAGTACAAGTTGTCATGTCAGATATGGCACCAAATATGTGCGGAACACCGGCGGTGGACATCCCCCGCGCCATGTATCTGGTTGAGCTAGCGTTAGAAATGTGTCGTGATGTACTAGCGCCTGGTGGTAGTTTTGTTGTGAAGGTGTTTCAGGGCGAAGGTTTCGAGGAGTATCTTAAGGAAATTCGCTCCCTGTTTGCGAAGGTTAAAGTTCGTAAGCCGGACTCTTCCCGGGCGCGTTCCCGAGAAGTGTATATTGTAGCGACCGGGCGAAAATGATAACCGGTGGATTTCATACGAAAGTTTGAATGAAACTGGATATAGAGTATCCTGACGCTGTTTTTAACACAGTTGTAATATGAGGTTAATCCCTTGAGTGACATGGCGAAAAACCTAATACTCTGGCTGGTCATTGCCGTTGTGCTGATGTCAGTATTCCAGAGCTTTGGGCCCAGCGAGTCTAATGGCCGTAAGGTGGAGTACTCTACCTTCCTGCAGGAGGTCAATCAGGACCAGGTTCGCGAAGCGCGTATCAACGGACGTGAGATCAACGTTACCAAGAAAGATAGTAACCGTTACACGACTTACATCCCGGTTAACGATCCGAAGCTGCTTGATAACCTTTTAACTAAAAACGTTAAAGTGGTTGGCGAGCCGCCGGAAGAACCAAGCCTGCTGGCTTCAATCTTTATCTCCTGGTTCCCGATGCTGTTGCTGATTGGGGTCTGGATATTCTTTATGCGCCAGATGCAGGGCGGCGGTGGCAAAGGCGCCATGTCGTTCGGCAAGAGCAAGGCGCGTATGCTCACCGAAGATCAGATCAAAACCACCTTTGCTGACGTTGCTGGCTGCGACGAAGCGAAAGAAGAGGTGGGCGAGCTGGTGGAATACCTGCGTGAGCCGAGCCGCTTCCAGAAGCTGGGCGGTAAGATCCCGAAAGGCGTTCTGATGGTGGGGCCTCCGGGTACCGGTAAAACCCTGCTGGCGAAAGCGATCGCCGGTGAAGCGAAGGTTCCGTTCTTCACCATTTCCGGTTCTGACTTCGTGGAAATGTTTGTGGGTGTCGGCGCATCCCGTGTGCGTGACATGTTCGAACAGGCCAAGAAAGCGGCACCGTGCATTATCTTCATCGATGAAATCGACGCCGTAGGTCGCCAGCGTGGCGCGGGTCTCGGCGGCGGTCACGACGAACGTGAACAGACGCTGAACCAGATGCTGGTTGAGATGGATGGCTTTGAAGGTAATGAAGGCATTATCGTTATCGCAGCGACCAACCGCCCGGACGTTCTTGACCCGGCGCTGCTGCGTCCAGGCCGTTTCGACCGTCAGGTTGTGGTCGGTCTGCCGGATGTTCGCGGTCGTGAGCAGATCCTGAAAGTCCATATGCGTCGCGTTCCGCTGGCGCCGGATATCGACGCGGCGATTATCGCGCGTGGTACGCCTGGCTTCTCCGGTGCGGACCTGGCAAACCTGGTAAACGAAGCGGCGCTGTTTGCTGCTCGTGGCAACAAACGCGTTGTATCGATGGTTGAGTTCGAAAAAGCGAAAGACAAAATCATGATGGGTGCGGAACGCCGCTCCATGGTGATGACGGAAGCGCAGAAAGAATCGACCGCATACCACGAAGCGGGCCACGCGATTATCGGTCGCCTGGTACCGGAACACGATCCGGTACATAAAGTAACGATTATTCCGCGCGGTCGCGCGCTGGGCGTAACGTTCTTCCTGCCGGAAGGCGACGCTATCAGCGCCAGCCGTCAGAAGCTGGAAAGCCAGATCTCTACCCTGTACGGCGGTCGTCTGGCGGAAGAGATCATTTATGGTGCGGAACATGTTTCCACCGGTGCGTCGAACGACATTAAAGTCGCGACTAACCTGGCGCGTAACATGGTGACTCAGTGGGGCTTCTCCGACAAACTCGGTCCGCTGCTGTATGCGGAAGAAGAGGGTGAGGTGTTCCTGGGGCGTAGCGTGGCGAAAGCCAAGCATATGTCCGATGAAACCGCGCGTATTATCGACCAGGAAGTGAAATCGCTGATTGAGCGTAACTACAATCGCGCCCGTCAGCTCCTGAACGATAACATGGACATTCTGCACGCGATGAAAGATGCGCTCATGAAATATGAGACCATCGATGCGCCGCAAATCGACGATTTGATGGCTCGCCGCGATGTTCGCCCGCCTGCGGGTTGGGAAGAGCCGGGTGCCGGTAATTCAGACAGCAACGGTACGCCGCGCGCGCCGCGTCCGGTTGATGAACCGCGCACGCCGAACCCGGGCAACACCATGTTTGAACAGCTGGGCGACAAATAAGTCCGGCGACTGAACATGCGTTGTTGTGCTAAAACCCTGGAGCTTGCTCCAGGGTTTTTTTATTGTTGCTCATCTTAATGGCCTAACTTTACTCATGCAGGGATAAACCATGAAGCTTTTTGCCCAGGATTCGTCGCTCGATCTCAGCCATCCACACGTCATGGGGATTCTTAACGTTACCCCCGACTCTTTTTCCGACGGCGGCGCCCACAACACGCTTATCGAGGCGGTGAAGCACGCCAACCTGATGATTAATGCCGGCGCGACCATCGTGGATGTTGGTGGCGAATCGACGCGCCCAGGCGCCGCTGACGTCAGCGTTGAAGAAGAGCTGGCGCGGGTTATCCCCGTGGTGGAAGCCATTGCGCAGCGCTTCGAGGTATGGATTTCTGTTGATACGTCTAAACCGGAAGTGATTCGTGAGGCGGCGAAAGTAGGCGCTCACATCATCAACGACATTCGCTCGCTGAGCGAGCCGGGCGCTCTCGAGGCGGCAGCGGAAACCGGCCTGCCTGTCTGCCTGATGCATATGCAGGGGCAGCCGAAAACGATGCAGGACGCGCCGAAGTATGATGATGTCTTTGCTGACGTCAATCGTTACTTTTATGAACAAATAGAGCGTTGTGTGCGTGCCGGTATCGCAAAAGAGAAATTGTTGCTCGACCCCGGATTTGGTTTCGGTAAGAATCTCTCCCACAACTATGCGCTACTGGCCCGGCTCGGGGAGTTTCATCACTTCGGCTTGCCGCTTCTGGTTGGCATGTCGCGTAAATCAATGGTTGGCCAGCTCCTGAATGTCGGACCTGGCGACAGGTTAAGTGGCAGCCTGGCCTGCGCGGTAATCGCCGCCATGCAGGGTGCGCAAATTATTCGTGTTCATGATGTAAAAGAAACGGTCGAAGCCATGCGGGTGGTGGAAGCCACACTTTCAGCGAGGGAAAATAAACGCTATGAGTAATCGTAAATATTTTGGCACCGACGGCATTCGCGGCCGCGTTGGCGATACCCCGATCACCCCCGATTTTGTTCTTAAATTAGGCTGGGCGGCTGGCAAAGTGCTGGCGCGTCACGGCTCCCGTAAAATCATTATCGGTAAAGACACCCGTATCTCCGGCTATATGCTGGAATCCGCCCTGGAAGCGGGGCTGGCGGCTGCGGGGCTTTCCGCGTCGTTCACCGGGCCGATGCCAACACCTGCGGTGGCTTATCTGACGCGGACATTCCGCGCCGAAGCCGGGATTGTGATCTCTGCCTCCCATAACCCCTTCTACGACAACGGCATCAAATTCTTCTCAATTGACGGCACCAAACTGCCGGATGAAGTGGAAGAAGCTATTGAAGCCGAGATGGAAAAAGAGATCACCTGCGTGGATTCTGCCGAGCTGGGTAAAGCCAGCCGCATTGTCGACGCCGCGGGCCGTTATATTGAGTTTTGCAAAGCCACTTTCCCCAATGAGCTGAGCCTGAGCTCGCTCAAAATCGTGGTTGACTGCGCCAATGGCGCGACCTACCACATTGCCCCGAACGTCTTCCGCGAACTGGGCGCAAAGGTTATCACCATGGGCTGTGAGCCTGATGGCGTTAACATTAACGAAGAAGTGGGCGCCACCGACGTGCGCGCGCTGCAGGCACGGGTTAAAGCGGAGAGCGCCGATCTCGGCATCGCCTTTGATGGCGATGGCGACAGGGTGATCATGGTCGACCACGAAGGTAATAAAGTCGATGGCGATCAAATCCTCTACATTATCGCCCGCGAGGCGCTGCGTCAGGGGCAGCTGCGCGGCGGCGCAGTCGGTACGCTGATGAGCAACATGGGGCTGGAACTGGGGCTAAAACAGCTCGGCATCCCGTTTGCGCGCGCTAAAGTCGGCGACCGCTACGTGCTGGAAAAACTGCAGGAAAAAGGCTGGCGTATCGGGGCGGAAAACTCCGGCCACGTTATTTTGCTCGATAAAACCACCACCGGCGACGGGATCGTGGCGGGCCTGCAGGTTGTCGCGGCAATCGTACGCAATCATATGAGCCTTCACGATCTGTGCAGCGGCATGAAAATGTTCCCGCAGGTTCTGGTAAACGTTCGCTATGCTTCTGCCGATATCGATCCCCTTGAAAATGAAAACGTTAAGGCGATCACGGCCGAGGTGGAAAACGCGTTAAGCAATCGCGGACGGGTACTGCTGCGTAAATCTGGCACCGAGCCGTTAATTCGCGTGATGGTAGAAGGCGAAGACGAAAAACAGGTTACCGAGTTTGCGCATCGTATCGCTGATGCGGTGAAAGCAGTTTAATCTCTCGTCTAAAAAGGCGGCAAATGCCGCCTTAAAAACAGGCAGATATCGCGCTTTTGCTGTTTTTTTCCGCACTTGATACAATGCGATAAAAATGCCCTTGCGAAGGTCATTCGCTTTGGTTAGTATTCACACCCGCTTCAGTGGGAAAGTTTAACGGCCCCCACGTTATTGGTTTGAAGCATTGGCAGGCGGCAACCCCGCAAGGAACAGGTTGATTATGTACGAAGCTCTTTTAGTTATTTTCCTTATTGTGGCAATTGGCCTTGTTGGTTTAATCATGCTGCAACAGGGTAAAGGCGCTGATATGGGAGCCTCATTTGGCGCAGGCGCTTCTGCAACGTTATTCGGTTCAAGTGGTTCTGGTAACTTCATGACCCGTATTACTGCTATCCTGGGCACGCTGTTCTTCATTATCAGCCTGGTGCTGGGTAACATTAATGCCAACAAAACCAATAAAGGAAGCGAATGGGAAACACTGAGCGCGCCAGCGAAAACTGAGCAGACTCAGCCAGCAGCTCCGGCACTGCCGAGCAGCGATATCCCGAAATAAGAAGTAGTCGTACCGAGGTGGTGGAATTGGTAGACACGCTACCTTGAGGTGGTAGTGCCCTAACGGGCTTGTGGGTTCGAGTCCCATCCTCGGTACCAATATTCCGAAAGAAAGACGCTGAAAAGCGTCTTTTTTTTCGTCTGTAGAAAAGCATCGTTCATTAAAAAAGCCGCTTGCGCGGCTTGAGATTGCTGACAAAACCGTGAGTGATGAAAGAGCGGCACAATGACGGTAGCCCGGATAAGGCGTTTCGCCGCATCCGGGAGTCCCGGGTGCGCTGTTTGCTTACCCGGGCTACGCCGTTCCATCAATTCCTGTTGGCTTTGTCTTTTATATCTTTCAGGCTCGATTACTTCGCCTTGTTTTCCAGATTTTCCACCTGCGGCAACCCGGTGGTGGAAGAGGCGGTAAGCAGCCCAGACTGTGCATAGCCGAAGAGCTTCTCGCGGGTATCGGTGATGTCCAGGTTGCGCATTGTCAACTGGCCGATACGGTCGTCCGGGGAAAATACGGAGTCGCCTTTTTCCATCGTCAGACGTTCCGGCTTATAGGTCAGGTTGTCGGAAACGGTATTCAGAATGGAGTAGTCGTTGCCGCGACGCAGTTCGAGGGTAACCTCACCGGTAATCTGGCTTGCCACCCAACGCTGTAAGCCATCACGCAGCATCAACGCCTGCGAATCGAACCAGCGGCCCTGATAGAGCAGGCGGCCAAGCTGGCGACCGTGCGCGTGGTACTGCTCAATGGTGTCTTCGTTATGAATACCGGTCAGCAGACGCTCATAAGCGATATGCAGCAGCGCCATCCCCGGAGCTTCGTAGATGCCACGGCTTTTCGCTTCAATGATACGGTTTTCAATCTGATCGCTCATGCCCAGCCCGTGGCGGCCGCCGATACGGTTAGCTTCCAGCATCAGCTCGACATCGTCGCTAAAGGTTTTGCCATTCAGCGCAACCGGATGGCCCTGCTCAAAACGAACGGTCACTTCTTCCGCCGCGATTTTGACGTTCTCGTCCCAGAACTTCACGCCCATAATCGGGTTAACGATTTTGACGCTGGAGTTCAGGAATTCAAGATCCTTCGCTTCGTGAGTCGCGCCGAGGATGTTGGAGTCGGTAGAGTAGGCTTTCTCAACGGACATTTTATAATCGAACCCGCAGGCGATCATAAATTCGGACATTTCGTGACGACCGCCAAGCTCGTCGATAAAGTCGGTATCCAGCCACGGCTTGTAGATCTGCAGTTCAGCGTTAGTCAGCAGGCCGTAGCGATAGAAACGTTCAATATCGTTACCTTTATAGGTGCTGCCGTCGCCCCAGATGTTTACACCGTCTTCTTTCATGGCGGCAACCAGCATCGTACCGGTCACCGCGCGACCCAGCGGGGTGGTGTTAAAATAGGTCAGGCCGCCAGTGGTATTGTGAAACGCGCCGCACTGAATAGCGGCGATACCTTCCGCAACCAGCTGTTTACGGCAGTCAATCAGGCGAGCATCCTCTGCGCCATACTCCTTTGCACGACGAGGAATTGCGTCATAATCGTCCTCATCCGGCTGGCCCAGATTTGCAGTATATGCATAAGGAACGGCACCTTTTTTGCGCATCCACAGCAGCGCCGCGCTGGTGTCGAGGCCACCGGAGAAAGCGATACCGATACGTTGTCCAACCGGAAGATGCTTGAGAATCGTCGTCATAAAAAAATCCCTGCTTGAAAAACTTATGGTGAGAGACTTAACAGCCCGCCATGATGATTTGCAACCTTTCAAAATCTGCTTAGTGAATGGTTATGCAAAATAACTGAGTTTTCATTTAATCATCTTTTCGCGATGACAGGAAGAGCGGAGTGTTATTTTCATTGCGATAATGACTTCGCAACCGCTATAAAATCACACCCGCGAAAGGGCGTACAGGTAAAAGCCGCCAGGGTTGACAGTTAGTTATGTTTATCAATATAATGAAGGCCGATTATACGTCCCGTCTTCGGTACCAAATCCCAGCATTATTTGCAAATCTGCTGCTAAACGAGTAGAATTTGCCACGTTTCAGGCGCGGGGTGGAGCAGCCTGGTAGCTCGTCGGGCTCATAACCCGAAGGTCGTCGGTTCAAATCCGGCCCCCGCAACCACTTTCCCTAAGTGTTCTTTTTCAAATATACTATGGAGACGTAACGCCTTCGTATCTGGATTTGAAAAAAATACTCCCGGAAGGTTCTCCAGGCCGCAGTTGCGGCTATAGGGTTCAGTTATTTAAAGCCCCGATTTATCGGGGTTTTTTGTTATCTGACTACGGAATAACTGGGCTTTACGCCCTTTTTTATGTCTTGGGGGTGGGCTTGTCCACATTAGAGCAAAAATTAACAGAGATGATCACAGCACCGGTTGAAGCGCTGGGCTATGAACTGGTCGGCATTGAATTTGTGCGTGGTCGCACATCCACGCTGCGCATCTATATTGATAGTGAAGATGGCATCACTGTTGATGATTGCGCCGATGTTAGCCACCAGGTCAGCGCGGTGATGGACGTTGAAGATCCTATCACCGTTGCCTACAACCTGGAGGTGTCCTCGCCCGGTCTCGATCGTCCAATGTTTACAGCGGAACACTACCAGCGTTTTATGGGTGAAGAGGTTGCGCTGGTCTTGCGTATGGCGGTGCAGAACCGTCGTAAATGGCAGGGCATTATTAAAGGCGTCGATGGCGAGATGATCACCGTTACGGTCGAAGGTAAAGATGAAGTGTTCGCATTGAGTAATATCCAGAAAGCGAACCTGGTCCCCCACTTTTAACATCTGGATTGAGGTGAAAGGCCCCCGATGAATAAAGAAATTTTGGCTGTTGTTGAAGCTGTTTCTAACGAAAAAGCGCTGCCGCGTGAAAAAATTTTTGAAGCGCTGGAAAGTGCTCTGGCTACAGCAACCAAGAAAAAATACGAGCAAGAGATCGATGTTCGCGTAGAAATCGATCGTAAGAGTGGTGATTTCGATACTTTCCGCCGTTGGCTCGTGGTGGAAGAGGTCACCCAACCGACTCGCGAAATCACGCTGGAAGCGGCGCGCTACGAAGATGAAAGTCTGAACGTGGGTGATTTTGTTGAAGATCAGATTGAATCTGTCACCTTTGACCGCATTACTACTCAGACGGCAAAACAGGTTATCGTGCAGAAAGTGCGCGAAGCCGAACGTGCGATGGTCGTCGATCAGTTCCGTGAACACGAAGGTGAAATCATCACCGGCGTGGTGAAGAAAGTGAACCGCGATAACATCACGCTGGATCTGGGCAACAATGCCGAAGCCGTTATCCTGCGTGAAGATATGCTGCCGCGTGAAAACTTCCGCCCCGGCGACCGTATCCGCGGCGTGCTTTATGCGGTGCGCCCGGAAGCCCGTGGCGCACAGCTGTTTGTTACCCGCTCCAAACCGGAGATGCTGGTAGAGCTGTTCCGCATTGAAGTGCCGGAAATCGGTGAAGAAGTTATCGAAATCAAAGCAGCAGCGCGCGATCCGGGTTCCCGTGCGAAAATCGCGGTGAAAACCAACGACAAGCGTATCGATCCGGTCGGCGCATGCGTCGGTATGCGCGGCGCGCGCGTTCAGGCGGTCTCAACCGAACTGGGCGGCGAGCGCATTGATATCGTTCTGTGGGATGATAACCCCGCGCAGTTCGTGATCAACGCGATGGCTCCGGCCGATGTCGCTTCTATCGTGGTGGATGAAGATAAACACACCATGGATATCGCCGTCGAGTCCGGCAACCTGGCGCAGGCAATTGGCCGTAACGGCCAGAACGTTCGCCTGGCTTCACAGCTGAGCGGCTGGGAACTCAACGTGATGACCGTTGAAGACCTGCAGGCTAAGCATCAGGCTGAAGCGCATGCGGCAATCGATACTTTTACACGTCACCTCGACATTGACGAAGATTTCGCCACCGTCCTGGTAGAAGAAGGCTTTTCAACGCTGGAAGAGCTGGCCTATGTGCCAATGAAAGAGCTGCTGGAAATCGATGGTCTGGACGAAGAGACCGTTGAAGCCCTGCGCGAACGCGCGAAAAACGCACTGACCACTCTGGCCCTGGCGCAGGAAGAAAGCCTTGGTAATAACGAACCGGCTGAAGACCTGCTGAACCTGGAAGGGTTGGATCGTGCACTGGCGTTCAAACTGGCTGCCCGCGGTGTTTGTACGCTGGAAGATCTCGCCGATCAGGGCGTAGATGACCTGAGCGATATCGACGGTTTGACCGACGAGAAAGCCGGTGAGCTCATCATGGCCGCACGTAATATTTGCTGGTTTGGTGACGAAGCGTAATAAACTGTAGCAGGAAGGAACAGCATGACAGATGTAACCGTAAAATCGCTGGCCGCTGAGATTCAGACCTCTGTGGACCGCCTGGTACAGCAATTTGCTGATGCAGGGATCCGTAAGTCCGCTGATGACTCAGTGACCGCGCAAGAAAAGCAGACGCTGTTAGCGCATCTGAACCGTGAACACGGTTCTGCGCCTGATAAGCTGACGCTGCAGCGCAAGACGCGCAGCACATTAAACATTCAGGGCACCGGTGGGAAGAGTAAATCGGTGCAGATCGAAGTCCGTAAAAAACGCACCTTTGTAAAACGCGATCCACAAGAGGCTGAACGTCTCGCAGCGGAAGAAGAAGCGAAGCGTGAAGCGGAAGAGAAGGCCCGCCGTGAAGCAGAGGAAGCTGCCAAGCGCGAAGCCGAGGACAAAGCCAAGCGTGATGCCGAAGAAAGAGCGAAACGTGAAGCTGATGAAAAAGCCAAGCGCGAAGCTACTGATAAGGCCAAACGTGAAGCTGCGGAAAATAGCAAAGTGAGCAACCAACAATCTGACGAAATGACCAGGACAGCCCAGAGCGAAAAAGCTCGTCGTGAAGCAGAAGCGCAGGAACTTAAGCGTAAAGCGGAAGAAGAGGCTCGTCGTAAGCTGGAAGAAAATGCGCGTCGCGTAGCGGAAGAAGCTCGACGTATGGCGGAAGAAAACAAATGGGCTGATAACGCTGAGCCGACCGAAGACACCAGCGATTATCATGTGACCACCTCTCAGCATGCCCGTCAGGCAGAAGACGAAAACGACCGTGAAGTTGAAGGCGGTCGCGGTCGTACTCGCAGCACAAAAGCGGCGCGTCCGGCGAAAAAAGGCAACAAGCATGCTGAAAGCAAAGCCGATCGTGAAGAAGCCCGTGCGGCCATTCGCGGCGGTAAAGGCGGCAAGCGTAAAGGTTCTGCTCTGCAGCAGGGCTTCCAGAAGCCGGCTCAGGCCGTTAACCGTGACGTTGTTATCGGTGAAACCCTGACCGTTGGCGAACTGGCGAACAAGATGGCGGTGAAAGGCTCTCAGGTCATCAAAGCGATGATGAAACTGGGCGCGATGGCCACCATCAACCAGGTCATCGATCAGGAAACTGCGCAGCTGGTTGCCGAAGAGATGGGCCACAAAGTAATCCTGCGTCGTGAAAACGAGCTGGAAGAAGCGGTAATGAGCGACCGTGATACGGGCGCTGCGGCTGAACCGCGTGCGCCGGTTGTGACCATCATGGGTCACGTTGACCACGGTAAAACTTCTCTGCTGGACTACATTCGTTCAACGAAGGTTGCCTCTGGCGAAGCGGGCGGCATTACCCAGCACATCGGTGCGTACCACGTTGAAACCGACAACGGTATGATCACCTTCCTGGATACCCCGGGCCACGCCGCGTTTACCTCTATGCGTGCTCGTGGTGCGCAGGCAACGGATATCGTGGTTCTGGTTGTTGCGGCGGATGACGGCGTGATGCCGCAGACCATCGAAGCTATCCAGCACGCGAAAGCGGCAGGTGTGCCTGTTGTCGTTGCGGTGAACAAGATCGATAAGCCGGAAGCGGATCCGGATCGCGTTAAAAACGAACTGTCCCAGTACGGCATTCTGCCGGAAGAGTGGGGCGGCGAGAGCCAGTTCGTACACGTCTCTGCGAAAGCGGGTACCGGTATCGACGAACTGCTGGACGCTATCCTGCTGCAGGCCGAAGTTCTGGAGCTGAAAGCGGTACGTAAAGGTATGGCGAGCGGCGCGGTGATCGAATCCTTCCTTGATAAAGGTCGTGGTCCGGTTGCTACCGTGCTGGTACGCGAAGGTACGCTGCATAAAGGCGATATCGTACTGTGTGGCTTCGAATATGGCCGCGTACGTGCGATGCGTAACGAACTGGGTCAGGAAGTGCTGGAAGCGGGTCCGTCCATTCCGGTGGAAATCCTCGGCCTGTCCGGCGTGCCTGCTGCCGGTGACGAAGTTACCGTGGTACGTGACGAGAAGAAAGCGCGTGAAGTTGCGCTGTATCGTCAGGGCAAATTCCGCGAAGTTAAACTGGCGCGTCAGCAGAAATCTAAACTCGAGAACATGTTCGCTAACATGACCGAAGGCGAAGTTCACGAAGTGAACGTCGTGCTGAAAGCGGACGTACAGGGTTCTGTGGAAGCGATCTCCGACTCTTTACTGAAACTGTCTACCGACGAAGTAAAAGTGAAGATTATCGGTTCCGGGGTTGGTGGTATCACCGAAACCGACGCCACTCTGGCAGCGGCGTCCAACGCGATTCTGGTGGGCTTCAACGTACGTGCCGATGCATCCGCGCGTAAAGTTATCGAAGCGGAAAACCTGGATCTGCGTTACTACTCCGTCATCTATAACCTGATCGACGAAGTGAAAGCGGCGATGAGCGGTATGCTCTCTCCGGAACTGAAACAGCAGATCATCGGCCTGGCCGAAGTACGTGATGTGTTCAAATCGCCGAAATTTGGCGCCATCGCGGGCTGTATGGTTACCGAAGGGATCATCAAGCGTCACAACCCGATCCGCGTCCTGCGTGACAACGTGGTTATCTATGAAGGCGAGCTGGAATCCCTGCGTCGCTTCAAAGATGACGTTAACGAAGTCCGTAACGGCATGGAATGTGGTATCGGCGTTAAGAACTACAACGACGTTCGCGTAGGCGATATGATCGAAGTGTTCGAGATCATCGAGATCCAACGTACCATCGCATAAGGTTGACCGGGTGTAGGCTGGATAAGGCGTTTACGCCGCATCCGGCAATGTAATGCCTGATGGCGCTATGCTTATCAGGCCTACGGCCCAATCACCGTATTTATTTCAAAAGGGGCTGATGCCCCTTTTTTGTCTTTTTACTGGAGAATTAATTATGGCGAAAGAATTTGGTCGCCCGCAGCGCGTGGCACAGGAGATGCAAAAAGAGATCGCCATCATCCTGCAGCGTGAAATTAAAGATCCGCGTCTGGGCATGATGACAACGGTTTCCGGCGTCGAGATGTCCCGCGATCTGGCCTATGCCAAAGTATTCGTAACCTTCCTCAACGATAAAGATGAAGAGGCCGTTAAGGCCGGCATCAAAGCGTTGCAGGAAGCGTCTGGTTTCATTCGCTCACTGCTGGGTAAAGCGATGCGTCTGCGTATCGTGCCGGAACTCACCTTCTTCTACGACAACTCGCTGGTGGAAGGGATGCGCATGTCCAACCTGGTCAGCAGCGTGGTGAAACATGACGAAGAGCGTCGTGTGAACCCGGACGACAGCAAGGAGGACTGATGAGTCGTCCTCGTCGTCGCGGCCGCGACGTGCATGGCGTATTGCTGCTGGATAAACCGCAAGGGGCGTCCAGCAACGATGTGCTGCAGAAAGTGAAGCGCCTTTATAACGCCAACCGTGCCGGGCACACCGGCGCGCTGGATCCGCTGGCAACCGGCATGCTGCCGATTTGTCTTGGCGAAGCGACAAAGTTTTCCCAGTACCTGTTGGATTCCGATAAACGCTACCGCGTCATCGCGAAGCTCGGCCAGCGTACCGACACCTCCGATGCGGATGGGCAGGTTGTCGAAGAGCGCCCGGTGAATTTCAGCGCCGGGCAGCTGGCGGATGCGCTGGAGAGCTTTCGTGGCGATACGCAGCAGATCCCCTCGATGTATTCCGCGCTGAAATATCAGGGTAAAAAGCTGTACGAATATGCGCGGCAGGGCATTGAAGTGCCGCGCGAAGCGCGTCCGATTACCGTCTATGAACTGCTGTTTATCCGCCATGAAGGGGATGAGCTGGAGCTGGAAGTGCACTGCTCGAAAGGCACCTACATCCGCACCATCATTGACGATCTGGGCGAGAAGCTGGGCTGCGGCGCGCACGTTATCTACCTGCGCCGTCTGGCGGTAAGCAAATATCCGGCAGAGCGTATGGTTACCCTTGAACAGCTACGCGAGTACGTCGAGCAGGCGGAACAGCAGGGGAGACCCGCAGCGCAACTGCTCGATCCGCTGCTGATGCCGATGGACAGCCCGGCGGCGGACTATCCTGTCGTCAATCTGCCTCTTACCTCATCGGTTTATTTTAAGAATGGTAATCCGGTGCGGACAACGGGCGCGCCCGCCGAGGGACTGGTACGTGTGACCGAGGGCGATGCAGGCAAATTTATCGGCATGGGCGAGGTGGATGACGAAGGGCGCGTTGCCCCGCGTCGTCTGGTGGTGGAGTACCCGCCTGCATAAGCCCCACCTTGCGATAAGCAAGCACTGCGAGTAGAATATTGCCGCTTAATGCCGGGTTATGTATTTAACATTTTCCGGCGTTAAACCTGGGGTCGCTGAATTAGAGATCGGCACCCTCTCATTTTTTTATCACTGGAGTTCAAAATGTCTCTAAGCGTTGAAGCTAAAGCAAAAATCGTTTCTGAGTTTGGTCGTGGCGAAAACGACAGCGGTTCTACCGAAGTTCAGGTTGCCCTGCTGACTGCACAGATCAACCACCTGCAAGGCCACTTTGCAGAGCACAAAAAAGATCACCACAGCCGTCGTGGTCTGCTGCGCATGGTTTCTCAGCGTCGTAAACTGCTCGACTACCTGAAGCGTAAAGATGTTGCACGCTACACTCAGCTCATCGAGCGTCTGGGTCTGCGTCGCTAAGTCTGGCGAGTTTCAGAGAAAGGGGCCGTAAGGCCCCTTTTTTCAACCAGGCGGCAGCAATTAACAGTACAATAATGTATTGTTGTTATGAATGATCTTCTGTTGCAGAGGTTCGCGCGGCTAATGAGAGGCTTTACCCGGCTGGGTTAGGATTGTCATTAGTCGCGAGGATGCAAAGAAGATCGGGTTTTAACGGCAGCATACCAGGGGGTAGGCTGCTTTCATTAAGAAAGGATATTACTTTGCTTAATCCGATCGTTCGTAAATTCCAGTACGGCCAACACACCGTAACGCTGGAAACCGGCATGATGGCACGTCAGGCGACGGCCGCTGTTATGGTTAGCATGGATGACACCGCGGTTTTCGTAACCGTAGTGGGTCAGAAAAAAGCTAAGCCGGGTCAGGATTTCTTCCCGTTAACCGTAAACTACCAGGAGCGTACCTACGCAGCTGGCCGTATCCCTGGCGGCTTCTTCCGCCGTGAAGGCCGTCCGAGCGAAGGCGAAACGCTGATCGCGCGTCTGATTGACCGCCCGGTGCGTCCGCTGTTCCCGGAAGGCTTCGTCAATGAAGTGCAGGTTATCGCCACCGTTGTCTCCGTTAACCCGCAGGTTAACCCGGATATCGTCGCGATGATCGGCGCATCCGCAGCGCTCTCCCTGTCCGGCATTCCGTTCAACGGCCCGATCGGCGCGGCGCGTGTGGGCTACATCAACGATCAGTACGTGCTGAACCCGACTCAGGAAGAGCTGAAAACCAGTAAGCTGGACCTGGTGGTTGCCGGTACCGAAGGCGCGGTACTGATGGTTGAGTCCGAAGCTGACCTGCTGAGCGAAGACCAGATGCTGGGCGCTGTGGTGTTTGGCCACGATCAGCAGCAGGTTGTTATCCAGGCGATCAACGACCTGGTGAAAGAAGCCGGTAAACCGCGTTGGGACTGGCAGCCGGAAGCGGTCAACGAAGCGCTGAACGCGCGCGTTGCAGCCCTGGCCGAATCCCGTCTGAGCGACGCTTACCGCATCACTGACAAACAAGAGCGTTATGCGCAGGTTGACGTCATCAAAGACGAAACCATCGCTACGCTTACTGCAGAAGACGAAACCCTCGACGCTAACGAACTGGGCGAAATTCTGCACGCTATCGAGAAAAACGTCGTTCGTAGCCGCGTACTGGCAGGCGAGCCGCGTATCGATGGCCGTGAAAAAGACATGATCCGTGGTCTGGATGTGCGCACCGGCGTGCTGCCGCGTACTCACGGTTCCGCGCTGTTCACCCGCGGTGAAACGCAGGCGCTGGTTACCGCTACCCTGGGTACCGAGCGCGATGCGCAGAACATTGATGAACTGATGGGCGAGCGTACTGACCGCTTCCTGTTCCATTACAACTTCCCTCCGTACTCCGTGGGCGAAACCGGTATGGTTGGCTCGCCGAAGCGTCGTGAAATTGGTCACGGTCGTCTGGCTAAGCGTGGCGTGCTGGCGGTAATGCCGGATGCGGCTCGCTTCCCGTACACCGTTCGCGTGGTGTCTGAAATCACCGAATCCAACGGCTCTTCCTCCATGGCTTCCGTTTGCGGCGCTTCTCTGGCCCTGATGGATGCAGGCGTGCCGATCAAAGCGGCCGTTGCCGGTATCGCGATGGGTCTGGTGAAAGAAGGCGACAACTTTGTTGTGCTGTCCGACATCCTGGGCGACGAAGACCACCTCGGCGATATGGACTTCAAAGTTGCGGGCTCCCGCGACGGTATCACTGCGCTGCAGATGGATATCAAAATTGAAGGCATCACCAAAGAGATCATGCAGGTTGCGCTGAATCAGGCGAAAGGCGCCCGTCTGCATATCCTGGGCGTCATGGAGCAGGCGATTAACGCGCCGCGCGGCGATATCTCTGAATTCGCTCCGCGTATCCATACCATTAAAATCAGCCCGGACAAGATCAAAGACGTCATCGGTAAAGGCGGTTCTGTTATCCGCGCGCTGACCGAAGAAACCGGCACTACCATCGAAATCGAAGATGACGGTACTGTTAAGATCGCAGCAACCGACGGCGACAAAGCGAAACACGCTATTCGTCGTATCGAAGAGATTACCGCTGAGATCGAAGTGGGCCGCATCTATAATGGTAAAGTGACCCGTATCGTTGACTTTGGCGCGTTCGTGGCCATTGGCGGCGGTAAAGAAGGCCTGGTACACATCTCTCAGATCGCCGACAAGCGCGTTGAGAAAGTGACCGACTACCTGCAGATGGGCCAGGAAGTACCGGTTAAGGTTCTGGAAGTTGACCGTCAGGGCCGTATCCGTCTGAGCATTAAAGAAGCGACTGAGCAGTCTCAGCCTGCTGCGCCGGAAGCTCCGGCAGCGGAACAGGGCGAGTAAGGTTGCCTTTGCCCTCCACGAAAGTGGAGGGCTTATTATCAGGCAGGACGCCATGTTTGCAGCCGGGGGACAGGACGTTCATCCAATTGTTGTCTTCGGGAGTGGGAAATGAAGCCTTTTTTGCGCTGGTGTTTCGTTGCGACAGCACTCACGCTGGCAGGATGCAGCAACTCTGCCTGGCGTAAGAGCGAAGTCCTCGCGGTGCCACTGCAACCGACTTTGCAGCAAGAAGTGATTCTGGCACGTATGGAACAAATTCTTGCCAGTCGGGCTTTAACCGATGATGAACGCGCACAGCTTTTATATGAGCGCGGAGTGTTGTATGATAGTCTCGGTCTGAGGGCATTAGCGCGAAATGATTTTTCACAAGCGCTGGCAATCCGACCTGATATGCCGGAAGTATTCAACTACTTGGGCATTTACTTAACGCAGGCAGGCAATTTTGATGCTGCCTATGAAGCGTTTGATTCTGTACTTGAGCTTGATCCAACTTACAACTACGCGCACTTAAATCGCGGTATCGCATTGTATTACGGCGGTCGTGATAAGTTAGCGCAAGATGATCTGCTGGCGTTTTATCAAGACGATCCCAATGATCCATTCCGTAGCCTGTGGCTTTATGTCGTTGAGCAGAAGCTCGATGAGAAGCAGGCACAAGAGGCGTTAAAGCAGCGCTTCGAGAAATCGGATAAGGAACAGTGGGGATGGAACATTGTCGAGTTCTACCTGGGCGACATTAGCGAAGCAACGCTGATGGACAGGCTCAAGGCGGACGCAACGGATAACACCTCGCTCGCTGAGCATCTCAGTGAAACCAACTTCTATTTAGGTAAGTACTACCTAAGTCTGGGGGAAAAGGACAGCGCTACGGCACTGTTCAAATTAGCGGTTGCTAACAACGTACACAACTTCGTTGAGCACCGTTATGCATTGTTGGAATTATCGCTCTTGGGCCAGGAGCAAGACGACCTGGCAGAATCGGACCAGCAATAGCTGACGACCACATCAGCCCGTAATCATTTTTTTGATTGCCATCATCTTAACGGGTGAGGGCGTTGTTGTTCG
>NZ_HE578946.1:134790-198830 GCF_000321045.1 Phytobacter massiliensis JC163
TTTTCAATGAAAATTACCGAAAATTTTCACGATGAGTTATGTAGACTGGCCGCCATTGACATTGAGGCACACGTACTACATGGCTGAATTCGAAACCACTTTTGCAGATCTGGGCCTGAAGGCTCCTATCCTTGAAGCCCTTAACGATCTGGGTTACGAAAAACCATCTCCAATCCAGGCTGAGTGCATTCCGCACCTGCTGGGCGGTCGTGACGTTCTGGGTATGGCCCAGACCGGTAGCGGCAAAACTGCAGCGTTCTCTTTACCGCTGCTCAACAATCTCGATCCCGAGCTGAAAGCACCGCAGATTCTGGTGCTGGCGCCGACCCGCGAACTGGCGGTACAGGTTGCCGAAGCCATGACGGATTTCTCTAAACATATGCGCGGCGTAAACGTGGTGGCCCTGTACGGCGGCCAGCGTTATGACGTGCAGTTACGCGCCCTGCGTCAGGGGCCGCAGATCGTCGTCGGTACGCCGGGACGTCTGCTCGATCACTTAAAACGCGGCACGCTGGATCTCTCTAAACTGAGCGGTCTGGTGCTGGACGAAGCTGACGAAATGCTGCGTATGGGCTTTATCGAAGACGTTGAAACCATTATGGCGCAGATCCCGGAAGGTCATCAGACCGCCCTGTTCTCCGCTACCATGCCGGAAGCGATTCGCCGCATTACCCGCCGCTTTATGAAAGAGCCGCAGGAAGTGCGCATTCAGTCCAGCGTGACCACCCGTCCTGACATCAGCCAGAGCTACTGGACTGTCTGGGGCATGCGTAAAAATGAAGCGCTGGTGCGTTTCCTGGAAGCGGAAGATTTTGATGCGGCGATTATCTTCGTTCGTACCAAAAACGCGACCCTGGAAGTGGCCGAAGCGCTGGAGCGTAACGGCTATAACAGCGCTGCGCTGAACGGCGACATGAACCAGGCGCTGCGTGAGCAGACCCTGGAGCGCCTGAAAGACGGTCGTCTGGATATTCTGATCGCCACCGACGTTGCGGCCCGTGGCCTGGACGTTGAGCGCATCAGCCTGGTAGTAAACTACGATATCCCGATGGATTCTGAGTCTTACGTTCACCGTATTGGCCGTACCGGTCGTGCGGGTCGTGCTGGCCGCGCGCTGCTGTTCGTTGAGAACCGCGAGCGTCGTCTGCTGCGCAACATTGAACGCACCATGAAGCTGACCATTCCGGAAGTGGAGCTGCCGAACGCAGAGCTGCTGGGCAAACGCCGTCTGGAAAAATTCGCCGCGAAAGTACAGCAGCAGCTGGAAAGCAGCGATCTGGATCAGTACCGCGCGCTGCTGGCGAAAATCCAGCCGACCGCAGAAGACGAAGAGCTGGATCTGGAAACGCTGGCCGCCGCGCTGCTGAAAATGGCGCAGGGCGAACGTACCCTGATTGTTCCGCCAGATGCGCCGATGCGTCCTAAGCGTGAGTTCCGCGAGCGTGACGATCGCTTCGAACGTCGCGATCGTAACGATCGTGGTCCGCGTGGCGAGCGTGGCGGTGAAGATCGTCCGCGTCGTGAGCGCCGTGATGCAGGCGATATGGAACTGTACCGTATTGAAGTTGGCCGTGATGACGGCGTTGAAGTTCGTCATATCGTTGGCGCTATTGCTAACGAAGGTGATATCAGCAGCCGCTACATTGGTAACATCAAGCTGTTTGCTTCTCACTCCACCATTGAGCTGCCGAAAGGTATGCCGGGTGAGGTTCTGCAGCACTTTACCCGTACGCGTATTCTGAACAAGCCGATGAATATGCAGCTGCTGGGTGATGCGCAGCCGCGTCCGGATCGTGGCGGTGAGCGTCGCGGCGGTGGTCGTAACTTCGGCGGCGAGCGTCGTGAAGGCGGTCGCAGCTTCGGTGGCGAACGTCGTGAAGGCGGTCGTGGCGAAGGCCGCAGCTTCAGCGGTGAACGTCGTGCGCCGCGCCGCGATCGTGAAGAGAGCAGCACCGGTCGCCGTCGTTTCGGTGACGCATAATCGCGCTGTAAGTTCTCTTTACGCTTTGTAAAGTAAATGATACAACCCCGATGCGAACCATCGGGGTTTCTTTTTTATTTTTGTACTCTTGTACTGGTACAATGCAGCGGCATTGGTGCCTTACAGGAGAAGAAAGAATGGCGACACTGACAACCACGCAGGCAACCCCCTCGTTGCTGGCTGGCGTGGTGATAATTGGCGGTACGGTGATTGGCGCAGGGATGTTTTCCCTTCCGGTCATGATGTCAGGCGCATGGTTCTTCTGGTCGATGGCGGCGCTGGTTTTTACCTGGTTCTGCATGCTCCATTCAGGGCTGATGATTCTGGAGGCGAACCTCAATTATCGTATTGGCGCCAGCTTCGACACCATTACCAAAGATTTGCTGGGCAACGGCTGGAATGTGGTCAATGGCCTGTCTATTGCCTTTGTGCTCTACATTCTGACCTACGCCTATATTTCAGCGAGCGGCTCGATACTGCATCACACCTTTGCGGAGATGTCGCTGAACGTGCCAGCCCGCGCGGCGGGATTCGGCTTCGCCCTGCTGGTGGCCTTTGTGGTCTGGCTGAGTACGAAAGCCGTCAGCCGGATGACGGCGATAGTGCTGGGCGCAAAAGTCATCACCTTCTTTCTGACTTTCGGCAGCCTGCTGGGCCATGTACAGCCCGCGACGTTATTCAACGTGGCGGAGAGCAACGCCTCTTACACACCCTATATCCTGATGACGCTCCCGTTCTGCCTGGCGTCGTTTGGCTATCACGGCAACGTGCCAAGCCTGATGAAATATTACGGCAAGGATCCGCGCACCATTGCCAAATGTGTGATCCTGGGTACGCTGCTGGCGCTGGTTCTGTACAGCGTCTGGCTGCTGGCTACGATGGGGAACATCCCGCGCCCGCAATTTATTGGCATTGCGAAAGAGGGCGGCAATATTGACGTGCTGGTTCAGGCGCTGAGCGGCGTGCTGAACAGTCGCGGGCTGGACCTGCTGCTGGTGGTCTTTTCCAACTTTGCGGTGGCAAGCTCGTTCCTGGGCGTCACGCTCGGCCTGTTTGACTATCTGGCGGATCTGTTCGGCTTCGATGATTCGGCCTCGGGGCGCTTTAAAACCGCGTTGCTCACCTTCCTGCCGCCGATCGTCGGCGGTCTGTTATGGCCCAATGGTTTTCTGTACGCCATCGGCTATGCGGGGCTGGCGGCGACGGTGTGGGCGGCGATTGTCCCTGCGCTGCTGGCCCGCGCTTCCCGCCAGCGCTTTGGTAGCCCGACATTCCGCGTTTGGGGCGGCAAGCCGATGATTATGCTTATTCTGCTGTTTGGCGTCGGCAACGCAGTCGTGCATATTCTGTCGACATTTAATATTCTGCCGGTCTACCAGTAACACTATTATCTTCGGAGCCAGATTTAACGATCTGGCTCAAACAATATCTTCTTATTCTCCCTTATTATTAAGTTATTTTTAAATAAGGGAATATTTAGATGCAAAACAGTGATATTACCCTGCGTAAACTTGAGATTTTCCTTAGCTATATGGAATCAATGAATGTCTCAAAAACCGCAGAGGCCATGAATATTTCGCCGGTAAGCGTGCATCGCGCCTTACATTCGCTGGAAGATAATTTACGTTGCTCTTTGTTCACGCATAATGGGCGTAATCTTCATCCGCTTCCCGGTGCCAGAGTTATGCAGGAACAGGCCCGCGAAGTGATGAACGCGCTGGAGCGATGTATATATCTGACGCGTGAAGCTGCCGGTTATCACTCTCCTGTTTTGCGCCTTGGGCTGCTATATTCCCTGGTATTGAAAACCGCCCCGCAAATTGTTCAGGGTCTCAAGAAAAGGCGCCCTGAACTCTCCATTGAATTTATTATGAACTCTAATAAGAAATTACTGGAAGCGCTCAATGAAGGAAAAGTTGATGCGGTGCTGATCTCCACGCCGGATGATTACAATACCCAGCTGTTTGAGACCTGGACCATATTTTCTGACTCCATATTCCTGGCCGTGCCCGTCACGGATGTGGATGATTTGGCCACCCCTGTCGATTTGCGTAAATTACAGAATAAAAAGTTTATTGCCCTTAGCGAAGGCTTTGCCACCTGGCGTGGTTTTCAGGAAGCGTTTCAAATTGCCGGTTTCGTTCCGGACATCGCCGTACGGGTTCATGATGTGTTTTCACTGATGAGCATGGTTAATGCGGGCGTCGGGTATACGCTGATTCCTGGCAGAATGCGCGGGCTGTTCAGAAGCGGTATTCGTCTGCTGCCGTTGCAGGAGGCTTACCGCATGGAGCAGGAGATCTCCCTGGTTTTCCCTCGCAGCCAGGAGAGTCACCCCAGCCTGCTTTCGCTATTAGCGGAATGCCGTATGTATGCCAGGCAGCTTATGCGGGAGAATAACGATGTAAACAAAGCCCCATGATTTCCTGGGTAATGCGCTGATAAACCTGGGCTTCGCCGTACATTGCGACGGCGAGCCACCGGGGGTTGCTGACTAAGGCGATTTTCAGGCGGATATGATCGCCGGTGATGGTGTTGGTTAAGGCGTGGGTCAGCGCCTGGCGGCTGACTGAACACAGGGTGAAAATGGCCGACTCCTGCCTGGCGATGATCTGGTTCTTCAACGCGCAGCCGATGACGCAGCGCTGGAGTTTGTTTCTCAGTTCATCCGATGTGCCGCTGATAAAGGCAAAACCGATTCGGTGTTCGGGTTTATCCGCCAGCAGCTTTTGCCGGAAAATTTCTTCCTCTTCCTGCGTACACAGGGAGGCCTGGATCGCAATTTGTCCGGGTTTCATTCGCTGAAATGCGTGCATAGGAATTCCTGGCGCCTGTTGCGTAAAACAACAGGCGCGTGTGGTTAAAAGAACGGGGCTAAAGAGAGGTAGAGCGCAGACGGCGCCAGCAGGCAGCCCAGACCGGTATAGAAGGTTGCGGTCATTGCGCCATAAGGGACAAGCTTCGGATCGGTGGCGGCAAGTCCCGCGGCCACGCCGCTGGTCGAGCCCATTAATCCGCCGTATACGATAGCCGCGGTAGGAGAGTTCAGCCCGGCCGCTTTTGCGACCAGCGGCGTGACAATCATAATGGCGATGGACTTAATAACCCCGGTAGCGATACTCAGCGCGATAACGTCCGAGCTTGCGCCAAGCGCTGCGCCGGTTACGGGACCGACGATAAAAGTCACCGCGCCGCCGCCGATGGTCGCCATGCTGACGGCATCGGTATAGCCAAAGGCCCACGAAACAATCGCTCCCAGGTAGAAGGAGAGCACGGTGGAAACGACCAGCGCCAGCGCGCCCGCCAGGCCTGCTTTTTTCAGCTCTTCAAGCTTCACCCCAAAGGCGGTAGCGATAATGGCGAAATCACGGAACATGCCGCCGCCCATAAGGGCGATACCGCTAAAGAGGGTGATATCAGAAAGCCCTTTTTTGCCGCCGGTGAGTTCCCCGCCGAGCCAGGCCAGCAGCAGACCGGCGACAATAGCGATAGCCGAGCTGTGAATTTTGCCGCGAAACACGTGGGTAGAGAGCCAGGCGGCGGCCCAGCAGATAAGACCGACGACCACAAAAGCGGTGATCAGGGCATTGCTGGTGAAGTTACTGGTAAGAATTTTTGTGAGTTGTTCCATTCTTTATTCCCTCCACCGGTTAGTCTGCTGAACGCGCCATTGTGTTTTTGCTGCCGATTTTGCTCAGAGGCTTAATCAGCAGAAAACCAATCACCACCGCGCCAAGGCCAGCAATGAGCGCAACGGGGCCCCCTTTAAGGGCAGCCACCACGTTCTGGTTCGCGGACATGGCGACAACAATCGGGATATACATCGCGTTCCAGAATCCCACCCCCTGTTCGGCGGGTTTAGACAGTAGTCCCTTTTCCGTCAGCTTCTGGGAAATAACGACTAAAAACAGCATGGCGAAGCCGACGCCGCCAATATTTGCGGAAATACCAAGTAGCAAGCCCAGAACGTCGCCGATTATTAACCCGGCGAACATACACAATCCCATTAACATCAATCCATAAATAATCATGATGTCTCTCTTTTTTTATCCCTATACTAAAAGTGAAATATAAATCCGGCCAGCCAGGCCGGGAAATCACAATAAAAAGATACAAAGACTTTTAGCACAGTGTGTTTTTATAATGCGTGCATTCAACAGTAATTTATACCCGTCCTGTATCGAGCTGCGTATACATTGAATTTTCTGCGGCTCGAATTATTAAGGGTATATACGTAAACACCCTTGCCGGTCATATCAGCGAAGTGTCTGCCGCTGATATGACGCAGGCATAATGGTTATATCACAAAGGAATGCCGCACAACTTTTTTATTAATAAAAAACGTGATGGCTCACTCAGCAGCAATTTCAAATAAAACCATGCCGGGGTTAACGCGATCGCCGGGATTTACCGCCAGAGTTTTCAGCACGCCAGCTTCCGGGGAAGCCACAGGCATTTTCATTTTCATTGCTTCGAGAATCACTACCGGTTGGCCTTTTTCAATTTTATCGCCCACGGCAGCTTTAACTTCATCCACAACGCCCGGAACTTTTGATTTAACTTCAGACATATTAATTTCCTTTAATATATTAAATATAAAGATGTTTTATTAACCCGGCGACCTCATGTCGCGGCATTAACTCTACATCGGTCTCACCTTTAGCCAGCAGGGTCTGACTCCCGCTAAACCACTCTTTGATATTGATGGAAAAACCATTGCGTAAATCAATTTCGCCATCAATACGCACTGCGTATTGCTGAGCAATATCAGCCAGAAGCGAGTGACAATCGCGTAACGCCACTTCGTGCCGGGGCGTTATGCGAATATCTAAATCGGAGCGACTGTCCGTCCATAGCCAGGGCGTCGTCATCTCCAGCGCCACCGAACCCCACACGCCGAGTCCGGTTTCCGGCCCGCGCCACGCCTGGCGCAGTGCGTTAAAGGCGCGTATCGCGCTGGTACGGCTGACGGCGGGCAGGGTAGCCGTTTGCTCCGGCGTTGATACCCGCGTGACCGCCTGTAATGACGCAACCGTCGCCAGGCGTAAACGCTGCCCCTGCCAGCGCTGGGGAAAGCAAAAGCCCAGCGAAATGCTTGCCTCATCACGGATGCCCCTGCGTACAATGCCGGGCAGATACCCGGAGAGCAGAAAGTCCCGGGCTTCTTCGCGCAACGAGGCGGGCAGGGCGCTAAACGCGCCGTTTAACTGCCTGGCAATCAGCCGAAGTTCAGCGCTCTCCAGCCAGCACAGGGTATGGCGTTGCAGAGCGCTCATCGTTGCTTGCTCCAGGCCGGATCGTTTTTCGCCTGCTGCTGCAAATCCCGCTGCGCCGAAAGCAGGGCGTCAAACTGTGCGGTGGCCTGTGGACCGATAATATCGACCGCCTCCGCCTTCGCCGCTTCATCGCCCGGCACAGAAACGGGAAAGAGGCGAATATGGGTGGCGCTGGCATCGGTTTGTAGCCGTGCGCTGACCCGGCAGATGCGCCCCTTGATGCGCAAGATCGTCCTCGCCGTCCGCTCCACAATTTCCTGGTGATGCGCGGTGGTCGCCATGACCACCATGTCATATTCCGGGGTGGTGCGCTGACGCTTCCAGGTCTGGATTTTGCCCTGCGCATTACACAGATGGCCGTTCGCCGCGACGGGAAAGCTGTCGCCGGTGGGCAGACCGCCAACAATCACCTCCCGCCAGTCGCCGCCCTGCGGCGCGGCGACCAGGGAGATATCGTCCCGAACCGGCGTACCGTCCAGTATCAGCCAGCCGAACTCCTGGCAACCGTAGACGTCATGCAGCGCATAGCCCAGCGAAGCGCACAGCGGAACCAGCGCTTCATCAAGAGGCGTGCCCGCGGTTATCAGTGTCAGCGCCTTGGGTAAATACGCCTGCAGATTCATCTTCAGCGCCTGCTCCAGCGTGGCGCGTAAAAACGAGGACTCTCCCACCACCACATTCGGCTGCTGGCGACACAGGGCAACCAGCAACGCGTCCCGACAGGAGCGGGATAAAAACGACCAGTGAAGGCCGCTCTCATCCAGCGCCTGACGCGTGAACACATTGACCAGCGGCGCGTAGGTCACCACCATATACTGCCCCGCGGTTACACCGCTTTCCGCCAGCACACGCTTGCCCGCGGCGATACGCAGCGGCAGTTCGTTCTGCGTTACGCCAACGATGTTCTGAAATGCGCTGCTGCCCGTGGTAAAGGTAACCAGCGCAAGGTTCAGCGGCGTGTGGATCTCCTCGATAACATGCGCCGCCGTTGGGCCAGCGATACCTTTATCGCTCAGCGTACGGCGGGGCATCTCCGTTAACGTAGGGATACCCTGCTGGGCATCAACCAGCCATTCGAGCGTGGCGATAGGATCGTTCATAGCGCGTCCTCCTGAATCAGGCCGGCTGATAACGCGCCGCGACCGCCTGGTACTCCTCGCGCATCTGCGCCAGAATGACATTGCGCATTTTTCTGCCGCCGCGCTCTTCGCCTGCGATCCCGCGCCCCTGCGGGCCCGTCGCCGTCACGCCTGCCGTCTGTTTCTGCTGGCGGACCTCTGCGATGTGGCGCACGATCGCCGCTTTCATCTCCGGGATCGCCTTGATCAGCTCTTCCACGCCGCCCAGTTGCCAGAAGAATTCCGGCCCGGCCGCGAAGACCGGATTGGTGCGGGAAAGCTCGCTCAGGCGCTCTACGTCCTGGCGGGTAATACGCGCGATACTGCTCAGCGGCATCACGTGGATCATGGTGCCAAACTCCGACGTCAGGCTCAGGATATGGTCAGCCTGCAAACCGTGGCAGAGGAACGCGCCGCTAATGGCGCGACCAATCACCATCGCAATAATCGGGTGCCCGGCGTGGCGTGCCTCCGCCAGCGCCAGCTGATAGGCGCCGGTGGCTTTATTCATGCCGATTATCTCTTCCAGCTTGCCCGGTCCGTTGCCTGGGGTGTCGACAATCAGCACCAGCGGACGTTTTTCTGTGAAGGGCTTGTCTTTATCCATCGCCAGCGTGCGATAGACCGCCAGCGCCATTTTGTACCCCTCTTCCAGGCCGATGACTCCGGCGTACACCACCGGGAAGCGCGGGTTAAAGGTCATGGCGTCGTTGGCGATAACGGTGCAGACTTCGCTGTTAATACGGGCGCTGCCGACAACGGCGCCGGGGCCGTAATCCTCATAAGGCAGGTTGAGGTCCGGCAGCGCGTTCTCTGCAAAACTGTTTTCGTCGACAATCAGGTCGATAGCGGCGCGGCCCTGGCCGAGTAAATTTTCCATTATGCTTCCTCCACCGGCAGGCGTTTAACGTTGCTCAGGAACGTCTCCAGATCCATATCCACCAGCGTCTGGGGCGCGGTATTGCCCGCCATCGCCCAGACATCCCGCGCATCTGACGGCTCTGACTCGCTGATTTTCCGCGTTAACGCCATCTGGGCGCGCACTTTCGCTTCGCTGCCAATGCGGCGCATGGCTTCAATCTGCGGCCAGTCCAGGTCGGCAATCAGCGCGGCCTGCTGGTGGAATGCCGCAAGCGAGTCGGCAATCAGATAGTTACAGTCGCCGACGATGTACTTGTGCTTACCGCCGGTGGTGCGGAACACCAGCGCGCGGTCCGAGGCGTCAAATTCGCTGCGGCCCATCTCCTGTTCAATGACTTCTGGCCCGGTCAGCCCCAGGCGGCCCGATTCGCTCATCACGATGATATCGGTGGCGGCGGCCACAAAGCCCATCCCGCCAAAACAGCCGATCTTGCTGCCGATCATCGCCACGACCGGGACGCGACCGCGCAGGGTTTGCAGCATGTCCATGCACTCGGCATGGGCCAACAGCCCGGCGTTAGCCTCATGCAGACGCACACCGCCGGTTTCAAAGGAGATAAGTACGATGGGGCGGCGGGCCGGATCGGTGGTCTGCGCCGCCAGTTCGTCCGCCAGCATCAGCGCGCCGACCATTTTTGCGCCGCCCACTTCGCCCACCGCGCCGCCGATAAAGCGTCCTTCCTGGGAGATGACAATCGCCGGGTGCTGGCCCAGCAGGCCGATGCCGGTGACGATGCCGTCATCAAACTCCACCGCCTCATTGAGTACGGGCAGGTGCGGGCTGGTTCGTTTATCCGCCGGGCCGATCAGTTCAGTAAAGGTGCCTTTATCCACCAGCGAACTGGCGCGAACGCGGGCGCTGGCCTCCAGAAAACGCATGTCATTCATGATGGGTTTCTCCCGGCATAGCCTGCTGTAACGCTTGCTGAATTCGTAACGCCACGACCGCAGGCGTAGCGTTGTTGTCGTTAATGCTGACCAGCATATTTCCCAGCGGTCCGTTTTCCAGAAAACGCTTGAGGACGATTTCCCAGATATGGTCAAAACCGGTCACCGGCGTGCAGATGCGGACTTCAATGCCGCCCGCCAGCGCTTTCGGCTCCAGCAGGACCTCCAGATCGCCGGAGCCAACAACGCCGCAGTGGACGGTTTGCGGCAGAGATGCCTTTTCGCTGGTGCCGCTGAAATGATGTGATATTTGATGTAGAGCCATGTCCTTTTCCCCTACCAGTTACGGAATCGAGCGGGCGGGTTATAGAGCCCACCAGACCAGTTGACCAGATCGCGGATACTTTTCGCCGCCAGCATCTGACGATTCGCGCGGCGGCGATCGATGCCCAAATCTTCCGGCGTTTTGACAATGCCTGCCTCACGCAGCTGCTGTGTCTGCGCCGGATCGGCGGCAAGGCCGATTTCGGAGTAACCCGCCACGGCGCGAATAGCCGCCATGCGCTGTTCCAGCCCCTCGCAGCGGTGCAGATAGGCGATGCCCTCTTCGGTCAGAACGTGGGTGACGTCATCGGCATACACCATGACCGGCGGCAGGGCGAGGTTGGCTTTTTCCGCCAGTTCCCAGGCGTCCAGCCTGTCGACGAACGCGGGCTGGCGCTTCTCGCGGAAGGTCTCCTGCATCTGCACAACCAGACGTTTGCCGCGCGGCATATCGCCAATCAGCTGCTGCTGGGTGGGGTTAAACTCTTCGCCGCATTTCAGCCAGGATTGCGTGGCATGACGACGGCCTTTGGCATCGCAGCCCATATTCGGCGCGCCGCCAAAGCCCGAGACGCGGCTGGCGGTGGCGGTGCTGCTGTTACCGTACTTATCGATCTGCAGCGTGCCGCCGATAAACATATCCAGCGCGTAGTGACCCGCGGCCTGGGCGAAGGCGCGGTTGGAGCGTAAGGTGCCGTCCTGGCCGATATAGAAGACGTCTGGGCGCTCGGAGACATATTTCTCCATGCCCAGTTCGCCGCCGAAGCAGTGCACCGACTGGATCCAGCCGCTTTCGATGGCCGGGATCAGCGTCGGGTGCGGGTTGAGCACCATATGGGTACAGACTTTGCCTTTCAGCCCCAGCTCTTCGCCGTAGGTGGGCAGCAGCAGTTCAATGGCGGCGGTGAAGAAGCCGATCCCGTGGTTAATACGCTCAACGCCGTATTCGGCATAGATGCCTTTCAGCGCCATCATTGCCATCAGAACCTGGGTATCGGTAATTAACCCCGGATCGCGGGTAAACAGCGGTTCGACGTAGAACGGGCGCGGCGCTTCGATCACCGCATTTACCCAGTCGCCGGGAATATCGACGCGCGCCACTTTATCGACAATCTTGTTAACCTGCGCGATCACGATCCCCTGGCGGAAGTGGGTCGCTTCGGTAATGACCGGGGTATCTTCGGTGTTAAAGCCGGTGTAAAGGTTGCCGTCTTTATCTGCCTCAAAGGCGGTGATCAGCGACACGCGCGGCGTAAGGTCAACAAAGTAGCGGCTGAACAGTTCCAGATAGGTATGAATAGCGCCAAGCTTGATCTTACCTTCCTGAATCAGCTTCGCCAGACGGCCATCCTGCGGCCCGGCATAGGCGAAGTCGAGCTTTTCGGCGACCCCTTTTTCGAACAGATCCAGATGGCTGGACAGCGGTACGGAAGACTGCACCATATGCAGGCCGGAGATCTTTTGCGGATCAAGCTGGCACAGACATTCAGAGAGAAAATCTGCCTGCTTCTGGTTGTTGCCTTCGATATTGACGCGATCGTGGCTTCGGATAACGGCTTCCAGCGCGGCGACGGTATCTTTCGCGTCGATTATTTTGCCGTCACGGAAATACGGGGCCAGCTGATTCAGGCGCTGTGCCGTATCGTCCTTGAGTTGATGCCAGTTGTGCTCTTTTAGCATGTGTTGACTCCATTAATTCAGCAGGAATAGCGTGGAGATAAAGATCCCGGTGGCGATAGCCGAGACGATCAGGCCGCTCACGCCCGCACCCATTGCCAGCGGCAGGATGATGGCGTAGGGGTTCTCATGGTTAACCTCTTTCTGCGCGATTTTTGCCGTGGTCGGCAGGCAGGAGACGCCCGCGATACCGATGGCCGGGTTATAACGCCCTTTCGAGATAAGCCAGATAAACCAGCCGCCCAGCAGGGCGCCTACGGCGGAGATGGCCAGCGCGCCAATACCGAGGATCAGGATGATGGCGACTTTCGGGTCGAGAATGGTTTGCGCTTCACACAGCGTGCCCAGCAGCAGACCGAGGAACAGGGTCGCGGTATAGGTCAGCGTGGATTCCAGTAGTTTCTGGAACGGCTCGATCTCCGCCTCTTTAATGGCAATCCCAAGGAAGAAGGAGAGGATCAGCGGCGCGGCGACCGGCAGCAGCAGGCACAGCAGCAGGCAAGCGCAGACGGTAAAGATGAATTTCGCTTTCTTCGATACGGTGGGGTATTCAATGTCAACTTCCAGGCCACGGTATTTCTTCGGTACCAGCAGACGCACCAGGTATGGATAACCGGCGTAGGTCAGGCTCAGGTAGAGATAAGCGATAATGGCGATGGGGACGAACAGGTTCGGCGCGAGGATAAGGGAAGCAAAGAGCACCATCGGTCCGTCCGCGCCGCCGATGGTGGCAATCGACGCGGCTTCGTTAGCGGGCAGGCCGAACAGTTCAATACCCAGCAGCAGCGCGGCGAAGGTTCCCGCCTCGGCGAACAGGGCGACAACGATGCTGGCCCAGGGACGGAGCAGAATAAAGCTGATGTCACTCATCGCGCCAATGCCGAAGAAAACGATGCAGGCGATGAGGCCGTTACTAAAGGTGAAGTTATAGACCGGCTGCAGGAAGTTCACCTGCATCAGGTTAACCAGCGCATTAGGTTCGCTGACCATCGGGTCAAGGATGAGCGTGCCGGTTTCCCCGCCCGCCAGAAACAGCACCCCGGCGTTAACGGCAATCATGCCGAGACCCATCGGCACCATAATTAACGGTTCCAGTTTTCGACGGAACCCCATCCAGGCTAATACAAAGCCCAGTACAATGAGCAGAAAACGCGCGATGGCTATTTTCGGATCTTCAATAAAAAAGGTACCTATGCCCGAAAAGAGCTTAACAAAGATATCCATAAAAATATTCCTGATGGCAAAGATAAAGTTCGCAGATTAATCGTCGGTGATATTTAACTTATTCATCATTTTGTTGACGCCAACAATGATGCCGACAACCGCAAATGAAATTACAATCGTTAAGCCATACGTTAATAAAGTATATAAATAGATGTTCATATCCTTCCTTCTGTCATATCCCCTTGCGGCTGGCGGCAGAGAAAATACATCGCCAGACACAGCGCTAATAAATCGGCCGAACCCCCAGGGCTGACCCATTTATCCAGACACCACGAATTAAAATTATCCAGTTCCCGCTCAATCGCGGGGTTAAACATTCCTCCCTGCGCCACCAGACGCCGGGCATATTGCTGCATCTCTGCCAGCGCCTGCTGGCCGCCGCGAAAGAGCACCGTGGTGTCGTCGCAATGGGCCATCAACGTGAGCAGCGTATGAATAAGCGATTCGCGCCAGCCCAGTCCGTTGTCCAGCGCCTGATGCAGGGCGGGCAAGCCGACCTGGCAGGCCAGGGGAAAACCTTGCTCCGCCTCGCCGCGCACGCCGGTAATGCCGAACTCGGCATACAGTTTCTCGCCGTGCGTCCGGGCCGGGCGTACGGCCAGCGCGGCATAATCACGGCGGCAAAGATCGCGGCACAGCTCTGCAACACAGTGGCTTAAGGCGCGGTAAGAGAGCGTTTCCCCGCGCCCGGAAAGCCATCCTGCCGCTGTCGCCAGAACCGCGCCGGAAAAAAGGATGCCGCGCTGGGTATTAACCTGTTGGGTTGCGCGCAGCAGCGTATTTTCGTATTGAATGCCAATAGCGCGGATGGCGGTGAAAAGTTCCGCCAGCGAGCCCTGATGATTTTCCCCGGCATGGGCGCAGGCGCTAAAACAGGGAGCAATAGCCGATGAGCTGGTAATGAATAACCAGATATCCATATCATTATGCGCCCCTTGCGAGTGAGGTGTGACCAGGCCGGGTTTAGGCCAGGCGGAGACCTCCATTAATAGCGCTTTTAATAAGCACTCGCCGATCCACATAGCACGGGCAGTTGGTTGGCTCATGGTTATTCTCTTTTACCAGGTTCAGGGTTGAGAAATAAAACAGAGGAAAACTAACACCGTTAATTTGCAGGAACAATTACGCCAGAGGTAATGTAATTACGCTCAACGTAATAAGGCGGGGATTATGCGGAAATATGAATGAAGACGATCACAAAACGCTTTTGCGGGCCCGAAGAAATGCGGCAAAAATGCCGCATCGCTCACTATCCCAGCAGTTCTTCTTTCACCTGCATCGCCAGGTCAAACGAATGCAGACGCGCCTGATGATCGAAGATCTGGCCGTTGACCATGATTTCGTCCGCCTGGGTTTCCCGCAGGATTGACTCCAGCCCGTGACGCACTTTGGCTTTATCCCCCACCAGCGACATGCTCAGCGCCTGCTGCACGCCATACTGCTCCGAAGGCGACCAGAACTGATCCATATTCTCGATGGGCGGCGGCAGCTGCCCGGTTTCGCCCCGGCGCAGCTTGACGAAGGCCTGCTGCATGGAGGTAAACAGGAACTCCGCGTCGCGGTTGCTGTCGGCGGCGACGATGTTAATACAGACCATCGCGTACGGTTTATCCAGCCGCGCCGACGGCTTGAACTGGGTGCGGTACAGGTGCAGCGCCTGGAACAGCATATCCGGGGCGAAGTGGGAGGCAAAGGCGAAGGGCAGGCCAAGCTGCGCCGCCAGCTGGGCGCTGTACAGGCTGGAGCCCAGCAGCCAGACCGGGATCTTCTCGCCGTAGCCGGGCACCGGCCGCACGTGGGGATTCGGGTCGCGGGCGTCGAACCAGTCCACCAGTTCGGCCACATCACGCGGGAAGTTATCGATATCGCCGCTCATATGACGGCGCAGCGCCATCATCGTGCGCTGGTCGCTGCCCGGCGCGCGTCCCAGCCCCAGATCGATGCGCCCGGGATAGAGCGTATTCAGCGTGCCGAACTGCTCGGCGATCACCAGCGGCGAGTGGTTGGGCAGCATGACGCCGCCGGACCCCAGATGCAGGGTGGAGGTGTTAGCCGCCAGGTAACCAATCAGCACCGAGGTAGCGGCGCTGGCGATGCCGACCATATTGTGGTGCTCCGCCAGCCAGAAACGATGGTAGCCGCGCCGTTCGGCAAGGCGCGCCAGATCGAGCGAATGGGAAAAGGCCTCCTTCGCGGAGGAGCCTGCGGGGATCGGCGCCAGGTCCAGCACCGAGAACGAAACAGTTTTATCAGACATAACGGCTCACTTTGTTACCGGTTAATCTTTTAATACTGCATTAAAGATTAGCCAGGTCTGTTAACAAAGTGAGCTATTTATCAGGCCTGCAGTTCCAGACCGGCCAGACGTTTCCAGTAACCGTTGCAGTCGCTGTTGGCGGCAAGCGGCAGGGGCGCTTCGCCATTTTCATTGGCGCGGAAGGCGTCAATCATCGCAAATGTCTCGCTACCCAGCGGCGACAGGCGCACCATATCCACCAGCCCCTTCATCGACGCCAGTTCGTTGCCGAGGTTGTAGACATAGCCGCTCATGGTCTGGATGCCGTTAAGCACGAACACCTGCTGGTTTTCCTGCGAGAGCAGGCTGCGCCCGTTGGGATATTTGATGCAGCAGGTTTCGCATTCGTCTTTCGGACGGTCTTCGGAACGGGCGGTAAAGCAGCGGGCGGAGTACGCCAGCGGCAGGTGACCGTAGCTCAGCACTTCCACCTCAAACTGGTTGCGAATGCCCAGTTCGTCGCACTGATTGAGCAGGTTCGCCAGCCAGTCGCGGGAGAGCTCCACCGGCATACACCAGCGCACCATCCCCTGTTTGAGCAGCAGGCGCAGGGTGACCGCGTTGTAGCAGTTCAGCGCATGGCCCGCCACAAACGGCAGTTTGCGCTCCGCGCACAGGTTCACCACGCCAAGGTCGCTGGCCTCCAGTAAAAACTCGCCGTTTTCGACGTAGCGTTTCAGCTCATTGAGTTCGGAAGAGGCCTGCACCAGCGCCAGAGTAGAAAGCACCACCTGCTTACCGCTTCCGGCAAGGGATTTCGCCATGTCGAGCCAGTCGCCCACTTTGGTGGCGCGACGCTTGCTGCACACCGCTTCGCCAAGATAAACCACATCGGCATGACTGTCGGCGGCCTGGCGGTAAAAATCTTCCAGCGTCTCTTTCGGCCAGTAGTAAAGCACCGGCCCGAGTGAATATTTCATCGTTTTTCCTACTGCCATTTGCGGTGATAAGCGCCAAGGGTGGTCTGCGTGCCTTCGGACATCGCGCCCAGCGTGTTCATCCACGCGGGCTGCGGCACAAAGTTCTGCGGGTCGGCCATGCAGCGGTCAATCGCCTGCCGCCAGACCTTCGCCACCTGGCTTACGTAGGCCGGGCTGCGCTGGCGGCCTTCAATTTTCACCGAGGCGATATTCGCCGCCAGCAGCTCCGGCAGCAGCTCCAGCGTATTGAGGCTGGTGGGCTCCTCCAGCGCATGGTAGCGCTCGCCGTCTACCAGATAGCGGCCTTTGCATAGCGTCGGGTAACCGGCATTTTCGCCATCCTGATAGCGGTCAATCAGCACTTCGTTCAGGCGTGACTCCAGCCCCTGCGGCGTTTGCTGCCAGCGCACGAAGCGGGCAGGCGAGCAGGCGCCGACGGTGTTCGGCGATTCGCCCGTCAGGTATGAGGACAGGTAGCAGCGGCCTTCCGCCATAATGCACAGGCTGCCGAAGGCGAAGACCTCCAGCGGCACCGGCGTCACGCGGGCCAGCTGTTTCACCTGATGAATCGACAGTACGCGCGGTAATACCACGCGCGCGACGTCGAAGTTGCGATGATAAAAGTTCACCGCCTCTTCATTGGTGGCGGAGGCCTGCACCGAGACATGGCGTTCGATATGGGGATAACGCTCTGCGGCATATTCCAGCATTGCCAGATCGGCCAGGATCAGCGCGTCCGCGCCAATCTGTGCCGCCATGTCAACAGCCCGCTCCCAGCGCTGGTAGCCGTCAGGGTGAGCGAAAGTGTTAATAGCGATATGCAGTTTGCGGCGGTGCTGGTGCACGAAGCTGACCGCTTCCTGCAATTTCTTTTCGGTAAAGTTAAGGCCGGCAAAATGGCGGGCGTTGGTGTCATCTTTCAGGCCGATATAGACCGCATCGGCGCCGTTTTCGATGGCCGCCTTCAGCGCCGGGAGGTTTCCGGCAGGGCAGAGCAACTCCATAGTTTATCCTGAAATCCGGGGCGCGTTGGCCCAGGCAACCCTCTGGGGTCGCAAAATTGTTAACGAACTGGGATTTTAGTTAACCTGCCTGCGACAATTTTTGATTTGAGGCAGTTAATTGTGTATTGGTGACGGTAATAATCGACGCGCCCTTCTGACGTAATTGTTGATTTACGCCGCTATGTCGTTTATCTGATATGGCAGAATAGACGGAATTTTTTATTGCAGGGAGTAAAGCTCGTGTTGCAAAAACTGCGCTCACAGCTCGTTCATTTTGGCCCGTCATTGCTGAGCGTGCCGGTTAAACTGGCACCTTTTGCTCTTAAACGACAGGTGCTGGAGCAGATGCTGCGCTGGCAATTCCAGCAGGCGCTGGCGGATGGGGAGCTGGAGTTTCTCGAAGGCCGCTGGTTAAGTATCCAGGTTCGCGATATTGGCCTGTCGTGGTATACCTCAGTGGAGAATTCACGCCTGATCGTGCGCGAAACCGCCACCGCTGATGTGAGCTTTAGCGCGGACGCCAGCGATTTGCTGATGATCGCCGCGCGTAAACAGGATCCGGACACGCTCTTTTTCCAGCGTCGGCTGGTTATTGAAGGCGACACCGAGCTTGGGCTGTATGTGAAAAACCTGATGGACGCCATTGAGCTGGAGCAGATGCCGAAAACGCTGCGCGTTGTCCTGCTGCAACTGGCGGATTTTGTTGAGGCGGGCCTGCAAACGCCGCCATCAACGCCACAACCTTCTGTAGGTGAACCATGCTGATTCGAGTCGAAATTGGAATTGATGCGCCGGGAATCGATGCGCTTCTGCGCCGCACTTTTGCGGATGAGCGGGAGGCGACGCTGGTGCACGACCTGCGCGAAGACGGTTTGATCACGCTGGGCCTGGTCGCCACGGACGACGAAGGGCAGGTGGTAGGCTATGTCGCCTTTAGCCCGGTCACGGTAGAGGGTGAAGATCGCCAGTGGGTCGGCCTGGCGCCGCTGGCGGTAGATGACGCTTTTCGCCATCAGGGCATTGCGCGACAGCTGGTCTATGAAGGGCTGGATTCACTCAATGAGTTTGGCTATGCGGCGGTCGTGGCGCTTGGCGATCCCGCTCTTTACAGCCGCCTTGGCTTTACCCCTGCCGCGCAGCATGGCCTCCATTGCCAGTGGCCGGGCAGCGAAGCGGCCTTCCAGCTCCATCCGCTGGCGGACGACGCGCTGGAGAACGTTAACGGCCTGGTGGCGTACCACACTCATTTCAATCGCTTTTAACCGCCTGCGGTTTCAGGCTCTGCAGTAGCGCCTCGAATACGCCATCTCCGGCGACGAGGCGCTCTTTCTGTTGTTTCGTCAGCTGCTTGATGCGGTACTCGATGCGCAGCGCCAGCGACCGTTCCCCTACCTGCGCCGAAAAGGCCAACGCCAGCTCGCCTTTACCCCGCAGCGCTTTCGCGCCCTTTCCGCGCTGATGCTCGGCAAAGCGGCGTGTGACGTCGGTGGTGATACCCGTGTAGAGGCGGTTATCGGGGGTGCGGATAAGGTAGAGAAACCAGAGCGTCATGACCGTCTGTCGTTATGCTAATGTGGAAGAAAAATAACACGGGGATGCTAAGAAATGGAAACACTTGCGACAATTAGCCGGTGGCTGGCAAAGCAGCACGTGGTGAGCTGGTGCGTGTCCAGCGGCGACGCGCTATGGTGCGCCAACGCCTTTTTCGTCTTTGATCCGCAAAAGGTAGCTTTTTACCTGCTTAGCGAAGATAAAACGCGCCACGCCCGGATGACCGGCGAACAGGCAAAGGTGGCAGGCACGGTGAGCGGACAGCCGAAAACGGTGGCGCTGATTCGGGGCTTACAGTTTAGCGGCGAGATCCGTCGCCTGAGCGAGGAAGAAAGCGTCGAACCGCGCGCGCGGTATAACCGACGCTTTCCAGTAGCCCGCGTATTGTCAGCGCCGATGTGGGAAATTCGCCTTCACGAACTTAAGTTCACCGACAATACGCTGGGGTTTGGCAAGAAGCTTTACTGGTTAAGGGAATCAGGCACCCAGTAAACGCAGGGCTTCCCGGTTAAAGGCGGGCAGATCGTCCGGCGTACGGCTGGTGACCAGCTGGTCTTTATCGACCACCACTTCCTGATCGTGGAACTCAGCGCCCGCATTTTTCACGTCCACCACGATAGGTTTCACCGCGGTCAGTTTTCTGCCGCGAATCACGTCGGCGCTAATCAGCAGCTGCGGGCCGTGACAGATGGCAAATACCGGCCTGCCGCTGTTAACAAAATCACGGGTGAAGGTAACAAACCGGTCATCGCCGCGAAGCTGGTCCGGCGAATGGCCGCCAGGCAGCAGCAGGGCGTCAAACTCGGCGGGGCTGACTTCATCAATCGCCTTGTCGATGGTGACGCTGGCTTCGCCTTGTTTGCCCTTAACGGTTTTCCCCGCTTCTTTCTCAATCGTGACCACTTCATGGCCTGCTTTGCGGAACTCTGCCGCCGGAGACGTAAATTCTGAATCTTCAAACTCGTCGGTGATCAAGACCGCAATTTTCTTGCTCATGTTTCCTCCGTTATTCCATTCAGACTCGTCATTTTCATCAATAATGACAATCAGGATTAATAAGTCTGGTTCAGCAGCGTGACATTGCAACCCAGACTCGTCTGTAAAACGGGGGAGATATGAGTCGGGTATTGATAACCGGGGCTACCGGGCTGGTAGGCGGCATTCTGCTGCGCATGCTGCAAAACGATCCGCGCGTCAGCGCCATTGCCGCGCCGACGCGTCGGCCTCTGCATGCCGGAGCCGGGATATTTAACCCCCACGATCCGCAGCTGACGGATGCGCTGGCGCAGGTAACCGACCCGGTGGATATTGTCTTTTGCTGCCTTGGCACTACGCGGCGGGAGGCGGGAAGCAAAGAGGCCTTCGTACTTGCCGATTACACGCTGGTAGTAGATACGGCTCTGACCGGCCTGCGGCAGGGGGCGCGGCATATGCTGGTGGTCAGCGCGATGGGGGCCAGCCTGAATTCGCCTTTTTTCTATAACCGGGTGAAGGGCAAAATGGAGCAGACGCTGACGGAGCAGGGCTGGCCGCGGCTGACCATTGCGCGCCCTGCGATGTTAATCGGCGAGCGCAAAAAACGGCGGGTGAATGAATCGCTGTTTGCGCCGCTGTTTCGCCTGCTTCCGGGTGACTGGAAATCAATTGAGGCCCGCGACGTTGCCAGCGCTATGCTCAACACGGCATTTTCGCCGATGGCAGAGCAGGTTATTATCCTCTCCTCTTCCGAACTGCGACAAAGGGCCAACGATTAATCATTTCCAAACCGCGAAGCCAGGCGTAGTATTCGCCGGGAAAATTTATCCCGGAGCCTGGTGAACAGGCTCTTACTCCCCGGAGAATGGTATGGCTGGTCAGTCTTCATCTCATGCGGCGGCACCTGTGCAATGGTGGAAGCCCGCGCTCTTTTTTCTCGTGGTGATTGTCGGCCTGTGGTACGTCAAATGGCAGCCCTATTATGGCAAGGCTTTCACGGCTGCCGAGACCCACAGCATCGGCAAATCTATTCTCGCCCAGGCTAATGACAATCCGCTTCAGGCGGCGCTTGATTACGCGCTGGTCTATTTCCTGGCGGTGTGGAAAGCAGCGGTACTCGGCGTACTGCTGGGTTCGCTGGTGCAGGTGTTGATTCCGCGTAACTGGCTGCTGCGCACGCTGGGGCAAAAGCGCCTGAGCGGTACGCTGTTCGGCACGCTCTTTTCGCTGCCTGGTATGATGTGTTCCTGCTGCGCGGCACCGGTGGCGGCGGGGATGCGTCGCCAGCAGATCTCCATGGGCGGGGCGCTGGCTTTCTGGATGGGCAACCCGCTGCTTAACCCGGCAACGCTGGTCTTTATGGGCTTCGTGCTGGGGTGGCAGTTCGCAGCGGTTCGCCTCGTCGCCGGGCTGGTCATGGTGGTGGGCGTCGCTTCGCTGGTTCAGTATCTGGTAAAAGACGATGCGCAGCAGACGGCCCCGCTGGACATGCCCGTAGCAGAGCCGCAGGGCCACTTTCTGGCTCGCTGGGGAAGGGCGCTGTGGACCCTGTTCTGGAGCACAATTCCGGTCTATATCCTGGCGGTGCTGATCCTGGGCGCGGCGCGCGTCTGGCTGTTCCCGCATGCGGATGGCGCGATCGATAATTCGCTTTTATGGATAATCGCCATGGCGATTGCTGGCTGCCTGTTCGTGATTCCGACCGCGGCGGAGATTCCCATTGCGCAGGCGATGATGCTGGCGGGGATGGGCGCCGCGCCCGCGATGGCGCTGCTGATGACGTTACCGGCAGTGAGCCTGCCGTCGCTGATGATGCTCCGCAAGGCGTTCCCCGCCAAAGCGCTGTGGCTGACGGCAGCGCTGGTGGCCGCAGGCGGCGCAATGACCGGCGTGGTGGTTTTTTATACTGGTGCGGTTTGATGCCCTCACCCCAACCCTCTCCCACAGGGAGAGGGAGTAAAGGCGGACTATTTAATCAGGGTAAACGCCGTCGTTACGCGTTTTACGCCGCTAACGCGGCTGGCGATATCCGCCGCCGCCTGACCTTCGCGGGCGGTTACTAGTCCCATCAGGAACACTTCGCCATTCTCGGTAGTCACTTTCACATTGGAAGATTTCACCTGATCGCTGCCCAGCAGCTGGGTGCGTACTTTCGAGGTGATCCAGGTATCGCTGGCGGCGGTGCCCATGCCAATAGGCTGGCCCTGGCGAACTTCGTTATAGACTTCGGTCGCGCCCTCTACGCCCATCGCAATCTGTTTGGCGCGGGCGGCAAGATCGGCTACGGGTGTCTGGCCGACCAGCAGCACTTTCCCCTGATAGGCAGTAACGTTGATGCGGGTTTCTTTCTTAATCTGTTCGTCTTTCGACAGCGCGCTATTAACGCGCAGTTCCAGCGTGCCGTCATCGACCTGAGTGCCTACGGTGCGCGGGTCGGTCGCCGCTTTGGTGCCGACAGCCGCGGTGCCCACGACAGCCGCCGCAACGCAACCCTGCAACAGCAGCACGGAAATAAGGACCGCGAGGGGCGTTAATGCCTTCATGTGTACTCCTTAATCATCCTGGTGAGGAAAAAGCGTGTTATCAATCAGATCGCATAAACAGTTGACCGTCAGCATATGCATCTCATGAATGCGCGCGCTACGGTGGGAAGGAATACGTATTTCGACATCCTGCGGCCCTAACAGCCCGGCCAGTTCGCCGCCGTCATAACCGGTGAGCGCCACGATAGTCATATCGCGCGTTACCGCCGCTTCCACCGCTTTGACGATATCGCGGCTGTTTCCCCGGGTGGAAATGGCCAGCAAAATATCGCCAGCATGTCCAAGCGCCCGCACCTGTTTGGCATAGATTTCGTCCTGCAGACGATCGTTTGCAATCGCGGTTAAGACCACATTATCGGTATTTAGTGCAATGGCGGGTAAACTCGGGCGTTCCGTTTCGAAGCGGTTGATCATACTGGCAGCAAAATGCTGTGCGTTGGCGGCGGACGTGCCGTTGCCACAACAGAGGATTTTGTTGCCGTTGAGCAGGGAGTGCACCAGGGTCATAGCCGCGCGGGAAATGGCGTCCGGCAGCGCTTCCGCCGCCGCAATCTGGGTTTGAATACTTTCGGTAAAGCAAACTTTAATTCTATCGAGCACGGTGATCCCTATCATTATCATCATGAGTGGTCGTTAAACGCGTTTTGTATCCACTCAACGTCATTGCCGGTGAAGGCTACCACATCAAACCGGCAATCCACAGTGTCAAAACTCCCATTGTGCCGGGCAAGCCACAAACGGGCGGCGAGCAGAAGCCTGCGCTGCTTGCTGGCGGTAACGCTGGCCGCCGCGCCGCCAAACAGCGACGACTTCCGAAAGCGCACCTCCACGAACACCGTTGTGGAACTGTCCTGCATAATCAGGTCGATCTCGCCGCCGCGCTCACGCACGTTGGCGGCGATAAAGCGCAGTCCCTTGCGCTCCAGCCAGCGACGCGCCTGCATTTCCCACGCGTCGCCGGTCTGCTTACGGGTTAACTGGCGGGAACGATCTGCCCCTGCTGGTATTTGAGCCACGATAACTTCCTGTTAATCACACAATCCTGAGTGGCGGTTAAGTCGCCGGTGTTGCCGTTGATCTCGTAGCCAGGCACCTGGCGCATCTGCGAGAAGTGGTTGGCCAGCGTCCAGGCGTCCGCACCCATCGCATACAGCCGCGCCAGCGAGTAATCGTTATTGGTGCGGGAGAGCGCCTGCTGCATCAGCGCCGGGTTGCTGCCTGCCAGCATCGGGATTTCGCTAAACTGCAGCCCTTCCATTTCCAGGCGGAAGTCGGCCCCTGCGCCGCCCTGCGCGCTGCGGGAGCTGGCATACAGCATCACGCTGCTGCGGCTGCCGTTGCGCATAGCGATCATCGGCTTAATCAGCGCGATTTCGCTCCGGGTGGCCAGAATATACGCGGCGTCGACGTTGCCGCCGCCGGTAATTTGCGCTTCGGTCGGCGGGGCAGGGATGTTCAGTCCGCCAATGGTGACGCCCTGCTGCTGCGGTAGGCTGGCGTTGACCGGGCTGCCGGTCATGGCGATGCCGGAGCCGCTGTTAATGCCCATGCGCAGCTCGGCGACAGAGCCGAACCGTTGTTCAAGCACGATCCCGCCGCCAAGCTTCTGCCACTCTTCGGCGAAGGCGGTAGCCACGCGGTCGCCAAGAGAGCTGCTCGGCAGCAGCAGCAGCGGTGCCTGGCGCCCCTGGTCGCGCATATGGCGCGCGGCGTCGCGGGCTTCATCTTCCGGCGACAGGGCGAAGTAACAGATATTGGCGCGGTTTTCGACGTTTTCCGGCTGGTTCAGCGCCAGCACGTTAAGGCTGGTCTGGCTGCGCATCAGCTCTTCAACCTGGTTTTTCAGCAGCGGGCCGACAACAATGCTGGCGCCGTCCTGCTGAACCTGAGTGAGGATTTGATTCAGCGGCATGGAGCTGGTGTCGTAAATCTTAAGCGATGCGCCGGGGTTAGCTGGCGCGCTGGTGACCACCGGGGCGTCCACGGGCTGGTTTGCCGGTGCCGCCGGGTCTTGCTGCGGCTGCTGGACGGGCTGCGATGGCTGCGTTGCGGCGCTCTGCTCAGTCTGTGCCGGCTGCGCTTGATCGGCGGTCTGTTCTTTGGTCAGGTCGTTAACATCGGTTTGTGACGGGCTGACCACGTCGTTCATGTTCGCGTTCGCCGCCTGGGCCACCTGCTGGGGCACCGCCGGGCCTGAAACCGGCGCAACGCCGTTTTTTGCCGCCTCAAAACCCTGCTGAATGGCGCGGCCAAATACGGCAGCCTGGCCGTTAAGCGGTATCAATAAGGCGATTTGATTGACGGAGGCCGGGCGGAAATTCTGCACGTTGGCTAACTGGCTGGGCAGAATGCTCGCCCCGGGATTGTGCGGATAGCGCTGCCGCCAGTCTAAGATTCCGGCTTTAAGCATGTCCGGATCGTTGCGGTTATCAAACCAGACGCGCTGCAGATCCAGCCACCCCTGTAATACGTTTTCGTCGGCGTTGATCACCAGCGTTTTCGCCTGATCCGGCGTCATGGATGACAGCGCCTGCCAGGTGGCGTCGATATTCTTCTGTTTTTCCGGCACGGGGCCCAGCAGCGGCTGTTGAGCGATTAACGCCCGCAGCAGCGCCAGCGAAGGTTTATTCTGGTTAGCGGCAATCACATCCTGCCAGTAGCGCGCCTGCTGATTCTGGCTTAACTCGGTCGGGGAAATCTTGCCAAGCAGCGCCAGCGCGGCGTTGTAATCTTTCTGGCTGAGTTTAAGCTCTGCCGCCAGCAAGGCCTGCTCGCTGCGCTGCGCGTCATTGAGATCCTGCGGCAACTGGCTGAACAGCTCGCCTGCCCGCTGGGTCTGGCCCTCTTTCAGCAGTGCACGAATGGCGAGTAATTGCCAGTTGGTCTTGCTATCATCTGCGCTTTGCTGCATCTGATGCAGGTAATAGCCCGAATCGGCCTGCGCAGTTCCTTCAAGGTGGCTGGTGCTTTGATCGACAGGCTGAGTGCCGCAGCCTGCGAACAGCAGCGCGGCCAGCAGAACGGGCACGCAACGCATAGCTTTCGAACGTAGAAATGTTGACGGTAGCATACTGTATCCAGTGATTTTTTACGCAATGCTCAATATTAAATCGGCAATACGGATCAAACAATGAAACAACACGAATCAGCAGACAATTCTCAGGGCCAGCTCTACATTGTGCCCACGCCCATCGGCAATCTGGCTGATATCACCCAGCGCGCGCTTACCGTGTTGCAGGATGTCGACCTGATCGCCGCCGAGGATACGCGCCACACCGGGCTGTTGCTTTCGCACTTCGCCATTAACGCGCGTCTGTTTGCTCTGCACGATCATAATGAACAACAAAAAGCGCAAACGCTGCTGGCGAAGTTACAGGAGGGGCAGAACATCGCGCTGGTTTCCGATGCCGGTACGCCCCTGATTAACGACCCCGGCTACCATCTGGTGCGCACCTGCCGCGAGGCGGGTATTCGCGTGGTGCCGCTGCCCGGCCCCTGCGCGGCGATTGCGGCCCTGAGCGCGGCCGGGCTGCCCTCGGACCGTTTCTGCTACGAGGGTTTTCTGCCTGCCAAATCAAAAGGCCGCCGCGACACGTTAAAAGCGTTAGAAACCGAATCGCGCACGCTGATTTTTTACGAGTCCACCCACCGTCTGCTGGAAAGCCTTGAGGATATGGTCGCCGTGCTGGGAGCGTCCCGTTATGTGGTGCTGGCGCGCGAACTCACCAAAACCTGGGAGTCCATTTACGGCGCGCCGGTGGGCGACCTGCTGGCCTGGGTGAAAGAGGATGAGAACCGTCGCAAAGGGGAGATGGTGCTGATCGTCGAGGGCCACAAGGCGCAGGAAGACGCGCTGCCCGCAGATGCCCTGCGTACCCTGGCGCTGCTACAGGCGGAGCTGCCGCTGAAAAAAGCCGCCGCGCTGGCCGCGGAAATCCACGGGGTGAAGAAGAACGCGCTGTATAAGTATGCGCTGGAGCAGCAGGGGTAACTATTGCGCCACTTGCGGCGACCGGGGCGCTAAAACGCCCCGTCAGCGGTGATTAACAGACACTTTCATCATAGAGACAGGTGACGTGCTGATGAAGCCATAAAAAGGATGCCGGAAGCTGCGTGCTAACCTTCCTGGTCAAAAATTCAGAGAAGGCCTGCTGTTTTCCCTCCCCCGTCACCAGAAAAAGAATCGCTTTCGCCGCCAGGATCTCTTTTAGCCCCAACGTCACACCCTGAGTAACCGGCGCTGAAAGCGCTTTTAACATCGCGTGGCCTTGAGTACGCTCATCCAGCTGAGCGACATGGGTGAACGGCTCCAGCGACTTCGCCGGTTCGTTTAGACCAAGATGACCATTTTTCCCCAGCCCAAGCAGACACAAATCCAGCCCGCCTCTTTGCCTGATTTGGTGAGTAACCTGTTCACAGGCATGCTCCGCGCTCCCCTCTGTGTCGAAAGAGATATAGTGGTTTTCGTCGATACCCAGCGGCGTGAGCAGATGCTGACGTAAAAAGGTTTCGCACGTGCCGGGAGCGTTGAGCGGTACGCCTGCCCACTCGTCAAGTTTGACGAAAGTCACGTGGCTGACATCCAGTTGCTGGCGCTTTACCTGCTCAACAAACAGCGAGTAGGCCAGCGCAGGCGACCCTCCGGTCGCCAGACATATTGTCGCTGTAGGTTTAGCGCGGATGACATCAAGCAGGTACTGGCTGGTGTATTCACTCAGAGACTGATAGTCAGCGCATCCTTTGAAAATCATCTCCGCCATTTACAGCACTCCCAGCGCCGAACCTAAAATAGAAAGTACAAACGTTACGCCAATCAACAGAACCGGATGCGCTTTTTTCACCCGCAGCAGATAGTACATCAGCAGGGTATAGGCCATAGGTAAGATGTTCGGGAAAACTTTATCGAAAAAGTCCTTTTGCAGCGCCACGCTGTGGGTCGCGTCAATGGCGAAAGTGGTGACGACATTGATATGAACATACGAGGCAATCAGTCCACCGATGACGGTTATCCCTAAAATCGTGGCGGAACGGGCGATCATCTGCGAGTTTTCCCGCACTTTGTCGATAGCCTTCACCCCTACCGAATAGCCGACGTGCGTCCAGCCGACCCGCAGGAAGAAAATGGCCAGGTAAACGGCAAAAAAGAGAATCGGGCCAAGCAGATTTCCCTGGCTGGCAAAAGATGAACAGATGCCCGCCATGATGGGTAACAACGTAAACCAGAAAATGGCATCGCCAATCCCGGCGATAGGACCAAAAAGCGCAACTTTAAGGCCTTTGATAGTGCTGCGGTTTTCGCCTTTCTCTTCCATGGAAATCAGCAGACCCATCAGGAAGCCCACCAGGTTTGGGTGAGTGTTGATAAATTCCAGATGGTCTTTCATTGCGGCGCTCAGGCCGTCTTTATCGTTCTTATAAATCTTTTTAAGGATTGGCAGCATTGCCCACGTAAAACCGCCTGCCTGCATCCTCTCATAGTTGAAACTGGCCTGAAGAAGTGAGGAGCGAAAGCCCAGCCGGGTAATATCTTTTTTGCTGATTTCAGATGCCATTGCTGTAGTCCTCTTTCTCGTTATCGTTAGTTTGTGGCTGAGGTTGATTCTGACTTTTTGCTTTCGCATTGAAGAACTCATAAACCGCGAAGCCTGCACCGAGCACCGCAACAGGTAAGAGGTTGCTTACCTGGATATAACAAACGAACAGGAAGCCAGCGATAAGATAGGGAATGTATTGCGCTTTGAACATCACGCGCAGCAACAGCCCAAAACCCACGGCCGGAAGGATGCCGCCAGCAACCTCAAAGCCGTGCGTGAGCCAGGCTGGCATGGATTTGACCAGTGCCTGCATTGCTCCCTGCGCGAGATAGGTACACAAAAAAGCGATAATGGCGTAAGAGAAGGCGACAATTAACGTCGTCGTCAGGTTCATGCGTGCGAAAGCGCCAGTATCAGCATTTTGCGCGCATTTATCCGCTTTACTCATAAACAGAGAGAAGGCGGAGTAAAAAAACAGAATCACATATTGCATCAGCAGACTAAACGGTAACCCCAGCCCAATCGCCGTTTTCGCATCCACCCCCGTTGACCAGGCAATCACGGTTGTCATCACCCCTGCCATTATTGGGTTTGGCGGCTGAACGCCGCCTGCTGGCGTCAATCCGGCAAAGGCGAGTTCGGTCAAACCGCCCGTGATCAGGCCGATATGAATATCGCCGAGGATAGCCCCGGTAAGGGTACAAACGATAATAGGGCGGAATAAAAAGAGTGCTTCTAACCAAAAATCGATGCCAAGGATAAAGACCAGCGCCGCCAGCGATATTCCCTGGATAAGTGTTATTTCATGCATTTTCACGCCTCATAATAATTGGTGTTTTATCTGGAATAATGCAAGTTAATCAGGAACCGACTCTTTACTGTCGCCGGGAACATCCTGGATAAATACATTGACGCCTTTATCCCGAATGAAACGGAGATCGATAAGATCGCTTTCGTCGACGTAAACTTTACTGCTGATTTGTTTTTTGCCTTGCGTAAAGTGCATATTACCTACGTTAACGTCTTTTAACGGGACGCCGCCTTCTATAAGCTTCCTGACGACCTGAGGCGTGCGGCATATGAGGAAAATTTTCTGGTGCGGAGCGGCTTTAGCGATAACATTGATTGTCTTTTCAATGGTAAAGAAACGAATACCAAAATCATACGTTTCCGCTGTGATCCCCATCAGTTTTTGCTGGATGTCGTCGCCCGCTACCTCGTCATCAACCACGATAACAAGATTAGCGCCTATCGTTGACGTCCAGGTGACACCGACCTGGCCATGTACCAGACGGTTATCAATTCGGGTAAGTAAAATATTGGGTGTGTTCATATTAACCTGCCGTAATTTACTGTTGATTGAGAGTTTCATCGGTAGTTAATCGTTAAATAATTCCGATGGCTCCGGCAACGCATTTAATAAGTTCCCTGGTTCACTGTAATCCTGTTTGCCGAACCGCAAACCGTAATTTTGTGTCTGACAATTTCCTTCATTGCATTCATCCCTGTACGCATATAGTAACGAGGGTCATTACCTTGCGGATTTTCCGCAAACCACTCTTTTACCGCAGCGGCAAAGGCAATTTTAAGTTCGGTCGCTACGTTCACTTTACAGACCCCAAGCGTAATAGCGCGACGAACATAATCATCCGGTACATCACTGGCACCATGCAAAACCAGCGGAATATTCACAACCTGGCGAATTTCCGCGAGTCGTTCAAAATCAATTTTGGGCGTTTTGGCGTACAGGCCGTGTGCCGTGCCGATAGCAACGGCGAGGCTATCCACGCCGGTCAGCTCAACAAAGCGGCGCGCTTCTTCGGGATCGGTAAGAAAGGCGCTTTCTGCGTCTACGCTCATGTCATCTTCTACCCCGCCGAGACGCCCCAGCTCCGCTTCTACGCTGCAATCGTGACGATGACAATAGTCGACAACCGCCTTCACCAGTTTGACATTTTCGTCGAAGGGAAAGTGACTGCCGTCAATCATTGCGCTACGCACGCCAGCATTAACTTTATGGCTGATATCTTCGAGAGTTTCGTGGTGATCAAGATGCAGTGCCACCGGCATTTTGTAGCTGTGCGAATAGGCTTCGCACAGGGCGAAAATCTCTTCAAACGCGATATGTTTATAGGTGCCCGGCGTGCCTGCAAGAATGACCGGAGATTGCATTTCCTGGCACACTTCAAGGATCGCCTGAATAGTTTCCGCATTATGAATGTTAAAGGCGGGAATGGCATAGCCGTTCACCTGCGCATCCTGCAAAAGATATTTAGTCGAAATGATGCCCATTTTATACCTCCTGCTGCCAGGGGTGGATAATAACGCCCTGAACCACGCGGTTAACCGTACCGTTTACCGAAGGGGTATCCGGCGTCATTCCCGCTTTTAATGATTCGCTGAGCGCGAACATCTGCGCGTAGATCAAAAAGCAGAACGCCTGCTCAACATCGATAAAATCGCGTGCTGGCGGAAGCGTAATGTGCAGTTCGTTTTCAGCGGCGAAATCCTCCGCGGCAGAAATTGCCACCACCCGCATTGCTTCGCCGTCCCGACGTAGCTCCGCCAATAAATCCAGATCGTACTGACGGGTATAGGGATGGCTGGAGATAAACATGACAACCAGCGTTTCTTTGTCGATCAGCGATTTAGGGCCATGTCGAAAGCCGGTGGGGGAATCGTAAAAAGCGACAAGCTTACCGGCGGTCAACTCCAGTACCTTGAGTGCCGACTCGCGTGCGGCGCTCTGTAATCCGCCGCTGCCGAGGTAGACAATACGGCGAAAGGGAAGATCGCCAAAGACGGGCTTGCTGAAATCACGGTGTGCATCAAGGATCTGCTGGCAGCGTAGGGCGACATCCTGAAATCTGGTCCGGTTAATGACCTCCGGCGCGAAGACGGACAGGCAGCTGACCATCATCGTCGTAATGCTGCTCGTCATTGCGAAACCGCGATCGTGCGTTTCAGCAGGCATCAGCAGTGCATAAGCGTTTTTGCTAATGACCGCATTCTGGTACAGGCTGCCTTTTTCATTGCAGGTAATGACAAGGTGATAGCACTGTTTAACCAGCTGATTCGCTAAAGCGACAGCGGCGACGCTCTCCGGGCTGTTACCCGAACGGGCGAACGAAACCAGCAGCGTTCTTTCATCCTCGGCCAGATAGTCAGCAGGATTAGTGACCAGATCGGTTGTGGGAACGGCCGTAATGTTTTTCCCGGTGTGGCGTGAAAGCCACGGCGAAATAATGTCGCCGATAAAGGCTGAGGTTCCTGCCCCTGTCAGGATGATACGGGTGTAAGCGTCGTCCGATAAAGCGAGCGCCAGAAAAGCCTCAATTTGCGCTCTCTGTGCGGCAATGCTATCAAGTGAACGCAGCCAGCTCTCAGGCTGCTGGCGAATTTCTTGTTCAGTCCAGGTCCCGGTTCCCGATACAGGGGTAACGTCTTCACTCATTTTGCTTTCCTTTATTTCATCAACGTCAAAGCCTGTAACTGTCTTACCATTGGCTTTCGTTTCATTTCGATAAAAACTTTATGGTGCTTCGATGAATCTATTAGAAAGAAAATGAAAGGTCAATTGCGTGTCTAAGAATAAAACGAAAATTGTGATCAAGGAAACATAAGTAAGAATAATCGCAAATCTTGCGCTTTTTAACTTTAAGCGGCTGATTACCATGGAGAACGAAAGGGAAAGCGCGTTATGACGGAAAAATGGCGGAAAGAAAGGAAAAGAAACGCCAGCATCCGTTGCGTTAACAAATGTCATGCTGGCGGAAAAGAATCAGATGCCGTCCTCACATTCCGTTGCAACCGGGGCGCGCAGGAGTTCATCCGCAAGGCTGGTCAAGCCGCGATGGCCGCACTCCAATGCCTGCAGGCGAAAAGTTTCGCCATCGAGCCCCTCGCGCTCCATCGCCATCTCCAGCAAGAGTTGCAGGTTTGTACCGGTAATCACTTCCCAACCCGGCTGCTGTAATGCCATCGTTGACGCGACGCGAAAGGGGGTTCCACCCAGCAGGTCGGTTAAAAAGACGATACCCTCCGTCTGATCCAGTTCTGCCAGCGCAGACTCCATCTGCGAGGTCAATAAAGCCGTGCTGGAATCTGCTGGAAAATCTATGGCGATGAACTGCTCCTGCTCGCCAAGTATCTGTTTCATTGCTTTTTCCATGCCGGAAGCGAAGCCACCGTGGCCGGTAAGAATAATGCCTAACATTGTTTATCTCCTGCGAGAAAGCGTTCCAGGTGCTGGTGGAGCGGCTAATGACTACTGTGTGTTGCCGCATCATACTTACGTAAGACATCCTGAATATGGTCAATAACCAGGAAATGCGGCGTCGCGCGCAGTTTACCCTCCCGTACCCTGGCGTATTGCAAAGGCAGATACTGGCTCACTAACGGTAAGGGGAGCGGGGCGGCGGATAAATTATCCATCAGGCGGGACATCGCCGCGTCAATTTCCCTGTCTGGCCAGTAATAACGTACGCGGTCAGAATAACTGTAGCTTCGCGCCAGATGCCGCTCCTGCGTAGTACCTTCATAGTGGCTGCGCCAGAACTCGGGCTTATCAAGCATGACGCTCTCCAGTACCTCCCGCAGCCCTGAACATGCATGCGCTGGCAGCATCTCTTCTTCAATGGCTGCCAGACCGTATAACGCCTCACGCAAGGCGAACGTCAATTCAGGTCCGACTTTCAGGATGGCGAAGTGGTCATGCACCAGCTGCTGTAACGCCTGCGGTGTCTGGTAATCCGTCGAGTGAGCCTCGAAAATCAGCGAGTCGAAATCCTCAACAACGCGACTAAGAGCCTGCGCTTTCGCTGGGATGTAATCAATCACGCTGGCGTGATCAAACTCAACGCCGGGTTGTACAACAAGGGCCGCAACGCGAGGCCATATTGCTTCAATCCCCAGTTGGGCGAAGGCGCTGATATGCGCCTGCAGCGTCTTTATTGCTGCCTCCGGGGTAGTGATCGTCAGCTCTGTTAGCGTTTCATGCGCACCGCCAGGAATGGGGACTTCCGTACCTATCACATACGCTAAATCTTGTGTGCCGAAACAGGCAAGGCAGGTCTCTTCTGCGAGCTTCGCCAGTCGGGCCGCCCTTTGCGCCACGATTTCATCCGTTAGCGGCACCGGGTCATCGGCGCAAGACATGCTGCAATCAAGGTGTATCTTTTTAAATCCGGCTTCGACATAGCTTCTGATCAGGCATTCGGCCTGCGCCATCGCTTCGGCGGCCGGTTTGTTTTGCCAGCGGTTAGGGCCAAGGTGATCGCCCCCCAGAATCAGTTGTTCAGAGGGAAAGTTCAGCTGTAAAGCCAGCTGCAGGACAAACTGACGAAAGTCTTTTGGCGTCATGCCGGTATAGCCACCAAACTGATCGACCTGGTTTGAGGTGGCTTCAATAAGCAAAGTTCTGCCCGTGGTAAGTGAATAACGTAGTGCGGCTTCCAGCACAATGGGATGTGCTGAGCAGACAGCGTAAATGCCTGCTGTGTTATCTTTCTTATGGGCGTTAACTAAATCGACGATACTCTTCACTTTCTTCTCCCGAGGGCTGTAATTGATCATTTTTCTTTCGATTGATTTCTTTTATACTGTTTCAATATCTATTCGAAGGAAAATGAAAGATCATCAAAGCACGATCTGGGTCACAAAAGAAGCAAAATGAAACCAAAAAGATCGTGCGCTCGCGCTGGTTGCATTACGAACGGTTGCATTTCGGGTAAAGAAAAGAGTTAATAAACGAATCGAAATGAAACGAAAGCTACTCACAGGAAAATCTCATGACGAGTACCGACTCTTTTACGGCAAAGCGCGCAACGGGAACCAGCGGAAGGCGGGAGCATATTATTCAGCTGCTCCGCGAGAATGGTAGCGTGCAGGTTAACGATCTTTCTGAGCTATTTGGCGTCTCAACCGTGACTATCCGCAATGACCTGGCGTTTCTGGAAAAACAGGGTATTGCCGTAAGGGCCTACGGCGGCGCACTGATTTGCGATGCGAATACCCCCCCGCTTGAACCTACTCTTGAAGATAAAAGCACGCTGAATACCTCGCTAAAACAGCACATTGCCCGTGCAGCGGCGGCGCTTATCCAGCCGGGTCATCGTGTGATCCTCGATTCCGGGACGACCACCTATGAATTAGCGCGTTTGCTGCGTCAGCATACTGACATTATCGTTATGACGAACGGAATGAATGTGGCGAATGCGTTACTGGAGGCGCAGGGTGTGGAACTCTTGCTGACAGGTGGACACTTACGGCGCCAGTCGCTCTCTTTTTATGGCGATCGCGCTGAACAATCCCTGCAAAATTATCACTTTGATATGCTTTTTCTCGGTGTGGACGCCATTGACGTTGAGCGGGGGATTAGTACGCATAACGAAGATGAAGCGCGCTTAAACCGCCGCATGTGTGAAGTAGTAGAGCGCATTATTGTGGTCACGGACTCCACCAAATTTAACTCATCAAGTTTGCATAAAATTATCGATACGCAGCGCATTGATATGATTATCACGGACGAAGGCATCCCGGCTGAGAGCCTGAATGGTTTGCGCAAGCTCGGTATTGAAGTGGTATTGATTAGCGCATAAAAAAGCATGGCCGAAGCCATGCTGTGCGGTTGTTTATCACCCGGACAGGCCATCCGGGTATCGTTTCCTGTCAGGTCACCGGCGCCGGGTTAAAGACCGCCAGCTGGTTATGCAGCCCCCACTGATCCGAGAAGGTTTTCTTACGGCCGCTCGCCACGTCCAGAATAAAGTGGAACAGCCTCCAGCCTACCTGCTCAATGGTCTCTTCGCCGGTGGCGATGGTGCCCGCGTTGATGTCCATCAGATCGAACCAGCGGTTTGCCAGCTCGGTACGGGTTGCCATTTTAATCACCGGTACTGCCATCAGGCCGTACGGCGTGCCGCGACCGGTGGTGAAGACCTGCACGGTAATGCCGGATGCCACCTGCTGGGTGCCGCACACAAAGTCGCTGGCGGGGGTCGCCGCGTAGATCAGGCCGCGTTTAGTCGGACGCTGGCCCGGCGACAGCACTTCAGAAATGGCGCTCTTGCCGGATTTGGCGATAGAGCCCAGCGCTTTCTCCACCACGTTGGCGAGGCCGCCTTTTTTATTGCCGGGAGAGGGGTTAGCGCTGCGGTCGGTCTGCCCCATATCCAGATAGTTATCGTACCAGGCCATCTCTTCCAGCAGGCGCTTGCCCACCTCTTCGTTGATGGCGCGCGGCGTTAACAGGTGGATGGCGTCGCGCACTTCGGTGACTTCCGAGAACATCACCGTGCCGCCGCAGCGGATCAGCAGGTCAGAGGCGAAGCCGACCGCCGGGTTCGCGGTCACGCCGGAGAAGGCGTCGCTGCCGCCGCACTGCATGCCCACCACCAGTTCAGAGGCCGAGCAGGTTTCGCGCTTACGCTGGTTTAGTTTTTGCAGATGACGTTCCGCCACCTGCAGAATATCTTCCACCATCGACTGGAAGCCGACGTGTTTTTCATCCTGCAGGCTGACGATGCTGGCGCTGTCCACCGCAATGGGCTGCACATCTTCGGTGCCCTTTAACAGGCGCTCAGGCTGCAATTTCTCGCAGCCCAGACCAATCACCATCACTTCGCCGCCAAAGTTGGGGTTCAGGGCGATATTATGAATCGTGCGGATTGGCACCACGGCAGCCGGGGCATTGATCGCCACGCCGCAGCCGTAAAGGTGATTCAGACCGACTACGCCGTCCACGTTGGGGTATTTGGGCAGCAGGTCGCGCTCGATAAGTTTCACGACGTAATCAACAACGCCCGCCACGCAGTGAACGCTGGTGGTAATACCAAGCAGGTTTTTGGTGCCGACGCTGCCATCGGCGTTACGGTAGCCTTCGAAGGTATAGCCTTCCAGCGGCGGTAAAGGCTCCGGCACTTTAGTTGCCAGCGGCAGCGTATTCAGCGGCGGCGCTTTCGGCAGTTCTACCGTCGACTCATCAATCCAGCTGCCGCGCGGAATGTCACGCACAGCATAACCAATCACTTCGCCATAGCGGATGATTTCGCCATGATGGGGAATATCTACCAGCGCAACTTTATGGCCCTGAGGAATATGTTCAATTAATTCCAGCCCGTCAGGAAAACGGGTGCCTGCTTTTAAGCCATTATCATTAACGATGATAGCGACATTGTCAGTATCGTGGACTTTAATATAAAACGCCGTAGGCGACTGCTGTCTAATTTCAATGTCGGCCATTGTTAAATAATCTCCAGCTAACTATACGATGCATTACTCAAAATAAAAAAGGGACGTTTCTGTTATTATCAGAAATGAAAGCCTTGCTTGATGAATAAAGGATGTCAGGAGTTCTCATATTAAAATGTGATCTACGTCACTTATTTTCGCCATCGCCCGGCCAGCAGGCGTAGCAATTACAAGATCTGTGCATCAGCGCCCAGGCTTATGTGCATATGCTCAAAATAATCTCTTGCAAGACGTTCAAAATTGAGCAAGGTAACAATGCGTCACCCGGTAAGCCTGATTATACTGAGCGGTAATAAATTTGCACATGCTATTACCTGATATTTGGCTACACCCGCGCATTAATTTAATTCAGGTAACTTAACACATCAAAAAAATTATATTTTAAATTCAGTAGTGCCCGAGGAATAATCATGGCTGTACAAGATTCTGTTGAAGTAAAACGGGGGATACCGACCCGCTATTTAATTCTGCTGATAATATTCATTGTAACGGCAGTTAACTATGCGGATCGCGCTACGCTCTCCATTGCGGGAACGGAAGTGGCGAAGGAGCTGCGGCTCGATTCGGTATCAATGGGTTATATCTTCTCCGCCTTTGGCTGGGCCTATCTGCTGATGCAGATCCCCGGCGGCTGGCTGCTTGACCGCTTCGGCTCGAAGAAAGTCTATACCTTTAGCCTGTTCTTCTGGTCGCTGTTCACCTTCCTGCAGGGCTTTGTCGACGTCTTCCCCATCGCCTGGGCGGGGATCTCCATGTTCTGTATGCGCTTTATGCTGGGCTTCTCCGAAGCGCCGTCCTTCCCGGCCAACGCGCGTATCGTCGCCGCCTGGTTCCCGGCGAAAGAGCGCGGCACCGCGTCAGCGATTTTCAACGCGGCGCAGTACTTTTCCCTGGCGCTCTTCTCCCCGCTGCTGGGGTGGCTGACCTTTGAATGGGGCTGGGAGCACGTCTTTACCGTTATGGGCGTCATCGGCTTCGTGTTAACCGCCGCGTGGGTGAAGTTTGTCCACAACCCCACCGATCATCCGCGTATGAGCCGCGAAGAGCTGGATTATATCTCTGCTAACGGCGCGGTGGTGGATATGGACCACAAGAAAACCGATGCCGCTCAGTCCGGCCCGAAACTCGATTACATTAAGCAGCTGCTCTCCAGCCGTATGATGCTGGGCGTGTTCTTTGGGCAGTACTTCCTGAACACCATCACCTGGTTCTTCCTGACATGGTTCCCTATCTACCTGGTGCAGGAGAAAGGCATGTCGATTCTGAAGGTGGGTTTGGTCGCCTCTATTCCGGCGCTGTGCGGTTTTGCCGGCGGCGTGCTGGGCGGTCTCTTCTCCGACCATCTGATCAAACGTGGCTGCACGTTAACCATGGCGCGTAAACTGCCCATCGTTCTTGGAATGCTGCTGGCTTCCAGCATCATCCTGTGTAATTACACTGAGAGTACGCCGCTGGTTATCGCCCTGATGGCGCTGGCGTTCTTCGGCAAAGGCTTCGGCGCGCTGGGCTGGCCGGTTATTTCGGATACCGCGCCGAAAGAGATTGTAGGTTTGTGCGGCGGCGTGTTTAACGTGTTTGGTAATGTGGCGTCCATTGTTACCCCGCTGGTCATTGGATACATGGTCAAAGAGTTGCACTCTTTCAACGGTGCGTTGATTTTCGTCGGCTGCTCCGCGCTGATGATGATGGTGTGCTACCTGTTCGTGGTAGGCGACATCAAACGTATGGAACTGAAAAAGTAAGCAACGGCTAATAAATTAAGGTGCAAAAGATGAGTAACGATATCTTCCCGAACAAATTTAAAGCGGCCCTGGCGGCGAATCAGGTGCAGATCGGTTGTTGGTCCGCGCTGGGTAGCCCGGTAAGCACTGAGGTGCTGGGTCTGGCCGGTTTCGACTGGCTGCTGCTGGATGGCGAACATGCGCCGAACGACGTGCTCTCTTTTATACCGCAGCTGATGGCGCTGAAAGGCAGCGTCAGCGCGCCGGTAGTGCGTATTCCAACTAACGATCCGGTTGTGATCAAGCGCCTGCTGGATATCGGTTTCTATAACTTCCTGGTGCCGTTTGTTGAAACCGCCGATGAAGCGGCCCTTGCCGTCGCGGCGACTCGCTACCCGCCGGAAGGTATTCGCGGCGTATCCGTCTCCCACCGCGCCAATATGTTTGGCACCGTGCCGGACTACTTCGCGCAGTCGAACAAAAACATCACCATCATTGTACAGATTGAAAGCCAGGCGGGCGTCGATAATCTCGACGCGATTCTGTCCACCGACGGTGTTGACGGCGTCTTTGTTGGCCCAAGCGACCTGGCGGCAACGCTTGGCTACATCGGCAATGCGGGTCACCCGGAAGTGCAGCGCACCATCCAGCACATTTTCGCCCGTGCGAAAGCGCACGGCAAACCGAGCGGTATCCTGGCGCCGGTTGAGGCCGATGCGCGCCGTTACCTGGAGTGGGGCGCGACGGTTGTTGCCGTTGGCAGCGACCTGGGCGTGTTCCGCGGCGCCACGCAGAAACTGGCAGATACCTTTAAAAAATAAAACCACCATTTAACGAAAAGAGAGACGCAATTATGACGATGAAAGTTGGTTTCATTGGCCTGGGCATCATGGGTAAACCAATGAGTAAAAACCTCATTAAAGCAGGTTACTCGCTGGTGGTCCTGGACCGTAACGCAGACGCCGTGGCGGAAGTGACCGCTGCTGGCGCGCAGTCTGCAAAAACCGCAAAAGAAGTTGCTGAGCAGTGTGATGTCATCATCACCATGCTGCCGAACTCCCCGCACGTAAAAGAGGTTGCGCTGGGTGAAGGCGGCATTATTGAAGGCGCGAAGGCGGGTACTGTTCTGATCGATATGAGCTCCATTGCCCCGCTGGCCAGCCGCGAAATCAGCGAAGCCCTGAAAGCGAAAGGTGTGGATATGCTGGACGCCCCGGTAAGCGGCGGCGAACCGAAAGCGATCGACGGCACCCTGTCCGTTATGGTCGGCGGCGACAAAGCGATTTTCGATAAGTACTACGACCTGATGAAAGCGATGGCGGGCTCCGTGGTTCACACCGGCGATATCGGTGCGGGCAACGTGACCAAGCTGGCAAACCAGGTGATCGTGGCGCTGAATATCGCGGCCATGTCCGAAGCGCTGTCTCTGGCGACCAAAGCGGGCGTTAACCCGGATCTGGTTTATCAGGCGATCCGCGGCGGCCTGGCGGGCAGCACCGTGCTGGACGCTAAAGCGCCGATGGTGATGGACCGGAACTTCAAGCCGGGCTTCCGTATCGACCTGCACATTAAAGATCTCTCTAACGCGCTGGATACGTCTCATGGCGTGGGCGCACAGCTGCCGTTAACCGCGGCGGTAATGGAGATGATGCAGGCGCTGCGCGCTGACGGTCATGGCAGTGATGACCATAGCGCCCTTGCGTGCTACTACGAAAAACTGGCGAAGGTAGAAATCTCTCGCTAATAAGAAGGGCGCGGCGGCGCGCCCTGAATTTCTTATGCATCAACACCCTGTCGCAAGCTGTTGGCAGGGTGGAATGAATGCCTTGCGCGGCAATGTCAGGCTAATCAACTATGAAAATCGTAATCGCCCCAGACTCTTATAAAGAAAGCCTTTCTGCTACCGAGGTAGCCCAGGCGATAGAAAAAGGATTTCGGGAAATTTTTCCTGATGCTCACTACGTTTCTGTTCCGGTCGCAGATGGCGGCGAAGGGACAGTTGAAGCCATGATTGCCGCCACGAAAGGAACTCAGCATTCAGCCAGAGTAACCGGTCCGTTAGGTGAAACCGTTGATGCATTCTGGGGAATGTCCGGCGACGGTAAAACGGCTTTTATTGAAATGGCCGCCGCCAGCGGGCTGGCGCTCGTTCCTCCTGAAAAACGCAATCCTCTGATTACCACGTCGCGCGGCACGGGAGAGTTAATTCTGCACGCGCTGGAACAGGGGGCGAAAAATATTATTATCGGTATCGGCGGCAGCGCAACCAACGATGGCGGCGCGGGCATGGTACAGGCGCTGGGGGCGAAGCTATGCGACGCTAACGGCACCGATATCGGCCACGGCGGCGGTAGCCTGATGAGCCTGAACTCTATTGATATCTCCGGTCTGGACCCCCGTCTGAGCGACTGCGCGATCCGCGTGGCCTGCGATGTGACCAACCCGCTGACCGGTGAAAAAGGCGCTTCTCGTATCTTCGGCCCGCAGAAAGGGGCGACAGAAGCGCTGATTGTCGAACTGGATCGCAATCTTGACCACTACGCGCAGGTGATTAAAAAATCGCTGCACGTTGACGTCAAAAACGTACCGGGCGCTGGCGCGGCGGGCGGAATGGGCGCCGCGTTGATGGCATTCCTTGGCGCGGAGCTTAAAAGCGGCATCGAGATTGTTACCCAGGCGCTGAATCTGGAAGAGCATATCCACGACTGCACGCTGGTAGTGACCGGCGAAGGCCGTATCGATAGCCAGAGTATCCACGGGAAAGTGCCGGTCGGCGTGGCGCACGTCGCCAAAAAATACCATAAACCCGTTATCGGCATCGCTGGCAGCCTGACGCGCGACGTGGGCGTCGTCCATCAATACGGTATCGATGCGGTGTTTAGCGTGCTGACCAGTATCGGGACGCTGGAGGAGGCCTTCCGGGGCGCATTTGACAATATTTATCGCGCTTCGCGCAACATTGCCGCCACCTTACGCGTGGGGATGTTGGCCGAGGGGTGACATCGGCGCGCAAACCCTCTATACTGCGCGCCGAAGCTGACCAGACAGTCGCCGCTTCGTCGTCGTCCTCTTCGGGGGAGACGGGCGGAGGGGAGGAAAGTCCGGGCTCCATAGGGCAGGGTGCCAGGTAACGCCTGGGGGGCGAGAGCCTACGACCAGTGCAACAGAGAGCAAACCGCCGATGGCCCACGCAAGTGGGATCAGGTAAGGGTGAAAGGGTGCGGTAAGAGCGCACCGCGCGGCTGGTAACAGTTCGCGGCACGGTAAACTCCACCCGGAGCAAGGCCAAATAGGGGTTCACAAGGTACGGCCCGTACTGAACCCGGGTAGGCTGCTTGAGCCAGTGAGCGATTGCTGGCCTAGATGAATGACTGTCCACGACAGAACCCGGCTTATCGGTCAGTTTCACTCTTTATATAAACCCCGCTTCGGCGGGGTTTTGTTTTAGATAACCAAAGATGAATGACTGTCCACGACGCTATACAGGAAAGAACGCGGCTTATCGGTCAGTTTCACTCTTTATAAAAACCCCGCCAAATGGCGGGGTTTTGCTTTTCTGTCCACGGTGCGCTGCGCTTACCGTGGCTACTGTCCGTAGGTCGGATAAGCGTAGCGCATCCGACATCCTGCCCGGCGCCTGAAAAAAAGCCCCGGCTCTCGCCTGGGCTTCTGTTACGCCGTTTCTTCTTCTTCGACAAGCCGACGCTCTGCATCGGCGACGATAGCTTCCAGTTCGCTGAGCATCTCGTCGTAACCAAACGTCTGAGGCGATGCTGCCGGAAGAGTTTGCTGTGTGGAAACGTTCTTTGACGTTCTGCTATTACTCTTTTTCACTTTCGTACTCCGTAAATCCCACGTATTTACACCGGCAAATCTATCAGCAAAGCGCGCAGCGGCGTATCTGCGACCAGCGTAATGTTAGCCTCATCACGAATAAAAGCGCCGTCGCCGCAGGTGAGCGCCTCGCGTGATTCACAAGGCATGACCGCGTGTACTGTACCGTGGATAGACTGCAAATAGGCGCGCGGCCCGTGCAGCTGAAAATTCAACGCTTCTCCCTGTTCGAGAGCGATATGGTGCAACCAGACCTGCTGGCGGAGTTGCAGGCTGTCGTCGCTGCCGTCGGGGGAGGCCAGCAGCTGGCGCGCCGTTCCGCTAAGTGACACCTTTTGCACCGCCGGGCTCTCCCGCTCCGGGCAGGCATCCAGCCACAGCTGCATACGGGTAAGCGGCTTATCTTTGCTCAGGTTATGCTCGCTATAGCTGATGCCCGGCTGCGTGGCGATGAGCAAGGCCTCACCCGCTTTAGCCTGAATATGGTTGCCTTCGCTGTCGCGGTATTCCGCCTGGCCGTCAAGAATCAGATTCAGAATATCGACTTTTGGGTAGGTGCGCGGCTGGAATGAGGCGCCGGGAGCCAGCACCTCCTGATTAAGGACGCGCAGGGACGCATAACCCAGCAGTTTAGGGTCAAAATAGTGCCCAAAGGAGAAAGTGTAGCGGGCCTGCAACCATCCATAATCTGCCTGTCCACACTGCCTGGCTGTTCGGGTAGTAATCATAGTTCTTTACCTCTCATTGCGTCCTATCATGTTAAGGGGCTGGACGGTGCATTGTTAGCCAGATATTCTGCCCGGTATGTTCAAATTTCCTGAATGAGAACAAATAATGGCGAAAGACAGAGCCCTGACCCTGGAAGCATTACGCGTAATGGACGCGATTGATCGGCGCGGTAGTTTTGCTGCCGCAGCGGACGAGCTGGGGCGCGTACCTTCCGCGCTCAGCTACACCATGCAAAAACTGGAAGAAGAGCTGGACGTGGTGCTGTTTGACCGCTCCGGCCACCGGACTAAATTCACAAACGTTGGCCGCATGCTGCTGGAGCGCGGGCGCGTCCTGCTGGAGGCGGCGGATAAACTGACCACCGACGCCGAGGCGCTGGCCCGCGGATGGGAAACACACCTGACGCTGGTCACCGAGGCGCTGGTGCCAACGCCCGCGCTGTTCCCGCTTATCGACCGGCTGGCGGCGAAAGCCAATACGCAGCTCTCGCTAATAACAGAAGTGCTGGCCGGTGCCTGGGAGCGGCTGGAGCAGGGGCGGGCGGATATCGTCATCGCCCCGGATATGCATTTCCGCTCTTCATCCGAAATCAACTCCCGCAAGCTCTACACGCTGATGAACGTCTATGTGGCCGCGCCGGACCACCCGATTCATCAGGAGCCGGAGCCGCTGTCGGAAGTCACCCGCGTGAAGTACCGGGGCGTGGCGGTGGCGGATACGGCCCGCGAGCGGCCGGTGCTGACCGTGCAGCTGCTGGATAAACAGCCGCGGCTGACGGTAAGCACCATTGAGGACAAACGCCAGGCGCTGCTGGCAGGATTGGGGGTGGCGACCATGCCCTATCCGCTGGTCGAGCAGGACATCGCCGAGGGGCGGTTACGGGTGGTCAGCCCGGAGTCCACCAGCGAGATCGATATCATTATGGCCTGGCGTCGTGACAGCATGGGGGAAGCGAAAGCCTGGTGCCTGCGCGAAATCCCCAAACTGTTTGCGCAAAAATAGCCTCGTAGCTCATGGAAACGTTTTGGGTTCCAGCCCGAAGCGGTTCTCGGCGGGGGTGCCGTGCTGGCTCCAGTATGAGAGCAGCATAATCCAGCCCAGCAGCGGAATGCACCATAGCCAGAGCCATTTCGCGCTGCGATTGGTGTCATGCAGGCGGCGCGACTGGACGGCAAGAGAAGGGATAAAAACCAGCAGAACGTAAATCAGGCTCAGTATGCCGACGCCGGCGACGCGCTGCCAGCCGATGATGGCGTCCACCACCATCAAAACGCCAGAGAGGATGATATTGACCAGCATAAACATCCAGAACTCACGGCGGTGCGCACGGCCGTTAAAGCGGGCGTAGTGACGAAGCACCTTGAAATACCAGTCCATTTCTCAACCTCGATCAACAGTCAATTTATTGTTTTATCAGCGATCATTGTAAGAATAGACGGCAAAATCAGGCTGCGTTAACTATTTTCGGGCGCGTGCGCAGCGCCCGTTTCGCTAGCCGAATCGCACATCACGCCCGTGCGGCTCGTCCAGATCCTGCCACGGACCCACAGAGATGATGCCTGTGGGGTTGATGGTTTTATGGCTGCGATAGTAGTGGTTACGGATATGGGCGAAATCCACCGTCTCCGCGATCCCTGGGATCTGATAAATATCGCGCAGGAAACCGTGCAGGTTGAGATAGTCGCCGATCCGGTGCCTGTCGCACTTGAAGTGGGTAACATAGACCGGATCGAAGCGGATAAGCGTTGTCCACAGGCGGATATCCGCCTCGGTAAGCTGATCGCCGGTTAAATAGCGGTGCTGCCCGAGGATCTGCTCCAGGCGAGAGAGCGATTCAAACACCTTTTCAACCGCTTCGTCATAAGCCTCCTGGCTGGTGGCGAAACCGGCCTTATAGACGCCGTTATTCACAGTGTCATAGATCCAGCCGTTCAGTTCATCGATCTGCGAACGCAGCGCCTGCGGATAGTAATCGCCAGCGCGCGCGCCCTGCGCATCGAACGCCGTGTTCAGCATGCGGATGATGTCAGCGGATTCGTTGCTGACAATGGTGTGATTTTTCTTGTCCCACAGTACCGGTACGGTCACTCGCCCGCTGTAGTGCGGATCGGCATGCAGATAGAGCTGGTAAAGAAACTCGTGCTGGTAGAGCCTGTCGCCGGTGGCGGCAGGGAAGTCGTCAGCAAAGGTCCAGCCATTCTCAAACATCAGCGGGTTCACCACCGACACCGGGAGCAGGTTTTCAAGGCCTTTGAGCTTGCGCATGATTAAGGTACGGTGCGCCCAGGGGCAGGCGAGGGAGACATAGAGATGGTAACGGTCTTTTTCTGCCGCAAAGCCGCCTTCGCCGGAGGGGCCAGCTGAACCGTCAGCGGTCAGCCAGTTGCGAAATGCGGAGGTAGAGCGCTGGAACCGCCCGCCGGTGGATTTGGTGTCGTACCAGGTGTCATGCCAGACGCCGTCGATAAGTTGTCCCACGTTGCATTCTCCTTCAGAGGGCAAAAGCGAGGAGCACTCTCCTCGCCTCATCAGTATAGAAGGCTTACCACTTTTTATTGAGCAGACGGTCAATGCTGAACGCGCCCGGCCCGGTGATGCCCAGCAGCAGGAAGCCACCGGCGATAGTCAGGTTTTTCATAAACATCAGCGAGTTCACCCCTTCCGCAAAGTTGCTGTGGAAGATAAATGCGGTCAGCAGCGTAAAGCCTGCGGTAAAGAGTGCCGTGGTGCGGGTCAGGAAGCCAAACAGAATGGCCAGGCCGCCGCCAAACTCCAGCAGGATAACCAGCGGCAGCATAAAGCCGGGAACGCCCATCGCTTCCATATACTGCTGGGTGCCTGCGTAGCCGCTGATTTTGCCCCAGCCCGCGGTGATAAACAGAATCGGCATCAAAATACGCGCTGCCAGAACACCAACATCTTCTAATTTTTTCATCTTTCTCTCCAGGGAACCATATTGTCTTTTTTTGTTAAAAGCGCTGCTATGACGGGCGTCTGCCGCATGCATGCTGTCGATGGAGAGGATATTAAACGCGGCGAGAGCGGATTGTTAGCCAGAAAAACAGTCTGTCTTCTTCAAAGATTCTGAGGAAGTAAATAGGGTGGGAGAAGGCAGAAAATAATAGCCCCGGCAACGCAAGGCGGCCGGGGCTAAGAGGAGAGGTGTACGGCGGAATATTAACCGCGCAGGTGCTGCTCGCGAATTGTGGATTTCACCAGCCGCCAGACGCTCCATACCCCCAGACCGCGCTTACCCCAGCGGATAAGCACATTGGGGTTTTTAATCGTCCATAGCGCCATAACGCTGCTGCCAACCAGCGCCCATGAACGCAGGCTAAGGAACGTGTTCCAGCCGCGGTCGTAAGCGCCGGTCGCTTCCAGCCAGTCACGGCGAGTGGCGGTAAGATCCAGGCGTTGTTGCTGAATATCGCTAAGCAGTTGGGCTTTACGCTTTAAGCGCTCCGCTTTACTACTCATGCTTATCCTCCTCCAGCAGCGCACGATCGTTTGCCAGTTCATGACGCGTGTGGCGAAGAATGGTTGAGGAACGGGCTTTGCGTAGCGTCCAGATACCGCCTATTAACGCCAGCACCAGGAGCACCACCGTAGTGGCGATCATGACGTTAAGTCGGTATTGCGCATCGACGGCCCAGATGATTAATACCATCAGGCTCATCAGACCGAAAGCGGCAAACAGCATGGTTAAGCCTACCATCAGCAGTAACTGAAAGAGATTCGCTTTCTCTTCTTCCAGTTCAACCATTGCAAGGCGCAACCGCGTTTCTACCATTTCTACCACGATAGAAACCATGCGCTGCCCGATTCCGATTACGCTTTTGCCCGGTCCCTGTGCGTATCTTGAATCCGCCATTAGCCGCGACGCGTCAGCAGGACGCCCAGTACAACGCCGACTGCGGCGCCGATACCCACGCTGGCCCATGGGTTTGCACGAACATATTCATCGGTTTTTGCTGCCGCTTCACGAGTCTGACGGGCGATAATGTCGCCGGTTTCACCCAGACGCTGGCGGCTCTCCTGCAGCGCGTACTCAGCTTTAGCACGCAGTTTACTCATCTCTTCTTTCGATTTTTCGCCGGACGTACTCAGTACTTCCTCAAGGGTATCTGCCAGGGATTTCAACTCAGCGCGCAGATAGTCTGTGTTTGCCTCTTTAGCCATAATTCTCTCCAGTGAGTGAGTGTTAACTTCCATTAAACTAATAGTCACGCGCCTCCAGCGCCTTGAGTTCGTCCTCGGCCTCTTTCAGCTTGTGTTCGCGTTTACTGATTTTATCCGCATCGCCTTTCGCTTTTGCCTCGGCTAACTCGTGGCGACGTTCGGCGATCTCTTCTCGCTGCTCAGCGATTTTATGCTGATGATTCGCGCGTAGCTCGCTGTCAGAACAGTTAGCGCGCACTTCACGCAGCGCCTTATTCAGGCCATCGATCCGGCTCTGATTATGGTGCTTTTCGGCATAGCTGATTTCACGTTGAATCTCCTGCTCCTTTTCCTGACAGAGGGATGCGGCCTGTGAGGCCGCGCTCAACGAGAAAAAGGTAAGCGCCAGTGCGATGCGGTATTTCATAATTGAAACCTTCCGTTGTTGGCTGGCGTTAACTGTTAGCGCCAGCATCCAGTGACATAACATGGACTCCGGTTCCCTTTACACAAGCATAGATGGTGAAAAGCTAAAGCACCAAAGTAAGTGAAAAGATTCAGAATCCAGGAAATTCACCCAAGGCGATGGGTTGTTCCCCGCAGGCGATTAAGCCAGGCGGCGGTCTGGCTGTCATCGTCCTGTTGGGCGATGATATAGCCGTGGGGCAGGGATTTATCCAGCACCGCTTTCGCGGCGGCGCTTTGCGCGCTGGATTCAAACTTAATCAGCAGCGTGTCGTTAAGCGGCGTGATGCTTTTGAAATGAATGCCGTTTGCGTCGAGATGGTGCCAGATGGAGAACCCATCCGGCACGCTAACGTTCTGGGCGATAGGGCGGATCGCCAGCGTAGACTCACGGTTTTGCAGCGTTACCCAGCCGAAAAAAAGCGAACAAAACAGCGCCACGGCGGCGACGCTGGTGACGAGTCGGCGTAAAAAAGGACGTTGCGATTCCATGTCTTAACCCCGGTTTCCGTATTTTTTCTTCCATAGCATTACCAGTGAGCCCACCAGCCCAATGACCAGCAGAACCACGGGTAGCAGCATCAGACACGACATCAGCGCATCTTCATATTTGCGAAACACCGGCGTAATGCCCAGCAAATAGCCCAGCGTCGTTAAAATCAGTACCCACAGCAGCCCGCTCATCCAGTTGAAGAACTGGAACCGCGCGTTGTTCAGACCGGAGAGCCCGGCAATGGTCGGCAACAGCGTACGGACAAAGGCGATAAACCGGCCCATCAGCAGGGCGGAAAGGCCGTGCTTGTGGAAAAGGTGGTGCGCCCGTTGATGGTAGTGGGCGGGCAGATGGGAGAGCCAGTTCTGCACAATGCGGGTATTACCAAGCCACCTTCCCTGTATATAGCTGAGCCAGCAGCCGAGGCTGGCCGCCGCCGTGAGCAGCAGGATCGTTTGCGGGTAGCCCATCGCGCCCTTGGAAATCAGCACGCCTACCAGAATCAGTAAACTGTCGCCGGGCAGGAACGCCGCAGGAAGAAGGCCATTCTCAAGAAATAAAATGACAAACAATACAAAGTAGAGCATGCCGATCATGGACGGGTTGGCCAGGGTTTCGAAATCCTGGCTCCACAAGGCATGCAGCAATTGGCTTAAAAGTTCCATTCACTATTCCTGGTACATCGGTTTACGGCACGTCAGTTACGGTCAAACAGCACGGCGAATTTAATTATCATGACATTATGGTCGCTCGTGGCACATCCTGCTGCCTGACAGACATAACAACGCGGTGAGCAAGCACTAACTCACGAAGTGGCAAAATTACGTCTAATTGTAACAAATGCCCTTCTTTTGCGTCAGAGAAATTACGCGATATCAGAAAATGATTTTGCTTTGCGGAGGGTAGGGAGGCGAGGGTATTTACAAACGCTGACACTCTATACTTTTTGCTTACCCAAAAACGTCAGGCGCAGAGGGAATGCGCGCCTGACGATAAAAGCTGTTATTTTGCGCCGCTTGCCGCTGTATCCAGGTGAACGACCGGGTTTTCAGCAAACAGATAGCGGTCGGCATTGAACTCGAAATCATCGCTGGTTTCGTTAAACAGCATCTGCTTGGTATTTTCCAGATGCTGCCACATTGCCAGTTTGGCGCCATGCGGGTCTTTGCGAATCAACGCTTTAAGGATTTGGTCATGATCGTCGCACCAGTTGTCCACCGTGCGTAAATCAATGTGATCATGCAGTTTTTTCCAGTACGGGTTGTGAACGCGCTGAGTCCACATTTTTTCAACAATTGCCGCCAGCGCGCTATTTTGTGTCGCCAGCGCCACCTGAACGTGGAACTGCAGGTCCCATTCGGAGTCGCGGAAGCACTTCTCTTTGCGCGCCTTCTCCTGGATTTCCATCAGCTTCATGATGTCCTGCTTGGTCACCTGCGTTGCGGCGAACTCGGCGATGTTGCTTTCAATAAGCTGACGGGCCTGCAACAGCTCAAACGGACCGTAGTTGGCGAACTCAAGGTTCTCATCCGGCGCCTGGGTATGGCGTGGCTGATTGGCGATAACATGGATACCCGAACCTTTACGGACTTCAACGTAGCCTTCAACTTCAAGCATGATGATGGCTTCGCGAACCACGGTACGGCTAACGCTTTTTTCGTCGGCAATAAAACGTTCAGCAGGAAGTTTGTCGCCGACAAGATAGACGCCTTGCTCGATGCGGCTTTTCAGCTCAGCGGCAAGCTGCTGGTACAAACGGCGTGATTCGGAGATTTCCATATATGCTCCAGGTGAGGTAAGGCAATAATAGATTTGTTATACCACTTTTACACCCTTCTCACCACAACAGGGAATGAAAAAGCCGCCCGGTTTTAGCGGGCGGCCTGGGGGGAGAGCAGGATAATCAACGCATTAACTAACTTTGCGTGGCGGGCCCGCCTACCGATTTTTCTTTCTCCAGTTCGCTGATCGGTTTGCTTTTCAGCACCGTCCAGATAACTAGTGCGCCCATCAGGTCAAACAGCGCCAGAACTGCGAACAGCGGGCTAAAGCCGATAGTGTCGGCCAGCGCACCGACCACCAGAGCAAACATGGTGCTCGCGGTCCATGCCGCCATCCCGGTCAGACCGTTGGCGGTCGCCACTTCGTTACGTCCAAATACGTCAGAGGAGAGGGTAATCAGCGCGCCAGAGAGAGACTGGTGAGCGAAGCCGCCAACGCACAGCAGCGCAATGGCAATATACGGGCTGGTGAACAGGCCGATCATCCCTGGGCCAATCATCAGCAGCGCGCCCATGGTGACAACCATTTTACGGGACACGATCAGGTTAACGCCAAACCAGCGCTGGAACAGCGGCGGCAGGTAACCCCCCACGATACAGCCCAGGTCAGCGAACAGCATCGGCATCCAGGCGAACATGGCGATCTCTTTCAGGTTAAAGCCGTAAACCTTAAACATGAACAGCGGGATCCAGGCGTTGAACGTACCCCAGGCCGGTTCTGCCAGGAAACGCGGCAGAGCGATACCCCAGAACTGACGGGTGCGGACGATCTGCCACGGCGTCATTTTCTTCGCGTTATTGGTCTGATGCTGAGACTCCTGACCGCTAATAATGTAGTCGCGCTCTTCGTCGGTGAGTTTTTTCTGATCGCGCGGGTTTTTATAGAACACCAGCCACATCATCGCCCAGGCGAAGCTCAGTACGCCGGAGATAATGAAGGCCATCTCCCAGCTGTGCATCACGATGGCCCAGACCACCAGCGGCGGCGCAATCATTGCACCAATAGAAGAGCCGACGTTAAAGTAGCCTACCGCGATAGAACGCTCTTTCGCCGGGAACCACTCGGAGCTGGCTTTCAGACCCGCCGGAATCATTGCCGCTTCGGCAGCGCCTACTGCGCCACGCGCCAGCGCCAGACCGCCCCAGCTACCCGCCAGCGCAGTCGCGCCGCAGAAAATAGCCCAAGTGATGGCGAAGAAAGCATAGCCGATTTTGGTGCCCAGAATGTCCAGCACATAGCCGGCGACGGGCTGCATAATGGTATAAGCCGCGGAATAGGCCGCAATAATATAGGAGTACTGCTGGGTGGAAATATGCAGCTCTTCCATCAGGGTGGGCGCGGCCGCCGCCACGGTGTTACGCGTCAGGTAACCCAGCACGGTGCCCAGGGTCACCAGCGCTATCATATACCAACGTAAGCCTTTAATTTTACGCATGTAAACCTCATCGTCATGTTAATTCCGCTTGCGCGGTCACCAGCCGGTTGCGAACGGCGGTGAAAACGGGAGGACGTCACCGGCGCTTTCCCGGTACGACCCGAACCTTGCTATTGGGTGTGCTTAATTCGGTATCCTTACCGTCAAGGCCGATGAATAGTTATCGGCAATGCATTCCGTCGGCTTATGTATTCGACGGCAGCAAGATAACTTGTCATACAACTTTAAAAGGTGAGTGACATCACAAAAGTGTTTTTCTTTGTGTGGTCTTTAACTTTCCCGCACCAGGCCAGACGCGGCGCGGGTTGGGCCGCGATCCGCCGGGGGTTTTTGTAAAAATTTGTCATCGTTTATTGATCTAACTCACGAAAAACTCTTCGGCTACTAGAAATTGGTGTGATAACTTTGCAGCATAAAAGGTAAGCATCAGACGCACTCGTTGAGAGGAAGACGATAATGACCCCGTTTATGACCGAAGATTTCCTGTTAGATACTGAATTTGCGCGCCGCCTGTACCACGACTACGCGAAAGATCAGCCGATTTTTGATTTCCACTGCCACCTGCCTCCGCAGCAGATTGCAGATAACTACCGTTTTAAAAATCTGTATGACATCTGGCTGAAAGGCGACCACTACAAATGGCGTGCGATGCGCACCAACGGCGTGCCGGAGCGCCTGTGTACTGGCGATGCGAGCGATCGTGAGAAGTTTGACGCGTGGGCAGCAACCGTACCGCACACCATTGGCAACCCGTTATACCACTGGACGCATCTGGAGCTTCGCCGCCCATTTGGTATTACAGGTAAGCTGCTTTCGCCTGCAACAGCGGACGAAATCTGGGATCGCGGCAATGAATTGCTGGCTCAGGATAGTTTTACTGCGCGCGGAATCATGCAGCAGATGAATGTAAAAATGGTCGGCACCACTGACGATCCGATCGATTCGCTGGAACACCATGCCGCCGTAGCGAAAGATACCGACTTCACCATTAAAGTGCTGCCGAGCTGGCGTCCCGATAAAGCGTTCAATATCGAACTGGCGACCTTCAACGACTATATGGCGAAGCTGGGCGAAGTGTCTGATACCGACATCCGCCGTTTTGCCGACCTGCAAACCGCCCTGACCAAACGTCTGGATCACTTTGCCGCCCACGGCTGTAAAGTGTCTGACCACGCGCTGGACGTGGTGCTGTTTGCCGAAGCGAGCGAAGCGGAACTGGACAGCATTCTGGCGCGTCGCCTGGCGGGTGAAACCCTGAGCGAGCATGAAGTGGCGCAGTTTAAAACCGCGGTGCTGGTCTTCCTCGGTGCGGAATATGCCCGTCGCGAATGGGTACAGCAGTACCACATTGGCGCGCTGCGTAATAACAACCTGCGCCAGTTCAAACTGCTGGGGCCGGACGTCGGCTTTGACTCCATTAACGACCGTCCGCTGGCCGAAGAGCTGTCGAAACTGCTGAGCAAGCAGAACGAAGAGAACCTGCTGCCGAAAACCATCCTTTACTGCCTGAACCCGCGCGATAACGAAGTGCTGGGCACCATGATCGGTAACTTCCAGGGCGAAGGAATGCCGGGCAAAATGCAGTTCGGCTCCGGCTGGTGGTTTAACGATCAGAAAGACGGTATGGAACGTCAGATGACCCAGCTGGCGCAGCTCGGCCTGCTGAGCCGCTTTGTGGGCATGCTGACCGACAGCCGCAGTTTCCTTTCTTATACCCGTCATGAATATTTCCGCCGCATTCTGTGCCAGATGATTGGCCGCTGGGTGGAAGCGGGCGAAGCGCCAGCGGATATTCAACTGCTGGGCGAGATGGTGAAAAACATCTGCTTTAACAATGCGCGTGACTACTTCGCGATTGAACTGAACTAAGGCCGTTTGAGGTTGATATGCAATACATCAAGATCCACTCGCTGGATAACGTCGCGGTAGCGCTGGCGGATCTCGCGCAAGGCACGGAAGTCGTTGTTGACGGTCAGGAAATACGGCTTCCCCAGGCGGTATCCCGCGGGCATAAATTTGCTCTGCAGGCCATCGCCACAGGGGAAAATGTCATCAAGTACGGCCTGCCGATTGGGCATGCAACAACGGATATCGCCGCAGGCGAACATATCCATTCCCACAATGCGCGCACCAATCTGAGCGATCTGGATGAGTATAGCTATCAACCCGATCTTATTGATGAAAGCGCGCCGGCGGGAGATCGCGATGTTGAGATCTATCGCCGGGCGAACGGCGAGGTGGGCATCCGCAATGAGCTGTGGATCCTGCCGACGGTGGGCTGCGTCAACGGCATTGCCCGCCAGATCCAGACCCGCTTTCTGAAAGAGACCCATAACGCCGAAGATATTGATGGTGTGCATCTGTTCAGCCATACCTATGGCTGCTCACAGCTTGGCGACGATCACATCAACACCCGCACCATGCTGCAAAACATGGTGCGCCACCCGAACGCGGGCGCGGTGCTGGTGATTGGTCTCGGCTGCGAAAATAACCAGGTCGACGCCTTCCGTGAAACGCTAGGCGAGTACGATCCCGCACGCGTCCACTTTATGGTCTGCCAACACCAGGACGACGAAGTGGAAGCGGGCGTGGAGCAGCTGTACGAACTGTACGAAGCGATGCGCCATGACAAACGCGAGCCGGGTAAACTGAGCGAGCTGAAATTCGGCCTGGAGTGCGGCGGCTCAGATGGCCTGTCCGGCATCACCGCAAACCCGATGCTGGGCCGCTTCTCTGACTTTGTTATCAGCAACGGTGGCACCACCGTGCTGACCGAAGTGCCGGAAATGTTCGGCGCAGAGCGGATCCTGATGAGCCACTGTCGTGACGAAGAGACGTTTGAAAAGACCGTCACCATGGTGAACGACTTCAAACAGTACTTTATTGCGCACAATCAGCCGATTTATGAAAACCCATCGCCGGGCAATAAGGCAGGCGGTATCACCACCCTGGAAGAGAAGTCGCTGGGCTGCACGCAAAAAGCGGGCGCCAGCCAGGTGGTTGATGTTCTGCGCTACGGTGAACGTCTTCAGCGCCACGGCCTTAACCTGCTGAGCGCGCCGGGCAACGACGCCGTCGCCACCAGCGCGCTGGCCGGCGCGGGCTGCCACATGGTGCTGTTCAGCACTGGTCGCGGTACGCCTTACGGCGGGTTTGTGCCGACGGTGAAAATTGCCACCAACAGTGAACTGGCGGCGAAGAAAAAGCACTGGATCGACTTCGACGCCGGCCAGCTTATTCACGGCAAAACCATGCCGCAACTGCTAAGCGAGTTTGTTGATGTGATTGTTGAATTCGCTAACGGCAAGCAGACCTGCAACGAGCGTAACGAGTTCCGGGAACTGGCGATTTTCAAAAGCGGCGTCACCCTGTAATAAGATTGCCTTTGTCGCACAGCAGGCGCGGTAGAGGGTAGTAAAACGAAGAAAGTAGTGGCGTTTCAGAAACGGCGTTTCATAATATGAAGCGCCGTTTGTTTTTTCTCCTCACAAGGATCTTTCATGTCCGCGTATTGGCTTGCCCAGGGCGTCGGCGTTATCGCCTTTCTTATCGGTATAACCACCTTTTTTAACCGCGATGAACGCCGCTTCAGGCTGCAGCTTGCTATCTACAGCGCCACCATTGGCGTGCACTTTTTTCTGATGGGGGCATGGCCTGCGGGGATGAGCGCTGAGCTTAATACGCTGCGCACGCTTGTCTCGATGCGCACCCGTAACCTCTGGGTAATGATTGTTTTTATCGTGCTGACGCTGGTGCTTGGGCTGGCGAAACTGCAGCATGGCATGGAGCTGCTGCCGATTGCCGGTACGCTGGCCAGCACCTGGGCGCTGTTTCGCTGTAAGGGCTTAACGGTACGCTGCGTGATGTGGTGTGCGACGGCATGCTGGGTGATACATAACTTCTGGCTGGGATCGATCGGCGGCACGCTAATTGAAGGCAGTTTTCTGGTCATGAACGGCCTGAATATTATTCGCTTCCGGCGGATGCAAAAACGCGGTATCGACCCGTTTAAAGTCGAAACCGCGATGCAAAAAGAGACCCCCTCCGCCCGTTGACGGAGGAGGGCGGATTAATTACGCAGGGCGTTTTTCGCCAGTCGCTCTTCTTCGGCCATGCAGGCCGCGGCGGTGAACAGCGCGTCGGTGGAGGAGTTAAGCGCCGTTTCGCAGGAGTCCTGCAGAACGCCGATGATGAAACCAACGGCGACAACCTGCATGGCGATTTCATTCGGGATGCCGAACATATTGCAGGCCAGCGGGATCAGCAGCAGCGAGCCGCCCGCCACACCGGATGCGCCGCAGGCGCAAAGCGAGGCGACCACGCTCAGCAGCAGCGCAGTCGGCAGGTCGACCCCAACGTTCAGGGTGTGTACCGCCGCCAGCGTCAGCACGGTGATGGTAATAGCCGCGCCCGCCATATTGATGGTCGCTCCCAGCGGGATGGATACTGAATAGGTGTCGCGGTCCAGCTTAAGCTTCTCGCACAGGGCCATATTGACCGGAATGTTCGCCGCCGAACTGCGGGTGAAAAAGGCATACACGCCGCTTTCGCGCAGGCAGGTCAGCACCAGCGGATAAGGATTACGGCGGATTTGCCAGAATACCAGCAGCGGGTTAACAACCAGCGCGACCAGCAGCATGCAGCCTACCAGCACCACCAGCAGTTGCGCATAGCCCCACAGGGTGTCGAAACCGGTGGTGGCAAGCGTAGAGGCAACCAGGCCAAAGATACCTACCGGCGCAAAGCGGATAACCGCTTTCACAATAAAGGTCACGGCAGCCGCAAGGTCGTTGACCAGATTTTTGGTGGTGTCATTGCCGTGGCGCAGCGCAAAGCCCAGCCCGACGGCCCATACCAGAATGCCGATGTAGTTGGCGTTCAGCAGCGCGTCTATGGGGTTGGAAACCATGTTCAACAGCAGCCCACGCAGTACTTCGACAATGCCGGACGGCGGAGTGATATCTCCTGCGGCGCTGGCAAGATGGAGCGAGGAAGGGAACAGGAAGCTAAAAACAACAGCGACCAGCGCAGCGGAGAACGTGCCGATCAGATAGAGCACCAGAATCGGGCGAATGGTGGTTTTCTGCCCGTGCTGGTGGTTCGCAATAGAGGCCATCACCAGCATTAGCACCAGTACAGGGGCTACCGCTTTCAGCGCACCGACAAAAAGGGTACCCAGCAGGCCAACTGCAATCGCCGCGGGTTTTGATATCCAGGCCAGCAAAATGCCCAATACCAGCCCGATAAGTATTTGTTTAACAAGGCTGCCCTGAGCGATACGTTGCCACAAGCCAGCCGAACGATGCGTCGTCATTCCTGAATCCTTACGTGAAATTGTGTCCATCCGGCAGGCGTTATATGTCGCCTTTATGTCCGGATGTAAATAGATGTTTGCAAGAGGGAGTATAAGGAAAGTATGACGATGGGGAAGAGTAAAATGCTGGATTTTACGTAGTGCGTCATGTTTTATAACTTTATTTTTACAATGGAGTGGTGGGATTCACGCAGTTGCGCCGGTTTTCCCCGGATGCGGCGTTGCCTTATCCGGGCTACCGCAAAGATTCGTAGCCCGGGTAAGCGTCAGCGCACCCGGGAATTCCCGGATGCGGCGTTGCCTTATCCGGGCTACCTAAAGATTCGCCCGGGCAAGCGTCAGCGCACCCGGGACATCCGCCTGTTTATTCAGCCAGCCTGCGTTTATCGTTGCGGTGGTTAACCCACGCGTTGATAAGCAAGGTGGTGACCAGAATACCGCCCACTACGCCGAGGGAGATGGCAATCGGGATATGGTAGAAATCGACAATCAGCATCTTGATGCCAATGAATACCAGAATCACCGACAGCCCGTATTTCAGCATTGTGAAACGCTCCGCGACGCCCGCCAGCAGGAAGTACATTGCGCGCAGGCCCAGGATAGCGAACAGGTTAGACGTCAGCACAATAAACGGGTCGGTAGTGACGGCAAAGATGGCCGGAATGCTGTCCACCGCGAAGATCACATCGCTCAGCTCAACCAGAATCAGCACCAGCAGCAGCGGCGTGGCGAACAGCAGCCCGTTCTTGCGCACAAAAAAGTGCTCGTTTTCGATTTTATCCGTCATGCGCAGATGGCTACGCAGCCAGCGCACCAGCGGTTTATCGCCAATTCCACCTTCGTCTTCTTTCGCCAGCGCCATCTTGATACCGGTGAACAGCAGGAACGCGCCAAATACATACAGCAGCCATTCAAACTGCGAAATCAGCCAGCTACCGGCGAAAATCATGATGGTACGCAGGACAATGGCCCCCAGCACGCCATAGACCAGCACGCGGCGTTGCAGCGCGGGCGGTACGGAGAAGTAGCTAAACAGCATCAGCCAGACAAAGACGTTATCCACCGCCAGCGCTTTTTCAATAAGGTAGCCGGTAAGGAACGCCAGCGCCTGAGGGTCCGCTACCGCGCGGCCTTCGTTTTGCGCCAGATACCACCAGAAGGCGGCATTAAACAGCAGGGAAAGGGTCACCCAGACCAGTGACCAGACGGCCGCCTGCTTCATGGTCATCGAGTGCGCGCCGCGACGCCCCTGAAGCAGAAGGTCGATAGCCAGCATGATGACGACAATAACAGCGAAGCCGCCCCACAGCAGTGGAGTACCAACAGTATTCATAGTGAGATTCCTTACAGCAAAAACAAAAACGGCCAACGTCGAAAGACGCCAGCCGCTTGCTTTAGATGCAATGGGTCCTCGCCTTTCGGCAAGGTCTCACTTACGTCAGGTTATGACGCCCGGTAACCGGATGCTGTTCCACGCCCTTCAGACCGTAGTCTGAAATCAACGGGCGGGAGCATCGTAATGACGATCCACCGGCAATGAAGTTACTCCCCTTTGCTGGTAACAAAATATGACAGGATATTCATCCCGTCAATGCGATGTAACATACCTTTTACATAGCTTTACGCCGGCAACTCTACCCCCGCTTCGTCAGCGGGGAAAACGACCCCGGTCTGACGGCGGATCTCCGTTGCCAGCTTGGCGGTTGTGCGGCTAACCGCCAGCCCGGCATGATTGACTTCGTTTTGCTCCAGCAGGCTTGCGAACGTCTCTGCTTCATAGAGCATAGTGTTAATGTGCTGGGGCTGGGTCAGATCCTGCGCTTTTCCGCCGCGTGGCACGAAGGAGAGCTTCTGGCATTCGGAGATTTTTTCAATTACCAGCGAACCCTCTTCCCCCTGGATTTCACTCGGCAGTACCGAATCGCTCACTTTAGAGTGCTGCAGGGTAACGCTGAAATCGCCGTAATCCAGCACCACCAGACCGTGGGCATCCACGCCGCTTTCCAGCAGGCTGGCGCTGGCCTGTACTCCCTTAGGCTCGCCCCATAACGCCACCGCGGATGCCAGGCAATAGAAGCCGATATCCATAATGGAGCCGTTAGAGAAGGCGGGATTAAAGGTGTTGGGGTTTTCGCCGTCCAGGTAACGCTGGTAGCGCGACGAGTACTGGCAATAGTTGAGAAACACTTTGCGCAGCTTGCCGACTTTGGTCAGGGACTGTTTCAGCAGGATAAAATTAGGCAGGCTGGCCGTCTTAAACGCCTCGAAAAGCACCACCTGGTGCTCCCTGGCGCAGGCGATAGCCTCTTCAACTTCGCGCAGGTTAGAGGCCAGCGGCTTTTCACAGATCACATGTTTTTTATGGCTGAGAAAGAGCCGGGTCTGCGGAAAATGGAGTGAGTTCGGGCTGGCAATATAAACCGCGTCAATTTCATCGCTCCCGGCCATCGCGTCCAGCGAGGTAAAGAGATGCTCGACAGGGTAATCTTTTGAGAACGCCTGCGCCTGTTCCAGGCTGCGGGAGTAAACGGCGGTAAGTTTATATTTGCCCGTTTCATGGGCGGCATCGACAAACTGACGGGTGATCCAGTTCGTACCAATGACAGCGAAACGTATCATTAAGCGGCTTCCTTTAGCTGAGCACTGCCCGGCAATGTAACACGATGCGCCGACGTGAAAAAAGCATCGATGGCGTAATGTGGAAGCCGCCGCCCAAATCAGCCGTTTCGGCGGCGAACGTGCAGCGCGGCAATGCGATCGGGTACGTAAAGTACTTCTTCGCCTGCCGCTGGCAGGCAAGGGGATCAGACGGCGTACCGTCCCGGACGGTGGTTCATCGCAATAATCGAATTGAGGATCACCGCACCGGCGATAGAGACCGCCAGCATCGGCAGGCTCACCACGAACAGCGATGCCGTCACGATACAGGCATCTACTACCATCTGGAATTTACCGGCGCGAATACCGCTCTTATCCTGCAGATAGAGCGCCAGAATATTCACCCCGCCGAGGCTCGCCTTATGGCGAAACAGCACCACGAAGCCAATGCCCACCACAATATTGCCAAACAGCGTGGCGTAATAAGGATTGAGCTGGTCGAAATGTACAAAACGGCCATGGAGGTCAGAAAACACCGAGACCAGCGCCACCGCGCAGAAGGTTTTCAGGGTGAACGGCATGCCCATGCGCCGCACGGAGAGCCAGTAAAAGGGCAGGTTGATGGTGAAGAACGCCACGCCAAAGGGGAGGTGGGTGGCGTAATGGATCAAAAAGGCCATGCCCGCCGTACCGCCGGTAAGCGCGCCCGCCTGGCGAAAAAGGATCACGCCGAAGGAGATCATCAGCGTACCAAAAAGAATTGCCAGCGCATCTTCCAGCCAGGTATGCGCCAGTTTGTTGGGGGTAAGAACATTATCCATAAGTCAGCGTGATGATATCGTTAGAAAACATAAGCGATACTTTGCAAAAATCGCACCACCTTGCCTGTTTTATTCATACCTGCCTGCAATAAAGGACCTGCCATAACGCAAGCGCTTGATATTACAGCGTGTGGAAAATGCGTGTTTCGTGCATGAAAGGGAAGATTGGCGGGTGAGGCGTGCAGATTGATGGGGGAAAATGCATGGTTCGGCCGATTAGTGCACCGTAATGGGGCGTTACGCCCCAATTCAGGGCAATGACTCTGCGCCAGGCATCAGCCTGCCGTTCTCTTTTATTCTGTTGAGTACCACCGAGGTTTTCAGGTGCGCTACCCCGCTGTTTTGCGCCAGAATGTGGCTGATAAGGTGGCTTAAGCCCGCCAAATCCGCTACCGCGACTTTCAGCAGGTAATCGGCATCCCCCGTGGTTTTCCAGGCATCCTGAATAGCCTCTACTTCACTGAGCATCCGGTGGAAGCTGGCAACGCACGCCGGCGTGTGGTTCAGCAGGCGCACCTCGATTAACCCCAGCACCTCTCTGCCCACCGCATCCGGCGCGAGCCGCGCATGATAGCCAAGAATCAGCTGCGCCTGCTCCAGCGCTATCCGGCGACGGGAGCACTGGGAAGCAGACAAACCAATCAGCTCGCTCAGCTCCTGGTTGGTCAGGCGGCCGTTGGCCTGTAGCAGCGTGAGTATTTTCAGGTCGAAATCATCAATATTAACCATGGTGCCCGCAACGATGACAGAGTGTGGCAAACAGACTAACAGCTTTTGGGGCGGCGGGTAGGGGTTCTCGACCTTCATATCCTCAGTGTGCCAAACCCGGCATGTTTAATCATCCGCGGTTTCGTTTACGCCCACTTTTTATTGTTGTATAACGGAAATGATTACTACAGAAACTATCTAATAATAAAAGTGAACGGCAGAAACAAAGGGTCAAGTCATGTCAGACGAGCGCATTTCCGAGAAAGTTAAAAACGTACAATCCTCTGCAATCAGGGAATTATTAAAGCACAGCAAAATGGAAGGGGTGATTTCATTAGGTGGCGGAATACCTAATCCGGATTTATTCGATCGCGAAGGTCTGCAAATCGCAATGGACAAGGTGCTGTCCGTTGCGTGGAAAGAGGCGTTCCAGTATGGCCTGAGCGAAGGGAGCCCGGAACTGCGTGAGGCGATTTGTCAGCTTTCAGCACAGCGTATGATTAGCTGCAATCCTGATGAGGTGGTGATTACTTCCGGTTCGCAACAGTCTCTGGATATGGTTGCGCGCGTGCTGATTAACCCCGGTGATACGGTGGTCGTTGAAAGGCCAACCTACCTCGCCGCATTACAGGTTCTGCAACTTGCCGAAGCGAAGCTGGAATCTGTCGGCACCGATGGCGAGGGAATGAACGTTGACGAACTCGAAGCGCTGGTTAAAAGCAAAACCGTCAAAGCGGTCTATATCGTTCCCACGTTTGGCAACCCTGGCGGGGTAACGCTTTCCGAGTCACGCCGTAAACAGCTTGTTGAATTATCGAAGCGCTATAACTTCGTGATTATTGAAGACGATCCCTACAGCGAAATTAATTTCGGTGATAAACAATTCAAGCCGTTAACCGCGTGGGCAAAAGAGATGGATAACAGCGAGAATGTTATTTACACCTCGACCTTCTCAAAGATTCTGACCCCAGGTGCGCGCGTAGGCTGGGTGATTGCCCCGGAATGGATTAAAAGACAGCTGGTCACGTTAAAGCAGGCGACGGATTTACACACCAGCTCGCTCTCACAGGCGCTGACGCATCAATATCTGGCAACCGGGCGTCTGGCTGGGCAAATAAAGCTGATCCGCGAATCCTATAAGCAAAAGTGCGACACCCTCTGCGAACAGCTTGAAACGCAGATGGGCGAGCATTTGACGTTCCACCGTCCGATGGGGGGGATGTTCTTATGGGCAACCTTTAAAGATGGCAGGAACACCACCGAATGGCTGAAAGCGACCCTCGCCAACGGCGTCGTCTATGTTCCCGGCGAGTTCTTCTATGCGAATAATCCGGACCGCTCTACCTTGCGCATGTCTTACGTTACGGCGAGCGATGAAAACCTTAAAGAGGCGGTAGCTCGCCTGAAGGCCTCGCTGTAGCCCGCTAAAAAAAGCCATGTATCCCGGCCGGGATACATGGTGAGTAATGGGTTTTTATTCCCGCCATCAACAAATCGCATTTGCCCGAGTCGCGGCAGCAATAAAACCAACCATCAAATGCTTCGAGAATACCTTTACATCAAGCTGTAAAAGCATGAGTGCATCCTGGTATTAATTATTCGGCGCGTCTAATGCAAAAAATGCATCGTATGATTCAAAAACTATAACCAGCCTTCGTCTTTACAGATAAGCCACAGGCGCATATCAAACTCCAACTGATGGTAGTGCGGCTCCATATGGCAGCAGAGCTGGTAAAAGGCTTTGTTGTGGTCTTTCTCTTTCAGATGCGCCAGTTCATGCACCACAATCATGCGCAAAAAGGCTTCCGGCGCCTGGCGGAACACGGTGGCAACGCGAATTTCCGCTTTCGCTTTCAGCTTGCCGCCCTGCACGCGGGAAACGGCGGTATGCAGACCGAGCGCGTTTTTCAGCACGTGGATTTTGTTGTCGTAAGCCACTTTATTAATGGGCGGCGCATTGCGTAAATACTGGTTTTTAAAATCCTGCGTGTACTGATACAGCGCCTTGTCGGTGGTGATGCCGTGGGTGTCCGGGTAGCGTTTCGAAATGACCTCGCCCAGCCGATTTTGCGCAATCAGCGTTTCTACCTGCTCCAGCAGAGATTCAGGATAGCCCTGTAAATAAGTGAGCGTTGTCATGAAATGGGGTTTACTTCTCCGGATAATTAAGCGATAAAACGCGCGAATTCTAGCATCCCGGAGGGTCGATGGGCCAGGTTGAGTTAAGCGGACAGTCATTTGCGTTAGAGCGTTTTCCCCCTAATGCTGAGGAAGCGTCATTACAGGCATGGGACGCGGCGGATGAGTATCTGCTGCAGCAAATAAACGATGCCGTGGGCACGACGCTCATTTTTAACGATAGCTTCGGCGCGCTGGCCTGCGCGCTGGCGGAAGCGCGCCCGGTCAGCATTAATGACTCTTTTATCTCCGAGCAGGCCACCCGGCACAACCTGCGTCTGAACGGCATGGATGAAGACGCGGTAACCTTCCTGGACAGCCTCAGCGAGCTGCCCGCCGCGCCGGCGCGCGTGCTGATTAAGATCCCCAAACAGCTTGCCCTGCTGGAGCAACAGCTGCACGCGCTGCGCCGCGTGGTCACCCCGGACACGCAAATTATCGCCGGGGCGAAAGCGCGGGATATTCACAACTCCACTATGGCGCTGTTTGAAAAAATCCTCGGGCCGACCACCACGACTCTGGCCTGGAAAAAGGCGCGCCTGATCCACTGTACGTTTACCGCCCCTGCGGTATCCGATGCGCCAGAGACCTTTAACTGGAAGCTGGACGGCACCGACTGGACTATTCATAACCACGCGAATGTCTTCTCCCGCAGCGGGCTGGACATTGGCGCGCGTCTCTTTTTGCAGCACTTGCCGAAGGATGTGGAAGGGGAGATGGCCGACCTCGGCTGCGGTAACGGCGTGATCGGTCTTAAGCTGCTGGCGCAGAATCCGCAGGCGCGCGTCTTTTTCACCGACGAGTCCCATATGGCAGTAGCCTCCAGCCGGTTAAACGTGGAGCGCAATATGCCCGACGCGCTGGCGCGCAGCGAGTTTATGGTCAATAACGGGCTGGCGGGCATGGAGCCGGACCGTTTTGACGCCGTGCTGTGCAATCCGCCGTTTCATCAGCAGAGCGCCATTACTGACCATATTGCCTGGCAGATGTTCCATGATGCCCGCCGCAGCCTGAAATACGGCGGCGAGCTGATTGTGGTCGGCAACCGTCACCTGGACTATTTCCGCAAGCTGAAGAAGATCTTCGGCAACTGCAGCAATGTGGCATCAAACGGTAAGTTTGCGGTGTTAAAAGCGGTGAAAACGCGCAGACAGCGGTAAGTGTGTTGCCCGCATGCGGCGAAACGCCTTATCCGGGCTACGGTTCGGGTAGCCCGGATAAGCGTAGCGCATCCGGGACCCTCACCCCATCAAATCGCCAGCGCCAGCGTTGTCCCCTGAGCTATTGCCCGGCGGGCGTCCAGCTCCAGCGCCACATCGCAG
>NZ_HE578946.1:199315-202610 GCF_000321045.1 Phytobacter massiliensis JC163
CCCGGCGGGCGTCCAGCTCCAGCGCCACATCGCAGCCGCCAATCAGATGCACCGTTTTCCCGGCGGCGCGCAGCGGCTCCGCCAGCGACTGCCGCGGCTCCTGGCCTGCGCACAGCACGATATTATCCACGGCGAACAGGTGTGGCTCGCCGCCAATTCGCACATGCAGCCCCTGGTCATCGATTTTCTCGTAGCTCACCGCCGCCACCATCTTCACTCCGCGGGCCAGCAGCGTCGCCCGGTGGATCCAGCCGGTGGTTTTGCCCAGCCCTTCGCCAGGCTTACTGGCTTTGCGTTGCAGCATCACAATCTGGCGCGGGCTTTTTGGCAGCTGCGGCCCCTCCGGGCGCAGGCCGCCCACCTCATTGAGGCTGGTGTCGATGCCCCATTCCACACAGAACTCGGCAATATTCTGGCTGGTGGGATCGCCCGGCTGGCTGAGGTACATCGCCGTATCAAACCCGATGCCGCCGCAGCCGACAATGGCGACGTTCTCGCCCACCGGCACTTTATCGCGCAGCACATCGAGATAGCTGAGCACTTTGGGATGCGCGATCCCCGCGATCGCAGGCGTGCGCGGCTCAATGCCGCTGGCGAGGATCACCTCGTCAAACGACGTCAGGCTATCTGCCGTGACCCACTGGTTCAGCCGCAGATCGACCCCGGTTATCTCGATCATTCGCCGGTAGTAGCGCAGCGTCTCATAAAACTCCTCTTTGCCGGGGATCTGTTTGGCGATATTAAACTGGCCGCCGATCTCCGCCTGCGCGTCAAACAGCGTCACGCGATGGCCGCGCAGGGCGGCGTTAACGGCAAATGCCAGCCCGGCAGGGCCAGCGCCCACCACCGCCAGCGTTTTTTTATTCTCCGCCGGGCGCAGGGGCATTTTGGTTTCATGGCAGGCGCGCGGGTTAACCAGGCAGGAGGTCACTTTCCCTGCGAAGATCTGGTCGAGGCAGGCCTGGTTGCAGCCAATACAGGTATTGATCTCATCCGCCCGGCCATCGCGCGCTTTCGAGAGGATCTCCGCGTCGGCGAGGAAAGGGCGAGCCATCGAGACCATATCCGCATCGCCACGGGCGAGGATCGCTTCCGCCACCTGCGGATCGTTGATGCGGTTGGTGGTGATAAGCGGTACGCCGACCTTGCCTTTAAGCTTGCGGGTGACCCAGCTAAACGCGCCGCGCGGCACCGGGGTGGCGATAGTGGGGATGCGCGCCTCATGCCAGCCGATGCCGGTGTTGATAAGCGTCGCGCCTGCCGCTTCCACGGCCTGTGCCAGCTGCAGCGTCTCTTCAAACACGCCGCCGCCTTCCACCAGATCCAGCATCGACAGGCGATAGATAATGATAAATTCCGCCCCGACCCGTTCCCGCACGGCGCGCACCACCTCGATGGCAAAGCGCATGCGGCGGGCGTAGTCGCCGCCCCATTCGTCGCTGCGCTGGTTAGTGCGGGCGGCGAGAAATTCATTGATCAGATAGCCTTCCGAACCCATCACCTCTACGCCGTCGTATCCCGCCTGCTGCGCCAGCTGCGCGCAGCAGGCGAAGTCATCAATCAGCGCCAGGATCTCATCATGGCTGAGCTCATGGGGCGTGAAGCGGTTAATGGGCGCGCGGATGGCCGACGGGGCCACCAGCTGCGGCTGGTAGCTGTAGCGCCCGGTGTGCAGGATTTGCAGGGCGATTTTGCCCCCTTCCTGATGTACGGCGCGAGTGATGAGCTGATGATGCGGCAGCTGCTGCTCGTCGTTAAGTACCGCGCCGCCTTCCATGGTGACGCCGCTGAGCGCGGGGGGCCACGCCGCCGGTGACAATCAGCGCCACGCCGTGCCGCGCCCGCTCGGCATAGAACGCCGCCAGCCGGGCTGGGGCCGTCCGGGCGCTCTTCCAGCCCGGTATGCATCGAGCCCATCAGCACACGGTTTTTAAGGGTGGTAAACCCCAGATCAAGCGGGGCAAATAACGACGGGTAGTGGCTCATCTCGCTTCCAATGTAAAATTTTTGTTATGTGGTCGGATGAGTTGTAATTTAGCGTTTGCCGGGTAAAAGGGAAAAGGGGAATGCAGTGATTGTGATGGGATTCAAAGAAAGGCGTGCCCTCGCCCTTCACCCCTCACCCCGGCCCTCTCCCCAGAGGGGAGAGGGGGAAGGGCAGATCGTTCCTGACTGTTCCCTCTCCCTTAGGGGTGAGGGGAAGTCTGCGCTGAGGGCCTACGCACCAGCCCCGGCGCCTGCCACATTGACGTGGTCAGGCCGCTGTCCACCAGCCCAAGCTGTTCAGCATAGACCGCTTGCCACTTCTGCATCATGCCGTCGTACAGCTCCCGGTGGGCAGGGTTAGGGGTGAACTCCCGGCTCCACTGCACCAGCCGTTCGCCGGTGGCGGCCATGTCGTCATACAGCCCGGCCCCCACGCCCGCGGCAATCGCGCAGCCCAGCGCGGTGGCCTCTTTGACCTCCGGTACCCGCACCGGCAGGCCGGTAACGTCGCTTAATATCTGGCTCCACAGCGCCCCTTTCGCGCCGCCGCCTGCGAACACCAGGCTGTCGAAGCGCGCGCCGGAAAAGCGGGAAATCTGCGCCAGGTTGCAGGCGGAGACAATCGCCGCGTTCTCCTCCAGCGCCCGAAACAGGGTGGCTTTGTTGCACTTCTCCGGGTCGATGGAGAGGTTGATAAACGACGGCGCGGCGTGATACCACTGCTTGAAATGCATGGCGTCTGAGAAGATGGGCATGACGCCGTGGGAGCCTGCCGGTACGCGGCTGGCCATCTCTTCCAGCAGCGAGTACGCGTCCATGCCCATCCGTTCGGCAATCAGCTTCTCCTCGGCGCAGAAGGCGTCGCGGAACCAGCGCATCGTCAGCCCGGTAAAGAAGCTGATCGACTCCGCCTGGGCCATGCCGGGAATAACGTGCGGGTTAACGCGGATGTTCATCTCAGGATCGGTACGCACCTGCGGCAGGTTCACCACCTGCTGCCAGAAGGTGCCGCCAAGCACCGCCGTCTGCCCGGCACGCACCACTCCCAGCCCCAGGCAGCCAAGCTGCACATCGCCGCCGCCCATCACCACCGGCGTCCCTTCGCGCAGGCCGCTCTGTTGCGCTGCGTCATGGGTCACGGCGCCCAGCAGGGTGCCGGTCTCTTTAACCGGCGAGAGGATATCGGCGCGCAGCCCGGCCATATCCAGCAGTGCGGGACGCCAGTCGCGGGTAAAGAGATCAAGCATGCCGGTCGTCCCGGCGTTCGAAGGATCGACCGCCAGCCAGCCGGAGAGTTTTGCCGCCAGCC
>NZ_HE578946.1:202801-210289 GCF_000321045.1 Phytobacter massiliensis JC163
TTCGAAGGATCGACCGCCAGCCAGCCGGAGAGTTTTGCCGCCAGCCAGTCGCTGATCATGGTGATGGTGGCGGCATTGCGGTAGATATCCGGGCGATGGTGCGCCAGCCACAGCAGGCGGGGCATGGCGCTCAACGCCAGCGTCTGGCCGGAAACGTCATACACTTCCGATTCGAAACGGTAATCATGGATCTCTTTAAGCTCCGCCACCTCATGGCTGGCGCGGGCGTCAACGTTGGCGCAGGCCCAGATGGCGTCGCCGTTGCGATCGTAAAGCACGATACCTTCGCGCATCGAACAGCAGGCGATCGAGGCAATATCCGCCCCGCTAAGCTGCGCCCGATCGAGCGCCTGGCGGATGCACTGGCAGGCCAGCCGCCAGTTGGTGTCGAGATCGAACTCCATCGAGCCGGGGACATTCTCCACGCTCAGGTGCTTCCATTCCGCCTGGCCGACGGCGATTTGCCGCCCGCTCAGGTCGAAGATCACGGCACGAATGCTGCCAGTCCCTGCATCTAACGCTAAAAGGTAACTCATGGGCTTGCCTCGCTGTTATCCACGCAGCGCGGCAAGCGGCGCGTTATTGCGCCAGCGCCAGGACCGCGCGTGCTGTCGTCTCTTCCGTCACTAGGCCATTAATAAGGCGACCTTTCAGTGCGGCGTAAATCGCATCTGCTTTTTCTACTCCGCCAGCCGCGCCAATGATGGTGGGCAGCTGCGCCAGTTCATCCAGGGTGACGCCAAGCAGTTCACGGTGGATCTCCAGCCCTTCCACCCGCTGGCCGTCCGCCTGCAGGAAGTAACCCAGAATGTCGCCTACCGCCCCTTTGCGGGCGAACATCAGTTGTTCCCCCTCGCTGATATAGCCCGAGCGCAAAATGGTGGCGTCGCGTTTCTGATTCACCGATCCGATGCCCACCACCGCCACGTCGGCGGCGGTCGCGGCGAGGATCACATCCCGCACGCTGGATTCGCGTTTTAATATCTCCGCCACCTCCGGCGACGAAACGCGCAGCGGGGCGGGGATCATGCTGACGCTACAGGCGGCGTCAAGCTGACCAATGCCGGTCATATAGGGGCCAACCCCGCCGGAGAGCGTCACCAGCCGAATCTGCTGCGAGCTGATAAAGCCGCTCAGGTGCTGCAAACAGCTCATAGTGGTTTCGCCAAAGCCCACCGCCAGCAATTGCCCCGGCTCCAGCACCCCCATCAATGACTGCGCGGCGCCGATACCCAGCCGCACGCTCATCGGTGGGGTATTGAGGGCGGGCAGCACGCGGGCGATACGCAGGCCGAAAGCCTGTTGCAGCTCGGTTTCCAGCGCCAGGCACCCTTCATAACGCGAGTTGATCTGCACGCGTATCACCCCGGACTGTCGCCCCTTCTCCAGCAGTCGTGAAATCTTGAGCCGGGGCAGGCCAAGGCGCTCGCCAATGTCGTTTTGCGTCAGCCCGTCGTGGTAGTAGCACCAGGCGACGCGGGCCACTAACTCCTCTTCCGCCAGCGCCAGACCCGCAAAGCGTCCTTCTTCGATTCGTTTTTCGCTCATAACTGAACTCTTATAAAAATTTAGATCATATGTTCGCGCTTGCCGCGGATGAAAATGTGAGCAGCCCGGCAAAACAGATCTTTTAACGCGGCCTTTGCATTTAGAAGATCCAAATGCATAAAACTGTGATCGTTGCACGGTTGTAAATATAGTTCACCGTCTACGCTTTTGAACATTATTGAATCAAAAAATCATTTGTTCAATAGCGGGGCCAGAATGAATTCACTGATAGAAGCGCGGGGCATCAATAAACAGTTTTCAGGCGTACCTGTCCTGAAAGGCATTGATTTCACGCTCTGCGCAGGCCAGGTGCATGCGCTGATGGGGGGCAACGGCGCGGGTAAATCGACGCTGATGAAAATTATCGCCGGGGTGGAGACACCGGATAGCGGTGAACTGTTCATTAACGGCAGAGCCTTTGCGCGCCTGAAACCCGGCCTGGCGCACCAGATGGGGATTTACCTGGTGCCGCAGGAGCCGATGCTCTTTCCCAACCTTACCGTGCGGGAAAACATCCTTTTTCGCCTGCCTAAGAGCGCGAAACAGGAGGCCATGCTGGCGGAAAAGCTCCAGCAGCTTAACTGCCAGCTCAATTTGCAGGCCGCCGCCAGCACGCTGGAGGTGGCGGACCAGCAGATGGTGGAGATCCTGCGCGGTCTGATGCGCGACGCGAAGATCCTCATTCTGGATGAGCCTACCGCCTCATTGACGCCCGGCGAAACCGATCGCCTGTTCCGCCAGATCCGCGCCATGCAGGCGCTGGGAGTGGGGATTGTTTTTATCTCGCATAAATTGCCGGAGATCCGGGCGCTTGCCAGCCATGTCTCGGTGATGCGCGACGGGGCGGTGGTGCTGAGCGGCGAAATTGAAGGCTTCGATGATAACGCCCTGATTGCCGCCATGACCCCCGCCAGCCGGGAGCGCGGCTTAAGCGATACGCAAAAACTGTGGCTGGCGCTGCCGGGCAACCGCCGCACCCAGCCGCAGGATTTCCCGGTGCTGCGGGTGGACGACCTGACCGGAGAAGGCTTTATCGATTTAAGCCTCGAAATTCATGCCGGTGAAATCGTCGGGCTGGCCGGGCTGGTGGGCTCCGGCCGCACTGAGTTTGCCGAGACGCTCTACGGGCTGCGCCCGGTACGCGCCGGACGGATCTGGCTGGAGAACCGCGAGATCGGCGGCGATGCCATTCAGGCCAGGCTGGCGCGCGGGCTGGTCTATCTGCCGGAAGACCGGCAGGTCTCCGGGCTGTTTCTGGACGCGCCCGTGCGCTGGAACACCGTCGCCCTTAACGAACCCTCACTCTGGCAGCAGCGCAAGCGGGAGGAGGCGGTAGTAGAGCGTTACCACCGGGCGCTCGGCATCAAGCTGAATCATGCGGATCAGATTGTGCGCACCCTGTCGGGGGGCAATCAGCAGAAAGTGCTGCTGGCCCGCTGCATGGAGGCCAACCCGCTGCTGTTAATTGTGGATGAACCGACGCGCGGCGTGGACGTGGCGGCGCGGGCGGATATTTATCAGCTGATCAAGAGCGTGGCGGCGCAAAACGTCGCGGTGCTGATGATCTCAAGCGATCTGGATGAGTTCCCCGGTCTTGCGGACCGCGTGCTGGTGATGCACCAGGGGCGGCTCAGCGGAGAGCTCCCACGCCATGCGGTCAGCGTTGACCGGATGATGACGCTGGCATTCGGCGGAGGACAGGCATGAAAACGTTACTGAAAAACCGCGAGCTGAGCGCCTTTCTGGCGATCCTCGCCCTGTTTATTGTGCTGGTGGCGCTGAACCCGTCGTTTTTCAGCCTGCAGACGGTGGGCATGATCTTCGCCAGCAGCCAGATCCTGATGCTGCTGGCGCTAGGGGCGACGCTGGTGATGCTGACCCGCAACATTGATGTGTCGGTCGGCTCGACCGTGGGCCTGTGCGCCATTGCCGTGGGCGTGGCCCTTAACAGCGGCTACAGCCTGCCGGTGGCGATTGCGTTTTCGCTGGCTATCGGCGCGCTGGCGGGAGCGTTTAATGGCGTGCTGGTGGTGGCGCTTAAGATCCCGGCGATCGTCGCCACGCTGGGTACGCTGGGCCTCTATCGCGGCGCGATGCTGCTGTGGACCGACGGCAAATGGATCGAAGGGCTGCCCGCCAGCCTGAAAGCACTGTCGGTGCCGGGGATGACCGGCCTTTCGCCGCTGGGCTGGCTGGTGCTGCTGCTGCTGGCGGCGGGAAGCTGGACGCTGGCGCGTACCGCTGTCGGGCGCGACTTCTATGCGGTGGGGGATAACCTTGCCGCGGCCCGCCAGCTTGGGGTGGCGGTCAACCGCACGCGGATGGTCGCCTTTACCCTCAACGGCATGCTGGCGGCCTGCGCCGGGATTGTTTTCGCCGCGCAAATTGGCTTTGTGCCTAACCAGACCGGCAGCGGGCTGGAGATGAAAGCCATCGCCGCCTGCGTGCTGGGCGGTATCTCGCTGCTGGGCGGCACCGGCACGCTGGTGGGCGCCTTTCTCGGCGCGTTCTTCCTGACCCAAATCGACACCGTACTGGTGCTGTTCAAACTGCCCGCGTGGTGGAACGACTTTATCGCCGGGCTGGTGCTGCTGGGCGTGCTGGTGCTGGATGGCCGCCTGCGTCAGGCGCTGGCCCGCCATCAGCGCCAGCTCAAGTACAGCCGTTTTATGCCCGGCAATAAGGGGGGCAAGAACGTCGCCTCCTTCACGAAACGTAAAAACAGAGAGGTGGCGTAAATGAAGCTCAACTGGGAATTCGCGCTGCTGCTGTTACTGGTGCTGGAGATCCTGCTTTTCGGCGCGCTCAACCCGCGGATGCTGGATATCAATATGCTGCTGTTCAGCACCAGCGACTTTATCTGCATCGGCATTGTGGCGCTGCCGCTTACGCTTGTGATCATCAGCGGCGGGATTGATATCTCGCTGGGCTCCACCATCGGTCTGTGCGCCATTGCGCTGGGGGTGATGATGCAGGCGGGCTGGCCAATGAGTCTGGCGATTGCGCTGACGCTGCTGCTGGGCCTGCTGTGCGGGCTGTTTAACGCCGCGCTGATTCACTACACCGGCATCAGCCCGCTGGTGATTACGCTCGGCACCCTCTACCTCTACGGCGGCGGGGCGCTGCTGCTCTCCGGCATGGCGGGCGCGACCGGCTACGAAGGGATTGGCGGCTTCCCGGACAGCTTTACCGCCTTCGCCAACCTGACGCTGCTGGGGCTGCCGGTGCCGCTGGTGCTGTTTGCCCTTATCACCCTCTTTTTCTGGCTGCTGACCCACCGCGCCCGTTTTGGCCGCCACCTCTTTTTACTGGGACAGAACCCGCGGGCGGCGCGTTACGCGGCGCTGTCGGTCAACGGCATGCCCTATGCCCTTTATGGCCTGGTGGGCGTGGCGTCGGCCATCGCCGCGCTGGTGCTGGTCTCCTATTTTGGCTCTGCGCGTTCGGATCTCGGGCGCGATTTGCTGATGCCCGCATTAACCGCTGCCGTGCTGGGCGGCGCCAATATCTATGGCGGTTCGGGTTCGGTGCTGGGTACTGCGCTGGCGGCGTTGCTGGTGGGGTATCTGCAGCAGGGGTTACAGATGGTCGGCATCCCCAACCAGGTGTCGAGCGCGTTGTCCGGTGCGCTGTTAGTGGTGGTGGTGATGGGGCGTTCGCTGAGTCTGCATCGTGAGTGGGTGCGTACGGCCTGGCGGCGGCTTTTCTCGCAGAAAACAATCGGAGCATAACAATGAAGACAAAACAGTACCTGCAACTCAGCGTCATGGCGCTGGCGATGAGCGTGGCAACCGCTCAGGCCGCCGACCGCATCGCCTTTATTCCCAAACTGGTTGGCGTGGGCTTCTTTACCAGCGGCGGCAACGGCGCGAAAGAGGCGGGCAAAGATCTGGGGGTGGATGTCACCTATGACGGCCCGACTGAACCGAGCGTCTCCGGCCAGGTGCAGCTGATCAACAACTTCGTCAACCAGGGCTATAACGCGATTATCGTCTCCGCCGTGTCGCCTGACGGGCTCTGCCCGGCGCTGAAGCGGGCGATGCAGCGCGGCGTGAAGGTGCTCACCTGGGATTCCGACACCAAGCCGGAGTGCCGCAGCATCTATATCAACCAGGGAACGCCGGAACAGCTGGGCGGCCTGCTGGTGGAGATGGCGGGCAAACAGGTCAGCAAACCCAATGCCAAAGTGGCGTTTTTCTACTCCAGCCCAACGGTGACCGACCAGAACCAGTGGGTGAAAGAGGCGAAAGCCAAAATCGAGAAAGATCATCCCCAGTGGCAGGTGGTGACCACCCAGTTTGGCTATAACGACGCCACCAAATCATTACAGACCGCCGAGGGGATCTTAAAAGCGTACCCGGATCTGGACGCGATTATCGCCCCGGACGCCAACGCGCTGCCCGCTGCGGCGCAGGCGGCAGAGAACCTTAAGCGCGAGGGCGTCGCAATTGTCGGTTTCAGTACGCCGAATGTGATGCGCCCCTACGTGGAGCGCGGCACGGTAAAAGCCTTCGGCCTGTGGGATGTGGTGCAGCAGGGGCGGATCGCGGTGAACGTGGCCAGCCAGCTGTTGAAGAAAGGCGATCTGAACGTGGGCGACAGCGTGGAGGTGAAAGATATCGGCACGCTGAAAGTCGAGCCTAACAGCGTCCAGGGCTATCAGTATGAGGCGAAAGGCAACGGTATTGTGCTGCTGCCGGAGCGGGTGGTGTTCACCAAAGAGAACATTGGAAAATACGATTTCTGACGGGAGGAACAATGGCGGATTTAGATGATATCAAAGACGGCAAGGATTTTGGCCTCGACCGGCCGCAGCAGAACGCGCCCTATACGCTGAAAGGGTGCGGCGCGCTGGACTGGGGAATGCAGTCGCGCCTGTCGCGCATCTTCAACCCGAAGAGCAACCGCACAGTGATGCTGGCCTTTGACCACGGCTATTTTCAGGGGCCGACCACCGGGCTTGAGCGTATCGACCTGTCGATTGCGCCGCTGTTCGCCGAAACCGACGTGCTGATGTGCACGCGGGGCATTCTGCGCAGCACCGTTCCCCCTGCCACAAACAGGCCGGTGGTACTGCGGGCCTCCGGCGGCAACTCGATTCTGACCGAGCTATCCAACGAGTGCGTGGCGGTGGCGATGGAAGACGCGCTGCGGCTCAACGTCTGTGCGGTGGCCGCGCAGGTCTATATCGGCAGCGAGCATGAGCATCAGTCGATTAATAATATTATTAAGCTGGTGGATGCCGGAAACCGTTACGGAATGCCGACGCTTGCCGTCACCGGCGTCGGCAAAGAGATGGCCCGCGACGCCCGTTATTTCTCGCTGGCCAGCCGTATTGCCGCCGAGATGGGGGCGCAGTTCGTCAAAACCTACTTCGTGGAGGAGGGGTTCGAGAAGGTAACCGCCAGCTGCCCGGTGCCGATCGTTATCGCCGGGGGCAAAAAGTTACCGGAGCAGGAGGCGTTAGAGATGTGTTTTCGCGCCATCGACCAGGGGGCGTCCGGGGTGGACATGGGCCGGAATATCTTCCAGTCCAGCGCGCCGCTCGCCATGCTGAAAGCGGTGAAAAAAGTGGTACATGAGAATATGAGCGCCCGCGAGGCGTATCAGTTCTGGCAGGAAGAGAAACAGGGAGAGCAGCAATGAATGTGACGCTGGTGGAAATTAATATCAAACCGGACAAGGTAGAGGAGTTCCTGGAGGTGTTTCGCGCCAACCACGAAGGGGCGGTACAGGAGCCGGGGAATCTGCGTTTTGACGTGTTGCAGGACCCGGAGGTCAAAACCCGTTTTCTGATTTATGAAGCCTATCAGGATGACGAAGCGGTGCTGGCGCATAAAAAAACGCCCCATTATCTGGCCTGCGTAGAGAAGCTGGAGGCGTTAATGTCGCAGCCGCGCAAAAAGCAGACCTTTGTGGGGCTGATGCCAGAAATGTGAG
>NZ_HE578946.1:210981-251984 GCF_000321045.1 Phytobacter massiliensis JC163
CAGGGAGAGGGCCGGGGTGAGGGTTTACGCTTCTTCCACCGCTACGCGCATGGCCGACAGCGCCGTGCGCGCGGCTTTTAGCACCTGCTCGCACTGCTCGACGGCCAGCGTTAACGGCGGTTCGATACGAATGGTCTTCGAGTTGTTGAGCGTGCCCGCCACCAGCACATGCTGGCGGAACATTTCGCTGGCGAACGCGTAGCCGGTTTCGTTATCCACAAACTCAATTGCCATCAGCATCCCTCTACCGCGCGCGTCCTGCACCAGATCGGGATATTCGCGCGCCAGCTGACGAAAGCCGTCCAGCAGCATATCGCCTTTCTGCTCCGCCTGCGCCGGGAGGTTCTCTTCCAGCAGCACGTTAATTGTCGCCAGCGCGGCCGCACAGGCCAGCGGGTTGCCGCCAAAGGTCGTGGTGTGCAGGAAGGGGTTATCGAACAGCACGGAGAACACCTCCTCGGTGGCGATGGTCGCCCCGATGGGCATAACTCCGCCGCCCAGCGCTTTGGCAAGGCATAAGATATCCGGCTGCACGTTTTCATGCTCGCAGGCGAACATCCTGCCCGTTCTCCCCATGCCGGTTTGCACTTCGTCGAAGATAAGCAGCGCGCCGAACTCGTCGCACAACTGGCGTACCGCGGGAAGATAGCCCGGCGGCGGCAGAATGACGCCGCCTTCACCCTGAATCGGCTCAAGGATCACCGCCGCGACATCATCACCGGTTTTATGACATTCGCTCAGTAAGGTGCGCATGGCGTCGATATTACCGAACGGCACGTGGCGAAAGCCCGGCAGCAGCGGCATAAACGGCTTGCGGAACGTTGACTTCGCGGTCGCAGAGAGCGCGCCCAGCGATTTACCATGAAACGCGCCGCTGGTGGCGACAAAGGTGAATTTGCCTTTCGGCGACTGATAGGCTTTCGCAAGCTTTAATGCCGCATCCACCGACTCGGTGCCGCTATTACTAAAGAAACTGTATTTCAGTTTGCCGGGGGCGAGCGCGGCCAGCGTTTTCGCCAGCATTGCCCGCAACGGGTCGAGAAGTTCCTGGCTGTGAAGAGGTTGTTTCGCGAGTTGATTCTGTACGGCGGAAACGACAACTGGATTACGGTGCCCCACATTAAAGATGCCAAACCCACCCAGACAATCTAAAAACTCCTGACCCTGAGTGTCGACAAGCGTATTCAGACTTCCCGCCTGCCATTCTACGGCTCCGTAATCCCCGCCAGCGGTAACAGATTTTCGGTACTCCAGAAACCCCGGATTAACATGCTCTCGAAAGTATTCTTTTACCTCACGATTAAGTTCTCTCATCTCCTCATGGTCAAGCGTGCGCTTTTCTATGAGATTCAGTGCGTGTGCGCTACAGGCCAGGGCCGATGCGCTGGAAGGTAACCTGTTCAAAATATGCTCCTGGTCGGGCGTATCACATGATACTGATTAAAGTATTGCAGGGATTGCGCCACTTCGAAGCTGCCACGCAAAATCGGGATAAACGAGAGGAGAAGAGTGGGTTCGGCGAGATTAGATCCCGATAACCGGCGTTTTGCCGGTCTGGGCTGGTTTAAAAATAAACAACATATGCACGTTTATTGCGCGTTTTGCCCTGTTTTAGTGCATGCCTCGCCTTGTTTTAGCACCGCTTCAAATAAGCATTAATGAATAATAACATTATGAAACTATATAAATCATAGGGTTAGAAATCATACAAACGGTGCGGTTTTTTGGCGAATTGCGATCTAAATCAAATTTAACAGTTAAAGATAATTTCATTATCGCCGAAATAACATTCGCCAGAACTTTTAACACTTAAATAACTCGCACAGGACGCAGCCATGTCTTCTCCTCCCTTCGTCACGCAACGGGAATATTCCCTTGATGATGACACCACTCTGATGTCGACCACCGATCTGCAAAGTTATATCACCCACGCTAACGACACCTTCTCGCAGGTAAGCGGATTTTCACTGGAAGAGCTGACAGGAAAACCGCATAACCTGGTGCGCCACCCGGATATGCCCAAAGCGGCCTTTGCCGATATGTGGTACACCCTTAAACAGGGCGAGCCCTGGAGCGGCATCGTTAAAAACCGACGCAAAAATGGCGACCACTACTGGGTGCGCGCCAACGCCGCGCCGATGGTGCGCAACGGGAAAGTGACGGGCTATATGTCTATTCGCACCCGCGCCACGGAGGAGGAGATTGCCGCCGTCACGCCGCTTTATAAAGCATTGCAGGAGGGCCGGTGCAGCAAACGGATCCATAAGGGGCTGGTGGTCAGTAAAGGATGGTGGGGAAAAGTGCCGTCGATGCCTCTGCGCTGGCGGTCACGCAGCGTGATGGCGCTGCTGTGGGCGATGCTGATGGCGGGGCTGTGGCTGTGCGGCAGCGGCGCGGCGGCGCTGGCATTAAGCACGCTGGTCATGCTGCTGGGCTGCGCCTGCTATGAATGGCAAATTATCCGCCCGGTAGAGCAGGTGGCAAAACAGGCGCTGAGCGTCGCCACCGGCGAGCGCAACAGCGTGACCCACCTCAATCGTAGCGATGAGCTGGGCCTGACGTTACGCGCTATTGGCCAGCTTGGGCTGATGTGCCGCTGGCTGATTCATGACGTGGCAAGCCAGGTTCACAGCGTACAGAGCGGAAGCGAAACGCTGGCGAAAGGCAATGAAGATCTGAATGAGCGCACCCGCCAGACGGTGGTGAATGTGCAACAGACGGTGGCGACGATGAGCCAGATGGCGGCGTCGGTGCAGACCAATTCACAGACCGCGACGGCGGCGGACAAGCTTTCCAGCTCGGCAAGCAGCGCTGCCAGCCACGGCGGCAGGGCGATGGAGACCGTGGTGAAAACCATGGATGAGATTGCCGACAGCACCCAGCGTATCGGCTCGATCACCAAACTGATTAACGATATTGCTTTCCAGACGAACATTCTGGCGCTGAACGCCGCGGTTGAAGCCGCGCGGGCGGGCGAGCAAGGCAAAGGCTTTGCGGTCGTGGCGGGGGAGGTTCGCCATCTGGCAAGCCGCAGCGCCAGCGCCGCTAACGACATCCGCAAACTGATTGACGCCAGCGCCAGCAAGGTGCAGTCCGGTTATGACCAGGTGCATGCCGCCGGAAGAACAATGGATGATATCGTCAGCCAGGTACAGAACGTAACGGCGCTGATTGGGCAGATTAGCCAGTCGACGTCAGAACAGGCGCAGGGGCTGACGGAACTGACCAACGCTGTGGCCGAACTGGATACCATCACCCAGAAAAACGCGGGCCTGGTGGAGCAGAGCGCTTCGGTCTCCGCCATGGTGCGCCACCGCGCCAGCCGCCTGCAGGACGCGGTATCGGTACTGCATTAATCACCTTCTGTCCGCGCTATGCGCCGCCTCTCCCCGCTCGGGGAGAGGTATTTACCGCTTATTCTCCCGTCTCTGTAAATATTATATTTATATGGTGTTAATAATATATTAATAATCGCCCATTATTTACTCGAACAGAATCAAAATATCGGCATTATTAATTACTGATTAACTCTATTTAAGCGTGATTAATATATTTTTCGTCTTGCTATGTGCCGTGCAATATAACGATCGATAGATCTCTATTAATAGTTGATATCTATCATTATAGTCAATAATCAAATAAAAAAGCGATCAAACTCATAAAGTTAGCGTTGCGTTTACCGATAATAAAAAGTGGAAATATTAATCAGTATGCTTCCGGGACAGCCGACTGCCTTGCTCCGGGCGGGCTGACTTTTTTTTACCTTTATTATTATCAGGCTCAAGGGGAATATATGTTTTTACGTAACGTAAAAATTGGCACGAAATTATTTTTTGCGTTTGGTTTTTTTATTGTGCTGATGGTTGCCAGTTCCTGCCTCTCGCTCTATAGCCTGAATCGCACCAATAACGGAATGCAGGGCGTCGTTAACACACACTATCCGACCACGGTAAAGGCTAACCAGCTGATTGATGACTTCCAGACGTTCGTCAACACCCAGCAGCTGATGCTGCTGGATACGGAAGGGAAATGGCAGGGCGAGGCGCAGGCGCAGCTCAATGCGCTCAGCGGCCAGATTACGGCTTTGCTCAATGACCTCAATAACAACCTGAAGGATAAAGAGTCGCAGCAGATCCTGGCCGACATCCGCGTCGTTCGCCAGCAGTTCCTCGATTCCCGTTTTCGCCTGCTGGAGGCGATGCAGAATAACGACCGCGCCGGGGCGATGAATGAAATGGTGAATACCACCGTGCCGCTGCAAAAAGCCTACAAGGAAAAAGTGCTGGCGCTGATTGCGATACGCGACGCGCAGATGCGCCACGCCGGGGCGCAGGTTCAGCATGATTTCCGCACGGACCGTCTGCTATTGCTGGCGCTGGCGCTGGCAAGCGTTGGTTTTGCCGCGCTGATGGGCTGGGCAATCGTGCGGGCGATTACCCGTCCGCTGCACGAGGCGGTGGTCTTTGCCGGGGCGATTGCCAACGGCGACCTGACGCGCACTATTCACTCCAGCAGCCAGGATGAAACCGGGCTGCTGCTGCGCTCGCTGATGGAGATGAAAGAGCGGCTGGTTGAGATTGTGCATGAGGTGCAGACGGGGTCGGAAAGTATCTCCAGCGCGGCGGCGCAAATTGTGGCTGGCAACCAGGATCTGGCGGCGCGCACCGAAGAACAGGCCAGCTCCGTAGAGCAGACCGCCTCCTCGATGGAGCAGATCACCGCCACCGTGAAAAATACCGCCGACCACACGACCGAGGCGACCGGCCTCTCTGCCGATGCCGCAAGCGTGGTAAAAAACAACGGCGAGATGATGAAGCAGGTAACCCAGAAAATGCGGGCGATTAACGACACCTCTAACCGGATGTCGGACATTATCAATCTCATCGACGCCATTGCTTTCCAGACCAATATCCTGGCGCTGAACGCCGCCGTGGAAGCGGTGCGGGCGGGGGAGCATGGCCGCGGTTTCGCCGTGGTGGCTGGGGAAGTGCGGCAGCTTGCGCAGAAGAGCGCCTCGTCGGCCAATGAGATTCGCCAGCTGATTGAAAACTCCACCAGCCAGGCCCGGGAAGGCATGGCGCTGGTCGAAAAAGCCAGCGGCTTAATTAACGGCATGGTGACCAATGTGGAAGAGATGGATCTCATCCTGCGCGAGATAGGCCAGGCAAGCCGCGAGCAGACCGATGGCATTTCGCAGATCAACAGCGCGATTGGCCTTATTGACTCCACCACGCAGCAGAACTCCAGCCTGGTGGAGGAGTCCGTTGCGGCGGCGGCGGCGCTCAATGAGCAGGCGCTGCATCTGCGGCAGCTGGTGCAGGTTTTCCGCCTGCGTAACGAAGCGGTCGCGGCTTAATCGAGCTGGGAGATCTCCAGCGCCGCGCGGTCGATTATCCCGATAATCTGTTTAAGCTGCGCGGCGCTCATCTCCGTCTGGTTCACTTTCAGATCTAAAACGGCTTTAAAGTTCTCCAGCGCCCGCTTCATCTGCGGATCTTTACGCAGTTTAAAGCCCACGCTTCGCGCCTTAATGCGCGCTTCAATATGGGCGAGATGCTCCCGGTTTTCCGCAAGCCAGCTTTCGCCGTGCGGCGTAATGGCTATTTTTCTGCGCCCGCCTTCATCGTCGCTGACGGTAATAAACTGCTGATCCTGTAAAAAATCGAGGGTGGGGTAGATAACGCCAGGGCTGGGGCTGTAGTTGCCCTGGGTAAGGGTTTCAATCGCTTTAATCAGCTCGTAGCCGTGGCTGGCGTTGCGGGTAAGGATATCAAGGATGACCAGGCGCAGTTCGCCGTGGCCGAAAAAACGCTGGCGGCGACCGCCGCCGTGGGGGTGTTCGCCATGAGGGTGATGGGAATGTTGCATTATATCTCTCCTTATTTTGATATATCTAATTTATATCTAAAAACAAAGTGGCAACAAGGCTGGATTTTTATAATTCAATAATATATTGATATTTAAGCTCTTTTATTTTTAAGTTGGCAATGTGTGCGCTTATTCATCGCCGTATCTAAAAAAGGGTTGCGTTGCAGATAAACAGCAATCATTATCATTTGGAAAATTTAGATATATCGTATTCACGAAGGCCGATTATGACAGATAAAGAACAACGTTATCCGCAGCGCGTCCGTAATACGCTGCGGTTCCGCCAGCTTGACGTGCTGCGCGTTGAGCGTATTAGCGCGGGCTTTCAGCGTATTGTGCTGGGCGGCGAGGCGCTGGAAGGGTTTACGTCACAGGGATTTGACGATCACAGCAAACTCTTTTTCCCGCAGCCGGGGAGCGTTTTTGTCCCGCCGCAGGTGACCGATGAAGGCATCCTCTGGGGTGAGGGGCCGCGACCGGCATCCCGCGATTACACGCCGCTTTATGATGCGAGCCGTCATGAACTGGCGATCGATTTTTTCATCCACGAAGGTGGGGTGGCGAGCGACTGGGCCATGCATGCCCGCGCAGGCGATACGCTGACCATCGGCGGGCCGCGTGGTTCGCTGGTGGTGCCGGAAGATTACGCCTGGCAGCTGTATGTGTGCGATGAGTCGGGTATGCCCGCGCTGCGTCGTCGGCTGGAAGGGTTAAACCGGCTGGCGTCGCGCCCGCAGGTGCGCGCCGTCGTGACCGTTGGCGACGAGGCGTACAAGGATTATCTTGCGCATCTGAGTCATTACAACATTGAGTGGGTGGTTGGCCATAACCCGCAGGCGGTGGTAGAGGCGCTGGCGTCGACGCAGGTGCCAGCGGATGACTATTTCATCTGGCTGACAGGCGAGGGCGCGGTGGTTAAAACGCTGCTGGGAATGTTTGAGCGGGACGATATCGACCCGCAACGGGTGCGCGGCCAGGCCTACTGGCACAACAAGTAAGCCGGGAAGACATCCCCGGTGCGCTACGCTTACCGGGGCTACGGGACGCGGTAGCCCGGACAAGGCGAAGCCGCATCCGGGAAGACATCCCCGGTGCGCTACGCTTACCGGGGCTACGGGATGCGGGTAGCCCGGATAAGGCGAAGCCACATCCGGGAAGACATCCCCGGTGCGCTACGCTTACCGGGGCTACGGGACGCGGTAGCCCGGATAAGGCGAAGCCGCATCCGGGAAGACATCCCCGGTGCGTTACGCTTACCGGGGCTACGGGGTACGAGTAGCCCGGATAAGGCGAAGCCGCATCCGGGTAAAACATCCGCGCTATGCGACCTCATCATATTCGGCTTCGCTGACCTGCTGCTCCAGCGTCTGGCGGATCTCGGCAAGGGCTTTCTCCTGCTGGCGGAAATAGCCTTCCTGATCGGTTAATGAGGACACCAGCTGCCACGACTCCTCTTTCTCCAGCGCGTTCAGCTCGTCAATCAAACTGGCGATGTGCTGCTTCACTTCCTCGATGCGCTGGCGCAACCGCGCCAGATCGTTAAGGAGATCGCTTGCCATCAGCGGCTCCAGGCCCTTTTGCAGGCGGGTGAGAATAGCGCGAATTGCCCCTAAATCGCCGCGCTGCCTTGCCTGGTTAAGCTGCACCATTATGGCGTGCGCCTCCTCTTTAAAGGCCCCGTCCACCAGGTCCGGGTGGCACAATTTGCTGGCCTGACGCCACAGCCGTTTTAACTCGACACGCTCGTCCTGCGACATCTTCTGCTCAAAGCCCGCGCGTTTTTCCGCATCGTGCTGCTGCTCCTGATACTCTTCATACTCCTGGCGCGCTTCGTCCCGCGCCTGACGCGCCGGCTCGTCTTCGCGCGTTAACCCCTGTTCCAGTTCCTGCGCCTCTGCCAGCAGCGAGGCGATAAGCGCATTCTGCTGCTGCAGATGCTTACGCGCTTCCGCCGCCTGAGGGGAGTGCGGCGGCATGCTTTGCCAGCGCTCCGTAAGCTTGCCCAGCACCGTTACCGCCTGCGCCAGATACTGCTGGCAGCGCAGATAATCGGCCTCACGCCTGCGCGCTTCCGCCTCCTGGCGACGCACGGCAGCCTCCGCAAGGAGCTTACGCAGACGCAATATCTGCGACATCAGCGGCCCCAGACGGGTGAGATAGAGATCGTTAAAGTCATCCAGCAGCTGAATACGCGCGTTACGCTTATCGATCAGTTCGCGCAGCTGCTCTTCCAGCGCTTTGAGTTCCAGTTTGCTGGCGGCGACCTGCGGATCCTGCCAGTGCACGACGGAACGCTGGTTTTGCAGCCAGTGAGTGATGGCGCGTAGCGCATCAGAATAGTTTTTCTCTTCCAGCGCCCATACGATGAACGCCAGTTCACTGTCTGTAATCTCATTTTTTAACATCGGAAGCTGGCTGTGAATGATGCCATCATCTTCCAGTTCTATGGCGTACTTAATGATCTCAAGCCGTTTAACAGGTTTGTTCATGGCGTTTCGCTAAGGCGCTATCAAGGCACAGGTTAAAAGTAGAGGGTTCTGAATGAATACGAAACAGGCGCGCTTCATCCACGCAGATTAGCACCTGAGCCGCTACGCTAACAGGGCCAAAACCATAATACAGACGATAAATTACAGTTGCTTAGTATTCGTTCGCTGAATGTTTACTGCCCTGCCGGGGCGGTCAGCCTCCGTGACCGAGGAAAAAGAAGATAAAAAGCAAACGGTTTTGCTGACGCCGCGTTTCTTTAAAACGATTTTATGAATGCCATCACATTATTATTATCGGCAGCAATAAGAATATATTTTATATTGGCAGCGGCTGCTTAAAATAAAATCATTAGAGAGTGTTATTAAGAGAAAATAGTCTGGCGGCAGAGTTTTCGTCTTGTTTTGCGCTTGCGATAGGCTATAGTCAGTCAATAATTAAAATTCCTCTCACTAAACCGGGTGTCATGGGCGCTAACAGAACCTTATATATTGACGTCGCTAAAATAGTGGCGATATTTTTAGTGCTGGTAAACCATACCAACAGTGAAATATTCCTTTCTTATTCACCGTCAGTGACCTGGTTTTCTTCGCTAACCTATTTTTATATCAGCCGCATTGCCGTGCCGGTGTTTTTGATGGCGACCGGCGCGCTACTGCTGGGAAGGGTGGAGGGCTATCGTCGACACCTGCAGCGGATGTGGCGGATGTTCGCTGTATTACTGGTTTTCTCGCTGTTCTACTACAACATGAACCCCGGCTTTCCCGGCAGCCTGAGCGAGGCGGGCACCGTTATAAAGTCGTTGATTGAAAAGCCCGCTTCCAACGCATTGTGGTACGTCTATCTTTATCTCTGTTTGTTAATGGTCATGCCCTTTCTGCAACGGCTGGTGCAGGCGCTGGAAAAACGCGATATAGAAATAGTCATTATTATCTCCCTGGCGGTAATGGGGTTAAGTATGGCGTTGGGGCATATTTTCAGCGTGAACATATACGGCCAGACCGATTTTACCCTGTTTTGTTACCCCATCGGCTACCTGTTTGCCGGTTATTATATTAACCGCTTTATTGTTCCCGACAGAAAGCTGCTGGTGGCCGCCATTATTGTCTTTATTGCCTGTATTATCTTTTCCGATCTGATCAGCTATCAGCAGTTTTCACAGGGTTTTGCGCAATATCTTTTCTGGAGTAATTTAGGGCTGCTTAATATTTCACTGCCCAGCATCGCGGCTTTCTACATCTTCAGGCATATCGCCAGCCTGCCCGCTATCCAGAAACGGAGCCGGTTGATAGGCGAGGTCTCCCTCTGCGTGTTTGGCATCTACCTGACGTCCGATTTTGTGCTGGTTCGTACCCATCCCTGGTATCAGGATCTGGCTCACTTTCTGCACATCTTTTTTGCCTGTATCTGCTGGCAGGCGATCATTTTTACGCTCTGCCTGGTGCCGGTTTTTCTGGCAAGAAGGGTGAAATGGGTGGCGCGTTATCTGTAGGGACAAAATCGAAGCAGCCCGTACGCCTGCACGGGCCGTATTGTAGTTACGCCTGCAGCAGAAATCCTTGCTCAGGATGTTTTACATTAAGGTGTCAGGCAGGAACATAATCAGCGACGGGAACGCCACCAGCAGCCCGATGAACAGGAAAAACGCTATCAGGTACGGCAGTGAAGCCCTGACAAACGACACCGTATTGCAGTTCAGTATGCCGCAAACGGTATACATACAGATACCCACCGGCGGCGTGTTCGCCCCAAGCAGCGTCAGCACCACAAAGATAATGCCGAAATGAATGGGGTCGAAGCCTGCCTCCATCGCTATCGGCAGCAGGATGGGCGTCAGCAGCAAGATAATCACGCTGCCGTCGAAAATCATCCCGGATACCGCGATAAACACCAGCAGCAGGAACAGAATGCCGTAGGGGTTTTCTGTCACCGTTGTCAGCACTTCCGCCAGCGACTGGGGAATCTGGTCGATGATGGTGATATGCCCGAGGATCGCCGCAGACATGATCAGCAGCATCACCACGCCGATATCGCTGATAGTGTCTTTCAGCACCTCCCACAGCGCCTGGTTATCCAGCTCTTTATAGATAAACCGGCCAATGATAAACGCATACAGCACGATAAACGCGCCGGCTTCGGTGGTGGTGAAGAACCCCAGACGGATGACCAGAATCAGTACGATAGGGAACATCAGCGCCCAGAAGCTGTTTTTGAACCCTTTCCAGACGTCATGGCGCGTTGGCAGGCTGGTCGTCTCCGGCGCGATGTTCATCTTTCTGACCATCACATAGTTGGTGCCCATCAGGATGACCGTCAGCAGAAGGCCTGGGATAACCCCGGCCATGAACAGTTTGCCAATGGAGACGTTCCCGACAAAGCCGTACAGGATAAGCAGGATACTCGGCGGAATGGTCGCGGTAATCAGAGAGCTGAACGCGATAACAACGGCGGTAAACGGTTTTGGATACCCCTGCTTCACCATCGGCACCCCAAGAACGCGCGCCTGCATGGCGGCGTCTGCGGTTGCCGAGCCGGATACCCCGCCCAGCAGGCAGGCCAGCAGGACGTTAATCTGGGCCATACCGCCCACCATCCAGCCTGAAACGATACGCACGAAATCGAGCAGGCGGGCGGTTACGCCGGTTTTGTTCAGCAGGTTGCCCACCAGCAGAAACAGCGGGGTGGCCATAATAGGGAAAGACTGTGTAGGAGCCGAAAATTTTTGAAATGCGATCCCCGGCGGCATGAAGTCATCAAAAAAGAAGAAGCTCAGCCCGGAAATGGCAATCACAAACCCGACCGGCATGCCGATAATTAAAAGGACAACAAACAATACACAGGTGAGCAGGATCATAACTCAGATACCTCTGCAGATTCCGGGCACCCCGATACCATATACAGGGCTGTATTTATGAACATCAGGAGACAGCCTGTGGGGACTGCGCTGTTGAGCCAGGCCGACGAGAGGCTGGTGACAGGAAGCTGGCTTCCGGCCGTGGTCAGGGTGAAGTTATAGCCGTACCAGACGCCACATCCCAGAAAGAGTAGAATCAGCACTTCGTTGAACCATAAACAGCTGCGCCGGGTGAACTGGGGAAGCAGACGCACGACGGCATCCACACCGATATGCCTGCGAAGCTGGAGGGCATAATCAATAGCCAGAACCGAAACCCATGCAAAAATAACCATGGCGATTTCCAGCGACCAGATCAGCGGATAGCCGATTGCGCGTCCGACCCCCCCGGCAAGAATGATGATCACAATAGAAGCCAGTCCGATTCTCGCAATAGCGAGTTCGAGTTGACGAAAGCGGTTATACATAATCCGTCCTTTAATAAAAGGAGAGGTATGCCGGGTCGCATACCTCTGGTTTTACTTTTACTCTGCGATCACTTTCTGAACCTGATCGTATGCATCCTTCAGGCCCAGTTTTTCAGGCACGGAAGCGCAGGCCTGCTTAAACGGCGTGACGTCTACTTCATCCACGCTGACGCCGCTTTTCGCCATGACGCCCAGCAGCTCCTGCTCTTTCTTGAGGGTCTCTTCCGACGCCAGGTTGCCCTGTTTTTCTGACTCTTCCTGCAAGATTTTCTGCAGGTCTTCCGGCAGAGAGTCCATCCATTTCTTCGACACGATAATGCCGGTCATTAAATGGATATGGTTGGTCTTGGTGATGTTCTTAGTGATTTCGTACAGCTTGGAGCCGTATACCGCCGTGGGCTGGGCTTCTGCCGCGTCCACGATGCCGGTCTGAATAGAGGAATAGATTTCGGACCAGGACAGCGGCACCGGCTCCCCGCCCATGCATTTAATGGTTTCAATGGTGACCGGCGCTTCCAGCGCCCTGACTTTAACGCCGTGCAGGTCCTCAGGCGTGTGGATTGGCTTCTTCGTTACCAGCATGCGCCCGCCCTGATACCAGTTGAAGGAGAGCGGCACCAGCCCGGATGCGCCGCCCAGCCGGTCTTCCCACGAGCGGAACACGTCGCTTTGAATGAATTTTTTCTGCGCGGCGTAATCCGGGAAGACAAAAGGCGCGGGCAGGATGGAGAGTTCAGGCACAAACGAGGCCAGACGAGCGCCATCAACGATGATCCCTACGTTACTGCCTGACTGGGCATGCTGTAACAGTTCGTTGTCTGCCCCAAGCTGGCCGGAGGAAAATAGCTTAATGCGGATTTTTTTATCGCTGCGCTTTTCGACCTCTTTCTTAAAGGATTGCAGCCCCTTGTAGATGGGGTCATCCGGCGACAGGGAGGTGGACAGATTGAGTGAATAATCCGCTGCCATGGCAGAAAATGATGAAATAGAGACAGTGAACAACAGTGTTTTTAACAGGCTGGGTTTAAATTTCATTTTTTTTCCTTTTTGTAGGGTAGCGGTTTATTACCAGTTCCAGAGGGTGCCATCTTCCAGGCGGGCGACAGGCAGACAGGCCGGATCGTAGGGATATTTCGCCGCCAGCTTTTCATCGAACTCAATGCCTAACCCCGGCTTTTCACCCGGATGCATATAGCCCTGGTCGAACGTCCAGCTGTGCGGGAAGACTTCAAGCATCTGCTCGCTGTAGCCCATATATTCCTGCACGCCGAAGTTCGGCACCCACAGGTCAAAGTGCAGGGCGGCGGCGTGGCAGATAGGGGACAGATCCGACGGGCCGTGCGAACCGGTGCGTACCTGGTACAGCGAGGCGAAGTCAGCAATACGGCGCATGCCGGTGATGCCGCCCGCATGGGTAATGGTGGTGCGGATATAGTCGATAAGCTGCTCTTCAATGAGCTGTTTGCAGTCCCAGATACTGTTAAAGACTTCACCCACGGCAATCGGCGTAACGGTGTGCTGACGAATCAGGCGGAAGCACTCCTGGTTTTCGGCCGGGGTCGGATCTTCCATCCAGAACAGACGGTACTCTTCAATACTTTTGCCAAAGCGCGCGGCTTCGATGGGCGTCAGGCGGTGGTGCATGTCGTGCAGCAGATGCTCATCAAAACCGTATTTGTTACGCACGGCTTCAAACAGTGTGGGGGTGAAATCGAGGTATTTCTCTGTTGACCACAGCTGCTCTTCCGGCCACTGCCCCTTGGTGGCCGGCTCGTAGGCAAGCCCTTTGCCTTTCGCCATGCCGTAGGTCGTCTTCATGCCCGGAATGCCGCACTGCACACGAATAGCTTTAAAGCCCATTTCCCGGTGGCGGGCGTAGTCGTCCAGCACCTCGTCAACGGTATGGCCTGTGGTGTGGCAGTAAACCATCACGCCTTCACGGGACGCGCCGCCCAGCAGCTGATACAGCGGCATACCCGCTGCTTTCGCTTTGATGTCCCACAACGCCATATCGACAGCGGAAATCGCCGACATGGTGACAGGCCCGCGACGCCAGTACGCGCCTTTGTAGAAGTACTGCCAGGTATCTTCAATACGCTGCGCGTCGCGGCCAATCAGTTGCGGACAGAGGTGGTCTTTCAGATATGAGGCGACAGAAAGCTCACGTCCATTGAGGGTGGCATCGCCCAGACCGACAATCCCATCATCGGTAGTTATCTTAAGAGTAACGAAGTTGCGTCCCGGACAGGTGACAAAGACTTCTGCCCTAACAATTTTCATAATGTTGCCCTTCATTAATAGTAATAATAATTTGCAATGAAAAATGACATTGATAGAACTACCATACAAGAATGCAATAACGTAATTTTGAGGTGAATCACAACTCGTTCTGGGAGGATGGGGTAAACCGACCCTCGATGTGGGGGGTGAAGGCTGCGAAAGGAAAAGATAGATGTAGATATGACACAGAGCTACAAGCGAGTAAGCTGGTAAAAGGATGTTGCTAACAAGAAGTGATTTAATTAAGGAATAAGCTTCCAAGCCCGAGCACAAATATTCACACGCTTTTTATAACAGCAAAAGTATTAAGTTAATAGTTTTGTGCTAATTACTATAAATTAAGCGATTTATTACAATGGTATTTTAAGTTAAGATTGACGTCAGGCTAGGTAATTAGTGAAGCATTCTTATTGTCAGGGCTATGAGATTGAAAAAAGCCAATGTCTCCATAGACTTATGAAGACACCTTTATTATATGCATCAATTATTCTTATTACTTACTTTTGAAATCTCATATTCTACAATTTTCAGAATATGGTTGATCCTTTCATTAATGGAAAATGCAAGGTCGGTGATGCCTTCAAGGTTACTTATCAGTTCGGGATTATAAATCGTAGCATCCATCTTAGGTTTTAGAGGATTGTTTCGATTTTTGATTTCATTTTGAATTGCATTAAAAATGAATTTCTCTTCATCTTCATTTGTAAAAAGGGCATTTTTGATTTCTTTCAATTGATTCGGCGTCAGCCATAATTTAATTAGGTGTTCCATAAATTGTGTCCTAAGAGTAATTATAAATACATCATACACCATTTTTTCTAATTTCATAAATTATTATATTTCGATGAAATATATTTATGGGATATATGATAAGTTGTAAATGTATTTATCAAATGAATGGTTTGTTCAAGGTGATGAATATTTTAACCATAACCTGTTGTTTGGCTGTAAGTGTACAAATTAGCAGTTGTTAAGTATTGTAGGCGGATTTGCGGTTTTAATTCTGTATATGGCCAGCAGCAAAGACTTTTTTAAGTGAGGGGAAATCTTGTTTATAAATAAATACATTCTAAAATAAAAAATGTTTTAAAAGAGTGAGGTTATCAAAAAAGCATAAGCTATAGAAATAAATTTCAAAATGAGATTAATTAATAAAATGTTGTTTATAAAACGAAATGATCAACATCAATCCTAAGGAAATATAGGATGTATGATAGTTGCCTCGCTTCAATAGAAGTACATCTTATAGGATTTTGCTTTGAAATAAATATGCCATGCAAAGAAGAAAAAACAAGCCATTCTTGATGAGTGGCTTAGTGTCACAATAGCCTAAAATGTGGTGGCCCCTGTTGGGTTTGAACCAACGACCAAGCGATTATGAGTCGCCTGCTCTAACCACTGAGCTAAGGGGCCGTGGTCGGGGATTATAAAGTAACTTCCGCAACCGATCCAGCGTCTGCTATCCGCTTGCTTGTTTTGTAAGCAATACATTTTCAATCCTTTATACTTATGCCTCTATATATAAAGCAGGAGTGAAAATGATTCATGACATCCTGGCGCCTGGCTTGCGCGTCGTGTTTTGCGGTATTAACCCCGGTAAGTCATCAGCCCATACGGGATTTCATTTTGCCCATCCCGGCAATCGATTCTGGAAAGTCATCCACCAGGCTGGCTTCACCGATCGGTTACTTAAGCCAGAAGAGGAACGCCACCTGCTGGATACGCGCTGCGGAATCACCATGCTGGTTGAACGACCGACGGTGCAGGCAAGTGAAGTGGAGCTGCATGAGCTTAGGACTGGTGGCAGGGATCTGATTAAAAAGATTGAGGACTACCAGCCCGCTGCGCTGGCGGTGCTGGGTAAGAAAGCCTTTGAGCAAGCTTTCAGCGTACGCGGAGCGCCCTGGGGGAAACAGAAATTCACTATTGGCGTGACTCAGGTTTGGGTGTTGCCTAACCCGAGCGGACTTAACAGAGCAACGCTTGAAAAGCTGGTGGAGTCCTACCGGGAACTGGATGATGCGCTGGCGATGAGGGGAGTGTGAAACCATATCCACACTAGCAGCCTGCCTTTATGACGAGATCGCTTTTCACAGTACTACCTCTTTTAAGGGGTTAACCGAGGCTGAATTGAAAAAAACTACAGGAGTGATACAAAGCGTTTTGCTTGAGTTTCGATAAAAATTCTTCTATAGAAACGGAATTTGAGAAATGGGCACGAAAATGAACAGATTATAACCATATGATCTCACATAAAAATTCAGCTCCATTCAAGGGATTTATCTTATAAATAGTTAGTGATGATTAATAAAGTTCAATTGATAGGTTAGAACTTATAGGATTTGTCCTGATACCCCGTTACATTTAGAGCCGATTTAGACTTAAGGACGTTTGCGTCAGGAAGATTTCCGCTTATTAACGCTTATTACTTCACCTTCCTACAAACAACACAATTCATCGAAAAGCGTTTTTCTGCTTTTTGTTACAGTTAGCTGCCTAATTATTGGCATGCTCATATTTTGCGCACCGAGCACTCTGGTAGCTATAGCCAGGGGCGGTAGCGTGTCTCAAGACGTCAAGGTGAGATCACCCATGGCCAGAAGTGGTTTGGAAGTTCAGCAAGCAGCGGTGAAAGCGCTGTTCTTACGCGAGATAAAAACGCGTTTTGGTAAGTATCGGTTAGGGTACTTGTGGGCAATACTTGAACCTGCTGCGCATCTTATAGTCTTAATGGGTATATTTGGCTATATAAAAAACCGAACTATGCCGGATATTTCATTTCCGGTATTTTTATTAAATGGCTTAATACCTTATTTTATTTTTAGCCATATTGCTACGCGTTCAATTGGAGCTATCGAAGCAAATCAAGGCCTTTTTAATTATAGACCAGTAAAACCAATAGACACTATTATTGCACGCACACTTTTGGAAACTTTAATATATGTGGGTGTCTATATCATACTAATGACTATAGTTGGTTTATTAGGTGAAGAGTTCGCATTTAATCATGTAATTACTTTAGTAGCCACTTGGACCCTACTTGTTATTTTTTCTTTTGGAATTGGTCTTGTATTCATGGTTTTGGGTAATACTTTCCCTGAAACGGAGAAGTTCTTACCTATTATAATTAAACCTCTATACTTTATGTCATGCGTAATGTTTCCATTACATGCTATACCTAAAGACTATTGGTCTTATCTTTTATGGAACCCGATAGTACATGCTATAGAGCTAAGCCGTGAATCGGTTGTAGCTAGTTATACAAGTGGTGATGTCAGTATAGGTTATCTCTCGATATGTGCTCTTGGTGCACTTTTTATCGGATTAGTCATGTATCGTATAAGCGAAGAGGCAATGCTAACATCATGATTAAAATCAGTAAATTAACTAAATCGTACAAGACACCAAAAGGAAGACATTACGTTTTTAAGGGACTGGACCTAGAATTACCAGCGGATAAAAGCATAGCTTTGATTGGGCGTAATGGCGCTGGTAAATCAACACTATTGAGAATGATTGGTGGAATTGACAGGCCTGATAGTGGGAAAATTTGTACCAACAAAACAATCTCATGGCCTGTCGGTTTATCTGGTGGATTCCAAGGGAGTTTGACGGGAAGGGAAAATGTAAAGTTCGTTGCTCGCCTGTATGCTCATCGTGGCGAACTTAAGGAAAAAGTATCTTTCGTAGAAGAGTTTGCAGAACTAGGTAAATATTTTGATATGCCAATCAAAACTTATTCATCGGGAATGAAATCTCGACTAGGGTTTGGTTTAAGCATGGCATTTGATTTTGACTACTATTTAGTTGATGAGGTAACAGCGGTTGGTGACGCCCGTTTTAAAAGAAAATGCATGCAACTTTTTGAAAGTAAGAGAAATATCTCTAATTTTATTATGGTTTCTCACAGCCTTCATTCATTGAAAAAGTATTGCGATATAGCTCTTTTGGTTGGTAGAGAAAGCATCAAATTATATGACTCTATAGATGAAGCCATTGAAGAGTATATTCTCGAAGAGGAATGAATAATTTCATCATTAAGGCGAGCTATGGAATTTGCAAAATTAACTCTGCGCCGAAACATCATCTGTATCTTAAGTTGTATATCATCTCTTCCGGCCTTTGCTCAAAATATATGCCTTCTACCACAAGTCACAGAAGGTGTAGTAACGCTTGATGATAAGTGTATTTATAAAGGCGGAATAGTTATAAATATGAGTAATACTACGCTTGATTGTAATAGCGCTACTGTTGATGCAGAAGGATTCAAAGATGGAATAGTTATTAGCTCTGACGGAAAAAAATAAATAATATCTCTATTAAAAACTGTAATATTTTAAACGCAAGAGACTCTGGAATACGCGTCTCATGGTTGGGTAAAGATATTAATAAATCTAATGTTCCAGATAGATATGCTAAGACCCCTCATAATATAACGATTGCCAATAATCACATAATTAATTCTGGTAAAAACGGTATATTTTTGGATGATTATTCTTCGCTGGTTACAATTAGGAATAATTTTATAAAAAATTCTGGTGCCACAGCCATTTATCTTGAACATGATTCAAGGAAAAATAGAATAGAAGGTAATTTTATTGAGAATAATGGATATAGAAACAATCGGCCAGTAAGAGAAGCAATAGCTATCGACTCTTCACAGAAAAACATTGTGATTGGCAATACTTTTAAAAATAATGGCAAAGGTGGAGTTTTCATATATAAAAATTGTAGTGAGAAATTTCATAGCGGAACTCAAGAATTGAGAAAAATGCATGCTAATTTTAATGTTATAAAAGGTAATTATTTTTATAATGAAAAGGTTGGTATTTGGCTAGCTTCAAGGCAGGGAAAGAATTTAAAGCACATGGACTGTGGTGATAAAGCTATCGACAGTGCTGGTTTATATTATCAAGACTACGCTGACGAAAATATTGTTAGTCAAAATCGGTTTGAATCTGTTAGCAGACCAATTATTGATAACGGTAAAAACAATCGCATTGAAAATAATCTCATAAACTAATCCAAAAGATTTATAAGTTATTTAGCATTGCAAATGGATTTATTGAATCTAAGCGTAACCAGCTGAGGCAACCACTTTAATGAACAGAAAAATTAAGAAACTGTTATCTAACCCCTCCTTATTTTTTAGGGATGCCATTGCTAATTATAAGCAAAAAAACAATCCACAAAACGATGGTGTCATTTTTGCTTTTCATATTAATGATTGGAAAAGGCCAATACTGCAATCTTGGTTTAACGACAAGAAATTTTGTTTTGTTCCATTCAATTTCAAGAATAATAAAATAAAAAATGATTGGTTGCGCAGAATAAAAAATACTAAAAATGCTGAGTTCTTTATATGGGGCATGAATTTACCTGAGCCGTTCGCTTCACTTGAAGTTAAGAAAACATTTATTGAGGATGGTTTCATTCGTTCTGTTGGTTTAGGTGCATCACATACACCTCCGCTTTCCCTTAATTTCGACTCAAGAACCTTGTACTTTAATGCGCGTAAAGAATCAGATCTCGAGTATTTGCTTAATACTTATAATTTTGATGAGGATTTATTAGATAGAGCCAGAAACCTTAAAAAGAAGTTGATTGAAGCTGGAATAAGTAAGTATAATAACTCAGCAAGAAGTGATATTACTGAAATATATGGCCCTAAGGAAAAGAAACGTATTTTAGTTATAGGCCAAGTAGAAGATGATGCATCTATAGAATATGGATCAATAACTAAATATTCAAATAATGATATAGTTATGATTGCCCATATGGAGAACCCCGATGCTCAAATTATTTATAAGCCGCATCCTGACGTACTCAATGGGTTTCGCAAACATCAATCTAACCCAAAAGATGTAAGACATCTCTGCCAAATTATTACACAAGATATTCCTTTATCACAAGCTTTAGAATCAATTGATCATGTATATACTATTTCTTCATTAGCTGGTTTTGAAGCACTGATCAGGGATATTAAAGTTACAACTTTAGGTTGTCCTTTTTATTCAGGTTGGGGATTAACCGACGATAGGCAAGAAAATAGTCGACGCAATCGCGTTCTTACCATTGATGAGTTATTTGCCGCTTCATATATTCTTTATCCAAAATATTTTGATCCTATTTATAGGAAATATATTACTCCTGAACAAGCACTGGATGTGCTTATCCGCCAGCGTGAAATTGTACAAAAAGTCCCTGTAGAAGTTTCTGATAGTCTAGAACCAACTGTTACTACTGTTTTTGGCTTTCATATTAATGATTGGAAGCGTCCTATCATCGAAACTTGGTTTCCCGATAAAAAATTTATTTATGTTCCATTCAATTTTAAAGATAAGGCTACGATTGAACGCTGGATAAAAAAAATCAATAGTCAGAAAAATGCTGAATTGCTTATTTGGGGAATGCGTTTACCGCAAGCTTTCAAATCAATTGATATTAAAAAAACTTATGTTGAGGATGGTTTTCTCAGATCTGTTGGTCTTGGAGCCGCTCATACACCGCCTCTTTCACTCAATTTTGATTCTAAAACATTATATTTTAACGCTAGGGAAGAATCAGATCTTGAATCATTGTTAAACACATTCGACTTTGATGAGAAATTATTAGAGCGAGGTCGTAACTTTAAAGAAAAACTCATTAAATCAGGTATAAGTAAATATAATAATTCTAACCCAATTGATATAAATGCTATTTATGGCTTAAAAAGTGGAAAACGTATATTAGTTGTTGGTCAAGTTGAAGACGATGCTTCTATTGAATATGGGTCGCTTATAAAATATACAAACAATGAGCTTGTAACAATAGCACGTCTCGAAAATCCTGATGCTCAAATATTTTATAAACCACACCCTGATGTTCTGAATGGTTTTAGAAAATTTCAATCCGATCCCAAAGATGTACAGAACATTTGTCAAGTTATTACTGAAGATTTGCCCCTTTCGCAAGCATTGGAAACTATCGATCATGTATATACAATTTCTTCCTTAGCTGGTTTTGAGGCTCTAATAAGAAATATTAAAGTAACAACAATGGGGTGCCCATTTTATTCTGGTTGGGGTTTAACTGATGATCGCCAACTAAACCCACGGAGAACTCGTACTTTAACTATAGATGAGTTATTTACTGCTGCTTATATTTTATATCCAAAGTATTTAAATCCTTTGACAAGAAAATATATAACACCAGAAGAAGCTTTAGACTATCTTATAAAAATGAAACATCTCACCAGCCTTAACAAATCTGATGAGAAAGAAGATGAAAAAGTTGAAGATGCTGATATTAAATTAGATGACATCTTAATTATAAAGAATGAATTACAGAGTGTTAAAAAAGCTTTAGATTTAGTTTCCAAGAAAATTGACACCCAACTTATTAATACTGTGAAGAAAATCCATGAAAGCAGTTAATGCATTTTGTCTTGATAAAGGCTGGCTTTTTAATGATCTGAAATTACAATTTCAACAGTTAGGCTGCAAAATAAGTACTAGCCCAGAACGAAAAAATGATGCCTGGATATGTATTAGATCTTCGGAAATGAAATTTTCGCCAGACATTACTAAAACTGTCGTGCAAGTTCACAATATGGAACCTCATGATATACATTTATTTAACGCGTGCTTAGGAGTTGTATTTACGCATCCTATGCAAGAATGGCTATGGAGAAGAAGCGGTTTTAATGGTCAATCAGTAATTATTCCTATCGGTGCTAGAAAAATTATACAGCCCTTTCAAACTATACCGGAACGTCCAACAGTTGGGTTTTTTTGTGGAGAGAATAGGCTTAGATGGAAAGGTTCCGACGTTTTCAAAAAAGTCGTTTTGGCTGCAAAAAAAGAAATTGATTTTGATGTAATAATGATTGGTCGTGGATTAGAGCATATAGCTGAATTAGGTATATATGAGCAAAGAGCTGCCGGTCCAGAAGATTATGAGCGTATTGATGTTCTATTTACAGCTTCTATCAGTCCTGGCGTACCTCTAAGTGTTTATGAAGCATGCGCTTGTGGTAAAGCAGTAGTTACCACTCCTCGCTGGTTTCCACCGGGTCGATGGTCAACTGTTAAAACCGGACAAAGTCATCGTCAGCTTGCTAATTATATGATAGCCGCACTAAGAAAACGTGAGCGTTACCTTACGGATGCTACAAAACTTGCTTCATCACCATATATACTGGAGGAATGGATCGAGAAAAATGTTGATTTCTTGAAAAAGAAATATCAGTCTCGATTTGGTTCCTTAAAATAATTATACAGTGAGATTGCAATATCTCATTTTTATTGCTATGCGCCTCAACTGGGGAAAAGATGAAAAATATTAAAATCACAGGCAACGTATCTGCGAATACCATCCAACATCTAGATTTTGATGCCATTGGAGATAACCAGATCAATTTTTGGAGACAATCTTCCGGAAATTTGATTGATTTTAGTGCGAACTTTTACTGTAACTCCCTTAAAATAGTGATAAAAGGGCATAATAATAAGCTAATTTTTGGCGATGATGTTAAATTTACTGGGCATATACTTATAGTTGGTTCAAATAGGATTGTGGAGATTGGTAAAAATACCACTGCTCAAGGTGTATATATTTTAAGTCGAGATGAGGATGTTTCAATTGGAAGCGATTGCATGTTTTCAAGGGAGATAGAAATACGCTCAACAGATGTTCATAAAATTTATGATATTAATACTGGGGAACGTCTTAATCCTGCCAAAAAAATAATGATTGGTGATCATGTTTGGATTGCAGCAAGAGTCATTATTTCTAAGGGAAGCGTAATACCTAGCGGTTGTGTCGTTGGTGCTTCATCTTTTGTGAATAAAGAATTCACAATCCCAAATAGTATTATAGCAGGTACGCCTGCAAAGGTAGTTAAGCAAAACATACGCTGGGAAAGATAAACTTCGCTCTTCTATTTACATACTGGGTATCTTAGGATAGAGCTGATTTATAACCCGTAATTGGTTTTGGGTTGTTATTAATAATCTGTACGTTTTCCTCCCCATAATACACAGCATTAATCTGTGTATTCTCCAGCAAATACGCGCGGAACTTCTTGAACAGCTTCATATCTGGCTTGAAGTCCGCGGTCCAGAACTGGTGCAGATGCCCCTGGTACGTCAGGCCTTTGATGTCGTACAGGGCTCTGCCCATCACTTTCAGCGGCTTGTTATGCACCAGCGCTGAAATCCCCGCCGTACTATTAATCGTTACCACCGCCTTCGCATGGGTCAGCAGCTCCGGCATGGGCAGGTCGTGAACGTAAACCACCCGGCTTGTCACGCCATACTTCTTACTCAACTGCTTAATCAACGGTCCGTACAGGCGATGGCCACGATCCATAGGATGGTGCTTGATCACCAGCACATGGCTCAGCGGCGCTTTGCGGGAAAACGAGAAAATCACATCGTTAATATAATCGCGCACGTCGGCATACGGGCTGTGGTTACGAATCTGGCTGTCGTTATAAACCTGCAGGATTGCCAGATAGTAACGCTGATCGAGCGTCGTTTGCAGCGTCTCCAGCACGTTACGCTGCTTAAAACCGTACCACTGCTTGCGCCACCAGGCGCGTACCCAGCACTGTGCCTCGTACCAGGGCGAAAAAGACTTGTGGTGACGATAGCGGGGGAACTCGTGACGATAGCGCCAGCCCACCAGGTAATACCAGGTCGCGTGAATATAACGGCGTCCAGCAGACGGCTTTAACGGCTGAACCTCTGCGGGGGGCATATCGGGCAGATGACGATAAAAATCGGGATCGCGGGGAAGGGGAGAGTAGGCGTTAACGCCGCCTTCTTCCACCGTAATAAAATGCGGGCGCAGGTAGCCCTCTTCGAATGCCAGGAAACGAATGCCCTTCGCTTTTGCCCAGGCCCGCGCCGCCTGATGCAAAGGACGGCAGTCACCAAAGCAGAGAATGGTATCGAAAGGGTAATCCTTCCAGTCTCTTTCAGCCAGCCGGGGAACTCTTTTGGCGTCTGGGTGAAGGTCAGATAAGGACGATTGCGGCAGTAAAAGCGATCGCCGCCGTTAAAGACAACGTTTACCGCTTCGCGCTCCAGCGTTTCCAGCCAGTTAGCGACATCATTAAAGAAAGGCCCCATCGGTCCTTGCAGCAGCAGATATTTTTTCCCTGCGAGTAATGTCTTAACGGTTGTGTTTTGCATCATCTTCCATGTATCCAGAGAGCAGGCTAACCAAATCTAACTTTATAAAACATCAATAACTTACGGTACTGTCTGGCTAAACGGCCAATATTCTTTTTTGATATTTTCATTTCACCGCGCGGTGCGGCGCTCAGCCATAATGCCGCCTCTTCCGCCAGCATCGGCTCAAGGCGTTGCGGGTGGATATAGGTCGGGTAGGCAATTAATGTCTGCCAGACTAAATCATCAAGGCTAAGCGAGCTTGAACGCCGGGCAATAGAATGCTCATCGTGCGTCAGGCCCCAACCGGCATAAAACGGCATGCCGTAACAAAATACGCGTTTGCCGTGCAGCAACGCTTCAAAACCCGAAAGCGACGTCATGGTATGCAGCTCATCAGCGTGCTGAATACACTGAATGATGTCCGCGTCCAGCGCCTGGCAGTCAGCCCAGCGGGCGACATCCTCGACGTCAACCATCCCTTTACGATTACCGACCAGCACATCCGGGTGCGGCTTAAAAACGATAAACGCCTCCGGGTTACGCTCGCGCACGGTACGCAACAGGTCGCGGTTGGTGCGAATAGATAGCGCGCCGGTGGCAATAGAGGCGTCGTCTTCCACCTGGCCGGGCACCAGCAACACTTTTTTACCCGCGGCTCCAGCCGGCAAATGCCAGTCCTGGCCAAGATTGTACTTGCTGACCTTGCTCTGTACCAGCAGCAAACGCAGCGCCTGCGCACGGGCGCGCTGGCGTTCGCTCAGGTTGCTGGCGTTCAGCAGGTTCTCCAGATCGCTTGGCCTGGTGGCGTCGTAATAAATCCCGCTCTTATCCAGCACCAGCGAAAGCGGCGCCAGCAGGTCAGACCCTAACCCGGATGAGCGAATAAAGCCATCTTCCATGCGCCAGAGTGGGATCTCTTGCCGGGCGGCCTGTGCCTGCCATCGGGCTTCACCCCGCGTTCCCCAGGCGATAAGCGCGCTGGCCTGTGGGCATTTAGCGGCAAAACGCACCCGGTTGCCTGCGGTTTTCAGGAACGGCTTAAGGATGGCCGTCTTCCACAGGCTCAGCCCCGGCGCCCACAGCGTGCCCTGGCGCGCCAGCGTGTGGCTGCGCTGTAACGCCAGCCAGTCGACAACCTCGGCAAGGCCTGTCGGCTCGCCGCTGACCGGGTGCCGGTAGTGACAATAGCGCAGGTAGGCGGCGGTAAATAACTCGATAAGCGTAGCGGGCTGGCGGCGTTTGGCAAGCATCGCAGCCTGGGGATGACGGTCATCCGTCAGCCCCCAGCCTGCGTACCACGGCTGACCAAAGCAGATAACCGGTTTACCCGCCATCAGCGCTTCAAAGCCGTACTGCGAGGTCACTACGTAGACCTTCTGCATGTGACGCAGCAGCGACTGCGGGCTAACGTCTTCGGCAAACAGTTTTACCCGCGGATCGTTTTGCAGGCTGGTAAAGTAGCCTGCTTTTTTGCCGCACAATACGTCCGGATGCACTTTCACCCACACCTCAGCATTGGGGTTTTCCGCTTTCGCGGTCTCCAGCATCAGGCGAAAGCTGTCGGCGCTGGCGTTGCCTTTCGCAACGGACATATCGCCAAAAGTCTGGTCGACGACCAGCACCGCGTCCGGCATCACGGCGGGAGGAATAAACGGCGGCGCCTGGTTGTATTTCGACAGGTCGCTATCCACGATAGCGCGCATTAACCCGTGGGCTTCATCTGCCAGCGGGCGATTTCCCTCGCGGTCCTGTACCAGTGTTTCCAGCGTGCTGGGGGTAGAGGCATCGTAATAGATACCCAGTCTGTCGATCACTATCGACAGGGGAGGGCAGTCCTGTACGCCAAGCCCTAAAGAACGAATAAACCCATCTTCCAGGCGAATAACGGGCAGGCCCGCAGCCTGCGCCAGCGCAGCCGGTTTTTGCGCGCTCGGGCGATAGCCCCAGACGGCGATAGCGTTGACATTGGCCGGGATGGCTTTAAAAGGCGAGAGTCGGACACGCTCGCCGGGCAGGAAACTGTCCAGATAGGGAATACGCCAGATGCCGCCAGAATAAACGCCCAGTACGCTGTTCATTCGCTCCATCAATACATTGTTCAGTAAGAAAAAATCCGGAATGGATAAATAGCTTTCCCCGGCCTGTGCCGGGGAAAGACTTAAGAACCGGCTTGTTACAGCGTCAACACCACTTTGGCGGCAACGGCAAGCTGGTAAAGAATGGTCGAAATGCCACGGGTAACTTCGATATTTTTCGATTCGTACTTCGGCAGGACCATGATTTCATCACCGGGACGCAGATCGTCGACGTCGTCGGCATCTATCGATTCGCCATTCTGGCGGATGACGATGATTTTCGCATTACCTGATTTCTGCGTCAGGCCGCCGCATTTTTTGATGTAGTCGTCAGCATCCATCCCTTTCTGCCAGCTTACGGCGTTCGGGAACAGCACTTCGCCATGCACCATCACCAGAGACGTTTTCTCCGGGATCATGATGACATCGCCATCTTCCAGCAGCACGGAGTCGATGTTGCTCTCATTGAGCACCACTTCCCCTTTCGGCACCACGGTACGCGCTTTCGCTACGAAGCGGCTCACCAGCTGCGCTTCCTGCATACGCAGACGCGCCTCTTCCTGGGTGGAGGATTGCGCCGACAGCGAAGCCTCTTCCAGTTTTTGCAGCGACAGGTCCAACATCTCTTTCTGACGAATAGCAACCGATTTGCGGTAAAGCTGAATCGCGCTGAGCTGAGACATGCTGTTCGGACGGATTTGCGCCAGCACCTGGCGCATGGTTGCGCCGTACGGCAGTACCACGGCATGTTCGCCGGAATGGGCGCCGTCAACGCGCACCTGAATAGTGCCCGCATAGCGGTCGGAACTGATGATCAGCTTGTCGCCATCCTGCAACGAGCGGCCCGGCGCGGAGCTCAGCGGGTAGTATTCGCTGCGCTTCATCGCGCCCTGCTGGCGGATAATCGTCATGTGGGTCGCGCCCGGCTTAGGACGCGCCCAGCTCAGTGCTTCCGTTACCGGAATGGTGCTGTTGGAGAATTCAAAATCGTAGCTGTTGAAGACGTCGCCTTCCACGCTAAAGGTGTGCTGACGCGGGCCAACCACGATGGTGTCGCCGTCGACAAACTGCGACAGCCCCAGCTTACCGTTAAGCAGGAAATCGTACAGGTTCACCCTTGAGCGCACCGACTTGCCGCGTTTGACGGTGATATCAACATAGCTGCCGCGTTCGCTGTCCACGCCGCCTGCTTTGCTCAGGTAAGAGAGCAGCGAATCAGACGCCACGCCGCCATACAGGCCGGGGCTGCGCACGTAGCCGGTAACGAACACTTTCACCGGCTGCGCCTGCAACAGCGAGGCATAAACGTTGACGTTAGAGGTGTAAACCTCCTTGATCTTGTTGGTCACCGTGTTGTTCAGCTGCGCGTTGGTCATGCCAGCGACTTTCAGCGGGCCAATGTTCGGCAGGAAAATGTTGCCTTTCGGGTCAACGGTTAGCGCGCCGTCATACTGGAACGCGCCCCACAGACGCACCTGAATGGTGTCGCCAAGGCCGATCACATAGCCTGGGTTAAAGCCCAGGCCCGCGCCGGAAGCGGCGCTGATAGAGGTAAACAGCTGCGCGCCGAACATACGGCTTGGCTGCGCGGCGGCCACCGGCGGCGGCGTGTCGTCAAAGCCAGATGCGGTCTGGGGTTCTTCCGTTTTGCCGGAAATAAGCGAGGGCAGCGGGGCCGCCCCTGTCAGATTGGGATCGGCCGTGATGTCGGTCGGGCTTGCCGCATATGCCGCCTGGCAGACCAGAAGGAGCAGTACCGATTTCAGTAATTTCATGTTCAACTCTGTAACGTTGCGTGCGTCAAAAATTAGTCTTTGTGATCTTCAATTACGGCCAGCAGCAATTTAATGGTGCCGAACAGCAGGCAGCAAACCAGCAGCCAGCTTGCCAGCAGGTAACCGCTGTTGGGGAAGCTGGACTCTTCAGGGAGCTGTGGCGAACTGATAACCGACAACACTTTTAATTTGCGGGCCGTCTCAAGGCGGGTCTTCTCAATTGCCTTAATGGCCATGGAGTAAATTTCAGTATCGAAAGTTACCCGCGCTTTAATTTCGTCAAAATCCGCCGCCATGCTGTTCAGCTGTTTGCCGTCCGGCGCGGTGATTTTGCTCTGCTCGGCGTCAATTTGTGCCTGCAGCGCTTTAACGGCGTTGCGGGTGCTGATGACCTGCGGCGCGTCTTCACGCAAATAAGTGAGCAGGTTGCGCAGTTCGGCTTCCAGCTCCACTTTCTTGCCTTGCAGGGTCATCACCAGCGAGGTCGCCGCAGTGGCGCTGGCCTCCGGGTCGAGAATGTTATTTTTGTTCTGATAAGCCAGCAGCTCCGCTTTGCTCTTATCCAGACGCGCGCGCGCCTGGCGCAGCTCATCTTCGGCAAAGTTCAACTGGTCGCGGGCAATGCTGTGCGACAGTTCGTTAATAAACCGCTCGGACTCTTTTAATACCGCCTGGTTGAAGCGCTGGGCAAACTGCGGGTTAAACCCCTGAGTCTGAATAGTCAGCAGGCCGGTTTTATCATCAAACACTACGGAAACACGGTCGCGGTAATAGTTCAGGAACTGTTCCGAGGTGGTGTTTTTAGGGAGATGATAGATAAAGTCCAGCCCGCTTTTGCTCCACGCGTCGTGGAAATTAAGCTGTTTATCAAGCACGCGCAGCATATCTGCGGAGTTAATGTACTCTTTCAGATACAGCGAATCTTCCGCGGAGCTGGGGTTTGACGCGCCAAGCAGCAGCCCGACGTTGAGGCTGGCGCCTTCAATATCGCTGGGGCGCTTTACGGCGACTTTGGATTCGCTCATATAACGCGGCTGGCTGAAGATCACCAGGTAGACGATCAGCAGCGCCATCGGGGCGGCAATTACAATCCATGCAAGGTGTTGCTGGATCCAGGCAAGATTAAATTTGGCCGTACGCGCACGTAGCGAGGAAGCCAGCAACTTTACTTTGTGTGTAGACATGTCACTTTCAACGTTGAGCCCCCCGGCAACAAACCGCTGGGGGGTTACTTATATTTCTGTATAGCCAGGATCTAGTCGAAAATACGAACTAAACCAATGACATCCTGGGTGCTATCAGTGATCAACAGCGTGGAAATGCGGTGCTTAGTCATCTTCTCTTCCGCGTCGATGATCATGCTATCAAGCGGCATGGTGATCGGATTGCGGGTCATCATCGACTGAGCGGTGCCGTTAACGAAGTCTTCGCATTTTTCCATATAGCGGCGCAGGTCGCCATCGGTAATGATCCCGGCCAGTTTGCCGTTCTCTTTTACTACGACCATACCCTGACAGCCGCTGGTCAATTCCTGAATAATCTGCCGGAAAGTAGCGTTAATATCGACATTGGGCACGTGAACCTGCATTACGTCGGCAACGCGCGTCAGCAGACGGCGGCCCAGTGAACCGCCCGGATGGTAGCGGGCAAAGTCATCAGGTTTGAAATGGCGTTTGTGAATTAACGCAATCGCCAACGCATCGCCAATCGCCATAGTCAGCGTTGTTGAGGTCGTCGGCGCCAGGTTATTCGGGCAGGTTTCGTTCGCCATATGCAGTTCCAGCGTAGCGTCAGCATGTTTCGCCAGCGTGGAGTTAGCATTATTAGTAATAGCGATGATTTTGTTGCCGAAGTTCTTTAAAGAGGGGACGAGTTTCAGTACTTCGTCGGTTTCCCCGCTGGCGGAGATGAGGATCAGCACGTCATAAGGGGTGATCATGCCGAGGTCGCCGTGGAAAGCTTCCGCCGGGTGAATAAAGAAGCTGGGGGTACCGGTCGAGGCGAGCGTGGCGGACATTTTACGCCCGACATGCCCGGATTTACCCATACCGGAGACAATAACGTGACCTTTGCAGTTCAGCATCAGCGATAACGCGGTGCTGTACTCGTTTGCATCAATCACTTCTGCCAGATGGCGGAGGGCATCACCTTGCTCCGTCAACGTATTGCGCACGCTATCAATCAGCGTTTGCTCTTCTGTTTCCGTCTTCAAGTTAAAATCCATCTTCTATCCTGTTGGTAAATTTTAAGTGACGGTATCCGGACCACAGTTTGCAGGCACGCCGCCACAGCAACCGGTTGGGTTTGCACCACGCCGTTGCCAGCCTTTTTGTAGGAATGCAAAAAATACCCCGGCACCGGACGGGCACCGATTTTGGGTACGATGACATTTGCAATGTCGGGGACTGTATTTATTTTCCCTGCTTTTTAGCACAAGCGGCTTTTATACACAACCTCAACGAGTTTGCTATACCAGAATTAATAGCTTGTACTTTTCCACGCGCAATGTTAGCTGGCTTTATGCTCATTCAGATAAAAACCGTCTTTATTTACAAACAAGGGTACGGCTTGTCTTCTTAATAATTACAAATACTTAATAATTTAATATTCAGGAAAATATTACGTTTATTTCGCCGTGTCAGGCGTTTCACTTGCCCAGGCGACAGGCAAAAAAAACGCCGCCCTGGGGGCGGCGTCTCTGGCGCAGAAACGATTAATCGTCGAGGAAGCTACGCAGTACCTCAGAACGGCTCGGATGGCGCAGCTTGCGCAGCGCTTTCGCTTCGATCTGACGGATACGTTCGCGGGTAACGTCGAACTGTTTACCCACCTCTTCCAGCGTGTGGTCGGTATTCATATCGATACCGAAACGCATACGCAGAACTTTCGCTTCACGGGCGGTCAGGCCCGCCAGCACGTCGTGAGTGGCGGCACGCAGGCTCTCGGTGGTGGCAGAGTCCAGCGGCAGTTCGAGGGTGGTATCCTCGATGAAATCACCCAGATGCGAATCTTCATCGTCGCCGATCGGCGTTTCCATGGAGATAGGCTCTTTGGCGATCTTCAGCACCTTACGGATTTTATCTTCCGGCATCAGCATGCGTTCGGCCAGCTCTTCCGGCGTCGGCTCGCGGCCCATCTCCTGCAGCATCTGGCGGGAAATACGGTTGAGCTTGTTAATGGTCTCAATCATATGCACCGGAATACGGATGGTGCGCGCCTGATCCGCGATAGAGCGGGTAATAGCCTGACGGATCCACCAGGTTGCATAGGTGGAGAACTTATAGCCGCGGCGGTATTCGAACTTATCTACCGCTTTCATCAGGCCGATGTTGCCTTCCTGAATCAAATCGAGGAACTGCAGACCACGGTTGGTGTATTTCTTGGCGATAGAGATAACCAGACGCAGGTTCGCTTCAACCATCTCTTTCTTCGCACGGCGGGCTTTCGCTTCACCGATGGACATACGACGGTTGATATCTTTCACCTGTTCAATGGTCAGGCCGGTCTCTTCTTCAATCTGCTGCAGTTTCTGCAAGCTGCGCTGTACTTCTTCCTTCACGTCTTGCAGTTTCTCTGACCACGGCTTGTTCATCGCCAGCGCGGCATTGAACCAGGTTTCGCTGGTTTCGTTGCCGGTGAACAGAGTAATGAAGTTTTTCTTCGGCATTTTGCACTGTTCAACGCACAGCTTCATGATGATGCGTTCCTGGGTACGCACGCGGTCCATCATGACGCGCATGCTGTTCACCAGGTAGTCGAACTGTTTCGGCACCAGACGGAACTGTTTGAAGACCTCAGACAGTTTCAGGATCTCGTCCTGAGACGCCGGGTTGCTGCGGCCCTTCGCTTTAATGGTGTCGCGGGTCACTTCATACTGCGTGCGCAGTTCGCCGAATTTTTCGCGCGCCAGTTCCGGGTCGATGCTGTTGTCATCGTCGCTGCTGTCGTCGTCGCCATCTTCTTCGTCTTCGTCGTCATCGTCGTCCAGCTCTTCCTGGGAGAGCTCAGAACCAACGTGGGTCGCGGTAGGCGCGAGATCTTCTTCGGCGTTCGGATCGACAAAACCGGTGATCAGGTCGGACAGGCGAGCCTGTTCGGCTTCGACGCGGTCATACTGCTCCAGCAGATAGGTGATCGCTTCCGGATATTCAGCAACGGAGCACTGGACCTGGTTGATACCATCTTCGATACGTTTGGCGATATCAATTTCGCCTTCGCGGGTCAGCAGTTCAACGGTACCCATTTCGCGCATATACATGCGCACCGGGTCGGTGGTGCGGCCGATTTCAGATTCTACGCTGGACAGAACCTGGGCAGCGGCTTCTTCCGCATCTTCGTCGGTGTTGTTGGAGGTTTCAGCGAGCAGCAGATCATCAGCATCCGGCGCCTCTTCCATCACCTGAATGCCCATATCGTTAATCATTTGGATGATGTCTTCGATCTGATCGGAGTCGACGATATCTTCCGGCAGATGGTCATTGACCTCGGCATAGGTCAGATAGCCTTGCTCCTTTCCTCGTTGGACAAGAAGTTTCAGCTGTGACTGCGGGTTTTGCTCCATAAGACGGTATCCACACTTAATTCAAGAGGGTTGGTGTCGGTTAGCGAAATAAAACCGCCAACTTGGTTCTAACGAGGGCGTACTTGATTTATTGCCGCTGCCCCTCAATGCGGCTGTCGGGTGCTTCCCGAGCGATTATCGGCACTTAAGCCGTTTAATACTTCATCCTTCAAGCTGCCTCTGCGTTAGCTGCGTTCCCTTATCCTGGTCATGTACTTATGTACACTCCCATGAATACGTTCACTTGCTGCCTTGATGCAACTTGAATGATTTTGTCTTTCATTCATTTATTTTTTCGCCAGTTCCTGGTTAAGTTGCCAGAGTTCCCGGCGTTCTTCGTTGCTCAAACCGTGGGTGCGATCGCGAGCGATTAACTCCTCCTGTCGCTGTTCAAGCATCGAATCAAGAATACGGTTTAGTGTGTCGGTGAACGTTTTTTCGACGTTTTCATCTTTTATATCGTTCCACATGGCCAGTTTTTCAAGGGTGGCCGCCTCTTTTGTTCCCCGGTACTGCTCCAGAAGCAGACCGGTGGTCAGACCGGGCTGTGACAAACAAGTGTTGACCAGTTCCGTAAATAAGCCAAGGCCCGCCATTCTGGTTTTATCTAATCCATCCAGCGGCGGCACTTTGGGCGCCAGGTCCGGGTTCTGAATCAGCAGTCCGATAAGTATACGCATGGGCGTACGTTTTAGCTGACTCGCCGGGCGCGGCGCGGCATTTTCTGCCTGTTTAGGCATTAATCGATCAAGCTGCGCATCGTCGAAAATGCCAATCTTATTTCCTAGCAGCTGACGCAGCTGAATACGCAGCGTTTCCCCCGGCACCTGGGAAATCAGCGGCAGCGCCAGCGCGGCAAGCTGCGTCGTCCCGTCCGGGGTGGTCAAATCAGCCTGGGGTAAGAGGCTGTTAAATAAGAACGTGGAGAGCGGCATAGCCTGCTCCATCCGCGCCTCAAACGCCGCTTTACCCTCTTTACGCACCAGCGTATCCGGGTCTTCGCCATCCGGCAGAAACATAAAACGCAGCTGACGCCCGTCGCTCATATAGGGCAGCGCCGTCTCCAGCGCGCGCCAGGCGGCGGCGCGACCTGCACGGTCGCCGTCATAACAACAGACCACGTTTTTCGTTACCCGAAAGAGTAACTGAATGTGATCCGCCGTGGTGGAGGTGCCAAGCGAGGCTACCGCATAGTTAATGCCGTACTGCGCCAGCGCCACCACATCCATATACCCTTCGACGACTAAAAGCCGCTGGGGTTCATCGTTATCCTGCTGCGCTTCATAAAGGCCATATAGCTGGCGGCCCTTATGGAAAATATCGGTCTCCGGCGAGTTGAGGTACTTGGGCGTATCGTTGCCCAGTACGCGCCCGCCGAAACCCATTACCCGGCCGCGTTTATCGCGGATCGGGAACATGACCCGCTCACGAAAGCGGTCGTAACTGCGCCCCTGATCGTTGGTCACCAGCATGCCCGCATCAATCAGCGACTGCCGGTTTTCACGGTTTGCGCCAAAACGCTTTAACACGTTATCCCAGCCGGGAGGGGCATAACCAATGGCGAAACGGGTGATGACTTCGCTACTTAAGCCGCGCTTCTCCAGATACTGGCGAGCAGGCTCAGCGGCAGGCTGCGTCAGGGATTGCTGATAAAACGCGTTCAGACCGTCCATCAGCTGATAGAGATTTTGCCGCTGGTGGCGCTCTATCTGACTGGGACCGCTGCCCGCTTCGAAGGGCACTTCAAGGTTGTGCATGGCGGCCAGCTCTTCGACGGTTTCCACGAACTCGAGCTTGTCGTAGTTCATTAAAAAGTCGATAGCGTTACCGTGCGCGCCGCAGCCGAAGCAGTGGTAAAACTGTTTTTCACCGTTTACGGTGAAAGAGGGGGTTTTCTCGTTATGGAACGGACAGCACGCATGAAAATTCTTGCCCTGCTTTTTCAGCTTCACCCGCGCGTCGATCAGATCGACGATATCGGTTCTTGCCAGCAGGTCATTAATAAATACGCGTGGGATTCGTCCAGCCATAAGCCCCGCAAGTAGTTAGCAATTCATAAACGAAAATAAGCCGCGCATTCCTTTCGGAAGCACGGCCTTTCAACTACAACTCTGTCTGAATTGAGAGCGACTGCTCTCAATCAATTAGTACAGACGAGTACGGCGTGCGTTTTCGCGAGCCAGTTTCTTCGCGTGACGTTTCACTGCGGATGCTTTGGCGCGTTTACGTTCGGTAGTCGGTTTTTCATAGAACTCACGACGACGAACTTCCGCCAGAACACCTGCTTTTTCGCAGGAACGTTTGAAGCGACGCAGTGCAACGTCGAACGGCTCGTTTTCACGTACTTTAATTACCGGCATGTGCCTCTCACCTTTGATTAAATCGGTTTGCCGCTGGCTTCAACGCCAGCTTATTTCAAAATGGTGCGGAATTTTACTGCAATTGCTGCTGCTTTGTAAAGCACCGCTGCCTTTTTTGAAAGGGACTTTTGTAAGGGTGGGGAGTATACACGAGGCCCTTTGCCGGGGCGAACAAAGTTTTACATCCACGGTCAGAGACCCTACACTGCGCGGTATCTGAGTGAGGTAGAAAAAGTCATGCGTGTACTGGGCATTGAAACATCCTGCGATGAAACCGGCATCGCTATTTACGACGATCAAAACGGTCTTTTAGCCAACCAGCTGTATAGCCAGGTGAAACTGCACGCCGACTACGGCGGCGTGGTGCCGGAGCTGGCCTCCCGCGACCATGTGCGCAAGACGGTGCCGCTTATCCAGGCGGCGCTGAAAGAGGCGGGGCTGTCGGCAAAAGAGATCGATGCGGTGGCCTATACCGCAGGGCCGGGGCTAGTAGGCGCGCTGTTAGTGGGCGCGACCGTAGGCCGCTCGCTGGCGTTCGCCTGGGACGTTCCGGCTATTCCGGTTCACCATATGGAAGGGCACCTGCTGGCGCCAATGCTGGAAGATAATCCGCCGGAATTTCCGTTTGTGGCGCTGCTGGTCTCCGGCGGTCACACCCAGCTTATCAGCGTGACCGGCATCGGTCAGTATGCGTTGCTGGGGGAATCCATTGATGATGCGGCGGGCGAGGCGTTTGATAAAACGGCCAAGCTGCTGGGGCTGGATTATCCCGGCGGCCCCATGCTCTCTAAGCTGGCGTCACAGGGAACCGAAGGGCGTTTTGTCTTTCCCCGTCCGATGACCGACCGCCCGGGGCTGGATTTTAGCTTCTCAGGCCTGAAGACCTTTGCCGCGAATACCATTCGTAATAACGGTAACGACGAACAGACCCGCGCCGATATCGCCAGGGCGTTTGAAGACGCGGTGGTCGATACCTTAATGATCAAATGCAAACGCGCGCTGGATAAAACCGGCTTCACGCGGCTGGTGATGGCGGGGGGCGTAAGCGCCAACCGCACGCTGCGTTCAAAGCTTGCGGAGATGATGCAAAAACGTCGCGGCGAGGTGTTCTATGCGACGCCCGGAATTTTGCACCGATAACGGCGCGATGATCGCCTACGCCGGAATGGTGCGCCTGAAAGCAGGCAGCGTGGCCGGGCTGGGCGTTACCGTGCGTCCGCGCTGGCCGCTGGCTGAGCTGCCCGCTGCCTGACCCTAACCCCGGCGCGCATTGCCTGCCGGGGTTAGCTTTTTTCTTGCCGAACTTACGCCAGATTTTGGTCTCCTGCCGCCGCCATAAACGCTGAATATTGTCGTGATGACGTAGCAGGATCAGGCAGGAGAGCATGGCGACCGGAAAGGTAAACTGCGGTTTAAACCACCACACATAAAATGGCGCGATCAGCGCGCTGACAATCGCGCCAAGAGAAGAGTATCCGCTTAATAACACGGTTAACAGCCAGGTTCCCGCCATCACGCCGGTTAAGTCCCAGCCGATAGGGGCAATGGCGCCGAACGCCGTCGCGACGCCTTTACCGCCCTGAAAGTGGAAAAACACAGGCCAGATATGGCCCAGACAGGCGGCAATGGCAATAAGCCCCAGCCAGAAAGGGGTCACGCCTAACGCATAAGCGCCCCACACCGGCAACATGCCCTTAAGCACGTCAAAAACCAGTACCGTTACGGCTGCTCCTTTGCCGCCAATTCGTAATACGTTGGTTGCGCCTGGATTGCCGGAGCCGCTCACGCGCGGGTCAGGCAGACCAGCCAGACGGCAAACCAGAATGGCGCTGGATATTGAGCCGCAAAGATACGCGAGGATGATCATCCCAGGCGCGATTGCACTCATAACGCTGTTCCATTGTGAAAATGTCGTTTTATTATCTGCATCAGTGGATAATACGCATAATTTATGGAAAGTGGTATCCAGGTTAGCCAAAAAGCAGGCGGGGCGTGATGGACATAGTATTTATAGAGCAACTTTCAGTAATCACCACCATCGGTGTGTATGACTGGGAGCAAACCATTGAACAGAAGCTTATTTTCGATATCGAAATGGCATGGGATAACCGTCTGGCGGCGAAAAGCGACGACGTCAACGACTGCCTGAGCTATGCCGATATCGCCGAAACGGTCGTAAAGCATGTGGAAGGGGGGCGCTTTGCGCTGGTGGAGCGGGTAGCCGAAGAGGTAGCGGATCTGTTACTAAGCCGCTTTAACTCTCCCTGGGTGAGAATCAAATTGAGCAAGCCTGGCGCGGTCGCGCGCGCGGCTAACGTTGGCGTAATCATTGAGCGTGGCAATAATCTGAAAAAAACTATTTAAATTCATAATCGTTAAACCAAACGCTAGTCTTCAGGTCATACATCACGGCCATTTCGCGGCTTCCCCGAGGGGTAAGCCGTTTTTTATGTTTATTAGGGGTTTATTTAATGAGCGATATGCACTCGCTGCTGGTAGCGGCAATTTTGGGTGTTGTCGAAGGATTGACCGAGTTCCTGCCGGTTTCCAGTACCGGCCATATGATAATCGTAGGGCACCTGTTGGGGTTTGAAGGCGAGACGGCAAAAACCTTCGAAGTCGTGATTCAGCTAGGATCGATTCTGGCGGTGGTGGTGATGTTCTGGCGGCGGCTGTTTGGCCTGATCGGCATTCACTTTGGCCGCCCGCCTCATGAGGGCACCGGTAAAGGTCGCCTGACCCTTATCCATATCCTGCTGGGCATGGTGCCCGCAGTGGTGCTGGGGCTGCTTTTCCACGATGCCATCAAGTCGCTGTTTAACCCGATTAACGTGATGTATGCGCTGGTGGTGGGCGGGGTGCTGCTGATAGCCGCCGAGTGTTTCAAGCCGAAAGAGCCGCGCGCACCGGGGCTGGACGACATGACCTATGGCCAGGCGTTTATGATTGGCTGCTTTCAGTGCCTGGCGCTGTGGCCGGGGTTTTCCCGCTCCGGGGCGACCATCTCCGGCGGCATGCTGATGGGCGTCAGCCGCTATGCCGCGTCAGAGTTCTCTTTCCTGCTGGCGGTGCCGATGATGATGGGCGCGACGGCGCTCGATCTCTATAAGAGCCTGAAGTTCTTAACGGTTGGCGATATTCCCATGTTTGCCGTGGGCTTTATCACCGCGTTTGTTGTGGCGCTGATCGCTATCAAGACGTTCCTGCAAATTATTAAGCGGATCTCGTTTATTCCGTTTGCCATCTATCGCTTTATCGTCGCCGCCGCCGTTTACATGGTCTTTATGTAACGGGCCTGCCCTCAGCCCTGCGGCTGGGGGCAACGCTGCGCTTTCCACTCCGCCACGGCGCGAATACGCCGCTTCCTTAGCTCTTCCCGCACCTCAATTCCGCTAAAGCCAGCCTCAACCACCGCTTTGGTGGAGACGGATCTGGCAACCTCCCAGGCCTCACGCAGCAGGCGTCCCTGCGGATAGTCGTTGGCTTCAAACCCCGCACGTCCGCGCACATCCGCCTCGCTGGTCAGCGCAATCTGCTCTACCCGCTGCGGTTTACGCCAGGCGTCGATAGCGTCGAACAGCTTCACAATGGTCTTCGGCTGCAGCATCGGGAAGGTATGGATGAGGTCGTGGTATTCGGCCACCAGCTTCGCCAGGTCACGAATTTCATTCGGCACCCGTAAGCGTTCGCAGACGCCAGCTACCAGCCGGACGCCCGCCGGGCCATGGCCGTGATGGCGTGGCCAGAGTTCGGGGGGCGTTAAACCCTTACCCAGGTCGTGGCAGAGGGTGGCGAAACGGACATCCACATCCGGGCTGAGCATCGCCGCCATCGTCACCGTCATCAGCGTGTGGACGCCGGTGTCGATTTCCGGGTGCCATTTGGCCGGAGCGGGAACGCCAAACAGCGCGTCGATTTCAGGGAAGAGCACGGCCAGCGCGCCGCAGTCGCGCAGCGTCTGGAAAAAGACCTGCGGGTTAGGGCTTCTGAGGGCGTTTTCCGTCTCCTTCCATACCCGTTCCGGGGTCAGGTGCGCCAGTTCGCCAGCGGCGGTCATATCGCGCATCAGCGTCATGGTCTCGTCGGCAATCCGAAAGCTCAGATGGGCGTAACGGGCGGCAAAACGGGCCACGCGCAGTACCCGCAGCGGATCTTCGGCGAAAGCAGGGGAGACGTGGCGCAAAATCCGCTGCTGCAGATCGCGCTGGCCGCCGTAAGGATCGATGATGTCGCCGTTTTCGGTCTGCGCTAAGGCATTCACCGTAAGGTCCCGGCGCTGCAGATCCTGTTCGAGAGTAACATCCGGCGCGGCATAGCAGCTAAAGCCGGTGTAGCCGAAGCCCGATTTTCGCTCGGTACGGGCGAGGGCATACTCCTCCCGGCTCTGCGGGTGGAGAAAAACAGGAAAATCGCGGCCTACCTGCTGGTAGCCCGCGTTAATCATCTCATCAGGGGTGGCGCCGACCACCACCCAGTCTTTGTCTTTGATCGGCAGACTCAATAAGGCATCGCGAACCGCGCCGCCGACCAGATATGTTTTCACGCCGTCCTACTCCTCACTTAATTTGGCCAGATAATACGTAAGTGTAGAGAAGATGGCTAACTCACTCAGTTCATCCAGCGATCTTTTCGCTTACGGCGCGGGATCATGTGCGGTAACAGTAGCCCAAGCAGCAGGCCTGCGCCCAGCACGCCGCCGCCATACATAAACCACTGCATGATGATGGTACGCTGCTTGTCATCAAGCTGCAGATTTGCGGCGTTTACCTTCTTCTGGGCCACAATAAGCTCGTTTTTCAGCTTCTGGTTCTCTTCTTTCAGCCCGTTGATCACCCCATCGCTGGCCGCCACTTTTTGCTGCATTTCCGCAGTGCGTTGATTCCAGGTGTTATCAATATTGGCGAGTTTGTCGGTGAGGCTCTTCACCTGGTTTTCCAGCTCCGGTACGCGCGTGCGCAGACTGGGTTGCGTATTCAGTTCTTTAAGAGGGATCCAGGCGGTACGGCCGCTGCTGTCGCGAACCTGAGCATAGTTGGTGTTTTCGTTGGTCTGCAGCAGTTCCACCTCTTCACCGGCGTTAACGGTGCCGACAAGACGATAATTGTCGCCCGGACCGCTACGTACCCAGGTGTTAAGTTCATCAGAAACGTAACGTTTTTCTTCGGCATGCGCGAGGGTGGTAACGCTAAGCGCAAATAAGGTCAATCCAATCAGGCGTAATTTAAGCATCAGGCAATCATTATAATCTTAAAACGTGAACATAAAGTGCCGACAGTCTGACGACAGCCGGCAGGCGGCATCAATCGGAATCTTCCGGGTCGGGCAGGCACTCACGGAACTTTACGCCCGGCAGATCGCGCATTGCATGGCAATCTGACACAAAATACTATCTACTGACAAACATCGGGCGCGTTAGTTCGCCGAAATTTTCACTGATGTGACACAACCATAAGTGCAAGGCCATGGCTCAGGAAATCGAATTAAAGTTTATCGTGCACCCCGAAAGCGTTGAGACGCTTCGTCAACACCTCCACACCCTGACCGAAGAGCGGGTCGCGGCAACGCAGTTGCTGAACATCTACTACGAGACGCCGGACAGCTGGCTGCGCAGCCATGATATGGGGCTGCGTATCCGGGGCAATAACGGCGTCTACGAAATGACGATGAAAATCGCCGGGCGGGTTATCGGCGGGCTGCACCAGCGCCCTGAATATAACATCCCGTTGGAAAAGCCTGAACTTGACCTGGCGCGCTTTCCGGCGGAAGTCTGGCCGCAGGGGCATCTGCCGGACGATTTACAGTCGCGCGTTCGTCCGCTGTTCAGCACCGATTTTTACCGCGAGAAGTGGCTGGTGAATATGGGCGAAAGCCGCATTGAAATCGGCCTTGATCTGGGTGAAGTCAAAGCGGGCGACGACGCGGAGCCTCTCTGCGAGCTTGAACTGGAACTGTTGAGCGGCGACCCGGCGGATATCCTCAAACTCGCCCGCCAGCTGGTTACGCTCTCCGGCCTGCGTCAGGGCAGCCTGAGCAAAGCGGCCCGCGGCTACCATCTGGCGCAGGGGAACGCCGTGCGCCAGCGGCGGCCTACCGCCATCCTCAGTGTGCCAGCGAAG
>NZ_HE578946.1:252280-279758 GCF_000321045.1 Phytobacter massiliensis JC163
ACCATGAAGAGCTGTGGGTGCGCGGCAATGAGCGCGCAAAAGCGGATGTGCAGGCGGCCATTGGGCTGGTACGCCATACGCTGGCGCTGTTTGGCGGCATCGTGCCCCGCAAGGCGAGCGCCCGCCTGCGCGACCTGCTGACGCAGGTAGAGGCCACCCTGACTACCGAGGTTTCCGCCGCGACGGCGGCATGGAGCACCGAGGCGGCGACGGCGAAGCTGCTGCTGACCGAGTGGCTGGTGACGCAGGGCTGGCGTACCTTCCTGGATGACAAAGCGCAGGCGAAATTCGCTGACTCCTTTAAGCGCTTCGCCGATGTGCAACTTTCCCGCAGCGCCGCCGAACTGAAAAGCGCCTTTGCCCACCCGCTGGGTGATAGCTACCGGGATCAGCTGCCGCGCCTGGCGCGCGAGACCGACCATATTCTGCTGCTCGCCGGGTTCTATGACGCTCCGCAGGCTAACGCCTGGCTGGAGAACTGGCAGGGGCTGCGCCACGCGATTGAAACCCGCCAGCGCATTGAAATCGAACATTTCCGTAATGAGGCCATCTGTCAGCCGCCGTTCTGGCTGCACAGCGGCAAACGCTAACCGGTAAGGACTCCCAGAATGATGCCGCACTCTCCGCAGCTTTCGCAGCACTGGCAAACGGTACGCTCCCGCCTGCCTGAGGCGTTAAGCGAACTCCCTCTCGACGAACAGGCTAAGTTAGTACTCACTTTCAGCGACTTTGCCCATGACAGCCTGGCGGCGCACCCGGAATGGCTGGTGGCGCTCCAGGCTGAACCGCCGCAGGCGGAGGAGTGGCGCGGCTACGAGCAGGCGCTACAGCAGGCGCTGGAGAGCGTTGCGGATGAGGCATCCTTAATGCGGGCGCTGCGCCTGTTCCGGCGGCGCACGATGGTCCGCATCGCCTGGGCGCAGACGCTGCAACTGGTAAGCGAAGAGGCGATTTTACAACAGCTTAGCGTGCTGGCGGAGACGCTGATCGTCGCCGCCCGCGACTGGCTGTACGCCGCCTGCTGTCGGGAGTGGGGCACGCCCTCAAATCAGCAGGGTGAAGCGCAGCCGCTGCTGATTCTGGGCATGGGCAAGCTGGGCGGCGGCGAGCTGAACTTCTCGTCGGATATCGATCTGATTTTCGCCTGGCCGGAAAATGGCGTCACGCGCGGCGGGCGGCGCGAACTGGATAACGCGCAGTTTTTTACCCGCCTCGGGCAGCGGCTGATTAAAGTGCTCGACCAGCCCACCCAGGATGGGTTTGTCTACCGGGTAGATATGCGTCTGCGTCCCTTCGGCGACAGCGGCCCGCTGGTGTTGAGTTTCGCCGCGCTGGAGGATTACTACCAGGAGCAGGGGCGCGACTGGGAACGCTATGCGATGGTGAAAGCCCGCATCATGGGCGACAAAGACGATGTCTACGCCAGCGAACTGCGGGCGATGCTGCGGCCTTTTGTCTTCCGCCGCTATATTGATTTCAGCGTGATTCAGTCGCTGCGTAATATGAAAGGGATGATTGCCCGCGAGGTGCGCCGCCGTGGTCTGAAAGACAACATCAAGCTGGGGGCGGGCGGCATCCGCGAGATTGAGTTTATCGTCCAGGTGTTCCAGCTCATTCGTGGCGGGCGTGAGCCATCGCTGCAGTGCCGTTCGCTGCTGCCGACACTTGAAGCCATCGACAAACTCGGCCTGTTGCCCGCGGGGGATGCGCCCACGCTGCGTGAGGCTTACCTCTACCTGCGGCGGCTGGAAAACCTGCTGCAAAGTATCAACGATGAGCAGACGCAGACCCTGCCCGCCGATGAGCTAAACCGCGCGCGGCTGGCCTGGGGAATGAACGCGCCTGACTGGGCGGCCCTGACGGCGACGCTGGATAAACAGATGGCCGCCGTGCGGGCTATCTTCAACGCGCTGATTGGCGACGATGAGGCGGAAAGCCAGGAGGATGCCCTCTCCGAACAGTGGGGCGAACTGTGGCAGGATGCGTTGCAGGAAGAGGACAGCACGCCGGGGCTGGCGCATCTGTCTGATGACGATCGCCGCCGGGTCGTAGCGCTGATCGCCGATTTTCGCAAAGAGCTGGATAAACGCACCATTGGCCCGCGCGGGCGTCAGGTGCTGGATCATCTGATGCCGCACCTGCTGAGCGATGTCTGCTCCCGCGACGATGCGCCGGTGCCGCTGTCGCGCCTGACGCCGCTGCTGTCCGGCATAGTCACCCGCACCACCTACCTTGAGCTGCTTAGTGAATTTCCCGGCGCGCGCAAGCACCTGATTTCGCTCTGCGCCGCCTCGCCGATGGTCGCCAGCCAGCTTGCGCGCTATCCGCTACTGCTGGATGAACTGCTCGATCCCAATACCCTCTACCAGCCGACGGCGATGAATGCCTATCGTGATGAGCTGCGTCAGTATCTGCTGCGTGTGCCGGATGATGACGAAGAGCAGCAGCTGGAGGCGCTGCGGCAGTTTAAGCAGGCGCAGCTGCTGCGCGTGGCGGCAGCCGATCTGGCCGGAACGCTGCCGGTGATGAAAGTGAGCGATCACTTAACCTGGCTGGCGGAGGCCATCATCGATGCGGTGGTGCATCAGGCCTGGAACCTGATGGTGGCCCGTTACGGTCAACCAACGCACCTGCACGACCGGGAAGGGCGCGGTTTCGCGGTGGTGGGTTACGGTAAGCTTGGCGGCTGGGAGCTGGGCTACAGTTCCGATCTGGATCTGGTGTTTCTTCATGACTGCCCGGCCGATGTGGTCACCGACGGCGAGCGTGAAATCGACGGGCGTCAGTTCTACCTGCGCCTTGCCCAGCGGGTGATGCACCTGTTCAGCACCCGCACCTCTTCCGGCATTCTGTACGAAGTGGACGCCCGGCTACGCCCCTCCGGCGCGGCAGGCATGCTGGTGACCACCGCTGACGCCTTTGCCGACTATCAGCGTGACGAAGCCTGGACATGGGAGCATCAGGCGCTGGTGCGCGCCCGCGTAGTCTACGGCGACCCGCAGCTTACCGGGCAGTTTGACGCTATCCGCCGCGCTATTCTCACCACGGCGCGTAACGGCGAAACCCTGCAAACCGAAGTGCGCGAAATGCGCGAGAAGATGCGCGCCCACCTCAGCAATAAGCATAAAGATCGCTTTGATATTAAAGCGGATGAAGGCGGGATCACCGATATTGAGTTTATTACTCAGTACCTTGTGCTGCGCTATGCGCACGCCAGACCAAAGCTGACCCGCTGGTCTGATAACGTTCGTATTCTGGAAGGGCTGGCGCAAAACGGCATTATGGATGAGCAGGAGGCGCAGGCGCTCACTACCGCCTACACCACGCTGCGTGATGAGCTTCACCACCTGGCGCTGCAGGAGCTGCCGGGCCACGTCGCGCAAAGCCGTTTTGTTGCCGAGCGCGACATGGTGCGCGCCTGCTGGAACAGGTGGTTAGTGGAGCCGTGCGGCGACGCGTAAGTATGGTATTATCGCGCGCAAATTTTGTATCTCTCAGGAGACTGGAATGAAAGTAACGCTGCCAGAGTTTAATCAAGCGGGTGTGCTGGTCGTGGGCGATGTGATGCTGGATCGCTACTGGTACGGCCCGACCAGCCGCATCTCGCCGGAAGCGCCAGTGCCGGTGGTGAAAGTCGACACCATCGAAGAGCGTCCCGGCGGCGCGGCCAACGTGGCGATGAACATCGCTTCGCTGGGCGCTAACGCGCGTCTGGTCGGGCTGACGGGTATTGATGACGCCGCCCGCGCGCTGAGCAAAACGCTGGCGGATGTTAACGTCAAATGCGACTTCGTTTCTGTTCCTACCCACCCGACCATTACCAAGCTGCGCGTGCTGTCGCGCAACCAGCAGCTGATCCGTCTGGACTTTGAGGAAGGGTTCGACGGCGTCGATCCTGAGCCGCTGCACGAGCGTATCAACCAGGCGCTCGGCAGCATCGGCGCGCTGGTGCTCTCTGACTATGCTAAAGGGGCGCTGGTCAGCGTGCAGAAGATGATAGCGCTGGCCCGCAACGCGGGCGTACCGGTGCTGATCGACCCGAAAGGCACCGACTTTGAACGCTACCGTGGGGCGACCCTGCTGACGCCTAACCTCTCTGAATTTGAAGCGGTGGCGGGAAAATGCAAAGACGAAGAGGAGATCGTGGCGCGCGGCATGCAGCTGATTGCTGATTTCGATCTCTGTGCGCTGCTGGTTACCCGCTCCGAGCAGGGGATGACGCTGTTGCAGCCGGGCAAAGCGCCGCTGCATATGCCTACCCAGGCGCAGGAAGTGTATGACGTGACCGGTGCTGGCGATACGGTCATTGGCGTGCTGGCGGCGACGCTGGCGGCGGGAAATACCCTTGAAGAGGCCTGCTACTTTGCCAACGCCGCAGCGGGCGTGGTGGTCGGCAAGCTGGGGACCTCTACCGTTTCGCCCATCGAACTGGAGAACGCGGTGCGCGGGCGTGCGGAGACGGGCTTCGGCGTGATGACCGAAGAGGATCTGCGCGAGGCGGTGGCGGCGGCGCGTAAGCGCGGTGAAAAAGTGGTGATGACCAACGGCGTGTTCGACATTCTGCACGCGGGGCATGTCTCCTATCTGGCTAACGCCCGTAAGCTTGGCGATCGGTTGATCGTGGCGGTAAACAGCGACGCGTCCACCCGTCGCCTGAAGGGGGAGACACGGCCAGTTAACCCGCTTGAGCAGCGTATGATCGTACTGAGCGCGCTGGAGGCGGTAGACTGGGTGGTGTCGTTTGAAGAAGATACCCCGCAGCGCCTTATCGCTTCCATCCTGCCGGATCTGCTGGTGAAGGGCGGCGATTATAAACCTGAACAGATAGCGGGCAGCGAAGAGGTGTGGGCGAACGGCGGTGAAGTGCTGGTGCTCAACTTTGAAGACGGCTGCTCCACCACCAATATCATTAAAAAGATCCAGAAAGATAACCGGTAACCGCTTCGCCGGATAACGGTATGTCCGTTATCCGGCTGGCGTTACGCTCAGGCCTGTTCTGGTTCCGCTTCCGGTTGGGCGGTAATGACCGCAGGCGCGGTCTTACTTTCTACGCCTTTCAGCGGTTCAACCAGATCCGACAGCGATCCCCCCGTAAGGCCAATTTCTTTCAGTAACGAGTCGATCAGCGGCGCCTGGGTGCGGTAAGAGAGCGCGGCAGAGAGCGCCTGTTCCGCCAGGTTGCCGCCGCCTGCGCCGGTAGCGAGAGCTTCACCGCTCGCGCCGCCACGGTTCAGACCATCAACCTGAATAATTTTGATGCCGTCGATGGCTTTCATCGGCTCGACGGATTTCTCAATCACTGCTGGCAGCGCCTGCAGCAGCGCCATTCTGAATTTCAGGCTGGTCTGTTCATTAGAGAGCATGTTGACCGCATCGTTAAAGGCGCGCTGCGCTTCGGCCTCCGCCAGCCCTTTCTTGCGGGTTGCTTCCGCCAGTTCGACAATGGCCGCCGCCTGCATCTCCGCCGCCTCTTTTTCCGCTTTCGCCCGGACCGTCAGCTCTACGGCTTTGGTTTCCGCATCCTGCGAGGCGGCAATCAGCGCCACCTGCTTGGCGCGATCCGCTTCTGCGGTGCGGCGCGTGGTTTCCACATTTTGCTGGGCGCGAACCGCGTCGGCCAGCGCGTCGCTGGCTTTGGCCTCGGCCTGAGACTGCTGCTCAGATTTGGCGGCGATGGCGATTGATTTGGTCTGGTTAGCGATTTCGGTAACCTGCTGCTGCTCGATCTCTTTGATCCGCACTTCACGCTCGGCTTCGACTTTACGCGTGCGTACCGCCTGCTCGCGCTCGATTTCGCTCTCCTGAATCTGCCGCTCGGCGAGAATGCGCGTCTGCTCCGCCTCACGGTGGCGTTCGGCTTCAAAAGCGGCGATTTTCGCGTTCTGCTCGGCGGTGCGGGTTTTCACCTGCTGCTCCTGCTCAAGCGTCATAAAGGCTTCCTGCTGCTCAATTTCCAGCTTGCGGGACAGGGCGTCGCGGTTTTTCTCGCGCACGGCAACTTCAACGTCCTGCTCCACTTCGTTACGCTCGCGGCGGCGACGTTCCGTCTCCTGGGTCAGCTTGGTGAGACCTTCGGCGTCAAAGGCGTTATTGGGGTTGAAGTGCTCTTTAGAGGTCTGGTTGAAGTTGGTTAACGAGACGCTCTCCAGCTCCAGGCCGTTTTTCGAGAGATCTTCCGCCACGGTGTTCTGCACCCCCTGAACGAAGTTTTCACGGGTGTCCTGCAGTTCATGCATGGTCATCTGCGCGGCGGTCGCGCGCAGGGCGTCAACGAATTTGTCTTCCACCAGGATGCGCAAATCTTCCGGCGACAGCGTGCGCTGGCCGAGCGTCTGGGCGGCGGTGGCAATGCCTTCAACGGAGGGCTTAACCCGCACGAAGAAAGCGACCACCACGTCCACGCGCATACGATCTTTGGTGATCAGGCTATCGATGGTGGCGCGGCTAACCTCCAGCTTGAGGGTATTCATATTGATGGGAATAATTTCATGGAAAATAGGCATGACGATGGCGCCGCCGCTCATCACCACTTTTTGCCCGCCCAGCCCGGTACGCACGAAAGCCTGTTCGGCAGACGCTCTTTGGTATAGCCGGGCAAATATAACCCCAATAATTAATATGACGAAAACGGTGATGATGGAGTAAATCATCCATGATGGTAATGCGTTAAACATATCTTCCATAATATCTCCAGGAGTTTTTACAGCACGGTTGGCCAGGGATTGATCTCTGCCAGATAACGGGTGGCAGACAAACGGCAAATAATCAGCACCTTGTCTCCCCGCTTCAATTGTTTGCCCTCTTCCGGCTCCACTAATAAATAGTGCGCCTGGCCGAACTTATCGGTCAGCCTGGCCTCGCAGGGCCTTTGCGCCGAAGCGCCGGGGCCGGTAATCAACGCCATGCAGCCGATATACTCATCTTCGGTGATGGCGCTGGTTTCGTCTCTGGGTAGCCACGGGGCGAGCAGGCGGCCCGTGTAGTGGGTACAGAAGCCGGACAGCAACAGGCAGAGCGGCGTTAACAGCCAGTTAGAGAGCGGCGCCTGCAGGTATTGCACGCACAGGTGCTGAAAGAAAAGGCCGAACAGGCCGACAAATCCGGCAATTAAACAGAGCACAACCAGCGCCGGAATTTTGCCGATATTGAGATAGTGAAAAAATTGCCCGACATGCCCGGAAGAGAAAAAGTCGCCGTGGTCAATATGCGCGTCGATAGCGCCGGAAAGGAAATTTCCACAGATGAGAGAAATAACTTCCGCCAGACCTATAAATAAAACTAATGAAATAGCAAACAGGTATGGCGAATTGTAATCCGAAAATAGATCCATAACTCCTCCCTGAATTATGTGGATATACCCATGATAATATCACCAGTATCTGGAAAGAGAACAGCGGATCTTCTGGATTACGAGCGAGCGCGCAAAAAGAGAGGCCCGGCAGCGGGGGGCTACCGGGGGGGAGAACCTTACTGCTGGCCGTCGACCGGCGGGATCGCAGGCGCGGGCTTGATCTCCTCAGGCGCGTTGCGGTTTTCCAGATCGTTCAGGCGCTGCTCCAGCAGGGCCAGTTTTTCACGGGTGCGCAACAGCACCTGGGTTTGCACATCAAACTCTTCGCGGCTGACCAAATCGAGACGGGTGAGCTGCGCCTGCAGGGTCTGACGAATCTTCTTCTCGACGTCTTCCCCGAAATCGCGAATCCCTTTCGGCATAGATTCATGGACCTGACGCGCAATTTGTTCAATTTTTTTCGGGTCAATCATTGGTGTGTTCCCTGTTCGGCTGGATTCTGACAATTATTGTAGTGTGATATCGGGAGGTGATAAACCAGAATTGTTTGAAGGTTATACATTGCCGAAGATAATCAATGGCGTTATAGTTAACGCGCTTATTCTCAGGGCGGGGCGAAATTCCCCACCGGCGGTAAATCAGCGTACGCTGAAAGCCCGCGAGCGCTTCCGGTGCAAACTGGAAGGTCAGCAGATCCGGTGTAATTCCGGGGCCGACGGTTAGAGTCCGGATGGGAGAGAGTAACGAATCTGTCGGGCCTGGGGTCCGCTCGCGTTATTTTTTATGCTCCTAAGACTGCCCTGATTCTGGTAACCATAATTTTAATGAGGTCTTTTACCATGAATCAGACGCTGCTTTCTTCTTTTGGCACGCCTTTCGAACGTGTGGAACACGCTGCAGCCGCGCTGCGCGAGGGCCGCGGAGTGATGGTTCTCGACGATGAAGATCGTGAGAACGAAGGCGACATGATCTTTGCCGCTGAAACCATGACCGTTGAACAGATGGCGCTGACCATCCGCCACGGTAGCGGCATTGTCTGCCTCTGCCTGACCGAAGAACGTCGTAAACAACTCGATCTTCCTATGATGGTGGAAAACAACACCAGCGCCTACGGCACCGGCTTTACCGTGACTATTGAAGCGGCAAACGGCGTCACCACCGGTGTTTCCGCCGCTGACCGCGTCACCACGATCCGCGCAGCCATTGCTGACGGCGCTAAACCTTCCGATCTGAACCGTCCCGGTCACGTTTTCCCGCTGCGCGCGCAGCCGGGCGGCGTCTTGACCCGCGGCGGCCATACCGAGGCCACTATCGATCTGGTGACCCTGGCGGGCTTCAAACCGGCAGGCGTACTGTGCGAACTGACCAATGAAGATGGCTCTATGGCCCGCGCGCCGGAGTGCATCGCCTTTGCCCGCGAACACAATATGGCGGTGGTGACTATCGAAGATCTGGTGGCGTATCGCCGCGAACATGAGCGCAAAGCCAGCTAAGCGCCGCTTGTCTAAACGATCCGAAGCCTGAGGCTTCGGATTTTTTTGCCCTTTTTATTTCCCTTCCTTACGCAGCATTCCCTGTTTTGTTGATCTCACGACTGGCTACCTGCGGCGGCTACTTATAAAGTGGTAGGCGAAAATATGCCGCAGGATGGCGACGTTGCTGGAGGGGTTATGGTAGTTTCCTGGTTCTGTTTTCTGGTCGTGTTGGCGTTGATGGCGGGATATATTGTGCGGCTGCGGCGTTACTGCCGTGCTTACCGTCAGGAGCGGGATGCCATACAGGAAGGGTATCACCGGGCGCTGCTGCAGCTGGAAATGCTACAGCCGCAGGATGAGAGTACCGGCACTGCCGCTGAACGGGCAGCGCCGGGATCAACGTTAGCCGAAGCCCATTGATTGCAGGGCGACCAGGCTTAGCCCCATCACAGACATGCCGCACAGCACGCCGTAGCTTGGGTTGTTGTTGGGGTCTATCTCTTTTGCCAGCGGCATCAGTTCATCCACGGAGAGCGCGACCATAATGCCTGCCACGGCGGCCATCACTGCCGCCATCACTACCGGCGATACCAGGCTTCCCAGGATCAGCCACGCCAGCACCCCGCCAAGAATTTCGGCCAGCCCTGATATGCCCGCCCAGAAGATTGCTTTACGTTTTGACCCCGTCGCCGCATACACCGGCCCGGCAACGGCCAGCCCTTCCGGGATATTGTGTAAGGCTACCGCCAGCGCAATGCCAAAGCCCAGCTCTAAGTCGTTGCTGGCGGTAACAAAGGTGGCGATCCCCTCAGGAAAGTTGTGCAGGCTGATGCCCAGCGTGAGCAGAATGGCGGTGCGATGGATACTGCGCGGAAGGGGCTTTGCCTCCGCCTGCATTAAATCCTGCGGATGAGCGTGGGGCAGCATACGGTCGAGGGCGAAGTAGCCCAGCAGCCCGACGATAAACATGCCGTAGCCCAGCATGGGGGACATTCCCTCCGTGCCCAGCGCGGCAGGTAACATTTCCATTAGCGAGATAAGCAGCATGATCCCGGCAGCGAAACCGAGCGAAAACGCCAGTACGCGGTTAGACGGCTTTTGACCTAAAACCCCCAGGATGGCGCCGATAAAGGTCGCGGCACCTGCCAGAAGCGTCAGAATCAATGGTGCTGACATGTCTCACTCCTTATGATAATGATTCTCATTAATGTTAATGATTAATGCACGCTAAAGCGAGGCCGCGACGTCATTTTTACGTAATCCTTACATTCAAAAATACTGAAAGTCTTCTTCACGCTTATCTGAGTTCATCCCGCCCGCAAAGGGGGTAAGGTGTCAGCATCAAATTGACACGCTCAGTAAGGATATCATCATGTCTGCATCACGTATGCCAGCACTCTTTTTGGGCCACGGCAGCCCGATGAACGTGCTGGAAGATAACATCTATACTCGTGCCTGGCATCAGCTCGGGGAGACGCTGCCGCGCCCGAAAGCGATAGTGGTGGTATCCGCCCACTGGTTTACCCGCGGCACTGGCGTGACCGCCATGGACGCGCCGAAGACCATTCATGATTTCGGTGGTTTTCCGCAGGCGCTGTATGACACCCATTACCCGGCACCGGGCTCGCCAGCGCTGGCGCAGCGCCTTGTGGAGCTGCTTTCACCGGTGCCGGTCGCCCTCGACAAAGAAGCATGGGGTTTTGACCACGGCTCCTGGGGCGTGCTGATCAAGATGTACCCGCAGGCGGATATTCCGATGGTGCAGTTGAGTATCGACTCTACCAAACCGGCGGCATGGCATCTGGAGATGGGCCGCAGGCTGGCGTCACTGCGTGATGAAGGGGTGATGCTGGTGGCGAGCGGCAACGTGGTGCACAACCTGCGCACGGCGCGCTGGAATGGCGAGAGTACGCCTTACCCGTGGGCCGTCTCTTTTAATGAGTTTGTAAAAAGCAATCTGACGTGGCAGGGGCCTTCGGAAGAACACCCGCTAGTGAACTATATGGCGCATGAGGGGGGATCGCTTTCCAACCCGACGCCGGACCACTTCCTGCCGCTGTTGTACGTGCTGGGCGCGTGGGACGGCGAGGAGAAGATCTCCGTTCCCGTTGAAGGTATTGAGATGGGCAGTATCAGTATGTTGTCGGTACAGGTAGGAGAGTAAAAGGCAGCGCTCCCGGGATTCCCCGGATGCGGCGTTGCCTTATCCGGGCTACGTTTCTGTCCAGGTCGATGATGCGTAGCCCGGGTAAGCGTCAGCGCACCCGGGATTTTCCCGGATGCGGCGTTGCCTTATCCGGGCTACAGGTCGTGGAAACGTGGCACGTTATTCAACAAAAATATGCGGATAGAACCGTGACAGATCCTGGGTGATCAGCGCCCGATCTTCGCGAATACCGATACCCGCAGGCTGGTCGTTAATCAGCCAGCTACCGATAAGCACATAGCTGTCGCCAAACTTCGGCAACTGACAGAACTGCTGGACGATCATCCCTTCCTCGCCGTACGGTCCCTCTACCTGCTCTATGGTTTTGCCATTCTCGATAATCGAGACGTTCGCCCCTTCACGGGAAAAGATGGGTTTCACCACATACTTTTCCATCTCCGGGTGCGGCTCATCGGCAAAATAAGCAGGCAGCAGGTTAGGGTGGTCAGGGAACATTTCCCACAGCATCGGCAGCAGCGCCTTATTAGAGATAATGCTTTTCCAGGCCGGCTCCAGCCAGCGCACGCCCGCATCTTCCAGCTTGGTCGAGAAGACCTCGCGCAGCATGTATTCCCACGGATAGAGCTTGAACAGGTTGCTTATTACCTGATCCTGCAAATCGGTGAACTGGCCTTTTTCACCCAGGCCAATATCTTCGATATAGAGAAACTCGCTCGCCACCTCGGCTTCGGCGGCGCAGTCTTGCAGATACTGCACGGTGCCACGGTCTTCAACGGTATCGCGGCAGCAGGTGAAGTGCAGCAGGTTAAAGCCATGCTGTTCACGCAGCTGGGCGAAGCGCTCGATAAGCTTCTCTTGCAGGCTGTTGAACTGATCGCTCCCTTCCGGCAGCTTGCCGGCGTTGATCTGGTCTTCCAGCCAGATCCACTGGAAGAATGCCGCCTCGTACAGCGATGTCGGCGTATCGGCGTTGTTTTCCAGCAGCTTAGGCTCGCCTACGCCATCCCACGCCAGATCGAGACGTGAATAGAGCGAAGGCTGATGCGTTTTCCACGACTGGCGGACGAAACCCCAGGTGTGTTTCGGAATGCGAAACTTGGCCATCAGCTCATCGCTGTCGATAACTTTATCAACCACTTTCAGGCACATCTGGTGCAGTTCGGCGGTGACGTCTTCCAGCTTTTCAACCTGCGCAAGCGTCAGCTGATAATAGGCATCCTCACACCAGTACGGCTCGCCGTACATGGTGTGAAAATTGAAGCCATACTCGGTGGCCTTCTCGCGCCAGTCCGGACGCTCGACAATGCTGATTCTCTCCATAGCGATCAACCGCCCATCGAACGGGTAGAGGTGCCGCCGGTGGCGCTACGCTGCATAGAGGTCTGTTTCGCCACAGACTCGCCAAAGCCGCCACGGGTGATGGTCGAGGTGGTTGCCGGTTTCGGCGCCATTGCCGTTTTCGATACCGTTGCGCTACGGCCCGACTGGGCTGCGCCATAGCTTTTGCCGCTCGCGTCGGTGTACTGACCATAGGCCGGGCTTGCCGGATTACGGGAGCTAAACAGCGGCTGCTGAGCGTAGCCCGCGCCGCCGCCCATCAGGCGTCCCATCATGTAACCGGCCATCAGCGGCATCCAGAAGCTGCCGCCAGACTGCTGCGCCTGGGCCTGGTTTTCCGGCGCCATACCCGCCTGAGCAGGAGCCTGCTGGCACTGGCCTTCGCCGAATTCCGCCACGCAATCTTCACGTGATGCATATTTCGGCGCGGTGCGCTCAGCTTCTTTCAGGGCGTTATCGTAGGTCGCCTTACATTCGGCGCTCTTGCCTGGGTTCGCCGCCGCGCAGTCGTCGGCGTTCTGATACATCTTCACCGTTTCATCGTTCTGCTCGCAGCCCGCCAGCATAAACACGGCGCTTACCGCCAGCGCGACGGGCGTCAGATGACGTGCGCTCCAGCTTTTGCGAAACATCGCGTGATTAATACTTTTTGTCCGTTTCATATATGTCTTCCTGGACCCATAGATAGTGATAGCTAAAAGGTGAGGATAGAGGATGAGCGGCTGAAAATGAAGCGCAGCAGAGGGCGGCGGCGGGGATCTTTACGTTGCCTTACGTAAAAACGGGGGCTATGTGCCCCCGTTGCGTATGTAGCGGTAAAAAAGCTTACTGCATCACGTTTGCCGAAGCAGGCTGTGCGGTCAGTCCGCTTGCCATACGTTCAACGCGGGCGTCCTGCTCCGGGTTCTCCGGGGCTACGCTTTCCGGCGTGGTAGGAATCGCTTTACCCAGCGAGTTGTTCAGCGCCACCAGATCCTGCTCGTTCAGCGTGCCGAGAGCGGATTTAATGTTCAGCTGGTTGATCAGGTAGTTATAGCGCGCGTTTGAGAGCTGCTGTTTAGCGTTATAGAGCGTCGTGGTCGCGTCCAGCACGTCAACGATCGTACGCGTACCCACGGAGTAGCCTGCTTCACTCGCATCCAATGAGCTCTGCGCGGAAACCACCGCCTGTTTGTAGGCGTTGATGCTGCTGATAGAGGCATTCACGTTGTTAAACGAGGAGCGTACGGTCTGCACCACGTTGCGGTGCGCGCTTTCAAGCTGCTCGCTCGCGCCGACGAAGTTGTACTGCGCCTGTTTTACCTGAGAGGTTACGGAACCGCCGCTATAGATAGGCAGGTTGAAGCTCAGGCCAACAGAGTTCTGACCGATGTTACGATCCTGATACGCCTGGCCGGCCGCACCGCTGGTAGCAGAACCGTTATATTTGGTGTTGGAGACGCTGGTGGACGCGGTTAAGTCCAGCGTCGGCAGATGGCCATCCTGCGCCTGGCGAATCTGTTCACGCGCCAGATCCTGAGAGAGGCGCGCCTGCAGCAGCGACAGGTTGCGGCTTTCAGCCTCTTTCAACAGGGCGTTCACCGGCTTCGGCTTGTCGGTGTTAAAGCGCTCTACGTTCAGCGACGCCAGTTCCGGGTAGTAATTGCCGGTTACCTGGCGCAGCGACTCGACGGCGTTGTCGAGATTGTTGCGCGCGGTCACTTCGTTCGCCAGAACAGTGTCATACTGTGAACGGGCGTTCTGCACGTCGGTGATCGCCACCAGGCCAACGTTGAAACGCTGGGTGGTTTGATCCAACTGGCGGTAAATAGCCTGTTTCTGCGCTTCGGTATAAGAGAGTGAATCTATCGCGCTAAGTACGTTAAAATAGGCGGTAGCGGTGTTCAGGATCAGCGTTTGCTGGTCGGCCTGATAGGTCACATCCTGAATACCAGCAGATTTTTCCTGTAGCGTCAGCGCACGCCATTTCGACATATCAAACAAGGATTGGGTAAGCTGCAATGAGGCGCTGGTCGCGTTAGAGTTAACGCCGTCATTGTCGCGATAGCCGTTGTTGTAGGTGTAATCCGCACCCAAACCCAGCTGAGGCAACAACGGGCTGCGCGCTTCGTTAATCTTCTCGAAAGCAGCATCACGATCGGCGGCGGAACGACGCAGATCCGGGTTGCTTAAACGCGCCTGCTGATAAACCTGTAACAGGTTTTCTGCCTGGCTCATGGCGCTGAAACCTGTCAGGCTCAGGCCGATAAGGATGGGGAGCAATTTCTTCATTTGCATTCCTTGTTGTGAAGCATGAATAGCGCTGGTCTAAATTGTAAAAATAATCGCCGATTCTAACAGAGAGTGCCACCGCAGAAGGTTGGCGTAACGTGCCATCCGGCGTAAATTTGCCCCAATCTAACATAAGGCAAAGAAAACGACATTAAACAGACTTGAAATCCACAAAATCAACATTATTACAAACAGGATACCCGCATGCGCAAGCCAGATACCTCAGCTGTGACTTTCACCAAAAACGATGTAGAAATTATTGCACGAGAAAAACTCTATAGCGGTTTTTTTTCGCTCGATCTCTATCGTTTTCGTCATCGCTTATTCAACGGCGAAATGAGCGGCGAAGTGAGGCGCGAAATTTTTGAACGCGGTCACGCCGCAGTCTTGCTACCCTTTGACCCAGTGCGCGATGAAGTGGTGCTGATTGAACAGATCCGCATCGCGGCGTTCGATACCAGCGAAAGCCCGTGGCTTCTGGAACTGGTGGCTGGCATGATCGAAGAGGGCGAAACGGTGGAAGATGTCGCCCGCCGCGAGGCAATAGAAGAGGCGGGGCTGACCGTTGGACGGGTGAAGAAATTTATGAGCTATCTGGCAAGCCCTGGCGGCACCAGCGAGCGCTTGTCCTTAATGGTGGGCGAAGTGGACGCCACGCAGGCCGAAGGTATTCACGGTCTGGTGGATGAAAACGAAGATATTCGTGTTCATGTGGTGAGCCGGGAACAGGCTTACCAGTGGGTTGAAGAGGGGAAAATTGACAACGCGGCGTCTGTCATTGCTCTGCAATGGCTGCAACTGCATTATGAGAGTTTACGAAAAGAGTGGAAAAAATGAAGCGTTACACACCTGACTTTCCTGAAATGATGCGCCTGTGCGAAACGAATTTCGCCCAGCTGCGCCGCCTGCTGCCGCGAAACGACGAGACGGGCGAAACGGTGAGTTATCAGGTGGCCAATGCGCAATACCGATTAACGATTGTTGAATCCACCCGCTACACTACGCTTGTGGAAATTGAGCAAACCGCGCCGGCGGTGAGCTACTGGAGCCTGCCGTCAATGACGGTGCGTCTGTACCATGACGCGATGGTGGCCGAAGTGTGTTCGAGTCAGCAGATCTTTCGCTTCAAAGCGCGGTATGATTATCCGAATAAAAAGTTGCATCAGCGCGACGAAAAGCATCAAATTAATCAGTTTCTGGCCGACTGGCTGCGATACTGTTTAGCACATGGAGCAATGGCGATTCCGGTTTGTTAGCGTAGTGGAACCTAAGGACACCATTTGGAAAGCCTGTTAAACCTCTCTCTGGCTGGTGGGGCCAGAGTCAGGATATTACAAATTACTGACACTCACCTGTTTGCCGAAAAGCATGAGACGCTGTTAGGGGTAAATACCTGGGAAAGCTATCAGGCCGTACTGGAGGCCATCAAGGCCCAGCAGCGTGAGTGTGATTTAATTGTCGCTACCGGCGACCTGGCGCAGGATCAAACGGCTGCGGCCTACCAGCATTTTGCGGAGGGCATCGCAAGCTTTGGCGCGCCCTGCGTCTGGCTGCCCGGCAATCATGACTTTCAGCCCGCCATGTTCAACGCGTTACAGGAAGCGGGCATCTCCCCGGCTAAACAGGTGCTGATTGGCGAGCAGTGGCAAATTCTGCTGCTCGACAGTCAGGTTTTTGGCGTGCCGCACGGCGAACTGAGCGAGTTCCAGCTCGACTGGCTGGAAAAGAAGCTGGCCGCCAGTGAAGGGCGTCATACCCTGCTGCTATTGCACCACCACCCTCTGCCTGCCGGATGTAGCTGGCTCGATCAGCACAGCCTGCGCAATGCCGCAGAGCTTGATAATGTGCTGGCGCGCTTTCCGCAGGTAAAGCACCTGCTGTGCGGGCATATTCATCAGGAACTGGATGTCGACTGGAACGGCCGCAGGCTACTGGCGACGCCCTCTACCTGCGTGCAGTTCAAACCCCACTGCGCCAATTTCACCCTTGATACCATCGCGCCAGGCTGGCGCTGGCTGGATCTTTACCCGGATGGCCGCGTGCAGACCGAAGTCTGCCGTTTGCAAAGCGCGCGCTTTAGCCCGGATACCGCCTCAGAAGGATACTGATGGCTACGCTCCTTTATTTACACGGTTTCAATAGCTCCCCGCGCTCCGCGAAGGCCACCCAGTTCCGCGAGTGGCTTGCTCTGCACCATCCGGAAACCGAAGTGGTGATCCCGCAACTGCCGCCTTACCCGGCGCAGGCCGCTGAACTGCTGGAGACGCTGGTGATGGCCCACGGCGGGCAGCCGCTGGGGATTGTCGGCTCATCGTTGGGCGGCTACTACGCGACCTGGCTGTCACAATGTTTCATGTTGCCTGCGGTGGTGGTCAATCCAGCGGTACGGCCATTTGAATTGCTGGCGGATTATCTGGGGCACAACGAGAACCCCTACACCGGCGAGCAATATGTGCTAGAGTCTCGCCATATTTACGAACTCAAAGTGATGCAGGTCGACCCGCTGGAAGCGCCGGACTTACTCTGGCTACTGCAACAGACCGGGGATGAAGTGCTGGATTACCGTCAGGCTGTGGCCTATTACGATGCCTGCCGTCAGACGGTGGAAGAGGGCGGTAACCATGCCTTTGTGGGCTTTGAGAATCATTTCACACAGATTGTCGATTTCCTTGGGCTGCACTGAGCCTGCCGAAACGACGCGATCACTATCTACGAACAAACCATGACGCAATCCTATAACGCTGATGCCATAGAGGTACTCACCGGGCTTGAGCCGGTTCGCCGTCGCCCGGGGATGTATACCGATACCACCCGTCCTAACCATCTTGGTCAGGAAGTCATTGATAACAGCGTGGATGAAGCGCTGGCAGGCCACGCAAAGCGTGTGGATGTCATTCTTCACGCCGACCAGTCGCTGGAAGTGATTGACGATGGTCGCGGTATGCCGGTGGATATCCATCCTGAAGAAGGCGTACCGGCGGTGGAGCTGATCCTCTGCCGCCTACATGCGGGCGGTAAGTTCTCCAACAAAAACTACCAGTTCTCCGGCGGCCTGCACGGCGTAGGGATTTCTGTGGTTAACGCCCTGTCGCGTCGGGTCGAGGTGAACGTCAAACGTGACGGGCAGGTCTACAATATCGCCTTTGAAAATGGTGAAAAAGTCAGCGACCTGAAAGTGACCGGCACCTGCGCAAAACGGGCGACCGGCACCAGCGTGCACTTCTGGCCTGACGAGAAGTTCTTCGACAGCCCGCGCTTCTCCGTCACCCGTCTTACCCATCTGCTCAAGGCGAAAGCGGTACTGTGCCCCGGCGTCGAGATCACCTTTAAAGACGAAGTGAACAACGCCGAACAGCGTTGGTGCTATCAGGACGGCCTGAACGATTATCTTTGTGAAGCGGTAAACGGCCTGCCGACGCTTCCTGAGAAACCGTTTATCGGCAACTTTTCTGCCGAGACCGAAGCGGTCGACTGGGCGCTGCTGTGGCTGCCGGAAGGCGGCGAACTGCTGACCGAAAGCTACGTTAACCTGATCCCCACCATGCAGGGCGGAACCCACGTTAACGGCCTGCGTCAGGGGCTGCTGGATGCGATGCGCGAGTTCTGCGAATACCGCAATATCCTGCCGCGCGGGGTGAAGCTCTCGGCGGAAGATATCTGGGAGCGCTGCGCCTACGTGCTGTCGGTTAAAATGCAGGATCCGCAGTTTGCCGGGCAGACCAAAGAGCGCCTCTCGTCGCGCCAGTGCGCGGCATTCGTCTCCGGCGTGGTGAAAGACGCCTTTAGCCTGTGGCTCAACCAGAACGTGCAGGCGGCGGAGATGCTGGCTGAAATGGCCATCTCCAGCGCCCAGCGCCGTATGCGCGCGGCGAAAAAAGTGGTGCGCAAAAAGCTTACCAGCGGCCCGGCGCTGCCCGGTAAGCTTGCCGACTGTACCGCTCAGGATTTGAACCGCACCGAGCTGTTCCTGGTGGAAGGGGACTCTGCGGGCGGCTCCGCCAAGCAGGCGCGCGATCGTGAATACCAGGCGATCATGCCGCTGAAAGGTAAGATCCTCAACACCTGGGAGGTTTCTTCCGACGAAGTGCTGGCCTCGCAGGAGGTGCATGATATTTCTGTGGCGATCGGCATCGATCCGGACAGTGACGATTTAAGCCAGCTGCGTTACGGCAAGATCTGTATTCTGGCGGACGCCGACTCCGATGGTTTGCACATCGCTACGCTGCTCTGCGCCCTGTTTGTGAAGCACTTCCGCGCGCTGGTGAAACACGGCCATGTTTACGTCGCGCTGCCGCCGCTTTACCGCATCGATTTGGGTAAAGAGGTTTACTACGCTCTGACCGAAGAAGAGAAAACCGGCGTGCTGGAGCAGCTCAAGCGCAAGAAAGGCAAGCCGAACGTGCAGCGCTTTAAAGGGCTGGGCGAGATGAACCCGATGCAGCTGCGTGAAACTACCCTCGACCCCAACACCCGCCGCCTGGTGCAGCTGACTATCAGCGATGAAGACGATCAGCGTACTAACGCGATGATGGATATGCTGCTGGCGAAAAAGCGTTCCGAAGACCGGCGTAACTGGTTACAGGAGAAAGGGGATATGGCGGATATCGAAGTGTAAAAACCATCGGCCTGAGCCCCTGACCGGGGCTCACGCCGAATGAGATGCCTCAGGAAAGGGCTTTACAATCCTCTGTTGGCAGAGGGTAAGCCTTCGCTTCCGGCCAGAGCTTCTCGTATTTATGCCCTGTCAGATCTTCCACAATTTTACGCGTTTCCGCCGTTACAGCTTCGCGCGAACCGTGGTTTTTAAGCCGCTCAACTTCTTCCACAAAGATTTTGTGAGTCTGTTTGTTCAGGTGGAAGGTCATCGCCTGCCACAGCGCAATCACCAGTAAGCCAGCCGTACCGACAAACAGCGTCAGCGCGATGGTATGCACCGCTTCCGGCGGCTGCACCAGACTGCCCTTAACAAAACCCCCTTCCTGCAGGATAAAGCCGACAACAAAGGTGGCGATAGCAACCGTTGTTTTACGGGAGAAGGTCATCACCGCAGCGAACAGGCCTTCACGGCGTTCGCGGGTAATCATCTCATCAATATCCGGGATGAACGGGAAGACGTTCCACGGGGTGAACTCCAGCACGCAGCGGCCCACCTGATACACGCCAGCAATAATCACCAGCAGCAGCGCTTTGTGCGCGGTCGGGAAGAGATAGATCAGCAGAATACCGCCCAGGCAAAGCAGCATTACGCTGTAGGCGAACACGTACAGACGCGACGGGCCAAATTTGATAATGGCGAACCCGGCGATCAGCGTCACCGGCAGGCCGATAATACTCATCGACAGCAGGCTGCCTGCGAATGCGGATGAAACCTGCAGGCAATAGACGCAGAAGAAGACAAATACCGTGTTGTAGATATCTTTCGCGGTGAAAGAGAACAGGTAAATTGCCAGGTGTTTGCGGAATGCGCGCACGTTCAGGGTCGAAATATAATCTTTGATCAGCCCCAGCACATTCACCCGTGAACGGGCAGTCTCTTTATCCAGCTCCGCCAGCATCTCCGGCGTTAATTCACGCTCCCAGGTCACTTTCCAGGAGATAAATACGCACACCATAAAGGCGATAGCAAAGACCACGCCGTTAATCAGATAGGCTTCGGCGCTCTTTTCACCGAGATAGCCAATCAGCAGGCCAGGAATAAAGGTGGCCAGGAAGGTGCCGGTAGCGGAAAGGAACATACGCCCGGTGGAAAGCTTAGTCCTTGAGTTGAAGTCTTTGGTCATCTCAGAGGGCAGGGTTTCCCAGGGGATCAGCACCATCGCAGCGATAATCTCAAAGGCGAGATAGACGCTCAGATAGAACCAGTAGTTCATGCCGTTCAGCCACAGCAGGGCATAAACCAGCATCAACGGCGAACCGATCAGCAGGAAGAAACGACGACGACCAAACCGCTTGCCGAGGGCGTTTTTGTAGAAATGGTCGGTAAAAGAGCCCATAAACAGGCTAATAACGGCATCAACGATACGGGCGATCGCCACGATAGATGCCGCTTCCAGCGGCGACAAACCAACAAAGGTGGTGTAATAAAAAAGAAGCCAGGCGCCAATTACCGTAAACGCGCCGCCGCCCATAATATCGGTTAAGCCATAACCGATACTAACGGGGATGGTTATTTTTCTCTCTGAACGAGTCATAATTTATCTCTTCACATAATCAGAATTTGAAATATGCACGGGCATTTTCTACACAAATTCCTTTTATCATTGTGGCGAGAATATCCATATCTTCGGGCACATCTCCACGATCAACCCAACTGCCAATCAAATTGCACAGAATACGGCGGAAATAATCGTGGCGGGTGTAAGAAACAAAACTGCGTGAATCCGTCAGCATACCGACAAAATTCGCCAGTAACCCCTGATCGGCAAGACAAACAAGCTGGTTTTCCATGCCGCGTTTGGTGTCGTTAAACCACCAGCCGGAGCCAAACTGCATCGGGGATTTAATCCCTTCGTCGCCGCTCTGGAAATTAGCCAGCGCCGTAGCGACAACGTCGTTATAAGAGGCGTTGAGGTTATAGACAATGGTTTTCGGCAGGCCGTGGTTCTCATCCATGGCGTTTAATAATGCATTGAGACTTGCCGCCAGCTGCGGCTGATCGCTTACGGAATCCAGCCCGCAGTTAATACCGATGGCCTTGAATTTGCGAACATTATTATTGCGAATAGCACCGAAATGCAGCTGCATTGCCCAGTCGCGTTTTTTGTACATCGCCGCCAGGCGGACAAAGATATAGCTGCTCCAGGCCTGATACTCTTCGTTGCTCATGTTTTGCCCGGCCATACGGCGGTCAAAAATGGCTTCGATTTCCGCTTCACTGACTTCACGCCAGGAGATCTCAACGGGACCGTGGTCAGAGATGCGGCAGCCAACCTCGTGGAAATAGTCAATCCGGCTCTCAATGGCTGCCATAAAGGAAGGCAGGCTGTTGACGGTCTGGTGGCTAATTTCGCTCAGCTGAGCAATAAATTGCAGGAACGCCTGTGAATCGGTTTCGAACAGTTCATCAGGACGGAAAGTCGGCAGAACGCGGGTGGTGAAGCCATCTTCTTTTTGCAGCAGTTTGTGGTAGTGCAGATCGGAGAGCGGCTTATCGGTGGTGCAAATGGCTTCGACATTTGAGCGGGAGATTAACGCGCGCGGCGCGAATTCGCTGCTTTTTAACTGTTCGTTGCATTTGTTCATAATGTCACGCCAGTTTTTACTGCTCAGCGTGTCATGGATATCGAAATAGAACGCCAGTTCAAGGTGAGTCCAGTGATAAAGCGGATTGCCAAAGCTGGCTTCTACCGTGCTGGCCCACGCTTCAAATTTCTCTTCAGAAGTAGCATTGCCGGTAATTTTATTTTCCGGAATACCGTTTGCGCGCATCGCGCGCCATTTATAATGGTCCCCTTCGAGCCACAGTTGAGTTATATCGCGGAAGAGTTTGTTTTCATAAATATCTTTCGCCTCAAGGTGGCAATGATAATCGATTATCGGCTGATCTTTCGCAAACTCGGTATAGAGCCGGCGACCAGCTTTGCTATCAATCATAAAATTTTCGTGAATCAACGACATGCTACTGACTCCTGAAAGCTACTTAAAAGTAAAAAGGAAAAGGGGCGATGGTTGCAAAGGTATACTTTCTCTAATAATTCTGTCTACTACCATACCAGTTCATTGGTAAAATAGTGTGAAGGCGGTCATATTTATGAAATGAATATTTCGTGACGAAATGTGAATTTTTAAATGAATACAATGAGCATCTTTTTTTAACATTTTCACTGTGGCGACTTATAGCGCGGTGCCAGTAAGCGCAACGTGCAAATAGCTTTAACTAATAAGAAACATTCCACGAGTTAAGTTAACGCTACCCCTGACTAAAAGTTACCAGCCTGCCGCACAAAATGATTGATTAATTGTATGCATCGTTCTAATGTAAGCTCATCACTACTAGTATGGTAGATATCAAATAACTGAGTACTGAGGTCGTTTTATATGCAGATGACAATGCGGTGGTTTGGGCCGGAACAAGACAAGGTCAGCCTTGAATATATCCGGCAGGTACCCGGCGTAGAAGGCGTGGTTGGGGCGCTGTACGATGTGCCGGTTGGAGAAGTATGGCCTGTTGAAAAAATTAGCGCGCTGGTTGAACAGGCGCACAAAGCAGGCCTGAAAATGGAAGTTATCGAGAGTGTAAACATTCACGATGACATTAAAATCGGTTTGCCCAGCCGCGATCGTTACATTGCCAATTACCAGCAGACTATCCGTAACCTGGCGCGCTTTGGCATCAAGGTTATCTGCTACAACTTCATGCCGGTATTTGACTGGATGAAGACCGACATGAACTACGTTCTGCCGGATGGCTCTCTGACCATGGCTTTCGAGAAAAAAGACATCGATAAGAGCCTGGAAGAGGTGGTCAGCGAAGTCCTGAATAATTCAAATGGTTTCGCCCTGCCGGGCTGGGAACCGGAGCGTCTGGCTCAGGTTCAGGAGCTGTTCGCCAGCTACAAAGGCGTTGATGACGAAAAACTGCGTGAAAACCTGGTCTACTTCCTGAAAGCCGTAATTCCGGTTTGCGAAGAAGTGGGCGTTAAAATGGCGATCCACCCGGACGATCCGCCGTATTCAATTTTCGGCCTGCCGCGCGTGGTGAAAAACCGCGACGATCTGGACTGGCTGTGCAACGCCGTGGATTCCGAAGCGAACGGCATCACCCTGTGCACCGGCTCGATCGCCGAAGATCCGAATAACAACGTTTGCGAAATCCTGGCCGAGTTCACCCGCCGCAAACGTATCCACTTCGCGCACGTTCGCAACGTGAAGCTGATGCAGGATAAGGATTTTTATGAGTGCGCGCATCCGTCTCAGTACGGCTCGCTGGATATGTATCAGGTGATGAAGGCGCTCTACGATAACGGCTTTACCGGCTATATCCGCCCGGATCACGGTCGCTTTATCTGGGGTGAAACCGGTCGTCCTGGCTATGGTCTGTACGACCGCGCGCTGGGCGTCACCTACTTGATGGGCCTGTGGGAAGCGCTGCAAAAACAGCCTGCGTAATACACTACGGTTTTCCCGGATGCGGCATTGCCGTATCCGGGAGTCACGGGCTTTTATTCTTTCATTCTCGTCCTCATCCCGCTCTACTCCCTCTCTACCTCTCATGATGTACCCCGCCCCATCAACGCTTTTATTCTCACTTTAAAGGTGTATTTTAATTGCAATATATCGTTTCGCCCGACACCCACATTTATTAAGGATGAAACATGCAACGTATTGTCATACCAGGCCATTATGTCCACGTTCGCACCACGCCCCTTTGGACAACGCAGACCGCGCCAGCCTCAATCTGGCAGCGGCATCTGGACGCCGGCACCAGGCAGGGGGTATTTCCGCGCTTATCGGTGATGCAGGGCGCTATTCGTTACTTAGGCTATGCCGATGAAACCAGCCCGCAGCCGGTAGAGACGCTGACCATCAATGCCGGTGAGTTTGGCGTTTTCCCGGCGGAAAAGTGGCACCGCATTGAAGCGCTCTCTGACGATACGGTATTTAACGTTGATTTTTGGGTTGATCCGCAAATCCTGACGGAAGGTTGAGGTGAAAAAATGACAATGGAAAACAAAGGCTACACCCTGGCGGTATCCCATAGCGGGCGCAAAACGCGCGCGGAAAAAGTGTATCTGAAACCGATGGCGCTGTATGTGCCGGAGATAGCGGCGCAGGCGGTAGCGGAACTGATTGACAGTTTGCCTGCCTCAAACGACCAGCAGACCGATGTTGCCCTGACCGTCATCAATAACAACAACGGCGTGTCGGTAGATAAAGATTTTGCGTCGCTGTCCGCCTTAAGAGAGCCGGTTAACGCGGCGGACGCGGTAAAAGATCTGATTAATATCGTGCGCGGCTACGACTCGGATGAAGAGACCAACGTCTGCGGGTGGTAATAACGGTTCGTTTTGTACCCGGCCAGTTTGTCAGCCGGGTACAAAAGGCATCAGGATATACGTTGCAGACGTAGCGCTATCCATGGTTTCCCGGGGAGCATCAGTTTATCGCCCTGACGGATTGTTTCAGCGACAGGCGTGATGGTCATTGCCCATGTGTCGATAATATCGATTTTCCACACGGTGTCCGGAGGCAGCATTGTCATCATCTTGTAGCCGGGGCAGTGGTCACCAAAATAGAATAACCCCCATTTGTCATCGCTCATGCCCATTGATGTATCCCAGTGGATATCCCACGGCATGGGCGTCAACCGTTTTGCTTCTCCTTCTTCAAGCAGCTGGCGGAGAAAAGCTATACGTGTGACGCTTTCGCCTTTAAGTTTTCCGCCGTGTGACCACCAGATTATTTCGTCATCGCTTAGCCAGGTTTCACCATGCGTCACGTAGCCGCCCAAGCAGACCCCGTGCCAGAAAAGTTCCACCATTTTTTGCGCCGTTATATTTCCCCAACCCAGATCGACATTACCCTCGTAGCAGCATTCATCAATGACAATGGGTTTTGCGAACGTCTCACGCCATTCCGGTACAAAGTGCATGTCGTGGTGTTGAATACTGGCATGAGTAAGGGCCGGATTATGATGATCGTACCAGTGAGCGTTGGATCGATAATGGATCGGTGGGTTGTGCCAGTTATGGATAGACATGAGATGTTCAGAAGGATCTTCACGCTTAATTTGTGCAATGGCGGCGTCCCAGAAGTGCATGGGCTTTTCCGTTAAGAGATCAAATTCATTGGCCAATGACCACCAAATATTCTTGAACGAGGCTAAGCGAGCAACAAGGTAGCGGATGTAGCGCTGATCAACCTCCTGCGACATTTGCGAGAAACCCCAGCGGTCGTAAGGGTGGAAAATGATCAGATCTGCCTCAATACCGAGCTTAGCCAGCGCATCGATCTGCTTTTCCAGCCCAGCGAAAAAGGCGACGTCAAAGCGGGAATAGTCGAATCCGTCCTGAATCGAGCCAGGGAACGGGAAGCGCGCCGGCTCCGCCAGATTATAGCGGTAATGTTTGGGGAAGACGCACATACGAATCTTATTAAATGGGCTGGCTGCTAGCGATGCCAGTGTGTCTGCCTGCACCGCTTCGGACTGATAGTTCCAGACGTAAGCCGTCGTACCGAATGGATACCACGGCTCGCCGTTAGCGCGGCGAAAATGCAAGTTTCCATCTCGCTGAACCGGGCCTTTTTCATGCGGCTCGCTTGCGCAGAAAAAGCGGCCTGAAATGCCATTCAACTCAGTGATATTTGATGCGATGGTAAATTGCCATTCTCCTGGTATACCAGGCATAAATCTAACAACAAACTCACCTTTGTCATCATAGAAGCCATAGACATGCTTTGATTCATCGCCGCAGGAAAATGTTGCGCTTACCCAAGATTGCGTGAAGTGAAGGGGAGAGTCCGCTACAGCGAAGCGTTGTTCGAAACGTCCCCATTGTGGAATGTGAAGACTGGGCATAAGTTAAATTCCTTTTGTGAATAAATATTCGTTATGGATTTTTTATTCAAAATAGGACAATAAAAGCTGCGCTTCTATAGATTTACTTTTTATTTGCGTCATAGATCACAAAAAAGCTCGATGGGACCTCCTGCTAGCCTTTGAATAAACAAATGTTGAGTTGCTGTTTATCAAGAGCCATTGACGGAATTGTTTAACTTTTTGAAAATTATTATGTTTATTATCTAAAGGCATTGTCTGGCTCTTTCAGGTTGTACGCATCCTGGCGCAGAATTTGTGATAAAGACGACATCACGGTTATTTTTTACTTGCCTGCAATAACATCCTCGCCGTAGGCTGATGAATAGTAATTCGATATTGAATATATATTCATTAAAGGAATGAGCTATGGAAATGCAACCAAAGCTAAGTATTAAAGAAAAGGTCTGTTATGGCCTTGGAGACTCATCAGCTAATATTTTTCTGGGCATGACGATGATGTTTTTGCCTTATTTTTACACTGATGTATTAGGCATTTCCGCAGCCGCAATGGGGGTATTGTTCATTGTCGCCAGGCTGGTAGATGCATTTTACGATCCGTTTATTGGTAATATAGCCGATCGTACCCGCTCACGTTACGGCTCATATCGTCCTTTTTTGCTTTACCTCGCGGTACCTTACGGTATCTCCTGTTTGTTGGTATTTCTGGCACCCGATTTTTCCCCAACGGGGAAACTTGCTTATGCCACCATTACTTACCTGTTTTTAATTTTGATGTACGCCTCGACTGTTGTACCTTATGTGGCGTTATTGACAACCCTGACCTCTGATCCCATGGATCGCCTGAGTGCAAACTCATGGCGTTTCCCTCTGGCAAAAATGGCATTTCTCATCTGCTCAACTGTTGTTCCGATGTTTGTGGCCTGGTACGGAAAAAGCAACGAAGCGCAGGCTTATATGGTTGCAATGAGCTTTATAGCCGTGCTAGCGACGGTATTTATGCTGCTCTGTTTCTGGGGCACCAGGGAGCGCTATCAGGTTAAACTTGAAAGCAATAGCGTCTCTTTTAGCAAACAGTTACGGGTGATAATAAAGACCAAACCTGTCATTATTTATTATCTTTTTATGGTTACTAACTCTATTGCCTTTGTCATCAAAGGCAGTGTCACCATCTATTTCGTGAAGTATTTCCTTGATCGCGGCGACAGCTTCGTTTCTGGCCTGCTATCCGCAACGGCTATTGCCGGAATTATTGCACCAATGCTTGCCATTCAGCTTATTAAGCGAGGTATTTTATCAAGTCTTGGGACATTAAAAGCGGCACAGTTAGGTGGCGGCTTAGCTGCACTGTGTCTCTATTTTGTCGGCCCGGAACAGATTTCCCTGGCGTGTATTTTACTGGTGGTATCTGTACTGATGGCTGAACTAGGATCAATTAT
>NZ_HE578946.1:280314-337636 GCF_000321045.1 Phytobacter massiliensis JC163
CTAGGATCAATTATTGCCTGGGCATTACCGTCTGATTGCGCCGATTATTGCGAGGCGCGTTCGGGAATTAAAATGTCTGGCGTCGTTGCAGCCGGAACTTTGTTCTCCATGAAGGTGGGACTGGCGTTAGCGGGTGGGATGGTAGGGCTGGTACTTTCAGCCAGCGGTTATAAAGCGGGTGAAGCGGTGACGCCGGAAGCGATGAAGGCCATTCTTTTCTTAATCGCTGGCGTTCCCGCTATTTTCCATGCCATCAGTTTGGGTTTATTAATGATGTTTAATCTGGAACGCGAGCCGAAAGACGAGCTTGCCAGTTCGACAGTAAAATAAACTACCGGCGAGTATGGTTCTTGCGATATTGCAGGGGCGTCTCGCCGATGCCTTTCTTAAAGGCGCTAATAAAATAGGTCACATCGGAAAACCCCGCCGCGCAGGCGATATCCGCGATGCTGTGGTCGCTGTGCAGGAGCATCTCGCACGCTTTGCGCAGGCGGATGGTATTGAGATACTGATGAATATGTTCCCCCGTCTCCAGGTGAAAGCGCCGCGAAATATAGCTGCGTGATTTACCCAGATCGTCCGCCAGCCGGGCCAGGCTGAATTTGCGCTGATAGTTCTCCTCCAGCCAGAACATGACCGGGGTGGCAATGCCCGTCTGGTCTTCCGGTAATTTTTCATTTTCTTCCGGCAGCATATTCAACAGCGTCAGCAGCAGGCAGGCGACCTGCTCGCTGGTCAGGCTGGCGCTGGCCGCAAGCGTTGCGTACAGGCTAAAAAGATGGTCAAGATGGGGGTGAATGCCGGCAGCATCCAGCACCACCGCCGGGCCGTTGCGTGCCGAGAGCCGCTGTAAACGTCGTTGATTTTGCGGAAAATCGCGGAAAAGTTTCAGAATCGCATGCTGATCGACATGGATGATGGTGCGCCGGTAGCAGTCCTGCGCCTGCTCATCCACCATCACTTTATGCAGGGTGAATGGCGGGAAGAAAAAGAGCCTGCCGGGGCGCATGGTGTACTGGCGGTTATCCACCATCACTACGCCAAACCCCTCTTCGACATAGAGCACTTCAAGGCACTGGTGCCAGTGGTGGTAGCGCACCGTGTTGGCAAACAGCCGACTGAACGACACGATAGCGTCGTTCAGCGCAATCAGTTCCAGACGTTCCGCATGCCACTGCTCAGCCATAGTGCAACCATTCTCAATTTTTCTCGCTCTACCCGCAGTTATAAACCACCATTTTAAATTTTCTCAACTGCGGGTTTACAGAAAGCTCTCCAGTGTGACGGGGGTAACATTTCGGCCCTGCTGCCATTCACTATGCTTGGGCCACTTACCGGAGGGTGAACACATGCACATGGCAGCAGGCAAAAAATCAATTCCATTGTCTTCCCGCAGCGAGGTGGTCGCGGCGTTAATGGCGATGCTGGAGGCGCTGGATAAGCAGTTTCCGCCGGGGCAGTCCGGTTTTTCGCTGGGGGATACCTGCGCCCATTACGGGGCAAAAATAGCCGAAATGGAAGGGTTGTCACGGGCAATGTGGGGACTGTTTCCACTGCTGGCGAGCGGCGAAACGGTGCCGCTGAGCGAAAAATACTTCGCAGCGCTCAAAATGGGTACCGACCCGCAAAGCCCCGGTTACTGGGGCGAAACCGGCCCCTACGATCAGCGGCTGGTGGAGATGGCGGCCTGGGGGCTTGGCCTGGCGCTGCTGCAGGAAAAAGGGCTGGCGGGCTTCTCCCCGCGCGAGCGCGACAACCTGCACCGCTGGCTCAATCAGATTAGCGATGCGCAGATGCCCGACAGCAACTGGAACTATTTCGCTATTCTGGTGCAGTTAGGTTTTAAACGCGCCGGTTTGCCCTGGGATCAACAGGCTATTGAGCAGCGTTTCGCCCTGATGGAAGCCTACTACCTGGGCGATGGCTGGTACTCCGACGGCCCGGGGAGGCCGAAAGATTACTATATTTCAATGGCGTTTCACTTCTACGGCCTGATTTACGCCACCCTCAACGGTGAAGACGACCCTGAGCGCGCCGCTACCCTGCGCGAGCGCTCACGGCAGTTTGCCGCCGATTTTATCTGGATGTCGGCGGCAGGGGGTGAATCTATGCCGTTTGGCCGCAGTCTGACCTACCGTTTCGCGATGGTGGCGTTCTGGAGCGCGGTAGCCTTTTCCGGGCTGGAGGGCTTCTCTCACGGCGTAGTAAAAGGGCTGATTTTACGCCATCTGCGCTGGTGGCTGGGCCAGCCGATATTCGATCGCGATGGCATACTGACCCTCGGCTTTGCCTACCCGAATCTTGCTATGTGTGAGGATTACAACTCCCCCGGCTCGCCCTACTGGGCGCTGAAAGTGTTTCTTATGCTGGCACTGCCGGAAGAGCACGACTTCTGGCGCGCTAAAGAGCAGCCGTTACCGGAACTGAGCGGAAAACGGGTGATTCCCCACGCGCAGCAAATCCTGGTGCACAGCAAAACCTCGCGGCACGTCTATATGCTGACCTCCGGGCAGTTGGAGCTGAACAACTACGTTAATACCGAGGCGAAATACACCAAATTCGCCTATTCCAGCGCCTTCGGCTTTACCATTGAACGCGGTCGCTACGGTATTAAACACGCGGCCTGCGACTCCATGCTGCTGCTCAGCGAAGGGGACAATTATTATCGCGGCCGCCGTGAGTGCGAGCAGGTGGAGGTGCGTGATGACCATATCTTTTCCCGCTGGTCCCCGTGGCAGGATGTGCATGTTTCGACCTGGCTTATCCCGTGCGGTGACTGGCATGTGCGCGTCCACCGGCTGGAAACCGCGCGGGCGCTGGAGAGCGTGGAAGGGGGCTTTGCCGTGAAAAAAGCGCCGCACCAGAGTATCGGCACGCGTGGCTGCCGGGTCGCGGCGGAAAATGGCGTTAGCCTGATCTACGATCTCTCCCCCACGAACGCGCGCCAGCCGGAGAGCATCGTCACGCCGCCCAACAGCAGCATTATGTTCGCCGAATGCGCGACCATCCCGCTATTACAGCAGGCGTTCGCGCCCGGCACCCACTGGCTGGCGTGCGCGGTGCAGGCCAACCCGGATGCGCAAGACATCACCGAAGCCGTGCCTGAATTCAGGCTTGAAGACGATCGTTTGTGCGTCACACCGGCAAATGAAAATAACGCTATCACCATTATGTTGTAGCGGGGAAATTCCCCGCCGTAATAGTCATTTAATGCTGCACCTCTGAACCCTGTATTTTTGTCGAGGATAGTATGGAAAAGCTAACCATAAATACCCGTACTGAATATTACAAAATAAGCAGTTTTATTTTTCTCTATTTCTTTACCTGGTCGGCCAGTATTGGCTTATTAGCGATCTGGCTGGGGCAAAAAGCCAATCTCAGCGGCACGGTTATCGGCACGGTATTTGCCGTTAACGGAATATTTTCCGTGATCCTCAAACCGATCTACGGCTATATCCTCGATAAAATCGGCATGAGTAAATATCTGCTCTATTTTGTCGTACTGATGTCGGCGATGATGGCCCCGTTCTTTATCTATGTGTATCAGCCGTTATTACTCTCGAATACCCTGCTGGGGATAATTGTCGGCGCTATCTATTTAAGCTTCGCCTGGTATGCCGGCGTTGCTGCCTGTGAATCCTACAGCGACCGTTATAGTCGCCTGAACGGCATGGAGTTTGGTCAGATCCGGATGTGGGGCTCGCTCGGCTGGGCGGTAGCCTCCTCTTTCTCTGGTCTGCTGTTTAATATTTCTCCGGCCTGGAACTTTATTATGGGCAGCGTCGCCTCGGTTATCATGCTGATTGTGCTGCTGAGCCTTAAGGTCAACGTTAACGCCGCCAATGCCAGCGATGTGCTGGCGAAAGAGAAGATAGTTCCGGCGGACGTTTACGCCCTGCTGCGCAACCGCAAGTTCTGGGCATTTTGCCTGTACGTGGCGGGGGTGGCGTGGATGATGTTCATCGCCGAGCAGCAGTTCTCACGCTATTTCGTCACCTTCTTTGATGATATTCATCAGGGCAACGCGGTGTTTGGCTATCTCGGTACCGTACAGTCCGGTACCGAATTTGTGATGTACATGATTATCCCGCTGTTCGTTAATTTTATCGGCGCGAAACGCGGCCTGTTAATTGTTGGGTTAGTGGTGGGCGCGCGGCTGATTATTTCCGGTCTGTGCGATTCGCATTTATTGATTTCAGTACTGAAACCGCTCTACGGCCTGGAAATCTGCCTGCTGCTGGTGTCGGTGTTCAAATATATCGCTGAACATTTTGATAAACGCGTTAATGCGACCATGTATTTGCTGGGTTATCAGGCGATGCTGTACGTCGGCAATGTGGTGGTATCGTCGCCGGCCGGGCTGCTATATGACCGAATCGGCTTCGAAAACACCTATATCATTATGGGCGCCATTGCCCTGACCTTTACCGCCATCTCGGCGATAACGCTCTCCGCCTGCCAGAGTAAATGGCGGCAACCGGCGCATCTGGACGTCGCCGGTAATAATGTGTCGCGTTAATACCAGGATATTTTTGCCAGAAAATAAGGAACCGAAATATGTTAAGTCAAATCGTTGAGGAGCCGTTACGTGAATGTCCGGGCGCGCCGTTCAACCGGCAGGCGTTTTCCGATGAGCTGAATAGCGCACGTCAACATACCCTTGAACTGATTCGCCGTCATTTAACGGAATTCGGTGAAGCGTTTCCCGCTGAAACCTGCGTGAAGGGCTATTACCCCCTGACGGAAAATATCGAGTGGACCACCAGCTTCTGGACCGGACAGCTGTGGCTGGCGTGGGAGATGAGCGGTGACGAGGCTTTCCGGGAACTGGCGGAAAAGCATGTGCGCTCTTTTGGCCTGCGCATCGCCGGGCGCTCAGACACCAACACCCATGATTTGGGTTTTCTTTATACGCTCTCCTGCGTGGCCGCCTGGCGACTGACGGGGAACCGTGACGCCCGGGGCTTTGCCCTGCAGGCGGCGGAAGCGCTGCTTGAGCGCTTCCATGAGAAAGCGCAGATCATTCAGGCCTGGGGGGATCTGAACGATCCGCAGCAGGCGGGGCGAATGATCATCGACTGCAATATGAACCTGCCGCTGCTTTACTGGGCCAGCGAGCAGACCGGCGATCCCCGCTTTGGCCGCGCCGCGCAGGCGCACGTCATGCAGGCGGCGAAATACCTGATTCGTGAAGATGCCTCTACCTTCCACACTTATTATATGGATGTGGAGACCGGGGCGGCGCGCTACGGCAATACTCAGCAAGGGTACGCCGACGACTCCTGCTGGTCGCGCGGGCAGGCGTGGGGCATTTATGGCTTCCTGCTGAGCTTTATCTACACCGGCGATAAAGAGATGGTCGCGCTGTCGAAGAAGCTGGCTAACTACTTCCTTAACCGCCTGCCGGAAGATGCGGTGTGCCACTGGGATCTGGCGCTGGTGGGCACGGACGCGCTGCGCGACTCCTCCTCGGCGGCGATTGCCGTGTGCGGACTACTGGAGCTGATTAAACATCTGCCGGTGACCGACCCTGACCGCGAACGTTACCAGCAGTGGGCGATGCGCATGATGTCTTCGCTGGGTAAACATTATCTTGCCGGGAAAAACGAAGCGACCAACGGCCTGCTCAAACATTCGGTTTATCACCTGTCGAGCAACAAAGGGGTGGATGAATGCTGTAGCTGGGGGGACTATTTCTACGTTGAGGCGCTGATGCGTTTTAGTCAAAGCTGGAAGCTGTACTGGTAAGGCGCGTGTCCCGGATGCGCTGCGTTTATCCGGGCTACGGTCCGCAGCGCACCGGGGAAAAGCCTACCAGCCCAGCGTTTCACCGATCGCCCGGCGATAGGGCGTATCAATCTGTGCAGGCACGCGGCTTATGTAGTCGCGGGCGTGCTCTCTGGCTTCGCCTGTCAGGCCGTTGAGGTAGGCGACTGCTTCGTCCAGGGCGGGCACGCGTCCTTCTATTGACGCGCTCGCGGGCGGCAGGTCTGTCCAGATCACCGCCTCGATCCCCCGTTGCGCCGCCCAACTGGCGATAACGCCCGTGGGCCGCCCTGTAACCAGCAGCGAGCCTATGCCGTCGCAGCGTTCGTCGGGAATGGCTTCCCGCAGGCGCAGCGCCCGGCAGGCAAGATTAAGCTGCGTTTCGCTTAACCATGCCCACATCACCGGCACGACCGGGGCATTCATACACAACACGGTGGCAAGTTCGCCGCCGTCGGAAACACGGCAAAACTCCACCGGCAGTGAAGGCCCATCGTGGCGCCATTCACCAGCAACCGGCAGCGAGCCGCTTTTCCAGATTAACGAGCCCCAGCCCAGACAGGCGATCTTCATATGCCGTTACGCTTTAGGGATGCGCAGCGTCTGGCCTGGATAGATCTTATCCGGGCTGGAGAGCATTGGCCGGTTGGCCTCGAAGATTTTATTGTACTGATTAGGATCGCCATACACGGTTTTAGAGATGGCGCTCAGGGTATCGCCGGATTTCACCGTGTAGTACGTGGCTTCGTCCTGGGTGTCGGTGGCGGAGATGTTGTTTTCCACCTCGCTGACGCCCGCGATATTACCCACGGCGACCTGAATTTTCTCTTTTTGCTCCTGGGTCAGCCCGTCGCCGGTTACGCTGGCCTTACCGTCAGCGACGTTGACCTGAACTTTATCGGCCCCCGGCAGGTTCAGTTTCTTGAGGTGCTCGGTAACTTTGTCACCCTGCGCTTTATGATCGGTGAGGTTGTCCCACAGTTTTTCGCCTGCTTCTTTTACAAAGTTGAAAATACCCATTCATGCCTCCTGTTTACAGTGAAGTCAGAATAAGCATAGCAGGCGATGGAAACTTACCGGGAAAGAGGGGAAGGGGAACGCGCCATCGGGAGGGCCCGACGACGCGATGATGACGCCACAGGATAGTTAAACGCCCTGCTCCAGAATGCGGATGTGGGTCTCCAGCACATCGCCTTTGACCGCCTCACTCCAGGCTTTCATATGCGGCGTTTGCAGGTGCGCTTCCAAATGCGCCACGCTTTCCCAGCGCTCCACCATGATGATGGAGTCCGGGGCGGTGGTCTGGAAACTCACGCCAGCGGCGTGATCCACCCACGGCGCGTAACCGTGGCAACCCTCTTCCTGCAGTACCTGCGGGATAATTTTGGCAAACTGATCAAGTACCGCCTGGCGATGGTGCTGGCCGGGGCGGGTGCGAATTTCAGCAATCACTGTCAACATGGTTAACTCCTTCTAAGTCCTGCCTACAGTTAACCAAAAATTTGCGCAAGATGCTTGCGATATTCCTCAATATAACGCGGGACATCGGGCATTTTGATGACGTCGTTAACGATAAAAGTCGGCAGAGCGCTCAAGCCAAGGAACTGATTCGCCTTGTGGAACGGCAGATAGACGCCGTCAACGCCAGCGCCGTGGAAGAACTGATCTTCGTCGGTAAAGGCGTCAAGCGGGGCGTTCCAGGTGAGCGACAGCATATAATTTTTCCCCTGCAGCAGGCCGCCGGAGCCATATTTTTTGGCGGCGTCAGAGCGGGTACGGCCATCGCTGGCGTACAGCGCGCCATGCCCTTCGGTAAACACATCGTCCATGTATTTTTTGATGGTCCAGGGGGCGCCCATCCACCAGCCGGGCATTTGCCAGATAATGGTGTCGGCCCACAGGAAGTTTTGCACTTCTTCCTTGATATCGTAATCACCGTCGGTACGTACCACTTTAACCGCGTGCCCTACATCGCGCAGATAGCTTTCCGCAACCGACGTCAGGGTGTCGTTCAGCTGGCCATTGGAGTGGGCAAATTTTTTTGCGCCGTTAATAATCAGGATGTTGCTCATTTTTTGTCCTCAACGAAACCGGAATGGCGAAGATTTTATCCCGTCTTCGCTGATAACAAAATTGGCAAAACGTGCAAAGACTTTTGCGATAATCGCAAAAATACTACCAGCGGATTTCCGCCACGAAGCCTGCCGGGTCGCCATTGCGAAAGGCAACCGACAGATAGTGCATCTGCGCAATCCTCCGGACAATCGACAGCCCCAGGCCGCTGCCGGTCGCCTGCTGCCCCGGCGGGCGGTAAAAGCGCTCGCCCGCGCGGGCCAGGGCCTGCGGGCTCATGCCGAGGCCGTTGTCGCTCACCCGTAAAACGTTCGTCTCCAGAGTCACATCCACCACGCTGCCTGGCGGGCTGTAGCGCACGGCATTATCCAACAGGTTGCGGACCATCATGCTCAACAGCAGCGGCTGTCCCGCAAGGCTGACATCAGCGGCGATATGCAGCCGCACATCTGTACCGGCCTGGCGGGCGGAAGGATAAATATCCATCACCGCCGACTGCAGCAGGTTTCCCAGCGAAACCGTCTCGACATCCTGCAATTTATCCAGCGAGTCGAGCCGTGACAGCGTCAACAGCTGCTCGACCAGCCGGGTCGCCCGGTCAATGCCCGTATGCAGTTGCGTCAGCGCTTTCTGGCGGGCGGGAGGATCGTCCTGCGAAAGCTGCGCAACCTCGGTTTGCACTTTCAGCGCGGCGAGCGGGCTGCGCAACTCATGGGCGGCGTCGGAGGTGAAGCGCCGTTCCCGGGCCATCATTTCGTGGGTGCGGGCGAAGTGGTGATTCAGCGCATCCACCAGCAGCCGCACTTCGCCGGGAAGGCCGCTCATGCTTAACGGCGCGGCGCTGTCCGGCTCGCGGGTGCGTAGCGACCTCGAGAGCTTTTTCAGCGGCTGTAGTTCATAGCTCAGCAGCATAATAAGCAGCAGTAGCATCAGCGGCAGCGCCACCAGCCAGGGGGTAAGCTGGGAGGTAATAATGTCGAACGCCATCTCCTGGCGGTACTCCTTCTCCTGGCCTACGACAATGCGGTAGCGCCCGTCCGCAGAGGTAAGCCAGAGAAAACGCCACTCATCGTCATCGTTTTGCAGATGGCCATTTTCAAACCCGTCCCAGTGGTAGGCCCACGGGATCCGCTTGCCGTTTTCGCCATCGTGCAGCACCTGCCTGCCATCGACGGTATAAATGGCGAAGGCCAGTACGTCGTCATCCAGATGACCGTGTTTGATTTTTCTGTCGGAGGGCAGGGCGAGCGGCGAGCTTCCTACCTCCGTCAGGCTTAAGGTGCTTAAACGCTTCGCGAACAGCATCTGCTGGGTATCGAAAAGCTCATTAAGATTCTTGCGGGTTTGTTGCCAGGCGAAGAGGCTCGCGCACAGCCATGCGGCCACCGCCAGGACGGAAAACAGCAGCGTCAGCCGCAGGCGCAGGCTTCCGGTTTTAAGGCGTTTCATGCGTCACCTAACGAATAACCAATACCGTGCACGGTGCGGATAAACTCGCTGCCCAGCTTGCGCCGCAGGTGGTGGACATGCACTTCTACCGCGTTGCTGGTGACGTCGTCGTCCCAGCTATAGAGCTTCTCTTCAATCAGTTTGCGCGGCAGTACGCGCCCGGCGTTGCGCATCAGCAGTTCCAGCAGCGCGAACTCTTTAGGCTTGAGGCTAAGGGGCGTGCCGTTAAGGGTGGCGACAAGGCTGGCGGGATCAAGGGTGACATTCCCGTGGCGCAATTCGCTACGAGCCTGGCCGTGGCTTCGCCGTACCAGCGCCTCCAGCCTGGCGGCCACTTCGACCAGGGCGAACGGCTTGCAGAGATAGTCGTCCGCCCCCCGCCGCAGCCCCTCAACCCGCTGGTCAAGGGCGTCGCGGGCGGTCAGAATCAACACCGGCTCGTCGTGATGCTTATCGCGCCATTCGCGGAGGATCTCAAGGCCGTCGATGCCGGGCAGGGTGAGATCAAGCACCACCGCGTCATAGGGCGCGCTGTAAAGCGCCTCCTTGCCCTGCAACCCCTCGGTGAACCAGTCCACGTTAAAGCCGAGCTTACCCAACCCGGCTTTGATGCCATCGCCAATCAATGTGTCATCTTCGATCAGTAGTACCCGCATGCGGCCTCCCTTTCCCTTTTTTAAGCAGTAAACATGCAGCCAGCAGGCGCTGTACAGCAAAAAAATTTCTTTTTGCGCCTTAAGAAGTTGTTAAGAACATGGCGGTTTAATGGGGGTGAAACGAATGACACAAGGAGAGACAAAATGAAAAAGATTGCTGCTGTAACCGCTATCGTAATGCTGTGCTCCGCGCCCGTTTTCGCGGCGACTCCCGCGGCCAATGCCAGCCAGGGCGGCGGCTTCACCGGCCCGTCCAGCGCCGTCACGACGGTGGAGAGCGCCAAATCCATGCGCGACGACGCCTGGGTTACGCTGCGCGGCAATATTGTAGAGCGCGTTTCCGACGATGTTTACACCTTTAAAGATGCCTCCGGCACGATTAACGTCGATATCGACCACAAACGCTGGAACGGCGTCAACGTAGGGCCGAACGATCTGGTGGAAATCCAGGGTGAAGTCGATAAAGACTGGAACTCGGTAGAAATCGACGTGAAGCAAGTCAGCAAGGTCACTCAGTAACGGCTTCGCGCGCCGTTAAAAAATCGCGCATAGTTATGACTCCTCGCCGCAGATAGGTTAGTATCTGCGGCAATATTGCCGCCGAAAAGGCGGCTGCATACGTTGAGGAATCACGATTAATGAGCGATATGGCAGAGCGCCTTGCGCTGCATGAATTTACGGAAAACGCCTACCTGAACTACTCCATGTACGTCATCATGGACAGGGCGTTGCCGTTTATTGGTGATGGCCTGAAACCTGTTCAGCGCCGCATCGTTTATGCGATGTCGGAACTGGGGCTTAGCGCCAGCGCTAAATTTAAAAAATCCGCCCGTACCGTGGGCGACGTGCTCGGTAAATATCATCCGCATGGCGATAGCGCCTGTTATGAAGCGATGGTCTTAATGGCGCAGCCGTTCTCTTACCGCTATCCGCTGGTGGACGGGCAGGGGAACTGGGGCGCACCGGACGATCCGAAATCCTTCGCCGCGATGCGTTATACCGAATCGCGCCTGTCGAAATATGCTGAAGTGCTGCTCGGCGAACTGGGTCAGGGCACCGTTGACTGGGTGCCGAACTTTGACGGCACGCTGCAGGAGCCGAAAATGCTGCCTGCGCGCCTGCCGAACATTCTGCTCAACGGCACCACCGGTATCGCAGTGGGTATGGCAACCGACATTCCGCCGCACAACCTGCGCGAAGTGGCGAAAGCGGCCATTACCCTGATTGAACAGCCGAAAACCACGCTCGACCAGCTGCTGGATATTGTGCAGGGGCCGGACTACCCTACCGAAGCCGAGATCATCACCTCCCGCGCGGAAATCCGGAAGATTTACGAAAACGGACGTGGCTCCGTGCGTATGCGTGCGGTGTGGAAGAAAGAAGACGGCGCGGTTGTGATCACGGCGATCCCGCATCAGGTTTCCGGCGCAAAAGTGCTGGAGCAGATAGCCGCCCAGATGCGCAATAAAAAGCTGCCGATGGTGGACGACCTGCGCGACGAGTCGGACCATGAAAACCCGACCCGTCTGGTGATTGTGCCGCGCTCGAACCGGGTGGATATGGACCAGGTGATGAACCATCTGTTCGCCACCACCGATCTGGAAAAGAGCTACCGCATTAACCTCAATATGATTGGCCTGGACGGTCGCCCGGCGGTGAAAAACCTGCTGGAGATCCTCACCGAATGGCTGGCCTTCCGCCGCGATACCGTGCGCCGCCGCCTGAACTATCGTCTGGAGAAAGTGCTCCGTCGCCTGCATATCCTTGAAGGTTTGCTGGTGGCCTTTCTCAATATCGACGAAGTGATTGAGATCATCCGCACGGAAGATGAGCCGAAGCCGGCGCTGATGTCGCGCTTTGGCATCAGCGAAACCCAGGCGGAAGCGATTCTCGAACTGAAACTGCGCCATCTCGCCAAACTTGAAGAGATGAAAATTCGCGGCGAGCAGAGCGATCTGGAGAAAGAGCGCGATCAGATTCAGGCTATCCTGGCCTCTGAGCGCAAAATGAATAACCTGCTGAAAAAAGAGCTGCAGGCCGATTCCGACGCCTTCGGCGACGACCGCCGTTCACCGCTGCACGAGCGTGAAGAGGCGAAGGCGATGAACGAGCACGATATGCTGCCGTCTGAGCCAGTGACGATTGTACTGTCGCAGGGCGGCTGGGTGCGCAGCGCCAAAGGCCACGATATTGACGCCACCGGGCTGAGCTACAAAGCGGGGGATAGCTGGAAAGCGTCCGTTAAAGGCAAGAGCAACCAGCCGGTGGTCTTTATCGACTCCACCGGGCGCAGCTATGCGCTTGACCCGATCACGCTGCCGTCGGCGCGCGGACAGGGCGAGCCGCTGACCGGTAAGCTGACCCTGCCGCCGGGCGCGTCTGTTGAGCATATGGTCATGACCGGCGAAGAGCAGAAGCTGCTGATGGCCAGCGATGCCGGCTATGGCTTTGTGTGCACCTTTAACGATCTTATCGCCCGTAACCGCGCCGGTAAGGCGCTCATTACCCTGCCGGATAACGCCCATGTCATGCCGCCGCTGGTGATCGAAGATGAAAGCGATATGCTGCTGGCAATCACGCAGGCGGGCCGGATGCTGATGTTCCCGGTCAGCGACCTGCCGCAGCTGTCAAAAGGCAAGGGCAATAAGATTATTGGCATCCCGTCGGCGGAAGCGGCGAAAGGGGAAGACGGGCTTGCCCATCTCTACCTGTTGCCGCCGCGCAGCACCCTGACGATTCACGTCGGCAAGCGTAAGATCAAACTGCGTCCCGAAGAGCTGCAAAAAGTGCAGGGCGAGCGCGGCCGCCGCGGTACGCTGATGCGCGGCCTGCAGCGGATCGACCGCGTTGAAATCGACGCGCCGTCCCGCACCACCGGCGGCAGTAGCGAAGAGTAATCGCCGCCTTACTCCCCCTCCGTCCCGGCGGGGGAGTCACGAATTTTTCCCGTAAAAGCGTTGTTAAATCGGCGATTGCGATTAACAATACGTTTTTACGTACCCGCATCTGACCAGGCCGCATGTTGACGGCTAACGTTAATGCACATAAGGATGGGTTTTCGAGGTAGCTATGCTAGTGATTTTTCGCGTCATTATTGTTGTGATTTACTCCATTCTGGTGTGTGTCTTTGGTTCTCTGTACTGCCTGTTTAGCCCGCGTAATCCGAAGCATGTCGCGACCTTCGGCCATATGTTTGGCCGCCTGGCGCCGATGTTTGGCTTGAAGGTCGAAACCCGTATTCCGCCCGAGTCCGCAGATTTCGGCAAAGCGATTTATATCGCTAACCACCAGAACAACTACGATATGGTAACGGCATCCAATATCGTCCAGCCGCCTACGGTCACCGTGGGGAAAAAGAGCCTGGTGTGGATCCCGTTTTTTGGTCAGCTCTACTGGCTGACCGGCAATCTGTTGATCGACCGCAATAACCGGGCGAAAGCGCATGGCACCATTGCTCAGGTGGTGAAGCAGCTGCAAAAACGTAAGATCTCAATCTGGATGTTCCCGGAAGGCACCCGTAGCCGTGGCCGCGGCCTGCTGCCGTTTAAGACCGGCGCGTTCCATGCCGCCATTGCCGCCGGGGTGCCGATTATTCCGGTTTGCGTTTCCAATACGTCGAACAAAATCAACCTTAACCGCCTGAAAAACGGTCTGGTTATTGTTGAGATGCTGCCGCCGGTGGATGTCAGCCAGTACGGTAAAGATCAGATTCGCGATCTGGCGGCGCACTGCCGCACGCTGATGGAAAACAAAATCGCCGAGCTGGATAAAGAAGTCGCGGAGCGGGAAGCCGCAGGGCGCGTTTAATTACTTTGCGAAAATAACGGGAAATGAGTTCCCACGCGGTTTAGTCAGTTTTTACACGGAGCAACTATGTCACTCAGTCGGCGTCAATTTATTCAGGCATCCGGAGCTGCGCTTTGTGTCGGCGCGATGCCGCTGAGCGCTCATGCCGCCGGGCAACAACAGCCGCTGCCGGTGCCTCCGCTGCTGGAGTCCCGGCGGGGGCAGCCGCTGTTTCTTACCCTCCAGCGCGCCCATTGGGCATTTACCGCTGGAACCCGCGCCCAGGTGTGGGGCATTAACGGTCGCTATCTCGGGCCGACCATTCGCGTCTGGAACGGCGATGACGTCAAGCTTATCTACAGCAACCGCCTGACGGAAAACGTAGCGATGACGGTGGGCGGGCTACAGGTGCCGGGGCCGCTTATCGGCGGCGCAGCGCGGATGATCACCGCCAATAACGACTGGGCGCCGGTGCTGCCGATTCGTCAGAGCGCCGCCACGCTGTGGTATCACGCTAATACGCCGAATCGCACCGCAAAGCAGGTTTACAACGGGCTGGCCGGGATGTGGCTGATTGAAGACGAAGTTAGCAAATCATTGCCTATTCCCAACCACTACGGGGTGGATGATTTCCCGGTCATCATTCAGGACAAGCGGCTGGATAACTTCGGCACGCCGGAATACAGCGAGCCGGGCAGCGGCGGCTTTGTTGGCGACACGCTGCTGGTCAACGGCGCGCAAAGCCCCTATGTCGAAGTGTCTCGCGGGTGGGTGCGCCTGCGCCTGCTGAACGCCTCTAACTCCCGCCGCTACCTGCTGCAGATGAGCGATGGTCGTCCGCTGCATGTGATCGCCGGCGATCAGGGTTTTCTGCCGGTGCCGGTGTCGATCAAACAGCTTGCGCTGGCACCGGGCGAACGGCGCGAAATCCTGGTTGATATGACCAACGGCGATGAGGTCTCCATCACCTGCGGCGAAGCGGCGGGCATTATGGACCGACTGCGCGGCTTCTTCGAGCCGTCGAGCATTCTTATCTCCACGCTGGTGTTAACCCTGCGCCCGACCGGGCTGCTGCCGCTGGTCACCGATTCGCTGCCGATCCGGCTTCTGCCGGCGGATATCTTAACCGGCACGCCGACGCGCAGCCGCGATATCACCCTTGGCGACGATCCGGGGATTAACGGCCAGCTCTGGGACCCGCAGCGGCTCGATATCACCGCTCAGCAGGGAACCTGGGAGCGCTGGACGGTACGGTCGGATATGCCGCAGTCGTTCCATATCGAAGGGGTGCAGTTCCAGATACGCAGCGTCAACGGCGCGATGCCCTTCCCGGAAGATAGGGGCTGGAAGGATACGGTTTGGGTTGACGGGCAGGTAGAGCTGCTGGTCTGGTACGGGCAGCCCTCCTGGGCGCGGTTCCCATTCCAGTACGGCAGCCAGACGCTGGAGATGGCGGATCGCGGCTCAATCGGGCAACTGCTGGTGAACCCGGCACCGTAAAAAACGGCGGCGGTGAGTATTAGCCGTTAGCTATTCGCATGGATGCGAAATTAAAGTTACAGGGAAGTCCTTATGATCCTACTGTTTGTATTTCACTGCGTTATCCTGGCCAGCCCCTGGCTGTCAGGACTTATCATCCTGCGTCTTATCTTTACCGGTCAGTACAAGGTGTTGCTCTGGTGGCTGCTCCCCTGGGGGATTGCCGTGCTTGCCCTGTGGCTGTGCTGCCTTTGCTATGGCGTCACGTTTAATTTTTCCAGTGTGTTGTACTTAACCACCCCGGCGATATTGAGCGCAGGCTTGCTTTTCTGGCTTCTGCGCAACGCTGCAAAACCGGGCGCTGTAATTTGCGCGCATCTCTCTGGCGTGGCCGTCTTTATCCTTTTCCAGAGCCTGGCTCCTGGCGCGAGCGTTTTCTCAGAGCTTGTCGAGGCAAGAGAACAGAGCGTGGCGATGCGTCAGCTACGGCAGCTTGACCAGGCCAGCGACGACGTTAAAGCGCGCCTGCAAGACGAGGTTTTTCGCCAGCAGGCGTTGGCCTGGTCCGCTGCGGCGCCAGATATGCCTGCATCCACCTTTCAGGCGCTTATCAGCAGCGGGGCGAATCCATTCAAAGCCGGCTGGTACGAAATGTACCCGCAGGATGCCTCCTCCTTTTCCATGCGTTCACCGCTAAGCTATGCAGTACGCAATAATAATCTTACGGCGGTGCGGATGTTCAGCGAAATGCTGGCTGATAACGCGCCAGGCTCCGCTGATTATCGTGATAGGGTTCAGCATGATAACCCGCTACGTTTTGATATCCATCTCTCTACGGCTGCGAAAACAGACCGTATTGCCATGATGAAAACACTTCTGCACAGAATGCCAGCGTTACTGGATGACAACGTCTATGAAGGGTTTGTCAGCGAAGGCGACGCTGAATCTTTACGTTTTCTTTGGGATATCGCGCCGCCTGAAAACCCCGTTTTGCGGGAGCAGGCTCAGACGCTGATAAACACGATAAAGGACGGAACCTGAATTGTTATTGAAAACTTTTATCTTCTTTTTGCAGGATGCGATGCCGTGGTTATTTTCAGCCATTGCTGTCGGCACGATAATCTTTTCTTTTAAAAAGCCGCGCCTGCAAAAAATCATCCTGTGGGTTGTGCTTCCCCAGTTTCTTATGCTGACGTTTTTTTGTGGTTGGTTATCCTCCATCGGCTTAGGCATCACCTTATTATTAAAAACGCTAACCGGACTGGGCTCTCTTATCATGACCGGTTCGCTTATTGTCATGCTGTGGGTGGATAAACGCCGCCATGCTGTTTCCCTGCGTCTGGCTTGCCATATTCTGGCTATTATCATTTTTTCGTTGAGCCTGTACTTACTCTCCCCGGGCTTTTTTTCGGCCACCCAGCAAGCCGACTTACGCACGCAAGCCAACAGGCAATTGATGCAGATTGAAAAGGGAAAAGAGTCTGAGGTTATCGATGCCATCGACGATCCGGCCATTCTGGAGGAGATGCTTGATATTGCCGTGTTGCGCTCCGATGAGAGTGAAACAGTTATCCGTCTACTGACGGATCGCGTTGAGTCACCGTTCTATCTTACGACGGCAACAGACACTCAGGCTGCGCAAAACGCCCCCTTCTTTACCGCGTTTAACGCGTTAAACGTGACGGCTATCCGCCTTTTTAGCGACGCCCTGGCGGGTTCCTCTGCGCAGGCGGAAAAGAATCGCCGAATTCTACGACAGGATCAAAGACTACTGGCGCGTGGGTTGCGAGAGATAACGCTTAATGGTTCGCCGGTGGCTGAGGCCGATTTTATGTTGATAAGTAAAATGTTACTCGATAAAGAGCCGGAGCTATTAAATGAAGCCGCATGGCGTGGGGTTTTACGCGCGCGTTATAAAGCGATTATCGAATTATTCTGGCGCTATCGGCCGCCGGAAAAGCGGGAAAATAGTGTTCTGGCGCTGGCGATAATGGGTAAAACGCCGCAGGTAATAGCGCAAATCAACAACACGCCGCAAATTCTGGAAAAACAGAGCGGCCCGTATTCGACATTACTGAGTGACATTGTCTACGAGGCCGAACCGGAGGTTATTCAGCGTATAGTCAATAGCGGGAGCGTTGACTGGCAACGCTTTGTTGATAGAAATGGGGAGAGCAAAATACTCGGAAACGCCCTCGAACGCGTAAGAGAAAATGAGGAGAGCAAGGTCCTTTCAGCCCAGATTCTGCAGCCCATATTGCGTGGGATGATCGCCCAACGTGCTTTGCCAGAAGAACAAACCACACGCTATTTATCACTGGACCGAAGGGGCATACTTTCCGATGCATTAAGCGATGCCGGGCTCAGCTGCCAGCAGCAAAAAGCGATGGCGGAAAAGGTGATAGTAAAAGTGCCGCATCTGCGTTTCGATACCCGGCGAATTTGCGGGCCTGGTCGTCAGATTGCTGAGGACGACGAGTACTCACAATAGTTTCGATTTCTTGCGCGTTCCGGCTTATAATCCACGCCCTTTTGATTATTTTTTTACCATTTTTCCCGGAAGCAAGATGAGCGCAATATCCCTGATCCAGCCGGATCGTGACCTGTTTTCCTGGCCGCAATACTGGGCGGCCTGCTTTGGCCCGGCTCCTTTTTTACCGATGTCCCGTGAGGAAATGGACCAACTTGGCTGGGATAGCTGCGACATCATTCTGGTAACGGGCGACGCCTACGTCGACCACCCGAGCTTCGGCATGGCCATTTGCGGCCGCATGCTGGAGGCGCAGGGCTTCCGGGTTGGCATCATCGCCCAGCCGGACTGGAACAGCAAAGAGGACTTTATGCGCCTCGGTAAACCGAACCTGTTCTTCGGCGTCACCGCGGGCAATATGGACTCGATGATCAACCGCTATACCGCGGATCGTAAGCTGCGCCATGACGACGCCTACACCCCGGATAACGTGGCGGGCAAGCGCCCGGACCGCGCCACGCTGGTCTACACCCAGCGCTGTAAAGAGGCGTGGAAAGACGTGCCGGTGATCCTCGGCGGCATTGAGGCCAGCCTGCGCCGTACCGCCCACTACGACTACTGGTCTGATACCGTGCGCCGTTCCGTGCTGGTGGATTCTAAAGCCGACATGCTGATGTTCGGCAACGGCGAGCGTCCGCTGGTGGAAGTGGCGCACCGTCTGGCGATGGGCGAGCCGATCGCGGCGATCCGCGACGTGCGTAACACCGCGATTATGGTGAAAGAGGCGCTGCCGGGCTGGAGCGGGGTAGATTCAACCCGCCTCGACACGCCGGGCAAAATCGACCCGATCCCGCATCCGTACGGCGAAGATCTGCCGTGCGCCGACAACAAGCCGGTCGCACCGAAAAAGCAGGAGGCGAAAGCCGTTACCGTGCAGCCGCCGCGCCCGAAGCCGTGGGAAAAAACCTATGTACTGCTGCCCTCCTTTGAAAAAGTGAAGAGTGACAAGGTGCTTTACGCCCACGCCTCGCGCATTCTGCACCATGAAACCAACCCCGGCTGCGCGCGGGCGCTGATGCAAAAGCACGGCGACCGCTATATCTGGATTAACCCGCCGGCTATCCCGCTCTCCACCGAAGAGATGGACAGCGTCTTTGCCCTGCCGTACAAGCGCGTGCCGCACCCGGCCTACGGCGACAGCCGTATCCCGGCATACGAGATGATCCGCTTTTCGATCAACATCATGCGCGGCTGCTTCGGCGGCTGTTCGTTCTGTTCGATTACCGAACACGAAGGGCGCATCATCCAGAGCCGTTCGGAAGATTCAATCATCAACGAGATCGAAGCCATTCGTGATACCGTGCCGGGCTTTACCGGGGTTATCTCCGATCTTGGCGGGCCGACGGCCAACATGTATATGCTGCGCTGCAAATCGCCGCGCGCGGAGCAGACCTGCCGCCGCCTGTCGTGCGTCTACCCGGATATCTGTCCGCATATGGACACCAACCACGAGCCGACGATTAACCTCTATCGCCGCGCCCGCGATCTGAAAGGCATCAAGAAGATCCTCATCGCCTCCGGCGTACGTTACGACATTGCGGTAGAAGACCCGCGCTACATTAAAGAGCTGGCGACCCACCACGTCGGCGGCTACCTGAAGATTGCCCCGGAGCACACCGAAGAGGGGCCGCTGTCGAAGATGATGAAGCCGGGCATGGGTAGCTATGACCGCTTTAAAGAGCTGTTCGACCTCTATTCGAAGCAGGCGGGCAAAGAGCAGTACCTGATCCCGTACTTCATCTCCGCGCACCCCGGTACGCGCGACGAAGACATGGTAAACCTGGCGCTGTGGCTCAAACGCCACCGCTTCCGTCTCGATCAGGTGCAGAACTTCTATCCGTCGCCGCTGGCGAACTCAACCACCATGTATTACACCGGTAAGAACCCGCTGGGTAAGATTGGCTACAAGAGCGAAGAGGTGGTGGTGCCGAAGGGCGATAAACAGCGCCGTCTGCACAAAGCGCTGCTGCGCTATCACGATCCGGCCAACTGGCCGCTGATCCGCCAGGCGCTGGAAGATATGGGTAAAAAGCACCTGATTGGCGGTCGCCGCGACTGCCTGGTACCGGCACCGACAATTGAAGAGATGCGTGAGGCGCGTCGTCAGAACCGCAACACCCGTCCGGCGCTGACCAAACACACGCCCATCGTGCATCAGCGCCAGAACGGCGTTAAGCGCAAGGCCAGGTAGGTCAGGTTCCCGGATAAGCGAAGCGCATCCGGGAATCTGTTGGTTAACCCATATCAGGGAAAGAGAGATGGCAAAACGTTATCGTGCGTTCACGCTGCTGGCGGCGCTGTTGCTCAGCGGCTGCGTCGCTTATACCCAGTCCCGACCGCAGGTAGAAGGGCGGCTGCTGGACAGCCACGGACAACCGGTGGCGGGGGCGGAGATTGTGCTGGAAAGCTACAAGCCGCTGGCCAGCACGGTTTCGGATAGCGCGGGCCGTTTCGCTTTCACCGCCGACCACGAGTGGTCATTTTTCCTGCCCATCGGCCCCATTGATAAGATCAACATGTCGCGGCTGGATATCAGCGCCAGGGGGCAGCGGTATAATGTTCTGCTCTCTTACGGTCTGAGCGGGCCTTACGGCGGCGGGCCTGCCGGGATGCGCGTGGTCTGTACGCTACCGCCGTCGCAGCAAACGCCGGACCCGCAGACCGGGGATGCGGATATCTGCCAGCAGGAAACGAAGTAAAAAAAAGCCCGGCAACGGATGCCGGGCCTTGAGCTTATCAGCCGCCAAACTGATCCGGGTCCGGGCCAAGCCGTTTTCCCTGCTCCAGTTTAGCGATTTCCGCCATTTCGTCTTTATCCAGACGGAAATCCCAGACGTCAAAGTTCTCGGCAATGCGCGAGGGCGTAACCGATTTCGGAATCACCACCAGCCCGCTATCCAGATGCCAGCGTATCACCACCTGCGCCGGGGTTTTGCCGTACTTGTCCGCGAGGGTGCGGATAATCTTCTGGTCGAATACCCCTTCGCCCCCCTGGGCCAGCGGGCTCCAGGATTCGGTCTGGATTTTATGGGTCGCATTCCAGGCGTGAAGCTGGCGCTGCTGCATCAGCGGGTGCAGCTCTATCTGATTGACCACTGGGGTAACGCCTGTCTCATCAATAATCTTCTGCAGATGGTGGATCTGGAAGTTACAGACACCGATGCTCTTCACCAGCCCCTGCTGTTGCAGTTCGATCATCCCTTTCCACGCCTCGACGTAGTGGTCAATCGCCGGTACTGGCCAGTGCATCAGGTAGAGATCCACATAATCGAGTTGCAGCTTGTCCAGGCTCTCCTGCAGCGCCTCACGAGGGCGCTTCTGGTCGTCGTTCCACAGCTTGGTGGTGATAAACAGCTCATCGCGCGCCAGTCCCGCGCTTTTTAACGCCGTACCGACGCCCTCTTCGTTTTTGTAGGCCGCAGCGGTATCGATGGAGCGATAGCCGACTTCCAGCGCTTTATGAATGGCGGAAACGACCTCTTCATTGCCCGCTTTCCACACGCCAAGACCCAGCTGCGGCATCATGCTGCCGTCTGCAAGCTTAATCACGGTTGGATGTGTCATGCATTCCTCCTTTTATGAGCTTACCGGGACGTATCCCGGTAAGGTTGTGTGCATTAATTCTGGACGAAAAGCGCAAAAACGAAAGGAAGAGGAGCAAAAAGCTTAGCGCGCCGCTTCGTAAATGCGACGGCTGACATCAAGGGTAATGTCCTGATGTTCGCCAAGTTTTGTCATGCCGTGTTCGTCCAGTTTCGCCAGCAGCGCCGGGATAGAACTGCCATCAAGACCGTAGCCGGACAGCCGCGTCGGCACGCCCATTTGCTCGAAGAAACCGCGGGTGGCTTCGATAGCCGCGTCGATACGCTGGTCGTCGCTGCCCTCGGTAATGTTCCAGACGCGTTCGGCGTACTGCAGCAGCTTGGCGCGTTTGGTATCGCGTTTTTCATTCCACAGCGCAGGCAGCACCACCGCCAGGGTCTGGGCGTGATCCAGCCCGTGCATGGCGGTCAGTTCGTGGCCCAGCATATGGGTCGCCCAGTCCTGCGGCACCCCTGCGCCAATCAGGCCGTTCAGCGCCTGCGTCGCCGCCCACATCACGTTGGCGCGCACATCGTAATTTTCCGGCTCCTGCAACGCTTTCGGGCCTTCTTCGATAAGCGTCAGCAGAATGCCTTCGGCGAAGCGGTCCTGAATTTTGCCGTTAACCGGGTAAGTGACATACTGCTCAACGGTATGCACAAAGGCGTCGACCACGCCATTCGCCACCTGGCGCGGCGGCAGGGTATAGGTGTAAACCGGGTCCAGCACGGCAAAAACCGGCTGTACAAACGGCGAGTGGAACGCCTGCTTATCGCCGGTGGTTTTACGGGAAATCACCGCGCCCTTATTGGATTCCGAGCCGGTAGCGGGCAGCGTCAGCACGGAACCCATCGGGATGGCGCTGCTGATTTTGCTGCCGGAGGTTTGCAGAATTTCCCACGGGTCGACCCCTTCGGCGTAGTGCGCCGCCGCGGCGATGAATTTGGTGCCGTCGAGCACCGAGCCGCCGCCCACCGCCAGCAGGAAGGTGATGTTATCTTCACGGGCAATCTTCACCGCGTTCATCAGCGTTTCGTAAGAGGGGTTCGGTTCAATGCCGCCAAACTCCTGCACGCTCAGCCCTTCCAGCGCGCTGTAGACCTGGTCCAGCACGCCGTTTTTCTTCACGCTGCCGCCGCCGTAAGTAATCAGAACGCGGGCGTCCGCGGGGATCTGCGCGCGCAGATCGGCAATCGCGCCTTTGCCAAACAGAATGCGGGTCGGGGTATGGAGAGTAAAGTTGTTCATTGCTCGTTCCCTTTATGGTTTAACAACAGTGGGCAGTACTCTGCCCGATGGGGAACATTGTCAGCCCACGGCGGCCCGCTCTCAATGCACATTCCTGTCAATGTCTTGCCTGTTTCTCCATCCTGCTGGAGAAACGTCATCTGAATATGCACACTATAAGGGTTGAAAAAACCAGCCGGAGCGGCGCGCTATGAATCGTAACGAAATTTGCCAGCAGCTTACCCATAAAATAAAACTACTGAAAAATAATGAAAATCATCTCAGTTCGCTGCTGCCGGATATCCGCCTGCTGTACGGCACGCAGCCGGGGACCCGCACGCCGGTGATGTACCAGCCGGGGATCGTATTTCTCTTTTCCGGCCATAAAATTGGTTACATTAACGATAGGGTGTTTCGCTACGATGCCAATGCCTATCTGCTGCTCACCGTTCCGCTGCCGTTTGAGTGTGAAACCTTTGCCACCCCGGCAGTTCCGCTGGCCGGGCTGCGGCTTAACGTTGACATTCTGCAGCTGCAGGAGCTGTTGATGGACATTGGCGAGGATGAACACTTTCAGCCCTCGGTGGCGGCAAGCGGCATCAACTCCGCCACCCTTTCTGATGAAATTCTCTGCGCCGCCGAGCGACTGCTGGATGTGATGGAGCGTCCGCTGGACGCCCGCATACTGGGGAAACAGATTATTCGTGAATTGCTTTACCATGTGCTGACAGGCCCGCGCGGCGGGGCGCTACTGGCGCTGGTCAGCCGCCAGACCCACTTTAGTTTAATCAGCCGGGTGCTTAAGCGGATTGAAAGCCAGTACACCGAAAACCTCAGCGTGGACCAGCTGGCCGCCGAGGCCAATATGAGCGTGTCGGCTTTTCATCATAACTTTAAATCGGTCACCAGCACTTCCCCTCTGCAATATCTGAAAACCTACCGCCTGCATAAGGCGCGTATTCTGATGATTCATGACGGGATGAAAGCCAGCGCGGCGGCAATCCGCGTGGGCTATGAAAGCCCGTCGCAGTTCAGCCGGGAGTTTAAGCGCTACTTTGGCGTGACGCCGGGCGAAGATGCGGCAAGGATCCGCACTATACAGGGAATGTAGCGTTGGGGTAGCCCGGATAAGGCAGCGCCGCATCCGGGAACAGGCAGAAACTGTCAGCTATTGCAGTACTTCTTCTTCACCACCACCACTAGCGTGCCCAGCAGCCCGGCGACCAGCAGGAACACCGGCAGGATCATCAGGAAGGTCATCACCTGGTCTTCGTGGTGCTTAACGAACGGGATCATGCTGATGGCGTAGCCCAACGACGTCACCAGACCGACCCACAGCAGACCGCTCAGCCAGTTGAACAGCTGGAAGCGACGGCTGGATAAGCCCGAGATGCCCGCCATCGTTGGCAGCAGGGTTCGCACAAAGGCGAGGAAGCGGCCAACCAGCAGCGCCAGCAGACCGTGACGGTCAAACATGCAGGTGGCCCGCTGATGATATTTTTCCGGCAGCTGCGCCAGCCAGCCTTTCACCACCCGCGTATTGCCAAGCCAGCGCCCCTGCAAATAGCTTACCCAGCAGCCGAGGCTGGCGGCAGAGGTCAAAATCGCCACCGTGGAGATGTAATCCATGCAGCCGCGGGCAATCAGTGCGCCTGCCAGCAACAGCAGGCTGTCGCCGGGCAGAAACGAAGCAGGAAGCAAGCCGTTTTCCAGAAAGAGGGTGGCAAACATCACGAGATAGACAACGCCTACAACGTGGGGATTCGCCAGCGCCGCAAAGTCATGTTGCCAGAGCGCAGCGATAATATCGTGAATTACAGCCATGGGCTTTCCTGTGGTACCGCGTAGAAAGAACTATTGTACTCCCTTATTGCCCGAAACACCTTGATCGCGGGCGCAATAAATACAGAGTAATCCGCTGGCGTCGGCACAATTTCCTCTGCCTTTAAATTTAGACGATACGCTGGAACCCTGCCGCTAAATCCTCGATCAGATCTTCAACATTTTCTAAACCAATATGTACGCGCACCAGCGTGCCTGTGAAATCCACTTCACCCGCCGGGCGGATGGCGGCGATCTCTTCCGGCTGGTTCGCCAGAATCAGTGACTCATAGCCGCCCCAGGAGTAGGCCATGCTGAACAGCGTAAAATGGTCGAGATAGTCCGCCAGCTCTTTTTCATTTAGCCGCTTACGCAGGACAAACGAGAACAGCCCGCTACTGCCGGTAAAGTCGCGTTGCCAGAATTCATGGCCTTTACTGCCGGGCAGCGCCGGATGATTGACCCGCTCAACCTGCGGATGGGCGGCCAGCCACTGCGCCACTTGCAGGCTACTTTCATGGTGCTGGCGCAGGCGTACGCCAAGGGTGCGCAGGCCGCGGCTGGTCATATAGGCGGTATCGGCGTCCACCATCTGCCCCATCAGGTAGGCATTCTCCCGCAGCTGGTCCCAGCAGCGGGCGTTGGCGACCGCGGTGCCGATCATGCCATCGGAATGGCCAATCAGGTATTTGGTAGCGGCCTGTATCGAGACATCGATACCGAAATCGAGGGCTTTGAACAGCACGCCCGCCGCCCATGTATTGTCGATCATAATGATCGCCTCGGGGGCAACGCGTCTGACCGCGCTGACGATGGCGGGGATGTCATGCACCTCCATGGTGATGGAGCCGGGGGACTCGAGAAAGACCACTCTGGTTTCAGGCCGCACCAGACGGGCAATATCCGCGCCGATCATCGGGTCGAACCAGCTGGTCGTTACCCCCAGCTTTGCCAGAATTTTGGTGCAGAAGTCCTGACTTGGCTCATAGGCCGTGTTGGTCATCAGCACGTGGTCGCCCTGCTCAACAAACGCCAGAATCGTATTCGCCACCGCCGCCGCGCCGCAGGGGAAGAGGGCGCAGCCCGCACCGCCTTCCAGCTCACACATCGCCTCCTGCAAAGAAAAATGGGTCAACGTACCGCGACGCCCGTAGAACAGCCCCCCCTTCGCCCGGTTGCGCGTGGCCTGTTTTTTCGCTTCTACCGTGTCGAACACCAATGAGGAAGCGCGCTGAATCACGCTATTGACTGAACCCTGAGTATATTTCTTGCTGCGCCCGGCATTTACCAGCGCCGTATCGATATGCTTCGCCGTCATAGTAGTCAACCTGTTTTTATACGTCTGGACGTCCAGACTACCATGATTAACAGAGCGTGTACTGGCGCTGCGGAGATAAAGCAGAAAATTTTATGAATATTCGCCAACGGTACTTTTTTACTGCGTAAGCGCAAGGAAAAAGAGGGGATATTCATGCAGTATGTAAATACTAATGAGAACGACTATCAATTCGATGATGTTTTGATATTATTATGCTCAGATTTTGTGATTTGCGTCGTGGAGATGAGAGTGGGTAACAATTTGATGCAGACGGATCTCTCCGTCCTGGGTATGTATCAACATGCCGACATCGTAGTAAAGATTGTGATGATCGGGTTGATCCTGGCATCAGTCATCACCTGGGCTATTTTCTTTAGCAAAAGCGCAGAAATGCTTGGCCACAAGCGCCGCCTCAAGCGTGAACAGCAGCAGCTGGCGGAAGCCCGCTCGCTGAACCAGGCTTCTGAAATCGCTGCGGGTTTTCACGCCCGTAGCCTCAGCGCGCAGCTTATCAATGAGGCGCAGAACGAGCTGGAGCTTTCGGCTGGCAGCGAAGACAACGAAGGCATCAAAGAGCGTACCGGTTTCCGTCTTGAGCGTCGCGTTGCTGCAACAGGCCGCTATATGGGGCGTGGCAACGGCTATCTGGCGACGATTGGCGCTATTTCGCCGTTTGTCGGGCTGTTTGGTACGGTCTGGGGCATCATGAACAGCTTTATCGGTATCGCCCAGACCCAGACCACCAACCTTGCAGTGGTTGCGCCGGGCATTGCCGAAGCGCTGCTGGCGACCGCTATTGGCCTTATCGCGGCAATCCCTGCCGTTGTCATCTACAACATCTTTGCCCGCATGATTGGCGGTTACAAAGCGACACTTGGCGACGTTGCCGCCCAGGTTCTGCTGCTGCAGAGCCGTGACCTCGATCTGGCCGCCAGCGCATCGGTAAAGCCAGTTCATAATGCTCAGAAACTACGCTTAGGTTAACGCTCCATGGCAATGCGTCTTAATGAAAATCTGGACGATAACGGCGAAATGCATGAAATCAACGTGACGCCGTTTATCGACGTCATGCTGGTTCTGCTGATTATCTTTATGGTGGCTGCGCCGCTGGCGACGGTTGACGTTAAGGTCAATCTGCCCGCATCCTCCAGCCAGCCGCAGCCGCGCCCGGAAAAGCCGATTTACCTTTCCGTTAAAGCCGACAACAGCCTGTTTGTGGGTAACGATCCGGTGACGGAAGAGACCATGATTGGTCAGCTGGACGCGGCGACCGAAGGCAAAAAAGATACCACGATCTTTTTCCGCGCCGACAAAACGGTCGATTACGCCACCATGATGAAAGTGATGGACAGCCTGCGTCAGGCCGGCTATCTCAAGATTGGTCTCGTTGGGGAAGAAAACGCGAAAGCGAAGTAACCCTAAAGCCCGGTGGCGATGCGCCACCGGGTATATATCTAGCCTAAATGTTCCCCGCCGCACACGCCGTGCACTTCTGCAGTCACGTAGCTTGATTCTTCACTCGCCAGGTAAACATAGATGGGCGCCAGCTCGGCAGGCTGACCTGCGCGCTTCATTGGCGTCTGCTGCCCAAACTGCGGCAGTTTCTCCTGCGGCTGACCGCCGGAAATTTGCAGCGCGGTCCAGATGGGGCCTGGGGCGACGATATTCACCCGAATACCTTTCTCCGCAACCTGCTTTGCCAGGCCACGGCTGTAGTTAAGAATGGCCGCTTTTGTTGCCGCGTAATCCAGCAGATGCGGGCTCGGCTGATAGGCCTGAATGGAGGAGGTGGTGATAATACTCGCTCCCGCCGGCAGCAGCGGCAACGCTTCCTGGGTTATCCAGAACAGCGCAAAGACGTTAACGGTAAACGTGTGCTGGAACTGTTCGCTGCTCAGCTCGCTGATTTCCTCAACCGCGGTCTGCCTGCCGGCAACCAGCGCCAGGATATCCAGCCCGCCCAGCGCCTTGTGCGCGTCATGAACCAGTGAGCGGGCAAAAGCTTCATTACTTAAATCGCCGGGCAGCAGCACCGCTTTACGGCCACAGGCTTCGATCAGCGCTTTCACTTCCTGCGCATCTTCCTCTTCGGCAGGCAGGTAGTTGATGGCGACATCCGCGCCTTCACGGGCGTAGGCAATCGCCGCAGCGCGGCCAATACCCGAATCGCCCCCTGTCACCAGCGCCTTACGGCCGGTAAGACGATCACGGCCCTGATAACTCTTCTCACCACAATCCGGCACCGGCGTCATTTTAGCCTGCACCCCTGGCGCGGGCTGCTTCTGCTTCGGATATTCACCGGTGTAATACTGAGTTGTTGGGTCGTTGAGATTAGGCATTATGCGTCTCCCTTTTGGTTGAACATACATTAAGGGTAGTCATAACTGCCGCGTGTTTGCGGGTAAACCAGGATTATCCTTAGAAAAAGGCCAGCCTGAGCCGTGGGGAAACTCATCTGGTTTATAACCTCTTGTTCCCTGTCTTACCAATTTGCACGGTTGTGTGACAACTTTCGCATTTAATAAAAAACGTAAAATTGAAATGAATTTTAGCAATAGCCCAGGGGGGGAGATCCTCTTATCGTTCCTGACGACGCCATTATTTAAGAGGATGAAATCGTGGAAAATAACCACCGGTTGTCCGTTGCAGAAAAACTGGGTTTTGGTATGGGCGATGCGGCCTGCGGGATTGTCTATTCTTCCGTGACGATGTTTCTGACCTGGTTTTATACCGATATTTATGGCCTGTCCGCTGCGGCGGTGGGCGTAATGTTTTTAGTCACCCGTATTTTAGATGCAATAACCGACCCGCTGACAGGCATTGTCGCAGACCGGGTAAAAACGCGCTGGGGCCATTTTCGCCCGTGGCTTATCTGGTTTGCGATTCCTTATGCCGTGCTGGCGGTGATGACCTTTACCACCCCGGAATTCGGCGCCTCGGGCAAATTAATTTACGCCTACATTACCTATACGCTTTTAATGCTTTGCTACACCTTTATCAATATTCCTTACTGCGCGCTGGGCGGCGTGATTACCCGCGATGAAAAAGACCGCCTTTCAGCACAGGCGTACCGCTTTACTATCTCCTCGCTCGCGGGGCTGCTAGTCTCGGTGGCGACCCTGTTCCTGGTCGACTGGCTTGGCAAAGAGAATAAACAGTTTGGTTTTCAGGCCACCATGGCAATCATGGGTGTTATTGCGGTGGCGATGCTGGCGTTTTGCTTTTTCTCAACCCGGGAAAGGGTCCAGCCCGCTATTGATACACAAAGCTCAATTCGTGAAGACCTGCGCTTTTTACTGGCTAATGACCAGTGGCGTATTGTGGCGGTTATCACCTTCTTTTCCAGCATGGCGGGGGTCATGCGCAGCGCGGCGACGCTCTATTACGCAACCTATTTAATGATGGGCGGCGTTAATTCCGCTGCCGGTACGGCAATGAAATCCGCATTTGTTTCCACAAGCGTGGTGGGCACAATTATCGGCAGTATTGTCGCGGGCTATCTGGCGAAACGGTATCGCGCCGTCTCGTTATTTAAAAATATTAACCTGCTGCTGGTGGCGGTGGGCGTGATTATGTTTTTCGTTCCGCCGACCTGGCTGCCGGTGGTGTTCCCGCTCTATTTCCTTGTTGGCTTTTTCCATCAAATGTACCAGCCGTTTAAATGGAATATGATGGCGAACTCCGCCGACTACGGCGAATGGAAATTTGGCCGCCGCAGTACCGGGCTTATCTATTCAGGAAATTTATTCGCGCTAAAAATGGGTATGGCGGTAGCAGGGGCCGTGGTGGGCTTTTCACTGGGGTTATTCGGCTATCAGGCCGGCGTGGCGGAGCAGACGCCGCTGGCGACAACCGGCATTATCAGCCTGTTGACGCTCGGGCCTTCTCTCTCGTACCTGCTGCTGTGGTGGCTGGCCCGCTTCTATAAGCTCGATGATAAAACCATGGAAACCATCCAGCGCGATTTGGCCGCCCGCCAGCAGGCGCACGCCATGGAGCCAGAGTCGGTGCCGGTGGCTGCCAGCGCTCCCTCTAAAGCCTGAGGAGAAAAGAGATGAACAGCGAATTTTATCAGAACCCTATTCTCTGCGCCGACTATTCGGACCCGGATATCGTTCGTGTCGGTAACGATTTTTTTATGGTGTCGTCCAGCTTTAACCATATGCCGGGGCTGCCTGTTTTGCACTCGACCGATCTGGTGCACTGGCAGATTATCAACCATGCCATCCCGGCGTTAAACCTGCCGGGGTATGAATACGTTCAGCCGGGGAAGGGGGTGTGGGCTCCTTCATTACGCGTTCATGATGATCGGTTCTGGATCTTTTTCAGCACCCCGGACGAAGGCATTTTTATGTGTCACACCGCCGACCCGTGGGGCGAATGGAGCGAGCCCCACTGTGTGGTTGAAGCCAAGGGCTGGATCGACCCCTGCCCGTTATGGGATGACGACGGTCGCGCCTGGCTGGTGCATGCTTTTGCCCAAAGCCGCAGCGGCATCAAGCATCAGCTCCAGCTGTTCGAAATGACGCCCGATGGCCGCAGCCTGCTCGGCGAGGGCAAAATCATCTATGACGGTACCTGCGATCTGCCCACCCTGGAAGGGCCGAAGCTCTATAAACGGCAGGGCTATTACTATATTTTTGCCCCTGCGGGCGGGGTGGAGTCGGGCTGGCAGTCGGTTCTGCGCGCCCGCACAATGGCCGGGCCGTGGGAAGTGAAGAACGTGCTTTTTCAGGGGCAAACGGCAATTAATGGCCCTCATCAGGGAGGCTGGGTCGAGCTCGATAACGGTGAGTGCTGGTTTGTCCATTTTCAGGATGCCCATCTCTATGGCCGCGTGGTTCACCTGCAGCCGATGTGGTGGGGGGATGACGGCTGGCCGCGCATCGGCGAACAGCGCGACGACAGCGGTACGGGCCAGCCGGTGCTGCGCTGGCGTCGTCCGGCGGTAGGCGCGGAGCATTACGCAACCTGCCAGCCACAAACCAGCGATGAATTCGCCAGCGGTAAGTACGGGCTGCAATGGCAGTGGCAGGCCCGGCCCCGCGCCGACTGGCTGGTGGAGAGCGCATCAGGGCTTAGCCTGCGCTGTACGCCTCTGCCGGTTCGCTACGGCGATGGCGTGCTGTACGGCGCGGCGCACCTGCTGCTGCAAAAATTCCCGGCCTTACGCTTTAGCGCGATGACCCGGCTTTCGCTCCAGGCCGAACAGGACGGGGATGCTGGCGGGCTGATTATTTATGGCGAACGCTATGCGGCGCTAACGCTGGAAAAGCGGGAAGACGCCTGCTGGCTTGTTTATCTCTACGGCTGGATGACCGATGCCGGGCATGTTCTGCAGACTCGCCAGCCGCTTGAGCCGCTGCGCGCGTCCACCTGCGCTTTGCGCGTTGAGGTTAAAGAGGGGGGAATCTGTCATTTTGCCTGGCGCGAAAACGATGAGGGGGAGTGGCGTACCGTGAACCGTCCTTTTGCTGCCGGTAAAGGGAAGTGGGTTGGCGCGAAAGTCGGCCTCTTTGCCGCCGCGCCTGGCGTCAACGCCGGGGGGGTATGCCGCTTTAGCCACTTTAACGTGGCGGATTAGCCGCAGGGCTGGCAGGAGCGCTCGCCACATCCAGGGTGGCGAGATCTTCTTCCAGCGCGACGGTGGTGACGCTGGCGGTGCGAAAGCCCCCCTCGGCCAGCTTGCGGCTGATGCGCAGCGTGGCCACTTCCCGCGCCAGGATGTGCTGATAATGGGCTTCCAGCCGCGCCATGATTTTATCCCGCAGTTCGGGGTGCTGCTGCGTGATGGCGTTAATCGTCGCGCCGTAAATTTCTTCTTTCACCTGGTAGGCGTAAATTTCCCGCCGGTTCTGCCATTTCAGCCTGACAAGGGCGGCGGGAATGGAGATAAGCTCATGGGCGATACGCTGAATGGTGGCGTTTTTTGTCTGGATTAATACGTCAAGATTCTGCTTTAAGATAAATTCATCGCTTTTGTGATTATCTAAAGCTAAATAAACGTTGTTATTATCTATCTCCTTCACGTTATTCATCCTCCAGTTTATAAAACAAAGGCCCAGTTTTTTCCCGGGTAATGAGATTAAGCCAAATTTCATTACCGGCATCATTAATTTGTTGGGTTTTTTCAGCGATTATTTGACTTAGTGCCTGAGCATCGATTTCGCCCTCGGCCTGCAAATCGTTGAGTAGCCGGGCGAAAGCCTCGATTTTAACTACGCGAAATAAACGATCTTTAATATGCCGGTCGCGCTCCTCAAGCAACATATTGCGTGATTGCCCGCCAGGTCTGGCGTTGGCTAATATGTCGCTGGCATAATCGGAGAGCGATCTTTTTCCCTGAGCTAAATTATTGTCTTTTTCTGCTTCTTCCGGTTTCGTTTCCGCAGCGGAAATGTGAAAGCGAGCCGGGACCAGATTCTCGGGCAGCATTTCTAATATCCTTTAATTTCAACGAGGTAGGAATGATCCAGGCGTGAGTTCCGTTGACAATATCATGGCGCACTTTTAAAATCAAAAAAAATGGAGCCTGCACATGAACAGTATTTATTATTCTGTCTTGATTTTATTGCTGTTGACCGGTGGGGTGCTTTTATTGATGCGCGAAAACAATAAAAAGCCGCTGGTTGACGAAACCGACACTCCGCCGCAACCAGCCAAACCTTTGTCTAAAGAGGAAGGTGAAGACCATTTTTCGATGCTAATGAACGTGATTACGCCGGTATGGTACTGGCGGGTTAATCACGAATATATTGACTTTTTACATGCGACAATAAAACGCATGAACATGGCGGAAATTAATAGCGTTCCAGGCTTATTCGAAGCTCAGCGGCGCTGTAGCGATCTCAATTCTGCCGTGTACAAATATTACGACAATATAAAGAAACGCTGTCTGAACGGTGAAAAGGTGCTGCACTCCGATCTGGACGTGCTCAATCTGCGACAGTGTTTCCGTGAGTTCAGCATGGAGGCCTATCCTGAACTGGTGGTGCTGGTGTGGCCAGAGTACCAGCGCCCGCAGGTTGACCCGGCGGAAGTGTAGGCAGTTATGTTGGTTTAGTGTTGCAAATTCTTTGCCTGGCTGAGTTATACTGACCGCCGGTTTAGTTAACAGCAAGGACTCTATGGAACGCTTTCTGGAAAACGCAATGTACGCCTCGCGCTGGTTGCTTGCCCCGGTTTACTTTGGGTTGTCGCTTGCGCTGCTGGCGCTGACGGTCAAATTTTTTCAGGAGATTTTTCACGTTCTGCCCAACATTTTCACCATGGCCGAAGCAGACCTTATTCTGACGCTTCTGTCGCTGGTCGATATGACGCTGGTCGGCGGCCTGCTGGTAATGGTGATGTTCTCCGGCTATGAAAACTTTGTTTCACAGCTGGATATTGCCGCCCATAAAGAGAAGCTGAGCTGGCTGGGGAAAATGGACGCCACCTCGCTGAAAAACAAAGTGGCCGCGTCCATTGTGGCTATCTCATCCATCCATTTGCTGCGGGTCTTTATGGACGCGAAGAACGTCCCCGATAATAAGCTGATGTGGTACGTGATTATCCACCTGACGTTTGTGCTGTCCGCTTTTGTGATGGGTTATCTTGACCGCCTGACGCGCGGCAAGCATTGATTTATTAAGCTTTGCTGCGCTGCTTACCCGGGCTACGCCCAACAAGTAGCCCGGATAAGGCGTAGCCGCATCCGGGAATACCGGATGCGCCGTTGTGTTACTTATCTGATGAAGCCTGCCAGAGGTTCAGTTCGCCGTCTGCCACATGTTTATCAATCTGCGCCAGCTCATCCGCGCTGAAAGAGAGGTTGGCTAACGCCTTCACATTTTCCTCTAACTGTTCAGGACGGCTTGCGCCGATCAGCACGGAGGTGACGCGTGAATCTTTCAGCAGCCAGCTCAACGCCATCTGGGCCATTGACTGGCCGCGGGCGGTCGCCATCTCATTGAGCAGCCGCAGGCTATTGAGGTTGGCCTCGGTCAGCATATTTTCAGTCAGTCCGCGCGCTTTTTTGCCTTCCGTCTCCATACGCGACCCTTGCGGAATACCGTTGAGGTATTTACCGGTCAGCAGACCCTGAGCCAGCGGGGTAAAGGCGATACAGCCAACGCCGTTCGCTTCCAGCGTATCCAGCAGGCCGGTTTTATCCACCCAGCGGTTGAGCAGATTATAGGACGGCTGGTGGATCAGTAGCGGAACCTTCCATTCACGCAGCAGATCGGCCATCGCCTGGCTGCGCTCGGTGGAGTAGGAGGAGATGCCGACGTACAGCGCTTTACCGCTCTGCACCGCCTGCGCCAGCGCCGCCGCCGTCTCTTCCATCGGGGTGTTTTCATCTACCCGGTGGGAATAGAAAATGTCGACATAGTCCAGCCCCATACGCTTAAGGCTCTGATCCAGACTGGCGAGCAGATATTTACGCGAGCCGCCGGAGCCATAAGGACCGGGCCACATGTCATAACCTGCTTTGGTGGAGATGATCAGTTCATCACGATAGGCGGCAAAATCTTCCCGCAGCAGGCGGCCAAAATTTTCCTCGGCGCTGCCCGGCGGCGGCCCGTAGTTGTTAGCGAGGTCAAAATGGGTAATGCCTAAATCAAAAGCGGTACGCAGCAGCGCGCGCTGTGAATCAAGCGCGTGGCCGTGGCCGAAGCTGTGCCACAGCCCCAGCGACAGTGCAGGCAAGCGCAGGCCGCTTTTACCGCAGTAACGATACTGCATGTGCTCATAACGAGCAGGACTGGCGAACCAGGGCATGATGTCTCCTTTCTTATCAATGTAAGTTTGAAACGCTGTTTCTATTTTAACGCGTCAGCAGCGTCCAACAAGCCACAGATGCCGGACTTGCGTACCGCTTCGCAAAGTCAGGTTAAAATTCGTCAGCGTTAAAGGGTGGATGGTTTATAAGCGTTATTATTTCAATTGTGGGTTTGCTGTTTCAGCGCATGGCCTTACATAGGGCTTAAATATTGCCCGTGATGCGCAACTTTTCTGAGAAAATTCTGATGTAGCGGCGCTTAACCCATTAAATATTCTGTAGGATGACACAGCGCGCGCCTATTTCCCCGCTTTCAATGAATATTAAGAGAATGCACGCCATCTCAATTATCAGGATGTGATAAATGTCACTTTGTTTAGCTGTGCACTGGCCCACAAACCGCGTGCTATCTGGCTTTGTGAGGTGAGATGGGACATGGAAAGCTTGCCTGACCTGTCACAATTAGCCACACTAAACTTAACTTTTAGCAGGGTTAAAGTCTATTTTTAAAATACCCTTTAATATATTTTTGAATTTCTTTATGTAGCTTTTTAAATATGTTTAAATTACATTTGTTATATCGCTTTTATTTGAATGATGCTTAATTTAAGTTCTCTTTGGTAATTTTTATTTAAGATTATTCTGCTTGTTTTTATAAATTAAAGTGGTTTCGCGTAAGGGCTGCTTTTAAAAAAATTAAAAGGCTGGTTATTAAGCTGTAGTTAACCCATTCTATGACGAGGGTTTAAAATTAAATCTATATAAATCATTGTGTTATGGGTGATTTGATGAGTAATTATCTGTCTGGTAATAATCATCTTTTGTACCGTTTGAAGGTCGGCCTCTTTTTTACCGGGACGCCGGGCTTACTATAAAAAGGGTTTTTTACGCCGTCTTGAGAAAAACAAAATTTTTACTTTAAAGCATACAAGTTTTCTAAATCCTGCCGATAACGAGGGTAAGTCTCACCTTCTGGTGAGCCTCTACCTTCACAGTAAGGAAATAATTATGCGTATGCTTCAAAACTTTACTATTCGAATCGTCCTGCTGGTGATCCTGGGCATTTTTGGCCTGCTGTGGTCCGGCGTCGGTTTGTTTAGTGTTTACTCTCTGTCAAAAGTGGCCGATGGCAATGAGGTTGACCGCCAACTGGTGACACAGATGACATTACTTAGCCAGGGCAACGATCAGTACTTTCGCTTTGTAACACGCCTGGGGCGTGCGATGGAAACCAAAGCCGCAGGCGGCTCGGTGGATTTCGCGCCGGTCCAGCAGGCGCTGGATAACATGGCGAAAAAACTTAACGCTTTCAAAGCGGCCTCACCGGGACCGCTTGATCCTGCTATCTCCGGGCAGATCATCAGTAGCTGGCAGGCGCTGTTGGATCAGGGCGTGACGCCGCAAATGCAGGCGGCTACGCAGGGGTCTGCAGAAGCCTATCGCCAGCAGGCCAATAACGTAACGCCTGGGCTGAGCCGGGCATTCGGCACCGCGACGGAGCAATTCAACAACGCTGCCAACGATATGCTTGATCACACCCGCGTTATGGTAGACAGCCAGACCAGCGTTACCCGGGCGATTATCATTGTGGCGATGGTGCTTGGCCTGCTGATTTTGCTCTTTACCGACCGCTATCTGGTCGCCATGCTGGTAAAACCGCTGGCCGCTATTCGTGAGCATTTCCGTAAAATCGCGCAGGGGGATTTGAGCCAGCCGATTGATGATTTTGGCCGTAACTGCGTCGGGCAGGTCGTGCCGTTACTGCGCGCCATGCAGGACAGCCTGCGCGAAGCCGTAAGCTCGATTCGCAACGGCAGCGAAAATATCTGGCGCGGAGCGAGCGAAATATCCAGCGGTAATAACGATCTCTCTTCCCGTACCGAAGAACAGGCGGCGGCGCTTGAGCAAACCGCGGCCAGTATGGAGCAGTTAACGGCCACGGTGAAACATAACGCCGATAACGCAAGCCAGGCGAGCGAGCTGGCGGATGTGGCCTCGTCCACCGCCAGTAAAGGCGGGGCGCTGGTCGAAGAGGTGATTAGCACCATGGCCGGTATCTCTGAAAGCTCGAAGAAAATTGCCGAGATAACCACGGTCATCAATAGCATCGCTTTCCAGACCAATATCCTCGCGCTCAACGCGGCGGTTGAAGCGGCACGCGCGGGTGAACAGGGGCGTGGCTTTGCGGTAGTGGCAGGCGAGGTGCGTAACCTTGCCAGCCGCAGCGCCGGAGCGGCAAAAGAGATCGAAACGCTGATTGCTGATTCGGTAACCCGGGTGGAGAAAGGCGCACGGCTGGTCAACGATACCGGTACCACGATGGAAGGTATTCTGCGCGCGGTAACCGAAGTGACCACCATCATGAAGCAGATCGCGTCCGCGTCCGCCGAGCAGAGCAAAGGTATTTCGCAGGTGGGCGTGGCTATTACGCAGATGGACAATGTTACCCAGCAGAACGCCTCGCTGGTGGAAGAGGTTTCCGCCGCGGCCGCCGCGCTGGAGCGCCAGACCGAAGAGCTACAGCGTTCGGTTCAGCAGTTCCGCCTGACAAATGACGATCGGCCGCAGCTCGTGACGCCTGCGCCGCTGAAATCGCCAACGCTGCGCACCCCTGCCAAAAAAGCGGTTGCCGCAACGGATGAGTGGGTTTCATTCTGATAAACACAGCCGCCAAAAGCCACGCCTGAGACGTGGCTTGAGGTCGTTGACAAACCCGGGAGTGGCGAAAGAGCAGCACAATCACGGTAGCCCGGATAAGGCGTTTCGCCGCATCCGGGAGTCCCGGGTGCGCTGTGCTTACCCGGGCTACGCCGTTCCATAAATTCCTGTTGGCTTTATGGCTGGCCGGTGGGGATTCTGGCATCGGTGATCAGCTGCGTCACCTGCGCCAGACTGCCGATTTTCGCCTCGCTCGCCCGGTAGAATTTGCTTTTATCTATCAGCAACAGCGACTGGTGCGCCCGGCGTAACAGATGCGCTTTCCAGCTCGCGTTATAGGGGGTGGAGTCCCACATCTCACCGTTTGCATCCACGCCTTCGCAGGAAAAAATAAACAGATCGATCTCCAGCGGCTTGAGCTGGGCGGCCAGCGCGGGGTTAACATAGCAGCGGTTTTTGCGCTCCAGCCGCCCGCCGGAGCAGATAAGAGTGATATGCTGGCGACGCGCCATCTCCTGGCAGACCGGTAAGCTGTTGGTAAATACGGTAAGCGGAATATCCGGCAGCTGGCGGGCCAGGTGAAAACAGGTGGAGCTGGCATCCAGCGCCAGGGTCATGCCTTTCTCAATCCAGTTGAGGGCGTGGCGGGCGATATCGGCTTTATCGGCATAATGGCTTTTGCGCCGCGCATAAAATGGCTCGCCGCCATCCTGCTGGGTATGCAACAACCGCGCCCGGCCATGGCGGCGGACGATTTTGCCCTGCGTCTGCAGCGCTTTGAGATCGCGCCTGATAGTCTCTTTGCTGACGCCCAGTTCGCTGGCCAGCGCTTCTGTAGTCAGGGTGTCATGGCGCGTAAGTAACTGCAAAAGCGAGTGCTGACGCGTGGTTTTCATAGGGGCTCCGGCTGGCATGATGGCAGCGAAACTCGCCTGACGTTTTGCAAGGAAACGCGGCGACACATAATCCGCATTCTGACCGCTTATTGCAGGGGAAGTAAATACGGCGTGGTAAAAACGAAGCCGGGGATAACCCGGGCGCGGCGGCCCGGGTGAAAATCAGCCGTTGCGTTTATCTTCGGTGTTGTTGTCGAAGTCGCTGGCGTCATGGCGCTCATGCAGTTGCTCATTGAGCGGCCCATTGGTGCGGTTCACCATCCGGCCACGCTTAACGCCCGGACGCTCTGCCACTTCGCGCGCCCAGCGCAGTACGTTTTTGTATTCGCCCGCTTCGAGGAACTCCGCCGCGTCATAGACATTACCCAGCACCACGTTGCCATACCAGGGCCAGATGGCCATATCAGCAATCGTGTATTCGTCTCCCGCAACAAAACGGTGTTTCGCCAGTTGCTTATCGAGCACGTCCAGCTGGCGTTTAGCCTCCATCGTAAAGCGGTTGATGGCGTATTCGATTTTTACCGGCGCATAGTGGTAAAAATGGCCAAAACCGCCGCCCAGGAAGGGAGCCGAACCCTGCAGCCAGAAAAGCCAGTTTAACGTTTCGGTACGTGCGGCCAGATCTTTTGGCAGAAAATGACCAAATTTTTCTGCCAGATAGACGAGGATCGATCCAGATTCAAACACCCGGAGCGGCGGCGTTACGGAGTGGTCGCGCAGCGCGGGGATTTTAGAGTTGGGGTTAACCTCAACAAAACCGCTGGAGAACTGGTCGCCTTCGCCGATACGAATAAGCCAGGCGTCATATTCCGCTTCCTGAACTCCTTTCGCCAGTAGCTCTTCCAGCATAATGGTGACTTTCTGGCCGTTCGGCGTCCCCAGCGAGTAAAGCTGTAGCGGATGCTTGCCGACCGGCAGCGCTTTTTCATGGGTCGGGCCAGAGACCGGGCGGTTGATATTGGCAAACGCGCCGCCGCCGGATTGATTCCACGTCCAGACTTTTGGGGGCTGATAGCTGTTTTCTGACATGTTGACCTGCCTTTTCTTTACGGTGTTGATGCAGTTTAGCAGCAGGCAGGGAGGAGGGCGCGGCGCAAAAAACGTTAAGCCACATAAAGATAAAACGCCGCCAGAGCGGCGGCGTAAGGCGGGTGTTTATTTGAACCGGTTGGCGATATCTTTGGCGACCGCCGCATAGGTTTTCTGTTTTAGCTGCGCAAGCTGCTGCTCGGTGGCAGGGGTTTGCCCGTTCAGCGCGGGCAGCAGGCTGTATTCATAATTCACCGGCGACCAGACGGCCCATTCGCCCGTGGCTACATCGGTTACCGCAACGCGTACCAGATAACGCAGCGTCGTGGCATCGGCAAGGGAGCCGTTTCGGTAATCAGACCAGACTGTGGTTTTTGTCACGGGATCGTACTTTCCGCTTTGTAACGTATCCCAGTAAACGATTATCGCCTTCTGTCGGCCTTTGGCGGCAATGTAACGCAGCGCCTGCATATAATTCATATTTTCGCTGCCGCTCTCAGCGCCGGATTTATTGCATGAGGCGCTTTTCGGCCTGTCCGGTATGCCTGCGAAGGTGGCGATTTGGTAGTACTTGCTCATCTCCTGCTGCATTTGCGTTTCCGGGGCCTTGCTGCCCGACTGCACAAGTATGACCTGTGAATGCAGGGGTACGGAGAATGGTTCCCCCGCAAGCGCGTCCTGAATATCCTCTTCCGATATCGCCAGCGTAGCTTCATTACCAAACACATCTTTATCGGTGAGCTGGGTTACCACATTTTTGCTGGTTGCGCTGTTAGCGCGTGGCGCGCCTGTTTTGCGGGCGTCGATGGAGGATTTAGAACAGCCAGCTAACAGCAGCAGGCTGGTGCATAAAATTAAGCAGACTTTTGAATTCATGAAAATGGCCTTGTATCGATCCCTGATATTTGCCGGGGAGGAGGAGTGAGATGCAATTATATACAGCGCAAACCGGGCAGGAAAATAAAAGTTATATTTATTAATGGGATGTATGCTTTAGAGGAATGTATTAGTTATTTCTATTTAAGCTATTTTTCATGACGTCGCGTAATTGCGCCATCAGCCAGTTAAGGGCCGGGTCCTGCGCCCGTCGTTTATGGCGCAATAAACATAACGTGAAGGGCGAATATTCCAGCGGTGGAGCACTTGCGCGTAAATCAAAGTCCTGCTGCCAACGGCTGGCCAGCCCTTCCGGGACCGTCGCAAACACTGGCATCGCCCTGAGCACAGGCGGAAAAGAGGAAAAATGAGGAGAAACGTAGCGAATACGCCGTTGTAACCCTTGCGCCATAAGGTCGTTATCCAGTTCACTGCGGTTTGCTTCGCGGTAAGAGACCAGCAGATGTTCATGTGCGACAAAATCCTCAACGGACAAAGGGCTGCTAAGCGCAATTTGCTGCGGCGACCAGAGCGTGCGCAGGCCCATAGAGAGAATCGCTTCACTCTGCGTCTCGCTCGTGCTCTGTTTATTCAGCGAGATGGCAATATCAACGCTCTCCTCTGCCAGCATCTGGCGAACCCGAAAAGGATCCGAGGCGACAATATGTAGCTGTATCCCCGGCGCCTCTTTTGCGACGGCAGGGAGCAGGGCGGGCATCAACCAGTGTTCTACCCAGTCGCTCATTCCCAGCCGAAAAGTATGGGTTGCGGTGGGAGGATGAAATTCCAGGTTGCCAAAAATTACCGTATGTAAGTTTGCCATTAGCGGCTGCATATTGGCCATTAACGCTTCAGCCCGGGAGGTGGGCAACATCCCCTGCGCGCTGCGGATAAACAGCGGGTCGTTAAAAATCTCACGTAGCCTTTTCAGCGCGCCGCTAATTGCAGGCTGCCCTAAATGCAGCGCCTGAGCGGTGCGGGTGACGCTGCCTTCCCGATATAGCACCAGGAATACAGTCATAAGATTCAAATCTATGCGGCTAAAATCATTTTCGATGATTTTCTTCATCATAATATTCGATTTGCATGTTGTTGCTGCCAGCAGAATACTGAATATTGCTCTGATAAAGCAACCCTGCGCCAGCGATAATCTGTGCTGGCGCGTTATAGCAGGAGAGAATTATGCATAATCAACATCTCACTTTTAATGTGGGTGAATGCACCGTTGTCAAAGTAATGGAACGTGAATTGCAAATTCCCGCCGGTAATCTTTTCTCCGGTTTTATTCATTCAGGCGATCCACTCCATGGTCAACCTGTTCCTCTGTCAATACACAGCTGGTTAATCCACACCCCGGACGATGTTATTGTTATTGATACCGGGACAGGGAACGGTCGCGATCGGGGCAATAATCCCTTGTATGATCATATTTCTTCACCCTACCAGGATAATTTTCTGGCGACAGGAGTAAAGCCCGAGGAGGTGACGCTGGTATTATTGACTCATCTGCATACCGATCACGTTGGCTGGAATACCGTTGAGGATAACAACCGCTGGGTTCCGATGTTTCCTAACGCCCGCTATATTTGTTCGGCAAAAGAGCTGGAGCGGGTAAAGCATATGGAGCGCTATCGGAATTTATGGCTCGACAGTTTATTACCGATCATCGAGGCAGGATTGCTGGAAACGATAGACGTAGCCGCGGAGCCCGTTTTTGGTAACACCATAAAATATATTCCTACGCCTGGGCACAGCCCCGACCACGCCTCGTTGATAATCTCCTCAGGGGGCGAGTACGGTTTATTTACCGGGGATCTTATGCATTCCCCCCTGCAACTTGCCCACCCGGAGTGGAATTCCGTTTTTTGTCACGATCATCAGCAGGCGGAAAGCTCCCGGCGGAAGGCTATAACCTGGTGCCAGCAGAATAATGCCCTGTGGTTCAGCGCCCATTTCGCCGGGGAGTCCTGCGCCCGCCTCACTCAGGATAAGACGGGCCAGCTGCGGTGGCTTGCGGCATAATGGCTCAGAGTATTAATAAAGCACACAAAACCGCCAGCCTGTTATCTAAGGAAGCGTAAAGGTGACCGTTGCCGCCGCGCTCCATGGGCCTGATGAGGTCTGATTTAACGCTTTCCACTGCGCCGTCAACGACTGTGGCGTCTGCACTCGATGGGTATAAGTTGCTCCTGAACAGACATTGGTGTTGGTATTGTTGCGCATTATTCGAAAATCGATTTGCCCTGTTGTCGCGCAGGTCCAGGATTCAAGAACGTTAAAGTTTTCTGTTGCGCCAAAACTGCGGGTGATATTGCCCTGCCCGGTTACGGTAAGCGGTTGTTCCATATAGGTTGTGCGCCAGGAAGAGATAGTACCGGTGTTAAATACCGTACTGGGGAGAATTTCTATCGCGGCAATATTACGGATATTAACGGCGATAGTATTGGTGATAGGGAGCGCTGGCGAGTAACTAATCGTTGGGGCATAAGCGGGTTTACTGGTCTCAGGCACCATCGCAAAAGAGTAGGTAATTGTCCCCCCATTGTCCATCACGACCGTGACGCCTTGCGATACGCTGCAATAAAGATAGGTATAAGGCGGCGTTTTGGCAGATAGTGTTGCCTGTAGATTTATATCGTAACCTGACCAGCCGAGACTTGTTGATCGAGTCGTGCTTGGATAGGTAATAGAGGTCGTATTGACGTCTGTATTACCAGTCTTGTTCAACTGAAAAGAGTTTGTACCAGGACCAAAATTAAGCCCAACAAAATCGCCAAGACTCGTTAAATAACTTATATTGCTATGTAAACTAAAAAAGGATTTACAAGAGGCGCTTTTTCCCATGTAGATTGCGTCTTCATCTGAAAAGGTGAAACATCCGTTTATGGTAAGAGATGTACCGCTGGCGGTTGCAGTACAGACCCCGCTGGCATTAATACCGGTGGCGGCCCTTGTAGCTCCAGTGGCATTTTCCATGGTGTATGTACGCGATCCCCAGTACAACGAGCCTCCTTGTTCGGCATACGTAGTGCTGGTGGCCCTGCGAACCTTTTCACCATTCGCGATTACCGATGCGCTGGCCGCAACGGTCTTTGGCGTCAGCGTGACGGTTATCGTATCGGTAGTATAAGCGCCGGTTACCGGATCAAACGATCCGCTATTGGCCTCAGGGGTGACCATCAGCGTCGCTGCAATGGCAACGAACATAAAAACAAACCACTTCATTCTATTCTTCCTCGTAAGGCGTGCTATTTACTTCGCCCAAGGGCGCAGAATTATTGACAGACACTCGTCGCGCTCCAGAGACCGGATGCGCCAGCGGGTTTACGGGCGATATAATCAGCCTGACAGGTTGTTTCCTGCCCCTGACCGTTGCCCCACTGTACAAGCAGAGTTCCTTTTTGCGGTAAACCGCTCAGGAATACCTCTCCACCGTCACCGACAATAGAGGTGTTTCCCTCTGTTTTAAGCAGCGATACCACCGCCCCAAAGGGGACCGGTTTACCGCCGGGCAGCGTTAACGTCATCAGGACGCGGTGGCCAATGGCGGTTTTATACTCCGCTCTGACGAGTGCCCCGCGGGTAGGAACGACCTTACTGGTCATATAGGTGATATCGGTATCGTCCCGCAGGGTCTTGCTATTCAGGCTGATATCGTTGCGGCGGTACGGGGTCAGGTAAGGAACAACCGCATAGCCGCGGCTGTCCGTAGTGATACCGCTATAGTTATTGATACCGACGCCTGCGGCATCCGGTGCCTTAACTAAGCCAATGGTTTCACCTAAGGGTTGTGACAGGGTGATACCATTTTCATGAACGACGAGCCCGCCGGCGATGCCGTACCCCAATTGCCGGGTGTCACGGCTGTGGCTATAAGAACCATTTACCGTTCCATAACTTGTCTGCCAGCTGGCATTTGCTCCTACCAGTTGTTCGTTATGGCTGGAGTGGGTGGCGTTGATGCCCCAGTCAAGACTGCCATCATCAAATGCCGAGCCGTTGAGTCTCAGGTTATGGCTGGTCCCGTTTCCACTTGTCCGGGTTGTGCCATAGGAGGCGTAAGTCTGGGGCAGGAACTTATCCAGCGGCACATTAATTTCAAAAGAGACCACATTATCCTGATCGGCATGGCCATACAGGCCGGTGTTGCGGTTCCAGGAGTAGTTCAGGCTGATGCCAACGGCGTTGAAGTTTTTGTAGTACCCCAGGTTCGCCGACAGGCTGTTACGTCTGTTATGCCAGTAATCCTCACTGATCAGGGAAGCATTAAACGCGCCAAAAATAGGGCCAAGGTCCTGATTCACCGACAGCTCAGCCCGGTTACGACGGCGGTCAGTAATATAAGAGGGAAGGTTACTGTCGCTTCTGTAGGTGCCGAGCGTCTCCTCCAGCGAGCGAAATCCTGAGGTTGAATAGCGATAACCGGCGATGGTGAAGTTTGTTCCCGTTTGCAGAAAATTTTTGCTATAGCGCACCCGGAGCGACTGACCCTGCTGCCTGCCCGTATCCGTCGGCGTTGACACAGAGTGGATGACATCGGCTGAAAAAGCGCCCCATGCACCGATGTTCTTGCCCACGCCCAGAGCGTAAGACTGGTATTTGCTGCCTGCGTTTTGCACCCCGCCGTACAGCGTAAAACCTAACGGGAGACCATAAATACCGGTTCCCTGCACAAACAGATTCTTTTCCGTTTGCGGATCGTAGGCGCGAAACTGGCCACCCGTGACGCTATAACGAAACTTCCCTTCACGCTGCAGCACAGGCAAAGAGGCGTAGGGGATAATCAAATGTTGTTCGCTGCCATCCGCTTCTTTAATCGTGACGTCAAGATCGCCCGCTCCGCCGGTAGAGGCGAGATCCGTTATTTCAAATGCTCCCGGCGCCACTTTGGTTTCATAAACCACGTATCCGTTCTGGCGTATGGTGACCAGGGCGTTACTGCGGGCAATCCCCCGCACCACCGGCGCATAGTTGCGTACGCTGGAAGGCAGCATGTCATCATCCGAGGCCAGCTGAACGCCGCGAAATGGCACGCTATCAAAGACATCAGACGGGGCCGAGCTATCACCTAAAGTGAGCTGGCTTCGCAAAGCGATAATATTGCGCTGGAGATAGCTATAAACGGTATCCCACTCGCCGCCGCTTTGACTGTTGTGCTCATAAGTGGTGTAGTTCCGCAGACGCCACGGCCCGATGTTTATTCCCGGCCGCAGGTTGAGGTACGTACTTTTATAGGTATCCGCACCGTTATACTGGCTCTGATAACTGTTCATGCTGTAATTGAGTAACGCGGCAGGAATGCCCTCATCCCAAAGCTTGACGGGCACCTCATCCTGACTGCGTGCCTTTAATGCCGCATGAGGAATGCTCAGGTTTAGCCGCTGGCGGTTAAACTGAAAATCAGTAAACGCGTCTGGAATAGCGTCCAGCTTAATGCATTCACTATCGCTAACTTTAAGCTCTGGAAACGGGGCGGTATTAATCCCCCACTCGTTGAGTTCCGCCAGGGTGACGCAGGGCTCCAGCTTGCCATCCGCATTTTTCGAGAACATCACGTCACGGGCCTCGGCGGTCACCATCTCATTATTCACTGAGATATCGACGCGGTATTTTCCCGCAGGCTGACCATTGGCGACTTCAAACACCGAGAGGTCGGTTGTACGCGCTGAAACACCATCCCGAACCTCAAGCAAGGCAGGGTTAAAGTATTCATCCGCAAAAGATTTATCAGGAACATTCAGAAGCGTAGTGATAATCAAAAGGGATGTATATTTCGCTGTAAAATTTATCTGTCGCAAAATTCCATACCTGTTATGCAAAAACAGCAGTGAGAATTAATATGTGGCGTGAAACTCTTTGCCACTCGTTCCGTAGTCATTAATTATTTTCCAGTCAACGGTATTGCTGGCGGCACCGGATGGAACAGTAATTAACAGCTCTGATTTAGGTGCTACGTAGGTTTGCTCGGGTAGCACAGGCTTAAACATCTGTCCGCCTACCTTGATAACACCAAAGTTCATATAAAACGGCGTTGGGTTAGTCACCTGAAGCTGGTTACCTACTCTTTTCCAGCTAAGCTGGCTGGCGCTTTCTTCCGGTACACCCTTAATGGATGCGGGGCGGTAAATGAATTTGAGCCTTTTTTTAATCGCCAGCTGTAGCGTGTTGTCGCGCATGTCCTCTTTTTTAATTGACGGGATGCTTTTAATATTTAGCCAGAATAAAGATTCACGATCTTCCGGGAGGTGTTCGCCGCTGTAAATAGCGCGTAAGGTATTATCCTGCCCTGGTTCAAGGCGAAACAAGGGCGGGGTTATGGTAAATGGAGCTTTAGTGGTGTTATTCTCCCCCCTGTCTACCCAGGATTGAATAAGTACCGGGATCCCTTTGTTTGAGTTACTCACAGTAATGGAAGCCTCTTTTTCATTACCGTTAAAAACCAGACGAGTGCCCCCGACAGAAACGGCCGCAATGCTGCTTGTGCTAAATGAAACAGAGGTTAAAAATAAAGACAAAAAAGAAACGCTTTCATGACAACTCCGGAGCAGGGGTGCTGCCGCCCCCACCGTATTACATATTTACATATAAGAGATATTTACCTGGGCCACGGCGTTAGCCACGCCCGCGCCAACAGAGGCTGAGGTACTAATATAATTAGCCGTAAAGTTGAGTTGCTGCGTAGCGGCAGATGTCAACGCAATACCAGAATCGGCGGAGTTAATATCGATATTGGTGCCATCAGCCTTTTTGATATTAATAGACACGCCGGTTGCGCCGCCGCCGGTCAGTGCCAGATCGCCTGCGGCGTCCGCAGCGCCTGAAAAGGTAACCAGCGCGGCAGTCGGGCCGCCTGATGCCGGACAACCTGTTAAGTTAATGGAAAAAGGAACCGGAAGCGTCGTCGTTCCCACGGTCGGGAATTGCGCGACACCGTATGTGCCGAGCTGAACGTTTACAGTATTGTTGGAGGTAGCAACGCTACAGGCTTCCTGAAGAATGGTTCCGCTGAAGTTAACGGTGGCATCCGCTGCCAGCGCCTGAGATGCAGACACAGATAACAGACCAAATGCAAACGCAACTGCTGATAATTTTTTCATAACATCATCCTTACTATAAGCTACCTAAACACTTCGGCAGCGTATTGTTTTAAAATTTAACAGAGCCACTGAATACCAATGCCCTGGAGCCACAACATAATCATTGTGCTATTAAGATGCATCTGAAAGCGTCTTATTAAGGAGGTAGGGTGTTGTAGCAGGGGGCATAGAAATAAATTTTATCCTGGTGAGAATAATTCCGGCTTTAGTTTTTGTTATCTCTGGTAATGCGATAGCCTTTTGCCGAAAAGTTGAAGAAAATCCGTCGTTAATGATTTATCCTGGTGCCGGTCTCTGTTATTTATGCCGTCAGCGGCTTTTATTTGTGGTAATAATATTGTTTTTGATGTTAAATTTTTGTATATATTTGGCGGGCTGAATTTAAACTCTATTTAACATTGATAGCATGGGTCCTGTTAGCAAAAAAAGTGATTTATTTTTATCAGTTCAATAGTGATTTTGTGAAAAAACTTTATGTCCCCTAAAATCAATAGGTTGCGCCATACTTTTCGGCGCTATTCTCTGCGGTCAAATCTAATTAAGGCCTTTTAAGGTTATTTAAGATGTCTTAATGAAAAATGTCGTAACAGTTTTTAATGGTTGGTGAGATAATCATGCTGAAAACAAACGATATTTCCCTGGCTACACGCCAATGAGTGATTCACGTACTTTTGAGTATGGTCTTAGACGCATTGTGGGCGGGGCTAATATAATGAGGCTGCAAAAGGCAGGATGTACCTATGGGCTTTCTAATCCTGACTCAAGGCTGTCGCTTGCCACAGTAACCTGCGTAAGCCAATGCCAGGCAGTTTAATTGCAAAACAGGTTACAATATTATTAGCCATGAAGGTATTCGAAATTGTGCAACCGCCGTAATGGAAGAGGCTCATAAGGGAATATTTGCGAGCTACTGTACTATGAAATTTAGTAAGGCTATTGAAAAGCAAATAAAGAGGGCTTTTGATAAACCGGGTGAAAGGCTTAAACCTGTCCAGGTAATGGCATTCCTTGATGATAACCTTATGAGAAAGAGGGGTAATAGATTGTTTTAAAAATTGTTTAAACGCTTTCTATTGTGCCGTACTGATTGGCTTGCAGGGTATCGCCAGCATCAGGCGGAAAGCTGTGAGGAGAGGCTTAACCATGTCATATAGGTTGAATCTGACGAAAATTAAAAAATGAATGTTCCCTGTGTTTTTTCCAGCATATGATTAGCTATAATACATACTACTCAAGGCTGCACTGATTATCTCTTTTTCCCATAAACCTCTTGCAACGTATCAGCTGTGAGCAGCATATGTATTGGATCATAAACAAAAATATTGAATTTTGGCCCGAGAGCAAAAGATTAACCTCTGTGAATAATCCTGCTCTGGGCGTTACGCTGACTGCCCCGGCCAGCCACTGCCTTACGCTTTTACTGGAAGCCGCACCGGATCTGGTAAGCCAGCAGGTGTTCTTTAAAAAGGTCTGGGAAGATGAGGGCATTCTGGTTCCCGCAAACACGCTGTATCAAAACATCTCCATTATCAGACGCGGTTTACGCGATGTCGGCGAAACTGATGAGACGTTGGTGGTGACGGTGCCACGGAAAGGTTTTCATATTAATGCCAGCGTGGATGTCGAAAAATGCCAGAAGCAGGCCTTAAACGCGGGCCATACTCTCGATCCCGAAGTGCCCGCGCAGGACGTTGAGCCTGACTTTACTGCCAGCGCAGACTCGGTAAATGTTATACCGACCACAGATAAAAAAACTTACCTGACGAGGGTTTCTACTTTTATCGTAATGGCACTGGCTTTGCTGGCCGGCTTTCAGCTGACTCATTACATCTGGCACTTCCATAATGAGACGCCTTTTTTTAGTGACTACGCCCTGGTAGCACAGGAAAATGGTTGCAACTTTTATATCAAAGATGAAAATCACACCAGTGATGATAGATTTAATCGTTATAAATCTCTGGTTATCAATTCAGGACTTAATTGTAAGCGATACCCCTATGTCTATTTTTCACTGCCACAAATCTCACCAACGTTTATAGCTTTTATTTGTCGCAAAAGCTATATGGTCAAGGATTCCGCAGGGTGCGTGACTCTGTCTTTTCGTGGGCTTACACATGAATAGAGTGAAGTTTGTTTTTTCTTCTTTGTTACCGGTGTTGTCTTAAGCCTCGTTTATAACTTTTTAAGTGACAGAGCGCATCGTAAAGACGAATGCACAGCATCCCTTTTCGTTTTCAACAAGAACATACAGACACATTTGACGCTGAATTTTATGTATGAACTTGATGAACAAAAAGGTATTGTTGCTGTTAGCGGCAGCTATCTTGATGGCGGGAAAGTAAAAGGCAATATCAGAAGAGATGTTATTTACGATTTCGATAAGAATTATAACGCTTACCAGTTCCATTCTTTAGAAATCAACAAGTATGGTAACATTGACTCTGTAAGTGATGATTTTTTGGCCAGCATGCTGCCGGACTTTTACGTCTATCCAAATGAAAAGATTAGCTATATCATCTCAAAGCAAAATCAGCATAGCTTTTTGATAAAAATTGGCTCAAGGCCACTACTATATTGTGCTAACTAAAAAGTGATGATGGGGTCTGGCGCTTCATCATCCACTTCTATATTACGCAATCATCTATCAAATGTTCCTTAATGATTAGTAGATCGGTTAATCTTCTCGCGCCAATCTTGCGGCAGGCTTTGTGCCTGTAATTACAGACAAGCTTGCTGGACATAGACAGCGCGTGAGCGATGACGTGAGCATTTTTCCCTTCAAGAGATTTATTAATAATTATCCTCTCTATTCTATTTAACGGACGGTTTTTTGTAGGTTTGAATTTTATCTGATTGCTCAGCCGAAGAAGTGCTTCCATGATGGAGTCAGGCGAAACTCTGTCATTCATAACAATATCAGCATCACAGATTAATACTCCCTGGGTCGAACCAACAACCAGTAATATTTTACATTGTTGATTAAGTGAGGATATCTTCCGGGCATGAGATTTATTTTCCAAATTGAGATGCAAGATGACGATATCGTTATAACTTAACTTATCCAGTAACGCATCTCCAAACTGACAGCAAACAATCTCCCAGCCCTTATCTTTCCCGGCGCAGATGATTCCATGCTGGAAGAAGCAATTATTGCTAATAATAAAAACAGCCACGGACAACCCCTGTTTTATTGTTCTAATCCTAAAAAATCCCCTGTTTAGTTATCATATTTATATATGTGGTTAATGAAAGTTATTTACCCTTAAATACTCTTATTTATGGTTTTGCATTTTAAATAGGCAGTTAAATCAACGAGTTATTTTTTTGTTGTATGATTAAAATAAGATGTGAAGTGCCCTTCGGGAACTATAATTCCTACTTTTATAGCACCGCCAGGAAAAAATCTGAGGCCTGCGAAACGCTGCGCCAGATTTAAGAAAACGGATCTGGCGCGGGCGTTTAATAATGAGAAAGAGCAATGTCTTATTTAAATTCAATAGCGGTGATATGCCCCTTCCAGAATGGCAGGATCTTGCCTTTAGCGGCGCGGGATATTTCGAAAGCGTGAGGAATCATCATGCCCGCAACCAGACGATAGTCGCTGCGTGTGACGTGTTCTCCAGCGCCGTGGTAAGGCGTTGTTAAATCACCATCCTGTATAGCGTTGAAACTCGCAAGACTGCCATCGGCATCGAAAGTGGCAATGAGCGACTCTTCCAGCCCAAAAGCAGAAACAATAGCCTTAGCGTGGTTATCATCAATGGCCTCCCAGCGCACTGGTCCGCCGGGCAGCAGCGCAACTGGATAAAGCGGACTCTCCAGTAACCAGCGTCGCAGCGAAGTGCGGTTCAATGCTTCTGTGGAACTCTCATTCATTACGGTAAGCGTTGAGGCGACCTTTGCCCGCATCTCCATATGGCCGTCAGTATAGGCATCATAAGCCCGTGCCCATAAGCAACATCCGACCGGTGTTGTCGCGGCAAACATCATTGCCGGGGTTTGCGTTGCAATCACCTGTGTTGCGGTAGTGGGCTCAAATTCCGTGGTTAGCGGGCGTCTGAATTGCCCTTCTGCCGATATCTCCACCATTCTGTAGCGAACGTTCATGTCAGGGATCGCAAACAAGAAATAGCGCTGAACGGGGGCGGGGAGGGCATGTAGCGCATCGGGGCTGGTGAGGACGGGAGCATTTTGTCTGGCCACCTGCCGGACGGATTCGAAATGCGCGTTAATTTCGCGTTCCGTCAGCAGCGTAGAGATTCCAATCCAGGCGGCAAGAGCAATAAGAGGTATACAGAGAAAACGAATGAAACGGCGCATAAAATATCCCTATTAGCATGTATTATCAGCGATTAATTGCCAGCCTGGCTTGACTGGATGAAGGACATGATGGAGTGAATAACGCTCGCGGCGGCATGGGAGTCCGGCTTCGTCTGACCGGGCGCTCTTCCCAGTAAAAGCAATGACGCAGCCCCATGCACAGCAGACCATAAGACAAAAGCCATATGTGCGGCATCCATTCCGGGTAAATATCCTTCCTTCTGGCAGGCGGTGACGGCGGAGCGTAAAACAGTAAGACATTCCGCGCCGGGATCGGTAGCAAAGGGATCCCGGGATAAACCCTTAACGAGCGGCGGAGAAAACATCAGTCGATACAGGCCTGGTCGTTCAAACGCAAAACGTAAATAAATGAGACCACCCTCGCACAACTGATTAAGGGGATCGCGGGCATTTTTACTGGCGACGGCTAATTTTTCTCGCAGCAAAATGCGAAAGCCTTCGTTGTGCGCCGCGATTAACAGCGCCTCCTTACCTGCAAAATAGGCATACAGCGCGGGGGCTTTACATCCAACCGCCGCTGCGACATCGGCAAGCGTGATCTCATGCGCGTCCCGCTCATCAAGCAGGCGGATGGTTTCCCTGATAGCCTGACGCTGAATATCAAGCTGTTGATCTTTACGTGGACGTGACATACAGCCCCTTTTTTCGTTAAATTAATTGCATTAAATTAATGTCATTAATTTATTCTGTCAACCAGTGTTGAAGGCGCTATGGTGGCAGGGAAAGGGCCAGGAACTGGAATTGAACCTTATCAACGGTTGATCAGCGTCTGGATTATCCGTGGCGATGGACTTTTGTTCCTGGTACTGCGGCAGTGAGGTACAGTTAAATGGCATATCATGTGGCCCCATCCCGACTCCTGACGAGATGATAATTAACGCCATCAATACTCAGCAGGTTTGCTAAAAAACCTGATTACTCTTTATGTTGGTTTTATGTTGCAAACTTGCAAAGTGCCAGTAGTCATTATTAAATAACCATTATGCTATTTTTTTACGAAGCCACTCTTATTCTCATAATGAAAGCTTATTACATATAAGATAGCATTATAGATATAAGAATATATCAATTAAAAATCAATAGCTTAATCTAAGCGATCCCTATCTTAAACTCTACTGTTTTTTATTTAATGCAATATAAAATCATTTAAAATGACAATCAATACCATTCGATAAAATAATGTCTTTAGCAGATGGTGGAGCCATTTTTCTTGCACTGTTTTGCATTACACCTTCAGTAAATACCGATATCTCCTGTCTCACGGTGCGGATATTCCATCATCGTGTTGTTGTAAGGATATAGGGTGTTTATTAATTCAGGGGAACTATTAAGAGAGTAAATTATGAATAAATATATCGCATTGCTTACCATTCCGTTAGGTATGTTACTGAACAGTGCAATCGCTGCTGAGAAAATTCCGGAGATGGCGGCAAAGCGTTGTGCGCCTGAGCCTGTCGTTTTTTACGGTCAGTCGCAAGATAACAGCAAAGAAGTACTGGTCTGTAAGCGGGCTACGGGGGTGTCTTATTATGCAGGAAAAATAAACCACTCTGCTGTAATGAACGAGGCAAACGGACCCCGTAAATTGAAAGTGGTGTTCAATACCGGAGATATGAAAGAAGGGCTGCTGATCAACACGGGCCCTGAGGTCTATGGTATTTCGAGTCAAAGGACTGGCGACTATGTATTCATGCGAATGAAGGACGGTAAATCGAAACCAGAAGTTCTGGAAATAGGGTATCTGGACGACGCAACCGTTATTAATAATGTGCGTCAGCATTTTATGAAGTAAACAAGAAGTCGAGTTGCACACTTTAATCAGAAAATGGAGTTTTAACAATGAATTGCAAAACGCTGCTCGCCCCGCTTTTATTCTGCTCAGTGCTGGCGCTGTCAGCTTGTGACAGTAGCAATACATCAGATGAAACAGCGAAGAAAGGAACCAGCATACTGGACGGTCAGGCTACAATGGTACTGCCGGAAGGTTATGTCAGAATGCCGCAAGAGTTGCTGGAGAAAAAATATCCTGCCTCACAGCGACCAAAAGAAGCATGGTATGTGGAAAGTGAGAATGGCAAAGTCGCCATTGCCTTTAGCGTGACGAAAAATGTCATGAGCGAAGCGCAAATTCAACAGTTTGCCGGGATGATGAAAAACCAGATGAAGGCATTTTCACCGTCAATATCCGATGTGACCGTGAATGGCAAAAAAATGAGTCGCCTGGAAATCACCACCCCTGCTGCGGATGGGAAGATTTTTAACGTGATGCAGCTCTCTTCTCTGGATGGCAAGTTATTGATCTCCTCCTTCAATGTCACAGAAGATTTGAAAGATAAATATACACAGGCCGGCAAGGATGCGCTGTCGACGCTGGATTACTGATTCAGTAAGGGGTATTGAGAGAGGCTCCAGGCCGCCTGCGGCGAATAATCGAACGTAGTTCGATGGAGAGTCCGGCTCTCCAAAAGCAAAAACCCGCCTTTTGGGCGGGTCCTTTGGAATAGTGGTGCCCGGACTCGGAATCGAACCAAGGACACGGGGATTTTCAATCCCCTGCTCTACCGACTGAGCTATCCGGGCAACGGGGCGCATTAAAACCGATCCGCCTCGTCGCGTCAACGAAATTTCTTCAAATTAACGCAGACTGCACAATCTATCATCACTTTGCCGCTGATGCACGCGCTGTCAGGCGAAAAATGCCGTCCAGAGGGCGGAAAGGGGCATAGCAAGAACCAGCGCGGGCAGCATATTGGCGACGGCAAACATCTTTATGCCGCAAATGCGCAGCCCGGTCGCCAGCAGCAGCACGCCGCCCACGGCGGTGAAATCGCCCATCATGCCTGGCGTGGTGAGCGGCAGGATAAGCGTCGCGCAGGTGGCCAGGGTGAGCTGAATAATCAGCATCGGCACGGAAATCGCCGCCACGGCGAAACCGAGGGTAGTGGCGAAGATCAGCGCCGTGAAAAAGTCGAGAAAGGATTTAGCGATAAGAATGCTGGGATCGCCGGTCATCCCTTCGCGCATCGCGCCGAAAATACCGGTGCCGCTGGCGCAGAAAAGAATAATGATTGCCACCAGACTTTGAATAAAAGACTCATGGGCGTTGACCACATGGTCACCCACCCGGCGTTTTTGCACTAGCTTACGCAGGCCGTTCACCAGGCCGCTGATACCGCGCTCCACATAACACACTTCGCCAATCAACGTGCCTACCAGCGTGGCGAGCACCATCACCGGTAAATTAACGCATTTGATAATCAGTAATACGCCAATCGCCAGTGACGCGAGCCCGAAAATTGACGGCATATTGGCGCGTACACGTTCCGGCAAACGGTGGCTCATTAACGCGCCGAGCAAACCACCCAGTAAAACCGCGGCGGCGTTGATATAAGGTCCAGTTAACACACATAATCTCCAGAGAGGTAAAAAAACGGCATAGCCAGGCGAAGCGAAACGCGTAATTATGCCTTGAGAACTGACGCTGTCTAATCTTTAAGCCTTATAAAATAATTATTTATGAAAATAACGACAAATCCGCATGCAAAAGCATGCAGTTAAGGGGGCCTCTTCGTTGGTTGCGCCTGCTTATAAATAATGACATGATTGCGCAAATTTTCCTCTCACTGAACGGAGCCGCCTGGGATGAGCACATCATCATCGTTACGCCAGACGCATTGCGCCAGCGCGCGTAAGGGCGGCCTTCCTGTTTTCTCCTGTACTCTGCTCACCATGCGGTGAGGCTAACGCACGCTCGCTGCAGGACAACAGTAAAATCAGAAGCGGTCTGCTTTTACTGATGTCTGGCGGTCGGAGCTGGTTCCAGCCAGACACGTTCGTTGGGTGAAGTCATAGCTTCGCCCGGGGCCTTTTCTTCCCCTGCAACGGGTATTTGTGCTTATGAAAACAATGAAAATTGCCGTCAGCCGCGAGCTGATTTCACAGCTGTCTACTCATCGCGCACAGGTGACGCTGGACAGTACCGATTTCACGGACGTGGCGGCAGTCGTCATTACGCTTGCGGAGAGCCGCAGCGGCATTCTGGCTTTACTCAAACGGACGGGCTTCAACCTGCCGGTATTTTTATTCGCACATGAGCCTGTCGAATTGCCGGAAGGGGTGACGGCGGTTATTGACGGTAAAGAGCAGGACTGGCTGGAGCTGGAAACCGCCGCCAGTGAATATGAAGAAAATCTGCTGCCGCCCTTTTTTGACACCCTGCGCCAGTACGTGGAGATGAAAAACGACACCTTCGCCTGTCCGGGGCATCAGCACGGTGAATTTTTCAAAAAGCATCCGGCGGGGCGGCAATTTTACGATTTCTTCGGCGAGAACGTCTTTCGCGCCGACATGTGTAACGCCGACGTCAAGCTGGGCGACCTGCTGATCCATGAAGGCTCCGCCAAACACGCGCAGAAATTCGCGGCGAAGGTGTTCAACGCGGATAAAACCTACTTTGTGCTTAACGGCACCTCCGCCGCCAACAAAGTGGTCACCAACGCGTTGCTGACCCGCGGCGACCTGGTGCTGTTCGACCGCAACAACCATAAATCCAACCATCATGGCGCGCTGATACAGGCGGGGGCGACGCCGGTCTATCTTGAGGCCTCCCGCAACCCCTTCGGCTTTATTGGCGGCATTGACGACCACTGTTTCGACGAAACGTATCTGCGCGGGCTTATCCGCGAAGTTGCGCCGGAAAAGGCCGACCAGCCGCGTCCGTTCCGCCTGGCGATCATTCAGCTTGGCACTTACGACGGCACCATCTACAACGCACGTCAGGTGATCGATAAGATTGGCACCCTGTGCGATTACGTGCTGTTTGACTCGGCGTGGGTTGGCTACGAGCAGTTTATCCCGATGATGGCGGACACCTCCCCGCTGCTGTTGGAATTGAACGAAAACGATCCGGGGATTTTCGTTACCCAGTCCGTGCACAAACAGCAGGCCGGCTTCTCGCAGACCTCGCAGATCCATAAAAAAGATAACCACCTGCGCGGCCAGGCGCGCTTCTGCCCCCATAAGCGACTGAATAACGCCTTTATGCTGCACGCCTCAACCAGTCCGTTTTATCCGCTCTTCGCCGCGCTGGACGTGAACGCCAAAATCCACCAGGGTGAAAGCGGCCGCCGCCTGTGGGCGGAGTGCGTGGCGCTTGGCATCGAGGCGCGTAAAGCGATTATTGCTAACTGCAAAATGATTCAGCCCTTTGTGCCGCCGGAGATAAACGGTCGCCCCTGGCAGGATCATCCCACCGATATCATCGCCCGTGAGCGTCGCTTCTTTAGCTTTGAGCCGGGCGCCCGCTGGCATGGTTTTGCCGGCTACGCGCAGGATCAGTACTTTGTCGATCCCTGTAAGCTGCTGCTAACCACGCCCGGTATCAATGCGCAAACCGGGGAGTACACCGACTTTGGCATCCCGGCGACCATTCTTGCCAACTACCTGCGTGAAAACGGCGTCGTGCCGGAGAAATGCGACCTGAACTCCATTCTGTTTCTGCTTACACCGGCAGAGAGCGCGGAGAAAATGGCGCAGCTGGTGGCGATGCTGGCGCAGTTCGAACAGCATATTGAAGACGATACGCCGCTCGCCGACGTATTGCCGACCATCTATAACAAATACCCCGTGCGCTATCGTGACTACACCCTGCGCCAGCTCTGCCAGGAGATGCACGATCTCTACGTCAGCTTTGATGTTAAAGATCTGCAAAAGGCGATGTTCCGCAAAGAGAGCTTCCCGCCTGTGGTGATGAACCCGCAGGATGCCAACAGCGAATTTATTCGCGGCAACGTCGAGCTGGTGCGTATCAGCGAGGCGGAAGGGCGGGTGGCCGCCGAAGGGGCGCTGCCTTATCCGCCGGGCGTGCTCTGCGTGGTGCCGGGGGAAGTGTGGGGCGGCGCGGTGCAGCGCTACTTCCTGGCGCTGGAGGAGGGGGTTAACCTGCTGCCGGGCTTTTCGCCGGAACTGCAAGGGGTCT
>NZ_HE578946.1:337928-359699 GCF_000321045.1 Phytobacter massiliensis JC163
TGCTGAAAGGTTAAAAAGCCTGGAGTCGCGCTCCCGGATGCGGCGTTGCCTTATCCGGGCTACGTGTCCGCAACGTTTGTAGCCCGGGTAAGCGTGAGCGCACCCGGGACATTCCCGGATGCGCGTAACGCCTGGCCGGGCGACGAGGCGTAACAAACGTCAGGCTTTTTGCGCCACGCCTGCGGTCTGCGGAACGTGACGGTATTTAAACAGCGCCATAAAGGCGATGCCCAGCACCACCGAGTAACCGGCGAAAATCAGCCAGACCGTTTTCCAGTCGGTTGCGCCCGCTACGGTGTACATTTCCACCACTTTGCCGCTCACCATACCGCCGAGGATACAGCCGAAGCCGTTGGTCATCATCAGCAGCATACCCTGTGCGCTCGCGCGGATTGCCGGGTTAACCTCTTTCTCCACGAACACCGAACCAGAGATGTTAAAGAAGTCGAAGGCGCAGCCATAAACGATCATCGACAGCACCAGCAGCACGGTGCCGAACGGCGTCGGGTCGCCGTAGGCGAACAGACCGAAGCGCAGCATCCAGGCGACGATACTCATCAGCATCACGTTCTTGATGCCATAGCGGCCCAGGAAGAACGGAATCGCCAGAATAAAGACCGTCTCGGAAATCTGTGAAATCGACATCAGCACCGATGCGTGCGTCACGATAAAGCTATCGGCAAACAGCGGGTTAGCGTCAAAGCTGTGCAGGAAGGTGTTGCCGAACATATTGGTGATTTGCAGTTCGGCGCCTAACAGCATGGAGAAAATAAAGAAGATCGCCATGCGTTTGTTTTTGAACAGCGCGAAGGCGTTCAGGCCCAGCATCTCAACCCAGGTCTGGTTCTGCTGCTTGTTGCCCACCGGAATATGCGGCAGCGTCAGGGAGAAGACGCTCAGCACCAGCGAGAGCGCTGCGCCGATATAAAGCTGCATATGGCTCAGTTCGAAGCCGGAGAAGCTCACCGCCCACATTGCCAGAATAAAGCCGATGGTGCCCCAGATACGGATCGGCGGGAAGTCGGAAACAATATCATAACCGGCATTCTGCAGACGGTAGTAGGAGATGGTATTGACCAGCCCCAGGGTTGGCATATAGGCCAGCGAGTTCAACAGAATGACGAGGAACATCGAACCGGGGGTGGTCACGCCTGCTGCGATAAATAGCGTAATTGCGCCAACCAAATGGCAGAGGGCATAAACCCATTTGGCGCTCAGCCACTTATCGGCAACGATCCCCAGCAGGGCAGGCATCACGACAGACGCAATCCCCAGCGAGCTGTACACCGCGCCAATTTCCGCCCCCTGGAACTTCAGGGTCACGAACATATAAGAGCCGAGCGTTGTCAGCCAGCTCCCCCACAGGCAGAACTGCAGGAAGATAATCACTTTAAGCTGCAGCTTAAGATTCATGTTAATTTCCTCACCAAAGGAGATTGAGATATGTTGGAAAAGGCACAATGGCTATTGTTATGTGGTGGGATTCTATCATCGACCGCGGGGTGAATTTGTTACATCCGACATATAAATGCAAACTTCATCTGGTTGCAGTCGAATATAGTGATATTCATCACACTTATGAGCCACTGAAAAGATGCTGCTAAAGGGAATACTTATTGCCCCTTCGCCACAGGCGCGAAGAGGCAATACGTCAGCGTAGTTAATTTCGACGATAGGTTTTTTGCGCCGTGTCCACTTTATAGAGATAACGTCGCGATTCCGCCGACGGATGACGGGAGGTCAGCGTCTGGTAAACATCCCCCGGCGACATGGTGTTAATCACGTTCGCCGCCTGCACCTTATCGCTTGAGAAGACGCGAAGCACGCTTCCCGCGCCGCCGTTATAGGCGGTGATCACCGCATAACGCCGCGATGTCGGGTTAGTGATGCCGGAGAGGTAAACGTTATTCAGCATCGCCAGGTAAGCGGTGCCGGTGTCGATATTACTTTGCGGGTCGAACAGATAGCTGCGGCTCGGCATGCCCGATTTACCCTGGGCGCGGAACACATCACGACCGGCGCTATGCTGCACCACCTGCATCAGCCCCAGCGCGTCGGAACGACTGACTGCATAAGGGTTGAATGACGATTCCGTCTGCATAATCGCCAGAATCAGCGACTCGTCAACGCCATAGCGGCGGGAGGCCTGACGCACCATCGACATATATTTATGCGCACGCTTATCCAGGTGGTTTGGCACCAGGTTAATCTTCACGCTGTAGATAATTTTCAGGCCGTTAGTGCGGCTTTTCATCTGCGTTTGCAGCAGATAGTCGGCGAAACGCGCCGCGCGCCACTCCCAACGGATAGGCTCGCCGGTGTTGTCCACCACCTGGCCGTAAAGGAACGGCTGTTTTGAGATTTGGATATCGTCGGCGTCGGAGTAAAGGTCGATCGAGCCCGGATCGTCGCCCATCAGCAGCGTTTTGATAATCGCCTTGCGCAGATGGGTCGCCGGGTCAGTACCGGCAATGGTTTCGACGGTAATGGAACCTTCGTCGAAGTTGATGTGGCTACGGGTCTGATACTGGTCGGTATATTTAACGTAATCTTTTGGCCCGGCGATCAGTACCTCTTTAAACCCCCATAAATTCTCAATGTTATGGGCGAACTGGCCCATCAGGATATCAAAACCGTTGGTGTCCTTAACCCAGGCTTCGTTATAGGCGTCGCCCTTTTTTTGCGAGCTGGAACAAGAAATAAGCAACGGCGCAATCATGGCAAGCGCTAAAAATTTTTTCATCATTCCGGGAGTGTGTTGTTGGTTTAGTGATCGGCCTTTACATCAGGCCGCAGGCGGGCAAAAACCTGCGGCCAGGCGCTTATTTTTTATCTTCCGGCGTATAGCCTTCGATGTGCACATCTTTACCTTCGAACAGGAAGTTGACCATCTCTTCCTCAAGCAACTTGCGATGCTCGACGTTCATCATATTGAGCTTCTTCTCGTTAATCAGCATGGTCTGCTTTTGCTGCCACTGCGCCCACGCCTCTTTCGAGATCTCGTTATAGATGCGCTTACCCAGTTCGCCCGGATAGAGCTGGAAGTCTTGTCCTTCCGCTTCGCGTTGCAGGAAAGTACAGAAAATAGTTCGGCTCATAAATAGTCCTCTATGCCCGGCGCGATGCTACTGCGTCACGCCGACGCGTAATTGTTGTAACAGGCGCTCCACGGGAGCCGCCAGGCCCACAGACGGCGGCTGCGCTAAGTTATACCAAAGAGCCGCACCGTCATCCATGCATGAACCCACGGAGGACACAGTAAGCCACATTGGCACAATATCCAGATGGAAATGGCTGAAAGTGTGGCGAAACGCGACAAGCTGGCTGAGATTATCGGCCCTAATCTGCCGTTCCGCCAGCCAGAGGCGTAACGCGTCTTCATCGGCAAACTGTGGAAAGCAGAACAGCCCGCCCCACAGGCCAACCGGCGGACGCTGCTGTAAGAAAACCTTGTCCTCGTGCTGCATCAAAAGGAACCAGGCGGTGCGCTCCGGCAGCGTCTGCTTCGGTTTTTTGCCCGGATACTGCGCCCATGAGTGATGCGCCGTGGCGATACAGCCGTTCTGCAACGGGCAGAGATCGCACTTCGGTTTCGAGCGGGTGCAGACCATCGCGCCCAGGTCCATCATGGCCTGGTTAAAGCGCTCCACGCCCTGGGCGGGCGTGACGGCTTCGGCGAGCTGCCACAGCCGTTTCTCCACCTCTTTCTTACCCGGCCAGCCTTCCACGGCATAGCAGCGCGCCAGCACCCGCTTCACGTTGCCGTCCAGAATGGGAAAATGCTGACCGAGCGATAACGACAGAATAGCGCCCGCCGTCGAGCGGCCAACGCCCGGCAGGGCGGCGACCTCGTCGAACGTCTGCGGAAAGATGCCGCCGTGCCGCTCCGCCACCTGCTGCGCCGCTTTGTGTAAATTGCGCGCGCGGGCATAGTAGCCAAGCCCGGTCCACAGATGCAGCACTTCGTCCAGCGGCGCGCGCGCCAGATCGTTTACCGTGGGGAAACGCGCCATAAAGCGCTCAAAATAGGGGATAACCGTGGCAACCTGCGTCTGTTGCAACATCACCTCGGACAGCCATACTTTGTAAGGCGTTTTTTCGATTTGCCAGGGCAGGGTTTTGCGCCCGTATTTATCGTACCAGTCCAGCACCTGGGCTGAAAATTGTGACGCTTGCATGCTCACCAACGTTGCATTAACAGAGGGGCTGATTGCAGCACAGCGCCCCTAATGTGTAAACCGGAACTTTCCGGTGCTTGCATACTGTATCTAACTTTGGATAATGCCCGTTTCCTGAACACTCTCAAAAGCAGACTTATTATGAATAACGACGTCATTTCACCGGAATTTGATGAGAACGGTCGCCCGCTGCGCCGCATCCGTAGCTTTGTCCGCCGTCAGGGCCGCCTTACCAAAGGGCAGCAGCACGCGCTGGATAATTACTGGCCGGTGATGGGCGTTGAGTTTACTGAGCAGCCGCTGGATTTCACCGCGCTGTTTGGCAACGGCGCGCCGGTAACCCTGGAGATTGGTTTCGGTATGGGGGCGTCGCTGGTGGAGATGGCGAAAACCCGCCCCGAGCAGAACTTTCTGGGGATTGAGGTGCACTCTCCCGGCGTTGGCGCCTGCCTCGCCTCCGCCCACGAAGAGGGGGTGGAAAACCTGCGGGTAATGTGCCACGACGCGGTGGAAGTGCTGCATAAGATGATCCCGGATAACTCGCTTAACATGGTGCAACTCTTTTTCCCCGACCCGTGGCACAAAGCGCGTCATAATAAACGTCGTATCGTTCAGGTGCCGTTTGCCGAGCTGGTCAAAAGCAAGCTTAAGCTGGGCGGGGTGTTCCATATGGCGACCGACTGGGAAGCCTATGCGCAGCACATGCTGGAAGTGATGTCATCTATCGACGGTTACCAGAACCAGTCGCCGACGCAGGACTATGTGCCGCGCCCGGCTTCGCGTCCGGTCACTAAATTTGAACAGCGTGGCCATCGTCTTGGCCACGGTGTATGGGACTTAATGTTCGAGAGGGTAAAATAATGGCTAAAAACCGTAGTCGTCGTCTGCGTAAAAAGATGCACATCGACGAGTTTCAGGAGATTGGTTTTTCCGTTACGTGGCGTTTCCCGGAAGGCACCAGCGAAGAGCAGATCGATAAAGTGGTGGACGATTTCATCAGCGAGGCCGTTGAGCCTACCGGGCTGATTTTCGGCGGCAGCGGTTACCTGGCATGGGAAGGGCTGGTCTGCAAGCAGGAAGTGGGCCACTGCAACGAAGAAGATCAGGCGCGGGTACGCAAATGGCTTGAAGAACACCAGCTCGAAGAGGTACGCGTCAGCGAACTTTTCGATATTTGGTGGGACTAACAATGACAGGGTCGGCAAATGCCGGCCCGTTTTGTCTTTACAGGAGTGGTTATGATGCGCAAAACGCTGCTGGCAACGGTGCTGACGGTTACGGCTTTCGCCGCGAATGCGGATTACAAATGTAGCGTTAATCCGCGCGACGATGTGATTCTGAGCCCGCAGACCGTACAGGTGAAAGGTGAAAACGGCAACCTGGTCATGACGCCGGACGGCAATGTCATGTACAACGGCAAACAATATTCACTGAGCGCGGCCCAGCGCGAGCAGGCGAAGGATTATCAGGCGGAGCTGCGCAGCGCGCTCCCCTGGATCGATAACGGCGCGCGCAGCCGGGTAGAAAAAGCGCGCGTGGCGCTGGATCAGATCATCGTCAAAGAGGTCGGCGACAGCAGCAACATGCGCGGCCGCCTGACGAAGCTGGACGCGCAGCTTAAAGATCAGATGAACAAAATTATCGAGCATCGTAGCGACGGGCTCACCTTTCACTATAAAGCGGTGGATGAAGTGCGGGCAAACGGCCAGCAGCTGGTGAACCAGGCGATGGGCGGCATTTTGCAGGACAGCATTAACGAAATGGGCGCGAAGGCGGTGCTTAAAGGCGGCGGCAACCCGCTGCAGGGCGTGCTGGGCAGCCTGGGCGGTTTGCAGACCGCTATCCAGAACGAATGGAAAAACCAGGAGGCGGATTTCCAGCAGTTCGGCAAAGATGTCTGCAGCCGGGTCGTTTCGCTGGAAGAGAGCCGCAAGGCGCTGATTGGCGGGTTGAAGTAGGGCTCTCACCCCTTACCCCTCACCCTAACCCTCTCCCCAAAGGGGAGAGGGGACCGACTGCGCAGGCTGGAACTGCCGGTTTTCTCCCTCTCCCTTTCAGGGAGAGGGCCGGGGTGAGGGTAAAAGCACCTGCAGCGTTGCGAAAACTTTCTCCAGTACGGCTTCCTCGCTTGCCCACACCTCATTATTCCAGAAGCGTAATACCACCCAGCCTTTTTGCGCCAGCCATGCAGTTCTTTGCTTGTCATACTCCTGATGCTCCTGATGCTGACCACCATCAAGTTCTATTGCAAGACGTGCTTCACAGCAGGCGAAATCCAGAATGTAATGGCCTACGGGATGTTGTCGGCGAAACTTATAGAGCCTGAATCGGCGGCTTCGTAATAAATACCACAGCCGTCTCTCTTGCGGCGTTAACCCACGCCTGAGTTGTTTTGCATGCGATCGTAAAATATCCATCTGCACACCTTGCCAGAATCATTGCCTTTCACCACTTCCTCTCCCTTATTCTGGAACCCGCCTTCCAGAGAATTGTCATATCCCCTGCAAGGTAATTAACGGAGCGCATTAAAAGGGATTTTTATGATGAAACGAAACTGGGCGGCGATGTCGGCTTTACTTTTGCTGACGGGCAGCGTGCTGGCGGACGCCAATACCCCCACCGATGAGGTGCTGAAAAAGCAGTTTAGCGAGGCGCATGAAGGCATGATGCGGCTTGAAAGCATCAACCTGCGTCAACTGGATGCGCGGGGAAATCAGGCCACCTACGCCGCCGAAGGGGACATTTCCGCCGCGGACGATCTCTACGCAACGGTCGGGATGGCTGGAAAATATCAGTTTATGGAGAAAACCTGGACTAAAGGCCGTCCGGTAAAATTTTCCGCAATGGTCACGGCGACGGGCACGAAAGATTCAGGCTGGACCACCGAATTTTTCTCCATGCAGATGGCGGCCAAACCCTATGGCTACCCGAAGCCGGATATTAACGATCGGCAAAAATACCTGGTCATCAACGACAGCGATTTCTCCTCCCGGCTGGCTAAAATCGAAGCTGACTGGGCCGCGCAGAAAAAAGAGCTGGATCAGTCCTTCAAGAAACAGCAGCAGCTTCAACAGGAGATAGGCGCGCTGGATGCGAAAATGGCCGCCTCCTGGGGGAAGGATAAAAAAGGTAAGCGCCTGACCCGCCACGACGTTCTGCATCAGCTGCTGGCGGAGCTACAGGAGGTGGGGCGGCAGAACGACCCGCTGCGTTTTGAACGCCATTACGATAAAACCGTCTATGACCCTGCGCTGGCGGAATGCCAGAAAAAGCCGGACTGTGACGCGATGCCATTGCGTAATGCCCGCAACGCGGCGCTGGAAAAACAGCGTCAGGATTACAAGCTTAAGTTCCAGCTTAAGCGCGAAGAGGTGACGAAAACCATGGACGCTTACGATAAAAAGCTGGAGCCCCTGCGCAAAAAACGCGCCGCGCTGCAAAACAAGTTGTTTGAGCTTGATATCAGCAGCGCCAAAATGAGCAAGGATTATTCGGACTGGAGTCGGGATATTGCCGACCTGCGCCGCAAAGGGGTAATCAAATAAGACCGGCCCGCAGATGGCGGGCCGGGGACTATTCCGCCAGAAACAGTTCCAGCAGGGAGTTCAGAAACAGCTTGCCGTGCTCGGTAATCTGCCAGTGCGTCTTGCTTTCGGTGAGATACCCCTGCGCCAGCGCCTCGTCAATCTGCGGGCGAATGACCGCTTCACTCAGGCCGGTAAAGCGTGCGAAGTCAGCACGCGGCGCCGGTTCCAGCAGGCGAAAACGGTTCATAAAGAACTCAAACGGCTTATCCTGCGCCTCAACATCGTGCTGGCGCTCAAGGTAACGCCCCTGCATATAGCCGCGCGGATGGCGCGTTTTGGCGGTGCGTAAAATACGCCCGTCCGGGAAGGTCACTTTGCCGTGCGCGCCGCAGCCGATACCCAGATAGTCGCCGAAACGCCAGTAGTTCAGGTTATGCTGGCACTGATAGCCCGGTTTCGCGTAGGCCGACGTTTCATACTGCTGATAGCCGGCGGCGGTCAGCAACTGATGGCCGCGTTCGAAAATATCCCACAGCGCGTCGTCGTCGGGCAACACCGGCGGGCGGGAGCCGAACAGGGTATTAGGCTCTATGGTCAACTGATACCAGGAAAGATGCGGCGGATTGAGTTCTATCGCCTGACGTAAATCGTCCAGCGCCTCTTCCAGTGACTGGTCCGGCAGGCCGTGCATCAAATCAAGGTTAAAACTGCGTAGGCCAAGGCCGGTCGCCAGCCGCGCCGCGCGCTTTGCCTCAGCCGGACCATGAATGCGCCCCAGCCGCTGGAGCTTCTGTTCGCTAAAGCTTTGTACGCCAATAGAGATGCGGTTTACCCCCGCGCGCTGATAATCGACAAAGCGATCCGCCTCGACCGTGCCGGGGTTAGCTTCCATGGTAATTTCCGCATCCGCCGCCAGACTCAGCCTTGCGCGCACGCCGTCCAGCAGCGTTTGCATTGCAGGCCCTGAGAGCAGGCTTGGCGTACCGCCGCCAATAAAAATGGTCTTCACTTCGCGCCCCTGCGCGTAAGGGACGTCGGCGTCCAGATCGGCCAGCAGATGCGCCACATAATCATCGTGCGGCACTTCGCCCTTAAGCGCGTGGGAATTAAAATCGCAGTAGGGGCACTTCTGCACGCACCACGGGATATGAATATAAAGACTCAGCGGCGGCAAATTAGCCATTGCGTAATGCTTCCAGTAACAGTTTGAGCGCCTGTCCACGGTGGGAGATAGCGCTTTTCTCTTCGCGGGTCAGCTCGGCGGCGGTTTTGCCCTCCGTCGGCACGAAGAAAATGGGATCGTAGCCAAACCCGCCCTGACCGGCAGGCGCGCGGGTGATGACGCCAGGCCAGCTACCGTGGCAGACCAGCGGAGTGGGATCTGCCGCGTGGCGCAGATAGACCAGCACGCAGTGGAATTGAGCCTGGCGCTTATCGTCCGGCACCGCTTCTAACGTCGTCAGCAGCTTTTGCAGGTTTGCTTCATCCGTGGCATCTACCCCGGAATAGCGGGCGGAGTAAATACCCGGCGCGCCGCCCAGTGCATCCACCGCCAGGCCGGAATCATCGGCAATGGCGGGCAGGCCGGTAACCTGAGCCGCATGGCGCGCTTTCAGAATGGCGTTTTCGATAAAGGTCAGACCGGTCTCTTCGGCGGAATCCACCCCCAGCTCGGTTTGCGCGACCACATCCAGGCCGAAATCATTTAATAGCGAGGCCAGCTCGCGCACTTTACCGGGGTTGCCGGTAGCGAGAACAACTTTTTGCATAATCAATCCTGGTCAATCAGGGCCGCAAGGGCCGAAGGGATCTGTTGCGGATGCGTAATTTTGACGTGTTTATGGCGGCCAAGGTCGCCTTTTTCAATCTGCACCTGGTTTTTCGCCACCCGAAACTGTTTGGCGAGAAACTTCACCAGGTGCGCGTTGGCCTGGCCATCCACCGGCGGAGCGGTAATGGCGACTTTCAGTTCGTCGCCATGTAAACCCACAATGCTGTCCCGGCTGGCCTTGGGCTGAATATACAGCCGCAGCACCAGCCCGTCTTCGCAGGTGGTGACTGCGCTCATGCCCAGTTCCAGATGTAGGCCAGCGGCACCATGGTATTGGCGAGAAACTCCATGACGCCCATGTTGATGACGTACATCAGCAATACCAGGATCATCGGAGAAAAGTCGATGCCGCCCATTGAAGGCAGCAGGCGACGAATCGGGCGCAGCAGCGGTTCGGTCAGCTGCAGCAGCACAAATTCAACCGGGCTGCGTCCCTGGCTGACCCAACTCATGATCGCCATCAGCAGCAGTACCCAGAAAATCAGCGAGCCGAGGGTTTTGATAACCACCAGCACTGCGCCCAGCACAATCAGCAGGCCGTCTACAGAGACAAACGGGTTTAAAAACACTTTCACCACGCACAGCAGCAGCGCCACCAGCAGCGAGGCGCTGTCAATCGGCCCCATCGCGGGAATGATCCGGCGCAGCGGGCCGACAATCGGCTGGGTGGCCTTAACGATAAACTGAGAGAAGGGGTTATAGAAATCACAGCGCGCCCACTGCATCCAGATACGCAGCAGCAGTACCATTGTGTAGGCCTGGATAATCAGTGAAAGGAGAGTGGACAACGTATTCATGGCGTTCCTCAGAGTTCCTTAGTTTTAGTGTAATCACGCGCGCCAAAAATGGCCGTTCCGATGCGCACCATGGTGCTGCCTGCCGCAATCGCGGCGGCCATATCGTCCGTCATTCCCAGCGATAGCGTATCGACGCCGGGGTAACGGGCTTTAAGCGCGTCAAATGCTACCGCCATTTGCCGGGCGACGGCAAACTGCCGTTGATAGTCGCTTTCCGGGGCGGGGATCGCCATCAGCCCGCGTAAACGCAGGCCGGGTAACGTTGCCACCTGGTCGGCCAGCGCGTCCAGTTCCGAAAGCGGAATGCCGGACTTACTGGTCTCGTCGCTGATATTAACCTGAATAAGTACGTTGAGCGGCGGCATTTCTGCCGGGCGCTGTTCGCTAAGACGGCTGGCGATTTTGAGCCTGTCCACGGTATGGCACCAGTCAAAATGTTCAGCGACCAGGCGGCTTTTATTGGACTGTAGCGGCCCGATAAAGTGCCACTCCAGGCCAGCGACGCCGCTTTCCCGGAAGTGAAGAATCTTATCGACCCCCTCCTGAACATAGTTTTCGCCAAACGCCCGCTGACCCGCTGCAATGGCCTCTGCGAGGGCGCTCGCAGGTTTAGTTTTGCTCACTCCAAGCAGCGTAACTTCTTCTGGAGCGCGGCCGCAGGACGATGCGGCGGCTGAGATTTTATCCCTGACCTGTGCCAGGTTATGCGCAATATCGTTCATGTTTCCAGGATGGCTATATGGATATGGAAAAAATAGTGGAGCTTAGTGTAAAGCATAACGTCTCGGATCTACACCTGTGCAATTCCCGCCCGCCGCGCTGGCGAAGGAACGGCAGGCTGGAGGCCGCCCCTTTTGCCGCCCCGGATATCCATGCGCTGCTGGCAAAGCACTTAACGGCGGCGCAGCGGCGACAGTGGCAGAGAAGCGGGCAGACGGACTTTGCGCTCGGTACACAGCGCCAGCGGTTGCGGGCGAGCGTCTTTTCACACCATCATGGCGTGTCGCTGGCGTTGCGTCTGCTGCCGGATACCTGCCCGACCCTGGACGAACTGGGCGTTCCCGCTGCGCTGCACGCACTGCTGGCGCGGGATAACGGCCTGATTCTGGTGACGGGGGCTACCGGCAGCGGCAAGTCCACCACCCTTGCCGCGATGGTAGAGCACCTGAATCATCAGCTTGACGGGCATATCCTGACGCTGGAAGACCCGGTGGAGTTTATCCATACCAGCGAGCGCTGTCTGATCCAGCAGCGGGAAATCGGCCCCCACTGCTGCTCGTTCGCGGCAGGGCTGAAAGCGGCGCTGCGGGAAGACCCGGACGTTATTCTGCTTGGCGAACTGCGCGACAGCGAAACGATTCGTCTGGCGCTGACGGCGGCGGAAACCGGCCATCTGGTGCTGGCTACGCTGCACACCCGCGGCGCGGCGCAGGCCGTCGAGCGGCTGGTGGATACCTTTCCCGCGCAGGAGAAAGACCCGGTGCGCAGCCAGCTTGCCGGGAGCCTGCAGGCGGTGCTGGCGCAAAGGCTGGAGGCAGATAAACAGGGCGGGCGCGTGGCGCTGTTTGAACTGCTGGTCAATACGCCTGCGGTGGCGAACCTTATCCGGGAGGGCAAAACGCACCAGCTGCCCGGCGTGATGCAGACCGGGCAGCAGGCGGGGATGCAGACCTTCGCCCAAAGCCGCCAGCAGCGCGAGGCGCAGGGGCGACTTTAGCCGACGTTCAGGGAGTAGACCGCAGGCAGGGCGCCCGCCGTGGCGACAATCTCCAGGCGTACGCTGCGCGCTTCGGCTGGCGCGGGCAGCCGGTGTTCGCACACCGAATGATGGTTGTTATGTACTTCGGCAATCAGCGAGTCATCCACCCACAGCCGGTAGTGGGTGATGCAGTGTGGCGAAACGGAGAGGACATGGCCCATCTGCACCGTCTCCATTGCGTTATCGAAGTCGTTGTCCTGCACCAGTGTCAGCGAGGCGATGGTTTTGGCTTTATCCCACTGCCAGCGCAGCTCCGGCGCGCGATCGTCGGCGGCGGGCACCCAGGCGTTGGTCTGCTGTTCAGGGCGCAGGCGGCCATTCAGGACATTACCGGCCTGATAGCAGGCCAGCGGCTGGCTGAAACGCAGCGCGGGCAGCACCTGGTGCGGTCGACGGCGGGGTAGCCAGAAATCAAATTCATCCACGCCGTAGTCGCCGTCGGCCACCTGGCGGGTATGCTTCGCCACCCTCGCGTTCAGGCTGTTAAACACCGTCATAATGCCCGGCAGGGCGGCATCGGTGAGCGCGATCTCAATCTCTGCGTCGGCATCAAAGGCGAGGAAAACATACTGCTCACGATCGCTTTGCCAGGCGAAACGCAGGCTGTACTCCTCTTCCGACGCGACCTGAAGCGTACAGGCGTCGTACTGATAATCCGGGGTAAAGTTGCCCGAGCGGGCGCTGCCAAGCAGCGAGACCGTTAAAGACCGGGGCGCGCTGGCGCGCAGGCGGACGCTGATTTCAGGCAGTTTTTCCCCGGTTTTGACCGGCAGCAGCAGGGCCATGCGTTCGCCGAGGGAGTGCCATTGCCCATTATGAGCAAGCGCGTGAAGGGCGTATTCGCTGCTGGCGGTGACCGTCGCACCCTGCGCCGGGTCCTGTAACCACTGGCGCGGGATATAACACCCGCGCTGCTGTAAACGCTGCTGCAACAGGCCAACATGCTCCCGCTGCGCCAGCTCACGCGGCATCAGTTTTTCCGTCCGGCACAGCGCTGCCGCCCGGCCCACCACTTCCCCCAGCAGGCCGCAGGTGCACATTACGCGGGCGCTGCCGAAGGCGACATGGGAGGCGGAGATAAGCCTGCCGGTAAGGAACAGGTTGTCCAGCGAGCGGCTGTAGAGGGTGCGCAGGGGAATGGTATAGGTGCCTTTACTGTGAAACTGGCGGCAGCCGTCGTGCGTGCTGTAGACGCCGTCGGCGGGGTGCAAATCGATAGACCAGCCGCCATAGCCCACGGCGTCGTAATGGTCATGCTGCTTAATAATGTCATGCTGGCAGAGGATATACTCGCCCATAAAACGGCGGCTTTCGCGCTTGCCGGGAATGACGCCGACCCACTCAATGGTCATGTTTGCAGCTTCCGGGAAAGCGCCGGAATTTTTTATGTGATCCCATACTCCCCAGACAATTTTCCACAGCTCCCACTTAATCTCTTCGCTTTGATGCACGGTATCCAGACGCCCGCCCCATTCCAGCCACCATAAATCACAGCCGTTAAGGGTAGAGGTGAGCCGTTTATAGCGCGGGATGGCGGTAATATCTTTCAGGGCGAAAGAGGGGGGAACGAAGTTAACCGGCCCGGCGGTCTGTTTGGTGTAAAAGTAGATAGAGTGGCCGAGTTTGTGACCGAAATTGTCGCCGGGGGCCATCTTTTCGCCCAGCTCTTCCACCTCTTCGGCCCCTTCGCGGTACTCCGCCCCGGCCAGAAAGCCCAGCACGCCGTCGCCGGTAGCGTCGCAGAACTGATCGGCGGTCACGCTGTAAAAGGTTTCGTTAATGGCGTTAAAGGCGCTGACGCCGGTGATGCGCTGCCCCTCTTTTTGCAGGTCGTAGACGGTAGTATTAAGCAGCAGTGTCAGCCCCGGCTGGCTTTTCGCCATATCCAGCAGCACCAGATCGAACATGACCGGGTTACCCTCTTTGTTGCGCCAGAGGTTCTCTTCGAGGATCTCGCCCATAATGCCCCCCTCGCGCGCCCAGCGGTTGTTATTCCCCATATGCGAGGTCGCGCCGTTGGCCCACAGGCGCACTTCGCTGGAGGCGTTGCCGCCCAGCACGGGCCTGTCCTGAATGAGCACCACCTGCAGACCGTCGCGGGCGGCGGCGAGGGCGGCACACAGGCCAGCCAGCCCGCCGCCCGCTACCACCAGGTCGGCATGGAGCGTTTGTTGCGGAAAGGTTCTGGACTCGGTCTGCGGATAGATGTTCATACCTTGTATCCTTTTTTACTGACGGTAAAATCGACGGTTCGTCATCTGAGAAATGAAACCTTATGTCCTCACAACCGAACCAAAGCCTGATTGATGGTATTCGCTGCCTGCAATATCTGGTCTCCAGCGGCCGCGCTATCGGCTGCCGCGAACTGGCGCGACTTATGGGTATTAACACCACCCGCGTAAACCGGTTGCTGATGACGATGGCGTCTATCGGCCTGACCATGCAGGACGAGCAGCGGCGTTACCTGCCCGGCCCCGGTATTCATGCGTTGGCGGCACAGGCTATCCGCGGTTCGGCGCTCTTCTCCCAGGCGCTGCCCCTCCTTGAACGCTACGCCCCTAAAGATATTGTGGTCGCTGTGGGCGTACTCTGGGAGGATCAGGTGATTTATATCTATCACTCCGAGCCGGGTAGCCAGATGAGCCAGGCGCTGGCCGGGTTTCATATGCTCCCCGCGTGGCAGTCCGTTATCGGTATGGCGCTGCTGGCGGCGGAGAGCGACGAAGCGCTGCAAAAACGCTTTAGCAGCGAGCAGTGGCAGCTGCTGGCACCCCATGTGGCGCAGCAGCGCGCGCTGGGGCGCGTGGTCTGGCATCATGACGACGGCGAAGTCTCGATGGCCAGGCCGCTGGGCGCCCACTCCGCTGCGCTGGCCTTCGCCGGCATGTGGCAGGCAGACGACGACGTTATCGATAATCGCCTGAGCGAACTCCACACCCTGGCCCGACAGCTCACGCAGAAGCCTGATTAACAGACGGCTACTGTTTCTTTTATAGAAACATTCGTTGAAATGCAAAAAGCGCGCCTCTGAAGTGTGAGAGCGATCGATGGATTGCGTACAAGAGGTGATTTTCCCGGGTGCGGCTTACGCCTTACCCGGGCTACAAGTGGTGCTGCGGGGTGGTTTCGTAGCCCGGATAAGCTTGCGCATCCGGGATTTTCCCGGGTGCGGCTTACGCCTTACCCGGGCTACAAGTGGTGCAACGGGGTGGTTTCGTAGCCCGGATAAGCTTGCGCATCCGGGATTTTCCCGGGTGCGGCTTACGCCTTACCCGGGCTACAAAGGGGACGGGCTCGACTCAAAGGTGCTGTTCGAAATAGCTTTCGAGAATAATCACCGCCGAAGCGGAATCGACGCTGCCCTTGTTCAGGGCGCGAAAACCGCCGCGTTCAAACAGCCCGGCGCGGGCCTCAACGGTGCTAAGCCGCTCATCATGCAGAATAATTTTCACCCCAAAGCGGCCATGAATCTTATTGGCGAAGTTACGCGCTCTGGCGGTCAGGGGCTGCTCGGTGCCGTCCATATTGAGCGGCAGGCCGACCAGCACCGCTTCTGGCTGCCACTCTTTCAACAGCTTTTCGATAAGCTTCCAGTCGGGGGTGCCGTCCTGCGCTCTCAGGGCGGTAAGCGGGCGGGCCGTGCCGGTAATGCGCTGCCCGATAGCCACGCCGATGCTTTTGGTGCCGAAATCAAACGCCAGTAATGTTCCGCTCATCAGGCATGTCCCGCCACGCCGGGCATGGTGGAGATATCAATGCCGATAAGCTTCGCCGCTTCCCGCCAGCGATCGGCAATGGGCGTTTTAAACAGGATGTTGAGATCTGCCGGGGCGGTAAGCCAGGCGTTATCCAGAATTTCCTGCTCCAGCTGGCCTTTTTCCCACGAGGCATACCCCAGCGCTACCAGTACGTCCGAAGGCTGGTTGGCGGTGCCCAGCGTCTCCAGCACGTCGCGGGAGGTGGTGATCACCGTGTTATCGGAGACGCGAATACTGGAAGAGAAACAGGCGGGCGGGGTATGCAAAATAAAGCCGCGATCTTCCGCCAGCGGGCCGCCAAGCAGCACCGGTTTATCCAGACGGATCGCCGGGTCCCGCTCTTCCGGCTGGATTTTCAGCTTCTCAAGAACACTTTCAACTTTCAGGTTTTCCAGCGGCTTATTGACAATCAGCCCCATCGCGCCTTCGTCGTTGTATTCGCAGATATAAACCACGGACCGCCGGAAAAGAGGATCCTGGAGAGCAGGCATGGCAATTAGAAAGTGATGCTGTAAATTCATTGTCAGAGGTTCTGTTTCCTGGTTCAAAAAGCAGCAGCTTTAGAGTGTGTTGTGGTTAAACGCCAGCGGCGATCGTGCGCAAAGAGTGGTCACAATCTAGTATGCGGGGAAAGCTGCACGCTGTCACTAGCCAGTCTTAAGAGGCCAAAAGCCCATATCCGGTATTCCCGGGTGCGCTTATGCTTACCCGGGCTATGCCGTTCCTGCCGCTGTAGCCCGGATAAGGCGGCGACGCCGCATCCGGGAGCATCAGCCTTTCAGGCGTTTTTCGATCGCATCCATCAGCATCCCGGTGATCGAGACCGGGAATTCGGCTTCAATTTCGCGGATACAGGTCGGGCTGGTGACGTTCACTTCGGTCAGGCGGTCGCCAATGATATCCAGGCCAACAAAAATCAGCCCTTTCGCTTTCAGCATCGGGCCGACCCGACGGGCGATTTCCCAGTCGCTCTCGGTGAGCGGGCGCGGTTCGCCGCGGCCGCCTGCCGCCAGGTTACCGCGGGTTTCGCCGCCCTGCGGAATACGCGCCAGGCAGTAAGGCACCGGTTCGCCATCCACCACCAGCACGCGCTTATCGCCGTCGACAATCGCCGGGATATAGTTTTGCGCCATGCAGTAACGGGTGCCGTGCTCGGTCAGGGTTTCGGCAATAACGCCGAGGTTCGGATCGCCTTCCTTGACGCGGAAAATCGACGCGCCGCCCATGCCGTCCAGCGGTTTTAAAATAATGTCGCCATGCTTCTGCCAGAAGGCTTTCAGCTGCGCTTTACTGCGGGTCACCAGCGTCTCCGGCGTCAGGTCGGAGAACCATGCGGTGTAGAGCTTCTCGTTGCAGTCGCGCAGGCTCTGCGGCTTGTTGACGATTAGCGTGCCTTTTTCTTCCGCACGTTCAAGGATATAGGTGCAGTAGATGTATTCGGTGTCGAAAGGCGGATCTTTACGCATCAGGATAACGTCGAGCTCAGCCAGCGGCAGATCCTGCTCGGAGCCAAACTCGTACCATTTATCGTAATTCTGCTCGACGTTAACGATACGGGTACGCGCGCGCGCTTCACCGTTGATGAGGTAGAGATCGCTCATCTCCATATAGTGAAGCTGATAGCCGCGACGCTGCGCTTCGAGCAGCATGGCGAAGCTGGAGTCTTTTTTGATATTAATCTGCGCGATGGGGTCCATCACGATGCCGAGCTTAATCATTATGCTTCTCCGTTTAACCCAGATCGCCGAAACGTACCTGCAGGGCGGTGATGGCGGTCAGGGCTGTTGTCTCTGTGCGCAATACGCGTGGGCCCAACAGAATATCAGTAAACTGGTAGCGTGCGGTCATGGCGATTTCGTCGGCGGTGAGGCCGCCTTCGGGGCCAATTAACAGACGCACGCGCTCCACCGGCAGCGGCAGGGTATTGATGCTCTGGCTGGCGCGAGGGTGAAGATTAAGCTTAAGACCGATCTCTTCTTCTGCACACCACTTTTCCAGATCCATCGCCGGACGAATCTCCGGCACCCGGTTACGGCCGCACTGCTCGCAGGCGGCGATGGCTATTTTCTGCCACTGATGGAGCTTCTTGTTCAGGCGTTCAGCATCCAGTTTAACGCCGCAGCGCTCAGAAAAAAGTGGCGTAATGAGGCTTACCCCCAGTTCGATCGATTTCTGGATAGTGAATTCCATTTTTTCGCCGCGCGACATCACCTGGCCCAGGTGAATATGCAGCGGCGACTCGCGGTCATCGACTTCGCCACGCAGCACTTTTACTACCACGCTTTTCTTATCCGCGCGGGTGATTTCCGCGTCAAAGAGCTGGTTTGAGCCATCAAAAAGCTGAATCGCCTGGCCCTGGCCCATCCGCAGCACGCGGCCAACGTGGTTGGCGGCATCGTCGGAAAGAGCGATTTCGGCCCCGGCGGTAATCGCTTCGGGGTGATAAATACGAGGAACGCGCATTGTAGTAATTCCATGAATTAGGCGGCCTGTACCCGTCAGGTTTGCCGCCTTAATTAACAATTGCCGCTAGTGTAGGTTAGCCCTTTCGCGCGGCGCAAGTGCGTTGCACATACGGGTTGTGGTTACCCTGGACGTTGGCGATGCGGGTATCGCGGGTGCACTCCCAGTCGGTTACCGGGTAGAGCTTATCCCAGGCGGTGAAAAGCTGCGTCTGCTGGCGCGAAAGGGAGAGGTGGTACTGGTCGCGCATATAGAAGTAGATGCGGGCGATTGCGCCGCGCGCCCGGGCGGGCGGTTCGGCGAGTTTCGCTTTGAAATCGACCTTCATTTCACACTTGCCGTACTGGCCTTCGCCGCCGTTCCACTGGCTGTACATAAAGTTGCCCCGGTCGCCGTTGACTTCGCCTACGGCCGGTTGCAGGTTGTGCATGTCGCTTTCCATCTGGCGATATTGCGGGTCCTTAGCGCAGTTTTTACGTCCGCCGTTCTGCCAGCACTGCCGCTGGTGGCCGAACTGCCAGGCCGGAACAACGTGTTCCCACTCGATACGGCTGGCGCGGTTTTCATTTTTACGCACCTGATAGCCGCATGACGCCAGATCCACAACGCCCTTTTTGCCCTGCCACTGAATTTTACAGCCGCAGTAAAAATCGCCCGGCGCGTCGGCATTGACCTTCACGCCTGCGGCCTTCGCCTGGGAAAAACTATGAATGCCGTCAGCAAACGCCGGTAGGGCGGCCATAACGAGGAAAAAGGGGATAACGCGTAACATTGAGAACTCCCTGTCTGGTGGAGTGCGCAACGTAGCGGATGCGATTGTCAGATGCAATCAGTTGGCGCGAAAAACGTTTTTAATGGTTCCTGTAATTAGCCTTCGGCAACCAGCGTCTCACCGCAGTGCACGCAGCGATAGGTGGTCTCGCCGCGCACTACGCGATTATGGCGGCGCACGGTTAACTGATGCTGCTGACACTTGCAGCGGTAGGGAAAAGTGTTGCGCCGCACCGACTCCAGCTCAAACTGATGGGTGCGGCGTGCGGGCACCCCAAGCACGCTTTCCATCATCCATTTCCACTCTTTGCCGTGGGGCGGGACGCGGCCAAAGTGCTTCCACACCAGCAGGTGCGCCAGTTCGTGCGGCACCACCTCGTCAATAAATGCCTGCTGGTTTTCCATCAGCAGCACCGGGTTGAGGCGGATCTCGTAGCTGGCGAGCCAGGCGGTGCCCGCTGCGGTGCCGCGCTGCTGATAAACCAGCTTCGGTTCCGGGTAGCTACGCGCAAGCTTCTGGTTGGCCAGGGTAAGTTTTTCCCGCAGGCTGCGCATAACGGCCTGCTGAATGGCGATGGGGAGACGGGGCGTTTTCATAACCGCAGAGGATAGGGCGGGCGGGGAGCGAGCGCAAGAGAAAGCCTCGCCGCAGCGGGCGAGGCGGCGGCGTTACAGCGACTGCAGGAACGCCAGTAGATCGTTGTTGAGCTGATCCTGATGGGTTACGGCGAAACCGTGCGGCGCGTTGTCGTACACTTTGAGCTGTGCGCCCTGAATCAGTTCGGCGGCCACTTTACCGGTGGATTCGAAGGGCACAATCTGGTCGTTGCTGCCGTGGATCACCAGCGTTGGTACATCCACCTTCGCCAGATCCGGGCGGAAATCGGTCTCGGAGAAGGCGGTAACGCAGTCAATCGTCCCTTTCAGCGAGGCGAGCAGCGCGATGTTCAGGGTCTGGGTTAGCACGCCTTCGGAGACGGTTTGCCCGGCGTTAGTGCCATAGAACGGAGCGGCGAAATCGCTGATAAACTGAGCGCGATCTTTACGCAGCCCGTCGCGGATGCCGCTGAAAACGCTCAAATCCACGCCCTGCGGGTAGTCCGCCGCTTTCCCGAAAACAGGCGTCACCGCCCCCAGCAGTACCAGCGCTTTTACCCGCGCGGTGCCATAGCGGCCGATGTAACGCGCCACGTCGCCGCCGCCCATAGAAAAGCCGACCAGCGTGACGTCGTTCAGATCCAGCGCGCTAATCAGGTCATTGATATCTGAGGCGAAGGTATCATAGTTGTACCCTTCCCACGGCTGATCGGAGCGGCCAAAGCCACGGCGGTCAAAAGCGATAACGCGATAGCCGCGTTCGGCCAGGAAGTTGAGCTGGCTGTCCCACATATCGCCATCCAGCGGCCAGCCGTGGCTAAAGAGAACCGGTGTGCCCGCGCCCCAGTCTTTGTAGTAAATCTGCGTGCCATCCTGCGTTTTGATTGTGCTCATAGAAAACTCCTCACGAAATTAGCGTTGGTTGTCAGGTGTTGTGTTTACATGATGGGCGCTATCAGATAGCGCGGTTCCGGAAGATGGCTGCCCCGGTGAAAAGCCTGCACCCGGCTCTGGATGAGCAGGTCGTTAACCGTATGGCGCTCCTGCTGGCGCAGATGCTCAATCCAGGTGCCGACGACAAACGACTCCACAAAAACGCCGGGGCGCTGGATATCCTCATAAACAGACCAGCTCAGCGCGCCGCCGCGCTGGCGCACCCGGCGAATGTCCTGAATGCAGACCACGAAGTCATACACATCGTCGGGGTCGATAACATAGTCATACATCACCATCACCGGGCCGCGCTCAAGGGAGACGTCCAGCGCCTGCACCTTGCTGTTGATGTCGCGCATATCCAGATTGAGGTCGGGATCTTTATTTAACCGCCAGCGCAGCGCGGTCAGGCTGGCCAGCAGCATCCCGACGGTGGCGATGCAGAGGGCGGCGGGAATACCGAAATGGGAGGCAAGCTGCCCCCAGATGGCGCTCCCCAGGGTCATCGCGCCAAAAAAGACGGTGAGATAGACCGCCAGCGCCCGCGCTTTAACCCATTTCGCCGCGCTGCGCTGGGCACCCATATTGAGCGTAGAGAGCACCGCTATCCAGGCAAAGCCGGTAAGAAATTCAAAGGCGTTAAGCAGCCAGAAATGGCGGATAAACGCCAGCGCCAGCATCGAGATGGCAAACAGAACGCTGTTGATCGCCATCAGCCCGTCCGCATCGAAGCGCTTACGCAGACGCGGCAGCACCACCGCGCCGCAAATAGCGCCCAGCCCGATGCAGGCCAGCATGATGCCGTAGCCGCCAGGGCCGAGGCCCAGTTCACGGCGGGCAACCAGCGGTAGCAGCGCCCAACCCGCGCTGGCGAAGGTGAAGAACGCCACGGTGCGCACCAGCACGTTGCGCAAAACCGGCGCGGCGTGCACATAGCGCAGCCCGGCCCGCACGGCGGCGAAAAAATGCTCCGGCGGCAGGCGCTGGACAGTCGGTTCAGCCTTCCAGCGCCAGAGCACCCACGCTACCCCCAGCACCGACAGCGCGTTCAGAGCGAATACCACCCAGGGGCCAGCCAGCGAAAGCACCAGCCCACCCAGCGCCGGGCCGATGGCGCGGCTGATATTAATTCCCAGCGAGTTGAGCGCCACGGCGGG
>NZ_HE578946.1:360000-379211 GCF_000321045.1 Phytobacter massiliensis JC163
CCCAGCGAGTTGAGCGCCACGGCGGGGGCCAGTTCGCTCTTATCCACCAGATCCGGCACGATCGCCTGAAACGGCGGCGAACTCATGGCAGCCCCGGCGCTTAATAAAAAGGCGGCGACAAGCAGCACCGCGGGCGTCACCATGCCTGCAAGGGAGAGCAGCGTCAGACCGGCGGCGGCAATAAAGACCCACAGCTGGGAAAAGAGCAGGTATTTCCGGCGGTCAACGATATCCGCCATCACCCCGGAGGGGAGGGCGAAAAGAAACATCGGCAGGCTGCTCGCCGCCTGCACCAGCGCGACGGCTAGCGGATCGGCGCTCAGGGTCAGCATGGTCCAGTTCACGCCGACATCGTTCATCCATGAGCCGATGTTAGAGACCACCGTCGCTATCCACAGCATGCGGAAAACCGGCTGGCGCAGCGGCTGCCAGGAGGAGGCTGCCGCCGGAGCAGCGGTCGCTAACGCGGCCTGCGCTGTCGCCGCGTGAACATCATTGACTTGCGCCATGCCGGAACTCCCGTTTATCCGCCATGCCCACGCGCCATCTGCCCGGCCCGGTTAAAGCAATGGTGGTGAAGATAATTAACAGTAGCCAGCCAAACTGTCCTTCGGCAATGCTCCACTGCGGATGAACCGCCAGCATCGCCACCAGCAGCACGCCGATAATGGGCAGGCAGGCCAGCCGCGTTCCGATGCCGAGGATAATAAACAGCGGGCAGACCACTTCCGCCAGAATGGCGGGCAGCAGGCTCATCCACGGGCCGAACCCAAAAGGATCTTCGATCCGCGCCAGCTCTTCGTTAAAGTGCAGCACCTTCGGCAGGCCGTGTACGTAAAGCAGTAACAGGCTGCAGGTCAGGCGCAGGAAGAGCAGCCCCGCGTCGATACGGGGCAACAGCTGAGTTGAATGGCGCATAGGCTAAAACGCAAAGCAGCTGCAGCCGAACGCGCCCCAGAAGGCGTTATCGTCTGAAACCGGAACACACGCGCGGCGCGCCGCATCGTGCTGATGGCTGTGAACCGCGCACGGGCCGCTGCAATGGTGCGCGGCGGACATCCCCACGCGGTTTGGCTGTGGCGGCGCGCTGCGGTAGTGCCCCGGCACGGTGACCACCGGCGACCACTCCGGCAGCACCGGGATGGCGGGCGGGGCTTCGGAACTGAAACCGCCTGCGGCATAGACAATGTTGCCGTCAACCACCGTCAGCACCGACTCGATGCCTTTGATCTCCTCCTCCGGCACCCGGAAATAGTCTTTGCTGAGCACCGCAAGATCCGCCAGCTGTCCCGCTTTGATCTGCCCTTTTTTGCCCTGCTCGCTGGAGAACCAGGCGCTGCCCTGGGTCCACAACATCAGCGCGGTATCGCGGTCGAGGCGTGTGTTAACGTCATACATCTGCATGCCGCCCACGGTACGCCCGGAGACCAGCCAGTAGAGGGCGGTCCACGGGTTATAGCTGGCGACGCGGGTGGCGTCGGTGCCAAGTCCCACCGGCACGCCCGTTTCCAGCATCTTTGCCACCGGCGGCGTGTGGCGTACCGCCTCTATGCCGTAACGTTCGGCAAAATATTCTCCCTGGAAGGCCATCCGGTGCTGCACGGCAATGCCGCCGCCCAGCGCCTTGATACGGTCGATATTCTGCTGGCTAACGGTTTCCGCGTGGTCGAAGAACCAGTGCAGGCCGTTGAACGGGATCTCACGGTTGACCTTCTCAAAGACATCGAGCATTCGGCTAATCGATTCGTTATAGGTGGCGTGCAGGCGAAACGGCCAGCGATGCTCCACCAGATGGCGCACCACACGTTCCAGTTCGTCTTCCATGCCGGGCGCCAGGTCCGGGCGCGGCTCCAGAAAGTCTTCGAAATCGGCGGCGGAAAAGACCAGCATCTCCCCTGCGCCGTTGTGGCGGAAGAAGTCGCTGCCCTGGCCCGGCGTCAGCATATCGGTCCACTTCTCAAAGTCTTCCAGCTCGTGGCCCGGGCGCTGGGTAAAGAGGTTGTAGGCAATACGCACCGTCATCTGCTTGTTGGCGTGCAGTTCATTGATGATGTCGTAATCTTCCGGGTAGTTCTGGAAGCCGCCGCCCGCATCAATGGCGCTGGTCAGCCCCAGGCGGTTCAGCTCGCGCATAAACTGGCGGGTAGAGTTGATCTGCTGCTCCAGCGGCAGCTTCGGCCCTTTCGCCAGCGTCGCGTAGAGGATCATGGCGTTTGGACGGGCAATCAGCATGCCGGTCGGGTTGCCGTTGGCGTCGCGCTGGATCTCGCCCCCCGGCGGGTTGGGGGTCTCTTTGGTATAGCCCACCACCCGCAGCGCCGCGCGGTTGAGCAGGGCGCGGTCGTAAAGATGAAGAATAAATACCGGGGTATCCGGCGCGGCCTCGTTAATTTCATCCAGCGTCGGCATTCTGCGTTCGGCGAACTGGAACTCGCTCCAGCCGCCCACCACGCGTACCCACTGGGGCGACGGGGTGCGCAGCGCCTGCTCTTTCAACATGCGTAGCGCGTCTGCCAGCGACGGCACCCCTTCCCAGCGTAGCTCAAGGTTGTAGTTCAGCCCGCCGCGGATCAGGTGCAGGTGGGAGTCGTTAAGCCCCGGAATAGCGGTGCTGCCTTTCAGATCCACCACTTTGCTACCTTCGCTGTGGTACTCCATCACTTCGGCATTTGTGCCCACCGCGAGAAATTTACCGTCGCGGATTGCCACCGCTTCGGCGAGAGGGTTTTCCCTGTCGACCGTATGAAATTTACCGTTGAGTAAAATCAGCTCCGCTTTACCGAGCGAGACCATAAATCCTCCTGTCTGAGACTTTCCGGCCGGGCGTAACGCCGCCGGATGCAAGATGGACGCTCCGTCAACACAGAGCGGTGAACTGGGGGGATTATGGTAAGCAGGCGAAAACGGCGTCTAGTTATACGAAGGTATACCTATACGAACGTATAGTTATACACAAAGATAATAGTTCTCATTTTTAACTGACCTTACTATCCGCTCCGACAGCAGAGTCCGGGACGGCCTCCAGGCCGCGGTTACATCCGCTTTTGCGCCGCGATATCCTCGCCGTGTGAATCTCCCGGTCACTGTAAGAAAAGCGTCCGCTTTTCGCGGATCTGGTAACTTAACGATGATGGGAATTCCTATGACCAACTCCAGACTTGAAGTACTGACCCCTGAAAACTGCCAGTTGATTTTTATCGATCAGCAGCCCCAGATGGCCTTTGGCGTACAGTCTATTGACCGCCAGGTGCTGAAAAACAATGTGGTTGGCCTGGCGAAAGCGGCGAAAGTCTTCAACATTCCGACCACCATCACCACGGTTGAAACTGAGAGCTTCTCCGGCAACACCTTCCCCGAGCTGCTGGATGTCTTCCCGGAACACGATATCCTTGAGCGCACCTCCATGAACTCCTGGGATGACCAGAAAGTGCGTGACGCGCTGGCGAAAAACGGTAAGAAGAAAGTCGTGGTTTCCGGCCTGTGGACAGAAGTGTGCAACAACACCTTTGCCCTCTGCGCCATGCTGGAAGGGGACTATGAAATTTATATGGTCGCCGACGCCTCGGGCGGCACCTCGAAAGAAGCGCACGACTTTGCCATGCAGCGCATGATTCAGGCGGGCGTCATTCCGGTGACCTGGCAGCAGGTTCTGCTGGAGTGGCAGCGCGACTGGGCGCACAAAGAGACCTACAACGCGGTGATGGATATCGTTAAAGAACACTCCGGAGCCTACGGTATGGGCGTTGATTATGCCTACACCATGGTGCATAAAGCGCCGGCGCGTGCCAAAGGCAACCATCGCACGCTGGCGCCGTTACCGGCCAATAAATAATCTGCGCGGGCTGGATACCCGGCCCGTTCAGCACCCTTTACGGGAGAAAACGATGAGCACAGAGCTTCTTTCGCTGGGCGCAGGCGTAGCGATCGGTCTGGTTTATGCGTTGTTGAAGGTTCGCTCGCCCGCGCCGCCCGCCATCGCGCTGGTCGGCCTGCTCGGTATGCTGGCAGGCGAGCAGCTGGTGGTCGCTCTGAGCGAGCGCAACGCATCGCCGACCGCGGCGGTATCGTCCCACAGCGCCGTCCCCTCTCCGCACCGCTATACAGAGGCGGGATAATCATGTTGAAATCCTGGTTTGTTTCCCTGGCGACCGGCCTGCTGGCGGGTATCATTTACGGCGCGATGAATGTCCATTCACCCGCGCCGCCGGTTATCGCGCTGCTGGGGCTGTTCGGCATGCTGGTTGGCGAGCAGCTTATACCCCTTGCCCGCCGTCTTCTGCGGCGTGAGCCGGTGACGATGGCATGGTTTCGCCATGAGTGCGTGCCCAAAATCAGCGGCATGCCGCCCCCTGACGGTAAAGACGTAACTTAGGCGCGTGGCTCACCCTGGGTGAGAGAGGAGTCCGGCATGACGCTGTCATCGCGCATTGTCATTATTGATGATGAACGTTCCGTCCGTAGCGGATTAAGCAACCTGCTGCAGTCGGAGGGGTATGAGACAGACGCTTTTGAGTCCGCCGAGGCGTTTCTCGCTAATGAAACCGCGCTGGCGGATGCGTCGCTGCTTATTGTTGATATCAGGCTAAAGGGGATGAGCGGCCTTGAACTCTATCGGCGGGTTACGCAGCGCGCCGCGCTGCCGATCATTTTGATCTCCGGTCATGAGGAAGAAAGTCTGCCGGGCTATGTTCAGGACATTGGGCCGGTCATATTGCTGCGTAAGCCCATTAATATCGACACCTTGCTGGATCACATCCGCCGCCAACTCTATGCATGAGGAGCATTGATGAGCGAAAAACTTTCTGCCGCCGGAAAAATGATGAATGGCGACATCGTTACCCTGACCGATGACATCATCTTCACGCTTCTGACGCAGGAAGGCGGTATCGCCTGGACGCTCTGTCAGCCGCTGCACTCCGACAGCAGCTTTATTCTTGCCAGCGCGGCGGTGACCGGCGACGAGGCGGCATTCCAGACCACGCAGCGGCTGAAAAATGAATTCTCCCTGCGTGACCGGCTTAGCCGTTCTTGGGCTATCGGGCCGGTAAGCTGCACCAGCTACCACGGCCACTACGCGCTGGTCTATACGCCGTTTTCCTTCCGCACGCTGGCGCAAGTCAGCCCGCTGCGGGGGCGCGGCATGGCCGATTTTCTCTCGCTGGCCATTCGCCTGTGCGCGCCATTGCGCCAGATGCATGCGCTGGGGATGATCCACAGCGATATCAAACCCGGCCATTTTTTTATAGGCCCTGACGGTAGCTATCGGCTTGGGGGCTTTGGCCTGGCGACGCTTATCGCAGAGGCCGCCAGCCCCGGACGACCGGCGTTGCCGGGCGGCACGCTGGCTTACATGTCGCCGGAGCATACTGCCCGCACGCCGGATAGCGTAGACAGCCGCAGCGATCTCTACAGCCTTGGTATTGTTCTGTATGAATTGTTAACCGGCGAACTGCCCTTTGTCGTGAGCGAGGGCGGCCAGGCGGAGTGGGCGCATCACCATATTGCCTCTGCTCCCCGCCCCCCTGGCCGGGTGCGGTCCGGGGTGTCGCCGATGCTATCGGATATTATCCTCCGCCTGCTGGAAAAGTCGCCGGAGAGCCGCTATCAGACGGTAGAGGGGCTGGTGGCCGATCTGCGCCGTTGTCAGGCGACGCTGACGAAAAAGGGCGCGATTGCCGCGTTTATTCCAGGTTTGCAGGACCGGGTATCGTCGCGCCTGCAGACGGAGCCGCTCTTTCTGGAGCACCCGCAGCAGCATCAGCTGCTGGCGGCCTTCGACCGGGTAGCGGAAAGCGGAACGCATGCGCTGGTCACCATTAGCGGGCCGCCGGGGAGCGGTAAATCTTCGCTTATCGCTTCGGCGTTAAAAAAACTGCAGCGCCGTCGGGCGCTGTTGGCCGTCAGTAAAGCCGACCAGTATTCACCGGTACTGCCTTATACGGTGATCTCTTCAGCTTTTCGCGCATTGGCGCTCTGGGTTCTGGGGCTGGAAGCGGATGATGTGGCAGCCTGGAAAACGCGGCTGGCTCAAATGCCTGACCTGGATGCCGCGCTGGCGGTCAGGCTGGTGCCGGAACTGGGGCTATTGCTGGATTCGCCGTCCCTTGCCGGGGTAGATACCCGCTCTGCGGACTCCCGGATGCGTTTCAACCTGATGGCGCGTCGGCTGGTTGAAGCCTTCGCCACGCCTGATTGCCCGCTGGTGCTGTTGATCGACGATATCCAGTGGATAGACCAGGCCAGCCTGCACCTGTTAAAGCACCTTATCAGCAGCAGCGAGTCGTTGCCGTTGTTGATCGTTGTCTCATGGCCCGATCCCGATGGTTTTCCCGCCAGCGGCGAGCCGCCTCTGTTGCCGAAGCTGCGCGCCGGGGCGAGTTATGTCCTTGAGCTACGTCCTGAACCGCTTAGCGTTAAAGGCCTGTCGCGCTGGCTGGCGGAACTGTTACAGACGCGGGCCGCGGGGCTTGGGGAGCTGGCGGCCCTCATCCATGAAAAAACCGGCGGTAACCCGCTGTTCAGCCATGAGTTTTTGCAGCGCATCGTTAAAGACGGGCTGCTGGCGCACAGCCCACAGCATGGCAAATGGCACTATGACGTCGCGGCGATTCGCGCCCGCGACTACACGGAAAATGTCGCCAGTCTGGTGCTGCGCCAGCTTGCGGAAATGCCGCCGCCCACGCGAAAACTGCTGGGGTGTCTGGCCTGCGTCGGCGGAACCGGTAAACCCGTGCTGTTAAGTCAGCTGCTGGAAATCGCCCCGCAGCGGCTCTACGAGCAGCTGCAGCCCGCCGTCGCCGCCCGCCTGATAGCCCTTAATGACGATCACTACACCTTTACCCACGATCGGTTGCACAACGCGGCGCAAACCCTGCTGCAACCGGCGGAGGTGAGGCGGCTCAATATCGCCGCCGCCCGGCACTTTACCGGGGCGGCGGAGCAGGATGACAGTAACGAAAATCTGTTTCTGGCGGTTCATGCTATCGCCTGCGTCAGCGACAGCATCCGTTGCCTGCCCGACTGCGACCGGTATCGGGCCACTGCCCGGCTTGCCGCCCAGCGCGCCCGGCTAACCGGGGATTACGTATCGGCGGTTCGCTATCTGCAGACGGCCAGGCAGTTAATTGGCGAGGCGCAGAACTGCGAGGCTGAGGAGCGTTTTGCTCTTGATTTCGAAGAGGCGGAGTGCGAGTTTCTGCAGGGTAACTTGCCGGGCGCGCTGACCCTTTGCCATCAGCTCATGAGCATGCCCGGCAGCCTGCGGCAAAAGGCGATGGTTGCCTGCATGATGGCGGAGTTGCATATGCGGCAGGCGGATATGTATCTTGCCCTCGAAACCGCGCTGGCCTGGCTTGCGGTTTTTGGCATTCATTTCAGCCGCGACCCGAATGATGCGGATTGCCAGCAGGCCCGGCAGGCTATCGAGGCGCAAATAGGGGAGAGCCCGGCGGCGCGTTTCGGCGCGCTCGGGGTGATTGAGGATCGGGAGGCGGAGGCGATGATGAGCCTGTTGCTTAGCGCCAGCATGTTCGCCGCCTTTGTCTCGCCGCGCCTGCATTTTCTTATTCTGTGCCGGATTATGCAGATGACGCTGGATCACGGCCTTTGCGGGGCGTCTACCGCGGCGCTTGCCTGGTATGGGGTGCTGATCGGACGGCGCTTTGACGCCTGCGAGCAGGGCTATGGCTATGCGCTTCTCGGACGGGATTTAGTCACCCGCCATCATTTCACCCATTTTATTGGCCGCACGCTGCTGGCGGTCGATCTTGCCAGCGCGTGGACGCAGCCCATCAGCGTGGCGGTGGATCACGCCAGGAGCTGCTTTAAGGCGGCAAATGAGCATGGGGATCTTACCGTCGCCTGCTTTATCATCCGGCATCAGACGATGAACCGCCTGACGCGCGGCGATCATCTGGATGATGTCATGACCACCATTGAAGGCGGGCTGAGCTTTATCCGCAAGCTGCGTTTCCCGGATGTAGAGATCCTGCTGCTGATCCAGCGGCTGTATATCAACTATCTGCGCAACCCCGGGACGGGCAAGTTTACCGGGCATCAGCTCTATTCTGAGTCGATGCTGAACAACGGCGGCAAACAGGTAAGCCAGCCGATTCCACTCACGGTCTTCTGGTTCTGGCTCTACCGGGGCATGGCGCACTTTATGGCCGGGGAGTATGCGGATGCATCGCGCTGCCTGGCGCAGGCCGCGCCGCTGGCGGGAATGGTGCCGGGCTATGTCCATTTAATGGATTACCACTTTTTTAGCGCGCTCGCGCTGGCGCTTACCCTGACCCCGGCGAGCATTACCCCGCAACAGCGGGAAACGCTGGCGGCGCATCATGCGGCGCTTGCCCGCTGGGCCGGGCATAATCCCGCTACCTTCGCCGATAAAGCCGCGCTGGTACGCGCCGAGATGGCACGGCTGGATAGAGATAACGAACTGGCGCTCTCCCGCTATGAGCAGGCCATTGCGCTCTCCGGCGAGGCGGAGTTCCATCCGGTGAATGGGCTGGCCTGCGAACTGGCGGGGCGCTTCGCCAGAGCATCGGGCTGGCATGTCGCCGCCGAAGGCTATATCCGCAACGCTTTTGCCGCCTGGCGGCGCTGGGGGGCGGTGGCGAAACTGCGCCAGCTTGAGCGGTTGTACCCGCATCTGACGCCGTGCGGGCAGCGCTCGCCTTATGACACCATCACCTTTGCCCAGAACGAAGCCGTTCATGATCTGGAGAGTATGTTGCGGGCAGTGCGCGCCATGACCGAAGAGATTAACCTCGACCGACTGGTTCACACGCTAATGACCATACTGCTGGAGCGGGCGGGGGCGCAGCGCGGACTGCTGATTCGTATACTCGATAATACCACCCCGGAAACGCAGGCCTGCGCGGAAACCACCTCGGCCGGGGTCAACGTGCGGATGGTCAAAGAGCGCCCAACCGCCGCCGATATGCCGCTCTCGGTGCTGACGGCGGTCATGCGAACGGGGCAGGAGATTCGCATCAGCAAGCCGGAACTGTTCAGCCCCTTTAGCCAGGATCCCTATCTGGTCGCTTCCGGCGCGGCGGTCATGTGCGTGCCGATGCATAAACAGGGCAAGCTGGTGGGGGTGCTCTACCTTGAAAACCGCGTTATGCCGGAGATCTTTACCGCTGAACACTCCCGCATCGTCAGGATGCTGGCAGCCCAGGCGGCGGTGTCGCTGGAGACCGCCCGCCTGTACGCCGAACTGGTAGAGGAGAACGTGCAGCGTCGGCGGGCGGAAAAAGAGCTGCGGGCCAGCCAGACGTCGTTGATGCTGGGGGAAAAAATCAGCAATACCGGCACCTGGCGCTGGGAGTTGGAACAGGATTTGATGTTTGTCTCCGATGAATATGCCCGTATTCTCGGCCTGCCGGAAACGCAGCGTACTATCTCGATGGCCGACTTTCTGACCCTCGTCCATCCGGAAGATTTCCAGCGCATTCATACGCTGGTCGTCGATAGCGTGCGCAATGGCGTCTCGATGCGCGCCGAGTTCCGCATTTTCCGCCCCGATGGCGACTGCCGTTATATTTTGGGGGTGGGCAACCCGGTAGGGTATGAGGCGAATGTCGCCGAGTATTTTGGCGTGATCACCGATATCACCGCTCGCCGCCAGTCGGAGGATGTGGTCCGCGCGGCGCAGGCCGATCTGGCACGCGTATCCCGTGCGACGACTGTCGGCCAGCTTACCGCCTCTATCGCCCATGAGATTAACCAGCCGCTGATGTCGATTGTTGCCAATGCCGGCGCCAGCCTGCGCTGGCTCAACCGCGAACCGCCTGCGCTGGTCAACGCGCGTAATAGCCTCGAAGAGATCATCAGTGAAGGCGAACGCGCCGGAAATATTATTCGCGGGTTGCAGGCGCTGACCCGCAATCAGACCACCAGCTGTTCGCGTATCAACCTGCATCATCTGGTGTGCCATATTGTGGCGCTGTCACGCAGTGAGCTGGAACGACAGCAGATAGCGCTTTACTACCAGCTTAACGCGGAGGATGCCTTTATCTTCGCCGACAGCGTGCAGATACAGCAGGTGTTACTCAACCTGATCGTCAACGCCATTGATGCGATGGAGAGTATCCACGATCGCCCGCTGATCCTGACCGTCAGCTCAGAGAACCCGTCGCCGGGGGTAATAAGCATGGCGATTGCCGATACCGGTGTCGGCCTGAGCCCGCAGGTGCAGGCCCGGCTGTTCGACTCTTTCTACACCACCAAGGAACACGGCATGGGGATGGGGCTGAGCATCAGCTACGGCATTATTGAGAAGCACGGCGGTAAACTGATGGCTGAACCCTGCGGTGATGGCAGCGTCTTCACCTTTACGCTGCCCACCCACGGCGACGAAGGCTAGGGCAGCCGGTCACCGGCTGCGGGTTTTTTGAATATTCAGCCGGTCGGCGGCCCGTACCAGGTCGGTCAGCGAGCGGACTTCCATTTTCTCCATCACCCGCTTTTTATGCACTTTGGCCGTGATTTCGCTGACGCCCATCTCCGTGGCGATCTGCTTATTCAGCAGGCCGCCAATCGCCAGCTGGAACACTTCTTTTTCCCGCGGCGTCAGCGAGTCGTAGCGGGTGGTCAACGTCTGCATCTGTTGCGACTCGCCGCAGATTTTTTCCGCCAGCTTTAGCGCCCCGGCTACGGCCTGTAGCAGCAGGCCCGGCACGGCGGGTTTGGTCATAAATTCATAGGCGCCCGCCTTCATTGCCTTCACCGAAAGCGGGATAGTGCCGAAGCCGGTCAGGAAAATCACCGGCATCATATGGCCAAGCCGCGATAACGCCTCGGTGACGTCAAAGCCGCTGGCCTCAGGCATGTTCATGTCCAGAATCAGGCAGCCCGGTCGAGCCGGAAAAGGGTGGGATAAAAACGCGCGTGCGGAGGGAAAGTCGGCGACCTGATAATCTTCCGCCATCAGCAAACTGACCAGCGCCTGCCTGACGGAGTTATCGTCATCTACAACGTAAACAATGTGATCCATGGGTGATCCTGATTATTAACGTGTATGCCCGCAGTGGACCGCCGTGCCTGGAGAGGAGTATCTGGTTGTTCCTTTGCATTACAGCGACATACATATATTTCACGAATGAATAACTGGATATTAACATAACAATTATCATTTTCATGTTTCAAATGAAAATAATAAAAACGCATAGATTATGTGCGGGGGGCGCTAAGGCGGGGAATGATGCGGCGCGCCTGCGCCGCATCCGGGACAAGGAAAATTAGTCGCGCGAGCCAATCTCACGCAGCGGGCGACCTTTCATCAGGTTACGCTCGATGTGTTCCAGAGAGATATGTTTGGTTTCCGGAACCAGCCACAGCGTCAGCAGGATAAACAGGACGTTCAGGCCGGCATAGACCCAAAAGGTGTTGGCGTTGCCCAGCGTATCCAGCATGGTGAGGAAGGTTGCGCCAACAATCATATTGGCAATCCAGTTGGTGGCTGTGGAGCAGGTGATACCGAAATCACGCCCTTTCAGCGGCTGGATTTCGGAGCACAGTACCCAAATCACCGGCCCAGCGCTCATCGCAAAGCCCACGATAAACATCAATAGCATAGCGACGGCGAAATACTGCGCCGTGGTAGAGTGAATGCCCAGGTGCAGCATCGTACCCAGAATCCCCATACCGGCTGCCATCACCAGGAAGCCAAGCACCAGCGTTGGTTTACGCCCCCAGCGGTCAACAATACCGATAGCGATAAAGGTGGCCAGCACGTTAGCCAGGCCGACAATCACCGTGCCCCACATCTGTTCAGTGGTGTTGCTGTAACCCGCCAGTTCAAAGATTTTCGGCGCGTAGTACATGATGACGTTCATCCCGGTGAACTGCTGCATCACCTGCAACAGGACGCCAAGAAACACGGCGCGACGGAAGTTTTTGTTGTCCTTAAACAATGCCCAGCCGGTCTGTTTGACCTTCAGGCTTTCGCGGATCTCTTCCAGTTCGTTCTTCGCCTCTGCGCTGGTGTCGCGCAGACGCATCAGCACCCGCTCCGCATCATGGAAACGGCGTTTGGCTGCATACCAGCGCGGGCTGTCCGGCAGGAAGAAGACGCCAATCAGCAGCAGGATCGCCGGGATCACGATAACCCCCAGCATCCAGCGCCACGCGCCGCTGTAACTGAATGCGGTGTCAGACAGATAAGCGCCAAGAATACCGATGGTGATCATCAGCTGATACATAGAGATCATACTGCCGCGAATTTTTTCCGGGGCGATCTCAGAGAGATAAAGCGGAGCGGTGTAGGAGGCGATACCTACCGCTAAACCGAGAATAACGCGCGACAGGATCAGCACTTCGACGTTCGGCGCGGCGGCGGAGCAGAGCGAGCCAATGACGAACAGCACTGCGCCAATCATCAGGCTTTTTTTACGCCCGAGACGCCAGGAGAGCCAGCCGCTACCCACTGCGCCAACGGCGGCGCCAAACATCATGGAGCTGACCACCCACTCCTGGGTGTGAGAATCAATTTTGAAATCATCGGTGATGAAGGGCAGCGCCCCTGCGATGACGCCGATATCCAGGCCAAACAGTAACCCTGCCAGTGCTGCGAGGAAGCAGACAAAAAAGGTCATCGCCTTGTTTGAATGTCCCTGTTTTTTATTGTCAGGCATGATGCCCTCCATTTCTATTATCAGTTTTTGCGATGGTAAACGTAGGTGAATGCTGCGCGGTTTTTTGTGATAAAGATCACGTCAGTGTAATCGGTTACATCGACGTCAAAACGAACCGGCAAAGAAAACTGATAAATATTATAGATATAAGTGAGAGCGGCGGGAGCAGCAGAGGGGAGTTTCAGACTAAACCGAAAGGGTGATGTAACAATGTATTGTTGCTTCACGCAGGATGGGTAATAAGCGGCGTAGATACCGACAAGGCTGGAATGTAATCGCTTTCAGCAAGCTATTGAAAACACTTTAAAAGTTTAGTCGATTTTTGTAAAAACGCAGCGACCGTTCGGGATTCCCGGGTGCGCTGCGCTTACCCGGGCTACTTGACCTGTAGCCCGGATAAGGCAACGCCGCATCCGGGAACCCAGCTCTGAATTATTTCAGGCCGGCAGCATCGCGCAGCTGGGCCGCTTTGTCGGTTTTTTCCCACGGGAAGGATTCACGACCAAAGTGACCATAAGCAGCGGTTTGCTTATAGATCGGGTGCAGCAGATCCAGCATCTGAATCAGGCCATACGGACGCAGGTCGAAGAACTCGCGCACCAGCAGGGTCAGCTGCTCGGTTGGCACCTTCTCAGTACCGAAGGTTTCCACCATGATAGAGGTCGGTTCAGCGACGCCGATAGCGTAAGAGACCTGAATTTCACAGCGGTCAGCCAGGCCTGCGGCAACGATGTTTTTCGCAACGTAGCGGGCAGCGTAAGCCGCAGAGCGGTCAACTTTCGACGGATCTTTACCGGAGAACGCGCCGCCGCCGTGACGGGCCATGCCGCCGTAAGTGTCGACGATGATTTTACGCCCGGTCAGGCCGCAGTCGCCCATCGGGCCGCCGATAACGAAACGGCCGGTCGGGTTAATAAAGAATTTAGTGGCGCTGTTCAGCCATTCGGTCGGCAGAATCGGTTTGATGATCTCTTCCATCACCGCTTCCTGCAGGGATTTCTGATCGATATCCTCAGCATGCTGGGTGGAGAGAACAACCGCGTCGATGCCAACGATTTTACCGTCGTCGTACTGGAACGTGACCTGGCTTTTCGCATCCGGGCGCAGCCACGGCAGGGTGCCGTTTTTACGCACTTCTGCCTGACGCTCTACCAGACGGTGGGCGTAGGTGATCGGCGCAGGCATCAGCACGTCGGTTTCGTTGGTGGCGTAGCCAAACATCAGGCCCTGGTCGCCCGCGCCCTGTTCCAGCGGATCGGCACGGTCAACGCCCTGGTTGATGTCCGGTGACTGTTTACCAATTGCGCTCAGCACGGCGCAGGAGTTGGCGTCAAAGCCCATGTCAGAATGCACATAGCCAATCTCACGCACGGTGTTACGGGTAATCTCTTCGATATCTACCCATGCGCTGGTGGTGATCTCGCCGCCTACCAGCACCATGCCGGTTTTGACGTAGGTTTCACAGGCAACGCGCGCTTTCGGATCCTGTTCAAGGATCGCGTCCAGCACGGCGTCGGAGATTTGGTCAGCAATTTTGTCAGGATGCCCTTCTGAAACGGACTCAGACGTAAAAAGGTGTTTTGCCATGTTTAATTTTCACCCTGGAATAATACGGTTGGCTCAAGCAGTGTGTCAGGATGCCTGGCGGTAGGTTCCGCGAGGAGTGCAGGTAGCGACACGGGCTGTCTAAGTGTTAATCAGTATAGATGGATTAACATCTGGATGGCTATTCTAGGTCACTTCTTGACCCCATTGCCAGCGTTTTTTGCGGTCGCCGCCATTCTGACTGAATTGGTTACAGAAATTTTCCCTGTGGGTGCCGTAAAGATGATTTTTTTATTTTGCATTTCGCGCTGGTTGTCGGTATAAAACGCCGCGCGCGGCTCATATAAAAAAGCGCACGGGGTTTCTCGTGTCGCCACTTCCAGCCGGGTTGAGGATATTAAGACTTTGGCTTATCGCAGGTCGTAAGGCGTGCGTGGAGGTGATACGAGATAATGAACCGTCGTTCTGTAGAGCATTCGTCGCGTCGTTCTGATGCGCTTTCTTTCCCCACACCCCGCAAATCTATTCTGCACACCTGCCGATGTTATACCCATTTCGGCGCTTCTCAGGACTCACGGGCCGGTACGGCGCAGTGACAACTGAACAAGGGCGCTCCTGATTTACAGGAGTTTTCTCGTGGTTTCGCCGAACCGTCATACTTAAGTTCGGTTACGTGTTTTACAATGAGATGAACAAGAAACCGGTCGCGCAGTCGGTATCCCAGTCTTTTGTGCTGGAAAGCCAGGCTGTTTATGGGTTGTTATCGCAAAGTTACGCTGCGATAGTAGTTGACTGTCTTACACTTAATACTTTTGAGGTTCGCTATGTCTGACGACATGTCTATGGGTTTGCCTTCGTCAGCGGGCGAACAGGGTGTACTACGCTCCATGCAGGAGGTTGCAATGAGCTCCCAGGAAGCCAGCAAGATGCTGCGTACTTACAATATTGCCTGGTGGGGCAATAACTACTACGACGTCAACGAACTGGGCCACATCAGCGTTTGCCCGGATCCGGATGTCCCGGAAGCCCGCGTCGACCTGGCGCAACTGGTGAAAGCGCGTGAGGCGCAGGGCCAACGCCTGCCTGCGCTGTTCTGCTTTCCGCAGATCCTGCAACATCGCCTGCGCTCCATTAACGCCGCCTTCAAGCGCGCGCGTGAATCGTATGGTTATAACGGCGACTACTTCCTCGTTTACCCCATCAAGGTAAACCAGCACCGTCGCGTGATTGAATCGCTGATCCACTCCGGCGAACCGCTGGGGCTGGAAGCCGGTTCCAAAGCCGAACTGATGGCCGTGCTGGCCCACGCGGGGATGACCCGTTCAGTGATCGTCTGTAACGGCTATAAAGACCGCGAATATATTCGCCTGGCCTTAATCGGCGAGAAGATGGGCCACAAGGTGTACCTGGTCATCGAGAAGATGTCCGAAGTGGCCATCGTGCTGGAAGAGGCCGAGCGGCTGAATGTGGTCCCGCGTCTTGGCGTGCGTGCCCGTCTGGCCTCGCAGGGCTCTGGTAAATGGCAATCCTCCGGCGGCGAAAAGTCTAAATTCGGCCTCGCGGCGACCCAGGTGCTGCAACTGGTAGAGATCCTGCGTGAACGCGGGCGTCTGGACAGCATCCAGCTGCTGCACTTCCACCTGGGTTCGCAGATGGCGAACATTCGTGATATCGCCACCGGCGTACGCGAATCGGCGCGTTTCTACGTTGAACTGCATAAACTTGGCGTCAATATCCAGTGCTTCGACGTGGGCGGCGGCCTGGGCGTGGACTATGAAGGTACGCGCTCGCAGTCCGACTGCTCCGTCAACTACGGCCTGAACGAGTACGCTAATAACATTATCTGGGCGATTGGCGACGCCTGCGAAGAGCACGGTCTGCCGCACCCGACGGTGATCACCGAGTCTGGCCGCGCGGTGACCGCGCACCATACCGTGCTGGTGTCGAATATTATCGGCGTGGAGCGCAGCGAAACCACCGAGGCGACGCCGCCTGCCGACGATGCGCCCCGCGCCCTGCAAAATATGTGGGAAACCTGGCAGGAGATGCATCAGCCGGGCACCCGCCGTTCGCTGCGCGAATGGCTGCACGACAGCCAGATGGATCTGCACGATATTCACGTTGGCTACTCCTCCGGCAGCTTTAGCCTGCAGGAGCGCGCGTGGGCCGAGCAGCTCTATCTGAACATGTGCCACGAAGTGCAGAAACAGCTCGACCCGAGCAACCGCGCCCACCGGCCGATTATCGACGAATTGCAGGAGCGGATGGCGGACAAAATGTACGTCAACTTCTCGCTGTTCCAGTCGATGCCGGACGCCTGGGGTATCGATCAGCTGTTCCCGGTCCTGCCGCTGGAAGGGCTGGATCAGGCGCCCGAGCGCCGCGCGGTGCTGCTGGATATCACCTGTGACTCCGATGGCGCTATCGACCATTACGTGGACGGCGACGGTATCGCCACCACCATGCCGATGCCGGAGTACGACCCCGAGAACCCGCCGATGCTGGGCTTCTTTATGGTAGGGGCATATCAGGAGATCCTCGGCAACATGCATAACCTGTTCGGCGATACCGAAGCGGTTGACGTGTTTGTCTTCCCGGATGGCAGCGTTGAAGTGGAGCTCTCTGACGAAGGGGACACCGTGGCGGACATGCTGCAATATGTTCAGCTCGACCCCAAAACGCTGCTGGTGCAGTTCCGCGATCAGGTGAAACAAACCGGGCTGGATGATGCCCTGCAGCAGCAGTTCCTTGAAGAGTTTGAGGCGGGGCTGTACGGGTATACTTACCTGGAAGATGAATAACCTTCCGGCGCAGGTAAATCCTGTGGCGGGGGCGTAACGCCGGGCTCTCGCCTATACTTTGCCCTGACCGGCAGAATTTATGGCGACATTTGGTTACGCACGCCACATAACGCAAAAGAACCTTCCGTGCCGGGACAACCGCAGCGGGAGGTTTTTTTACCACGACAGCTATCAGGAGGTCGCTTTATGAGCACGCTGGGACATCAGTACGACAACTCTCTTGTCTCTAACGCCTTCGGTTTTCTCCGCCTGCCGTTGCACTTTGAACCCTGGGATAGCGACGCTGAATGGGTCATCACCGGTATTCCTTTTGATATGGCGACCTCAGGCCGCCCCGGCAGTCGCCTGGGGCCGGGGGCGATTCGCCAGATTTCCACCCACCTGGCGTGGGAGCATCACCGTTTTCCCTGGCAGTTTGATATGCGCGAACGGCTGCGGGTCGTGGACTGCGGCGACCTGGTCTACGCCTTCGGCGATGCCCGCGAAATGAGCGAAAAATTGCAGGCCCATGCTGAAATGCTGCTGGCGGCAGGCAAGCGGCTGCTCTCTTTTGGCGGCGACCATTACGTTACCCTGCCGCTGCTGCGCGCTTATGCCAAACATTTCGGCAAGATGGCGCTGGTGCATTTCGACGCCCACACTGACACCTACTCTAACGGCTGTGAGTTTGACCACGGCACCATGTTTTACACCGCGCCAAAAGAGGGGCTAATTGACCCTGCGCACTCGGTGCAGATAGGGATTCGTACCGAATTCAGCCCGGCGGACGGATTTGCGGTGCTGGATGCCTGCCAGGTTAACGATCGCCGCGTTGAGGATATTATGGCCGAGGTGAAAGCAAGGGTAGGGGATCTGCCCGTCTACCTGACCTTCGATATCGACTGCCTCGATCCGGCCTTTGCGCCGGGAACCGGGACGCCGGTTATCGGCGGTCTCACCTCCGATCGGGCGCTGAAACTGCTGCGCGGCCTTAAGGATCTGAATATTGTGGGGATGGATCTGGTGGAGGTCTCGCCTGCTTACGACCAGTCGGATATTACCGCGCTGGCTGCGGCGACGCTGGCGCTGGAGATGCTCTATATTCAGGCGGCGAAGAAGGGCGCTTAACGGGTTGCCCCGATAAGCGCAGCGCATCGGGGATGCGGCTGCCTTATCGGAGCCCGGCAAATCGCGTTATTTAATGCCGTCTGCCGCCATACGCTCCCGAATATGTTGCGCACGTTCGGCGGAGGCCGGGTGATCGTCAAACATGGAGCTTTGACGCCCCTGCTCCAGCTTCGCCAGCTTCTCAAAGCTGGTGGCTAACCCGGCCGGGCTGATACCGCGTTTGCGCAACAGGTCGTAGGAGTAGTCATCCGCTTCGGCTTCCTGACGCTGGGAGAACTGCGAGTTCACCAGTTTTTCCCCAAGATCGCCCAGCTGCGACTGGGACAGGCTGCCCACCACGCCACCGGCGGATGCTGCCGCCGCGCGCACCGCGTTAGTGCCCAGCGCCACCTGCATACCGCGCTTGACGTGACCCAGCGCAACGTGGCCCATCTCGTGGCCGATAACCGCTTCCACTTCGTTATCGTTCATCATATCCATCAGGCCGCTGTAGACGCGAATACAGCCGTTCGCCATTGCGAAAGCATTCACATCCTTCTCAACATACACTTTGTAGTTCACCGGCTGGCCGTTGATATTGTCGCCCAGCGCGGCGGCGATTTTATCAAGACGCTGGCTGTAGGGGCTGCTGGCAGGGGCGATGGTCGCCTTGCTGTCCTGCTGCTTACAGGCTTCGTCACTCAGGCTTTTGACCTGTGCGTCACTCAGCGAATAGGCCTGATAAGCCTCCGCGCCTGAGCTAAGAAAGCCGTTTGAATCCATATTCTGGCAGCCTGCCAGAAGGGCTGCTGTTCCCAGAGCGAGCATAGCCGGGCGAATTTTCATTTCTTATCTTCCACGCAGGTTAAATCATTATTCTGATAGTGCCCCGATACAGACGAACCGGGGGCCAGAGGTAAGTATAAAGAACAGAACGAGCGGCGGGCGAGCCTCTTGCGCAACATGCGAGCAGCTTCCAGAGATTTCTTAATCGCCAAAAGGATGCTCCATGTACATGTTTTGTCGCTTGGGTTACATTGTTGGCACTTTTTTCCGGCGTAGCCCAAAACGCGCTGTCGTCAAGTCGTTACGGGCATGGCCTTCAACAGTCCGATCTGGAGTCAAAATGTCCTCACGT
>NZ_HE578946.1:381165-427149 GCF_000321045.1 Phytobacter massiliensis JC163
TCTGCATAGCAGAACAAACCGGGTCGCTTCGGCGGCCCGTTTTTTTATCCGTCCCGACGTGTTTCAGATCATAAAAAATCATTCAGGCAAGACTATTTTGGTGATATATATCACATATATTAATGTGTGTTTTTTGCAGTATTTGCAACCCACCTCTCATTTTATCTATTGCAAAAATAAAACCATCTTTTAATTAATTGATTTTTAACGGTTGTTGAAAATTCCTGGTTTCCGACTGCGCCACTTTCGCTGCGTTGCTTTAGCCTGCCGACAGGCGTATTTTATTTTTGAACATCGGAAGTACCCCTAATAATAAAATACGAGGACGCGTTATGCGCTTAATTGATTATTTTCCTCCGAGCTCTATCGCCATTAAATCGTCGGCAGCCAACTGGCAGCAGGCCATAGATTTGTCTATGGCGTCGCTGCTACGCAATAAATATGTCAGCGCAGAGTATGTGCAGGCTATTAAAGACTCAACGTTAAGTAATGGCCCTTATTATATTCTGGCGCCGCAGGTGGCAATGCCTCATGCGCGGCCCGAATTTGGCGCGCTGAAAACCGGAATGTCATTAACTTTGTTAAAGGAGTCTGTGGCTTTTGGTGAAAAGTCAGAGCCGGTTAAATTATTAATCGGCCTGTCTGCTGCTGATTCTGATTCACATATTGGCGCTATCCAGGCATTAAGCGAATTATTATGTGAAGATGAAAATCTCTCCGCTTTATTATCAGCAAATACTGAGCATCAACTCGCCGCCATCATTTCACGTGCGTAAATATGCGCTGACAGGATACAATTATGGAAAACAAGTCTGCTCGTGCGAAAGTCCAGGCTTTTGGAGGGTTTTTGACCGCAATGGTCATCCCTAATATTGGTGCCTTTATTGCCTGGGGTTTTATTACCGCTTTATTTATTCCTACTGGCTGGATGCCAAACGAACATTTCGCCAAAATCGTCGGCCCGATGATCACCTATTTGCTGCCGGTGATGATTGGCTCAACGGGCGGCCATCTGGTGGGCGGCAAGCGCGGCGCCGTAATGGGGGGTATTGGCACTATCGGGGTTATCGTCGGTGCGGATATCCCGATGTTCCTTGGCGCGATGATCATGGGCCCGTTAGGAGGGCTGATCATTAAGCATATCGACCGACTGCTGGACAAACGGATCCCGGCAGGGTTCGAGATGGTCATCAATAACTTCTCGCTCGGTATCGCTGGCATGGTGTTATGCCTGCTTGGCTTCGAAATCATTGGTCCGGCGGTACTGATTGCCAATACCTTTGTGAAAGAGTGTATTGAGGCGATGGTACATGCGGGTTATCTGCCTCTGCTTTCGCTCATTAACGAGCCGGCAAAAATTCTGTTCCTCAATAACGCTATCGATCAGGGGGTCTATTACCCGCTGGGGATGCAGCAGGCGTCAACAACCGGCAAGTCTATTTTCTTTATGGTGGCCTCAAACCCAGGGCCTGGGCTTGGACTGCTGCTGGCTTTCTCCATCTTCGGTAAAGGGATGAGTAAACGTTCTGCCCCTGGCGCGATGATCATTCACTTCCTGGGCGGTATTCATGAACTCTATTTCCCCTATGTTCTGATGAAACCGCTGACGCTGATTGCCATGATTGCAGGCGGCATGTCCGGTACGTTTGTCTTCAACCTGCTTGATGGCGGTTTAGTTGCGGGCCCAAGTCCGGGTTCTATCTTCGCTTATCTGGCCCTGACGCCGAAAGGATCGTTTATTGCCACTATCGCAGGGGTATCCATTGGTACGCTGGTCTCGTTCGTTATTACCTCGTTTATTCTCAAGCTGGAAAAAAACAGCGGCGAAGAGACCGAAAGCGAATTTGCCGACTCGGCAAAAGCCGTGAAGCAAATGAAGAGTGAAGGCGCCTGGCAGCCAGCGGCAATTAAACATGTGGCTTTCGTTTGTGATGCGGGAATGGGTTCCAGCGCGATGGGCGCAACGACATTCCGTCGCCGCCTGGAGAAAAACGGTCAGCAAATTAAAGTTCAGCATTATGCTATCGAAAATGTACCTGCGGATGCCGATATTATCGTGACGCATGCCAGCCTGGAAGGGCGCGTTAAAATTGTCACGGATAAGCCACTTATTCTTATTGATAACTATATTGGCGATCCTCGGCTGGATACTTTATTCGAACAGCTGACAGCGAAATAAATTCAACGGTGGTATATATGAAAACAAAAGTTGCAGCGATCTATGGTAAAGGGGACGTACGTATTCGTGAGTTTGAGCTGCCCCCGATTACCGACAATGAGTTATTAGTGAGCGTTATTTCCGACAGCGTCTGTTTATCAACCTGGAAAGCGGCAAAATTAGGCAGCGACCATAAACGTGTGCCAGACGATTTGCAAAATCATCCGGTTATTACCGGCCATGAATGCGCCGGGGTGATTGTTGAGGTCGGGAAAAACCTGGCGGATAAATATAAGAAGGGTGAACGCTTTGTTTTGCAGCCAGCAATGGGATTGCCCAGCGGCTATTCAGCAGGCTATAGCTACGAATATTTCGGCGGCAATGCGACGTATATGATCATCCCGGAGTTCGCTATCAATTTAGGGTGCGTTTTACCCTATCGCGGCGCTTATTTTGCCGCCGCTTCGCTGGCGGAGCCGATGTGCTGCATCATTGGCGCCTATAAAGCCAATTATCACACCACTCCTTATGTCTATGAGCATCGCATGGGGATTAAACCCGGCGGCAATCTGGCGCTCCTTGCCTGCGCCGGGCCGATGGGGATTGGCGCCATCGATTATGCCATCAACGGCGGTATCGCCCCGAAACGTATCGTGGTGGTGGATATCGACGATGCGCGGCTGGCACAGGCGCAGAAACTGTTGCCGGTTGAGCTGGCGGCGAGCAAGGGTATTGAACTGAGCTATATCAATACCAGCGCTCTGGAAAACCCGCAGCAGACGCTGCGGGAGCTGACCGGTGGGCACGGCTTTGATGATGTTTTTGTCTATGCCGCGGTGCCTTCGGTGATTGAACTGGCGGATGATCTACTGGCGGAAGATGGCTGCCTCAATTTCTTTGCCGGTCCGACGGATGCCAACTTCAAAGTGCCCTTTAATTTCTACAATGTTCACTACAACAGTACGCACATTGTGGGCACCTCCGGTGGGTCTACCGATGACATGATCGAGGCCATCGAGAAGAGCGCCACGGGCGCATTGCAGCCCTCGTTTATGGTGACGCATATCGGCGGTCTGGACGCGGTTCCGGAGACGGTTCTTAACCTGCCTTCTATACCGGGGGGCAAAAAGCTTATTTATAACGGCGTCACGATGCCCTTAACCGCCATCAGCGATTTTAAACGTAAAGGGGAGACCGACCCGCTATTTCGGGAGCTGGCGCGTCTGGTCGAGCCGACGCATGGCATCTGGAATGAACAGGCAGAGAAGTATCTGCTTGCCCAGTTTGGGGTTGATACGGGGGAGGCTGCGCAATGATGTCGTTAGCGTGGCCGCTGTTACGGGTTACGGAACAGGCGGCGCTCGCCGCCTGGCCGCAAACCGGCTGCGGCGATAAAAATAAGATTGATGGCGTGGCGGTGGCCGCCATGCGTGATGCGCTCAATCAGATGGCGATGAAAGGCCGCATCGTCATCGGTGAAGGTGAAATTGACCACGCGCCGATGCTCTATATTGGCGAGAAGGTGGGCACCGGCGACGGCCCCGCTGTTGATATCGCCGTCGATCCTATTGAAGGGACGCGGATGGTGGCGATGGGGCAAAACAACGCGCTGGCGGTGATGGCATTCGCCCCCCAGGGCAGTTTGCTGCATGCCCCCGATATGTATATGGAGAAACTGGTGGTCAACCGTCGGGCGCGGGGAGTGATCGATCTGCACAAGCCGCTGGCGGAAAACCTGCGGGCGGTCGCGGCAGCGCTGGGTAAGCCGCTGGATGAGCTACGAATGGTCACTCTCGATAAACCCCGTCAGCAGCCCGCTATCCAGTGCGCCGCCGGGATGGGGGTCAAAGTCTTCGCCTTGCCGGATGGCGATGTCGCCGCCAGCGTGCTGACCTGCCTGCCGGACAACCCCTTTGACGTGATGTACACCATAGGGGGAGCGCCGGAAGGGGTGATTTCCGCATGCGCGGTCAGGGCGCTAGAGGGCGATATGCACGCCTCGCTGCTTGATTTTTGTCAGGCGAAGGGAGAGAGCGAAGCGCACCAGCAGATTGCCCGCGATGAGCATCGTCGCTGTCGGGAAATGGGGGTTGAAGTTAACCGGGTTTATACCCTTAACGAACTGGTTAACAGCGACACCCTTTTATTTTCCGCCACGGGCGTAACCGGCGGCGATTTAATGAAAGGGATCTATCGAAGCGGACAGACAATTCATACCCAAACATTGCTCATCAATGGTATAGAACGGACCTGTAATATTATAGACTCACTGCATTACGGGTGATTTATCGGGATACCAATGACGACGTTGACAGAAGATGACGTGCTGGAAAAGCTGGATGCGCAGCCAGAGCTGAGCGCTTTTATGGCGACAGCGAATGACATACTGCTACAGGCCATTAAATCTTTTCTGCCGTCATTATTCGTGAATAACGATGAAGAAATCGTGGAGTATGCGGTTAAACCGCTGTTGGCCCAGAGCGGGCCGCTGGATGATATTGATGTGGCGCTGCGGCTGATCTATGCCCTGGGAAAAATAGATAAGTGGTTATATGCGGATATCATGCATTTCTCGCAGTTTCACCACTATCTTTTAAGCCAGGATGACCCGCCCGACTTCGCGAGTGATATATGCTGGGATTTTATTAATAACGTCAATACCATCACGCGCAACGCCGCCTTGTTTAACTCGTTGAAAACGATGAAGTTCGCCGACTTTGCACTTTATTCTGCAGCGCGATACGTGTCGATGACCAAATCCGCGCTGGCATTAGCGGTGACCAGCATAATAAAGGATCTCGACTCGTGAAAATAAAGCTATCCGTTAATGGACTAGAGGTGGAAGCCCACTATAGCGATACCGAAATAGAAACGGTGCACAAACCGCTTTTAAAAAGGCTGGCCCAATTACAGCGTCGGCCTTCTTCTTCGCGCACCGTTATTTTCCTCAGTGCGCCGCCGGGCACGGGTAAATCGACGCTTACTGCTTTCTGGACGTGGCTCGCTGAGCAGGACGGCGGGCTTCCCGCGATACAAACTTTACCGATGGATGGTTTTCATCATTATAACAGCTGGCTTGAGCAACATAATTTACGGGCCAGAAAAGGGGCTCCGGAAACGTTCAACGTAGAGAAGCTTGCGCAGAATTTACAGGATATTTGCAGTCAGCAGGCGGCAAGCTGGCCGCAATACAGCCGGCAGCTTCATGAGCCGGTTGAGGCCGCCATTCAGGTTATCTCCCCGCTGGTGATTGTCGAAGGCAACTGGCTGCTGCTGGACGATGCGCGCTGGGCTATGTTACGTCAGTACTGCGATTTCAGCCTGTTTATTCGCGCCCCGGCCGGGGTACTTCGGGAACGGCTGATTGCGCGAAAAATGGCGGGCGGCCTCTCCAGGCAGGAGGCGGAAGCATTCTACAGGCGTACGGATGGACCAAACGTCGAAAAGGTGCTTTCCCAAAGCGTTCCGGCCAGCCTGACGCTTGAGATGGAGAGCGACGGCGGCTATCGGCTGGCATCGCCCCTTACCGTGTGAGCACCTCATCCGGCGTCCCGTCGGCGGCGATTTTCCCGCCCTGTAAGCGCAGGACGCGCGCAAAGTACCGGTCGATAAACGCATAATCGTGGCTGATAGCCAGCACCGTCGTGCCACGCTGCTGGCAGGCCATTAGCCAGCGTTCAAAAATGCCCAGCCAGCGATCGTCAAAATCGCGGCTGGGTTCATCGAGTAATAACAGCGGCGGCGCCAGCGCTTCCAGGCAGGCGACCGCCACCATGCGCCGCTGCGCGGAGTGCAGGTCAAGCGGGTGCGCCGTGGCGACATCGGTTAATTCACACAGCGCAAGCGCATCGGCGGCACGACGGCTGATTTCCGCTGCGGGCAGCTTTTGCAGCCGCAGGCCAAATTCCACTTCATCAACGACCCGGCTGTGGAATATCTGGTGCTCCGCCTCCTGGAACAACACCCCGATATGCGCCGCCCGCTGGCGGTTTTTCAGCGCGGTCAGCGGCTGGTTTTGCAGCTTCACAGCGCCGTGGGTGGGCGTAAGCAGCCCGGCCATCAGCCGCAGCAGGGTGGATTTGCCTGCGCCGTTATCGCCGGTTAATGCCACCCACTGCGCGGCTGTAAGATTAAGCGACAGGGAGTCGATACAGTTTTGTGCGGCCCCCGGCCAGCGAAACGAGACATTCTCAAGATTTAACATGGCGCGATCCCCTGTGGGCTAAGCTGCCAGGCGAGCCTGCAATACGCCCTGAATGGCTGCTGGCGGCGCTCAAACAGCACAATCAGCGCCTGGCGCTGGCGTGCCCATTCATCCAGCCGGGACAGCAGCATCTGTGTGGCCTGCGGCGTCAGGCGGCTGAACGCCTCATCCAGCAGCAGCAGTTTCGGCTGCATCGCCAGCGCGCTGGCCAGCACCACCCGCTGAGTTTCGCCGCCGGAGAGCGAGGCCGGGTGGCGATGGCGCAGCGGCTGGCATGCCGTCAGGGTTAAGGCCTCGTCAATGCGGGCGAGGATTTCGCTCTCGCTCAGACAGAGGTTCTCCGGGCCGAAGGCGACCTCTTCCTCCACGCTGAACGTGCAGCCGGAAAGCTGTAGATAGGGCGACTGCTGTACCAGCTGGATGGTCTGCGCCAGCTCAACGAGACTTTTTTCGCCGATGGGCTGGCCCAGCAGTTCGCCTTTTCCGGTTATCTCGCCGGGTAAAAAGTCCGGGAACCAGCCAGCCAGCAACTGCGCCAGCGTGCTCTTGCCGCTGCCGTTGCCGCCGAAGACCGCCACCATACCCGGCTCGTCGATCCGCAATGTCCAGGCGCGGGGCTCGTCTGCATTGCCGGTAGGCCGGTAAATCACCTCTTCTAGCGTAACCATAGCCATAACCCCAGCTCGCCCACCATAGCGAGCAAAATTGCGTAACGGATATACCGCTGCGCCAGCGTGTCGACAGGCGCCCACAGCGTGGTGCGCCGGGGATGCAGGCGAAAGGCGCGCATATCCAGCGCTGCCCCGCGTACCGCCAGATCGTTGAGCGCGTTATGGGTCAGCGGCACCACCAGCGCTGGAATGGCGCGCAGACGCTGATACCAGCGTTCATCCAGGGCGACGCCCCGGGCGCGCTGCGCTTCATGGATCTGCGCAAGGTTGCGTTTGAACTGCTCTACCACCAGCAGCGGCCCGGCGAACAGCCAGGCAAGCCCCGGCGGCAGGCGGCTGGCGAAGAGGGCGCGAATAAACTGGCGCACCGGCACCAGCGCCATCCACAGCTGTGCGGTGGAAACCACCGTCAGAATACGCAGCCAGAGCGCAATAGCGGCCTGCCAGCGCGCCGGATCCCGCGGCTGGCCGCTTAACCACCATCCCAGCCAGCCGCTGTGCACCAGCCAGAAGCCTGCTCCCATAGAGAGCATCAGCCAGGCGACATAACGCGCCCGCCGCCGCCCGGCCGGGAACAGCAGCAGGCTCAGGAAGGCCAGCGCGCCGCAGCTCATCAACACCGGCCCCGCAGGAGCCAGCAGCGTTGAGCAGGCAATCAGTGCCCAGAGCGCCAGAGAGGTGAACGGATGCATTTAGCGCACGGCAGCCATCGCGGGGAAATGACGTGCGGTGCGTTGCGGCAACCGGCGCAGCAGCAGCCAGACAATCACCACCGTCAGGACTTTATCCAGCAGGTTAGCGCCAAAGACGGCGAAGGCCACCGATTCCACCAGGTTTTGCCCCATCGCATGCATCCAGCCAACAAAGAGATCCGCGCCGCTGCCGGTCACGCCGCCGAACAGCGCGGTGCGCAAAGGAACGGCGACCAGCGTAACGGCGATGGTGATGAGCACGCCGCTCATCACGACTTTCGGCAGGGTACGAAACCAGCCTGCGCGGGCCAGCCAGCCAGCCGCCAGGCCAATCACCATCGCCACCGGCGCGAAGGCGGCGGCAATGGGATCGGTAAGCAGCCCCCAAAGAAGGTTGGTCAGCAGGCCGGTCAACATGCCAACCAGCGGGCCAAGCAACACTGCGCTGATGATCGTGCCGATCGAATCAAGAAAGATGGGCAACTTCAGCATGCTGATAAGCTGACCGCCAATCATATTGATGGCGATGGAGATCACAATAAGCGCCAGCGCCTGGCTGGTAAAAGAACGGTGAGCCATAGGTTCCTCAGAGATTATAAAGGGATGATATTACGCAGGGAGACGGCCAGTTCGTCATAGCCGGAAGCCGGGCAGGGGGCGCGGCTAAAGGTGTAAGCGGTGAGTTCGCCGATAACCAGCTCCAGGGTGGTGCGTACCGTGTTGCCCGGCATCACGTGGCCGCCGGTCATCGCGCCATTTTCATCGGCAACGCTTAAATGCAGATGTTCTCCGCCGCGCTCCAGCGTGCCGCTGAGTGAAATCACCTCGAACGTGCCGCTAAGGCGCGTGGTCTCTTCCCGGGCGGCAAAACGCAGGGCGACATCGGTCAAACTGCCGGTGCAGCCAGCAATCCAGGCGGCCTGTAGCTGATGGTGGTCGATAAAAGCATGAAGGGCGGAAAGCAGTTCTTGCCCCGGCGGCAGACGCAGCGCGTAAAAACGCGCGCCGGAGGCGTGAGCTAAAACAGGAAAAGGCAGTGCGGACATGGTCATTACTCCGAAACTCGGACGTGGGCGAGATAATAGAGAGGACGGCGCTCTCGCTTACTGACGCAGGTCACGAAAATGCGAATTGGTTCACTGTATGGCTTGCCGCGATAAAAGGGTAATTCTTAATCTGGAATAACTTTGCCGGAAATGTGCATTAAAGTGTGATGTACATCAGATAAATGGTTGCCAGCGCTGGACACCGATTCCTTTTATTCCACGTTTCGCTTATTCTGGCTGAACCGTTTCAGTCGATAGCTTGTTCGACAATTAATCAATCAGTCGCAGTTTGCGACAGGCGAGGTTTCTCTCCAGGGGTTGCTGCATTACTCTGTCAGCCACCTTTAACAGGTAACCTTGCAGGAGATCTATGACCGTACGCATAGCGATTAATGGCTTCGGTCGCATCGGGCGCAATGTGGTTCGCGCGTTATATGAATCCGGGCGGCGAGCGGAAATCACCGTGGTGGCAATCAATGAACTGGCGGACGCCGCAGGCATCGCACATTTATTGAAATATGACACCAGCCACGGGCGTTTCGCGTGGGATGTGCGCCAGGAGCGCGAGCAGCTGTTTATTGGTGAAGACGCTATCCGACTCCTTCACCAACGCGATATCGCCGACTTGCCCTGGCGTGAACTGGGCGTCGATATCGTGCTGGACTGCACCGGCGTTTACGGCAGCCGCGCCGACGGGGAAGCGCATCTGGCCTCGGGAGCAAAAAAGTGCTTTTCTCCCACCCCGGCAGCAACGATCTGGACGCCACCGTTGTGTTTGGCGTTAACCAGGCCGCGCTTAAGCCAGACGATCGCATGGTATCGAACGCCTCCTGCACCACGAATTGCATAATTCCCGTCATTAAATTGTTGGATGATGCTTACGGCATTGAGACAGGAACCGTCACGACGATCCACTCTGCGATGCACGATCAGCAGGTGATCGATGCGTATCACCCCGATCTTCGGCGTACCCGCGCGGCAAGCCAGTCGATCATTCCGGTCGATACCAAACTGGCGGCGGGGATAGCCCGTATTTTCCCGCAGTTTCACGATCGCTTCGAGGCGATTGCGGTGCGCGTACCGACCATTAATGTCACGGCAATCGACCTGAGCGTAACGGTGGAAAAACCGGTAAAAGCCTGTGAAGTCAACGCGTTGCTGCAAAAAGCAGCACAGGGTGCATTTCATGGTATAGTTGACTATACGGAATTACCGTTGGTCTCAACAGATTTTAACCACGATCCGCATAGCGCGATTGTGGATGGCACGCAAACACGAGTGAGCGGCGCGCACCTGATTAAAACGCTTGTCTGGTGCGATAACGAATGGGGCTTTGCTAACCGGATGCTCGACACGACGTTAGCAATGGCCGCACAAGGTTTCAGGTAGAGCGCACTTTGCGCTTGCAAAACTTTATCTAGAATCAACGAGAGGATTCACCATGTCTGTAATTAAGATGACCGATCTGGATCTGGCTGGTAAACGCGTTTTTATCCGTGCGGATCTCAACGTACCGGTTAAAGAAGGGAAAGTAACCAGCGATGCGCGTATCCGCGCTTCCCTGCCGACCATCGAGCTGGCGCTGAAACAGGGCGCGAAGGTTATGGTCACCTCTCACCTGGGTCGTCCGACTGAAGGCGAGTACAACGAAGAATTCTCTCTGCTGCCGGTTGTTAATTACCTGAAAGACAAACTGTCCAACCCGGTACGTCTGGTTAAAGACTACCTGGACGGCGTTGACGTTGCCGAAGGCGAACTGGTCGTGCTGGAAAACGTTCGCTTCAACAAAGGCGAGAAGAAAGACGACGAAACCCTGTCTAAAAAATACGCCGCGCTGTGCGACGTGTTCGTTATGGACGCCTTCGGTACTGCGCACCGCGCGCAGGCTTCCACTCACGGTATCGGCAAATTCGCTGACGTCGCGTGCGCAGGCCCGCTGCTGGCCGCTGAACTTGACGCGCTGGGTAAAGCGCTGAAAGAGCCGGCTCGCCCGATGGTAGCTATCGTTGGTGGCTCCAAAGTTTCTACCAAACTGACCGTTCTGGATTCTCTGTCCAAAATCGCTGACCAGCTGATCGTCGGCGGCGGTATCGCTAACACCTTCGTTGCCGCTCAGGGCCACAACGTGGGCAAATCCCTGTACGAAGCAGACCTGGTTGACGAAGCAAAACGCCTGCTGGGCACCTGTGATATCCCGGTTCCGACCGATGTTCGCGTGGCGACCGAGTTCTCTGAAACGGCGACCGCAACCCTGAAATCTGTTAACGACATCAAAGATGAAGAGCAGATTCTGGACCTGGGCGACGCTTCTGCAGAAAAACTGGCTGAAATCCTGAAAAACGCGAAGACCATTCTGTGGAACGGTCCGGTTGGCGTATTTGAATTCCCGAACTTCCGTAAAGGCACTGAAATCGTGGCTAACGCGATTGCCGACAGCGACGCGTTCTCCATCGCAGGCGGCGGCGATACCCTGGCGGCTATCGACCTGTTCGGTATTTCTGACAAAATTTCCTACATCTCCACCGGCGGCGGCGCATTCCTCGAATTCGTGGAAGGTAAAGTACTGCCAGCGGTAGCTATGCTTGAAGAGCGCGCTAAGCAGTAATTTGAGCGGGCAGGGAAACCTGCCCGATTTTCTAGCTCGCACCCTTTTTTAAGGCCCGACGATACAGATACAGGACTCGTAACATGTCTAAAATTTTTGATTTCGTAAAACCTGGCGTGATCACCGGTGATGACGTACAGAAAGTGTTTCAGGTAGCTAAAGAAAACAACTTCGCTCTGCCAGCAGTAAACTGCGTGGGCACCGACTCCATCAACGCCGTTATGGAAGCCGCTGCGAAAGTTCGCTCTCCGGTTATCATTCAGTTCTCCAACGGCGGCGCAGCGTTTATCGCGGGCAAAGGCGTGAAAACTGACGTTCCGCAGGGCGCGGCAATCCTCGGCGCTATCTCTGGCGCGCACCACGTTCACCAGATGGCTGAGCACTACGGCGTGCCGGTTATCCTGCACACCGACCACTGCGCGAAGAAACTGCTGCCGTGGATCGACGGTCTGCTGGACGCGGGCGAGAAACACTTTGCCGCTACCGGCAAACCGCTGTTCTCTTCTCACATGATCGACCTGTCCGAAGAGTCTCTGGAAGAGAACATCGAGATCTGCTCTAAGTACCTGGCGCGCATGTCCAAAATGGGCATGACCCTGGAGATCGAACTGGGCTGCACCGGCGGTGAAGAAGATGGCGTGGACAACAGCCATATGGACGCTTCCGCTCTGTACACCCAGCCGGAAGATGTGGATTACGCGTACACCAAGCTGAACGCTATCAGCCCGCGTTTCACCATCGCTGCTTCCTTCGGTAACGTACACGGCGTTTACAAGCCGGGTAACGTTAAGCTGACCCCGACCATCCTGCGCGACTCTCAGGAATATGTTTCTAAGAAACATAACCTGCCGCACAACAGCCTGAACTTCGTCTTCCACGGCGGCTCCGGCTCTACCGCTCAGGAAATCAAAGACTCCGTAAGCTACGGCGTTATCAAAATGAACATCGATACCGATACCCAATGGGCGACCTGGGAAGGTGTTCTGAACTACTACAAAGAGAACGAAGCTTACCTGCAGGGTCAGCTGGGCAACCCGAAAGGCGAAGATCAGCCGAACAAGAAATACTACGATCCGCGCGTATGGCTGCGCTCTGCGCAGACCTCTATGATCGCCCGTCTGGAACAGGCTTTCAAAGAGCTGAACGCGGTAGACGTACTGTAATTTCGCTTTAGTGCATAAACTGAGGCCCGCTGATGCGGGCCTTTTTTATTGCTTATTCAAAGGCCTGCTCTATCCCTTGAATGTGATCTGGTTGGCAAATTTGCCTCTTTTGTTTACCCTTTAGGAGAATGTCTGCCACCGTCGGGGGCGTTTGCTCCTGTACGGCACTCTATAAGGAAAGAAGAATGGAAGATCTGAACGTCGTCGATAGCCTCAATCATGCGGGCTCCTGGCTGGTAACGAACCAGGCGCTGCTGCTGAGCTACGCGGTCAATATTGTTGCGGCGATCGCCATCATCATTGTGGGGATGATCATTGCCCGCATGATTTCAAACACCGTTAACAAACTGATGCGCGCGCGCCATATTGATGCCACCGTGGCGGATTTTCTCTCCGCGCTGGTGCGTTATGGCATTATTGCTTTTACCCTGATCGCAGCGCTCGGGCGCGTGGGGGTCCAGACCGCATCGGTTATCGCGGTACTCGGTGCCGCCGGTCTGGCGATTGGTCTGGCGTTGCAGGGATCGCTCTCGAACCTGGCGGCCGGGGTGCTGCTGGTCACTTTCCGTCCGTTCCGTTCGGGGGAATACGTCGACTTAGGCGGTGTAGCGGGTACGGTGCTGCAGGTGCAGATTTTCTCCACCACCCTGCGCAGCGTCGATGGTCGTATCATTGTTATCCCGAACGGTAAAATCATTGCCAACAACATCATTAACTTCTCCCGCGAGCCGGTCCGCCGCAATGAATTTATCATTGGCGTGGCCTACGATTCGGATATCGATCTGGTGAAGCGTCTGCTGACGGAGATTATTGAGGCCGACGATCGCATTCTTAAAGACCGTGATATGACGGTTCGCCTGAATGAGCTTGGCGCGTCCTCGATTAATTTTGTGGTACGCGTCTGGAGCAACAGCAGCGACCTGCAAAACGTCTACTGGGATGTGCTGGAAAAAATCAAACGTACCTTTGATGAGCACGGCATCAGCTTCCCGTATCCGCAGATGGATGTCAATTTCAGACGGGTAAAAGAGCCAGAACAACAGTAAGTTACAGAGCCGACACTGTCGGCTCTTTTTTAACTCCCTTCATCAGAATTGCTAATCAATCATTAAAATTTCCCATTTCCGCTAATGTTAAGGAGCAGGTATAGTCAGCTCCCGAACGAAATGAGTGGGAATTGAACGTGTTATATCATTATTTTCAAGGGCTTATCCTTGGTGCAGCGCTGATCCTGCCGCTGGGGCCGCAAAATGCGTTTGTGATGAATCAGGGCATTCGCAGACAGTACCATTTAATGACGGCGCTGCTCTGCGCCCTGAGCGACCTGCTGCTGATTTGCGCCGGTGTTTTCGGCGGCAGCGCGCTGCTCATGCAGTCGCCCTGGCTGCTGGGGCTGGTCACCTGGGGCGGCGTCGCCTTTTTGTTGTGGTACGGCTTCGGCGCGCTTAAAACCGCCTTTAGCCAGCATATTGAGATCGACAGCGAGGCGGCGCTGAAACAGGGGCGCTGGAAAATTATCGCCACCATGCTAGCGGTAACGTGGCTTAACCCGCATGTGTACCTGGACACTTTTGTTGTGCTGGGCAGCCTGGGCGGCCAGCTTGAGCCGGACCCGCGCCGCTGGTTTGCGCTGGGAACGATCAGCGCCTCGTTTATCTGGTTCTTTGGTCTGGCGCTGCTGGCGGCATGGCTGGCGCCGCGCCTGCGCACGGCAAAAGCGCAGCGTGTTATCAACCTGCTGGTGGGCGCGGTCATGTGGTATATCGCGCTGAAGCTGGCGGGAGAGGGGGTCGTTCACATGCAGGCGCTGCTGAACTAAGCGTAGTCCGATGGACAAAGCGCTAACATTCGCTAAGCTTCACAGGCGTGCCGTTACCCTGGGACGCGACAAGCCACATGGAGGAGCAACCGTGAAGTTTAAAATGATAGCCCTTGCGGCCTTAGTAGGATTTGGCGCAATGTCGGTTCAGGCAAGCGAACTGCCTGATGGCCCGCACATTGTCACTTCGGGAACCGCAAGCGTGGACGCGGTACCGGATATCGCCACCCTGGCGATCGAAGTTAACGTCGCGGCAAAAGATGCGGCGTCGGCAAAGAAACAGGCTGACGATCGCGTTGCGCAATACCTGACATTTCTCAGCGAAAATAAAGTAGAGAAAAAGGATATCGACTCTGCCAATTTGCGTACCCAGCCGGATTACGATTATCAGAACGGTAAAAGTATTCTTAAAGGTTACCGCGCGGTACGTACCGTCGAGGTGACCCTGCGCGATCTTGATAAGCTTAATTCGCTGCTGGATGGCGCGCTGAAAGCGGGGCTGAATGAAATTCGCTCTGTCTCGCTGGGCGTTGCGCAACCGGACGAATATAAAGACAAGGCGCGTAAAGCGGCGATTGACGATGCCGTTCATCAGGCGCAGCAGCTTGCCAGCGGCTTTAATGCGAAGCTTGGTCCGGTCTACAGCGTGCGTTACCACGTTTCTAACTATCAGCCGAGCCCGATGGTGCGGATGATGAAAGCGGCGCCGGCACAGGCATCAGCCGATGAAAGCTATGAGCAGCCGTCGATTCAGTTTGAAGACCAGGTTGATGTGGTATTCCAGCTGGAGCCGACCCAGGCCCAGACGGAGCAGCCCGCCACCGCCGACAAAGCGCAGTAAAGCCATATGTAGCCCGGATAAGGCGCATGTGCGCCGCATCCGGGACACACTCAATCCTGCCGCAACACTTTGTGACCGTATGCCAGCAGCGCATCGGTCACGTTGCGCATCATCCGGCTTTCCGGGGCGAAACGGTGCCAGTAAAGCATACGGCGTTGAAACAGCCCTGGCGTCAAGTCGATAAGCTCCCCGGCATTTAACTCTTTTTCAATCTGCAGATGCGGGATCATGCAGCAGGTGGTGCCCTGACGCGCCAGCTGCACAAACGCTTCCGACGAGTTCACGATATGGCAGGGCACGCTGCCCGGCGGCAGGTCGAAATTCTGCTGTAAGAAAGCCTGGTGCATATCATCAAGATGATCGAACGCTACCGCCGGCGCTTTCAGCAGCGCTGAACGGGTTACGCCGTTGGGAAAGTAGCGTTCGGCAAAGGCCTTTGACCCCACAAACAGGTAATCCAGCGCGCCGAGCTGATCCACCAGGCAGCTTGGTAAGGCCTGGGGCTGAATACTCACCGCGCCCACCACTTCACCCCGACGTAAGCGCTCCTGGGTGCGGGTTTCATCTTCCACCTGCAAATTGAGTCGGATAGGCGAATCGGCCAGCACCGGCGCCAGCGCGGGCAGCAGCCAGGTCGCCAGACTGTCGGCGTTGACCGCCAGCGAAAGCAGCAGAGGGGTGGAACCAATCTGCTCATCGCCCAGCCACTCCTCTTCCAGCAGTTCCACCTGCCGCAGCAGCGCCAGCAGCTTCTGACCCTGTTCCGTCGGGCGCGGCGGCACCGTGCGCACCAGCAATGGCTGGCCAAACATGTTTTCGAGCTGTTTAATACGCTGGGATACGGCGGACTGAGTGATACACAGCTTTTGCGCGGCGCGCTCAAACCCCCGTTCGCGGATCACCGCATCAAGCGCCTGTAACGTTCTGTAGTCCGGACGTTTCATCTGACTGACATACTCCTGCAAAATAATTACTTAGCACTATGACATAAAACCGGTGCGGGTACAGGCGAAAATATGACTGCCGGTAATGTGACACAGCTCACAGGGACATTTGGCCCTTCCATGTTTTATAATGCGCTGCGAATTACACACCATTCTCACCACAGGCGAATGACCATGACGCAGGACGAATTAAAAAAAGCAGTGGGCTGGGCAGCGCTCAAGTATGTTGAGCCGGGCACAATTGTTGGCGTGGGCACCGGGTCGACGGCGGCGCACTTCATTGACGCGCTGGGCACCATGAAGGGCCAGATCGAAGGCGCGGTCTCCAGTTCAGATGCCTCCACCGAAAAGCTGAAAAACCTTGGCATCACGGTCTTCGATCTCAACGAAGTCGATCGCCTGGGGATCTATGTTGATGGCGCGGATGAGATCAACGACCAGATGCAGATGATCAAAGGCGGCGGCGCGGCGCTAACCCGCGAGAAGATCATCGCCTCCGTCGCAGATAAATTTATCTGTATCGCCGATGCCTCCAAGCAGGTGGCTATTCTGGGTAAATTCCCGCTGCCGGTGGAAGTCATTCCGATGGCGCGCAGCGCGGTGGCGCGTGAACTGGTTAAGCTGGGCGGCCGTCCGGAATACCGCCAGGGCGTGGTGACGGATAACGGCAACGTTATTCTGGACGTGCACGGTCTGGAGATTCTCGATCCTGTCGCCCTGGAAAATGCCATCAATGCGCTTCCGGGCGTGGTGACCGTTGGTCTGTTCGCCAACCGCGGCGCTGATGTGGCGCTTATCGGTAGCGCTGATGGCGTAAAAACCATCACGAAATGATCTGCCTGAGGGGGAGCGATTCCCCCTTAAAAAAAGTCCGCAGTGAAATTTGGTGACATCTGTCACGTTTATCGCCGGTGTTTTGATTTTCCTTCCGCACTTTACGGAATTTTTAGCATATTCATCTGCCATTTCCCGCTGGATGACATTCCTTCATCGCACCGACGCAAACGTTCATATTGCCGCAATAGTTTTTTTTGATATGTTGGCAGCAAGCGGATGCTAATCCACACAACATCAGTTATGACTACAAACAGGGTCGGGTAAATGGCAAAGGTATCACTGGAGAAAGACAAAATTAAATTCCTGCTCGTCGAAGGGGTGCATCAAAAAGCGCTGGATAGCCTTCGTGCGGCAGGTTACACCAACATCGAATATCACAAAGGCGCGCTGGACACTGAGCAGTTGAAAGAGTCTATCCGTGATGCCCATTTTATCGGCTTACGCTCCCGCACCCAACTGACCGAAGAGGTGATTGCCGCCGCAGAAAAACTGGTGGCGATTGGCTGCTTCTGTATCGGTACTAACCAGGTTGACCTGGACGCCGCCGCAAAACGCGGCGTGCCGGTGTTTAACGCCCCCTTCTCCAACACCCGTTCCGTGGCGGAGCTGGTTATCGGCGAACTGCTGCTGCTGATGCGCGGTATTCCCGAAGCCAACGCCAAGGCGCACCGGGGAGTCTGGAACAAGCTGGCCACCGGCTCCTATGAAGCGCGCGGTAAAAAGCTGGGCATTATCGGCTACGGCCACATCGGCACCCAGCTGGGTATTCTGGCGGAATCCCTAGGGATGCACGTTTTCTTTTACGACATTGAAAGCAAACTGCCGCTTGGCAACGCCACCCAGGTGCAGCACCTTTCCGACCTGCTCAATATGAGCGATGTGGTCAGCCTGCACGTGCCGGAAAACGCCTCGACGAAAAACATGATGGGCGCGGAAGAGCTGGCGCTGATGAAGCCCGGTTCGCTGCTGATTAACGCCGCTCGCGGCACGGTAGTGGATATTCCGGCGCTGTGCGACGCCCTTAAGCGCAAGCATCTGGCCGGCGCCGCGATTGACGTTTTCCCCACCGAGCCTGCCACCAACAGCGATCCTTTCGACTCCCCACTGTGCGAATTCGACAACGTGCTGCTGACGCCGCACATTGGTGGTTCGACGCAGGAAGCGCAGGAAAACATCGGCCTGGAAGTTGCCGGTAAGCTGATTAAATACTCCGATAACGGCTCCACGCTCTCTGCGGTTAACTTCCCGGAAGTCTCGCTGCCGCTGCACGGCGGTCGTCGCCTGCTGCACATTCATGAGAACCGCCCGGGCGTGCTGACCGCGATCAACCAGATCTTCGCAGCCGAAGGCATCAACATCGCTGCCCAGTATCTGCAGACCACGCCATATATGGGCTACGTGGTTATTGATATCGAAGCCGAAGAGGATGTGGCGCAAAAAGCGTTGCAGAGCATGAAAGCCATTCCGGGCACTATCCGCGCCCGCCTGCTGTACTAATCTGTTTGCCGGGCGCGGCGGATGCCCGCCCGGTCTTATCTCACGCCTTCTTCCTTGCCTGGGAAAGCCTTCATGACACCTACAATGCTGAAAAGCGGCGCGGTTATCCTGCTGCTTATCCTTATTTATACCGGTATTTACACCGCCGACCGGATGACGTGGTTAATGGAGGTCATTCCGGTCTGCGTGGTGGTGCCTTTGCTGCTGCTGACGCAGAAGCGCTATCCGCTTACGCCGCTGCTCTACACGCTGATTTTTCTTCATGCGCTTATTTTGATTGGCGGCGGAATGTACACCTACGCCAAAGTGCCCATCGGTTTTGACGTGCAGGCGTGGCTGGGCCTGAGCCGCAACCCTTACGATAAGCTTGGTCATTTCTTCCAGGGGCTGGTGCCCGCGCTGGCGGCGCGAGAGATCCTGGTTCGCGGCGGTTATGTGCAGGGGCGCAAGATGGTCGCGTTTGTGGTGTGCTGCATTGCGCTGGCGATAAGCGCTTTCTATGAGCTTATCGAGTGGTGGGCGGCGCTGGCGCTGGGGCAGGGGGCGGATGATTTTCTCGGCACTCAGGGCGATCCCTGGGATACACAGTCCGATATGCTCTGCGCGCTGCTTGGCGCGTTAACCACGGTACTGTTGCTGGCGCGCTGGCACAGCCGCCAGCTTTGCCATCTTAAGGCGCGATGAAAAAGGCCGCGCTACGAACGCGGCCACTCCCACACTTTTGACGGCGTGATAACCGCAGGCAGGGGGATATCCCACTCCTCCACCGGCAGTTGCTCTACACGCTGGCAGTCATGGGCGTAGCCTACCGGGCTCAGGCCATAATGCCGCCAGTTTTGCAGCGTGCGATCGTAAAAACCGCCGCCCATGCCCAGCCGCTGCCCCTGTCTGTCGAATGCCACCAGCGGCGTGACCAGCACGTCCAGTTCAGCAAGGGGTAACACGTCCCGCACATCGAGCCGCGGCTCGGTAATTTTCAGACGATTTACCACCAGTTCGCTGTGGGGATGGTAGTGCAGGAACAGCAGATTGCCTGCGCTGAACGGATGAAGAACAGGCAGATAAACGCGCTTGCCGCTGCGCCAGAGCTGTTCAATCAGCGGGCGCGTATCGAGTTCGCCATCAAAAGAGAGAAACAGCGCGACGGTTTTCGCCATCACCACCGGCGGGTAAGCCATCATGCGGGCGGCGGCGCTCATCGCATAATGCGCCTGCTGCTCTGCGCTAAGGGCGCGGCGACGCTGGCGTATATCCTTGCGGATTTGCTGACGAGAAAGGGGAAGTTCAGAAAGTTGTGTCATAACAGACGTTGGTAAAAAAGGAAGGGAATCTCCGAGATGCCGCCGCAGGCTGTAACCCTTGAACCCTTGGTTCAAGGTGAATGTGTCGTCATAGTTTTAAGGCTTCTCGGACGAACCGAGCATGCTCACCAACCATGGAGCGCCACATTCTTGTGGTATGAAATATCGGCTCAGGGGACTGGCCCGCTTGCGAACATCTCAGAGAAATTTTTTCTTCACGGTCACTTTACCATAGTCGACCTTGAAGTGTTATTCAAACTTAGGCCCCGCTCTCTCTGTTATGCGACCCTGATCAAGCAATGCCTGTTCGATGGTCTGCTGTAACATTTTAATACGCTGCTCCATGCTGGCGGCGTAGTCGCGGGTTTTCGCCTTTTCCTGAGTCAGTTCATAGCTGATGTTCAGCGCTGCAATGAAAACTAACTGCTCAGTATTTGTGACTCTAGTGCGAACTTTCAGATCTTGCAACCGCTGATTCAGATCATCCGCGGCCTGATTCAGCGCATCTCGCTGTTCAGGTGGGCAATTCACTCGCAGTGAACGGCCAAAAATTTGGATATCGACGGGTTGTGCAGACATGCCACCTTCCTGCTGTTTGACTGCGCTCTGCCTTCGCACCCGAGTCCTGGCTGCGAAGGGGCGTCACTATAGCCACCCTGGTGAGAGGATTCAAGCTCTTTGCTATACCTTATTCATTCACCGTGCGTGCAATGGCATCTAACGTGAAGTATGACGGGTATATCACCAGGGTCCAAAGTGGTAGCATAACATGAATATCCTCCCCAACGACGACGAATGCGCATGTCTATACAGAACGAAATACCTGGTTACAACGATGTAGGCCAGTTACTCAACCAGCAGGGCGTCGGCTTAATTCCTGCCGAAATGCATGGGCTTATCGCCGGGATGCTCTGCGGCGGCAACAACGACAGCTCCTGGCAGCCGCTGCTGCATGATTTAACCAACGAAGGGCTGGCATTTGGCCACGAGCTTGCGCAGGCGCTGCGTAAACTCCATGCCGCCACCAGCGACTCGCTGGAAGACGACGGCTTCCTGTTTCAGCTCTATCTGCCTGGCGGCGATGACGTGAGCGTTTTCGACCGTGCCGACGCGCTGGCAGGCTGGGTTAACCATTTTCTGCTGGGTCTTGGCGTAACGCAGCCTAAACTCGATAAGGTGCCGGGCGAAACGGGCGAGGCGATCGACGACTTGCGCAACATCGCGCTGCTTGGTTACGACGAAGACGAAGACCAGGAAGAGCTGGAGATGTCGCTCGAAGAGATCATTGAATATGTGCGCGTGGCGGCGCTGTTGTGCCATGACACATTCACCCGCCCGCAGCCAACCGCACCGGAAGTGCGTAAGCCAACACTGCATTAATCAAACTCATCCAAAGGAGGTGTCATGACACAGCTTGAGTTCCTTCGCCGCCGCCAGGCTTTGCTGGCGCAAATGGCCCCGGCAAGCGCCGCGCTTATTTTCGCCGCGCCGGAGGCGACCCGCAGCGCCGACAGTGAATACCCGTACCGCCAGAACAGCGACTTCTGGTACTTCACCGGTTTTAATGAACCTGAAGCGGTGCTGGTGCTGATTAAAAGTGATGACACCCACAATCACAGCGTGCTGTTCAACCGCGTGCGTGATAAAACGGCGGAGATCTGGTTTGGTCGCCGTCTCGGCCAGGACGCCGCGCCGGAAAAACTGGACGTGGACCGTGCGCTGGCCTTCCCGGATATTGACCAGCACCTCTACCAGTTGCTCAACGGCCTGGACGTGGTCTACCACGCGCAGGGCGAATACGCGTATGCCGATAACATCGTCTTTGCCGCGCTGGATAAGCTGCGTAAAGGCTCGCGCCAGAATCTGACCGCGCCGTCGACCCTTACCGACTGGCGTCCCATCGTGCATGAGATGCGCCTGTTTAAATCCCCCGAAGAGATTGACGTGCTGCGCCGCGCAGGCGCGATCTCCGCTCTTGCGCACACCCGCGCCATGCAGGTGTGCCGACCGGGGATGTTTGAATATCAGCTGGAAGGGGAAATCCAGTATGAATTTAACCGACACGGCGCGCGCTTTCCTTCTTACAACACCATCGTTGGGGCGGGGGAAAACGGCTGCATCCTGCACTACACCGAAAACGAAAGCGAAATGCGTGACGGCGATCTGGTGCTGATCGACGCCGGTTGCGAATACATGGGCTACGCCGGGGATATTACCCGTACCTTCCCGGTGAACGGCAAATTCACCCAGCCGCAGCGCGAAATCTACGACATCGTGCTTGAGTCGCTGGAAACCAGCCTGCGCCTGTTCCGCCCCGGCACCTCTATTCAGGCGGTCAACGGCGAAGTAGTCCGCATTATGGTAAGCGGGCTGGTCAGGCTGGGCATCCTTAATGGCGATGTCGATACGCTGATTGCGGAAAACGCGCACCGGCCTTTCTTTATGCACGGCCTGAGCCACTGGCTGGGGCTGGACGTGCACGACGTTGGGGTTTACGGCCCGGATCGTTCGCGTCCCCTGGAGCCAGGGATGGTTATCACCGTCGAGCCTGGGCTTTATATCGCTCCGGACGCCGATGTGCCGGAAGCCTACCGGGGGATTGGCATTCGTATCGAAGATGACATCGTTATCACCGAAGACGGCAATGAAAACCTGACCGCAGGCGTGGTCAAAAAAGCCGATGACATTGAGGCGCTGATGGCGGCGGCGCGCCGCTTATGAGCGTGATTATCGTAGGCGGCGGGATGGCGGGCGCGACCCTTGCGCTGGCGATATCGCACTTTACCGGCGGCAAACTGCCGGTTCACCTTATCGAAGCGTCAACGCCCGGCGAGCAGGGCCACCCGGGCTTTGACGCCCGGGCGATTGCGCTGGCGGCGGGCACCTGCCAGCAGCTGGCGCAAATTGGCGTCTGGCCCCATCTGGCTGATAAAGCCACCCCGATCACCACCGTGCACGTCAGCGACCGGGGCCACGCGGGCTTTGTCACCCTTGATGCCCGCGACTACCGGCTGGATGCGCTGGGGCAGGTGGTCGAACTGTACGATGCCGGGCAGCGGCTGTTTACCCTGCTGCAAAAAGCGCCTGGCGTCACGCTGCACTGCCCGGCGCGCGTCAGCCGTTTCACCCGCAGCGAAGGGCAGGTGAGCGTGACGCTGGAGGGTGGCGAAACCCTCAACGGTACGCTGCTGGTGGCCGCCGACGGGTCACGCTCCGCGCTGGGAGCGCAGTGCGGTATAGACTGGCAGCAGTCGCCCTATCACCAGGCGGCGGTCATTGCCAACGTTACGACTGCGGTCGCCCACGGCGGGCGGGCTTTCGAGCGCTTTACCGCGCATGGGCCGCTGGCGCTGCTGCCGATGTCGCAGGGGCGCTGTTCGCTGGTGTGGTGCCAGCCGCTGGACAAAAAGGATGAGATCCTCACCTGGCGCAATGAAAAATTCTGCGTTGAGCTACAAAAAGCGTTTGGCTGGCGGCTGGGCAAAATTGTCCATGCGGGCACGCGCAGCGTCTATCCGCTCTCTTTAACCACCGCTTCCTCGCCCATCTCTCACCGTACCGTGCTGGTTGGCAACGCGGCGCAGACGCTGCACCCCATCGCCGGGCAGGGCTTCAACCTTGGCCTGCGAGATGTCATGAGCCTGGCGGAGACGCTGGCCAGCGCCTGGGCTGGGCAGGAGGATATCGGCGGCTACGGCGTGCTGGCACGCTACCGCGACCGTCGTCACGCGGACAAACGCGCCACCATAGGCGTAACGGACGGGCTGGTGCATGTTTTCGCCAACCGTTGGGCGCCGCTGGTGGCCGGGCGCACCGTCGGGTTAATGGCGATGGAATTATTCCCCCCGGCACGAGACGTGCTGGCGCAGCGCACGCTTGGCTGGGTAGCGCGATAAAAATATGATGACAGACTCATTCCGTCCCGGCTTTAAGGAGTAAACAGTGCAAAGTGTTGATGTGGCAATTGTAGGCGGCGGCATGGTGGGGCTGGCGCTGGCGTGCGGGTTGCAGGGCAGCGGGCTGCGCGTGGCGGTACTGGAGCAGAACACGCCCGTACCGGTGGACGATAACGCGCCGCCGCAGCTGCGGGTGTCAGCGATCAATGCCGCCAGTGAAAAGCTGCTAACGCGGCTGGGCGTCTGGTCCGCCATTGTTGCCCGCCGCGCCAGCTGCTATCACGGTATGGAAGTGTGGGAAAAAGACAGCTTTGGCCGCATCGCCTTTGACGATCGCAGCATGGGCTATAGCCACCTTGGTCATATTGTTGAGAATGGGGTGATTCACCAGGCGTTATGGCACAAAGCGCAGCAGTGCGCTGACGTTACGCTAACGGTGCCCGCGCAACTGCAGCAGGTCGCCTGGGGAGAGAACGAAGCGTTTATCTCCCTGCAGGATGGCTCTATGCTGACAGCCCGGCTGGTGGTCGGGGCCGATGGCGCCAACTCCTGGCTGCGCAACAAAGCGGATATCCCGCTCACCTCCTGGGATTATCATCACCACGCGCTGGTGGCGACTATTCGTACCGCCGAGCCGCATCAGGCCGTCGCCCGTCAGGTTTTCCATGGCGACAGCATTCTGGCCTTCCTGCCGCTGGCCGACCCGCATCTTTGCTCGATTGTCTGGTCGATGCTGCCTGAACAGGCGCAACAGATGCAAGATGCCAGCGAGGAGGCGTTCAACCAGGCGCTGTGCGTGGCGTTTGATAATCGCCTTGGCCTGTGTAGTGTAGAGAGCGAACGGCAGGTTTACCCGCTCACCGGGCGCTATGCGCGCCAGTTTGCCGGCCATCGTCTGGCGCTGGTGGGCGACGCGGCGCATACCATTCACCCTCTGGCCGGGCAGGGCGTCAACCTTGGCTTTATGGATGCCGCCGAACTGATTTCCGAACTCAAGCGTCTGCACGCTCAGGGTAAGGATATCGGCCAGCACATGTACCTGCGTCGCTATGAGCGCAGCCGTAAGCACAGCGCCGCGTTAATGCTGGCAGGTATGCAGGGCTTCCGCGAGCTGTTTGCCGGTGAAAACCCGGCGAAGAAACTGCTGCGCGATATTGGCCTGAAGCTGGCGGACACGCTGCCGGGAGTTAAACCACAGCTTTTGCGTCAGGCAATGGGCTTAAACGACCTGCCGGGCTGGCTGCGTTAACTGCGTCACACTTTCCCTTTCCGGTCCTGGAAAGGGAAAGCCTCTCTCGTTTGAAAAAATCTAATTTCACGCCATTTTTCGGATTAGTTTTTCTCATTCCTCAAAAAAATCCCGTCGGGAAAATTCTCTGTTCTGTCGAGCTAAATATCGTGAATGGCGTAAGCATACCGTGCTTTACCATGCTTAATGACGAATTTTGCCCTAATACTCAGCATAATCCTCTGATGGGCCATTGGTTAAAAATGGTCATAAGCTAATGTGATGGCTCATTTTCTTTGATGGTGAAGCGCCGCTTTCGGTGATAAGTTCAGGCGGAAGTTAACGTTTGCGTCGGCTACCGGAACGGGCGTCGATGCCTCAGCGCGCGGTGAATTTTCGCCGTCAGCAACGTGAAAGCTATTCGACGAGGAAAAGATGGCTCAGCAGACTCCCCTATATGAACAACACACGCTGTGCGGCGCGCGCATGGTTGATTTTCACGGTTGGATGATGCCGCTGCATTACGGCTCGCAAATCGACGAACACCACGCGGTGCGCAGCGATGCCGGTATGTTCGATGTCTCTCATATGACCATTGTCGATCTGCACGGCAGCCGCACCCGGGAGTTCCTGCGTTATCTGCTGGCCAACGACGTGGCGAAGCTCACGAAGCCTGGCAAAGCGCTCTATTCCGGCATGCTGTGCGCCTCCGGGGGCGTAATAGACGACCTGATCGTTTATTACCTTGCCGATGATTTCTTCCGCCTCGTCGTTAACTCCGCCACCCGCGAAAAAGACCTCTCCTGGATAACCCAACACGCTGAACCTTACGCCATCGACATTACCGTGCGTGACGACCTGGCGCTGATTGCGGTACAGGGGCCGAACGCGCAGGCAAAAGCCGCCACGCTGTTTACCGACGAGCAGCGCGCGGCGGTCGAAGGTATGAAGCCGTTCTTTGGCGTGCAGGCAGGTGACCTGTTTATCGCCACCACCGGCTATACCGGCGAAGCGGGCTATGAGATTGCGATGCCGAATGAAAAGGCCGCCGATTTCTGGCGCGGGCTGGTGGAAGCGGGCGTCAAACCGTGCGGTCTCGGCGCGCGCGACACCCTGCGTCTGGAAGCGGGCATGAACCTCTATGGCCAGGAGATGGACGAAAGCGTTTCACCGCTGGCGGCCAACATGGGCTGGACCATCGCCTGGGAACCGGCCGATCGCGATTTTATTGGCCGCGAAGCGCTGGAATCACAGCGTGAAAAAGGCACTGAACAACTGGTCGGCCTGGTGATGACCGAGAAAGGGGTACTGCGTAACGAACTGCCGGTGCGCTTTACCGATGAGAATGGTAACCACCAGGAAGGCATTATTACCAGCGGCACCTTTTCGCCGACGCTCGGCTACAGCATTGCGCTGGCGCGCGTCCCGGCGGGGATCGGCGAGACCGCTATTGTGCAGATCCGCAACCGCGAAATGCCGGTGAAGGTCACCAAACCTGTTTTTGTGCGTAACGGCAAAGCCGTCGCGTAACCCATCCTTTTCTGGAGAATGATTGATGAGCAACGTACCAGCAGAACTGAAATACAGTAAAGAACACGAATGGCTGCGCAAAGAGGCTGATGGCACCTGGACCGTTGGCATCACCGAACACGCTCAGGAACTGCTGGGCGATATGGTCTTTGTTGATCTGCCGGATGTGGGCGCGACCGTCCGCGCTGGCGACGACTGCGCGGTAGCCGAGTCGGTTAAAGCGGCTTCCGATATCTATGCGCCGATTAGCGGCGAAATCGTGGCCGTCAACGACGCCCTGGGCGACGCGCCGGAGCTGGTTAACAGCGAACCGTACGCAGGCGGCTGGATCTTTAAAATCAAAGCCAGCGATGAGAGCGAAGTCGAAGCGCTGCTGGATGCGAGCGCGTACGAAGCCCTGTTAGACGAGTAATCCTTTCTCCCTCTCCCCGGTGGGGAGAGGGTAAGTACCCATTTCACCGCACGTTTCAGGAACCATCGCCCATGACACAGACGTTAAGCCAGCTGGAAAACAGCGGCGCTTTTATTGAACGCCATATCGGACCGGACGCCACGCAGCAGCAGGAGATGCTGGCTGCCGTTGGCGCGGGGTCGTTAGATGCGCTAACAGCCCAGATTGTGCCGAAAGACATTCAGCTTGCGACGCCGCCGCAGGTGGGGCTCCCCGCCACTGAATTTGCCGCGCTGGCTGAGTTAAAAGCCATTGCCGGTCGCAATAAGCGCTTCACGTCTTACATTGGCATGGGCTACACCGCCGTGCAGCTACCGCCGGTTATTCTGCGCAATATGCTGGAAAACCCCGGCTGGTACACCGCTTATACCCCTTATCAGCCGGAAGTGTCGCAGGGCCGACTGGAAGCGCTGCTTAACTTCCAGCAGGTCACGCTGGATCTGACCGGGCTGGATATCGCCTCTGCTTCTCTGCTCGATGAAGCGACCGCCGCCGCCGAAGCGATGGCGATGGCCAAACGCGTCAGCAAGCTGAAAAATGCCAACCGCTTCTTCGTGGCCGCTGACGTTCATCCGCAAACCCTGGACGTGGTGCGCACCCGCGCGGCAACCTTCGGCTTTGAGGTGATTGTCGACGACGCAGAGAAGGCGCTGGATCATCAGGACGTGTTCGGCGTGCTGTTGCAGCAGGTGGGCACCACCGGCGAGGTGCATGACTACACCCCGCTGATTAGCGAACTGAAAACGCGCAAGGTTATCGTCAGCGTCGCCGCCGACTTTATGGCGCTGGTGCTGCTGACCGCGCCGGGCAAACAGGGCGCGGACATTGTCTTCGGCTCCGCCCAGCGCTTTGGCGTGCCGATGGGCTACGGCGGTCCGCACGCGGCGTTCTTCGCGGCAAAAGATGAATTTAAACGCTCCATGCCGGGCCGTATTATCGGCGTGTCGAAAGATGCGGCGGGCAACACCGCGCTGCGCATGGCGATGCAGACCCGCGAACAGCATATCCGCCGCGAGAAAGCGAACTCCAACATCTGTACCTCGCAGGTGCTGCTGGCGAACATTGCCAGCCTGTATGCCGTTTACCACGGCCCGGTCGGCCTCAAGCGCATTGCGAACCGCATTCACCGCCTGACCGATATCCTGGCGACGGGCCTGCAACAAAAAGGGCTGAAGCTGCGCCACGCCCACTACATCGACACCCTGTGCGTGGAGGTGGCCGATAAAGCCGCCGTGCTGGCGCGTGCCGAAGCGGCGCACATCAATCTGCGCAGCGATATTCATAACGCCGTGGGCATCACCCTTGATGAAACCACCACCCGCGAGAATGTGCTGCAGCTGTTCCGTGTCCTGCTGGGGGAAGAAAACGCGCTGGACATTGACGCGCTGGACAAAGAGGTCGCGCACGACAGCCGCTCCATCCAGCAGAGCATGCTGCGTGACGACGCGATCCTGACGCATCCGGTGTTTAACCGCTATCACAGCGAAACCGATATGATGCGCTACATGCACTCGCTCGAGCGTAAAGATCTGGCGCTCAACCAGGCGATGATCCCGCTGGGCTCCTGCACCATGAAGCTGAACGCGGCGGCGGAGATGATCCCCATCACCTGGCCGGAATTTGCCGAGCTGCATCCGTTCTGCCCGCCGGAACAGGCTGAGGGCTATCAGCAGATGATCGGCCAGCTTGCCGACTGGCTGGTGAAGCTGACCGGCTACGACGCCGTCTGCATGCAGCCGAACTCCGGCGCGCAGGGCGAGTACGCTGGCCTGCTGGCGATTCGTCATTACCATGAAAGCCGTAACGAAGGGCACCGCGATATCTGTCTGATCCCGGCCTCCGCCCACGGCACCAACCCGGCTTCCGCGCAGATGGCGGGGATGCAGGTGGTGGTAGTAGCCTGCGACAAGAACGGCAATATCGATCTGGCCGATCTGCGTGCCAAAGCAGAACAGCACGCCGCCAGCCTCTCCTGCATTATGGTGACCTACCCGTCCACCCACGGCGTCTACGAAGAGACGATCCGCGAGGTGTGTGAAGTGGTGCATCAGTTCGGCGGCCAGGTCTACCTCGACGGCGCGAACATGAATGCCCAGGTTGGCATTACCTCGCCGGGCTTTATCGGCGCGGACGTGTCGCACCTTAACCTGCATAAAACCTTCTGCATTCCGCACGGCGGCGGCGGTCCGGGCATGGGGCCGATTGGCGTGAAAGCGCATCTGGCGCCGTTTGTGCCGGGCCACAGCGTGGTGCAGATTGAAGGGATGCTGACCCGCCAGGGCGCGGTTTCCGCCGCGCCGTTTGGCAGCGCCTCTATTCTGCCGATCAGCTGGATGTACATCCGCATGATGGGCGCCGAGGGCTTAAAACAGGCAAGCCAGGTGGCGATCCTCAACGCCAACTATATTGCCAGCCGCCTGAAAGAGGCCTTCCCGGTGCTCTATACCGGCCGCGACGGGCGCGTGGCGCACGAGTGCATCCTCGACATTCGTCCGCTAAAAGAAGAGACCGGCATTAGCGAGCTGGATATCGCCAAGCGCCTGATCGACTACGGCTTCCACGCGCCGACCATGTCGTTCCCGGTGGCGGGCACGCTGATGGTGGAGCCGACGGAATCTGAAAGCAAGGTCGAGCTGGATCGCTTTATTGACGCGATGCTGGCCATTCGCGCGGAGATCGACCGCGTGAAATCCGGCGAGTGGCCGCTTGCCGATAACCCGCTGGTGAACGCGCCGCACACCCAGAATGAGCTGGCGGCGGAGTGGAACCACGGCTACAGCCGCGACGTCGCGGTCTTCCCGGCGGGCGTGGCGAACAAATACTGGCCGACCGTGAAGCGTCTTGACGATGTGTACGGCGACCGTAACCTGTTCTGCGCCTGCGTGCCGATGAGCGACTATCAGTAAGCGCACACGCGGCTCCCGGATGCGGCGAAACGCCTTATCCGGGCTACGAAACCGCACAACGGTATGATTTGCCCGGGTAAGTGTATGCGCACCTGGGACTTCCGGATGCGGGGGCGATCGGCTATTTTAAAGGCGCTTCGGCGCCTTTATTTTTGGGAGAACGGTATGGCAATAGCACTTGTAACGGGCGCAAGCCGGGGGATCGGGCGGGCAACCGCGCTCTTACTGGCGCAGGAAGGCTACACGGTAGCGGTGAATTATCACCACAATATGCGTGCTGCGACAGAGGTGGTGGAAGCTATTCAGGCGGCGGGAGGGAAGGCTTTCTCCCTGCGAGCGGATATCAGCGATGAGAGCCAGGTCGTCGCCATGTTTGAGGCTATCGACCGTGAAGCAGAGCCGCTCACCGCGCTGGTCAATAACGCTGGCATATTATTTGAACAAAGCACCGTGGAAAACCTCACCGCAGAGCGTATCAACCGGGTGCTGGCGACCAACGTCACCGGCTATTTCCTCTGCTGCCGGGAGGCGGTAAAAAGGATGTCTGTAAAGCGGGGCGGCGCAGGTGGCGCTATTGTTAACGTCTCATCAGCGGCGGCACGGTTAGGCTCGCCGGGCGAATATGTCGACTATGCGGCGTCGAAAGGGGCAGTGGATACGCTTACTACCGGTTTGTCGCTGGAGGTTGCCGCCCAGGGGATTCGCGTCAACGGCATCCGACCGGGTTTTATCTACACCGACATGCACGCCTCCGGTGGCGAACCGGGCCGCGTGGATCGTGTCAAATCGCTGTTGCCGATGCAGCGCGGCGGCCAGCCGGAAGAGGTGGCGCAGGCGATAGTCTGGTTACTGAGCGACAAAGCGTCGTATGTGACAGGGAGTTTTCTGGAGCTGGCGGGCGGGAAGTAGCCCTGTTTGCCCCTCACCCCGGCGGGGTGAGGGGAATTCAACTCACAAATGCTCGCCGTTGCTGGCGATGACTTCTTTGTACCAGTTAAAGCTCTTCTTGCGTGAACGCGACATGTCGCCGGTGCCATCGTCATGCTTGTTGACGTAGATAAAGCCATAGCGCTTGCTGTACTGGCCGGTGGTAAAGGAGACGCAGTCGATGCAGCCCCACGGGGTGTAGCCCATCAGGTCCACGCCGTCGTAAGTGACCGCTTCAATCATCTCTTTTACATGGGCACGCAGATAGTCGATGCGGTAGTCATCGTTAATGCTGCCGTCTTCTTCCACTTTATCGTATGCACCAAAACCGTTTTCCACGATGAACAGCGGCTTCTGATAACGTTCATAGAGTTCGCACAGGGCATAGCGCAGGCCCACCGGGTCAATCTGCCAGCCCCAGTCAGAAGCTTTGACATGAGGGTTAGGCACGCTGCCCTCGAAACCGGAAATGGCGTCACCGCTGCCGCCTTCGGCTTTGACCGCATTGGTCATGTAGTAGCTAAAACCTAAATAGTCGCAGGTGCCTTCGCGCAGGATCTGCTCATCACCTGCTTCCATTTTGATGTTAAAGCCGCGGCGCTCCCACTCGTTCAGCACGTAGGAGGGGTAGTAACCACGCAGCTGCACGTCGGTAAAGACATAGCGCTCGCGCATGGACTCCTGCGCATACATCACATCTTCTGGTTTACAGGAGAAAGGATAGAGCGGCACCATCGCCAGCATGCAGCCGATTTTCATATCCGGGTTGATACGATGGCCGATCTTCACCGCCTGGGCGCTGGCGACGAACTGGTGGTGCAGCACCTGGTACATGGTCTCTTCCGGGTTTTGATGCTCTGTGTAGACCACGCCGGAGCAGCAGTAACCGAACAGCGGCGCGCGCCAGTTACGCTGGTTATTGATTTCGTTAAAGGTCATCCAGTATTTGACCTTGTGCTTATAGCGCTCGAAGACGACTTCGGCGAAGCGCACAAAGAAATCGACGACTTTACGATTGGTCCAGCCGCCATACTGCTGCACCAGATGCAGCGGCATTTCAAAGTGGGAGAGGGTGATCACCGGCTCGATATTGTATTTCAGCAGCTCATCGAACATCGCGTCGTAGAACTTAAGCCCTTCTTCATTCGGCTCGGCTTCGTCGCCTTTGGGAAAGATGCGCGTCCAGGCAATCGAGGTGCGGAAACATTTGAAGCCCATCTCGGCAAACAGTTTGATGTCTTCTTTATAGTGGCTGTAGAAATCCACGGCCTCGTGGTTCGGGTAGTATTTACCTTCAATCACGCTTTGAGTGATTTCACGGGGTACGCCGTGGGCGCCGCCGGTGAGCACGTCGCAGATGCTCGGCCCTTTGCCGCCTTTATTCCAGCCGCCTTCCACCTGGTGCGCCGCCACCGCGCCGCCCCATAAAAAATCTTTCGGTAGAGTCAGTTTTTTCATCTTCATTAATCCCGCTGATTGTCTTTTTGCGAGTCTAACAAAGGGTAATCAAAAGTCACGCTATAACAATTTCCATAGCGTGTAACTTGTTACATATAAAAAACGGACTGTTTTATTGTGTGAGTTTTTTCGCCAGCTTTCGGCCCAGCGACTCAAGAATATAAATTACCGGAATCTGCGTGGTAATATCGTAGACACCGCCAATGCGCGTTTGCGGCACATGCCAGGAGATATTAAAGTCCGCCAGCTTTGCCAGCCGGGAGTGTTCATGGCTGGTAATTGTCATCACCTTGCAGTGATGAAGGCTGAACTGGCTGGCAAAACGCAGGATCTCTTCGGTCTCACCCGATACGGACAGGACGATAGCCAGCGCATTGCGCGCCATATCATTGGTGACGGGGAAATAGGGATCGTCAATGTGATTACTGAATTTTCCAACGTTTGAGAAAAAGCGCGCGCCATATTTTGCTAATGCGCCGGATGTGCCCGCGCCGACAAATATTATACGCTCCGACGATAATATAATATCGACAGCCGTTTCTAAGAGTTGGTCGAATTCATCATTATTAACGCCTCTGAAAAAGCTGATAATTTCGCTGGCACCGAAGTTAGCCTGCTGCGGCTCATTTTGTTCCAGATACAGCTTAAAGCGCACGCGGAATTCCGAATAGCCTTCACAGTTCAGTTTACGGCAAAAACGCAGCACCGTGGTGGTGGAGACGCCCGCGCCGTCGGCCAGTTCACGAATGGTCATGTACATGACTTTATCGCGGTTCTTGATGACGAAGTTGTAGACCATCATCTCAAGGTTGTTGAGGCTGGCGATAGCGGCGTGGGAGAACATACTCACGATGGCGTTGGCTCACTTAGGAAATTATCAGCTGAGAATAATAACATGCAGGCGGCTGTCAGCACTATGCGATTGATTTAAGTGGCTTTTGGTGAAAAGAACAGATGTAAGTTTAAATGTTAAGCTTAACTAATTGATTTATAATAACTTGAATGAATTTTATGATTTATTTTAGCGAACATGTGTGCACTGGAATCATTCTCAGTTACTCTATACACGCGACGTTTTTTTTGAGTTCTCCTGGAGTCAACTATGGTGCACAAGCCATTAATCGCGCAGGGATATACACTGGCTGAGGAAATAGCCAACAGCATCAGTCATGGCATCGGGCTGGTGTTTGGTATTGTTGGTCTGGTGCTGTTACTGGTGCAGGCGGCAGACGCCAACGCCGGCACTATGGCGGTTACCAGCTATAGCCTGTACGGCGGCAGTATGATTCTGCTGTTTCTTGCTTCCACGCTCTATCACGCTATTCCGCATCAGCGGGCCAAGGTGTGGCTCAAAAAGTTTGACCACTGCGCTATTTACCTGCTGATAGCCGGAACCTACACCCCCTTTCTGCTGGTGGGGCTGGATTCGCCGCTGGCCCGGGGGTTAATGGTTGTTATCTGGAGCCTGGCGCTGCTGGGGATCCTGTTTAAGCTGACGATTGCCCACCGCTTTAAGGTGCTGTCGCTGGTGACCTATCTCACCATGGGCTGGCTGTCGCTGATTGTGGTTTACCAGTTGGCAATCCGGCTTTCGGCGGGCGGCGTAACGCTGCTGGCGCTGGGCGGGGTGGTCTATTCGTTGGGGGTCATTTTCTACGTATGCAAACGCATTCCGTATAACCATGCTATCTGGCACGGTTTTGTGCTTGGCGGCAGCGTCTGCCATTTCCTGGCGATCTACCTGTACGTCGGCCAGATGTAACCCAACCCGTAAAACCCCCGGTATGCAGATGCCGACCGGGGGAGTGACTCAACCCTCTTCCAGAGAGTAAGGCAGCGGCTCAATGCTCAGGGTGTTCACATCATCACGCACCCGGAAGACGCTGCCTGGCTCCATGTCATTATTCATGACTGCCTGCACCACCAGCTTGCCATCGTCCAACTGGACCGCCGCCAGCACGGTACCGGTTCGCCGCCAGTTCTCCCCCATTTTGAGCTCCAGATCTTCGCCCGCTTCCGGCACCCGGCTGGCGGTGCCTGCCAGCGACCAGAGCGCGCGCTTATTGGCGCCACGGAACTTGGCGCGGGCCACCATCTCCTGGCCGGTGTAACAGCCTTTCTTAAAGCTGATCCCGCCCAGCGCCTGCAGGTTAGTGGCCTGCGGAATAAACTGCCCGCTGTTTGCCGCATCAATGACCGGCAGACCCGCTTCGATATTGAGCGCCAGCCACTGCTGGCTATTGTTAAGCTGCGCTTCGCCGCGCAGGGCTTCGGTGATTTTTTCCGCGGTCGCGGCATCGGTCACCAGTAAAAAGCGCTCGGCGGGGTGGGCGAACCACAGAATGGTGGATGCGCCGTCACGGACGGCCTGATTATCGGCATCCGGCAGCACGCTAAAATGGTTGGCCAGCGCGGCGCGGGCCTGGAAACCCGCCACCCCTAACAGCACGTGCTCGCTGTCTGCGGCGATGGTCACTTTCGAGAATACGGCATATTTTTTGATTTCGGTAAGCTGGGCATCGGCAACGCTGCGGCGCAGGATCCAGCCAAAGCCTTCCGCAGTACGGAACAGACGCATGTTGCTCCACATCTTGCCTTTGGCATCGCAGTGGGCCGCCAGCAGGTGCTGATCGTCACGCATGCTGGCGACGTCGGCGGTGACCTGGCCTTGCAGGTACTTCTCGCTATCTGCGCCTGTGATGGTGGTGAGCGCCCAGTCGTCGAGGGTCATAAGCGTCAGCGGCAGGCGCGTTGAGGCGATGGGCTGACGCGGAGGAAACGGAGTAAAAGCCATAGTAATGTCCTGATTAGCCTGAGGCGAAGTCATGAGTTAATGGTAAAAGAGCCGTTCATCAATGCAAGCGATAAAAACAGACGATTTGTGCCTTATAACAACTCTGCGTGGCGCTACGCAAAAGCGCAGGCAACGTTGTAACGGCAAGATTTATTCAGGAAGCGTCCTCCCAAACAGAAATATTCCGCCGATAGATGATTAAAAACACGTTACAATAGCAACTCATCGTGGCTAAGCAGGTTGAAAACATGGATATAAACAATAAGGCCCGTATCCACTGGGCGTGTCGACGCGGTATGCGTGAACTGGACATTTCCATCATGCCCTTCTTTGAACATGAATATGATTCACTGAGCGATGACGATAAACGGTTGTTCGTGCGCCTTCTGGAGTGCGATGACCCGGATTTATTTAACTGGCTGATGAATCATGGCAAACCGCAGGATAGCGAGTTGCAGCGGATGGTCCAGTTAATTCAGACACGGAATCGGGAACGTGGTCCTGTGGCAATCTGATTTACGCGTCTCATGGCGCTCACAATGGCTGTCATTGTTACTTCACGGCGTGCTGGCGGCGATTGTGTTGCTGCTGCCGTGGCCGCTGAGCTATACGCCGCTCTGGCTGCTGCTGCTTTCGCTGGTGGTGTTTGACTGCGTGCGCAGCCAGCGCCGCATCAACGCCTGTCAGGGCGAGATCAAGCTGATGATGGACTCCCGGCTGCGCTGGCAGGGCGTGGAGTGGGATATTGCCGGTACGCCGTGGATGCTGAAAGCGGGCATGCTGCTGCGTCTGCGCCGCGAGGATGATGGCCGCCGTCACCATTTATGGCTGGCGGCAGACAGTATGGATGAGCAGGAGTGGCGCGATTTGCGCCGGATAGTATTACAACATTCGGCGCAGCGGCAGCATTAATCTCAGCCGAACTGTTCCGCCATCTCCATCAGGATCTGTTCGCACCAGTTCTGAATGCGCTCTTCGCTGAGGTCATACTGGTTGGTTTCATCCAGCGCCAGCCCGACGAAGAGCTGCCCGTCGGCGATCACCGGTTTGCGGCTGGTAAATTCATAACCTTCCGTTGGCCAGTAGCCAATAAAGCGCACGCCGCGGGGGGCCAGCTTATCGTGCAGCATACCCAGCGCATCAAGGAACCACTCGCCGTAGCCGAGCTGGTCGCCCATGCCGTAGAGCGCAACGATTTTGCCATCAAGATTAAGGGTGTCGAGCTGCGGCCAGATGGCCTCCCAGTCTTCCTGTAACTCGCCGAAATCCCAGGTTGGAATGCCGAGAATGAGCGCGTCATACTGCTCCATCAGCGCGGGCGCATCGTCTTTAAGATTGTGTAATGTCACCAGCTCCGGGCCGATAATGTCGCGAATTTTCTCTGCCGCCATTTCGGTATAGCAGGTGCTGGAACCATAAAACAGACCGATGTTCATAACGTAAACTTCTCAATTCCGGGTGTCTCTTTGCGAGCAGTGTACCAGAATCAGGCCGCTATCAGGCATAATGCAGCGTGACGAAATCAGGAGGAGTGAAGGTGGAAGAGGATCTCGCCCGTATCGAGCAGTTTTTAGATGCCCTCTGGCTGGAGCGCAACCTGGCGGAAAATACCCTGAGCGCCTATCGTCGTGACTTACAGGGGCTGGTTGAGTGGCTGCACCATCGTGAGTTAACGCTCGCCAGCGTGCAGGCAGACGACCTGCAGGCCTTGCTGGCGGAACGGATGGAAGGGGGCTACAAGGCCACCAGCTCGGCCCGCATGCTGAGTGCGGTTCGCCGTTTTTTCCAGCATCTGTATCGGGAAAAGTTCCGCGCCGACGATCCCAGCGCGCTGCTGGCCTCGCCGAAGCTGCCGCAGCGTCTGCCGAAAGATCTCAGCGAAGCGCAGGTAGAGCGGCTACTGGCCTCGCCAGCCGTTGACCAGCCGCTGGAATTGCGTGATAAAGCCATGCTGGAGGTGTTATACGCCACCGGGCTTCGCGTCTCTGAACTGGTTGGGTTGACGATGAGCGATATCAGCCTGCGTCAGGGGGTGGTGCGGGTGATCGGCAAAGGCAATAAAGAGCGGCTGGTCCCCCTGGGTGAAGAGGCCGTTTACTGGGTGGAAAACTGGCTTGAACACGGTCGCCCCTGGCTTTTAAACGGCGCGTCTCTTGATGTGCTTTTTCCCAGCCAGCGGGCGCAGCAGATGACGCGGCAGACCTTCTGGCATCGCATTAAGCACTACGCGCAGCTGGCGGGAATCGATAGCGAAAAGCTCTCGCCGCACGTTTTGCGTCATGCCTTCGCTACCCATCTGCTCAATCACGGGGCAGACTTACGTGTCGTGCAGATGTTGCTTGGCCACAGCGATCTCTCCACGACGCAAATTTATACGCACGTTGCGACAGAGCGGCTGCGACAGCTTCATCAACAGCATCACCCGCGAGCGTGATGGCTGGTGATTTAAGGATAATTTATGAAAAAAGGTCTCGTTATATTCACTCTGCTGGCCGCCGCGCTGGCGGGGAATGCGCAAGCTGACGATGCGGCGATTAAACAGTCGCTGGCCAAGCTCGGCGTACAAAGCAGCGATATTCAGCCCGCGCCGGTCGCCGGTATGAAAACCGTGCTCACGCAAAGCGGCGTGCTGTACGTTACCGAGGATGGTAAACATATCATCCAGGGCCCGATGTACGACGTCAGCGGCGCGCAGCCGGTAAACGTAACCAATCAGCTGCTGATGACCCATCTCAACGCGCTGGAAAAAGAGATGATTGTTTATAAAGCGCCGCAGGAGAAACACGTCATCACCGTCTTTACCGACATCACCTGCGGCTATTGCCATAAGCTGCATGAAGAGATGGCGGACTATAATGCGCTAGGCATTACCGTGCGTTACCTGGCCTTCCCGCGTCAGGGGCTGGAGAGCCAGGCCGAGCAGGATATGAAGGCTATCTGGTGCGCCAAAGATCGTAACAAAGCGTTTGACGATGCGATGAACAGCAAAGGGGTGAAACCGGCGAGCTGCGATATCAACATCGCCGATCACTATGCGCTGGGCGTACAGTTTGGCATAAACGGCACCCCGGCTATTGTGCTGAGTAACGGTTACGTTGTGCCGGGATACCAGGGGCCGAAAGAGATGAAAGCGTTCCTTGATGAGCACCAAAAACAGACTGGCGGTAAGTAACTCTAGTGAAATCTGAAATACGACTGCGCCGTCGCGAAGTTAACGACGCGGCGGAACTCCCTGCCGATCTCTCTCCCTTACTGCGTCGGCTCTATGCCAGCCGCGGCGTACGCCATGCGGGGGATCTTGAGCGCGGGGTGAAAGGCATGTTGCCCTGGCAGCGGCTGTACGGCATCGATAACGCGGTGGCGATCCTGCACAACGCCCTGCAGGAAGGGTTACGCATTGTGGTGGTGGGGGATTTTGACGCCGATGGCGCGACCAGCACCGCCCTGAGCGTGCTGGCGCTGCGTGCGCTGGGCTGCGAAAACGTCACCTACCTGGTGCCGAACCGCTTTGACGACGGCTATGGGCTGAGCCCGGAAGTCGTCGACCAGGCGCACGCCAGAGGCGCGCAGCTCATTCTTACCGTGGATAACGGCATCTCTTCTCACGCCGGGGTGGAGCGGGCGCATGAACTCGGTATCCCGGTGGTGGTCACGGACCACCATCTACCCGGCGAGACGCTGCCAGAAGCCGATGCGATCATCAACCCGAACCTGCGGGAGTGCGACTTCCCCTCGAAGTCGCTGGCGGGCGTCGGCGTGGCTTTCTACCTGATGCTGGCCCTGCGCACTTATCTGCGCGACAAGGGCTGGTTTGAAGCGCGCGGGCTGGCAATCCCTAACCTGGCGGAGCTGCTTGATCTGGTGGCGCTGGGCACGGTTGCGGACGTGGTGCCGCTGGATGCCAACAACCGCATTCTGACCTGGCAGGGGCTAAGCCGCATTCGCGCCGGCAAGTGCCGTCCGGGTATCAAAGCGTTACTGGAGGTTGCGAACCGCGACCCGCAGAAGCTGGCGGCAAGCGACCTGGGCTTTGCGCTGGGGCCGCGCCTGAATGCCGCCGGGCGGCTGGATGATATGTCGGTCGGGGTAGCGCTGCTGCTGTGTGACACCCCTGGCGAAGCGCGGGTGCTGGCAAGCGAGCTTGACGCGCTTAACCAGACCCGCAAAGAGATAGAGCAGGGCATGCAGGCAGAGGCGCTGACGCTGTGCGAGAAGCTTGAACGCAGCCGCGATACGCTGCCGGGCGGGCTGGCGATGTACCACCCCGAGTGGCATCAGGGAGTGGTGGGCATCCTGGCCTCGCGCATCAAAGAGCGTTTTCATCGCCCGGTGATCGCCTTTGCGCCCGCGGGCGACGGCATGCTGAAAGGCTCTGGCCGTTCCATTCAGGGGCTGCATATGCGCGACGCGCTGGAGCGGCTGGACACGCTACACCCCGGGCTGATGATTAAGTTCGGCGGCCATGCGATGGCGGCGGGGCTTACGCTTGAAGAGGCGCGCTTTGAGGAGTTCCAACGCTATTTTGGCGAGCTGGTCACCGAGTGGCTTGACCCTTCGCTGCTGCAGGGCGAGATCGTCTCTGATGGGCCGCTTGCGCCCCAGGAGCTGACGCTGGAAACCGCCGAGATGCTGCGTGACGCAGGACCCTGGGGGCAGATGTTCCCGGAGCCGATGTTCGACGGCGAGTTCCGCCTGCTGCAACAGCGGCTTGTCGGGGAGCGCCACCTGAAAGTGATGCTCGAACCCGCAGGCGGCGGCCCGTTGCTCGATGGTATCGCCTTCAACGTGGATACCACTTGCTGGCCGGACAACGGCGTACGGGCGGTCAATATCGCCTATAAGCTGGATGTGAACGAGTTTCGCGGCAACCGCAGCGTACAGTTAATTATCGAAAACCTCTGGCCAATATAACAGCACTATCAGCTATAAAACAGGGTGTGAATCCGGTACAATTCCGCCCTTATGACCGCACTTTGACAAGTCCATCAAAAGAAAACGACCATGTTTGAAATCAACCCGGTAAAAAACCGCATTCAGGACCTCACGGAGCGCTCCGACGTTCTTAGGGGGTATCTTTGACTACGATGCGAAGAAAGAGCGTCTTGAAGAAGTAAACGCCGAGCTGGAACAGCCGGACGTCTGGAATGAACCCGAACGCGCGCAGGCGCTGGGTAAAGAGCGTTCTTCTCTCGAAGCGATCGTCGATACGCTCGACCAGATGGCTCAGGGGCTTGAAGATGTCTCCGGCCTGCTGGAACTGGCCGTCGAGGCCGATGATGAAGAGACCTTTAACGAAGCCGTTGCTGAACTCGATACGCTGGAAGAGAAACTGGCGCAGCTTGAGTTCCGCCGCATGTTCTCCGGCGAGTACGACAGCGCCGACTGCTATCTGGATATTCAGGCTGGTTCCGGCGGCACCGAAGCCCAGGACTGGGCGAGCATGCTGATGCGCATGTATCTGCGCTGGGCCGAAGCGCGCGGCTTTAAAACAGAAATCATTGAAGAGTCGGAAGGCGAAGTGGCCGGTATCAAATCCGTGACCATCAAAATCGCTGGCGAATACGCCTACGGCTGGCTGCGTACGGAAACCGGCGTTCACCGCCTGGTACGTAAAAGCCCGTTCGATTCCGGTGGTCGCCGCCACACCTCGTTCAGCTCCGCCTTCGTCTACCCGGAAGTGGAAGACGATATCGATATCGAAATCAACCCGGCGGATCTGCGTATTGACGTGTACCGCGCGTCCGGCGCGGGCGGTCAGCACGTTAACCGTACGGAATCGGCGGTGCGTATCACCCACATTCCTACCGGGCTGGTGACGCAGTGTCAGAACGACCGCTCACAGCACAAGAACAAAGACCAGGCCATGAAGCAGATGAAAGCGAAGCTTTATGAACTGGAAATGCAGAAGAAAAATGCCGAGAAACAGGCGATGGAAGATAACAAATCCGACATCGGCTGGGGCAGCCAGATTCGTTCTTATGTCCTCGACGACTCCCGTATCAAAGATCTGCGCACCGGGGTTGAAACCCGCAATACGCAGGCGGTGCTGGACGGTAGCCTGGACCAATTTATTGAAGCAAGTTTGAAAGCAGGGTTATGAGGAACCAAAATGTCTGAACAAAACGTACAGGCCGCTGATGAGGTAGCCGATCTTAACAATGAAATGAAAGCGCGCCGCGAGAAGCTGGCTCAGCTTCGTGAGCAGGGCGTTCCGTTCCCGAACGATTTCCGTCGCGACCATACCTCAGACCAACTGCATGCTGACTTTGATGCGAAAGAGAACGAAGAGCTGGAAGCGCTCAACGTTGAAGTGGCCGTTGCCGGGCGCATGATGACCCGCCGCATTATGGGTAAAGCGTCCTTCGTGACCCTGCAGGACGTTGGCGGCCGTATTCAGCTGTACGTTGCTCGCGACGATCTGCCGGAAGGCGTTTATAACGAGCAGTTCAAGAAATGGGATCTGGGCGATATCCTCGGCGCCAAAGGTAAACTGTTCAAAACCAAAACGGGCGAACTGTCTATCCACTGCACCGAACTGCGCCTGCTGACCAAAGCGCTGCGTCCGCTGCCGGATAAATTTCACGGCCTGCAGGATCAGGAAGCGCGCTATCGTCAGCGCTATCTGGATCTCATCTCTAACGATGAATCCCGCAAAACGTTTAAAGTGCGTTCGCAGATTCTGGCGGGCATCCGCCAGTTCATGGTTGGCCGCGACTTTATGGAAGTAGAGACCCCGATGATGCAGGTGATTCCTGGCGGCGCTTCCGCGCGTCCGTTTATCACCCATCATAACGCGCTGGATCTGGACATGTACCTGCGTATCGCGCCGGAACTGTACCTCAAGCGTCTGGTGGTTGGCGGCTTCGAACGCGTGTTCGAGATCAACCGTAACTTCCGTAACGAAGGCATCTCCGTTCGCCATAACCCTGAGTTCACCATGATGGAACTCTACATGGCGTATGCGGATTACAAAGATCTGATTGAGCTGACCGAATCGCTGTTCCGTACTCTGGCGCAGAATATTCTCGGCACCACCGAAGTGCCTTATGGCGATCAGACTTTCGACTTCGGCAAGCCGTTTGAAAAACTGACCATGCGCGAAGCTATCAAGAAATACCGTCCGGAAACTGAGATGGCGGATCTGGATAACTTCGATTCTGCGAAAGCCATCGCTGAAAGCATCGGTATCAAGGTTGAGAAGAGCTGGGGTCTGGGCCGTATCGTGACCGAGATCTTCGAAGAAGTGGCGGAAGCGCACCTGATTCAGCCGACCTTTATCACCGAATATCCGGCGGAGGTCTCCCCGCTGGCGCGCCGTAACGACGTGAACCCGGAAATCACCGATCGCTTCGAGTTCTTTATCGGCGGGCGTGAAATCGGCAACGGCTTTAGCGAGTTGAACGACGCAGAAGACCAGGCGCAGCGCTTCCAGGATCAGGTTAACGCTAAAGAAGCGGGCGACGATGAAGCGATGTTCTACGACGAAGACTACGTAACCGCGCTGGAACATGGCCTGCCGCCGACAGCGGGCCTGGGCATTGGTATCGACCGTATGGTTATGCTGTTCACCAACAGCCATACCATCCGCGACGTGATCCTCTTCCCGGCGATGCGTCCGGTGAAATAAGCCTCACGGTGACAAATGAAAACCCCGGCCGGTGCGTCGGGGTTTTTTATTGCTGGCGGCTGAAACGCAGCAGTGCTTCGCGCGCCGCGTCGTCTGACGCCTGCATTACCATCCACGGGCTGAACGCCCACGGCGTGGCGCTGATTGCGCGTAATACCGCCTCAAGATCGCTCCACTGGTACGCCATTACTTCATCGGCATTAACCTGCAGTTCGCTGGTTGCCCGCGCGGCATACACCGGGCAGACTTCATTTTCCACTATGCCCCCCGGGTCGACGGCGCGGTAGCGGAATGTCGGGTAGACGGGGGTGAGGGCGGCAACCTCTACGCCAAGCTCAAAACGGCAGCGGCGAACGATAGCTGCTTCGGTGTCTTCACCCTGTTGCGGATGGCCGCATACCGAGTTAGTCCATACGCCCGGCCACGCCTTTTTGGCAAGCGAGCGGCGGGTTACCAGAAACTGGCCCCGGTCGTTAAACAACCAACAAGAGAAGGCGAGGTGAAGCGGGGTGGATTGAGTATGCGCCGCGTATTTTTCCTGCGTGCCGGAAGGGGCGTCCTGGGCATCCAGCAGTATGACATGTTCCCGGGTCATGAAAACTCCTGTAAATCAAAAACGACCCGGCACATACCGGGCCATGTACTCAGCCCATCAGCGTAGCCTATTACGCTGAGAAAGGCATTACCAAAACAGGCCCCGGCCCGGCAATAGCGTTATTCGAAATCCGGCAGGAAGCGTTTCACGTCCACCTCTTTAAATTTAGAGCGCTCGAAGTTGTGCTTCAGGTGGAAGGGCACCGTGCAGTCGAACAGCGTCTTGCAGGACATGCCCTGTTGCAGAATGGACGGGCTGTATTCCGGCACCTGCGACGGATCGAGAGGGTGGCAGCGCACGCCGGGGATCGTCACCGTATCGACATCGCCCTGGTAGCGGGTCTGCATTGCCCACAGCACGTCGTCGCTGTCGAAAATATCGACATCTTCATCCACCAGAATCACATGTTTGAGTTCCGGGAAGGCAGAAAACGCCAGCAGGGCGGCCTGACGCTGGCGGCCTTCATCCGCCGGAGAGGATTTTTTAAATTGCAGCACCGCCAGCAGCTTGCCGCCGCCTGCCGAGTGGGCGAAAACATTCAGGAGTTTGCCCGGCATGGCGCGTTCCACCATATCCAGGATGCTGGCTTCCGTTGGAATGCCCGCCATATTGACATGCTCTTCGCCTGGCCCGACGGTGGTGCGCCAGATAGGATGGGTGCGGTGGGTGACCGCTTTTACCTTGATAACCGGAATAGCCGCTTTGGCTTCGCCGGTGTAGCCGGGGAACTCCGGCATCGCGCGGCCCGTATCGGTGTTCTGGTCCTCACGCACGCGCACGTCCGGCAGCAGCTCGCCTTCAATGACAATCTCGGCGTGGGCGATGGCTTTTTCGTTGATGGTTTTACACTGCACCATTTCCACCGCCTTACCGCGCAGCGCCCCGGCGATACTCAGTTCATTGAAGCCCAGCGGCGTGGTCGGCGGCTCGAAGCAGGCGGCAATCTCAATGGCCGGGTCCACGCCGATGCTGATTGAGATCGGCAGCGGTTGCCCTTCGGCTTCCGCCTTCATGCGGAAGGCGTCGATATGGCGCCCCGGCGTCAGCCACATAGAGAGCTCGTCACGGCTCTGCACGCACAGGCGGTGAATGGTGATGTCGGATTCATGTGTTTCGGGATCGGAGGCGTAGCACAGCCCCATCGTGATATACGGCCCGGCATCCTCTTCGGTATTGGTTGGCGCAGGCAGCAGCTTTCGCAGGTCGAAATCGGCATCGCTTGCCAGATGTACCACCTCCTGGCAGACGGCGTTATCCACCGTGACAGGGGGAATGGCGCTGGCAACCGACTCTTTTAACAGGTGGCCCAGCTTTTCCGGCGCGCAGCGCAGAAAATGGCTTACGCGCTGACGTGAACCATTGAGGCCAATCGCCACGCTGATATCGTGAAAACCTTTAATATTTTTGAAGACCATCGCCGGGCCGTTTTTACGGGTGGGGCGCTGGCAGGTTCCGCCAGCGCCCACGTAGCGGTATACGCCGGAAAGCTCCGCGTGCGGATCGACTTCGGTATTGGTTTCAACGTATTCGCCGGGTAACGTTTTTAATAATTCCAGCGCCGAGCGTAAATCGGAAACGCTATTTTGTGACTCAGACATAGCCTGTTCCTTTTGCAGAAAAAAATGAAAACCTGGCGATACCCTATTTTTGTCATGGCGCTAAGGCAAATACCGTTTTCCTGAGGCTAAGCAGATCAAAAAGGTAATTTTTTCAAAAATGTTAATTATTTAGGGCAATAGTGAAAATAAAGCAGGCTTTCGCTTTGATTCGACAAGTGTGATACTGAGCGCCTTATCATTACAGAGCGACCCGCTATGGATCTGAAAAGATTGCGCTATTTCTGCCGTGTTGTGGAGCAGGGCTCCGTCAGCCAGGCAGCGAAAGTGCTGAATATGGCGCAGCCGCCGCTTAGCAAACGTATTCAGGAGCTGGAAAAGGAGCTGGCGGTATCGCTGTTTACCCGCCAGGGAAACCGGATCGAACCCACGGAAGCGGGTTACTTTCTTTATCGCAAAGCCTGCGAGATATTACGTCAGATTGAAGACACCGCCAGGGAAACGGTAGCTATTGCCCATCAGGAACAATTCCAGTTAAAAATCGGCCTGACCCATCTTTTCCAGTCCTGGTTCAAACCGTTATTGCTGGAGCTGTATCGTCGGCATCCGCATATTGAAATAAATATATCGGTAACCGACTCCAGCCATTTAGAGACACTGCTTAATGAAGGCCATATTGATTTCGCCATGATTCAGCGGCCCTACCGCAGCGAAGGGTATGATTTTGTCTCATTTGATCCGATAAAGCCGGTGGCGGTTATCAATAAACGTTGCCTGTCAGAGGCGCCGTCATCGCCTTTTGATTATCAGGCGCTCGCGGCCTTTCCCCTGGTTTTGCTGCATCGGGCAAAAGATTCCGGTACGTATGAGATGCTGCTCGACCTGTTCCGTAAGGCAGGCGGCAACCCGAAGGTGATTATGCAGATCACGCAGCCAGGGGTCATTTTAGAGTGGCTGGAGTCGGGGCTGGAGGCGGCGACGCTGCTTCCCTCATCCGAGGTTGACCCAGCAAAGTTACAGCATTGCTATGTGGTGGATGTTTTCCCTTCCCCGCAGGTGTTTTACCCCGCGCTGGTGAAGATGCCTGCCGTTAACTGGCAGCCGGAAATCATGCAGATTATCGCTGCGGGTTATCCTTTTGCGCCCAGCGAAGGTTGAGAGGTTGGCAAGCGCCTGCTGGCTGCTAGAATAAGGAGCCATCCACACTCTTAGAGGATCTGTTTTGCGTGCAGGAAGCC
>NZ_HE578946.1:427555-447673 GCF_000321045.1 Phytobacter massiliensis JC163
ATTACCCGTTGCTATCTGCCTGATGGTAGCACTGCTGGCGGGCTGTTCCGGCAGTAAGTCCTCCGGCACGGATGTGTATACGGTGAAACGGGGCGATACGCTGTACCGTATCTCTCGCCTGACCGGCACCAGCGTCCAGGAGCTGGCGCGGCTGAATAATATCTCTCCCCCCTATACCATTGAGGTGGGGCAGCGGCTTAAGGTGAATGGCACCTCGAAATCCGCCTCTTCGAAAAGCGCGAGCAGAACGACAAAAACGGCCAAATCTATCGTCGTGCCGCAGGCCTCCTGGCCACCCGTTGGGCAACGCTGCTGGCGCTGGCCGACCACGGGGAAGGTCATTCTGACTTATTCCAACGCGGACGGCGGCAATAAAGGGATTGATATCGCGGGCAACCGTGGGCAGCCGGTCTACGCTGCAGGCTCAGGGAAGGTGGTTTACGTTGGTAACCAGCTGCGTGGCTACGGCAACCTCATCATGATCAAGCATAGCGAAGAGTACATTACCGCTTACGCCCACAATGAGACGCTGCTGGTCAATAACGGGCAGAGCGTGAAGATTGGGCAAAAAATTGCCACCATGGGCAGCAGCGACGCCGACTCGGTGCGGCTGCACTTCCAGCTTCGCTACAAGGCCACCGCCATCGATCCGCTGCGTTATCTGCCGCCGCAGGGCTCACCGCCAAAATGCTAAGCGATTAATTAATCGCCGCTTAGTCGCCTGGTCTCTTGCCAGGCGACGCGTAAGGTTTATAATGCCTGTCACACCTCGAAGCGGGTGTAGTTCAATGGTAGAACGAGAGCTTCCCAAGCTCTATACGAGGGTTCGATTCCCTTCACCCGCTCCAGATTCAAGTCTTCCGTACTTTTCTTTGATAAATCAGCAACTGTCGCATTGATTTCCAGATGACAACCGGCTGGTGCCATGCTTCAACTATCACCTAGCCGCTATGGGTGTGAATACGCGTAGCAGCGGGATAAATTATCCGGCAACCCCTGCCGGTAGTAGTTCACTATTGCAGCGCTGTTTCATATTTTAAAAGGACAGACTTTCACCACTCAGCATAGGCGCCGGTTTAAGCTGTGATTCAACCACCGAGGCTGCGCATTTTAGCATCCAGTTTTTTTAAGTTATTGTAATAGTCACTGCCTTCCTTTACCTGATGGATCTTTCTGTCCACCATCTGCCTGAAGGAACGGCCTTGCTTATTTACTGGATTAGGATCGGCTCCGTGCTCTAACAGAAAGAAAACTTTATCAAAGTCGCCTTTGAAAAAGGCATCCACCAGTGGTGTTTCACCGAGTGAATTCTTTGTATTAATATCAACTCCGCGCTCAAGCATCAGAGCCAGTGTGGCTGTGTTTTTCGATTCGAGAGTCGAGAAAATCAGCGGGACATGATAAGGCTTATCGCGGGCGTTAGGATCCATCCCTCCATCCAGTAATGCTTTTAACCAAATGTCTTTATCGCCCTTTGCCGCGACTTCCGCCGGGCTACCTGGCATATTTCTCTGTGGTTGTAGCGGATCAGCGCCTTCGCGAACCAAATCTGACACAATCTCCAATCGTTCGGGCGGGTTATCATTGTAAATTGACTCATTAATCGCATAAAAAAGTAGAGTAAGGTCCTCGGAGCCAGGCGTATTCAGGTCTGTTTCTTTCGCCAGACGTAAAACGGCACTACGATCTGCCGCCTCAATCGCTTTAGCAAGCACAAGCTGCGCACCCGCAAAATGTTTTTCTGGATCTATTTTTTTCATGTCATTACATGCCGATAAAAGAAAAAACAGAAAAGGGAATAGCATCAAGGATGCTAATTTTTGCTTGCTAAACCCTGTTTTTAATAATTCCAATATCCTCATCCTTTTGCGCCTCAATGCAATTTATTACCTGTGACATCCCGTGCTTATCCAGCATGTTTCCTGTTCCACCTGGTAGCGTTTGAGGTAGACCTATGGCATCAGGCAATATATTTGAAATGCCGATTTTTAATGCGAAAAGCGAGGTGTCAAAATTAGCATCCTGAAGATCTGAAAAACTTATTTCCTGAGCTTTTGTCAACATCTCTCCATTTACTCGGTAGGCAGATATTGAAGAACCATCACCTATAAGTTCACCGCCATATTTTCTTACCGTACTACTGTTCAACCCCGCGGCGTTGAATGTCCAGGTTGCTTTACCACTTGCCAGCCCGGCAGCAGATGCTAGGCCGCCGCCAAGGGAGTGGCCAGCAATATCGATTTTTTGAGCACTGTCAGCAAGTTTACTACCAATGGAAACCGCCTTGTCATAATAAGGAGAATTGAGACCCATTCCCTGAGCTGCATTGTTGGCCCAGTCCACCATTTTATCTGGCCGCGTTCCACGAAAAACCACGGTAGGATTCATATCTTTTCCAAATACGTATTCATCGGGGGCGTACACACGGGCGAAAAAATTAGGATCTAGAGAGTTATCAGCCAGCATTTTGGACGTGAGTCCCATTTTAGACAGAGCTCCCTCATCATTGCTTATGTCAATCCAGCCTTCCGGCACATCAGGCATAGCTTCGACTGCGTTTATGGATTGCCCTGCCCGTCCATAAACGTTCTGAGCAAGCCTGGCTTTTTCGACCGACACATTATTTTCTGTCAGCCGTTTAGCTGCCGTCTGTGCATCAGGATACACGCTACGTTGGCCTTTACTGATGAGATTTTTTCTCTCCTGCCAACGTTCGGCTTTTGTAAGTGGGCGTGTGGGCTCATTCATTCGTCTACTACGATCACTTCCCGCAGTAGATTCTTCTCTTCGCATAGCTTTATCAGCACGCGCAAGTTGACTTACAGGAATATCTGTTGGAGCGGGACGCTTACCAAATATGCTGACCATTTCTTCATATCGACGGACGATGGAGTTAATTGGATAGATATCAGCAAAATTCGCTCGATAAACCTGAAGGCGTCCCTCATCATCAATAAAGAACAGAGCGGTTGCTGGTGACCATAAACGAAAACTATGATCAATAGCCACCATAGTGCCTCGCTCAAGATCTACGGTGGCGACAGTGCGTATGTCCCGACCAGCTTGGTAGGGGTTTGAGCCGCTTTGTGACTGAAGTGTGTCCTGATGGCTTAACATCGAGCTCAGCGAAGAGGAGGGCATCGTTCTAATTCTTTGCACAGCAAGGTGAGGGTTGATGATGAAGGCAAAGCGCCATGGAGTAATTTTTTCTTCGAAAATGTAAATTAAGTACATGTAATTTGTCATGATGCCAACTCCAGGATCATATCATTACATTTATTGTTATGCGCTTGTTAATATTGATAAAAATGGCTCGTCTGCGGGCTACGAACACTTTAAGTGGTTACAAGCAACTACCCAACTTAATAGGGAAGTATATAAACTATAGCAGTAATGCGAAAAGAATCGAGCAAGGCCAGACTTTTTCTCGACGAGCGAAACAGCCCTACAATCTGTCCACCTAATAGTTTTAGCCAAAAACAGTTGAGAGCCCGTAAAACCTTATTCAGGTCTTATCTTTTCAGAACATGGCACGTTGATAACGAAACGAACAGAAAAAAGTTGGTCACTTCTCGAAACGTTGGAGCGAAAATATCTTCTCGAAGGATATACTACCCTTAATAAGGTGGCGCGTTGTTATAGATAGAGAATGAACTACAATTTATTTTTTGAGTAAAAAATCACAGTATTTCCACAATGGGGGCCGAAAAATCACACTCGGATTTGGTACTTGCTTAGTCCTGGAGGGGTAAATCCTTTGTTATCAGTCAGGCTGTGCTAGGCTTAGCGGGGATTTTTCTCCAGAGCAGCTACGGAACATGATCATAATTGTCTACTTTCCATCAGGCAAATTGAGGCGGCTCAGCTCAATGCTGAGTTGGACTTACATAACCATCGCCCATCAGGTTTGAAAGCGGTAGCCTGATTTACTCTACGGTTTGGAAACATTTATTAATAATTACAAAATAATTTTTAAATCACGAGTATACGTTTTAAAAGCATATTATAATTCGACAGTATTTTCTACTGTCCTAATTTTAGGAAAAAGGAGATTTGAAGCTCTGCGAACGTTGATGTAAAAAGTTATAACTCATTTTTTGTTTTTTACCGGTATGTCTTACCTTTGTCACCCGCTCCAGTCTTCTGCTCCAGCCGCTCAATGCTTACCGGCGTTTCATATCCCCAGAGTTGAAAATCATCTCTTTCCAGCCTGTGTGGCCGCGGCGTACAAAGCGCCAGCAACAGCGTGTCGGCAATCCGGTACTGGCTGACAAACAGCCCGGCGCTGGCGGCAGTGTCCATCTGCCAGACGCTACCGGCAGCCTGTTTAACTATCGCCTCTTTACGTGTCCAGATCTGCCAGAACATCTCTAACCTGTCAGCGGGGGCTAGCGCGGCGATGGTCTGCCGCTCGCTTTCGCTGAACGCCGCCCCGGCCAGCAAAGGCCAGTTTTTGCGCGGGCGAACGCGCTCGATATCGCACCCGACTTCCCCGTCGTCGCCAAGCAGCACCGCGACATCGCCGCCGCTGTGGCTGATGTTAAAGCACAGCGGCGAAGCGTCGCTAAAATGGGGCTTGCCATTGCTGCCGGTCACCATATCAGGCAGCGCAGTAACCCCCATCGCTCTGCGTAGCAGCTCCCGCCCCGCCAGCCAGCTTGCGCGTCGGACGCCCTCCGCTGCCTGCTGTTGCAGCAGACGCGGAGCCTCGTCGCATAACAAGGCTATTTTGCCGATGGCGACGCGTAGCACCTTTACGGCCAGCGTTTGATGATTAACGAAGTATTGATTCCGCCAAAGGCAAAGTTGTTGCTTTGCAGGAATTCACACTCGATACGGCGGGGTTCGCCCATAATGTAATCCAGCGCGCCGCAACGCTCATCCGGCTGCGTCAGGTTAATCGTCGGCGCAAACCACCCCTCATGCATCATTTGCAGGCTCATCCAGGCTTCCAGCGCGCCGCAGGCGCCGAGCGTGTGGCCAAAATAGCTCTTAAGTGAAGAAATTGGCACCTGTTCGCCGTAGATCGCGGCCGTTGCAAGGCTTTCAGCAATATCGCCTCGCTCCGTGGCGGTGCCGTGCGCGGAAATATAGCCAATATCCTGCGGGCTCAACCCGGCGGTGGCGAGCGCCTGCTCCATGCAAACCTGCATGGTCTCCCGCTGAGGCTGGGTGATATGCGCGGCGTCGCAGTTGGTGGCAAAACCGGTTATCTCGCCATAAATTTTAGCGCCGCGCGCTCTGGCATGTTCCAGCTCTTCCAGAATAAGCGTCCCGGCCCCTTCGCCAATCACCAGGCCGTCGCGGTGCTGATCGAAGGGGGAGGGGGTGGTTTCGGGGGCGTCATTGCGCTGGCTGGTGGCAAACAGGGTATCAAACACCGCCGCCTCGGAAGGGCAAAGCTCCTCCGCCCCACCGGCGACCATCACGGTCTGGTAACCGTGGCGGATGGCCTCCCAGGCGTAGCCTATCGCCTGGCTGCCGGAGGTGCAGGCGCTGGAGGTGGGAATAACCCGGCCGCGCAGGCCAAGAAAAGACCGGTATTGACCGCCGTGGTGTGCGGCATCATCTGCACGTAGGTTGTGCCGCTGATGTTATTGGTGTGCTTTTCCGTCAGCATGGTGGCGAATTCGCTGACGGGGCCGGTACTGCCGGTCGACGAGCCGTAAGCAATGCCCGTCTGCCCGTTGGTCAGCACCGGATCGTCAATCAGCCCCGCCTGGGTAAGCGCCAGTTCGGTGGCGCGCGTCGACAGCAAAGAGACGCGTCCCATCGCGCGAATGCGCTTGCGGGTGTAGTGCTCGGGCAGCGTAAAGTTGTCGATGGGGGCACCCAGCAGCGTATGCAGGCCTGAATAAATTTGCCATTCCGGCATGCTGCGCACGGCGTTTTTCCCGGCCAGCAGACGGCGGGACACATCCTGCCAGTTTTCGCCAAAGGCAGTCACGCCGCCCATCCCTGTAATGACGACACGACGTGTCATAGCATTCCTCCATTAATAGAAATAACCTGGCGCGTGACGTAGCCCGCGATATCCGACATCAAATAGCTGGCCAGCCCGGCGACCTCCTCGGCTTTGCCCATGCGTTTCATGGGAATCATCGCCATCGCCTCGTTAAGCGCCGCGGCTTCTATCTCGATCATGGTGGTGTCGATAAGGCCCGGCGCGATGCAGTTAACGGTGATTTTGCGCTTTGCCAGTTCCATCGCCAGCGCTTTGGTCGCGCCGATAATGCCCGCCTTCGCCGCGCTGTAATTGACCTGGCCGCGGTTGCCCATCACGCCTGAGACGGAAGAGAGCGTCACAATGCGCCCACCCTGGCGCAGGCCGATCATCGGCATAATGCAGGGGTGGATAACGTTGTAAAAACTGTCGAGATTGGTGTGAATGACCGCGTCCCAGTCATTTTCGCTGAGCGCCGGAAACGCGCCGTCGCGGGCGATGCCCGCATTGCTGACGATGCCATACCACGCGCCATGAACGGCGATATCCTCTTCGAGAACGGTACGGCATTGGTCACGCGAGCCGACGTCAAAACAGAGTAACCGCCCATGACCGCCCGCGCTTTCCAGCGCTGCCAGCGTCTGCTCCGCGCCGTGCCGGTCGCGGTGATAGTGCACGCCAATATCAAACCCGTCGGCGGCGAGGCGGCAGGCGATAGCGCGCCCGATGCCTTTACTGGCGCCGGTAACCAGAACTGAACGGCTCATTGTTTCTCTCCCTGAGTAAAAAGCGAGGCGAGCTCCTCCGCCGTTGGCTGGAAGGTATTCACCCGGCCCGTGGCGGCATGCCCTTTAGCAGAGCGTATTTCGCCCTCGAAGCTGGCAAAACGGTCGTCCTGCATCAGCAGCCTGACGTCAATATCCAGCGTGTCGCCGCCGGGGAAGTATCCCGGTGCGCACACCAGCTCGCGCGCGCCAAGCACCATGCCAAGCGTGATGGTCTGCTGCCCGCTCTGATGGCGGTGCCATCCCGACCAGACGCCTACCGTCTGGGCCATTAACTCCAGCGCGAACCAGCCGGGCAGGTCGCCTTCCGCGGTAATAAACGGGGCCAGTACGCCGTGACGGTTCACCGTGACCCGGCAATGCGCGCGTTCATCGCTCACGGCAATTACCTCCTCCAGCAGCACCATCGGCGCTTCATGGGGAAGATAGTCGGCGGGTGGAAGATAGCGGCTCATGCGACTCTCCCCAGAATAATGCTGGCGTTATTGCCGCCGAAGGCAAACGAGTTGGACATAACGACGGGCAGGCGTAGCGGCTGCGGCTGCCGGAGAATGCCGCATTCCGGAAGCGCAGGGTCGATGGGCGATGCGCGAAAATCCTGCGGCGGCAGAGGAAGGCCGTGCTGCAAAATGAGCGTGCTGATAGCCGCTTCGATTATGCCCGCCGCCCCCAGCGTGTGGCCGGTTAACGGTTTGGTGGAGCTGCACGGCACCTGTTGGCCGAAGATAGCGCTTACCACGCCGGCTTCCACCTGGTCGTTAAGGGGCGTCGCCGTGCCGTGCAGGTTGATATAGCCGATGTCACGTGGCTCAAGCTTCGCATCGCTCAGCGCCTGTTTGATGGCGCGAACGGCGCCCTCGCCCTGCGGATGGGGCGCGGAGATATGCCAGGCGTCGCTGGATTCACCGACGCCCAAAAGCGCCACGGGCTGCGGTTCGCGCGTCAGCACCATCAGCGCCGCCCCTTCGCCGATGGTAATGCCGTTACGGTCGCGGGCGAAAGGCTGGCACAGGGTACGTGAGAGCGACTCCAGGCTGTTGAAGCCATTAATCGGCATCCGGCTTAGGGTGTCCGCGCCGCCGACAATGACCGCATCCGCCAGCCCGGCCTCAATCAGCCGCCGTCCGCTGATTAACGCGCGGGCGCTGGAGGAGCAGGCGGTGGAGTGGGTCCATGCCGGGCCTTCCAGCCCCAGCCAGCGGCGAAGAAAGCGGGAGGGATCGCCCAGCTCCTGCTGCGGATAGCGCCACGCCAGGCTGGGCTGCTGGTGATGGGTCAGGCTGACATGCCTGTCCGCCTCATCCAGCCCGGAAGTGCTGGTGCCAAGCACGATCCCGACACGCTCGCGGCCATATTTGTTGACGGCCTCATCCACCTGCGGCTGAATTTGCCCCAGCGCCGCCAGCAAAAGCTGGTTATTGCGCGAGTGGTGGTCTGCAAAAGAGGCTGGAATGGCGGGCAGGTTATCATCCACGCCGCCCAGAACGGCGCTGAGATTGCCGGACAGCCAGCCTTCGCGCAGCCGCATGCCGGGCGCTTTGCCGCATATCAGGTTGGCGGCAGTGTCGGCGGCGGTCTTACCCAGCGCGCTGATGGTTCCGACCGCTGAGATATAAATCATGTCAGTCACCCAGATAGCGAATCGTGATGTGGTAGTGGAAAACGTGCTGCTGAATGCTAATCGGCTGGCGCATCGTTTTGCGTTGCAGGTAGGTAATCTCCGTGACCAGCTGGCCCTGCGGGTTACGCAGCTCGCGTTTGTCGCCCTGGTCGGTAAGCGTCCACCCTTCGGGTAGCTGCGATTGCCATGCGGCGACCGGCCAGTAGCTCAGCATCACATCGGCCAGCACCTGGCTTGCGGGGGGCAACTGCGGCACCATAATCGATTGTTCCGTGCGCAGGCCGCTTGCGTCATAGGTTGCCAAAAACAGCCGCACGCCAACGGAAGAGAGACCGGCCAGGGTAATTTTTTGCTCGTCGGCGGTGAGCATCACCAGCAGCGACTGGCTTTTGCCGTTGAACGTCCCCGTTAAAAGCTGTTGCACGTTGATGGCAGGGGTAATGCCCGGCGCGGGCAGCGTGACCTGCGTGCCGGGCTGCAGCCAGGCCTGCGGGCGGCCATCGCTCTGGCGGGTGGTGTGGCTACAGCCAGCCAGCAGCGTGGCGCAGAGCACCGTTGCGCTCATAAGCAATTTGATTTTCATCGTTTTTCTCTTTTCTTAGTGGGCATGGCCAGCGGTGAAAGCAGCCAGGCGGTGAAGATGCCGCTGACGAGGACAATGCCGAAGCTACTGATCGCCTGGGTGGCGCTAAACACCAGCATGCCGAGCGTCAGTAGTGTGGTCAGCATCGCCAGGCTAATTGCCAGCAGGGAGGTTAACGGCGTACCGCGCGGGTTACTAAAGAACAGCGTGTAGTTAATGCCGATGCCCAGCACCAGCACCAGCGCCAGCAGCGAGAACAGGTTAACGGCCTGCCCGCTTAGCGACAGCGCCGCCAGGCCGCAGCCGAGCGACAGCAGCGAGGGAACCACGCTAACCAGCCCTTTGCGCCAGCCGAGGCGCAGCATCGCGCCGCAGGCGATAACCGCGAGCGTTGCCGCCAGCAATCCGGTCAGGACGATGCGGTAGTGGGCGAATAGCGAGTCAAACGCCTGTTTGCGATCGACCCAGGCCACGCCAGGGTGGGTGGCGGCCATGATTTTCAGCTCATCACTTTTTTTCACGTCGTTGACCGGCACCAGCACGCCGCTTGTGCCGTCCGGCAGGCTTAGCCACATCAGCCGCCAGCCTTCGCTGGCCGGGCTGGCAAGCCAGGTCTCTACCGTCAGTGGCGTGGCGCGCAGGTCCGGGGCGGTCATTTTTAACCCGGCGCGTTGCCAGGCCTGCTCCACGGCGGGAAGCGCCTGCTGTAACAGCGCCAGATCCTGCTGCTGGCGCGCCAGCGAATTAAGCGGGATGGTGCGATAGCCGCTGATGATGCCCTCTTTTTGAGCTGCATCCAGCGCCGGGACAAACGCCTCCATCCGGGTTAGCGTCATTTCCGGCGTTGCGCCGTACACCACAAACCACTTCTGATCGTTGCTTTGCCCGGTAAGGCGGGTCATCGCTCTCTCTTCGGTCAGAATCGACTGCGGCAGCGCCTGGAGCTGGGAGATGTCGTCGTCAATGCGCAGCGTGGCGAGACCGGCCAGGGAGACCAGCGCCAGCGCGATGGGAAGGCCCAGCTGCAACGCTTTTCTGCGCCGCCAGGCGGCCAGCCAGCGCAGCATCAGCGTCATGGCCGGAACCGGGCGTACCGGCAGGTTTCGGCACAGCCACGGGTGCCAGAAAATAACGGTCAGGCAGGCGGCGCTCAGGCCGCAGGCGGCGAAAACCGCCATCTGCCGAATGCCGGGGAAGGGGGCGAGCATCATGATCAGATACGCCGCGACCGTCGTGCCCAGCGCCAGCAGCAGCGCACTGCGCACTTTGATCAGGCTTTGCCAGGGCGATACCTGTGCGCCGTGCACCATGCGCTCGGTCAGATAGTAGAGGGTGTAATCCGCAGAGATGCCGATGACGCTCATGCTCATCACCAGCGTCATCAGGTGAAGCTCGCCGAAGATAAGTAAGGTGGCGACGGTGCCCGCCAGCGCGCCGACGGCTATCGACAGCAGGCACAGAAGCAGCGGGCGCACGGAGCGGAAGGCCGCGACAATCAGCGCTATCACGCCAAGCAGGGTCGCCACGCCGAGGGTCGAGATATCACGCTTCGCCTGCTGGCTGGCATAGTCGCTGTAAAACAGCGTCCCGCGTGACAGTAGCCGGGCCGCCGGGTAGTCATGCACAAGCGCCTGCTGTTGGGCTGATAGCTCGTCAACCAGCTGGTGGGCCTGGCTGATATCGAAAGAGTTACCCGCCAGTTCGCCATGCAGCAGATACCAGTAGTTGCCGTCGTCATCCAGGGTGACCAGCCAGCCGTCCATCAGGCGCAGACGCTGGCTCTGTTTCGCCAGCGCCAGCTGCGAGCCGCGCATCAGCATCAGCGGATCGTTTTGCAGCTCTTTGCCGCTGACGCCGGAGAATGCGGAATAGAGCTGAGACAGGATCCACTGCGCCTGCTTCGCGCCATTGTCCCGCAGACGTTCGCGGGTGGCGTCGTCAACCAGCGCGGTGCGGTACTGCCAGAAAAACGCCCCCCAGGCCTGCTGGCTGGCGCTGTCCATCGGCCCTGCCACCTGGGAGAGCTGCGGCAGCGCGCGCAGCTGTTGATACCAGCGTTCAGCTACCTCCGGCGAGGCGGTTTTGCCGGGGCTGACCAGCCAGACAAGCTGGCGGTCAAGCCGCTGCATAAAACCATCGTTAAGCGCAGGCGGAACTGTCCCCAGCATCTGTTTTGGCAGCATCGCCAGCACGCTGCTGTTTATTTTGGTCTGCGGCAACAGCATCAGCAGCACGCCGAGCATAGCAAGACAGGCACAGGCCCACGCCAGCAGCGCCCCGCGCGCTTTAGCGGGTGGCAAAACGTTTGCGTTCATCTTCGGTCAGCCGGGCAGGGGTTATACGATGTTGAGAAAGGGCAATCGCGGTTTGATCGCCCTGCTTGTCGAGAAGCGTGATGGACTCAAGGTAGTCAGCGCCAGCCAGCCTGATAGTGGCGAAAATTTTATCCAGCGGCGTGGTGGTTGGCGTCAACGCCAGCGTCCAGCGCCCCTGGCCCATGTCGGCAAACTCAATGCGGAAATTTTGCTCCAGCACCTTGCGGTCGGCCTGAAACAGCGCCCGCAGCAGATGGTTAAACTGAAACATCTGCGGGTTTGACGCAGCGGTAATCACCTCCGGCGTCTGACCGTCGATGGCCTGCACCATCCGCGTATCGTCGAGGATAAGCAGCATGGGGAAGGGGGCGCGCTGTTGCCAGAGTAGCCCCTCGCCGCGGGCCAGCAGCATCTCCCCTTCGGAGTGCAGGGGCTGCGGCAGGCTTTTAATCTGCCGGGTCTGGGTGAAATGGGCGCGGATCACCGGCTGGGCGGTAAAACGCTGCTGGAGATCGTCCAGCGTCATGGCGCTGACCCACGGGCTTAACAGCAGCAGAAAGAGCGGCCACAGTCTCATTACGCCACCCCCATGCACTGCAACAGCACGGGCGGGGCGGTGAAGCACAGCTCGCGGCTGGCTTCTTCAACGGCCACCTGAATGGTGTAGCCGGTCGTCGTGCGTTTACCGGTAGCGGCATCAAAAATCTGGTAGCCGATTCGCAGGCGGTTTTCGTACTCCTCCAGCGTGGCGCGCACGCGAAAGCGCTGTTCGAAGGTGAGCACGTCACGGTATTTCACCCGCGTGTCCACAACCGGCCACAGGTAGCCGGACGCTTTCATCTGCCGGTAGCCGTAATTGAACTGATTGAGCAGCGCTTCGCGGGCAATTTCAAAATAGCGGAAGTAGTTACCGTGCCAGACCACGCCCATCATATCGACGTCGTGAAACGGGACGGTGAGCTCTACTTCGGTTGTAAAACGGGGATCGTTAAGCACCTTTATTCCTTTTCGGTGTCGTCTGGCAGCCGCCAGAAATCAAAGAAGTTGAACCAGTCCAGCGGAGAGAGCAGCGCGAAGTGTTCGAGCCGGGCGGCGTAGCGCGCCACCGCCTGCTCAAGCGCCGCCTGACGCTCGCCACGCGGCAGCGGCAACGGGTCGGCGAACCTTTCGCAGTGAATATGCAGCTGCCCGGCCTGATGGAGCGCGAAAATCAGCACCACCGGGCAGCGTAGCAGCGCGGCAAGAATAAACGGCCCCTGCGGAAAGGGGGCAGGCTGGCCCATAAACGGCGCCCAGACCACGCGATGTTCGCGGGCGGGCCGGCGGTTAACGGCGATTCGGTCGCCGACGATAGCCACCCATTCGCCGTCGTCGAGCTTCTGACGCAGCAGCATGGCGGTCTCCGGGCCGATGTCGTTAACCATGATCAGATTCAGCCCTGCCTGGGGGGCCATCTCCGCCATCACCTGCTTAAAACGTTGCGCATTGTCGCTAAAAACCAGCGCGTTGATGGTTTTTACCCCCTCCAGCTTCGCCAGCGCGCGGCAGACCTCCACATCCCCCAGATGCGAGGCCAGCAGCAGCTTCCCGCGTGCCGAGGCGGCATCCATCGCCTCCCATGCGCCGGGGGCAAAGACGACGTCGCGGCCCAGCTGCAACTCGCCGCGCCAGCTGGCGACTTTATCCAGCATGGCGTTACCAAAGCGGACAAAATGGGCAAAGCTGTTCAGAGCAGGAGGGACGGGGCGGCCCTGCGCCGCCAGCTGACTACGCACGCGGGCAAGCCACGCCTGTGAAGCGCGACGCGGGGTGGCGGCGCTTAACCAGTAGGCCGCCACGACGGGCCTGAGCAGCAGCGCAAACGCCCGCCTGCCCAGCAGCCGCCAGGCCGCAAGCATCAGGCGCATTCCCCATAGCCCTTTTATCTCTGGCTGCTCGGCCCAGTGCCGGTGGCGACGGCGGGTCAGCAGGGCGGGAATGCGTGGAACCATGCCGAAAAAGAGCCGCGTATGCATCAGCGAAATCCGCAGGTTATCTTTGAGGGCATCAAAGTGCGAAAGGCCATCCTGCGGGTAGGTGACGCGGGTGGGCACGAAGTAGCTTTCCGTGCCTTGCCAGTACAGACGCACCATCACTTCGGTGTCGAAGTCCATGCGCTGGCCGATGCTGGCGCGCTCTGCCAGCGCCAGCGTCGGGGCGACGGGGTAGACGCGAAAACCGCACATACTGTCTTTCAGGCTCAGGGAAAGGGTTTCTATCCACACCCAGATATGTGTTACCCAGCGGCCATACAGCCGGGAGCGCGGAACGGAATCGTCATAGACCGGCTGGCCGGAGATAAGCGCATGGGGATGGCTGGCGGCCAGCGCCAGCAGCGCGGGAATATCTTCAATGGCGTGCTGCCCGTCGGCGTCAACCTGTACCGCATGGCTGAACCCGGCCTTCGCCGCCGCGTCAAGCCCCCGGATTACCGCCACGCCTTTACCGGCGTTTTGCGCCAGCCTGATCAGCCGCAGGTTGTCGTGGCGGGCGGCAAGCTGCTCCAGGGTCTGTTTCGTCTGCGGCTCACTGCCGTCATCGACCACGAAACAGGGCAGATTAAACGGCTCCAGGCGCGCCAGTACCTGCGCCATCATCGCGCCGTGGTTGTAGCAAGGGATCACCACGCAGGGGGAAAACGCTACCGGCATAGACGGATCTTCCCGCTGCTGGCGGCATGACGCGCGTCGCCATCAAGGCGTTCGTAGACAAAGGTCACGGTTTGTTGCGCCGCCTGCCAGCGTAGCGTCAGCGAGACCGTATTGCCCGGCAGCAGGGGAGCCTGAAATTTCACATTCTGAATACTGTGGAAACGAAAGCCGGGGGCGAGCAGCGCGCTGGCGTAGCCCATCACCCAGTCGAGCTGCGCCACCCCAGGCAACAGCGGCTGCACGGCGAAATGGCCTTTAAACCAGGCGAGGTCAGGGGAGATATGCAGCACTACAGCAATCTCTTCGGGGGAGATCGACTGACGCGCCATTTCACGCGGTTTCATTAAACAACTCCTGTAGCTGCGTGTAGACACGCTTGTCCATTGTATTAACCGGGATGGCATCCACTACCCGCCAGTAGCGCGGGATCGCCGCGGGCTCAAGCCATGGGCGCAGGGCCTGACGCCACTTAAGCTGCAACGCTCTGCCGCGCTGACCCTGCCAGGCCTCCGGCTGCGTATCGTCAAGCACCAGCAATGCGCCAACGGTTTGCCGACCGTTGCGCGTCACGCACAGCGCCGCCGCATCGCGCACGCCGTCCAGCGCCAGCAGGCGACCCTCAACATCGCAAAGGGAGATGCGTTTCTCTTCGATTTTCACCACCCGCCCGCGACGCCCAGCCAGATGGAACGCGCCGCTGGCGTCAAAATGCAGAATATCGTCGAGCTGCACCCCTTCCGGGCTGTCGATCAGCGGCGAATGGGCGATGAAACTCTCTTCCCGCGCGGTGAACACGACGCCAGGAAAAGGGCGCCACGGGGAGGATGTGTGCTCACGGCTACGCCAGGCGAGCACGCCGGTTTCGGTGCTGCCGTAAATCTCATCCGGCCAGATGCCGCACCATGCTTGCGCCGCCGCCGCCTCTTGCTGGCCCATCGCCCCGCCTGCGGAGAGCAGCATGGCAAGCCGGGGCGGCGTCAGGCGATGATCCAGGCGCTTTAAAAACGCCGGGCTGCTGACAAACAGATAGCGGTAGCGGTCGCTGAGGGCGGAGAGCTGCTCGGCATAGCGGATCGTCTCTGCGTGAAGAGGGAGACCAAGGGCCATCGGCAGAAAAATACGGAACGTTAAGCCGTACAGATGCAGCGGTATCACCGACGCGACCACCCGACAGTGGTGAAGCCGCCCGGCGAAACGAGAGGCCAGCAGCCCGGCTTCTCTATCCAGCGAGGCGATGCTTTTGACGATGCGCCGGGGCTGGCCCGTTGAACCAGAAGTAAAGAGTTCAAGGGTCTGGCTATCAGTGATAGCCTCTGCCGCCAGGGGGGCGGGGAAGCCGCGTCCGAGGACGTAACGCAGTGAAAAGGCCCCTGCCAGCTCATCGGCTCGTCGCTCAGCAGCCCTTCAAAAAGCGCCTGCTGCTCTTCAAGCAGCGCCAGACGGCGATGGCCCGGTATCACCGGCGTTTTCCCCGCGCCCAGCGTGGCCAGCAGCGCGACGATAAAGAGATAGCTGTTATCAAAGCAGAGCGCCCAGCGCTGCGCGTTTTGCTGGCGCAGCCAGGCCTGTAGCCGGGCGACATCACGCCGAAGCTGCCCGAGCGTCCAGCGCTGTTTGTCGCCCCAGGCAATGGGCGTTTCATCAGGACGGGCGGGGCTAAGCCACTGCTTTAACGGGAGCGGCGCGTTCATCTGTCGCGCTCCATAACCCGGCGGCGCACCAACCACTCGCCGCCCATCAGCGCCCCCATCAGCAGATAGGCAATGACGCCGTTCCAGGCGGTCCACAGGGTAATGTCGCCATGCAGCGCGGTAAAAAGCGCCATTGCGCCGTTGCCAATAAAAAACAGGCACCAGATTTGCGTCACGCGCCGGGTATAGCGTACGCCAGTGGGCGAAAGCGCCGGATCGCGCCAGCGGGCGATCCGCTCCACCAGCGGCATCGCGCTCCATAGCGAACTGCCAAACAACGCCAGCATGACACCATTCACGGCGACCGGGTAGAAGAGCAGCAGCTGGTGGGTTTTAAGCAGCCAGCTGGCAATGCACAGCGCAATGCCCGCTAGCGCCATGCGCTGGAGCACCGGGCGCATCGGCCCTGTTTTTTGCCGCGTCTGGCTAAGGCGCAGAACCAGCAGCAGGATCATGATCGGCAGGATCCAGCGCAGGCTGTCATAGCGTAAGCCAAAGCAGATGGCGAACGGCCAGACAAGGATCGCCGCCCCCGACATTCGCTTTAGCCCCGCCAGCGCTTGCAAAGCTCGCACCCTTACGCTTCTTGCAACAGCTGTGCAACCGCGTCCACCACATCCTGGACGGTACGAACGGCTTTAAATGCTTCCGGCTTAATCTTTTTGCCGGTTTTCTTTTGCAGATGAACAATCATGTCGACGGCGTCGATGCTGTCCAGCGACAGGTCTTCGTACAGGCGCGCCTGCGGGGTGATCGTCTCTGGCGGAACGTCGAACAATTTGGTTAACAGGCCCGAGACCTCAAGATAAATAGCGTTATGTTCTGACATAAATGACTCTTAGCCGCGTTGTGAGTGAATAAAGGAGGCCAGCGTGGCAACCGAATAGAAGTGCTGACGCATCTCTTCGTTTTCTGCCGACAGCACAATGCCGTACTGGTTTTTCACCGCCAGGCCCAGCTCCAGCGCATCGATAGAGTCCAGGCCAAGGCCATCGCCAAACAGCGCCGCATTGGCGTCAATATCGTCCGCCGTCAGCTCGTCGAGGTTTAATGTATCGATAATGAGATTTTTGATTTCAGGATAAAGCGCTTGCATCATTAAGTCCTGCCATGGGTGGTTTAACGTTTTGTAATTGCTGCAAAAGGTACTGATTGAGCCGCCTTGCCGCTAATGCAGGCTCCTGTCCGGGAGCGTCGCTAAAGCGGCTAATCGCCACCTGCTCGCCGGGGGTGACAGTAAACACCGGCCTGGTGGGGGGAACGTCATACCACTTGCACTGTTTGCCCAGCATATGTTCGGTGCAATGGATGGTGACGATGCGCACGTTGCGGTTGCAACGCACGGCGATATTGGCCGCGCCGCGCTGCAGCGTCATTTTTTCACCTGGCCGGGTGCGGGTGCCTTCCGGGAAGATCAGAAGGGTGTCGCCGTTGGCAAGACGCTGCTGACACTGGGGCAACAGCGTCTCCGACTGGCTGTTCACCAGGTAATCCGCCGCGCGGATCGCGCCGCAGACAAAGGGGTTGCGCAGCAGCGAACTCTTTACCAGGCAATCTGTTTCCGGCATTACCGAAGCCAGCATCAAATAGTCGATAAGGGAGGGGTGGTTAGCGACGATCAGGCAGCCCCGTTCGCGCCGCAGGCTCTCTGCGTCATGGATTTGTATGTCCAGTAGCCCAAGGTACTTCACTACGCTCAGGAAAAAGCGAAAGCTCAGGGAGATACTGCGTCGGGCAACGCGCCGCCTGACGCATTTGTCGCGCACGAAAAGCGTCAGCAGGTTGAACCAGGTTAATGAGAGCAGTACGCCGCCCACACCAAACAGCACAAAGCACAGCCCCGTCATGGGGATGCGCCACAGGCGGCTCAGTATGCTGGCAAGGCCCCTCATTGCCGACTCCAGCGCCACTGGCGGCGCTCGCCTTGAAGGGTAAACTCGCGCTTTTCGCCGAGGTAGTGCTGCAAAAATTGCATGCTCTGCGGCAGCGGCGGCTCTTCGCTCTCGCTACCCGGTAGCGCTTCGCAGCGCAGCGCGCGGCCAGACTCCAGCACCAGCGCGACGGCAAAGGGCCAGGTGGGCATGCTCCCCGGCAGCGACGGATGATAAAACTCAGGCAAAAAGCCGTCGAAATCCACCATCAGGATGCGCTGATAACCGGCCTGAAGCAGGCACTTCACTTCGCACAGCCCCTGCTGAAAAGTATCGATACCCGCCGACAGCGAAGACGAGACCAGCGGCTGCTTCGCCGCGATGGTCAGGCTGCCGACCGACGCATTGTGCACCGACATGGTAAAATCCGTCGGCGAGACGTTTTGCTCCCTTGCCAGCGCCTGCAGGATGCTGTGATTGCGCTCAAGTTCGCCATGACGGCTGGTGTAAACCACCGCGTCAATAGCATGGCGACGCAGCATCGCCAGGCCGCATTCGACGGCCAGTTTACTGCCGGAGCTCAACCGTCGCGCCGTCATCATCGGCAGCTCCACGAGTTTCGCTTGCGGCGCGTGCGGGTCGATAGCGTAAGGCTGCTGCGCCCATTGCCGCCATTGCGACACTTCGCCAAGCCCTGGCGCTCTGGCCTGCCAGTCGATCACTGTTAACTCAAATTCCATCAACCCGTATCCGCGTTATTAATACTTTTCGCATACCATCAGCGTGTGCCCGGCACCCAGCCCATCCACGCGCTGCGCGACGCGGAATCCGGCCATTTCCAGATAGCGGTAAAATTTCTCTACGCTATAAAAACGGCTGTTGCCGTTAGCCATACAGGTGAAGTAGAGCGAGGTGGCGTTAAGGCTATAGGAGGCGGCCTCGAAGCGTTGCGCGTCCCAGAACAGCTCCAGGATGCAGAGCCGCGCGCCGGGTTTCATCACCGCGGCGACACGGCGAAGCAGGGCGACGATTTGTTGCGGCGAGAAGCAGTCCAGAAACTGGCTCATCCACCAGATATCGGCATCCGCCGGGAGCGGCGTTTCGCTTAGCATATCGACCGCATAAAAACGGATGCGCTCCGCTAACCCCGCCTTTTCGATATTGGGGCGCGCCAGGGCGATTTGCTGCGGCAGGTCGAGAATCGTTACCGCAACCGTCGGGTCATATTCACAGCAGCGCAGCGCCCATTTACCGGTATTGCCGCCCACGTCATACAGGGTGGCGGGACCGTGGGCGAAAACATAGGGTAACGCCGCGTCAAATGCGCCGTCTGAATAGTAGTGATCGAAGGCGAACCAGCTTTGGCGCACCTCATCAGGCAGTTGCGACAGCACTGGATAAATGGTTTTGGCGTCGTTAAAAACGCGCAGCCCGGCGGGTTTTGACTCCCGTAACGACTCTGCTAAATAGAAGAGCCCCTGATAGCAAACGTCCTGGGTAAAATCCATATTCACCCGCGTCATGGCATCATGCAGCAGATAATGGCCGACTTTGGCCATGAAATAGCGCCCGTCCTGGTAGGTGACAATGCGACCGCTCAGCCCCATATCCAGCAGAACGCCAACGGCATATTCATCTAATTCGCTGTTTTCGGCTATTTCTTCTGTCGTGGCCCCCGCTTTTCCCTGTTTATCAAGATAAGAGAGTACGTTGCTGTTGCGCAGGCAAAGCGCGGTTTGAAAAAGCATTGGCGCAAAGGCAATACGCTGGGCTTCGGTAATCGCATCCAGTGCGCTGAGGGTATCCTTGGTATACATGACTTCCTGTCCGGGGCGAGTAAAAGGGTGTTGGGCAGCTCCTGGCCCAATAAAATAAAAAGGCCCGGCCCGGTCGATTGGGGCCAGGCTTAAGCGTATTTATTTGATAGCGCTTGCGGAAAGGTTAACCTGAATATCTTTATTGAGGTTATTGACCCAGCGGTTGTAATTGCGGTGAATTTTACCGCCGGAAGCCTGCATGTTCAGGCTGTTGTCATAAGTAATGGTGTAACCCGACGCGGAGTAGTTGATGCGGACTTCTGCTACGTGGTCGCGGCTTTGCTGACGGGCTTTGATAACGCCACGTCCGGCTTCGTTCATAATCCATTCGCGTTCAACGCCCGCTTTGAAAATGGCGTTTTTGACCTGAGTTTCGCTATAGCCTGCGCCAACAGAGGTCTGAATATTATCAATAGGCGCGGTACGCGCACAGCCAGCTAATGCACCGACAACAACAAAAGCGGTTAACCATTTGCAAATCTTTTTCATAACAACTCCATGTAATAAAAACATTAAAATAATGCAAAAATAAAGTGCTTCTTTTGTTTTATAGCTAAAAGCAGAGGTATTGAGTCGATCAAAATACAATGGTTTTTATTCCTAAACCAAGCTGATTGCACATTTATTGCTATTTCGCTTTAAAATTCAGAATATATAAAGACTTTTGATATATCTCTTTTATAAGTTGGTATTATTAAAAATGATGGTTTTGAGTTTCTTATTTTTAATGTGAATTAATTTCTTTTAAAATAAAAAAGCCCCCCGATGACAATCGGAGGGCTTTTTCAGAAGGGGAGTGAC
>NZ_HE578946.1:448708-498031 GCF_000321045.1 Phytobacter massiliensis JC163
GGGGGTTGAAGACTGACCTGGCATAAATCCTCCTGCAGAGTGCGGATAAAGGTAATGGCGGTATGGTACGACCGCCAATGCAATAAAAAAAGACTCACTCTGGCGCGCATGGATATAACTTTTGAATCAATAACGGCGCAATAAAGCGCCAGAACAAAGAAGGACGGAGGGGGCAAAAAGGTATGAAAAAGGAAAAGAGTCCCGGCAGGTTAGAGAAAGTATAAGGGCAAAAGCAAGCTGACAGATGAGGCAAGTGCCCGATATTAGAATTTGAATAACTTTAAAAATATGGCATATGCCTGAAATGGCGCGATAGTACTCACGGAACGAGTATTTATTGCGCCGACAGCCGTTTTACGAACCCGAAAAGGGACGAGCAGGCTGGCTGTTTATCCGCCAGCGACGCGCCAACGGCAGCAAGCGGTACTGGCGGTATGCCGTCATTTTTACCGGTTACCCGCCCGCAGCGCGGGCGGCGAAGAGTGCGAATTTGCGAAGAGAGTCACGAATTATTTGCCGTAAGGCGCGATATTTCTTCTAATGTTGCCCAGCGAATCGGCCAGGATGGCAGCAACATGCGTAAACTGGCAGAATATATCACTGGAACAACAGAAATTAATGGAACAACAGGACAGGTTATGCAGCAAACAGGGAGTCACACTTTTTCGCCATTAATGCACGGAGAAGCTGTTTCACTGACGGATGTACTCACCGCGCGGGAGCAGCGGGCGATGCGCCAGCAGGCGCTGTTGACGCGCTTTCATCAGCCGGTGCTTTCACTGACGCTGGTCACGCCAGGTCCGGTAAAAGACAGCATTGGCTACCGGCACGTTATGGCCGAAGCGCTACGGGAAGGGGATCAACTGCTCTGGCGGCGCGGCTGGAAAGTCCTGAGCCGCGAAGTTCACTGGCTCGATACCGGGCCTGAGGCGCTGTGGGCGGTGGAGCAGGAGGCGCAGATCATTAAAGCGGCGGTAGTGGAACTGGAAGACGGTCATCCGCTGGGCCGCCTGTGGGACTTCGATGTGATTGCATCCTCAGGCGAGCCATTAAGCCGCGAAGCGTCCGGCGCGCCCGTGCGCAAATGCCTCATTTGCCAGCAGCCCTCCCGCCTGTGCGGCCGGTCGCGGCAGCATTCGCTTCCCGAACTGACAACGCAGATTGAAAAAATGATGCGTAGCTGGCTGGCGCGGGACTGACTGGCGACACCCGGCGCGCAGTTGCAACGCCGGGTTTGTTTTGCCGTCAGGCAGGTTTGTTACTCGTTGGGTTAAACGAGCGCTGCGGCGGGTTTTTCCGCTCCAGGTACATCACGCGCTCGCTGTTATTGACCATCTCCACCAGGTTGCTGTACTGGTCCGGATCGTAAGGGACGATGCCGTACGCGTAGTGGAGGCGATACTTTTCATGCGCCTTTTCATTAAGGTCGTCAATGCGTGATTGCAGGCTAAAGAGGAAGGTGTCTACATCCCTGTCGTCATCGTGGCCGAGCATCACCACGAATTTTCCCCCTTCAACACGGGCGGCGATGTCATTTTTGTGCAGGCACTGGCCCAGCGAGGTGGAAAACCGCTTTAACATGCTGTCGCCTTCGTGATGACCAAAAAAATCGTTAACCGCCGTGATATTTTCTACATCAAGATAAACGAGGCTAAACGATCGTTTATTATCGCTTAACCATTTAAACCGCTTTTCACCTAATTTATAAAAGCCTCGCTTATTCGGCAGCCCGGTCAGGGAATCCGTCATCGCCATGCTGATAATATATAATTCGTCTTCAACGATAGCGCCGATGTCAATTAACGTATTGATATTTTCCGGGCTGAGATCCCGCGGTTTGTTATCGATAATACAGATGGTGCCAGCAATAGCCCCATCCGGCAGGCGCACCGGGCAGCCTGCGTAAAAGCGGATATGTGGCTCGCCCTGAACGAAGGGATGATCGTGGAAACGCTCGTCAATACTGGCGTCTTTGACGATGAAGATCCCCTGAGCAAGGATCGCGTGGGCGCAAAAAGAGATGTTGCGCGCCGTTTCACGCACGCCGATATCGCCGCTACAGGAAGCCAGCCACTGGCGGTCACGATCCAATAAACTAATTAACGCGATAGGCACATCAAATGCCGCTTTCGCCAGCCGGGTTAAACGATCGAAACGGGCGTCATCTTTTTTATCCAGTAAGTCCATCATATAAAGCGATTTAATACGCTCGGTTTCATTTGCTGGCATCTCAGGATATATCATAGGGCGTCCTCGTCAGTTTCTTTATTTGCTCTATCAGCGCTTACATTATTAATGTAGCGCCCCCGTGAATTTCAGGGATATTAATTTTTCAGATTCGCCGGGCCTTATCGCACTTATTTCTCTGTTGCCCTGGCGGCGCACACCCTACAATGTGGCGACACACCACACAGGAGGTACTCCATGTCTCAACCTACGCTTACTTACCGGCTTGGCGACCGTGAGGTTGGTCGCCTGGGCTATGGCGCAATGCAACTGGCGGGACCGGGCGTTTTTGGGCCGCCTGCCGACGAGGCAAAGGCTATTCAGGTACTGCGTGACGCGGTCGCAGCGGGCGTTAACCATATCGACACCAGCGATTTTTACGGGCCGCATATCACCAACCAGATCATTAAAAAAGCGCTGCACCCTTATCCGCAAGATCTCTGTATCGTTACCAAAGTTGGCGCACGCCGTGATGACAAAGCCAACTGGCTGCCAGCATTCAGCGCAGAAGAGCTGACCCGCGCGGTGGAAGACAACCTGCGCAATCTTGGGCTGGAGACGATCGAAGTGGTTAACCTGCGCAGCATGCACGGAACGCATGGCCCGGCGGAAGGTTCGCTGGAGGCGGAGCTGGAGACCCTGATTACGCTCAAAGAGCGCGGCTTGATTCGCCATATCGGCCTGAGCAACGTGACGGCGAAGCAGGTGGCCGACGCGCAAAAAATGACGCCGGTGGTCTGCGTGCAGAATATGTATAACGTGGCCCTGCGCGACGATGACGCGCTGATTGACGAACTGGCGGCGCAGGGCATCGCCTACGTGCCGTTTTTCCCGCTTGGAGGCTTTACGCCACTGCAATCTGATGAGCTGAACCAGGTGGCGCAGCGTCTGAATGCCACGCCGATGCAGGTTGCGCTGGCGTGGCTGCTGCAACGCGCGCCGAATATTCTGCTGATTCCTGGCACCTCATCCCCTGCGCATCTGCAGGAGAACCTGGCAAGCGGACAGCTGACCCTGCCTGCCGACGCGCTGGAAATCCTTAACGGGATTGGCTCAAAGTAAAAGGGCCGGTAGCCCCGATAAGCGAAGCGCATCGGGGGGCCCGGATGCGGCGTAAAAACGCCTTATCCGGGCTACCTTTCGTTCAGAAAATCTCAGCCCAGCGCCTGTTGCCAGTCGGCAATCAGATCATCGGCATCCTCAATCCCTACCGACAGGCGGATAAGCTGCGGCGTAATGCCGTTCGCCAGCCGCTGCGCCAGTGGGATAGAGGCGTGGGTCATGCTGAATGGCTGGCTTACCAGGCTTTCTACGCCGCCGAGGCTCTCCGCCAGCGTAAAGAGTTTCAACCTGTTGATAACCTGCGTGGCGTACCTGTCGTCGCCTTTTACCACTACCGAAATCATGCCGCCGGGCAAGGCCATCTGTTTACGCGCCAGGTGATAATGCGGGTGGGATTCAAGCCACGGAAACCAGACCTTTTCTACCTGCGGCTGCTGCTCAAGCCAGCTGGCCAGCGCCAGCGCGTTGCTGCTGTGGCGCTCCATGCGTAGCGAAAGCGTGCGGATACCGCGCAGTGTCAGAAAGCTGCTAAACGGATCGAGCACGCCGCCTACCGCATTTTGCAGATACCCAAGCTGCTCCGCCAGCGCCGGGTTATCGCCCACAACCGCCAGCCCGGCGACCACATCAGAGTGACCATTCAGATATTTCGTCGCCGAATGAACCACGATATCAAACCCCAGCTCAATGGGGCGGTGGATCACCGGCGAGGCAAAGGTGTTGTCCGCCACGCTTAGCACGTTATGCCGCCGGGCAATCGCGGCGATAGCCTGCAGATCCGCCAGTTTCAGCAGAGGGTTGGTGGGGGTTTCCACCCAAATCATGCGGGTCTCCGGGCGGATGGCCGCTTCCAGCTCCGCCAGATCGTCTGGCTTCACCCAGCTTACCGTCAACCCCGTGCTGCGCTTGCGTACGTTCTCGATAAGCCGGTAAGTGCCGCCATAAACATCGTCAACCGCGACAATGTGGCTCTCTTTATCCAGCAGTTCGAGCACCGTGGCGATTGCCGCCAGCCCCGAGGCGAAAGCAAATCCGCGCGTGCCGCCTTCCAGCTCCGCAATGGCTGTTTCCAGGGCGTGGCGGGTAGGGTTACCGCTGCGGGAGTATTCATAACCGGTGTGCTGCCCCGGCGCGGGTTGAGCAAAAGTCGACGTGGCATAAATCGGCGGCATCACCGCGCCGTGCGCATCGGAAAACGTGCCGCTGTGTACGCTTTTGGTGGCTAATGTTTTCATCTTCGTTCCTTATTGTTCGAGTCGGTTACGCCAGGTGGTCAGCAGGTCGCTACGGGTAATCAGCCCCAGAAAGCGGTCGTTATCGGTGATGACCGCCACCAGCCCGCGGTCAAAAATGGCGCTCAGGGCGCTCTCCGGCGCATGTCGGTCAAGGGTTTCCACATTGCGCGTCATCGCGTTTTTCACCGGCAGCGAAAAACGCCTGCGGTCACCCTGGACGTGACGAATCAGATCCCACTCATCGACAATGCCCACCACGCGCCCGTTTTCCAGCACCGGCAGCTGCGAGAAGTCATGCAGGCGCATCCGCGCCAGCACCGTCGCCAGGGTGTCGTCAAGAGCGGCGATAACGGTCGCGCCTTCATCATGGCGCAGGGCGATAAAATCAGTTAAATCACCGTGTTCTGGCCGGCTCAGCAGCCCCTGCTGGCGCATCCAGTCATCATTAAACATTTTGGAAAGGTATTTGTTGCCGCTGTCGCAGGCGAAAGTCACCACCCGTCTGGGGCTGGTCTGTGCCTGGCAGTAGCGCAGCGCGGCGGCCAGCAGCGTGCCGGTAGAGGAGCCTGCCAGCACCCCTTCGGTTTGCAGCAGTGCTCGCGCGGTGGCGAACGCCTCGGCGTCGCTTATCCGCAAGGCCTTCTGCACGCCATCAATATGGGCCAGGGGCGGAATGAAATCCTCGCCGATCCCCTCCACCAGCCAGGAGCCCGCTTCGCCGTAATGGCCGTGCTCGACCCGATCGGCAAGGATTGAGCCCACCGGGTCGGCAAGAATGAATTCCGTGTGCGGTGAATGTTCAGCAAACCAGGCCTGTAGCCCGCCGAGCGTACCGCCCGATCCTACTCCCACCACAATGGCGTCGATGTTGCCATCGAGCTGTTCGAAAAGCTCCGGCGCGGTGGTCGTCGCATGGGCCAGCGGGTTGGCGTCGTTATTGAACTGGTCAATATAAAAGGCCCCCGGCGTCTCCTGGGCGAGGCGGCGAGCGTAGTCCTGGTAGTAAGCCGGATGGCCTTTATTCACGTCGGAGCGGGTCAGCACCACTTTCGCCCCCAGCGCCCGCAGATGAAAAATCTTCTCCCGACTCATTTTGTCCGGCACCACCAGTACCAGGCGGTAGCCTTTTTGCGCGGCGATCAGCGCCAGTCCCAGCCCGGTGTTCCCCGCCGTGGCCTCGATAATAGTGCCCCCCGGCCGCAGGTGGCCGAGACGTTCCGCTTCGTTAATCATCGACAGGGCGACGCGGTCCTTAATGGAGCCGCCAGGGTTCTGGTTCTCCAGCTTTAAAAACAGCGCGCACGGCCCGGTGTCCAGCTTATGTAACTGCAAAACTGGTGTCTGGCCGATTAGTTCACTTACTGAATGCATTACTGACATGGCTATTTACCCGAGCATTGACGTAATGGTCGAATAATAGAAGTGCGGTTTTGCGCAATTAAAGAATGTTTATGCAGGTTTTAGAGCGAAAAGTAATATAAAGCTCTGTTTAGACATCGAGAAGCTAAGGCGGGTAGCCGTCTGGATGTTTTGATTGCTAAAAATGGGCGTTTTTAGCCTTAAAACCAGTGGCTTAGCGTCATTTTGCGCCGTGTTTATCCATTTTTTAGCTAACCAATGCTGAATAAATCCATAACTCACAATGATGTGTTATGCCGCTACTTAGTACAAAAAGGTATAAACATTGGCTATTTAGTTATTTGAAATATATTCATGACTGATTATTATCATCTGGACATCCATACTGCTAAACCGCTAAACGGAAAGTACGCAATGATCCTTCTCAGGAATATTTCTAAGATTTTCGACCAGGGAAAAGCGTCGATTACCGCCGTGGACGGCGTCAATCTGTCGGTTGAGCAGGGACAAATTTACGGCATTATCGGCTACAGCGGCGCCGGGAAAAGCACGCTGATCCGCCTGCTCAACGGGCTGGAAAAACCCACTTCCGGCAGCGTGGTCATTAACGGCCAGGATATCTCCGCCGCCCGCGGTGAAGCGCTGCGCCAGGCCCGGCTGAAAATCAGCATGGTCTTCCAGCACTTTAATTTGCTGTGGTCGCGCACCGTTAGCGAGAACATTGCCTTTTCCATGCAGATAGCCGGCGCGCCGAAAGCGACCATTAAAGCGCGCGTGGCGGAGCTGATTGAACTGGTAGGGCTGAAAGGCCGCGAACAGGCTTACCCGTCGCAGCTTAGCGGCGGGCAGAAACAGCGCGTAGGGATCGCCCGCGCGCTGGCTAACAACCCGGATGTGCTGCTGTGCGACGAGGCGACCTCGGCGCTGGACCCGCAGACCACCGATCAGATTCTGGATCTGCTGCTGGATATCAACCGTCGCTTTAAGCTGACCATCGTCCTGATTACCCACGAAATGCACGTGGTGCGCAAAATCTGCGACCGCGTAGCGGTAATGGAGAACGGCAAGGTGGTGGAAGAGGGCGATGTCATTAGCGTTTTCACCCACCCGCAGCAGCCTATTACCCGGCAGTTTGTGCGCCAGATTAGCCAGTATGAAGAAGATGAATTCAACCCGGATCTGACCCACGATCTGGACGGCACGGTGATTAAGCTGACCTTTACCGGCCACAGCACGCATCAGCCGGTGGTTGGCGAGCTGACGCTGCGCTACGGGCTGCCGTTTAATATTCTGCACGGCAAAATGACCCAGACGGCCCACGGTGTTTTTGGCCAGCTATGGGTTCACGTTGTGGCAACACAGGAACAGGTAACCAATATCCTCGCGGATTTACGCAACAGCGATATTGAAGGCGAGGTCATTAAGCATGGTTGAGACATTTTTTCCCCATCTGAAACTGGAACAGCTGTGGGCGGCCACCCAGGAGACGCTTTACATGACGGCGCTCTCCGGCGTAGCGACCTTTGTGCTGGGGATTATCCTCGGGCTGGCGCTGTTCCTGACCGCCAGAGGCGGGTTGTTTCAGAACCGCGCGCTCTACAGCGTCATCTCCATTGTGGTGAACGTCTTTCGTTCCATCCCGTTCATCATTTTGATTGTGCTGCTGATTCCGTTTACCAAGACCATTGTTGGCACCATTCTGGGGGCCAACGCCGCGCTGCCGGCGCTGATTGTCGGCGCGGCACCGTTCTACGCGCGGCTGGTGGAGATTGCCCTGCGCGAAGTGGATAAAGGCGTGATTGAGGCGACCCGTTCGATGGGCGCGCGCCTGAGCACGCTGATTTTTCGGGTGCTGCTGCCTGAATCATCGCCTGCGCTGGTCTCTGGCATCACCGTTACGCTGATTGCTCTGGTGAGCTACAGCGCAATGGCCGGGGTCATTGGCGCAGGCGGTTTAGGAAATCTTGCTTACCTGGAAGGATTCCAGCGAAACCATGGCGATGTCACGCTGGTGGCGACGGTAACCATTCTGGCGATCGTTTTCATCATCCAGTTCTGCGGCGACGCCATTACCTCTCTGTTAGACAAACGCTAATAATCAGGAAAAACACAACATGAAAACCACAATTACGCTTATCGCCGCAGTCACCTTAAGCGCCCTGAGCTTCTCCTCCTGGGCGGACAAACTGACCGTCGGCGCCTCCAACGTGCCGCACGCGGAGATCCTTGAGCAGGCGAAACCGATTCTGGCGAAGGAAGGCATTGAACTTGAGATCAAACCGTTCCAGGACTACATCCTGCCGAACACCGCGCTGGCGGGCCGCGAGATCGACGCTAACTACTTCCAGCACATTCCGTACCTGAACAGCGTGCTCAAAGATCACGCCGACGACAAGGATTACGATTTCGTCAGCGCGGGCGCGATTCATATCGAGCCGATCGGCATCTACTCGAAGAAGGTGAAATCGCTGAAAGATCTGCCGCAGGGCGGCAAAATCATTATGCGTGACGCGGTTTCCGAAGAGGGGCGCATCCTCTCTATTTTCGAGAAAGAGGGCGTAATCAAACTGAAACCAGGCATCGACAAAGTGACCGCGCGCATCAGCGACATCGTGGAGAACCCGAAAAAGCTGCAGTTCCTGCCGAACGTCGAAGCCTCCCTGCTGCCGCAGATGTATAACAATGATGAAGGCGACGCGGTGGTCATTAACGCCAACTACGCCATCGATGCCGGGCTGGACCCGGTGAAAGATCCGATCGCGGTGGAAAGCGGCGAAAATAACCCGTACGCCAATATCATCACCGTGCACCGCGGCGACGAGAAGAAAAAAGATATCGTTGCGCTGGTGAACGTGCTGCACTCGAAAGAGATTCAGGACTGGATCCGCACCAAATATAAAGGCGCGGTAATTCCGGTAAATAACTGATCCGGGTCTGCGCGGCGGCCAACGCCGCCGCGCTTCTTCTGCTATTTCCCCTCCCTGCGTGACTAATCTCACCGTTTTTAAACAATTACGAAAATAGTTGATAACAACGTACTACTATTGCCGGGTTCAACTTGCGCTGAGGTAGAAATGAAAGATGTCGTTATCGTTGCTGCGGTCCGCACGCCTATCGGCTGCTTTCAGGGCGCCTTGTCGCACCACTCCGCCGTCGAGCTGGGCAGCTATGTCGTGCAGGCGCTGCTTGAGCGTAGCGGTGTCCATCCTCAGACCGTTGATGAAGTAATTTTAGGCCAGGTGCTGACCGCCGGAGCCGGGCAAAACCCCGCCCGCCAGTCGGCAATCAAAGGCGGCCTGCCCACAACGGTATCGGCTATTACCATTAATGATGTCTGCGGTTCCGGGCTGAAAGCGCTGCATCTGGCCTCGCAGGCGATTCAGTGCGGTGAAGCTGACGTGGTCATTGCGGGCGGCCAGGAGAATATGAGCCGCGCCCCACACGTACTGACCGACAGCCGCACCGGCGCACGGCTTGGCAATAGCCAGCTTATCGACAGCCTCGTTCACGACGGGCTGTGGGATGCCTTCAACGATTACCATATGGGCGTGACGGCGGAAAACCTGGCGCGGGAGTACGGCATCAGCCGCGAACGCCAGGATGACTGGGCGCTGCGCTCGCAGCAAAAAGCGCGGGCGGCCATTGACGCCGGGCGCTTTCGCGATGAGATCGTGCCGGTTAACGGTCATACAGCCGACGGTCGCCCGTTGGTTATCGATACCGATGAGCAGCCCCGCGCCGACGCCAGCGCCGAAGGGCTCGCGCTGCTTTCGCCAGCCTTCGAACTCAGCGGCTCGGTGACCGCAGGCAACGCGTCGCCCATTAACGACGGCGCGGCTGCCGTCATGATGATGAGCGAAGCAAAGGCGCAGGCGCTTAATCTACCGGTGCTGGCGCGCATCCGCGCCTTCGCAAGCGTCGGCGTCGACCCGGCGTTAATGGGCATTGCGCCGGTCTACGCGACCCGCCGCTGCCTGGAGCGCGTGGGCTGGCAGCTTGCTGAAGTTGATCTGATTGAATCCAACGAGGCGTTCGCCGCTCAGGCGCTGTCGGTGGGTAAAATCCTTGAATGGGATGAAAAGCGGGTCAACGTAAACGGCGGGGCCATTGCCCTTGGCCATCCTATCGGCGCGTCCGGCTGCCGTATTCTGGTTTCGCTGGTCCATGAAATGAACAAACGTAACGCCCGCAAAGGGCTGGCGACGCTGTGCATCGGCGGCGGGCAGGGCGTGGCGCTGGCGATTGAGCGCGACGCGTAGCCTGACAGGCAAAAAAAAGCCCTCCAAAGGGAGGGCAAGGCCAGTTACAGAAACACTAACTCAAACTCTACGCGGCGCACTTTTATCTCCTGCCGCATGCAGGCGTGCGCACTGAGGTTCAAAAATCCGGTGTTAATTTATCAAAACGTTGTTTCATGTTGTGTGATGCTCAACGCACTTTCCTCATAAAAGCCAGGGGTAACGGCGGTTTGCTCAAAAAATACGCCGCGCAAAAATTCATCTTTGTTTTCATACACAAAAAGCGATAGCGGAACGTCAAAAGTCAAAGACGTCGCTAACGTGCTGTTTGCTATGATGAATTCTGCATTTTCACTCCCGCCTGAATCGCCCATGTCTATGGGCGCGCAACCCCAATCGTGATCCCATCGGCAAATTTAGAAATATATTACAGAAAAAATGAAACGTTGTTTTATATGGCATTGAAAAGCCCCTGGCGGAGGGATAAGATGTGCCCATACTGCAAAACGGAACACGCGTTATCCGCTCCGTTGCGTGACATTCAGGTAAAAAATTTGACGTTGGAGGTAATCGTGGAAGTAAGACAAAGCATCCACAGCGCGCATGCGAAAACGCTGGACACCCAGGGCCTGCGCAATGAATTTCTCGTTGAGAAAGTGTTTGTTGATGATGAATACACCATGGTCTACAGCCACATTGACCGTATCATCGTTGGCGGCATTAAGCCGGTCGCGAAAACGGTCTCCGTAGGCGGTGAAGTCGGCAAGCAGCTTGGCGTAAGCTACTTCCTTGAACGCCGTGAACTGGGCGTGATTAACATCGGCGGCCCGGGCACCATCACCGTAGACGGTCAGTGCTATGAAATCGGCCACCGCGACGCGCTGTACGTCGGCAAAGGGGCGAAAGAGGTTGTTTTCGCAAGCGTTGATAGCGCAAAACCGGCGAAGTTCTATTACAACTGCGCCCCTGCGCACACCACCTATCCGACCAAAAAAGTGACCCCTGCGGACGTCGCGCCGGTGACCCTGGGCGACAACCTCACCAGCAACCGTCGCACCATCAATAAATACTTCGTGCCTGACGTACTGGAAACCTGCCAGCTCAGCATGGGGCTGACCGAACTGGCGCCGGGCAACCTGTGGAACACCATGCCGTGCCACACCCATGAGCGCCGCATGGAAGTCTACTTCTATTTCAATATGGAAGAAGACACCTGCGTATTCCATATGATGGGGCAGCCGCAAGAGACGCGCCACATCGTGATGCACAACGAACAGGCGGTAATTTCACCCAGCTGGTCTATTCACTCAGGCGTTGGCACAAAAGCATACACCTTCATCTGGGGCATGGTGGGCGAAAACCAGGTCTTTGATGACATGGACCACGTAGCGGTTAAAGATCTGCGCTAAGCGCCGGGCATAACAAAAATACGCCTGCGTGCCGCAGGCGCTGAAAGATTAAGGAACCAACATGATTCTGGATGCATTCTCTCTTCAAGGTAAAGTTGCGGTGGTTTCCGGTTGCGATACCGGCCTCGGCCAGGGTATGGCGCTGGGCCTGGCGGAAGCGGGCTGTGACATTGTCGGTATCAATATCGTTGAGCCGACCGAAACCATCGAGCGCGTAACCGCGCTGGGTCGCCGCTTCCTGAGCCTGACCGCTGACCTGCGTAAAATCGACGCCATCCCGGAATTGCTGGAGCGCGCGGTCTCTGAATTCGGTCATATCGACATTCTGGTCAACAACGCCGGTCTGATTCGTCGTGAAGACGCCATCAACTTCAGCGAGCAGGACTGGGACGATGTGATGAACCTGAACATCAAGAGCGTGTTCTTTATGTCTCAGGCGGCGGCGAAGCATTTCATCGCTCAGGGCAACGGCGGCAAAATCATCAACATCGCCTCTATGCTCTCCTTCCAGGGCGGCATCCGCGTTCCGTCTTACACCGCCTCCAAAAGCGGCGTAATGGGCGTTACCCGTCTGCTGGCGAACGAGTGGGCGAAGCACAACATCAACGTTAACGCTATCGCGCCGGGCTACATGGCCACCAACAACACCCAGCAGCTGCGCGCTGACGAACAGCGTAGCGCTGAGATCCTCGACCGTATCCCGGCGGGCCGCTGGGGTCTGCCGAGCGACCTGATGGGCCCGATCGTCTTCCTGGCCTCCAGCGCGTCTGATTACATCAACGGCTACACCATCGCCGTTGACGGCGGCTGGCTGGCGCGTTAATTCGCGCGGGATTTGCCCGGTTAATCTAACGCTAAACCTGCCTTCGGGCAGGTTTTTTTATGCCCCCTCCCCGGTTGAATCTTCGCTGCGACTTTGTTTGACTGTGGAGACATTCACAAGGAGACGGCGATGAAGACGATAGGGCTACTGGGCGGGATGAGCTGGGAATCGACGATTCCCTATTACCGGCTGATTAATGAAGGCGTAAAGGAAAAACTTGGCGGCCTGCACTCCGCGAGCCTGCTGCTGCACAGCGTCGATTTTCACGAAATTGAGGTTTGCCAGCGCAGCGGCGAGTGGGAAAGAGCCGGAGATATTCTGGCTCAGGCGGCGGCAGGGCTTGAGCAGGCGGGGGCGCAGGGCATTGTGCTGTGCACTAACACCATGCACAAGGTCGCCGGGCAAATAGAAGCGCGCTGTCAGGTGCCGTTTTTGCACATCGCCGATGCCACCGGGCGGGCTATTGTTGACCAGCGGCTGCAAAAAGTAGCGCTGCTGGGGACCCGCTACACCATGGAGCAGGATTTCTACCGTGGGCGGCTTGGCGAGCAGTTCGCTATCGAGACCCTCATTCCGCAAGAGTCGGACCGCGAGCGCGTCAACCAGATTATCTTTGATGAACTGTGCCTCGGCACCTTTAGCGAGGAATCACGGGACTATTACATCGCGCTTATCGCCCGGCTGGCAGAGCAGGGGGCGCAGGGCGTCATCTTTGGCTGTACCGAAATCGGCCTGCTGGTCTCCCAGGCGCAATCCCCCATCCCGGTCTTCGACACCGCCGCGCTGCATGCCGCCGACGCGGTCGCTTTTATGCTCTCTTAAGTCGCGTTCAGCACCGCCTCTAACGGGGCGGTGATAAGCGGTATCGCGCTTTGCAGATGCTGGCTAAAGGCCTCCACCAGCGCCGACGAGGGGCGATGGAGGGGGCGGATCAGGCTGACGGTAAACGGCACGTCAACGCTAAAACGGCGCACCACCACGCCGCTGGCGGCGTAATCCAGCGCGGTCAGCGGGTTAACTACCGAGATGCCAACCCCGGCGCGCACCATCGCGCAAACCGACGCGGCGCTGTGCGTCTCCAGCACCATCCGCCGCTTTACCTGATGTTCAGCGAACAGCGCATCCAACAGCTGCCGGTAGCTGTCGGTGCGCGACAGGCTGATATAGTTTTCGCCGTGAAAATCGGCGGGGGTGAGCTGCGCTTTGTGGGCCAGCGGGTGGTGCTGCGGCAGTACACAGACCTCATTTAAGGTTAGCAGCGGCGTGCGCTCCGTTCCCGCCGGGGTGTTCAGCGTCTCGGTTAGCCCCAGGTCGTGACGCTGGGCAGAGAGCCACTCCTCCAGCAGCGGCGACTCCTGCGGCACAATATTGAGGCTGACCTCCGGGTAACGAGCCAGAAAAGGTTGCAACAGCAGCGGCAGAAATGACTGGGAAAACACCGGCAGGCAGACGACGGAAAGCTCCCCCTGGCGAAACTCGCGCAGGCTCTCGGCGGCGCTGACAATGCGATCCAGCCCGTACCATGAACGCTGCACCTCTTCAAACAGCCGCAGCCCCTGTACCGTGGGGTGAAGCCGCCCGCGCGCGCGTTCGAACAGCTTGAGGCCGAGCACCTTTTCGAAACGTGCCAGCTCGCGGCTGACGGTGGGCTGGGAGGTGTGCAGCAGCCCGGCGGCTTCGGTCAGGTTACCGGTGGTCATCACGGCGTGAAAAATCTCTATCTGGCGTAGATTGACGGCGGGCATAGCGGCTTCCTGATAACCTGAATCCATATCATTTTTGCATAGACTCGTGATAAAACGATATTTTTTATTGCGCTTCGCCTGTGGCGTAATAAAGAAAAAGAGCCACGGAGACCGCTATGCCACGCCCATTGACGCACACAGACACCGACCTGAACGCTGCCAACCTGCTGCGCCTGCCTGCCGAATTCGGCTGCCCGGTGTGGGTTTACGACGCGCAGATTATCCGCCAGCAAATTCGCCGCCTGACGCAGTTCGACGTGATCCGTTTCGCGCAAAAGGCCTGCTCGAATGTTCATATTCTGCGCCTGATGCGCGAGCAGGGGGTTAAGGTGGATTCGGTATCGCTGGGCGAGATCGAGCGGGCGCTGGCGGCGGGCTACGATCCCCAGACTCATCCCCATGATATTGTCTTTACCGCCGATGTGATTGACGACGCCACGCTGGCCCGGGTCAGCGAACTGCGTATTCCGGTAAATGCCGGGTCGGTGGACATGCTCGAACAGTTAGGCGCTGTATCGCCGGGTCATCCGGTATGGCTACGCGTCAACCCCGGTTTTGGTCATGGTCACAGTCAGAAAACCAACACCGGCGGTGAAAACAGCAAGCACGGCATCTGGTACAGCGACCTGCCGGACGCGCTGGCGGTGATTCAGCGTTATCAGCTGCAACTGGTGGGTATTCATATGCATATTGGTTCCGGGGTGGATTATGGCCATCTGGAGCAGGTGTGCGGCGCGATGGTCAGCCAGGTCATGGAGTTTGGTCAGGATTTACAGGCTATTTCAGCGGGCGGCGGCCTGTCGATTCCCTATCATGAAGGGGAAGAGGCGGTAGATACCGACCACTATTACAGCCTGTGGAACGCGGCGCGCCAGCAGATTGCGCAGCATCTCGGCCATCCGGTGCAGCTGGAGATTGAGCCGGGGCGCTTCCTGGTGGCGGAAGCGGGCGTGCTGGTCACGCAGGTTCGCAGCGTTAAACAGATGGGCAGCCGCCATTTCGTACTGGTGGATGCCGGGTTCAACGATCTGATGCGCCCGGCCATGTACGGCAGCTACCATCATATTACGGCGCTTGCCGCCGATGGCCGTGATTTAACCGCCGCGCCGCTTATCGAGACGGTGGTTGCCGGGCCGCTGTGTGAATCAGGAGATGTCTTTACCCAGCAGGAGGGCGGCAAGGTGGAAACCCGCGCGCTGGCAGCGGTTGCGCCGGGGGATTACCTCGTGTTGCATGACATCGGCGCGTACGGCGCGTCGATGTCTTCCAATTACAATAGCCGTCCGCTGCTGCCGGAAGTGCTGTTTGATAACGGCGCGGCGCGGCTGATTCGCCGTCGTCAGACCATCGAAGAGCTGCTGGCGCTGGAGCTGGTATAAGGCTCCTCTGCGGCGTGGTTCTGATCCCCTCGCCCCTTTGGGGAGAGGGTCAGGGTGAGGGGAACATGCGGCTCAGGAGGTTTGTTCCGTTCCAGGAAAAAACGGCCCCGGCGCAACCGACTCGCGCAGCACCAGGGTGCCGGTAAAGGGCGGGATCGCCGCGATCGTCTCTTTATTTGCCAGCCGGATGGCCTGATCGATGGCGGTGGTGATCATGGTGTCGATCGGCAGGTAAACCGTCGATAACCCCGGCTCCAGCCAGCGGGCGCTGGGGGCATCGTCAAAACCAAACAGGGAGATATCCTGTGGAATGCGCAGTCCCGCCTGGTACAACGCTTTTGATGCCCCGAGCGCCATATCATCGTTACAGGCAAAGAGCGCGCTGACCGAAACCCCCTCCTGCAAAAATTCCCGGCACAGTTCATAACCCCGCGTCATGGTGGAATCACCATACTTCACTTTTGCCGGATCCCAGGGAATGCCGTGTTTTTCCAGCGCCTTACGATACCCTATCAGCCGGGCTTTACCGGTCGGGGTGTGGATGGGCACGGTGATGCAGGCAATATCGTGGTGCCCCTGGGTTATCAGATACTCCACCGCCTGGAACGCGGCATCCTGCTGTTCAAAGAAAACGCATTTATCGTGCGCCTGGTGCAACTCGCGGTTTATCACGATAAGCGGCACCGGCGTTTCATCGATCAGGCGAATAATGGCCTTTTCACTCATAAAGCGGGTATAGAGAATAATGGCGTCGCAGCGACGATCCGCCAGCATCTGTACCGCCAGCTCTTCCCGGTCCGGCGCGTCATGGCCGTCGGTTACGATCAGCTGTTTGCCATAGGCTTCGGTCTGCCGGGAAGCCTGCTGCAACAGGCGGCCAAAATAGAATCCGGCGAAAGTAGACACCACCAGGCCAATGCTGTTGCTGGTACGGTTCGCCAATGACTGGGCGAGAAAATTGGGACGGTAACCCAGCTCTTCCATCGCCGCAAAGACGCGTTTGCGGGTGCTCTCTTTTACCTGACCCGTGCCGTTCAGTACCCGTGACACCGTGGCTTTCGACACCCCAGCGCGCAGTGAAACGTCCAGCATTGTCGCCATGATGCGTTCCTGTCTCTGATGAAGTTCGCCATATTACCACACTCAACGGGTGGGCAAGGTGGCAAACCCCCGCGGGTTGTAAGGTGGTATGCCAAATAGGCCAGTAAAAATAAATTTGGAATGCCAGATGGCGTGTTGAGAGGTGAGTCACAGAAGAAATTTGCCGGGGTGGCTATTTTTGGTATGCCAAAAGGTAGTGAGCTGTATACCTGCAATCATAATAAAGCCCCTTTACCGAGGTACCCACCCATGGCTCTACAGGAAAAGCTGATCGACTCGCTGGGCAGTTTCGCGACAAAATTCAACAGCTATCGCTATATCATGGCGATCAAAGCTTCGTTTATTACTCTGATGCCGGTGATCATTGTCGGCGCGTTTTCCGTTCTGATTTCCAATATGGTGCTGGATCCGAAGAACGGTCTGGCCAGCTTCCAGTCGCTGTCGTTCCTCGCGGCGCTTAAGCCCATCACCAGCGCCATTAACTACGCCACCCTGAACTTTCTGAATATCGGCGCGGTATTCCTGATAGGTATTGAGCTTGGGCGCATCAACGGTATCAAAACGCTGTTCCCCGGCCTGCTGGCGGTGATCTGTTTTATCTGCGTCACCCCCACCACCGTCGAGATGCTGGTGGACGGGCAGATGCATGTCGTGAAAGATGTCCTGCTGCGCCAGTTCTCGGACACCCGCAGCCTGTTCCTCGGCATGTTTATCGCCATTTTGTCGGTGGAGATTTACTGCTGGCTGGAAAACCGCGACAGCCTGAAAATCAAAATGCCCGATACGGTGCCGCCTAACGTCTCGGCCTCCTTCTCGGCGCTGATCCCGGCGATCATTACTACCACCGTCATTGCTACCTTCGGCTTCGTTTTCCATCAGTTAACCGGTATGTATCTGTACGACGCCGTTTATCAGGTCGTGCAACAGCCGCTGGAGCGGGTAGTGCAGAGCCTGCCGGGGATCCTGCTGCTAATGTTTGTCGCCCAGCTGTTCTGGGTGATCGGCATCCACGGCAACCAGATGATCAAACCGATCCGTGAGCCGCTGCTGCTGGGGGCGATCACCGTCAATATGTCGGCGTTCGAACAGGGCAAAGAGGTGCCGAACATCATCACCATGCCTTTCTGGGATGTCTACATGAGCATTGGCGGTTCCGGGCTGACCATCGGGCTGCTGATTGCGGTGATGATCGCGACAAAGCGTAAAGAGATGAAAGAGATCGCCAAGCTTTCCATCGGTCCCGGCATCTTTAACATCAACGAGCCGGTGATATTCGGCATGCCGATCATGCTTAATCCGATCCTCGCGATCCCCTTCATTATCACTCCGCTGGTGACCGGCTCGATCGGCTATTTCGCCACGGTTACCGGTTTTGCGGGCAAGGCGGTAGTGATGGTGCCGTGGACCACGCCGCCTCTGGTCAACGCCTGGCTCTCTACCGCCGGTTCAATGGGCGCGGTCGTTACCCAGCTTATCTGTATTGTGACCGCCGTTATCATCTACCTGCCGTTTGTGAAAATCGCTTCACGTCGCGCGGAGCAGGCGCAGCTGCAGGCGGAGTCGGCGACAACCACCAAAAACGCCTAAGGAGCAGGACGTGAGCACAAAAACTCTCCCTATACCGCCCGACTTTATCCTGGGGGCTGCGGCTTCCGCCTGGCAAACCGAGGGCTGGAGCGGCAAAAAAGAGGGACAGGACTCCTGGCCCGACCTCTGGTACAAGCACGATCGTCACGTCTGGCATGACGGCTATGGCCCCGCCGTGGCCACCGATTTTTATCATCGCTTTCGTGAAGATGTTCAGCTAATGAAGCAGGCCGGGCTGACCCACTACCGTACTTCCATTAACTGGTCGCGCTTTCTGACCGACTACGAGCGTGGCGTGGTGGATGAAGAGTATGCCGCTTACTACGACCAGCTGTTTGATGAGATGGCGCAAAACGGCATTGTGCCGATGATCTGCCTTGAGCATTACGAGCTGCCGGGCTATCTGCTGGAAACCTACGGCGGCTGGGCCTCAAAGCATGTGGTGGAGCTTTACCTGCTGTACGCGCAGAGGGTTTTTGAGCGTTTTCATCACAAGGTGACGCGCTGGTTTACCTTCAATGAGCCGATTGTGGTGCAGACCCGCGTCTACCTTGATGCCCTGCGCTGGCCCTACGAGCAGAACACCGGTACGTGGATGCAGTGGAACCACCATAAAAACCTCGCCACCGCTAAAGTGGTGAAGCTGTTTCGTGAAAAAGGCTATACGGGAACGGTAGGCTGTATCCTTAACCCGGAAGTGACGTATCCGCGCTCGCGCGCGCCGCATGACCAGCGCGCCGCGGAAATGTATGACCTGTTTTATAACCGCGTCTTTCTTGACCCGATGGTCAAAGGGGCCTATCCGGCGCAGCTTTTTACCCTGCTGGAAGAGCACCAGGTGGCGTGGGACTACACCGACGAAGAGCTGGCGATTATTCGTGACAACACCGTCGACGAACTGGGCATCAACCTCTATTACCCGCACCGTGTAAAAGCCCCTTCCAGGGCATGGCACCCGCAGACGCCGTTTCACCCGGCTTATTATTACGAGCCGTTCGACCTGCCCGGCAGGCGGATGAACCGGTCCCGCGGCTGGGAAATCGGGCCGTTTATCATTTACGACATGGCGATGCGCCTTAAAAACGAGTACGGCAACATCCCGTGGTTCGTGGCGGAAAGCGGTATGGGCGTGGAGAACGAAGGCCAGTTTCGCAATGGGCAGGGCACCATTGAAGACGACTACCGCATCGCCTTTATCAGCGAACATCTCTACCACACCCTGCGCGCCCGGCAAGACGGCGCCAACTGTCAGGGCTATATGCTGTGGGCTTTTACCGACAACGTCTCGCCGATGAACGCCTTCAAAAACCGCTATGGGCTGGTGGAGATCGATCTGCAACACAACCGCGACCGGCGACCTAAAAAATCACTGGCCTGGTATCGCCGCTTAAGCGACGAGCGTCAGTTAACGCTCATCCTCGACGACGAATGGAAATAAGGAGCCCTGATGAAACGTATCGTATTGTGCTGTTCTGCCGGTATGTCCACCTCGCTGGTGGTGACAAAGATGGAGAAAACCGCCGCGGAACGCGGGCTGGATCTGAAAATATACGCCATCGCCGAGCAGAGCCTGCGCGATGAACTACAAAGCCATAGCGCGGAGATTATCGCCGTGCTGTTAGGGCCGCAGGTGCGCTTTAAGCTGGCGGAGAACAAGAAGCTGACCGACGAGTACAGCATACCTATCGATGTGATCGATTCCGTCGCCTACGGCACGTTAAACGGGGCGAAAGTTCTCGATCAGGCGCTGAATTTGGTAAGATAGCGCCCCCCACGGGCCGGGCCCGTGGTTAGCCATCGTTTTCTGCTTTGCCTCTTTCACCGGGTGAAAGAGGCGGGCATTCGTTACAGGTGATATTGTGGAAAAAGCCGTTGTCCCGCCGGAAAAAAAACAGTACCAGGAGATTGGCGAAGATCTACGCGCGCAAATTATCCTGGGGCACTATCCCGTAGGCTCGCGCCTTCCGCCTGAACGCAATATCGCCGAGAAATATGGCGTCAGCCGCACCATCGTGCGCGAAGCCCTATTAATGCTGGAACTGCAGGGGACGGTGGATATCCGGCAGGGCTCCGGCGTCTATGTGATGCGCATTCCGCAGGAGCATGAAAACGAAGAAGAGCGTTTTTTAAGCAGCGACGTCGGACCGTTTGAAATTCTCCAGGCCCGGCAACTGCTGGAGAGCAACATCGCCGCCTTTGCCGCCAAAATGGCGACGCGGGCCGATATCGATAATCTGCGGCGGATTCTGGAGCAGGAGCAGCGCGCCATCGCCGCGAACGACACCTCTCAGGACAACAGTAAAATGTTCCACCTGGTGCTGGCGGGGGCGTCGCAGAACCAGATGCTGCTGGCGACCGTCGAGAGTATCTGGCACCACATGGACAGCAGCCCGCTGTGGCAGCAGTTTAACGTGCACATCGCCAGCCGGCCTTACCGCTTAAAATGGCTGGGAGACCGCCAGACCCTGCTGGCGGCGCTGCGCCGCCGGGACGTAATGGGGGCGTGGCAGGCGATGTGGCAGCATCTGGAGAATGTCAAAAAGAGCCTGCTGGAGCTTTCCGACGAGGATGCGCCGGACTTTGATGGTTATCTGTTTGAATCGGTGCCTATTTTCCAGGGGAAGCTCATGTGAATATCGTCCCTTTGTACGATGCGCCGCAGTTCGCAGGACAGGTGACCGACTGGCTGTGGCGTGAATTTGGCGATTCGCTGCCGCGGGATTTCTTCGCCAGCATTATTGAACACAGCCAGCGCCCCGGTCAGCTTCCGCTGACGTTTGTGTTAACGGAAGGGGAGCGGCTGCTGGGCACCGTGGGGCTGTGGCGCTGCGATTTAATCAGCCGCCAGGATCTCTTCCCGTGGCTCGCCGCGCTCTATGTCGATGAATCCGCCCGCGGGCGCGGACTGGCGCGCCTGCTGCAACAGCACGTTATCGACACCGCCCGCAGCATGGGCTTTCACGAACTGCACCTCTATTCCGCCTGCCGGGATTTCTACGAGCGCTTTGGCTGGCGCTATATCGGCGACGGGCTCGACTACCCAAACACTTCCGTGCATCTCTACCGTTACGCCCTTTAGTTTTCCTGGGGGGCGATAACGGAATGGCGGCGGACCAGCGTCGGGTTAAACAGGTGGGTAATTTCCGGGGCGGGGCGGTTTTCCGAGAGCGCCAGCGCCAGCTCTGCCGCCTGAGTCGCCATCGTGACGATAGGGTAGCGCACGGTCGTTAACCGCGGGCGAACGTAGCGCGAGATCAGCACATCATCAAAGCCAATGAGCGAGATTTCCCCCGGCACATCGATACCGTTATCGTTAAGTACCCCCATCGCCCCGGCGGCCATTGAGTCGTTATAGCAGGCGACGGCGGTAAAATTCCTGCCCCGGCCAAGCAGTTCGGTCATGGCCTGTTCGCCGCCGCTCTCGTCCGGCTCGGCAAAGGTCACCAGCCGGTCATTACAGGGCAGGCCGTTCTCTTTCAGCGCGTCGTAATAGCCCTGTAGCCTGTCGTCGGCATCTGAAATGTCGTGGTTAGAGCAGAGATAGCCAATCCGCGTATGGCCCTGCTGAATCAGGTGGCGCGTCGCCAGCCACGCGCCGTAGCGGTCGTCCAGCGCCACGCAGCGCGTTTCGAAACCGGGCACGATACGGTTAATCAGCACCATGCCGGGGATCTGCTTCATCAGCGCGGCCAGGTCATCGTCAGGGATCACTTTCGCGTGCACCACCAGCGCGGCGCAGCGGTGGCGGATAAGCTGTTCAATGGCGTTACGCTCTTTCTGCTCGTTGTGGTAACCATTGCCAATGAGCAAAAAGTTACCGGTGGCGGAAGCCACCTGCTCGACGGCTTTCACCATCGCGCCGAAAAAAGGGTCTGAGACATCCCCTACCACCAGCCCCACCGTTTCGGTGGACTGCTGCGCCAGCGCGCGGGCATTGGCGTTAGGGTGATAATTGAGACTTTCCATTGCGCTGTTCACCGCCAGGCGGGAGGCTTCACTGGCTTTCGGCGAATCGTTGATTACGCGGGAGACCGTGGCGACGGAAACGCCTGCCAGCCGGGCTACATCTTTTATGGTCGCCATAGCGTACCTTCTGGGTAAACGTTTACACTGCCTTTAATGTTACGGAAAAGCGTGGGGTAATCAAGGAGAGGGGGAGCAGACTTTCTGAGGGATTAAACGGCAGGTCACAAAAATAGTTTACATATTGTAAACAATGAAATGCAGTGCTATGGTGTCCACATAATGTGAATACATGGAGCGTATGATGCATGTTATTTCCAAAGAGCCCTTTGACGAAGCTGCGAAGCGGTATCCTAACGATTCATTTGCCATACGGGCGCTGTACCGCTTAATGCGTGAGACTGATTTTTCATCGCCTGCAGAGATGAGAGCATTGATACCGAGCCTGGATAACTTCAAATACCGGAACAAATGGTGGGTGCTGGACGTAGGAGGCAACAATCTACGGGTTATTGCCTATATCAATTTTACGAATAAGCGCTTTTATGTAAAACACATCACTTCCCACGCTGAATACGACAAGTTGACCCGCTATTACAGGGAAAATAGAGAATGAATGCCGATACAACTAAAGCCCTTGAAGCCACAAAGCAACTCGTAGCCGCGGTCCCTTTTCTTGGGGGGAGTTCCTCCGAGCGTGATTATCATGACGCGCTGGCTTTGGTGGACTATCTCATAGAACACGATGACGAAAATCCGCTGATTGACCTGTTGGCGAGTAAAATTGCTGACTATGAAGATAACAGCGGCCGTTTCGCTGAGTTCGATGCAGCCATCGCTGAAATACCGGTTGGCGTTGCGCTGTTGCGTACTCTGATAGATCAGCACAAGTTGACCTATGCCGATCTTAAAGATGAAATCGGGTCTAAATCACTGGTGAGCCAAATCCTCTCCGGGCAGCGTTCTCTGACAATTTCTCATATTAAGGCGCTTTCAACGCGCTTCGGAGTAAAGCCCGAATGGTTTCTTAATTAGCGGATGGCGCGACGCCAAAATATATCGGCAATCATACACTTTGCATCTTTGCTTACACTTTGCGAAAGGCTGTTGCCATTGTCCGCTAGTGAAGCGTTCGCCGTCATTGCTACTCTGGCTGTCCCAGAGGTATTGATAGGTGAACTCAACCTACAGGTTGATCATTTCATTACACCAACCTGCGCAGATGCGCAGGTTTTTTTTGCCTTAAAGTCAATGTGTAACAGTAAGAACGATTAGACACACCTCGTTGCACTTAGGCTCATTCCTTTGCGTTTTCCCGGTGGCGACAGGCAGCGGCAGTTGCCACAATCAGGATCCCAGAGGTATTGATAGGTGAATATTTCAGTACGCATTTCGTACTCATTTCTTGCACCAGCCTGCGCGGATGCGCAGGTTTTTTTCGTCTGCATTTCGCGCCCGCCACACTTCTCGTGTAATCTGCCACAATTCACGCATAACCTGTCGAATTGACTGACAAAAGGAGTTGAAATGCTATTTGGCTTTTTCCGTGGCCTTTTTCGCGTGCTTTTTCGGGTTAATGTTACCGGCGATACCCGGGCACTGCACGGTGAGCGAGTTCTTATCACCCCGAACCATGTCTCGTTTATCGACGGCATTCTGCTGGCGCTATTCCTGCCGGTTCGCCCGGTGTTCGCGGTCTACAGCTCCATTAGTCAGCAGTGGTATATGCGCTGGCTTAAACCGCTTATCGATTTTGTGCCGCTGGACCCGACCAAACCGATGTCGATTAAACATCTGGTGCGGCTGGTTGGCGAAGGCCGCCCGGTGGTCATCTTCCCGGAGGGGCGTATCTCTGTCTCCGGCTCGCTGATGAAAATCTACGACGGCGCAGGCTTTGTCGCGGCAAAATCCGGCGCGACGGTGGTGCCGTTACGCATCGATGGCGCAGAGCTCACCTTTTTCAGCCGCCTGAAAGGGCTGGTGAAACGCCGCCTGTTCCCGCGTATCACCCTGCATATCTTACCCCCCACGCAGCTGCCGATGCCCGACGCCCCGCGCGCCCGCGACCGTCGTAAAATCGCCGGCGAAATGCTCCATCAGATAATGATGGAAGCGCGCATGGCCGTGCGCCCGCGGGAAACGCTGTTTGACGCCCTGCTGGCGGCTCAGTACCGCTACGGCGCGGGGAAACCCTGCGTTGAGGACATCAACTTCACCCCTGACTCTTACCGCAAGCTGTTGACCAAAAGCTTATTCGTCGCGCGCATTCTGGAAAAGTACACTGCGCCCGGTGAAAAGATTGGCCTGATGCTGCCCAACGCGGGCATCAGCGCGGCGGTGATTTTCGGCGCTATCGCCCGTGGGCGCGTTCCGGCGTTAATGAACTACACCGCAGGCGTGAAGGGGCTGAGCAGCGCCATTACCGCCGCCGAACTGAAAACGGTGTTCACCTCCCGCACCTTTATGGACAAAGGCAAGCTCTGGCATCTGCCGGAGCAGCTTACCCAGGTGCGCTGGGTCTATCTTGAAGATCTCAAAGGCGACGTGACGCTGGAAGATAAGCTGTGGATCTTTAGCCGGGTGCTGATGCCGCGGCTGGCGCAGGTGGCGCAAAAGCCGGAGGACCCGGCGATTATCCTCTTTACCTCAGGGTCGGAGGGCAACCCGAAAGGGGTGGTGCACAGCCATAAGAGCATCCTGGCGAACGTCGAGCAGATCCGCACTATCGCTGATTTCACCGCCAATGACCGATTCATGTCGGCGCTGCCGCTGTTTCACTCCTTCGGCCTGACGGTTGGGCTATTTACCCCGTTGCTGACCGGCGCGCAGGTTTTCCTCTACCCCAGTCCGCTGCACTACCGCATCGTGCCTGAGCTGGTGTATGACCGTAACTGCACCGTGCTGTTCGGCACCTCGACCTTCCTCGGTAACTATGCGCGTTTCGCCAACCCGTACGATTTTTACCGCCTGCGCTACGTGGTGGCGGGGGCGGAGAAACTGCAGGAGAGCACCCGCCAGCTCTGGCAGGATAAGTTTGGCCTGCGCATTCTGGAAGGCTATGGCGTGACGGAGTGCGCCCCGGTGGTCTCGATCAACGTGCCGATGGCGGCGAAACCGGGCACCGTAGGGCGGATTTTACCGGGTATGGACGCGCGGCTGATGGCGGTGCCCGGCATTGAAGACGGCGGGCGGCTGCAGCTAAAAGGGCCGAATATCATGAACGGCTATCTGCGCGTCGAGCGTCCAGGCGTGCTGGAAGCGCCCGCTGCGGAAAACGCCCAGGGCGAGCTGGAGCCGGGCTGGTATGACACCGGCGATATCGTGCGCTTTGACGAGCAGGGCTTCGTGCAGATTCAGGGCCGCGCCAAACGCTTCGCCAAAATCGCCGGCGAGATGATCTCGCTGGAGATGGTGGAACAGCTGGCGACGGCGGTGTCGCCAGAGAAGATGCACGCGACCGCGATTAAATCCGACCCGAGCAAAGGCGAAGCGCTGGTGCTGTTCACCACCGATCAGGAGCTGACGCGGGAAAAACTGCAGCAGCAGGCCCGTTCGCAGGGCGTACCGGAACTGGCGGTGCCGCGCGATATTCGTTTCCTGAAACAGCTGCCGCTGCTTGGCAGCGGGAAGCCGGATTTTGTGACCTTAAAAAGTATGGTGGATGAAGGGGAAAACCAGCATGCATGAGTCAGCACCCACTAACATTCCGCTCTGGTCGAAAGGGATGAAGGCGGTAATTGCCGCCCAATTTCTCTCCGCCTTTGGCGATAACGCGCTGCTGTTCGCCACCCTGGCTCTGCTAAAAGCGGAGTTCTATCCCGACTGGAGCCAGCCTATCCTACAGATGGTGTTTGTGGGCGCTTACATCGTTTTTGCGCCGTTTGTCGGCCAGATAGCGGACAGCTTCCCGAAAGGGCGCGTGATGATGATGGCCAACGGGCTTAAGCTGGTGGGTGCCGCCAGCATCTGCTTTGGCGTCAACCCGTTCGTCGGCTATACGCTGGTTGGCGTTGGCGCGGCGGCCTATTCGCCAGCCAAATACGGCATTCTCGGCGAACTGACCACCGGCGATAAGCTGGTAAAAGCCAACGGATTGATGGAGTCCTCCACTATTGCCGCCATTTTGCTTGGCTCAATGGCGGGCGGCATTCTGGCGGACTGGCATGTGCTGGCATCGCTGGGCGTCTGTGCGCTGGCCTATGCCGGGGCGGTGGCGGCCAACCTGCTTATTCCACGGCTGGCGGCGGCAAGGCCGGGGCAGTCCTGGCGCTTTACGCCGATGACCCGCAGCTTCTTTAACGCCTGTTCCGTGCTCTGGCATAACGGCGAAACCCGCTTTTCACTGGTGGGCACCAGCCTGTTCTGGGGGGCGGGCGTCACGCTGCGCTTCCTGCTGGTGCTGTGGGTGCCGGTGGCGCTGGGCATTACCGACAACGCGACCCCCACCTATCTTAACGCCATGGTTGCCGTGGGGATCGTTGTCGGCGCGGGGCTGGCCGCAAAACTGGTGACGCTGGAAACCGTGGCGCGCTGCATGCCTGCCGGCATCCTGATTGGCGTCGGGGTGGTTTTCTTTTCGTTACAACATGCATTGCTGCCAGCGTACGGACTGCTGCTGCTGATTGGCGTGCTGGGCGGCTTTTTTGTCGTGCCGCTGAACGCGCTGTTGCAGGAACGCGGAAAACGCTCCGTCGGCGCGGGCAACGCTATTGCGGTGCAGAACCTTGGCGAGAACACCGCCATGTTGCTGATGCTGGGGCTCTATTCGCTGGCGGTGAAGGTAGGCGTGCCGGTGGTGGGCGTTGGGGTTGGCTTTGGCGCGCTGTTCGCGCTGGCGATTGCCGCCCTCTGGATCTGGCAACGCCGTCGCTAACTATGCCGGGCGGAGTTAACGCCCGGCCATCGCTTACGGTGCCGGGTAGGTGTAGACCTGATGCACCGCTTCAATCTCTGCAAGCACCTCCTGGCTTAATGTCAGATGCAGGCTCTCCACGTTGCTTTTCAGCTGTTCTAAGGTCGTCGCGCCCAGCAGGGTGCTGGCGACGAACGGCTGTTGGCGGACAAACGCCAGCGCCATCTGCGCCGGGTCAAGGTTATGCCGCTTAGCGATATCCACATAAGCCGCTACCGCCTTTTGCGCCTGCTCGCCGCTGTAACGGGTAAAGCGGCTGAACAGCGTATTGCGCGCCCCTTCTGGCTTCGCGCCGTTGAGGTATTTGCCGGTTAACGTGCCAAACGCAAGGCACGAGTAGGCCAGCAGCTCAACGCCCTCGTACTGGCTTACTTCCGCCAGGCCCACTTCAAAGCTACGGTTAAGCAGGCTGTAGGGATTCTGAATGGTCACAATCCGCGGCAGGTCGTGCTTTTCCGCCAGATGCAGATAGCGCATAACGCCGAACGCGGTCTCGTTGGAGACGCCGATATAGCGAATTTTCCCCGCGCGCTGGCATTCGGTGAGCGCTTCCAGCGTCTCCAGCAGGGTGATGACCGGCGCAGAGTCTGCCCAGCTGTAGCCCAGCTTGCCGAAACAGTTGGTGGCGCGCTGCGGCCAGTGGACCTGGTAGAGGTCGAGATAATCGGTTTGCAGTCGTTTCAGGCTGGCATCCAGCGCGAGACGGATATTTTTACGATCCAGTGCCTGGTTTGGGCGAATGGCGTTATCGTTGTTACGCGACGGGCCGCTGACCTTCGAGGCGACCACCAGCTTTTCGCGGTTGCCGCGTTTCGCCAGCCAGTTGCCAACGTAGGTTTCCGTTAGCCCTTGCGTTTCCGGGCGTGGCGGAACGGGGTACATCTCTGCGACATCAATCAGGTTAATGCCCTGACTTATCGCGTAATCAAGCTGTGCGTGGGCGTCGGCTTCGCTGTTCTGTTCACCAAACGTCATTGTGCCCAGCCCCAGAGTGCTGATTTCGAGAGAACTGTGGGGGATACGGTGATAATGCATAGCCGGCTTCCTTATGGTGAGACTGTCATCAGGCTGACAAAGGAATACCAACATGGCAGAGGGAAAAGAAAAGGGGAAGAGGGAAAGGGCAAAAAGGTCAGCAGGTTACTGACCTTTTTAAGATTTTTTAGCGCTCAAGAATTTGTGAAACGTCATCGCGGTTGATCTGCATCTCGTTGCCCTGCTGATCGCGATAGCTGACCAGACCGGTTTCATCATCAATTTCAGGTTTGCCATCGGTAAGAATCATCCTGCCGTCTTTTGTCGCCATTACGTAATCGCTGCTACATCCGGAAACTGCAAAAGCTAATCCTACTGCGGAGATAATAACCGCCCATTTTTTCATCGTGCTCTCCTCGCCTGGTCCGTATCTCAGAATAGTCTAGTAATAACCGGATGTTGCGATTCAAAAAAGGGGGAAATTCTTAAAGTGTGGAGCCGCGCAGAATGAAAAACCATGAACAGCTTCCCCTTGCGGGGAAGCGTAGTCTTAAAGCGGGTTTTTCTTATTACGCATCAGGTTGAGGGTTTCAACGGCGATAGAGAAGAACATGGCGAAATAGATGTAACCCTTCGGCACATGAATCGCGACGCTTTCCAGAATTAGCGTGAACCCGACCAGGATCAGGAAAGAGAGCGCGAGCATTTTGACCGACGGATGGCGGCTCACAAAATCGCCGATGGGCCGGGCGGCAAACATCATCACCCCCACCGAAATCACCACCGCCGCCATCATGATAAACAGGTGATCGGAGAGGCCGACGGCGGTAATCACCGAGTCGAGGCTGAAAATAATGTCCAGCAGCATAATCTGCACAATGGCGCCCAGGAACGAGTGCACATTGGTTTTTAGCCCTTCCTCTTCGCCTTCTATGGTTTCGTGGATCTCCTTACTCGCTTTCCAGATAAGGAACACGCCGCCGAAAAAGAGAATCAAATCGCGGGCGGAGACGGCATGCTCCAGCACCGAAAACAGCGGAGTGGTAAGTTTAGTAATCCATGAAATAGAGGCCAGCAGCAGCAGACGCATCACCATCGCGGCGGCCAGGCCCAGCCGTCTTGCGTGCGGGCGCTGGGCTGTCGGGAGTTTTGCCACCACCAGTGAAAGGAAAATAATATTGTCGATCCCCAGCACAATCTCCAGCAGCGTCAGCGTGCCAAGCGCAAGCCATGCGTTGGGGTCGGTAATCCATGCAAATAACATTTCTAAAGTCCTGCCAAAAAAGAAACGCTAATTATAAGCACCCGCAAGTCGCAGGTAAAAACTTAATCCTGATGAATAAGGAAATGTCTGGCCAGCAGCGCGCCGGTGAAATTCTTCTTAAGGTAAAAGCCTCGTGGCAGCGTGAGGATCGGCTCCCCGCTTGCGCCGACCGCTTCGGTAAGAGCTTTACTGTTGGCCGCTTTCGGGCGCAGCTGCAAAACCTCCCCGTGCCGCGCCGTAATACGCTCAACCTGACCCAGGACGATAAGATCCATCAGTTCTTCCCAGTCCATGCGAAGCTGATGTTCCTCCTCTTCGCTGGGGCTCCAGAGCAGCGGAGAACCGACCCGACGCTCGCCGACCGGGATCTCGCGGGACCCCTCAATCGGAACCCACAGCACCCGGCGTAGCTTATGCCGGACGTGGCTGGTTTCCCAGGTTACGCCGCTATTGCCGGTAAGCGGCGCGACGCAGACAAAGGTGGTCTCCAGCGGGCGGCCCGCGCTGTCGATAGGGATGGTTTTCAGCTCTACCCCCAGCGCGGCAAAATCCTGTTCAGGCTTGCTGCCCGCGCTGGCCCCCAGCCACAGTTCCAGCAGTACCCCCGTCCAGCCTTTATCCCGTTTGAGATCCCGCGGCGTCGCCAGCCCGGCGAGCTGCGCAAGTTCGCCCAGCGTATACCCTGCAAGGCGCTGCGCCTGGGCCAGCAGTTCGCTTTCGGATTGTGGGGAAGTGGTCAACGGAAGAAGAGGCGACATGAAAAAAACCTTTGGTTAAAAAATGAACAGTAGTTATCCACGCAAAAAAAGTACGCGTCACTTTCGGTATTAAGCATTAAACCCTATGAAAAATAAAATTATTTTCCGACGGATTTCACGTGTTGCGCAACAAGCGGCAACGTTGTCCCGATCTGGTCACTGACAATAAACAGGATCTTACACCATGTTATCCACAGAAAAATGGGATAACTGGGTAAAAGTGGCACTACTGTTTCGATTTACAGCCTTGACGTGCGATGAAAATCGAAATTTTGCACAAAATACGGCTAACTCTGGGGCATAATCTGTGGATAAAAACAACGTTGTGCGATCTTTCATCAGTAGAAGGATCGCTATAGTGACGATCATCACATTTTTCACCGCCGCAGCCTGAATTATAGGCGTAAGTTAATGATAAATAATTTCTTATTTTAGCAGCGGTATAATGGCTTATTCAGATTACTCTGGGTTTTCCCACGTTAAACTGCGGGTTCTTCACAACTCTATCCACAGAAAACGTGAATAAAACGCCGCGAAGCCCAGGGTGCTTGTTTATAACTTCAAGGATAATTGTGGGTTACTTAAACGTTATTCGTTTGTATCGCTGCAATTGAGTGGTTTACCGTTTTCCACGAGTGTGAAACAATCGATTAATTCAGGTTTATTTTGAGGTAGTCCGGTGATTGATGACGATGGCTACCGCCCAAATGTGGGAATCGTAATCTGTAATCGACAGGGCCAGGTCATGTGGGCCAGACGCTTCGGGCAGCATTCATGGCAGTTCCCCCAGGGGGGAATCAATCCGGGCGAATCTCCTGAGCAGGCTATGTACCGGGAACTGTTCGAAGAAGTAGGTTTAAACCGTAAAGATGTGCGGATCCTTGCTTCTACCCGCAACTGGTTGCGTTACAAGTTACCGAAACGTTTGGTGCGTTGGGATACAAAGCCGGTCTGTATCGGCCAGAAACAGAAGTGGTTTCTTCTGCAGTTGGTCAGCAGCGATGCTGATATCAATATGCAAACCAGTAGTACGCCGGAGTTTGATGGCTGGCGTTGGGTTAGCTACTGGTATCCTGTTCGTCAGGTAGTGTCGTTTAAGCGCGACGTCTACCGGCGGGTGATGAAAGAGTTTGCAGGGGCCGTCATGGCGCTTTCGGAAATGCCGCCGAAACCGCAGAGCGCACCTGCCTGGCGACGTAAAAGAGGTTAAGCCACGCACATTATGCTCACCCGACTGCGAGAAATCGTTGAGAAAGTCGCCAGCGCGCCGCGGCTCAATGAGGCGCTGGAAATACTGGTCACCGATATCTGCCAGGCGATGGACACCGAAGTGTGCTCCGTCTACCTGGCCGATCACGACCGGCGCTGTTATTACCTGATGGCGACGCGCGGTTTGAAAAAGCCGCGCGGGCGCACGGTAACCCTCGCATTCGATCAAGGTATCGTCGGCCTCGTAGGCAGGCTGGCGGAACCCATTAACCTCGCCGACGCGCAAAAGCACCCCAGCTTTAAATTTATTCCCGCCGTTAAAGAAGAGCGCTTCCGCGCGTTTCTTGGCGTGCCCATTATTCAGCGCCGCCAGCTTTTAGGCGTGCTGGTGGTGCAACAGCGCGAGCTGCGCCAGTACGACGAAAGCGAGGAGTCCTTCCTCGTCACCCTTGCCACCCAAATGGCGGCCATTCTTTCCCAGTCGCAGCTTACCGCGCTGTTCGGCCAGTATCGTCAGACGCGTATTCGCGCGCTGCCAGCAGCGCCTGGCGTTGCCATTGCCGAAGGCTGGATGGATGAGACCCTGCCGTTGATGGAGCAGGTGTATGAAGCCTCCACCCTTAATGCTTCCCTTGAGCGCGAACGGTTAACCCACGCGCTGGAAGAGGCGGCGGGGGAATTTCGCCGCTACAGCAAACGTTTTTCCGCCGGGGCGCAAAAAGAGACGGCGGCTATCTTCGATCTCTATTCGCACCTCCTTTCCGATGCACGTTTACGCCGTGATCTGTTTGCCGAGGTGGATAAAGGGCTGGTGGCGGAGTGGGCGGTTAAGACCGTTATTGAACGCTTTGCCGAACAGTTCGCTTCGCTTAATGATGGCTACCTGAAAGAGCGTGCCGGGGATCTGCGCTCGCTGGGGCAACGGCTGCTGTTCCATCTTGATGATAATCTCCAGGGGCCAAACTCCTGGCCCGAACGGTTTGTGCTGGTGGCGGACGAACTGTCAGCCACCACGCTCGCGGAGCTGCCTCATGACCGGCTGGCGGGTGTTGTGGTGCGCGATGGCGCGGCTAACTCCCATGCGGCGATCATGGTGCGCGCGCTGGGTATCCCGACAGTGATGGGGGCCGATATTCAGCCTTCGGTACTGCACCGGCGCACGCTGGTGGTGGATGGCTACCGGGGCGAACTGTTGGTTGACCCGGAGCCGGTGCTGCAGCAGGAGTATCAGCGCCTTATCAGCGAAGAGAATGAATTAACCCGGCTTGCGGAAGATGACGTCAACCTTGCCGCGCAGCTGAAAAGCGGCGAGCGCATCAAGGTAATGCTCAACGCGGGCCTGAGCCCGGCCCATGAAGAGAAGCTGGGCAGCCGTATCGACGGCATCGGCCTGTACCGCACTGAAATTCCCTTTATGCTGCAAAACGGCTTTCCCTCTGAGGAAGAGCAGGTGGCGCAGTATCAGGGAATGCTGCAAATGTTCAACGATAAGCCGGTGACGCTGCGAACGCTGGATATCGGCGCCGATAAGCAGCTCCCCTATATGCCTATCAGCGAAGAGAACCCCTGCCTGGGCTGGCGGGGAATTCGTATCACCCTCGACCAGCCGGAGATCTTTCTCGTTCAGGTACGTGCCATGCTGCGCGCTAATGCCGCCACCGGTAACCTGAGCATTCTGTTGCCGATGATCACCAGTCTTGATGAGGTGGATGAGGCAAAGCGGCTTATCGAGCGCGCCGGGCGGGAAGTGGAAGAGATGATCGGTTACGCCATTCCCAAACCGCGAATCGGCGTGATGATTGAGGTGCCGTCGATGGTATTTATGCTGTCGCACCTGGCAAGCCGGGTCGATTTTATTTCCATCGGCACCAATGACCTGACGCAGTATATTCTGGCGGTGGATCGCAACAACACCCGCGTGGCGAATATGTATGACAGCCTGCATCCAGGGGTGCTGCGGGCGCTGGCGATGATAGCGAGAGAAGCGGAACACGCGGGCATCGACCTCTGCCTGTGCGGTGAAATGGCGGGCGACCCGATGTGCGTCGCGGTGCTGATTGGCCTGGGCTTTAGCCATCTGTCGATGAACGGCCGCTCGGTGGCGCGCATAAAATACCTGCTGCGTCGTCTGGATTACGAAGAGGCGAAGAGCCTGGCGAGTCGCATGCTGGATGCGCAGCTCGCAACCGAAGTGCGCCATCAGGTGGCGGCGTTTATGGAGCGCCGGGGCCTCGGCGGGCTGATTCGCGGCGGGCTGTAGGCCCGCTGAGGTTGTTGACAAACCCGGGAGTGATGAAAATGCGGCGCAATGACGGTAGCCCGGATAAGGCGTTTTCGCCGCATCCGGGAGTCCCGGGTGCGCTGTGCTTACCCGGGCTACGCCGTTCCATGAATTCCGGTTGGCTTTGTCAGTAGTCTGGGCATGCTTTTTTTACGCGCCGGGAGGCCCCTGGCGCATGGAATGCTCATACATATCTTTTACAACTTCGCCGCATCATGCTTACGCCTCTTATGCTATGATTCGCGTCCTGGAGCGCCTGGGCCAACGGGCGTGCGTCTATACCGCTGTCCACTTTCGGCGGAATAACAACAAGTTGTGGTGACAGATGAATAGTGGCTATCTGCGTTTCCCGGAATTTGATCCGGTGATTTTTTCCATTGGACCGGTCTCCCTTCACTGGTACGGTTTGATGTATCTCGTGGGGTTTGTTTTTGCCATGTGGCTCGCCACGCGCCGCGCGGGACGCCCTGGCAGCGGCTGGACAAAAAATGAAGTCGAGAACTTGCTCTATGCGGGCTTTCTTGGCGTCTTCCTGGGCGGGCGCATCGGCTATGTCCTGTTTTACAACCTCCCCATTTTCCTTGACGACCCGCTCTATCTGTTCCGCGTCTGGGACGGCGGCATGTCTTTCCACGGCGGGCTGATTGGCGTTATCGTCGTGATGATTATTTTCGCCAGACGCACTAAGCGCCACTTCTTCCAGGTCGCTGATTTTATTGCGCCGCTGATCCCCTTCGGGCTTGGCGCGGGCCGTCTGGGCAACTTTATCAATGGTGAACTGTGGGGCCGCGTCGACCCGAACTTCCCGCTGGCGATGCTCTTTCCTGGCTCCCGCGCTGAAGATATCGCGCTGCTGCCCTCCCACCCGGAATGGCAGTCGGTTTTCGACACCTACGGGGTGCTGCCGCGCCATATGTCGCAGCTGTACGAGCTGGCGCTGGAAGGCGTGGTGCTGTTTATTATTCTCAACCTGTATATCCGCAAACCCCGCCCGATGGGGGCCGTCTCCGGCCTGTTCCTGATTGGCTACGGTGCGTTTCGTATCATCGTGGAGTTCTTCCGCCAGCCAGACGCGCAGTTTACCGGCACCTGGGTGCAGTACATCAGCATGGGGCAGATCCTCTCTATTCCGATGATCGTCGCGGGTATCATCATGATGGTCTGGGCGTACCGTCATCGTGCGCCGCAACACGTTTCCTGAGGAACCATGAAACAGTATTTAGAACTGATGCAAAAGGTGCTCGACGAGGGCACCCCGAAAAATGACCGTACAGGGACAGGCACGCTCTCTATTTTTGGTCATCAGATGCGCTTTAACCTGCAGGACGGGTTTCCGCTGGTCACCACTAAACGTTGCCACCTGCGCTCTATCATTCATGAGCTGCTGTGGTTTTTGCAGGGCGATACCAACATCGCTTACCTGCACGAAAACAACGTCTCCATCTGGGACGAGTGGGCCGATGAGCAGGGCGATCTCGGGCCGGTTTACGGCAAACAGTGGCGCGCATGGCCAACGCCGGATGGCCGCCATATCGACCAGATCAGCACCGTGCTGCACCAGCTGAAAAACGACCCTGACTCCCGGCGCATTATCGTCTCTGCCTGGAACGTGGGCGAGCTGGATAAGATGGCGCTGGCGCCGTGCCACGCCTTCTTCCAGTTCTACGTGGCGGACGGGAAGCTCTCCTGCCAGCTTTACCAGCGCTCCTGCGATGTCTTTCTGGGTCTGCCGTTCAATATCGCCAGCTATGCGTTGCTGGTGCATATGATGGCCCAGCAGTGCGATCTGGAGCCGGGCGACTTCGTCTGGACGGGCGGCGACACGCATCTCTACAGTAACCACCTGAAGCAGACGCGTCTGCAGCTGAGCCGCGAGCCTCGTGCGCTGCCGGTACTGAAGATCAAACGTAAGCCCGCGTCCCTGTTCGACTACCGCTTCGACGACTTCGAAATTGAAGGCTACGATCCGCATCCGGGTATCAAAGCGCCGGTCGCTATCTGACCGCACTCAGCCTCTCATAACCAGCGCCGTCGGGCGCTGGTTTTTTTAACCTTATGCCTGTTCTTCGGCGCGCTTTCCATACCCTTTGCAAACGTCTGCAAACGACAAATTATCCTGCGTAACGTCTCGTAAAACCTCTGATTAACGCTCGCCACGGCAAAGCACTGTCGGCAGACTGCCGCCATGAACAGAGAAAAGGGATTTACCCTCATTGAAACAATGGTCGCGGTGGCGCTGATTGTGGTGCTCAGCAGCATGGGCCTGGCGGGCTGGCGAAGCTGGCAGGCACAGCAGCGGCTGTGGCAAACGGCGCTGCAGGTGCGCCATTTCCTTGAGACGCTGCGCGACGATGCAAACTGGCACAGCCGTGAACGGATGGTGCTGGCTGGCCGGAGCGCGCATTCATGGTGCCTGTATACCCCGGAACAGGTGGGTGACTGCAACGCGGATTCGCCCTATACGCTCTACCCGCTGTGGCCGGAGGTGCGGCTGGTAGAAGTCACGCCGTCGCTCGGTTTTTACGGCCTGCGCAACACCGCCTGGGGCGGACATGTTCGGGTGGCGAATGAGGCAGGAGAGTGGCGAGTGGTGGTCTCCGGCTGGGGAAGAATACGCATGTGTCAGCAGGGGGCGGATGAATCATGTTAAACATGCAGCGCGGTTTTTCCCTGCTGGAGACGCTGCTGGCGATGGCTATCGGCAGCGTCATTTTACTGGCCGCCGCCCGTTTTCTGCCTGCGCTGCAGCTGGCCGTGCTGCGGCAAACGCATATCCAGACGCTGGAAGACGAGCTGTGGCAGCGCCTCTTCACGGTGGCGCGCCATCTGCAGCGAGCAGGCTACTGCCATGGCGTTTGCGCGGGGCAGCCCGTGGTCATTGGCCGCGAAGGCCGGTGCGTCATTGTACAGTGGGATGCCAACAGCAACGGGCGCTGGGAGACCACTCCCGCCAGCGATGCCGATCGGACCGGCTTCCGGCTGCAAAATGGCGTGCTGGAAACGCTGCGCGGTGCAGCCTCCTGCGAAGGCAAAGGGTGGGACAAAATGACCGATCCGAACACGGTAGAAATTGACCATTTTCAGGTGGCAAGGCAGGAGCACGCCGGGCTGGCGCCGGTGTTTAACGTCAGTCTCGCCGGGCGCGTCAAAGGGGGAGCATCACCGCGTATCGCCGCTGAATTTAGCGTCTCAGGGTTCAATTTATGAATCGCCAGCGCGGCATGTCTTCTCTGGCGCTGGTACTGTTGATTCTGCTGCTTGGCAGCCTGCTGCTGAATGGCCTTAACCAGCAGCTGGCGACCCATATCCGGCGGGTGTCCGCCGAAAGCCGAAGCCTGCGTCAGTATGCTGATGCGCAGTCGGCGATGGCATGGGCGCAACGGCGCACATGGAATGCAGAACAGGCCATGCAGTGCCAGCAGCATGCCAGCAAACCCTGGCGCGCCTGCCTGCGGATTTTAGAGGGGCAGCGGGTGGTACTTACCGCGGGCAGCGGCGAACAACGCCTGTGGCGTAGCGGAGAGATAGTGAACAACACGGTGGTACTTTTCCCCCATGGCTGGAGCGACTTTTGTCCACGAAAGGAGAGGGAGCTATGTCAGCTACCGTGAAGCAAAGCGGTTTTAGCCTGCCGGAAGTGCTGGTAGCGATGGTGCTGCTGGTGATGGTGGTTACCGCGCTGGGCGGGTATCATCGTGCGCTGGCTGGCGGCTTTGCCAGCTGGAGCCAGTACCGCGCCCTGTGGCGGCACGCCTGGCAGCAGGCGCAAATCGCCCCCCCGCCATTGCCGCCAGGCTGGCAGGTACAGAAGAGGCAGACAAGCGTTGAGAGATGTGTCAGCATCAGCGCTAGTATCATTTCGCCGTCAGGCAGAGAGGGGCAAATAACACGTCTTTTTTGCCCGCAAGACCGGTAGTCAGGAGCACACATGTTAAGGGTTTATCACTCCAATCAGCTGGATGTCCTGGAAGCGTTGATGGAGTACATCGTTGAACAAGATCCCCTCGACGATCCCTTTGAGCCAGAGGTCGTGCTGGTGCAGAGCACCGGCATGGCGCAATGGCTGCAAATGACGCTGGCGAACAAATTCGGCATTGCGGCCAACATCGCTTTTCCTCTTCCGGCGAGCTTCATCTGGGATATGTTTGTCCGTGTCCTGCCCGGCATTCCCAAAGAGAGCGCGTTCAGCAAGCAGAGCATGAGCTGGAAACTAATGACGCTGCTGCCCGGCATGCTGGAGGAAGACGACTTCGCCATGCTCCGTCACTATCTCAGCGATGATGACGACAAGCGTAAGCTCTTTCAGCTCTGCGCGCGAATTGCGGATCTCTACGATCAGTATCTGGTCTACCGCCCGCAGTGGCTTACCCGCTGGGAAGCCGGGGAGCGGGTGGACGGGCTGGACGATGCGCAAACCTGGCAGGCGCCGCTATGGCGGGCGCTGGTGGAGCATACGGAACAGCTTGGGCAGCCGCACTGGCACCGTGCCAATCTCTACCAGCGTTTTATCGATACGCTGAATAATGCCAAAAGCCCCCCGGCGGGGCTGCCGTCGCGCGTGTTTATTTGCGGTATTTCCGCGCTGCCGCCGGTCTATCTACAGGCGCTGCAGGCGCTCGGCAGGCATATTGATGTACACCTGCTGTTTACCAACCCCTGCCGCTATTACTGGGGCGATATCAAAGACCCCGCCTTTCTGGCGAGGCTGCTGACCCGCCAGCGGCGGCACCATAGCGATCAGCGCACCTTTCCGCTGTTTCGTGACGCAAGCAGCGCCGAAGGGCTGTTTAACAGCGAAGGGGAGCAGGAGATCGGCAACCCGCTGCTGGCCTCGTGGGGCAAGCTGGGGCGCGATTATGTCCATCTGCTGGCGGGCCTGGAGAGCTACCAGGATCTGGACGCCTTTGTCGATATCACGCCGGGAAAACTGCTGCATAACCTGCAATACGACATGCTGGAGCTACAAAACAGCGCGGTTGCGGGGGTTAACGCCGAAGAGTACGCCCGGAGCGACAAAAAACGGCGGCTCGATCCGACCGATCGCAGCGTGACGGTGCATATCTGCCATAGCCCGCAGCGCGAGGTGGAGGTGCTTCATGACAGTCTGCTGGCGATGCTGGAGGCCAACCCGGATCTGACGCCGCGGGATATCGTGGTGATGGTGGCGGATATCGACAGCTACAGCCCCTATATACAGTCGGTGTTCGGCAGCGCCGCAGGCGAACGCTACCTGCCGTTTGCCATATCCGACCGCCGCGCCCGCCAGGCGCACCCGGCTCTGCAGGCCTTTATCAGCCTGCTGTCGCTGCCCGACAGCCGCTTTGTCTCGGAAGATGTGCTGGCGCTGCTGGACGTGCCGGTGCTGGCAGCCCGTTTTAACATTACCGAAGAGGGGCTGCGCTACCTGCGCCAGTGGGTGAATGAGTCCGGCATCCGCTGGGGGATGGACGACGATAACGTGCGCGAACTTGAACTGCCCACGACCGGGCAGCATACCTGGCAATTCGGCTTAACGCGCATGCTGCTGGGCTATGCGATGGAGAGCCGACAGGGGGAGTGGCAGTCTGTTCTACCTTATGATGAGTCGAGCGGGCTGATTGCTGAATTAGTCGGCCATCTCGCCTCTTTGCTGATGCAGCTAAACACCTGGCGGCGCGGGCTTATGCAGGAGAGGCCGCTGGAAGAGTGGCTGCCGGTATGCCGGGACATGCTCAACGATTTCTTCCTGCCGGACCAGGAGACCGAAGCGGCGCTGGCGCTGATCGAACAGCAGTGGCAGGCGATCATCGCCGAAGGGATCGACGCCGCCTGGCGCGAGGCGATACCGCTCTCTATTTTGCGCGATGAACTGGCCCAGCGCCTCGATCAGGAGCGCATCAGCCAGCGTTTTCTTGCCGGGCCGGTCAACATCTGCACCCTGATGCCCATGCGCTCTATTCCTTTTAAGGTGGTCTGCCTGCTGGGAATGAACGACGGCGTTTACCCGCGTACTCTTGCGCCGCTGGGCTTTGACCTGATGAGCAGCCAGGCACAGCGCGGCGACCGCAGCCGCCGCGACGATGACCGCTATCTGTTCCTGGAGGCGCTGCTTTCCGCCCAGCAGCAGCTTTATATCAGCTACATCGGCCGTTCAATCCAGGACAACAGCGAACGTTTTCCTTCGGTGCTGGTGCAGGAGCTGTTGGATTATATCGGCCAGAGTCACTTTTTACCGGGGGATGAAGCGTTAAACTGCGACGAAAGCGAGCAGCGCGTTAAGGCGCATATCTCTTATCTGCATCCGCGCATGCCTTTTGACGCCGCCAACTTTGAACAGGGAGAGTGGCAGAGCTATGCCGATGACTGGCTGCCTGCGGCCAGTCAGAAAGGGGTTGCCCATCCTGAGTTTATTCAGCAGCTTCCACCGCAGAAGATAGAGACTCTGACCGTCGATCAGCTACTGCGCTTCTGGAAACACCCGGTGCAGGCCTTTTTCCAGATGCGTTTGCAGGTCAATTTCAGGCCGGAAGAGAGCGACATTCCCGATGCCGAACCGTTTATTCTGGAAGGGCTGAGCCGTTACCAGCTTAACCAGGAACTGCTGAACGCGCTGGTGGAGCAGGAGGACGCGCAAAAGCTCTACCGGCGCTATCGCGCGGCGGGGGCGCTGCCTTACGGCGCATTTGGCGAAATCATTTGGGAGGCGCAGCAGCTTGAAATGCAGGCGCTGGCCGACCGCGTGATACCTCAGCGCCAGCCCGGCACCAGCATGGAGATAGACCTCGACTGCGCGGGTGTGCACCTTACCGGCTGGCTGAGTCATGTTCAGCCTGATGGCCTGCTGCGCTGGCGGCCAACGAAGCTTAGCGTAAGCCAGGGGCTGCAACTTTGGCTGGAACACCTTGTCTACTGTGCGAGCGGCGGAACTGGCGAGAGCCGGCTGTTTGTGCGTAAAGATGGCGAATGGCGTTTTGGGCCGTTAGCGCCAGACGAGGCGCTACGCCATTTATCGTTGATGATCGACGGTTACCGCGAAGGGATGGCGAAACCGTTGCTGTTGCTACCAGAAAGCGGTGGCGCGTGGATAAAAGCCTGTTACGACGCGGCAAATGATGTCATGTTAACGGACGAAGAGACGCTGCAAAAAGCGCAGGCTAAATTTCTGCAAGCGTATGAAGGCGGCATGATGTCGCGCGGTGAAGGGGAAGATGTCTGGTATCAGCGCCTCTGGCGGGTACTGACACCTGAACACTATGCGCAGATAACGGCGCTTTCTGAGCGCTATCTGTTGCCGCTTTATCGTTTTAATCAGCCCGGTTGAGTGCCTGAAATTTGCGCGCATAATAACCATCCTTTACTATGCGCGACTCGTCACGGACTGATAAAACCACCCGTTCGGCTGGTGCCGACGTACGTCTTACCCGGCGGTTTTCACTGCGGTTGAAATGCGACGGGATTGTTAATGATGAGGTTCGTGAATGCCCTGCAGCACCTGGTTAAAAACTTTCGTCGTACTCTTCGCCCTCTGGGCGCCTTACAGCCAGGCCGAAGAGGGCTGGCAGCCGATACAGGAAACTATCCGTAAGAGCCAACAAGATACCCGCCAGTACCAGGCTATCCGCCTGGACAACGGTATGGTTGTACTGCTGGTTAGCGATCCGCAGGCGGTTAAATCGCTCTCTGCGCTGGTGGTGCCGGTAGGGTCGCTGGAGGATCCTGCCGCGCATCCGGGGCTGGCACATTATCTTGAACATATGACGCTGATGGGCTCAAAGAAATATCCCCAGCCGGACAGCCTCGCCGAGTTTCTGAAAATGCACGGCGGCAGCCACAACGCCAGTACCGCTCCGTACCGCACCGCTTACTACCTTGAAGTGGAAAATAACGCACTGGAAGGGGCCGTTGACAGGCTGGCGGATGCGATAGCCGCCCCCGGGCTTGATAAAAAATATGCCGACCGGGAGCGTAATGCCGTTAACGCCGAGTTAACCATGGCGCGTACCCGGGACGGGATGCGTATGGCGCAGGTGAGCGCCGAGACCATCAACCCGGCGCACCCCGGCGCGCGCTTTTCCGGTGGTAACCTGGAGACGCTTAGCGATAAACCCGGCAGCCCCATTCATGACGCGCTGCTCGCCTTTCGCGATAAATACTACTCCGCCAATTTAATGAAAGCGGTGATCTACTCCAACCGTCCCCTGCCGGAACTGGCGAAAATCGCGGCCAGCACCTGGGGGCGTGTGCCGAATAAAATATTACCCGCCCGGAGATAGATATCCCGGTGGTTACCGATGCGCAAAAGGGCATTATCATTCATTACGTTCCGGCGGTGCCGAGAAAAGTGCTGCGCGTCGAGTTTCGTATCGCCAACAATACCGCACAGTTTCGCAGCAAAACCGATGAACTTATCACCTATCTTATCGGCAATCGTAGCCCCGGCACGCTCTCCGACTGGCTACAAAAACAGGGGCTGGCGGAAGGCATTCGTGGTGATTCCGACCCGGTGGTCAATGGCAACAGCGGGGTGCTGGCTATCTCGGTAAGCCTTACCGACAAAGGGCTGGCAAATCGTGATACGGTAGTCGCGGCCATTTTCAGCTACCTCTCCATGCTGCGTGATAAGGGCGTCGATAAACGCTATTTCGATGAGCTGGCCCATATTCTCGATCTGGATTTTCGTTACCCGTCGATCACCCGTGATATGAGCTACGTGGAGTGGCTGGCGGATACCATGCTTCGCGTGCCGGTCGCCCACACCCTGGATTCGGTGAATATCGCCGACCAGTACGACCCGCAGGCTATCCAGGCGCGTTTAAACGAGATGACGGCGCAAAACGCCCGTATCTGGTACATCAGCCCCGACGAGCCGCACGATAAAACCGCCTATTTTGTTGACGCCCCCTATCAGGTGAACAAAATCACGCCGCAGCAGTACGCGTTGTGGGGCCAGAAAGCCGGGGAGATCGCGCTGCAGACGCCGGAGCTCAACCCCTATATTCCTGACGACTTCACCCTTATCAAACCCGATAAGCATTACGTCCGGCCCGAGCTTATCGTTGATGAGCCAGGCTTAAGAGTGGTCTATACCCCAAGCCGCTATTTCTCTGATGAGCCAAAAGCAGACGTTAGCGTGGTGCTACGCAACCCCGACGCCATGAACAGCGCGAAAAACCAGGTGATGTTTGCGCTCAATGATTACCTGGCAGGCATTGCGCTGGACGAGCTCAGCAACCAGGCGGCAGTGGGCGGCATCAGTTTCTCGACCAATGCCAACAACGGATTAATGCTCAACGCCAACGGTTATACCCAGCGTCTGCCGAAGCTGTTCCAGGCGTTGCTGGCTGGCTATTTCAGCTATACCCCAACCGAGGAACAGCTGGCGCAGGCCAAATCCTGGTATACCCAGATGCTGGATTCCGCAGAAAAAGGCAAAGCGTTCGATCAGGCGATCATGCCGGTGCAGATGCTGTCGCAGGTGCCTTATTTTCAGCGTGAAGAGCGCCGGGCGCTGCTGCCCTCCATCACTCTTGACGACATCCTTGCCTACCGCGAGACGTTAAAAACCCAGGCCCGGCCAGAATTTTTAGTGGTAGGCAATTTGACGGCGCAGCAGGCGAAAGATCTGGCGCATGGCGTACAGGCGCAGCTTGGCACGAAAGGCAATGAGTGGTGCCGTAACAAAGACGTGAAGGTGGATAAACAGCAGTCGGTGATGTTTGAAAAAGCGGGCCACAGCACCGATTCTGCGCTGGCGGCGGTCTTTGTGCCGCCTGGCGTGGATGAGTTCACCAGCTCTGCCTACGGCGCCATGCTGGGGCAGATTATCCAGCCTTGGTTCTATAACCAGCTGCGTACCGAAGAACAGCTGGGGTATGCCGTCTTCGCCTTTCCCATGAGCATCGGTCGCCAGTGGGGCATGGGCTTCCTGTTGCAAAGTAACGATAAGCAGCCTGCTTACCTCTGGGAGCGGTATAAAGCCTTTTTCCCGACGGCGGAGGCGAAACTGCGCGCCATGAAGCCCGACGAGTTCGCGCAGATTCAACAGGGGGTGATCGCGCAAATCGAACAGGCGCCGCAAACCCTGGGTGAAGAGGCTTCGAAACTCAGTAAAGATTTCGATCGCGGCAATATGCGCTTCGATTCACGTGCTAAAGTAGTGGCCCAAATCAAAGCGCTGACGCCGCAAAAGCTTGCCGATTTCTTCCATCAGGCGGTGGTTGAGCCGCAGGGCATGGCGATTTTGTCGCAGATTTCCGGTAGCCAGAGCGGGAAAGCGGAGTATGCGCAGCCCGCTGGCTGGAAAGTCTGGGAAAACGTCAGCGCATTGCAGCAAACTTTACCCCTGATGAGCGAGAAAAATGAGTGAAACCGCGCAGACCCTTGACCCTCTGCGTCTGCCGCTTACCGGCGAGCGTCTGATTGAAGCGTCGGCAGGAACCGGTAAAACCTTTACCATCGCCGCCCTTTACCTGCGTCTGCTGCTGGGACTGGGCGGCGAGGCCGCCTACCCACGCCCGCTGAATGTCGAAGAGCTGCTGGTAGTGACCTTTACCGAGGCCGCTACCGAAGAGCTGCGCGGGCGTATTCGCAGCAACATCCATGAGCTGCGTATCGCCTGCATGCGTGAAACCACCGATAACCCGCTTTATGCTCGTCTGCTGGATGAGATCCCGGATAAGCAGCAGGCCGCGCAGTGGTTAATGCTCGCGGAGCGGCAGATGGATGAAGCCGCGGTGTATACCATCCACGGTTTTTGCCAGCGAATGCTGAGCCTGAACGCCTTTGAATCCGGCATGCTTTTTGAACTGCAGTTGATTGAAGATGAGTCGCTGCTGCGCTACCAGGCCTGCGCCGATTTCTGGCGTCGGCACTGCTATCCGCTGGCGCGCGATCTGGCGCAGGTGGTGCATGAATCCTGGAAAGGCCCCCATGAACTGCTTAAAGCCATCGACCGCTATTTGCAAGGGGAAGCGCCGCAGATTAAATCGGCCCCGCCTGCCGGCGAAACCCTGGAGAGCCGTCACCAGAAAATCCTTGAGATGATCAACGGCGTTAAGCAACAGTGGCTGGCCTGCGTTGAAGAGCTGGGGCCGTTGATTGAAAACTCCGGCATTATGCGTCAGAAGTTTAACCGCACCAACCAGGGTAAATGGATAGAGAAAATCAGCGCCTGGGCCAGCGAAGAGACGCGCAGCTACCAGCTGCCCGATGCGCTGGAAAAATTCAGCCAGTCTTTTCTGCGCGAGCGCACCAAAGAGGGCGGCGTGGTGCCGGAACACCCGGTATTCGAGGCCATCGAGACGCTGCGCAATTCGCCGCTGAGCCTGAACGACCTGATGCTCACGCTCGCCATGCGCGAGATTCGTGACGCCGTTGCCCGTGAAAAACGCCGTCGCGGCGAGCTGGGCTTTGACGATATGCTTAGCCGCCTTGACGAGGCGCTGCAAAGCGCCAGCGGCGACGCGCTGGCGGCGGCGATTCGCGCGCGCTTCCCGGTGGCGATGATCGATGAATTTCAGGATACCGACCCACAACAGTACCGCATCTTCCGCCGTATCTGGCATCGCCAGCCGGAGAGCGTCCTGCTGCTGATTGGCGACCCGAAACAGGCGATATACGCTTTTCGCGGCGCCGATATCTTCACCTATATGCGTGCGCGCGATGAGGTGACCGCCCGCTATACCCTGGATACCAACTGGCGCTCGGCGCCGGGCATGGTTGAGAGCGTCAACCAGCTCTTTGAGCGTATCGACAACGCGTTTATGTTCCGGCAGATCCCGTTTCAACCGGTGAAATCGGCGGCAAAAAACCAGTCGTTGCGCTTTGTCTTTAAAGGCGAGCGCCAGCCTGCCATGTCAATGTGGCTGATGGCGGGGCAGGGCGTTGGCGTAGGCGATTATCAGTCTTATATGGCGGAGCTTTGCGCCGCGCAGATCCGCGACTGGCTGATTGCCGGGCAGCAGGGCGACGCGCTGCTGTACCAGGGCGACTCCGCCCGCTTTCTACAAGCATCGGACATTACCGTGCTGGTGCGCAGCCGCCATGAAGCGTCGCTAATACGTGATGCGCTGGGGCTGTTAAACATTCCTTCCGTCTACCTCTCCAACCGCGACAGCGTCTTTGAAACGCTGGAGGCCCAGGAGATGCTCTGGCTGCTGCAGGCGGTGCTGGCGCCGGAGCGGGAAAGCACCTTACGCAGCGCGCTGGCCACCTCCATGCTTGGCCTGAGCGCGCTGGATATTGAACGGTTAAACAACGATGAACCGGCATGGGATGCGGTGGTAGAAGAGTTTGCGGGCTGGCGGGAGTTGTGGCAAAAGCGCGGCGTCATGCCGATGCTGCGGGGGTTAATGACCGCCCGTAACGTTGCGGAGAACCTGCTGGCGACGCCCGGCGGCGAACGGCGGCTGACGGATATTCTGCATCTGAGCGAGCTCTTACAGGAGGCGGGCACGCAGGTTGAGAGCGAGCACGCGCTGGTGCGCTGGCTGGCGCAGCATATCGTTGAGCCGAACGCCAGCGCCTCCAGCGAACAGCTGCGTCTGGAGAGCGATAAGCACCTGGTTAAAATTGTCACTATCCACAAATCAAAAGGGCTGGAGTACCCGCTGGTCTGGCTGCCGTTTATCGCCAATTTTCGCGTGCAGGATCAGGCTTTTTACCACGATCGCGACTCCTTTGCCCCGGTGCTGGATCTGAGCCAGGGTAAAGAGAGCATTGAACTGGCGGAGACCGAGCGCCTGGCGGAAGATCTGCGTCTGCTGTACGTGGCGTTGACCCGCTCTGTCTGGCACTGCAGCCTGGGGATTGCGCCGCTGTTTCGGCGGCGCGGCGAAAAGAGCGGCGATAGCGATCTGCACCTCAATGCGCTGGGGCGTCTGCTGCAGCGTGGCGAGCCGCGGGATGCTCAGGGACTGCGCGCCTGCCTGCTGGAACTGTGCAACGACAATATCGCGCTGTGCGAGCCGGGCGAGCTGGACAGAACCCGCTGGCAAACGGCGCAGGAAGCCGCGCAGACGCTTCACGCACGCCAGATGCAGCGTACCGTTCGTGATGACTGGCGGGTGACCAGCTACTCAGGTTTGCAGCAGCGCGCCCACGGTATTGCGCAGGATCTGGTGCCGCGTCTCGATCTGGATGCCGCCGGCGAGCGGGATCTCCAGCCGGAGCCGATGCTGACCCCGCACCAGTTTCCCCGCGGCGCTTCGCCGGGTACTTTCCTGCATGGCCTGTTTGAAGAGCTGGATTTTACCCAGCCGGTGCAGGCCGAATGGGTGGAGGAAAAGCTGCAGCGCGGCGGTTTTGAAGCGCACTGGCAGCCGATTATTCAGCAGTGGATTGCCACCATCTTGCAAACGCCGCTGGCCAGCGCTGGCGTATCGCTAAGCCAGCTTGCGGCAAAAGATAAGCAGGTTGAGCTGGAGTTCTATGTGCCTATCGCCCGGAGCCTGCGCGCGGATGCGCTGGACCGGCTGATGCGCCGTTATGACCCGCTGTCGTCCGGCTGCCCGCCGCTTGATTTTCGTGATGTTCGCGGCATGCTCAAGGGGTTTATCGACCTGGTCTTTCGCCATGACGGCCGCTACTATCTGCTGGATTACAAGTCCAACTGGCTGGGCGAGAGCAGCGAAGCCTACACCCAACAGGCGATGGCGCAGGCGATGCAGTCGCATCGCTATGATTTGCAGTATCAGCTTTACACCCTTGCGCTGCACCGTTACCTGCGTCACCGTATTGCGGGCTATGACTATGAGCGCCATTTTGGCGGCGTGATTTATCTTTTCTTACGCGGCGTGGAGCCGGGCAAACCGGAACAGGGCGTCTTCACGACCCGGCCAGACGCGGCGCTAATTGAACAGATGGACGCCCTGTTTGCCGGAGAAATAGAGGAGGTTGGGCTATGACCCTGCACGCGCTTTTACAGGATGCGGTGGCGCAAAAACTGCTGCGGCCGCTGGATGTGCAATTTGCCCTGACGGTGGCGGGCAATGAGGAGCCCGCGGTAATGCTGGCAGCCGCGCTGCTCAGCCATGACGCCGGGGAAGGGCACGTCTGCCTGCCGCTGTCTCGCCTGACGCCTGACAACCCGGAAGCGAAAGCGCACCCGTTGCTGACCACGTTTTATGAGCAGATGGAAGCGCCCGCTGACTGGCGGGAAAAGCTGCTTTCTTCGGCGGCGGTTGGCGAAGGGGACGCGCCGACGCCGATGATCCTCTCAGGGGAACGGCTCTATCTGAACCGGATGTGGTGCAATGAGCGCAGCGTTGCTGACTTTTTCGCCAGCGTGAATCAGCCGCTGGAGGTAGACGAAGATCGTCTCAGAGAGGCGCTGGACGCGCTTTTTCCCGCCTCGGATGAAATCAACTGGCAAAAAGTGGCCGCTGCGGTGGCACTGACCCGGCGAATTTCGGTGATTTCCGGCGGCCCCGGCACCGGGAAAACCACCACGGTAGCGAAGCTCCTGGCGGCGCTGGTGCAGATGGCGGACGGCGCGCGTTGCCGGATCTGCCTGGCTGCGCCAACCGGTAAAGCGGCGGCCAGGCTCACCGAGTCGCTGGGATCGGCACTGCGTCAGTTGCCCCTGAGCGATAAACAAAAAAAGAGCCTTCCGGAAGAAGCCAGTACGCTTCACCGCCTGCTTGGCGCGCTGCCGGGTAGCCAGCGGCTGCGTTACCACGCCGGTAATCCGCTCCATCTGGACGTGCTGGTGGTGGACGAAGCCTCGATGATTGACCTGCCGATGATGTCACGGTTAATCGACGCGCTGCCGCCCCATGCCCGGGTGATTTTCCTTGGCGACCGCGATCAGCTTGCCTCGGTTGAGGCTGGTGCGGTGCTGGGAGATATCTGCGCCTGGGTAAACAGAGGTTACACCCCGGAGCGCGCCGCCCAGCTTTCGCGTCTTACCGGCGCTACCGTTCCCTGCGGGGAGGGCAGCGCGGCGAGCGCCCTGCGCGACAGCCTCTGTCTGCTGCAAAAAAGCTATCGCTTTGGCAGCGCCTCCGGTATAGGCCAGCTGGCGGCGGCGGTGAACCGGGGCGATAAAACCGCTTCTCGCGCGGTGTTTAGCCAGGGTTATAGCGACATTGAGAACCGGCGGCTGCAGAGCGGCGAAGACTATCAGCAAATGGTAGAAGAGGCGCTGGCGGGCTATGGCCGTTTCCTTTCGCTTATTCGTCAGCAGGCGCAGCCGCAGGATATTATCGCCGCCTTTGGCGAGTTTCAGCTGTTGTGCGCCCTGCGCGAAGGGCCGTTTGGCGTAAGCGGGCTTAACGAAAGGCTGGAGCAGGCGCTTATCCGCCAGCGCTATATCAGCCGGGGCGCGCTGTCACGCTGGTATCATGGCAGGCCGGTGATGATTGCCCGCAACGACTCGGCGCTGGGGCTGTTTAATGGCGATATTGGCGTGGCGCTCGATCAGGGATCAGGCGTTCGCGTCTGGTTTCCGTTGCCTGACGGGACGGTGAAGTCCGTTCAGCCAAGCCGCTTGCCGGAGCACGAGACGGCCTGGGCGATGACGGTGCATAAATCGCAGGGCTCGGAGTTTGACCACGCGGCGTTGGTTCTGCCGGGACAGGTTGTGCCGGTGGTGACACGGGAGCTGGTTTATACCGCAATAACCCGCGCGAAAAGCCGCCTGTCGTTATATGCCGACGAGCGTATCCTCGCGCAGGCCATCGCCACCCGTACCGAACGGCGCAGCGGGCTGAACGCCATTTTCGAAACGCTCTGATGGCGCTTCCCGGATGCGGCTTGCGCCTTATCCGGGCTACGGATCAATTCCCTCGCCCCTTTGGGGAGAGGGTTAGGGTGAGGGG
>NZ_HE578946.1:498764-519483 GCF_000321045.1 Phytobacter massiliensis JC163
ATAGCTGATCAGGTGGCTACGCCGCACGCCGCTGCGGCAGGCTTTCATCGCCCCGCGCAGAAAACGCACGGTGCCGGAATAGTAATCCCCCTGGGCTTCCAGCGCTTCTACCCGCGCCTGCGCTTCGTTGGGGAACAGTTCAGAGACGATTTGCCCCTCATCGTTGTACACCCCCTGCGAGGAGCAAAAGCCGATCATCTTTTCCGCTTTCAGCTTGATAGCCAGTTGGGTGGCAATCTCTTCGGAGGTGAGGTTAAAGCTTTCACCGGTTACCGAGACGGCGACCGGCCCCATCAGCACGATGGCGCCGCTGTCGAGCTGGCGGTGAATGGCCTCTTCATCAATACGGCGGATACGGCCGCTGTGGCAGTAGTCGATGCCGTCATCAACGCCCAGCGGCTGCGCGATAATAAAGTTACCGCTGACCACGTTAATATGCGCACCCTGCAACGGCGTGTTATTAAGGCTCATCGACAGGCGGGCGGTGATATCAAGCTGCAGCAGACCCGCCGCCTGCTTCACCAGCTCCAGCGTTTTGGCGTCGGTCACGCGGGTATGTTTATGATAAACCGGTTCGTGATGATGGGCCGCCAGGTTGGCCTCAATCTGCGGGCGGGCGCCATAGACCACGACCAGCCGGATGCCCAGGCTATGCAGCAGGCCGATATCGTTGACGATACTGGAGAAATTTTCATGCTCAATGGCTTCGCCGCCGAGCATAATGACAAACGTTTTTCCGCGATGAGCATTAATATAGGGAACAGAATGGCGGAATCCCTGTACCAGTTCGGTTCTACGTTCCTTTACCACGGCCAACCCTCAGTGCATGATTATTCGTTAATTGTGTATTTTTATTCTTTTATTGCTACGGACGCAAGCCAAAATTTCACCCTATCCGCGTCAATGCCTTGCTACTTCTTATTCATCAAACGTATGTTTACCCTTTTATTGATGACAGTTTATGCATCATTCGCTAAAGTTTTCGCTCAAAATTGACGTTTAATTAATAGTTCACCTTATTTTTTGCTCGGGAGAAGCATGTCGGGAAGTCATTCAGGGGTAAGCCGCCGCAGGCTGTTGCAGGGCGCAGGGGCGATGTGGTTACTCAGCGTGAGTCAGGTCGGTCTGGCTGCCGTAAGCCAGGTGGTTGCGGTGCGTGTCTGGCCCGCATCGACCTATACGCGCGTGACGGTGGAATCCAACCGGGTGTTGAAGTACCGCCAGTTTGCGCTCAGCAACCCTGACCGTCTGGTGGTAGATCTCGAAGGCGTCAATCTTAACTCCGTCCTGAAAGGGATGGCGGCGCAAATTCGCCCTGACGATCCGTTTATTCAGTCCGCGCGTGTCGGCCAGTTCGACCCGCAAACGGTACGCATGGTTTTTGAGCTTAAGCAGAATATCAAACCGCAGCTGTTTGCCCTTGCGCCGGTCGCCGGTTTTAAAGAGCGCCTGGTGATGGACCTCTACCCGGCGAACGCGAAAGACGTGCAGGACCCCCTGCTGGCGCTGCTGGAGGAGTATAACCAGGGCGATCTGGAGCGACAGGTACCGCCTGCCCAGAGCGGGCCGCAGCCCGGCAAAGCAGGGCGCGACAGGCCGATTGTCATTATGCTCGACCCAGGACACGGCGGCGAAGATCCGGGGGCTATCGGTAAGTACCGTACCCGGGAAAAAGACGTTGTACTGCAGATTGCCCGGCGGCTGCGGGCCCTTATCGAAAAAGAGGGCAACATGAAGGCCTATATGACGCGCAACGAGGATGTGTTTATCCCGCTTAAGGTGCGCGTGGCCAAAGCGCAGAAGCAGCGCGCCGATCTGTTTGTTTCTATCCACGCGGATGCCTTCAGTAGCCGTCAGCCTAGCGGCTCCTCGGTCTTCGCTCTTTCCACCAAAGGCGCTACCAGTACGGCGGCAAAATACCTTGCCGATACGCAGAACGCCTCGGACTTAATCGGCGGCGTCAGCAAAAGCGGCGATCGCTACCTCGATCATACGATGTTCGATATGGTGCAGTCGCTCACCATCAATGACAGCCTGAAATTTGGCAAAGAGGTGCTTAACAAACTCGGCAAGGTGAATAACCTGCATAAAAACCGCGTTGAGCAGGCTGGCTTTGCGGTGCTGAAAGCGCCGGATATTCCCTCTATTCTGGTGGAAACGGCGTTTATCAGTAACATTGCCGAAGAGCGTAAGCTTAAGACGGCGAAGTTTCAGCAGGAGATTGCGGAGTCGATACTCGCGGGGATCAAAGCGTATTTTGCCGATGGCGCGACGCTGGCAAGAAGAGGGTAGGAGCGTTTCGCACAAACAGGCCGGGTGGCGTGGCATCCGGCTTGCAGACTACAAACCGCAGAAACAAAAAAACACCCGAGAGGGTGTTCTTGTATTGGTTGCGGGGGCCGGATTTGAACCGACGACCTTCGGGTTATGAGCCCGACGAGCTACCAGGCTGCTCCACCCCGCGTCCGCGTGTTTACACTTCCGTCATGTAAACTTTTCTTCTTTTTAATTGGTTGCGGGGGCCGGATTTGAACCGACGACCTTCGGGTTATGAGCCCGACGAGCTACCAGGCTGCTCCACCCCGCGTCCGTGGATGCGCAATATACTCCGCTGACTTTTTGATGCAACCTTTTTTTACGAATATCACGTAATAACGGTCGGAACGGGCAAAAATAGTGCAAGGTGATGGTTTTGTGTGCGAAATTTATCTCTTCTGGCGCTATCACGTATCATTAGCAGGGGCGGTTTGCTATCTTCATCACGCTTTGGGTTAATAGAAGATGAGAGAAATGAAAGGACGTTGGGCAAAATATCTACTTACAGGCGCCATGGTGGCCATCCTTGCAGCCTGTACCTCAAAACCGACCGATCGCGGTCAACAGTATAAAGACGGGAAACTCACCCAGCCTTTCTCTCTGGTAAACCAGCCTGATGCCACAGGCGCGCCGATTAACGCCGGCGACTTTGCCGAACAGGTCAGGCAGATTCGCAGCGCCTCTCCGCGTCTCTACTCAGGCCAGAGCAATGTCTATAATGCGGTAGAGGAGTGGCTGCGCGCCGGCGGCGACACCCGCACGATGCGCCAGTTCGGTATCGACGCCTGGCAGATGGAAGGGACAGATAACTACGGTAACGTGCAGTTTACCGGCTACTACACGCCGGTAGTGCAGGCGCGTCACACCCGCCAGGGCGAATTCCAGTATCCGATTTACCGCATGCCGCCGAAACGGGGGCGTTTACCGTCCCGCGCGCAAATTTATGCGGGCGCGCTCAGCGAAAACTATGTGCTGGCCTGGAGCAATTCATTAATGGATAACTTCATTATGGACGTGCAGGGCAGCGGCTATATCGATTTCGGCGACGGCAGTCCGCTTAACTTCTTTAGCTATGCCGGTAAAAACGGCCACGCCTACCGCAGCATCGGCAAAGTGCTTATCGATCGCGGCGAAGTGAAGCGGGAAGATATGTCGATGCAGGCAATCCGACACTGGGGCGAGACCCACAGCGAGGCGCAGGTACGCGAACTGCTGGAGCAAAACCCCTCATTCGTCTTCTTTAAACCGCAGTCTTACGCGCCGGTGAAAGGGGCCAGCGCCGTGCCGCTGATTGGTCGCGCTTCTGTCGCCTCCGACCGCAGCATCATTCCGGCGGGCACCACGCTGCTGGCGGAAGTGCCTCTGCTGGATAACAACGGCAAATTCACCGGCCAGTATGAGCTGCGCCTGATGGTGGCGCTGGACGTCGGCGGGGCGATTAAAGGGCAGCATTTCGATATCTATCAGGGCATTGGCCCGGATGCCGGACATCGTGCCGGTTGGTATAACCACTATGGCCGCGTCTGGGTGCTGAAAACCGCGCCGGGGGCAGGTAACGTCTTTAGCGGCTGAGTGTGCTATTCTGAACGCCATTTCGGCGGATAAGACAGGGTGAGGATAATCTCACCCTTTTTAATTCTGAGGTTATATGTCAGTTGTATTAAGCGATGCCTGGCGTCAACGTTTTGGCGGCACCGGGCGTCTGTATGGTGAGAAAGCGTTGCAGCTGTTTGCCGATGCGCATATCTGCGTGGTCGGCATTGGCGGCGTCGGTTCCTGGGCGGCCGAGGCGCTGGCGCGCACCGGTATCGGCGCCATCACGCTTATTGATATGGATGACGTCTGCGTGACCAACACTAACCGCCAAATTCACGCGTTGCGTGATAACGTCGGGCTGGCGAAAGCGGAAGTGATGGCGGAGCGTATTCGCCAGATCAACCCGGAATGCCGGGTCAGCGTGGTGGATGATTTCGTCACGGTTGATAACGTCGCGCAGCATATGAGCGCGGGCTTTACGTATGTGATTGACGCTATCGATAGCGTGCGGCCGAAAGCCGCGCTGATCGCTTACTGCCGCCGTAATAAGATCCCGCTGGTGACCACCGGCGGCGCGGGCGGGCAGATCGATCCTACGCAAATTCAGGTCAGCGATCTGGCGAAAACCATTCAGGATCCGCTGGCGGCAAAACTGCGCGAGCGGCTGAAAAGCGACTTCGGCGTGGTGAAGAACAGCAAAGGCAAGCTGGGCGTGGACTGCGTTTTTTCTACCGAGGCGCTGGTCTATCCGCAGTCTGACGGCTCGGTCTGCGCCATGAAAAGCACGGCTGAGGGGCCAAAACGGATGGATTGCGCCTCCGGCTTCGGCGCGGCGACAATGGTGACCGCTACCTTCGGCTTTATTGCCGTTTCCCATGCGCTGAAAAAAATGATGGCTAAAGCAGCCCGCCAGGGTTGAGATTGCCGGAGGGCGCAGACCCTCCGGGGGTTAAACGGCGCGAGCCGCCTCCAGCACCGCGTCGTTCAGCGCGTTCAGCCCATGATTGCGTGAGGCGCTCAGCTGCGCTCTTAGCCCCAGCTCATCAAACAGCGCCAGCGGCGAGCGTACCAGAAGCTCAGCGGCAGTTTTCCCTTCTACCGCCGTTAACAGCACCGCCAGCAGGCCGCGGACAATGCGCCCTTCGCTATCGCCAAAAAAGTGCAGCGTCCCTGTTTCTGCCACCGTATGGCCCAGCCAGACGCGGTTTTCACAGCCGGGAATCTCCCTTGCCTGCGCTTTTAGCGCGTCCGGCAGCGCCGGGAGCTGCTTGCCTAACAGAATAAGTTGGCGATATTTATCCTCCCACTGCATCAGCGGGCTGAACGTGTTGCGTAATGTCTCTTCGGTTACGGTTGTGCCAAACGGGTGTCCGGCATACAGAGGGTTTGTCATTAATCCACCAGCAGATCCAGCGCGCGGTCAACGGCTTCGAGCAGCGCGTCGACATCGCTTTGCGTGTTGTAAGGAGCGAAAGAGGCGCGAAGGGTGCCTTTGACCCCCAGCGCCGTCAGTAAAGGCTGCGCACAGTGCTGCCCGGCGCGCAGGGCGATGCCGTAGCCAGCCAGCAGAGTCACCATATCGCTGTGGTGTACGCCCGCGAAATCAAACGCCAGCAGGCTGGAATCCTGAGCCCGGAAAGAGCGAAAACCAGGCCTTTTCGCCAGCGCGTCTTCGGCGAGGGTCGCCAGCCCGCGGCTGTAGCTCTCGGCTTTGGCGATATCAATGCCCTCAAGCCATTCCAGCGCGGCGCACAGGCCAATGACCCCCGCGACATTTGGCGTACCCGCTTCAAATTTATAGGGTGCAGGCTGGGTAGTGAAACCGTCGAAGGTGACCTCAGCGATCATTTTGCCGCCCCCCAGCCAGGGAGACATCTCATCCAGCAGGTGGGTTTTGCCATACAGCGCGCCGATCCCGGTTGGTCCGTAAAGTTTATGGCCGGAGAAGGCGTAAAAATCGATATCGAGCTGCTGGACGTCGGCAGGAAAATGGACCACGCCCTGCGCTCCGTCCACCATCACCACCATCCCCGCCTGATGAGCGATAGCAATGGCTTTTTGCAGGTCGGGGCAGCCGCCGGTAACGTTGGACATCTGCCCCAGCGCAAGAATACGGCTGCGCGGGGTGAGTAAGGCGGGCAGCCGCGAGAGATCCGGCAGCAAATCCCCGCCGATGGGCAACTTCACCACCCGCGCCCCCGTCTGCTCCGCGACCATCAGCCAGGGAACAAGGTTGGCATGATGCTCCGCCTCGCTGACGATGATCTCATCGCCCGCCTGCAGGCGTGGGCGAGCGTAGCACTGGGCAACCATATTAATGGCCTCGGTGGTGCCCCGCGTCCAGACGATGTTTTTACCCGTCGGCGCGTTAAGAAGCGCAGCGACCCGGTCGCGGGCGGCTTCATAACGGGCGGTCAATTTTTGCGCCTCGGCAAACTGGCTACGGTGTACATTACCGGCGCTCAGGCTGTAAAACTGCGCTGTCGCATCAATGACCGCCTGCGGCTTTAAGGCGGTGGCGGCGCTGTCCAGATAGACCCCCGCATCGGCAAGGGCGGGAAACTGCGCGCGAAACTGTGCAGGGTTAAAAGCATTCATGGTATTCCCCTTATCAATCATTTGATCGTCGCGCAATTTCCTGCTGGTAGCAAGGTAGTTGATAACCATCGGAATTATCTGTTTATCCTGGCAGCCTTCTGTAAGCAGGTTATGCTAAATAGTGTTAGGTGGATGTTGAAGCCTGTTATTAATCGAGGCATATATAGCATGAATTGCTAAAAGGAGAAAAATATGAAAAAGACCGCTGCGATTATTTCTGCCTGTTTATTTTCTTTTGCCCTGAGCGCCTGTTCCGGTCCTAACTATGCGATGCACACCAATGATGGTCGTACAATCGTATCTGAAGGGAAACCGAAAACAGATGACCAGACCGGCATGATCTCCTACAAAGATGCCAATGGCAACGAGCAGCAGATCAACCGTACTGACGTAAAAGAGATGGTCGCGCTGGAAAAATAACCTTTTTTCAGGCAAAAAAAAGCACCGCAATCTTGCGGTGCTACATTAATCACTATGGACAGACAGGGTAAATGTACAGGAAGTGAAAAAGGGTAGCGTTGCTACCAGGGTCTGAATAGCAGACCAATTGCAAACACAACAACACAACATCACAACCGTAAGCCAAAAGCCCTTCAGAACACGCATTCCAAAAAAAGCTTCTCGTTCCGGCTCAGGAAGTGCCGCCACTATAGGTATTTGCTGGTAGAAGCTCAACGGACAATTTATAATGGCTCAGATAAAAAAACTAATGGGTTACACATTGTTTCCTGTTTGTTACGCAGCCTTAACATCTAAGCCTGAAAAACCATGTCCAAGCGATTACCTCCACTTAATGCACTACGCGTTTTTGACGCTGCCGCTCGCCATCTAAGCTTTACGCGCGCGGCCGATGAGCTGTTTGTCACTCAGGCTGCGGTAAGCCATCAAATCAAGTCTCTGGAGGATTTTCTGGGGCTCAAGCTCTTTCGCCGACGCAATCGTTCGCTACTGTTGACCGAAGAAGGGCAGAGTTATTTTCAGGATATCAAAGAGATCTTTTCTCAATTAACCGAAGCGACGCGTAAGCTCCAGGCACGCAGCGCGAAGGGCGCGCTGACGGTCAGTTTGCTGCCCAGTTTCGCCATTCAGTGGATGGTGCCAAGACTGTCCAGCTTTAACTCAGCTTATCCGGGAATCGATGTGCGTATCCAGGCCGTTGACCGCCAGGAAGATAAACTGGCCGACGATGTCGACGTGGCGATTTTTTATGGCCGCGGCAACTGGCCGGGGTTACGTGTCGAAAAGTTATACGCCGAATATTTGCTGCCGGTTTGCTCACCGTTATTGCTAACGGGAGATAAACCGTTGAAGACGCCAGCCGATCTGGCGCAACATACTCTGCTGCATGATGCTTCGCGTCGTGACTGGCAAACTTATACCCGGCAATTGGGTCTTAATGTCAATGTTCAACAGGGACCGATCTTTAGCCATAGCGCGATGGTGCTACAGGCGGCAATCCACGGACAGGGAATCGCACTCGCCAACAATGTGATGGCGCAGTCGGAAATTGAGGCAGGCCGTCTGGTCTGCCCGTTTAATGATGTTCTGGTCAGTAAGAACGCCTTTTATCTGGTTTGTCATGACAGTCAGGCAGAACTGGGTAAAATAGCCGCCTTTCGACAGTGGATCCTGGCAAAAGCGGCAAGCGAGCAGGAAAAATTCCGTTTCCGTTACGAACAATAATTTGCGCTTAGCGCATGACTTTAAGGTACGCACATGACCAGCCGTTTCATGTTGATTTTCGCCGCGATAAGCGGTTTTGTGTTTGTCGCGCTGGGCGCGTTCGGCGCGCACGTTTTAAGTAAGTCTCTGGGAGCCGTAGAGATGGGCTGGATACAGACCGGCCTTGAGTATCAGGCATTCCATACGCTGGCGATTTTCGGCCTGGCGGTGGCGATGCAGCGCCGCATCAGTATCTGGTTTTACTGGAGCAGCGTTTTTCTCGCGCTCGGCACCGTGCTGTTTAGCGGCAGCCTTTACTGCCTGGCGCTCTCTCATCTGCGCCTGTGGGCGTTTGTTACCCCCGTCGGCGGCGTCTGCTTCCTGGGCGGCTGGGTTTTAATGTTAATTGGTGCAATTCGTCTGAAACGTAAGGGCGTTGTTCATGAATAAAGTTGTTTTGTTGTGTCGCCCCGGTTTCGAGAAAGAGTGCGCCGCAGAAATTACCGATAAAGCCGGGCGTCGCGAAGTGTTTGGCTTTGCCCGGGTCAAAGATCATACGGGCTATGTCATTTTCGAATGCTATCAGGCGGAAGACGCGGACAAACTGGCGCGCGAACTGCCGTTCAGCTCGCTGATTTTCGCCCGGCAGATGTTTGTGGTGGGTGAGCTGCTGCAAAACCTGCCGCCGGAAGATCGTATCACCCCTATCGTCGGCATGCTGCAGGGCGTGGTGGAGAAGGGCGGCGATCTGCGCGTTGAGGTGGCGGACACCAACGAAAGTAAAGAACTGATGAAGTTCTGCCGTAAGTTCACCGTGCCGCTGCGCGCGGCGCTGCGTGAAGCGGGCGTGCTGACCAACTATGAAACGCCAAAGCGCCCGGTGGTGCACGTGTTCTTTATCGCCCCCGGCTGCTGCTATACCGGCTACTCCTACACCAACAACAATTCGCCGTTTTATATGGGCATTCCGCGCCTTAAGTTTCCGGCTGATGCGCCGAGCCGCTCGACGCTCAAGCTTGAAGAGGCGTTTCACGTTTTCATCCCGGCGGATGAGTGGGATGAGCGCCTGGCGAACGGCATGTACGCAGTGGATCTGGGCGCCTGCCCTGGCGGCTGGACCTATCAGCTGGTGAAACGCAACATGTGGGTTTACTCCGTTGATAACGGCCCGATGGCGCAAAGCCTGATGGATACCGGCCAGGTGACGTGGCTGCGTGAAGACGGTTTCCGCTATCGCCCGAACCGCAATAACATCTCATGGATGGTGTGCGATATGGTGGAAAAACCGGCGAAGGTGGCGGCGCTCATGGCGCAGTGGCTGGTAAACGGCTGGTGCCGCGAAACCATTTTCAACCTCAAATTGCCGATGAAAAAACGCTACGAAGAGGTGTCGCAAAACCTGGCGTATATTCAGGCGCAGCTGGACGAGCACGGCATTAACGGCCAGATTCAGGCCCGCCAGCTTTACCACGATCGTGAAGAGGTGACCGTGCATGTGCGCCGGATGTGGGCGGCAGTGGGCGGACGCCGCGACGAACGGTAAAACTTTCGTCGGGCGCGCTCGCGCCCGGCGTCTACCGCAGCCGCAGCTGCTGTAAATTCCCGTCCAGCTGTAAGGTGGTTTGCAGGCGCGCCACCTCCCGGCAGATAAAGGCCATCTCTTTATGGGCGGCCAGCTTAGTGCGCCATTTCTCCGGCACCGCCTCCAGGTTCGCATACAAATTTTCCAGCGTTGAGTACTGGTTAATCAACTGCGTGGCGCTTTTCGCCCCAATCCCCGCAACGCCTGGAATTTTTGAACTGCCAATGCCGGCAAGCCCCCAGTAGTCCGCCAGCTCCGCAGGCTGCACGCCAAATTCGGCGGCGATAAAGGGGGAGTCCAGCCAGCGTTTTTGAAAATAATCCCGAATCTGAATGCCTGGCGCCAGCAGCTGGCAGAAGCCCTTATCGGTAGAGACGATGGTGGCCTGGTGCCCGGCCTGCGCCACTTTTACGGCAAGCGTGGCGGCAAGATCGTCGGCCTCATGACCCGGCGAGACCCAGCTCTGAACGCCGCGCTCAGCAAAGGCGGCGCGCAGGGACGGCATTTCATCGTGCAGCGATTCCGGCATGGGCGCGCGCCCCGCCTTATAATCGGGCAGACGCTGATGCCGCCAGCCTTCGCTGCGCGCATCGTCGTCGAACACCGCCACGGCGTGGGTAGGCTGACTATGGACGATCAGCTGCTCCAGCGCATGCTGGCAGGCCGTCAGGCAGGGAGAGCCCTGCACCGCATGAATGCGGCGGATAAGGTTAAGCGCATCGACAATCAACAGATGAATAGCCATCGTTCCCTCCAGGCCTTATTACGTCAGCTAAGGGTAACACTGTGGCGAGCGGTAAACTATCTGCGGTCTGGAATTCGGGAAGGCGCTTCGCAAAACGCGCGCCGCCTGCATGAGGCGGCGCGAGGAGGGTTAGCTGAACAGGGAGTAGAAGATTGCTGAGATGGCAATCAGCCCCATGACAACGACAAACGCGTTGCTGATATGGCCGCTGTATTTACGCATTGCCGGTACTTTTGCAATGGCGTACATCGGCATCAAAAACAGGATCATGGCGATAACCGGGCCGCCCAGCGTTTCAATCATGCCCAGAATGCTGGGGTTGAGCGTCGCAACCGCCCACGTGGTCAGGAGCATAAACAGCGCGGTGATTTTGTTGAGCCTGCTAATCTCGATGCTTTTACCTTTACCGCGCAGGGTCTTAATGACCATGCCGTTAAAGCCTTCACGCGCGCCCAGGTAGTGGCCGAGGAAGGATTTGGTAATCGCAATGATGGCGATAATCGGTGCCATCCAGGCAATAACCGGCGCGTTAAAGTGGTTCGCCAGGTAAGAGAGGATGGAGATATTCTGCGCTTTCGCCGCCGCCAGATCCGCCGGGGAGAGGCTCAGCACGCAGCTAAAGACAAAGAACATCACCGTCAGCACCATCATCACATGCGCGCAGGCCAGGATGCGGGAGCATTTACGCTCGGCCTGTTCGCCATACTCTTCGCGTTTCGCCACGGCGAAAGAGGAGATAATCGGCGAATGGTTAAAGGAGAAAACCATCACCGGAATGGCCAGCCAGAGCGTCATCCACAGGCCGTTGCCGGTTGCTCCCGCGTGGGAAAGCGACAGCGTTTCCAGCGCGCTGGTGCTCCACTGTGGGATCAGGTAGCAGGCCAGCACCATCAGCGCGGCGACGAAGGGAAAAACCAGAATGCTCATCGCCTTGACGATCATCTGCTCGCCGAAACGCACAATGGTCATCATGCCGACAATCAGAATCAGTGACAGGATAGCGCGGGGAGGCGGCGTCAGGGCCAACTGGTGGATCATAAAGCTTTCCACCGTATTGGTAATCGCCACGCTGTAGACCAGCAGAATCGGGTAGATAGCGAAAAAGTAGAGCAGGGTGATGAGCTTACCGGCCCCAACGCCAAAATGTTCTTCCACCACTTCGGTAATATCTTCGCCGGGGTTTTTACCCGACAGCACAAAGCGCGTCAGGCCGCGATGGGCGAAAAAGGTCATTGGGAAGGCGATGATCGCCATGATAATCAGCGGGATCATTCCGCCGACGCCAGCGTTGATGGGTAAAAAGAGCACGCCTGCGCCGATAGCCGTGCCGTACAGGCCCAGCATCCACATCGTGTCCGTTTTACGCCATGCGCTGCGCGTTTCACTTGCAGCAAGCGTGCCGGTTTGAATCGTTTCCATTTAATTTCTCCAGGAGGAAGTAACGGGCCGCTTTTTAGCCGAATCGAGGGCTAAAGAAGGAGGCGGTAATATGAAATGCTTTTCTTTACGTTTTTTTATAATTTCTTTCCGTAACTATCGGCGGGCGGCAAGATATATGGATGCTCTCAATATAAAAGCGATCGCGATCACAAATACGATAATGCACTTTTAATGTGGTTTTTATTGGCGAAAAATTTCGCATGATGATCGCAAGCTGAAATTAATGGTCGCGAAGGCTATCACTGGCGGGATTTGCGATCAAAGACTCTGCATAAAAACACGATAAAGTCGCTGTTTGCAGGCAAAATGACAGGGCTTTATCACTCTTAAGGGCAATTTTAGACATAAATATTCGTTGCGTATTTAATGCGCAAACGATTGGCTGGCTGAGGGAAGGGAGGTTGGTCATGCTGCGAAGTCCCGGATGCGGATTGCATCCGGGACTTCGTAAATCAGGTACAAATTTCGTAGCAGGGGATATAGGCGGAGCCCGGCAGCTTCATGCGGTGCTGGGCGACAAAGCCCTGCAGCAGATCGTCCATCCGGCGCATCATTTCCCGGTCGCCGTGAATTTTGTAGGGGCCATATTTCTCAATGGCGCGTATTCCCACCTCTTTCACGTTCCCGGCGACAATGCCCGAAAAGGCGCGGCGCAGGTCCGCCGCCAGCACTTCCAGCGGCTGGTCAGGATAAAGTTTCAGATTCGCCATATTCTCATGCGTCGGCTCGAAAGGCATTTGCAGATCGGGTGCGATGCGAATCGACCAGTTGAAGCTGTAGGCGTCGCCGGTCTCGCGGCGGTTTTCTTTCACCTGCGGCATCGCTTTTTTCATCAGGCGCGCTACTTCCGGGGCATCGTTAATCACGATGTGATAGTGGCGGCGGGCGCTCTCGCCAAGGGTGCTGACAATAAACTCATCCAGCACACGGAAGTAGTCCGCGCTCTCTTTCGGTCCGGTGAGAATAAGCGGCAGTACCTGATCTTTATTGGCCGGGTTCATTAAAATACCCAGCAGATAGAGCAGTTCTTCCGCCGTACCTACGCCGCCGGGGAAGATAACAATGCCGTGGGCGATACGGACAAACGCCTCAAGGCGCTTTTCGATATCCGGCATGATGATCAGTTCGTTCACCAGCGGGTTTGGCGGCTCGGCGGCAATAATAGACGGCTCGGTCATGCCGATAAAACGCCCGTCTTTATAGCGCTGCTGAGCGTGGCCGACCGCCGCGCCTTTCATGGGCGCTTCCATCGCGCCGGGGCCGCAGCCGGTGCAGATATTCAGTTCGCGCAGGCCAAGCTGCGTGCCGACACGCCGCGCGTAGAGATACTCCGTTTCGTTGATGGAGTGACCGCCCCAGCACACCACCATACTCGGCGCTTCGCCCACGTGCAGAGCACGGGCGTTACGCAGAATAGAGAAGACCATGTTGGTGATATGGCTGGAGTCTTCCAGATTAAGATGCTGGAAGCGGCCCGCGTTGTGGAGCTGCCCGTTAACGAACAGAATATCGCGGAGTACCGCGAAGAGGTTAGCCTGCAGGGCGCGAATCAGTCTCCCGTCGACGAAGGCCTCTTCCGGCGGGTTGATCAGTTCAAGTTTGACCCCGCGCTCGCGGCGCAGGACATTAATATCGAAACTCTCATTACGGGATAACAGTTCTTTACTGTTATCGGTCAGACTCCCGGAGTTAAGTACGGCGAGCGAGCAGTTGCGAAACAGTTGATACAGGTCGCTGCTGGCCGTGCGTTTAAGCATATCGACTTCCAGCTGCGACAACATATCCATTGAGCCAAGCGGGCTAATATGTGTAATCAAGTGAACTCCTTACGGGACGAAAGTTGTATCTTCCCTGATGATTACAATAGCCTCGCCTGATGACGTTTAACAACCTGCCGGAACGATTCTCTTTCGCCGGGGCGAAAAATCACCTTTTTTACTGACGAACCAGCCGCCCTGTAGCCGGTTCAAACGCGGTATTGCTGCGCCAGGGGTTGATGTCCAGCCCGCCACGGCGGGTATAGCGCGCATAGACGCTCAACGCCTCCGGCTGGCAGAAGCGCTGGATATCGGTGAAGATGCGCTCGACGCACTGCTCATGAAACTCATTATGGTGACGGAACGACACCAGATAGCGCAGCAGTTTTTCGCGATCAATTTGCGGCCCGCGGTAGGTAATTTGTACCGATCCCCAGTCTGGCTGGTGGGTAATCAGGCAGTTAGATTTCAGCAGGTGGCTGACCAGCGTCTCCTCAACCTTTTTACCCTGCGCGGCGTCGGTCAGCAGGGCGGCGTCAAAGGTATAGCTGTCGATGGCGATATCCTGATCGTCAATGCAGACACCGTGAAAATGGGCGATGGGCTGGCCTTCCATCTCGTCCAGCCGGTACAGGCGCACCGAAACCGTTCCCTGCGCGCAGGCGCTAAGATCGCGCTCAAGGGTAGCCTGCACCTCCTGCCAGCTGGCGAAGCGGGTCTGATTAAAGCTGTTCAGATAGAGCTTAAAGCTTTTCGATTCGACCAGATTGACGCTGGCGTAATCCAGTTCGACATGGCCAACGGCAACCTGCGGTAAACCCTTCGCATTGAGCCAGGATAGCTCATACAAAGTCCAGATATCCGCGCCGTGGAAGGGCAGGCTGTCAGCATAGAGCCCCAGCGGATCGCGGTTAAGACTGCGGGGTACGCCCTGCAGCAGGCTCGCGTCATAGTGGTCGCGGTAGTCGGTACTTTTGCCGAGCGTCAGGCCAGCCAGCGCCTGGTGGTTATCATAGGAAGACATGTTTCATCGCCATCATTACGGGTACACTAAGAGGCAAATTGTATCCTGGCTTAGATAAAGAGAGAAATCGGTGGAAAAAGAGACAGCCCTTGCCCTGACCGCATTTACAGAGCGCTACTGCGACGCCTGGCAGAAGTCGTACGGCACATGGCCCCAGAGCGAAGCGCTGTATGGCGTGCCTTCTCCGTGCATTCTTTCTTCCACTGAGAGCCTGGTCACATGGCGACCCCAGCCCTTTTCTCCGTCGCAAAATGTAAACGCCATTGAACGCGCGCTGGAGATTGTGGTACAACCTGCGATCGATGCGTTCTATACCACACAATTTGCCGGGGATATGCCGGCGCGGTTTAGCGGCGAATCGCTTACGCTACTGCAAACCTGGAGCGCGGACGATTTCCTTAGAGTGCAGGAAAATCTCATCGGCCATCTGGTAACGCAGAAAAGGCTTAAGCTCTCTCCTACTCTCTTTATTGCCACGCTGGAGAGCGAAATCGAGGTTATTTCGCTATGTAACCTGAGCGGCGAAGTGGTCAAAGAGCGGCTTGGCACCAAACAGCGCAGCGTATTAGCCCCTTCTCTTACGGACTTTCTCAACCGCCTTGAGCCTGTTCTGTAATCCCAATTGCTACTGTTCTTGTGAGAGATCTCTTACACAACCTGTGAGAGATCGACTATTCATTTTCCTGCTATTGGTCTGCACATTCTGGTTAAAGATAATTTTTTCAATAAGTTAAAAGAATTACACGCAGTAATATTATGCTTAACGTCCTAAGTATTTGCCTTAAGCTTACTTGTAAGACGAAGCGGGATCGGTGATTCTATCTACGTCGACAGGGAGTCGCGCATCGGAATACTCATCAGGATGATGATGTTTCGACAAAGGAAACACCGGGATGGTGCTGCAAGGAAGGCTTCAGGATGAAGCAAAAGGACAATGCGGGATTGCATTAAAGGACACCTCCAGGAAGGAGAACGTGAGCCGAAACGGATAGACGGCGGATCAGGACGATCAGGGACACGCTTTACGGACAAAGCATATCCACATCGGGGTGGTGTGGGCAGGATGCGCTGGTTTACGGATGAACAGGTCAGGAGACCACAGGAAAAGTTGTCAAGGATGAGCAGGGAGCACTAAAAGTAGCCGGACTGCTGCGAAACGAACCGGGAGCACTGTTTTTACAGTGCTCCCTTTTTTATTTCCCGCCACTGGTGCTATCCTGCGCGCCAGTCTGTTCTTTTTTTGAGGTTTCCATGACTCTGCACTCGCGCGTACGTCAGCAGCTCCAGCATATTGAAGCGTTGCTTCGTGAACACCAACAGTGGCAGGCCGTTGCGCCGGACCCGGGCGTGTTTGAAAGTACCCAGCCCTTTTGCATGGACACGCTTGAACCTTACGAATGGCTGCAGTGGGTGCTCATCCCGCGGATGCATGCCCTGCTGGATGGCGAGCATCCTTTACCGACGGCATTTGCTATCGCGCCTTATTATGAAATCGCGCTGGAGGCGAGCCATCCGGCGCGCGATGTGATACTGGCGCAGCTACAGGCGCTTGATGCCCTGTTTACCGGCGAAGATGCCTGATGCTGGAGATAATCTACCAGGATGAGTGGCTGGTGGCGGTCAATAAGCCGTCCGGCTGGCTGGTGCACCGTAGCTGGCTTGATCGGGACGAAAAAGTGGTGGTAATGCAAACCGTGCGCGATCAAATCGGCCAGCATGTCTTTACCGCGCATCGTCTCGACAGACCCACCTCCGGGGTACTGTTGATGGGGTTGTCCAGCGAAGCGGGCCGCCTGCTGGCGCAGCAGTTCGAGCAGCATCAGATCCAAAAACGCTATCACGCTATCGTCCGCGGCTGGCTGATGGAGGAGGCGGTGCTCGACTATCCGCTTGTCGAGGAGCTGGATAAAATCGCCGACAAATATGCCAGAGTCGATAAAGAGCCGCAGCCCGCGGTGACCCACTACCGTGGGCTGGCGACGGTGGAGATGCCTGTCGCGACCGGGAAATTCCCCACTACCCGCTATGGCCTCGTCGAACTGACGCCGCAAACCGGGCGCAAACACCAGCTGCGCCGCCATCTTGCACATTTACGCCATCCGATCATCGGCGACAGCAAGCACGGCGATTTACGCCAGAATCGCAGCGCCGCCGCCCATTTTGGCTGTCACCGGCTGATGCTTCACGCCAGCGAACTGACCCTTACGCACCCCTTTACCGGGCAGCCGCTGATCCTGCGCGCCGGGCTGGATGATGTCTGGATGCAGGCGCTGCCACAGTTCGGTTGGCGCGGTCTTCTCCCCGAAAATGAAAGGGTTGAGTTTGCCGCCCACAGCGACCAGGATGAAGTGAATCACTATTAACGCAAGGAGTGTTGAGCATGGCGGAAATCGGCATTTTTGTCGGCACGATGTATGGCAACTCGCTGCTGGTGGCGGAAGAGGCGCAGGCCATTCTGAACGAGCAGGGGCACAGCGCCAGGGTTTTTGAAGACCCGTCGCCTGCGGACTGGGAAGCTTACAAAGAGAAATACGCGCTGGTGGTGACATCGACAACCGGGCAGGGGGATCTGCCCGACAGCATTATGCCGCTGTATCAGTTTATCCATGACCGTCTGGGGCACCAGCCTGCGCTGCGTTACGGCGTTATTGCGCTGGGTGACAGCACCTATGCCCATTTCTGCGGCGGCGGCAAAAAATTCGACGCGCTTTTGCAGGATCAGGGCGCACAGCGAGTGGGTGACGTGTTACTGATAGACGGTAGCGAACACCCGGAGCCAGAGAGTGTTTCTAACCCCTGGGTGGAGCAGTGGGCGGCAAGGGTAAAATAAGGTTTAGCCCTCCCCCTACAGGAGGGCTATCCGCTTAGTTTGCCGTAAGCGGAGAATAGCGACCTGCCTATTATCTCATCACTGAATCGATTAAGCCTCGGGCATATGCCCGTAAAAACCTTTCCTTTTCTCCGGTTTTAGCGTGCATTTTCACGGCGTCAAGCGACAGCATTCACAACTCTTCTAAATTGCTTGACTTTGAGTAAATGTTAGCGCCCAAACTTTTCATTTCCGTGAGTTAGTCCCCATCGCCCTGGGCTTATGCAAGAAACCATCGGGCACGCCCGGCAGAATGTTGTGTGGTTGCACGGTGAGAGTTCAACCCCCCCTTTTTTATACTTTTTACGCCAGTTAAAAAAATGCAGTGCGCAGGGAATAGCGACCCGGCAGGTAAGCTGCAAAAAACACAACTACATCATCCTGACTTTCCCTACGAGTTGCGCTATTGCGGATGAATGTACATGAACATTTATGCTTCGGGAGTACAACAATGAGTTCATTAAGCCAAGCGGCGAGCAGCGCTGAAAAGCGCACCAATGCCCGCTACTGGATAGTGGTGATGCTGTTTATCGTCACATCCTTTAACTACGGTGACCGCGCGACGCTCTCCATCGCCGGTTCAGAAATGGCCAAGGATATCGGTCTTGATCCGGTCGGCATGGGGTATGTTTTCTCCGCATTCTCCTGGGCTTATGTTATAGGCCAGATCCCGGGCGGCTGGCTGCTTGACCGCTTCGGTTCCAAGCGCGTCTACTTCTGGTCCATCTTTATCTGGTCCATGTTCACCCTGCTGCAGGGCTTCGTCGATATTTTCAGCGGTTTTGGCATCATCGTAGCGCTGTTTACCCTGCGCTTCCTGGTGGGGCTGGCCGAGTCGCCTTCCTTCCCTGGCAACAGCCGCATCGTCGCGGCCTGGTTCCCGGCGCAGGAGAGGGGCACGGCGGTAGCGATCTTTAACTCCGCACAGTATTTCGCAACGGTTATCTTCGCGCCGATCATGGGCTGGCTGACGCACGAGGTGGGCTGGTCACACGTCTTCTTCTTTATGGGTGGTCTGGGGATTGTCATCAGCTTTATCTGGCTGAAAGTGATTTATGAGCCGAACCAGCACCCGAAAGTGAACAAAAAAGAGCTGGAGTACATCGCCGAGGGCGGCGCGCTGATCAACATGGATCAGAAAGAAAATAAAGTAAAAGTGCCGTTCAGCGTTAAGTGGGGGCAGATCAAACAGCTGCTGGGTTCCCGCATGATGATTGGCGTATACATCGGCCAGTACTGCATTAACGCCCTGACGTACTTCTTTATCACCTGGTTCCCGGTCTATCTGGTTCAGGCGCGCGGCATGTCGATTCTGAAAGCGGGCTTTGTCGCCTCTGTTCCGGCCATTTGCGGTTTTGCTGGCGGCGTGCTGGGCGGCATTATCTCCGACTGGCTGATGCGTCGTACCGGCTCGCTGAATATCGCGCGTAAAACGCCCATCGTGCTGGGTATGCTGCTCTCGATGGTGATGGTGTTCTGTAACTACGTAAACGTCGAATGGATGATCATCGGCTTTATGGCGCTCGCCTTCTTCGGTAAAGGTATCGGCGCGCTGGGCTGGGCGGTTATGGCCGACACGGCGCCGAAAGAAATCAGCGGCCTGAGCGGCGGCCTGTTCAACATGTTCGGTAACATCTCCGGTATCGTTACCCCGATTGCTATCGGCTACATCGTTGGCACCACCGGTTCGTTCAACGGCGCGCTCATCTACGTTGGTGTCCATGCGCTGGTAGCGGTAGTGAGCTATCTGGTACTGGTGGGTGATATCAAACGTATCGAACTGAAACCTGTCACAGGACGATAAATATGAATACGCAAGCAAGCCCCGTTATTACCGATATGAAGGTCATTCCGGTCGCCGGACATGACAGCATGCTGATGAATATCGGCGGCGCGCATAACGCTTATTTCACTCGCAACATCGTAGTTTTGACAGACAACGCCGGTAACACCGGCGTTGGTGAGGCACCGGGCGGGGAGGTGATCTACCAGACGCTGGTCGATGCCATCCCGATGGTGCTCGGCCAGGAGGTCGCCCGCCTGAACAAAGTGGTTCAGCGGGTACACAAGGGCAACCAGGCGAGTGATTTCGACACCTTCGGTAAAGGTGCCTGGACGTTTGAACTGCGGGTCAACGCCGTAGCGGCGCTGGAGGCCGCGCTGCTTGACCTGCTGGGTAAAGCGCTGAATGTGCCGGTGTGCGAACTGCTTGGCCCCGGTAAACAGCGTGATGCGGTCACGGTGCTGGGCTATCTGTTCTATATCGGCGACCGGACCAAAACCGATCTGCCTTATCTGGATAAAACCCACGGCAACCACGACTGGTATCACCTGCGCCATCAGGAGGCGATGAACAGCGATGCGGTAGTGCGGCTGGCGGAAGCGTCCCAGGATCGGTACGGCTTTAAAGACTTCAAGCTGAAAGGCGGCGTGCTGCCGGGCGAGCAGGAAATTGAAACCGCGCGCGCCCTGAAAAAACGCTTCCCGGACGCCCGTATCACCGTGGATCCGAACGGCGCGTGGCTGCTGGACGAAGCCATTGCCCTGTGCAAAGGGCTGAACGACGTGCTGACCTATGCCGAAGATCCGTGCGGCGCGGAGCAGGGCTTCTCCGGCCGCGAAGTGATGGCGGAGTTCCGTCGCGCCACCGGTCTGCCTGTCGCCACCAACATGATCGCCACCAACTGGCGTGAAATGGGCCATGCGGTCATGCTTAACGCAGTGGATATTCCGCTGGCGGACCCGCATTTCTGGACGCTCTCCGGCGCGGTGCGCGTGGCGCAGCTGTGCGACGACTGGGGCTTAACCTGGGGTTGCCACTCTAATAACCACTTCGATATTTCGCTGGCGATGTTTACCCACGTTGGCGCTGCGGCACCGGGTACGCCTACCGCTATCGACACCCACTGGATCTGGCAGGAGGGCGAAGCGCGCCTGACGAAACAGCCGCTGGAAATCAAAGACGGCAAGATTGCCGTACCGGACGCACCCGGCCTGGGCGTAGAGCTCGACTGGGGGCAAATCGAAAAAGCCCATGAGGCTTATAAACGTCTTCCTGGCGGCGCACGCAATGACGCGGGCCCGATGCAGTACCTGATCCCGGGCTGGACGTTCGATCGTAAACGCCCGGTATTTGGACGCCGGTAATAAATTTGAGGGATAAATAATGAGTACATTAAGTTCCACACCT
>NZ_HE578946.1:520985-617734 GCF_000321045.1 Phytobacter massiliensis JC163
TGGAGTTGCCGGCCCGCGTGCGGGTCGGCATTTTCCTGAGACTTCCCGGTATATGCTTGCGGCAGTGAATATGCGTAAGGATGGCTTATGAAAATAGTTATCGCACCTGACTCCTGGAAAGAAAGTTTGAGTGCCTTAGAGGTTGCGACCGCGATTGAAAACGGCTTTCGCGCCATTTTCCCGGCGGCGGAATATGTAAAACTGCCGATGGCGGATGGCGGCGAAGGAACGGTTGAAGCGATGGTCGCCGCGACGCAGGGGCGGATCGTTCATGTTCCCGTGAAAGGGCCGCTTGGCGATGAGGTAGAAGGCTTTTACGGGCTGTCGGGCGACGAACAGTGCGCATTTATCGAAATGGCGGCGGCAAGCGGCCTGGAGATGGTGCCGCCCGCGCAGCGCAATCCGCTCAAAACGACCTCCTGGGGCACGGGCGATCTGATTCGCCATGCGCTGGACGCAGGCGTTAAACATATCATCATCGGTATTGGCGGCAGCGCGACCAACGACGGCGGCGCAGGCATGGTGCAGGCGCTGGGCGCGAAGCTGCTGGATGCGCAGGGTCAGCAAATTGGCGCTGGCGGCGCGGCGCTGGAAGCGCTGGCTGAGATTGATATCAGCGAACTGGATAACCGGCTGGCCACCTGTCGTATTGAAGTCGCCTGCGACGTGACGAACCCGCTCACCGGCAAAGAGGGGGCGACGGCGGTATTTGGCCCGCAGAAAGGGGCGACGCCGGAGATGATTACCCGGCTGGATAAGGCGCTTGGACACTATGCGAAGCTTATCGCGAAGTATCTCGACAAGGATGTGATGAGCCTGGCGGGCGGCGGCGCGGCGGGCGGAATGGGCGCGGCCCTGCACGCTTTCTGCGGCGCGGAGCTTCGTCGTGGGATTGAAATTGTCACCGAGGCGCTCTCACTTGATGAGCATGTGGTCGACGCGGATCTGGTTATTACCGGCGAAGGCCGTATTGATAGCCAGACGGTACACGGCAAAGTGCCTGTTGGCGTCGCGAAGGTGGCGAAGCGGCACAATGTCCCGGTTATCGGCATTGCGGGCAGCCTGACGGCGGATGTCGGCGTGGTTCACGACCACGGAATCGACGCGGTTTTCAGCGTGATGTATAAAATTTGCACCCTTGAGGATGCGCTGGCCAACGCCGGCGACAATGTGCAAATGACGGCGCGTAACGTGGCGGCGGTGCTGAAAATCGGCCTCAATAAGTAATGTTCTCTCTTATGTAACCGCATCCGGGGGAATTCCCGGGTGCGCATCGTGAGTTTGGTAGCCCGGATAAGGCAACGCCGCATCCGGGAGATACCCACTTAACCGATCATCTTACGGGCTTCCCGCGCCACGTTATCCATCTCATCCAGTAGCTCCAGAAACTCCGGCTCAAGCTCTTCGGCAGGCACATCGCTGCGCAATTGCTGCTCAATAATCTGACAGAGCTTTTTCAGCCGCGGCACGCCGCTATAGCCGCAGCTGCCATGCAGTTTATGAATCAAATCCAGCAGCCCCTGGGGCGATTCGCCCACCAGTTGCTCTTCAACCCTGTTACGCACTTCCGGTAAAAACTCCACCAGCATCTGTAGCATGTCGCGCGCCAGGTCCGATTTCCCCGCCGCCTGGCGAAGCGCCAGCTGCCAGTCGAGGGTGACATCAGCCTGCGGCGCTGGCGCTGAGGTTTCCGCGCTGGCCGCGACGGTCGCCACCACCGCGCCGGGCTTATAGCGCAGCAGCAGGTTGTACAGTTTGTCCTCTTCAATCGGTTTCGCCAGATAATCGTTCATCCCGGCGCTGAGCAGCTTCTCTTTTTGCCCGGCCATGGCGTGGGCAGTCACGGCGATAACCGGCGTCTGCTGCTGATGGGGAAGCTGGCGAATCAGTTCGCAGGCGCGAATACCGTCCATTTCCGGCATCTGGATATCCATCAGAATCAGATCGAACTGCATCTGTTTTGCCTTCTCCAGCGCCTCTATGCCGCTGCTACAAACCTCCACGTGCTGCACCAAATCTTCCAGCAGCACGCCGATAAGCTTCAGGTTGGCGGGGTTATCATCCACCGCCATGACCGCCATCGGCAGTTTGCGATTATCCAGCGGCTGCGCCAGCTGGTTTATCTGGCAATATTGCGTCAGCGCGGGCAGCAACCGGGTGGCGGTCAGGGGTTTGAGCAGGCAGGCAGCCGCGCCGTCCTGTTTCAGTTCCTCGGCGTTAATCTGCGCGTGGCACGGCAGCGCCAGCAGCAGGTAGTCAGTCATCGACGCGGCTTTCGCCAGCCGTTCATGCTGCATGGAGAGCGGCTCGCGGAAGGTGACCGGTATCGACAGCAGCAGAATATCGTAATGGTCAGGGGGTAGGGCGGAGAAGGAGGGGCTGTAAATCACCTCCAGCGGCGTGGCGTTCAGCACGTCGAGCGTACTCTGCGCGGCGGCGGTATTGGGTTCAACGTAGGCCAGCCGTTTTTCGGCCAGGCACCCGGTCAGCGGCCCTTCGGTAATCGCGTTCGGGTTGAGATCCAGGTTGATATGACACCAGAAGGTCGAGCCGCGTCCCGGCTGGCTATGGAAAGAGATATCGCCGCCCATCTCCTTCACCAGCTTCTGCGTGATAACCAGGCCCAGCCCGGTGCCGCCGTGACGGCGGGAGATGCTGGCGTCCGCCTGGCGAAACGCCTGAAACAGCCGCGACTGATCCCGTTCAGGAATACCGATGCCGGTGTCGCGGATCTGCACCTCAATTTGCACTTTGTTATTACTGATGGAACGCCGCTCCACCAGAATGTCGATATTCCCGCTTTCGGTAAACTTAATGGCGTTGCCGACCAGGTTGGTGATCACCTGCTGTAGACGCAGCGGGTCGCCAATAACGTTATCCGGCACATCCTGTTTAATATTCAGGGTCAGCTCAAGCCCCTTATCGTGCGCCGAATGCGCCATGAGCGTGACCACCTCATCCAGCGTGCTGCGCAGCGGGAACGGAATACTCTCCAGAATCAGCTTGCCCGCTTCTAGCTTCGAGAAGTCCAGCACGTCGTTGATAATGGTCAGCAAATTATTGGCCGAGCGCTCAATGGTCAGCAGATGGTCGCGCTGGGTTGGGTTCAGTTCGGATCTCAGCGTCAGGCGGGTAAAGCCGATCACCCCGTTAAGCGGCGTGCGCAGTTCGTGGGACATGTTCGCCAGAAACTCAGATTTAATGCGCGCCGCTTCCTGGGCGCGTTTCTTTGCCAGGTCCAGCTCGACGTTCTGGATCTCCATCTGTTCCAGGGTTTCGCGCAGATCGGAGGTGGACTGGTCGATATTGTGCTGCATCTCTTCGTAATAGGCGGCCAGCGACATCGCCATCGAGTTAATGCCGTTTTTCAGCATGTCCAGCTCGCCGAGCATAAAGCCCTCCACCCGGCTGTCCAGCTGACCGCGCCGGATGCGGTCCACCGTGTTCACCATATTGCGGATAGGCCCGGTCACGTCCCGCATCAAGCGCCAGCCAAAAATCGAAGCGATGCCGATACAGAACAGAATCATCAGGCTGGAGATGAATATCTCCTTGTACTGCTGCAGGCGTACCGATTGCAGATCCAGCTCCAGCGCAATATAGCCCAGCGTATTGCGCGCGGGCTTAGCGGCGGAAAGGGCTGATTCATCGGGCGAATAACCTTCGGAAATAATCGGCGTGCGCAGAATCATCAGATCTCCCTTGCGCGAGACGCTGAGCCTCCGGGGGAAGGGGACGCCTGAGGCCAGCCGTAGCTCGCCGGGATCGAGCTGGAAATTGGAGGTGACGAACAGATTATTGTGCTCGTCATAGATAGAGATTGCGCGAACGATTTCTGAATGGCGGCGGTGCAGCACGCTGATGAGCTGCCCAATGGCATCCCGATCCTGCAGCCGCATACTGTATTCGCTGGAAACCGCCAGCGGTTCGATAATGCTGGCGCCCGCGTCTTCCAGCTGGCGCTGGAGATCGTTATAGCGATGAACAACGAAGAAAATACTCAACAGCACGCCGATAAGTACAGTGGGGGCGAGGATCAGAATCATCATGCGCGCGCGCAGGCTGTAGTTGGTCATGGGGTTCCGTTATGGGACAATGTGGCCACTCAAAGATATTCGAGAATATTCCCGGCAATGGCGCAATTCTACTCTGCAAAACGGCGCGTGACGACGCGCGAGATCATAACCGTTACAGTAAACGACCTCGATCCCTTCGGGCAGGGGGTCGCGCGGCATAACGGTAAGGCGCTGTTTGTGCCTGGATTACTGCCGCAGGAGACGGCGACGGTCACGCTGACAGAAGATAAACGCCAGTTCGCCCGCGGCGACGTTAAGCGTCGCCTGAACGACAGCCCTGAGCGCGTCGAGCCGCGATGCCCCCACTTTGGCGTCTGCGGCGGCTGTCAGCAGCAGCACGCCAGCGTTGCCCTGCAACAGCGCAGTAAAAGCGCCGCGCTGGCAAGAATGATGAACCGTGAGGTGGACGAAGTGATTGCCGCAGAGCCCTGGGGCTACCGCCGTCGCGCCCGCCTTAGCCTGAGCTGGCAGCCCAAAACCCAGCGCCTGGCGATGGGGTTTCGCAAAGCCAGCGCCAGCGATATTGTGAACATATCGCGCTGCCCGGTATTGGTGCCCCGTCTTGAGGCACTCCTTCTCCCGCTGCACGACTGCCTGGCAGGTTTGCAGGGGGCGCGCGATTTAGGTCATGTGGAACTGGTGCTGGCGGATAACGGCCCTCTGATGGTGCTGCGCCATACGGCTCCCCTGAGCGCTGCGGATAAACAAAAACTGGAACGCTTTTCGCATTCCCAGCATCTGGCCCTGTTCCTGGCGCCGAAAAGCGAGATAGTAGAACAGCTTACCGGCGAAGCGCCCTGGTACAGCTCTGACGGGCTACGCTTAACCTTCAGCCCGCGGGACTTTATTCAGGTTAACGATGGCGTTAACCAGCAGATGGTGGCCCGTGCGCTGGCCTGGCTGGACGTGCAGCCACAGGACCGCGTGCTCGATCTCTTCTGCGGGATGGGCAATTTTACCCTGCCGCTGGCGAAGCGGGCGGCGAACGTGGTTGGCGTTGAAGGGGTAAACGAGCTGGTCGTGAAAGCGCGTGAGAATGCGCAACAGAACGGTTTGCAAAACGTGACATTTTTTCATGAAAATCTTGAAGAAGATGTCACAAAGCAGCCGTGGGCGCGGCAGGGTTTTGATAAAATACTGCTCGACCCCGCACGTGCAGGCGCTGCGGGCGTAATGCGGCATATTGTTAAGCTGGCAGCGAAAAAAATCGTCTATGTTTCCTGTAACCCGGCGACGCTTGCGCGCGACAGCGAAGCGTTAATCAGCGCAGGTTACCAGATTCAGCGGCTGGCGATGCTGGATATGTTCCCGCACACTGGGCATCTGGAGTCGATGGTGTTGTTTGAGCACAAGTGATTAATTTCGGCTTGCTGAGTTCGGCAGGCCCGGTCGGTCCCTTAAAAGGAGAGGACAATGGTTGCGGTAAGAAGTGCACATTTAAATAAAGCGGGTGAATTCGATCCGAAAAAATGGATCGCCAGTCTGGGTATCTCCAGCCAACCGTCGTGCGATCGCTTAGCCGAAACCTGGGAATATTGTCTGCGGCAAACGCAAGGGCATCCTCACGCCGACCTGCTGCTCTGGCGCGGCGTCGAGATGGTGGAAATCCTCTCCATGCTCAGTATGGATATCGACACGCTGCGCGCCGCGCTGCTCTTTCCGCTGGCGGATGCCGAAGTGGTCAGCGAAGAGGTGCTGCGGGAAAGCGTGGGCAAATCCGTTGTCAGCCTTATCCACGGCGTGCGCGATATGGCGGCAATCCGCCAGCTTAAAGCTACCCACACCGATTCAGTCTCTTCCGAACAGGTGGACAACGTTCGCCGCATGCTGCTGGCGATGGTGGATGATTTTCGCTGCGTGGTCATTAAGCTTGCCGAACGTATCGCCCACCTGCGCGAGGTCAAAGACGCGCCGGAAGACGAACGCGTACTGGCGGCAAAAGAGTGCACCAACATCTACGCCCCGCTGGCCAACCGCTTAGGCATCGGGCAGCTGAAATGGGAGCTGGAAGATTACTGCTTCCGCTATCTGCACCCGGCGGAGTACAAGCGCATTGCCAAACTGCTGCACGAGCGCCGTATCGATCGTGAACACTATATCGAAGAGTTTGTCGGCCACCTGCGCTCAGAAATGAAAACCGAAGGGGTGAAGGCCGAGGTCTACGGGCGGCCAAAACATATCTACAGCATCTGGCGAAAAATGCAGAAAAAGCACCTCGCTTTCGACGAGCTGTTTGACGTGCGCGCCGTGCGTATCGTCGCCGAACGCCTGCAGGACTGCTACGCCGCGCTGGGGATTGTGCACACCCATTACCGCCACCTGCCGGACGAGTTCGACGATTACGTCGCCAACCCGAAACCCAACGGCTACCAGTCTATTCATACCGTCGTGCTGGGGCCCGGCGGCAAAACCGTTGAAATCCAGATCCGCACCAAACAGATGCATGAAGATGCGGAGCTGGGGGTAGCGGCACACTGGAAATATAAAGAGGGCACCGCCACAGCCGGGCCGCGCTCGGCGCACGAAGACCGCATCGCCTGGCTGCGGAAGCTTATCGCCTGGCAGGAGGAGATGGCCGACTCCGGCGAAATGCTCGACGAAGTGCGCAGCCAGGTCTTCGACGATCGGGTCTACGTCTTTACGCCAAAAGGCGACGTGGTGGACCTCCCGGCAGGCTCCACGCCGCTGGACTTTGCCTACCACATTCACAGCGACGTCGGCCACCGCTGCATCGGGGCAAAAATCAGCGGCCGGATCGTGCCTTTTACCTACCAACTGCAAATGGGCGATCAGATTGAAATTATCACCCAGAAGCAGCCGAACCCCAGCCGCGACTGGCTTAATCCGAACCTGGGCTATGTCACCACCAGCCGTGGGCGGTCAAAAATTCACGCCTGGTTCCGCAAACAGGATCGGGACAAAAACATTCTTGCCGGCCGCCAGATCCTCGACGACGAACTGGCGCATCTCGGCATCAGCCTGAAAGAGGCGGAGAAGCACCTGCTGCCCCGCTATAACTTCAACGAGCTGGAGGAGCTGCTGGCGGCTATCGGTGGTGGCGACATTCGCCTGAACCAGATGGTCAATTTCCTGCAGGCGCAGTTCAACAAGCCCAGCGCCGAAGAGCAGGATGCGGCGGCCTTAAAGCAGTTGCAGCAGAAAACGTACGCGCCGCAGAATCGCAGCAAAGATAATGGCCGGGTAGTGGTGGAAGGGGTGGGCAACCTGATGCACCATATTGCCCGCTGCTGCCAGCCGATTCCGGGGGACGAAATCGTCGGTTTCATCACCCAGGGGCGCGGCATCTCTATTCACCGCGCCGACTGCGACCAGCTTGAAGAGCTGCGCGCCCATGCGCCGGAGCGGATTGTCGACGCGGTGTGGGGCGAGAGCTACTCGGCGGGCTATTCGCTGGTGGTGAGAGTAACCGCCAACGACCGCAGCGGCCTGCTACGTGATATCACCACCATTCTTGCCAACGAGAAAGTGAACGTGCTGGGCGTCGCCAGCCGCAGCGACACCCGCGAACAGTTGGCCACCATCGATATGAACATCGAAATTTATAACCTGCAGGTGCTGGGCCGCGTGCTCAGCAAGCTGAACCAGGTGCCGGATGTGATTGACGCCCGTCGCCTGCACGGCGGTTAACGCGCCTTTCGTTCTTATTCCCGGAGGCGGCGCTTAGCCGTCTCCGGGCTTTCAAAGGGAAATAAAATGAGTCAAATCGACCGCCTGCTGGGCATCATGCAGCGCCTGCGCGACCCGGAACAGGGTTGCCCGTGGGATAAAGAACAAACGTTCGCCACCATCGCCCCCTATACGCTGGAAGAAACCTACGAAGTGCTGGATGCCATTTCCCGGGAGGATTTCGACGATCTGCGCGGCGAGCTGGGCGACTTACTGTTCCAGGTGGTGTTCTACGCCCAGATGGCGCAGGAAGAGGGGCGCTTTAATTTTGACGACATCTGCGCCGCCATCAGCGACAAACTGGAACGCCGCCATCCACATATTTTCGGTGACGCCAGCGCAGGCAGCAGTAGCGAAGTCCTCGCCCGCTGGGAGGAGATTAAAAGCGCCGAACGCGCCGGAAAAGCGCAGCATTCCGCGCTGGATGATATTCCCCATAGCTTCCCGGCGCTGATGCGCGCGCAAAAAATCCAGAAACGCTGTTCTGCGGTGGGTTTTGACTGGACCTCACTCGGCCCGGTGCTGGACAAAGTGCATGAAGAGATTGACGAGGTGATGCACGAGGCGCAGCAGGCGGTGGTGGACGAGGCAAAACTGGAAGAAGAGATGGGCGATCTGCTCTTCGCCACCGTCAATCTTTCGCGCCATTTAGGGGTAAAAGCAGAGACGGCGCTGCAAAAAGCCAACCTCAAATTCGAGCGTCGTTTTCGTGAAGTCGAGAGAATTGTCGCCGCCCGCGGCCTGGAGATGACCGGCGTTGACCTGGAAATAATGGAGTCGATATGGCAAGAGGTAAAACGCCAGGAAACTGATAACTAACGCTTTTATGCCGCAAGGGGTTATTTGTGTGATTTTTTAAATAACAAGCGCTTGATTTGCGTCAAAATCATTTCCCCAAAAAGGGCTATTTTCTCCCTCCTTATGTTAAGTGTGGTTTGAAGAACAGGAGGGAGAATGAAAGTTTGTGGGGCTCGTCCTGTTCCGGTATACTACTTTCCCGTCCTGGTTATTCCATCGTCTTTTAAACCTAACTTCTCAGGTTCAGCATGACAACGAACTATATTTTTGTGACCGGCGGGGTCGTATCCTCTCTGGGAAAAGGCATTGCCGCAGCCTCCCTCGCAGCCATTCTTGAAGCCCGTGGCCTCAATGTGACCATGATGAAACTGGATCCGTACATCAACGTCGATCCTGGCACCATGAGCCCAATCCAACACGGGGAAGTGTTCGTTACAGAAGACGGCGCTGAAACCGATCTGGATCTTGGCCACTACGAGCGTTTTATTCGTACCAAAATGACCCGTCGCAACAACTTCACTACGGGCCGTATCTACTCCGACGTTCTGCGTAAAGAGCGTCGTGGCGACTACCTGGGCGCAACCGTACAGGTCATTCCGCATATCACCAACGCCATTAAAGAGCGCATTATTGAAGGCGGTGAAGGGCACGACGTGGTGCTGGTCGAAATCGGCGGCACCGTCGGCGATATCGAATCCCTGCCGTTCCTTGAAGCCATTCGCCAGCTGGCGGTGGATATTGGTCGTGAACACGCGCTGTTTATGCACCTGACGCTGGTGCCTTATATGGCAGCCGCAGGTGAAGTGAAAACCAAACCGACTCAGCACTCTGTTAAAGAGCTGCTCTCCATCGGTATTCAGCCTGACATCCTGGTTTGCCGCTCCGACCGCGCCGTTCCGGCGAACGAACGCGCGAAAATTGCTTTGTTCTGTAACGTGCCTGAAAAAGCCGTTATTTCAATGAAAGATGTCGATTCCATTTATAAAATTCCGGGCCTGTTGAAATCCCAAGGGCTGGACGATTATATTTGTAAACGATTCAGCTTGAACTGTCCGGAAGCAAACCTGGCCGAATGGGAACAGGTTATCTATGAACAGGCTAATCCGGCAGGTGAAGTGACTATCGGTATGGTCGGCAAGTACATTGAACTGCCGGATGCCTATAAGTCTGTTATCGAGGCGCTGAAACACGGCGGGCTGAAAAACCGTGTAACCGTCAACATCAAATTGATCGATTCGCAAGATGTTGAAACACGCGGTGTCGAAATTCTGAAAGATCTGGACGCTATCCTGATCCCTGGCGGTTTCGGCTACCGTGGCGTGGAAGGCAAAATCGCCACCGCCCGTTACGCGCGTGAGAACAATATTCCTTACCTCGGCATCTGCCTGGGCATGCAGGTTGCGCTGATCGAGTTCGCTCGCAACGTTGCGGGAATGGAGGACGCCAACTCAACGGAATTTGTGCCAGACTGTAAATACCCGGTTGTGGCGCTTATTACCGAATGGCGTGATGAAGAAGGCAACATCGAAGTCCGTTCGGAGAAGAGCGATCTCGGTGGTACTATGCGCCTTGGCGCGCAGCAGTGTCAGCTTGGCGACGACAGCCTGGTCCGTCAACTGTATGGCGAGCCGACCATTGTCGAACGTCATCGCCATCGCTATGAAGTGAACAACCTGCTGTTGAAACAAATTGAAGCTGCGGGTCTGCGTGTTGCAGGCCGTTCCGGCGATGATCAGTTGGTCGAGATCATCGAGGTGCCAAACCATCCGTGGTTCGTCGCCTGTCAATTCCACCCGGAATTTACTTCAACGCCGCGTGACGGGCATCCGCTGTTTGCAGGCTTTGTAAAAGCCGCCGGTGAGTACCAGAAGCGTCAGGCGAAGTAAGAGTTAGAACGGCGGTGCACCCTCAGGGGTGCATCGTTTGTCTGGAGTTTTAGTTTAACTTGTACTGAGGAAATCCTAATGTCCAAAATCGTTAAAGTCATCGGTCGTGAAATCATCGACTCCCGTGGTAACCCGACTGTTGAAGCCGAAGTACACCTGGAAGGTGGTTTCGTTGGTCTGGCAGCCGCTCCGTCAGGTGCTTCTACTGGTTCCCGCGAAGCGCTGGAACTGCGCGATGGCGACAAATCCCGTTTCCTGGGTAAAGGCGTAACCAAGGCTGTTGGCGCGGTTAACGGCCCGATCGCTCAGGCAATCCTGGGCAAAGATGCTAAAGATCAGGCTGGCATCGACAAGATCATGATCGACCTGGACGGTACTGAAAACAAATCTAACTTCGGTGCGAACGCAATCCTGGCCGTTTCTCTGGCTGCTGCTAAAGCTGCCGCTGCTTCTAAAGGCCAGCCGCTGTACGAGCACATCGCTGAGCTGAACGGCACTCCGGGCAAATACTCCATGCCGGTTCCGATGATGAACATCATCAACGGCGGCGAGCACGCTGACAACAACGTCGACATCCAGGAATTCATGATTCAGCCGGTTGGCGCGAAAACTGTTAAAGAAGCCATCCGTATGGGTTCTGAGGTTTTCCATCACCTGGCGAAAGTGCTGAAAAGCAAAGGCATGAACACCGCTGTGGGTGACGAAGGCGGCTACGCGCCGAACCTGGGCTCCAACGCCGAAGCGCTGGCTGTCATCGCAGAAGCGGTTAAAGCAGCAGGCTACGAGCTGGGCAAAGACATCACTCTGGCGATGGACTGCGCGGCTTCTGAATTCTACAAAGACGGTAAATACGTTCTGGCTGGCGAAGGCAACAAAGCGTTCACCTCTGAAGAGTTCACTCACTTCCTGGAAGAGCTGACCAAACAGTACCCGATCGTGTCCATCGAAGATGGTCTGGACGAGTCTGACTGGGATGGTTTCGCATACCAGACCAAAGTACTGGGCGACAAAATCCAGCTGGTTGGTGACGACCTGTTCGTAACTAACACCAAAATCCTGAAAGAAGGTATCGAGAAAGGCATCGCTAACTCCATCCTGATCAAATTCAACCAGATCGGTTCTCTGACCGAAACTCTGGCTGCAATCAAGATGGCGAAAGACGCTGGCTACACTGCCGTTATCTCTCACCGTTCTGGCGAAACTGAAGACGCAACCATCGCTGACCTGGCTGTTGGTACCGCTGCAGGCCAGATCAAAACCGGTTCTATGAGCCGTTCTGACCGCGTTGCTAAATACAACCAGCTGATTCGTATTGAAGAAGCGCTGGGCGAAAAAGCACCGTACAACGGTCGTAAAGAGATCAAAGGCCAGGCGTAATCGTCTTTCCTGAAATCCTTAACCGGGCAGCAATGCCCGGTTTTTTTATGCCTGTGGTCAGATAATCATATCCAGCAGCAACACTATCAGCAGCCCCACCACCGAGTTGGTCAGCTCCAGCAGCCCCCAGGTCTTGAACGTATCCTTAATCGACAGGCCAAAATACTCTTTAAACAGCCAGAATGCGGCATCGTTCACATGGGTCAGGGTGTTACTACCGGAAGCGGTCGCCAGCACCATCAACGCCGGATCAACGTTAAACGTCGTGATCATCGGGCCAACTATCCCGGCAGCGGTAATGGCCGAAACCGTGCCTGCACCCGTGGCCAGCCTTAACAGCACGGTAATAAACCACGCCATGATAAGCGGCGACACCGAAGAAGTACGCATCATGTCGGCAATATAGTCGCCAACACCGGTATCCATAATAATCTGCTTAAATGCCCCGCCTGCCCCGATGATAAAAACCACCAGCGCGACTTTCTCAATGGCGTCTGAGTAGGAGCTCATAACCTGCGTCATGGATTTACCGCGGGCGGTACCAAACGCATACAGCGCCACAAGGACCGCGATCAGCATGCTGATTTGCGCGCTGCCAATAAAATTAAGCAGCGAGATAACCTGAGCGTCAGCAGGGATGAAGAGTTTGATAAGGGTGACGCCGGTAATAATAATGGCCGGGATCAGCGGCACCAGCAGGCTGGTAGCAAACGAAGGCATTTCATCATCGCGAAAGACTTTCTGAGACTCCAGCAGCGCCGGAATGGGGCGCTCCAGGTTGCCCAGCAGTTTCGGCAACAGGATACCGGAACAGATAACGGTCGGGATAGCGACAATCAGGCCGTAGATGTAGACCATTCCCATATCCGCATGAAACGCCGATACCAGAGCCGTCGGGCCAGGCTGCGGCGGAAACAGGCTGTGCGCCGTGGTTGATGCGGCAACCATGGTAATGCCGAGTTTCAAAAACGGAATTTTTGCTTCGCGGGCGATACTAATAACCAGCGGCGCAAGGATCAAAAAAGCGACTTCATAGAACATGGCAAGGCCGAAGATAAGCCCAATCACCATGATCGCCCATTGAACCTTTTTCGGTCCGAAGCTTTTTAACAGCGTAGACGAGACACGCTGCGCCGCTCCTGAATCAACCATCAGCTTGCCTAAAATAGCGCCAAACAGGATGATTAATGCTAGATGACCAAGGGTGCTGCCAATGCCTGCCTCGATCGATTTGCCAATCGCTTCCAGCGGAAGCCCTTCGCAAAAGCCAACGAAAATGGCCGCCAACAGTAATGCCAGCATACCATTGATTTTGAATTTTATATTGAGGATAAGAAGTACGACAACGCCAAGGGCAACCCAGATCACCGGCAAGGCTTCAACGAAAGCATTCATTCATGTTCCTTGTCAAAACGTATAATTGGTATGATATGTAAAGCGATTGGATTATTACTTTTGCATAGTTGTTATACCAGTGTATTGGTATGGTAAAAGATGAATTAGTGATCGACTGCAAAGAATGATGTAAGAACAAGACGCCATTACATGTCTGTCGTTGCAGTAAGCGGCGTGCCGCTGATGCGAAGGGCGCAGGATCCCTTCGGCGAACTGTGTAATAATTACGGTTTACCCCTTATCAGAGTTGACTATGCAGTACCCGATAAATGAGATGTTCCAGACCCTGCAAGGCGAGGGTTACTTTACCGGCGTTCCCGCTATCTTTATTCGTTTACAGGGATGCCCGGTGGGTTGCGCCTGGTGCGACACCAAACACACCTGGGATAAGCTTGAAGATCGGGAGATCTCCCTTTACAGCGTGCTGGCGAAGACCAAAGAGAGCGATAAATGGGGCGCGGCAAGCAGCGAAGAGCTGTTGGCGATTATTGAGCGCCAGGGCTGGACGGCCCGTCATGTGGTGATAACCGGCGGCGAGCCGTGCATTCACGACCTGATTCCGCTGACGCACCTGCTGGCGAAGCATGGCTTTAGCTGCCAGATAGAGACCAGCGGCACCCATGAGATTCGTACCTCCCACGCCACGTGGGTTACCGTCTCGCCGAAGGTCAATATGCGCGGCGGATACGATATTCTCCAGCAGGCGCTGGAGCGTGCGGATGAAATCAAACATCCGGTCGGGCGCACCCGCGATATCGAAGCCCTGGATGAACTGCTGGCGAAGCTTACCGACGACAAACATCGCGTCATCTCCCTGCAGCCCATCAGCCAGAAAGAAGATGCCACGCGCTTATGCATTGAAACCTGCATCGCCCGCAACTGGCGCTTTTCCATGCAGACCCATAAATACCTGAATATTGCCTGACGGCTGGCTCAGGCAAACATATAACGCCCGGCGTAACAAACCGGGCGTTTTTTATGGCGAAATTTGGCGGGTTTTAATTTTGCCTGGTGAAATGCGATACCGCCCGCAGCACTGTTTTAATTATCCTGTAAAATCAACATATTAATGTTCTTTAATAACAGGGAAAAGTTGGTAGGATTTTGATGGTGGGAAAAGGTATTTAGATTCAATTAGTTATGTTTAGAGTGTTCCCCGCGCGAGCGGGGATAAACCGCCGAGATGCTGGACTGGCGTAAGCGTACTGAAGTGTTCCCCGCGCGAGCGGGGATAAACCGTTGAACTGTGGGAAGACCCAATGAGCATGTACGTGTTCCCCGCGCGAGCGGGGATAAACCGAATGCTTTGTGTATTATTTCTGCATTCTGATTGTGTTCCCCGCGCGAGCGGGGATAAACCGAGGATACAGAGATTATCTGGGTGGCGTTCGGGGTGTTCCCCGCGCGAGCGGGGATAAACCGTAGAGCAGCAGTCTTTGTTAACTCTTCTTCTTGTGTTCCCCGCGCGAGCGGGGATAAACCGCTGCGGCTGTTACCAATATTGCTGAGCGCACGGTGTTCCCCGCGCGAGCGGGGATAAACCGCTGCCGGACATCGCCACATACCACGGCGCGTGCGTGTTCCCCGCGCGAGCGGGGATAAACCGTACGCATTGTGGTTAATGACTGACAAAATTTTGTGTTCCCCGCGCGAGCGGGGATAAACCGGTTTTTAAACCCGACCAGGCCATCCTGCATTTGTGTTCCCCGCGCGAGCGGGGATAAACCGGCAGGGCAATTACGCTTTAAAATTACCGATGAGTGTTCCCCGCGCGAGCGGGGATAAACCGTTCAGCGTCAGTTTCCATGCCGTAGCTTTCACGTGTTCCCCGCGCGAGCGGGGATAAACCGCAGCCGCGCTGATTATCGCCGAAATTGAACGCGTGTTCCCCGCGCGAGCGGGGATAAACCGTCACTGAGCCGCGCATTTGTTTTCCTCCGGGGGTGTTCCCCGCGCGAGCGGGGATAAACCGATATGGGCGGCATCAAAGACATTCTAAAACTCGTGTTCCCCGCGCGAGCGGGGATAAACCGGACGCTACAGCAGCTTTTGTTGCTGCATCCGCGTGTTCCCCGCGCGAGCGGGGATAAACCGGGTGAGCGCGTAGGTGAAGATATCTGGCTCAGAGTGTTCCCCGCGTGAGCGGGGATAAACCGTTGGCTTTAGCTGCTCTTGATAGCGAAAAGTCGTGTTCCTCGCGCGAGCGGGGATAAACCGCCGGTTGAGGCGGTGATCGAGATAAAAGAAGAGTGTTCCCCGCGCAAACGGGGATAAACCGAATACATTACCAACCCAGCCGCAACCTATTCGCCGCGATAAACACAGCCAGCCGTGCAGGTCTCTTTAATCATCACCGCGCTCAGCAGTGGAACCGCAGGCTTCACCTGCTCCCAGATCCAGCGGGCCAGCACTTCGCTGGTCGGGTTTTCAAGGCCGGGGATCTCGTTTAAATAGTAATGATCGAGCCGATCGTAGGTGGGCTTAAACGCCGCTTTCAGCTCGGCGAAATCCATAATCCAGCCGGTATGCGGATCTACATCGCCCGTGATTTCCAGGCGCACCATAAATGAATGACCATGAAGACGACCACATTTATGGCCTGCGGGAACGTGCGGAAGGTGGTGGGCGGCTTCAAACATGAAGTCTTTGAATAAGGTGGTAGACATACTTGGCTCTCTGGCTTAAAAAACCGCCGCATGGTAGCCGAAATGACCTTTTTTAGCATTAACTAAAACCGCCAAAAGCGTCAAGCCTGCCGAAAACACCACGGGTGATAGCGTTTCCCTCTATAATTCAGCTGGTTAGTTAAACACTTTTACTGTTAAAAACTATAAATAAAACAGGTTAGTCCGTTTAGTTATTAATTATTTCCAACCTTTCTTTAATTGTTATTATCCACACCGTTAACCTACCCTTCTTTTCTGTTTTCCGGCGCTGACAGGGCGCGAAACAGCTTTGCTTACTGGAACATAACGACGCATGACGACTCAGGCACCACCTTCCGCTTTGCTTCCGCTGAACCCGGAGCAAATGGCGCGCCTTCAGGCGGCCACCACTGACTTAACGCCCACGCAGCTTGCCTGGGTTTCCGGCTATTTCTGGGGCGTGCTTAACCAGCAGCCAGGCGCAGTAGCAGCCGCTACGCCTGCGCCTGCGGTTGAAACGCCAGCCATTACGCTGATTTCCGCCTCACAAACCGGCAACGCGCGCCGCGTCGCAGAAGCGTTGCGCGATGATTTACTGGCGGCGAAACTCAACGTCAATCTGGTTAACGCGGGCGACTATAAATTCAAACAGATCGCCAACGAAAAACTGCTGGTCGTGGTGGCCTCGACCCAGGGGGAAGGGGAGCCGCCGGAAGAAGCCGTTGCGTTACATAAATTCCTGTTCTCTAAAAAAGCGCCGAAGCTTAACGGCGCCGCCTTTGCCGTTTTCGGCCTGGGCGATACTTCTTATGAATTTTTCTGCCAGTGCGGGAAAGATTTCGACAGCAAGCTGGCGGAACTGGGGGCAGAACGCCTGCTCGATCGCGTGGATGCGGACGTTGAATATCAGCCTGCCGCGGCCGAATGGCGCGCCAGGGTGGTTGAGGTACTGAAATCTCGCGTCCCGCAGGAGACGCCCGCGCAGGCTGCCGTTACCGCAAGCGGCGCGGTGAACGAAGTCTTCTCCAGCCCCTATACCAAAGAAGAGCCTCTCACCGCCACGCTGTCGGTGAACCAGAAAATTACCGGCCGCAACTCGGAAAAAGACGTTCGTCATATTGAAATCGATCTGGGCGACTCCGGGCTGCGTTACCAGCCGGGCGACGCGCTGGGCGTCTGGTATCAGAACGACCCGGCCCTGGTCAAAGAGCTGGTTGAACTGCTGTGGCTGAAAGGCGACGAGCAGGTGAGCGTCGATGGAAAAACGCTGCCGCTGGCTGAAGCGCTGCAGTGGCATTTTGAACTGACCGTCAACACCGCCAACATTGTCGAGAACTACGCCACCCTGACCCGTAACGAAACGCTGCTGCCACTGGTTGGCGATAAAGCAAAGCTCCAGCACTATGCGGCGACCACCCCCATTGTAGACATGGTACGTTTCGCTCCGGCGCAGCTGGATGCGCAGGCGCTGACGGGCTTGCTGCGCCCGCTGACGCCGCGTCTCTACTCTATTGCGTCGGCTCAGGCGGAAGTGGAAAGTGAAGTGCACGTGACGGTTGGCGTGGTACGTTACGACGTAGAGGGGCGCGCGCGGGCTGGCGGGGCTTCCAGTTTCCTGGCCGACCGCGTCGAAGAAGATGGCGAGGTACGCATCTTTATCGAACATAACGATAACTTCCGCCTGCCGCAGAACCCGGAAACGCCGGTCATTATGATTGGCCCTGGCACCGGCATCGCGCCGTTTCGCGCGTTTATGCAGCAGCGTGCCGCCGAAGAGGCGCCTGGCAAAAACTGGCTCTTTTTTGGTAACCCGCACTTCACCGAAGATTTCCTCTACCAGGTGGAGTGGCAGCGCTACGTGAAAGAGGGCGTGCTGAGCCGCATCGATCTGGCCTGGTCACGCGATCAAAAAGAAAAAGTCTACGTACAAGACAAACTGCGCCAGCAGGGCGCGGAGCTGTGGCGCTGGATTAATGACGGCGCGCATATTTATGTCTGCGGCGACGCCACTCGCATGGCGAGAGACGTTGAGCAGGCTTTACTGGACGTGATTGCCGAATTTGGCGGGATGGATGCCGAAGCGGCGGACGAATTTTTAAGTGAGCTGCGCGTTGAGCGCCGTTATCAGCGAGATGTCTACTAATGAGCGAAAAATATCCAGGCCCACTGGTGGTCGAAGGTAAACTGGCCGACGCTGAACGTATGAAGGCCGAGAGCAACTATCTGCGCGGCACCATTGCGGAAGATTTAAACGACGGCCTGACCGGCGGTTTTCGGGGCGACAACTTCCTGCTGATCCGTTTTCACGGTATGTATCAGCAGGACGATCGTGATATTCGCGCCGAGCGCGCCGAACAGAAGCTGGAGCCGCGTCACGCCATGATGCTGCGTTGCCGCCTGCCGGGCGGCATTATCACGCCGAAGCAGTGGCTCTCTATCGACAAGTTCGCCGCCGATAAAACCCTTTACGGCAGCATCCGTCTGACCAACCGCCAGACTTTCCAGTTTCACGGCATTCTGAAAAAGAATGTCAAACCGGCGCATCAGATGCTGCACGAGGTGGGGCTTGACGCCCTGGCGACGGCCAACGATATGAACCGTAACGTGCTGTGCACCTCTAACCCGGTGGAGTCTGAGCTGCACGCCGAAGCGTACGAGTGGGCGAAGAAGATCTCTGAGCATCTGCTGCCGCGCACCCGCGCCTATGCCGAGATCTGGCATGACGCGGAGAAAGTCGCTACCACCGATGAAGAGCCGATCCTCGGGAAGACCTACCTGCCGCGTAAATTTAAAACCACGGTGGTGATTCCGCCGCAGAACGACGTGGATCTGCACGCTAACGACATGAACTTTGTCGCCGTGGCGGAACACGGCAGGCTGGTGGGCTTCAACCTGCTGGTGGGCGGCGGTCTCTCTATCGAACATGGCAACAAGAAAACCTATGCCCGCACTGCCACCGAGTTTGGCTATCTGCCGCTGGCGCACACGCTGGCGGTGGCGGAGGCGGTGGTAACGACCCAGCGCGACTGGGGCAACCGTACCGATCGTAAAAACGCCAAAACCAAATACACCCTTGAGCGCGTTGGCCCCGAGACGTTTAAAGCCGAAGTGGAACGCCGCGCGGGTATTACATTCGAACCGATTCGTCCCTATGAGTTCACTGGCCGCGGCGATCGCATTGGCTGGGTGAAAGGGATCGATAATAAATGGCATCTGACGCTGTTTATTGAAAACGGGCGGATCCTGGATTTCCCCGATCGTCCTCTGAAAACCGGCCTGCTGGAGATCGCGAAGATCCACCAGGGAGATTTCCGTCTGACGGCAAATCAGAACCTGATTATTGCTGGCGTGCCGGAGAGCCAGAAAGCGGAAATCGAGCAGCTGGCGCGCAGTCACGGATTGATGGCGGCGGTAAAACCGCAGCGGGAAAACTCGATGGCCTGCGTGTCATTCCCCACCTGTCCGCTGGCGATGGCCGAAGCCGAGCGCTTCCTGCCCTCGTTCGTCGATAAAGTGGAGGCGGTGATGGAGAAGCACAGCGTTGGCGATGAGCATATTGTTCTGCGCGTCACCGGCTGCCCGAACGGCTGTGGCCGCGCGCTGCTGGCGGAAGTGGGCCTGGTGGGCAAAGCGCCGGGACGCTATAACCTGCATCTGGGCGGCAACCGGATGGGCACGCGCATCCCCAGAATGTTCAAAGAGAACATTACCGAGCCGGAGATTATCGCCACGCTGGATGAACTGATTGGCCGCTGGGCAACCGAACGAAACGCAGGCGAAGGTTTCGGCGACTTTACTGTCCGCACCGGCGTTATTCGCCCGGTGCTCGACCCGGCCAGAGATTTCTGGGAATAACGTCAGCCTTCCCTTTCTCTCATTGCTGAGAGAGGGGGAAGAACAAACGAGAGGTTACTATGTCCGTACTCAATCTGACCGCCCTGAACAGCCTGAACAAAGAGGAACGTGCGCAGGCGCTGGCGGAGACGAACGCGCAGCTGGAAGCGCAAACCGCCGAACAGCGTGTTGCCTGGGCGCTGGAAAACCTGCCGGGAGAGTATGTGCTCTCTTCGAGCTTCGGCATTCAGGCGGCAGTGAGCCTTCATCTGGTCAATCAGGTTCATCCCAACATCCCGGTGATTCTGACCGATACCGGGTATCTGTTCCCGGAGACCTACCAGTTTATTGATGAGCTGACGGACAAGCTCAAGCTGAACCTGCAAATTTACCGCGCCGCGCAAAGCCCCGCCTGGCAGGAGGCCCGCTACGGCAAACTGTGGGAGCAGGGCGTTGAAGGTATCGAGAAGTACAACGATATCAACAAAGTAGAGCCCATGAACCGGGCGCTGAAAGAGCTTGGCGCGCAGACCTGGTTTGCCGGCCTGCGCCGGGAGCAGTCGGGCAGCCGTGCTAACCTGCCGGTGCTTGGCATCCAGCGCGGTGTCTTCAAGGTGCTGCCGATCATCGACTGGGACAACCGCACGGTTTACCAGTACCTGCAAAAGCACGGCCTGAAATACCACCCGCTGTGGGACCAGGGTTACCTCTCCGTTGGCGATACCCATACCACGCGCAAGTGGGAACCGGGCATGTCAGAAGAAGAGACCCGCTTCTTCGGCCTTAAACGCGAGTGCGGGCTGCACGAAGGGTAAGTTTTTAATCAGGTTGAAACCGGACGCCTGGGCTAACGCCCGGGCGTTTTTTATTTCAAAAGTGAAAAAGCAAAAAGCTTTGGTGAAATGCGATATCGTCCGCAGCGCTATTTTACTTTTTCCGTAAAATCAAAGAATTAGTGTTCTTTAAAAAACAGGGAAAAGTTGGTGGAATTTTGAGGGTGGAAAAAGGGATGTAGATTCAATATGTTATGCTTAGAGTGTTCCCCGCGCGAGCGGGGATAAACCGGCTTCGAACGATTTAATAATCGCAATGCCGTGGTGTTCCCCGCGCGAGCGGGGATAAACCGTGTATCCGCATCAGGCCATGTACCAGAGGAAGGTGTTCCCCGCGCGAGCGGGGATAAACCGTTAACGAGGCGACGGCAGTGTCGGTAACCGGCGTGTTCCCCGCGCGAGCGGGGATAAACCGCAAACCATGTGGCTTCTCCGACCGGGGCGGAGGTGTTCCCCGCGCGAGCGGGGATAAACCGCCGTCGTTGGTTTCGACTAACTCCGCTCCTGGCGTGTTCCCCGCGCGAGCGGGGATAAACCGTGAGGCCAGTAGATTTCTCATGAACAGTAAAAGTGTTCCCCGCGCGAGCGGGGATAAACCGCGCCGCCTGCCGTCTAAGTTAGAGGCTGATTTGTGTTCCCCGCGCGAGCGGGGATAAACCGAACCTTGATTTGGTTTGTTTTGAGGCGTAATTGTGTTCCCCCGCGCGAGCGGGGATAAACCGTGAACAGTGCGGCGTTTCGCGAGTTTGCCTGGGTGTTCCCCGCGCGAGCGGGGATAGACCGGATCGGGTGGTACCGGTGGGCCATGAGGCGCAGTTTTCCCCGCGCCAGCGGGGATGGCCACTGAATTAACCAGCCTCTATGTCCCCCATCAAACCAACGCGCTTACTGTAATACGGCGCCTCGCCATTTTTATTAACCAGAACGATATATGCTGAGGGACGATGCTGACTCTTCCGGAAAATTTCTAATATTTCTTCACTGGGGCGAGACAGTTTCTCATGATGTTTCCGCCACCATGACTCCCGTACAGAAAGGCGGCTTTTCTCCCAGCGAAACTCGCTATCCCTGGCAACGGGTTGTAACCGATCGTCTGCATCCAGCCACGCCAGATAAATATCCAGACTTTTTTCACCTAAGCGTGTTGAAAGCTCGATATCTTCATCCCACCGGAAATCACTGGCCTCCCGGTCATAACCCTTCTCTTCACGTAACAAGTGCTGACCTGCAACAGAGCGGCGGCTCAGAACCTTACCAAACTCCAGATCGGAGACGGTTTGTAGTGCGGGCGGGGCTTCAATTTTTTGCTCATAAACGCCATCTACCAGCCTGCGCGCCTCCTCTGGCATACGTATTGCGCCCGTCTTTCTTAGCACGGCCTGGGTTCGCCACAGGCAGCCGTGATCTGCGTAAACATATCCTGTGCCCCGTAACGCCTGACCCAACCACCCTCGCTCCGCATCGGGTTGCCACTCAGGAGCAAGAATAGTGAGAACAGGTGCAGGACGCTCATCGGGCAGTTGCTGCTTACAGTTGCCCTGGGTATCACGAATATGGCGCTGTAACCGTCCGGCTCGTTGGATAAGCAAATCAACAGGGGCCAGATCGGAGATCATCCAGTCGAAATCTAAATCGAGGCTCTGTTCAACAACCTGAGTAGCAATCAACACTTTGCCGCGTCGTTCGCTAACGTCCGCGCTCTTTCCGAACCAGCTGAGCGTCTTTTCCTCAATATCCAGCCGGTCAGCAAACGTGAAACGGCTGTGAAAGAGCAGTAAATCTTGTTCAGGTATAACGCCTTCACGTAATAATTGCTGATAAACGCCCAGCGCATCGTCTACGGTATTGCGTATCCAGCAAATGCACTGCCCCTCGGCCACTACGCGATGAATAATATCCAGCGCTTCCTGCGGCTGCTGTATCCAGTTAACAGCAACGGTGCGCTGAACTTCAGGACGCGTGGTAAGAAGTTGTTCATATAACCCCCCGGAGCTGAGGCTGCTTAACCAGGGGTAACCCGCATCAGCCCTGCCTTCGATAGCGCTAAATCCGGCACCTTCATTAAATGCTGCGAGTAGTTTTTCCCGTAAAGAGGCGGGCAGCGTTGCGCTCAGAATAATCGCGCTACCCCCCTGGGCTGCGTGGAAACGTAATAACCCTTCCAGGAGTTTCACCATATAGCCATCGTAAGCATGGACCTCATCAAGCAGTAAAATTTTACCGCGCATCCCCAGTAATCTCAGCGACTGATGGCGAAAAGGCATGACCGCCATTAATAACTGATCTATTGTGCCGACGCCTACCTCTGCCAGGAGTGCCTTTTTGCGGGAATCAGCAAACCAGGCATGGCATTCGCTGACCGCGCTGCTGTCGGCAGGCGCGTAATTTTCTGCCATCTCTTCCGAGGGTTGCCAGATGGACTGGCGAAACGCATCCGACATTTCTCGCCCGCCGTGTGCGAGTATGAGAGAAGGCCTGGCATCTTTAGCGAACAATGCGCGATATGCCGTCGCCAGCCGTTTATACATGGCGTTTGCGGTTGCCATTGTTGGTAGCCCAACATACAGACCATGGCCTTTGTTCGCTGACATTAAACGATGGGCGAGGATGAGTGCTGCTTCTGTTTTGCCTGCACCGGTCACGTCTTCCATCACGACCAGTTGAGGTCCGGGGGCAGAAATATCCAGCTCATTTGCCTTTTTCTGCAGTGGTGTGAGGGACTGAATAAAGGGAAACAGCGTGAGGTGGCTTTGATACTGACTGTGGGGTGACTGCGGGGGAAGTTTGTCAGTGGCTTGCCGGGCTTTTTCGCAGGCCAGAGGCCAATATTCTTCCAGAGACATGGGTTCGCTGATTAACGGGAACAGTGTTTCATCTGAGCCCATCCAGTCGGCAATCGTTACCAGACCGGCAAAAAACCAACTGTGCTTTTGGAGCGCTTTCCTGCCAGACCGGGTTCCCCACGCCTGCGGAAGCGTAAAAGGAAATAGCGAGTTTAGCGTCTCAAGATAATGCGTTGCCGCAACGAAATCGTCATCGCTGAATGCCAGTGAGCAGCTATTTTTTAACGTATTGGGGGGGAGACCATGGTGCCCGGTACCGATCGTCATCCAGATATTCAGAGCACCTTTGAATCTGCTTCGCTGTTTCGGCTCAATGCCTGCAATAATGCTGTTTTCACCTTCGCTCCATTGTTCTAATAATTCTTCCCATAAATAAAAACCTAAAGAATCATGTCGCTCAAAGGCGGTAATACCCTTGATGGGTGGAACTAATGGCGAATCGGGAAAGAGCGCATATTTTTGGAAGCCTCTGGCAAACTTGCCAATATCATGGCTGGCGAGAAACCAGACTAACCAGTTTTCAGCCTCTGTGCCGGTCATGTCACATTTATTAAGTATATCTTTAGTGCCAAATGTATTGTTTTTAATTATGTGAAATCCACATGCGGCAACGTCGAGGCAATGATATGCCAGTAAATGATAGGGGGCGCTTATGATATTTTTTGATCTATTTGTTTTTCCCCAGTAATGAAGGAAATCATGAAATTCCATGGTCGTCACTTTTTAGTTGTCCATTAAAAATTATGATGATAACAATATTAACGCGAGGCCATGAACACGAACTGGTTATTTTGAGATGTCATCGCTATTTTCCCTATGGCATTAACAAATTTTCACTCAACGAGTTCTGGTTGTATAAATGAGATGCGACATTTCAGGTTGTATATCTTTTGAGGATGTGACCCTGGAGAAACTAAATGGATTTACTTACCGAAAAATGGCTACCCGTCATCCTCTCTGACGGTGAAATAACGAAAATCTCGCTTTCTGAAATCCTGAATGACAACGTCAGGGATATGGCGTGGCCCCGGGCTGACTTTCAGGGCGCGGCATGGCAGATGCTAATCGGCATTTTACAATGCACCGTGGCGCCGGAAGATAAATATGTCTGGGAAGACGTCTGGAACGAAGGTATCGAAGAAGGCCAGTGGAACGAGGCGCTACAGGCGCTTGCTCCCGCCTTTCAGTTTGGTGAAAAAAAGCCGTCGTTCCTACAAAGTTTCGATTCTCTGGATAGCGAAAACGGCCCTATCGCCGGACTGCTGGTTGATGCGCCAGGCGGCAACACGCTTAAGCTTAATAAAGATCATTTTGTTAAGCGCGGCAGCGTAGAAAAAATCTGCCCTCACTGCGCTGTAATGGCCCTCTATGCAATCCAAACGAACTCACCCGCTGGTGGCGCGGGTTATCGGGTAGGAATGCGCGGCGGTGGGCCGCTCACCACCCTGGTCGTGCCGCAGGAAGAAGAAAAATATCCGCTCTGGAAAAAGCTGTGGCTCAACGTATTGCCGCAGGAAAATGCGCCGACTGCGGCCCAGTTTCCGCTCATTTTCCCCTGGCTGACCGCGACCAGAACCAGCGAGAAAGCCGGGAATGTTGTTACGCAGGAGAACGCCCATCCGTTACAGGCTTACTGGGGTATGCCGCGCCGTATTGAGCTTGATTTCCACGATACCTGTCAGGGCCGCTGCGATTTATGCGGAGAAAACCACGAATCGTTACTGCTGCAGATGCGCAGTAAAAACTATGGCGTTCAGTATGACGGCTGGCTGCATCCGTTCTCGCCTTATCGACAGGCAGCGAAAGATCCCTCCGCTCCCTGGCTGGCGTTAAAAGGGCAGCCAGGCGGGCTAAGTTATAAAGACTGGCTGGGACTTATGCTGGAGCGCGAAGACAAGTTCAACAAAATGCAGCCTGCAAAGGTGGTCAGCGCCGCCGGGCGGCGTAAGAACCTGAGCTTATGGTGCTTTGCCTGGGATATGGATAACGCCAAGGCCCGTTGCTGGTATCAGCACCGAATCCCATTAATCAGTGTTTCCCATCCAGAGCTGTTTCGGGATGCCCTTAACAAGGTACTGGTGCTGGCGTCCGAGGCGCTATCGCTGCTGAGAAACGGGCTAAAAAATGCCAAATTTGATAAGCCAAAAGAGGCCAAATTCGATTTCAGTATGGTGGATATCGCTTTCTGGCAGGAGACCGAGCCTGCCTATCGCGCACTCATAAACGCATTAGCAGAGGATCCGCAACGTAACGACACGTTAACGCATGCTGCTGTGCGCCAGTGGGAACGCGATCTACACCTCTATCTATTTCATGTCTTTGATCGTGACGCTCTTACCGATCCTGATAGCCCGGACGAGATCCTGCTACGCCAGCTGACGGCCCGGCAGGATCTGGAAAGCAGTTATCGTAAAAATAAAGCGCGAAAGGACGTACTGGCGCTGGTCGAATAAAAGAAGGAAGCCAAATATGCTGAACAGCAATACCGCGGCGTTATGCAGAATCGTTCATCCTGAGGCGCAAAAAGCACTGATTGACTGGTTTACCCTGTTATCTGAGCGTAATGAGCGCGAAGAGGGTAAACGTATCAATGGCCGCGCCTGGCGGGCAGAACTGAAAAGAATGGAGCCGCCTTACGGCGTAATGATGTGCGAAGGTTATGATGCTCTCCGTCAGGCCCTGCTTAAACATATGCTCTTACAGCCATTGGGAGAGATGGCGCTGGCGCTCTTTGTCAGCGTTGCCGTCCATATAAAAAGCAACAAGGACAAACCCAGTTTTGCCGCGCAGTTGGGGGAAAAGCTCAATGGCTCAACCTCCTGTGTCTCAGGGTTGCGCTTTGAACGTTTGCTGAAAGCCTCTGACCCGGAAACCTTTTGCCAGTTATTAATTCAGGCCGTGAAGATTCGCGGCAAGGATGGCGTAAATATTCTGTCGCTGGCCGACAGTATTTTCCTGTGGATGGAGGAGTGGCAACGGCGCGAACAGCATGAGCCCGAGCCTCGCAATCCCTTTGAGCGAAACCGTATCCGTTGGGCAAACGAATATCTTTCCACGTCGCACAAATAATCATTTTTAGAAGGACTTAACGATGACCACTTTTATTCAACTGCATTTATTAACTGCCTATGCCCCTGCAAATCTTAACCGCGATGAGTCGGGCAGGCCCAAAACGGCCTTTATGGGCGGCGTAGAGCGCCTGCGCGTTTCATCGCAAAGCCTTAAACGTGCCTGGCGTGTGTCGGAAACGTTCGAAGAAGCAATGGATGGGTTTATCGGTAAGCGCACTCGCAGGATTGGAATCGACTATGTTTATCAGCCGATGAAAAACGCGGGTATTGCCGATAAATTAGTGATGAGTACGGCGAAGAAAATTGCGGAACAGTTCGGCAAGCTGAAAAATGACAAAAATGCGCGTGATGAAAAAAATCTCGAAATCGAACAAATTGTTCATGTTAGTCAGCATGAAATTGCGTTAATTAAGCAATTGGTGGAAACGCTAATTAAGGAAAACCGTGAGCCTGGTGATGAAGAACTGAAGCTGTTGCGAAAAGAGCAGCGCAGCGTGGACATGGCTTTGTTTGGGCGTATGTTGGCGTCCTCACCGGAGTTTAACGTTGAAGCTGCCTGTCAGGTCTCTCATGCTCTCGGCGTCAGCGCCGTGACCGTTGAGTCTGATTTTTTCACTGCCGTTGACGATCTTAATAAGAAAGAGGAAGACGCTGGCTCTGCACACATGGGCGATCAGGGTTTTGCCTCTGCGCTTTTTTATACCTATGTATGCATTAGCCGCGATCTGCTGGTGGAAAACCTGGGTGGTAATGAAGAGCTGGCAAAACGCGCTATCGCGGCCCTTACCGAAACGGCACTTACCGTTTCACCCACCGGCAAGCAAAATAGCTTCGCATCCCGCGCCTATGCCACTTACGCACTGGCAGAAATAGGGAAAAAACAGCCTCGTTCTCTGGCTGCCGCTTTTTTCCAGCCCGTGCGCGATACCGATCAAATTCCGGCGGCAATCGCCCGTTTAAAACAGCAGCGTGACAATTTCAATAACGTATACGGTAACTGTAGCGACGCCTGCATAGAACTGAATGCTCATAGTAATGAAGGCTCGCTGGCGGAATTACTGGCCTTTGTCAGCCAGTAAGGATAAATGATGAAGGAATATCTGGTTTTCCAGCTCTATGCGCCGCTGGCCTCCTGGGGAGAAGAAGCCTGTGGAGAAATACGGCATTCCGCCACGGTTCCCACCCGCTCGGCATTATTAGGTCTACTCGCTGCGGCAAAAGGCATTCGTCGTGACGAAGAGGCGCGACTGAATACTTTTAATCAGCATTACTTTCTGGCGGTACATGCGCTGGCTGCACAGGATCGGTGGCTGCGTGATTACCACACCGTCAGTGCCCCGCGCGAGAATAAAAAGTATCGCTATTACACGCGGCGGGATGAGCTTACGCTGGCTCCTGATGAGGTTGGTACATTGATATCACAGCGTGAGTACCGCTGTGATGGTTACTGGCACGTTGCTGTTAGCGCTTTGCCTGGCGCTCCTTATCCGCTTACGGCGCTACGTGATGCGTTGCTGACGCCTCACTTCCCGCTCTATCTGGGGCGAAAATGCTGCCCTCTGGCCTTACCGTTGGCGCCTCGTTTAATGACAGGCACCCTGGCTGACATCTTTATTGAGGCGGCACGGGAAATACCTCCTGTGGAGTTAAGCGGGTTTATTCGTAAAGAGGGTGTTTGTTACTGGGACGATCCAGAGGAAAACAGCATTTCCTGGCAGCAGAAGCTGCAAAGCAATAACCAGCCTGTCAGTCGCCAGCGCTGGCAGTTTGGCGGCTATACCCGTTTCAGTGGCTTGCTACAGGGGAGGGGATAATGTATCTGTCTCGTATTCAGCTCCGGTTTAATAATTTGCGACCGGAAATGTTGAAAAAATGGGATGCAGCCAGGCCCTACACCAGCCATCAGTGGTTATGGCAACTCTTCCCGAATCAGCAATCGCGGCAGTTTCTGTTTCGGGAGGAGGCGCATGGAGGCTTCTTTATGCTCTCTGCAACGCCGCCATTAGCGCAGCATTCTCTGTTTCATGTTGAAACCAAGTTATTCAATCCCCAGCTGACTAATGGGCTGATGCTTGATTTTCAATTGCGGGCTAATCCGGTCATTACCCGCAACGGTAAACGTAGTGATGTAATGATGAATGCGAAACATCAGGCGAAAGCCGATGGGATCGCGCAGGAACAGTGGTGGGAGCTGCAGCAGCTGGCAGCGCAGGCGTGGCTGGAAAGGCAAGGGCAGCAGCACGGCTTTCAGCTGTGTGAACCAGAACCCGATGAGTTTGCTGCATGGGCAGGTGAGGATTTTTACGAATTACAGAAGCGTTGCAAATGCGTGCAGGCTTATCAGCAGCATCGTTTTGTTCGTAAAGCACAAGAAAATCCCATTGCTTTTAGTAGCGTTGATTTTGCCGGAACGCTTTGCATCACCGATGTCTCGCAATTTGAACAGGTGCTTTTTTCCGGTCTGGGTAAGAGCAAGGCATTGGGATGTGGTTTGTTAATGGTGAAAAGGAGGCGTTGATGAGTTGGCTTCCTCTCAATCCTGTTCCATTAAAAGACCGTGTATCGATGATTTTTCTCCAGTACGGGCAGATAGATGTTATCGATGGCGCGTTCGTGCTGGTCGATAAAACTGGGGTTCGCACCCATATTCCGGTTGGTTCTGTTGCCTGTATTATGCGGGAACCCGGTACGCGATGTCCCATGCCGCCGTGCGGCTCGCCGCTACGGTCGGAACGCTGCTGGTGTGGGTGGGGGAGGCCGGCGTCCGGCTTTATGCCTCCGGCCAGCCGGGTGGTGCTCGTTCGGACAAATTGCTCTATCAGGCGAAACTCGCGCTGGATGAAGATTTACGGCTTAAAGTGGTGCGCAAAATGTTTGAGTTGCGTTTTGGTGAGCCTGCGCCGAGCCGCCGCTCAGTTGAACAATTACGCGGCATTGAGGGAAGTCGCGTGCGGGCAACATACGCGCTGCTGGCGAAGCAGTTTGGTGTCAAATGGAACGGTCGTCGCTACGATCCGAAAGACTGGGAGAAAGGGGATGTCATCAATCAGTGTATTAGTGCAGCGACTTCGTGCCTCTATGGCGTGACGGAAGCGGCGGTGCTGGCCGCAGGATATGCGCCAGCCATTGGGTTTGTACATACCGGTAAGCCGCTCTCTTTTGTTTACGATATCGCCGATATCATTAAATTTGACACCGTGGTTCCCAAAGCTTTCGAAATTGCGCGGCAAAATCCCTCTGAACCCGATCGTGAAGTACGGCTTGCCTGCCGTGATATCTTTCGCAGTGGTAAGACGCTGGCAAAGCTGATTCCTCTTATTGAAGACGTTCTTGCCGCTGGCGAAATAGAACCGCCTTCGCCTCCCGCTGATGCGCAGCCGATAGCCATTCCACTTCCTGTTTCTTTAGGCGATGCTGGCCATCGGAGCAGCTAATCATGAGCATGTTAGTGGTAGTGACGGAAAATGTTCCTCCGCGCTTACGCGGCAGGCTGGCGGTCTGGTTACTGGAGGTTCGTGCAGGTGTTTACATTGGTGATGTTTCTACACGCATCCGTGAAATGATATGGCAACAGGTCGCTACTCTGGCGGAAGAGGGAAATGTTGTTATGGCCTGGGCGACCAATACCGAATCAGGTTTTGAGTTTCAAACCTTTGGTGAAAATCGACGAATTCCAGTAGATTTTGATGGACTACGCCTGGTGTCGTTTATGCCTCTTATAAATCAATAGGTTAACGGTCTTTAAAAATATGGAAAATCTGGTGGAATTTGAAAGCCTTAAAAAGGTTATTAAATTCAATTGGTTACTTTTAGAGTGTTCCCCGCGCCAGCGGGGATAAACCGGTTATCAGCCACACACTGTATGGCTTCTTGATGTGTTCCCCGCGCCAGCGGGGATAAACCGGGCATCAACAGTGGGACCGTTGACAGGATTCCGTGTTCCCCGCGCCAGCGGGGATAAACCGCCGGGTCTCCCAGATTAGAAATCCGGTTCCCCGTGTTCCCCGCGCCAGCGGGGATAAACCGAGCTTCTTGGCCGTTCGCCAAATAATGCTGACGTGTTCCCCGCGCCAGCGGGGATAAACCGCACGGTTACTCAGAACGGCAGTGAGGTTTTGAGTGTTCCCCGCGCCAGCGGGGATAAACCGCCGATGATTTCAGCCAGGGCGTCAGCGTTAAAGTGTTCCCCGCGCCAGCGGGGATAAACCGCCCAGATTTTTCAGCGCGCCAGGCGCACTGCCGTGTTCCCCGCGCCAGCGGGGATAAACCGTTTTTAACTATTCATATGAAACTGGCGAATATGTATTCCCCGCGCCAGCGGGGATAAACCGCGGTTTGGCGTCAGCATTTTATGCTTCACGGCAGCTTCCCCGCCTTAGCGGGGATAAACCCATCTCCATCTTCATTCCCATCAATATGTCCGATTTCGGACAAGTTCCGTCTCCCTTATTTTGGTATCGTAAGCAAGCCATTGCGGATGGCATCTTATTTTAAGAACTCAGGGATACTTTAATGAAAAAAATTCTTCTCGCAGCACTGCTGACCAGCTTGTCTGCCTCTTCCTTCGCTGAAACTGAACTCTGCAAACAATACTTTGCTGAAACCGATACCTTTATTAAAGAGGCATCGAAACATGAAGAGGCAAAAGCGCAGGTTGATATGCTGAAAACCCAGCTGGTTGAAACCAAAAAACAGCTGGAAGCATTAGCCCCGGCGCAGCAGGATGCGGGATGCCAGCAAGGGCTTGCGGCAATGAAACAGCTTAATGCGGCCATCGGCATTAAATAATCAAAGGTGAATTTTATTCCCTTGTATCATTAGAAATTGTCATCTTATTTATTACAGGCATAGCGTTTTATGCCTGTTTTTTTGCGCGCTTTTAAAAGGCATCCGTTAAAAGCGATCTCTGGATGAAATAAGCGTGTCGATAAACGCTTTTTTATGCGGGTATTTCAATACATCATCAATATACATAATACCCGTCTGAAAGGTGGTGAAGGCTTCGGCTATATCAAGGGCAACCAGTCCACGAGACAGCGCCTCTTGTTCCAGCTGCAAAGGGAGCGCCAGCAAACAGCGGTTCTGTTTTGCCAGCGTAATGGCGGTGGAAACGGAATAAACTTCGAAACGCACCCGCTCAGGTGCGATGGTGCACAGCAGCGGATCGTCAGTTCCCCCTTCTTCTGACTCATGCTTTAAGACAACCCAGTTGTGCTGATTAAGCTGATCGGTCGTAATGCTCAGGGCGTCGGTCAGGGGGTGCTCTTCGGCACAAAACAGCATGAATCGCGTCGAGAATACCGGCAGATAGTGAACAGACGATATCTGCGCCTGCGCCGAGGGGATCGCGCCTAACGCCAGGTCGCACTCTCCCCGCAGTAAATGCTGCTGCCCCAGCACGCTGTTGCTATTCTTGATGGTAATCCGTACCTCAGGGTACGTCTGCATATAGTCCTGCATCAGGCTGAACAGCACCCCATGGCTCCATGCATGGCCGCACTCCAGTACCAGCGTATGACGGTGATTACGCTTTAAGGTATCGAGATCCAGCATGGCCTGACGGTAATTTCTGTCGAGCAGGCAGCCATGCTGGTAGAGATGTTCGCCATATACCGTCAGCGACAGCGTTTTACCTTCCCTGACCAGCAACGAGACCTCCAGTGCGGACTCCAGACGCTGTATATTCTGCGTCAGTGTAGGCTGTGAAATGCACAGTGCTTCGGCGGCAGAGGTAAACGTCTTCTTATCAACCAGAACCTTGAACTGATAAATCAGCTTATGTAAGTGCATACCTTTTCTCTGTTCTCCCTTTGGCTATTTCACCTCAGCATAACGCCAGCACACCTTCTATTATCACCGCGACAGCGTTCAGAAGAAGGGAGGCGCAAATTAACCCTTTTGTACGCTGTGACTCAAGGCTCGCCAAAGGGCACTCTGTCACCAGTATTTTCTGGCGTCGGTAGGACGTGATGATAAGCACTGCGGAAAAGGCGACGGAGACGTAGCCCAGACAAATCAGCAGCAGGCTGCCCCGGCCGTACCCTGAACGCAGGATAACCAGCGCCAGAACCAGTGAGGAAAATGCGGTTCGCTGCCACGATAACGCGGTGCGTTCAGGCTGCAGGCCCGGATCGCGGGCGCGTAATACAGGCGTCATACTGTCACCATGATAACCAGCATGCAAACAATGCCAGCGGACAGACCGCCGCTTAACCAAAGAAGCAGTTGCGGGAAGGGAAGCGCGCTGTCCTGGCGTATGGCTTTTTCATTATTGAGCCAGCGATAGTATCCGTAGAGGGATAATATCGCCGCGGTCAGGCCAAGCACCACAACCAGTATCCCATGCAGCATGGCCGGAACCAGGGCGATGGCGAGCTGATCGACGGCAATCGCGGCGGCCATAAATGCCAGCGCGGTACGGATCCAGGCAAGGAAAGTACGTTCATTGGCGAGCGTAAACCGATAATCGGGAAATTTATCCGGGTTTTCAGAATGCATTAGCTCTCCGTCCGTCAATGCCCCTCCCTGCGAGCAGGGAGGGGCGATCGGTCAGTAAGGTTTATTAAACAGGTTGCGCAGTAGCGGGTCGAACTCGCCGCGTTCATAAAAATCGAGGATATCCTGGCGGCTGAGATGCTCACGCTCTCCTGCGTCATTCATTGCCTGAATAAAATACTTCCCGCCCTGGCAGGCGGCGATTTCCAGCAGCAATGTTCTGGTATCCGCATGCATATTGACCGCGTAGAGCCCCCCGAGAATGCCAGCCATACATTGCGCTCGTTGCTGGTGTTCGTTTACCACCCACGCCCCGGTTATCTGCTGCGCGTCGGTGGGGATCCCAAGCCTCCGCCATTCATCGGCAGGAGCGCCCGCTTCCGACAGCGCCTCTGACAGCTTGCGGATAAACACCGCTTCTAACTCAGGCTGGCACAAAGGGTGCTGCTGGTGCTTATCCTGCCATAAATCAAACAGCAGATTACCGTGCGCGTAGGAGCTGTAAAAACCGGCGGAGCCCGGTACTTTGAGTACCGGAATATCCCGGGTAAACGCAAAGCCGGGGTGCAGGGTCGCGTTCTGTAATTCCGCGTCATTAAACATGCGCCGCATGCGCATCGGCATCAACGTATATTCATATAGCGGGGTATTTTCGGGCGTCTGGCTGGCGCGCATATAAACATACCGCCCGTCAGTAATCGACACATGCGCGCCGAAATAGCCAAATATCGCCTGCGACTTAATATCGTTATTATGGGCCAGGGCGGGTAAAAGCGACCGGCCTGTCATCTGCGGCGTTTTTTCTACACCAAATGCGTCAAGCAGCGTTACGGCGACATCGTGCATCTGAGCGAGCGAATTATGGCTCTCATTAGCCCGCTTGCTGCGCGGATCCCAGATGAAAAAGGGCACGTGCGCAATCTCGTTATAGACCGGCATAACGCTTTTACCAGACCACTCTTTCTCGCCAAACATAAAGCCGTGATCGGTGTTGACGATCAGCAGCGTGTCTTTCCACATGTCATGTTCATCAAGGAAATCCAGCACCTTGCCTAAATACTCGTCGCACATCATCATCAGCGCCTGATAGTGCTTTTCGCCGTGGATGATTTTGTCCGGGTTATTAATTCTCTCCGTTGAGCTGTATTCCGGCCAGTCATCAGGGTTATTAACCAGACTGGGGTCGACCATACGTTTAAAACGGTCAGGCACGAAAAACGGCTCGTGGGGATCGAAGCTTTCAATCTGCAACAGCCAGTTATCCTGGTCGTGGTTTTCGGCAAGGAATTCCAGCCCGGCCTGATAGCATCGCGCCTGCGGATAATCCTCTTCTCTGGTCATATAGCTGCGGTTTATCTGGTCGTGGCGGATCATATTCTGGCGCAGCGGCTCCGCCTTTTTCCACGAATCCAGATGTTCCTCACCGCTGAATCCCAGCTTCGCTTTCCACAAATCCCCTTCCTGGCCGCGAACGAACTCATAGCTGCTATAGCGGTTATGGTAGGTTGCGCCGCCGTCTTCCCAGTAGTGTTGGTGATCCGTAATTAAATGAGAGTAGACGCCATTTTTTTTGAGTATTTCAAAGATGGAGTCGTCAAAAGGTTCCAGCGGCCCCCAGCTACGGTGCAGGAAGTTGAGCCTGCCGGTATGCAGGTCACGCCGCGCCGGCATGCAGGGCATTGAACCCACGTAGAAGTTATCGAAGCGGACGGTTCGCGCCCCCAGGCGCTGGAAATTCGGCATGCCGCTAATATCGGGATTATAATTCGGTAATTTATGTCGGCACAGCGTGTCAAACATCAGAATAATAGCTTTCATTTCATTTCCTTATTCAACTCTGCCACAATCTGCTGGTGGTAGCTGTTACTCAAGGGGTAAAAATACATGCTTAATAACGCAATTACCTTGCCGATGATTGGCGTGATAATCATTAAAAACACCAGCCCGCTGATTGTTTCCGCACTTTGCGAAGTCGCGCCCGGCGCATAATTTATCGCGTTGAGCGTATAGCCCAGAATAAATGCGCCAATGGCCGATCCAAATTTATTGGAAAAAGTAAGGGTGGACGATGCAATGCCCGCTGCGTTTTTCCTGGTCCGCCACTGAATTTCATCGGCGCAATCCGTGACCATCATCCAGGTAAGCAACGAGGCGGCCTGGGTGAAGCACATAATCAGCCCCAGCACGATCATGACGTAAAGCGGCGCGGAGGCAGTGAAAGTGAAATAGAGCACCAGCGAGGAGAGGATCGTCAGCACGCACATATAGATGAAGCTTTTTTTGTTGCCATACAGCGTGACCAGTATCTTGACCAGCAGGTAAGCTGCGGCGCCAAAACAGACGTTAAACAGCGCGCTGGTTTTCACGTAGCTGGCATTACCCAGCACGTAGGTGAAAAACTGCACGGTAATTCCGGAAGACATGGCCAGCACCAGCGTGTTGGCTATCGACATTACGGCAAGCGAGATCAGCGAACGGCTTTTGAATGCCAGCGTCATCTGGCTAAAAATATCTTTGGTAGAGGTTTTTTCTGGGGTGCTTTCCTGCTCCAGACGTTCCAGCGAATCGTTATTCCTCGCTCCCCATGCGCAAACCCAGAAGCCGAGCGTGATGAGCAGACCAAACACGATCCCCAACACCTGATAGCCGGAAGTATCAATAATTACCCGTCCGGCGCTGTCGTGGCTACGGCTATAGCTTTCAAGGATATAGACGCCGCCAGCGCTGACCACAAACTGCGTTAACAGCCCGGTAAACTGTTTGATCAAAACGATATTAGAGCGTTCCTTCACATCATTCGTTAAATATGCCGTGAGCGAGTGGTAAGGAATGTTGGCGGCGGTTGAAATGATCGAATATAAAATATAGGCGGCATACATATAAATAATTTTTGTTATGCCGCTGAGTTCGGGTGAGGCAAATACCATCCAGGTGGTAATGCCCACGAATGGCGCGCTGGTTAAAACCCAGAATCGATATTTGCCAAAGCGCGTCCTGGTGCGGTCGCCAATTGCGCCCATCAGCGGGTCGGTGAATGTATCAATTAGTCGTGATACCAGCGTAATAACGCCGACAGTAACCGGGTTAATGCCATAAACGTCGGTGGCAAACGTAATGAAAAAAATGAGCATTACGTAGAAGCCTAAATTCGATGAGAATCCGCCGCCAATAGCATAGGCGAGACGATCTGTTGTTCTTAGCTTTTTCATCTTTTCCTCTACATGTACTTTCCTTATTAGCGACAGTATCTCCGGGGCATCCTGGGGCCGATAATTGAATTAACATGACGAGGTATAGAATAAACCTATATCTGTAAAGGGCTGGCAACGATAGTCCCGTAAAAACAACGAAATACCGCCAGCCAGTACCCGGCGCAGCGATAAATGAATATGCGAAAGTGTGAGCCAGACGTAATTCTGCCTGAGGGGTAAAAACAAGGGCGGGCGAGGGCGACACGCATTTTCGCCACCCGCCCGCAGATTATTCCGCTATTTTTTGCCGTCGCGGTTAAGCGAAGCAAAATCCGGCTCCGGGCACTGGCGGCCAAAATTCTCCGCCCAGGGGAAGGGCGCGCCGTTTTTTACGTAAATCCGGTATAACCGCCGCACGGATTTAGGATCCTGCGCCCATATCCAGTCCGTCGCGTTACAGAGAACCGCGGCGTAGGCCTGCGATTTATGCGGCAACAGTCCGGCGGCATTTTCCGCGTGCTTTACCGCCTGCCAGCGATAGTGCATAAAATGGTTGTCGCTGGCTGGCTGGGATTGCCCGGCGCGGGCGCGTTCGCCTGCGCTCACCCATGATTTTTCTGCTGCATTGTTTTCTGGCCCGTCATCGTAATAAGGCCACGAGTACCCGCCATCATACAGGGCAAAGTCCGGCGACATCTCATAGCCCGTCAGGCGCATACCCTGATCGCGCAGGATAAGCGCGGCCTGCCACCACGCCTGGGCTTTGGCAAGCTTCGGCCCGCCTTTGGGCAAGACGTCGAGGTAACGCTGCGCCATCAGCCGTTCTTCTGCAACATCAAAATAGGCCAATGCTTTTTGATACTGGCCCGCACGCATCAGGCGACGGGCAAGCAGGGCGCGCAGCCTGCTGTCGGCGGAGAGCGCCACATCACGTGACAACGGGGACTGCGGCGCGCGGGTATTTTTATCCACAAACGCCGTTAACTCTTTTAACGTCAGCACCCGCTCGGCAATCCATGCCACATCTGCCCAGTAATTCTCCTTAGCCTTAAACATCAGCCGCATCGCTTCCTGGTAATCATTACGATTTAACGCCAGGATAGCCCGTTCGGCGCTAATGCGGCAGGCCGGAATAACAAACTCCTCCCCGCCGATATCTTCATTGAAATACTGGTATCCCCAGGCCTCATCGGTTGGAAACGATGCCGCCGCCTTTGCATACCACGCGGTTGCTTTTTTCACATCCCCATCCCGCAGCGCCATTTTGGCTCTGACCCAGGACGTCAGCCCGTTTTCCTTCGCGTTCTTTAGCAGCAAAGCCGCAAGCGGATACTGGCCGTTACGCCAGGCAAGAGCAATCAGGCGATCGCTGCCGGGAAAATCGTGATTCACCTTCTGCGCGAGCGTCGCTATTACCGCCTCCTGGTACTCTTTGATCTTTTTATCTTCATCGGACCAGGCGGTAAACGGATGCGTGAAAAAATCGGCGATAAGCAGTTGCTGAATCAGCGGATCGTCAAGGAGCGGTTGCAGGATATGGGCATTTTCCGGGTGGTCCAGGATGCTGGCGACGTAGCCTAGCGAGAGCGTGCCGGTGGGGGAACCCTGCGCGGCCTGGAGGGCATAGCGTTGCGTGGCGTCGGACCACTCCTCCTGCCAGGCCTTGATGCGCCCTTGCTGTCCCAGGCTTGCCAGCGCAAGCTGCTCCGGGTCGTCCGCACCGTTGCGTACGGCATCGATTATCTGCTGATACAGGCCGAAGGCTTCCTGTAGCTCCTCTTTATTACCACGCGACGTCGAGAATACATCGAGCCTGCTGCGCCCCGGATAATCATGCATTAAATCGCGCCCCAACGAGTAACGCGCTTTTAGCCCCCACTCCCCCTGCTGGTCGGCGGGCAGGGCAAGCAGCTGGCGGAAATAGTCCCGCGCCCGGCTATCGTGGCTGGCAAACGCCACCGACCCGAGCGCATACAGCCGGGCGGCAGGGGGCAGGTCGGCGGCCATCTTCTCCGCCTCTTCCAGCGAGCCGCGCGCGCGAATCTCCGCCAGTAACCTCTGCTGCGCGGTGGCGGGCGTGGGTTTTTCATCGGACGTGTCGCGCCATCCCGGCAGGCGCGGGTCGGGTGCGACCAGGCGGCTGCTCTCCAGCGCGAAGCTGCCTTCCGGCATATAGAGCAGGTTGGCGTTGCGGTCCGCCAGCAAATAGTTGGGGAAGAAGGGGCCGCAGGCGTGGCTGGCGGTGGCGCTCAGCGCAGTTGTCAGCAGCAGGGCCAGCGGTAATTTACGGGCTGTCATGAAACTCTCCTTGTGGCGGCTTCGGGCATCTTGCCCAGCCAACGGCGCGGGTTTGCCCGGCGCGTAATAACGCCGGGGTGGTCAGGTGAAAAGCCTGCTCGCTAAAGCGATAGTCGCCTACGCCGTCTGCGGCCAGACAGTCGTCAGCGTTCAGGTTAATTGTGGCTGGCGGCGGCGCGTCAATGGTGCCGACGTTTTTGACGGCCAGCTCATAGAGGGCAGAGTCCGCGCTGGCATTTTGCGCATCACGCCGCGTCAGCCACTGCCAGCGCGCGGTGAGCGGCTGGTGATGAATGACCGCGGCAAGCGTGGTAAGCGACCAGGCGCGGGTGTCGCTCGCCAGCGGCAGGCGAAACCAGACAAAGCCGGCGAAATTCTTTGGCGGCTTCTCTTCCAGCCCCCGGGTAAAGGTGTCTACCTGCTGCGGCGAGACGCTAAGCTCCTGCCTGTCCCCCGCTATCCGCAGCGACGATTCGCTCTCCACCTGCGCCGTGCGGCCCGGCGCGGAGAAGAGCGCTGAACCATAAGCCGGCAGCGCCAGATAAAATCGGTGGGGGGCGATAAGGCTGTATTGCTGGCTCCAGCGCTGCGCCAGCGGCGGGTCGAACAGCCCCTTATCCGGCGAGAGTACGCTGTGCACCTGCAACACCGAACTGTCTACCGTCGCCAGCAAACCCTTAAGCTGCGCAGAAGAGAGCCACGTCGGCAGAGCGGTAATACTGAGCGTCATGTCAGCAGGGAGCGCGGGGCGTAAGGCGCTGAGCAGCTGCTGGTAATCGCCAAGCCGGGAGGTGGGGGCGTCGTAATCGATTTCCAGCCCGCGCAGGTTAACGCCCGCGGCTCGCCAGTTATCAATAATCGGCCTGACCTGCGCCTGGAGCGCGGCGGCATTAAGCCGGGTCAGGCTACCGTCAAGGCGCGCCACCAGCCAGACCGGGCGGCCGTCCTGCTGTAAAAGCCGGGTATCGACACGGGCCACGCGCGCCCCTTCCTGCGGGTGAATTTGTAACCCCAGTACGCGCAGAGTAGAGAAGAGATCCTGGCTTTGATGTAGCGCCTGCTGATGATCGGCGCGCCAGACGCGTTGCCAGATATAGACCTGGCTGTCGGCTATCGCCGTTTCGCTCATCAGCAGGCAACAGAACAGAAGAAAACGAATAAGCATTATGGCTACACTCCCTGTTGCCGGAACGCTTTCTTACCGGCTATGCGCCTTCGCCAGCTCTTTCACCAGCGGTAGCATGATTCTTACCACATCGCGGCTGCGGCGTTCAATACGCCCCGGCAGCGCCTGATCGATATGCTGAACGCTGTCCAGACGGATGTCATGCCAGCTTACGCCGTTGGGAAAGGCTTTGGATTTAGCCCGCTGTTGGTAACCATCCTTTTTACCCAGCGACCAGTTAGTGGCCTCCACCGACAGCACCGGAATGCCTGCATTATCAAACACCTCGGCGTCATTACAGCAACCTGTGCCTTTCGGGTAGTTGGGGTTCTGTCCGGGGTTGATGGCTGCGCCGATCCCCAGCTTACGGGCGATAGCCAGCGCGCGGTCCCGTGTGAGTTTGCGCACCGAGGCGGGGGTTTTCTTGCCGCTGTTAAAGTAGAGCTTATCGCCCACCACCAGGTTGTCGAGATTGATGACCAGCAGCGTCTGCTTTTTCTCTTTTTCACTCATACGCTTAAGCAGGTTTTCTGCGCCAAGGCTACCCTCTTCTTCGCCGCTGGTGGCGACAAAACGGATGGTGTATTCGGTGGGCGTGGATTTAAGCTGCTGCGCCAGTTCCAGCATCACGGCCACCCCGGAGGCGTTATCGTCCAGCCCCTGTAAGGTGAGACCGCCCAGATTGTGGTCGTTATCTATTTCGCTACGCGGCGCGTAGGTATCCAGATGCGCCATGATAATAATTTGCTCTGGCGCTTTGCCTTCATGGGCGGCAATCACCGTGCTGCCGGTGACGTTACGCCAGTTCTGCTGATTATTGCGCGCGGTCCAGCTGTAGCGGCTGTTGAACTGGCGAATATCGCTCTGGTAGCCCATCTGCGCGAACTGCTGACGCACATAATCGGCGCAGAGCATTTCTGCCGGCGTGCCGGTCATCCGGCCTGGGAAATACGTTGCGATATAGCGTGCCTGAGTGCTGGCGAAATCGCCGGGCTGAGGGGCTCGTGCCTGAGCAGGAAGGATAAAGCATACGCCGAGCGCCAGGGCAGCGGTACGGTGGCGCAATGCGGAAAACATAGAGAGTCCTTTTTAAGACAAAATTTTTACCGCGCTTAGTATGAAACTGTGATCGGCTTTACACAAATTCAAATCTCCTTAACCCTGCGAAAACGCAATGGTTAAGCACTTTTTGATATTTGTTTTTCCACACCGTTATTCTTTTGCGGAACTACTCATTCCAATTCGTAATTTCATTCGTTCTAAGCTCGCCCCTATAGTCCCCCTATTCCTGATTGTTAGAGAGTTGTTGCCCTGTGGACTACCTTCCCCTGTTCGCCGCTGTTAAAGATCGCCCCGTGCTGGTGGTGGGCGGTGGCGATGTCGCCGCGCGAAAAATCCTCTTTTTACGCAAAGCGGGCGCACGGATTCTGGTGGTAGCGGCTTCGCTTAATGGCGAACTGCAACAGCTGGCCCAGGCGCAGCATATCCACCTGCTGGCGACAGCTTTTGACGAGGCGCAGCTGGACAGCGTTTTTCTGGTGATTGCCGCCACCGACGACCGGGCGCTGAACCGACGCGTTTTCGACGCCGCTAACGCCCGCCAGCGGCTGGTGAACGTGGTGGACGACCAGCCGCTGTGCTCCTTTATTTTCCCGTCGATTGTCGACCGGGCTCCGTTGCAAATCGCCATCTCGTCCGGCGGTAACGCGCCGGTACTGGCCCGGCTGCTGCGGGAAAAAATCGAGGCGTTGCTGCCAGCTAACCTCGGGCGCATGGCGGAGGTGGCCGGGCGCTGGCGCACGCGTATCAAAGCGGTGCGTAAAACCACCGATGAGCGCCGCCGTTTCTGGGAGCGCGCCTTTCGCGGGCGCTTTGCCAGCCTGATGGCGGCGGGCAACGAGCAGGCTGCTGAACAGGCGCTGGCCGATGAGCTGGCGAACCCGGGCGCAGCCTCAGGCGAGATCATTCTGGTTGGCGCCGGGCCGGGCGACGCCGGGCTGCTCACCCTGCGCGGTTTGCAGGTGATACAGCAGGCGGATGTGGTCTTTTACGACCATCTGGTCAGCGACGAGGTGCTGGAGCTGACGCGCCGGGATGCGGACAAAATCTGCGTCGGCAAGCGGGCAGGCGGCCACGCGGTGGCGCAGCATGAAACCAACCAGATGCTGATTGACGCGGCGCGTGAAGGCAAAACCGTGGTGCGTCTGAAAGGCGGCGACCCGTTTATTTTTGGCCGCGGCGGCGAAGAGCTGCAGGCGGCGGCGCAGGCGGGCATTCCCTTCCAGGTGGTGCCCGGCGTGACGGCGGCCTCCGGCGCGACGGCGTTTGCGGGCATCCCGCTGACCCATCGTGATTATGCCCAGAGCGCCACTTTTGTTACCGGCCATTACAAAGCCGACAGCGCCCCGTTTGACTGGTCGCTGCTGGCCCAAAGCCGCCAGACGCTGGCCATTTATATGGGCACGATGAAGGCGGCGGAAATCAGCGAACAGCTGATTAAGCACGGGCGTGATGCGAAGACGCCAGCCGCAGTTATTTCCCGCGGCACCCGGCCTGACCAGCAGGTCAGAACCGGCACCTTACAACAACTCGAAGCGCTGGCGAAAGATGCGCCAATGCCCGCTCTGATCGTGGTGGGCGAAGTGGTGCAGCTTCATCAGCAACTCGCCTGGTTTCAACCTACAACAGACGCAGAGAACTTCGCTTCTTCTGTGGTCAATCTGGCTTAGAGATCGCCTGCCAGGCTTTTAAAGGAACGGTTATGGATCAAAAACGACTTACTCACCTGCGGCAGCTGGAAGCGGAAAGTATCCACATTATCCGCGAAGTGGCCGCCGAATTTTCTAACCCGGTGATGATGTACTCCATTGGTAAAGACTCCAGCGTCATGCTGCACCTGGCGCGTAAGGCTTTTTACCCGGGTACGCTGCCGTTTCCGCTGCTGCATGTGGATACCGGCTGGAAATTCCGCGAGATGTACGCGTTCCGTGACCGTACCGCCAAAGCTTACGGCTGCGAGCTGCTGGTGCACAAAAACCCGGAAGGGGTAGCGATGGGCATCAACCCCTTTGTGCACGGCAGCGCCAAACATACCGACATTATGAAAACCGAAGGGCTCAAGCAGGCGCTGAACAAATACGGCTTTGACGCCGCGTTCGGCGGCGCGCGCCGCGACGAAGAAAAATCCCGTGCGAAAGAGCGGATCTACTCCTTCCGCGACCGCTTCCACCGCTGGGACCCCAAAAACCAGCGCCCGGAGCTGTGGCATAACTACAACGGCCAGATTAACAAAGGCGAAAGCATTCGCGTGTTCCCGCTCTCCAACTGGACCGAGCTGGATATCTGGCAGTACATCTTTCTGGAAAATATCGAGATTGTCCCGCTCTATCTGGCGGCTGAGCGCCCGGTGCTGGAGCGCGACGGCATGCTGATGATGATCGATGACGATCGTATCGACCTGCAGCCCGGCGAAATGATCAAACAGCGCATGGTGCGCTTCCGTACTCTGGGGTGCTGGCCGCTGACCGGGGCGGTGGAATCGAACGCGCAGACGCTGCCGGAAATCATTGAGGAGATGCTGGTCTCCACCACCAGCGAGCGCCAGGGCCGCGTTATCGACCGCGACCAGGCCGGCTCGATGGAACTGAAAAAACGTCAGGGATACTTCTAAGGAGCCGCCATGAACACCACTATCGCCCAACAAATTGCTAACGAAGGCGGCGTCGAAGCATACCTGCACGCGCAACAGCATAAAAGCCTGCTGCGCTTTCTGACCTGCGGCAGCGTCGACGACGGCAAAAGTACGCTGATTGGCCGTCTGCTGCACGATACCCGTCAGATTTACGAAGATCAGCTCTCTACGCTGCACAATGACAGCAAGCGCCACGGCACCCAGGGCGAAAAACTGGATCTGGCGCTGCTGGTGGATGGCCTCCAGGCCGAGCGCGAGCAGGGGATCACCATCGACGTGGCCTATCGCTACTTCTCCACCGAGAAGCGGAAATTTATCATCGCCGACACGCCGGGGCACGAGCAGTACACCCGCAATATGGCGACGGGCGCTTCCACCTGCGACTTAGCGATCCTGCTGATCGACGCCCGTAAAGGCGTGCTCGATCAGACCCGCCGCCACAGCTTTATCTCCACCCTGCTGGGGATTAAGCACCTGGTGGTAGCGGTCAATAAAATGGATCTGGTCTCCTTTAGCGAGCAGACTTTTAACCGTATCCGTGAAGATTACCTCACCTTTGCCGAGCAGCTGCCGGGCAACCTGGATATCCGTTTTGTGCCGCTGTCGGCGCTGGAAGGCGATAACGTCGCCAGCCAGAGCGATAACATGGCCTGGTATAGCGGCCCGACGCTGCTGGAAGTGCTGGAAACCGTTGAGGTCCAGCGGGTGGTGGAAAGCCAGCCGATGCGCTTCCCGGTGCAGTACGTCAACCGTCCGAACCTCGATTTCCGTGGCTTTTCCGGCACCCTGGCCTCCGGTAGCGTCAGGGTAGGGCAGCGCATTAAAGCCCTGCCGTCCGGCGTTGAATCCACCGTAGCGCGCATCGTCACCTTTGACGGCGATCTACAGGAAGCTTACGCGGGTGAAGCCATTACCCTCGTGCTGAAAGATGAGATCGACATCAGCCGCGGCGACCTGATTCTGGACGCCCAGGAGACGGTGCCTGCGGTACAGAGCGCCGCGCTGGACGTGGTGTGGATGGCGGAGCAGCCGCTGTCGCCGGGGCAGAGTTTTGATGTCAAAATCGCCGGCAAGAAAACCCGCGCCCGCGTGGACGCGATTCAGTACCAGGTGGATATCAACAACCTGACCCAGCGGGAAGTGGAGGCGCTGCCGCTAAACGGCATCGGCCTGGTCAATCTGACTTTTGATGAGCCCCTTACTCTTGACCCTTACCAGCAGAATCCGGTAACCGGCGGTCTTATCTTCATCGACCGGCTGACCAACGTTACGGTTGGCGCAGGCATGGTGCGTGAAGTGCACCAGCAGGCTGATACCGCGCCGTCGCAGTTCAGCGCTTTTGAACTGGAGCTTAATCAGCTGGTTCGCAAACACTTCCCGCACTGGGGCGCGCGCGATCTGCTGGGAGGCCAGTAATGGCGGAGCATGACGAGAACGTCGTCTGGCACGCCCATCCGGTAACGGCCAGCGCCCGCGAACAGCTCCACGGTCACCGGGGGGTTGTGCTGTGGTTCACCGGCCTTTCCGGCTCCGGGAAATCTACCGTGGCAGGGGCGCTGGAGGAGGCGCTGCATAAGCTCGGCGTGAGCACCTATCTGCTGGACGGCGATAACGTGCGCCACGGCTTATGTAACGATCTTGGCTTTACCGATGACGACCGGCGGGAAAATATTCGCCGGGTGGGGGAGGTGGCCCGCCTGATGGTGGACGCCGGACTGGTGGTGCTGACCGCCTTTATTTCCCCCCACCGCGCCGAGCGCCAGATGGTGCGCGAACGTCTGGGCGAGGGGCGCTTTATCGAAGTCTTCGTTGATACGCCGCTGGCTATCTGCGAAGCGCGCGACCCGAAAGGGCTGTACAAAAAAGCGCGCGCCGGAGAGCTGAAAAACTTCACCGGTATCGACGCGGTATACGAAGCGCCTGAATCGCCGGATGTTCACCTGGCAGGTGAACAATTAGTAACAAATTTGGTGAGTCAATTATTAGACCTCATGAGACGGGACGATATTATCAGATCCTGAGACAGTACCGGGGATACGCTGAATGCGTGGCGTATCCAGCCTCGCCGGACAGTCAGGCAATGGGATCAGATATGCGTAATAGTCAGAACATCACTTTCTCCCGGTCGGATTCCATCACGACCAGCGAAGAAACCACCTGGTCCCTGCCTGGGGCCATTGTGGGCTTTGTCGCATGGCTACTGGCGCTATCGATCCCGTTTATGCTGTACGGCTCCAATACGCTGTTCCTGTTTCTGTATACCTGGCCTTTCTTTCTGGCGCTGATGCCTGTCTCTGTAGTGGTCGGCATCGCCCTCCACTCTCTTGCCAATGGCAAACTGATTTTCAGCGCGATCATTACCGCCCTGGTGGTGGTCGCCATGTTCGGCGCGCTCTTTATGTGGCTGATGGGGTAAAGGCGTTCATACTTCAAACCGTAACTCACATTAAGACGATGTGTCCGGCGTTCAGCCCTACGGAAAGCGCGTTAACTATGCTACATTCTGTCGCGGTGACGCGGTATAACCCGGCCCCGGTGTGGAGTCTGCGAAAAAGTTATGGGATGATGTTGCCGTTTTTCAGGGGGCAGGATGGGTAAACTAACGCTGCTATTGCTGGCTTTGCTGGTCTGGCTGCAGTACTCGCTGTGGTTCGGCAAGAACGGGCTTCATGACTACAGCCGGGTCAGCGAAGATGTCGCCGCACAGCAGGCGACAAACGCCAAATTAAAAGCGCGCAACGATCAACTCTTTGCTGAAATTGACGATCTCAATGGCGGCCAGGAGGCGATTGAGGAACGCGCGCGTAATGAATTAACGATGACCAAACCGGGCGAGACCTTCTATCGTCTGGTGCCTGACGCGTCCAAACGCAACCAGGGGTCCATACAGAACACACAAAATAATCGATAAACAATCCCGGGCTTAAGACATGGCAGCAAGAATTCCGGACGTTTGTGCCGTGGTGCCGGCCGCCGGATTTGGCCGCCGCATGCAGACGGAATGTCCCAAGCAGTATCTTTCCATTGGCGATAAAACGATCCTCGAACACGCGGTCGCGGCGTTATTGCGTAACCCGCAGGTGGGGCAGGTGATTATCGCCGTCAGCCCCGGCGATGCGCGTTTCGCACAGCTGCCGCTGGCGCAGCACCCCGCGATAACCGTCGTGGAGGGGGGGGCAGAGCGCGCCGACTCCGTGCTGGCGGGGCTGAAAGCGGCGCAGGGGGCCCAGTGGGTGCTGGTGCATGACGCCGCGCGTCCCTGCCTGCATCAGGACGATCTCAACCGGCTGCTGGCATTGCGCGCCACCAGCCGCGTCGGCGGCATTCTCGCCGCCCCGGTGCGCGACACCATGAAGCGCGCCGAGCCGGGTAAACACGCCATTGCCCATACCGTTGAGCGCAACGACCTCTGGCACGCGCTGACGCCGCAATTTTTCCCCCATCAACTGCTGCACGACTGCCTGACGCGGGCGCTCGACGAAGGCGCCACCATCACCGATGAAGCCTCGGCGCTGGAGTATTGCGGCTACCACCCTGAGCTTATCGCCGGGCGCGCGGATAACATCAAAGTTACGCGGCCAGAAGACTTACAGCTTGCTCAATTTTATCTCACCCATTCAGCAGACCTGGAGACATCATAATGCGCATTGGACACGGTTTTGACGTACACGCATTCGGCGGCGAAGGCCCGATTATTATTGGCGGCGTGCGCATTCCCTGGGAAAAAGGGCTGCTGGCGCACTCCGACGGTGATGTGGCGCTGCACGCGCTAACCGACGCGCTGCTTGGCGCTGCGGCGCTGGGCGATATCGGCAAACTGTTTCCCGACACCGATCCCGCGTTCAAGGGTGCGGACAGCCGCGCGCTGCTGCGTGAAGCCTGGCGGCGTATTCAGGCGAAAGGCTACACCCTTGGCAATGTCGATGTCACAATCATCGCTCAGGCGCCGAAAATGCTGCCGCACATTCCGCAGATGCGCGTCTTTATCGCCGAAGATCTCGGTTGCCATATGGATGATGTCAACGTTAAGGCCACCACGACAGAAAAGCTGGGTTTTACCGGGCGCGGTGAAGGTATCGCCTGCGAAGCGGTTGCCTTACTGGTGAAGGCGGCAAAATGACGGCGTTCGATAATCTCACCTGGCTGCACGGTAAACCGGCGGGCAGCGGTCTGTTAAAAGCCAGCCCGGAAGATTTCGTGGTAACCGAGGATTTAGGCTTCGCCCCCGATGGCGAAGGCGAACATATCCTTGTACGAATTCTGAAAAACGGCTGCAATACCCGTTTTGTTGCCGACGCGCTGGCAAAATTCCTTAAAATACACGCCCGCGAAGTGAGCTTCGCCGGGCAGAAGGACAAACAGGCCGTCACCGAACAGTGGCTCTGCGCGCGGGTGCCGGGCAAAGAGATGCCGGACTTAAGCGCGTTTCAGCTTGAAGGCTGTCAGGTGCTGGAATACGCGCGTCATAAGCGTAAGCTGCGTTTAGGCGCGCTTAAAGGCAACAGCTTTACGCTGGTGCTGCGTGAAGTGAGCGATCGCGCGGATGTCGACGCCCGTCTTCATGCCATTAGCCAGCACGGGGTGCCAAACTATTTTGGCGCACAGCGCTTCGGCATCGGCGGCAGTAACTTGCAGGGTGCGCTGCGCTGGGCGCAGAGCGATACGCCGGTGCGCGATCGCAATAAGCGCAGTTTCTGGTTGTCGGCGGCGCGTAGCGCGTTGTTTAATCAGATAGTCAGCGAGCGGTTGAAAAAACCGGACTTTAATCAAGTTGTTGACGGCGATGCGCTACAATTATCCGGGCGCGGGAGCTGGTTCGTTGCCACCCCGGAAGAGCGTGAAGAATTACAGGCCCGCGTTGATGGGCAGGCGCTGCTGATTACCGCGGCGCTGCCGGGCTCCGGCGAGTGGGGCACCCAGCGTGACGCGCTGGCCTTTGAACAGGCCGCCATTGCTGATATGCCTGAATTACAGCATCTTCTGGTACGGGAAAAAGTCGAAGCCGCCCGCCGCGCGATGCTGCTTTTTCCGCAACAGCTTAGCTGGAACTGGTGGGATGACGTAACCGTCGAGTTACGCTTCTGGCTACCGGCAGGTAGCTTCGCCACCAGCGTAGTAAGAGAAACGATCAATACATTGGGTGACTATGCGAATATTGCTGAGTAACGATGACGGGATTCACGCGCCAGGTATTCAGACGCTGGCCAGTGCCCTGCGGGAGTTTGCCGAGGTGCAGGTAGTCGCTCCCGATCGTAACCGCAGCGGCGCGTCCAACTCGCTCACGCTTGAATCCTCGCTCAGAACTTTCACCTTTGATAACGGCGATATCGCCGTCCAGATGGGCACGCCGACCGACTGCGTCTTTTTGGGCGTTAACGCGCTGATGCGCCCCCGCCCGGATGTGGTGGTCTCGGGTATTAACGCCGGGCCCAATCTGGGCGACGACGTTATCTACTCTGGCACCGTCGCTGCGGCGATGGAAGGACGGCATCTTGGCTTTCCGGCGCTGGCGGTGTCGCTCAATGGGCAGACCCACTACGATACCGCGGCGGCGGTCACCTGTTCTATTCTGCGCGCCCTGTCGCGCGAGCCGCTGCGTACCGGACGGATACTGAATATCAATGTGCCTGACCTGCCGCTTAGCGACATCAAAGGCATTCGGGTTACCCGCTGCGGCAGCCGTCATCCGGCGGATAAAGTCATCCCGCAGCAGGACCCGCGCGGCAATACGCTCTACTGGATAGGGCCGCCGGGGGAGAAACACGATGCGGGGCCGGATACCGACTTCGCCGCCGTCGATGAAGGCTATGTCTCCGTCACGCCGCTGCACGTCGACTTAACCGCCTACAGCGCCCATGAGGTGGTTTCGGGCTGGCTGGATCGCGCTGGAGTAAGTTCGCAATGGTAAACGGACGCGTCCAGACACTTCTTTCTCAATTACGCGCCCAGGGGATTCAGGACGAGCACGTTCTGGAGGCACTGTCGCGGGTGCCGCGCGAAAAATTTATTGATGAGGCGTTTGAGCACAAGGCCTGGGATAACGTTGCGCTGCCCATCGGTCAGGGGCAGACCATCTCACAGCCCTATATGGTGGCGCGCATGACGGAGCTGCTGGAGCTGACGCCGCAGTCGCGGGTGCTGGAAATTGGCACCGGTTCCGGCTACCAGACCGCCATACTGGCGCATCTGGTGCATCATGTTTGTACCGTCGAGCGTATCAAAGGCCTGCAGTGGCAGGCGCGTCGACGGCTCAAACAACTTGATTTACACAATGTTTCAACACGTCACGGCGATGGCTGGCAGGGTTGGCAGGCTCGCGCCCCGTTCGACGCCATTATCGTGACCGCCGCGCCGCCGGAAATTCCGGCAGCGCTCATGTCGCAACTGGACGAAGGCGGCATTCTCGTTTTACCCGTGGGCGACGAACACCAGCAGTTAAAGCGTGTTCGTCGGCGGGGAGGCGAATTTATCATCGATACCGTGGAAGACGTGCGTTTTGTTCCGCTGGTGAAAGGCGAGCTGGCCTGAGAAACAGATTTTTCCTGGGTTAATGCCGCCGTTTCAGCGTATGGTGGGCAAATTTGCCTGTTCCGACACGGTCCTTTTTAAGTCATTGGTAGCTAAAACATTCCTGGGGGATAAATGAGCACGGGAAGCCCTAAATTCACCGTAAGCCGTGTTGCGGCATTATCACTGGTTTCACTCTGGCTGGCAGGCTGTACCAGTTCCGGCAATCCGCCTGCGCCGGTCAGTTCCGTTAACGGCAGTACGACGCCCAGCACCAATTCCGGGATGTTAATCACGCCGCCGTCGCAAATGAGCGCACAGCCACAATCGCAGCCGATTCAGCCGCCGCCGGTTCAGGCGCCGGTCGTCCAGCCGACGCAGACGCAACCCGTCGCGCAACAGCCTGTTGAAACCGCTAACGGACGTATTGTTTACAATCGTCAGTATGGGAATATTCCGAAAGGAAGCTATACCGGCGGCAGTACCTACACCGTCAAGCGCGGGGATACTCTATTCTATATCGCCTGGATCACCGGGAACGATTTCCGTGATTTAGCACAGCGGAATAACGTTCAGGCCCCGTATGGCCTGACTGTCGGGCAAACGCTACAGGTAGGGAATGCATCAGGTACGCCAATAACTGGCGGAAATGCAATCACTCAGGCTGATGCTTCTGCACAAGGAATAGTCTCAAAACCTGCGCAAAATTCCACCGTGGTTGTTGCTTCAAAACCGACAATTACGTATTCTGAGGACTCAGGTGAACAAAGTGCTAACAAAATGTTGCCGAACAATAAGCCTGCGACACCCGTCACAGCGCCTGTTACGGCTCCATCTGTCAGCACAACCGAACCGACTGTCAGCAGTACGACAACCAGCACGCCGATTGCTATATGGCGCTGGCCGACTGAGGGCAACGTTATCGATAACTTCTCTGCAACCGAAGGTGGCAACAAAGGTATCGATATCGCAGGCAGCAAAGGGCAGGCTATCGTCGCGACCGCAGATGGGCGCGTTGTATATGCCGGTAACGCGCTGCGCGGTTACGGTAATCTTATCATCATCAAACACAACGATGATTACCTGAGTGCCTACGCCCATAACGATACGATGCTGGTCCGGGAACAACAAGAAGTTAAGGCGGGGCAAAAAATAGCAACCATGGGTAGCTCCGGAACCAGCTCTACACGCTTGCATTTTGAAATTCGTTACAAGGGGAAATCCGTCAACCCGCTGCGTTATTTGCCGCAGCGATAAATCGGTAAAGTAGTTGAAGGTTCCTTATTTATGACCTTACAGCGTGCGCAGATGCCGCTGTAACTGTCTGAATGAAGACACTTTAAGTGCTTTACTCAGGGATCACGGGTAGGAGCCACCTTATGAGTCAGAATACGCTGAAAGTTCATGATCTAAATGAAGATGCGGAATTTGATGAGAACGGAGTAGAGGCTTTTGATGAAAAAGCCTTAGTTGAAGAGGAACCCAGTGATAACGACCTGGCCGAAGAGGAGCTGTTATCGCAGGGTGCGACCCAGCGTGTGCTGGACGCGACTCAACTGTATCTCGGAGAGATTGGTTATTCTCCGTTATTAACGGCCGAAGAAGAAGTCTATTTTGCCCGTCGCGCTCTGCGTGGCGATGTCGCTTCGCGCCGCCGCATGATTGAAAGTAACTTGCGTCTGGTGGTGAAAATTGCCCGTCGATACAGCAATCGTGGTCTGGCGCTGCTGGATCTGATTGAAGAAGGGAACCTGGGCCTGATTCGTGCGGTTGAGAAATTTGACCCCGAGCGCGGCTTCCGTTTCTCTACGTATGCGACCTGGTGGATTCGACAGACTATTGAGCGGGCGATCATGAATCAAACCCGCACCATTCGTCTGCCGATTCACATTGTGAAAGAGCTGAACGTCTATCTGCGTACCGCACGTGAGCTGTCCCATAAGCTGGACCACGAGCCAAGCGCGGAAGAGATTGCAGAGCAGCTCGACAAGCCGGTTGATGACGTAAGCCGTATGCTGCGTCTCAACGAGCGCATCACCTCGGTGGATACCCCGCTGGGCGGTGATTCTGAAAAAGCGCTGCTGGACATCCTGGCCGATGAAAAAGACAACGGCCCGGAAGACACCACGCAGGACGATGACATGAAGCAAAGCATCGTCAAATGGCTGTTCGAACTGAACGCCAAACAGCGTGAAGTGCTGGCGCGTCGTTTCGGCTTGCTGGGCTACGAAGCAGCAACCCTTGAAGATGTGGGTCGTGAAATCGGTCTGACGCGTGAACGCGTTCGTCAGATTCAGGTTGAAGGTCTGCGTCGCCTGCGTGAAATCCTGCAGGCGCAGGGGCTGAACATCGAAGCACTCTTTCGCGAGTAAGCGCTAAGAAACAGAAAGGCCGGTCAACTGACCGGCCTTTTTTATGCCTGCTTTTCGCCTTAGCGCTTATCTGCTGGCAGCAGCGGCGGAATGCTCGGCACCATTGGCGCCTCGTCGATATCTTTCTGCGTCATACGAAACGCTTCCGGATAATGCTCGCGACTGGTGCGGCGCAGCGGTTCGGTATTACGCCAGGTGTACAGGCAATGCTGGCACTGGTACACCGTCCAGACCCCTTTCACCGGCGAGTGCGCCATCACTTCAATATGCTCATCGGCACAACGTGGACAAATCATCTGCAACTCCTTATTTACGGTTGGCCAGCATGGCGGTCAGTTTTTCAGCCCAGGCTTTGGTTTCCGGCAGATCCTGTACGGGCTGGCTGTAGTGGCCGCGAATATCCGGCGCGACCGGCGTGGTGGCGTCGATGATCATCTTATCGGTGATCCCCGCCGGGCTTGAACCCGGATCCAGCTCCAGTACCGACATATTCGGCAGCCGCACCAGATCACCTGCCGGGTTAACCTTCGACGACAGCGCCCACATCACCTGTGGCAGGTTAAACGGATCGACATCCTCATCCACCATGATCACCATCTTCACGTAGCCCAGCCCGTGCGGGGTGGTCATCGCACGCAGGCCAACCGCGCGGGCAAAACCGCCGTAGCGTTTTTTGGTCGAGATAATCGCCAGCAGGCCGTGGGTGTACATGGCGTTCACCGCCTGCACTTCCGGGAACTCGGCTTTCAGCTGCTGATAGAGCGGCACGCAGGTGGCAGGCCCCATCAGATAGTCGATTTCGGTCCACGGCATGCCGAGGTAGAGGGATTCAAAGATCGGTTTGGTGCGATAAGAAACTTTATCAATGCGCACCACGGTCATATTACGACCGCCGGAATAGTGGCCGGTAAACTCGCCGAACGGGCCTTCGATTTCACGTTTGCGGCCTTCGATCACCCCTTCGAGGATCACTTCTGAACCCCAGGGAACATCGAAGCCGGTCAGCGGCGCGGTGGCGATCGGGTACGGGCTTTCACGCAGCGCGCCCGCCATTTCATATTCCGACTGATCGTATTTCAGCGGCGTGGCGCCCATCAGGGTGATGATTGGATCGTTGCCGAGGGTAATCGCGATCGGCAGGTCTTCCCCGCGCTCTTCCGCTTTATGCAGGTGCAGGGCGATGTCGTGCATCGGCACCGGCTGCAGGCCGAGCTTACGCTTGCCTTTGACTTCCATCCGGTAGATGCCGACGTTCTGCTTGCCGAAGTTATCCGGATCCAGCGGATCGCGGGAGACAACGCAGGCTTTATCCAGATAGAACCCGCCGTCGCCGTCGTTCAGACGAAACAGCGGCAGAATATCGAACAGGTTAATCGCGTCGCCGTCGACGGTGTTTTCCGCCCATGCCGGATTAGCGCGGCGTTCCGGGGTGACGGGGAAGTTGTCCCAGCGGCGAATAAACTCATCAATCTGTTTCTTAACCGGCGTGTTGGGCGGCAGGCCCAGAGAGATGGCGTGGTTCTGCCACGAGCCGATGGTGTTCATGGCGACCCGTGCATCGGTGAAGCCGCGAATGTTATCGAACCACAGCGCCGGCGCGCCATCGCCGATGCGCCCGGTGGCGTTGGCGGCGGCGGCCAGATCCGGCTCGGCGTTCACCTCTTCACTGATTTTCAGCAGTTGCCCCTGGTCGTCGAGGGCTTGCAGAAAGCTCCGTAAATCATCAAATGCCATTTTCATTCTCCTGTGAAATATTCTGTGCGGCCTTTAGCCCTTCCCAGCGCCGGGCACGGTTGTGCTCCAGACCGAACTGGTCAAGCACGCGGGTGACGATATGCTGCGCAATGTCGTCCGCAGTTTGCGGATGGTTGTACCAGGCGGGCATCGGGGGAACCATCGCCACGCCCATGCGGGAGAGGGCGAGCATATTCTCTAAATGGATGGTGCTCAGCGGCGTTTCGCGGGGCACCAGTACCAGCTTGCGCCCCTCTTTAAGGATGACGTCGGCCGCCCGCCCAACCAGCCCTTCGGCATAACCTGCGCGAATGCCTGCCAGCGTCTTCATGCTGCAAGGGATGATTATCATGCCGTCGGTACGAAACGACCCGGAGGAGATTGTCGCGGCCTGGTTGACCGGGCTGTGAACCACATCCGCCAGCGCTTCGACATCGCGAACGGAAAAGGGCGTTTCAAGTTCGATGGTGGTTTTGGCCCATTTCGACATGACCAGGTGCGTTTCCACATCTGGGATTGCGCGGAGCGCCTGCAATAGCGCCACGCCCAGCGGAGCGCCGGTCGCGCCCGTCATTCCGATAATCAGTCTCATTCATATCCTCAATAATTGTTCGTGTACGAACATTTTCATTTAAATTACTCCTTCACTCGAAAGTCGACAATCGCGTTTGCACAGGGCCGCATTTTTTGCACAAGCCGGGCGCGTTAAAATTTCGCCGTTTAGCGGCTATCATGAGGGGGTGATTTCAACGATGGAGCATTCATGGAGTTAAGAAACGAGACGTTTCATCTGCTACGCCACCTGTTTCAGCAGCACACCGCCTGCTGGCAGCAGGCGCTGCCGGACCTGACCAAGCCGCAGTATGCGGTGATGCGCGCCATCGCGGAGCACCCCGGCATAGAGCAGGTCGCGCTCATCGAAGTCGCTGCCAGCACCAAAGCGACGCTGGCGGAGATGTTAAGCCGTATGGAGGCGCGCGGGCTGCTGCGCCGTGAGCACGATCCTGATGATAAGCGGCGGCGTTTTCTGTTTCTTACGCCAGAAGGGGAGACGCTGTTGCAAAACAGCATGCCGCTGGGTAACGGCGTGGACAATGCGTTTCTTGGCAAATTAAGCGAAGCTGAACAGGCGCAGTTTACCCGGCTGATTCGCCGGATGATGGAATAAAAGAAAGGCCGCCCGCGGCGGCCAGTAAAGCAGGAACCCCTGCCCGGGGCTGGGGGATTAATTCAGCGTGTACTCCAGCGAAATATCCGCATTGAGGACTTGTGATACCGGGCAGCCCGCTTTGGCTTTCTGAATGATTTCGTCAAAAGCCGCTTCTTCAATGCCCGGCACTTTCACCGTGCTGTTGAGGGCGATTTTGGTGATGGCGAAGCCGTCACCGGCTTTGTCCAGCGAGACCACCGCGGTGGTGTCAATGCTTTCAGCGGTATGGCCCGCTTCGCCCAGCATCAGCGACAGCGCCATAGAGAAACAGGCCGCGTGGGCCGCGCCGATAAGCTCTTCCGGGTTGGTGCCCGCCGCGCCTTCAAAGCGAGTGTTAAAGCCGTACGGCTGCTGGCTGAGCGCGCCGCTTTCCGTTGAAACTGTGCCTTTCCCGCGTTTGATGTCGCCTTCCCAGTGGGCCTGCCCTTTCTTCTGAATCGTCATATCATCGCTCCTTTTTTATCTTCAACAGAGATAAAAAGTATAGAAGCCACAGCCAGGCTTGCCCGGCTATGGCGCATTTTCAGAGTAATGACGGCATCAAAGGTTTAGACCAGGCTTTTCAGGCGGTAGATCCACTCCAGCGCCTGGCGTGGGGTCAGCGAATCTGGGTCAAGATTTTCCAGCGCCTCAACGGCCGGGCTGGTCTCTTCCGGCGCGGCGAGCAGCGACATCTGGGTGCCATCGATCTGGGTTGCGCCCGCGCTGGGGGATAAACTCTCCAGCTCGCGCAGCTTGGCCCGCGCGCGTTTCACCACCTCTTTCGGCACGCCTGCCAGCGCGGCTACCGCCAGACCATAGCTCTTGCTGGCCGCCCCGTCCTGTACGCTGTGCATAAAGGCGATGGTGTCGCCGTGCTCTAAGGCGTCCAGGTGAACGTTCGCTACCCCTTCCATTTTTTCCGGCAGTTGGGTCAGCTCGAAATAGTGGGTGGCAAACAGCGTCAACGCTTTGATTTTATTCGCCAGATTCTCCGCGCAGGCCCACGCCAGCGACAGGCCGTCGTAGGTGGAGGTGCCGCGGCCAATCTCGTCCATCAGTACCAGACTGTGTTCGGTGGCGTTATGCAGGATGTTGGCGGTTTCGGTCATCTCCACCATAAAGGTCGAGCGCCCGCTGGCCAGGTCATCCGCGGCCCCAACGCGGGTGAAAATGCGGTCAATCGGGCCGATTTCCACTTTCTGCGCCGGGACGTAGCTGCCTATCCAGGCAAGCAGGGCAATCAGCGCCGTCTGGCGCATATAGGTACTTTTACCCCCCATATTCGGCCCGGTGATGATAAGCATCCTGCGCTGCGCGGAGAGATTCAGCGGGTTAGCGATAAAGGGCTCGGTCAGCACCTGCTCCACGACCGGGTGACGCCCCTCGACAATACGGATGCCGGGTTTATCGCTGAATGTCGGGCAGCAGTAGTTCAGCGTTTCCGCGCGCTCTGCCAGGTTCGTCAGCACATCCAGTTCCGCCAGCGCCGCGGCGCTCTGCTGCAGGTCGGCCAGGTGCGGCAGTAGCAGATCGAACAGTTCGTCATACAGCTGTTTTTCCAGCGCCAGCGCTTTCCCCTTCGAGGTGAGCACTTTGTCTTCGTACTCTTTCAGTTCGGGAATAATGTAGCGTTCGGCATTTTTGAGGGTCTGGCGGCGTACGTAGTGAATCGGCGCGAGATGGCTCTGGCCGCGGCTTATCTGAATAAAATAACCGTGGACGGCGTTGTAGCCGACTTTCAGCGTATCAAGCCCCAGCTTCTCCCGTTCGCGTATCTCCAGCCGGTCGAGATAATCCGTGGCGCCGTCAGCCAGCCCGCGCCACTCGTCCAGCTCGGCGTTGTACCCCGGAGCGATTACGCCGCCGTCGCGTACCAGCACCGGCGGCGCGTCGATAATCGCCCGCTCCAGCAGCTCACGCAGTTCGCTGAACTCGCCCATCTTTTCCCGCAGCTGCTGCACCGGAGCGCAGGCGATTTCCGCCAGCTGCGCCCGCAGTTCCGGCAGTTGCTGGAACGCATGGCGCATCCGCGCCAGATCCCGCGGCCTTGCTGTACGCAGGGCAAGGCGAGCAAGGATGCGTTCCAGATCGCCCACCTGGCGCAGCACGGGCTGGAGCTGCGCGGCGTGTTCCTGCAGCGCGGCGATAGTCTGCTGCCTGGCGGTCAGGGTGTTGACGTCGCGGATCGGCATGTGCAGCCAGCGTTTAAGCATGCGGCTACCCATCGGCGTGACCGTACAGTCGAGCACCGAGGCCAGGGTGTTCTCGAAACCGCCCGCCAGGTTCTGGGTAATTTCCAGATTGCGACGCGTGGCGGCGTCCATAATGATGCTGTCCTGCTGACGCTCCATGGTAATTGAGCGGATATGCGGCAGGGAGGTGCGCTGGGTATCTTTGACATATTGCAGCAGGCAACCGGCGGCGCAGAGGCCGCGCGGGGCGTTTTCAACGCCAAAGCCGACCAGATCGCGGGTGCCGAACTGCAGGTTAAGCTGCTGGCGCGCGGTGTCGATTTCAAACTCCCACAGCGGACGCCTGCGCAGCCCGCGGCGGTTTTCAATCAGCGCCATCTCGGCAAAATCTTCCGCATAGAGGAGCTCGGCCGGGTTGGTGCGCTGTAGCTCCGCCGCCATGGTTTCGCGGTCGGCGGGCTCGCTCACGCGAAAACGGCCAGAGCTGATATCAAGCGTGGCGTAGCCAAAGCCTTTGCTGTCCTGCCAGATGGCCGCCAGCAGGTTGTCCTGGCGCTCCTGCAGCAGCGCCTCATCGCTGATAGTGCCGGGGGTGACGATGCGCACGACTTTACGCTCCACCGGCCCTTTGCTGGTGGCGGGATCGCCAATCTGCTCACAAATCGCCACCGACTCGCCCAGGCTCACCAGCTTCGCCAGATAGTTCTCAACCGCGTGGTGCGGCACCCCCGCCATAGGGATCGGCTCGCCTGCTGACGCGCCGCGCTTCGTCAGCGAAATATCCATCAGCTGCGAGGCGCGCTTCGCATCGTCGTAAAACAGCTCGTAAAAATCACCCATCCGGTAAAACAGCAAAATATCCGGATGCTGCGCTTTCAGCTTGAGATACTGCTGCATCATCGGCGTGTGGGCGTCGAAGTTCTCTAGTGTACTCATCAGTTTATGATGTCCATTTTTTAAATTTTAATGAGTTAGTGATGTTTGTTGTTCTCATTGATTTCACTTTGTCTCATTGGATCTCATGAAACCCTACATTTCGTTTCATAAATGCGTAGGGAGCATGATAACGGAGTCTTTAGGGCAGGAAAACAAGAGGCAAAGCCACTGTCGTTTAAAGCGATAGAAATGATGAAGCCAGGTGACAAAGATAAAGCTGATATTGTCAGAAATCGTGGTTTACGTGTCTCCTGTGGAACGACCGGTGTTAAGTCTTTTTTCAATCGCTACATGAGCCCTGTGACTGGAAAACTTGCGCAAGTCAAAATTGGCAACTTCCCGCAGACTTCTCTCGCCGCTGCACGTCTTAAACTCAACGAATTAAAGCTCCTCCGTCAGGAGGGGCGGTGTCCTGCATCAGAACTCAAGCAGGAAAAACAACTTCGTGCAATCGAGGCTGAACAGGTCAAAGTACCTGAATTAACTGTACAGGGATTAGTTGAGCTCTACCTCACTGAGCGCATTGAGGACCGCAAAACTAAGGATGGCAAAATCATTCCGGGGGCCCGGAAGAAGAAAGGCCAGGATGAAGTGCGCAGAACACTGTATGCCGATGCGGTAGATAAACTGGGCAATCGTAATGCCGCTGAAATCACACGCAATGACGTGATTACACTTATCAATGGCATTGTTGCCAGAGGAGCAAAAGTGCAAGCCGGTAACGTTCTACGGGAGCTGTCTTTGGCCTACGAGTTCGCTATTGGTCTGGGGCGTTTTGATGCCAGCTTTGCTAATCCCGCGCTGTTGGTAAAATCCAGCCCATTGTTACCTGGAGGTAAGTATTCTTCACTGGAGGTTTTTTTTCAAACCAGCAGTATTGGGCGTGAAGTATAACGGAAAGAGCTTCGATAAAAGCAATGAGCATGACAGTGCAACTACATTTGGTAAAGATAGATTCGCTAACTATATAGTTAGCGAGAATAGAAAACTCATTGATTTTTAACTGTTTAAACCCATACTTAATTCAATTGTAGAAATTAACGAGCATTTTATTAAACTTTATTTGCCAAAATGAACTTCTGAAAAGGTATCAGAATGTTAATATCGAAAACTGATTATGCTCGTCATTGTGGGGTGAGCCGCCAGACAATATATGACTGAGTAGCCAAGGGGTAATTGCAGCCAGCCAGATTAAAATCTTTACTAACGGCTACGATTTTGTAAAAGGGTTTCTGCATATTGATTTTGACCCGTGCAGCTATGACTCTGTGTATTGGGGCGCATTACTCTTCTCGATGTCATACCTGCTGGCTATGCCTCGCAACAGATTCTAGCCGCTTGATTTTGTTGCAGGCTGCTGGTGGGAAACAGCTTGCATCAATCCTGTCTTTTCATTGAATTTAGTAGAGCGTCACAATCATTTTTATGCGAAAAAACACCATGTCTTTCATGCATTAGAAATGCCAGTATTTTTGGGGCAAAAATGGAAAGTGTAAACCATGGTTGAGAGCCTCATAAAGACAGGCATCATGGCAAAAGTGTAAAGGGGCGATATATAGAAATATTAAGGTTCAGGGGAGAGGATATGCACAAAGTGAACAGGACAAGACCATACCAACTTTACACTTTTGGTAAAGCAATTTTTTTCCCTGTGATCAAAGAAGTGCCCCTTACCCCGAATAAGTTTTAGCCTTAATCAGAAATATCCTAACACCTTACTTTCTGGCACTCTTATAATCGAAAGCATTGCTTACCATGAGGAATAGCAATGGACGTTATCCGGATGGATTTGCAGTCAAAACTGCAGGTAGTCCTAACCAAAGCTGCATCCCTGCTACCGTCTGATGTCGGGGAACAGCTTCTGGCTATGATTACTCCACAAGCGCTTGCTACGATGGCTGGAGTAGTCGTGATATGGGCTGGTGCCCATTTCTTTGGGATTGGCGAGATTGCTGATATCATACTGCTGGTAGTAGGGTGGGTGGCGATAGGTGGTGTTGCTTTTGAAGCCGGAAAAAAGCTGTATGACTTTGCTGTCAAAACTAACAATGCCAGAACAGAAGCAGACCTGGATGCTGCTGCTAAAGATCTGGCTGAAGCCATCACCCTTATCGGCGTTAATACCGTTCTGATACTGCTGTTCAGAAAGAAACCTGGGGATACTTTTAAAAAGCCTCTAAGGGGGGTCGTTATGCCTCGTTACAGTGGAGAGATTGCTTCGCGTATGAATCTACCCCGCAACGGTGGCTGGCGTTATAAACCAATAATAAAAATTACCAAATACAAGGATGTTATACAGGGGGCGACAAAACCCTGGGGAGATGCTGTGGTTGGCCGTAACTTCTATCCGGAAGCTATGTCAAAAGAGGAAGCCTACCTTAAAATGCTCACCACGCTTTACCACGAGCAAGTCCATATGGCTATTGCCCCTAAATTTTACCTGCTGCGCGAGTTACGGGTCTTTATGAGGCAATCTGCTTATTCAAAGTCATATATACTACGCTATCTTGAAGAAGCTCTTGCCGAAACTATCGGTTTGCTAAGAGCAAGGGGAATGAGCTCTGAATACATCATTCAGGGATTTAAATTTCCTTTGGGGAATACCTATGAGATTACTTTTTCCCTCCTACGACAGGAAGCCGCAGGGATTCTCTTGGGACCAGTGACGGTCGGGGGGATTATGTATAGTGTCTGGTATGGAGCACAGCAATGATTACGCAGGACAAAGCAATACAAATAGCAAAGGATTATGCCGACCAAAATGGGCGAGGTTGGGATGAGCGTTACTATGAAGCCAGCCCTATGATCCTAAATGGTGAACCAGTATGGATGATCTCTACATCTGATAATGAATATTCAGAAGAACTTCCTTGGATGATGGAGCATATGCCAAATCCTTCGTACTATTATATCAGTATGGTAGAAGCTAAGTGTATTGCAGTAGGATCCAGAGTGAATGAATTTCTAAGAGTAAATGAAGGCATTTAATCTATTGTCAAAAACTGCATAGGTATTTTGGAGGAGGGAGAATGGTTTTATCCAAACTTATATCATGTAACGCTGGAAACAGAATAACTACGATCAAAAACCTGTTTGACTGCTTTAATTTTAAACTCTTCGGGATAACGCTTACCGCCCATAGGCACCTCTCTTTAAGCCATCTTAAATGTCTCTGAGGTGTCTGTTAAACCCGTGGCGATTCAAAACCCTCGTGCTGACGTTACCTCCGATATGAGTATCATTCCTGATATTACCGAAGAGTTTCAGGAGAAATATTTGCATTGTATCGGGAATCTTACCTTAGAATCTTTAAGTGATAACTCAAGTAAGAGGAATATTGATTTTAATGGTAAGAATGCATGTTATTTTATTAAATCATCATTTAAGTGTCAAAACCAACTTGGTGATTTTTTAGATAATGGGGAATGGACTGGTTCATCTATTAATCTTCGAACGGAGAAGTTAATTGGATTTGCTTTAGAGTAATGATCTGCAACGTTTGAAAAATAGTTTTAATATGCTATTGTTTTAAATATTTTATTTTTTTATAAAGGAAATAGCTTTATCTCGTGGGCGATTACATTTTTAACCGATGCGCCGGTCAGTCACGCTTCTTTAGTTACCAGGCACAGCCGCTGACGATTATCGAAGAGCATTTTAAAAAAACTGACGGCCACCGTCATGCATCACATCCAGCAGCATAAAACGCCAGGCAAACTGCCGATGGTTTGCTCGCAGTTCGTCGCTCAATGTTTCGACGATGCGGGCGACGACTATCGTCTGCAATTCAGGCGACCGATGCTGGATTACTTCGCCGCTGGTTCCCTTCTCGAGCAGGCCGAGGCATGGTTCGCCCAGCAGGATAGGACACCCTGCAATACACCGCTAACTACGGTGGCTGAGGCGGCCAGTGGTGAAGAGCTGTGCCGGGAGTTAAAGCTGGCGCTTGAAGAAGAGAGCGTGCAGGAAAATGCGGATATGGAGGCTGAACTGGCAGTGGCGATTCGCGACTTTGCCTGCGTGCACCGGGATTTAGCCGAGGAAGAGAGCGTGTCGGCGGACTTCTTACTGCACTGTACCTCCCTGACCCAGATTGGCACCATCAGCATCTGAAAGCACGGTGATACCGGTACTGCCGGTATCACTGGTAAATATTTTGCCCTTCCACCAGCATAACGTTGTCGTATTAAAAGATATGCTTGACCAGCACACCGCTTTGGGGCACTAATTATCTGATTTAGTGGCCATGTACAGGTAGCGAAGTGGAAAAGGTCGAGAATTTAATCCCGATGGTGGTTTTCGCGCGCGTCGTCGAAACGTTAAGCTTTACCGAAGCCGCTTTATCTTTAGGAATGTCTAAATCCTCCGTCAGCCGCGATATTGCTATCCTGGAAAAACGCATAGGCGCAATGTTGCTCAAGCGGACTACGCGCAAAATTGAGATTACCGAACTCGGGTTAAGCTATTATCAACATTGTTTTAAAATTTTAAATGAATTAAGGGCCGCGGAACGTTTCATTAAAGAATATTACGAAGAGCCTACCGGGACGATTAAGATTCTGGCACCTGTTACCTTCGGCAAACAGTACGTTGTGCCAGCGTTGAACGCCTGGCTTGGCCGTAATATGCTGGCTAATGTCGATCTTGATTTATCGGATAAAAAAATTGATATCAAAGATAGCCAGTACGATCTCGCTATTATCATTTCCCAGGACACCCCGACTCACGAGCAGACAAAATATCTGTGCGCTATCCAGTGGGGACTGTACGCTACGCCCGAATATGTGGCGAATTTAAAGCCGATCATAACGCCACACGACCTGCCTTCGCACAACTATATTCTTTTTCGCGGCGTCGCCCGCACGGTCTCGCTGACATTCAGAAAAGAGAAACAGAACATAAGCATTGATGTCCCCAGCCGTTTTCGCAGCAATAACAGCGTGGCGCTGGTCGATATGGCGCTGTCAGGGTTAGGCATTGCTTATCTGCCCAACTATATTGCTCGCGAATTTCAGGTGACCGGCAGGCTGGTCAGGCTTCTGCCCGGCTGGCAGATGGACGAATATAAAGTCTGGCTGCTGTCGAAGTCGAGAAGTACGATTTCGTCTGGCATCACGCGTTTTAGCGACGAACTGCAGCAGCGCATCGCCGCGGCGGAAGCTAAAGAAAACCGTTAATATCCAGATTCCCCTGGCGGTGCCAGCGCCAGATTTTCGCCGTGTCGCTAAAACTAAATGTTACCGCCGGCACACCCTGAATCAATTAATAATAATCACCGTGCCGGTAATCCCAGGTATTAAAGTGGGACGACATGAAATTAATGATTTTATTCACATCAAGGCCTTTGCGAATCAGTACCGGGCAGGGCGTTATTTTTCTCGCGCCCGCCTGCTCTGGCACCAGTTGACCGGCATTATCCACCATTGAAACCATTACCCCCTGCTCATAGCGGCTGTCTGCGGTTTCGTCAGGTTGAACAGATTTCACATAGTCATTGGCGCAGATAATTAAATCAGCGCGTTCTTCGATTCGCTCGCCGATATACTCAACCATCCCCCGGTTACCTTGTCCTGACGGGTTAGCGGAGCTGGCGAAAGAAAACTTATGATGTTTTTCCCACAGCGCTTTAGCGATCGTTTCACCGGGCTTGCCAAACTTAATGACGAAGCAGCTGGTCTGTCGGCCATCCATCATTAACGCTTTCAGGCCGTCATCCGGTAATTTCTCCATGGCGTCTTCACGCCACGGCAAAATACAGCCAAGCAAAATATCGGCATCCCAGTGGCTCTGGTAAAAGGCCTCAATTTCTGGGTTCATCAGCGCCAACGCTTTCAGCTGTTCCATACTGCCGCACAGCACCACGCCCGGTTTATTACGGTTACGCTGTTTCGCTTCGAATTTACGCTCAAGGCCTTCCTTATCGGACGTCATAATGATGTAGCCGACTTTTGTCGGGCAGACAATCATTCCCCCTTCGGCGCTTAATATACCCAGCGCTTCCTGCTGAACATGTCCATTCCAGTTTACTTTTTTATTGATCATATTTTTTCCCGCCTGTCTGGTGTCAAAGAAGTGAACTGAGCATCTGTTTTTCAGCACCCTGGTGCAACGCATGGGCTAATTTTTCGGCGATTGTTTCACTGCTGGAACAATAAAATTCTATTTTTGGCAAATCACGCTGCTACGTGAATTTCGGTACGCGTTTGTGGATTAATGCGTTACCAATATAAAAAACAGGCACCGCGTGGGCTGTTCCCGACAGGAGAGCGACAATGAAGTTGATACGAGTCGATCTGCGCGACTCCCCTTTTAAGCAACACTCCACACATACAGTGCAACTAACACGACGATGGAAAAATTACAGGGATGCTTTTTCTTTTCCTGTTATTTTTTTAAATAAAGCAGAAGGAAATACGATGAAATTTCATCAGGATGGTTGTACGTCAGAAAACAGCCCCACGCCAGGTATGACATTAACTGAAAAGATATTTGCCCGCGCCAGCGGTCGTGAAACGGTGTCACCGGGTGAAGTGATATTTGTCAAAGTCGATGTGTTAATGTCTCATGACCCTTGTACACCTGGCATCGCCAGCGTATTTAAAAAAGAGTTTGGAGAAGACGCTAAAGTCTGGAATGCCGATCGCTTTATTATGATACCAGACCATTTTACTTATTCTGCCGACCCGCAGGCGAACCAGAATATTCGCGTGATGCGTGAATTTGCGCAGCAACAGAATATTACCCACTTTTACGATGTCGGCACGCCGGAATATAAAGGCGTGTGCCATATCGGGTTGGCGGAGGGGGGGCATACCCGTCCCGGCGAAGTCTTGCTGGGGACCGATTCACACACCGTAACGGCAGGCGCTTTCGGCACTTTCGCCATTGGCGTTGGCATCACCGACGGGGCGTTTGCGCTGGGGACCGGTGAAATTCCGCTGATGGTTCCGGCAACCATCCGGGTCAATTACACCGGCAAAAAGCCACGCAGCGTACAGGCAAAAGATTTAATTCTGGTATTAATGAAAGAGCTGGGCGTGGCGGGTGCTACCTATAACGCCATTGAATTTGGCGGCAACGTTATTGATGAATTATCCGTCGAAGAGCGAATGACCCTCTGCAATATGGTGGTAGAGTGCGGGGCCAAAAACGGCATTATGGTGCCGAACCCGGCCACCCTTGCTTATTTAGACCAGAGGACGCGCATTCCCTTTACCGTTGTTGAGCCGGATGCCAGCGCGGTCTATGAACGCGTCATTACTATCGACGTTTCCGCATTAACCAGTATGGTGGCGCGCCCCCATTCGCCCGATAACGTCTCGGCGATTCACGAACTGGAACATGTGGCGATATCCCGGGCCTATATCGGTTCCTGTACCGGCGGCAAAACCGAGGATTTTATTGCGGCGGCAACGGTGCTGCATGGCAAGAAAGTCGCTATTCCCACGTACGCCGTCACCGCCACCAAAGAGGTGTTTCATAACCTGATTACCACCAGGGTCGGGGGCGTATCGGTCTATGAAATCCTCACTCGCGCAGGGGTTCGGTTATCGGCAGAGTCCGGCTGCGCCGCCTGCTGTGGCGGCCCTGCCGACACGTTTGGGCGCGTTAACGACCCGATTAGCGTGATTTCCACCACCAACCGAAACTTCGTTGGCAGGATGGGGCATAAAGGCGCAATGATTTACCTGGCGTCGCCCTATGCCGTTGCCGCCGCTGCGATTAGCGGCGCTATTACTAACCCGGAACGGTACTTAACAAATGACTAATGGAACGGTAATGCGCGGTAAAGTTTACGTGTTGGGCGATAACATCGATACCGATCAGATTTTAACCGCCGAATATTTGAAGGTGAATCCGGCGTCGCCGGAAGGGCGCGCTGAACTGGCGTCGCTGGCGATGTGCGGGCTGCCGGAAGGCTCCGCTCCTTTTATCGACCCGCAGACTAACCGGGCAGGGTATGACTTTATCGTCGCCGGTAAAAACTTCGGCTGCGGCTCTTCCCGCGAACATGCGGTGGTCGCGCTGGGCGCGTCGGGCGTGAAAGCGGTCGTTGCGCACTCTTTTGCGCGGATATTTTTCAGGAACTGTGTTTCAACCGGTCAACTGATGCCCGTGTCATTGCAGGCGGGTAGGGATGTCGAGGGGTTGAAAACAGGCGATACGATTGAGATCGATCTGGCAGCGTGTCGTATCGTCACCGATAAAGGCGTTGTCGCAACGGCACCCATCGGGGAGTTAGCGAACATTGTCGCCGCTGGCGGTTTGTTCGCCTATGCCAGGCAAACAGGTAAGGTGTAGTTGCCCCCATCATTCCTGTACGTTCTGCGGTGGTGAATCGTCTGTTTTGCCCGTAAAGATAAAGATGTAAAATAGCTGCATCTTTAAGAGGGGCAGGGTATGAACGGTAAACGAATCAGGCGCGAAAAACTGACCATCCGCAGGATGATCGCCCTCTATCAGCAGCGCTGCCCGCAGGCGCTGGCGGACAGGGAACATTATCAGGCGCTAAACGACTATGCCGACAAACGGCTGGATAAATGCGTGTTTGGTGAAGAGAAGCCCGCCTGCAAGCAGTGCCCGGTGCACTGTTACCAGCCTGCAAAGCGTGAAGAGATGAAACAGATTATGCGCTGGGCGGGGCCGCGAATGCTCTGGCGGCACCCCATTCTTACCGTACGTCATCTGATTGACGACCGCCGCCCGGTGCCGGAACTGCCGGAAAAATACCGCAAATAATAGCGACGCGGGAAATATCCCCGGATGCGGCATTAAACCGCCGCCTCCGGGGAAACCGCTTAATCCAGGTCCGCGCCGTTGCTGGCGATGACTTTCTTATACCACCAGAACGATTTTTTACGCGTGCGCGCCAGCGTGCCGTTGCCCGCATCGTCACGGTCAACATAGACAAAGCCGTAGCGCTTACTCATCTCGCCGGTGGAGGCCGCCACCAGGTCGATACAGCCCCAGGTGGTGTAGCCGATAACCGGGATGCCATCTTCAATGGCGTCGCCCATCGCGCGGATATGCTCCCGCAGATAGCTGATGCGATAATCATCTTCGATTTCACCAGCGGCGTTGAATTCATCTTTCGCCCCCAGCCCGTTTTCAACCAGGAATAGCGGCTTCTGGTAGCGGTCATACATCATATTCATGGTGATGCGCAGGCCGAGCGGATCGATGCCCCAGCCCCATTCGCTCACCTGAATATGCGGGTTGCGCAGGGATTTGACGATATTCGCCGCCGAGGTGTTTTGCGCGTTCATCTCTGCTGAGGCGCAGCGCGAGGCGTAATAGCTAAAGGAGACAAAATCGACGGTATTTTTGAGGATCTCGTCATCGCCCGGCTCTTTGGCAATGCTGACCCCTTTTTCCCGGAACACCCGCGCCGCGTAGGCCGGGTAGGTGCCGCGCGCCTGCACATCAATGAAAAAGAGGTTTTCACGATCTTTTTCCAGCGCCGTCCACACATCTTCCGGCTTGCAGGAGTACGGGTAAAAGTTGCCGCCCGCCAGCATGCAGCCCACCTGGTTTTGCGGGTTAATTTCGTGCGCGATTTTGGTGGCCAGCGCGCTGGCGATCAGCTCATGGTGCGCCGCCTGGTATTTCACCTGGTCCTGATTTTCACCCTCTTCAAACACCAGCCCGGCCCCGGAGAAGGGACTGTGCAGCATGATGTTGATTTCATTGAAGGTAAGCCAGTATTTCACCAGCCCGTCAAACGCGTCAAAACAGGTCCGGGCGTAGCGGGTGAAAAACTCCACCATCTTACGGTTGCGCCAGGAGCCATATTCGGTGACCAGGTGCATCGGCACGTCGAAGTGGCAGAGCGTTACCAGCGGCTCGATATTGTACTTTTTGCATTCGGCGAAAACGGCGCGATAAAAGGCGATGCCCTCTTCATTCGGGGTGAGCTCATCGCCGTTTGGATAAAGGCGGCTCCAGGCAATGGAGGTGCGAAAGACGCTAAAGCCCATCTCCGCCATCAGGGCGATATCCTCTTTATAACGATGATAGAAATCGATCGCCTGATGGCTGGGGTAGTACTCGTCATCGCGCAGCGTAAAACGCTTTTGCTGGCCGAGCTTCACCGCCAGCCGGTTCGCGCCGTGAGGGATCATATCAACGGTGGTTAACCCTTTACCGCCTTCCCGATACGCCCCTTCCGACTGGTTGGCGGCAAGCGCGCCGCCCCATAAAAATCCTTCTGGAAATACAGACATGCGTTGCCTCGCTAGTTAAATCTGTGCCGCGTTGACCGTGGCGGCTTTTGTCGCCTGCGGTTTCTTCGCCTCTTCTTCTACCGGAATATCTTCAAAGCCCAGCAGCAGCGTCAGCACGAAGGAGAGCACCACCGCCAGCGCCATGACCCCAAACACCCACACGATGGTCATCGGATTGGCCGGGTCGAAGAACTGCACGCTGGTGAACAGCCCCGGCGCCGCCATCGAATGGCTGGCCAGCCCGGCTATTCCTGCCACCGCGCCGCAGACAAAGCCGCTTATCAGGCTGGCAATCAGCGGGCGTTTCAGCCGCACCGCCACGCCGTACAGCGCCGGTTCAGAGATGCCTGCCATAATGGCGGAGGCCGCCGCCGCCAGCGCCGTCTGGCGCAGCTCCGGGTTTTTGGTCTTCCAGGCGACCGCCAGTGAAGAGCCGCCTAGCGACAGGTTGGCGCCAATTTCAGACGGCATTACCATCCCCTCTTTGCCGGTTTCGGCAATGGTCTGAATGATAGTCGGCGTAAAGACGCGGTGCATACCGGTCATTACCAGCAGCGGCCACAGCGCGCCCATAATGGCGACGGAGAGCCAGCCCAGGTAGCCGTGAATGGTATAAACCAGCGCGGAAATCGCGCTACCGATCCAGATCCCCAGCGGCCCAATCAGTAAGATAGCCAGCGGGGCGGCAATCAGCACGATCAGCATCGGCTTGAGGAAGTTTTTGGTGACCGCCGGGGTGATTTTGTCTACCCAGCGTTCGATATACGAGAGGCACCAGGTCATGACCAGCGCCGGGATCACCGTGTAGGTGTATTTCACCGCCGTCACCGGCACCAGCGCGAACTCGACGTGCTCGCCCTGCGCGGCCTTCGCCATCAGTTCAATAAAACTCGGGTGCACCAGCACGCCCGCGATAGCGATGGCCAGCGACATATTGGTTTTGAATTTAATGGCCGCCGAGGCCGCCACCATCAACGGCAGGAAGAAGAATGCCCCGTCGCCGATGACCGTCAGGATCGTCAGCGTTGACGAGCCTTTCGGCAGCACGCCGGACATCTCCAGCACCATCGCCAGCAGTTTGACCATCGACCCGCCGATGATCGCCGGGATCAGCGGCGACATGGTGCCGATCAGTGCGTCCAGGATGCCCGCACCAATACGCTTCAGCGTCAGTTTCTGCTTGCCGACCGGCTGGGCTGGCTGCATATCGCCGGGCAGCAGCGCCACCACTTCGCGATACGCGTGGGAAACCGTATTGCCGATGATCACCTGGCACTGGCTGTCGTTACGTACCACGCCCATCACGCCGCTGATGCTTTTCAGGGCAGGGCTGTCAACGAGGCTGTCATCTTTCACCACAAAGCGCAGGCGCGTCATGCAGTGGGTGACAGCCGCGATGTTCTCCACACCGCCCAGCGCGTTAACTACCGAGCTAGCCAGCGCCGCATAATTCTTCGACATCGGGTTTTATCCTGTTTAATCAATAAGGTGCGTTTTCATCCCGCCTGTAAGAGGGGCGGGATGAAACATGAAATAGGAAACCGGTTCCACAAAAGAATGATGAGTTTCACTGAGGTAAACAAGACATGATTTATGGAATTTTGGTGTTTTGTGATGGCTATCACTTATGAAAATGAGCCGTTTTTTCTCCCGCTGCGACATTTTCTGCCGGGTGAAGTAGACTGCGTGTCATCGAAATCAAACGGATAGACAACATGACCACAATGCTTGAAGTGGCGAAGCGGGCAGGGGTGTCGAAGGCGACGGTCTCGCGGGTGTTATCTGGCAACGGCTACGTCAGCCAGGAGACGAAAGATCGCGTCTTTCAGGCCATTGAAGAGAGCGGCTACCGGCCTAATCTGCTGGCGCGCAGCCTGGCGACCAACAAAACGCAAACCCTGGGGCTGGTGGTCACCAATACGCTCTATCACGGCGTCTATTTCAGCGAACTGCTGTTCCATGCCGCGCGGATGACGGAAGACCAGGGGCGACGTTTGATTCTGGCGGATGGTAAACACAGCGCCGAAGAGGAGCGGGACGCCATCCAGTACCTGCTGGATCTGCGCTGCGACGCCGTCATTATCTATCCCCGTTTTTTGAGCGTCGACGATATGGACGCCATCATTAAAAAACATCCGCAGCCGATTATGGTGCTGAACCGTCGCCTGCGTAAAAACAGCAGCCACTGCGTCTGGTGCGATCAAAAAGCCTCCAGCTTTAACGCCGTCAGCCAGCTGATTGAGAGAGGGCACCGGGATATCGCCTTTATTACCGGCTCGCTGGATTCACCTACCGGTATTGAACGCCTCTCCGGGTATAAAGATGCGCTGGCGAAGAGGGATATCCCCTTACGCAACGCGCTGATCGCCGAGGGCAAATGGTCCCCCGAAAGCGGCGCGGCGGCGGTGGAGACCCTGCTTGGCCGCAAGGAAAACTTCACCGCACTGGTGGCCAGTAACGACGATATGGCGATCGGGGCGATAAAAAAACTGCACGACAGCGGCGTGCGGGTGCCGGAGCAGGTGTCAGTCATTGGTTTTGATGACATCGCCATCGCCCCGCACGTTATTCCGGCGCTTTCCAGCGTCAGGATACCGGTCACCGAGATGATCAAAGAGACCATTGAGCGCCTGATTTTTATGCTCGACGGCGGCGATTTTCACTATCATCCGCCGTTTCTTGGCGAGCTGATTGCACGCGATTCGCTGATTTCCGGCCCGGCGTAAGTGGCCCGGATAAGGCGTTACGCCGCATCCGGGAAACGTTCATACCGCTAACGTTTTCAGCAGGGCGAAGGCCTCTTTCATCCGCGCTTCGCTGACCACAAAGGCGCGCAGTTGCCCGTCGTCGTCTGTCCCTCTGGCAACCATACCTTCGGCCTGGGTTACGATCTCCCAGCGCAAATCGCGCCGCTGCGTCTCGCCAGCCAGATGTAATGGCATGTCCGGCGTTTTGACTTTGACCAGTATCGCAGGCAGCTTAAGCGGGGCGCTGCCGCCGAGCAGATTTTTCGCCAGATACATGGCGCTGAGCTGTATCGGTTGCAGGAACGGCAGCACCTTGCCGTTAATCTCCGCGCAGTCGCCGAGGGCGTAAATATCCGGGTGGCTGGTGCGCAAGAAACTGTCGACGCAGACGCCACGGTTAACGGCCAGCCCGGCGCGGCTGGCAAGGGCTGTTTCCGGGCGCAGGCCGGTGGCGGCAATCACCGCATCCACCTCAATGCTGCGCTGGCGATCAAGCGTGGCGCGAATGCCGGTGGCGGTTTGCTCAAGCCCCAGCAGCCGGGATTTCAACAGCAGATGAATCCCCATCTCCGTAAAGCAGTGCTGTAAGCGACTGCTCACTTCCGGCGGCATCAGCGAGGCGAGCACGCTGGCTGCGTTATCGATAAGCGTAACCGCCTTGCCCGCACGGCAAAAAATCCATCGCCAGTTCGCTGCCGATAAGCCCGCCGCCGACAATCAGCACCCGCCGGGCATCATGCAGCTGCGCTTCACAGGCGCGGTACTCTTGCTGGCTGTTTAAAGTGAGCATTAACTCACTTCCTGGAACCGGCGGGACAAAGGCCGATGCGCCGGTGGCCAGCACCAGACTCTGATACTGCCACTGCCTGTCCTGGCTTTTCACTACGTGGGCGTCGGCATCAATGTCGGTCACCCGGGTATGCGGAAACAGGCGCAGGTTGAACTGTTCGGCAAACTCACCCGCCGACTGGCGGGTCAGGTCATCGGCGCGCTGCGCCTGGCTAATAACGTGGCTGAGATCGGGTTTGTTGTACTCGTCCATGCTATCTGCGGCAATCAGCGTCAGCGGCAGGCTGGCATCCTGTTTACGGATATTTTTTACGAGCTGGCGGGCGGCAAAGCCCGAGCCAATTATCACTATGCCTGCGCTCATACCGCCTCCGTCGCCAGTTGGTCGAATACCTCTTTTCCCAATGAACATTCCGGACAGAGGAAATTATCCGGTACGTCGCTCCACGGCGTGCCCGGTGCGACATCCTGCATCGGCTCGCCTTTCTGTGGGTCATAAATCCACTGGCAGACGCTGCATTGCATGCAAGGGCCGAGGTCAGCAGCCACGGGGGCGCTAACCGGAGCGGTTTCTGCGGGTGCAACGGGTGCGGTTTCCGGCAGGGGAGCGAGCGCCCACTGGCGGGCGATTTCGCGCCCGTGTTCACGGCACAGCGCCAGCGCGTCGAGATCCGGTCGCCATTTCGCTTTCAGGCTGAGCGACATCTCAAAGCCCGCATCCTGTAAACGGGTGGATAAACGGTCTACCGCGCCGCCGCTCCAGCCGTGGGAGCCGAAGGCGCTGGCGCGTTTATTACGAAAACGCAGGCCGGTCATCTCTTCCACCAGACCGGCAATTTTCGGCATCATCACGTTGTTCATGGTCGATGTGCCCACCAGCACCCCTTTGGAGCGAAACACGTTGGTGAGAATTTCGTTTTTATCGCTGCGGGCAACGTTGAAAATTTTCACCGCCACGCGCGGATCCGCTTCCGTAATCCCCTGGGCGATAGCGTCGGCCATCATGCGGGTGTTATTGGACATGGTGTCGTAGAAAATAGTGATGCGATCTTCCTGGTAATCCGCCGCCCATTTCAGGTACAGCTCGACAATTTGCGTTGGGTTGTCGCGCCAGACCACGCCGTGGGAGGTGGCAATCATCGACACCGGCAGATTAAAGTCGAGGATCTCGGTGATTTTCGGCGTTACCAGGCGGCTGAACGGGGTGAGAATATTGGCGTAGTAGCGCTGGCACTGTTCAAAAAGCTCCGCCTGGTCAACCTCATCGTTGAACAGGTGTTCATCGCAGTAGTGCTGGCCGAAGGCGTCGTTGCTGAACAGCACCGCGTCGCCGGTCAGGTAGGTCATCATGCTGTCCGGCCAGTGGAGCATGGGCGTTTCAACAAAAATAAGCTGTTTGCCGTTGCCGATATCCAGCGTGTCGCCGGTTTTGACCACATGGAAGTTCCACTCCGGGTGATGGTGGTGGCCGTTAATGGAATCGATAGCGTTAGCGGTGCAGTAGATGGGCGTATCCGGGATATGGCTCATCAGTTCGGTGAGCGCCCCGGCATGGTCCTCTTCGGCGTGGTTGATAATGATATAATCCAGCTGTGACAGATCAATTTCGCCGCGCAGGTTCTGCACGAACTCACGGCTGAATTTATGATCGACCGTATCGATAAGCACATTTTTCTCTTCACGAATAAGATAGCTGTTGTAGCTGCTGCCGCGCAGGGTCTTATACTCCGTGCCGTGAAAATCACGCACTTCCCAGTCACGTTGACCAACCCACTGAATATTATTTTTCACCTGAATAGCCATCTTGTTTACCTGTTCTGTTTTCAAAAAGATGAATGAGCTATATCAAGTAGCGTGCCAGTTTTTATCCTGCTGATTTAAAAAGGAATAACAATTTATAACCCTTGATGAGTAGTCAAAATGACTGTCATTTTTACTGTCAGTTTGACAGTATGGGGTGTCAAAATGACAGTGAGGTAACTATGCGTTTTTCCGTGGACAGGCTGGCGCGCATTGCCATTGAACTCCAGAGCGGCATTGGCCATGCCGACCGCTTCCAGCGGCTTATCACCACCCTGCGCCAGCTGCTGGGCTGTGACGCCTCGGCGCTGCTGCGTTATGAAGCGCGGCAGTTTATTCCGCTGGCAATCGATGGCCTGGCGCCGGATGTGCTGGGACGGCGCTTTTCACTGGAAGGGCATCCCCGTCTTGAAGCCATCGCCCGCGCCGGTGATGTGGTGCGCTTTCCCGCTGACAGCAGCCTGCCTGACCCTTACGACGGCCTTATTCCCGGCCAGGAGAGCCTGAAAGTTCACGCCTGCGTCGGGCTGCCGCTGTTTGCCGGGCAGAGCCTTATTGGCGCGCTGACCCTCGACGGTATGGCACCGGATCAGTTCGATGCGTTCAGCGATGAGGCGCTGCGGCTGGTGGCGGCGCTGGCGGCCGGCGCGCTGAATAATGCCCTGCTGATTGAGCAGCTTGAGAGCCAGAATATCTCCCCCGGCGTGGCGACGCGCTTTGGCCAGGAGGCGCGCAGTGAGATGATTGGCCTGTCGCAGGGGATGGCGCAGCTTAAAAAAGAGATAGAGATTGTCGCCGGTTCCGATCTCAACGTGCTGATAAGCGGTGAAACCGGCACCGGCAAGGAGCTGGTGGCGAAGGCGATTCATGAGAACTCCCCCCGCGCGGCGGACGCGCTGGTCTATCTTAACTGCGCCGCCCTGCCGGAGAGCGTGGCGGAAAGCGAGCTGTTCGGTCACGTAAAAGGCGCCTTTACCGGCGCTATCAGCAACCGCAGCGGTAAATTTGAGATGGCGGACAAAGGCACGCTGTTTCTGGATGAGATTGGCGAACTGTCGCTGGCGTTACAGGCCAAGCTGCTGCGGGTTTTACAGTATGGCGATATTCAGCGCGTCGGCGACGACCGCAGCCTGCGGGTAGATGTGCGTGTGCTGGCTGCCACTAATCGCGACCTGCGTGAAGAGGTGCTGGCGGGGCGTTTTCGCGCTGACCTGTTCCACCGCCTGAGCGTGTTTCCCCTTTCCGTGCCGCCGCTGCGGGAGCGGGGGGAGGATGTGGTCGTGCTGGCGGGCTATTTTTGCGAGCAGTGCCGCCAGCGCTTAGGGCTTGAGCGCGTAGTGCTCAGCCCCGCCGCCCGCTCTCATCTGCTGGCGTACCGCTGGCCGGGTAATGTGCGCGAGCTGGAACATGCGATTCATCGCGCCGTGGTGCTGGCGCGAGCCGTGGAAAGCGGTAATAAAGTGGTGCTGGAGCCGGGCCATTTTGCCCTGACCGATGCGCCGCAAGCGGCGGAGCCTGCCACCACCGTCTCGCCGCCTGTCGGTACGCAAAACCTGCGTGAAGCGACGGACGCCTTCCAGCGTAACGCCATTCGCCAGGCGCTGGCGCAGAGCCAGCATAACTGGGCTGCCAGCGCGCGGCTGCTGGAGATGGATGTCGCCAACCTGCACCGGCTGGCGAAACGCCTCGGGCTGAAAAGCTAAATAATGCCTGCCTGGTAAAACGCCTGCAGGTTGATAGCCCCCACCAGCTTGCCGCCGTCATCCACCACCGGGGCGGCGGAGATCTTGCGCTTCATCAGCAGCTCTTTGGCGTCAATGGCGCGGCTCTGCGCGTTAAGCGTCAGCCCGCCCCGGGTCATCGCGGCGCTGACTTCCGCATCAAGGCCGCCGCCTGCCACCAGCCAGCGGCGCAGGTCGCCGTCGGTAAAGACGCCGCAGACCTGCTCGTTTTCATCGCACACCGCCACCAGCCCGAGCCCGGTACGGCTAAGTTCGAGCATCGCATCCATTACCGTGGCGGTAATACGCACGTTGGGCACCTCTTCTTTACGCATCAGATGGTGCACTTTATTAAGCAGCCGCGCCCCCAGCGCGCCCGCCGGATGAGAGCGGGCGAAGTCCTCTTCGTTAAAGCCGCGGGCCTGCATCACCGCCATCGCCAGCGCGTCGCCAAGCATCAGGGTGTTGACGGTGCTGGAGGTGGGGGCCAGCAGCATCGGGCAGGCTTCGCGCTCCACGGAGATATCCAGCACCGCATCCGCCGCCAGCGCCAGCTGGGAGAGGGGCTTGCCGGTCATGGCCAGCAGCACCACCGATTTTTCCTGTAGCTGGGGCAGGATCAGCTCCAGCTCTTTCGCCGAACCGGAGTAGGAGATAAACAGCATGACGTCGCGGCTTTCTATCATTCCCAGATCGCCATGCAGCGCTTCCGCCGCGTGGACAAAAAAGGCCGGCGTGCCGGTGCTGGCGAAGGTGGCGGCAATCTTTTTACCGATATGGCCTGACTTGCCGATACCGGAGACAATCACCTTTCCCTGACAGCGGATAATAGCGTCGGCGGCGCGTAAAAAGGCGTCATTCAGCCGGTCCGGCAGGCGGCTGGCTTCCTGCAATTCCAGCAGCAGCGTCTGCCGGGCGGTGTTCAGTAAAATGTCATTCATGTTTTTCTCCTGCCACAATCACTTCGATTCCTTTCTCTTCCAGGGCGGCGCGAAAATCGGCCGGGATCCCGGCATCGGTGATCAGTTTATCCACGCTCTCCAGGCTGCAAACAATGTTGGGGCTTTTGCGGCCAAATTTGGAGGAGTCCGCCATCAGGATCACTTCCCGCGCCGCGTTACACATGGCTTTACTGACGGTAAACACCTCGTTGAAGGTGGTGACCCCGGCGTTGAGATCGATGCCGTCGGTGCCCATAAACAGCTTGTCAAAGCTAAAATGGTCGAAAGCGTTTTCCGCAAGCTGGCCGTGAAACGAGGCGGATTTCTTACGAAAGGTGCCTCCAGGCATCAGGATCGTCTGCTCGTTATCCAGTTCGGAAAGGGCGTTAACAATGTGCAGACTGTTGGTCATCACGGTGATGTTGTTGAAATGGCTGAGCAGGGGCACCATTTGCAGCACCGTACTGCCCGCGTCCAGAATGATGGAGTCGCCGTCCTGAATAAACCCCACGGCGGTTTCGGCGATAAGCCCTTTTTGCTGGGTGTTGATTAAGGTTTTATGGTCAATGGGTGGATCGGCTTCATCTTTATTCAGCACGACGCCGCCATAGGTGCGGATCACCGCGCCGGCGTTTTCCAGCACCACTAAATCCTTGCGTATAGTGGTGCCTGTGGTGTCGAAGTGCGCGGCCAGCTCCTCCACTGAACATTTCCCCTGCTTTTGCAGATGCTCAAGGATCGCTGCCTGCCGCTGACGTGGTTTCATGGGCGCTTGTTTCCTGCGTTAAGTTGCAAAATGATAATTTCGCAAGCTAATAGCGTTCACAACGAAATTATCAATGTTTCATTTTAAGCGCTAATGATAGAGCATTCCGACAGCCCGGATCATGGGGAAAGATCACATCAGGCTCTAATTCCTGCCGCGGCAGACCGATTAATTGGTTGATTTTCGCCGGGCGGGCAAAAACCGTCAGGCCGCGCATCAGCAGGGTATCGCTGACCCGATCGTTCTTGTCAAACGCCACGGCGAGAACCACGCGCGGCTTAAAGCGCCCGCCAGCGCGACCGACGCCGACGCGCCCCTTCTGGCACAGCGCGTCAAAAGCGCGATTAAACTGGCGGATTTGCCAGCCGCCGAACGCTATCTGGCAGAGCCAGGCGATAGCGGCGAGGGTGATGAGCGAGGAAACCATATTTTCTCCTTGTTATCGCGTTCTGCTGGACTTGCATAGCCCGGATAAGACGAAGCCGCATCCGGGAAAATCCCGGATGCGATTACGCCTGCCCAGGCTACGTTGGCTTAAAACATTACTTGCCCACCGGTGATATTGATCGACTGCCCGGTGCAGTAAGAGGCTTTCGCGCTTGCGTAAAACAGCAGCACATCCAGCACATCCTGATAGTCACACCCGCGTTTCAGCGGCACCTTATCAATGTAATGCTGTTCAACGTGTTCCGCGGCAATGCCCAGCTTGCTGGCGTACTGCGGAATAAGCGACTGGAACATCGGCGATTTCAGCAGGTTGCCCAGCATCAGGGAGTGAACGGTAATGCCATATTCCGCCAGATCCAGCGCCAGCGACTGGGTCAGGCCCACGCCGCCAAACTTCGCCGCGCTGTAGCCGGAGTTGTGCTTACTGCCCACTTTGCCCGATTTGGAGTTGATCTGGATAATGCGCCCCTGAATGCCATCGCGGATCATCAGGCGCGAAAACTCGCGGGCGCACAGGAAATAGCCCACCAGATTAACCTGTAGCGAACGGTCGAAGTCCCCAAGCTGGACATCGCTGATAAACGCCGCTTTGGCGATACCCGCGCTGTAAACCAGCAGATCCACACGGCCAAAAATCTCATCCACCCCGCGCGACAGCGCCAGCACGCTCTGCTCGCTGGTGGCGTCGGCGCCGAAACCGTACGCCATCCCTTCGCCATACTCGGCGTTAATTTCCTGGGCGACGCTTGCCGCTTTATCGCTCTGAATATCCACTACCGCTACGCGGTACCCCTCTGCGGCCAGCCCACGGCTCAGGAACGCCCCAAGGGTTTGTCCTCCACCAATGACTACGGCAACCTGTTTCATACTTTCTCCTTAAGCAACAAATTTCAGTGTGCAACCGGGGCGAATGCCTTCCGGTACATTACCCGCGACGTGTACCGTACCGGGGTACTCCGCCTGGGTTTGTCCGTCGAAACGCAGGGTGATATGCCCCAGCTCGCGTAAATTTTCTTCCGCCACCTCGCCAACGGCGGTGACCGGGTAGGGGTGGCCGTCCAGCTCAAACTGCGCGCCCGCCGCAAGCGAGCCGTTAAGCTCGCCGTGACAGTGGATAAAACAGAACTCGGCGACGTCCGCCGGTGCGCCTTCCCGAAACGTGATCAGCATCCGATCGCTAAGGGCCTCCTGCGCGCAAGCGCCGATGTCGGTAATGGTGGTTTGATAAATCACGCTCATAACAACCTCTTATTGATAGATAAAGCCGGAGACAAACCAGGCGATAAGCACCGTCGGCGCACCGGTCAGGAAGCGGCTTACCAGCACGGAAGGCACGCCGACGCGCACGGTATCCTGACGCGCTTCCGCCAGTGACAGACCTACGGGAATAAAGTCGCATGCCGCCTGGGCGTTAATCGCAAACAGCGCGGGCAGGGCGAGGTGCGGGGGGATATTGCCCTGGCCTATCTGCACGCCAATCAGCACGCCGATAACCTGCGCAATGACCGCGCCGGGGCCAAGGAACGGGGACAGCAGCGGGAAGGAGCAGATCAGCGCCAGCGTCACCAGACCCAGCGGATGGCTGGCAAGCGGGGCCAGGCCGTGGGCGATCCAGTCGCCAAGGCCGGAAGCCATAATGATGCCGATTAACGCCGACACGAAGGCCATAAACGGCAGGATGGTTTTCAGTACCGTGTCGATGGTGTCGCGCCCGGCCTGGAACAGCACCGCCACGGCGGAGCCCATTCCCATGCCGACTTTCGCCAGCAGTCCATCGCTCTGTTCAGTAATCTTTTTACTGGCGTCGTATTCACGCGGGGCAGGCTTCGCGGTTACGGCCGCCTTCGCCGCCGTTTCGCCATCCTGCCAGGAGATGTTTTCCTCTTTTACGCCGGAGACATAGATATCCTCCAGGATGTACTGGGCCAGCGGGCCTGACTTGCCGGTCGCGTGAATATTGATGGTGGGGATACGGCGTTTCGGGTAGATCCCGCAGCGCAGCGTACCGCCGCAGTCGATCACCGCGACGCCAATTTCGTTCTCTGGCGGTTCGCCCTCTTTAAAGCCGTCCACCGCCTGCCAGCCGGTCATCTGCGCCAGCTTGTCGACGATGGCCGGGCGCGTGCCTGCGGTGATATAGACGATTTTTTTGTTCTCAGCGCTGTCGATTTCCAGCGGGCCGCCCCAGCCGCCCGTGCCTTTCTCAATTACAATGCGGCTCATGATGTCGCTCCTGCCAGACGAACGTTTTGTTCAAGCTGAATGCCCATTTTCTTTTCGAATATTGACGTGGTGAGGTCGGTAACCCAGCCACGGAAGAAGTTGGTCACAAGGCCTACCAGCAGGTAGCTGACCGCCAGTGGCCCCAGCGGCAGGCCGAGCGTGGTCAGGCCATTGGCGATGCCTAAATAGACAAACAGTTCGCCGGGGTTGATATGGGGAAACAGGCCGTTCATGGAGTGGCAGCTGTAGGAGGCCGCCGCGTAGTAGCTGGGCTTATATTTTTCCGGCATAAACCGGCCAAGGCTTAAGGTCATCGGATTACAGAAGACAAAGGTTCCCACGCACGGCAGCAGCAGGTAACGGGTCACAGGATTGCCTGCGCAACGCTGAGCCAGCCGCTCGATACGGTGCTGACCAATAAAGTTGATCAGGGCGTTCATGATAACCAGCAGGCTTATCAGCAGCGGCAAAATCCCGGTTACCATCCCGGTAAACACTTCCCCGCCTTTCTGAAACAGCCCAATGAACCATTCGGCGCCATGGGTAATCGTTTCTATCATTGTTCTCTCCTTCAGGGTTTCACGTTGTTGTAAAACTGGGGCTTATAATAATCACTTTGAAAGGTATAAAAGTGTTATTTAGGTCTCAATATGAAAGATAAAACAATCATTGTGAAAGTTTTTGTTGCGAGTAAGAGTGTGAAGTGAAAAAAACAGCGGCTGATCGAGTGAAAGGGAAGAGAACGCAGCGCTTACTTGTGCTGGCGCGCATGCTTTACCATAATTCCCCCTGGCTGAATAAATGTTAAATGGATGTCTCATGTTTAAGCGTCGTTACGCAGCGCTCCTTCCCGCGCTAGTTCTTCTTGCCGCCTGTAGCAGCAAACCTGAAAACGGGCAGCAAACCGCCTCCGCGCCTGCGCCTGAAACGGTGGGCAAACCCACGGGCGGATTTTTACTCGAACCCCAACACAATGTGATGATGACCAGCGGCGATTTCGCCAATAACCCTGCCGCAGAACAGTTCATCAACGATATGGTCAGCAAGCACGGCTTCGATCGTCAGCAACTGCATGAAATTCTCTCCCAGGCGAAGCGGCTGGATTACGTGCTGCGCCTGATGGACCGCCAGGCTCCCACCGGCCCCGCGCCAACCGGGCCGAACGGCGCATGGCTGCGCTATCGCGGGCAGTTCATCACCCCGGATAACGTGCAGAACGGCGTGGCCTTCTGGAACCAGTATGAAGACGCGTTAAACCGCGCATGGATGGTTTACGGCGTGCCGCCGGAAATTATCGTCGGCATTATTGGCGTGGAGACCCGCTGGGGCCGCGTGATGGGCAAAACGCGCATCCTCGATGCGCTGGCGACGCTGGCGTTTAACTACCCTCGTCGTGCGGCTTATTTTTCCAGCGAGCTGGAGACATTCCTGCTGATGGCGCGCGATGAAAACGACGACCCGCTGGATCTGAAAGGCTCCTTCGCCGGCGCGATGGGCTACGGGCAGTTTATGCCTTCCTCCTATAAACAGTACGCGGTGGATTTCAACGGCGACGGGCATATCAACCTGTGGGACCCGGTGGACGCTATCGGCAGCGTAGCGAACTACTTTAAAGAGCACGGCTGGACGAAAGGTGACCTGGTGGCAGTGCCCGCTACGGGCCAGGCGCCAGGGCTGGCGAACGGCTTTAAAACCAACTACAGCGTCGCGCAGCTGGCGGCAGCCGGTCTGACGCCGCAGCAATCGCTGGGCAACCATCAGCAGGCCAGCCTGCTGCGCCTCGATGTCGGCACCGGCTATGAGTACTGGTACGGCTTGCCGAACTTTTACACCATCACCCGCTACAACCACAGCACCCATTATGCGATGGCGGTGTGGCAGCTGGGTCAGTCAGTAGCGCTGGCGCGTATTCGCTAAACCACTGCCCCTTTGCGAAAAGGGGCAGAAACATTTCAACGCATTCCCGCTAAAAATTCCGTTTACATCATCTGCGCATCTGATTATTGTTATGTTATAACATAATGATTGTGTGGTGGTGATGGATATAACGCTCTTCTCCTGCGCCAGCGCGACCCGGCTCGTTCTGGCCGCCGCGCTGCTTATAACCCTGTGGCTGCTAACGGGCTGGTCGGTGGCGCTTTCATGATTGAACTGGATCATCTGGTGGCGGGCTACGGCGCGCGCGCGGTCACGCCAGCCTTATGCGGCACGCTGGAACGCGGCAGCATGACGGCCATCGTCGGCGCCAACGGCTGCGGCAAATCAACCCTGTTGAAAACGCTGGCGGGCATCTTAACGCCGGTGAGCGGCACCCTGCGCTGGCGCGCCTCCCGGCCCGTTATCGGCTGGCTGGCGCAGCGGCAAACCCTGGATGCCGGTTTCCCCGTAACGGTGCAGGATGTGGTCAGTATGGGCTGCTGGCCGCGGGTTTCTCTCTTTTCCGGCCTCAACCGCCAGGCGCGCCATCAGGTGGCGGCGGCGCTGGAGAGAACCGGCATGCTGGCGATGGCGAAAGCCACTGTCGACACGCTCTCCGGCGGACAGTTTCAGCGGATGCTCTTTGCCCGGCTGTGGCTACAGCAGGCGCCGCTGGTGATGCTGGATGAACCCTTCACCGGCATTGATGAGGCGACCACGCATCTGCTGATGGCGCAAATGGTGGAGATGCATCGCCAGGGGCAAACCCTTCTTGCGGTATTGCACGACAGCGAACGGGTAAGGCGCTTTTTCCCCCAGACGCTACGTCTTGATGGCGAGCAGGCGTACTGGGGCGCAACCGACAGGTTGAATGAGGCGCGACCGGCATGATCTGGCATCTCTTTTTCCAGCCGTTTATCGAGTTCGGCTTTATGCGCCGCGCGCTGGTGGTCTGCCTGGCGCTCTCTGTCAGTACCACCGCGCTGGGGGTTTTTTTACAGCTGCGACGGATGAGCCTGATGGGGGATGCGCTCTCTCACGCCATTTTGCCAGGGGTGGCGGCGGGCTACTTGCTCAACGGCATGTCGCTGCTGGCAATGAGTCTCGGCGGGTTTATTGCCGGCGTTATTGTGGCGCTGGCGGCGGGGTTAATCAGCCGCCGCACGCCGCTTAAAGAGGATGCCAGCTTCGCCGGGCTCTATCTCGCCTCGCTGGCCCTCGGGGTGACGCTGGTTTCACTGCGCGGCTCCAGCGTCGACCTGCTGCACCTGCTGTTTGGCTCGGTGCTGGCGGTGGATAGCGACGCCGCGCTGTTTGTTGCGGGCGTCGCCAGCCTGACGCTGCTCTCGCTGGCGCTATTTTATCGCGGCCTGGTAAGCGAAGCCTTCGACAGCGACTTTTTGCAGATTAATGCCCCGCGCCTGCCGGTACTGTTTCACAGCCTGTTTCTGGCGCTGCTGGTACTTAACCTGGTGGCCGGTTTTCAGGTGCTGGGCACCTTAATGGCGGTAGGGGTGATGATTCTTCCGGCGGTGGCGGCGCGCTGTTGGGCGCGAACCCTGCCCGGCCTGCTGCTGTTCGCTGGGGTGACGGGCGCGTTTTGCGCATGGCTGGGGTTAAGCCTCTCCTGGGGGGCGGGGCTGCCCGCTGGTCCGGCGATAGTGCTCACCGCCAGCGGCGTTTTTCTTATTTCCATTTTATTCGGCGTGCGCAGCGGTTTACGCGCACAGTTAACAGGCAAGGAGACATGATGAAAAAAGTAATTCTGGCGCTGGCGTTGGGGCTGATGGCGCAGGGGGCAGTGGCGAAAACCCTTAATGTGGTCGCCAGCTTTTCCGTTCTGGGGGATATTGTCGCTGAAACCGGCGGCGATCGTGTGAAAGTGACCTCGCTGGTAGGACCGGATGGCGATCCGCACACCTTCGAGCCCGGCGCCAGGGATAGCGCGATGCTGAATAAAGCGGATGTGGTGGTGGTTAACGGCCTGGGCCTTGAGGGCTGGCTGGACCGGCTGATTAAGGCCTCCGGCTTTAAGGGCGTTGTGGTGGTCGCCTCAGACGGCGTCCAGACCCACACGCTTGAAGAAGACGGTCAGACCGTCACCGACCCGCACGCCTGGAACAGCGCGGCAAACGGCGCGCTGTACGCCAGGAACATTCTGGCGGCGCTGATCAAGGCCGATCCGCAGGATGAAAAAGCGCTAAAGACGACGGGGGAGGCATACATCACGCAGCTGCAGCAGCTTGATAGCTGGGCGAAAGCGCAGTTCCGCCCGATACCGCCGCAAAAACGCAAAGTACTGACCAGCCACGACGCATTTGGCTATTTTGGTCGGGCCTACGATGTCACTTTCCTCGCGCCGCAGGGACTCTCGTCCGAAAGCGAGGCCAGCGCGCAGCAGGTGGCTTCGTTAATTAAACAGATTAAAGCGGACGGCGTGCACAGCTGGTTTATTGAGAACCAGCTCGACCCGCGTCTGGTCAGGCAGATAGCCGCGGCAACCGGGGCGCAGCCGGGCGGCGAGCTCTATCCGGAAGCGCTGAGCGCGAAGGGCGGCGAGGCCGACACCTATGCAAAAGCGTTTCGCCATAACGTCACCGTCATCGTCAACAGCATGAAATAACTCTCCCGAGCCAGCCTGGGCTGGCTTTTTTCGGAAGCCTCCTCGTAAATCTTCACTCCCGCCCCCACCTTTACGCTGAAAGTGCTATCTTTTGCGCCACGGTTATTGGACAGGAGTCAACATGACTGACAGCGAATTAATGCAGTTGAGCGAGCGCATCGGTCGGGCGCTGAAAGCGCGCAGAGCGAGCGTCACCACGGCGGAATCCTGCACCGGCGGCTGGGTGGCGAAAGTCATTACCGATATTGCCGGTAGCTCCGCCTGGTTTGAACGCGGTTTCGTCACCTACAGTAATGAGGCGAAATCGCAAATGATCGGCGTGAAGCCAGAGACGCTGGCGGCGCACGGCGCGGTCAGCGAACCGGTGGTGGTAGAGATGGCGATTGGCGCGCTAAAAGCGGCGCGAGCTGACTATGCTATTTCAATCAGCGGCATTGCCGGGCCGGACGGCGGCAGCGACGATAAGCCCGTCGGCACGGTGTGGTTTGGCTTCGCAAGCGTCAGCGGGCAGGGCATTACCCGCCGGGAATGTTTCCCCGGCGATCGTGAGGCGGTACGCCGTCAGGCGACGGCTTATGCCCTGCAAACCCTGTGGCAACATTTTCTACAAAACACTTGAGATACTGTATGACTATACAGTATAATTGCGGCAACAAAACAGAAATCCACGGCGAAGCGCAGTCGCTTCACCCGGCATGACAGGAGTAATAATGGCTATCGACGAAAACAAACAAAAGGCGCTTGCGGCAGCACTGGGTCAGATCGAAAAGCAATTCGGTAAAGGCTCCATCATGCGTCTGGGTGAAGACCGTTCTATGGATGTCGAAACCATCCCGACCGGCTCGCTTTCGCTGGATATCGCGCTGGGCGCGGGCGGTCTGCCGATGGGCCGTATCGTAGAGATTTACGGGCCGGAATCTTCCGGTAAAACCACGCTGACCCTGCAGGTGATCGCCGCTGCGCAGCGTGAAGGTAAAACCTGTGCGTTTATCGATGCCGAGCACGCGCTGGACCCGATCTACGCACGTAAGCTGGGCGTGGATATCGATAACCTGCTCTGCTCGCAGCCGGATACCGGTGAGCAGGCGCTGGAAATCTGTGACGCGCTGGCGCGTTCCGGCGCGGTTGACGTTATCGTCGTCGACTCCGTCGCCGCCCTGACGCCGAAAGCGGAAATTGAAGGTGAAATCGGTGACTCTCACATGGGCCTCGCGGCGCGTATGATGAGCCAGGCCATGCGTAAGCTGGCTGGTAACCTTAAGCAGTCCAATACGCTGCTGATCTTCATCAACCAGATCCGTATGAAAATCGGCGTTATGTTCGGTAACCCGGAAACCACCACCGGTGGTAACGCGCTGAAATTCTACGCCTCCGTGCGCCTGGACATCCGCCGTATCGGCGCGGTGAAAGAGGGCGATAACGTGGTGGGTAGCGAAACCCGCGTTAAAGTGGTGAAAAACAAAATCGCCGCGCCGTTTAAACAGGCTGAATTCCAGATCCTCTATGGTGAAGGCATCAACTTCTACGGCGAACTGGTTGACCTGGGCGTGAAAGAGAAGCTGATTGAAAAAGCGGGCGCCTGGTACAGCTACAACGGCGAGAAAATCGGTCAGGGTAAAGCGAACGCCACTAACTGGCTGAAAGAGAACCCGGCGACGGCCAAAGAGATCGAGAAGAAAGTGCGTGAGATTCTGCTCAGCAACCCTTCCTCCGGTCCTGACTTCACCGTGGACGACAACGGCGAAGGCGTCGAAGAAACCAACGAAGATTTCTGATAATCTGAGTAATAATTAAGGGCTGCTGATGCAGCCCTTTTCGTTTTTATGCTGGCAGGAAAAAAGATGACCGACAACACCCCTCGCCGCTCTGGCTATGCCCGTCTGCTCGACCGCGCCCTGCGCATCCTGGCGATGCGCGACCACGCCGAACAAGAACTGCGGCGCAAACTTACCGCTCCGATAATGACCAAAAACGGGCTGGAGAAGCCGGACGCCGACCCGGATGACGTTGAAAAAGTGGTGGCCTGGTGCATGGAGAGTCACTATCTGGATGATGAGCGCTTTGCCCGCCAGTTCATCGCCAGCCGCAGCCGCAAGGGCTATGGCCCGTCACGTATCCGCCAGGAGCTGGGGCAAAAAGGGGTGACGCGGGAAGTCAGCGAAACGGCGATGCGCGAATGCGATATCGACTGGTGCGAGCTGGCGCGACAGCAGGCGCAGCGTAAATTTGGCGAGCCTTTGCCGACCCACTTTGCAGAGAAAGCGAAAGTGCAGCGCTTTTTACTCTACCGCGGTTATTTGCTGGAGGATATTCAGGAAATCTGGCGAAATTTTACCGCTTGAGCGCATACGGGATTTTACTTCGCTGACAAGAAAACTTATCTTATTCCCACTTTTTCCAGTAGCGGGCGGTTTTTTGTGAAAGGACGCGACCTGCTACGCTATTTCGTTAGCTTGATTTCAGGATAATTATGAGCAAGAGCACCGCTGAGATCCGTCAGGCGTTTCTCGATTTTTTCCATAGCAAGGGCCATCAGGTAGTTGCTAGCAGCTCCCTTGTGCCGAATAACGACCCGACTCTGCTGTTTACCAACGCCGGGATGAATCAGTTCAAAGATGTCTTTCTTGGGCTCGATAAGCGTAATTATTCCCGCGCGACCACCGCACAACGCTGCGTACGCGCAGGCGGTAAACACAATGACCTGGAAAACGTCGGTTACACCGCGCGTCACCATACCTTCTTCGAAATGCTGGGCAACTTCAGCTTTGGCGATTACTTCAAACACGATGCGATTCAATATGCGTGGGAGCTGTTAACCGGTGAAAACTGGTTCAACCTGCCGAAAGATCGTCTGTGGGTGACCGTCTATGAAACCGATGACGAAGCCTACGAAATCTGGGAAAAAGAGGTGGGTATCCCACGCGAGCGCATTATTCGCATCGGCGATAACAAGGGCGCTCCCTACGCCTCTGACAACTTCTGGCAGATGGGCGATACCGGTCCGTGCGGCCCGTGCACCGAGATTTTCTACGATCATGGCGATCATATCTGGGGTGGCCCTCCGGGAAGCCCGGAAGAAGACGGCGATCGCTACATTGAGATCTGGAACATCGTCTTCATGCAGTTCAACCGTCAGGCTGACGGCACGATGGAGCCGCTGCCGAAACCTTCCGTCGATACCGGGATGGGGCTGGAGCGCATCACGGCGGTTCTGCAGCATGTGAACTCCAACTACGAAATCGATCTGTTTAGCAAACTTATCAAAGCGGTGGCCGACGTTACCGGCGCGACCGATTTGAGCAATAAATCCCTGCGCGTTATCGCGGACCATATTCGTTCCTGCGCTTTCCTGATCGCAGACGGCGTTATCCCGTCGAACGAAAACCGTGGTTATGTGCTGCGCCGTATCATTCGTCGCGCAATCCGTCACGGCAACATGCTGGGCGCGAAAGAAACCTTCTTCTACAAGCTGGTTGGGCCGCTGCTTGACGTCATGGGTTCTGCGGGCGAAGAGCTTAAACGCCAGCAGGCGCAGGTTGAGCAGGTACTGAAAACCGAAGAAGAGCAGTTTGCTCGTACCCTGGAGCGCGGACTGGCGCTGCTGGACGAAGAGCTGGCGAAGCTGACCGGCGATACGCTGGATGGCGAAACGGCTTTCCGCCTGTATGACACCTACGGTTTCCCGGTAGACCTGACGGCGGATGTGTGCCGTGAGCGCAACATCAAAGTCGACGAGGCTGGTTTTGAGGCCGCGATGGAAGAGCAGCGCCGTCGCGCGCGTGAATCCAGCGGTTTCGGCGCGGACTATAACGCGATGATCCGCGTTGACAGCGCCTCTGAATTTAAAGGCTACGACCATCTGGAACTGACCGGCAAAGTGACCGGCCTGTTTGTGGACGGAAAAGCCGTAGAGGTGGTTAACGCAGGGCAGGACGCTGTCGTCGTGCTGGATCAGACGCCGTTCTACGCAGAATCTGGCGGCCAGGTTGGCGATAAGGGCGAACTGAAAGGTAACGGCTTCACCTTTAGCGTTTCCGATACGCAGAAATATGGCCAGGCGATTGGTCATACGGGCAAAGTTGTCTCCGGCTCGCTGAAAGTAGGCGATGGCGTTAAGGCCGAAGTGGATGAGGCGCGTCGTTTACGTATCCGCCTGAACCACTCCGCGACCCACCTGATGCACGCGGCGCTGCGCCAGGTGCTCGGTACGCACGTCGCGCAGAAAGGTTCGCTGGTGAATGACAAAGCGCTGCGCTTTGACTTCTCACACTTTGAAGCGATGAAACCGTCCGAAATCCGCGCGGTAGAAGATCTGGTCAACGCACAAATCCGCCGTAATTTGCCTGTCGAAACCAATATCATGGATATTGATGCAGCCAGAGCAACGGGCGCAATGGCGCTGTTCGGTGAAAAATACGACGATCGCGTGCGCGTATTGCGCATGGGCGACTTCTCTACCGAATTGTGCGGTGGTACGCACGCTGCGCGCACCGGCGATATTGGCCTGTTCCATATCGTTTCCGAGTCCGGTACTGCGGCAGGCGTTCGCCGTATTGAAGCGGTGACGGGCGAGGGGGCCATTGCCGCCCTGCACGCGCAAAGCGATCAGTTACACGATATCGCCCAGCTGTTGAAAGGCGATAGCGCGAATCTGGGTGATAAAGTACGTTCCGCGCTGGAGCGTACCCGTCAACTGGAAAAAGAGATACAACAGCTGAAAGAACAGCAGGCCGCTCTGGAGAGCGTCAGCCTGTCCGGGAAGGCTGAAGAAATCAACGGCGTTAAACTCCTGGTCAGCGAGCTGACTGGCGTTGAACCGAAGATGCTGCGTACCATGGTGGACGATCTGAAGAACCAGCTGGGTTCTGCGATTATTGTTCTCGCCACAGTGGCAGAAGGTAAGGTTTCTCTGATTGCGGGGGTCTCTAAGGATGTGACCGATCGCGTGAAAGCAGGGGAGCTTGTTGGAATGGTTGCCCAGCAGGTCGGCGGCAAAGGCGGCGGCCGTCCGGATATGGCGCAGGCTGGCGGCACGGACGTGGCGGCACTTCCGGCTGCACTTGCCAGCGTGAAAGGCTGGGTAAGCGCGAAACTGTAATAATTACAAAGCGGATGCAGACGCCATAACCTTACGGTTGTGGCGTTCTTGCCAGTACGCTATTGAAAACGATAAAGTCAGGTTGAAGTTGAGTATATCGGCTAAACTTACGTCTAACAGAATGTGATGCCGTGACTGCTTACACATTACGTGTTTGTCATCGCTTACTTTTTGGCGTTATATGATGGAGAATGCCGGGATACGAGAGACCCGACTCTTTTAATCTTTCAAGGAGCAAAGAATGCTGATTCTGACTCGTCGAGTTGGTGAGACCCTCATGATTGGGGATGAGGTCACTGTGACTGTTTTAGGAGTTAAGGGTAACCAGGTGCGTATTGGTGTTAACGCCCCTAAAGAGGTATCCGTTCACCGTGAAGAGATCTACCAGCGTATCCAGGCTGAAAAATCACAGCAGTCCAGTTATTGATATTACCGCGTCTCGCCGCAATGGCGAGACGCAGCGTCTTTCTGAATTATCCTCTCCCTGCGTTACTCTTTTATTGCACCCCTTTAAACAACCGCTTTCCTTTGATGGCCACCCGGTTCTGCCAGGGGCGTCGCTGCCTGATTTCTGCTGAGAAAACATCCTTTTTGCGGATTTAACCGGCTAATTGTCTGCGAAGTGTGCAAACGATTCAGGGGCTGGAAAAATTGTTTGACTTATAAGTCCCAGAAAGTAATATGTGCGCCACGCAGCGACGATGAGCAGAAACAAGTTCTTCGAAGCACTCGTAAGAGGCGTGTGGTGAGGTGGCCGAGAGGCTGAAGGCGCTCCCCTGCTAAGGGAGTATGCGGTCAAAAGCTGCATCCGGGGTTCGAATCCCCGCCTCACCGCCATTTGCATCCGTAGCTCAGCTGGATAGAGTACTCGGCTACGAACCGAGCGGTCGGAGGTTCGAATCCTCCCGGATGCACCATATTCTCCTTGCTTTCAGCAATGAAGGTGTGGATGAGGTGGCGGTAATAACCGCAAGCACCAGGGGGATAACGTTGCTTTAGCAACGGCCCGAAGGGCGAGCCGCAAGGCGAGTAATCCTCCCGGATGCACCATCTTACTTAGGTATGGCGTTTACGCGGTACTTAGTATCAGCAGTGAAATAGTAAGTCCCGATGCATCCGTAGCTCAGCTGGATAGAGTACTCGGCTACGAACCGAGCGGTCGGAGGTTCGAATCCTCCCGGATGCACCATATTCTCCACGCTTTCAGCAATGAAGGTGTAGACGAGGTAGCGGTAATCACCGCAGGCACCAGGAAGGATAACGTTGCTTTAGCAACGACCCCAAAGACAAGTCATCCTCCCGGATGCACCATCCCCCTGATACTTCACAACATTCCCCAGACTTTTTTATTGGCAACCTGCTCATTTCCTTATACTTTATCCCTGTATTGACCAGAAAGTTGCAAGGAGAGGATTCCATGAGAGGGTTTAAAGCATTTTCGGCATTTTGCGCAATGCTGCTTATGGCCGTATCGCTGGCGGGCTGTGCGGGCTCGTCCACCAAAGAAAGTACCGGCGGCTATATTGATGACACCGTCATTACCACAAAAGTGAAAGCGGCGCTGTTCAACGACAAGAGCATCAAATCTTCTGAAATCAGCGTTGAAACTTTTAAAGGCCGCGTACAGCTGAGCGGCTTCGTCTCTTCATCGCAAAGCGCGAACCGTGCCGTTGAAGTGACGCGCAGAGTGCAGGGCGTGCGCGTGGTTGAAAACGACCTGCGTATCAAATAGCAGCATATCTCTGCTTACAAGGCGCCTGCGGGCGCCTTTGTCATATCAGCGGTCAGCAGCGACAAAAGAGGCCTTTTACGCTACAGTAGCTTCTTTGTTATCCGGTCGGCGGGAGCACGATGTACGAACAATATCAGGGTTTGATTTTTGACATGGATGGCACCATCCTGGATACCGAACCAACACATCGCAAAGCCTGGGGCGAGGTTTTAAAGCACTACGGAATGCGTTACGAGCCTGAGGCGTTGATCGGGCTAAACGGTTCGCCAACCTGGCGGATTGCTCAGTTCATCATTGAGATGAATCACGCCGATCTTGATCCCTACCTGCTGGCCCAGGAGAAAACCGACGCGGTCAGAGCTATGCTGCTGGACACCGTCCGGCCCTTACCGCTGATTGATGTGGTAAAGGAGTGGTATGGACGTCGTCCTCTCGCGGTTGGCACCGGCAGCGAAGCCGCTATCGCCGAAGCGCTGTTAGCCCATCTCAATTTACGGCAGTATTTCGATGCCGTGGTCGCAGCTGACCATGTCCAAAACCACAAGCCTGCGCCGGATACCTTTTTGCTTTGCGCTGAACGCATCGGCGTCGCGCCGCAGCATTGTGTGGTATTTGAGGACGCGGACTTTGGCCTGCAGGCAGCTCGCGCGGCGGGCATGGATGCGGTGGACGTGCGTCTGTTGTGAGTGACGGGCTGTCGCTTCTTTCTCTGTTCGCCAGTAGTTTTCTTAGCGCCACGCTGCTGCCCGGAAGCTCCGAGGCAGTGCTGGTGGGAATGCTACTTTCCGGCATAAGTAAGCCATGGATTCTGGTATTAATAGCAACAATGGGTAATAGCCTTGGAGGGCTGACTAACGTTATTCTTGGGCGTTTCTTTCCGTTACGTGAGAAATCGCGCTGGCAGGAAAAAGCGACAGGCTGGCTAAGACGCTATGGCGCAGCCACACTGTTACTCAGCTGGATGCCTGTAATGGGCGATTTACTGTGCCTGCTGGCGGGATGGATGCGCATCCCCTGGGGGCCCGTTGTGTTTTTTTGTGCCTTGGAAAGGCGTTACGCTATGTGCTGGTCGCGGGCGTAACGCTACAGGGTATGACGTGGTGGCACTAATTGGACGGAGTAAGTGACCTCAGGGCTGTGACAGCTCAACGTCAACCATTACAATTATGCTTAATAAAATGATTTTTACAGGCGGGAGGTCAATTTGATCCCGGACGTATCGCAGGCGCTGGCCTGGCTGGAAAACCATCCTCAGGCTTTAAAGGGGATACAACGCGGGCTTGAGCGCGAAACGCTGCGCGTCAACGCCGATGGCACGCTGGCAACCACCGGCCATCCGCGCGAGCTTGGCTCGGCGCTCACGCACAAATGGATTACCACTGATTTCGCCGAAGCGCTGCTGGAGTTCATAACGCCGGTAGATGGCGACATCGACCACATGCTGACGATCATGCGCGATATCCACCGCCACACGGCGCGTGAGATTGGCGATGAACGCATGTGGCCGCTGAGCATGCCTTGCTATATTGAAAACGGGCAGGATATTGAGCTGGCGCAGTACGGCAGCTCAAATATTGGTCGCCTGAAAACGCTCTACCGCGAGGGGCTCAAAAACCGTTATGGCGCGCTGATGCAGACCATCTCTGGCGTGCACTATAACTTTTCGCTGCCGATGGCCTTCTGGCAGGCGAAATGCGGCAACACGGATAAAGAATCCGTGTCGGACGGCTACTTCCGCGTTATCCGCAACTACTACCGCTTTGGTTGGGTGATTCCCTATCTGTTCGGCGCTTCTCCGGCCATTTGCTCCTCCTTCTTACAGGGTAAGCCAACTACGCTGCCGTTCGAGAAGACGCCGGGCGGCATGTATTATCTGCCTTATGCTACCTCGCTGCGCTTAAGCGACCTTGGCTACACCAATAAATCACAGAGCAATCTGGGCATTACCTTCAACGACCTTCATGGCTACGTGGAAGCGCTCAAGCGCGCCATCAAAACGCCGTCTGAAGAGTACGCGAAGATAGGGGTAGAAAAAGAGGGCAAATACCTGCAGATCAATACCAATATTCTGCAGATTGAAAACGAGCTCTATGCGCCGATTCGTCCGAAACGGGTGACCCGCAGCGGCGAAGCGCCTTCAGACGCGCTGCTACGCGGCGGCATTGAGTATATCGAAGTGCGCTCGCTGGATATCAACCCCTTCACGCCGATCGGTGTGGATGAGCAGCAGGTGCGCTTCCTGGACCTGTTTATGGTCTGGTGCGCGCTGGCCGAGGCGCCGGAGATGAGCAGCGACGAACTGCTCTGTACCCGTACTAACTGGAACCGTGTTATCCTGGAAGGGCGCAAGCCTGGCCTGACGCTGGGTATTGGCTGCGAAACCGCCCAGTTCCCGCTGCAGCAGGTGGGCAAAGATCTGTTCCGCGACCTTAAACGCGTCGCGCAGACGCTGGACAGCCTGTACGGCGATAACCATTACGAAAAAGTTTGCGATGAACTGCTGGCCTGCTTCGACGATCCTGAACTGACCTTCTCGGCGCGCATATTGCGCTCGATGATTGACAATGGCATTGGCGGCACAGGCAAAGCGCTGGCGGATCGGTATCGTTCTATGCTGCGCGAAGAGCCGCTGGAAATTATCAGCGAAGATGATTTCAGTAAAGAACGCGATGCGTCGTGGGCGAAACAGCAAGAAATTGAAGCGGCGGATAGCGAAACATTTGAGGCGTTGCTGGCAAGACACGCCTGACAGAAAAGAAAAAGGCCACATTACTGTGGCCAAATTTCATCTCTGAAAACAGGGATGATGATAACAAATGCGCGTCTTTCATATACTCAGACTCGCGTTGAAAAGAAGAGTTCAATTTATTTTAAAAAAATCACTGCGGAGGTGACTAAATGCCATTATTGGATAGCTTCACTGTCGATCATACCCGTATGGAAGCGCCTGCGGTCCGTGTTGCAAAAACCATGAACACGCCTCATGGCGACACCATCACCGTCTTCGATCTGCGCTTTTGTGTACCAAATAAAGAAGTCATGCCGGAAAAAGGTATCCATACCCTGGAGCACCTGTTTGCAGGCTTTATGCGCGATCACCTGAACGGTAACGGCGTTGAGATTATTGATATTTCGCCGATGGGCTGCCGTACTGGCTTCTATATGAGTCTGATTGGCACGCCGGATGAGCAGCGCGTTGCCGACGCCTGGAAAGCGGCGATGGCCGATGTGCTTAAAGTTCAGGATCAAAACCAGATCCCGGAACTGAACGTCTACCAGTGCGGGACTTACCAGATGCACTCCCTTGGCGAAGCGCAGGATATCGCCCGCCATATTCTCGATCGTGACGTGCGCGTTAACAGCAACGAAGAACTGGCGTTGCCGAAAGAGAAACTGCAAGAACTGCACATCTAGTACGTTTATCCCTCTCCTGCGGGAGAGGGGAAGACGAGGGCCGGATGAGCACAACCTTATCGTTCTCCTTTCACCAGCGTCCTTTTGTCCCCTACGCTCACGACTATCTTCACGGTGAGCGCGAGCCCTGGCATCAGCATGATTGCGCGCAGTTACTGCACATACTCAGCGGCGTGGTGAGAGTCGATACTCCTGAGGGAAGCTGGGTTGTGCCGCCCGGTCGCGGCGTCTGGCTTCCGGCGGGTACGCAACATGCTCTGCGCATAACAGGGAACGTCGCGGCGCGCACGCTATTTATCGATCCGCTGGCGCGGGCGGACCTGCCGGCTTCCTGCCAGATTGTGCAAATCACCCCGTTGCTGCGCGAACTGATTGTCGCCGCATTTTCCCTGCCCGAAAACTACGCTCCCGGTAGCCGTGACGAGCGGATTTATGAACTGGTGCTGGATGAGATCCGCGGTATGCAGGCGCTGCCGTTTTATCTGCCTGAGCCGCACAGCGAAACGCTTAAAAAGCTGTGTCAGCAGATCCGCGACACCATCGCCGAGCCGTGGAGCAGCGCTCAGGCCGCCGCTTTTATTAATATGAGCGAGAAGACGCTGAGCCGTCATTTTCAACGGCAGACCGCGCTAACCTTTGGCGAGTGGGTTCGCCGCGCAAGGCTGATGGAGGCGCTGGTGCGGCTGGCGCAGGGCCATTCGGTATTGCGGGTCGCGCTGGATCTCGGTTACGGCAGCCACAGCGCCTTCACGGCGATGTTTCGCCGGGTGATGGGCGTCTCACCCAGCGATTACTTTCGTTAGCTCTCCGGGCTCAGGGCATTGAGCAGCGCCTGCAGAGAAGCGCGCGCCACGTCATTATCAATCCCCACGCCCCAGCGCCCACTGCCGTCAGGGAACAGGCAGTGAATGTAGGCCACAGAACGGCTGTCGCTGCGCTCGCCAAGGGTATGCTCATGATAATCCTTAATGCTGAACGTCAGCTTTAACGCCTGGCCGAGCGCGCCCGCCGCCGCCGACAGCAGCCCGTTCCCCACGCTCTCAAGCTTGCGGTTTCCTTCCTCGCTGCCAAGGGTCGCCTGCAGATGAAGCTGGCCGTCCTGGCGGCTCTCGCTTTTATAGTCAATCAGCCTTAACGGCGGCTGCGGGATCAGGCCGTAACGCTGCCTGAAAAGCTGCCACAGCGCGTTCTGCGTTATCTCTTTTCCGTGGGTGTCGGTCTCCCGCTGGACATATTGGCTGAAATCCTGCTGCAGCGCGCGCGGCAGTTTCAGCCCGTGGTTCTGTTCAATCAGCCAGGCGCTGCCGCTTTTTCCCGACTGGCTGTTAACGCGGATCACCGCCTCATAGCTGCAGCCGATATCCTGAGGGTCAACGGGCAGGTAGGGCATTTGCCAGCGATCGCCCGGCGAACGGGCGTCGAAGCCTTTTTTGATCGCATCCTGATGGGAGCCGGAAAAGGCCGTGTAGGCGAGTCTGCCAGCCCAGGGGTGGCGCGGATGGACGGGCAGCTGATTACAGGTTTCCGCCACCTCCACGACGTGCTGCATATTGCTGAAATCAAGCTGCGGCGATACGCCCTGGCTGTAGAGATTCATCGCCAGCGTCACCAGGCAGACATTGCCGGTACGCTCGCCGTTGCCAAAGAGGCAGCCCTCAACGCGATCGGCGCCGGCCAGCAGGGCCAGCTCTGCGCTTGCCACGCCGGTGCCGCGGTCATTGTGCGGGTGAACGCTGATACACACCTGCGAGCGACGCGAAAAATGGCGGCAGAAATATTCAATTTGGTCGGCATAGACATTCGGCGTGTTGACCTCCACCGTGGCCGGCAGATTAATGATCATTGGCCTCTCCGCGCACGGCTGCCAGACGTCGGCCACCGCTTCGCAAATGGCCAGCGCGAATTCCGGCTCGGTAAAACAGAAGGTTTCGGGGGAATATTCATACTGCCAGTGCGTGTGCGGCTGCTGTTCACACAGCTGGCGAATAAGCCGGGTTGAGCGTACGGCAAGGGCAATAACGTCCTCTTTCTCCATGCCAAATACCAGCTTGCGAAACAGCGGCGCTGTGGCGTTATAAAGATGGATCGTG
>NZ_HE578946.1:617953-627766 GCF_000321045.1 Phytobacter massiliensis JC163
GTTTCTCCTCTATAAGCTGGCGCACAAAGTTGAAGTCGGTTTGGGAGGCCGAAGGAAAGGCCACCTCAATCTCTTTAAACCCGCAGGCGAGCAGCAGGTTCCAGAACTGCAGCTTGCGTTCCGCGTCCATCGGTTCCGCCAGCGCCTGGTTACCGTCGCGCAGATCGGTGGAAAGCCAGCGCGGCGCGCGGGTCAGCTGGTTCTCAGGCCAGCGACGATCGGGCAGGGCAATGGGCGGGTAGGGCTGGTACTTCTCTGCGGGTGTGTTCAGCATAGTCTTCTCCTCTGTTTTTGACAGGATGCAGCGGTTGCCGGGCCGCCGCTTGCGCAAAACTGACAGAAGCTGTAGCGAAACGGACATTCTTTTTATAAGGGCAAACGGTAACCCTGTCAGGAATATTAAGTGAACCATGAATAAATAGAGGGGATATTTATCTAATAAATAAAACACTAATTATTCTCCCTCGGAGAATGATGAGTTTTATTTTGTAAAATGGAATCCGCCTCCAAAAAATAGCCGCTTTGGTTGTTATTTTATTTTTTCCATGATAATTTTTGCTACTCTTTCGCTACCAACTTTATCCGTCACGGGATTTACACATTTATTATTTGAATGTGTTTTCAGGTAATATAAATTAGAGGGTATTATGCGGTCATCTTGCTATGGATTAGGCACACTCTGCATTGTATTGCTGCTAAGCGGTTGTACAAAATCAACGTTATCTCGCACCACTCCCGGCACCCAGCAGAAGCCCGGGGAACAGCAGTGCTACCAGATGTTTTCCGCACTCAAAACGCTTGATAACGCATCCTTTAAAAGGTTTCAGCAACAATTCAGCGTTATCAATAATAATTATGAAGTGTATAAAAAGAATCAGGCGCTTATTGATAACGACTCCGCCGAGATAATCAAGCTGGAGCTGAATGAGAAAGTGGATGTGGTTTGCGCTCGGGTCCGCAGCGCGGTTTTTGCCAGCATGGCCAAACGTGCCAGTGACCTTAATAAGCTATGAAAAAATTATTAACTGTTGCTGTTATTCTTCTGTTTACCGTAAAGGCGGATTTAACCTATGCCGACTCAACGTTATTAATTGAACGTTTAAAAGATGAAGGGATGTTAATTCCGCAGGCTAATCCGCTCTTTATCGGCGGGGACGAAAAGCCCGCGGCTGTAAACCCGGCGCCACGCGTTGCGCCAGCTCCTGCGACTGCACCGCCTGGGAACAGGCCGCTAAAACCGTCTCCGCAAAAGCAACCTAAACGCCCGGCAGCAAAGCCGAATGCGGAGCTTACCCAGCTTAAGCGCAGGCTCAACAGCACAACGCGCGAGCTGGAGGCGCTGCGGGGCAAATACAACGCGCTGGCGGCGCGGCAGCCTGACGACGCCGCTGAACGCACTGAATCCCTGGCGAGCGAAAATAAACAGCTTCATCAGCAGCTTATGGCGGCAGAAAAACAGCTTGCCGACGTTTCGCGGCGCTATGAGAAACAAACGCAGGCGCTCACGGCTCAGGCAGAAAAAGTGCAGGCGAAGCTTGTTTCAACCCAGCTGACGCTGAATGAGAAAATCAATCAGCATACCGTGCTGGAACAGAAGCTCACGGCGCTTAGCAAACAGGACAGCGAAAAAGCCCAGCTGGCAGAGCAGCTTGCCGGGGCGCAGAAGCAGGGGGGCGAACTGCGCAGCCAGCTTACGGCGGCGATGCAAAAAGGCGACGCGCTGGAGAAAAAGGTCAGCGAACTTGAAGCGCAGGCCCAGGAGCGCGCTAAACAGAGTCTTCAGAACGTGCAGGCGCTGACCCGCGAAAAGCGCGCGCTGGAGCAGCAGCTGGCGACGCTGAGTACGGCAGACAGCGAAAAAGCGCAGCTGGCAGAGCAGCTTGCCGGGGCGCAAAAGCAGGGGGCGGCGCTGGCGAAACGCGGCGAAGCGCTCACGCAAGAACTGGCGCTGGCTACTCAGCAGCAGACGGAACAGGCGAAGCTTATCAAAAGCCTTGAGCAGCGCGTAAAGAAAGCCGGGGAAGAAAAAACGCAAAGCGACGCCAGCGCCGCCGCGTTGCAGGAGAAAAACACCGCGCTCGCCGCCGCGCTGGAAACGGAAAAACAGCCGCGCTATTCGCTTAAGAAACATACTTCTGAGCAGGCGAAGGCCAACTATGCTTTCGGCGCTTACTATGCCGCGAAGGTGATGTTTGAATTAAAACTGATTGAAAGCGCGGGGCTGGAGTTTGCTCCGGAGGCGTTCCAGCAGGGGCTGAAAGATAAGCTCAATAAAAAAGCGCAGCTATCCGAACAGGAGATCACCAGCATTCTGATGAATCTCGATCGCAAAGCCAGCGAAGCCAATGGCCGTGAAAGGGATCGCAACGTGCGGCAGGGGGAAAAGTGGGTCGCCCAGGCGGCGAAAGAAAAAGGCGCGAAGAAGGCGAAAAACGGCGTGGTGTATCAGGTGATAAAGAAAGGCGTGGCGTCGCCGGTGACCGAAGCGAACATTGTACGCTTCCGTTTTGACGAAAGGATCAGCTCCGGTAAGCGGATCTCGAAAGGTGAAATCAGAACGGCGCAGGTGGGGAAAATGCCGGAGATGATCCGGCAGGGTATGCTGCTGCTGGGTAACGGCGGAAAAGTTAAGGTCACGATCCCGCCGCAGCTTGCCTACGGCGAGCTTGGCGTGCCGGGCGTCGTGCCGCCCGGCGTGGCTTCCGAAATTGTCGTTGAGATCCTGAGCATCGAGAAGTAACCGCTCCGCGGGGCTCACTCTTCGATGCGGTACTCAACGCTGTGCGCTTCGTCCGGCTGCGGGACGTCCAGCTTTGCCGCCATACGAAGCATAACCGCTTCGGGCACCGCATAGTGACGACTGGCGTTCTGCTGCTGCCACTGGCGCCAGGGTACCTCCAGGTAAACAATTTTCACCCGCGCGCCATAGGCGGTAAACAGGCTGATAAGCTGCGTGCGGAGCTGGCGGGTAACGTTGGTCGCATTCCAGACAAAGTCCGTTTTTTGCCGCAGCAGCGCTCGCGCCTCTTCTTTCGCCATCTGCACGATCCGCCCGGTTGCCGCCCTGTCCTCAGGGCTGACCCCGTGGCGGCGGCGGATATCGTCAAGGCTCACCACCGGCATTCCATGGCAGTGCTCGCTGATATAGCGGTCTTTACCCATACCGGGCAGCGCGCTCAGCAGCGTCACCTCAAAAGGATCGCTCTCCCAGGGGGTAAAGTCTGGGGAACTGTCCGGGTGCGTCAGATAGTGCCAGCGCGCCGCCTGTGAGGCGAAGGGGCGAGCCTGCCCCCAGCATTGCTGCTCCTGACAGAAGAGTTCGAACAGGGCGATCCGATCGAGCATCTCCTGGCGGTCAGCGCAGACTCTCCCCTCCATATCGGCACGGGCAAGCAGCGCGAGCAGGCGGGTATCAATGCGCAGTGCGGCCGCCAGTAACAGCCGCTCGGGCGAGGGGCGTTCCAGCAGCCACAGCGGTAGCCCGTGCAGGCGCACTAATGCCGCAACCTGTTCACGGATGGCAAAGGGCGTTGGAATATCGCGCCAGAGAATCTGCCGCGCCGTCAGTTCGCCTTTACGGGCATGGCCCGGCGACTGGATGCGACCGTTTTCATCCTGCCGGGTGGTGCTGCGTTTTTCCACATCATGCAGCAGCGCTGCCGCCCAGACGATTTCCTGCTGCTGCGCTGGCAGCTGCTGCCAGCCCGGCAGGGCGGTCAGCGCGTTGAGCACCATGTCGGTATGAATACCAACATCCCCTTCGGCATGATGCTGCGGGTCCTGCGGCACCTGGTGCATCTCATCTACCCAGCTGAACATCTGGCGCAGCCGGGGCCAGCTTTTTTCTTCGCTAAGACGCCAGATCATGACGGCTCTCCGTACTTAAACTCGTGCGCCAGGCGGGCGCGCCGCCAGTTGCGTTTCCAGTGCTCCGTGGTCTTAACGTGATTTTTACGCACGTATTTAAAGACGTGATGGGCAAAATCATCAACCGGAAACGCACGGGCGTCGCGGACCACAATGCCTTCCTGCGTGCAGGGTTGACCGGTTTGCGTATCCCACGGGTCGAATGCGCCGCGGCTGTGGGTCAGTTCAAGAAACGTGCGCTGCCAGGCTTTTTCGTCAGCGCCAGGCTGCGGGCCGTTAATCTGCGGTACGCAGGGCAAATCAAACAGCGCGGCGTAAAACTGCACCTCTTCCCAGCTCAGCCACATCTCCTTACAGCGCACGGCAAACAGGAAAAAATCCTGCTCCAGGCCGTGGTACTCAATGGAATGGACGGCATAGAGGTTTTCGCCAAACAGTTCGAGATCGCCCAGATCGTTTTTCAGCAGCTGCCAGCGCTGGCGGATCTTGTGCGTCCAGGCAGACTGGGTGGGCGCTGCATGGGAGCGGGCAAAAACGCCGTAGCGGTTAAGACAGTTATTTTCACCGTCCAGCTTTTCGGTATAGACCAGCGTCGGGATAGCCTGCAGATCGCGCCAGTAGTCGGCGTTAATGCGGTCATCGCTGGTGGTGCCGGGGGAGAAGGGCAAATGCCAGGTTCTCCCGTATTTTCGTTGCGTATTCATGATAATCCGTTATTCGTGTTATTGATTCGCCCGCGCGGGGTGCGAGTAAGGGTTAAAAAATTAAAGGGGTGGAATGAATGTCAGCCCGCAAAAGAGGGCGCGTGTCTGAAAGGAGAAACAACCTGAGCGGGAGGCTCAGAACCGGTAAGGTGAATGGAAGTGTGGGGCGGCGTAAAGATACGCCGTTGTTGATGGGAAAACAACCACCAAAAAAAAGGGATCCGCAGATCCCTTTCATCAGTGGCCGTATAACAGGCTCGTGGTCAGTGCGCGCCGCCACCCCCGCCGCCGGTGCCGAATGGCGGCCTGGCGAACCACACCAGACCCAGCAGGATCAGGAAGACCCCTGCTGACATCCAGAAAATCTCATTGGCGGAGATAATCAACCCCTGGGCGGTAATCTGCTGTGCAATCCAGCCGGACGCCTGCTGCTGCGACATGCCTATGCCCTGCAGCTGGTTATAGATCTCCTGCGCGTTCGGGTTATAGGGGTTTACCGCTTCGGTAAGCTGGGCGTGGTGCAACGATTCCCGGTTAGTCCACAGCGTGGTGGTAATCGAGGTACCGATAGAGCCTGCCAGCGTACGGGTAAAGTTCGACAGGCTCGACGCGGCGGCCAGACGGTCAGGCGTCAGGCCGGACAGGGTGATGGTGGTCAGCGGCATAAAGAAGCAGGCCACCGCGAAACCCTGAATAAACTGCGGCCAGGCGGAGGCGCCGAAATCCATTCCCGGTTCAAACGTATAGGCGCGCCAGTAAAAGCAGACGGCATACATAATGAAGCTGAATGTAACCAGCCGCCGCATGTCCAGCTTGTGGGCGAAGCGGCCGATAATCGGCGACAGGATCACCGGAATAACCCCCACCGGCGCGGAGGCCAGCCCCGCCCAGGTGGCGGTATAGCCGTAGACCTCCTGCAGCAACTGCGGCAGCAGGACGATCGCGCCGAAATAGAGCATATAGGCAAGGCTGATACACAGGCAGCCGATGGTGAAGTTTCGTGATTTGAACAGCGAGAGATCGACTATCGGGTTTTCGTCGGTCAGCTCCCAGACAATCAGGAAGCTGATGGCGACCACCGCCACCACGGTGAGCACGATAATCTCCTGCGAGGCAAACCAGTCCAGCTCTTTACCGCGGTCCAGCATCACCTGCAGGCTGCCGATACCAATCACCAGCAGCGCGAGGCCGACCCCGTCGATACGCCGCTGTTCGGTACGGGTTTCACGGCCGCGCAGGGCCTGCATCGCCATCAATACCACCGCGATCCCGATGGGCACGTTGATGAAGAAAATCCAGCCCCAGTGATAGTTGTCGCTGATATAGCCGCCCAGAATCGGGCCGCAAATAGGCGCGACGATCACCGTCATTGACCACAGCGCCAGCGCGATAGAGCGTTTGGCGGGCGGGTAGTTGCTGAGCAACAGACTCTGCGACAGGGGAATCAGCGGACCGGCGACGATCCCCTGAATCACGCGGAAGAAAATCAGCATCGTCAGGCTGCTTGAGACGCCGCAGGCCCAGGAGGCGATAGCAAAGGCAATGGTTGACCAGAGGAACAGTTTGACCTCGCCAACGCGTTTCGCCAGCCAGCCGGTGATCGGGATCGAGATGGCGTTTGCCACCCCGAACGAGGTGATAACCCATGTCCCCTGGCTCAGAGATGAGCCAAGGTTACCAGCAATAGTGGGAATGGCGACGTTGGCGATAGTCGAATCCAGCACCTGCATAAAGGTCGCCAGCGATAGCGCAATGGTCATAATGACCAGCTGCGCCCCCTCCAGCGGTTTTCTCTGTTGCATTAGCGCACCTCAGATTAACCGGCGTTGGCCTTCACGATATCGTCGATCAGGGCGTTAACCGGCGTCAGGTCAAGCTCGCGAGCGTTACTTTCGTAAGCCGGGGTGGCGCGCACCTGGTTTGCCAGTACCTGGCCGTCGCGGTGAGTGGTATCAACCGTTACAAGCGTAGAGAGCCCGATGCGCAGCGGATGTTCGCCAAGCTGTTTTGCATCCAGTTCGATACGCACCGGCAGACGCTGCACTACCTTAATCCAGTTGCCCGTGGCGTTTTGCGCAGGCAGCAGCGAGAAGGCGCTGCCGGTACCCATATCCAGACCGACGACTTTACCGGTGTATTTCACGTCATCGCCATAGAGGTCGCTCACCACGGTGGCCGTCTGGCCGATACGCATATGCGCAAGCTGGGTCTCTTTGAAGTTAGCGTCCACCCACAGGCCGGAGGCGGGGACTACCGCCATCAGCGGCGTCGTCTGGCTGATTTGCGCGCCAGGCTGCACCGCGCGGCGCGATACATAGCCGGTGATGGGGCTGACGATTTTGGTGCGCTGCAGGGCAAGCCAGGCGTTACGCAGTTCCGCGGCGGCCTGTTTCACCGCCGGCTGTTCTTCCAGGCGGGTATCCAGGATCATCGCCTGGTTGGCGTTATATTGCTGAATGGCGACATCAAGCTGCGCCTGGGCGCTGGCGACGGCGTCACGGGCGTGCTGCAGCTCTTCACGGCCAATCAGGTTGGCGTTGCCCAGCGGAATGCGGCGGTTTAAATCGCTCTGCGCCTGGGCAAGGGCGGTGCGTTGTAGCTCAACGCTGGCCTGCAGTTGCTTGCTGTTAATCATCTGCTGGCGCGTCTGGCGAACGCTTGAAGCCAGCGCGGTTTGCGCCTTTTCGAAGGCTTGCTGGGCGTCGGTGGCGTCCAGCGTTACCAGCACGTCGCCCTGCTTAACGTAGTCGGTATTGTCAGCCCAGACTTTCGTCACGCTGCCCGATACCTGCGCCATGATCTGCACCTGGTTTCCCGCCACGTATGCGTCATCGGTCTCTTCGAAATGGCGCAGGACTAAAAACCAGTAAATCCCGTATCCAACGGCAATAACAATAAAGAGCAAGGTCAGCAGAAGAAGGGCGCCTTTGCGTTTGCCTCTCTTTTTGACCGGTTGCTGCGGGGCTTGGCTCTCCGCATTCACGCTCATGTTTTTCTCCACGTTCTTATTATTTGATATCGGCAGTGCCGGGTTGTTTTGTCAGAAAGGCCAGCAGTGTGACGTGCTGGCCTGTCGGAATTGATCAATCTGGATGCGTTTGGCAGGGGCTGGCGTTAGCGCAGCGCCTCCTGGACAACGCCCTCTTCGTCCATCTGGTCAAGGCGTGTCAGTAGCTTGCGGGTGATGCTTTCAAGCTGCTCTTTTTCCGTGCCGCTAAGGGACGACCACAGCTGGTGCAGGCAGTGGTGCTGCGGCGGCAGAACCTGGCGCAGGAACTCATGGCCTTTTTCGGTGAGTTGCAGATGCAGGCAGCGACGGTCATTGTCGCTTTCACGGCGCTCGATCCAGCCGCGTTTTTCCAGTTCATCGGCAATACGCGTGGCGTTAGTGCGGGAAGAGCCCAGCGCGCTGCTCAATTCTGAGGGCTGAATACTGTGGTTTTCCTGCGACTCAAGCGTAATTAACGCCATAAACAGTGTTTCGTTAATCCCTTGAGCTTTCAGCATTTTATTACGGTTTTCCAGCAGTTTGCCCTGCATATGCATGCAGAGACGAGTCAGCAGGATCTCCTGAAATGGAAAATCCTCATAACGGCTGGCGCGGAATTTAAGCATTTGTTCAATGGGGGTAAACGAACTATCCATCTGGGCATGACCTCATTAATTGCAGTCGATATAGTAACGACAGTGACAAATAATGTAAATGTATTATTTGTATGAATGGATTTGGGTGTTTATGGAACAGGTAGATGCTCCCTGAAAAGGGGGCCAGGGAGGCCTGGTTCAGGAAGAGAGCAGAAGCGGCAGCCTGTGGAAAAAACAGCTAAAGGGGGAGCGGGCTCCGTGGTTAATACTGCGCTGTCCATAGTGTGTTAAATATCACCTACGTTAAAATCACCGGGATAAATAAGTAATACAACCTTATCAGAGTCAGGGGCGTCTGGACACCCTGGATTTCCCGGTGATTTTGCCGCGCAGACCGTTATTCGCTGCCGGTCTGGCTGTGATAACCCCGCCACCACACGAGCAGGTTGAGCGCCGCAAAGCTCGCGCCCGCGATGCTTACGCCGGTCCAGCCCGCATGTTGCCAGGCCGAGGCTGAAATAAGCGAGCCTGCCGCGCCGCCGATAAAGTAGCTGGTCATGTAACCGGCGGTCAGGCGGTTACGGGCGTCTGGTTTGATGCGATAGATCACCGTCTGGTTGGTGATATGAACCCCCTGAACGGTGAGATCCAGCACCAGGATGCCGACAATCAGCGCCACAATGGAGTACTGACCGAGGGCGATGGCAACCCAGGAGAGAAGGAGCAGCGCCAGTGAAACCGTGGTGGTGATATGGGCTTTACCTTTATCCGCCAGCCCGCCCGCAGGACGCGCGCCGAGCGCCCCCGCCGCCCCCGCCAGGCCAAACAGGCCGATCACGCCTTCGGAATAATTAAAGGGCGGAGAGGCCAGCAGAAAGGCCATTGAGGTCCAGAGAATACTGAAATTGGCAAAGCTCAGGCAGCCCAGCAGGGCGCGGGTGCGCAACAGTTTGTTACCCGCGAAGAGAGTGAAAATAGAACCGAGCAGCTGCGGGTAGTTGAGATGGTTCTCCTGTTTGACCTTCGGCAGGCCGCGCCACAGCGCAACGGCCATCAGCACCATCAGCACGCTGGCCACCCAGTAAACGGTGCGCCAGCCGCCTATGCTGGCCAATAGCCCGGCGACGGTACGCGCCAGCAGGATCCCCAGCAGCAGGCCGCTCATTATGGTGCCGACCACTTTCCCGCGTTTTGCCGGCGTCGCCAGCGTCGCCGCCAGTGGCACCAGAATTTGCGCGACGACCGAGAAAAGCCCGGTTAGCGCGGTGCCCAGAATCATCATGCTCAGCGTCGTGCTGCTGGCGGTAATCAACATCCCCCCTGCGGCAAGCAAGGTCATGAAGACGATAAGCCCCCGACGCTCGAACATATCGCCGAGCGGCACCAGCAGCAGCAGACCGGCGGCGTAGCCAAGCTGAGCGGCGGTAACGATAAAACCGGCCTGGTTGGGAGAGAGCGCGAAAGCATTAGCGATGGTGTCGAGCAGCGGTTGCGCATAGTAGTTGCTGGCAACCGCCAGCCCCGTGGCGGCAGACATCAGCGCGATAAGCGCCGGGCTAAGTCCTTTTGAGGTTCTGGTCATGGGTTAAATGATTCTTTCGATGATTATTTTGGTGGAAACAATAATAACGAATGATGAAAGAAAGATGAGAGGGAT
>NZ_HE578946.1:628232-743692 GCF_000321045.1 Phytobacter massiliensis JC163
GCGGTTTTCTCCCTCTCCCTTTTAGGGAGAGGGCCGGGGTGAGGGTCTCAGGCCGCACAATTCCCCCTCGCCCGCGCAGATGCATTTACTTCTGCGCTTCCAGCGCTGCTTTTACCCAGCCGTCAAACTGCTGCTGGTGAGCTTTGATCCAGCCATCGACGTGGTTCTGGATATCCGCTTCGGACGCGTGGCCCGCGTGCATCATCGCGTTCTGGGCGTTGATATCCGCCAGCGGTACCTTCATCTGCGCGAAGAGCTTCGCCGCCGCCGGGTTTTTCGCCGCCCATTCTTTGTTTGCAACGATGTGCATCGTGTTCACCGGGAAGCCATAGTTCATGCCGTTTGGCAGTTTGGTGTCGATATCTTTCTGCTCGCCAGGCAGTGAAGAGAACGGCACCTGCAGCCAGACTACATCTTTACCCGGTTTCAGCACGTCGCTCACCCAGTACGGGGTCCAGGTGTAGTAGATAACCGGCTTCCCTTCTTTAAAGCGGGCGATGGTATCCGCCATCATCGCCGAGTAGTTGCCGTGGCTGACGTCGACGGTTTTTTGCAGATCGAAGGCTTTGTTCTGGTGGTTAATCACCGCTTCGCAGCCCCACCCCGGCGAGCAACCCATCATATCCGCCTTGCCGTCGCCGTTGGTGTCGAACAGCCTGGCGATTTTCGGATCTTTAAGCTGGTCGATATTGGTGATGTGGTACTTATCGGCGGTTTTTTTGTCGATCAGATAACCCTGTGCCGCGCCAGAGACAAAAGTCCCTTCACGATAAAACTTTTTATCCCCGCCAGCGGCGGCGTACATATCGTCATGCAGCGGCTGCCAGTTGACGGCGGTAAAGGTGGCGTCGCCGGAGGCAATCGAGGTGTAGCCAACATTGTAATCTACCTCGCTCGGCTTATTGACCGTATAGCCCAGCTTTTCCAGCGCGCGGCTGACCAGCAGGGTCTGGAAGGTCTCTTCGGAGATGGTGCTTTGCACCGGCTGTACCGTAACGCCTTTACCCGGCAGGTCGGCGGCGAAGGTGCTGGTGGAGACAAGGGTGGCAAACGTTGTGGCAAGAAGTGTGCTATGTCGCATCGTTGTTCCTTTTCTTTGTGAAGGGAGTTACCGCCCGGCAGCAGAGTGCCGCCGGGCCGGTCAGACTTATTTAATGAAAGGACGGGTAATCAACCCTACCGGGCCGGTGCTGTACCAGCGGCGGTTGCCGCGACTGCGCGCATCGCGCCCCATCGCCTGGGTCAGACGGTCGAGGATAATGGCGAGGATGACGATCCCCACGCCGCCCACGGTGGCAAGGCCCATATCAAGGCGGCCAATCCCGCGCAGCACCATCTGGCCAAGCCCGCCGACGGCGATCATCGAGGCGATGACGACCATGGAGAGGGCAAGCATAAGCGTCTGGTTAATCCCCGCCATAATGGTGGGCATGGCCAGCGGTAGCTGTACTTTGAACAACATCTGGCGCGGGCTGGCACCAAAGGAGCGGGAGGCTTCGATCAGGTCCTCCGGCACCTGGTTAATACCCAGGATGGTCAGGCGTACCACCGGCGGGAGGGCGAAAATAATCGTCACCACCACCCCCGGCACGTTGCCGATACCAAACAGCATCACAATCGGCACCAGGTAGACAAACGCAGGCGTGGTCTGCATGGCGTCGAGCAACGGACGGATGATCTTCGCCGCGCGCTGGCTGCGGGCCAGCCAGATACCGAGCGGCAGGCCAATCACCACGCAGAAGAGCAGGGCGGTGAGTACCAGCGCCAGCGTTACCATCGCCTGCGACCAGGCACCGATAGCGCCGATGGCAATCAGCGACACCAGCGTGGCGATACCCATACCGGCGCTGCCTATCTGCCAGGCGATCAGTGAAAAAAGCACGATCGCCACCGGCGCGGGCATCCCCAGCAGCAGCTGCTGGAAACCGCCGAGGATATAATCCACCGGCACGCGAATGCCCTGGAACACCGGACGAAAATGGGTGACCACCCAGTCGATCCCCTGCGTAACCCAGCTGTCGAGCGGGATCAGCGTCTTATGGAACGGGTCCATAATATTGAAGTGTTCCGGGGCAGGCGCGGGGGCGCTGTTCAGCCAGTCTGCGCCGCCGGTATCAGCGGGCGCGGGCGTTGAGCCCCATGCGTCTGCGGATTGTGCGGCGTTATCCGCCGCTTCTGTGGTTCCCCACGGGTTTGATTCAGCCATTGTTTGCCCCCTCGCGATCTAAAGCCTGCAGCAGCATCCGTTTTGAGATGATGCCAAGGTACTGTTGCTCTTCCCCAATAACCGGCACCGCGCAGGGTGCCTGGCCAACGTGTGAGAGCAGTTCGCTGAGCGGCGTTTCGGCCTCCACCGCGAGCGGGGAGTCGATAAGCGCCGCATCAATACCCTGCTCCTGGCTCAGCGCCGTTTTCAGGGAGTCGATAGAGACAGTGCCGACAAATTTATTGCCGCGTTCAATGACGTAACCGTATTCGCGGTCTTCATCCTGTAACAGTTTCAGCGCGGAGCGCGGGCCAAACCCTGGCGTTTTGCGAATCAGACCCACCGGCGTGCGTCGGGCGATATCCTTCGCGCTAAATACCTGGCTAATATCCACGCCGCGGAAGAAGGTGCGCACATAATCATTGGCCGGATTATTCAGGATCTCATCCGGCGTACCAACCTGTACCACTTCGCCGTTCTGCATGATGGCAATCCGATCGCCAATTCGCATAGCTTCATCCAGGTCGTGGGAAATAAAGACAATCGTCCGCTGATGGCGCGACTGTAATTTAACCAGTTCATCCTGCATTTCTGAGCGAATTAAGGGATCGAGCGCGGAGAAGGCTTCATCCATTAATAAAATATCGGGATTGATTGCCAGCGCACGCGCTAATCCAACGCGCTGCCGCATCCCGCCGGAAAGTTCATCCGGATACGCATGCGCATAATTTTCAAGGCCAACCTGGCGTAATGCTTCCAGCGCCTTTGCCTCGCGCTCGCTTGCTCCAATGCCCGCTAATTCCATACCGAATGCGGCATTTTCCACGACCGTCATATGCGGCATTAAGGCGAACGACTGGAAGACCATCGCAATCTTTTTCCTGCGCACCTCACGAAGTTCGGCATCGGATATTCTGGCGATATCTTCGCCGTCAATCAGCACCTGTCCGCGGGTGGGTTCAATCAGGCGATTGAGAAGGCGTACCATTGTGGACTTACCCGAACCGGATAATCCCATGATGACAAATATCTCGCCTTCTTCAATGGCCAGACTGGCGTCTTTTACGCCAAGCGATAGCCCCGTCTTTTCCAGAATTTGTTCTTTTGAAAGTCCTTTTTCAATATATTTGAAAGCTCTCTGCGGATGCTCGCCAAATATTTTATAGAGATTCTTAACTTCTAATTTAATTGCCATGCAATAGAAGGGTTCCTGTTATTTATTCGTGTCGATAAGTTACCTGATGAAAATAATTGACCGGCTATACCCTAGCATACTGAGATTCTGTGACAACCCTCTGATCCTCATTGGACCGAATTTGCAGGCGACGAAATGGCGTGAATTTCCCATGAGATAAGGGCTGAGCGGGGGTGTAATTTTTATGAGATTTTTCTGTTGCCGTCGAGAAATAGCACCTGAATCGCGAGTATTCAGGTGAATATGACGTGGAAATTACAGTGTAGTTGATGAAGAGATAATTAGCGGAAAATCCAGGCATTATATTTATACCCGTCATACTTCAAGTTGCATGCGCGTTGGCAATACTCGGCCCATCCCTGGGCCTCGCCCTGACGGGCGCTTTGAAGCGTTCAAATTCGTTCCCGACGAATTTGTCCTCGCTCACCCCAGTCACTTACTGGAGTAAGCTCCTGGGGATGGATGAGGGACATCCATGTCCCTCACCAAAGGCAGCCTTTGGCTGTTCAAATTCGTTCCTGACGAATTTGTTACTGCGTCGCCGCCTTCCTGCAACTCGAATTATTTAGGGTATATGTCGGGTGTCCCGGATGCGCTACGCTTATCCGGGCTACGGGCTGTGTGCCTTAAAAGTCCCAGTCGTCGTCCTGCGTCTCTACCGCCTTGCCCATCACGTACGACGAGCCGGAGCCCGAGAAAAAGTCGTGGTTTTCGTCCGCGCCGGGGGAGAGGGCGGCGAGAATCGCCGGGTTGACCTCCGCCATCTCCGGCGGGAACAGCGCTTCATAGCCAAGGTTCATCAGCGCCTTGTTGGCGTTGTAACAGAGAAAGGCTTTTACCTCGTCGCCCCAACCTGAGCTGGCGTAGAGATCGTCGGTGTAGACAACTTCGTTATCATAAAGATCCATCAGCAATTCGAGGGCGAAATTTTTAAGTTCGTCACGCCGCTGGGCGCTTACTTTCTCCAGCCCTTTCTGATACTTATAGCCAATATAGTAGCCGTGCACCGCCTCGTCGCGGATGATAAGCCGAATCAGGTCGGCGGTGTTGGTCAGCTTACCGCGGCTTGACCAGTACATCGGTAGCCAGAAGCCCGAATAGAATAAAAACGACTCCAGAAAGACGCTGGCAATCTTCTTCTTGAGGGGATCGTCGGCGCGATAGTATTCAAGCACAAGCTGCGCTTTACGCTGTAGGGCGAGGTTACTTTCGCTCCAGGCATAGGCGGCGTCTACCTCCCGGCTCTGGCAGAGGGTGGAGAAGATCGAACTGTAAGAGCGGGCGTGTACCGCCTCCATAAAACTGACGTTTGATAACACCGCCTCTTCGTGCGGCGTTAGCGCATCGGCCATCAGCGCAGGCGCGCCAACGGTATTCTGAATGGTATCCAGCAGCGTCAGCCCGGTAAAAACGCGGATGGTCAGCTGCTGCTGTTCGGGGCTTAACGTCTGCCAGGCGGGAATGTCGTTGGAAAGCGGCACTTTCTCCGGCAGCCAGAAGTTGCTGGTCAGACGGTTCCAGACCTCAAGGTCTTTATCGTCCTGAATCTTGTTCCAGTTTACCGCGTGGACGCGTGACAGTGGTTTCATCCTTTTCTCCTTACAGCGCGCAGGACACGCAGCCTTCTATTTCTGTGCCTTCCAGCGCAAGCTGGCGCAGGCGGATGTAATACAGCGTCTTGATACCTTTCTTCCACGCGTAAATTTGCGCCCTGTTGATATCGCGGGTGGTGGCGGTATCGGGGAAAAAGAGCGTCAGCGACAGCCCCTGGTCAACATGGCGGGTGGCTTCGGCATAGGTATCGATGATCTTTTCCGGGCCGATTTCATAAGCATCCTGATAGAGCGCCAGGTTTTCGTTGGTCATAAACGGCGCCGGGTAGTAGACGCGCCCGGTTTTGCCCTCTTTCCGGATCTCTATTTTCGATACGATCGGGTGAATGCTCGACGTGGCGTGGTTGATATAGGAAATAGAGCCGGTGGGCGGCACCGCCTGCAGGTTCTGGTTGTAGATGCCGTAGCGCATCACATCCTCACGTAGCTGCGCCCACATTGCGCGGTCGGGAATGGTAATGCCGCTACGGGCGAAGAGCGCACGCACTTTTTCCGTTTTCGGCTGCCACGTCTGCTCAAGGTACTGACGGAAATAGTCGCCGCTGGCGTAGCGTGACCGGTCAAAGCCCGCAAACTGCGCCTTGCGCTCGCGGGCTATCTGCATGGAGGTGTGCAGGGCGTGCCAGGTGATGGTGTAAAAATAGATATTGGTGAAATCCAGCCCCTCTTCGCTGCCGTAGGCGATGCCCTCCCGCGCCAGATAGCCGTGCAGGTTCATCTGCCCCAGGCCAATCGCGTGGGAAGCGGCGTTGCCCGCTTCTACTGAGGGGACGCTGCGAATGTGGCTCATATCCGATACCGCCGTCAGGCCGCGCACCGCAATCTCTACGGTGCGGCCAAAGTCCGGCGAATCCATGGTATGGGCAATATTCAGCGAGCCAAGATTACAGGAGATGTCATGCCCGGCCTCACGGTAATCAAGGTTTTCGTCCAGCACAGAGGGGGTGTTCACCTGCAAAATTTCCGAGCAGAGATTGCTCATATTGATGCGCCCGGCAATGGGGTTAGCGCGGTTTACCGTATCTTCAAACATGATGTACGGGTAGCCGGACTCGAACTGGATCTCCGCCAGGGTCTGGAAAAAATCACGGGCGTTGATGTATGTCTTGCGCACCCGGTCATCGGCTACCAGCGTGTCGTACAGCTCGCTAATGGCGATGTCGCCAAACGGCTTGCCGTACAGGCGCTCTACGTCATAGGGGGAAAAGAGCGCCATGTCGGCATTCTCTTTTGCCAGCCGGAAGGTCACGTCCGGGATCACCACCCCCAGCGAGAGGGTCTTGATGCGGATTTTTTCATCGGCGTTTTCGCGCCGGGTATCAAGAAAGCGCAGGATGTCCGGGTGATGCGCATTCAGGTAGACCGCCCCCGCGCCCTGGCGCGCGCCGAGCTGGTTGGCGTAAGAGAAGGCGTCCTCCAGCATTTTCATTACCGGAATGACCCCGGAGGACTGGTTTTCAATGCGCTTTATTGGCGCCCCCGCTTCGCGCAGATTAGAGAGCAGAAAGGCGACGCCGCCGCCGCGTTTCGAGAGCTGCAGGGCGGAGTTTACCGCCCGGCCAATGGACTCCATATTGTCCTCGATGCGCAGCAGGAAGCAGGAGACCAGTTCGCCACGCTGCTGTTTGCCGCAGTTGAGGAACGTCGGCGTCGCAGGCTGAAAGCGGCCGGTCAGCATTTCGTCGGTTAACGCCCGCGCCAGGGTTTCATTTCCCTGCGCCAGCGTCAGCGCCACCATACATACCCGGTCTTCGAAATGCTCCAGATAGCGCTTGCCGTCGAAGGTCTTCAGGGTGTAGCTGGTATAAAATTTCCATGCCCCCAGGAAGGTCTGGAAGCGAAAACCGCTGGCGTGAGCCTGAGCGAACAGCGAAATCACGAAAGCGCGGTCATAGCGCGCCAGGACGCTTTCATCGTAATAGCCCTCCTGCACCAGCCAGTTGAGCTTTTCATCCTGGCTTGCGAAGGTCACCGTCGCAGGCTGCACGTGTGAGGCGAGAAAGGCCTCTACCGCCTGGTGGTCTTTGTCGAACTGGATATGCCCGTCTTTATCATAAAGATTAAGCATCGCGTTAAGCGCGTGGTAGTCCGCTGCGGCGCGGGTTACGCGTTCTGTGGTTGTCGTTGCCAAAATTCGCTCACTCCTTTACGCACGTTTTCAATATCCTGCTGTGTTCCAATCAGTTCAAAACGATAGAGGTAAGGCACGCCGCATTTCTGCGCCACCACGTCTCCCGCGCGCCCGTAGGCCTCGCCAAAGTTGCGGTTGCCGGAGGCGATCACGCCGCGAAGTAGCGCCCGGTTGTGCTCATCGTTTAAAAAGCGGATAACCTGGCGCGGCACGGCCCCTGCCGTTCCACCGCCGCCATAGCTGGGAACCAGCAGAATGTAAGGCTCGTCTACCCGAATGCGCTCCCGCTCATTGAGCGGTATACGCACCGCCGGCAGCCCCAGCCGTTCAATAAATCGCCGGGTGTTTTCCGAACTGCTGGAGAAGTAGACGAGGGTACTCATGCGCTGGCCGCGCGTGGCATGGACGCAAGGCGGTTAATCAGGTCCGGGCGAAAGCCGGACCAGCGCGTCTCGCCCGCGACCACTACCGGAAGCTGACGGAAGCCCATCGCCCGCAGTTCTTCCGCCGCCTGCGGAACCTCATCAATATCGACCATTTCAAAAGCTACGCCGCGGCTCTCCATCGCCCGTTTGGTGGCGTGACACTGAACACAGTTATTACGAGTGTAAATGGTAATGATCATGATTCGTATTTCCGTTTAGAGTAGGGGGATGGCGCGAAAACTCGCGTCATCTGTCTGTCGATTACTTACAGGAATACTAGATGTAGTTAAATAAAGTTTCAACCACGCAATATATAGTAAATTGAGATAAGTTTGCCCGGAACGATGAGCGCGGCGGGGAGGGGGAAGCGACGGCCAAAAGCGGTGGCGCAGGCAATAAAAAACCCCGCACGCCGGGGCGCACGGGGTAGAGGACGGCTATCCGTTAGCGACGGTTACAGATCAGCGCGCCGAGGAAAATCCCGACGGCGGCAACCGCACCCAGCGCATAAACCGGGTTTTCTTTTACATAGGTGCTTGCGCAGCTCACCGCATCACGAGCGGCCTGGTGAGAGGGAGCACGACCATGCAGACGCGCGCGGGTCTCTTTTAACAGCGATTTCGCTTTGCGGCGAGCCTCTTCCGCTTCGCCTTTTGCATCGCTGCCCCATGACTTAAGCACGGCTTCCAGGCTGTCCGCCAGTTGGTTGACGTCGTTCTGGATATCCTGGACGCCATCGTCCACATCACTGCGATTGGGTCTGTTAAACATCGGAACCTCCTTTGTTTTCGAAGAGATTTTTAGTTTAGTCCATAATTTTGCCCTCTGACGGAACGGTACGGTATTTACCTTCGTTTATGGACTTTTCTGAAAGCGTTGCTAATGCTGAGTAATGTAAGGTTGCGATGCAGTAAAAAGATGACGAGGAAAAAATATGTATTTACGACCCGATGAGGTGGCGCGCGTTCTGGAAAAAATGGGCTTTGAAATGGATGTGGCGACAAACAAGACCTACGGCTATCGCCGTGGCGAAAACTATGTGTATGTGAACCGCGAGGCACGGATGGGCCGCACGGCGCTGATCATTCATCCCACGTTAAAAGAACGCAGTTTGTCCCTTGCGGAGCCTGCCTCGGAAATCAAAACGTGCGACCACTATCAAAACTTTCCGCTCTATTTAGCCGGGGACGCACGGGAACACTACGGTATTCCTCATGGTTTTAGTTCACGTATGGCGTTGGAGCGCTTTCTGTCCGGCCTGTTTGGCGAAACGCAATAAACCGTGACAGGCGAAGGCCTGTCACGCTCTTCTCAGGCCTTCGCCTGCTGGTAACTTACCCGGAACAGGCGGCGGCAATAATCCAGAAAATATCCGTACAGCGCGCCCATCATCATGGAGAGCACCGCGTTGGAACTGACCGCGGCGATAATCTGATGCCAGCCTGCGCCAACCGTCAACAAAATGGCGACATACACAGGCGACTGGAAGCTGACATAGGCGAAGACATCCGCCAGGGTGCGCACGCCGCTACGCGGGCTTAAACGACGGCTGTAACGCAGAATGGCGTCACGATAAAAGCCGTAGGGCCAGGCGATAATAATGTTGACAGGGATTGCCACCAGGCGCGATGAAAGCGACTGCTCGAAGCTCATTCCGGAGAGGAAAATTTCAATCAGCATGTTCACTACCGAACAATAGACAACCATAGCAAAGGTGTCTGCTGCGGCATGACGCAGGCGGGACTGCGAAGAGAACATGATGGCTCCTTGAGAAATAAACCGGGATAAAAAGGGAGTGTCGCAGCGGTTTCAGGCGCTGCTTTGCGATGAGGATAGATTATCTGTCTGGATATAAACCTACAACTAGCTAATAATTTTTATTTATAACTGTTTTGTGGATAAACTGCTTCGTTACTGACACTTTTTTTACTGCCGCACGATTTTTGTTGGAGTAGTGAAATAATTGATTATATATCAATGGGTTATTTTTAACGGAGTGAATCCTTTACCCCGGTAGAGGAGGATACGTAGCAAACCCTGCTACCGTTGCGTTCATGGAAGAGTGGTCAGGATTTTTTATGCTATTAAACGCCAAATGGCAGCGAAATATTCTGATTGTAACGATGGTTTTTTATGCATTAACAGTGCATTAAAAAGCAGACGCGGTGGGGTTTCCCCCACCGCAGAGGATCAGCAGACGCCGAAATCTCCCTCTTCTTTATAAAGGGAAACATCAGCCGCTTTAAGGGTGATTTTTTCCGCATCTTCATTGTGCAGCGGCACGACGACAATTTGGTCGTCGTGGATTTCAACGACTTTCAGTTTTGGGCCGCCAATACGCGGCTGTACGACATCATTAATAGCGAACATTGTCTTCTCCTTTATTGTGTTTGTTATTCAACCTTAGCGCGAACCGGGCGGCAGGTACAGGTGAGGCTTTCCACGGCGACTGTGGATGAAATGTGGTCTTCGGTAAAAGAGGGTAAAAGCAGCGCGGGAAACTGGCAACGCCTTAAGAACTGGCTACGCTTTACCCTTATTTCTTTGTTAAACAATAAGCTGTAATTTTGTACTCATCTGGAGAAGTTATGGGTTTCTGGCGTGTTATCTTCACAATCATTCTTCCGCCGCTGGGCGTGCTTATCGGCAAAGGCTTCGGCTGGGCCTTTATTCTGAATATCATTCTGACGCTGCTGGGCTACATTCCGGGCCTGATCCACGCGTTCTGGGTACAAACCCGCAAATAACCCCTGCACTACAGTTCCCGGCTCAGGCGCTGACGCCTGAGCCGGGCGACCCCCCCATTTCTGGCGTAGACCCGTAAAGTTTTTCTCTGCTGAGACGATAAAAAAGACATTTGGCACGCGTTCTAAGGAGAAGAGATGGGCGTTAAGGATGTAGGGGCGGGCAGCGGCTCGATGGCGTTCGCGGCGATGCGTCAGCAAACGGTTAAGGCGCTGACGGGTAAAGAAACTGGCAGTGAAGATTCTGTTGCGGTAAGCCTTTCACCGCAGGCGATGGCTCACGCGCAGACATCATCGCCGCCGCTCACGAAAGAAGAAGCGGAAGCCAACGCGCGCCGCATGCTGGCGCTGCGCAATGAGGCGATGGCCCGCACGCCCGCCGGGCCGGATCTCGCCAGCGCTTTTTTCAGCGACCCGACCACAGCAGTCGATGCCGTGCGCTTTCAGGCTTTTTTCCAGCACGCGACGGTAGATGCCGATGAGATGGCCGACGCGCTGCACAGCGCGCTAATATCGCCCGGCCAGGGCGGCGACGTGGCGACCAACGCCATGGATCTTGCCCTGACGCAGGCCAGGCTCAATCTGGTGGTGGAAAAGTACGTTTCGTCCGATTATCAGAGCGAGGCGGGTGCTTTTGTCAGCCAGTTTATCGGTGATAAAGCTTCCCAGGCGGATCAGGTCAATAAAGTGGCGCTCACCCAGGCGGCGAAGCTGGCGCAGAGCCTGGGCGATAACGAACAGGCCCGTCACCATCTGGACGCTATCGCGCAGCTCAACGCGGGCACCCACGCTTCACAACGCATCCGCAATGAAATGCTCACCCTCACAGCCGGTTCGCACGACAGCGAAGCATGGTTTTCATCCATTAACCAGTGGGTCAATGATAACCACGGCCTTTCGTGGAGCGTCGAGGTCGAGAAAAGCCATCTCAGCGCGTTACAGGCGCAGTGGCAAACTTTCGCTGGCCGCTTTAACAGACCGGCTTAACGCTGTGCGCCTCTTGCCTGATGGCAGGAGGCGCAACGCCGGCTATCGCTGCGCGACCGCGCGGGCAATGTAGGGCTCCAGCAGCCTGGCGACGGCGGCGAAAACCGGCACAACCACCGAGTTACCGAACTGCCTGTAGGCCTGGGTATCGGAAACCGGGATGCGAAACGGCTTCTCTCCGGGTTTCTCAAACCCCATCAGGCGCGCGCATTCGCGGGGCGTAAGCCTGCGCGGGCGTCGCTGCTGGTTGTCGGGATTGGTAAAGTCGGCTTCGCCCAGCGCCCGATCCCAGCCGCGATCGACCAGAATTTCGGAGCCGTCTTTGTGATAGCGGGCGGAGAGGGTGCGGGCCACGCTGTCCGCGCGGGTCGGGTCCACCAGCCCGAAGCCAAAGCCGTTGCCTTTCGCCGCATGCTTTTTCGCGTAGTGGTAGAGATAGTCCCATAGCTTTGGCGAGAGAATGTACTTCGCATCCACCGTCATATCGAGCAGATCGCCGAACAGAGGGCGCTGCTGCGGGTAGAAACGGGAGATGTCGCGCAGGGAAAACCCTTCACTCAGGTGCAAATCGCGGCGAAAGCCCACCAGCACAATGCGCTCCCGGTGCTGTGGCAGGAAATGTTTGCCATCAATCACTTTAGGATCGTCCTTCCCTGTTGCCCCGGCGTCGGCCACATCGTAACCCAGCTCGTCCAGAGTGTTCATGATGACCCGGAACGTCTTGCCGCCGTCATGACTTTTCAGGTTTTTAACGTTTTCCAGCACGAAGATAGCGGGGCGTTTGGCCTTGATAATACGTGCTACGTCAAAAAAGAGGGTGCCCTGCGCTTCGCACTCAAAACCGTGAGCGCGGCCAAGGGCGTTCTTTTTGCTGACCCCCGCCAGGCTAAACGGCTGGCAGGGAAAACCGGCCAGCAGCACGTCGTGGTCGGGGATCTGCGCATCAATATGCACGTAAGCTTCGGCCTCGGTCACCTGCGGATTATCGCTTAGCGTCACTTCGCGGATATCCTGGTTAAAGCGGTGTGCCGTTTCGTCATTGAACCAGTTGGCCTTATAGGTGCGTACCGCGTTTTTATTCCATTCGCTGGTGAACACGCACTGGCCGCCGATGGCCTCGAAACCGCTGCGAATCCCGCCGATACCGGCAAAGAGATCGATAAAACGAAAGGCATAATGGGGATGATGGGCGGGCGGTGAGGGCAGCATTTTACGCAGCAGCGCCACCTCGGCAGCGGTCAGCGGCGTGGCAGGGCCTTTGCCGTTCAGGCGTCGGTTGAGCCTTTCCCGGCTCCATTCATTCTGGCCCAGCTTGCGCAGCTGTTCGGCGACAGACTTCTGACCATAAATTTCCGTGACCTGATTCAGCAAGGCTGAATCCTGTTCAAACTGACGTTTATCTTCTGCCGCAGCCTGCGCGAGCAACTCCTGTGCGAGTGTATCAAAATCCGACATGCCGCCTCCCTTGGGTTAACTGCGTGAAAATATATCACTCATTTGACCCAGAGAGGCAGGGAAATCTCAGGAAGCCGGCGCAGCAGAAGGGGCGTTATCAGAAACGGTAACCCACCCCAACGTTAAAGCCGTTGATGGAACGATTACCCGCCAGGTCGGCGTCTGTGCCTTCGTAGCCTGCGTTGATGGCGACATTCTCGGTCGGGTTGATAATCACCCCGGCGCCATAGGCAAACGTGGTGGATTTTTCAGAGATCCTGTCGCGGCCCACATAGCCGTCAGGGTAGTTGGTCCAGGTGGTTTTCCCGTCTGCCTTACTGCGGGCAACCCCGCCCAGGGCATACAGCGAGACATAGTCATTGAAGCGCCAGGCCGGGCCAGCCAGCAGCGAGTAGTATTTCGCTTCTATATGATTATGTACGGCGTCGTAACCGGCATAATAATGTTGATCGTCATCGCCTTTCATATAAGTGAAGGAACCCATTACGCTGAGTGGGTTGTCAAACTCATAACGGTATTGCAAATTAACGCCGCGAATATTTTTAAAACCTTCTACTTTGCTTTGGGCATAGCCAACTGACACCGTATGATCGTCCGCCAGCGCTGCGCCGCTGGTGAGTCCCGCCGCAACCACTATCGCCATATATATTTTATTCATTTCCCTTAATCCTTATTACCTTATTCAGTACTGAACTATTGTGCTATCTGTCGCCCCGGATAATAACGTTATGAAGTGTTCGCATTTTTTGCTTTGAGCGCTACCAGGATTACTCTTAAACCACAAATAGTGGCACCCTTAAATCTGGTAGGTTTGTTTATTAGCCCTACCAGATTAGGTGGCGGTCGTAATTAAAGGCAGGTTTGATGCTAATCTATCCCGGCCCGCTTTATCTCGTGGGAATAATAATTAATTGGCATGATTTTGGACAAGGAGAATGGGATGTTCACAAAATGTATTGCGCGATCGCTTATGGTGCTGGCGTGCTTTTTCGCATTGACGGCCTGCGATGACAAAAGCGCTGAAAAAGCGCAGCAGGAGCAGGCTCAGAAAGCGCCCGAACAATCGGAAGTCGAAAAATATAACGAATATGTCAGAGCCGCCAATATGGCCACTGTCTCTTTCGCGCAGGATCTGGAACAGTACCAGAAGAATATTCAGCCGGTCTTCGACGGTAAAAAACGCAACAAAAACCTCTTTTATAGCAACCCCATTGGCATTAGCCGCGTGCAGGAGCAACTGGATAAAGCTCGCGCCATGAAACCGGCGATGGCGGAACTGGATGAATCGGCGCGCCTGTACAGTGAGGCGCTGGCGAAAGCTGACCCGCTGAGTCGTGACGTGTATAACTACATCAGCGCGAAAACCTACCTGAGCGATGAGGGCGCGCATGGCCGCGAAATTCAGCCCGCTTATCTGGATGCCATGCAAAAGCTGGTGGTGGCGCAGGCCGACTTCCTGAATGGTATTGATGCAAAAGACCGCGCGCGAATTAAAGCTGAATTCGAAAGCAGTGAAAAGGGGTCTATCGATCATTACCGTATCGGCATGGTTTATTACCTGAAAGAGAGTATGGATGCCGCCGACGGGGTCTATGACGGCACCGGCCTTGGGGATAAAAAAGAGGCCTTCAGGAACGCGCTCAACCAGTTTAATAGCATGGTGACCGCCTATGACGGCAAAGTGCGCGAACGCAACAAAACAGGCTGCTCATCCTTGCAGATGACCGCTAACTCTTATCTTTCTACCGGTCGTGAAATCATTGAGCGTACCGAAGATGGCACCTACGAAAAAGAGGCGAAAAAACCGAAGCAGTTCCGGCTAATGGAACCCCAGCAGAAAAGAGATGCCTCCTCTCTGTTGCAGCATTACAACAACATGATTAACGAGCTGAATGTGAACCGCTGTTAAGCGCTGCCATCACCATCACGGCCTGCCTGCGCAGGCCGTTTTTTTATCAAAATATTCTTAACGTTATCTCCTTTTTGCCCTCTCCGGCCTGTACTTCTCTCCTGCTTTCATTGCATACCGCTGAATAAGAATGCCCTGAATATTATTTCGAGACGGCAGCGCTGGCTATAATTTAGTTATGTGAAACCCAATCAAAGGAGAATATATGTCAGAACTTGATGATGAAATGAAAGGGTATGTCGCTATCGGAGAGGCGGTTATTACCCATATTTATCGCAACGAAAAGATCTCCCAACAGTCATTGATGAATATGTTGACGCGAGACGCCGAGGAGGAAAGCAACGATGAAAAAATCGTTAATATCATGTCCGGGCGCAGGATATTGCAGTCCGCACAAGAGGTAAGTCAGCAAATTAACCCGAAATCGGCTGAGCATAATAGCTGGGGCGAATCTGACACCCCATTTTTAGACGCCCCCGCTCAACACGCCTCTTCTGACAAAGCGAAAAGATAAGTCTGCACGGCCCCCATCTTAGCAGGCTTATTGCCTGACACACTTTCGTCACTGCCTGAGGCGGTGTCACATGGCTATCCATTTTTATTACCTTATCGCTATCGATTTTACCGGAGGGTAATTGACAATAAAGAAAGATGAGTTAACTGACGAAGAAAAAATAAGTGAAGCAATAGGCTTAGCCGCCACCTGGCTTATCCGCAATAATAAGCCGGTGACCGCACGTGAGCTGAGCCAGCTTCTTAAGTTTGAAGAGGAAAAAACAGCTGATGCCGGGCATAAAATTATTCTTGCCGCAGCGCGAAAGCTGGTATTGCGCAAAATGCAATAAAAGCAACAGCTGATAATAAATTTTCCGCTGAGAAAATAGGGAGGTGAGTATGCTGTTAACGTTTCAGTATGTGTCAGCAAAAAGGTCATTTATGAATTAGCAAAGGAAAAGTTATCATTCCGCGGAATTTTGTTTCACAATACGCTTCATTTGCCAGGCCTCTGTAACACCCGAGGTGTTCTGAGCGCAGGAGCTCATCACGTTTGGCGAGCACAGGGATATAAAAGCGCTGCGCTTGCGTATCCCTTACGTTGAGCATGTGTATATGATATTTTCTTGTATGGCGTAAATATGGCAAATTCTTCTATAGAAAAATGTAATAGCGGTGAAGCGCCGGGCGGGAATGTCGAAGCGAGCTGTGAACAGACGCTTGGCGCGATTGTCATGGAACTGATGCAGGCAGGCCAGGCCGTTACGCTGGCGCATATCACACTCAGGATCGCTGTGTACATTGAAGAAGCGTCCGATCTGCAGCAGAAGGCACATTATGCGGATGTTCTGCGGTTAATCATGTCGAAGCGGGCCCGGTAGCCCGCTTTCACTAACAGATGCCACGCAGCCAGGAAGAGAGGTACGATTATGTTAAAGAACTTCAAAGAACGACTGGTGGATGTTGTGATGGGTGAGGCAATCCTTGAACTGGTTGAAGCGGATAAGCCCATCTCGGTTGCTTCGCTGGTAACGCAGCTGAAAGAGGATCTGCTGCTGGAAGAGAGCGCCGCGCGGCGGGAGGCTATTCAGGCGGCGATCGGCGAGGTTTATCAAAAAGCGCACCTGCGCAAAACGGCGGAGAAAAAAGTGCTGTGGCATGCGCGTGCCGACGATCGGACTAGCTTTAACAGCGATCCCCCCGCCCCGGATGTTAAAAAGCACTGACGCCGGGGTGCGCCGTAAACCGTTTGACCTGCTCCGGACGTGATACCCCTCGTTTTTGATGCGCCCGGCTGGTCGCAGGAGAGATGTTTTATGGAGATGTTTTGAAGCGTTCTGACAATGCCGACCCGAAAACGCTTGCTCTTATCGGCAAGGCTTCTGTGTACCTGTTAAATACCCGAGATTCTGTTACCCCGTCTAATATTGTCAAAACCCTGTGGAGCTGGGAGCAACAAGCCTGCTCTGCGGCCGATATTGCGCTGTTCGAAGCGGCACGCCGTCTGATTATGAATAAAATGCAATAATTGTCAGCGCGGACAAATAACCCCCTTAATTGTGTCGATTTAATAAAACTTGTTATTTCCCGGTTGCTGTTATACTTATTATGATTCAACTATAACGTTAACTTGCTGCCAGAGGAGATATTCGTTGTGTCTGTTGATGAAGACGATAAAGGTTATATCGCGATAGGCGAAGCCGTTATTAGCCATATCTTCAACGGAGCGGAGATAACCCGGGATAGCCTGCTTGATACGCTCAGGCATACTGCGGACGAGGCGGTAGATGAAAGGAGAATACTGCGCATTCGCGAGGCAGAACAATTGCTTAAAGGCGCCTCCCCTTCCGGGGATGAGAGCATGAGTTAAGTTATCTGATAATACCCTGTGGTTTTTCAGGTTATTAATGGTCTGCCCAAGGCACCGTCAGGTGCCTTATTTTTTGCATTCAATAATTCCCGTGCATATATTTCCCGGCGCGCTTATTCCTGCTGAGCAATAGCGCACTCATAAGTCAATCACTAATCTGGCGGAACGGCTACGGGAGCAGCATAAGGCTATTTGCTGCGCGCTGGCGGATTTTTCGGCCTCCGACTGGACCGTGTCGCGGTGATCCACCGTGCCATCAATCACCGGGGTCAGGCAAGCGCCGCAAATTCCCATTTCACAGGAGAGCGGCACCGCCACGCCGTGGTCCTGCAGGACGCGGGCAATGCTCTGACCCGCTGGCACCGGCCACGACTCCCCGCTTGAGGCCAGCGTAACGGTAAAGGTCTCTTCGCCCAGCGCCACGGGCGGCGCAACGGGCTGAAAGGCTTCGCTGTGGATGCGTTCCTCCGGCCAGCCTTTTGCCGCCCCGGCGTCTCTCACCGCCGCCATAAAACCGACCGGCCCGCAAACGTAGAGATGCCGCCAGCTATCCGGACCGGGCAAAATCTCAGCGAGCGTGTTACGTGGGCTTTGGCCTTCTGCGGAGCAGTGCACCACGCAGACGCCGTGGTTAAATGGGCGCGTCAGCTCGGGCAAAAACGCGGCGCTGCCGCGATGCTTCACAAAGTAGTGCAGAGCGAAGGGGCGGCCAGCGGCCTCCAGGCGCAGCAGCATGGCGTAAAGCGGCGTGATGCCTATCCCGGCAGCCAGCAGAATAACCGGTTCATCTTCATGCAGCGTGAACAGATTGCGCGGGGGAGAAATCAGCAGTTTCTGCCCTGGCCGCAGGGTCTCGTGGATATAGCGCGAGCCGCCGCGCGATGCGCCCTCCTGGGCAACACAGATCAGGTAGCTTTCGGCCCGGGCCGCGTCGCCGGTCAGTGAATACTGGCGGATCAGGCCGCAGGGAAGATGCACGTCAATATGCGCCCCCGGCTGCCAGCCGGGAAGGGCAGCGCCGTTTTCCGTCACCAGCCGCACCGCAAGGTTCCTGTCGCCCTGCCGCCAGATGCCGTCAACCACCACGCTCAGCACGTCGCTCATACGCTGCTCCTTAGACGAGGAAAAAGTCGCCAAAGCCCATTTTTTTCAGGCCGCGGCGGTAGGCAATGGAGCTTCTGTCGGCGGGAATATGCGCCTCCAGCGTCAGGTCCAGCGGTAACCGCTCCGGGCGCTGCGTCTCCACCATCAGGCGATCCTCTTCGAAGACGCGCAGGTTAAAGGCGTGCACCTCCTCGACGGGAACATGCAGGTCAAAATTACGCGCAATCGGCGCGAACATGCGGGTCACCCGGGAGGAGACCGGCGAGGCCGCATTCATGATCACCAGCCGCGCCTCGCCGGGGAAATGGATGGTCAGCGTGGCGGTAAACGGCAGGTGCATTTCGAAATGGCGCAGCCACTGGAACCCTTCCGGGGCGCGGAATTCTGAACTGGCCGGGTAGTTGCCTACTGAACTCCAGTAATCGGCGATAAAGCCAAACCCGGTCTCCTGCGGGTTGTAGTCCGGCACCACCTGATTATCCGGATCGGCGAAGGTATCGGTGTGGATCCAGGCGAAGTGGGCGACGTCGAGAAAGCCCTCCACCTGGCGTCCGGCAAAGCCGTTCACCTCAAACGCGGGGCAGTTAATCTGCTGAAAGCCGTCGTCATGCCAGTGGGGCATGGTGGGCAACGGCTGGGGATCCTGCGGATCGAACGCCAGGCAGGTCCAGATCAGGCCGTAGCGCTCCTCAACCGCAAAACTGGTGAGGTTGAGCTTCGCCGGAACCGGCTGGTCGGGGCTGGAGGGGATGCGGTTACAGCGGCCATCCTCGCCGAAGCGCAGGCCGTGGTAGGGGCAAACAATCCCCTCTTCATCATGAAAGCCGAGCGTCAGCGGCACGCCGCGGTGCGGGCAGACATCTTTCGCAACCACTACCTGGCCCTTTACGCGGTAGATAACCAGCTGTTCATCCAGCAGCGTCGCTTTTACCGGGGCGGGGCCGATATCACAGGCGCGGGCGACGGGATGCCAGCATTTTGCCAGGCGCAGCCAGTCGTCCGGCTCAAAAGTGCAGTGGGCGGGCGGGGTGGGAAAAGGTGTTTTCATGGTCGTTATTCCTGCTCACAGAAGGTCATTGTTTATTTGTTGTAAATTTATTGTTGTCACATTAGGGTGTTCACATCCATCAGCAAGAATTCACTTACCCGTTGCAAAAATGTGTACAGGTGCCCCATGAGTCCATTTTCCCGCTTTGCGCTCTATTTCGCCGAAGTCGCCCGCAGCGGTAGCCTGCGCCGGGCGGCGGAGCAGCTGCATATTTCGGCGTCGGCCATTAACCGGCAGATCCTGCAGGCGGAGGAGCACTTTGGTACGCCGCTGTTTGAGCGGCTGCCTGACGGGCTGCGAATGACCACGGCGGGGGAGCTGTTTTACGACAATCTGCTGCGCTGGCAGAAAGAGTTCCAGCTCACCCGTCAGAAGTTTGACGAGCTACAGGGGCTAAAACGCGGCACGGTCAGCGTGGGGATGGTGCAGGCGCTGGCGGAGGGATGCTTTGCCTCGGCGCTGGCGGATATCATCGCCAGCCAGCCGTGGCTGGAACTGGTGCTGCAAGTGGCGGACAGCCATACCGTCAGCGAAAACGTGCGCCGGGCCGATCTCGACTTCGGCCTGATCCTCGACCCGCAGGGCCAGGCGGGGCTGAACGTGCTGGCGTTTGTTGAGCTGGCGATGGGGGTGGTGCTGTCCGCGGATCATCCGCTGGCAGGCGCGACGGCGCTGTCGCCCGCGGAGCTGAGCGAGGAGCGGCATATACTGCCCGGCGCGCCGCTGATCGTTCACGATCGCGTCGGCCTGTTGTACCGTCACTACGACTTCGCGCCGACCAACAGCATCAGCTGCAACGATATCCGGCTGATTAAATCGCTGGTCCGACGGGGTGGGGTGACGGTGCTCAGCCTGCTGGACGTGCTGGATGAGGTGCAGCGTGGCGAACTGGCCTTTGTGCCGCTGCGCAATAAGCTGCTACGGCCGCTGACCCTGGCGCTGTGCGCCGCGCCATCCCGCCAGCTTTCCCGCCCGGCGCAGATGGCGATTCAGAAACTGACCCTGGTGCTGGAGGAGATGCAGAGCGTGGGGCGTTAGCCCAGCGGGCCGCCCTGAATGGTTTCGCACAGGCCGTTGATAATGCGCTCGCCGGTCTCCTCGCTGAGCTCCTGATACCACGCCTGGGTCAGCGCCATATTCTTGCCGTGGGTGATATCGCAGCGCTTGCGGGCTTTCAGCACCAGGTCACGTACCCGGTCGCAGCGCTGCGCTTCATACTGGCGAAGCGCCTCGTCGATGTCGGCGTGGCGTTTAACGCACTCTCCCAGCACTACCGCATCCTCCATCGCCGCGCAGCCCCCCTGGCCGATATCCGGCGTGGTGCTGTGGCCGGCATCGCCCAGTAACGCCACCCGCCCGCGCACCAGCCTGTCGAAGGGTTCGATATCATGGATTTCAATGCGGTTAGTGGTTTGCGGGTTTAACGCCGCGATCAGCCGCTGCACCGGCGGCGCCCAGCCGCTAAAGTAGCGGGTCAGGTCAGCGCGCAGGGTGCTGCGATCTTCCGCCAGACCGGCAGGCAGCGGCACATCAAAGAAGAAGTAAAAGCGCCCGTCGGAGACCGGCATCAGCGATACCCGCTTGCCTTCGCCAACGAAGGTGGTCCACTGCTCGGCCGGGGCGATGGCTTCATCAATCTCCACCAGGCCGTTCCAGTTGACGTAGCCCGCGTAGCGGCGTTCCGGCGTATAGCCCAGCACGAACGGACGCAGGGCCGAATGGCTGCCGTCGGCGGCTATCACCATATCGCCGTGGGCATGAGTGCCGTCGGTAAACCACACCTGCACGCCGTCGGCGGTCTCCTGCGCGCTTGCCACCCGCTTGCCGAACTGCACCTTGTCGCGCCCCCAGTGGTTGAGCATTTCACGCTGTAGCTCCGTGCGCGACACCGGGCAGGGGCGGCCGCCGGTGCGCGCAACCAGCGGCGCGAGGCTGAACTGCGTCAGGGTATCGCCCCGGCGGTAATCCTTATAGGCCATAAAGCGCATCGGCCCGCCGTAGGTCTCCATAATGTCGCCCATGCCGAGATGGCGCATACATTTTACGCCGTTGGGCCAGACAGAGATGGCGGCGCCCACCGGCTTGATCTCTTTCACCGCCTCGAACACCTCGCACTCAATGCCCGCCTGCTGTAAGGCCGCCGCCGCGCTCAGCCCGCCGATCCCGGCGCCGATAACCAGTGCTTTCATTGCTCTCTCCTTTTTATAACGTGTTCTGGAGGTCAGCAATTTGCGTACCAGGTTCGCAACGCCTGTTTTCCGGCCCGTTCACCGTCCGGCTGCGCAGTTATGGTGCAAGGCACCGTGAAACGTGCCTTTTTATGAATCAAAAATTTCCTGAAAAGCAATGAAGAATCTAAAGTTTCACGCCGGGGCGCGGCTTTGCCGACTCTGGCCTGCTTTGTGCATCAGACCCACCACCTTTGCTTACTACGGGATGTCACCGCCATGTCTGATGAAAAGAACAGCTCTTTATTGTACGGTCTGGAGCAGCGTATTCCGCCGCTTCCGGCTTTCTTTAGCGCTCTGCAGCACGTACTGGCGGGGCTGGTCGGCATTATTACGCCGCCGCTGATCATTGGCGCGACGCTGGGGCTGGGGGAGTGGATGCCTTATCTCATCAGCATGTCGCTGCTGGCGTCGGGAATTGGCACCTTTTTGCAGTCTAACCGGGTATGGGGAATCGGCGCGGGGATGATCTGCATGCAGGGCACCAGCTTCGCTTTTCTGGGGGTGGCCATTGCCGGAGGCATGTGGGTCAAAGCGCAGGGGGGCACGCCGCAGGATGTGATGGCGATGCTCTTTGGCGTTAATTTCGTTGCCGCGCTGGTGCCGGTGGTGGTCAGCCGCTTTATCGAACCGTTAAAGCGCATTTTTACGCCGATTATTACCGGCAGCGTGATTGCGCTTATCGGCATCAGCCTGATTAAAGTGAGCGTGCTTAACTGGTGCGGCGGCGAGAAATCGGCCGCGTTCGGCAGCATGAGCAACATCGCCCTCGGCGCGGGTACGCTGGCGGTTATCGTGGTGCTGAGCTGCGCCAAAAACCGCTGGCTGCGCCTCTCGTCGGTGGTGGTGGGTATCGCGGTGGGCTGCATTGCCGCCGCATTCACCGGCCAGTTCCATTTCAGCGGCGTCGGTGAAGCCTGGTTTCGCATCCCGGCGCTGTTCCCGTTTGGCTTTAACTTTAACGGCGCTATTTTCCTGCCCATTGCGCTGGTTTCGCTGGTCTGCATCCTGGAGGCGGTGGGCGACCTTACCGCCAACTGCCTCATCTCCCGGCAGTCGATTGAAGACGGCGCTTTTCGCTCACGGCTGAAAGGCGGGATTCTGGCCGACGGCATCAGTTGTATGGTGGCCGCCATGCTCTGCGCCTTTCCTAATACCACGTTCGCGCAGAACAATGGCGTAATCCAGATGACCGGCGTCGCCAGCCGCTTTGTTGGCCGCTATATCGGGGTGATTCTGATCCTACTGGGGCTGTTTCCGCCGTTTGGCGAGGTGCTGCGGCAGATCCCGTTGCCGGTGCTGGGGGGCGCGACGATGGTGATGTTCGGCTGCGTGGTGGCGGCAGGTATTCGAATCATCACCCAGAACCCGCTTACCCGCCGCGACATGCTGATTGTCGGCCTGGCGTTTGGCTTCGGCATGGGCGTGGAAGCCGTACCGGCCTTTTTGTCCCACTTTCCGCCGCTTATCGGTAACCTGTTTGGCTCGGCGGCCACCTGCGGCGGGCTGGTGGCGATTGTGCTGAACTATATTATTCCGCAAGAACACGAGGCCGTTGTGGTCGTAAAAGGGAGCCGTGATGATCGCGCTGAGTCACTTTAACCTGCTGGCGGAGGACGCCGCCCGCGCGCTGCTGCAACCCTGCGTGGCTATTCCCGCGTGGACGCAGGCGCTGGCGGCCGGGCGCCCTTACGCTGACCTGAGCGCGCTGCATCATGCCGCGCGCGAACTGACGCAAACATGGGGCCGCGCCGAACTGGAACAGGCACTGAGCGCCCATCCACGGATCGGCGAAAAGCCGACGGGCGAGCAGCGCCACGCCGCGCTCTCGCGCCAGGAGCAGGCCTCGGTCAATGCCGATGATGTCGCGCTGGCGCAGGCCCTGAAAGCGGCAAACGCGCGCTATGAGGCGCGCTTTGGCCGGGTCTTTTTGATTCGCGCCAAAGGGCGCAGCGGTGAGGAGATTTTACAGGCGCTGGCGCAGCGGCTGACCCTCAGCGACGCCGAAGAGACGGCCCGGGCGCTGGGGGAGTTACGGGACATCACCTTATTACGACTGGAAGGAACAATCGGACAATGAGCACTCTCAGCACCCATATTCTGGCTATTTCAACAGGCAAACCGGCGCAGGGGGTTAAGGTGATTCTCCTGCGCGGTGAAACGGTTATCGCCGAAGGGAGCACCGATGCCAACGGGCGAATCAGCGCGCTGGCGTCGTTAACGCCGGGGCAATACCGCCTGGTGGCGCAGACCGGGGCGTGGTTTGCCGCACAGGGCATTACGACGATTTTTCCCTGCGCGCAGATTGATTTTACGGTGGCGGAAACGGCAGAGGGGCATTTCCACCTGCCGTTTTTTGATAGCCCCCGGCGGCTGGTCAACCTACCGGGGTAGCTGAGGCGGCCCAGGCGCGCTGCCCGTTTATCCATGTCTCACGGATATTACGCTCGTCGCCTAAGGTCATCAGCACAAACAGCGTCTCATAAACATCCTTACAGCGCTCGACCCGCAGGCGCTGCAACGGCGTCACCGCCGGGTCGATAGCGATAAAATCCGCCTCTTTGCCGACGGCGAAATTGCCAATCTTATCGTCCAGCCGCAGGGCGTGCGCCCCGCCAAGCGTCGCGTGATAAAACGCTTCGCTGGCGCGCAGGCGATAGCTTTGCAACTGCCCCACCTTGTACGCCTCCCCCAGCGTGCGCAGCATGCTGAATGTGGTTCCCGCCCCAACGTCGGTGCCGATCCCCATACGTACCTTATGCCGCCAGCAGGCGGGCAGGCGGAACAGCCCGCTGCCAAGAAACAGATTGGAGGTGGGGCAGAACGCCACCGCAGAGCCGGTATCGTGCAGACACTGCCACTCATCGGCGTGGAGGTGGATCCCGTGGGCGAACACGCTGCGCTCGCCGGTAAGCTGGTAGTGGTGATAGACATCCAGGTAACGCGCATGCTCCGGCCAGAGGTCGTTAACCCACGCTACTTCGTTAGGGTTCTCGCTAAGGTGCGTTTGCAGCCAGGTGTCAGGGAACTCCTCCCGCAGGCGGCGAACCGCATCGAGCAGTTCGGGGGTAGAGGTGGGGGCGAAGCGCGGCGTAATGGCGTAGCCCAGCCGCCCCTGGTGCTGCCAGCGCTGGATAAGCTCGCGGGTTTGCCGGTAGCTCTGTTCGGCGGTTTCGGTGAGGTAGTCCGGCGCATGGCGGTCCATCATCACCTTACCGGCAATCAGTCGCATATCGCGCTTTAAGGCTTCGGTTAGCAGGGCGTTGACCGACTCCGGGTGCAGGGTGCAGAAGACCATCGCGGTGGTAGTGCCGTGGCTCAGCAACTGGTCGATAAAAAACTGCGCGATCTCCGCCGCGTAGGCCGGGTCGGCAAACTGGCTCTCCACCGGGAAGGTATAGGTAGAGAGCCACTCCAGCAGCTGCTCGCCGAACGCGCCGATCATCTCGGTCTGCGGGTAGTGAATGTGGGCATCGACAAAACCTGGCAGCAGAATGTGACCGCGCAGGTCGGTATAGCCTTTTTGCGGGTCAAGATACTGCTCGCCCTCCTGCCAGCTCATGCGCGCGGCGATGCGCCCGTCGCGGATAAACAGCAGCCCGTCATCAAGGTAGCGCGCCTGGCGGGCAATCTCATCGGCACTGTCGCAGACGTCTCTGATATCAAAAAGCGCGCCGCGCACGGCGGCATGGTAGTCAATCATCATTACAACCTTAGTCAGTTCCCTCGGAAAAATAATAAAGCAAAAGCGGTGCCAGTTAACCGCCGCGACGGCGTGTCGCGGCGAGAGGATCACTCTTTTTGCGGCGCAACCTGCGCGGGGAAGCGTGAGGCGGCGACGGCGCGTTCGTCACGGGCCAGCCAGCGGTAGGTGACGCCCCCCAGCAGCACGCCGATAAACCAGCTAAAGTTGGCGACCTCGTGCAGCGCCGGAATAAAGCTGATCACCAGCCCCACGGCGACGGAGGGCACCAGCGCGGCGATGGCTTTCGGGTTAAAGCCGTTGCGATACCAGTATTTCCCTTTCGGCGTGTCGTCAAAGAGATCGTCTACCGACACCTGGCCGCGCTTGATCAGGTAAAAGTCAGCGATCAGGATGCCGAACAGCGGGCCGATAAACGCGCCGAGCACGTCCAGGGTGTAGTGGATAAGCTCCGGCGAGTTGAACAGGTTCCACGGCGTCAGCAGGATCGAGCCGATGGCGGCGATCATCCCCCCGGTACGGAAACTGATTTTCTGCGGCGAACAGTTAGAGAAATCAAAGGCGGGCGAGACGAAGTTGGCGACGATATTAATGCCGATGGTGGCGGTAATCATGGTCAGCAGGCCAATCGCCACCGCCAGGTCGTTGCCCACCCGGCTTACGGTCTCGATAGGGTCGGTGATCATACGGCCAAACAGCGACTGGGTGCCGGAGACAATCACCACGGTCACCAGCGAGAAGAGCAGGAAGTTGAACGGCAGCCCCCAGCGGTTGCCGCGGCGGATTTCGCCCATGCTTTTGCCGTAGCGGGAGAAGTCGCCAAAGTTGAGCAGCGGCCCGGAGAAATAAGAGACCACCAGCGCGGTGGCGGTGATCATCTGCCAGGTCTGCTCTCCGGCGGTCAGGGATTTACTGGCGAGGGTGAAGGAGATCCCGTCGATCCCGGTTTTGTATACAATCCAGCCCGCCAGCGCCAGCATCACCACGTAGACCGCCGGCCCCGCGATATCAATAAAGCGCTTGATGGCGCTCATGCCGTGCCAGAAAACCATCGCCTGCAATACCCACATGATGGCAAAACACAGCCAGCCAAGATGCGACAGGCCAAGCAGCGACCCCTCGGTCAGCGGCGTCAGAGCGGGCCAGAATTTCAGCAGTACCAGCATCAGGGCGTTGGCCGCCAGATAGGTCTGGATACCGTACCAGGCAAAGGCGATAAGCCCGCGGATCACCGCCGGAATATTGGCCCCGAACACGCCGAACGCCTGTCGGCAGATAACCGCGTACGGCACCCCCGCCATCTGGCTGGGCTTCGCCACCAGGTTGGCGCAGAGCTGCACGATACAAATTCCCACCAGCAGGCAGAGCAGCACCTGCCAGCTTGCCAGCCCGAGGGTGAAGAAGCTCGCCGCCACCACATAGCCCCCCATGCTGTGCACGTCGGACATCCAGAAAGAGAAGATGTTGTACCAGCTCCAGTTCTGATCCCGCGTAGGGGCCAGATCGTCATTACAAAGCCGCGGGCTGTAGCCTGCACCGGCGTCAGCGGCATTAAGCGGATGTGTTTCTGTATTTGGCATGAAACCTGCTCCTGTGAATGAAAGCCCGTTGAAAGGGAGTCGACAGGCAGGTGCAGGATTCAGGCCAGAATGGTTGGCTTTGTATCCAATAAATGAATTTTCTGTATACGGAACGATGCGGAAAAGTAAAAAACCGGAGTAGTGAATGGTGAATAAAAAAAGCCCGCAGGCCGCGCCAGCCGTGCAGGATAAGGACGAAAACATCTACCAGGCGCTGATGACGGCGATTGTCGAACATCAGCTTCTGCCGGGGAGCAAATTACCGGAGGAGGCGCTGGCGGAGGTGTTTGGCGTAAGCCGTACCGGCATCCGTAAAGTGCTGCAACGTCTCGCCGCTGTGCAAATGGTCACCTTAACGCCCAAACGTGGTGCACAGGTCGCCAGCCCGACGGTGGAAGAGGCGCAGGCGGTTTTCCGTACCCGTGCCCTGCTGGAGGTGGCTAATCTGCCGGATATTCTTGCCCGCTGCCAGCCGCCGCATCTTGCCGCGCTGGAGGCGCTGATTCGCCAGGAGCAGCAAGCCCACGAGGCAGGCGACGGCCCGGCGGCCATCCGCCACTCCGCCGATTTTCATATTCAGCTACAGGCTATCTCTGCCAACCCGGTACTTACCGCCATGGTGACCCACCTGTGCCAGCGGTCGTCGCTGGTGATTGCCGCCTGGGGCGCGCCGTGGCGGCAGGGGTGTCGCTGCAACGATCATAGCGAGCTGGTCACATTGCTGCGCCAGAAAGCGCTTGCGCCGCTCAGCGCGGCGCTGACGCACCATTTTGAACATATTGTCGCCAGCCTCTGTTTTGAGCGTGCGGGCGTCTGCCTGCCCGATTTCGCCCGGCTGTTTGCGGACTATAAGGAGGCGTAATGGCGGGCATCTGTATACAAGTGATTAACCCCAACACCAGCCAGGGGATGACGCAGACCATAGGCGACGCCGCCCGGGCGGTCGCCGCGCCGGGTACCGATATTCTGGCGGTCTGCCCCACCCAGGGCGTGCCCTCTATTGAAGGCCATTTCGACGAGGCCATCGCCGCGATTGGCGTTCTCGAACAGATTAAAGCCGGGCGGCAGCAGGGGGTGGACGGCCACGTTATCGCCTGTTTTGGCGACCCCGGACTGCTGGCAGCGCGTGAGCTGGCGCAGGGGCCGGTGGTTGGCATTGCCGAGGCCGCCATGCATATGGCGACGCTGGTGGCGACCCGCTTTTCCATCGTCACCACCCTGCCACGCACGCTGATCATCGCCCGCCATCTGTTACGGCAGTACGGGTTTGAGGCCCATTGCGCCGCCCTGCACGCTATCGATTTGCCGGTGCTGGCGCTGGAGGACGGCAGCGGCCTGGCGCAGGAGAGAGTGCGCGCCCGCTGCATTCAGGCGCTGAAAGAGGATGGCAGCGGGGCGATTGTGCTGGGCTGCGGCGGTATGGCGACGCTGGCGCAGGAGCTGACCCACGAGCTGCAGGTGCCGGTGATCGACGGCGTCAGCGCGGCGGTAAAGATGGTGGAGTCGCTGGTGGCGCTGGGCCTTGGCACCAGCAAACGGGGCGACCTGGCCTTCCCGGAAGCCAAAGCGCTGAGCGGTCAATTTCACAACTTAATGTAAGGAAGAGAGATGAGCTATTTTGACGACAACTATCCGCGCGACCTGCGCGGCTATGCCGGTAAGCCGCCCCATGCGCAGTGGCCGCAGCAGGCGCGCATCGCGGTACAGTTCGTGCTGAACTATGAAGAAGGGGCGGAAAACCACGTCCTGCACGGCGACGCCGGATCGGAGCAGTTTCTCTCCGACATCATCGGCGCGGCCAGCTACCCGGATCGGCATATGTCGATGGATTCGCTGTATGAATACGGCAGCCGCGCCGGGTTCTGGCGCATTCATCAGGAGTTTGTTAAGCGCGGGCTGCCGCTGACGGTGTTCGGCGTGGCGATGGCGCTGGCCCGCCAGCCGGAGATTGTCGCGGCGATTAAAGCGGCGAATTACGATGTGGTGAGCCACGGCTGGCGCTGGATCCACTATCAGAATATGGATAGCGAGCAGGAGCGCGCGCACCTGCACAAGGCGGTGCAGGTGTTAACCGATCTGTTTGGTAAAGCGCCGACCGGCTGGTATACCGGCCGCGACAGCCCCAATACCCGCCAGCTGGTGGTGGAGCACGGCGGCTTTGACTATGACAGCGACTATTACGGCGACGATCTGCCGTTCTGGAGCCGCGTCACCTGTAGTGACGGCAGCGAAAAGCCGCACCTGATCATTCCCTATACCCTGGACGCCAACGACATGCGCTTCGCCACCGCCCAGGGCTTTAACACCGCCGAGCAGTTTTACACCTACCTGAAAGACAGCTTTGATGTGCTGTACGCGGAAGGAGAGACAACGCCGAAGATGATGTCGGTTGGCATGCACTGCCGCCTGCTGGGGCGGCCAGGTCGCTTTCGCGCTCTGCAGCGTTTCCTCGATTATATTGGTCAGCATGACCGGGTGTGGGTCTGCACCCGCCAGCAGATAGCCGACCACTGGCGGCAGGTTCACCCGTACCCGGCCTGATTTAGCGCTCTGCTTTCCCGGATGCGGCTACGCCTTATCCGGGCTACGATAAGGTAGCCCGGATAAGCGCAGCGCATCCAGGGCGGCGGTGGCGCTAATTTTAAACTTTGCGTGCTTTTCTCCGCTAATGTCGCTGGCCTTATAAGTCATTATTTATGATAGATCAGCCCTAAATATTATTTTAATAAATGATAACGAGGTTTATATTTCAGGTGAGGCGTGATTAATTATTGTGCAAAGAAAAATAATGTGACTGGTATCGCGTATATCGATTTTTTTAATATAAATTTATGGTAACGATAATAGGTAATTTATATTTTTCTTCTCCTTAAGGTCGGATAAATTGATTATGTTTAAGGCGGTTGTTAAGAGACGTGCCATTTTATCCTTATATTAAGGAATCCTGTTACAGGAGAACACTACAATACGCTAATTACCCTGCTTTATTTCTCCGGTAGCGCATTATCTGCTATTTTGTCGTTTCTCCGCCATTATCCATGGGGTGAGTGAATGCTATCCCCGGCTGTCCACGCCCGTCCGTTTTACTGCCTTGTCTTTTTCACTGCCTGCGGCTGACGTTTAACGCGGGACACCTCCCTTTTTTGTAGCGCAGGGCAGAACGATTAAACGTTAAGGAAAACAAATGACTGATATCTACGACACACTGATTATTGGCGCCGGGCCGGGTGGGTTAAGTACGGCTGTTTATGCGGGGCGTGCCGGGCTGAAAACACTGTTACTAGAAAAAGGCCACGCCGGCGGGCGGATTAATGATACGGCGGAGATTCACAACTACCCCGGCGTGCCCGCTGAGAGTGGCGAGGGGCTAATGCAGCGGTTTAAGCAGCATGTGGAAAACTTCCCCTCGGTGGAATTTTTACGGGCCACCGTCAGCGACATTCGCCGCAGCGGCGATCTCTTTGAAGTGGTCACCCGGCGGCGCGGCAGTGTCTTAAGCCACAGCCTGGTGCTGGCGAGCGGCACCCGGCCCCGCGGTTCCGGTATTCCCGCAGAACATGAGTTTGCCGGACGCGGCGTGGCCTACTGCGCCACCTGCGATGGCGAGTTCTATCGTGATAAAGCCATCCATGTGCTTGGTGCTGGCGATCAGGCAATAGAGGAAGCCGACTGGTTAACCCGCTATGCCCGCAAGGTGACGGTGATCGTCATTCATGAAGAGGGGCATCTCGACTGCAACAGGCTGGCGGCGGAAAAAGCCATGCGTAATCCGCGCATCGAGTTTATCTGGAACAGTACGCTGCACGATATTCAGGGCGGGGAGCGCGTCGAGCGTCTTGAGCTACAAAACGTGCTGACCGGCGAACTGGCGACCATTCCCACAGACGGGATTTTTATGTTTATTGGCATGGTGCCGCAAGCCGATTTCATTCCCGACTGGATAAAACGCGACAGCCACGGCTATCTCATCACCAACGTCCGCTGTGAAACCAGCTGTCCTGGGGTCTATGCGGTGGGCGATTTACGTAATACGCCGTTGCGCCAGGTGGTGACAGCCGCTGCCGACGGCGCTATCGCCGCGACAGGGGTGGAACACTACCTGCAGGAAAAAGCGGATATCGCAACCCTGCTCTCAGCCGATTCCGGCGCAATGACGGTGCTGTTCTGGGACCCGTACAGCAGCGCGCAACAGGCTCAATTGCCCGCCATTGAACAGGCGCTACAGGCGCAAAGCCAGGTACGACGCATTGATGTTACCCGGCACGATCTGCTGTTTCGTCAGCTTGAACTTAGCGCTACCCCCGCGCTCGCCCGTTACCAAAACGGCACGTTACTGGAGTGCAAAACGATCCCGCTCAATACGCAGGCGTAAATCAATTCATTAAGGAGTTATATCATGGGACAACCGCTTGTTTTTCCACATGGTGTTACCCGTTACGATCCACAAAAATGCTACAACGGATACACCCTTGTGCCGCTGATTAATGACGGCATCCTGCTGTTTGATATGAACGGCAATGAAGTGCGCCGTTGGAAGATGCAGGGCTTCCCGCCGAAGCTGCTGCCCGGTGGTTACGTCATGGGGCAGTCGGGCTTTCGGCACCCGGATTATGGGATGCAGGATGGCGTCAACCTCCAGCAGATCGACTATGACGGCAATGTCGTCTGGCGTTTCAATAAATTCGAAGAAATTAACGATCCGGGCCGTGACCACGGCTGGATGGCGCGTAGTCACCACGACTATCAGCGGGAAGGTAACCCGGTGGGGTACTATGTACCGGGAATGGCGGCGAAAGCGCTCGAAGGCAACACGCTGATTCTGGCGCACCGCACGATTCATAATCCGAAAATTTCCGACAAGAAACTGCTTGATGACGTGATGTATGAGGTGGACTGGCAGGGCAATATCCTGTGGCAATGGTGCGCCAGCGACCACTTTGACGAACTGGGTTTTGATGAAGCGGCGAAAAACGTGCTGTTCCGCGATCCCAATATGCGCTCATCCGACGGCGGCACCGGCGACTATCTGCACATCAACAGCATGAGCTATCTCGGGCCTAACAAATGGCACGATGGCGGCGATATGCGCTTTAAACCCGACAACATCATTTTCGACTGCCGCGAAGCCAATATTCTGGCCATTCTTGATAAAGAGAGCGGCAACATCGTCTGGCGCATTGGGCCGGATTTCAATGCGACCCCTGAGCTGAAAAAGTTGGGCTGGATTATAGGCCAGCACCACTTCCATATGATCCCGCGCGGCCTGCCAGGGGAAGGGAACGTGCTGGTGTTTGATAACGGCGGCTGGGGCGGCTACGGGGTGCCAAACCCTTCGTCAAAACATGGTGCGAAGAATGCGCTGCGTGACTACAGCCGGGTGATTGAATTTGACCCGACCACCCTTAAGGTTATCTGGCAGGTGACACCGAAAGACCTTGGCCACACCATGCCCACCGACGCCAGCAAATTTTACAGCCCCTATGTCAGCAGCGCCCAGCGTTTGCCGAACGGAAATACGCTTATCGATGAAGGTTCAGATGGCCGCGTCATCGAAGTGACCCCGGAAAAAGAGATCGTCTGGGAGTGGATCTCGCCGTACTACACCCATAACGAAACCGGGCCAAAAACCAATATGATCTATCGCGCTTACCGCTACCCCTACGATTACGTTCCCCAGGAGCCGAAGCCGCAGGAGACAGCGATAGCGCCCGTCGACAACACCACCTATCGCCTGCCCGGCGCGGGTAAGCTCGGGGCAAAAGTGGTGATCGACGTCGAGGGCACGCTACCTTATTACAATGATGTCGCTCTGTGTGTCGCCACCGATGATGAGGAAGATCTGGCAGCACGGGAGAAAGTGTTTAGCGTCGACACCGCGTTATTCCAGCCGGTGACAACCACACTCTTTGCCACCCCAACTGAGGCCTGCGATAAACCGACGCTGGTGCTGTTCGGTGCTGAACGCTGCGTCCACTGTAAAGCGCTGCATCCGGTGCTGGAAGAGGCGCTGGCCAGCGAATTTAAAGACTGCTTTAGCGTTCGCTTTGTCGATATCGATACCCACGAAGCGTTGAAAACGCAGTATCACATTACGGGGATTCCTGTGGTGGCGGTCTTTAGGGACGGCAAAGAGCGGGGACGCTTTAGCGGCGAAAGAGACTACGACGATATTTGTGATTTTCTTGAATCCTTTGTGAAGAGATAAAGAGAGGCGGTGCGCATCGCCTGGGCGCTTAATTTATAAATATTATTAATATTTTTTTCGCTTTGTGAGAATGCCAATGAACCTGAAAATAAAGCCTGATGAATTCAGCGAGCTTTTAAGTCGGCTGAATAAGGCGTGGCGGGTCTATGCCCCCAGTGCGGAATATCGCGGCGGGCGTTTTTCCGATACCGACAATGTGATTTATCAACCGGTCAGTGCGTGGTCAGATATTGTCTGGCAGGAAAAATCACATATGTCGCCGAATACGGTAATCACCCCGATTACCGAAACGTTGTTCTATTTTGATAAAGAGACGATTCAAATCGCGGAGGTGGATACTACGCCAATGCTGATATTCGCCCGCGCGTGCGATATTAACGCCATGTCGCGGCTGGATTATATGTATCTGCAAAACGGCGGCAACGCGGATTATAGCTATCAGCTGCTGCGCGACAAAATCCGCTTTGTGCTGATTGAGTGTGAAGAATCCTTCGACAACTGCTTTTGCGTGTCGATGGGGAGCAACCGTACGGAGGCGTGGTCGGCAGCGGTACGCTTTAGCGACGAGGGCGCGAAAGTCTGCGTGAAAGCGAGCGAACTGCTGCCGTTTTTCGCCAACCTCGGCGAGGCGTGCGACTACACGCCCGGCTTTGTCGAACAGAATAAAGAGCAGGTACGCACGCCGGACAGCGTTTGCGACGATCCGCAGAAAATCCGCGACATCCTCACCCACCACCCGCTGTGGCAGGCTTATGATTCGCGCTGCATCAGCTGCGGGCGCTGTACCACCGGCTGCCCAACCTGCACCTGCTACAGCCTGTTTGACGTGGCCTATGAAGAAAATCCGCAGCGCGGCGAGCGCCGCCGACAGTGGGCCAGCTGTCTGATACCGGGGTTCAGCGATATGGCGGGCGGCCACGGCTTTCGCCCCCAGCCGGGGAGCCGCCTGCGCTACCGCGCCCTCCATAAGGTGAACGATTATAAAGCGCGCGCCGGAACGCAGCATATGTGCGTCGGCTGCGGCCGCTGCGACGATCGTTGTCCGCAGTACATTAAATTTTCTTTGATTATCAATAAAATGACTGACACCGTTGAACAAGCCCTGGCGCAGGAGGCGAACCTATGAGCCAGCAATGTACCTTCCATAAGCCTGAACACCCTCTGTTACCGGCGGCTTACACCATTATTGATATCAAAAAACATACCGCGCTGGAGTGGAATTTCCGCGTGGCGACCGACCTTCCGGCCCGTCCTGGCCAGTTTGTCGAGGTCTCTTTGCCGCGGGTGGGTGAAGCGCCGATTTCTGTTTCTGATTACGGCGACGGCTGGATAGATCTGCTGATCCGTAACGTCGGTAAAGTGACCGGCGCGCTGTTTTGTCTCCATGTTGGCGACTCACTCTGGCTGCGCGGCTGTTACGGCCACGGCTATCCGCTGGAGATGTTCCGCCACAAACCGCTGCTGGTGGTAGCGGGAGGCACGGGCGTGGCGCCAGTAAAAGGTCTGCTGCGCTATTTCAGTGAAAATCCGGCTGAAATTGCCCGTCTGGATATCATTCTGGGCTACAAAAATCGCGACAGCGTGCTCTACAAAGATGAAATGTCGCTGTGGCGCAAAACGCACAATCTGATCCTGACCCTTGATGAGGGCGAAGAAGACGAGCAGCACCGCATTGGCCGGGTGACCGATTATCTCCCAACCCTTGCGCTACCCCAGCTTGCGCAGACCCAGGCTATCGTTGTCGGCCCGCCGGTGATGATCAAATTTACCGTTCAGATGCTGCGCGATCGCGGTTTTGCCCCGCAACAAATCTGGGTGGACTATGAACGCCGGATGGCCTGCTCAACAGGCAAATGCGGGCACTGCCGGATGGGCGATGTGTATGTCTGTGTCGATGGCCCGGTATTTAACTACGCCGGGGCCCAGGCTTTCGCTGATTAAGGAGCGCAACGATGAGTATGGATATCGATATTATCAAAGCCAGGGCGAATAACGAGTACCGGCTGTCCAAAGTCCGTGGCGAGGCGATGGTCAGCGTACGGGTGCCCGGCGGCATTCTGCCTGCCCATCTTTTATCCGTCGCCCAGCATATTGCCCAAACCTGGGGCAACGGGCAGATTCACTTAACCACACGGCAGAAACTGGCGATGCCGGGTATTCGCTATGAAGATATCGACAAGGTGAACGCCGCGCTGGAGCCGTTTATCCGCGAAATCGAGATGGAGATGTGCGACGTCGAGGTCGCGGACCCCAAAGCCGGGTATCAGGCGCTGGGGGGCCGCAATATTGTTGCCTGCCAGGGCAATCGTATCTGCCAGAAAGGGAATACTGATACCACCGGCCTTGCGCGCAGGCTGGAAAAGTTGGTCTATCCCAGCCGCTACCATCTGAAAGTGGTGCTGGCCGGCTGCCCTAACGACTGCGCCAAAGCCAGCATGGCCGATATCGGCATTATCGGCGTCGCCAGAATGCGTTTTAACGCCGAGCGCTGCATTGGCTGCGGAGCCTGCGTGAAAAACTGTAGCCACCATGCGGTCGGTTGCCTGAGCCTGAAAAACGGCAAAGCGTTTAAAGAACAGTCCCCCTGTATCGGCTGCGGCGAGTGCGTGCTTGCCTGCCCGACATTAGCCTGGCAGCGGGAGCCAGAGCAGCTTTATCAGGTGCGTCTTGGCGGCCGCACCAGCAAGAAAACGCCGCGCGTGGGTAAAATATTTCTCAACTGGGTAACGGAAGAGGTGATTACGCAGGTGATCCCTAACATCTTTGAATTCGAAAAAGAGATGTTAGGGGGCAAGCCAATTTACCTGCACATGGGGCACTTAATTGATAAAGGCGGCTACATGCGCTTTAAAGAGGTAGTACTTAACGGCGTTAAGTTCAACCCTGGCGCGTATGTCGCACAGCGGATGTACTGGGCGGAAGATGAGTATGTTGCAGGTATTCACGTGAAGCCAGCGGCCTCATCAGGGGGGTAAGCTTTTTGTGGTCTCAGGCGGGGAAGCCCGCCTGAGCTAGCCTGCCGTGAGGGCTATTTTTGCCAGACTATCTTGCCGTCAACCATCGTCATCAGCACTTCGCTTGCGCCAATTTCCTCATGCGCGACGGAGAAAATATCCCTGTCCAGTACCTGGAAATCCGCCACTTTCCCGACCTCAATCGATCCGCGAATATGCTCCTGGAACTCCTGCCATGCCGCGTTGATCGTATAAAGACGCACGCCATCTTCAACGCTTATCGCCAGCTCTGGCCTGATGACTTTGCCGCTGGAGGCCGATTTCCGCGTGACGGCTGCCTGAACCATCTGCCGCCAGTTGACCAGATCCATAATGCCGTCGGAGCCGCCCGCGACGACCACGCCGAGGTCGATGATATCTTTTAACCCCTTGCAGATTTCGCCTTTGATGCCGCAGGTCCGCGCCCGGCCTTCATAGTCATATGCCGGGCCGCTGGGGGAGGGCTGTTCAGAGAGCACAATGCCGTATTTTGCTGCCCTGACGAAATCTTCCCGATCGCCCATAGAGCCGTGCAGGACGTAATGGCGACGGTTCGGGCCGGGGCAGGTCTGCATCGCGGTGATAAAACCATTGATGGTCTCTTTCACCGCCCGATCGCCAACGGCGTGTACGGCCAGCTGAAAGCCGCGCTGATGCGCCAGCAGGATCATACGCTGCAGTTCCTCTGCCTGCTCCGCAGGGGTGGCCGTCGGGCCGCAAAATACCGAGCGCCCGGTGCAGCCCGGCTTGTCGGCGTACTCCTGGTTCATCCACGCCGTGTGCGACATCGGCACGCCGTCGCAGAAAATTTTGACCGTGTGGCAGTCCAGCCAGTTTCTGTCTTCGGAAATGGGGAAGGTGAAATTGTCCAGCTCACGCCGTAAGATCTCATAAGATTGCACCCCCTTGTCGGCACAGTAGAAGGCGATCGAGACGCGGGCGGTCAGTTTTCCCTCCTCCAGAAGCTGGCGGTAAGCGGTAATTCCCCGTTCGCCAGCCGCGCCGACTTCGCGGGTATTTTCCCCCGGCCCCATCGCGCCTTCGGTATAGCTGGCGTAGCCTTCTCGGTTCATAAACCGCTGGGCGGCGATAAAGTTTTCTTTAAGCTGCGCCACCGTCAGGCGCGGCATATTCTGCGTGACCAGCTGCAATGCCGGAATATCGAGGAAATTGCCGTCCGGTTCGCCGTCCGGAAATTTACCAATGTGGCCGCCTGTTGGGTCCGGCGTAAGGCGAGTCACCCCCGCGTTGAGCAGCGCCTGGCTATTGACCACGCAAGAGTGACCGTCCCACAGCACCAGAATCGTAGGGTGATCCGGCGTGACGGGGTCAATGTCCTGGCGCGTCAGGGAGCGGTTTTGCGCCGCGCATTCGGCAATGACGGCGGGGTTCAATCCGCAGGCGCGGATCCACTCCCCTGGCGGGGTGGACGCCGCCCGCTCGCGCAGCCGCTGATGCAGCTCGCTTAAGGTACGCACCGCGCTGCAATTGATACACTGCCAGCTGTCGGCAAGCCAGCCGATATGGACGTGGGCATCATGGGCGGCGGGTAAAATCAGTTTTCCTTCCAGGTTAATGACCTGCGTCTGCGGACCAATATGCGCCTCGATCTCGTCGTCTTCGCCGACATTAATAATCCAGCCGTTTTTTACGGCGATCGCCCGTTTAAAACTAAAGTGTTTGTCTACTGTCGCTACTTTGCCGTTGATGAACACCGTATCTGCAACTGTCATAACATTCTCCCTGTTTCGCTATGGCTAAGATAGTCTTGTTCATCGCGCTGTTAAACAAGGATTAAACGTGCGCCAGCGGGCAAACAGGGGCGGGAGAACGTATATTATTTTACTGACATAGTATTCAGAATTTATCCTGACGTTATTTACTTTTTCCGATCCAGGGACATATTTCCAGCTGACATATATGAAATAACGCACACTCCCCTGAGAACGGCTCCCGGTTACCGGGGCAGGCGAGCTTGTCGCGCAGAAGAGACCAGAAGGCAATCGAGTGGGGAAAGATATGGATAATCGCTAAACTACTGATTTTACCGTTAACAACCAGCCCGAACTGTGCCGTGCACAGGGTGTCGCCGGGTTGCAAAAAATAAGGCCCCTGGTAGCAGAAGATCAATTTAAAATTATTGGCGCTGATGGCGAGAGCGAATCCGCATTTTGTTTGAGGGCAGACCAGGTTTTGCAGAACTTCCAACTGCATGTTTCACACCTCCTGATATATACATGCATGTTTACCGTTATACATAAGGATAACGTTCTAAACATGTATGTCTAAAGCATGTACCTAACCTTTAATAAATTCACAAAAAAGAAAAACTTTGAAATTATTTGTAGACGAATAACTGAGGGGGTGATTTTATTTTCCAAATATTAGCGGGGAATAACGCCGTTTTATTGGTTAAATGCACAAACCTTTATTCCCGAATGACGTAAAGATAGGGATAGGCTGTTTTCCCGGATGCGGCTGCGCCTTATCCGGGCTACGTAACATCCTGTCAGATGGTAGCCCGGATAAGCGTAGCGCATCCGGGTTATTCCATCAGGCTCACCTGCGCCGCGACGATGCGCCAGCCGTCGGGAAAGCGCACCCAGCTTTGCTGCTGGCGGCCAGTGCGTTCGCTGCCTTCGCGGGTAAATTCGGTGCTGCACACCGCGTAATCATCGCCAAAGGTGGTGATCACGGTATTGCGCAGCGTTCTTGCCAGCCCGGCGGCGGGGCGCGCCGCACGGAAAGCGCGAATTTCCTCTATTCCGTAAAGGTTTTCACCCGCCCCCAGCCGTACCGTGCGGGGGTCATGCCAGAACAGCGCGTCCAGCACCGCAATATCATTACTGACCAGCGCCGTTTCGTAACGGTAAAAGGCCGCCGTCACCTCCGCCAGCACCTGCGGGCGGTTTATTTCCTGATGCATCAGTTGACCTCCGCAGGGCGGGCATCGGCGATGCCCTGTTCTTCCAGCGCGCGGGCGGCGCGCAGGCAGGCCTGTTCATTAAAGGGGGCGGCGATAAGCTGCAGGCCAATCGGCAGCCCGGAGGCGGTGCGCAGCGGCACGGTCACCACCGGCAGGCCGACAAACGAGATGGGCTGCGTCAGCATTCCCATGCTGGCGCGAACGGGCAGCGTCTCACCGTTAATCATCATCGTCTGTTCACCAATGCGCGTGGCGCAGCGCGGCGTGGCCGGTGCAATCAGCACATCCGCATGGTCGAACAGCGCCCTGATTGCCTGCTGCGCTTGTCGCCGAAAACGCTGGGCCTGAATATACCAGGCCGCCGGGATCATCGCTCCGGCCAGCAGCCGCTCGCGGGAGTGCGGCTCGAAGCGCTGCGGCTCGCGGCGCAGGGCGGGAAGATACTGGTTGCCCCCTTCTGACGCGCTGAGGATAAAGGCCGCCGAACGGGCGAGTTCCGCTTCGGCAAACGCCAGTTCTTCGCCTGCGTCAAGCGCGTGCGCCGCCCGGCTGAGGGCCGCTCTGGCGTCGTCATCGCACCAGCGGGTAAAGAAGCCGCCAAGCACCGCGCAGCGTAGCCCGTCCAGCCCGCGGGTCAGCAACGGCAGCGTCGCCTCACCGGGATGGCTGGCCTGAAAGGCATCGCTGGCGTCCCGGCCCTGCAGCGCATCATAGACGGCTGCCAAGTCGCTGACCCGCCGGGCGAACGGCCCGATATGGTCGAGGCTGGCGACGAACGGATGGCTACCGGCGCGTGACAGGCGGCCAAAGGTGGGTTTAAGGCCAAAGATGCCGCACAGCGAGGCGGGAACGCGGATAGAACCATTGGTGTCGGTGCCCAGGGAGAAGTGCACCAGCCCTGCGGCCACCGCCGCCGCTGAGCCGCCCGACGATCCCCCGGCAATGCGCGTCAGATCGTGCGGGTTGCGCGTTGCGCCGTAGTGGCTGTTCTCGGTGGTAAAGCCGTAGGCGTAGGCGTCCATATTGACCATTCCCGACAGCAGCGCGCCCGAACGCCGGAGCTGGCGCACGGCATAGCTGTCCTGTTCGGCGGCAGGGCGCTGGCTGAACAGTTCGGCCCCCGCCAGCGTCGTATGCCCCGCGACGTCGAACAGGTTTTTCGCCGCCCAGGGAATGCCCGCCAGCGGCGGCAGCGGCTGCCCCGTCTGGCGCAGGGCATCGATACGCTTCGCCTCGTCCAGCATCCGCGATTCGGTCACCGTCGTCCAGGCGTTGAGTTGCGGGTTGGCCAGGGCAATGGACGCCAGCGTCTGACGGGCTATCTCCTGGGCGCTCAGATCCCCGGCGGCCAGCGCCTGGCGCACGCTGGCAATACTCATCTCATGTAGCTTCATGCGCTGTACACTCCGGCTATCTCCAGGCGGTCGTCCAGTTCAAGGGCCATTAGCGGTTCGGCCATTGCCGCAATGCGGGTGAACTGGATGACCAGTTCCGCCCGCCGCGCGTCATCAAGGGTAATACCGTGGATGGCGGTCATCTGCGCCAGGTATATTGCCCAGTCGGGCTGTGGGTTATCCATGTCGCTCTCCTTAAAAACCGGCGGCGGCGCCGTTGCTGCGTGGATCGAACGCGCCTTCAAACAGGCCCGCAGGATGGCGGACAATGGCGCCAGCGTGGCCCATCGCCTCGGTAAAATCGGCGAGCTGTTCCACCTCATGGCCCAGCTGCCGCAGGCGATCAAGGGTTTGCGCAGAGAAGCGGCCTTCGAGTTTTAAGGCGTCCGAGCTTTGCCCCCAGGTGCGCCCCAGCAGCCAGCGCGGGCGGGAGATGCTCTCCTGTAGCGGCACGCCCTGCATCACGTAGCGGGTAAAAATCGCCGCCTGGGTTTGCGGCTGGCCGTCGCCGCCCATTGAGCCGTAGACCATCACCCGCCCGTCGTTCAGCCGCGCGGCGGCGGGGTTGAGGGTGTGGAACGGCTGTTTACCTGGCGCCAGCGCCAGCAGGTGGCTGGGGGTCAGGCTGAATGACGCCCCCCGGTTTTGCCAGACGATGCCGGTATCGGGCAGCACCACCCCGCTGCCAAACTCGTGGTAAATGCTCTGGATAAACGACACGGCCAGCCCGCTGCTGTCCATAGTGCCCATCCACACGGTATCCCCTGGCCCTTTGCCTGCGCCCCAGGGGGCGGCCTGCTGCTCATTGACCTGTTCCGCAAGGCCCTGTAGCGCCGCTTCGCTAAGCAGGCTCTGCATGTCGGTTTTCAGATGACGCGGGTCGGTGATATGGCTGTCGCGCAGGCTAAACGCCAGCTTGGTGGCTTCAACAATGCGGTGGATGGTGGCGGCGTCATCGGCCTGCGCCATCGCCAGACGATCGGTGATGCCAAGTATCGCCAGCGAGACCAGCCCCTGGGTGGGCGGCGCCAGGTTCCACACGTCGCCGTGGGAGTGGCGCAGATGCAGCGGCGTGACGTGGCGCGCCCGGTGCTGCTGTAAATCTTCCTGCGTCACCGGCATACCGAACTGCGCCATACCGCGCGCCAGGCGCTGTGCCAGCGGCCCGCGATAGAAGCTGTCCAGCCCCTCCTCAGCCAGCTGTTGTAGCGTGGCGGCAAGGGCTGGCTGGCGAAACAGGCTGCCCGCCGCAGGCGGTTCCCCATTGATTAAATAGGTGTCGGCGAAGCCCGGCACGTCGCGCAGTTCAGCCAGCTTACCGACGGTCGCCAGGGCCTGGGAGTGCGTCACCGGCGCGCCGTCACGGGCGTAGCCGATGGCGTCGGCCAGCAGGCGGGGCAGGGGCAGCGCCTTGCCGGTAAGCGAGTGTGAAACCCTGAGCGCCTCGTCCCAGCCGCTGACGGTGCCGGCGACGGTGAGCGCCGAGCGCGGGCCGCGATGGGGGATTTGCCGCACGTCGCCGTAGGCGGCAAGGGTGGCCAGCGAACCTGCCGCGCCGCTGGCGTCAATGGCGATGGGCTCGCCTTCCGGCGGCACAATCAGCCAGAAACCGTCGCCGCCGATACTGTTCATATGGGGGTAGACCACCGCAATGGTCGCGGCGGCGGCAACCATCGCTTCGATGGCGCTGCCCCCTTCGCGCAGAACTGCCAGCGCGCTCTGGCTGGCGAGATGGTGGGGAGCGACCGCCATCCCGTGGGTGGAGATGTTACTTTGCATTGAGCTTCCTTATAACCAGACCGGGTAACGGCAGGTTGCAAAAGCTGTTCCATAACTGAACCGAAAGTTTCAACTGCGCCAGCACGGCCCATTTTGAGCGGAGCTGGCATACATTGTGAAAGAGAAAACGGTATAGTGCGATGAAACGAAAGTTACAGAGGTTTTATGGAACAGCTTGATGCACGTCTGAAGGGGCAGTATGCCGCCTTATCACCCCAGGAGCAGCGGGTGGCTGATTTTATTTTCGACCATTTTGATGACCTCATTAGTTACAACAGCGCAGAGCTGGCGCAGCTGAGCGGCGTTTCGAAAGCCACCGTCAGCCGCCTGTTTAAACGGCTGGGCTATGAGAAGTATAAGGACATGCGCGACGAATTGCGTACCCTGCGCCAGAGCGGGATGCCCCTTGCCGACCACCGGGACGCGGTGCAGGGCAATACGCTGCTGGCCCGCCATTATAAGCAGGAGATGGCGAACCTCACTCAGTGGGTCAACGCGCTGGACGCGCAGCAGTTTGCCGGGGCGATAGCGGGGATGGTAAAGGCCCGGCGGTTAGTGGTTATCGGCATGCGTAACTCCTGGCCTGCGGCGCTACACCTGCGCCAGCAGCTGTTGCAGGCACGGGGCCAGGTACAGGTGCTGCCCCAGCCGGGGCAGAGCCTGAGCGAGGAACTGGTAGACCTGACCGCGGATGATGTGGTGATTGTGATGGCCTTTCGCCGCCGCCCGCGCATTATCCGCCCGCTGCTCCAGCAGCTTCAGCGCGACGGCATTCCGGTGCTGCTGATGTGCGAGCCGCAGGCGCACGCCCTGCTGCCGCTCGCCCGCTGGCGGCTCTGCGCGCCGCTGGATAGCGTGTCGGCCTTCGACAGCTACGCGGCGGTAAACAGCCTGATTAATCTGCTGGCCAATGCTTTCTTACATGAAACGCTTGAGCGGGGCCGCCCGCGGATCCACCGCATTGCCGACCTGTATCAGCAGTTGGATGAACTGGAGCAGCGATAATGGGGCGTCACGGCGGTGAAGGTGCACTAAATTGGTGCGCTCGAACAGGCGGTTGATCTGGCTTTTTCCCGCTATCTCTTACGGTTAACCAGTGGTGAGCTTGCGCGATGTGTGGCACATTAGTTGCAGAAACGTTTTTATAGAACCTTTTGTTTCATCCCGACGTAGCCCGTTCATTGTCCAGTACCTGAGGAATGCCATATGGATATCACGCAATTTGCACAAATTAATCCGCCGCAGCGCCTGCTGATGGGGCCGGGGCCAATCAACGCCGACCCGCGCGTGCTGCGCGCCATGTCGAGCCAGCTTCTTGGCCAGTATGACCCGGCAATGACCCACTACATGAACGAGGTGATGGCCCTCTATCGCGGCGTGTTCCGGACGGAAAACCGCTGGACGATGCTGGTGGACGGGACGTCGCGCGCAGGTATCGAGGCAATTCTGGTTTCGTCTATCCGTCCTGGCGACAGGGTGCTGGTGCCGGTCTTTGGCCGCTTCGGTCACCTGCTGTGTGAAATCGCCCGTCGCTGCCGGGCGGAGGTGCACACCATTGAGGTGCCGTGGGGGGAAGTCTTTACCCCGGATCAGGTGGAAGACGCCATCAAACGCGTGCGTCCGCGTCTGCTGCTGACGGTGCAGGGGGACACCTCCACGACCATGCTGCAGCCGCTGGCGGAGCTGGGGGAGATCTGCCGTCGCTACGACGTGCTGTTTTATACCGACGCCACCGCTTCGCTGGGGGGAAACCCGCTGGAAACCGACGCCTGGGGGCTGGACGCCGTTTCCGCCGGGATGCAGAAATGCCTGGGCGGGCCGTCCGGTACGTCGCCCATTACGTTGAGTCCGCGCATGGAGGAGGCGATCCGCCGTCGCAAATGCGTGGAGGAGGGGATTCGCACCGACGCGCATCACGACGGCGTAGAGGAGATGATCTACTCCAACTATTTCGATCTCGGCATGGTAATGGACTACTGGGGGCCGGAGCGGCTTAACCACCATACCGAAGCCACCACCGCCCTGTTCGGCGCGCGCGAATGCGCCCGGCTAATCCTCCAGGAGGGGCTGGATAACGGCATCGCCCGCCACAAACTGCACGGCGATGCGCTGCTTAAAGGCATTCAGGCGATGGGGCTGGAGACCTTCGGCGACCTGAAACACAAAATGAATAACGTGCTTGGCGTGGTCATTCCCGCCGGGATCAACGGCGACCAGGTGCGCAAGCTGATGCTGGAGGATTTCGCCATTGAGATTGGCACCTCGTTCGGCCCGCTACACGGCAAGGTGTGGCGTATCGGCACCATGGGCTACAACGCGCGCAAAGACTGCGTGATGACCACGCTCAGCGCCCTGGAGTCGGTGCTCCACTATCTGGGCTTCGCCACCGCCCAGGGGGCGGCGATGCAGGCCGCATGGGATCACTATCGCAACGGGACCGCCGAATGAATCCAGTTAGCTCTCTTGCGGCGGCAGAACGCGTAATGGCGCGGGCGGATGCGCTGGCGGCCATCAGCGAAACGCCCGATGCCCTGACCAGGGTCTACCTCTCCCCGCAGCATCTGCAGGCGAATCAGCGGGTCGGGGAGTGGATGAGCGAGGCGGGAATGGTCGTCTGGCAGGACAGCGTCGGCAACATTTGCGGACGCTATGAAGCCGCGCAGGAGGGCGCGCCGGCGGTGCTGCTCGGCTCCCATCTGGACACGGTGCGCAACGCCGGGCGCTACGACGGGATGCTTGGCGTGCTGGCGGCGATTGAGGTCGTGGCGAGCCTGCATCAGCAGGGGCTGCGCCTGGCGCAGGCTATCGAAATCGTGGGCTTTTGCGATGAAGAGGGCACCCGGTTTGGTATTACGCTGCTCGGTAGCCGCGGCCTGACGGGGAGCTGGCCGCAGGGCTGGCTGGCGCAGACGGACGCCAGCGGCGTCAGCGTCGCGCAGGCGATGGTCGCCGCCGGGCTCGATCCGGCGCGCATCCATCATGCGGCGCGCCAGCCGGAGGCATTCAGCTGTTATCTGGAACTGCATATTGAACAGGGGCCGTGTCTGGAGCAGGCGGGGCTGGCGCTGGGCGTGGTGGAGGCTATCAACGGCGCGCGGCGGCTGAACTGCCGTTTTACCGGCGAGGCCGGGCACGCGGGCACGGTGCCGATGGCCCAGCGTAAAGATGCGCTGGCCGCCGCCGCCGAGTGGATGACGGTCATTGAACGCGCCACGCTGGAGCAGGCGGGCAACCTGGTCGCCACCGTCGGGGATCTGCGCTGCCTGCCTGGCGCAGTGAATGTGATCCCTGGGGAGGTCTCCTTAAGCCTGGATATCCGTGGGCCGCAGGATGCGCCGCTGGATGCCCTGCTGAACGCATTGCTTGATCGGGGGCAGGCGATAGCCGCGCGTCGCGGGCTGACGTTCGCTGCCGAAGAGTTCTACCGTATCGCCGCTACCCCTTGCGACGCCAGCCTTCAAACGCTGCTGACCGGGGCGGTGCAGGCGGTACAGGGCGCATCGCTGTCGCTGCCGAGCGGCGCGGGCCACGACGCCATCGCCATTGCCGAACGCTGGCCGGTGGGGATGCTATTTGTGCGCTGTAAGGGCGGCGTTAGCCACCACCCTGCGGAGTCGGTAACGGCGGCGGATGTCGCGCTGGCTATTGCGGCGCTGGGAAAAGCCGTCAGCCACTATGGTCAGCCTCTGTGCGGCGACGCCGGGCGCTGACAACACGGCAGACCGGTGCGCAATAGCCGGTCTGCCGGGCGCCTTTTTATCCGCATTGACCACTTTTTTGCCAGTAAGCCTGTGTTTTCTCTACATAATTGACATAAAAAAAGGTTGTTTGACGCAAAACAGGTTAGAGGGCTATTAGTTACACTTGAAATTATATCGGTAATGAAAATCGCCTTATTATCCCGCCATAGTAAGTAGCGAGTAGCATGGCCGATGATAAATATTTTTAATACCGTGGCGAAACCCGGCGGTAATCTCTGTAATTTGCAGTGCGAATATTGTTTTTATCTGCAAAACACTGTTCCGCGGCCAGCGAATCCCGTCATGGATGATAAAACGCTAGAAGCGTATATCCGCAATACCCTTATTTCGACGCCCGGGGAACATGTCGCCTTTTGTTGGCAGGGGGGCGAACCAACATTATGCGGACTGCCCTTTTTTAAAAAAGTTGTTGAATTACAGCAGCAGTATCGCGGCAATAAAACGGTTCACAATAGCCTGCAAACCAATGGCATTTTGCTTAACGATAGCTGGGCGCGCTTTCTGCGCGAGCACGGCTTTCTGGTAGGGCTGTCCATTGACGGCCCCGCAATATTGCATGATGCCTGGCGCAAGAGCCGGGCGGGGAAACCCACTTGGCACAAGGTGGTTCGCGCCCTCCACGCGCTTCGGCGGCATGAGGTGCCGGTCAACGCCATGGTGGTGGTGAGCCGCCAGTCAACGCCGCTTGCGAAAGAGGTGTATCACGCGTTAACCCGCGAGCTCAATCTCCGTCATCTGCAGTTTATTCCGCTGGTAGAAGCCCAAACGCCCTGGACGGTGACGCCAGAGGGGTGGGGACGTTTCCTGCGCGATATTTTCGACCAGTGGCTGGAAAACGATGTCGGGAAGGTCTTTATTCAGTTTTTCGACGACCTTCTTGGCGTGTGGGCAGGAGAGCCCGCCACCCTGTGCACCATGCAGCCTCGCTGCGGCCAGAGCCTGCTGGTGGAGAAAAATGGCGACGTCTACAGCTGCGATCATTATGTCTCACCTGAATACAAACTCGGCAACCTGACGCAGGACCCGCTGGCGACGTTAGCCGGTTCGCCATTCCAGCAGCGGTTTGGCCTGGCGAAAGCGCAGCTTTCAGCACGCTGTCAAGCCTGCCCGTGGCGGTTTGCCTGCCACGGCGGGTGCCCTAAACACCGTACGCTTTTGCAGGACGGCGAATATCAAAATTACCTGTGTGAAGGCTATTTATCCTTTTTCCGCCATATCACCCCTTATATGAATGTCATGCGAAAGCTTTTATTAAACCAGCAACCTCCGGCGCTGGTGATGAATTTTATCCCGGAGATTCGGGAGCATGTGAGTAAATTAACGGAGCTTGAACGTTGAAACAAAAAAACGAAATTAACGAAAACCGTCGCGATCTCTTAAAAGTCTTTGGTATTGCCGCCGCTGCCAGCCTGTTACCCGAGACAGGCAACGCCGCGCCAGCGTGCGCAAAAGAGAAACCCGCCTGGGATGTGCCTTTTACCGGCCCTGTCCCGGAAACGCTGCCGGAGGGGTACAACATTTTACTGATAACCTGCGATCAGGAGCGTTTCTTCGACCGCTACCCCTTCCCGGTGCCGGGGCGGGAACGGCTGATGAAAACGGGCGTGACCTTTACCAACCATCAAAATACCGCCAATGTGTGCACCCCTTCGCGTTCGGTGATGTATACCGGCCTGCATATGCCGCAGACCCGAATGTTCGATAACCTTGGATTCCCGTGGATGAAGTACGATCTCGACCCGCAATTACGCACCGTAGGCCATATGATGCGTGAGCTAGGCTACTACTCCGCCTATAAAGGAAAGTGGCATTTAACGCAGGAGATAGAGAGCCCTGTTGCGGGTAAACGAGATGAGGATGTGGATACCGGCGATATCCCGGTGCCGCGTTTGCACCAGATTATGGATAAATATGGTTTCTCTGACTATCACGGTATTGGCGATGTGATTGGCAAGAGCAAGGGGGGCTATTTTTTTGACTCGGTGACCGCCGGGCAGACAATAAGCTGGTTGCGTAATACGGGGCGAACATTAAATGACGATAATAAGCCCTGGTTTGCCGCCGTTAATCTGGTGAATCCGCACGACGTGATGTTTATTGATACCGATGAGCCCGGCGACAAAATTCAGTGGAAAGGGCCAATGGATGCGGAAAACCATACGCTGCTGCCAACACAGCCGCCCCATAATCGGCTTTATCAAAAGAGCTGGCCGGGCTACCCGCTGCCCGCTAACCGCCACCAGCCGCTGGACGAACCCGGCAGGCCTGCCGCCCATAAAATATACCAGGAGGCGAGGGCGGCGACGGAAGGGCAATTCCCCGACGAAGATCGACGCTGGCGTAAGCTGCTGGATTATTATTTCAACTGTATCCGCGATAATGACCAGCACCTTGAGGCGATTCTCAATGAGCTGGATAACTTGGCCCTCACCGACAAGACCATCATTGTCTTTACCTCGGACCACGGTGAGTTAGGCGGAGCGCATCAGCTGCACGGTAAAGGCTCGTCGGTTTATAAAGAGCAGATCCATGTGCCGATGATCATTCGCCATCCGGCTTATCCCGGTAACGTTCGCTGTAACAGCATTACCAGCCACCTGGATTTAGTGCCGACGCTGGTGGGGTTAACCGGCTGCGATAAATCCGCGCGCGATAAGGTGCTGGCGGGCAGAAAAGGACGTGATATGAGTCGCCTGCTGGCGCAGCCGGAAAAGGCAGGGGTAAACGCGCTTCGTCCCGGCTCGCTCTATTGCTACGGCATGATTTTATATATGGATGCACAGTACATCAGGAAGTTCAGAGCGCTGAGCGCGAAGAAGCTGCCGGATGCGGAATTCAAAAAAGAGATGGCGAAGCTGCACCCTGATTTTTCGCATCGGTCGGGCATCAGGATGATCAACGACGGGCGCTATAAATTCGCGCGTTACTTCTCCCTCAAGCAACACAATACGCCGAAGACGCTGGAGGCGCTGCTGGCGAATAATGATGTCGAGCTGTTCGATATCATTAATGACCCGGATGAGAACATTAACCTGGCAATGGAGCCGCAGAAACATCAGCAGATCATTATGGAGATGAATGAAAAGCTGAATCAGCTGATTGCCGATGAAATCGGTCAGGATGACGGAAGCTATATGCCGCCATTTGATGGCAGCCGCTGGAACCTGACGGCGGCCGAGATGCACCAGTATATGCGGGATTAACCGCCCCCCCTCTTTGGCAGAATGGCCTGCCAAAGAGGGGCCTCGCTTAACAGCCTGTCACTGCCGGCCCCTTTGCTACAATATTGTTGATAAATCTCCTAAAATCATCACCAACAATAATAAATGAGCCTGGGTGCATGGTTTACTACTCATTTGAAAACAAGGCAAGAAAGTACATTTTTGTGCTGGGGCTTTTCGTGGTTCTGGGGGGCGGATTCAGTTATCTGCTTTGGGCCTCGCATATCGGCATGCGCATGGTGTTGATGAAATCCATTCCCGACTGGCTGACCAGTATAACGGTGGGGTGCATTTTTGGGCTTATCCCGGCAGGCAGAGTGGCCTGGTTTCGCCCTGTTGGTAAGACGTCAGGGTACATTTTTCAGGTGTTTTTTGGCGGTTTCTGCCTGGGGCTGGTGCTTTCTTTGAATATTTTTGATGTCTGGAGTTACCTGTCACCCGGTAAAATCGTTCACTATGATTCGGAATATGAAATTACCTTTCCCGGGCCTGCTGTCGCCAGATTCAGCCATTGCGAAGCAGGGCTGTGGATCAAGGATGCGCCTACCCGCAATTGGATCCAGCTGTGCACCAATAAAAAAGCCTTAGCGTCCGGGCGCAAGCCGGGGATGAATGCGGTAAGGGTCACGGCCCGGACGAATCATTTAGGCAGCTATATCGTCGACTATCAGTTTGTTAATACCAAAAATAAGTAGCGTTGCAGCGTAATATGCAAAGCCCGGTAGGCGATTGGATATTACCGCTTTGTGGCAAAATCCCGGTCGGCGGTGTTCCCTGTTATCATCCGGGTTAACTCTTCACAGCGGATAATTTTCCCTGCCGACAGCGTGAACTTAGCGAAGACTTCAAACTCGCTTTTTTCACCCTGGCGTTTTGCCACATCGACAACATGGTGGGTAAATACCGTATCGCCCTCTGCAATAACAGACTTCACGGTGATGTTAATCATGGTGGTTAACGACTTCAGGGTCGCCATATGTTTAACAAAGTCCCGGTATCCCAGTTGGTGCCCGTCCGCTGTCTGTTGGTAAGCGGGGTCAAAATAGCGGGCGATGCGGCCCTCGTCATGTTCTGCATGGCAGACTACGTTTTCCAGTACCTCAATAACCGTTTTACTTGCGTTGTTCATTTGTCTCTCCTCTTAAAGAAGAAACACTCTACGGGAAAGGCTGAACGGGGTAATATCCGTATAAAGACACTTTTTACGGCTAACCGGCCATAATGATGGAAACGCAATTATTCAGCTATAGCGCCCGGCACACCACGTCCTGGCATAAACACACTACCGGGCAGCTCTACTGGCTTAGCCAGGGCATGATGATCATTGAAACTGCGCGCGCCCAGTGGACCGTTACGCCCGGGTCGGTGGGGTGGTTTCCCCCCGGTTTGCATCACCGTGCCTGGGTGCCAGCAAACGCGACGGGAAACAGCCTTTATCCCGACGCTATGGCCTGCGCTCGCTTTCCGGGTCATGCGGGGGTGTATGGCGCCGATCCCTTTATTATTGCCTTACTGGATCGGTGCCGGAATAGCCAGGCGCACTCCGCAGAAGAGTATCCCGCCCTGCTGGTGAAACTCTTAGGGTACGAGATGGCGCAGCGCGCTGCGTTACCGCTTGAGTTAACGTTACCGACCGATCGTCGCGCCCGGAATGTGGCCAGCGAGCTATTAAAAAATCCGGCAAGTACGCGTGATCAAAGCCAGCTGGCACAGCAATGGGGACTTAGCGTCAGAAGCCTTAGCCGACTGTTTAAAGAGCAGACCGGCCTGAGTTTCAGCCAGTGGCGACAGCAGGCAAAAGTTGTGGCTTCCCTTCAGTGGGTGCTTGCCGATCTGCCGGTCAGTGAGGTTGCAGCCCTGAGCGGCTACAGTAACGTCAGCGCATATATAGACGTTTTCCGGCAACGTTTCGGGAAAACGCCAGCGCAGATGAGAAGGCTCATTCAATAAATAAAGAGCCCTGTGACGCTGTTAAAAAAATTGTTTTTTATCTGCGGGTAATAAAAAATACATGGCTTTAAGTAAGGTAATTCTCATAGCATATTACTGCAAACTCTTTTCTTTAAAGGAAATTCCCGCCTTTTACCGACCAGCATATCTTTGATGTCATGGGCTCCGCCCGCTGGGATATGCAGGGGCTGCTCTGAAACCCGGCAGGGGCATCCCTTTTTCCTGCTGGTGCAGGCCAGACACGACTAATCGCCCAGACAAAAATCCTTCTTCTATACTCAGTTACGTTTAGTGAGCTGTGCGGCCACGGTTGCCCTGCGTGATTCACAGCCGCGTCGCTCACTTTTACGCCATAAATAATTGTTTATTTTTGATAGGGGATTTCCTGGTATGTTGCAATCTCAACCCTCACGCCTCGGCAGTATTCTGCTGCTGCTGGCCGCTGTGGTTGGCTTCGCGGTGGCTTTATATGCGTGGCTGACCCCGCTTACCGGCGTTACCGGTACTATCGGCGCCCTGGGTGTGGCGGTCGCCTGCGTACTGCTGGCGCTGCTGACCTTACTCCTGCGTCGTGCTTCCCGCGGAGGAATGCGCGTTTTCCTGATTGTTATCACCCTCGTGGTGTTGTTCGGTATTGGTTTTGCCGGTGCGCTGCTGCATCAGTACGCCATTCCCGCAGCAATGGTAGTCGGCCTTATCGGTCTGATTGCGCTGAGCAGCAATTCCGTTCGTCCCGATCATCGCGTAAGAGCCTGAGGAGCCGCCCGTGCATAGTAATCATTCACCCTTACTGAAAGTCAGCATGACGGCGCTGGCGCTGCTGGTCGCTCCGCTTACGCTACATGCAGAGGAGAAAGCCGCTGAGGCATCGCAGGGAACCCAGGAGAAGCTGAACGTGGATGCGGCCGATCAACAGGCGCCGGGCACCACCAAAACCACTGACGAGGCCTCAACGGGCAACAATGATGGACAGAAAGTCGCCTCTGCCGCCCAACCGGCGACGCCGCTGGTGCCTTCAACCGCCACGTGGGACAGTTTTCATGGCCAGCTCAACGCGCAGAAATACAGCCCGCTGACGCAAATTACGGCGGAAAACGTCAGTAAATTAAAAAAAGTCTGGGAGTATCATACCGGCGACGTCTCTGACGGCAAAGGTGATACCCCGGCCACCGTCTGGTCCGCTACGCCCATTTTCGCCAACGAAACGCTCTATATCGGTACGCCTTTCGATCGCCTGATTGCCCTCGATCCCGGTACCGGCAAAGAGAAGTGGCACTACGACACCAAATCGCCGCGCAAAGCGCTGACCCAACCGGTGCTAAAAAACCGTGGCGTATCGTACTGGCAGGCAAAAAATCCGGTCGCCGGCGAGGCGTGCCAGAAAATTGTTTACATGGGCACCGTGGACGGCAAGCTCTATGCGCTGGATGCGGATTCCGGTAAGCCATGCAGCGGCTTTGCTGACAACGGCGTGCTCGATGTGAACCAGTGGAACACGGTCAACGCCAAGTTCCCGCTGTCAATCCTGCAGCCGCCTACCGTGGTCGGTAACCATCTGCTGGTGGGCTGGGCAGGTAAAGACTGGGCTTACGCCGAAGCGCCTCCGGGCACGGTTTTCTCGATCAATGCCCAGACCGGCGAGCGTGAGTGGACCTTTGACGCGATTCCGGCAGACGTTCGTCAACGCACCGGTACGGCTAACGTCTGGACCCACATGTCTGCCGATGAGGCAAACGGTCTGGTCTATCTGCCGGTTTCCTCCCCGTCACCTAACTACTGGGGCGGCAACCGCGTTAAACCCATTCCGCTTGGCACCTCCACTACCGCACTGGACATCAATACCGGCAAGGTGGTCTGGTCTCGTCAGTGGGTGCATCACGACGTATGGGATTACGACATCAACTCTGCGCCGACGCTGATGGACATCACCGTCAACGGCAAGCAGATCCCGGCGCTGGTTCAGGCTACCAAGCAGGGCTTCCTGTTTGTGGTGAACCGCCTGACAGGGGAGGATGTCTGGCCTATTGAGGAGCGTCCTGTACCGCAGGGCGATGGTTCGGTGCAGGGCGAAGCGCTCTCGCCAACGCAGCCTTTCCCGACGAAGCCTGCGCCGCTGCTCGATCAGTCGAAGAAGCCAGAGATCTGGAAGCTGGCGGATATGGTAGGGGCCGGACAGTGCTCGCGCCTGTGGGATAACCTGAGCTATGAAGGTATGTACACGCCGCCTACCACGAAAGGCGAAGGCGCGCTGACCTACCCGGACAGCGCCGGTGGCGTGCAGTGGGGCGGGGTGGCGTTCGATCCGCAAAAACAAATCGCTATCGTCAACACCTCGCATATTGTGCAGTACGTGAAGCTCTATAGCCGTGAGGATTACGATAAAGCGGATAAAAACGCTGGCAACGAGAGCGGCTTTGCGCCGCAGGAAGGCGCGCCTTACGGTATGCGTCTGCTGGTCGCGGATAACTGGCTGGGCATGCCGTGCTGGAAGCCGCCGTTTGGTGAAATCGTCGCGCTGGATATGCACACGGGCGATGTGAAGTGGCGTCGTCCGGTTGGCGCATCGCAGCAGTATGGCTTCTTTATGCCGGAAAGCTGGGGCTCGCCCACTATCGGCGGCCCGGCTATTACGGCAGGCGGCGTGATCTTTATCGGCGCTTCTATGGATGCCAAAGTCCGCGCCTATTCGGTGGAGAGCGGTGAAGAGCTGTGGTCCGATCAGGTCGAAGCGCCTGCGGTAGCGAACCCGTCGGTCTATGAGTACAAAGGCCGTCAGTATGTCGCCTTCGTCGCTGGCGGGAACACCATCCTCAAGGATCAGGTGGGCGATCAGGTGGTGGTGTACGCGCTTCCTGAGTAGCCGTCTGGCATAACCACTCTGTACCGCGTGGGGCCTTATGGCCCCACTTTTTTTTGCGGGCTAGCCAGGCGTAAAACGTCCTGCCTGAAATAATCACGACCTGTAATTGCCTCTCGCGCGGCAAACGGCAACCGCAGCCGTGCGGCGTGGTTTGTCGACGAATCGACGCCGGGCGCTGGTCACCGGTTCGCCAACGTCTGGCCGGATGACGAGATGTGTAAGAACTTACCTGGCCTTCAGGCGGGCATTTGCTTGTGGAGTGAAAAAAGAACAATACTTAAAGGGGGATAACTTAAGAAAAATAATTAATAAATGCAGGTTATGGTAATGAAGTAATCATTGGTTAATTATTTTATTTAATTCGCAGTCTTATTCCGTGATGTTTTTGTGCGGATACCTTACGGGTTTTTTAGTACATAAAAAATCTCTATTTCATTCCTCATTGGCTGTGGCTTCAGGCGTTATGTTTACTTATTTAGTCTCGGGGGTAAATCAAAATGAGTATCTTTTACTCCTTGAAGGTGTACTGACAGGGGCAGGTTTAGGTGCAATTGGTGGAGCTTGTGCTCTAATGGTAAGAAAGCTCCTTTGTTCGCAATAATAAAGGTGAAACAGCTCCTTTATCTGCCACCAGAAGAAGCAACAGGAGTAATACATAGCATAGTCATGCCGGTTTATCGTTATAGCTGGGCATGATGTTCAGAGAAGGAATCTGCTGTCCCCCGGATAAGCGTGGGCGTAATGCGTTCAGCCACTGCCTGGCAGAGGCGATACCCACCAGTTTTTCTTCACTGAACTCGTTACGAGCCATAATGGCCAGTTCGGCAATAAGTGAAGTCACTGTAATTTCTTTCGTGCCAACAGCGAGTCTCAGGGATGCTTCGCCTATGATGGTCTGGCGCTCATTTTCTTCGTTTAACAAAACCGTCGTCTCCACTGCTATGAGTTACCTACATTTACTGTAGTTCATCGCAGGAAGATGCGCGGACTCAATCGTTATTAGATCACAGTACGCTGTCAGGCGGTCTCTGAATGAAAGCGGTCTACGTTCAGCTTTTTATAAACAGCAGCTTTAGTAAACTCTCGGTAGCGTGTTTTTCTTCCCGGGTGGTGGCCCTGGCACTGTAGGCAACGAGCTTGATACAGATATTTTTTCGGGTTAATGCCAGACCAGAATACAGAATCTCCCGAACAATGGAACCCACGATCTTTTTTTGACTCAGGGTCCGTGAATCGTCAAAAAGAGCGGGATCGGTGAACTGTAGCGGTTTACGCGGCATACTTTCCTCGGGTAATTTCGTAGCACGGCAGGCAATACTATAAACTTATACAAAAATTTGTATTTTGTATAGGTTTGCAAGGGAATAATTCTTCGTGCCCGGCTCAAGCAAGCGACGTTATGTAGCGTAAAACGTCGGTTGCGTGCCAATGGACAGGAGGCGTTTGCCGTACCATTCGCTTTTCTGAATAGCCATGATGGCGGCGATGAGTGAACAAAGCATGACACGCCTTTCGCTGTATTTATGGAAATGTGCCTCAGCACCCCGGTTCTTGCCCCTGAGGATCGACGGAAGCTGGATACCTGGATGCGGGAAGACAAAGTTGCAGATAAACTTTTACGGGCGTCTTTACCGCAGGGTTGGGATATTGGCGATAAAACCGGCGCGGGAGGATAGGGTTCACGCGCTATCATCGCGGCCGTTTACCCTAAAGGGCAGCCGCCTAACTTATTTCAGCAGGATAAGCACCGTTCAAAGGCAGAGTGCGCACTCTCGTATAATGTCTCTGAGGCCATCAGCTGTTCCCAGACATTATTATGACCCGCCTCGGGAAGTGTCAGAAGCTGACTGTGAGAAGCGTGAATGGCTGATGAAACAAGCCGTTGCGGGATTTCAGGAGGAATGATTGCGTCTTTCCCGGCGGCAATAACCAGTAAATTCCCGGTGAATGCTGCGGCCATATCCCATGCGTCTGTTTCCTCCCAACTGCGGAATTTGCGTATGATCTTTGAAAAATCCGCGCCAAACTTAACCTGACCGGCTGAGGCGGCATAGACCCCTGGCACCATAAGTATGAGGGATTTCAGTTGAAGCCTTTGACTCAGCTGCAGCGCATTGTACGCCCCCATACTCGTGCCCATACATCCTGTAACCGCCAGCCCCCGGTGAGCAATCACCGCTTCCGCCTGCAGCGTGCGACTGTAAAGAGACGATTCGTGAATGTCGCCGCCCGTTTCGCCATGGCCTATAAAATCAAACAGAGTGGTGCCAAAACCTAATTGGTCCATAAGGACGCGGTACTTGTAAAAAACCTTTCGATCTTTTCCGCCGCCATGCAGCATCAAAATATGCCCATTGCGCCCGAAGGTGCTTTCGGCACAAAGTGCGTGACCAGGAAAAGGCACAGAGTAGAACTGGCTCAACATCATACGCCCGGCTTTAAAAAAAGATGAATAGTCCTTTTTAGCAAACTGGATTCACCCGCGCAATGCTGGCTCTGTGCCAGACACGAACGAACATATTATTTCAGCCAGCACGGCCTGCCGATAAGGATTATAAAGAGAGGCCTGACTCGGCAAGAAAATCGACAAAGCAGCGTATTCTCGGCGAGAGATACCGGCTGGCCGGCCATAGCGCGGAGAAGTATCCCTGCTTTATACAGTCTCCGGGCAATACCTCTTTCAACTGACCCGCCGCCAGAGGCTCGCGGACAGCAAAATCAGGGATATAGCTAATCCCCATGCCCGCCATGCACAGACGAACAGCAGCCTCAATGTTATTTACCGTCAGAGCAGAAGCCGCCTTGATATCCGCAGCTGGCCGCATCCCCCGCAGTTCCCAGGGCTGGAGCAGCCCCGTTGAAGGAAAACGGAAAAAAATACATCGGTGTTCCGTCAAATCCTCAGGCGAGCCGGGTTGACCATACTCCTTCAGATAAGCAGGGCTGGCGCAGAGAACAAAACGAAAATCACCCAGCTTTTTTAGATTTCAGTCGGGAGTCAGCCAGTTCACCGCTTCGTATGGCCACATCAAATCCTTCATCGATGATGTTTACCAGCCGGTCGCTGAAATCCAGATCCAGTTCCACTTGAGGATAGCGGCGTGAAAATTCCGGCAGGTGAGGGAGGACTAACCTGTAGCCAATCACCGGAAGTGAGACCCTGAGCTTGCCGGCGGGCTGCGCGGCACTGTTCGTCAGTTCTGACTCCGCCTCGTGTAACTGCTCAAGAATATGCTGGCAGCGGATTAATAAAGCCGCCCCCTCCGCTGTCAGGCTGACGTTTCGCGTGCTGCGGTTAAAAAGGCGTACGCCCAGTTTGTTCTCCAGTCTGGCGACGTTTTTGCCAACCGCTGAGGCTGAAATGCCCAGCAACCGGGCCGCCTGTACAAAGCTCAGCGTCTCTGCTGTTCTGACAAACGAAGTAAGAGAGGTCAGACTATCCATCTATTATGAACTTAATGTCCGCTAAGAAGGTATTTCCAGTCTATTTATTCACGATATTGTCTGCAATAACATCGCTGCAATTTGTTAGCCCACCTGCTTCGGACACTTAAGGTTATTCAATGACAATTGCAACCAGCACGCTCAGCCGACACGCCCGGATTATGGCTGCCTTTTCTGTACTCCTGGCGGCGGTATTACTGCCGTTAAGTTTTACCGGAGGCGTCATCTCTACGCCCGCCATCCAACGCGCTCTTGGCGGCTCGCCTGCCGCGCTGTCGTGGCTGACCAATGGATTTATGCTCCCTTTCGGCAGTTTTCTGTTGTCGGCAGGCGTTGCTGCGGATATCACCGGCAGAAAACGCATTTTTGTTGCGGGTGCGGCCCTGTTTTGTTTTAGCAGCGCGATGATCGGCCTGACACAACATATTTTGATGGCTGGGTTACTCCGGTCACTACAGGGGTTGGCGGCGGCCATGATATTAGCCAGCGGCAGCGCTGCGCTTGCCCGGCTCTATGAAGGCCCCGAGAGGACGCGCGTATTCAGTATGCTTGGCACGCTGTTTGGCGTGGGCTTAGCGTTCGGCCCTGTGGTAATTGGTTTTATTACGGATGCGCTGGGCTGGCGATGGGTATATGCCATGCTAGCGCTGCTTTCAGGGATGGTATTACTGATCGGGCTGGTGTTTTTGCCTGGCGCAGAAAAAAGCCAGCAGCAGAAACCAGATGGCGCAGGGCTGATATTATTCACCGCAGCCCTGATGTTGTTTACATCAGCGGTCATGCTTATCCCGGCCTTTGGCTTTTTTTCGCTTACCGTACTCGCCCTGTTCCTGTCGGCCATGCTGCTATTCATTGGGTTTGTGGTGCGATGCCAGAACACTCCAAACCCTGCTCTGGATATTTCCCTGCTGCTGCGCCCGTGCTTTGCCGGTATTCTGCTGCTGCCAGTCGCAACATGTTATTGCTACGTTGTGCTGCTGATAATTATCCCCCTGCATTTTATGGGGGGTGACGGCATGAGCGAGGCCCGCAGCGCTCTTTATCTTCTGGCGCTGACCTCTCCGATGCTGTTTTTCCCTTCCGTGGCCGCTATGCTGACCCGCTGGTTTTCACCGGCAGCCGTTTCTGCGACGGGACTCATTATTGCCTCTGCCGGGCTGCTTTTCCTCGGCTACGCCCTACAGAGTAGCAGCAGTTATTTTCTTCTGTTTTCACTGTTTATCACGGGTGCCGGAGCCGCGCTTCCCTGGGGGCTGATGGATGGTCTGGCCCTTTCACTGGTTCCGGTTGAGAAAGCCGGGATGGCAGCTGGTCTTTTTAATACCGTGCGTGTTGCCGGAGAGGGGATAGCCCTGGCGATGGTTTCAGCATTTTTGACGGAAATGAATGCGTTAAATTTGCAGAAAACCGTTCACGGATATGCGCCAGACGAGATTCATCATGCCGCAGCCTGGCTGGGCGGCGGCAATACCGAGCGGGCTGCGGCGATATTGCCCGCTATTTCACGAACGTTGCTCCGCGATAGTTATGACTCTGCCTATATGTTTCTGTTCAGAGTACTGGCAGCTGTCACGCTGGCCTGTGCGCTGATAGTCTGGATGATGTTGGGCCGAAAAGCGCCTGAATAAACCGCAGGCCGTCCGTGAGGCGTTTAACCAGCATTACGGGCGGATGTGTATCAGTTATCTCACGCTGATAGCGCTGATTTACGGCGCGGAAAAGTCCGCCAGCCCGAAGAAAAACTGCGCGTGGTCGAAGGATTCATCGCCCGGCTGGAGGTGCTGAATTATGGTATCGATGCGGCAGTTCAGACAGGGCAAATCCGGGCTTTACTGGCAAAAGCAGGTACGCCCGTTGGCCCGTATGACAACATGATTGCCGCCCACGCCCGCGCACTGGGTTTGATTCTGGTGACGAATAACACGCGTGAGTTTGAACGTATCAAGGGATTACGCCTGGAGGAGTGGAGTGTTGGTTGAATAGAACAGGGTTATTGTTCTGCAATCTGCTTCGCGTCATGAGTGGATGTTAACCTGGGCGTACTTTGGACGTAATGTCCACGCTTTGTTTAATCCGGGCACTGACTCTCCAGCCATTGACCGACAACGGGCCATAATTTCTCCGCACACCGGGTACGAAAAAAGCCCATATGGCCAATGGCCGGAAGACCAAATTCAGCGTGCCGTATCTCGCGGCGTTCGATTTTTGCTTTTTGCACTGGTTCCATCAGCCGCGCAATGGCTTCAGGGTTAGCCCAGGGGTCGTCATCAAAACCCATCACCAGCACAGGTAACATTATTTCACTTGCTCGTTGGCGTGCATCCCAGTCTGGATCGTCGTAAAAATAACCTGGCATTGCGCTCCAGCGCCCCCACTGAAGCATCACTGGAGCCGGTAAATCCTCTCCAAGCCCCAGGCGCTTCGCAGGCATGTACCCTAAGATACGACAAAGAACCGGGGCCAGAACACGCAACAAGCACCAGACGCGCACTTTTTTCTGTCGTTTGTTTTATTGTGCTCGTCACACCGGCATGTGAGGCCACTATAACCGCAGCCTTCAGGGCGTGAGTGGCTGTCGAAAGCAGAACGGCATGCCCTCCCACACTATGCCCTACCGCCAGCAGGCTAAGTTCGGGGAAACGAGCTTTAGCCCAGGCTGTGATGCATCCGACGTCGTGCTCGATCCAGTCAGACATTGAGACATTGTAGCTACGGACCATCCCGGATTTAGAATGGCCAGTGCCACGGTAATCATAAGTCAGGACACTGAATCCCCTGTTAAAAAGATACTCTGCGAAACCCTGATAAAAAGCCTGTACAACCGCCGTTGCTGGATGAAGGATAACCACTGCTTTGGCATCGCTTCTTTCCCAAACCGTGGCAGCCAGGAATTCGACTTCATTTACGGGTATTTTTATTGAATACATTCGTTGAGCCTTTTCTATGTGGTCATACCAGTGGTACCTGAATTCAATCTAGCCTTTACTACCCAATCTGGCGATTTTTTTTGTTGTGAGTCCTTAACGTCCGCTCCTCGCTTATAGCGGACATTAAGACCGCTGCTTCAGCTCATTCTGCACCCAGGTTTTTAGCTTCCCCCTCCGCACGAGTGTCTCTGGCTATTATGAATAATTTCAATAGATTATTGGCTGTCGCCACTGCCTGATATGCTCGATCAAGGATCTTAGCTTGGGTGCCATATTGCGCCGTTGGGGAAAATAGAGATAAAAGCCCGGAAAATCGGGAAGAAAATCATCCAGCAATGAAACGAGCTGCCCTGTTTCAATATAGGGCGTGAAGGTGTCTTTCGTGGCCAGCGTGATGCCGCCACCGGCAAGCGCGAGGCTTAGCATAAGATGCAGATCGTTTGTTGTGACTCGCGGTTCAATCGCCACATTAAAAGGGACGCCTGCCTCCTCAAATTCCCAGCGATAAGGCGCGACATCCGGGGAAGGACGCCAGCCAATGCACTGATGATCAACAAGTTCACGCGGATGTTGCGGTGCGCTGTGAGCCGCCAGGTAAGAGGGGGATGCCACGACCATCTCACGCTGCTGGCCCGTCAGGGGGACGGCAATCATATCTTTTTCAATGACTTCGCCAAGCCGTACGCCTGCGTCATAGCCCGCCGCTACAATATCGAACTCCTCATCCGACACAAAAATATCAATCGACACCGCAGGATTCGCAGCCGCATACGAAGCGAGCAGCGGGCCTGAAAGAAACGCTTCCGCTATTGATGTCACCGCTATTCTGAGCAGCCCGCGCGGCGTGCTGTCCGAAGCCACATGTTCAAAGGCCGCTTCAATGTTTGCTAAGGGGGATGATAACGATGAATACAGCCGCTCTCCTGCCTCTGTCAGATTCACGGATCGCGTGGTGCGCATAACCAGCTGGGTTCCAAACGTATCCTCAAGGCGTCTTATTCCCTGACTGACAGCCGATCGCGTGATGCCAAGGCGACTGGCGGCAGCGCTAAAGCTGCGCTCCCCGGCGACCGCCAGGAAAAGCGGTAAAAGGTTAAGGTCGACTTTCATTGTTTAAGTTTGCTAACCAGTGAGTACAGTAAAAGCAGGGTACAAGAAACAATGCTGAGTATCTATCATCGTGTTGAACTCAACGGTTGTTCTCACAGAAGGTGCAAAGCATGAATAAAGTTATCTTAATCACCGGCGCATCCAGCGGTATCGGAGAGGGTATTGCCAGAGAACTGGGAAATGCCGGTGCGAAGGTATTTCTGGGCGCTCGCAGAGTGGAGCGTATCGAGGCGCTGGCTGCTGAAATCCGCAGCGCGGGAGGCGAGGCGCAGGCCCACGAGTTAGACGTTACCAGCCGCCTCTCGATGGCCGCCTTCGTGCAGGCAGCGCGTGACAAGTGGGGCCGGATTGATGTGTTAATCAATAATGCGGGCATTATGCCGCTTTCGCCGCTTGCAGCAGGCAAACAGGATGAATGGGAGCGCACCATTGACGTCAATATCAAAGGGGTGCTGTGGGGCATTGGCGCTGTTCTTCCCATCATGGAAGCTCAGCATTCCGGGCAGATAATCAATATCGGCTCTATTGGCGCCCTGTCTGTTGTGCCGACAGCCGCCGTCTACTGTGCGACCAAATTCGCAGTAAGGGCTATTTCGGATGGTTTACGTCAGGAAAGTTCAAATATCCGGGTAACCTGCGTCAACCCGGGGGTGGTGGAAAGCGAACTTGCCTCAACGATTACCCATCCCGAAACCATGGCGGTGATGGATGCATACCGCGCCATCTCTCTCAAACCCGCTGATATTGCCCGCGCCGTGCGGCAGGTTATTGAGGCTCCGGAGGGTGTCGATACCACGGAAATCACTATCAGGCCCACGGCATCTGCGAACTGACGTGGGGCCTGGCAGAGGGGGCTGTAAACAACAGAAAGCTGCCCGACGGGCAGCTTCAGACTGCTGACAAAGCCAACGGGAATTCATGTAACGCCTTATCCGGGCTACCGTCATTGTGCCGCTTTTTCGTCACTCTTGAGGTTGTCGTGAGCGTAGGGGGATTTCCAACTCCAGAACATGGCACATTAAAGGGCTGCTAATACCTGAATCAACTACTCTTCAACATAATTGTGATAACGCGGAATAGATTTTAAGTTTCGATAACCGAGATGATCCTGAATAGAATCATTATCAATGCCTTTTTATCCAGTTCATATCCACAAGCATGACGGAGCATCCTTGGGTGAATATATTGCTTGAATTTTGCCAGTTCACAGCACTCACGAATGATTTGATAGAAACGCTGTCGGGTTATTTTATTTCCCCTGGAGGAAATAAAGAGAAAGTCATTACGGACCGGATAAGACTTTCTGGCTAACAGCCAGCGCTGTAATGAAATAATCTCTTTTGGCTGTAAATAATGATAGCCTGATACTCCCTGACGCGCCCGACGAATATAAATACGCTTACCCGGCAGGTCGATATCTTGCAATGTTAATGCAGTGATTTCGTTGATCCTAAAACCATGCAAAAAACACATTTGGATCATGCAGCTGTTTCTCTCCGGGTGGGTGCAATAATGTGCAGCAATCACCAGGCGTTCAATATCTTTTACGCCCGGATATTCGGTTTCATCCTGCATGGGTCATTCCTTTTCACTCATTTAAATCATCTGCCTATTGATAGGTAAAAGTCAGTTGCACCACTGATTCAAAATTACCCGACGTCGCTCCACCTTGCGTTGAATATAAGCGCGCCGCCAGCGGGAAAACGCCCTTTTTGGTACTGCTGTCAATCGCAACAGTCATCTCGTCCTGGTTTTTATAGGTGGTAGAATGATCGCTATTGGTGATCTGTAGCGCGAGGTTCTGCGCCGCATCGCTGGCCGCCATATTGGCGAAGAGGGTGGCGTCGTCGCCGTCAGTGACGCCATCAAACTTCACCGTTGCTTTAGTGGTTCCTGCCGGACAATTTTCGATATTTAAGTTAAAAGATTTCCATTCTGAAGCGGTCCCGGCCGTTTGCAAATGCGTTTTCACCAGCGTGCCGAAATCCACCTCCTGATATCTTGTATCCGTGCTTACCTCACAAGGGAAATAGTAAATATTACCTTGTATATTTAAAGGTATGCCGCCCCAGGATGAAAAAACAGGCAGCGACAATACCAACCATAGCGCCTTTTTCATTATTTTCTCCTGTTATTCAATTTCGGCCTGAATCGTTGCCGTGGCGGTGAATCCCCCACCTTCGGGTAAATTACCGGTGGTATTAATCGGGTAGATTTTCATGGCCGTGTCCCCGGTTTGGGTTGAGTAATTCATCGTGACCGGCAGCATTCCTGAAATTACAGGGATTTTGGTTCCGGTAATACTTTCAATTCGCACCGCAATATCGTTATTGGTGGTCGCCAGCGCGGTGTTGTCATGAGCGTCAGCCGTTCCCTGGAATGAAAGGGAGATTTTTACTCCTGTGGAAATATTGGTGCAGGCGACCGTCATATCGACCACGTGTGGGGTGAATCCCGTCGGCATCTGACTGGCCGTCCTGAAATTATTGCCAGCAATATCGCCAAAATTGATATTAATCGGCTGGCCGGTGTTTATCTCACACGACTGCGGTACCGTAACTGAACCGCTCATCGTGATCTGTGCCATAGGCGTAGAGCTATAACTACCCGCGCGCCTCGTTCCGTAAACATTAAGAATGATTGTCGGTGGGATTATTACCTGGCCAACGAAGGCTCGTGTAAAATAAAGCGAAATATATCCCTCCGAGCCGGTATCAAACATTGTTCCGCCTGGATTACAGGTAAAAGAGTTGGGACTTCCATTGCTTTTATCTGTCAGGGGTGTTGGGAAGAAGTCCTTCTCCGCGCCAGCAATATATAACTCGCTAGCAATTTCCAGATAGGGATTAAGCTCATAATAATGCAGCGTGCCGCGGGGTTTCGTTGCCTTTAGCCCTGGGATCGTTGCTTTATAGAGAACGGGTAAAGCATCGCTCACCACTGTGCAATCACATTTTGCATAATATGTCCCCCCTGTAGACCAGTGGTACAGACGGGGAAACTCCATCCCGGGCTCGTTTTGCGCGGGATCGGTAAAGGTTTGAATAAATGAAAAGGAGTCCTGAGCGGGGGTCCCTGATATAGTTTCACACCACTCGGTTGCAGCCATCGCCTGCGGCGACAGCGCCAGCGCGGTCAGGCCTGCTAATATTGCCCATGAAAATCGTTTCATTGTCTGTGCATCCTTTCGATTAACGGCATAGCCCCTGGGCTACAATGATGCCGGTGACGGTTTTTCCTGACGGCAGCGAATACTGAATCCGACAGCGATCTTGCGCGCTCGATCCCCATTTCACGTTAAGTACCCCGTTAGACGCCAGGCCCGCTAAATAGACCTGCCCGCCGTCGCCGACGATAAACGCCTGCTCTGACGTCACGGCTCCGGCTACGCTGACCATCGCGCCGAAAGGTACGGGCTGGCCATTCGCCCGACGCACCGTCATCAACACCCGGCTACCAACGTTGGTGGCATAACTGGCACGCACCACCGCCCCACGGGTCGGCACCACCGTCTGGGTTGTGAGTTCAAGATCGACATCATCCGGCATCGTACTGGTATCAAGCGTCAGCGTATTTTTACGATACGGCGAGGTATAAGGCACCACGGCATAGCCTCGCCAGTCAGTCCTGACGCCAGTCTGGTTGTTGATGCCCACGCCCGAAGCGCCTGGCGCTTTCACTAAAGCGAGGGTTTCACCAAAAGGCTGCCCCAGCGTCAGGCCATTTTCATGCGCCAGCATCCCGCCGCGCAGGGCGTAGTTCAGGCGATGGCTGTATTTATCATGACTGTAACCGCCGGTAAGTTCCGCATAGGTTGCGCGCCAGTCGGCGTTGACGCTGCCGCTCTCTCCTCTGCCCTGGCTGGTGTACCCTTCCTGTACGCTCCAGCTCAGGTTATTACGTTCCAGCAGGGTGCCGGAGAGACCCAGATTGTTACTGGTGGAACCATTTTTGTTACTGTTCAGGGAGTAACTGGCGTAAACCGGTTTTGGTAGCCATTCCCCCAACGGTACGCTGATGTTCAGAGCGAACAGGTGGTCCTCATCATTGCGTTTGCCGGTGTTCTGGTCGGTAGTATTACGGTTATAGCTGTAGTTCATGCTGTAGCTGATACCGCGCCAGCTATTGTTGTATCCCACCCCAACGGACTCCATTGAGCGCCCGGTATTCCAGTAATCCTCGCGGATATAACTTAGCGATAGCGATCCCATGTCCTCACCGAGGCTCTGGCTGAGTGTCACTTCTCCCCGGTTACGACGCCGCTCAGTTGAAGGCGTAAAACTGTCATCCCGATAGGTATCCAGCACTTCTTGCATATCCCAGTAGCCGCTGGTCGCATAGCGATATCCCGCCAGCGTGACATTCGTTCCCAGTCCTGGCAGATCCTTGCTGTAACGAATGCGCACCGACTGTCCGCTCTCTTTGTCTTCGCCCTGCCGCGTAGACCAGGCCTGAGTGACATCAGTGGAGACAGCCCCGAGCTCGCCGAGGTTTTTCCCCATACCCAGCGCCAGCGCCTGATATTTACTGCTGAATTGACCGCCGCCGTAAAGGGTCACCCAGGGTAGACCATAAATAGCCGTCGCCTGGGTAAGAGGGGTTTCATCAATGCTGTTGTCGTAAGCCCGGTATACGCCGGAAGTTACGCTATATTTCAACCGCCCTTCACGTTGCAGGACGGGCAGTGAAGCATAGGGCACAATCAGGTTCTGCTCGCTGCCATCAGATTCTTTAATGGTGACATTTAAATCACCCGACCCGCCGGTCGAGTACATATCGGTAATTTCAAAGGCGCCGGGGGAGACATAAGCCTGGTAAATCTCATAGCCATTCTGGCGAATAATGACCTGCGCATTGGTGCGCGCAATTCCGCGGACGACCGGCGCATAGCCGCGCAGGCTTTCCGGCAGCATATCGTCATCGGAAGCCAGCATTGCCCCACGGAAGGGGATGCCTTCGAAGACGTCGGCATCGGTACTGCTGTCGCCCAGCGTCATCACCCCTTGCAGGGCATTAATATTACGCTGCGCGTAAGTATAAACCGTATCCCAGCTGTTACTGGACTCGCCGCCGCTGCTGCTGCGGTTCCAGGTGGTATAGTTACGTAAACGCCATGGCCCGATGTTTATACCGGGGCGCAGGTTAACGTACTGATTGTCACTGTCCGACGTGTCGTTTTTACGCGACCAGTTATTTGCTCCGCTCAACGAGTAATTCAGCAGAAGCGCTGTAATACCGTCATCCCACTGCTTTGGGTCTACCCAGCCTCGTGCTGCGCTGGCAACCGCCGCCTGAGGGAAACTTAATAACAGACGCTGCTGGCTAAAACGGAAGTCTGCCTTTGCCTGCGGAATAACGGCCAAATCAGCACAGTCCGCCGATTTGCGGCCTAACTCGGGGAATTGCTTAACGCGCACGCCCCATTCAACGAGTTCCTCCACTTTCAGGCAGGGCTGCAATTCCGCCGACCCCTTAAGCTGGCTCTGCTGAAAAACCACATCGCGGGTTTCCATAAAGACATTATTGAGATAAATATCAACCCGATAGGTTCCCGGCTGCTGCCCTCCGGCCTGTTCATAGGCCGATAAATCCCTGATGCCCGTCTGCGGGCCATCCATTTCCAGTAATGCAGGGTTAAAAATATCCCGAGCCAGCGCATCATCACACCACGGTATCAAGGCAACGGCCAGAGCTCCGGCTATCCGGTTAAACCGCCATTTGTTATGATTATTTTTCATTCTCTCTGGAACTCCCTGACCTGACAGCTTTTACAAATTAGCGCTGTGCTGCGCGCCAATACCGCCGTAATCATTAATCAGTTTCCACCGCAAAGAGCCTGTGCTGCCGCGCGGCAAAGCAAAACTCGCCGTTGCGCCAGGCGCCACCCAGTTGGCTTCATCGACTTCTGCGCCACCGATTTTCACCTCGGCAAAATTCATATAAAACGCCGTCGGATTCGTGACCTGTAACGTGTTGCCGCTGCGCGTCCAGCGGAGCTGCTCCGTTACCATTTCCGGCGTTCCCACGACGGATTTCGGGCGATAAATTAATTTGATACGGGTTTTAATGGCGATCTGTAGCGTATTGGCACCCGCTTTGGCCTGTGAGGAGGGGATTGCTTTGATATTCATCCAGAACATACTTTCTTTGTTTTCGGGCAATCCACCGCTGTAGATCACCCGCAGGCGGGTCTGCTGCTCACCTTCGAGGCGGAACAAAGGCGGTGTTAACAGAAAGGGAGTCGTCCCGTTATCGGTATCTACCCAACTTTGAATGAGGTAGGGCGTACCATCATTATTGGTAATGCTCAGCGAAGACTCTTTTTTGCCACCGGAATAAATCAGCCGGGTGCCGCCGGTGACGACGCCAGCATGTGCCGCAGCGCCCGCCAACAGCCATCCAGCCATCAGCACTTTCAGGTATCGTTTCATCTCCAACTCCCTGGAAAAGCGAGCCGATTTCGGCCCGCTAGCACGATCAAATAGACGGAGAATCAGTTGTAACTGATGGTGAAGTTAGCTGTGCCGTCAGCTTTACCAGCAACAACCGTAGCTTCGGTCTGGATATAGCGAACGCGGAACGGCAGATCGATATTGCCGGTAGAGGGAACGGCCAGGCTGGTGGAACGTGCAAACAGCGGAAGGACGTTATTGTTGCTACCGTCAACCAACTGCAGCGACACGCCTTTTGCCACATCAGGATCGGTACCCGCGCCGGTCAGCTTCAGTTTTTCGTTATCCCCGCCAACGTTATCGCCGGAGAACAGCACGGATGCTTTGCTGATGGTGGTTGGGCAGTTTTCTAATTTGATATCGAAACCTTGCTCAGCCGCGGTAGAACCCGTACCGGTAAAGGCAGTCTTAGCAATCTCTCCCATATCAACGACCAGCGGGTTAGACAGGTCGTTGATCACGTCACAACCAGCATCAATGATTTTGCCGGTAAACTTCACCTGACCGTCATCTGCCAGCGCAGCGCCAGAAATTGTCGCGCAGCCGGCAACAAAAGCAGCAAGGAATGTTTTTTTCATGATTTGTCCTTTTCAATGCAGTCAATGCATTAACTTAAAAGCGCAATACCGTGCGCATCCTTTTATTTGCGTTTGATATTAATGACGCAGCCAATATTCATCCGTAAAATAGATGTGATATTTTGAAGTGGTCATTTTGTATCAATTTGACCACTTCAATTGGCAGCAATATAAATTGCCGGGAAAGGTGTTCCTGGTTTTATATTTATCAGGAGAAATCTTAATAAACCTGATAAAAAACTAAGGGACGAGGTTTACAACAAACCATACACGGTGCAAATTTAATTTACTTGATTAATAGCTTTCGTGTATGGTTCTTTTAACTTGCTGAAAAATAACATGAAAAATAAAGCTTGGCATAAATTGACATTGTTGCTACCTGTAGATAACATGGGAGTCAGTTTGATACAAAATGACTATTTCATTTACCAGACCTCTCTAAATCTGGCATCATTACTCGCCGTATAAATAACCGTATGCTGAATATTTCTGTGACCCAGAAAATCCTGGATTAATCGCGTGTCCACACCTTTGTTAGCAAGCGCAAAACCACATGCATGGCGCAGCATATGCGGATGAGCATTAATCTCCAGCTGTGCATCCAGACTGAGGTTTTTCATCATCTGGTATATTCTTTGTCGCGATAAAGGCTGGCCATTACGCGATAAAAATAGCCACTCGGAGTTATTGCCCGGATAATTCTTACGCACTCGCAGCCACTCAGTAAGCGTTTTTATCTCTTGCTTATAAATAGGATGTGTCGTTGAAAAACCATTTTTCAGCCGTCGAATATAAATAACCCCGCTGTGAATATCGATGTCGGAGAGCTTCCAGTGGCGAATTTCACTTACCCGACACCCATGATTAAAGCACATCCATAATAAACAGACATCGCGTTCAGGGTTTGCCCCCCGTCTGGCCGCATCAACCAAACGCTGAACTTCCCCGACCGTCAAATGCTTACGCCCTGTTTTCATTAACTTTCTCCATCCACAAGACACGATAATGTGCGTAATAATAATAGTACGGAAAATAAAAGCATGAGAGAAAATGTAAAGTGATATGAATATGATAAAAATCGTGAATAATACAAAAAATAGAGTGATAAAAAATTCCGGAACTTTAGCGTTGATAAAAAACACTCTAAAAGCAGACTTTGTCCTAATTTGAGATGGTCATTACATAAATAATAAATAGCGCGGCCAACGGTACAATTCCGAATAGAGGCTGCGGCTTTACTACAGGCACCGCCATTGCGAAAGCCTGCCGTTGCGGGTGCGCATGCACGCGACGTGCCAGCAAGTCCCTTTACCGATACGTTGGGCCTAAAGATTCAGATTTAATGGGCAGGCTTTCGGCGGCGAAAGACAAATTGCAGGCACAAAAAAGCCCGCAGGGCTTGTGCCATGCGGGCTCTTAGGACTTCATCGGATGACTCTGGTAATCACCGATGGAGAATTTTGGGCTGGCGTCTCTGTGCTTTTAATTATAATGCATTGATATTTAATGTTTTAATTTAAATAAGTTTGGTGGAGGGTTCCAAAAAGGAACCTTAAGGTATAACCACAGCACGTTACATGGTCCTAGCACGCCAAGTGAATTCAAAATAACATGCCAGAGTGGCCATGTCTGTTATGAGCGAGGAGCGGAAGTTCGCACATAGTTGTAATGCTAACGTTGTCACGTTGGGATCCACGGGAAGGGAGTCAATTGGTCGACTATCGACTTATCCTCAATTTCACTTTTACAGTTTAATTGCACAATTTGCTCCTTAGATCCCGCGTCAAATTTCGATTTCTGGTGGTTCTTCACCGAATATTTCAATCCATTCTGACTGCCAAGTACTGCTCAGTGAAAACTTCCTGAACTTAGGATGCAAATCCGTCCTAATCAACAACCATTTCTGTTTGATTAGAGAGTTAGAACGCAGCGCGCGTGAAACATTATTTGTATATTTTTTATTGTCATCATTTACTATGTGATCGTTAATTGTTTCTGTAATCTCTATACCAATGCTGGTTTCAAAACCAAGATAGGAACGTATCACTAGGGCGACAAAGATGAGAGGGATATACTCACTTCCGCAGGACATGACATTTTCAAGAGATAATGGCTTGAATGAAGGTGGAATGTCTATCTCTTCACCGGATATACTGTTTTTTTCAATTCCATCACCGAAATCGAAGGATAAATTACCGTGATCACATTTCTCACGGTTAGCGGTAAACTCGTCGTTGTTACCTATGTTACGACTGAACGATGCCACCAGTCGGTTTATACTTTTTTCGGTTAAGAGTACGTCTGTTTGAGTTCTCAATAATGATAAAGTCATTTTTTCTCTTAAATACTCTGATGACAAATATTTTGATATTATAATTGGCATCTGACTTTCTTCGACTAGATCAATGATTTCATGATTGGTGTTAATACTCTTATCATTATAAATCGCATTAATCAGTCTGGTGAGTTCTTGCTTTGCTTCGTTATAGGGATTTTTTTCATGGAAAGGCAAATAAAGAGATGTTAAAGACAGATAAATTGATGTATGACAGATATCGAGTATCAAACAAGTGCCTAAAGGCGATATACGAAATGTATGGGCTGAGCTAACGGTGTACTCTGTGTTGAAGTCACTGTCAGAGGGTAGTTCAATACATTCAATAATCCTTTCTTTAACCGAACTCTCAATTGCTTTGCTAATCCAGTCTTTTTTATACCCGTAAAGTGATGCAAACCGGATTATCCTTTCAAGGCTAATTCCTTTTGCAATTTCGCCGGGGGAAACAGCATCATTCAGAAAATATAATATTCTTAACTTCAGGAAGTAACTCTGGTTTACGTTTTGATAGGGCAGGTAAACATTCGGTATATATGCTTTTTCCGTGTGATCGGGATGGTAAGTGAGCGTGGAGATAACATCCTTTTTACGCCATGCTGATTCGTTTCCCAATTGGTAGTGAACGTGTTTAATCAATTGATAAAAGTTTCTGATATTATGCCAAGACACGGAAGATAATATTTCTAGAATTGGCATGCTCTCATTTGATAATTGAAGATTTTTCCTCAGCACATCAGCATAGAAATTCATTTTATCTAAGAAATCTTGAAGCTGATATTTTTTCCTCCAGTCTCTAATCCTAAAATCTTCGTTCAGACATTCTTTAATATACTTTATCCTGGTCGAAATTAGTTTGTTAAAGTCCGGTGATTTGAGATGAATGATCTTGTCTTCTGGCCTAACGTCCAGAAAGCCTTTATCTTTATTCTTAAAGAAGGTGAACTCCCTGAGTGTGATTATGACTGTTGCACCCGATGCTTGGGTTATTAAATGAGATAAGGCATAAATTTCCTCTTGAAAAGACTCAGAAGCACGGTCGACATTATCAATCACAATAATAACGGATTTATTTTCCTTGACACGCTTTTGGAATATTTTTAATACTAGATTCTGCCGGTTGGCGCTTTCCCTCTCCAGTAGTTCAGCTTCTTTGACCATAAGCATTTCTGAATTTTTGGAAAATATATCTTTGTAGGGGCCGTTTTTTAACACTTTAATTTCATGCGCAAACGTGATGCGTAGTTCATCTAATGTAAACTCGCTTTCATACTCGTTTTTTATCTTTTCATGTAGATAATTGAATACGATATTTTTCACATCAATGCTATGTTTTGATACGTCATTTATCAAATCTATGATGATTGGGGTTGCATATATGTTTTTTTGCTGTCTTGCTTCTACTAAACATTTAGTTACCAGAGTGGTCTTCCCACATCCAACGGCACCAGTAATGATGATAACTTTACCAGTATGATGCTCCAGGATGAATTCTTTACCTTCAGAAGGTGAGAGGTCTAACGCATCATTAGGAAGAAAACTGGGTTTAGAATCTTTTAACGCTCTTTTTATTTCCCCTTTAAACTGATCCAACTTTGAGTCACTGACAAAGCAGTGCTCTAGCATTTTTCGTTGATTGTTTTCTGTTATCTGGGAAAAAAAGTTTTCATAAAAATCATCAATCCATTGATTGTCTTTGTTGCTATCCCAAATGAAATCATGGACATGATCCTTTAGCATGTAACACACTTCTGACGGTACATGGTTCAGTTCTGAAAGATAGTTGTCTAGATTATTCTTTTCTGTACTATCCCTAGAGATGAGGTTATACATGAGATCAAATGAAAACTCATCTCCAAAGATATTCCCAAAATAAACGCCTTTCATTGAATCAGTTGTTTTACCTGCTTTTGGCAGCATTGGGCAAACAAACCACTCTGCACCATTTGTGATCAATGCATATTGAACCGCTTTTTCGACACAGTATCTTTGTGCCTGATCGATCACCTCAGAGATTTTTTTATTGAATGCTTTTTTAAGATAGGCGACAGAGTATTCGTTTAAGGTTAAGGTATTTTTGGGGAGTCCGAAGGTCACGCCGATTTTTTTTGCTTCAACCACAAGGCGAGGTGTTCTGTCTGTACTCAGTATATAATCGGCATACCCCGCTGTTCTGCAATACGCTTCCGGCGTAAATTCTTCTTTATTCCAACCCAGTATATTTAGGATCTCATCTATCACCAGTAAGCGGCTTTCAGCTTCATTCGCTTCAAAAAGAGTATCTTTTCGAGCAATATACCGTTCCTGAACTTCCTTGAATTTTTCGAAAGCCTTTTCTCTGCTCATACTTAGCTCCAATAAGAGTATTGAAAATTTTACATCCGTGGCACTTGTCTCAATGCTCATGCTTTTCTGTTTGATTTATAGCCTGTTATCGCATCTTTCTGAGACAACTGAAATAGGGATGACATCATTTTTTATGAGTAATCCTGCTTTCATGGCAAATCACGGCTGACATACTTCCCTGTGGTTAGTACAGACCATTTTAGAAACTTCCGCTACTGGCACGGAGCGGACCGCCAGAAGCATTGCGAGGTCTGCTATGAGGGATATGCGACATTACTAACAGCATTCTGTGTGAAACAAATGAGAGCAGTCACCGCTTCCCAAACCGCTATTTCAGCGTGCCGAACTGTTTGTTCTTCAGTGCATATAGTCGGTCGAACTCAGCATAGGGCTCTCCCGTTTCTGCGGCGTGCCTGGTTTTAGCGTCCAGAAGGTCGGGCAAAGGAATCCCATGACTCAGTGAGTGATAAAGATCATAACCACTGACACAGATAACACGCTTCCCTTTACCAAAAGCCGTCAGACCTTCAGGCGTAAACCCCATCCAGCTGATAAAAACGCCGCGTGTCCAGGTTGCCTTGGTACTGAGCTTTCCCTCAAATACATGGAGATCGGCAGCCGACGTTCTTTTCTGGTGCCACTTTGCCTCCATCAGGTAAAATTCATCATTCAGTCGGAAACTTCCGTCAATCTGTTCGCCTGTATTTCGGAAAGACGAACGGGGAGCAAGCATAAAGATACTGAACAGTTCAGCAAGCCAGGCTTCAAACCGAAAACCACGTGGATGTGGCGGCAGAGATTTCATCTCGTTCATTTCAGCGATAAGTGAAGGCCAGTCAACACCATGCCATGCTTGGACAGGCTTTACGCCTTTGGCTTCATCCGTGTCAGCGTTTTCTAATCGGGAAATCAGTGCAAGATAGTCATTACGGCTTTGTTCAGCCTGTTCAGGCATGGATTCTGTTTTATACTGCCAGAGAGCGCCAAGAACCCGCAAAGCGGTCTCACGATCAGCCTGTTTCAGCAAGCATCTAACTCGTTTGGCTTTTGACGTCCCCTCTTCCTGATAACATTCATCATCAATATCAATGTTCAGTTCTTCATCAAAAAAAGCAGACAAAGTGCGGTTAGAGAAATCCAGTATCCAGCCAGGATCGCTCTCAAACACGAGATTAAACAGCCTCAAATCCTGCATTTTCAGTTTCACACCTACCTCCTTTTTTTCACAGTATAACGGGATGAAAGTGGAGGAGGAAATGAGTCAGCACCTGTACACAAGCATTAGTGTGTTCCGCTATTGGCACGAAACGGACATGTAACCTGACACGAAGGTCCGTTGTGAGCGAGAAGCGGAAGTTAACCATCTTCTTGCGAATACTCTTTAGCCGTGGCTATTCGTGTTGTTTTTTATTGTAATGGCTCATCGGTTAGTATGAAGGGGATATCAGCTCTGATTTTCGCAGTTAGTTCATGGTCCGGAAATCTACTTACTGCTTCTTTCCAGACACGCCGTGCTTCCGGATAGTTACCCATATTGAAGAAGGCACCACCCAGATTAAACCATGCATGGTCGTTATCGACATTAAGAGACAAGCTATGAAGATAAGGCTCAATGCATTTCTCCAATTGCCCCATTAAATCATAAGTGCTCGCCAATCGGTACCATCCCTGATCGTCATTAGGGAAGGCTAACGTATAGATTTTCATCAAGTTTTTACTTTCTTCATATCTGTGTTGTTTATTCAACGCGATTGAAAGACATAACCCGTAATCGCCTTTCTGAAGAGAATAGGCTTTTTCAAAACATAATATAGCTTCATCTCCCAGTTCCTCATCCTCTGCCCAATGACCCAGCAGATCCCACAGTACACTTGCTGCATCTGACCCTATTTTATTTACGCAGGCCTCAAGATCATTTTTAAATTGGAGATAAGTTTTATGAACATTTATGTTGCGATTTCGCAGGTAGATTATAGCCAGCAGCAATTCTCGTTGAACTAAAGGGTTTTCAGGAGAATGGCGCAAAGCCGATTCCCAAAAGGTAAGACTAAGCTTCGCATTCTCGATCGATTCACGGCCAAACTGCGAGACAATTTTTAAACACCATGGCCATATCCACTGTGCCTTATCTGCCTGGCTCAATAGGGTGTTAATTTCTCTAAACGCAGACCTGCCTTCACCCACATTGAAGAGAGCCGATATACGCCATCCCTGAAGATCAATTAAATTTCCTTGCGTATCGCTGGAAAACACAATTGTATCCAGTTGTTCCAAAGCCTTTTCGAACTGGCCAGTGTTGTGATAATAAAGACCCAGTGCATAATGGGCTTCAGCTAGATAAGGATTGTGTTTCAATGCCTGCAGGTAACACTCGACAGCCTGACTTTCATTTTCGAGAGCAGCATAGGTGCCCCCCATATTTTTGAAAATCATCGCCATGAGTTCATTGTCAGAGTTCTGCTTATTAAGCTCGCATGCTATTTTATATTCCTCTAGTGCTTTTTTGAAATCATTCAGGGCAGCAAATCCATTACCAATGGAGTAATGTAACCCCGCACGATCTGCACCATCAGCAAGCGAATAAGCCTTCATTCTCAGAATACCTAACTCAACGCGCTGACGGTCAAAAATTTTATTAGCACTTGCAAGATCAATCTCGGCCATATAGCAAAACATCATTACTGGATGTTCTTCGCCTAATACTGTTTTGAATCGTTCATATGCAGCACTGATAACTTCAGTCTGATTACTATTGTAAAGGTTTATAAGTTGATGAACCGCAGAAGCAGTATCATCTGCGACTTCATAAACTGTTAGCAATTCCCTTACATGGTCTACCATGTCATTTTCATTCATTTTCCTATGAGCTACGCGTCGGTTGCGCGCGTCAAGTGCGCTAAGGCGAGCCAGTGAGGTAATCTTGATAAGGTGCTGAATGGTCAAATCTTCAGCGAAAATGACGGTAACGGATTTCTGAGACTGCCAGCTTGGGCCCATATTTTGATAGCGGGTTAGTACACTCTGAGCAGAGGTAACCTTCAGCGTGTTTGTCGGAATATGAAGACAGACATAAAGTGAACCCGGACTCATCAGGAGATAATTCAGGTTTGAACGTTTAACTGAAATACTGACAGATCCATCTGTATTAAAACCTGCAGCAGTACCTTTTAGTTGCACCTGAAGTCGGACATTGGTCGCCATTCCATCATGCATTATTTCGAGCTGGTAATCAGTGCCGTAATCATTGTCATCTGAACTCTGTTTGAGAACCACACTTGACGAAGCGATAAAAGCTTCGAACGCAGTCTTAGCCATTGTATCGTGAACATGATTCTGATCCCGCTTAGGCAAATCATCGAGGTAATTCATGAATGGTTTCCAGTCTATGTAAATGAAGACCTAAGTCATTTCCTACTGATTGTAAGTTATATTACACGTGATTATCTACCAAAAGCCCTGTACTGATGTCCAGCAAAGTACACTTTTAGCAAATCACATTTTCAGCAAAACAGAGCCAATTGGCTAACATTACATGATGTGATTAACGTCGGCTTCTGACACGAAGCAGCCTGTCAGATTAGACTTGGCTCTCTGCCGTAGCTGTGTTAGGTCAAATCTGAGCTAATACATGTAAACGGTATGACAGAAAAAAATGTACTTTCATCGCGAGATCATTTTGTTGCATTCTCGGAAAATTGCAAGTGTGGTAATATGAGTAAAGTTATTTATTTTCATATCTTAGCTGAGTACTTAAGAATCAGTGTCGTTTTTAGCAAGTAAATCATTCGCTTTACGCAATCTATTAGACGCAGATAAAAGTATGTATAGTTGCCATGCAAATATATAAGAGCCTAACATTGAACCAATGAAGTATAACGAATTTAAAATCGGTCCAATATCATTTTCATTCGATAGTGTTAATAAAATATTTTCTAACTTGTCAGTTGCAGTGTAAATAAATAAAGTCATCATCATTATACAAACTATGACACAAGCAAATCTGTTTCTTGCTTTCATAAAAGGTACGCGGTACTGAACTTTTATCTTGTCATCATTTTCTGCAAAATCGAACATAACTAATAACTTTCGGCAGGGAGAGATGAGTTGAAGGATTTCAAATGAATTTTCCAGGTAAAGCAGTTTTTAAGTACTCCTGATGGAATTGGACGGCAGCGAAACAACACTGGAATATAGCTTTCAAGTACAAATGAAATAGTTTTTCTTTTTCAAGTTGCAGAGCGAGTTGTTCAATAATGTCAGATTCGTCCTTTCTTCCTCCCAGGATAGGTGTTATCAAAGAGTTTAAAATTCCGCCTACTACAGGTATTAAAGCAATAAATATTTCGAACATAGAAACTCCTTACCATAAGGTGAGAATAAAAATAGCAAAATGGTCTGTTGATGTTAATGTTTACTAATTCACAATGCATAAACTATGTGTTGTTGAATGTTATCATTCTTGATTATGCATACATTTTTAATGCTTATGGTTTATCCTGTAGAGTCAGGAATGATGAGTTATATCCTGTGATTATTCACAGTCGCCCACCGCTTTTGATTTTTGATGACTGATTTTTAATGGCCTTTAGACGTTTGGATATTTGCTTCTGCTCGTAACTGGTTATGTATTTTAATATATTATGATAATTTTTATCATCAGAAATTTTGGTTAGATCTATGAGGAACTCATTTCTTATCATCCACTTTACAATTAGCGTATCGATATCTTTGTAAAGAGGGGCGCCGTTATACTTATAAAAATTAACATCTTGAATGTCACTGATGCAATAAAGAGTACTTAAAATATCTCTGTAATTGCTAATACAACTGTTAATGACGAAACGGTCTTTATTGAGCTCTATTTTGAATCCATGCTCAGAGAGTTCATGCAAAAATAATACTGAATTGATGTTACAAAAATCGACATGCAACGTTCTTCTTTCAAATTTATCAATATGGAAGAGAATGATCTTGTGTAGTTCATCATCATATTCCTCTTCAATAAATCCTTTTCCTTCATGATTAATAAGGTTGACATTGCATCCGGCATCTATTGCTATGGATAAAACTTCTGGGGAGAGAGGGAGGAATAGAATATTTCTTCCTCTGCTATCGACGTGATTTATGTCACAACCTGCATTGATTAATTCTGTCAGCCCTTCAGGATCCCTGTAATGTTCAAAAATGCAGGTATAGCCTTTAGCATCTGTATGCGAGGTGTCTAAACCCAGTTCAATCAGCTTCCTTAGTATTTCGGGATTTTTTTGATGAAAGAGCGCATTTTGTCCCTGCTTGTTGATATGGTGTATATTGACTTCATTGCTAACCAGAAAATCCAGTGCTTCTAGTGTTCTACAGCCAAAAATAGCATTGTTGCCGCTACTATCAGCAGTATTAATATCATAGCCAGCTTTTAAAGCGTACTTTAGGTTATCAGGCGACTCTGCATTGAAGAATAATTGTGATATGACGAAGTCGAGAGCCCTTTCGGTTAATCCCTTTTCTGATAAGTACTTTAATAGGTCCATAAACACCCCTATGAAAAAATTTCTAAATTCATTAGATATCAGAAATTTTGAGGAATGCAACAGTGGGGGCAGGCGTTTCTGATGTAAGGAGTAAAATTTTAACAAACCACCCTTGGAAACATCAGAAACGCCAGCAGTCAGCTTATGCCAAAAGGATATGGTCATGCAAGTGGAGCACTTCAGTGCTATGAGCAGTAGGCATGGTTAGACGGTTCGCGTCGAACGACCAGGGAAGTATTACAAAAATTGTGATCACGAAAAGCGGATGGCTTTCGCTCTCTGTGTAAGTCACCTATGATGGGCAGAAGTAGTCCTGAACATGGAGATCACATGCAAAACTGGGATAAGTCACATACACAAGAACTGAACAAATGGTTTAACATCGAAACGTATAAAAAATTCGAAAATCTATCACTGCACCTGCTCTACCATGAACTTTCGGCCAGAACCTATTTTTTTAAAACGCCCCTTATAGGCAATGAAGAACTCTTTGTCACGATCAACCGCAAAAAAATCTATAATGGCGATCCTTTTCTGGTCCCACCTGGGCGGTTGGGAGATTTGGATCCGTTCTATCGGCTCTTTCAGCCACCTCACTTAGTATTGCCAACAGTAGATCGAGTCGCACAATTGAGTATTGTGCTAATGCAGCGTGGGATCTTTACATGGCAGGGATATAATCAATATGGATTAAACGAATATTTTGAAGACACGCCTATCGGTGATGCGGTTCCAGATTTTTTTGACCGGACGGTCATGTTTGAAGTGGATCTAGCCAGTGGTACAGATGAAGAGATAGCCGAATCACTAAAATCAGTGTTACCGCAATGGCGTAAAGTAAGACACATGCCCTCTGACCCTTTGGAGTCTATCCGGTTCGGGTATGGAACAATAAAAAAATTATAAATAACAGGATTATTCCGATGCTTGATATTCTTGTCTGGGCACAGGAACAGGACGTTCGTGTCTCAGAACGCTGGCTGTCCCGGTTGCTTTACTCGATTGATGACGAAGAGGTACGCTATGATAATCAGATAAAAGATACTGATCGGCCTCTGGCAATGAAAGCGATGACAATCGATTTCATTAGGCAATTTCATCTTTTTATAAATAAAAACAGTCATCTAAAGGATATGAAGGTATCTGATGTCATTACACTGGCTGCACGTGACTAAAGCAAAACTGTCATTGATGCCATAAAAGGGGAATTTCGGCGCAACGAAATTCCCTGAAATTGATAGCTCACGTAACCCCCTCAGAATACATCTCCGAAGTTCACTGCTTTTTATTTCCGTTCTCCTGTACTGTTATTCTCACAGACACCACATTGAGGATAATAAAATGAATAATAAAAATATACGCCTGCTCCGACTTCCTGAAGTTATGAATAAAACCGGCTATGGCAAAGCATGGATTTATCGTCTGATCAACGAAGGTTTATTTCCACAACCAGTAAAGATTGGCGTTCGTGCAATTGCTTTTATCGAAAGTGAAATCGACGAATGGATAGTGTCTGCTATTGAGCGTTCACGTAAAAATGCAGCCTGATTACGGAGTTAATGATGAGTATATTAAATCCAGTGTGTAAAAATAAATGGCGCTATTCAGCAATGAGCAGAGGCCCACCTGATATGTCGTAAGTAGCATTAGGTCAGGATTTAGTATTAAGAAGTAATAAAAATAGTCATTGGTGAATGTTATTATGACAGTTTGCCGTGACACTATATATTAATAAGTTCAGGAGATTTAAAATGAATAATTCAATCATAGTGCCAGAAGATAAAGATTTTGTATGTGCATTTGTGACTTCACCAGATAGCTTGTATGAGGCTATTGAATCATATCATAATTACGTACATTCGGTCGAAGAGATAGAGTTTGAGCACGTCCTTCTTTATTTATTGTGTTCTATACTGGTTGAGGGTGGAGCAGATATTACCATTAATGAAGAGTTAAGAATGTGTATTGAGCACATTGTCAATGAAAAGAATAGTATCAATAATAATAATGCCGATAAAAAGATGTAAGGTCTTTAGTAAATTGTCATGGGTACAGACAACACAAGTCTGTACCCTCTTATTTTAATTCAACTGGTACTGATATATAGGAATTATGTGCTTTTGGTAGTGACCATCTGATTTTTCTATAGCAAAACTACAGGGGTGATAATTCTTGGGATTTTATATCCTTCTCTTTTTTATTTTTTATAAAACTGAAAAATACAGGATTTAAACGGTACCGGTATTTAAATTTAGTGGGAATAATGATATTTGTGTCAATCATTTTATCGATGGCCTGATAAAATCTGGTGGGTGTAATATGTATCCCTTCCTGCTGAGAAATGGACGTAGCACGATGAAAACTTAGGTAAATAATGCTCTTATCTGGCGTATACGACGCGATTAATGTTAGCAACCAGAATACATTGTGAATAGTATTGTTAAGATTATGATTTTCAACTGATGATTGATTATTTTGAAAGTAAGTGGAGACTCTTTTTTGCATAAAAATATCCTTATTTTGTTAAAGTTATCACTCGCGTGGAGAAAATTACCACGCTGTAATGTTTTTAAAATGGAATGCCGTCTGCAGGATATCGTCTTCTGGAGTTTTTAACCGACTTTGTTTTACTTCCTGCACGATAAAAGTTAAACGAATTGGCAAAATCTTCTGTCTCCAGTCTGGATTTTTTGAATTTATCCATCAGATCTTCATTGAAGCGACGAGGAATCCCTTTAACACACAAATTAGAATTCAGGTATACCTGATTATCTATGGTGTCACGAATAAGTATTTTTCTCCCAAATAACTCTTTGAATGCACGTGAAACATTTGATTTATTCAGTCCAAGCTCTCTGGCAGTACGAGACTGTGAAAAATCAGGAATAATATTTCCATAATCAATGGCTGAGAAGAGATAAAGAACAATTCTAAATGCTGTGGGCGTCAAATCCATTTTGGCGAGAGTCGCTATATTACCTTTAAAGATCATTGAGAAATCGTCCCTGAAGGACGTCTTTTTATAGCTACTTGCATTAATTTTTATTTCTTCCAGATCTTCGGGCATAACCTCCAATGCTTCTGCAATAATGGACTTTTGTTCATTAGTTAATACAACGCTTGTGATTGACATGATGGCTCCTTTTTATTGTTGTAATTACAGATATGACATATTTAATTTATTTGTCAACTGGGGTGGTGATATTATTCTAATTATATTTGTTTTTCAATTTCGTATTAGTTTTTTAGTGGGAAATAATGGGTTGTCAAATTTAGAACAAGGGGTGCTAAATTTCACCATCACCTGTTATGTAATTAATAATTTTTGGTGCTGAAAATAATAACCGCAAGGATCATATAATTATTTGATTTTATTGGTTAATTTCCAATTGTGTTCTGCAAGATAAAAGAGTGATAAAGAAATAAGAAACCACAGTTTTGCATTAGATCGATACTCAAGGCCTTGGTGTACCTGATGAAAAAACTTTTATTCTTGTTTTTCTTACATAATATCATTTATTAAGTGAAGCCTACGCAACTGTGTGTTGCGCCATTGGGCTTCAGAACATTACTACAGTGTTTTCTGTAAGTATAAATACGCTTCGCGCAGAAGTTCATAAAAATGGGTTTAGCTGTCAGCACAAATACGCTTCGCGCAAAAAAAAACAGGAGGCTGAGTTGGTCGGGAAAGCGAACACAGATACATGGTTTACCCGTTTGCTGACTACGGCTCACGCCGGGACCCTTCGGAAAAATCCTTTCTACTTCAGCGAATGAGTGCTGTGGGCACTCAGCGGCGCTGCCAAGGAAACAAAATTACGGCTTTTCAATTGTTCGGTAAAAATAATTAACATTTATCGGTAGTAGGGGCGTAAGCAAGTGCGTAGCACGCTCTCAAAAAATATTCCTGTGGGTTTCTTATCTGCAATAGGGAAATAACTCAGATGGTTGAAATATGAAATAGCATTACAATCAGGAAGACACAAAATTATCATAGTAAAATCTATTGTTATTTATGAAAGAAGAAAAACATGTATTAATAGTGAAATATTTTTATTTTACTATTGATTTTAACTTTTAAGATGATAGTACTTAATTATAAAAACAAAAAATGGAGGAAGTTATGAGTACTATTAATGTATTATCTCAGGAGGAAAAATTTATACATGTTGTTGATAAATTTATAACCCATAATCACAGCAGCGTTAATAACAACGCCTTTTATAAAAAACTTTATGTTCTCTTCGCTGGGTATCATCTGAAGTATTTCTATTCACGGGCGCAGTACCGCAATTCATGTTATCACGTCGATAATATTATGCAGATGTTTACAGGAGTCGTTTCGACCCTGAACACAACGTTGCTCAGGAAGCTTGCAAATAGCGACACGTTGCTGCATTGCCTGAATTCTCTTGTGAATTATATTTCAGGCAATCTGGACGAAGCAGAGCATATTTATGCTGATTTACTGGCCCAGTATGAAAAAAAACGCATTACAGGCTCTCTGGCTTATACTCCACCAGGCTTAGTGGTCAGGAAAAGACTGTGACAGCGACAGCGGCGTGGATAGGACATGGGATACTGGAGATAAATGGAGCAGGCGTATCCGGCAGGACACCAGATGCAATAGAAAAGTAGGGCCACCCATTCGGTGTCCCACCTGTCGCGATGGCTTTATAGTGGCTTTACTTATCAACGACCTGCCAGCCATCTTCCGTTTTGACAAGGGTTACAGCAGCAGTACGCTTTTCGTTATCGACAAGAGCCGTCACATTGCATTTATAGCTTTTATCAGATACTTCTACGCAGTCATGCTTTTTGACTGATTTTAATTCGCGCAGTGCGTCTTTTGGAACATCCTTGCCTGCTATAGATTTCACGAAAGTATTCGTCTGTTCCACGACCTTATTCATGGCCGTGTAAATATCCTGTTCGGAGGGTTCACTGTTACAGCCACTCAGCAACGATGCTGCGGTAATGAGTGTGATAACGGCATAAGTTTTCATAAATAGATCCCTGACTGTAAGGTGAGTTATTGAATCAGCCCCGTATTCATCCTGCTTTTATTTTCAGAGAACGACCACTTGCTGACCGTTTCTCCTTTAAATTCGATTTCCAGCGTTTTGGCCTGCGTCTGTGAGCCCCCTGTCAGCAGCCCAACAATGGGAATGAATGTGGTGGCATCAAACTGATTGTTATCCATTGAATAAGTCCATTCTTCATTGCCACTGTCCAGTGTAGTTCGGGTGTCCGGTTCACCTAAGCGGGTAATAATTTCAGATTTCGTTGTTTTGTTTTTAATGATTTTTGATTGCAGACTTTTCGATGTTTCATTTTTAAGAGTCTGGTTGCCTGAGGTTGAACAGCCAGAAATAAGGAAGGTGGAAATAAAAAATGCTGTAACAATGAATCTGTTCATAAGTTCTCGCATATTGATTTTTTATATTTGCTGTGGTGTGAGATTAATATCACCGTATAAATACAACTCTGTCTGCATATGTCTTTTTAATTATGCAGATAAGAATAATAACGCTGGCAAAAAACGTAATGACTGAGACAGGAGTACTGCCGGTCAATGAAAATACTAACCAGGCGAGAGCTAATGCCACGAATTGAAAAAGGAATGCCACACTGAGCGGACTTTCACCATAGGCCACTTTTGCATGGCAACCTTTGCAAATCCGCACGCCGTGCGGGCTTTGTGTAAAGCAGAAGGGGCAGCTAATCGTTTTATTATCCATCATGACTCCGTGGCCTAATTTAAGGTGATGTATTTTTGAACATTTTCGATGAATGATCAGCTTTAGTAAAATTGCTTGTACCGATCGATGGATCTCAGTTGATAGGCTGTGACTATTATAACTATTTTATCGATCTATATAAACGATCAATAATTTGTTGACTTTAACCAAATCATGGATTTTTTACTTATGGTGCATGATAGGAATTATTTTTAACTGATTGTTCTTTAATGGGATTTTTTGTAATGGAATGACAGGGGGTCAGAAGATGCAGATGCAGGATTTGGTGGAAAGGATGTGCAGTGGCATGTAACAGAGACATGCCCCTGCGCCTGAGAAGCGCCACAATATGGCCGAGCAATCCAAGCCACGAATACAGACGACGCTGGCGGGGTATCTGACGAGCTGTATTATGCAGTTTGCTCCTGAGTTGAATGACACTCACTGTTTCCTGTTGTCTTTCCTGACGCATTTTTTCTTCAAGCTGAAGGATTTTCTCCAGAATCGTTTCCCGGTTTGCAGCCTGTTCTTCAGACTCGCATGATGGCACTGGCACTGGCACTGGCACTGGCACTGGCACTGGCACTGGCACTGGCACTGGCACTGGCACTGGCACTGACGCAGTTTTAGGTTTTGTTGGCTGCCGTGCTTCTTTCAGTAAAATCAGATGTTCCGGCGTAAAATCAACCAGTGCTTGCAGGGAAGACCAGCCATATTTTTTACCCAATTGAGAGGCTTTAAAGGCTATGCCCTGGTACTGAAATGAAAAACCATTCATTTTACCCGTTGTGGCGATATTGGGTTTGCAGCTCACGCCTTCCTGTCCCAGTAAACGGACAAATGTTAGTAAATCGGGGCGGCGGGTTAATGCATTGTCGATCAGGGCCTGCAACTGTGACTTAGGGCAGGGAGCTGCTGTTCGTTCTGCCATCATCAGCTCATTGCGTGAGGGTTTTCTTTTAGCCTGAGGGCGACTACTGGTTGCAGGTGTTGTTTCAGTGAGTCCGTGTATTCGCTCCAGTTCGCTGATAATTCGGGTGCTGACGAGATTTTCATTTTTCCCCAGGTACAGCTTTCCACCGACCATGTTAATGCGACTTGCAATGATATGGATATGCTGCCCGTCGGCATCGTCGTGAAGGATATAACAGCGAAGATGTGTGTCAGTGAATCCCATCCGGGTCATATAATCGTCAGCGAATGCCGCCCACTGTCTGGTTGACAGACTCTCACCCTTTGGCAGGCGAAGCGAATTATGCCATACAGGTTTGGCGACATCGGGGCGCAGCAGCTGGGTGCTTTTAAATTCACTTATAAGCTCAGTAGCAGTGCTGCTCGTCATGTTGCCACCGATAACATAAGGCGTGATTTTGTGGTGAGACCCTGACTTCAGGCTATAGAGAACCACACCTGTGAATTGTTTACCCCTTTTTATTTTCTGCATGCCTTTCATCGGTCTGACTCCAGAAAGGTTGTAGGAATAAGGTGATCTCTGAGAGTTTTGATTTGTCTACGTAGGGCAAAGAGTTCTGTACGGGTCAGTTCGCTGTCAGGGCTTTTGCTGTCGAGATGACTCAGCAGATGGTTTAAATCCTGTGAAAGGCTGCCAAGTTTAATCCATGCTTCACGATTAATTTCTGGCAGAACCGGCGGGAGTTTATTCAGGGAAGCCATCCTGAGCCATTCTCCTTTTTTAAACTGACCTCTTTTACTGTCGAGAATAATTAACTCTTCTTCATTTAATCTGACACTGATGCAGTGATGTCGTATTTCATTCTCAGGAAGTTTGTCAGTATGAAATTTACCGCGTTTTGATACTCTGGTTATATCATCATCATTACTCATGTCACTGTTCATAGTTATCCTTTTTTACATGTTTATTACTACAGATAACCGATGCAGTGAATAAGTCAAGCCGTTACGGGGTAAATAATACAATTGGTTGGGTTTAAAAAGTTATACCATTTGACAAATAGTATACCTAAGAGGATATATCAGATTAATGATCATGAAATAAAACCTTTCAGGCTAAGAAAAGGGTTGTTTACTTCAGCGCTTTAGAGTCTTTTTCGCACAGGTGCACGGGGGAGTTCTGGCTTCATTTCTTTTAACAGGTCTTTTTTCTCTCTTCCTGCGATATAAGAAAAAATCTTATCGGAGTCGGAACGCTGTCTGAGTATATCGTCGTCCATTCTGATACCATTTCGAATAAACCATTTCACTCTCTCTATGCCGGTGTAGATACCAATATGCTCATTGTGACAATTATAAAACTGAGTGTGCTTGATTTCGATATGTTGTTTGAGTTTGTTAAAGATTGATTTCATGTCTTTAACATATAGTTCAACTGTACAATGCTCTGCAAGCAGGAAATTAACACCATTATGTTTAAGTAATTTAATAAGATCTGAAGAGTTATAGTTGATATGCCTGATTAAAACAGGTGTGCTATCGATTTTTTCTATATGCCGGATAAGAGCACTGACGTTGGATCGGTAATGCCAGTTTCCATTGTTCATAGACAAATCGAGTACTGATTTACCATTATGGTCAGTATGATTAATATTGCAGCCTTTTTTTATCCAGTAGTCAAAACTATCTGTGGAATAGAGGTTGTAGAGTACAGTCTGGCCTTCATTATCAATACTGTGGATATCAGCACCTGCATTAATAAGAATTTCTGCACATTTTATATTATAGCGTTGTTGGTGGAGGCAAGATTGGCCTTGATTATTCTTGTGCTGAATATGAATGCCTGAATGGATTAATAATTCCAGAACGGTTGGGTTAGTGTTACAAAACAGTGCGTTATTGCCACAATTGTCTATATGGTTTAGTTCTATGCCTGCTTCAATCAGTGCTTTGGCGGCGTCTAATTGGTCGCAATAGAAATGGGCATTTCTACCACAATAATCAAAAGCATTAATATTTATTCCTGAATTTATGCAATTCATAACTTCCTCTCTTGTCTCACTTTGGATTAATATATTTATAATTTGATTGGTCATGGCGCTCTCCTTTTTTAAGCTACGAATTTGTTATAAATTTCATTGTTAGCACTATACTCTTTGATTTTTACGATATCGTCATAGATCCGTGAGAAAGAAAACCATGAGATCTCCATAAATTCTCTCTTCTTATTTTGATAAATGATATTGCACCCGCGAAACTGGAATGCATTGTTGAAGGTGTCATGGTTTGATTTTTTGAGAAAATGTACAAATGATTTAATTGTCTCTTTTTTGCTTACGTTGTAAGAGAGAAATGTATGAATTGAAAAGAGGGTTAAGATATTCCTCTCAGTAATCATATGTCTGGAGAAGTAACAAAAGTAAAAATCCTGCTCCTCACTTACTGGTTTTCCGAATACAGAAAATTGTGGGTTATATAATCTATAGGGATCTGTGTTCTTTTTAGTTTTGGCAAGATAGTTTGTCAGCGTTGGGTAATTTTGTTTTTTCATTTTTTATTCTCCTTTATTATTTTGGTGAAATGAATATATATTATTAAATAAATACAAATCAAATTTATTTTTTAATAACGAAAAAAAGAAAACGTTTTCCTTAATATAAAAATAATTTAACTGGATGTTTTTGATGTAAAATATACGCGCTTAGCAAAAAGTGCTATTTATAAACTAAATACATTATCGATTGTTGTTTTGTGATTGTAAGGTGATGGGGGTTATTTAGTGCATTATTTATTAGGGGGCTTGATTCGCTATCGATGATTGTTTTGTATGGTAAAAACGGTTGGTGGCTATCAGGTTTGAAATAAAGGTTTTAATGGGAAGAAATATTTCGTCTTTTCCCCATTTTGAAGGCTGTTCAAAACGTTTTTATATTTTCAGGGTGTATATATTTTGTAGGGTTAACTCCCTGGTCTTTAGATGAGCAATAAAATGATCATTGCCAGAAGTGATTTTAGCATCTTCTTCATTATCAAGATCAATTGGATTGCTTTTTGTTTCGACGATAAGGTGCTGCCGCTCAATTTTCTGAGCGAAATGAATTTTTATTTCAGATGTGTAACTGCATCCGAGTTTTCTATTCAATTGCTATGTAGATGAGATTGATTGTAACGCAAATAAAATCCAAGATGAACTCAATAGAGGTATTATAAGGCCACAGACGCGTGATACGTTTAATGTTGTTATGAAGCGAAAGTATCAAGATGAAGATATTGAGGCCATCATTCTGGTATGTACAAAGTTGCCCGTTCTGTTTGCGGGTACGGAGGCACCCGTTAAAGCACTGGATACAGTGTATATCCTCATTGTGACTTCGTTTGAACCACTTAATTAGTAAGAAACTTTGATGTAGATAACAATAAGGGACGTTATGCTCCGGTCCTGCGAATATTGTAAGCAATACTTTTAATGCGAACTATGTGTATTCAGGAACAGTCGATGACTGTCCCTGAAATAAGTTTTAACTCAAATCATTACCGTTCGAGGCGATCACTTTCTTATACCAGCTAAAACTTTTCTTACGAGTACGTTTAAGCGTTCCGTTGCCCATATCATCCTGATCAACATGAATAAAACCATAGCGCTTGGACATTTGTGATGTACTTGCGCTGACCATATCAATTGGTCCCCACCACGTATAACCAAATAGATCGACACCGTCAGCAATGGCTTCCTGCATTTGTTCAATATGCAGTCGCAGGTAATCGATACGGTAGTCATCCTGAATGATACCATCACTGCCAAGAACATCTACGGCACCCAGACCGTTTTCTGCTACAAAAAGGGGCTTCTGATAGCGGTCATATAACTGGTTCAGCGCCAGTCTCAGACCTTTCGGGTCAATCTGCCATCCCCAATCACTTTCAGGCAGATAAGGATTGCGAATCCCTCCGGTGATCAGATTCCCTTTGACACCTTCCAATTTTTCGGGATGTGCACTCACGGTGCTTGACATGTAATAACTGAAGGATACGAAATCGACAGGGTATTGACGCAATATTTCATCGTCGCCGCGTTCTTTTTGTAACACCACACCTTTTGTAGCAAACATTCTTTCTGTCCAGGCGGGATAAGCACCGCGAGCCTGTACGTCGCTGAAGAACAGGGAAACACGTTGAGCATCCTCGCAGGCCTGAATATCGTCAGGGTGGCAGGTATGTGGATACAGGATCTGATAGCTGATCATGCAACCCACTTTAGACTCCGGAATAATCTCGTGGCAGGCTTTAGTGGCGAGAGCACTTGCTACGAACTGATGATGCGCGCCCTGATACTTAGCCTGTTCAAGAGCCGGGTGATTCTCTTCAATGACACCGACGCTGACGTACGGATGATGTTTAACGCAGTTGATTTCATTAAACGTCATCCAGTACTTTACTTTGTGGCGGTAACGCTTAAAGACAGTAGTGGCAAACTGCAGATAAAAATCAATGATCTTCCGGTTTGGCCAGCCATCATATTCAGTAACCAGAGTAAGAGGCATTTCGTAGTGTGAAAGCGAAACCACTGGCTCAATGTTATGCTTACGCAACGTATCGAACACCCGGTCATAGAAAGCCAGACCGGCTTCATTTGGCTCAGATTCGTCACCACGCGGGAAGATACGAGTCCAGGCAATCGACATACGGAAGCATTTGAATCCCATTTCGGCGAAGAGCGCGATGTCCTCTTCATAATGGTGATAGAAGTCATTGCCTTTGCGCTTAGGGTAGTACTTTTTGCTGGCCGGGTTCTGAGCCTCCGCCACCTGCGCATGCGTCATTCCGGCCCACTGATCAAGCCATGTCTCTTTCGGCGCATTAATATCAAAGATAAAGACATCGGAGGCTGATAAGCCTTTGCCATCTACGTCATGCGCGCCTTCCAGCTGATTAGCCGCCGTTGCGCCACCCCAAAGGAAATTATCAGGAAATGATTTAGAAAATGTCACTTGTTCCCCCTTACACAGCTGCTGCTGTCAGTTTCAAAAAAGCTTCACGTGGTTCCACTTTAGTTTGTGAAATCAGGCTGATGTCGTTATAACGTTCTGTATTGGTCACGATAATGATGATGCTCGGATCGATGTTATCCGCCTGTAATGCATCGAGGTCGAAGCTGATAAGTGGCTCACCGACTCTCACAAGCTGCTCGTCGTCAACATGACGCGTAAAACCTTTCCCGTTCAGCTTGACGGTATCGATGCCGATATGAATCAGAATTTCTGCCCCCGATTCGCTCTCCAGCGTAATGGCATGGTTGGTCGCAAATACAGAACCTACCCGGCCATTTAGCGGCGAGACCAGTTGACCGTTCACCGGGACGATAGCAATCCCTTTACCAAAGACCTCATCGGCAAAAACAGGGTCGCTCACTTCCGAAAGCGGAATAAGTTTCCCTTCTGCCGGTGCATACAGTTGTTCGCCTGCCGCAACGTTTACACGGCTAATACCCGCCTGCAAATCTTTAGACTGGGCTGCTACGATATCAGTTTCAGTAGCTGTAGCTGGCTGAACTTCAGCCGCTTCCTCAAAGCCCAGCACTACCGTCACCAGAGCGGCAACGGCGAAGGCTAATGCGATGCTGGCCAGCGCCCATCCGAATCCCTCGCCGGCAAGTGCAGGTAAACCTGACAAGCCACTTAAGGCGTACGCATATGCCTTCACGCCCATGGTCATTGCCAGGCATCCGCCTGCCGCACCGCCAATCAGTGCTGCGGCGAACGGTTTTTTGAAACGGATGTTGATACCGTACATTGCGGGTTCAGATACACCCATCAGGGCACTGAAAGAGGTCGACAAGGCCAGGGTCCGGGTCTTCTTGTTGCGGGAGCGCAGGAACACCCCGAAAGCGGCACCTGCCTGCCCAAAGTTTGCGACAAACATGAGGGGTTTGATGGGATCGAAGCCCAGGCGTGTGATGTTATTGATCATGATGGGGACGAGCACATAATGCATACCGGTAATGATCATCAGGGATAACGTCCCGCCCACCACAATCCCGGCAAGCGGGCCCATATTCTCCACAAGCCAGATGATTCCGCCAGAAAGTGAGTTGCCGATGAAAATTCCGGCCGGACCAATGAATATAAGCATCACCGGAGCGACAATCATCAGGCTCAGCAGTGGAGAAAACATCATTCGAATGGAAGCGGGAATGACACGATTAAAGAAGCGTTCAACGTAACTCAGTAGCCAGATTGAAAACAAAATCGGGATGACGGAGTTAGCATAAGAAACAGGTGAGACTGTTAACCCGGCAAAGGCAACAGGATCGCCTGATTTCAGTAACGTAGTCAGTGTCGGGTGAAAAAGAATGGCTGCCAGTGCAACGGAGAGATACGGGTTCGCACCAAATTTCAGACCGGCACTGAAGGCCAGCACCATTGGCATAAAGTAGAACACACCATCGCTGATGGCCGTCATGATCTGATAGGTCTGATTAGTGGCTGTCACCCAGCCGAAGGTGACGAAAAGAGATAAAACGCCCTTAAGAATACCGGCCCCGGCAATCGCAGGTATGATAGGAGAAAAAATGCCTGAAATGACTTCGAAGGCCAGAGACACGGGATTGCGGCGCTTTTCCTCAACCTTTTCATCCATCTTATCCTCCGCCACAAGGCGTGGGATCTCATCCTGAATTGCCCTGAGTACCTGCGTCACTTTATTGCCAATAATGACCTGGAACTGATCGCCTGACAGATTAACGCCCATAACGCCATCGAGTTGCATCAGTGCTTCACGATCGGGCTTATCATTATCTTTCAGACTGAATCGCAGGCGCGTGATGCAATGAAAAACAGAATTGATGTTTGCATCGCCACCAAGAAGCGCAATAATCCTGCGCGCGGTATGTTGATAATCCACAGAAATACTCTCCAGATTTAGGGCAACAGCTGCCCGTTCACAAACGCCGGTATTAACCGGACACCTTGCTTCCTCTGGGGTTTGCCTGATTTAACAGTAACAAGCCTAAATGGAATTTTACTGACGGCTTAATACGTTGCCGATATGCACCGTCAGGTATAACTTTTCTGAACTGCTCATGGAATGGTTGTAATTTTTCGCCACAAATTCGCTAATCGCCTGAACACATTCCAGCGTCTTTTCATAACGTTTGGGCATTTGCGCGAACAGTTCTGCATCATCATTATTAAGAATCTCGCCTGCCATTACCCTCTGAGCAAAGAATTTTAAATGCGTAACAAATCGCTGATAATTCAGGCTTTGTTCGTCAATACTTATCGCAAACCAGTACTTTACGATATTCTGGATCTGGAAGATTAGCCGGGTCATCTCCATAACCTGCCCATCCGGGACATTCATGGAGGCATTCACGATATGAAGGGTGATGCTGCAGGCTTCCGCATCCGGTAACAGTTGCCCGGTACGCGAAGCGATCAACGCCAGAGCCTGCCGTCCGACCAGGTATTCTTTACGGTATAAATGGCGGACCTCCCACTCCAGTGGGTTCTGAATTTCAAGGCCCTCAGAATAACGCTTAAGTGCAAAGTTCAAATGGTCTGCCAGCGAGACATACAAGGTATCGCTCAGGGGGTATCCAAGAGAGTTTCTCGCCAGCGTAACGATGTCATCCGTCAACTGAATGATTTCTACCGGCACTTCATTAAGTAAAACCTTAAAGCGATCCGAGACTGATCCTTCTGCCAGACTGAAGGTCTTTTCAATGTTTTTTTCATCAACAATATCGCCTACTCTGGCATTAAAGCCCAGACCGCGGCCCGTCAGGATAAACTCAGCTCCGCTTGCATCGGAAACGCTGACGACGTTGTTATTAAGTACCTGTTTGATAATCATCGCCAACTCCAGAAACGCAAAACGGGCAAAACATAAGTACAGCCAGGGAAGACCCCTGTGGCTGCGTTTACGTTTTGCCCGCCGAACGGTAACAAGCTGTATAATCTCAAGAAGATATAATTCAAACTTATGAACTGTCAAGGAAGCGTAAATTTATGAGCCCACTTTCATTCAGAAGTGTGATCATTGTTTGATTCTTGCTCCAGTCTGCACTCACTGGGCGATTAACCTAACGGATCCGGCTGCCGTTAATTATAAACCGATGGTGTACAGATAAGCAGAAAGTGTAAACATAGAAAGCACTGTTGAAACCAGTACACATTTCGATGTTGTTGATGCCTCGCGACGATAGAACTCAGCCAGCATAAATGGTCCTGTACCTGTTGGTAATGCCGCCAGTAACACTGCGGTGTGAACCAGAAGAGGTGACAGGTGAAACACTTTTGTAGCAAACCACCATGTTAAAGCTGGTTGAATCAATAACTTAAGTACTACTAATAGCGTTACCGTAAAATTATCATTGTTCGTCTTTTTATCTGACTGACCGGCAAGGAATAACCCCAGTGCAATAAGTGCGCAAGGCGACGCGGCTCCACCAAGTAACTTCAGGAACACATTTATTGAGTCCGGCACGGTTAATCCCGACAGCGGAATACATATGGCGATAGCCGGAGATACGAGTAACGGATTTTTAATCAAGGACTTCGCTACACGCGTAAAAATGATGCGCCGTTTCACTTCACCCTGCAGCCCGGTTTCGATAATGATAATACCAATACCAAACAGCACAGAGACGGTCAAAATTGTGGCGATGAGTGTGGGTGCTAGGGCTTCATGGCCTAAAAAAACGATGACAAGAGGGAAACCGATAAACCCTGTATTAGCATAACCCGCGTTCAGTGCATCGATAGCTGCATCTACAAGGTGGCGGGTGCGTCTCAGCTGAACAAATAAGGTCAGGAAAAACACCACCATCATCCCTATCGAAAAGGCACTGATAAACGCAGGCTGAGCCAGATCTGCCCACATTGCATTGGCAATGATATCGAAAAGCAAAGCAGGTAACGCCAGGTATACAACAAAGCGGTTAAGTTCAGTCAGGGCTGTTTCGCCCAATATTTTTAGCTTACGAGCTAGCCAGCCAACCAGGATGAGAGCAAATACAGGCAGGACAACGTTTAAAGTGGATAACATGTACGGAACTCAAAAGAGAAAAAAGCTACTCTAGAGATATTGACCTATATATTCCAATGCCTTTTTATATTGTTATCCATGCAAAAAAGGTATGAACAGATGTCCGATTTTAGACAGTTGAACTATTTCTTGACCCTTGCCGAATGTCTCAACTACGGCAAGGCAGCAAAAGTACTTAACATTTCGCAGCCACCTTTAAGTAGACAGATTGCTTCACTGGAGCATCAACTCGGTGTGAAGTTATTTAATCGCCATCACTATGGTGTCTCACTGACTGAAGCCGGCAGGATGTTCTACGCCGATACCCGTGCGGTCGTCAGTGCGTATGAACTTGCCTGCCGAAATGTCAGAAAAATGGCTACTGGCGAAAAGGGTAAGCTGTCAGTAGGTTTTATGATGCACGCTGCGTACTCTACACTTCCTGAACTCACTAAACAGGTGATTACGCAATTCCCCGATTTACATCTTATATTGCAGGAAGTCACACCGGCTACCCTGGTCGATGCCGTGCTGGAAGCAAAATATGATGTAGGTCTGGTTTTCAATCCGGGGCCGGTTCGTTTACTACAATGTCTAACATTGCATCGTGAAAACTTGTGCCTGGCAGTCAATGAAACTCACTCTCTTGCAGATGAAAAAAAGGTTGGCGTTGATCGATTAAAAAACGAGCCAATTATCGCTACTCCACACTCGGTTGCACCAGTATTAAGAGATATGATCGATCTTTACTTGCGCCAAGGGGGAATCGAGCCTTATTACCGACTAGAAACGCAGTTACAACAGACTATTATCAGCCTGGTTGCTGAAGGCATTGGTGTGGCAATTGTTCCAGAATCAGTAAAAAATTACATTATGCTGGCGTAAAATATCTTGAACTTGAGCAGAGCCCAGCTATAGAACAGGTTATCATCTGGCATCAAGATAACAGTAATCCAGCCCTGAATTCTTTTACACGTCTGGCCAGAGCGATAGCTGAAAGATAGCTACCTCAACTCTACGTGAGACTTCTTTTTAAATCTTTCGGAAATGATTCAGAGAGGTTTCATAGAGCTGGATCGATCCAATGTGAATAGACTAACTAAGTAGATCTGCCATATTTTTAACCTATATTCTTACCATAATTATCGCTCAATGCACCTCAACGGTGCGTAATGAGATATTCTGCACGCTCGTAATGGATGATCTACATAATATCGCTGCATTTTTTTATGCTGTTATTATTCATTAATTATACTTCGTACCCATTCAGTTAATGCCTTAACGCCCGGCCTTGAACGGTTCTCGCGAGGCATTATCAAATCATATCCGCGCTTAGCCTGCACCTCTTTGTTAAACGGAATGGTAAGTTTTCCCTCAGCAATGTACTTTTTAACCAGTTGTTTTCTACCCATCGCTATACCGCTCCCTGTAAGAGCTGCTTCAATCGACATATGGCAGTTATTGAAGCTCATGAAGTTTTTTTCAAGAGGTAGCTCAGTTTGGGTTGCGGAACACCATTCTCGCCATTCGGAGAATGTATCCTGCGAATCAACGGATTCAGAAGCATGAATAAACCGTACTTTTTCAAACCAATTGTTATCCTGTCTGATTCGTTGACTTAGAGCAGGGGTGCAAACGGGTACCAGCCACTCATCAGCAAGCCGCTCGCAATAAAGATCAGGATATTTTTGCATGCCGTAGTAGATTGCTATATCCACACGTTCATGGTTGAAATTAATCAGTCCAGCACGAACTCGAAAATTGATATTGAGATTTGGCCAACGCAGGGCGAATTCTTCCAGACGGGGCATTAGCCAGATAAAGGAAAATGTTGGTGGTAATCCTACCGATAACGTTCCGCGTAGCCCTTGCACGCGGATGTCTTCGATTTCGTCATCAATGCGCTTTAGTGAAGACGACAAAATGCCCAGCAACCGAGCACCTTCGTTCGTCAACTGCAATTTACGCGTCAAGCGAATAAACAACCGAAATCCTAGCATCTCTTCAAGATGACGTATGCGCTGGCTGACTGCTCCTTGGGTAAGGTTCAGGATATTAGCCGCCCTGGTGAAACTCATATGAAGTGCCGCGCATTCAAACGTATGCAGTAGTGCCAGTATGTTTTGTTGTGCCAACATAGGCCTTTAGTACCTTTAATCGTCTTTACGCATTAATCCACCTAATGGATACCCTCTTAAAGATCGTTTGTCAATTACTAATGAACGGCCTTAAATGGCACCGTTAATACTCATTTAAAAGAGGTGACCCTATGGAAGGTTTGAAGATTGTTGTTATAGGTGCTGGCTCAAGTTATACCCCTGAGCTGATGGAGGGAATTATTAAACGCCAGCATGAGTTCCCGGTGCGTGAAATTTGGCTGGTCGATATTGAAGACGGGCGCGAAAAAATGGCCATCATCGCTGGGCTGACACGCAGAATGTTGGAAAAAAATGGTCTCGATATTACCGTCCATGAAACGCTGGATCGCCAGAAGGCGCTGGCTGGGGCTAACTTTGTTTGTTCGCAATTCAGGGCTGGGTGCCTGGAAGCGCGCATAAGCGATGAGCGTATTTCATTAAAATATAACATGATTGGTCAGGAAACTAACGGACTGGGCGGTTTTGCTAATGCCTGCCGAACTATTCCAATTGCACTGGAAATCGCAGCCGAGATGGAAAAACTTTGTCCAGACGCATGGTTGCTGAACTTTACAAATCCTTCAGGCATGGTTACGGAAGCGATACTTAAGCATTCCTCGGTGAAAACAGTGGGATTGTGTAATGTGCCGGTAATTATGCAGAAAGGTATTGCCGGTATGTTCGGCGTAGAGGATATCAACGAATTTATCATGCAGGTTGCGGGGCTGAACCACTTTATTTTTGCCCGACATGTCTGGTTTAAAGGGAAAGATATTATTCCGGACATAATCAGCAATATTGAGCAGGGAAATGATCCACTTATTCCGAAAAACATCCCTCCGTTTAAATGGCCAGCAGGAATGCTCAAAAACATGAGGATGCTTCCATGTCCTTATCATCGTTACTACTATATGAGTGATGATATGTATCGCCAGGAACTCAGTGAAGCAAAAGGAGAAGGTACGCGTGGTGAAGTGGTGAAGCAACTCGAAAAAGAGCTTTTTGATATTTACCGCAATCCAGAACTTGCTGAAAAACCCAAAGCTCTTGAGGGCCGCGGCGGGCAATTTTACTCCGATGCCGCCTGCGAATTAATGAGCGCAATTTACAATGATAAACGTATCATTATGCACGTTAATACGCGTAACAATGGCGCTATATCAGGTCTTCCTGATAATTGTGCGGTAGAAGTGAGTTCGATGATCACCAGCTCAGGTCCAATACCGCTCAATGTCGAACCTTTCCCGGACGATATTATGTGCCAAATTCAGCTGATGAAAACTTTTGAGCAGTTGACTATTGAAGCAGCCGTGACCGGAGACCGACATACAGCATGGCGCGGATTAGTAATAAATCCGTTAATCAAGAGCGGAGCATCCCTTGAAAAAGCATTGGATGAAGTTATTGTACATAACCGCGCGTTGATGCCTGCATTCCACACATCTAATTAAAATTGAAATAATTGACTCAAAAGGCTATCTATTGATGGCCTTTTTCTATTGCATTAAATAAAGGCAAGTATGGGCTTAGAGAGGAAGTATGTGAATCACCCTCGACAGCAATACTTTGTTCTTTAACAGTAGATTTAATATAAGAAATATTATCCCAACTAAGTCATTGGTTTTAAGTCAAACATTAAAAAACATGACTTTGACTGTTTATCTCCAGGGATCATGCGTTGCAGTGTCCTGAGACTGGCCAAGTAAACGGATCATCGTGACCACAGAATGTGATGACACAAAACAGATCCTGTACTGTTCCAACGGTAGTGAGGAGATATCCTCTCCATGCTCTGTTTCGATTTCTTGTATTACCTGCACATCAAACACCGCCGCTACCTACCTGATCACGTGACGCACGTTCCGTCAGCGGCATCAATAATGATGAATTCAGAACGGGTTGGGCTCGTCTCAGAAATACGTACTTCCCTGATCATTATGTATGGGTTGTTTTCGCATGCTTTTAACAGCGATACAGTCTATGTTAAGGAACAGATCCTTTAAGGAAATACCAACAGGACTTCCCTTTTTGCCATTCAACTGTACGCTGCAGGGCCTTGTATTAAGTACTTAAACCTACTGCCTGCCACAAACCCGTTCAGTGTGTTAATTTTGCAGTCATATGCACTCTGTTGCCGCTGTATGCTTCAGTGATGGAATATTCTGCTCCGGCTTCTTTTGCTTTTGCTGCGATCTTTGCATGGGCTTCATCGAGCGTACTGCCTGTTGCGGTGACAGACTGTGCAAAGCTGGTTAACGAAACCAGTGAAAGAGCAGTGATGATAAAAAATTTATTAATGGCTTTCATGATATTTCCTCAGTTATTTAATAACACTTTGCTAAGTTAAGATACAAATGTGACGGGTTAAAAATAACCCATGGTAATTTCATTTATGTGCTTCAGTTTAATGAGATGGTTTAATAACGCTATCGTCTATGAAATTAAACAATTGCTTTATCTTCCTCATTGCTTTTAACGATAACTATTTTTCAGTAGTTAAGTAATCATTCAGTTTTTCTTCTATCTGTTTTTTGGGCAAAGCACCACCAAATTCCAGAACGATCTCCCCTTTATTAAATACTTTGAAGGAGGGTATCGAGCGAATACCATAGATGCTGGCCAGTTCGACATTTTCATCGATATTGACCTTCACAACTTTCAGCCGGGTTTCATGCTCACCTGAAAGTTGTTCGATGGTTGGTGCGACTGAGACACAGGGTGGACACCATGGCGCCCAGAAATCCACCAAAACAGGAAGGTTGTTGTTCAGTACTTCCTGTGAAAACGTCTCTTTATTAACACTCTTGACTGACATAGGATACCTCTCGCAATGCTCTTGAATGACTGCATTGTAGGTTGCAAGACAGGAAGAGTTAATTCGCAATAACGAATCAATATTAATTCTATTTCTGCATTAATTGATGGTATGGTTTATCTGCTATGGCGGTGTTTTTTGATGTTATTATTGAGGTTGTTAGATGGATATCAAAGCATTACGTTATTTTTTGCAAGTCGCAGAGACCCTCAGTTTTAATCGCGCCTCTGAACGGCTCAACATATCACAGCCCGTAGTGACACGTGTTATCGCCCAACTCGAACATGAGATTGGCACCAGGCTTTTTGACAGAACCACCCGCCGCGTTTCATTGACACCCGCAGGAACTGTTCTGCTTAATGAAGTCCGGCCTCTTATCGCACATGTTGAGTCTGTCCAGCAGACGGTTCGTCATGTTGTGGCTGAACAAAGCGGTAAATTCACGGTGGGATATACCACTCTGGCTATGCAGACGGTCACTCCTGATTTACTGCGACTTTTCAGCGAGAAGTATCCTGAAATTGAGTTGGACGTCAGGGAAATGACCACCCATGCTCAGGTCGAAGCGCTGCTGTCAGCCGAAATTGATGTAGGCTTCGTATTAACGCCGGTTGAAGATGAGGCGCTGACAGTCATTCCGCTGCATAAAGAGCGACTCAGATTAGCCGTATCCAGCCGTCACCCGCAAGCCGCTCTGGCAGGAAAAAATAAACCGCTTCCGTTGGCTGCTTTTGCAAATGAGGAGTTTATTATCCCCTGCAAAGAGCAGTTCCCTGCCGTTTATGATGAAATTATCCGACTTTGTGAGGAGGCAGGATTTCGTCCCCGCCTGCGTTCATGTGGAGAAAACCAGACGTGTGTCGGACTGGCACGAGCTGGTCTTGGCGTAGTATTCGTCTCTGGCAGAACAGAGGATATTCCTTCAGAAGGGTTAGAATTTGTTGAAATAGCAGCACCGATACCTGAATTAGAAATTGCAGTTGTCTGGCGGACACGTGATCCCTCCGTACTATTACAGCCATTCAGGGTGTTGGCAGAAATAACCATAGAAAACGGAAGCATAGATTGAATTTATGTTTAGAAATCGAATTATCGTGAATGCCTGAAGATGCCCGCAAAATAACCGGGAAACAGGGGCAAAGTGAAAAAATTAATTGGCGAATTTAAGCTGACTTCCGGAACAATTTCAGACTGAAGATTACTGACGGAAGCCAGGTTAGCCACGAATGCCTGTAGACATTATTTACAACCATCTATTCCGCAGACCATCCCCTCCATGAACATGGACTCATCTTTGGTTTCTTCCCAGACTTGTCTCAAGGCGCTCAAAAAATTCGCGGCTGGCTGTGCGCCACTGATTGCATATTTATTATTGATCACAAATAGAGGTACGCCACTTGCACCTATCGCACGAGCCTTTGCCTCATCGTCATCAACAGAATCCCTGAATACAGGGTTTTCAAGGGCACTTTCAGCCTGAGACTCTGTCATACCGGCTTCAATTGCCAGAGCAATCAATACATCCCTGTCAAAAATAGAACGCCCTTCAGTTGTGGCCGCAGAGAACAACTTTTCTGACATCTGTGTTCCGAGCCCTGCCTCACGCGCAGCAGCTGCAAGGGTATGCGCTTCACGTGTATCGCCAAAAAGCATAGTGTCAAAGTTATAGATCAATCCCTCTGATTTCCCCGTGCTTTCAATCTGGTTCATCATTAACTCTGCGCCATGCTCACCACCAAACTTCTGATACAAAGCCGATCTGAATGGAATAGGGGGGTGGTCATTTGCAATACGATAGCTGTGATGACGTACATCGACCTGTTTAGAATATTCAAACTCTTCCAGACCCTTTTCAAATCTTTTTTTAGCGATCCAGCACCACGGACATACATAATCAGACCAGACATCTACTGAGATTCGGGGCATTAATGATTTCATTTTGTACTCTGAAGATATATGACAGGTAAAGTAAAATGCCCGGATTTATATTATCCGGGCCGACTTAATTATTTTTCGCTGTATACCGGGTAATCGGTATAGCCCTTTTCCGGAGAGCCGCTTACACCGTAATAGGTCGTGCGATCGCTTTCCGCCAGCGGCCAGTTATTTTTCATTCTTTCAACCAGATCCGGGTTGGCGATAAATGGCACACCAAACGCAACCAGGTCAACTTCGTTGTTATTCAGGCGTTCTTCTGCAATATCACGGCTGAATCCACCTGCTGCAATGATCGTCCCACCAAATGATTCACGGAAATCAGCTTTAAATTTCTCAGCGGCTTGCGGTGCGGTGACGTAGGTCGGCTGGAAATAGAGGTGCACGTAGGCCAGGGAGCGCTGGCTAAGAGCCTTTGCCATTTCTGACCAGGTTTCTTCTTCCCCGGCATAGGGGGCAAGATCATAGATGCGACCGAACGGAGAGAGTCGTACTGCGACTTTGTTGCCGCCAATTGCATCGGAAACGGCATCAATGGTCTCCAGCAGGAAGCGCTGACGATTTTCTACCGAACCACCATACTCATCGGTACGGGTATTCAGCTCACTGCTCAGGAACTGGTCAAAGATGAAACCGTTAGCCGCCATGATTTCAACGCCATCAAACCCGGCTTCCACCGCCAGTTGTGCTGACTTCACAAAATCGCGGGTAACGCGCTTCACTTCATACGTTTCGAGTGCACGCGGAATGCTTGGGGCAACCGGGCCGGGTTTACCACTTTCGTCCCAGGCAAATACTGTTGTATTAGTCGCAGGAATGGTGCCTGAAGAGACGGGGGCAATATGACCAGGTTGTAGTGAGGTATGAGACATACGCCCCACATGCCACAGCTGCGCGAAAATTCGGCCACCTTTCGCATGGACAGCATCCGTTACCTTACGCCATCCCTCAACATGCGCATCATTATAGAGACCAGGCGTATAGAGATACCCGCGACCTTCTTCGGAAACAGGCAGCCCTTCAGTGATCAGCAATCCGGCTGAAGCACGCTGCGCGTAATACAAGGCAACTACGTCATCAGCGATGTCATTCAACGTGCGAGTACGTGTCATAGGTGCCATAACCACGCGATTTTTCAGCTCAACGCCACCGAGGTTGTAAGGGGTAAATAACGTCTTCATTGCATTCCTCATCTTAAGAGTCACGAAATTTCTGGCCGCAACGACCGTTCTGGTCACTCCGTCAAAAATCACCCGCAGCATTAATCATGGATGTCGGGTCAATCTTGTCAGCGAGTGAAAGTGTGCGTACCATACCAACCTACTACTAGGTAGGCAAGTGAAAATATGTTTTTTCGTGCCGTAATGACTGATACGTACAACGCCGGAGATAACGATGACAAATGTACGCACCTACAATGAAGACAACTTTCATGATATCGCATGGGGTGAGGGACTGGCCGTAATCAGGTTCTTTGCACCGTGGTGTCCACCCTGTCGTGAGAGTGAAGCGGAATATTTGCAATTCGCAAGAAAACTGGGGCCACATGTCAAAGTTGGTGTGGTGAATGTTGATAAATCACCTGTTTTATCAACTCGGTATGAGGTTTTTGGGCTTCCTTCTGTTCTGGTGTTCAGAAATGGTCAGCTGATGAAACGTCTTACAGGACAGAAAACTGCAGAGCAATACGCAGCTATTTTTTCATCAATTACCGAACACGAAGCAGACGTACACTGACGATACCATCCGTTGGGTTTTGACGATGTTTTAGATGTCAGAACCCAACATCGGTCAGTAAAAAATAAAACGTAAACTTGACAAAGAAAATACTCTCGCCCAGACTACCTACCAGTTGATAGGCAACTACAGAAACTTACCTCACCGGAGGCATTATGCAAGATACACAGTTTACGAATCATAAAGTCCTGATCATTGGTGGCACCAGTGGGATCGGTCTTGAAACAGCAAAGATGGTTTTAGAGCAGGGCGGAAAGGCTGTCATTGTAGGTAGCCGTGCTGAAAAAGCAGAAGCCGCACGCCAAGAACTCGTGGCTATTTCGGGTGAGGAGAATGCATTCGCTCTGACTGCTGACTTATCCAGTATGGAAAGTGTTGCAAAGCTCATCGCTGCCCTGAAAGAGGATCACAGCGATATTGATATGCTGGTCAATTCCGCTGGCATTTACTATCCAAAAAGTTTCCTTGAGCATTCAGTCGTGGATTACAACAACTTCCTCGATCTGAACCGGGCATTCTTCTTTATTACACAGCATGTTGCTGCATCACTTGTAGATCAGAAGAAAGCTGGATCTATTGTGAATGTTACTGCAGTCGCTGCACGCCAGGCAGTAGAAACCATCACCGCTTCAGCTTACTCCATGGCCAAAACGGGTCTGGATACTCTGACACGCCACGCCGCAGCAGAGCTGGCTGAGCACGGTATCCGTGTCAATGCAGTAAGCCCTGGTATTGTTGAAACCCGAATTTTCGAACGTTTTATTCCGGGTGAACAACTGGATGGTGCGCTGGCCAGTTTCAATAACTTCCATCCGCTGGGCCGGAATGGTACACCGCGCGATGTTGCGGAAACTATTGTTTTCCTGCTTTCAGATAAAGCTTCGTGGGTAACCGGGGCAGTCTGGGATGTGGATGGCGGTGTAATGGCAGCCCGGAAACTCGGCAATTAATTTTTTACTAATCAGAGGAAATCATCATGTCTGCAGAATGGGGCAATCGTCTCTCCGCGCTGATCAAAAGCGTCGGTAATCTGGCCAAAACAAATAAACCTGTTGCTAACGCGTTTCATGGTCTTGAAACCGCTACGCGCGAAAACAGTGTTCTGGATGCCAAAACTCACGAACTGATTGCCATTGCTGTGGCAGTGACTACTCGTTGTGACGGTTGTATTTCCGCACACGTGGCCGCCGCCAAAAAAGCTGGTGCAACGAAAGATGAAATCGGTGCTGCAGTAGGGACTGCGATTGCGCTTAACGCCGGTGCTGCTTTTGTCTATTCAGCACGGGTAATGGACGCCTACGACGAGCTGTAATTCCGGCTCGGTTAGTTACCGACAGACTCAAATCCGGGCGCCTTCTGTAATCCGGCTGCCCGGTAAATCTCAATGAACAGGAATATCAAGATGACAGAGAAAATGAACGGTATTGATGTTGCTGCATTCCAGCAATTCGCCGAAAAAGTGACCCAAAACCCGGAAAAAGCAAAAGCCAGGTTTAACGTAGAGACCCGCTGGGCAGGACAGACCCGTTCAGTTTCTACCATGAAGTCATATGAACTCTTTGGTGACAGCATCGAGCGTACCTTCCATGTCGCCGCTGATGAACCATCAGAAATACTTGGAAGCGATACTGCACCTAACCCACAGGAACTGCTCATGGCTGCGCTGAATGCCTGTCTGACCGTAGCGTATGTGGCGGTAGCTGCCAGCAAGGGCATTAAGGTTAATTCCCTGAAAATCGAAACGTCAGGCGAACTGGATCTGCGTGGTTTCCTTGGGCTGGATGAAAATGTTAACCCCGGATACGATTCAGTCCAGTACACCGCGTTTATTGATGCTGACGCTCAGCCGGCAGAAATTGAAGAAATTCATCAGGCCGTACTGAAGACGTCACCAAACTATGCGAATTTCTCGCGTTCCATTAAGATGGAGCCGAAACTCGTCATTGCACAATAACCTAAGTTGCATGATGGCAGACGCCCTGATTTGAAACAGGAGCAAGCGCCTGCCCTTGCTTCGTCATTTTTCACACAGGTCGATTTTATGTCTATGGATACCCGACAATCATTAATCAATTCTGCAGAGTTTATGCTGCGTTCCAGAGGTTATGCTGCCTTCAGTTACGCTGATCTGGAAAAAATGGTCGGTATCAGAAAGGCCAGTATTCACCATTATTTCCCAAAAAAAGAAGATCTTGGTGTGGAAATTGTTGAAACCTACATCAATCGTTCGGCTGTGGATTTCGAAAAAATCGATCATGACTTTCCAAATGCTTTTGGTCGGCTCTGTGCTTTCGCTGCATTGTTTCGGGCTGCAATGGCTGATGGTATGTTACCGCTATGCGGAGCACTGGCAGCTGAAATGGCTGCCCTGCCGGAAACCATGCAAAGCCTTACGCGGAAATACTTTACCCTGCAACTGCAGTGGCTTGAGAAAACCATAGAGGAAGGTACTGCGGCTGGTGAATTCGCGGCAACAGGCACACCCCGGCAGAAAGCGTTTCAGATTTTAAGTCTCCTTGAAGGCAGCAGCTTTGTCCGCTGGGCAATGAATGACGGCACAGATCTGGAGCCGGCTGCTATTGGTGCTATTGTTTTCCATTAATCTGAAAACCTGCGGCCCGATTTACAATACCACTATCATTGTAAAATCGGGCGCCAAAAGAGCCTTTACTCCCCTCGGTAGTCACCTGCATATTATTTTATCCCTTGACCGCTTACCCTGAATGCCTGGTTTAGTTCAGGTCGCCACTATTTGACGTAATGACTTTTATGCAGGCCAAAGCTTTTCTTGCCCGAACATTCAAGCGTCATCAACCGACGTTATCCTGATCAATATGTATAAATCCGCAACCCCTGGACAACTTATATGTTTGCGTGTCTGGTACTGAAAGACTGGGTTAAATGAAGAAGAGTTACGTTAAGGTAACGAACGCCTGCTTTGTGTCAAGAGCGGACGTTACGCACGAACTATAGTGGTTAATGGGTGAGGTAGTATCCAAACTTAGAGTATTGTTCCACTCATCCAGAGTCAGAGTGAAAAGCATGCTTGCGGGCTCATTTTTCACATTATGAATATCACGCACATACCGGAGACCTGCTGTAGTCAGGAGCTTTTGGGATGCCAGATGGTTTGGTCTTACTAACGCAGAAATTTCAGCCAGTTTTAAAATACTAATTCCATAGCTGACCACATATTTAGCTAACTCTGTTGCCAGACCTTTTCCTCATCACTTTATAGAGAAACGATACCCCAAGTTAATTATCTGTGTATCAGTCATAACGGATAACGCTAAGTCCTCCAAAACCGATAATTCTTTCTGGATTTTTCTTCAGTGCAATAGCCCATTTCTCGAAACTATAATTTTCCAATGGCTAAGCCATCGACTCAAATCATTACATGTATGAAAATAGAATTTAGGTTATCTAACCCCCATTTAGTTAATTATCACATTAGGATTTAAGTTCATTTAGTGTGTGAGAATGTTTTCCTATACTATGTTGAAGGCGGTATTATTTATTACTGTCAGAGTGCCGAGGTCGTCATTCATACAACCTTTACTATGACGTAGTCAATCAGGGAGACGCTGATAGCTATATCACACTATACAGCGCCCATATTTATTGACGTACACATAATTTCTTACTGTAAGTATCGAGAGTGAATCAAAACTGGATATGAGAATAAAATCCTCACAGCCTTCTTTTACAGGCGGTGCGTTTTATATACGGTTTAATTACGGTTTTAAGCGTTTTATGTTCCCTTAGTGCAAGGTAGGCAAGAATTTCAGTGAGAATGTCCTGATCTTCAATGTCATTAATATTTACATTTACATTGTTTCTTATGAACCATTTAATGATCTCCTTGTTTTTTACGCTGACCAGCGGGGTGTCATACCATGAGCAAAGGGTGATATTGCTGAGATCAATAACTTTCTGCGCTTCAGTAATGAAATTTTTAATATCTTTGTTGGCGTATCTAACAACGCAACGGTCATTAATTTTGTAATCGATATTCTGGCTTTGCAAAAATTTAATTAGCTCAATGCAGCCATAAGTAAGGCGATTGAAAATTAATGGTCTTGCTTTAATAAGGTTAATGTAAGGTGTAAGCACTCTGAGACACTGGTCAAGTTGATAGTTGCTGAACAACATGGTCTGTATGTATTCAAAGACGGTTTCTCCATTATTATTAACACGGTTTATATCGCAGCCATTGTTGATTAAAATGTCTGTAATTGGTTTTTTATAAGGGTGAAAAATTAAGCTGTTCCCATTTCGATCCTGTATGTCAGGATCAAGGCCCGCAGCGAAATAAACATCCAGTAAGTCAGCATCTATGCCGATAATGTTAATGGAATTATGACCATATATATCCCTTTGGTTAACATTGATACCTTTCTTAATCAGCAGACGCTTAACGTCAGCCTCACAGATGTAGAAAAGCGCATTTCTTCCATAGCTGTCAGTGTGGTTAATATCTATACCACTGTCGATGAGTTCTCTGGCTGAGCTTTCGTTGGTCGCAAAGAAAAGCGCATTTTTATCTTCAAGTTCAGGGTGGTTTATGCTGATACCATTTTTTACGAGTAACTGAACTGATTCAGCGTCACTGGTGTAGAAAAGCGCATTCCTGCCCAGCGTGTCCGTATGATTGATATCAATCCCGTTCTCAGTCAACACACACAGGGTTTCTGGACAAGTTGCATAGAAAAGCGCATTCCTGTTAAACATGTCAGTATGATTAATATTTATTCCGGCATTAATCATTGCTTCCATAAGCTCAGGGTATCTGCAACCGAACAGCGCATTCTGGTTCGATGAATTTAGCGTGTTTATGTCAATTCCTGTCTTTAATAAATTTATGAGTTCTGCTGGTGATTTTATTTTAAAAAGTTTCAGGTTATTATCGATTAAAGATTGTTGGTTCATATTTTATCTCCTTGGTTATAATGCAAAACAACAATAATCAATGGATTTTTGTTTTTCAAATTTATTTTTAATTATTTTTAATGCGAGTGTGTTATACCATTTAAATTAACATAAGGATTAGCTGTCTGGTATAAATAAATATAGAATAATACCTGCAAGGTAGTATCTCAATTAATCACGAGTTAGTATCCGAACTAATCATGATTTTGCATGTATTCTCTGATAGTGGTTTGATATGCGAAATAATGTCGGGAAGCTTTGGTGGTGAATCCACACCGCCAACAGAATAGCGCGCACAGTAGAAACGTATCAGTAGAATGAACAGCATTACAGGTAGTGCTTTTCTTTTCTGACCGAAGGGAAGAAAAGCAAGGACAATCCGGAGAAGCAAGCGCAGCGGCTTCGCAGGGTTAGCCCTTGCTTCTCTTATAATTGGCATTATTCATTCAAGAACAATAGGATCTTCGCTTGTACAAGCGAAGCTATAATAAAAACAATCAATTAATTATTTTAAAAGTATTAAACAAGAACCTATTGACATTCATAAAATACAAGTTATTTATAATGTATGCCATAAATAAAAAGTTTTATGTCATATGTATCCTGCACTATGTGCAGTTAATGTACCACTTGTCCCATATATGGGAATATTGGAAAGGTTACTTTGTTTTGAAGTAGCCTTTCGTCCTTCAATATTAACGATTACTTATTGCTATTACCAAGTCCAGTCGAATCGAAGAACATCTTTTATCTGAAACGACTCCTAATACCCGGTTAAAGCCACAATATCTCTCGCATACGTAGACCAAAGAAAATTATGATATTAACTATGTGATTTTTTAGTGTTAAGTTGAATAATTAAATACTGGAGAGTTTTCTGTGCACTACCAATTGCTGGTTCATCTGTTCTGCCGCTGATGTTTCTGACTAATCTGCCGGTGACACAGAACTGTCCCTCTCTACCAGCCTTTATTCGACTCAATGTCCGGCTGCTGATACGCAGTTATCCCTTCGTATCAATGACTGACACTTAAACGTAATGCTTTGGTTGCTGGCGTATCTGACAGCTTCTTCGGCGTGAAGGTCGTTGTGTAAGTATACTTCTTGGTTTATTTAGGCTATATAAAACCATGACTATGACTTGCTGTTTTCAGTAAGAGTCTTATCATCCAAAGAATTTATTCTAGAAATTCTTTTTAACTCATTAAGATAATCAACCTCGTTTTCTAAGAACCAATGAAGAACTTTAGAGTTGCCAAGTAATTTATTAATATATGACTGGATTATAACGAATTTCAACATATCTGAACCATACTCGGTTTGAAGCTTTTTCGTTTCTTCCGAAGTTGTTGCCATTTCTTGTTCCAGACGAAGTATGGTTTTTTTTATGTCCTTTTTATAGGGAGTGTTTTTCCCTTTATTTACTATCATCGATGCCGGTGTTGCATCCAAGATACTCATTGCAAATTTTTTACTATAATTATCAAAATTAATCATTGTACCGACTGCTTCAATTTGGCGAATTGGCTTCATTTTCCTCAAAACGTCAAATGTAGCCTTAGGTATAGGTTTATCAGAAAGTTTCGCAATTACACTTGGATCTATGCCGTTCATCACATTCGCTTTATCTTTTATGGCATCAACAGATATGCCCAAAGCAGCACTAAGTTTTTCAATTGATACTTTTGCCAGAGACTTAATTATCATTCTATGTTCTTCAACTACATTTATATGATTCACTTGTTTGTTAGGAGTGAAAGCATCATCTATGCTCGAAAGTATACATGGAGCTTTTTCTATACCTAAGTCTTTTAAAGCCTCAACCCTTAAATGGCCATCAAGTATCTTAGTGACATCTTTATCTTTGTCATAGAATACTATTATTGGTTCAATAATACCTAAGCTTTCGATAGAGGTAACTATTTGATGATATTTATGGCTTCGCTTTACGTTTTCTAATAATTCCTTAGATGGAATTAACTTATTAGTTTCCAGGAAAATAAAATTATCGCCAAAACGTATCTGAATCATTTTAATATCTCTTTGTTTACAGGGGTTAATATCTGAGATGGTAGTTCTGAAAGATTCTCTTGTTCAAGTATATGTTGAAAGCTTTTATTCATCATTATGATGTTAAAAATCTCATTTACTATTAGTAGGTTGGTTTTTATGAATTTTGAGTTGTTATAAACAGATTTATGTTCAGCGATACTATTTTCATAAAGCTCAATCAACTCCTCTGCAGTCATCCTTTTTGATGGTTTGTGATAATAAAATCCGGCTGCTTTTGCACCTTTATTCCCAACTGTTCTTTGATTTAGAATGTGTTTTATCTTTATAATGTCCCGACTTTTTATTAATTTTTTATCATATGCTTCGGTAAGAATATCTTGTGCTTCCTCAGTTTCACATCTTGCAAATTGCACTGCGAGATACAGAGGCAAATTACCCCGTTCGACTGCTGAGAGAAGTTTATGCTCTCCTTTATCAAGTAGCATATTAATACTGCTCACCCAGTTCGATGAATATCCAGTAATCTCACTTATTTCGGAGTCTGAAAGCCCTCTGATTTTCATGTCTTTAATCACCTGTAATAACTCATTAGAACGTGGTCTTCTCCTTGCAATGTTTTCAACTAAACTCATAACGTAAGCATCTTCTTCTGATACATCTCTTATAATTGCTGGAATAATAGTTTCACCTAATGCAACGAGAGCCTCTATTCTCCCTTGACCACAAATTAAAGCATATTTGAAATCGCCTTCATCAATAGCTCTTACGCTTATAGGCTTGCTTAATCCTCTTTTTTTATGCTTTCCTTTATTTCTTCATGCACTAGCTTATTTCTTGTTCGTGGGTTAAGAAATTTTATTTTTGCAATCTCAATTTGAATTATTGGGAATTCATTTTTTTCAGGCAGCATATAGTTCCCTCACTTTCATGCGAGTAATAATTTGTAGAAGTTTATCAAGATTATCAAATCTATAGAGATCTAATCGAATGTTGTTTGTTTCCGTCATGCACATTTTATTATATTCGTTTTCAATCTTTGGTATGATATAAAAATCAAGAGGTGAAATATTTTGTGAATTCATTCGTATAACAATTGTTATGTCTGCTTTCTGTGAGTTATCAAACCGGACTTTCCATCTAAGTTTACCTGATTTCATATGTATGCATTTAGTAACAAGGACGGAAATTAAAAACTCATCATTGATGTAAAGCATTGGGGCATATTTATACTCGTCTATATGACAGTTACTTTTAAAATTTCACCCTTAAAATCCTCAATTATCTCTGAGTAAAATGATCTTAGTGCTTCATTTATTTTGAGATAGCTGTAATCATGTTCTGGCTTATAACCAATCAAAGTATATGCTCTTAAAAGACCACCAAATCGGGTTCTATAAACAGAAGATGAAGGGCCTGTATCATCTTCATCAATGATAAAGCCTGATAGTTTTCCATTAGATTCTAATTTTTGTTTTAGTTTTTCTAATAGATCTTCATTAGTCAAATGAATGGATCGGAGCTGAATTATTTCTTGAGCTTTATTGTATTTTTTCTTTGAAATAATAGGTTTATATGCCTTGTCACATCTAACCCATTCATGTTTGGGGTTTTTTACAAGCCTACTTTTTAGTTTAGATGAGGTTTTGTTATATATGTTGTTTCCAATATATTTTTCATTTGTCAAAATTTGATGTATTTTTGCACGAGTCCATAATGTTCCATTTTCTGCAGGTATGTTCTGTTCATTTAATCTCTCAGCAATAATGAATTCTGGGACATTATTATCTATAAAGAGATCATATATTCTATTTACAATTTTTATTTCATTTTTTGGTCCCGGAATTAATATTACCCTATCTGTTTGAATACTCTTTCTTTTGCGGAAACTCAATATTTCTTTAGCTATGCCATTTTCGTCTACTAAAAGACGTCTCAGCCCATAACCAGCCATACCGCCTTGATGATAACCAAGCTTTATTAAATTTACTTGCCCTATAAATACCTTTTCAGATAAATTCCTGCTGTGATATGCAGCACTAGATCTTTTTATATTCAGTATAACAGAGGACTCTAAAGGGAAATCTTTAGTGGGTATAGGTTCGGAACAATATATAAGATCTACACCATTTCTCTCAAATAGAAAGGAATAATATGCCGCTTCATCACTATTTTGAAAACGACCAAAACGGCTCACATCATAAAATAATACAGCCTGTATATCTATTCTCTTTTGTTCTACATCGCTAAGTAACTGCTGCAAAGAATGCCTGCCTACGATACTGACTCCGCTCTTACCTGCATCATCGTAGGTATAAGCGATTTCCATATTGTTCTTTTCAGCATAATCTTTGATATATTCGGACTGATTATGTAAAGAATATTGCTGATGGTCGGTAGACATCCTCAAGTACTGCGCGACCCTAACTCTATGATTTTTGTCATTTTCGCTAGCCATGCACGAAACCTCATGGATGATTCAATACAATGTAGAGGATAAAATTGATCAAATTTTAACCGAATTCAACTGTTTTATCATTGATTAGAGCGAATTTGGTAGATCTTCGAGGTGTATGATAATCGAGAAGAGATGTGAATTATTTAGCTGATATGACCGACAGCTTTCGTTATTTGGCCTCAAGGTACCCATTCGTAAATGGCTATGCTTAGTCCACATAGGTTAATGGTGTGATCATTAATTCTTCAAATAAATCAAGATAGTTAACCCAACATGGAAAAGTTATGCGGCAATAACTTTGTATTTTTGAGACGAAACATAGTCACTCCACCATTGCATGAGAACCACACGTTCTGTGAGATACTCTGCACGATTGTATGCTGCAATTATTTCATCTTTTTTCGAGTGGGCAAGGGCGGCTTCTAAGACATCAGTTCTAAACTTGCCACACTCCTCAGCAGCCGTTCTGGCGATTGATCGCATACCATGAGCTACAAGCTCACCTCCGAAGCCCATACGGATTATAGCCGCATTAGCTGTTTGTTCATGCATGTGATTGAGTGGAGCTTTGATACTGGGAAAAACCCACTCTCTATGCCCGCTGATGGCTTTCATTGAATCCAAGACTCGCAAAGCTTCTTTGCTCAGTGGAACTTTGTGAGGTTTCTTCATTTTCATAAACTCCGCCGGGATGTTCCACATGCCGGTTTCTATATCAATATCTGACCATCTTGTGCGAACAGCTTCACCAGGGCGAACCCATGTGAGAAGTTGCCACTCAATCAGTAGCCTTGTTTCTAAACGGACAGAAGCATTGTTTAAAGCAACCAGGAAGCGGGGGAGTTCGGAAGGGGGTAATGCTGGCATATTCTGTTTTTTTGGCTTGCTAAACCGTTTCCCCAGGTTGTCAGCCGGATTGAATTCTATGAGTTCTTCTGTTGCTGCATAGCGGAAAATTTCATTCAGGCGGGATATGATGCGGCGAAGTGTTTCAAGGACACCTCGTTTTTCTATGGGTTCTAAATGCTGTTTAAGCATTTTAGGGCGAATCTCCTTAATGGGGGTATCACCCAACGTTGGAAAGATATTTCTCTCTAGGCTTCGCCAGATGTCGTTAGCATGATCCTGGGAGATGCCTGACGTTTTGACTTTCTCATCAAGCCACTTCTTGGCTACTGCTTGAAATGTATGTTCCGTGGCATCCTTAAGGGCATTGGCTTTGCGGGTGTTATGAACTTGTGGGTCTATACCATTTGCAAGCAACGACAAGTACTCATCACGTAAAGCTCGTGCCTTCGCAAGTGTAAGGTAAGGATAGGTTCCTAAGCTTACCTTAGTTCGCTTTTTGGTCACAGGCACTGCATATCTGAAATACCAATTTTTCTTTCCTCCCTTCGCCAAGGGGGCGATTCGCAGGAGCAAACCATCGCCGTCAAAAAGGTTAACCTCTTTCTCGGCAGGTTTGGTGCTTTTGATTTCAGTGTCAGTGAGCTTCTTAGCGATTTTTGCCATGTTTGGGACCCTCATGTTTGGACCCTTTGTGTTGGGTCCCAAAAAGGGTGCCATAACGAGTAGATTCTAGCAATTCTCGGTAGACTACTATAGACGTAAAAAAGCCCGCAAGGCTGGTTCCATGCGGGCTTGATAGACTTCACTGAACTTCAATATATCAAAAATTGGTGGAGCTGGCGGGAGTTGAACCCGCGTCCGAAATTCCTACATCCTCGGTACTACATGCTTAGTCAGTCTTTACATTCGCCTGGCACCTGCGGACAGACACGCCACTACCAGACTAGCCTGATTAGATTTAACGCTTCAACCCCAGGCAAGGCATCCACGCGATCTCTTTTGGGTTTGACCTCTCTTGAATCCCCGTCTTAAGAGCGGAAGCTAGGGAGAGAGGGCTCTAAGCAGGTTATTAAGCTGCTAAAGCGTAGTTTTCGTCGTTTGCGACTATTTTTTGCGGCTTTTTACGAGGCCAACCGCCCCTCGGCATGCACCTTGGGTTTCGCAAATCCCGTCGAATCCAGAATCAGCCCCAATGTGTTAGCGCAAGTATAACAGATTTATGACGCTGCATACCAGTCCATATCGCTGCGACTTTTGTGCTACCTGTGGTTGCGCAAAGTATGAGCAGCCCGCGTTTACGCTACTTTACATCTGCTGAAACGGTTTTTACCCGCTGGCGTTTATTTTGTTAATAAAAGCGAAAAACACTATATATCATACACGGTTAATAATTCATTCTGCAAAAGGATTATTTAAATTACATTTAATAACTTATAACGGTATTTAAGCGCGGCTTAATAGTTACTTAAAAAAACGCAGGATATATTTTGTTTTCATAAAATTTGCCAGAAATTGTGATGCCGATATTTGCTTAAACAGCGAACCTTGCTTATATGTTTTATTAACACCGTTTTAACCTTGTAAAAGGCGATAAATTGATGAGTTGTAGATAAATCAATAACTTAAGCTTCGCTTAAAAAACGTTTAGCAAGACTTTTTATCATCGCCAACAAAAAACGGTGCGTGCCTTCCTGTGCCTGAATAATTGTTGGTGGCATCACCATTTATTACTCTGGCGCTTGAGGTGAAATATTATGGCCCCGCAAAATAGCCTTCCCGGTTCCGTGGATATAATAAATCAAAAAACTGGCAATGTGGTCGCGCAATATGCGCAGAATAGTGACCGCGTTGTTAATCTGACTGAAACCAGTATTGTCCGGATTAATGCTTCACCTGAGTCAGTGAACTTCTATGAGCGCCAGGGAAATGACCTGATTGTCCATATGAAAGATGGGACAACTGTTCGCTACCAAAGTTTCTTTGAGCTTAACGAAGATGGCCTGCACAGCCAACTGGTCTTTGATGACAATCTCGGCACCCACCACGCGGTATTCCCCTACGCGGCGGAGGCTGGCCCGGCGACGGCGGAAGCCATTGTGCCCACCTATGCGGATGTCGGCATGGATTCACTGGTAGGCGCGAGCGGTATCTCAGCGCTGGCCGTTCTTGGCGGTATTGCGGCGGTCGGCGGCATCATCGGTATTGCTGCTGCCTCCGGTGGTGGCGGCGGTGGTGGTGGCGATGACAATAACGGCATTCCCGGCGGCGGCAGCAATCCGGATAATCCGGGTGGCGGCACCAGTCCGGGCGGCGGGGACAACGGCGGCGGCACCAGTCCGGGCGGCGGCGATAACGGCGGCGGCACCAGTCCGGGCGGCGGCGATAACGGCGGCGGCACCAGTCCGGGCGG
>NZ_HE578946.1:743873-751166 GCF_000321045.1 Phytobacter massiliensis JC163
CGGCGGCGATAACGGCGGCGGCACCAGTCCGGGCGGCGGGGATAACGGCGGCGGCACCAATCCGGGCGGCGGCGATAACGGCGGCGGCACCAATCCGGGCGGCGGCGATAACGGCGGCGGCACTAACCCTGGCGGCGGTGATAACGGCGGCGGAACTGAGCCGGAACCCGGCACCCCAACCCTGAGGCTGGCGGTTATCGGTACAGATAACATGCTGAACGCCAATGATATCCTTGTAACGCAGGCGATCTCCGGCAGTACCGAAGCCGCTTATGCGGGCAGCCAGGTTGTCATTACCAGCGGCAACTATACCTGGACCACCGTCGTCGAGAGCGACGGGAGATGGGTGGTCTTTTTACCGCCATCGGTGCTGAGCACTTTTGCGCAGGGCACCAACCAGATTACGGTGACGCTGACCACGCCGGATGGCGTAACGGTCACCGAAACCACTGAATTTCAGGTCGATACCATCCCCCCAGCGCTGACTCTCACCGCCTTTGCTCCCGGCGATATTGTTGGTCAGGATATGATTGAGGGCGATAAGCTGGTGCGCGGTTATTCTACCGCGGCTGATGAGGGCAGCCAGGTTACCGTCACCCTCAACGGTAAAATTTATACCACCACCGTAGACGCCAGCGGCCAGTGGCAGCTCACCATTCCCCAGGCGGATATGGCGCTGTTACAGGATGGCGAAAGCTATTCCATTGCCTACCGCATTGTTGATGCCGCGGGCAACGTAACCCAGGAGCAGCGCTCCTTCACCACCAATTTCTCTACGCCCACCATCACCATTGATGAGCTGACCGGCGACAATGTCGTTAACTCGGCAGAAGTGCTGCTCAACCAGACGCTTTCCGGGCAGACGGTGAACGTGCCCGCCGGGCAGATTGTGACCATCACCCTTAATGGCAAAACTTATTATGCGCAGGTTGAAGGGGATGGAAGCTGGAAAACTGTCCTTCCCGCCGGGGATCTCGGGGCGCTGGCGCAGGGGGATAACGCCCTCGATGTCAGCGTTGTTGATCGCAACGGCAACACCATCACCAACAACGCCAATATCACTGTTGATACCGTGCAGCCCGGCATCGCTATCGCTATTCTCTCTACCGATGATTACCTGAGCGCCGCCGAAGCGGCCCTGCCGCTGGAAGTGCGCGGCGTAACAACGGTTACCGGACCGGGCGCGACCCTGGTCGTCACCCTCAACGGTAAAGAGTATGTGGTCAGCAACGTTGATGAGGCGGGCTACTGGAGCGTCACTATTCCTTCCGCTGACCTGCTGCAATTGCAGGATGGCCCGGTGGTCATCACCGCAAGCGTCACCCTTGACGACCAGTTTGCGCTGGATCAGCACACCCTGAACGTGCAGATTAACCATCTGCCGCAGCCGACGCTGGCGGAGCCCTTTGGCGACGGCTTCCTCAACGGCGATGATAAAACCTCGCCGCAGACCCTGAGCGGCAATACCGGCGTCTCCGGCGGCGGCCAGCATGTCACGGTAAACGTGGGGGGCAAAACCTATCAGGCTACCGTCGATGGCGACGGCAACTGGAAAGTGACTGTTCCGGTCACCGACCTGCAAACCTTCCCGGACGGCCAGCTGCCGATTACCGTTAGCGCCAGCGATGCCGCCGGTAACACCACTTCGGTGGTTGATACCGCCGTGGTGGATACCGTCGCGCCAGCGCTGACGGTGCTGCCGTTGACCGGTGACGATCGTCTGAACGTGACGGAGCTTGGGCAGGATCAGGTGCTCAACGGCGTCAGCGCGGTCAGCGAACGCGGCCAGACCGTGACCGTCTCTCTGAACGGTAAAACCTACACCACCGTAGTCGGGGAGGACGGCAACTGGCAGGTTGTGCTGCCAGCCGCCGATCTCGGCCAGCTCGGTGGCGGTACGCAGACCGTGAGCGTGACGCTGACCGATGCGGCGGGCAACAGCACTACCGTGGCCCATGACTTCGCCGTCAAGACCAGCGCGCTTACCCTAAGCGTGCTGGATTTCACCAGCGATAACACCCTCAACGCGGCGGAAATTAAAGTCGACCAGGTTTTACGTGGCGCGACCAATGCCGAAGCGGGCAGCGTGGTCACCGTCAACCTGGGCGGCACCAGCTACCAGGGGGTTGTTGACGCCCTGGGTAACTGGCAGGTGCTGTTACCGGCGGTAGAACTGCAAAAACTGACCGACGGCACCACTACCTACAGCGTCAGCGTGAATGACGCGTTCGGCCAGACGCAAAACATTGACGGCAGCTTCGCGGTGGATACCACCACCGACGCGGTGGCCATTAACATCGTGGCTGACGACGACTACTTAAGCCAGGCAGAATCAACGGAAGATCTTATTGTGCGCGGCAGCAGCGCAGGCCTGCCGGAAGGCACCACCATTACCCTGACCCTCAACGGCGAAACCTACACCGGCCAGGTCGGGCCGGGCGGCGCATGGGCAGTTACCATCGGCGCAGAAAATCTGGCCGATCTCGATGATGGCCTGACGACCATCACCGCCTCGGCGACCACGCCAGCAGGCACGGTGAGCGACAGTCACGACTTTACGGTCATTATCAATAACCTGCCGCAGTTGCAGGTGGATCAGCCGTTTGTAGATGGCACCATCAGCCAGGCTGAATCGGGCGTAAGCCAGCTTGTGACTGGCTCTACCAACGTGGCGGGAGCAGGGCAGACGGTGGTGGCGACGCTCAACGGCCAGCAGTATATCGGCGTCGTTGATGCCGACGGCAACTGGACCGTGACGCTGCCGACCGGCGCGCTGGAAAGCTTGCCGGACGGCGCAGCATCGATGACGGTAGAAGTACGGGATGCGGCAGGCAACGCCTCCTCGCAGGCGGTAGCGTTTGCCGTGGACAAAACCCCGCCAGCGATTGTTGTTCAGCCCATTAACGGCACGGACGCGCTTAACAGCGCGGCGGTAGCGGTGGACCAGGTTGTCAGCATCACCGCGTCCGACGATGCGGCAAGCGTGACGGTTACCCTTAACGGTGTGACCTACCCGGCGACCCTTACCGATGGCGTCTGGCAGGCAACGCTGCCTGCGGCGGCGCTTGCGGCGCTGCCAAATGGCGCCAGCGCCTGGACCGTCACCGCAACGGATGGCGCGGGCAACGTCACTACCGTGAACCGCAGCCTGACGCTGGATACCACCGCGCCGAACGTCGTGGTCGACCCCGTCACCCGTGATAACCAGCTTGATATTGCCGAGCTTAGCAACGGCTTTAGCCTGACCGGTCGAACCGTGCCGGCAGAGCCGGGCGCGCAGGTGAGCGTCACCATCAACGGCAACACGGTAACCGGCGTTGTCGCCGCAGACGGTAGCTGGTCCGTGCCGATTGCCGCAGGCTCGCTTACGGGCCTCGACAATGGCGCGCAGACCCTGACGGTAACGGTAACGGATACCCAGGGCAACGCGTCGCCAGCGCAATCCATTAACTTCTCTGTGGATACCAGCACCAGCGCCATCGCCTTTAACCCGATTGAAGCTGACGACCGGATAAGCGCCGCGGATATTCTTGATGGCCTGACCGTCAGCGGTATCACCGCTCGCGTGGCCGATGGCGCGACGGTGACCATTACGCTCAACGGTAAGCAGTACACCACCCAGGTGGATGCCAGCGGCAACTGGGAACTGACCATCAACCAGGCCGATGCTGCCGCCATTGCCGACGGCACCGCTACGCTTACCGTTTCCGCCAGGGACGTGGACAATTTGCCGGTTTCCAGCGAGCGCCAGTTCACCATCATCACCCACCAGCTGCCGCAACCGGTCATCAACACGCCGTTTACCGATGGCGTGATTAACACCACGGAGGCGGCGCAGGGCGGCACCCTTACCGGGGCGACCGGCAGCACCGGCAGCGGCCAGACGGTGACCGTCACCGTGGATAACTTCCCGCCGTTAACCGCTACCGTTGACGCCAACGGCAACTGGAGCCTGCCGTTAACGCCGGGACTGCTGGGGGATATCGGTCAGGGCAACCACACCGTTACCGTCACCGCGACCGACGCGGCGGGCAACCAGAACAGCGCTACCACGCCGCTGGTTATTGATACCACCGCGCCGTCGCTGACCATCAACCCGGTCACCAGCGATAACATTGTTAACACCGTGGAGGCGGGCGGGGCGCTGACCATCTCCGGTACCGGAACATACGATCCGCAAAACGCGCAGATCGTCTCCGTGCTGGTGAACGGCCAGAGCTACGATGCCCGTCTGCAGGCGGACGGCACCTGGAGCATCACGCTGCCAGCAGGCGCGCTGGCGAGCGTTCAGGATGGTCCGGTAACTGTCCGGGCCACCATTATCGACGCGGCGGGCAACAGCACTACCGTGAGTTCAGGCTTCACGCTAGATGCCTCGGCAACGGGCGCGCCGGTCGTACAGGTTGATAAAATCGCCGGCGACGACTTTATCAACGCGGCGGAAGGGCAGAGCGGGCTGGTGGTTAGCGGCACGACCCTGCGGGTCGAGGAGGGGCGGCCTGTCACCGTTACCCTCAACGGGCAGACCTATACTACTGAGGTCGCGGCTGACGGCAGATGGACGCTGACCATCCCGCAAAATGAGGTCGCGGTGGTGCCGGACGGCGCGCAGACGATCTCGGTCTCCGTCACTGACCTGGCGGGGAATACCGCTTCGGCAAACCACAGCGTGGTCTTTGCCGCGCAGCCTGCCTCGCAGCCGACGCTGGTGATTAACACTATCGCGCAGGACGATGTGATTAACGCTCAGGAGCAGGATGCGGCGCTGGATATTACCGGCAGCTCCACCCGTCTGGCTGCCGGAACGGTGGTCACCGTGACCCTGAACGCCAAAACCTACACCGGTACGGTGGACAGCAGCGGTAACTGGAAAGTCACCGTGCCGCCCGCCGATCTGCAGGCGCTCTCTGACTCGAACCCGCTCAACCCGTCTTATGCGTTGACCGCCAGCGCCACCGATGCGGCGCAAAACCCGGCCACCGCCACGCATGAAGTGGTGGTGGATACCACCGGGCCTGCGGTAGTGGTCAACGTCGGCGCCTCTATTTTCGCCGATGGCTTTATCAATATTGCCGAAGCGCGGGTAGACCAGACGGTAACCGGCACCGGTACGCCAGGCCAGACCGTGGTGCTGGAGATTGGCGGCCAGACGCTGACCGCCGCGGTGGGCAATAATGGTAACTGGAGCATGACCCTTCCGGCGGCTCAGCTGCAGGCGCTTGGGCAGGGGCCAGTCGATCTCACGTTCTACTCGGTGGATGCCCAGGGTAACCGCGGCGAGCAGATCGTCTCCGTTGACGTCAATACCCAGGTTGCCCCGACCCTGACGCTGGGGCCGATCTTCGCCGACAACAAAGTGAATATCAGCGAAGCGGGGGTTGATACCACCCTCACGGGCGCAACCACCGGGCTGCCGGACGGTGCGTTAGTCACGGTGACCATTGGCACGCAAACCTTTACCGGCAGCGTGACCGACAATGTCTGGACGGTAACCGTAGGCGCGGGTGAGCTGAATACCAGCGGCCTGCTGCCGGTGACCGTTACCGCGCAGGATGATGCAGGCAACCCGGCGACGGCAACCGCTGAACTTGACGTGATCCTGACGGCCCCCGCCGCTACCCTGCCAGGCGTCGTATTTGGCGATAACTTTATCGGCCAGGCGGAGGCGAACGCGGGCGCGCAGCTGACCGGCAGTACCGGGCAAACGGGGCCAGGGCAAATCGTGGCCATTACCCTCGACACCGGCGAACTCTTCCCCGGTACGGTCGATGGCAACGGCAACTGGACGGTCAACCTTACGCCGCAGCAGTTGAACGATCTGGCCGACGGCACGCACACCATGACGGTAACGGTCACTGACCGGGCGGGTAACAGCACCACTTCCGAACCGCCTGTTACCTTCACCGTGCTGACCGATCCGCTAACCGCGCCGCAGGTGCCCGTTGCATTTACCGACGGCTTCCTCAGTGCCGATGAGATAACCACCACCCAGACCCTCTCCGGCACCCTGAATACGCCGGTCGCCAATATCGACAGGGTAACGGTGAGCCTGAACAACGGCACCGCCGTCCAGGCGACGGTCAACCCCAATGGCACCTGGTCGCTGGATCTCTCCCCGGCCACGCTGGCGGCGTTGCCTGATGGCGTCACGCCGGTGAATGTAACGGTTATCGATAAAGCCGGAAACCAGATAACGGGGCAGGGCAGCTTTGAGGTGCTGACCAATAACCTGCCGCAGGTCACTATCAACACCCCGTTTACCGATGGCGCGATCAACTTCGACGAGAGCCAGGGCGCAGGCGTTATTACCGGCAGCACCGGCGTGACCGGTCCAAACCAGACCGTCTCGGTCACCTTTAACGGCCAGCCCTACACCGCCGTGGTGCAGGATACCGGGGAATGGACGGTGACCATCCCGCAGTCGGTGATGCAGAGCCTGCCGGACGGCGTCAGCCAGACGGTTACCGTCACCGCGACCGACCGGGCTGGCAACGAGAGTCAGCCGGTCGATTCAGTGATTGAAGTGCATACCGCGCTGCCGTCACCTTCCGCCCCAGGCCTGTTTGGCGACGGCGTGCTTAACATCGCCGAGGCCTCCGGTCCGCTGTTGCTGACCGGGCAGACAGGGGTTAGCGGGCCCGATCAGTACGTCAAGGTGCAAATTGACGTCAACGGCGTGACCTATACCGCAGATGTCACTAATACAGGCGTGTGGTCGGTTGAGCTGCCACCGGGGGCGCTGCAATCGCTCGATCCGGCGGTGGGACACCAGATCATTATCACCGCCGAGGATCGCTACGGTAACACCGTGACCCAGCCGGTGAATTTCGATGTCGCCTTTACCGCGCCGACCGTGACCATTACCACGCCGGTGTTCAACGATGGTTACGTGAATATCGCCGAGTCGCAGGATAACAGCCTGCTGAGCGGGACGTTCACCTCCGCGTATCCGGCCAACGCGACGGTCAACGTCAACATTGGTGGGCAGAACTTCGCGGCGCAGGTGACGGGAAATAGCTGGCAGCTGCAGCTCACGCCGGCTGACTGGCAGACCATCACCGCCACCGGCCAGCAGAGCGTTGTGGTCACGGTGGTGGACGGCGTACAAAATGCGGGCACCACCAGCGCGCCGGTGACGATTCTGCTTACCGAGCCGGTAGTGACCGTCACCAGCCAGTTTGCCGGTGACGGCGCGCTGACCTTCGCCGAGAGCGAAACGGCGCAGACTATTTCCGGCACCGCCAGCAATATGCAGGCGGGGGACATTGTTCGCGTCACCTTTACCGGCGATGC
>NZ_HE578946.1:751683-777187 GCF_000321045.1 Phytobacter massiliensis JC163
CACCGCCAGCAATATGCAGGCGGGGGACATTGTTCGCGTCACCTTTACCGGCGATGCGGGCGGCGGCGCGGCGCGCACTTTCGATGCCATCGTACAGCCGAACGGCAGCTGGTCGTTGCAGGTCTCCCCTGCGGATATGGCGACCCTGCAGCCGGGTACGGTGACGGTTGAAGGCATCGACCGGGCCGGGAACGTGGGCGCTGCCACTAACGTTACCAGTCTTACTATCGATCTCACCCCGCCTGACTACGCGGTTATTCTCGACCAGGTGGGCGGCGATAACTTCGTTAACGCCAGCGAGGTGATTAACGGTGCGGTGACCATCACCGGCCATACCCTTAACCTCGCAGGACAGGAGATAACCCTGACCCTGACCCCGGACGGCGGCACGGCGGTACTGCTGACCACGCTGACCGTGGGAACGGATGGCACCTGGAGCTACAGCGTGCCGCAGGCGCAGCTGCCGGATGGCACCTACACGCTGCTTGCCCAGAGCGTTAGCCAGCCTACGGCAACGGCGGGTTCGCAGACCTTTACCATCGATACCATCACGCCGACGCTGACAATTAATCCGTTTACCGGCGACAGCACGTTGAATGCCGATGAGCAGGCAACAGCGCAGCTGATTACCGGTACGTCGGATGCCGAAGGCAGTACGGTGGTGGTGACGTTGAACGGCAACACCTACTTCGGCCAGGTCTCCGGCGGAAACTGGTCCGTGCAGGTGCCGCAGGCGGATGTGGCCTCCCTCAACGGCAGTAGTTACACCATCCAGGCGGTTATCCGCGATGCGGCGGGTAACCAGAACACCCAGACCCAGGACATCACCGTCGATACCGCCTCGCCGCTGCTGCAGGTGGATGCGCTCAGTGTTCCTGCGGTGCTGAATACCGTTAACGCGGCGGCGGGCCTGCTGGTACAAGGGCAGGGCGACCCCGGCAACGACGTGACCATCAACGTGGGGCCGCTGAGCTGGACCACCACCGTTGATGAGAACGGCAACTGGAGCTACCGCTTCCCGCAGCTGGATCTGAGCACCCTGACCGATGGCCCGCAGGTTATCAGCATCACGTCGCAGGATGACGCTGGCAACGTCTCCACTAACAAGGTGTCGCTCAACGTCGCGCTGAATAAATCCCTGGGCGTGGTGATTGACCAGGTGTTCAACGACGGCATTCTTAACGTGGCGGAGTCGCTGGTAACGCAAACCCTCACCGGGCGGGTGAACGGCGACTATCGCGGGGCGAAGGTGTCGCTGACCATTGCCGGTGCGGATCTGACTATCAACGATCTGCTGATAGGCGCGGACGGCTCCTACTCCTTCCAGCTGCCGCCTTCCATCTGGCAGGGGTTAATTAACCAGACGCTCACCGCCCGTGTGGATGTGGTCGACGCCAACGGTAACACCCGCTATGAGACGGTTGATTTTGACCTGGCCCTGACCGACCTGCCCATCGTTGGCGACGTGCTGGTGGCGGCGGATAACGTTATTAACCGCGCCGAAAGTACCGTCGATCAGGTGATTACCGGTACGGTCAGCAACCTCGCGGACGTAACAGGCGTGGTGGTCAACTTTGGTGGACGTGCGGTGAATGCGGCGCTGACGGCAGTGGGCGACGGCACCGGTAAGTGGGTGGCGACGCTGCCTGCGGCTATCCTGAGCACCCTGCCGGATGGCCAGGCGACGGTGGGCATCGCCATTACCGATAAGTTCGGTAATGTGGTGAACACCAATGCTTCGATCAATGTGGCGAGTAATGTCCTGCCGGTGATTTCTCTCGATCCGCTGTTCGGCAACGGCACTCTCAGCCTGGCAGACCTGGCCAACAACGTGGTGCCGGTGATTAGCGGCACCGCCACCGGGCTTGCCGGGCAGACCCTTACCGTACAGCTGAGCGGCCAGCCAGCGCTGACCACCAACGTAGACGGCACAGGCCGCTGGTCGGTGGATCTCTCCTCGATTACCGATGCGCTGCGCACGCTGGGTACGTGCAATCTCTCTCTTGCAATCACCGCAAGCGATCAATACGGCAACCCGGCCACCCAGACCGGCCTGCTCAAGCTTGATCTGGTCGCGCCGGTGGTGAGCAATGTGGTGGCCTTTGGCGACGGCCTGCTGAGCGCCGCTGATGCGCTGCTAACCCAGACCATTACCGGGCTGGTAAGTAACGCGCCGCTGGGCTCCACCGTCGAAGTACAGATCGGCGCGAAAACCTTCGCCGGAACCGTGGGGGTAGACGGCGCGTTCACCATCAACCTCGCGCCGTCCAGCCTGACAGGGCTGCTCGATGGCGTCTTTACCCCGCAGGTCAGGGTCGTCACGCCAGAGGGTAACGTAGGCACCGGCGTCGGGGCGGATGTCCGCGTCGGCCTTGCCAACCTGCCGTCGGTGGTCATCGACTCGCTGTTTGGCAATGACGGCTGGCTTAACAAGGCGGAAACCGGGCTGGCGCAGACCATCTCCGGTACCGTAACGGGGCTGACGGACGGCACGGTCACGGTAACCGTAGGCAATACGCCCTATCAGGTGCCGGTGAGTAATGGCACCTGGACCCTGCAACTCCCGGCAGGCGCGCTGGCATCCGTCGCCGATGGCGCGCTGAATGTGACCGCCAGCGTCGTTGACAGCGTGGGCAACGTGGTGAACAGCAGCCAGACAGTGAATGCCATTGTACAGGCGGTGCCTTCCCTTAGCGTTGGCCCGCTGTTCGGTAACGGCACCCTGGACCTGGCGGACCTGTTAACCAATCCGCTGCTCTCCGGTACCAGTTCCAACCTGGCGGCGGGGACGCTGATTGATGTCAAAGTGGGGCCGCTTTCTCTTACCGCCACCGTAGGGGCGAACGGCGCGTGGCAGCTGGCTATTCCGGCGCTCTCCCTGCAGGGGCTCACCGATGGCGCGAATGTTTTGCAGGTGAGCGCCACGGCAAGGGATGCGGCAGGTAACGTTGCCACCACCTCGCAGCTGGCGAACGTGGCGATCCAGGCGCCGCCGGTTCTCTCTATCACCTCGCTGTTTGGCGATGGCGGACTGAGCCTGGCGGATCTCAGCGTTGACCAGAGAATCAGCGGCACCAGCCAGAATGCGGCGGGTTCCGTGCTGACGGTGACGCTGGGTACGAAGAGCTATAACACCACGGTGGCCGCAGACGGCAGCTGGAATGTGACCGTGCCGAAGGCCGACCTCAGCCTGCTTGGCGATGGTCAGCCTGCGGTCAGCGTGTCGGTGAAAAACGCCGCGGGCAACACCGCCACCACCAGTGGCCTGCTGGATGTCATCACCCACAACCTGCCGACCGTCACCCTTAACCCGCTGTTTGGCGGCGACGGATTGCTGAACATCAGTGAAGCCGCTTCCGGCCAGCTGATTAGCGGCAAGATCACCGGCGTGGCCAGCGGCGCGAAAGTGGTCGTCACCGTTGGCGGCGTGCAGCTTAACGCTAACGTGGGCGATGATGGCACCTGGAGCACCACCGTTAACAACAACATCCTGCAAAGCCTGACCTCCGGGGCGGCCAAAGTGGGGGTTGCGGTGACGGACCGGGTTGGCAACACCACCGCGACTGCCGTTGACGTTGGGGTGAAACTGACCCAGCCGACCCTGTCGCTGGTGCCGTTGACGGCGGGTGGATTGCTGGACCTGGTGGGCGGTGTAGTCGGCGGTGTGCTGGGGCCGGTGCTGGGCACCTCGAAATACCTCACCCTGCGCGGGACTTCAACCAACCTGGAGCAGGGGTCGACGGTCAATATCAACCTGCTCAATACCGTTAACGCGACGGCCAAAACCGCGGCGGACGGTAGCTGGTCAGCTCAGGTACTGTTGACCGTGGATCTGCTGGCTATTCTGTCGCTCTCTACCGTGGTCCACCTCTCTGCGGCGGATACGGCGGGCAACATGGCTTATCTGAACGTCGGCCTGGGCGGCGGCGGGGCGACCACAACCCCGCCGACCTCCACCCTTGCGGCAGAAGCGAACAGCTTCTCGCTGCTGGCGGCAAGCGCGGTGGAATCATCTGACTCCGCAAACGCGGCTCAGCCCGAAAGCAATGACACGACCACCGTGCATACCGCCGCGGCGGCAACCGTGGAGAGCACGACGACCAGCGCCACGTCTGAGCCTGTCACCGTCGGCTCTTATTCCATTGGCGGCCTGAGCATTGACCTGGCGGACGGCACGCACCAGAGCGGTGACAGCGTTCAGGGCGGCAGCGGTAACGACACCATTCACCTGTCGACGCTGGGCTTTACCCAGATCGACGGCGGTGCCGGCACCGACACCCTGGCGCTGGATGGTATCAACCTGATCCTCAACCTGATAGATGCCACCACCAGGGTCCAGCATATCGAAATCATCGATCTCGGTAAGTCCGGGACCAATGGCGTGACGCTGGATCTGCATGAGGCGCTCACTATCACCGACAAACCCGAGGACGACCTGCTGATCAAAGGCAGCACGGGCGACCAGGTGACCCTGAAACAGGGGGCAAATGATATCTGGGCGGTCAGCGGGCAACGGGAAGTGGATGGCGTGCAGTTCGATATCTATCACAACAGTTCGCAGAGCAATACCCTCGGCGACGTGCTGATCCAGCATGGTTTGCACGTCAACGTGGCTTAACGACAAAAGGGAGGCCTCAGGGAGGAGGCCAGAACAAAATATCACCACGGGCAACCCAAAGGTGGATGAATGAACAAAAGAGCGTGGCGCGCGTTGCTACTGGTGTTGCCGGGAATCTGTGCGGTCCCGGTTTATGGAGAGTCACAATATGACTGGCAGGCTGCGCCCAGCGAGCAGCTCCAGGCGCAGTTGTCCATTAAGGAGGCGATTCTGCGGGCCTTTGCCCGTAACCCGAAAATCGCCCAGGCGTCGGCGCAAATTCGCGTCGGCAAGGCAAATTTAGAGGAGGCGCAAAGCGCCTGGTTTCCCCAGGTTTCACTGCAGGGCAACGTGGGGCGCTCCCACCGTACCGACTCCGCCGGTTCGCTGAATAATAACGGCTCCGGTGGCGTCACCCTTAAACAGCTTCTGTATGATTTTGGTAAAACCGGCAGCAGCATCGACGAACAGCATAATTTGTCCGATGCCTACCGCTACGATCTCTATAGCACCCTCAATGAGGTAGGGATGCAGACCCTGCAGGCCTATCTGCAGGTTAAACGCTACCAGGCGCTCTCTCTGGCGGCTGAAAACAACATCAAATCCCTGAAAAGCGTGCAGGAGATGGCCGATCTGCGCGCGGAGGCGGGGCTGAGTTCCCAGTCCGACGTCCTGCAGGCGCAGTCCCGTATCGCCTCGCTGAACGCCACCCTGGCCCAGTACGAAGCGCAAAAGCGCTCGGCCCAGGCGGCGCTTAGCGTCCTGACCGGCGTAGTCTCCGACCGCCTGCCTGACCTGCCTGATTCACTGATGAAACAAAAAATCACCCTCGCTTCGCTGCCCTATGAGCGCAACAACGCCGTGCGCAGCGCCCAGGCTAAACAGCTGGCGGCGCAGGAGCGGATTCGTCAGGCGCAGGCGCAGCATTGGCCGACCGTCTCGGTACAGGCCGGGCGGACGCGTTATGAAAACGACAACAGCAGCTACTGGGACGATCAGGTTCAACTGGTGGTGGATGCGCCGGTCTATCAGGGCGGCGCCGTTAGCGCCAGGGTCGATGCGGCAGAGGGCGACCGGGCCAGCGCCCAGGCGGTGGTAGAGGCCAGCAAACTGGACATCAACCAGCGCGCCTCTACCGCGTGGGCCGATTTAACCGGCGCGCAGCAGCGGCAGCAGGCGGGCGAGGCGCAGTTCCTCAGCGCCGACCGCGCGCGCGGCGTCTATCGGGACGAATATCGACTGAGCAAACGCAGCCTGAACGATCTCCTGAGCATTGAGCAGGATGTGTTCCAGGCCGAGAGCTCATCGATCGTCGCCCGCTATGACGCCTGGGACGCCGCCGTTCGCTATGCCGCGGCGGCGGACAATTTACTGGATATGCTGGGCATTGAGCGCAGTCGTACTGTGGGTGACGATCTCCCCGCACTTTAAGCGCTTACGCGCAGGAGCTGTCATGCAAGAGCCGGATACCGAAAGCTGGATTAACGTAATGGTTCGCGCGGCGGGGCGATTTGGCCTGCCCGCGGACGCCCCCGCCGTGCGCCAACAGATGCGCTGGTTCGAAACCCTGCCGCTGGCCTCGCGGCTGGAGCGGTTAAGTGGCCTGATGGGGTTACAGGTGCGGGTGGTGCCGCTTAAAAACATACGCTGGAGCCCACAGAACTTACCGGTCATCGTGCAGCTTGAAACGGGCGAACTGATGCTGTTGGAGGCGCTGGACGCTGACGGGCTGGTCTCGTACTGGCTTAGCGACGGCGGCGATCTGGTGCGCGAGGAGCCGCTGGAAGCGCTGCTTACCCGCGTCAAGCCCGAGGCGGTGATGTTAGGTATCGCCGCGCGCGGGCGCGATGCGCGCGTGGACGATTTTACCCGCCCCTGGGAGGCGCACTGGTTCTGGCGGCACTTCCGCCATACCGGGCGCAAACTTACCGAGATAGCCCTCGCGTCCGTCACCAGCAACGTGCTGGCGCTGGGGGGCATACTCTTCTCCATGCAGGTTTATGACCGGGTGATTCCCGCCCAGTCGTATCCGACGCTATGGGTGCTGTTTTTCGGCGTGCTGATGGCGGCGGCGTTTGAGTTTTTTATCCGCCTGTCGCGTACCCATGTCTCTGACATTATGGGGAAGCACATCGACCTGAAGGTCTCGTCGCTCTTTTTCGCCAGAGCACTGGCGATTAAAAACGACGCGCGGCCAAAATCCACCGGATCGTTTATTTCCCAGCTGCGTGAAATCGATCAGGTGCGGGAGCTGCTCACCTCTACCACCGTCGGCGCGGCGATGGATATCCCCTTTGTGCTGCTGTTTCTGGCCATTATGGCGCTGGTGGGCGGGCCGCTGGTGGCTATCCCGCTTATCGCCATTCCGCTGATCGTTATCCCCGGCCTGCTGGTGCAGTGGCCGATGGCGAAGCTGGCGAAAGAGGGGATGCGCGAAAGCGCCATCCGCAACGCCGTTCTGGTGGAGTCCATTGAAGGGGTGGAGGATATCAAGGCGCTGCAGGCAGAGCCTTACTTCCAGCGGCAGTGGGAGCACACCCATGCGGTGGGGGCCAATATCGGTATGAAACAGCGCGTCTGGGGCGCGCGCCTTAGCGGCTGGGCCTCGACGGTGCAGCAGATCACCTACGCCGGGATGCTGGTCTACGGCACCTTTCTGGTGCTTGATGGGGCGATTACCACCGGTACGCTGGTCGCCTGTAGTCTGCTCTCATCGCGCACTATCGCGCCGCTGATGCAGCTCACCATGGTCTTTTCCCGCTGGCAGCATGCCAAAACGGCGATGACCGGCTTAAACGATTTGCTAAAAAAACCGCTTGATAAAGAGGCGGATAAAAAGATGGCCCACTGCCCGGTACTGGCGGGCCATTTTCAGCTCCAGCAGGTGCACTACAGCTATGACGTGGAAAAGGGCGAGCAGGCGTTAAACATCGGAGAGCTGGAGATCAAACCCGGCGAGCGGGTGGCGATTCTGGGTAAAACCGGCGCCGGAAAATCGACGCTGCTGAAACTGCTCTCCGGCCAGGCGCAGGCCAGCAAAGGCAAGGTGATCATCGATGGCGTTGATATGGCCCATATCGACCCGGTAGATGTGCGCCGCCAGGTGGGCTACCTGTCGCAGGACTCACGGCTCTTTTTCGGCACCCTGCGCCAGAACCTGATGCTTGGTCATCCTCACGCCACGGAGGCGGAGCTGATTCAGGCGCTGCGTATCAGCGGGGCGATCGGCATGATCCAGCAGGATGCCGCCAGCCTGGACCGTCTGATCAACGAAGGGGGGCGGGGGCTTTCCGGCGGACAACGGCAGATGGTGCTGCTCAGTCGATTGATCGTGCGTAACCCGCAGATCGTCCTGCTGGACGAGCCCACCGCCTCTATGGACGAACAGCTGGAAGGCTGGGTGATCCGTCAGCTCCAGCAGTGGCTGACCGGACGCACGCTGGTGCTGGTGACCCACCGTCCGGCGCTGCTTAATCTTGTCGACCGGATCGTGGTGATGGAGAACGGCAAAGTGGTCGCGGACGGACCGCGGGATACGCTGCTGCAACAGGCGGCGCGGAACAGTAACGTGGCATCGGTCGCCTGAGGAGCCAGTCATGAGCCAACTTTCTATGCAGGACGATCTGGCGCGCCAGGGACGCTTCTACTCCTCGGTTATCTGGCTGACGCTTATCGCGCTGTTCGCTTTTATTGGTTGGGCGGCGTGGGCCATTCTCGACGAAGTGACCGTCGGTACCGGCAAAATCACTCCCTCAACCCATGCGCAGGTCATTGAAAGCCTTGACGGCGGTATCGTCAGCGCGCTGATGGTTAAAGAAGGGGACATCGTTGAGCGCGGCCAGATGCTGGCGCGCCTCGACCCGACCCGTTTTCAATCTAACTACGGCGAGGCGGCGGCGCGGGCGAGGGCGCTGCGGGCCTCCAGCGAGCGGTTACGGTCCGAACTGACGGGAGAGCCGCTGCGCTTTAGCGCCGAATCACTGCGCGAACCCGACCTGGTAGCGCGCGAGCGGCAGCTGTACGAGTCGCGCCGACGCAATCTTAACGAGACGGTGGCGAACCTGCAAAAAGCGCTACAGCTGGTCAATGCGGAGCTGAAAATGACCCAGCCGCTGGTGGCCAAAGGGGCGGCAAGCGACGTGGAAGTGATTCGTCTGCAGCGCCAGGCCGCCGAACTGAAAGGGAAGATTGACGAGGCGCGTAACCAGTTTGCCGTGCGGGCGCGCGAAGAACAGGTGAAAAATAACGCCGACCTCGACGCCCAATTGCAGGTGATGGCGGGCAAGGCGGATCAGCTCGCTCGCGCGACGCTCTTCTCCCCGGTGCGGGGGATCGTGAAGGATATCCAGGTTACCACCGTCGGCGGCGTACTGCAGCCGGGCGGAAAGCTAATGGAGATTGTGCCGCTGGAAGATCAGCTGCTGGTGGAGACGCGCATCAACCCGCGCGACATCGCCTATATTCGTCCGGGCCTACCGGCGACGGTTAAGGTCACCGCCTACGACTCATCCATCTATGGGGATTTAAAGGGGACGGTGGAAGTGGTGTCGCCGGACACGTTACAGGATGAAGTGCGCCGCGATCAGTTTTACTACCGGGTGTATGTGCGTACCAAAAGCGCGGAGCTGGAAAACCGTAACGGTAAGCGTTTCCCTATCTTGCCGGGCATGGTGGCGAACGTAGAGATTAAGACGGGACAGAAATCGGTGCTCGACTATCTCATCAAGCCGCTTAACAAGGTGAATGAAGCATTGAGAGAGCGCTAAACGGCCCATCAGGGCTATTTTTGAACCCGGGCAGGGCAATCCTCACGTACTGCGCGTACGCGGCGGTTTTTGCGCGCTGCCCTGGTCCAGACTGCCTGCGTCAATAACGCCTGATGGAGCAGGCGTGAGTGTGGCCGCTGCCGTCCGGCTATTAACGGCCCGCGTTTTTCATAATGCGGGCTTTATCGAGCTGCCATTCACGCTCTTTCAGGTCGGAACGCTTGTCGTGCTGTTTCTTACCTTTCGCCACCCCGATTTTGACTTTGCACCAGGCGTTTTTCCAGTACAGAGAGAGGGCGACGACGGTGTAGCCTTCGCGGTTCACGCGACCGTAGAGATTGTCCAGCTCGCGCTGGTTGAGCAGCAGTTTACGGGTGCGTGTCGGGTCGCAGACGTAGTGGCTTGACGCAACGGCCAGCGGCGTGAAGTTAGCGCCAAACAGGTACGCTTCGCCATCTTTGAGAATAACGTAGCTGTCGCCAATGTTGGCTTTACCCGCGCGTAAGGATTTTACCTCCCAGCCCTGCAAAGACAGCCCGGCTTCAAACTCATCTTCGATGAAGTATTCATGGCGGGCGCGCTTGTTCAGCGCAATGGTGGCGGAGCCAGGTTTATGTACTTTTTTCTTGGTCATAAGTGTCGTAAAGCCGTCGGTAATCAGTTATCCAAAAATGACCTCATTGCATCCTGTGAGGCTCAACGCGTTATCTTAGCACGAGTTCAGGCGTAGCGTTTTCCTTTCATCCGGTGGAAATGTTATTATTTAGTAATTGTTCGAATGCAGGAATCACTATGCCTCAGATTAGCCGGACTGCGCTGGTGCCTTACAGCGCGGAGCAAATGTACCAGTTGGTAAATGATGTTAAATCGTACCCGGAGTTTCTGCCCGGATGTACCGGCAGCCGCGTGCTCGAGTCGGGGCCGACGCAGATGACCGCGGCGGTAGACGTATCGAAAGCGGGGATCAGCAAAACCTTTACCACCCGTAACACGTTGACCGCTAACCAAACGATTCTGATGCACCTGGTGGACGGCCCGTTCAAAAAATTGATGGGCGGCTGGAAGTTTACCCCGCTTGCGCCTGACGCCTGCCGCATCGAGTTCAATCTCGATTTCGAGTTTACCAACAAGCTTATTGAACTGGCCTTTGGCCGCATCTTTAAAGAGCTGGCATCTAATATGGTGCAGGCGTTTACCCACCGTGCGAAAGAGGTTTACAGTGCCGGGTAAAATCGCGGTGGAAGTGGCCTACGCACTGCCGGAAAAGCAGTATTTACAGCGGGTGACCCTGGAAGAGGGGGCGACTATCGAACAGGCGATTATCGCCTCTGGCCTGCTGGAGCTGCGCACGGATATCGATCTTGCTAAAAACAAGGTGGGTATCTACAGCCGCCCCGCCAAACTGCACGACCCGGTTGCCGATGGCGACCGGGTTGAGATCTATCGCCCGCTGATTGCCGACCCGAAAGAGCTGCGCAGACAGCGCGCGGAGAAGGCGGCAAAGAAAGAGTCTTAGAACGTTCAGGCCAGGCTTTTGAGTAATTTGGTAAGCCTGCCGCTGGCATTTTTATAGGGCGACGCGCTGTTGAACTGAATCATTCGCCCGCGAGTCCATTTCCCATACCAGGGTTTGTGATAGAGCTCGTCGTCACTGTAGCGCTCAACCAGAGCAATTAACTGGCGCTGGTTCTCTTCAAGGCTGGCGATGAACTCTGCCCAGCAATTGATGCAGGCATAGTCGGCGTAATATTTTTGCGCCAGTTTGCCCAGCTCGTTCCACTTATAGCCTTCCGCCGGAAAAGCAATCGTTTCCCCGGCGGCTTCCTGAGCGTGCCAGTAAAGCACCTGATTTCCCCAGCCAATCAGGTAGCTAACCAACTGCGCAGCACTTATTGTGCTTCCCGCGCAGTGGCCTTCAATCAGGGGGTCAAAGGCTTTTTCTGCGGGCAACTGGGCGAGCTTTTTGCTCAATACGTCGGCGTTCTTTCGCATTGCTGCCAGAAGGGCGTCTTTACTTTCGGGAATGGCCATACGTTTCTCCCTGAAAAGAAAACGGCGCCCTGGGGCGCCATTTCAGATTACCGATAAACGTTTCATTCTTTGGTCAGTGCGGGCTTGTTATCAATATTGGTCAACACGCCGTTGCTGTTAAAGGTCAGGGTCAGGGTTTGTTGCGTCACCCCTTCGTGCCCCGGCTGCTGACGGAACACATAGAACCAGGTGTTAGTGCCGAACGGGTCGGTCATCATCGGGGTACCCAGTGCGTATGCAACCTGCTGTTGCGTCATCCCTACACGGATTTTTGAAACGTCATTGGGAGCCAGGTAGTTCCCCTGATTGATATCAGGACGGTAAACCACTCGCTCCAGAGTGGAACAGCCTGCGGTCAACATCAGTAGAACCGCTGCGGCAGCAGTCAGCATTTTACAGCGCATATTGGTTTGATTCCTTTTCGGGCCCGAACAGTACGTGGCTCATGTGTAATGTGCCGATAATAATAGACCTTTGGCCAGTTTAAAACCTTTGCGACCTGGCCGAAGGGCGAATTTATCGTGTACTGAGACTCTGCGTATGGCAAAAAGTTTAGGCGGCCAGCAGCTCTTTCGCGTTCGCCAGCGTATTTCGGGTCACTTCGCTGCCGCCGAGCAGGCGGGCTAGCTCCTGCAGCCGCGCACGTTTATCCAGCGGCTGCATATGCGTTTCGGTCATTGCGCCATCGGTCTCTTTGCTGACAAAGAAGTGATGATGGCCGCAACCGGCTACCTGCGGCAGGTGGGTGACGCACATGACCTGCGTTGATTCGCCAAGCTGACGCAGCAGTTTTCCTACTACCGCCGCTGTCGGGCCGCTGATGCCCACGTCCACTTCATCGAAGATCAGCGCCGGGGTTTCCATTTTCCGCGCCGTAATCACCTGAATCGCCAGCGCAATACGCGACAGCTCACCGCCGGAGGCGACTTTAGAGATAGCCTGCAGTGGCTGGCCTGGGTTAGTCGTGACGCGAAACTCAATGCGATCGGCCCCGTCTGCCGTCAGGTTATGCTCATCGAAATGAACATCGATATCGAACAGGCCGTGCGGCATGGAGAGGGTATGCATGCTATCGGTAATCAGCCCGCCCAGCTCGCGGGCATAGTGGACGCGCTGAGCATGCAGCTGGCGCGCGGTAGCCAGCGCCTGCTGATGATGTTTTTCCACTGCCAGGCTCAGGGTTTCCTGAGAATCGGCCTGGTCGTCAAGCTGCTGCTGCTCATCAAGCAGCGACTGATGGAACTGCGGCAGCGCCTCGGGGCTAACATGGTGCTTGCGCGCCAGCGAAATCTGCTTCGAAATCCGCTGCTCCAGCTCGAAGAGACGGTTAGGGTCGAGGTCCAGCTTATCGCAGTAGTGGCGCAGCTCATCGCTGGCCTCGCTCAGCTGAATGGCCGCCTCCTCCAGCATATCCAGCACGCCGGAGAGGCTGGCATCCATTCCCGCCAGTTCGCCCACCAGCTGACGGGCGGTGTAGAGCTGGCTCTGCAAGTTCGCCTCGTCGCCATCCGCCAGCAGGTTCAGCGCGTGCTGGCTGGTGGAGAGCAGCTGCCCGCTATTCGCCAGGCGCTTGTACTCTTCATCGATCTGTTCGAATTCCCCCGGCTGCGGATGAAATTCATTCAGCTCTTTGAGCTGGTAATGCAGCAGTTCCGCCCGCGCCGCGCGCTCCTGGCTAAGCTGCTGGTGCTGCGCCAGTTCACGGCAGCTGGCGTTCCATAAACGATAGTGCTCGCGCATCTGCTGAGTAAGGGCATACTCACCGGCATAGCCGTCCAGCAGGGTTTTCTGATGGTCTGATTTGGTTAACAGCTGATGGGCGTGCTGGCCGTGGATTTGAATCAGAAGCTGGCCCAGCTCGCGAAGCTGCGACAGCGGGACGGCCGTGCCGTTGATAAAGCCGCGGGAGCGGCCATCGCTGCTGATAACGCGGCGAAGTAAGCACTCACGCCCCTCTTCAAGCTGATTCTCTTCCAGCCAGCGTAGCGCGGCGGGCGTGTCGGAAAGGGAGAAGCGGGCGCATAAATCGGCGCGCGCGGCCCCTGCCCGCACCATGTCAGCCTCAGCCCGACCGCCGAGGCACAGCCCGAGCGCGTCGATGGCAATGGATTTGCCCGCGCCCGTTTCGCCGGTGATGGCCGTCATTCCGCTGAGGAAATCGATCTCAAGCTCACGAACAATCGCAAAATTGCTGATGGTCAATTGTGCCAACATGGTGACTTTCCTGTATGAAAAACCATAACTGTAATTAAATACAGTATAAACTGGTTTTATATCCAGTAAAGAGCTGGCAACGGTTTTCAGAACAATTTTTTCGACCAGCCGAGCTTTGAGCTTAACGTATTGAAATAACTGTAATCTTTAGGGTGTATCAGGTTGAGGTGATAGTCGCAGCGACGAATCAGCACATCCTCGCCTTCCTGAATCGGCAGGGCGATTTGGCTATCGCAGCTTACTTCCAGATCGCTGCGGCGGTTCGAAAAACGCAGGCGAATGGTGCTGCTGCTGTTGATAACCAGCGGTCGGGCAGAAAGCGTGTGCGGAAACATCGGCACCAGGGTGATAGCGTCCAGGGAAGGGGTGAGGATAGGCCCCCCTGCGGAAAGCGAGTAAGCGGTTGAGCCAGTCGGCGTGGAGATAATCAGACCGTCCGAACGCTGGGAAAAGGCGAAAATTTCGTCTATATAAACTTCAAACTCGATCATATGGGCAACTTTGCCCGGATGGAGCACTACTTCATTAATGGCGGTGCTGATGCGCTTCTGGCAATCCTGCTGGCAGACCTGCACTTCCAGCAGAAAGCGTTTTTCGGCGATGTAGTGCCCTTCCAGCACGTCCGCCAGCTGCTGCTGGGCGTTGTCCGGATCGAGGTCGGTTAAAAAGCCGAGGTTGCCGCGGTTGATGCCGATGACTTTAATGTCATAGCGGGCAAGGGTGCGGGCGGCCCCCAGCATATTGCCGTCGCCGCCGACCACGACGGCGAGATCCGCCTGCTGGCCAATTTCTGCCAGCGTGCCGGTGCGAACATTGTTAAGCTCTAATTCCTGAGCAATCTGTTGCTCGACAATGACGTCGTACCCTTTAGCGCAAAGCCAGCGATAAAGCATTTCATGTGTTGTCAGCGCGGTAGGGTGGCGTGGGTGACCGACAATACCAATACACTTGAAATGTTGAGTCATTTTCTGGTGGTCCTTGTGCCAAATGAATGATGACAATCTGTCGCGTTCCCTTGAAACCCGGAAACTGATCCCCATAATAAGCGAAGTTAGCGAGATGAATGCGAGAAAACGCGGAGAAATTCATGAGTAGTAAAGAACAGAAAACGCCTGACGGGCAAGCCCCGGAAGAAATTATCATGGATCAGCATGAAGAAGTTGAGGCAGTTGAACCAGACGCTTCTGCTGAGCAGGTGGATCCGCGCGATGAGAAGATAGCCAACCTCGAAGCGCAACTGACCGAAGCGCAGACCCGTGAACGTGACGGTATCCTGCGTGTAAAAGCAGAAATGGAGAACCTGCGCCGCCGTACCGAACTGGACGTTGAAAAAGCGCATAAGTTCGCGCTGGAGAAATTCATCAACGAACTGCTGCCGGTTATCGATAGCCTCGATCGCGCGCTGGAAGTCGCGGACCGTAACAACGCCGAGATGGCGCCGATGGTTGAAGGTATCGAACTGACGCTGAAATCAATGCTGGATGTGGTGAAGAAGTTCGGCGTGGAAGTGGTTGCCGATACCAACGTTCCGCTGGACCCGAACGTGCATCAGGCTATTGCGATGGTCGAGTCAGAAGAGGTGACGCCGGGCAACGTGTTGGGCGTGATGCAAAAAGGCTTTACCCTCAATGGCCGTACTATTCGCGCAGCGATGGTGACGGTGGCGAAAGCGAAGGGTTAATTCGCTATCAGCAGGGCCGGGAAAGCTTACGCGAACCCGGCCTTTTCTTGTCGTTACTCCGTCACGCTTTCGCGCAGGGATTTCACGGGAATCACCCGCACCTGCTTAATCATATTTTCCTGCACGTCGAGAATATCAATATCGTACTGGCCGATGCGTACCCGGGTGCCGGCGGCGGGGATCTCTTCCAGCGCCTCCAGCAACATGCCGTTAATGGTCCGCGCCTCCTCTTCCGGTAACTGCCAGTTAAAGGCTTTGTTAAGCTCACGAACGTTGGCGCTGCCGTCGATAATCACCGAGCCGTCGTTTTGCGGCGTTACCTCTTCGGCAAGGGACGGAGACATGGAGGTAGTAAAGTCGCCGACAATCTCTTCCAGAATGTCCTCAACGGTGATAAGCCCCTGGATATCGCCGTACTCGTTAACCACCAGCCCGACCTTCTTCTTATTACGCTGAAACTTCACCAGCTGGACGCTGAGCGGCGTGCCTTCGGGTACGTAATAGATCTCATCGGCGGCGCGCAGCATCACCTCTTTAGTGAACTCTTTTTTCTCGGTCATCAGGCGGTACGCCTCGCGCACCCGCAGCATACTGATGGTGTCGTCCAGCGAGTCGCGATAGAGCACAATGCGGCCATGCGGCGAGTGGGTGAGCTGGCGGACAATCGACTTCCAGTCGTCGTTGATATCAATCCCGACGATATCGTTGCGTGGTACCATGATGTCGTTAACGCTGACCTTTTCCAGGTCCAGCACCGACAGCAGCATATCCTGATTGCGCCGGGAGATTTGCGAGCGCGATTCGTTCACGATCGTGCGCAGCTCCTCTTTGCTGAGCGCGCCGCTGACGACCACATCGGCCTTGATGCCAATCATGCGCATCAGGATGCGGGTTACGCTATTCAGCAGCCAGACCAGCGGCATCATGATTATCTGTAACGGCGCCAGCAGCACGCTGCTGGGGAAGGCGACTTTCTCGGGATAGAGCGCGGCGATGGTCTTCGGCAACACTTCCGCAAAGACCAGCACGACGAAGGTAAGCACGCCGGTGGCGATAGCGACCCCGGCGTTGCCATACAGCCGCATACCGACAATGGTGCCGAGGGCAGAAGCAAGAATATTGACCAGGTTGTTGCCGATAAGCACCAGGCTTATCAGGCGATCCGGTTTACGCAGCAGCTTTTCAACGCGCTTTGCGCTACGGTTGCCCTGCTTGGCGAGATGGCGCAGGCGATAACGGTTGACGGTCATCATGCCGGTTTCGGAACCGGAGAAGTACGCCGATATCACCACCATGATGATCAGGATGACGATCAGCGTTGTGGTGGAAATGTGTTCCAGGGGGAACTCCTTTTAACTTAAGAGATGTTGCAGAACCCGGCTGCCAAAATAAGCGAGCGTTAACAGGCCCGCGCCCGCCACGTTAAACCAGACGACGCGACGACCGCGCCACCCTTCATGGTAGTGGCCCCACAGTAAAACGATATAGACAAACCAGGCGATAATCGACAGTACGGCTTTGTCGATATTTTCCATGCTAAAGAGGTTTTGCAGATAGAACAGACCGGTGCATAAGGTCAGGGTCAGCAGTACCACGCCGATTTGCGTAATGTGAAACATCTTACGCTCAATACTCATCAACGGCGGCATTTCACTGCTAAACGCCAGCTTTTTATTCTTTAGCTGATAGTCAATCCATGCCAGCTGCAGCGCGTACATGGCGGCGATAATCAGCGTGGCGTAAGAAAAGAGCGACAGCCCGATATGCACCATCATGCCCGGCGTGGTCTCCAGATGAGTGATGTACTCATTGGGGACAAAAATGGCAAAAGCGAGGTTGATCAGCGCAAAAGTATAGACGATGGGCAGCAGCAGCCAGCCGCGATTTTTGGAGGCGACGATCGTCATCACCGTGCAGATCATCAGGCTCACCAGCGAACCAACATTCAGCAGGCTTAAGTTCTGGCCGCCGTCGCCGGGGAAGATACGCTCTTTCAGCGTGAAGCCGTGGCAAATGAGCGCGACAACCGCCGATAAAATCGCCATGCGCCGCCAGCCGCTGTTTTTCACGAGCAGACCGGGAACGATCAGAGCAAGACTGATGGAGTAAGCAGCAAGGGAAATCAGGGCGAACACGGGCATAGTGGCGTCGACAGTTGACCGAAAGAAAATTGAAAGGAAAGCAGTATAACGTTACGCGCCCCTGGCTCCAACCGTTGCATCACATACATCGCGAATGTCTTCATGATATACTGAGGCAAATTTCTGTTATGCGTCGCCCTGGCGGCCCAACGTTTTACCTCAGGCGAGAGACAATGTTTGATAATTTAACCGATCGTTTGTCGCGCACGCTGCGCAATATCAGTGGTCGTGGACGCCTCACTGAAGACAACATTAAAGAGACGCTGCGCGAAGTGCGCATGGCGCTGCTGGAGGCGGATGTCGCCCTACCGGTAGTGCGCGACTTTATCAATCGCGTAAAAGAAAAAGCGGTTGGTCATGAAGTTAACAAGAGCCTGACCCCGGGTCAGGAGTTCGTCAAAATCGTCCGTAACGAACTGGTTTCGGCGATGGGCGAAGAGAATCAGGTACTGAACCTTGCCGCCCAGCCGCCAGCGGTAGTACTGATGGCGGGCCTGCAGGGTGCCGGTAAAACCACCAGCGTCGGTAAACTGGGTAAGTTCCTGCGCGAGAAGCACAAGAAGAAAGTGCTGGTGGTTTCTGCCGACGTCTATCGCCCGGCGGCGATCAAACAGCTCGAAACGCTGGCGCAGCAGGTTGGGGTGGATTTCTTCCCCTCTGACGTGGCGCAGAAGCCGGTCGATATCGTTAACGCCGCGCTGAAAGAGGCGAAGCTTCGCTTTTATGACGTGCTGCTGGTGGATACCGCCGGTCGTCTGCACGTTGATGAAGCGATGATGGACGAAATCAAACAGGTTCATGCTGCTATTAACCCGGTAGAAACCCTGTTTGTTGTCGATGCCATGACCGGTCAGGATGCGGCAAATACCGCGAAGGCGTTTAATGAAGCGCTGCCGCTGACCGGCGTCGTGCTAACCAAAGTGGACGGCGACGCCCGTGGCGGTGCGGCGCTCTCTATTCGCCATATTACCGGCAAGCCGATCAAATTCTTAGGCGTCGGCGAAAAAACCGAGGCGCTGGAGCCGTTCCACCCGGATCGTATTGCCTCACGTATTCTCGGCATGGGTGACGTGCTGTCGCTGATTGAGGATATTGAGAGCAAGGTCGATCGCGCGCAGGCGGAGAAATTAGCCAGCAAGCTGAAGAAAGGCGACGGCTTTGACCTGAACGACTTCCTTGAGCAGCTTAAGCAGATGAAAAACATGGGCGGCATGGCCAGCCTGATGGGCAAGCTGCCGGGCATGGGCCAGATTCCGGACAACGTGAAATCGCAAATGGACGATAAGGTTCTGGTGCGCATGGAGGCCATCATCAATTCGATGACGCTGAAAGAGCGCGCGAAGCCGGAAATCATCAAAGGCTCCCGCAAACGCCGCATCGCCCAGGGCTGCGGGATGCAGGTGCAGGACGTTAACCGCCTGCTGAAACAGTTCGACGACATGCAGCGCATGATGAAGAAGATGAAGAAAGGCGGGATGGCGAAGATGATGCGGAGTATGAAGGGGATGATGCCCCCAGGCTTCCCTGGCCGCTGATCTTTACTGGCCTGGCTTGTTTGCCATTTCGGCACCGGGGTGTGCTCGCCATCCTCACGTACTACGTGTACGCTCCGGTGGCTGCGCGCACGCCGGCACCGAACTGGCTGCACCGCCGACGGCCTTTTACAGCAGAGTGATTAACTGTTGATTGCAATTTCCCCAGAAATCAGTAAAATTTTCGGGCTTTTAATATGACACCGGGCTCCGTTCCTCGACGGGGCCTGTTGTTTTATTCACTCAAGAGGATGTTATGGTAACTATTCGTTTAGCACGTCACGGCGCTAAAAAGCGTCCGTTCTACCAGGTTGTTGTCACCGACAGCCGTAATGCACGCAACGGTCGCTTCATTGAGCGCGTTGGTTTCTTCAACCCGATCGCCAGCGAAAAAGAAGAAGGCACCCGCCTGGATCTGGATCGCATCGCTCACTGGGTTGGCCAGGGCGCTACCGTTTCCGATCGCGTTGCAATGCTGATCAAAGCAGCAAACAAAGCAGCTTAATCTGTCACGGTGGTCATGATGAGCAAGCAACACGCCGCGCAGAATCCTGTTAATCCGATAGTATTGGGGAAACTCGGTTCTTCTTACGGTATTCGTGGTTGGCTCAGAGTGTTTTCCTCCACCGAAGACGCCGAAAGCATTTTTGACTATCAGCCCTGGTTTATCCAAAAGGCGGGTCAGTGGCAGAGCATTGAGCTGGAAAGCTGGCGCTACCACAATCAGGATATCGTGATTAAGCTGAAAGGCGTTGACGATCGCGATGCCGCGAATCTGCTGACCAATTGTGAAATTGTCGTGGATTCTTCGCAGTTGCCGGAACTGGAAGAGGGTGACTACTACTGGAAAGACCTGATGGGCTGCCAGGTAGTGACCACCGAAGGTTATAGCCTCGGTAAAGTCGTCGATATGATGGAAACCGGGTCTAATGACGTTCTCGTCATCAAGGCAAACCTGAAAGATGCGTTTGGTATCAAGGAACGCCTCGTGCCGTTCCTCGATGGGCAGGTTATCAAGAAAGTCGATCTCGCTACTCAGACCATTGAAGTAGATTGGGATCCTGGTTTTTAAACCACCGGATAAGCGGTAAATAGCGGCGTGATGGGGATTGGCTTGTGTTTATAGGTATTGTTAGCCTGTTTCCTGAAATGTTTCGTGCAATTACCGATTACGGGGTAACTGGCCGGGCAGTAAAAAATGGCCTGCTGAACATCCAGAGCTGGAGTCCTCGTGACTTCGCCCACGACCGGCACCGTACCGTGGACGATCGTCCTTACGGCGGCGGACCGGGGATGTTAATGATGGTGCAACCCTTGCGGGATGCCATTCATGCAGCAAAAGATGCGGCCGGTGAAGGCGCAAAAGTGATTTATCTGTCACCTCAGGGGCGCAAGCTTGATCAAGCAGGCGTCAGCGAACTGGCAGCCAGTGAGAAACTCATTCTGGTATGTGGTCGCTACGAAGGGATAGACGAGCGCGTAATTCAGACCGAAATTGACGAAGAGTGGTCAATCGGCGATTACGTTCTCAGCGGCGGTGAGCTACCCGCAATGACGCTGATTGACTCGGTCGCCCGGTTTATACCGGGAGTGCTGGGGCATGAGGCATCGGCAACAGAAGACTCTTTTGCCGACGGGCTGCTGGATTGTCCGCACTACACCCGACCTGAGTTGTTAGAAGGAATGGAAGTCCCGGCAGTGTTACTGTCAGGCAACCATGCCGAGATACGTCGCTGGCGTCTGAAGCAGTCGCTGGGCCGAACCTGGCTTAGAAGACCTGAACTTCTGGAAAACCTGGCTCTGACTGAAGAGCAAGCAAGGTTGCTGGCGGAGTTCAAAATGGAACACGCGCAACAGCAACATAAACATGATGGGATGGCCTGAGGCCCCCGAATATCAGTTTACCCAGGATAAGAGATTAAATTATGAGCAACATTATTAAGCAACTTGAACAAGAGCAGATGAAGCAGGACGTACCTTCCTTCCGTCCGGGCGATACCGTGGAAGTGAAAGTATGGGTTGTTGAAGGTTCCAAAAAACGTCTGCAGGCATTCGAGGGCGTGGTTATCGCTATTCGTAACCGCGGTCTGCACTCTGCATTCACTGTTCGTAAAATTTCCAACGGCGAAGGCGTTGAGCGTGTCTTCCAGACTCACTCTCCGGTAGTTGACAGCATTGCTGTTAAACGTCGTGGTGCTGTACGTAAAGCTAAACTGTACTACCTGCGTGAGCGTACTGGTAAGGCAGCTCGTATTAAAGAGCGCCTGAACTAAGATTCGCTTAAGCGACATCCTGTTAAGAAGGGCTGGCCCATAGGGGCTGGCCCTTTTTTATTGTTCTGACTCTACAAACTATCTACTTCGCATTAATAAATCGTTTACACTAGGCCCGCTTTAGCGGAGGGCGAGTGGCGAAGAGACAGCAGCAGAACAGACGCACACTGAAAGCGGCCTGGGTCGCTCTGTTCGCGATCCTGCTGATCGTCATCGCGCCGCTGATTTCCGTTGCGCTACAAAAAGATCCCATGAGCGCAATGCCTGGTATGCACCATGAAATGAGCATGCCGGAACACCACGCCATGCCAGCGCCGGAAAGGATGCCCGTCGATCACGCCGAAGCGTGCGGCTATTGCGTTCTGCTGGCTCATGTTCCTGGCGTGATGCTGGCGCTGAGCATACTGCTATGCGTGCTGCTGCAAAGGGTGCGATTCGTACCGCCCCGGCCAGTGGTGCGCTACTGGCACTTTTTCCCCTGGCTTTATCCACAAACCCGCGCGCCGCCGCAGGGGCCTGCTTTTTCCTGACTCAAAACGCGATGTATGCCTTTGCATACCCCTGACTTTTTGCTTTAAAAAAGGAAAGTATGACAACCTGCACTCCGCGCGCGGCATGGGTGAACCTGCTGCGTCGTCTCCATTTCTATATTGGTCTGTTTATCGGGCCGTTTATATTCATCGCTGCGCTCACCGGCACGCTGTACGTCGCCACGCCACAGCTGGAAAGCTGGCTCTATCGTGATGCGTTGACGGGCGAAACCCAGGGGCCGCATGCCTCACTCTCCGCACAAATTGCCGTGGCGAAACAGCTTACCGGCGGGCATCTGTCGTTGATGGCCGTCCGGCCTGCGGCCGTTGTGGGGGAGACAACCCGGGTGATGTTCACCGATCCGCAACTGGGCGAGTCGGAAAACCGGGCGATTTTTGTCGATCCCGTTACCCTGCAAATTAAAGGCGATATGACGGTTTATGGCACCAGCGGCATTCTCCCTCTTCGGCAGTGGATCGATTACGCGCATCGCTCTTTGCTGCTCGGCAACTTCGGGCGCATCTACAGCGAACTGGCGGCATCATGGATGTGGGTCGCTGCGCTGGGCGGCGTGGCGCTATGGTTCGTAACGCGTCCGAAACGACGACTAAATAACCGGCTACAGAAGACGCGCCGCCTGCACGCCGGAACGGGCTGGGTATTACTGGCGGGCATGCTGCTCTTTTCCGCAACCGGGCTTACCTGGTCGCAATGGGCGGGCGCTAACGTGGATAAAATGCGCGCCGCTTTCGGCTGGCTGACGCCGCAGGTGAATACGCTGCTGAACGGAGAAGCGGAAGCGCACGATCCCCATGCGGAGCACGCTATGCAGCATCAGACGATGACCATGCCGAAAATGCAAAGCGATCTGCGCCAGTTTGATAATGTGCTGCACGTTGCCAGAGCATCGGGCATTGGCGCAGACAGGGTGGAAATTCGCCCGCCCCGCGAGCATGGCCGGGCATGGACGGTGACGGAGATCGATCGCCGCTGGCCCACCCGGGTTGACAGCGTCGCCGTAGACGGCGACTCCCTTAAGACTGTCGACAGCGCGCGTTTCGCCGATTTCCCGTTAATGGCAAAGCTGACTCGCTGGGGCGTCGATTTCCATATGGGGGTGCTTTTTGGCCTGCTTAATCAGCTACTACTCATCGCTTTTGGCATCGCCCTGTGTGCGGCTATCGCTTTCGGTTACCGCCTGTGGTGGCTGCGCAGGCCTCAGGGACCTCTGGTCAGCCCGGCGGCGACCCTGAGCGAAGCATGGCGTAATCTGCCGCCCGGCGGGCAGATTTTGTCTTTACTGTTAGCCATAGCATCAGGGCTGGCGCTGCCGCTTATGGGTATTAGCCTGGCGCTCATGCTTGCTTTTGACGTTATGCGCTGGCGGCGGTTACGAAGCGTCGAGGCTTGATAAACGGTAAACAGTGCCGCTGCACTGGCGCGTAAGGGTTATCTGTTCATTTAACTTTACGGATTTTCAGCTGTGCAGCGGAATAAATTGGATGGTGTAACGATAAATGTACGTTATTTGGATTGAAATCTTTACTTGGTATGATAAAGTGGCAACACCTCGCTGAGGAAAACTATCGCAAACGAGCCAGACAGGATCACCATCATGCAAAAAGACGCGCTGAATAACGTACATATTACTGACGAACAGGTTTTGATCACTCCGGATCAGCTGAAAGCGGCATTTCCGCTTACTGCCGCGCAGCAGGCGCAAATTGAACAGTCACGCCAGACCATCTCTGACATTATCGCTGGCCGCGATCCGCGCCTGCTGGTGGTGTGTGGTCCGTGTTCTATTCACGATCCGGAAACCGCGATTGAATATGCTCGTCGATTTAAAGCACTTGCCGAAGAGGTCAGCGATAGCCTCTATCTGGTGATGCGCGTCTATTTTGAAAAACCCCGTACCACCGTTGGCTGGAAAGGGTTGATTAACGATCCGCACATGGACGGTTCGTTTGATGTTGAATCCGGTCTGAAAATCGCCCGCCGCCTGCTGGTTGAACTGGTTAGCATGGGCCTGCCGCTGGCCACCGAAGCGCTCGATCCGAACAGCCCACAGTACCTGGGCGATCTGTTTAGCTGGTCCGCCATCGGCGCGCGTACCACCGAATCCCAGACCCACCGCGAGATGGCTTCCGGGCTTTCTATGCCGGTTGGGTTTAAAAATGGCACCGACGGCAGCCTGGCGACGGCGATCAACGCCATGCGCGCAGCGGCAATGCCGCACCGCTTTGTCGGTATCAATCAGGCAGGCCAGGTTTGCCTACTGCAAACCCGCGGCAACCCAAATGGCCATGTTATTTTGCGCGGCGGAAAAGCGCCTAACTATAGCCCGGCAGATGTCGCCCAGTGTGAAAAAGAGATGGCGCAGGCAGGACTCCGCCCGGCGTTGATGGTAGATTGCAGCCACGGCAATTCAAATAAAGATTACCGCCGCCAGCCTGCTGTGGCTGAGTCGGCCGTTGCGCAGATTAAAGACGGTAACCGTTCGATTATTGGCTTAATGATCGAAAGTAACATCCACGAGGGCAATCAGTCATCTGAGCAGCCGCGTAGTGAAATGAAATACGGTGTCTCCGTCACCGATGCCTGCATCAGTTGGGAAACCACGGAGGCGCTGCTGCGTGAAATCGGCAATGACCTGCGCAGCAGCCTCCCGGCGCGTCTGGCTTAAGAGGGATTTATGGTTGCAGAACTGACCGCATTACGCGATCAAATAGACGAAGTGGACAAGGCGCTGCTGGATTTACTGGCGCGCCGTATGTCGCTGGTGGCCGAGGTTGGCGAAGTCAAAAGTAAATATGGCCTGCCGATCTACGTGCCGGAACGCGAGGCGTCAATGCTGGCGTCGCGTCGCAAGGAAGCGCAGGCGCTGGGCGTATCGCCCGATTTGATTGAAGATGTGCTGCGGCGTGTCATGCGCGAATCCTACTCCAGCGAAAACGACAAAGGCTTCAAGACGCTTTGCCCTTCGCTGCGCCCGGTAGTGATTGTCGGCGGCGGCGGGCAGATGGGGCAGCTGTTTGCCAAAATGCTCACGCTCTCCGGCTACCAGGTGCGTATTCTTGAGAAAGAGGACTGGCCTCAGGCTGCTGAGCTGACCCGCGATGCGGGCATGGTCATCGTCAGCGTGCCTATCCATCTTACCGAGCAGGTTATTGCCCGTCTGCCGACCTTGCCGGACGATTGTATTCTGGTCGATCTGGCGTCGGTGAAGAGCGGCCCGTTACAGGCGATGCTGGCCGCGCATAAGGGGCCGGTTGTCGGGTTGCACCCAATGTTCGGCCCGGACAGTGGTAGCCTTGCCAAGCAGGTGGTCGTCTGGTGCGATGGCCGCCAGCCGGAGGCTTATCAATGGCTGCTGGAGCAGATTCAGGTCTGGGGGGCGCGTCTGCACCGCATCAGCGCGGTCGAACATGACCAGAATATGGCGTTCATTCAGGCGCTACGCCACTTTGCCACCTTTGCCTATGGGTTGCATCTGGCGGAGGAAAACGTGCAGCTTGAACAACTGCTGGCACTCTCTTCGCCTATCTACCGGCTTGAGCTGGCAATGGTAGGCCGACTGTTTGCCCAGGACCCGCAGCTCTACGCTGACATTATCATGTCATCAGAGAATAATCTGGCGCTGATTAAACGTTACTATCAGCGTTTCGGCGAGGCGATTGGCCTGCTGGAACAGGGGGACAAACAGGCGTTCGTTGACAGTTTCCGCAAGGTAGAGCA
>NZ_HE578946.1:777522-785945 GCF_000321045.1 Phytobacter massiliensis JC163
AGAGCACTGGTTTGGCGACTATGCCAAACGGTTCCAGAGCGAAAGCCGGACGCTCCTTCGCCAGGCAAACGACAGTCGTCCGTAAAAAATGCCGTATATACTAAAAAGCCAGTGGTTATCCCACTGGCTTTTTTTATAAGGGAACGATATGGCTGAACTGCATACACTGTTTGATTACACCGGTCACCTACCGGAGTGCCCAACCTGGAGCGAAGCGGAACAGGCGCTCTGGTGGGCGGATATTCTCGAAGGGGAACTGCATCGTTATCACCTGGCAACAGGGGAACACGCCGTCCTCTCGTTTCCCGAAGAGGTAGGCTGTTTTGCGCTGCGTGAAAAGGGCGGTTTTATTGTCGCAATGCGTACGGCTATCTGGCTGGCGGATAAGCGCGGCCTGCTGGTGCAGAAAGTTTGTGATAACCCGTCGAACCCGCAGCTGGCGCGTTTTAATGACGGTGGGACCGACCATCACGGGCGCTTCTACGCCGGTACGTTCTGGGCGCCGGGGGACTACAACGGCGCATTGCTGATGCGCATTGATAACGATTTAACGCCAAAAGTGGTGCAGTGCGATATTCATGGCGCTAACGGTCTGGCATTCAGTCACGACAGGCAGTGGATGTTTACCTCCGATACGCCGAACGGCATTATTTACCGCACGCCGCTTGATGAACAGGGGGAGCCGGGGGCGCGTCAGATTTTCCGACGCATGGGGCCTGGTGAAGGTATTCCTGACGGTGCGGCAATGGACGAAGAAGGGTGCTACTGGAGCGCGATGTACGACGGCTGGCGCGTTGCCCGCTTTTCTCCCCAGGGGGAGCAGCTGGCGGAATACCGGCTGCCGGTCCGCTGCCCGACAATGGTCTGCTTCGGCGGAAGCGACATGAAAACGCTGTTTATTACCACCACGCGGGAAAATATGGATGACGAGGAGCTGGCGGAATACCCGCTGTCCGGCGCTATCTTCACCCTGCCGGTGGACGTGGCAGGGGTGAAGAAATCGCTCTTTATCGAGCGTTAAACCGGGTCGACGGGCACCACATTCTCGCTGGGGTAGCAGCCCAGCACTTTCAGCGAGCGGGTAATTGACGTCAACTCCCGCAGCGCTTTCTGCATGGACGGGGAGTGCAGGTTGGCCTGGATATCCAGATAAAACATCTCTTCCCAGGGGTTGCCATGGATCGGGCGGGACTCCAGCCTGGTCATGATCAAATTATGATTACGCAGCACCAGCAGCGCTTCCACCAGTGCCCCTGCCTGCTGGCCTGTGGCCATCAGCAGCGTCGTTTTTGCCGGCACCTGATCCGAGACATCAATGGCTTTACGGGCCAGGATCACGAAGCGGGTAATATTGACCGACTGGTTGGCTTCAATACGCTCCAGAACTTGTAAACCGTGCAGCGCGCCGCCAGCTTCGTTACCCAGGGCGGCAAATTTTGGCGAATTAAGCTGGGCCACTTTCTCCATCGCCGCGGACGTGCTTTCGGTATATTCGATTTTCCAGTGAGGATAACGCGCCAGGAAGCGGGTTGATTGCTGGAAGGGCTGCGGGTGGCTATACACCGTCTCAATGCTGTCCAGATCGGTAGAGCCGGAAACCAGCACGCAGTGATTAATTGGGATAGTCAGCTCGCCCACAATGGAGAGGCTGGTATGCTGCAGGAGATCGTAAACGTCGTTGATAGAGCCGGAACTGGTATTTTCCAGCGGCACCACCGCGTAATCGGCCTGGCCGGTTTCTACCTGGTTAAAGACATCGGTAAATTTCTGGCAGCCGCTCTCAATAAACTCTTCGAAGTGGCGAGCGGCGTACTGGCGGGAAGCCAGGTGCGAGTATGAACCCTTCGGCCCAAGGAAAGCGATACGCGCGGAGTGTGGGTTGGTTTTATTGAGATGCTGCTGCAGTAGCGCCTGCTGGGTCAGAACGGAATCTTCGATAATAAGCTGGAAGAGGCGGGTGATGTAGTGAGCGTCGAGGTGGTGCGTTTTTCCAAGCTGGATTAAGCGGTCCAGCAGATCCCGCTCACGGTCTATATCCCGCACGGGTCGATGGGAAGCCAGTTTGGCTTTGCCCACTTCTACCGCCAGCAGACGCCGTTCGGCCAGTAAGGAAAGAAGCTGCTCGTCCAGGGCGCTTATTTTCACACGTAAATCCAGTAAAGGGTTTTCCATAGTCATGCTGTTGCCTTAATTGTTATCAATAAAAAAGGCCCCCCGGTGTGGGAGGCCTTATTGTTCGTCTTCGCATTCTTTCTCACAAAACGAAACGCCTCCCAATCAGGGGAAGGTAAAAAAGAAAGCGAAGAAAAACGAAGTCTGTTTCATATATGCACCTGTGAATATCTTTCAATAAAGTACCTGCACTGTTTTCGTTCTGTCAATAAAAAACGCGCCCGAAGGCGCGTTATAGATTAACTCAATGCCGTGAGGTTATTCTTCAACGAAGTCAGCGTCTTTCACCGAGGTGGTGGCCCGACGCGCTTCCCCCTTGTGCTGCACTTTATTGAGCTGCCGTTCCAGCTTGTTAATCAATTCGTTTATAGCGACATACATATCATCATGCCTGGCGCTGGCTACCAGATGCCCGTTAGGCGTATTGATGGTGGCGTCAGCAACAAAGCCCTGCGGCTCTTTAGACAGAATGATATGCGGATTAATAAGATGTGTTTGCCATTTATCCAGTTTGGCGAGACGGTCTGCGACATGTTGGCGAATTGCCGGGGTAATTTCCATTTGTTTGCTGGTAATGTTCATTGTCATAAATTTTACCTCTTGTCTTTCCGTCTTGGTGATTTCAGCATACCTCGCTGAATGTCAAAATGTGTGATTTGAATCACATTATTTTGTCACTTTTTGTCAATGAAAAGGTTTTGTGAGGCAGAACATGAAGGAGGGAAAAAATACTTGCCGATATGACTGACAGGGGTCATATTTGATAGGATGACTCGAAGCTAAACCGGTTCAGCGAGGCTTCAACAGCATAAAAAAACGGCAGCGCGAAGCTGCCGTTCGTCGTTACAGGCGACCTCAGGAGCTGCTGCCGTTAGCGGCAATAATTTTTGCAACTTTGTCAGCCTGAGCGTTCATCTGCATTTCACGATAGGCGTTTTCCATCAGCGGCAGCGCATCGCGCGTCGCCTGCGTATCCGGGTAGTCGCGCAGCATACCTTCCACACGGTTTACCACCGCAACCCAGGCACCGCGTTTGGTATAGTACTCAGCAACGGAGTATTCGTATTTCGCGAGACGGTCTTTCAGGAACACGAGGCGTTTAGTCGCATCTGTGACATACTGGCTGCGCGGGTAGCCACGAACCAGCTTAGAGAAGTCATTAAATGCGTCACGCGCGTGCTGCGGATCGCGATCGCTACGATCGACGCCAAAGAAACCTTGTAAAGCGCTGTCATCCAGAGCCATGTTAGTCAGCCCGCGCATATACATGACGTAATCGATATTTGGATGAGTAGGATTCAGGCGCATAAAACGGTCGATGGCGGCCTGGGCCAGCGGCAGATCGGCGTTTTTGTAATAGGCGTAAATCAGATCAAGCTGCACTTGCTGCGAGTAAGGTCCGAACGGATAACGGTTATCTAACGCTTCCAGTTGCGTTATCGCCGCCTTCCAGTTACCGTCTTGCAGTTTTTGCTGGGCAGTCGCGTAGATTTCATTTGGCGGATTATCAGGCACCTCATCCTTTGAACCGGAGCAGCCCGCCAAAGCCAGGCTCAACGTGGCGGCTGCCACCAGATATTTCATGCGCGTCATGACGTTTAGACTTTCCTCAGAATGTTTACGCGGGAGATTATCGTTCCTGCTCCCGACTAAGACCAGCTACAATAGCACACTATATTAAACGGCAAAGCCGTAAAACCCAACGTTAACGAAGAAGCTGTATATGGCACAACGAGTACAACTCACCGCAACGGTTACCGAAAATCAACTCGGTCAACGCTTAGATCAGGCTTTGGCCGAATTGTTCCCGGATTATTCACGTTCGCGCATAAAAGAATGGATTCTTGACCAGAATGTCCTGGTCAACGGCAAAGTCTGCGACAAGCCGAAAGAAAAAGTGTTGGGTGGCGAAAGCGTTGCTATCAACGCTGAAATAGAAGAAGAGGCGCGTTTCGAACCGCAGGATATCCCTCTTAATATTGTCTATGAAGACGATGACATCATCGTTATTAATAAGCCCCGGGATCTGGTGGTCCACCCTGGCGCCGGTAACCCTGACGGGACAGTGCTTAACGCGCTTCTGCACTATTACCCGCCCATCGTCGACGTGCCGCGCGCGGGTATCGTTCACCGTCTTGATAAAGACACCACCGGCCTGATGGTCGTGGCGAAAACCATCCCGGCACAGACGCGCCTGGTAGAGTCTTTGCAGCTGCGGGAAATTACCCGTGAGTACGAAGCGGTCGCTATCGGCCATATGACGGCAGGCGGTACGGTGGAACAACCTATCAGCCGCCATCCTACCAAGCGCACTCATATGTCCGTGCACCCGATGGGTAAACCGGCGGTCACCCACTACCGGATTATGGAGCACTTCCGTATTCATACCCGGCTGCGGCTGCGGCTGGAGACCGGGCGTACCCACCAGATCCGTGTCCATATGGCGCACATTACCCATCCGCTGGTGGGCGATCAGCTGTATGGCGGTCGTCCTCGTCCGCCGAAAGGCGCGTCGGATGAATTTATCACCGCGCTGCGTAAGTTCGATCGTCAGGCGCTGCATGCGACGATGCTGCGGCTCTACCATCCCATCAGCGGCATCGAGATGGAATGGCATGCGCCAATTCCCCAGGATATGGTGGAACTTATCGACGCCATGCGTGCCGACTTCGAAACGCATAAAGATGATGTGGACTGGTTATGACCAGGCTGATAACTCCGCAGTGGCCGGTGCCGGAAGGAGTCGCGGCCTGTAGCTCAACGCGGGTGGGCGGCGTCAGCTTGCCGCCGTATGATTCGCTCAATCTGGGCGCGCACTGCGGCGATGATCTAACGCATGTCGAGGAGAACCGCAGGCGCATGTTTGCTGCGGGTCGCCTCCCGGCCAACCCTGTCTGGCTTGAACAGGTGCATGGCACTGAGGTGCTGCGCCTTGATGGCGGACCTTATGCCAGCAAACGCGCCGATGCGTCATACAGCAACACGCCGGGCACGGTGTGCGCAGTGATGACCGCGGATTGCCTGCCGGTGCTTTTCTGCAATAACAGTGGGACAGAAGTCGCTGCCGCCCATGCAGGCTGGCGCGGTCTTTGTGCTGGCGTGCTGGAGGAGACGGTAGCCTGTTTTGCCGATCGGCCTGAGAATATTATGGCCTGGCTCGGCCCGGCCATCGGTCCGCAGGCGTTTGAGGTGGGACCCGAAGTACGGGAGGCGTTTATGGAAAAGGACGCCATCGCCGACACGGCATTTATTCCCGCAGGGGATAAATACTATGCGGATATCTACGCGCTGGCTCGTCAGCGTCTGGCAGCGGTCGGCGTACGTCAGGTCTTCGGCGGCGATCGCTGCACTTTCAGCCAAAAGGATGATTTTTTCTCTTATCGTCGGGACAAAAACACCGGGCGTATGGCAAGTTTCATTTGGCTGATATAACCTAAAGAATCAAGACGATCCAGTACGGGTAACTTTCTTTTCACATAAGTCAGGTCATTCACCTTGAATAATTGAGGGATGACCTCATTTAATCTCCAGTAGCAAATTTGACCTGTTATGGGAGGAGTTATGCGTCTGGATCGTCTTACTAATAAATTCCAGCTTGCTCTTGCCGATGCCCAGTCGCTCGCACTCGGGCACGACAACCAATTTATCGAACCTCTTCATTTAATGAGCGCCTTGCTTAACCAGGAAGGGGGATCGGTACGTCCTTTGTTAACCTCAGCCGGCATCAACGCCGGGCAGTTGCGCACCGCTATCGATCAGGCGCTGAGTCGTTTACCGCAGGTGGAAGGCACCGGCGGCGACGTACAGCCGTCTCAGGATCTGGTGCGCGTTCTCAACCTGTGCGACAAGCTGGCGCAAAAACGAGGGGATAACTTTATTTCGTCGGAACTGTTCGTTCTGGCGGCGCTTGAGTCCCGCGGCACGCTGACCGACTTACTGAAATCGGCTGGCGCAACGACCGCCAATATCACTCAGGCAATTGAACAGATGCGCGGAGGTGAAAGCGTGAACGATCAAGGGGCAGAAGACCAACGTCAGGCCCTGAAAAAATATACCGTCGATCTGACCGAGCGTGCCGAGCAGGGCAAACTCGATCCGGTGATTGGCCGTGATGAAGAAATTCGCCGTACGATTCAGGTGCTGCAACGTCGTACCAAAAATAACCCGGTGCTGATTGGTGAGCCGGGCGTCGGTAAAACCGCCATTGTCGAAGGGCTGGCGCAGCGCATTATTAATGGCGAAGTGCCTGAAGGCTTGAAAGGCCGTCGGGTGCTGGCGCTGGATATGGGCGCGCTGGTGGCCGGGGCGAAATACCGCGGTGAGTTTGAAGAACGCCTGAAAGGCGTCCTGAACGATCTCGCCAAACAGGAAGGCAACGTTATCCTGTTTATCGATGAGCTGCATACCATGGTGGGTGCAGGCAAAGCCGATGGCGCCATGGATGCCGGGAACATGCTGAAACCGGCGCTGGCGCGCGGGGAACTGCACTGCGTAGGCGCGACCACGCTCGACGAATATCGCCAGTACATCGAAAAAGATGCGGCGCTGGAACGTCGTTTCCAGAAAGTGTTTGTCGCCGAACCGTCGGTGGAAGACACCATTGCGATTTTGCGTGGGCTGAAAGAGCGCTATGAGCTGCATCACCACGTGCAGATAACTGACCCGGCCATCGTGGCGGCAGCAACGCTGTCCCATCGCTATATTGCCGATCGCCAGTTGCCGGATAAAGCCATCGACCTGATCGATGAAGCCGCATCCAGCATCCGTATGCAGATTGACTCCAAGCCGGAAGAGCTGGACAGACTCGACCGCCGTATCATCCAGCTCAAACTGGAACAGCAGGCGTTGATGAAGGAGTCTGATGAGGCGAGTAAAAAACGTCTCGACATGCTCAACGAAGAGCTCAGCGACAAAGAGCGTCAGTATTCTGAGTTAGAAGAAGAGTGGAAAGCAGAAAAAGCCTCGCTTTCCGGCACGCAGACCATTAAAGCCGAACTGGAGCAGGCGAAGATCGCCATTGAACAGGCGCGCCGTGTTGGCGACCTGGCGCGGATGTCTGAACTGCAGTACGGCAAAATCCCGGAGCTGGAAAAACAGCTTGAGGCGGCCACCCAGTCCGAAGGGAAAACGATGCGTCTGCTGCGTAACAAAGTGACGGATGCGGAAATCGCTGAAGTGCTGGCGCGCTGGACCGGTATCCCGGTGGCGAGAATGCTGGAAGGCGAGCGCGAAAAACTGCTGCGGATGGAGCAGGAGTTACACAGCCGCGTTATCGGGCAGAACGAAGCGGTGGAAGCGGTATCGAACGCGATTCGCCGTAGCCGTGCGGGGCTGGCGGATCCGAATCGTCCCATCGGCTCCTTCCTGTTCCTGGGGCCAACCGGGGTCGGTAAAACCGAACTCTGCAAAGCGCTGGCGAACTTTATGTTTGATAGCGACGACGCGATGGTACGTATCGATATGTCCGAGTTTATGGAGAAACACTCCGTGTCTCGTCTGGTCGGCGCGCCTCCGGGATATGTCGGGTATGAAGAAGGCGGTTACCTGACGGAAGCGGTACGTCGTCGTCCTTACTCCGTCATTTTGCTGGACGAAGTGGAAAAAGCGCACCCGGATGTGTTTAACATTCTGCTGCAGGTACTCGACGATGGCCGTCTGACTGACGGGCAGGGGAGAACGGTCGACTTCCGCAATACGGTTGTCATCATGACCTCGAACCTGGGTTCTGATTTGATTCAGGAACGTTTTGGCGAGCTGAATTACGGTCATATGAAAGAGGTGGTGCTTGGCGTTGTGAGCCAGAGCTTCCGTCCTGAATTCATTAACCGTATCGATGAAGTGGTGGTCTTCCATCCTCTGGGTGAACAACACATCGCTTCTATTGCACAAATTCAGCTGCAGCGGCTGTACAAACGTCTGGAAGATCGCGGGTATAGCGTCAGCATCTCTGATGAGGCGCTGAAACTGCTGAGCGCGAATGGTTACGATCCGGTGTATGGCGCGCGTCCTTTAAAACGCGCAATCCAGCAACAGATCGAAAACCCGCTGGCCCAGCAAATCCTCTCCGGCGAGCTTATTCCAGGCAAAGCAGTTCAGTTGGTGGTCAATGGAGACCGTATAGTGGCAGTGCAGTAAGTCACAAAAAAGAAAAAACGAGCCCTGCGGGGCTCGTTTTTGTTTAAAAACCAGGCAAAAATGGCGCTATCGAATCCGTTTTGCCTGGAAAGTAAGCAAACAAAACTTTTTTTCAC
>NZ_HE578947.1:0-102238 GCF_000321045.1 Phytobacter massiliensis JC163
ATAAGTAAGAAGCCCATCCTGACGGATGGGCTTTTTGCGTTTTTACGCATCACTCCTTATAACGCAAATGTAGCAGTGGATAGGGCTTGCCTGCATCATCGTTTTCGCTTCGTCCGGTGACCACGAAGCCCAACTTGAGGTAAAACCCAACGGCCTGCTCGTTCTGCTCATTAACGTCGGTGGTTAAGTCGGGGGCCAGCGCCAGGGCGTGCTCTACCAGTCGTTTTCCCACACCGCTGCCACGAGCAACAGGATCAATAAATAGCGCATCCATATGCCCTTCGGTAAGCAGCATAAACCCTACTGGTTCATCCTGTTCATTGGCGGCAACCCACAGCGGCGCTACCGGTAAAAATGAACTGACTTGCTCCTCCAGCTCTGCCCGATACCCTATAGACAGAAAATCGTGCGTGGCATCGACCGAGCGGCACCAGAGAGAAACCAGCCTCTCTCCTTCTTCGGGTCGTGAACGACGTATGCTAATAACCATATTCTCTCCTTTTATGCGCCCTTATATTCTAACCCAAACCTTTTCGTGAAACTTTCTCACCTTGAACATGCAGACTCGACAACCCGGCTATTCCTGGGTATTGTCAGCTGTCTGGATGTCTAAACGTTTAAACGTATGCAGTGAGGATATAAGTTATGCCGATTCGCGTGCAGGATGAGCTACCCGCCGTTAACTTTTTGCGTGAGGAAAACGTCTTTGTGATGACGGCTTCCCGTGCTACTGGCCAGGAAATTCGTCCGCTGAAGGTGCTTATCCTCAACCTGATGCCAAAAAAGATTGAAACGGAAAACCAGTTTTTACGCCTGCTCTCTAACTCACCGTTGCAGGTTGATATTCAGCTGTTACGTATCGATTCTCGTGAGTCGCGCAACACCCCTGCCGAGCATCTGAATAACTTTTACTGTAACTTTGAGGATGTCTGCGATCAGAACTTCGACGGGTTAATTGTCACCGGTGCGCCGCTGGGCCTGGTGGAGTTCAACGATGTTGCTTACTGGCCGCAGATCAAACAGGTGCTTGAGTGGGCAAAAGATCACGTTACCTCCACGCTATTTGTCTGTTGGGCGGTGCAGGCAGCGCTCAACATCCTCTACGGTATTCCCAAGCAAACCCGCTCCGACAAACTGTCCGGTGTCTATGAGCACCACATTCTCCATCCTCACGCCCTGCTGACGCGCGGTTTTGATGATTCCTTCCTTGCGCCGCACTCGCGCTACGCTGATTTCCCGGCGGCGCTGATTCGTGACTACACCGATCTTGAGATCCTCGCTGAAACTGAGGATGGCGACGCCTACCTGTTCGCCAGTAAAGATAAACGCATTGCCTTTGTCACCGGCCACCCGGAATACGATGCGCATACTCTTGCCGGTGAATACTTCCGTGATGTTGAAGCGGGGCTGAATCCGGACGTGCCGTATAACTATTTCCCGAAAAACGATCCGCAGAACAAACCTCGGGCGACCTGGCGCAGCCACGGTAATTTGCTGTTCACCAACTGGCTCAACTATTACGTCTACCAGATTACGCCTTACGATCTGCGCCATATGAATCCGACATTGGATTAATCGTCTGGGATTGACGATCCTAAAGCGTTTCAGCTCGCTAAATCAGGCACCTTCGGGTGCCTTTTTTATTTCCGAAATTGGCCTCACTATCCTACGTAATTTTTTATCAATGTTATCAATTGGTTAATAAATAATTAAATTAAAAATGGAAATTGTTTTTGATTTTGCATTTTAATTGGATAGTCTTAACTGTGCTGAACGAAAAGCGCACAGCGATCCTTCGTTCGCATTGGGGGAAATTTTTGGATCAATGACGAGGAGCTAAAATGACTCAACAGGCAGCGACAACCGATGAACTGGCCTTTAACAGGCCGCATGGCGAGCAGGAAAAGCAAATTCTCACCTCAGAAGCGGTCGAATTTCTGACGGAGCTGGTGAGCCGTTTTACTCCCCAGCGTAACAAGTTACTTGCTGCCCGTATTCAGCAACAGCAGGATATCGACAACGGCAAGCTGCCTGATTTTATTTCGGAAACGGCTTCCATTCGTAATGGCGACTGGAAAATTCGCGGTATTCCTGAGGACTTACAGGATCGGCGGGTAGAGATTACCGGGCCGGTTGAACGCAAAATGGTGATCAACGCCCTGAACGCCAATGTGAAAGTGTTTATGGCTGACTTCGAGGATTCACTTGCACCCGAGTGGGACAAAGTCATTGAGGGTCAAATCAACCTGCGCGATGCGGTGAATGGCACCATCAGTTACACCAATGAAGCCGGTAAAATTTATCAGCTTAAGCCGGACCCGGCCTTACTGATTTGCCGCGTGCGTGGCCTGCATCTGCCGGAAAAACATGTCACCTGGCGCGGGGAGGCGATCCCGGGCAGCCTGTTTGACTTTGCCCTTTATTTCTTCCACAACCATAAAGCGTTGCTGGCCAAAGGCAGCGGCCCCTATTTCTACCTGCCGAAAACCCAGGCCTGGCAGGAAGCGGCCTGGTGGAGCGACGTGTTCAGCTATGCCGAAGATCGTTTTAACCTGCCGCGCGGCACCATTAAAGCCACTCTGCTGATTGAAACCCTGCCAGCCGTTTTCCAGATGGATGAGATTCTCCACGCGCTGCGCGACCATATCGTCGGACTGAACTGCGGCCGCTGGGATTACATCTTTAGCTATATCAAAACGTTGAAAAACCATCCGGATCGCGTTCTGCCAGACCGCCAGGTGGTGACGATGGATAAACCTTTCCTCAGCGCCTATTCCCGTCTGCTGATCAAAACCTGCCATAAGCGCGGTGCGTTTGCGATGGGCGGCATGGCGGCGTTTATTCCGAGCAAAGATGCCGAACGCAATAATCAGGTGCTGGCGAAGGTGAAAGCGGATAAAGCCCTGGAGGCCAACAACGGCCACGATGGCACCTGGATTGCCCATCCGGGGCTGGCGGATACCGCCATGGCGGTGTTCAACGCGGTGCTGGGCGAAAATAAAAACCAGCTTTTCGTCACCCGCGAAGACGACGCGCCGATCACCGCCGAACAGCTACTGGCCCCGTGTGAAGGCGAACGCACCGAAGAGGGGATGCGCGCCAACATTCGCGTGGCGGTGCAGTACATCGAGGCGTGGATCTCAGGTAACGGCTGCGTACCGATTTACGGCCTGATGGAGGATGCGGCGACGGCAGAAATTTCCCGCACCTCCATCTGGCAGTGGATCCACCACGAAAAGACCCTGAGCAACGGCAAGCCGGTGACCAAAGCGCTGTTCCGCCAGATGCTGGCAGAAGAGATGCGGGTGATTCAGGACGAGCTGGGCGAGCACCGCTACAGCAGCGGTCGTTTCGATGACGCCGCGCGCCTGATGGAGCAAATCACCACCTCTGACGAACTGATCGACTTCCTGACTCTGCCAGGCTATCGCCTGCTGGCGTAATCCACCACATAACAATATGGAGCATCTGCACATGAAAACCCGTACCCAACAAATCGAAGAATTACAAAAAGAGTGGACCCAACCGCGCTGGGAAGGCATTCGTCGTCCCTATAGCGCGGAGGAAGTGGTGAAATTACGCGGCTCGGTGAATCCGGAATGCACGCTGGCGCAGCTGGGCGCGGCGAAAATGTGGCGTCTGCTGCATGGCGAATCCAAAAAAGGCTACATCAACAGCCTTGGCGCGCTGACGGGTGGCCAGGCGCTGCAACAGGCGAAAGCCGGTATCGAAGCGGTCTATCTGTCAGGCTGGCAGGTGGCGGCGGACGCTAACCTGGCCTCCAGCATGTATCCGGATCAATCGCTTTACCCGGCAAACTCCGTCCCGGCGGTAGTGGATCGGATCAACAATACGTTTCGTCGCGCGGATCAGATCCAGTGGTCCAGCGGCATTGAGCCAAACGATCCGCGCTATGTGGACTACTTTTTGCCGATCGTCGCCGATGCGGAAGCGGGCTTCGGCGGCGTGTTAAATGCCTTTGAACTGATGAAATCGATGATCGAAGCCGGTGCAGCGGCGGTTCATTTCGAAGATCAACTGGCCTCGGTGAAGAAATGCGGCCACATGGGCGGCAAAGTGCTGGTCCCTACACAGGAAGCGATTCAGAAACTGGTGGCGGCCCGTCTGGCGGCTGATGTGATGGGCGTGCCGACGCTGGTGATTGCCCGTACTGACGCCGACGCGGCGGATCTGATCACCTCCGACTGTGACCCCTACGACAGCGAGTTTATTACCGGCGAGCGCACCAGCGAAGGGTTTTACCGTACCCGTGCAGGCATTGAGCAGGCCATCAGCCGTGGTCTGGCCTACGCCCCGTATGCCGATCTGGTGTGGTGCGAAACCTCAACGCCTGATCTGGCGCTGGCGAAGCGCTTTGCCGATGCCATCCACGCAAAATATCCGGGCAAACTGCTGGCCTACAACTGTTCGCCGTCGTTTAACTGGCAGAAAAATCTGGACGACAGCACCATCGCCAGCTTCCAGCAGCAGCTGGCGGATATGGGCTACAAATACCAGTTCATTACCCTGGCGGGCATTCACAGCATGTGGTTCAACATGTTCGACCTGGCGCACGCCTACGCGCAGGGCGAGGGGATGAAGCACTATGTCGAGAAGGTGCAGCAGCCAGAGTTTGCCGCCGGAAAAGAGGACTATACCTTCGTTTCCCACCAGCAGGAAGTGGGCACCGGTTACTTCGACAAAGTCACCACCATCATTCAGGGCGGCGCCTCTTCGGTAACCGCACTGACCGGTTCGACGGAAGAGTCGCAGTTCTGATAATCGTTGGCCCCCTCTGCCCGGAGCGGGGCAACGTAAGGAGAGGCGATGTCGCGTGGCCTGGAGTTACTGATTGCACAAACTATCCTGCAGGGCTTTGACGCCCAGTATGGCCGTTTTCTGGAAGTGACCTCCGGCGCGCAGCAGCGCTTTGAACAGGCCGACTGGCACGCCGTACAGCAGGCGATGAAAAATCGTATCCACCTTTACGACCACCATGTGGGCCTGGTGGTGGAGCAGTTGCGCTGCATTACCAACGGTAAAAGCACGGACGCCGACTTTCTGCTGCGCGTAAAAGAGCATTACACCCGGCTTCTGCCGGATTACCCTCGCTTCGAGATTGCGGAAAGCTTTTTTAACTCCGTCTACTGTCGGTTATTTGACCACCGCTCGCTGACTCCCGAGCGGCTTTTTATTTTCAGCTCCCAACCGGCGCGCCGTTTTCGCACTATTCCGCGCCCGCTGGCGAAAGAATTTTACCCCGATCAGGGCTGGGAGCCGCTGCTCACGCGCGTGCTCAGCGACCTGCCGCTGCGTCTGCCGTGGCAAAATAAAGGCCGTGATGTTCACTACATCATCCTGCACCTGACGGAGGTTTTCGGCGCGGAGGCGCTATCCCGCAGCCATTTGCAGGTAGCGAACGAACTCTTTTACCGCAATAAGGCCGCCTGGCTGGTGGGGAAGCTGGTTACGCCCGGAGGTACGCTGCCGTTCCTGCTGCCGGTTCATCGTACTGAGGAAGGTGAGCTATTCATCGATACCTGCCTGACCACCACGGCGGAAGCCAGCATCGTGTTTGGCTTTGCCCGCTCCTATTTTATGGTATACGCGCCGCTGCCCGCTGCGCTGGTTGAGTGGCTGCGGGAGATCCTGCCGGGAAAAACCACCGCCGAGCTGTATATGGCGATTGGCTGCCAGAAGCACGCCAAGACCGAGAGCTATCGCGAGTATTTGCTGTATCTGCGCAGCTGCGACGAGCCGTTTATCGAAGCGCCAGGCATTCGCGGCATGGTGATGCTGGTATTTACCCTGCCGGGATTCGACCGGGTTTTCAAAATCATTAAAGATAAATTTGCCCCGCAGAAAGAGATGTCTGCCGCCCACGTGCGCGCCTGCTATCAGCTGGTGAAAGAGCACGATCGCGTGGGGCGAATGGCGGACACCCAGGAGTTTGAAAACTTCGTGCTGGAGAAGCGGCAAATCGACCCGGCGCTAATGACGTTGCTGCTGGCGGAAGCCGGCGCGAAAATTACCGACCTCGGCGATCGTATTGTTATCAGCCACCTTTATATTGAAAGGCGAATGGTGCCCTTGAATATCTGGCTGGAGCAGGTGGAGGGCCAGCCATTGCGCGACGCCATAGAGGAGTACGGCAACGCCATTCGCCAGCTTGCCGCTGCCAATATCTTTCCCGGCGATATGCTGTTTAAGAACTTTGGCGTCACCCGCCACGGTCGCGTGGTGTTCTACGATTACGATGAGATTTGCTACATGACGGAGGTGAACTTCCGCGATATCCCGAAAGCGCGGTATCCGGAGGACGAGCTGAGCGCCGAGCCCTGGTACAGCGTCTCTCCCGGCGATGTTTTTCCCGAAGAGTTTCGCCACTGGCTGTGCGCCGATCCGCGCATCGGGCCGCTGTTTGAGGAGATGCACGCCGACCTGTTTCGCGCCGACTACTGGCGGGCGTTACAGACGCGTATTCGGGAAGGGCACGTGGAGGATGTCTATGCTTACCGCCGCAAGCAGCGGTTTTGCGTGCGCTACGCAACCGTCGAGCCTCTTTTTTGCGAGCCTCTTTCCAATACGAAAACAGGCAGTTAGTCATCGTTTTATCTGCGATTTAATATCAAGCCAGAGCACATACGAAGCTTACTGAAAGTTTTACTGGCGATAAGAGGAGCGCATTTCTAATATGTCCATATTAGACATTAAAGCCATTTTAGACGGAAGGAGGACGCATGCATGTCATTCCTGCGCAGCAAGCGAAGAATCAATTCGGAGATTTGCTGATGAAAGTCCAGCGTGAACCAGTAGAAATCAGCAAGCACGGGAAGCGTGTGGCGGTCGTGATTTCACCTGAAGAATACGATCATTTTACGCAGTTAAAGTTACAGCAGCTTAAAGCCGTTCTGGCTGAATCAATGGCTCAGGCCGACAGCGGCGATCTGCATAATATTGATGATGTCTTCGGCCCGCTGACGGAAAAGTAGTGGTCCAGGAAGGCTAAAGGATGAGCGTCAGATTTACGAGCAAAGCGAAAGAGCATATTCGCGCCATCAGGGTTTATTCCGTGCATCAGTGGGGCAAGGACGTCGCAGAGGCTTATGCCGGTGTGTTACGCGCCACAATCATGGAGCTTCTTAATCACCATCCCTCTCCAGGCCGCGATCGCAGCGATGATCTGTTTCCGGGGATACGGAGCTTTCCTGTAGAACGACATGTTATCTATTACCGCGAAGCGGCTGATGGCATTATCGTTCTGGCTGTACTACATGAAAAACAGGATCCTCACATCCACCTGTCACCGTCAAAAATTTAGCCTGCAGCAGCCTGGCTCAGGCCGTTACAATAACGGCAAATTCCTCATACACAAGTTCCATATCTGGCGCCCAGCTGCCTTCGCGTTCAAAGAAGGCCCGATGCGCCGCTTGCCAGTAAGCGAGGCTGAGGTCGCCTTCGCCTTCCTGCGCGGCAAGTTCGCCGGTCATCTCATCAAAACGCACCAGCCTTAGCGCAACGGTGCGAATCACGCATACCGCTTTGCCTTTGCCGTCCAGCACAATGTGATAGGCCCCCGGCGTCACGGGCGGCTGCTCTTGCTGATAGCTGGCAAGCGAGCCGCAGGTGCCGCGCTTTTTGCCGGTGACAACCAGGGCCGCCAGTTCGTCAGCCAGCTCTGGCGAATCGCCAAATGACCAGCAAAATGCAGAGGGGTATTTGTCCTGCCAGTATGCTTTCAGATCGCTCATTTATCGTATCCCGCCGTACGCCAGCGTCACTTCCTTCGCCGCCTTGATCACCATCGCGCCAAACTCGGTCACGCGGTCATCGGTGATGCGAGAAATCGGCCCGGAAATAGAAATCGCAGCGAACGGTTCGCGATGCTCATCATAAATGCACGCCGCCACGCAGCGCAGGCCGAGCGCGTGCTCTTCATCGTCAAACGAATAGCCGCGTTTGCGCGTCTGGGCGAGATCGTCTTTCAGATGTACCGGCGACACCAGCGTGGCGTGGGTATACGCGTGCAGCCCTTTGCGGTGTAGCAGGCCGGTGACCTGCTCTTCGCTTAGCTGCGACAGAAAGGCTTTACCCGCCCCGGAGGCGTGCATCGGCAATTTTCCGCCGATAGGCGCAGACATGCGCATCAGCTGGGTACACTGCACCTGGTCGATAATTATCGCCTGGTGGTCGCTCTGGTCCAGCACCGCCAGATTGACCGTTTCACCCGAATCCTCCATCAGCTTGCGCAGAATCGGGTGGACGATCGCCAGCAGGTTACGGCTTTGTAGAAAGCTGCTGCCGACGATAAACGCGTGCGCGCCCACCGCCCAGTGGCCCAGTTCCCCTACCTGACGCACAAAACCCTGCTGCTGCATCGTTGTAAGCAAGCGGTGAGTGGTAGAGTTAGGCAGGCCCGCCTGCTGCGCCAGTTCAGTGAGCGGCACGCTACCGTGAGATTCAGCAATAAATTCCAGCAGTTTCAGGCCGCGCGTCAGTGACTGCACCTGTCCGGTAGTCTGAGTGGCTGCGGCGGCAGACGGTTTTCTGCCACGCTTAGCGGGAACGGTAGCGACCATAAACGGCTCCTTTTCTGTATCGTGGAAATCATTTTCGTTTTATCTGATTATAATGCAAGCATTCACATACTGATCCGATGAGTGAAGCTGAACTTGTCTCATGTTGCCCGCTGTTCTCTTTTCCACCAGCACGCTTTGTGCCACTATGGCTCGTTACGTTGAGCGTTGTCGGGAGCAAGTGTGAGCAGCAAAGTTGAACAACTGCGTGGGCAGTTAAATGAACGTATTCTGGTGCTGGACGGCGGTATGGGCACCATGATTCAGAGCTATCGTCTGGGTGAAGCCGATTTTCGCGGCGACCGCTTTGCCGACTGGCCTTGTGACCTGAAGGGCAACAACGACCTGCTTGTGCTCAGCAAGCCGGAGGTCATCAGCGCTATTCACAACGCCTACTTTGAGGCGGGCGCGGATATCATCGAAACCAACACCTTCAACTCGACGACCATTGCGATGGCGGATTACCAGATGGAATCGCTGTCGGCGGAGATCAACTTTGCCGCGGCGAAGCTGGCCCGCGCCTGCGCCGATGAGTGGACCGCGCGCACGCCGGAAAAACCGCGCTATGTGGCGGGGGTGCTTGGCCCGACCAACCGCACGGCCTCCATCTCGCCGGACGTGAACGACCCGGCGTTCCGCAATATCACCTTCGATCAGCTGGTGGCAGCCTACCGCGAATCCACCAAAGCGCTGGTGGAAGGGGGCGCGGACCTGATCCTGATCGAGACGGTATTCGATACGCTGAACGCCAAAGCGGCGGTATTTGCCGTCAAAGCAGAACTTGAGGCGCTGGGCGTAGCGTTGCCGATCATGATTTCTGGCACCATCACCGACGCCTCCGGGCGTACGCTCTCCGGCCAGACCACCGAAGCGTTTTACAACTCGCTGCGCCACGCCGAAGCGCTCACCTTTGGGCTTAACTGCGCGCTGGGGCCGGATGAACTGCGCCAGTACGTGCAGGAGCTGTCGCGCATTGCCGAATGTTACGTCACCGCCCACCCGAACGCCGGGCTACCCAACGCCTTTGGCGAGTACGATCTCGACGCTGACACCATGGCAGGTCAGATCCGCGAATGGGCGGAAGCGGGCTTCCTGAATATCGTTGGCGGCTGCTGCGGCACCACGCCGGAACATATCGCCGCCATGAGCCGCGCGGTCGCAGGCCTGCCGCCGCGCAAGCTGCCGGAAATCCCCGTCGCCTGCCGCCTTTCCGGCCTGGAGCCGCTGAACATCGGCGACGACAGCCTGTTCGTCAACGTCGGCGAGCGCACCAACGTGACCGGCTCGGCGAAATTTAAGCGGCTGATTAAAGAAGAAAAATACAGCGAGGCGCTGGATGTTGCCCGCCAGCAGGTGGAAAGCGGCGCGCAGATTATCGATATCAACATGGACGAAGGGATGCTCGACGCCGAAGCGGCGATGGTGCGTTTCCTCAACCTGATCGCCGGGGAGCCGGATATCGCCCGCGTGCCGATCATGATTGACTCCTCGAAGTGGGAGGTCATCGAAAAAGGGCTGAAGTGCATTCAGGGCAAAGGCATCGTCAACTCCATCTCAATGAAAGAGGGGGTTGAAGCCTTTATCCATCACGCGAAGCTGCTGCGTCGTTACGGCGCGGCGGTGGTGGTAATGGCGTTCGATGAGCAGGGCCAGGCCGACACCCGGGCGCGTAAAATCGAGATTTGTCGCCGCGCCTATAAAATTCTCACCGAAGAGGTGGGCTTCCCGCCGGAAGACATCATTTTTGACCCGAATATCTTCGCCGTGGCGACGGGTATTGAAGAGCACAACAACTACGCCCAGGACTTTATCGGCGCCTGCGAAGACATCAAACGCGAGCTGCCGCACGCGCTGATCTCCGGCGGCGTCTCTAACGTGTCGTTCTCGTTTCGCGGCAACGATCCGGTGCGCGAGGCCATCCACGCGGTATTCCTCTACTACGCCATCCGCAACGGGATGGACATGGGCATCGTCAACGCCGGACAGCTGGCGATTTACGACGATCTGCCGACGGAGCTGCGTGATGCGGTTGAAGATGTGATCCTCAACCGCCGCGACGACGGCACCGAGCGGCTACTGGAGCTGGCGGAGAAATATCGCGGCAGCAAGGCCGATGATTCCGCCAACGCCCAGCAGGCGGAGTGGCGCAGCTGGGAAGTGAAAAAGCGCCTCGAATATTCGCTGGTAAAAGGCATCACCGAATTTATTGAACAGGATACCGAAGAGGCCCGTCAGCAGGCCGCCCGACCGATTGAGGTGATTGAAGGGCCGCTGATGGACGGCATGAACGTGGTCGGAGACCTGTTCGGCGAAGGCAAAATGTTCCTGCCGCAGGTGGTGAAATCCGCCCGCGTAATGAAGCAGGCGGTGGCGTATCTGGAGCCGTTTATCGAAGCCAGTAAGAAAAAGGTTCGAGCAACGGCAAGATGGTGATCGCCACGGTGAAGGGCGACGTGCATGACATTGGCAAAAACATCGTCGGCGTGGTGTTGCAGTGCAATAACTATGAAATCGTCGATCTCGGCGTAATGGTGCCAGCAGAGAAAATCCTGAAAACCGCGAAAGAGGTCAATGCCGATCTGATCGGCCTTTCCGGCCTGATCACCCCGTCGCTGGACGAAATGGTTAACGTGGCGAAAGAGATGGAGCGCCAGGGCTTTACCATTCCGCTGCTGATTGGCGGCGCGACCACCTCGAAAGCGCACACGGCGGTGAAGATCGAGCAGAACTACAGCGGCCCGACGGTGTACGTGCAGAACGCCTCGCGCACGGTGGGCGTGGTGGCGGCGCTGCTGTCGGACACCCAGCGCGATGACTTTGTCGCCCGCACCCGCAAAGAGTATGAAACGGTGCGTATTCAGCACGGACGTAAAAAACCGCGCACGCCGCCGGTGAGTCTGGAAGCGGCGCGCGATAACGATCTGGCCTTCGACTGGGCAAGCTATACGCCGCCAGTGGCGCATCGTCTGGGCGTACAGGAGGTGGAAGCGAGCATTGAAACGCTGCGTAACTACATCGACTGGACGCCGTTCTTTATGACCTGGTCGCTGGCGGGGAAATATCCGCGCATCCTGGAGGATGAGGTGGTGGGCGAGGAGGCGAAGCGCCTGTTCAAAGATGCCAACGACATGCTGGATAAACTGAGCGCGGAGAAAACTCTCAACCCCCGCGGTGTGGTCGGTCTGTTCCCGGCAAACCGCATCGGCGACGACATCGAAATCTACCGCGATGAAACCCGCACCCATGTGCTGGCGGTCAGCCATCATCTGCGCCAGCAGACCGAAAAAGTCGGCTTCGCCAACTACTGCCTGGCCGATTTTGTCGCGCCGAAGCTCTCCGGTAAAGCCGACTATATCGGTGCCTTCGCGGTGACCGGCGGGCTGGAAGAGGACGCGCTGGCCGAGGCATTTGACGCACAGCATGATGACTACAACAAAATCATGGTGAAAGCGATTGCCGACCGTCTGGCGGAAGCGTTCGCGGAATATCTGCATGAGCGGGTGCGCAAAGTGCACTGGGGCTATGCGGCTAACGAGAATCTCAGTAATGAGGAACTGATCCGCGAAAACTACCAGGGCATTCGTCCTGCGCCGGGCTATCCGGCCTGCCCGGAACATACCGAGAAGGGAACCATCTGGCAGCTGCTGGATGTTGAAAAGCACACCGGCATGAAGCTTACCGAATCCTTCGCCATGTGGCCGGGCGCGTCGGTGTCGGGCTGGTATTTCAGCCACCCGGACAGCAAGTATTTCGCGGTGGCGCAGATTCAGCGTGACCAGGTTGAAGATTATGCCTTCCGTAAAGGCATGAGCGTAGCGGAAGTAGAACGCTGGCTGGCAGCTAACCTGGGGTATGACGCGGATTAAGCCTCCCGACTGAATAAAAACGGCCTGTTAATCCAGGCCGTTTTTATATTGCTCTGGAGTATGCGCAACGCATTTGGTAAGCCGGAGCGTTTGTATATTCTTTCTCTACTCTTTTTCATAAAGGGGAAAGGAAAAGAGGAGCCTTGTAAAGGCGCGCGCCGCATCCGGATAATGGCCGTTATTCCCACCAGCAGCCTCTCTCTTTATTTGATGCTTTGTAATATTAGCATGACGTTTTTGACCTTTATATTTATAGGGTTATTCTTTATCGCTGTCTTCTAAAAAAAGCGCGCTTCAACAATTTGTATATAGTAGGCGAATTACTTTGTGAAACTGTTGTTGAACTATTTTTATAAATTACTTTTCAATTAATGCCAGTAAAGCTGTAGCAGAAATAAAATAAATTTTTAACAAATATTTTACGCAAAAAACGGAAAATTAAAAGCAGTTTTTAATCAGGGTGTTACGTTTTTCGGTGTTTCATTTCTGTTATCGATATTTTTCATTTAAGATCGTTTAAGAACCCTTAAAACTATTTGATCTTATTTAAAATGACAATTCCCAATGCCGCTTGCAATAATTCAGTCAACAGAAACACCCTTTGTTTTTGTTGTGAATGAATCATGCTTTTTAAATGATGACTCCAATTTATTGGAGTATCTATATATGCGAAAAAGGAATCTATCATGCATAGCAAAATGGTAGTAAATAAAAGTTTGTTAGCCGCGTCGTTATGTATGACGCTGTTCAGTTTAGATGCGGCAGCAGCAGATGGCACCATTAACTTCACCGGCAATGTCACCACAAGTGCATGTACCACCATTGTAGGAGCAGGCCCCACCGGGGGCGCAATGAGTAACCCTGCAACGGTTGCGCTGCCAAACGTGACGGATACAACGCTGAATGCTGCCGTCGGGACTTACGCGGGCCATACGCCGTTCTCTATTTCCCTTACCGGCTGTGAAGCTACCGCTGCGTTACAGAACGTCCGTGCGATTTTCACAACGCCTTCACCGGCGTCGGGGGATAACTTCGTGATGGGTAACACCGCCGCAGGAGGTGCGCAAAACGTTGCTGTCGCGATTCTCAGTTCTGGTGGATCTCAGATTGACCTTAACGGGGGCCCGAACACGGATACGGGGCTGGCTCTGCCAGCATCATCAGGTCCTGTGACGTTAAACTATCAGGCTGCCTATAAGTCGCTGACCACGGGCGTGACGGCGGGGGCGGTCGCCGGTACTGCGGAATATATCATTTCCTATTTCTGATACGCGTTACTGTTTCCGCGAATATTTTGTCTGCACGGTAGCTTTCACCAACGCAGACAAATATTCGCCTGACGATAAACAGCGCTCAACACTGCGCTGTTTATCGCAATATTTATTTTTACTTGTAAATAGAGGCTTTATTCATGCCGGTATTACTGTCGCTATCTGGCCATTTTATTCCGGGCAAAGCGGACGGAATAAAAGCTATGGTTGCAGGCTTTATTTGCTGCGGCCTGATAGCCGGTAAATCATCCGCTGAATCCCATTTCGAAGAGGCTTATCTGCACCGGGATAAAAACGGCGCATCGCCGGATGTTTTTATCTATAAAGATGCGTTGACCCCGGGCATTAAGAACATTGAGATCATCGTGAATGAGCATCTGGCCGGAAAAAACGACGTGGATTTCGTGAGTACAGGCAATAATGAAGCTTCGCCGTGTCTGAGTGCCGCCATGCTTAAGATGCTGGGTATAAAAACCGAGCTCTATGAAAACGATGCGTCGGAGAATACCGCGCAGTGTTACGACCTGAAAAAGCAGATTCCCTCCTCAGAACTGTATTACAAAAGCAGCCAGCAGCGATTGTATATTACGGTCCCCCAGGAGGCTGTAGATAAACAACATTTCACCATGATTTCCCCTGAGGAGTGGGATCACGGCGTGCCCAGCCTGCGTACCAGCTACAACGGCTACTACTATTCTTCGCGCATCAAAACCGGCCACAGTACGGATGGGCAGGACTCGTCCGGCAGGGACACCTACAGCAGCGCCTATATGAACTTTAACACGGTGGGCTCGTTGGGCGCCTGGCGTCTGTACAGTATCGATTCCTTCTATAAAAGCAACCAGCGCGGCTGGGAGTCAGAACACGATCGCAGCTATTTGGCCCGGGATATTGCCGCGCTACGCAGCCAGCTACAGGTCGGGGAGATCTACACGCGCGGGTCAGGGTATATGTCAGGCTCCGTCCCACTGCACGGCGTTTCGCTGGCAACCAATGAGAAAATATCACTGGATAATCAGTTTACTTTTGCGCCAGTCATCCGCGGGGTGGCGCGCACCAACGCCCGTCTGACCGTGCGCCAGCGGGGGCGAGTGATTTACAGCACCACCCTGACGCCGGGGCCGTTTGCCATTGATGACTTGTATAGCGCGCATGTAGGGGCGGACCTTGAAGCCACCGTTGAGGAGTCTGACGGGCAGCGGCAGGTGTTCCGGGTGCCCTATACGGCGTTGCCGGACATGATTCGCCCGGGCGCGGTGCGCTACAACGTCTCCGCCGGTCAGTACCGACGTCAGGGCCGGGATATAAAGGCACCGGTGGTGTTATCCGGCGGGCTGGAGCGCGGTTTTGAACGCTTTACCCTCGGGAGTTCACTGCTGGCATCGGATCGCTACCAGACTTTATCAGCAGGCGCTTCGTGGAATGCCGGGAACATCGGCGCATTCTCTGCCGAGATCGCGCACGCCCGTTATCGTAACCCTGAAAACGATCACCACACCCGCGATGGCTCCGCGGTGCGTGTCCAGTACGCCCGACATTTTGAGGCGTCAGACACCTCGCTACAGATTCTGGGCTACCAGTATCGCTCAGAGGACTTTCTGGAGTTCCAGGAGTTCCTGATGCGTGACAGCTACTCTCCGCGTCCTGACGATGACGACACATACGCTCGCTATGAGCGGCGCAAGCGTAACCGCGTTGAGATGACCATTAACCAGACCGTGTCGGATATAGGCAGTCTCTACATGACGGTCAGCCAGGAACGCTATTACGGCACCAGTAAAAAAAGCACCTCTGTTACCGGAGGCATGGGCACAAACATTGGCAGCAGTACGGTCTCGCTCTCGCTGACGGACTCCCGGGATGATGAGCGTTCAGACCGGCAGGTCAGCCTGTCAGTCAGCATCCCCCTCAGCGCGGGAAGCGACCGCCACCAACACCGTAATTACGGCTCACTGAACTATGGCCTGGTGCGTGACCAGGACAACCAGTTCAGTCAGTCGCTGGGCTACTCCGGCAGCGCACTGGATAACACGGTTACCTATTCGGCGAACGTACTCCGTGATGTGCAGGGGGAATACAGCCAGTCCGGCACCCTGGGCTATAACGGCAGCATGGCGACGATCAGCGGAGGCCTGAGCCACAGCAAAAACACCAATCAGATATCGGCAGGGATGAGCGGCGGCGTGACCCTGTACAGCGGCGGCGTAGTGCTGTCGCCGGTGCTGGGCGACACGGTGGCGATTGTGGATACCACGGGTGCTCAGGGTATTGACGTCACGGGGACGGGCAATGCGAAAACCGACATCTTTGGCCACGCCGTGGTGACCTGGCTGACGCCGTACCGGTACAACGAGATAAATCTGGATCACTCGGGCGTGGACAACGTGGAACTGAAAGAGACCACGCGCAAAGTGGTGCCGAGCGAAGGCGCGGCAGTTCTGCTGAAATTTGCCTCGCGGGTCGGGCGGCGCGCGATGGTGGAACTGCACGGCGCCAGCACTATCCCCTTAGGGGCAATGGTGTACGCCGACGAAGAAAACGAGGCATCGCGCGAGGAAGTCGGCATTGTCGGCAACCGCGGGGTGACCTACCTGAGCGGTCTGGATGCGCGCCACGATGCGCGCCTGCGGGTCGTCTGGGGAGACGATCCGGGTTCACAGTGCCGGTTCACGCTGCCGGCGGCCACGCCGGAGCAGCTGAAGCCAGACAACTGGCACAAGAAGATTATCGTGAACTGCCGTTAGCGGCAGTCGTAGTTAAACGAAACAGACGGAACAGAAAATGACATTCAAACAGATATGCGCAGGCCTCCTTGCGGCCGGATTGCTCTCTTCTATGGCGGATGCCGCCGTTCGGCCCCAGCTGACAAGGGCGGTGGCCTACGCGGAGGATAAAGAAACGACGGTTGGGGTGATCAATGACAGCGATAGCACCTACATGCTGCAGTCGTGGCTGGAGGACTTACAGGGCCGGGATAGCGGAATACCGCTGGTGCTGACGCCGCCGGTGATGAAGATGGAGGGGAAGAGCGAAGGAAAACTTCGTCTGATGGTGATGCGCGGGGAAATCCCGCAGGACAGGGAGTCGGTGTACTGGCTGTCGCTACAGGAAATCCCCCCGAAGGCGAAGGACACGGCTAACCGTCTGGTGGTGGCGGTGAGAAGCCGGATAAAGGTATTCGTGCGCCCGGCAGGGCTGACGTCGGAGGGGGCCAGGGCGTCGGCAGGCGCGCTGCGCTGGAGCCTGCAGCGTGAAGGTAGCCAGACGTGGCTGATGGCCACCAACCCCACGCCTTATTACATCAGCTTCGGGCGCCTGACAGCAGGCTGCGGAAGCTGCAAAAAAGTGACGCCGGAAAACAAAAACACCATGGTGCCGCCGCAGGGGAGCCAGCGTTATAGCCTGCCGACTCAGGCCGGGACGGGTGCCATGAATGTCACCTGGAGCGCGATGAACGACTGGGGCGGCGCGGGCGAAGAGCACAGCCAGGAGGTGAGGCCGTGAGCAGAATATGGGGAGTGGCCGCGGCGCTGGTCTCGGGGCTGGCTGTGATACCGACTCAGGCGGCGACATGGTCATACAACTATACCTGGCATGGTGGCCTGAATGCTGGCCTTCCGGCAGCAAATTGTACCCTTACTGTTCCTGATATCCGGCCGCTACAAGTGCCAAAGACCCTGGTAGTAGACAGCGCAGCCCCAATTGGTGCTGTATTGTACTCGTGGGATTTTAACAGTTTCTTACCGGGGTTCATGTCGCGGTGTACAGGCACTGGTATTAATACTTATGGACATGGCAGTATGGTTATAGACGGCATAGAGGTTGCCAACATAAATCGTTGGGAACTTTTCTTACGAGGCCTGACAATCAGTGAGCCGAAAAACAATAGCATTCCCACTTATGCCACGACGCTATCAGGCATCGGGATACGTTTATATGTTAGGGCAGACACAGATGATAATAGTGAAAGTTTGTGGCAGGAGTTTCTCTATGCTGGAGGTCTCGGAGTTATCAGTTCGCCTGTACGGGGTAACGCTTATGTGTGGGGATATGGCAGCCCCGGTGTTGATAGTTTTTTTAGGGCCGACCTTGCTGACGGTTTTATTATGACGGATAAGGAAGCTGGCTTCTCTATTAAAGCAGAGTTGATAAAAACGGCGGACACAGTGCAGTACGGTAACCTGGGGCTGGCCGGTAATCCTGTAACAGCTTGGGAAACAGACGGAATAAGCACAGCATTGCCGACCGACCTACTAAGCGGTAACGCCATTACTGTAGTGTCGCCGGCATGCAGACTCCGTACCACCAATTACAACATCAGCATGGGTACATGGGCGGCAGACACGATTAACCATACCGGCACGCCGGCAAGCGGCCCAGCCCAACCCGTGGGGCTGGACCTGGAGTGTATGGGTCGGCCAGCTGATGTTCAGTTCAGGTTTGAGGATACCGGCAGCGCACCTTCAACGGCTGCACAGAAAAACGTCACCCTCTATGATGGCGGAGGGAACAAGGTTAACGGACTTGAAATTCAGATGAAGTATAACGGCAGCCGGGTCAACATCGATGGCGTCACCCAGACCAGTACGGGGGCGCGTGGCCAGGCACATGATAATAGCGGGCTTGCGCCGACCTATATAGCCGCCGGGCAGGCCATGTTTACCGCCAATTATATCCAGAACGGGCCTATCACCGTCGGAGGCAATAACTATACCGGGCCAGTTTCAGGCAAGGTTAACGTCTGGGTCACCTACAACTGATAACGTTTTATATGCATATGATGAATAATGAGAATATGATGTACGTCTATTCTAATGACACCTATTTTATAGCCGGTATAAGAAATGCGCTGGCCTTTTCCGGGATTAACTTTATGCATGATATTGCAGTAATTGATCCCGGAGGTGAGGATATTTATATAACAAGGGCTGCGGAATTTCATCGTCCGGGTTTAGCAGATACATTAACCCACTTTATTGAAACACGCTGCTACTCCCTGAGAAAAAAAGCGCCGGTAGCGGAATATCTTTATGTGCTTAACTTAATGGCAAACAATGCCCGGATCCCTTTTCATGTAAAACCCTTAACAGAAAGAGAGGGCTTAATCTGTGAATCTTATCTGGCGGGTCGGGAAAGAAAAGAGATTGCGCAAAAAATGCATCTCAGTGAGCAGGCGCTGAGCTATAGTCAGGTAAAAGCGTTACGCAAAATGAACATTAAGAGCATCCCCTTTTTACTTAAGGTTATGAAAAACTGGTATGCGTTTGGTAGCGGGCCATTCGTTGATTATCCCCGTCATACGTCAAGTTGCATGCCCGTTGACAATAACCTGGCCCATCCGTGGGTCTCGGCCTGCCGGGGGCTCTGAACAGCGGTCCATTTCGTGTGCCTCTACCGAATGCCTGTGTTCGCCAGCTGTGGACGGGTGCAGGAAGCGTGATCGGGCATTAACCGGGAAAATAAAATGACACACAAATAGTTTCGCTATAAATTATATGCTGAGCCAGCATTGAGTCCGTGACTTGCTATATGCAGGGCATTTACAACTCCATAATAGAAAATAACGTATTAAAAGTGATACCTTAAAAAATAGCCCATCGGCAGTATTATTTTTGATACCTTAAAAACGCCTTTATAAATCAGGTTATGTGATCGCCGTAAATAACCCGGCGTGGCTATCTTTCTTAAAATAGCACAATAAAGTTCACATCACATATTACCTGAAAACGAACCTGTTAATCAGGATCATATTTCTATTATAGAGGCCATATTATGGATACCGTTCAAAATACTCTCGTCACGCGTGAAGCCAGTGGCTGGAGAAAAAGTGATACCGTCTGGATGCTGGGCCTGTACGGTACAGCTATCGGTGCTGGCGTGCTGTTCCTGCCGATCAACGCTGGCGTGGGCGGGATGATCCCGTTGATGATCATGGCGGTGCTGGCTTTTCCGATGACCTTTTTTGCCCACCGCGGCTTAACCCGTTTTGTTCTGTCAGGTAAAAACCCCGGCGAAGATATTACCGAAGTGGTGGAAGAGCATTTTGGCGTCGGCGCGGGTAAGCTGATTACCCTGCTTTATTTCTTCGCTATTTATCCTATCCTGCTGGTATATAGCGTGGCGATTACCAATACGGTAGATAGCTTTATTACCCATCAGCTCGGTCTGGTCTCCCCGCCGCGCGCCGTTCTGTCGTTAATTCTGATTATCGGCATGATGGCGATTGTCCGCTTTGGCGAAAAGATGATCGTTAAAGCGATGAGCGTGCTGGTATTCCCGTTTGTCGCCGCGCTGATGATGCTGGCGCTCTATCTTATTCCGCAGTGGAATGGCGCTGCGCTGGAGACCCTCTCCCTGAGCAGTACCGCGCAGTCCGGCAATGGCCTGTGGATGACCCTCTGGCTGGCTATTCCGGTAATGGTGTTCTCCTTTAACCACTCGCCGATTATCTCCTCGTTTGCCGTGGCGAAACGTGAAGAGTACGGCCAGGACGCCGAGCGTAAATGTTCACGTATTCTGGGTTATGCGCACATCATGATGGTGCTGACCGTGATGTTCTTCGTCTTTAGCTGCGTGCTGAGCCTCACCCCGGAAAACCTGGCGGAAGCGAAAGCGCAAAATATCTCGATTCTGTCTTATCTGGCGAACCACTTTAACGCGCCGGTTATCGCCTGGATGGCGCCGATTATCGCGATGATTGCCATCACCAAGTCCTTCCTCGGCCACTACCTGGGCGCGCGTGAAGGCTTCAACGGTATGGTTATCAAGTCGCTGCGTGGCAAAGGTAAATCCATTGAAATCAACAGACTGAATAAAATCACCGCGCTGTTTATGCTGGTTACGACCTGGATTGTCGCTACCCTGAACCCAAGCATCCTCGGCATGATCGAAACCCTCGGCGGCCCGATTATTGCGATGATTCTGTTCCTGATGCCGATGTACGCCATCAATAAAGTACCGGCCATGCGCAAGTACAGCGGGCATATCAGCAACCTGTTTGTGGTTGTGATGGGGCTTATCGCCATCTCCGCCATCTTCTTCTCGCTGTTTAGCTAAGTTTCAGCGCCGCCCATAGCGGGCGGCGCATCCGTTTTACCTAACTCGCGTGGGTGCCACATGATTAGCGTTTTCGATATTTTCAAAATCAGTATTGGGCCGTCGAGCTCCCATACCGTCGGGCCGATGAAAGCAGGCAAACATTTTGTCGATACCCTGCAGGAAAAAGGCCTGTTACATCGCGTCACCCGCCTGGTCGTGGATGTCTATGGCTCCCTCTCCTTAACGGGGAAAGGTCACCATACCGATATCGCCATTATTCTGGGGTTATCCGGCTATCTGCCGGATACCGTCGATATCGACGCCATTCCGGCGATTATTCATGACGTTAACGCCCATCATCGTCTTTTTATCGAAGAGGGGCAGCGGGAGATCGAATTCCCGGTCGCGGAGTGCATGCGTTTTCATAACGAATTTTTACCGCTGCATGAAAATGGAATGAGCATTACCGCTTTTTGCGACGGAAAAATCGCCCATTTCCAGACCTATTACTCTATTGGCGGCGGCTTTATCGTTACCGAAGAGAACTTCGGCAAAAGCCAGGATGCGGACATTGATATCCCGTTTCCCTTCTATTCCGCCCGCAATTTGCTGGCCCACTGCCACGATAACTGCCTGTCCATCTCCGCCGTGATGATGAAAAACGAGATTGCCCGGCATGGCCGCAGCGAAGTGGAACAGCATATGGCGAAGATCTGGGAAACCATGAAAAACGCCATCAATCGCGGTATGAATACCGAAGGCATACTGCCAGGCCCATTGAAAGTACCGCGTCGCGCATCCGCGCTGCATCGCGTCCTGGCACCGCAAAGTAACACCATCACGCCGCTGAGCGCGATGGACTGGGTGAACATGTTTGCCATGGCGGTTGGGGAAGAGAACGCCGCCGGTGGGCGTGTAGTCACCGCACCGACTAACGGGGCCTGCGGTATTATCCCGGCGGTGCTCGCCTACTATGACCGCTTTATCAAAGCGGTGACGCCGGAAATCTATATGCGTTACTACCTGACCGCTGGTGCCATCGGCATTCTTTATAAGATGAATGCTTCTATCTCCGGCGCGGAAGTGGGCTGCCAGGGGGAAGTGGGCGTTGCCTGCTCCATGGCGTCTGCGGGGCTGGCGGAGCTGCTGGGTGCCAGCCCGGAAAAAGTCTGCATCGCCGCGGAAATTGGCATGGAGCACAACCTTGGGTTGACCTGCGACCCGGTCGCCGGGCAGGTGCAGGTGCCCTGTATTGAACGTAACGCCATCGCGGCGGTGAAAGCGATCAACTCGGCCAGCATGGCGATGTACCGCACCAGCGACCCGAAAGTTTCGCTGGATAAGGTTATCGAAACGATGTTTGAAACCGGCAAGGATATGAACGCGAAGTACCGGGAAACTGCCCGTGGGGGCCTGGCCATCAAAGTGGCGGTATGTGAATCCTGATGCCCTGAACCGCCTGCCTGCGCAGGCGGTTATCCGTCACTTCTTCTCTGCCTCCGCAGGCATAAATGACCACACCACGCTGCGGGATGCCGACGAGGTATACCACTCATTAATGGCAGCATCCGCCGCCGCTTCCGGTACGGCCGCCTGCCGTTTCTCTTTTGGCTGATTCGCCTGTTTTTTCCGAATACGGATACGTGATGGCGAAGCGGACACCAGTTGGGCATTGAAGGCGCGAATATGGGAGTCATACAAAATGGACTCCAGTTGATGCAGCCGGTCCAGCCCGCGCAAAATGCCAATTAACGTGCTCAGCGTGACCGACTCGCCTAATTCCACGCGTTTGATGGTGGCGGCGCCAACCTGCGCACGTTCAGCCAGTTCAATTTGTGACAGCCCGAGCTGCATACGCGTCTCTTTAATTCTGCGGCATAGCTCAGCAATTATTTCGCTGTCGGACATGGTACTGAAACGCATTTTACTACCTCTGCTGCTACATAAGTCGGGGCGAATTATTTAACATAAACGCTTACAAATAAAGCGGATAATTTATATTTTGCGAAGGCCACGGCACTAAATTTTTAAGCAAACCACAACGGTGTCTGCTGATAAAATTTAAATCCAATACAATGAACGGGATAGTTGACGGTATAAGACAAGAGTCATTTTTACCATCATAAAATTAATGAGCCCGTTAACTCTTTTTCCTGCTGGCGTTAGAAAAATAAAAAGCCCTTTTATTTATCTTTTATGTAACAATTTAAAGAGATTTGCGCCGGTAGGCTTTCATGTGCCGGAGGGTAAAATTACACAAGGAAGAGGTAATAGCATGAGTTATAAAGGTAAAGTTTTTCTGTTCTGGGGAGTGATGGACCTGCTTACGCTTGGCAGCTATCTGTTTTTCTCGCTTATGCGGGGAGAGGTTCCTTTCTGGTCAGACATCACCCACTTTTATGCCGGGCTGGAACAGCACGAAGCGGGAGGCGGATACGCCATTTTGCTGCAGGGCCTTTTTTTCATCCATCTGGCCTTGTTGTTATCGCTGCCTGTTTCCGCATGGGCTTTCCTGGCGCATAAAAAAATGAGCGTCTTGTGGCTTGCCCTGCAGGAAACGATGCGTATTTTTTCGCTCACCTGCTCGCTGGCGCTTTTTCCGCTCATTTTGCATTTCGTTTCTTCCGGGCCAATGGTCAACCTGGCGCTCTTTTTGATTTCCGAAACCCTCAAGGTGGCTTCCCTTCTTTCCACAAAGCGGAAGAGGGAGGAGGGTGAGAAAGTCTCTTAAATTTTTTGATCTCTTATACTTAATGAGGCTTCCCGCTTCCCCCGACATCATTGTGAAAAAGGAGCCACAACAATAAGGAGAACAACAATCCGTGTTAATTCTGCTTCACCTGCTCTCTTCTGTCGCCCTGCTGGTATGGGGCACGCACATTGTTCGCACCGGCGTGATGCGCGTTTTCGGCGCGCGGCTGCGCACCGTGCTGAGCCGCAGTATCGAGAAAAAATCCCTCGCCTTTAGCGCAGGGATTGGCGTGACCGCGCTGGTTCAAAGCAGTAATGCTACGACGATGCTGGTCACCTCCTTCGTCGCCCAGGATCTGGTGGCGCTGACGCCCGCGCTGGTGATTGTACTGGGCGCAGACGTGGGTACCGCATTAATGGCGAGGGTGCTGACCTTCGACCTCTCCTGGCTGTCGCCACTGCTGATTTTTGTCGGCGTGATTTTCTTTTTAGGGCGTAAACAGACCCGCGCCGGGCAGCTTGGGCGCGTCAGCATCGGGCTTGGCCTGATTCTGCTGGCGCTGGAGCTGATTGTGCAGGCGGTAACGCCCATCACCCAGGCCAATGGCGTACAGGTGATCTTTGCCTCCCTGACGGGCGACATCATGCTTGATGCGCTGATCGGCGCGGTGTTCGCCATCGTCAGCTACTCCAGCCTGGCGGCGGTATTATTGACCGCGACCCTAACTGCGGCAGGGGTTATCGCATTCCCGGTCGCCCTGTGTCTGGTGATTGGCGCTAACCTCGGTTCTGGCCTACTGGCGATGCTCAACAACAGCGCCGCCAATGCCGCCGCACGAAGAGTGGCGCTGGGCAGCCTGCTGTTTAAGCTGGTGGGCAGCCTGATGATTTTGCCGTTTGTACATTTGCTGGCGGAGGCGATGGATAACCTGTCGCTGCCCGAATCGGAACTGGTTATCTATTTCCACGTCTTTTATAACCTGCTGCGCTGCCTGTTGATGGTGCCGTTTGCAGGCGTGATGGCCCGCTTCTGCGAGCGTATTATTCGTGATGAACCCGAGCTGGATTCGCGGCTTAAACCGAAGCATCTCGACAGCTCGGCGCTGGACACCCCCACGCTCGCGCTGGCTAATGCCGCGCGGGAGACCCTGCGGATGGGCGATACTATGGAGCAGATGCTGGAAGGGCTGCACAAGGTGATTCATGGCGAGCCGCGGGAAGAGAAGGCGCTGCGTAAACTCGCCGATGATATTAACGTGCTCTATACCGCCATTAAGCTCTATCTTGCGCGCATGCCGAAAGATGAACTGGCAGAGGAGGAGTCAAAGCGCTGGGCTGAGGTTATCGAGATGTCGCTTAACCTTGAACAGGCGTCGGATATTGTCGAGCGTATGGGCAGCGAGATTGCCGATAAATCACTGGCGGCCCGGCGGGCATTCTCCGTGGAGGGGCTGGCCGAACTGGACGCGCTGCACGAGCAGCTGCTGAACAACCTCAAGCTCGCCATGTCGGTCTTTTTCTCTGGCGATGTCGCCAGCGCGCGCCGCCTGCGTCGCAGCAAGCACCGTTTTCGTATCCTTAACCGGCGCTACGCCCATGCGCACGTTGACCGCCTGCATCAGCAAAATGTGCAAAGCATTGAAACCAGCTCCCTTCATCTGGGGCTGCTGGGCGATATGAAACGCCTGAACTCGCTGTTTTGCTCGGTAGCGTACAGCGTGCTGGAGCAGCCGGATCACGATGACGAGCGGGATGAGTATTAACTGGAAAGCGCCTCGCAAAAACTTTATGTGAGGCGCGACAGATTGAGCCGTCGTGATTATTATCCCGGCGAAGGACAGGATGTATTGCAGAACGTTATGCTCATAGAGAAGGAGAATTTATGTACATTTATGCAGGCCAGAAAAGAGCTTTCAGCATTTTGCTTTCCCCACAAATGCCACCCGAACAATTACCCGGGCGTGCTCATGAGGCGTGGTTAAAAAGCAATAAAGATGCTATTGACGCACTGAATCAATGGGTGGAGGAAAATGGTTCGTTTAGTGACTTTCAGCGAGCTTTCTGATGGAGCAGTTTTGCGCCTATGAAAACTGTGGCAGAGGGAAACATCTTTATCCGTTACTTATTAATCTTCAACATCCTGTCGCCAACATCCTAAAGCATGTTCTTGTTGCTCCCGCAGTTGAGTTGCAACGCCTGGACGGTATTGAGCCTCCTGCCAAAATTTGTCCGCTCATTGCAATTGGCAGCAAAACGTTCGTTGTGATGACCCACATGATGTCAGGCATACCTGAAAAAGAGCTGGGCGAGCGAGTTGCGGATTTGTCAGTCGAAAGAGCGAGATTACGGGATGCTATCGACTTTCTGATTAATGGTTATTGACCCTTTTTAACCTTGACTGAGTATGGCTCCCGGCGCTGTCCATCAGTACATTTACCAGCAAAATCACGCCTTACTTCCACAGACCGTGCAACAGGCATTTTTTATCTGTCTTAAGGTGAGATATATTTCGCTTTTACAGGAGAACTTATGCTGCCCGACTCATCAATCCGATTAAACAAATACATCAGCGAAAGTGGAATTTGCTCACGCCGCGAAGCCGACCGTTACATTGAACAGGGTAACGTTTTTCTGAATGGAAAACGCGCCACGATTGGCGATCAGGTAAAGCCTGGCGATGTGGTAAAAGTGAATGGTCAGTTGATTGAGCCGCGCGAAGCGGAAGATCTGGTATTTATCGCCCTGAACAAACCCGTGGGCATTGTCAGCACCACCGAAGACAGCGAACGGGACAACATCGTGGATTTCGTCAACCACAGCAAACGGGTGTTTCCCATTGGCCGCCTTGATAAAGATTCACAGGGGCTGATTTTCCTGACCAACCACGGCGACCTGGTCAATAAAATTCTACGGGCCGGCAACGATCACGAAAAAGAGTATCTGGTCACGGTGGATAAACCCGTTACGGACGACTTTATTCGTGGCATGGGGGCGGGTGTGCCTATCCTCGGAACCTTGACGAAAAAATGTAAGGTCAAAAAAGAGGCCCCCTTTGTTTTTCGCATCACCCTGATTCAGGGGCTGAACCGCCAGATCCGTCGCATGTGCGAACACTTTGGTTATGAAGTGACGAAGCTTGAGCGCACGCGAATTATGAACGTCAGCCTGGCAGGCCTGCCGCTTGGTGAATGGCGCGACCTGACGGACGACGAGCTGATTGCGCTGTTTAAACTGATCGAAAACTCCTCGTCAGAGGCAAAACCTAAGGCCAAAGCGAAGCCGAAAGCCGCAGGCATTAAGCGCCCGGTGGTGAAAATCGAAAAAAGCAGCGAGAAAGCGCGCCCGGCAGGAAATGGCAAGCGCTTCACCTCGCCGGGGCGTAAGAAGAAAGGGCGTTAACGTCTGCCGCGCGTCGGCGTATTCGCCGACCAGGAAAAAGAGGCCTCGGTATCCGGTTTATACGCCTGCTGTTTTTTCAACTGGCGGGCTTTTTTGGCTTCGGCTTCGCGCTGCGCCATTAACTTATCGATGTACTCTTTCTTTACGCTGTTGGTCTCTGCATTGGTCAGCGGACGGCCATGCGCTATGCGGGCGCGATCGAGCAGCGTTTTTAACTCACGCTGTTCGCGCTCGGTCATCTCTTTTTGGGTAATACGGGGAAGTGCCATCGGAGTGCCCTCTGTTAGCCAGTAAAGTCAGGCTCCATGCCAGTCTACGGCAATACGCCGCGGGCGGATAGCGTCACTGTGCGATACGCAGTTTCCCGGCGAAATCCTGCTGTGTATAACGGGTTGTTTTAAAGCCTTTATCCGTGATGATGCCATCGACTTCTTTCAGGGTTGCGATGCACATCACCCCATCCTGACCAAATTTGGTATGGTCGGCGAGGATCACTGCTTTTTTGCTCATGGCAATCATCGCCTTAGCGACGTACGCTTCCTCAAAGCTTTTTACCAGCACCCCGTGCTGCGGGGAGATACCCCCTGCGCCAATAAAGCAGATATCAGCGTGGATAGCATTTATTTGCTGACAAACCGAGACGCCAAGATTAGCGCGAAAATGGTAATCATATTCGCCGCCTAATACATAGACACGGGCCTGCAAATTGTGCTCTTTAATTTTATCGGCAATCAAGGCGGAGTTAGTAATAACGGAAAAGGCGAGGGGGGGAAGCTGTTCGGCAAGAATAAGATTGGTGGTACAGGAGTCAATAAACAGCGTATCACGTTCGCTCACCATGCCCGCGGCAAGTTTGCCAATTGCCATTTTTTCTTCACGATGGGCATTTATTCGAGCGCCAAAGGTATCTTCCTGCACAACCTGTTTTTTTACCGCCCCGCCGTGAATCTTGGTGATTTGCCCTTCGGTTTCCAGCAGGGAGAGATCGCGGCGAATAGTTTCTGAGGTAACGTTTAGCGTTTCCGATAATTTAATAACGGTAACTTCACCGAATTTGTTTAATTCATCAAGAATATGTTTTCTTCTTTTAATCGGGTTCATTATTTTCCGCCAGTGTCGAGCTTTGGCGAATGGTAACTGGATGCGCAGAGCAACGCAACCACTCAAGCGCATGGACGATACCCTCATCATCGTTCGCGGTCGTTATAAAGCGGGCCTGCTGTTTGACGACCTCCGGCGCATTACCCATCGCTATCCCCGTGCCGGCTGCCGCAAACATGCTAATATCATTCTGCCGGTCGCCGATAGCGACAACCTGCGAGCAGGGAATATTTAACTGCTGGCTTAATTTCGTTACCGCGTAGCCTTTATTTATTTCACTGCGCTGAATATCAATATAATTCCCGCCGGTGATTGTCGCCGTATAGCCATAAGGAAGTTTACAGGTGACCTCCGCACACAGCGCGTCAATATTTTCCTGCGCGCCCACCAGCGTTATCTTATAAATATCGCGGCGGTTAACTATCTCGACAGGCGTGGCGGCGATGAGCGGCACAGCGAATAATTGGGCTTCATAGCGTGTCCACGGGGCGACAGGCCTGTCGTAACGGTGATAAATAGCATCCGCGCTAAAAAAATGGTGGTCGTAGCACGCAAGGGAAATATGCCGGTCAATATCCCGCAAATCCATGCCGGATAGCGCAGCGGTATGAATAACCTGCTGCGGCGACATGGCGATAATCTGTCCGCCGTTAAAACCGGCGCACCAGCCGAACAGCGTGGCAACCTGCTGCTGTTGCAGCAGGCGCGTCATTGAGGAGACCGGTCTGGCGGAACAGGCTGCCAGCAGGCCGCCGCGCTGACGGAATGCAATCAGCGCCTGGCGCGTAGGCGGGCTGATTGTCTTTTGCGACGTCAGTAATGTTCCATCCAAATCGGTAACCAACAGCATCTCTGTTTCCTTAATGCGTAATAAACGGCGTAACGGCTTCTTTGGCGGCGTTGCAGACCATGTTGTCGATGGCCGTGCCCACGACCAGAATATTGACGCCGGTATCCTTAAACGCCCTGGCGTTGGCCAGGTTGATGCCGCCTTCCGCCAGCGTTGGCACCTCTACCGCGTCAACCAGCGCCCGCAGGCGATCTTTAATGACCTGGGGGATGTCGCCTGCCGCCACGCCTTCATAACTCATGCCGGTCATCAGGCCAATCATATCGACGCCAATCTCCTGCATCCTTTTCGCCACGCTGGCCACCTCTTCCGGCGTGCGGGCCGGAATGCCGAAGGTATGCAGGTCATCCGGATGACCAATGTAGGCATCCACGGTCAGGCCATATTGATGGGCGAGATTGACGATGTCCTGCAGGTCGTCCCAGTCGGATTTGTGGGTGTGCAGGCCATCGGCTCCGGCGCGGGCAATCTCCAGAATCTCCGTTTCGCTGAGGGGAACCGGCAGCGTCTCGGTAAAGCCGCCCGCGATACCGACGGTAATAAAGATATCGTCAGGCACCACGTTGCGTACGCCGTGTACCGCTTCGGCCATCTGCCCGTTGGTGATTTCATGGCGGATCTGCTCTGCCGCGTGCATATTGCTCACGCCTTTATGCCCGCGCGCCAGCGCCAGCGCAGGGTGGTTCGGCTCCAGCAGCTTAACGCCCGCCTCACACACCGCTTTCGCCAGCCGCGCATCGTCGCCGGTGATCCCGGTACTGAGGATGGTTTGCCCGCCGTGCAGCGCAATGGCGTCTTTCACTTTCTGTAACGCTTTGGCGCGTTTTTTATTCATATCGCCTTTAAACATAAATACCTCTGGTGTTGGTGCGTGAATTAACGGGCTTGCGCGGCAGGTTCTTTCTGCACGACGGCCCTGAAACGGTTAGCAATAATGGTGGTGATACAGGTCATTGCCATTACGGCGAACATCACCAGCGCCATCTGCAGCGCGTTGCTCGATAAGAACGGTGAGGCGAAAGCGGGGACATAGGCTACCCCTTTGATGTTAAAGAAGCCCAGCATCATGCCGCCCATTCCGGCCCAGAAGATGGCGGAGCCGAAGACAATCTTGTTGGCGAACATAAAGGGATAGGCTGATTCAACAAAGGTTCCAAAGCCCATATTGATAAGCAGTCCTGGCGTGGCGACCGCCGCTTCGCTTTTTTCGCGCGGGGCGATGACGTTAGCAAGGTTAATGCCCGCGGCGACCATCACCAGGCCAACCATATCAACCGCGCCGAGGAAGCTGACGCCGGATTTTTCCATCTCCAGCAGCACCAGCGGCAGAATAACCGCGTGGTAGACGCCGCCGAGAATGGCCGGCCAGATAACCAGCCCTGCCAGCAGTCCGGCAAGAACCGGGCTGAACGCCAGCGTGCTTTCAATCGCCAGCTTGATGTAGTTCCCCGCCGACAGCGCCAGCGGGCTGAGCAGGTAGTGCATGATTAGCCCGGCGGCGAGGCCCGAGATCCCACCGGCCACGATGTTGACGGTGGTCATCGGGAAGCGCCAGTTCAGGCACAGTTCAAACAGCCAGCGAACCAGCACGCCGGCCATCACGCCGCCGAGGATGCCGCCAATCAGGCCGCCTTCAACCGAGAGCACCCCGGCGACGACCCCGGCAACAATCGAGACTTCGTCCAGCTCGGAGATCTGCTTTGCCGCCAGCACGGCGACTAACACCGGCAGGCCTTTCAGCAGAATTTCAAAGATGTCGTTAAGCTTTTCCAGCCCCGGAATGTGGCTCATGGCGAGCACTATCGCCATCGCGATAAAGCCCGGCAGGGCAGGGATCATGATGCTGCGGATATTAAAGCGCTTAAGCAGGCTCTTTCCGGAGCCGCCCTGCGACGGCGACGCGCTGCCCAGCTGCGGTTTGTACTTAATGCCCCAGTGTTTACACAACGACGCCACAAACGAGACGGCGCGGGTGCGGCTGGTGGTGCCGGTTGTCCCGGAGGTGGCGACGACGTTTGCTCCTTTTGCCGCCACCAGCGCCATAGATGTCCCGCCAGTGCCGACGATGGGCGTTTTCATCTCAACCGCAGCGGCAAAAACGGCCTGGTTCGCCTTCTGGGGATCGGCGCTCATCACCACGATCCCGTCGATCTCGCCGTTGCGGATCATCTGCGCGATTCGGTTATCGCTCTCCACCACCGAGGCGTTAACTTCGGAAAGTTTGCCCTGGAAGATGCGTTGCGGTTTTAGCGGGTTTTCAGGCGTTAATGCATACACAGAGGCTGGGGTATCCGCCTTCGCGACATCCATCGAGGCGTCTGCCGCGATAAACTGTACGGCGGCTACCTGTACATCTGCGGCGTCGCACTGCTGATAAATCTCCTGGAGTAGCTTTTCAGGCTCTGCGCCACCCAGGTTGTAGAGGTTGCCTCCACTGCTTCCAATAATCGCAATTTTTTTCATAGCGGCCTCAAATAGGGTAAGAGGGTTATCTGTGTTGTAATGAGCGTATATTCCCAACCAAAACAAAATAGATCAACATTTAAATCAGTCATTGAAACAGGTGTTGATAGTATTATCTAAATTAACTTAATGAATTTACTAAATTAAATGGTTATTTTGTTTTGTGTTGTTGTTTGTGGATTTGTGACGGGCTTCAAAAGCCGGAAGAGAAGAAATGGATGGCTCAACGCCATCCATTCAGATGAGTATTAGCGGGGCGTTCTGGTTTTATTTGCGACAGGTTTACCGGACCAGTAGCCTGCCAGCAGCGAGCCGGAAAGATTGTGCCAGACGGAGAAGAGCGCGCCGGGCAGGGCGGCAAGCGGGCCGAAATAGATTTTCCCCAGCGCGGCGGCCAGCCCGGAGTTCTGCATTCCCACCTCAATGGCCAGCGTGCGGCAGGTGGACTCGTCAAACCCAAACAGACGCCCGCCCCAGTAGCCGGTAAGCAGGCCAATGCCGTTATGCAAAATCACCGCAACAATCACCACCAGCCCTACCGACGCAATGTTAGCGGCAGAGCCTGCCACCACGGCGCTGATGATCGCCAGAATGCACACCATCGAGAAGGCGGGCAGATACGGCTCCACCGCTTTCACCACCCGGGGGAAGAGATGGTGCACGATTAAACCAAGGCCAATCGGGATCACCACAATCTGCATAATGCTCACCAGCATGCCCATCACGTCGACCTGAATATGGGCATCCACGTAGAGACGAGTAAGCAGCGGCGTGGCGACAACGCCCACCAGCGTTGAGACGGCAGAGATAGTGACCGACAGCGCCACATCCCCTTTTGCGAGATAGATCATCACGTTGGACGCGGTGCCGCTTGCCACGCTGCCCACCAGCACCATCCCGGCGGAGAGTTCCGGCGGCATATTAAAGAGCTTCGCCAGCAGCCAGGCGGCGAGGGGCATAATCAGATAGTGCAGAAAGATGCCCGCGGCGACGGGGGCCGGTCGCGCCAGCACGCGCTTAAAGTCATCAAGCTTTAAATGAACGCCCATGCCAAACATAATCAGCATCAGCAGCGTGGCGACCCACGGGCCGACAGGGGTAAAGGTCGTGGGCGTGTAATACGCAATAACAGAGAGCAGCAGCGCCCATAACGGGAACAGCCGTGTCAAAGTGGCGAGCATGTTGTTTTCCTCGAGTGCGTGTTGTGTTTTTTTATAGGCTGGCCGGGATCGAGCCCGGCCATAGCTATTGTTTATCGTGTGAGGAAAGCTAATTCAATAAAATTATGGTGATAACGCTTCATGTTGCGTCGCGCAGGCTCTCCCAGCTCAGCCCGAAGCGCGCCAGATATTTTCGCAGCCGATCGGCATCGTTGGGGTTCGCTTTTTTACGCCGGGAGACGGCGAACAGCTCGCGGCCCGCTTCGGAGAGCGACTGGCTACGCCGACAAACTTCAACTACCGTTTCCAGCTGCCGCTGGTCAAACAGATCGATCTCTTCAACCAGCGCAGGGTGGGCGGGCGCGATGCGCCAGCTATGGCGTAAACGCGTAATCTCCTCCTCAACAAGCGCCAGCGTAATACGCCCCTGCTCGGCAAGCGTCGCCATGCGGAACACCGACGCGCTCAGCTCGCGGAAATTGCCGCGCCACAGCGCCTGCGGCGAGCAGGCAAACGCCAGATAGCGATCGCGGGCCTCTTTATCGAAACGAACCTGCGTCTGTTCGCTATCGGCGAAGCGTTGCAGCTCAAATTCAACGTTTGGCGCGATGTCTTCCCGCCGCTCGGCCAGCCCCGGCAGCGCAAAGCTCCACATATTAATGCGCGCGTAGAGATCTTCACGAAAATGCCCCTCAGCCACCCACTGGGGCATATCGCGGTGGGTTCCGGCGATGAGTTGAAAATCGCTGCGCACCTCTTTATCCGCGCCAAACGGGAAGAAGGTTTTCTCTTCTATCGCTTTTAATAGCATCGCCTGCTCATCCAGCCCCAGCTCGGCGATTTCATCCAGAAAAAGCACGCCGCCATCGGCTTCGCGCAGCAACCCGGCGCGGGGCGTTAACGCGCCGGTGAACGCGCCTTTAACGTGGCCGAACAGCGTCGACATCGCGTTATCGCCGCGCAGCGTGGCGCAGTTCACCGCGACCAGCTTGCCTTGTACCTGGTGGCGTGACTGCTTAAGCTGAAAAATACGCCGGGCAAGGAAGGATTTCCCCGCCCCGGTCGGGCCGGTGAGCAGCATCGGCGAGCGTGAACGCAGCGCTACCCGTTCTATCTGGTCAATAAGCCGATTGAAGGTGGCGTTGCGGGTATCAATGCCCGCTTTCAGAAAAGAGACCGACTGCTGCTGTTCGCGCTGAAAACGGCTGGTAAGAGTGGCATAACGGCTTAAATCGAGATCGATAACCGAGCAGACTCCTGCGGCGACCGCCTCTTCTGGCGAGCCTTTCGGTGCCGGGCCGGTTTGCAGCAGGCTGGCGGGAAGGTAGCGGGCTTCGGTGAGCAGAAACCAGCAGATCTGCGCCACGTGGGTGCCGGTGGTGATATGCACCAGATACTCTTCATTCTCGGTATCGAAGTCGTAGCGGGTGGCGAAATCCAGAAAGGCCGCGTAGACCTCTTCGAAATCCCACGGGTCATTGATGCTGATAGCATGCGCCCGTACCTGAGTATGCGGGGAAAGCAGGGCGACATCCTCCGCCAGCTGCTGCGCCATTCCCGTATCCCGCGGCTGGTGGAGCAGTTCAAGCCGGTCGACTGGCAAATCAGGCTGCTGGCACAGCCCCACCGTTGGCCGCCATTTTCGGAACCTGTTTGCCCGCTTGCCGCGCTTATCCAGCACGGTTCCCAGTACGCCTATCACCACTCGCCGCTTTGCCATCTCTTATCCTTAAAGATAAACATTGATATGTAAGGATAAAAAAGATAGCGCGCCATAACAATTCATCGCAATGCGTTAAATTTAAAATATTTATTAATCAAGCAATTAAAAAATAATTAGGGTGGCGCTGATTCTGGCACGCTTCTGGCAATAGTTATCCTGCCATCGCACTGAGCACGCAGGGGATTGTAGCCCCGCCGGCGCATAAGGAACGGCAGACGCCGTTTTCCGCATGCGTTCCGTCAGTAAGTGGCAACCAGGGTTCGATTCCCAATTCACTCGCTAAGTGAAACTGGTTGTTAAATCTGGAAAAAAACGGAGCGTTGAGCAGTCGGCAACCTCCAGAACAGGCTGCCGGTAACGATGCCGTGCCGCAGGCAAAAGGGAATTCCCCTGTCGCTTCGCCTCTGCGCCCGCGTCTGTCTCATCATTTAAGGAAAGAACAATGACAAAAAAATGACTATCCGAAAAGGCCAACTGGGGCTGCTGGCAAAAGAGGGCGACTACTATCAGGTGCTGGAAGCGGGCGAGCACCGCCTGCCGTGGTTCAGCAAGCCGGAGGTGCTGATCGTTGAGCGCGACGGGAGCGAAGTTCCGCCTGCGCTGGCGGAATACCTGCGTCGCTTTCAGCCTGAATGGGCCGCCCAGTACTGCCTGACGGTGGATTTAACGGAACATGAGGCGGGCGCGCTGTATATGAACGGCGTGTTGCAGGAGATTTTGCCACCGGCGACACGTCGCCTTTACTGGCTGGCCGATGAGGCGCTGAAACTGGTACGGCTGGACACGCGCCAGCGGCAGGTCCCCACGGACATCATGAATGCGGTACTGCAACCGCGTCGCGGCGGCGCGGTAAAAGGGCGCGAAGCGATACTGACCGTGCAGGTTCCCGCCTGGCATGTAGGGGTGCTAAAAATCGACGGTGAAACCCAGGCGTTGTTGCCGCCGGGTCTTACCGCCTGGTGGAAAGTTAACCATCTGGTCGAGGCAGAAGTGGTGGATACCCGCCTGCAGGTGCTGGAGGTGAGCGGTCAGGAAATTCTCACTAAAGACAAAGTGAACCTGCGCCTGAACCTGGCGGCGAACTGGCGCTACAGCGATGTACTCCAGGCTTTTGGTCAACTGACGAAACCGCTGGATCATCTTTACCGCGAATTGCAGTTTGCCCTGCGCGAGGCGGTAGGCACACGTACGCTGGATGAGCTGCTGGAAGATAAGCAGATCATCGATGAGGTCGTTAGCGCGCAGGTCAAAAGCCGCATGATGCCGTATGGCATTAAGGTGGCCTCGCTGGGGGTCAAAGACATTGTGCTGCCGGGCGATATGAAAACCATCCTCTCCCGGCTGGTTGAGGCGGAAAAATCGGCCCAGGCTAATGTCATCCGCCGTCGTGAAGAGACCGCCGCGACACGCTCGTTATTGAACACGGCGAAAGTCATGGAAAACAACCCGGTGGCGCTGCGCTTAAAAGAGCTGGAAACGCTCGAAAAAGTCGCGGAGCGCATCGATAAAATTTCGGTATTCGGCGGTCTGGACCAGGTCCTGCACGGCTTAGTGAATATTAAAGGATAAGAGATATGCAGCAGAATGATTTTGAACTGTTAATGGCGCAGAACAGCGCGCCGGTGAAGATGTGGACCCACGGCGTGCCCGTGGAGCCGGAGGCGCAGGCGCAGCTGCTTAAAACCGCCAGAATGCCGTTTATTTTTAAGCACCTGGCCGTCATGCCGGATGTGCATCTGGGTAAGGGTTCGACCATCGGCAGCGTTATCCCCACCAAAGGGGCGATCATCCCGGCCGCGGTGGGGGTGGATATCGGCTGCGGAATGATTGCCGTGCGCACGTCGCTGCTGGCAAGCGATCTGCCGGATAACTTAAGCGGGCTGCGCAGCGCCATTGAACGTGCCGTTCCCCATGGGCGAAGCGTAGGGCGCGGTAAGCGTGACGTTGGCGCATGGGACACGCCGCCGGACGAAGTGAATGTTCACTGGGGGCAGTTGGCCGCGCGCTTTAAGCGGCTAACCGATAAATATCCCCGCCTGCTGAACACTAACAATCATCAGCATCTGGGAACATTGGGGACCGGTAACCACTTTATTGAAATCTGTCTGGATGAGCAGCAGCGGGTGTGGGTGATGCTGCATAGCGGGTCGCGTGGGGTCGGTAACGCCATCGGTAATGTCTTTATCACCCTCGCGCAGCAGGATATGCAACGGCATATCGCCAACCTGCCGGATCGTGATCTGGCCTACTTCCAGGAGGGAAGCCAGCATTATGAGGATTACATTGAGGCGGTGGAGTGGGCGCAGGATTTTGCCCGTCATAACCGGGAAGTGATGATGTCCCGCGTGCTGGCGGCGCTGTCGAAGAGCGTGACGAAGCCCTTTATGACGCAGCAGGAGGCGGTGAACTGCCACCATAACTACGTACAAAAAGAGCGTCATTTTGACGAAGAGGTGCTGGTGACGCGCAAAGGCGCGGTGTCGGCGCAGAAGGGGCAGATGGGGATCATCCCCGGCTCGATGGGGGCGAAAAGTTTTATCGTGCGCGGGCTGGGTAACGAAGAGAGCTTCTGTTCGTGCAGCCACGGCGCGGGACGCACCATGAGCCGTACGGCGGCGAAAAAGCGCTTTACCGTTGAGGACCAGATCCGCGCCACCGCTCACGTTGAGTGCCGTAAAGACAGCGAGGTGATCGATGAGATCCCGATGGCCTACAAAGATATTGATGCCGTAATGGCGGCCCAGTCTTCGCTGGTGGAAATTGTGCATACGCTGCGTCAGGTGGTGTGCGTGAAAGGATAAAAAGATGATGAACACGGTGGATGCCGCGATGCGCGAGCGTGTGATGCGGCAGTTAAAAGAGGTGGAGCAGCGTTTTGGCGTGCGGGTACTGTACGCCTGCGAGTCCGGCAGCCGGGGGTGGGGTTTTGCCTCGCCGGACAGCGATTACGACGTGCGCTTTTTGTATGTTCACCCGCCCGAGTGGTATCTGCGGGTGGAGGCGGCGCGGGACGTTATCGAACTGCCAATAGATGATGAGCTGGACGTCTGCGGCTGGGAGTGGCGCAAGGCGCTCGGCCTGTTGAAAGGGGCCAACCCGACGCTTATCGAGTGGCTGGACTCGCCGGTGGTTTATCAGCAGGACGGCGCCACCGTGGCGGCGCTAAAAGCGCAGGTGCCTCGCTGGTTCTCCCCCGTGCGCGCCCGCTGGCACTACTATTCGATGGCGCGCAAAAACTTTCGTAGCTATCTGCAGGGTGACGAGGTGCGGCTGAAAAAGTACTTTTATGTGCTGCGCCCTCTGCTGGCGGTGCGTTGGGTAGAGGCGGGTAAAGGCGTCCCGCCGATGCGTTTTGCCGAACTGCTGGCAGGTAGTGAACTGGACGCGCCGTTGCGCCGGGAAATCGACGATCTGCTTGCTCGCAAACAGCGCGCCGGAGAGGCGGAGTATGGCCCGCGCCGCCCGCTGCTGCATGCTTTCCTGAATGCCGAACTGGCCAGGGGTGAGATCCCGCCCGTATTGCCGGACAGCAGGGAGGGAAATAGCAGCGAACTGGATAGTTTGCTGTATCAGACCGTTATGGCCCCGCAGTCCCCGGATGCGGCATAGCCTTATCCGGGCTACTCTTTGTAGCCCGGCTCGGTTTTAAGGGTGGTATTGCCCACTGCTGACCAGCGCGTAGAGGTGGTTCGGTGAGTAGCGCCAGCTCTCATTAAGCCCCAGAAACGCCGCGCAAAACTCGCTGCAAAACAGCCTGTTGCGATGCTCTTTGTTGCCCAATACAATCCCCAGCGCTCCCTGCCAGTCGTAGCGTTTGCCGTCATGCTGGCGGAAAAACGCCTCCACTTCCGGCAGACTTGTCTGCAATGGCAGCTTATCCCACTTATCATCCGGCAACGGCATCAGCTTGCCGCGTACGCCGCGATCGCGAAACGAAGCCGAGTAACAGAGGTACTCATTTCCGCCGCGCGCCACGGCCAGTTCACAGTGGGAGTAGATCCCACGCGTGATTTTGCGGGTCAGCCAGTCGGCAACCCTGGCAATGCCCCGGTGCTCCGCCCGCCCTTTATAGCAGGCGAGCCAGACGGTGGCGTTACTCATGGCTGCCAGCCTGGGGTGTAGTCGTAAAATGATTTTTGATTAAATATGATTCCATTTTATTTATCCTGTTATTATACAGTAATGGCTTGTGGGCGAATTTCTCCATACATACCAGTGACTGCATTAGTGAAAAGCTGCCTTCCATATTCTTCAGGATCATCTTTTGACGCGGTAAATAAAATCTCTGTACCTATTCCTTCGATATCACAGGTGAAATTGATAGAGTTATATGTTCCCTCATTTAAATCTTTATAATTAGCGTAAGGATTTCGTATATTCTTTACTCTAGAGGTATTACCTATAGGGACTCGTTGGATTAACATGTTTGTAGTCAAATATTGATGGAGCACATCCGTTTTATCATGCTGTGCAGCATTGCATGTCCACCAAATTCCTGGTAAATAGGCAGTTGCATTCATGTTTTTACCCATGGAAAAGCCTGGCCCCGATAAAAAGCAGCAAGAGGATAAAGTACTGCCAGCTCTAATTTCGCCTTGCTTTATATCATCTATTTGATTAAGACTTGATTGGGTATTCTTTATAAATGGAACAGTAGCTAAACAATACGCGCCATCCCCATTTACCTTAGGGTAAAGCCCCTTAATTTGATCGGCAGTATGAGTATGATTCGCCGGTGCCGCCGCATTCGCCTTGTCCATCGCCGCTTTCACCGCGCTCGGCGTCGCCGCTTCGGTGGTGCTGGTGCTGTTAGTGGCATTATTCAGCTTCACCACCCCTTTCTGGGTCAGGGTGCCATCCGGTACGCCGGTGACCTGATTCCAGGGGTGGGTGTGGCTGGCCGGTGCGGCCGCATTCGCCTTATCCATTGCCGCTTTCACCGCGCTCGGCGTCGCCGCTTCGGTGGTGCTGGTGCTGTTAGTGGCGCTGTTCAGCTTCACCACCCCTTTCTGGGTCAGGGTGCCGTCCGGTACGCCGGTGACCTGATTCCAGGGGTGAGTGTGGCTGGCCGGTGCGGCGGCATTCGCTTTATCCATCGCTGCTTTCACCGCGCTCGGCGTTGCTGCTTCGGTGGTGCTGGTGCTGTTGGTGGCGTTGTTCAGCTTCACGATCCCTTTCTGGGTCAGGGTGCCGTCCGGCACGCCGCTTATCTGGCTCCAGGTATGGGTGTGATTACGCGCTTCGGCCAGCGCTGCTTTCACCGCTTTCGGCGTGGCGGCTTTGGTTTCGTCATCGCTGTTGGTGGCGTTGCTGAGCTGCGTAAAGCCTTTTTGCGTGAGCGTGGCGTCCGGGTGTCTGGTGGAGTGCTCGTGCTCATCCAGCAGCGAATCCACATAGTCGCGGGTTGCCAGCACCACGCTGGGGTCAACGGTCAGGGTGACCGCCGTGGTGTTGGACACTTCCATAATCAGACGAATGCAGACCTGCTTGCCGCTGCCGCCGGGCAACAGCGGCTTGTAGGACTCCGGGAACTTGCCGATGGCGATCAGATCGCCGTCGGTGTCGAATACCCCCACCTCGCGCACGTACCAGCCGCCGATGTTTTCCGGCAGTACTACTTCGGCAATCAGCCAATTGGGGTTATTGGGCGCGACCGTCAGGGTATTCATCTCACCGCGCCAGACTTCGCGACGTAATTTCGTCTGGTTAACGGCAGGCTCATAATATTGCCCGCCGCCGTCGCCAACCGCCATCTTTTGCAGATGCAGCTGTTTTTTCTCCGCCAGCGCGGCGGCGATTTTCGCCATCCCCTTATTGGTCAGGAGAGTATAAAATTCATTATCCATAATTACTCCGGGTAAATAGACGTAATTTCAAGGCTCCATTGCCCTGTGCCAAAATAAACTGGCTTAGTTTGTTGAACTTCCAGTACCTGGAAGGGTGAAATAGTGGTAATTTCGCCGCCAAAAAGGGCGCAGCCCAGTACCGGTATTGCGCTCTGGTTAATAATCCAGATAATCAGTGCTTCCAGCTTTGAACGCACATTTTTATATTCATGAATCAGCTCTACCAGATGATTAAAAAGCGGTTCATCGATGCCATTGTTAATAAGCTCAATTTCAATTTTGAAAAAATACGCTTTGCCACCGTATTCAAACCATTCGGCAATAGTGCCAGGTAACGATAATATCTCCAGCACGCGACGAACGGCCCAGGGCGTCCCTTTATATTTGTGCAGCTCAATGGCCTGCTTGATTAATTCCCGCTTCTCCTTTTCATTGCGGGCGAATAACCAGCCCTCCAGTCCCTGCACATGAAACTGTTCGGCCAGCGAAGGCAGCGCAGAGGCGTCAACCAGATCCACCAGGTAAATAAGCAGCGCCGTCAGATCCATTTGTGCGAAGCGTTCGGCGGCGATGTTCGCCAGAAGCGAAAAGCGCTCATCGCGGGCAAGCGGCGGCGGCAGATGCAATTTATCCATCGCTCACTCCGGCAATCGTCACGTCAATAATGATGCATTCCGCCCATACATGCGCCAGCAGTTCACGTTTGGCAGGCTGTTCCAGCGCCACGTCGTAAACGCCATCCACCTGCAGCACTTTGATTATCTGATTCGGCACAATATCCTGGCCGAGCCGCGTCTGGCGCTGCTGGGTCCATGCTTCAATTGCCGCGCGGGCGGCGGCAAGGGTGGCCGCCTGATCGGCATGGGTAAAGAGCGTCAGCCGGGCGCGAATCTGATAAGGCACCCGCGGCGGCAATTTGACGCTGACCTTATCGGTCAGCGGGCGCTTTTTGTCCTTGCCCACTTCCTGCTGAATTTGGGCAAGCAGTTCCGTCCCCGGCATGCCGTTCAGCGTCAGTGGATAGATCTCCACGCAGCCTTCCGGCAACCCTTCATCCGGCCCCAGTATCGCCACGTCGATAATTGACTGGCTGACGGAAAGCGTATGAAAACGGTATGCCCCGTAGCTGCCTGCGTTACTGAAACTTTCTGGTGCCAGCCTGATACGCTCCCGCAGCGCGTCGTCGCTCTCTTCATCGCAACCGCCAGCCGAGGTCGTCAGGTTGGTTACCTTCACCGGATAGCTGCTGATCCTGTCCATCAGGGCGCTGATTTGCGCAGGTTCCCAGCCGTTGCCCGCTTCACCGGTTACAAGACAGGTGGCGGTGACAGCCGCCTCTGGCTTGTTGGGCAGAACCCTGACATCCTCTTCGCTGGCTGAGCGGGCAGGCGGTGAACGCCAACCAGTTCGCCTAAATAATCCAGCATGGGGGCGCGGGAATAGGCCACCAGGTTTTGCTTCGCCGCCTCCTGAATGGCGATGCGGACAAGGTTTTCACGATAGGCAATCAGGTCGATAAGCAGCCGCTCCGCCTGTGCCGGATAGAGTTTTTTACCGCTGGCCTTTTCATATTGCGCGATTATCTCGCTGGTAATTTGCGCGGGGTCGCGGTCGATAAAATCGGGTTCGGCTATCGCCATAACACCTCCGTAGAGTTAATAACGCCGTCTGCGGCGCGCCATTGCACATGAAGCGTCAGGTGTTCGCCGTCAATCGTCGGCGTCACCTTGAGCAGGCGGCAACGTGGCTCCCACATGCGGATCGCCTCCACCGACTCCCGTACCACGTGCGGAATAGCTCGCTCGACGGGATAGTCGATATAGCGCCACAGGTTGCTGCCAAACAGCGGTCTGTGAGGATCGCTGCCGCGCGGCGTGCGCAGGATGATGTGTATTGCCTGATGAATATCGTCCAGCCCGCAGACATATTCTTCAGGGCGCTGCAGGGCAGGTTGCCAGTGCAGGGTTGAGGGTCGTGTTTTCGTGTTCATGCGGCTATTTTCACCTCAACGGAGGCGGCGCGATATTAAAGCGCTTTAGGAAAGGAGTTGATTAAAGAGAGAAAAATCGCCGCATCGGGCGTCCCGGATGCGCTTCGCTTATCCAGGCTACAGTTAGCGGCAGGAGGCGCACCCGGGAACCCCGGATACGCCGTGCGGCGGGTGGGTTAGTGAGAGTGGTGGTTTGAGTTGCCGCCGCTGTCCATAACTGAACCGCTGGCTTTTAGGTTGCCCTGAATATTAACGTTGCCGGTGATCACCGCACTGCTGCCAGCGCCGCTGCTGCCTGCCATGCCGCCAAGCCAGGTCAGTTTTTTCATCACCGTAACATTGCCGGTAAAGGTGCTAATCGGCGCATCCACCGTTACATCCAGCGCTTTAATGCCGGTACGGGCAGCCTCCACGCTGACATCAACGGCCTGTACCGCCACCTGGCTTGCCTCCACGCTCACGTCAGTGGCCTTCACGCTGACCGTCTCCGAGGTCACATTTACCTGTTGCGCTTTTACCTCCACCAGCGGCGAGGTGAGGCGGGTACTCTCTTTCACCTCAATCACTATCTTTTCGATACCGCCGTTGATGGTGAGCTGGTGCGATTGACGATCGTATTCAAAAGCCGCGCCGTCGGAAAAATGCACGTAGCGTTTGTCGCGCGAGGCCAGCGGCGCGGTGTCAACCGTGGAGTAAACCGCCCCCAGCACCACGCCGTCTTCACCGTTGTCATCAAGCAGAACCTCGACCTGTTCGCCCATATCCGGCAGCCAGTAGTCTTTGTTGTCCTGCGTATTGCGCTGCAGAACCGGCAGCCAGTTGCTTTGCAGATTATCGCACTCCGGCAGAGTAACCCTGACGAGAACCGTGGTCTCGTCGATGTCGCTGATAATTCCCGTCTGGCGGGTAACGCCTTTCATGTCGTCTCCTTACTGGCTGGTCGCCGGTCCGCGTGAAATGTCGATTTCGGTGGTATAGCCGCTGCGGGTAAATCGATGCATTGATTTATCAATCAGCCACTGGCCGGACAGAACGCCGAAGCCGGTCAGTTCGATTTTGTTCCCCGCGGTCAGCTGCGGGCAGCCCATCAGGCTCAGCGTGCCGGTCTGCTGATACTCGTTATGGCTGTCCAGCGCGGCGTTGGCTTTCGCCTGCGCCGCGCCGGTATCGGGCGCGCGGCTGTTGAGCTTGAGAGTATCGGCGCTGGTTGCCGCCCCCCTGGCCGACGGTTTTTGCTGGCTATCGTGGGTATAAATAACCAGCTCCTTTTTCTTGCCGTTTTGATGTTGTACGGTGGCGTTCTTATAGATCCGGTTGATGGTATCGTTAAAGGTGTAATGGCCGATATCCGTCCGATCGAGGGTTTTCACCGGCGCAAGGCAGCGCAGCGAAGGCAGATGTGAAAAGACAAGCTCCGCCGCCGTCACCTTGACGGTGTAGCCGTACTCACTGGCCAGACGCTTGAGAAACGCAATATCGGTTTCCGCGTACTGCGTTACCCGGTCAATGTTCAGGGTAGCGATGTGCCCCACCAGCTTTAAGCCGTGCTTTTGCGCAATACGGCTGGCGATGGCGGCAAGGGTGGTCTCTTCAAACCCCTCGCTGTTTCTGGTGCGCAGCGCTTTGCTGACCGAGGTGGCGATGCCGTCAATATTCACCGTGGACGGCGGCGCGCTGATATCAATTTTATCAATGATATAGACGCCGCAATCCAGCAGTTCCTCCCCCTGGTAGCCCAGATGCAGGGCAAGGGTATCGCCTTTGCCGGGATACCATTCGTTCACCCAGCGGCCTTCGCTGTCTTCCAGCGTAATGGCGATAACATCCGACTCGTTCTTGATGCTGTCGCTGTAGCTGATGCTAGTGACATAAGGGGCGATATCGTAAGTAATATCCTTATGCCCGTACCAGAGCGTAAAAATGGGCGTTAGCGTGGCACAGACGCCGCCGGACAGGGTTATCTCAGCCATGGCGCCAGCTCCGTTGTGGTCTGCGTGGCGCGCACGACAGGGATGATTAACCGTACGCCGGACGGCAGCACCGCCGTGATGGCAACATGAGGATTCGCGGCGATAAGCCGCTCATAGGCGAGGGCGTCGCCATAGTAGCGCCAGGCGAGGTTGTCCCAGCGCTCCCCCTCTGTGGTGATGTGTTCAAGGTAGCGCATTACACCCTCCTCGTGACGATCGCGGCGGCGATAAGGCTGGTCGCCGTGGTGGTTTTTTGCACGCTGTTACGCGCCTCGTTGACCTGCGAAGCGGCGTCGTTGAAGAGGGCTTCCGCCGCGCTTTGCTTGAAGGTGTCAAACAGCGATTTGGCATGTTCAAGCAGCGTGGTCGCGTCGTGGGCGCAGTCACGGATGCCCGGCAGGCTGTCGATCAGCGCCTGGATTTGCGCGGAGAGCGCGGCAGGCATTGCCGCCAGCGTTTGTAAATCCAGCGGCTGGCGCAAAAGCGCCTCCGTTGCGTCGATGATTTTTTTCAGCGTATTGATGGTGTTGATGCACTTCTCTTTCAGCGCCTTCGCCTCCTTTATCAAATCTTTTGCCTGCGCGACCATTTTTTTGGCCTCCTCAATGGCGTCGGCTATATCGTCCATCATCGCTCTGGCGTCGCGCATTCCGTCTTCGATGGTCTTCATCAGGTCATCGAACCAGCTGTCGCCAAGCCGCGGGAAATCCTGCCACTGCTCATCAATATTTGGGTCCTGCGTTGAGACTGCGGGCGGCAACAGCGGGCTCTTCGGGTTACCGGTGTACTCCTGCAGCGACAGGCTACCGCTCTGGGCAATCACGTTGCCGTAAGGATCGGTGTGCTGGTGGGTAGCCGTCAGGTCGGTTATCACGAACCAGCCGCGGTAATCGCCGTTGCCAAACACCAGCGCCATCGCCTGATGCGCGGTCATGGCTTGCCGCAGGCGGTTCAGCTCCGCTGTCGGCTGACAGTACTGGCTGTGGAAACTGAACTGCAGCGTAATTTTGTCCAGCTTGTCGCCGATAAACTGCACCCCTGGTTTACCTTCGATACGGGCATGAGAGGCGTAATCCACGCCCATTGTGTTTTCGAAGCCGTCCCAGTAAGCAACGACCTCAAACTCTATTTCTCCTAATACGGCATACATCAGGCGTACCCCCGGCGCTGTTGCTGCGCCATCACATCGTTAATCATTTTTTCCAGCTGGTGTTTATTCAGCGCCAGCACCTTGTTGACCTCTCCGGCGGCATTCGCGCCGTTCCCCTGGACGGTGACCTGCGGCGAAAAATGAACCTGTACATTCCCCTGAGCGCGCGGCGGCAATACCAACGGTTTCGCAGCGGTTTTTGGCGGTACGCTAAGAGGGGAAGGTGTGACAGGCGATTTCGCCCCTGTCGCGAGTGGCGGAGGAACCGGGCCAGCCAGCGCCATTCCGGCGACGCCCGGCATTATTGCAGCGCCCTGTGGCTCAACGCTGATGCCAATAACTTTCTTCAACCAGTCCGGGATATAGCTTTTTATCTTGCTGAACACCTCCCCCAGAACGGGGAATGCCTTCACCAGGCTGTTAACCAGGCTACTTATCATTTTGCCGCCGAATTCGCTAAAGCTGGCAGGCAGGTCAATGCCGAGCCAGCTCATCAAACCGGCGAACGCTTTGTAAAATATGCCCAGCGGCGACCAGTCGAGAATGAACGCCGTAATGCCCAACACACCGCCAGCAAAGATCTCTTTGATGCGCTCCCAGAGTCCCAGAAAGAACTTTTTAATCGGCTCAAAATAGCGGTAAATCAGCAATACCGCGCCGACGATGACGGAGATAATGCGGCCCAGGGGCGTCATGAGCAGGAAACGGAGAACCCAGCGTCCCAGCGTCATAAAAACTCTGCCCAGCCCTTTTAGTCTGCTTCCCAGTTGCAGAAAGCCTCTGCCCAGCCCTTTCAGCCAGCCACCCACTCTCGACAGACCGCCGCCTAGCCCTTTCAGCGCGTTCCATGCTTTCCCGATGGCGCCGCTCAGGGCCAGGCGGGCTTTTAATTTGAGGAACAGATCGATCAGGCGAATAATTGGCGAGGCGACAAGGTTCGCTCCCAGCTTCAGGACGCTGAGCGCGCCGTTGAACAGCCAGATTGCGCCGATAAATTTGGCGATGCCCTGTACCAGCGCCGGGTTATCACGCAGCCAGGCGCTGAACTGGCGAATAAGCGGGGTAAGGCTTACCGCCAGATCGCCGATCGCCGGCATGAGCTGCAGGCCGACGGTGAGCCACAGATCGTTGAGCGCCAGCTGCAACGCTTTGGTCTGCTCAAGGGGAGAGGACATCCTGGTGGTGAAATCGCTGTCCAGCATGGTGCTCTGCCCGGCCTGCATATTAGACGTTTTCAGCTGCTGAAATTCGCCGCTGTTCGCCAGCATCGGCGCGAGGAAATCCAGCGTTTGCCTGTCGCCGAACATCTCGCCGAGATTAAATTGCGTGACCAGAGCCTGTAGCGCATCTGCCCGGGCGCTAAGATCGTCAATTTTCATGGCCTGCTTAAACTGGTCGAGGATCAGCGGGTTCATTTTCTGCAGCTGCATTTCGACGATATGGGCCATGGCCTGCGCCACGCCCAGGCCGTTTTGTTGGTGCTCCAGCAGCGAGCCCCGCAGATCCACCCCCTGGCTGGCAAACCAGTTATCCGTCTTCCTGGAGAAGGTGGTGTGCAGGAAATGGGCGAAATTATCCTCCGCAGCGGCAGCGCTGGGGGCGTTTTGCATCGCGATTTGCTGTGTCGCCGCCAGTTCCGCAAGCCCCTCTGTTCCCTGCGCGCCTGTCCGCGCGGCAAAGCGTTCAATCCACAGGGTTTGATCGGCCACGGAGACGCCGCCGTTCTTCGCGACGTCCGCCAGCATCGTCTGCGCGACGTGGAACGCTTGCGGAGCAATATGCAACTGGTTGCGGGTCGAGATGGCCGCCTGCGCCCAGGTTTGCGCGCTGTCGCGGGTGGCGGTGGCGGCTTTGGCGATGTCGGGCATATAGCGGTTGAGCTCATGCAGGGAACGGATTCCGCCTTCCATCATCGTGGTGGCGGCATCCTGCAGGGCCAACTGATCCTGATTGAAATCGAGGCTCCAGTCGCGCAGATTCAGGCTCAGAGCGTCGCGTGTATCGTCATCCATGTCGTTTTTGATGGCCATATTGACCATGCCGTCCTGAAACTCGAAGGGCAGCCGCCAGTCTGGCTGCTCTACCAGCAAAAGTTTGCCCATCTGACTGATAAATGTGCGGGTTTCGGTGAGCAAGGCTTCACGACGGTTGCTGTTTTCTTCCCGGCGTAAGGCGGATGCCGTTAGCTGCTGTGTAAGTCTGGTGATTTTTTCATGCTCAGTGCTGAGCGATTGTAACTGGCGGGCGTTACGTGAGCCGTTACGGGCAATTGCCTGCGTCAACGTCTCATTACGCGCCTGTAGCTGGGTCATAATGTCGTTGGCCAAAGTAAATTCTTCCGTTTGATGGCCCGGCGGCAGGCTTTCTTGAAATGGCAGAGAAGGGGCAGGAAACCGGGCGTAAGGTTGGGAGACCCGCAGGCGTTACGCCTGCGAATCGTATTCGTGTTTTATCTGGGTGTTCGCTTCGTCCAGCCAGCGGGTGAAATCCTCAACCGCCAGGGCATCGATCTCACTGGGCGGAAAGCGAAACCATCTCGCCAGCAGCGCCATTGCCTGCCATAGCTGCGGCGGATTCTGTAGCCATACCGAGCATGGCCTGAAATCGCTTTTGCAGCGCCTGATAATCAAGCAGATCCATTTCCGCCAGGTCCTCCTGTACCAGGCCGGTCATGGCCGCCATCAGCGGCTCGTCCCACTCCTCCGGCTTGTCGCTGGCGCGTCGCGCATTACGCATGTCTTTTACTTTCAGGCGGCGCAGCGTCAGGGTTTCAATATGTTCGCCCGCCGCAGAGGTAAACGGGAATTGCAGAGTATATTTTTCGCTCATTTTATTATCCTTTTAATTTCGGGGCCGCAGCCCCGAATAAATTAGCCGCCGATATTGTTACGGTAAGCCGTTAATTGATCTTCGCCATTTACGCGGAAGATATTCGCCAGATAATCCAGTTCGAGCAGCGTTTCGCCGTCTACAACCTGTTTGATATAGGTGCAGCCGAAGGCGCTACTGAATTCCGGGTTTTCATTCTGTTTAAACGTGCCCAGCGGATTCTTTTTAAACATCACGGTCATATGGGTGACCAGCGCCAGCTGATCGGCCCGACCCTGAGAGTTATAGCAGTCAACGTTTGAGCGGCACTGTAATGCCACGGCCTGCCACGGGTTGGCGGTTTTGCGCATGACATCGTGGTAAAACACGTTCCATTTGATTTCGCCTTCCAGCTTATCAAACCCGGCGGGCAGCTCGATCTTACCCACCATCCCCAGCGCTTTATGCTCCTGCATAATCAGGCTAATATCCGGCAGTTTAATTTCGCTGGCGCGCCCTAACAGGTTATTGCCATCAAGATAAATATTGGCGTTGGTAATACGGTTAATTTGAATTTTTCCGGCCATTAGCTATTGCTCTCCAGAGAGACTAAATATTCAGAGGTAATTTCAGTTTCAAATGTCAGACGTTCCAGCGGCGGCGGCGGCGTAAATTTGTAGTTAAGCAACAAATGACCCGCCGCCAGCTCCGTTTGTGAATTTCGCGCCGGGTCATACCAGCATTCGAAGCCCAGCAGCGCGCCATCGGCAATAAGCTTGCGCCCCCAGCCGTTCACTGATTCCGTCAGCGCGTCGATCAGCGCCTGGTTAATCGGCATATCCATAAACTGCTGGCTGAAATAACGGATGGATTCATTAATCACATCGCCGGTACGCCGCACGTTTTCAAAGTTACGCATATGGGTCACGGTCGGCCAGGCGGCGGTGCGGTTGCCCCACAGGCGGTAGCCGGAACCGTAGCTGTTGAAAACAGTGGTGATGCCATTCTCATTCAGCAGGTTCACTTCGCTTTGCGGATCGTCAATCATCGCCGACAGCGAACGCTCAACGCCGGTAATACCCTGGATCTCCTGATTGGAATTACTCCACCAGAATCCCTTTTCAATATCGACTTTGGCGCGCAGGCCCGCAGCGCGGGAAGAGAGCGGCTCCAGCACCTCGCTATTGGTTTCGCTGTTGAACGCTTTCACGTGCGGATAGCACAGGCGAGCGCGATCGGAACTGGTGTTGAAGTTGATCGTGCCTTTCGACCCGCGGCCCGCCAGCACCTGCTGGAAGGTGGTGCCGACAGGGGCGTCAATATAGGTAATGGCCCCCAGCTTTTCCGCCTGAGTGATGAGTTCAGTCGCCACGGTTTTTTGCGTACAGAAGACCGGCGCCAGCAGGATTTTGGGATAAAAACCGTACTGGGTATAGATATCCTGCAGGAGCTTCATCCCGGTGCGATCGCCCGCGGCGTTGATAGCGCCAATGATTTCCGACGCGGTAATTTTAGTTGGGTCGGTATAGGTAACGTTGGCGTAAGCCTGCGAGTTGGGTGTTAATGCGCCATTAAGGCAGGTCACTTCGCCAGTGAGCATATCCACGGTGTAATCCGTGCCCAGCACATAAGGCGAGCTGCCGTTAGAGCCACGGCTAATCACTACCGTTTGATAAGCCTTATTATTCGGCTGAATCTTCGCTTTTCCGTCCGCGTCAAAGCGAAGACTGATATTAGCGGTGACTTTATGGAGAACAGGGCTGAGGACGTTAATAACAACGACCGTGCCTGCGCCGTGATCGTAAATGGCTTTCAGCGCTTGCGGAATGGTGAAGTTGGAAACATTTGCGCCAAACTGCGCCGCATCGCTTTCTGATAAGCACAGCGTCGGCTGGTTAACCGGGCCGCTTGGGGCGGTGCCGATCAGGGCAATAACGGCGGATTTTACCGCTTTAATAGGACGCGGGCCGGTTTCAATTTCAATGGTTTCTACACCGTGCAGGTAATTAGCTGCCATGTACAATTTCCTCTTCTTCTTCTGTAATTTCTGCCGCTTCGGTAATGACCGGCGTTAAATGACCGCGAGCAATCATGGTCATGACCCACTCGTTGTCCTCCGGCAGGGAGACTTCGCTGTCGGTCCACAATAAAAGCTCTTCGCCATCGGCAAGGGTGACGCCGCTTGCCGGGCCGCTATAGATATATTTCATTGAATTTCCTCATAGTTAACGATGGTCAGCAGAGGGAGATCCTTGCTTTCCTGATTGGCGATAAACAGGGCGCTGGACGCCATTTCCAGGGCGTAACAGGCAAAGCCCGCGTTATTGCCGATGAACGTTTCGCTCTTCATCCACAGCAGGCGATCGCAGCCGGGAAGGGCGATACCGCCCAGCGTCTGGCGGGTCCGATCCAGGGCGTTAAGCGCATCAGCCTGCGGCGCGATGACGGTCGCGGTGAAATGGAGAGTCCGCCTCTGCACCACGGCGTCTGTGCTTTCGGTTGCCGCAAAATCGGCGCCGCTGTAATGAATGAGTACCGCCGGGCGGTTATTAAGCGGGATATAATCCGTTGCACTTTGCGTGGAAATAGATACATCCATATCCGGATTTAATTCGCGCAGATATTCCATCAGCGCCGTAATAACAGCTGAGGTTTCCATTTGGTGTTCTCCTTACTCTTTCACGGAGAATCACATTTCCTCTCCGTCACAGTTCGGGAGTATTCTGGCGTGATGGCGCGGTGAATGCTTTTAATCTGCTTTAAAGAAAAAAGTTAAAAGAAATAAAAAATCCCCGGCGTATTTACGACGAGGATTTATACCCTAAATAATTCGAGTTGCAGGAAAGCCAACGCTCATGCAACTTGAAGTATGACGGGGATTTAGGTTATGCACCTCCACGTTGGATCAATTCTATCTTGCTATATAGCGCATCCAGTTTGGCTTCTATTACCGCCTGGCCGCGTAAATAATCTTCCCGGCGAACATAATGCAGCGGAAGATCGGCTCTGAATTCCAGAAATTCTCGTTCCAGCCTTGACCAGCCTATTTCTGACTCCCGGCGGGCTATTTCCAGGGCTTCAAAGCGTTCGCTCAACCGCTTCTCTATTTGCGCCAGCAGCAGTTTACCGGCGGCAAACAGCAGCCCAACAAAGGAGAGCAAGAGGGAGATAATTTCCCAGAAATCGATGCTGAGTTTCATTGGCCTCCTCTGATTACTGAATGCAGCTGGCGTGCCCCCACTGCAAATAGCGGGCGGCGTGCTGGTATAAAATCACTTTTGGATAGTGACGGTTTTCCCGCCAGTTGGCGGCGCTGCGCCCGGCGTTGACCCGTTCCACATGATCAAACCAGACTGTTGAATCAAGCCCTTTGGCGGCTGCCAGCTTTTTATCGCGGTTAACCCAACCCTGGCCGCCGTTATAGGCGCTAAGGGTAAAGGCCATACGCTGACAGCTGTCTTTCGCCGTGATGCCGCGCCAGAGTTGACGGTCGTACTGCACCAGCGCGCGTATCGCCCAGACCGGATTGAACGGCTTGTTTTCCCGTAGCTGCGGATAGAGCTGGCTTACCCATTGCGCTGTTGCAGGCATAAACTGCGCCATTCCCTGCGCGCCGACCGGCGAACGGGCCGCCGGGTTCCAGCCCGACTCCTGATGTAACTGCCCGGCAAAATCAGCCACCGGGGCATTTATCCCCCAGATTTCGCGGGCGGTACGGATCAGTTCATTGCGCCATTTTAACGCTGCACGCGGCGGTTCGGCGGCGTTGGCTGACAGGGCTAACATCCACAGCAGACAGATGCATGAACGCCACATCATTACAGCCCCAGCGCGACGGCAAGGCAGACGGCGGCCACAATGACGGCGCGACGGATCATCGCGGCGGCGCAGCATACCGACTCCTGCCACGGGCAAAAAGAGTCCGGACGGGCCCAGGGAAAAAGGCTGCGATCGAGCCAGTAGCCTAATACTGCCGACAGCGATACCAGACTGAGCTTATAGATGACGACCGGAATTTGCGCTGACGAAACCCAGCCAATAAGCGTGAAAAGAATAGCCGAGGCGACCAGCCAGCCGGAGAGGCGGGGGAAGCATGTTTTTTTCATATGTATCTCCTGATAAACGGGAGACGAGTATGGGGTTTGCCGCGATCGTTAAAACGAAAAACGGTTTAATAAATAAGTTTAAAAAATGTATTTCCCCGTATCCCGCTAACGCAAGGCGATAAGACGAAACAGGAGAACAGCAACCGGCGATGATGGCTTGCCAGCAGGCTGTGCTGTTTGGGGGAAGAAGGCGGCGAAGAGGGCAGGAGCAAAAAAGAGGCTGTGTTTATATGATTGATTTTTAAAGTTTGTTTAATGAATTTCACCGCTGTGACGGCAACGATCTTTTTTGATCGCGCGCAGAAAAAAGCGTAAAAAATTACTGTATATGCATACAGTAATGTGTAAAATGGGGCCATCAGAAAGAGACCGCTCTGCCTGTAAAATATATTCAAATTGTGAATTAGAAATGTATTAAACATTTTTCTCTGAAATAATTATTCCATCAGGGAAGTGTTATTTATTCGAATTATGAATGTATTTGCGGTTAGTTAACGCACCTGTTTTACGCGCTCCCTTTATACAGGCGATTCCGGGCAGCACGGGGTGCAGGATATATGGAGATAACTTATGATTCAAAAATCAAAAGAAACAGTTCGGGTGCCGGAGATCATCAGCGATCTGGCCTTTCACGCGTCGCAAATCCTTATTGAAAGCATGAATGTCGACAGCGCATCGGCAGAGAATGTCGGCCATGCCATCGCGGATCGGATGATGCGCAACTGGGGCGGGCAAAGCATCTACTTTCCAAAAGGGGTTTCAAGCCGGGCCTCCGAGCGGGATTACCAGATTTATGAAGAGTGTAATGGCCGCAACTATGCGGAGCTGGCAAGGAAGTATAAATTGACGCTGCAATGGATCTATAAAATTGTGAAGCGGGTGCATACCGAGAAACAGCACCAGCGGCGGATGCTGTAAATCTGACGGGCCGTATAGCTGTTATACGGCCCTGCTCTCTCATTCAAACAGGTTGTGATGAAGCTTCTGCACCACCTGCTCGGCCTCGGTGCCCGGCACCAGGAAGCAGAGGTTATAGCTCGATGCGCCGTAGCAGATCATCCGGATATTAAACGGCTCCAGCACGCCGAACACCTCTTTACCCACGCCGCAGGCTTTTGACAAATCGTTGCCAATCAGCGCCACCAGCGCCAGGTTCTCTTCCACCTCCACACGGCAGAGGGAAGAGAGCTCGGTCAGCAGCGCCTGGGTGAGCAGCGTGTCCCCGGTTGACGTTGAACCGGTGGTGTCGAGCGTCAGCGCCACGCTCACTTCCGAGGTGGTGATCAAATCCACCGAAATATTATGCCGCGCCAGAATACCGAACACTTCGGCGAGGAAGCCGCGCGAGTGGAGCATGTTCAGGCTATGGAGCGTAAGCAGCGTCTGCTTGCGGCGCAGCGCCAGCGCGCGGAACAGCGGCGGGTTGTGCGTCTTATTGCACACCAGCGTGCCGCCGGCTTGGGGATCTTTACTGGAGCCGACAAAGACCGGGATATCGCTGCGTACGGCGGGCAACAGGGTCGCGGGGTGTAGCACTTTCGCGCCGAACGTGGCCATCTCCGCCGCCTCTTCGAAGGCGATCTCATCAATACGTTTTGCCGCAGGCACCACGCGTGGATCGGTGGTGTAGATGCCGGGCACGTCGGTCCAGATATCAACGCGGGCCGCCTGCAGCGCTTCGCCAAGCAGTGCGGCGGTGTAGTCGCTGCCGCCGCGGCCAAGCGTGGTGGTGCGCCCTTTGGCCTCGCTGCCGATAAAGCCCTGGGTAATGACCAGGCCGTCCGCCAGACGCGGTTTAAGCTGCTGCGTGGCGAGTTCGGAAAGCGCCGCGACATCCGGCTCCGCGCGGCCAAAGCGATCGCTGGTGCGCATGATCTTGCGCACGTCAAACCACTGCGCCATCACGTCGCGCTCGCGCAGGATCTCCACAAACAGCAGGGTCGACATCAGCTCGCCGTGGCTGACCAGTTCATCCGTCAGCGCCGTAGACGTAGCGAGCGAGGCGGCCTCCGCCAGCGTGGTGATGTTCTCCAGCAGGCGTTCAATCTCTTCACGAATGACGTTGGGGTTTTGCAGGCGCTCCAGGATATCGAACTGGATTTTACGGATCGCGTCGAGCTTCACGAAGCGTTCGCTGGTCTCCAGACCATCGGCCAGAGCGACCAGCAGATTGGTGACGCCCGCCGAGGCGGAAAGCACCACCAGGCGTACGTTCGGATCGGCAAGCACGACATCCGCGCTGCGGTTCATGGCATCAAAATCGGCAACGCTGGTGCCGCCAAATTTTGCAACGATTACATCTGTCATAACGACCTCGTGTCAGGGAAAGAAAAACGCGACCTGAGCACAAGGGCAGAAAAGAAACCGGTGCAGGCGCAAATACCGTATTTATAAATAAAATGTGTGACTGATACTGTCAACGCCGGGATTATGCGGATTTTTCATGCTGGGAGCAGGGGTAGTAATGGTGCTTATATGCTGGCGTTAAACGCTATACTTTTTACCCGTGTTTGATCGATGCGCAGGGAACGGCATTAAAACCCATCACACTTTTCTGTGTCTGGCGTTACAATCGATCCCAGTCACAATTCTCAAATCAGAAGAGTATTGCTCATGAAAAACATCAATCCGACGCAGACTTCTGCCTGGCAGGCGCTACAGAAACACTTTGAAGAGATGAAGGACGTTACGATCGCTGAGCTGTTCGCGAAAGATAACGACCGTTTTGCTAAGTTTTCCGCTACGTTCGACGATTTGATGCTGGTGGATTTTTCTAAAAACCGCATTACCGAAGAGACGCTGGCTAAGCTACAGGATCTGGCCAAAGAGACCGAACTGGCAGACGCCATCAAATCCATGTTCTCCGGCGAGAAGATCAACCGCACCGAAGATCGCGCCGTGCTGCACGTGGCCCTGCGCAACCGCAGCAATACCCCGATTATGGTTGACGGCAAAGATGTCATGCCGGAAGTGAACGCGGTGCTGGAGAAGATGAAATCTTTCTCTGAGGCGATCATTTCAGGAAGCTGGAAAGGCTATACCGGCAAGGCGATTACCGACGTGGTAAACATCGGTATCGGCGGCTCTGACCTTGGCCCGTTCATGGTGACCGAAGCGCTGCGTCCGTATAAAAACCACCTTAATATGCACTTCGTCTCCAACGTTGATGGCACCCACATCGCCGAAGTGCTGAAAAAAGTGAACCCGGAAACGACCCTGTTCCTGGTCGCTTCCAAAACCTTCACCACCCAGGAAACCATGACCAACGCCCACAGCGCGCGCGACTGGTTCCTGAAAACCGCTGGCGATGAGCAGCACGTGGCGAAACACTTCGCGGCGCTCTCTACCAATGCGAAAGCGGTGGGCGAGTTCGGCATTGATACCGCCAATATGTTCGAGTTCTGGGACTGGGTCGGCGGTCGTTACTCTCTGTGGTCGGCGATTGGTCTCTCTATCATCCTCTCCGTCGGCTTCGACAACTTTGTTGAGCTGCTCTCCGGCGCGCACGCGATGGACAAGCACTTCTCGACGACCCCGGCTGAGAAAAACCTGCCGGTGCTGCTGGCGCTGATTGGTATCTGGTACAACAACTTCTTCGGCGCAGAAACCGAAGCGATTCTGCCATACGACCAGTATATGCATCGCTTTGCCGCTTACTTCCAGCAGGGCAACATGGAGTCCAACGGTAAATACGTCGACCGTAACGGCAACCCGGTGGATTACCAGACTGGCCCAATCATCTGGGGCGAGCCGGGCACCAACGGCCAGCACGCGTTCTACCAGCTGATTCACCAGGGTACCAAAATGGTTCCCTGCGACTTTATCGCCCCGGCCATTACCCATAACGCGCTCTCTGACCATCATCAGAAGCTGCTCTCTAACTTCTTCGCCCAGACCGAAGCGCTGGCGTTCGGTAAATCCCGCGAGGTCGTGGAGCAGGAGTATCGCTCCCAGGGTAAAGATCCGGCTCAGCTTGAGCATGTAGTGCCGTTTAAAGTGTTCGAAGGCAACCGCCCGACCAACTCTATTCTGCTGCGCGAAATCACTCCGTTCAGCCTGGGCGCGCTGATTGCGCTGTATGAGCACAAAATCTTTACCCAGGGCGTAATCCTCAACATCTTCACCTTCGACCAGTGGGGCGTTGAGCTGGGCAAACAGCTGGCTAACCGCATCCTGCCGGAGCTGAACGATGAGAGCGAAATTTCCTCTCACGACAGCTCAACCAATGGGCTGATCAATCGTTATAAAGCCTGGCGTTAATGCGTTAATAGCCACAGATAAAAAAGCCGATAATAATATCGGCTTTTTTTATCAGATAATTCCCGTTGCCCTGGCATATGATTAATTCACCGCTCTGAGGTAATTCCGAAAAAGACGTAAACCCCGGTAATTCATCAGTGTTATTTTCAGATGTTACGTATACTTCGCTGTTATGTCTCAAATAACAACCTATTGAAATAACAGTGTTTTAAATTAAATAACTCTTTCGTATATTAGCCGTTTTTCCAATTTTCTTAAAACTCGCCGCTGCGTTTCCCATTGTCTAAATAGCCTGCTTTAGTTGTGTATACTCGTCTTCGCCTGTGTATTTCAGGCAAATCTCCATTCATTCATTGAAGGGAAATTGATATGAAAAAAGCACTGTATGGCATTTTTGCCATCACCGCGCTTGCGGCGACGTCTGCCTTAGCGGCACCGGTTCAGGTCGGTGAAGCGGCAGGCTCGGCGGCGACGGCGGTCTCTGCGGGTAGCTCCTCAGCGACCAGCGTCAGCACCGTAAGCTCTGCGGTGGGTGTTGCCCTGGCGGCAACCGGCGGCGGCGACGGTTCCAATACCGGAACCACCACCACCACGACCACCAGTACTCAATAACCACGAGTACTTTAATCATAACCACACTTCGGTGTGGTTATTTCGTCCCCTCTGGAGAAGAGTCGTGAAGCGACCTGCAATTATTCTGATTTGCCTGCTGATTCAGGCCTGCTCAGCCACCACCAAAGGGCTGGGCCACTCGCTGTGGGAAAGTATGTTTGGCACGCCCGGCGTTCACTTAACCGATGACGATATTGCGAATATGCCTTACGCCAGCCAGTACGTGCAGCTCAACGGCGGCCCGCAGCTGTTCGTGGTTCTGGCCTTCGCGGAAAACGGCCAGCAGAAATGGGCGACGCAGGATCAGGCGGTTATTGTGACGCAGCATTACCGCATCGTAAAAACGGTGCTGGGCGGCGATAACCTGCTGGAAGTGAACAACCTGGCGGCTGACCCGCTGGCAAGGCCAAACCAGATAGTTGATGGCGCAAGCTGGACCAGAACCATGGGCTGGACGGAGCATAACCAGGTGCGCTATGCCACGGCACGTTCGGTATTTCGCTGGAACGGCACCGATTCCATCACCGTGGGGAGCGACGTCACCCGCGTGCGCGTTCTTGAAGAAGAGGTTTCCACTGACCAGGCGAGCTGGCGAAACCGTTACTGGGTGGATGAGGACGGGCTGATTCGCCAGTCTGAACAGTACCTGGGGACGAACTGGTTCCCGGTTAAAACGACTCTGATCAAGGCGGCGAAATCATGAGAACTCTCTGTGGCGTCGCTTTTTCCATTAGTCTGGCATTATCCCAGGCCCATGCCGCCGGCACGGTAAACGTCTACGTTTCCGGCGACAGTAAAGCCAAAACGCTGACTAACGCGGCGCATCTGATTGATGTGGTCGGGCAGCCGCGGCTGGCCCAGAGCTGGTGGCCGGGGGCGGTCATCAGCGAACGTCAGGCCACGGCGGCGCAGGAACAGCGTCAGCAATCGCTGCTGGCGCAGCTTGACGTGCTGGCTGGCGAAGAGAGCGGCGACAGCGCGGCGGCGGTGAGTGCGCTACGCCGTCAGTTGCAAGAGATCCGCGTCACGGGGCGGCAGAAGGTCAATCTCGACCCGGATTATGTTCGCGTGGCATCGGGCGCTAACCCGCCTCTGGAGGGGGAGTACAGCCTGTGGACAGGGCCGCAGCCCACGACCATTACCGTGGTGGGGCTGGTCAGTCAGCCGGGCAAAAAAGCCTTTACGCCGGGGCGTGACGTGGTGAGTTACCTGGACGAGATGAGCGTGCTGAGCGGCGGCGACAAGAGCTACGCCTGGGTGATTTACCCCAATGGCGATACGCAAAAAGTGCCGGTGGCGTACTGGAACCGTCGTCATGTCGAACCCATGCCCGGCAGCGTGATTTTTGTCGGCTTCGCCCCCGATCTGTGGGGCGCGCGCAACGAGACGCTCAACGCCGACATTATTGATTCTCTGACGCATCGGATACCGGAATAATAATGAAAAAATCGTTTGTCATCAGCGTACTGGCGCTGGGCGTGAGTGCCGCCTGCCAGGCCGAAACGTATCCGGCACCCATTGGCCCGTCCCAGTCCGACTTTGGCGGCGTAGGGCTTCTGCAAACCCCCACCGCGCGTATGGCGCGGGAAGGGGAAATCAGCCTCAACTATCGCGATAACGACCAGTACCGCTACTACTCCGGCTCGGTGCAGCTTTTCCCGTGGCTGGAGACAACGCTGCGCTACACCGACGTTCGCACCCGCAAATACAGCAGCGTCGAGGCCTTCTCCGGCGATCAGTCTTATAAAGACAAAGCGTTCGATCTGAAATTACGCCTGTGGGAAGAGAGCTACTGGCTGCCGCAGGTGGCGGTTGGCGCGCGGGATATCGGCGGGACAGGGCTGTTTGACGGCGAATATGTCGTGGCCAACAAAGCCTGGGGGCCGTTCGACTTCTCGCTCGGGCTGGGCTGGGGCTATCTGGGCACCGCCGGCAACGTCAAAAACCCGCTTTGCTCCTACGACGAAAAATTCTGCTATCGCGATAACAGCTACAACCAGGCCGGCTCGGTGGACGCCAGCGGCATGTTCCACGGCCCGGCCTCGCTGTTCGGCGGCGTCGAGTATCAGACGCCCTGGCAGCCGTTGCGGCTGAAGCTGGAGTATGAAGGCAACAACTATCAGCAGGATTTTGCCGGCAAACTGCCGCAAAAGAGCAAGTTCAACGTTGGCGCGATCTACCGGGTTACGGACTGGGCCGATGTCAACCTGAGCTACGAGCGCGGCAACACGTGGATGTTTGGCTTTACCCTGCGTAATAACTTCAACGACCTGCGCCCGCGCTATAACGATAACGCCCGGCCGCAGTATCAGCCGCAGCCGCAGGACGCCATCCTCCAGCATTCGGTGGTGGCAAACCAGCTTACGCTGCTGAAATACAACGCCGGGCTGGCCGACCCGCAGATTCAGGTGAAGGGCGACACGCTGTACGTGACCGGCGAGCAGGTGAAATACCGCGACGCCCGCGAGGGTGTAGAGCGCGCCAACCGCATTATCATGAACGACCTGCCGGAAGGTATTCGCACCATCCGCGTAACGGAAAACCGCCTGAATATGCCGCAGGTGACCACCGAAACCGATGTCGCCAGCCTGCAGCGCCATCTGGAAGGCGAGCCGCTGGGCCATGAAACAGATCTGGTGCAAAAACGCGTCGAGCCGATCGTGCCCCAGAGCACCGAGCAGGGCTGGTATATTGAGAAATCGCGCTTCGATTTCCATCTCGATCCGGTGCTCAACCAGTCGATTGGCGGGCCGGAAGGTTTCTACATGTATCAGCTGGGCGTGATGGCCACCGCCGACTGGTGGCTGACCGACCATCTGCTGACCACCGGCAGCCTGTTCGCCAACATCGACAATAACTACGATAAATTCAACTACACCAACCCGCCGAAAGATTCAGCGCTGCCGCGCGTGCGCACCCATGTGCGCGACTACGTGCAGAACGATGTCTATGTAAATAACCTGCAGGCCAACTACTTCCAGTACCTGGGGAACAGTTTCTACGGCCAGGTCTACGGCGGCTATCTGGAAACCATGTTCGGCGGTGCCGGGGCGGAGGTGCTGTACCGTCCGGTAGACAGTAACTGGGCGTTTGGTATTGACGCGAACTACGTGAAGCAGCGTGACTGGCGCAGCGCGCAGGATCTGATGAAATTCACCGACTACAGCGTTAAGACGGGCCACCTCACCGCCTACTGGACGCCTTCGTTTGCGCAGGATGTCCTGATCAAGGCGAGCGTCGGTCAGTATCTGGCAGGCGATAAAGGCGGCACGCTGGAAGTGGCCAAACACTTCGACAGCGGCGTGGTGGTGGGGGCTTATGCCACCCTGACCAACGTGTCGCCGGATGAGTACGGGGAAGGGGATTTCACCAAAGGGGTTTACGTTTCGATTCCGCTGGATCTCTTCTCTTCCGGGGCGACTCGCAGCCGCGCGGCGATTGGCTGGACGCCGCTCACCCGCGACGGCGGCCAGCAGTTGGGGCGTAAGTTCGATCTCTATAGTTTGACCAGCGACAAGAGCATGAACTTCCGCTGATCGCAGACTCCCGGGCGCGGCTTTCGCCTTACCCCGGTTACGAATCAATCCCCTCTCCCCTGTGGGGAGAGGGTTAGGGTGAGGGGAACATGCGGCTCAGGAGGTTTGTTCCGTTCACCTCATGTTCATGGCGATATGTCGCCTCCCTGGCACGTGAACGGGCTAAGGGGAACACCGCGTTCCCCTTAGCAATCCCCGCTCCCCCGTCAGGAAATCGGTGCTTCGCACTGCGTTCGCCTCCCGCCCCGCTGCCTGCGGCCGGTTTGACTCGACGTCCTGTCTCGACAAACCTCAGTCCGCCATCCCTGGCGGCCTGACCTTGTCATCGGGTCTCCGTCTCACCGATTTCAGCGGGGACACAACCCCTCGCTGCATGCCCAGTGCCATCAGGTTACAACGATGTCGCTGTGGCGGTGATGCCTGAAAGGCGAGTCAGCTGTGGCTAAAAGGATTGCGGACGTTAACAGTATCTACCTGAACCGTAGCCCGGATAAGGCAATGCCGCATCCGGGAATAGCCCGCGCAGCGTTTATATCTCTCTGCCGAGAATATGCAGCGTGCTTTGTTGCGATGCGCTCCCGAACACGGTGTCGTGGAGATGACGCAAACCCTGGCGTTCATAAAACCGCCGTGCCTGCGGGTTGGCGGCTAACACCTCAAGCCACAGAAATGCCTCGCCCCTGGCGCGAGCGTGGCAAACTACCTCTTCAAACAGCCGTTCGCCGTAGCTTTTACCGGTCATGCCCGGGAGAAAATAGAGCTTATGCAGCAGCGTCCCGGCAGGCCCCTGCGGCGTAACCGGCTGGCGAAAGCTGAATTTGGCGAAACCGACAGGCTTGTCGGTAGCGGCAATAAGCCAGCAGCAGGCAGCGTCCCGTAAGCTCTGGTCCAGCACGGGCAGGGCGTACTCCTGTTCAAGGAATGCCTCCATCTCCTGCTTTTCATGCCACAGATGCGCAAAGTGGTGACGGTAGCTGGTATAACCCATCTGATGAAGCAGCCCGGCATCCTCTGGCTGCGCCTTATGTATGGTTAACACGGAAAAATGTCCCTTATTGTCTTTTATCGCTCGCTATCTCATCACGCAGCGGTACAAAATATAAGCAAATAAACTAGATCTGGATCACATTTTTGCGTTATACAGAAGGCTCGCCACTGAGAATGAGGTGCTGTATGACATCCCTGACTCGCCCGCGCGTTGAGTTCATCTCAACGGTTCTGCAAACCGTGCTCAACCTTGGCCTGCTGAGCCTTGGTCTGATCCTGGTGGTGTTTCTCGGCAAAGAGACGCTCCATCTGGCCGATGTGCTATTCGCCCCAGAGCAAACCAGCAAATATGCGCTGGTGGAGGGGCTGGTGGTCTACTTCCTCTATTTCGAGTTTATCGCCCTGATTGTGAAATACTTTCAGTCCGGCTTTCACTTCCCCCTTCGCTATTTTATCTATATCGGCATAACCGCCATTGTGCGGCTGATTATCGTCGATCATAAATCGCCGATGGACGTGCTGATTTACTCCGGCGCGATCCTGCTGCTGGTGATAACGCTGTGGCTGTGCAACTCGAAGCGGCTGAAACGCGAATAAAAAAAGGCGCTCCACGGAGCGCCAAAACACGTAATAACAGTCACAAGTCGGGTCAATATTCCAATGAGGACTACAGTGGCATCTAACGAAAAACTTACCCTTTTACCCCGCCCGCCGTCAGGCCATTAACCAGCCAGCGCTGGGCAAGCAGGAAGACAACGGTAATGGGAATGGCAGAGAGCACCGCCGCCGCCGCAAAATCCCCCCACAGGTAGTTTTGCGGGTTGAGATATTGCTGCATCCCTACTGCCAGTGTGTAGCTGTTGACATCACGCAGCAGCAGAGAGGCCACCGGCACTTCGGTGATGGCGGCGATAAACGACAGGATAAATACCACCGCCAGAATCGGCACCGACAGCGGCAGCAGCACCAGGCGAAACGCCTGCCACGGCGTGGCGCCATCCAGCGCGGCGGCCTCTTCCAGCGAGTTATCGATGGTTTCGAAATAGCCTTTAATCGTCCAGACGTGCAGCGCAATCCCGCCGAGGTAGGCGAAAATCACCCCGCCGTGGGTGTTCAGGCCGATAAACGGAATGTACTGGCCGAGACGGTCGAACAACGCGTACAGCGCCACCAGCGACAGCACCGCCGGGAACATCTGGAAAATCAGCATCCCTTTCAGCAGCGTCGCTTTGCCGGGAAAACGCATACGGGCAAAGGCATAGGCGCAGGTGGTGGAGAGCGCCACGACGCCAATGGCCGTGATCCCGGCGATTTTAATCGAGTTCCACAGCCACAGCAGCACCGGGAAGGGCGGCGGCGTTACGCGGCCATCAGCGTGTTCGACGCTAAAGCCCAGCGCCAGTTTCCAGTGCTCCCAGGAGATGGTCTCCGGGATCAGGCTGCCCGTTGCGAAGTTGCCTTCACGCAGGGAGATAGCGATAACCATCAGCAGCGGGAACATAATAGCGGCGATAAACACCAGCAGTAATACGTGTGTGATGAACAGCCTGAGCTTTTGCGATTTTGCCTGGACCATAGCCATTTTTATCGCCCTCCTTAGTCAAATTTCATGCGCGTGGCTTTCAGATTCACTATCGCAAGCGCGCCCACCAGCAGGAAGATAAGCGTAGCGATAGCGGCAGCGAGGCCGAAGTCCTGACCGCCGCCGCCCTCAAAGGCGATGCGGTAGGTGTAGCTCACCAGCAGGTCGGTATACCCGGCAGGCGTGGTGGTGCCGATACGGTCCGGGCCGCCGTTGGTCAGAAGCTGAATCAGCACGAAGTTATTAAAGTTAAAGGCGAAGCTGGCGATCATCAGCGGCGTTAACGGCTTAATCAGCAGCGGCAGCGTAATTTTAAAGAAGTTCTGGAACGGCCCTGCGCCGTCCATTGCCGAGGCCTCATACAGATCGTCCGGGATGGCTTTCAGCAGCCCCATGCAGAGGATCATCATGTACGGATAGCCCAGCCAGGTGTTGACGATAATAATCATCGAGCGGGCGGTGGTCGGGTCGCTGAACCAGGCCGGTTTGATGCCAAACAGCGCGCTCAGCATCATGTTGATTTCGCCAAAGCTCTGGTTGAACAGCCCTTTGAAGATCAGAATGGAGATAAACGACGGCACGGCGTAGGGCAGAATCAACAGCACCCGGTAGATGGCTTTGCCTTTCAGCGATTCCCACTGCACCAGGCAGGCCAGCACCATGCCCACCGCTACGGTGAGCAGTACGGTCAGCACCGAGAAAACCACCGTCCAGACGAAAATCGCGATAAAGGGCTTTTGAATGCCGTCGTCCTGGAAGACGCGGGTGAAGTTATCCCAACCGATGGTCACGGTATAGCCAGGGCTGAGCTGCTCTTCTCCCCAGCTGCCATCCGCATTGACCACCTGATAAAAACCCTGGCTGTTATTCGGCTTGTATTTCACGCCGCTCTGATTGTTGGTCAGCGTGCCGTCATCGGCAAGCGTGTAGAGCGGGGTGGTGCCGGAGAACTGGCGCAGCGAACTCATGATGACATTGCTGCCGTCCGGTAATTCCGCCGTCAGCTGGTTCAGGGCGGTGCGGTTTTGCGTAATAACGCGCAGATTGCCGCGCTCGCCTTCCGGCAGGGCGTCGCTCTCTTTCAGCGCGATTTTCTGTTCGCCGCCGAGCTTAAACAGCTCCGACAGGTAATTTTTGCCGCTTTCGCCGTCGGTCAGGGCCAGACGCCATTCACTCCCCGCCGGGTAGAGGGCGAAGTTATAGGTTTTGCCCGCCTGGAACGAGCGATCCAGCAGAACCTGCTGCGCGCGTTCCTGAGTAAGCTGGTGGGTGCTGCTGTAGTTCGTGAAGGCGATAGCAATAGTGCAAATGAGGGGGAACAGGACAAACAGCCCCATGCCCGCAAGGCCAGGGTAAACATAGCGCCAGGCGTAGGCTTTCCGGTTGGCGAAAATGTACAGGCCAATCGAGCTTAAAATCAGCGTCGTGATGGCGAAAAGGTATTCCCCCTGGGCATACATTAAAACGACAAGATATCCCACCAGTAAGGCAAGCAGGCCAATGATTGACCATGTGAACTGCCGGTTCTGCCACCAGTGTTTCTTTTTTACGACATCCATGGGGATTTTCCTCTTTACACTTCATCCTTCGCGCTGCCTCTTTGTTGGCAGCGGATACGCACCCCAGTCACTTACTTTTGTAAGCTCCTGGGGATTTGCATCCTTGCCGCCTCGATGCAGCACGAATGATTTCGTGTAAACAACGTATTTAACAATCCTTACTTCCTGAGAAATAAGGGACTACAGGTATTACTTGGTAATGCGGCCCTGCGCGTCTTTCAGCGCGGCATCCACCGTCTGACGTCCGCTTACTGCGTTGATCACCGCCGTGCGGGTGGCGTACCAGAAGGCGGCCATCTGCGGGATGTTCGGCATGATTTCGCCTTTTTGGGCGTTATCCATCGTGGCGGCGATGCGTGGGTCTTTCGCTAACTGCTCCTGGAAAGATTTCAGCGCGACTGCGCCAAGCGGCTTGTCTTTGTTGACTTCATCCAGGCCCTGGTCGGTCAGCAGGTAGTTCTCAAGGAACTCTTTCGCCAGCTCTTTGTTCGGGCTGGCGGCGTTAATACCTGCGCTCAGCACGCCCACGAACGGTTTAGACGGTTTACCGTTGAAGGTCGGCAGCGGCGCAACGCCGTAGTTGACCTTGCTCTTATCGATGTTGGTCCACGCCCACGGACCGTTGATGGTCAGCGCGGTTTCGCCTTTATTGAATGCCCCTTCCGCGATGGAGTAATCGGTGTCGGCATTCATGTGTTTATCTTTAACCAGCTTGACCAGGAAGCTCAGGCCCGCTTTCGCCCCGGCGCTGTCGACGCCAACATCCTTCACGTCGTATTTGCCGTTTTCGAACTTGAAGGCGTAACCGCCGTCGGCGGCAATCAGTGGCCATGTGAAGTACGGCTCCTGCAGGTTGAACATCAGGGCGCTCTTACCTTTCGCTTTCAGCTCTTTATCCAGCGCCGGGATCTCTTCCCAGGTTTTCGGCGGGTTCGGTACGAGGTCTTTGTTGTAAATCAGCGACAGGGACTCTACCGCTACCGGGTAGGCAATCAGCTTGCCGTTATAACGCACCGCGTCCCAGGTGAAGGGGAACAGTTTGTCCTGGAAAGCTTTATCCGGCGTCACTTCCGCCAGCAGGCCAGACTGCGCGTAGCCGCCGAAACGGTCATGGGCCCAGAAGATGATGTCCGGGCCGTCGCCGGTCGCGGCAACCTGCGGGAACTTCTCTTCCAGCTTGTCCGGGTGTTCAACGGTGACTTTGATACCGGTGTCTTTTTCGAATTTTTTACCCACTTCGGCCAGGCCGTTATAGCCTTTGTCGCCGTTGATCCAGATAACCAGCTTTCCTTCTTCAATCTTTGCGAGGGCAGAAGCGGAGAACATCATCGTTGTCAGTGCGGACAATGCGAGGATGCGTGCGCCTGTTTTCAATTTCATATATCCCGTCCTTTAGGTGATGTGCTCGTGGATAAGTTTGGTGGTTTGACGGGATGTAGTCTCCTTTGTTGGCAAGCGCTTCTCATCCTCCTTAAACCTACGCCCCAGGGGGGATTTGTGTGATCCCTGTTACAGAAAGTTTCTTTATGTGTGTCAGCGCACATAAAAAAGCGCCCATTTTTGCTGCCTGCATCACGATTTTCTCGTAAGTCCAACGGCGTGGGGGGCAGAGGCGTCCGCCTCATCCTCCCATCTCCTCCCCCATTAAAAAGCGAGGGGGCGGAGGATTCGTCCCTTTCCGTAATGGCCCATAGTCAGCCCATCTTGATTGTTTCTTTTAGTGACAGGTTGTAACGAAGGGAGAAGGGCATGGCGAGCGTACAGCTGCGGAATGTAACGAAAGCCTGGGGCGACGTGGTGGTATCTAAAGATATCAACCTCGACATCCATGATGGAGAGTTCGTGGTGTTTGTTGGCCCGTCAGGCTGTGGGAAGTCGACGCTGCTGCGAATGATCGCGGGTCTGGAAACAATTACCAGCGGCGATCTGCTGATTGGCGACACCCGTATGAATGATGTACCGCCTGCGGAACGCGGCGTCGGCATGGTGTTTCAGTCCTATGCGCTCTACCCCCACCTTTCGGTGGCGGAGAACATGTCCTTCGGCTTAAAGCTGGCCGGGGCGAAAAAAGAGGTGATTAACCAGCGCGTGACGCAGGTAGCCGAGGTGTTGCAGCTGGCCCATCTGCTGGAGCGTAAGCCGAAGGCGCTCTCCGGCGGCCAGCGTCAGCGCGTGGCGATTGGCCGTACGCTGGTGGCGGAGCCGCGCGTCTTTCTGCTCGATGAGCCGCTCTCTAACCTTGATGCCGCGCTGCGCGTACAGATGCGTATTGAGATCTCCCGCCTGCACAAGCGCCTGAACCGCACGATGATCTACGTCACCCACGACCAGGTGGAAGCGATGACCCTCGCCGACAAGATAGTGGTGCTCGACGCCGGGCGCGTGGCGCAGGTGGGCAAGCCGCTTGAGCTGTACCACTACCCTTCAGATCGCTTTGTCGCCGGGTTTATCGGCTCGCCGAAAATGAACTTCCTGCCGGTAAAAGTGACCGCCACCGCCATTGAACAGGTACAGGTTGAACTGCCCAATCGCCAGCAGGTCTGGCTGCCAGTCGACAGCGCCAACGTGCAGGTGGGCAGCAATATGTCGCTGGGCATTCGCCCGGAGCACCTGCTGCCCAGCGATATCGCCGACGTCACCCTGGAAGGGGAAGTTCAGGTGGTCGAACAACTTGGTCACGAAACGCAAATTCATATCCAGATCCCCGCCATCCGTCAAAACCTGGTCTACCGCCAGAATGATGTGGTGTTGGTAGAAGAGGGGGCCACATTCGCTATCGGTCTGCCGCCGGAGCGCTGCCATCTGTTTCGTGAAGATGGCACCGCCTGTCGTCGGCTGCATAAAGAGCCGGGCGTTTAAGGCTTCCCATTAGAAAAACGCGCACCCTGCGCCGTCAATAACGGGCGTAACAGGCGAAGCGTTCAAAGAAAAGCAATGATCTCAGGAGATAGAACGATGACTACTCTGCGCAAACTTCCACTGGCAGTCGCCATTACCGCGGGCATTCTTTCTGCCCACGCGGGCGCTGTCGATTTTAAAGGCTACGCCCGTTCGGGTATCGGCTGGACCGGCAGCGGCGGCGAGCAGCAGTGCTTCCAGGCCACCGGCGCCCAAAGTAAGTATCGTCTTGGTAACGAATGCGAAACCTATGCAGAACTGAAACTGGGCCAGGAAGTATGGAAAGAGGGCGATAAGAGCTTCTATTTCGATACCAACGTCGCCTACTCCGTTTCACAACAGAACGACTGGGAATCCACCAGCCCGGCGTTCCGCGAAGCTAACGTGCAGGGTAAAAACCTGATCGACGCGCTGCCAGGCTCCACCATCTGGGCCGGTAAACGCTTCTATCAGCGTCATGACGTCCACATGATCGACTTCTACTACTGGGATATTTCCGGTCCTGGCGCAGGTATTGAAAACATCGATCTGGGCTTCGGTAAACTCTCTTTAGCGGCGACCCGCTCGTCTGAGTCCGGTGGTTCCGGCACCTTCGCCGACCGCGATGCGTTTGGCAACCGCGTTTATGACAACCTGGTGCCGAACGATGTCTTCGACGTGCGTTTAGCGCAGATGGAGATCAACCCAGGCGGCACGCTGGAACTGGGCGTGGATTACGGTCACACCAACCTGCCGGATGACTACGACCTGGCGCCGGGCGCCTCTAAAGATGGCTGGATGTTCACCGCTGAACACACCCAGAGCATGCTGAAAGGCTTTAACAAGTTTGTGCTGCAGTACGGCACCGACTCGATGACTTCAAACGGTAAAGGGATCCCGCAGGGCGGCAGCGTCGATAACGACGGATCGCTGTGGCGTGTGCTGGATCACGGCGCGATCTCGCTGGGCGACAGCTGGGATCTGATGTACGTCGGCATGTACCAGAACATCGATCGTGACAACAACAACGGCACCAAATGGTGGACCGTGGGCGTTCGTCCGATGTTCAAATGGACGCCGATCATGAGCACCCTGCTGGAAGTGGGCTATGACAACGTGAAATCCCAGCGCACCGACGAAACCAACAACCAGTACAAAATCACCCTTGCGCAACAGTGGCAGGCGGGCGACAGCATCTGGTCCCGTCCGGCTATCCGCGTGTTCGCGACCTATGCGAAATGGGATGAGAAATGGGGTTATGCCAACAACGATTCAGGTGCCGGTTACACCTCTGGTATTGCCTACCGCGACACCAGCGCCAAAACCTTCAGTCGTGGCGATAACGATGAGTGGACCTTCGGCGCACAGATGGAAATCTGGTGGTAATCGCGCATTAACCTGACGTAACGATAACAAGAGGGGCGCAAGCCCCTCACTTCGAGACGGCGCGCTATTGCCTGGCGAGCGCTGGCTCACGTGAAGAAGGTGATAATAATGAAAATGAAAAAAAGTCTCGTCGCCCTGTGCCTGACCGCCGGATTATTCGCGGCAGCGCCTGGGGTTAGCCTCGCGGATGTTAATATCGTTCCGCAAAATACCACCGCCGCTCCGGCCATTCCGGCCTCTGCGCTCCAGCAGCTAAGCTGGACCCCGGTGGATCAGAGCAAAACGCAAACCACCACGCTTGCCACCGCAGGCCAGCGCCTGAATGTGGCGGGCATCAGCGGCCCGGTCGCCGCGTATAGCGTACCGGCAAATATCGGCGAACTGACACTTACCCTGACCAGCGAAGTGAGCAAACAGACCAGCGTCTTCGCACCGAACGTGCTGGTGCTCGACCAGAATATGTCGCCAGCCGCCTTCTTCCCCAGCAGCTACTTTAGCTATCAGGAGCCGGGGGTCATGAGCGCCGATCGTCTGGAAGGGGTGATGCGTTTGACCCCGGCGCTGGGCCAGCAAAAAATCTATCTGCTGGTCTTCACCACCGAAAACGATCTGCGCCAGACCACAAAGCTGACGGACCCGGCCAAATCCTATGCGAAAGGGGCGGGTAACGCCGTGCCGGATATTCCCGATCCTATCGCCCGCCACGTAACGGATGGCGTAGTAAAACTGAAAGTGAAAACCAGCAGCGGCTCCAGCGTACTGGTTGGCCCGCTGTTTGGTTCCTCAGGCCCAGGCCCGGTAACGGTGGGCAACACCGCGGCGGCAGCCACCGCCTACAGCGCGCCAGCTGCCGCCCCTGCGCCTGTGGCAGCCCCAACACCGGCTCCCGCTCCGGCCGCGAAAAGCGAGCCGATGCTTAACGATACCGAAAGCTACTTCAACCAGGCCATTAAACAGGCGGTAGCGAAGGGCGATATCGATAAGGCGCTGAAACTCTTGAATGAAGCTGAACGCCTCGGGTCTACATCCGCCCGAACGACATTTATCAGCAGTGTAAAAGGCAAGGGGTAACCGTCTCCCCGCAATGCTGATGTTTGCAACACCTGGTGCGTCGCCTGACGCACCCTTTTTTCGGCGCAACAGCGCTGTTGCATATCTGTTGCGCTGATGAAAACTACAGGAAGTTTCCCCGCACGGCCCCGCCTGTTCTACGATACAATGATGTAACGTTCTGTACTGGAGAGTAAGGCATGTCACACCCCGCGCTTACGCAACTGCGTGCGCTGCGCTATTTTGACGCACTACCCGCGCTTGAACCACAGCTGCTCGACTGGCTGCTGCTGGAAGATTCCATGACCAAACGTTTTGAGCAGCAGGGGAAACAGGTAAGCGTTATTCTGCTGCGCGAAGCCTTTATCACTGACGAATTAACCGATGATGAACGTCGCCTTCTGCCGGAAGACGATCGCTACTGGCTGCGGGAAATTTTGCTCTGCGCCGACGGCGAGCCCTGGCTTGCCGCTCGCACGGTAGTGCCAGAGTCCACCCTGTCCGGGCCGGAACTTGCGCTACAGCGGATTGGCACCACGCCGCTTGGGCGCTATCTCTTTACATCATCCACCCTGACGCGTGATTTCATTGAGGTCGGTCGTCACGATTCGCTGTGGGGACGCCGTTCACGGCTGCGTCTGGGCGGGAAGCCCCTGTTGCTGACCGAACTGTTTTTGCCTGCATCGCCGCTGTACTAAGAGGATAAAAAAATGGAGTGGAGTCTCACGCAGAATAAGCTGCTGGCCTTTCACCGACTAATGCGCACGGATAAGCCAATTGGCGCTTTGCTACTGCTCTGGCCGACGCTGTGGGCGCTGTGGGTCGCAACGCCGGGCGTGCCGCCGCTGTGGATTTTGCTGGTGTTTATTGCCGGCGTCTGGCTGATGCGTGCGGCAGGGTGCGTGGTCAATGATTACGCCGACCGCAAATTCGACGGCCACGTGAAGCGAACGGCTAACCGCCCGCTGCCCAGCGGCGCGGTAACGGAAAACGAGGCGCGCGGCCTGTTCGTGGTGCTGGTGCTGCTGGCGTTTGCGCTGGTGCTGACCCTTAATATGATGACGATTCTGCTCTCGGTGGCGGGGCTGGCGCTGGCCTGGGTATATCCGTTTATGAAGCGCTACACCCACCTGCCGCAGGTGGTGCTGGGGGCAGCTTTCGGCTGGTCTATCCCGATGGCCTTTGCCGCGGTCAGCGAGACCGTCCCGCTGAGCTGCTGGCTCATGTTCCTTGCCAATATCTTCTGGGCGGTGGCCTATGACACCCAGTATGCGATGGTGGACCGGGACGATGATCTGAAAATCGGCATCAAGTCGACGGCCATTCTGTTTGGTAAAAACGATAAGTTGATTATCGGCATTATGCAGGTGGCGGTGCTGGCGCTGATGGTGACGATTGGCTGGCTTAACGGCCTGGGCTGGTCATTCTACTGGTCGGTGCTGGTGGCAGGCGCGCTGTTTGTTTATCAGCAGAAGCTGATCGTGAACCGCGACCGCGACGCCTGTTTTAAAGCGTTTATGAACAATAACTATGTCGGTTTGGTGCTGTTTATCGGCCTTGCGACAAGCTATATGGCGTAAGGCCTTATTCTGATTAATCCCCTCTCCCCTGTGGGGAGAGGGTCAGGGTGAGGGGAACAGGCGGCGCTGTTCCCGGATGCAACCTTTATTCGCCCTGCGTGGCGCTCTCAATCGTCAAACGCACATCTGAGGTAATCAACTCCGCCAGCAGCTGATACACCGCCAGCGTCTGGGCGGGTTCGGCATCTCCGGTATCGCTGATATACCCTTCATCGCGCAGCGTCAGCACCAGCGTACTGAATACCGCCTTGTCGAAAAACTCCGGCGCGTTAATACCATGCAGAACAGACAGGCGCTGTGCCAGCGTGCGGCTCTCTTTTTCCAGCGTGCTACGGTTCATTGCCGGGTTGGCGCTCAGCAGCCAGAAGGTAATCGCATAACGCTGAAGGGTCTCGCGCGCGCCCGCAGCCAGCAGCTGCAGAGTGCGGGAACGTCCAGGGTTAATGCAAAGCTTGCCGTCTTTTACGGTAATAAGCCCCTGACGCAGCATCTCCTGGGTCAGCGCCTCCAGCACCTCCGCCAGTTCGGCCTTCTCCCAACGCAGGAACAGCTCCGCTTTCAGCATCGGGTAGAGCAGCTCGACATGACGCAGCATCTCTTCCTGAGAAATATGGCGATGCTGAGTGATAATGGCCGCCATCAGTGACGGCAGCATCAGCATATGGGCGATGTTATTGCGATAGTAGGTCATCAGTACCGCCTGCTCGCGCGGCAGGATGATGATGTCGCCGATGGTGTCTTTCTCGACCTCGAACTTATTCATCTGCAGAGCGTGATCGATAAGCTGGCTTGCGGTCAGAGAGGGCACCGTCGCATCTGCGGCATAAGGCACATTGCGCAGCAGATTAAGGTAGCAGTCCAGCTGCTCGGTAAGCTGCTCACGGGTCAATGACCGCTGGCGCGATGCTAGCAGCGCGGTACAGCAGAGGTTCATGGCGTTGGCCGCCCCGGCGTTATTAATACGCACCATCACATCAGCGGCGATAGCGTTCACCGTCGGCGTCAGCCAGGCCGGGCGCACCGCTTCGATAGGATCGATAGATTCACGCCACTCGGGCACATGGTGGTTAAGGTAGTTCATCAGCGGGACTGGCTCGCCGAAGTTGACATACCCCTGGCCGAGATTGCGCAGTTTGCTCAGGCCGCGCACCATCTGGGCAAAGCCCTCTTTCTCTTTGGTGGCTCCGCGCAGCTCTTTGGCGTAGGTGCCGACCTCCATCACATGCTCGTAACCGATATAAATCGGCACCAGGGTGATAGGGCGCGTGCCGCCGCGCAGCATCGCCTGGATGGTCATCGACAGCGTCCCGGTTTTCGGGTCCAGCAAACGTCCGGTACGGGAACGACCGCCCTCAACAAAATATTCAACCGAATAGCCGCGCTGGAACAGCTCGCCCAGATATTCGCGGAAAACGGTGGAATAGAGCTTGTTGCCTTTGAAAGAGCGACGAATGAAGAACGCCCCCAGACGGCGGAAAACCGGCCCTGCCGGCCAGAAGTTCAGGTTGATGCCTGCGGCGATATGTGGCGGCACCAGCCCCTGATGGTAGAGCACATACGAGAGCAGCAGGTAGTCCATATGGCTGCGGTGGCAGGGCACATAGACAATTTCATGGCCATCATGGGCCAGTTGCCGCACGCGCTCGGCGTTATGGACGTTGATCCCCTGATAGAGGCGGTTCCAGGTAAAGCCCAGAATGCGGTCGGACAGGCGAATCATCTCGTAAGAGAAGTTCGCGGCAATCTCTTCCATTAGCGCAATGGCGTTTTGCTGCGCCTTTTCATGGGATATTTTTTTGCTACGCGCTTCGTCTTCCACCGCTTTGGCGATGGCTTTCGACGCCAGCAATTTATTAAACAGATCCTGACGGGCAGGCAGGCGCGGGCCAACGGCGGCCAGGCGCTGGCGGGCAAAGTGCATACGCGCGACGCGCGCCAGCTTCTGGGCGATGGTTTTGTCGGTGCCGTGCTCGTTCGCCATTCGGCGCAGGGAGACAGATGGCGAGAAGCGCACAAAGCTGTCGCGGCCCAGCCAGGAGATAGCGAAGAATTTCTGCACCCCGTTGAGCATCCGCAGCGGCGGGTTCACCTCGCCTTTTTCGCGGCCTGGAGAGCGGCCAAACATGACTGACACCGGCACCATCTGCACATCCAGGTCCGGGTGGCTGCGGTGCAGGTCCAGATAGTCATGAAAGAGCTTAATGGACTCTTCTTTTGGCGTGTACCAGGTAAAGACGCGCGGGCCGCCGTGAATAAAGATGTAGCGCGGGAGTTCCACGCCATCAATTTCCAGCGGTTCCAGCGGGTCGGGCAAATCATGCGCCAGGCACTGCTCGCGCAGGGTGAGTAAGTCTGCCTTCGAGTTGTAAGGCAAAACATACATAATAGGGCGTGACGTATCGAGCCCCAGCTCCTGAGCAGGTTCCGCCGGGATCGATTTGCTTTTTACCAGTACGCTTAATGGTAAATTAAGTAATTTGTAGTAAATTCGTGGCCAGCCGGACATAAACGATGTAAAGCCTCTGGTTAATAATGCCGTTGCGGCGCAAGAATATCAGAAAGCGCGCACAATTTCTTTTGTACCTCGGTAAGCTTACATAGACATTGCTGTTCATTACATAAAAAGGTTCTTTCATGGCCAACAATACCACCGGACTCACCCGAATCATTAAAGCGGCAGGCTACTCCTGGAAGGGGGTCCGCGCCGCCTGGCTTAACGAAGCCGCCTTTCGCCAGGAGGCGATTGTGGTGATTCTGGCCATTATTATCGCTGCTTTTCTCAATGTTGACGCCATTACCCGCGTGCTGCTGATTGGCTCGGTAGTACTGGTGATGATCGTTGAAATACTCAACAGCGCCATCGAGGCGGTGGTAGACCGCATCGGCCCTGAATTTCATGAGCTTTCCGGCCGCGCGAAGGACATGGGGTCAGCGGCGGTGCTGATGTCGATCCTGTTGGCGCTCTTCACATGGGTTTCCCTGCTGTGGGGCCATTTTCGATAACGCTTCCAGTTTTGCCCCAGACCGCCGTTTTTTGCTTAATTTTGATTCCATAATCGCCTTTTGCTGTATATACTCACAGCATAACTGTATATACACCCAGGGGGCGGAATGAAAGCTTTAACGGCCAGGCAGCAAGAGGTGTTCGATCTCATTCGCGATCGCATCAACCAGACGGGCATGCCGCCAACGCGTGCGGAGATCGCGCAGCAATTGGGGTTCCGTTCCCCGAATGCGGCCGAGGAACACCTGAAAGCGCTGGCGCGCAAAGGCGTCATTGAGATCGTCTCCGGCGCGTCGCGGGGTATTCGTCTGCTGGTTGAAGAAGAAGACGATACCGGGCTGCCGCTGGTTGGCCGCGTCGCTGCAGGCGAACCCCTGCTGGCGCAGCAGCATATCGAAGGCCATTACCAGGTCGATCCTTCGCTCTTCAAACCCAACGCCGACTTCCTGCTGCGCGTAAGCGGTATGTCTATGAAGGATATTGGTATCATGGATGGCGATCTTCTGGCAGTGCATAAAACGCAGGACGTGCGCAACGGTCAGGTCGTGGTGGCCCGTATTGACGACGAAGTCACGGTTAAGCGCCTGAAAAAACAGGGCAACACCGTCCATTTGCTGCCGGAAAACAGCGAGTTCAGTCCCATCGTGGTCAACCTGCGCGAGCAGAACTTCACCATTGAAGGGCTGGCGGTTGGCGTGATCCGCAACGGGGAATGGCTATAATTCCCTTCTAAACCGTGGCGCTATCTTGCCGTCACGGTTTGTGTTCTTTTGCTTTTCCTCGCTCCCTCTATTATCGCTTCTGTTCTTCCAGCTGCCGTCTGGATGGTTAAATATTCCGAATAAATCCGCACCCTCATTATCCTTACCTATAATAATAATCACGTTCAGGATATTTGGAACGTATCAATGGAACATGAACCTACGTGATCGATTCACGACCTAACGAAGAGGATCCGACGATGAATAAAGACGAAGCAGGCGGAAACTGGAAACAGTTCAAAGGTAAAGTGAAAGAGCAATGGGGCAAATTGACCGATGATGATATGACCATCATCGAAGGTAAGCGTGACCAGCTGGTGGGTAAAATCCAGGAGCGTTACGGTTACCAGAAAGATCAGGCGGAGAAAGAGGTCGTTGACTGGGAAAGCCGTAACGACTACCGCTGGTAGTTTACACACCCCTCATTGTGTAAACCCCCTCTGAGGCTACCCTGCCCGAACGGTACAAGGATGTACCACTTATTTCCCTTCTTAAAACCTAACGCGCCTTTTTCTTGAGCTGGATGGAGTGGTCATGATGACATTCTCCCGGATGACGGCACGCTTCCACTTCGACACAGTCAGCGCATAGCCCGTGTGCTTCAATCACATTGTGACGCAGAGCAAAGCCGCGTTTAGCCGCCAGCGCATGCATGATGTCTTCCACGCCCTCAGCCTGCTCTTCTTTCACTACCCCGCAACGGTCGCAGATAAACATCGCCGAGGTGTGGGTTGGCTGATCGAACAGATGGCACAGCACGTAGCTGTTTGCGGATTCAACTTTATGCACAAACCCCTGTTCCAGCAGGAAATCCAGCGCGCGATAAACGGTCGGCGGTTTGGCCTGCGGCTCGGTCTCGCGTAGCAGGTCCAGCAGATCATAGGCGCTGATTGCCCCCTGTTGCAGGCTCATTAGGCGCAACACTTCAAGGCGCTGCGGAGTCAGGCGCACGTTACGCTGCGCGCACAGCTTTTCAGCCTGTGCCAGCATTTCTTGCGAAGTGGTCTTATCCATGGGCGTCCTCTCATGATATGGCGACATAAACCACCACTTTACCATGTTCTGCCCTAAACGCCGAGATCGCGGCGCTATTCCTTACTTTCACAATCCGCATGTGTCTTCTATAAATATTTATGGTCATTCTTATAACGACAACTTCTGCAACACTCTTTTACGTTGAGAAGAAACCAGTCATTTTCACAAGTTTATTCGCAGCAATAGAACATCCCTGCGCGTGGGAAAAAGCAGGGGCATAAAAACTCATCTGACTACGAGACACATACTGTGAAATACAATCTTAAACTTTCGGTGGTCGCAATCGCTGTCTCCTTTTTTGTGGCAAATCAGGCGGGAGCAGCAAATACCTGGGCAGAAGCACGTAACGACGCAATGGGTGGCACGGGTGTCGCCTCGGCGAACTACGGCAGTGGGGCATTAATTAACCCGGCATTGTTGGCAAAATCCAAGCCGGAAGACGATATTACGGTGATTTTACCGAGCGTAAGCGCGCAGATTACCGATAAAGACGATCTGCGCAATGAGATTGACGATATCAGTGACAAAATTGACTATTACGATGATGTTGTTGATAACCTGACCTTTGGCGACGTTATCGCCAATCCCATTGGTACGGTCAACCAGTTCCAGGGCGCTGCGGGGGATCTTGCTGATTCTCTGGAGTTTTTACGCGGTAAACGCGCGAGCGCCAACGCAGGCGCTGGCGTGGCGGTCAGCGTTCCTAACGATGTGCTCCCGGTGGCGTTTGTCGCCAAAGGCTATGCGCATGCGGTTGTCTCTACCTCTATCGACCAGGGGGATATCACCTACCTGCGCGAAATGGACGACCCCAACGATCCGGCTGATTTCGCCCGCGCCACGGCCAGGGCCATCGACGCTGCCCTGTTCGGCACCGATCGTATTACGGACAATCTCAACTCCACGGCTTCTGGCCGCGCGGCGATCGTCTCGGATTACGGTATTGCCATTGCCCATCAGTTCGACGCGGGCGGCATTCCCTTATCGGTAGGCGTAACCCCGAAACTCCAAAAAACCTGGCTCTATAACTACACCACAACAATCAATGATTACGATAAAGATGACTGGAAGAAGGACCGTTACCGTAACGATGACACCTCTTTCAACATCGACGTTGGCCTGGCGGCCGATCTGACGGAAAACTTCACGGTAGGCTTAACCGGGCAAAACCTGATTTCCAATAACATCGATACCAAAGATGTGCGTATCGAAAACCGCCGTACCGGTGAGGTGAAAAACTATAAAGACACCTATCAAATCAGCCCGATCGTTACCGCCGGGGTTGCCTGGCACAACGATCTGGTGACCCTGAGCGCCGATGGCGATTTAACCGAAACCAAAGGCTTTAAGAGCGAGAAGAACTCACAGTTCGTTGGTGTCGGTGCGGAAGTGACGCCGCTTAGCTGGCTGGCGGTGCGCGCCGGTTATCGCGCGGATGTCAAAGGGGATGAAAGTAACGTCTTCACCGGCGGCGTCGGCTTTGCGCCATTCAACCGCGTGCATATCGATCTGACAGGCCTGGTAGGCGAGAAAGAGTCGTGGGGCGCAGGCGCGCAGCTGAGCCTGACGTTCTGATTGACGTTAAACCGGAGGTATTGCGCCTCCGGTTTTTCTCTGTGCTATAGTAGCGCCCCTTTTTATCACAGCCTGTTTAATCGCCATGTCGCCAGAATCTCAGACCGCCGCTTATCCCGCTCACCGCTTCTCCATCGCGCCGATGCTCGACTGGACAGATCGCCACTGCCGCTATTTCCTGCGCCTGCTTTCCCGGCACACGCTGCTGTATACCGAGATGGTTACCACCGGGGCGATTATTCATGGTAAAGGCGACTATCTGGCCTATAGCGAAGAAGAGCATCCGGTGGCCTTGCAGCTTGGCGGTAGCGACCCGGCTCAGCTTGCCCAGTGTGCGAAGCTGGCGCAGGCGCGCGGCTATGATGAAATCAACCTTAACGTTGGCTGCCCGTCCGATCGCGTGCAGAACGGCATGTTTGGCGCCTGCCTGATGGGCAATGCGCAGCTGGTGGCCGACTGCGTTAAAGCGATGCGCGATGTGGTCTCCATTCCGGTGACGGTGAAAACCCGCATCGGCATTGACGATCAGGACAGCTACGAATTTCTCTGCGACTTTATCAATACCGTTTCCGGTAACGGCGAGTGTGAAATGTTCATTATTCACGCTCGCAAGGCCTGGCTCTCCGGCCTGAGTCCGAAAGAAAACCGCGAAATTCCGCCGCTGGATTACCCACGCGTTTACCAGCTCAAGCGTGATTTCCCCCATCTGACGATGGCGATCAACGGCGGTATTACCTCTCTTGAGGCGGCTAAAGGGCATTTAGCGCATATGGATGGCGTGATGGTGGGGCGCGAGGCCTACCAGAACCCAGGCATTCTGGCGCGGGTTGATCGGGAAATTTTCGGCGCGGACGTTACCGACGCCGACCCGGTAGCGGTGGTGCGCGCGATGTACCCTTATATTGAGCGCGAGTTGCAGCAGGGCACCTGGCTGGGCCATATCACGCGCCATATGCTGGGCCTGTTCCAGGGCATCCCCGGCGCGCGCCAGTGGCGACGTTATCTGAGTGAGAATGCCCACAAGCCGGGTGCCGATGTTGCCGTACTGGAACATGCGCTAAGTCTGGTAGCAAACCGTTAATTTTCACTACTATTTCGTCAAAATGACCAGGCCCCGCCATACCGTGCGGGGTTTTTTGTTTATAAATCAATACAGCAATTCTGGCACGTTTCTTGAAATAACCGTGTAGACATTATTTTTTCAGGAGCGCGTCATGCTGGAACTACTTTTTATTATTGGCTTTTTTGTCATGCTGCTGGTGACCGGCGTTTCGCTGTTGGGGATCATTGCCGCGCTGATTATTGCCACGGCGGTGATGTTTCTCGGCGGGCTGTTTGCCATGATGCTCAAACTGCTGCCGTGGCTGCTGTTGGCCGTTGCGGTGGTCTGGGTTGTCAGGGCGGTAAAAACACCAAAAGTCCCTCAATATCAGCGCAATAAACGCTGGCGTTACTAAAGTATTGCGGGTCCGATCACAACCTGAACACTTTTCCAGGCGCTTTCGTTAGAAGCGAATAGGATTTACTTATTAAATCTGTCACTATCGCGCCGTTAACAAATTCATCGCGCTGTGCCCTACATACAGCCGAACTATAAAAAGAATGGGCTTCCTTCGGGAAGCCCTAATTCTTTCTACCGCAGTGTCTTTTACGGTATTAACAAGCTCGAACCTTGCGTGCTACGGCTCTCCAGCATTTCATGCGCCCGGCGCGCATCGCTCAGCGCGAATTTTTGCTCATCGGGAACATCCACCTTAATCACGCCGCTGGCGATCAGCGAGAAGAGTTCGTTGCTGGCTTCCTCCAGTTCTTCTCGGTTGGTGACATAGCCATTGAGAGAAGGGCGGGTGGCGAACAGAGAACCCTTCTGATTCAAAATACCAAGGTTAACCCCGGTGACCGGGCCGGAAGAGTTGCCGAAGCTGACCATCAGGCCGCGACGCTGCAGGCAGTCCAGGGAGCTTTCCCAGGTATCTTTCCCCACCGAATCGTAGACCACCCGCACTTTTTTGCCGCCGGTAATCTCTTTCACCCGCTCAACCACGCTCTCTTCCTGATAGTTGATAACCTGCCAGGCGCCCGCATCCAGCGCCCGCTGCGCCTTCTGGGCTGAACCGACCGTACCAATAAGCTTCGCCCCCAGCGCCTTCGCCCACTGGCAGGCAATCAGCCCCACGCCGCCCGCCGCGGCATGAAACAGAAACGGCTCGTCCGGTTTAATTTCGTAGGTTTTACGCAGCAGGTAAAAGACGGTTAACCCCTTTAAAAACGACGCTGCGGCCTGCTCATAAGAGATAGCGTCCGGAAGCAGCGCGACTTTATCGGCGGGCACATTATGCACCGAACTGTAAGCGCCCAGCCCGGACTGGGCATAGACTACGCGGTCGCCAGCTTTAATATGCGTAACGCCGCTGCCGACCTTGCTTACCACGCCCGCGCCCTCGGTGCCCAGACCGCTCGGCAGGGACGGCGGCGGATAGAGGCCGCTACGGATGTAGGTATCGATATAGTTAATGCCGATAGCTTTGTTTTCTACCTGAACGTCGTTCTCCGCCGGGTCTGCGGGGTTGAACTCAACGGCGTGTAACTCTTCTGGGCCACCATGCTTGTGAAATTCAATTCTTGTCGCCATGCTTCCTCCCGAATGATAATCTTTCGAACCATTCATTACGTTGGTAACTCCATTCACTATGGCAGGAAATAAACCCTTCAACAAACAGACTGAACCCCGCGACAGACAGGTCGAGGGGATGAAAGTGCCGCCCCATTCCATTGAAGCGGAACAGTCGGTGTTGGGCGGTTTAATGCTGGACAACGAACGCTGGGACGACGTGGCGGAGCGCGTGGTCGCGGACGATTTCTATACCCGCCCGCATCGTCATATCTTCACCGAAATGCACCGCCTGCAGGAGATGAGTAAACCCATCGACCTGATTACGCTGGCGGAATCGCTGGAGCAGCAGGGGCAGCTGGATATTGTCGGCGGCTTCGCCTATCTGGCGGAACTGTCCAAAAACACGCCGAGTGCGGCGAACATCAACGCCTACGCGGATATCGTGCGTGAACGCGCGGTGGTGCGCGAGATGATCTCCGTCGCCAATGAGATAGCCGACGCCGGTTTTGACCCGCAGGGGCGCTCCAGCGAGGATCTGCTCGACCTGGCGGAATCTCGCGTTTTCCAGATTGCCGAAAACCGCGCCAACAAAGACGAAGGCCCGAAGAGCATCGATCAGATCCTTGAGGCCACGGTTGCCCGTATTGAGACGCTGTTCCAGCAGCCCCATGACGGGGTGACCGGCGTCGATACCGGTTACCAGGATCTGAATAAAAAGACTGCGGGCCTGCAGCGCTCGGACCTGATCATCGTTGCGGCCCGTCCGTCGATGGGTAAAACGACATTTGCGATGAACCTCTGCGAAAACGCAGCGATGTTGCAGGAAAAACCGGTACTGATATTCAGCCTTGAGATGCCCGCCGAGCAGATCATGATGCGTATGCTGGCCTCGTTATCCCGCGTGGATCAGACGCGTATCCGTACCGGCCAGCTTGATGACGACGACTGGTCACGCATTTCCGGCACGATGGGCATCCTGCTGGAAAAACGCAACATGTACATCGATGACTCATCCGGCCTGACGCCAACCGAAGTGCGCTCCCGCGCGCGGCGAATCTTCCGTGAGCATGGGGGTCTGAGCCTGATCATGATCGACTACCTGCAGCTGATGCGCGTGCCTTCTCTTTCCGAAAACCGAACGCTGGAAATCGCCGAGATCTCCCGCTCGCTGAAAGCGCTGGCGAAAGAGTTACAGGTGCCGGTGGTGGCGCTGTCGCAGCTAAACCGCTCGCTGGAACAGCGCGCCGATAAACGCCCGGTCAACTCGGACCTGCGTGAATCCGGCTCCATCGAGCAGGACGCCGACTTAATCATGTTTATCTACCGTGATGAGGTGTATCACGAAAACAGCGATCTGAAAGGCATTGCGGAAATTATTATCGGTAAACAGCGTAACGGCCCTATCGGTACGGTGCGCCTGACCTTTAACGGGCAGTGGTCACGTTTTGATAATTATGCGGGGCCGCAGTACGACGACGAATAAACCACCGTCACTCTTTTTACAAGGAATTCAAATGCAAGCGGCAACAGTTGTCATTAACCGCCGCGCTCTGCGACACAACCTGCAACGCCTTCGTGAACTGGCTCCCGCCAGCAAACTGGTTGCGGTGGTGAAAGCGAACGCCTATGGACACGGCCTCCTGGAGACCGCGCGAACGCTCCCCGATGCCGACGCTTTTGGCGTCGCCCGGCTTGACGAAGCCCTCCGCCTGCGCGAAGGGGGCATTACCCAGCCGATCCTGCTGCTGGAAGGTTTTTTTCCCCGGATGAACTGGTCGCGGTAGCAAAAAACCAACTGCACACGGCGGTGCACTGCGGGGAACAGCTTGCCGCGCTTGAAGCCGCCGACCTGCCTGAACCGGTGACCGTCTGGATGAAGCTGGATACCGGTATGCACCGGCTGGGCGTCCATCCCGAGGAGGCGGAGGCCTTTTACCAGCGGCTGACCCGCTGCAAAAACGTGCGTCAGCCGGTCAATATCGTCAGCCATTTCGCCCGTGCCGACGAGCCGGAATGCGGGGCGACAGAGCGCCAGCTTGATATCTTCACTACCTTTTGCGAAGGCAAACCCGGTCTGCGCTCTATTGCCGCCTCCGGCGGTACGCTGCTGTGGCCGCAGTCGCATTTTGACTGGGTGCGGCCGGGCATTATTCTTTACGGCGTTTCGCCGCTGGACAAGCATCCCTGGGGGGAAGATTTTGGCTTCCTGCCTGCGATGACGTTAACCTCCGGCCTGATCGCCGTGCGCGAGCACAAAGCGGGTGAGCCGGTAGGTTACGGCGGCACCTGGGTAAGCGAGCGGGACACCCGGCTTGGCGTAGTGGCAATGGGCTATGGCGACGGCTACCCGCGCGCGGCCCCTTCAGGTACGCCTGTGCTAGTGAATGGCCGCGAAGTGCCGATTGTCGGTCGCGTAGCGATGGATATGATTTGCGTCGATCTGGGGCCGCAGGCGCAGGACAGGCCCGGCGATGCGGTGGTGTTCTGGGGGGAAGGTCTGCCCGTTGAGCGTATCGCAGAGATAACCGGCGTCAGCGCGTATGAACTGATAACGCGGCTGACATCGCGTACCACAATTACCTACAAATAGCCCTCAATCCCCGGCAGGCGCGCCGGGGATAGCTTTGGGTATCAACTCCCTCTCGATCTTCCCTCGTATCCGGTTTATTGTGTTAATTCATGCCTCGTAAACCCGGAGAACCACCTCGTGTTTCAAAAAGTTGACGCCTACGCTGGCGATCCCATTCTTTCCCTGATGGAGCGGTTTAAAGAAGATCCGCGTAGCGACAAAGTAAATCTCAGCATCGGCCTGTATTACAACGAAGACGGGATTATCCCGCAGCTGAAAGCCGTTACCGAAGCGCAAGCCCGTCTGAACGCCCAGCCGCACGCCGCCTCCCTCTATCTGCCGATGGAAGGGCTTAACAGCTACCGTCACACCATTGCGCCGCTGCTGTTTGGCGCGCAGCATCCGGTTTTACAGCAACAGCGCGTGGCAACCATCCAGACCCTTGGCGGCTCAGGCGCGCTGAAAGTGGGGGCGGATTTCCTCAAGCGCTATTTCCCTGAATCCGGCGTCTGGGTCAGCGATCCGACCTGGGAAAACCATGTTGCCATTTTTGAAGGGGCGGGTTTCCCGGTTGATACCTATCCGTGGTTCGATAACGAAACCAACGGCGTGCGCTTTACGGCCCTGCTGGAAAAACTCAGCGCCCTGCCGGAAAAGAGCATTGTTTTACTGCATCCGTGCTGCCATAACCCCACCGGCTCCGATTTAACCAACGCGCAGTGGGATGAGGTGGTTGTGGTACTGAAAGAGCGCAACCTGATCCCGTTCCTTGATATCGCCTATCAGGGCTTTGGCGCAGGCATGGAAGCGGATGCTTACGCTATCCGTGCGATTGCCGACGCCGGTCTGCCCGCGCTGGTCAGCAACTCCTTCTCGAAGATTTTCTCGCTGTATGGCGAGCGCGTGGGCGGTTTGTCCGTAGTCTGCGAAGATGCCGACGCCGCTTCCCGCGTGCTGGGGCAGCTGAAAGCTACGGTGCGCCGTAACTACTCCAGCCCGCCGAACTTCGGTGCCCAGATAGTGGCCGCGGTGCTGGGCGACGCGGAGCTGCGCGCGATGTGGCTGGCGGAAGTGGAAGAGATGCGCACCCGTATTCTGGCGATGCGTCAGGAGCTGGTAAACGTGCTGAAAGAGGCCGTGCCGGGACGGAACTTCGATTATCTGCTCAAACAACGCGGTATGTTCAGCTACACCGGCTTTAGCGCCGCGCAGGTAGATCGTCTGCGCGAAGAGTTCGGCGTCTATCTTATCGCCAGCGGGCGGATGTGCGTCGCCGGGCTTAACAGCCGCAACGTTCACCGCGTTGCGCAGGCTTTCGCTGCCGTCATTTAAGCGCCAGTACTGCTCTCTCTGCCAGGGGAGAGCAGTTTTTAACCGCCATCAACCGCCTGTTTTCCCTCTGGCATAAGAAAAATCCCTTTCTTTACCGCGACGTGCAGGGTAAGGTCGAAACGTTTCTCTCGTCTGTACGGACTCCTGCCGATAACGAACTTAAAATTCAGGGATAATTATGCGTAAGTTCACCTTAGCACTTTGCTTATCGCTCTCGCTTGGCTGCGCTTTTGTCGCCAGCGCCTCCACGCCTACGCCGGACGGCGTCGGCACCAATGCCGCAAAGCTCGCCGAACAGGCTCCCGTTCACTGGGTCTCGGTGGCGCAAATTGAAAATAGCCTCGTCGATCGCCCGCCAATGGCGGTAGGGTTTGATATTGATGATACGGTGCTTTTCTCCAGCCCCGGCTTCTGGCGTGGTAAAAAGATGTTCTCGCCGGACAGCGACGAGTATCTGAAAAACCCGGCGTTCTGGGAAAAAATGAACAACGGATGGGATGAGTTCAGTATTCCTAAAGAGGCCGCCCGCGCGCTGATCGCCCTGCATATTAAACGCGGCGACAGTATCTTCTTCATCACCGGACGCAGCCAGACCGCGACGGAAACGGTCAGCAAAACGCTGCAGGATGATTTCTTAATTCCGGCCGCCAATATGAACCCGGTGATCTTCGCGGGTGACCAGCCTGGACAAAACAACAAAACCCAATGGCTGGTGGATAAGCAGATCAAAATTTTCTACGGCGATTCAGACAACGACATGACCGCCGCCAAAGCCGCGCAGGCGAGGGCGATACGTATTCTTCGCGCCTCAAACTCGACCTACCGGCCGCTACCGCAGGCAGGGGCATTTGGCGAAGAGGTCATTGTTAATTCCGAATACTGAGTCAGATCGCTGTTTTTTTGCGCAAATGTCGCCCGGCGGGTTTTACCTTTTGCTCTCTTGCTGCACACTTAAAAAGATTCGTCTTTTAACAGGAAGCAGCAGATGTGGCATCAACAAACCGTAACGCTGGGCGCGAAACCGCGTGGTTTTCATTTAGTCACCGATGAGGTGCTGGGGCAGATTCAGGCGTTGCCTCGCGTTAAAACGGGACTACTGCATCTGCTGCTCCAGCACACTTCCGCTTCTCTCACTCTCAATGAAAATTGCGACCCTACCGTACGTCACGATATGGAACAGCATTTCCTCCGCACGGTGCCGGACAGTGCCCGTTACGAACATGACTACGAAGGGCCGGACGATATGCCGTCGCATATTAAATCCTCCCTGCTTGGGGTGTCGCTGATGCTGCCCGTGGCTAACGGACGCGTGCAGCTTGGCACATGGCAGGGGATCTGGTTGGGGGAACACCGTATCCACGGCGGGGCGCGAAAAATTATCGCGACGCTACAAGGGGAATAAAGATGACCATTTCGGAACTATTGCAGTATTGCATGGCGAAGCCGGGCGCGGAGCAGAGCGTACATAATGACTGGAAAGCCACCCAGATTAAGGTGTCGGACGTCCTGTTCGCCATGGTGAAAGAGGTTGAAGGCCGGCCGGCGGCGTCTCTGAAAACCAGCCCGGAGCTGGCGGAGCTGCTGCGTCAGCAGAATGAGGATGTGCGTCCAAGCAAACATCTTAATAAGGCCCACTGGAGCACGGTCTACCTGGACGGTTCGCTGCCGGACTCGCAGATTTACTATCTGGTAGACGCCTCATATCAGCAGGCGGTAGAGCTGCTGCCGGATGCGACCCGACAGCAGCTTTCAGTCTGACTATTTCAACATAGGCTTAAGGAAGCGCGCCGTGTGCGAGGCTTCGCATTCGGCGACGGTTTCCGGCGTGCCGGAGATGAGGATCTCGCCGCCGCCGCTGCCGCCTTCCGGGCCGAGGTCAACAATCCAGTCCGCGGTTTTAATGACGTCGAGGTTGTGCTCGATAACCACGATGGTGTTGCCCTGATCCCGTAGCTGATGCAGAACGTCCAGCAACTGCTGGATATCGGCAAAGTGCAGGCCGGTCGTCGGCTCATCCAGGATGTAGAGCGTCTGGCCGGTGCCGCGCTTCGACAGCTCGCGGGCCAGCTTCACGCGCTGGGCCTCGCCGCCGGAAAGGGTGGTGGCTGACTGCCCCAGGCGGATATAGGTCAGGCCCACGTCCATCAGGGTTTGCAGCTTACGCGCCAGCGCCGGTACGGCGTCGAAGAACTCGCGTGCCTCTTCGATAGTCATATCCAGTACTTCATGGATAGTCTTGCCTTTGTACTTAATCTCCAGCGTTTCGCGGTTATAGCGTTTGCCTTTGCACTGGTCGCACGGCACGTAAATATCCGGCAGGAAGTGCATCTCGACTTTGATCACGCCATCGCCCTGGCAGGCTTCGCAGCGCCCGCCGCGCACGTTAAAGCTGAAACGGCCAGGGGTATAGCCGCGTGAACGCGACTCCGGAACGCCTGCGAACAGTTCGCGCACCGGGGTGAAAACGCCGGTGTAGGTCGCCGGGTTAGAACGCGGCGTGCGGCCAATCGGGCTCTGGTCGATATCGATAACCTTGTCGAAATGCTCCAGCCCCTGCACATCGCGGTAGGGAGCCGGTTCGGCAATGGTCGCGCCGTTGAGCTGGCGCTGGGCTATCGGGAACAGCGTATCGTTAATCAGCGTCGATTTCCCGGAGCCGGAAACGCCGGTAATACAGGTGAACAGCCCCACCGGCAGGGTGAGGGTGACATCTTTCAGGTTGTTACCGCGCGCGCCGGTCAGCTTCAGCACTTTTTCCGGATCGGCCTTCACCCGCTGCTTCGGCACGTCAATTTTGCGCTCGCCGCTCATGTACTGGCCGGTCAATGATTCCGGCACCGCCATGATTGCTTCCAGCGGGCCTTCTGCGACCACCTGACCGCCGTGCACGCCAGCGCCTGGGCCGATGTCGATAACGTGGTCGGCGGCGCGAATCGCGTCTTCATCGTGCTCGACCACAATCACGGTGTTGCCAAGGTTACGCAGGTGAATGAGCGTGCCGAGCAGGCGCTCGTTATCGCGCTGGTGCAGGCCGATAGAGGGCTCATCCAGCACGTACATCACGCCCACCAGCCCCGCGCCGATCTGGCTTGCCAGACGGATACGCTGGGCTTCGCCGCCGGAGAGGGTCTCTGCCGAACGGGAGAGGGTCAGGTAGTTCAGGCCGACGTTCACCAGGAATTTAAGGCGATCGCCAATCTCTTTCAGCACTTTCTCAGCGATTTTCGCCCGCTGCCCGGAGAGCTTCAGATTGTTGAAGAAATCCATCGCGTGGCCGATGCTCATATCTGAGATGGTCGGCAGGGCGGTGTTCTCCACAAAGACGTGGCGCGCTTCGCGCTTAAGGCGGGTGCCGTCGCAGGTGGCGCAGGGACGGTTGCTGATAAACTTCGCCAGCTCCTCGCGCACCGCGCTTGATTCCGTCTCTTTATAGCGGCGTTCCATATTATGCAACACGCCTTCGAACGGATGACGACGTACCGAAGTATCGCCGCGATCGTTCATATACTTAAATTCAATGGACTCTTTGCCGGAACCAAACAGCACCACTTTCTGCACGTTGGCGTTCAGGGTGTTCCACGGCGCTTCGACGTCGAACTTATAGTGGTCCGCCAGCGAGCGCAGCATCTGGAAATAGTAGAAGTTACGACGGTCCCAGCCGCGGATCGCGCCGCCAGCCAGCGAAAGCTCTTCGTTCTGAATAACGCGAGCCGGGTCGAAATACTGCTGTACGCCGAGGCCGTCGCAGGTCGGGCAGGCGCCTGCCGGGTTGTTGAACGAGAACAGGCGCGGTTCCAGTTCACGCATGCTGTAGCCGCAAATCGGGCAGGCGAAGTTAGCCGAGAAGAGCAGCTCTTCGGCTTTCGCATCGTCCATATCGGCCACCACCGCCGTCCCGCCGGAGAGTTCCAGCGCGGTTTCGAACGACTCCGCCAGACGCTGGGCCATATCTTCCCGCACCTTAAAGCGATCGATAACCACCTCGATGGTGTGTTTCTTTTGCAGTTCAAGCTTCGGCGGGTCGGAAAGATCGCAGACTTCACCGTCGATACGCGCGCGGATATAGCCCTGGCCCGCCAGGTTTTCCAGCGTTTTAGTGTGCTCGCCTTTCCGCTCTTTAATGACCGGCGCGAGCAGCATCAGGCGTTTGCCTTCCGGCTGCGCCAGCACGTTGTCTACCATCTGGCTGACGGTCTGCGCCGCCAGCGGCACGTCGTGATCCGGGCAGCGCGGTTCGCCCACGCGAGCGTACAGCAGGCGCAGGTAGTCATGGATTTCGGTGATGGTGCCGACGGTGGAGCGGGGGTTGTGCGACGTTGATTTCTGCTCAATGGAAATCGCAGGCGAAAGCCCTTCGATATGGTCGACATCCGGCTTTTCCATCAAGGAGAGAAACTGACGGGCGTAAGCGGAGAGTGACTCAACGTAGCGACGCTGCCCTTCGGCATAGAGGGTGTCGAAAGCCAGTGACGATTTGCCTGAACCCGACAGCCCGGTTACGACAATCAGTTTGTCGCGTGGGATGACGAGATTGATATTTTTGAGATTGTGGGTGCGCGCGCCCCGAACTTCGATCTTATCCATTCACCTTTCCCGGTAGTGACTCGGCATGCCTGGTTTGTTTGAAGGACAACCGGCAGAAACGGCTAATTATGACACAATTTAACCTGTTTGAATATACAGTATTGGAATGCATCTTCCGTTGGAATGTGCAACAATATGTCGTTCGCGTAAGCGATCTGGAATCCGCCTCGCAGCTATTAAAATAGCGCATGGTAATGGTACAATCGCGCGTTTACACTATTAAGAAATGATTTTCAGGAGACCCGATCATGGCCAGCAGAGGCGTAAACAAGGTGATTCTCGTCGGTAATCTGGGGCAGGACCCGGAAGTACGCTATATGCCGAGTGGTGGCGCAGTAGCCAACATTACGCTGGCAACTTCCGAATCCTGGCGCGATAAGCAGACCGGCGAAATGAAAGAGCAGACTGAATGGCACCGCGTTGTGCTGTTCGGCAAACTGGCGGAAGTGGCGGGCGAATACCTGCGCAAGGGCTCTCAGGTCTATATTGAAGGCCAGCTGCGTACCCGCAAATGGACGGATCAGTCCGGCCAGGAAAAATACACGACTGAGGTTGTGGTTAACGTTGGCGGCACCATGCAGATGCTGGGCGGACGCCAGGGCGGCGGCGCACCGGCAGGCGGCAATATGGGCGGCGGTCAGCAGCAGGGCGGTTGGGGCCAGCCTCAGCAGCCGCAGGGCGGCAACCAGTTCAGCGGCGGCGCGCAGTCTCGCCCGCAGCAGCAGCAGTCCGCACCGGCGCAGTCTAACGAACCGCCAATGGACTTCGACGACGACATTCCGTTCTGATCTGCCCTTGTATCAGCGGAAAATCGCATCAGGCCCCGTTCCGACGGGGCTTTTTTGTGGCGCTGAATAAGTAGCCCGGATAAGGCGCTTTTGCGCCGCATCCGGGAAAACAGGCGTGACTACAAACAATAAAAAAGCGCCCCACGGGCGCTTTTTTATCAGGTAATGACCATCGGCCAGTCCGGCGGCGCTTTTTGCGACATCTCGGTCATGACATTCAATACGTTATGCCACACCGCCGACACATCCATCATGGTAATACCCAGCAGGCCGGTGGCGAACCAGCAGGCCGCGACCAGACCACAGCCGCTACTGATTACCGCAAGCCCGATGTAATCGGCTTTACGAAAACGAATGTTCAGCGTGCTGGCCATAAACATCAACACAGCGCTCAATATCTGCCAGCGCAAAAGCACAACGCTGGTGGTTAAAGTAGCCATGAAACCATCCTCAAAAAGAATTTACTTAAAGCGGACGGGCTGATGCCGGAGACCTGAACATTGCAGGCGCATAGTCCGTCGAAGGAGAGTAAGAAACTGAAACGGCGTTTCTTGTCTCGAAGAAGTGTGAACTATATCACATTTGTTCTTTTATTCGCCAGAGGGGAAAAGGGTAAAATCATGCCCTTTATGGCCGAACCAGCCCGGACGCCCGGCGGACGATACTTCAATTTTGCTTACGTCTTAATGGGCTCAACAGCAACGACGTGGTCACGGCGCTATGCCTTTCATCTGTGCGTTTTATGCTCACCAGCCATTAATTCGCTAACTTTTCACGCCGCCACCATCGAGATGAAAAAATAGGCAACGGGCCTCTTCTTTTTGTATCGTGCCGGAAGTTTGAGTTAATCAATTATTCTCTGTTGCGTTAACGTAAAGCACCTGTGGAAAGCTGGATAAATATTTTCCTTAATATAAACGCGACGCACACTTTCAGTTTGCCTTACGGACGGATAATATCGTCATAACCAAATATTAGGTTTTTAATGAAAAAAGTCAGTTGCTAATGTCTTGTGATTCATGCAACGTAATCACCTGTTTATCAAAGCATCCTGCCTTACATTACAGGCACACTAAATGCAGGGATATAGGCGGAAATGAATCGTAGCGTGCATCGCAAGGTGCTAAGGGTCGTCGGGATCGTCCTGGTAGTGCTGCTGCCGGTGATGCTGTCGCTATGGTTTGCTCACGTCCGTGCAGTAAAAGAAACCAGCACCCACCTTCGTTCATTTGCGCAACTGGCATTAGATAAAACAGAACGGGTAATTGGCCAGGTTGAAACCGTGCGTAGCGCGGCAGATAAATATCATGGACAGGTTTGTTCACCCGCGCACCGCGAGTATATGCTCAATATCATTCGCAGCAGTTTGTATGTGGCTGATTTAATCTATGCTCACGGCGACCATTTTCTCTGTTCCACTTCTTTTGCCCCAGCGCAATCGTATGCTATTTCGCCTGCGGAGTATAAACCTCATCCAGATATTGCGGTTTATTACTACCGGGATACGCCGTTCTACGCGGGGTATAAAATGGTCTATGTGCAGCGGGGAAATTATGTCGCGGTAGTCAATCCCCTCTCTTATAGCGAAGTCATGTCGGACGATGCCTCGCTGGAGTACGGGCTCTATGACACGGTGACCGGGCGCTTTTTTTCCGTCAGCCAACAGGCAGACCACCACGCGCTGGAAAAGCTTATTCAGAATAACGACCTTACTTTCCAGCAGGGTCAGCGCTTTTATACGGTAGCCCACTCCGGCAAGCGGCCCGTTGCCATTATTGTTTCCACTTCCAGCGACAACTATTTTCAGAATCTGTACCACCAGGCGGCGCTCACGCTGCCGCTGGGAATGATCAGCAGCATCATTATTCTTCTGCTATGGTCACGAACGCGGCGGGAGTTTAATTCTCCACGCCGTCTGCTACACCGCGCGCTCACTAAACACCAGTTAGAACTCCACTACCAGCCGATAATTGATATAAAAAATGGACAGTGCGTCGGTGCCGAGGCGTTATTACGCTGGCCTGGTTTTAATGGTCAGGTGATGAGCCCGGCAGAATTTATTCCCCTGGCGGAAAAAGAGGGAATGATTGAAAGAATTACCGATTATGTCGTTGATGAACTGTTTGAAGATTTAGGTGAGTTTCTTGCGGCGTGGCCCCAACTTTATATTTCGATCAATTTATCAGCAGCTGATTTCCATTCCTCACGGCTGATTGCGCTTATCACCAATAAAACCCGGCAGCATTCCGTTCGTGCTGAACAAATTAAAATCGAAGTTACTGAACGCGGCTTTATAGATGTGCCAAAAACCACGCCGGTTATTCAGGCGTTTCGCCAGGCGGGGTATGAAGTGGCGATTGATGATTTTGGCACCGGCTATTCTAACCTGCACAATCTTTACTCTCTGAATGTCGACATTCTTAAGATTGATAAATCATTTATCGACACCCTGACCACCAACAGCACCAGCCACCTTATCGCCGAACATATCATTGAAATGGCCCACAGCCTGCGTCTGAAAATCATTGCGGAAGGTGTGGAGACCGCAGAGCAGGTAACGTGGCTGCTCAAGCGCGGCGTACAGTATTGTCAGGGCTGGCACTTTGCGAAGGCGCTGCCGTCTCAGGATTTCAAAGCCTGGGTTTCGCAGCCGCCCGCGCTAAAGTAACCCTCCCGGCGACCGTCACGCATGATGACGATAGTCGCTGGGTGTCCGGTCAAACTCACGGCGAAACACCCGGGAAAAGGTCTGCTGCGATACATATCCCAGATCCATTGCAATATCAAAGATGGGACGCTGTGTAGTGCGCAGCGCTTCCGCCGCCAGCAATAAACGACGTTGACGAATGTACTCCCCGAGCGTCTGGTGCATCACGGTGCGGAACATCCGCTGCAGATACCACTTCGAATAACCTGACTTCCGGGCAACGGCATCAATATTCAACGGTTGGTCGATATGTTCATCAATCCATTCCGTCAGGGTGTGAATGATTTGCTGATGGGACATAGATCTGCCTTTTTCGATTCATTTTTTAACCTGCTGGCGAGTATAATTCCTCAAGTTAACTTGAGGTAAAGAGGTTTTATGGAAAAGAAAACGCCGCGTATAAAGACGCTGCTTACCCCCGGCGAGGTGGCGAAGCGTAGCGGGGTGGCGGTTTCCGCGCTGCATTTTTACGAGAGTAAAGGGCTGATAAAAAGCACCCGTAACGCGGGCAATCAGCGCCGTTACCGACGGGATGTGCTGCGTTATGTGGCGATTATCAAAATTGCTCAGCGTATCGGTATCCCGCTGGCGACCATTGGCGATGCCCTGGGCGTCCTGCCGGAGGGGCACACGCTGAGCCCGAAGGAGTGGAAGCAGCTCTCTTCCCAGTGGCGTGAAGAGTTAGATCGCCGTATCCATACCCTGGTGGCGCTACGGGACGAGCTGGATGGCTGCATCGGCTGCGGCTGTCTGTCGCGCAGCGATTGCCCGCTGCGTAACCCCGGCGACCGCCTCGGCGAGCAGGGAACCGGCGCACGGTTGCTGGAGGATGATTAGTCAAACCGCCGCCAAAAAAACTAAAAGCGCCCACCTGGGGCGCTTTAGTCGTCCGGTCTTTGTCTTTCTCTCTATCCCACTCGTATGGGAGGGTTTCCCCCGACATCAGCACCCCTTTGCATGTGGGAGGTTCCGGATTGTGCTGACACTTTTATTCTAGTCTTTGCTTAAAAAATAACCAAATTCAGGGCGCGTCTTTTTAATAAATTTTTCATCCAACCAGCAGGCTTTCCTATAGTTAATATGAATAAACTATCGGGAGTCGGCCATGCTCAAAGTACACCACCTCAACCAGTCGCGATCGCAGCGTGTGCTTTGGGCGCTGGAGGAATTAGAACAGCCTTATGACATTGTTCGCTATCAGCGGGAAAAAACCATGATGGCGCCGGAATCCCTGAAGAAAGTTCACCCGTTGGGTAAATCGCCGGTGCTGGAAGATAACGGGCTGGTCATCGCCGAGTCCGGGGCGATTCTCGAATACCTGCAGGAAACTTATGACCTGCACGGTCAATTCAAGCCGCAGGAGAAGGCGGCCCGCCAGCAGTACCGTTTCTGGCTGCACTATGCAGAAGGGTCATTAATGCCGCTTTTGCTGATGAAGCTGGTCTTTTCCAGCCTCGGCAAACCGCCTGTGCCGTTCGGCTTTCGTACCATTGGCAAGGCGCTGGGCGGCGGCATCCAAAAAGCCTGGCTCAACAAACAGCTCGCTACTCATGCGCGCTTTATGGAGGCAGAGCTGGCGGCGCGCCCGTGGTTTGCGGGGAACACGCTCACTATGGCCGATATCCAGATGAGTTTTCCGGTCTTTGCGCTGCTGGCCAGAGGCGGCATTGATCATCTTCCTCACCTGCAGGCCTGGAAAGCGCAGGTTGAAGCGCGCCCGGCATGGCAGCGTGCGGTGGAAAAAGGCGGCCCGTTCGAACTCCCCGGCAGCGAAAAATGATCGTGAAATGTTGCAAAGTTGCGCAGCGACGATAACGTTTGCGCACCTGTCGGTCATTTCTTCATCGTCATAAGTAAAATTTAGCGAAAAGCGGTAAAGTTCAGTTGAAAAGCGGCCTCCGATCGCTGGATAATCGTTTGCCTTTTTTTGACCATCCGTTTTGTATGCGCGGAGTTAAACGTTTGCTTTGGTGACACCCCTTCGTCACAACGCGGCTCAGGAAGACGACGTTTAACAGGCAGTGGACTGTCCGCCGCCCATACCAACGAACGATAAAAACTCTCAGGGGATGTTTTCTATGTCTACGCCATCTGCGCGTACCGGCGGTTCGCTTGACGCTTTATTTAAAATTTCTGCTCGCGGCAGTACTGTTCGTCAGGAAATCGTTGCGGGTTTAACCACTTTTCTGGCGATGGTCTACTCCGTCATCGTTGTGCCGGGCATGCTGGGCAAAGCGGGCTTCCCGCCAGCCGCTGTGTTTGTCGCCACCTGTCTGGTTGCGGGCGTCGGCTCTATTGCGATGGGGCTGTGGGCTAACCTGCCGCTGGCCATTGGCTGCGCTATTTCTTTGACCGCCTTTACCGCCTTCAGCCTGGTGCTGGGGCAGCAAATCAGCGTGCCGGTCGCGCTGGGCGCGGTGTTCCTGATGGGTGTGCTGTTTACGATTATTTCCGCCACCGGTATTCGTAGCTGGATCCTGCGCAACCTGCCGCAGGGCGTTGCGCACGGCACCGGCATTGGTATCGGCCTGTTTTTGCTGCTGATTGCCGCCAACGGCGTTGGTCTGGTGATTAAGAACCCGCTGGACGGCCTGCCGGTAGCGCTGGGCAACTTCGACAGCTTCCCGGTCATCATGTCGCTGATTGGCCTGGCGGTTATTATCGGTCTGGAAAAATTGAAAGTGCCGGGCGGTATCCTGCTGACCATTATCGGCATTTCGGTTGTTGGCCTCATTTTCGATCCGAACGTCCACTTTTCCGGCATTTTCGCTATGCCTTCACTGAGCGACGAGAGCGGTAAATCGCTGATCGGCAGCCTGGACATTATGGGCGCGCTCAATCCGCTTGTTCTGCCAAGCGTGCTGGCGCTGGTTATGACGGCGGTGTTTGATGCGACCGGTACCATCCGCGCGGTTGCCGGGCAGGCTAACCTGTTGGATAAAGACGGGCAGATTATCGACGGCGGCAAAGCGCTGACCACCGACTCCCTGAGCAGCGTCTTCTCTGGCCTGGTAGGGGCGGCTCCGGCGGCGGTTTACATCGAATCGGCGGCGGGCACGGCGGCAGGCGGTAAAACCGGCCTGACGGCGATTACCGTCGGCGTGCTGTTCCTGCTGATTCTGTTCCTCTCTCCGCTCTCTTACCTGGTTCCGGCCTACGCTACCGCACCGGCGCTGATGTATGTTGGCCTGCTGATGCTGAGCAACGTGGCGAAAATCGATTTTGCCGATTTCGTAGACGCCATGGCGGGGCTGATTACGGCGGTATTTATCGTGCTGACCTGTAACATCGTTACCGGCATTATGATCGGCTTCGCCTCGCTGGTCATTGGCCGCGTGGTGTCTGGTGAGTGGCGCAAGCTGAATATTGGCACCGTGGTGATTGCTGCCGCGCTGGTCGCCTTCTATGCGGGCGGCTGGGCTATCTGATCCAGGGTGAACGTTCTGAAAATGGGTGGCTGAGGCCGCCCGTTTTCATTTTTTAAGCACGTACCGTTGCCTTTGCGTTAAGCTGAATGTTCTATTATCAAGGAAAGACGCTATAAAACATCGCAAACAGGGAACGCATGGAAATCTTTTTTACCATTCTTATTATGACCCTCGTGGTCTCGTTATCAGGGGTGATTACCCGAGTATTACCCTTTCAGCTCCCCCTTCCTCTTATGCAGATTGCCATTGGCGCGCTGCTGGCATTTCCCACGTTCGGGCTGCATGTCGAATTCGACCCGGAGCTGTTTCTGGTACTGTTTATTCCGCCGCTGCTCTTCGCTGATGGCTGGAAAACGCCGACGCGTGAATTCCTTGAGCACGGACGGGAAATCTTCGGCCTGGCGCTGGCGCTGGTGGTGGTGACCGTCGTCGGTATCGGCTTTTTGATTTACTGGATCGTGCCGGGTATCCCGCTGGTGCCCGCGTTCGCGCTGGCCGCGGTGCTTTCGCCGACCGATGCGGTGGCGCTCTCCGGCATTGTGGGAGAAGGGCGCATCCCGAAAAAAATTATGGGCATCCTGCAGGGTGAGGCGCTGATGAACGACGCCTCCGGTCTGGTATCGCTGAAATTCGCCGTATCGGTGGCGATAGGCACGATGGTGTTTACCATCGGCGGCGCGACGATGGAGTTCCTTAAAGTCGCAATCGGCGGCATCCTGGCCGGTTTCGTGGTGAGCTGGCTGTATGGCCGGTCGCTGCGTTTTCTGAGCCGCTGGGGCGGTGACGAGCCGGCAACACAAATCGTGCTGCTGTTTCTGCTGCCGTTCGCTTCCTATCTGATTGCCGAACATATTGGCTTTTCCGGTATCCTGGCGGCGGTCGCGGCGGGGATGACCATCACCCGTTCCGGCGTTATGCGCCGGGCGCCGCTGGCGATGCGCCTTCGCGCCAACAGCACCTGGGCGATGCTGGAGTTTGTCTTTAACGGCATGGTCTTCCTGCTGTTGGGGCTGCAACTTCCAGGTATTCTGGAGTCCTCGCTGGCGGCGGCGGAGGCCGATCCCAACGTCGATACCTGGATGCTGTTCACCGATATCGTGCTGATTTATGGCGCGCTGATGCTGGTGCGTTTCGGCTGGCTGTGGACGATGAAAAAATTCAGCCGTCGCTTTTTGCGCAAGAAACCGATGGAGTTTGGCTCCTGGAGCACGCGAGAGCTGCTGATCGCCTCTTTCGCCGGCGTGCGCGGGGCGATTACCCTCGCGGGTGTGCTCTCTATCCCGCTGTTCCTGCCCGACGGTACGGGCTTCCCGGCCCGCTATGAGCTGGTGTTCCTGGCGGCGGGCGTTATCCTCTTCTCACTGTTTGTCGGCGTTATCACTCTGCCAATGCTGCTGCAGAAAATCGAAGTGCGTGACCACGCTCAGCAGCAAAAAGAGGAGCGTATAGCCCGTGCGGTGGCGGCCGATGTGGCGATTGTCGCCATCCAGAAAATGGAGGAGCGGCTGGCGGCGGATACTGAAGAGAACATCGATAACCAGCTGCTGACGGAGGTGAGCTCCAGGGTAATTGGTAACCTGCGCCGTCGCGCTGACGGGCGCAACAATGCTGAAAGTTCGCTGCAGGAAGAGAACCTTGAACGCCGCTTCCGCCTGGCCGCCCTGCGTTCAGAGCGTGCAGAGCTGTACCACCTGCGCGCCACCCGGGAGATCAGTAACGAGACGCTGCAGAAGATGCTGCACGACCTCGATCTGCTGGAAGCGCTGCTGCTGGAGCATAAGTAACCCGCAGCCCCTTTGGAGAGAAAGGGTAGCCCGGATAAGGCGTAGCCGCATCCGGGAATCCCGGGTGCGCATGCGCTTACCCGGGCTACGGGTTTCGTAGCCGCATCCGGGAAATCACTCCAGCCAGAACCCCTCGCAGCATGTAAGCCACGCCTGCGCGCCGCGGGACAGATACACCCCTTCACGCCAAATCATCCCCAGGTGCCAGCGTAAATCGCTCTCCAGCGGCACCCAGCGCAGCGTCTGTTTATCCAGCCGCTGGCAAATCGGCTCGGGTAGAATGGCAATCCCTACGCCTGCCTGCACCATGGCGGCCAGAAAATCCCACTGCCCGCTGCGTACGGCGATGCGCGGCTTCACGCCATGCTGGCTAAAAAGCTGAGTCAGCTGGCGGCTTAAGGCGAAATCTTCGTTATAAATCAGCAGTGACTGGCTCGCCAACTGCTGCGGAGTGATTGACTCTACCGTGAGCCAATCGCCCGAGCGCGGCACCAGGACGCATAGCGAATGGCTGAACAGCGGCAGCGTCGTCAGGCCGCTCTCTTCTTCAATGGGCAGGGCGGTCATCGCCATATCCAGTTCGCCGTTTATTACCGCCTGTTGCGCAGTAAGTCCGCCAAATTCCGCAATCTTCAACTCCACCCCAGGGTAGCGCTGGCGAAACAGGCTGACCGGGCCGGCCATCATCATTCCCACCATCGGCGGGATACCGAGCCGCAAAAGCCCTTTGTTGAGGTGGTTGATATCCTCCAGCTCCGCTTCCAGCTGGCGAAATTCGTCGAGAATAGCCAGGCCGCGTTCGAACACCACCCGCCCGGTATCGGTGAGCAATAACCGGCGGCCATCACGGATAAGCAGGGTGCAGTTAAGCTCATCCTCAAGGTTTTTAAGCATCTTGCTAATAGTGGGCTGCGTGACGAATAGCCGCTCCGCTGCGCGGGTGAAGCTTTGCTGGCGCACCACTTCCACAAAATAACGCAGCGTTTTGATATCCATGACGATTCCTTCAAACAATGCCTGCGATGAGTTTACTGCATTTCAATGCGCAGCGGCGGCTTTGTGGTTGGTTTTGCGAAGCAGCGCGAATGCCGCTTGCCAGAGGAGAAAACGCCGATAGAATCAATGTCTAATGGACTGTTTTATTTATAATTATCGTGAATGGATTCGTGATGCGTACTTTTTTTATGGATATGTTTGTCGGCTGGAGAGCGGGCACGCTGGGGCGGGTGCGGCTGGGTATTTACGTCGTTATTTTGCTGGCGTTGTCGGTTTCGGGTATCTATGTTTTCCTGAATAATTTGTACAGCCTTCCCGCGTTCTTCTTCTTCGTATTGACCACCGTGCTCAATTATTACTGCGGCCTGCTGGTCATGATTAAACGTTATCGGGAGCTGACCAGCTATCCGGTGATATTTTCCCTGGCGCACTGGGGGCTCTCAGTTGCGTATTCATACACCCTCTCGCCAGCGCTCGGCGCGCTTAGCCTGGTGCTGCTTTTGATACTGCTGGTCGCGCCCGGACGTCATTCGCCTGCCGGGGCGGATGAACAGGGTGAAATAGCTTAATATTTTACGTCAGTGGGTCACTAAGTCAGGATACAAAGCGTGAAATATTTAGTCCTTCTTATTCTCCTGTGCAGCCGGATGGTGTTTGCCTGGTGCCCCGATGAGGGGCAGGTTATTACTTTGCAGGGTGCACTAGCGGAGCACACTTACCCCGGCCCACCCAATTATGAGAGCATCGAAAACGGCGACGAGGCGGTGACCAATGAGTTCATTCAGCTGGATGAACCCCTTGAATGTGATCTGACGCAAGAGAATGAAAGCGTGGCGGAAGTGCAGCTCGTTTTTGTGGGTAAATCACAGGCTTCTGCCGCTCAACTTTCCCCGAACCAGAAACACATGATTGTGGCTACGGGCAAGACAATGTACGCCCATGCAGGACGCCATTATACCCCTGTTCTGCTGCTGGTGGATGAAGTTAAACCCGTCGCCATGGCGTTAACGCCCGAGTTGAAGAAAAGCATGCTGGCACAGTTCCAACAGTTCCAGCAGGCGCTGCGTAGCAATGATGTCGCCGCGGTAAAGTCCTGGTTTCTTTTCCCACTCAATGGCGACACGTACGGCTTTGAGCCTGATACGGAATCTCAACCGTACAGCAAGCTGACCGCAGAGGCCTTTGATCGCTATGGCCACCAGATCATCGCCAACCTGCGTCTGCTCAGTGAAGTGGAGGTCAACCCGGATACGCTGGAAATTAAAGAGCGGCGGATAAACGCATTATCGGCAAAAGAACAGCAGCGGCGTTATTTTCCTGGCGATGAGGATGGCACGTTTTTTTATGAAGAAAACGGTCAGCGCCATGCCGTGGTGGGCACCTGCGATGAGGTGGCCAGCGGTGAGTTTAATGAAGAGACGCTGACCGTTTATCAGGGGACTTCTGCCAACAACACGTTACCGGGCCTGTCCGAAATGTGTGATGGCGCTTCGCTGTTCAACTTTAAGCTGATAGAGGGAAAATTGCGTCTGGTGAGTTCTTTCACCGTCGGCTGAATAGCGCGAGAAAGATATCTCCCCGGCCAGAATGGCCGGGGAGAAGAGCTTAGTGCGCGCGGCCTTCTTCAATACCCAGACCGGTCTGCGAGCGGATAAACTGCGCGCGGAACAGCTCGCGCTCGCGGTTGCCTTCCGCTGAGTTATCGGTAGCGGAGAAAACCCAAATCCCGATAAAGGCCACGGCGATAGAGAACAGCGCCGGGTATTCATACGGGAACACCGGGGCGGCGTGGCCGAGGATCTGAACCCAGATAGTCGGGCCGAGGATCATCAGCACCACGGCGGTCAGCAGGCCCAGCCAGCCGCCAATCATTGCGCCGCGGGTAGTCAGCTTCGACCAGTACATCGACAGCAGAATAATGGGGAAGTTACAGCTGGCGGCAATGGAGAAGGCCAGCCCCACCATAAAGGCGATGTTCTGGTTTTCAAACAGGATACCCAGCAGGATAGCCACCACCCCCAGCACCAGCACGGTGATTTTCGATACTCTCAGCTCATCGCGCTCGGTCGCGCCTTTGCGGAAGACGTTAGCGTAGAGGTCATGAGAGACCGCCGACGCGCCCGCCAGCGTCAGGCCCGCCACCACCGCCAGAATGGTGGCGAAGGCGACAGCAGAGATAAAGCCAAGGAACAGGTTGCCGCCCACCGCATCCGCCAGGTGTACCGCCGCCATGTTGTTGCCGCCAATAAGCGCGCCCGCCGCGTCTTTAAACGCCGGGTTCGCGCCTACCAGCATGATGGCGCCAAAACCGATAATAAAGGTCAGGATGTAGAAGTAGCCCATAAAACCGGTGGCGTAGAAGACGCTTTTACGCGCTTCGCGGGCATCGCTGACCGTGAAGAAGCGCATCAGGATATGCGGCAGCCCTGCCGTACCGAACATCAACCCAAGCCCCAGCGAGAGGGCGGAGATCGGATCTTTCACCAGCCCGCCCGGGCTCATAATGGCGTTGCCTTTCGGGTGTACCGCCATCGCTTCGGTGAACAGGTTGTTGAAGCTAAACCCGACGTGCTTCATCACCATAAAGGCCATAAAGCTGGCGCCGAACAGCAGCAGCACGGCTTTGATAATCTGTACCCACGTGGTGGCGAGCATCCCGCCGAACAGGACGTAGAGCACCATCAGCACGCCCACCAGCACCACCGCAATATGGTAGTTCAGGCCGAACAGCAACTCGATGAGTTTACCCGCGCCCACCATCTGGGCAATCAGGTAGAGCGCCACCACCACCAGCGAACCGCAGGCGGAGAGGATACGAATCGGCCCCTGTTTCAGGCGGTACGAGGCGACGTCGGCGAAAGTAAAACGGCCAAGGTTACGCAGACGTTCAGCAATCAGGAACAGAATGATTGGCCAGCCGACGAGGAAGCCGAGCGAATAGATCAGCCCGTCATAGCCGGAGGTATAGACCAGCGCCGAAATCCCTAAGAAGGAGGCCGCCGACATAAAGTCACCGGCAATCGCCAGCCCGTTCTGGAAGCCGGTAATATTGCCGCCCGCGGTGTAATAGTCACTGCGGGAGCGCACGCGTTTCGACGCCCAGTAAGTGATATAGAGCGTCAGGGCGACGAAAATCAGGAACATAATAATCGCCTGCCAGTTGGTCGGCTGGCGTTCTACCGCGCCGGTAATGGCGTCAGCGGCATTCGCGGCGATGGGCAGGGTGGCGGCAAGCGCCGTCAGGACTCGCTTCATGATGCTTTCACCTCGTGCAGAACCGCGTTGTTGAGACGATCGAACTCGCCGTTTGCCCGCCAGACGTAGACGCCGGTCAGCACAAACGAAATCACAATCACGCCAATACCAATAGGAATGCCGCGCGTCACGCTGGTGCCCGCATGGAGCGGGGTGCCAAGCCAGCCGGGGGCGAAGGCGATAAGCAAAATAAAGCCGACGTAGATAATCAGCATGATGATGGATAACACAAAGGCAAACCGTTGCCGTTTTTCAACTAACTCCCTGTAGTGCGCACTATTTTCTATCTGCTGACAAAGTTGGTCATTCATCACAGCAGTCTCCAGAGGTAAGGTAGGGTTATTTTTTATTCCCTCTCCCTGCTGGGAG
>NZ_HE578947.1:102485-126106 GCF_000321045.1 Phytobacter massiliensis JC163
GGAGAGGGAGAAACGCAGATTACGAAGGCATTGCGATGGACTGCTTCTCTTCGAGCAGTTTTTCCACCACGCCCGGATCGGCGAGCGTTGAGGTATCGCCGAAGTTGCTGGTATCCCCGGCGGCGATTTTGCGCAGAATACGGCGCATGATCTTGCCGGAGCGGGTTTTCGGCAGCGAATCGGTCCAGTGCAGCACGTCCGGCGTCGCCAGCGGGCCTATCTCTTTACGCACCCAGTTACGCACCTCGGTATAGAGTTCCGGCGACGGCTCCTCACCGTGGTTCAGGGTGACATAGGCGTAAATGGCCTGGCCTTTGATGTTGTGGGGAATCCCCACCACGGCGGCCTCGGCGATTTTTGGGTGGGAAACCAGCGCCGATTCAATCTCCGCCGTTCCCAGCCGATGGCCGGAGACGTTCAGCACGTCATCCACGCGCCCGGTGATCCAGTAATAGCCATCTTCGTCACGGCGCGCGCCGTCGCCGCTAAAGTACATATTTTTGAAGGTGGAGAAGTAGGTCTGTTCAAAGCGTTCATGGTCGCCGAACAGGGTGCGCGCCTGGCCCGGCCAGGAGTCGGTAATCACCAGATTGCCTTCGGTCGCGCCTTCGAGCGGGTTGCCTTCGTTATCCACCAGCGCAGGCTGCACGCCGAAGAACGGGCGGGTAGCGGAACCGGCTTTCAGTTCAATCGCCCCCGGCAGCGGGGTGATCATAAAGCCGCCGGTTTCGGTCTGCCACCAGGTGTCCATTACCGGGCACTTCTCGTTGCCGATTTTCTTCCAGTACCACTCCCAGGCTTCCGGGTTAATCGGCTCGCCCACGGAGCCAAGAATGCGCAGGGATGAACGATCCGTACCGGCCGTCGCCTTATCGCCTTCCGCCATCAGGGCGCGAATCGCCGTTGGCGCGGTATAGAGAATATTGACCTGGTGCTTATCGACAACCTGGCTCATTCGCGCCGGGGTTGGCCAGTTTGGCACGCCTTCAAACATCAGCGTGGTAGCGCCGCAGGCCAGCGGGCCGTAGAGCAGGTAGCTGTGGCCGGTCACCCAGCCCACATCGGCGGTGCACCAGTAAATATCGCCGTCATGGTAGTCAAAGACATATTTAAAGGTGGTGGCGGCATAGACCAGATAGCCGCCGGTGGTGTGCAGCACCCCTTTCGGCTTGCCGGTTGAACCGGAGGTATAGAGGATGAACAGCGGATCTTCCGCGTTGACCTCGACCGCCTGATGTTCAGCGCTGGCGTCGGCGACCAGCTTCTCCCACGCCAGATCGCGGCCTTCGTGCCACTCAACGTTGCCGCCGGTGCGTTTCAGTACCACGACGTGCTCGACGCTTTTCACATTCGGGTTTTTCAGCGCGTCGTCCACGTTCTTTTTCAGCGGGATAGTGCGCCCGGCGCGAACCCCTTCGTCGGCGGTGATAACCAGCCGTGAGTTGGAGTCGATGATGCGGCCAGCGACCGCCTCCGGCGAAAAGCCGCCAAAGATGACGGAGTGGATGGCGCCAATGCGCGCGCAGGCCAGCATGGCGACCGCCGCTTCCGGCACCATCGGCATATAGATTGCCACCACATCGCCTTTTTTAATGCCGAGGTCGGTCAGGACATTGGCGAAGCGGCAGACGTCGGCATGCAGTTCACGGTATGAGATGTGCTTGCTTTGGGAGGCGTCGTCGCCTTCCCAGATAATCGCGGTCTGGTCGCCCCGGCTGGCAAGGTGCCTGTCGAGACAGTTAGCGGCCAGGTTGAGCGTACCATCCTCATACCATTTGATAGAGACGTTGCCCGGCGCGAAAGAGGTGTTCTTGACCTTTTGATAAGGCGTAATCCAGTCAAGGATTTTGCCCTGTTCGCCCCAGAAGGCGTCAGGGTCGGTAATAGACTGCTGGTATTTGGCTGCGTACTGTTCAGGGTTTATCAGGCAACGGTCCGCTATATTGGCGGGAATAGCGTGTTTATGTATTTGGCTCATGGCTTTTGCTCTCCTTGTAGGATGTTAATAATATGTCACATAAACGTTAATTGTAGGGGCTTAGCCTGCTTTGTTTATTATTTGCGCGACAGATCACGCATTGATTGAACAGTATGAAAATTCGGCAGTTGAAACTTTGAAGGGAAATAATTGCAGCGGTAAATAATAAGTTTTAATGTTGGAGTTTTACTATCCATAACAGATAGTTATGAATGATAAATGGCATAAAAATGCGTTTTTCGCCTAAAAGTTAGTGAAACCCCCTTCTGGCAAAGGGTTGCGCGTTACACCTTGCAAATGGTACTGATAACGCGCGTTAAAAACCCCGCAATATCGAGAGACGCTAATTATACCCCTTTCCGTATGAGTCGTTCCCTTTCCGGGAAGGGCGCTTCACTGAGGATGTCTGTAGTTATGAAAAACATGAAAGTCAGCCTGGCCTGGCAAATTTTGCTGGCCCTGGTGCTGGGTATTCTTCTGGGTAGTTACTTGCATTATCACAGCGACAGCCGCGAATGGCTGATTGCCAATCTTCTGTCGCCAGCCGGGGATATCTTTATTCATCTGATTAAGATGATTGTCGTGCCGATTGTTATCTCGACGCTGGTGGTCGGTATTGCAGGCGTTGGCGATGCGAAACAGCTGGGCCGTATCGGCGCTAAAACCATCATTTATTTCGAAGTGATCACCACGGTAGCGATCGTGCTGGGTATCACCCTGGCGAATGTGTTCCAGCCAGGCGCGGGGATTGATATGTCCCAGCTGGCGGCGGTGGATATTTCGAAATACCAGAACACCACGGCGGAGGTGCAAAGCCACGCCCATGGTCTGATGGGGACGCTGCTGTCGCTGGTGCCGACCAATATCGTGGCCTCGATGGCGAAAGGCGATATGCTGCCGATCATCTTCTTCTCGGTGCTGTTCGGCCTGGGCCTGTCGTCCCTGCCTGCCAGCCACCGCGACCCGCTGGTGACGGTATTCCGCTCCATCTCCGAAACCATGTTTAAAGTGACCCATATGGTGATGCGTTACGCCCCGGTTGGCGTGTTCGCGCTGATCTCGGTGACAGTCGCCAACTTCGGTTTCGCCTCTCTGTGGCCGCTGGCGAAGCTGGTTATCCTTGTCTACTTCGCGATAGTCTTCTTTGCGCTGGTGGTGCTGGGCATTGTGGCGCGGATGTGCAAACTCAGCATCTGGACGCTGATTCGTATCCTGAAAGATGAGCTGATCCTCGCTTATTCCACCGCAAGTTCCGAAAGCGTACTGCCGCGCATTATCGAAAAGATGGAAGCCTATGGCGCGCCTGCGTCCATTACCAGCTTCGTGGTGCCGACCGGCTACTCTTTTAATCTGGATGGTTCGACGCTGTACCAAAGTATTGCCGCTATTTTTATCGCCCAGCTTTACGGCATCGACCTCTCCCTGAGCCAGGAGATAATTCTGGTGCTGACCCTGATGGTGACCTCAAAAGGTATCGCGGGCGTGCCCGGCGTCTCGTTTGTGGTACTGCTGGCGACGCTGGGCAGCGTAGGCATTCCGCTGGAAGGGCTGGCCTTTATCGCGGGTGTCGACCGCATTCTGGATATGGCCCGTACGGCGCTGAATGTGGTAGGTAATGCGCTGGCGGTGCTGGTTATCTCCAAGTGGGAACACAAGTTCGACCGTAAAAAAGCCCAGGCTTACGAACGCGAAATGTTTGGCAAGTTTGATAAGCGGGCCGATCGATAACGGCTGGCGGTTCCCCCCAATCCCTGGCAGTCGCCGGGGATTTTTTTACCCCTTATTATTTGTTGTGTGCATAATATTGATGCAATTAATGTAATGAACTTTTTAATTTTTAGTGAATGGGAGACAACGGGAATGTCCGAATTTTACCTGCACGAAGGTAACCGCTACATCGTTAAGAATCAGAAGACCATGAAAATCGCGCTGGGGATCTTCTTTATCGCGCTGGGGGTATGGAGCTTAATCACCAATGACTACTCAAAACGCGGCATCATTGTCTGCGTGATCCTGCTTGCCGTCGCCGGGCTGATGTTTGCCGCGCTGATGACAAAAATGGTCTTTGATTTAGATAAGCGTACTTTCTCGGTGCAAACCGGCAGCGGCAAACCGCGTTTTATCCAGCCGCTAAGTAACTACGCCGGGCTGGAGCTCATTCGCCAGTATCGTTTTTTCGGCCTGATGCGTAACAGCATCCTGAACGTCGTGTTCAACGATGGCGGGAAAACGGTAAAAATGCCCATCAGACAGTTTGGCCCCGGCAGTAAAGCGTCGCAGGCGATGATCGAAGAGACGGAAGCCTTTTTAGGCCTTCGCCAGCGTGAAGGCGCGTAATGTCTGCGGTAATCGTTGAGGCAACCGCTAAGCGGCTGGTCTATCGCCCCTGGAAAAGGGGAAGCGCGCTGATCCTGCTCTGCTTTGGCGTGGCGATATTAGCGGGCCTGCTTATCTGGGCGCAGCTCAACGGCCAGCGGCTGACACCCCTTATTGCGCCACTGCTGTTTGGCGGCGCTGTCGCCGTCTACGGTCTCTTTTATCTGTGGAAGAATGGCGAGGCGCTGATTTTCGATGCCGCCGCCGGTCAGATAGCGAGAAAGTTACCCTTGATGCCCGCAAGCGTCGTGTGCCGCTTTAGCGATATCTACGCGCTTACCACCGTCAGCGAGATGAATACGTTCGAGTATGTGCTGACGCGCAAAAGCGAGCGCGGTGGCGGTGATATCCCTGTTTCCGACAGCTTTTATACCCGCAGTCAAAAAGCGGACCGGCAGGCGTTTGAAACGCATATTCTGCCCGTTATTGAGAGTATGCTGGGGTTGAAAGCACGCTAAAGCCAACCGGGAGGAAAAATGAAAATTGCACATGTGGCGCTCTGGACGCGCGATTTACAGGCGCAGGTGGAGTTCTGGCAGCGGGTATTCAACGGCCAGAGCAACGATCGTTATGTCAGTAAAAACCGGCCAGGGTTTGCTTCGCACTTTATTACCCTCGCCGATGGCCCGACCATTGAGCTGATGACCGTGCCTGGCCTTGCCGATGCGCCAGAAAGCGCGGAGTTTGTCGGCTGGGCGCATATCGCCATCACCGTAGGCGGGCCGGAAGAGGTGGATGCGATGGCGCAAAACGCGCAGGCCGAAGGGCGTTTGTTAAGCCCCGCCAGATGGACCGGCGACGGTTTTTACGAGGCGGTCATCGCCGACCCCGACGGCAACCGCATTGAGCTGGTGGCGCAATAGTTCCCGGATGCGCTTCGCTTATCCGGGCTACGTGATCCTCTCGCGCCGTTGGGGTCAGGGTGAGGGGTTGGTAACGCAATAGTTCCCGGATGCGCTTCGCTTATCCGGGCTACGTGTTCCCCTCGCCCCGTTGGGGAGAGGGGATCAGGCTCATCCCATTGCGCTTTCGCGCAGGCGGGCTTTCAACGCATTGTACTCATCAATCACGAACTGCTCGGCGGCCTGCTGATCGGCGATCGGCTCGATACGCACGGCGCAATACTTGTACTCCGGCGTTTTGGTTATCGGGCTCAGGTTCTCCGTCACCAGTTCATTACAGGCGCCAATCCACCACTGGTAGGTCATATATACCGCCCCTTTGTTCGGCCGGTCGCTGACCTGCGCGCGGGTGATGATTCGCCCCTTACGCGAGTTAACCCACACCAGCGCGTTATCTTCAATACCCAGACGCGCGGCGTCTTCGGTGTTGATCTGCGCATAGCCCGGCTCGTCCGCCAGCGCGGCCAGCGCCGCGCAGTTGCCGGTCATCGAACGACAGGAGTAGTGACCCACTTCGCGCACGGTGGAGAGCACCATCGGATACTCATCGGTGAGTTTATCGATAGGGGCAACCCAGTCGCAGGTAAAGAACTGCGCCAGCCCGTTCGGCGTAGAAAAGCGCTCTTTGAACAGATACGACGTTCCCTGGTCGGCCTCTGACTCATCGCGGCACGGCCACTGAATGTAGCCCAGCTCGCCCATCTTCTCGTAGGTCGCCCCGAGGAAGTCCGGGCACAGATGCCGTAACTCATCCCAGATCTGCTGGGTGTTGTCGTAGTGCATCGGGTAGCCCATACGGGTGGCGATTTCACCGATAATCTGCCAGTCGGTTTTCAGATCCCACTTCGGTTCGACCGCTTTAAAGAAGCGCTGGAAGCCGCGGTCTGCCGCCGTATAGACCCCTTCATGTTCGCCCCACGAGGTGGACGGCAATACCACATCCGCCGCCGCTGCGGTTTTGGTCATGAAGATATCCTGCACGATAACCAGCTCCAGATCCGCGAACGCCTGACGCACCGCGGACAGCTCCGCGTCCGTCTGCAACGGATCTTCCCCCATAATGTACGCCGCGCGCACTTCGCCGTGGGCCACCCGGTGCGGCAGTTCGCTGATGCGATAGCCGGTGTGCTCCGGCAGGCTCTCCACCCCCCAGGCTTTGGCGAACTTGTCGCGGTTTTCCGGGAACTTCACATACTGGTAGCCGGGGTAGGTGTCCGGCAGCGCGCCCATATCGCACGCCCCCTGCACGTTGTTCTGCCCGCGCACGGGGTTGACGCCGACGTGCGGCTTACCGAGGTTGCCGGTGAGCATGGCGAGGCTGGTCAGCGAGCGCACGGTCTCTACGCCCTGGTAGAACTGAGTGACGCCCATGCCCCACAGGATGGTGGCGGCTCCCGCCTTCGCGTACATGCGTGCAGCCTGGCGAATCTGCTGCGCGCTGATGCCGGTTATCGCTTCCACCGATGCGGGCGTATAGCCTTCGACAATCTTCTTGTACTCTGCAAACCCTTCCGTACGCGAGGCGACAAAAGCCTTGTCGTACAGATTTTCTTCGATGATGACGTGACCCATCGCGTTCAGCAGCGCGATATTCGAGCCGTTTTTCAGCGCCAGGTGCATATCGGCAATGCGCGCGGTTTCGATTTTTCGCGGATCGCAGACGATGATTTTCGCCCCGTTCTGTTTCGCCCGAATAATGTGGTTGGCGACGATAGGGTGCGAATCCGCCGGGTTATAGCCGAAAATAAACACGAGATCGGTGTTATCAATCTCGGTGATAGCATTGCTCATTGCGCCGTTACCGACCGACTGGTGCAGACCTGCAACCGAGGGGCCGTGTCAGACGCGTGCGCAGCAGTCGACGTTATTGGTGCCAATCACGGCACGCGCGAACTTCTGCATAATGTAGTTGGTTTCGTTCCCCGTCCCGCGGGACGAACCGGTGGTCTGGATAGCATCCGGACCATACTTCTCTTTAATCGCGCTAAGACGCGCGGCCACATAATCCAGGGCTTCATCCCAGGAGACGGCTTCCAGCCTGCCGCCGCGCTGGCGGCGAATCATAGGGGTTTTCAAACGCGGCGTAAGAATTTGGGTATCGTTAATAAAATCCCAACCGTAGTAGCCTTTCAGACACAGCGTACCCTGGTTGTTTTTCCCTTGCGCCGCCTCCGCCCTGACGATTTTGCCGTTATCCACCACCAGGTTTATCTTGCAACCCGAGGCGCAATAGGGGCAAACCGTGACGACTTTTTCCATCGCTATCGCTCCTGTTTAAAAAGAGTGCGCTTACGCGCTCATCCACCTCATTATGCATCTTCTTTGCCATGCATCTTTTGTGGTTATTGCCGGATTTTACGGTCTTCTTTTGGAAAAAATACTGATTGAGGGCAGGCCATCGCCAGATTTGACGCGACGGCGGGAAGGATGTGACCGGGGTTGTAAAAACGGCATGAATTCACCGCCTTTATGGGTGCGCCCAATAGAATAGATAAAACCGATTACGGGCGGCGGATGCGCAAGATGAAACCAGCGATTCTGATAGTGGACGACGACACGGCGGTTTGTGAACTGCTGGAGGACGTGCTGAGCGAACATGTCTTCGCGGTACATACCTGCCATAACGGGCTGGACGCCGTGGCGGCGGTCGCCCTGCGCCCGGAGATCGCGCTGGTGCTGCTGGATATGGTGCTGCCGGATATCAACGGTCTGATGGTGTTGCAGCAATTACAAAAACAGCGCCCCGCGCTGCCGGTAATTATGCTTACCGGCCTGGGCAGCGAAGCAGATGTGGTGGTTGGCCTGGAGATGGGGGCTGATGATTACATCGGCAAACCGTTTAACGCGCGGGTACTGGTCGCGCGCGTTAAGGCCGTGCTGAGGCGTACCGGCGTGCTTGCCGCCGATACCCCCCTCGTGAAAACGGCGGGCTTTTCTTTTAACGGCTGGCACCTCGATCCGGCGCGCTGCTCGCTGTTCGATCCGCAGCAGCAGCCGGTGCCGCTGACCCAGGGGGAGTACACTCTGCTGCTGGCGCTGGTGCAAAACGCGCGGCGGGTATTAAGCCGCGAACAGTTACTGGAGCTGACCCACAGCGAAAGTGTGGAGGTGTTCGATCGCACCATCGACGTATTGATTATGCGTCTGCGGCGCAAAATCGAGATAAACCCTCACCAGCCTGCGCTGATTAAGACCATGCGCGGCCTGGGCTATGTTTTCGCCGCCGACGTGGCGCATAACGATCGGGCGGCGTAACGACAGGTTTTTGCGGGCGGAGCGTTTCACAAAGAGGTGCGCGCTTTGTCCCTCACTCCTCCGTAGAGAGGGCAGGAGTGAGGGGATCAAGGCGCTGTGTTACTTAACCGTCCACCCTTTATAGGTGCCGACGTTCTTCTTATCGATCATTGTCACCGGGATCAGCACCGGCTCTTTCGGCGCGGGTTTGCCCTGCAGGATGTTGTAGCCGATTTCCACCGCTTTCGCCGCCATGACCTGCGGATCCTGCGCCGGGGTGGCGACAAACAGCGAATTCTCGCGCTTGAGCGCCTCTTCGCCATCCGGCGAGCCGTCGACGCCAACGATAAAGAACTCGTTACGCTGTGCCTGTTTCGCCGCCAGATCGGCGCCGATCGCCGTCGGATCGTTAATGGCGAAGACACCATCGATCTTCGGATTTGCCGCCAGCAGAGAGGTCATCACCTCCAGCCCACCTTCGCGGCTGCCTTTAGCGTTCTGGTTAGAGGACAGCACCTTAATCTCCGGGTGGCGCTTGAATTCGGTCTGGCAGCCCTCCACACGGTTCTGCACGGCGGAGACCGGCGGTCCGTTGATGATCACCACATTGCCTTTGCCCTGCAGACGGTCGGTAATATATTTACAGGCCATCTCGCCTGCCTGGGTGTTATCGGAGGTAATGGTCGCATCGGCCCCTTCCGCCGCCACGTCTACCGCCACCACCACAATGCCTGCCTCTTTGGCGCGTTTAACCGCCGGGCCAATGCCCTTAGAGTCAGCGGCGTTGAGAATGATCATGTCCACTTTGGCGGCGATAAAGTTATCGATCTGCGTTACCTGCTGGCCCAGATCGTAACCGCTGGAGACCAGCGTCACTTTGACGTTATCACCCGCCAGTTTGCGCGCTTCCAGCTCCGCGCCTTTGGTGATTTGCACGAAGAAGGGGTTGGCGAGATCCCCCACCGTCACGCCGATGGATTTCAAATCCTTTGCCTGCACGAACGGCGTCGCGGCAAGCAGAGCGCCAGCACAGAGCGCGGGGAGAAGTTTTAATTTCATGCAGTCTTCCTCGAAGTAAGATGTTGTTGTTATGCGCTTTGATGATGCCGGGTACGGTATTTGTCGATCAGTACCGCAATGATGATCACCGCCCCTTTGATCACCAGTTGCCAGAAGTAAGAGACGCCCATCAGGGTCATGCCGTTATTGAGGGTGGCGATGATCAGCGCGCCCACTAGCGTGCCGGTGATGGTGCCGATCCCGCCGACGAAGCTGGTGCCGCCGAGGATCACCGCGGCGATGGCGTCCAGTTCATAACCCATGCCTAAGTTGCCGTTGGCGCTGTAGAGACGTGAGGCGCTCATCACGCCGCCAAGGCCAGAGAGCAGGCCGCTCATGCCGTAGACAAACAGCAGCACCAGCCATACTTTTATCCCGGTGAGCCGCGCCGCCTGCATATTGCCGCCCACCGCATAGATATGAACGCCGAGGGTAGTGCGGCGCAGAATAAACCAGCACACCGCAATCACCGCCAGCGCGATGACCACCAGCCACGGCACCGGGCCGAGATAGTTGTTGCCGATCCACTCAAAGCTGATGCTGGAGTTGATCACCGTGGTGCCGTCCGCCAGCAGATAGGCCGCGCCGCGCAGCGCGGTATAGGTCCCCAGCGTGACAATAAAGGGGGGCAGGCCGGCAAAGGCCACCAGCGCGCCGTTAAACAGCCCCAGCAGCAGCCCGAGCATCAGCGCCGCCGGGACCGACAGCAGGGCGAACTCCGGTATCAGCGAGACCACCATCGCCGCCACCGCCGTGGTGCCCAGAATCGACCCCACCGAAAGATCAATCCCGCCGGTAAGAATGATGAAGGTCATCCCCGCCGCCAGCACAATGTTGATCGAAGACTGGCGGGTAATGTTCAGCAGGTTGCTTTCAGTGAAGAAATTTGGCGCGATAAAGCCAAATACCGCCACGATCAGGATAAGAATCGGCAGGATGCCGACCGTTTGCATCAGATCGCCCATCAGCATCTTTTTTGCTGAGACCGATTTCGTCACCTGCTGCGGATTGGTTGAAGGAGTCATGGTTGCACCGCCTGATGATGAGAGTCCTCAACGCCGGTTGCCAGCGTCATGATATTTTCCTGGGAGATCTGTTCGCCGGTCAGCTCGCCAGCGATCTCGCCCTCGCGCATCACGTAGACGCGATCGCTCATGCCAACTACCTCCGGCAGTTCGCTGGAGATCATCAGAATCGCCACCCCCTGCCGCGCCATCTGGTTCATGATCCGGTAGATCTCGCTTTTCGCCCCGACATCAACGCCGCGCGTGGGCTCGTCGAGGATCAAAATACGTGGGCCAATGGCGACCCAGCGGGAGATCAGCAGCTTCTGCTGGTTGCCGCCGGATAACCCGCCCGCCCGTACCAGCGCGTGAGGAACGCGAATGTTGAGCAACTTAATGGCGTCGTCCGAGATGGTCTGCGCCTTTTTGCGGTCGAGCATGCCGAAGTTCGCATCGCGCTCCAGCGTCGCCATGGTGATGTTCTCCTGCGCCGCCAGCTCAAGAAACAGCCCCTGCTCTTTGCGGTTCTCGGTCAGAAAACCGATCCCCATGTCGATGGCGGCGCGGGGGGAGTGGATAACCACCGGTTCGCCATCCACTTCAATGACGCCGCCCGTGGCTTTACGCACGCCGAAAATCAGCTGCGCCAGCTCAGAGCGCCCCGCGCCCACCAGCCCGGCAAGGCCGACAATCTCCCCGGCGCGCACCTGCAGGCTCACCGGATGAATTTTTCCGCCGTCGGTGAGATGCTGAACGCGCAACCGCGTCTCGCCCAGCGGAATATCGCGCTCTTTATTAAACAGGTCGCTTAAGGGGCGGCCCACCATCATTCGCACCAGTTCGGAGGCGTTGAGTTTGTCGCGGGTCAGGCTGCCGACGTACTGGCCGTCACGCAGCACGCTGACCCGGTCTGACAGTTCATACACTTCCGCCATACGGTGGCTGATGTAGATAATCGCCATTCCTTCATCGCGCAGGCGCAGGATCAGCTCGAACAGACGGTGCGTTTCGCGCGAGGAGAGGGCGGCGGTAGGTTCGTCCATCACCAGAATGCGGCTGTTGCGGTGCAGCGCGCGGGCAATCTCCACCTGCTGCTGCTCGGCGATAGTCAGTTTCATCACCCGATCGCTGGCCTTAAACTGCGCCCCGAGGCGGTTAATAACGGTCTGCGCCTGGGCGACCATCTCCCGGCGCTGCACCAGCCCGCCACGGGAAATTTCGCTGCCGAGGAAAATATTTTCAGCGACGGTCAGGTTAGGGGCGAGCTGCATCTCCTGGTAAATCAGGGTAATGCCTGCCGTCAGGGCGTCCTTTGGCCCCTTAATAGTGAACGGCTTACCGTCAATAAGGATGTCGCCGCTGGTGGCGGTATAAGCCCCGGCCAGAATCTTCATTAAGGTGCTTTTGCCCGCGCCGTTTTCCCCCATCAGGGCGTGAATTTCACCGGGGTACACTGTCAGATCCACCCCTTTCAGCGCGTAAAACTTGCCAAACGCTTTGGCGATATTGCGCATCTCCAGAACCGGCGTGTCAGCCATCGCGGATCTCCTGTGAATGTCGGTGTATGCACTCCATCACAGGAACGTAAACGCACCATGTCAGGGGCCGTTCATATTTGTCATAGTGATGAATAGTTAACCGTCGTCACACTTCCTCCGCTTTTTCCCTCGTCCTGTGGGAGAGGGCGCGGGTGAGCGCCAAACCGCAGAGGAGCCTGCATGCCCGCACGCCGTCCCCCGTTTTTCGCCAGCGCCCGCGGGCGGCTGCTGTTTTTTAATCTGCTGGTGGTGGCGGTGACGCTGATGGTTTGCGGCGTGGCGGTGCTGGGGTTTCGTCACGCCAGCCAGATCCAGGAGCAGGTACAGCAGCAGACGCTGGACGACATGACCGGCAGCATGAATCTGGCCCGCGATACCGCCAACGTCGCCACGGCGGCGGTGCGGCTTTCGCAGGTGGTGGGGTCGCTGGAGTATAAAAGCGAAGCGGAAAGGCTTAAGGCGACGCAGACGGCGCTGCAAAACTCCCTTGAGCAGCTGGCTAACGCGCCGCTCGCCCGACTTGAGCCGCAGCTGGTGGCGCGCATCACCCGGCGCAGCCATGAACTGGAGCAGAGCGTCACCCTGATGCTGGAGCGGGGCCAGCGCCGCCATCTGGAGCGCAACGCATTGCTCAGTTCGCTGTATCAGAATCAAAGCTATTTACGCCACCTGCAAACTATTCATCAGCGTGATGGCATCGCTCAGCCCGAGCCGCGCCTGCTCAACGAAATGGACCGCCTGCTGGATATCGCCATTCGCACCCCTTCGCCGCGCCCTGCGGTGCAGCAGCTTACGGCTGCCCGCGAACGGCTTCCCTCGTCGATGGCTAACCCGTTGGTGAACGCTATTCTGCCTGACTTCAATAACGAGCTGGGCAAACTGGGGCCGCTAGCGACGCAGCTGGATGCCAGCGACCTGGCGATAAGCTGGTACATGTTTCATATCAAGGCGCTGGTCGCCATTCTGAATAACGACATCAATCAATACGTGGCCCAGGTGGCGCTGGCCTCCGAACTGCGCACCCAGCAGAGCCATCAGGAGATGCGCTCCATCATCATTTTTATCAGCGCCTTCGCCCTGCTGGCGCTGGTGATTACCGGCTTTGCCGGGTGGTATATCTACCGCAATCTTGGCTCTAACCTGACGGCAATCTCCGGGGCGATGACCCGCCTGGCGCGCGGCGAGCCGGATGTGTCGGTGCCTGCGCTCCAGCGGCGGGATGAGCTGGGCGAGCTGGCCCGCGCCTTTAACGTTTTCGCCCGCAATACCGCCTCCCTCGAACACACCACCCGCCTGCTGAAACAGAAGACCACCCAGATGGAGATCGACCGGCTGGAGCGCCAGGGGCTGGAAGAGGCGCTACTGCATAGCCAGAAAATGAAGGCGGTGGGGCAGCTTACCGGCGGGCTGGCCCACGATTTCAACAACCTGCTGGCGGTGATCATCGGCAGCCTGGAGCTGGTCGCCCCGAACTCTCCTGACGCGCCGCGTATAACCCGCGCCCTGAAGGCCGCCGAGCGCGGCGCGCTGCTGACTCAGCGGCTGCTGGCCTTTTCGCGCAAACAGTCGCTGCAGCCGCAGGCGGTAGAGCTAAAGCCGCTGCTGGAAAACCTGAGTGAACTGCTGCGCCATTCGCTCCCCGCCACCCTTACGCTTACGATAGAGGCGCAGTCCCCGGCGTGGCCAGCGTGGATCGACATCGGTCAGTTGGAGAATGCCATCATCAACCTGGTGATGAACGCCCGCGATGCGATGGAGGGGCAGCCGGGAACCATCGTTATTCGTACCTGGAACCAGCGGGTCACCCGCAGCGACGGATGCAGGCAGGATATGGTGGCGCTGGAAGTGATTGACCGCGGCTGTGGAATGACGCAGGCGGTAAAAGAGCAGGTCTTCGAGCCGTTTTTCACCACCAAACAGACCGGCAGCGGCAGCGGGCTTGGACTGTCGATGGTGTACGGTTTCGTGCGTCAGTCCGGCGGCCGGGTGGCGATTGACAGCGCGCCGGGGCAGGGGACGACGGTGCGCCTGCAGCTGCCGCGAGCGGCGGTACAGGCGGCCCTCCCAGGCGAGGCGGCGCGGGCGCAGGAAGCCGACCCTACCGATAAACTGGTGCTGGTGCTGGAAGATGAGGCCGACGTGCGACAAACCCTGTGCGAGCAGCTGCATCAGCTGGGGTATCTGACGCTGGAAGCGTCGTCAGGCGAGGAGGCGCTGGCGCTGCTGGCAGCCTCGCAGGAGACGGGAATACTCATCAGCGACCTGATGCTGCCGGGCAAACTGAGCGGCGTGGAGGTCATTAATTTTGCCCGGCAGCGCTATCCGCATCTGCCGCTGCTGTTAATCAGCGGCCAGGATTTGCGCCCGGCGCACAACCCGGCGCTGCCGGAGGTCGAACTGCTGCGAAAACCCTTTACCCGCTTACAGCTGGCCGAGGCGCTGCGGCGGATAACGGCCTCCCGCCATTAACCAACCAGGCCAGGCGCTAACCCATAAATAATAAAAATAGATAATTAATAACGTATAAGAGAAACGATATATAGCCTGCCAGTTTGCGACGCCTTGCATTATTTATGTGCTTAGAATTGCCCTGTTATTTTACCCGCTGGAGGGTTATTCAGATTCCGGCCCCTTATTATTAATGGCTTGCAAAATTAAAATAACTTTCCGAAAGTTATCGGGGAGCGTCTGGACTGCTTCGTCGGGATTGACCTGTACACAAAGAGATGTGAAAAAGTTATGGACAATAATATTGTTGAAATAGAACAGCACGACACCTCGGTAAACCTACACGGGCTAATGCAGGTGCTGAGTAAACACCTGTATTCCACGCCCATCGTCGCGCTGCGTGAACTGGTGCAAAACGCCCACGATGCGATAGTTCGCCGTCGTTTAGAGCAGAGTGACGCCGCTTTTACCCCGGAGATCCGCGTTACCGGCAATCCGCAGCAGAAAACCATCACCATTACCGACACGGGCGCGGGCCTGACCCGACAAGAAATACATGACTTTCTGGCGACGGTCGGGATTGGCTATACGCGGCACCTGCGGCAGTTAGACGATGAGACCGGCCTTATCGGCATGTTCGGCCTCGGCTTTCTCTCCTCATTTGTGCTGGCCGACCAGGTGATGGTGCATACCACCTCGTGGAAAACGCCGCAGGAGGGCTGGATTTACCGCTCGGAAAACGGCGAAACCTACCGCACCGAGTCGGCTGCGCCACGGGAGCCGGGCTTCACCGTTACCCTCTTTCTGAAAGAGGCGTTTAGCTACCTGGCGGATAACCCTCTGCTGGAAAGGCTGCTGGGCCGTTACTGCGTGCTGATGCGCGAGCCGCTGTTTGTCGGCCAGTCGGAAACGGCGGTTAATCAGCTTGCGCCGCCGTGGCGTCGTGATGAATCCTCGGTTGTCGCCCTGCACCCTGGCCTTAAGCAGAAACAGAACATTGAGTTCGCCAGCCGCTTCGAACATAACTTCACCCCTATCTGCACCATCGACGTCGCGCCCTATGGCAAAAGCGATGCGGTCGGCATCCTGTGGATACAGGACGGCGCAACCTACGGCACCAGCGATAACCGCAACCTGTCGCTGTTTTTACGCGGCATGCTGCTTGACGATCAGGCCCATGAGCTCCTGCCGTTATGGGCGGGGTTTGTCGGCGGGGTGGTGGAGTCCAATATTCTGACCCCCACCGCTAACCGGGAAGATATTCAGCGCGATGACGCCTTTTACGCCACCCAGCACGCGCTGGCCGAAGCGCTGATCACCGGGCTTGGCGAGCTTGCCAAAAACCAGCCTGCTATCTGGCGCCGGGTGCTGCGCCGCCATAATGAGGCGCTGCTGGGGGCGGCTATCTGCGATGAAAGGCTGTTTGATCTGTTAAAAGATGACCTGCTCATTCCCACCTCGAAAGGGGAGATCCCGGTCAGCCATCTGCGCCAGCAAAATACGCTGCTGGTGATGCCGGGCGAAGAGAGCAGCTTTGAAGAGATGCTGTTTCGCCTGACCGGGCGGCCCGTGGCGCTGGGGCACCGCTATGCGGTGATCCCGTTCCTGCGCCGCTGGGCAACGCTCTACTCGGCTCGCCTGATTGAGATCGGCACCACGGGCGGCAACCAGTCGCTCTTTTCCAGCCACGATATCAGTGAAGAGGAGGAGCAGTGGTGGCGCGAACAGCTGGCGAGTGATGAAGAGTGCATCATTTCCCGCTTTGAACCCGCGGTGCTGCCGTTTGTGGTGGTGCCGAACCGCGAAGTGGAACTAAAACAGCGTCTTGAGCAGGACGATGTCGATCGGCGCATGAGCACCGCGGCGCTGATGCTGGCCCGCCAGTTCACCCAGCGTATTAGCGACGGGGCGGAAAAACAGCTCTATATCAACTTCAATAATCCCACCATTCAGGCGCTTTCCGCACGCTGGCGCAAAGGGCTGCGCGATGATGCAGCCTGCCAGCTTTTAAAAAACCTGAAGGTGATTTTATCTCTCCAACTGCAGCGTTCCGGTCAGAACGATTTTCATCAGGCGCTGGAGAGTTTTAACCAAATAATAATGACGCAATTTCTTGCTAATACAGGGGAGTAAGCAATGGATATCTGGCAGTGGTACAACCAATACGAAAGCGATCTGCGAGAGGCGGGAAAGCCTTACATCACCGATCACCTCAACAAATTAATGACCTCCATTTGCGATGTTAAGCCGGAGGTGAGCGAAGCCCTGCTGCCGGAGGCGCGCTCGTTTAAGAAAACGGCGGGCAACCCGTGGCTGGAAGTGCTAATCGGCCACTGGGAGATGCGCCACCGGCTGGGGATTCTGGGCGAAGGGGAAAAGGCCCTCGGTGATGCGGTACGTTACTTTGAGCGCGCCCACCAGCCGGATGCCGTCGAATGCCCGCAGTCGGTCTGCGTAACTCAGGATCTCAGCGACTGCTACGGTAATATCGACGGTCCCGGCTGGGCCGATGAGCGTATCGCCGTCTGCCAGGAGACCATGGAGCGTATCACGCCGCTGTGGAGCTGTTTCCAGTGTCTCTCTGATGAACAGTTCCACGCCATGCTGGATAAAAACCAGGCATCGCAGGCGCTGGAGTACATCAGAGCGCAGATTCAAAAAGTGCTGGATGCGGGCGAGCCGGATGTGACCGGCATGCGGGAAAATGAGGCAGAGGCGCTGCTTGAGCTGGGGCGCTATGACGAGGCGCTGGCGGTGCTGGAGCCGCTGCTCGACCCTGATGAGCTGCAAAATTGCGCGGAGCAAACGCGCCATGTTCGACAGATGATCAAAGCGGAAGTGCTGGCCACCATGGGGCGGCTGGATGAAGCCTGTGAAAACCTGATCCACTGGTCGCAGCTACAAATGCGCAGCGTGGTTCGCTGGGTACGGATTATCGACAAGCTGTGCCAGTTCGACCCTTCTTACAACAGCTGGCAGACGGGAGGCTCATTACAGCAAATCATGGAGCGCCATATTGCCAGCCAGGCCTGGCGCGCCGCTGTCGATACCGCGCTGGTGCATATTCGCCTGGCGCTGGCGCGTAATGCGACCTGGATTGCCCGCCGTGCGCTGGGGCAGGCACAGGGCTGCCTGCCGCGGCTGCGTAAAAACCTGGGTGCCGATCTGGCGCTGGCGGAGCTGGAGCGTGAAATCGCCGCCCGCGAACAAGAGGTACAGCTGCCGGTGCCCGCAGAGGCGCTTTATGACTGGCTTGAAGAGCGCAGCAAAGAGAACAACACCCGCGACCCGGAACAGGAGGCTGAATGGCTGAAACTGGCGGCGACGCAGCGGCCAGATGATGAGCCGCTGGTGACCATTGCTGCTTCTGCGCTGGAGGCGTGCCATGCCGCCGATGAGGCGATTGCGCTGCTGCAAAACTGGCGCGCGCGTCACCCCGAGACTGAATCACCAATGCTGTTTGAACTGCTGGCGTCGCTACTGCGTAATCGCCGTTATGACGAGATTTTAGCGCTGGCGAAACACTATCACTCCGCTCTTCCCCACGTTGGCTACTGGTTCGAAATGCAGGTTGCGTTAGCGCATGAAGACTGGAACGAGCTGGAAAGGCTGAGCGATCTGATGCTGCAAACGCCGGAAGGGAAAACGAAAGTAGCGCCGCTGCTGCTGGCCAGCCGTGCGGCGATGAAGCTGCGGGCCAGCGAGCGGGCGATTCCCCGTCTCCAGCAGGCAGTAACGCAGCTTGAGGCACTGGAGCAAGAGACAAACAATGTGCTCTGGGACCTGATTACCGCGGCCAGTATCAATGGCGACTGGGATATTGTGCGTGAAGCGGGCACGAAGCTGGGTATGCAGTTCGACAGCACGGAGGGGCCGGTAGAAGAGAACTGGGGCGTCATCCGCCTGCGCTTTAAAGAAGAACACGACTATGTGTTCTATCTGGCGCAGCGAACCGGTCCGGCGACCGCCAGGGTCTTCCAGCCCGCGTGGCCGAATGCGCAGCAACGCTTTAACGACGCGGTGGTGTTTGATGTTGAGCTGCTCAATACTCCGCCGGAAGATGAAGCGGAGCGTGAATACTTTATCGGTCTCTATGACTGCGTAGAAGTGATTGAAGAGGGAGGCTACGCGTCATCATGGTTTGTGGATGGCGCTTATCCCGGTGATGAGCTGTTTGAGCGCTTCAAAGAGAAGGTACGCGAGCGCGGCGGCTCCGTATGGGTAAGCAGCGAAGAGGATTACCAGGTCGTCGACCGTGAGCAGCCGGAACAGCCGCTGCCCGGCTTCTACTTTAACCTGGCGACGCCGATTGCCATGCTGCCTCAGGAAGTGGACAGCATGCTCAGTGAACTGACGCGGGAGTGGCCGCACCCGGTTCACTGGCTGAATGTCGCCATCAAAGGCGGGCTGGATGAGAGCCGTCACCGCCAGATTATCGAGCGCTACGGTTTATAGCGTATTGCGGCTGCGGAGGAGTTTGAGATTCCTCCGCTACCCGCCCCGGCAAGCCTTGATTAACGTAAAGCCAGTCCAACCACGAGACTGGCTCTATGAAACGTTACGCGATTTTGCTGTTTACCAGCGCATTCACTTTGAGTTCCCCGCTAGCCCACGCCGATGTTATTGACGAGGCTATCGGTAATATTCAGCAGGCGATCAACGACGCGTACAACCCGGACGACAGCCGCGATGACGACGATCGACGCTATGACGACCATCAGCGTCGTGATGAGCAGAGCAGACGGTATGAAGATCGCCGCAGGCAGCTTGATGACCGACGCCGTCAGCTGGACGATCGCCAGCGGCAGCTGGACCAGGAGCGGCGTCAGTTAGATGATGAAGAGCGTCGGCTGGAAGAGGAGTACTGACCCGCGTCAGTTCTTTTTCACAAATTCTGATTTCAGCTTCATCGGGCCGAAGCCGTCGATTTTGCAGTCGATATTATGGTCGCCTTCTACCAGGCGAATATTTTTCACCTTAGTCCCGATTTTCAACATCGAAGAACTACCCTTAACTTTCAGGTCTTTAACGACGGTGACGCTGTCGCCGTCCGCCAGCAGATTGCCGTTGGCGTCTTTCACCACCAGCGCATCGCTCTCCTGCGCGGTATCGGCGTTGTTCCATTCGTGTGCGCATTCCGGGCAGACGAACATGCCGTTATCTTCATAGGTATATTCGGAGTGGCACTGGGGGCATTCAGGTAGTTGCATAATCTTATCCTCAAAAGTAAACAGGGTGCTGAAAACGAGCCAGCATAAAGCGGACTGTGCCGCAAAGGGGGCGATTATACAGCAAACCCGCATAAAATCTGGTGCTATTCTTTTTTTAAGAAAAAGACAAAAAACGCGATCGCGATGACATACCCTGTCAGAGGGTTAAGCGATGCTGGGGTCTGTTACTTAGCATCAGCACTGTAAAAAACGATGTTGAGCGCAAGGAATATTTTCGGGTGGAAATTGCCACTCATGTTTAATTCAGATAAGGTGACAAGAAGCGCCTGGCATTATATCGCTTTGTTCTGTCAAATTTGCTGAGTCTGTAACCGAAGGCCGTTAATTACCTCGCAAATTGGGGGGGTAAATAAATGACGATATATCCTGGTAGTTCCTGAAAATGAGCTACGCTCTCTGTCTCGCCAATCATTTACGATCGGAAGAGCGTCCTCTGTCAGCTTTGCGAGAATTTTATTTTTCCTGATAACCATCAGGTATTTACCATTTAAAGATGTTTTCCACACGTAATTATAAAAGCCGAATATCCACAATTAAAAACCTGCCGGCTTAATAAAAGTAAGAAATTTGCGTTAAGGAAAGACTTTTATCATGCACACACAAACTATTTTTGAATTAAGCCAGGAAGCTGAGAGGCTGTTACAACTCTCATTGCATAATCTGCAGGCGTTAAAAAACCTGCCGATCGCAACGCTGGATGAGGCGGCTTCAGGTAAAGCAGAGAATGTGAATGTCCTGCCCTTACATTTCAGCGCGCGAGGCATCGAAGCGCAGCAGGCGACGCTGCAAAATGAATTACGTAAAATTACCCGTCTGGAAATGGTGCTGGCTATCGTCGGCACGATGAAAGCGGGGAAATCCACCACCATCAACGCCATCGTGGGCACCGAGGTGTTGCCTAACCGTAACCGCCCGATGACCGCGCTGCCTACCCTTATTCGCCATACCCCCGGCCAGAAGGAGCCGGTTTTGCATTTTGCCCATGTCGGGCCTATCGACACCCTTACCCAGCAGTTGCAGACCCGGCTCTATACATTCGATCGCGAGAAGCTGGCGCAAAAGCTCGAAATCGACAAAGACATGAGTTCCCTGCTGGAGCGTATCTCGCAGGGGGACGCCTTCGATAAACACTATCTGGGCGCGCAGCCGATTTTTCACTGCCTGAAAAGCCTTAATGACTTGGTGCGCCTGTCAAAAGCGCTGGACGTCGATTTCCCTTTCTCCGCCTATGCCGCGATTGAAAATATTCCGGTGATTGAGGTGGAGTTTGTGCATCTGGCGGGGCTGGAGAATGCGGTAGGGCAGCTGACGCTACTGGACACCCCCGGGCCGAATGAAGCCGGTCAGCCCCATCTGCAAAAGATGCTTACCGAGCAGCTGGCGCGCGCGTCGGCGGTGCTGGCGGTGATGGATTACACCCAGCTTAAATCGATCTCCGATGAGGAGGTGCGCCACGCCATCTCCGCCGTCGGGCGTTCGGTGCCCCTTTACGCGCTGGTGAATAAATTCGACCAGAAAGACCGTAACAGCGATGATGAAGATCAGGTGCGCGCGCTTATCGCGGGTACCCTGATGAAAGGGTTTATTAACCCGTCGCAGATTTTTCCGGTCTCTTCTATGTGGGGTTATCTGGCCAACCGCGCCCGTCACGAGCTTGCGCAGAAGGGCAAGCTGCCGGATCCGGATGAGCAGCGCTGGGTACAGGATTTTGCCGAAGAGGCGCTTGGCAGACGCTGGCGGATGGCTGACCTTGATGATATTGAACATATTCGCCATGCCGCCGATCTGCTGTGGGAAGACTCGCTCTTTGAGCAGCCGATTCGGAAATTACTCCATGCCGCTCATGCCAACGCCTCCCTCTACGCGTTACGTTCCGCCTCGCATAAGCTGCTTAACTACGCCCAGAGCGCCCGCGAATACCTCGATTTTCGTTATCAAGGGCTGACCGTCGCCTTTGAAAACCTGGAACATAACATTACGCGTCTGGAAGACGATATGACGCTGCTGCAAAATTGCCAGGAGCGGGTTAGCGATGAGATTAACCACGAAGTTGACGAAGCGCTGGAGGCGACCGACCTTTTTCTGCATAACCAGCAGCAGGAGATTGTGGCGTCGATTAACGCCTGGTTTAATGACGGCAAGCTGATGGAAATGGCCAACGAGAGCTATGCCGACCTGCGGCCGGATAATGGCTTCGAAGCGGGGCAACTGGTGCTTGATGATGAAGGCCAGGCGCAGATAGTGCTCAGTAAAATGCGCTCCTCCTGCGAGGCGATTTTTCTGCGCGCGCAGGAGAAAATCAGCCGTGAACTGGCGCTGCGTTTCGACGAGCTGGAGAATACGCTGACCCGTTCGCTGAACGATGCCATGCGGCCTATCGAAATGCGAATAAAAGAAGAGTTGAGCCACGCGGGATTCCGCGCGCGTATCAGCTTTCCGGCTTTCCAGCCGAGCGCGTTAAACTTCAACACGCGCCAGCTTTTTAATAATGTCATCGCCTCTGAGGACATGCCCGCAGGCCAGGTGCCTCGCGGCGGCAGCATGCGCGAGACGGTATCCCGCTGGCTGAATAACCCAAGCTGGGGCTGGGATGACTATGTGGTCACCCGCACGCGTTATGTTATCGATGTGGCCTCGCTTCATAAGAAATTGATCCAGCACGTGGCCACGTTCTGTGAACAAATCCGTAAAGCTTTAGCCGCCCAGGTCGATGTTTCTGTTACGGCGGGAATGGCGACATTCTTTGCCGAGTTCTCGCTGAGCCTGGCGGGACTACAAGAAAGTTTGCGTGACAGCCTGGCGATACGGCAGCAAAACGAATCGTCGGTGTCCGCGTTGCGACAGCATCTGCGGCACTGCATCAAAACGGCTAGCTGGATTCAGGAAGATGCGCGCCTGTTACGCGATGACATACAAACCCTGTTCGCGGCAGATCAACCATGAAAACACGACTACTGGAAGGGCCAGGACGAACGCTTGAATGCATTCATCCCAAGTTTATTGTGGATCTGGTGCAGGGGGCTGATACCCCCAGGCAGAGCCAGATTGTGCCCCAACAGCAGCTCTTTCGTGAAAGATTAACCCAGGAAGTGATGGAGCAAACCCAACTGCGCCCGTGGGCCATGTCGGGGGTGCTTAATGAAAACGAGGCGCTGCGCCTGGGGCTGGCGGAAAAGCTCGCCAGCATGCTCGACCCCGGTCATCTGGCGCTGACGCGCATCACCCAGCGGCTTAACGCGCTGCAACAGACCGAACGCCGACCGCTCAATAATGCCGCCAGCAGCCAACAGCAGTATGACGAGCTGATTGAACATTTCAGCCAGCGTGCTGGCTGGAAAGAGAAGGCATTGACCCAGCGCGGCCTCACCGTGCAGGCGGGCAACCATAGCGAACAGATATTCACCCGCTGGCGCGCCGGTCATTATAACGGCTGGTCGCTGGCGGGAAGATGTTACGTGGCGCTGGAGGAGCTGCGCTGGGGCGCGTTTGGCGACGCCTGCCGTCTGGCGAGCAGCGAGGTGGCGTCGATGCTGAAGGATAACTTACGCGCCGTTGCCGCTGACTTTCTCGCCCAGGAGATTCATGCCTCTAGCGCTACCCGCCATTTTTATCATCAGTGGCTCACCACGCCTGCCACGCCGGGGCTGATGGATTACAAAGATCTGCTTGGCTGGCTTGGCGACTGGTGTGACCCGGAGCGGCATCCGGTCTGCTGGTCGGTAACGCAAAGCTGGCAGCCTGTGGCGCTTGGTATGCCGCGCCTCTGTTCAGCCATGCGGCTGGCGAGCGCGATGGTCGATGAGATGTTTGGCGACTGACGCGCAGGGGAGAGTAGCCCGGATAAGCGAAGC
>NZ_HE578947.1:126483-177870 GCF_000321045.1 Phytobacter massiliensis JC163
AGAGTAGCCCGGATAAGCGAAGCGCATCCGGGAGGGCTGGATGCGCTGGGAGAGTAGCCCGGATAAGCGAAGCGCATCCGGGAGGGCTGATTAGTGATGTAGCGACTCGGCTGGGGTTTCTTCCGCCTTCTGTGCTACCGGCACATTGCCGAAGCGTCTGGCATACAGGGCGGTGATGATCGGCACCAGAATCGCCGTCACTATTACGCTTGCCGCGACCAGCGCCGTGGCGGAGGCCGCCACCGGCTCAAACGCCGGGTTAATCTGCGCGATAATCACCGGGTTTGCCACCGCAGCGCCCGCTGCGGAAGAGGCGGCCACACCCGCCGTACCGTTACCGCCGCCAATCAGTTTATCAGCCAGAATCAGCGGAATACCGGTGATGATGATAACCGCAACGCCCAGCACGATGCCCAGCAGGCCGGTGTCGAGGATCACTCTCAGGTTAATGGTGTTACCCAGCGCGAAGCCGAAGAACGGAATCAGCACCGGCGTCGCTTTGCTAAAGAAGGCGCGCAGATCGTGGTCGAGGTTGCCCAGCGCGAAACCGATCAGGAACGGCAGTACGGCGCCAATAAAGTGGTGTGGTTCAAAAGAGGCCAGGCCTGCGGAACCGAGGATCACCATGGTCATCAGCGGGCCAGATTCCAGCGACATCAGCACAAACGCGCCGGACTCTTCTTTCGTACCGTACTGGTTCATCAGGCTGGCATAAAGACCGCCGTTCGTCATATCCATCGCCGAGACGATAGCCAGCACCGAGAGGCCCGCAAAGAAACCTGCCTGAATACCCGTTTCCGGGATAAAGGCGGCGGCGATCATCGCCACAATCCAGGCAACGGCGATTTTCGTGATGACCAGCGTGCCTGATTTACGCAAAACTGTACCGGTTGCGCGTAAATCAATAGAAGCGCCGATACAGAAGAACCATACAGCCAAAATCGGAACTGTGCCGCTAATCATCCCTTTAGTGAATGAACCGAAATAGGCTCCGGTATCAGGCGCCAGCGTATTTAAAACTGCCCCTAACAGTAGCGGAATCAGCATCATCCCGCCGGGGATGCGTTCAATGGTGGCCTTGATTTTCATTATGAATCCTCACGTCTCATCATATGGAATGATTGACTAAATCAAAAATAAACATGGGTTATTCAAAGAGTTAAACCTTCCTGGTTTCCATTCATCTTCTCCCCTGCTGTCAGCGCGGCTGACAGTCTGCGGGCGCGGCTGGCGCTCTCCTTACTGTGTGACTGCTGGGAATATGATGCGATCATCGGAATAATGATTCAATGAAAATAAAACAGTGTTTTAGTTATCTTCATCACATATTTCATGTAAAGATTTTTCAAGCCGTTATAAATAAAAAAAGTGTGAATTACTTGTAAATAGAAATGGCGGAAATATACCTTGCAGGATAATAGTCACGCCCGTAATAAATGCCCTGGCGGCAGTTGCGTTTTCTTTTTAGTCTCTATTTTTTGACCGGCATTTCCCGTTAAGTAAAACGCAGTTTTAAGAAAGAACTTATCTGAAATTTAAAAATGCGTTAGCTGTCACAGTGAGGCTTTTTTTGTGAAGTTGATCACCTTTTTAAACCCTGTTAGGGTAAAGAGCGGTGAAATATAGCCCGTGCCAGGCGTCAACAGGTTCGGTTGTACAGGCTGTAACCAGCTGGTGTAAGTAAACCTGCTACGCTTGGAAAACAAGCCTTAAGTATTGGCTTAAAACGCACAATTATATTGTGGATAGCCGTTGTGCGGTTCAGGGCGCAAGTCTAAAGAGGACATCATGTTAAAAAGGAAAAAAGTAAAACCTATTACGTTGCGCGATGTCACCATTATCGACGACGGCAAATTACGTAAAGCCATTACCGCCGCGTCGCTCGGCAACGCGATGGAATGGTTTGATTTTGGGGTATATGGTTTTGTGGCTTACGCGCTCGGTAAAGTCTTTTTCCCGGACGCCAATCCCAGCGTACAGATGGTTGCCGCGCTGGCGACTTTCTCGGTTCCCTTTCTTATCCGTCCGCTTGGCGGCCTTTTCTTTGGCATGCTCGGGGATAAATACGGGCGACAGAAGATTCTCTCCATCACCATTGTGATTATGTCCGTCAGTACATTCTGTATTGGCCTGATCCCGTCGTATGCCTCTATTGGCATCTGGGCGCCGATTCTGCTGTTGCTGTGTAAAATGGCGCAGGGTTTCTCGGTCGGCGGCGAATATACCGGCGCGTCTATTTTCGTTGCCGAATACTCCCCGGACCGGCGACGCGGCTTCTTAGGCAGCTGGCTGGACTTCGGCTCTATCGCCGGGTTCGTGTTGGGCGCGGGTATCGTGGTGCTTATCTCTACCGTGGTCGGCGAGGTGAACTTCCTCGACTGGGGCTGGCGTCTCCCGTTCTTCCTGGCCCTGCCGCTGGGGATTATCGGCCTTTACCTGCGCCACGCGCTGGAGGAGACCCCGGCGTTTCAGCAGCATGTGGATAAGCTGGAGCAGGGTGACCGTGAAGGGTTACAGGATGGCCCGAAAGTCTCCTTCAAAGAGATTGCGACCAAACACTGGCGCAGCCTGCTGGTCTGTATTGGGATGGTTATCGCCACCAACGTGACCTACTACATGCTGCTCACCTACATGCCGAGTTATCTGTCCCATAACCTCAACTACTCCGAAGACCACGGCGTGTTAATTATCATCGCCATCATGGTGGGTATGCTGTTTGTCCAGCCGGTGATGGGGCTGCTAAGCGACCGTTTTGGCCGTCGTCCGTTTATCCTGTTTGGCAGCGTGGCGCTGTTTGTGCTGGCTATCCCCGCGTTTGTATTGATCAACAGTAATGTGACGGGGCTTATCTTTGCCGGTCTGCTGATGCTGGCGGTGATCCTCAACTGCTTTATCGGCGTGATGGCCTCCACCCTGCCGGCAATGTTCCCGACGCACATCCGTTACAGTGCGCTGGCGAGCGCGTTCAATATTTCCGTGCTGATTGCCGGTCTGACCCCGACGCTGGCTGCCTGGCTGGTGGAGAGTACGCAAAACCTGATGATGCCGGCTTATTATCTGATGGTGGTTGCGGTGGTGGGCCTGTTGACCGGTATTACCATGAAGGAGACGGCAAACCGTCCGCTGAAAGGGGCGACGCCTGCCGCGTCTGACCTGCAGGAAGCGAAAGAGATCCTGCGCGAGCATCACGACAATATTGAGCAGAAAATCGAAGAGATTGATGCCGAGATTGAAGAGTTGCAGAAGCGGCGCTCCCGCCTCGTCGATCAGCATCCCCGCATTAATGAGTAAGAGAGAATGCCCGGTTAATAACCGGGCATTTTTTTATCAGCAGCCTGCCGCAATATAGTCGCCGTTGGCGCTGACCGGAATGACCGTCAGAAACAGCACCAGCGCAAAGAAGATAAGCATCAGCCCACCGGCAATTTTCAGCGCAGGCACCAGCCAGGGCAGGTTACCCCCGCGTTCGCCAAACAGCGCCGCCGTGCTGTTACGGGCATAACGTACCGCCAGCGACAGCCCCATAATGGAGAGCGCCGTACCCAGCGCCATGGTCATCACCGCCGCCATTCCCCAGCTGACGATACCTAACGCGTTAGAAAAGAGCAGAATCATGATAGCGCCGCTGCAGGGGCGCGCGCCGATAGCCAGGATAACCCCCGCGCGCGTTTTCCAGTCTCCGTGCGCCCCGGCACCCACGCCGTGATGGCCGCAGCCGCAGTCGGGGCCGTGGTCGTTCGCCAGCGGCCTGAAGGTGAACGTAACCCTTCGTGGCCGTAACGACTGCATGCCGCGCAATATCAGCCAGCCGCCGAAACCGGCAATCAGCAGCGCGCTGGCTTTTTCGACATACCAGCGGCTCTCGCTGAGATCGCCCGCGGCCAGGTTAAACCCCACCGCCAGAATAAAGACAAACAGGATGGCGCTCACGCCCTGCATCAGGCTACCGAGGAAGGGAATAAGCCGTGCGGCGGTCTGGCTCTCTTTGTTGGTGCTCAGATAAGTCGTGACGATAAACTTGCCGTGCCCCGGCCCCACCGCGTGCAGGACGCCGTAAAAGAACGCGCCGATAAGCAGCCATAGCCCGCCGGTATACTGATGGTTATTCAGTTGCAACAGGTACATCACCAGATAACGGTGCAGGGTGATCTGGGTCGCCAGGCACCATGCCAGAAAGGCGCTCCAGTGGGCGTGCAGAATGAGTGCGGCGGCAAAGAATAAAACAACTAACGCTATCGCGCCGGAAAGCCGCCAGCGGCGGGCAAGAATTTGCGTCGTCATAGAGGGGCCGGGGTGGGGAAGACATGAGCGCAGTATAGGCGCTCGCTTCATCGCGTGCAGATAAAAAAAGGAGCCCGCAGGCTCCATTATCGTATCAGAATGTTTTGCGCAGCCGCAGGCTAAAAGTATGCGCCTGATAGCGCTCACCGGCCTGCAGATCGTAGCGGGCGTCGAGACTCAGATCCTGGTTATTAAACAGGGTGGTGCCGAGCGCAATTCCGGCCATGTCTTTCACTGGCGCGGCCCCTTTGGTGACAAACTGCGTCTCTCCAACGGTGTCCGCGCCGTAGACCGCCGTGCTGCTCATCTGGCGGTCATCGTACTGATGGATCCACGACACCTGAGCAAACGGCGTTACGTTGCCGAGGCGGGTGGCGACGGTCTTCTCCAGCCGGACGCCGATATCGCTGGTCACCGACTGCGCGTGCGAACTGCCAACGTTCAGCGCCATGCCGTTGCCGCCGGACTCTTTGTAGCTATCCACATGCTGATAGCCGTAAGTGAACGTCGCCATCGGCGTTAACACCACGTCTGCCGGTAAGGTGAACGGATAGCCGAACTCACTTTGCAGCGTAACCGACTGACCGTTGAACTTGCCGTGCGCCTTGCCGGAGAAACCGGTGAACTCCGCCTCACGCGTGGAGGTATAGTTCTGTCGGTTCAGCCCCGCCGAGAGGTTCATATACCACGGATTACCCGTATAGCCCGCATAACCAATGACGCCATAGTTATTGGCGGTAGAGCGGTTGCCGCTCAGGTTATCCTGCCCGCGCACCGAGGTGTTGCTGTAGTTGAGGGCCGCGCCTGCGCGCCAGTTATCGCCCAGTGCGCGATCCGCGCCAAGCAGCAGGCCGCCGAATTTCGCTTTGTAGCCGCTTACTTCTTCGCTGCTGTCCTGATGGGCAAAACCGCCGAACGGCTGGCCCCAGACGCTCCAGCTATCGTAAGCATCCCCGGTCGATACGCCGCTCATGCCCGCGGTTTGCGGATTGCGCGCCGTGTTGATGTGGTTGCTTACCACCGACATCGCCTGAGTGACCGCCTGCGTGCTGGCGGTAGCGGCGTTAATGTTCTGGCTGGCTGAAAGCCGCTCGCCCACGCGATTTGCCTCTGCTTTGCCATCGATCGCCAGTGAGGCGTTGTACAGCTCCAGCAGCTGCGGCGAAATGCCGGAGTAGTTGGCTAAGCCGCCCAGCGCTGCGCTGGCGTCCGGCTGGGTGGCCAGCGCGCGGACTGGCGGCTGTGCCGCAACGGGCTGTGCCGGAGCGGGCTGCGCTGCGACGGGCAAAGGCGCAACGGCTACCGCCGGCGCGGTGGCGACAGGGGGCGTGGCGACGGTCTCAACGGGCGCAGGCACGGCCGGCTCAACGATAACTGGCGTTGCTTCCTTCGGCGCTGGCGTTACGCGCTCAGGCGTTTGCGGCTCCGTAGCAGGGGCTGGGGCAGGCTCTGGCGCAGGTTGCGGAGCAGGTGCAGGCTCCGGCGCAGGCGTAGGTTCGGGAACGGGTTCCGGGGCTGGCGTCGGTTCGACGGCGACAGGCGCCTCTACCAGCGACAGGACCAGCGCGTTACGCGTGCCGTCATCATATTCCGCGCCTTTTACCGCGCCGTTGAAGCCAGCCGCGCTGTAGACCAGCTTATCGGCGTTATAGTGGGTATCGGCGCTGTTGGCGTTGATCACCACATAACGCTGACCCGGCGCGAAGGCATAGGTATTGCCGGTGCGGGCAAGGGAGATACGGGAGCCTTCATCAATAGTCGCCGCGCCGTTAACCGTCAGGCGTCCACATCCGGCATCGGCGCGCACGTCACCCGTCGCCGTCGCAGCGTCACTCACGCCTGCGATCAGCGCAGCGGCGGCGTTCTGGTGATAGTTGCCGTTGATAATCAGCGGGTTATTCACCTGTATCTGTGCGGCATCGTTAATAACATTACCGCCAGCGGTATAGAGGTGGTCGTTAAGTAACAGTGAACCACTGCTAAAGGTGACGCTGCCGCCATTGGTAAAGATATAGCCGCTGGTATCCTTATAACCGGTCAGCACGCCCTGCTTATCCTTACCGCCAGCGATCACGGTTGGAGAGACGCTGTAGTTATAAATATTCCCGGCAATTGTCCCGCTGTTATTAATATCCAGCGAATCATTATTGCCATTTTGGCTATAAAAATAGATGGCCTGCGGTCCTTTAATTAGCCCGCTATTTATGATCGTGCCAATGGCATCCCAGGACGGACTATCACTTAAAATAGCGAAATAATTACTGCTAATCGTACCGCTGTTAATTAGCGTGCCAATCGTACCGTAGTTACGCAGCGCCACGCTGCCGCCTACAATACCGCTGGTATAGCTGGAGTTAATGGTCCCGGTGTTGACCAGTGTGTCGATGGTGCCATCGTTAAAAATAGCCCCGTCAGAAGAGTAGCCATTATTGTTATTGGCAATCAAACCCGCGTTTTCAAGCTGGTTGATATAGCCGTTATTATACAGAGCAATAGCGCCGATTATGGAGCCATTCTCCTTATTTTTCAGGCTATTAATATAGCCATAGTTATAAATAGCATAGCCATAGTTATTACTGTTCGTATCGCCAATCAGCCCGCTATTGGTGATGCTTTCAGTCTGGCTGCCATAGTCAAGATAAAGCGCTCCGGTGGCGCTATTATTGGCAATGGTCCCGCTATTATCGAGCGAACCAAGCGTACCGGAACTGTAAACGGCGTAGCCGTTATTGGCGGAGATCGCTCCGGCATTTTGCAGTGAAGCCAGATAGCCCCCGCTGATATTCAGCGCGGCATAGCCGGTGCCGGTTAATGAACCCTGGGGCGTAATGGTTAACGTATTAAAGTCAGAATATATTTCACGACCGGTGCTAACAGCGCTATTAATTATTTCGCTGTCGGGCGCGGCGTAAGCGTATGTTGCCAGCAATCCTTGCGCAGAGGTGAATGCTACCAGCAAAGAACCATGCTGGCCGAGGCGTATTTTATTCATAATGTACCGTTGCGTTAATCAAGTCGTTCCTGGTGCAGGCAAAATGGAGTTCAGATTTATCTGATTTCTATCCAGTCACAGAATATACATTTGCTTGAAAAAAACACAATCCGTGCTACACCCTGTTTAAGTGTTGCTAAAGCCGCTAAACACGGGGTTTTTGACGTGATGTCATCTCCAAAGCGAGGGTAAAATGACCACTAAAAATGTTAACAAACGTGTCGCTTTGTTGATTGTTATAAGTTTTTTATTAGCAAGTTGTGCTGTAAATAGTCGCCGCTCAGAGATGGAAAAGCAGATCGCCTCATCTGGTATGACCAGTGAAAATTTACAAATCAACACACTTGTGCTACGCGCCTTAAGTAAAATTTTAGCGCCAGTAAATATTTTGCGGGTTTACATAGAGGGTGATGGCTTTGCATGGATCAACCGCACCACACCGTCAGCCGACCCGACGCCCCGTAACCCGGTAGCCCTGAAGCTGGCGATGGCCGACCCGGCAGCGAACGTGCTCTATCTGGCGCGCCCCTGTCAGTTTGCTGCCTCGCCGCTGCCCGCCGGATGTAACCTGCACTGGTGGACCGATCGGCGCTTTTCTTCTCAGGCGGTTGATGTCATGAATGACGCCCTGACGCAGTTTGTGCAGCGTCATCCCGGCGTTCAGCTGGAGCTGGTCGGCTATTCAGGCGGGGGGAATATCGCGGCGCTGCTGGCGGCCCGGCGCGGTGATGTGCGTTCGCTGCGCACGGTTGCGGGTAACCTGGACGTAGCCTATGTGAATGCGCTGCACCGGGTCTCACCCATGCCGCAGGCGCTCAGCGCAATTGACGTTGCGCCGCAGCTTGCCGCGCTGCCGCAGGTGCATTTCACGGGGGCGCAGGATACAACAGTGCCTGCGTCAGTAGCGAAGCGTTATCAGCAGGCGGCTGACAGTCGGTGCGTACAGGTCATTGAGGTGCCGGGAATGGATCACGGCTCAGACTGGGCGGCGCGCTGGCCTGCATTGCTGACGTCGCCGCCGGACTGTCACTGATTGATGCTGGTTTTGTAGTAGTTAGGCTGGTCGACCTCGCCCACTTCAACGATGATCCGCGTTTCGATACCGTTTTCGACGCTAAAGTAGTGCGCAGCCTGCGCCAGGATGATATTCGCCGTCTCTTTTTTTACCTCTTCGCTGCGCCCCGGCAGCATACGAAAATCGATCTGCAGAAAGGCTTTTTTAGCCTGTCCATCGCCGCTGACGTAGCGGGCTACCGGCGTAATAAAGGTTTTAAAGTTACCGACTTCGGTCTTAATCACCGGGGTGATAAGGGTGTGTAGCGCGGTTGCAAACGCTTCGAGCTGATCCTGAGCAGGAAGGTTGTCGGTGTAGGAGATATGAATATTAGGCATGAGGTTATTCCCTTAGAAAGAAGGAATTATATATACCGAAGGGAGGCGGGTGAGGCAAGGGCAGGAGAGCGAGTAGAAGAACCGCATCTGAAGCGGTTTTGCACAGCCTGGCTCCTGCACTATAGGGAGAGAAAAAATAGACGGCTAACCATTAGCAATGGAATTCCATTACGCGGTTTATCGCTGATTGTAGATTCTTATCGTCAAAAAGCTTTATTTTGCGGTTGGCCCAACGTTCTCCTGCAGGCCAATGGCGTAGCCCCTCTTTTACCGAGTTCAGGGTGGGCTGGCACTCGCCTCGAGTAAGTAACCAATCTACGGTTGCCAGCAATTCCAGGCCAAACGGAGACTCAAATCCGTCGATCAATTGACTGACCTGTTCAAGCGCTGGTAGCCATTGTTTGGCCTCGTTGTTTAGCCAGAGGTTGACATGTTCTTTTTCCAGATCGTTAAACCAGATGACGTCCAAAGGTTGGCTGTCCGGGATACGTTTTTCGGCCTTAAGATAGGTGCCATCAAGTGCATTAAGCAAATGGTTCAGATTAGGAGCGAACGGGCCATAATAATGAGCCTCAAACCGCAGCTTCAATACGTCTTCTTGTTGATGTTGCTCTATGGCCCTTTGTAAAAGCCATGCCAGTTTCTGTATTTCCAGCAGACTGCACTCCATACCGAGAACCCAGTAACGGCGCACCAGTTCAGCGATCATCGCTCTGGCGGGGGTGAGCTTTTTTACGCCAGTACTCTTGGCAACGTTGTGGTATTTTTCGGTAGGTTCGTAAACTACAACCTCAGTGTCATAAAGATCGCCCAGGGCTGATTCAATGCGTGCCCGAACGTCTGGCCAGCTCAGACCACCATTGCCTGCGCCAAGCGGGGGAATGGCAACAGACTGTACTTTTTCTTCGATCAAAAAGCGCCGCAAATCCTGTAAACCTTCTTCAATCCACTCCAGGCGGGAGTCAGCCCGCCAGTGTTGTTTGGTCGGAAAGTTAATAATCCAGCGTGGCCCCATAAGTTCGCCGGTCTCGGTAATGAACATTTTGCCAGTTATCACCTGCTTTTGTTTGCAGGCGAGGGCGTACGCTTTCATGTTCTCGGGGAAGCGCTCTTTGAACATCAGTGCAATACCTTTACCCATGACACCAACGGTATTAACTGTATTCACCAGTGCTTCTACGGGCGCGTCCAGTAAGTTGCCTTGTGTGAATGTGATCATGAGAAGTACCACCCGGCCCGTGCGTGGACAGGCATTGAAAGATTGCGTTGCGATAGCCAGTTATCTAATTGTATTTTGACATCGTTACTATAACAAATCATCCCATCTATCAGCGTTATTGGACAATGCTTCCAGATTAACGCTTCGGCTTGATAGCGCTCGAACTTTGCCAGATCGTCTTGATCGCGACGGAAATCACGCGCCTGCAGGATGGACCAGTCTATCTGGTTAAGACTGCCCAGGTCGGTATAATAATTAGCCAAATTATAATAGGCGTGGCTGTCAGTGAATGCGAAGGGAAGGTTTTGCGCCGCTACACTTCGCAAGCTGCTGACAATAAAAACAATTTCTTCATTAGGGCGTTGTTTAATGCCGCCGCGCCCGCTGTGGATATTCATCAGCATTGGCGAGAAGGGAGTGAAGTAAAATGGCACATAATCATGTAGTGTCCCGCCCGCTCCGACAGGTACAGGATGCCCGGCCCGCTTGCCGATAAGTTCTGGGTTGCCAATATTGATCCAGTTTGTTGCCTGTATAGCGCTGTTGCCGCAATGCAGTCCATTATCCAGTATCCACGGGATGTTGTCCCGGTGGACAATACGCCAGATGAGAGCCTTTTCCGGGTTAAGGCTGGAACTGTAATCGTAGGCCACGCTCAGGCTCCAGGGAACATATGTGGATTGTTGTTAACATGCATCGTGAACCCATACCTTTGTTTTAGCGTGTTAACAATATTTTCGGTCGCTGCATCAGGCACGTAAATGCTGAAAAAATCTCTGGCAGGTACAGTCTCTGGAGATAAGCATTCTGCCATGCATATGCGTCTACATTCGTCGTTATCGTACTCTCGAAGGTTCATGGTTATCCAGTCAATGGCGTTCATGCCTGTTTCATAATCGAGCAACGTGGTAACTACGCCAGATAGAGGATGCCTGGGTATAATTCGCCAGTTATTGGCCTGGGCATGGCTGCGACGAACTGCAATCAAAACGAATTTTTTATCAGGATTGTCGAGATGAACTCTACCATCAAACGGGTTTCTGGCAAAAAAATGGAAAGGGACATACTCTTCCAGCTTTAAATCGTGGCGGGAAGCTATGATTTTAGGATCGGCAACATCAGAAAAACCATGCAAAAGACTACGCGATTTTAGCCCCCCAGAAAAAATGCCATTCAGATTGTTAATGTCCGTTAAATGATAAAGAAAATGCTGTGTGCGGATATCAGCCATGGCTACAGTTTCCTTCTGTGAGTCGAATTAATTCCGTTAACAATTACCGCATCATCACCTGATTAAGGCTGACGGGTCTTGACCTGGCGTGTTGTTTAAAGGGATATATTTTTCTGACCAGGCCAATAAGCAGAGGGACTGTAGCGATTTCTTTTTGAATGAGGGGTGTTACATGAAAGTACAGCGTAAAAAGTTTCGCAGGGGTGAGCCGCTTGCGGCGAATAATCGAACGTAGTTCGATGGAGAGTCCGGTTCTCCAAAAGCAAAAACCCGCCTTTTGGGCGGGTTCTTTAGAATAGTGGTGCCCGGACTCGGAATCGAACCAAGGACACGGGGATTTTCAATCCCCTGCTCTACCGACTGAGCTATCCGGGCAACGGGGCGCATTAAACCGTAATCAGGCATAGTCGTCAACCTAATTTCCGGAAAAACTGTTCAACTGATTAAGATTGCGGCAATCTGTAAGTTTGCGCGTAGGGTTTGCACAAATCTTCCAGACAAACCGACTTAACCAGGCAATGCTGACAGCGAGAGGAGGAGAGCATGGTAAATGACTGGCTTGAGCTGCGACAGCATTCCGATACCGGTATCGAGACCATTAAGGCACATTTTGAAGGCCATGCCTTCGATCCCCACTGGCACGACAGCTATCTGGTAGGGATTACCCTTGCCGGTACGCAGCAGTTTCACTGTCGGCGCGAGCGTCACCACAGTCAGCCAGGGGATGCCTTTTTACTGGAGCCGGGGGAAATTCACGATGGTGATGCGCCGGTGGCGGGGGGCTTTACCTACCTGACCTTTTATCTGGACGAGAAGTGGCTGACCGGCACGCTACATGGCCTTTATGACGCCACTCCGGACAGCTATTCCCTGCATTTTCAGCAGACGCTAACGCGCGAACCGCAGCTGGTGCGGGCGATTGGCGAGACGTTCGGCGCGCTTCACAGCGAGGAAATGCGCATTGTGCAGCAAAGCAGCATGGATAATCTGCTGACGCAGCTGACCGCCCATTGCCAGTGGCGTAAGCGCCTGCCATCACAAATCCAGAGCTCCGCTATTGCCCACCGCGCGCGGGACTATCTGTACGCGCATATGGAAGAAAACGTCGGGCTTTCCGATCTGGCGCGCGAGACGGGTACTGACCGCTTTACCCTGACCCGCGCGTTCAAACGCGAGTTTCATATGGCGCCGCACGCCTGGCTTATTCAACTGCGGCTGGCAAAAGCGCGCCAGCTGCTGGCCGCCGGGGAACAGCCGGTCCAGGTTGCCTCCCTGTTAGGATTCGCCGATCAGAGCCACCTGGGGCGCTGGTTCCAGCGGGCTTACCGAATCACACCCGCCCACTATCGGCGGTTGTGCACAAACCTTCCAGACGCTGGCAGGAAATAACGGCACAGTCAGAACTCCATAACAAAAGGAGTTCACCTGTGACCATCATGCCCTTCTTATTGTTCGCCTTTGTCGCCTCGATTACGCCAGGGCCAACCAACATTCTCGTCCTTACTAATAGCCAGCATTATGGCGTCAGGGCCACGCTGCCCGCGCTAATCAGCGGCTGCATGGCCGCGAGTATGATTGTGCTGGTCTCGGGAGCGGGAGCTGGTGAACTGCTGCGTCAGTATCCGCTGGTGCGCCAACTGATGAGCTGGGCGGGCGTGCTGTGGCTAAGCTGGATGAGCTGGCAGCTGTTTACCGCTCCGGCGGCTAATCTGTCCGGAAAATCGCATCGCCGCTTTACCGCGCGGGCGGCGGCGCTGCTGCAAGTTATCAACCCTAAAACATGGATGATGGCGCTGGCGGTGGTCAGCCTGTTTGCCCCCACGGGGGCGCATGTGCTCAAAGATGTGGCGCTGATGGCGCTGTGGTTTTTGCTGATTTCAGTGGCGTGTCTGTTCTGCTGGGCTGTGCTGGGAAGGGCGGTAAACCAGCTGTTCCGCACCACCGTGGCGATGGTGCGTTTTCAGCGGCTGATGGCGCTCTGCCTGCTGGTTTCGGCGTGGGCGGGTATGCTGGCTTAGGTCAGCGCGCCGCCCTGACGGCAGCAGGCGAAACGCAGAATGTCGGCGGCAAGACGCTGGGCGGTGTCGACGTCCGCCTGGCTGCGGTTGACCATCATGCGGCTCAGGCAGCCTTCCAGCACCAGTTCCATTTGCCGGGCGACCATTGTCGGGTCATCCACTTCAAGCTGGGTCAGCAGCTCATGGGTAAATTCAAACGCCGCCTGTTTTTGCTGATCCGCCAGCTGGTGCACCGGATGATCCGGGTCCGGGTAGAAGGTGCAGGCGGCTATAAACAGACAGCCCGGATAGCGATTATTGCTGACGCACTCGCTCAGCGCGCCGTACCGCGCCAGCAGTTTCTGCTCTTTTGTCAGCTCATCATTAAGCAATAGCTGCCTGCGCCAGATGTCTACCTGCTGGCTGAGATAGCGCAGGGCGTCATACAGCAGCGCTTCTTTATCAGGCCAGAAACGCAGAAACTCCGTCAGCGGATAATCAAGACGCTCGGCGACCATCTCCGGGGTTGTCTCCGCAATCCCTCTCAATTCAAACAGTTGAAGTGTCTGACTTAAAACATCTTCGCGTTGCACGGTGGACTCCTCCGTTATCATAGGCCTGCTTCCCCATCCAAGTGTTGTTTACGGCGCGCGATTGCGCAAATGCGCGGCGAAAGCGGGCGCATCCATAAAGCCGGTAACGCGCTGCGCGGGCAGTTCATGCCCTTGTGCGTCGAAAAAGAGAATGGTGGGCAAGCCAAGAACCTGTAAGTGGCGCAGCAGGGCCTTATCCTGCGCGTCGTTGGCGGTGACGTCCGCCTGTAATAAGACGCTATTTTGCAGCGCCGCCTGTACCTGTTTGTCGCTAAAGGTGTACTTCTCAAACTCTTTGCAGGCGACGCACCAGTCGGCATAGAGATCCAGCATCACCGGGCGGCCCTTCGCCTGCGCCAGCGCCTGGTTAAGATCTTCTACCGTCTTAACGCTTGTGAAGGAGAGATGCGCCTGGCTTTGCGCCGCGGGCTGGCCAAACGCCCAGTCCTGCAACGGGCGGGCGCAGACCAGCGCCGCGCCCAGCAAGACGATTTGCGCTATCCGCATAACGGGGCGTTTCGCTGCCAGGCTCTCAATAAAGGCCCAGCTGAAAAAGGCGACGCCGAGCAGCGACCACAGGCGCAGCCCCCAGCTTTCGCCCAGCACGCGCTCCAGCAGGAACACCGGCAGCGCCAGGATAACAAAGCCGAAGGCCGTTTTAACCTGCGCCATCCACGGCCCGCTTTTCGGCAGCAGCCGGTTACCGAATACCGTCACCAGCATCAACGGTAGCCCCATGCCCAGCGCATACAGGTAGAGCGTACCGCCGCCCAGCCACAGGTTACCGCTCTGGGCGATATAGAGCAGAATGGCGCTGAGCGGGGCGGTGGTGCAGGGGGAGCAGATAAGCCCGGCAATCGCCCCCATCGCAAAGACGCCGCCCGCCGAGCCGCCCTGCTGGCGGTTACTCAGCAGTGTCAGGCGGGTTTGCAGGGAAGAGGGCAGCTGCAGCGTGAAGAGGCCGAACATCGACAGCGCGAGCAGGATAAAGACCACCGATAAACCGATCAGCACATACGGGTGCTGGAGCGCGGCCTGGAACTGCAGCCCGGCGGCGGCCACCACCAGGCCGAGCGCGGTGTAGGTCAGCGCCATGCCTTGTACATAGAGGAATGCCAGCAGCAGCGTGCGGCCCGTGGAGAGCCGCTGTTTGCCGCCCAGCACGATGCCGGAGATCAGCGGGTACATGGGCAATACGCAGGGGGTAAAGGCGACGCCGATGCCAATAAGCAGCGCCCAAAGGGCGGAGAAGGGCAGATCTGGGGCGCTGTCGCCCCTCACCCCGGCCCTCTCCCCGGAGGGGAGAGGGGGAACAGACTGGGCAGATGTATCAGGTGTGGTGTCGCCCCTCTCCCCGGCGGGAACAGGCTGGGCAAGCGGGCGCACCTCGCTAAGCGGAATGACCTTCGTCTCCGGGGGATAACAAAAACCCGCGTCCGCGCAGCCCTGGTACGTGACCGTCAGCGTCGCCCCTTTGGCCGCTTGCTCAATATTCACCGGCAGGTTTAACCGCTGCCGGTAAATCTCGCTTTTACCGTAAAATTCATCTTCATGTTCTGTCCCGGCGGGCAGCTGCGGAGGCGAGAACGTAGCCTGCTGCGCAGAGAGCTTTACCTGCTGGCGGTAGAGGTAGTAGCCCTCTTTCACCTGCCAGCTGAGGGTAAGGTCGTGCTGATTTTGTTGAAAATCGAACATAAACGCCCGGTCCGCCGGAACAAAGTCTGAGCGGCCAGGAGCGTCAAATAAACCAGCGAAAGCGGGCGCACTGCACAGCAGCAGTATCAGCGTAAAGATGCGTTGAGCCATGAGAGGTAATCAAAATCTCCGTGTGTAACCGGCAAAGCGAGCAGTTCTGGGGTCTGGTAAGGGTGATGCGATTTAATGCAGGCGAAGAGATCTTCCAGGTGCGCGACATCGCTTTTCAGCAGCAGCTGTACTTCATACTCCTGCTCCAGCTTGCCTTCCCAGTAATACATCGAGGTTGCGCCGGGAAGGAGGGTGACGCAGGCGGCGAGCCTGTCGGAAAGCACTTTGGCCGCCAGCTCCTGGGCGGTGGCTTCATCCGGGGCGGTGCAGAGTACAACAACAGCATCGGGCGTGTTCATCGTTTACCTCTTCGTCGCGAAAAAAGCGACTATACCACGCGCGATCCTATCGGGCCGCAGCGCGGCCCATTTTTAAGCACTTTTACATCAGTAAGCCGCCGAACACAAAGCCCAGCAGCACGCACAGTGAAATGGCAATCACACCAGGTATAAGAAACGCATGGTTAAAAACATATTTACCAATGCGCGTCGAGCCGGTGTCGTCCATCTCTACCGCCGCCAGCAGCGTCGGGTAGGTAGGCAGAACAAACAGCGCCGAAACCGCAGCAAAAGAGGCGACGGCGGTCAGCGGGCTGACTCCCAGCATCAGCGCGGCGGGCATCAGCGCTTTGGTGGTGGCCGCCTGAGAATAGAGCAGGGTAGAGGCAAAAAAGAGCACCACCGCCAGCAGCCACGGGTAGCTTTGCAGCAGGTTACCGGCCACGGTCTCGATGTCTTTGATATGGTTTTTGACAAAGGTATCCCCCAGCCAGGCGACGCCGAGCACGCAGATACAGGCGCTCATCCCCGATTTAAACGTGCTGGCGTTGAGGATTTCGCCAGTATCGATTTTACAGCTCAGGCAGATGAGCGTGGCGACAGTCAGCATAAAGACCACGATCGCTTCGTTACGCGGCAAAACCGGGTCAGCGACAAGCCCCACGTTCGGGCTGATGGCGGTGGCGTAGAGCATGACGGCGATAATGCCGATGAGAAACAGCAGCACGGAGCGTTTAGCGTGAGGTTTGAGGGTAAATACTTGATTTCCCCGCAGCTTCACCTCCCCCTTCGCCAGCCGCTCCTGATAAACAGGATCGTCTTTTAACTCCGCGCCCAGGAAGTTACAAACAATGGCGGTGAGCATGACGGCAATCAGCGTCACCGGAATGCAGATGGCCAGCAGCGTCAGGTAACTCACCCCCAGCGGCTCCAGGATGCCGGCAAAGAAGACCACGGCGGCGGAGATGGGCGAGGCGGTGATGGCGATTTGCGAGGCCACCACGGCAATAGAGAGCGGTCGTGAAGGGCGAATACCCTGTTCCTTCGCCACTTCGGTAATCACCGGCAGCGTGGAAAAGGCCGTATGCCCGGTGCCCGCAAGCACCGTCATAAACCAGGTCACCAGCGGCGCAAGGAAGGTAATGTATTTCGGGTGGCGGCGTAGCAGACGCTCCGCCAGGCTCACCAGATAATCCATCCCGCCCGCCACCTGCATGGCGGCGATGGCCGCAATGACCGCCATGATAATTTCGATAACGTCGAATGGGATCGCGCCGGGTTTAATCTGGAAAAAGAGGGTAAGCGCCAGTACCCCAAGGCCACCGGCAAAACCAATACCGATGCCCCCGAGCCTTGCGCCGAGATAGATAGCCAGCAAGACAAGAACAAGTTCTGCAGCAAACATAATTGCCTTCCTTTGGGTCGTGAGAGTGAATTTCCGCGCGAAGGCCAAAAAAAAGGCACGTCGGTTGACGCGCCTTTCTGCTCTCAGCCGCCAGCGCTATTGTTCGCTTTCATCGGTATAACGTTTTGCCTTGTAGGCCGGGTGCATCAGGTTCTGCGCGGAGAAAATGTCATCCAGCTCCGCTTCTGTGAGCAGGCCGCGCTCAAGCACCACTTCCCGTACGCTTTTACCCGTTTCGGCGCAGATTTTGCCGACGATGTCGCCGTTATGGTGGCCGATAAAGGGGTTAAGGTAGGTGACGATACCAATAGAATTATAGACATAGCCCTCGCAAACGGCTTTGTTCGCGGTAATGCCGTTCACGCATTTTTCCAGCAGGTTGTAGCAGGCGTTGGTCAGGATATGGATAGACTCAAACATCGCCTGGCCGATGACCGGCTCCATCACGTTAAGCTGCAGCTGACCCGCTTCGGAGGCCATGGTCACCGTGGTGTCATTGCCAATAACCTTGAAGCAGACCTGGTTTACCACCTCCGGCACCACCGGGTTGACCTTTGCGGGCATGATGGAGGAGCCTGCCTGCAGTTCCGGCAGGTTAATTTCATTCAGGCCGGCGCGCGGGCCAGATGAGAGCAGGCGCAGGTCGTTACAGATTTTAGAGAGCTTGACGGCCAGTCGCTTAAGGGCGCTGTGTACCATCACGTAGGCGCCGCAGTCCGAGGTCGCCTCGATCAAATCTTCCGCCGGCACCACCGGCAGGTTGCTTACCTCCGCCAGCTTTTGCACCGCCAGCTGCTGGTAGCCGTCCGGCGTGTTCAGACGCGTGCCGATCGCCGTCGCGCCGAGGTTCACTTCCAGCAGCAGCTCGGAAGTGCGCAGCAGGTTTTTGGTCTCTTCATTGAGCAGCACGTTGAAAGCGTGGAACTCCTGGCCGAGGGTCATCGGCACCGCATCCTGTAGCTGGGTGCGGCCCATCTTCAGCACGTCGCGGAACTCGCCGGCTTTGCGCTCAAAGCCGTCGCCCAGCTGGCTGATGGCGTCGTTAAGCTTGAGAATAGAGGTGTAAACCGCGATGCGAAAACCGGTAGGGTAGGCATCGTTAGTGGACTGGCATTTGTTCACATGATCGTTGGGGTTAAGGTACTGATATTCCCCTTTCTGGTGGCCCATCAGCTCCAGACCAATGTTGGCCAGCACTTCGTTGGTATTCATATTGACCGACGTGCCCGCGCCGCCCTGATAGACGTCGACCGGGAACTGATCCATGCATTTGCCGTTATTCAGGACTTCGTCACATGCCGCAACGATAGCGTTAGCAATACTCTTCGGAATGGTGTGCAGCTCTTTGTTCGCCAGCGCCGCCGCTTTCTTCACCATCACCATGCCGCGGACAAATTCCGGGATATCGCTGATTTTGCTGTTACTGATGTAAAAGTTTTCAATCGCTCTCAGAGTATGCACGCCGTAGTAGGCATCAGCCGGAACTTCCCTGGTGCCCAACAAATCTTCTTCGATACGAATGTTGTTTAACATGTGAACCTTCTCTTTCAAGCTACCAATGAATGCACCAAACACACAGTATATATGTGGATATGTGTGATTTCTGACCGACGATTATCCCCTGATTCCGCTGGATGGACGCGATCATATTCTGATAATAGCGAAATGCCGTAATCTGGATCACTTATTATTGTCGCGGCAGCAGCAGAATCATCAATCTGTGAAATGAATCACCGCTTAACATGCATCAGAAAAATAATTATCAGAAAATTTGAATTTTCCGGCCGCCGCCACCATCTCATTAGCTATGCGAATCGCAAAAATTCATCGACGGGTGCCGGGCGCGTCCGTTCAGACAAGGAGATACCAGTGCGCTGGATACCGCTAATTGCAGTTTTTTTATATGTTTACATTGAGATTTCGATTTTCATCCAGGTGGCGCATGTCTTTGGCGTGCTGCTGACGCTGATTCTGGTGATTTTCACGTCCGTTATTGGCATGTCGCTGGTACGCAACCAGGGTTTTAAAAACCTGATAATGATGCAGCAGAAAATGGCCGCGGGTGAGAGCCCGGCGGCGGAGATGATCAAAAGCGTATCGCTGATTATTTCCGGCCTGCTGCTGCTCTTGCCGGGTTTCTTTACCGATTTCCTCGGCCTGCTGCTGCTCTTGCCGCCGGTGCAAAAACATCTGACCTTAAAGCTGATGCCGCACCTGCGTTTTTCCCGTATGCCGGGAGGTGGATTCAGCGCGGGGCCAGGCGCGGGCAACACCTTCGAGGGTGAGTACCAGCGCAAAGAAGATGGCCGTGACCGGCTCGATCACAAAGACGATCTGTAATCACCAGGGCAGCGGCCTTTACGCCACTGCCCGCCGCTGCGGCAGCAGCAGCCACAGCCCCGCCAGCATCACAATCGCGTACAGGCTTTTCCAGCCGGGGATCGCCAGCAGCAGCAGGCACAGCACGCTGCCGATCCACGCCAGCGCTTTGTAACGCCCTTTCAGCAAACGGCATCCTGCCAGCATGCACAGCAGATAAATCAGAATAAAAATCCCGTTGGCGTAAATGATGAGCGTATCAAGATTTATCGAGAATGCGTAAATACCCAGCGTACAGATAACGCAGCAGGCCAGCACGGCATTGAGGGCATTGAGAGGGATACGCTTCGCGGAGAGACGCGCCAGCGGGCTTTGCGGCCTGTACTGCGCCTGCGACCAGACCAGCCGGGCGAAGCTCTGAATATAGATATTCAGGCTGGCGAAGCAGGCCAGGTAGCCGATGATGCAGGCTATCCACTGCGCCTGTTTGCCAAACAACGCCACGACAATAAGCGGCAGCGAGGCGGCCGCGCCGTCGTCATGCCAGAGGGGGAAGTGGAGTACCACCACCGTACAGGCCCAGTAGACGGAGCCGGCCAGCAGCAGGCCAATCATCAGCGCCCGCGGAAAATCGCGCTCCGGTTGCTTAAATTCAGAGGCCAGATGGGCGAAGGCCTCAAGGCCGACAAAGCACCAGAACATGACCGCCAGCGAGGCGCTCATCGCCGAAAGCGAAACATCGGCGGGCGCAGGGAAGGGGATAGTCGTCAGCGTTAATCCGCCGCGCCACCAGATGGCGACGATCAGCGCGACAATCAGCCCGGCAATGATGCTCTGCAAATTGGCGCTTGAACCCGCGCCGCGCGTACCCACCAGCCAGATTAGCGCCAGCGTCGCCAGCTCCGCTAAAAGCAGCTGCGCGCCCTGCCAGCCAAACATGCCCTGCCAGAACCCGGCGGCGATATGCAGCGCGGCGGGCAGCCCCACGGGAATCACCGAAAGAAACAGCCAGCCGGTGACCCGCTCCAGGCGAGGGCCAAAGGCCATGCCGACAAAGTAGGCGACGCCCCCCGCGCTGGGAAACTGTCGGCCAAGCACCGCAAAGACGATGGCTATCGGAAAGACCAGCACAATCAGCAGCGGCCACGCCCACAGGCTGTCGTCACCCGCCGCCAGCGCCGCCAGCGCCGGGACGGCAAACACGCCAGTGCCCAGTAACGATGTCGCCAGCAGGCCAATTCCCTGTGCCAGCCCCAGCTCCTGCTTTAATCCACTCATGCCCGCTTTCTCGCTTGTCATTCACGCTTAATGAGACGTCATGCTACCACAATCGTTTTTGCTTATGGCTCTTGACCTGGCGCTGCGTTTTCCAGGGGGATTTTTCTTTTTGCGCCTTTGGTGCGATTTTTTTTGATTTCCCCCTTGAAGGGGGAAATTGCCATCCCCATCTCTCTGGTCACCAGCCGGAGAACCTTTACGGACCGGCGTAACCCATAACTGATAAAGACTTTCTCAAAGGAGAGCTATCAATGAGTATTCGTCCGCTACATGATCGTGTGATCGTCAAACGTAAAGAAGTTGAATCTAAATCTGCTGGTGGCATCGTTCTGACCGGTTCTGCGGCAGGTAAGTCAACACGTGGCGAAATCATCGCAGTCGGTAAAGGCCGCATCCTGGAAAATGGGACCGTGCAGCCGCTGGACGTTAAAGTTGGCGACATCGTTATTTTCAACGATGGCTACGGCGTGAAGTCCGAAAAAATCGACAACGAAGAAGTGCTGATCATGTCCGAAAGCGACATTCTGGCAATTGTTGAAGCGTAATCCGCGAACGACACTGAAACATACGAATTTAAGGGAAAGATTAAAATGGCAGCTAAAGACGTAAAATTCGGTAACGACGCTCGTGTGAAAATGCTGCGCGGCGTAAACGTACTGGCAGACGCAGTTAAAGTGACCCTGGGCCCGAAAGGCCGCAACGTAGTGCTGGACAAATCCTTCGGCGCGCCGAACATCACCAAAGACGGCGTTTCCGTAGCGCGTGAAATCGAGCTGGAAGACAAGTTCGAAAACATGGGCGCGCAGATGGTGAAAGAAGTGGCCTCTAAAGCGAACGACGCAGCGGGCGACGGCACCACCACCGCGACCGTACTGGCGCAGGCTATCATCACCGAAGGTCTGAAAGCCGTTGCTGCGGGCATGAACCCGATGGACCTCAAGCGCGGCATCGACAAAGCCGTGCTGGCCGCTGTTGAAGAGCTGAAAGCGCTGTCCGTACCGTGCTCTGACTCCAAAGCTATCGCGCAGGTAGGTACTATCTCCGCTAACTCCGACGAAACCGTAGGTAAACTGATCGCTGAAGCGATGGACAAAGTCGGTAAAGAAGGCGTGATCACCGTTGAAGACGGTACCGGTCTGCAGGACGAACTGGACGTGGTTGAAGGTATGCAGTTCGACCGCGGTTACCTGTCCCCTTACTTCATTAACAAGCCGGAAACTGGCGCAGTAGAACTGGAAAGCCCGTTCATCCTGCTGGCTGATAAGAAAATCTCCAACATCCGCGAAATGCTGCCGGTTCTGGAAGCTGTTGCTAAAGCTGGCAAACCGCTGGTTATCATTGCCGAAGACGTTGAAGGCGAAGCGCTGGCGACCCTGGTGGTTAACACCATGCGCGGTATCGTGAAAGTGGCTGCGGTGAAAGCGCCGGGCTTTGGCGACCGTCGTAAAGCGATGCTGCAGGATATCGCAATCCTGACCGGCGGTACCGTTATCTCCGAAGAGATCGGTATGGAGCTGGAAAAAGCCACCCTGGAAGACCTGGGCCAGGCAAAACGCGTTGTGATCAACAAAGACACCACCACCATCATCGATGGCGTGGGCGACGAAGCGGCAATTCAGGGCCGTGTTGGTCAGATTCGTCAGCAGATCGAAGAAGCCACTTCCGATTACGACCGTGAAAAACTGCAGGAGCGCGTAGCGAAACTGGCAGGCGGCGTTGCGGTTATCAAAGTGGGTGCTGCGACCGAAGTTGAAATGAAAGAGAAAAAAGCACGCGTTGAAGACGCCCTGCACGCGACCCGTGCTGCGGTGGAAGAAGGCGTGGTTGCCGGTGGCGGCGTGGCGCTGATTCGCGTTGCGAGCAAAATCGCTGAGCTGAAAGGCCAGAACGAAGACCAGAACGTGGGTATCAAAGTTGCGCTGCGCGCAATGGAAGCTCCGCTGCGTCAGATCGTGCTGAACTGCGGTGAAGAGCCGTCTGTTGTGGCGAACACCGTTAAAGCGGGCGACGGTAACTACGGTTACAACGCGGCGACCGAAGAGTACGGCAACATGATCGACATGGGTATCCTGGATCCGACCAAGGTAACCCGTTCCGCGCTGCAGTACGCGGCATCTGTTGCTGGCCTGATGATCACCACCGAATGCATGGTGACCGACCTGCCGAAAAGCGACGCGCCTGACTTAGGTGCTGCTGGTGGTATGGGTGGCATGGGTGGTATGGGCGGCATGATGTAATTTGACGCAAGTCGAATTACTCTGCGAAGCTGAATGAAAGTGATTTTTCATTTAAATTCAGCTAACGTCTGTATTAAGAGCGGGGCTAGTCCCCGCTCTTGTATGCTACTTAATCACGCTCGTATTGCTTCTCTACCTACTACCGTTCATTTGAAATAAATACCGAGACGCTCTCCTGGCGGAAAAAGCTTGCTGACGTCATTTCGCTACTCAAATAATTCGTATTCGATTATATATTCCGCAATGCAGAATGAATTTCTCAGTGCAATACCATGCAATAAATAATACCTGCTGATGATTAGTACAGGTTTTATGTAATAACGTTGCTTAAATTCCCCATCCAGTAGATTAGAACTATGAGCGTTCCGTGTTCTGCCTTAGCGGAAAAAGTCGTGTATTGATAATTGCAATATTTACTTCGCAGGGCGTCCCGTCATCGAGGTAGACCGTTTCGTTTATCTCCATCACAGCATCATTTTCTTTTAAGTTCAGAAGGTTAGCGATGTACGGATCTGACAGGTTTATCGACGCAAGATTTTGATCCCTACGCTGTACTTTTTTCCCGGTTAATGTCTCTATATACGTATATTTAGACGTTTCAAGTTGGCTGAATTCCATGCTAGTAAACATGCTGACAGGTAAGTGAATATGTTCAAGTGCTACCGGAATATCATCAAAACACATGAGACGAAGTATTTTATAGACTTGATCGCTATTCTTAATACGTAGTGCTTGCGCCATTTCAGCAGAAGGCACTTTCATAATGCTTACATTAATGACTTTCCTGATGCCTTTATGACCATTTTTTTGCGCTTGAAAATCAAATGGTGAAAGAGCATGAAAACGACCTGAATGATTGCTTTTACCGATTGAGCCTACAAAAAGACCTGACCCTTTAACGCGATAAATTCTCTGCTGTTCAATCAATATCCTTGTAGCTTCCCGCACCGTCGCGCGCGTAATACCGATATTTTTAGCGATAGCAATCTCTGTATCCAGTTTGTCGCCGGGAAGAAGCCCATCATTCTTTATTTTTTGGAGGATGTAATCGACAACCTCTTTTTGTTTCTCTGTAATGCTATCGACCATCAACGTAATTTCCTGATAAATGCAAAGTTTGGCACACAACGCGCTTTGGTGGGACATGTATGCCTGACTTTGATTTCTTCCTACCAGACTGTTTACTCCGGATTGTGATCAAGTTAACAAATTTGAATTCACGAGCCCGTTATCTCACCAAAATCCATTTTTGCATATTGTATCTGTACACGTCTATGTGCATCATCAAGATGACTAGACAAATTGAACATGTCTATACTTCTTTTGAGAGAAGCGCGAATGTTAGATAAATCAGGATATTTTTTTAACTTACTGTTTTATAAAGAAATGTCGTCAAGAGTCTGTTCATGGGAATGAACGTTTGACGCTTTGCCACCCAGCCTGGTACAAAGGAGTAAAGCAAAAGTTACTTTTTACACAGTGATATGTCTGTACATATTTATCTGCGCTATAACGGTATCTTTTTCTTATGCCAACTTTATGAACAGGAAAAAAAGAGAACGCTGAGCATGGAAAACAGAGAGTTAGCTAACGCCATCAGATTTCTAAGTATTGATGCGATTCAAAAAGCGAATTCAGGTCATCCCGGGGCCCCGATGGGTATGGCAGATATTGCAGAAGTCGTGTGGCGTCGCCATATGCGGCATAACCCGAAAAACCCTCAATGGGCTAATCGTGATCGCTATGTGCAATCTAATGGGCATGGCTCAATGCTGTTATATTCGCTCCTGCATCTTACTGGTTACGATATCACCATCGATGATATCCAGGCATTTCGTCAGCTTCATTCGCGTACGCCTGGTCACCCTGAATACGGATATACCCCTGGTGTAGAAACGACAACAGGTCCGCTTGGGCAGGGCGTTGCTAATGCCGTGGGTATGGCTATTGCGGAAAAAGCATTAGCGGCCCAGTTCAATAAACCCGGTTTTGAAATCGTTGATCACTACACCTGGTTGTTCATGGGCGATGGTTGTTTAATGGAAGGTATTTCCCACGAAGCATGCGGTTTAGCTGGGACATTACAGTTAGGAAAGCTCATTGCCGTTTGGGATGACAATGGTATCTCCATTGATGGGCATGTCGATGGGTGGTTCGCAGAAAACACAGCGGAACGTTTCCGGGCTTATGGCTGGCATGTTATTGAGAATGTGGATGGCCACGATCCCAGCGCGGTGGATGCTGCTGTTCTGCAAGCTAAATCAGTGACCGATAAGCCAAGTTTGTTATGCTGCAAAACTATTATTGGCTTTGGCTCACCTAATAAAGCAAATAGTCATGACTGTCATGGCTCAGCTTTGGGGACTGCCGAGGTCGCGTTAGTACGTGAAAATCTTGGCTGGCCTTATGCGCCTTTTGAAATCCCTGAGCATATTTATAAAGCCTGGGATGCAACTGAAAATGGGCGGAAAATTGAGCACGAGTGGAATGTATTATTTTCCGCTTATGAACAAGAATGGCCGCAGCTGGCGCGCGAATTTCTTCGTCGCATGAGCGGAGAATTGCCGAAGCAATGGTCAGAAGAGATTAATGCTTACATTCAAAAATTGCAGGCTAATCCGGCAAACCTTGCCACACGACAAGTGAGTCAAAATTGGCTCAATTGTTATGGCGATATGTTACCGGAATTGATGGGCGGGTCGGCAGATTTATCACCGTCAAATCTGACGCGGCATAACGGTTCTGTCGATTTTAGCGATTCACATCCAGAAGGTAATTATATCTCTTATGGCGTGCGCGAATTCGGCATGTCCGCCATTATGAATGGTCTGGCGTTACATGGAGGATTCATTCCATATGGCGGCACATTCCTGATGTTTATGGAATATGCGTGTAACGCAGTTCGAATGGCCGCGTTGATGAAAATTCGCTCCATTTTCGTTTATACCCATGACACTATTGGACTGGGTGAAGATGGACCTACACATCAGCCCGTTGAACAGTTAGCCTCGCTGCGACTCACGCCAAATATGGAAACCTGGCGCGGTTGCGATCAGGTTGAAGTTGCCGTTGCCTGGCAGCAGGCTATTGAGCGTAAGGATGGACCCGCAGCCCTTATCCTTACCAGACAGCCTCTAAAGCAGCAGCCTCGCAACACAACGCAGTTAGCGAATATTTCTCGTGGCGGCTATGTTCTGGTCGACTGCGACAGCCAACCCGATTTAATACTTATTTCTGCTGGCTCTGAAATTGAACTTGTCGTTTCAGCAGCAACCACTCTGACTCAGGAGGGGTATCAAATCCGTGTCGTTTCCATTCCTTGTACGGAGCGCTTTGACAAACAGGATGATTTATATAAAGAGTCAGTGCTTCCTAAGAATGTACGCGCTCGTCTTGCTGTTGAAGCCAGTATTGAAGGGTTCTGGGAGCGCTATGTTGGCCTTGATGGCAAAGTAATAGGAATGAAATCCTTTGGTGAATCAGCGCCCGCAAATGTCCTGTTCCAACATTTTGGTTTTACTGAAGAGAATGTCACCAGTGTTGCTCGCATGTTGGTTCAGCAAACACCGTTACATTAATATTTATGTGTTTTTAAGGGATATACATGGCCGTTTTATCACGCTGGCTTAATAGTCACAAAGTACAATACGTTGAATCAGTATCTGACTGGAAAGAGGCCATTTGCTTCGCGGCACGCCCTCTTTTAGCTGAAGGTGCTATTTCACATAATTATGTTGAAGCAATTATCAAACAAAAAGAAGAAGTAGGTCCCTATTTTGTGATTGCGCCTCGGATCGCGATGCCCCATGCCCGGCCAGAACAAGGCGCTCTCTCTTTGGGGTTGTCCGTATTAAAAATCGGTGAGGCGGTAACATTTGGTTCAGAAGAAAATGATCCAGTGGACATAATTTTTATGTTCTCTGCTCCCGATAGTAATAGCCATATAGAGATGATTTCGCAGTTAGCAGAAGTCCTTTCTGAAGATGAAGAGATGGCTAAAATTTATAAAGCGGCTAGTGCTCAAGAAATGCAAGATATTCTAATTGGCACTAGTGCGGTTGCTCAGTAAGTTAACAAACTTTAATCAGAATAGTATGAGGTAAAATATGAAAATCATGGCGGTGTGCGGTGCAGGGCTTGGTAGCAGTTTCATGATGGAAATGAATATCAAAAAAGTCCTCAAAAAATTAAACATTACGGCAGAAGTTGAACATTCTGATTTGGGATCGGTAACTCCCGATCTTGCAGATGTTTTTGTAATGGGGAAAGATATTGCATATAGCGCGAATCTTCCAGAGTCAAAAGTAATTGTTATAAACAATCTTATTGACCTCAATGAAGTTGAAGAAAAAATAAAAGAATTTTTTAATCAGCAATAGTTTGGCATCGGTATGAAATTACTATGCTTTAGAGGTTATTATGATTCTTCAAAACCTTTTACAGTTTGTTGTCGATGTTATGAAGGTGCCATCAATTCTTGTGGGGTTGGTGGCCCTGTTTGGGCTTATCGCGCAAAAAAAATCGTTTCCTGATGTCATTAAGGGGACCATTAAAACTATCCTGGGCTTTTTAGTATTATCCGGCGGGGCATCAGTGCTAGTCGCTTCGTTAACACCGCTGGGCGATATTTTTAAGCAGGCTTTTGATGTTCAGGGGATCATCCCTAATAATGAAGCGATGGTATCCATAGCACTGGCTAAATATGGGGCGCCGACTACGCTTATCATGGCTTTTGGTATGGTTGCCAATATCGTCGTTGCCAGATTTACTCGCCTGAAATATATCTATCTTTCGGGGCATGTGACCTTTTACATGGCTTGTATGGTTGCAATTATCCTTTCTGTTGCTGGCTTCGAAGGGTTACAGCTTATTTATACAGGTTCACTTACCCTGGGAATGTTAATGGCATTATTTCCGGCGATTGCGCAGCCTTACATGCGTAAAATCGTGGGAAATGATCAGGTAGCGCTGGCTCATACGGGAACTGTCGGGTATGTGTTGTCTGGATGGATAGGCTCACTTGTTGGCAAGGGTTCAAAATCTACCGAAGAAATGAACATGCCTAAGAATTTGAGTTTCCTTCGTGACAGCACGATCTCAATTTCTTTAACAATGATGGTAATCTATTTAGTCTTGTCTATTTCCGCAGGCAAAGAGTATGTAGAAAGTCATTTTAGTAGTGGTCAGAATTATCTGGTTTATTCATTTATTCAGGCTATTACCTTTGCTGCTGGCGTATTCATTATTTTACAAGGTGTACGCTTAATTCTGGCAGAAATAGTACCTGCGTTTACAGGTTTTTCAGAAAAATTGGTACCAAATGCAAGACCTGCACTTGATTGCCCTATAGTCTTCCCCTATGCGCCAAATGCGGTACTTGTTGGTTTTATTTCCAGTTTTATTGGCGGGTTAGTTGGTCTATTTATCCTGGGACAACTCAAATGGGTGCTCATTCTTCCTGGGGTTGTCCCTCACTTTTTCTGTGGCGCTACTGCTGGCGTTTTCGGTAATGCTACGGGGGGTAAGCGAGGAGCAATGATCGGTGCTTTTGCTCATGGCTTATTAATTACTTTCTTGCCAGTTGCGTTGATCCCTGTGTTAGGTGCTCTGGGATTAACCAATACAACATTTTCTGACACCGATTTTGGTGTGGCAGGTATTGTTCTCGGAAATATGGCTCGCTATATGACTCCGGGTATCATTACTGTTGTTATGACGGGTATCTTTGCACTGTTGGTTATCTATAACTTCGTAGCGAAAAAGCCAGTGTTAGTTGAGGATGAATAATTCGTCATTAAGCACTTTTAAAAAGTTATGGTACAGGGGAACTTCATCCACGGATGTATGGCCGGTCTAGTCATTCTAAGAGCCCCTGTACCTACCATAATCGGGCTAGCTTACTGATGTACAAAAAGATGAGACATTTTAACGATGAAGTGGTGGCGGTTTTATCAAACCATTCCATTTGAAGTCGTAGTTTGTATGAAAAATGTACTGTACATCTAACCAGCCGGTGCAGCCCAAGAGTGCTGAGTAGATCTCAATTCAAAACTACGCACGAAAAACCCCCGGGCAGAAATGGCCGGGGGTTTTTCTTTTGTTCATCTTTTTAGTATAAGGTTTACACACGGACGAATGTGTCCAGCTCATTGATAATGGGGAATTACATGCACGTGAAATATTTAGCAGGGATTGTTGGCGCAGCCTTATTGCTGGCCGGTTGCAGCACCGGTAACGAATTATCCGCCGGTGGGCAGAGCGTTCGCTTTGTAGAAGATAAGCCAGGCGCGGATTGCCAGTATCTTGGCACAGCGACCGGTAAGCAGAGCAACTGGCTATCCGGGCAGCATGGTGAAGAGGGCGGCTCCCTGCGCGGCGCGGCCAACGCTTTGCGTAACCAGGCGGCGCAAATGGGCGGTAACGTGCTTTATAACGTTAGCAGCCCAACCCAAGGCTTTATCTCCAGCTTCGTACCGACGGCAAGTGAAATGACCGGCCAGGTCTTCAAATGCCCGAACTGATGTAAGCGATCGGTGCCCCCGGCCTGCGCCAGGGGCATGCCGCTTACTGTTTGGCGCTCTCCTGCTGCATATGCTGCTGCACAAGGTGCAAGCCGCGCATGGATTGCTCAAGCGTAAGCGCGCCCCGCACACCGGACGCCAGCGTTCTTACGGACACCTGGCACGGTTTGCCTTTCAGCTTATTCAGACGATGGCTGTAATCCAGCACACGGCGGGAAATCGAGGCCATTTCTTCACTGTTGGCAGGGTTGCGGGTTTTAATCACCGTACCGCTGTACTGCTTCTCGCCGTTTTCGTCGGTATAGCAATACACCAGCGCCTGATGCTGAGAAAACAGCGTCTGCTTCCACACCTCTTGCTGGTAGCTATCGTACTCAATATTACCGCCCTCTTTGAATTCGACATCAAATAACGGCAGGAAATCGAGCAGAGAAGAGAGACTAAGCGCAATATCGCGCAGGCCAGCATTATTTATCGCATGAATCATTGCGGTCACTAATAATTCAATTTGATGTTCGTTAACCGCGACCTCTACCGTACTGCCATTATGCTGCTGAAAAGCGAAAATAAGGTCGGTGCCTTTATTTTCCAGCAGCGTAACCTTATCGACGCGCAGCCCTACGTCCGCCGGTTGCATCTCGCTCTCTTCGAACGGCGGAATGTGTTTGTGCATCTTTTTAGATGCGGCTTCAATAGCCTTGCGCTGCTGCTCTTTGGCCTCGCCCGCGGAGCGGCCCTGTAGCGCAAGCCGGTGCTCAAGCGCCAGCAGAAAGTCTTTCAAGGGAACAAGCGGAAAAAAAAGCAGTGATTGCTTATTTTTAGGATGTTTGATTTTCAGCGCCAGGGCGGCGAAATTATTTTCGTGACGAATGATTCCGGTGTTAACACCTGAAATAGCCAATGCCATCTGGTTCTCCTTAACCATGTTTGTTTTTTATAAACGTTCAGTAATACAGGGCACCATCATAACAAAAAAATAAAAAGGTGTTCCCTGGATAAGCAGGGAACATATTTGCAGGCAATATTTGATGTGGCTCAATTCTGGCGGAGTTGTAAATCCAGCGGCGTTTTACTGGGCTCACCGCCAATTTCGCGCGCCAGCTTCGGCACCATATAACCGGAAATCAGCGTCAGCAATTCACGCATAATCGCCCGCGCCTCCTCATCACTCACCATAAAATGCGCCGCCCCCTGCACCTTATCCAGCACGTGCAGGTAATAGGGCATGACGGCCGCGTCAAACAGGGCATTGCTGAGATCGGCCAGCGTCTGGGCATTGTCATTCACGCCGCGCAGCAGCACGCTCTGGTTAAGCAGCGTGACGCCCGCCTGGCGTAGCCGCTGCATAGCGTCGCGGAACGCATCGTCGATTTCACGGGCGTGGTTGATATGGTTGACCAGCAAAATTTGCAGGCTGGAGCGGGCGAACAGAGCCGTCAGCGCATCGGTGACCCGAGCCGGGATAACAATGGGCAGGCGGCTGTGAATACGCAGCCGTTTAATATGCGGAATCGCTTCGAGCTGACCGACGAGCCAGGCGAGTTCGTGGTCTTTCGCCATCAGCGGATCGCCGCCGGAAAAGATTATCTCGTCCAGCTCAGGATGCGCGGCAATATAGTCCAGCGCCGTCTGCCAGTTTCGCTTGTTGCCCTGATTATCGGCATAAGGGAAGTGGCGACGGAAGCAGTAACGGCAGTTTACCGCACAGCCGCCCTTGACCAGCAGCAGCGCGCGATTACGGTACTTATGCAGCAGTCCCGGCACCACGCTATGCTGTTCATCGAGCGGATCGGTGCTGAAACCGGGCGCCGCAATAAATTCATCGTGCGAAGTTAACACCTGGCGCAGCAGCGGATCGTGCGGATCGCCTTTACGCATTCTTGCGACGAAAGCGCGGGGGACGCGCAGCGCAAACAGGCGTTTCGCTTCCCGTCCGGCGATTAAGTTTTCGTCGTTATCAAGGTGTAAAACACGCAGAAGTTCATCGGGATCGGTTATTACATCGGCAAGTTGCAATAACCAATCTTCTCTGGATGGGGTATTTAGGGTTACAATATGCGCCATTTTGTGGCTTAGCTACCAGTTAACAATTTCAGAGGGCCTTATGGCAACGTACTATAGCAACGATTTTCGTGCTGGTCTTAAAATCATGTTGGACGGCGAACCTTACGCGGTCGAATCCAGCGAATTCGTTAAACCAGGCAAAGGCCAGGCATTTGCGCGCGTTAAACTGCGTCGCCTGCTGACCGGCACCCGCGTTGAGAAAACCTTCAAGTCTACCGACTCTGCCGAAGGCGCAGATGTTGTCGATATGAACCTGACTTACCTGTACAACGACGGTGAGTTCTGGCACTTCATGAACAACGAAACCTTCGAACAGCTTTCTGCTGACGCAAAAGCTATCGGCGACAGCGAAAAATGGCTGCTGGACCAGGCTGAATGCATCGTGACCCTGTGGAACGGCCAGCCTATCTCTGTTACGCCGCCGAACTTTGTTGAGCTGGAAATCGTTGAAACCGATCCGGGTCTGAAAGGCGATACCGCAGGTACTGGCGGCAAGCCGGCTACCCTGAGCACCGGCGCTGTGGTTAAAGTTCCGCTGTTCGTACAGATTGGCGAAGTTATCAAAGTGGATACCCGCTCCGGCGAATACGTATCCCGCGTGAAATAATTCACGTCACCCTCTTTTCAGCAGCGCGGCGGTTTTCGCGCTGCTGAATGTCAAATCTTCTTAAAAATCACTCCTTCCCCTTCATATTTTTTGATTCAGGCTATGCTTAAGTTGCTCGTGACAAAAAATATTGACTACAAAAGGAAGACGTTATGATTAAGAAGACAATTGCTGCGATCTTTTCTGTACTGGTCCTTTCTTCGGTATTGACCGCCTGTAACACCACGCGTGGCGTAGGCGAAGACATCTCCGATGGCGGCAGCGCGATCTCTGGCGCCGCGACCCGAGCGCAGCAGTAATCTCTACGGTACGGCTCAGGCCGTACCGTTAATTTACGCTTTCCGGCAGTGAAAGGAACGGCGTAAAGCGGTTGTCCATTCCCAGCTTCATCCTGATATTGCGCTTGTAGGTGTAAACCGTCTTGCCGTTGATACACATTTTACTGGCAATCGACTGGTTACTGCGCCCTTCCATCCACAGCGACAGCACCTTCTCTTCCTGACGCGTCAGCAGCGGGGCGGCGATTTGCGGCATTTCGCGCGCCGGTCTTTCCAGCACTGCGGCATCAATCACCCTTGCCAGCGTCTCCAGCGGCGCGGTTTTCAGCAGGCTGGCCTGCAGCGGATACTGCGCGCAATAGTCGGCAAGCGCCGCATCCTCGCCCGACTGTAAAAGAATAAGCCGGTTCTCTTTGCCGCAGGCGGCAAGCAGCGAAGAAAACTGCTCAATATGGTGAAGATCATGCTTAAAGCCGAAGAGATCGGCGACGATCAGATCCGGCTGCCACTGGATGATATGCTCTTTCGCCAGCATCAAGTTATTCAGGGCTGTCACCAGAAAGGCGGCGGGAAAAAAATCGGTTTGGTTGAGCCAGCTTTCAAGCCCCGTGCGGGTGAAATAACAACGGTCAACCAGGAGAATTTTATACATATTTTTCTTCGCAATAAGAGGGAAGGCGCACGGCTTACTTTTCGGGGCAAGCGCTTCATCATAGGGCGTCCATCAGGCGAATAAATGCCTGAACTGCATTGCGATCTGGGGCTATTTCTTGCTTTAAGTCACTAAACCTGACGCAACGGTGAAAAAATTGCATTCGTTTTGTTATCAGGCCAAAATTTACCCCTCTTCACCAGCCTGTCGGGACGACCCGGCAGGGTCAATCTCATTGGGGACGGCCCCACACTGGAGCCAAAAATGTCCTGGATAGTTCTCTTTATCGCCGGTCTTCTGGAAGTGGTCTGGGCGGTAGGCCTGAAATATACCCACGGTTTTACCCGCCTCGTACCCAGCGTGGCGACCATCGCGGCGATGGTACTTAGCATGGCGCTGCTCTCATGGGCGATGAAAAGCCTGCCGGTCGGCACGGCTTACGCCGTCTGGACCGGCATCGGCGCGGTGGGGGCCGCGATTGCGGGCATCCTGCTGCTCGGCGAATCCGCCAGCCCGGCACGTTTGCTGAGCCTTGGCTTGATTGTCGCCGGGATTATTGGGCTGAAGCTAAGCGCCCATTAAACGACTGATTCACCCAAATCAGCTTCTCCACAGCAAAGCCCTGGCGGGCCGCGGTGTCGAGGAGCTGTTTTTTTACCCCCTCTGGCAGCTCAGGGGTGCGGGACAAAATCCACAGATAACCGCGATCCGGCCCGCACACCAGCGCGTAGCGATACGCGTTATCCAGCGCGATGATGTTATAGCTGCCGTCGTTCGGGCCAATAAAGGAGATTTTCAGCGCGGCGCGCTGAGGGCTGCCGGTAAACATGGCGTCGCCTTGCCGCGTCTGCCACATGCCGCGGGCCGGGTTATAGCCCTTATTGACCACATTCAGGCCGCCATCCTGGCGAAGCGTATAGGTGGTCGTCACATGATCCAGGCCGCGCTCGAAACGGTGGTCCATACGGGCAATCTCATACCAGCGGCCCAGATAGCGTTGCGTATTGAAATTCTCCACCACCGTTACGCCAGGCGGGGGAGTGGGAGAACTACAGGCGGTAACCAAAAACGCAGCGGCAACAGTCACGATGATGAGCAGCGAACGCATGGCATCTTCCTTCCGGGATTTTTTGCTAAGTGTAGAATCCGCCGGAAAAAACGCGTGTGCTTCGCGCCACGCTTTGCCCCTTATCGGGCCAGTTTCGCAAGGATGTGTTATCGCCATCACAATAAAAAGTGACCCGAGTCACCCTTTCGAACCATGCTGGATTGACAGGGTACAAAAGCCCAGGAAATAATAATTTCACTAATTAGTATAAATAATGAAATTTAAAATTCAAACGTCAACATCAGGGCACTCTTATGAGCAAACTCTTTGCAGGCGCACAGAATCTGGGTAAGTCGTTTATGCTGCCAATCGCCGTTCTACCGGCGGCCGGGCTTCTGCTGGGCATTGGCGGCGTCTTCTCCAACCCGGTGACTATCGCCACGTACCCCGTACTCGATAATCAGGTTTTACAGGCCATTTTCACTTTAATGAAGCTGTGCGGCAGCGTGGTGTTCGATAACCTTTCGCTGCTATTCGCCGTCGGCATCGCCGTTGGCCTGGCGCGCAGCGACAAGGGCACCGCCGGGCTGGCGTCGGTACTCTGCTTTGTGGTGATGAACAAGGCGATTAACGCCATGCTGATGCTCACCGGCAAGCTGGCGGTTGATAACCTTGCCGCCGCGGGCCAGGCGAACGTGTTAGGCATTGTTACCCTGCAAACAGGGGTAATGGGCGGCATTATCAGCGGGCTGCTCACTGCCTGGGTGCATAATCGCTACAACAAGACCGAGCTGCCCGATCTGCTGGCCTTTTTTAGCGGCTCGCGGTTCGTTCCGATCGTCACTTCGTTTTTCGCTATTTTCCTGGGCGTGGCGCTGTTCTGGGTCTGGCCGCCGATTCAGGCCGGCATTACCCACCTCGGCGGGCTGGTGGAGAAGACCGGCTATATCGGCACGCTGTTCTACGGCATGATCCTGAAATGCCTGATCCCGCTTGGTCTGCACCATCTGTTTTACCTTCCTTTCTGGCTGACCAGCGTCGGCGGCGAGATGACCGTTAACGGCCACGTAGTCCAGGGGACGCAGAAGATCTTCTTCGCCCAGCTCGCTGACCCCAGCGTGCAGCAGTATTACATCGGCGTGTCGCGCTTTATGGCCGGACGCTTTGCCGACTTTATGTTTGGCCTGCCGGGCGCGGCGCTGGCGATTTACCACTCCGCGAAGCCGGAAAACCGCAAAAAAGTCGCCAGCCTGATGCTCTCCGCTGCGCTCACCGCTTTCGTCACGGGGATTACCGAACCGCTGGAGTTTGCCTTCATGTTCTGCGCCCCGCTGCTGTACGGCGTGCATATCGTGCTGACGGGCGTGGCGTTCATGCTGACCCATATCCTGGAGATCACCGTCGGGCAGACCTTCTCGGGCGGGCTGATTGATTTCCTGCTGTTCGGCGTGCTGCAGGGCAATGCCAAAACCAACTGGATGCTGATGCTGCCTCTCGGCGCGGTGATGTTCTGTCTCTACTACTTCTCTTTCCGCTTCCTGATCCGGTGGCGTCAGCTGAAAACGCCGGGGCGCGAAGATGAAACGCAGAGCGAAGAGACCGTGCAGGGCAGCGCGCGCCCGGCGCAGATTGTTGAAGCGCTTGGCGGCCGGGCAAACATTGTGGATGTGGATTGCTGTGCGACCCGCCTGCGCATCACGGTCAACGATCCGGCGCTGGTACAGGTGGACGCGTTTAAATCACTGGGCAGCCGCGGCGCGTTTATACGCGGGCAGGGCGTGCAGGTGGTCTACGGCCCACACGTCACCATTATCAAGAACGAAGTTGAAGAATTTATCGGTGCCTGAGCAGAGATAGCATTATGAAAGCAGTTATGTTGATGTTCGATACGCTGACGCGTAACCACCTTGCCCCCTACGGCGGCGACGCGATTACGCCCAATTTTACCCGCCTGGCGCAGGAGTCGGTGCAGTTTAATAACTTCTATGTCGGCAGCATGCCCTGCATGCCAGCGCGTCGTGAACTGCACACCGGGCGGTATAACTTCCTGCACCGTAGCTGGGGGCCGCTGGAGCCGTTTGATTTTTCCGCCATGCAGGCGCTGCGGCAAAACGGCGTCCACACCCATATGGTGACGGACCATAAACACTACTGGCGCGACGGCGGCGCCACCTATCACACCCGCTACTCCACCTTCGATTTTATCCGTGGTCAGGAAGGGGACTGCTGGATAGGGCAGGTAGAGAAGCCGCAGATTCGCTGGCAGGGTATGGAGGATGAGGAAACGCGTCGTCGTCGCGCCGGGCGCATGACCCAGGATCTGATCAACCGCGCGGCGATGCCGACCCAGCAAGAGCACTTCACCCATCGCACCATCAGCGCCGGGATGGAGTTTATGCAGACCAACTGCCGCCAGGATAACTGGTTTTTGCAGATTGAGTGTTTCGACCCCCACGAGCCGTTCTTTGTCCCGGAGAAGTACCTGGCGCAATATGGCTGCACGCCCGATGAGTTCGACGGCTGGGTGCCCTATTACTGCGACAGCCCGGGCGGCAAGGACGATGGCAAAGCGCGGAAATTTTACCAGGCGCTGATGACCATGTGTGACGACTACCTGGGCCAGGTGATGGACAAAATGAAAGCCCTCGGCCTGTGGGAAGATACGCTGTTCATCGTCTGTACCGACCACGGTTTCCTGTTAGGGGAGCACCAGTGGTGGGGCAAAAACATCATGCCGGTCTATAACGAAATCGCCAGAACGCCGTTCTTTATTCGCGATCCGCGCTGCCTGAAACCAGGCGAGCAGCGCGAGGCGCTGGCGCAGACTATCGATATTCCGGCAACGCTGCTCGACTACTTTAACGTGGAGCGCCCCGCTTCGATGACCGGGCGTCCGCTGCTGCCTGCGGTGGAAAACGACACGCCGGTGCGTGATTACGGCCTGTTCGGCTACTTTGGCGGGCATCTGAATATCACCGACGGCGAATCCGTCTATATGCGTTGCCCGCGAGAGAAAGGCAAAGAGAACCTGTTTGAATACACCCTGATGCCCACCCGCATCGACAGCCCGTTTAAAGTGAGCGAACTCACCGACATCCGTATTCATCCGGGCTTTGATTTCACCCAGGGGGCGCAGGTGATGCAGATACCGGCGAGCTTCGGCTACCTCAATCCGTGGCGTTTTGGCGATAAGCTCTTCAACGTCAAAAACGATCCGCAGCAGGCGCAGCCGCTCGACGCCCCGCCAAAAGCCTTTGCGATGGCGCAGGCGATGCTTCCTTTACTGCGTGAACACGACGCGCCGCCGGAGCTGTATGTACGTTTCGGCCTGGAGGCGCTTACCCCTGAGCGTGAGCAGGCTTACGCCGAACGCTGGCAGCAGGATGACGCGCTGGCGAATACGCCCTGGCGCTGCGCCGACCGCGGCGTTTACGAAGCGCTGATGTTTATCAGCAAGGCGGCTGAACAGGCAGGCATTGACCTCCCGACGTTGTTGGCGGCGTGCGCAGCCGACGCGCCGCTACAGGGAAGCGATATTTTGCAGCTTGTGGAACGCCACTTCACCGGCGATCGTCAGCGGGCGCTTGCCTACCAGGCGCGTCTGCTGTTGCGGGTGGATTAAATGGACGGCTGGACGCTGGAAAACAGCCGCTGGCGGGTTCGTGTGGCGGCGCAGGGGGCGGAGCTGTGTGAATGGTGGGATAAAACCCGCCGTTCAAACCGGCTCTGGCAGCCGCAGGCGGGCGTGTGGAACAGCAGCGCGACGCAGCTTTTCCCGGTGGTTGGGCGGCTGGTGCACAACGGCCTGCGCCACCAGGGCGCGTTCTGGTCGCTGCCCGCTCATGGCTTTTTACGCCACCAGCGCTTTCACCTTGTGGAGCAGAGCAGCGTGTCGCTGCGGCTGGCCTGCGAGGATAGCGACGACACGCGCCAGATTTGGCCGTTTCGCTGGCGGGTTACGCTATGCTGGACGCTGGCAGAGCGCGGGCTGGAGGTAAGCTGGCAGGTAGAAAACCTGGATGCGCGCAGGCTGCCGTTCGCGCTGGGCTGGCATCCCGGTTTCGCGCTGCCTGTCGCCAGCGAACCCGGCTGGCAGGTCCGTTTTTCCGCCCCGGTAGACGGGCCGTTTCCGACCGAAGAGCGCACGCTGAGGCTACCGCCTTTGCCTGCGCAAAGCACGGTCTTTCCCCTTGATAACAACGCGTTTGCCGCGGGCGCGGTCTATTTCGCCACGCCGGGCGGGGTTGAGGTGAACGTGCGGTCGCCGACCGGGCGCGTCGCCCTGCGTTTACATTCGCCCGATACTGAATGGCTGGCGCTGTGGGGCGTTCCGGGCGCGGATTTATTGTGCATTGAACCGCTCACCAGCACCACGGACGACCCCGACTTTGACGGTGAGGTCGCCTTTAAACGTGGCATGCGCTGGCTGGCCCCCGGCGAGCTTTATCAACAAGCAGTTAGCGTTATTCTCGCGCAAGACGCGGAGGAGATTGATGGCTAAAATACCCGGCAATGAGCTTTTACACAGCGTGCAGTCCGTGAAAAGGGATGAGCCGGGAGAGTCAGCCATGAGCGTTAACAAAGAGAAGGTGCGCGTCTATATCGCCAATATTATGGCCGGTCTGGCGGAGACCGACCGCAAGGTCGCGGAGTTTATCCTGCACCATCCGGCACAGGTTGTGCAGCTGCCGGTGAAGAAGATCGCCTCGCAGATCAGCGTCAGTGAAGCCACCATCGTGCGCTTTTGCAAAAAAATCGGCTACGGCGGCCTGCTGAGCCTGAAAGCGCAGCTTAAGCGCGAGCTGCTGGAGGAGAGCGACCTTACGCTGCCCTCTTCGCCGGATATTTTTATGGGCGATACGCGTAATGATGTCGCGCATAAAATCGCCCTGACGCTTGATACCACCGTTAAAGAGACTATCGATCTGCTCGACATGCAAAAAGTGAAAAACATTGTTGAGCAGTTTATCCAGGCTCCAAGGGTGATGTTTGTCGGCTTTGGCGCATCGGGGCTGGCCGCCATGGAGGCGCGCGACAAGATGAACCGTATCGGTATTGAGTCCGAGGCCTATACCGATCGTTTCACCATGACGCTCAAGCTGGCAAACCTGAAAAGCAACGATCTGGTGGTGGCCTTTTCCCATTCAGGGGAGACGCCGGAAGTGGTCAACGCGTTCCGGCTGGCGCAAAAAGCCGGGGCGGGGCGGCTGGCCATTACCCATAACACCCAGTCGCCGCTGGCCGAAATGGCGGATAACTTCCTGCTGACCTGCGGCGCGGCTGGCCCCTTGCAGGGCGACTCTATCGCCACCCGCGTATCGCAATTGTTTATGATTGAATTTCTTTGTACTGAGATAACTCGCCACAACTTTAAAGAGAGCGCGTCGCCGGGGCTATCCATCAAAGAGCTATTGATTAAGGAACGGATAAAACGTGAGTCTTCATAATTCTTCTCCCCGCCTGCGTGAAAAGTGGTGGCTGGCAGGCAAAAAACCGGATTACCGCTTTACGCTGGCCAATGAACGCACCTTTCTGGCCTGGATACGCACCGCGCTGGCGCTGCTGGCGGGGGCTGTCGGTATCGATCAATTCTCTCCGCAGCTTAGCTCACCCTCCTTACGCCTGACGCTGGCGCTGCTGCTGGTGGTGTCCGGCTCAACGCTGGCGGCGGTCGCCTGGTATCGCTGGCGGGGCAACGAGCTGGCGATGCGGCTCGATAGCGCTCTCCCCTATACCCGTTTTTTACTGTTGATTGCCGGACTGGTGATCGTCATCGCCGTGCTGCTGGCGGCGTTGCTCTGGCAGGGTCAGCCATGACGGAGCGCGATCCCGGTTTACAGCCGGAAAGAACGCAGCTCGCCTGGAACCGGACCGCCTTTTCGGCGGCCATCGTTGGTTGCCTGTGTCTGCGGGGATGGATCTATCAACAAAACGCTGGCTATGGCGCGGCCTTTTTGCTGGTGTTGATAGCGACTGCGGCAGTGGTGGCGCAGCGTAAACGTGCGGTCGCCATCCCGCTGGTGCTGACGGGAGTATGCCTTGCGGTCCATTTCCTGCGGCTGATGTAAAACGCCCGCCGGGAGCCGACGGGCAGAAGCGGTCAGATAAAGGCGACGCCGACCAGCGTCACGACGCTGAGAATGGCCGCCAGACCGTAAAAGACCCATTTACCGTTCGGTATATGCACCTTGATGTCGTGCATCATATGGTGCAGACGGTGCATGCCGCACCACAGCGGCAGCACAATCATCAGAAAGATAAACGCGCGGCCAATAAGGCTTTGGGCAAAGGCCAGCACCCGCTCATAGCCGAGCGCCTCGCCGGGGTAGAGTCCCAGCGGCAGCAGGATGCCCACCAACAGCACCATCACCGGGGCGACAATCGCGCTCCACATTCCCCCCGCGCCGAACAGCCCCCAGAAAACAGGCTCATCGGAACGTTTTGGTTTTGGATTGATCATCGGTTTCTCCTTACCAGAACAGTGCTACAAACAGGATAACCAGCGTTGCCAGCGCCGTAACGGCCCACAGCCCTTTGATAATCGGCCCGGGGCTGAGTTTCTCATCTTTGACAATGATGATGGTCGCTTTGGGCGCCAGTTCAAACCAGGTTTTGCTGTGCAGCAGTGCCGCCGCCAGCGCAATCAGGTTGAGGATCACCACGATCGGGTTTTGCAGAAAGCTGACAAACCCGGCCCAGGACTCCGGGCCATGTTTCAGGGCGAACAGGCCGTAAATCAGCTCGACAGAGAACCAGACCGCCGCTATCGCCGTTCCTTCGCGCAGCATATAGAAGCGGTAAAACGGCAGCGTTTTCCACCAGGTCGACGGCATGGGCCGGACATAGGGTTTACGTTTAGTCGTCATCATGCGCTCCTTAGCGAGGTTTCAGCGTGGCGATTAAAAAGTCTTTCGAACTCTCGACCTTGCCCAGCTGAATAGCCGCGGCCGGATCGACATGTTTCGGGCAGACCTCCGAGCAGTAGCCGACAAAGGTGCAGCTCCAGACGCCATTCTGACCGTTCAACTGCGCCATGCGTTCTTTCTGACCGTGGTCGCGGCTATCGAGGTTGTAGCGATGCGCCAGGGTAATCGCTGCCGGGCCGATAAATTCCGGGTTGAGGCCGAATTGCGGGCAGGCGGCGTAACAGAGACCGCAGTTAATGCAGCCGGAGAACTGATGGTACTTCGCCATCTGCGCGGGCGTCTGGCTGTTCGGCCCCTGCTGCGGCGTGCGCGAGTTGCCGATGATGTACGGCTTAATCGCCTCCAGGCTTTCGATAAAGTGGGTCATGTCCACCACCAGATCGCGCTCAATGGGGAAGTTGGCCAGCGCCTCCACTTTTACCCCTTTCGGGTAGTCGCGCAGAAAGACCTTACAGGCCAGCTTCGGCACGCCGTTGACCATCATCCCGCAGGAGCCGCAAATCGCCATCCGGCATGACCAGCGATAGCTGAGGTCGGCCGCCAGGTTATCTTTGATATAGCCCAGCGCGTCCAGCAGCGACGTTTGCTCGTCCCAGGGAACATCATAGAAAACGCTGTGCGGCTCGGCGTCCGTTTCCGGGTTGTAGCGCACCACCTCAACGTTCAGGGTTTGCATCTCAGCCATGGGTCGGCTCCTTTCTGTCGGCGGCATCCGCCTCTGCGCCATAGACGCGTTTTGCGGGCGGCAGGGTGGTGATATTCACATCGCTGTATTCAAGACGCGTGGTGCCGTCGGCGTCGCGCCAGGCGAGCGTATGCTTGAGGAAATTAACGTCGTCGCGCTCGGTAGAGCCTTCATCCAGCCGCTGGTGCGCGCCGCGTGACTCTTTACGCGCCAGCGCGGAGTGGGCCATACATTCGGCCACGTTCAGGCCGTGCCCCAGTTCCAGGGTGTAGAGAATATCGGTGTTGAAGACGCTGGAGGTGTCGGTGATCCGCACCCGCTTAAACCGCTCCTGCAGCTCAGCCAGCTTATCCACCGTTTTCTGCATCAGTTCCGGGGTACGGTAAATGCCGCAGCCCTCTTCCATCGACTCACCCATTTCGTCACGAATTTTCGCCCAGCTCTCGTTGCCCTGCTGGTTGACGAGGCTGGCCAGACGCTGGGCGATATCGTGAGCCTGCGCATCGAGCGCCGCATCGTTGGCGGCACTCGCCGAGGCGGCGCGCGCCATCGCCTGTTCCCCTGCCAGCCGACCAAAGACCACCAGTTCCGCCAGCGAGTTCGAGCCAAGCCGGTTGGCCCCGTGCAGGCCGACGGAGGAACATTCGCCGACGGCGAACAGGCCGTGGATACGGGTTTCACAGTGGCTATTGGTTTCAATGCCGCCCATGGTGTAGTGGGCGGTGGGGCGTACTGGAATCGGCTCTTTGACCGGATCGACGCCGACATAGGCTTTCGCCAGCTCGCAAATAAAGGGCAGGCGTTCGAGGATTTTTTTCTCCCCCAGATGGCGCATGTCGAGGTGAACAACATCCCCGCGCGGCGTGGAGATGGTGTTGCCTTTACGCCACTCGTGCCAGAAGGCCTGGGAGACCCGGTCGCGCGGCCCCAGCTCCATATATTTGTTTTTCGGCTCGCCCAGCGGCGTCTCCGGCCCCATGCCGTAATCCTGCAGATAGCGGTAGCCGTTTTTATTCACCAGGATACCGCCTTCGCCGCGGCACCCTTCCGTCATCAGAATGCCGGAGCCCGGCAGGCCGGTGGGATGATACTGGACAAATTCCATATCGCGCAGCGGCACGCCGTGGGCCAGCGCCATGCCCATCCCGTCGCCGGTGACGATGCCGCCGTTGGTGTTATAGCGGTAGACGCGGCCCGCGCCGCCGGTCGCCATAATCACTGCGTTGGCGCGAATTTGCACCAGCGTGCCTTCCATCATGTTCATCGCCACCAGCCCGCGCGCCTGGCCGTCATCCACCAGAATATCGAGGACGAAATGTTCGTCGAAACGCTGGATTTGCGGGAACTGCAGCGAAGTCTGAAAGAGGGTGTGCAGCATGTGGAAGCCGGTTTTATCGGCGGCAAACCAGGTGCGTTCGATCTTCATGCCGCCGAAACGACGCACGTTGACCGAGCCGTCAGGGCGACGGCTCCAGGGGCAACCCCACAGCTCAAGCTGGGTCATCTCGGTTGGGCAGTGGCGGACAAAATAGTCGACCACATCCTGCTCGCAGAGCCAGTCTCCCCCGGCTACCGTATCGTGGAAATGGTACTCAAAGCTGTCATGATCCTGCGCAACGGCAGCAGAACCGCCCTCTGCCGCCACGGTGTGGCTACGCATAGGGTAAACTTTTGAAATGAGGGCAATTTTAGCGGCAGGATTCGCTTGAGCGGCGGCTATGGCAGCGCGAAGCCCAGCGCCACCCGCGCCAATGACGGCAAGATCGGCTTGAAAGGTCTGCACGTTATTCCTCCAGATAGGGTTATTCGTCATGCGGCGAAGAGGCCAGTGGCGAAAACGTTCACGACGCCTTTATGGGGATGCAGTATAACCGCAGGGTAAAGAGGGAAATTTGATGTGTTCGATTTTTTTACCGATCTTCGTCGTGTTTCACCGCGCTGACTTCCTGGCCGTTGCACAAAATTTGTCTCTCCTGACCGATGCGGGTAGACTTCGTGCCCTTGTTTGAATTCGGAGAGAGCACAATGAGCGAGACGGCAACCTGGCAGCCGAGCGCATCCATCCCTAACTTATTAAAACGCGCGGCTATTATGGCGGAAATTCGGCGCTTCTTCGCCGATCGCGGCGTGCTGGAGGTGGAGACGCCCTGCATGAGCCAGGCAACGGTAACGGATATTCATCTGTTCCCGTTTGAGACGCGTTTCGTGGGGCCAGGGCACTCTCAGGGCATTAATCTCTATCTGATGACCAGCCCGGAATATCATATGAAACGCCTGCTGGCGGCGGGTTGCGGCCCGGTTTATCAGCTCTGCCGCAGTTTTCGCAATGAGGAGATGGGGCGGCATCACAACCCTGAGTTCACCATGCTGGAGTGGTATCGCCCGCATTACGACATGTACCGCCTGATGAACGAAGTGGACGATCTGCTGCAGCAGGTGCTGGAGTGCCAGGCGGCGGAATCACTCTCCTACCAGCAGGCTTTCCAGCGTTATCTGGAAGTGGACCCGCTGTCGGCGGACAAGACGCAGCTGCGTGAAGCGGCGGCGAAGCTCGACCTGAGCAATATCGCCGATACGGAAGAAGATCGCGACACGCTGCTGCAGCTGTTGTTTACCATGGGCGTGGAGCCGCATATCGGCAAAGAGCGCCCGGCGTTTGTCTACCACTTCCCGGCAAGCCAGGCGGCGCTGGCGCAGATCAGTACCGAAGACCATCGGGTGGCCGAACGTTTTGAGGTCTATTTCAAAGGCATCGAACTGGCGAACGGCTTCCATGAGCTGACCGACGCCCGTGAACAGCAGCAGCGCTTTGAGCAGGATAACCGCAAACGCGCCGCCCGCGGGCTGGTGCAGCAGCCGGTGGATAACAATCTGCTGGAAGCGTTGAAAGCGGGTATGCCGGACTGCTCCGGCGTGGCGCTGGGGGTGGACCGCTTGGTAATGCTGGCTCTCGGGGCGGAGAGCCTGGCGGAAGTGATGGCGTTTACCGTCGATCGCGCCTGATTCTTGCCTCTCTCATCCCGGATGCGGCTACGCCTTATCCGGGCTACAAAACCCCCATCACTGCACGATTTGTAGCCCGGGTAAGCGTCAGCGCGCCCGGGATTTTACCGGATGCGGCTATGCCTTATCCGGGCTACGGCCTGCGTAGCCCGGGGAATATCACATACTTCCCGCCGGGCGGCTGTTTTTACCTGCTGAGGTAAGCGTGCGTGCGGTTCGCTTGCCGTCCAGGCTTTCCAGGCGCATCTGGAACGGCGGGAAGGGCAGGTCAATACCGTGTTCGCGGAAGCCCGCCAGAATCAGCTGGTGGATCTCGTGGCGCAGCGGCATACGGTGCCCCATTTCCGCAGCGTAAATACGCAGCTCGAAAAGCTGGATCCCCTGTTGCAGATCGACCAGGAAAACTTCCGGCGGCGGGTTGTCGATCACCAGCGTACAGCGTTCGGCAGCGGTGTAGAGAAGCTGCGTTACCTCTTCACTGTTAGCATCCGCAGGCGCGGGCACCGTTAGCACCACGCGCGTGACCGAATCCGACAGCGACCAGTTAATAAACTGCTCGGTAATAAACGCCTTGTTCGGCACGATGATCTCTTTGCGATCCCAGTCGCTGATAGTGGTGGCGCGGGTATTGATCTTAGTGATGCTGCCGGTCAGATCGCGGATCGTCACCGTGTCGCCAATGCGGATCGGCTTTTCAAACAGGATGATCAAACCGGAGATAAAGTTGGCGAAGATCTCCTGCAGGCCAAACCCTAACCCGACGCCGAGCGCGGCGACCAGCCATTGCAGCTTCGACCACTCAATGCCGATCATCGAGAAGCCCACCAGCCCGCCAAACAGCATCAGCAGATATTTGGTGATGGTGGTAATGGCATAGCCGGTGCCGGGGGTGAGATCCAGATGCTGCAGCAGCGCCAGCTCAAGCAGGGCCGGGAAGTTGCGCACCAGCTGGGTGGTGATGATAAACACCAGGATGGCAATCAGCACCGCGCCGAGGGTGATCGGCTCCAGGCTCTCGACGCCCTGAACGGTGGAGGTGACGTCCCACAGCGAAATATTCTCCAGGAAGCCGAAAGCGGAGTGTATCTCAGACCACAGCACAATCACCGACAGCAGGGCGATGAGCATCAGAATCGAGCGCACCAGCCGCAGCGACTGTACGCTGATGGCGTCGAGATCCAGCTCTTTTTCATCAATCTCAACCACGCCTTCCGTACTGGTGGCGTGCGGGGCATCTTCTTCGCCTTTCGCGCGCTGGGCAAGGATCTCCGCGCGGCGGTGCCGGGCGCGATCGAAGGCCAGACGGCGGCGCTGGATCAGCATCCAGCGGCGAATGATGTGATAGATAACCAGCAGCAGGAACCAGATGGCGACGGAGGTTTCCAGCCGCGCCAGCAGCGCCTGCGAGGTGGCGAGATAGCCCACCGCCGCCGCCAGAATCGCCGCCAGCGGCGCGCTCAGCAGCAGGTTCCACAGCAGGCGGTTAGCCATATTGTCGCCGCTGCCCGATTTATCCACATAAAGCGGAATTCCGGCGCGTTTAAGACTGAGCGTCACGATCGCCAGCGCGCCGCAAATCAGGATAAAGCACAGCCGCCCCAGCGAGCCGGAAAACTCCCGGTCGTTGAGATTATCAAACATGATCAGCGCCATAATAAGCGGCACAATAAAGCCGATGCTCATCAGGTAGTTGCGCATACCCCGCGCCACACGGCTGCGCGGCCAGCCAAAGTGGACGATAAACAGGCCGGTCGGGCGCGCAAAGGTGGCGCAAATCATCACCACCCACAGCAGCGGCACGGTGGCGGTCACGCCGTCGCCGATGGCGACCGCCAGCGGCCAGGGCCATGCCTGCTGTAAGCCGTAGCCCAGCGTCGCCCACAGCACCGGTAGCGGCAGCGCCACCAGAATTGACCAGAAAACGGTACGTAGCGTCAGCCAGAAATGGTCCTGCGTCACCTTGCCGACTTTGGCGCTTGAACGCTCCAGGAAGCGGTTAAAATGCTTGCGGGAGTAAAGGCTAAACCCTACCAGCACCAGCGCGCCAAACAGCGGGAACAGCGTCTCTTTGCTGGTCAGCATCATGGCGGTCGCTTTACCAAGCTGGCTGAAGGTATCCAGAGAGATTAAACGGCGCAGGTCGGAAATGATCTCCACCGGCCAGGTAAGGGTCATCGGGCTAACGTCCGCCGTCCAGAACAGGTAACGGTGGGTGGCTTCGTTTACCTCATTAAGCGCGTCTTCCAACTGGCTGTTAGAGACCTTGAGCTTGGTCAGCTCAAGAATAAGCGTATCGCCCCCCTGCAAGAGCGAAGAGAGCAGTTCGCGCTGGGTGCGCAGCTGGGCATCCAGAATGCGGTTCTGTTCGGCGGTGAGCGGCTGCCCGTCCGCCTGGCGAATCTGACGCACCTGCGGCTGCTTGTTAAGCAGGTCTTCATAGCGCATGCGGTGCACGCGTAGCTGCGCCATCTCGGTATCTAACTGCTGAGGTTTCGGCATTTCCGGCAGCCGCGCCACCTGCGCCCGCAGCGCTTCGCCCAGCATATTCGACGCGCCCAGCCACTGTGACTGCTCGCGCAGGGTGTTCAGCGCCTGGCGTACCTGCAGCGTCTGGTTAGTGGCCTGCCGCTGCTGGGACGCCACCAGATCCATGCGCTGGGCCTGCTGATTGAGCGCCTGGGAAAGCTCCCGGTTGATCTTAAACTGCTCGACAATATCCGAGGGCAGGTTGGCGCTGTTTTCCGCCAGCAGTTCAGTGCTTTCCAGCGCCTGCTCCGCTTCACGCTGGCGCTGGCTGTTGAGCTGGTTGCGCAATGCCTGTAGGTACGCATCGAGCTGCTGCGACTGCTTCTGCGCCAGCTCCGAACGCATGCGCGACAGCTCCTGGCGGTTGTTGGCCGACAGCTGCGCCAGTTCCAGTTCGTCTACCTGCGCTTTCAGTTTGGCCGACTCGGCCTGCGCGCTCAGGTTTTGGGCCTGAGCGAGGGGGGTATTGGTGGTCTGCGCGCCAATGCGGCGTTCGACCTCATTGAGCTGGCGGCGGGCGTCGGTCTGCTGCTGCGGCAGCTGGCTGAGGGAGTCGTTGATTTCGCGGGCGCGCTCCTGCTCCTGCTGGGCTTCACGGGTCTTCTCCAGCAGCTGGCTGCTGACCTGCAGAATCTCCTGATTGAGCGCGTCGGTGCTAAGGCCCGCGGGCACCTGCTTCGGTTCATCGCGCAGGTTATCGAGCTGCGCGCGCAGGTTGCGGGAGAGTTTCGGGAAGTTGTCGATAATTTCCTGGTACTGCTGCGCGCGCTCGAGTGAGCCTTTACGCTCCTCCAGCGCGTTCAGCGCCGCCTGCAATACCTCTACGGTTTCGGCCTGCTCAGGGGTGGCTTTCGCCCCTTTAGCCTGCTCCAGCTCCTGGGCTACCTGTTTGGCATCGGGGGCCGTCGCTGCGTACGCCCCCAGGCTGAGGCACCAGGCCATCAGAAAAACGATAATCGGGCGCACAACAGCGGTCCTTTTTGGATTAAGTCAGGTCTTTGTTATCGTCAACCAGCGGGCTGGCTTCGTGTTCGGCGGCAATCTCTTCCGCCGGTAGTGGAGTGGGTTCCACATCCGGGGTCACCAGCGTTTCTGTCGATACCGCCAGCGGCTCGCCGATTTTGGTCACCGACAGGCTGCGAAGCTGCTCCACAAGCGCCACTTTGCCAGGGGCGAAGAGGTTAATGACCGTCGAGCCGAGTTTGAAGCGCCCCATCTCCTGGCCTTTCAGCAGGGCGACGGCGTTGTCGCTTTCGCCCGCGGGCCACGTCCAGCGTTTAATGATGCCTTCGCGCGGCGGGGTGACGGTGCCTGCCCAGACGGTTTCAATGCTGCCGACAATGGTCGCGCCAACCAGAATCTGCGCCATCGGGCCAAATTCAGTATCGAACAGGCAGATAACGCGCTCGTTGCGGGCAAACAGGTTTGGCACGTTCTGCGCGGTAAGGTGGTTAACTGAGAAGAGATCGCCCGGCACGTAGATCATCTCGCGCAGGATACCGTTGCACGGCATGTGCACCCGGTGGTAGTCGCGCGGAGAGAGGTAAGTAGTGACAAAGGTGCCGTTGCGGAACAGCTCCGCCATCAGGTAGTTGCCTGCCAGCAGCGCTTCCAGGCTGTAGTCGTGGCCTTTGGCTTGCAGAATCTTGTCCTGTTCAATCGCCCCGAGCTGGCTGATGACGCCGTCGGCAGGCATGACCAGCACGTTGGGGTCGGTATTGAGCGGGCGGACATCGTCACGCAGCGCGCGCACGAAAAAAGTCATTGAAGGTGCGGTAGCTGGCGGTATCCGGCTTCTGCGCCTCTTTCATATCGACCTTGTAATACTTAACGAACAGATCGATGACTAGTTTTGTCAGCCAACCCGCGCGTTTGCTTGCGCCCCAGCCCGCCAGGCGAGTGAGCCACAGTTTCGGCAGAATGTATTGAAGCGAAAGTTTAAATGAGTTTAACAAGGTAGCCTCCAGGCCATTGTTTTGTCGTTCCTGATCCGCCCATAGGGGGCGGGTCTTTACCAAAAAGGGGACGATTCTAACGACGCTTAGCTTAGTTGTCAGTCATCGCTTTCAGAAAAGCTTTTACGCGTTTTTACCTGCGCCATACTTTCCAGAATCCGATGATAATTTTCGAAACGGCTTTCCGCGATTTCACCGTTGTTTACCGCTTCGCGGATAGCGCAGCCAGGATCGTTGGCATGTTTGCAATCGCGGTATTTACAGTGGCCGAGATAGTCATGGAATTCGACAAAGCCGTGGGTAATTTGTTCCGGTTCGAGGTGCCAGAGGCCGAATTCGCGCACGCCTGGCGAGTCGATTACATCGCCGCCGTGGGGGAAGTGATAAAGGCGCGCGGCGGTGGTGGTGTGCTGGCCGAGGCCAGAAACATCCGACACGTCGTTCGTGAGGATTTGCTGCTCCTGCAGGCCCAGCAGCGCGTTCAGCAGGCTGGATTTCCCCACCCCTGACTGCCCGGCAAAGATGCTGATGCGGTTGGTCAGCGCCTCTTCCAGCGGTTTCAGGCCGTCCTGGGTGTGGCTGGAGACCATCAGCACCCGGTAGCCGATACCGCGGTAGATATCCATCTGTTCATTGACGAACGTCAGGCTCTCTTCGTCCAGCAGGTCGATTTTATTCAGCACGATAAGCGGTTCGACATGCAGCGCTTCGCAGGCCACCAGATAGCGGTCGATAATATTGAGCGACAGCTCCGGCAAAATAGCCGAGACAATCACTATCTGATCAATATTGGCGGCGATGGGTTTCACCCCGTCGTAGAAGTCCGGGCGCGTCAGCACCGAGGTGCGCTCATGCACCGCTTCGACGATGCCTTTTACCGCAACACCTTCTGCCGCCTCTTTACCGGGCCGCCAGACAACGCGATCGCCGGTCACCAGCGAACGAATAGTGCGGCGAATGTTGCAGCGGTGTACCACGCCATCGGCGGACTCCACGTCGGCATGCATGCCGAAACGGCTGATTACGGTGCCTTCCGCCGTTTCGCCGAAGAGGTTATCGTCATAATCGACTTTCTCCGCAGTGGTTGTAAGGCGGCGCTGATGGTTGGCTTTGACGCGGCGCTGCTGCCCTTTGGAGAGTTTATTTTTACTCAATCGTGCTGGCTCCTGGTCGCCCCTGTCGGGCAAAACCTCTATGATACACACTAATTAATACTAGTTAACTTGCTACGGCTGGTTATGCGAGAAGGGTGGAAAATAGCATGAGTGCAGATGAAAACAACCTCATTTGGATCGATCTTGAGATGACCGGGCTCGATCCCGAGCGCGATCGCATTATTGAGATCGCCACGCTGGTGACCGATGCGCATCTCAACATTCTGGCGGAGGGGCCGACTATCGCCGTGCATCAGTCCGACGCGCAGCTGGCGCTGATGGACGAGTGGAACGTGCGCACGCATACCGGCAGCGGGCTGGTGGAGCGCGTGAAAGCAAGCCAGATGGACGACCGCGCGGCGGAACTGGCGACCCTCGAATTCCTCAAACAGTGGGTTCCGGCAGGCAAATCGCCAATTTGCGGCAACAGTATCGGTCAGGATCGCCGTTTTCTGTTTAAATATATGCCGGAGCTGGAGGCTTATTTCCACTATCGTTATCTGGATGTGAGCACCCTGAAAGAGCTGGCGCGCCGCTGGAAGCCGGAAATCCTCGACGGCTTTAAAAAGCAGGGCACGCACCAGGCCATGGATGACATCCGCGAGTCGGTGGCGGAGCTTGCTTACTACCGTGAGCATTTTATCCAGCTTTAGGGCCTGCTTTCGGTGTAAAATTGCGCAACATGCTGAATAATCCATCATTCAGATAAAAAAACGCAAAATTCGCTTTGCGGGGGGTTGCAGCTAAAAGGAATTCTCGTATAATGCGCCTCCCGTGACGACACAGAAATGTGTGAGCACGACAGCAAGAAAATTGATGTTTGCGGGAATAGCTCAGTTGGTAGAGCACGACCTTGCCAAGGTCGGGGTCGCGAGTTCGAGTCTCGTTTCCCGCTCCAAAATTTGAATGCACCATCCTAATCGGACGTTTCATGTTGCGC
>NZ_HE578947.1:178438-295742 GCF_000321045.1 Phytobacter massiliensis JC163
GAATGCACCATCCTAATCGGACGTTTCATGTTGCGCTGGCAGCCTGAAAGACGAAGATTAAGCGGGAATAGCTCAGTTGGTAGAGCACGACCTTGCCAAGGTCGGGGTCGCGAGTTCGAGTCTCGTTTCCCGCTCCAAAATTTGAAAGTGTTGAAAAACACGGACCATCCAGATCACGGTGTTTAATCTGCGATAGCGCAGTTTGAAGCCGAAGATTATGCGGGAATAGCTCAGTTGGTAGAGCACGACCTTGCCAAGGTCGGGGTCGCGAGTTCGAGTCTCGTTTCCCGCTCCAAATTTCTTTCTCTATAAAATTATCCACAGCGCTAAGCGCACGCTGCGGACGATTTGTCGCTTTCTTTTAAAGTATTGTGAACAGAGTTATCCACAGGCTGTAACAGATCGCAAAAACGATAAAATCGTTCGACCGGTGAATAGTAACTTCATAACGTGTTGAAATTATTGAATAAAATAGGATTTCAAATTGTTAATTTGATCGCTTGAACTATTTCTGCGCGTTGAATCACAATGTGTTTTTATTTTTATACACAAGCTGTGGACGATTCAGGCGTCACGTGCTAGCCCCTTCTCAATGACTCTGACCAGCCGCTGTTTCTTCGGCAGTTGTACTTCCACAACCCCTTCGTTCCGCTTCGCTATCTGCTGCGCAATCGCCCATTCTATGTGCTCATCAAGAAGTGGGTGCTCACCTCGGCGTTGCTCAAGCGCGCGCAGGTTCGCTTCGTTCCAGGGGGCATTGCCCAGCGCAACGGCAATATTTCGCAGCCAGCGTAAATGACCAATACGGCGAATGGCCGACCCTTCGGTGACTTTTAAAAACCACGCTTCGCTCCAGCCGAACAGTTCGATCAGCTCCGGCGCGTGCAACGGTTTACGCGGGCTGAAATCCGCTTCGTCGGTTAACTGCGAGAAACGGTTCCAGGGGCAGATAAGCTGACAGTCATCGCAGCCGTAGATGCGGTTGCCGATAAGCGGCCGGAGCGGCTCCGGAATAGCCCCTTCAAGCTCAATGGTGAGGTACGAGATGCAGCGACGCGCGTCCACCGTATACGGCTCGACAATCGCCCCGGTGGGGCAGATGGTGAGGCAGGCCACGCAGCGGCCGCAGCCTTCTTCAACCGGCGTGTCGGTGGGCAAGGGCAGATCGATTAATAATTCCCCGAGGAAAAAGAACGAGCCCGCCTCGCGGTTGAGGATAAGTGAGTGCTTACCTGTCCAGCCAAGCCCCGCTTTTTCTGCCAGCGGCCGTTCAAGAATGGGCGCGGAATCGACAAAGGGTCTAAAATTCAGCGAAGCACAGTGCTGCTGAATTTTTTCGCCGAGCTGCTTTAACCGGTTGCGCAGCAGCTTATGATAATCACGACCCAGCGCGTAGCGGCTGACATAGCCCAGCGCCGGGTTTTTTAACGTGCTGGCGAAGGCGGCGCGGGCGGGCAGGTAGTTCATGCGCACGCTAATAACCCGTAACGTGCCGGGCAATAGCTCGTGCGGGCGGGCGCGCATCATGCCGTGACGGGCCATCCACGCCATTTCGCCATGGTATTGTTTGTCCAGCCATGCCTGTAACTGAGGCTCGCTGGCGGAAAGGTCGGTGTCCGTAATGCCGACCTGCTGGAAACCCAGCTCCATTCCCCACTGTTTGATATTTTGCGCTAACTGATTGAGATCGAGGGGCTGTGACATGACGGACCATACAATGAAGAAAAACGCAGCAAGTATACCACACTCCATCTGGCCTGCGGATGCGCTAAGAGACGCGGAAAAGGAGGCCGCCGACGCGCTGGGCATTACCCTTTTCGAACTGATGCAGCGCGCGGGAGAGGCGGCCTTTAACGTTGCCCGGCAGCACTACCCTGACAGCCGCCGCTGGCTCATTCTCTGCGGGCATGGCAACAACGGCGGCGACGGCTACATTGTGGCCCGGCTGGCGGCCGCGGCGGGGCTTGAGGTCACGGTGCTTGCCGTGGAAAGCGACAAGCCGCTGCCGGAAGAGGCGCAGGCGGCGCGGGAAGCCTGGCTCAACGCGGGCGGCGAGATCCATGCTGAAACGGCTGCCTGGCCGGAAGGCGCTGACCTGATTATCGATGGCCTGCTGGGCACCGGCCTGAACAGCGCCCCGCGGGAAAATATCGCCGCGCTGATTGACCATGCGAACGCTCATGCCGCGCCGGTGCTGGCGCTTGATATTCCCTCTGGCCTGCTGGCGCAAACCGGCGCGACGCCCGGCGCGGTAATCAATGCCGCGCATACCGTCACGTTTATCGCCCTCAAGCCAGGCCTGCTAACCGGTAAAGCGCGGGATGTGGTTGGGCAACTGCACCATCACGCGCTGGGGCTGGAGAGCTGGCTCGCGGGCCAGCAGACCGCCCTGACCCGCGTGGACGCCGCGCTGCTCCCGCGCTGGTTTACGCCGCGCAGGCCAACATCCAACAAAGGCGACCACGGTAAGCTGGTGATTATCGGCGGCGATCACGGCACGGCCGGGGCGATCCGCATGACCGGCGAAGCGGCGCTGCGCGCAGGAGCGGGGCTGGTACGGATTCTCACCCGCGCTGAGAACATTGCGCCCATCGTCACCGCCCGCCCCGAACTGATGGTCCATGAGCTTACGGCGACGTCGCTGGAAGAGAGCCTGGAATGGGCCGACGTAGCGGTGATCGGCCCCGGACTGGGGCAGGCGGAGTGGGGCAAAAAAGCGCTACAAAAAATTGAGAATTTTCGCAAACCGATGCTCTGGGACGCGGACGCGCTTAACCTTCTGGCAATCAATCCCGATAAACGTCACAATCGCATTCTGACGCCGCATCCCGGCGAAGCCGCGCGGCTGCTGAACTGTTCCGTTGCAGAAATTGAAAGCGATCGCTTACTTTCTGCCCAGCGTCTGCTACAACGTTACGCAGGCGTAGTGGTGTTAAAAGGCGCGGGCACGGTTGTCGCCGGTGATGAAGGCGCAATCAGTATCATTGATGCAGGCAACGCCGGCATGGCCAGCGGCGGCATGGGCGACGTGCTCTCCGGCATTATTGGTTCGCTCTTAGGCCAGCAGCACAGCCTGTATGACGCGGCCTGTGCCGGATGCCTTGCCCACGGCGTCGCTGCCGATCTTCTGGCGGCGCGTCAGGGTACGCGGGGGATGCTGGCAACCGATCTTTTTTCCACGCTGGTGCGTGTCGTTAACCCGGATGTGTTTGATACAGAAGATGATGAACCGAGTAATTCCTTTACCTGACGAGCAGGCGACCCTCGCGCTGGGTCAACATATGGCGCAGGCATGCAGCGGCGCCGCCGTTATCTATCTTTACGGCGATCTTGGCGCGGGTAAAACCACCTTCAGCCGGGGTTTTTTGCAGGCGCTTGGCCATAACGGTAATGTCAAAAGCCCCACCTACACGTTGGTTGAGCCGTATGCTTTGGCGAATCTCAATGTCTATCACTTCGACCTGTACCGCCTTGCGGACCCGGAAGAGCTGGAGTTTATGGGCATTCGTGACTATTTCGTCAGCGACGCGATTTGTCTGGTGGAGTGGCCGCAGCAGGGCGCAGGCGTCCTGCCTGAGCCGGATGTAGAAATTCATATCGATTACCAGGGGCAGGGACGTGAGGCGCGGGTTTGCGCTGTCTCTGCCGCGGGTGATGCGTTACTGGCGCGTTTAGCAGGTTAATTTAAGGGATGGCGGGATGATGTATCGCGTAACAAGTTGGCTGATGGCCGCGCTGATGATGTTCAGCCTGCAGGCTGGCGCGGCGAGTTTATCGGATATCCAGGTTTCCAACGGGGACACACAGGCCCGCATCACCTTTAGTTTTATGGGCGACCCGGAGTATGCCTTTTCGCAAGAGGGCAAACGCAGCGTGGCGCTGGATATCAAGCAGACTGGCGTTATTCAGGGGCTGCCGCTGCAGTTTAGCGGCAACAATCTGGTGAAGAGTATTCGCTCCGGTACGCCGAAGGATAACCAGTCTCTGCGGCTGGTGGTCGACTTAACGCAAAACGGCAAAACCCGCGCGGTAAAACAGCAAAGCGGCGCGGGCTATACGGTGGTCTTCACCATTGACGCCGATGTTCCGCCGCCCCCGCCGCCGCCGAAGGTGGTGGTGCAGCACACACAAACGCCCGCCGTCGCTGTCGCTCCCCGGCCCGCGCAGCCGGCGCGTAATCCGTTTAAAACCGATAACGACCGTATCACCAGCGTCACCAGCAGCAACACGGTGACGCGGCCTGCCTCGCAGTCGCGTCCGGTTTCTGGCGATAAAGTGATCATCGCCATTGACGCCGGTCACGGCGGTCAGGACCCTGGCGCGATAGGCCCCGGCGGCACGCGGGAGAAAAACGTTACCATCGCCATCGCCCGCAAATTGCGTACTTTACTGAATGACGATCCGATGTTTAAAGCCGTGCTGACCCGTGACGGCGACTATTTTATTTCCGTGATGGGGCGCTCGGACGTGGCGCGCAAGCAGAACGCCAATTTCCTGGTCTCTATCCACGCTGACGCCGCGCCCAACCGCGACGCGACGGGCGCATCCGTGTGGGTGCTCTCTAACCGCCGCGCGAACAGCGAAATGGCCGGCTGGCTGGAACAGCATGAGAAGCAGTCCGAACTGCTGGGCGGCGCGGGGGATGTACTGGCGAACAGCCAGGCCGATCCCTACCTGAGCCAGGCGGTGCTTGATTTACAATTCGGCCATTCTCAGCGCGTCGGGTATGATGTCGCGACTAATATGCTCAGCCAGCTTGGCCGGATCGGTTCGCTGCACAAGCGCAGGCCGGAACATGCCAGCCTGGGCGTGCTGCGCTCGCCGGATATTCCGTCGGTGCTGGTGGAGACCGGCTTTATCAGTAACAACGGTGAAGAGCGCCTGCTGGGAAGCGATGCCTATCAGCAGCAGCTTGCCGAAGCCATCTACAGCGGTCTGCGCAACTATTTCCAGGCGCATCCGCTACAGTCGTCGCCGCAGGGCGGCGGGGCGCAGATGGCCAGCGCGGAAACGTCTTCACGCGGGTTGTTTAATTAAGGAGCATTCATGCCGATTCAGGTTCTGCCGCCGCAGCTTGCGAACCAGATCGCCGCTGGCGAGGTGGTGGAACGCCCTGCGTCGGTGGTCAAAGAGCTGGTAGAGAACAGTATTGATGCGGGGGCAACCCGCATCGATATTGATATCGAGCGCGGCGGCGCGAAACTTATTCGTATCCGCGACAACGGCTGCGGTATCAAAAAAGAGGAGCTGGCGTTAGCGCTTGCCCGCCACGCCACCAGTAAAATCGCCTCCCTTGACGATCTTGAAGCCATCATCAGCCTGGGTTTTCGCGGCGAGGCGCTGGCCAGTATCAGCTCCGTCTCACGCCTTACGCTCACCTCCCGCACCGCCGACCAGGCGGAAGCCTGGCAGGCCTATGCGGAAGGGCGTGATATGGATGTTACCGTCAAGCCCGCAGCGCACCCGGTCGGCACCACCCTTGAGGTGCTGGATCTCTTCTATAACACCCCCGCCCGCCGCAAGTTTATGCGCACGGAAAAAACCGAGTTTGGCCATATTGATGAAGTGGTTCGCCGCATTGCGCTGGCGCGTTTTGACGTCACCATCAATCTTACCCATAACGGGAAGCTGATGCGGCAATACCGCGCCGTAGCGCAGGGCGGGCAGAAAGAGCGTCGGCTGGGAGCCATTTGCGGTACGCCATTTCTGGAACAGGCGCTGGCGATAGAGTGGCAGCACGGCGATCTGGCGCTGCGCGGCTGGGTCGCTGAACCTGGCGCCACCACCTCTGCTTTTGCCGAGATTCAATATTGCTACGTGAACGGCCGGATGATGCGCGACCGCCTGATCAACCACGCTATTCGCCAGGCCTGCGAAGATAAGCTCGGGGCCGACCAGCAACCCGCCTTTGTGCTCTATCTGGATATCGATCCTCATCAGGTGGATGTCAACGTCCACCCGGCGAAGCACGAAGTGCGTTTTCATCAGTCGCGGCTGGTCCACGACTTTATCTATCAGGGCGTGCTGAGCGTCTTCCAGCAGCGCGCTGCGCCCACGCTGCCGCTGGAGCCAGAAGCCCCCGCGCCGCGTTCGCTGCCGGAAAACCGCGTGGCGGCAGGGCGCAACCAGTTTGCTGAGCCGTCCGTAATGCGTGAGCCTGCGCCGTCGCGCCCGTCAGCCCCCTCCGGGGCAAGCCGTGGCAACGCTTCCGGCGCGCCCGGCTGGCCGCATGCCCAGCCGGGATATCAGAAGCAGCAAGGGGCGCTCTACCGTCAGCTACTGGAAACCCCGGAAGCAAAAGGGAGAGCCGAACCGGCCACCGTGGCCGCTCCCGCCCCGGACGCCCACAGCCAGAGCTTTGGCCGCGTATTAACGGTGCTGACCCCGGACTATGCGCTGCTTGAGCGCGACGGCAGGCTGGCGTTACTGTCGCTGACGGTGGCGGAGCGCTGGCTCCGGCAGGCGCAGCTGCTGCCTTCCGACGGTACGGCATGCGGCCAGCCGCTGCTTATTCCGGTGCGGATCAAAGCATCGGCCCCTGAGCTTGCGGCGCTGCGTGGCGCGCAGCCTGTCCTTGCCCAAATGGGCGTGGAATTTTTACCGGATGGGCAGTACGTCACGATTCGCGCCGTGCCTTTACCCTTACGCCAACAAAATTTACAAAACTTGATTCCTGAACTGATAGGCTACCTGGCGCAGCAGACAGAGATTGATGTGGTGAATATATCCCACTGGCTCGCGCGTCACCTTGCCAGCGAACACGCCCAGTGGAATATGGCGCAGGCCATCAGCCTGTTAGCCGATGTTGAGCGTCTCTGTCCGCATCTGGTGAAGACCCCGCCGGATGGTTTACTACAACCTGTTGATTTATCTTTGGCGATGAACGCCCTGAAACATGAGTGATGTAAGTAAGGCTGGCCTGCCTAAGGCGATTTTTTTGATGGGGCCGACGGCCTCCGGTAAAACGGCGTTAGCCATTGAGTTACGTAAAGTTTTGCCAGTTGAGTTGATAAGCGTGGATTCAGCCCTTATTTATCAGGGAATGGATATCGGCACGGCGAAGCCCAGTGCCGAAGAATTACGCGCCGCGCCGCACCGGCTGTTGGATATTCTCGACCCGGCGCAGGCTTATTCCGCCGCCGATTTTCGCCGCGATGCGCTGGCGGCGATGGCGGAGATTACCGCCGCCGGGCGAATCCCGCTGCTGGTGGGCGGCACGATGCTCTACTTTAAGGCGCTGCTGGAGGGGCTTTCACCGCTGCCCTCCGCCGACCCGAAGGTCAGAGCAGAGATTGAAAAACAGGCGGCAGAGCGGGGTTGGAACGCGTTACATCAGCAGTTACAGGAGATTGACCCTGTCGCCGCTGCGCGAATCCACCCAAACGATCCGCAAAGGCTTTCCCGGGCACTGGAAGTTTTTTTCATTTCGGGTAAAACTTTAACAGATCTGACGCAAACGTCAGGAGACGCTCTGCCTTACCAGGTGCATCAGTTCGCCATCGCCCCGGCGAGCCGTGAACTGCTCCATCAAAGAATCGAGCAGCGTTTTCATCAGATGTTGGCTTCAGGTTTTGAAGCAGAAGTGCGGGCGCTTTTTGCTCGCGGAGATTTGCATAAGGACATGCCTTCCATTCGGTGTGTGGGGTATCGCCAGATGTGGTCATATCTTGAAGGCGAAATTTCATACGACGAAATGGTTTACCGAGGTGTTTGCGCCACGAGACAGCTGGCAAAGCGGCAAATAACCTGGTTGCGAGGCTGGGATGGCGTTCACTGGCTCGACAGTGAAAAGCCGCAGCAGTCTTACAACGAAGTGTTATAGGTTATTGGTGCTATCGCGAGTTGAATGTGTACAATTAAGTTGAATCGTGCGCAAAATTTTACGCAGTTTTCAGAACTCCCGGGTTCTAAGTACAAAACAAGCATATAAGGAAAAGATAGAATGGCTAAGGGGCAATCTTTACAAGATCCGTTCCTGAACGCACTGCGTCGGGAACGTGTTCCAGTTTCAATTTATTTGGTGAATGGTATTAAGCTGCAAGGGCAAATCGAGTCTTTTGACCAGTTCGTGATCCTGTTGAAAAACACGGTCAGCCAGATGGTCTATAAGCACGCTATTTCTACGGTTGTTCCGTCTCGCCCGGTTTCTCATCACAGTAACAATGCGGGTGGCGGTACAAGCAGCAACTATCATCATGGTAGCAATGCCCAGCCTTCTTCGCAGCAGGACAGCGAAGAGACCGAATAAGGTTGCTGGCTGTTTATTTACATCGGGGAGCCAGAATATCTGCGTTCCCCGCTGATCTTTTTTGAGGGTTTACGCTTGTTTGACCGTTATGACGCCGGTGAGCAGGCGGTACTGGTACACATCTATTTTTCGCAAGACAAAGATATGGAAGACCTCCAGGAGTTTGAATCTCTGGTCTCTTCCGCCGGTGTCGAAGCAATGCAGGTGATTACCGGTAGCCGTAAAGCACCGCACCCAAAGTATTTTGTAGGTGAAGGTAAAGCCGTTGAGATTGCGGACGCCGTAAAAGCAACGGGTGCCTCCGTCGTGCTTTTTGATCATGCGCTGACCCCAGCCCAGGAACGTAACCTGGAACAACTGTGCGAATGCCGCGTTATCGATCGCACAGGCCTTATTTTAGATATTTTCGCCCAGCGTGCGCGTACCCATGAGGGTAAGCTGCAGGTTGAGCTGGCGCAGCTGCGCCATCTGGCGACGCGCCTTGTGCGCGGCTGGACCCACCTTGAACGGCAGAAAGGCGGGATTGGTTTACGCGGGCCGGGGGAAACTCAGCTCGAAACCGACCGTCGGCTGTTAAGAAACCGTATTACCCAGATTCTCTCGCGTCTCGAAAAAGTGGAGAAGCAGCGTGAGCAGGGCCGCCGTTCCCGCACCAAAGCGGACATCCCAACGGTGTCGCTGGTGGGGTATACCAACGCCGGAAAATCCACCCTGTTTAACCAAATCACCGAGGCGCAGGTCTATGCCGCAGACCAGCTGTTTGCGACCCTGGACCCCACGCTGCGCCGTATTGACGTGACGGACGTGGGTGAGACGGTGCTGGCGGATACCGTAGGGTTTATTCGCCACCTGCCGCATGACCTGGTGGCCGCATTTAAAGCTACCCTGCAGGAGACCCGGCAGGCGACGCTGCTGCTGCACGTGATCGACGCCGCCGACGTGCGCGTACAGGACAATATCGAAGCGGTGAATATTGTGCTGGAAGAGATCGACGCGCATGAAATTCCGACCCTGCTGGTGATGAACAAAATCGATATGCTGGACGACTTCGAGCCGCGTATCGACAGGGACGATGAAAATAAACCAATTCGGGTCTGGCTTTCTGCCCAGACCGGGGTTGGCGTACCACTGTTATTCCAGGCTTTAACAGAGCGACTGTCCGGTGAGATTGCGCAGCACACATTACTGCTGCCTGCGGCCGAGGGGCGTTTGAGAAGCCGTTTTTATCAGCTTCAGGCCATTGAAAAAGAGTGGATGGAGGAGGACGGCAGTCTTGGCATACAGGTGCGTATGCCGATTGTGGACTGGCGGCGTCTCTGTAAACAAGAACCGGCACTGGAAGACTATGTCGTCTGACCGGTTGGCCTGATGAATTTTCCCCTTTGGGGTACCCGATGCAGTAAGGGTAAAACCGTATAACGAATATGGAGCACATACATGGCGTGGAACCAGCCCGGTAATAACGGACAAGACCGCGACCCGTGGGGGAGCAGCAAACCTGGCGGCAACCCTGAGGGAAATGGAAATAAAGGCGGTCGCGATCAGGGGCCGCCCGATCTGGATGATATTTTCCGTAAGTTGAGCAAAAAACTCGGCGGTCTGGGCGGAGGTAAAGGCGGCGGTGGCACAAGCCAGCAGCCTTCAGGCCCGCGCGGGCATATCGGCGGGCGCGTGGTTACTATCGTTGCCGCCGCCGCGGTAATCATCTGGGCCGCCAGCGGGTTCTATACCATTAAAGAAGCGGAGCGCGGCGTCGTGACCCGTTTCGGTAAGTTCGACCATCTGGTCGAGCCGGGTCTGAACTGGAAACCGACCTTTATTGACAGCGTGACGGCGGTTAACGTCGAGTCCGTACGCGAACTCGCTGCCTCCGGCGTGATGCTGACCTCTGACGAAAACGTCGTGCGCGTTGAGATGAACGTCCAGTACCGGGTGACCGATCCGGAGCGCTATCTGTTTAGCGTTACCAGCGCGGACGATAGCCTGCGTCAGGCCACCGACAGCGCCCTGCGCGGCGTCATCGGTAAATACACCATGGACCGCATCCTCACCGAAGGGCGTACCGTGATTCGTAGCGATACCCAGCGTGAGCTGGAAGAGACCATTCGTCCGTATAACATGGGTATCACCCTGCTGGACGTCAACTTCCAGGCTGCCCGTCCGCCGGAAGAGGTCAAAGCCGCGTTTGACGATGCGATTGCCGCCCGTGAAAACGAACAGCAGTACATCCGTGAAGCCGAAGCCTACACCAACGAAGTCCAGCCGCGTGCTAACGGTCAGGCGCAGCGTATCCTCGAAGAGGCGCGCGCGTACAAAACGCAGACCGTTCTGGAAGCGCAGGGTGAAGTGGCCCGTTTCGCTAAGATCCTGCCGGAATACAAAGCCGCGCCGGAAATTACCCGCGAGCGTCTCTATATCGAGACCATGGAAAAAGTACTGAGCCATACGCGTAAAGTGCTGGTCAACGATAAAGGCGGCAACCTGATGGTGTTACCGCTCGATCAAATGCTGAAAGGGGGTAACGCTCCTGCGGCAAAGAGTGACAACAGCGGCGCAAACAACCTGCTGCGCCTGCCGCCTGCGTCTTCATCCGGCAATAGCGGAGCAAGCAACAACGCCCCGGCCAGCCAGGGCGACATTATGGACCAACGCCGCGCCAACGCGCAGCGTAACGACTACCAGCGTCAGGGGGAATAACGATGCGTAAGTCAGTTATTGCGATTATCATCATCGTGCTGGTAGTGCTCTACACCTCTATCTTCGTCGTGAAAGAGGGTGAGCGTGGGATCAAGTTCCAGTTCAGCAGCGTCGTGCGTGACGGCGATAAAAAGCCGGTGATCTACGAGCCGGGTCTGCATTTTAAAGTGCCGTTCATTCAGTCGGTGAAAATGATGGACGCCCGTATCCAGACCATGGATAACCAGGCCGACCGCTTTGTCACCAAAGAGAAGAAAGACCTGATCGTCGACTCGTACATCAAGTGGCGCATTAGCGATTTCAGCCGTTACTTCCTGGCAACGGGCGGCGGCGATGTCTCTCAGGCGGAAGTGCTGTTGAAACGTAAGTTCTCGGACCGTCTGCGTTCTGAAATTGGTCGTCTTGATGTGAAAGACATCGTGACCGACTCCCGTGGCCGCCTGACGCTGGAGGTGCGTGACGCGCTGAACTCCGGCTCTGCGGGTACGGAAGACGAAGTGACCACCACGGCGGCGGATAACGAGATTGCCAAAGCGGCAGAGCGCGTGACGGCGGAAACCAACGGTAAAGTGCCGGTGGTGAACCCGAACAGCATGGCGGCGCTCGGTATCGAAGTGGTTGACGTGCGCATCAAACAGATCAACCTGCCGACCGAAGTCTCGGAAGCGATCTTCAACCGTATGCGTGCCGAGCGTGAAGCGGTTGCGCGTCGTCACCGTTCTCAGGGCCAGGAAGAGGCTGAGAAACTGCGTGCGGCGGCGGATTACGAAGTGACCAAAACGCTGGCGGAAGCCGAGCGTCAGGGCCGTATCCTGCGTGGTGAAGGCGATGCCGAAGCCGCCAAACTGTTCGCCGACGCGTTCAGCCAGGACCCGGACTTCTACGCTTTCATCCGTAGCCTGCGCGCCTACGAGAGCAGCTTCCAGGGCAACCAGGATGTCATGGTGCTCAGCCCGGACAGCGATTTCTTCCGCTACATGAAGACACCCGCTACCGCGACACGCTAAACTGCCGTAAGCGGTTTACGATACAAACCACCGTTCATACCCGAGCGGTGGTTTTCTTTTTACAGGGATAAAAAATGAACGCGACGGTGTTGCTGGCGCTGGCGCTGGTACTGGTTCTTGAAGGGCTTGGCCCGCTGCTCTATCCGCGCGCATGGCGGCGGATGATCGCCACCATGAGCACCTTACCGGATAATTTGCTGCGTCGTTTTGGCGGCGGACTTGTGGTTGCAGGCGTGGTTATCTACTACATGTTGAGGAAAACGATTGGCTGATCAAAAATCAGCCGATTTTGCCATTTTTTGGGTACAAAAAGGGCTGTATATCTGAAAAAGCGATGGTAGAATCCATTTTTAAGCAAACGGTGATTTTGAAAAAATGGGTAACAACGTCGTCGTACTGGGCACCCAATGGGGTGACGAAGGTAAAGGAAAGATCGTCGATCTTCTGACTGAACGGGCCAAATATGTAGTTCGCTACCAGGGCGGACATAACGCAGGCCATACTCTCGTAATCAACGGTGAAAAAACCGTCCTTCATCTTATTCCATCAGGCATTCTTCGTGACAATGTGACCAGCATCATCGGCAACGGTGTGGTGCTTTCTCCTGCCGCGCTGATGAAAGAGATGAAAGAACTGGAAGACCGTGGTATCCCGGTTCGTGAACGTCTGCTGCTTTCCGAAGCCTGCCCGCTGATCCTTGATTATCACGTCGCGCTGGACGTGGCGCGTGAAAAAGCGCGCGGCGCGAAAGCCATCGGCACGACCGGTCGCGGAATCGGCCCGGCTTACGAAGATAAAGTTGCCCGTCGCGGCCTGCGCGTTGGTGACCTGTTCGACAAAGCCACCTTTGCTGACAAGCTGAAAGAGGTGATGGAATATCACAACTTCCAGTTGGTGAACTTCTACAAAGCCGACGCCGTTGACTACCAGAAAGTGCTGGATGATGTCATGGCGATTGCCGACATCCTGACCGCGATGGTCGTTGACGTCTCCGACCTGCTGGATCAGGCGCGTCAGCGCGGCGATTTCGTGATGTTCGAAGGCGCGCAGGGCACGCTGCTGGATATCGACCACGGCACCTACCCGTATGTGACCTCTTCCAACACCACAGCGGGCGGCGTGGCGACCGGCTCCGGCCTGGGTCCGCGCTATGTGGACTACGTGCTGGGCATCATCAAGGCTTACTCCACTCGCGTGGGCGCGGGTCCGTTCCCGACCGAACTGTTTGACGACACCGGCGAGTTCCTGTGCAAACAGGGCAACGAGTACGGCGCTACCACTGGCCGTCGCCGTCGTACCGGCTGGCTGGATGCGGTTGCCGTACGTCGCGCCGTGCAGATTAACTCCCTGTCCGGCTTCTGCCTGACCAAGCTGGACGTGCTGGACGGCCTGAAAGAGGTGAAAATCTGCGTTGCTTACCGTATGCCGGATGGCCGCGAAGTGACGACCACGCCGCTGGCTGCCGATAATTGGGAAGGTATTGAGCCGGTTTATGAAACCATGCCTGGCTGGTCTGAATCCACCTTTGGCGTGAAAGAGCGCAGCGGCCTGCCGCAGGCGGCGCTGAACTACATCAAACGTATTGAAGAACTGACCGGCGTGCCGATTGATATTATCTCTACCGGCCCGGACCGCACTGAAACAATGATCCTGCGCGACCCGTTCGACGCATAATGATTGCAGGGGCTTGTTCGGCAAGCCCCTTTCTTCCTGCTTTTTTCCCTTCGGATCAAATAAATTAGCGGCATTCCTGTTGGCTGGTTTATCATCAATAGAGTCAATACCTGCGGGTATCTCACCTTTCTTACTGCTACTGAGGTAGATGTGCAGTTAACAAGTTTTACGGATTACGGATTACGTGCGCTGATTTATATGGCCTCTTTGCCAGAAGGAAAGATGACCAGCATCACCGAAGTCACGGATATCTATGGCGTTTCCCGTAATCATATGGTCAAAATCATTAACCAGTTGAGTCGGGAAGGCTACGTTGCCGCCGTCAGGGGCAAAAACGGCGGTATTCGCCTTGGGCGAGCCGCGTCAGACATTGTTATTGGCGATGTCGTACGCTCCCTTGAGCCGCTGGCCCTGGTTAACTGTAATAGTGAGTTTTGCCATATTACTTCCGCCTGCCGCCTCAAGCGGGCGCTTGCAAAGGCCGTGCAGAGTTTCCTTAAGGAGCTGGATAACTACACGCTGGCCGATTTGGTTGAAGAGAATCAACCGCTTTATAAATTATTACTGGTGGAATGACGCTGTTCGCCACCGGAGATGACAACGGAGGAACCGCCATGTCACACGATCCTTTCCAGGAACGCGAAGCTGAAAAATACGCTAACCCCATCCCCAGCCGCGAATTTATCCTCGAACATTTAACTAAACGTGAAAAACCGGCCAGCCGCGATGAGCTGGCGGTTGAACTCAATATTGAAGGCGAAGAGCAGCATGAAGCGCTGCGTCGCCGCCTGCGCGCTATGGAGCGCGACGGGCAACTGGTCTTTACCCGCCGTCAGTGCTATGCCCTGCCGGAACGTCTCGACCTGCTAAAAGGCACCGTTATCGGCCACCGCGATGGCTACGGGTTTCTGCGCGTTGAAGGGCGCAAAGACGACCTGTACCTCTCCAGCGAGCAGATGAAAATGTGTATTCATGGCGATCAAATTCTGGCGCAGCCGCTGGGTGCCGATCGCAAAGGCCGCCGCGAAGCGCGCGTGGTGCGCGTACTGGTACCGAAAACCAGCCAGATTGTCGGGCGTTACTTTACCGACGCGGGCGTCGGCTTTGTGGTGCCGGACGACAGCCGTTTGAGCTTTGACATCCTCATCCCGCCGGAAGAGGTTATGGGCGCACGAATGGGCTTTGTGGTGGTGGTTGAGCTGACGCAGCGCCCCACGCGCCGTACCAAAGCCGTGGGTAAAATTGTTGAGGTGCTGGGTGACAATATGGGCACCGGCATGGCCGTTGATATGGCGCTGCGCACCCATGAAATTCCTTACATCTGGCCGAAGGCGGTCGAAGAACAGGTTGCCGGGCTGAAAGAAGAGGTGCCGGAAGAGGCCAAAGCGGGGCGCGTGGATCTGCGTAAGCTGCCGCTGGTCACCATTGATGGCGAAGATGCCCGCGACTTTGACGATGCCGTTTACTGCGAGAAAAAACGCGGCGGCGGCTGGCGCTTATGGGTGGCAATTGCTGACGTCAGCTACTACGTGCGTACGGGCACGCCGCTGGATGCCGAAGCCCGCAGCCGCGGCACCTCGGTCTACTTCCCATCGCAGGTCGTACCGATGCTGCCGGAAGTGCTCTCTAACGGCCTATGCTCCCTTAACCCGCAGGTGGACAGGCTCTGCATGGTGTGTGAAATGACCGTTTCCGCCAAAGGCCGTCTGACCGGGGCGAAATTCTATGAAGCGGTAATGAGCTCTCACGCGCGCCTGACCTACACCAAAGTGTGGCATATGCTGCAGGGCGACCAGGATCTGCGCGAGCAGTACGCGCCGCTGGTGAAACATATCGAAGAGCTGCATAACCTCTACAAAGCGCTGGATGAGGCGCGCACCGAGCGCGGCGGCATCTCTTTTGAGAGCGAAGAAGCGAAGTTTATTTTTAACGCTGAGCGCCGCATTGAACGTATCGAACAGACCCAGCGCAACGACGCCCACAAGCTTATTGAAGAGTGCATGATCCTCGCCAACATCTCCGCCGCCCGTTTTGTGGAGAAAGCCCAGGAGCCTGCGCTGTTCCGTATTCACGATAAACCGACCACTGAGGCGATCACCTCTTTCCGCTCGGTGCTGGCGGAGCTGGGGCTGGAGTTGCCCGGCGGCAACAAGCCGGAGCCGCGTGATTACGCCGAGCTGCTGGAGTCCGTTGCCGATCGCCCGGACGCGGAAATGCTGCAAACCATGCTGCTGCGCTCCATGAAACAGGCGATTTACGATCCGGAAAACCGGGGGCACTTCGGCCTGGCGTTGCAATCTTACGCCCACTTTACCTCGCCGATTCGCCGCTATCCTGACCTGTCGCTGCATCGCGCCATTAAGTATCTGCTGGCGAAAGAGCAGGGCAACAAGGGCAACACCACCCCAACGGGCGGCTACCACTATTCGCTGGAAGAGATGCTGCAGCTGGGCCAGCACTGCTCCATGACCGAACGCCGCGCTGACGAAGCGACCCGTGACGTTGCGGACTGGCTCAAGTGCGACTTTATGCTCGATCAGGTGGGCAACGTCTTTAAAGGCGTTATCGCCAGCGTCACCGGTTTTGGCTTCTTCGTGCGTCTTGATGAACTGTTTATCGACGGTCTGGTGCATGTCTCCTCGCTGGATAATGACTACTACCGTTTCGACCAGGTAGGCCAGCGCCTGATCGGCGAGTCCGGCGGGCAGACTTACCGCCTGGGCGACCGGGTTGAGGTGCGTGTTGAGGCGGTGAACATGGACGAGCGTAAAATCGACTTCTCGCTGATTTCCAGCGAACGCGGCCCGCGTAACGTCGGTAAAACCGAGCGCGAGCGCAGTAAGAAAGGCGGCGCGAAACCCGCAGGCAAACCTTCCGGGCAGCGTCGGCAGGTGGGTAAAAAAGCCAATTTCGAACCTGACAGCGCGTTTCGCAAAGGAAAAGAGGGCGGCGCGAAGGTGAAGAAAGAGAAAAAAGCCAAAAAGCCGTCGGCGAAAACGCAAAAGATCGCCGCCGCCACGAAAGCCAAAAGAGCAGCCAAAAAGAAAACGGCTGAATAACCCGATAAATAACCCCTCTGTGCGCAGAGGGGTTATTCTTTTTTAGCGTAATATATTCCCTTCCGTAATAGCAACAGCCCGCCAGACGTCTATTTTCCTGCTTATCTCAAAACCGCAAATCGATATTTAGTATTAGTGATTAGCCGCCAGAAACGGATGTGTATAGTGACTTTCGAACACTTATTCGTTTATTTAAGCAAGGAGCAGTCATGCATCTGGCGCGTTTTCCCCGACTTTCTCTCGGCCATTTTCCCACCCCACTTGAGCCGCTGAATAATCTCTCTGAGTTACTCGGCGGTCCGAAAATATGGATTAAGCGTGACGATGCGACTGGCCTTGCCACCGGCGGGAATAAAACCCGTAAGCTTGAATTCCTGCTGGCCGATGCGCTGGCGAAAAAAGCCGATGTGATTATCACCCAGGGCGCTACCCAGTCAAACCATGTACGCCAGACTATCGCCGGCGCGGCGAAGCTGGGGCTTAAGGCAAAAGTTCTGCTGGAGAAACGCGTTACCGATTTTGGTGAAGATTACCAGCGCTCCGGCAACGTGCTGCTGGATGAGCTGCTCGGCGGCGAGATTGTCGCTCATCTGCCCGGCGGCATCGATATGCAGCAGGCGATGGAAACCTACGCAGCGGAACTGCGCGAACAGGGACATAACCCTTACGTTATCCCCGGCGGCGGCTCAAACCCGACGGGGGCGCTGGGATATGTGGCCTGCGCAGAAGAGCTGCTTTACCAGTCTTCGCAGCTGCGCCTGCGTATCGATCATATCGTGCACGCTACCGGCAGTACCGGAACCCAGGCCGGGCTGGTCGCCGGATTTACCGCCACCCACAGTCACGTGCCGGTGCTCGGTATCAGCGTACGCGCCCCGAAGGAAAAGCAGGAAGAGAACGTCTGGAATCTGGCTTCGCGTACCCGTGAACTGCTGGGCGTGGCGGGGGAGCTGCCGCGTGATGCGGTGGTGGCGAACAGCGACTACGTGGGCGATGGCTATGGGTTGCCTACCGCCAGCATGCTGGAGGCGTTAACGCTGTTTGCCCGCCATGAAGGGATCTTGCTGGACCCGGTCTACTCCGGTAAAGGCGCTGCCGGGCTTATCGATTTAATCCGCAAAGGCCACTTCCGCCAGGATGAGAACGTGGTCTTTATCCATACCGGCGGCGCGGTTGGCCTGTTTGGTTATCGTCAGGTGCTGGAGGCCCGCGCCCGTCATGGCTAAGCCTTTTTTACTGGGCGTGCTGGGCGGCATGGGGCCGCTCGCTACCCTCGATTTTCAACATAAGTTGCTGGAAGCGACGCCAGCCCTTAGCGACCAGCAGCATCTTCCCTCGGTGGTATGGAATGTGCCGCAGATCGCCGATCGGCAAAAGGCACTGGCCGGGACAGGGCCGTCGCCGTTGCCTGAGCTGCTGGCGGGCATCAACAAGCTCAACCAGGCAGGAGCGAGCCATATCGTTATTCCCTGCAATACGGCGCATCACTGGTATGAGCCGCTCAGGGCCGCCAGCGATGCGACCGTGCTGCACATCGTGGATGCTACGGTCGATGCCCTGCTGCAGACGGCAGAAAGGCCGCAGCGCGTTGGCATTATCGCCACCAAAGGCACGCTGGATGCCGGATGGTATCAGCAAAAACTGGCCAGCCATGACATTGAAGCCGTGCTGCCGAAGGAGCAGGAGCTGACGGAGTGGTTTGTGCCCGGCTGCTATGCCGTGAAACGTGGCGCGCTGCATGAAGGGGGAGAGTTGCTCTCCCGTCAGGCGCAGGCGCTACTGGCACGCGGCGCACAACAGCTGGTGCTGGCCTGTACGGAGGTGCCGGTGGCGCTGCGGGCGGTTAACGCGCCATCTCTTTCGCTTGCGCACGATCCCGCGCAGGCGCTGGCGGAGCGATGTTCCCGTCTCTGGCAAGAATATCGTCTTACCCAACTGGCGTAATTTGCCATGCATTAACCCGCTATTTTCACCCGTATTGCCGGGCGATATGACTATGACTCGCACTTAGCGAAAGGAATAAAAGATGAAAACAACTCTCAGTTTATTACTGGCGGCAGGCAGCCTGTGGGCCAATATTACCTTTGCCGCCGCGCCCGATGAGGTACGCGTCGCCTACAGCGGCGGCTCGCAGGTATTAATGCTGGCTAAAGCGGATGGCTCCCTGGATAAAGCCCTGAACAGCAAGGTGAAGTGGGTGCAATTTGCCTCCGGCGCGGACGCGCTTAATTTTTTCGCCAGCAACGCCATTGATATTGCTAATTTCGGCTCCAGCCCGGCGACAGCGGGTATCGTACGTAAATTACCAGTGGAGATTATTGGCGTCTCTGGGGTCATCGCCAGCTATGAGCGTTTAATTGGCAAAGACGGCATCAACACGATTAAAGATATTGAAGGGAAACGCGTCGGCTACCCACCTAACTCTACCGCACAATATGCGCTGGAAGCGGCTATCAGCGTCAACAAACTGGACCGCAGCAAAATTACCCTTTTGCCGCTGCGTCCGGCGGAAATGGTCGCCGCATGGAAACGTGGCGATATCGATGCAGGGTACGTCTGGGCGCCCTTCGCTCAGGAGCTGGAATCCTCCGGCGGTCATCAGGTCTTCGCCACCAAAGATCTGCAGAAAGACGGCTACCTGATTTACAACAACTATGTGGTGCGCAAAGCCTTTGCAGAACAGTACCCGGAGGCGGTGAGCGCCTTCCTGCGCGTGCATCAGCAAAAGGTGGATGAGTTCAAACAAGACCCGGAACGCGCCGCGGCGATTGTAGCGAAGGAGGTCGGGGCACCGGTCACCACCGCGGCAAACACCCTGGGCGGACTGGAATACCCGACCCTTGCCGAGCAGGGCACCGCCGACTGGCTGGGTAACGGCTCTGCCACCTCCCAAAGCGGCATCGGCAAGGCGCTGACGAAAACCTCAAACTTCCTTGCGGGCATTGGCGAGATCCGCAAGCGTGACATTCCCGCCAACTGGGATGCAGCTATCGACTCCCGTTATATCAGGGACGCGGCGGCAAAATGAAATTAGGTCAACATGTCGCTATCAGCGTGGTGTCGGTGGCGATTTTCTTTGCGCTCTGGCAGCTGGCCGCCACCCGGCAATGGGTAGACCCGCTGCTGCTGCCGTCATTGACGGATATCGGCCTGACGGCAGAGGAGCTGCTGGCGGACGGCTACCGGCAGGTGCCGCTCTGGCAGCACGTGGCGGTAAGCCTCGCCCGCGCGCTGAGCGCGTTTGCCGTGGCGATTGTTCTTGGCATTCCGCTGGGGCTGCTGATGGGGTTATCGGCCGGTCTTTCCGCCGCGCTCAACCCTTTTGTGCAGTTTCTGCGCCCGCTGCCGAAGATTGCCCTCATCCCGTTGGCGGTGGTCTGGCTGGGAATTGGCGAGGCGTCGAAGTTCTTCCTGATCTTTATCGCCACCTTCCTGAGCGTGGTGGTGGGGGCGTCGGCGGCGGTAGAGCGAATTGGCCGGGCGCGCATTCGCGTGGCCCAGACCCTGGGAGCCAGCAAAGGGCAGATCTTTCTGCGCGTGGTGCTGCCGGATGCGCTGCCGGATCTCTTCACCACCGTCAGGCTCTCCATTGGCATCGGCTGGACATCGCTGATCGCCGCTGAGATGGTCGCCGCCAGTTCCGGTCTTGGCTGGATGGTGATTAACGCCAGCTCTTACTTACGTACCGATATCGTCATGCTCGGCATTCTGCTGCTGGGCGGGACGGGCTATCTGCTGGATTTATTACTGCTGGGACTGCAACGCCTGTTTGTCCCGTGGGCGGGGAAAGAATAATGAGTGCCATCGCGCTTGAAAATGTATCGCTCTCGTTTGCGGCAAAACCGCAGCCGTTTACCGTGCTGGAAGGCATCAACCTTACGCTGGAAAAAGGCGAGTTCGTGGTGCTGCTGGGGCCGTCCGGCTGCGGCAAATCTACCATCCTCAACCTGGTGGCTGGCTTTACTCAACCCGACAGTGGCCGCGTACTGGCGACCGGAAAACCAGTGCGTCAGCCCGGGCCGGAGCGCGGCATGATCTTCCAGCAGCCCAACCTGTTCCCCTGGCTGACGGTGCTGGATAACGTCACCTTCGGCCCCCGGCTGGGGCGCTATCAAAAAGAAGAGGTCAACGCGCGGGCGCTGGGCTGGCTTAAGCGTGTTGGGCTTAAAGGCTTCGAAAATCATGCCCCGTGGCAGCTTTCCGGCGGCATGAAGCAGCGCGTGGCGCTGGCCCGCGCCTGGCTGCCGGAGCCGGAAGTTCTGCTGCTGGATGAGCCTTTCGGCGCGCTGGACGCGCAAACCCGGCTGATGATGCAGGAACTGCTGCGGGAGGCCTGGCTTGCCACCGGCACCACCCTGCTGTTTGTTACCCATGATGTGGAGGAGGCGTTGTTCCTGGCCGACCGCATCCTGGTGATGTCGGCGAAGCCCGGAAAGATCGTCGAAGAGATTGCCCTGCCTTTTGGCCGCGAGCGGGATATAGAAACGCTCGCGGAACACCCGTGCTACGGCGAAATCAAGCAACACGTCCTGCATCGCGTGCGCCAGGAGGCGAAGCGCCATTTAGGTTAACCCTGTGTTCCCGGTGTCGGGAATGAATCAACTGTCATTACTGAGGTGGAAGCAATGAGCACAAGCGAATTACGAGACCGTCTGGAAGAGAGCATTCATCAGCACCGCGATGAGTATGTAGCGATAGCTAAAGATATCCATGCCCATCCTGAAACCGGGAACAATGAGTATTATGCCAGCGGCCTGTTGACCCGCCTGCTGGCGCAGCATGGCTTTACCGTCACCACCAATGTGGCCGGGCATGAGACGGCCTTTTACGCCGTCAAAGAGAGCGGTAAACCTGGGCCGACGATTGCCTATCTGGCGGAATATGACGCGCTGATCGACATTGGTCACGCCTGCGGGCACAACATCATCGGCGTCACCAGCGTGGCCGCCGCCGTGGCGTTGAGCGAGGTGCTGGATAACACGGGCGGTAAAGTCGTGGTGCTGGGCACGCCTGCCGAAGAGGGCGGACTACGCGGCAAAGGCGGGCCAAATGGCAATGTTAAAGCCCGTTTTGTCGAGCACGGCTTTCTTGACGATGTGGACGTGGCGCTGATGGTGCATCCGGCAGGCAAAACCCGCCTTTCCGGCCCGTCGCTGGCCAATAACCACCTCTATTTCCACTTTTACGGTAAGCCCTCGCACGCGGGCAGTTCGCCCCATAAAGGGGTGAATGCGCTCGATGCGCTCATACTGCTCTATAACGGCATCAGCGTGCTGCGCCAGCAACTGCCGGACGGCATTCGCGTTCACGGCATTATCACCAACGGCGGCCAGGCACCGAACGTGATCCCGGAGTACGCCTCCGCTCACTACTACATTCGCGCCCATACCCGTGAAGAGGTGGTTGCGCTGGAGCCTCGCATCCGTGCCATCGCCGAAGGAGTGGCGCTGGCGACCGGCACTACGGTGAAAATCGAGCATCAGGTCGGCCCGCGCGATTTCAACATCAACCACACCCTTAATAGCGTGCTGCTGGAAGAGTTTACCGCCGCCGGGGAAGCGGTCGAGCTGAAAGAGAAAGAGGGGCTGGGCTCCACGGACGCGGGGGATATCAGCCACGCGGTGCCAACCGGACATCCCTATATCAAAATTGGCCCGGACGATCTGATTGGCCATACCGTGGCGTTTCGCGAAGCGGCCAACTCGGTTCAGGGCTACGAGGCACTGGTCACTGGCGCACGGGTGCTGGCGCGTACCGGCCTGCGTTTGCTGACCGACGCGGCGCTGTTGCAGGAAACCAAAGATGAATTCGCCGGGCGCGCTACCGCGACCCAGGCCGCCTGAGAGCTGACCGGAGCAACATCATAATGAAAATGCTATTTTCTGCCGCCGCGCTGATGCTGGCGGCGGTTTTACCCTGGGAAAATGCGCAGGCGGAAAGCGTAAATCGCAACGCCACGCTCAATATCGCTTACGGCAACCGTCCGGGTACGCTGGATCCGTATCTGACCACCAATAACGCGACCTCCGATGTGGACAGGCATATCTTCGAGACGCTATTTACCATCAACGCCCGCTATGAGCCGGTGCCGGAACTGGTGCAGAGCTATACCCTGAGCGACGATCGTAAAACCTATACCTTTGTGCTGCGCGACGGCATCCGCTTCCATGACGGGCAGCCGTTGACCGCCGATGACGTGGTGGCCTCGATGAACCGCTGGTTGAGCGTTTCGACCCAGGGGAAAGCAAACCTGCCGGGCGTGCAGTTCAGCAAGGTGGATGACAAAACCGTGACTTTTACTCTGCCTGCGCCGTCGCTCATCACCCTGAACGTGCTGGCTGACGTGAAAAACATTGCCGCCATCATGCCCAAACGCATTATTGACGAGGCTAACAGCAGCAAAAAGCCGGTCAGCGAGCTGATTGGCACCGGGCCTTATAAGCTGGCGGAGTTTAAAGCGGGCGATTATCTGCACCTCACCCGTTATGATCAGTATCAGTCGCGCACCGAGCCGGCAAGCGGGCTTGCCGGGCAGAAAAAAGCGGAGGTGAAGGATATCTGGATTCGTTATATCACCGATGAGTCGACCCGCCTGGCAGGCGCAATGACCGGCGAGTATGACATGGTGTTCCAGCTACCGAAGGACAATATCGACACCCTCGCCAGCGCGCCGGATATCTCACTATTCCAGCCGCAGAGTGGCGGTTCACTGATTACCTATCTGTTTAATAAACATCAGGGGCCTTTTGCCAGCCTGAAACTGCGTCAGGCGTTTAACCTGGCGCTTGATGTGCATCAGACGCTGCTGGCGGGCTACAGCGATCCGCGCTTCTTTAAAGAGGGGCCATCGCTGGGGTTCCCCGACCAGGTAGACTGGTACAGCGACGCGGGCAAGCCGTACTGGAACCCGCATAAGCTGGAGGAGGCGCGCAGGCTGGTGCAGGAGTCTGGTTACAAAGGCGAGGAGGTGGTGATTATCGCCACCAAAGAGTATGCCGAACTCTACAACCTGGCGATCGTCGCCCAGCAGGTGCTCAAACAGATCGGCGTGAAATCCCGGCTGGACGTTTACGACTGGCCCACCGTGCTACAGCGTCGGCAGGATCCGAAAAACTTCGATCTTTGCGCACTGGAGTTCACCATGCGCCAGGTGCTGCACCAGTATCCATTTCTTGATTCGCGAGCGAAATTCCCCGGCCTTAGCGACAGCCCGGAGATAGACGGCGTGCTGGATGCCATTAAGCAGGCCGCCACGCTGAAAGAGACCCGCCCGCTGGTGGATAAACTCAACGTGTTGCTCTGGCAATACCTGCCGGTGGTCGTGCTGGGACGGACGACGCCGGATGCGGTGGCGATCAAAAATAACGTTAAAGGTTATCAGGACCTGAGCGGGCCGGTGCTGTGGAACGTAAGCGTAACTCAGCCCTGACGGGAGAAGGCGATGAAGCGATACCTCTTTCACCGACTGCTGGCGCTGCTGCCGGTGCTGCTGGTGGTTTCGGTGGTGGTGTTTTGCCTGATTCATCTGGCACCGGGCGACCCGGCGCTGGTTATTCTCGGCAATGATGCCCGCCCCGCAGACATCGCCGCCCTGCGTCAGCAGATGGGGCTGGACCGCCCGCTGCTGGCGCAGTTTATCAGCTGGTCTGGCGATATTCTGACGGGTAACCTCGGCAATTCGCTGTTTCTTAATACCAGCGTGATGAGCCTCTTTTTACAGCATCTGACGCCGACGCTTGCGCTGGCGCTTTACGCACAGGCGATAGCGTTATTGCTGGGGCTGGCGGGCGGCGTGCTCAGCGCATGGCGGCATGGCGGCGTGACGGACAGCGTTATCCGCGCGCTGGCGACCTTCGGCATGTCGGTTCCCGGCTTCCTGCTGGGGCTGTTCCTGATCTTCTTTTTTGCGGTACAGCTGCGCTGGTTTCCCGTGGTGGGGTATCGCTCCACCAACAATTCGCTGTGGCTGAATGTCTGGTATCTGACGCTGCCCGCCTTCGCGCTGGGGCTGCGCATTGCCGCGCTTATTGCGCGGATGACGCGTGCGGTCATGCTGGACGTGATGCAGGAGCATTTCATCAGCACCGCGCGGGCGAAAGGGGTGCCGGAACGGCTGGTGCTGTTGCGCCATACGCTGAAAAACGCCCTGATTCCCGTGCTGACTATCTGCGGCGAGTCGTTCGCTTCGTTGGTGACCGGCACGATCGTTATCGAAAGCGTGTTCGGTATTCCGGGCGTCGGGTCGCTGATCGTCGATTCGATCGAACGGCGCGACGTGACGGTGATCCAGGGCGTGGTGCTGTTGATCACCGTCTGCTACGTACTGATCAACCTGGCGGTGGATCTGCTGAGCTATCTGGCCGATCCGCGTCTCTCGGTTGAGGGAGAAGACCACTAATGTTCACCAAAAATACGGGGCTGCTGCTGTGGCCAGCGCTGCTGGTGGCGATCGTGCTGCTGTCGTTTTTCGCCAGCGCGATCGGCCCCTACGATCCTTACAGCATCGATCCGCTGAGCCGCCTTAAGCCGCCTTCGTTACAACACTGGTTCGGCACCGATAACTTTGGCCGCGATCTGTTTGTCCGCGTGGCGCTGGCGGTGCGGGTATCACTGTCGGTCGGTGCGGCGGTGGCGATAATAGCAGGCGTAACGGGGATGGCGATTGGCCTGCTGTGTGCCTGGTATCGTCCGGTTGATCGTATCCTGATGCGGGTCTGCGACGGCCTGTTTGCCTTTCCGTCGTTGCTGCTGGCGATAGCGATTGTGGGCGTGCTGGGGCCGAAAATCAGCAATGTGGTGCTGGCGCTGTCGCTGGTCTATGTGCCCTCTATCGCACGGGTGATCCGCGGCGCGGCGATGGTCATAAAAGAGAAAAACTTTATCGAGGCGCTGCGGGCGCAGGGGGCATCGGCGTCGCGCATCATCTGGCTGCATCTGCTGCCAAACGTGATATCGCCCTTTATTGTCCAGGTAAGCTGGGTCTTTTCCGTGGCGATCCTTACCGAGGCCGCCCTCAGCTTTCTGGGATCGGGCGTACCGCCACCGATGCCGAGCCTCGGTAATTTACTGCTGGAAGGCAAAGCGGTGATCTTCACCGCCTGGTGGATGACCTGTTTTCCCGGCATCGCCATTGTGCTGCTGATCCTCGGACTGAATGTCATTGGCGACGATCTGCGCGACCGCGCCGATCCGGGGCTGAAACCGTTGCCGCGTCGCGTGCTGCGCCAGTTAAAACAAGGGGGGCGTTATGGCTGAACCCAGGCTGCGTGTGGAACAACTGGCGGTAAGGTTCGCCACCCGCCAGGGAGTGGTTTCACCGGTGCGTGGCATTTCCTTTACGGTTAACGCCCATGAAACGCTGGGCATTATCGGCGAGTCCGGCTGCGGAAAGAGCGTCACCGCGCAGGCGGTAATGGGCCTGCTGTCACCCCGAACCAGCCGCGTTGACGGCGAAATAGCACTGGCAGGTAAACGGCTGGATACGCTTTCCTCCCGCGCGCGCCGCCAGCTCAGCGGGCGGGATATGGCGATGATCTTTCAGGATCCGCTTGCCAGCCTCAACCCGGTGATGACAGTTGGTTATCAGATAGATGAAAGCCTGCGGCTGCACACCGCCCTTGGACGCGCCCAGCGGCAGGAGAAGATCCTCAGCCTGCTAACGCAGGTGGGGATCGCTGATCCTGTGCGCTGCGCCAGCGCCTGGCCCCATGAGCTTTCCGGCGGCATGCGCCAGCGGGTGATGATCGCGATGGCGATCGCCGTTTCCCCCGGTCTTCTTATCGCCGACGAGCCAACGACGGCGCTGGATGCCACCATCCAGGCGCAAATTCTCGATCTGCTGGAGGCGATCCAACAGCAGACAGGAATGGGCATCGTCATCATCACTCATGATCTGAGCGTGGTGGCGCGGCTGTGCCAGCGCGTTGTGGTGCTTTACGCAGGCCAGGTGGTGGAAGAGACCGACGTGCATACGCTCTTTTCCAGACCGCGCCATCCCTACACGCGGGCGCTGCTGGCCGCGCGCCCTTCGGCAGACAGCACGCCGAAAACGACGCTCACAGAGATTCGCGGCCAGGTACCGTCGCTACACGCACTGCCTGCGGGCTGTGCCTATGCCGACCGCTGCCCGCTGGCGCAGCCGCGCTGTCGTGAGCAGCCGCCATCGCTGCGTGTCTCTGGCTGGGGGCATCATGCCGTTCGCTGCTGGCGGGCGGACGAGACAGAAGGGGAGAGATTATGAACACGCCGCTACTACAGGTACAACATGTATCGAAAACCTTCCATCGCCGTGGGCAGGCGGTACAGGCAGTGGATAACGTCAGCTTTTCCATTAACGCGGGGGAGACCTGGGCGCTGGTGGGCGAGTCGGGCAGCGGTAAAAGCACCACCGGTCGGTTGATTCTTGGGCTGACTGCCGCCAGCGCGGGTGAGGTGATTTTGACGGCCTGCCGCTCTCTGGCCGGAGCGCCGGGCAGTGGCGGCGCGTACGCAGGGAGATGCAGATGATTTTCCAGGACCCGCTCTCATCTCTCGATCCTAAACGCAGCATTGGCTATAGCCTGGAAGAGCCGTTAATTATTCACGGCCTTGGCAACCGCAAAATGCAGGTGGCGCAGATGCTGGAACATGTAGGATTACGCCCGCAGGATGCGGCCCGCTATCCTCACGAGTTCTCAGGAGGGCAGCGTCAGCGTATTGGCATCGCCAGAGCGTTGATTCTGCGGCCTAAGCTCATTATCTGTGATGAGCCCGTCTCGGCGCTGGATGTCTCCATTCAGTCGCAAATCCTCAATCTGTTGATGTCGCTGCAGCGGGAATATGGGCTGGCGTATCTGTTTATCTCCCATGATTTAAATGTGGTGAGGCATATCGCCGATCGCGTTGGCGTCATGCATCGCGGCAGGCTCGTCGAACAGGGGACGCGCGAGCAGCTATTTACCCGGCCCGCCCACCAATACACACGCTATTTGCTGGATGCTATCCTTCCGGCACATCCCGTTATGGCTGATGAAGTGCGGGCGGCGGCGAACGGTTAAGCGATCGGCAGTCGATTTGCGGGCCGGGTCGGTTATAATGTGGCGATGTGAACCCTTCACAGCCTTTTCAACCCGGCGATAACGCCTCAAATGAGTACCATTCATGAGTGAAATGATTTACGGCATCCACGCGGTGCAGGCCCTGCTGGAACGCGCCCCGGAGCGTTTTCAGGAAGTGTTTATTTTAAAGGGGCGTGAAGACAAACGCCTGCTGCCCCTGATCCACGCGCTGGAAGCGCAGGGTGTCGTGATTCAGCTCGCCAACCGTCAATATCTGGATGAAAAAAGCGAAGGGGCGGTGCATCAGGGCATCATTGCCCGCGTGAAACCGGGCCGTCAGTATCAGGAGAACGACCTGCCGGATCTGATCGCCAGCCTCGACCAGCCTTTCCTGCTGATTCTGGACGGCGTCACCGACCCGCATAACCTGGGGGCCTGCCTGCGCAGCGCGGATGCCGCTGGCGTGCATGCGGTGATTGTACCGAAAGACAAATCCGCCCAGCTTAACGCCACGGCAAAGAAAGTGGCCTGCGGCGCGGCGGAGAGCGTTCCGCTTATACGCGTGACCAACCTGGCGCGTACCATGCGCCTGCTGCAGGAAGAGAACATCTGGATCGTCGGTACGGCGGGTGAAGCGGACCATACCCTGTTTCAGAGTAAAATGACCGGCCCGATGGCGCTGGTGATGGGTGCGGAAGGGGAAGGTATGCGTCGTCTGACCCGGGAGCACTGTGATGAGCTGATCAGTATTCCGATGGCGGGCAGCGTCTCTTCGCTTAACGTCTCGGTCGCCACCGGTATCTGCCTGTTTGAAGCCGTGCGCCAGCGCAGCTGATTTCTCAGCGTCTTGTCCCGGATGCGGCGCAGTTCACAATGCCTTATCCGGGCTATCCTCTCCGTGCCTTCTTTGACCTTTTTCACCGCCCGTCGTAGCGCGACCCGCTTTATTTTGCAGTAGTTTTTAATATGTGCGGACTGATAAAATGTATTCCACATTAACGCATTCACCGTATTTATTATTAACGTTTAAATATAGGGAAATAAAAGATGGCATGGACTTACTCCTCCCTGACCGAAGCGCTGCAAACGCTGCCGCAATTAAACATCGCTATTCATAATACTGACGAATCATTAATTATTGAGATGCGTGATTATGGCGACCTGCAACTACACCTTCTGCTCACCACACGGCAAATTATTGTTGAAACGTACATCTGCCCGCTGAGCACAATTCCGCGTCAGGCGGAGCTTAACCACTTCTTGTTGCGCCACCAGAAAATATTGCCGCTGACGTCGGTGGGCATCTCGCAGGTGCAAAATGAAGATTATTACATCGCCTTCGGCGCGTTATCGCTGAACTCCACGCTGGAGGATATCGCCCTTGAGATAGCCACTCTGGCGGAAAACGCGCTGGATATCGCGGAAGTGATGGACGACTACATTCACCAATAAGGAGAGACGAGTATGGGTATCTTAAAGAGCTTGTTTACATTAGGAAAATCGGTGATTGCCCAGGCCGGGGACTCTCTGGAAGAGGCGCAGGGCGTGCGGATGCTGGAGCAGCATATCCGCGATGCGAAAACAGAACTGGAGAAAGCGGGTAAATCACGGGTTGACCTGCTGGCCCGCGTCAAACTCAGCAACGACAAGCTGAAAGACCTGCGTGAGCGTAAAGAGAGCCTCGAAGCGCGAGCGATGCAGGCGATAAGCAAAAACGTTGATGCTTCTTTGCTTAACGAGGTGGCCGAAGAGATCGCGCGCCTTGAAAATACCATTAGCGCAGAAGAGCAAGTGCTTACTAACCTCGAGGCCTCACGCGATAGCGTCGAGCGTGCGGTAGCGGCGACTGCCCAGCGTATTTCCCAGTTTGAGCAGCAGCTCGAGGTGGTGAAAGCCACCGAGGCGATGCAGCGGGCGCAGCAGGCGGTTTCCACTTCCACGCTGGGAGCCTCTTCCAACGTCGCAACGGCGGCAGAGTCATTAAAACGCCTGCAGGCACGCCAGGCTGAGCGGCAGGCGCGGCTGGATGCCGCAGAGCAGCTGGAAAAAGTGGCCGATGGCCGCGATCTTGACCAGAAACTTGCCGAAGCGGGTATTGGCGGGCCGCAAAAGAGTTCAGCGCAGGATGTGCTGGCGCGGCTGCAGCGCGAGCGGGACGCAAAATAAAAAATGCTGGGATTGTTCAAAAATCTTTTCGGCAAGCCCGCGCAGCCAGGCCCTGCGCGCGGCCCCCTCGGCCTGCATGTCAATGCGGGCTTTACCCTCGACGTGATGATGTTTCGCCTGTGCGCTGACCAGCTACTGGTGGAACTGCCCGGCGAAGAGTACACCATCGGTGCCTGCGGAACATTCGATCTTGGCGCAGGGTGCACGCTTTACCGCTATTACACGACGGGGGATGAGTTCCTGCAAATTAGCACCTCCGGCGGCCAGGGCGCGGAGAATATCGATGATATTAAGCTTTTCGTTTACGAGGATAGCGACGGGATCTCTGGTCAGAAGGCGTGGCTTGAGCGGATTAGCGCCAAATCCATGGGCGCGCGCCGATTGCAGTGGGCCGACCATTGCTGGCAGCGGGTATTCAACGAAGAAGAAGCAGGCAATATCGAGCCGATTTACACCCTCGAAAAGGTGGAAAACCCCGCGGGCGCGCGTTGGGAAATTCATAACTTTATGATGGCGTACCAACGCGAGGCGGCTGACGGCCTGTATGAGTATCTGCTGCTTAATGGCGAAGAGACATTTAACGACAGAAACCAGCCGGAGTGGCTCTTTTCCCGGGCGTTAGGCGTTGATATTCCCCTGACCTCATTGAGCGTTATTGGCTAATTTAAGGAAAAAAATATGCATATCCTGGATTCACTGCTGGCGTTTTGCTCTTACTTTTTTATTGGTCTGGCAATGGTTATGGTTTTTCTTTTCGTCTATTCACGCGTGACGCCGCATGATGAATGGCAACTGATCAAAAATAATAACTTTGCGGCCTCGCTGGCCTTTAGCGGCACGCTGCTGGGCTACGTTATTCCGTTATCCAGCGCGGCGATTAACTCCGTCAGCATTCCCGATTACCTCGCATGGGGCTTTATTGCGCTTATTGTGCAGCTTCTGGTTTACGGCGGCGTGCGCCTGTATATGCCGAAGCTGAGTGAAAAGATCATTAACCGCAACTTCGCCGCCGGGTTATTTATGGGCACCGCGGCGCTGGCAGGCGGTATTTTTAACGCAGCGTGTATGACATGGTAATGGACGATCATGGCAAGAAAAAACAGAGAAGACAGAATAAACCTGTCATGTCGCCGGCGCAGAGCCGGGGGCAGCGCTATAACGGCACCTACAGGAATAGCCAGTCAGGACGTAAAAGCGGGCGCTTTTTAACTCTGGCGATTATGGGCGGCGCGGCCTTTTTTGTACTGAAAGGGTGCAGCAGCGACAGCAGTAACGACAACGACGGGGACGGCGTTTTTTATACCTCGCCGCAGGACTGCGTTAACGACGGCAACAGCGCACAGCTGTGTACGGACGCCTGGAACAACGCAAAAGCGAAATTCGAGGCTGGCATTCCGCACCGCATGTCACAGTCGCAGTGTGCGCACACTTACGATCACTGCTACTACGATAACGTTGCCAACAGCTGGGCGCCGGTGCTTACCGGGTTCCTGCTCAGCAAAGCGATACGTAAAGATCGTGACGAAGAGTACACCTACAGCAGCGGCGGCTCTTCTTACGCCTCCCGTGCGGTATGGCGCACCACTGCGGGCGACTACACCTGGCGAACGGGGAACAAAGGTACCTCGGCGGACGGCCACGCCGGCTACGCCACCAAAAAAGTGGCGACCGTCTCACGCGGCGGCTATGGCCGCTCCTCCAGCGCCCGCGGCAGCTGGGGAGGCTAAAGATGCTACGCCATAACGTACCGGTCCGGCCCGGGCTTGATAAAATCGCCGAGGACCACGGCTTCGATTTTCACATTATTGATGACGAAGTCTACTGGGATGAAAGTCGCGCTTATCGCTTCACTCTGCGCCAGATTGAGGAGCAGATCGAAAAGCCCACCGCAGAACTGCACCAGATGTGTCTGGATATCGTCGGGCGGGCGGTAAAGGATGAGCATATTATGGAGCAGCTGGCGATCCCGCCGCTTTACTGGGACGCCATCGCGCAGAGCTGGCGCGATGGGGATCCGTCTCTCTATGGGCGTATGGATTTTGTCTGGTGTGGAAACGGGCCGGTGAAGCTGCTGGAGTACAACGCCGATACGCCTACCTCGCTGTATGAGTCAGCCTATTTCCAGTGGCTGTGGATGACGGATGCCGCCAGTGCCGGCATTATTCCGCGCGATGCCGATCAGTACAACGCTATTCAGGACAAACTGATTGCCCGCTTTGGCGAGCTCTACGGTAGCGACCCGCTCTATTTCTGCTGCTGCCAGGAGTCGACGGAAGATCGCGGTACCGTTCTCTATCTGGAGGACTGCGCCCGCCAGGCCGGGCTGGATACCCGTTTTCTCTATGTGGAAGAGCTTGGCCTTGGCGTTGGCGGCGTGCTTACTGACCTTGATGACAACGTGATCCGCCGGGCTTTCAAGCTTTATCCGCTGGAGTGGATGATGCGCGATGAAAACGGCCCGCTGCTGTGTAAGCGCCGCGAGCAGTGGCTTGAGCCGCTGTGGAAAAGCATCTTAAGCAACAAAGGCTTATTGCCGCTGCTGTGGCGTTACTTCCCTGACCATCCAAACCTGCTGCCCGCCTGGTTTGATGGCGAGTCACCCGCGATCCCCGCTGGCGGCAGCTACGTACAGAAGCCGCTTTTTTCCCGCGAAGGGGGCAACATCACCATTTATGACGGCATGCAAAATATCATCGATAGCGCCGACGGCGACTATGCCGAAGAACCGGTTATCTATCAGGCGTTTGCGCCGCTGCCCCGTTTTGGCGATAGCTATACCCTGTTGGGTAGCTGGATTGTGGATGATGAAGCGGTGGGAATGGGCATCCGCGAAGATAATTCACTGATTACAAAAGATACTTCGCGGTTTGTTCCGCACTATATCGCGGGCTAATCCTCATTTTGTGACCTCCCTTCGTTCAGTATCGCGGAAAGCTGTTCATACTGTTCGCTACCGCTTGCAACGGAGGGAGACACAATGCACTGGCAAACCCACACCGTTTTCAACCAGCCCACGCCGCTTAATAACAGTAACCTTTTCCTTTCAGACCGCGCGCTGTACGACGCCGTAATGCGTGAGGGTGCCGGTTGGGATGCTGAACTGCTCGCCAGTATCGGCCAGCAACTGGGTACAGCGGAATCGCTGGAGCTCGGCAGGCTGGCGAACGCTAATCCGCCTGAACTGCTGCGCTACGATGCGACCGGAGCGCGGCTGGACGATGTGCGTTTCCATCCGGCCTGGCATCTACTGATGCAGGGGCTGTGCGCCAACCGGGTACATAATCTTGCCTGGCAGGAAGACGCGCGCAGCGGGGCGTTTGTCGCCCGCGCCGCCCGTTTTATTCTTCACGCGCAGGTCGAGGCGGGATCGCTGTGTCCTGTCACCATGACGTTTGCCGCTACGCCGCTGCTGCAACAGTGCCTGCCCGCGCCGTTTGCCGACTGGATCGGCCCCTTATTAAGCGATCGTTACGATCCTCATCTCGCGCCCGGTGGGCAGAAACGGGGCTTGCTGATTGGCATGGGGATGACCGAAAAGCAGGGGGGATCGGATGTTCTCAGCAACACCACCCGGGCCGATAAATGCGGCGATTTTTACCGGCTGGTGGGGCATAAATGGTTTTTCTCGGTGCCGCAAAGCGATGCGCATCTGGTGCTGGCGCAGGCGAAAGGGGGACTCTCCTGCTTTTTCGTCCCGCGTTTTTTGCCGGATGGACAGCGAAACACTGTTCGTCTGGAAAGGCTAAAAGAGAAAATGGGCAATCGTTCCAATGCCAGCAGCGAAGCCGAGTTTCCCGACGCTCACGGCTGGCTGCTGGGTGAAGAGGGCGATGGCGTCCGGCAGATCCTCAAAATGGGCGGCCTGACGCGGTTTGACTGTGCGCTGGGTAGCCATGGCCTGATGCGGCGCGCCTTCTCGGTGGCGCTGTATCATGCCCATCAGCGTCAGGCGTTTGGTAAAAACCTTGTTGACCAGCCGATGATGCGTGAAGTGCTCAGCCGCATGGCGTTACAGCTTGAAGGGCAAACCGCGTTTCTCTTCCGCCTGGCGCGGGCATGGGATAACCGGGCCAATCCAGAGGCGGCGCTATGGGCGCGGCTGTTTACCCCAGTTGCCAAGTTTGCCGTCTGTAAGGCTGGCATACCTTTTGTGGCGGAGGCGATGGAGGTGCTGGGAGGTATCGGGTACTGCGAAGAGAGCGAGTTACCGCGCCTCTACCGTGAAATGCCGGTAAACAGTATCTGGGAAGGGGCCGGCAATATTATGTGCCTGGATGTGCTGCGGGTCATCAGTAAACAGCCGGGCATTCATGCCATGCTGCAGGAGGAGTTTGGCGCGGTGAAAGGCCAGGATCGCCATTTCGATCGGGCCTGGCGACAGCTACAGCAAAGGCTGCATAAACTCAATGAAACCCAGGGATGCGAAGTGACTCAGCAGCTGTTTTTGCTGGCCGCCGGCGCACAGATGCTGCGCTTTGCCTCGCCGCCAGTAGCCCAGGCCTGGTGTCGGCTGATGCTCGACTCACGCGGCGTTACTCCGCTAGAGGAAAAGGTGCGTGCAGACGTGCTCGGGCGCGCGACGGGCGGCGTTGGCTGATTTAAACCCTGTCGCCCACATCCGGGAGTCCGGGGGCGCTGTCGCTACCCGGGCAACGATCCCAATGCTGCTGTTTAAAGGGCCGTCAGGCGTACAGAATGGCCTGCGCGCGCCAGTTATCAACCCGCTGCTCTTCCTGCATATGAATAATGCGGTACCAGGACGCGCCCTGTTCATCCGCTTTCAGCGCGATGACCCGTTCAACATCCTGGGGGCTGCCAAAGATGTTATCAACAGAAATCAGACCGATTTCATTCAGCCCGGTAACGCAGTCCGCACTCGCGAACTCTGCTGACTGCGCTGCTGCGCCGGATAGCCCCGGAGAAAACAACAGTGAGTTTAAGGCAAGAGATCGTTTCATATCCGCTCCATTTCACGTTACCCCGATTGATGACAGGGCACTCCTTCGCGCGAAAATCCATACATTCCATTGTGCACAGGCAAACATAAAAGGACGCAAATCAGTGTAAATCTTCCTTAAACCCGCAAGCCGTTACGCGTTATTGACGATATAACAGCGCTCTTGCATACCAGCGGCCCGGAAGTACAGTGTCATCCATCATTAATATGACGTAGTAATCAGCTTTGGCGTCGGTGGCTCTGGCTTTAATTTCATCTTCCACATCCATCGGCGAACCGAGCACCGTCACGCTGAATGCGCCAATCTCCTGCAGGCCCTGCGTCTGATTGCGACTAATTTCCTGCGGACGATCGCTTACTGGCGGCGCGGGTTGCGGCTTACCTTCCAGCACGCTACATCCGCTTAACAACAGCGCCAAAATAAAAGGGATGAACCAGCGAATCATCTTTTATGTCTCCTGATAGCCATAGTGTAGTGAGGTAATAAATCTGTATTAGGGGGAATGTTCCCATTTTGCGCTCAGGCGCCAGACTTTCGAATGAAAATGCGATCCAGGCGTAATTTTTGTGTGGACAAAAGAAAATCGCTGACATATTCCCGCTTGCATCGTTTAAAGACCGGTGGCATATCTGCACTATAGATCACGGGGGAATAATGGTTGAACTCGAAGTAACTCATTTTGCGAATATCGAAACGCTGCATGCCTTTCCGACGGGGAAAAGCGTGGAGCCGTTACCCTGTGTTATTTTCTACCACGGGTTTACCTCATCCAAACTGGTATACAGCTATTTCGCGGTGGCGCTTGCACAGGCGGGGATGCGGGTCATTATGCCGGATGCGCCAGAGCATGGCGCCCGTTTTAACGGCGATGCCCGGCAGCGCTTATCCCATTTCTGGCAAATCCTGCAGGGCAATTTCAATGAGTTTGCCGGGCTTTGCGCAGCGCTCCATGCCCGGCGGTTAGTTGACGCCGATCGTCTGGCGGTTGGCGGCGCTTCAATGGGCGGGATGACGGCGCTTGGCCTGATGACGCAGTTCCCCCAGATTCGCTGCGTGGCGAGCCTGATGGGGTCGGGCTATTTCTCAACGCTGTCGCGCAGCCTCTTTCCGCCCCTTACGGTAACGTCGCCGGAAGAGCAGGCACGCTTCGATGCTATCACCGCGCCGCTGGCAAAATGGGATGTTTCCTCGCAGCTGTCGACGCTTGCGGATCGGCCGCTCCTGCTATGGCACGGTGAAGAGGATGATGTCGTGCCTGCCGTTGAGACCCTGCGCCTGCAGCAGGCGATGTCAGAACAGAAGCTGGATAAACAGCTCACCTGCCTGTGGGAGGCGGGGGTTAAACACCGTATTACCCCCGATGCGCTGGAGGCGACGGTGCGTTTTTTCTCCCGTCACCTCTGAGTGAAGCCGCTACACGCGCATAATTTTCACCCCTTGATCCTCCAGCCTGCTGAGGATGTCGGGGTTGGCCTGTTTACCGGTAATCACTAAGTCTATCTGCTCGGCGCTGCTAAACAGCATGCCTGCCCGTTCGCCGACTTTGCTGCTATCGACCAGCACCACCAGCTTACCGACCATATTGAGCATCTTCTGCTCGGCCATGGCGGTAAGCATATCGGTTTTATAAAGCCCTTCTGCCGTCAGTCCTTTGCCGCTGGTGAACATCCAGTGCCCGGCATAAAGGCTGTTTTCACTGCTCTGCGGGCCAAGGGTAATCGACTGGCTTTTATTGTACTGCCCGCCCATGATCACCACGCTCTCATGCTCCTGATCAATCAGGTAGTTAGCGAGAGGCAGATAATTAGTGATGATTTGCACCGGTTTACCGCACATTTCGCGGCCAAGCAAAAAGGCGGTTGAACCGCAGTTGATGACTACGCTTTCGCCCGGGTTAACCAGCTGCGAAGCGGCCTTGGCGATACGCACCTTCTCATCGTGATGTAGCGCCTCGTGAATATTCATTGGCGTCCAGCGCGAGCGTTGCTGGCTGATAGCCTCTGCGCCGTTGCGCACTTTTTTTAATTTACCGCTCTCATCAAGCTTATTGATGTCACGGCGAGCCGTCGCAGGCGAAACACCAAGGCTGGCGATGACTTGCTCCACCGTGATGAAGCCCGTTTGCGCCAGTTTATCCAGCAGTATTTGATGTCGTTGCGCTTCCGTCATGAGCTATTCCGATAATAAATGATGTCGAAAGATGATATTTGAAATAGCCTGAAAATACTAAAAGTAAGTGCACAATATCAACGGGGCAGTGGCGGGCATGTTTCCATGCCCGCTTTTCTTACAGGAATGATTTAAACGGTAAATCTGGCTCAATGGTAAAGCAGTCATCAAAGCCGCGCGGGTAATGGTACTCAAAATTATCCTTGTCGAGCGGCCAGGTGAATTTGCCGCCAACCTGCCAGATAAAGGGCTTAAAGCCGTACTGCAACCGGTCTTTTTTCATTTCCCACAGCACGCGGATCTCCTGCGGATCGGCCTGGAAATTGGACCAGATATCGTGGTGGAAAGGGATAACCACTTTCGCCTTCAACGACTCCGCCATACGCAGGATATCCGCGCTGGTCATTTTGTCGGTAATGCCCCGTGGGTTCTCGCCGTAGGAGCCGAGCGCCACGTCAATATGATGCTCATTGCCGTGTTTGGCGTAGTAGTTGGAATAGTGCGAATCACCGCTGTGGTAGAGCGTGCCGCCCGGCGTTTTAAAGAGATAGTTAACCGCACGCAGATCCATACCGTCGGGTAAGACGCCCGCCGCTTTTTGCTCCGGGGGAAGGGTAATTAATGCCGTGCGGTCAAAGGCATCAAGCGCGTGAATTTCAATATCTTTTACTTTCACCACGTCGCCGGGTTTCACCACGATGCAGCGTGATTTCGGCACGCCCCAGCCAACCCACAGATCGACACAGGTTTGCGGCCCGATAAACGGCACGTCATCCGCGCAGTTTTGCAGCACGGCAGCGGCGACATTGACATCAATATGATCGTTATGATCGTGGGTCGCAAGGATGGCATCTACCTGGCGAATAGCAAACGGATCGAGAACAAACGGCGTCGTGCGCAGGTTGGGCTGCAGCTTTTTAACCCCCGCCATACGTTGCATCTGATGGCCCGTTTTCATGAGCGGATTGCCGTGCGTCTGTTTGCCCGTACCGCACCAGAAATCGACGCACACATTCGCGCCGCCTTCCGATTTTAGCCATATACCGGTACACCCCAGCCACCACATAGCTAAAGGTGCCCGGCGCTACGCGCTCTTGTTCGATCTCTTCATTCAGCCAGCTTCCCCACTCCGGGAAGGTGCTCAGTATCCACGATTCCCGTGTAATGGTGTCAATCTTACTCATCGTTCGCTCCTTGCCGTTACATTCATTAACAATCATAAAATGACAACTTATGATTTATATTTTCATAGTTTTATCACGGTTGCAATGGGGGTAACGGCCTAAAAAAGCGCGGCAACAGCGAGGTAAACAACCATCTCCGCCGCCGGGTGAAGTTGCTTTTCGTGTTTATATTTATGATTTTGAATATTTTTTTAATTGATGTAATAGCGGCGATGTATTCATCAGTGCAAATCAGCAAATAATTTGCGTGATACATCACAAATAATCATATCCAATCTTTTGGTGATTATTTGTGATTGATAGAGTGACATCTCTTTCTGCTGTGTTGCGCAGATGCGGCAATTTGATACTGGAGCGAGTTATGGAGATCCTCTACAACATCTTCACCGTTTTTTTAACCAGGTTATGACGAATGCCCCGTTGTTACTGGGTATCGTGACCTGCATCGGTTATATCCTGCTGCGTAAAAGCGCCAGCGTTATCGTGAAGGGAACGATAAAGACGATAATCGGCTTTATGCTCTTGCAGGCAGGGTCAGGGATACTGACCAGCACGTTTAAGCCTGTTGTCGCCAAAATGTCCGAGGTTTACGGCATTAACGGCGCTATCTCTGACACTTACGCCTCTATGATGGCGACCATCGAACGGATGGGCGAGGCGTACAGCTGGGTCGGGTACGCGGTGCTTCTCGCGCTGGCGTTAAACATCATTTACGTCCTGCTGCGCCGCATTACCGGTATTCGCACCATCATGCTCACCGGGCATATCATGTTCCAGCAGGCCGGGCTGATCGCGGTGTTCTTTTTTATCTTCGGCTACTCCATGTGGACCACGATTATCTGTACCGCGGTGCTGGTTTCGCTCTATTGGGGTATTACCTCCAATATGATGTTTAAACCTACGCAGGAGGTCACGGATAACTGCGGTTTTTCCATCGGCCATCAGCAGCAGTTTGCCTCGTGGATAGCTTACAAAGTTGCGCCCTGGCTGGGCAAAAAAGAAGAGAGCGTCGAAGAGCTGAAACTGCCCGGCTGGCTTAACATTTTCCATGACAACATCGTCTCCACCGCCATTGTCATGACGGTCTTTTTTGGCGCAATCCTCCTTTCGTTCGGCCTTGATACGCTCCAGGCAATGGCCGGGGCGACACACTGGTCCATCTATATCCTGCAAACCGGCTTTCAGTTCGCGGTGGCGATTTTCATCATCACTCAGGGCGTGCGCATGTTCGTGGCGGAACTGTCAGAGGCCTTTAACGGAATTTCACAGCGTTTAATTCCCGGCGCCGTACTGGCCATTGACTGCGCGGCTATCTATAGCTTCGCGCCCAACGCGGTGGTATGGGGCTTTATGTGGGGCACCATTGGGCAGCTTATTGCGGTGGGCATCCTTGTTGGGTGCGGCTCCTCTATCCTGATCATTCCTGGCTTTATCCCCATGTTCTTCTCCAACGCCACCATTGGCGTCTTCGCTAACCATTTTGGCGGCTGGCGTGCGGCTATCAAGATCTGCCTGGTGATGGGCATGATCGAAATCTTTGGCTGCGTATGGGCGGTAAAACTGACCGGCATGAGCGCGTGGATGGGGATGGCAGACAGGTCAATTCTGGCACCGCCGATGATGCAAGGGTTCGCGTCGCTTGGCCTGGTGTTTATGGCCGTCATTATTCTGATTGCACTGGCTTATATGTTCTTCGCCGGACGCGCTCTGCGCGCTGAGGAAGACGCGGAAAAACAACTGACAGAACACACTGTTTAACAAGGAGTTTAATTATGACCGTTCGTATTCTTGCCGTATGCGGCTGTGGGCAAGGCAGCTCCATGATTATGAAAATGAAAGTCGACCAGTTCCTTACCCAGCAGAAGGTCGATCACACGGTAAACAGTTGTGCGGTAGGGGAATATAAGAGCGAGCTCAACGGAGCGGACATTATTATCGCGTCTACTCACGTCGCCAGCGAAATTGAAGTCAGCGGCAACAAATATGTCGTTGGGGTTCGCAATATGCTCTCCGCTGCGGATTTTGGCCCGAAGCTAATGGAAGTGATCGGCGCCCATTTTCCGCAGGATGTGAAATAAGGATTCGCCATGAAACTACGAGATTCGCTGGCGGAAAATAACGCTATTCGCCTGCAGGCCGAAGCCAGCACCTGGCAGGAAGCCGTGAAGATTGGCGTGGATTTACTGGTAGAGGCGGATGTTGTCGAGCCCTGTTACTACCAGGCGATTCTGGATGGCGTAGCGCGGTTCGGTCCCTACTTTGTGATCGCGCCCGGGCTTGCCATGCCGCACGGGCGTCCTGAGGAGGGGGTGAAGAAAAATGGCTTCGCGCTGGTGACGCTAAAAACGCCTCTCGCCTTTAACCATGAAGACAACGATCCGGTCGATATTCTTATCACCCTGGCGGCGGTAGATGCGCGCACGCACCAGGAGGAAGGGATCATGCAGATCGTCAATCTGTTTGAAGATGAAGAGAATTTTGACCGTTTGCGCGCCTGCCGTACCGCGCAGGAAGTGCTGGAACTGATTGATAACGCCACGGCGGCGGCATAAGGAGCATTAACCATGTCTGATTTACCGATGTTGCAGGTAGCGCTGGATAACCAGACGCTGTCTGACGCTTATGAAACTACCCGTTTAATTGCCGAAGAGGTGGATATCATCGAGGTCGGCACCATTTTATGCGTTGGCGAAGGGGTGCGCGCAGTACGCGACCTTAAGGCGCTCTATCCGCATAAAATTGTTCTGGCGGACGCTAAAATCGCCGACGCCGGGAAAATCCTCTCCAGAATGTGTTTTGAGGCTAACGCCGATTGGGTCACCGTCATCTGCTGCGCCGATATCAATACCGCGAAAGGCGCGCTGGACGTGGCGAAAGAGTTCAACGGCGACGTGCAAATTGAACTGACCGGCTTCTGGACCTGGGAGCAGGCGCAGCAGTGGCGCGACGCGGGCATTCAGCAGGTGGTGTACCACCGCAGCCGTGATGCGCAGGCGGCAGGCGTCGCCTGGGGCGAGGCGGATATCAGCGCCATTAAACGCCTGGCGGACATGGGCTTCAAAGTAACGGTGACGGGCGGCCTGGCGCTGGAGGATCTCCCGCTGTTCAAGGGCATTCCGATCCATGTCTTTATCGCCGGTCGCAGCATCCGCGATGCGGCTTCACCGGTGGAAGCCGCCCGGCAGTTCAAACGCTCCATCGCCCAGCTATGGGGTTAAGGAGTGGATATGCTGTCGAAACAGAATCCGCTTGGTATCTATGAAAAAGCGCTCCCCGCCGGGGAGTGCTGGCTGGAACGGCTGCAGCTGGCAAAACAGTTAGGGTTCGATTTTGTCGAAATGTCAGTTGATGAAACCGATCTGCGGCTGGCGCGTCTGGACTGGAGCCGGGAAGAGCGGCTGGCGCTGGTGCAGGCCATTGCTGAAACGGGCGTGCGCGTGCCGTCCATGTGTCTGAGCGCGCACCGGCGCTTTCCGCTGGGGAGCGAAGACGATGCAATCCGCGCCACGGGGCTGGAGATCATGCGCAAGGCCATCGCGTTCGCACAGGATGTCGGCATTCGGGTGATTCAGCTTGCGGGTTACGATGTCTACTATCAGGAGGCCAACGATGAAACGCGTCGCCGTTTCCGTGACGGCCTGAAAGAGAGCGTTGAGATGGCCAGCCGCGCGCAGGTGACGCTGGCGATGGAGATCATGGATTATCCCCTGATGAACTCCATCAGCAAGGCGTTGGGCTATGCCCACTACCTGAACAACCCGTGGTTTCAGCTCTACCCTGATATCGGCAACCTTTCCGCCTGGGATAACGACGTGCAGATGGAGCTGCTGGCTGGTGCCGGGCATATCGTGGCGGTGCATGTTAAAGACACCCGCCCGGGGGTATTTAAAAATGTTCCTTTCGGCACAGGCGTCGTGGATTTCGAAAGCTGCTTCGCCACGCTCAGGCAAAGCGGCTACTGCGGTCCGTATCTGATTGAGATGTGGAGTGAAACGGCGGAAGACCCGATAGCGGAAGTGGCGAAAGCCCGCGACTGGGTGAAGGCGCGTATGGCCCGTGCAGGCCTGGTGGAGGCGGCATAATGCAAAAGCTAAAGCAGCAGGTGTTCGAGGCCAATATGGACTTGCCGCGTCATGGGCTGGTGACCTTTACCTGGGGGAACGTGAGCGCCATCGATCGCGCGCGTGGCCTTGTAGTAATCAAGCCCAGCGGCGTCGCCTATGAAACCATGTCGGCGGAGGATATGGTCGTTGTCGATATAGATGGCAAGGTGGTGGAAGGGCGCTATCGTCCCTCATCCGATACCGCGACGCATCTGGCGCTCTATCTGCGCTATCCGTCGCTTGGCGGCATTGTTCACACCCACTCAACGCATGCGACGGCCTGGGCTCAGGCGGGGCTGCCGATTCCGGCGCTCGGTACGACGCATGCTGACTACTTCTATGGCGACATTCCCTGTACCCGGGGGCTAAGCGCGGAAGAGGTGGCAGAGGCGTATGAGTCGAATACCGGCAAGGTGATCGTTGAAACGCTGGGCGATGTTGAACCGCTGCATACGCCGGGAGTAGTGGTGTATCAGCACGGCCCCTTCGCGTGGGGTAAGGATGCCGCCGATGCCGTACATAACGCCGTTGTCATGGAAGAGGTAGCGCGAATGGCGTGGATTGCGCGCGGGATTAATCCGCAGCTTAAGCCCATCGACGGCTGGTTAATGGACAAACATTTCATGCGCAAGCATGGCCCCAACGCCTACTACGGGCAGAAGTAAAGGATAGCGCCCCGGATAACCTCATCTTCGGGTGAACGTAACCGGTCGTCCGGGGCCATTTTCAGGCAAAAAAAGCCCCCGCTTTGCGGGGGCGAAATTGTGATGGCAAGGGTAAACTGTCTGCGTCTAGCGATAAATATCGGCACCGGCGGCAATAACACCGCGGCTGCCAGCCAGGCGGAACAGAGCAGAGTGGTAATATTTCTCTCCCCTGGCTTCTGCTTCTTCTTTTAGTGTGCGATCTGCTTCGCTGTCCGTGGCGAGTTTATGATTAATGTAAATAACGCCCAGGCTTCGCACATCATCCATATTTTGGGCTTGCTGACCGTCACTATTGATGGCCGCTGCCGCGTTTGCGCTGATAAGCAGCGCCGTAAGTAATATTGCGATGTTTTTCATAGTATTGCGCTCCAAAACTGCTTACACCGAGACCGTCAGAACATGCATCCTCCCGTCGTCTTGAGGTTTGTTTAAAGTCTACGCGTTTGCGGCAAAACCTATCGCGACCATTTCTGATGCAGTCGTTCAAAAAATTGCCGTAACGCATGATGGTTAATTTTAATTCGCCGTTGTAGAGCAGCTTTGCGCTTAGTGCGAATTATTTACGCAATCAGCTTGAGTTTGGTGGGGTAGATAAGTATTATGACGCGTCAATTTTTCAGCCGACCTTTAACACGTTCCTTGCCTCCCCGGGCCTCGGCTGACCCAGACAGGAGGCTGAATAATCCGTAAGGAGCAATTCGATGCGTCATTACGAAATCGTTTTTATGGTCCATCCTGACCAGAGCGAACAGGTTCCGGGCATGATCGAGCGTTACTCTGCTGCCATCACTGGTGCAGAAGGCAAGATCCACCGTCTGGAAGACTGGGGCCGCCGTCAGCTGGCTTACCCGATCAACAAACTGCACAAAGCTCACTACGTTCTGCTGAACGTTGAAGCACCGCAGGAAGTTATCGATGAGCTGGAAACGACTTTCCGCTTCAACGATGCCGTTATCCGTAGCATGGTAATGCGTACTAAGCACGCTGTTACCGAAGCATCTCCGATGGTTAAAGCGAAAGACGAGCGCCGTGAGCGTCGCGATGATTTCGCCAACGAAACCGCAGACGATGCTGATGCTGGGGATTCTGAAGAGTAATCCTGATGACCAACCGTCTGGTGCTGTCCGGCATTGTATGCAGGACCCCACTTCGTAAGGTCAGCCCGTCAGGAATTCCTCACTGCCAGTTGATGCTTGAGCATCGTTCGGTGCAGGAGGAAGCCGGTTTTCACCGGCAGGCATGGTGCCAAATGCCCGTTATCATTAGCGGACACGAAAACCAGGCCATTACTCACAGTATAACGGTCGGCAGCAGCATAACCGTTCAGGGGTTCATCTCTTGCCACAAGGCAAAGAACGGCCTGAGCAAAATGGTTCTGCATGCCGAGCAGATTGAATTGATAGATTCTGGAGACTAGCCAAATGGCACGTTATTTCCGTCGTCGCAAGTTCTGCCGTTTCACCGCGGAAGGCGTTCAAGAGATCGACTATAAAGATATCGCTACGCTGAAAAACTACATCACCGAAAGCGGTAAGATTGTCCCGAGCCGTATCACCGGTACCCGTGCAAAATACCAGCGTCAGCTGGCTCGCGCTATCAAACGCGCTCGCTACCTGTCCCTGCTGCCGTACACTGATCGTCATCAGTAATCGGTCACGGTCCATTAATACGACTTTGAGAGGATAAGGTAATGCAAGTTATTCTGCTTGATAAAGTAGCAAACCTGGGTAGCCTGGGTGATCAGGTTAACGTTAAAGCGGGCTATGCTCGTAACTTCCTGGTACCGCAGGGTAAAGCTGTTCCGGCTACCAAGAAAAACGTTGAATACTTCGAAGCACGTCGCGCTGAACTGGAAGCTAAACTGGCTGACGTTCTGGCTGCTGCCAATGCACGCGCTGAGAAAATCAACGCCCTGGAAACTGTAACCATCGCGTCTAAAGCTGGCGACGAAGGTAAACTGTTCGGTTCCATCGGTACTCGCGACATCGCTGACGCTGTAACTGCAGCTGGCGTTGAAGTGGCTAAGAGCGAAGTTCGTCTGCCGAACGGCGTTCTGCGTACCACTGGCGAACACGAAGTGGACTTCCAGGTTCACAGCGAAGTATTCGCTAAACTGATCGTTAACGTTGTTGCTGAGTAATTCAGTTTCTGACGTTGCGTAAAAACGCCGGCCCTGTGCCGGCGTTTTGCTTTTCTGCGTGCGCCTTCCCGCTTCCCGGTTTTCTTCATAGCTATTCCTTATCCTTTCCGCGATAATCCAAAATAAAACGTTATTTTGAAATGGTGCAAGCATGGAAAATGTCTGCCAGCCGCCGCTTTTTGCCCGCAAGCATGCGGCCTATGCGGGTGCGGCGCTATGTTGTCTGCTGTGGGGAAGCGCCTATCCGGCGATCAAGAGCGGCTATGAAATTTTCCAGATTGCCGCGGACGATATCCCCTCAAAGATCGTCTTCGCCGGTTATCGTTTTATCTTCGCCGGATTGCTGCTGCTGATGCTTGCCGCCGCCCAGCGCAGGCCGCTGACTATTCTGGCGCCTCGCCAGTACGGGCAGCTTGTGCTTCTGGGGCTGACGCAAACCTCGCTGCAATACACCTTCTTTTATATCGGCCTTGCTTTCACTACCGGCGTAAAAGGCTCGATCATTAATGCCACCGGCACCTTCTTTAGCGTGCTGCTGGCGCACTTTATCTACCACAACGATAAGCTGAGCTATAACAAAACCCTCGGCTGCGTGCTGGGCTTTGCCGGCGTGATGGTGGTTAACCTCAGCAACGGCCTGCTGGATTTCAGCTTTAGCCTGATGGGGGACGGGTTTGTGATGCTGGCGGCGCTGATTCTGTCGGCGTCTACGCTCTACGGTAAACGCCTCTCCCAGACTATCGATCCGATGGTCATGACGGGCTACCAATTGGCATTTGGCGGGGTGGCGCTAACGGTGGGCGGCTATATTTTTGGCGGTTCGCTGGCGGTACACGGCATCGCCTCGGTCGCTATTCTGGGCTACCTGACGCTGCTCTCCTCTATCGCCTTCGCGCTGTGGAGCGTACTGCTCAAGTACAACCGCGTAAGCATGATTGCGCCGTTCAACTTCCTGATCCCGGTCTCAGGCGTGCTGTTGTCGGCTATGTTCCTGGGGGAAAATATTCTCGAATGGAAATATGCGGTTGCGCTGGTGCTGGTCTGCTCCGGCATCTGGTGGGTGAATAAAGTCGGCAGGAAAGCCGCATAAGATAAGCGTTACCCCGGCGCGCCGGGGTAACTCATTAGCGAGCGCGAATAAAGCTGCCATCCTGTTGCCGGGTGAACAGCACCTGGCCATCTGCGCCTTCAATGGTCAGTCCGGTGACCACGCCGCTGGCGTTCTGACGGATTTTTACCATCTGCCCGCTTTGCAAACTGCTTAACGGCTTGCCAGCCCCTTCCACTTTCGCCATCGCGTAGACGTCGGTTGGCGGCAGGTTATGGTCGCGGAAAAGCTGCGCCAGCGTTTTCCCCTGTTCGATACGATAGCTGCGCCACTGCTGTTCAATGCCGCCCGCGGCAGGTGCAGATACGGGCGCCTGTGCCTCGTCCTGCACCTCATCCTGCGGCTGCTCCTGCACCGGCTCCGGCTCAAGAGGGGCCGTCTGCTGCGGTTCGTTAAGCGCGGGCGCGGTCTGTTGATTTTGTACCGGGAACGCCTGCCCGGAAGAGGACGGCTGTGACTGGGACTGCAAATCCAGCTGCGCTTCGCGGCTGGTTGAGGAGACAGGCTGCTCGTCGTTCGCAGGCAGCAGAAAGCCGATAATCATCAGCAGGGCGGCGATGATGATTCCCCGACGATGCATGAGCGGCAGCGGGTCCATAATGCGAAAGTTATCCGGGGCGTGCCAGATTTTCGCCAGGGTAGGTTTCAGTTCAAAGCGCCCGGGCATGGCTTTCCTCCTGCTCCGCGTCATTTTTTATCCTGTCTGGTTGAGTATATACGCTAAATAATGGGCGTTACATGTCGCGTGAAGATGGCGAACAGTCTGCTGGTCGGCGTAATGCTTTGTTTCACTGCACGATATTGAGAAATATCTTACCGGGTCTATTCTTTCCGTTTCTCTGCGATTTGTCATCTTTCCCGCGACAAAGTTTACCCGCCGCGGCACGACTGTTATGCTGCGCGCTACTTTAAAAAGCGATGAAAGGAAAAGCCATGACAACCCCAACGTTTGACACCATCGAAGCGCAGGCCAGCTACGGCATTGGTTTGCAGGTCGGTCAGCAGCTTAGTGACTCCGGTCTGCAGGGGCTGTTGCCGGAAGCGCTGGTCGCAGGTATCGCGGACGCGCTGGCAGGCAAACAGCCTGCGGTGCCGGTGGATGTGGTGCATCGCGCGCTGCGTGAAATCCATGAACGTGCTGATGCGGTGCGTCGTGCTCGTTTTGAAGAGATGGCGGCGGAAGGGGTGAAATACCTTGATGAGAACCGCGAGCGCGAAGGGGTAAACAGCACCGAGTCTGGTTTACAGTTCCGTGTTATCACCCAGGGCGAAGGCGCGATCCCGGCACGCACCGATCGCGTGCGTGTGCACTACACCGGTAAGCTGATTGACGGCACCGTGTTTGACAGCTCCGTTGCCCGCGGCGAACCGGCGGAATTCCCGGTGAACGGCGTTATCGCAGGCTGGATCGAGGCGCTGACCCTGATGCCGGTAGGCTCTAAATGGGAACTGACCATTCCGCATAACCTGGCCTATGGCGAGCGTGGCGCGGGTGCCTCTATCCCGCCGTTCAGCACCCTGGTTTTTGAAGTGGAACTGCTGGAAATCCTGTAATGTTCCATCGCTTCCTCTCCTCCTGCGATGAGAGGAAGCGCGCTTTCTGCGCGAATCATTCATAAATGATATAAATACCGATATATTATCTTGCACCTGCGCTTAGCTGGTGTATTTTTGTGAGCTATATCGCGTCGTCTGAGTGATATGCTACTCACTTTAAACAAATATTTAACATCACATTTAATTCAGAGTATTCATCCCGCCGATTCTTACCTAATATCGTTGCGTCCCCGAGAGGACGATTGATGCACATAAAGGCCAGAAGAGCCCAACAACACAGACAGGAAATAAACATGGTAGATCAGGTTAAAGTTGTCGCCGGTGAAGAGGCGTCGACTGAACAATCGCTACGGCGAAATCTCACAAACCGGCATATTCAGCTTATCGCTATCGGCGGCGCAATCGGGACCGGGCTATTTATGGGCTCGGGGAAAACCATCAGTCTGGCGGGGCCGTCGATCATTTTTGTTTATATGATCATCGGCTTTATGCTCTTTTTCGTTATGCGTGCGATGGGCGAGCTGCTGCTGTCGAACCTGGAGTATAAGTCGTTCAGCGATTTTGCCGCCGATCTGCTTGGCCCCTGGGCGGGCTATTTCACCGGCTGGACCTACTGGTTCTGCTGGGTGGTAACGGGTATGGCGGACGTGGTGGCGATCACCGCTTACGCCCAGTTCTGGTTCCCTGGTCTTTCCGACTGGATCGTGGCCCTGGCCGTAGTGGTGCTGCTGCTGAGCCTGAACCTCGCCACGGTAAAAATGTTTGGCGAAATGGAGTTCTGGTTCGCCATGATCAAGATTGTCGCCATCGTGGCGCTGATCGTGGTCGGGCTGGTGATGGTACTGATGCATTTCAAATCGCCGACCGGGGTGGAAGCCTCCTTCGCGCACTTGTGGAATGACGGCGGCTGGTTCCCGAAAGGCATCAGCGGTTTCTTTGCCGGTTTCCAGATAGCGGTCTTCGCCTTTGTGGGCATAGAGCTGGTGGGCACCACCGCCGCAGAGACTAAAGATCCCGAGAAGTCGCTGCCGCGTGCGATTAACTCTATTCCGATTCGTATCATCATGTTCTACGTGTTTGCGCTGATAGTGATTATGTCGGTCACGCCGTGGAGTTCGGTGGTGCCGGATAAGAGCCCGTTTGTGGAACTGTTTGTGCTGGTGGGGCTGCCCGCTGCGGCAAGCATTATTAACTTTGTGGTGCTGACCTCCGCCGCCTCTTCCGCTAACAGCGGCGTCTTCTCCACCAGCCGCATGCTGTTTGGCCTGGCGCAGGATAAGGTCGCGCCGAAGGCGTTTGGTAAGCTCTCAAAACGCGCCGTACCGGCAAAAGGGCTGACCTTCTCCTGCATCTGTCTGTTGGGCGGGGTAGTGATCCTGTATGTGAATCCAAGCGCGATTGCCGCGTTCACCATGATCACGACCGTCTCAGCGATCCTGTTTATGTTCGTCTGGACAATTATTCTCTGCTCGTATCTGGCCTATCGTAAAAACCGTCCGCAGCTGCACGCCGCATCCACCTATAAGATGCCGCTTGGCAAGCTGATGTGCTGGGTTTGCATGGTGTTCTTTGTCTTCGTGCTGGCGCTGCTGACGCTGGAAGCGGACACGCGGCAGGCGCTGATGGTGACCCCGCTGTGGTTTATCGTGCTGGGTCTGGGCTGGCTGGTCGTTGGGAAAAAACGTCTGGCGGACAAACGCTAATTTGCAGCCATAAAAAAGAGCCGCGCAGGCGGCTCAGAAGACTTCCATGAATCAGGGCGCTCTCAGGCGCCTTTTTTTATTCTCCAGCGAGGGCACGCGGGAACAGAACGTTATTTTCCAGGCTGATGTGTTCCATCAGATCGTCGATTAATTCATTAATGCCGTTGTACATCGCTTTCCAGGTGGTGCACGCTTCCGGCGGCGGCGTGACATTATTGGTGATGTGCTTAATCACCTCCAGCAGTTCACCCGCTTCGTCATGCTCGCTTTCCATCACGCTAATTGGCCCATTCGCCTGGCTGCCCATGCCCTGTTTGATAAGCGGGAACAGAATGCGCTCCTCTTTCAGCATATGGCTGGAGAGCTCCTCATGCAGCATAGAGAGATATTTGGTCAGCCCCTTCGGCACGTTCGGTTTGTCGGCGTGAACGCGCTCCACTTTGGTCGCTTGCAGAATAAGCTCCGGCAGCTGTTCGCGGTGGCGGTCATGATAACGCACGATAATATGATCGATGATTTCGCTCAGCGCGGTTGTGCGCCACTCCTTCTCTACTGGCTGTTCGGCCAGCGTCGCCAGCTCTGCTTCTATGGCGTCGATATTCAGCTCCTTGCGTGCCGCTGCACGCTCCAGCGTCTGTTTGCCGCCACAGCAGTAGTCCATATCGTATTTGCGAAACAGGGCGGAAGCGCGAGGAATAGAGAGCGCCAGTTCGCCCAGCGGTTGGTCACGGAAAGCCATAACGATTACCTCATCTGAATTTATAACATGTATTTTAAATGCATCTTTAATTCGATGATATACCCCTTTCGGGGCGGGGTAAATCGTCCGTAGCCGACGCTTATGAGATAGCGTCGGAAATGGACTTTACGCGCGGCTTTTGCGGTTTGGCCCGTACCGCCATCACCACGCCGCACACCAGCAGGGCGATACCGCACAGCGTGAGCAAAGGCGGCATGCTCTGACGCAGTAAAAAGGTGTACAGCAGGCCCGCCAGCGTTTCAAAAACGATAAGCGGCCCGACAATCACCGTGGGCAACCGCTGGCTGGCAATATTCCAGCACAGCGCGCCCACCCACGAGCAGAGCACCGCAATAGCCAGCATCAGGCCGACAAACACGGCGGGACGCGGGCCGAAAGGCTGAGCGAAGTCGGGCTGCTGTACGTTAAGCCACAGGCAGGCCGCAACGTAGCCCAGCAAAGAAACCGGCAGCGTCACCAGCGCCTGGGCGGTCGCCCACATCATCGGGTTTTTATCAGGGTTTTCCCGCAGCCAGCGGGCATTACGCAGGGCATACCACGCCCAGCAGACGACGGATATTAGCGCCAGCAGAATGCCTGAGCCGTAGCGCCACCAGGAAAAATCCACCAGCCCGCCGCGCAATTCCGCGATATTGACGCAACCGAGTCCTGCGGCGATGCACAGCAGCGCGAGGGCCAGGCTACGCCAGGCGAACTTGCCGTCGCGCTGGCTGTAGAGCAGGTTGGCGAAGACGGGAATCACCACCGGCAGGGTGCCGATTATCATCGTGGAGATGGGCGCGCCGGTGCGCTGAATAGCGCTGGCAAGGCAGACGTAGTAAATAAGGTTGCCCATCATGGTCAGCGCCAGGGCGGTCAGCCAGTCCGCGCGTTTAAGCTGGCGTAAACGCTGGCGGCCCAGCCAGGCCAGCGGCAGGGCGATTATCCCCAGCGCCAGATAGCGCCCGGTAGACTGCAATACCGCCGGATAGTCCGGCACCAGCAGCGGCCCGACAAAAATTAACCCCCACATCATCCCCGCAAGCAGGGCATACAACACGCCGCTAACCATTTCGTCGTTCCTGTTTACCGTTTGCGGCAAGAGTGTAGGGCAGAGGGCGGGCGGAATATTGTATGAGGTTGCGCATTAACGCGGCGCCACCTGTTTCTGGTAGCGCACGGGGGTGATGCCATACCGGCGGGTAAAGGCGCGGGTCAGGTGGGACTGGTCGCTAAGACCGGTGGCGGCCGCGACATCGGCGGCGGCCATTCCCTGGGTAAGAAACGTTTTGGCGCGCCACAGCCGGATAGCCATCAGCATCTGATGCGGCGTGACGTGAAAATGGGCCTTAAACTGGCGCTGAAAATGGTACGGGCTGAGGGAGACCACCTGCGCCAGTTCGTCCAGGGTTAGCGGGCGCATGAAATTATCGTGCAGATAGTCGCGTACCCGTTCAAAGCGGTGCGCGCCTTCCGCGCGGGCGGGCGCATGGCGCGCCAGCGGGCGGAACGTGTCGATTAGATCCAGCAGCATCCCCTTTTGCGCCAGCGCATCGTCAGTGTGCCAGAGGCCGTGAATAAGCGTGCAAATTTGCCGTGTACGGCGGGGATCGTGGCGGGTGACGTCGTTAAACCACCAGTGGCGAATGCCGATGGCCTCTTCCAGCAGGGCGGGATCGAGATACACCATCCGGTAACGCCAGCCGTCAGCGGTCTCCGCTTCACCGGTGTGCAGCTCATCCGGGTTCATGGTGACGACAGAGTTCGCCGGGGCGATGTACTGCGCGCCGCGGTAGCGAAACCGCTCTGCGCCGGCTTCTATCGCGCCGATGCCAAAGGCTTCATGGGTATGGGGTTCGAAGGCGTAGCGGGAGATATGCGCATGATAAAGCTCCACCCCCGGCAATGCGGGTAGATGGCGAAATCGCGCGCTGTCTCTTTCGTCTATGAACTGTTCCGGTACGCCTTCCACTGTTCTTCTCCGCCTGGTCACACCTTATTATTGAGGATGACCCGGCGGCATGCTACAAAAATTAACCAGTTTGTAACAGTTACAGCGTGCTGCGGATGCTTTCGGCGATGGACGTGGTGGGGCGGCCGATCAGTTTGCTCAGGGTGCGGCTGTCATCAAACAGCCCGCCTTTCGAGGCACCGACATCGGAATCCGCCAGCAGATCCGAAAAGGCCTCCGGCAGCCCTGCGCTTTTAAGGGCGGCGGCAAAATCGGCTTCGCTCAGGTTCTGATAAACCACCGGCTTGCCGCTCTGTTTGCTGAGCTCCGCCGCCAGCTCGCTGAGCGTCCAGGCCTCATCCCCCGCCAGTTCATATACGTTGCCAGCGTGACCGTCTTCGCTCACCACGCGGGCGGCGGCAGCGGCGTAATCCGCGCGGGTCGCCGAGGCGATTTTGCCCTCACCCGCCGCGCCGATAAATACCCCGTGTTGCAGGGCGGCAGGCGCGCTGGCAAGGTAGTTTTCACTGTACCAGCCGTTACGCAGCAGGGTGAAGGGAATGCCGGATTCCGCCAGCATGTTTTCCGTTTCGACATGCTCCAGGCGCAGCGCGAGCGGGGAGCTATCCGCATGCAACAGGCTGGTATAGGCGATAAATTTCACCCCGGCGGCTTTCGCGGCGTTGATGACATTGCGGTGCTGGGCCGCACGCTGCCCCACTTCGCTGGAAGAGATAAGCAGCAGTTTGTCCACCCCGGCCAGCGCGGCGGTAAATGCCGCCTGGTCGGTATAATCCGCCTTACGCACATTTACCCCTTTTTGCGCCAGGCCGTCGGCTTTGGCCGGATTACGAACGATAGCGACAAGTTCGCCAGCGTTGACGTTTTTTAGTAATGCTTCAAGAGCCAGTGCGCCAAGCTGGCCGGTTGCGCCGGTAACTGCGATCATGATGTTTCCTCTTCGTCTTTGTCTGGTGTTGTGGCACACTAGCACCTTAACTAACTTTTAGTAAGTACGTACAAAAAGGTAAGTATGAAAACAGCGAATCTGACCCTTAGCGAGCAGCTGCGTGAAGGCAACCTCTTTGCCGAGGCGTGCCCGTCGCGGGATGTGCTTAAACATGTCACCAGCCGCTGGGGCGTGTTGATTCTGGTGGCGTTGCGCGACGGTACGCACCGGTTCAGTGATTTACGCCGCAAGATGGGCGGCGTCAGTGAAAAGATGCTGGCCCAGTCATTGCAGGCGCTGGAGCAGGACGGCTTTCTCCGTCGCGTCTCATATCCGGTGGTGCCGCCGCATGTGGAGTACAGCCTGACGCCGCTGGGTGAAGAGGTGAGCGCGAAGGTGGCGGACCTGGCGGACTGGATTGAGCTGAACCTGCCGCAGGTGCTGGCGAATCATGAGGCTGCAGCCTGATTTACCCGGATGCGCGCACGTCGCTCCGGGTAAACCAACATTACTTCCTTAAATCCAGCTGGTAGAGCGCAAAGCCGATGTCGTCGTTGCCGACTTTTTTCATCGGGTACTGCGCTTTTTCCTTAATAAAGGCCGCCGCTTTGTCTGACGGCGAGGTTTCGAAGCGAATATCCAGCGCTTTGTCGCTGTGGATGGGCGCTAACCGCCAGTTATTGTCCGCCGCCGGGTGGATTTCGCCAGCCCGTGCCGACTCGTCGCTTATCCACTTCGCCAGCACAGAGCGGTTCTCATCCGGCGAGGCGAAGGCGATATGGCTGTCGCCGGTACCGGCAAATTTGCCGCCGTAGGCGCGGTAGTTATTGGTTGCCACCAGGAACAGAGCGTTTGGATCGATGGGTTTGCCGTTAAAGGTGAGGTTCTTGATGCGCTCGGCCTGCGGATTTACGCTCTGACACTCGCCGTCGTAACGGGCGGGCTGCGTCACATCAATCTGATACTGCACGCCGTCTATCACATCGAAGTTATAGGTGCGGAAGCCGTCCCAGTTGATCAACGCCTGCGGCTTATCGCTGTTGGGATCGATCTGGTTAAACTGTCCGGCGGAACACTCCAGCCACTCTTTTACCTCTTTGCCGGTCGCCTTCACCACCACCAGCGTGTTGGGATAAAGATAGAGATCCGCCGCGTTGCGGAAGGTAAGCTGGCCTTTCTCAACCTCGACAAAGCTTGCCGGATCGTTTTTACGGCCGCCCGCTTTGAACGGCGCGGCGGCGGAAAGTACCGGCAGCTTCGCCAGATCCGGATCGCCCTGAATAAAGTGCTGCACGTAGGCGGTCTGCGCGTTGTTCACTACCTGAACGGTCGGGTCATCCTGCACCAGCGAGAGGTAGCTGTACATATTGTCAGCGGATTTGCCGATAGGTTTGCCGACAAACTCCCGGGTGGCGTCGTGAGAGGGTTGCAGAATGCTAACCAGCTTGCTGTCTTCCGCCGCCAGCGATTTCTTCGCCGCGGCGTCGTAAATGGGCCGCGCCTCGGCTTTTGACGAGGTAACCTGCCATTTGCCTCCGTCGTTGTTAAGTACCAGGTCCACTACGCCCAGATGATCGCCCCACATGCCCGGCATCACCGATGGCACGCCGTTCAGCGTACCCTTCTCGATATCCGCGCCTTTGATGCTGGCGAAATCTTTCGACGGGAAGACCGCATGGGCATGGCCGAAGAGAATGGCGTCAACGCCCGGCACTTCGCTCAGGTAGTAAACGGAATTTTCCGCCATCGCCTGGTAAGGGTCAGCAGAGAGGCCGGAGTGGGCGACGATCACCACAAGATCCGCCCCTTTTTCCCGCATCTCCGGCACATACTTCTTCGCGGTTTCGGTGATGTCATTTACCGTCACTTTGCCGCTCAGATTGGCCTTGTCCCAGACCATAATCTGCGGCGGTACAAAACCGATATAGCCAATTTTCAGCGTCTGCGGCTTGCCCTCGTTATCGGTCACCGCGGTCTCTTTAATAAGGTAAGGCGTGAAGAGGGGCTTTTTGCTTTTGGCGTCAATAATGTTGGCGTTAACGTAAGGGAACTTCGCGCCGGCCAGCGCGTTATGCAGGTAGTCGAGGCCGTAGTTGAATTCATGGTTGCCAAGGTTACCGACGGCGTAATCCAGCGTGTTCATGGCCTGATAAACCGGGTGTACTTCTCCCGCTTTCAGCCCTTTCGCCGCCATATAGTCCCCCAGCGGACTGCCCTGGATTAAGTCGCCGTTATCCACCAGCACGCTGTTTTTGGCTTCTTGTCTGGCGGCGTTAATCAGGCTGGCGGTACGCACCAGGCCAAACTTTTCCGTCGCAGAATCTTTGTAATAGTCAAAGTCCATCATGTTGCTATGCAAATCAGTGGTTTCCAGAATGCGTAAATCCACTGTTGCGGCCTGCACGCTGGCTGCAATCAGCGTGGCAAGGAGCGTTACACTAAACTTGATCATCAGAGGTGTCCTTTTTCGATCTAAGCCACAAAAGAGAATGATATTTACATTTTGTTGCTTACAGAATTGTGAATTCTGCCATGAAAAACGACACATAAATGCAACAACTATCACACCTGGCAGAATCAGACGTAATGCGATATAAGTAAAACAATGAGTTAGATCCCACTGCCATAACAAAGAGGTGGATGATGTTAGAAGCGATTTGTCAGCTTGCGCGAGAAGCAGGCGATGCCATCATGCAGGTTTATGACGGTCACCAGCCGATGGAGGTGACCAGTAAAGCAGACGACTCTCCGGTCACGGCGGCGGATATTGCAGCGCATGGCGTCATTGCGCGCGGTTTGCAGGCGCTCACGCCGGACATTCCGCTGCTCTCAGAAGAAGATCCCCCCGGCTGGGAGGTGCGCCAGCACTGGCAGCGTTACTGGCTGGTGGACCCGCTGGATGGCACTAAAGAGTTTATTAAACGCAACGGTGAGTTCACGGTGAACATCGCTCTGATTGAACAGGGTAAGCCGGTGCTGGGCGTGGTTTATGCGCCGGTGCTGAAGGTGATGTACAGCGCCGCGGAGGGGAAAGCGTGGAAGGAGGAGAGCGGGGTGCGCAACCCTATTCAGGTGCGCGACGCGCGCCCGCCGCTGGTGGTCATTAGCCGCTCCCATGCGCAGCAGGATACTGAGCTACAGGAGTATCTAACCCAGCTCGGGGAACACCAGACCACGGCCATTGGCTCATCCCTGAAGTTTTGTCTGGTGGCGGAGGGGCAGGCTCAGCTCTACCCCCGCTTCGGGCCGACTAACGTCTGGGACACCGCCGCAGGCCATGCGGTGGCGGTAGCTGCCGGGGCGCACGTTCACGACTGGCAGGGCCGGACCCTGGATTACACGCCGCGTGAATCGTTCCTGAACCCCGGCTTTAGGGTCTCTATTTACTGAGTAACTGACGCAGCAGGGCAACCACCTGCTGCGCCTCTTGCTGGGTTAACCCGCCGTCTTTGGCGTACTGCACCCGCCCGTCTTTATCCAGCACCACGACCGCCGATCCCTCTTCCTCAAGCTGCCAGGCTTTGCGCGCTACGCCATCGCTATCGACAATAAACTGCGACCACGGATAGAGCTTTTTATTACTTTCAATGCTGCTGCGCACGAACATGGCCGAGCCGGGAATGGCGTCATCGGTATTAATGATGGTGGTGGTCTGGTAGCGATCGTGGGGGAGATTAGCCGATTTAATCGCTTCGACCAGCGCGGCGTTCTTCTCTTTGGCAGAGGTCCGACCGGCAATATGTTGTACAAGTCGCACTTTGCCAGGAAGCTGCGCGCTATTCCATTTTTTATAGCTAAACTTACCGTTATCGTAAAACAACTCCCCCCGGTCGGCGATGCCCACGGGCGGTACGCGCTGGTTGTTCTCAAAGTTATGCGCCTGCGCCAGAAGCGGCATCAGCAGGCAGCTCGCTGCCAGAATATTTCGTAAAGTCATGGTGTTTCCTTGTAATGTTTGCAGGTGATCCGACCACTTGGCTTAACCTTTTAATGATATGTGCGATCGAGGCACTTTTCCCGCAAGCAGGATGCCAGTTTGCGGGTGAACGCACATATCTGTGTAAAAACGACGGCTTATACTGCTGACATTAACAAGCTGCAAAGAAAATTCTGAATAACTGTAATCAAAAGGTAAAAAACTTATACAGACTAGGTGTCCTCAGGTTTCTGAACTATAGTCATTGAGCAACAAAATTTGCGCTCATCACTGTCGGGCCAAATGTGGCACCGCAAGGGCGTAATACTCAGCAGGAGATACAAAAATGAAAATTTTCCAGCGTTACAACCCACGTCAAGTGGCGAAGTACGTGAAAATCCTGTTTCGTGGACGGTTGTATATCAAGGATGTTGGCGCTTTCGAGTTCGATAAAGGCAAAATCCTCGTCCCGAAAGTGAAGGATAAGCAGCACTATGCTGTGATGTCAGAAGTCAACCGTCAGGTTATGCATCTGAACACTGAGATGGCGTAATCACTTGTGCTATGCAGTAATCGCAGTAATAAAAACGGCTCCGTAACGGAGCCGTTGGTATTTTCAGGGGAAGGGATTTAGCTTTCGCTCTGGTTCTCAGCGTCCGGCAGCTTCGGCGTTAACACCGTGGCTTTGGCGTCAATACGGGTCACCAGCAGCTGATCGATACGGTAGTTATCGATATCCACCACCTCAAACTTATAGCCGGAAAACTTCACCGAATCGGTACGTTTCGGGATTTTTCGCAGCATATACATCATAAAGCCGCCGATGGTTTCATAGTTGCCGGACTGCGGAAACTCATCGATATCCAGCACGCGCATCACGTCATCGATCGGCGTTCCGCCATCAATCAGCCATGAGTTTTCGTCACGGGCGACGATCTGCTCTTCCAGCCCCTGGCCTACCAGATCGCCCATCAGCGTGGTCATGACGTCGTTCAGGGTGATGATACCCACCACCAGCGCATATTCATTCATGATCACGGCGAAGTCTTCCCCGGCGGCCTTAAAGCTTTCCAGCGCTTCGGAGAGCGTCAGGGTATCGGGCACGATCAGGGTGTTGCGGATCTGCACGCCGCTATTAAGCGCCAGGCTCTGGTTGCCCAGCACACGGTTAAGCAGATCTTTCGAATCCACATAGCCCACGATGTGGTCGATATCTTCGTTACAGACCAGGAACTTCGAGTGGGGATGCTGCGCCACTTTATTTTTCAGGCTCTGTTCATCTTCATGCAGATCGAACCAGATGATGTTTTCGCGGGAGGTCATTGAAGAGGGAACCGTACGCGATTCCAGTTCAAAGACGTTCTCAATCAGCTCATGCTCCTGCTTACGCAGCACGCCGGCCAGCGCCCCGGCCTCCACCACCGCATAAATATCATCCGACGTAATATCGTCTTTGCGCACCATCGGCAGCTTAAACAGACGGAAGATATTGTTGGCCATGCCGTTAAAGAACCAGACCAGCGGGCGGAAGATAAACAGGCAGAAGCGCATCGGGTTGATGATACGCAAAGCCACGGCTTCGGGCGCAATCATACCGATGCGTTTCGGGGTGAGGTCGGCAAAAAGGATGAACATCCCCGTGACCACCGAAAACGAGATAATAAAGCTCAGGCGTTCGGCCAGTTCCGGCGAGACGACCTTAATGAGCACGTTGTAGAACGCCGGAGAGAAGGCCGCATCGCCCACGATACCGCCAAGAATGGCGACGGCGTTAAGGCCAATCTGCACCACGGTAAAGAAGGTGCCGGGGTTCTCCTGCATTTTCAGGATGCGCTGGGCGTTGATATTGCCATCATCGGCCAGCAGTTTAAGTTTGATTTTCCTGGAAGCGGCAAGCGATATCTCGGATAACGAGAAAAACGCGCTCACAGCTATCAGACAGAGTATGACTAAGATGCTGTTTAACATATCTTATCCGGCTATTCGCCAGATCCTCGGAAGGGAAGTTGAAATATCCATGTGGTAAAACACAATGAAAGCCGGTCCGAAGCGGTGAACCGGCAATTTCGAGGGGTAGTATAGCGTAAGGCCTGCTAACGCTGCCAGAGCATTAACTACCCGTTAGCTTTGCGGCGGCAGGCAGACGCCAATGCCGCCGATCCCGCAGTAGCCGTACGGATTTTTGTGCAGGTACTGCTGGTGATCGTCTTCTGCATAATAGAAGGGTGGGGCGGTGGCGATTTCGGTGGTAATAGCGCGATCGTCACCGGCGGCGCGCATGGCGGCCTGGAAACGCGCAAGACTCTCACGCGCGGCGGCGTCCTGTTCCGGCGTCAGCGGGTAGATGGCGGAACGGTACTGCGTCCCGTGGTCGTTCCCCTGGCGCATCCCCTGGGCTGGATCGTGATTTTCCCAGAAAACCTGTAGCAATTGCTCGTAGCTGACGACGGCCGGGTCGTAAACGACGCGTACCGCTTCGGCATGACCGGTCTGCCCGCTGCACACTTCCCGATAGGTTGGGTTTGGCGTATAGCCGCCCATATAGCCCGCCGCAGTGCTGTAAACGCCCGGCAATTGCCAGTAAAGTCGCTCCACGCCCCAGAAGCAGCCCATCGCAAAGTAGGCGATTTCCATCCCCTCTGGTACGTTGGTCATGGAGTGCTCGTTAACGGCATGTAGCGTGGCGACAGGCATCGGCGTGTTACGTCCGGGCAGTGCATCCGACTGAGCAACAAGGTGTTTTTTATCAAATAGACTCATGGTGAGGCCTCCCGGAATCACGAAGTGCGGTGAAGGTTGTAACGAAGCGTCTCTTTTAACACAATAAACGTGATAAATGAGACTAGATTTAAACATAAGAAATATTTGGGGTATCGTCCGTTTTTCAATCCATATTTTGGATTTTTACAGGCCGTGGAGCGGCGTAGACGTTTCTTCCCGGGGTGGAAACAAGGGATATTCAGGAGAGAACGTGCCAAAAATCCGTGTTTTATGCTTTGCCGGCCTGTTGCTGGCGAGCGATAGCGCCCTGGCGGCAAACGTGCGTTTGCAGCTGGAAGGGCTGACTGGCGCGTTGCAAAAAAATGTCCGCGCGCAGTTGTCCACCATTGAGAGCGATGAAGTGACGCCGGACCGGCGCTTTCAGGCGCGCGTGGATGATGCCATTCGTGAAGGGCTAAAAGCGCTCGGCTACTATGAGCCGACAATTGTCTTCGATCTGCGTCCGCCTCCGGCGAAAGGACGCCAGGTTCTGATTGCCCGGGTCTCCCCCGGCGAGCCGGTGCGTATTGGCGGCACGAATGTGGTGCTCCGCGGCGGCGCGCGTACCGACGACGATTATATCTCCCTGCTGAGCACGCGCCCGGCGACCGGCACCGTGCTTAATCATGGCGACTATGAGTCGTTTAAAAAGTCCCTGACCCGCGTTGCCCTACGTAAAGGCTACTTTGACAGCCAGTACAACCACAGCCAGCTCGGCGTGTCGCTGGACCGGCATCAGGCTTTCTGGGATATCGACTACGACAGCGGGGAGCGCTACCGCTTTGGCGATGTTACCTTCGCCGGGTCGCAGATCCGCGACGAATACCTGCAAAACCTGGTGCCGTTTGAAAAGGGCGACTATTACCAGACCAAAGATCTGGGGGAGCTTAACCGTCGCCTGTCGGCTACCGGCTGGTTTAACTCGGTTATTGTCGCCCCTGAGTTCGATAAAGCGCGCAAAACCAAAGTGCTGCCGCTGAAAGCGGTAGTCTCGCCACGCATTGAAAACACCGTAGAGACGGGGGTGGGTTACTCCACCGACGTCGGGCCGCGGGTAAAAGCCACCTGGCGTAAGCCGTGGGTCAACTCTTACGGCCACAGCTTTTCCACCACAGCCAGCCTCTCCGCGCCAGAACAGCAGCTCGATTTCAGCTATAAAATGCCGCTGCTGAAAAACCCGCTCGAACAGTATTACCTGGTGCAGGGCGGCTTTAAACGCACCGATCTTAACGATACCGAGGCGGACTCCACCACCCTTGCGGTCTCCCGCTACTGGGATTTGTCCAGCGGCTGGCAGCGCGCCATCAACCTGCGCTGGAGCCTCGACCACTTTACCCAGGCCAGCGTCACCAACACCACTATGCTGCTCTACCCAGGGGTGATGATTAGCCGCACCCGCTCGCGCGGCGGCCTGATGCCCACCTGGGGCGACTCCCAGCGCTATTCGGTGGATTACTCCAGCACCCTCTGGGGATCGGATGTGGACTTTGTTGTCGCCCAGGCGCAGAACGTCTGGATCCGCACCCTCTACGATCGCCACCGCTTTGTGGCGCGCGGCAATCTGGGCTGGATCGAAACCGACGACTTCGATCGCGTGCCGCCGGATCTGCGCTTCTTCGCCGGGGGCGATCGCAGCATTCGCGGCTATAAGTACAAATCGATCTCGCCAAAAGATGACGACGGCAAGCTTATCGGCGCCTCGAAGCTGGCGACCGGATCGCTGGAGTATCAGTACAACGTGACGGGGAAATGGTGGGGCGCGGTCTTCGTCGACAGCGGCGAGGCGGTGAGCGATATCCGCCGCAGCGACTTTAAAACCGGCACCGGCGTCGGCGTGCGCTGGCAGTCGCCGGTCGGCCCTATTAAGCTCGATTTCGCCGTTCCGGTGGGCGATAAAGACGAACACGGTTTACAGTTTTACCTCGGTCTGGGGCCTGAATTATGAGTTTATGGAAGAAAATCAGCCTCGGCGTGCTGGCGTTTATCATCCTGCTGCTGGCGACGGTTATTTTCCTCGTCGGCACGACAAGCGGTTTACATATTCTGTTTAAGGCGGCTAACCGCTGGGTGCCGGGGCTGGAGATTGGCCAGGTCACGGGCGGCTGGCGCGACCTGACCCTGAAAAATGTGCGCTACGACCAGCCCGGCGTGGCGGTTAACGCAGGAGAATTACACCTGGCGGTAAAACTCGCCTGCCTGCGCGACAGCAGCCTGTGCGTGAACGATATCTCCCTGAAAGACATTAACGTGGTTGTCGATACCAAAAAGATGCCGCCCGCGGCGCAGGTTGAAGAGGAGGATAGCGGCCCGCTTGATCTCTCCACGCCGTATCCGATAACCCTGGGCCGGGTGGCGCTCAACAACGTTAATATCAAAATTGATGACACCACCGTGTCGGTTATGGATTTCACCTCTGGTCTGAACTGGGAAGAGAAGAACCTGACGCTGAAACCCACCTCTCTGCGCGGCCTGCTGATTGCGCTGCCGAAAGTGGCGGACGTGGCGCAGGAAGAGGTGGTGGAACCGAAGATCGATAACCCGAAGCCGGATGAACTGCCGCTGGGCGAGTCCTTAAAGCAGCTTTTCTCAAAGCCGGTATTGCCGGAAATGACCGATGTTCACCTGCCGCTTAACCTCAATATTGAAGAGTTTCGCGGCGAACAGCTACGCCTGACCGGCGATACCGATATTACCGTCAGCAATATGCTGCTTAAGGTCAGCAGTATAGATGGCAACATGCGGCTCGATGCGCTGGATATCGACTCGACCCAGGGGACGCTGAACGCCACCGGTACGGCAAAACTGCAGAACGACTGGCCGGTCGACCTCACCCTTAACAGCACCCTCAACGTCGACCCGATCAAAGGCGAAAAGGTGAAGATTAAAGTCGGCGGCGAGGTGCGCAAGCAGCTTGAGTTCGGCGTGAATCTCTCCGGCCCGGTGGATGTGGTGCTGCGCGGGCAGACCCAGCTTGCCGAAGCCGGCCTGCCGCTTAATCTCGACATCACCAGCGAGCAGCTTTACTGGCCGTTTACCGGTGAAAAACAGTACCAGGCCGACGATGTCAAACTCAAGCTGACCGGCAAAATGACGGACTACACGCTCTCATTCCGCACGGCGGTGAAGGGGCAGGATATTCCGCCCGCCGCGATTACCCTCGACGGCAAAGGCAATGAACAGCAGATCAATATCGACAAGCTGAGCGTGGCGGCGCTGGAAGGAAAAACCGAACTGAAAGCCCTGCTTGACTGGCAACAGGCCATTAGCTGGCGCGGCGAACTGACGCTGGACGGTATCAATACCGCCAAAACGTTCCCCGACTGGCCGGCGAAGCTGGACGGGCTGGCGAAGATGCGCGGCAGCCTGTATGGCGGTAGCTGGCAGGTGGATATCCCTGAGCTGAAGCTTGCGGGCAACGTGAAGCAAAACAAGGTGAGCGTTGACGGCAAAGTGCGGGGCAACAGCTACATGCAGTGGACCATTCCTGGCCTGCATCTGACGCTGGGGCGCAACACGGCGGACGTCAAAGGCGAGCTGGGGGTGAAAGACTTAAACCTCGACGCGCAGATTAACGCGCCGGGTCTGGATAACGCCCTGCCTGGGTTAGGCGGTACGGCGAAAGGGCTGGTGAATATTCGCGGCACGGTAGAAGCCCCGCAGGTGCTGGCGGATATCACCGCCAACAATCTGCGCTGGCAGGAGTTGCGCGTCGCCCGCGTGCTGGTGAAAGGCGATGTGAAATCCACCGATCAGCTTGGCGGCACGCTCAACGTGCGGGTGGAACGCCTGTCGCAGCCGAACGTCAATCTCAGCCTGGTGACGCTGGCGGCCAAAGGCAGCGAGAAGCAGCATGAGCTTGAGCTGCGGGTGCAGGGCGAGCCGGTGGCCGGGCAGCTAAGGCTGGCGGGCAGTTTCGATCGTGATGAGCAGCGCTGGAAAGGCACCCTCAGCGATACCCGCTTTACTACCCCTGTCGGCCCGGTAACGCTGAACCGCAGCGTCGCGCTGGACTATCGCAACCAGGAGCAGAAAATCAGCATCGGGCCGCACTGCTGGAGCAACCCCAACGCCGAGCTGTGCGTGCCGCAGACCGTCGACGCGGGCGCGGAAGGGCATGCGGTGGTCAATCTGAACCGCTTCGATCTGGCGATGATTAAGCCGTATCTGCCGGAGGTCACTCAGGCCAGCGGCACCTTTAGCGGCAAGGCCGACGTGGCCTGGGACACCACCAAAGAGGGGCTGCCTCAGGGATCGGTGACGCTCAACGGGCGTAACGTGCGCGTCACGCAGATCATTAACGGCTCGCCGCTGCTGGTGGCGTTCGATCTGCTGAACCTGAACGCGCAGTTGAAAAACAACCGCGCCGACCTCGGCTGGACGATGCGCCTCAACAACAACGGCCAGTTCGATGGTCAGGTACAGGTCACCGATCCGCAGGGGCAGCGTAACCTGGGCGGCAGCGTCAACATCCGCAACTTCTCGCTGGCGATGGCGAACGCTATCTTTACCCGCGGCGAGAAAGCGGCAGGCCTGCTGAACGCCAACCTGCGCCTTGCCGGCAACCTGCAAAGCCCGCAGCTTTTCGGCCAGATGCAGCTTAACGGCGTGGATGTCGAAGGCAACTTTATGCCGTTTGAGATGCAGCCCAGCCAGCTGGCGATGAACTTCAACGGCACCAGTTCGACGCTGCAGGGCGTTGTGCGCACCCGCCAGGGGCAGATTAACCTTGGCGGTAACGCGGACTGGAGCCAGATTGATAACTGGCGCGCCAGGGTAACGGCGAAGGGCAGTGACGTGCGCATTACCGTGCCGCCGATGGTGCGGCTGGACGTCTCGCCGGATCTGGTGTTTGAAGCCACGCCGAGCCTGTTTACGCTCGATGGCCGGGTCGACGTGCCGTGGGCGCGCATCGTGGTTCATGAACTGCCGGAGAGCGCCGTAGACACCTCCAGCGATGAGGTGATGCTTGATGCCAATCTGCAGCCGGAAGAGGCGAAAAGCGCGGCGATCCCTATCAACAGCAACCTGATTGTCCACGTCGGCAACAATGTGCGCATGAACGCCTTTGGCCTGAAAGCGCGCCTGACCGGCGATCTGAAAGTGGCGCAGGACAAACAGGGGCTGGGGCTGAACGGGCAGATCAACATCCCGGAAGGGCGCTACCACGCCTACGGCCAGGATTTGCTGGTGCGTAAAGGGGAGCTTCTCTTCTCCGGGCCGCCGGACCAGCCGCTGCTCAACATTGAGGCTATTCGTAACCCGGAGGCCACGGAAAACGATGTGATTGCCGGCGTGCGGGTGACGGGCTACGCCGATGAGCCGAAAGCGGAGATCTTCTCCGACCCGGCAATGTCGCAGCAGGAGGCGCTTTCCTATCTGCTGCGCGGGCAGGGGCTGGAGAGCGGTCAGAGCGACAGCGATGCAATGACATCCGCTTTGGTGGGCCTGGGGGTTGCACAAAGTGGGCAGGTTGTGGGTAAAATCGGCGAGACCTTTGGCGTCAGTAATCTGGCGCTGGATACCGAAGGGGTGGGAGACTCATCCCAGGTGGTGGTCAGCGGCTATGTATTGCCGGGTCTGCAGGTAAAATATGGTGTGGGAATTTTTGACTCGCTGGCGACTCTCACGTTACGTTATCGCCTGATGCCTAAGCTGTATCTGGAAGCGGTGTCTGGCATAGATCAGGCACTTGATTTGCTCTATCAGTTTGAGTTTTAGCAATGCGAATATTTGTCTACGGCAGTTTACGACGCAAGCAGGGCAACAGCCACTGGATGACCAACGCTCAGTGGCTGGGCGATCACAGCGTTGAACATTATCAACTCTACAGTCTGGGGCACTACCCCGGCGCTGTGCCGGGCGATGGAAATGTGCAAGGCGAAGTGTATCGCATTGATGCGGCAACCCTGAGCGAACTGGATGCGCTCCGCACGGCGGGGGGCGAATACAAACGCCAGTTGATCCAGACGCCCTATGGCAGCGCCTGGATGTATGTCTACCAGCGGTCGGTAGAGGGGAGAACGTTTATCCCTACCGGCAACTGGCTGGACAGAGAGCAGTATTAGTTTGTCCCCTGAAACATTATTCACACGCCACCTTCGGGTGGCGTTGTTTTTACGGGCGAAAAGCGCGGGTTTTACGCCGCGCTCTGGCGCAGCTTGAAGAGGCTCACCGCCTCCAGCAGCTCCTGTGCCTGGCGCTGCATCTCATGGGCGGCGGCAGACGACTCCTGAGAGAGCGTGGCATTCTGCTGGGTGGCCGTATCCATATGCGTGACCGCAACGTTAACCTGGTCAATGCCCGTGCTCTGCTCTTTGCTTGCCGCAGAAATCGCCTCCACCAGTTCGCTCACCTGCTGCACGCTACGCAGGATATCGGCCATGGCCGAACCGGCGTTCTGAACCTGCGAATTGCCTTCGGCGATGCGGTTTACCGAGTTATCAATCAGCGCGCGGATATCCCGCGCCGCCGAGGCTGAACGCTGCGCCAGCGCGCGCACTTCGGCGGCAACGACCGCAAATCCCCGGCCTTCTGCGCCAGCGCGGGCGGCTTCCACCGCGGCGTTCAGCGCCAGAATATTGGTCTGGAAGGCGATACTGTCAATGACGCCGATAATGCTGTTGATTTCACTGGAAAGCTGGTGGATATCGCTCATGGTCTGGACCACGCGCTCCACCGCCTCGCCACCCTGCCCGGCAATCGCGAAGGCATCGCGGGCGATGGTACTGGCGAAACGGGAATTTTCCGCGTTGCTTTTTACCACTGAGGTCAGCTCTTCCATTGAGGCCGCGGTCTGCTCCAGCGCGCTGGCCTGCGCCTCGTTGCGGGAGGAGAGCTCCCGGCTGCCGGTCGCAATCTGCACCGAGGCGGAAGCGATGGATTCGGTGCTATGACGAACGCCGTACACAATGCGGGTGAGATTGCCGTTCATCTCCTGCAGCGCCTGCATCAGCTCTGCCGTCTCATCGCGCCCGGAAACGTTAAAGGTCGTTTGCAGATCCCCGGCCGCTACCGTGCGGGCGACCGCCACCGCCTGTGCCAGCGGATGGGTAATGCTGCGCACCAGCCACCAGGTAATAATCGCCCCCGCAAGCATGGTCAGCGCCATAGCCAGCAGCAGCATCAGGCGGGTTTGTTGATACTGGGCCAGGTTCTGGGCCTCTGTCTTCGCATGAACCGCGCTGGCGTGCGCCAGCGTACGGGCGACAACCTCGTCGATCATTTTGGTAGGCTCACGATCGAGGCCGGTCACCAGACCGTCCACCCGCTGAGCGCTACCCGGATCGGTCAGCGCATACTGCTGCAGCGCGCTCAGATAGTGCCGCTCTAAATCTGCATGCAGCAGGCGCGTTTTTTCAACCAGCCCGTTATCCATGCCCAGCTGCGGCAGCAGGCCGCTGAGCTTTTGCAACAGCTGCTGGGTTTTCTGACTTTGGGAGACAAACGCGTTTTTGTATTTATCGAACGCTTCCTGGCTCTGGCTGCCGCGCAGTAAGGTGTTTTTCCACTCCTGCACCTGGATTTTAAACTGTACCTGGGCATTGCGGGCGGTATCAATGCTGTCTGCCAGCACCCTTTCAGTGGCCATCATCTGCTGGTTTTGCGCATTGCTGGCGCTGTTGATTGCCATTCCGCGCAGCCCGATAAAGAGCGTCGCCAGCAGCAACAGGGTTGCCAGAAGGCCAAGTCGTTGCCCGATGGTGAATTGATTTAGTTTCATACAGATTCCGTTAGCAGGTGGATATATCGTTTACTCACTGGGATATCGACCATCCGCTAAGGGACTTTACAGGGCGGAAGTACGCTACTGGCGGGGTTTATCGCTATGCCGTTAATAACGCAACGAAAAGAGTTTTATGGCACTTTTATGACAGCCTGGCATTCAGCCGTTTTGAACGCAAAAGCCAGCACTACGGGCATAAAAAAACCGCCTCTGGTGACAGAGGCGGTTTTCACTAAAACGGATTATTTCTTCGCTGCGCGCTCGAAGGAAGCAATGATTTCAGCTTTAGCCGCTTCTGCATTGTCCCAGCCGTCAACTTTCACCCATTTGCCTTTTTCGAGGTCTTTGTAGTGCTCGAAGAAGTGGGTGATCTGTGCTTTCAGCAGTTCCGGCAGGTCGTTCACATCTTTAATGTGATCGTACTCTTTGCTCAGCTTGGTGTGCGGTACCGCAACCAGCTTCGCGTCTTCGCCAGACTCGTCGGTCATTTTCAGTACGCCAACCGGACGGCAGCGGATGACTGAGCCGGGTTCCAGCGGGTACGGGGTCGGGACCAGAACGTCAACCGGGTCGCCATCCAGAGACAGGGTATGGTTGATGTAACCGTAGTTGCACGGATAGAACATTGCAGTAGACATGAAACGGTCAACGAACAGCGCGCCGCTCTCTTTATCAACTTCGTATTTGATCGGGTCGGCGTTTGCCGGAATCTCGATGATTACATAGATATCTTCTGGCAGTTCTTTGCCCGCCGGGACGTTGAGTAAGCTCATGTTTGTTTCCTTTGAGATGTGTGGCAAACAAGTGCCGGGTATTATAGCCAACTCCTCAGGAATGTCTTGGGCTGTTTTATCCTCCGCCGCCATTTCTCTTGGCTTTTATTCCCCCTTTTTCAGTCGAATTGTCCATAAAGATAGCTGCATCATTAATAAAAATATGGAAGCGGTTACACTGGATTTATAACAATTTTGTTGCAGCTAAATTTTCTGTCTTATCAAGGGACAGGGCAGAACGATCGGCCCGGACAATTTCGCGCGTCAGATCTCAACTAAGAACTAACAATTCATTCACTTTTCTGATTTGTGATGTAACTCATTTTGTTACATCTCTTATTGTCTATAGTTTCCCCGCAGGTGAAGTTGTAGCCAACAATAACCCTACGAGGACACACTTATGTGGAAGCGCTTACTTCTTGTCACAGCAGTTTCAGCAGCCATGTCGTCTATGGCGATGGCCGCCCCCTTAACCGTGGGATTTTCACAGGTTGGTTCTGAGTCTGGCTGGCGAGCCGCGGAAACCAACGTCGCGAAAAGCGAAGCCCAAAAACGCGGTATCACGCTTAAGATTGCTGACGGTCAGCAAAAGCAGGAGAACCAGATCAAAGCCGTTCGTTCGTTTATCGCTCAGGGCGTGGATGCGATTTTCATCGCGCCGGTGGTGGCGACCGGCTGGGAGCCGGTGCTGAAAGAGGCCAAAGACGCGGAAATCCCGGTGATCCTCCTCGACCGCTCCATTGATGTAAAAGACAAATCCCTTTATATGACCACGGTTACCGCTGACAACGTGCTGGAAGGCAAGCTGATTGGCGAATGGCTGGTAAAACAGGTTGGCGACAAGCCGTGTAACGTGGTGGAGCTGCAGGGCACCGTTGGCGCGAGCGTGGCGATTGACCGTAAAAAAGGCTTCGCCGAGGCCATCTCTAAAGCCTCCAATATTAAAATCATCCGTTCTCAGTCCGGCGATTTCACCCGCAGTAAAGGGAAAGAGGTCATGGAGAGCTTTATCAAAGCTGAGAATAACGGCAAGAACATCTGCATGGTTTACGCCCATAACGACGACATGGCGATTGGCGCTATCCAGGCCATTAAAGAGGCCGGGCTGAAGCCGGGTAAAGATATTCTCACCGGCTCTATCGATGGCGTACCGGATATCTTTAAAGCGATGGTCGACGGCGAAGCCAACGCCAGCGTCGAGCTGACGCCAAACATGGCTGGCCCGGCCTTTGACGCGCTGGAGAAATTCAAAAAAGACGGCACCCAGCCTGAAAAGCTGACCATCACCAAGTCCACGCTTTACCTGCCGGACACGGCGAAAGAAGAGTTAGAGAAGAAGAAAAACATGGGCTACTGAGTCCCGCTTCTTCATAACGGCACGTCGATCCCCTCTCCCGCCGGGAGAGGGTCAGGGTGAGGGGACACTATGAACACAACGGCACACCAGGAGATCCTTCGTACAGAAGGCCTGAGTAAGTTCTTTCCCGGCGTTAAGGCGCTGGATAACGTCGATTTCAGCCTGCGCAAAGGCGAGATCATGGCGTTACTTGGCGAAAACGGCGCGGGCAAATCCACCTTAATCAAAGCGTTAACCGGCGTTTACCATGCCGATAAAGGCGCTATCTGGCTGGAAGGGAATGAAATTCGCCCGAAAAACACCGCCCATGCCCAGCAGCTGGGTATTGGCACGGTGTATCAGGAGGTTAACCTGCTGCCCAATATGTCGGTGGCGGATAACCTGTTTATTGGCCGGGAGCCCCGTCGGTTCGGCTTTCTACGCCGCAAAGAGATGGAGAAACGCGCCAGTGAACTGATGGAATCCTACGGCTTTTCGCTGGACGTCCGCGAGCCGCTGAACCGCTACTCGGTGGCGATGCAGCAAATCGTGGCCATTTGCCGCGCCATCGACCTGTCGGCAAAAGTGCTTATTCTTGATGAGCCCACCGCCAGCCTGGATACCCAGGAGGTGGAGATGCTCTTTACCCTGATGCGCCAGCTGCGCGAGCAGGGGGTGGCGCTTATTTTCGTCACCCACTTTCTTGACCAGGTCTACGAGGTCAGCGACCGCATCACCGTGCTGCGAAACGGCAGCTTTGTCGGCTGCCGCGAAACCCGCGAGCTGCCGCAAATCGAACTGGTGAAGATGATGCTGGGCCGCGAACTGGAGAGCAACGCGCTGCAACGCGCTGGCCGCACGCTGCTGAGCGACAAACCCGTGGCCTCGTTTAAAGGCTTCGGTAAAAAAGGGCTTATCGCCCCGTTCGATCTGGACGTGCGCCCCGGTGAAATCGTCGGCCTGGCCGGCCTGCTTGGCTCCGGGCGTACCGAAACCGCCGAGGTCATTTTCGGCATCCGGCCCGCCGACAGCGGCAGCGCGCTGATTAAAGGCAAGCAGCAAAGCCTGCGCTCGCCGCATCAGGCCTCCTGTCTGGGTATCGGCTTTTGCCCGGAGGATCGCAAAACGGACGGCATCATCGCCGCCGCCTCGGTACGGGAAAACATCATTCTGGCCCTCCAGGCGCAGCGCGGCTGGCTGCGGCCGATTCCGCGCAAAGATCAGAACGCCATCGCCGAGCGCTTTATTCGCCAGCTGGGCATTCGCACCCCGAGCGCAGAGCAGCCCATTGAATTCCTTTCCGGCGGCAATCAGCAAAAAGTGTTGCTGTCGCGCTGGCTGTTGACCAAACCGCAGTTCCTTATCCTTGACGAGCCGACGCGCGGCATTGATGTAGGAGCCCATGCGGAGATTATTCGCCTTATCGAAACCCTGTGCGCTGACGGGCTGGCGCTGCTGGTGATCTCCTCTGAACTGGAGGAGCTGGTGGGCTATGCCGACCGGGTGATCATCATGCGCGATCGCAAGCAGATAGCGGAAATCCCCCTTGCCGACCTGTCGGTTCCGGCAATCATGAATGCCATCGCGGCATAAGGAGGAGTATGTGATGCCTCAATCCGTCCCGCAGACCGGGCAGCCGAAGCGCCGCTTTAAGTGGCCGACAGGCATGCCGCAAGTCGCGGCGCTGCTGCTGGTATTACTGGTAGACAGCCTGGTCGCGCCTCACTTTTTCCAGGTGATATTGCAGGATGGCCGCCTGTTCGGCAGCCCGATCGATATCCTTAACCGCGCCGCGCCCGTTGCGCTGCTGGCCATCGGCATGACGCTGGTTATCGCCACGGGCGGTATTGACCTCTCCGTTGGCGCGGTGATGGCAATTGCCGGAGCCACGGCGGCGTCAATGACCGTTGCCGGGCACAGCCTGCCGGTCGTGCTGCTTGCCGCGCTGGGGGCAGGCGTGCTCGCCGGGCTATGGAACGGCGTGCTGGTGGCCATTCTGAAGATTCAGCCTTTCGTCGCCACGCTTATCCTGATGGTGGCCGGGCGCGGGGTGGCGCAGCTTATTACCTCCGGGCAAATCGTCACCTTCAACGCGCCGAATCTTGCCTGGATCGGCAGCGGTAATCTGCTGCTTTTCCCGACGCCGGTGATCATTGCGCTGGCGACGCTGGTTATTTTCTGGCTGTTTACCCGCAAAACGGCGCTTGGCCTGTTTATCGAAGCGGTGGGCATCAACATCCGCGCGGCGAAAAACGCCGGGGTGAATACCCGGCTGGTGGTGATGCTGGCCTACGTGCTGAGCGGCGTTTGCGCGGCCATTGCCGGGGTGATTGTCGCGGCGGATATTCGCGGCGCGGACGCCAACAACGCCGGGCTGTGGCTGGAGCTGGATGCCATTCTGGCGGTGGTGATTGGCGGCGCATCGCTGATGGGCGGGCGCTTTAACCTGCTGCTGTCGGTGGTGGGGGCGCTGATTATCCAGGGGATGAACACGGGGATTTTGCTTTCCGGTTTTCCGCCGGAGCTTAACCAGGTGGTGAAAGCGGTGGTGGTGCTGTGCGTACTGATCGTTCAGTCGCCGCGCTTTATCGCATTGATTAAAGGAGCGCGCGGCCATGATAAAACGTAATTTACCGTTGATGATCACCCTGGGCGTGTTCGTGCTGGGGTATCTCTACTGCCTGACGCAGTTTCCGGGGTTTGCCTCCACCAGAGTTATTTGCAACATCCTGACCGATAACGCCTTCTTAGGGATTATCGCCGTCGGCATGACGTTTGTGATCCTCTCCGGCGGCATCGATCTTTCCGTGGGCTCGGTGATCGCCTTTACCGGCGTTTTCCTGGCGAAAGCCATCGGCTACTGGGGCATTTCGCCGCTGCTGGCGTTCCCGCTGGTGCTGGCGATGGGCTGCGCCTTTGGCGCGTTTATGGGACTTCTGATCGACGCGCTGAAAATCCCCGCGTTTATCATCACCCTGGCCGGAATGTTCTTTCTGCGCGGCGTCAGCTATCTGGTTTCGGAAGAGTCAATTCCCATTAACCACCCGATATATGACACCCTCTCCAGCCTGGCGTGGAAAATCCCCGGCGGCGGGCGTCTGAGCGCGATGGGCCTGTTGATGCTCGGCGTGGTGGTCATCGGCATTTTCCTCGCCCATCGCACCCGCTTTGGCAACCAGGTGTACGCCATTGGCGGCAGCGCCACGTCGGCAAACCTTATGGGCATTTCAACGCGCAGCACCACCATTCGCATCTATATGCTCTCCACCGGCCTGGCGACGCTGGCGGGCATTGTCTTCTCCGTTTACACCCAGGCGGGCTACGCGCTGGCGGGGGTTGGGGTGGAGCTGGACGCTATTGCGTCGGTGGTGATTGGCGGCACGCTGCTGAGCGGTGGGGTAGGGACGGTGCTGGGCACCCTGTTTGGCGTGGCGATCCAGGGGCTAATCCAGACCTATATCAATTTTGACGGTACGCTGAGTTCCTGGTGGACCAAAATCGCTATTGGTATTTTATTGTTTATTTTTATCGCCTTACAACGTGGCCTTACCGTGCTGTGGGAAAACCGGCAAAGTTCCCCTGTTACACGGGTTAACCCACAGAGCAACAAAGCAGTAACACCTTGAATTGATTAAAAAGAAGTAAAGTTTTTCCGGTAGCGGCCGATAAGTAGCCAATGCGCCTTATTTTCAGGTGAAATAATCCCCGCTACTGGAAAAATATCATGCTCAGAACGCTTTCGCTTCGCACTGGTTTACTTTCCTTACTCGCCGTGATGACCCTTTTGCTGCTGCTGGTGAGCGGCATGGGCCTTTATGCTCTCAATAAAAGTTCCTCTTCCCTGGAGCGCATCAGCGTGTTGCAGGGGGAAAAGATGGCCCATCTGAACGAAGGCTACACCCTCATCCTCCGCGCGCGTAACGAGGCAGGGCAGGCCGTCCGCATGATGGAAGTGGGCCTGATGGACGACGCCGGTAAATCGGTAAACAGCATCAACGCTGAGATAGCGCAGGGCCGCAAGGCGCTGGAAAACGTGATAAAAGCAGGCGTCGACGACGAAGAGGGCGGGCAGCTACTGACGAAGGTCGCTAACAGCTATGCCGCCTACGTTGAGCAGGGCATCACGCCTATGCAGGCTGCGTTAAACCAGCAGAGCGCCGATAACTATTACGATCTGCTGGAGAACAAGCTGATCCCGGTTTCGCGCCAGTTTGATAACGATATGCAGGCCTTCCAGGCCTGGGGCGAGGCGCGCGGCAAAGCCGAAGTTAGCGCCGTGCAGGCAAACAAGAGCGCCGTGATGGTAATGATTGTGGTGGTCGCCCTGCTGGCGGCGGGCGTGATTATGCTGGCATGGCTCTCCCTGCGCCATATGCTGCTTAAGCCGCTGAATGCCTCTATCGTTCAACTGGAGCATGTCGCCGCCGGGGACTTAACGGTGGTCAGCATGCGCACCGCCAGCCATGAATTTAACCGTCTGAACGCGGCGATTGACGAGATGCGTGAGGCGCTGGTCAACTCGGTCACCCGCGTGCGCGACGCCAGCTCGCAAATCGACACCGGCAGCCGGGAGCTGACGGCAGGCAACGTCGACCTGGCCCAGCGGACCGAATCCACCGCCACCTCGCTTGAGCAAACTGCCGCCAGCATGGAGGAGATCACCGCCACCGTGAAGCAGAACGCGGACAACGCCGAGCAGGCGCATCAGCTGGCGAAAACGGTCTCTGACACCGCCGACCGCGGCAGCGAAATGGTCTGCTATGTGATTGAAAAAATGCAGGACATCTCCGGCAGTTCCAGCCGGATTGCCGATATCCTCAGCGTGATCGACGGCATCGCCTTCCAGACCAATATCCTGGCGCTGAACGCTTCGGTAGAAGCGGCGCGTGCGGGCGAACAGGGGCGCGGTTTCGCGGTCGTCGCAGGGGAAGTGCGCAACCTCGCCAGCCGCAGCGCGGACGCGGCGAAAGAGATCCGTCAGCTTATCAGCAGTTCGCAGGCCCACGTCTCGGAAGGCAGTGACCTGGCGATGCAGGCGGGCGAAACCATGGATGAGATCGCCTCTGAGGTGATGCGCATGACTAAACTGATGCGTGAGATAGCCAGCGCGTCGCAGGAGCAGAGCCGTGGCATTGAGCAGGTTAATATTGCGGTAAGCCAGATGGATGAGACCGCCCAGCAGAACGCGGCGCTGGTGCAGCAGTCCTCTGCCGCCACCCGCTCGCTGGAGGAGCAGTCCCGTGAACTGCTGGAGGCGATGGCCTCTTTCCGTTTGCAGTCGGCCTGAATAACATCCCGGATGCGCGGGCTACAAGGCGTAGCCCGGATAAGCGCCGCGCATCCGGGAGCGGAGGCTGTGTTTACGCGTCCGGGAACGCTTTAATAAAGCGCTCTACATCATCCACCATATGCTCGGTGCCGACAAAGAACGGGCGGCGCTGGTGCAGGCTTTCCGGCAGGATGTCCAGAATACGCTCTTTACCGTCGCTCGCCTTACCGCCCGCCTGTTCCGCGAGGAACGCCATCGGGTTGCATTCGTACAGCAGGCGCAGTTTACCTTCCGGGTGGCTTGCGGTGCTGGGGTAGAGGTAGATCCCGCCTTTCAGCAGGTTACGATGGAAGTCCGCCACCAGCGAACCGATATAGCGGGAAGTGTAAGGACGCTGCGACGCTTTGTCCTCTTCCTGACAGAACTTGATGTACTTCTTCACCCCGTTGGGGAATTTGATGTAGTTGCCTTCGTTGATGGAGTAGGTGTTGCCTTTTTCCGGGAAGCGCATACGCTCCTGGGACAGGCAAAATACCCCGAGAGACGGGTCGTAGGTGAAGGCGTGGACGCCGCAGCCGGTGGTGTAAACCAGCATGGTGGACGAACCGTAAACCACATAGCCTGCTGCAACCTGTTTGTTGCCGGGCTGCAGGAAGTCCTCTTCGGTAACCGGCGTACCGACCGGGGTAACGCGGCGGTAGATAGAGAAAATGGTGCCGACCGATACGTTAACGTCAATGTTGCTTGAGCCGTCCAGAGGGTCCATCAGCACGACATATTTCGCATGTTCGCACCCTTCAAAGACGACAATCTCATCTTCTTCTTCCGAGGCGATACCGGCGACAATATCACGCGCCCGCAGCGCGGCTTTCAGTTTTTCATTGGCGAACAGATCGAGCTTTTGCTGCACCTCTCCCTGCACATTCTCGGCGCCGCTGGCACCCAGGATATCAACCAGACCGGCTTTGTTGATATCGCGATGGATGATTTTGGCACCCAGCTTTATTGCTGAGAGAAGCGCGGTCAGCTCACCGGTCGCGTGAGAAAACTCGTGCTGCTTTTCAACAATAAACTCACCTAACGTTTTCATAACCCTGTCCCTGCATTTTATGTGGAGTAATTGACTGCAACAATATTAACAAAGATTCAAATGTTCGCGCACAGGTGAATCGCGCCAGCATGATACGGATTATCCTGAAATGCATTTCCGTCGCGCAGAACATACAGGTAAAATGTGCGCCGAAGATGAAAAGGACAGAGACGTATGCGCATTCATATTTTGGGGATTTGCGGCACCTTTATGGGCGGGCTGGCGCTGCTGGCGCGCTCGTTAGGCCATGAAGTAACAGGTTCGGATGCTAACGTGTATCCGCCGATGAGCACCCTGCTCGAAAAGCAAGGTATCGAACTGATTCAGGGATACGACGCCAGCCAGCTCGATAACGCGCCGGATCTGGTCATCATTGGTAACGCCATGACGCGCGGTAATCCCTGCGTTGAAGCGGTGCTGGAGAAGAATATTCCTTATATGTCCGGCCCGCAGTGGCTGCACGATTTCGTGCTGCGCGACCGCTGGGTGCTGGCGGTTGCCGGTACGCACGGTAAGACCACCACTGCCGGCATGGCCACCTGGATTCTGGAAGCCTGCGGCTACAAGCCCGGCTTTGTCATTGGCGGCGTGCCGGGAAATTTCGACGTCTCCGCACGGCTGGGCGAAAGCCCGTTCTTCGTTATCGAAGCCGATGAATATGACTGCGCCTTTTTCGACAAGCGTTCCAAATTCGTCCATTACTGCCCGCGTACCCTGATCCTCAATAACCTTGAGTTCGATCATGCGGATATCTTTGACGATCTGAAAGCGATCCAGAAACAGTTCCATCACCTGGTGCGGATCGTGCCGGGACAGGGCAAGATCATCTGGCCGGAAAACGACATCAATATTAAACAGACGATGGCGATGGGCTGCTGGAGCGAGCAGGAACTGGTGGGCGAACAGGGCCACTGGCAGGCGAAAAAGCTGACCACCGATGCTGCCGAATGGGAAGTCTTGCTGGATGGCGAAACCGTAGGCCGGGTGAAGTGGGAACTCGTTGGCGAACACAATATGCATAACGGGCTGATGGCGATTGCCGCCGCCCGCCATGTGGGCGTCGCCCCGGCTGACGCCGCCAACGCGTTGGGCAGCTTTGTTAACGCCCGCCGCCGTCTGGAGCTGCGCGGTGAAGCGCACGGCGTGAAGGTCTATGACGATTTCGCGCACCATCCTACCGCCATTCTGGCAACGCTGGCGGCGCTGCGCGGCAAAGTCGGTGGAACCGCGCGTATTATCGCCGTGCTGGAGCCGCGCTCCAACACCATGAAGATGGGCGTCTGCAAAGATGACCTGGCTCCGTCGCTGGGGCGCGCGGATGAGGTCTTCCTGCTGCAACCGTCGCATATTCCCTGGCAGGTGGCGGAAGTGGCGGATGCCTGCGTACAGCCCGCCCACTGGAGCGGCGACGTCGACGTGCTTTGCGATATGATTCTGAAAACGGCGCAGCCGGGGGATCATATTCTGGTGATGAGCAACGGCGGTTTTGGCGGCATTCATCAGAAGCTGCTGGACGGCCTGGCGAAGAAAGCCGACGCGGCAGCAAACGCGTAGCAAAACTCCCCGGCGGCGCAACACCTGCCGGGGATACTGTTTATATTACTCTTTCGCGATTGGCGTTTCGTTTTCCTGCGGCGCTTTATCCCCCTGAATCTCCGCCACGCGTTTTTCCACTTCCTGTACCTGGCCGGCGTTATGCAGCAGGGTGTAGGTCAGGTCGAAACGGGTGCTCTGGCCTGGCTGTAGCTGCTTAACGCGTTTCTGTTCACGTTCGATGGTCACCGGGTAGGCATAGCTGGTGCCCGGCTCAATACCCGTCACATAGCCCTGTTTAAGCGTGTCGGTATTTTTCCACAGCGTCAGCACCGGCAGCTGCGTGGTGTTAAAGCTAATCGCCGCCCCTTTATCGCCTGCTTTGTTGATAACCGCGGCGACGGTATTCTGGCTGGCGTCGGCCAGCGGTTTCAGGTTGAACACCATCTCATCGAAGTCTTTCGTCGGCCCGGCATAGGTCTGCCAGTTTTTCAGGCCCGCTTTAGCGTAATCATTAAAGGGGCTGACGCTCTCCACCGGCGCAACGAAGCGCGCGCCTTCTTCCAGAATCGGCGTGCCAAAGTTGCTGTGGTAGATAATCTGGTAATCGTGCGCATAGTCGGCGTGGTTGGTGAGCACATCGTGCAGGGTAAAGCTGTTGCTGCCAGGAATATAGCTGAGCGTCATTTCAGTTTGCAGATCGGCTTTCTTAAAGGTGCTCTCTTTCACCAGGCCGCGAATGCGGATTTCATATGGCGCTTTTTCACTGACATCAACGGAAACCTGCGAGGCGGGAGTGTTGCCGACTTTCCCGTGCAGGGTGTAAATCTGGCCGTCAGCAGTCACCGGATGGCCCGTCCACTCATAGCCGCAGCGCACCAGCATTTCGTTGAAACCTTCCAGCCAGCCCACGCCGTTGCGGCTCTCCAGATTGATAAACGCCGGGTTAACCACCTCTTTCACCGGTGAATCCCAGCCCATGCGGACGCCAAAACCTTCAACATGCAGTAGGTTCATGCCGCGGGTGGGGCTCAGAGCAATAGTCAGGCCGTTCTGGCTGGTAATCGTGATCACTTTGCTGCCTTCCTGCTTACCGCCATGAAGGACTTTTTGTTCAATGCTGAACGTTTGGTCTTTAATTTTCAGCTGCTGGCTGGTTACCTTCCAGTTTCCTTGTTCTACGCCGCTTTCAGCACCTGTCAGCACCCATGTTTTTGCACTAACGCTGCCGGAGATCAGGAGTGCGAGGGTAGAAAACACCAGAGTCTTTTTCATTTTTAGTCCTTTTTTGCTGAATCGATTATGTGTAAGGCTCAGGAAATTTACTGTCTCGCCTGCTTTAAAAATGTGATCGTCTTCTTCTGGTGAAAATAAATGCAAAAAAGAGTGCTGTAGTCGGCTTTGCATCACATTAAAAGATGAAAGACAGGTATTTATTGCAGGTTAAGTGTGATTTAAATGATTTTTTGCTTTAACGATTCAGCTTTATATGAGAGGGCTAAAAAGCGTGGACAGATGTTAATACGGAAGGAAAAAAGGAAGCAGAATGCGGGCGAACCCGCATCCCGTAAAGAAAACTACTGGTCAGCCTCAGCGAGCTCACGCAGGTACTGGAAGATCAAACGCGCGGATTTAGGCGGTTTGTTGCCTTCTTTTTCTTTTTTAGCGTTGCGGATAAGCGAACGCAGTTGCTGACGGTCAGCATCCGGCCACAGGGCCAGCACTTCTGGCACGGCGTCGTCGCCCACTTCAATCAGACGGTCGCGAAGCTGTTCCAGCTTATGGAAAAACGCCACCTGCTGGTTATGGCGATTTTTGAGCTTGTCCAGCGCCTGGCGGATAGGATCAACGTCGCGGTTTCGCAGCATTTTACCAATCAGCTGTAGCTGGCGGCGGCGTCCTTCCATTTTGATACGCTGCGCCAGCTCAATGGCGTCGCGCAGATCCGGGTCGAGCGGGATTTTGTCCAGCGCGTTTTTCCCCAGATCCACCAGTTCGGCGCCCAGGCGTTTTAGCTCCTCGGCGTCGCGTTTAATTTCACTCTTACTGACCCAGATGATCTCGTCATCTTCGTCCTCGATATCGTTACCGGGAACGTCGTCGAGCCAGTCGTCGGGCTGCTTTGTCATCTCAGGCTCCTTAAAAAAGAGGCTAATGTTACCAGTTAAGGCGCGCACTGAAAAACGGTTCTCTGTTAGACTTCAAAGATTCTCTTCTTTAATTATGGCATTGGCGATGAAAGTAATCACACAAGTTGCACAACAACGCAAAGCACTGGAAGAAGCGGTCTCCACCGCGCTGGAGTTAGCCTCTGGTAAAGCGGATGGTGCGGAAGTGGCCGTCAGCAAAACCACCGGTATCAGCGTGAGCACGCGCTACGGTGAAGTAGAGAACGTCGAATTCAACAGCGACGGCGCGCTGGGCATCACGGTTTATCATCAGAACCGCAAAGGCAGCGCCTCGTCCACCGATTTAAGCCCCGACGCCATCGCCCGCACCGTGCAGGCAGCGCTGGATATCGCCCGCTACACCTCCCCCGACCCGTGCGCGGGCGTGGCGGATAAAGAGCTGCTGGCCTTTGACGCCCCGGATTTAGACCTGTTCCACCCGGCGGAAGTCTCGCCGGAAGAAGCCATTGAACTGGCCTCCCGCGCGGAGCAGGTGGCGCTTAAGGCGGACAAACGTATCACCAACACCGAGGGCGGCAGCTTCAACAGCCACTACGGTATTAAAGTGTTCGGCAACAGCCACGGCATGCTGCAGGGCTACGCGTCAACGCGCCACTCTTTATCGAGCTGTGTTATCGCCGAAGAAAATGGCGATATGGAGCGGGATTACGCCTACACCATTGGCCGTGATATCCGCGACCTGCAGAGCGCCGAATGGGTAGGGCAGGAGTGCGCGCGCCGCACGCTGTCGCGCCTCTCGCCGCGTAAGCTCTCCACCATGAAAGCGCCGGTAATTTTTGCTCATGAAGTCGCCACCGGGCTGTTCGGTCACCTTGTGGGGGCGATTGCCGGCGGCGCGGTCTACCGTAAATCCACCTTCCTGCTGGACTCGCTTGGCAAACAGATCCTTCCCGAATGGCTGACCATTGAAGAGCATCCGCATCTGCTGAAAGGGCTGGCCTCCACGCCGTTCGACAGCGAAGGGGTGCGCACGGAGCGCCGGGATATCATTAAAGACGGCGTGCTGACCCAGTGGCTGTTAACCAACTATTCCGCCCGTAAATTAGGGCTGAAAAGTACCGGGCATGCGGGCGGCATCCACAACTGGCGCATCGCCGGGCGCGGGTTAAGCTTTGAGCAACTGCTCAAACAGATGGGCACCGGGCTGGTGGTGACTGAACTGATGGGGCAGGGCGTGAGCGGCATCACCGGGGATTACTCCCGCGGCGCGGCCGGTTTTTGGGTAGAAAACGGCGAGATTCAGTATCCGGTAAGCGAGATAACCATTGCAGGAAATCTGCAAGATATGTGGCGTAATATCGTGACGATTGCTGACGATATCGAAACACGCAGCAATATCCAGTGTGGTTCAGTGTTATTACCGGAGATGAAAATCGCCGGTCAGTAATTCTGTGGGCGCAGCCCTGCGCCCGTAACTTCAATAATAAAAAAGGAAGTGAGCAATGCGGAAAAAACTGCTGGCGATGATGGCCGTCTCTACCCTTGTTCTTGGTTCGGCGCACGCTTTCGCCGCCGACCTTGAAGATGATATGGACACCCTGAACGAAAACCTGAAAGTTGTTGAAAAAGCCGATGACGCGGCGACGATCAAAGAGGCGCTAACCAAAATGCGCACCGCCGCGCAGGATGCGCAGAAAGCGACCCCGCCGAAGCTGGAAGACAAAGCGCCGGACAGCCCGGAGATGAAAGATTATCGTCAGGGTATGGAAACGCTTATCACCCAGATCGACGGCGCGTTGAAGCTGGCTAACGAAGGCAAAGTCCAGGAGGCGAAGGCGGCGGCGGAAGCGTTTAAAGCCACCCGCAACAGCAACCACAAGAAGTTCCGCTAACGCTTTTAGACGGGGCGAACGCTCGCCCCGTCGATAAGAAACCCTTATTGCATCACATTTTCCCTTCTTCATTCCCTTTTTTTATGCTCATTTTCACGGCGATGACCGCTGTTTTCCGGCAGAAATGTGACCGTTGTGCAGCCAAAAATCGGCGAGCGAGCAAATTATGCGGCGTAGATCACTAATGCCCTCCGGCTTTCCACTTCGAAGTGGAAAACTCCTGCCTACAAACTCGTAAACGGTGACGTTAGTTTTATCCCTAAGTCATCAACGGGGTAAGACGAGTGAATAACGGAGCGGTAATGAAAGACGCTGGAAACCGGGCGGAGCAAACGGCAAACCTGGCCGAACGCATGTTGACGCAGGTCTACAGCCTGCTCAGTGATAACCACATCACGCCTGATGCGGTACAGCAACAGATGTTGACCTCTCACGTTCGCGCAATGGCGCACCGGTCCGTGACCGGCGAGCCGCTGCCGGAAGTAGACGCCAGCCTGTTTGACGAAATCTCCCCTGAGTCTATGCGCCTTGCCCACGAGGTGGTGGCGCAATTTAGCAATCTCGCGGAAGAAGAAGCCTGGCTGCTGTCGGTGCACTTCGAAGTGGCAAAAGACAACCTGTAAGGAGCGAGCAATGGAACAGATTACCGTAGTGATTGGCGATCGTCTGGGCAAAGGGCAGAAAGTGGCCGCAGGCGTTGAGAAGGCAGGTGGGCGCGCGGTTGTGGTACCGGGTGTGGCGGCTGACATGAAGCTTGGCGATGTCATGAAAGCGGAAAACGCGACCTTCGGTATTTCGTTTTGCGGCAGCGGCGGCGCAGGCGCGATTACCGCGCAAAACAAACACGGCTACAAAGCCAAATACGGAATGCGTTCGGTGGATGAAGGCGTGACCGCTATCAACGAAGGCTGCAACGTGCTCGGTTTTGGCTTTATGGATAAAGAAGAGTTAGGCGAGCGCCTGGTGCAGGCGTGGCAGAAAAAATACGGCGAATAACCATGAAAGAACAGTTTATTACCACGGTCAGGGTGAAAGGGAAAGGCGAGACGAAAGCGCGCGCCTTCTCCGATGCGTTAAACCATGTTCAGGCCGCGGTGATGAACGCATCGCCGCACATTTTATTGCGCATAGAGCCGCAGGAGGTGGAGGTTGTTCATGCGCATGAAGCGACGCGTAAAGAGGCTTTTCTGTTCTTCTTTCTGCGCCGGGAAAGGCGGACGTACAGCGTGGAGCTGGACGTCACCGTCAACGTGACCGCCATCAATCTCGACAAGGTGGCTTTCGTCACGCAACGCTGATTCTTACTAAAAGGGCAGACAAATGTTCTTACTCATACTAATAAAATCGCTCATCATCGGCGGCCTTGTTGGCGTTGGGGTTGGCGCCGGGGCTGCACGCATGTTTCACGCGCCCACCACTCAGGGCATGGGCGCATTTCGCACACTTGGCGAGCTGAACTCCTGCGAAGGCGATCCCGCTTCCCACTTCTCCTTTGGTCTGGGGTTCTTCTTCAACGCCTGGGCTTCGTCCGTGGCGGCGGGGTCTTTCACCCAGGATGTTGATCACCGCATCATCCCTAACTGGGGGGCGGCGGCGCTGATGGTAAAAAACCGCAACGTTGGCGAAACCCTGCACGATCCTAAAAAAATGGCCATCGCCTGCGGGCTGATCGGCATGATCGTCGTGACCTTCCTTAACCTCACGGCCTCCTCCGTGCCGGCTGCCCTACAGGTGACGGCGGTCAAAGTGCTGGTCCCTGCGGCAAACCTGCTGGTGAACACCGTGATGCCCGTGATCTTCTGGCTGGCGGCAATTGATGCCGGTAAAAAATCCGGCTTTTGGGCCACCGTCTTCGGCGGCGCGGCGCAGCTTATTATGGGCAACGCCGTACCGGGCCTGGTGCTGGGCATTCTGATCGGCAAAGGGGTGGAAGAGAGCGGCTGGAACCGCGTTACCAAAGTGATGATGAGCGCCATTGTCGCCCTGTTTGTGCTGAGCGCCTTCTTCCGCGGCTTCGACCTGAAAATGCTCGAATCCTTCCATCTGGGCGCGCCGAACTGGCTCGAACTCATCCACAACTCGCTCAGCGGCAAGTAAGGAAAGGTTATGGAACAGAATAAAGGTTTTTGGTTCGCCGACTGGTCATTCCCGATTTTTGTCGGTCTGCTCTCCTCCGGCGTCTTCGCCGGGACGCACATGTACTACCTCTACGGTATTGGCGCGTTTAACGAAGTGGCCTTTGTGGCAATGCTGAAAGCGGGGATCGACACCGGCGCATACGGCGCGGTTGCCGCCTTCGGCGCGAGCTTCCTGTTCGCGCGTATTATCGAAGGCTCGCTGGTGGGGATCCTCGACATTGGCGGCGCGATCCAGACGGGCGTGGGCTTAGGCGTCCCGGCGCTGCTGCTCGGCGCGGGTATTATCTTCCCGGTAGAGAACTTTATCGCCTCGCTGGCCACCGGCCTGGTGATTGGTCTGGCGATTGGCTACATCATCATTCTGGCGCGTAAGTTCACCATCAACCAGAGCGACTCCACCTATGGAGCGGATGTGATGATGGGCGCAGGCAACGCTTCCGGTCGCTTCCTTGGGCCGTTGATTATCTTAAGCGCCATGACCGCCTCGATTCCTATCGGCATTGGCTCGCTGGTTGGCGCGCTGCTGTTCTACCTGTGGCAGAAACCCATTACCGGCGGCGCGATCCTCGGCGCGATGCTGCTGGGCGCCATCTTCCCGGTCTCACTTTGACCTGCCAGGGCGCGAAAGCGCCCGTTATGACTGGAGAAACGCATGTTTGATTTACTTCTGCGCCAGGCGCGACTGGTGGATGAGACGGTAACCGATATCGCCATTAAAGACGGCAAAATCGCGCAGATGGGTATAACAGAGGGGCAGGCGACCAAAACGGTTGATTTAGCGGGTAAACATTATGTGAGCGCGGGCTGGATTGACGCCCATGTCCATTGCTACCCTCGCTCGCCTATCTATCACGACCAGCCGGATATTATCGGTATCGCCACTGGCGTGACGACGGTCATCGATGCGGGCAGCACCGGGGCGGATGATATCGATGACTTCTACACGCTGACCCGCGAGGCGGTTACCGACGTTTATGCGTTGCTGAATATCTCCCGCGTGGGGCTGATCGCGCAAAACGAACTGGCGGATATGAACAATATTAACGCCGAAGCGTTGCAACAGGCGGTGAAGCGCCACCCGGATTTTATTGTTGGCCTGAAAGCGCGAATGAGCAGTAGCGTGGTCGGCGATAACGGCATTGCGCCGCTGACGCACGCTAAAGCTCTTCAGCAGGAGAATGGCAATCTGCCGCTGATGGTACACATCGGCAATAACCCGCCAGACCTGGATGAGATTGCCGAACGGCTCAGCGCAGGGGACATTATCACCCACTGCTACAACGGCAAACCGAACCGTATTCTTACGCCCGCAGGCGAACTGCGCGCGTCGATAACCCGCGCCATCGCCCGTGGCGTGCGGCTGGATGTCGGCCACGGCAGCGCCAGCCTGAGCTTTGCGGTAGCAAAACAGGCCATCGGGCTGGGGATTTTGCCGCACACCATCAGTTCCGATATCTACTGCCGTAACCGCATCAATGGCCCGGTCTACTCCCTGGCGAAAGTGATGTCCAAATTCCTCGCCCTTGGCATGACGCTGCCGCAGGTCATCGCCTGCGTGACCGAGCACGCCGCCGACGGGCTGCGCCTGCGCCGGAAAGGGCGGCTGGCGGCGGGTTATGACGCCGACCTGACTATTTTCGACCTGCGTCGCCAGCCGGTGCTTTTCCGTGATGCGGAAAACGACAGTTTACAGGCCGACCAGTTACTGACGCCGCTGGCCGCCATTCGGGCGGGCAGAGGCTATATGACCGAACAAGGGAGCGCAGAGCATGTCTTCGATCTATGAAAAGTATCAGCTTAAGCAAGTGATTAACGCCTCCGGGCGAATGACGGCGCTCGGCGTCTCAACCCCGCGCCCGGAAGTCGCGGAAGCGGTGCTGAGCGGCATGAACCACTACTTCGAAATGAAAGATCTGGTCAATAAAACCGGCGATTACATTGCGAAGCTGCTGGAGGTTGAAGGGGCGACGGTGGTCGCCTGCGCCTCGGCGGGAATTGCCCAGTCGGTCGCTGCCGTGCTGGTACGAGACAGCGACTGGCTGCTGGAAAACTTGCATACGACGGCAATTGAAAACAACGAAATCGTGCTGCCAAAAGGCCATAACGTCAACTTCGGCGCGCCGGTGGGGACGATGGTGGCGCTGGGCGGCGGCAAACTGGTCGAGGCAGGCTACGCCAACGAATGCTCAAGCGCGCAGCTGGCGGCGGCGATAACCCCGCGCACGGCGGCGTTGCTGTACATCAAATCGCACCACTGCGTGCAGAAAAGTATGCTCAGCGTCGAACAGGCGGTGGCGGTGGCGCGTCAGCACAACCTGCCGCTGATTGTCGATGCCGCCGCCGAAGAGGATTTGCAGTGCTATTACCGCGCCGGTGCGGATCTGGTGATTTACAGCGGCGCCAAAGCGATCGAGGGGCCGACCAGCGGGCTGGTGTTGGGTAAACGGCAGTATGTGGAATGGGTTAAGCGCCAGTCGGCAGGCATTGGTCGGGCGATGAAGGTGGGCAAAGAGGGCATCCTTGGCCTGACCTGCGCCATAGAACATTACCTGAGCGCCGCCAAAGAGAGCGGGGCGGAGATGGTCGAGAAAATGACGCCGTTTATCGCCGAGCTTAACACCCTCACTGGCGTCAGCGCCCGCGTGGTGTGGGACAGCGCCGGGCGCGATATTGCCCGCAGCGAAATTAAGTTCGATGAGGCCGTCACCGGTATCGCCACGGGCGCGCTGGTCGATGCCCTCAGGCAGGGTGAGTACGCCATTTACTTTCGCGGCTACAAAGCCAATGAGGGGATCATTGAAGCCGATGTGCGCAGCGTGACGGCGGAACAGTTAGCTATCGTGGCAAGCCGCATTGCCGAAGAACTGAATAAGGAGCAAGTCGCATGAAACTGACGCCCAATTTTTATCACGACCGGGTCTGCCTGAACGTACTGGCCGGGAGCAAAGCGAACGCCAGCGCCGTTTACGAGGCCGCCGAAGGGCATGTGCTGGTAGGCGTGCTCTCCAAAAACTACCCTGACGTGGCAAGCGCCGTGGCGGACATGCGTGACTACGCTGCGCTGATCGACAATGCGATCTCCGTGGGGCTGGGGGCGGGCGATCCGAACCAGTCGGCGATGGTCAGCGCCATCTCCCGCGAAATCCAGCCGCAGCACGTTAACCAGGTCTTTACTGGCGTGGCGACCAGCCGCGCGCTGCTGGGGCAGAACGAAACGGTCGTCAACGGTCTGGTATCGCCCACCGGCACCCCAGGGCAGGTGAAAATTTCCACTGGCCCGTTGAGCAGCGGCGCAGAGGACGCCATTGTGCCGGTTGAAACGGCCATCGCCTTGCTCAAAGATATGGGCGGCAGTTCAATCAAATATTTCCCGATGGGCGGTTTGCGCTGTCGGGAGGAATATCAGGCGGTGGCGCAGGCCTGTGCCCGCCACGACTTCTGGCTTGAGCCGACCGGCGGGATTGATCTCACGAACTTTGAGGCCATCCTGCAGATTGCGCTCGACGCCGGGGTCAGCAAAATCATTCCGCACATTTACAGCTCGATTATTGATAGCGCCAGCGGCGATACCCGCCCGGAAGATGTTCGCACGCTACTGGCGATGACGAAGAAATTAGTTACAGCATACTAAATGCGCCGCCGTATTTCGCATGGCGCTGGGTGGGAAGCTAAGCTTTGAGTCTGAGTACACGCCGGTGGGTAGCCCATCCGGGATGGTTATCTCCACACTTCCTGAGACGTAAGAGGACACGACGTGCGATTCCCGAACCAGCGTTTAGCGCAGTTATTTGAGATGTTGCAAAACGAGTCGCTGCCCCAGGATGAACTGGCGCAGCGGCTGTCGGTGTCCACACGTACCGTCCGGGCGGATATCGCTGCGCTGAATGCCCTGCTGGCGCAGCATGGGGCGCAGTTTATTCTCAACCGGGGCAGCGGATATCAACTTAAAATTGACGATGCCGCGCGCTATCAAACGCTACAGGCGGAGCGGCCACGGGGGCTGCGGATCCCACGCAGCGGACCGGAGCGCGTGCATTATCTACTGCTGCGTTTTCTGACCTCGGCTTTTTCATTGAAGCTGGAAGACCTGGCGGATGAGTGGTTTGTCAGCCGCGCGACCCTGCAAAATGACATGGCGGAGGTGCGCGAGTGGTTTTCCCGTTATCGTCTGTCGCTGGAGACGCGGCCGCGCCACGGCATGAAGTTATTCGGCAGCGAAATGGCGCTCCGCGCCTGTATGACCGATCTGCTGTGGGAACTGGCGCAGCTTAACGCCCGGCATCCGCTCATTATCGAAGAGGCGGTCTATGCGGGGGTGCCGGAGCAGCTCGCGGTTATTTTGCCGGAGATCTTCTCCCGCCATCATATTCGCCTGACTGACGAGGGCGAGCTTTTTATTCGCCTCTATTGCGCCGTAGCGGTGCGCCGCATTAGCGAAGGGTTTCCGCTGTCGGAATTTAGCGCCGACGATGGCGATGAAAACGTGCACGACGCGGCGCGCGACATTGCGGCTGCGTTGCAGCAGCTGGCGGGGAAACCGTTGGCCGCCGCCGAAGAACACTGGCTGCGGGTGCATATTGCCGCCCGGCAGCGGCAGGATATCACCCCCAGCACCATCAGCGCCGACGATGACGAAGCCCTGGTGAACTACATTCTGTCTTATATCAACAATCACTATAACTACAACTTACAGAATGACCCTCAGCTTCATGCGGACCTGCTGACTCATATCAAGACCATGATCACCCGGCTGCGCTACCAGATTATGATCCTTAATCCGCTGCTGGATAACATCAAACAGCACTACCCGATGGCCTGGGACATGACGCTGGCGGCGGTCTCCAGCTGGAGTAAACATACCCCCTATACCATCAGTGAAAACGAAGTGGGGTTCCTGGTACTGCATGTCGGCGTCGGGCTGGAGCGTCACTACAATATTGGTTATCAGCGTCGGCCGCGCGTGCTGCTGGTGTGCGACGCCGGGAACGCCATGGCGCGGATGATAGAAGCGGTGTTGCAGCGCAAATACCCGCAAATTGAGGTCACTCGCACGGTCACGTTGCGTGATTACGAGCAGTGCGATGCCCTGAGCGAAGATTTTGTTATCTCCACGGCCCGTATCAGCGAGAAAGCGAAGCCGGTTGTGACCATCGCGCCATTCCCGACAGAGTATCAGCTTGAACAGATTGGCAAACTGGTGCTGGTGGACAGAACGCGCCCGTGGATTCTGGAGAAGTATTTCGACGCCGCCCATTTCACTATTATTGACCGTCCGCTGGACAGGCAGACGTTGTTTACAACGCTGTGCGACCAGCTTGTGGAGGAAGGCTTTGTCGGGACTGACTTTGTTGACTCGGTGGCGGAGCGCGAAGCCATTGTCAGCACGATGCTGGGCGAGGGGATAGCCCTGCCGCACTCGCTGGGTTTGCAGGCCAAAAAAACAGTGGTCTACACCGTGCTCGCCCCGCAGGGCATCCCGTGGGGCGAGGAGACTGCCCATGTCATTTTCCTGCTGGCCATCAGTAAAAGCGAATACGAAGAGGCGATGGCCATCTACGATATTTTCGTCACCTTCCTGCGCGAGCGGGCCGCTGCCAGGCTGAGCGCGGCGAAAGATTTTACCTCGTTTAAAGCGATCGCACTGGAGTGCGTAAGCCGTTTTTAGCCAGGCCTGCGCCTTCTGTGCCGCGCCATTCACTCCTTCTATTTTTTGAACAATAGAAACAAAGAGTTCTGCTTTCCCTGAGCGGCCACGAGGATTACTCTCTAAACGTCCGGGCGAGAGCCGAAAGGCGGCTTGCCCGGTTTCAGGGGTAACGACGGGAACTGACGAACCATGAACACCTTTCAACGAATACTTAATAACGTTTTATCACGCGGCGAACCTGCTGCGCGTGTCGTCAGACCGTCAGAGTTCACTATTCTTTCCGGAGGCATTATGTCAGACAACTTTCTCGCGTTAGCTAAACAACGTCGTACCATTTACGCCCTGGGCAAAGAGCTGCCGGTGGCGGAAGAAGAAGTCATCGCGACCATCCAGGAAGCCATTCGTCAGGCGCCCTCTGCCTTTAACTCGCAAAGTTCACGCGCGCTGATCCTGCTGGGTAACGAACACAACAAATTCTGGGAACTGGTACGCGAACAGTTAAGAAAGATTGTCCCGGCGGAAAATTTCCATGCCACCTCCGATAAGCTCGACGGTTTCGCCGCTGCCGCGGGTTCGGTGCTGTTTTTTGAAGATCAGGACGTGGTGACCCGCCTGCAGGAGCAGTTTGCCGCCTACGCTGATAACTTCCCGATTTGGTCTGAACACAGCACCGGTATCGCGCAGTATGCGGTATGGCTGGCGCTGGCGGAAAAAGGCATCGGCGCGAACCTGCAGCACTATAACCCGCTGGTGGATGAAGACGTGCAGCGTACCTGGAATGTTCCGGCAAGCTGGAAGCTGCGCGGCCATATGAACTTTGGTTCGGTGAAAGCGCCAGCGGGCGACAAAGCGTTTATGGAAGACGAGAAACGTTTTATCGTCGCTAAGTAATGATTTTCCCGGATGCGCTATCCAGCCCGGATAAGGCGTAGCCGCATCCGGGAAGACGTGGATTAACGCAAATGATGAACGACCTGGTTGCTGCTGCCCCGCCAGATCAGCGCCGGGTCTTTTAGATCCTGCACAAATTTTCCGTCGACCAGCACGTTAATCAGATCAACCACTTCCCTCTGCGCGTCGTTCAGCTCATCAAGCTTATAACCCGTCCACACCCAGATATCTTTGCCGGGGCATTCGGCATGAATACGCTTCACCAGCCTGAGGACATCCGCCACGTTCTGGGGATGCAGCGGGTCGCCGCCGGACAACGACAGCCCCTGACGTTTAATACGCGTGTCGTTGAGGTCGGCGATAATGCGATCTTCCATCTCCGGCGTAAACGGGTTGCCCGAGTTGAGCCGCCAGGTGCTTTTGTTATAGCAGCCGGGGCATTCATGGACGCACCCTGAAACGAACAGGGTGCAGCGGGTGCCGGGGCCGTTGACGATGTCAACGGGGTAGTATTGATGGTAATTCATTTTCGCTTCTCAATTAACGCCATAGCCGCGTTGACTGCACTCACTCACCCCAGTCACGTACTTAATGTACGCTCCTGGGGATTCCTTCGTTTGTCGCCTTGCTCTGACGCTAATTGCTTTGCGAAAAACGCATCGAATGTTAATGCGAAGAGCCTGGAATATGTACGCCAGATCGGCTCCTTACACCGCCATCCGGCATTTATGCATGGCAAACGAAGGATTAACCGATCTGCCCATTCCCCAGATGTTTAACGCGGCGCTTCACCTCTTCCTGCTTACCGGCGTTGAACGGACGGGCGTCCGGGCTGCCGAGGTAACCACATACCCGGCGGGTGACCGAGACGCGGGCGGCGTCGTGATTGCCGCATTTCGGGCAGGTGAAGCCTTTACTGGTGCACTCGAATTCGCCAGTGAAGCCGCACTCATAGCACTCGTCGATCGGCGTATTGGTGCCGTAGTAAGGCACATGCTGGTAGCTGTAATCCCAGACATCCTCCAGCGCCCGCAGGTTATGCTGAATGTTCGGGTACTCGCCGTAGCAGATAAAGCCGCCGCTGGCTAAAGGCGGGTAGGGCGCTTCGAAGTCGATCTTGTCGTACGGGTTCACCTTCTTCTCCACGTCGAGGTGGAAGCTGTTGGTGTAGTAGCCCTTGTCCGTCACCCCTTCCACAACGCCGAACTCCGCGGTGTCGAGACGGCAGAAGCGGTCGCACAGGTTTTCACTGGGGGTGCTGTAAAGGCTAAAGCCGTAGCCGGTTTCATCCTTCCACTGGTCCACCGCCTGACGCAGTCGCTCAACGATGGCGATGCCTTTAGCACGCAGCTGCTCGCTGTCGTACATGTGCGTTTCGCCGAACAGGGCGTTGATGGTCTCGTGAATGCCGATATAGCCCAGCGAAATCGACGCGCGGCCGTTTTTGAAGATTTCCGACACGTCGTCGTCCGCTTTCAGGCGCACGCCGCAGGCCCCTTCCATATAGAGGATGGGGGCCACGCGCGCTTTCACCCCTTCCAGACGGGCGATACGGGTCATCAGCGCTTTGCGCGCCAGCTCCAGGCGCTGATCGAGCAGCGTCCAGAACGCCGCCTCGTCCCCTTTGGCTTCCAGCGCGATGCGCGGCAGGTTCAGGCTGATCACGCCCAGGTTGTTGCGCCCGTCGTGCACCTGTTCGCCGTTCTCGTTTTCCCATACGCCAAGGAAGCTGCGGCAGCCCATCGGGGTTTTAAACGAGCCGGTCACTTTGACGACCTGATCGTAGTTGAGGATATCCGGGTACATGCGCTTGCTCGCGCACTCCAGCGCCAGCTGTTTGATGTCGTAGTTCGGATCGTCATACTTGTGGTTGAGGCCATCTTTAATGGCGAACACCAGTTTCGGGAAGACGGCGGTTTTGCGGTTTTTGCCCAGCCCGGCGATACGGTTACGCAGAATGGACTGCTGAATCAGGCGGGACTCCCAGCTGGTGCCAAGACCGAAACCAAAGGTAACGAACGGCGTCTGGCCGTTGGCGGTATGCAGCGTGTTCACCTCATACTCCAGCGACTGAAACGCGTCGTAGCACTCTTTCTCGGTGCGGCTGTGGGCGTAGCCGTCCGCATCGGGGATCTGCCACTCTTCGGCAACTTTACGGTGCTTGGCGAAGCTCGCGCTGACAAACGGCGCCAGCACTTCATCGATACGGTTGATGGTGGTGCCGCCGTAAATATGGCTGGCGACCTGGGCGATGATCTGCGCCGTTACCGCGGTGGCGGTAGAGATGGATTTCGGCGGCTCGATCTCGGCGTTGCCCATCTTGAAGCCTTGCGTCAGCATGCCTTTTAAATCAATCAGCATGCAGTTGAACATCGGGAAGAAGGGCGAGTAGTCGAGATCGTGATAATGGATTTCGCCACGCTCGTGGGCCTGTACGACGTCACGGGGCAGCAGGTGCTGGCGTGCGTAATGTTTGGCGACGATGCCCGCCAGCAGATCGCGCTGGGTGGGGATCACTTTGCTGTCTTTATTCGCGTTCTCGTTGAGCAGCGCAGAGTTGGTTTGTTCAACCAGCCCACGGATCTCCTGGTTCAGGCGGCCCCGTTTTTCACGGGAGATATCGCGATCGTGGCGATATTCGATATAGGCGCGCGCGAGCTGCTTGTAAGGCCCGGACATAAGCTGGTTTTCAACCGCCGTCTGGATTTCATTGATATCGACCTGCTCACGGCCATGCATCTGTTGGCTGACGACTGCTGCGACGGTGGCGCAATAGTCTGCGTCATCGACTCCCGCTGCTTTAGCTGCACGTAGAATAGCTTCCTGAATGCGCTCTGACTTAAACGGCGCTTTGTTGCCGTCTCGTTTCATCACATGCGGTGTCATGTTCTCTCCATCTCTCCATCTTAAAAACAGTTTATCCACAGAGGTGGGGAAATATGCACCGCCGATATTCATTGCCGTTACAGTGGTTTCCCCGAATCCTGACCCTTTTTATCCACAATTCCACGTGGCGCGGCTATGGCGCGGCTTGTTGAAATAATAGACGATTAATACAATATGTTGGGTCGGCGTGCATTCTAAGTTCTATATATAGTGATTTGCATCAAACAAGTTTGCGCTTTTTTTGATTCAGAACAAGGTAAACAAGGGAGAGTACAAACCACGGGCATTGTGGCTTTTGTAAATGTTGGCGGAAAAATTCTGATTAATTATTCAACTAAATCAGTGTGCTGAGCAGCGCCTGACGGCCAGTAAAAAGCCGGTCAGGCGAGGCGGGCTGGAATGATAATCTCGCGCGGCTCGGCCTGCTCGTTCATCTGGGCGATAAGCTGGGCGGCGGCCTGCTGCCCCGCCTCGGCATAGCCCGGGTCGACCGTGACAATTTCCGGATGCAGGAATTTTATCAGCGGAGTGTTGCCGACGCTCGCCAGCTGCAGGCGGGTTATCTGCTGCTCCTGCAAATATTTACTCGCCCCCAGCGCCAGCGTGTCCGTGGCGCAGACCAGCGCAGAGGTGTGCGTAGAGAGCACGCTGGCGACATGTTCATAACCCAGCCTCATCCCAAGGCCCGGCAGCGCATAGCGGGGGCTGAGGGCGTGGCGCTGGCAAAAAGCCATGTAGGCGTCGTGACGCCGCTTGCCGGTGGTGGCGTCGCTGTGCGGCACGCCAAGAAAACTGATGTGGCGGTGCCCCTGCGCATAGAGCTTTTCCATTAACAGCGTAATCGCACCTTCATCGTCGTAGCTCACGGAGGCGAAACCTTCCGCGTCGCGCGCCAGCAGCACCAGCGAGGTGTGCCAGAACGAGGGCAGTTTCTCCGCCACCCCGGAAAAACCGAACAGCACCACCCCGTCCACGTTCCGCTGACGCAGCATATGCAGATGCTCCTCTACCCGCTGCGCGGAAAAGCGGCTCTCCAGCATGATGGGGTCGTAGCCGCGATCGTAAAAGGCGGGCAGCATCGTCTGGACGGCGCGGTTTTCTGACAGAGAGTCGAGACGCGAGACAATAATCGCGACCACCTTATCGCTCTGGCCGCGCATGGCCCTGGCGGAGCGGGAAGGGGAGAAGCCGTGCTGATTCACCACCGCGGCAACGCGCTGCCGGGTGCGGTCGCTCACGCCGCTTTCATTGTTCAGCACGCGGGAGACGGTGGATTTGCCCACGCCGCTTAAGCGGGCAATGTCTTTAATAGTCAGCCGGTTTGGCATCTGTACTGTCCTGTTCCTCATTAAACGAAGAGTCGGGTTAAGCAAGTGTGGCTATAACCGCAACAAACGCCTATGAGTAAAATCTGGTTTACGTTTGGTTTAATTCAGTAGCGTTATTATCTCGGCGCTTTACTCAAACCCCTTTTTTTCAACCTTACCGGAGGCGCAATGGATCCCGATCCCACCCCTCTCCCTGAACGGAGAATTCTCTTCCGGTAAGCCTGCCTGCGCTGTCTTGCCGGAAACGGCAGGCAGCGACGCATTATCGTCTTTGCCTGGTAACGTCTGACGACGCGGCGCCGTCGCGCCCGTTGCGGACCCAACGTGTAATGCACCCGCGTGATGCGGGGGCAAGGACGACCCTTATGTTGAAAAATATCACCCGGCTTCTGGCCCGGCTTAACCGCCATTTACCCCGCCGCCTGGTCCAGCGCGATCCGCTGGCGCAGGCTTCTGCTGTTTCCGGCGTTGCTATCCCGCCCGGCTTAAGCGAGCGCTGTCTGCGGCTGGCGAAGATGAACCCTGAACAGCTCTGGACGGAGCTCCACAGCCACCCGGAAGGGCTGAACGCGAAAGAGGTGCGCGCTGCCCGGGCAAAACATGGCGCAAACCAGCTTCCGGCACAGCAGCCGTTACCCTGGTGGCGCCATTTGTGGGCCTGCTATCGCAACCCCTTTAACCTGCTGCTCACCTGTCTGGGCATCTTCTCTTACGCCTCCGAGGATCTTTTCGCCGCCGGGGTGATCGCGCTGATGGTGGCGATTTCGACCCTCCTGAACTTCATGCAGGAAACGCGATCCACCAAAGCGGCGGATGCGCTGAAAGCGATGGTCAGCAATACCGCGACGGTGCTGCGGGTGGTGAACGCGCAGGGAGAAAGCGCGTGGCAGACGATCCCGCTCGATCGGCTGGTTCCCGGCGACGTGGTGAAACTGGCGGCGGGCGATATGATCCCGGCGGATCTGCGGCTGATTCAGGCGCGGGATCTGTTTGTCGCCCAGGCCTCGCTCACCGGTGAATCTCTGCCGGTCGAAAAAGTGGCGCACACCCGCGCGCCTGAGCAAAACAACCCCCTGGAGTGCGACACCCTGTGCTTTATGGGCACCAGCGTGGTGAGCGGCACCGCGCTGGCGCTGGTTATCGCCACCGGCGCTGGCACATGGTTCGGTCAGCTGGCCGGGCGGGTCGCGGAACAGGAGAGCGAGCCGAATGCCTTTCAGCAGGGTATCAGCCGCGTCAGTATGCTGCTCATCCGCTTTATGCTGGTTATGACGCCGGTGGTGCTGCTGATTAACGGCTTTACGAAAGGAGACTGGTGGGAAGCGGCGCTGTTTTCACTGTCGGTGGCGGTTGGGCTGACGCCGGAAATGCTGCCGATGATTGTCACCTCGACGCTGGCGCGCGGCGCGGTCAGGCTGTCGAAACAGAAAGTGATCGTCAAGCATCTGGATGCGATCCAGAACTTTGGCGCGATGGATATCCTCTGCACCGATAAAACCGGCACGCTGACCCAGGATAAGATCGTGCTGGAAACGCATACCGATATTGTCGGCAAGACCAGCGACCGCGTGCTGCATGCCGCCTGGCTCAACAGCCATTATCAGACCGGCCTGAAAAACCTGCTGGATACGGCGGTGCTGGAAGGGGTAACGGCGCAGACGGCGCTGTCGCTCTCGTCGCGCTGGCGCAAAATCGATGAGATCCCCTTTGATTTTGAGCGGCGTCGGATGTCGGTGGTGGTGGCCGAAAATGAGGCGGTCCATCTGCTTATCTGCAAAGGCGCGCTGGAAGAGGTGCTCAGCGTTTGCAGCCATGTTCGCTATCACGAAGAGATCCATCCTCTTACTGAGACCATGCTGCGCCGAATCCGCCGGGTGACTGCGACGCAGAACCGTCAGGGGCTGCGCGTGGTGGCGGTGGCGACCCGCTACCTGCCGGCGCGCAGCGGCGATTATCAGCGGGTGGAGGAGTCCGATCTTATTCTGGAAGGCTACATCGCTTTCCTCGATCCGCCGAAAGAGAGCACCGCGCCCGCGTTAAAGGCGCTGGCCGACAGCGGCATTACCGTCAAAATTCTTACCGGTGACAGCGAGCTGGTGGCGGCTAAAGTGTGCCAGGAGGTGGGGCTGGAGCCAGGCGTATGGGTCACCGGCAGCCAGATTGAGGGTATGGACGACGCGGAGCTGGCCGCGCTTGCCCGCCGTACCACGCTGTTTGCCCGCCTGACGCCAATGCACAAAGAGCGTATCGTCACGCTGCTTAAGCGTGACGGTCACGTGGTGGGCTTTATGGGCGACGGCATAAACGACGCCCCGGCGCTGCGCGCGGCGGATATCGGTATCTCCGTGGACGGGGCGGTAGATATCGCCCGCGAGGCGGCGGACATCATCCTGCTGGAAAAGAGCCTGATGGTGCTGGAGGAGGGGGTAATCGAAGGGCGTAAGACCTTTATCAACATGCTGAAATATATCAGGATGACCGCCAGTTCAAACTTCGGCAACGTCTTCAGCGTGCTGGTGGCAAGCGCTTTCCTGCCCTTCCTGCCGATGCTGCCGTTGCACTTACTGCTGCAGAACCTGCTGTACGATGTGTCGCAGGTGGCGATCCCGTTTGATAACGTGGATGACGAACAGCTCCAGCAGCCGCAGCGCTGGAATCCGACGGATCTTGGCCGCTTTATGATCTTCTTTGGCCCCATCAGCTCTATTTTCGACATTCTGACGTTCTGCGTTATGTGGTGGGTATTTCAGGCCAACGTGCCGGAAGCGCAGACGCTGTTTCAGTCGGGCTGGTTTGTGGTGGGGCTGTTATCGCAGACGCTGATTGTGCATATGATCCGCACCCGCCGTCTGCCGTTTATCCAGAGCCGTGCCGCCTGGCCGCTTACCGTGATGACCCTGCTTGTTATCGCCGTCGGTATCGCGCTGCCCTTCTCGCCGCTGGCGGGCTTCCTGCAACTGCAGGCGCTGCCGCTCGCCTGGTTCCCGTGGCTGGTCGCCATCCTTGCGGGGTATATGACGCTAACGCAACTGGTGAAAGGGTTTTATAGCCGCCGCTACGGCTGGCAATAATTCTACTGGAACTGCAAAACAACAATATAGCCAAGGGCTAAAACAACGATGCCCACGCAGCCCCAGCAAAATTTGTAGAAGGCATTGCAGGCCCCTGGTCCCCAGCGGCAAAGAGAGGTGTCCGCTTCCCGGATATGGCGAGCGGATAGCTGGCGGAAGCGGTAGATATACCCGATGCAATAGAGCAAAAAGAGAGGGAGCGTCCACGCGGCGGCGGCTTTTGAGACCGCGACGGCAAGGATGACCGCGAAAAGTAAGCCGCCTGCGTAAACAGCGCTCCCGATAAACTCCAGCTGCTTTAGCTGCTGGCGAACGCGGCTGGCGTGCTGCGCCTCCCAGCGCCTGAGCGAACTGAGGCTAAAGCCATATTTTTCGCACAGTTCATTGTTGGCAACGCCGCTTTTAGCCTGCTGCAGAAAGTCAGCGATTTGCTCATCGGTAAAACGGGCTTTCGCCATTATCGGCCCTCCATGGCGCACACAGAAGCTAGCCCGGGGCTACGCGGATTATCTGCGTTACCAGCGATCAGCGACGAACCGCGATGGCTTCGATCTCGATTTTGACATCTTTTGGCAGACGCGCGACTTCTACGCAGGAACGTGCCGGGAAGGTGGCGTTATGCTCGGTGAAAAATGCTTCGTAAGTGGCGTTAACGGTCGCGAAATCGTTGAGATCTTTTACGAAAACGGTGGTTTTCACGATATCGCCCACTTTCAGGCCAGCGGCTTCAACGATAGCTTTCACATTCTCCAGCGACTGACGCGCCTGGGCGGCAATATCGTCCGGCACGCTGCCGTTTTTGGGATCGACCGGGATCTGGCCGGAGGTGATGATCATACTGCCCAGATCGACACCCTGAACATACGGACCGATGGCTGCGGGTGCATTTTCCGTGGCGATAGTTTTGCTCATGTTTTCTCCTCAATAACAGCGGTAATAAGTTCGCGGGCTATTATATACATCCGCGCCCGGCATGTCGCACCGGGCGTACTCATGGGCGTCGATTACCCTGCCAGCACCACAGAATGGGAAAACTCTTTCTCACAGTATTTACATTTTAGCGCGATATCGTGTGGGCGTTTTTTGACGGCAAAGCTGGAGGCCACCGGCTCGGCGTGGCTGATGCAGTTGCTGTTCGGGCAGATAAGCACGCTGTTGATGCGCTCCGGCAGATTCGGATGGGATTTGCTCACCACCTCGTAATCATCGATGCGGTTTACCGTCGCCTGCGGCGCGTACAGCGCCAGCTGGTTGACCTGCTCGTCGGTCAGAAAGGTGTTTTCGATTTTGATCAGATCCTTGCGGCCCATTTCACCGGAGGGCAGGTTAAGGCCGATGGTGATACGCTGATCGGTCTCGGTGAGCTTAAACAGCGTCAGCAGTTTAAACCCGACCTGCGCTGGGATATGGTCAATCACGGTGCCGCATTTGATGGCTTCAACCTGCAGTTTGTTATCGTGGGTCATGTGCTTATCCTCTTACAGCGCTAAATCACTATTCAAAACCAGCGCCAGCAGTGCCTGGCGCGCGAAGATGCCGTTGCCGGCCTGCTGGAAATACCAGGCGTGCGGCGTTTTATCCACGTCTGTGGTGATCTCGTCCACGCGCGGCAGCGGGTGCAGCACCTTCATATTGCTGCGCGCGCCGACCAGGTCGCTGGCGCGCAGGATAAACTGCGCCTTCACGTTGGCGTATTCCGACGGGTCCAGGCGCTCCTTCTGTACGCGGGTCATATAAAGAATGTCCACCTCGGCCATCACCTCTTCAATGCTGGCGTGAATGCTCCAGGCCAGCCCTTTTTCATCAAGCATATCGAGGATGTACTGCGGCATCGCCAGCGCGTCCGGGGCGATAAAGTAGAAGCGGTTGCCGTTGAATTTCGCCAGCGCCTGGGCCAGCGAGTGCACGGTGCGGCCATATTTCAGGTCGCCTACCATGGCGATATTGAGGTTTTCCAGCCGCCCCTGGGTCTCCTGGATGGTGAAGAGATCGAGCAGGGTCTGGGTGGGATGCTGGTTTGCGCCGTCGCCTGCGTTAAGCACCGGGATGCCGCCGGAAAACTCAGTCGCCAGGCGCGCCGCGCCCTCCTGCGGGTGGCGCATCACAATGGCGTCCACGTAGGTGCTGATAACCGAGATGGTGTCCGCCAGCGTCTCGCCTTTCTTGCCCAGCGAGGTGTTGCTGCTGTCGGAGAACCCCACCACGCTTGCGCCCAACCGGTGAATCGCGGTCTCAAACGACAGACGGGTGCGGGTAGAGGCTTCAAAGAAGCAGCTGGCGATCACTTTGTGTTTCAGCAGTTCCGGCTGCGGCCTGGCTTTCAGGCTGGCGGCGGTTGCCAGTACCCGTTCGAGTTCTTCGCGGCTGAGATCGTTTATGGAAATGATATGTTTTTGATAGAGCGGATTCATGGTTATCTCCTGACGACGGCGCAAAAAAAAGCCCCTCAATAGAGGGGCTCTGGGATGGGGTGAGCAACGGGAAGAAAAACGGCAGGCCAGCGCCTTTTTTCAGGCGCGGAGAGACAGTTTGTCGAACAGACTGGTTCATGCTTCCTCCCGGCAAATTGCCCGGCATTATACGCAGCTGCATTTTCCGATCAAGCGTTTAATGCAGCATAAATGAAAAGCAAACGGTTTAATTGCATAGAAATTCATAAAATATAGCTATTTAAGCGTATCTTCTGCGCAAGTTCAGAAAAGCCTGAGTGGAATAGAATAAACATGCGCTACCGCAAATCTTTGGCAAAAAGGGGTGGTAGGCGGGGTGGATTTTTCGTATAACGACTTAAAAATTGAAACGATGTTTTATATTAAGGAGCAATCATGATCGTTGGAAATATTCATCATCTGGAAAGCTGGCTGCCGCAGGAGCTGCGTCAGGCTATTGAGCATATTAAAGCGCACGTAACGGACACCACCCCCCTCGGCAAACATGAAATCGACGGCAGCCGCCTCTTTTACCTGGTATCGGAAGATATGACCGAGCCGTTTGCTGACCGCCGTGCCGAATACCACGCCCGTTACCTGGACATCCAGATTGTGATGAAAGGGCAGGAAGGGATGACGTTCAGCACCCTGCCTGCGGGCGCGCCGGATACCGACTGGCTGGCCGATAAAGACATTGCCTTCCTGGGCGCTGGCGAGCAGGAAAAAACCTTCACCATGAACGCCGGTGATTTCGTGGTCTTCTACCCTGGCGAAGTGCACAAGCCGCTGTGCGCCGTGGGCGCGCCTGCGCAGGTGCGTAAGGTAGTGGTTAAGCTGCTGGTGGCGTAAACGCCGCGCATTGACCGCCTCATCCCGCCCTCTCTGAATTGGAGAGGGCGAAACCCCCTCCCAGCCCGTTTTCTTCTCAAACGCCACTGCCCCTCTTCCAGCACTCATCACAGAAACATGATGGCGATCTCATTAATACGTATTATAACGTATTAATGTTATCCCGAATTCAACATCCTTGCGTCTAACTTATGTGGAGAGTTTCAGCCTTATGAATAGCAAAGAGATTATCGAAAAACTGGCGGGCAACGTGAAAGATAAGGGCGGCATTCGTCAGGTTTTCCTGGTGGCGTGCGGCGGTTCGCTGGTGGATATGTACCCGACGAAATACTTCTTCGATAGCGAGTCCACCACGCTGCACGTGGGCATGTACACCGCCAATGAGTTCGTCTACGCCACGCCCAAAACGCTGGGCGAAAATTCACTGGTGATTGTCTGCTCCCACGGCGGCAATACCCCGGAATCGGTGGCCGCGGCAAAACTGGCGCGCGCGCATCAGGCGCAAACCGTGACGCTGACCCATAACGAACAGGCGAAGCTGATTGAGTACGCCAGCCACAATATTCTTTATGCCTGGGGCAACGACACCAATGTGGTGGATAACCCGATGGCGATTATCCTCAGCCTGTGCGTAGAAGTGCTAAACCAGGTGGAAGGGTATGCTGATTACGCCGACTTCCAGCAGGGAATGGCGCAGATTAACGGCGTTATCGCCCAGGCCCGTCAGCAGGTGGCTGACCGCTGCCAGCGCTTCGCCCGCCGCTATCAGCACGAAAAACTTTTCTATATCCTCTCCAGCGGTGCCTCCTATGGCCACGCCTACGGCTTCGCTATCTGCTCGTTAATGGAGATGCAGTGGCTGCACGCCGCGCCAATTCACTCCGGGGAATATTTCCACGGCCCGTTTGAAGTGACCGACAAAGAGACGCCGTTCATTCTGCTGATGAACGAAGGCCGCACCCGCGTGATGGACGAACGGGCGAACGCATTCCTCTCTACCTATGCGGAAAAAGTGGAAGTGGTGGATGCGAAAGAATTGGGCATCGGCGTGATCCCGGCACGGGTGGTGGAGTTCTTTAACCCGGTGCTGTTCTACAGCATTATGTGCGAGTACCGCGCGGCACTGGCGGACATCCGTCAGCATCCGCTGGAAACCCGTCGCTATATGGGGCAGGTCGCGTATTAAGGAGAACATCATGAAAGTGATCGGTGTTGGCGATAATGTCGTCGATCAGTATGCCCATATTCGCACTATGTACCCTGGCGGCAATGCGCTGAATTTTGCGGCATATGCGTCCATGCTGGGACATGAGGCGGCGTATTTAGGTATTTTCGGTAATGATAACGCGGCCAGACATGTTATTTCCGTGCTGGACGAACTGGGAGTAAAACACCCGCACTGTTTATATGTCGCCGGTGAGAATGGCTGCGCGCAGCTTAAAATAGAGCAGGGCGAAAGAATATTTCTTGGCTCGAACGCCGGGGGAATTCGTAAAACCACCTCGATGGATTTTATATTTAACCATACGGACTATCTGCGGGAATTTTCGCTGATACACAGCGGCTGCTACAGCTATATGGAGGAGCAGCTTCCGACATTACAGCAGTTGGGTATTCCCGTTTCGTATGATTTTTCAGATGACTTTGTGCTCGAAGAGGCGCTGCCGTTTTGCCGGTATGTCGATTTCGCCTTTTTCTCCTGCGCTGATTATAGCCTTGAGCAGACCCGCGATATCATCCAGCAGGCGCACCAGAGCGGCAGCCGAATCGTCTGCGCCACGCGCGGCAGCGAGGGGGCAATCCTGTTTGATGGCAAACAGTGGTATCAGCAGGCACCGGAGTATGTGGCCCCTGTCGACACCATGGGCGCGGGTGATGCCTTTATCACCGCTTTTCTGTGCCACTACCTGGCGCAGCAAAACGTCGCGGATGAAGAGGCGATTCCCGCAAGCCTTAAACAGGCGGCGCTATTCTCAGCGAAAATATGCCTTAAAGAGGGCGCTTTCGGTTACGGCGTGCGTTATTAATTAACTCCGCTTTTACTTACTATTTCGCTCATATTGTGAGGGGAAGGGGCGGTTTTACGCCCTTTTTCCCCAGCAAGGACAGAGTTATGAATATTCATCAAGCTGCGGATATTATTTTGCGCTCAGAGAGTATATTTACCGCCGACAGCGAAACACTCTTTTCCGGTTATATTGTTATCGCTGACGGTATTATTGCTGCGCTGCTGCCAGCCGCCGACGATATTACCCCGTGGCGCGGGCCGCAGACCCGGTATCACGACCTCGGCGATAAGCTGATTTGCCCCGGCATTTGCGATAATCACACCTTTTTTACCGGCTATATGAGTATGCATCGCGGCGTCGATCTGTGCGCCACGGACAACAGCGCGGCGGCGTTATTGTTGCTCAAAGCGGCGGAGCAGAGCCTGCCCGCCGGGAAAAGCCTCTACGCATGGGGATGGTCTACGGCGCGATGGGGGCAACTGCCTGCCAGCGCGGCGCTGGATGCGGCTTTCCCGCACCGCCCGGTTGTCGCTATCAACAGCGATAAAAGCTACTGCTGGATGAACCAGGCGGCGATGGCGCGCTACGGGTTTACCCCTGACGCCTGCAACGCCGAGGCAAGGGTACACCTGCTTGCCGAAATGCTTAACGACGCCACGCAGGTGAAAGCAGAGCTGCGCGCTTTTATGGCGATGCTGGCGACGCGCGGCGTCACGGCCATTAAAGATGTCTGTTTCGATGACGCGCCCGCGCTGCTCGACGCCTGGGCCGAACTGGAGGCGAACGACGAATTAGCACTGCGCGTCAGCCTGGTCAGCGAGCCGGTGGCCGCGCCGCTGAACTTCCCCTTTGCCCGCCAGGCGCGCGACCGTTTCCACTCCGACCGGCTCCGTTTTCACGGCTTTAAATTAATGGTGGACGGCGTTATTGCCGATCATACCGGGGATATGCTGGAGCCTTACGCCGACCGGCCGCAGACCCACACCCTTAAACCTGTGGATTACGCCGCCCTGCGCCAGCAGGTGCTGGAAGCCGACCGGCTGGGTTTCGACTGCTGTCTCAACGCCGAAGGGGATGCCGCCATCCGGCGCTGCATCGATATCTTTGCCGAATGCCAGCACGCCAACCCGCCACGGGTGCGTCACCACGCCTTAAGCGATATGGAGTGCCCGCACCCGGACGATATTCCTCGCCTTGCCGCGCTGGAGATATCTGCCGAGGTTTACGCGCAGATCCTGCTGCTAAACCAAAGCGCCTCCGACGCCTACATGCGCGAGCGCGGCGGTGAAGCCCGCGAGGGGCAGTTTTTTGACTATGCGGCGCTGTTTAACGCGGGCGTGCTCGTCACCATCGGCACCGATTTGCCGCTGTTTATCACCAGCGTGCCCGATGCGATGTACGCCGCCTGTTGCCGACGTTTTGCCGACGGCACGCCGCCGCAGGGGTGGCAGCGCGAGCGGGGCATGACGCGAACGCAGCTCCTTAAAGCCTGGACGCTGAATGCCGCTATTCAGCACGGCACGGCAGAGCAGACCGGAAGCCTGCGCGTGGGCAAGCGTGCGGATATCGCCGTATTCGACCGCAACCTGCTTGCCTGCGCCGATGACGACGTGCGGCAGGCCCGCGTGGTGCTGACGCTGATGGATGGCCGTGCAACGCACGATGTTTTATAGACGCCCGCGAGCACGCCCCTGGCGGACGTGTCGACAGGCAATAAAGCGAATTCTTACCGAGGCAGATTATGCGTATTCCAACAATAAAATGGGCCGTACCCCACTGCTACGCTCTGATCTTTTTCATCATTATTGTGGTTGCCGTTTTAACGTGGCTTATCCCCAGCGGCAGCTTTGACTATCACACAGTGACGTTACCGGGCGGCGAGACCAAAAGCCTGGTCGTGCCTGGCTCTTATCATGTGCTGGAAAAAGTGACCGCCGATGGCGACTTACGCCAGGGGCTGTTCGCTATCCTCGCCGCTCCGCTGGAGGGAATTATCAAGGCGGCGGACGTCATCGCCTTTGTGCTGGTGGTGGGCGGCGCGTTTGGCATCATTATGCGCACCGGGGCTATCGAGCGCGGCCTGCTGGCGCTGGCGCAACGGCTGGCGGGCAAGGGGATTCTGGTTATCCCCCTGTCGATGACCCTTTTCAGCCTGGGCGGCGCCACCTTCGGCATGAGCGAAGAGGTGATCCCGCTCTATGCCATCTTCATTTCGCTGATGTTCGCGCTGGGCTATGACTCGCTGACCGCCATTCTGATCCTGTTTTTAGGCACCCAGATTGGCTACGTCGGCGCGATGACCAACCCCTTTTCCGTGCTTATCGCCCAGGGCGTTGCCGGTATTCAGGGCAACCCGCAGCTCTGGCTACGGGCCATTGCCTGGGTGGTGTTTACCGCCATGTCGATTATCTTCACCATGTGGTACGCCCACCGCGTGAAGCGTGACCCGACCAAATCGCCCTCCTATGAAAGCGACTGCCAGAACCGCGCGCTGTTTATGGGCACGCAATCCGGCAACGTGCAGTTCTCCCTGAGCGACAAACTGATCATTATCGCTTTTGTGCTGGCGCTGGCGGTTATCTCCTGGGGGCTTATCACCCGCGGCTGGTACATGGTGGAGATCGGCACGGTCTTTTTAGCGCTGGGGCTGTTTGCGGGCGTGGTCAATAAAATGCGCGTCAGCGACGTGGCGGAAAGCTTTGTCGACGGCTGTAAAGAGTTCGTCTACGCCGCGGTGGTGATTGGCCTGGCGCGCGGCATTCTGGTGGTAGCGGAAAACGGCAAAATCATCGACACCCTGCTGTATGGCCTGTCGGAGATGCTGGATGGCCTGCCGCAGTACGCTTTTACCACCCTGATGCTGGTGAGCCATAACATCATTACCTTCTTTGTGCCGTCGTCGTCGGGTGAGGCGGCGTTAACCATGCCGGTGCTCGCGCCGCTGGGGGATCTGGTCAACGTCAATAAAGAGGCGATGGTGATGGCCTATCAGTTCGGCAACGGCCTGACCAACCTTATTTCACCGACCGGCGGGGTGCTGCTGGCCGGGCTCTCTATCGCCCGGGTCGGGTTTGGCCAGTGGCTGCGGGTGATTATGCGCCTGTTCCCGCTGCTGTGGCTGACCAGCGCGATCTTTGCGGCCATCTCTGCCTGGGTTTAACAGGCTATGCGCGCCGGCATAGTTTGCCGTGCGCGCATCGACTATAATCCGGGTTTAACTCATTGGCCCTGTTGGTGAAAACGCGATGTTGAGTAAAGGATTGCAACAGCATACCGCTGTCCCGCTATACAGACAGTTGAAGGATAAGATCCTCAGCGATATCTCTTCCGGCAAGCTCGCCGAAGGGGCGAAGATAGCGACCGAAGTCGAACTGAGCGAGCTTTATGACATCAGCCGCGTGACGGTGCGTAACGCCATCAAAGAGCTGGTAGACGAAGGCTATCTGGTGAAAAAGCAGGGGAAAGGCACGTTTGTCTGCCTGCCGAAAATCGAGCGTAAGGTGGTGCATCTGCTGAGCTTTACCGACGCCTGCGACAGCAGCCATCTTCCCACCGCCAGTAAGGTGCTGCGCACCGCCATCCTTGACGATTACCACCATGTACGCGAAGCGCTGCGCCTGGCTGACGACGATTCGCTGCTCTATATTCAGCGCCTGCGCCGGGCGGGGGATCTGCCGCTGATGCTGGAGAATAACTACTATTCGCTTAAACGGTTCGGGTTTTTACAGCAGGAGGATCTGAGCGGATCGCTGTATCAGCTTTTACGGGAGAAGTACGCGATCGTGCCGACCCACGCCGGGGAGACCACCGTGGAGATGGTGCGCGCTCACGGCGAGACGGCGACGTTGCTGGAACAATCCCCCGGCGAGCCGCTGTTTTTAATGAAGACGCTGATTCTGGACGCGGACTACCAGCCAATTCACTACGGCGAGCAGCTTATTGTTGCCGAGCGGTATAAGTTTAATTTTTGATACGCAGGGAATGGTCCCGGATGCGCTGCGCTTATCCGGGCTACGCCTGAGTGTAGCCACGGTAAGCGCAGCGCACCGTGGGGCTTATCCCTGAGACAGCGTTGCCACCATTACCGCTTTGATGGTGTGCATGCGGTTTTCCGCCTGGTCGAACACGATGCTCGCCGCTGACTCAAACACCTCGTCGGTCACTTCCATACCGCCATGCAGGCCGAACTCCTCCGCCATCTTCTTGCCAAGCGTCGTCTGATCGTCATGGAAGGCGGGCAGGCAGTGCAGGAACTTCACCGCCGGGTTGCCGGTCAGCGCCAGCATCTGGCTGTTCACCTGATAAGCGCGCAGCAGGGCGATCCGCTCCGCCCACTTTTCTTTCGCCTCGCCCATAGAGAGCCAGACGTCAGTGTAGATAAAGTCCGCCCCTTTCACCCCGGCGGCGATATCTTCGGTGAGGGTAATATTGCCGCCGTTTTGTAAGGCCAGCGCTTTGCATTCAGCAACCAGGCTCTCCTGCGGCCAGCAGGCTTTTGGCGCGACGAGGCGCAAATCCAGCCCTACCAGCGCCGCCGCTTCCAGCATGGAGTTACCCATGTTGTTGCGCGCGTCACCCGCATAGACCAGCGTCATCTCATTAAAGGCTTTACCGGGCAGGTGCTCCTGCATGGTCAGCAGATCCGCCAGCAGCTGGGTAGGATGAAACTCATCGGTCAAACCGTTCCACACCGGCACACCGGCAAACTGCGCCAGCGTTTCGACAATCTCCTGGCCGTAGCCGCGGTACTGAATGCCGTCATACATTCTTCCCAGTACCCGGGCGGTATCCTTAATTGACTCTTTATGCCCAATCTGGCTGCCGCTTGAGCCGAGATATGTCACGCGGGCGCCCTGGTCAAATGCGGCAACTTCGAAAGAGCACCGGGTGCGAGTTGAGTCCTTTTCGAAGATGAGCGCGATGTTTTTGCCGCTAAGTTTCTGTACTTCCACACCCTTTTTTTTATCGGATTTAAGTTGGGCGGCAAGTTGCAGCAGGGCGTTGATTTCAGCAGGGGTAAAATCGAGTAATTTTAAGAAGTGCTTCTGATAAAACGTAGTCATGGGTCCCTCACCTGGCTAAAGCCACTTATTGAATTAAAATTCAATTTATATGGATGGATATGCATTTGCAAGCGCTAACAATAAATCTTTTCCGCCAGGAGTGGAGGCAATGGCGGCGGTATGTGACAATAAGTCTATCTGCCACATTAAGAGGAACGAGCCATGGCGAACCCGGAACTACTGGAAGAGCAGCGCGAAGAGACGCGTCTGATTATTGAAGAATTGCTGGAAGACGGCAGCGATCCTGACGCGCTGTACACCATTGAGCATCACCTGTCGGCAGACGATTTCGAAACGCTGGAAAAAGTCGCGGTTGAAGCCTTTAAACTGGGCTACGAAGTGACCGAGCCGGAAGAGCTGGAGTTGGAAGAGGGCGAAGTGGTCATCTGCTGCGATATCGTCAGCGAATGCGCCCTGAAAGCCGATCTGATCGACGCGCAGGTGGAACAGCTGATCAACCTGGTTGAAAAATTCGACGTTGAATACGATGGCTGGGGCACCTACTACGAAGACCCGAACGGCGAAGAAGGCGACGACGACGAAGAGTTCGAAGACGAAGACGACGACGGCGTGCGTCACTAAGTCTTACCCTTGCGGCAGCGCTGGCTGCCGCAATGCAAGGAACTGGCATGGATTACCCGCATATTCTCTCCCCGGTACTCAACTTTCTGCACTGCCCGACGCCCCAGGCCTGGATCGAACGGGCGCGCGATCCGGCGAACCTTCCTCTGTTGCTCACTGACCATCTGGTCTGCGAATTAAAGGCGGCGCAAACCGCGATGCTGCTGGTGCGTAAATATGTGGCGGATAAAGCAGGGGCGGACGCGCTACTGGCATGGCTCAAACCTTATGAAGCGTTCACCTTCCGCGAAGGGCCGGAGCCGGATTTCGTCGCGCTGCATAAACAGCTGGCTAAAAGCGCAATGCCGAAAACGGATGACCCGTGGGGGCAGCAGCTGATTGACAGCATGGTGCTGCTGATTAAAGAGGAGCTGCACCACTTCTGGCAGGTGCGGGAAGCGATGGTCGCCCGCAACATTCCCTATGTGAAGATTACCGCCAGCCGTTACGCGAAGGGGATGCTAAGCGAAGTGCGTACTCACGAACCGCTGACGCTGATTGATAAACTCATCTGCGGCGCTTATATCGAAGCGCGCTCCTGCGAGCGCTTTGCCGCCCTTGCGCCGCATCTGGATGCGGATTTACAGAAGTTCTATCTGTCGCTGCTGCGCTCGGAAGCGCGCCACTACCAGGACTATCTGGCGCTGGCGCAGCAGGTCTCGCAGGAGGATATCTCTGCGCGGGTGCGGTTCTTTGGTGAGGTCGAAGCGGCGTTAATAACATCGCCGGATGAGACGTTTCGTTTCCACAGCGGCGTGCCGGTATAACCGACAGGGCACGGCGCGCCGCTGCTACTGCTGAATTTAGAGATTTGCGTTTTTCTCTTTTGCCGTTTTGCTGGCGGCTACTGGCGCGCCAAGCGTGGTTTTGAACCAGCTGACGACCCGATCGATAACCGGTTTTTGATACCAGCTGTCATCACCATGTTCCGCGCCCTCCAGCAGAACATACTCTGCCGGATTCCCCTCTTTTTTCAGCGCATCGTAAAGCTGCTGGCTTTGTACCGGCGAGACCAGCGTATCTGCGCTACCGTGCATAATTAAAAATGGCGGTTTCTTGCCGCTGATATGCCCCATGGGGCTGGCGGCCAGCGCTTTCGCTTTGTCGCTGCTTATAGCGGCGCCAGGCCAGTTGCGAAAGGCGCTGCCATGGACCAGCAGCGCTTCGGTGACCGCCGGCGACTGATGAACTTTTTGCACAGCGGCAGGAAAGCCTTCGCCGATATTGAGCAAATCTGAAATACCATAAAGCGTGGCGGCCGCCTGGACAGCGGATGAGCGCGCCAGATAATCGCCGCGATCAAAAGCCCGATCGTCATTGGTCAGCGCCAGCATTTGCGCCATATAGCCGCCCGCCGAGTCGCCCAGCACGCCAATGCGGGCCGGATCGATACCGTACTCACTGGCATGCTCACGCAGATAGCGCACGGCGGATTTGCCATCGATCACCGGAGCAGGAAAGGTATCCGGCACGGTGCGGTATTCGGCCGCAGCAACGACAAATCCCGCTTCTGCCAGCGCCATCCGCATCTGGATAAATTTATTCCACGCTGAACTGGTGAAACCGCCGCCAGGGAAGTAAACAATGGCAGGTTTAAGCGCGTCATTGCGGGGCACAAGCAGCGACATATGAAGCTGGCGAACGGCGGTGGCGCTTTTCACCTGGCTGTAGACAATGTCATTAAGCGCATCAATGCGGCCCTGCTGTTTATCAATATGGATAACCTCGGCACCCGGCGTGTAGCCAGGCAGCTCGCTGGCATTTACGCTGGTAACCATACAGCCCAATAAAAAACTACTGGTGACGAGAAGGGGGGATATTTTCATGATGTTCTTCCTGAGCAACGCCTGCCGGGAGCGGCAGATCCTGAGGGCAGAGTGTAAAGGGGAAAACAGGCCGGGAATAACCCATTTTTTGCATCAAATTCATGCAGATTTTCGATAAGTCCCTGCGCTGTCGGACCAGCGCAGGGAATTCAACTCCCCGACAGGAAAGCCGGAAAGAAAAGAAGGGGCGTTAAAGCGCTTTAAGCATTCGCACTTCGCAATCCACATGGCCGGTGCAGCCCAGCGGCTCGCTGATATGCGTGAAACCGAGATGCTCATACAGGGCAATCGCCTCTTTTAAAAAGGCGGTGGTTTCCAGGTAGCACTGGGTAAAACCCTGCTCACGGGCGAAGTCCATGGCCATCAGCGCCAGCTTTTTCGCCATCCCCTGACCGCGCGCACAGGGCAGGAAATACATTTTTTGCAGTTCGCAAATACCCGGTTCGCTGCACTGCAACGGCGCGATACCGCCGCCGCCCACCACGTTTCCTTCCTGCTCCACTACCCAATAGGCATGGCCCGGCTGGCTGTAGAGCGTATAGAGTTCATCAAGATTGGGGTCGGCTACGGTATAGCCTTTGTCGGCGGTTAACCCATATTCAGCGGAGACCTGGCGGATCACCGACGCAATGGCGGCATTATCCGGGGCGCTCAGTTTACGTAACGCCAGGCGTTGTTCAGCGGCTACATTCATACACATACTCAATGAAACTTGCTTATTTATAGATTTATTTAATAGCACTCTCTGAATAGCGGCGCAAGCGGTTTAATTCAGATGTTATTTACAGATGATTAAGCTATCGTAATCCGCTCACGGAAGTGATGGTAAATATTTGCCAAATTTATTTATAACTTTAAGGATGAGGTAATTATGTGCGATGTCATTAATCGTAATAATGGCTCACGCCATACGTTTCGGTTTCATGGCGAGGGGCTTAAATATTTCGGAATTTGTCTGGTTAATTTTTTATTATCGATCGTGACGTTAGGCATTTTTGTGCCCTGGGCAATGGTGCGCTCCCGCCGCTATATCTATCAGAATATGGAGCTGAACGGGGTACGTTTTGATTACCATGCCTCCGGCGGCGCGCTGCTGGCGAGCTGGCTGCTGTTTTTTGTCTTGTACTCAATCATTATTGTCGTCATGAGGTTAATTCATCCGGCGTTCGGCTCGCTGGCGCTGCTTTTACTGATGTTAGTGATGCCGTTTTTAATGGTGAAAAGCCTGCAATACAACGCGATGATGACCACCTTAAATAATGTGCGCTTCGCCTTCAACTGTTCAATGAAAAGCGCCTGGTGGGTGATGATGGGGCTACCGCTGGTACTTCTTCTTGCGTTGTTTCTTGTCGTGTTTGTGCTTGCGCAAATAATGTTCAGGGATTATGACCTGAACGGCATGATTGTCAAAGGCGCTCTGCTGGCACTTATATTCTTCGTAGGTATTAACCTTATCAACGGCTATGTATATGCGAAATGGATCGCTTTAACCGGTAAATCCGGGCAGTTTGGTATTCATAAGTTTAATATCACCGTTAGCGCAGAGAAATGCATCGTTATTTGCTTATTGTCGCTCTGTATCCTGATTCCGTTTATTGCGTTGATGGTGTTCCTTGGTATGGGTATCTACAGCAACCTTCTAATGGCAAGATATTTGGGGGCCGCAGATGCGCTAGAGATGCTCAACAGTTTGTATGCGCAAATTGCGGTCTTCTACAGCGTTTATCTGCTGGCTATTCTGGTCTCTTCCTCCTACATCTGGCAGGCGTTACGCAACCACTTTATGAATAACCTGACGCTGGCGGATGAGCGTATTCGTTTTCACTCAACGCTGAGCTTTCACGGCGTGGTGCTGCAGGTGCTGCTGCTGGTGGTCGTTTCGATGATTACCCTTGGGCTGGCGTATCCGTGGATGAAAATCCGTTTCCTGCGTTTTCTGGCCGTTAATTCCCACGTTGATGGCGACCTGGACAGCATTGAACTGACCGATCATGACCAGCAGGTTGATAAGGGCTTTATCGCGGTGGTGTCCCGTGGCCTGATGCCGGTCGTTCCCTTTATTTAATCCTTAAAAAGGCCGAAGGATGCTTCGGCCTTCCTGCCATAACATTTCCCTGTTGCACTGACAAGACCTGTAATATGGGTTGCATCTTTTTCCTCAGGAATTTACTAGACTACTATGTGGTATTAAAAATACCGCAATATTTCTATGGTTTACTAAATTCCGATCTGTTTACGATAAGGATTGTTATGACAATTGATAATGATGGTGCAGCGCCGGCACCCTCCCGCCATTTAATTTTTCTGGGGAGCGGTGCCAGCTATTTTGGTATATGGCTGGTCAACGTATTACTGACAATCATCACTCTGGGGCTGTTTTTACCGTGGGCGCTGGTGCGTTCCCGTCGCTATTTTTACGCCTGCACGGAACTGGAAGGGGCGCGATTCTCTTATCACGCCACCGGCAGTTCGGTATTTATCGGCTGGGTATGTATTATGGCCTTATATATCATATTTTTAGTCAATATCGCGCATGAAAATATGGTGTTAGCGCTCTGTATGATCGGGCTGTTTGTGCTCTTCTTCCCGTGGCTGGTGACCCAGGGCCTGCGTTATCAGATGCTGATGACGGAAATTAACAACGTGCGCTTTAGCTTCTATGCCAGCCCGCTGCGGGCGTGGTGGGTCATGCTGGGCTGCCCGCTTCTGATTATGGCGGCATCGGTGGTTATTTTCTCGCTGTTGCTGAGCGGCTCCATGAGCGCTGGCTCCTACACAGCGATTTTTGTCGGTATCGGTATCGGCACGCTGGTTCTGCTGCTGGGCTCGGCTGTTATGCAGGGCGTTTACATGGCGCAGTGGTACGGCATGCTGGTGAATAACCTGACGTACGGTACGCAGAAATTCGCTGGCACCTTCTCAATGAAGAAATGCATCGTGATTGCGCTCTGTTCGATGCTGCTGCTGGTTCCCTTTGTGGCGGTGATGATGGTGATTATCATCCCGGCGTTTATCACGTTGATGCAGTACTCTTACGTGGCGGGCGGCGACCCGGAGCAGCTGGCGATGATGGCCGGGCCGCTTTACGGCAAGATAATGCTCTCTTACCTGGTCTACTTTCTGGGGATTATGGTCTGCTTTAGCTTCGCTTTTGTGAAGATGCGCAATTATATCTACGGGCAGGTTACGCTGGCGCAGACCATTCGCTTCTCTTCTACCGTGACCATCGGGCGGGTGCTGTGGCTAACGGTCACTAACCTGCTGGTGTGCATGATCACCCTGTTCCTGGCATATCCGTGGGCGAAGGTGCGCTTTACCCGCTATGTGCTGGAAAACACCCATGTGCACGGCGAGTTACACGCTGTTCCGCTGGAAAACCACAGTGAGAAACCGGCGAAAGACCCGGCGAATCTGCTGGCGCGCGGGCTGTCGTTCTTCCCGGCGGTATTCTGAGGAAGGTTCCCGGGTGCGGCTTGCGCCTTACCCGGGCTACCTGAACCGTAGCCCGGATAAGGCGTTTACGCCGCATCCGGGAAGTAGGGTGACTTAAGCTGCTGCAATTACAGCGCGCTAATCACCGCCTGCTGCTCGATCAGCTTCGCTTTCGCTTCCGCATAACCTTCCAGCTTTTCACGCTCTTTAGCGATCACCGCTTCCGGCGCGCGGGCCACAAAGCCTTCGTTGGCCAGCTTGCTTTCGATACGGCCAATCTCGCCTTCGACTTTCGCCACTTCTTTCGCCAGACGCGCCAGCTCGGCTTCTTTGTCGATAAGACCGGCCATCGGGATCAGCAGCTCGGCGCCGTCGATAATCTTGGTCACGGAAACCGGACCTTTATCATCGGCAGGCAGCACGGTGATGCTCTCCAGGCGCGCCAGCGTCTGCAGGAAGCTGCGGTTGTCGTTAACACGACGCTCAGCGTCCTGGCTGCAGCCGCGCAGCAGCAGCGCCAGCGGTTTGCCCGGGGCGATGTTCATCTCCGCGCGGATGTTACGCACGGCGACGATTGCCTGTTTCAGCCATTCGGTATCGGCCAGCGCCGCTTCATCAACCTGAGCCGCGTTATATTCCGGGAACGGCTGCAGCATAATGGTGTCGGCGGTGATGCCAGCAATCACCTTCACGCGCTGCCAGATGGTTTCGGTAATGAACGGGATGATCGGGTGCGCCAGGCGCAGCAGACCTTCCAGTACGGTCACCAGCGTGTTACGGGTGCCGCGCAGTTCAGATTCAGAACCGCCGTTCATCACCGGCTTGGTCAGCTCCAGATACCAGTCGCAGAACTGGTTCCAGGTGAACTCATACAGGATGCCTGCCGCGATATCGAAGCGGAAGTTATCCAGCGCTTCGCGGTAGGCTTTGATGGTCTGGTTGAATTCTGCCAGAATCCAGCGGTCCGCCAGCGACAGGGTCATTTCGCCGCCGTTGAAACCGCAATCCTGATCTTCGGTGTTCATCAGCACAAAGCGGCTGGCGTTCCACAGCTTGTTACAGAAGTTACGGTAACCTTCCAGGCGCTTCATATCCCAGTTGATGTCGCGGCCGGTAGACGCGAGCGCGGCCAGGGTGAAGCGCAGGGCGTCGGTGCCGTGCGGCTCAATGCCGTCCGGGAACTGCTTCTCGGTGCGTTTGGCAATTTTCTCCGCCAGCTGCGGCTGCATCATGTTGCCGGTGCGCTTTTCCAGTAATTCCGGCAGGGAGATACCGTCAACCATATCCAGCGGGTCGATGACGTTACCCTTGGACTTGGACATCTTCTGGCCTTCGTCGTCGCGGATCAAACCGGTCATGTAGACGGTTTTAAACGGCACCTGCGGCTTGCCGTTTTCATCTTTGATGAAGTGCATGGTCATCATGATCATGCGGGCAATCCAGAAGAAGATGATGTCGAAGCCGGAGACCATCACGCTGGTCGGGTGGAACTGACGCAGGGCATCGGTGTTTTCCGGCCAGCCGAGGGTGGAGAAGGTCCACAGCGCGGAGGAGAACCAGGTATCCAGCACGTCGTCGTCCTGGCGCAGAGTGACATCAGCGCTCAGGTTATTTTCCTGACGCACTTCCTCTTCGCTACGACCCACGTAGACGTTACCGTCGTTGTCGTACCATGCCGGGATGCGGTGACCCCACCACAGCTGACGGGAGATACACCAGTCCTGAATATCGCGCATCCAGGAGAAGTACATGTTCTCGTACTGCTTCGGCACAAACTGAATGTCGCCGTTCTCAACCGCTTCCACCGCCGGTTTGGCCAGCACGTCAGCGCGCACGTACCACTGGTCAGTCAGCATCGGCTCGATCACCACGCCGCCACGGTCGCCGTACGGGACGGTCAGGTCGTGCGGTTTGATCTCTTCCAGCAGGCCGAGCGCGTCAACGGCGGCAACCACCGCCTTACGGGCGGCAAAGCGCTCAAGCCCCTGGAACTCCGCCGGAATGTCGCTGGAATAAACGTCGGACTCTTCACCTTTGGTATCGAAGACTTCCGCGTTTTCGCGGATATCGCCGTCAAAGGTCAGGATGTTGATCATCGGCAGAGCATGACGACGACCCACTTCGTAGTCGTTAAAGTCGTGCGCCGGGGTGATCTTCACGCAGCCGGTGCCTTTTTCCATGTCGGCGTGTTCGTCGCCCACAATCGGAATACGGCGGTTCACCAGCGGCAGCACCACGAATTTGCCAATCAGATCTTTGTAACGCGGATCTTCCGGGTTTACCGCCACGCCGGTATCGCCCAGCAGGGTTTCCGGGCGGGTGGTAGCGACCACCAGATAATCTTTACCGTCAGCGGTCTTCGCGCCGTCGGCCAGCGGATAGCGGATATGCCACATGGAGCCTTTCGACTCGCGGTTTTCCACTTCCAGGTCGGAGATGGCGGTGCGCAGTTTCGGATCCCAGTTCACCAGGCGCTTGCCACGGTAAATCAGGTCTTCTTTATACAGGCGGACGAACACTTCTTTCACGGCATTGGAAAGGCCTTCGTCCATGGTGAAACGCTCGCGCTCCCAGTCTACGGAGTTACCGAGACGGCGCATCTGGCGGGTAATGGTGCCGCCGGACTCTGCTTTCCACTGCCAGATTTTGTCGATAAAGGCATCGCGGCCGTAGTCGTGACGGGTTTTACCTTCTTCGGCGGCAATTTTACGCTCAACCACCATCTGGGTGGCGATACCGGCGTGGTCGGTGCCGACCTGCCACAGGGTGTTTTTGCCCTGCATACGCTGGTAGCGGATCATGGTGTCCATGATGGTCTGCTGGAAAGCATGCCCCATATGCAAACTGCCGGTGACGTTCGGCGGCGGGATCATGATGCAGAAGGACTCTTTGCTTTCGTCGCCGTTAGGCTTGAAATAGCCCTGCTGTTCCCAGTGCTCGTAAAGCGGCTGTTCGATATCTTGGGGGTTATATGTCTTTTCCATTATTTCCAGGTTGCCGTATTCAGGTTAAAACCAGCCACGCGGTAGGCTTTGTAGCGTTCGCGCGCCAGTTGTTTTAAGGAATCTTCGTAAGGGACGAAGTCTATCACTTCTGTGAAAGCGGTGGCAAAATCTGCAAAGCCGACGCGCAGGCTAATCAACAGATCGCGCGGGCTGCTGTTGCGTTTTTGCGGCCAGGCGATTTCCACCGGCGCGCCGCCGCGCGGACCTTCGCCAGCGAGGTTGTGCGGGACGAAGCTTTCCGCAGGGCGCGCCCACAGCGCCTCATCCAGCCGGTTGGCCTGCTGTTCATCTTCGCAGGCGATCAAAACGCGTTTGCCGTTGCGCCAACGTTCTGCGGCAATCTCACACACCAGCTGTTCGACAGCGCTTAAGCCGTCTTGTTGTGTGTCGTTGTCCAGAAGATAGAACGTTGCGTTTTTCATGATATGGGGCTTCTTGTGGTGGAATTAAATCGTACACCCTCACCCCGGCCCTCTCCCTCAAGGGAGAGGGAGCAAACCATCCCCTCGCCCCTGTGGGGAGAGGGTTAGGGT
>NZ_HE578947.1:296042-343879 GCF_000321045.1 Phytobacter massiliensis JC163
TCTCCCTCAAGGGAGAGGGAGCAAACCATCCCCTCGCCCCTGTGGGGAGAGGGTTAGGGTGAGGGGGGTATGCCTTACTCTTCGCCGTTAAAACCCGCACGGTTGAGCAGGAACTGCGACAGCATCGCCACCGGACGGCCGGTAGCACCTTTGGCCTTGCCGGAGCGCCATGCGGTACCGGCGATATCCAGGTGCGCCCAGTTGTACTTGCGGGTAAAGCGCGCCAGGAAGCAGCCTGCGGTGATCGCCCCGCCAGGACGGCCACCGATATTGGCCATATCGGCGAAGTTGGTCTCCAGCTGCTCCTGATACTCATCGCTCATCGGCAGACGCCATGCGCGGTCTCCCGCCTGTTCGGATGCGCCAATCAGTTCATGGGCCAGCGGATTGTGGTTCGACAGCAGGCCGGTGATGTGGTGGCCCAGCGCAATCACGCAGGCGCCGGTCAGGGTGGCGACGTCGATGACGGCTTCCGGCTCGAAACGTTCCACATAGGTCAGCACGTCGCACAGCACCAGGCGGCCTTCGGCGTCGGTGTTGAGCACTTCGACGGTCTGGCCGGACATGGTGGTCAGCACGTCGCCCGGACGGTAGGCGCGCCCGCCCGGCATGTTTTCACAGCCCGCCAGCACGCCGATGACGTTAATCGGCAGCTGCAGTTCCGCGACCATGCGCATCACGCCGTACACCGCCGCCGCGCCGCACATGTCGTACTTCATTTCGTCCATCCCTTCGGATGGCTTAATGGAGATGCCGCCGGAGTCGAAGGTCAGCCCTTTACCCACCAGCACGATCGGGCGCGCCTCGTCGGACGGGTTGCCTTTGTACTCAATCACCGACATCAGCGATTCGTTCTGCGAACCCGCGCCGACCGCCAGATAGGCGTGCATGCCCAGTTCGCGCATCTGCTGTTCGCCGATAACGCGGGTGATAACGTTTTTGCTGTAGCTGTCCGCCAGCTGGCGCGCCTGGGAGGCCAGGTAAGCGGCGTTACAGATGTTTGGCGGCATATTGCCGAGATCTTTCGCCGCCTTGATGCCTGCGGCAATGGCCAGACCGTGCTGGATGGCGCGCTCGCCGCTGGTCAGCTCGCGTCGGGTCGGCACGTTGAAGACCATTTTACGCAGCGGGCGACGCGGCTCGCTTTTGGTGGTTTTCAACTGGTCGAAGCTGTAGAGGGTCTCTTTGGCGGTTTCCACCGCCTGGCGTACTTTCCAGTAGGTGTTGCGGCCTTTGACGTGCAGTTCGGTCAGAAAGCAGACCGCTTCCATCGAGCCAGTATCATTCAGGGTATTAATGGTTTTCTGGATGACCTGCTTATACTGGCGTTCGTCCAGCTCACGCTCTTTACCGCAGCCAATCAGCAGAATACGCTCGGACAGGACGTTGGGAACGTGATGCAGCAATAAGGTTTGCCCAGGCTTTCCTTCCAGCTCCCCGCGACGCAGCAGCGCGCTGATGTAGCCGTCGCTGATTTTATCGAGTTGTTCGGCGATGGGAGAGAGGCGACGCGGCTCGAAAACTCCCACAACGATGCAGGCGCTCCGCTGTTTCTCCGGGCTACCGCTTTTTACACTGAACTCCATGCACTACGCTCCTGAATCTTAAAGACAACGGCGGCGGCTACGGATAGAATTGCAAGCTTTCGTAACTCGTTTCCGCTGTTGCGGTGACTTCGTGTTAATCTTAACGATACTTAGGTTTCGGCACGTCAGATCCGGGTCTGAAACGTTCAACCGCTGAGTATATAACTCTTAGCGATGATTTCGACGACTCAAGAGCATAAATGACGTTTAAGCCACGAAACAAGCGATTTTCCAGTAAAAAGACTGGTTTTTACGGGCCTAATATAAAGTGATAATCATAAGATATCTTGCGCGGGAGACGCTTAAAAGCCAGCTTGCGATCCTCTTCATCCTGCTTCTGATTTTCTTCTGTCAGAAATTGGTCAGGATTTTGGGCGCGGCGGTGGATGGCGAAATCCCCACGAATCTGGTGCTCTCGCTGCTGGGTCTTGGCGTGCCTGAAATGGCGCAACTTATCCTGCCGCTGAGTCTGTTCCTTGGCCTGCTAATGACGCTGGGCAAACTTTATACAGAAAGTGAAATTACGGTGATGCACGCCTGCGGCCTGAGCCGGGCGGTGCTGGTGAAAGCGGCGATGATTCTGGCGCTGCTGACCGGTATCGTGGCGGCGGTCAACGTGATGTGGGCCGGGCCGTGGTCTTCCCGTCACCAGGATGAGGTGCTGGCGGACGCGAAAGCCAACCCAGGGCTGGCGGCGCTGGCGCAGGGTCAGTTCCAGCAGGCCTCCGACGGCAACTCCGTGCTGTTTATTGAGAGCGTGGACGGCAACCAGTTCCACGATGTGTTCCTTGCTCAGCTTCGCCCGAAAGGCAATGCGCGCCCGTCGGTGGTGGTGGCGGATTCCGGCCATCTCTCCCAGCGTAAAGACGGTTCGCAGGTGGTCACACTCAACCAGGGGACACGTTTTGAAGGCACTGCGCTGCTGCGCGATTTCCGCATAACCGACTTCCAGGATTATCAGGCGATCGTCGGCCATCAGGCGGTGGCGCTGGACCCGGACGACACCGAACAGATGAACATGCGCACGCTGTGGCACACCGACACGCCGCGCGCCCATGCGGAGCTGCACTGGCGTTTCACGCTGGTCTTCACCGTCTTTATGATGGCGCTGATGGTGGTGCCGCTGAGCGTGGTCAACCCGCGTCAGGGGCGCGTGCTGTCGATGCTGCCGGCGATGCTGCTCTATCTGGTGTTCTTCCTGTTGCAGACCTCCCTGAAATCTAACGGCGCGAAAGGCCGTCTCGATCCGATGATCTGGATGTGGGCGGTGAACCTGTTGTATCTGGCGCTGGCGATAGGCCTGAATCTGTGGGACACGGTGCCGATGCGCCGGATACGGGCCCGCGTGATGGGTAGAGGAGCGGTATAATGCAGGCGTTTGGCGTACTAGACCGCTATATCGGTAAAACCATTTTTACCACCATCATGATGACGCTGTTCATGCTGGTGTCGCTCTCCGGCATCATCAAGTTTGTCGACCAGCTGAAAAAGGCCGGGCAGGGGAGCTACGACGCGCTGGGCGCGGGTATCTACACCCTGCTCAGCGTGCCGAAAGATATCCAGATCTTCTTCCCGATGGCGGCGCTGCTTGGGGCGCTGCTGGGCCTTGGGATGCTGGCGCAGCGCAGTGAACTGGTGGTGATGCAGGCCTCCGGCTACACCCGTATGCAGGTGGCGCTGTCGGTGATGAAAACCGCTATTCCGCTGGTGCTGCTGACCATGGCGATTGGCGAATGGGTCGCCCCGCAGGGTGAGCAGATGGCGCGTAACCAGCGCGCCCAGTCGATGTACGGCGGTTCGCTGCTCTCGACCCAGCAGGGGCTGTGGGCGAAAGACGGCAACAGCTTTGTCTATATCGAGCGGGTGAAAGGCGAAGAAGAGCTGGGCGGAGTGAGTATTTACTCTTTCAACGACCAGCGTCGCCTGCAGTCGGTGCGTTACGCGGCGACGGCGACTTTCGATAAAGATCACAAGCTTTGGCGGCTGTCGCAGGTGGACGAGTCCAACCTCAGCGATCCGAAACAAGTCACCGGCACCCAGACGCTGACCGGCACCTGGAAGACCAACCTCACGCCGGACAAGCTCGGCGTGGTGGCGCTGGACCCGGAGGCGCTCTCTATCAGCGGCCTTTATAACTACGTGAAGTATCTGAAATCGAGCGGCCAGGACTCCGGGCGTTATCAATTGCAGATGTGGAGCAAGCTCTTCCAGCCGCTGTCGGTGGCGGTGATGATGCTGATGGCGCTGTCGTTTATCTTTGGCCCGCTGCGTAGCGTGCCGATGGGGGTGCGCGTGGTAACGGGCATCAGCTTCGGCTTTATCTTCTACGTGCTCGATCAGATATTCGGCCCGCTGACGCTGGTATACGGCATTCCGCCGATTATCGGCGCGCTGCTGCCAAGCGCCTCCTTCTTCCTGATTAGCCTCTGGCTGCTGATGCGTAAGAGCTAGGTCTGTTCTTTTCCCGGATGCGGCGTCGCCTTATCCGGGCCTACCCTTTCCTGCGGGAGAGGGTAGCAGACCGCACGAAACTCACCCTTTTTCCTGGCTACACTTTGCCTTATCCTGGCTACGCTTTCCTTACGGTTCACAAAAATTCAGGAAGCTATGTCCAGATTCTTTTTCAATGACCGCAAACAGCTGGTCAATGACGCCATTGAAGGAATGGTGATTTCCGCTCCCCACGGCAACCTTGTCCGTCTCGACATCGACCCCGCTATACGAATCGTCGCCCGTGCCGACTGGGATAAATCCCGCGTCGCGGTTATCTCCGGCGGCGGCTCCGGCCATGAGCCCGCCCACGCTGGCTTCGTGGGTAAGGGAATGCTCACTGCCGCCGTCTGCGGCGATGTTTTTGCCTCCCCGAGCGTGGACGCCGTCCTCAACGCCATTGTCGCGGTGACCGGCGATCGCGGCTGTCTGCTGATCGTTAAAAACTACACCGGCGATCGGCTGAACTTCGGCCTGGCGGCAGAAAAAGCCAAACGCTACGGCCTGAAAGTCGAGATGGTGATCGTCGCCGATGACATCGCCCTGCCGGACAACAAACAGCCGCGCGGCATTGCCGGAACGGCGCTGGTGCATAAAATCGCCGGCTACGCCGCCGAGCAGGGTAAATCCTTAAGTGAAGTGCACGAGATTGCGCGCCAGGCGTGCGACAGCGTCTGGAGCCTGGGGCTGGCGATGGAGACCTGCAACCTGCCGGGCAGCGAGGACGACGAAGGCCGTATTCAGCACGGGCAGGTGGAGCTGGGCTTGGGCATTCACGGCGAGCCGGGGGCAAGCACCGTCGATTCCCACAACAGCCAGCGGCTGATCGAAACGCTGGTCGCGCCGCTGAAAGCGCAGGCCGGTAATGATCGCGTCGCCGTATTAATCAATAACCTGGGCGGCGTCTCGGCGCTGGAGATGGCGCTGCTCACCAAAGAGCTGGCCCACTCGTCGCTTAAGGATCAGATTGCTTACCTGATTGGCCCCGCGCCGCTGGTGAGCTCCCTCGATATGAAGGGGTTCTCCCTCTCGCTGCTGCGCCTGAACGAAACCTTCGAGAAGGCCATCAACGCCGATGTGCAGACCGTCGGCTGGCAAAAACCGGTGCCGTTCGCGCCGATAAAAACCCAGCGCCACAGCCCGGTTTACACCCAGCTGGAGATTGAGCCTTCTGACAACCCGCAGGTGAAAGCGGTGGTCCTGGCTGCGGTGCAGACGCTGACTGGCCTGGAGAACCGCCTTAACGCGCTGGATGCGAAAGTCGGCGACGGCGATACCGGCTCTACCTTCGCCGAAGGGGCGCGGGAGATTGCCCGCCTGCTGGAGCAGGGTAAACTGCCGCTCAATAATACGGCGCAGCTATTGCAGCTGATAGGCGAGCGCCTGGCCACGGTGATGGGCGGCTCCAGCGGCGTGCTGATGTCCATCTTCTTCACCGTGGCAGGCCAGGCGGTGCATGACGGCAAGCCGCTGCCGGACGCGCTGCTGCGCGGTCTTAAGCAGATGAAACACTACGGTGGCGCTGACTTGGGCGACCGGACGCTGATCGACGCGCTGCAACCGGCGCTGGAGGCGTTGCAGGCACAGGGGCTGGAGGCTGCCGTTGCTGCCGCGAAGAAAGGGGCGGCGGATACCGCTACGATGCAAAAAGCGGGGGCGGGGCGTTCCTCTTATGTGAACAGCCAGAACCTGGAAGGGGTGACAGACCCCGGCGCGGTGGCGATTGCGGAAGTGTTTGCGGCAATAGCGAAGGGGTAATACCCCTCACAAGGTGAGGGGCGGTTTTCCCTCTCCCCGAAAGGGAGAGGGACACATCAGAAATCGGCTTTCAGCACCACGCGGTAGCGGGCCTTGCCGTCACGCACATGCTGCAACGCCTCGTTAATCTGCGACATCGGGAACATTTCGGTGGTCGGCGCAACCTTAGCCCGCCCGGCAAACTTCATCAGCTTACGCAGTTCGAACGGCGTACCGGTCGCGGAACCGGCGATGCTTCTGTCGCCGCCAATCAGGGTAAAGGCGGGGACTTCCAGCGGTTTCAGCACCGCGCCGACGGTGTGGAACGCGCCGCCGTGGGCCAGCGCCTCAAAGTAGGGCTGCCACTGCAAATCGACGTTGACGGTGTTGATAATCAGATCGAACTGGCCCGCCAGCGCTTTTAAGGCCTCGGGATCGCGGCTGTTCACCACATAATCCGCGCCCATTAGCCGCACTTCGGCCTCTTTCGCCGGGTTTGAGCTGAATGCCGTTACCTCGCAGCCCATCGCCCGCAGCAGTTTGATGGCGATATGGCCCAGCCCGCCAATGCCGATTACCCCAACGCGGCTGGTGGCGGTGATATGGTGCATCAGCAGCGGTTTGAAGACGGTGATGCCGCCGCAGAGCAGCGGCCCGGCGGTTTCGATATCGATGCTGTCCGGCAGGGGGATCACCCATTGCCAGCCCGCGCGGATCTTGTCGGCAAAGCCGCCGCGGTTGAGGATGGTCGGCACCGCGCCCTCGTGGCAGTTAATGTGGTCGCCGTTGATACAGGCGTCGCAGTGGCCACAGCTTTTCGCCGTCCAGCCGATGCCAACCCGCTGGCCCACTTTCAGCCCTTTATCCTGCGCCGCAGCGCCCAGCGCCACCACGCGGCCAATCACTTCATGCCCGGCGACCAGCGGATACTGCGAGAAGCCCCATTCGTTGTCGATCATCGACAGGTCGGAGTGGCAGATGCCACAGTAATCCACCTGTACTTCCACATCTTCCTGACCCAACTCTCCCGCATCGTACTCGTACAGCTCCAGGTCGGCCCCGGCTTCTTTCGCGGCATAGCTTTTGATTGTCGACATCGCCTTTCCTCATGATGGTGTGAGATTTGAGTGTAGAAGATAGTAAAAGCGAGCTACTCAGACTTTGCGTAACAAGGCATTAAGCCAGGTTTCGTCACGATCCGGGCGTTTATCCTGCGTTGTCCACATCGACGCCACCTGCACGTTCGCCAGCCCGTTGACCAGCGCGGTTAATGTGGATTCGGTGAAATCACTAAAGTGCCGCCCCTCTTTTTCCCGCTCCTGCTCGCCATATTTAAACGACACGTACCAGATACCGCCGGGTTTAAGCGCCTGCGCCAGCGTGCGCATCGCCTGCGGCAGGGCGTGCGCCTCCACGTGCAGCAGCGAGGCGCAGCACCAGATGCCGTCGTAGCGATCTGTGGCATCAACATCGCTGAACGTCATCTGTTTTACCGCCAGCCCGCTGTGCTGCGTCGCCAGCCTGACCATCTCGGATGAGGCGTCGAATGCCTCGACCTGATAGCCCATTTCAGCAAACGCACGGGCGTCGCGCCCGGAGCCGCAGCCCGCGTCCAGCACCCGCGCCCCAGGGGGAAGATGGGCAATAAAAGGGGCGTACAGCGACGCCATGTCAACGTTGATGGTGTCGGCAAAAAAGCGCTGCGCGTGGTTTTGGTAGTAGTTAATGGTCATCAGAAAATATCCGGCCCGGCGGCCTTCGGCTCCCATTGGTGAAGTAAGGTTACGTGAGCAGTGTTCCAGACATTTGCCAGAAAATCATGCCGTTTTGCGGTGCTGCCGCCGGTCTGGCGGATCAGGGTTTCACGCAGCGGGAGGTGGCTGGTAATGAAGTACTCGTTACGATCGTGCAGACGCTGTAGCAGTTTCAGTGAGGGGACGTGAGCAAATTTTCCCTGTTTGCCCCGGTTGCAACTTTTACAGGCCAGCACTAGGTTCCAGACGCCGTTGACGTTCTGCACCTGGTCGCGCAGCCGCCAGGGAATAAAGTGGTCAACATCCGCAAGCCTCGCGTCTCCCGGCTCTACGCTGATGGGCGCGAAGCAGTAAAAGCAGCGTCCTTTCTGATAGCCGTTGAGGCTGTCGCGGCAGCTGGTGATGGTGATGCGGCGGTTATTCTGGATGCTGAACAGCATGTTGTTCTGCTCGTCATGCTCCACGGCGATGAGGTTGCGCGATACGCCCATCGCCCAGCCTTGCTCGACCAGGTTCCAGCGCGCGTCCGTTTCGAACATCAGGTTCTGATACTGTTCGCGCTCGGTAAGCTGGTAAAAGTGCGAGGTGAGGCGGATGCCTTTGTGGGTTTTGCGCTCGTCGATAAAAAAGCGTTTTTCGATTTCGCCCTGATTGACGTTGTGAAAGGCGTCGATCACGTTGTTAAAGCCAAAGCGCACCGTGGCGGCCGTTAGCGCATCCTGATCGATCTCATGCGCATTAAACCCGCGGCAGGCGTCAAGGTACTGGCTTCTGGCGGAGGTGATTTGCTTCGGTGCCTGCGCCATATGGCGGCAAAGGTGCTGGCTGAACGGCACCGCGAGATCTTCCAGCAGGATCAGGTCGCTGCCGTCGCGCTTCACCTCGTACAACGCGTGAGCCAGCGCGAATTTATAGGAAGCGACATTTTTGCCAAAGAGGATTATGCCGCGCCAGTAGTTCTCCAGCGTGGGCTCAACCTGGTAGAAACGCATGTCTTGTCCTGATTTAGAGAGATGGGGAATGGGTAGAACCCGTAACAGGATCAGATAACAAGACGCGATAAATGTAAACCGCCGCCGTCACGTTGCAGCGTTTTGCGAGGAGCCTTCCAGATTTGCCGCGAGGGCAGGGAGAGGGTGTTGTTTTTTCGGCATTCAGCAGAAGGAGGGAGGCTGAAACCTTGCGTGGGGATCTGCAACAGGTATAATGCAACCCGCTATCTGCATCCCCTTCCGTGCCGGAGTGGCGAAATCGGTAGACGCAGTTGATTCAAAATCAACCGTAGAAATACGTGCCGGTTCGAGTCCGGCCTTCGGCACCAAAAGATGCAAAAATGAAGTCGCCTGAGGGCGGCTTTTTTTGTGTCTGGAATTCAGTATCCGCAAGGTTTTCCACGATTTTTCGCTCAACCTAAGTTAACCTGATTCAATCCACATCAACTTACTGATGCAGGTACATCTGCGGGTATATCCCGGTTCGATAAGGTTTGTATCCACACAGAACCCTTGAAAGGATACTCATCATGGCTCTGAGTGATGTGAAGGTTCGTTCGGCTAAGCCTGAAGCAAAAGCCTATAAACTGACTGTGAAGGCATGGTCACCCTAACGGTTCAAAATATTGGCGACTGCGTTATCGGTTTGGTGGCAAAGAGAAGATGCTGGCGCTGGGGAAATACCCCGAAGTCTCGCTGGCGGATGCCAGGGCACGCCGGGATGAAGCCCGTAAGCTGTTAGCAAACAGCGTCGATCCCAGTGAGAACAAGAAAGCCGTTAAAGTAGAGCAGGAACAAGATGCGATAACGTTTGAAGTGGTTGCCAGAGACTGGCACGCCAGCAATCAGAAGTGGTCTGCATCGCATAGAGCTCGTGTATTGAAAAGCCTCGAAGACAATTTATTTGCTTCAGTTGGGAAGCGAAATATCAAAGATATTGGTACTCGTGACTTACTGGTCCCAATTAAAGCAGTGGAAAAGTCAGGACGCCTTGAAGTGGCTGCGCGTCTTCAACAGCGAACAACGGCAATAATGCGCTTTGCGGTACAGAACGGCTTAATTGATTACAATCCTGCACAAGAGATCGCTGGTGCGATCGCAACAGCTAAACGAAAGCATCGCGCTGCGCTAGATCTCAACCGCATTCCTGAGTTACTCCATCGTATTGACAACTACACCGGCAGACCATTAACGCGGTTAGCTGTGGATTTGACGTTACTGGTTTTCATCTGTTCGAGCGAGTTACGTTTTGCTCGCTGGACAGAAGTGGATTTTGAAACGGCTATGTGGACGATTCCGGGCGAGCGTGAGCCACTGGAAGGTGTTAAACATTCTCAGCGAGGTTCGAAGATGCGAACTCCCCATCTTGTACCCTTATCGCGGCAGGCTCTCGCCATTCTGAAAAAGATCAAAAGAATGAGCGGGAATCGAGAACTGATTTTTGTAGGCGATCATGATCCCCGTAAACCAATGAGTGAGAACACAGTGAATAAAGCTCTGCGAGTGATGGGCTATGACACGAAAACGGAAGTTTGTGGACATGGGTTCAGGACAATGGCGTGTAGTTCTTTGATTGAATCAGGATTGTGGTCGAGGGATGCGGTAGAGAGGCAGATGAGCCATCAGGAGCGTAGTTCTGTTCGGGCAGCTTACATCCATAAGGCGGAGCATCTGGGTGAGCGTAGGCTGATGCTGCAGTGGTGGGCTGATTATCTTGATGCCAATCGGGAGAAGGGGATAAGTCCTTTTGATTACTCTAAAGACAAAAAACGATAGCAATGATTAGTTATAAGTTCCTGCAGGCCAAAGTGTCGCTAATTGGCATATGACCTCACTGGAACCTATGTCGGGTATTTATGACCGACATGTATCCTGAATTTAAACATGTTGAATATGCATGTTTTACTGTCCATACGTTCAATGTTTTCCCAACTGATGTAATTTCATTTCAGCTTGAATTTTTTTGTTTTTTTCGCATTTTGGGATACGATTTGCATCGTTAAGCACAACGATAAGGACCATTATGATCCGTTGCCATCTTGCTCGGCTCATGGGCGAACATAAGATGCGAATAGCCGATGTTGTCAGGGAAACTGGCCTGAGTCGCAACACTATCACTTTGCTTTACAAAGAGACGGCTCAGAAGGTTGACCTGGATACATTAGAAAGGCTTTGCGTGCTTTTTGACTGTGAAATACACGATTTACTGCAAAAGGTTCCTGCTTCGCAGAATCGTACAGAGAAAAATTAATGACACTGATTAACCTAAAGGATCTCGAGGCCCATCTTTGGCATGCAGCCCATATTATCACTGGGCCTATTGATGCGTCAGATTACAAAACGTACATATTCCCAATCCTGTTCTTCAAGCGCATTTGTGACGTATATGACGAAGAATTTGCCGATGCGATGGAGAGCGTTGGGGATGCAGAGCTTGCCAAGGGTAAGATGTTTCACCGCATTCAGATACCAGAGAATTGTCATTGGCGCGATGTTTTCGCTGAGACCAAAGACATCGGTCAGGCCTTAAAAGACTCCTTCCGTGGTATAGAACTGGCAAACTCTAAACTGCATGGTATTTTTGGCGATGCCAGCTGGATCAATAAAGAACGCCTTTCTGATGAGTTACTGGCTACGTTACTTAATCATTTCAACAAGGTGAATCTCGGCGTTGCCAGTGTCCGTGACGATGACATGGGGCGCGCATACGAGTACCTGATCAAACGTTTTGCTGATAAAGCTAACAAGAAAGCTGGTGAGTTCTACACCCCAAGAACTATTGTTCGCTTGATGGTTAATATTCTTGATCCAAAAGCCGGTGAGAGCGTTTACGATCCCGCCTGTGGTACTGGTGGTATGCTGCTTGAGACTATCCACCATGTAAAAGAAAACGGTGGTGATCCGCGCTTGCTAAAAATTAAAGGTCAGGAAAAAAACCTGACCACCGAAGCCATTGCGCGAATGAACCTGTTCCTGCATGGTCAGGAGGATTTTGATATTGTTCGCGGGGATACGCTGCGTGAACCTAAGTTTTTGCAAAGCGACCGTTTAGAAACTTTCGACTGCGTTGTTGCCAACCCACCATTTAGCTTGAAGGAATGGGGATACGATCTGTGGTCGAACGATCCCTATGGCCGTAAGCAATATGGCTTGGCGCCTAAAACAAACGGTGATTTTGCCTGGGTACAGCATATGTTTGCCTCACTTAACGACAATGGGCGTATGGCTGTCGTGTTACCTCATGGTGTGCTATTTCGTGGCGGAGCTGAGGGAGTAATTCGAACCAAATTGCTGCAAGAAAATCGCATTGTTGCGATTATTGGTGTCGCTTCCAACCTGTTCTATGGGACTGGGATTCCTGCGTGTATTTTGGTGCTGCGAAAATCACGTCCGGCAACGCATAAAGATCATGTATTGATCATCAATGCTGAAGAAATCTATACCAAGGGGCGTGCGCAGAATACGCTGTCCAACAAGCAGGCTGATGACATATACCAAATCTATCATAACCAGGCGCAACTGGGGCCAGATGCAAAAGAAATTGAAGGCGTTGCGCGCTGGGTTCCTCTGAAGGAGATTGAAGAGAATGACTTCAATCTTAATATTGCTCGTTATGTGCAAAAATCTCTCGAAGAAGAAACCATCACTGTGGAAGAAGCGCTCAAGGATTTTCAACGGAAGCTGGCTGAGCTGGAAAAAGCAGAAGAGGAGCTGGAAGCCCTGCTTATCAAAAAAGGGTTCGAGGTATGAGTAATAAAAAGCTGGAAGAATTGCTCTGGGGAGCTGCTGAGTTTCTTCGTGGCCAAATCGACGCATCAGACTACAAGCAGTATGTCTTCCCTTTGCTGTTTTATAAACGCCTGTCAGATGTCTATCTGGAAGAATATAACGAAGCGCTGGAACTCCATGAAGGTGATGCTGAATACGCCGCCATGCCGATGTTTCACCGTTTCAACATTCCCTCTGAGGCAGCTTGGGAAAAGGTACGCAATACCAGTAAAAACATTGGTGAAGCGATCCAGAATGCGCTTCGACTAGTTGAGGCCAATAACCCGCGTTTACATGGTGTCTTCGGTGATGCACAGTGGACTAATAAAGAGCGCCTGCCCGATCACCTGCTGACTGATCTGATTGAACATTTCAGTAAAATTCCGCTGGGCATTAAATCTGTTGCCCAGGATGATCTTGGTGAAGCCTACGAATACCTGATTAAAAAGTTCGCTGATGATTCCGGTCATACGGCAGCGGAGTTCTACACCAACCGAACAGTCGTGCATTTAATGACGCGTATTATGGACTTAAAACCGGGGGAAACAGCCTATGATCCAACGTGCGGTACTGGTGGGATGTTGCTAAATGCAGTAATGGATCTTCGTGCAAGAGGTGAAGAGTGGCGCTCTGTGCACCTTTATGGACAGGAAGTGAATCTGCTTACCTCCGCCATTGCTCGTATGAATATGTTTCTGCACGATATCGAAGAGTTTGATGTGCTGCGTGGCGATACTCTGGCCGAACCAAAGTTTATTGAAAACGATCGGCTCAAGCAGTTTGATGTAATTTTTGCTAATCCGCCTTACTCCATCAAAAAATGGAATCGTGACAAATTTGCTGCCGATCCATATGGTCGTAATCTTTATGGCGTGCCACCGCAGGGCTGTGCCGATTATGCATTTTACACCCATATCATTAAAAGCCTGAAGCCTGAGACTGGTCGCGCCGCCATGCTCTGGCCACATGGTGTGCTGTTCCGCGATTCTGAGCAGACCATTCGTAGACAGGTGATTGAATCTGACATTATTGAAGCGGTGATTGGTTTGGGGCCTAACCTTTTTTACAACTCTCCGATGGAGTCTTGTGTGGTGGTGCTTAATTGCAATAAGCATGCTGGGCGAAAAATAAAGTCTTGTTTATTAACGGTGTGGAACATGTTACCCGCGAACGCGCCTATAGTCGCTTATCGGATATCGATTTAACGGTGTTGTATGAGGCTTATGTTACACCTGAAAAACAAAGCGATATAACTGCATTAGTGGATATCGATGCCATTAAAGATAATCTCTTTAACCTGTCAATTCCGCTGTATGTAAAAACACAAAGTAATGGCGAAGCTGAGGACATTCAGCATGCTATTGAGGCATGGAAAGTCAGCCGTTTACAATTAAAGAAACAAACAAAGAAATTATTCAATAGCCTCACGCAGTTGGGTTATGAGGTGGAAGATAATGACTAATAAGCAATCTATTAAATTTGGTGATATTTGCCGAGAGGTAAAAATTAGTACTAAAGATCCACTTTCTGATGGCTATGAACGGTATATTGGTTTAGAGCATTTAGATTCAGGATCGTTAAAGATAAAACGCTGGGGAATTATCAAAGAGGATAATCCTAGTTTTACACGTGTTTTCAAAAAAGGGCATATCTTATTTGGTAAACGACGTCCTTATCTTAAAAAAGCTGCAATTGCTGAGTTTGATGGGGTATGTTCCGGAGATATTATTGTTCTCGAAAATAAAAAAGGGATAAGAAAAGGATTGCTTTCTTACTTAATACAATCTGATTCTTTCTGGGAGTGGGCAATTAGAACATCTTCTGGTTCTTTGTCACCTCGGACAAAGTTTAAATCTTTAGCAGACTATGGATTCGAGCTAGTAGATGAATCGGTACAGATAGAACAAGAGAATTTACTTAATAAATCTTTTGAAATAGAAAATATGTCTGTATTGTGCAAAAAATCATTGTCTAGATTGCTCGATATGTTGGTCCTCCACAATACACAGTCTAATCACGAAATTCGTAGTTTAAAGCAAGCAAGAGAAATTGAAGTTCCCCAAGGGTGGTCTCAATATACTCTGTCAGATTTGGCGGTAAACACTAAGAATAGCTTTGTAATTGGGCCATTTGGTAGCGATTTAGTAGTTAGCGATTTTAAAAATAGCGGACATCCTGTCATTTTTGTAAGAGATATAAAGCCAAATAGACTGGATTGGGTAAGCAACACCTTCGTGAGTGATGCTAAGTTCGAAAAATTAGCCGCTCATAAAGTTGAAGCTGGTGATGTGATATTTACAAAAATGGGATTGCCTCCTGGTATTTCAGCTGTATATCCTCAGAATTTCAATGATGGAATTATAACGGCCGATATTATCAGGCTGAGACCAAATTTAGAACTGGTTGAGCCTGAATATCTTTCCTATATTGTTAATTCACGTTTTTTTCGACAACAAGTTCGAATGATAACTGCTGGGCAAACTAGACCAAAGCTCACTTTAGCAGACTTCAGAAAATTAGTCGTATATCTGCCTTGTTTAGAAAAACAGCGTAAATTTTTGGATTTATTGACGATGGTTGAGGGCATTAGCTTTGACCGGAAGATACACAAATCAGTACTAAATCATCTAATGGGATAAAAATGTTTAACGAACAAACCGTCACTGAAAATGGAATTATCGACCGTTTGAAAGGTTTAAGCGGAGTCAAGTGGACCTTCTGCCATGGCGAAGACCTGCCTAAACAAGTGCGGGATATCTTTGTTGATGAGTGGCTAAAAGACGCGATTTGTTCGTTAAACCCTGATATCGGCAGACAGCCAGACTATGCCGATGAGGTCATCTACAAGTTGCGAGGAGTGGTTTTAGAAGCCCGCCATACCGGTTTGGTAAAGGCTAATGAAAACTTCCAGGAATGGTTGATGGCCGACAAAACCTTGCCTTTTGGCGAGAATGGCGACCATATCACCATCAATCTGATTGATTTTGACAATATAGAGAACAACCACTTTGTGGTGGCGCAGCAGGTTCACTATATCGCGGCCACTGAAGTCTATTTTGATATTGTTCTTTATGTGAACGGCATACCGCTAGTAGTGGGCGAAGTTAAAACCGCAACACGCCCCAGCGTGACCTGGCAAGACGGCGCCGCCGACTTCATGGGGGGCAAGAAGTACTATTGGAAAAATGTTGAATCTTTCTTTGTACCTAACTTGCTGTGCTTTGCCAGCGAAGGAAAAACCTTTGCCTATGGCGCAATTAATGCCCGAGTTAAAGACTGGGGGCCCTGGCATAATACTGAGCTTCGTGATGAGATTCTGCCGGGATTAGCATCGGTACTCAACAGCTGCGAGAGTTTGTTAAATCCGCAAACCTTATTGCAGTTACTGGAATCTTTTGCATTATTTTCAACCGTCAAAACGGGCAAAAATACTCCACCTAAACGCGTTAAAATTCTGCCGCGCTACCCGCAATTTGAAGCAGCAAAACAAATCGTTGAACGTGTTCGCAGAGGCTATCCAAAAAAAGGTCTTATTTGGCATTTCCAGGGATCAGGTAAATCCTTGTTGATGCTTTACGCCGCCAAAATGCTGCGTGCCGATAATGCGTTAAAAAACCCGACAGTGCTTATCGTTGTGGACCGGCGAGATCTGGACAGCCAAATTAACGAGACCTTTGGTGGAGCCGACGTTAAGAATCTGATTAAAGTGCAAAGCTGCAAAAAGTTGGGCGAATACATTGAGCAAGACAGCCGTGGCATTTTAATCACCACCATCTTTAAATTTAAAGATATCGAAATTGACGATAGCAACCCTAATGGCTTGAACAATCGTGACAACATCATTGTGTTGGTTGACGAAGCTCACCGTACCCAGGAAGGTGGGTTAGGCGAGAAAATGCGCTGGGCATTGCCCAACGCCCACTTCTATGGCCTGACTGGCACACCGATTTCTGGCATTGATCGTAATACATTCAAGTTGTTCGGTGCCGAAGAGGACCCGGGTCGCTATATGAGCCGCTATAGCTATAAGCAATCGATCCGTGATGGCGCGACTAACCCAGTGAAGTTCGAACCTCGGCTGGCGGAACTCCGAGTGGATCGTGATGCCATCAACGAAGAGTTCGAGCAACTCGTTAATGAAAACAATCTGGATGAAGAAGAAAAAGCAGCATTGTCCAGACGTGCCGGCAAGTTGGCTATCATGCTGAAATCCCCCAGACGCATGGCTGCGGTGAGTAATGACATTGTTGAGCATTTTACCAGCCATGTTATGCCGAAAAAGATGAAAGGCATGGTTGTGGTATACGATCGCGAAGCCTGTGTGCAGATGTATTATTTGCTCGGTGAAAAGCTCGGTTTTGATGCGGTTGAAGTGGTTATGAACGTTGACCAGGCTCCGGTTAAAGTTGAAGAGGGTGGCAAAAAAGATAAGCTCAATAAGGACTGGCTCAAATGGCATGACGAATTGGAGCTACCTGTTAAACAAGCCGATTTCGAACGCTGGCAGCACATTGATGCGGAAGAGCAGGTACAGAAGGATCTGATTGAATGCTTTAAAGATCCTGAACATCCGTTACAGCTTATCATCGTTACCGCCAAGCTGCTTACGGGCTTTGATGCGCCAATTTGCTACTGCATGTACCTCGATAAGCCTCTACGCGATCATACTCTTCTTCAGGCCATGTGCCGAACCAACCGGTTGTACGAAACCGATGCTGTACGCAAGGACATGGGATTAATTATCGACTACCTTGGCGTTTTCGAAAACCTGCGTACCGCTCTGGCCTACAACCCTGAAGAAATTGAAGGGGTTGTAGAGGGAATTGAGGCATTTAAAGAGCTATTGCCGTTACAACTGAATAAATGTCTGGCCTTCTTCCCTAGTATAGATCGTTCCATAGAAGGTTTTGAAGGTATTATGGCCGCGCAAGAATGTCTGCCAACTAACGAGAAGCGTGATGAATTTGCTGCCAGCTTTGGTGTGTTATCCAAGTTATGGTCAGCTATCAACCCAGACCCTTTTTTGACCCCTTATCGTCAAGACTATAAATGGCTGGCGCAAATTTATGAATCGGTGCGTCCGGTGGGGCAGACTGGTGCGCTTGTTTGGGCTGCGCTTGGCCCCGAAACAATCAAGATGATCCATGAGCATACTGATATCAATCGTATCCGCGATGATATTGACGAGTTGGTCATGGACGAGCACGCTATTTTTACCCTGACCGCTAAAGAGCAGGAACAACGCGCCAAACGCCTGGAGATTGATCTTATGGGGCGTTTGCGCGGCAGTCATGATCCTAAATTTGTGGCTTTGGGCGAGCGTTTAGAAAAACTGCGACAGGACTATGAAGCTGGTGTTATCAAGGCTATCGACTGGTTGAAAGGCCTGTTGGATGCTGCGAAAGATACCGTACAAGCCGAGCGCGAAACGGGCGAGCGCCCAGTAACTGAAGCTGATAATAAACAGGCTTTGACCAAGCTTTTCCTCGAAACACGCCCAGAAACTACCCCTAAGTTAATCGGTGATGTTGTAGAGCAAATTGATAAAATCGTGAAAGCTACCCGCTTTGATGGCTGGCAAAATTCCAACAGTGGCCCGCGTGAAATCCAAAAGGCGCTTTTGTTGACTCTGGCTCAGTTTGGACTAGGGAAAGATAAAGAGTTATTCCGGAAAGCGTATGGGTATATAGAAGAGCATTACTGAAATTTTCTTAATAAATTTATTTTTTAATTTATATGGAAGAGCTATTGGTTGCTCTTCCACTCATTTTCCTGTTTATAGAAAGAATAAAGATACTGTATCTCTATAATAATGTTGGTTTATGTTTTTTATGGTTAATTTAATAGGATTTTTATTTTGTTTTATATTACAATTTTCCTTTTATTAAAAAAGTCGAACTTTTTGAGGGGTAAAATGATTCTATTATTAATATAAAAGAATCATTTTACTCAATCATAAACCTGAGGATGGAGTTTTTGTTACCATCAGATTCAATATTGTGGTAACAAAGAAGATATTTTATCTGGTTGCATCCATTCTAATCCGGAAGAACTTAAGTAACCGACAAATGTTGGGTTCTTTTTATAGTGTGAACTATTATTAGTCCATCTAAGTGCCCCATAACCGGCCATCAAACGATGTCCTATCCACCTTTCATCAATTAATTTGAAACCGCTTGGCTTATTCAACAGAAGCAGACTCCCCATAAATGCAATCCAATCTGAAGATTTTATTAATCTATTACCATATGCATGGAAAGATCTTCCGCTATTGTAGACGAAAAATGACATTTGCCAGTGCTCTGATAATTCTCGTAAAGGATTTGCATCAATAACTCCTCTGTCAACTTTACCAAAATCAATTAATGGAAAATGATAAGAGCTACCGAAACTATTGACTAATGAATGAAATGCCAATTCTTCATTTCCATTCATATCTTCAATTATGTCATATAGTGTTTTTTCATTAAATTGTTTGAATGGTAGCGTTAAGCCTGAACGATCGTCTATAAAAGACTGCGGTGTATATCTATACTTACTTAATTGCAGCGAAATATCTTGTGGTAGCTCATTTTTTTGATGCTTAAACCAATAAGATGTTTTACCAAACTAAATGGATGTTTTTGTATATGGGTATAAAACTGCTGGAATTTATCCATATTACTTCACCTTGATACCTTTGAGAAGTTGATACATTTCCATCGAGAACTGATCAGTCATACCTGAAACAAAGTCAACAATTAAATGCATTCTTAACGATAGTTCTTTTTCGCGAGAAATACTCTCAAATTTTTCAACAAACAAATCATCGCTATAATCATTGTGATTATACGGTATACCAACTATTGCGGTAGAGTATGATTTTAAATGTTTTCCTGGCAGTCGATTAAATAATCTTCTTTCAATGTGCAAATGATTATTGCGAATTTTTTTATTATTCTTTAAAATTAAAGATAAAAATTTATCTTTTGGTAATTTTATTAAAGATGTATACTCGTCAAGTATTCCTTTTATTATAGCAAAGCCGGACAATTCCATACACTCTGCTTCTGCTGATGTAAAAAGGTAGTTTGACGTATAGTCTTTTAAAATATCTAAAAGATCATATTCAAAACTTCCTTTTGATATTATCTCTTCTTTTCGTTCTTGCTTTATAAGTTGGTGGTAATCTTTAACAAAAATTTCTGCAACTCTTTTCACTAAAAAATTAGATAAAGAAGTTTTAAAGAAAAGAAAATTACTGACAGGTACAGGGTTATTATTTGTTAAGCATGATATTAATTCATCACATTCGATTTCGAAATCTTTGTGGTTTATTTTTAGTTGTTCAATTCGGCTGCATGTGAAGTCACTAAAGTGTTTTACAGTGATTATTCCTTTTTCAATACCATCCTCTATATCACTGATGCAATATGAGATATCGTCAGATGCCTCCATTAAAAAGCCAAGAGGATGACGAGAATTTTTCTTCATCTTCAAGGTGTTCCATGCACTTTCCATTACGTCTTTTTCAGTTGAGAAATAACCTATTTTTTACTAAATGGTTTTTTTGAATCTAATTCATCTGGGCAAAAAGTATATTTTATAAATGCGGTAAGTTGGGTGTAGGTTAAATTAAGTCCGAAATATCCATCATCACCTTGTAATTTTGTTATTATTCTTAAACCCTGTGGGTTGCCATCAAAATGTATAAAATCAGAAAGTAAGTTTTGACATATTTTTTTTGAAAAAGTTTCAGCAAGTGCAGTTTTCAATGCGTTTTCAACTGAGTCTGATTTACTCCACTCAACAATTGCTGCCTCCCCAAAATGACCAAAAGGTGGGTTTCCAATATCATGCATTAGACATGCAGTCTCAACTATATTTGATACAGACAAGCTATTCTTTTGCCAAAACTCTTTAATTTCATTATCTATATCAGAACTTTCAGCTATTTTCTCAATAATTGCTGCAACAATATAGCGACCAATGTGCGAAACCTCTATAGAGTGAGTCAGTCTAGATCGTACTGCTGAATTACTTTCTAAGGAAAAAACCTGTGCTTTTTGTTGCAATCTTCTGAACGCAGCAGAGTAGATCAATCTTGCACGATCACTTTGTGTAGATGCCAAGATGGTGTCATGCTTTGCACTAGATTTTCGGTGGCGAGAAGTTGAAATTAAGGTTTCCATTTTTGTCCTCTTAGCAAAAGAATATTTATTCTACGATAACCGTTTTCACTCATTCGTTAAAACGCCAACACGCCGCAGGTTTATCTAGCCGTACTGAAGGTTCATCCTCGAATCATATGCAGGATGCTGTACTCTTAGCTCGTTGATACCACTCGGCTGCTTTAACTGCATGTGGGGCTCACCACATGACAATTGCATTTTAACGTTCCCTGCCAGTAGCTGGGTATCAAATATTGCCTAATATTACTCATAATCAATATGTTAATCACGACTGGTTCAGATTCTACACTAGGCTTTAACGATATTGGTACAGTGCGTTCGTTTATTGTGAGGAAACGCTTAAAGGTAAGCGGTCATGCTATCTAGGATATCATTCTGACTTGCAAATGGCTGATGCCAATCGCCATCAACAGTTTCCATAATGCACTAAAATTTCCCAACACAAACAAATCCTTGCGATCGTACTCGCATCGTGGACAATGTTTAACCATGAGGGTTTTATATCAACGAAATCAATAGTTTTATTTAAGTCACGGGACGGGGAATGGACAGCAATACTCAAGGATTCACTTCATACTGGCGTAATACCTTAGCTGATACCGAGTCTGGAAAAGGGGCATTTGAGCGCAAAGAAGAAGATTCATTCACGCAATGGATGAACGTTGAACAGGGAAGGTTGGGTGAAGATATCGTGCAATCGTTCTTCGAGGGCGAAGACGAGCAGGTTAAGACCGTTGAGGTACTACTACGGCCACAAGTTTGGATCCGCCTGTTAAAGCATGGCAAGGAACGTACGGCAGGCGCACCAGGTATAATTACGCCTCTGGTGACTTCCGCACTGTTGAACCGTGAAGGCTTTTTGTTCCCCAAATCTCCTGCCACCATTCCCCGTGACCTGCTCGAACCTCTCCCTAAAGGTACCTTTTCTATTGGTGAAATGGCGGAATATGACAAATACAAAACCACGCATGATTCGATCACTTTTAGTCCCGGTAATGAAGATGAGCTGCATGAGGAGACTGACGAAAAACGAACGGAACGATATGCTCGTTATCAGCAGTTGTGGCAAAAGTACCTTAAAGACACTGATGAACTTTTAAAAAATGTTGCTGGCAGATGGCTCGCATCACCTGAGCAATATGAACCAGCTGGATATGGCTACATTATTAAAGCCAACCAGCCTGGAGGGGCCAGCCTCCATATCCTGCCTATGTACGATCATCTGCTGTCGTGCAAAAAAGAGGTGCCATTGCTGGCGCGCTTTGCCTCGAAAGATAAGTTTCCTGTTGAGCAGCTCCTTGCCAGTAATGCCATGTTCAGTGAGCGTCTGGGGCATTCCGGTGATAAATTTCCGCTGGCTGTGGCGCAGCGCGATGCCCTTAGCCATTATCTCACTCAACAGCCGGGCGATATTCTTGCCGTGAACGGTCCTCCGGGAACAGGAAAAACTACTCTAGTACTCTCCATCATTGCTACGGAGTGGGTGAGAGCGGCTGTAAACAAAACTGAACCGCCAGTGGTGATTGCGACATCAACCAACAATCAGGCCGTTACCAATATTATTGAGGCCTTCGGAAAAGATTTTGCTACCGGCACTGGGCCTATGGCCGGGCGTTGGTTACCTGATGTAAAAAGCTTTGGTGCTCACTTCCCTTCTTCAAGCCGAAAAGCCGAGGCGGTAAAAAAATACCAGACGGAAGATTTTTTTAACCGTGTTGAATCCCTTGAATATGTTGAAGATGCCCGGTGCTTCTTCCTTGAAAAGGCAAGGGCAGCTTTTCCGAGTAAGGAATGTCATTCACCTGAACAGGTTGTGGATCTCTTGCATCAGCGTTTGGTTGAAATCTCTGCAGAGCTTGAGCAAATCGAGCCTGCGTGGGATGACCTCAACGCAATTCGTCAGGAGCGGCATGCCATCAGTGACGATCTCGAACAGTATATTCAGGATAAGAGAACGTTACTGCTCAATAGCACAAATGAAATCTCGCTATTAACGCAAGGCAAAAAACAGTGGGAGCAATATCGAGCCGGTGAGTCGATCATGTACGCTCTCTTCTCCTGGCTTCCTGCCGTGCGTACTAAGCGTCACTATAAAATGAAGCTGTTTTTGGAGGCTACGTTTGGCGAAAGAATGACAGCATTCCAGGGATCTCAGCCTGATGGAATTGACGCCTTTATCGATGGATTGATTGAACAAGCTCATAAAGAGCAGGCTGGGTATCAACAGCAAATTGATCTTGCTGAGGACATTTCCCGACGTGAAAGCGAAGCAGCTATACGCTGGCACGATATTACTCACTCACTGGGAAATCCGGGCGAAACAGAGTTGAGTCTGCATGAAGCCGATGAGCTTGCAGATACACAGCTCCGTTTCCCGGCGTTTCTGCTGGCGACGCATTACTGGGAAGGCCGGTGGCTGATGGATATGGCTGCTATCGATAACCTTCAAAAAGAAAAAGGTCTTAAAGGGGCGAAGGCCATTAAAGCGCGCTGGCTGCGTAGAATGAAACTAACCCCTTGTGTCGTGATGACCTGCTTTATGCTTCCTCACCATATGCTCATCAGGGAGCATGTTGGCGGCAAGAAGTTTGATGATGGCTATTTATATAACTTTGCCGATTTGCTGATTGTCGATGAAGCGGGGCAGGTGTTGCCTGAGGTTGCGGCAGCTTCTTTTGCACTGGCGAAGAAAGCCCTGGTGATTGGTGACACAGAACAGATTGCGCCTATCTGGAATAGCTTGCCCGGTATTGATATCGGCAATATGGTTGAGGAGAACATTCTTCCGGGAGGTACGCAGGAAGAACTTACTGAAGCTTATGCCCTGGTGTGTGACTCTGGAAAAAGTGCTGCATCTGGCAGCGTTATGAAGGTTGCACAGTTTAATTCCCGCTACCAGTACGATCCGGATCTGGCGAGAGGGATGTACCTTTATGAACACCGTCGTTGCTTCGATAACATTATTGGCTACTGTAACACCCTCTGCTATCACGGTAAGTTGCAGCCCAAACGAGGGGAAGAAAAAGAGACAATATTTCCAGCAATGGGATATTTGCATATTGATGGTAAAGGTATGCAGGCCAATGGGGGAAGCCGTTATAACGCCTTTGAAGCTGAGACGATAGCTGCGTGGCTTGCGGCGCACAAAGAGGACATCGAGCACCATTATGGCGAACCTCTACATAAAGTAGTGGGGGTTGTTACCCCATTTTCGGCACAAGTCAGTACCATTAAATCGTCATTACGTCAGCTGGATATTAATTGTAGTGGCGATGAAAATTCGCTGACAGTCGGTACTGTCCATTTATTGCAGGGGGCGGAAAGGGCGATTGTGCTTTTCTCTCCTGTATATTCGAAGCATGAAGATGGCAGTTTTATTGACAGCGACAGTAGCATGCTGAACGTCGCCGTTTCACGAGCTAAAGACAGCTTCCTGGTCTTTGGTGATATGGATCTGTTTGAGATCCAACCCGGATTGTCACCTCGGGGATTGCTGGCGAAATACCTGTTTGCTTCCACTGATAATGCATTGCAGTTTGAGTTTCAGGAGCGTCAGGATTTAAGTACCTCACAAACGCAGATTTCAACCCTACACGGGGTGGAGCAACATGATGCGTTTCTGAATCAGACTTTTGACGCCATTAACCAGAGCATTACTATCGTTTCTCCATGGCTCACCTGGCAAAAGCTGGAACAAACAGGTTTTCTGGCATCGATGTCTCAGGCGCGCACCCGTGGTATTGATATCACTGTAGTAACGGATAAAACGTTTAATACAGAGCATGCAGATTTTGAAAAGCGCAAAGAAAAACATCAGCGCCTAAATGAAGCAGTGGAAAGGTTGAATGAAATGGGCGTCACGACGAAGCTGGTTAATCGTGTTCACAGTAAGATTGTGATTGGTGATGAGGGGCTGCTCTGCGTCGGTTCCTTTAACTGGTTTAGCGCTACGCGCGATGAGAGATATCAACGATACGATACGTCGATGGTATACCGTGGCGAAAGTTTAAAAAGCGAAATTAAAACGATATATTCTAGCCTGGAACAACGTCAGTTGTAATTCTCAATTATCGTTTCTAGGTTAACTGCCGAGACACTACCAGGTAATATCGCTTTAGGGATGCTACTTGGTGGTTACTTACTGCAGTATTTTGTAGCTATAGGACTACAATTGCTCAGCACTTAAGAAGGTTAGATAGTACCATGTAGTGGTCAACAAAAACTGGCCACGGCTTTAGAGTTTTTCCAGAACAATCGTTCTGATTCATTCGGCGTCAAGCCACCATTATATTGATGGGGTCTGAGCTGGCTGTAATATCCCGTGATGTAGTTCGTTATCGCTGCACTGGCCTCGCTAAAATTAGCGTATCCATTAACAGGCACCCATTCCGTTTTCAGGCTTCTGAAAAAACGTTCCATCGGGCTGTTATCCCAGCAATTTCCCCGGCGACTCAGGCTTTGCTTTATCTGATATCTCCACAGTAACTGTCTGAAATTTCTGCTGGTATAGTGGCTACCCTGATCCGAATGATACAGTAAATTATCGGGCTTTCCTCGCGCTTCCCAGGCCATGGACAGCGCTTTCGTTGTCAGTGCTGAATCCGGGAAAAATGACATCGCCCAGCCAACCGGTTTACGGGAAAACAGATCAAGCACAACGGCTAAATAAGCCCAGCGTTTACCCGTCCAGATATAAGTCACATCGCCACACCAGACCTGATTAGGCTCTGTTACTGCAAACTGGCGCTCAAGATAATTGGGGATCTCCACGTGTTCCCTGGACGCCTTCTTATATCGATGGCCAGGCTGCTGACAACTGATGAGATTAAGTTCTTTCATCAGCTTTGTTGCCCGCCAGCGACTCAGTTTTATGCCTTTGGTTGTGACCATCGCGGCAATATTACGTGCGCCTGCGGAACCATTACTTTCACGAACAAGACTGAGTAATGCCACGCGTGTGGCATCAGGCTTCTTTGGTTGCCGCCAGTATTTATAGCTGCTGCGATGAACTCCAAACACATTGCACACAACGGCAACGGGAAACCGCGCCCTGAGTTTCTCAACTAATGAGAACTGTTCAGGGAGTCTGACATCAAGAGCGCGGTAGCCTTTTTTAATATATCTCTTTCCATTTCAACACGTTGAAGCCTTTTCTTTAACTCGCGTATTTCAATCTGCTCAGGTGTCATGGGTGAAGCTATGGGTGATTTTCCCGCTCGTTCTTCTTTCAACTGGCGGACCCACTTATCCATCGTGGATTTGCCGACATTCATTGCAGTGGCAGCAGCGGCAACGGTGTAATGCTGGTCGAGTACCAGCTGGGCAGCTTCAAGGCGAAACTCAGGGCTAAAATTGCGTCTGTTACGTCCGGTCATAATGTCACCTGTTTTTGACTATGAGGCGATGATATCACCTCTATTCAGGTGGCCAAATTCATTAAACCACTACAGTTGCCGGAGTTTTACGCAGTATGGGCTATAAAACGCAGGTCTCGCCTGCGGGAGCCGATCGGGGTAAAGATATCATTGCTTCACCTGATGGATTCGGTTTTGAAAATCCACGTATTATCGTTGAGGTAAAACATCGCAGGGAGCAAATGGGAAGCCAACAGATCCGCAGCTTTATCGGCGGTCGCCATAAAGACGATCGCGGGCTTTATGTCAGTACAGGGGGTTTTACGAAAGATGCTCGATATGAAGCCGACCGTTCGACGATACCACTAACGCTCTGGACGCTTGATGATCTCGTCCGTGCGCTTATTGAGAACTATGAGCAAGTGGATATTGAGACCAAACTTTTGGTACCTCTGAAGAAAACGTTCCTGCCTGCCTGAATCTTGCTTTGATAGCCATATCGGTGTTCTACTGGTATGGCTTTATACCCACTCGTAGTGTCTATTTTTTGTACGGATTTTAACCTGTGGGTACAAGTGCGGGTATAACTATTTATTACTGTTTATAAACATCATTGATATCAGTCTATTAGGTAAGAAATTCGAGTCCGGCCTTCGCACCAATTGAAAACTATCTGATCCTTGCAAGCCAAAATCACCTACCACCCTTTTTAAAAAAACGACAGATGCGACCATTACAACAAAAGGCTTCGTAAACTTAACCACACATTCGCTTTACTTTCTTGTATTAATCTTCCTCCGGGGTGACAAACTCCATCTCCCCAACACACGCCTCCCACCAACGCACTTCCTACTCAAAAAATAATCTTTTCCAGTCTGATACCGAACCCAGAAAGCATATCACCTTGAACATTAATGATAACTGGAGGGATATGCTAATGAACCGACAGGATTTACACGTACAAAAAACCTTTGATTTTCTGGCGCGCAGTTTTGAAAGTAGACATTGACGCCGTCACCGGCAACATGAATGATGAACAGAAAGCATGGTTCCGGGAGCGATGCAGACACTACCGAAAGCAGGCTGAGCGGGCGAGTGTAATTGAACTGTGTTCATTCTCCTATACAGGCAGCCGGCCTGATGGCCCGTTGCCTGATTCAACAAAGAATATGGTCACTCAGGTCCGTATAAAGCAATGACAATATGTCTCATTGTCTGCTGTTAGCCGTAAAACTTACGCTAAATGTCCAATAATTCAGTTTTACTGCCCTCTATCCCAATCCCCAAAATAACGCTTCAGTTTATCCACCGTATATCGCCATTTCGCAGCCGTTGGCTTGCAGACCGTATTTTGATTACCGAAGAAACCCACCTCGTTTACCGCTTCGTGTTCGGCACGGGTTTCCAGCCATTTTACCGGGACGAAATACTCTGACTTCTCCGGATCGTCTGCATTCTGGCGATACAGATCGCCGTGCTTAAGTACGTCCATCGCCAGCTTTTCACCGTCGTCCGTGTTGATCGTGAAGCTGTTGGCAGGTTCAACGGCGCTCTGAACAATCCCGACGCCGACGTATCCAGTGGCCGGGATTTTTACCCATACCCTGTCGCCAGGCTGCAGCAACTTTAAGGTCTGGCTGTACCAGCTTCCGCCTCCGGCACTGATAAACCCATAACGCCTTGCCTCTTCCCAGTTGCGGCTGCGCGGGTCGCCGAACGAGACATAAAACTCGCCGTTCCAGGGCTCCTTCGCACTGGCGCTTGTTCCGGCTGTAGCCTGTGCGGCATTGGTCTGCGTCTCGCTCGGGTCGAGAAGCCAGGCGCGGCTTAAGAACTGCTCTTCACCGTGCTGGAACACCTTAAAGAACAATACGTTTATTGAAATGCCATTCTTGCTCAGATAGTCCACAATCCGCTCGGTGGAGGGATCCAGTTCTGCCGCCACGATAATAATCTGATGCGACTGGTTGAGGGACTCCTCTTCCAGCTCGATATTAAAGCGTTGTCTGAATGCCTCGCCCAGGTTTCCGCCGTTGGAGAATTTTTCATAAATCTGAGACAGGCGATCGGCGGTTAAATCATCTACCCACGAGGCGTAGTCCAGCGCCTGCGCTACCACTTCACGCGGCGTACGGTCGCGTTTTAGTTCAATGAGGATCAGCGAAGCATCCGGCGCGATAGCCAGCAGATCGATCCGCCCTTTATCTAGCGTGTTTTCCTGATGACCGATGATCATCCACTGGTCAGAAAGGATAGTAGGATCATTTAAGATCATCTTCTCCAGCAGCTGCTCGCTGGACAATTTGCTGATGGCCAGCGGCTGAGGATTTTCCCCAACCCGCCAGATTGCATGGTGAACCGGCATCATCTGTTCCTTAGTTGCATGCTGTGTCTGTGAGCGCATCCGCCTGATGAGGATCGCCCCTATGAATGCCATCGAGTGTACCGCATTCGCCTGCCTAATACTCCTCAACGGAGGCACAGCCCTCCCTGCTATACCCCCGTCCCCATTCACCGCCCCATCAACACAAACACTCCCCAGCCAAAGTATTCCCGCGCGTAAGTGACATGGCGTTTGGGCGCAGCCGTCAGCTCCGCCCGCACCTCCTGCGCAAAGTCATCGTCGGGGTTCTCCTCCAGCCAGCGGCGCAAGGTCATCCATTTTGCGGCCTCATACCGGTCCCAGCCTTCCTGATCGGCTAAAACCATCTCCAACAGGTCATAGCCCCGGTCGTCAAAAGAGGCGACAAGGTCGGGGAGGGTGAGGAAATCTGCCACGGATGAGACGCCGCAGGCCTGGGCTATCTCCTCCGTTGCCGGAACCTGGCGCCAGTACGGTTCGCCGATGAGCATCATACCGCCGGGTTTAAGGCTTTTTGCCAGCAGAGCCATCGTTCCGGCGACGCCTCCCGCAATCCAGGTCGCGCCGACGCAGGCGGCTACATCGCATTTTTCTTCTGCCACGTATCCGGCGGCGTCGTTATGAATGAAATGAACCTGGTCGTTGACGCCAAGCTCCTCTGCCCGCCGCCTGGCCTGCGCGGTGAAGAGGGGGCTCATGTCGATGCCGGTGCCGGTAATGCCGTGGTCGCGCGCCCAGGTGCAAAGCATCTCCCCCGAACCGCTGCCGAGATCGAGAATATGGGCGCCCGGCTTCATGCGCAGCACGCGGCCCAGCGTGGCATACTTCTCCGGCGTGAACGGGTTATGAATACGGTGTTCGCTTTCACTAATAGTAAAAATGCGTGGGATATCCATTAGTTAATGTCTCCTTTTAATGACGTACTCAGTGGGCTTTTTGAGGAGAGTGATTTTTCAGCCAGCAGAACGAAAAGCTTGCCCTCAAACGTCTCGCTGACCGGCCATTCGCTACTGCCCGGCTGCGGCAGTAGGGTGAGGCCGGCATTGCTAAGCAGGCTGGCATACTCGTCATCATGCCAGGCGGTCATCTGGCTGCCGAAGCGGGTCGTGTGGCCGTTCTCTTCTATCGCCCAGAAGCGTGTTGAGCTGGTTTGGGTTGCTTCATCCCAACCGTTTTCCGTGAGCAGCAGGTGAGGCGTCGCAAGGAACAGCCCTTGCGGGCAGCGTTGCCAGCTTGCGGGGGCCATGCCCTGACGCCTGATTTCATCGAACGTATGCACTTCAATCAGCAGCCTTCCCCCAGGCGTCAGCCACTGCGCGCAGCGGTTAATAAGAGCCTGGGCATCGGTGGCACTGAAAACGTTCAGTTCGCCGAACGTCATCATGATGAAATCGAACGGCGTGGCCGGGCAGTAAGTGCGGACATCCTGCTGAATGTAATCAATGTGCAGGCCAGCGGTTGCAGCCTGCTGGCGGGCCCACTCAATAGAGGCAGGCGAGAAATCCACGCCCGTGCAGCGATATCCGCGCTCCGCCAGCAGGCGGGTATAAAAGCCCGGTCCACAGCCGAGATCCAGAATGCGTGCGTCTGCCGGTAACTGGTGGGCGATCCAGCCCACCTGCTGTTCAATCACGGTCAGCCTGCGGCTGGCCCAGTCGTGCTCCTGGGACAGATGGTTGTCCAGCATCCGCTGGCTGAAAGCGGGTTCGTTCCAGGGGATTTTGTCTTCATCCGGTAACAGTTGTATGCCGCCGGTGGCAAAAATAAGGGTGCGAATATCCATTATCTTCTCCTTAACGATTATCAGGCTGGGCGCGAACGTTATTCAGCCCGGTAGTATTGATGCGGTAGGGCTGACCGTTGACGGATTTGATCAGCTTTTTGGTTTTGAGTTTTTTGAAGACGGCGAGGGTGCAGTCGGTGAGCAGCAGCCCTTCGCGGCTGTAGCATTCAACGGCAGTCACGCGGCCAGAGGCATCGCGGACGTGCACGATACGGCCACCTTTAGCGAGAACGTGTAAGGTACGCTGTTCCTGACGGGATAAATTCATACTGGAAAACCTGTGTAATCATCATGTGCAAAACGTGCAAACACACTGCGGTGTCCGCATTCGATTTCGGCGCATTGATAATCAGTCCGGCCTGAGAAAGGTCGGGGGACTGATTATCAGATGATGACATTCTCCAGCATCAAAGCCTCGGGTTGAGTTGAAAGGTATTTACGAGGTGAATAATAACACCTGGTTTTTGTAAGTGAATAGCGAAGGGTGAAAAGTGTGATCCTGATGGGAGCCTGGAAGGCTCCCTCATTGACGTGGCGGGAAATGCCTGCCTCAGCTGCCGAAATCGTAATAGACAAACGCGAGCTTATTCCCGTCCGGATCGCGTACGTAAGCGCTATAAAATTCCTGTCCGTACTGCGGCCTGTGCCCCGGCGCGCCTTCATCCGTGCCGCCCAGGCTGAGCGCAAGGGCGTGCAACTGCTGGATGTGTTCAAACGAGCGGGCATTCAGCGCCACCATCGTGCCATTTCCTACACCGGCACGCTGCCTGTCAAAAGGCCTGCCAACACACAACCCGGTGGTATGGTTATCGCTGAACGTCCCCCAGGATGCGCCTTCTTCATTTCGACCCGCCTTTGGATGCCCAAGCAATTCCATCAACGGGTCGTAGAACCTGATGGCTCGCTGCAGATCGTTAGTACCCAGCATTACGTAAGAAAACATAAATACTCCTTACTCTCTATCAATACTCTCATTGAGTCAGGATGAGAGGCTCTTTTTTAGCATATGAACCATAAATAGAAAATTGAATTTACAGGCGCTGATGAGGGAAAGAAGAACGGTGTACCGACGGGGATATGCCGCCGTCCGTTATTATGACATGAATCATTAACAGTCGTGGTACACTGTTATTCTTCGTTCTGCGCATAAAAACTAATGAAAATAATAAAGGGTTGTAATCTGTCCATCGGGAGGGCGAGGGGGTAATATGGCTACAAATAAAAACGGAGCGAAATACTGCAGACCCTGTGGTTCCGGATAGTACCACCCCCTCTACAGCTATTTATGCCACCTCCGGGTGGCATTTTTTTTACGTGTGGTATCACTGTTGTCAATTGTGGATTATCAAACGACATCTTTAATCCTTATTTAAATTACGATTAATTTAGTGGAGTCAGAAGCTTTAAGTTATAACCTTCGGTTATGCAAGCTCTGCTCAGAGCGTGCATTTCCTGGGAATCTTAAATTATCTCATTAGTTATTTATGAGAAATAATGAGACTCTTGACGGGGTATGTGTATTAATGATACTTATTAAATGCAACAAATTATGTTTTACTAACTATTTTAGGATGGGTCCTAACGTTAATTACGAAGGAGGCGTTACAGCAAATGGACGAAAATTGCTATAATTATGATAGCGACTCAATAATTTTCATTCTGGATAACGGGGTGAAATTTTTCCCCGAAAGAAGATGTATCTCTGATGATTCTGGGGTAGTTATCAACCTTTCAGAAAACAGTTATCGTTTTTTGACGCTGCTGTTAAAGGGAGAGACCGACAAACAAAATATTATAAATCAGGTCTGGCATGAGCAGAGAGGTTCGGTAAGTGACAGCAGTTACTATGGGCAGATTTACTCATTAAGAAAGACGTTGGATTTGGTCGGAATTTCCAGTTCGGTGATTAAAACGTTACCAAGACGCGGCGTCAAATATATGGGGAAGGTTGAGATCGTCCAGGATCTCTCCGAGAGCACCCCGCCACAACCCCAGCCAGATGAACTAACAGAACAGCCGGATAATTATCCACCCCCCACATATCCAGTGGCCGTTATTCCTCAGGAAACCCCCCAAAGCGTCAGCCATAAAACGGCGGTGCCAGCGTGGATGAATTCCAGACACTGGAACATCTTGATTACTATTATGGCAGTGATGGCCGTGTGTTGGCTCTCTACCTTAGCCGTTGCCGTTTTCTTATTTATTTTATAGTAAATTAATTTGAAAAATAATACGAATATGTTCAGGACTCCTGAGACCCGAATCATTAGAGTAAGCGGTGTTTACTGGTGTGAACAAACAACCTTGCGTTAACAACGAAAACAATTACTACGGGAAAACTACTAATGAATAATTTTATTACTAAATGCTACGTTAAAGCCCAGCTGCGCCTTGAGCAATTCGCCCATGACCAAAAAGGTGTAACGGCGATCGAATACGCCCTGATTGGCGTAGCGATGGCGACGCTGTTAGCATATATTCTTGGCGATCAGAACTCTGGCTTCCTGGGTGCCCTGAAAGATACCTTTGATAAGATTGCTGAGGCAATTCAGAGCGTCACAATCTCTAAATCTTAAAATTTGTATACCCGTACTCATTGCTGCAAGGTTGCTTGCTGTAATGAGTACGGGCAAACCGGAGATTGCTTGTGGAATCGCTGATGGAATGGTTAGGCTGGACGATTTTTTTAATAATCGCCGGCCTGTTAGTATTTATATCCTGGCAAGATTCGCGGTTCAGAATCATTTCAAATAAGAGCCTGATGGTACTGTTGTGCCTGATCGTCGCTCTGCTGGCCGTAAAATGGCAATTTCCTCATCTTGTCGCGGCGCTGGCAGTCATTGCGGTTTTCTTCCCCCTGTTCGTCTGCAATATTATTGGCGGGGGCGATGTCAAGATGATTGCCGTATTGTCATTATCCCTCTCCTGGCTGCAGCTCGTTGACTTCCTTTTACTCACTGCATTTATCGATGGTGCTATTGGCATTATCGGTCTGATTTTTTTTCGCAAAACAACCAAAACACGTGGTATCCCTTATGGCGTGGCAATTTCCTGCGCTTACATTTTTATCTACACACCGCTGATCTGAGGCCGTTATGAATCACAGAACGCTTTTTTTTCTCTCAATTACTGTTATTGCTGTCGGGATAATCGGCATTTTTATCCAGCGTAACCAGGCTCCATCAACCACGCCGATGGTGAACGTAATCTCAACCGATAAGAAGATTATCACCATCGCTGAGGCTACCCGGGAACTGAGACCTTTCGACGTGCTGGAGGCTAAGGACTATATAATAAGGACTGTAGAGGCTCCTAAGGAAGGGAATGATGGTCGTGATTTATCTTCTTTATCCTCAATGAATCTCAATGGTTATTTGGTTCGTAACAATATCGCTAAGGGAAGTGCTATCATCCCTTCGCTAATTGAGTCGCCCACCAGTAAGACATTTGCCATGCACAGTCTACGAGGGAATGAGCTGCCGTATGGCTATATGGTGAAGCCCCGGGAGGAGTATCTTTTATCATCACTAAATGTTGGCGATAAGGTGTCTCTTTTTATCCGGGTGGCCGAAGTCGAAAAAGGGAAAAAAAGTGAAGTGAATTATGTTGAAGAGGGGCAACAAAACTCAAGTAAGGCGTTAAAGAAATATGCGCTCTCACCCGTGCTGGGGGGCTTGACTATTCTCGACGTGCAGCGGGAAAAGAAAGAAGAAAAAGGTTACACAACGGATCCTGATACACCGGTAGGGAAACTTGTTTTACGCATGAATCAGCAACAGCTTGCCGAACTCAGAGTCGTAGAAAAAGCCGGGGAAATTATTCTCTTTCCTGCCGAAGGTAGTCAGAGCAATAAGAAAATTGAAATGGATGAAGTATTGCCTCAGTTCCGGGCAATCAAAGAATTACGAGGTGGTAAGTGATACATCTTACAAGGATGTCGCAGCGTGCGTACAGAGTAGCTGTGATGGCATGCAGTGTTTTTCTATTATTTCTCACTACATCTTATGCACACGCGCGTGATGTGTATATGGAACCGGGTGACTCACAGGTTATTCAGGTTCAGGATAATATAGATACTGTTTTTATCTCGTCGCCGGAAGTGGCGGATTACGAGATTATTGGCGATCGCAGCGTCATGGTTTACGCCAAATCGCAGGGGCGCGCCGATCTTATTATCTTTGATAAAAACGGCGATGAGATAACAAAAAGTACCTTAGTGGTCGATGCCTTACTCAGTGAAATACAGAAAAAGATTTCACAAATCGCCCCGGACAGCGTCGTGAAAATTGACAAGCTGGGTAAAAGCTATGTCATTAGCGGCACGGTCGCCACGGAAGAGGGCCGCGACAGAATTTACCAGATTGTGGGTGAAGGCGTCGGCGCGCAGCGTGAAGTGTCGAAAAAAGAGGTCGCCACTACCGGAGACAACAACAATAGCGAAAGCGAAAGCAGCTGGCTTGATGAAGTACGTTACATCGGCGTGATTAATAAGCTGGAGATCCCAAGCACAAACCAGGTGAATGTGAAGCTGTCGGTTGTCGAGGTCACGAAAGAATTTACCGACAACGTCGGGATTGACTGGAGTTCGGCGGGCGCGACGCCCGGGACGTTTCGTTTTGTGAAGTTCGACGCGGATACGCTGACCAGCCTGGTGCACGCCATCAGCAATGATTCGGTCGCCCGCGTGCTGGCCGAGCCTAACCTGTCGGTACTCTCCGGCGAGACGGCCGAGTTCCTGGTCGGCGGAGAAGTTCCCCTCGTTACAACGTCGGCAAACAACGGTACTAACGTCCAGTACAAAGAGTTCGGCATCAAGCTCAATGTGGGCGCCAGGGTCAGCAACAGCAAACGTATCCGCATCACCCTCGGTGAAGAGGTCAGCAATATTGACAGCACCTACAGCACGAAAGGGGGCGATAGCTTCCCGGCGCTGCAAACGCGGCGAGCGCGCACAACGGTTGAGCTGGCGGATGGCGAAAGTTTTCTGCTCGGCGGGCTGATCAGCAACAACGAACGGGAAGCGCTGGCCCGCGTTCCTTTTATCGGCGACGTGCCCATCCTTGGCGCGCTCTTTCGCAACGCCTCCACGTCGCGCACCCGCAGCGAGCTGATGGTCGTCGCCACGGTGAACCTTGTAAAACCTATTGGCCAGAATCGCGTCGTATTACCCGATTTTCAGCGCACCTCAACCTGGGCGCGTTTCTTTAAACTTGACGGTATTTTGAACAGCCGCGATCGCAAAATGGCTGAGGAGTTTATTGAAAAGGGAGGGTTTATTAAATGAAAGGCCGAGTATGGATCCTGCTGACGATGTTATTGCTTACACCCTGCTCACAGGCTGAAACATGGGGATTACCCAAGGTCGATGAGAAACAGATGACGTTGAAAAACACCGGGCCGGTAGCGCTGGAAATCATGGTCAACCAGATTATTAACCAGGCTGGCGATAACTTCAGCGGCACCATTCGTCTGGTATGGGCTGACGACACCTTCTCCGAGACCGCCAGACTTTTGCGCTCAGCCTTAATTGGCAAAGGTATTGCGCCTGAGCGGGTGCTATTAACGCCGAAAAGCGGGGGCTACAAAAGCAACGCCGTGACGGGCATTGAGGTCTGGATCCGTCAAATCGTGATGCGCATGCCCGAGTGCGATTATGCCGCGCAAAACTACCGCTTCCGCGACAACGAAACGCAGGGCTGTGCGCTGAATAACGCCCGGAACTCGTCCATCATCAACCTGAATGACTATGTTTTCTGAGGAAAATGAATATGTTGTTATTTCCGCAGAAAGATGAGAAAGCAACCGGCACCGAGCAAATCTTCTACATCCTGTCAGAGCGTGAATCTGTCATCGGGAAGCTAGGGCAGATGCTGCGGCTGGCGGGGTTTACCCACGTAGAACCGATTTCAAAGTCGCTAAAAGGTATCAAGACGCTGCCGCTCGCGGCACAGGCCCGCGGCATTGTTATTGACGTTGGCAATAGCCTTGATCCCCAGGAGATGATTCTGGCGATCAAAACCCTGGTGCCCCGTGGCATCTGGTGCTGCGTGGTGGGTGATAAAGACGCTATCACCTTAGCGCAGGCCTATGCCCGCCATGGGCTCCATTACTTTTATATTGACGCAGAAGAAGACGAGTTTATTCAGGTCGTGGCCGCCGGCAACCCGATTAAAAAGAGCCGTCGCGCGGTCAATATTAGCGTACTGGGCTGCAAGGGCGGGGTGGGCAATACAACAATCGCCTATCATCTGGTGAATAAAATTATTCAGTTACGCCAGATGCCCACGCTCTTTATTCAGGGAAAATCCGGCTCGCACGATCTGGATTTGCTGTTTGATAAGCGGATGAACCAAGAGCTGATGCCTGTTAATAAGCATCTGGACCTGATGTGCCCTCAGGACGGCTCCCTGCCGCAGCTAAAATATGAGACCACGGAAAAATACAATTTCGTCATCTATGAGGAAACGGCGAACTCCGCGGATAAGGAGCAGCTGCGTCAGATTATTGAGCACTCCTCCTGTCTGATATTGACCCTCGACCGTTCCATGTCCTCCATTCGCGTCGCCAGGCAGATGATTGAAATTAATGAATCCATTAATCGTGCCCAGCGCGTGCCGCGCCGGTTGCTGGTTTGCGTCAGCGACAGCAGGCCGGTCAGCGGCGATATGCTTAGCGTAAAGGATGTGCAGTCGCTTATCGATCGCAAAATCGACGTGGTATTTCCCTGGCAAAAGAGCCAGCTTCGCGCCTCTTTGTTCCCTCTAAAGCAGAAAGTCACGCCGATAGATACGTTAACCCAACGCGTACTGGGCGCGCCTGAGAACACCCGCAGTTTCAAATTACGCTTTAAAACCGGGAGAACAGGAGAAATATAAATGAATATTGCTATTGAAACCCTGGAAAAACTGCGTGAAGGGGTGCTGAAGAATATTGAGATCAATAAGATTGAGCATCTCGTCAACGATCGTGGGCAATTGCTGCAGGAGATGAGCCGGCTGCTGGAAAGGGTCACGGAACAACAGGATATCTATCTCAATAGCCAGGGGCTGCACAGCGTTGCGGAAATGATGGTCGATGAGATCATGGGGTTTGGCCCGCTGCGTCCGCTGCTGGAAGATGAGACGGTGAGCGATATCCTGGTTAACGGTCCCGGGCAAATTTACGTAGAACGCCGGGGAAAACTCGAGCTAACCGACTGTCGTTTCATTAATAACGCGCAGTTGACCGATATCGCCAAGCGGCTTGTCCAGCGGGTGGGGCGGCGTCTCGACGCCGCGCAGCCGCTGGTGGATGCGCGACTGCCGGACGGCAGTCGACTCAATGTCGCCATGCAGCCCATTGCCCTGGACGGCACCTCTATCTCCATTCGTAAGTTTGGCAAAAGTAATATTGAACTGGCGGATCTGATCCGCTTTGACGCCATGAACGGACAGATGGCCAATTTCCTGATTATCGCCGCGCGTTGCCGGATGAACATTATCATCTCCGGGGGGACCGGCTCAGGGAAAACCACGCTGCTGAATGCCCTGTCTAAATACATTGGCTCTGATGAACGCATTATCACCATGGAGGATGCGGCGGAGCTGCGTCTGATGCAGCCGCACGTGCTGCGCATGGAGACGCGGCTGGCCGGGGTGGAAAATACCGGCGTTGTGACCATGCGCGCGCTGTTAATCAACTCCCTGAGGATGCGCCCCGACCGGATTATCGTCGGGGAGTGCCGCGGCGAAGAGAGCTTTGAAATGCTGCAGGCAATGAACACCGGTCATGATGGCTCTATGTCTACCCTGCATGCCAACAGCCCGCGCGATGCCATATCGCGTCTTGAGAATATGGTCATGATGGCCGGCATGAATATTCCCATTGAATCAATCCGTCGCAATATCGTCTCCGCGATAAACCTGATTATTCAGGTCTCAAGGCTTAACGATGGCTCGAGAAAAATCATGAACATTAGTGAAGTGATGGGGATTGAGGGCGATCGGGTGATTTTGCAGGATATTTTCTCATTTAAAAGCAACAACGAGCGCGATACCAACGGCAGGATCACCGGCGAATTTATTAACCACGGCATGCTGGTGCGCTCGGCGGTGATGAAAAATGCCGTCATGTTTAATTTAGAGTCAGAGCTAAAACAAATATTCAATATGGAGTGAAAATGTCTTATTGGATAGTGATCGTCGGCGTGGCGATTTTGCTTATTAACCTGTATCGCTGGAAAAAAATTAAGCTAACGATAAGTCAGGAACCGATAACGCACCGGACATATCCCCCTGTCGCCGGGTTGTTATCACTGTGGGACGAGTGGCGGCGGCATGCGCTGGGCGATGGCAGCGTCAAAGGGGCAAAGGGGCTCATTATGGCTGGCGTGGTGTTTGCCGTACTGCTTTTTCTGAACCTCAACTGGCTGGAGATAGCGTGGAGCGTCTTTATTCCGGCAGTGCTTTTGGGGCTCTTTTTCGCCCAGCTCCGCATTGGCCGCACGCTGCTGCGCAGGGATTTTGAGAACCGCTTTCCGGAGATCCTGTCGGTGGTGAACGCGGCGGTGTCCGCCGGTAACAGTATTCACCAGGCGCTGCATCGCTGCGGCGAAAACGTTGACGGGAGCCTGGGCGGCACGTTTCAACGCATCGATCGTCGGCTCAATTTGGGCGAGGAGCCGGAGCGGGTATTTAAGGACGCCTGGCAAGAGTACCCTTATCGCGAATTTTACTTCTTCGCGATCGTGATGCTGGTGAGTCTGGAACGCGGCGGGCAGCTACGGGTACTTATCGGCCGTTTATCGCGCATCATCATCAACAGTAAAAATATGGCCAGACGTAAAGCCGCAATGACCTCGGAAGCGCGCACGTCGGCCAAGATCGTCGCGGCGATCCCTTTAATGTTCTTCTGCGGCATGAAATATTTCAGCCCGGAGAACTTTAACTTTATTGTCCACGATCCAACCGGGCAGCTTGTGCTTTATTACGTAATCGCAAGCGAAACCATTGGCATGATTATTATCTGGATCCTGCTGAAAAAGGCGACGTAATGGAATTTTTCTTCTGGGGTATTTTCTCCCTTGGCATCGGCATGTGCCTCTTTTTTCTCCACAGTAATTTTTACTGGAGCAAAAAACGAAAGATCATCAGCGCTAACGAGAGCGGATTGCAAAACAGCGCCGTCGGTATTTTCGACTATAAAACGGTGATCATCGAAAATAATAATGTATTGCGCCTGCTGCAAAAAATTGAAACCAGCCTTGATCTAAAGATCCGCATCTGGCTGGGATGCGGCGGCGTGCTGCTGCTCTGCCGGTTTTTGGGCTTTATCACCATGGAGATGAAAGGGCTGGCGATGTGCATGCTGCTTGTCCTGGTGGTCGTCATTGTTCTGCCCGCCATCATGATAAAACCGATGATTACCACGCGCGTTAAGCTGATGATGGATGCGTTGCCCTATTTCATCGATTTAATCGCCGTTTGCGTCCAGTCCGGTATGACGGTGGAGAGCGCAATTAAATTTATTGCGCAACACGCCGATGAGTTGGATAACAACCTCGCCACGCTGATGAAATATCTTATTCGGCGCGCCGAGATGAGCGGCCTTGAAGAGGGCCTGCTTGAATTGTACCGCTCGATGGATATGACCGAGATGCGTATGTTCTGTTCCACGCTGCAGCAGAGCGTGCATTACGGCACATCGCTTTATGAAAATCTTATGGAACTCTCAAAAGATATCAGGGAATTACAGTTACTCGATTCCGAAGAGAAAATCGGCAAGCTCTCTGCCAAAATGAGCGTTCCGTTAATTCTGTTTATTATGTTTCCCATTACCATATTAATTGCTGCGCCAGGTATTTTAAGGATATTAAAAAATGCGTTGTTCTAAAAAAATCGTGTTGCTGGCATTCTGTTCTGTCGTGCTGGCAGGGTGTGCGAACCGACCGGCAAAGACGGAAGCCGAAGTCAATTATCAGGAAGATATTTTACTCAAGGCCAAAAATTATAATGGGCTGATTACGATGTACCGTAGCTGGCTTAAGAACAATGATACTGCGGATTCGAGAATCAAACTCTCACGCTATTACTACCTGGCGGGCGACTATAAATCTTCGCTTTATTATCTGCAGCCGCTGAATATGAAAAACGATGTTCGGGTCTCTATCCTGCAGGCGCAAAACATGATTGCGCTGGGTGATTACGGCCCGGCGATCAGGGTCACCGACAAGATGCTGCAGCAGGATGGGAATAATGCCGAAGCCTGGAATTTACGCGGCGTCGCGCTTGCGCTGTCCGGTAAAGCGGCAGAAGGCCAGCAGGCGATTGATAAGTCGCGCCAGCTGTTTATCGCCGATGACGTCGCCATCAATAATCTGGCGATGATCGCGATGCTGGATTATCGCTATCAGGATGCCGTCGGGCTGCTGCTGCCGCAGTATTTGCGCGGCAAGAAGCAGTCGCAAATCTTACACAATCTGGTGCTGTCGCTGGTGAAGGTTGGCGACCGTCGCTACGCAAAAAATATTATCGAAAGCGAAAACCTGTCGAATAAACCGGATGAGCTGATTGACGCGCTGGCGGCGATTTCGCCACGGGCGAAGGGGGGGCATAAATGAAGCGTGCAGCACGGCAGCTGGGTAACGACCAGCGGGGTGTAGCGACGGTCGAATTTTCCATCACCGTGATCGTCTTTATCATTATGGTGCTGTTCGTCGCAGAAATCGCGCGGCTGGCCTATGTCTCGTCGGTGCTCGACCTGGCGGTTTCCGAAGCGGCCAAAGAGGCGAAAAATGCGCCATCTGACCTGGACGGCGGTTATCAAAGCCGCTTTCAGCGTCGGCTAACCGATCAGGGTGGCGCGCTGTGGGGCTTTCTAACGCGGGCCGACGCGGTGAAGGTCACCATCTCCTACGCCGAAACAATCAAAGAGATGATCGACAGCGGCGGCGGCGGCCGCGCTTCACAACGGCCCCTGGCGCGGTATCAGCTGGCCTATCAGTACCATCCGATGTTTTTCCCTTTCCCCGGCTTCTGGGCTAACAACTTACTGACTCGCGAGGTGATTTTTGTTCAGGAATATGAGCGTTCTCGCTTTATGTACTAACCGGCGCGGCTCCGTCGCCGTTGAGTTTGCGGTGATCTCGGTGCTGCTGATTGTCTTTATGTTCTTCCTGACCGACCTTGTGGTCCGCAATGCGACCACGGGGCGGCTGGATCGCGTTGCCTATTCCGTCGCCGGAATAGTGCGAGAACGTGTCCAGCTGTATGACGCGCGGGAAAAACTGAATCAGGGCGATGTCGATCAGATAGCTAAGCTCGCCGCCCGCATGCTGACGGACATGGATCTTGACGCTGACCTTTCTAAACTGCAGCTGGTCGTTGAAGAGCTGCACTTTGAAGATATCACCAGCATCGGGTCGACCCGAAAAGACATTGACCTCTATCGCCGCTGGCAGAGCGGATCGGCGGGTGGCTGTACGCCGCCGCAGGCGCTGAACCAGCTGACGCAGCTGGCGCCGAAGGGGAGCTATGGGCGCTGGGTGCCGCTCTACCAGGTGACGATTTGCCTGCCAACCACCAGCTGGTACACCTGGCTGACGACCTCTTCAACGGAAAACCCGCAGCTGTCGTCATTTGCCATCGTGATGGCGAGGTAGAGCATGAAGCGAATGCTGTGTGCCCTCTTGTTTTGCCCGTGGGCGGTGATGGCGCAGCCGAAAGCGGTGGTGTTTATTGATTCCGCCGAGGCCTCGCAGTCCCGGCTGGCCGAAGCGATCAATGAGATGCTGTTTTATAGCCCAACGCTGCGTTCGCTGCTGGAGGTCGAAATTTTTGACATCAACAGCGAGGGGCCCGGATTCTCCGGCGGGTTGAATTACGTCCGGGATCGAGGGGGAAATCGGGTCTCGCAATACCGCCCGCCGGTTTTACCTTTTCTTATTTGCCTCGATGGACGAGAAGAAAAGCTGAGGATGCAACTGGAAGAGAAGGAGCAACTATGTCTGTGCGCGCAAGGATGTTAACGCTGCTAAAGCGTTTCTCCGCGGATGAACGTGGGGTTTATGCAATAAGTTTTGTGATGCTTGCCGGTTTTTTACTGGGGATGGCATCGCTGGGGCTGGACGGAGCGCGCTTCGTCAGCGAGCGCGCCAGGCTGTCTGACGCCATGGAACAGGCCGCGCTGGCGCTGACCGCGGAAGACAATGGCGAAGGGGCCGCGCGAAATTATTCACTGGCGAAAGACTACTTTCGCGCCTATATGCGCCGCGAGATCGACGTCTTCACCCCAAAGGTGGTGGTCAAGCGCGGCGGTTCGGCGACTAACGCTAATATGAGTTACGTAGAGTACCGGGTCAGCGGTCAAACCTTACAGGAGTCCTGGTTCTCTTCCTCGCTGTTTCCTGGCTTCGATAAGGAAGTCATCGTGGGTGACAACGGGGCGGCGCGGAAATATCGTTCCAACATGGACGTTATTTTTGTTACCGACTTTTCCGGCTCAATGAATGACCCCTTCGACGGCAGTACAAAACTTGATGAGCTAAAAAGGATTGTTTTGCAGCTTTCCGGGGAGCTGTTTTCCTACAATATAAACAATAAGGTAGGTTTTATTCCTTTCAGCTGGGGAGGGAAAGAAGGGGGGTACTGTGATTTCCCGTTTGTGGCGAATGGCCCTTATCCTAATGACACTCTCAATATGGACAATGTGCAAGATCTGGAAGCGATTGTGAATGTACCTGCGACAATTGCGGCTATTCCTCGCAGGGTGAACGATATCCGCATTCCCCTGGATCATGTAGACGACGTGCAAACGTGCCTGATAGCCAGTTACTCCTGGAAAGTCCCTTTGACCTCTTCGATGTCTGCGGTCAGTCAAATTAAGAATATGACGGCGAAGGGGGGAACATTGGTGAGTTCCGGCGTACTGCTCGGCGTTCCTTATCTGGCCGCGGGTACCGCTTCGCGTAAGGTGATGGTGATCGTTTCCGACGGAACTGACAACCCGGATCGTATTAAGCTGACACCGCGTCTTCTCAACGCCGGGATGTGCGATAAGATTCGTCGGGTCATTTCAACGGATGAATCGGTGGGTAAGATTGCTTTTATCGGTATCAAGTATGCGCCTACCGTGGACTGGAAGCAGTGTGTTGGGGAAAAGAACTTTTATCTGCCGCAGAATATTAAAGAACTTGAGGATGATTTACGCCGCGCGGTCTTTGAAGAGGTTGGGCATAATATTCTTAAAGACTAAGTCACCGCTGAGATATCACCACGTTTTTTAATGTCTTTTTACCGTCTTTTGCCCGGCAATGCATCGCTGCACCCGGGCATTTTAAATTTCTTATTTTATAATCGCGCCCCGATGGGTGAAATTTTTTGAGATTAACTAAGGGAACGTTTCAGGTATTACCTTAAATTTTCCTTTAGCCTTGTTTGCGTAATATGTGATGTTGAATCCGTTATTACACGATTGTTATTGCACGTTTGTTTTTAAACAAGGAAACACAAATATCTTTATTTGTGTTCTATTTTTAGTATCCAAGGATTTATTTTATGAAAACTAAAGTTGCATTGTCAGTTCTGGCTGGCCTGGTTATGTCTGCTTCCGCACTGGCGGCTACTCCTCAGAGCTACGACACCCGTTTTAACGTCAGCGCTAACGTACCTGACAGCGCGATGATCGTTGATCCGAGCGGCAAGCCGGTAACCGACGTTGACGTTGTGCTGGTTCCGGCTGCTTCCGGCTATATGGAAGCACAGACCGACACGCTGAAGCTGTGGAATAACGATGTTACCAAACTGGACGTTTCTCTGGTGATGGATGACAGCCAGTCTGCAACAGGCGATGCTTTCACCCTGTACAGCACTCAGGGCGGTACCCTGAACTCCATGACTTACAAAATCAGCACCATCACCTCTGCGGGTTCTCAGCAGTTCGCTAAATCTGGCGACTCTAAAGACTACGCTCTGACCGCAAACGGTACCCACGGCGAAATGCCGGTCGTCTTCAAATTTGTCTCTGACAAAGCCTATGACGCACTGGGCCAGGGTAACTACACCGGCGTTGTTTACGCAAACGTAGTTGCAAATCCGTAATTACTGATAAGGGGTAGCCTTCGGGCTACCCCATATTGCTTATGATAAACAGAAACCTTTTTACCTGTATCTGCTTCACGCTCTGTTTGTGGAGCCCACTTAGCTACGGTATTCCAAATTCACAGCTTTCAGTTGATATTTCCGCTGAATCGGTGGCAAGGGTTACACTTTATTATAGGGGGATTCCGGTCTCCTCTGATGGGCTCGATTTCCCATTAGTCGTCAACGGAATATCACAAAAAATTGAGCAAACCTCATCGAACTTCTTTTTGGTGGGCAATGTCGATCGGGCCGATCTTGTCTTTGAAGACAGCGAATTCGTTTTGCCTCAGGTCTATGGCGGTAATACCAAAATGCCGCTTATCGGCAGCTTTATTTTCCAGGGCGCGGTAACAGATTCGCGCCAGACGCTACAGGTGCCGGTACTGGACGATATCTCACAGGCCCGGGCGGTGAATGGTTTAAAAATTAAATTTGCCACGGAGTTTACTGCCGGACATTACACCAAAGGCAGATATGGCAACGTCTTCACGCTTATTGTGACGCCGGTGATTTGATATCAGGGACTGGAATAATGAAAAATAACAAGAAAATCTGGGTGTTGTTATCTGGCGTTGCGCTGATCGCTGGTGGACACCCTTCACTGGCGGCAAATATTCCTTTGCCGAAGGGATTCGAGGATATTTTTGAAGCCAGGCAGAATGGCATTTTCAACATTATTTATATTGACCAGTCTATTGGCTCTGTGGCGGTGGAGTACGACAACAAGGACATTCTGTTTGTCTCGCCGGCTCTGATTACCGAGCAGGTGATGGCGCCGGGGATGCCGAAACTGTCGCTCACGCAGCAGGCGCTTTTGCAAAAACTGTCGCAGCCGCTGCGTCGTAATGACGGCCAGGGCTTCGCGGGCGATGACATTATTGTCAACGTGATCGAGTCTGACAGTACCATCCGGCTGATTTTCCCCGAGTCGATGTATGACGCCAATGAGAAAACGAACGAGCGGGCTTTTATTACTCAGCGTAATCAGTCAGGGTTCGTGCATTACCATAACCTGAATTATCTTTCCGACAGCTGGGGCGATAGCCTGAGCGTCACCTCCACCGAGACGATGAGCCTGACGGGCAACAGTTATATCAAGGGGGGGTGGAGCTACGCAAAAGAGATCGATTTTAGCCTCGACGAACTGGCGCTTTATCTGGAAAAAGATACCACACGCTTTAAATTGGGGCGTCAGCGCCTGAGCGATAACCTGATTAGCAGTACGCCATCCGCCTCTTACAGCTTCTTTAATTCCGTCAGTTTTGATGGCGTCTCGCTGGGCTACATGACGGATCACTATCGTAGTAGCGTCGACGGTGCCGCATCGCCGGTCTCGCTCTATTTGCCGCAGGCGGGCACCGTCGAGATCTATCGCAATGGCCGGATGATTGACATTCAGCAGTTCCCGGCGGGCATGCAGACTCTTAACACCGCAAGCTGGCCCAGCGGCGGCTATGACGTGCTGCTGGTTTCCAAACTGGCAAACGGCAGCCAGGAAGAGAAGATCGTCCCCTTTTTCAAGCGTAGCGGCCAGTTTCGCGCGGGGGATATTGAGTACAGCATTCAATTGGGTCGCTACGATCGTCTCCAGGGAGAGATGTCGTCCCGTAGCTGTAGCCAGTGCGTCGACGAGCGAAACTACGGCGATAATAATTTTGCCGAACTCGCTTTTGGCTATACCACCGAATCGGCGCTGTCGCTTGGCAGCGGCGCGATGACGGATAACGGCGCGCTGTACGCGACGGCGAGTATGGACATTCCCTTTAACAGCTGGCTGCTTGAGCGGCTGCACGTCGATGGCCTTATCGGCAATGACGACAGCATGGGCTATCAGCTGGGGGTCAATAAAAACTACGAGCGCCTGGGCTTCAACCTGAACTACCGCGATAACCGCTATCGCGGCGATGAAGACGGCTTTCGCCAGTACGGGATTGTGCCCTCTTATGATTATTCAACGCTCCAGTTTAGCGCCAATACCTATCTACCGTGGAATGTCGGTCTGGGGGTGACGTATGGCATCAATACCCTCTACCAGGATTATGGCCGTAATAATAAAAATGAATCTGAAAGCTGGGATATCACGCTGAACCGCGATTTTACGCTCAGCGATAGTCTCAATTTGCGGGTTGACCTTGGCTATCACCATGGCCTGAATACTTACGACTATCACTCTTCAAGCCAAAGCAGCAACGAAGACCGTTTCTATGCCCAGTTCTCATTAGGCATGCGTGAGCGCAGCTATAACCATTATCAGTCTTTATATCTGCGCTCGCGCATTAACGACGGCAGCAGCGACGACAATATTTATAGCGCCGACTATTCGCTCACCGTGGATAACCCGGAATTCGACCGCGGCGGCAAATATCTGGTTAACGCCAGCCTCAACCACGGCCCGAACGACTCGAAAAACGGCAGCATGGGCGTGGTGATGGATAACGCGACCGGTTACACCTCCGCGGGGATCACCCAGTCGCTGGATGACTCCGAGTACCGCCAGCACTACCTCTCGCAGCGCGGCGGCTTTGCTATCGGCGATGGCGATTTCTCCTGGGGCAAAGTCGACAACACGGCGGCAATGATTATTGATGCCACGGACCTGCCGGAAGACCAGTACTTTGAAGCGCGGAACCAGAATATGGAGCCGGTCGTGGTGAAAGGGGGCAAGAAAACCACCTTAACCGTCACGCCGTACCAGAGAGTGGAACCGCAGATAGAGCAGGTTTTCACCGGCAAAACGGATGCGTTTTACGAGCTGAGCACCTCCGTGTCTAACGGATGGGCAACGCCGGGGCAGGTTTATACCGTAAAAGTCGCCGCGACCAAAAACCAGACGGTGACCGGGCGGCTTTATCTGGACGGCGCGCCGCTGGCCAATGCCAGGGTAGTCGGCGGCAACGCCATGTCTGACGATGAAGGGCTATTTGTCGGGGATTTCTCGCTTAAAACCAACGAGCGTTTGACGATGTTGACGGTAAAAAAAGAGGGGAATGCATACGTTTGTCCGTTACTGGAAGAGAACGTCAAACTGACCCAGGGAATAATGCAAATACGTGAGGTTAATTGTGAAGCTCAGTAAATGGAGAGTGCTGTCGCTCTGTGCGGTGGGATTATTTTCAACCTGCAAGACATACGCAATCGAAGTTTTTCCGGTGGTAAAAGAAATCCGCGAAAACACGCCGCGTGAAAATTATATTACCGTGAAATCGATGTATCGAAAGGATGCTGCGTCGGAAGAAACAGATTCTCGCAAGCAAATTTATGAGTTTGTCACGCTGGAACTTTATCACGTCCCGAATCCGGGCGATCAAAAAGAGGAAAGAATTAAAGAATTAGGGGCAAGCGATCCGACGCTGGTTTTTTCGCCGACAAAATTAGTGATTCCCTATGGCGAAGAGCGAAAGGTGCGAATTATGCCGCTTAAGCCCGTTGATAAGGAGCAGGTCTACCGGCTACGCGTGCGGCCAAGTTATCCGGAGCAGGAGCTGGAGAAAGGCAAGGTGCGTTTTGCCGTGGGTTACGACGTGCTGCTGCGTTATCTGCCCTCGGAGAAACATACCCAGGGAATTGCGCTGAGCTGTCAAAACAACCAGTGGACGCTGAAGGCGACCGGCAATGTGCGCAGTGAGTTACGCAATCTGGTGGTGGACGGGCGTCCTGCGCTCCAGCGGTTCAACGTCTATCCGACAAACACCCGCACCCTGACGGTCAACAAGCGGCTCTCCT
>NZ_HE578947.1:344323-353496 GCF_000321045.1 Phytobacter massiliensis JC163
TCTCCTTTGAGATGGGCAGTGAGCTGCAGGTGTATGAGCAGTGTCAGCGTAAGGAATAACGTATGCGGAAAATGATAGTCATCGCGGCCTTGCTCCCTCTGCTGGCGCAGGCCGAGGGGAGGCTCACGGTGCAGCCGCAGGGTAACAACAGCGTCCGCATTTTTTCGCAGGGTGAAACCGGCAGCGGCGGGAGCGATACCCTCGGCATCGTGCAGGCGGCCAATCGCGCGACAACCCTGAGCGTTAGCCCGTCTGGCGTCAGCCAGTGCGCAGGCGGCGATATCGTCCTGGAGGGGCTGCGGGTTTCCGTTACAAATATGCTGGATAACAGCAAGCTGGAGTGCGGCGCCTCGCTGTTTGTCGGCGCGGACAGCCAGAAACGTGAAATTCCGCTGAAGGTCAGCGCCACCCTGACGCCCCGCAAAACGTCGCGGAGCCTGACGGCGACAATGCCGGGCAACCTGCCGATAGGCAGCGTTAGCGTCATGGAGGATGGCGGGGAGAGCCAACAATATCCGCTGTATCTCGATTTGAGCCTGCTCCAGGATCAGATGGAGGTGCTGACGGCGTCATTTAGCAAGCCGGCGCTGCATCTCGGCAGCGTAGGCGATAACCATGATGTCTCTGGCACCGTGACGCTGCGGGTCAGTAAAACCCTCGAGGCAGGAAACGAGGCGATGCCCTGGACGCTTAGCCTTGAGTCCTCCCAGGCGCATAACAACCAGTACCGGATGCGAGCCTCAACGCAGGATCGTATGGTCCCTTACCACATTCTGATATCGGATCACGAAATCTTGCCGAATGGCGTGTGGCAGGGGCGAGTGCCGGCAGGAAGCGGTACGTCACAGGCGGTGGATATTCAGTTCAAGCTGGAAGGTAAGCAGACGCGGGGTATGGCTGCTGGCATCAGCTTAATGGATACCGTGACTGCCGTTATTACACCGGAAAGTTAGGATCTTAGGAGAAGAGAATGAAACGTATATTTTTCACCACGCTGCTGGCGCTTACTTCGTTGAACGTATCCGCCCTCCCATCCATGAAAACGTCCATTGATGTCCAGGCTGAAATCAGCACCAGCGTGCGTATCTATGTCGAGGGCAACGATGTGACCAACGGTGCGATTACATTAAAGCTTGAAGAGAAAAACGGCTATATGACCGGCACAACGCCAGAGCTTCTGTTTATTGGCAACGCCAGTTCTGTGTCGGTGTCGCTGACTTCGCCAGCTACAAAAGGGCTGGTTTCAGAGAATGGCGATCAGATGCGCATCAATACCGCCTGGATCAAGCCCGGCGACAGGGACATATCGACCTCTTATCCTGTCAATAATCTGCCGGTGTACCCCACCCTGCAGGATGCGACAAAAGATACCAGCATCAGGGTCCGCTTCACCTCCGCAGACCGCAGTGAGACCTATCCATTAGGTCTCTATAGCGGAACGTATGAGATCATGGTGACGCCTTCCATTTAAGGATAAAGCCTGGCAATCAGGGAACGTAACAAAAGCCTCATCGTTCACCGTGAGGCTTTTTTATTGTCCTTTTCTCAGGGAGCATCCTCTTTAGTTCCAGGCGGGTATCGCAGCCAGATAGCGTTTTGTCCGCCAGCGCGATTCTTTTTCCCCCTCCTTTTGCCGCGCTGGCCGTCAAACTGGCGTTGACGCCCATTTAAAGGCAAAAAAATCTGAAAGCGTGTTTTTTTAGAAATAAGCCATGTTTTGATTAACCCATGGATGCTATTTGTCGTTTTCAGCCAGAAGCACAATGCATGCAGCCAGTATCAGGAGGGGGTATGACCGCGGATCTTAATGAAATTGATGTTTTGTTTGTCGCAGGCTTTGGCCCTGTCACGCGTGATACCGCCATCAGTAAAGCGTTTTATAAGGATACGCTCCGCTTACCGTTAAAGCATATGGAAGGCAATAGCGACTACATGATGACGGACGTGGATGTGTTGGCTGGCGTAAAGCATTTTGCACTCTGGCCTCTGTCTCAGGCCGCGCAGTCCTGTTTTGCTACAGAAGAATGGCCGGAAGATATTCCTGTTCCTCAGGGATGGGTCGAGTTTGAAGTGCAGGATATCGAAAAGGCCACCGAAATCCTGATTAAAAAGGGGTACCAGCTGCTCATTGACAAGCGTCTGGAGCCCTGGGGGCAGACGGTGACCCGTTTACTCAGCCCCGAGGGATTGCTGACCGGCGTGACCATCACGCCGTGGCTACGTTCGGATGCGTCATAGAGCGCCGGGCAATAGCCGTTGGGAATTTCAAATAATGTTAATTACGAGGGGTTTTGCGCGACGTAAAGCGCACGCGCCGATCAAAAAATGATCGTTTTCAGGCGGATACTGAACTCAGAAAGCATATGACCTTAAACATTAATCATAATAATTGGAGGAATATGCTAATGAACCGACAGGATTTACATGCACTAAAGAACTTTGATTTTCTGGCGCGCAGCTTTGCCCGTATGCACGCCCTGGGCCAGCCAGTGGATATCGACGCCGTCACCGGCAACATGAATGATGAACAGAAAGCATGGTTCCGGGAGCGATACAGACACTACCGAAAGCAGGCTGAGCGGGCGGGAGTAAAAGAACTGCGGTAATTTACCCCAAAAACCGTGCCAGCCCTCAGGCTGGCACCCCTTCACCTTAACCGTGCCGCACCCCCGCCCATTACATTCCGTTGCCGCCCGTTTTGTGATCAAGCCTCAAAAAAGCGTAGTCTGCCCGACTGTCTGATTTACCTCTGTGCAACACCTGGATTACAGTGAATCAAATTATAAGAACGTTGTTCTATAATGTAGAACAACTTCCGAAATGACGTCGCCAGCCGTTCTGTGAACGCGGCTGGCCGGGAGAATATGACAATGTCCATCAACACCATTTTTACCCCGCAGGATGAACAGTTCTATGCGGTGAAAACCCACGCCGCCGGGCCGCAGGGGGCGCTGCCGCTGACACCACAAATGCTGCTCGAATCCCCCAGCGGCAATCTGTTCGGCATGACGCAAAACGCCGGGATGGGCTGGGATGCCAACAAACTCACCGGCAGAGAAGTCCTGCTGATCGGCACCCAGGGCGGGATCCGGCACTCGGACGGTCGCCCCATTGCGCTGGGTTATCACACCGGGCACTGGGAGATCGGCCTGCAAATGTCGGCAGCGGCAAAAGAGATCACCCGCCTGAGCGGCATTCCCTTCGCCGCCTTTGTCAGCGACCCGTGCGATGGCCGCTCCCAGGGCACCCACGGCATGTTCGACTCCCTGCCGTACCGTAACGACGCGGCGATCGTCTTTCGCCGCCTGATCCGCTCGCTGCCGACGCGCCGGGCGGTGATCGGCGTCGCCACCTGTGACAAAGGCCTGCCCGCGACGATGATCGCCCTGGCGTCAATGCACGATCTGCCGGTGATCCTTGTGCCGGGCGGGGCGACCCTGCCGCCCACCTTCGGGGAAGACGCCGGAAAGGTACAGACCATCGGCGCGCGTTACGCCAACAACGAACTGAGCCTGAAAGAGGCCTCCGAGCTGGGCTGTCGCGCCTGCGCGTCCCCCGGCGGCGGCTGCCAGTTCCTCGGCACCGCGGGCACCTCGCAGGTGGTGGCCGAAGCGTTAGGGCTGGCGCTGCCGCACTCGGCGCTCGCGCCATCGGGCCAGGACGTCTGGCTGGAGATCGCCCGCCAGTCGGCGCGGGCGGTGATGGCGCTGGACGAGAAGGGCATTACCGCCCGCGACATCCTCACCGACAAAGCCATCGAGAACGCGATGGTAGTGCACGCGGCCTTTGGCGGCTCCACCAACCTGCTGCTGCATATCCCCGCCATTGCCCATGCGGCCAAATGCCGTATGCCGGACGTGGCGCAGTGGAGCGCCATCAACCGCAAAGTGCCGCGCCTGGTGAGCGTCCTGCCCAACGGCCCGGACTACCACCCAACGGTGCGCGCGTTCCTGGCAGGCGGCGTACCGGAAGTGATGCTCCACCTGCGTCGGCTGGGGCTGCTGCACGAAGATGTGATGACGGTAACCGGGCAGACCCTCGGTGAAAACCTCGACTGGTGGGAGCACTCTGAGCGCCGCGCGAAGTTCCGTCAGTGCCTGCGCGAGCAGGATGGCGTGGAGCCGGATGAGGTAATCCTGTCGCCGGAAGGGGCAAAAGCCAAAGGGATGACCTCCACGGTGGCCTTCCCGGTAGGCAACATTGCGCCGGATGGCTCGGTCATCAAAGCCACGGCGATCGACCCATCGGTGGTGGACGACGACGGCGTCTACCGCCACACCGGCGAGGCGCGGGTCTTTGTCTCGGAAGAGGCGGCCATCAAAGCCATCAAGCAGGGGCAGATCCAGCAGGGCGACATCATGGTTATTATCGGCGGCGGGCCATCCGGCACCGGCATGGAAGAGACCTACCAGCTTACGTCGGCGCTGAAGCACATCTCGTGGGGGAAAACCGTTTCGCTGATTACCGATGCGCGTTTCTCCGGCGTCTCTACCGGGGCCTGCCTGGGGCATGTCGCGCCGGAAGCGCTGGCGGGCGGGCCGATTGGCAAGCTACGCAGCGGCGATCTGATTGAGATCGTGGTCGATCGCCTGTCGCTGGAAGGAAGCGTGAACTTTATCGGCACAGCGGCTGCGCGCCTGACGCCGGAAGAGGGCGCTGTTGTACTGGCGGGGCGCGAGCTGCACCCGGAACTGAAAGCCCATGACTTCCTTCCTGACGACACCCGCCTGTGGGCGGCGCTCCAGGCGGTAAGCGGCGGCACCTGGAAAGGGTGCGTATACGATACCGATAAAATTATTGAGGTGATTAATGCCGGTAAAAAAGCGCTTGGCCTTTAATTAATTAACGGTCTTCACCGCGCCGCCGAATAAATTATTCGGCGGCTAAAATAAGATTTAAATAAAATATCCCGGACGGGAGAAATATCTGTTGCTGTCGGCAGGTAAACTGTATCGCTATCACAGAAGTTAAAATACATAATTACGAAAGCAAAAATGACAATTGTTGCTCTATTTCATTCCTTCCTACAATCAAATCCGCATTAGCCATCTTTTAAGCGCACGAATAAAGGGTGTATTCCTCGCAAAATGCACGCTCACGCATTTTATTTTGTAGGTCCCGGCCATTCGCAATCAATTCCTCTCATATGACTGGAGGTAAAAATGCAGTTAACGATGAAAGATAAAATCGGCTACGGGCTGGGGGATACCGCCTGCGGTTTTGTCTGGCAGGCCACCATGTTTTTGCTGGCGTACTTCTATACCGACGTTTTCGGCCTCTCTGCGGGCGTCATGGGCACGCTGTTTTTGATTTCCAGGGTGCTGGATGCGGTAACCGACCCGCTGATGGGGCTGCTGGTTGACCGTACCCGTACCCGCTACGGCCAGTTCCGCCCGTATCTGCTGTGGGGGGCGATCCCGTTTGGTATCGTCTGCGTATTAACTTTCTATACGCCTGATTTCTCCGCGCAGGGGAAAATTATTTACGCCTCGATTACCTATATATTACTGACCCTGGTGTATACCTTCGTTAACGTTCCCTACTGTGCTATGCCCGGCGTTATTACCGCCGATCCGAAAGAGCGCCACGCGTTACAGTCCTGGCGCTTTTTCCTCGCCGCCGCCGGGTCATTAGCTATCAGCGGGATTGCCCTGCCGCTGGTAAATATTATCGGTAAAGGTAACGAGCAGGTGGGTTATTTCGGCGCGATGTGCGTGCTGGGTATTTGCGGCGTCGTTCTGCTGTTTGTCTGCTTTTTTACGACCAAAGAACGTTACACTTTTAATGTTCAGCCCGGCGCTTCTGTTAAGAAAGACCTGAAACTCTTAATGGGTAATAGCCAGTGGCGAATTATGTGCGCCTTTAAAATGATGGCTACCGGCTCTAACGTCGTGCGCGGCGGGGCGACGCTCTATTTTGTGAAGTACGTCATGGACCACCCGGAGCTGGCAACGCAGTTCCTGCTGTACGGCAGCCTGGCGACCATGTTCGGCTCCCTCTGCTCGTCACGCCTGCTTGGGCGCTTTGACCGCGTTACCTCGTTCAAGTGGATCATTGGCATTTATTCCCTGATCAGCCTGAGCATTTTCTTTATTCCCTCAGACAATATCGCGCTGATTTTCGCCCTCAATATTCTGTTCCTGTTTGTCTTTAACACCACCACGCCGCTGCAGTGGCTGATGGCCTCTGACGTGGTCGATTATGAAGAGAGCCGCAGCGGGCGTCGCCTCGACGGGCTGGTCTTCTCCACCTACCTGTTCAGCCTGAAAATCGGCCTGGCGATTGGCGGCGCGCTGGTGGGCTGGATCCTTGCGTTCTCCAGCTACTCGGCAGGCAATGCCGTCCAGCCGGATAACGTCCTGACCACCATTAAAATCCTCTTCTGCATTGTGCCGGTGGTGCTCTACGTCGGTATGTTTACCCTGCTGTCGTTCTACAAACTGAGCAGCAAACGGGTGGAAGAGATAAGCCAGCAGCTGCAGCGCCAGCGCGCAACGCAGCCGCAGACGCAGCCTGCCGATGCCGCAGCGGCAGTGAACTAAGGAGAGAATCATGTACCAGATTGAAAACCCGATCCTCACCGGCTTCAACCCGGACCCGTCCATGTGCCGCGTGGGGGAGGATTACTACATCGCCACCTCCACCTTTGAGTGGTTCCCCGGCGTGCGTATTTATCACTCCCGCGACCTGAAAAACTGGACGCTGGTCAGTACGCCTCTCGACAGCGTGGCGCTGCTGGATATGAAAGGCAACCCGGACTCTGGCGGCATCTGGGCGCCCTGTCTGAGCTACGCCGACGGCAAGTTCTGGCTGCTCTATACCGACGTGAAAATTGTCGATTCGCCGTGGAAAAACGGCCGCAACCTCCTGGTGACCGCCCCCTCGGTGGAAGGGCCGTGGAGCGATCCCATTCCCATGGGCAACGGCGGGTTCGACCCGTCGCTGTTCCACGATACCGACGGGCGAAAATATTACATCTATCGCCCATGGGGGCCACGCCATCACAGCAACCCCCATAACACCATTGTGATGCAGGAGTTTTTTGCCGACACGCAAACTCTCTCGCCGCAGCGTTCCACGCTCTTCACCGGTACGCCGCTGGGCTATACCGAAGGGGCGCATATCTATCGCCGCGACGGTTACTACTATCTGCTGGTGGCGGAAGGGGGCACCAGCTACGAACATGCGGTGGTGATACTGCGGGCGAAGGACATTACCGGCCCTTATGAACTGCACCCGGACGTCACGATGATGACCAGCTGGCATCTGCCGGAAAACCCGCTGCAAAAAAGCGGCCACGGCTCGCTGCTGGAGACCCATACCGGCGAGTGGTATATGGCCTACCTGACCAGCCGCCCGCTGCATCTGCCGGGCATTCCGCGGCTGGCGGCAGGCGGGCGCGGATACTGCCCGCTCGGGCGCGAAACCGGGATAACCCGCATCGAATGGCGTGATGGCTGGCCTTACGTTGAGGGCGGCAAACATGCGGCGCTGACGGTGCCGGGGCCGCGGATGACCGAGCAGCCTGGCGCGGGTTCGGGCGCATGGCGCACGGATTTCGACAGCGACAGGCTCGACCCGGAACTGCAAACGCTGCGCATTCCGTTTGATGAGCAGCTCGGCTCGCTTACCGCTCGCCCCGGCTTTTTGCGCCTTTACGGCAATGATTCGCTCAACTCCGCCTTTACCCAGTCCACGGTTGCCCGCCGCTGGCAGCATTTTCGTTTTCATGCTGAAACGCAGATGGCCTTTTCGCCGCGGCACTTCCAGCAGAGCGCCGGGCTGACCTGCTATTACAACAGCAAAAACTGGTCGTACTGCTTTATGGATTATGAAGAGGGGCGCGGGCGGACGCTGAAAATTATCCAGCTCGACCATAACGTGGCCCACTGGCACCTGTACGATAAGCCCATTGAGGTGCCGGAGAGCGTGGAAAACGTCTGGCTGCGGGTGGATGTCGACCATCTGGAATACCGCTACAGCTACTCTTTCGAGGGTGAAAACTGGCAGGCCATTCCGCTGACCTTTGAGGCATGGAAGCTGTCGGATGATTATATCGGTGGCCGGGGCTTCTTTACCGGCGCGTTTGTTGGGCTGCACTGCGAGGATATCAGCGGCGACGGCTGCCATGCTGATTTCGCCTCGTTCGTTTATCAGCCTGAGGCGTAGCAGGACGCCGGGCTAGCGTTCACGGTAGCCCAGCGTTTTCGACAGCCCCAGCCCGGCGGCTATCAGCTTCTGCCGGCAGGCCGCCAGCTGTTCGTCATTCACCCGCGAGGTAAGGGTGGAGAGGCTCAGCGCGGCGATCACCCGCGATTCGTGGTTCCACACCGGCACCGCAATGCAGCGCACGCCAGGCTCGTTCTCTTCGTTGTCGAGGGCGTAGCGGTTGTGGCGGGTTTGCGCCAGCGCCGCCAGCAGCGCGGCGCGGTCGGTCAGGGTGGCGGGGGTAAAGCGGGTGAATGAGTAGCCGTCCAGTATGGCGTTAAGCTCCTCGTCCCCCAGCCAGGCCATCAGCACCTTGCCAATGGCCGTGGCGTGAACGGGCAGGCGGCGGCCAATGCGCGAATAGGCGATGGCCGCCTGCTTACCTTCGATTTTTTCAATATAGACGCCTTCGTTGCCGTCCAGAATGCCCAGGTGGGTGGTCTGCCCCGTCTCCTGGGAAAGGGTGGTAAGCCAGCTTTTTGCTTTCTGGCGGATGTCCATCGTGCCAACGACAAAGTGGCCGCGCTCGACCAGCTTCATTCCCAGGCAGTATTTGCCGTTATCCGGGTTCTGATCGATATAGCCATGAAGCTGGAGCGTTTTCAGCAGCGAGTGAAGGGTACTTTTGCTCAATCCCATCTGCTGGCTTATCTCGGTGATTTTGAGTTCCGTCGCCTGGTCGTTAAACAGGTCGAGGATCTGCAAAGCACGTTCAACAGACTGAATTATCGGCATAATTTTTACCATTCACGAGGAATTCTCTGCGTGTGACCGTACTATTTTCACCGGGGAAAAGCAATGCTGGCAGGTGTCAGGAAACGATGTGTGCGGCCTGACACCCTCACCCCGGCCCTCTCCCTGGAAGGGAGAGGGGGAAAACCATAGCCCCGGTCCGCTCCCTGGGAGGGAGAGGGAGAAAACCATAGCCCCGGTCCGCTCCCTGGGAGGGAGAGGGGGAAAACCGT
>NZ_HE578947.1:353811-378823 GCF_000321045.1 Phytobacter massiliensis JC163
CAGGCGGCTCAGCGCTCACCCTTACCCCCCTCCGTCACCGTCTCCTCATACTGGTTTTTGCCCACCACCTTACCGGCGTTATCCTCAATCCAGAACGCCACTTTTAGCGTGCCTGGCCGGGGTGGGGTGATGCTGAGCGCCTGCACCATCTGGCCGGAGTCGGCGGGGATAGTTAGCGTCTGCTCCCCCTTAAGCAGCAGTTTACCGCGTTGCGACACCCGCCATTGCAGGCGGCAGGCGGTGCAGGGGGAGGCGCTATCATTCACCGTCCACAGCCGCAGCGTGCCCGCCGTGTTGGCCTGCCAGTCCGCGGTTACCGGTTCGATCGACGGCAGCAGCGGCTGGTAGGCCCGCTGCAGGGCGTAGTAGCCCGCCTTGGGCTGGCGCAGGTAATCCACCACCCCCCAGTTAATCGACGGCCAGGTCTCCACGAACATAAAGTGAAACAGCGCCGTGACCGGCTGGTAGCGCTGGCGGCGATAGCTCTCCGCCGCCGTCGCCACCAGCTTCGCCTGGTAAGCCTGGGTATTGTCGATCATCGCCTGCACATTCTCGCCGCGGGGAATGTTGGCGAACTTAAAGGTCTGGAAAGGCTGGAAGTTGTGGTACTTCCACTTCGTCCAGCCGGGATCGTCGGCGGCGGTGGTTTTCGGCCAGCGTTCCGCCGGGGGAATGATGGTTTTCAGGGTCGACATGCGCGGCAGCGCCTGCGCGCCAAATTCGGTAATAATGGCCGTTTTGGCCGGGGCGAGCAGGTCGCGCACGCTGCCGAAATACCATCCGGCCCAGTAGTGCTCCTCCACGGCGGAGAAGCGGTGCACAATGCGCGATGTGTCCTCCGCCAGCGTGTCCGCTATTCGCTCCGTCAGCGCCCGGTTAAGATCTTTATTCCAGTCGGGGAAGCGCTTTTCCATCCACGGCGAGTTCCACGGCGGCTCGTTATGGCCGCCCCAGACCACAATTGCCGGGGAGTTGCCGAACTGCTCCACCATCTCGCGGGTCTGGCGCGCGGCGTTGTCCGCAAAGGCCGGGCTGTTGTCATAGCCCCACTGCAGCGGCACATCCTGCCAGATCATCAGCCCCATCTCGTCCGCCACGTCATACAACGCGCGGCCCGCCACGTGGCCATGCACCCGTATGGCGTTGGCGTTCATCGCCTCTACCAGTTGAAAATCGCGGCGGTACTTTGCCCGCGTCATAGTGCTAAGCCACGGCGAGCCAATATAGTTGCTGCCCTTCACAAACAGCCGCCGATCGTTAATCTTCCAGCCTTTGTTATCCGGCTGCTCTTCCACTTTGCGCAGGCCGGTACGGGTGACGGCGGTGTCCATCAGCCCCTGAGCGTCTGCAAGCGAGGCGCGAACCCGGTAGAGATGCGGCTTGCCTGTCCCTACCGGCCACCACAGCCGCGCCCCCTTCATCGGCAGCGAAACACGCACGCTGCGCACGGCGCGGTCGGTGTTGTCCAGCGTCACCGCAAACGTCTGCTGATAACGCTGGCCGTTAAAGTTATCCGGCGTGGCGGTCAGGCGCAGGGTCACCGGGCCCGCCGTTCTGGCGCGATAGCGGATCTCCGCTTGTAGCGTCGGCGCCGTTAGCCCCTGCTGCCAGTCCGGGCGCAGGATAACCTCATCAATCACTACGCCGCGGCTCAGATGCAGCCTCACCGGCGCCCAGATGCCCCCTGAGTTGGCGTCCTGCCCCTCCGGCGACCAGGCACCGCCCGGACGGGTATCGTGCTGGTTCAGTACCCCTTTGATCAGTTTTTTATGCAGCGGCCACACCGTTTTAGGATCTTCCCGCGGGCTGTCTACTTTCACCGCCAGCCGGTTGTGGCGGCGTAGCGCGTCGCTGACGTCCACGGAAAACCGCTGGAAATAGCCTTCGTGGCGGGCCAGCGCCTTACCGTTTAACGACACCTCAGCGAAATAGTCCACCCCGTCGAAAACCAGCGTTGCCATCGTATCGTCTGCCTGGGCGGGCAGGGTGAAACCGTGGCGATACCACAGCGCCCCCTCATGATCGTACCCGGCGCTGTACCAGTTGGCGGGCACCCGCAGAGTGCGCGGGGCGTCAGCGGGCGGGGCGTTGGCGTCTTCAACCTGCCAGTTGCCCGCCAGCGACCAGGTCACCGGCAGCGGCGTCGCCTGCGCCAGCGCGCTGATAAACAAAAGCAGGACGGCGGCATTACGTACCATATTCTCTCTCCCGTTGTCGCAGCCACGCCCCGGCGCGCTGATGCTCCTGGCGCAGGGCGTCGCGCAGGTGAGCGAGTGTGTGGTTGTCGGCGGCCTGCGCCTGGCTCTCCAGCTGCTGTAAAAGCTGACTCAGGCGGGTGAACCCCAGCGCCACCGCCTCGCCGCGCAGCTTATGCGCCCCCCGGCGCAGCGCCTCACGATCGCCGCGGGCAATAGCCTGCGCAATGGCGGCGGTCATGGTCTCCAGCCCCTCGCCGAACAGGCCGAGCAGTTCGGTGACCAGTTCGCCGTCGTCGCCGCACTGCTTAAGTAGAAAGGCCTCGGTCGGCAGGCCATCGTCATCAACATCGCCCCCGGCGACCCGTTGCAGTTCATCAGCAAGCGCCTGCTGGGTAACCGGCTTGGCGATATAGCCATCAAAGCCCATCGCCAGGCAGCGCTCTTTGTCGCCCTGCATGGCGTGCGCGGTCATGGCGATAACCGGCTGGTGGCCTTCGCCGCGGGTCTTCTCTTCCTGGCGCAGCAGGCGGATCGCCGTCTCACCGTCCATGCCGGGCATCTGCAAATCCATCAGGATGATGTCCCACTGCGCCGCATGCCAGTGGTCGAGTGCGGCGCGGCCATTGTCCACTACCTCACAGCGGTGGCCGAGCCGCTCAAGCAGACGGCGGGCCAGCTTCTGGTTTACCACGTTGTCTTCGGCCAGCAGAATGCGCAGCCCGTCCCCCACAGGGCGAGCCACCGGCGGCGGCGTCTGGACGGGGGCGGCAGGGCGGGGGAGCGGCGTCAGCACGCTGGCGATCGCCTGGTGAAGTTCGCTCTGCGCCACCGGCTTGTGCAGATAGTGGGAGATGCCAATGCGCTTTAGCATACTGGCGTCGAAATGGCGGCTCATGGAGCTCAGCATGATTATCCGGCTCTGGCTCGCCTGGGGCAGCACCGACAGCTCCAGCGCCAGCGAGATGCCGTCCATATCGGGCATCTGCGCGTCCAGCAGCATCACCGGGAAAAAAGGCTCCGCCACGGTGCGCTGTAGCGCGTCGCGGGAGTTACTCACGCACACCGGCGTCAGACCCATCAGCCGGAGCATGGTATCGAGCAGCCGCAGGTTGGTGCTGTTGTCATCCACCACCAGCACCCGCTCGCCGTTAAAGCGGGCAGGGGCTGGCGCGTGGGCCGCCGTCGCGGCCTGGCTTGCCATCGGCAGAGTAAAGGAGAATTCGCTGCCCGCCCCCGGCTCGCTGGTCACCGTCAGGCTGCCGCCCATCATGCTGACCAGCCGCGCAGAGATGGTCAGCCCCAGTCCGGTGCCGCCGTAGCGCCGGGTAGTTGAACTGTCGGCCTGGCTGAAGGCCTCAAAAATCAGCTGCTGTTTTTCCGCCGGTATGCCGATGCCGCTGTCGCGCACCCGAAAACGCCACTCGCCTTCGTTGTCCGCTGGCGCTAACGCCAGCAGCACTTCGCCCTGATGGGTGAATTTCAGGGCGTTGCCCAGAAGGTTGGTCAGGATCTGCCGCAGCCGCGTGCTGTCCACCGCCACCACCTGCGGCACGGCGGGGTCGATATCCACCAGCAACTCCACCCCTTTTTCCGTGGCGGCGGGCATATGCGGGCGAATCAGCGCCTGAATAAAAGGACGAATCTCCAGCGCCTCCTCCTGCAACACCACTTTTCCCGCCTCTATTTTGGAAAAGTCGAGGATGTCATTAATGATGTGCAGCAGCGACTGCGCCGAACTCATCACCAGCGAGAGGTACTCCCGCTGCTCGCCGCTCAGGGGGGTATCGAGACAGAGCTGCGTCATCCCCAGAATGCCGTTCATCGGCGTGCGGATCTCATGGCTCATATTGGCCAGAAAGGCGCTTTTCGCCTCGTTCGCCTCGCGCGCCTGTTTGGCGGCGTTAATCGCCAGCAGCTCCGCCTCTTTGCGACGGGTAATGTCCTGTAGGGTGCCGATAACCCGCTCCATTTCGCCTTGCATATTCAGGGTGATGACCTGCCCGGAGAGCAGCATCCAGCGCCAGCCTCCCGCCTGGTGGCGCACGCGAATCTCGCATTCGAACACCGGCATATGGTGCTGGCGGGAGGTCAGCATCGCCTGGCGCAGAATCGGCCGGTCCTCCTCATGCACCAGGTTAAGCAGAAAGCGGGACGGGTGCTGCCAGTGGGTGCGGGACTGGCCGATTAGCGAGAGCAGCGTATCGTTGACCTGTAAATTGTCCTGCGACACCTGCCAGTCCCAGATGCCGATATGAATGGTCTCGGCGGTGAGCAGAAAATCCTCGTGCAGTTGCTGGCGGGAATGTCGGGCGGCGTCCAGCAGGGTGATATCGCTGTGCAGGCTGACGATGCCGCCATCCGCCAGCCGCTGGTGCTGGACGTAAACCCGCCGCTGGCCCGCCTGGCGAACTTCGCAGTGGTTATCCTGGCGGCAGTTACGAATAATGGCCTCGCGCAGCGTCTGCCGACGGCCCGGGTCGGTGTTGTAGGCGGCATCAATAAACTTTTCCGCCAGGCTCTCCAGGGTTGCTCCCGCCTGTAGCCACGGGGCGATAACCGGGTAGAGCTGTGTCACCTTGTCGTTCCACGCCGTTAGCCGCTCATCGCGGTCGTAAATCATCACCGCCACCGGCAGGGCGTTCAGGTCGTACCAGGATGTGGATGCCATTACTCCCCCTTCGCCTGATAGTGAAGCTCCGCCTGGCGGCGTAGATACTCCAGCCCCGGCGCAATCGCCATCGCCCAGGCGGTAAGGATCTCCTCGTCGCACTGCGGATCGCGCTGGCGCACGGTGGTGAGCATCGCCTCGCGCCAGAGGGCGAAAAAGCGCGGCGGCAGGCGCAAGCCTTCCGTATTCTGCTCCCGCGCCAGCCGCTCAAGAAAATCGGGGACGAACAGCACGCCGTCTACCGCCAGCATGGCGAAGAAGCTTTTAAACAGCAGCTGCCGCCCCTCATCGCCCGCCAGGCGGGAGAAGTGGCTCTCCGTCTCCGGCGACATATGGCGGAACGTGGCGTAAAAGGCGTTAAAAAACGCGCTCTTCTCGTCATTGGGAAAGACCCTGCTCAGGCTGGCGTCAAACAGGTCGCGGTAGAATTTCATCGGGCGCTCCTTGTTGCAGGCTCACCGGGGAGGCAGAGGCCGGGCGGGTTGAATTCATCCCGCGTGCGGCGCACAAAATAGCTGTCGTCGGCGATGAGGCCATCGCGGAACAGGGGGCCGCCGTTGGCTTTGTAGAATAATGTTTCCAGCACCATCGCATTGGTGGAGAGGGTGACCATGGTATTGATATCGCCGGTGGCCTCGACGCGCCCTTCAAACCAGCCGCGCTGCGGGTCATTGAGATGTTCCGTCACCGCCATCAGCGCGTCGGTCCAGCTGTTTTCCCACAGTACCCACAGGATAAAGACCGCTTTGGTGGTCACCTGCGCCAGCCGGGGATAGTACTTGCCGTCGTCCCCCAGCGTGTTCCAGGCGTAGCCGTTCCCCCAGACTGTGTCCTCCACATGCCACGGGGCCTGCGCGACGTTAAAATCGGCCCGTGCGGTAAGCACCTTGTCCTGCTCCCAGCGCGTTTGCTGGCTCAGCGAGACCCGCTCGGCCTGGGTACGCAGCGTGCGCCGGAGGTCGTCGGTCAGGCCGGGCGGCTGCCAGCCAAACTCCAGCCCCGGCAGCATCCAGGGGAGGGTGGAGAGCAGCGAAGGCTGCCAGGTGGTGCGCGGGTCGCGGGCATCTACCGCCAGCTTACGCTGGTAAACGATCACGTTGCGCGACGGCGGGGTCAGGGCTTTTCCGGCGGGGAATCCCCACAGACGGAAGGCGGTGGCGGCATATTCGCTCTCACCCAGCCGTAGCTCCTCGCGCAGTACCGGCTGGCCGTTTTGTATTGAGGAAGACCACAGTTCCCCTTCGCTATCCATCACCGGGCAGAAATTCCAGCGCAGCACAATCTTGTCCAGATACTCGCGGTATTGCGGCGCGCGCTCGGCGGTGAGGCGCAGCGCCAGCATCAGGCGCGCCATATCCCGCGCCGACCAGCCGCTTTTTACCGGCTTGCCGCTGAAATCGACAATCGCGGCGGTGTTGCTGGCGTAAAGCCTGCCGGGGGTACGGGCGTCGGTCAGCGGCAGACGGTTGAGGGTGCCCAGCAGGCGGGTCAGGCGGGCGTCAAACTCCGGCTCCTTCACCAGTCCCAGCTCTTTTGCCGCCAGCAGGGCGATAAGGGTATCGCCCATTTGCCAGAGGGTGACGCGTGGCTGTTTATCGCTGCCGTTCACCAGCCCGGTCTGCGGCTGGGTGTTGTTGACGAAATAGCGCCAGGCGATCTGCGCCCACGCCTGTTCCTGCGGGGTCAGGCTGCTGATACGGGCAGAGGTGTGCCAGCCGCCTTTGGTCAGCCAGCGCCACCCCGCGCCGCCCTCGCTAAACAGCGCAAAGGCGGCGAAGACAATGATCGGTACGACAATGAGCCAGCGGCCTACTGTTTTAAACATTGCGCGGTTACCGGAGGCAGTTTAACGGGTTCATCGGCGTTACAGGAGGCGCACTGGCAGGCCTGACAGGCGGGGCGGGTACGCATCGTTGTCCCGGTCTGTTCACACCAGTTTTTCACGCCGGGCGTTATGTTCAGGAATGGGCGGTTGCGCCGGGTGTTGTTCTCCTCGAACAGATCGACAAGCTTTTTGTCCCACAGCGACGGAGCAAAGTCGCGGTTTTTGGGGTTATCGGTGTTGAACTGCAGCAGTTTGCCCTCTTTTTTAAACAGCAGCGCCTCCAGCATGATGCCGTTGTTATTGGCGGTGAACTCTTTGATCGGGCCGTCGCCGTTCTCATACAGCCCTTCGTAATAGCCTTTGCCCTCTTCGTTGGCGTTTTCAATGGCTTTAAACAGGCGGTCGGTGTAGGGGGAATCCCACAGCACCCACATGCCGAGCGCCGCTTTCAGCGATACCGCGGCGGAATTGGGGACGTACTGCCCCTTATCGGTGATGGTGTTCCAGTTAAAGCCGTCGCTAAAGACGGTGTCATAAACGAAGTAGGGAGATTTATCGAGCTGGTGCTCGGAGCGGGCGGTCAGAATGCCGGTAATGGTGTAGCGGTTCTCCTGCGCCTGATAGACCCGATCGGCAAAGTTTTTCATCCACGGGTGGGAGTAGTCGCGCGGGCTGTTATCCCGGTCTGTCGGGTTATCAAAGCCAAACTCCAGGCCGTAGAGCAGGTACGATTCGGTCACCACATAGTTATGCTGGAAGGTCTGGCGGGGATCGCGTGAATCGTAAGGCACCAGCACACAGTAAATCTCCGCCAGCTCATAAGGCTGCGGTCGGCTGGCCTGGCAGGTGTTGAAGCCCCACAGCTGATAGCCGGCCGCGCCGTACTCTTCATATCCCAGCCGCCCCTCCTGCACATATTTAGGCTGGCCGTTCTCCAGGTAGGCACCATGCAGCGTGCCGCAGGCGTCCACCGCGTGGCTGAAATCCCAGCCCAGCACCACGTTGTCAACGCTGTTGCCATACTCCGGGTAACGCTCTTTGATCACCTTGAGCCATACCAGCATCCTGCCGATATCCAGCGCCGAGAAGCCAATTTCGCCGGGTTTGTTCAGGTAGTCCACCTTCTGCCCGGTAACGGTGTTGTAGGCTTTGTTAGGCAACTCGTTACGAAACAGCGAGATGGTGTTCAGCGTGGCGAGAATTTTCAGCATCCGCCGGTCGAATTCGGCCTTGTCGATAATGCCCAGTTCGCGCGCCGCTGTCAGGGCGGCAAGATAAGAGGCGCTATCCCACATGGTGGTGGAGGGATATTTGTTAACCGCGTTAACCAGCCCGGTCGTGGGCTGGTAGTTGGCGACAAAATATTGCCAGGCGTTTTTGGCTATCGCCATCTCCTGTGCGGTGAGTTCGCCGCTGCGCGGTTGGAAATCCGATGCCGGTAGCCCGGACGCGGCCTGTGCCGTAGAGAGCGAGAGCCAGCACGCCATGAGCCCGGCCAGAAGGGGGAAAAAGAGTAAAGATTTCAGCTTCATGGCTTAGCTCCTGCTGACGAAGTGGGTAAAGTTTTGGGGCCAAAGCAGGCCAGACAGAGCATCTGCCCGTGGGCGATATAGGCCAGGCTTTCCAGCACCACCGCGTTGGTATCGGCATCAATAACGTCATTGACGCTGTTATTCAGATTCAGCCCGCGCTGCCAGCCTCTGCCCGGCACCTGCAGCGTCTGCACCTGCTGGCGCAGCGCTTCACTCCAGCTGTTGCGAAACAGCGCGTACCAGGCGAAGGCGGAGCGGGTGGAGGTGATGGCGCGCTGTTCCGGCGGCGCATCGCGGAGGGCGCTGGCGTCCACCGGCTGTCGGTTAGGCAGGTCGTTAACATAGTCCGGCGCGGGCTCGGCGTAGTCGGTGCTGATGGGCGGCTTGCGTACCCGCAGGCTGTGGCGGCGCTGCTGGATCTGCATAATCCGCCAGGCGATTTCGGCGCTTTGCGCATCGAAACCCAGCTCCAGCCCGGTGAGCAGGTAGGGCAGGCTGATCAGCGAAGGCTGCCGCCCCCAGGGGGTACGCAGCCCTTCGTCCGGCACCATAATGCCGTCGATATCGATCATCTGCTGGCCCTGCGGCGGGTTGGTGACCGCCAGCCCTGCCGCGCTGTCAATCAGCCGCAGCGTATGGCTGGCATAAAGCCGGTAGCCGAAGCTGTTACGCGGCTCATCGGTGGCCAGCGCCCAGTGGTGCAGCGGCGCGGCGGCCTGGGTGGCGGGGTTGGTCGCAATCAACGCGCCCACTTGCCATTGGTTGAAAAGGTCGCGGATGGCCGCCGCATGCTGCGGATAGCGCCATAGCAGGGTCTGCAACGCCACCAGCAGTCGCCCCATGCCGATGGCCGAACTGTCGGGCTTGCCGAGGATTTTCAGGGTGTCGGCATGGTAGTAAGAAGCAGGTACGCCCTGGTCATTAAGGGGAAGCTGGCTGAGTGTAAAGAGCGCGGCGGTGACACGCTCATCGAACTCGGCGGACGACAGGATGTTTAGCTGCTGCGCCGCCGTCATGGCCAGCAGGTAGCTGCCGGTGCTCCACAGGCTGAACCACGGCTCGTCGTCATGGGCGTTCGCCAGGCCGTTGGGCTGGGTATTGTTAACGTAATACTGCCAGGCTACCCGCGCCCAGATGGCCTCGTCGAAGGTCAGCTCGCGCGAGGCGGGCAGCGGCGGAAAGTCGTTACTGAGCGCCATGCCCGCGCTGCTCTCAACCCGCGTGGGCATCTGCTTTTCCACCCAGACGACGATGGCGAACCCCAGCAGGAAGCCGAGCAGAATGGTGATATAGCTGCGGGCGGACAGCAGCGCGTCGCGGTTTCTCATTCGCTCGCCTCCTCGTCGGCGGGCGTCCACATGGCCGCGAGGATCAGCGGCAGCATGGCGGCGATATTGACCGCGCCCCAGAAAATATTGATCACATAGCCCGACGGGTCATCCACCTGGCCGCGCGCCACCTGAATACCGCCCCAGATGAGCCCCGTCAGGGTCAGCAGCACAATGGCGATCTGCGGCTTCACCAGGTAGAGGAAGCGGCCAGCCTGCCGCTCTTTAGGCGTCACATGAAATTTAATCTGTTCCCCGCGCAGGACGGTATTCAGCGCCCGCAGATTCATCGAGAAAAAGGAGAGGTAAGAGGCCCGGCCATCCCAGGCGGAGATCCCCCATGTACCGAACATAAACGCCAGCTCCGAGAAGATAAAAAAGGGCAGAAAATGCAGGTAAAAGGGCGTCGACCAGGCGGACACCGGCGGAATACCGGTGAAAAGATAGACGATGGGCGAAATCAGAAACACCGTGTTCCAGACGCAGGCCATATAGGACCAGAAGGTCGTGGCGTACATCAGCGTCTGGGGCAGGGAGAGCTTAAAGCGCCGACGGCTAAAGATGTTGTCGTGAAACAGGATATCCAGCGAGCCTGCGGCATATTTAAAGCGCTGGATCATCCAGGTCAGCATATCCTGCGGCGAAAGCATTTTGGATTCGATTCGCGGGTGCATCACCGAGCGCCAGCGGCGCGCCGCATCGCCGTGCAGCAGAATCGAGGTGTAGATATCTTCCGAGACGTGAAATTTATAGGGCGTCAGCTCAGTGTCGTACACCACATGCGGGCGCATGGCGTCCTGTAACGCCTCCCGGGTAACGGGGTCGCGGATATCGCGGGTGTGGCGATCGATCTCTTCTTCCACCGTCCAGACGTAGCTGCGCAGCGCCGCCTGCATTACCGCCTCACGGCGGTGAACCGAAGCGGCCCCGCAGCAGAAGGCCGCGTTGGCCCAGTTGCGGCGGCGCAAAATGACGTCATAAAACATGCGCGGATCGTTGAAAAACGGGTCGCGCCCCACGGTAACCGGGCCGACAACCTTCTGGGCAAGCCAGCCCAGCGCGAAGCCCGCGCCGCCCATCTTCCGCTTCAGCCAGCGCGCCAGGTTTTCCCCTTCCGGCAGATCGTAAAACCACTGGGGAGTCTGTACCCAGGCGACGTCAGGGTCGCGGAAATAGCCCAGCGTATGGCTGAGCAGCGTCGGAAAAACACGGGTATCGGCATCGCAGATGACAATAAAATCGCCGTCGGTCTGCTCCAGGCCGTTACGCAGGTTGCCTGCTTTATAGCCGATGTTGTTCTGCCGGGTAATGTAATTAACCCCTTCTTCCTCGCAGACCGCCTTCATCTCTGGCCTGCGACCATCGTCCAGCACATGCACCCGGTAATCGAGCGGGAACGGATAGGCCATTTTGACCGCGTCACGAATGGAGAGCCGCACCAGCTCCACATCTTCGGAGTAGGTGGCGATAAACAGATCCACTTTCAGCGGCCTCGGCTCCACCGCCTCCTGCGCCTCCAGGCAGTCGTTGATATCGGCAGGCGGCGGGTTCTGCGGCGGGTCCTCTTCCTTCCAGAGGTTGATGGTAAACAGCACGGTGCCTATCCACGCCAGGGTTTCCGCCAGCACCAGCGGAATGGCGTACCACAGCGCATCGGTGTTAAGCGAGGCCGTCCAGCGCCAGTAAATATAATTTGCCCCCAGAATAAGTGCGGCTACCGCTAATATTTGCCAGGCGATCATGACCCAACGAGGCGTTTTTAGCGGTTCAGGCGGCTGGCGATCTTCAAAGCGGGAAAAATAAAAACCCATAGTTACCCATATCCTGATCCCGGAATGATGCAGAATTTAATAATACGCACGGGCAAACGCCTTACGCTGCGTGGCGAATAACATCCAGGTAAAACAAAAAGTAATGTAAGTGTAGATGGCAGAAAAAAAGTGTCCACCCAGCGCGCATTTAACAAATTTAGTGTCGCTTAATTAAATATCATTAAAACTTAATATTTACTTTCGGGTTGCAAGACGAAATATTGCCGGAAACGCGTCTTTAAGCTATCTAAATAATTTACCGGGAGTTTATCTTCGAAAAAGGACAGGTAAGCTTATGAGTCATATAGCGCCAGCAATGCCGCAGAAAGAGGCTTTGAAAACAACGGCCTGGCGTTATTCTTTAACCGATCGCCGGGACTTACGTATCGACATGATGCGCGGTATTGCGCTGGTAATGATGGTGGTGGCGCATACCGAAGTGATGTCGATATTTAATATATTTACCTGGGAACGTTTTGGGCTGACAACCGGGGCCGAAGGTTTTGTTATTCTCTCCGGGTTTATGCTGGGAATGCTCAATCGCGCCCGATTACAAAAAGCTGTGCTCCTCACCATTTCCTGGGGGTTGTATCTGCGGGCGTGGAAAATATATCGGGTAAATATCATCATCATCCTTTCTATTTTGCTACTGAGCTATTTGCCTTTTATAAATGTGTTTGAAGTCACACATTTTACCGATCGCTTTTCTGGTACCTCGTGGTCCCTTTATCCGGTCACGCCGCAAATTAAAGAGACGTGGTTTAACATCGTGCTCTATTTGCAGATAGGGCCGCACCAGACGCAGATTCTGGGGCTTTATATCTGCCTGCTATTACTCAGCCCGCTCTTTTTGTGGATGTTGAAACAGGGGCGGGTCTACTGGCTACTGGCTTTCTCCCTGCTGGTTTACGGCCTCTATCAGCGCTGGCCGGTACGCGTTACCGCCGCTGAGTTCGAGTTCGCTTTTCCCCTGCTGGCCTGGCAATTTATTTTCGTCCTCGGCATGAGCTGCGGCTGGTACAAGGAGGAGCTGCTCTCCCTTGCCCGCACGCCGCCGGGCAAAATTACCGTGGCGGCGCTGGTGGTGGTGGCGCTGCTGCTGGGGTTTGTCGCTCAGAACCATACCAACCCCTTTATGCCGCCCGCGCTGCTGATGCATGTCATTCCCCCTGCCGATTTCAACGCCTTTTACCACACCTGGGCGGCGAAAAACGGGCTTGGGCCGATAAGGGTACTTAACGATATCAGCCTGATGGTGACGGTCTATCTCCTGCTGACCTGGTGCTGGACGCCGCTCTACCGGCTGGCGGGGTGGTTTTTAATTCCGCTGGGCCAGCACTCGCTCTACACCTTTATTTTGCATGTGTATGTGGTGCTGGCGGTAAGCCAGTTTGTCAGTTTTGATTTGTGGCGGCAGGCGTGGCTGGTGAACACCTGCGTTCACGCGGCTGCGCTGGGCGTGTTATGGCTGATGGCGAAATACAATGTCGCCGCGCGCTGGATACCTAACTAAAGGATGGCGGTATGCGGGAAAAATGGTTACTCGCCTGCGCGTTACTTAGCGTAGCGGGCGCGGCGAATGCGGCAGAGGCGGCAAAAAATGACGATGAGATGCCGCTGCGCGACAGTAAAGGCGAGCCGGTACAGGCGGGGGTATTTACCAGCCGCTGGGGACGGCTCTTTTCCGGCAACGATAAGCCGTTTTCCGGCGCGCTGAGTTTCAGTTCCGGGCTAAAAGAGCAGCAGCTCACCATCCCGAACGGCTCGGACAGCGCGGAGCAGAAGAAAAAGATCAACCAGACCGCCAACCTGAGCTTACAGTTCTCGCCGTACAGCTTCTGGTTCGCCAATATTACCTCCCGCCTGCCGGTGACGGATGCCAGCCGCTACACCGCCAACTTTCGTTACAGCTTTGGCTATGACGACTGGCACGCCAACACCTGGAGCCTGGTCTACAGCAACTATGGCGATAACTATTTCTGGACCTCCGGCAACCGTCGCCACACCTATTTTGAACAGGGGGCGTTCACTCTGGCGTACAAATTTTCCCTGCCGAAACCGGTGGAAAATAAGCTGCTGATAAATAAAGGCGATTCCATTATTTGCCAGGTGGGCTATAGCTGGGTGCCGCGCTACTACGACTTAAGCAGCAACGATATCCGCAAGGATAAAAACGTCATGCTGGGCGGCTGCGGCTATACCTTTAAGCAGCACTTCTTTGTGCGCGCCACGGCGTTCTGGTTTCCAGACAGCAGCCAGCAGCAGCCGTGGAACGGCGACTACAGCTACAGCTTCGGTTACGCGGGCTACACGCCGGGCTCGTTTTCTGTGCAGTACGCTAACTATGCCGGGACGCGCTATCCCGGCCATCAGAGCGGCAATGCAAAATTCCGTGAAGGCACGATCAGCCTGATCTGGTTTTTGCCGCTGTAAGGAGGCGCGATGATGGAGCCGCATGTGCTGGTCGTTGAAGATTCGCCGGTCTACCGCCGCCTGCTGGCGCGGATGCTGGCGCAGTGGGGCTATCGCGTCAGCGAGGCGGAGAACGGCGTGGATGCGCTGGCGGTGCTGGCCGCCTCGCCGGTCAGCATGGTGATAAGCGACTGGGAGATGCCGGAGATGGACGGTCTGACGCTGTGTCGGGAGATCCGCGAGCGGCAGTTTGGCCATTATGTCTACCTGATCCTGCTCACCGCCCGGGAGAATGCGGACGATCTGGCGCAGGGGTTTGACGCCGGGGCGGATGATTTTCTCAACAAGCCGGTGAACCAGAGCGAGCTGCGCGCCCGCCTGCATGCGGGGGCGCGGATTCTGGCGCTGGAGGCGACCCTTGCCGCGCGCAACGCGCGTCTCAGCGAGGCGCTGCGCCAGATTGAGCAGGACTTGCAGGTGGCGGCGCGGATACAGCAGTCGGTGCTGCCCGCACACCAGCTGCGCTACGGCGGCTTTTTCGCCGACTGGCTGTTTCTGCCTTCCGCCTGGGTCTCCGGCGATATCTTTAACGTCTTCGGGCTGGATAACCATCTTGGCTTTTACTGCGTTGACGTCTCCGGCCACGGCGTTGGCGCGGCGATGATGTCGCTGGCGGTGGCCCGCCAGTTCTTACACGGGCGGGCGGTGGAGCGTTTTCTCTTTACCCCGGAGGGGGCGATCGCCTCGCCCGCGGAGGTGGTCAGCATCCTCAACAGCCGCTTTTGCAGTGAAGAAGCGGAGGTGATGAGCTATTTCACCATGATCTACGGCGTGGTTGATCTGCAAAGCGGGGAGGGGCGGCTGTGTCAGGCCGGTCACCCTACGCCGTTTATTGTCACCCCGACGGGCGCGGTCAAAACCGTTGGCAGCGGCGGCGCGCCGGTGGGGCTGATGCCCGGCCTACAGTGGGAGGATGTCGCCTTTTCGCTGGCGCCGGGCGAGCGGCTGTGTCTTTTCAGCGACGGCATCACCGAATGTGAAAACGCCGCGGGCGAACAGTTTGGCCCGCAGCGGCTGCAGCAATGGTTACAGGCCCATGCTGGCGAAGCCATTGAGACGCTTCTGCCGCAGTTCGGCCAGCATCTTACCGGCTGGCGCAGTACCGAGAACCCGGAACAGCAGTCGATGGCGGACGATGTTTCGCTGTTGCTGATTGAGCGAACAGGAGAAAACCGATGAATATCGATGCAGAACATCAGTCCAACGTGACGATTCTTACCCCCGCGGTGCGTCGGCTGGATGCCTCCGTCGCCGGGGCGTTTAAAACAGCGATAAGCGAGCAGATTGGCGATGCCCCGCGCGCCCTGATTATCGATTTCAGCAAGGTGGATTTTATCGACAGTAGCGGCCTTGGCACGCTGGTCTCGCTGCTCAAGATGATGAACGGCAAAGGGGAGATGACGCTCTGCGCCCTTAATCCCGGCATCCGCAATATGTTCACCCTGACCCGCATGGACCGCATTTTCCGCATCTGCTCCGACCGCGCCACGGCGCTGGCGCAGCAGCCCTGACCGGCTATGGGAAAGGATCTCACCCTGACGGCGAGCCTGGCCTCGCTGTCGCCGCTGGCCGCGTGGCTTGGGGCGCAGACGGCGTCGCTGCCGGTTAGCGACGCGTGGCGATTCGCCCTCGATCTTGCGGTGTGCGAGGCGGCGACCAATATTATTCGCCACGGGCTGAATGAGGACTCGCGCCGCGCCTTCGCCGTCACCTTTTCCGTTAACCCGCAGGAGGCGCGCGTCTGCTTCACCGACGGTGGCAAAGCCTTCCCCGACGAACGGCTGGCGACGGCGCGCCTGCAGCTCAAAGAGGAGATGGCCCCGGATCTGGAGAGCGGCCGGGGGTTAATGTTGATTCTGCTCAGCGTGGATGATTTCACGGTGCGCAGGCACGGTGACCTTAACCTCACTACCCTGGTAAAGCGGCTGGACGAGGCCGCTTAACGCTTAGCTTAAATCGTGCAGCGCCTTCTCCAGCGGCGGGGTAAGCTGCATCTCCTCAAACGCCACCGCCAGCCCGCCGCGCTCCGGCGTACAGCACATTACCCCGACCTTAACGTTGCCCGCCGGAAAAGGGCACAGCCGCAAGAGCGGCCAGCGCGCGCCGTCGGTGGAGTATTGCAGCCGCAGCGCATCGCCTTTACGGGTCAGGCGCAGCCAGAAGCAGCGCGCATCGCCGGGGAAAACGCCCGTCGCCCAGTCGGAGCGCCCCAGCGTCAGTACGCTGCCGATGGCGGGCGCGCCGTCGTTATACTCAATCCCCGCCTTTAGCCAGTGGCGCTCGTCCGCCATCAGCATAATGCCCGCCTGGTCGTACAGCGCGGAAAAATCGGCGCGCACTTTTACCTGAAAGGTGAAATCCCCGGCGGTTTCGGTGGCATAGCAGTGTCCCGAAAAGCGCGTAAAGCCGTACCAGGTGTCGCGCCAGAAATCGGTGTTCGCCCCGGTAATCATCTGTAAAACATTATTCTCCACGCGCCATTCGGCCGGTTCATTAATCCAGTGAAATTGTGACTCCATTGCGGCTCCCGTTTGCTCTGCGTCCGGTCGATGGCAAGTAGTGTAGCCAGGGGCGGACAAAAAAGCGGGCTTAACGCTTACAAAACGTAGGGTAATAAACGGCGGGCCGCTTTATTTTGCGAAACAAGCTAAAAAATGAAGGTTGAATCACGGCGAATTACGTCTGAGTGCCACCGCCCTGTGTAGACTTGGCATAACTAATGTTGTTAAATGGTCATAAATAAGGCTCAGGTGAAAATAATTATCATAAAAATAATGAAAGAGTAAGGCGATAACAGGGAGGATATTCAAGGCGCGGGAGGTCAACTATTAAATGGTGACACTATGAAGGTTCTGCAAAGCCAGGAGTTCTTTTTATCGGACAGACACGCCTTCTGCCTTTTTATGTTGGGCAGGCAAAACATGGAAGAGGTGCACGGGCATGATTTTGATGAAATTGTTATTGTCAGAGAAGGCAGCGGTTTTCATATTGTTAACGGCAGCGTTGAGTTTATTTATAAAGGCGATTTCTTTTTTGTGTCGGTTAATGATACGCATAGCTATATTTCAACCAATAACCTTTCGATTATTAACGTGCTGATTCGCAAAGAGCGGCGTTTTTTGTTTCTGGCAAATACGGATGTGTTAATCGACAAAATTAAAGAAAATAACCACCTGCGCAATACCTTCGACACTTCGCTGTCACAGCAGGACCTGGATAAAATCATCGCCCTGAGCCATGTCGTTAATAGCAGGCAAGACGATGAATTTGATGATCTTTACTTCTCGGCCACGGAGGCGGCGGTGCTGGGCATCCTTGATACTTTGTGTCAGCGCACGCGCAGGAAGACATCGCGGCAGCATGCGGACGCGTGCGGGCGAAAATATCTGATTAATTCGCTCAAGCATAATTATCTGCGGCATATTAACTGGGAGAACCTGTGTGATGAAAGCCGGATGACCAAACGCACCATGTTTCGCTTTATCAAAGAGGTGACCGGCTATACACCCGCTAAATTTCAATTGCTGTTTCGCTTATTAAAAGCCCAGGAATTATTACGCACTACCGATAAGACGATCAATGAAGTGGCGATAAACTGTGGTTTTGTGAATACCACCCGGTTTGCCGAAACGTATAAAAAGCAGTTTCGCTATACGCCTTCTCAGGAGCGTAAATTAACGCGCTAGGATAAGGCCAGCCATTTTAAAAATCGTCCTGACATTACATGCCAGGGCGGAGGGCGGTTGCGCGTGTAATTTGCGCAAGTGATGTTTCATTGTAATAAACAGGCCGGGTAACTATGTCGTTGATGTAGGGTTCGCCTCTGTAAACCCTGATATAAATAAAAAAAGGATAATATTATGTCACTCAAGAAAACCCCTAACCCCTGGTATATCGGGGTGGTGTCGGGGATGGCGTCATATATCGATTCAGCCGCTATTATCTCGAACGGTACCGCGCTGGTTATTTATCAGAAAACCATCGGTACTACGGCTGCGGAAATTGGCATTCTTTCCGGGCTGTTAACGCTCTGTATTGCCATCGGGGCATTTACCGGCGGTCGTCTTGGCGACCGGATAGGCCGCCGCAAGGTCTTTATTATCACCATGGCGATGATCATCGTCGGCACGCTGCTGCTGGCCTTCGGCCAGACATTCCCCCTGCTGCTCACCGGCACGCTCTTGATCGGTTTAGCCACCGGCGCGGATTTACCGGTATCGCTGGCAACCATCTCCGAGGCGGCATCGGATAAAAACCGCGGCAAAATCATCGGCCTCTCTAACTTGTTGTGGACCGCCGGCATCGCCGCTACGGTCGGCATCGGCGCTATCGTGGGGGAATGGGGCCGGGTCGGGGCGCAAATCATGTACCTGCATGTGGGCGTAGTGGCGCTGGTACTGCTGGTGCTGCGCTGGTCTATTCCCGAGTCGCCCCTGTGGCTGGCGGCCCGGGATGAATTGCGCCGGGGTCTTACCACCGTGCGGGCGCAGAACACCTCGTACAGAGATCTGCTGCGCGGCAAATATCTGTGGCCCTTCGTCGCGCTGACCATCTTCTACGCCTTTACCAACCTGGCGGCTAATACCGGCGGCCAGTTTGGCAGCTACGTGGCGGTGAACGTGGTGGGGATCTCCGTCAGCACCCACTCCCTGTGGAACCTGCTGGTGATGCCTGCGGGCATCGCCTTCAACCTGCTGTTTATGCGCATTGTCGATACGCCTAAACGAATGCCGTTCTTTATTCTCGGCGCGGTACTGCTGGTGGGCGGCTATACCCTGCCGATGGCCTTTAATTTTGCTCCTGCCGCCTGGTTCTGCTGCATGTTGTTTACCAATATGGGTAATGGGCTGGCCTTTGAAGGGATCATGAAAGTGTGGTCGCAGGAGTCTTTCCCGACCATGCTGCGCTCGACGGCGCAGGGCATTATTGTCGCCGTGGCGCGGCTCTCCTGCGGCCTGCTGGCTTTCGTCACCCCGGTGATCCTCGATGCCGGACCGATGGCGCTCTACGGCATGCTCGCCTCGACGGTCGGCATCGGTCTGTTTATCGCCTGGCTCTGCTTCCACGGCAAGCAGCGCAATGAGTTCCATGCCGAAGCGGAAATGGTGGCGGCAAATAACGATGGTTCGCAAGTAAACAGCCGCTTTGTCGGTGAAAACTAACGGGAGCAGTAGGATGTTAACGATTCAAAACGTGACCCTGAATTACGCGCCGGAACTTCACGGCGTTGAATCCATGCCGGTGGTCGGGTGGGCGATTAACAGCGACAGGAAAAATGTTGAACAGACAAGCTGGCAATTGCAGCTTAGCCGCGATGCGGCGTTCAGCCAGATTGTTTTCGACAGCGGGAAGGTGGCGGACGATCGGTCGCAAAATATCACCTTAAGCGGCATCGAACTGGCCCCCTCCGTCTGGTACTTCGTGCGGGTGAAAATCAGCGATAACCACGGTCAGCAGAGCGACTGGAGCGAGGCTGCGGGCTTTATTAGCGGCCTGCCGGGCGACCAGTGGCAGGCGGAATTTATCTCCGTCGAGGGGCCAGAGGAGAAAGACTCCTCGAAGGGTACGCTGCTCAGAAACACCTTCGCCATTGAGGATGCCGCCGAGGTCGCCTCGGTGATTGTTCACGCCAGCGCGCTGGGGCTGTATAAGCTCTACGTTAACGGCCAGAAGGTGGGGCAGGATGAGCTGGCCCCCGGCTGGACCAGCTACCATCACCATCTGCTTTACCAGACCTACGATCTTACCGCGCTGGTGACCGTGGGCGACAACGCCATTGCCGCCAGCGTCGGCGCGGGCTGGTATAAGGGCGATATGAGCTTCAACCGTAAACGCAACTATTACGGCGATCGCACCGCTTTTATCTGCCAGATAGTGGTCACCTTGCGCGATGGCAGCCAGCGCCGCTACGGCACCGATGCAAGCTGGCTGGGGACTGATTCACCGGTGCTGTTTTCGGAAATCTATGACGGCGAAGTCTATGACGCGCGCCGGGAAATACCCGGCTGGCATAGCGTGGATTGCGACACCGCCCGGTGGCGGCAGGCGGAGGTGGTTGCCGGGAATAAAGGCGTATTGCACGCCCAGGGAGCCAGCACTGTACAGGCTATCGACACCCTGGCCCCCCAGGCGCTGATTGTTACCCCGCGGGGGGAGACCGTTATTGATTTCGGCCAGAACCTTACCGGCTGGGTGGCATTTCGCGTCAGGGGCCGGGCGGGGGATAAAGTCACGCTGCGCCACTTTGAAGTGCTGGACGCCGACGGCAACGTCTATCTTGATAACCTGCGCACCGCGAAGCAGCGGATCGACTACACCCTCAGCGGAGCGGGGGAGGAGGCCTGGCACCCCAGCTTCACCTTCCAGGGGTTCCGCTATGTTCATGTTGAGTGCTGGCCCGGCGAGATCAACGCGGAGAATTTCAGCGCGGTGGTGCTGCACTCGCACATGGCCCCCACCGGGGAGTTCGCCTGCTCAAACCCGAGTCTTAACCAGCTCCATCACAACATTCTGTGGGGGCTGAAAGGCAACTTTGTGGATGTGCCCACCGACTGCCCCCAGCGCGATGAACGCTTAGGCTGGACCGGCGACGCGCAGATATTCTGCCGTACCGCGAGCTATTTAATGCAGACGCGCAACTTTTTCGCCAAGTGGCTGCGGGATTTGCATTACGACCAGACCGCCGAAGGCGGCGTCCCCCATGTGGTGCCGGATATTCTGAGCAAAAAATGTGATGACAACTGGCTGCTATCACAGGGGACGCATTCCGCGGCGGCCTGGGCGGACGCGGCGGTGATCAACCCCTGGACGCTGTACCTGATGTATGGCGACAAGGAGGTGCTGCGCCAGCAATACCCCAGCATGAAAGCCTGGATCGAGTTTATGCGCGCCCACGCGGTGGACAACAAGTGGAGCTATAAGCTGCAATTTGGCGACTGGGTGGCGCTGGATGCCAAAGAGGGCAGCTATTTTGGCGCGACGCCCAACGATCTTACCTGCATGGCCTATTACAGTTGGTCGACGCTGCTGTTCGCCAAAGCCGCGAAAGCGCTGGGGAACCAGGCGGATTATGAGACCTATTCCGCCCTGCACCGCGATATCGTGGACAGCTTCCAGCGGGAGTTCTTTACCCCCACCGGGCGGCTGGCGGCCCGCACCCAGACGGCGCACATTCTGGCGCTCTACTTTAACCTGGTGCCGGATGCGTTCAGGGCGCGGACTATCGATACGCTGGTGGAGCTGCTGGCGGAGCATGACGGCCATCTGGTGACCGGCTTCGTCGGCACCCCCTATTTCTGCCACGCGCTCAGCGAAAATGGCCGCGCCAGCGAAGCCTGGCAACTGCTGCTTAAAGATGACTTCCCGTCATGGCTCTATCAGGTTAAGGCGGGGGCGACCACTATCTGGGAGCACTGGGACGGCATCAAGCCGGACGGCACAATGTGGAGCCCGGACATGAACTCGTTCAACCACTACGCCTATGGCGCGATTGGCGAATGGCTCTACCGGGCGGCGGCAGGGATTGATACCGACGAGGAGCAGCCAGGCTTTAAGCATATCCGCATCAAGCCGGTGATTGGCGGCGATCTGACATGGCTGAAAGCCCGCTACCGCTCCGGCTATGGCGATATTGTCGTTCACTGGCAGGTGGAGCCTGGCGGTGATACGCAGCGCTACGTCGTGCTGCGCGTGACGGTGCCGCATAACACCCGCGCCACGGTTATTTTACCTGCGGAGTGTCAGTTAATGGCGACGGATAATATTGCGTTCTCCGCCATTAATAATGAATGCCAGGCCACTGTCGGCTCCGGTGAATATCGTTTTGCCTATCGTCTGTAAATAACGTCTGAGTCGTTACGTTATAAATAAAGCCAGAATATCAGATGCGGCTATTCGCATCTGATATTCGGTCGCGGCAACAATTAAAAATTTATACCTCTTACTTTATATAATGGACACGATAATGAAAAAAACAGTGATAGCCCTGTTTATCGGGGGAGCGCTGGCCGCGCCTGCGGCCTGGGCGCAGAATTCGACTGCCACGCTGGAACAGCGAATGCTGCTGCTGGAGCAGCGGTTACAGGCCGCCGAAACCCGGGCGCAGAACGCGGAAAAGGAGATTCGCCAGCTTAAACAGGCCGGGCCTGCCCCGCAGGCCGCACCCGCCGTGGCGGTGGTCAGCGCCACGCCCGCTGCCGAGACGCAGAATAACCGGGCCGCCCCCTCGCTGAAACTGAGCGGTTTTGGCGATCTGAAATTCTACGGCGATGTCGAATTTAATATGGACGCGGAAAGCCGCAAAGGGGCATTAATTGGCGATCGTGATAACGACAACGAGAAGTGGGATATTAACGGGCGGATTCTGCTGGGCTTTGACGGTTATCGCACTCTCGACAACGGCCATTTTGCGGGCTTTACCGCCCAGCCGCTCGCCGATATGACCGGGTCGATGAATTTAGATGACGCCGCCTTTTTCTTTGGCCGGGAGAACGACTGGAAAATTAAAATTGGCCGTTTCGAAGCTTTCGATATGTTCCCGCTGAATCAGGACACCTTTATTCAGCACTCTGGCGATACCGCCAACGATCTTTATGACGACGGCCACGGCTATATCTATATGATGAAAGAGGCGCGGGGGCGTTCCGATTCCGGCGGTAATTTCCTGGTCAGCAAGCAACTTGATAACTGGTATTTCGAAGTGAATACGCTGGTGGAAAACGGCAGCTCGCTGTTTGTCGACGGTAATTATCATGGCCGTAAACTGACCAACGATAAAAACGTGGTCTATGTCCGCCCGGTGATTTCATGGACGCAGGATGCGTTAAGCCTCTCCGCCGCGATGGAATCAAACCTGGTGAACAACGCCTACGGCTATTACAACCAGCAGGGGAGCTGGGTCGATCAGTCAAAACGCAACGGCTACGGCGCGGTACTGACCTGGAACGGCCTGAAAAACGATCCGGATAATGGCGTTGTGCTTAACCTGAACACCGCGTATCTGGACGCGTCGGGGGAGAAGGACTTTTCAGCCGGGGTCAACGCCCTGTGGAAGCGCTTTGAGCTGGGGTATATCTATGCGCACAACAAGATTGAGCAGTTCGATCAGCGCGCGCTGGCGGAGTGTGACGACGGCTGCTGGATAACCGATACCGGCACCTATGATATTCACACGCTGCATGCGTCTTACCAGATCCCCAATATTATGGATATGCAGAACTTTAATATCTATCTGGGGACGTACTGGTCATGGCTGAATGAGAAGGGCGGCGACGAAGGTTCGCAGGACCGCTACGGCGCGCGGGTACGCTTTAAGTATTTCTTCTGACAGGGCTTCCCGGATGCGCTTACGCTTATCCGGGCTACAAATCAATTCCCTCTCCCTTTGGGAGAGCGCAGGGGTGAGGGCGGGCTACCGCACTCACCCCGTCTTATCTTCCTCATCACGCCATTATTGCGCCACATCAATAAAGATCGAAAAACGAGAAATGGCTCACTGATCTAACAAACCTAAACGTTTATGTTTAACGACCTAAACGTTTAGGTTGCCACAATAAACGTTTATGACGCAGCAATGGAGAAAAGAAATGCGCAAAGCGACAATGCGGGATGTAAGCCAGGCGACGGGGCTGTCGATGTTTACGGTCTCGAAAGCCCTCAACGGTGGGGAAGGGGTCTCGGACGAGAGCCGGGAACTGGTGCTGAAAGCCGCCCGCGAGCTGGGCTATGTGCCGAACCGTGCCGCTCAGGAGCTGCGTCGCTCCAGCCGGGACTCGGTGGCGGTGGTTACCGCGCATGCTTCCAACTCCTATTACCTCAACCTGATGTCAGGCATTCAGCATGTTCTGGAGCCCTCCCGCTGGACGGTCGTGCTTGGCGACATTGCGGTGAATGGCGCATGGGACCCGGCGCAAGAAGACCGGATGATCAACCGATTAATTGAATCGCGCATGGCAGGGGTGATCTCCACCGTAACCCTAAAACCGGAAAACCTGAAGCTACTGGAGAAGTGGGAAATTCCCGTGGTCTTCGTCGACTCGCCACCGTGTGGAGAGCACCCTTTTCCAAGCGTTACGACGGATAACTACCACGCCAGTCAGCAGGTGGGCAGCCATCTGGCGGAACACGGCTACCGTGACTGGCTGTTTTTAATCTATCCCACGCGCTGGACCACCCGCTTTGAGCGCGAACGCGGGATCCGCGATGCCGCCAGCCAGTGCGGCGCGGCGTTGACCGTGCTGGAAACCGAAAACGACGCCCACTCTGCCTCAGAAATGCTGGGCCACTATCTCGCCGGGGTTGAGACGCTGCCCGACGTGCTGATTGCCGGCAACAACCCATTGCTGCTTGGTGCGTTAAAGCAGCTCCAGCAGCGCCAGATTGTTATCCCAACAGATATGGCGGTGGTGGGGTATGACGAATTTGACTGGGCGCCATTATTAAACCCGCCGTTGACGGTGCTTAATGAGAACAGTGAAGAAATAGGCCGTCGCGCGGCAGAGATGCTGACCCGGCTAATAAAAGCAGAAGAGGGCACAAAAGGCGATCCTTCTGCCTGTCAATTACGCGTGCCAGCGGAGTTAGTTATTCGCCAGTCATGCGGTTGTGGAGGCAAAAAATAACGCCGCCGCACCAGGGAAATTAATTTCAGCGTTGTACTCGTCGGGCTTTATTGCCCGACAAAATAAATTGCAAACACTCTCAGGGAATATTCCTGCGGATATCCCTTACCCGACTGTACCGACCTACAAGAAGTTGAATAAAGGAGAATTGCATGAACACATTTCGTAAATTAGGGTTGTCCATCGCATTAGCCTCGGCGCTTGCGACCTTGCCTGCGCTGATAACACCGGCAGCGGCGGCCGACAGCGGCGCGAAAAAAATCGCCCGGATCGGCTTAATGGTTCAGGACATGTCTAACCCCTTCTTCTCGGCGATGGAAAGAAACGCCAAAAAAGCGGCGGCGGAAATTGGCGCGACCCTCAACGTGCAGGATGCACAGGTCGACCTTGCTAACCAGAACACCCAGATTGACGCCTTTATTCAACAAAAGATGGACCTGATCATTATTTCTGCCGTGGATGAAGCCGGTATTGAACCCGCTATTCAGCGGGCGAAAGAGGCCGGTATTTTCGTTATTGCCGTCGATACTCCTGCCAAAGGCGCTGATGCGGCGATCAT
>NZ_HE578947.1:379231-400305 GCF_000321045.1 Phytobacter massiliensis JC163
TGATGCGGCGATCATGACCAACGCCGTGCAGGCGGGGGAGACCTCCTGCGAATACCTGTTCAAGCAGATGGGCGGCAAAGGCAACGTATTGCTGGTAGACGGCACGCCAATCCAGACCATTATCGACCGTATTAAAGGCTGCAAAAATGTCGCCGCCAAATACCCTGACATCCACATCGTCGGCCAGCAGGCCTCCCGTAATGACCGCGCCAGCGGCCTGATGGTGACCACCGACATGTTAACCGCTCACCCGGACGTGACCGGCATCTTCGGGATGAACGATCCGTCCGCGCTGGGGGCCGTGCTGGCGGTCGAGCAGGCGGGGAAAGCGGGAGCCATTAAAGTGACTGGCGTTGACGGCAGCCCGGAAGCGGTAGCCGAACTCAAACGCGCAGGCTCGCCGTTTATCGGTACCGCCACGCAGAACCCCGGTGAAATGGTGCGTCAGGCCATCAAACTGGGTCAGGATATGGCGGCTGAGAAAGCCATTCCTTCCCGCACCATCCTGATTCCCAGCGTGCTGGTTACCCGCGATAACGTCGGCGAATACGCGGGCTGGTAAAGCCAAAGATTGCAGAGTCACTGTCGGGATGGGCGCGTGTTCCATCCCATGGAGTAACGACCATGACAGAAAATAGCGTACAACCGCTGCTCAGGCTGGAAAACATCTCCAAACGCTACGGGGCGACGCTGGCCCTGAATGCGGTGCGTTTCGAGCTGCGCGCCGGGGAAGTGCATGCCCTGATGGGGGAGAACGGGGCGGGGAAATCGACGCTCATGAAGATCCTCTCCGGCAACGAGCAGCGCGACAGCGGTCGGATTTTCATGGACGGGCAGGAGATTGATATCCGCTCGCCCCGCGATGCCCGTAAATACGGCATTGCCATCATTCACCAGGAACTCAATACCGTGCCGGAGATGACCGTTGCGGAAAACCTGTTCCTCGGTCAGGAGCCGGTCACCTTCGGCGGCGTGCTGGACAGGCGTCGCATGTATCGTGAAGCGCAGCAAAAACTCGATCGTATCCATGCGGATATCGATCCGCGCATGCCGCTGGGATCGCTGAGCATTGGCCGTCAGCAAATGGTGGAAATCGCTCGCGCGGTGAGCGAGGAGGCGCGGGTGCTGGTGCTTGATGAGCCAACGGCGGCACTCTCCCGCGCGGAGACGCTGGAGCTGTATCGCATCATCGAACAGATGCGCGCAGCGGGGGTCGGCATGGTTTATATCTCGCACCGTATGGAAGAGGTGTGGCGGCTGGCGGATCGGGTCACGGTATTTCGTGACGGCGGCTGGGTAGGTACCGAGGCGATGAACAATGTCTCTACCACCGATGTGGTGCGCATGATGGTAGGTCGCCAGATTGTCGACCTCTATCAGCACGAGCCGCGCACACCGGGCGAGGTGGTACTGGAGGTCAGCTCGCTGACTGGCAAACTCACCGGCCCGGTTAGCTTTCAGCTACGGGCAGGCGAGGTGGTGAGCATGTCCGGTCTGGTTGGATCCGGGCGTACTGAGGTGGCGCGCCTGCTGTTTGGCGCGGACAGGCGGACGGAGGGGCGCGTGGTTATCGGCGGCAAAGAGAGCCGTCCTGCCGATCCGGCGGCGGCTATCGCTGATGGTATCGGGATGGTGACCGAAGATCGCAAAACCCAGGGGCTATTCCTTGAACACGCGGTAGAACACAACATCGATATCAGCTCGCTGGATCGCTTTATCGCCGGCGGGGTCGTTAAACGTAAACGTGTTCGCAGTGCGGTGCTGGAGCAGATGCAGCGGCTACGGCTGCGACAAAATGCGGTTGAACTGCCGGTGAAAGCGCTGTCCGGCGGTAACCAGCAGAAAGCGGCGCTGGCCCGCTGGCTGCTGCGCGATTCGCGCATTTTGATCCTTGATGAACCCACGCGTGGCGTCGATATCGGCGCGAAGCGCGAAATCTATGAACTGATCGACCAACTGGCCCGCAGCGGCAAGGCGATTCTGGTGATTTCGTCCGATCTGCCGGAAGCCATTGGGATCAGCGATCGTCTACTGGTGATGCGGGCAGGCCGTATCGTCCATGAAATGTCATCCGCCTCGGCTACAGAAGAAGAGGTGATGCTGCATGCCACAGGAACCTTTGCCAGCCAATCAGGAGAACACCATGAATAATCCGCAAACACACGCAGAAACGCCCGCCAAAGCGCCGTTTGACTTTGCCAGGTGGTGGGACCGGGTGGGCATTCTCATCGTTCTGTTGGTGCTACTGGTACTGATGTCGATATTCGCCCCGAACTTTAACCGGGTGGATAACCTGCTCAATATCGCCCGCTCAATTTCGGTGAACGCCATTCTGGCAGCCGGGATGACCTTTGTGATCTTAACCGGCGGGATAGATCTGTCGGTCGGGTCGATTGTCGCTGTCTCCGGCGTCGTTTCGGTAGTGGCGGCGATGACCGGGCTGCCCGCGCCGCTGGCTATCCTGGCCGGGGTTGGCGTCGGCGCGGTGTGCGGTTTACTCAACGGCATGCTCTCTGCTTATCTGGCGCTGGCACCGTTTATCGTGACCCTTGGCACCATGACCTTTCTGCGCGGCATGGCCTATACCATCACAGAAGGGCAGCCCATCGTCTCAAGCGATCTTAGCTTCCGCGAACTGGGCAACGGCTATCTGGCGGGCGTGCCGGTCCCGGTGATCATTATGGCCGTCGTCTACCTGCTGGCGTGGTTTATCCTTGAGCGTACCCGCTATGGTCGTCACATCTACGCTGTGGGCGGCAACGCGCAGGCCGCGCGGCTTGCCGGTGTGCGGGTCAACCGGATCATCGCCTCGGTGTATATGATAGCCGGGGTCTGCGCCGGGCTTGCCGGGATCATCTTTGCCGCGCGGGTCATTTCCGCTCAACCGACGGCGGGGACAGGCTACGAGCTGGACGCCATTGCCGCCGTGGTGCTGGGGGGAACCAGCCTTGCAGGGGGACGCGGGCGGATCATCGGCACCCTGATAGGCTCGATCATCCTTGGCGTGCTCAGTACCGGCCTTATTTTGCTCAACGTGCCTTTCTTCACCCAGCTTCTGGTGAAAGGGATCGTCATCATCCTTGCGGTGGCCATCGATGGCCTTAAACAGCACCCGGAACTCTTCACCTTCTGGCGCAGGAAATCGCTTCCCCCATCGCCATAAACCCTGACTGTTTTACCTGGGTCCGCCGCTACGGCGGCGGGCCGCGTACGCTTTTTTAATGGAGAAAACCTATGTCCTATCTCATTACGGTGACGGACCCGCAACCCGGACGCCGGGATTATGAACCGGTGATCTTTTCCGTACCTGAAACGCTGACGGGAGACCTGTGGTGGGCGGTGACGCCAGAGGGCCAACGCATTCTCTGCCAGCAGCTGCGCCATGACGCCGCCGACGGGGAGAGCCGGTTTATCGCGACGGTGAGCATGGAGGGCGAGCTGCGCTTCACGCTTGAGCGGCCGTGCAGCGACGCTGAAGCGCGTGAGGCACAGGGGATCCGCCAGCTTGCGGGCAAAGAGGCGGACTGCTTTACCCGGCTCGATACCGGCGCGTTTGACCTGGAGCTGTGCCGCGGCACGGCGCAGGGGGTTGGCGCGGCGAAATGGGGCATCCGCCATTTTCGTCATCTGGAGGATCAGGTTGAACTGCTTCCCTCCGGCAATAACGCGATAGGCGGTTTTTACGGCCCCTTTTTCACCCCGGAAAACGGGCTGATCAACCCGCCGGAACATACCATTGTTGAGATCGACACCCTTGAGCAGGGGCCGGTATTTCACCACTACCGGATGCACGGCGTTATCCCGGATGGCCTGCTGCCGGAGCTGCGCGGCAAACATTTCTCGATCGACTGGAAGTTTAGCTGGAGAACGCCCTGGTTCCAGCGCCGCTACCAGGTGGACGACTTCCAGACGGTAATCAATGGCCGCTCGGTAACCAACAAAATAACCGTCGGCGATGAGTTTGAAAGCGGCCCCGGCAAGCTGCTGTTCGATCGCTTTGCCGCTTATGGCGATACCCGTTATCGCGCGGGCGATCCCTATGCAGAAGAACTGGTGGCGATGGTAGCCGATACGGTGGCGAACTCCGCCAGTCAGAGCGCTAAATTCGCGGAGTTTCGTGAACAGCTTGCAGATATGGCCTCTGCCCATTGGGATCTCTACTGGCGCATGTTCAGCGCCTGGGAAAAGGTGCTCGACGAAGAGGAGCTGCGCGAGCGGCTGGGCCGGGTGCGTGCCCACGCCCACGTCAGAGCCGATCTCAACGATCGTCCGTGGCTTCTTTGCGCAAGCCCGGTGGAGGTGTGCGCTGTTCCTCATGAAACCATCTTCCCCGGTCCCGCCAGCAAAACGGTGGAGTACGACTCCGCCAGCGGCCGGGCGATGGTATGGTGGACTTCCCAGCCATCTGGCGCGTTCCAGATTGTGCAACGGCGGCAGTCTGGCTGGGTAAACTGGGGTAGCAATGGCGAAAACGAATGCCCGGAGCTGCCGGTTGGCGTTGAGATCAAGACCGCTTATGGACCCTTTGCCGGGCGCTGGACGCAAATTGCCGATGGGCTGGAGACGCCGCCTCAGGTCGCAGTGAGCCGCCAACGCGGAGGGAATGCGCAATGATCCTCTGCTGCGGCGAAGCGTTAATCGATATGCTTGCGCGCCGGATCGGGGAGAATGAGCAGGCCTTTGTCCCCTGTGTCGGCGGTGCGGCATTCAATACCGCCATTGCGCTGGGGCGTCTTGGCGTGCCGGTTGGCTTATTTTCTGGCCTCTCCAGCGATTTTATGGGGGAGATGCTGCGGACGTCGTTGACGGCGTCTGGCGTGGATTTTTCGTTCTCGACCCGAGTCTCTCTTCCTACGACGCTGGCCTTTGTCCGGCTGGTGGCGGGGCAGGCGCGCTACACCTTCTATGACGAAAACAGCGCCGGGCGGATGCTGTCAACCGACGATCTGCCCGCGCCCGGCGATGAGGTTCAGGCGCTGCTGTTCGGCTGTATCAGTTTGATCGCCGAGCCGTGCGGCAGCGTCTACGAGGCGCTGATGGCAAGAGAAGCGCCCCGGCGGGTGATGTTTCTCGACCCCAATATACGCGAGGTATTTATTACCGACAGGGCGCGCCATCTGGCACGGATGCGGCGCATGCTGGCGCTGGCGGATATTGTGAAGCTCTCCGATGAAGATCTCGCCTGGTTTAATGAGGCAGGCAGCGATGATGAGATAGCCGCCCGCTGGCTACGCCTGGGGCCAAAGCTGCTGGTGGTGACGCGGGGCGCTCAGGGGGCTGATGCCTGGACCGCGCGCGGCAAAGTGCATCTGCCCGGTGTTGCCGTAACGGTGGCCGACACCGTTGGCGCGGGTGACACGGTCAACGCCGGGATTCTGGCCAGCCTGCATCAGCAGGGGCTGCTGACAAAGCAGGCGCTGGCGACGCTGACGCCGGAACAGGTGGGCGAAGCGGTGACGCTGGGTATGCGCGCGGCGGCGGTTACCGTCTCCCGCCCCGGAGCCAACCCGCCCTGGAAGCATGAGCTGCCTGGGGAGGAGTAAAATACCGCGTAGGGTTTCACCCTCTCCCTTAAGGGAGAGGGCCTCAGAGCACGTCGCACCTACTTAATCAGCGGTTGCATATCCCGAATATACTTCTGCCACTTCACTTCCCACGCGGCCAGTTTTACCGCTTTCTCACGCGGGCTCATGGCGCTGTAAATATAGGAATTTTTAATCAGTTTTTTAATATCGCGCAGATCGATCATCGCGCCGTGATAGACCTCCCACAGGTCATAGTAGATGCCCGCAGTTTCAAAGATTTGTGGATCGTCAGAACAGATGGCGCACTGCACGCCCTGCTGCATAAACTGGGCGACAGGGTGGATGCGCAGGTCTTTGGTGTAGCGCAGCATCTGGTTGCTGATGGGGCAGATCTCAAGGCAGATATCCTCTTCACGGATCTTCTTTAGAAGCGTAGGGAAATTATACAGATTGATACCGTGGCCAATCCGCCGGGTGCCTAAAGCCCAGGCAGAGTGAATATTATCGTTATCTACCCAGTTACTCTCGCCATCATGAAAAAAGAAATCCACCTTACTGTTGGCCTTAATGATCTCCTTCGCATAATCATCGGTCTTGTGGTTGATATCTTCTTCACTGACCAAATCAAAGCCAACGATAAATTCACTGCCGTCATCGTCTTTCAGGGCCTGTTGCCAGGCGGGAGTCTGTTTCAGGATGGCAATCGCGTTGGTAATGTCTTCATCAAAATTTTGGCTGGTGCGCCGACTGGGCGCAACAATCGCTTTGACCTTTAAATCAGGGCAGCCCTCTCTTTTTGCCGTGAGGTACGCCTCTTTTAGCAGGGTAAGGCACTCCGGTGGCGTTGCGCTATAGATCATCGGTTTTGCTGGCGTACCGGTCAGTTCATCATTACGTGGCTGTTCATCATCGTTATTCTCTTTCAGCGCGGAAATACCCGCTCTGATTTCAATGTAGTCATTGCCGTTTTGATACTGATATTTAAACGCGGCAACATAGTAGTCTTTATAGATCGACCTGACTTTAAGGATCGACGAGATGGAAGTAAAATAGTCGTTAAAACCGCCCCAGATGTACTCAATATCATCGACACGCGGGTCAATAAAGGTGAGTCTTTTTTTCGACTCAATAAAGATCTTTGAATTAAGCCTGGCAATTTGCTGATAATTATAGCAATGCGGATTGTCAGGTCGCGTCGAAAAGAGGAACAATTTGCCATCGGGGATAGTGCGCTGAAATGCATTGTCCGGGTCCCAATAGACATACACATTGGGGTTGCTGGCGAGCATTTCGGTAAACTTTTCTGTGTTCCATGCCGCGCCAGTATGGATATGCAGATTGCCCCCTTGTGGCATCCGTTTGAAAATATCAAACAGATCATTATTCATAATGTCTGTTTTTGCTTTGTGAAACATCAGCGCGGGGGAGTAAGCATCATAGATATACTTTTTTTCACCGAGTAATGCGTCGCGTTTTTTCTTCATGTAACTGTCGAGCTTCTGCTCATCAGCTGTGAGCGCCTTTTCGCCCGCGCTAAACCAGGTCGTTTTGTCCTGTTTTTTGATACTCTCTATCGCCGCTAAATATTCTTCATAGGAGGTTGCGCGTTTCATCTTTGAAATCTCCGCTCGCGAGTTTGTTCATCTATATCCCCGACCAGAAAATCGTTGGCGTAAAAGCTGTTATTGTTCTCCAGCGACAGGTTATAAACGAGGTCATTGTAGGGGATTGTCTTTACCGAAAGCACGACGTCGTGTTCAACTCTGCCCTCCTTAAACAACATCACAAGGTCACCCACCCGGATATCGCTAGCGCGTTTCAGAATTAATTCTGCCGTGGTGTCTACATAGAGAGGATGAGTAGCGCTGGCTTTTAACTTTCTGCCACTTTGTGTATAAATGGAGTACAGATTCTCTTCCGGCCCCAACCAGACATTCGTCACGGTGGTCACTTCTCTGTTCAGTCCGCTTAACACCTTTTCGCCACAGCGAATAAGACGAACTATTTTTTTCTTACCATCGGCCATCGTGATTAACGTGTCGGCGGAAACGCATCCCCACATGATTTTTAACGGCAGTATAGGTTCCTTGATGACCTCGCCCGTGCGCACTCTTTCATGCAACTTACTGGAAACTTCAAAGTTCAGGGTTTGTTCTTTACCCGCCGGGAGCTGATAATTCACCTCAAAACTCAGGGTGAAGTTATAGGTTTGCGGTGTCAGGTCTCCCTTCTGTTCTAAGCGAATCCCCCAGTCTGTATTCAGGGCATACTGTAAACTGCCGTTGTCGATCTCTTCTGGCAGGAACCCTGTTGCAGTAATCGGCGCGACGCCGCCGCTGCTGATTTTTTCCAGCAGCGCTTTTCTGTTAACAACGCTATTTATTTTAACGCTGCGCCCCAGGCGAATAATGCCCTTCGCGGGTATAGCAACGATAGGGTAATATTGAGTCATGCCATGAGCGCTGTCGTAATTACAGACATAATCGCTGTCTCCTGATTGCTGCGGGACGCGCCGCAAAAAAATAACGATATTATCCATATCATGCGGATAGGTCACCGGCAGTACATACCCCGGGTCGCTACCGAAAATAACGGTGGCATCCTCTTTTTTAGGGTAAATATGGGTGTAAACAGGTGCCAGTTCGTCAATATCATCATTAGCGGGCGGTTGCTTAATTGTCAGGTCGGCCATCATCTGTAAATGGGTGGTGCGGCCCAGCAAATCGGTCATCTGGCAGTCGACAATAACGGATAAGGCGTCCATATCCGTATCGGCGAAATGTTCCCGCACGGCGATAGCGTTTACCGAAGAAAACTTATCGGTCATGGTGGTGGATTGCAGCGCAAGCGTGGTAATACATTGTTGCGTTTGAGAATTGATAAAGCAGGCCGTCAGGTCGATATGAGCTTTCTCTTCCAGCAGCGAAGCGTAAACGTCCAGATCCAGCGTCTCTTCGCCCCTGCGCCAGCAGAAGGTTTCAATATTAATATAATCATAGAAATGAAAAGCGATCGGTGAGGCCGTTTCATGTAATGTTAACCCCATTCCGGTTATGTCCTGCTCATTCGTAAACTGGTCGTTTAGTGTTAATTCTGGTGGGCGGATCCTTAATATCTGGTTATGGCATGCTCTAATTTCTTCAATATTAAAAATAACATCTTCGTGTTTTTTAGGCAAAGTCATAGCGCTAACCCTTTATATTAAGTCAGAAGGAAATAAAGATTTCTGAGTATTTAGACTCAGGAAATGAAAAACATGTTAACAACATAACAAATTCTCAACTTTGAATATTGCGTTGTATCACATAATTTTTATATGGTTATTGGATGGGTTTTGGTTCAATATTTGAGTGGTGAATGATATAAAAAAAAGGGGAAGGCGCGACCCTTCCCCAAAAATTATAACTAAATCGCCTCAGAATTTATATTTAAGCCCCAGCATGACCGCCGTATCGTTATACCCCTTGTCACCCACCTGCTGGGCGACGTTGGTCCAGACGTTGAGGTGCTTGTTCAGCTTACCTTCGGCCCCCACTTTCAGCTCCGCCACGTTGCGGCTGCCCGCCTGGCTGACCGTTTTACCGTCCATCGTGGCGCCCGGCTGCTCGCTGTTGTAGAGCCAGTTGGTCTCCGCATAGACGGTAAACAGTTTGCCTTTGCCCTTATCCAGCGAGCTGACGCTGTCGCGGGAGATTTTCACCCCCAGACGGGTCTGGACGTTGTTCTCGCCGCTGGAGGTCACCTTCGTGCCGTTGGACTCGCGCACCGTGTCGGCGGTAATACCGCTCCACGACACCTGCCCCTGCGGCGTCAGGTAAACCCGACCGTAGTCGCTCTCGTAGAGCGGCAGGCGATAGCCCGCCTCCAGCGAGGCGCTAAAGCCGTCCATATTGTACGACTCGCCGGACAGCCCGTCGCCGCTGACGCTGGCGTCCAGCCAGCTGTACTGCGCCCAGCTGTCGACATACGCGCCGTCGAGGGTCGCGGCATTCTGGTACCAGGTGCCGTACACGCCGACGGTGTAGCCGTCTACGCTGCTGTCGGATTTGTAGCCCGTTCTGCGTGAGTAGGTCTTGCTCTGGGCGTTGCCGTAACCGGCCATCACCCCGAAGCCTGCGCGGCCGTTGTCGGCGGTATCAAGGCTGAAAAGCTCGCCGCCGCCCTGAATCACATAGCTGTTGGTGGCGGTGTGAAGCTGCCCGCTGCCGTCACGATGTTTCAGGCGGCTGCCTGTCTGGCGCAGCCACAGGCTGGAGTTTTCGGCGCGTCCTTCACGGTCTTCAAGGCGCAGGCGGAAGAGCTGGTTTGCCGCCGCCATGTTGGCCACGTAGCCGCCCGCTTCCGGACGTAAGGTCGGGGTATCTGAGCCGCCGCCATTGTCATCGCCGCCGCCGTTGCCGCCACCGTTGTTGTCATCGCCGCCGTTGTCTTCCAGGGTCGAGCGCAGATACCAGTCGCCATCATCCGGCGTCGAGACGCCGCCCTGATAGAGGAAGTACTCATACGCTCCCGCCACCGCGCGGCCATTGAGCGTAAAGGTGCCGGTGGACTGGCCCTGCACGTCAATAAGTTTGATGCCGTCGACGGTTTGAGCCCCTTCACCCCGCGCGCTCACCACGGTCACTTTGCTGGTGCCGGTGGAATCACCGGTAATGTTCAGCCGGTCGGTGGAGGCGTTGTCGCCCTCCAGATCGGTATTGAAAATCACCGTGCCGTCATTGCCGATATAGTCGCCATCGATGGTAAAGGTGCCGTGGCCGGAGCCGGTCAGGGCATCGCCCATCACCAGGTTGCCCGCGTTGGTGACATTGCCTGTTACCGTGCCGTAGCCGCCGAGTACCCCATATTCACCAATAGTGACATCGCTTCTCAGATTGGCGGTGGTCGCCGCGGTTTCGCCCAGTTGCAGAGCGCCGTTCTCAATGGAGGTCAACCCGGCCTGAACGTTGTCGGCATCCAGCAGCACCGTACCGGTGCCGCGCTTAATCAGCGTACCGCTGCCCTCGACGGTATTGCTCAGCGTCCATCGGCTGTCGGTATCCAGCGCCAGCGTGCCGCTGTTGCTGACCGTCGCGTCACCGAGATGGCTCGCCGCCGTCGCGGTCAGCGTGCTGCCGGAGGTGATGTCGAACTGGCCGCTAAAGTGCTGGTTGTTGCCGCCCAGGTAGATATCTGCATTGTGGGTCAGCGTCACGTCGCCGTTGCCGCTAAGGGCGTTGAACAGAGTGCCGCGCGCCGTGTCGAGATTCAGCGTGCCGTCGAGGCTGATAGCCCCTTTACCCAGCCCCTGCGGTTTACTCAGCGTCGCCGTTGCCCCCTCGTCAATGCGGGTGGTGCCGGTGTAGCCGCTGTTGTTTTGCGTCACATTCAGCGTCCCGCCCGCCAGCGTTAAGTGGCCCGCGCCGGTGACGATACCCGCCGCCAGACCGCCGTTGGTCACCGTCAGCTCGCCGCCGTTGATATCCAGCACGCTGCCGTCAGCGGTATTGAGTTCGCCGACCGTTTGCGCGTTGCCGTTCAGGTCCACCTGGGTACCGGACTGCATATTCAGCGCCGAAGTCTGACCAAAGCCGTTATCGGTAATCAGCACCACCTTGCCGCTGTTGACGTCGCTCGCCCCCCGGTAGTCGCTTGCCGCGTTGCCGATATAGATGGTGTCCGCCGCGTTGAAGGTAAAGCCGCCGTCGCCGGTGAGCTTCGCCCCCAGCTTATTGTCGACGGCCCCGGCGTTGCTCAGCACAATCGACTGGTCGGCAAAGGCGTCAAGCTGGGTCAGGCCGTAGCCCAGGTACAGCCCGTCGTCGGTGACCGCGCCGAAGTAGTTGTAGTGCGCATTACCGGCGACAACGCCGTTCTGCTCAAGGCCGACTACGGTATCCTCCCCCAGCGGCGCGCCGTCGGCCTGGGTCAGGGCGAGCTGGCTGCCTGCGCCGTTGACGGTCTGGGCCGCGACGATCTGGTCGTATACGCCATCATCCTGGTCGAACAGGGACGCGCCAGGATCGGGCAGGGGGTTAGGCAGGCTGTCCGGCGTATTGACGGCAAGCGTACCGCCGCCGGTCGCATCCAGCGTGTCGACGGTTAAGTGCCCTGTCGGACGATGGGTGCTGCTGCTGTAGTCCACCTCAAGCTGGCCGCCGTTAAAGGTCAGCCCGCCCATGGCGTGCTCGCCTTCCAGCTTCATATGCCCCAGCTTGCCGTCGCCGCCGTTGAGGGCGAGGGTCGCCCCGGCCATGGTGGCGTCTGCCGCCTCATCCAGCACAAACCGGCCGTTGTTCATTGCCACCGTCCCGCTGAAATCCCCCCCCGCCGCGCTGGCGTTAAAGGTGAACGCGCTATCGCTATCGCCGAGGTCCACCTGTAGCGTGCCGCTACCGGCCAGCGTGCGGGTGAAGTCCAGATCGTCGGCCACCGTTTTGTAGATGGAGAGCGTGCCGGGGGCAGAGAGGTTCACCGTCCCGGTACTGCTTGCCAGGTTAGTCAGATCCGCAATTTGCAGCACGCCGTTGGCGATGTTGACATCCGCGCGGTTGGCGCTGTTGTCCCCCGTCCAGATAAGCGTGCCTGCGCCCTCTTTGGTGAAAGCGCTGGTCGCGTTGCCCAGGGCATCCCAGCCGTTCATGGTGGCGGTGACGCCATCGTCGACGATCACGCTGCCGCTCTGGTTGAGCGTGACGTTGCGGGCGGTGGTGATATCGGCGGTGATTTGCAGGTCGCCGCCGTCAAGCACGGTGCGGTTGCTCTGCGAGCCGTCGCCGAGGTTTGCATCCTGTGAAATGGCGACCACGCCCTCCTCAACCCGCAATTCGCCGGAGAAGAGGTTATCGACGGCCAGGGTCAGCGTGCCGACGCTGCGCTTAATCAGATCGCCCACGCTGCTGACGACCGTATCCAGCGTCATCGCCGCCGCGTTATCAACAATAAAGCGGTTGGCGTTTTGAATTTCGCTGGTCGCGCCGACATGCTTCGCTTCGCTGACCGTCAGGGAGGCGTCATCGTCGATGGTCATCACGCCGCTAAAGGCGGTGTTGTCGCCGCCGAGGCGCACGTCGCTGCCGTTCTGGCTGTTCAGCGTGCCGCTGCCGGAGAGGGCGTTGGCGAAGGTGCCGTCCGCGTTGTTGAGGGTGACATCACCATCGGCGACCACGCTGCCGGTGCCCAGCGCCAGCACATCGCTGAGTATGGCCTCTGCCCCCGCCTTCACGGTGGTGGTGACGCTCAAATCGGCGTTGGCGTTGTTCACATTCAGCGTCCCGCCCGCCACGGTCAGGCTACCGCTGCCGGTTAACGCGCCGGACGAACTGCCGCCGTTTTTCAGGGTCAGGTCGCCGCCGTTGAACATCAGGGTGGAGGCAATACCGCCTGCCAGCGCGCCGACCGTCTGCGTTTTGCCGTTCATGTCGACGGTGGTGCCCGCCGCCATGTTCAGGCTGGCGGTCTGGCCGAGGGCGTTATCGGTGCCGAGGATCAGCGTGCCGCTTTGCAGGTCGGTCTCGCCGGTATAGCTGTTCTCCAGGTTGCTGAGGGTGAGGGCATCTGCGCCGTCGCCCGCCCGCACGCCCAGATCGCCGCTGCCGGTAATCTGTGCCGAGAAGGTTTTTTCCTGGCTGCCAGCGGTGTTGATAACCAGCTTATCGTTGCCGTGAGTCAGCAGGTCGAGACGGGTCAGGCCGTAGCCGACATACAGACCGTTGGCGGTGCCGTCGTCGTCTTTGGTGGTCAGCCGGTAGTCGTACCAGCCGTCCGCCGCGTGCACGCCGTTTTGCAGCACATCGATGGCGGTACTGTTGCTCAGGACGTTGCCGTTTTCGTCCACCAGCTTGAGGTTGCCCCCTTCGCCGGTGACGCTGTTCGCCGATACCAGTTGCACCAGCGTTTCGTTTTGCTGGTCAAGCAGGCTCTTGCTCTCGTCGACCACCGGCGGCGTGGCGTTATCAAAGCCGTCGCTGTTGATCATGACGTTGCCCGTCCCGCTCGCATCCAGTGTGTTGGCCGCAATACGGCTGCCGGCGGTGGCGGCGTTGGGGATGCTGACGTCGAAATCCACCGTGCCGCCGTCAAAGCCCAGCCCGCCGATCGTCTGGACGCCGCTGCCGACGGTGGTGACGTTATCGGCCATCACTTTTAGCGTCGCGTTGGTCAGCGCGGCGGTGTTCAGCCCGGAGAGGCTGAACGTCTCGCTGTTCATCTGTACCGTGCCCGCAAATTGCGAACCGGCGCTGCTGCCGAAGTTAAAGTCGGTGCCCGACTGCACGTCAATCAGACCGTCGCCGCTCAGGGCGTGGTTAAGCGTATAGCTGCCGGTGGCGGTAAGGTTGAGCGCCGAGTTTTCATCGATATCAATGCGCCCGGAGGTGGTCGCGCCGTCGCCCATCTGAATCTGCTGATTAGTGGTGAAGCTCGCGCCGTTGCGCAGATTAAGCATGTCGAAATGCTGCACGTCGGCGCTGGCGGCCAGGGTGTAATCCGCGTTATCAAAGGTCAGGCTGTCGGCATTGCCGCCGGTGCCGGCGTCAAGGGTATCAAAGGTGGCGTTGCCCTTAACGGTGACGTGATGCTCGCCGCCTGCCGCGCCGCTAAAGCTGTCGATATGCGCACTGTCGCTCAGGGTGAGGCTGTTTTTGCCCGTGCCGGTGGTGATAGCGCCGTTGACCGTGGCGGTGTCTGACAGGGCGAGCTGGTTGTCGCCGTTGCCAAAGGTCATCGCCCCGCTGGTGGTGGCGCCGCCCGCCGTCAGGCTGTTGTTGCCGTCGCCTGCGGTAACGGTGCCGGTGGTGGCGTTAGTCAGGACGATCGTGTTGTCGCCCGCGCCCAGCGTGCTGGCACCCAATACCGCGCCCGCGATAGCCGTCAGGCTGTTGTCGCCGTCCCCCATCGTCAGGTCGCCCAGGGTGGCGGCGTCGGTGACGGTAACGGTATTGTTTTTATCCCCCGCCAGCACCACGTTGCCGGTATGCACGGAGCCGCCCGTGGCCGTCAGGTGGTTGGCCCCGCCGCTGGCGAGAATATCGCCGTCAACGGTGCCCGCGTTCAGGTTAATGGTGTTATCGCCGCTGGCAAAATCCATCTTGCCGACGATGTTACCGCTGTTGGTAAAGGTTTTATCGCCGCTGTTGCTCATGGCGATCGCGGTAAGATCCGCGGACGCCGCCTGGATGGTGCCGCTGTTGCTGATGGTTGCCGCTTCGTGCACGTCCATCACGCTGCCGCCCGCGACCGTAGACTGCGAGATCAGCTTGCCTGCGTTGTTCACGGTTTTTGCACCGCTTACGTCAATGGCCGGGCCGCCTGTGGCGCTGTTGATATTGACGTTGGCGTTGCTTTTCAGCGTGCGGTCATTGCTGTCAAGGGTGGCTTTGATGCCGGTTCCGCTGCCGGTGACGTTGATAGTCAGCGCGGCGGAGTCGGAGATATCCAGGCTGGTGGCCGCCGCGCTGCCGTTTTCGTTCTGTACCAGGATGCCGGTGCCGTTATTAACGTTAATGGTGCCGGAGTTGTTTTTCGCCAGCGTCGCCCCGGTTTTAATGCCGATGCCGTTGCCGCCAACGTCGATCCGGGTGTTGTCGAGTGTGATCCCCTCGATCCCCGCGACGTTGTGGATGCCGATGCCGGTGGAAGACGCGTCGCTGAGATCGATAAAGGTGTCGGCGACGTTCAGGCTTAATGCGCCGGTGTCGAGCAGAATGCCGTCCGCCGTTCCCCTGGCGACGATTTTCCCGGTGGTGGAGGCGGCGCTCAGGTTAAGCCCCGCGCCCGCGTCAACGTGGATCGCCGCCACGCCGTCTACCGCCTCAATGGTGCCGGAGTTACTGATGGTGCTCTCCGATCCTTTGATATGGATAGCGGTGCCGTTGGCGATAATGTTGCCGGTGTTGACCACGTGGCCGTTGTCGATGTCGATAGCCGTATGGCCGCTGCCCGCAGAGAGATTGATATTCCCCTGGTTGGTGATGGTGCCGCCGTCCTGCGCTTTAAAGGCGGTGGAGCCCGTGCTGCCGGCCAGGGAGGTGACCGTCGCACGGTTTTCGACCCGGCTCTCTTCGCCAATGGCATGGCCCACCATCGCGTTATCGCCGCTGAGGGTGAATGCTGCGCCCGCGGCGATAACCGCCTGGCCGCCGTCTTCGGCGATGACCCCGGTGGCGTTAGTACCAATAGTCAAATGGCTGCTGCTGCCGAGCGTCGCCGTGGAACCTTCGCCATTGACCCGAATCCCCGCCGTGACCTTGCTGCTGTTGGCTTTACCGGAGAGGTTAAGGTTCAGGTCGCCGCTCATGGCGGCCCCGTTGGTGACGTTAAACAGCGTCGCCCCGTCGCCGTGTACCAGCGTTGGCGAGCTGCTTGCCTGGGTGCTGATGGTTGACCCTTCGCCATCGACCCAAAAGCCGACCTGATCGGATTTATTGCTGTCGAAGGTGACGTTGACCTTGTCTTTAAGCGTGACCTGGCTGCCCGCGGTTGCGTATACGCCTACTGTCCCTGCGCCGTGCAGGTTGATGGTCGCCGCGTTAACGCCGTCGCCAATGGTGACGTTGACTTTGTCGCCGCTGGCTTTGACGCCGACGGAGCGAGTGCTTTCATCAGCGCCATCCCAGTCGCCGTTGAGGGTAATATTGCCCGTTGACGTCAGCTGGGTGTCTGCCGTGCTGGCGGTTGCGACAAGACCGGTGCTGCCCGCGCCGTTGAGGGTGATATGGCCGCTGTTATGGCCCGATGCGCCTTCTTCAACTTTGATGCCCGTTGTCCGCTGGCCGTAAAAGTAGATGTCGCCGGAGTTCGTCAGGCTGGCGAGGTTGCGGGCGATATAGCCGGTGACCCCGTTCAGCGCCGAGTGGAGGTGTGCGCCTGCGGAAAGGATAGTGGCCTGTTTTTCCGCGTCGGTCATGGTGCGCGCCGCGCCGGTTAAATCATGGCCCTGACCATCGGCAATCGCCGCAATGGCCCCTTCGCCGGTGAGATTAATGGTGGTGGCGGCATCAATGGTGCCCTCTGCGCCTCCCTCAATCACAAAACCGGTAGCGTTCTTACCGCTGACGTTGACCGTCATGCCGCCGGAATCGACCGTGGTGCCCGCGCCGGTCGCAACGATGACCGTAGAACTTTCGCCAGACGCGGTCATTGTTGAGGTGGCCAGCGCTGACCCCATAAAGGCCGCGCCGCCGTCCAGCCGCATCAGGGTGGATTTTTTGGTCGTCACCTCCTGCGCGCCGGTGCTGGTATTGACGATTTTCGAACCGGTACCGTAAACGTAATAGCCAATCTGGCTTTCGCCGTCGGCAAAGGTCACGGCGGCGTTGCCCGACAGGTTAATGGTGCCCTGATCGCGGGCGTGAACGCCAATCGCGCCGTCGCCTTTCAGGTTAACGGTGCCGGAGATATCTATTTGTGAGCCCGCGCCTTCGGCCCACGCCCCGTAGTTGCGCAGCCCGGTCGCCGGATCGGCGCCGCCGGTGATATTGATGTCGCCAGAGGAGCTGACCTGCCCGCCGCTCAGGGTTTTAATGCCGATGGAGTTGGTGCCCTGGATGTCAATCAGGCCGGTGTTTTTTATTCCCTTAGCGCCGTTATCAGCGAAAATACCGATATTCTGTTTGGCGACAAATTCGCCGTCATTGCCGTTGCTAAGGATCCTGATAGTGCCGCTGTTGGTGACATCATGGGTGCCTTCGCTTTGTACCCGGATACCCACCGCGCCGTCGGTCATGGTGCCGAGTGTGATAGAGCCTTCGTTATTGACAGTGCCCGCGTTGCCAGCGTCAACAACAATGGCGGCCGATTTCGGCGCGGCGTAAACGTCGTCACCGCCGGGTGACCGGCCTATGTACATCTCACCGCTGTTGGTAAAGATGCCATTCTCGCCCACCACCACGCCATAGGCGCCGCCGACCAGCGCACGGCCCTTATCCCCTTCGGTAATGCCGATATTAATGGTGCCTTCATTGGTTGCGCTGGCGTAATCGGAGACGGTGATGCCCTTCGCCATGCCGCTGCTTCTCTGGCTATCGGACCAGAAAGAGGGGGAAATATTGAGCTCGTTCGTGTTGATAAACCGGCTGCCCGCGTTCGCCACATAAACGCCGAGACCCGGTACGCCGTTGTCCTGGGTGCCGGTAGTGATTTTCCCGTTGTTAAAGAAGCTGGAGCCGGAGAGCACGGTGGCGGTGTAATAGGTGGTTTCGATCACGCCATCGTTAATGCCGGTGCCGCCGTTGGTGAGCCTGAACACGGTGGCGTCGGTGGAGCCGACGCCGGGGCCGCGAATATCACCGGTAATGCTCCCCGTCTCAGACAGAATGACCTTTGCCTGATCGCCGTTGGCCATCAGCAGAGCCGATGCGCCCGCAGGCTGGGTCAGGATCGGGTCCGGGTCAGGCGGCAGCATATTGAAGGTGTAGTTGGTTGAGACGGTGGTATACGCTTTTTGCAGCTCGGCGTCATAGCTGGCGATGTCCAGCTCACCGGACTGGATCTTGCTAATCAGCCAGTTGTTGTAGGACTGCAGATCGCTGAGGCTATTTACCGAGGTGGTCGTGCCGTCAAAGGCGGAGAAATCGCCTTTGTAGGTAGAGACTCTTGCCGTTGCCGTGTCGGTTGGCGCAGTCGAGTAATCCCGCTCGGTGCCGAAATAGACCGTGTTCTGGCTGTTCCATATCGCCGTGGCAGCTTGACCGGAGACGGTGCTGTCCGCATAGATCAGCTGCGTATCGCGATGGCCGCCAGCGATCTCCAGCCCGTCGGCATAAATATCCGCCGTACCATCGGTCACGGTGACAAAGCGGGTCTGGTAATAGACATCCACCGGCCCGGATTTCGCTACGCCGTAGCCACCGCGCGAGTAGCCGCTCTCCAGCTCGCTCATGGCGTCAGAGCTGTAAACGGAGACGACCGTCGAGGCGTTAGTGATAGGATCGGTGATGGTAATATTCTGGCTTTTCGAGCCTAAATTGACCTGCTTATCCTCAGGTGGAAGCGGCTCGGCATCGATATAGCCTGCGGCGATCAGGTCGTTTATAGAGTTATAAACCTTGTAGCTGCCCTCGGCGTAGTCATAGGTTTCGGGGCCGTTTATGCGATAGGTCTGGCCATCGTTGATGTCGACGGCGCCTGCTTTGTAGTTATTGGCTGAGGAAGACCAGTGCCTGTCGAGGTCGCAGGTTAAGGTCGACGTATTGCATTCGCTGGCCTGCGCCATTGGGGCGAGCAGGATAGCCAGCCCGGCGAGCGCTTTGTTGGTCGCCCGCTTGATTTTGCCACGCCCCAACTCGGAGGTGACGACCCATTGCATTAACGTACTATTCCAGACAACGCGATAAATTTTATTCACGTGTAGATTCCCTCCACATTTTAATCCCTGAGCCAGCAAAAAAATTCTTCTGGCATAAATGTTTGTTGCGTCATCCGACGCGGGTGCACGTTTCTGCGCGCGCAATTGCAGGCGTATAGGCCCACTATTTTTGGCTAACAGGTGTCACCTGATTAGATCTTTATTAAATAAAAATAAAGACTTAACCGCTTTTTTTACGGCGTAAACAGGCCCCTGATGGGGATCAGGTGTGCTTTTAGAGAAGTGAATTCGGATAATGCCAGCGTGGGCGGGAATTACGCGCAGATGTATTTCACTTCCATGTTGCATACACCGTTTTTTACGTCGCGCTAAATGGTTGTTAGTTCGTAAATACCACAATAGCTTTCATAAAGCGTTTACTGCCTATTACCTCATGCTTATCCATCAGCCAGGTTTCGTCAATAAAGATATTGTTTAGCGCGAAGGCTACCATGAGAGTTACGGGTAAAAATGTGATTTGAAGCACAAAAGGAACTGATTAAGAAGCGTGCAACTCGTGAGTGCAAGATATTAATATTTAACATAAATTAACATATTTCCGCCTTTTTGTTGGTTTATATATAAATAATATAAATTTATTATTATCGATGCTTTTATCTGTGCAGGATGTTGCTTACTTAACTTGTTGATTGTTAGTGTTGTTGTCTATTTTGACTTTACGGCGGGCAAATGTATCATTCGCTGTGTGTATGATTTAGCGTGAAATGTTAATAACTATATCGCTGATAATTTTTTTTACGCCGTTAAAAATAGCAATTTTTTGCTATAACACTTAAGAATATACCTGGGAAATAATTCACAGCCAAAAAATAAATCAAAGAACTTGTATGGAAGTATAATTTGTGCTTGAGAATAACCTGAAGCCATTATCAGGTAGAGCAACGCGGTAGATATTTTACGCATCAGCGTCGCCGAGGGGGGATGCTGTAACGGCGACGGGGGCTGTTTTCCCGTCTGCTTCTCCCTTGACCGTCGACAAAGTAATCCAGGCTTCTACCCCGCATAATCGCCCGCTACTCTCTTCACAGGTGTCTCCACATGGCTTACCAACTCGACCTTAACTGGCCTGAATTCTTAGAAAAGTACTGGCAGAAAAAGCCGGTGGTGCTGAAAAACGCGTTTAAAAATTTCGTCGATCCCATCACGCCGGACGAGCTGGCGGGGCTGGCGATGGAGGTGGAAGTCGACAGTCGCCTCGTCAGCCGTTTTAACGGCGAATGGCAGGCCAGCAACGGCCCGTTCGAACATTTTGACGGCTTAGGCGAGACCGGCTGGTCGCTGCTGGCGCAGGCGGTTAACCACTGGCACGCCCCTTCAGCCGAACTGGTGAAGCCGTTTCGCGCTATCCCTGAATGGCGCTTTGACGATCTGATGATCTCCTTTTCCGTCCCCGGCGGCGGCGTCGGCCCGCATATCGACTGGTATGACGTATTTATTATCCAGGGGATGGGCAGCCGCCGCTGGCGGGTAGGGGATAAACTGCCGTTGAAAGAGTTTTGCCCGCATCCGGCGCTGCTGCACGTCGAGCCGTTCGAGCCGATCATCGATGAAGATCTCGCGCCGGGGGATATCCTCTATATTCCGCCGGGATTCCCCCACGATGGCATCACCCACGAAACCGCCTTTAACTACTCCATTGGTTTTCGCGGGCCGAACGGGCGCGATCTGATCAGCAGCTTCGCCGACTATGCGGTGGATAAGGATCTGGGTGGCGAGCACTACACCGATCCTGATTTAATCCTGCGCGATCATCCCGGCAAGGTGGAGGAGTACGAGCTTGAACGCCTGCGCGCGATGATGATCGAGATGATTAATCAGCCGGAAGACTTTAAGCAGTGGTTTGGCCGCTTTATCACCACGCCGCGCCACGAGCTGGATATCGCCCCGGCAGAGCCGCCGTACGAGCCGCAGGAGATTTTCGATGCCCTGATGGACGGCTGCGTGTTAACCCGCCTCGGCGGGCTGCGGGTGCTTAACGTCAGCGGCAGTGTCTTCGTCAACAGCGAGCGGTTTGATACCGTCGCGCCGCAGGCCGCCGACGCGCTGTGCCGCGAGCTGCTGATTGGCAAAGCGCAGTTGGGTGAGGCAATCAACAACCCGGCGTTTATCGCCGAGCTGACCGGGCTGGTAAACCAGGGTTACTGGTATTTTGACGAGTAACTGATTTTTGGGGACTGATACCCTCACCCCGACCCTCTCCCTGG
>NZ_HE578947.1:400662-416842 GCF_000321045.1 Phytobacter massiliensis JC163
ATTTACCGGTACACCGGCAGCAGATTAAAGCTCGACAGCACATGAATAATGGCGTTGCCCGCGCCAAAGCAGAGGATCAGCACAATCATCGCCTTGCCGCCCCAGACGCGGTAGCGCGGGCTGCCAAACCGCTTGCGGGAGGCGCTGGCCAGCATCGCGGGCACAATCGCCGCCCAGACCGTTGCCGCCAGGCCGGCAAAACCAATGGCATAAATAAAGCCGTTCGGCCACAGCACGCCCCCCACGATGGGCGGCAGAAACGTCACCAGCGCCGTTTTAAAACGCCCCTGCGGACCGTCGTCGAATTTAAACAGATCCGCCAGGTAATCAAACAGCCCCAGCGTAACCCCTAAAAACGAACTGGCGACCGCGAAGTTCGAGAACACCGTCAGCAGCAGATCCAGCCCGCGGCTGTTCAGCACGCCGCTGAGCGCCTGCACCAGCACGTCGATGTTGCCGCCTTTCCCGGCGATAGCGATAAACGACGGGCGGGGAATATTGCCCATCGTGCCGACCAGCCAGAAGATATAGAGCACCAGCGCCATCAGCGTGCCGAGCAGCAGGCAGCGGCGAATGGTCAGCGGGTCTTTGCCGTAGTACTTCATCAGACTCGGTACGTTGCCGTGGTAGCCGAAAGAGGCCAGGCAAAACGGCAGCGTCATAATGAGATAGGGCAGGTAGCTGGGGCTCACCTCGGCGGTGTTGAACAGCACCGCAGGCTGTACGTGCCAGATAAGGCCGCCAAAGCTCATAAAGAAGGTCAGGATCTTCGCCCCCAGCACGATGGTGGTCATCCGGCTGACCGCCCGGGTGCTTAGCCAGACGATAAACGCCACCACCAGCGCGAACAGCAATCCGCCGAGCCGCGCCGGAAAATCAATATTCATCTGTGAAAAGGTGTGGTGAATAACCGAGCCGCTGGCGGAAATATAGGCATAGGTCAGAATATATAAAACAAACGCCACGGTCAGGCCGTTAATAATATTCCAGTTTTTGCCTAATAAATCTTTAGTAATCGTATCGAAGCTGGCGCCAATATGATAATTAAGGTTCGCCTCCAGAATCATTAACCCGGAATGCAGCATACAAAACCAGGTAAATAGTAAGGCCAGTAAAGACCAGAAAAACCATGAACCCGACATCACAACGGGAAGAGAAAACATGCCTGCGCCGATAATCGTGCCGCCAATTATCATCGCGCCACCGATCAATGAGGGAGCTTTATTTGTTACCGTAAGAGTGGCCATATTAAGTTTCCATAGACGTCATATTTCGCATCGCCCCGATCGGGCAACGTATATTTTCAGGCGTGACATCGGAAAGACGCGCCCGTTGCAGGCGCGTCGTACAGGTTTATTCCACCGGTTTTAAACGCGCGACAAAGTGGCGCAGCACCGGCGGCTCGTAGGTGAAGGTCAGCCCCTTAATGGACGAGGCGCGTTGCTTCACGGCAATCAGCGAGTCGGCGATATAGTCCATATGGTCGTTGGTGTAGACGCGGCGCGGGATAGTCAGGCGCAGCAGCTCCATCGGCGACGGCTTTTGCTGCCCGGTGGCCGGGTCGCGCCCCAGCAGCAGAGAGCCTATCTCCACGCTGCGAATGCCCGCCTCCAGATAAAGTTCGTTGTTCAGGGCATGGGCCGGGAACTGCTCCGCCGGAATATGCGGCAGCAGCAGTTTGGCGTCGACGAAGACCGCGTGGCCGCCGGTCGGGTACTGAATGGGGATCCCCCCTTCGCGCAGGCGCTCGCCCAGATACTCCACCTGCGCAATACGGTAGGTGAGGTAATCTTCGTTGGTGCCTTCCTCAAGGCCAATCGCCAGCGCCTCCATATCGCGCCCCGCCAGCCCGCCGTAGGTGACGAAGCCTTCCATCGGCACGCAGCGAATACGCACCTCGTTAAACAGATCTTCGTCGTCGCGGAAGCAGCACAGGCCGCCGATATTCACCAGCGGGTCTTTCTTGGCGGACATGGTGAGCATATCGCCGTAGGTGTACATCTCGCGGATGATCTCTTTAATGGATTTGTCGCCGTAGCCTTCTTCGCGCTGTTTGATAAACCAGGCGTTCTCGCAGAAGCGGGCCGAGTCGATCACCACCGGGATACGGTGTTTTTTGGCGATCTGGTAGACCTCACGCATGTTGGCGAGGGAAATCGGCTGGCCGCCGGAGCTGTTACAGGTGACGGTGGTGACGATGGCGGCGACGTTTTCCGCGCCGTGTTCGGCGATGGTGGCGTTAAGCTGGTCGATGTCGAAGTTGCCTTTCCAGTCGTACCAGGAGGTGGTGTCGAAGGCTTTCGGCGTCACCACGTTGATTGCCTTCGCCCCGTTCAGCTCGACGTGGGCGGCGGTGGTATCAAAGTGGAAGTTAGAGATAAACACCGGGTTTTTGGATTTGCAGCGGGCAATCAGGCAGGGGAAGAGGATCTGCTCTGCGCCGCGCCCCTGGTGAGTAGGGATAGTAAAGGGGTAGCCGATGATCTCTTTTACTTTGGCGCACAGGTTCTGGTAGTTGCGCGAACCGGCGTAGGCTTCGTCGCCCATCATCAGCCCGGCCCACTGACGGTCGCTCATCGCGCCGGTGCCGGAGTCGGTCAGCAGGTCAATATAGACGTCTTCGCTGTTCAATAAAAAAGGGTTGTATCCGGCTTCGGCCAGCGCTTTGACGCGGTCGTCGTAAGTGGTCATGCGGATGTTTTCAACCATTTTAATGCGGAAAGGTTCAGGGATGCGTTTCATTATAATTTCTCCAAAAGGGTGCCTTGCGACGCAGCGATATTTCCCGGCATAAAAAAAGCGCAAAGGAATATCGTCTGAACGCCGTGTTCAGTTAAATTTTTCGTTAGATGAGAGGCAGCGGAGAATTAACGCGGAAAGTCGTTGGTGATACGCGGATCGAGGTTATACCAGGCGTTGAGGCCGCCCTGTGCGATGAGGCGGTAAATCAATCTGTATTTCATTACAGCGTCCTCTGAGGTGATGGGAGCTATAAAAATAGCGGCAAATAAAAAAATAACCGCGATTAATCTCACAAACGGATTAATAAGAGGATTATTCGCCGCGAAGTATGATGGCGACCACGTTTTATCTTTTATTTATCTCCCTATTAAATAGAGGGGAATGTATCCGTATGCGGCGCGCCCTGCGCCCTTTGCGATTTGCCCTGAAGGCGGTAACCTATGCCGCGCGCAACAGGGCTCTTCAAAGGTAAAGAATGAAATTCAAAGCAGACCAGACCAGTCAGAAACTTCGCGGTGGCTACTATACGCCGCAAAACCTGGCCGACTACGTGACGAAATGGGTGTTAAGCAACCACCCGGCCAGCGTGCTGGAACCGAGCTGCGGTGATGGCGCTTTTATTCAGGCTATCCATAACAATCATGCCGACGCCGCGCTGGCGGTGGAGTGCTTTGAGCTGTTTGACGTTGAGGCGCAAAAGGCGGCGCAGCGCTGCCTTGATCTGGGGCTTGGCAACGCCACCGTCACCGAAGGCGACTATCTGCTGTGGGCCAACAAACAGCTGGCGGAACAACATCAGCTTTATGATGGCGTGCTGGGTAACCCGCCGTTTATCCGCTATCAGTTCCTGGAAAATGAATTTCAGGTGCAGGCGGAGCTGGTGTTTAAGCACCTCAGCCAGAAATTCACCAAACATACCAATGCCTGGGTGCCGTTTTTGCTCTCCGCGCTGGCGCTGCTGAAACCCGGCGGACGGCTGGGGATGGTCATCCCGTCGGAGATTATCCATGTGATGCACGCGCAGTCGCTGCGCAGCTATGCCGGGCAGGTGTGCTCGAAGATCGTCATCATCGATCCGAAGGAGATCTGGTTTGAAGACACCCTCCAGGGGGCGGTGATCATTTTTGCCGAGAAGAAAATCGATCCGGCGCAGGAGACCGAAGGGGTAGGGATCGTCAGCGTTAACGGTTTTGACTTCCTGGCCGAGGATCCCAATACGCTGTTTGCCCGCACGCCGGGAATCAACGGCGAAACCGTGGCCGGTAAGTGGACCAAAGCGGTGCTGGAGCGTGACGAACTGGCGCTGATCCAGGCGCTGGTTGCCCACCCGGCGGTGCACCAGTTTAACGATATCGCCACCGTGGACGTGGGCATCGTCACCGGAGCGAACGAATTTTTCCTTGTCGATAACCAGACCGTGGAACAGTATCAGCTGGCGGAGTATGCCCACCCGATGTTCGGGCGCAGCCAGCACTGCCCCGGCATTCTGTACGACGACAGCCAGCATGCGGAAAACCAACGCAACGGTCTGCCGAGCAATTTCCTCTATATTCCCGACGCGTTCGATAAGCTGCCGTTAAAGGTGAAGGAGTACATTCTTTACGGCCAGTCCCAGGAGCTGCATACCCGCTATAAGTGCCGTATCCGTAAGCCCTGGTATAAGGTGCCGTCGGTTTACAGCACCAGCATTGGTATGCTCAAACGCTGCCACGAAGCGCCGCGCCTGATCCTCAACCAGGCGGAGGCGTATACCACCGATACCGCCTACCGGGTGCGTTCCACCTTCACCAGCAGCGAAAACCTGGTGTGCAGCTTTCTCAACCCGCTTACCGCCATTACCGCCGAGCTGGAAGGGCGCTACTACGGCGGCGGCGTGCTGGAGCTGGTGCCGTCAGAGATTGAGCAGCTTTATATCCCGGTAGTGGAGGGGATGGAGCACGATCTGGCGGCGATCAACGAGCAGGTGAAAGCGGGCAATATCGCCGCGGTGATCCGCAGCCAGGGGGAGAAGATCCTCGCCCGGCTTGGCTTTACCCAGGCCGACAACGATAAGCTGATGCAGATCTGGGAGAAGTTAAAAGATCGGCGCTTGCGGAAGTAGGTTGGGGCCCCCGGATGCGGCAGAATGCCTTATCCGGGCTACGGGCCAGGTAGCCCGGCTAAGCGCAGCGCAGCCGGGAATCCCCGGATGCGGCATAAATGCCTTATCCGGGCTACGGAGTATGCAGCCGCGAACCCCTGCATCACAGCCCCTGATAAAGCGCTTCTACCGCTGGGATTTTTGCGTCCAGCTCGCCTAAATCAAACAGCGCGGCAATCAGCGTATCCATCTGCGCCTGCCAGGCGGCGAACTGCCGCTGCAGCACAATTTTATCCCGCGCCGACGCCCCGGCAATCTGTCCGTAGAGCTGGTTCATCTGCCGTTGCAGTTCGGCAATGGCCGTGTGCCGGGCCACGCTGGCGGGGTCGGTGAAATCGATAACCGGAACGGGCATCCGGGTCTGGATTTTGGTGCCGCGGGCGATAAAGCCGCCGCGGAAAATCTCCCCGTACAGGGTGGCAAACCACTCCAGATGGCGGGAGTTGAGCAACGCCTGAATATAAAAAATAGAGTAGGGGCAGTCGTCGGGCACGTTAATGATGCTGTAGCCTGCCGTCCCGCCGGAGGAGACAAACGTGCGGTGGTTATCAATGGCGTATTTGTACCCTCTGGCGAGTACGCCAACGATGATTTTCTGCGGCACGTCGCAGTTTTCCAGCGCCTGGCTACGCCCGTAGCGATACCACTCGTTGGGGGTGGTCGGGTCCGGTTTGATCGAGCGTTTGCCGTCATCCAGAAACGGCTTCACCACCTGCAAAAAGGCGAACATGTGCGGGTAATGGGCCTTTAAATCGTCATAGTCAATAAAGCGAACCCGCCCGTCCACCTTGCGGTAGGGGTAGAGCACAATGGCGTTCGGCTCCACGTCTTTATAGCTGTAGAAGTTGTCCTCGCCCGACCGCGGAGTCTCAAAATAGGGGCGGGTAAGCGCCTCCTCCACCTGATACTCCACGCCGTTGTAGCAAAACCAGACGTAGCCGTTTTCACGCCTGAGCGGCTTGTGGACATAGTACTCATTGGCGCTGGTCTGAATGCCGTTGGCAATCGCCCCTTTGCCGAGGATCTCCCCAAGCGCCGCTGATTTGCTGAACATACGCTGCAAAATAGCGTTGGTTTCGCTCTCCAGCACCCAGGTATCTGAATCCAGCCTGTCGGCTTCGTGCACGCTTGACAGCGACGAGTTGCCTTCCCGGGTCAGCCACTTTTTAACGTCTTTCACTTCGTAAAAAGTGAAGGTGTCGTGCGGCGCTTTTTGCAGGCACAGCAGGCAGGTATAGGTGGTTTTGTTGAGGAAAACCTGGTGCGAGCCAAACGACACCAGAGTATGCAGATAGCCGCTCTCCGCCAGCAGTTTACGCAGGTTTTTCCCGGCGCCGATTTTCATAAACTTGGAGGGCAGAATATAGCCCAGCCAGCCCGCCTCGTTGAGAAGCTGCATCGCCCGCTCGACGAACAGAAAATATTTATCGAACTGCTTATAAGCCGACTGATAACGCTTTTTATAAAGGGGTAGCTCCGCCGGGGTAAACTGCTTCATGTGTTCGGTGGCCAAATAAGGCGGGTTGCCGACAATGACATCAAAACGCGTTTCTGCCAGCCGCAGCGGGTTGATCTGGCACAGGTTGGCCTGGCTTACGCCGTCGTCCGGCTCCACCAGGCTGTTGCCAAAGAGAATATTTTGGTGAAGTTTTGGCAGGATTGGCGTCTCGCTGCCGATGGTCTCTTTCGACTCCCCCTCCAGCACTTTCAGCAGCAGGCCGAAGGCGCAGGCTTTCACCGCGTTATAGTCTTTGTCGATGCCGTAGATACAGCGGCTGAGCAGCGCTTTTTTAACGGAGAACTTGAGCTTAAAGCTATGGGCGGAAAGCTGCTGTAGCTGCGAGCGGTCATGAACAAGGTAATAGTCGACCAGCGTATCCTGCAGATACTGAAACACCTCCAGCAGAAACGCGCCGGAGCCGCAGGCAATATCGGCGAAGCGGGCGCTGAGGATTTGCTGGTCGCTTTTACCCTGGCAAAACGGTGCCACCGTGTTGCGGATAATCTCTTTGATAATGTGCAGCGGGGTGGTGACGACATCGCGCTCCAGGTGCTCCTCTTTCGGGCGCATTTCCGGCGCGCCGTCAGGCCCGATAACGATCTTTTCACTGAGGAAGATTTCGTAAATGCTGCCCAGAATATCTGAGGAGAAAACCGCGAACGAATAGGTGCTTTGGGGGAAATAGAGCTGGTTGATGATCTCGCGGATTGCCGAGTTCTCATTGCCGATCAGCTCATCGATATACTCCAGCGCAAACAGGCCGGAATCGTATTTTTTGTCGGAAGCCCGCAGGGTTTTTACCAGCGCCGGGTAATCCGCTTTTTGCGCCAGCGACCAGAGGGTTTCATAGGCCTCCAGATCGCGATCTTCGCAGACGCGCAGGAAAACGATGCAGTTAATGTAGTTTTGCGTCAGATCGTTTAACGCTTCGGCGCTCAGATCCGGTTTCAGCGTCAGGAACTCTTTTGCCAGCATTAAGCGCCAGCTATTGATCTGCTTGAGGAACAGATCGTCAACGCTAAAGCGCAGGATCTTGCTCTCGATGGCGGCCCATTCGTTATCGAACTGGCCGGAGTAGACGCTGTCGCGGCCGGTTAAGGCGAGCAGTTCCTCCAGGTTTTCCGCCAGTTCGGTGTAGTGCCAGAGCTTAATGCGCGAATGGCTGGCGGCGTCGTCCTGACTCACCGGGGTGGAACAGTCGTAAATCGCGGTGTATTCAAAGTTGGTCAGCACCGAGATTTTCAGCTTGCCGGTAAAGCCGTAGCGCCTGACCTGGCGCGCCGGTTCCGGGTCGAGGGTGATATCGACGCTCGGTTTTTTCGCCTCGACAAAGAATTTGCGCTCGGAAAAGAGGCGGAACGTGTAGTCGGGCTTCTTCGCGTTTTCCCCCGCCCGCCCTTTTAACCCTTCTTCTACCAGCACTTCGCGCTCGTTGGTTGGCCTGCCCTGGGCATTGATGATATCCCAGCCGAGCAGGGTGAACAGCGGGTCGAGAAAGTCCGTCCTGAGCTGCGTTTCGTTATATTTTTTTGAATGGTAATACGCAAGATCGCCCTGGTATTTCGCCACCAGCTGTTCAAGCTGCGCAAGTTTTGTCATCTGATTTCCCGATTCTGACGTGCGGTAAACCTCCTGCGAGGGTTACATTACGTGGCTAATCATATAATGGTCAGCGGTGAAGACAACTCTCAAAGCTGGCAACACAGCGGTAAAATTGAGAATAATTCTCAATCTTATTGATGCCCTCCAGGGGCGGTGGTAAGGTTGCAAGCCGAACGTTGGATCGACTCGCGATGGCTGCCTGCTATGCAAAAAAGACACTTTTCCGTTGAGGATTTTCTTGGCTTCGGCGAACGCTACGGCATCGATTACCGCTTTCCTGCCCTCGCTGGCTGCCGGGACGCCCGCAAAGAAAAACAGATCGTTATTCAGGGCAATGTGGAAGAGATTTCGCTCTCCTCCGGCCTGAGCCTGACCAGTTCCGATATTCGCGTTCTGCAACCTTATGAAACCACCTCTCTGCACAGCTGCCCGCTCTATATGCTGGTGGTGCTGGAAGGCAGCGTCATGCTACAGGTGAACGGCGACGCGTTTGTGGTGCGCGCCGGTATGGCCTTTACTTCCAGGCTTGGCGAACAGCAGGTGATGAACGCCAGCCATCTTGCCGATTATCACCTGCGCACGCTGTCGCTGGGGGTCGATCCGGGGCGCTGCTGGCAGTCGCCGCTGTTATCGGCGCTGCTCCAGCAGTGGGAGAGCAGCGGCGCGCCGACCTGCCTGTGGCAGGTGCCGGGCTTTTTGCTCTCCGGCCTGCAGCATACCCAGCTTTCCGATGTGTCGGGACTGTCGCGCCAGCTGATGCTGGAGGGCATTATGCTGCAGCTGCTGGGCCACGGCCTGGCGCAGCGGCTGGAGGGGGCCGACGCGCGGCAGAATTGCCCCGGCGGCGAACGGCATCGTCTGGAGAACGTTCGTCGCCTGCTCGAACAGCAGCCGGAAAAAGAATACACTCTGGCAGAACTGGCGCAGCTGGCGGCAATGAGCAGCAGCAGCCTGCGCGTGAAGTTTCGCCAGGCTTACGGCCTGCCGGTGTTTGACTATCTGCGCGACTGCCGCCTTGAACTGGCGCGCCGCTACCTGTCCCAGGGATACAGCGTGCAGCAGGCGGCATGGATGTCCGGCTATCAGCACGCGACTAACTTTTCCACCGCGTTTCGTCGCCGTTACGGCATCGCCCCCAGCGAAGCCCGGCGCGCGTAAGGAAGCAAAATGAAAAAGCAGGTACAACTCGCCACCCGGCTGACCCAGCTTGGCCGCAACGTGAAGGATCAGTACGGGTTCGTCAACGGCCCCATCTACCGGGGTTCCACCGTGGTTTTCGCCAGCGTCGAGGATCTGGAGCACAGCCGGGCGGCTTTCGCCTACGGCACCATGGGCACGCCGACGATTAAAAAATCTGGAAGACGCCTGGACGGAGCTTGCCGGGGCGGCGGGAACGGTGATGTCGCCGTCTGGCCTGGGGGCGATATCGCTGGCGCTGATGTCGACGCTCAAGGCCGGGGATCACCTGTTGATGCCGGATACCGTCTACCGCCCGACCCGTAAGTTTTGCGACCTGACGCTGAAAAAATTTGGCGTTACCACCGAGTATTATGACCCGCTGGTGGGCGAGGGGATCATTGAGCTGATGCGCCCGGAGACGTCGACCCTTTTTCTGGAGTCCCCCGGCTCGCAGACCTTTGAGATCCAGGACGTGCCGCTGATGACCCGGCTGGCCCGCGAGCGCGGCATCAAGACCATTATCGACAACACCTGGGCGACGCCGGTTTTCTTCCAGGCGCACCGCCACGGCTGCGATCTGTCGGTGGAGGCGGGCACCAAGTACCTGAGCGGCCATTCTGATCTGCTGATGGGGCTGGTGAGCGCCAATGCCGAAAGCTGGCCCGCCCTGCGCGCCACCTACGACAGTATGGCTATGCTGCCGGGGGCGAGGACTGCTTCCTTGCCCTGCGCGGGCTGCGCACGCTGCATATTCGCCTGCAGGAGGCGCAAAACCGGGCGCTGAAAATCGCCCGCTGGCTGGCGGAGCAGCCGGAGGTGAAAACCCTGCTGCATCCGGCGTTTGAAAGCTGCCCTGGCCACGCGTTCTGGCAGCGGGATTTCAGCGGTTCGTCCGGGCTGTTCTCGCTGGTGCTCGACCCGGCCTGGGATAAAGCCGCCGTCACGCGGATGCTCGACGGCCTGTCGCTGTTCGGCATGGGCTACTCCTGGGGCGGCTTTGAGAGCCTGATCATTCCGTTCGACTGCACCGATTACCGCACCGCCACCCGCTGGACGCACGCGGGGCAGACCCTGCGCCTGCAAATCGGGCTGGAAGATCCTGACGATCTGATCGCCGACCTGCGCCAGGGGCTGGATCGTTTGCACGCTCCTGCGTAAAGCTGTTTCATCCCGGATACGCTGCGCTTATCCGGGCTACCCCCCAAATACCAGACGCGTAGCCCATCTTTTCCCTTTAGGCACACCTTTTGGCACCGCGCATACGTGAATCGTCACTGCGCATAGCTATTCGCGCGGGCAAAAGGGTAATAATTCTTATTTACAATAATAACGGCTTCAGGAGATTGGGATGTTCGCAAAAACGCGACTGGCATTGATGATTGGCTGCGCAACGGGTGGGTTCAGCGCGCTGGCTCTGGCACAGGAAACCACCAAAGAAGAGACGGTGCTGGTCACCTCGCAGATGCAGAGCGGCGCGACCAAGCTGGAGACCCCGGATATCGAAACCCCGCAGTCGGTCTCCATTGTCACCCGCCAGCAGTATGAAGAGCAGGGCGCGGTCAACGTGCGTCAGGCGGTGAGCTACACGCCCGGCGTTTACAGCAACCAGATTGGCGCGTCAAACCGCTTTGATTACATCGTCCTGCGCGGCTTCTCTGACGGCAGCCTGGACAACATCTACCTCGACGGCCTGAAAATGATGGGCGACTCCAACTCCCACAGCTCGCTGGTGGTGGACCCGTGGTTTTTAGAGAGCATCGAAGTGGTGCGCGGCCCGGCGTCGGTGCTGTATGGCCGCTCTTCCCCCGGCGGGATTGTGGCGCTTAACTCCCGTAAGCCCTCCTTCGACGCCGGTGGCGAGGTCAAAGTCTTCGCCGGAAATAACAACCAGCGCGGCGCGGCGTTTGACGTTACCGGCCCGGCGGACGACAACGACCGCGTCGCCGTGCGCCTGAGCGGCATGACCCGCTACGCCGATTCGCAATTCGACCCGCTGAAAGAGGAGCGCTACGCCCTGATGCCGAGCCTGACCTGGCGCATCACCGACAGTACCCGTCTTGACCTGATGGCCTACCTGCACCGCGATCCGGAAGGCGGCAGCCACTCCGGCCTGCCTTATGAAGGCACGGTGGTCTCCCATGCCGGGCGGAAAATCTCCAACACTTTCTATGAAGGCGAAGATGATTACGACAAGTACGACCGCCGGGAAGATATGGTGGGGTATAACGTCGAACACGCCTTTGACAGCGGCTGGTCGGTGCGCCAGAAGCTGCGCTATCTGCACACCAAAGTGAACCTTAACCAGGTGTACGCCGCAGGCTGGCTGAACGACAGCGAACTGAACCGCGGCTACTCCGGCTCAGACGAGAAGATGAACGCCATCACCCTGGATAACCAGCTGGACGGCAACATCGAAACGGGCGCCGTTAACCACCGCCTGCTGGCCGGGGTGGATTACCAGCGCCGCAACAATCATGTGAAAGGCTATTACGGCGGCTTCCCGCCCATCGACGCTTTTAACCCGGTGTATGGCGCGGGCCCGGACTACATTACCCAGTACAGCGATGAGAAACACAAGCTGGAACAGACCGGTATCTATCTTCAGGATCAGATGTCGCTCAATAACTGGCGCTTCACGCTGGGGGGCCGTCACGACCAGGTCAAGGTCACCAACGATAACAGGCTGAACGACACCAGCGACACGCTGGATAAAGGCCATTTCAGCAGCCGCGCGGCGCTGCTCTACCTGTTTGATAACGGCTTCGCCCCGTATGTCAGCTACTCCACCGCCTTTACGCCGACCAGCTTCACCGATGAGAACGGCAAGATCCTCGAACCGATGAAGGGCAAGCAGTGGGAAGCCGGACTGAAATACGAGCCGGAAGGGATGCAGGCGATGTACAGCGCCTCGGTGTTCCGTATCAACCAGAAAAATATCGCCACCAAAGAGGAGCCGACCGACCCGTACCGTTCCATCGGCGAGATCGAATCCGAAGGGGTGGAACTGGAGGCGGTGGGCCAGCTGACGGATAACCTGCGCCTGCAGGCGGCGTATACCTACACCGATATCCGCTACAAGAAGAGCAGCCCGGAAGAGCAGGGCAAGCGCGCCGTCTACGCGCCGCGTAATCAGGCCAGCGCCTGGCTCAGCTATGACGTGAAAAGCGGCCCGCTTGACGGCCTGACCGTGGGGTCTGGCGTGCGCTACGTTAACGGCATCACCTCCGATCGCCAGAACACCCACACCCTGCCGTCGTACACGCTGGTGGATATGGCCGTGGGCTACGACCTGTCGAAGGTGGGGCTGAAAGGGCTGAGCGCGCAGGTTAACGTCAATAACCTGACGGACAAGAGCTATGTTGCCTCCTGTAACTCGCTCTCGTACTGCTATTTTGGCGCCGAGCGGAGCATTGTCGGCAGCGTGTCGTATTCGTTCTGAGAAGGGTAAAGTCCCGGATGCGGCGTTACGCCTTATCCGGGCTACGGTTCTGGTAGCCTGGAGCGACTCAGCACTCTTCCATCGCAATATGCACCGCTTCGCCTACCTTGCGGATGGCGTCGCGGTAACGCTCGGTCAGCGGCATCGCGCAGTTCACCCGCAGGCAGTTACGGTATTTGCCCGATGCCGAAAAGATCGAGCCGGGGGCGGTCTGGATTTTCAGTCGACTTAGCTGGCGCGAGACGCACAGCAGATCCACCCCTTCCGGCAGCTCAACCCACAGCATAAACCCCCCTTTTGGGCGCGTGACGCAGATTTCAGCCGGAAAATACTGGCGGATCCAGCAGGTGTAGGTTTCGAGATGCTGCTGATAAATCTGGCGCATCCGGCGAATATGACGGTGGTAATGGCCATCACGAATAAACGCCGCCACCGCCATCTGGGTGGTGGGGACGGTGCTGCCGATGGCGGCATATTTCATATGCAGCACCCGGTCACGGTAGCGGCCCGGTACAATCCAGCCCACCCGCAGCCCCGGCGCGACGGACTTGGTAAAGGAACTGCACAGCAGCACGCGGCCATCGATATCATAGGATTTGATGGTGCGCGGGCGCGGATACTCCGTCGCCAGCTCGCCATAAATATCATCTTCGAAAATGACAATGTCGTACCGCTGCGCCAGCGCCAGCACCGCTTTTTTACGCGCCTCCGGCATGATAAAGCCCTGCGGGTTATTGCAGTTGGGCACCAGAATCACCCCTTTAATCGGCCACTGCTCCAGCGCCAGCTCCAGCGCTTCGACGCTGATGCCGGTCTCCGGGTCGGTGGGGATCTCAATCGCCTTGATATCGAACCCGCGCAGCAGCTGCATGGTGCCGTAATAGCAGGGAGACTCGACCGCCACGATATCGCCGGGCTTGCAGACCGAGAGCAGAGCCACCGTCAGCGCGCCGTGGCAGCCGCTGGTGATGATGATATCGTCGACGTCCACCACTGAACCGCCGTCGAGCATCAGCCGGGAGATCTGCTCGCGCAGTTCGCATCGGCCCTGCAGGGCGTCGTAGCTCAGCACATCCTGCTGATTGTGCTGCACCAGCCGCGACATCTCCCGCCACAGCGGCTTTAAGGTGGGCTGGGTGATATCCGGCGCGCCGCCGCCGAAGGTAATGATCTCTTTGTCGCCGCGGGCATCCAGCAGCGTTAGCACCTCATCCCACTGGGTAATCTCTACCGGGCGCTGTACCGGTCGCGTCATTGCGGGCACCGGCGGCTGTGATTTGCGCGGCGCGACAAAATAGCCCGAGCGCGGCTGCGGGGTAATCAACTGGAGATTCTCCAGCACCTGGTAGGCCTGCTGTACGGTGCTGATGCTGACGCCGTGCTCCTGGCTCAGTTTTCTGACCGACGGCAATTTTTCGCCGTGGCGATACAGCCCCTGTTCGATTCGCTGCGCCAGCAGCGTGGCCAGATTTTCATAACGCGTCATGCTGTATCCCTTATTGCCGCCATACAGATTTAAAAACCAGTACAGATAAGCGAAAAAAATGCCGTTCAGATAACGTTGTAGAGGATCTGTATGTTAAAGAAAAGTGATTTCTGAATCTGTATTGCAACACTGAATTCCGGCGAAGATAAGGCTCCACAGACATGAGGAGAGACGCGATGGAATTCTTTGAAAACCGGCCCCGGCGGCCTTTTGTTTTGTTTGTTCACACCTGGCGCTGGCTGGTCAAAAGCTGGGAGCGGCGGCGTACCCGGCAGCTCTTACTTCGCCTGGATGATGCGCAATTGAAAGACCTGGGATTGCGTCGGGATGACCTTGACTATTAATCTGCATAAAAGGCGGGGCTTCCGCCTTTGCAGGGGTAGACTATGCTTAGGGCTATCACAATAACCAGGGGACAGATTATGCATTTCATGGGCAGTAAGGACGACGACAAAAAAGAGGAAGGCGGTAACGTCACGCAGATGATGCAACAGAAGCTGCTGGATTCCCGCTCGATCATTATCTCCGGGGAAATCAACCAGGCGCTGACCGAGAAAGTGGTGACGCAACTGCTGCTGTTGCAAGGGATCAGCGACGCGCCGATCAAGATCTATATCAACAGCCAGGGTGGCCACGTTGAGGCGGCGGACACCATTCACGACATTATTAAGTTCATCAAGCCGGAAGTGCATATCATCGGCACCGGCTGGGTGGCGAGCGCGGGGATCACTATTTTCCTCGCGGCGAAAAAAGAGCACCGTTACGCGCTGCCGAACACCCGCTTTATGATCCACCAGCCGCTTGGCGGCGTGCGCGGGCAGGCGAGCGACATTGAGATCGAAGCCAAAGAGATCATCCGTATGCTGGATCGCGTGAATCGCCTGATCGCCGACGCCACCGGCCAGCCGGTAGAGAAAGTCAAACACGACACCGACCGCAACTACTGGATGAACCCGCAAGAGGCGATTGATTACGGCATCGTCTCCCGCGTGGTGCAGAACTACGGCGATTTGCAGCTGGATTAATCCGCTTCCCCCGGTGCGACCGGGGTTGCCATTCGTAGCCCGGATCAGGCGTAGCCGCATCCGGGTCTCATTTCCCGCCGCTTCGGCAAAATTTCACTTCTCCCTGTGCCGCAAATTCTTCACACTGTCCGCGATGATGATAACGGAGAAACGGCATGACTCTTTCAAAAGCCGCCCTGGTAATAATGGCGACCCTCAGCGCGCCGGTATTGGCGGACGACAGCGCTTCCTTTAGTCACAAAGACTGGGAAGTGGTATGCGATAACACCCTGACCTGCCGCGCGGCGGGCTACAGCAAAGAAGAAGAGGCGAGCGGCTCGGTGCTGCTGGTCCGCAAAGCCGGGGCGGATGCGCCGCTTACCGTCGATGTGGTGCTGGCGGAGATGGAAACCGAAGACAGCGAAGCCCAGCCGACGCTCACCCTGTGGATTAACGACACAGCGCAGGGCGAGCTGGAGCCGGAAGACAGCGATACCTGGCGGCTGTCGGATGCGCAGACTCGTGCGCTGGTGGACGCGGTAAAAGGCAGCGGTAAGGTCGAATTCAAAGGCGGCGCAAAACCGTTCCTGCTCTCCGGCGATGGCGCAACGGCGGTGCTGCTGAAAATGGACGATGTCCAGGGGCGCGTCGGCACGCCTGGCGCGTTGGTAAGGAGAGGCAACAAACCTGAAAGCAGCGTACCGGCAGCAAAACCCGCCCCGGTAATCCAGGCCGCTAAAACCGTGGAAGCGCAGGAGCGGACGTTGAGCGAAGCGGAAGCCGCCGCCCTGAAGCCGAAGCTTATCGCCGCGTTGCCAAAAGATAACAACTGCGAACGGCTGGCCTCACCGGACCCGCAGGCAGAAGAGCCAGACAACGATATCACCGCCACCCCGCTGGATGACGGCCATGTTGTTATCTCCGCCCTCTGCTGGCGCGCGGCCTATAACGAAGGCTACGGCTTCTGGGTTACCGACAGCAAAATGCAGGCGACGCCGGTAATGGTAACCGACTCCGCCTCCGCCTATAGCGACGGCGTTATCTCCCTGGGCCAGCGCGGGCGCGGCATCGGCGACTGCTGGGCCTC
>NZ_HE578947.1:417277-452848 GCF_000321045.1 Phytobacter massiliensis JC163
GGCCAGCGCGGGCGCGGCATCGGCGACTGCTGGGCCTCCGCCGAGTGGGTATGGGACGGCAAAGCCTTTGTGCAGAGCAGCGAGTCCACCACCGGCATGTGCCGCTACATTCGCGCTGGCGGCACCTGGGATCTGCCTTGGTATGTGACCGAGGTGAAAGCGGCGGGGTAGTGTTGTTCAGGCGTACTTTACCCTTCCATTGCTGAACACTATAATTGCCATTAATTATCATTTTGGTAAGTATAGTGTTCATGAGTGATTCAGCGAAACGCAGCCCTGTTATCTTTCCTCGTAACCAGAAAGTATTGTTGCAACTCGGCGAGAATATAAAATTAGCCTGCAAGCGCAGGAAACTCACCCAGACGATGCTCTCTGAGCGCACAGGATTGAGTCGAATGACCATCCGCAAGATTGAGCAGGGTGATGCCAGCGTGGCAATCGGTCACTACGTTTCGGTTTTGGGTGTACTGGGCCTTGTCGAAGATTTGCTGAACGTTGCCAGGGATGATGAGCTTGGCCGCAAGCTACAGGATATTGCATTACTCAGGAAGAGAAAGGAGTAAGACGTATGGCCACGGACGTTTGGGTTTATGCCGATTGGGAAATATTTTCTCAACCCACGCTTATTGGAAAATTACGGTCAGATACCATCCGTAACGGCGAACATTTTAGCTTTTGTTATGATGAAACATGGTTAGTGTCGCCTTTTGTGCAGAAAATCGATCCCGACCTGGAACTCTGGTCCGGCGAGCAGCATAGCCAGAATGCCCATAACTTTCGCGTATTTCTGGATTCCTGCCCTGATCGATGGGGGCGGTTATTAATGAAGCGCCGGGAGGCTATTCTTGCCCGTCAGCAAAAACGGCGTCCCAGAATACTCAATGAAATTGATTATCTGTTAGGCGTACATGATTTTCATCGGCAGGGAGCTTTGCGTTTCAGGCAGTCTATTGATGGACCCTTTCTGGATAATAACCAGAAATTTACCGCTCCCCCCATGGCCTCCCTTAAAGAACTGGCTTTTGCGGCGCAGCAAGTTGAAAAAGCAAATGACGATGAGCCCGAATATTTCCAGTGGCTTCTTTTATTGATGGCACCTGGCTCATCGTTAGGCGGCGCGCGGCCAAAGGCAAGTGTCCGCGATGATCACAATAATTTATGGATTGCTAAGTTTCCCAGTGGTCATGATGGATATGATGTAGCGGCATGGGAGTTTTTAGCGCACCGACTGGCGGTTGAGGCGGGCATCGAAATGGCTGAATGCCAAATAACGCGTTACGAAAACGTCCACCATACATTTCTAACGAAGCGCTTTGATCGACAGGGGCAGCGTCGCCTGCATTTTACGTCTGCCATGACACAACTTGGCTACTATGATGGTGATTACGAAGCCTCTTATCTGGAAATTGCCCAGTTTTTGGTAGAGCAGGGCGCGAAAACACGAGATGATTTAGCGCAGTTATGGCGCCGAATTGTATTTAACATAGCGATATCTAATAGCGACGATCACCTACGGAATCATGGCTTTATTTATCAGGAAAAGGGGTGGGTTTTATCACCTGCTTATGACATTAATCCTGTGCCAGACGCCCATGGACTGCATCTGAATATTAACGAGGCTGAAAACAGCCTCGATTATGCGCTGGCAATGTCTGTTATCGACTATTTTCAGCTAAGCGCCAGACAAGCTGAAAAAATTAAAGGCGAAGTACTGGCAAGCGTGAGTCAATGGAGAGCGGTAGCAAACACATTGAATATCTCCCGCAGCGAGCAGGAAAGAATGGCGTCAGCTTTTCGCATTTAAGATTCCCTGCTTTTCTTTTCGTCTCCACCCCCACCCCTTATCCCTGCAAATGTACCGCAAATCCCTCTTCGCCCGGCGCGATATCCGGGCGCAGGGTCAGCGCCGGAATGGTGTAGTCCCCGGCATTTTGCAGGCGGAACGGCAACGGCTGTGTCTGCCAGAGGGTATCCAGCCGCTGCGCCAGCGCGTTACGGTGCGTGGATAAGTTATCTGCATTTACCTTGCTGGTGTGGTAAATCACCACCGGCGGCAGCACGGAAAAACCGGGGTAGAACAGCATGCCGTGCTGAATGGGGAACAGAATATCGTCAATCGGGCCGTTAATGCCGCGCGGGCCGTAGTGGGACGCCCAGCCACCGGTGGTCACCACCAGCATCGCCCGTTTCCCAGCGAACGTCCCTTCGCCATAGCGATCTCCCCAGTGGCTGTCGCTGTGCTCGCCCACCCCGTAGGCAAAACCATACGCGTAGACCCGGTCGAACCAGCCTTTCATAATGGCGGGCATAGAGAACCACCACAGCGGGAACTGGAAAATTACCGCGTCCGCCCAGCGCAATTTCTCCTGCTCGGCGGCGATATCGGCGCTCTGCTGACCGCTGGCAAAGGCGTGTTGCGAATCGAGCGACGGATGAAAGTGTTCACCGACCGGCGGAGCAAGGCTGTCGCCGGCGTCCAGCTGCGATTTCCAGCGCATGGCGTACAGGTCGGAAACCTGCACCTGATGCCCGGCCTTTTCCAGATGCTGCACGGCAAAATCTTTCAGCGCGCCGTTGAGCGAGTGCGGCTGCGGATGAGCGTAAACTATCAGTACCTTCATGAGATCTACCTGTGTAAGAAAAGTCGCCTCACGATAGGGCGGTTACAGGTATAGTGGAAATTAATTACTTATATCTCAGGTATAGTTATGGTTAATTTCCGCCAGATCGATCTCAACCTGCTGATGACGCTGGATGTACTGCTCAGCGAGCTGAACGTGACGCGGGCGGCGCAGCGCCTTAACCTCTCCCAGCCTTCCGTCAGCGTACAGCTTGCCCGCCTGCGCGAGGTGTTCAGCGATCCGCTGCTGCTGCCCGGACCGCGTGGGATGCAGCCCACCACCCGCGCCCTTGAACTGCGCGAGCCGCTGCGCCAGGCGCTGGACGCGCTGGAGAGCGCGGTCTCTGCCGTGCGGCCTTTCGACCCGGCCAGCGCCAGCCAGACCTGGCGCATTGTGGCGACCGACTACACGGAGTCCGCCGTGATCCTGCCTCTGCTTGGCCGCCTGCGCGCGGCTGCCCCCGGCACGCGGCTGGCGGTGTTTGAACTCAACCCGCCGCAGATCCTGCGCCAGGCGGAGCAGGGGGAGGTCGATTTAATCTTTCATCTGCGCGAAGGCTCCCCCGCCTCACTGCATCAGCGGCTGCTCTTTAGCGAACGGTACGTGCTGGCCGGGCGGCTAAACCACCCGGCGCTGAAACGCCGGCCGACGCTGGCGCAGTTCTGTAAGCTGGAGCATGTGGTCGTCTCGCCGGACGGCGGCGGTTTTAGCGCGGCCACGGACAGCGCGCTGGCGAACCTCGGTCTTTCGCGGCAGGTGGTACTGTCGGTGCCCCACTTTCTGTTTATGCTGGAGGCGCTGCGTAACAGCGATCTGGTGGCCGTGCTGCCGGAGCGGCTGGTGCGTGCCGCCGCCGGTTTAACGGTAGTGGAGCCGCCGGTGGCGGTTGCCGGGTTTGATATGCTGATGCTGTGGCACGAGCGCCTGCACCGTGACCCGGCGCACCGGTGGCTGAGGCAGCAGATTGCGATGTCGTTAGTTCCCGGCGGGGAGAGTAAAGGAGAGTAGGCGTTTCCCGGGTGTGCTTACCCGGGCTACGGTTCGGGTAGCCCGGATAAGGCGTTACGCCGCATCCGGGAGAGGGAACTAGTCCAGCTTCAGCTCCACATTACGCTTGAGCACCAGCCGCATAACGGCGTAATAAACCACGCCAACCGCCAGCCAGCTCAGGCCGAGCACCTTCGCCTGCAGGTCCATTTCATAAATAACAAAGCCGATAATGCACAGGCCAATCACCGGGAACAGCAGGTGCATCACCAGATTGCGCGACTTATGGCGAATCAGGTAATGGTTGATGACGGCAATGTGCAGCACCAGGAAGCCCATCAGCGCGCCAAAGTTCACCAGGCGGCTGAGGTTATCAATGTCTCCGTAGAACCAGAGGCCGGAAGCCAGCGAAATCAGCGCCACAAACAGGGTGCTGACGTAAGGTGTTTTCAGGCGTGGGTGCACCTTCGCCAGCAGTTGCGGGAGCTGCTTGTCGCGCGCCATCGCAAACAGAATACGCGAGACCGCCGCCTGGGCGACCAGCGCGTTAGCGATCCCCCAGGAGATCACCGTTGACCACATGGTGACGTATTTCAGCCAGCTGCCACCGGCCAGATTGGCGGTGTCGTAGAAGGCGGTATCCAGGCTGCTGAACGACATCCCCTGCGCCAGATCGGCGGCGATCCAGGTTTGCAGAATAAACAGCGACCCGACCAGCATCAGCGCGCCCAGCGACGCTTTGCCCACGGTGTCCACCCCGCCTTTGGTCTCCTCCGAAAGCGTAGAGATCCCGTCGAAACCGAGGAAGGAGAGGACGGCAATAGAGACCGCGCCCATCACCAGCGGCAGGCTGAATTTTTCAGCGTTATAGAGCGGGTTAAGGGTCAGATGACCGGCGCCCTCGCCGGAGTAGAGCGCAACCAGCCCCAGCACGACGAACACCGCCAGCACCACGATCTCAGCGATCAGGATGGTGTTATTGGCCCGTGCCGTGAAGGTAATCCCGCGCAGGTTGATCAGGCTATTGATGGCGATAAAGCCAACGATCCACAGCCAGCCCGGCACGCCCGGCAGCATCGGCGCCAGCGCGGCGGCGCTGACGATATAGAGCAGTGACGGCACCAGGATGTAGTCCAGCAGGATCAGCCAGCCGGCAAAAAAGCCCACCACAGGGTGGATACCGCGCTGGGCATACGCGTACACCGAGCCGGAGACCGGGAACGCGCGCGACATCGACCAGTAGCTCATGGCGGTAAAGAACATCGCCACCATGCCGATGAGATAGGCCAGCGCTACCATGCCCTGCGCGCCGTCCTGCACGTAACCAAACACGCCAAACGGCGCGATAGGCACCATAAAGATCATGCCGTAAACCAGCAGATCGCGGAACGTCAGCGCCCGGTGCAGCTCCTGCTTATAGCCAAACTGTTCAACGCTCATGCCTGCTCCCCTTCAATGTGCAGGGAGAGCTGCGCGGCCACCGTTTTAGGTAAGGCGTAGCGGCAGGTTTTCAGCGGGTCGACCACCTGACAGATTTGCAGGTCGCCTGCGATACTCAGCACGTTGATCGCCTCCGCCAGCGTCAGGGAGGTATTGTCGGCGATAAAATGCGCCATATTGCGGGTGGCCATGCTGGCCGCGTCATCCAGCGTCTTCGCCGAGCCGAGGGTAAAGAGGGTGTCGCTGTTTTCGAGCATCGGCAGCGGCAGCTTACGGTTTTTGACGACGGTGAGTTCGACCAGCACTTCGCCGGGCACTTCCAGACCGCAAACCGACACTTCGCCATCGCCCATCGCGGCGTGTAAATCCCCCAGCCCGAACAGCGCGCCGGGCACGTTGACCGGCAGCCACAGGGTGCTGCCAGCGGTAATCATTTTGCAGTCCATATTGCCGCCGTGGCTATCCGGCGTGCCGCAGGAGATAGCTTCGCCAGCGGGGGCAACGCCGATAACCCCGACCATCGGGTTGAGCGGCACGCGTACATTCCCCGGCAATACGGCATGGTCATTTTCAATCGGGACGATAGTCACCGTGGGCGCGTCCAGCTCGTCACCGATCACGCCAAGCTGTGGCGCGGTTACCATTACCGCCTGCTGTCCCGTCAGGGTGATTTTTTTAATGCTGACCTTGAGCGCATCCCCAGGCTCTGCGCCTTCAACATAGACCGGCCCGGTGGCCGGATTAATGCGCTGCCAGTCCAGCTCATTAAAGACAGCATCGGCGGAAGTGATTTGATCGGAGAAGCAGTCGCAGGTCTCGAACAGAACCTCGCTGCCGCTGCTCACGGTGGCGACCGGTGTATTATCGCGTGACATAGCGTAAACCACCTGATCTTTGGTTATTTTCATGACATTCACCCTGGATAATATGTTGTGTTTTTATAGTTTGAACTCCCCGAACGGGGTTATTGAATGTATCGACATTATTGTCGGATGGCAATAATGTAAGGGTTGGCTAAAGGTGCTATTACTTTTTGTTTTAAAATCATAAGCTTAATTTGAAATCCGATCTATTTTACCGCGGTTTTTTTCAATGCTTTATTTTTAATTTAAACGGCGGGTTGTTGGTTTGATTCTATTATTTAGATATTAGCCAGCATATTACGCTGTAAATAAGCGGCAGCTTTAGTGATTTGCGTTACGGTTAGTTTATCCGTTAATAATAAGATTACTGTCTGGATTATTCAGATTTTGTAGGGAGAGAAAATGGACGCAGCAACGGCTCAGCAGCTTATGACCCACGCTTACCACGGCGACTGGCGGGCGCTATTCGCCCTGCTGGCGCAACACCCGACGCTGGTAAACCATGTCTCGCCGGGCAAGGGCTACTCCGCCCTGCACCAGGCTGCCTGGCACGGTGCCGATCTGGCCGTCGTCGGGCGCTTGCTGCGCGCCGGGGCGGATGTGAGCCTCAAAACCAGCGCGCAGCAGACGGCCTGCGATATCGCGCAGCAGCGCCACCCCCAGCGGGAAGATCTTCGCTTCGTCCTCGACCCGGCAGGCCGAACGCTGGCGCAGCTGATGCGTAAGCTTGTCGCTGACCAGCCGCCAACGCTCACCTACCCGGATATGCTGCTGCTGGATAATCTGCTGATGTTGCTCAGCGAAGACGAAGGCGTGGCCCCCGACGCGAGCGCGCAGGCGCGCTTCACCGCCGCCTTTTTCGCCCTCAGCGGACGCGAACTGGCGGCGCCGTCGCAGCCTCATCCTTCCATTCCCCCCAACTGGTGGGTCGACACCGACTACTGGCGCGAGCGCTTCCTTCCGGCGCTGCTGGCGCTGGAGCAGCAAAAGTTCACCCTACCGCTGACCGCATCCTGGGCAACGGTGGGGGATTTACTTATCGTAGAGAACGCAGGCTGGGGCCTGCGCGGCGACCCGTGGCTGTGGCGCGAGCTGCGTAAAGCCACCGCCCGACTGCCGCTGCCGCCAACCCGCGAGGAACTGAGCGGGCAACTACAGAAGCTGGTGCTGGCGCTGGTGGGCGTGGCTGAATTTACCGATGCGTATCAACACGTTCCCCGGTTCAGCCGCGGCGGTATGAGCAGCGGCATGGTGGACCTGCGTTTCTGGCAGGAAAAAGCCATTCCGCTGATGGTGCAGCGGGCGGAGTGGCTGCGGGCAATCTCATGCGGTGATGCGTTGAAGCAGCCCTAAGCGTGGCGACCGCACTGTGATGCGATTTTGGATCGACCTTCCATTGCGCGTAACGAGGCGCTGGAGTGGGGCGTTTTTCGCGGCGAGGGGGAGGAGGTGCATTACAATGCTCGTGTTCACCTGGGTGAGTTGGGCACCCATTTTCCGCCTGCTACAGAGGCCGGAGCAGCGGAACTGAACCGTATTTTTACCGCTGGCATCAATATCATTAAAACGCTTCACCCGGTGGAAGGGGGACTGGCAATGTTTTTGTTCGGCGCTTATTTCCAGTTCTTTTTCGACGGTAACAAGCGTACCAGCCGCTATATGATGAATGGCTGGCTAATGAAGCATGGGTACAATCCTGTCAGCATCCCGGCGACACGTGCCCTGGAGTTCAATAGCAAAATGGTACGTTTCTACCACAGCAAAAATGCCACCGAGATGATGGCATTTTTGCTGTCGTGCTATCAGGAATAGTTCATCGCGTCTTGATGAACGCCGCCTTTCACATTATTTGCTCTTTCGCCACCCGTTTCTTGATACTTACCATAATAACTATTAACCTCCTCACTGCTCTGTGAGGAGGGGTTTATGACCGAAGACGAACTGTTTGCCTGCAGGCCGCTGGGGATGCGGCTGGCGATGGTGGTACGCCAGTGGCGCGCGACCGTCAACACGGCGCTGGCCGATACCGGGCTGACCCAGTGCGGCTGGACGGCGCTGATGCAGCTTCGCCAGCTTGGCGATAATGTCTCGGTGAGCGAACTGGCGGAGGTGCAGGGCATTGAACTGCCGCCGCTGATGCGCACCCTCACACAGCTGGAAAAACAGGGGCTGATTGCGCGCACGACATCGCCGTACGACAAGCGCATCCGCCTGCTGGCGCTGACGCCGGAAGGGGTAGCCATGCTGGAGAAGATCGCTTGCGTGATTGAAGCCTGCCAGGCGCAAGCCGTGCAGAATATTCCGGCAGAGAACCTGGAGATTTTCAGCGCCACACTCAACCAAATCGCCTGCAATTTACGCGTGAAGCGTAGCCATAATAAAGATTAACGACACCATGATGACGCCAGAACAAAAATTTGCCCGCTGGGTAAGGGTCAGTATTGCCTCTTTCCTGCTGATGTTTCTCTATTTTATCGTCGCCGATATCTGGATCCCGCTGACGCCGGATTCGACCGTGATGCGCGTGGTAACGCCGGTCTCCTCGCGCGTTTCCGGCTACGTGGCGAAGGTGCATGTGCAGAACAACAGCCAGGTGAAGAAAGGTGACCTGCTGTTTGAGCTGGACGCTACCCCTTTCGCCAACCAGGTGGAAGCGGCGCAGATTGCGCTGGCGCAGGCGCGGCTTAACAATGAGCAGCTGGACGCGCAAATAGCGGCGGCGCGGGCGAATTTAAAAACCGCCGAGCTGACCGCGCAGAACGACAAGGTGACCTTTGACCGCTACCAGCGCCTCAGCGCGATGCAGAGTGTCTCCCAAGCGGATCTCGACAAAGTGCGTACCACCTGGCAGGGGAGCGCTCAGGCGGTGAATAACCTCAACGCCACCATCCATGCGCTGGTGATCCAGCGCGGCGAGCGGGACGACAGCCGCAACGTAACGCTGCAAAAGTATCAGAACAGCCTGCAGCAGGCGCAGCTTAACCTCGGCTGGACGCAGGTGCGCGCCGAACGGGACGGCACGGTAAGCAACCTCCAGCTGAGCCCCGGCTTTTATGCTGCCGCCGGTAGCGCCGCGCTGGCGCTGGTAAATGATAATGCCGATATCGTCGCCGATTTTCGGGAAAAGAGCCTGCGTCATACCCACTCTGGCACCGATGCGGCAGTGGTCTTCGACGCCCTGCCGGGGCAGGTGTTCCGCGCCCACGTCACCAGCAGCGACGCCGGAGTGCTGGCGGGGCAGCAGGCGGTCAACGGCGAGCTCTCTGAGCCGCAGACCTCAAACCGCTGGGTGCGCGACGCGCAACGCATGCGCATTCATGTGGCCCTCGACGAGGCGCTGCCGAAAAATCTGCCGACCGGGGCCCGCGCCACCGTACAGCTCTACAACAGCGAAGGGCCGTTCGCCCGCTTCTTCTCCGGGCTGCAGATCCACCTGGTAAGCTGGCTGCATTATGTCTATTAACACCCTGGCCCGCGTCTTCACTCCCCACGGCAATATCGTCTACACCGCGAACGATTTTCGCCAGACGCTGCGCATCGTCTTTGCCGGGATGATCGCCCTTAGCGTGTCGAGCTTTTACAACACCAGCTACGGGGTCTTCTATGTGGTCTACCCGATTATGCTGCTGTCGTTGGTGCCGGTGATTAACCGCCACGTGGCGACGCAGTTTGTCAGCAGCGCGCTGGTGAACTGCGTAGAGATGGTGCTGATTATCGGCTGGCTGGCCCAGTGGCCGGTGATCATGACGCTGGTAGTCTTTGGCCTGTACGTGACCCGTTTTCGCTTTATGAGTAAGGGGCCGCTGTTTCTCTTCGGCTCCACCGGCGTGGTGTGTCAGAGTACGATGCTCAACTTTATGAGCTACCCCACCAGCGACTGGCATACGCTGATTTTTTCCAATATCGAAGCGAGCATCATGGCGGTGGCGCTCAGCGCGCTGATGCACTACCTCATTCCGGACGTTGAGCCACGCAAGCCGCCGCCGCGCATTGAGAAAGACGCCGCCCGCGTGCGCCACGAGTCGCTGCTCTCCGGCAGCGTGGCGACGATGATTTTTATCGTCTTCCAGGTAAGCGACCTGAGCGACTCGCTGTCGGCGCTGATGGCGGGCATCCTGATCCTCTTCCCTATGCATTACCGCGGCGCGGTCATGAGCTCGCTGTGGCGGGTGGTGGGGGTGGTGATCGCCTGCCTCTATATTCTGGTGGTGCAGCTTATTCTCTATAACCACAGTAGCCATATGCTGTTGATGATGCCGCTGATTGGCCTCGGGCTGGCGTTCAGCGCGCGGCTTCACGTTATGGAGAAGGTTGGCGCAGGGGTAGGCTTTTCCAGCGTCACCACCATTGGCATTATGTTCGGCCAGAACCTGCACCCGGACACCGATCTGGTGTTCAGCGATCTCTACCGCATTGTCTCGGTGACGGTTTCGCTGCTGGGCACGCTGACCCTCATCTGGCTGGTGCATTTGATTTTAAATCGCTTTGCGGCGACCCGCTTTGTGATTGAGTAGGGGCTTTTACTGCTCCCGGGGGCGCATTCTGCTTACCCGGGCTACGTCAGGCCCGGATAAGGCAACGCCGCATCCGGGCGTTATTCCTGCCTGGCGACCTGGCGCAGCAGCCTGAGCAGGCAGAAGATAGCGGCGATACCTGCCGCCGCTCCCAGCAGATGAAACGGCAAACGTCCGCCGCCGGAAAACCACAGCCAGCGCGCAACCTCAATGGAAACGGCCATCGTACTCAATATCACAATATTCAACGACGCGGAGACCGTACCTTTTGGCAGGTCGTTGGAGAAGAGCGTAAAGCGAAATAACGTTGAGAAAATCAGTCCGATGCCGAACGAATAAACACTGGTGCCTGCCACAGACCATAACCATAAGTGCGGGTAAAACAGATTTCCGGCAATCAGCATGATCAGCCCGCAGAGCTGAACCGGCACCGAACGGCGAACATAGCGCGGATCGGTGGGGTCTTTCACAAAGCGCATCATCACAATATTGGCCGCAATCAGCGCGCCGAATACCGGCACCTGCGCCCAGGCGAATTCGGCGGTGGTCATGCCGCCTGCGTCAATCAAAATCACCGGCGAGACGGCAACCCACGTCATCAGCGGAATATAATAGAGCGCGAGCGTCGCCGCGCCGGTCTGGAAGACAGAATTGCGGAAGACGGCGCGAAAATCGCGCAACACGGCTGATGCGCGAATCGGCTGATCCTGCTTTTTCACCGTTTCCGGCATCGCCAGCGTCAGCCCCAGCCAGGCCAGAAAGCCCAGCGCGGCAATGACGGCGAAAATCACCTTCCAGTGGACAAAATGCATCAGCGCCGCGCCGCCGAGGGGGCCAATCACCGGGGCCAGCAGCACCGCCGAGGTAATAAGCGACATCAGCTTAATGGCCTTTGTTGGCTCGAACGCCTCCTGCACGGTGACGTAGCCCACCGTTGAGATAAAGCAGATGCTGGTGCCCTGAATAAAACGCGCGGCAAGGAACAGTTCGAAGGAGGTGGCGAACAGCGTGGCGATGCAGGCGAGGGTGAAAACCAGCGCGCCGGTAAGCAGCACCGGGCGGCGGCCAATCCTGTCTGAGAGCGGGCCAAGCGCCCACTGCAGCGCCATTCCGCCTGCCATATACAGGCTCACCGACAGCGGCGCGAGGCTGACGTCGCCGTTAAAATCGTGCACCACCTGGACGATCCCCGGCTGGATCATGTCGGTGGTGAGATAGGCGGCAAAGTCATACAGCACCAGCGCCAGGGGGAAAATCAGCGTTCCGGCGAAACCGGCTTTTAGCGTCCGTGGCATCATTCACTCCATGTATAGAAAAGCGGTATGCCATAGTCTGCGATGAATAAAATTATATGTCGATAGGGATTTTTTATCCGTTGTAGAGGACAATCAGCGCCGGGATCTGCGACAGCAAATAGAGCAGCAGGCCAATGGTGCCGCCCACCAGCGTGCCGTTAATACGGATAAACTGTAAGTCTTTGCCGATGTTGAGCTCCACCTGCTGCGACATATCGCGCGCATCCCAGCTTTTCACCGTATCGCTGATATGGCGGGTGAGGAAGGCCGCAAAATCAGGAGCAACGCTGCGCGCCGCCTGTTCAAGGTGCTCATTGAGCGAGGCGCGCAGCGCCCGATCCGCCACTAACGTTTCGCCAAACCACATCCCCGCCTCGGTAATGCGCTGTTTGATGCGCGAATCCTCCGCCTGCATATCGCTCTTCATCCAGTTGCGCAGATCGCCCCACATCTCGCCCAGGTAGCGGTTAAACGCTTCATCCTCTTTCAGATAGCGCTTGATATTATCGGCTCTGGCAGCCATCTCCGGGTCGGTTTTCAGGTTATCGATAAGCTTAAGCGTCGCCCGGTCGAAGGTGCGACGGATCTGATGCGCGCTGTCGTGGCTGACATCATCAAGCAGGGTATTCACCGCCCGCGTGACCATCTCCGCGCTCTGTTCGCCCAGCCATTCGGTAGGCAGGATCTTTGCCTTACGCGGGTGTTCTGTTTTAAGCCAGCGCACTATCTGGGCGGCGATAAACGTCCGGCTGCTCTCCTTTTGCAGCAGCTGGATCATCTGGCCGATCAGGGCGTCGAGCAGTGCCTGATGACGCTGGTTTTTGGTCATGCTTTCCAGCATGGCGGCGCTGGTCTGGGTGAGGTCCACTTTATCAATAGCCCGGTGCACCGCCCGTTTGAGCAGGTTTTTAATGCGCGTGTCGTCCGCCAGCTCCATAAAACCGTTCATCACCTGCAACAGATGCTGCCCAACGCGGCGGGCATTATCCGGCTGGCTGAACCAGACGCCAATCATCTGCGCGGGCTGGTGGCGTTGAATCAGCGCCACCAGCGACTGGGTATAGAGAAACTTCTCCTGCACGAACTGGCCGAGATTGTCGCCGATACGGTCTTTATTGCGGGGGATAATCGCCGTATGGCGGGAAATAAAGGGAATAGGGACGCGGCGAAACAGCGCCACCACGGCAAACCAGTCCGCCAGCGCGCCGACCATGGCCGCTTCGGCGATGGCCTTTACGCCGCTGACCCAGAAATTGGGCGGCAGAAACAGCGTGACGACAAAGGTTGCCGCCGCGATAAGCAGTAAAGAGAGCGCCAGCCGCTTGGCGCGTTTAAGTTCTGTGAGCTTGTTCATGGTTTAAGCATAGAGCCCGACGCCAGGTTTCGCTTAGTTTTCAACGTGGAACCGGGTGCGCAACAGGGGCGCCGCCGCAGGCCGTTTGTAAGCAATGCTATTTGCATCTTCATTCACCGGGGGTATGGTAGGCGCTAAAAATGCCATAAAGGATTACCTGAGATGATGCTTACTTTCGCCATCGCCGTGTTCGCCGCCGTGCTGGGCGGTATCGTGGGCTGGTTTATCACCCAGCAACGTTTTACCCAGAGGCTGGCCGCGCTGAGCGATGACAAACATCAGCTGGACATTGACGTCAGCGCCCTGCGCCAGAACCTGCGCGGCCTGAGCGAACGTATTGATGAGTATAAGGCGCGGCTGGCAAAGACCGAAACGCTGCTGGAAGAGGAGCGCCGCCTGACCAGCGAACTCGACCATGATTATACCGAGCTGAAAACCACCCTCACGCAGCGGGAAGAGAGCTTCCGCGAGCAGTTCGCCAACCTAGAAGAGAGCAAAAAAACGCTGGCGCAGCAGTTTGAAAACATCGCCAACAAGATTTTCGAAGAGAAGGGCAAAACCTTCACCGCCACCAGTAAACACAGCCTCGACGATATGCTTAAGCCGTTCCGCGAGCAGATTGAAGGCTTTCAAAAGCGGGTTAACGAAGTGCACGACGCCTCTATTCGCGGCAACGCGTGGCTGAATGCGGAAATTAAAAAGGTGCTCGATATCGGGCTGCAGATGAGCGCCGAGGCGAACAACCTGACCACGGCGCTGAAGGGCGATTCCCAGCAGCGGGGGGCGTGGGGCGAGGCGCAGCTCAGGCGTACGCTGGAGATGAGCGGGCTGGTGGAAGATACGCATTATGAAGTCCAGAGCGCCTTCCGGGACGAAGAGGGCCGCCGCAAGCAGACCGACTACCTGATCCGCCTGCCGGATAATAAGCACATCATTATCGACAGCAAAGTCTCCCTGAACGCTTATGATCGCGCCTGCTCGGCCCAGACGCCGGACGAGCAGCAGCGGGCGATGGACGACCATATTATGTCGGTGCGCCGCCATATCGACGACCTGGCTTCGAAGGATTACACCAGCCTGGCGGGCATTCGCAGCCCCAGCTTCGTGCTGATGTTTATGCCCATCGAAGCGGCCTACATTGAAGCGCTTAAAACCAGTAAAGGGCTGTTTGAATACGGCTATCGCAAGGGGATAGTGCTGGTGTCGCACACCACGCTTATCCCTATTTTGCGCACCGTCTCTAACCTGTGGATGATTGAGCGTAGCAACAGCGAAGCGCGGGAGATCAGCGAACGCGCCGGGGAGATTTTCAACAACGTCTGCCTGGTGGCCGACCGCTTAAGCAAGCTGGGCGGCACGCTGACCACCGCCAGTAACCAGTACAACGACACGGTAACGTCGCTGGTGGGCAAACAGGGGCTGTACGGCAAAGTCGAGCGCTTCGGCAAGCTGTCCGAAAAGGTCAACCGCGAGCTGCCGAAGCTGGAACTGTCGCACCGGGATTTTGAGCATGAGCGGGTGGCGCTTTATGCCGAACCGCTGACCGAGCCCGCCGACGCAGAAAACGTTATCGCGCTGGCGGACGTGCAGGAGGGGAAGGTTTAGTGTTTGTCTGCCCTTGATTTCTGTCAGGGCTTCCACCTGCGGAGCGGCGTCTGTTGCTCATAGGGCATTGGCGAGGGCGTGGTGATAAATTCAATAATCGTGCCCCAGGGGGCGCGGCCATAGCAGAAGGCGTTGTCTGCCCCCTTTTCCGTGGGGAATCCCAGCGGCTGGGGCTGGGTGAAAACTTCGCCGCCTGCCGTGGAGAAGCGGTCCAGCGCGGCGTTGATATCGTCGCAGTAGACCGCGAAATGCTGCAGGCCGTAGTCATTGGCGCGTAGCGGCTCCCGCTGAGACGGGCCGCGCATCTGAAAAAGCTCGATGCCGGGGCCGTGATGCAGCTTCAGCATTCTTACCGCCTGCACCACCGTGCCCGGCGTCAGACCCAGCGTTTTTTGCTGCGCCTCTTCATCCGGACTTTCGTCATTCAGCCCCACCGATTCATAAATCAGCTCCGCGCCCAGCGCGGCGCGAAGAAAATCGGTGGCGGCGTCAATATCCGGGACGGTAATGCCGATATGGTCGATTCCGCGAATGCTCTCTTTCATGGCTCCTCCTTGTTAACGGGCCTTTGAAAAGCATAGCATTGCCGAATGCTTACCCCTGCGCCGCTGCGGTTTTCAGCCCGGCGAAGGCGTCGCGAATCTCCTGCTCCGGCAGCTGAATGCCGATAAACACCATCGTGCTGTGCGGCGGCTCCTCTCCCCACGGGCGATCCCAGTCGGCGCTGTAGAGGCGCTGCACGCCCTGAAACAGCAGGCGGTTGGGCTCGCCGTCAATCCACAGCATCCCTTTGTAGCGCAAAAGCTTATCGGCAAACGACAGCAGCAGGTTTTCCATCACCCGGGAAACGGCGCTGATATCCACCGGGTAGTCCAGTTCCACCACAATCGACGAGACATCGTTTTGTTTGTCGGCGATAAAGTGAAAACGCGGCTTCGGGGCAATGTTCTCTTCCAGCATAAAGCCGTTGGTATTAAACAGATACGCCAGATCGATATCGCCGTGGGTCACGGTGTAAACCGGCGCGCGGGCGTTGATGCGAGCCAGCCGTTCGCGCAGTTTTTCACTGTCGCCCGCCACGTCTGTTTTGGTCAGCAGAATACGGTCGGCATAGCCCACCTGCGACTGGGCGATGGTGAACTGGTTCATCTGTTCGTCGGCGTGAACGGCATCCACCAGCGCGACCACACCGTCCAGCAGGTAGCGCTGGCAAAGGATCTCATGGGAGAAAAAGGTCTGAATAATCGGGCCGGGGTCAGCCATGCCGGTGCACTCAATCACCAGCCGGTCAAAGGCGATATCGCCGCGATCCAGGCTGTCGAGCAGGTCCAGCAGCGCGTCTTCCAGTTCGTTAGAGCGGGTGCAGCAGATGCAGCCGTTGGTGAGAGTCTTGATCTGGGTGGCGCGATCGCCAATTAACTGATCGTCGACGGAGACCTCGCCAAACTCGTTTTCGATAACGGCGATTTTAAAGCCGTGTTGTTCGTTGAGGATGTGGCGCAGGAGGGTGGTTTTGCCCGCGCCCAAAAAACCGGTGAGAAGGGTCACTGCAATGGGGGTCATTTTCACTCCTAGCAACAGCGTACGCCGCCTTCGCCACTGCCGCCGTAGCGCGCTTCCTGGCGTTCGCGGAAAAATTCGCTGTAGGTCATGTACGGTTTATCCGGGTGGTTAATCTTCATATGCTCAACATAGTTGTCATAATCCGGGATGCCAATCAGCATTTTCGCCGCCTGGCCGAGGTATTTTTTTGCCTGACCTAAGTTACCAAACATAATCCATCCTGATAAGAAAAAGCCCGGCGCATGAGCTCGCTGGGCTTGTGTTCTCCTCACCCCGGCCCTCTCCCAATGGGAGAGGGGGGAGTGCGGATCAATGGTGTGAAGAGGTCTTCACGCCGCCTTCCGGCACCGGCACATACGGCGTCTCTTTGTCGGTGCGCACGGTGTTATTGCGTACTTTCAGCCAGGTCTGGATGCCGTAGAAGATGATGCTGTACACCACCACCAGGAACAGAATGCTCAGGCCCGCGTTGGTGTAGTTGTTCACCACGATATGGTTCATGTTGGCAATCTGCTGAGCGGTGAGGTCCGCGCCGCCAGCGGCAATCTTCGCTTTATACTGGTTAGCCATAAAGAAGAAGCCTTCCAGCTGCGGGTTGCTGCTGAACAGTTTAAGCCCCAGCGCCCAGGTGGTGCAGAGCAGCAGCCACAGAGCAGGCACGACGGTGACCCAAATGTATTTCGTGCGCTGCATTTTGATAAGTACCACGGTGCCAAGCACCAGCGCCACGGCGGCCAGCATCTGGTTAGAGATACCGAACAGCGGCCACAGGCTCTTCACGCCGCCCAGCGGGTCGACCACGCCCTGATAGAGCAGGTAGCCCCACAGGCCCACGCAGCCCGCAGTACCGATGACGCCCGCCACCAGCGAGTCGGTTTTCTTGAGGAACGGTACGAAGTTGCCCAGCAGGTCCTGCAGCATAAAGCGGCCTGCGCGGGTGCCCGCATCCAGTGCGGTCAGAATGAACAGCGCTTCAAACAGAATACCGAAGTGATACCAGAAGCCCATGTCCGCCATCGGCATGATCTTGTGGAAGACGTGGGCAATACCTACGGCCAGCGTTGGCGCGCCGCCCGCACGGTTGAGCACCGACGGTTCACCGATATCTTTCGCCGTCTGCATGATCTGCTCAGGGGAGATCACAAAGCCCCAGGAGCTGACGGTGGCCGCCGCGTGCGTGCTGGCGTCTTTCAGCTGCGCCAGGATCATCGCCGCGTTGTCGCCGCCCAGCTCATGCAGGTTCGGCATGGTGATGCCCAGACCGGCAGGCGGGGTGTTCATTGCAAAGTAGAGGCCCGGTTCGATAATCGATGCCGCCACCAGCGCCATCACCGCCACGAAGGACTCCATCAGCATCGCGCCGTAGCCGATAAAGCGGGCATCGGTTTCGGACGCCAGCAGTTTCGGGGTGGTGCCGGAGGCAATCAGCGCATGGAAACCGGAAACGGCGCCGCAGGCGATGGTGATAAACAGGAACGGGAACAGGGCGCCTTTCCACAGCGGGCCGGTGCCGTCAATGTACTGGGTAATCGCCGGCATTTTCAGTTCCGGGTTGAGGATAACAATCCCCAGCGCCAGGCCAACGATAACGCCGATTTTCAGGAAGGTCGCCAGATAGTCGCGCGGGGCGAGGATCAGCCACACCGGCAGCAGCGCGGAGATAAACGCGTAGCCAATCAGCGCGAAGGTAATGGTGGTGTCTTTAAAGGTCAGCGCCGGGCCCCAGTACGGGTCGTGGGCAATCACGCCGCCGAAGTAGATAGAGGCCACCAGCAGCACGATACCAATTACCGACACTTCCCCAACGCGGCCAGGGCGCAGGAAGCGCATGTAAATGCCCATAAACAGCGCAATTGGCACGGTGGAGCAGACGGTAAAGACGCCCCACGGGCTTTCCGCCAGCGCTTTCACCACGATCAGCGCCAGCACGGCGAGGATGATGATCATGATTAAGAAGCAGCCGAACAGGGCGATGGTGCCAGGGACGCGGCCCATCTCTTCTTTCACCATCTCGCCTAAGGAGGCGCCGTTACGGCGGGAAGAGATAAACAGCACCATAAAGTCCTGTACCGCGCCTGCCAGCACTACGCCCGCCAGCAGCCAGAGCGTACCCGGCAGGTAGCCCATCTGGGCGGCCAGTACCGGCCCTACCAGCGGGCCTGCGCCTGCGATAGCGGCGAAGTGGTGGCCGAACAGCACGTAGCGGTTGGTCGGCACATAGTTCAGGCCGTCGTTGTTAATCACCGCTGGCGTGGCGCGCGTCGGGTCGAGTTTCATGACCTTTTGCGCGATGTAAAGGCTGTAATAGCGATACGCCACGAGGTAAACCGAAACGGAGGCGACGACGATCCACAGCGCGCTGACATGCTCGCCGCGACGTAACGCTATCACGGACAGGCAGAACGCGCCGAGGATGCCAAGCAGCATCCAGGGTATGTGTTTGAGTAGTTTTTTAGTATCCATATCAGACCTGATCATCAAGAAGAATGAAATCGGAGTTGAAGGGTTAAAAGTTGACCTTGCTGGCGACGATCATGACAAATTTCAAGCGTCAAAAGGGGAGGAGTTGGCTAAGCGGCAGGAAAAAGGGGGGTAAGCGGTTGTCCAGGTCGCTAAGCGGTTTTATACGCGGCTAAGCGGCAGTAGAAATGTGACCTCGATCACGCGATAAGCGGTAGATAAACAGCAACTTATCCCCTGAGCGCGCAGGTAAGAGCGGTATATTGTGCAGCAAAGCCGCCGTTTTTAAGCACAGTTTCTTTTAAAGTTTTGCCGCTCCAGGCCGAAAAACTGTTACCGGGTTAAAGGAAACAGAAAACATGTTAAATCGTATTAAACTTGTCACCAGCTTATTTCTGGTGTTGGGATTATTTGGTCTTTTACAACTCACCTCTGGCGGCTTGTTCTTCAACGCCATCAAGAACGACAAAGAAAACTTCACCGTACTGCAAACCATTCGCCAGCAGCAGTCAACGCTCAACGCCAGTTGGGTCGCGCTGTTGCAGACGCGAAATACCCTGAACCGCGCCGGGATCCGTTACATGATGGATCAGAACAACATCGGCAGCGGCGCGACGGTGAACGAACTGATGCAGACCGCCAGCGGCCTGCTCAACGTGGCGGAAAAGCACTGGAATGAATACCAGTCACTGCCGCGCGATCCGCGCCAGAGTGAAGCGGCGGCCGCAGAGATTAAACGCAACTACGATATTTACCACAACGCGCTGGCGGAGCTTATTCAACTGCTGGGCGAAGGTAAAATCAATGCGTTCTTTGACCAGCCGACGCAAAGCTTCCAGGACAATTTCGAGAAGCCGTATGTTGACTATCTGCAGCAAAACGATCGCCTGTACGCCCTGGCGGTAAGCGACAGCAACAGCTCGTACAACACCGCGCTGTGGATCGTCATCAGCGTGCTGCTGGTGGTGCTGGCGGTTATCGTCCTCGTGTGGCTGGGTATCAAACGGGTGATGATCGCGCCGCTGAACCACCTGATCGAAAACATTCGTCATATCGCAGGCGGCGACCTTGAACAGCGTATCAACGTTGAAGGCACCAATGAGATGGGCCAGCTGGCCGATAGCCTGCGCCATATGCAGAGCGAGCTGGTACGCACCGTTGGCGATGTGCGCAGCGGCGCAGACGCTATCTACAGCGGCGCGAGCGAAATCTCCGCTGGCAATAACGATCTCTCCTCCCGTACCGAGCAGCAGGCGGCCTCGCTGGAGGAGACGGCAGCCAGTATGGAAGAGCTGACGGCGACGGTGAAACAGAACGCCGAAAACGCCCGTCAGGCCAGCCATCTGGCGCTGAGCGCCTCGGAAACGGCGCAGAAGGGCGGTAAAGTGGTGGATAATGTGGTGCAGACCATGCGCGATATTACCGCCAGTTCGCAGAAAATCGCCGATATTATCAGCGTGATCGACGGCATTGCCTTCCAGACCAACATCCTGGCGCTGAACGCCGCGGTAGAAGCCGCGCGCGCAGGCGAACAGGGCCGCGGCTTTGCCGTGGTCGCGGGGGAAGTACGTAACCTGGCGCAGCGCAGTGCCCAGGCGGCCCGTGAGATTAAGAGCCTGATTGAAGACTCCGTTGGCCGCGTTGAGCTGGGCTCTACGCTGGTAGAGAGCGCCGGTGAAACCATGGACGAAATCGTCAACGCCGTTACCCGCGTGACCGATATCATGGGCGAAATCGCCTCTGCTTCTGATGAGCAGAGCCGTGGTATCGACCAGGTAGGTCTGGCGGTGGCTGAAATGGATCGCGTGACGCAGCAGAACGCCTCGCTGGTGGAAGAGTCCGCCGCCGCGGCCGCCGCGCTGGAAGAGCAGGCGAGCCGCCTGACCCAGGCCGTCGCGGTGTTCCGTACCCGTCGTGAACCGCGCCCTGAGACGGCAGCCGTCGCCGCAAAACCGGCGGTTTCGCCGGTGCTGCTGCGTAAGAGCGCGGTAACGGATTCAGGCGATAACTGGGAAACCTTCTGATAAAAACGCGCCCGGGATATTCCCGGGTGCGCTGCTTACCGGGCTACATATCAATCCCCTCTCCCCTTTGGGGAGAGGGTCAGGGTGAGGGGAACATGCGACTCAGTCCCGTAGCCCGGATAAGGCATCCTGCCGCATCCGGGAAAAACGCCCCGTTTACCCTTCGGTTTTCACCACTTTAATCTCTACCATGCCGATGCCAAGCTTACGCGGGGAGTGGCCAAGAATATTCCCCTCGTTAGTGGACTGCGGGTCCGGCGGTACAATCACCAGCTTATTGCTGTGCGTCGGGTTAGCGAAGCGCAGCGTGGTGGTGGAGACATCATTCCCCAGCGTCAGCGTCTGCTCTTCGTTACCCACACGCACTGGCACCGGCCGGTTGGCATTGGGGCCGTAGGCTTTCGCGGTGATCACCAGATCGAACGTCTCCGGCAGCGGGTCGTTAAATTCGATGGTCACCTCGTTGCCAAGCTGCGCGTTGGACCAGCGGCCCCAGCTTTCCGGGCGGGAGATACCGCTGAACTTCTTCACCTCTTCCGGCGCGCCCGCCACGTTAAAGACGAAGCTGTCAGCTTTATAGCGAATATCGTCATCGACGATTTTCAGCCTGTCGACGTTCTGCTTGTAGCGGTCGGTGCTGATGACCGTATCCCGGAATGCGGTTTTCCCCGTCCACTGCGCTTTATCCACCGCCTGTACCGTTTGCTGGCCGCCAAGCTGGCCCTGGGATACACACCAGCCGGTGGAGAGCGCCAGCTCAGGCGCCCACAGACGGGCCATTTTGTAGCACTGATCGACCCAGACGAAGTTATCGCGCGGGGCGAAATCGGCAAGCTGGTAGCGCAGCGGCGCGGAGTACTCGCTCTCCGGCAGCGGCTCCACGCGTTTACTTGAGACGCGCACCAGCAGCGGCAGGCGGAACTTGCTGCCCGAGAAGGCGATGGTTTTCTTCTCCCGATCGATGGTGAAATCCTTCATCTCTTTCGGGAAGTTCCACAGGCGAATGATGTCCGGCTTCCAGGCGAGGATCTTCTCTTTCATATTGAGGAATTCGCCGGAGAGCGACTGGCCGGAGAGGCTGCTGCGGCCCAGACCCAGGTAGTTATCGCCGCCCAGCATATCCAGCACCGTCGCGCCGTTATCCATGGTGCTGCGCTTAACCGCCAGCGTCTCCTGCTGGGGCTCGTCGCCGCGCAGAACGAAGAAGAGGTTTTTGCGGTCTTCTTTGTTCAGGTACTTCCACGCCGTGTTGTTCATGGCGAGATGGTCCGACGACACCACAATCACCGTGTCTTTAAACCACGGCGAGGCTTTGATTTTGTTAATCAGGGCGGCGATATGCTGCTGGCTACAGGTCACCGCGCTAAAGGACTGGTTAGGTTTGCCGTCGAACGCATAGCTTTTACGCTCGCAGCTGCGGGAAACAAACCCGTCCGGATGATGGGTATCGACGGTCAGCGCAAACAGCGAAAAACGCTGGCCGGAACGGGACAACTCTTCGTACTTCTTCCACACCTCGTCGAGTACCGTGTCGTCGTAAAAACCCCAGTCGTTACGGTAAGCCGGGTCGCTGACCACGGTTTTCAGCTCTTCGGCCCCCACAAGGTGGTCAAAGCCGTGCGACTTAAGGAATACATCTTTACCGGCGAAGCGTAAGTTAGCGCCCTGAATAAAATAGTTGCTGTAGCCGGAGTTTTTCAGGATGTCGCCCAGACAGACATTCTGCGGGAAAAAGCTCGACATCGACGCGGACGCGTTGCCTTCAAAGGGGGCAAACAGCGGAATGCCGCACTGGGAAGAGACCATTCCGGCGATGGTGTAATCCGTGCCGGGAAGCTGCTCGGTTTGCGTGAAATCCAGCCCCTGGTCTTTTAACGCGCCAAGCTCCGGCGTCAGGCCGGGAAAGGCATCGTTATTAAAATAGGTGCGCTCAAGACTTTCGCCGTAGATATACACCAGGTTGAGTTTGGGGTTGGGGATCGTTTTCGCCGGTTGCTTATAGTAAACGGGGAAATCGGGATCGCCTTCGCGCGTCTGGGATTTCACCAGCTCGGTTATCTGACGAAACGCCGGGCTGGCATCCACCGACCCTAACGCCAGCAGCAGCGCCAGCAGGCTGTAGCCAAAGTGGTACGGAAGGTGACGGCGGCGACGCAGCACCCAGCCGAGGGCGACGAACACCGCCACCAGCGCCAGCAAAAGACCCGCGCCGGGCAGCAGATATTTGCCGATCCCCGCGCCGGTCAGGCTGTTGGTTAAGGTATAGAGAACCGCGTCATTAATGCCGTCGCCGGTAAAATAGCTGCTGGCGTACAGGGTGATGTTTAATAGGACGAAAAAGCCCAGCACCAGCAAAATTGCGGTGAACCACCAGGTATTGCGTCCCCCTTTCCAGGCATAAATCGCCACGGAAGCGAGAAAGAGAATAATTGAAAGTAACTCGGACAACCGGCATTCCTCAGCGCCGCTGGCGCAGGGCCAGCGTTTGGTCTTTTTAGCAGGAAATACACTGTAATTGCGATGTCATTTAGCTGCAATTGTAGCGTCACGTTTTTGCGCTGTTATTAGGAATTGGTTTAGATAGCGGGATGTTTGATCCCTGTCGCAACTGTTAGCGGCCATTTCGTGACGCGACAGGGAAGGGGGATTAATACTCTTTGCCGGTAACGCGGCTACGGTAGCTGTCCCAGTTGAAATTCACCCACAGACTGTTGCCCAGCCGCATGCGGTCCATGACCCGCTCGCCTAACAGCTTGTTCATTTCATCCAGGTTGCTGTTGGTTAACATGCCGGTCGGGCGTTTTGACGAAGAGCGGCGATCGACGATCTGGTTAATGATCACTTTTTCATAGCGCGACTCGGTCTGCATGCCGATCTCGTCGATCACCAGCAGATCGACGCTGCTCAGATCGGTCAACAGCTGCTCTTCGCTGCTCTCGCGGTTGCCGAACGTCTCTTTCATGGCGGACATGATATCGGCCACGGTAATGATTAACACCGATTTGCCCTGTAACAGCAGCTCATTGCAGATGGCCGCCGCCAGATGGTTTTTACCGGTGCCCGGCTTGCCGGCGAAGATAAAGCTGGCGATATTGCCGTCAAACTCCGCCACATACTGCCGTGCCTGGCTTAGAGCGCGCATCTGGCCTTCGCACTCCACTTTATAGTTATCAAACGAACAGTTCTGGTGCAGCGGGCGGATGCCGGAGCGGTTAAAGGTGCGCTGCATCTTCATCGCCCGGTTTTCACGCGCGATAGCGGCGGCACGAATTTCACCCTGTTCCTTCTGCCAGGCCATGAGCTCTTCGCCGCTTTTAAAGGCCGGTTGCGTGTTGGCTGGCATCATCCGTTGCAGCCGTTTCATCAGTTCGCCGACGTCTTTCATCGTTATCCTCTAAAACCGGGTGGAATTTCACTGTCAGGCTGGGAAATCGCGTTGATGTCGCGTTTGACCGCGCCGCCCTGGTTCGCGCGGCTTATCTGAACGCTGCGCGCGAGTTTTTGCTGCCACTGTACATGATGGAACACTTTACCTTCAGCCTGCCAGTAGGCGACAAACGCCGCCAGCTCTTCTGGCGTGACGGGCTCGGCAAGGGCGATACCCCACAGCGCGGCCAGCCGCTGAAAATCCGCATCCGGCTGCCAGCCGGGATAGAGGGCGAATTTCCCCATCGGCACGTTGACCGGCGCGGCGGCGGGCTCGTCGTAGAGTTGCGCATCCAGCGCGATATCGCTGGCCGGGCGCGCCAGCCGGGCTTCGAGCGCCAGTAATGCTTCCAGGCGGGCCGGGGTAACGGCATAAAATGCGGGGCGATTATCGGCAAATACTGCAACGGCGCCGCCTTCCGCTTGCGCCAGAACGCGGGGGTGATCGCGCATAAATTCATCAATGCCGATAACATTGGACGTCAGGATTCTGGAGGACATAACGCGTTCTCAAAACAGGACAACAACAGCACAGAAACTCTGCGACGAAACTCGCAGGCATAATGACACATAGTAACACAGTGGGGGCGAAGGAGAGCAGCGACGAAAAAGCCGGGTTGCCCCGGCTGTGTGTTTTCCCAATGGTGCTGGCTGCCGGATCTTAAACGAGCGTTCGTCCGGCTTAGTATTACGCGATGATATTTAAGGAGACGTCGATGTTGCCACGGGTCGCGTTGGAGTACGGGCAGACGATATGCGCGGCATCAACCAGTTTTTTCGCTTCATCTGCGTCCATACCCGGCAGATGAATATGCAGCGTTACCTCGATGCCAAAGCCGGTCGGCAGCGGGCCAATACCGACTTCTGCTTCGGTGAAGGCCTCTTTCGGCAGGGTAATTTTGTCGCGCCCGGCCACGAATTTCATCGCGCCCAGGAAGCAGGCGGAATAGCCTGCGGCAAACAGCTGTTCCGGGTTGGTCACTTCGCCACCCATGCCGCCCATCTCTTTCGGCACGCCCAGCTTGACGTCCAGTACGCCGTCAGAGGAGGTTGCACGGCCGTCGCGGCCACCGGTGGCTTTCGCTTTCGCGGTATAAACAACTTTTTCTAAAGACATAGCAGGTTCCTTATTGTATTAATCGGTTACTATAAAATAGCGTGCTATATATATCCTGGCATAAAACCCCGTGGGGCGTTATGCGCGTTGAAACTGTTCGCGTAGCGTTTCGAGCTGATCTTTGAGCGTCATCAAATGACCATGATCGCAATCGAAAGAGCACATAATGGCGTCTGGAATACTTTTCGCCTGCTGCTCCAGCGCGCGTCCCGTCTCGCTTAAGGTAATCACGACCTGACGCTCATCCTGCCGGGAACGCTGGCGATGGATGAAACCGGCGCTTTCCAGCCGCTTTAACAGCGGCGTCAGCGTTGCCGAGTCCAGAAACAGGCGTTCGCCTACTTCACTAACCGTCACGTCATCTTTTTCCCACAACACCAGCATCACCAGATATTGCGGGTAGGTCAGGTTCATCGGCGTCAGGAGCTGCCGGTAAAGCTTGTTCAGCGCCAGGTTAGTTGAGTAGAGCGCAAAACAGAACTGGTTGCTGAGCGCGAGCGGGTTATGCTCTGCGGTGGTCGATTTTGTTTTCATGTTTTGAATATAGGTAGTACGCGATTTAATTGCAAGTTAAATTTTAGTGCAACAGACACCACCCGCGGTCTTATACCCGGGGGCGTTTTCGATAAATCCACAGGCCGGGAATTGACAGGCCTATCGATAGCGCGCCAACAATAGATGTCGCTTTCAGGAAGTTGGTCAGCAGCAGGATCATCAGCGCTTCGTTATAGCCCAGATGACCAATCTTTACCGCCGAGATCATGGCGGTATAAGCGGGGATGCCGGGGAACATCGGGATCACCGCCGCCACGGTAAAGACTTTGGGGTGCGCCAGATACCAGCGCGACCAGCGGATACCGATACTGCCCACCAGCAGGGAGGCGACAAAGGTTGACCACTCGATATTAAAGCCCCAGTGCATCATGGCGAAACGCGCCCCGTGGCCCACCGCGCCAAGCAGCGCGCACCACGGTAGCGCCCGCTGGGGGACGTTAAACACCATAGCGAAGCCGACAGCCGGAACCGCCGCCAGCGCCATGTCTTTCATCAGCGCCAGTAAAAACCAGATCACATCCATCCGCGAAGCCCCCATAAGGTCATCGACATGACCACGCCGATACAGGTCGCCAGCGTCAGCAGGCTGGCGATAGCCCAGCGCGCCAGCCCGGTATTGATATGGCCTTTGAACATATCCGCCACGGCGTTGATCAGCGGAAAACCCGGCACCAGCAGCAGCACGCTGGCCGCCATTGCGATGGTGGGGGTGTGCGCGAACGCGGGGAGCGTGAGCATCAGGCCGGAAATGGTGGTGGCGACGAAGGCAGTGACGCAGAAATTAATCTGCGGGTGCATATGGCGGTTCGCCATCAGCAGTCGGACATACATGGCGACGCTGCTGGCGCAGAAGGTGATTAACGCCCCGTCCCAGCCGCCATTATTGAGCTGGCAGAAGCAGGCGCAGGAGAGCCCGACCATCACGGTGACCAGCCAGCGCGGGTAACGCAGCGGCTTGAGCTGGGCAAAGCGCTTCTCCACGTCGCGCGCGTCCAGCAGTTTATGCTCGGTCATAATGACGATGTGCTGCACTTCGGTCACCACATGCATATTGATGCCGCGATCGCTGTTTTTACGCGTTGACGTCAGACACTGCCCGTCTTTAATCGTGGTCAGCACAATCGCGTTCGACGAGATGGCGCTCTCTACGCTATCCATACCCAGCGCCAGCCCCAGCCGGGTAGATAGCTCCTCAACCAGCGCGCTTTCCGCGCCGTGCTGCAATAAAAACAGGCCGCACTGAATACACAGCCGCGTAATAGCCCGTTGCGTTGACTGATCTGACTGCATAGTAGCCCTGGTCGTGTGGAAGCGTAGCCAAAAGATGTCGCACGAAAAGCTAATTTTTAACACATTCCCCCCTGCTGCTGGCGCGGATGTAGATCAAGAATCATGCAATAAATGTGTCGTTCGGGGGCCTGTTACCGGGATCGGGGGCGGCAGGGCGGAGAGGGCTAACGATGAAAAATGGCGCTGCGCCGGGGATATTATTTACCGTATGTATCTTTTAATAAATTATATATTTATTATTAATTGAATATTGGGCTTCTGGGGAAAATTAAAAATAATTTAATCCGTTCCACCATTGGCTGAGTTGTTATGTTGACACCTCAGGGCGCTGTTTTTATAATCAGCCGTTGTTACAACTGAATATTGACAACTCTACGCCAGTTTCATCAGTCACTTTATTAATAAGATATTTCCGCTGACACGGTAGTTGGCGTTATTGATAAATATTCACATGGTTTATTTTATAAGGCTCACGAATGGATGCGGAGGATACATGTTATCGAGAAGCTGTAAATATGGAATAGTCATCAGCAAAATTCCCGTCATGAAAGTTGGGCTTGGCGACATTATGGAGCGCCATTTTCCGGATTATGAATTAACCTTTTTTCATTCCTCTGAAGAGTTAACGCTGCTGCAACTACGCCGCGCCGCGCTGGTCATCGTCGATCTCTCTGGCGAACAGCGACAAATACGTAACATCTGCGAGATGTATTATCCGCTTTTATCGCAGTACCGCGATATTCACTGGGTTTTCATTATTTCCCGCGATATTTATCCGCTGGCTGTTGAACAACTGATGCGCCCCGGCACCACGCTTCTCTCGGACAGGGAACCGGTAGAAGGGGTGATCAAGGCGATTCGCGAAGGGGATAAAAACGTGGAAACCATCAGCCCGATGTTATTGTCCTCAGACTTCCTTGAAGTGAAAGAGCCTGCGGAAAAACTGGAGACGCTAACGCATTCTGAACGTAAGGTGCTGCGCCTGCTGGGCAAAGGTTGGGGCATTAATCAAATTGCGACGCTGCTCAAGAAGAGTAATAAAACGATAAGCGCGCAAAAAAATAGTGCGATGCGGCGTTTATCGTTGCGCAGTAACGCTGAAATGTATGCATGGATTAATAGCGCCCAGGGCGTTAAAGAGCTGAACCTGGTGTCAGCCTATGGAGAATACGCAGAATGGAAATCACTGCCGGAAAAAAACATGTTGCCATCATCGAGAAGTGCATGATGAGCGAGGCCGGCCTACGCCATTTGTTCACATCGCCGGTCACGAAGAAATACTATTTTCATTTTTTCAAGAATCACGCTGCGTTTAGCAAAGCGCAAAAGAAGACGAATTTTTTTTCCGTCATTTATGCGCTATCCGGGATGCGGGAACATCGCCGCGAGGGGCTGCTTAATTTATACGCCCTGTCCCAGAGCCACCCGGATATTCAGCGAATTGTGCTGGCGGATGACGACCACGAAGCGCGTCTGGTGAGCCATCTTTCTCCTTCACGATTGCACGGTATCGTCAGTAAATCCGCGCCGTTGAACGTTCTGCTCACTCATCTGGGTACGCTGCTGGGCGAGACGCGGCGCATCAATGAAAATATCGTTAACCACTGGTATGTTAGCCAGAGTCGAATGCTTAGCCCTACGGAGCGCGCGATACTGCATTACATGACGCGCGGGTTCTCAATCCCGGAGATAGCCACGCATCTGGAACGTAACATCAAAACCATCCGGGCGCATAAGTTCAACGCCATGGCGAAGCTGGGCGTGCACTCTGATATCGGGCTTTTAAACGCCGCCGATATTTTGATGGGGCTGCCTTTTGATGAGAAGCCCCGCCCGGCGGTAGCATAACGACTTCATACGCCAGGCACCGCCTGGCATTTTTTTACTGGCACACATCCACCCAGGTTGCGTTGGTCAACTGCGCCATTCTTTCAGGGGCAATCCGTACGGCGCTGTGAATAGCGCCCGCAGCAGGAAGCACTTCCGTATAGTGTTTTAACGAAATATCACAGTAGACGGCCAGCGGGTTTTCAAGGCCAAACGGGCAGACGCCGCCCACCGGATGGCCGGTAATCATGACCACTTCATCACTGCTGAGCATGCGCGCTTTCGCCCCGAAGGCGGCTTTAAGCTTTTTGTTATCCAGACGTGCATCGCCTTTGGCAACCACCAATACCACTTCATCTTTGATTTTTAGCGACAGCGTTTTGGCAATTTGCCCCGGCTCGACGCCGTGAGCAGCGGCGGCTAACGCCACGGTGGCGGTGCTTTGGTTCAGCTCGATAATCGCGATATCGGGGGCGTGGTCGGCAAAAAATTGCCGCACAGACTGCAGACTCATCTTCTTCTCCTGACGTTAACCTTCAATAATCTGTCACAACCCTGTGATCCCTGTAAATATTTTGCCAAAACAAACCCGTTACAGCGCGTTTCACGATCGCCTTCACAATCACGGAAACCGGTTACAGTAACCGGTTGCAGTGTTGATCTGCGAGGTTAATACTCAAATTGTCACTTCCTCAATCCTGCAAACTAATAAGAGCCGTCTATGAAACGTATCCTGCTTCGCCGTAATGCTGGTTCGTTAGCCAGCATGGTCTTAAAAATAAAAAAGGGCGTGCCCCACGGCACTTTTTTCACCGTTGCGCTGCATTACTTAGACTGACAGGAGAATCAATATGTCTGCCAACCATGCTGTGTTTAACGTGATTTTTCGCTTTATTGAGAACTATGTCAGTCCGGTAGCCGGCAGGATCTCATCGCAACGCCACGTGATGGCTATCCGCGACGGCTTTATTTCAGCCATGCCGTTTATGATTGTTGGCTCATTCCTGTTGGTTTTCGCCTATCCGCCTTTCTCCCCGGATACCACCTGGGGGTTTGCCCGCGCCTGGCTGGATCTGGCGAAGCAGTACGAAGGGCGCATCCTGACCCCGTTTGATATGACGATGGGCATAATGTCTATCTACATTTGCGCCGCCATCGCCTATAACCTCGGCAAGCATTATGTGAAGTCCCATCAGCTTGACCCCTTTATGTGCGCGATGCTCTCGCTAATGGCCTTTTTACTGGTTGCCGCGCCAAAAACCAGCGGCACGCTGCCGGTGGATAGCCTTGGCGGCACCGGTATCTTCACCGCGATTCTGGTGGCAATTTACTGTGTGGAGATGATGCGCTTTCTGAAGGCGCATAACATTGGCATTCGCCTGCCGGACCAGGTGCCGCCGATGATCAAAAACTCCTTTGATTTACTGATTCCGGTGCTGGTCGTTGTGCTGACCCTCTATCCGTTAAGCCTGCTCATCCAGTCTCAGTTCGGTATGCTGATCCCACAGGCCATTATGGCGCTGTTTAAACCGCTGGTGGCGGCGGCCGATTCGCTGCCCGCGATTTTGCTGGCAGTGCTGATTGGGCATCTGCTGTGGTTCGCCGGTATTCACGGCGCGGCGATTGTCTCCGGCATGCTGCAGATGTTCTGGCTGACAAACCTTGGGATGAACCAGAGCGCGCTGGCGCAAAGCGCGCCGTTGCCGCATATTTTCATGGAGGCGTTCTGGACCTTCTTCATTGTTATCGGGGGATCGGGGGCGACGATGGGGCTGGTGTTCTGCTATCTACGCAGCCGTTCCGTACACCTGCGCTCCATTGGCCGTCTGAGTATTGTCCCCAGCCTGTTTAACATCAATGAGCCGGTGATTTTCGGTACGCCGATTGTAATGAACCCGGTGTTCTTTATCCCCTTCCTGCTGGCGCCGCTGCTTAATGCGGTGGTGGCCTGGGCGGCGATGAAAATGGATTTGATTGGCCGTGTGATTTCGGTGGTGCCCTGGACCGCGCCAGCGCCTATTGGCGGTGCCTGGGCGCTGGGATGGGATTTCCGCGCGGCCATTCTGGTGGTGATTCTCGCCTGCATCTCCGCTGTTATCTACTACCCGTTCTTCAAGGTGTATGAAAAACAGTTGCTGGAACAGGAAGCGGAAGAGGCGCAGCGCGCAGAAGAGGAAAAACAGCAGGTTGCTTAAGCGGTAGCCGGGCTAGCCGCATCCGTCATCACGGATGCGGCGCAAGCAAGGTTATTTCAGCGTGCAGTCGCCGCACTGCTGTACGCCCGGCAGGCGGTAACGCTGGCAGCAGGTGCGGCGGACCAGCTGGCCGTCGCGGGGAACAACGGTGCGCCATAGCGGGTTGTCGCGCCCGTCAGAGAGCTGTTTGCCATAGAACAGGAACTGGCGCAGCGTGTTAACCCGTGCCTCGCCCAGTAAGGGTTTCATTTCACCCAGGCACCAGTTAATCAGATAGCCGGTGTTGCTCCAGATAAGCTTGCCGTTGATTTCGCCGGTTGCTTCCAGCGCGGCCACTACCGGCATCATCGCTTCGCTAATTAATGCCTCTACCCGCCCGATGTCGCTTTGCTGCGTCAGGGGATAATCTGCCACCACATCCATCCAGAAGCAGGCGGCGCGGCCCGTTTCGTGAAACTCCACGTGAATGTGCTCCGGGGAGAGGCTCATCGCCTTTTTGTTCATCAGCAGCGCCAGCAGCAGCGGCGGCACCATCAGGCCAAGGTACCACTGCGCCCAGAGGGACATCAGGGGTTTGCTTTCATGAGGCTGGTCAGGGTGTTTCTGATAAATATGTTCTGCGTAGGTGGCCTGCAGCTGGCTCAGCACGGCGGGGCGAGACCATTCGGCCAGGGTTAATGCCTGACGGGGAGGAAGCTCATTAAGCTTAATGAAATCGAGCAGGTGCGGGCGCAGCCTGGCGAGCCCGTCGCGGACGGAGGTAGCCAGCGAGCCAGCCTCCAGAGCGGGGCTGACGCGTCGAATCACAAATTCATTAACTGGTGCGCAACGATAAGCCATAGTACCCGTCAGGATGGAAATCTAAATGATAATGATTGCCAATCCTAGCCAGAGGTAAAACCGATAGCAAGCGGTTTATCGTAAATGCTGCCTGTCAGGCGACCTGCAATGCACTGGCGACAAGGATACTGTTGCGTCCCTGGTGCTTGGCTTCATACAGCGCCTTGTCCGCAAGGCCAATGGCGGCGTCGATATCCCCCTCTTCCAGCTCGGCAATACCGATGCTGATGGTGACGTTGGTCGCGACGCTTTCGTTAAACATATGCGGGATTTTCAGATCGAAAACATGCTGACGGATACGTTCCGCCGTTGCTCTGGCGCGTTCAAGATCGACATGGTTAAGCAGCACCAGAAACTCCTCCCCGCCGAAACGGGCGACGACATCCCGCGATCGCACCGCGTCACGAATTGCGGCGGAGACCCGAATCAGCGCCTGGTCGCCCATCATATGCCCATAGTGATCGTTGTAGGCTTTAAAGTGATCGATATCCAGGAGCAGAACGAAACGCGACCCCTCGCTCAACGCCAGCAGATTATCCAGCTTATTTTGCAGACCCCGGCGGTTATACAGGCCGGTGAGCGGGTCCAGCATGCTCAGATCGTTTAGCGTCTTGCGCTCCTGCATTAGCCGGTGCATCAGCGCCTGGGCAAAATTGTCGTTACGCTTCTGAATGACGTGCTGGATGGTGATGCCAATACCCGGCAGGGCGAAGGCGTAGAGCATGCGCAGCGACATTTCGCCGGAGCTTAACCATAAACAGCCGAGCAGGGCGGGAAACGAGTGCAGCAAAAAGGCGATGATATTGCTGGCAAAAGCAAGGGAGCCGATAAATAACACGCTGAGCAGCGCTATCAATAGCCAGGCGGAATCCTCGGCGGATATCGAGCGGTATTTAATAACGATATGCCACGCCCACAGGCAGCCGAATATAAATGAGATAGCCGTAACGTTTATTTTCTTACGGGGAAATTTCATATGCCAGATCAACGCCAGCGTGCTGGCGCCAAGGATCAGGCAGAAAGGAAGCGTGATAGCCTGCAGGCCGGAAACAGGAAGTGCGAAGCTAAAAAGTACCGAAATAATATTAAGCAGTAAGAAGAGTCGAAATGATAAACGGTATTTCTTATTGCATAGGGACTGCCAGGTATGTGCTGTCATTTTAGAAAATCGTTATTTATCTGCAATATATAGTTAAACAGGTTGCCAAAATGAAAAATAACGCGAGGAAAAGCTGCCGCGAAAGAGTGGAATTTATTTAATAATAGTTAAGTGGTGCTTAATTTATCACCTTCGCGAATCACTGTCATCATAAGATGCGTAAAGTTAACTCAGCGGCTGACAAACTGCTGACAAATGAGAAAACTTACCATATGATATTGGTTATCATTATCGGTGAGAGAGCTGAACCATGTTGCAAAGGGCGCTGGGAAGTGGCTGGGGAATACTGCTTGCGGGTATGGTTGTCGCCGTGCTGGCTTATGCCGATCTCTCTGTTAGCGTCTGGCGAACGGTCATTCTGATCGGCCTGCTTATCACGCCAGCCATGCTGTACCACAGAACGTTGCGTCACTTTGTTTTGCTGCCGTCGGGCATTGCGTTAGTCGGAGGACTGATTCTGGCGGTGCTGAATACGAAAATGATGATGTAACAGGGAGAGTACTGCATGAGGGGGTTAAGATATCTGGTGCGAGGGGGGGGACTTGAACCCCCACGTCCGTAAGGACACTAACACCTGAAGCTAGCGCGTCTACCAATTCCGCCACCTTCGCACAGTCATCTTACTTTTTTTGATATCGCCTCGTTGGTGCGAGGGGGGGGACTTGAACCCCCACGTCCGTAAGAACACTAACACCTGAAGCTAGCGCGTCTACCAATTCCGCCACCTTCGCCCAGTGCGAGCAATATCAACGTGGATTATGGTGCGAGGGGGGGGACTTGAACCCCCACGTCCGTAAGGACACTAACACCTGAAGCTAGCGCGTCTACCAATTCCGCCACCTTCGCATACCATCGATACCTTAAGAAGTATCGTTACCACGGAGGCGCATTCTAGTGGTTTTAAGCTGTTCGTCAACAGTTAATTGCGTGGGATGGCGCAACTGCTGCAAAAACGGCCACTCCTGCGGATATTTGCCCCGGATGCGCTGCGCTTATCCGGGCTACGGAACAATTCCCTCGCCCCTTTGGGGAGAGGGTTAGGGTGAGGGGAACATACGGCGCATCCCTCGTTTCGGTAATCAGCCTTTCTTCGCCTGGCGCGTCATCACCGTGCGATAAACCTTAAAGCGCCCGGTCTGGGCAATCACTTCATGGAAGCCGAATGTCTCATCGAGCACCGTCGGATAAGGCAGGAAGGCGTTGGCCACAATACGCAGTTCGCCGCCGCTGTTGAGATGGCGCACCGCGCCGCGAATCAGCGTCTGCGCGGCCTCAAGGCTGGTTTGCAGACCATCGTGGAACGGCGGGTTAGAGATGATCATATCGAAACGCCCCGTGACGTCAGAAAAGACGTTGCTGGCGAACACCTCTCCCTCGAAGCCGTTCGCGGCAAGGGTGGCGCGGCTTGCTTCAATGGCCGGAGCCGACACGTCGCACAACGTCAGACGGACTTTTGGCGAATGGCTGGCAAGCGCCGCCGCCAGCACGCCTGCGCCACAGCCGACATCCAGCACCTTGCCTTTGGTGTGCGGCGTCAGGGTTGAAAGCAGCAGCTGGCTGCCCACGTCCAGGCCGTCGCGGCTAAAGACGCCTGGCAGGGTTTTGATGGTCAATCCGTCCAGCGCGTATTCGCCCCAGAAGTTTTGCGCATTAAATTCAGGCTGCTTTTCCAGGCGGCCATGATACAGCCCGCAGCGACGCGCGCTGTCTACTTTATTGAGGGGCGCGAAGTCTGCCAGCATCTGCTCGGCGCTGCGTACCCCGCTGCGGTTTTCGCCAATGACGAAGATGTCGCAGCCAACCGGCAGCAGCGACAGCAGGTTCATCAACTGAAACTGGGCTTCCGGCTTGTTTTTCGGCCAGTAATAGATAAGCGTGCTGCTGTCGCCGATGGCCGCCGCGTCGAGGGTCAGGCCAAAGGTCGCCCGCTCGCCCATGGTGCGGCTCAGGGTTTGCCACTGATGGTACTGTTGTGTCCAGGCGCGGCTTTCTGCCGTCTCCATTCGGGCGGGCAGATCGTCTTGCAGATCGCCGGCAAAAATAATATGGCTCTCTTCGAAATCATCACTGTGGCGCAGCAAGACTTCACTTGCCGGGGTTAAAGCAGACATGGCGGGTTCCTCATTAAACGCAGGCGGCGATTATACACATAAACCCGCCTTGTGGGATGCGCGCATAACAACGCGGGCGGATAGCGCCGGGTGGTCGAATTTGCTATATTTGCGCGCCTGACAGACAGGAGTGTTTCGCTATGAGTTCCCGACGCGACTGGCAATTACAACAGCTGGGCATTACCCAGTGGACGCTACGCCGCCCGACGGCGTTACAGGGCGAGATTGCGATTTCCCTTCCGGGGCATATCCGCCTGGTGATGGTGGCGCCTGAATTACCCGCGTTAACGGACCCGCTGGTCGGCGACGTGCTGCGCGCGCTGGC
>NZ_HE578947.1:453069-472429 GCF_000321045.1 Phytobacter massiliensis JC163
GGATCGCGTGGCGATGCTGCCCGCGCAAAGCGCCTGTAACAGCTGGCGGTTGGGCATCAGTGAGCCACTGGCGCTCGACGGCGCACAGGTGGCGACGGTCGGGTTAGATGAACTGAGGCAAAACCCGGCGGCGCGTGCCGCCCTATGGCAACAAATTTGCGACTATGAACACGATTTCTTCCCTCACCACGACTGATTTAGCCCGCGCTTACGAGATTGAAACCCGGGCGCACGCCTTTCCCTGGAGCGAAAAAACCTTCGCCAGCAATCAGGGCGAGCGTTACCTCAACTTCCGCCTGATGGCGGGTGAGGTTATGGCGGCTTTTGCGATTACGCAGGTGGTGCTGGATGAAGCCACGCTTTTCAACATTGCCGTCGATCCCGCCTGGCAACGCCAGGGGTTAGGGCGACAGCTGCTTGAGCACCTGATTCAGGCGCTGGAAGAGCGGGGTGTTGCGACGTTATGGCTGGAAGTGCGGGCATCGAATACCGCCGCCATCGCGTTATATGAAAGCCTGGGGTTCAATGAGGCGACCATTCGCCGTAATTACTACCCCACGGCGCAAGGACGCGAAGACGCCATTATTATGGCCCTGCCCATATAGAGTTGCCCATCAGGCTATTGATAAACGAAAGGTAAAGTAATGAACTGGGACTGGATTTTCTTCGACGCCGACGAGACGCTGTTTACGTTTGACTCTTTTGGCGGCCTGCAGCGAATGTTTCTTGATTACAGCGTAACGTTCACCGACGAGGATTTTCAGGATTATCAGGCCATTAACAAGCCATTATGGGTCGACTACCAGAATGGCGCCATTACCGCGTTACAGTTACAGCACCAGCGTTTTCAGAGCTGGGCGGATCGCCTGAACGTCGCCCCCGGCGATTTAAACAACGCCTTTCTGAACGCGATGGCGGAGATCTGCGCCCCGCTGCCGGGGGCGGCATCGCTGTTGACCGCGTTAAAAGGCAAGGCGAAACTCGGTATCATCACCAATGGTTTCACGGCGCTGCAGCAAATTCGTCTGGAGCGCACCGGCTTTCGTGACTACTTTGATCTGCTGGTCATTTCCGAGCAGGTCGGCGTGGCGAAGCCGGACCCGAAAATTTTTGACTATGCGCTGGCGCAGGCGGGTAATCCTGACCGGTCGCGTGTGCTGATGGTCGGCGACACGGCGGAGTCGGATATCAAAGGCGGCAACAACGCCGGGCTCGCCACCTGCTGGCTGAATGCTCATGGCCGCGCGCTGCCCGAAGGTATCCACCCGACCTGGACCGTAACGTCATTAAACGAACTGGAGCAGCTCCTGTGTAAACACTGATTGCCTCCCCCCCGTTGATGGGTAAAATAGCCGCATTTTTCGTATTTCAGCGTGGCCGCAGGGCACGCCTACACAGAAGATTTTTATTATGACGTTGTCTCCTTATTTACAAGAGGTGGCGAAGCGCCGTACGTTCGCTATCATCTCGCACCCCGACGCCGGTAAAACCACCATCACCGAAAAGGTGCTGCTGTTCGGACAGGCGATCCAGACCGCAGGCACCGTTAAAGGCCGTGGTTCAAACCAGCATGCCAAATCCGACTGGATGGAGATGGAAAAGCAGCGTGGCATCTCCATTACCACCTCGGTGATGCAGTTCCCCTATCACGACTGCCTGGTGAACCTGCTGGATACCCCGGGGCACGAAGACTTCTCGGAAGATACCTACCGTACGCTGACGGCGGTGGACTGCTGCCTGATGGTCATCGACGCCGCGAAAGGTGTTGAAGACCGTACCCGCAAGCTGATGGAAGTTACCCGTCTGCGCGATACGCCGATCCTCACCTTTATGAACAAGCTTGACCGCGACATCCGCGACCCGATGGAGCTGCTGGATGAGGTGGAAAACGAGCTGAAAATCGGCTGCGCGCCCATTACCTGGCCTATTGGCTGCGGCAAGCTCTTTAAAGGGGTCTATCACCTTTATAAAGACGAAACCTATCTCTATCAGACCGGCCAGGGCCACACCATTCAGGAAGTGCGTATCGTCAAAGGGCTGAATAACCCGGACCTCGACGCCGCCGTCGGCGAAGATCTGGCCCAGCAGCTGCGTGATGAACTGGAGCTGGTGCAGGGGGCATCCAACGAGTTCGACGAAGAGCTGTTCCTTGCAGGCGAAATCACCCCGGTCTTCTTCGGCACGGCGCTGGGCAACTTTGGCGTTGACCACATGCTTGACGGTCTGGTGGAGTGGGCGCCTGCGCCTATGCCGCGTAAAACCGACACCCGTACCGTTGAAGCGAAAGAAGAGAAGTTCACCGGCTTCGTCTTTAAGATTCAGGCCAACATGGACCCGAAACACCGTGACCGCGTGGCCTTTATGCGCGTGGTTTCCGGCAAGTACGAGAAAGGCATGAAGATGCGCCAGGTGCGCATCGGCAAAGACGTGGTGATTTCCGACGCGCTGACCTTTATGGCGGGCGACCGCTCCCATGTGGAAGAAGCGTATCCGGGCGACATCCTGGGGCTGCACAACCACGGCACCATTCAGATTGGTGATACCTTTACCCAGGGCGAGATGATGAAGTTCACCGGTATCCCGAACTTCGCCCCGGAACTGTTCCGCCGTATTCGCCTGAAAGATCCGCTTAAGCAGAAACAGCTGCTGAAAGGGCTGGTTCAGCTGTCGGAAGAGGGGGCGGTGCAGGTCTTCCGGCCGATTGCCAATAACGATCTGATCGTCGGTGCGGTAGGTGTTCTGCAGTTCGACGTGGTCGTGTCGCGCCTCAAGAGTGAATACAACGTTGAAGCGGTCTACGAATCAGTCAACGTGGCCACCGCCCGCTGGGTGGAGTGCAGCGACGTGAAGAAATTCGAAGAGTTCAAACGTAAGAATGAAACCCAGCTGGCGCTGGATGGCGGCGATAACCTGACTTACATCGCGCCGACCATGGTGAACCTGAACCTGACGCAAGAGCGTTATCCTGACGTTCAGTTCCACAAAACCCGCGAGCATTAATCCCCTCTACGGAGCGCGGCAGCCGCCGTGCTCCGGCACTTTACCTGTCTTATTAGCCCCTTGCGGAAAGTTCTTAAATCCGCGCATTTTTGCTTTTGTCGGCTATTTTTTAATCTGATGCGCAAGCGCTTTTAATTTTGTGTTCTATATTTAACAAAGTAATGACATTTTGACTGGATATAAATACTGTTCAATGCGTGTTGATTAGCTTTTTATTCAGTCATTATTTCATTACACAATATTAAAAACTGACTTAAATCGATGCGTAGGGCTGCATGTGCCGCCTGGGTGTTTTGTGACCCGGCCCATTGATTTGTCTTTGGTGATTCACCACAGCAGTACACGGCCCTGGTTGCCGTTGTAGTCCAGATTGTGGGCAAAACAAAAGGAAATAGATCGATGATGACAAGAATGAAGATTTCAAAAACTCTGCTGGCTGTCGTACTGGGTTCTGCGCTGGCAGGTGGTTCCGCTCTCGCGGAAACGTCTACCTCTGACAAAGCGCAAAACACCGCGGATACCGCAGGGGAAAAAATCGATAATTCTATGAATAAAGTCGGTAATTTCATGGATGACAGCGCCATCACTGCGAAAGTAAAAGCGGCGCTGGTCGATCACGAAAATATCAAAAGCACGGATATTTCCGTAAAAACCGAGAAAAAAGTGGTCACCCTGAGCGGCTTTGTTGAGAGCCAGACCCAGGCTGAAGAAGCGGTTAAGGTAGCCAAAGGCGTTGAGGGTGTCTCCTCTGTTAGCGACAAACTGCACGTTCGCGATAATAAAGGCAACGACAACTCCGTGAAAGGCTATGCAGGCGACACCGCTACCACCAGCGAGATCAAAGCGAAGCTGCTGGCTGATGACATCGTTCCGTCCCGTAAGGTGAAAGTAGAAACCACCGATGGGGTTGTACAGCTGTCCGGCACAGTGGATTCTCAGGCGCAAATCGAACGCGCTGAAAGCATCGCCAAAGCGGTAGACGGCGTGAAAAGCGTCAAAAACGATCTGAAAACGAAGTAATTTGCAGTAAATCTTGTTGAAAGTGCAATCCCGGCTAACCGGGAGTGGGAAAACGCACCTGAAAGTATCGTATGTGGGCATCCTGAGCGCCCACATTAGCGGTCGACATTAACTATGGTAAAGGAGAGTCTTATGTTTCGTTGGGGCATTATTTTTCTGGTCATCGCGTTAATTGCCGCCGCTCTGGGCTTTGGTGGTCTGGCAGGTACAGCAGCAGGCGCCGCGAAAATTGTCTTTATTGTTGGTATCATTCTGTTCCTGGTCAGCCTGTTTATGGGCCGTCGGCGTCCATAGCAGTCGCCATCCATGATAGAGATTATCAAGCCAGTCCCTGTGACTGGCTTTCATGGTTTTGGGGGCAGGTAAAAATGCGTTAACGTATAACGCTGATAACAAAAAAGGAAAGCAGGGTGGGGCAGCGCATTCCCGTAACGCTTGGCAATATCGCGCCGCTGGCGTTGACGCCATTTCGCCCGGGCCGACTCGCACTGGTATGTGAAGGCGGCGGCCAGAGGGGCATCTTTACTGCCGGCGTACTGGACGAATTTATGCGCGCCGAATTCAACCCGTTCGACCTCTATTTTGGCACCTCTGCCGGGGCGCAAAACCTCTCCGCTTATCTCTGTAATCAACCTGGCTACGCGCGTAAAGTCATTATGCGCTACACCACCACGCGTGATTTCTTCGACCCGGTGCGCTTCGTGCGCGGCGGGAATCTTATCGATCTTGACTGGCTGATTGAGTCCACCGCGAGCAAAATGCCGCTGGCGATGGATTATGCCGCGCGCGCCTTCGACCAGGGCAAAAGCTTCTACATGTGCGCCTGCCGTCAGGATGACTACAGCGCTGAATATTTCGCTCCGGACGATAAAACCTGGCTGGATCTGATTCGCGCCTCCAGCGCGATTCCCGGTTTCTATCGCCCCGGCGTCTCGCTGAACGGCATTAACTATCTGGACGGCGGGGTCAGCGACGCCATTCCGGTACAGGAGGCGGCGAAGCGCGGCGCGAAGACGATCGTCGTGATTCGTACCGTCCCGTCGCAAATGTACTATACGCCGCAGTGGTTTAAGCGAATGGAGCGCTGGCTGGGTGAAAGCAGCCTGCAACCTTTCGTCAACCTGGTGCAGCATCATGAGCAGAGCTACTCCGCTATTCAAAAATTTATTGAGTCGCCGCCCGGCAACCTGCGTATTTTTGAAATCTATCCGCCGAAGCTGCTGCACAGCATGGCGCTGGGCAGCCGTTTACCCGCGCTGCGCGATGACTATAAGCTGGGGCGGCTTTGCGGGCGCTATTTCCTGGCGACCGTGGGTAAACTGTTAGTGAAAGAGCCCCCGCTGCTGCGCCACGCGCCGCGAGTTAAGGTCCGCGAAGCGGTCGTTGCGCCCGCGACCGTTGTCGTACCGCCCGCGGCCGTTGCCAACGATGCGGCTATCGTCACGCCCATTGTTAACGCCGTGCAGGCCAACGATTTGCCCTTCAATAACGAGGATACCGCGTGAGTTTTCGCTTTATCGATACGCACTGCCATTTTGATTTCCCTCCTTTCAAAGGCGACGAGACGCAAAGCATCGCTCGCGCCGCTGCCGCAGGGGTGGAGCGGATTATTGTGCCGGCGATAGGTGAGGATTATTTCGCGGGGGTCATGACGCTTGCTCAACAGCATTCGGCGCTGTATGCCGCGCTGGGGCTGCATCCCATTGTCATAGAAGAGCATACGCAGGCGAGCGTTGAGCGGCTTGAAGAGGCGCTTACCACCCGCCCGAAAAAAGTGGTGGCCATAGGGGAGTGCGGCCTCGATCTCTATCGTGACAATCCGCAGTTTGCCCATCAGGAAGCGATGCTGGATGCCCAGCTTAAGCTGGCGAAACGCTTTGACTTACCGATGATTCTGCACTCGCGGCGCACCCACGATAAGCTGGCGATGCACTTAAAGCGCCATGATTTGCCGCGCACCGGCGTGGTACACGGTTTTGCCGGCAGCCTGCAGCAGGCAGAACGCTTTATCGCGCTGGGGTACAAAATCGGCGTCGGCGGCACTATTACCTATCCACGGGCCAGTAAAACCCGCGATGTCATGGCCCGCCTGCCGTTGAGCGCGCTGCTGCTGGAGACCGACGCACCGGATATGCCGCTAAATGGTTTTCAGGGGCAGCCGAACCGTCCTGAACAGGCGGCCAGGGTATTTGCATCGCTGTGTGAACTGCGCTGTGAGCCTGCGGATGTTATCGCCGATGCGCTTTATCACAACACCCTCGCGCTTTTTGGCTTTGCTGATTAGCGCGGTCGCTGCGCTTTGTGAAGAATTTATCATTTTCACAGTGAATGTAACATTCACGAGGCCTTTCCCTTTCGCCATGTAGCGGACATTCCCCTGTCACACCCCCGCTGTACCTTACACCTTTTATTCGAAAACCGGCATCACGCTGTGTTAGAATTATAACATTAAGCCGTGGTGGTGAAGTGCGCTGTTTTTTTCGCCGCTTCACGGGCGCAGACCGATGAACAGCGGACCAGAACGGCTAATAATTTGACGGAAATCACATTGTGGTTATGCAAATGTGAATCTCGTTTTCATTAACTGTGATGGATATCGAAGTGTGAGGGCGGGTTAATGTTAGAATAATAACAGAGCCCGAATTTAACCGGCTTAAGCCGACGGAGAGTAAAGATGACTGATTTAGCGACCAGCAGCCTGCGCGCGCTGAAATTGATGGACCTGACCACCCTGAATGACGATGACACCAATGAAAAGGTCATCGCGTTGTGTCACCAGGCGAAAACCGCAGTGGGTAACACCGCGGCAATTTGTATTTACCCGCGTTTTATTCCGGTTGCACGTAAGGCTCTGAAAGAGCAGGGCACCCCGGAAATCCGCATTGCGACCGTAACCAACTTCCCGCACGGCAATGATGATATCGACATCGCGCTGGCGGAAACCCGCGCGGCCATCGCTTATGGCGCGGACGAAGTGGACGTGGTGTTCCCTTACCGCGCGCTGATCGCGGGCAATGAGCAGGTGGGTTTCGATCTGGTTAAGGCCTGTAAAGAGGCATGCGCCGCGGCAAATGTGCTGCTGAAAGTGATTATCGAAACCGGCGAGCTGAAAGAAGAAGCGCTGATCCGCAAGGCGTCTGAAATCGCCATTAAAGCGGGCGCTGATTTTATCAAAACCTCGACCGGGAAAGTGCCGGTAAACGCCACCCCGGAAAGCGCGCGCATTATGCTGGAAGTGATCCGCGATATGGGCGTGGAAAAAACCGTGGGCTTTAAACCGGCGGGCGGCGTGCGCACGGCGGAAGACGCGCAGCACTACCTGGCTATCGCCGATGAACTGTTTGGCGAACAGTGGGCCGATGCCCGCCACTACCGCTTCGGCGCGTCCAGCCTGCTGGCCAGCCTGTTAAAAGCGCTGGGCCACGGCGACGGCAAGAGCGCAAGCAGCTACTAATGCTTGATTTGCCGGGCGGCGTACCGCTTGCCCGGCCTGCGATCGGGAGGTTACCTTGTTTCTCGCACAAGAAATTATTCGTAAAAAACGTGATGGTCATGCGCTGAGCGACGAAGAGATTCGTTTCTTTATTAACGGTATTCGTGACAACACCGTCTCGGAGGGGCAAATTGCGGCCCTGGCGATGACTATTTTCTTCCACGACATGTCGATGCCCGAGCGCGTATCGCTGACCATGGCGATGCGGGACTCAGGCACCGTCCTTGACTGGAAAAGTCTCGATCTGAATGGCCCGATCGTTGATAAACACTCGACCGGCGGCGTAGGCGATGTCACTTCGCTGATGCTGGGCCCGATGGTCGCCGCCTGCGGTGGCTATATCCCGATGATTTCCGGGCGCGGCCTGGGCCACACGGGCGGCACGCTCGATAAGCTGGAAGCCATCCCCGGCTTCGATATCTTCCCGGACGACAGCCGTTTCCGCGACATCATTAAAAACGTCGGCGTGGCGATTATCGGCCAGACCAGCTCGCTGGCTCCGGCGGACAAACGCTTTTATGCCACCCGCGATATCACCGCAACCGTCGACTCTATTCCGCTGATCACCGCCTCAATTCTCGCCAAAAAGCTGGCGGAAGGGCTGGATGCGCTGGTGATGGATGTGAAAGTCGGCAGCGGCGCATTTATGCCTACGCCGGAACTCTCCGCCGAACTCGCCCAGGCGATCGTCGGGGTTGCCAACGGCGCGGGCGTGCGTACCACCGCCCTGCTGACCGATATGAACCAGGTGCTGGCCTCCAGCGCGGGCAACGCGGTGGAAGTGAGCGAAGCGGTGCGCTTCCTGACCGGCGAATATCGCAATCCGCGCCTGTATGAGGTGACGATGGCGCTCTGCGTCGAGATGCTGATATCCGGCAAGCTGGCGAAAGATGACGCCGACGCGCGCAGCAAATTGCAGGCGGTACTGGACAACGGCAAAGCCGCCGAGATTTTTGGCCGCATGGTCGCCGCGCAAAAAGGGCCGACCGACTTTGTGGAAAACTATGGCAAATACCTGCCCACCGCGACGCTCAGCAAAGCGGTCTATGCCGATAAAGCAGGTTTTGTCGCGCAAATGGATACCCGGGCGCTCGGCATGGCGGTGGTCTCTATGGGCGGCGGCCGTCGTCAGGCTTCCGACACCATCGATTACAGCGTCGGCTTTACCGATATGGCCCGTCTGGGCGAGGCCGTGGACAACCAGCGCCCGTTAGCCATCATTCACGCTAAAGATGAGGCCAGCTGGCAGGAAGCGGCAGGCGCTGTCAAAGCTGCGATCGCGATCGCAGATAAAGCGCCAAAAGAGACCCCAACAGTCTGGCGACGCATCGTCGATTAACGATATACTGATCTGATCGCTTTTTTGCAGCGCATGATATATGGAGAACAAAATGAAACGTGCATTTATTATGGTGCTGGACTCCTTTGGCATCGGTGCGACTGAAGATGCGGAACGTTTTGGTGACGTGGGTGCTGATACCCTCGGTCATATCGCAGAAGCCTGTGCGAAGGGCGAAGCTGACACCGGGCGTAAAGGCCCGCTGAACCTGCCGAACCTGACCCGTCTGGGCCTGGCGAAGGCCCACGAAGGGGCGACAGGCGCTATCCCTGCGGGGATGGACGGCGACGCGCAGATTGACGGGGCGTATGCCTGGGCGCACGAGCTCTCTTCCGGTAAAGACACGCCGTCAGGCCACTGGGAAATCGCTGGCGTACCGGTACTGTTCGACTGGGGCTACTTCCCGGAACATGAGAACAGCTTCCCTCAGGAACTGCTGGATACGCTGGTGAAACGCGCTAATCTGCCGGGCTACCTCGGCAACTGCCACTCCTCCGGTACCGTCATTCTGGATCAGCTTGGCGAAGAGCATATGAAAACCGGTAAGCCGATTTTCTACACCTCTGCCGACTCCGTGTTCCAGATTGCCTGCCACGAAGAGACCTTTGGCCTGGATAAACTTTACGAGCTATGCGAAATCGCCCGTGAAGAGCTGACCGAAGGGGGTTACAACATTGGCCGCGTTATCGCCCGTCCGTTTATCGGCGACAAAGCCGGTAACTTCCAGCGTACCGGTAACCGCCATGACCTCGCCGTTGAGCCGCCGGCGCCAACCATTCTGCAAAAGCTGGTGGATGAGAAGCAGGGCCAGGTGGTGTCGGTAGGTAAAATCGCTGATATCTACGCTAACTGCGGCATCACCAAAAAAGTCAAAGCCACCGGGCTGGACGCGCTGTTCGACGCCACCGTCAAAGAGATGAAAGAGGCGGGCGATAAAACCATCGTCTTTACCAACTTCGTTGACTTTGACTCCTCCTGGGGGCACCGCCGCGATGTCGCGGGTTATGCCGCCGGGCTGGAACTGTTCGACCGTCGCCTGCCGGAGCTGATGGAGCTGGTTGGAGAGGATGACATTCTGATCCTGACGGCTGACCACGGCTGTGACCCGACCTGGCAGGGCACCGATCATACCCGCGAGCACATTCCGGTGCTGATCTACGGTCCGAAGGTGAAACCAGGTTCATTAGGCCACCGTGAAACCTTTGCCGATATCGGGCAGACGCTGGCGAAATACTTTGGTACCTCTGACATGGAATATGGCAAAGCCATGTTCTGATAAAAATGGGTGTGGCCTGATGTCCTCACCCCAACCCTCTCCCCCAGGGAGAGGGGAACACATAATGAAAAAGGAACTGAATATGGCAACTCCACACATTAATGCGGAAATGGGCGATTTTGCTGACGTCGTTTTGATGCCTGGCGACCCGCTGCGCGCTAAACATATTGCTGAAACTTTTCTGGAAGATGTCCGTGAAGTGAACAACGTTCGCGGCATGCTCGGTTTCACCGGCACCTACAAAGGCCGTAAAATTTCCGTGATGGGTCACGGCATGGGTATCCCATCCTGCTCTATCTATACCAAAGAGCTGATCACCGATTTTGGCGTGAAAAAAATCATTCGCGTTGGCTCCTGCGGCGCGGTGCGCAACGACGTTAAGCTGCGCGACGTGGTTATCGGTATGGGCGCCTGCACCGATTCCAAAGTGAACCGTATCCGTTTTAAAGACCACGATTTCGCGGCAATCGCCGATTTCGATATGGTGCGTAACGCGGTAGACGCGGCGAAAGCGCTGGGCGTGGAAGCCCGCGTGGGCAACCTGTTCTCCGCCGATCTGTTCTACTCCCCGGACGGCGAAATGTTCGACGTGATGGAGAAGTACGGTATCCTGGGCGTGGAGATGGAAGCGGCGGGTATCTATGGCGTGGCCGCAGAGTTCGGCGCGAAAGCGTTGACCATCTGCACCGTCTCCGATCATATCCGTACTCACGAGCAGACCACTGCCGCTGAGCGCCAGACTACCTTCAACGATATGATCAAAATTGCGCTGGAATCCGTCCTGCTGGGCGATAAAGCGTAATCCTTTTACCCGGATGCGGCGTTAACACGCCTTATCCGGGCTACGGATCACTCCTCTCTGGCGTTTTCCTGAGAAGTCCAGGCACGTAACTACCTCACCGCGCCCGCTATCCAGGCCGACAGCTCACGCAGCTCTTTTTCCTGCTCCGGGAAGTCAACCAGCAGCGCGTCGCACGCCTGCTGTAGCATATCCGCCCGGTACAGGCACCCTTGCAGACGGCCCGCCAGCGCTTCGAGCGGCGCGGGGTTGAGGCTGTCGGTAAAGACCTGGGTGCGGGTGATGTGGCCTTTTTCCACATCGAAGTGCAGTTCCACGCCGCCCCAGGTAAAGCGCTCATCCAGCAGATGCGAAAAGGCCGGGGCCTGGCCGAAGTTCCACTCCCAGCTGCTCTGGCGGGCAAAGGTTTCCGCGAAGTTCGGTAGATCGGGCGTTTTGTCCGGGGAGATCACCTCCGCCTCTACGCGCTCGCCATAGTAGTTGAAGAAAGCCCCGGTTACCGCTTCGCACACCTGTTCGTGGGTGATGCCTGGCAGCAGTTCAATCAGGTTTGCTACCCGCCCGCGCACCGAGGTAATGCCTTTGGCGGCGAGTTTCTTTTTATCCGGGTTGAGGTAATTCGCCAGCCGGCTGAGGTCGGCATTCAGCAACAGCGTACCGTGGTGGAAGCCGCGGTCTTTGGTCTCGCGGTAGGCGGAGCCGGAAACTTTGCGATCCCCGTCGGCGGTTTTCACCACCAGATCGTTCCGCCCGGAGGCCTCCGCGACAACGCCCAGCGAATTCAGCGCGTTGAGAACAATGGTCGTGGAGATGGTCTTGTCATACTCGGGTTTGCCCGCCATAAAGGTAAAGCAGGTATTGCCCAGATCGTGGAAGACCGCGCCGCCGCCGCTGCTCCGCCGCGCCAGGCGGACGTTATCCTCCTCCATACGGCGGGTGTTGCACTCTTTCCACGGGTTTTGCGCCCGGCCAATGACTACGGTATCGGCATTGCGCCAGAGAAACAGCACCCGCTGGGTAGCGGGCATCTGACGGAAAATGCACTCTTCTACCGCCAGGTTGAACCAGGGGTCGTAAGAGTCGGAAATAAGCAGGCGTAGCGTTGTCATTATTGATATCCCTCTCCGTTAAGTGGCTTACTCTTTTTTCTCGCTCTCTTCTTCCTCTGGCACCGGTTTGCTGGCGGTCAGTAAGAAGGGAGACTGCTGCCAGCGGGTGCGTTTACCCTGCAGCAGCGTGCGGGTGAGCACCACGCCAATCGCCAGCGAGAGCAGCAGCATCAGGCGTAAGATGTTAGTGGTATTGTCCACCTGTTTGGCCTCGGTCGCCAGCGTATGGGTGTCGAGGGTTAAGCGCAGGTAGCCCAGCGGGCCGCTCTTGCCCTGCACCGGCTCGACGATCTGCTCGCTGAAATAACCGCCTGCTTTTTTGCCGTCCAGCGCCAGGCGGTCGCGCACCTCGATGCTTTCCCCGGCGCGGGCGATAAGGTCCCCCTGTTCATCGTAGACACCCGCATCCAGAATGCGGCTCTCTTCGGTCAACTGCCGCAGCACGGTGCCGATCCGCTTCTCGTCCGGCGTTTCGCTGCGCATCAGCGGCGCGAGATTCAGCGTCACCTGCTTTGCCAGCGTCCGGGCAAGTTCTTCAAGCTGCGGATTACGCTGGCGTTGATGATTCTGGCTGAACCATGACGCGCCCTGCATCAGGGCGACCAGCAGGGCCAGACAGATTAGAACAATTACGGCGCGATGTAGCCGGAATTTAAGTTTTGCGCGAGCCATATTCCACCTGTTGAAAATTTGCGACTTAATGTTGCCAGAAGCGCTGGTTACAAGGTAGCCTCATGCGTTATTTTTACCTCAGCACATACCCCTACAGGAGCTGTAATGCCGAATAGTCTGACCTGGTGCGACCTGCCCACCGATATCTCTCTCTGGCCTGGGTTGCCGCTCTCTTTAAGCGGCGATGAGGTCATGCCTCTGGATTATCACGCCGGGCGCAGCGGCTGGCTTCTGTATGGACGTGAGCTTGATAAGCAGCGCCTGACCACCTGGCAGCGCAAGCTCGGTGCCGCACTGGTCATCGTCGCGGCCTGGCGGGTAGAAGAGTATCAGGTGATTCGCCTTGCCGGGTCGTTGACGCCGCGCGCGACGCGCCTGGCGCATGACGAAGGGCTGGACGTTGCGCCGCTGGGGAAAATCCCCAACCTGCGCGCGCCGGGGCTGCTGGTGATGGATATGGACTCTACCGCTATCCAGATAGAGTGTATTGACGAGATTGCTAAACTGGCCGGTACGGGGGAAATGGTGGCGGAAGTGACCGAGCGGGCGATGCGCGGGGAGCTGGATTTCACCGCCAGCCTGCGCAGCCGCGTCGCCACCCTTGAAGGCGCGGACGCCAGTATCCTTCATCAGGTGCGCGACAATCTGCCGCTGATGCCAGGCTTAACCCAACTGGTCTTAAAGCTGGAGACGCTGGGCTGGAAAGTGGCGATCGCCTCCGGCGGCTTCACCTTCTTTGCCGACTACCTGCGCGATAAGCTACACCTGGCGGAAGTGGTGGCGAACCAGCTAGAGGTGGTGGACGGCAAGTTCACCGGTCATGTGCTGGGCGACATCGTGGACGCGCAATATAAGGCGAACACGCTAACGCGGCTGGCGGAAAGCTTTGATATCCCCCACGAACAGACTGTCGCCATCGGCGACGGGGCGAACGATCTGCCTATGATCAAAACGGCCGGGCTGGGCATTGCCTATCACGCCAAGCCAAAAGTGAATGAAAAAGCGGAAGTCACGATCCGCCATGCCGACCTGATGGGGGTGTTCTGCATTCTCTCCGGCAGCATCAGTAAGAAATAAATCAGCGTACAAAGAGGTATACCGTGGCGAAAGCTCCAAAACGCGCCTTTGTCTGTAATGAATGTGGTGCGGATTATCCGCGCTGGCAGGGGCAGTGCAGCGCCTGCCACGCCTGGAACACCATCACGGAAGTGCGTGTCGCCGCATCGCCAACCGTCGCCCGTAATGAACGCCTGAGCGGATATGCAGGCAATGCGGGCGTCTCGAAAGTGCAAAAGCTTTCGGAAATCAGCCTGGAAGCGCTGCCGCGCTTCTCTACCGGCTTTAAAGAGTTTGACCGGGTGCTGGGCGGCGGCGTGGTGCCGGGCAGCGCCATCCTGATTGGCGGCAACCCCGGCGCGGGGAAATCCACCCTGCTACTGCAAACGCTCTGCCGGCTCGCCGAGCAGATGAAGACGCTCTACGTCACCGGCGAAGAGTCCCTGCAGCAGGTGGCGATGCGCGCCCACCGTCTGGGCCTGCCCACTACCAACCTGAATATGCTGTCAGAAACCAGCATCGAACAGATCTGCCAGATAGCCGATGAAGAGCAGCCGAAGCTGATGGTGATCGACTCCATTCAGGTTATGCATATGGCGGATATCCAGTCGTCGCCGGGTAGCGTGGCGCAGGTGCGCGAAACCGCCGCCTACCTGACGCGCTTTGCGAAGACCCGCGGCGTGGCGATTGTGATGGTCGGCCACGTAACGAAAGACGGCTCGCTGGCGGGGCCGAAGGTGCTGGAGCACTGCATCGACTGCTCGGTGCTGCTGGACGGCGACGCCGATTCCCGCTTCCGTACCCTGCGCAGCCATAAAAACCGTTTCGGCGCAGTGAATGAGCTGGGCGTCTTCGCCATGACAGAGCAGGGGCTGCGCGAAGTGAGCAACCCCTCCGCCATCTTCTTAAGCCGCGGCGATGAAGTGACCTCCGGCAGTTCGGTGATGGTGGTCTGGGAAGGCACGCGCCCGCTGCTGGTGGAAATCCAGGCGCTGGTGGACCACTCCATGATGGCCAATCCTCGCCGCGTGGCGGTGGGGCTTGAGCAGAACCGTTTAGCCATTCTGCTGGCGGTGCTGCACCGTCACGGCGGGCTACAGATGGCGGACCAGGATGTCTTCGTCAACGTCGTCGGCGGGGTGAAGGTGACCGAAACCAGCGCCGACCTGGCGCTACTGCTGGCGATGGTCTCCAGCCTGCGCGACCGCCCGTTACCCCAGGATCTGGTGGTGTTCGGCGAAGTGGGGCTGGCAGGGGAAATTCGCCCGGTGCCGAGCGGCCAGGAGCGCATCTCGGAAGCGGCCAAGCACGGCTTTCGCCGGGCGATTGTGCCTGCGGCAAACGTGCCTAAAAAACCGCCGGAAGGGATGCAGGTTTTTGGCGTTAAAAAACTTGCCGATGCGCTAAGTGTCTTTGACGACTTATAATTAATACCCGTCGTCTTTCCGGCGGCCATACCCGCCCGGTAGCATTGCGCTATCGGGCTGATTCACATAGCAGGAGGCTCTTGTGTCGTCATTCGACTATCTTAAAACCGCCATCAAGCAAAAAGGCTGCACGTTACAGCAGGTGGCGGATGCCAGCGGCATGACCAAGGGCTATCTCAGCCAGTTGCTGAACGCCAAAATCAAAAGCCCCAGCGCGCAGAAGCTTGAGGCCCTGCACCGTTTTCTGGGGCTGGAGTTTCCCCGTCAGCAGAAAAATATCGGCGTGGTGTTTGGCAAGTTTTACCCGCTGCACACCGGCCATATCTACCTGATTCAGCGCGCCTGTAGCCAGGTGGACGAGCTGCATATCATTATGGGCTATGACGATACCCGCGACAGGGCGCTGTTTGAAGACAGCGCCATGTCCCAGCAGCCCACGGTGCCGGACCGCCTGCGCTGGCTGCTGCAAACCTTTAAATACCAGAAGAACATCCGCATCCATGCCTTTAACGAGGAGGGGATGGAGCCCTATCCGCACGGCTGGGACGTGTGGAGCAACGGCATAAAAGCCTTTATGGAAGAGAAGGGGATTCAGCCGAACTGGATCTACACCTCGGAAGAGGCGGACGCGCCGCAGTACCTTGAGCATCTTGGCATTGAGACGGTGCTTATCGACCCGAAGCGCACCTTTATGAATATCAGCGGCGCGCAGATCCGCGAAAATCCCTTCCGCTACTGGGAGTATATTCCCACCGAAGTGAAACCCTTCTTTGTGCGCACGGTGGCGATACTGGGTGGCGAGTCCAGCGGCAAATCGACGCTGGTTAACAAGCTGGCAAACATCTTTAATACCACCAGCGCCTGGGAGTACGGGCGGGATTATGTCTTCTCCCACCTCGGCGGCGACGAGATGGCGTTGCAGTATTCCGACTATGACAAAATCGCCCTGGGTCAGGCGCAGTATATTGATTTTGCGGTTAAATATGCCAACAAGGTGGCGTTTATCGACACCGATTTCGTCACCACGCAGGCATTCTGCAAAAAGTATGAGGGGCGTGAACACCCCTTTGTGCAGGCGTTGATTGATGAGTACCGTTTTGACCTGGTGATCCTGCTGGAAAACAACACCCCGTGGGTAGCGGACGGCCTGCGCAGTCTGGGCAGTTCAGTGGATCGCAAAGAGTTCCAGTCTCTGCTGGTGGCGATGTTGCAGGAGAACAATATCGACTTCGTGCATGTGGAAGAGGCTGACTACGATGGCCGCTTCCTGCGCTGCGTGGAACTGGTCAAAGAGATGATGGGCGAGCAGTCGGAAAGGTAGCGGTAGCCCGGGTAAGGCGAAGCCGCACCCGGGATCCCTCGCGGTTGGCCCTCTCATAAAGAGAGGGCGTAAGCGAGTCTGTTAGCTTATTTTAATGTCGTTCAAATCGATGTCTTCCTCTTCGCTGTCATTATTTATGATGACATCACGAGGAACATCTTTTTTGATAACGGCATAGACAATACCCGTTACCAGCACGTTGACCACCAGCGCCATAATACCGGCCATGGGATGCGACATTGTCGGTATCATTAAAACGCCGCCAAACGGTACCGTTGCGTCAGCGCCATATACCATGGTGACCGCACCGCCACAAGCGCCACCAATTGCAGCAGCAACAATACCACGAACGATATCATTCATTACAATGGGTATAGATCCTTCAACGATATTCACTATACCCATCGGCACTGCAGATTTTAAGGTTTCGATTTCTTCATTGTTGTAGATATTTTTACGTAGAAGCTTAGCAATAAAGAAGGCGAGGCCGAAACCAATAGGCGTTGCGGTGTTCACGAGCTGCAGTGCAGTAATGGGTTCATTAATGCCCTGCGCCTGAAGGGTCAGGACGAATGCAAAGCACGTTTTATTAAGCGGCCCGCCAAAGTCAACAATACACAAGGCCCCAATAACAGCGCCTAAAACCAAATTGGAGGAAGTGCCCATACTTCTCAGGAAAGAGGTGAGAGCATCAGTAAAAATACCAATAGGCGTACCGATGATATAAACCATAATCAGGCAGCTGATAATGGAGGCAAAAAACGGAACAATCAGGGTAGGCATTAAACCCCGGGCCCAGCTCGGCACTTTCACATTTTTAATGATAGCAAGAGCAATATACCCGGAAATGTAGCCACCAATCATGCCGCCGATAAAACCTGCGCTAATCGCATTGGCCGCCAGGCCGACGACAAAACCGGGGGCAACGCCCGGCTTGCCCGCGATAGAGCCAGAAATCCCGATGGCAATAACAACGGGTAAAAGCCCAAGCGCCTTCGCCCCCATCGTAGCCATCGCCTGCCACAGGTCAAAGTGACCTGGAACTAACGTATCCTGAACCGTACCGCCAAGCCCCATGCCGATGGCAATAATAAATCCAGCGCCACAGACAATGGGAATCAGGAACGAAATAGCAGTAAGCAGATGGCCCTTAGGGTTCGCTGCTTTCCATATTTCTTTTGCAGTCATAAATCATATCCTTCAATTTATTTTGGATAAGCACAGGTGAATGTTATGAGTTAACTATTTCACTAAGCTTTTCAATAAGCTTATTGGGAGATTTCACTGCCGTTTCTGTTGGCACCCTGACGATTTTCTTACCGGCGAATCTTTCTTCCCCGGTCACTTTAACGTCAGCAGCCAGCAGGACGATATCTGCTTTGGCAATTTCATCCTCTGTTAATTTATTTTCAATGCCGATGGTGCCCTGGGTCTCAATTTTGACATTATGCCCGGCTTTTTTTGCTGCGATCTCAAGTTTCTTTTGAGCGATATAGGTATGCGCAATACCCACAGTACAGGCGGTAACTCCTACAATATTCATGACTATTCTCCATAAACCATTTCAATATGCTTAAAATTGCCGTGCAACGGCAGGCATGATAATGAGCCGGACTTAAGCGCTCATGTCTTCTGTTTCTGAATTTAAGAGTTCGATAATTTTTTGTGGATCTTCTTCGACAAGTAACTTCGCTATAATATCTTCATCCGCTAACGATCCTGAAACTTGTGACAGTAAGCGGATATGGGTGGTGTTTTGATCCACCAGGCAAACGGCAAATAAGATAATGCAGCGGACATCGCTACCGTCCATCGTTTCCCAGGTAATTTCATGCTGGGTACGGCCAATGGCCAGTGCCGTATGGGCGACGCCCGAAGATTTACCATGCGGTATCGCAATGTGATTTTCGAACCCCGTTGAGCCCTGCTCCTCGCGCAGCCAGACATCACGCATAAATTGCGCTTTATCAACAACCGCGCCATCCTGCACTAATAAGTCTGCTAACTCTTCAACGGCTTCTTCTTTGGTTTTAGCCAGCATGTTTAACTTAATGTTTTTGACATTAAGCACATCTGAAATATTCATAATTCACCTTCGTTAAATAGATCAAGGTTCAATAACAGAATGGCTGGTGCCGTTCTTCTGTTATTGCTTTTCCGATTACATCCCAATGGCAAATTGGGTCTTTACAGAATGCTTTTCGCTTTCGCCACCACGTTGTCCACGGTGAAGCCAAACTCTTCAAACAGCTGCTCTGCCGGGGCGGACTCACCGAAGGTGGTCATGCCGACAATCGCGCCGTTCAGGCCCACGTACTTGTACCAGTAGTCAGCGATACCCGCTTCCACCGCCACGCGCGCGCTGACCGCTTTCGGCAGCACCGCCTCACGGTACGCCGCATCCTGTTTATCGAACGCGTCGGTGGACGGCATGGAGACCACGCGCGCCTTCACCCCTTCGGCGGTCAGTTTTTCGTAAGCGGCAACCGCCAGCTCCACTTCCGAGCCGGTGGCGATGAAGATAAGCTCAGGCTGGCCGTCGCAGTCTTTCAGCACGTAGCCGCCGCGGGCGATGTTCGCCAGCTGCTCTTCGGTGCGTGCCTGCTGCGCCAGGTTCTGACGGGAGAGAATCAGCGCCGTCGGGCCGTCGGCGCGCTCAACGCCGTACTTCCACGCCACCGCCGATTCCACCTGGTCACACGGACGCCATGTGGAAACGTTCGGGGTCACGCGCAGGCTGGCAACCTGCTCCACCGGCTGGTGGGTCGGGCCGTCCTCGCCCAGACCGATGGAGTCGTGGGTGTAGACCAGCACCTGACGCTGCTTCATCAGCGCCGCCATCCGCACC
>NZ_HE578947.1:473699-524554 GCF_000321045.1 Phytobacter massiliensis JC163
ACGTGTCGTCATTATGCTTTCTCTAAATGAAGTGCGATCATTGCTTCCAGCTTGCGCTGATCTTCTGCGAATAACCTGATGCCCTCAGCAAGCTTCTCTACAGCCATGGCGTCTTCATTGAATTGCCAGCGGAAATCAGCCTCGGTGATGGGGGAGGGTTTGGCCTCTGTCTGCGCAGGCAAATGCAGGTGCTGAATAACGTTGTAGTGGCCTTTATCCAGCATTTGCAGCAGTTGCGGAGAGACGGTGAGTTTGTCGCAGCCTGCCAGCGCCAGCACCTGTTCAACTTTGCGGAAACTGGCGCCCATAACGACAGTTGAGTACCCGTGCTGTTTGAAGTAGTTAAAAATAGTGCGAACAGATTTAACCCCTTCATCCTGTTCAGGATCGTATTCACTGAGCGGGTTTACTTTCTGATACCAGTCGTAAATACGACCGACAAAAGGTGAAATCAAAAAGACATTGGCTTCGGCGCAAGCCCTGGCCTGAGCAAAAGAGAAAATGAGCGTCAGGTTACAGTTGATCCCCGCTTTTTCGAGTATTTCAGCGGCCCGGATTCCTTCCCACGTCGCGGCGATTTTAACAAGTACGCGAGATTTATCGATGCCCTGTAATTGATAAAGCCCGATGATACGTTTAGCACGCTCGACGCAGGCTTCGGTATTAAAGGAAAGACGGGCATCTATTTCTGTTGATATACGACCCGGTATATTGTTCAGGATTTCGCAGCCAATGTTAACTGCGAGTTTCTCACAGGCAATAACCGTTTGAGACTGTTGGTCGGCGGCTTTGTCTTTAGCGAACTGCACGGCATCCTGAATGAGAGAGGCATATTCAGGAATCGCTGCGGCTTTGAGAATAAGGGACGGGTTAGTCGTCGCGTCTTCAGGATGCAATTGTACAATTGAAGATAAATCACCACTATCAACCACAATACTGGTGAGTTCTTTTAATGTGTCAAGTGCTGTCATGTTAGCTCCTGGCGTAAAAATAAACTGCGTTTCAAAATAAAATGCAGTGAAATAAGGGCAAAAATATAATTTTATGCAGCAACGGTTTCGCGCTGGAAGATATCAATCATCTTATCCCATGCCTGACTGACATCGGCGTGTAAAGAAAACAGGCCGGACGTCCCAACGATAAACACATCGACGCCTGATGCAGCAATTTGCCCAAACGTTTTTTCATTACATGAGCCGTCGATTTCTGTCAGGTAGTGGTAATTATTACGCTCACGCATAGCGATCAGTTTTTTGATTTTATTAAGCGACTCAGGGATGAACTTCTGACCCGCAAAGCCAGGGTCAACGGACATTATGGTGACTTTATCCAGCAGATGTGCATATTCCGCGATGCTTTCCGCCGGGGTTGCCGGGTTAAGTACCACGCCGCATTTTTTGCCTGCGTCTTTGATCTGATTAAGAAGGCGGAAAATTTTGTTATTCGCCGTCTCCGGATGGAAACTAATAATGTCCGCCCCGGCATCGAGACACATTGGGATAATGTCTTCGGGATGGTTAACCATCAGATGCACATCAATGGGCACGGTGGTGATTTTTTTCAGATTCTCAATAAAAAAGGGAGACAGCGTGATATTACGAACGTAGTTACCATCCATAATATCGACATGATAAAAGTCTGCTTTATTGTTCAATGCGGTAATTTGCTCTTTGAACTGTGTCAGATCCATACACATTAATGACGGTGAAAATTTAGCGTCCATGAACGACCTCTGATATGAAAATAGTTAGTTAAAAATGGAAATGATGTGGCTCAGGATGATCCCTACGACGCCGAAGTCAGCATCACCGAACGTGGTAGAGCCCAGTCCCATATCGCCCATCAGGGGGAGAAGAATGGCGGGCAGGAAGGAAATAAGCAGGCCGTGGGCAAATGCGCCTACCACCGCGCCGCGCCGTCCGCCGGTAATGTTGCCGTAAACGCCAGCCGTTGCTCCGCAGAAAAAGTGTGGAACCAGTCCCGGTACAATGACGCTCAACCCGAACAGCGGGCAGAGGAACATGCTCACCAGACCTGCTACAAAGCTGGAAAGGAACCCGACGATGACGGCGTTAGGGGCAAAGGGAAAGACTGTCGGGCAGTCCAGAGCGGGCTTCGCATCCTTCACCAGTTTGTCAGCTATTCCTTTAAAGGCAGGAACGATCTCGGCAATCACCATGCGCACCCCGGCAAGGATGACATAAACGCCTGCGGCGAAGGTGAGGGACTGAATAACGGCGAAGATAATGTAGTTCTGGCCTGAACTCAGCGTTTCCTCAACGAAAGATTTCCCCGCAACGCTGACCAGCACCAGGAAAAGAATCATCATGGTGAGAGAGATCGCGACAGAAGAATCACGGAGAAAGTTCAGCGACTTAGGAACCTTAACTTCTTCGATTGAAGGGCTTCCCTTGCCTACAACTTTGCCAACAAGCGCGGATAGCAGATAACCGATAGAGCCAAAATGCCCCAGCGCCAGGTCATCGGTATTGGTAATTTTACGCGTAAAGGGCTGCAAAATTGCAGGCGAAATCACCATCATGGCGCCCAGAATGACCGCACCGATAGCCACCACCCAAAATCCCGACAACCCACCTACAGACAAGATTACCGCCAGCATTGCTGCCATATAGAGGGTATGATGCCCGGTGAGGAAGATGTACTTCAATGGCGTTAAACGTGCGAGGGCGATATTAATAAGCATGCCCAGAACCATAATCATAGCGGTTGCCGTGCCGTAATTCTTCTGCGCCAGCGCGGCCATGGCATCCGTATTAGGAACCACGCCCTGAATATGAAATGAATGTTCAAATAATTGGCTAAAGACAGTTAAGGTAGTCGCTACAATACCTGCGCCGGCAGTTAAAAGCACAAAACCCATTATTGTCTTGAGGGTGCCAGCGATAATATCTGACACCGATTTTTTCTGTAACAGCAGACCAATCAGTGAAAACAACCCGACCAGAATTGCCGGTGTCCCTAGTACATCGTAAATAACGAAATGAAGCATGATAAACTCCAGGAATCAGAGGGAAAGTGCTTAGATGTTTGCTTCTAAAATTTCTTTGATTTTATTATTATCCAGTAAATTGCTGAGCCCAAAAACTTTCGCAGGATGGTCTTTGAGATGCTCTGCAATATCTTTTGCGCTGAGAATAATATCCGCGGACTCGCTTTTCGCAGAAGTCATGTCGGTGTGGCTCACCTCTGCCTCTTTATTAATCTCATTAAGTATTTTTTTGACATTCATTTCAACGATAAAACTGCTGCCTAAACCATTACCGCAAACGATAAGCACTTTCTTCATGGGATTTATCCTTTCAGTTAATTACAGCCTGAATGGCATTGAGATCTGCTGCTTTTAACAACCGATTTAACTTCTCTTCATCACTAAAAATATTTGCCAGTTCACTGATCATGTTGATGTGCTCTTCGCCGGAGTGGGCACACAGCATAATAACCACATATACGGGGTCATTCTCTGCAGAGTTGAATGAAACGCCCTTTCTGATATGAAGAAGCGACAAACCATTTTTTATTGCGCCTTGTTCAGGCCGGGCATGCGGCATGGCCAGGCCTGGCGCTAATACATAATAAGGCCCTAATTCATTATGGCTTTTAATGATCGCATTAATATAGTCATCGGTTACATAACCCTGCGCCAGTAGAGGTTCTGCTGAAAGCAGAACGGCATTTTCCCAGCTATCAATCGCGTCGATGACATTAATTTTGTCGGGTGTTAACCAGTCGCTGATCATGTTTACCTCTAAGGCTTCATCAGGCTGAACTATAAACAGCAAACTAAAATGCAACTGTGATCTGTATCGCAGAGTTAGCGCTAACACGTAAAAATGTTAAAAATTGAGTTACCGCTAACAAGATTCATGATGTGCTTACTTTTGTGTTAAGTTATAATATGTGTCAAAGATATTTTTTTCTATTTCACGAGTTTTCAAATGGTTGGAGAAGTTTGTGCAGATTTCAGACTCAGACGGTAGCCCGAAAGAAAAACGGCGTAAAGGGACAGGCAAGATTACCCTGAACGAAGTGGCTGAGTTTGTTGGCGTGAGTGCCATGACTGTCTCACGTGCATTAAGGATGCCTGAAAAAGTCAATCCCGACCTTCGCAATCGTATTGATGCCGCAGTGAGTCAGCTTGGCTATGTACCGAACCTCCAGGCGAGAAACCTGGCATCCGTCCACTCCGATCTCATTTTAGTCGTCGCGCCAACGTTCTCTTCGCCCGGCTTTTTGACAGTATCTGAATCATTGCAAACTGTACTGTCCAAACGGGGCTATACCATGATGTTCATGGAATCGGGTCACGATGGCCAAAGTGAACAAAAAACGTTTGAAAAAATTCTCGCCTATAACCCGGCGGCGATCATCCAGTTCAATATCGACACCGTTGAGGGGTGTACCCAACTGCTTGCCAATGTCGATGTGCCGATACTGGAAATTGGCGCGTTAAATCCCAACTCTATTGGGATGAGCGTTGGTGTGGATTACGGTAAGGCGATTAACAAAATCATCACGCATATGGCCAATGCATCCTTGAAAAACATTGCGTTGCTCTGTACCCCCGCCAACAATACGATGTTTCGTCAGGTATTAAGCGGGTGGAATACCTCCATGCTCGCCCTGAATCGCTCTCCACACCGGGTAGTGACAACCCATTTGCCATCAACCATCACCACTGGCGTTAATACCTTCCGGGATATGATGATTACCTGGGATGATCTGGACGCATTAATTTGCACGTCGGATGAAATGGCATGTGGATGTATGCTGGCGTGCCACAGCGCGGGTATAAAAATACCCAATACCGTTTCCATTGCGAGTTTAGGCGGTGGCGCGCTATCAATGGTATGCTCGCCTTCCCTGACAACCGTTGAGTTTCCCTGGAGTGAAATCGGCATCAAAGCCGGGAAAGCGCTCCTTGATCTTCTTAACGACGTTCCCGGGGAAAAATTCATTGAGATCCCCTCAACGTTAAAAGTCAGAGCAAGCACAACTCATTAAACGTTGCCGAACAGCGGCTTAACGCCCCCTTCCTTGTCAGACTCCAGAATAGATTAAAAGTAAGCGGCTGAATGGGTAGCTATTGCGTTAGTGCGGCCTGGTGGCACCGGCGTAGCCCGGATAAGGCGAAGCCGGCATAAAAAAAGCAGCTTGCGCTGCTTTTTTCAGACTGCTGACAAAGCCAACAGGAATTCATGGAACGGCGTAGCCCGGGTAAACGTAGTGCACCTGGGACTCCCGGATGCGGCGAAACGCCTTATCCGGGCTACCGTCATTGTGCCGCTCTTTCGTCACTCCCGGGTTTGTCAATAACCTCAAAAAAGCAGCTTGCGCTGCTTTTTTGCTGTTTATTTTGCAATACGTTTGTACTTGATACGCTTCGGCTCCAGCGCGTCGGCGCCCAGCGTGCGTTTCTTATACTCTTCGTATTCGGTGAAGTTACCTTCGAAGAACTCCACCTTACCTTCATCCTGATAATCCAGAATGTGGGTGGCGATACGGTCGAGGAACCAACGGTCGTGCGAGATAACCATCGCGCAGCCCGGGAACTCCAGCAGGGCGTTTTCCAGCGCGCGCAGGGTTTCGATATCCAGGTCGTTGGTCGGTTCATCGAGCAGCAGCACGTTGCCGCCAACCTGCAGCAGCTTCGCCAGATGCAGACGGCCGCGTTCACCGCCGGACAGCTCGCCAACGCGTTTGCCCTGGTCGGTGCCTTTGAAGTTGAAGCGGCCAACGTAGGCGCGGCTTGGCATCTCGGTGTTGCCGATCTTCATGATATCGAGACCGCCGGAAACCTCTTCCCACACGGTTTTGCTGTTGTCCATTGCATCACGGAACTGATCCACGGACGCCAGCTTAACGGTATCACCCAGGGTAATGGTGCCTGCATCCGGCTGTTCCTGCCCAGACATCATGCGGAACAGGGTCGATTTACCCGCGCCGTTCGGGCCGATAATGCCAACGATAGCGCCTTTCGGAACCGAAAAGCTCAAATCGTCAATCAGCAGGCGGTCACCGTACGATTTACGCAGGTTATTGACCTCAATAACTTTATCCCCCAGACGTGCGCCAGGCGGAATAAACAGTTCGTTGGTTTCGTTACGCTTCTGGTACTCCATGCTGTTGAGTTCTTCAAAGCGAGCCAGACGCGCCTTACCTTTAGACTGGCGGCCCTTCGCACCCTGGCGAACCCACTCCAGCTCTTTCTCGATAGACTTACGGCGTGCCGCTTCGGCAGAGGCTTCCTGCGCCAGACGCTGATCTTTCTGCTCCAGCCAGGAGGAGTAGTTGCCCTCCCACGGAATGCCTTCGCCGCGGTCCAGTTCCAGAATCCAGCCCGCCACGTTGTCGAGGAAGTAACGGTCGTGGGTAATCGCTACCACGGTGCCTTCGAAATCGTGCAGGAAGCGCTCCAGCCAGGCCACGGACTCGGCGTCTAGGTGGTTGGTCGGTTCGTCGAGCAGCAGCATGTCCGGCTTTTCCAGCAGCAGGCGGCACAGCGCCACGCGGCGACGTTCACCCCCGGAGAGGTTAGCGATTTTCGCATCCCAGTCCGGCAGGCGCAGGGCATCTGCCGCGCGCTCCAGCTGTACGTTCAGGTTATGACCATCATGCGCCTGGATAATCTCTTCAAACTTGCCCTGTTGGGCCGCAAGCTTGTCGAAATCGGCGTCCGGCTCGGCGTACTTCGCGTACACCTCATCAAGGCCTTTCAGCGCGTTAACCACTTCCGCAACCGCTTCTTCCACGGATTCACGGACGGTATGTTCAGGGTTGAGCTGCGGCTCCTGGGGCAGGTAGCCGATTTTGATGCCGGGCTGCGGGCGGGCTTCACCTTCGATATCGGTATCAATGCCAGCCATGATGCGCAGCAGGGTAGACTTACCGGCGCCGTTAAGGCCCAGTACGCCGATTTTTGCGCCAGGGAAGAAACTCAGCGAGATGTTTTTCAAAATATGACGTTTCGGCGGAACAACTTTGCCGACACGATGCATGGTATATACGAATTGAGCCACGTTGGACTTCGCCTCTTCTATGTAATATTCAACAGCGGAGTGTAGCCGTTTTCGACGCTCAATCCCAGCCAGCCGCGCCCGGAGTGTTAAATCGTACAAGAAAGGTAAAAAAGTGTGCATGACGTGGCGCGTTGCGGTTCGCCCGGTTAGCATTAATAGATTATGCGGCATGAGGCTGCTAACACAGGTAAAAGAGGAAGAAGCAGTGCAGAAAGCCAAACCTGCCGCCTGGCGCTTACTGGCGGCCAGCATGTGTTTGCTGTCCCTTAGCAATATTGCGCGGGCGGACTCACTGGATGAACAACGTAGCCGTTATGCGCAAATCAAACAGGCATGGGATAGCAAACAGATGGACGTGGTGTCGCAACTGATGCCCACCTTGCAGGACTATCCCCTGTATCCCTATTTACAGTACCGTCAGTTAACTGACTCGCTGATGAATCAGCCGACGATCGCCGTCAGCAACTTCATCCAGGCGAACCCGACCCTGCCGCCGGCCCGCACGCTGAAAACCCGCTTTATTAACGAGCTGGCGCGACGGGAAGACTGGCGCGGCCTGCTAGCGTTCAGCCCGGATAAACCCACCGCCACCGAAGCCCAGTGCAACTATTACTACGCGAAGTGGAACACCGGGCAGGCCGAAGAGGCCTGGCAGGGCGCGAAAGAGCTGTGGCTAACCGGCAGCAACCGCCCCAACGCCTGCGATAAGCTTTTCGGCGCGTGGCGCGCCTCCGGACAGCAGGATCCGCTGGCGTACCTGGAGCGTATTCGTCTGGCGATGAAAGCGGGCAACACGCGGCTGGTCACGCTGCTGGCGGGCCAGATGCCAGCGGATTACCAGACGATCTCCTCGGCGATTATCACCCTGGCCAACAATCCCAATAGCGTGATGGATTTCGCCCGCACTACCGGGGCGACCGACTTTACCCGCCAGATGGCGGCGGAAGCGTTCGAAAGCGTGGCGCGGCAGGATGTCGAAAATGCCCGCTTGATGATTCCTTCCCTTGCTCAGGCGCAGCAGCTCAATGAAGAGCAGACGCAAACCCTGCGCGATATCGTCGCCTGGCGGCTGATGGGCAACGACGTCACCAGCGAACAGGCGCGCTGGCGTGACGATGCCATTATGCGCTCGCAGTCGATCTCCATTGTTGAGCGGCGGGTACGTATGGCGATCGGCACCGGCGATCGTCGCGGGTTGAATACCTGGCTGGCGCGGCTGCCGATGGAGGCGAAAGAGAAGGATGAGTGGCGCTACTGGCAGGCCGATCTATTGCTTGAACGCGGCCGCGATACGGAAGCGCAGGAGATCCTCCACGCGTTGATGCAGGAGCGCGGGTTCTATCCGATGGTCGCCGCGCAGCGGCTGGGTGAAACCTATGTGATGAAGATTGATAAAGCGCAGGGCGCTATCGACCCGGCGCTGGCGCAGGGGGCGGAAATGGCCCGCGTGCGCGAGTTGATGTACTGGGGGCTGGACAACACCGCCCGCAGCGAATGGGCCAATCTGATTACCAGCCGCAGCGCGCAGGAGAAAGCGCAGCTGGCGCGCTACGCCTTTGAGAGAAACTGGTGGGATTTAAGCGTGCAGGCCACCATAGCCGGTAAGCTTTGGGATCAGCTGGAGGAGCGCTTCCCGCTGGCCTACAACGATCTCTATGCGCGCTATACGCGAGGCAAAGACATTCCGCAGAGCTATGCAATGGCGATTTCACGCCAGGAGAGCGCCTGGAACCCGAAAGTGCGCTCCCCGGTCGGCGCCAGCGGCCTGATGCAGATCATGCCGGCGACGGCGACCCATACGGTGAAGATGTTCAACATTCCCGGCTACAGCAATTCGGCGCAGCTGCTCGACCCGGAGACCAATATCAACATTGGCACCAGCTATCTGCAGTATGTCTATCAGCAATTCGGCAATAACCGCATCTTCTCGTCGGCGGCCTATAACGCCGGGCCAGGGCGAGTGCGTACCTGGCTGAACAATAGCGGCGGGCGGATTGACGCCGTGGCGTTTATCGAAAGCATTCCGTTTTCCGAGACCCGCAGCTATGTAAAAAATGTGCTGGCCTACGACGCCTACTATCGCTTCTTTATGGATGGCAGCAGAGTACCGGTGCTGACCGACGCCGAATGGCAGCGCCGTTACTGATTTGGTTCGTTTGTGTTATGCTGCGTACTCTCTAACGAGTACGCAGCATAATGGCGGAATACTATGACTCAACAATCACCCTATTCAGCGGCCATGGCCGAACAACGCAACCAGGAGTGGCTGCGCTTTGTTGAACTCGTCAGGCAATCTTACGAACAGGACCTGCATCTTCCTTTGCTCAACCTGATGCTCACTCCCGACGAGCGCGAAGCGCTGGGCACCCGGGTACGGATTATCGAGGAGCTGCTGCGGGGCGAGATGAGCCAGCGCGAACTGAAAAGCGAACTGGGGGCGGGGATTGCCACCATCACTCGCGGTTCAAATAGCCTGAAAGCAGCCCCGCCGGAGCTGCGTTTATGGCTGGAGCAGACGCTGCTCAATACTCAGCGGTAAACGGCGTTGTGGAAGGGGCTTAGCGCCAGAATGACCGCCTGATGGTAAACGCTGGCGCGGGTCAGCTTTCCGGCGGTGAAAACGCCAATCGCTCCCTCTTTACGGCCGATTTCGTCGATGCCGGTGTAGCGCGACATCGCAGGCCCCAGCGCCTCTCCGGCGCGCACCTTTTCCAGAATCACCTCGGGCAGCGGCAGGGTGGCCGAGCGGGCTTCCCCACGCTGTTCGCGCGTTTCGATCACCACCCAGCTAAAGGTGCTGTCGTCATCAATACCGGCCTCGATGGCGACCCAAAAGTCGGCCTCTGGCTGCGCCAGCCGGGCATTAGCCACGCGATTGCGCGCCCCGGCCCGCGTCTGTTCATTGCCTAACGGCTGTTCCGGCACGCCGCTGTCAACGACAACGGAATCGATATGGCAGGCTCCTTCGCCGAAAATCTGCTGAAAAGCGTGCAGAATCGCCCGAATTTTGGCGGGATTGGTGGTAGCTGCGATAACATGATGCATAATCAATAACTGGCCGCCCGTAACGAGACGCGTTCTGCATCACGGGAAAGCCTCCTCTATCATAAATTTCATCGCAGTATAATGGATATAAAAGCATGTTACAGGTATACCTTGTTCGCCACGGTGAAACGCAGTGGAACGCCGAGCGTCGTATTCAAGGCCAGTCAGACAGTCCGTTAACCGAAAAGGGCGAGCAGCAGGCGTGGCAGGTGGGCGAGCGCGCGAAGGCGCTGGGTATCACCCATATTATCGCCAGCGATCTGGGCCGCACGCGGCGCACGGCTGAAATTATCGCCGACAAATGCGGTTGCGATATCACCTTTGATTCACGGCTGCGCGAGCTGGATATGGGCGTACTGGAAAAGCGTCCTCTGGAATCGCTAACCGAAGAAGAAGAGGGCTGGCGTCGCCAGCTGGTGAATGGCACCGCCGATGGCCGCATTCCTGAGGGGGAATCCATGCAGGAGCTGAGCGACCGTATGCACGCCGCGCTGGCGACCTGCCTGTCGCTGCCGGAAGGAAGCCGCCCGCTTATCGTCAGCCACGGTATGGCGCTGGGCTGCCTGGTGAGTACCATTCTGGGGCTGCCGGCGTATGCCGAGCGTCGCCTGCGTCTGCGTAACTGCTCGATTTCCCGCATCGATTACCAGGACAGCCCCTGGCTGGCCTCTGGCTGGGTGGTGGAGACAGCAGGAGACGTCTCGCACCTCGACGCTCCCGCCCTTGACGAGCTGCAGCGTTAACGGCGAATCGGTACCATATACTCGCAGCGAATATGCAGCGGCGGCTCCTGGCCCCGCGCATCGTCCTGCGGGTAGAAGCGCTCAATGTCCTGCCCTTTACGCCGCGTCAGGCTCAGCATTGGCATACAGGTGCCATAGACGGTGAGGATGAACTCCTGCAGGCCGGTGCCCGGACCATCGTAAAAGAACATCACATACTCGCCGCCTTCCAGCACCACCGGATGGGAGTTGGGAATGTGCCCGTTGGCCATCTCCGGCGTGAGCGCGGTGGTATAAAGCACCTCCTGCTCATCATCCCGCTCCAGGCTGGGGCGCGGTTCATGCAGGCCGTACATTTCCGCCGGGATTGTCGGCGAGTTGCCCAGAAATTCGCGCCAGAACTGGATGCGCATCTGGTTGCGGAAGTCAGAAATTTCTTCCAGCGCGCAGGTATAGCTCTGCGTAGTGCCAATAAGATGTGTTTCGGGCAGCGTAACGAATTCATGCTTCGGCAGGGTAAATTCGCCCAGCCGCAGAGGCGGACGGATACCGAACGCGCTCCAGTCCGGGGAGCGACGATAGAGCGCAGGCGTAAGGTTGAACTGCTTTTTGAACGCGCGGGTAAAGGTCTGCTGCGAATCAAAGCGATATTGCAGGGCGATATCCAGGATAGGGCGCGAGGTCAGGCGCAGCGCAACGGCTGATTTAGAGAGGCGGCGCGCGCGAATATAGGCCCCAATCGCATGGCCCGTCACGTCTTTAAACATCCTCTGTAAATGCCACTTGGAATAGCCAGCTTTTGCCGCCACATTATCCAGTGACAGCGGCTGATCCAGGTGACCTTCCAGCCAGGTAAGAAGATCGCGAATAATCCCAGCCTGATCCATACAATGTCCTCATCCATAAAATGCTTACGCCCGATACCAGGACAGGGATAATACCATTGTTTGCTCTTTTAGCATTCAGTGTTTTTTTTGCGCATAGATGCGCATTGTGTCTGATTTTCATGATAATTTTTGTAAATTAGTGATCTGTAACCTTTTTCCTTTTAGAAAGGTTAATAATTGCCCACCGTTATTTTTAAGAATGGTAACAATATGAAATATACAGGCTTATTCCTTACATCCTTTTTTTTACTCTGCGGGGCGGCAAAGGCCGAACAGATAGGCTCAGTGGATACGGTGTTTAAAATGTTCGGCCCGGATCACAAAATTGTCGTCGAAGCGTTTGACGATCCGGATGTACAAAATGTGACCTGCTACCTGAGCCGGGCGAAAACCGGCGGCATCAAAGGCGGGCTGGGTCTGGCAGAGGATACCTCTGATGCGGCCATCTCGTGCCAGCAGGTGGGGCCGATTACGCTTAGCGATAAAATCAAGAATGGCAAGGCGCAGGGTGATGTGGTCTTCCAGAAGCGTACCTCTTTAGTCTTCAAGAAACTGCAGGTGGTACGCTTTTACGACAGCAAACGCAACGCGCTGGTCTACCTGACCTACTCCGATAAAGTGGTCGAAGGGTCGCCGAAAAATGCCCTTAGCGCGGTGCCCATCATGCCGTGGGGTAAATAACCGCTATGGCGCTATCGCAACCACGGATTTGGTTAGTCGAAGATGAGGCCAGCATCGCCGAGACGCTGGTCTATATGCTGCAGCAGGAAGGCTTTGCGGTGACCGCATTTGAGCGGGGTCTGCCCGTCCTGGAAGCTGCGGGAAGGGCGTTGCCCGATCTGGCGATCCTCGACGTGGGGCTGCCGGACATCAGCGGCTTTGAGCTGTGCCGGCGCCTGTTAACGCTGGCGCCAGGGCTGCCCGTGCTGTTTCTGACCGCCCGCAGCGAAGAGGTCGACAAGCTTCTGGGGCTGGAGATAGGCGCGGATGACTATATCGCCAAGCCCTTTTCACCACGGGAAGTGGCGGCCCGGGTACGTACCGTGCTCAGACGGCTGCAAAAAGCGGCGGTTCCGCCGTCGCGCCTTCGCGTCGGGCAGTTCGAACTGGACGAAGAGGCGGCGATGATTCGCTGGTGCGGCGAAACCCTGCCGCTGACGCGCTATGAATTTCTGCTGCTCAAAACCTTACTGCATGCCCCCGGCAGGGTCTTTTCCCGCCAGCAGCTTATGGACCTCGTCTGGACAGATGCCGAAGAGAGTTTTGACCGCACCGTCGATACCCATATCAAAACCCTGCGCGCCAAATTACGCGCCATCAACAGCGAGCTTTCCCCTATCAATACCCATCGCGGCATGGGCTACAGCCTGGGGACACGCTAATGCGCATCGGCATGCGGCTGCTGCTGGGGTACTTTCTGATTGTGGCGGTGGCCGCATGGTTCGTACTGGCGATTTTTGTCCAGGAGATCAAGCCCGGCGTGCGGCGCGCCACCGAAGGGACGCTGATTGACGCCGCCACGCTGCTGGCCGGTGTAGCGCGTGATGACGTCCTTTCCGGCGAGGCGCAAAACGGTCGGCTGGCGCAGGCCTTCGCCTCGCTCCATGAAGGGAAAATTAACGCTGACATCAGCGGCATCCGTAAAGTGCGTAATGAGTATCACGTCTATATGACCGACGCCGCCGGGCGGGTGATTTTCGATTCGGCAGGCAAAGCGGTGGGGCAGGACTATTCGCGCTGGAACGACGTCTGGCTGACGCTGCGCGGGAAATACGGCGCGCGCAGCACGCGTATCGATCCTGATGATGAAGAGAGTTCGGTGATGTATGTCGCCGCGCCCATTACCGACGGCGGGCGAATCATCGGCGTGCTTAGCGTCGGTAAACCCAACAGCTCCATCGCCCCGGTGATCTGGCGTAGCGAGAGGCGGATGCTGTGGGCCAGTGCGGCGCTGCTGGGGATCGCGCTGGTGATTGGCCTCGGGGTAACGTTATGGATTAACCGCGCCATCGGCAAGCTTACCCGCTACGCTGATTCCGTCAGCGAAAACCGGCCGCTGCCGCTGCCTGATACCGGCAGCAGCGAACTGCGTAAACTGGCGCAGGCGCTGGAAAGCATGCGTCTGAAGCTTGAAGGTAAAAATTATATTGAGCACTATGTGCATGCGTTAACCCACGAGCTTAAGAGCCCGCTGGCGGCGATTCGCGGGGCGGCGGAGATTCTGCACGAGGGGCCGCCGCCCGAGGTAGCCGCCCGCTTTACGCAAAATATCCTCACACAAAATGCCCGCATGCAGGCGCTGGTGGAAAAACTGTTGCAGCAGGCGAAACTGGAAAATCGCCAGCAAATAGTGACAACATCCATTGATGTGGCGGCGCTCTTTCAGCAGCTTTACGACGAGCGCAGCGTGGTGCTGGCTGCTAAAAACCTACAGTTCCAAAGCCAGGCTGACGCGGTGGCCGTTCATGCCGATGCGGGCCTGCTGAGCCAGGCGCTGGGGAATCTGCTTGATAACGCCATCGACTTCACGCCGCAAAACGGCACTCTCGTTCTTCGCGCGCGGGAAGAGGGGGACGAGGTGGTCTTTACCGTGTGCGACAGCGGGCCGGGGATACCGGACTTCGCGCTGAGCCGTATTTTTGAACGCTTCTACTCCCTGCCGCGGGAGAACGGCCAGAAGAGCAGCGGCCTCGGTCTTGCTTTTGTGCAGGAGGTGGCGCGCCTGCACCACGGCACGGTCAACGTCAGTAACCGACGCGAAGGTGGCGTTGAAGCCCGGCTGGCACTTCACCGTCACTTCACATAACTTCAGCCTCTCTCCTTATAGCCCCGTTAACCTCTGTTCAATACAAAAGGAGGGGCTATGCCAAAATCACCACTATTCTGGAAAATTTGCACGCTGGCGGGTTGTTTCTGCCTGCTTATGCTGCCGCTGATCATGGTCAGCGATCTTATTAAAGAGCGCAGCGATTACCGCGATGATGTTGCCGGTACGCTGCGTCAGAGCAGCGCGGGCTCGCAAAAACTCATCGGCCCGCTGATTGCCGTCCCGGTAACCGAAGTGGTTACTACGCTTGAGTCTAACGGCAATGAAGCGCCGAAGGAGATCCAGCGCAAAAAGAGCTTTATTCGCTTCTGGCTGCCGGAGTCGCTGATGGTGGACGGTAAGCAAAAGGTAGAAAGCCGCGAGATCGGCATTTATGAGGGGCAGGTCTGGCACAGCGATATCAGCATCAAGGCGCAGTTCGACCCTAAGCGCTTCGGCCTTGAGGAGAGTGACAGCCTGCAGTTTGGCAAACCGTTTGTGGTGATAGCCGTCAGCGACGCGCGGGGCATTGTTCAGGTTCGCACTATGAACATTAACGGTGCGGAAAACGTGGTCGAACCGGGCGTGGGGCTCAGAAGCAGCGATCTGCAAGGGGTGCACGTACCGCTGGCCTCGGCGTCAATCACCCAAAGCCCGGTGAGCCTGGAAGCTTCGCTCAGTCTCAACGGCACCCGTACCTTTTCCGTGGTGCCGCTGGGGCGCAACAGTGAAATGACGCTGGTGAGCGACTGGCCGCACCCTGGCTTTATGGGCGATTTTTTACCCACTACACGAGAAATCAGCCCGAGCGGATTTCAGGCGCACTGGCAAAGCAGTTGGTTTGCCAACAATATCGACAGCAAAATTAATGACGTTCTGACTACCACCAATGAGACGGACTGGCGGCTGCCCGCCTTTAGCGTCAACATCGCTACTCCTGCGGATCAATATCAGCTTACCGATCGGGCGATAAAATATGCCATTTTGCTGATTGCGCTGATTTTTACCTCATTCTTCGTCTTTGAAAGCCTGACGGCGCGCCAGATGCACCCTATGGAGTATCTGCTGGTGGGGCTGTCGCTAGTCATGTTCTATCTGGTACTGCTGGCGTTGTCTGAGCACACGGGCTTTACCACCGCCTGGATTATCGCCAGCCTGCTGGGCACCACCATTAACGGTATCTATTTACAGGGGGTATTAAAAAGCTGGGGGATCAGCCTCTCGTTCACCGCTGCGCTGCTGGTGCTATATGGCATTATGTGGAGTTTGTTGAACTCAGAGGATAACGCCCTGCTGCTGGGTTCCGGCGTGCTGTTTATCGCGCTCAGTACCGTTATGATCCTGACGCGGCGCTTTGACTGGTATTCGCTCTCGCGTAAAAGTAAAAAAGCGGCAGAGAAAAAAGACGCGCCGGAGGATGCGCTACGGTTGTGGAAATAAAAAAAACGGCGCCTGGCGCCGTTTTTTGTTTTGTGCCGCCCGGATAAGGCGTTTTTACGTCGTATCCGGGGAGGTAACGCTTACTCCTGCAGATCGCCGCAGAAACGGTAACCTTCGCCATGGATGGTGGCGATGATTTCCGGCGTATCCGGGATGGATTCAAAATGTTTACGGATGCGACGGATGGTGACGTCAACCGTACGGTCGTGGGGTTTGAGTTCACGGCCGGTCATTTTTTTCAGCAGTTCAGCACGGGACTGAATTTTGCCCGGGTTTTCACAGAAGTGCAGCATCGCGCGGAATTCACTGCGCGGCAGCTTGTACTGCTCACCGTTAGGGCTGATCAGGGAACGGCTATTGATATCCAGCTCCCAGCCATTGAATTTGTAGCTGTCGACGCTACGACGCTCTTCGCTGATCGAGCCCAGATTCATGGTGCGGGAGAGCAAGTTGCGTGCGCGGATGGTCAGCTCACGCGGGTTGAACGGCTTAGTGATATAGTCATCAGCGCCGATTTCGAGGCCAAGGATTTTATCAACTTCATTGTCGCGGCCTGTCAGGAACATCAGCGCCACGTTTGCCTGTTCGCGTAGTTCACGGGCCAGCAGGAGGCCGTTTTTACCTGGCAGGTTAATATCCATAATTACCAGGTTAATGTCATTTTCGGAAAGGATCTGATGCATTTCAGCGCCATCAGTCGCTTCAAAGACATCGTAACCTTCTGCTTCGAAGATGCTTTTTAACGTGTTGCGTGTTACCAACTCGTCTTCAACGATAAGAATGTGCGGGATCTGCATGTTTGCTACCTAAATTGCCAACTGAATCGAAACAGGAAGTACAAAAGTCCCTGACCTGCCTGGTACATGTCGCAAATTAACATGAACGGCGTAACATGACTAAAGTACGTAATTGCGTTCTTGATGCACTTTCCATCAACGTCAACAACATCATTAGCTTGGTCGTGGGCACTTTCCCTTTGAACCCGACAGTGTCAAAAACGGGTGTCATCCTAACCATTGTAACAGCAACATAACAGGCTAAGGCGCAAAGGACACCCAATAAAACTACGCTTCGTTGACATATATCAAGTTCAATTGTAGCACGTTAACAGTTTGGTGAAATCTTGATATCTGTTTGCTAGCGTTTGTCACAATTTTTCAATAAACCAATCAGTTGCGAATATTAATTGATAAACAACATGAATCCAATAGGTGTTTCAGATTCATAAGTAAAATAATATGATTAAACAGAAGGATAAGGGCTTTCTGTTAACATTTTATGCTGCAATTATACTCAGTAACAGTTTAGCTTTATTTAAGCTTAAGCGAGATAAAATTCAGTGATTGCTGTTACATAATTGTAAATTCACGCCGCGAAATATGTGCGTTCTAACCCCCTTTTATTAATGAATTGATTAAAAAGCGAGCGAAAATGAAGCTGTCAGTTGTACTGGTTTCTCCTGCCAGAGCAGAAAATGTAGGGGCCGCCGCAAGGGCAATGAAAACCATGGGGTTCACCGATCTACGCATTGTCGATAGCGAAGCGCATTTGCAGGAAGCGGCGCGATGGGTGGCGCATGGCTCTGGAGATATTCTCGACAATATAACCACTTACGCGACGTTAGCCGATGCGCTGGCGGACATTCAGTTTACCGTGGCAACCACGGCGCGCAGCCGCGCGAAATTTCATTATTACGCAACCCCGGCACAGTTAGTGCCTCTGCTCCAGGAGAAAAGCGCCTGGATGGATTCAGCGGCGCTGGTCTTTGGTCGGGAGGATTCCGGGCTGACCAATGAAGAACTGGCGCTGGCAGACATCTTAACCGGCGTGCCGATGGTGGCCGACTATCCATCCCTCAATCTGGGACAGGCGGTGATGGTGTATTGCTATCAATTAGCTGCGTTAATACAAAACGCGCCACGTCCCCCGGTGACAGGCGACGATAACCCGTTGCGAGCCCTGCGCGCGCGGACAAAAGCGCTGCTGGAAAAGCTGAAGGTCGCCGATGACATCAAAATGGCTGACTGGCTGGAACAGCGTCTGGGAATGCTTGAGCAGCGCGACACCGCAATGCTGCACCGTCTGCTGCATGACATTGAAAAAAAGCTCGCGGAATAAACTACCGTCATAACATTTTTTTATAGATTCATTGACTATACACCGGGGCTGGGTAAGGGCTTTTTGCATTGCTGACGCGCGCTCTGCCAGCGTAGCGAGGCCTGGCGAGAAAAGCGCCAAAACTAAAAATACATTGACTTACGCAGGCAGATACTTTAACCAGTATAGGTACTGCACAGACAGATTAAAATGACAGAGCACACAACATCCATGACACGCATCAGCACCACCACCATTATTACCACCACCATTACCACAGGTAACGGTGCGGGCTGACGCGTACAGGAAACACAGAAAAAAGCCCGCACCTGAACAGTGCGGGCTTTTTTTTCGACTAAAGTTCAAGGGGTAAAACCATGCGAGTGTTGAAGTTCGGCGGTACATCAGTGGCAAATGCGGAAAGGTTTCTGCGTGTTGCCGATATCCTGGAAAGTAATGCCAGGCAGGGGCAGGTGGCGACTGTGTTATCTGCCCCGGCGAAAATTACTAACCACCTGGTGGCGATGATTGAAAAAACCATCAGTGGACAGGATGCGTTACCGAATATCAGCGATGCCGAACGTATTTTTGCCGAACTGCTACAGGGACTGGCGGAGGCGCAACCCGAATTTCCCCTCGCACAGTTAAAAAGTTTCGTTGAACAAGAGTTTGCCCAGATACGACATGTCCTGCACGGCATCAGCCTGCTTGGCCAGTGCCCGGACAGCATCAATGCGGCGCTGATCTGCCGCGGTGAAAAGCTCTCCATCGCTATTATGGCGGGCCTGCTGGAAGCACGCGGCCATAAAGTCAGCGTTATCGATCCCGTCGAAAAATTACTGGCCGTTGGTCACTACCTTGAATCAACGGTGGATATCACTGAGTCCACCCGCCGTATTGCCGCCAGCAAAATTCCTGCCGACCATATGATCCTGATGGCGGGCTTTACCGCCGGTAACGAGAAGGGCGAACTGGTGGTGCTGGGGCGTAACGGCTCCGACTACTCAGCGGCGGTGCTTGCCGCCTGCCTTCGCGCCGACTGCTGTGAAATCTGGACCGATGTCGACGGCGTTTACACCTGCGACCCGCGCCAGGTGCCGGATGCCCGCCTGCTCAAGTCCATGTCCTACCAGGAGGCGATGGAACTCTCCTACTTTGGCGCGAAAGTGCTTCACCCGCGCACCATTACCCCCATCGCCCAGTTTCAGATCCCCTGCCTGATTAAAAACACCGGTAATCCACAGGCGCCAGGCACGTTGATTGGCGCGACGTCCGATGAAGACGGCCTGCCGGTTAAGGGCATCTCTAACCTGAATAATATGGCGATGTTCAGCGTCTCCGGGCCGGGCATGAAAGGGATGATCGGCATGGCGGCGCGCGTATTTGCCGCCATGTCCCGGGCCGGTATTTCGGTGGTGTTGATTACGCAATCCTCCTCGGAATACAGCATCAGCTTCTGCGTGCCGCAGTCCGACTGCGTCCGCGCCCAGCGCGCCATGAACGATGAATTCTACCTGGAACTGAAAGAGGGCTTACTGGAGCCGTTAGCGGTGGTAGAGCGGCTGGCGATCATCTCCGTCGTGGGGGATGGTATGCGCACGCTGCGCGGCATCTCGGCGAAGTTTTTTGCCGCGCTGGCCCGCGCCAATATCAATATCGTCGCCATTGCCCAGGGCTCTTCCGAGCGCTCTATCTCGGTGGTGGTCAATAATGACGACGCCACCACCGGTGTGCGTGTGACCCACCAGATGCTGTTCAACACCGATCAGGTTATCGAAGTCTTCGTTATCGGCGTCGGCGGCGTCGGCGGCGCGCTGATTGAGCAGATTAAACGTCAGCAGGGCTGGCTTAAGAACAAGCACATTGACCTGCGCGTCTGCGGCGTCGCCAACTCGAAGGCGTTGCTGACCAGTGTTCACGGTCTGAACCTCGAAAACTGGCAGGCCGAGCTGGCGGAAGCCAAAGAGTCTTTCAACCTTGGGCGGCTGATCCGGCTGGTGAAAGAGTACCATCTGCTGAACCCGGTGATTGTCGACTGTACCTCCAGCCAGGCCGTGGCCGATCAGTACGCCGATTTCCTGCGCGAGGGCTTCCACGTGGTGACGCCGAACAAAAAAGCGAACACCTCGTCAATGGCGTACTACCACCAGTTGCGCCACGCCGCGGCGAAGTCGCGCCGTAAATTCCTTTATGACACCAACGTCGGCGCAGGGCTGCCGGTTATCGAAAACCTGCAAAACCTGCTGAACGCAGGGGATGAACTGCAACGTTTCTCCGGCATTCTTTCCGGCTCGCTGTCGTTTATCTTCGGCAAACTGGATGAAGGCATGAGCCTCTCCGAAGCGACTAACATGGCGCGCGAAATGGGCTATACCGAGCCAGACCCGCGCGACGATCTCTCCGGCATGGACGTTGCCCGTAAGCTGTTGATTCTGGCCCGTGAAACCGGCCGTGAACTGGAACTCAGCGATATCGTGATTGAGCCAGTTTTGCCGAACACGTTCGATGACAGCGGCGATGTGGCAAGCTTTATGGCCAACCTGCCGAAGCTGGATGACGCTTTCGCCGCACGCGTTGCCCAGGCGCGCGACGCAGGCAAAGTGCTGCGCTACGTCGGCAACATTGAGGACGATGGCACCTGCCGGGTGAAAATCGCCGAGGTTGACGGCAACGATCCCCTTTATAAAGTGAAAAACGGCGAGAACGCGCTGGCGTTCTATAGCCACTATTACCAGCCGCTACCGCTGGTGCTGCGCGGTTACGGCGCGGGTAATGATGTTACCGCGGCTGGCGTTTTCGCTGACCTGTTACGTACCCTGTCCTGGAAGCTGGGAGTTTAAGATGGTGAAAGTATATGCTCCGGCCTCCAGCGCCAATATGAGCGTGGGTTTTGATGTGCTGGGCGCGGCGGTCACTCCCGTTGACGGCACGCTGCTCGGCGACAATGTCTCGGTGGAGGCGGCGGACAGTTTTAGCCTGCAAAACGTGGGGCGTTTCGCCAGCAAACTGCCCACAGAGCCGCGGGAAAACATCGTGTACCAGTGCTGGGAGCGTTTCTGCCAGGAGATAGGCAAAACGGTGCCGGTGGCGATGACGCTGGAAAAAAACATGCCGATTGGCTCAGGCCTCGGCTCCAGCGCCTGCTCGGTAGTCGCCGCGCTGGTGGCGATGAATGAATATTGCGGCAAGCCGCTCAGTGAACAGCGTATGCTGGCGCTGATGGGCGAGCTGGAAGGGCGCATCTCCGGCAGCGTGCATTATGATAACGTTGCGCCCTGTTACCTGGGCGGGATGCAGCTGATGATCGAGGAAAACGGCATCATCAGCCAGCAGGTGCCAGGCTTTGACGAATGGCTGTGGGTGCTGGCCTATCCGGGGATTAAAGTCTCGACGGCAGAGGCGCGGGCAATCCTGCCGGCTCAGTATCGCCGACAGGACTGTATCGCCCACGGGCGGCATCTGGCGGGCTTTATTCACGCCTGTTATTCCCGCCAGCCTGGGCTGGCGGCGAAATTAATGAAAGATGTGATTGCCGAACCTTACCGCATGAAACTGCTGCCGGGTTTTAACGAGGCGCGGCAGGCGGCGACCGATATCGGCGCGCTTGCCTGCGGTATCTCCGGCTCCGGGCCAACGCTGTTTGCCCTGTGTGATAAAACGGAGACGGCGCAGCGCGTGGCCGACTGGCTCAGCAAACACTATTTGCAAAATCAGGAAGGCTTTGTTCATATTTGCCGTCTGGACACGGCAGGTGCACGAGTAGTGGGATAACCAATGAAACTCTATAATTTAAAAGATCACAACGAACAGGTCAGCTTTGCGCAGGCCGTCACGCAAGGGCTTGGCAAAAACCAGGGGCTGTTCTTTCCCCTCGAGCTACCGGAATTTAGCCTGACTGAAATTGATGACATGCTGAATATGGATTTTGTCACCCGCAGCGCCAAAATTCTGGCGGCTTTCATCGGTGATGAGATTCCGCAGGAGGCGCTGGAGGCGCGTGTGCGCACGGCCTTTACCTTCCCGGCTCCGGTAAGCCAGGTCGAAGGGGATGTCGGTTGCCTGGAGCTGTTCCACGGTCCGACGCTGGCGTTTAAAGATTTTGGCGGGCGCTTTATGGCGCAGATGCTTACCGCCATCAGCGGCGATAAGCCGGTGACCATTCTGACTGCCACCTCCGGCGATACAGGCGCTGCGGTTGCCCACGCCTTTTACGGCCTGAAAAACGTCCGGGTAGTGATCCTCTATCCGAACGGCAAAATCAGCCCGCTGCAGGAAAAATTGTTCTGTACCCTTGGCGGCAATATCGAAACCGTAGCCGTGGATGCGGATTTTGACGCCTGCCAGGCGCTGGTGAAGCAGGCGTTTGATGATGAAGAGCTGAAAACTGCGCTGGGCCTGAACTCCGCCAACTCGATTAACATCAGCCGCCTGCTGGCGCAGATTTGCTACTACTTCGAAGCGGTGGCGCAGCTGCCGCAGGAAGCGCGCAATCAACTTGTGGTCTCTGTACCCAGCGGCAACTTCGGCGACCTCACTGCGGGCCTGCTGGCAAAAGCGCTGGGGCTGCCGATCAAGCGTTTTATCGCCGCCACTAATGCCAACGACACCGTGCCGCGCTTCCTCAAGGAAGGGGAGTGGAAGCCCAATGCGACCCAGGCGACGCTCTCTAACGCGATGGATGTGTCACAGCCGAACAACTGGCCGCGCGTAGAGGAGCTGTTCCGTCGTAAGATCTGGCGCCTGAACGAACTGGGTTATGCGGCGGTGGATGACGAAACCACCAAAGCCACTATGCGTGAGCTGAAAGATAAAGGGTATCTTTCTGAGCCGCACGCGGCGATAGCGTACCGGGCGCTGCGCGATCAGCTTAAGCCGGGCGAATACGGCCTGTTCCTTGGCACTGCGCATCCGGCGAAGTTCAAAGAGAGCGTGGAGGATATCCTCGGCGAGCCGCTGCCGCTGCCGAAAGAGCTGGCGGAGCGCGCCGACTTGCCGCTGCTCTCCCACCACCTGCCTGCCGATTTTGCGCAGCTGCGTAAGCTGATGATGGCGCGATAAAAACAGCCGTAAAGGCCGGGCGAAGCAGAGATGCCGCCCGGCTTTTTTTATGGAGAAAATAAGGAGAAAAAAAGCAGGAAAAAAGTAGAAATTCCCAATAAATGCGGGCACTTAGATATTAGGATTGTAACGTCTTACGCCCCGGCTTCACTTCACGTAATCTCTTTTTCAGCCCATATCGGGCAACAGTGAAAAGGAGTCACCCATGTCTAAATTAAAACCTGCTCTCATTGCGCTTTCGCTGATGCTGGCTGCCCCGATGGCGGCACAGGCGGCGGAAATCACCCTGCTACCGGCGGTGAAGCTGCAAATCGGCGATCGTGATAATCATGGGAATTACTGGGACGGCGGCCACTGGCGCGATCATGGCTGGTGGAAATCACACTACGAATGGCGGGATAACCACTGGCGCGCCCATGACAATCGTGACCATCACGATCGTCATGATGACCACCGTCGCGGGCCGGACCGCGGGTATCATCATTAACCGCAGAGGCTCCCGGACAAGAGACGGCGCAATCCGGGAGCAACGTTTTACTGCTCGTGGCGCTTGAACACCAGTTCGCCCCCGGCAGACCCTTCCTCATCAAAGAAGTAGCCTTCGCTATTGAATGCCGTGAGCTGCTCAGGCTTTGTCAGTCGGTTTTCAATAATGAAGCGGCTCATCAGCCCGCGCGCTTTTTTCGCATAGAAGCTGATCACTTTGAACTTGCCGTTTTTCTCATCGAGAAAGACCGGCTTGATGATCTGCGCGTTCAGTTTTTGCGGCTTCACCGCTTTGAAATACTCATCCGACGCCAGGTTCACCACGATATCGTCGCCCTGGGCTGCGATAGCGTCATTCAGCGTATGGGTAATGGTTTCGCCCCAGAACTGATAAAGGTCTTTGCCTTTGCTATTTTCCAGGCGGATGCCCATCTCAAGGCGATAGGGCTGCATCAGATCCAGCGGGCGCAGCACGCCGTACAGGCCAGAGAGCATTCGCAAATGCTGCTGCGCGAAATCGAAATCCGCCTCGCTAAAGGTTTCCGCCTGCAAACCGGTATAGACGTCGCCTTTAAACGCCAGGATCGCCTGGCGGGCATTATCGGGCGTGAAATCGGGCTGCCAGTCATGAAAACGGGTGGCGTTAAGGTCGGCGAGTTTGTCGCTGATTCCCATCAGCGCTTTAATCTGCGGGGCGGTTAGCTGGCGCGCCACATCAATTAACTGCTGGGAATAGTCCAGCAGTTCCGGCTGGGTGAAGCGCGTGGTAGCCAGCTCGCTTTGGTAATCAAGCGTTTTAGCCGGAGAGATAAGAATCAGCATAATCGGTCCTTGCAGGAGAATTTTTGCTGACTCTAACAAAAAACGGCGCGCGAATGATCAATAGTTGCGATTGTCGTTTACACGCCGGATCGCTCATCCCACGCGCCGGGGGCGAGCTGCCTCTCAATGTCCGGGTAGCGTTTCGGGTCAAATACCGGCGTTAAACCCAGTTTGCGCTGGCGCAGGTAATCGCTGGCGACAACATTTACCACCGGCGACAGCAGCAGGATCGCCGTCAGGTTGGTTATCGCCATAAACGCCATGATGACATCCGCCGTATACCAGAACATCGTCAGCCTGAGCTGCGAGCCCACCATGATCATCAATACGATCCCGATGCGCAGCAGCCAGCGGTTGCGCCTGCTGTTGAGCCGCAGAAACACCAGGTTGTTTTGCGCATAGACATAATTGATAGCGATGGAGTTGAAGGCGAACATAAAAATGATCGCCGCCACATAACCTGACCCCCATGGCCCGGTCAGCGCGACAATCGACTGCTGCATAATCTGAATGCCGTTGAAGTTATTTTCGGTGGGGGTGATATTCGCCAGCAGCAGCACCAGCGCGCTGGCGGAGCAGACGATAAAGGTGTCGATCACCACGCCGATAATTTGCACGAAGCCCTGCGCGGCAGGGTGAGGGGGCGATGACGCCGCGGCTGCCGCGGCGTTAGGGGTTGAGCCCATTCCCGCTTCATTGGAGTACATACTACGCTGAAAGCCGCTGGTCAGCGCCTGGCTTAAGGTGTACCCCATCGTTCCGGCTGCCGCTTCCTGCCAGCCAAAGGCCCCCTTGATAATGGCGATAATGGCCCCCGGTACCTGGCTAAAATGCGCAACGCCGACCCCGATGCTCATCGCCACCCAGGCGATGGCAACAACCGGCACCGCGTACTGCATAAAGCGCGCGATTCGCCGTAAGCCGCCGCTTATCAACAGCAGCAGCAGGCCTGCCAGCAGCATGCCGGTCCAGGTTTCCGGGATATCCCAGGCATAGCGCACCGCATGCACCACGGCATTTGCCTGAATGGTGTTAAACAGCAGACCGTACACCACCAGCAAAAAGACCGAGAAGAGCACACCCATCCAGCGCATGCCCAGGCCACGCGCCATATACCAGGCAGGGCCGCCGCGAAAGCGCTGATGCGTATCCCGCTCTTTATAGAGCTGCGCCAGCGTTGCTTCTGCAAAGCAGGTTGCCATACCGATAAACGCGCAGACCCACATCCAGAAGAGTGCGCCAGGCCCCCCGGCCAAAATCGCCAGCGCGACCCCGGCAATGTTGCCGCTGCCCATACGCCCGGCAAGGCTAAGAAATAATGCCTGATACGAGGTGAGCCCGCCGGACTGCGCGCGGCTGTTTTTGAGATTGTGGTAAAAATCGCCGAACAGACGAAACGGCACGAATTTGCTTTGAAAAGCAAACCAGATGCCTGCGGCAAGCAGCAGATAAAGCATCAGTGAACCCCATAATATTTCACTGATGAATGAGAAAAATTCAGGCATTAACATCCCTCTTGTTGATGCCGGTACGCAGGATTGTCTGCGCCCATTATCCGCAAAGTCATCGTTAGCGGGCAATTAATAAATTTAACGTAATATTTCCGCCTGCGGGAGGCTTTCTCCGGGTCATGTCTGCGGTTGCGCTGGCAGGGCGTCGTGTTATCATCAGGACAGACCGGTTACATCCCCCTAACAAGTTCAAAGAGAAACACTATCATGACGGATAAATTGACTTCTCTGCGTCAATACACCACAGTCGTGGCTGACACCGGAGATATCGCGGCAATGAAGCTGTACCAGCCGCAGGACGCGACCACCAACCCTTCTCTGATCCTGGGCGCCGCGCAAATCCCTGAATACCGCAAGCTCATTGATGATGCTATTAACTGGGCGAAAGGCCAGAGCAGCGACCGCGCGCAGCAGATCGTCGATGCGTCTGACAAGCTGGCGGTGAATATCGGTCTGGAAATCCTCAAGCTGATCCCTGGTCGTATCTCTACAGAGGTTGACGCTCGTCTCTCTTACGATACCGACGCGTCTATCGCCAAGGCAAAACGTCTTATCAAGCTCTATAACGATGCAGGCATCAGCAACGATCGCATTCTGATCAAACTGGCTTCTACCTGGCAGGGCATTCGCGCAGCGGAGCAGCTGGAAAAAGAGGGCATCAACTGTAACCTGACGCTGCTGTTCTCCTTCGCTCAGGCGCGCGCCTGCGCCGAAGCGGGCGTCTACCTGATCTCCCCGTTCGTGGGCCGTATTCTCGACTGGTACAAAGCCAATACCGATAAGAAAGAGTATGCCCCAGCGGAAGATCCGGGCGTGGTTTCCGTCTCTGAAATCTATCAGTACTACAAACAGCACGGCTACGAGACCGTCGTGATGGGCGCCAGCTTCCGTAACGTTGGCGAGATCCTGGAACTGGCGGGCTGCGACCGTCTGACCATCGCCCCGGCGCTGCTGAAAGAGCTGGCGGAAAGCGAAGGCGCTATCGAGCGTAAGCTCTCTTACACCGGCGAAGTCAAAGCGCGTCCGGAGCGCATCACCGAAGCGCAGTTCTTCTGGGAACACAACCAGGACCCGATGGCGGTCGACAAACTGGCGGACGGCATCCGCAAATTTGCCGTTGACCAGGAAAAACTGGAAAAAATGATCGGCGATCTGCTGTAATCCTCTGGCGTGACCGGGCTCCCGGTCACGCTCTTCCTCTGTTGGCATCCCTCCTCAGCGTGTATCATTTCCGTTATCAGCTTTTTCTGAACGGATGAGATATGAATACCTTACGCATTGGCTTAGTTTCTGTTTCTGACCGCGCTTCCAGCGGTGTGTATGAAGATAAAGGCATTCCTGCCCTTGAAGCCTGGCTGACGCAGGCGCTGACCACGCCGTTTACGCTTGAAATGCGGCTGATTCCTGACGAACAAAGCATTATTGAACAGACCCTGTGCGAACTGGTGGACGAGATGAGCTGTCATCTGGTGCTGACCACCGGCGGGACCGGGCCAGCGCGTCGTGACGTCACGCCCGACGCCACCCTCGCCGTGGCGGATCGTGAAATGCCGGGCTTCGGCGAACAGATGCGTCAAATCAGCCTGCACTTTGTGCCGACGGCCATTCTCTCGCGGCAGGTAGGCGTTATTCGCAAGCAGGCGCTGATTATTAACCTGCCAGGGCAGCCCAAATCCATTAAAGAGACGCTGGAGGGGGTAAAAGGTGAAGACGGGCAGGTGAAGGTGGCAGGAATTTTCGCCAGTGTACCGTATTGTGTACAGCTTCTTGAGGGGCCGTATGTGGAAACCGATCCGCTGGTGGTAGCGGCTTTTCGCCCTAAAAGCGCAAGACGCGAGACATTATCCTGAATGTAATGCGGTTTGTACTATAAGCTATACGGGCTATGGCGTGTTCTTTAATTTACGGTATAGTAATTTTTAATTTACAGTGACCGTAAATTTTTTATTAACACACCTCTTTACAAGTGGCCCGCTATGTCAAAACACAATCGTCCTCTCAATAGCCAGGATTATAAGACGCTCACCCTTGCCGCTTTAGGCGGCGCGCTCGAATTCTACGATTTCATCATCTTTGTTTTTTTCGCAGCGGTCGTGGGTGAGCTCTTCTTTCCTGCCGATATTCCCGAATGGCTGCGCCAGGTTCAGACCTTCGGCATTTTTGCCGCTGGCTATCTGGCGCGTCCGTTGGGCGGTATTGTCATGGCGCACTTTGGCGATCTGGTGGGTCGCAAAAAAATGTTTACCCTGAGCATCCTGCTAATGGCGGTGCCAACGCTGGCAATTGGCTTACTGCCAACCTATGCCTCAATGGGGATTGTCGCGCCGCTGCTGCTGCTGTTGATGCGCGTCTTGCAGGGCGCGGCTATCGGCGGAGAAGTGCCGGGGGCGTGGGTGTTCGTTGCTGAGCATGTTCCGGCGCGGCGCATCGGTATTGCCTGCGGCACACTGACTGCGGGCCTGACCGTCGGCATTTTGCTCGGCTCTATCGTGGCGACCCTTATCAACACCAGCATGACGCAGCAGGCAATCCACGACGGCGGCTGGCGTATTCCTTTCCTGCTGGGCGGCGCTTTCGGCCTGGTCGCCATGTATTTACGCCGCTGGCTGCAGGAGACGCCTATTTTCCTGGAGATGCAGCAGCGTAAAGCGCTGGCGAAAGAGCTGCCGGTGAAAGCGGTGGTGTTAAAACACAAAAAGGCGGTGGTTATCTCTATGCTGCTCACCTGGCTGCTTTCCGCCGGGATTGTGGTGGTCATTTTGATGTCGCCGGTCTGGCTGCAGAAACAGTATGGTTTTGCGCCCGCGCTGACCTTACAGGCGAATAGCGTTGCCACCGTAATGCTGTGCCTGGGCTGCCTGGTCGCCGGGCTGGTGGTGGATAAAGTCGGCGCCAGCAAAACGTTCATTGTCGGCAGTATCCTGCTCGCCTGTTCAAGCTGGTTTTTCTATCATCTGTCAGGCAGCCACCCGGAACATCTGTTTACCCTGTACGGGCTGGTGGGCTTCTGCGTTGGCGTGGTGGGCGCGGTGCCTTATGTCATGGTTCGTGCGTTCCCGGCAGAGGTACGTTTTACCGGTATCTCCTTCTCCTACAATGTCTCCTACGCCATTTTTGGCGGCCTGACGCCAATCGCCGTTACGATGCTGATGGGCGTGTCGCCGATGGCCCCCGCCTGGTACGTGCTGGCGCTCTCCCTGATTGGCCTGGCGCTTGGGCTCTGGCTTCGACAGGACCTGACGGCTCAGGAGAGCCCGGCGCTGGCCGAATCCGCCCGTCAGGTTTAGCGCGGGCGTTCAACGACGGTGACGGGACTCCAGTCCCCGGCAGGTTGCGTAGGCACCTGCCACCGCCAGCGCTACGGGCACCAGAAACGAGTGGTCCATGCGGGTGGACTCCATCACTAACGCGATGGCCGTAACGGGCATATGCGTCGAGGCGGCAAGGAAACTGGTTGCCCCCAGCAGGGCGAAACTCTCCACATCGCCGCCAGGAAAAAAGCCGCCAGCCACAAGGTAAAGCAGCGTACCCAGCAGCCCGCCGACGGCCAGCCCCGGCGTTAACAATCCGCCCGCCGCGCCGCCGCGGATCACGGCGCAAATAATCACCACTTTGAGAACAAGCAGCGTCGCCGCCAGCGCAGCGGTGAGGCTGCCATCCAGAGAGAGCTGCGCTGCGCCTTTACCGTTGCCCGGCAGCTGGGGGAACCACATGGCGCAAACAGCCAGCAGAGTAAAAGCCAGCAGGCTGAACACCGGCATTTGCCAGTCGGTGCGCACGCGATTACGGGCGGATTGCGTCATTCGCCGAAACAGCCAGGCGCACACGCCAATCAGCGGGCCTGAAAGCAGCGCCCAATAGACTAGCGAACCTGCGGCGAACTCGGCGGTAAAATGGTACTGATGCTCATCGCCTAAACCCAGCGAGGCGACCCAGGCGGCCAGCGCCGAGGTTGCCAGCGCGGCGATTGCCGCATCCCAGCTCACGCTCACCAGCAGGACTTCGAGGGTAAAAATAGCGCCTGCCAGAGGCACGTTATAGACCGCTGCTAGGCCCGCTCCCGCGCCGCAGGCAATCATCAACCGGCAATCCTCTGGGGTCAGCCGTAAACGGCGGGCAATCCTGCCGGCAAAAAGCGCGCCCGCCTCCCTGGGGGCCACTTCGCGCCCAAGCGGCGATCCCAGCGCCACGGTAACGATCTGCAAAATGATATGAATCAGCGTCGTCAATAGCGGCATCGGTTTATCCGGCGAGGCGACCGCCGCGGCGATAGTCACGCGTTTCCTGCCATAGCGAGCCAGCAGCCACCAGCCAACGCCTGCGATAACGCCGGCGGCCATCAGCACGATAAAGCGCCGCTGCGCGCTGGCGTCCGTCACCCCCTCTAAAAAGGTCTGGGGGCTAATTAGCCTGTGCTGGCTGTAGCCGTAGGCGAGATGCTGAATCTCATGCATCAGCATGGCGAGCAGCATTCCCCCCAGCCCGGAGAGTATGCCGGTGAGGAAAAGCGCCGCCCAGCGCTGTAGCCAATAGATTTTACGGGTATGAAAAATCATCGTGGTTAAAGAAAAGGCAGTTAAGGAGGCGATATTATGCCGGGGAATACATCAGAAAATGCGCCCTTAAGAGCGGTGCAACGTGCCTGACTGGCAGGCACGAGGAGAAATCAGTGTTTTTCGCCAATCGGCAGAACGGTGCGGCCATACTGTTCGTTCAGTACTTCGCCCATCGCCGTGTAGATAGCGCTGGCGCCGCAGATAATGCCCACCCAGCCGGCAATATGAATAATGCTTTCGCTTTCTACGATATTGCCTACTGCCAGCAGGGCGAACAGCACGGTCAGGCTCAGGAACACGAACTGCAACATACGCGCGCCTTGCAGGGTGCCAAAGAACATAAACAGCGTGAATACGCCCCACAGCCCCAGATACACGCCCAGGAAGTGGCCATTCGCTGCGTCGGCAAGGCCCATTTTCGGCATCACCAGAATCGCTACCAGCGTCAGCCAGAAAGAACCGTAAGACGTGAAGGCGGTTAAACCGAAGGTGTTGCCTTTCTTATATTCCAGCAGACCCGCGAAAATCTGCGCGATACCGCCATAAAAAATACCCATTGCCAGAATAACGCTATCCAGCGCGAAAAAACCGCTATTGTGCAGGTTCAGCAGAATGGTGGTCATACCGAAACCCATCAGGCCCAGCGGAGCCGGATTAGCCAACTTAGTGTTGCCCATAATTCCTCAAAAAAATCATCAAAAAAGGTGAAAAAAGGGTTTCCCGCGCCAACTCTCCCGGGCGGGGCGCGGCATCATAAATAGCGCCATTTAACGTGTCTATGATCTGAACAGGGGGAAATTACAATTTTTTTTATGCCTTCCCCTTGATGAGCTTCGTTGCGACCCCATCTTGTAGACAACCGCAATGTGTGGACCTGAAAAAAAACAGACAAGGGCAGTTGAAACCGCACGTTTCGCCCTTATTACAGGTTCACAACCACATGTTGACCGAATTTTTAGTGGAGACGTTTAGATGGGTAAAATTATTGGTATCGACCTGGGTACTACCAACTCTTGTGTAGCGATCATGGACGGCACGACTGCGCGCGTGCTGGAAAATGCTGAAGGCGACCGCACCACACCTTCAATCATTGCCTATACCCAGGATGGTGAAACTCTGGTTGGTCAGCCGGCTAAACGTCAGGCAGTGACAAACCCGCAAAACACCCTGTTTGCGATCAAACGCCTGATTGGCCGCCGCTTCCAGGACGAAGAAGTTCAGCGTGATGTTTCTATCATGCCTTACAAAATCATCGGCGCTGACAACGGCGACGCATGGCTGGATGTAAAAGGCCAGAAAATGGCCCCGCCGCAGATTTCTGCCGAAGTACTGAAAAAAATGAAGAAAACGGCGGAAGATTACCTGGGCGAGCCGGTAACCGAAGCGGTTATCACCGTTCCGGCCTACTTTAACGATGCGCAGCGTCAGGCAACCAAAGATGCTGGCCGTATCGCTGGTCTGGAAGTAAAACGTATCATCAACGAACCGACCGCAGCCGCACTGGCTTACGGCCTGGATAAAGAGACCGGTAACCGTACCATCGCGGTCTACGACCTGGGCGGCGGTACTTTCGATATCTCTATTATCGAAATCGACGAAGTTGACGGCGAAAAAACCTTTGAAGTTCTGGCGACCAACGGTGATACCCACCTGGGCGGCGAAGACTTCGATACCCGTTTGATCAACTACCTCGTTGACGAATTTAAGAAAGACCAGGGCATTGACCTGCGCAACGACCCGCTGGCGATGCAGCGTCTGAAAGAAGCGGCTGAAAAAGCGAAAATTGAGCTCTCTTCCGCTCAGCAGACCGACGTGAACCTGCCGTACATCACCGCAGACGCTACCGGTCCGAAACACATGAACATCAAAGTGACTCGCGCGAAACTGGAAAGCCTGGTAGAAGACCTGGTGAACCGTTCCATCGAGCCGCTGAAAGTCGCTCTGCAGGACGCTGGCCTGTCTGTATCTGACGTACAGGATGTTATCCTGGTAGGGGGTCAGACCCGTATGCCGATGGTGCAGAAAAAAGTGGCGGAGTTCTTTGGTAAAGAGCCGCGTAAAGACGTTAACCCGGACGAAGCTGTGGCTATCGGCGCAGCGGTGCAGGGCGGCGTTCTGACCGGTGATGTTAAAGACGTTCTGCTGCTGGACGTTACCCCGCTGTCGCTGGGTATCGAAACCATGGGCGGCGTAATGACTCCGCTGATTACCAAGAACACCACTATCCCGACCAAGCACAGCCAGGTGTTCTCTACGGCGGAAGACAACCAGTCTGCTGTAACCATCCATGTGCTGCAGGGTGAGCGTAAACGCGCAGGCGATAACAAGTCTCTGGGTCAGTTCAACCTGGATGGTATCAACCCGGCGCCGCGTGGTATGCCGCAGATCGAAGTCACCTTTGACATCGACGCCGACGGTATTCTGCACGTTTCCGCGAAAGACAAAAACAGCGGAAAAGAGCAGAAGATCACCATTAAAGCCTCTTCCGGCCTGAACGAGGAAGAGATCCAGAAAATGGTGCGCGAAGCGGAAGCTAACGCCGAGTCTGACCGCAAGTTCGAAGAGCTGGTGCAGACCCGCAACCAGGGCGACCACCTGCTGCACAGCACCCGTAAGCAGGTTGAAGAAGCAGGCGATAAACTGCCGGCTGATGATAAAACCGCTATCGAGTCTGCGCTGAGCGCGCTGGAAACGTCCCTGAAAGGCGAAGACAAAGCGGATATCGAAGCCAAAATGCAGGCGCTGGCGCAGGTTTCCCAGAAACTGCTGGAAATCGCACAGCAACAGCACGCACAGCAGCAGGCGGGTTCCGCTGACGCTTCTGCGAACAACGCCAAAGATGACGATGTTGTCGATGCTGAGTTCGAAGAAGTGAAAGATAAAAAATAATCGCCCTTTGAACGGGTAATTACTGGCACGGGCGAAGAGGTTTCCTCTCCGCCCGTGCTCGCATGTTAGGGGCAGATAAAAAAGATGGCTAAACAAGACTATTACGAGATTTTAGGCGTTCCGAAAACAGCGGAAGAGCGTGAAATCAAAAAGGCCTATAAGCGCCTGGCCATGAAATATCACCCGGACCGCAACCAGGGTGACAAAGAGGCCGAAGCCAAATTTAAAGAAATTAAAGAGGCCTATGAAGTCCTGACCGACGCGCAAAAACGCGCGGCCTACGACCAGTACGGCCATGCCGCATTCGAGCAGGGCGGTATGGGCGGCGGTGGATTCGGCGGCGGCGGCTTTGGCGGCGGCGCGGATTTCAGCGATATCTTCGGCGACGTTTTCGGCGATATTTTTGGCGGCGGTCGTGGGCGTCAGCGCGCGGCGCGCGGGGCTGATTTACGCTACAACATGGAGCTGACGCTGGAAGAGGCGGTACGCGGCGTAAGCAAAGAGATCCGCATTCCTACGCTGGAAGAGTGCGACGTCTGCCACGGCAGCGGCGCGAAGGCGGGCAGCCAGCCGCAAACCTGTCCAACCTGTCACGGTTCAGGCCAGGTACAGATGCGCCAGGGCTTCTTCGCCGTACAGCAGACCTGTCCGCACTGCCAGGGGCGCGGTACGCTAATCAAAGATCCGTGCAACAAATGCCACGGCCATGGTCGCGTTGAGAAAACCAAAACCCTGTCCGTTAAAATCCCGGCAGGCGTTGACACCGGCGACCGTATCCGTCTGGCCGGTGAAGGCGAAGCCGGCGAGCATGGCGCGCCAGCAGGCGATCTGTACGTACAGGTGCAGGTAAAACAGCACCCGATCTTCGAACGTGAAGGCAATAACCTCTACTGTGAAGTGCCGATCAACTTCGCCATGGCGGCGCTGGGCGGCGAGATCGAAGTGCCGACGCTGGATGGCCGCGTGATGCTGAAAGTGCCAAGCGAAACGCAAACCGGCAAGCTGTTCCGTATGCGCGGCAAAGGGGTGAAATCGGTTCGCGGCGGCGCGCAGGGCGATCTGCTGTGCCGCGTGGTGGTAGAAACCCCGGTCGGTCTGAATGAGAAGCAGAAACAGCTGCTGAAAGACCTGCAGGAGAGCTTTGGCGGCCCAACGGGCGAAAACAACAGCCCGCGCTCTAAAAGCTTCTTTGACGGGGTAAAGAAGTTCTTTGATGATTTGACCCGCTAGGTCATCTCCCCGAAAGGGCTGCTGCGGCAGCCCTTTTTTATTGCTGCTGTTTAACCTGTCAGAAATTTCACATGCGCTGGCGCTGCGTGTGAATAAACTAAAGCACATTCTTATATTTCACTTCTTTTTGTACCAGCGACAAAAACCATTACCAAAACATAATTGCCACGGCTGTATTTATATTCAAAGAGTAACGGCGGGTAAAACCACATGTTCTGACACACGGCTCAGGCAGGCCGTCTGACCCCGCTATTGTGATATCTCTATCACATATAAAAATGGCTCTTTTTGTACACTGGCTTCGTTTGTTGCACTTCGTAATGCTGCATAAAGATCAGGTATGTTCGCACGGATTATAATAATCAGGAGATTGTCACGTGTTCAAAAAGGAAATTTTGCTTGCCTGTACGCTCTTATTAACTACCGCCGCAGGTAGTTTTTCTGCTCATGCTCTGGAATATAAAAATGCGTTTGGTTCAGTGAATGCCGGTTATGCCGACTGGAACAGCGGCTTTGAGAACGTCCATCGTGGTGAAGTATGGAAAGCGACTATTGATTTTGGCGTTAACTTTCGTGAAGCGGAGTTTTATTCGTTTTTTGAAAGCAATGTCTTAAATCATTCGGTTGCCGGACGAAACCACACCGTTTCCGCCATGACGCACGTTCGTCTTTTCGATTCTGATTATACGGCGTTTGGCAAAATCTATGGCCAGTGGGATAACTCGTGGAGCGATGATTTAGATATGTTCTACGGGCTGGGATACCTTGGCTGGCAGGGTCAATGGGGCTTTTTTAAACCCTATATTGGTTTACATAATCAATCCGGCGATTATGTTTCGCAGAAATACGGGCAGACCAGCGGCTGGAACGGCTATGTGGTTGGCTGGACGGCTGCCTGGTTCTTTACGGTGGGCGGCGAGAAATTCGTCCTCTCCGACTGGCATGAATTTGAGCTTGATCGCAATGATGCCTATGCCGAACAGCAGCACGGGCATACCGGTATAAACGGCGGGTTAACCCTGGCATGGAAGTTCTATCCACGCTGGAAAGCGGCAGTGACCTGGCGTTATTTTGATAACAAACTCGGCTACGACGGTTTTGGCGATCAAATGATTTATATGCTTGGTTATGAATTTTAATCTATTCAAAGGAGCTGAAATGAAAAGAACAGTCGTTGCCAGCATGATTGGTCTGGCGTTCTGTGCAGGCAGCGTATTATCTACGGCCCATGCAGAGGACACAAAGCGCCCCAATCTGGTCATTATTTTAACGGATGATTTAGGCTATGGTGATTTAGGCGCTTATGGTCATCAAATCGTTAAAACGCCAAATATTGATAAGCTCGCCCAGGAAGGGGTTAAATTTACTGATTACTATGCCCCCGCGCCGCTCTGCTCGCCTTCCCGTGCCGGTTTGCTGACCGGGCGCATGCCTTTTCGTACCGGCATTCGTTCGTGGATTCCGGCAGGTAAAGATGTCGCCATTGGGCGTAATGAGCTTACCATCGCCAACCTGTTAAAAAATCAGGGGTACGACACGGCGTTAATGGGTAAATTGCACCTCAATGCCGGGGCGGATCGCACCGATCAGCCGCAGGCCAAAGATATCGGCTTTGACTATTCGCTGGTACACGCAGGCGGGTTTATTACTAATGAACGGCTGGCGAATGCCAAAGAGCGCCCCCGCTACGGGGCCGTCTACCCGGATGCTTTTCTTCGCAACGGTAAACCTGTCGGCGAAGCAAAATTACTCAGCGGCGAGCTGGTCAGTACCGAAGTGGTGAGCTGGCTGGATGAGCGCGAGAAGAAAAAAGAAGATAAACCCTTCTTCCTGTATGTCGCTTTCACCGAAGTGCATACCCCCGTCGCTTCGCCGAAGAAATATCTCGATATGTATTCGCAGTATATGAGCGCTTATCAGAAGCAGCACCCGGATATGTATTACGGCGACTGGGCGGATAAACCCTGGCGCGGGCCGGGTGAGTATTATGCCAATATCAGCTATATGGATGAGCAGGTCGGGAAAGTGGTCGAAAAAATCAAGGCGATGGGTGAAGAGGATAACACCATCATTATTTTTACCAGCGATAATGGCCCGGTAACGCGCGAAGCACGTAAGGTCTATGAGTTAAATATGGCCGGGGAGACCGACGGCCTGCGCGGACGTAAAGACAATTTGTGGGAGGGCGGCATTCGCGTTCCGGCAATTATTAAATATGGCAAACATCTGCCGCAAGGGATGGTGACGGACACGCCAGCCTCCGGTCTGGACTGGATGCCGACGCTTGCGCAAATGATGAAATTCGATCTGCCCAAAGATCGGACGATTGACGGTCAATCCCTGACGCCTGTTTTCGAAAAAGCCGAGCTGAAACGGCAAAAGCCGCTGATTTTCGGTATTGATATGCCTTTCCAGGACGATCCAACCGACCTGTGGGCGATTCGTGACGGCGACTGGAAAATGATTATCGACCGGGAGGGCAAAGCGAAATATCTCTATAACCTTAAGCAGGATCGCGCCGAAACCATGAACCAGATTGGCAAGCAGCCGGAGGTTGAAAAACGGATGTTCGCTGAATTTATGCAATATAAGCAGGATATTGATAACGACTCTTTAATGAAAGCCCGGGGCGAGAAGCCTACCCCTGTGACCTGGGGCTAACATTTCTGTAATAAAAAAGATATTATGCCACCTGGGCTCTGCCCGCCTGATTCAATGCATGGCATTGAATCAGGGTTTTTTATTTTTAGCGTAACGAGCACAAGATAAATACCTACTTTTCTGCAAAAGCACTCAGGATGCTGTTATACGGATATTAGCAGGAAGAGAATATGTTTGATAATGTCAATGTCGATAGCTGTAAAACAATGGGCTGTCGCAATCTGGGCATAATAAATAGCCCGGATTACCTTTTACAGGGCAATAATGTCCTCTGCCGGGAATGTGGTTTTCTGTTTCCTCTTATCTCCTCTAATGCATTAAACCTTTTTCGCCGGGCGGTAAATCATGGCTGGAAAGGGCTGATTAAACAGTGTCCCGGCTGCGGCGGTTATTCATTAAAGCGACACGGGTTTTCCCGGCAGGGTGAGCAGCGCATGCTGTGCCGCCTCTGCAATAAAACCTTTATCGCGGCGAAAAAGGCCGTGGCCTCGCCCCGGCAGACGCAGCTGGCGGCGCTGATTCAGGCCGGTACTTCCTTGCAGGATATTCGCACAGCCCTTGCCATCGACAGCACCACGCTCAGGCGTGAACTGGCGCACCTTTCTTACCAGGGCCGCCAGGAGGGCAGTCGGTTCAGCTTCCCCTGTGATATCGCGCTGAGCACCCGCGCGTTTACCGTCAGGTTTAACGGCAGCGATAGTCTGTTGTATGTATTGGTGACCGTTGAAGAAGGCTCCGGCCATGTCGTGGCGCTCTCAACAAACTACGCTTCCCAGCCCGTGGAAGCCGAATATCAGTACCGCTCCCGGTATGAAGAACGTCTACCGCCAGGGACGCTGACTCACCTGGTGCAGCGTAAAGAGGCGCTCACAATGCGCCGTCAGGGGGCGCTGTATGATATTGATTACGGTCCCGCAGCATTGCACTGCCACGATCGGGGCATGCTGGTGAAGCCGGTATTGCCTGCCTATCGCCATTTTGAACTGGTGCATAAGCTTACCGATGAACGCGCACTCAACGTTCAGCACTATCTGGATCAGGAGTGCTTTATTTTTGGCGGCTGTCTGATGGCCAACGTCAACGATATTCACCAGGGGCGCTGTCATATTGCTTTTGTCAGAGAGCGGGGGACAACGCCGCCGCGCCTGGATATGCCGCCGCGCCTTTTTCTCAGCGGCGGAATTCGCAATAATGTCTGGCGCGCTTTCTCAACGCGGGACTATTCGCTGGCCGTCTGTAACCTGACCGGCAATAAAAAAACCCGCCATCTGCGCTACGCGACACTGCGCGGCGCCACGGCTTTTATCCAGTTTATTCAGTCACATCCATTCCTTCCCTACCTTAACGGTATGTCCCCCGGCAACGTAACGCTTGTGCTTGAACATCTGCGCCACGCCTGGAACAGTCGCCTCCCGGAAGCATAGCTTTGCTCGTAAAAAACGAACTATAATGCAGTAATAAACTTGTTTTTTCGATTTATCAGGCTGATTAAGATAGTTTTACCGATGTATTAGCCATAAAGAGAGATTAAAAGTGAAACATCTGCAGCGTTTTTTTAGTAGTGACGCTTCCGGAGGCATCATTCTTATCATCGCCGCGGCGCTGGCTATGCTGCTGGCGAACATGGGAGCGACCAGCGGCCTGTATCACTCATTTCTGGAAACGCCTGTCCAGCTGCGCGTTGGTGCGCTTGAAATCAATAAGAACATGCTGCTGTGGATCAACGATGCGCTGATGGCGGTCTTCTTCCTGCTGATTGGCCTGGAGGTAAAGCGCGAGATGCTCCAGGGGGCGCTGGCCAGCCGTCGGCAGGCTGTCTTCCCCATTATCGCAGCGCTGGGCGGCATGGTTGTTCCCGCGCTGGTTTACCTGGCCTTTAACGCCCAGGACCCCATCGCCAGAGAGGGGTGGGCTATCCCTGCGGCCACCGATATTGCCTTTGCTCTCGGCGTGCTTGCCCTGCTGGGAAGCCGGGTTCCCCGGCCCTGAAAATCTTCCTGATGGCGCTGGCGATTATCGACGACCTGGGGGCGATTGTTATCATCGCGCTCTTCTACACCAACGATCTGTCGGTGCTGTCGTTGATTATTGCCGCGGCGGCCATCGTCGTGCTTGTCGCCCTGAACCTGAGCGGCGTGCGGCGTACCGGGATCTACATTCTGGTGGGCACGATACTGTGGACCGCCGTACTGAAATCCGGCGTGCACGCCACGCTTGCCGGGGTCATCATTGGCTTTATGATCCCGCTTAAAGAGCGTGACGGTAAATCTCCGGCGAAACAGCTTGAGCATATTCTGCACCCGTGGGTCTCTTTTTTGATTCTGCCGCTGTTTGCTTTCGCCAACGCTGGCGTGTCGCTTAAGGGCGTTACGCTCGAAGGACTGACCTCGCTGCTGCCGCTGGGGATTATCGCCGGGCTGTTTATTGGTAAGCCGGTGGGGATTAGCGCATTCTGCTGGCTCGCGTTGAAACTCAAATGGGCGACGTTGCCGGAAGGGACATCAATGCGGCAAATTATGGCGGTAGGGATCCTGTGCGGTATTGGTTTTACCATGTCGATCTTTATTGCCTCTCTGGCCTTCGCCAGCGTCGAGCCTGAATTGATCAACTGGGCCAAGCTTAGCATCTTAATCGGCTCGGTTTTATCGGCGGTCACGGGTTACCTCATATTGCGCAAGCGCGCAGTCAACCCCGCCCGGGCAGCATAATTTTTTAGGGAGAGCCTGCCACGGCTCTCCGGCATTTATCAGGGAGTGAAACATGTCGCATATTAATTACAACCATCTCTATTATTTCTGGCACGTCTACAAGGAAGGGTCTGTGGTTGGGGCGGCTGAGGCGCTCTATCTTACGCCGCAGACCATTACCGGGCAGATCAAAGCGCTGGAAGAACGCCTGCAGGGCAAACTGTTTAAGCGTAAGGGAAGGGGGCTGGAGCCCAGCGAACTGGGAGAGCTGGTGTTCCGCTACGCCGATCGCATGTTCACCTTAAGCCAGGAGATGCTGGATATTGTCAACTACCGCAAAGAGGCCAGCGTGCTGTTTGACGTTGGCGTGGCCGACGCCTTATCAAAACGGCTGGTGAGCGGCGTGCTGGATGCCGTGATCGTTGAAGATGAACAAATTCATCTGCGCTGTTTTGAATCTACCCATGAGATGCTGCTGGAGCAGCTTAGCCAGCATAAGCTGGATATGATCATCTCAGACTGCCCCATCGATTCTACCCAGCAGGAGGGGCTGTTCTCAGTGAAAATCGGCGAATGCAGCGTCAGCTTCTGGTGTATGAACCCGCCGGAGAAACCCTTTCCCGCCTGCCTTGAGGAGCGGCGTCTGCTGATCCCCGGCAGGCGCTCTATGCTGGGCCGAAAAATTCTGAACTGGTTGAACTCGCAGGGGCTGAAGGTGGAGATCCTCGGCGAGTTTGACGATGCGGCGCTGATGAAAGCGTTCGGCGCGGCGCATAACGCCATTTTTGTCGCCCCCACGCTCTATATGAACGATTTATATAACGATGACGCTGTCACCGAAATTGGGCGGATAGATAACGTGATGGAGGAGTATCACGCTATTTTTGCCGAGCGCATGATCCAGCATCCTGCGGTGCAGCGTATCTGTAACCGCGACTACTCGGCGCTGTTCCGCAGCAGCTGACCCGCCATATTTCGCTCTGCGCCGAAGTATGTTTTTACCCGCGCGATAAAGTTATCCCTCTTATCAACGAGAGGGATAACCCATGATTGCCGTACTTTTTGAAGCGAACGCCATTGAATCGCAGCAGGCGCGCTACCTGCAACTGGCGGCGGAACTCAAGCCGCTACTTGCCGATATTGATGGCTTTATTGCCATAGAACGTTTTCAGAGCCTCGCCACGCCGGGAAAAATTCTTTCCCTCTCCTGGTGGCGCGATGAAGAGGCTATCTCCCAGTGGCGGCAGAACCTGTGCCACCGTGCCGCCCAGGCGGAAGGGCGCGACGCTATTTTCTCTTCTTACCACATCCGCATCGCCCGTCTTGAACGTGAATACACCTCAGCAGAGCGGGGCTAAGAATATGTATGATATTCATGTTATTTTAGCTAACGCGCCGGGCGAGCTGGCAAGACTGGGCCGAACGCTGGGCAACCACGGCGTGGGCCTGGAAGGCGGCGGCGTCTTTACCTGCCGGGAAGAAGCCCATGCGCATTTTCTGGTAGAGGAGGGCGTTAAAGCTAAAGCGGTGCTGGAGGCGCACGGTTTTATGGTCGCCGGGCTTTATCAGCCGCTAATCCGCAAGCTCAGACAGGAGCGCCCCGGCGAACTGGGGGCGATTGCCGCCGCGCTGGCGGAACGGGGCGTGAATATTGTCGTGCAGTACAGCGATCACGCTAACCGGCTCATCCTGGTGACCGATAACCATAGCGTCGCCTGCGAGGCGACAGAACCCTGGGCAAACTATGCATCTCTCTCCTGAACAGCTGGCCGACGACGGCCATTTAGAGAAGGCCCTGGCGGAGATTGCCGCCGCCATGGCCGATCCCTCACGTATTAAGATGCTCTGTGCGCTGATGGATGGCCGGTCCTGGACGGCGACAGAACTGGGGGCGGTAGCGGGCGTCGCTGCTTCCACCGCCAGCGGCCATCTCAACCGGCTGGTCTTAAGCCAGCTTGTCACCTTTCTTTCCCAGGGGCGTCATCGCTATTATCGTCTCGCCGGGCCGGATATCGCCCGGTTGATAGAGACGATGATGGGCGTCTCCTGGCGTCGCGTCACGCCACCCGTCACGCGAACCCCGCTGGCGCTGCGCCATGCCCGTACCTGCTACGACCACCTCGCTGGTGAAGTGGCGGTGGCTATCTATGATGCGCTTGTGGAAAAAAACTGGCTGACACAGGACGGTGCGGCGATTACCGCAGCGGGCGCGGACTTTTTTGCCGGAATGGGTATGCCTGTGGCGGGAAAATTAACCCGCAAACCCTGCTGCGCCTGTCTGGACTGGAGCGAAAGGCGGTTTCACCTTGGCGGGCAGGCGGGGGCGCTGCTGCTGGCATATTTTGAGAAAAAGGGCTGGCTTACGCGGACGCCGGGGTTTCGGGAAGTAACATTTACCTCGGGCGGGCGACGGGCGTTGCGGTCATTACTGGATATCGCCTGCTAGCCGCAGGCATAAAAAAACCCGCTTTACGCGGGTTCTTTCACAAAGTACAACAAGCGGGCGATTAAGCCAGTTTGTTGATCTGCGCAGTCAGGTTAGCCTTATGACGAGCAGCTTTGTTTTTGTGGATCAGACCTTTAGCAGCCTGGCGATCCACGATCGGTTGCATGTCGTTAAATGCTTTCTGTGCAGCCGCTTTGTCGCCAGCTTCGATAGCTGCGTATACTTTCTTGATGAAAGTACGCATCATAGAGCGACGGCTTGCGTTGTGCTTACGAGCCTTTTCAGACTGAACGGCACGTTTCTTAGCTGATTTGATATTAGCCAAGGTCCAACTCCCAAATATGATCTATTGTGGACAATTCAAAGGCCGAGGAATATGCCCTTTTAGCCTTCTTTTGTCAATGGATTTGTGCAAATAAGCGCCGCTAGTGTACGACGCTACGTTACGTAGTGATGGCGCAGGATTCTACCAGCTTGCGGGCTTCGAATACAGCTTTTCCACGATAAAAAATCACCCTGTAGGGCAGTTTTTCATCCCAAAGAACGCCAGCGTGATGAAATCCTTCTCCTTTCTGGCGGCCAGGGGCAATCGTCGGTTAACGTCGCCCGTTGTACAAGGTATACTCGGGCGATTTTCACTGTTTTGAGCCAGACATGAAGCTGATACGCGGCATACATAATCTCAGCCAGGCACCGCACGGGTGTGTGCTGACTATTGGTAATTTCGACGGCGTACACCGCGGCCACCAGGCGCTTTTACAAGGGCTTTGCGAAGAGGGCCGCGCGCGTGGACTGCCTGTCGTGGTGATGATATTCGAGCCGCAGCCGCTTGAACTGTTCGCGGGGGACAAATCGCCCGCGCGCCTGACGCGGCTGCGTGAAAAGCTGCGCCTGCTGGCGCAGTGCGGCGTGGATTACGTACTGTGCGTACGTTTTGACCGCCGTTTCGCCGCCTTAACGGCGCAGGCGTTCGTGAGTGATTTGCTGGTGGATAAGCTCGGCGTGAAATTTCTGGCCGTGGGCGACGACTTCCGTTTTGGCGCTGGTCGCCAGGGGGATTTCTTGTTATTACAGACAGCCGGGCAAAAATACGGTTTTGACGTCACCAGTACGCAGACCTTCTGCTCGGGCGGCGCTCGCGTCAGCAGCACGGCGGTCCGCCAGGCGCTGTCTGACGACGACCTTACGCTGGCAGAAGCGCTGCTGGGCCATCCGTTCAGCATCTCAGGGCGGGTGGTGCACGGCGATGCGCTGGGGCGCACCATAGGTTTTCCGACGGCGAATATACCGCTGCGCCGTCAGGTTTCCCCTGTTAAAGGGGTTTATGCGGTTGAAGTGGCAGGATTAGGCGATACGCTACTGCCCGGCGTGGCCAATATCGGCACCCGGCCAACGGTCGCCGGCGTTCGTCAGCAGCTGGAAGTTCACCTGTTGGATATTGCAATGGACCTCTACGGACGCCATATAGATGTAGTGCTGCGTAAAAAAATACGCAATGAGCAGCGATTCACCTCGCTCGATGAGCTAAAGGCGCAAATCGCAAAAGATGAGTTAACGGCCCGTGAATTTTTTGGGCTAACAAAACCGGCTTAACGGCTGAGTTAAAAATACGGAACCGAGAATCTGATGAGTGACTATAAATCAACCCTGAATTTGCCGGAAACAGGGTTCCCGATGCGTGGCGATCTCGCTAAACGCGAACCGGGAATGCTGGCGCGTTGGACCGATGATGACCTCTACGGCATCATCCGTGCGGCTAAAAAAGGCAAAAAAACCTTCATTCTGCATGACGGCCCTCCTTATGCGAATGGCAGCATTCATATTGGTCACTCGGTTAACAAGATTCTGAAAGATATTATCGTGAAGTCCAAAGGCCTGGCGGGTTACGACTCGCCGTACGTGCCTGGCTGGGACTGTCACGGGCTGCCTATCGAGCTGAAAGTCGAGCAGGAGTTTGGCAAGCCGGGCGAGAAGTTCACCGCCGCCGAGTTCCGCGCTAAATGCCGCGAGTATGCGGCGACTCAGGTTGACGGCCAGCGCAAAGACTTTATCCGTCTGGGCGTGCTGGGCGACTGGCAGCACCCGTACCTGACGATGGACTACAAAACCGAAGCCAACATCATCCGCGCGCTGGGTAAAATCATCGGCAATGGCCACCTGCACAAAGGCGCTAAGCCGGTGCACTGGTGCGTCGACTGCCGCTCTGCGCTGGCGGAGGCGGAAGTTGAGTATTACGACAAAACGTCGCCGTCTATCGACGTGGCCTTCCAGGCCGTTGACCAGGACGCCATCAAAGGCAAATTCAACCTGCCTGCGGTAAGCGGCCCGGTTTCACTGGTTATCTGGACCACCACCCCGTGGACCCTGCCGGCGAACCGCGCCATTTCTCTCTCGCCGGAGTTTGACTACGCGCTGGTGCAGATTGACGGCCAGGCGCTGATCGTCGCTAAAGATCTGGTCGAGAGCGTGATGAAACGTATCAACGCTGTTGATTACAGCGTGCTGGGCACCGTGAAAGGCGCGGAGCTGGAGCTGATGCGCTTTAAGCATCCGTTCCTGGATTTCGACGTGCCGGCTATCCTTGGCGACCACGTCACGCTGGATGCCGGTACCGGCGCGGTGCATACCGCGGGCGGCCACGGCCCGGACGACTACACCATCAGCCAGAAGTACGGCCTGGAAATCGCTAACCCGGTTGGCCCGGACGGCGCGTATCTGCCGGGTACCTATCCGACGCTTGACGGCGTGAATGTTTTTAAAGCCAACGACATCATCGTCGAGATGCTACGCGAAAGCGGCGCGCTGCTGCACGTTGAGAAAATGCAGCACAGCTATCCGTGCTGCTGGCGTCATAAAACGCCGATCATCTTCCGCGCCACGCCGCAGTGGTTCGTCAGCATGGATCAAAAAGGTCTGCGCATTCAGTCGCTCAAAGAGATCGACCGCATTGAGCAGGAAGGTCTGGCGAAAGAGAACCTGAGCGGCTGGATCCCGGCCTGGGGGAAAGCGCGCATCGAATCGATGGTAGCGAATCGCCCGGACTGGTGTATCTCCCGTCAGCGTACCTGGGGCGTGCCGATGGCGCTGTTCGTGCATAAAGACACCGAAGAGCTGCACCCGCGCACCACGGAACTGATGGAAGAAGTGGCCAAATACGTCGAGAAAGACGGTATTCAGGCGTGGTGGGATCTCGACCCGCGCGAAATCCTTGGCGACGACGCGGATAACTACGTCAAAGTGCCGGACACGCTGGACGTCTGGTTCGATTCCGGATCGACCAGCTACTCCGTCGTTGACGCCCGTCCGGAATTCGCCGGTCACGCCGCCGACATGTACCTGGAAGGCTCCGACCAGCATCGCGGCTGGTTTATGTCCTCCTTGATGATCAGCGTGGCGATGAAAGGCAAAGCGCCGTACCGCCAGGTGCTGACGCACGGCTTCACCGTTGATGGCCAGGGCCGCAAGATGTCCAAGTCCATCGGCAACACCGTGTCGCCGCAGGATGTGATGAACAAACTGGGCGCGGATATCCTGCGTCTGTGGGTGGCGTCTACCGACTACACGGGCGAAATGGCCGTGTCGGACGAGATCCTCAAACGCGCTGCCGACAGCTATCGTCGTATCCGCAACACCGCGCGCTTCCTGCTAGCGAACCTGAGCGGTTTCGATCCGGCCAAAGACATGGTGAAGCCGGAAGAGATGGTAGTGCTGGACCGCTGGGCGGTAGGCTGCGCGCAGGCGGCGCAGGAAGATATCGTTAAAGCCTACGAGTCTTACGATTTCCACGAAGTGGTGCAGCGCCTGATGCGTTTCTGCTCCATCGAAATGGGGTCGTTCTACCTCGACATCATCAAAGACCGTCAGTACACCGCGAAAGCGGACAGCGTAGCCCGTCGCAGCTGCCAGACCGCACTGTACCATATCGCGGAAGCGCTGGTGCGCTGGATGGCGCCGATCATGTCCTTCACCGCAGATGAAATCTGGGGCTACCTGCCGGGCGAGCGTGAGAAGTATGTCTTCACCGGCGAATGGTATAACGGCCTGTTTGGGCTGGCGGAAACCGAAGCCATGAACGACGCTTACTGGGACGAGCTGCTGAAAGTCCGCGGCGAAGTGAACAAGGTCATTGAGCAGGCGCGCGCCGACAAGAAAGTGGGCGGCTCGCTGGAAGCAGCGGTCACGCTCTATGCTGAGCCGGAACTGGCGGCGAAGCTGACGGCGCTGGGCGATGAATTACGATTTGTCCTGTTGACCTCCGGTGCGAAAGTTGCGGATTATGCGCAGGCTTCCACCGATGCTCAGCAGAGCGAACTGCTCAAAGGGCTGAAAGTGGCGTTAAGCAAGGCCGACGGTGAGAAATGCCCGCGCTGCTGGCATTACACTCAGGACGTTGGCAAGGTAGCGGAACACGCAGAGATCTGCGGACGCTGTGTCAGCAACGTCGCCGGTGACGGCGAAAAACGTAAGTTTGCCTGATGAGTAAACCGATCTTTTCAACAGGGCTACGCTGGTTGTGGCTGGTAGTGGTCGTGCTGATTATCGATCTGGGCAGCAAGTTCCTTATCCTCCAGCACTTTGCGCTGGGGGATACGGTGCCGCTGTTTCCGTCGCTTAATCTGCATTATGCGCGTAACTATGGGGCGGCGTTCAGCTTCCTCGCCGATAGCGGCGGCTGGCAGCGCTGGTTCTTCGCAGGTATCGCGATTGGTATCTCCGTGGTGCTGGCGGTGCTGATGTACCGTTCAAAAGCGTCTCAGAAGCTGAACAACATTGCCTATGCGATGATTATCGGCGGCGCGCTGGGCAATCTGTTCGACCGCCTGTGGCACGGCTTTGTCGTCGACATGATCGACTTTTATGTCGGTAACTGGCATTTCGCCACCTTCAACCTTGCCGACAGCTTTATCTGCGTCGGCGCGGCGTTGATTGTGCTGGAAGGCTTTTTACCGAAAGCCGCTGTCAAAGAGCAGGCCTGAAAATGGTAGCCCGGACCAGGCGTGATGCCGCATCCGGGCTACCTCTACTACTTTCGCCGTGATAAAGGTTGTACCTGCATGTCTAAATCAGTACAGAGTAACAGTGCGGTGCTGGTGCACTTCACCTTAAAGCTCGACGATGGCTCTACCGCAGAGTCTACCCGTAACAACGGCAAACCGGCGCTGTTTCGCCTGGGGGATGGTTCCCTGTCCGAAGGGCTGGAGCAGCATCTGCTGGGGCTGAAAGCGGGCGATAAAGCCACCTTTTCTCTGGAGCCGGATGCGGCCTTTGGCGTCTCAACGCCCGATCTGATCCAGTACTTCTCGCGTCGGGAATTTATGGACGCGGGCGAGCCTTCAATCGGCGCAATCATGCTCTTTACCGCCATGGACGGTAGCGAGATGCCTGGCGTGATTCGTGAAATCAATGGCGACTCCATCACCGTTGACTTTAACCATCCTTTAGCCGGGCATACCGTTCATTTCGATATCGACGTGCTGGAAGTTGAACCGGCGCTGGAGGCGTAAAATGCAGATTCTGTTGGCCAACCCGCGCGGTTTTTGCGCTGGCGTAGACCGCGCTATCAGCATTGTTGAAAACGCGCTGGCTATTTACGGCGCGCCGATTTATGTCCGTCACGAAGTGGTGCATAACCGCTACGTGGTCGACAGCCTGCGCGAGCGCGGGGCAATTTTTATTGAGCAGATAAGCGAAGTGCCGGACGGCGCGATCCTGATCTTCTCGGCCCACGGCGTATCCCAGGCGGTACGTAACGAGGCGAAAAGCCGCGATTTAACGGTGTTTGACGCCACCTGCCCGCTGGTGACCAAAGTGCATATGGAAGTCGCCCGCGCCAGCCGTCGTGGCGAAGAGGCCATTCTGATAGGCCATGCCGGGCATCCCGAAGTGGAAGGCACGATGGGCCAGTACAGCAACCCGGCGGGCGGGATGTATCTGGTGGAGTCGCCGGAAGATGTGCAGACGCTGAATATCAAAGATGCCGGCAAGCTCTCGTTTATGACGCAAACCACCCTGTCGGTGGATGACACTTCTGACGTTATCGACGCCCTGCGCGAGCGTTTCCCGAAAATTGTCGGGCCGCGTAAAGATGACATCTGCTACGCCACGACCAACCGCCAGGAAGCGGTACGCGCCCTGGCCGAACAGGCGGATGTGGTGCTGGTGGTCGGTTCAAAGAACTCCTCCAACTCCAACCGTCTGGCCGAACTGGCGCAGCGGATGGGCAAGGCGGCGTTTTTGATTGATGACGCCACCGATATCCAGGAAGAGTGGGTCAAAGCGGTTGCCTGCGTTGGGGTGACTGCGGGCGCTTCCGCCCCGGATATCCTGGTGCAGAACGTTATTGCCCGCCTGCAGGAGCTGGGCGGCGGGGAGGCTATCCCGCTGGAAGGGCGCGAAGAGAATATCGTTTTCGAAGTGCCAAAAGAGCTGCGTGTGGATGTTCGTGAGGTTGAATAACCTTTCATCTGCCACCGTTTGCTAAAATGCCAGGCCCTGCGCCTGGCTTTTTTATGGAGAAAAAATGCGTCTACCCATCATCCTTGATACCGATCCCGGCATTGACGATGCCGCGGCTATCGCCGCCGCGCTGTTCGCTCCTGAACTGGATCTGCAACTGCTGACGACGGTCGCAGGAAATGTCTCCGTAGAAAAAACCACCCGCAACGCCCTGCAGCTGCTTCATTTCTGGAATGTGGATCTGCCCGTTGCCCAGGGGGCGGCTACGCCGTTGCTGCGCCCCCTCAGAGACGCGGCTTATGTGCACGGCGAGTCCGGTATGGAAGGGTATACGTTTGTCGAACATCAGCGGCAACTGCTGGAGAAACCCGCCTTTCAGGCGATACGCGATGTGCTGATACACGCGCCGGAGCCTGTCACCCTGGTTGCCATTGGCCCGCTTACCAACATCGCGCTGCTGATCACCCACTATCCTGAATGCCTGTTCAACCTTCGTCGGCTGGTGATCATGGGCGGCTCCGCCGGGCGCGGGAATTTTACCCCCAACGCCGAGTTCAACATCGCTATCGATCCTGAGGCGGCGGCGAAAGTGTTTCAGAGCGGGCTTGAGATTGTGATGTGCGGGCTGGATGTCACCAATCAGGCTGTGCTGACCCCGGAGTATCTCGCCACGCTACCCACGCTCAACCAGACCGGCAGAATGCTGCACGCGCTCTTTAGCCACTACCGTAGCGGCAGCATGAGCAGCGGGCTGCGAATGCACGATCTGTGCGCCATTGCCTGGCTGGCGCGTCCGGAGATCTTTACCCTTAAGCCCTGTTTTGTGGCGGTGGAAACCCAGGGGGAGTGGACGTCCGGGACGACAATGGTCGATATTGAAGGCAAACTGGGGCAACCGGCAAACGCGCAGGTGGCGCTGGGTATTGATGTGGAAGGATTCCAGCGCTGGGCGGCGGAAGTGATTGCGAGGGCGCCGTAGCCTGGCGATGACGCCTTTAACGACGCGACGCCGCCTAAAGTGGATTCACACATTATCATGGAGAGAACAATGACTTATGGACAAGCTTATCTTCTTGGCTGGAAGAAGGGTTTTAATTTTAGCGGCATGGCCAGCAGGTTGGAATTCTGGTCTTTTTTCTTATTAACCTGGCCATCGTCGCGTTACCGCTCGCGGTCTGGTTGCTGGTGATGCAGTACGACTATCAGTTCGGCGTTTTTATATTTTTCGCGTTGCCGCTCAGCGTTATCCTGTTGCTGATTATGATCGTCCCGGTGCTGGCCGTTGGCTGCCGCAGGATGCACGATATTGGCCGTTCAGGCTGGTGGTTCGCCCTGTGCCTGTTTATCCCGTGGTTCCTGATCGTCGCGCTATGGCTGTGCTGCCTTAAGCCGGCTTCATCTTCTCGCTAAGATAATCAATCATCGCCCGCATTCTGGCGGGCATATGTTTGTTGCCTGACCACAGCAGCCACAGCTGGCCGGAGTAGCTGCTGATAAATTCCCATTCCGGCAGTACCGGCACTATTTCGCCGCTTGCCAGCGCCTCACGCGCGGTAAACAGGGGCAGGCTGCCGATACCGAGATGCTGTTTCACGGCATCCAGCCGCACGGCGGTATGGTTGGCGGCATAGCGGCCACGGGTCTGAACGGTCTCCGTTTTACCGTCGCGGCGGAACTTCCAGCGTGAATCGGCAGGCGTTTCGCCAAGGGTAATACAGCTGTGCTCGCGCAGATCCTGCGGCGTTTGCGGGCAGCCGTGCCGTTGCAGATATTCAGGCGTCGCGCAGATAGCGTGGTGGACAGGCATCAGCGGCTTGCCGTACAGCCCCGGCGACGGCGTATGGGTGATGCGCAGCGCCAGGTCGATGCCGTCGTCAATCAAATCCAGTACGCGGTCTTCCAGCCGCAGGCAGACATCGACCTGCGGGTAGCGGTTAAAAAACTCCAGCATCAGCGGATGTATCACAAAGCGCCCCACCGCTTTCGGCACGCTTAGCGTCAGCTTGCCCTGCGCAACCG
>NZ_HE578947.1:524857-528527 GCF_000321045.1 Phytobacter massiliensis JC163
CGGCACGCTTAGCGTCAGCTTGCCCTGCGCAACCGCCTGACGGCTGCCAGCGGAGTTAATGGCCTGACGCGCTGCCGCCAGCATCTCCAGCGCGTGTTCATAAACTTTCTCTCCGGTATCGCTCAGGCGCAGCTTGCGGGTGGTGCGGTGCAAAAGCTTACACCCCATCTCCTGTTCCAGCCGCGACACGCTGCGGCTGACGGCCGAAGGCGTTGCGCCGGTTTGCCTTGCGACGGCGGAAAAGCTGCCCTGATCGACAACGTGAACAAACAGGGCGAGTTCGGGCAGGAGAGTCAGTTTCATTTGTGCTTCCGGAGCAAAGGTTCATTGAGGTCAGGCGGGATTATCCCTGTCTGGAATATCAATATACTGTTGCAACGAAGAGGAGGACAACCATGACTGAACGGCTTTATTACACCAGCGACGCCACAGAGGGGACGGCACGGGTGTTAAGTTGCCTGAGCGACGCCGATGGCCGCTATGCCATTACGCTCGATAGCACTTTATTTCATCCGCAGGGTGGGGGACAGCCTGCGGATCGCGGCTGGCTCGGCGATCTTCCCGTAGAGGGCGTGACGGTTCGCGGCGAGACCATTGTACATACTGTGTCGCAGCCGCTACCGATCGGCGAGGTGGCTCTCCGCGTGGATGCTGGCGCAAGGTTGCTGCACGCCCGGCTACATTCCGCCGGTCATCTGATTGGTCAGGCCGGGGAAGCGTATGGCTGGCAGCCGGTGAAAGCCCACCACTGGTCGGGAGAAGGGCGCATCACCTTTGCTGGCGGCGGCGCCCTGCCGGAAGCGAGCGCGTTGCTGGAAAGGGTTCAGCGCTGGCAGGCTGAAAACCTACCGCGGCGAATGACGTTCGCGGACGGCCTGCGGATCGTTGGGTTTGGCGATCTGCCCGGCTACCCCTGCGGCGGCACCCATGTCGTCAGCCTCTCTGAACTGGGGAGCGTCGTCATCACCCAGGTGAAGATGAAAAAAGGGCAGATGATCGTCAGCTACGACGTAGCCTGAGTAGAAGGCGGCGAGCCGGACAGCGCGCCGCGGCTGTGCGGACAGGCCGGATGCTAAACGGTATTAGTCACTTTGCCGTGATAAATTCGCTCCGGCCTGCCAACCTTGCCGTAGCTAATTTCCGCTTCCAGAAAATCGTTTTTTACCCCCTGCTCAAGGTAGCGACGGGCGGTGGTTTTACTGCTGCCGAGGAGCCGGGCCAGCGAGTCTGCGGTATGAACGATGGCGGGATCGGCGAAGAGTTGGAGTACGCGGTTAAAGGTACTCTCATCGATACCTCTGAGCGGCGAGCCGGGCGCTTCGGCCTGCTCTTTGGCCTGGATATTAAACAGCGCGTCCACATGCATCTGGCTTGCCTGTTCGCTGGAACGCAGCGAGCTACGGTAGCGGGCGAAGCGTTCAAGCGTATGCTGTAACCGCTGGTAATGGACCGGTTTTATCAGGTAATCAAAGACGCCCATCCGCAACGCTTCGCTGATGGTATCCATATGATTATCGGCGGTAATAAAGATGATGCGCCCTTTATAGTTGGTGTTTACGGTATGGCGGATAAGATCGAGCCCTTTGCCATCCGGCAGGAAATTATCCAGCAGGATTAACTGCGGCTGGTAAAGGCGGATCCATTTTTTGGCGCTTTCCAGCTTATCTGCAATGCCAATGACGTCGAACTGAGGAAATTGTTTGATGGTATCCACCAGGATTTCCGCGAGCATAGGTTCGTCTTCAACGATAAGAGTAGTGATGCTATCCATGATGTTCATCTCGGGTCAGGGGAATATAAAGAGTAAAAATGGTGCCAAAGGGGATGTTGTTATCGACGACGATATTGCCGCCTGCTTGTTCTACATAGCTGCGAACCAGCCACAATCCGATGCCGTGATCGCCGCTGTCGCTGCTGGTTACCCCACGCTCAAAAATACGATCGCGCAGGGCTTCATCAATTCCGCATCCCTGATCGGCGATCTCAATGATCGCCTCGTCGCCTTCGCTGTTGATAAGGCATTCAACCTGGCGGGACCCGCCCGACTGGCGCAGAGTGGCGTTGTAGGCATTGTCCAGTAGATTGCCGACAATCGAGATCCATTCATTGTGCGAGAGAGAGGAGGGGAGCGTCTCAACGTAGCAGCCAGGATCGAAGATCAGCTCCAGCCCGAGCTCTTTGGCCCGGTAATATTTCCCGATCAGCAAGCCGGCGAGGTGGTTCACTTTAAAATTGCGGGCAATAAAGTCGAGCACCTTCTGGTGGCTTTCTGACTGTTGCTGAATCAGATCGAGCGCCTCGTCGTAGCGTTTTAAAAACAGCAGCCCGGCAATGGTTGAGATGAGATTACGGTGCTCATGCTGGACGGCGCGCAGGTTATCCGCGTATTGCTGAACCTGGCTAAGCTGCAGGCTAAGCGTATTGATATCGTCCTTACTGCGAAAACTGATCACCCAACCCTGAGGCTCGCCGTTCAGCGCAACGGCCATCCGGCTGGCGATAACGTTAATCTGGTTAAAGGTAACGATTTCATCTTTTTTATTTTCCTGCGGCGCGTCGTAGAAAAAGGCCTCCTGGGCAATAACGCTGCTGATGCTTTTACCGATCAGAATCGTCTCCGGCTGGCTCAGGTTTAGCAGCCTGCGTGCCGTCTGGTTGATGGCGGTGATTTTGTAGTGGGAATCGATAGCGATCAGCCCTTCGAATACGGACTCAAACAGGACGCTTTGCTGGATAAGCAGTTGCGAAAGCTGCTGAGGCTCCATATTCAACATCTGTTTTTTGATGTGCAGCGAGAAGCGGCGAGCGCAGTAGAGCAGCAGCAGCAGCAGAATCACCATCGGGACTATCAGCGATCCGAGCTGCAGGCTTAACCAGTTTTCCAACTGTTCAATGGTGTATCCCACCGAGACAATACCAATGACTTTGCCGGTGCTGTCCTGGATCGGTGATTTTCCGCGCAACGAAGAGCCCAGCGAGCCTTTACGCACTGACACATAGCTTTTGCCGTTATACAGCGCCTCGTCGCTGTCGCCGCCCTCCATGGATTTGCCAATTTCATCGGGATTAACGTGATAGAGACGCTGGCCCGTTGCGTCGCCGACGGTGATATAGGTAGCGTCGGAAAATGAGCGCATCGGATCGATCAGCGCTTTGATCCGCGCCAGATCGTGTTTTTCCACCGCGTCGACCAGCTCCGGCATCGCGGAGATCTGCATCGCCTGAATCAGCGCGCGCTGTCCCACCTGGTAATGCAGGCGCTCTTCGGTGATATCGGTGAGATACCAGGTTATCGCCAGCATCACCATCGTTGAGGTAAACAGGATCAACAGGAAGATACGGTTCTGAAACGATCGCCGGGCAAACCACTGATTGATTTTTCGGATAAACATTGGGCGAATTGATATCAAAAGGTCATTTTCTCTCTTTTTATGGCAAAACTCCCTGAATTCGCGCGCATTTTTTAACGATTTCAGAAAATATCTAGCTGTCCCGGGTGCGGACGTTGTCCCGGATGCGGGCTTCGCCCCGGGTGCGGACGTTGTCCCGGATGCGCTGCGCTTATCCGGGCTACGGACCAGGTACCCCGGGTAAGGCGAAGCCGCACCCGGGGGAAGCCCCCCGGGAAAGGCCTACATCGCCAGCACGTACTTGAGCATCACCCCGGCCG
>NZ_HE578947.1:531004-534324 GCF_000321045.1 Phytobacter massiliensis JC163
TACAGCCTGATTCATTAAAAGATCCCAACAATAAAGGCACGATGGCGCATTCGCAGCGCCATCGTGCGCGTTTTTACATCATCATGCCGAACACGATGCTGGCGATGACCAGCACAATACCGCCGCCCAGACGGGAGGAGATTTGCGCGTAGGAGATGAGGTTCATACGGTTACAGGCGGAGAGCACTTCAAGGTCGCCGGAACCGCCGCGGTTTGCCATGCACAGGCCTGCGGTAATCGCTGATTCAATGGGGAAGAAGCCAATCAGCCAGCCGCCGATAGCCGCGCCGAGAACCGCGCCGATCACAATCACCGCGGCAATAATGACGTTGGCGAAGGTAATGGCATCGATGATCTCCTGCAGATCGGTGTAGCAGACGCCGACGCCAACCATCAGTACCCACAGCAGTTGTTTAGAGAAGAAGTCAGACAGGCGTTTCGCACCGGCTTTGATTTCCGGTGAGCAGAGCCCGGAGGCATTCAGGGCCGCAACGATAATTACCATCCAGGCAAAATAGTGGATGGAAAAGCCGCCAATGGTCGGCAGGATCTTTTTCGCGATAGCATAAGCCAGCACGAAGCAGGTGGTCGCCAGAACCAGGCCAACGGCAGTTTCCCGATGGGTTATGGGGCCCGCTTTTTCATCATCGTCTACTTTAAATGACGATTTACGCACCAGCTCGCCTTCGCCGCTCAGCCAGGTGTGTTTCTTACCAATAATGTCGAGAACCGCAGCAAACACGATAGCGAAGATATTGGCGATGGTCAGAATAGCGATAGCGACAGAGTAGTACTCTTCACGCGAGCGCCCGGTTACCGAGTGATAAATTTCTGACAGCGGAACCGCCCCTGCGCCGTTACCCCCGCCCATGATCGGCAGAACGTAGAGCATCATGATGCGGTCAACGGGAATGCCAAAGCACAGGCCGATCAGGATGCCGAATACAGAAGCACCGACGATACCCATTAAGATGGTGGGAATATAGCCGAGCAGAGATTTGAGCAGTAGCTTACGGTTTACCGACAGGATTGCGCCGGTGATCAATACCGCAATGAATAAATTCAGGAAGTTGCTCTTGTCCATCACGTTAGTAATGGCGTCGATCTCTTTTTGCGTAAAAATACCGGCATAAACAAAGTAAGCGGCAACCAGAAAAATCATTACCGGCGCGCCGCCAATATACTTGTTAAATATCGGCAGGCGTTTACCTATCTCACCGAATGCCGCCCCGATAATAAACATGATGGCGAAGCCGCCCACTAAATCCGTCGGTAACGCATTATAAAAATGCGATAGTAATAATGTGATTAACGCGAACGCGTAAAGCGGCAGCGGCATACCAAAGACTTTAAATCCCAGTATATCGCCAATGCCCTTTTTCTCCGTTGCCGGAGCCCGACTCATATTAGCCATAAAGGTTATCCTATTCAGAAACAGTAGTAGCAAGACGGGCGGATAGTAATAAATATGTTTCTGCTTGCGATGTGATTTTCTTCACTTAATAGCCGTGTTTTTTATTAATTTAATTATTTTTATTTCCCTGAAATAATTAACAACATAAAAACCATAAAGCTAATTAAAGCACGGGGAAAAATGTGATTTAAATAAAAGAACATCCGTAGCAACGGTGGCGAAATACAGGCCGTTTATGGTTAATGAAGCGCAAAAAAATGAATCTGATATTAAAACGCATCGCGCTGCAAAAAGATCCGGGCAGGCGGGATGCCATCGACGCTTTTCTTCGCCAGCATCAGCTATCGCTGGAAGCCGACTGCGAACTGGCGATTGTGGCTGAATATGGGCAGCGTATTGTTGGCTGCGGGGCGATTGCCGGCTGCGTGCTGAAATGTATCGCCGTCGACCCGTCGCTGCAGGGGGAAGGGGTCAGCCTGAAACTGCTGACTGAACTGATGACCCAGGCGTATGAGCTGGGGCGCAGCGAGCTGTTTTTATTCACCAAGCCGTATAACGCCGCGATGTTCTCCTGCGCCGGGTTCTGGCCTATCGCCAGAGCAGGGAATCGCGCGGTGCTCATGGAAAACAGCCGCGAACGGCTGGCGCGCTACTGCCGCCAGCTGGCAATGTACCGCCAGCCGGGGGACAAAATCGGCGCGATCGTCATGAACGCCAATCCATTTACGCTCGGGCATCGCTGGCTGGTAGAGCAGGCCGCCCGTCAGTGCGACTGGCTCCATCTGTTTGTGGTCAAGGAAGACGCCTCTTTCTTTAGCTATCAGGACCGCGTGGCGCTGATAGAGCAGGGGATCGCCGGGATCGACAACGTCACCCTGCATCCGGGTTCAGCCTACGTTATCTCCAGGGCGACTTTCCCCGGCTATTTCCTGAAAGATAAAGGCGTGGTTGATGATTGCTACTGCCAGATTGATTTACAGCTTTTCCGCGAACGCCTGGCCCCGGCGCTGCACATTACCCACCGTTTTGTCGGCAACGAGCCGCTGTGTCCTCTGACCCGCAACTACAACAAACGCATGAAACAGCTGCTGGAAGCGCCCGGCGAGACGCCGTCCATTACGGTAGTGGAGCTGGAGCGGGTGGAAAAAGAGGGCGGGCCGATCTCCGCCTCGCGCGTTCGCAAACTCTACAAAGAGCGGCAGTGGTCCGCCATTGCGCCGCTGGTTCCTGCGGGAACCCTCTCTTATCTGATGCATCGGGCGGAACGCGAGCAGCAAACCGCCTGAGTTTACCGTCATAACTAAGGATCAGTTTCTATGGAAATGAAGATTGATGCCCTGGCCGGCACGCTGGAGTCCAGCGATGTGATGGTCAGGATCGGGCCTGCAAGTGAGCCGGGCATTCAGCTTGAAATCGACAGTATCGTTAAGCAGCAGTTCGGCGCGGCGATTGAGCAGGTGGTCAGAGAGACGCTGGCGCAGCTCGGCGTCACCCGTGCAAACGTGGTCGTCGATGATAAAGGCGCGCTGGAGTGCGTGCTCAAGGCGCGCGTTCAGGCCGCGGCGCTGCGCGCTGCCCAACAATCTCAACTGCAATGGAGCCCGCTATGAAACCTCGTCGCAGTATGCTTTTTATCCCCGGCGCCAATGCCGCCATGCTGAGCACCTCGTTTGTCTACGGCGCTGATGCGGTGATGTTCGATCTGGAAGATGCCGTCTCCCTGCGAGAGAAAGATACCGCCCGCCTGCTGGTGCATCACGCGCTACAGCACCCGCTGTATCAGGACATTGAAACCGTGGTGCGTATTAATCCGCTCAACACCCCGTTTGGTCTCGCCGACCTCGAAGCGGTCGTGCGCGCGGGCGTGGACATGGTGCGTCTGCCGAAAACCGATAGTAAAGACGAT
>NZ_HE578947.1:534689-631359 GCF_000321045.1 Phytobacter massiliensis JC163
CTGCCGAAAACCGATAGTAAAGACGATATTCATGAGCTGGAAGCGCACGTCGAGCGTATCGAGCGCGAGTGCGGCCGCGAAGTCGGCAGCACCCGATTAATGGCGGCGATTGAGTCGGCGCTGGGGGTGGTGAACGCGGTAGAAATCGCCCGCGCCAGCCCGCGTCTGTCCGCCATCGCGCTGGCGGCCTTCGACTACGTGATGGATATGGGCACCTGCCGCGGCGACGGCACCGAGCTGTTTTACGCCCGCTGCGCGGTACTGCACGCGGCCCGCGTTGCCGGTATTGCCGCCTATGACGTGGTGTGGTCGGACATTAACAATGAAGAGGGTTTCCTTGCGGAGGCGAATCTGGCGAAAAACCTTGGCTTTAACGGCAAATCGCTGGTCAACCCGCGGCAGATCGAACTGCTGCATCAGGTCTATGCGCCAACGCTGAAAGAAGTGGAGCATGCGCGGGAAGTGATTGCGGCGGCGGAAGAGGCCGAAGAGCGCGGTTTAGGCGTGGTATCGCTGAACGGCAAGATGATAGATGGACCGATTATCGATCATGCGCGCAAGGTTGTCGCGCTGTCGGCGTCCGGCATTCGTGATTAAGGAGGAAATAATGAAAGAGACCGTGACCATGCTTAATCAGAGCTATGTGATGCCGGAAGGCCTGGAGCCCTATGCGGGCGTAACGGCGAAAAGCCCGTGGCTGGCCAGTGAAAGCGAAAAGCGCCAGCGTAAAATTTGCGCCTCGCTGGAAGAGGCGATTCGCCGCTCCGGCCTGCAAAACGGCATGACCATCTCCTTCCACCACGCGTTTCGCGGCGGTGACAAAGTGGTCAATATGGTGGTGGCGAAGCTGGCGGAAATGGGCTTTCGTGACCTGACCCTGGCCTCCAGCTCGCTGATCGACGCCCACTGGCCGCTGATCGAGCACATCAAAAACGGCGTGATCCGCCAGATTTACACCTCCGGCCTGCGCGGCAAGCTGGGAGAGGCGATCTCCGCCGGGCTGATGGAAAACCCGGTACAGATCCACTCTCACGCCGGCCGGGCGCATCTGGTACAGACCGGCGAGCTAAATATTGATGTCGCGTTCCTTGGCGTACCGTGCTGCGATGAGTATGGCAACGCCAACGGCTTTAGCGGTAAATCCCGCTGCGGCTCGCTGGGCTACGCCAAAGTGGACGCCGATGCCGCCCGGTGCGTGGTGCTGCTGACCGAAGAGTGGGTGGACTACCTGAACTACCCCGCCAGCATTGCTCAGGATCAGGTGGATCTGATCGTGCAGGTTGACGAGGTGGGCGATCCGGAAAAAATCACCGCCGGGGCTATCCGTTTGACCAGCAACCCGCGCGAATTACTGATCGCCCGCCAGGCGGCGAAAGTGATCGAGCACTCCGGCTACTTTAAGGACGGCTTCTCTTTACAGACCGGCACCGGTGGCGCATCGCTGGCGGTAACCCGCTTTCTGGAAGATAAGATGCGCCGTAACAACATTACCGCCAGTTTTGGGCTGGGCGGGATTACCGGCACGATGGTCGATCTGCATGAAAAGGGGCTGATCAAAGCGCTGCTGGATACCCAGTCTTTCGACGGCGATGCCGCGCGTTCGCTGGCGAATAACCCTCATCATATTGAAATTTCCGCTAACCAGTACGCCAACCCAACCTCGAAAGGGATCGCCTGCGAGCGCCTGAACGTGGTGATGCTGAGCGCGCTGGAGATTGATACCGATTTTAACGTCAACGTGATGACCGGCTCCAACGGCGTGCTGCGTGGGGCCTCTGGCGGCCACAGCGATACGGCGGCGGGCGCGGACCTGACTATCATCACCGCGCCGCTGGTGCGCGGGCGCATTCCGTGCGTGGTGGAAAAGGTGCTTACCCGTGTGACGCCGGGGGCCAGCGTTGACGTGCTGGTGACCGACCACGGCATTGCCGTTAACCCGGCGCGTCAGGATCTGATTGATAACCTGCGCGATGCGGGCGTTCCGCTGATGACCATCGAGGCGCTGCAGCAACGGGCGGAGCTGTTAACCGGCAAGCCGCAGCCGATCGAATTTACCGACCGCGTGGTAGCGGTTGTCCGCTATCGCGATGGCTCGGTGATTGACGTTATCCGCCAGGTGAAAGCCGACAGCGCCAGCGTATAACCCTGCCCGGAGGAGAGAGGCAATGAGCGAAATAGTCGTGAACCAGCGGCGGGCGGACAGCGGTCTGACGGTGCGGGCAGAAGATATTGTGTCGCGCGTCGAGCGCGCTCTGCTGACGGAGGTACGCCTGACGCCCAAGCCAGGGCTGGTAGATATCCGTAATACGGGCGCGCATCACGATATGGATCTGGCGACCTTTGAGTGCAGTACCGCCGTGGTCGCCCCGTGGATGGAACCGTTTTTTACCATGGGTTTCGATACCGTTAACATCGCCCCCGAGCAGGTGCTGACGATGTTAAGGCCGGTGGGGATGGCCTGCGAAACAGAAATGCTGCAGGCGACCGGCGGTGTGAACACCCATCGCGGCGCGATTTTCGCTTTTGGCCTGCTCGCGGCGGCGGCGGGGCGTCTGACGGCCAGAAATGAGCCGATTGAGCAGCACCGGCTTTGCGAGGAGGTGGCCAGGTTTTGCCGGGGGATGGTGGCGAATGAGCTGTCGGATGCCGGTGTCGGGAAGATGACCCGAGGCGAGGCGCATTTTTTGCGTTACGGCCTGTCAGGGGCAAGGGGGGAAGCGGAGAGCGGCTTTCGTACCGTACGCACCCAGGCGCTACCGGTCTTTAACCGCGTGATGGCGGAGACGGGGGACATCAATCTGGCCTTATTGCAGACGCTGCTACATCTGATGGCGTGGAATGATGACACCAATCTGGTCGCCAGAGGCGGCCTGGAGGGGCTCAACTTCGTTCAGCAACAGGCGCAAAAGCTGCTGTGGCAGGGCGGCGTGCTGGTGAAGGGCGGTCTTGAAGCGCTGCGCCAGCTGGATGATGAGATGATTGCCCGTCGTCTCAGCCCCGGCGGCAGCGCCGATCTGCTGGCGGTCACCTGGTTTTTGCATGATTTTCCTCCTGGCGCGATTTTTTTGCATTAACTCACCTTCCCGGATGCGCTGCGCTTATCCGGGCTACGGTTCTTTCGGATGCGCTGCGTTTATCCGGGCTACGATTCTCCCGGGTAAGCGTAAGCGCACCCGGGATTCCTCGCTTTTTTCCGCCAAAAATATAGTTTTTACTGATAACCCCAGACGTTTGACATAAATTTCTAATTATCGGCGTTTTTGGGTAGCGGCCCGGATTCGGGCTGGTTAATCTGGAAGCGATTGTCAGCACTTTATTAACAAAAGAGTACAACTATGCATGATGCACAAATCCGCGTAGCCATCGCGGGCGCTGGTGGCCGTATGGGACGCCAGCTGATTCAGGCTTCCCTTGCAATGGATGGCGTTCAGCCTGGTGCGGCGCTGGAGCGCGAAGGCTCATCGCTGGTGGGCAGCGACGCGGGTGAGCTGGCGGGAGCAGGAAAAATCGGCGTGATCGTCACCGACGATCTGCAGGCGGCGAAAGACGATTTTGACGTGCTGATCGATTTTACCCGTCCGGAGGGCACCCTTAACCATCTGGCTTTTTGCCGTCAGCATGGTAAGGCCATGGTGATTGGCACAACCGGTTTCGACGAGGCGGGAAAGCAGGCGATCCGCGAGGCTTCACAAGAGATTGCTATCGTCTTTGCCGCCAACTTTAGCGTTGGGGTCAACGTCATGCTCAAGCTGCTGGAAAAGGCGGCCAAAGTGATGGGCGACTATACCGATATCGAAATTATCGAGGCGCATCACCGTCATAAAGTGGATGCGCCATCGGGCACCGCGCTGGCAATGGGGGAGGCTATCGCTGGCGCGCTGGATAAAGATCTTAAAACCTGCGCGGTCTACGCCCGGGAAGGCCACACCGGCGAACGCGAGCCGGGCACTATCGGTTTTGCTACCGTTCGCGCCGGAGATATCATCGGCGAACACACGGCAATGTTCGCCGATATTGGCGAGCGCGTGGAGATTTCTCATAAAGCCTCCAGCCGCATGACTTTCGCTAACGGCGCAGTTCGTTCCGCTTTATGGCTGAAAGAGAAACAATCGGGTCTTTTTGATATGCGAGATGTGCTGGATCTCAACAATTTATAGCTTTTATTACCAGTCGTGATGTGGTTATTGCAATTATAAGTGTTTGATTGCAAGGGGAGATAATTTATCTCCCCTTAATTTTATCTTTTATATGACGATTTGTATCTTAGATGGCTATTTTTTCTTGTTTTATTAGCCATTTTTTCCCGATTTGACCTAAATACCTCTCTGTTTCTCTTTCATGCACCGCTCTGACCGGAAAATTAAATCTCAGCGGTTACGCAAACGTTTTTCTGGCGGTAAAAATGACCTTTTTTGCCCATCTTAGCCGTGTTGTAAGCCTACCCCGTGAAAAAACAGGTGAAAAAATCATGCCGGGCGTTGACTTTTTAGCGCGATGTACTCAGAATGCCGCCGTTTGCCAAAAATTCGCGGCTACGCAAATTTGCATTGATTTATGGCCTGTATATGAATTAATATGCAAATAAAGTGAGTGAATATTCTCTGGAGGGTGTTTTGATTAAGTCAGCGCTATTGGTTCTGGAAGACGGAACCCAGTTTCACGGTCGGGCCATAGGGGCAACGGGTTCGGCGGTTGGGGAAGTCGTTTTCAATACTTCAATGACCGGTTACCAAGAAATCCTCACTGATCCTTCCTACTCCCGCCAAATCGTTACTCTTACTTATCCCCATATCGGCAATGTCGGCAGCAATGAAGCCGATGAAGAATCTTCCCAGGTCCATGCGCAAGGCCTTGTCATCCGTGACCTGCCGCTGATCGCCAGCAACTACCGCAACACCGAAGACCTCTCTTCTTACCTGAAACGCCATAACATCGTGGCGATTGCCGATATCGATACCCGTAAGCTGACGCGTCTGCTGCGTGAGAAAGGCGCGCAGAATGGCTGCATCATTGCGGGTGATAATGTGGATGCGCAACTGGCGCTGGAAAAAGCGAAAGCGTTTCCTGGCCTCAACGGTATGGATCTGGCGAAAGAAGTGACGACCACTGAGTCCTACAGCTGGACGCAGGGAAGCTGGACCTTAAAAGGCGATCTCCCGCAGGCAAAAGCGGAAAGCGAACTGCCGTTCCACGTAGTGGCTTACGACTACGGCGCGAAACGCAATATTCTGCGTATGCTGGTGGACCGCGGCTGCCGCCTGACGGTGGTTCCGGCGAAAACCCCTGCCGAAGAGGTGCTCAACATGAACCCGGACGGCATTTTCCTCTCCAACGGCCCCGGCGACCCGGCACCGTGTGATTATGCCATCGAGGCGATTCAGAAATTCCTGCAAACCGACATTCCGGTGTTCGGCATCTGCCTCGGCCATCAGCTGCTGGCGCTGGCGAGCGGCGCGAAAACCGTCAAGATGAAATTCGGCCACCACGGCGGCAACCATCCGGTAAAAGATATCGACAACAATACCGTCATGATCACCGCCCAGAACCACGGCTTTGCGGTAGATGAAGCGTCCATGCCTGCGACCCTTCGCGTGACTCATAAGTCGCTGTTCGACGGCACCTTGCAGGGTATTCATCGCACCGACAAACCGGCGTTCAGCTTCCAGGGGCACCCGGAGGCGAGCCCCGGCCCGCACGACGCCGCACCCCTGTTCGACCACTTTATCGAGCTTATTGAGCACTATCGTACTAACGCTAAGTAATCAGGAGTATTAAAACCATGCCAAAACGTACAGATATAAAAAGCATCCTGATTCTGGGCGCTGGCCCGATTGTTATCGGCCAGGCGTGCGAATTTGACTACTCCGGCGCGCAGGCGTGTAAAGCGCTGCGCGAAGAGGGTTATCGCGTCATTCTGGTGAACTCGAACCCGGCGACCATCATGACCGACCCGGAAATGGCCGATGCCACCTACATCGAGCCGATTCACTGGGAAGTGGTGCGCAAAATCATTGAAAAAGAGCGCCCGGATGCGGTGCTGCCGACCATGGGCGGCCAGACGGCGCTCAACTGCGCGCTGGAACTGGAGCGCCAGGGCGTGCTTGAAGAGTTCGGCGTGACTATGATCGGCGCGACGGCAGATGCCATTGACAAAGCCGAAGACCGTCGCCGTTTTGACATCGCGATGAAGAAAATCGGTCTGGAAACCGCCCGTTCCGGCATCGCCCACACGATGGAAGAGGCGCTGGCTGTCGCCGCGGATGTCGGCTACCCGTGCATTATTCGCCCCTCCTTTACTATGGGCGGCACCGGCGGCGGTATCGCTTACAACCGCGAAGAGTTTGAAGAGATTTGTACTCGTGGTCTCGACCTGTCGCCGACCAATGAACTGCTGATTGATGAATCGTTAATCGGCTGGAAAGAGTACGAGATGGAAGTGGTGCGCGATAAAAACGATAATTGCATCATCGTCTGCTCCATCGAAAACTTCGACGCCATGGGCATCCACACCGGCGACTCCATCACCGTGGCACCCGCCCAGACGCTGACCGACAAAGAGTACCAGATCATGCGTAACGCCTCGATGGCGGTACTGCGTGAAATCGGCGTCGAAACCGGCGGCTCTAACGTCCAGTTTGCGGTGAACCCAAAAAACGGCCGCCTGATTGTTATCGAAATGAACCCGCGCGTCTCCCGCTCCTCGGCGCTGGCGTCAAAAGCCACCGGCTTCCCGATCGCCAAAGTGGCGGCGAAGCTGGCGGTGGGTTACACCCTTGATGAGCTGATGAACGACATCACCGGCGGCCGTACCCCGGCCTCGTTTGAGCCGTCTATCGACTACGTGGTCACTAAAATCCCGCGCTTTAACTTCGAGAAGTTCGCCGGGGCTAACGACCGCCTGACTACCCAGATGAAATCCGTCGGCGAAGTGATGGCGATTGGCCGCACCCAGCAGGAATCGATGCAGAAAGCGCTGCGCGGCCTGGAAGTGGGCGCCACCGGTTTCGACCCGAAAGTCAGCCTCGACGATCCGGAAGCGCTGACCAAAATTCGCCGCGAGCTGAAAGACGCGGGCGCGGATCGTATCTGGTACATCGCCGACGCGTTCCGTGCCGGTCTCTCCGTCGACGGCGTCTTCAACCTGACCAACATCGACCGCTGGTTCCTGGTACAGATTGAAGAGCTGGTGCGTCTGGAAGAGAAGGTGGCTGAGCTTGGCATCAATGGCCTCGACGCTGATTTCCTGCGCCTGCTTAAGCGTAAAGGCTTTGCCGATGCGCGCCTGGCGAAGCTCGCCGGCGTGCGCGAAGCGGAAATCCGCAAGCTGCGTGACCAATACAATTTGCACCCGGTCTACAAACGCGTGGACACCTGCGCGGCGGAATTCGCTACCGACACCGCCTACATGTACTCCACCTATGACGACGAGTGCGAAGCGAACCCGAACCAGGATCGCGACAAAATCATGGTGCTGGGCGGCGGTCCGAACCGTATCGGCCAGGGCATCGAATTCGACTATTGCTGCGTACACGCCTCGCTGGCGCTGCGCGAAGACGGTTACGAGACCATTATGGTCAACTGTAACCCCGAAACGGTTTCCACCGACTATGACACCTCCGACCGTCTCTACTTCGAACCGGTAACGCTGGAAGATGTGCTGGAAATTGTGCGCATCGAAAAACCGAAAGGCGTAATCGTCCAGTACGGCGGCCAGACGCCGCTGAAGCTGGCACGGGAACTTGAAGCGGCAGGCGTGCCGGTTATCGGCACCAGCCCGGATGCGATTGACCGCGCGGAAGACCGCGAGCGTTTCCAGCAGGCGGTGGATCGCCTGAAACTGAAACAGCCCGCTAACGCCACGGTAACGGCGCTGGAGCAGGCCGTGGAAAAAGCCAAAGAGATTGGTTACCCGCTGGTGGTGCGCCCCTCCTACGTTCTGGGCGGCCGGGCGATGGAAATCGTCTATGACGAAGCGGATTTGCGTCGCTACTTCCAGACGGCGGTCAGCGTCTCTAACGACGCCCCGGTGCTGCTGGACCGCTTCCTTGACGACGCGGTAGAGGTGGACGTGGATGCTATCTGCGACGGCGAGATGGTGCTGATTGGCGGCATTATGGAGCATATCGAACAGGCGGGCGTTCACTCCGGCGACTCCGCCTGCTCGCTGCCCGCTTATACCCTGAGTCAGGAAATCCAGGACGTGATGCGCCAGCAGGTGCAGAAGCTGGCCTTTGAACTGCAGGTGCGCGGCCTGATGAACGTCCAGTTTGCGGTGAAAGACAACGAAGTCTACCTGATTGAAGTGAACCCGCGCGCGGCCCGTACCGTGCCGTTCGTCTCTAAAGCCACCGGCGTGCCGCTGGCGAAAGTGGCGGCGCGCGTGATGGCGGGTAAAACCCTTGCGCAGCAGGGCGTTACTAAAGAGATTATCCCGCCATACTACTCGGTGAAAGAGGTGGTGCTGCCGTTCAACAAGTTCCCAGGCGTCGACCCGCTGCTCGGGCCGGAAATGCGTTCAACCGGGGAAGTGATGGGCGTAGGCCGCACTTTCGCCGAGGCGTTCGCCAAAGCGCAGCTTGGCAGCAACTCGACGATGAAGAAACAGGGGCGCGCGCTGCTCTCCGTGCGTGAAGGCGACAAAGAGCGCGTAGTGGACCTGGCGGCGAAGCTGCTTAAGTTCGGCTTTGAGCTTGACGCCACTCACGGCACGGCCATCGTGCTGGGCGAGGCGGGCATCAATCCGCGGCTGGTGAACAAAGTGCATGAAGGCCGTCCGCACATTCAGGACCGTATCAAGAATGGCGAATACACCTACATCATCAACACCACCGCAGGCCGTCAGGCGATTGAGGACTCCAAGCTGATTCGCCGCAGCGCGCTGCAGTATAAAGTTCACTATGACACGACCCTGAACGGCGGCTTCGCCACCGCGATGGCGTTAAACGCCGATGCCACCGAGAAGGTGACGTCGGTGCAGGAAATGCACGCGCAGATTAAGCCGTAATCAGCGCACCGCCCGGCAGTTTTTGCTGCCGGGCAGCCTCTCTATCCTTCAGAACCGTCTGGTATTGCCCCCGCTTCCAGTGAAAGTGCCTAAACTAATGAGTGTTAATGACATTCATCTGAAAAGCACGGGAGAACACCATGCGCTCGAAAATTCTGTTAAGTTCACTTTTTGCCGCCGCGACGCTGATGACCGTGGCCGGTTGTTCCTCTAATCAGGCGGTGAGAACCACCGACGGCAAGACCATTGTGACCGACGGCAAGCCGGAAGTGGACAGCGATACCGGCCTGGTCTCCTATAAAAACGCGCAGACCGGCAAAACCGAGCAAATTAACCAGAACCAGGTTAAGGATATGAGCGAGCTGGATAACTAAGCTCAATCGTTATCGGGCCGCCACTGCGGATTCAGCTCCAGCTTCATGGCCCGATAGCGCCACGCCTGGTGGATTTTATTCATCATTTCCGGCGAATTTTTGCCGATCATGTTCTCGCACTTATCATGTAACAGCCCCCCAAAATCGTAATTTTTCAGCGCTGTCGCACCGGAGCCTGGACTTCTTCTGGTAGTATTTTCCAGCTCACCAGCCGAAATTGTCAGCCTGCTATCTTTAAGTACGAAATAATCTTTTACCGGGCGTTCACGCTCCTTGAGATTTTGCAGGAAGCTATCTTTGAATAGTGTCTTATGCGGATAGCTGATAGCGAAAAAGTTACCCAGGAAACTCATGCGCTCGCGGCGGGCATTTTTGTTTTGCAGTTCTTTTTCCAGCTCTTGTGGGTTATATCGCGCCTGGATGTCCGCTGGAATATCCTGCCGGGTTAGCGGCTTGCTGATATCAAGATCAAGAATCGGCGGCAGCGGCGTTTTCAGCGGAACATCAATGCCACAGTAGACCGGCTGTTCCCCTGTATCAAAGGCGGCATAAATGCTGGAGGCTTTGGATTGCAGCTGATAGACAATCACCCGCGCTCTGCTCCAGTCCAGCTGCGTCTGGCTAGGGGCTGAGGGCAGGCTCTGTACAAAAGTCAGCTCCTGAATCCACCCGGCCACCTCTTTTTGTTCGCTCTCATTTTCCGCAACGCTCCATTCAACGGTCATATCGCTGAGGGTTAACGCATCGCGATGATGCTCAACGTTTTGCACCATGCCCTTGATCGCGTCATAGGTCAGGTTCTTCTGGTTGATGGCAATGGTGAATTTTTGCTCATCAAGCTTTGAGACGTTAACGTCCTGCGCGGCAATATTTGGGTTGGCTTCCAGGAAGCGTTCTTTCACCCAGGCCTGGGACCAGTCTTTGTCATCTCCCTGCCAGCGCCCGGAGATGGCGGCTTCTTTACAGCCGCACAATAAAATGAAAGGCAGCAGGACCAGATATTTTTTCATAAAACTCCCTTTTTATGTGTAAGCCAGTCGGGTGCGGATTTTTATCGTCCCGGCAGATAAATCCTTTATGTTTGCAGGGATAAAATACCTTACCGGCTGCTATTAATAAAGCTCCGCTCATTCAAAGGGGGGATAGCCGCCAGGCGTTGGTAAACATTCGCTATGGATGATGATATGGATGAATGCATTCGTGGCGTAACTGATTCGTGGGGATGTTCGCCGTTTACTCTTATACGTCTTATTTAAGAATTGTTATCAACAGGCGGGGCAGCGGCCTTCCTGCGCGGCTACTGCATTTTATTTAAAAAGTAATAAGGCCATTTCAGATGAAAAACATACCTTTTAACATCACTTTTATTAAACTGATTCTCGACAGCGTGCTATTGCAGTATAGGTTGTTCGCATTCTTAATTTATAAAAGCAGAATATTTTTGGCGGCTTAATATACTTGCCAGTGGTCAATCTATTTGTCGTTAAATAGATTACTGGAATGATATTTATACCAAATCAATAAATACCCTCTGCAATAAAAGGGTGCGGTCAGCGTCACCCTGATGTTTATAAATTAATTATATGAAGCTTATACGAATCAGTTTGATAAGTGATATCCCGGGACGCGGTGTCCCTCATTAAAATAAGGATGTAAAAGTGATGAATAAAAAGGTTATTGCAACTGCTCTGGTCATGATGTTTAGCGGCGTAGGCGTAGCCCAGGCTGATGTCACGGCGCAGGCCGTTGCCACCTGGGCTGCGACAGCAAAAAAAGATACCAGCAGTAAACTGGTTGTCACGCCGCTGGGTAGCCTGGCGTTCCAGTATGCGGAAGGAATTAAAGGTTTCAACACGCAAAAAGGATTGTTTGACGTGGCTATTGCAGGCGATAGCTCCGCTACCGCGTTCAAACTGACCTCGCAACTGATCACCAGCACCCTGACCCAGCTGGATACATCTGGTTCAACACTGGACGTGGGCGTCACTTATAACGGTGTGGCGGTAGATAAAAACGTACCTACCGTAATGATCGACACTGCCGGTGGCGTACTGGGCAACGGCCTCAGCGTGCTCTCTACCCTCTACAACTCCTCCGCCCGCACCACCGCGCAGGACGGTTTTAACTTCTCCATCATCAGCGGCACCAGCGACGGCGTGACGGCCGTGTCCGATTACAGCGCGCTGCCGGAAGGGATCTGGAGCGGCGACGTTAGCGTACGTTTTGACGCCACCTGGACTATCTGATTTTCTTGCCGCACCGGGCAGAGGGGGCTTCCCTCTGCCTGCTTCCCCGGACTGAATGCTTATGAAAAAACACCTTCTGGCCCTCGGCCTGCTGTTGGGCGTGTTGAAGCCTGCTCTGGCGCTGGATGTCGGCGACATTTCTTCCTTTATGTTCAGCGGCAATAGCTCCCTGAGTAAAGAGATTAAAAACACCACCGACAGCGGCCGCCTGATCACTATCCAGCTGGAGCGCATTTCCTCGCCGGTGGAGGGCGGTAAGACGATCCCAATGGAAACCCAGGATGAACTCTTGCTCTCTCCGGCCAGTCTGCTGTTGCCTGCTATGGCCAGTGACATCGTGCAGTTTTTTTACAAAGGCCCGGCTGACGACAAAGAACGGTATTACCGCATCGTCTGGTTTGATCAGGCGTTAAGCGATGCCCGGAGTAACAATGCCGGGCGTAGCGCGGTAGCCACGGCCTCCGCCCGTATCGGCACCATTTTAGTGGTGGCCCCGCGCAAGGTGAATTTCCGCTACCAGTTTGCCGGCGACACGCTGACCAACACCGGGAATGCCACCCTGCATATCATCGCCTACGGCCCCTGTCTGAAAGCTGCCGACGGCAGGCAATGCAAGGAAAATTACTACCTGATGCCGGGGAAATCCCGCCGCTTTACGCGCGTCAATATCGCCGACCCCAAAGGCCGGGTCGCGCTTTGGCAGGGTGAGCAGTTTGTTCCCGTGAAATAGACCTGTGTGCTGATGGATGAGAACTATGCCTTTTCGACGGATCCCTACAGGATTAAACACGCTGCTTGTCTGCGGTATGGTGCTTTCTCTGACCCCGTATAGCCTCAGCCTGGCTGCCGGGCGCGCGCAGCAAATCGGCGGCGTTATCATCCCACACGCCTTTAGCCTGGCGTTGCAGGATGGGATGAGTATTCCACTTTTTATCCATCTTGAAGGCAGTCACGATACCCGGAATGACCAGCGCATCGGCACCGCGTTTATCTGGCTTGATGGCGGCACGCTGCGGGTGCGGCGGATAACCCTTGAAGAAAACGATGACAGCGCCCGCGTCAGCGACGCGACCCGTGAGCAACTGACCCAGCTTGCCGATCGCGCTTTCAATGAGGTGCTGGCGATCCCGCTAACCGGGGCGGCACAGTTGCACCTCAGCCTACGACAGCTCCTGCTGCAGCTGGTGGTGAAACGCGAGGCGCTCGGCACCGTCCTGCGTTCGCGCAGCGAAGATATCGGCCAGTCCAGCGTCAATACGCTCAGTAGTAACCTCGGCTATAACCTGGGGGTTTACAGTAACCAGATGCGCAGCGGCGGCAACAATACCTCCAGTTTTCTGTCACTCAATAGCGTCAGCGCCCTGCGTGAGCACCACATGATGATCGACGGCTCATTGTACGGTATCGGCAGTAGCCATCAGGATAACGAACTCTATAAAGCGATGTATGAACGCGATTTTGCCGGGCATCGCTTTGCTGCCGGTATGCTCGATACCTGGAACCTGCAGTCGCTCGGGCCGATGACCGCCATTTCAGCCGGGAAGATTTATGGCGCTTCGTGGGGTAACCACGCCAGCTCAACGGTATTTGATAACAGCCAGTCGGCGACGCCGGTCGTCGCTTTCTTACCGGCGGCCGGTGAGGTGCATCTGATGCGCGATGGGCGTTTGCTGAGCGTGCAAAACTTTGCGATGGGCAACCATGAAGTGGATACCCGCGGGCTGCCGTACGGTATCTACGACATTGAGGTAGAGATTATTGTCAACGGGCGGATTGTCAGCAGGCACACGCAGCGGGTCAACAAACTGTTTAGCCAGGGGCGAGGCTTCGGCGCGCCGCTCGCCTGGCAGGTATGGGGCGGTCACTTCAATATGGACCGCTGGTCAGAGAGGGGCAAAAAACGGTTTTCAAAGAAGGATAGCTGGCTGGCTGGCTGGCGCGTCGGCATCCGGCTCGCTAGGCCTCTTTAGCTGGGCAGCTACCGGCTACGGCTACGATAAAAACGCCATTGGCGAGACCCGAATTACCCTACCGCTGACCGGCACGTTAAATATCAACCTGCAAAATATGCTGGCCAGCGACCGTTCATGGAGCAACATCAGCAGTATCAGCGCCACGCTGCCCGGCGGTTTCAGTTCGTTATGGGTCAATCAGGAGAAGACCCACATCGGCGACAGGCTGCGACGCAACAGTGTCGACAATCGGGCTATCGGCGGCACGCTGAACCTGAATGCCCTGTGGTCGAAACTGGGCACCTTCAGCATGAGCTATAACGACGATCGTCAGTATCAAAGCCATTATTACACGGTGGATTACTACCAGACCGTGTACAGCGGATCTTTAGCCACCCTGGGTTTGCGCGCCGGTATTCAGCGTTATAACAATGGCTACAGCCGTGCCGATACCGGGAAATATATCGCCCTTGATTTATCAATGCCGCTCGGCAACTGGTTCAGTGCCGGTATGACGCATCAAAACGGCTACGCAATGGCCAACCTTTCCGCGCGCAAACAGTTCAATGAAGGGGCGATTCGCACCGTAGGCGCCAATCTTTCCAGAGCAATTTCCGGCGATACCGGCGATGACAAAACCCTCAGCGGCGGCGCGTATACGCAATTCGAAACGCGCTATGCCAATGGCTCATTGAACGTCAATAGCGGTACTGACGGCTACGTGAATACTAATCTGACCGCCAACGGCAGCGTTGGCTGGCAGGGTAAAAACATCGCCGCCAGCGGGCGCTCAGACGGCAATGCCGGCGTGATCTTCAATACCGGGCTGGAAGATGACGGCAGGCTGAGCGCGAAGGTCAACGGGCGGATTGTACAGCTGAGCGGCAGGCGTAACTATCTGCCGCTCTCGCCCTACAGCCACTATGACGTGGAGTTGCAGAACAGCAAGGACTCTCTCGACAGCTACGACATCGTCAGCGGACGCATAAACCACCTGACGCTCTATCCTGGTAACGTCGCGGTAATTGAACCCGAGGTGAAGCAGATGATCACCGTCTCCGGGCGCATCCGCGCGGAAGACGGCACGCTGCTGACTCATGCGCATATCAATAACCATATTGGCCGTACCCGCACCAATGGGGAAGGGGAGTTTGTCATGGACGTCGATAAAAAGTACCCCACCATCGATTTTAATTATGGCGCGAACAAAACCTGCGAGGTCGCACTCGAACTGAGCCAGGCCCGCGGGGCCGTCTGGGTGGGGGATGTTGTGTGTAAAGGCCTGTCATCCTGGACGGTCGTACAGCAAGCAGGAGCAGAGTATGAAAGCTAAGTGGCTGGCTATTTTAGTGATTGTCATCACCGCACTGTCGTTGTCGCGGGCGTTTGCCGAGGTAACAAAAAAATCTGGAGCGACGCGCAGGCGCGCGAATTTGTGTTTGTAGAAAACAATTCCGATGACAACTTTTTTGTCACGCCCGGTGGCGTGCTGGACCCGCGTATGACGGGGGCCAACCGCTGGACGGGCTTAAAATATAACGGTTCCGGCATCATCTACCAGCAGAGCCTGGGCTATATCGATGATGGCCATAACACGGTACTTCACGCCGGCAGGAAGTTCGATATGTGGCTGGAAAACTCGCCGGTTTCCCACCCGCTGCTGGGATTACGCTGTATCAACTGGTATGTCGGCTGTGATATGGCAACCAGCCTTATTCTGCCGCAAACTACGGACGCCAGTGGTTTTTACGGCGCAACGGTGACCAGCGGCGGACTGAAGTGGATGCACGGCATGATGTCCGATGCCTTCTATCAGTATTTGCAACAGATGCCGGTGGGCAGCAGCTTCTCCATGACCATCAACGCCTGTGAGACATCGGAAGCCTACGATGCGAATAATGGCGGGCGCTGTAAAGATCAGGCTTCCGGGGACTGGTTTGTCGGTAAGGTGACCCACACCAAAGCGGCCAATTTGCGTCTGATTAATACCCATTCGCTCGCCGAAGTATTTATCAATAGCGATGGTATCCCGACCCTCGGGGAGGGCAATACCGATTGTCGCCTACAAACGATTGGCTCTCGCTCAGGGTTAAGCTGCCGGATGGTGAATTACACCCTCCAGACCAATGGGCTAACCAACAGCAGTATTCGTATTTTCCCGGCCATCAACCACCCTGCGCTGGCGTCGGCGGTGGGCATCTACGACCTGCAGTTCAGCCTCGATGGAAACGCGTGGAAAACGAGCAGCGGTACCTACAACTTTAACGATATGAAAAGCGCGAACGCGATTTATGTCTTTTTCTCCAGCAACTTTTTCAGGCAGATGGTGGCGCTGGGAATTGGCGACGCCGATACGCAGAACCTGATTAATTTCCGCTTTCAAAATACGGCTTCGCCGGAGTCTGGCTGGTATGAGTTTTCAACCTCTAACAGCCTGGTCATCAAACCTCGTGATTTCAGCATCAGCATTATTTCGGATGACTATACCTCAGCCCCCACGAAAGAGGGGTATGTCGGCAGCGGTAAACCGGCGCTGGATTTTGGCTATATCGTCACCACCAGCGGTAAGACCGCCGCCGATGAAGTGCTGATTAAGGTGACCGGCCCGTCGCAGATAACAGGCGGACGATCGTACTGCCTGTTTAGCTCGGCGGATGGTACGGCGCAGGTTCCATTCCCGGCTTCGCTCTCTTTTGTTACTGAAAACGGTTCGATCAAGCGTTATGACGCCGGCTGTGATGACAGCTGGCGTGATATGACGGAGGCGCTGTGGCTGACAACGCCGTGGACCGATATTTCCGGTGACGCCGGGCAAATGGATAAAACGACCGTGCACTTCTCCATTGCGATGGACGATCCCATTTCGCGCAAGACGGTGACGGATAACGACTGGTTTGGCGAAGTCAGCGCTTCAGGAGAGATTCATGTCCAGGCGACGTGGCGTAATATTCAGTAAATTAGTACTGGCCAGCCTGTGTATGCTGGCACTCCCGCAGGCGTTAGCGATTTCCGTGGGTAACCTGACCTTTTCGCTTGGCGCGCAGCAGGCGTTCGCTGCCAAAAAAGTTCTGAACAACAATAAGACTGCGCGGCTGTATCGGGTCTCGCTGTCGGCTATCGACCGTCCCGGCGAGCGGGAGACACGCTCCCGCCCGGCTGGGGGCGAGCTGCTGTTTGCCCCGCGTCAGCTGACGCTCCAGGCGGGCGCAAGTGAATACTTCAAGTTTTATTATCACGGCCCCAGGGATAACCGCGAGCGCTATTACCGGGTCTCTTTTCGTGAGATCCCCACCCGTAATCTGCTGATGCGCAGCCCGACAGGGGGGCAGGTGAGTATGGAGCCGGTGGTGGTGATGGATACCATTCTGGTGGTGCGCCCGCGTCAGGTACAGTTTCACTGGGCCTTCGATAAGAAAACCGGCACCGTCAGCAACACCGGTAATACCTGGTTTAAGCTATTGATAAAACCGGGGTGTGAGAGCACAGAAGAAGAGGGTGACGCCTGGTACCTGCGCCCTGGCGATAAGATAACCCAGCCCTCGTTGCGCCAGCCAGGCAACCATTACATCGTCTATGACGATAAATTTATCAGGATGAGTCACGACTGTCAGATGCCGCCATGAGAGGCCGGATCGCTTCGGCTCCCGGCGTGATTATTTACGCATTGCGTAGCATATCATTCACAGCATCACATAATATGTATCAATCTATTCACGCCGTGGCTAATTTATGATTCTGATAATTTATGCCCACCCCTATCCGCAGCACTCCCATGCCAATAAGCGCATGATCGAGCAGGCAGAACAGCTGGAAGGGGTGGAAATCCGCTCGCTTTACCACCTTTACCCCGATTTCAATATTGATATTGCCGCCGAGCAGCAAGCGCTTAGCCGTGCAGATTTGGTTGTCTGGCAGCATCCGATGCAGTGGTATAGCGTGCCGCCGTTACTCAAGCTATGGCTGGATAAAGTGCTGGCGCACGGTTGGGCCTATGGTCATAACGCACGCGCGCTGCACGGAAAAAGCCTGCTCTGGGCGGTGACCACCGGCGGCGGCGAGCACCATTTCGATATTGGCTCCCACCCCGGTTTTGGGGTGCTGGCTCAGCCATTACAGGCGACCGCACTCTACTGCGGCATGAACTGGCTGCCGCCTTTCGTTACCCACTGCACGTTTATTTGCGATGATGAGACGCTGCAGGCGCAGGCCCGTCATTACAGACAACGGTTGCTCGACTGGCAGGAGGCGCCGCGTGGATAGCCATACCCTGATTCAATCGCTTATCTACCTGGGGGCGGCGGCATTAATCGTGCCGATTGCCGTGCGCCTTGGGCTTGGCTCTGTGCTCGGCTACCTTATCGCTGGCTGCATCATCGGCCCGTGGGGGCTACGGCTGGTGACCGACGCGCAGTCGATCCTGCATTTTGCGGAAATCGGCGTGGTGCTGATGCTCTTTGTGATCGGGCTGGAGCTGGACCCGCAGCGGCTGTGGAAACTCCGGGTATCGGTATTTGGCGGCGGCGCGTTACAGATGGCCGCCTGCGGCCTGCTGCTGGGGGCGTTCTGCATGGCGCTGGGGCTGGCCTGGCCGGTGGCCCTGCTGATTGGCCTGACGCTGGCGCTCTCCTCCACGGCTATCGCCATGCAGGCGATGAATGAACGCAACCTCACCGTTTCACAAATGGGGCGCAGCGCGTTTTCCGTGCTGCTGTTTCAGGATATCGCCGCCATTCCGCTGGTGGCGATGATTCCGCTCCTGGCGGCCAGCGGCGCGGCCACCACCACCGGCGCGTTTGTCCTTTCGGCGCTGAAGGTGGTTGGCGCGCTGGCGCTGGTGGTGGTGCTGGGACGCTATGTCGCCCGTCCGGCGCTGCGCTTTGTCGCCCGCTCCGGCCTGCGGGAAGTCTTTAGCGCCGTGGCGCTGTTTCTGGTTTTCGGCTTTGGTCTGCTGCTGGAAGAAGCCGGTTTGTCGATGGCGATGGGGGCGTTTCTGGCGGGGGTTATGCTGGCAAGTTCCGAGTATCGCCACGCGCTGGAGAGCGATATTGAGCCATTCAAAGGGCTGCTGCTGGGGCTGTTTTTTATCGGCGTCGGCATGTCGGTGGATTTCGGCACGCTGGTGACGCATCCGCTGCGCATTCTGATTCTGCTGGCGGGCTTTTTAGTGATTAAAACGGCGGTGCTGTGGCTCATCGCCCGCCCGCTCAACGTGCCCGGCAGGCAGCGGCGCTGGTTCGCGGCGCTTCTGGGGCAGGGGAGTGAATTCGCCTTTGTGGTGTTTGGCGCGGCGCAGATGGCGGGCGTGCTGGACGCGGAGTGGGGAAAAGCGCTGACGCTGGCGGTGGCGCTGTCGATGGCGGCCACCCCGATTCTGCTGGTGCTGTTAACCCGGCTGGAAACGAGCGCCACGGCGCAGTCGCGGGAAGCCGATGAGATCGACGAGGATGCGCCGCGGGTGATTGTCGCCGGCTTCGGTCGTTTCGGCCAGATCGCCGGGCGTCTGCTACTCTCTGGTGGGGTCAAAATGGTCGTTCTCGATCACGACCCCGACCATATTGAGACCCTGCGCAAGTTCGGCATGAAGGTGTTTTACGGCGATGCGACGCGGGTGGATCTGCTGGAGTCCGCCGGTGCCGGAAAAGCGGAGGTGTTGATTAACGCCATTGACGACCCGCAGGCGAACCTACAGCTCACCGAACTGGTGAAGACACATTTTCCCGCGCTGAAAATTATCGCCCGCGCCAGGGACGTCGACCACTACATCCGCCTGCGGCAGGCGGGGGTAGAAAAGCCAGAGCGTGAAACGTTCGAAGCGGCGTTGAGCGCAGGAAGGCAGGCGCTTGAAGGGCTGGGGCTGGGGCGTTACGAGGCGCGCGAGCATGCTGACCTGTTCCGCCGCTTCAATACGCAGATGGTAGAGGAGATGGCCGGGGTAGATAACAACACCCAGGCCAGAGCCGCCGTGTTTAAGCGCACCAGCGCGATGCTGACGGAGATTATCAGCGAAGACCGGGCGCACCTCTCCGTGGCGCAGCGCCATGGCTGGCAGGGCACGGAAGAGGGCCGTCACACCGGCGATACGGCGGACGCGCCTGAAACAAAGCCGCAGGCGTAACGGCTAAGCCTGCGGGGGAACGCAAGGCCCGCGCCGGTACGGCGTGGGTCAGCTTGCAGAACAGGAAAATTTTCACGCTCTTTACCTGCCGCCAGTCGACGAAAGATTGCGCTTTCCGTATAGTGGCGGCAATTTTTGCATCCGGGAAATTATAATGATCAGTCTGATTGCGGCGTTAGCGGTGGATCGCGTCATCGGTATGGAAAATGCCATGCCGTGGAACTTACCCGCCGATCTCGCCTGGTTTAAGCGCAACACGTTAAATAAACCTGTCGTCATGGGGCGCCTGACGTGGGAGTCGATTGGACGCCCGCTGCCGGGGCGTAAAAATATCGTTATCAGCAGCCAGCCCGGCACTGACGATCGGGTGGAGTGGGTAAAATCGGTCGACGAAGCCATTGCCGCCTGCGGCGATGTGGAAGAGATCATGGTGATCGGCGGTGGGCGCGTTTATGAGCAATTTTTGCCGAAGGCGCAAAAGCTCTACCTGACGCATATCGATGCCGAAGTGGAAGGGGACACCCATTTCCCGGACTACGATCCTGACCAGTGGGAATCGGTGTTCAGCGAATTTCATGACGCCGACGCGCAGAACTCTCACAGCTACTGCTTTGAGATCCTTGAGCGCCGGTAATCATCTCGTCTGAGAAATAACGCGGCGGTGGGCCGCTATGAGGCCACCGCTTCGTCTTCGCCTAAATCCATCTGTCGGTTGGACTGTTGGCTAAAGTAGGTTTTATCTTCCCAGCGCAGGCAGGTGAGGGTGCCGCCCCAGCAGCAGCCTGTATCCAGCGCGTAGATCCCCTCCGGCGTTCCCTTTCCTTCCAGCGAAGCCCAGTGACCAAAAACAATATTGTACGCTTGCGATACCGGGCCGGGGATAGTAAACCACGGCTTGAGCGGCGCGGGAGCCTGTTCCGGCACGTCTTTGCAGTACATATCCAACTGGCCGTTGGGGAAGCAGTAGCGCATCCGCGTAAAGGCGTTGCTGATAAAGCGCAGGCGCGCCATACCGCTCAGCTCTTCCGCCCAGTTATTGGGGTAGTCGCCGTACATACCGTCCAGGAAGAAAGGGTAGGAGTCGCTGGCAAGGATGGCTTCGACGTCGCGCGCGCAGCTTTTAGCGGTCTCCAGATCCCACTGCGGCGTGATACCGGCATGGGCCATGACTAGCTTTTTCTCTTCGTCAATTTGCAGCAGCGGCTGACGGCGCAGCCAGTTGATCAGCTCGTCGGCGTCCGGCGCTTCCAGCAGAAGATTGAGCCGGTCCTTCGGCTTGTTGCGGCTGATACCCGCAAACACCGCCAGCAGGTGTAAATCATGGTTGCCCAGCACCAGGCGAACGCTGTCGCCCAGGGATTTTACATAGCGCAATACGTCCAGCGAGCCGGGCCCGCGCGCGACTAAATCACCCGTTAACCATAGCGTGTCCTGCCCCGGGGTGAATTGCACCTGGTTTAGCAATGCGATCAGTTCATCGTAGCAACCGTGAACGTCGCCAATCAGATATGTAGACATGGTATTAGTGGATTAGTGTTTGAACGGCAAGACGGAAAACCGGAATGTCGATGCTAAAGGCGTTGCCGCTAACATCAACCATTTCATAGTGGCCTTGCATGGTGCCCATCGGCGTTTCGATAACCGCGCCGCTGGTGTATTGATACTCTTCCCCTGGCTCGATATGCGGCTGTACGCCGATAACGCCCTCTCCCTGGACCTCTGTCTCACGGCCGTTGCCGTTAGTGATGAGCCAGTAACGCTTAAGCAGCTGGACCGGTGTTCGCCCCAGGTTCCGGATAGTGATGGTGTAAGCGAAAACGTAACGTTCTTCCTCGGGGGAGGACTGCGACTCTATATAGACGCTTTGCACCTGAACACAGACTCGGGGCGAATTGATCATTTAACTCTCCTTCGGCGGCGCGTTATCGAGATAGTTCGCCATCTGGCAATACTGTGCGACAGAGATGTTCTCCGCACGCATGGCCGGGTCTACGCCCAGCGCCGTCAACTCGTCCGGCGTGAAAAGATTGCCGAGGCTGTTGCGAACGGTCTTACGACGCTGGTTAAACGCTTCGGTGGTGATCCGGCTCAGTAGCCGAATGTCTTTCACCGGATACGGCATCGTCGTATGCGGAACCAGACGCACAACGGCGGAATCCACTTTAGGCGGCGGCGTAAAGGCGGTTGGCGGCACTTCCAGCACCGGGATAACCTGGCAGTAGTATTGCGCCATGACGCTTAATCGACCATACGCCTTACTGTTCGGCCCTGCAACCAGCCGATTGACCACCTCTTTTTGCAGCATAAAGTGCATATCAGCAATGGCATCAGTATAGCTAAACAGATGGAACATCAGCGGCGTGGAGATGTTGTAGGGCAGGTTGCCAAACACGCGCAGCGGCTGCCCCAGGGTTTGCGACAGCTCACCGAAATTCATGGTCATCGCATCTTGTTGATAGATGGTGAGCTTTGGCCCCAGGAAGGGGTGGGTCTGCAAACGCGCGGCAAGGTCGCGATCCAGTTCGATCACGGTCAGTTTATCCAGACGCTCGCCAACCGGTTCGGTAAGCGCCGCCAGGCCCGGGCCGATTTCGACCATCGCCTGGCCCTTTTGCGGATTGATCGCCGCGACAATGCTGTCGATCACAAACTGATCGTTGAGAAAGTTTTGCCCGAAGCGTTTACGGGCTAGGTGGCCCTGATGGACTCTATTATTCATTGAGTATTAACAATCATGGTAATGGCGAGATTAAGCGCCGTAAGGAAACTGCCGACGTCTGCTTTCCCCTGACCCGCCAGTTCCAGCGCGGTGCCGTGGTCAACAGAGGTACGAATAAAGGGCAAGCCGAGCGTGATATTCACGGCGCGGCCAAAGCCCTGGTATTTTAGCACGGGCAGACCCTGATCGTGGTACATCGCCAGTACCGCATCAGCGTCGTCCAGATATTTGGGCTGGAAAAGCGTATCGGCGGGCAGCGGCCCGCTAAGATGCATCCCCTGCGCCCGCATTTCGTTGAGCACCGGGATAATCGTCTCGATCTCTTCCGTACCCATATGGCCGCCTTCGCCCGCGTGCGGGTTAAGGCCGCAGACCAGAATATGCGGCTGGCGAATGCCAAACTTTTGCTGCAGATCGCTATGCAGAATAGCGATAACGTCGCGCAGCAGATCCGGCGTAATCGCCTCCGCCACCGCTTTGACAGGCAGATGGGTGGTCGCCAGCGCGACGCGCAGCTCTTCTGTCGCCAGCATCATCACCACTTTGTGGCTCTGCGCGCGTTCTTCAAAGAACTCGGTGTGGCCGGTGAAGGGCGTACCGGAATCGTTAATCACCCCTTTGTGCACCGGGCCGGTAATCAGCGCGGCAAACTCGCCGCTCAGGCAGCCATCGCAGGCGCGAGCCAGCGTCTCAACGACGTAAGCGCCGTTAAGCACATTCAGCTCGCCCGCCACGGCCGGGGTTTTCAGCGCCACGGGCAGCACGGTTAAACTGCCTGCCTGCTGAGGCTCGGCGGGCTGCGAAGGGGAGTAGTCACGCAGGGTGAGCGGCAGGTCAAGCTGAGCCGCCCGCTCAAGGAGCAGCCCGGCATCGGCACACACCACCAGTTCCACCGGCCATGCCTGCTGGGCAAGTTGCACCACCAGATCGGGGCCAATCCCGGCAGGTTCGCCGGGAGTGATAACGACACGATGCGCGTTCATTAGTTGCTCAGGATTTTCACGTAAGCGCTGGCGCGCTGTTCCTGCATCCAGGTTGCCGCTTCTTCTGAGAACTTACGGTTCATCAGCATGCGGTACGCGCGATCTTTTTGCGCCGCGTCGGTTTTATCGACGTTGCGGGTATCCAGCAGCTCAATGAGGTGCCAGCCAAAAGAGGAGTGCACAGGGCCGCTCGTCTGCCCGCGATTAAGCTTCATCAGCGCGTCACGGAATGCCGGATCGTAGACCTCCGGCGTCGACCAGCCTAAATCGCCGCCCTGGTTAGCGGAACCCGGATCCTGGGAGAACTCTTTCGCCGCGTTAGCAAAGGTGGTTTTACCGCTCTTGATATCGGCAGCGATCTGTTCCAGCTTCACGCGGGCCTGATCGTCACTCATGATCGGCGACGGTTTCAGCAGAATATGACGCGCATGCACTTCGGTCACGGAGATGCTCCGGCTCTGACCGCGCAGGTCGTTAACTTTCAGAATATGGAAGCCAACGCCGGAACGAACCGGGCCGACGACATCGCCTTTTTTCGCCGTGCTCAGCGCCTGGGCGAAAATAGACGGCAGCTCCTGGATACGGCCCCAGCCCATCTGGCCGCCTTTCAGCGCCTGCTGGTCAGCGGAGTAGGTGATAGCCAGCTTGCCGAAATCGCCGCCGTTACGCGCCTCTTCAACAATGGAACGGGTCTGATTTTCCGCCTCGTTCACCTGATCGGAGGTGGGGTTTTCCGGCAGCGGAATCAGGATGTGGCTCAAATTCAGTTCGGTGCTGGCATCGTTCTGATTACCCACCTGCTGCGCCAGCGACTCGACTTCCTGCGGCAGAATAGTGATACGACGACGCACTTCGTTGTTGCGCACTTCGGAGATAATCATCTCTTTACGGATCTGGCTACGGTAGGTGTTGTAATTCACCCCGTCGTAGGCCAGACGGCTGCGCATCTGATCCAGGGACATGTTGTTTTCCCGGGCGATGTTGGCGATCGCCTGATCAAGCTGATCGTCAGAGACTTTGATGCCCATTTTCGTCGCCATCTGCAACATGATTTGGTCCATGATCAGACGTTCCAGAATCTGATGACGCAGGGTGGCGTCAGGCGGCAACTGCTGGCCTGCCTGGCCCGCGTTCAACTTCACGGATTGCATCAAACCATCAACGTCGCTTTCGAGCACCACGCCGTTATTTACGACGGCGGCTACTTTATCGACAACCTGTGGTGCAGCGAAACTGGTATTCGCGACCATAGCGATACCGAGAAGCAGCGTTTTCCAGTTCTTCATACCTTTTCCATTTCCATTAACCGCAATGCGGGTGATTACTTGGCAAATCAACGACATCATAACGAGCTACGATACGGCAAAATGTTCGAGCGCAGCATCTGCTGGGTGCCCAAACCGTAATTCGAACTCAGACCGCGCAGCTCAATATTGAACCCGATGACGTTGTCATACTTGCTTTGGTTGTTTTCCCAGCCGTTGATTTTGCGTTCATAGCCAACGCGAATGGCATAACAGCAGGAGCTATATTGCAGACCTAACATCTGGTCGGCAGGTTTACTTGTATTAGTATCGTAGTAGTAAGCGCCAACGACAGACCAGCGGTCGACAATCGGCCAGCTCGCCGCTGCGCCCACTTGCGAAATCCCGTCTTTATACTGTTCTGAGGTTGAATAGTTCGGCAGCGTCGCCTGGATATATTCCGGGCTGGCGTAGCGATAGCTCAGCTGCACCAGACGGTCTTCATCGCGGCGATACTCAATCGATGCGGTACTGTTGGCCACGTTGTCGAGGCGCGTGTCGTACTGCACGCCGCCGCGTAAGCCCCAGCGATCGGAGATACGCCAGTACGTATCCCCGGCCCACACCAGCGAACCGGTTTTGTTGTCTTTCTCCCAGTTAATTCTGTCATCGCCCGTGCGAGACTCAGTGAAATAGTAGATTTGACCAACGGAAACGTTAAAACGTTCAACTGCGGCATCATCATATACACGAGATGTGACGCCGGTGGTCACCTGGTTCGCTGAGGCGATGCGGTCCAGACCGCCGTAAACGCGGTCGCGGAACAGGCCGCTGTAGTCAGACTGCAACAGAGAAGAGTCATAGTTGTTGATATGGCTCTGGTCGCGATAAGGGATATAAAGGTACTGAGCGCGCGGCTCCAGCGTCTGGGTATAGCCGTCGGCAACGCTCATATCGCGTTCGAAAATCAGCCGCCCATCCACTTTAAACTGCGGCAGGGTACGGTTAACGGACTCTTTATAGTCGGTGCCGTTTTCCGCGTTATAGTCATCCAGATTTTTCTGCTGATAGTGGGTCGCCATCAGCTTCACTTCGGTATCAAGGCTGCTCCACGCGTTGGAGAGCGGCAGGTTGAGCGTCGGCTCAAGGTGCACACGGGTCGCTTCCGGGCGTGAGGAGTTGGTGTTCACGAAGTGCACCGCCTGACCGTAGATATGCGCGTCGAACGGCCCCAAATCGTTTTGGTAGTAGTTAACGTCCAGCTGCGGCTGGGCGGAATAGGAGTTGCTATTCTCGCGGTTAAATACCTGGAACTGCTTGGTGGAGACGGTGGCGTCAAAGTTTTCGATGGCATAGCCGAGGCTGAATTTTTGCGTGGCATAACCGTCGGTGCTGGAACCGTATTTTGACGAAAAGTCGTTAAAATAGTCCGGATCGCTGACTTTGGTGTAATCCACGCCGAAACGCCACACCTGATCCATAACGCCAAAATGGTTCCAGTAGAACAGCCAGCGGTGACGATCGCCCTCGGTGGGGTGGTCATCCTGGTAGACATCATCAGACGGCAGATAGTCGAACTCGACGGTGCCGGAGCCCGCGCGCGTCAGATAGCGGAACTCGTTCTGCCACTGAATATTGCCGCGTTTATCAATATAGTGCGGGGTAATAGTCGCATCGAAATTGGGGGCGATGTTCCAGTAATAGGGCAGCGAGAACTCAAAGGAGTTGTTGGTGCTGTACTTCGCATTCGGGATCAGGAAGCCCGAGCGGCGCTTATCGCCCACCGGCAGTTGCAGGTAGGGGCTGTAGAAGATCGGCACCGGGCCGAGCTTAAAGCGCGCATTCCAGATTTCAGCCACCTGCTCTTCGCGGTCGTGAATCACTTCACTGCCCACTACGCTCCAGGTGTCGGAGCCCGGCAGACAGGAGGTGAAGGTGCCGTTGTCTAAAATGGTGTAACGGTTCTCGCCGCGCTGTTTCATTAAATCAGCGGTGCCGCGCCCCTGACGACCCACCATCTGGTAATCACCTTTCCAGACGTTGGTGTCTTTCGTATTCAGGTTTGCCCATGCTTTCGGACCTTTCAGGATGACCTGATTATCGTCGTAGTGCACATTACCCAGTGCATCCACCGTCCGCACCGGATCGGCCTGGCCTTCCGCCTGCTGTTGATGAAGCTGGACTTCATCCGCGCGCAGTCGGCTATTACCCTGATTGATATCGACGTTGCCGCTAAAATTGGCATTGTCCGGGTAATTGCCTTTGGCATTATCGGCATTGATGGTGACCGGCAAATTATTGGGATCGCCCTGAACCAGAGGACGGTTATAGCTGGGTACGCCAAGCATACATTGCGAGGCGAGACTGGCAGCCGTCCCCTGTTGACTGTAGAGGGCAGCGCCGATCATTGTGGCCAGGAGGGTGGGAATACGTTTTTTCATACGTTGTATTTGTTGTTCCGTCATCTGTGGCTTTACGCTGGCAAACGGTCAGAGACTAACGTACTCATCTTCGCAGCGCTAGTTTTAATCCTGCCCGTTTTCGAGCCAGTTCAGAGAAGACTGTGCCTGTGCACGGCATAGAATGACGGGTATGATAAAGCAAATTTTAGCCGACGGCATGACGATTTGGGGAGTATATGCAGTATTGGGGCAAAGTGGTTGGCGTGGTTATCGCTCTGATTATGGGCGGGGGCTTTTGGGGCGCGGTTCTCGGGCTGTTGGTAGGCCATATGTTCGACAAGGCGCGCAGCCGAAAAATGGCGTGGTTTGCCAATCAAAAAGAGCGTCAGACCCTCTTTTTTGCCACCACCTTTGAAGTGATGGGCCATTTAACAAAGTCGAAAGGACGGGTGACGCAGGCCGATATTCAGGTTGCAACGCTGTTTATGGACCGCATGAATCTGCATGGCGACTCGCGTGGCGCGGCGCAACAGGCATTTCGCGTAGGCAAAGCGGATAACTATCCGTTACGTGAAAAAATGCGTCAGTTTCGCAGCGTCTGTTTCGGTCGTTTCGATTTAATCAGAATGTTCCTGGAAATTCAGATCCAGGCCGCCTTCGCCGATGGTTCGCTGCACCCGAATGAACGTGAGGTGCTGTACGTTATCGCCGAAGAGCTGGGGATCTCACGTATCCAGTTCGATCAGTTTCTGCGCATGATGCAGGGCGGCGCGCAGTTTGGCGGCGGTTATCAGCAGCAGGCAGGCGGCGGCTGGCAGCAGGCGCAACGCGGTCCAACGCTGGAAGACGCCTGTAACGTGCTGGGCGTGAAGCCAACGGACGATGCCACTACCATCAAGCGCGCCTACCGCAAGCTGATGGGCGAACATCACCCGGATAAGCTGGTGGCCAAAGGCCTGCCGCCAGAGATGATGGAGATGGCGAAGCAGAAAGCGCAGGAAATTCAAAAGGCGTACGAGCTGATTAAAGAGCAGAAAGGCTTTAAGTAAGGCTGCTGCAAAAGGAACGTATAAAAACCTGCCCGCCTGCGCGGGCAAAGGGAGATGTGAGGGATGGGTAGCCCGGATAAGGCGTCACGCCGCATCCGGGAAGATGGGCTAAAAATCTACCGGCGCTCTGAACGTCATGCTGTTGCCATAGGCCGGGTGGGTGATGGTCAGCGTTTGCGCATGCAGCAGCAGGCGCGGCGCCATGGCCAGCGCCTGCGGCGTGGCGTAGAACTTATCTCCCAGAATGGGGTGGCCGAGCGCCTGCATATGCACGCGTAGCTGGTGGGAACGGCCGGTTATCGGCTTTAGCAGCACGCGCGTGGTGTTATCCTGCCCGCGCTCCAGCACCTCATACTCCGTCTGCGCCGCTTTGCCGGTTTCAAAACAGACCTTCTGCTTTGGCCGGTTAGGCCAGTCGCAAATCAGCGGTAAATCTACCAGACCGTCCTCTTTTTCCAGATGTCCCCAGACGCGGGCCACGTACTGTTTCTTCGGCTCGCGTTCCCGAAACTGACGTTTAAGCTCGCGCTCGGCGGCTTTGGTGAGCGCCACCACAATCACGCCGCTGGTCGCCATGTCCAGGCGGTGCACCGACTCCGCCTGCGGGAAGTCGCGCTGGATGCGCGTCATCACGCTGTCTTTGTGCTCCTCCAGACGCCCCGGCACGGACAACAAGCCGCTGGGCTTGTTGACCACCATAATGTGCTCATCCTGATACAGAATGACCAGCCAGGGTTCCTGCGGCGGATTGTAGGACTCCATTACCATAGCCTGCTCCGTTACTGGTGCGTCACCACAATGAGACGCAGCGCGTCAAGACCCCAGCCCGCCTGCGACAGGCTTTCCATAACCTGCTGGCGGTTGCTTTCAATCGCGGCGAGTTCGTCATCACGAATGTTCGGGTTGACGGCTTTTAGCGCTTCCAGACGGGAAAGTTCTGCCGACAATTTCTCATCCGCCTCGCGTTTCGCCGCCTCAATAAGCGTCAGGGCCGCTTTCTCCACCTGCGCTTCGCCTTTTTGCAGAATGGTGTGAACATCCTGCTGCACTGCATTTACCAGCTTGCTGCCGGTATGGCGGTTGACCGCGCTCAGCTGACGGTTGAAGCTCTCAAACTCCACCTGCCCGGCCAGATTGGTGCCGTTTTTATCCACCAGCAGGCGGATCGGCGTAGGCGGCAGGAAGCGGTTGAGCTGCAGCTGCTTCGGCGCCTGGGCTTCTACCACATAGATAAGCTCCAGCAGCAGCGTGCCGACCGGCAGCGCTTTGTTTTTCAGCAGCGAGATGGTGCTGCTGCCGGTATCGCCGGAGAGGATCAGATCCAGCCCGTTGCGAATCAGCGGGTGCTCCCAGGTAATAAACTGTGCGTCTTCGCGCGACAGCGCCACGTCACGCTCAAAGGTGATAGTGCAGCCATCTTCCGGCAGGCCGGGGAAATCCGGCACCAGCATGTGGTCAGAAGGGGTCAGCACAATCAGGTTCTCGCCGCGGTCATCCTGGTTGATACCCACGATATCGAACAGGTTCATGGCGAAGCTGATAAGGCCGGTATCGTCATCCTGCTCTTCAATGCTTTCCGCCAACTGCTGGGCTTTCTCGCCGCCGTTGGAGTGGATCTCCAGCAGGCGGTCACGCCCCTGCTCCAGCTGTGCTTTCAGCGCCTCGTGCTGTTCGCGGCAGGATTTAATCAGCTCGTCAAAGCCTTCGGTCTCTTCCGGCGCGGCCAGGTAACCAATCAGATCGGTATGCACCCGGTCATAGATGGCGCGTCCGGTCGGGCAGGTGTGCTCGAAGGCGTCCAGACCTTCATGGAACCAGCGCACCAGCACGCTCTGGGCGGTTTTTTCCAGGTAAGGCACGTGAATCTGAATATCATGGGCCTGGCCGATACGATCCAGACGGCCAATACGCTGTTCAAGCAGATCCGGGTTAAAGGGCAGGTCAAACATCACCAGGTGGCTGGCGAACTGGAAGTTACGCCCTTCGGAGCCGATCTCCGAGCACAGCAGCACCTGCGCGCCGCTGTCCTCTTCGCCAAACCAGGCGGCGGCCCGGTCGCGTTCGATAATCGACATGCCTTCGTGGAACACGGCGGCGCGGATGCCTTCACGCTCGCGCAGAACCTGTTCCAGCTGCAGCGCGGTAGCGGCTTTGGCGCAGATAACCAGCACCTTCTGCGAGCGGTGGCTGGTGAGATAGCCCATCAGCCATTCAACGCGCGGATCGAAGTTCCACCAGGTGCCGGTATCGCCTTCAAACTCCTGGTAAATCTGCTCCGGGTAGAGCATATCCCGCGCCCGCTCTTCGGCGCTTTTGCGCGCGCCCATAATGCCGGACACTTTAATGGCCGTCTGATACTGGGTCGGCAGCGGCAGCTTAACGGTATGCAGTTCCCGCTTCGGGAAGCCTTTCACGCCGTTACGGGTGTTACGGAACAGCACGCGGCTGGTGCCGTGGCGGTCCATCAGCATGGAAATCAGCTCCTGGCGCGCATCGGCCGCGCCGTCGCGGTCGCTGTTGGCGGCTTGCAGCAGCGGTTCAACATCCTGCTCGCCAATCAGATCGCTTAAGGTATTGAGTTCCGTGTCGCTCAGGCGTTTGCCCGCCAGCAGCATCGCCACCGCGTCGGCCACCGGGCGATAGTTCTGCTGCTCTTCGACAAACTGTTCAAAATCGTGAAAACGGTTCGGATCGAGCAGGCGCAGACGGGCGAAATGGCTTTCCAGCCCCAGCTGTTCCGGCGTTGCGGTCAGCAGCAGGACGCCCGGCACCCGCTCGGCCAGCTGTTCAACGGCCTGATACTCGCGGCTCGGGGCATCCATGCTCCAGACGAGGTGGTGCGCTTCGTCCACCACCATCAAATCCCACTCCGCGTCGCACAGGTGTTCAAGGCGTTGCTTATTGCGACGCACAAAGTCCAGCGAGCAGAGCACCAGTTGTTCGGTCTCAAACGGGTTATCGGCGTCGTGCTGGGCTTCGGCATAACGCTCATCGTCAAACAGCGCGAAGCGCAGGTTGAAGCGGCGCAGCATCTCTACCAGCCACTGGTGTTGCAGGGTTTCGGGCACGATGATTAACACCCGCTCCGCCGCCCCTGACAGCAGCTGCTGGTGCAGGATCATCCCGGCTTCGATGGTTTTACCTAAGCCGACTTCATCCGCCAGCAGCACGCGCGGAGCGTGACGGCGGCCAACATCGTGGGCGATATGCAACTGATGCGGGATCAGGCTGGTGCGCTGGCCGCGCAGGCCGCTCCACGGCATCCGGTACTGCTCGCTCTGGTATTTGCGGGCGCGATAACGCAGAGAGAAGCGATCCATCCGGTCAATCTGGCCGGCGAACAGGCGATCCTGCGGTTTGCTGAACACCAGTTTGCTGTCGAGCATCACCTCGCGCAGCATCACGTTGGGTTCCTGGGTGTCCAGACGCATGCCGATGTAGGCGAGCAGGCCGTTTTCTTCTTGTACCTCTTCAACAGCCAACTGCCAGCCTTCGTGGCTGGTCACCGTGTCGCCAGGATTGAACATGACGCGGGTGACGGGGGAGTCGCTACGGGCATACAGGCGGTTTTCACCTGTTGCGGGAAAAAGCAGCGTAACGGTTCGCGCATCCATCGCAACGACTGTTCCCAGTCCGAGTTCGCTTTCCGTATCGCTTATCCAGCGTTGACCAAGTTTAAAAGGCATAAATGAACTCTATATCTCAGATTGCAGGCAATAGTTCGTCACCGCCTGAAAAGCAGGCGGGCGTCTAAATTTGGGGCCAGGAATAGAAAGGGCGCTATGGTAATGGATGGCAATGCTTTCGTCACTACTCGTTGTCGCCGTTCTCTTTCAGGTTGTCGCTTGCGGGCCGCTGTGGCCAGGATGTTAAAACAGTCCCAGCTGCCCAGTCAGTAGTGTAGCAAAATCATCTTCGAGGAAAGGCAATATTCCATCGGCAACCGGCTGGAGCTGCTTTGTCAGGTAGTGATCGTAGTCCAGCGGCGCCTGCTGGTAATCCACCGGTTCCGGCCCCTGCGTGGTCCAGACATATTTGATGGTGCCGCGATTCTGATACTGTGCCGGGCGGCCTCTTTTAAGATTTTGTTCATCCGCCAGCCTCGCCGCGCGAACATGGGGCGGCACGTTGCGTTCGTAATCCGCCAGCGGACGGCGCAGGCGTTTGCGGTAGATAAGCTTGTCATCCAGCTCGCCCGCCATCAATTGCGCGATGGTCTCGCGCACGTAGTCCTGATAAGGCTCGTTGCGAAAAATACGCAGATAGAGCGACTGCTGGAACTGCTGCGCCAGCGGCGTCCAGTCGGTGCGTACCGTCTCCAGCCCTTTAAACAGCATGCGCTGGGATTCGCCTTCCTGAATCAGCCCGGCATAGCGCTTCTTACTGCCGGTCTCCGTGCCGCGAATCGTCGGCATCAAAAAGCGACAAAAATGGGTCTCAAACTCCAGCTCCAGCGCGCTGGTCAGCCCCTCCGCCGCCAGATGCGACGCCCACCAGTCGTTGACCTGCGCTACCAGCTCGCGGCCAATACGGGCGGCGTCCTCTTCGCTATGCGCCTTTTTCAGCCATACAAAGGTGGAGTCCGTATCGCCATAAATGACGTCATAGCCCTGCGCTTCGATCAGCGCTTTGGTCTGCAGCATGATCGCATGGCCGCGCATGGTGATCGACGAGGCCAGCCGGGGATCGAAAAAGCGGCAGGCGCTGGTGCCGAGCACGCCGTAAAAGGCGTTCATGATGATCTTGAGCGCCTGAGAGAGGGGCTTGTTGCCCGTGCGACGGGCCTCATCACGGCCCTGCCAGATCCCGGTGACGATCTCCGGCAGGCAGTGCTTCTCGCGGGAAAACCATGCGCCGAGAAACCCCTCGACGCTGTGCGATTTATCCGGCTGCGCCATTCCCTCGATCAGCCCGACGGGATCGATAAGAAAAGTGCGAATGATTGAAGGGTAGAGGCTCTTATAATCCAGCACCAGCACCGAGTCGTACAGGCCGGGGCGCGAGTCCATCACGTAGCCGCCGGGGCTGGCCTGCGGCGGCACATCGCCGAGGTTGGGCGCGACAAACCCCGCGCGGTGCATACGCGGGAAATAGAGGTGGCTGAAAGCCGCCACCGACCCGCCGTGGCGGTCTACCGCCAGCCCGTTTACCGTCGCCCGCTCCAGTAAAAACGGCATGATCTCCGTTTTATGGAAGATGCGGGTTACCAGTTCGCAATCCTTAAGATTGTAGGTGGCGAGGGCGGGTTTATCTTCGGCGAAACGGCGCTCGATCTCGTCCATGCGATCCCATGGGTTATCGATAGCCTTCCCTTCGCCTAACAGCGCCTGCGACACCGCCTCCAGCGAAAAGGAGGAGAAGCTCCAGAAGGCGGATTTCAGCGCGTCGATACCGTCAATAATCAGCCTGCCTGCCGCCTGGGCGAAGAAAACGCCGTTTTTGAAGCCGTGTTCGCGCCACTCCAGCGGGGCATTACCGCGGCCCAGCACCAGCGGGATGCGGTAGCGATCGGCGCTTTTTTGCAGCACCCGCAGGTCAAACTGCACCACGTTCCAGCCGATAATGACATCCGGGTCGTATTCGGCAAACCAGGCGTTGAGCTTTTCCAGCAGCTGTGGACGGCTGTTAACGTACTCCAGGCGAAAATCGAGCCCGCTGGCATCGCCATTCTCCGGGCCGAGCATATACACCGTGCGGTCGCCGCAGCCCTCAAGACCGATGCAGTACAGCTCGCCGTGGCGGGTGGTTTCGATATCCAGCGATACCCATTTCAGGGAAGGGCGATAGTGGGGGTTGGGTTTCAGGCGAGCGTTAAGCAACCTGTCACCTTGCATATCGCCATCTACCCACACCGGCGCGGTGATAAAGCGCTCCATCAGAAACCGCTCCGGCGGGCGGACATCCGCTTCGTAGAGGGTAACGCCGCCATCGCGCAGCAGTTTTTCATAGCGCATAAGCTGACGGTGCGCCCGGCAGTAAAGCCCGTGCACCGGCTGGCGATGGAAATCCTTAAGCTGCAGCGGTGTCAGACGATACTGGCTTTCACCGGCAAGCAGACGCTGCGCCAGGCTGACCTGCGAAGAGGGGATAAACGCCACTGACTCCTGAGGCGGCAGGCGCACCTGTAGCGGCCCGCTGTCCGTCGCCAGCCAGAATTCCACCTCGGTGCCCTGGGGAGTATCCCGCCAGTGTCGGGTCAGTAAAAAGCCTTCTTGCGCCTGCGCCACGCCGTGTTCTCTCTGTGCCATAATCGGCGAGATTATAGCCTGGTTTATTCACCAATACTGACTTTTTGTACAGGTATAAGCGGCATGTAGCGCAGGATACGATAGCCGGTGTAATAGAAGGCTTCCCGCAGTAAAAACGGCAGTTGGGTAGACCAGCTCTGGTAGCGGCTGGCGGTGACGGGCGAACTCCAGCCTTCAATTCGGTTATCCCAGGCGATAAAACGCATCCGCATCATATGCAGAGGATCGCTCACCAGCAGCGCCGTTTTCAGCCGCTGCTGCGCCATAATTTCTGCGGCGTAGCGCAGGTTTTCCCGGGTAACGGTCGAGCGCTCTTCGATAAAAATGGCCGACGCCGGCACATTCCGGGTCAGTACATACTCTTTGGCGATGGCGGCGTCAGAGCGCGCGGCGCCGGGGCTAAACCCTCCGGTCAGAACCAGCGTTTCGACAAAGCCTTCGTGATAGAGCCAGATGGCATGATCCAGCCTTGCCTGAAACACCGCGCCGGGCCGGGAGCCTTTGACGCCCGCCCCGGCGACAATCGCGCAGTCGGCGTGGCGAGTCTGATCCTGTTTGCTAAATTGCCAGATAGCCACGGCGTTATAGACGATGATGATTATCGCGGTCACGATGCACAACAGCGCCAGTTTAAGTAGATTTTTACGCGTCACGTTGCCCCCAGCCTGTAAAATCAGGCGACAGGGTTACCGTTTCCGTGCGCAGATTCAACATCTTCACGGCGTGGAATAAGGAATTCGGAATATACAAAGAGACAGGGAACCCGGATGCGGCATAAAAACGCCTGCTCCGGGTTTGCGTTACTGGCCGTAGTAGGCTTTTGCGCCGTGCTTACGCAAGTAGTGTTTATCCAGTAGCGTTTGCTGCATCTCCGGCAGCTGCGGCGCAAGCTGGCGGCAGAAGATACCCATATAGGCGACCTCTTCCAGCACGATGGCGTTATGCACCGCATCATCGGCGTTTTTACCCCAGGCGAAAGGGCCGTGGGAGTGCACCAGCACGCCGGGCATCTGCGCCGGATCGATGCCTTTTTCGCGGAAGGTTTCCACAATCACCGTGCCGGTTTCCCATTCGTAAGCGCCGTTGATCTCCTGGTCGGTCATTTTCCGGGTGCAGGGGATCGCGCCATAGAAGTAATCAGCGTGGGTGGTGCCGGTCGCAGGGATTGGCTGCCCCGCCTGCGCCCAGATGGTTGCGTGGCGCGAGTGGGTATGCACAATGCCGCCAATGGTGGGGAAAGCCTGATAGAGCAGGCGGTGCGTCGGCGTGTCGGACGAGGGTTTTTTGCTGCCTTCCACCACCTCTCCGGTATCGAGGCTGACCACGACCATATCCTCAGCGGTCATGACGCTGTAGTCGACGCCGGAAGGTTTAATCACCAGCACGCCGCGCTCGCGGTCAACGGCGCTGACATTCCCCCAGGTCAGGGTGACCAGATTGTGCTTTGGCAGGGCCAGGTTGGCTTCCAGCACCTGGCGTTTGAGATCTTCTAACATAATGTGCTCCGAATAGCTGACGAGTCAGGTTCCCCTCACTCCGGCCCTCTCCCGGCGGGACGAAGGGGGCAAGCAGCCCGCGCCCGATCGGTCCCCTCTCCCCGTTGGGGAGAGGGTTAGGGTGAGGGGAGAGCCTCTTAACGTTTCGAACCGTAATAGACTTCGTTCCAGCGCAGGGCGTCTTTGAACGCAGGCAGACGGGTGTCGTTATCGATCACTGCCAGCTCAATTTCATGCAGTTCGGCGAACTGGCGCATGTCGTTGAGATCCAGCGCATGGCTAAAGACGGTATGGTGCGCGCCGCCTGCCAGAATCCAGGCTTCGGACGCGGTAGGCAGATCCGGTTGCGCTTTCCACAGCGCGTTAGCCACCGGCAGTTTCGGCAGGTCGTGCGGGGTTTTTACCGCGTCGACGCAGTTCACCAGCAGGCGGAACCTGTCCCCCAGATCGATCAGGCTGGCGTTAATGGCCGGGCCGGTTTTGGTGGAGAAGATCAGGCGCGCCGGATCGGCTTTGCCGCCGATGCCGAGGAACTGCACGTCGAGGATCGGTTTTTCGTCCAGCGCGATGGAGGGGCACACTTCCAGCATATGAGAGCCGAGCACCAGATCGTTGCCCTCTTCGAAGTGGTAGGTGTAATCCTCCATAAATGAGGTGCCGCCCTGCAGACCGGTTGACATCACCTTCATGATGCGAAGCAGAGCGGCGGTTTTCCAGTCGCCTTCCCCGGCAAAGCCGTAGCCCTGCTGCATCAGGCGCTGTACCGCCAGGCCCGGCAGCTGTTTCAGGCCGTGTAAGTCTTCAAACGTGGTGGTGAAGGCGTGGAAGCCACCCTGTTCGAGGAAGCGTTTCATGCCCAGTTCAATGCGGGCGGCATCCAGCACGTTCTGGCGCTTGTCGCCGTTGACTTGCGCCGCTGGCGTCAGGCGGTAGCTGCTTTCGTATTCGTCGATCAGCGCGCTCACGTCGCCGTCGCTCACTTCGTTCACCACCTGTACCAGGTCGCCCACCGCCCAGGTGTTCACCGAGAAGCCGAACTTCATCTGCGCGGCCACTTTATCGCCGTCGGTTACCGCCACTTCGCGCATATTGTCGCCGAAGCGGCACACTTTCAGCTGGCGGGTATCCTGTTTCGACACGGCCTGACGCATCCAGCCGCCGATACGCGCATGGGCGCGTTTGTCCTGCCAGTGGCCGGTAACGACGCTATGCTGCTTGCGCATACGCGCGCCGATAAAACCAAACTCGCGGCCGCCGTGGGCGGTCTGGTTGAGGTTCATAAAGTCCATATCGATGCTGTCCCAGGGCAGGGCGGCATTGTACTGGGTGTGGAACTGCAGCAGCGGCTTGTTGAGGATAGTCAGGCCGTTGATCCACATTTTGGCAGGCGAGAAGGTATGCATCCACACCACCATACCGGCGCATTTATCATCGTAGTTGGCGTCGCGGCAGATATGGGTGATCTCATCCGGCGAAGTGCCGAGCGGTTTTAAGACCAGTTTGCAGGGCAGTTTGGCTTCCGCATTCAGGGCGTTCACCACCTGTTCGGCGTGCTGAGTCACCTGGCGCAGCGCTTCCGGTCCATAAAGGTGCTGGCTGCCAATCACAAACCATATTTCATAGTTATTAAAAATCGTCATTATCGTTTCCTTAATGAGTAAGCGCTGCCTGCGGCGTCGGCGCGGCTACGGGGAGATAGTGAAGCTCGGCGCTTTCCGCCCACTGCTGGTAGCGGCGATAGAGCTGTTCGAAGCGTTTCGCCTGCGCAGAAGCAGGCTGCAGGGTGTCTTCAATCTGGCTGGCCATCTGCTGCTGTGCGGCGGGAATATCTTTGTGAACCCCGGCGGCGACGGCGGCAAAAATCGCCGCGCCCAGCGCGCAGCACTGATCGGAGGCGACAATTTGCAGCGGGCGGTTAAGCACATCGCAGCAGGCCTGCATGATGACCCGGTTTTTACGGGCGATGCCCCCCAGCGCCATCACGTTATCCACGCTGATGCCCTGTTCGGTGAAACACTCCATAATCGCCCGCGCGCCGAAGGCGGTGGCGGCAATCAGCCCGCCGAACAGCGCCGGGGCGTCGGTGGCCAGGTTCAGATCGGTAATCACCCCTTTCAGGCGCTGGTTAGCGTTGGGAGTGCGGCGACCGTTAAACCAGTCGAGCACCACCGGCAAATGTTCGAGGGAAGGGTTTTTCGCCCAGGCGTCGGTGAGGGCGGGCAGCAGGGCTTTCTGGCTGGCCTTGATCTGCGTTTTCAGTTCAGGATGCTGAACGGCAAGCTGTTCCAGCGGCCAGCCAAGCACTCGGCCAAACCAGGCGTAGATATCGCCAAAGGCGGACTGGCCCGCTTCCAGACCGATAAAGTCCGGCACCACGCTGCCGTCGACCTGGCCGCAAATGCCTTTAACCGCACGGTCGCCAACGCTTGGCTTGTCGGCAATCAGAATGTCGCAGGTGGAGGTGCCTATCACCTTCACCAGCGTGTTGGGCTGCGCGCCTGCGCCCACCGCACCCATATGGCAGTCGAACGCGCCGCCGGAGATAACCACTTCCTGAGAAAGCCCCAGGCGCTGCGCCCACTCGGCGGTCAGCGTGCCTACCGGAATATCGGCGGTGAAGGTTTCGCTAAACAGCGGGCAGGGGAGATGTTTATTAAGCAGCGGGTCCAGCTCGTCAAAGAAGCTGGCAGGCGGCAGGCCACCCCAGCTTTCGTGCCACAGGGATTTATGCCCGGCGCTGCAGCGACCGCGGCGAATATCCTGCGGGCGGGTGGTGCCCGAAAGCAGGGCCGGCACCCAGTCGCACAGTTCAATCCATGAGGCGGCGGCCTGCGCGACGGCGCTGTCGGCGCGAGTTACGTGCAGGATTTTCGCCCAGAACCATTCGCTGGAGTAAATGCCGCCGATGTAGCGGGAGTAATCGGTTTTGCCCGCCGTATGGCAAAGACGGGTAATGGCCTCCGCCTCTTCCACCGCAGTGTGGTCTTTCCACAGCACGAACATCGCGTTGGGGTTATCAGCGAATTCCGGGCGGAGCGCCAGCACGCGGCCTTCGGCATCAATGGGGGCCGGGGTTGAGCCGGTGCTGTCAACGCCGATGCCTTTGATGTCCGCGCGCTGTTCGGCGCTGAGCTGAGCCAGAACGCCTTTTATGGCGGACTCCATCGATTCGATGTAATCCCGCGGGTGGTGGCGAAACTGGTTGTGCGGGGCGTCGCAGTAGCGTCCCTCCTGCCAGCGCGGATACCACTCCACGCTGGTGGCGATCTCATCGCCGCATGCGCAGTCTACCGCCAGGGCGCGTACCGAGTCGCTGCCGAAGTCGAGGCCGATTGTGATTGCCATCGTGTTGCTCCATGAAAAATAACCTTAGGGAGAAACATAGTGATCGGGGGAGAAAAACGTCAGGCAGGATCCGCTAATCTTATGGATGAAAATGCTATGGCTGTGCAAAGTGTGACGCCGTGCAAAGATTCGATGTGGACATTTCTGCCGCCTTTATAGACACTTTGGTTGATGCTTTTTTCTGGCCTGGAAAGGGGGAAATAGCGTAACTTCTTTTATCTGGAAGGGTTAAAAGTGGTGCCTGTTCCCCGGAATGGATGTAAATTGCCTGAAATATGAAAAGCGTCTCAATATGGACAATTGGTTTCCTTTGAGATAACCGGAGTATTGCGTTTATGGCTGAATCGCAAAACGATCCACTGCTGCCTGGCTACTCGTTCAACGCCCATCTGGTGGCCGGGCTGACCCCCATTGAAGCTGACGGCTACCTCGATTTTTTCATCGACCGCCCGCTTGGCATGAAGGGGTATATCCTCAACTTCACCCTGCGCGGCGAAGGCGTGGTCAATAACCATGGCGAACAGTATATTTGCCGCCCCGGCGATATGCTGCTGTTCCCGCCAGGGGAAATTCACCACTATGGCCGCCACCCCGATGCCAAAGAGTGGTATCACCAGTGGGTCTATTTCCGTCCCAGAGCCTACTGGAACGAATGGCTCAGCTGGCCGACTATCTTTGCGCACACCGGTTTTTACCGCCCGGATGAGGCCTATATCGCGCAGTTTAGCGACCTGTTCGCGCAAATTATCGATGCCGGGCAGAGTGCAGGGCGCTATGCGGAACTGCTGGCGATCAATCTGCTGGAACAGCTCCTCCTGCGCCGTATGGATGCCATTAATGAATCGTTGCATCCGCCGCTGGATAACCGCGTGCGCGACGCCTGTCAGTACATCAGCGATCATCTGGCGGACAGCCAGTTTGATATTGCAAGCGTCGCTCAGCATGTCTGTCTGTCGCCTTCCCGCCTGTCGCACCTGTTTCGCCAGCAGCTGGGCGTCAGCGTCCTGAGCTGGCGTGAGGATCAGCGCATCAGCCAGGCCAAGCTGCTGCTAAGCACCACCCGAATGCCCATCGCCAGCGTCGGGCGCAACGTCGGCTTCGAAGATCAGCTCTATTTTTCACGGGTGTTTAAAAAATGTACCGGCGCCAGCCCCAGCGAATTTCGTGCCGGGTGCGAGTAAAACTAAACCGATGCTGAGGTTTACCTCTTCCTCAGCATCAAGCTAGTGGGGTAATGCCTTCGCCTCTTATTTATCACTACGATGAATGTAATTAATATAAATACACAATAATTTTATATATATTTCGATGATGCATTTACGTTGATTCATTCATATGAATGATGAATTGTTTGTGTATTTTTGCTTGTTTTTGTTTCTCTGTTTTTTTCTTGAGTTAACTCGCGGTAATCTTCTTTTTGAACGCCATAATAAAAATAAAAGGAATGATTATGTATCGAGAGACCCGCCGTGAAAAAATCATCTTATTACTACGCACAAAAGACGAATGCAGCGTAAACGATCTCGCTGACTATTTTAAGGTGACGAAAGAGACTATTCGCAGCGATCTGACGTGGCTGCAAAATAAGGGAATTGTGGTACGGCATCATGGCGGCGCCTCGTTAAAAAAACACTTGATGCAAAATGCCTTGTTTCAGCAGGGCGGAATCGATATGCGCCTGCTGCTCAACCCGCGGCAACAAGGTATTGACTATTTAACACCTCAGGATGAAAAAGGACGCGTTATGGTTGGGAAAGTTTGTATATTGGGTTCGTTTAACGTTGATATCGTCGCCAAAGTACACCGTTTTCCTCAGCACGGCGAAACGCTCATCGCCAGGGAAGTGACTATCGGGCCCGGCGGAAAAGGCGCTAACCAGGCGCTGGCGGCCCATCGCGCGGGCGCTCAGGTTCATTTTGCCAGCAAAGTAGGGGGGGATCAGTTCAACGCGTTCGCCCGAAAGCATATCGAATCGGTGGGGATGAGTTCGTTTACCCTGTATGAATCAGAAGACGCGATCACCGGCAGCGCCGTTATTTATGTTAACGATGAAGGTGAGAATATGATTGCTATTCTCCCGGGCGCTAACCATAAAATTAGCGAGAATGATATTGCTCAGCTTACCCCTTTTATTGCCGAGTCTGATGTGTTCGTTGTGCAAATGGAAAATAACCTGGCGGCAACGAAATTAGCGCTGAAATGCGCCAAAGAACTCCGCGTAACGACGATATTAAACCCCGCGCCGTGGTCGCCTGAGGTGGCGAGCTTATTACCTCTGGCGGATATTGTGACGCCGAATGAAACCGAAGCGATGGCGATGTCCGGCGTACAGGTCCACGACATCCCCAGCGCCATGCAGGCGGCAAGGCATATTTATGATGCCGCCCAGTGCGCCGTCATTATTACGATGGGCAAGCAGGGCGCTTTAATTTTTGATGGTCAGCACTACTCGCATATTCCGGCGTTCTCCGCCGTGGCAGTGGATACCACGGGCGCAGGCGACGCGTTCAACGGCGCGCTGGCCGCCTCGCTGGCGAGGGGGGAATCGCTGGTTAAGTCCGCCTGGTACGCCAGCGCCTTTGCGTCGCTGGCGGTAGAGCAGGAAGGCGCAGCGAATATGCCGGATGAAGCATTAGTCGCCGCCAGAATTAAACAACAGAATGTCGCCATTCAGACATTCTAACTTATAGCTCATGCAAGGATTGTAAGAATGAAAAGTATTGCGGGAATTATTCCGGTGATGTTAACGCCCTTCACGGAGGATAATAAAATTGATTATCCGGGCCTCGGAAAATTAATTGACTGGTATATCGCCAACGGTGCCGATGCCTTATTCGCCGTCTGTCAGTCCAGCGAAATGCAGTTTTTAAGCCTTGAAGAGCGCGTCGCGCTGGCGAAATTCGTTGTTGAACATACCCGGCAGCGGGTACCGGTGATTGCGTCTGGCCATATTTCTGACGGTCTGGACGATCAAATTAGCGAGCTGACGGCGATGGCCCAGACCGGTATTGATGCGCTGGTGCTGGTGACCAACCACCTTGATCCTAAAAACGAAGGAACCGAGGTTTTCAAACACCATCTGGACGCGATTCTGGCCGCGCTACCGCCGACCATGGCGCTGGGGCTGTATGAGTGTCCGGCGCCGTACCGCCGTTTGCTTTCTGATGAAGAACTGATGTACTGCGCCAATAGCGGCCGTTTCCGGGTGCTGAAAGATGTAAGCTGCGACCTGCCGACCGTGACGCGCCGGGTAGCGTTGGTAAAAGAGACGCCGATGGCGATTGTCAATGCCAATGCCGCCATCGCCTGGGACGCGATGCTGGCCGGCTCGAAAGGTTTCTGCGGCGTGTTTACCAATTTTCATCCGGACCTCTATCACTGGCTCTATCACCACGGCGCGCAGCACCCGGATGTCGCTGAGCCGCTGTCCCTGTTTTTATCCCTTAGCGCCGTGACTGAAACGCTCGGCTATCCGAAAAACGCCAAAATTTTCCATCAGCGCATCGGCACCTTCTCCAGCACGCACTGTCGCGTGACGGCGGATGATGTGCTGAAAAAATACTGGGGTCTGGGAGTGATTTTGCAGCAGATTGCCGACGGCGCGGAATGGCAGCGTAAACAGCTCGCGAAAAAATAACAACCAACGCTCTGTTACCTACACGAGAACATCTGACAGGAGTCCTGAATATGAAATGTATCCTCACTGGTTTGGCTGTTGCTTCACTCTTTGTTTCTTCTTCCGTGCTGGCCGCATGGCCGGATAAACCGATCCAGATAATCGTTCCCTGGGGCGCGGGCGGCAATACCGATACCGTAGCGCGGCTGGTGGCGGAAGGTTTACAGAAGCAGCTTGGCGTTAACGTCAACGTGGTGAACCGTACCGGCGGCGCAGGCGTCGTCGGCCATGATGCGATTGCGCGGGCGAAACCGGATGGTTATACCCTGGGGATCGCCACGGTCGAAATTGCGATGATGCATCATCAGGGCATGACCAACCTGAGCTATAAAAATTACACGCCGATCACCCGCCTGGCGGTGAATCTTGGCGGCGTACAGGTGGCGGCGAATTCTCAGTTTGAAAATATTGTCCAGTTGACCGATTACATCAAGGCGAATCCCGGCAAGCTGAAGGCGTCCGGCAGCGGCCTGAACTCCGGCTGGCATCTTAATTTAATCGGGATGCTGGATAGCATGGGGCTGCCGCCTTCCGCGGTGACCTGGGTTCCGTCTGAGGGCGCGAACTCGGCGCTGATGGAACTGGTGTCCGGCGGGATCGATTTTACGACCTCTTCGCCGGGCGAAGCCAAAAGCATGGTTGACGCCAAAATGGTGCGTAACCTGACCACAATGGCGGAAAAACCGGAAGGTTTGTATAAGGATATCCCGGTGTTCCAGCAGGCTACACCCTATAAATATAGCCTTGCCACCTGGAACTCGCTGGTTGTCCCCGCCGGAACGGCAGACGAAGTCACGCAGAAATTAACCGAGGCGATGAAGGCGGTTTTCGCCGACGGTAAATTGCAGGAGTTCGCAACTAAACAAGGTTTTGAAGTTTATCCGCTCTTCGGCGCTGAAATGCAGACCTTTATGGCCCAGGAAGATGAAAAATACGGCAAGTTAATTAGCAAAATAAAATAGTCACCATAAGCCTGGCGGCGGCTTTGAGCCGTCGCCGCTATGAAGGGATATGTCTATGCGTGCATTACCGTTAACCCCTTTTATTATTCTTATTTTCGCCATCACCATTTTTTCTATCAGCGTGACGGAATACGGCGGTATCGGGCAGCATGGCGCGGGGTTTATGCCAACGCTGATTAGCGGATTGTTGCTGCTTTTTACCGCCATCGATGCCGCTGTTGATATCAAAAATCGAGGCCAGCGGCAGTCACTATTCAGCATGGCGGAATGTAAAGCGCTGGCGCTGATTATTATTGTGGTGATGCTGTTCGTCTTTTTGCTGGATATTTTAGGCTTTGTTATCTGCTCCTGCTTATTGCTGTTTATTTTAATGAAGATCCGCGGCGTTAAGCTCCCGCTGGCTGCGGTAGTATCTATTGCCGCATCGCTCATTATCTATTACGTGTTTGCCAGAGTGCTGCTGGTGGCATTGCCTGCGGGCATCGGGTTTTAGGGGGGGATATGGACATCTTTATTCAGGCACTTGCCTATATTAATCTCAGCGCTATTTTAGCGGTGCTGGCGGCCAGCGCATTTGGCTTATTTGTTGGCTCTATCCCTGGCTTAACGGCGACGATGGCCGTGGCGTTAATGGTGCCTTTTACCTTTTTTATGGACCCGATTCCGGCGCTGGCGCTGATGATCTCCGTTGGGGCTTCGTCGATTTATGCCGGGGATATTCCTGGAGCGCTGTTAAGAATACCGGGAACGCCAGCCTCCGCCGCCTATGTTGCAGATTCCAATGAACTGGTGAAGCAGGGCAAGGTTAACCGGGTATTAGGGATTGGCCTGGTCAGCTCAGTGATCGGCGGTATTATTGGTTCGTTTATTCTGATGGGCGCAGCGCCGGTGCTGGCGAAATTCGCCCTCAAGTTTAGTTCTTATGAATATACCTGGCTGTCGTTGCTGGGGTTGACCTGCGCCACGCTGGTGGTTGGCAACCATCCGCTAAAGGGGATGGTTACGTTATGCCTGGGGCTGTTAATGGCCTGTATTGGCTACGATCAAATCTCCGGCGTGCCGCGTTTTACTTTTGATCAGATAAGCCTGCTGCAAGGGGTGAACTTTATTCCCGCCATGATCGGTCTGTTCGCGATTTCCGGGGCGATAGAGTATTACCGCGACCGGGTAACGGAAGCGGTGCGCAACGTGCCGGAAACGCAGTCGGGGATAAATCTGTTCAAGGGGATGGGGCAGGTTGTCTGGTCGCGTAAGTTAAATCTTGGACGCAGCAGTATTATCGGCACGCTGATCGGCGCGCTGCCTGGCGCCGGTGCGGATATCGCGGCGTGGATTAGCTACGCGATTTCAAAGAAATTCTCTAAACAGCCGCAGCTCTACGGCCACGGTTCGGAAGAGGCGATTGTTGATTCCTCCAGCAGCAATAACGCCAGCCTGGCGGGCAGTTGGATCCCCTCGCTGGTGTTCGGTATTCCCGGCGACTCTGCCGCGGCGATTATCATTGGCGTGCTGTATATGAAGGATATGAACCCTGGGCCAACGCTGTTTTTGTTTCAGGCCGATAAACTCTACGCGGTGTTTATTCTGTTCCTGATTGCCAACCTGGCGCTGCTGCCGCTGGCGACGCTGGCCGTAAGCTTCATCAAGCGCATTATCTGGATCGATAAAGCCATTCTGTACCCGATTATCCTGATCTTCAGTATTGTCGGCTCCTTTGCCATTGATAATTCCGTTTCTTCGGTGGTGGTGATGCTGGTGATGGGGGTGATCGGGTACTGGCTACAGCGCAAAGAGTATCCTATTTCGCCGATTATTCTGGGCATGATCCTTGGGCCAATGCTTGAGAAAAACCTTCTGTCCTCAATGATTAAGGCCGGGGGCGATCCGATGGCGTTCGTTGCAAGGCCGATTTCGATGGTTCTGGCTGCCTGCTTCTTCCTGGTGGTCGCTCTACAGCTGATTAATATCTTCCGGTCGTTCCAGCGCCGGGCCTGATAAAACGGACCGCTTCTACCGGGAGCGGTCCGTTTTCTTCTACGTAAATTCCTGTCTTGCTGCTAAATTCATTGATACAAATCATGTATTGACGCAAATAGTGCCTCACCGCACAATCCTCTGCTGATCATACTGCCGGGTACGTTATGCAAGCACTGCTGGATCATTTTATTACGCAATCCGCGGCCTATACCCTGATAGCCGTTCTGCTGGTCGCCTTTCTGGAGTCGCTGGCGCTGGTGGGGCTTATTTTACCGGGAACGGTGATGATGGCCGGGCTGGGCGCGCTGATCGGCAGCGGCGAAGTGAATTTCTGGCACGCCTGGCTTGCGGGCATTGTCGGCTGTCTGCTTGGCGACTGGATCTCGTTCTGGCTGGGGTGGCGGTTTAAGAAGCCGCTGCATCGCTGGTCTTTTTTACGCAAAAACAAAGCATTGCTGGATAAAACGGAGCATGCGCTGCATCAGCACAGCATGTTCACTATTCTGGTGGGGCGTTTTGTCGGCCCGACGCGGCCGCTGGTGCCAATGGTCGCCGGGATGCTGGATCTGCCGGTCAGGAAGTTTATCCCGCCTAATTTGATTGGCTGCCTGTTCTGGCCGCCGTTCTACTTTCTGCCCGGAATTCTCGCCGGAGCGGCAATTGATATCCCCGCCGATGAACAGAGCGGCGGTTTTAAATGGCTGCTGCTGGCAGCGGCGCTCCTGCTGTGGCTGGCGTTCTGGCTGTGCTGGCGACTGTGGCGCAGCGGCCGGTCCGGCATCGACAGGCTGACGCAGTACCTGCCGCGACAGCGGCTGCTCTGGCTGGCCCCGGCGCTGCTGTGCGCCGCCGGGATTGCCGTTTTCCTGCTGGTGCGCCATCCGCTGATGCCGGTCTATATTGATATTCTGGCGAAAGTGGTTACCTGATCCCCAGCAGCCCGGAGACCGGCGCGTTGCCGCTCAGCAGGGTGCGGGTCTCCCCATCCCAGGCAATCCGCCCGTCGGCAATCACCACCGCCCTTGATGCGATGCGCGCGGCCTCCTCCACGTTATGCGACACCATCAGTAGCGTTAGCTGCTGGCGCTCGCACACCTCGTTGACCAGCGTAAGCATCTCCTGACGCAGAGCCGGGTCGAGAGCGGAGAAGGGCTCGTCCAGCAGCAGTAAAGGCTGCTCGCGTACCAGGCAGCGCGCCAGCGCCACCCGCTGACGCTGGCCGCCGGAAAGTTCACCGGGCAGGCGGTTCAACAGATCTTCCAGCCCCATGGCGGCGGCGATGGCGTCAAGCTTACTCTTCTGCGTCGCCGACAGTTTCAGGCCGGGGTCTAACCCCAGCCCCATGTTCTGGCGCACGGTGAGATGGGTGAACAGATTATTTTCCTGAAACAGCATCGAGACCGGGCGGCGCGCTGGCGGGGTGCGGGTGTGATCCTGATTCGCAATCATGATGGTACCGCTGGCAGGCGGCAGAAAACCGGCAATCAGGCTCAGGAGCGTGCTTTTCCCCGCGCCGCTTGGGCCGAGCACCGCGACCTGCTCCCCCTGCCTGACCGACAGGGTAAAGCGCATGGGTAAATGCTGGTATAGCCAGGTGACATCAATCAGTTTTAGCATGGCGGCCCGGAAGTTTTTCAATAACGGTAAATAACAGGAAACAGAGCAGCAGCAGTATCAGCGCGGTGACCGCGCCGTCCTGGGTGCGATATGAGCCGATTTGCTGGTAAAGATAGAAGGGCAGCGTGCGGAAATCGTCATTGCCAAACAGCGCCACTACGCCAAAATCACCAATGGAGAGCACGCAGGCGAAGGCCATCGCCTGGGCCAGCGGCACCTTCAGCGCCCGCAGTTCCACCACCCGTAAACGGCGAAAACCGCTCATCCCCAGCGACTGGCACAGCAGGCTGTAGCGGGCGGTGGTGTCGCGCATCGGGTTTTCCAGCACTTTCAGGGCGTAAGGTATTGCCATCAGGGCATTGGTGAAAATGACAATGCCGTCGGCGGAGGCGGGCAGGCCGACGGTGTCGTTGAGCAGCAGAAAGAAGCCGGTCGCCAGCACAATGCCCGGCATCGCCAGAATCAACATGCCGCTCAGCTCCAGCGCCTGCCCGGCGAGCTGCTGCTGGCGGGCGCGCAGCTCGCGGCTGCTCCAGAGCAGCATCATCGTAAACGTAACGCAGAGCAGCCCCGCCGCCAGCGCAATGCGCACCGACGTCCAGATAGCCTGCCAGAGCACTGGCTGGGCCAGCACCCTGGGCAGGCTCAGATTAAGGCCATCGAGAATCACCGCCAGCAGCGGCGGCAGTAGCAGCATAAGCGCCAGCGTGATCAGCACGATATCGGCGATTTTGCTCCAGCGTCGGTCGTAGGGGTCGCGCCAGCCCTGGATTTGATGGCTGCCTGGCGCTATCGCTTTACTGAGCCGCTGGCTGAGTAAAACCAGGCCCAGACAGCAGCTCATCTGAATCAGCGCCAGCAGCGCCGCGCGGCCCGGATCGAAGTCGTAGCTGAGCGCCTGGTAAATAGCCAGCTCAATAGTGGTCGCTCGTGGTCCGCCGCCCAGCGACAGCACGGTGGCGAAACTGGCGAAGCAGAGCATAAAAATCAGCGCGGCGACGGAGGGGATCTGCCGCCGCAGCCACGGCCACTCGACAAAACGGAAGAACGACCAGCCGCGCATACCCAGCTGCGCCGCCAGCTGCCGCTGTTCGCCGGGGATCTGCTCCAGCGTCTGCAACAGCAGCCGGGCGGCCATCGGCAGGTTAAAGAAAACATGCGCCAGCAGAATGCCCTGTAATCCGTATGGCGAGAAACGCCACTCCATACCGAACGAGGCAAAGAGGGACGCCAGCCATCCCTGACGCCCGTAGACGCTCAGAATACCGAACACCCCCACCAGCACCGGCAGGATTAACGTCATCGCGCACAGGCGCAGCAGGGCCAGACGGCCGGGAAAGCGGCGGCGGTAGAGGGCGCGGGCGAGAAAAATTGCCGGGCCGACGGAGAGCAGGGCAGAGAGAAAGGCCTGCCAGAACGAAAAGCGCACCACGTGCCAGAGGTAGCTGTCCTGCCAGAGCGTGGACAGCGCGCTCTCCGGGGCGTAGCGCCACAGGGCGAAAAAGGCGGCCAGCGCCACCGCCACCATCAGGGCGGCGGCGCTGAGGCCGGGGATCAGCCAGCCTGGGATTAACGGCTGACGGCGCGTTGCCATTCGCTAATCCAGCCGCTGCGCCCGGCGGCGACGTCCTGCGAGGTATATTCCAGCGAGCTCTGCGGTTTTACCAGCGTCTCAAAGCCAGCCGGCAGGGAGACATTGCTGACCGGATACATCCAGTTGCCGGTAGGGATGGCATTCTGGAAGCCAGGTGTGAGCATAAACTGCAGGAATTTCTGCGCCAGCTCCGGCTGCTTGCTGGCAGCGGTGCGGGCGGCAACTTCAACCTGCAAATAGTGCCCTTCGCTGAAATTTGCCGCCGCGTAGTTATCCTTTTTCTCTTCGATGATGTGGTAAGCCGGAGAGGTGGTGTAGCTCAGCACCAGATCGCCTTCCCCTTTCAGGAACAGGCCGTAGGCTTCACTCCAGCCTTTGGTGACGGTGACGGTTTTCTGCGCCAGTTTCTGCCACGCCTGCGGCGCTTCGTCGCCGTAGACTTTTTGCATCCACAGCAGCAGGCCAAGCCCCGGTGTGCTGGTGCGCGGATCTTCATAAATCACGCGCCATTTTTGCTCGCTTTCGACCAGTTCTTTCAGGCTTTTCGGCGGGTTTTTCAGTTTAGTTTTGTCATAGACGAAGGCAAACCAGCCGTAATCAAACGGGACGAAGGTATCGTTCTTCCAGCCGCCGGGCACATTCACCGCCCCGGCCGCGACGCCGCTTTTCGCAAACAGTTTCGTTTGCGTTGCTGCTTCAATCAGGTTGTTATCCAGCCCCAGCACCACGTCAGCCTTGCTGTTCTTGCCCTCCATACGCAGGCGGTTGAGCAGCGAGACGCCATCTTCCAGCGCCACGAATTTCAGCTCGCAACCGCAGTCGGCTTCAAAGGCTTTTTTTACCGCCGGGCCAGGCCCCCAGTCGGCGGCAAAGGAGTCATAGGTGTAGACGGTCAGCGTGGGCTTAGCGAAAACAGGCGCTGCGACAAGCAGCAGGAACGGCAGAACTTTCTTGAGCACTTTGCACCTCGAAAATAGGTGGCAAAGGTTTTTGAGCGAGAGCCTCAAATCCCTTCGCCGGCGTTATCCGGATCAGGTTCGACGGGTATTTTCTCAGCACACGCTTACGCGCAGCACCCCGTTGAGCACGGCAACAGTGTAATGACTTTGTTCGTTTTCGCAAAGGGCTATGGATCCGGCGGCGCAAACCACGCCGACTTAAAATCAAACCAGCCCAGCGTGTTCATCCGCAGGCCGCGCATACTGCGCTGCCCCTGTATCATCAGCCAGTGATGGGTTAACGGCACGATAGCCTTGGTGGCCAGCAGCTGCTGGCACCAGGCGGCAAGATTCATCTCTTTGGCGCGCCAGCGGGCGGCGTCGGCCTGCCAGTCGATGGGAATACAGTGCTGAATAAGCGGCACTTCATAAAGGTGGGTGAACAGCGAGAAATCCAGCGGCAGGGTAAAGTTGGCGCTGTTGAGCCAGATATCGCTGATGACCTCGCCCCGGTGCCACTCATCGTAATCCACCTCCACGATCTCCAGGCGCACGCCCTGCTGCGCCAGCAGCTTGCTCATGGTGCTGGCAAGCGCTTTATGTTCGTTATGGTCACGATAGAAGGTGAGCGTTAGCGTCTCCAGCCCGGCCGGTTTTTCGCCTCTGCCTGGACAGGCATGATGCCAGCGCGGCAGCAGGCCGTAGGCCGGGAACCAGTAGCGCTGGTACTGCGCGTCGGCGTGATAAAGCAGGTTGTTAGGCGACAAAATCTGGCTTACCCACTCCCGCACCGCCTGGCTGGCGCCGCGGTGGGAACGGTTATCAAACATCAGGTAGTAGCACCCCTCTTCGAGGCGGCTTTCCACCGCTTTTTCGCCCTCGGTTGGCCCCTCCAGCGTCAGGCCGCCGGTAGGGTCCTCGCCAATTTCCGGCAGCACCCAGACGTTGACCTCATCAATCAGCGCCCGGTAGCCAAAATAGTCGTCAAAGGCATGGATCTTGAGCTGGCTGGCGTTATTGCGGGTTACCGCGTAAGGGCCGGTGCCTACCGGATGGCTGGAAAAGTTGGCCATCGTCGGCCACTCCTGCGGCAGGATCATGGCGGGCACCTGACCCAGCAGCCACGGAAGCCAGCAGTCCTGCTGGTTAAGATGGACATCCAGCGTCCAGGGCGTAGGCGAAACCACCTGTGTAATGTGCGAATAAAGGGGCAAAGCGCGCACCCGGTCAAGGGAGGTGATGACATCGTCCATCTCCAGTTCCCGCCCGTGGTGAAAATGGATGCCGGGGCGCAGATAAAAACGCCAGTGCAGCGGGGAAAGTGACTTCCAGTGATGGGCGATATCCGCTTCCAGTTCCCCATTTTCCTCATTTATGCGCGTCAGGGCGCTGAATATCTGGCGCGCCATATGGGTTTCAGAGCGGCGCAGGGCGCTGCCCGGCAGAAGATTGCGCAGTGGACGATAGTAGAGCACCCGCAGAATATGCCGCCCCTGGCGGAAGCTGCGGCCCAGGTGCGATACCAGCATCTGGCGGACGGCGTTTTTATCGCCCACCAGTTGGACCAACTGATCGATGCGATCCTGCTCCAGCAGATCTTCCGCTCGCTGCTGCTGGAGCGCCAGGCCCGTATAGAGAAAGGTAAGGCGTGAACGCTTGCCGCGCCCGGCCTCTGCCTGCCAGGTCAGCCAGCCGCGGGACTCCATCGTGTTGAGCAGCGTGCGCATATGCCGCCGCGAGCAGCTAAGTAAGTCCGCCAGCTCGTTGAGCGTGGTCTCCTGGGATTTTCCCTCGCAGCATTGCCATAGACGAATGAACTGCTGTTGCAGACGACCTGACGACATAAAAGGGGAACTCCTGATAAAAAGTCAGCAATTTATTAATCCCTATATTAAGCCAATAATTGTCCGTGATGAAGCGAGGAAGCGGTGGGAGAAGGAAGTGACAAAATCAGTTCCTCAACGCTGAACCGCAGCTATCATGTGTGACTGAGTATTGGTGCTAATCACCACGCCAGCAGTTATTATCTGCTGGCTTTTTTCGTTTCTACTCACGCAAGGGAACACTATGCTTTGGTTGATGACGATGGGACGCCGCCTGAACGGTGTCTACCTCGCTTTTATGGTCGTCACGTTTATGGTTGGGGTGGCAGGAGCGTTACAGTCACCGACGCTGAGCCTCTTTTTAAGCCGCGAGGTGGGGGTACAGCCTTTCTGGGTTGGACTGTTCTATACCGTCAACGCCATCGCGGGTATTGCGGTAAGCCTGACGCTGGCCCACCGCTCCGACAGGCAGGGCGATCGCAAAAAGCTGATTATGTTCTGTTGCCTGATGGCGGTAGGTAACGCCCTTCTTTTCGCCTTCAACCGCCACTACCTGACGCTTATCACCTGCGGCGTAATGCTGGCCTCGCTGGCGAGCACGGCCATGCCGCAACTGTTCGCGCTGGCGCGGGAGTATGCCGACAGCTCCGCGCGGGAAGTGGTGATGTTCAGCTCGATCATGCGTGCGCAAATCTCCGTTGCCTGGGTCATTGGCCCGCCGCTGGCATTTATGCTGGCGCTCAATTACGGGTTTACCGCCATGTACGTCGTTGCCGCCGGGATATTCGCCCTGAGCCTGGCGGTGATTGCGCTATGGCTGCCGTCGGCTAAACGCATTGAACAGCCCACGGACGTTGCCGTAACTGAGGTGAAAGGCTGGAGCGATCGCAACGTCAGGATGCTGTTTATTGCCTCCACGCTGATGTGGACCTGCAACACCATGTACATCATTGATATGCCGTTATGGATCAGCAGCGAGCTTGGTCTGCCGGACAGCCTGGCAGGCGTACTGATGGGCACGGCGGCAGGGCTGGAGATCCCGGCGATGATCCTGGCGGGCTACTACGTTAAGCGTTTTGGCAAGCGCAGGATGATGGTAAGCGCGGTCGCCTCCGGGGTGGTGTTTTACCTTGGGCTACTGATGTTTCACAGCCATGAGGCGCTGCTTGGCCTGCAAATTTTTAATGCGATTTTTATCGGCATTATCGCCGGGATCGGCATGCTGTGGTTTCAGGATTTGATGCCGGGCCGCGCAGGCTCCGCCACTACGCTGTTCACCAACAGCATCTCAACCGGGGTGATCCTGGCAGGCGTAATCCAGGGTGCGCTGGCGCAAAGCTTCGGCCATGCCAGAGTGTACTGGGTGATTGCGGCGATTTCGCTGCTGACGCTTTTTCTGACCAGCAGGGTAAAAGACGTGTAGTCGAGCACGCTCCCGGCGTGACGCCGGGAGCTGTACGTTATTGCAGGACGATGCGCTTGATATCGCCAATGATAAACACGTAAGCCACCACGCCAACCAGAGCCGTTACGCCAATATAGATCAGCGCATAAAAGAAATTACCGGTGCCGGAGATAATAAAGCCGATAATTAGCGGCGTGATAATGGATGCCATATTTGCACAGAAGTTAAAAATACCGCCCGTCAGCCCGGCCATATTCTTAGGCGCGATATCGGATATAAGCGTCCAGCCCAGGCCAACCATGCCCTGACCAAAGAAAGCAACCGACATAATAATAATGACCAGCGTGTTACTGGAAACCCAGTTCGCGGTGATAATAAAGCTCGACAGTAATAAACCGGCAATAATAGGCAGCTTACGGCTGAAATTTACGGATGCCGTTTTCTTTAATAATCTGTCGGAAACCCAGCCGCCGAAAATAATGCCGACCGCTGCCGCCATAAATGGCCAGGTGGCGAAGAAGCCGACGTGAAGCCACGGCAGCTGGCGCTCCTGGGCAAGGTAGGTCGGGAACCAGGTAAGGAAGAAGACCAGCGTGGTATTCCCCGCGAACTGCCCAAGGCTGGCGCCAATAACCTGTCGGCAGCACAGCAGACGCTTTGCATCCGGCCAGTTAAAAGGCACGTTTTCAGCGGTTTTCTGGCCGTTATTCGCGCCGATATATTCCAGTTCCGCTTTATTGGCGAGGGTGGATTCATGCGGCTCGCGGTAAAAACGCCACCAGATAAAAGTGAAAATAATACCTAGCGCGCCGGTCAGGAAAAATAGCGTGCGCCAGCCATGGTGTTCAAGAATAAGGAAAAGCAACGGCGAGAAAGCGGCCAGCCCAATATATTCACCAACCGTATACGTTGCCGTTGCCCGCGCCCTTTCATGCTGTGGGAACCATGTGCCGACCACCCGACTATTGACCGGAAAGCAGGGCGCTTCGCTAATTCCCAGCCCCAGACGGAGCAGCAGTAACGATTTCAGACCCACGGAAAAGCTCTGTAATAAGGTAAACAGCGACCAGAAAAAGATAGAGAGCGCATAGGTAATTTTATTGCCGAAACGGTCGAGAAACATACCGCCAGGAATTTGCGCCAGCGCATAAGTCCAGGCGAAGGCGGAAAAGACGATGCCCATCATCGCCGGATCGATATGGATCTCTTTGGTCAGCGCCGGAGCAACAATGCCCAAAATGGTACGATCGAGATAGTTGATCATTGTACCAACAGACAGTAACAGTAAAATAACAATACGCGCCCGGCTTCTCCGTGGCTGGCCCGCTAAGGGAACAGCGCTTTGCTGGCTGTCTATCGTCCTCATATTATTTTCCTTTAAGATTTAAAATATTTTTGTATGTAACCATACATGCAGAAATATTTTATTGAGGCCTTTATTCAGCATATTGTTTCTGTTCTTTTACATCATATTCACACACCTGAATGGTTTTCGTCGGTTATGCCGATATTTACGCTTTTATACCCGCTTAATAGGTGTGGGTATGTTATATTTGTTGCAGTGATTGATTTTTATATTATACGGTCAAAAATAATGAACCTAAAGCAACTTTACTATTTCAAGCGTTTGTCGGAAACGCAGCATTACACGGAGGCGGCATCGAGCCTTTTTATCACTCAACCCTCGCTAAGCCATGCCATATCTGAACTGGAGAAGGAACTCGGCGTCTCGCTCTTTGCCCGTAAAGGGCGCAACGTAGAGATTACGCAGAACGGGAAACGTTTTCTTCCCTATGTAGAAGATGCGCTGGCGTCGCTGGAGAAGGGGCGGTTGACATTGCAAAAAAGCGGGTTGGAAAGCAAGGAGAATATCCGCATCGCTTTTATTTATACAATGGGCGAATATGTTGTACCGCAGTTAATTCAGAAGTATTCTGCTTCACCTTCTCATCACAACGTAACCTTTTCCTTTACCCAGGGAACCTCGCTCAATTTATTACAGGAACTGAAAGCGGGTAAGACGGATTTAGCACTCTGTTCCTATATTGCCGATGAGCCGGATATCGATTTTATTCCGATCATTCAGCAGGAGCTGGTTGTCGTTACCGCTAAAGATCATCCCCTGGCGCGCTTATATCAACATGAGGTCGAGCTGGCTGAGACGATTCATTATCCCTACGTCTACTTTGCAGAAAATAGCGGATTACGCCCGTTTATCGATAATGTTTTCATGCAGCAAAAAATGGTGCCGGATATCGCCTGTTATGTTGAAGAGGACACGGCGATGGCGGGGCTGGTCAGTATCGATTATGGGATAGCGATCATGCCGCGGATCTCCGCGCTCGCCAATTACAATGTCCATATCCTGACGATAAAAAATAAGATCCCTCCGCGCTATATTTATCTCGCCACAATGAAAGAGCGAGTGCTTTCCCCTGCTATTCAGTCGTTTAAAGAGTTTGTTATTGATGACAGCCAACGCACCGGTTGAAAACGCGCCCGGAGGTTTGCTCCGGGCACGGTGATCATCAGGACAAGATATCCATCACTTCACGCAGCTGAGCAATGGCGATCTGTCCCGGCGCCGAGGCCTGGCCAACGGTGCCGAAGGTCATCGCTGAGCCGAACAGACGGCCGGTCACACGGCTGACGCCGCCCATTTTGCCCATCGACATGGTGATGATCGGACGGGTGGCGTACTTTTCTTTCATGGTCAGCGTGGCCGACAGCAGGGTCAGTACATCCTGCGGCGACTGCGGCATCACCGCGATCTTCGGCAGATCCGCCCCCAGCTCCTGCATGCGACGAAGACGGTGGATAATGTCTTCCTGAGCGGGCGTTTTATGGAAATCATGGTTGCTCATGATCACCTTCACGCCGCTGGCATGGGCATCGTTCACTACCGCGCGAACCTGCGCTTCGTCATTGAACAGTTCAATGTCGATAACATCCACCAGGCCGCTGGCGGCAGCCTGACGATTGAGCGCAAAGTAGGCTTCGTCGCTGATTTCCTTTTCGCCACCCTCTTTTTTACTGCGGAAGGTGAACAGCAGCGGCATATCTGTCAGCGCGCGACGGATTTCTGCCAGCGCGTTGAGCACCTGCGCCATCTCTTCAACGCCGTTGAAATGATCAACACGCCATTCGATGATGTCCGCACCGGAGGTGGCCAGCGCCTGAGCGTTGCGCTGCACTTCTTCCAGGGTTTTGCCGATCAGCGGCACACAAATCAGGGTCTGGCCTTCCTGAAAAGTGACGTTTTTAACTGTTACTGCTTGAATCATGTTGGTATCCATTATTCTTTATTCCGGGCAATCAGGCTGTTGCCGCTACGCCGGAAGATTTCAGAGCCGCACGCGCCTGTAGCTGACGATAACCGATATACAGGGCGATAACAAAGCCGACGATAGCGATCAGAAGATCGAACCACATAATGCTGGCGATACCCATCTTCGATAGTTTTGCCGTGATAAGTGGGATCGTAAAGCTTGCCAGGCTTCCAGCGGTATAAAAGATCCCGGTGGCTTTGCCTTTTCCATTGGGGAAGCTCATAGCCATAATGGTCGCGCCTATCTGCAGCACGCCGCCAGCGGCGGCAAAGCCGATGATAAAGGCGAAGCCGGTCACAATCATTGGCGTAGGGAACAGGCAGACGATCAGCAGTGAAATCATCGACAGGAAGGTGTAGATGATCATGGCGACGGCTGAGCTAAATACCTCTTTGACAAAGGCCGCAGTGACAAATACGCATGTCAGGGAACCGGCGGTATAGACGCTCAGCAGCTTGATTGCTGACTCATGCGGGATCCCGGCAACGAACTCGCCGTACTGCGCTAACCACTGGCTGACCAGATAAAAAGTCGCCATACCGATATAGCCGTACAGGGTAAAGATGACCATATCCAGCTTGCCGGAGTCCGCTTTCGGGGCAACGGCGGCGGCTGGTGATTTTTCTGCGGTTTCCTTCTTCGCCCGATGGTCCGGGAAAGGCATTTTTATCAGATAGATCGCGCTCAGAACCATCAGTGCTGCAGCGATGATAAACGACCAGCCATACCACATGTTCGCCCAAATCAGCGCGCTGATAATGAACGGCAACAGGAACTGCCCGGCAGAAACAAAGGCTTTGATCAGCACGTTTGCCCGGCTGGCGGAGTTAGGGAAAGATTCCATCAGCGCCGGATAAGTACCGGAATCGAGGAAGCTGTTCGCCAGACCCGCCATAATGCCGCAGCAATAAGCCAGATAGATGTTTTTCGTCAGCAGAATACCGAGGAAGAACACCACATAGCTGGCTATGCCGAGATAGATAAAAGGTTTACGACCGAAACGGTCGGACAGGAAGCCTGTCACGATCGTAGCGAGCTTACCAATCCCGAGCGACGAAATGACAATGGAGACGCCGGCAGCGTCGGTTCCCCATTGTTCCTGCAGATTCGCCATGTTGAGGGTAATTAACAATACCCCCATACCGTGAATCAGGTAATTAAGATATAGCCCAGCTGCCGTTGGGACATATTGATTTTTCATCGCGCTCATCCTTAGAACAGGATACTTTTGACGTACTCAACCGGCATTTCTTTGCCCGTCCAGATCTCAAAAGCGCGCGCGCCTTGCCACAGCATCATCCCCAGGCCGTTAATGGTGCGGCAGCCCTGTTGCTCTGCGACTTCCAGCAGATGGGTTTTACGCGGGTTATAGACCACATCGGAGACGATCAGCTCAGGGCGCAGGAAGCTGGCATCTGGCAGCAACATCTGGCCTTCAAACGGTTTCATGCCGACGCCGGTAGCGTTGGTGAGGATCACGCTGCTGGCGATTTCGGCGCGCAGTTTTTCATGATCGTCCAGATCGTAGAGATGGATCTCGCAGTTGGTGTTGTTGCGGATCTTGGCCACGGTCTTCTCCGCGTTCGGGAAGAACTTATCTTTTTTATTGAAGATAGCGATCTCTTTGACCCCATCCAGCGCGGCCTGCACGCAGATGGCTGTCGCAGCGCCGCCCGCGCCCAGCACGGTCATTTTCTTACCGATGATATCAATGCCTTCTTCACGCAGCGCGCGCATGTAGCCGGTGCCGTCGGTGATATGACCGGTCAGTACGCCATTATCATTGACCACGGTATTGACCGCGCCAACCAGTTCAGCCGCTGGAGAAAGCTTGTCGAGATACTGGCAGATTTCGGTTTTATTCGGCATAGAGACGTTATAGCCGCGCAGCTTCATCGCCCGGAAGCCCTGCACCACGTCTTTCAGCTCCTGGTTGCCCACTTCAAAGGCCAGATAAACATAATCCAGCCCCAGGTGCGCAAACGCTTCATTGTGCATGGTCGGCGACATGCTGTGACGAATTGGCGTGGCGATAAGCCCAATCAGTTCGGTGTGTCCTGTAATACGTTCAGCCATGATAAAGTCCTTAGTAAGTTAAAACGGGAATTCGTTGCGCTTCGCGGATACCCAGCACGCCCATATCTTCCAGGGCATCCAGCACGTTGCGGCCTTCGCGTACGCCATCAATGATGCGCCGCGCCGCCAGGCTGTCGCCGATATTCATTACTTTTACGTTGTTGGCGTTGGCCCAGCGTTCAATTTCATCGAGGCCGCTTCTGTTAGCGCGCATTCCCAGGCACACAAAGCCGTAATCGAAGGGAATATCGAACGCGCCGTCGGCATTTTTGACGCTAAAATGGTTGGCGGAGACTTCAACAAGCTGCGTGTTCATATGCTGTTCGACATGGTGTTCATCCAGCATGGTCAGCATGGCGTTTTTGGTGATGATATCGAGATCGCGCCCTGCGGCGTCTTGCATCTCAATTAACACGCACTGTGCGCCGCGAAGAGAGAAATACTCAATCACATCCAGACCGACCGCGCCCGCGCCGACCACGGCGATGCGTTTACCTTTCACATCGCTGAATTTATCGAGCTGATGGATCATGCCCATGATCGAGAAGACGTTGCCGCCGGTAGCATCAATGTTTTCCTTGAGTCCGCTAATAGGCGGCAGCAGCGGAACAGAGCCGGTGGCGGTTACAATCAGGTCAGGACGCAGGGCGGAGACGGACTCAACGCTCGCCGTATGGCCAACCTGAACCATCAGGTTATCTAAACCAGCCAGACGGGTTTTCATAAACTGCGGGAAATCGGCGATGCGTTTTTTTTCCGGCAGAAGGGAGATTTCGCTCGCCAGGCCGCCCAGGCTGTGGGTTTTTTCCAGCAGCCAGGTGTGGCAACCCACTTCCGCCGCGGTGCAGGCGGCTTCCATACCCGCGGTGCCCGCGCCGATCACCACAACGCGCGTCTCCTGATTAACGGCGCGCTGTTTGTAGGCGTCGCCGTGAATGATATCCGGGTTGATGGAGCAGCGCAGCGGGCGGGAACGGGCGATACGGTGGTCAGCACAGCCGATATTGCAGGAGATGCACTTGCGCAGCAGGCGCTCGTTGCCGCTCTGCACTTTTTGCACCCACTCTGGTTCGGCAATCAGGCCGCGGCCAATGGCGATCAGATCGGCGTCGCCGCTGGCGATAATATCCTCGGCAACTTTCGGGCTGCGGATATTGCCGGCAATGACCGTCGGCTTATTGAATTTGTCCCGTACCGCGCGGGAGAGATAGCGCTTCCAGCCATCTTCCAGCGACATCTGATCGATTTGCAGATTGAGGTTGTCATTTTGCGCGGCAGAAACGTTAAGAATGTCCACCTTCTCCTGGCACAGTTCCAGGATGCGCAGCGAATCTTCCAGCGTATTGCCGCCTTCAAGAAAATCATCGGCGCTAAAGCGCAGGCTGATGGGAAAGCGCGGCCCCACGCTGGCGCGGACTTTATCGACGATAAGGGTCAGAATACGCGCGCGGTTCTCTACGCTACCGCCGAACTCATCGGTGCGTTTATTAAACAGCGGCGATAAAAACTGGCTGATTAAATAGGAGTGACCGGCGTGAATTTCTACGCAGTCAAAATTGGCGCGGCGCACGCGTTCCGCCGCGTCGCCGAACTTCTCTACCGCACGATAAATATCTTCATGGGTCATCGGACGGGGAATATTGCCGTTCTTTTTCGATGGCGTGCTGGAAGAGGAGAGCGGCTGTTCGCCATTCAGGCGATAGGCGTAAGCGGAAGCGCCCGCATGATTAAGCTGAATAGAGACGCGGGCGCCATGTTTATGCAGCGTCTCCGTTAATTTAAATAAGCCGGGAATATATTGATCGTTATCGATACGCAGTTGCGTTGTGCCGTTGGAGGCGAAAGGGAAATCAATACAGATATTTTCGATGGTGATTAAACCCGTGCCGCCTCTGGCGCGCAGTTCGTAGTACTCGAGCTGTTCCTGCGATACTTCGCCGTTGAGGCTTGCCAGATTGGTGCCCATTGGCGGCATGATGATGCGGTTTTTTAGCGTCATCCCGTTGATGGTGAGCGGGGTAAACAGGTGTTGATAGTGGCTCATTTTCTCTCTCCACGGGCCAGGCAGGCGTACTCCTGACATAGCTAAAATAATGATTATCTGTGGGGGAAGATAACGAGCCGGTCCGGGGAAAAATAATGCTTTTTTTTGCCCGTAACCATAGGGACTTTCTATAAAATTAACAAATAATTAACACAAATGTATTTTCTCGTTAAATACGTCAGCACCATTTTTACTTGTTACTGTGAACATCTACAAAAGACGTTGTTAATTTGACCTAAACGGCAGGGCGAACCATAAAAAAATTTTAAATTTTCAACTAAGCTATTTTCTGACGGCGGGAAATTTCAAAATTTGTGAATTGGATCACGTTTTAATTCAGGAAAAGCCCGGTCGGCTGACCGGGCAAAAGGGCAGGGCTTAGCGCATAAAGGCAGGCTGCTTGTCTTCGTAAGCGGCGATAGCATCTTCGTGCTGCAACGTCAGGCCGATACTGTCCAGACCGTTAAGCATGCAGTGCCGACGGAAGGGATCGATTTTAAAGGCGTACAATTTATCGCCTGCTCTCACCACTTCGGCTTCCAGATCCACTTCAAACGTCATGCCCGGATTGGCTTTGACCAGCGTAAACAGCTCGTCTACCTGCTCATCGCTCAGCGTGACCGGCAGCAGCTGATTGTTGAAGCTGTTGCCATAAAAGATGTCGGCGAAACTTGGCGCGATAACGGCCTTAAAGCCATAGTCGGTCAGCGCCCAGGGGGCGTGCTCGCGTGATGAGCCGCAGCCGAAGTTTTCCCGCGCCAGCAGAATGGAGGCTCCTTTATAGACCGGATAGTTAAGCACGAACTCCGGGTTTGGCACTTCGCCCTTGTCATCCAGAAAACGCCAGTCATTAAACAGATGCGCGCCGAAACCGGTGCGGGTGACCTTCTGCAAAAACTGCTTGGGAATGATGGCGTCAGTATCGACGTTGGCGGCATCCAGAGGGACAACCAGGCCGGTGTGCTGCGTAAATTTCTCTGCCATGATTATCTCCTTATAAGCTGCGAATATCGGCGAAATGGCCGGTCACGGCGGCGGCGGCGGCCATTGCCGGGCTCACCAGATGAGTACGGCCACCGCGGCCCTGACGGCCTTCAAAGTTGCGGTTGCTGGTAGAGGCGCAACGCTCGCCGGGGTTCAGGCGGTCATTGTTCATCGCCAGGCACATAGAGCAGCCGGGCAGACGCCATTCAAAACCCGCTTCGATAAAAATCTTGTCCAGACCTTCCGCTTCCGCCTGCGCTTTTACCGGCCCGGAGCCAGGTACAACCAGCGCTTGCACGCCCGGCGCAACTTTACGCCCTTTGGCGATTTCCGCCGCGGCGCGCAGATCTTCAATGCGCGAGTTGGTACAAGAGCCGATAAAGACTTTATCAATCGCCACTTCGGTCAACGGTACGCCCGGCTGTAAGCCCATATAGGCCAGCGCTTTCTCGGCGCTTGCCCGCTCGACCGGGTCGGCAAAGGAGGCCGGATCGGGAATGATGTCGGTTACGGAGATAACCTGGCCGGGGTTGGTGCCCCAGGTCACCTGCGGGGCGATCTCTTCCGCCTGCAGGGTCACTACCGCATCAAAGTGCGCGCCATCGTCTGTCTTCAGGGTCTTCCAGTAGGCAACGGCCTCATCAAACGCCTGACCTTTCGGCGCATGCAGACGGCCCTTCACGTAGTTGAACGTGGTTTCATCCGGCGCAACCAGGCCCGCTTTCGCCCCCAGTTCAATGGCCATATTGCACAGGGTCATACGACCTTCCATGCTTAAATCACGAATGGCTTCGCCGCAAAATTCCACCACATGCCCGGTGCCGCCCGCGCTGCCGGTTTTGCCGATAATCGCCAGCACAATGTCTTTGGCGGTAATGCCCGGCGCGGCTTTGCCGTTCACTTCGATCTTCATGGTTTTCGCCCGGCCCTGCTTGAGGGTCTGGGTCGCCAGCACGTGCTCTACCTCAGAGGTGCCGATACCAAACGCCAGCGCGCCGAACGCGCCGTGGGTCGCCGTATGGGAGTCGCCGCAGACGATGGTCATGCCCGGCAGGGTCACGCCCTGTTCCGGCCCCATCACATGCACGATCCCCTGGTAGGGGTGATTCAGGTCATACAGCTCTACGCCGAACTCTTTGCAGTTCTTAATCAGCTCCTGCATCTGAATCCGCGCCATCTCGCCGGAGGCGTTAATGTCTTTGGTTTGCGTGGAGACGTTATGATCCATGGTAGCGAAGGTTTTCGCTGGCTGACGTACCGGACGATGGTGAGCGCGCAGGCCATCAAATGCCTGCGGCGAGGTCACTTCATGCACCAGATGCCTGTCGATATAGAGCAACGGGGTTTCGTTTGGCGCTTCGTACACCACATGCGCATCAAACAACTTTTCATATAATGTCTTAGCCATAATTACACCCCTTCGGCGACATAGCGGGCAATGATGTCGCCCATCTCATCGGTACTGACTGCGGCATCGCCCCGGGCCAAATCGCCGGTACGTACGCCTTCTTCTAACGCGCGGTTAATCGCGCTTTCAATCGCGGTTGCGGCATCGTCGGCATCCAGGCTGTAGCGCAGCAGCAGGGCCAGCGACAGGATCTGCGCAATCGGGTTGGCAATATTTTTACCGGCGATATCCGGCGCGGAGCCGCCCGCGGGTTCGTACAGGCCAAAGCCCTGTTCATTCAGGCTGGCAGAGGGGAGCATCCCCATGGAGCCGGTGATCATCGCGCACTCGTCGGAAAGGATATCGCCAAACAGGTTTGAGCAGAGCAGTACGTCAAACTGGGACGGGTCCTTGATCAGCTGCATGGTGGCGTTATCGATATACATATGCGAAAGCGTCACGTCCGGGTACTGCTGGGCGATTTCATTGACGATTTCGCGCCACAGCAGGGAAGTTTGCAACACATTCGCTTTATCAATGGAGTGGACTTTTTTGCCGCGCTTGCGCGCAGATTCAAAGGCGATACGCGCGATACGTTCGATCTCGAAACGGTGATACACCTCGGTATCAAACGCCTTTTCATGCTGGCCGCTGCCTTCACGGCCCTTCGGCTGGCCAAAATAGATGCCGCCGGTCAGTTCGCGTACGCAGAGGATATCAAAGCCGTTGGCGGCGATGTCGGCGCGCAGCGGGCAGAACGCTTCCAGCCCCTGGTACAGTTTCGCCGGACGCAGGTTGCTGAATAATTTGAAATGCTTACGCAGCGGCAGCAGCGCGCCGCGTTCCGGTTGCTGCGCCGGGGGCAGGTTTTCCCACTTCGGGCCGCCTACGGAACCAAACAGAATCGCGTCAGCCTGCTCGCACCCTTCCAGGGTCGCCTGCGGCAGCGGGTTGCCGTGACGATCGATGGCGATACCGCCGACATCATACTGGCTGGTCGTAATGCGCATTGAAAAGCGGTTACGCACGGCTTCCAGTACTTTTAATGCCTGGTTCATGACTTCCGGGCCAATGCCATCGCCCGGCAAAACAGCAATATGGTAATTCTTCGACATCACACGGTTTCCTTGTTGTTTTCTTTATTCTGCGCTTTGCGCTGCAACTCTTTTTCCACTTCGGCGGCGCGCCAGATATTGTTCAGCACGTGAACCATCGCTTTTGCCGATGATTCGACGATATCCGTTGCCAGGCCCACGCCGTGGTAGCGGCGGCCGTTATGGTTGACCACAATGTCTACCTGACCCAGCGCGTCTTTGCCGTGGCCTTTGGCGGTTAATCCATATTTAACCAGTTCAATATCATATTCAGTGACGCGGTTAATCGCCTGGTAAATGGCATCGACAGGCCCGTTGCCGTTGGCGGCCTCGGCTTTGATCTCCTCGCCGCAGGCCAGTTTCACCGAGGCGGTGGCGATATCGCTGGAGCCGGATTGCACGCTGAAATAGTCCAGGCGGAAATGCTCCGGCTCTTCCTGCTGCTTATTGATGAACGCCAGCGCTTCCAGATCGTAATCGAACACCTGGCCTTTTTTATCCGCCAGCTTCAGGAAGGCGTCATACAGGTTGTCGAGATTGTAATCAGACTCCTGGTAGCCCATCTCTTCCATACGGTGTTTTACCGCCGCTCGACCGGAGCGAGAGGTCAGGTTCAGCTGAATCTGGTTCAGGCCAATCGACTCCGGGGTCATGATTTCGTAGTTTTCGCGGTTTTTCAGCACGCCGTCCTGGTGAATACCTGACGAGTGCGCAAAGGCACCGGTGCCGACAATCGCTTTGTTTGCCGGAATGGGCATATTGCAGATCTGGCTGACGGTCTGGCTGGTGCGCCAGATCTCCTGATGATTGATACGGGTGTGCACATTCATAATATCTTTGCGCACCTTGATGGCCATGATCACTTCTTCCAGCGCACAGTTGCCCGCGCGCTCGCCGATACCGTTCATCGCGCCTTCTACCTGACGCGCGCCCGCGTGTACGGCGGCGATAGCGTTGCCGACCGCCAGACCTAAGTCGTCATGGGTATGTACGGAGATGATTGCCTGGTCGATATTTGGCACGCGTTCGTACAGGCCGGAGATGATATTGGCGAACTCAAACGGCATGGTGTAACCGACGGTGTCCGGGATATTAATGGTTTTCGCTCCGGCGCGAATCGCCGCTTCAACCACGCGGGACAGATCGTCGATTGGGGTACGGCCCGCGTCTTCGCAAGAGAACTCAACGTCGTCCGTATAATTACGCGCGCGTTTCACCATATAGATAGCGCGCTCGATCACCTCATCCAACGTACTGCGCAGTTTGGTGGCGATATGCATTGGCGACGTGGCGATAAAGGTGTGAATACGGAAGGCTTCCGCTACTTTCAACGATTCCGCCGCGACATCGATATCTTTTTCTACACAGCGCGCCAGCGCGCAGACGCGGCTGTTTTTCACGTTGCGGGCAATGGTCTGGACGGATTCAAAATCGCCCGGCGAAGAGACCGGAAAGCCGACCTCCATGACGTCTACGCCCATACGTTCGAGGGCGAGAGCGATCTGCAGCTTCTCTTTTACGCTCAGGCTCGCCTGTAACGCCTGTTCGCCATCACGTAAGGTCGTATCAAAAATAATGACTTGCTGACTCATGGTTTTGGTCCTTGTCTTTTTGGGCGCCTTGCTACGAGCATAAAAAAACCCGCGCCAGGGCGCGGGTTCTTAGTCTTACTGGAGGGTGATTCAACGCTGAATGCTGCCCACCAGTCTACCGCGCACTGAGAATGCGTTTAGTAGTAGTAGACCGATGAAAGCGACAGTGCGAATCATGAACCAGACTCCAGATGAATTCGATATGCTTTTAGTGGTACTGGATACGGCATTTGTTGTCAACCTTTACCTTTGAAAAAGGTGTGCAAAGAGGAGGGGGTTACTGCGTTGGCTTTAGTTAATTGTGCTGTTCCTGCGTTAAAATGCAAAATAAGGTTTTTGTGCTGTTTCACACTTAATAATCTTTGTTCCCCACCGGAACATTTTTTTTCAGATAGTTAAATTTATTCATTTTTTTATGCCTCCGCTATCTGAATGAATTATCGGGAATAATTTACTGAACTTATCAATTAAGCCATAAAAGAAACATAAATGATAAAAATAAGTTAAGTATTATCATCGCTCTTGCCTGAAATACTTTGCCTGAGGCCATTTTTAGCCGCGTCCGGGCATATTGTACATTCATATTGTTTATGGTTTGATCGGAGCACATCCTAAGAGTAAAACCGATTCACGGCCCGCTTTGATATTGCTCGCCGGGCTCTGGAGCATCTTTATACATTCCTAATTTGCTGAATCCCTCTTTCCCTAATCCTATATGCGTGATAAATCATATTCCTTTGAGTTATTGCTGCCAGGATAAATGGAATTTAGCATGATACCGGAGAAGGATATGTCAGAAGAAAAAGTCGAGACGACGGCCAGTAACGAGCCAGTCAAACCTCAGCTGCGAAAAGTTGATCTTAATCTGTTAACTATTTTCGACGCCGTAATGCAGGAACAAAATATTACGCGTGCTGCCCATACTCTGGGTATGTCGCAACCGGCGGTCAGTAACGCGCTGGCGCGGCTTAAAGTCATGTTTAACGATGAGTTATTTGTGCGTTATGGCAGGGGTATTCAGCCCACCGCGCGCGCATATCAGCTCTTTGGCTCCATCCGTCAGGCGTTACAGTTAGTTCAGAACGAATTACCGGGGTCCGGTTTTGAACCGGTGACCAGCGAGCGCGTGTTTAATCTCTGCGTCTGCAGCCCGCTGGATAATTTGCTGACCTCGATTATCTACAATCGTGTTGAGGAGATCGCGCCAAATATCCATCTGGTGTTCAAATCATCACTCAACCAAAATACTGAGCATCAGCTCCGCTATCAGGAAATAGAATTCGTGATTGGCTATGATGAATTCCGCCGTCCTGAGTTTTCCTGCGTGCCGTTATTTAAAGATGAAATGGTGCTGGTAGCGAGTAAAAAACACCCGCGTTTGAATGGTCCGCTGCGTGAAAGCGATGTGTATAACGAACAGCACGCTGTGGTTTCACTGGATCGTTATGCATCATTCAGCCAGCCCTGGTACGACACGGCCGATAAACAAGCCAGCATTGCCTATCAGGGTATGGCGATGACCAGCGTGCTGAATGTTGTTTCACAAACGCACCTTGTTGCCATCGCGCCTCGCTGGCTGGCTGATGAATTTGCTGAGAAACTGGATCTGCAAATTCTGCCGCTGCCATTAAAACTTAATAGCCGTACCTGTTACCTCTCCTGGCATGAAGCGGCAGGCCGCGACAAGGGCCATCAGTGGATGGAAGAACTGCTGGTTTCCGTTTGCCACCGTTAAGCGACAAACGGGCGTTTCTATTGCTTTATCCTGGTCTGAAACGTTATTGCAGAGTTTTGTTCTAATACATTTTTGTGGCGCATCGCTGTGCGCCGTAAAAATGGATCAATTCCTGGTCACAAGCCTTTTTGGCAGACGATTTATCATCGTCTTTACTTATCTCAGATAATTTCACTGATTCCTTCGAACCATCCTCTTTTTTGTGCTTTTTTGCATCCTAACAGCAAATCGTTTGCTAATTGCCTGCCGGTTTTTCAGCGGTTATGTTAACTGCCATTCATAATCAGCATGCAGAGCTCCCTCTGTACTGAACAGAGCGATAAGACGGAAATATGTTCCGTTGCCAGTCGCCAAACCAAGCCTGGAGGCAAACCATGGAGATGTTGTCTGGAGCCGAGATGGTCGTCCGATCGTTAATCGATCAGGGCGTGAAGCAAGTATTCGGTTACCCCGGGGGCGCGGTCCTCGATATATACGACGCGCTACACACGGTAGGCGGAATCGATCATGTACTGGTGCGCCATGAACAGGCTGCCGTACATATGGCGGACGGGCTGGCGCGCGCAACCGGCGAGGTCGGTGTCGTGCTGGTGACCTCAGGGCCTGGGGCGACCAACGCGATTACGGGAATTGCCACGGCATATATGGACTCTATTCCGCTGGTGGTGCTCTCAGGGCAGGTGGCGACCTCGCTGATCGGTTACGACGCCTTTCAGGAGTGCGACATGGTGGGCATCTCCCGTCCGGTCGTGAAGCACAGTTTTCTGGTTAAACAGACGGAAGACATCCCCGGCGTGCTGAAAAAAGCGTTCTGGCTTGCCGCCAGCGGCCGCCCAGGCCCGGTGGTGGTCGATCTGCCAAAAGATATTCTTAACCCCGCGAATAAGCTGCCTTACGTCTGGCCGGATACGGTGAGCATGCGCTCTTACAACCCCACTACTCAGGGGCATAAAGGGCAGATTAAACGCGCCCTGCAAACGCTGACCGCGGCTAAAAAACCGGTAGTCTACGTTGGCGGCGGCGCGATCACCGCCGCGTGCGAAGCGCAGCTTCGCCAGCTGGCTGAACAGCTCAATCTGCCGATGGTTTCTTCCCTGATGGGGTTGGGGGCATTCCCGGCCTCGCACCGTCAGGCTTTAGGAATGCTGGGGATGCATGGCACCTATGAAGCCAACATGACGATGCATAACGCCGACGTTATTTTTGCCGTGGGCGTGCGCTTTGACGATCGCACCACCAATAACCTGGCGAAATACTGCCCTGACGCTACGGTTCTGCATATCGACATCGACCCCACCTCTATTTCGAAAACTGTCCAGGCGGATGTGCCGATTGTCGGCGACGCCAGGCTGGTGCTGGAGCAGATGCTCGAACTGCTGGAACAGGAGTCGTTCACCCAGCCGCTCGACGAAATCCGCGACTGGTGGCAGCACATCGAACAGTGGCGCGGGCGCAACTGCCTGAAATATGACGCCCAAAGCGAGCAGATCAAACCGCAGGCGGTGATCGAGACCATCTGGCGTTTAACTAACGGCGATGCGTATGTCACCTCCGACGTGGGTCAGCATCAGATGTTCGCCGCGCTCTATTACCGTTTCGATAAGCCGCGTCGCTGGATCAACTCCGGCGGTCTCGGCACCATGGGCTTTGGCCTGCCCGCCGCGCTGGGGGTGAAAATGGCGCTGCCGGAAGAGACCGTGGTCTGCGTCACGGGCGACGGCAGTATCCAGATGAATATTCAGGAGCTGTCGACGGCGCTGCAGTATGAGCTGCCGGTGCTGGTGCTCAATCTGAACAACCGCTATCTGGGCATGGTGAAGCAGTGGCAGGATATGATCTACTCCGGTCGCCATTCACAATCTTATATGCAGTCTCTGCCCGATTTCGCGCGGCTGGCGGAAGCCTACGGCCATGTCGGCATACGCATTACGCGCCCGGACGAGCTGGAGGCGAAATTAAGCGAAGCGCTCGCGCAGGTGAAGAACAATCGCCTGGTGTTTGTTGATGTTACCGTCGACGGTAGTGAACACGTTTATCCGATGCAGATCCGTGGCGGCGGCATGGATGAGATGTGGTTAAGCAAAACGGAGAGAACCTGATTATGCGCCGGATATTATCTGTATTACTGGAAAATGAGTCAGGCGCGCTGTCACGCGTGATCGGTCTGTTCTCTCAGCGCGGCTATAACATTGAGAGCCTGACGGTTGCCCCGACGGACGATCCTACCCTATCGCGTATGACGATCCAGACGGTTGGCGATGCCAAGGTACTGGAGCAGATCGAAAAACAGCTGCACAAGCTGGTGGATGTCCTGCGGGTTAATGAACTGGGGCAGGGCGCCTATGTCGAACGCGAAATTATGCTGGTGAAAATCCAGGCCAGCGGCTATGGACGGGAAGAGGTTAAACGCAACGCGGAAATTTTCCGCGGGCAGATAATCGACGTCACCCCTTCTATTTATACCGTGCAGCTGGCAGGCACCAGCGACAAACTCGACGCGTTTCTGGCGACGATCCGCGACGTGGCCAAAATCGTTGAGGTGGCTCGCTCCGGCGTGGTGGGCTTATCCCGCGGCGATAAAGCCATGCGTTAAGCGTATTGCTTGCGCTGTTTTCATGGCCTGGCGTAACCCGCCGGGCTTTTTTTTGCGAAATCCGCCGGAAGCGCAGAGAAAAGCGGTTGCCGCAGTGACTATTCTGCGCTTAGATGTTAAGGAATTTAACCTATATCCCTAAAAAGGTTATGGAGTATCTTTTATTTTTTAAGGGGCAATTGTGAAACTGGATGAAATCGCCCGGCTAGCCGGCGTCTCACGCACCACGGCAAGCTATGTCATCAATGGAAAGGCAAAGCAGTATCGTGTGAGCGACAAAACCGTCGAAAAAGTGATGGCGGTTGTGCGTGAGCATAATTACCACCCGAACGCGGTGGCGGCAGGGCTGCGGGCAGGGCGGACGCGTTCTATTGGCCTGGTGATTCCCGATCTGGAAAACACCAGCTATACGCGGATTGCTAACTATCTTGAGCGTCAGGCGCGCCAGCGTGGTTACCAGCTGCTGATCGCCTGTTCGGAAGATCAGCCGGACAACGAAATGCGCTGTATCGAGCATCTGCTGCAGCGCCAGGTCGACGCCATCATCGTCTCTACGTCGCTCCCGCCGGAGCACCCCTTTTACCAACGCTGGGCTAATGACGCCTTCCCGATTGTCGCCCTTGACCGCGCGCTCGACCGCGAGCATTTCACCAGCGTCGTCGGTGCCGATCAGGATGATGCGGAGATGTTAGCGGCGGAGCTGCGTAAGTTCCCTGCGGAAAACGTTCTCTACCTGGGCGCGCTGCCTGAGCTGTCGGTCAGTTTCCTGCGTGAGCAGGGGTTTCGTACCGCCTGGAAAGACGATCCGCGTGATGTGCAGTTCCTGTACGCCAATAGCTATGAGCGTGAGGCGGCGGCGCAGCTGTTTGAGAAGTGGCTGGAAACGCACCCCATGCCGCAGGCGCTGTTTACCACCTCTTTTGCGCTATTGCAGGGGGTACTGGACGTGACCCTGCGCCGGGACGGCAAGCTCCCTTCCGATCTGGCGATTGCGACCTTTGGCGATCATGAACTGCTGGACTTCCTGCAGTGCCCGGTGCTGGCGGTGGCGCAGCGCCACCGCGATGTCGCCGAGCGGGTACTGGAGATCGTGCTGGCGAGCCTCGATGAACCGCGTAAACCCAAAGCGGGCTTAAGCCGCATTCGTCGTAATCTCTATCGTCGTGGCGTCTTAAGCCGCGTCTGAGTTTCAGGAAAGGCAGTTGCCGCTGCCTTTTTGTTTCGTATGAAAAAACCCGATTAATTTTGCGTTAATTAGGATAAATCCATATTGTTGGATAATGCGGCAAAATTAATGGCGTCATTTTCCTTTGATAATGTTTATTACGTTATTAAGACGTTACTAAAAATGTCTCCTGTATTGTTTTGTTACAACTGGCCATTCCATCGTTGAATTAATAGCCGTTTTTCTTTTATCCGCCAAAACTCAGGCCCTGGCTGACCCCGTACGCCGCTAAAGGACGCATCTGCCGCTGTTATCCGCGCGCGTTATGCCTTAAAATGCCGCCCGCGTCGCAAACTGACACTTTATATTTTGCGTACGCAGGGTCTGTGATGATTGACGCCGCACTGCATATTCGGAATTTTTCTTACAAATATTCATGACGTTAATTTTCCTTCCGCCGGGGGCGCTATTTTGGCCCGGTTGAATATTGCCGCGAATAAGGGATCTTTTGTTCTGCCTGGCCTTTATGCTGGCTTGACAAGCTTTTCCTCCGCTCCGTAAACTCGTCCGGTGGGGATTTGTGGGGTAAAGTGGTAAATCAGGCCACTCAGGAGTGAGGCGGATATGTTCCGTGGAGCGACACTTGTCAATCTCGACAGTAAAGGGCGTTTAGCCGTGCCGACCCGTTATCGGGATTTACTGAATGAGAATGCTTCCGGTCAGATGGTTTGCACCATCGACATCCGTCACACCTGCCTGCTGCTTTATCCCTTACCTGAATGGGAAATTATTGAGCAAAAATTGTCGCGTCTGTCGAGCATGAATCCACAGGAGCGTCGGGTACAGCGCCTCTTGCTGGGACATGCCAGCGAATGTCAGATGGATAACGCAGGGCGCCTACTCATTGCGCCGGTTTTGCGGCAACACGCCGGGCTGACCAAAGAAGTGATGCTGGTCGGGCAGTTCAATAAGTTTGAGCTGTGGGACGAAACGACCTGGTATCAACAGGTCAAGGAAGATATCGACGCTGAGCAAGCCGGTTCTGAACAGCTGTCGGACCGCTTGCAGGATTTGTCTCTGTAATGATGATGGAAAACTATAAACACACAACGGTACTTCTGGATGAGGCCGTTAATGGCCTGAACATTCGTCCGGATGGCATCTATATTGACGGCACTTTTGGCCGTGGCGGGCACTCGCGCCTGATCCTCTCCCAGCTGGGAGCGGAAGGCCGCCTGCTGGCTATTGATCGGGACCCGCAGGCTATCGCCGTCGCAAAAGCCATTGATGATCCTCGCTTTTCCATTATCCATGGCCCTTTCTCCGCGCTGGCTGACTATGTCAGCGAACGCGGTCTTTCCGGCAAGATCGACGGGATTCTTCTCGATCTTGGCGTCTCTTCACCCCAGCTTGACGATGCGGAACGCGGCTTCTCGTTTATGCGCGACGGCCCGCTCGATATGCGTATGGACCCAACGCGGGGCCAGTCTGCCGCCGAGTGGCTGCAGAGCGCCGAAGAGGCGGATATCGCCTGGGTGCTGAAAAACTTTGGCGAAGAGCGTTTCGCCAAACGTATCGCCCGCGCCATCGTCGAGCGTAATCGCACTGAGCCCATGACCCGCACCAAAGAGCTGGCGGAAGTGGTCGCGGCGGCGACGCCGGTGAAAGACAAATTTAAACACCCTGCAACCCGTACCTTCCAGGCGGTGCGCATTTGGGTCAACAGTGAACTGGAAGAGATAGAGCTGGCGCTAAAAAGCTCGCTCGGCGTGCTGGCCCCAGGCGGGCGCTTATCCATCATCAGCTTTCACTCGCTGGAAGACCGCATTGTTAAACGCTTTATGCGTGAGCAAAGCCGCGGTCCGCAGGTGCCGGCAGGATTGCCGATGACGGAAGAGCAGCTCAAAAAACTGGGCGGCCGCCAGCTGCGGGCGTTAGGCAAGATGATGCCGGGCGAAGAAGAGGTGGCGGAGAATCCACGCGCCCGTAGTTCAGTTCTGCGCATCGCAGAGAGGACGAACGCATGATCGGCAGAGTGACAGAGACCTTTAGCAAAGTCAGAGAGTCGTTAGGAAGCCACGAGCGCCATGCCTTGCCTGGCGTGATCGGCGACGATCTTTTGCGATTTGGGAAACTGCCGCTCTGCCTGTTCATTTGCATCATTATGACGGCGGTGACCGTGGTCACCACATCGCATCATACGCGTCTGTTAACCGCACAGCGTGAGCAGCTGGTGCTGGAGCGCGACGCGCTGGATATCGAATGGCGTAACCTGATCCTTGAAGAGAATGCCCTCGGCGATCACAGCCGGGTTGAGCGGATCGCCACGGAAAAATTACAGATGCAGCATGTCGATCCGTCACAGGAGAATATCGTTGTTCAGAAATAAGGAATCTTGCGACGCATGAAAGCCGCAGCGGTGAAGACGCCGAAACCAAAACGCCAGGAAGAACAAGCCAACTTTATCAGTTGGCGTTTTGCTTTGCTTTGCGGCTGCATTTTGCTGGCGCTGTGCTTTCTGCTCGGGCGCGCGGCTTACTTACAGATAATCAACCCTGACATGCTGGTGCGCGAAGGGGACATGCGCTCCCTGCGCGTGCAGGAAGTGTCTACCTCACGCGGCATGATTACCGATCGCTCCGGTCGTCCGCTGGCGGTGAGCGTGCCGGTAAAAGCCATCTGGGCGGACCCGAAAGAGCTGCATGACGCAGGCGGGGTAACGCTGGATAACCGCTGGAAGGCGCTGGCTAACGCCCTCAATATGCCTCTCGACCAGCTGGCGACGCGGGTAAACAGCAATCCGCGCATGCGCTTTATCTACCTGGCGCGCCAGGTTAACCCCGATCTGGGGGATTACATCAAAAAGCTCAAGCTGCCAGGCATTCACCTGCGCGAAGAGTCGCGTCGTTACTACCCGTCCGGGGAAGTGACCGCTCACCTCATCGGTTTTACCAACGTTGACAGCCAGGGCATTGAAGGCGTTGAAAAAAGCTTTGATAAATGGCTTACCGGCCAGCCCGGCGAACGCATCGTGCGTAAAGACCGCTACGGTCGCGTCATTGAAGATATCTCCTCTACCGACAGTCAGGCGGCGCATAACCTGGCGCTGAGTATCGACGAGCGGCTACAGGCGCTGGTCTACCGCGAACTGAACAACGCAGTTGCGTTTAACAAAGCGGAATCGGGCAGCGCCGTGCTGGTGGACGTGAACACCGGTGAGGTGCTGGCGATGGCTAACAGTCCCTCATACAACCCCAACAACCTGGCGGGCACCGCAAAAGATGCCATGCGTAACCGCGCCATTACCGACGTCTTCGAACCGGGTTCTACCGTGAAGCCGATGGTGGTGATGACCGCGCTGCAGCGGGGCGTGGTAACGCCAAACACCGTTCTGAATACCGTTCCGTATCGTATTAACGGCCACGAAATCAAAGACGTGGCGCGCTACAGCGAATTGACCCTCACCGGGGTTTTACAGAAGTCGAGTAACGTTGGCGTTTCCAAGCTGGCGTTAGCGATGCCGTCCTCAGCGTTAGTGGACACCTACTCACGTTTTGGACTGGGAAAAGCGACCAATTTGGGGTTGGTCGGAGAACGCAGTGGCTTATTTCCTCAAAAACAACGGTGGTCTGACATAGAGAGGGCCACCTTCTCTTTCGGCTATGGGCTAATGGTAACGCCGTTACAGTTAGCGCGAGTCTACGCAACCATCGGCAGCTATGGCATCTATCGCCCGCTGTCGATAACGAAAGTCGACCCGCCCGTACCGGGCGAACGCATCTTCAACGAATCCATTGTCCGTAACGTGGTGCATATGATGGAGAGCGTGGCCTTACCCGGCGGCGGCGGGGTGAAAGCGGCAATCAAAGGCTACCGTATCGCCATTAAAACCGGTACGGCGAAAAAAGTCGGGCCGGATGGCCGCTACATCAATAAATACATTGCCTACACCGCGGGCGTAGCGCCCGCCAGTAATCCACGCTTTGCGCTGGTGGTCGTTATTAACGATCCGCAAGCAGGTAAATACTACGGTGGCGCCGTATCCGCGCCGGTATTTGGTGCCATCATGGGCGGCGTTCTGCGCACCATGAACATCGAACCGGATGCGCTGACTACGGGCGATAAGAATGAGTTTGTAATTAATCAAGGCGAGGGAACAGGTGGCAGATCGTAATTTGCGCGACCTTCTCGCTCCGTGGGTGCCTGGGCTACCTGCGCGAGCGCTGCGTGAAATGACACTCGACAGCCGTGTGGCGGCGTCGGGCGATCTTTTTGTGGCGGTATCAGGTCATCAGACGGACGGGCGTCGTTATATCCCGCAGGCGATAGCGCAAGGTGTGGCTGCCATTATTGCTGAGGCAAAAGATGTTGCGACCGACGGTGAAATCCGTGAAATGCACGGCGTTCCGGTTATCTACCTCAGCCAGTTAAACGAGCGTCTCTCCGCCCTGGCGGGCCGTTTCTACCATGAGCCTTCCGACAGGCTGCGTCTGGTGGGCGTAACCGGCACCAACGGGAAAACCACCACCACGCAACTGCTGGCGCAGTGGGGCCAGTTACTGGGCGAAACCAGCGCGGTCATGGGTACGGTGGGTAACGGGCTGTTGGGCAAAGTGATTCCCAGCGAAAACACCACCGGTTCCGCCGTCGATGTGCAGCATGTGCTGGCGGGCCTGGCTGAGCAGGGTGCGACCTTCGCCGCGATGGAGGTTTCTTCCCACGGGCTGGTGCAGCACCGCGTGGCGGCGCTGAAATTCGCCGCCTCTGTCTTTACCAATTTAAGCCGCGACCATCTCGACTATCACGGCGATATGGAGCATTACGAAGCGGCGAAGTGGATGCTCTACGCCACCCATCATTATGGCCAGGCCATTGTTAATGCCGACGACGAAGTGGGCCGCCGCTGGCTGGCCAGACTGCCGGATGCGGTCGCCGTATCGATGGAAGACCACATTAATCCGAACTGCCACGGCCGCTGGCTGAAGGCGGTTGCGGTGGATTATCACGACAGCGGCGCCACCATCCGCTTCGCCTCAAGCTGGGGCGACGGCGAAATTGAAAGCCGCCTGATGGGGGCGTTTAACGTCAGCAATCTGTTGCTGGCGCTCGCTACGCTGCTGGCGCTGGGCTATCCCCTTGCCGAACTGCTGAAAAGCGCGTCGCGCCTGCAGCCGGTGTGCGGCCGCATGGAAGTGTTCAGTGCGCCTGGCAAGCCTACCGTTGTGGTGGATTACGCCCATACGCCGGACGCGCTGGAAAAGGCGCTGCAGGCGGCGCGTCTGCACTGCACGGGGCAGCTGTGGTGCGTCTTTGGCTGCGGCGGCGATCGCGATAAGGGCAAGCGTCCGCTCATGGGCGCGATTGCCGAGCAGTTCGCGGATATTCCCGTTGTGACCGATGACAACCCGCGCACCGAAGAGCCGCGCGCCATTATCAACGATATCCTCGCCGGGATGCTCGACGCAGGCCGCGCCAGAGTTGTGGAAGGGCGCGCTGAGGCGGTAACCAACGCCATCATGCAGGCGAATGCGAATGACGTCGTGCTGCTGGCGGGCAAGGGCCATGAAGATTATCAAATTGTCGGCAATCGTCGGCTCGACTATTCTGACCGCGTTACCGCGGCGCGGCTGCTGGGAGTTGTTGCATGATTAGCGTAACGCTGGACCAACTTGCCGGGGTTTTACAGGGCCAGTTACACGGTCAGTCCGTCACCCTTGACGCGGTGACCACCGACACCCGCAAAATCACCCCTGGCTGCCTGTTTGTGGCCCTGAAAGGCGAGCGTTTCGACGCCCATGATTTTGCGCAGCAGGCGCAGGAGAGCGGCGCTGGCGCGCTGCTGGTCAGCCGCAAGCTCGATTGCAGCCTGCCGCAGCTGGTGGTGAAAGACACCCGTATCGCTTTTGGCGAGCTGGCGGCATGGGTTCGCCAGCAGGTGCCGGCGCGCGTGGTCGCGCTGACCGGCTCTTCCGGCAAGACGTCCGTCAAAGAGATGACCGCCGCCATCCTGAGCGAGTGCGGTAATACGCTCTATACCGCAGGCAACCTCAATAATGATATCGGCGTGCCGATGACTCTGCTGCGTCTGACTCCTGAGCATCAGTATGCGGTTATCGAACTGGGAGCTAACCATCAGGGTGAAATCGCCTGGACCGTCAGCCTGACCCGCCCTGAAGCAGCGCTGGTCAATAACCTTGCGGCGGCGCATCTGGAAGGCTTCGGCTCGCTGGCCGGCGTGGCAAAAGCCAAAGGCGAAATTTACACCGGCCTGCCGCTTAACGGCATCGCGATTATGAATGCCGATAACAACGACTGGCTTAACTGGCAGTCGGTGATTGGCGAGCGCAAAGTCTGGCGCTTCTCCCCTAATGCGCTTAATAGCGACTTTACAGCCAACAATATTCACGTGACCGCGCGCGGTACCGAGTTCACCCTGCAAACGCCCGTCGGCGGGATTGAGGTCATTCTGCCGCTGCCGGGGCGGCACAATATCGCTAACGCCCTTGCCGCCACCGCGCTGGCGATGGCGGTTGGCGCGTCTCATGAGGCGGTGAAAAAAGGGCTGGCGAACCTCAAAGCGGTGCCGGGACGCCTGTTCCCCGTCCAGCTTGGGGAGAATCAGCTGCTGCTGGATGACACCTACAATGCCAACGTGGGGTCGATGACCGCCGCGGCGCATGTGCTCGCGGAAATGCCGGGCTACCGTGTAATGGTCGCTGGCGATATGGCTGAGCTTGGCGAGGAGAGCGAAGCCTGCCACGTTCAGGTTGGCGAAGCAGCGAAAGGGGTGGGCATCGACAAAGTGCTGAGCGTTGGCAAGCTCAGCAAGGCGCTCAGCGACGCCAGCGGCGTTGGCGAACACTTTAGCGATAAACAGGCGCTCATCGCGCGCTTAGAAGCGCTGATCGCAGAACAACAGATTATTACCATTTTAGTGAAAGGTTCACGTAGCGCGGCCATGGAAGAGGTTGTGCGCGCATTACAGGAGAAAAGGGCATGTTAGTTTGGCTGGCCGAACATTTGGTCAAATATTATTCCGGCTTTAACGTCTTTTCCTATTTGACGTTTCGCGCCATCGTCAGCCTGCTGACTGCGCTCTTCATCTCGTTGTGGATGGGGCCGCGCATGATTGCCCGTCTGCAAAAACTCTCTTTTGGTCAGGTTGTGCGTAACGACGGCCCGGAATCGCACTTTAGCAAGCGCGGTACGCCGACCATGGGCGGCATCATGATTCTTACCGCCATTGTGGTTTCGGTATTGCTGTGGGCCTACCCCTCCAACCCGTACGTCTGGTGCGTGCTGGTGGTGCTGGTGGGCTACGGCGTTATCGGCTTTGTCGATGACTATCGCAAAGTGGTGCGCAAAGACACCAAAGGCCTTATCGCGCGCTGGAAATATTTCTGGATGTCGGTTATCGCCTTAGGCGTGGCGTTCGCGCTCTATCTGGCCGGTAACGATACGCCAGCCACTCAGCTGGTGGTGCCGTTCTTTAAAGACGTCATGCCGCAGCTGGGCATTTTCTACATTCTGCTGGCCTACTTCGTGATTGTCGGTACCGGCAACGCCGTCAACCTGACGGACGGCCTCGATGGCCTGGCGATCATGCCGACCGTGTTCGTGGCGGGGGGCTTTGCCCTGGTAGCATGGGCTACCGGCAACATGAACTTTGCTAATTATCTGCACATCCCTTACCTGCGTCACGCCGGCGAGCTGGTGATCGTCTGCACGGCGATCGTCGGGGCGGGGCTGGGCTTTCTGTGGTTTAACACCTATCCGGCGCAGGTCTTTATGGGCGATGTCGGATCGCTGGCCCTTGGCGGCGCGCTGGGCATTATCGCCGTGCTGCTGCGCCAGGAGTTCCTGCTGGTCATTATGGGCGGCGTGTTTGTGGTGGAAACCCTGTCGGTTATTTTGCAGGTCGGCTCCTTCAAGCTGCGCGGGCAGCGTATCTTCCGCATGGCGCCGATTCATCATCACTATGAACTGAAAGGCTGGCCGGAGCCGCGCGTCATTGTGCGCTTCTGGATCATTTCGCTGATGCTGGTCCTGATTGGGCTGGCAACGCTCAAGGTGCGTTAATCATGGCAGATTACCAGGGTAAAAAAGTCGTCATTATCGGTCTGGGCCTGACCGGGCTTTCGTGCGTGGAGTTCTTCCGCGCGCGTGGCGTTACGCCGAAAGTGATGGATACCCGCGTTTCGCCCCCCGGCCTGGATAAGCTGCCGGAAGAGGTGGAGTGCCACCTGGGCGGCCTGAATGATGACTGGCTGCTGGCTGCGGATACGATCGTGGCAAGCCCTGGTATCGCGCTGGCGCATCCGTCGCTGAGCGCCGCCGCCGACGCAGGGGTAGAGATCGTTGGCGATATCGAGCTTTTTTGTCGTGAGGCGCAGGCGCCGATCGTGGCGATCACCGGTTCAAACGGTAAAAGCACGGTGACGACGCTGGTCGGCGAGATGGCAAAATCAGCGGGCGTCAACGTTGGGGTGGGCGGCAATATCGGCCTGCCTGCGCTGATGCTGCTGGAATCTGCCTGCGAGCTCTATGTGCTTGAGCTCTCCAGCTTCCAGCTGGAAACCACCTCCAGCCTGCGCGCGGCAGCGGCGACCATTCTCAACGTCACCGAAGATCATATGGACCGCTATCCGTTTGGCCTGCAGCAGTATCGCGCCGCCAAACTGCGCGTTTATGAACATGCCAACGTGTGCGTCGTTAACGCTGATGATGCGTTAACCATGCCGGTACGCGGCGCCGATGAACGCTGCGTCAGCTTCGGCGTGGACGTGGGGGATTATCACCTTAACCGCCAGCAGGGTGAAACCTGGCTGCGGGTGAGGGGCGAAAAGGTGCTGGATGTGAAAGAGATGCGCCTTTCCGGTCAGCATAATTACACCAACGCGCTGGCCGCGCTGGCGCTGGCTGATGCGGTGGGCTTGCCCCGCGCCAGCAGCCTGAAAGCGTTGACCACCTTTACCGGGCTGGCGCACCGTTTTCAGCTGGCCTGGGAGCACAACGGCGTTCGCTGGATCAACGACTCGAAAGCCACCAATGTCGGCAGCACCGAAGCGGCGCTGAACGGGCTGCATGTTGACGGCACGCTGCATCTGCTGCTGGGCGGCGACGGTAAATCCGCCGACTTTACCCCGTTAAAACGCTATCTCGAAGGGGAGAACATCCGCCTTTACTGTTTTGGCCGCGACGGGGCTGAGCTGGCTGCGCTACGCCCGGATATCGCCGAGCAAACAGAGACCATGGAAGAGGCGATGCGCCTTATCGCGCCGCGCGTTAAGCCCGGCGACATGGTGCTGCTTTCCCCCGCCTGCGCGAGCCTCGACCAGTTTAAAAACTTCGAACAGCGTGGCGATCACTTTACGCGCCTGGCGCAGGAGCTGGGCTGATGCGTTTAACTCTCCCTCGCCTGAGAATGCCGCGCCTGCCAGGATTTGGCATCCTGGGCTGGCTGTTTGGCGCGCTTAAAGGCTGGGTTATGGCCTCGCGTCCCAAGGACGACGATAGCCTGGTTATGTATGACCGCACGCTGCTCTGGCTGACGCTGGGGCTGGCAGCCATCGGTTTTATTATGGTGACATCGGCCTCAATGCCCGTGGGGCAGCGCCTGACCGACGATCCCTTTTTCTTCGCCAAGCGTCACGCGCTCTATCTGTTCCTGGCGTTTTGCTTTGGCATGGTGACGCTGCGTCTGCCGATGGATTTCTGGCAGCGCTACAGCTCGGCGATGCTGATCTCGGCTATCGTCATGCTGCTGGTGGTGCTGCTGGTCGGCAGCTCGATTAACGGGGCGTCGCGCTGGATTGACTTAGGAATTATGCGCTTCCAGCCGGCGGAGTTTACTAAGCTTTCGCTCTTCTGTTATCTGGCGAACTACCTGGTGCGCAAGGTGGATGAGGTGCGCAATAACCTGCGCGGCTTCTTAAAGCCGATGGGCGTAATTCTGGTGCTCGCCGTGCTGCTGCTGGCGCAGCCGGACCTGGGTACTGTGGTGGTGCTCTTTATCACTACGCTGGCGATGTTGTTCCTGGCAGGCGCCAAGCTGTGGCAGTTCATCGCCATCATCGGGATGGGGATTTCAGCGGTAATCCTGCTGATTCTGGCGGAACCGTACCGTATTCGCCGCGTAACCTCGTTCTGGAACCCGTGGGACGATCCGTTCGGCAGCGGCTACCAGCTTACCCAGTCGCTGATGGCCTTCGGGCGAGGCGAGCTTTGGGGGCAGGGGCTGGGCAACTCGGTACAAAAACTGGAGTATCTGCCCGAAGCGCACACTGACTTTATCTTCGCCATTATCGGAGAGGAACTGGGTTATATCGGTGTGGTATTAGCGCTTTTAATGGTATTCTTCGTCGCTTTCCGCGCGATGTCTATCGGGCGTAAAGCGCTGGAAATCGACCACCGTTTCTCCGGGTTTCTGGCCTGCTCTATTGGTATCTGGTTTAGTTTCCAGGCACTGGTCAACGTTGGTGCCGCGGCAGGTATGTTGCCCACTAAAGGGCTGACGCTGCCGCTAATCAGTTACGGTGGTTCCAGCTTATTAATTATGTCGACAGCCATCATGCTGTTATTGCGTATTGATTATGAAACGCGTCTGGAAAAGGCGCAGGCGTTCACACGAGGGTCACGATGAGCGGTCAACCGAAGCGGTTAATGGTGATGGCGGGCGGCACCGGCGGGCATGTTTTCCCGGGGCTGGCGGTCGCGCACCATTTGATGGAGCAGGGCTGGCAGGTACGCTGGCTTGGAACCGCCGATCGTATGGAGGCCGACCTCGTGCCGAAACACGGTATCGAGATCGATTTTATTCGTATCTCCGGGCTGCGCGGCAAAGGCGCAAAAGCGCTGCTGCTCGCCCCGCTGCGTATCTTCAACGCCTGGCGGCAGGCGCGCGCCATTATGAAGCGGTTCAAACCCGACGTGGTGCTGGGAATGGGCGGATATGTCTCCGGCCCGGGCGGGCTGGCGGCGTGGTCGCTGGGTATCCCGGTGGTGCTGCATGAACAAAACGGGATTGCCGGGCTGACCAACAAATGGCTGGCGAAGATTGCCACCACGGTAATGCAGGCTTTCCCAGGCGCTTTCCCGAAAGCAGAAGTTGTCGGCAACCCGGTGCGTACCGATGTGCTGGCGCTGCCGCTGCCGCAGCAGCGTCTGCCGGGCCGCGAAGGGCCGGTGCGGGTGCTGGTCGTGGGCGGCTCGCAGGGCGCGCGCGTGCTCAACCAGACGATGCCGCAGGTGGCGGCGATGCTGGGCGACCGCGTGACCATCTGGCACCAGAGCGGCAAAGGCGCGCAGCAGGCGGTGGAGCAGGCTTATGCCGACGCCGGGCAGCCGCAGCATAAAGTGACCGAGTTTATTGACGACATGGCGCAGGCTTACGCGTGGGCGGATGTTGTAGTGTGCCGTTCCGGCGCGCTGACGGTGAGCGAAATCGCCGCGGCCGGGCTGCCCGCGCTGTTTGTGCCTTTCCAGCACAAAGACCGCCAGCAGTACTGGAACGCGCTGCCGCTGGAGAAAGCCGGCGCGGCGAAAATCCTGGAGCAGCCGCAGTTTACCGCCGAGGCGGCAGCGCAGACGCTGGCTGGCTGGGATCGCAAAGCATTACTGGAAATGGCCGAGCGCGCACGCGCCGCAGCCATTCCCGACGCCACCGAGCGGGTGGCAAATGAAGTAAGCCTTGCAGCAAAGGCTTAATCCTGGCGACGCCTTTTTGCGTCGCGCGAATTTTGAAGTGGTAGATGGCGTTTAGAGAATGAATACACAACAACTGGCGAAACTGCGTTCAATCGTGCCCGAGATGCGTCGCGTCCGGCACATTCACTTTGTCGGCATCGGCGGTGCTGGCATGGGCGGTATTGCCGAAGTGCTGGCGAACGAAGGTTATCAGATTAGCGGCTCCGACCTGGCGCCGAACCCGGTTACGCAGCAGCTGACCTCGCTGGGCGCAACCATCTATTTTAACCATCGCCCGGAAAACGTCAGTGATGCCAGCGTTGTGGTCGTCTCCAGCGCCATTGCCGAAGATAACCCGGAAATTGTGGCCGCGAATGAAGCGCGCATTCCGGTTATCCGCCGCGCCGAGATGCTGGCGGAACTGATGCGCTTTCGTCATGGTATCGCCATAGCCGGGACCCACGGTAAAACGACGACTACCGCGATGGTTGCCAGTATCTATGCGGAAGGCGGTCTGGATCCGACCTTTGTTAACGGCGGACTGGTTAAAGCCGCTGGGGTGCATGCGCGCCTGGGCCATAGCCGCTATCTGATTGCGGAAGCTGACGAGAGCGACGCGTCGTTCCTCCACCTGCAGCCGATGGTAGCGATTGTGACCAACATCGAAGCCGACCATATGGACACCTACCATGGCGATTTCGAAAACCTGAAAACGACGTTTATTAACTTCCTGCACAACCTGCCGTTCTATGGCCGTGCGGTGATGTGCGTGGACGACCCGGTTATTCGCGAGCTGCTGCCGCGCGTGGGCCGCCAGATCACCACCTATGGCTTTAGCGAAGAGGCTGATGTGCGGGTCGAAAACTATCAGCAAAAAGGCGCGCAGGGGCACTTTAACCTGGTGCGTCAGGATAAGCCGGACCTGCAGGTCACCCTCAACGCGCCGGGCCGTCATAACGCGCTGAACGCGGCGGCGGCAGTGGCTGTCGCCACCGAAGAGGGGATCGACGACGAAGATATTCTGCGCGCGCTGGAGAACTTCCAGGGCACCGGGCGGCGGTTTGATTTCCTCGGCGAGTTCCCGCTGAATGAGGTTAACGGCAAAGCGGGCTCCGCTATGCTGGTGGATGATTACGGCCACCACCCGACGGAAGTTGACGCCACCATCAAAGCCGCCCGTGCGGGCTGGCCGGATAAAAACCTGGTGATGGTGTTTCAGCCGCATCGCTTTACCCGTACCCGCGATCTCTATGACGACTTCGCTAACGTTTTAACGCAGGTAGACGCCCTGCTCATGCTGGATGTGTACTCCGCGGGCGAAACGCCGATTCCCGGGGCGGATAGCCGTTCGCTGTGCCGTACCATTCGCGGGCGCGGCAAGATTGATCCGATCCTGGTTTCCGACCCGGCGCAGACCGCAGCCATGCTGGCCCCGGTGCTGACCGGCAATGACCTGATTCTGGTTCAGGGGGCGGGCAATATCGGTAAAATCGCCCGTCATCTGGCAGAGGTGAAACTCAAACCGCAGGAGGAGGAGCGCCATGGCTGAAAAAGTTGCCGTTTTGCTGGGCGGCTTCTCCGCCGAGCGTGACGTGTCGCTAAACTCCGGCGCGGCGGTAGTGGCCGGGCTGCGGGAAGGGGGCATTGACGCGCATCCGGTCGATCCGCGTGAAACCGACGTGACGCGGCTCAAAGAGATGGGCTTCGTTAAAGTCTTTATCGCGCTGCACGGCCGGGGCGGTGAAGATGGCACGCTGCAAGGCTTGCTGGAGCTTATCGGCCTGCCCTATACCGGTAGCGGCGTGATGGCATCGGCGCTGTCGATGGATAAGTCACGCAGTAAATTACTGTGGCAGGCAGCCGGGCTGCCCGTCGCGCCCTGGGTGACGCTTGCGCGTAGCGAGTTTGAAAAAGGGCTCGATAGCAGCGTTATTCAACGCATTACGGAACTCGGGTTACCGGTTATCGTCAAACCGAACCGGGAAGGCTCCAGCGTGGGGATGTCGAAAGTAGAGGATTCTGCCGATTTGCCCGCGGCGTTAGCGCTTGCCTTTCAACATGATGATGAAATTTTGGTCGAAAAATGGCTCAGTGGCCCGGAATTCACCGTTGCGATGGTCGGAAAAGAAATTTTACCGTCAATTCGCATTCAGCCCGCTGGAACCTTCTATGATTATGAGGCGAAGTATCTCTCTGATGAGACGAAATATTTCTGCCCCGCAGGTCTGGAAGTCGACGAAGAAGCGCGTTTGCAAGCTCTGGTGCTAAAAGCCTGGCATGTACTCGGCTGCCGTGGTTGGGGTCGCATTGACGCCATGCGCGATAGCGACGGTCAATTTTATCTGTTGGAAGCGAATACTGCACCGGGAATGACCAGTCATAGCCTGGTGCCAATGGCGGCGCGCCAGGCGGGAATGACTTTCTCCCAGCTGGTCGTGCGAATTCTGGAACTGGCGGAGTGATATGTCTCAGGCTGCGCTGAACACGCGAAACCGCGATGTCGAGGAGAATACCCCCTCCCGTCGCAATAATGGAACGCGCCTTGCAGGCATTATCTTCCTGCTGGCGGTGTTGTGTACCGTGTTGGCGAGCGGCTGGGTTGTTCTGGGCTGGATGGAAGATGCGCAACGGTTGCCGTTGTCGAGGCTGGTGGTTACCGGCGAAAGGCATTACACCCGCAACGATGATATTCGCCAGTCCATACTGGCGTTGGGCGCACCCGGCACGTTTATGACGCAGGACGTCAACATTATTCAGAGTCAGATTGAAAGGCTACCCTGGATAAAACAGGCAAGCGTCAGAAAGCAATGGCCTGATGAATTGAAGATTCATCTGGTTGAATATGTGCCGATAGCGCGGTGGAATGATCAGCATATGGTAGATACGGACGGTAATTCGTTCAGCGTACCGGCCGATCGTACCAGCAAACAGGTTTTACCCATGCTGTACGGCCCGGAAGGGAGTGAAAACGAAGTTTTACAGGGCTACCGGGACATGGGTCAGGTGCTGGCGAAGGATAAATTCACGTTAAAAGAAGCAGCGATGACGGCCCGGCGTTCCTGGCAAATCACGCTGAATAACGATATCCGGCTCAATCTGGGGCGTGGCGATACCATGAAACGTCTCGCCCGCTTTATCGAGCTCTATCCCGTGCTGCAACAGCAGGCGCAGGTAGATGGCAAAGAGATAAGCTACGTGGATTTACGCTATGACTCCGGCGCGGCGGTTGGTTGGAAACCGGCCCCTGCTCAGGACCCTAATCAGCAACAGAATCAGGCACAGGCAGAGCAATAATGATCAAGGCGACGGACAGAAAACTGGTGGTTGGACTGGAGATCGGCACCGCGAAGGTGGCCGCTTTAGTAGGGGAAGTTCTGCCCGACGGCATGATCAACATCATTGGTGTGGGAAGCTGTCCGTCTCGTGGCATGGACAAAGGTGGCGTTAACGATCTGGAGTCGGTGGTGAAATGCGTACAGCGCGCCATCGATCAGGCCGAACTAATGGCCGATTGCCAGATCTCCTCGGTTTACCTGGCGCTGTCAGGCAAACACATCAGCTGCCAGAATGAAATTGGGATGGTGCCGATTTCAGAAGAAGAGGTGACGCAGGAAGATGTGGAGAATGTGGTCCACACGGCAAAATCTGTCCGTGTGCGTGATGAACACCGCGTTCTGCATGTTATTCCTCAGGAATACGCGATTGATTACCAGGAAGGCATCAAAAATCCTGTGGGTCTTTCCGGCGTACGTATGCAGGCGAAAGTACATTTGATCACCTGTCACAACGATATGGCAAAAAACATTGTCAAAGCCGTTGAACGATGTGGCCTGAAAGTTGACCAACTTATTTTCGCCGGTCTTGCGTCCAGTTATTCCGTATTGACGGAAGACGAACGTGAGCTGGGTGTCTGCGTTGTAGACGTCGGTGGTGGTACAATGGATATGGCGGTCTATACAGGCGGAGCGCTGCGCCATACCAAAGTGATCCCCTATGCCGGGAACGTGGTGACCAGCGATATCGCTTACGCCTTCGGTACGCCGCCCAGCGACGCCGAAGCCATTAAAGTACGTCACGGCTGCGCGCTCGGTTCGTTAGTGGGTAAAGACGAGAGCGTGGAAGTGCCAAGCGTGGGCGGACGTCCGCCGCGCAGTCTACAGCGTCAAACGCTGGCAGACGTGATTGAGCCGCGTTATACCGAGTTGCTCAATCTGGTAAATGATGAGATTTTGCAGTTACAGGAGCAGCTTCGTCAGCAGGGTGTGAAACATCATTTGGCGGCGGGGATTGTATTAACGGGCGGCGCGGCGCAGATTGAAGGTCTGGCTGCTTGCGCACAGCGTGTTTTCCATACGCAGGTGCGTATTGGCGCGCCGCTCAATATTACAGGCTTAACAGATTATGCCCAGGAGCCGTACTACTCAACGGCGGTGGGTTTGCTTCACTACGGTAAAGAAAGCCATTTAAGTGGTGAAGCGGAAGTGGAAAAACGCGCATCGGTCGGCTCGTGGTTTAAACGGATCAACAGCTGGCTGCGTAAAGAGTTTTAATTTTTTCAGAGATCGGGGCAAATTAGCGGTCTCAGGCGACAGGCACAAATCGGAGAGAAATTATGTTTGAACCTATGGAACTGACCAACGACGCGGTGATTAAAGTCATCGGCGTCGGCGGCGGCGGTGGTAATGCCGTTGAACACATGGTGCGTGAGCGCATCGAGGGTGTTGAATTCTTCGCGGTAAATACCGACGCCCAGGCGTTGCGTAAAACTGCGGTGGGTCAGACCATTCAGATCGGCGGCGGTATCACCAAAGGTCTGGGCGCCGGGGCAAACCCGGAAGTAGGTCGTAACGCGGCAGAAGAAGACCGCGAAGCGCTGCGTGCCGCGCTGGAAGGCGCAGATATGGTCTTTATCGCAGCCGGTATGGGCGGCGGCACCGGAACGGGTGCGGCGCCGGTGGTGGCTGAGGTAGCGAAAGATTTAGGTATCCTGACGGTTGCTGTAGTGACCAAGCCTTTCAACTTCGAAGGCAAAAAGCGTATGGCGTTCGCCGAGCAGGGTATCGCTGAACTGTCCAAGCATGTGGACTCACTGATCACTATCCCTAACGACAAACTGCTTAAAGTCCTCGGTCGCGGTATCTCTCTGCTGGATGCGTTTGGCGCAGCGAACGATGTACTGAAAGGCGCAGTGCAGGGTATCGCAGAACTGATTACCCGTCCGGGCCTGATGAACGTCGACTTTGCTGACGTGCGTACCGTGATGTCCGAAATGGGCTATGCGATGATGGGCTCTGGCGTGGCGAAGGGCGAAGATCGCGCGGAAGAAGCCGCAGAAATGGCTATCTCTTCTCCGCTGCTGGAAGATATCGATCTCTCCGGCGCGCGCGGCGTACTGGTCAACATTACGGCTGGCTTCGATCTGCGTCTGGATGAATTTGAGACCGTGGGTAACACCATTCGCGCATTCGCTTCCGATAACGCGACTGTGGTAATCGGTACCTCTCTGGACCCGGATATGAACGACGAACTGCGCGTGACCGTGGTGGCGACCGGTATCGGTATGGACAAGCGTCCGGAAATTACCCTCGTTACCAACAAACAGCAGCAGCAGCCGGTGATGGATCGTTATCAGCAGCACGGCATGGCGCCGATGCAGCAGGAGCAGAAGTCCGCTTCTAAAGTGGTTAACGACAACACGCCGCAGACCAAAGAGCCTGATTATCTGGATATTCCGGCGTTTTTACGTAAACAGGCTGACTAAGAATTGGCTGGAAGTTGGGCATCTGCGCTCTTTGTGCTAAACTGGCCCGCCGATTGTGTTGTACAATTCGGTTGGATGGGTAATTAGGCGAGATTATACGATGATCAAACAAAGGACACTTAAACGTATCGTTCAGGCGACTGGCGTCGGTTTACATACCGGCAAGAAAGTCACGCTGACGTTGCGCCCTGCGCCGGCCAATACCGGGGTCATCTATCGTCGCACTGACTTAAATCCACCGGTTGATTTCCCGGCTGATGCTAAATCTGTGCGTGATACAATGCTCTGTACTTGTCTGGTCAATGAGCATGACGTACGGATTTCAACCGTAGAGCACCTGAACGCTGCTCTGGCGGGTCTGGGCATCGACAACATTGTTGTCGAAGTCGACGCGCCAGAAATCCCGATTATGGATGGTAGCGCTGCGCCGTTCGTTTACCTCCTGCTTGATGCGGGCGTAGAAGAGCTGAGCAGCGCGAAGAAATTCGTGCGGATTAAAGAGACGGTGCGTGTTGAAGACGGCGATAAATGGGCAGAGTTCAGACCGTACAACGGTTTCTCTCTGGACTTTACCATCGACTTTAAACACCCTGCGATTGATGCCAGCAACCAGCGCTATGCCATGAACTTCTCAGCTGATGCGTTCATGCGCCAGATTAGCCGTGCGCGTACTTTCGGCTTCATGCGCGATATCGAATATCTGCAGTCTCGTGGCCTGTGCCTGGGCGGCAGCTTCGATTGTGCCATCGTTGTTGACGATTATCGCGTACTGAACGAAGACGGTCTGCGCTTCGAAGATGAATTTGTTCGCCACAAAATGCTGGATGCAATTGGCGACCTGTTCATGTGCGGTCACAACATTATTGGTGCATTTACCGCGTTTAAATCCGGTCATGCGCTGAATAACAAACTGCTGCAGGCGGTCCTGGCTAAACAGGAAGCCTGGGAGTACGTGACCTTCGAAGACGAGGCGGAACTGCCGCTGGCCTTCAAAGCGCCTTCAACGGTTCTGGCGTAATAGCTGTCTGAATAAGACATAAAGTCGACTGGTTCGCCTGGCACTCTCTCTCCTGCCAGGATAACCGGTCGATTTTTTTATGCCTGTCTGCGCAGAACGGCGGATTTTCTCCACGTTCAGCGCGATTGCTCTTTTCGTAGCCAAATTAGCCCCTGTCAGGCCGTATTATCGCTGCCGACCTGGCGCATTAATGGTAATATCTTTGCACAAAACAGACGTGCAAAAGCACGAACGGAGCAGTAATCATTTTTCTGGTGGAGTAAGTGAGCGGAATACTGACGCGCTGGCGACAACTGGGCAGACGCTACTTCTGGCCGCATCTCTTGTTAGGGATGGTCGCGGCAGGTTTTGGCTTGCCTGCGCTCGCCAACAACAATCACACCGAACCCGCTAAGGCTGCTACCCGCAATCATGACGACAGCGGGTCAGTTAACTTCACCAATTTCGCGCTGCTTGAAGGGTCGCGTCGGCCAAATTACACCGTTGATTACTGGCATCAGCATGCCATCCGCACGGTGATTCGCCATCTCTCTTTTGCAATGGCGCCGCAGGCACTGCCCGTGGTGGAAGATCCGTTGCCGCTGCACGCTCATCATCTTGCGCTACTGGATACGCTTAGCGCATTGCTGACTCAGGAGCGACGTCCGGTGCCGGTTGTGCGTCAGGCGCTTCATTCCGATTTTCCTTCCCATACCGCGTTTAGCGTCCTTGCCTGGGTAAGCCAGGTGCAGGGTATCCGCGCGGGACCTCAACGCCTTAGCTGAACAGAAAAACCTTCAACTAATTTTTTGACTCCGCGGAGCGGGGCGTTTGAGATTTTATTATGCTAATTAAACTGTTAACAAAAGTATTCGGTAGTCGTAACGATCGTACGTTGCGTCGTATGCGTAAAGCGGTAGGTATCATCAATGCGATGGAACCGGCAATGGAAAAGCTGTCTGACGATGAGCTGAAAGCCAAAACCGGAGAGTTCCGCGCGCGCCTGGAAAAAGGCGAGACGGTAGAAAGCCTGATTCCGGAAGCCTTTGCCGTTGTTCGCGAGGCGAGTAAGCGCGTCTTCGGTATGCGTCACTTCGACGTGCAGCTGCTGGGCGGCATGGTGCTTAACGACCGCTGCATCGCGGAAATGCGTACTGGTGAAGGTAAAACCCTGACGGCGACCCTGCCGGCTTACCTGAACGCGTTAAGCGGCAAGGGCGTCCACGTGGTGACCGTCAACGACTATCTGGCCCAGCGCGATGCTGAAAATAACCGTCCGCTGTTTGAATTCCTCGGCATGACCGTCGGCATTAACCTGCCGGGTATGCCTGCGCCAGCGAAACGTGAAGCCTATGCCGCTGATATTACCTACGGCACCAACAACGAATACGGCTTTGACTACCTGCGTGACAATATGGCTTTCAGCCCGGAAGAGCGCGTTCAGCGTAAACTGCATTACGCGCTGGTGGATGAGGTGGACTCCATCCTCATTGATGAAGCCCGTACGCCGCTTATCATCTCCGGCCCGGCGGAAGACAGCTCTGAGCTGTACCGCAAAGTGAATAAAATCATCCCGCACCTGGTGCGTCAGGAAAAAGAAGACTCTGACACCTTCCAGGGCGAGGGGCACTTCTCCGTTGATGAGAAAGCGCGCCAGGTGAACCTTACCGAACGGGGTCTGGTGCTGATCGAAGAGCTGCTGGTGAACGAAGGCATGATGGAAGAGGGCGAGTCGCTGTACTCCCCAGCCAACATTATGCTGATGCACCATGTTACCGCCGCTCTGCGCGCCCATGCGCTGTTCACCCGCGATGTTGACTACATCGTTAAAGACGGTGAAGTTATCATCGTCGACGAGCACACCGGCCGTACTATGCAGGGGCGTCGCTGGTCTGACGGCCTGCATCAGGCTGTCGAAGCGAAGGAAGGGGTGGACATTCAGAATGAAAACCAGACCCTGGCTTCCATTACCTTCCAGAACTACTTCCGTCTTTACGAGAAGCTGGCGGGTATGACCGGTACGGCAGATACCGAAGCCTTCGAATTCAGCTCCATCTATAAGCTGGATACCGTGGTGGTGCCGACTAACCGTCCGATGATCCGTAAGGATATGCCGGATCTGGTCTACATGACCGAAGCGGAAAAAATTCAGGCCATCATTGAAGATATCAAAGAGCGTACCGCGAAGGGCCAGCCGGTGCTGGTGGGGACGATTTCCATTGAAAAATCGGAAGTGGTCTCCAACGAGCTGACCAAAGCCGGCATCAAGCATAACGTGCTGAACGCGAAATTCCACGCCAACGAAGCGGGGATCGTTGCCCAGGCGGGGTATCCGGCTGCCGTGACCATCGCCACCAACATGGCGGGCCGTGGTACCGATATTATGCTGGGCGGTAGCTGGCAGGCGGAAGTTGCCGCGCTGGACAACCCGACCCCGGAACAGATTGCGCAGATCAAGGCCGACTGGCAGGTGCGTCATGATGCGGTTCTGGCGGCGGGCGGTCTGCATATCATTGGTACTGAGCGTCACGAATCGCGTCGTATCGATAACCAGCTGCGCGGCCGTTCCGGTCGTCAGGGCGATGCGGGTTCCTCCCGTTTCTACCTCTCTATGGAAGATGCGCTGATGCGTATTTTCGCCTCCGATCGCGTCTCCGGCATGATGCGCAAGCTGGGCATGAAGCCGGGCGAGGCTATCGAGCACCCGTGGGTTACTAAAGCTATCGCGAACGCGCAGCGTAAAGTTGAAAGCCGCAACTTCGATATTCGTAAGCAGCTGCTGGAATACGATGACGTGGCCAACGATCAGCGTCGCGCCATCTACACCCAGCGTAATGAGCTGCTGGATGTTTCCGACGTGAGCGAAACCATCAACAGCATCCGCGAGGACGTCTTCAAAGCCACCATCGATGCGCATATTCCGCCGCAGTCGCTGGAAGAGATGTGGGATGTCCCGGGCCTTGAGGAGCGTCTGAAAACGGATTTCGATCTCGACCTGCCTATTGCCCAGTGGCTGGACAAAGAGCCGGAGCTGCATGAAGAGACGCTGCGCGAACGTATCCTTGCTCAGGCTGTAGAAGTCTACAAGCGTAAAGAGGAAGTCGTTGGCGCGGAAATGATGCGTCACTTCGAGAAAGGCGTCATGCTGCAAACCCTGGATTCGCTGTGGAAAGAGCACCTGGCGGCAATGGACTACCTGCGTCAGGGTATCCATCTGCGCGGCTACGCGCAGAAAGATCCGAAACAGGAGTACAAACGCGAGTCCTTCTCTATGTTTGCCGCTATGCTTGAATCGCTGAAATATGAAGTGATCAGCACGCTGAGCAAGGTTCAGGTGCGCATGCCGGAAGAGGTGGAAGCGATGGAGCAGCAGCGCCGCGAAGAGGCTGAACGCCTGGCGCAGATGCAGCAGCTCAGCCATAGCGACGACGATGCGCAGGCGGCTGAAGCGCTGGCCGCGCAAACCGGCGAGCGTAAAATCGGCCGCAACGATCCGTGCCCTTGCGGGTCCGGTAAAAAATATAAACAGTGCCATGGCCGTCTGAGCTAACAGCCAGCATACCTGTTGCCCGCGTAACGTTCAGCGGGCATTACAAGGTGACGAAAGAGCGACGTAATGACGGTAGCCCGGATAAGGCGTTTCGCCGCATCCGGGAGTCCTGGCTGCGTTGACGCTTACCCGGGCTACGCCGTTCCATGAATTCCTGTTGGCTTTGTCAGCAGTCTGAGGCGCAGACATCTGCGCCTTTTTTATGGAGTAACGCTAATGAAAGTGCTGAACATCGCTGCCGGAATTATTCGCAATCCTCAGGGGGAGATCTTTATCACCCGCCGCGCTGCTGACGCCCACATGGCCAACAAGTGGGAGTTTCCCGGCGGCAAGATTGAAGAGGGTGAAACGCCTGAGCAGGCGCTGGTTCGTGAACTGGAGGAGGAGGTTGGCATTACCGTGCGCGATGCTACCCTGTTCGATAAGCTGGAATACCGCTTCCCGGATCGCCACATTACGCTCTGGTTTTATCTTGTCGAGGCGTGGCAGGGGGAGCCGTGGGGCAAAGAGGGGCAGCCTGGACAATGGCTCCACCACTCTCAGCTGGAGGCGGAAGCGTTTCCCCCCGCGAACGAACCGGTTATCAGCAAACTCAAACAGCCTCTCTCTTAGCGTTAAGCAGCGTGCCGGATGGCGTAACCCCTGCCATCCGGCGACCAGCCTATTTTTGTTCTTCACTCCAGTCGTCGCTGTCGGACATATCGCCAGCGCTGGGGATTCGTTTTTCCTCCGCCGCCCATTCGCCCAGATCTATCAGCTGGCAGCGTTTTGAACAAAAAGGACGATACGGGCTTGCCTCGCTCCAGAGGACTTTTTTACTGCAGGTGGGGCAGTTTACCCAGGTGGCTTCTGACATTTTTACTCCTTAACAGCAGGCCAGTTCGAAATCCAGACGCTCAGGCACCGTGCCATGCTCGCTGTCGAGCGGCAGGAAGCGAATGGCGAAACGGCTTTTATGCCCGGAAATTTGCGGATAAAGCTGGCTGTGCAGATCCAGATGCAGGCGAATAAGATCGGCATCCTCGCCGTTATCCTGGTAAAAGCCATTCAGGCTGGTCTGTTTGCGAAACGGCGCGGCATTGCGAATTAAATCGAGAATGAGCGTCAGCGTGTTGATCAGTGGCGCGAGGCTTTCCAGCCAGGTATTGACCTGTTCATCGCGCTGCAGCTGCGGTAAATGCAGCCAGACATGCAGGGTAGGAAGATCGAAGCTGCAGCACCCCCCTGGAATACTCAGGCGCTGACGCACAAGGCCAATCAGCCTGTCTTCCCGCAGCAGTTGACCAATGCGAGGCGCGTTTATCAGCTTGGCGCCGGTCTCTTTAAGCTGATTGCGGAGCGCTTCAATACGGTTTTCATCCACCCCCGGCACCTCAGCCCAGGCTTTCAGCTTGCGCTGCTGGCGCTCAAGCTCTTTTAACAGTTCTGTACGTATGTCTCCACGCTCGAATACATCCAGCAGTTCACCGGCGTTGCGAAAGAAATGCAGCGCGTCGGCATGATCGTTAATCGGCAGGCGGACCGTGAGCTGCTGGAGCAAAAATTCAATGCGCAACCAGGTGCGCATTTTTTCGTTAAGCGGGTGTTCAAATAGGACCTGGGTCTGCATTAGCGAGTTTCCTGTGATACAGCCTGCGAGGCGTAGCCCAAATAGGCCGCATGCAGGCGGGCAACATCCGATGCAATCGCATCTGGTGCGCCATTATTGTCAATAACATCATCCGCGACGGCTAAACGCGCTTCGCGTGTGGCCTGCGCGGCAAGAATATGTTCAGCGCTATCGCGACTGACGCCGTCACGCTGCATGGTTCGCAGGATTTGCGTCTCCGGGGAGACATCAATGACCAGCACGCGGTCGGCTTTACTCTGTAGCTGGTTTTCTACCAGCAGCGGCACGACCCACAGCACATAAGGCGAGGTGGCCGCGGCAATCTGACGCTGGGTTTGCTGATGAATAAGCGGGTGGAGCAGGCCGTTAAGCCAGCTTTTCTCTGATGGAGAAGCAAAGATGCGCTCACGCAGCAGGCGGCGGTTTAATGCTCCTTCTGGCGTGATTATCTCTGCGCCAAAATGTTCAGCAATGGCGCTGAGCGCAGCTGTCCCCGGTTCAACCACCTGACGGGCGATAATATCCGCATCCACGACATCAATACCTAAACGGGCGAACGCATCCGCAACCGTACTTTTGCCGCTACCAATGCCGCCGGTTAACGCGACCGTATACCCCATAACGCCTGATCTCAAAAAGTCGGTAATAAAAAATCATAGTCTATGCGATTTTTCTTTTCCCGGTTTGCAAGAATCGTGACGTCCGTAAGCGAAACGCAGGAAAAGGCGCGTATACCCGTCATAGCGATTGATTCAGGGTAAATATTTATATGCTGTATCAATAGGTTGTATTTTATCCGCGCAAGGCGACAGAAATAACCGTTTAGCAGGGCTGTGCACCAGGTAAATTTCTGGGATTGTAACGTAAAAAAAGAGAATTTCGCAGTCTTGCGGAGTCCTGATTAGTGCGTATGATAGCGTCACTGGAGTTGTGTGTTTGCAAGTCTGCGTTGTTCGCCATTAACCCCAGGAATCCGTACATGCGTATCGAAGAAGATCTGAAATTAGGCTTTAAAGACGTTCTTATCCGCCCTAAACGCTCTACCCTCAAAAGTCGTTCCGACGTAGAACTCGAACGTCAATTCACCTTTAAACACTCTGGTCAGACATGGTCTGGCGTGCCGATTATCGCTGCGAATATGGACACGGTTGGAACGTTTGGCATGGCGAAAGCGCTGGCTGAGTTCGACATCCTGACGGCGGTCCATAAACATTACAGCGTAGAAGAGTGGAAGGGCTTTATCGGCTCCGTGTCCGCTGAGGTTCTAAGCCATGTCATGGTCTCTACCGGCACCTCCGACACCGATTTCGAAAAAACGAAGCAGATTCTGGCCATTAGCGATCGGCTGAATTTCATTTGTATCGACGTGGCGAATGGTTACTCCGAACACTTCGTACAGTTTGTCGCTAAAGCGCGCGAAGCCTGGCCGGACAAAACGATCTGCGCGGGCAATGTCGTGACCGGCGAAATGTGCGAAGAGCTGATTCTGGCTGGCGCAGATATCGTTAAGGTCGGTATCGGTCCGGGCTCCGTTTGCACCACACGTGTGAAAACCGGCGTGGGCTACCCGCAGCTTTCCGCCGTTATCGAGTGTGCGGATGCTGCACACGGCCTGGGTGGGCAAATCGTCAGCGATGGCGGCTGCACCGTACCGGGCGACGTGGCAAAAGCGTTCGGCGGCGGCGCGGATTTCGTTATGCTGGGCGGTATGCTGGCAGGTCACGAAGAGAGCGGCGGAACCGTGGTGGAAGAGAACGGCGAGAAGTTTATGCTGTTCTACGGCATGAGCTCCGAGTCAGCCATGACCCGTCATGTTGGCGGCGTTGCGCAGTACCGTGCCGCAGAAGGTAAAACCGTTAAGCTGCCGCTGCGCGGGCCGGTGGAAAACACCGCGCGCGAT
>NZ_HE578947.1:631797-659780 GCF_000321045.1 Phytobacter massiliensis JC163
CCTGCACCTACGTTGGCGCATCCCGTCTGAAAGAGCTGACTAAACGCACTACCTTTATCCGCGTGCAGGAACAGGAAAACCGCGTTTTCAATAGCCTGTAAGCAAAGCAGGCGCAGTGCAGTAGCCCAGAAAAGATGTTACGCCGCATCCGGGAGTCCCGGGTGCGCGATTGCTTACCCGGGCTACACCGTTGCAGAAATTCCGGGCAGCGCTGGAAGAGTAGCGCAATGAAGGTAGCCCAGATAAGGCGTTCGCCGCATCCGGGAATGCCGGGTGCGCTGCGCCTGTTTATCCCGCCCCGCTCATCGCATCCCCCAGATGAAATATCGGCAGGTACATTGCGACCACCAGCGTGCCGATGATAATCCCCGTCACAACCAGCAGCAGCGGTTCCAGCATTGAGGCAAGGCCGTCAGCCTGCTGATGGGTGCGCTGGTGATGATGGCGCGCCAGGTTCAGCAGCATCGCATCCAGCGCGCCCGAAGCTTCGCCGGTGCTGACCAGTTGCACACAGAGCGGCGTGAAGACCCCGCTTGCCTGCAGCGCGGCGGAAATGGCCTGGCCCTGGGCAATCTGCTGGTGCACCTTGCTGATGATCTCCTGCCACCAGGGGCAGCTTAACGTCTCTTTTACGCTCTCCAGCCCGTGCAGAAAAGCGATACCGGAACGCTGGGTCAGCGCCAGCACGGTAAAGATCTGGCTGAGCTTTTGCCCGAGAATAAGCGGCCCGGCCAGCGGGCAGGCCAGCAACATCTTCTGCAGCCGTTTCTGCCAGGCGACGTTTTTCTTAAGCCGGACGAATGACAGGGCGATCGCAGCGATAAGCAGCAGCAGCGGCGCGCTGCCGTGGCGAATTAGCTCCGCACTGGCGATGACGCCGCGGGTCAGGGTCGGGAGCGGCGTATTGAAGGTCTGATAAATTTTAGCGAACTCCGGCAGCACCAGGTACACCATTGCCAGCACCACGATAAACGCCAGCCCAAGAATGATAAGCGGATAGCGCAGCGCCTTTTTTACTTTGCTCGCCAGCGCCAGCTGCGTTTTTTGCTGCTCCGCCAGGCTAAAGCAGCACTCATCCAGCTGGCCGGTAAGTTCGCCGGTGCGCACCATGGTTAGATAGAGTGGAGGAAAGACCTCCGGCCAGCGCCCCAGCGCGGCACAAAACGTTTCTCCGCGCTCCAGCGCCTGCGCCAGCGCCTCAAGCAGGGCCTGCCACTGGGGCGACGGCTGCTGTTTCGCCAGCAGCAGAAGACTTTCGGGAAGCGCTAACCCGGCCTGCAGCAGCGTGGCGAGCTGATGGATAATCTCGCAGCTGTACTCGCCCCGCCACAGCCGCTGGCGCACCGGGCGGCGACGGAGGGTGAGCGGCTGAATATGCTGTTGCAACAGGTGCAGCATGACGGCGTTACGGCTCTCTTCCCAGCATGTACCCTGATGATGACGGCCCTGCGCATCCAGCCCGTCCCATTGCCATAGCTGCTTAATCGCCATCGGGCATACCCAGAACGCGGATAAGTTCTTCTATGCTGCTCAGCCCCTGCTCTACCGCCAGGCAGCCGTTTTGAAACAGGGTACTCATGCCCGCCTGCCGGGAGAGCCTTTCAATGTCGTTTGCCGGCAGGCCGCTGGCAATCCCCTGGCGCAGCTGCGCGGTAACCGGCAGAACTTCAAACAGCGCCACGCGCCCGTAAAAGCCGTGATAGCAGCGTTCGCAGCCGCCTGCGTGCCAGCGGGGCAGCGGGCGAGGCCAGACGGCGCGGGGAAGATCGACCTTCTCCGGCAGCTGGCGTCGACAGTGGGGGCACAATTTACGAACCAGCCGCTGGGCCACCACCAGCGACAGCGCCGAGGAGATCATCCAGCGAGCCACGCCCATCTGCTCAATACGTACCAGCGTCTCGGTGGTGGAGTTAGTGTGCAGGGTTGAGAGCACCAGATGGCCGGTTTGCGCAGCCTTGATAGCGATTTCCGCCGTTTCGCCGTCGCGGATTTCGCCCACCATGATGACATCAGGATCCTGGCGCAGCAGCGCCCGTAGTACGCTCTGAAACGTTAAACCCGCCCGGAGGTTAACCTGCGTCTGGTTAAGGCCGCAGAGTGGAATTTCCACCGGATCCTCCACGCTGCAAATATTGATCTCCGGCGAGTTGCGCGCCTGCATCGCGCTGTAGAGGGTGACCGTTTTACCGCTGCCGGTCGGCCCGGTCACCAGCAGCAGGCCCTGCGGCCTGTACAGCGCCTCCTGAAATTGCGCCAGCTGCGGGGCAGTCATACCAAGCTGGGGGAGCTCCAGCGTCTGGTTAACCTGATGCAGCAGCCTTAACACCACTTTTTCACCGTAGCGGCAGGGCAGGGTAGAGATGCGAAAAGAGACCTTTGCGCCTGCCAGCGTAACGTTGAACTGCCCGTCCTGCGGCAGCCTGCGTTCAGCGATATCAAGGTTTCCCAGGACTTTCAGACGGGCGGTAAGCGCCCCCGCCAGCGTGCTGGCGACAGGGGGTAGCGCATGCAGAACGCCATCCACGCGCAGGCGGATGCGGTAATGATGTTCCCCCGGCTCGAAGTGAATATCCGAGGCGCGCTGGTTAAGGGCCTGTTGCAGCGTCTGGTTAAGCAGTTCGACAGCGGTACCCGTCTCTTCCCTGACGGCGGGGAGCGGGGTGACGGTGTTCTGCTGCAGGCGGCGCTCCATCTGCTCCTGGCTCCAGCACTCAATGTCGATGCGTTTTTGCGTAGCGAAACGCAGGGCTTCGAGTAGCTCCGCCGCCGGATCGCCAACGACGGCGATAGTGAGCGTCTGTTCATCGCTGTTTAACAACAGCGCGTTATGCCGCATGCACAGCGTGGTCAGTTTCTCCTGTTGCATCGCGCGCCCTTAATTGCCGTTGCCGCGGAAAACGTCTTCACAGGCCTGTTTGAGCTCGCCGCTGTCGGCGATGTCGCAGGCGCGCGCCCAGCCCGTTATTCCGTTACTGGCGCTCCATTGCGGGGTCATTACCACGCTCAGGCCGGTGAGACTCTCCTTGCCGGTAAGCGTAACCACCCCGTCCATGATGGTCATCGCAGAGACATAGCGAGTGGTAGCGGGGGTAGGGATGCCGTTGCTGCCGCCGTCGCAGTCGTTCAGGCCGCCGTGGTCCAGCGCGCACAGCTCAACGGCGGTACGAAAAGGGACGAACGTTTGCAGCATGTCGGTGAGGGCGGCTTTGCGCAGGTAATTCTGATAGGCAGGAATGCCGATGGCGCTAAGAATAGCGATGATGCCAATCACTACCATCAGTTCGATAAGGGTGAATCCCTGTTGTCGGTTCATGGTCTGCTCCTTCTGTAGACGGCGCTACTGTGGCAAGAAGGGAGGGCGCAGACGAGGGGGAAAAAACAGTGTTTCGAGGCGCGTTCCGCCATTTTTACTGCGGTTACATCCATGGCAGAAAGTATGGGTGGCGCTTCGCAAAACGCAGCGGAGAACTGGCGCTACCGTGCAGCGGTAACGCCAGCCGTACTGTTGGGATTAGTCACGAAAACGCATCGACAGATCGAGGGCGCGGACATGCTTGGTCAGCGCCCCAACGGAGATAAAGTCGACGCCGGTTTGGGCAAATTCGCGGATCGTGTCAAAGGTGACGTTGCCGGAGACTTCCAGCTGCGCCTGCCCCTTTGTGCGCGCTACGGCTTCGCGCATCTGCGCCGTATCGAAGTTATCCAGCATAATAATGTCTGCTCCCGCTTTCAGCGCGTCGTCCAGCTCCTGCAGCGTTTCCACTTCCACTTCAACCGGCACATCAGGGTGCAGCCAGAAGGCTTTTTCCACGGCCTGGCGTACAGAGCCCGCGGCGATGATATGGTTCTCTTTAATCAGGAAAGCGTCGGATAGCCCCAGACGATGGTTAGCGCCGCCGCCGCATAGCACCGCGTATTTCAACGCCGTGCGCAGGCCGGGCAGGGTTTTACGCGTATCGAGTAGCTGCGTGCGGGTGCCCTCCAGCAGCGCGACGTAGCGACGAACCTCGCTTGCCACGCCGGACAGCGTCTGCACAAAGTTAAGGGCGGTACGTTCGCCGGTAAGCAGCACGCGGGAAGGGCCGTTGAGTTCGAACAGCGGCTGGTTAGCGACGACTGCGTCGCCGTCCGCCACGTGCCAGGTAAGGGTGACATCGTCGCCTGCAAGCTGGATGAAAACCTCTTCAACCCAGCGTTTTCCACAGAACACACCCGCTTCGCGGGTGATGACGACCGCATGAGAGCGGCTGTCTGGCGGCAATAATTGTGCGGTAAGATCGTTACTGGCGTCGACCTCGCCGCCCAGGTCTTCACGCAGGGCCTGCGCGACAGCGGCGGGAATATCCAGTTCAATGCGTTGCAAAAGCGCGTCACGACGACGATCGGGGTTGTAACGGCGAGGCGGCATGGTAAAACTCCAAAAATGATAGGGAATCAAAAAGTTAGCCAGCGTCCTGTCATTGCGCGAGTCCGCAACATACAATGACCGAAGAGAATGGGAACATGCTACTCTAGAGCGTGTTTGAGCACCATACATAAGGAGATCCTGATGCGGTTAAATGAGGGCTGGCTGGAGGATGCGCGACGCGTCCCTTCGCCACACTGCGATTGTCGCCCGGATGATGAATCGCCTTCGTTGCTGGTGGTCCACAATATCAGTCTGCCCCCTGGCGAATTTGGCGGGCCCTGGATCGATGCGCTGTTTACCGGCACGCTGGATCCGCATGCCCACCCCTTCTTTGCAGAAATCGTCCATTTACGGGTGTCTGCGCACTGCCTTATCCGCCGCGATGGGGAGGTGGTGCAGTACGTGCCTTTCAACAAGCGCGCCTGGCATGCAGGCGTCTCTTGCTACCAGCAGCGCGAGCGCTGCAACGATTTTTCCATCGGTATTGAGCTTGAGGGGACCGACACGCTGGCCTATACCGAAGCGCAATATCAGCAGCTGGCAAACGTCACGCGGGCGCTGATCGAATACTATCCCGCGATTGCCGACAACATGACCGGGCACAGCGATATTGCCCCTGAGCGTAAAACCGATCCCGGCCCGGCATTCGACTGGGCGAAATTTCGCGCCTTAGTGGCGGCACAGCCCGACAAGGAGAGGCCATGACACTGTTTACTATGCTGCTGGTTCTGATTGCAGAGCGGCTGTTCAAACTCGGCGAACACTGGCACCTGGATCATCGTCTGGAGGCGCTGTTCAGGCGTATCAGGCACTATTCTATGCTGCGCACGCTGTTGATGACGGCGCTGGCGATGCTGGTGACCTTTTTAATTTTGCGCGCGCTGCTCGGGCTGTTTTTCAATGTGCCGCTACTGGTGGTGTGGATTTTACTGGGTGTTCTGTGCATCGGCGCGGGGAAGGTTCGGCTGCACTATCACGCCTATCTGAAAGCGGCGGCGCGAGACGACAGCCACGCCCGTCAGGCGATGGCCAATGAGCTGACCCTGATTCATGGCGTGCCGCCTGGCTGTAGCGAGCGCGAGTTCCTGCGTGAATTACAGAACGCGCTGCTGTGGATCAACTTCCGCTATTACCTTGCGCCGCTGTTCTGGTTTATCGTCGGCGGCGTCTGGGGGCCTGTGACCCTGGTGGGGTACAGCTTCCTGCGCGCGTGGCAGTCCTGGCTGGCCCGCTACCAGACGCCGAATGAACGCCAGCAGTCCGGTATCGACGCTATCCTGCACGTGCTGGACTGGATCCCGGTGCGCCTGGCAGGCGTGGTGTACGCCCTGATTGGCCACGGCGAGAAAGCACTGCCCGCATGGTTTGCTTCGCTGGCCGATCGCCACTCATCGCAATATCACGTGCTGACGCGCCTGGCGCAGTTCTCGCTGGCGCGGGAGCCGCACATGGATAAGATCGCCACGCCAAAATCGGCGGTGTCGATGGCGAAAAAGACCTCGTTTGTGATGGTGGTGGTGGTGGCGGTGCTGACCATTTACGGCACGCTGATCTAACCAGCGTGCCGTGGGGGGTTACTCGGTATCAGCGGGCGGAATGCCGAAGTCGGGCATGCCGTTTTCATCCCAGCGCACGCGTTTCAGGCGGGTATGGCGATTCGGGTCGTACAGCGGGTCGCCTTCAATCTCGGTATAGTTGCGGGCGTGGTAGACCAGCACGTCCTCGCCGTCGGGCGTCTGCGTGAAGCTGTTATGGCCTGGCCCGTATTGCCGGTTCTCATAGCTGGTGCGAAAGACCGGCTGCGGGGATTTTTGCCAGTTCGCCGGGTTGCGCGGATCGGCGCTGATATCAATCCACAGCAGGCCCATGCAGTAGTTTTCGTCGGTGGCGCTGGCAGAGTAGCTGATAAACAGCCGATCGCCGTGGAAAAGCACCGCCGGCCCCTCGTTAACCAGGAAGCCCCGGCACTCCCAGTCATATTCCGGCTTGCTGAGCATTACCGGCTCGCCTTTTAACGTCCACGGGTTTTCCATTTCCGCCAGATAGAGGTTTGAATTCCCCGCGATATGCGGCGCTTTTTGCGCCCACAGATACCAGCGTTTGCCCTGATGAACAAAGGTGGTGGCATCCAGCGCAAAGGTATCAAACGGCGTTTTCACCTGGCCTTTTTCATGCCATCTGCCGCTGAGCGGATCGGGATCGTCACACTCCAGCACAAACATGCGGTGCTGGAACATATTCAGGGCATCGAGCGCTTTGGTCCAGGTCGCGGCGAAATAGAGGTACCATTTGCCATCGATATAGTGCAGCTCCGGCGCCCAGATAAGCTCGCTCATCGGCCCGCTGTCCGGTTTGCGCCAGACGGTAACAGGCTCTGCGTCACGAAGCCCTTCCAGCGTCGCTGCCCGACGCAGTTCCAGCCGGTCATATTCCGGCACGGAGGCGACAAAATAGTAATCACCTTCATGGCGCAGAATAAAAGGGTCGGCGCGTTGTTCAATAAAAGGGTTTGGCCAGTTCATTATGCTTTCCTTACCTGCTCGCTCACCGGCACTTCCCGGTTTTCGCTCAGTTCATGATAATTGATGCGGCGTTTTTCCAGATCCGCCTGAATCCTTTTCATTGTTTCACGGTCCACTTTCAACAGGCGAACCACGCCTGCGGTAATCAGATAACCGACGCCCGGAATGACCGAAAACAGCAGAATAATACCGTTAATGGCGCTGGGGCTTTGCGTTTTCGCCCCGGCGTCGTAGCCGTACCAGGAGAGCAGGAAGCCGACCATCGCCCCCGCGATTGCAAGGCCCACTTTCAGGAAGAAGAGATTGCCGGAGAAGCTGATGCCGGTGATGCGTTTACCGGTTTTCCATTCGCCGTAATCGTCTACATCCGCCATCAGCGACCAGTGCAGCGGAGAGGGGATCTGGTGCAGGATATTAAGCAGGAAGTAGAGCACCACAATCATCACGGTGGCTTTCGGGTCGAAGAAGTAGAACGCGCAGGAGAAGATAGCCAGCACGATGTTGGTCCAGAAGAACACTTTCAGCTTGCACCAGCGGTCGGTGAGGACTTTCGCCAGCATACTGCCGATCATCATTCCCACCACGCCCAGGCTGATAAAGATCGTGGCGAAATGGGTACTTTGCCCCATCACCCAGGTGACGTAGTACATGGTCGCTGCCATGCGAATAAAACCCGGGCAGACGTTACAGAGGGTCAGCAGCAGAATGCGTACCCACTGATCGTTCTTCCAGACATCTTTCATGTCTTTCTTCATATCGTCGTGGGTCGGTACCGCCGGGCGGATACGCTCGCGCACCGTGGCGAAGCAGAAGAGGAACATGCACATGCCGATCAGCGCCAGCACGGTCATCGCTAACTGGTAGCCTTTGGCTTTGTCGCCGCCGCCGAACCAGTCCACCATTGGCAGAAGGGTGAGCGACAGCAGCAGCGTGGCAATCCCCACCATCACAAAACGGTAAGACTGGCAGGCTACGCGCTCTTTCGGGTCGTTGGTGATAACGCCCCCCAGCGAGCAGTAGGGAATGTTAATTGCCGTATAGGTAAGCGACAGCAGGAAGTAGGTGACGAACGCATAGATAACCTTGCTGTTGTAGCTCCATTCTGGTGTCGTGAACATCAGGATGCTGAACAGGGCGTAGGGGAAGGCAATCCACAGCAGCCAGGGGCGAAAACGGCCATATTTGCTCTGGGTGCGATCCGCCAGCGCGCCCATAATCGGGTCGGTCACCGCGTCAATAACGCGTACCGAGAGCAGTAAAACCCCAACCAGCGCCGGTGCCAGTCCAAAAATATCCGTATAAAAATAGTTCACAAACAGCATGATAGCGCCAAAGATGATATTGCATCCGGCGTCGCCCATGCCGTAGCCAATTTTCTCTTTAACAGACAGTTTAGTCGCGTCCATTATCTATTCTCCCATTGAGATGTGGGAATAATTATTCGCCTGCTACGGTTTAAATGCGTTGCAGTATGCAGGCAGAGACATGGACAAAACAGCTACGAGAAGGAAAGTGTGAGGAAGTTAACAATGTGTGAAAGCCCTCTCCAGAAAGAGAGGGCCGAGCGTTTTATCAGTGAACTTTCACTGGCTTAGCGGTTTTCTGCCTGAACAGGTAACCAATACCCAGCACGGCCAGCCAGACCGGAATCAGATAGACAGAAATCTCCATTCCGTCCGTCATCAGCATAATGACCAGCACCGCAGCCATAAACAGCAGGCAGATCCAGTTGCCCAGCGGGTAAAGCAGGGCAGGGAAGCGAGGGGTAATGCCCTGCTGCTGCTTAGCGCGACGGAATTTCATATGCGCCAGGCTAATCATCGCCCAGTTGATCACCAGCGCGGAAACCACCAGCGCCATCAGCAGGCCGAACGCGGACTCCGGCGCAAAGTAGTTAATCAGTACGCACAGCGCGGTGACCACGGCAGAGGTGAGGATGGTATTCACCGGCACGCCGCGCTTATCAACGGAGAGCAGGAATTTCGGCGCGTTGCCCTGTTGCGCCAGACCGAACAGCATGCGGCTGTTGCAGTAAACGCAGCTGTTGTAGACCGACAGCGCGGCTGTCAGCACCACGATATTCAGGGCGTTGGCCACAAAGGTGTCGCCCAGCTCATGGAAAATCAGCACGAAGGGGCTGGTATCGGCGGTGACGCGGGTCCACGGCAGCAGGGAGAGCAGCACGGCCAGCGAGCCAACATAGAAAATAAGGATGCGGTAGATAACCTGATTGGTGGCTTTGGGAATGCTCTGCTCCGGGTTATCGGCTTCGGCGGCGGTAATACCGACCAGCTCCAGGCCGCCGAAAGAGAACATGATGATCGCCATCATCATGATAAGCCCCGTCCAGCCATGCGGCAGGAACCCGCCTTGCTCCCACAGGTTGCGTACCGTCGCCTGCGGACCGGCATTGCCGCTAAACAGCAGCCAGCCGCCGAACAGAATCATCGCCACGACGGCAACGACTTTAATAATGGCGAACCAGAACTCCATCTCGCCAAACACTTTTACGTTGGTCAGGTTGATGGCGTTAATAATGACGAAGAAGGCAGCGGCGGAGACCCAGGTAGGGATTTCCGGCCACCAGAACTGGATATATTTACCGACGGCGGTCAGCTCCGCCATTGCCACCAGGACGTAGAGCACCCAGTAGTTCCAGCCCGAGGCGAAACCGGCAAAGCTGCCCCAGTATTTATAGGCGAAGTGGCTGAATGAGCCTGCTACCGGCTCTTCCACTACCATTTCACCCAGCTGGCGCATAATTAAAAACGCGATAAAACCGGCGATGGCGTAGCCCAGAATAATGCCAGGGCCCGCAGAGTTGATCACTGACGCGCTGCCCAGAAACAGGCCAGTCCCGATAGCCCCGCCCAGCGCAATAAGCTGAATATGGCGATTCTTCAGGCCGCGCTTTAGCTGATCGCCATGCTGTTGACCTTCCATCATGAAACCTCGTGTGTGGTTGTTATGTTTACGCTCGTTGGCGTGTAAGCAGGAAATTCCATTTATTGTATTTATTTGTTTACGAACGGCCGGCGCTAATTTGCGTGCGCGACTTTCGTGAGGCTCAGAATAGTGGTAAGCGTCGGCGTTTGCACCTGCTTTATGACCAGCGGATGACGACTTGAATAAAAAGAAACCATTTGTAAATGGCTATGTCGGAAGCGTTTTCTTAACCCCTTCTCTTTTTATGCTTATTAATTGAATGGTTATTCATTTTTGACCCTACTGAATCGGTTCAGACATAAAAAATAGCGTTTCAATTTAGTTAAAAGTGCCTCTTTGTGAGTAACCAATTCATTTGTGCAAGGTTACATATTTGAAACGTCATTTCTGTAACGTTGTTAAAATGTGCCTGCTTTACTGATTTCAATCAAAACCTGTATGGACATAAGGTGAATACTTTGTTACTTTAGCGTCACGAATATGAAATTGGTAAGACCAATTTACTCCGGGCGAACGGTAGAGACAGGAACCATGGCCTACAGCAAAATCCGCCAGCCAAAACTATCCGATGTGATTGAGCAGCAACTGGAGTTTTTGATTCTTGAGGGGACACTACGCCCCGGTGAAAAATTGCCTCCAGAGCGCGAACTGGCTAAACAGTTCGACGTCTCCCGCCCTTCACTGCGCGAGGCTATTCAACGTCTCGAAGCGAAAGGGCTCCTGCTGCGTCGCCAGGGTGGCGGTACCTTTGTTCAAAGTAGCCTCTGGCAGAGCTTCAGCGACCCGCTGGTAGAACTGCTCTCCGATCATCCCGAATCCCAATTTGATTTGCTCGAAACGCGCCACGCGTTAGAGGGCATTGCGGCTTATTACGCGGCGTTGCGCAGCACTGATGAAGATAAAGCGCGTATTAGCGAGCTCCATCAGGCTATTGAGCTGGCGCAGCAGTCCGGCGACCTGGACGCCGAATCCAGCGCGGTGGTGCAGTATCAGATTGCCGTCACAGAGGCGGCGCATAATGTGGTGCTGCTTCATCTGCTACGCTGCATGGAGCCCATGCTGGCTCAAAATGTACGTGAAAACTTCGAACTGCTTTATGCGCGCCGCGAAATGCTGCCGCTGGTGAGCAAGCATCGCAGCAGCGTTTTTGCGGCGATCATGGCGGGTGAGCCGGAGGAGGCGCGAGAGGCGTCCCATCGCCATCTGGCCTTTATCGAAGAGATCCTGCTGGACAGAAGCCGTGAGCAGAGCCGTCGTGAACGGTCGCTTCGCCGTCTGGAGCAGCGAAAGAATTAGTTTTTTCTGGCGGAACGTGAACCAGAAGATGTTGTACCAACAGCGCCAACACTTAGAGCGCGGCAACTAAACGCAGAACCTGTCTTATTGCGTTCTCTGGCGAGAATGCAATGGGACAGGTTCCAGATAACTCAACGTATTAGATAGATAAGGAATACCCCCATGTCAGAACGTTTACAAAATGACGTGGATCCGATTGAAACTCGCGACTGGTTACAGGCGATCGAATCGGTAATCCGTGAAGAAGGTGTTGAGCGTGCTCAGTATCTGATTGACCAGCTGCTTTCAGAAGCCCGTAAAGGTGGCGTGAAAGTTGCCGCTGGTGCCGGATCGAGCAACTACATCAACACTATTGCCGTTGAAGATGAACCGGAATACCCGGGCAATCTGGAGCTGGAACGTCGTATTCGCTCGGCAATTCGCTGGAACGCCATCATGACGGTCCTGCGCGCATCCAAGAAAGATCTGGAACTGGGCGGCCATATGGCATCCTTCCAGTCTTCCGCGACCATCTACGAAGTGTGCTTTAACCACTTCTTCCGCGCGCGCAACGAAAAAGACGGCGGCGACCTGGTTTACTTCCAGGGCCACATCTCTCCGGGTATCTACGCACGCGCGTTCCTGGAAGGCCGTCTGACCGAAGAGCAGATGAACAATTTCCGTCAGGAAGTTCACGGCAACGGTCTCTCTTCCTACCCGCACCCGAAACTGATGCCGGAATTCTGGCAGTTCCCGACCGTCTCCATGGGTCTCGGCCCGATTGGCGCGATCTACCAGGCGAAGTTCCTGAAATATCTGGAACACCGCGGCCTGAAAGATACCTCTGAACAGACCGTTTACGCCTTCCTGGGCGACGGCGAGATGGATGAGCCAGAATCCAAAGGCGCGATCACCATCGCCACCCGTGAAAAACTGGACAACCTGTGCTTCATCATCAACTGCAACCTGCAGCGTCTGGATGGCCCGGTCACCGGTAACGGTAAAATCATCAACGAACTGGAAGGCATCTTCGGTGGCGCCGGCTGGAACGTGATTAAAGTGATGTGGGGTTCCCGTTGGGACGAGCTGCTGCGTAAAGACACCAGCGGCAAACTGATTCAGCTGATGAACGAAACCGTTGACGGCGACTATCAGACCTTCAAATCCAAAGATGGCGCCTACGTGCGTGAACACTTCTTTGGTAAATATCCGGAAACCGCAGCGCTGGTTGCCGACTGGACTGACGAGCAGATCTGGGCCCTGAACCGTGGCGGCCACGATCCGAAGAAAGTCTTTGCGGCACTGAAAAAAGCACGCGAAACCAAAGGCAAAGCGACCGTTATCCTCGCCCATACCATTAAAGGTTACGGCATGGGTGACACCGCGGAAGGTAAAAACATCGCTCACCAGGTTAAGAAAATGAACATGGACGGCGTGCGTTATATCCGCGACCGTTTCAATGTGCCGGTGACCGACGAGCAGGTTGAAAAACTCTCTTACATTACCTTCCCGGAAGGCTCCGAAGAGTACAACTATCTGCACGGCCAGCGTCAGAAGCTGCACGGCTACCTGCCGAGCCGCCAGCCGAAGTTCTCTGAGAAGCTGGACCTGCCTGCGCTGGAAGATTTCGCCCCGCTGCTGGAAGAGCAGAGCAAAGAGATCTCCACCACTATCGCCTTCGTGCGTGCTCTGAACGTGATGCTGAAGAACAAATCCATCAAAGACCGCCTCGTGCCGATCATCGCCGACGAAGCGCGTACCTTTGGTATGGAAGGTCTGTTCCGTCAGATTGGTATCTACAGCCCGAACGGCCAGCAGTACACCCCGCAGGACCGTGAGCAGGTTGCCTACTACAAAGAAGACGAGAAAGGCCAGATTCTGCAGGAAGGGATCAACGAGCTGGGCGCAGGCGCATCCTGGCTGGCTGCTGCGACCTCTTACAGCACCAACAACCTGCCGATGATTCCGTTCTACATCTACTACTCCATGTTCGGGTTCCAGCGTATCGGCGACCTGTGCTGGCAGGCAGGCGACCAGCAGGCTCGCGGCTTCCTGGTAGGTGGTACTTCTGGTCGTACGACCCTGAACGGCGAAGGTCTGCAGCACGAAGATGGTCACAGCCACATTCAGTCTCTGACTATCCCGAACTGTATCTCTTATGACCCGGCTTACGCTTACGAAGTGGCTGTTATCATGCATGACGGTCTGGTACGTATGTACGGTGAAGCGCAAGAGAACGTTTACTACTACATCACTACCCTGAACGAAAACTACCACATGCCAGCGATGCCGAAAGGCGCCGAGGAAGGTATTCGCAAAGGTATCTACAAACTCGAAACCGTAGAAGGCAGCAAAGGTAAAGTTCAGCTCTTAGGCTCCGGTTCTATCCTGCGTCACGTACGTGAAGCGGCACAGATCCTGGCGAAAGACTACGGTGTGGGTTCTGACGTCTACAGCGTGACCTCCTTCACTGAACTGGCGCGTGATGGCCAGGATTGTGAGCGCTGGAACATGCTGCACCCGATGGAAACCCCGCGTGTACCGTACATTGCTCAGGTGATGAACGACGCGCCGGCAGTGGCATCAACCGACTACATGAAACTGTTCGCAGAGCAGGTTCGCACCTACGTACCGGCTGATGACTATCGCGTGCTGGGTACCGACGGCTTCGGTCGTTCCGACAGCCGTGAAAACCTGCGTCACCACTTCGAAGTGGACGCGTCCTACGTAGTAGTCGCGGCACTGGGTGAACTGGCTAAACGTGGTGAAATCGATAAGAAAGTGGTGGCGGAAGCCATCACCAAATTCAACATCGATGCAGAAAAAGTTAACCCGCGTCTGGCGTAAGAGGTAAAAGAATAATGGCTATCGAAATCAAAGTACCGGACATCGGGGCTGATGAAGTTGAAATCACCGAGATCCTGGTCAAAGTCGGCGACAAGGTTGAAGCAGAACAGTCGCTGATCACCGTAGAAGGCGATAAAGCCTCTATGGAAGTCCCGTCTCCGCAGGCTGGCGTCGTTAAAGAGATTAAAGTCTCCGTGGGCGACAAAACCGAGACCGGCAAACTGATTATGATTTTCGATTCCGCCGACGGTGCAGCTGATGCTGCACCTGCGAAGGCAGAAGAGAAGAAAGAAGCCGCTCCAGCCGCTGCGCCTGCAGCCGCTGCGGCAGCAAAAGACGTTAACGTACCGGATATCGGCGGCGACGAAGTAGAAGTCACCGAAATCATGGTCAAAGTGGGCGACAAGGTTGAAGCCGAACAGTCCCTGATCACCGTAGAAGGCGATAAAGCTTCTATGGAAGTCCCGGCGCCGTTCGCGGGCACCGTCAAAGAGATCAAAATCAACACCGGCGACAAAGTGTCTACCGGCTCGCTGATCATGGTCTTCGAAGTGGAAGGCGCGGCTCCGGCTGCAGGCGAGGCGAAACCGCAGGTTAAAGAAGAAGCGGCTTCCGCTCCGGCTGCTGCGGCTGGCGCGAAAGAGGTTAACGTTCCGGATATCGGTGGCGACGAAGTTGAAGTCACCGAGGTGATGGTTAAAGTGGGCGACAAAGTTGCCGCTGAACAGTCTCTGATCACCGTAGAAGGCGACAAAGCCTCTATGGAAGTCCCGGCACCGTTTGCGGGCGTGGTGAAAGAACTGAAAGTTAACGTTGGCGACAAAGTCTCTACCGGCTCGCTGATCATGGTCTTCGAAGTAGAAGGCGCAGCACCGGCAGCAGCCCCGGCGAAACAGGAAGCGGCAGCGCCGGCTCCTGCGGCGAAAGCTGAGCAGCCAGCGGCACCGGCAGCGAAAGCAGAAGGTAAATCTGATTTCGCTGAGAACGACGCTTACGTTCACGCGACCCCGCTGATTCGTCGCCTGGCGCGCGAATTCGGCGTCAACCTGGCGAAAGTGAAAGGCACTGGCCGCAAAGGCCGTATCCTGCGCGAAGACGTTCAGGCTTACGTAAAAGACGCGGTAAAACGCGCCGAGTCTGCACCGGCTGCCGCCACCGGCGGTGGTATTCCGGGCATGCTGCCGTGGCCGAAAGTCGATTTCAGCAAGTTCGGCGAAATCGAAGAAGTGGAACTGGGCCGCATCCAGAAAATCTCTGGTGCTAACCTGAGCCGTAACTGGGTGATGATCCCGCATGTTACCCACTTCGACAAAACCGATATCACCGATCTGGAAGCGTTCCGTAAACAGCAGAACGCCGAAGCTGAGAAGCGTAAGCTGGACGTGAAATTCACCCCGGTTGTCTTCATCATGAAAGCCGTTGCCGCAGCGCTGGAACAGATGCCGCGCTTCAACAGCTCTCTGTCCGAAGACGGTCAGCGCCTGACGCTCAAAAAATATATCAACATCGGCGTCGCGGTCGACACCCCGAACGGTCTGGTTGTTCCGGTCTTTAAAGACGTGAACAAGAAGAGCGTTACCGAGCTGTCCCGTGAGCTGACCACCATCTCCAAAAAAGCGCGTGATGGTAAGCTGACCGCTGGCGAAATGCAGGGCGGTTGCTTCACCATCTCCAGCATCGGCGGCCTGGGTACGACCCACTTCGCGCCGATTGTTAACGCGCCGGAAGTGGCTATCCTCGGTGTATCTAAATCCGCGATGGAACCGGTGTGGAACGGGAAAGAGTTTGTGCCGCGTCTGATGATGCCTATCTCTCTCTCCTTCGACCACCGCGTGATCGACGGTGCTGATGGTGCGCGCTTTATCACCATCATCAACAACATGCTGAGCGACATTCGCCGCCTGGTGATGTAATCGGAAAGCCGGCCTGACGGCCGGCTTTTTTCTGGTAATCTCATAGCGATTGTGCGGTTACTGGTGAAAAGCGATAATTCGTGAGCCGTTTGTTGTTTCAAAATTGTTAACAATTTTGTAAAATACGAGCGGATAGAACGTCCCGGTGGATGAAGGGCGACAAGTACCTGGACTGCCGGAAATCAATAAGAGGTCATGATGAGTACTGAAATCAAAACTCAGGTCGTGGTACTTGGGGCGGGCCCGGCAGGTTACTCTGCTGCCTTCCGTTGCGCGGATTTAGGTCTGGAGACCGTCATCGTTGAACGTTACAACACCCTTGGCGGTGTTTGTCTGAACGTCGGCTGTATCCCTTCTAAAGCGCTGCTGCACGTAGCGAAAGTTATCGAAGAAGCCAAAGCGCTGGCAACACACGGTATCGTGTTTGGCGAGCCGCAGACCGATATCGACAAAATTCGTACCTGGAAAGAGAAAGTTATCACTCAGCTGACCGGTGGTCTGGCCGGTATGGCCAAAGGCCGTAAAGTAAAAGTGGTCAACGGTCTGGGTAAATTCACCGGCGCGAACACCCTGGAAGTGGAAGGCGAAAACGGCAAAACCGTGATTAACTTCGACAACGCGATCATCGCGGCGGGTTCCCGTCCGATTCAGCTGCCGTTTATTCCGCATGAAGATCCTCGCGTGTGGGACTCCACCGATGCGCTGGAGCTGAAAGAAGTGCCGAAACGCATGCTGGTCATGGGCGGCGGTATCATCGGTCTGGAAATGGGCACCGTGTACCATGCGCTGGGTTCAGAGATTGACGTGGTTGAAATGTTTGACCAGGTTATCCCGGCTGCCGACAAAGATATCGTTAAAGTCTTCACCAAGCGTATCAGCAATAAATTCAACCTGATGCTGGAAACCAAAGTCACTGCCGTTGAAGCGAAAGAAGACGGTATCTACGTTTCCATGGAAGGCAAAAAAGCGCCTGCCGAAGCGCAGCGTTACGATGCCGTGCTGGTGGCAATTGGCCGTGTGCCGAACGGTAAAAACCTCGACGCAGGCAAAGCCGGTGTGGAAGTGGACGACCGTGGTTTCATCCGCGTTGACAAACAGCTGCGCACCAACGTGCCGCACATCTTCGCTATCGGCGATATCGTCGGTCAGCCGATGCTGGCGCACAAAGGTGTTCACGAAGGTCACGTTGCCGCAGAAGTTATCGCCGGTAAAAAACACTACTTCGATCCGAAAGTTATTCCGTCCATCGCCTATACCGAGCCAGAAGTGGCATGGGTTGGCCTGACTGAGAAAGAAGCGAAAGAGAAAGGCATCAGCTACGAAACCGCCACCTTCCCGTGGGCGGCGTCTGGCCGTGCTATCGCTTCCGACTGTGCAGACGGTATGACCAAACTGATTTTCGACAAAGAGACGCACCGTGTTATCGGTGGCGCAATTGTCGGCACCAACGGCGGCGAGCTGCTGGGTGAAATCGGTCTGGCTATCGAAATGGGTTGCGACGCAGAAGACATCGCGCTGACCATCCACGCTCACCCGACGCTGCACGAGTCCGTGGGCCTGGCGGCGGAAGTGTTCGAAGGCAGCATCACCGACCTGCCGAACCCGAAAGCGAAGAAGAAATAATCTTACGCTGACCAGCCAGAAGGCGCCCTGTGCTTTCTGGCTCTTAATCAGGCGGCCTCTGGCCGCTTTTTTTGTGCCTCTTTTCCTGCCGGTGTGTTAACAATTCTGACAATTGATTATCTAAACAACACATTGTTTCACAAGAAATAATTCCCAGTAACTTGTCATTCTCTGAAATTAGTAACGGAGTAAACTAGTAGCAAAGTAATTAATTTGAGGGAATGTAATGAAACGCTTTTTGAAGCCTGCTTTGTTAATGACTGTTCTGGTATCGGGTATGGCCTGCGCCAGCGATCCGGTGATTCCGTGGGCCGCTAACAGCGGCGGAACCGAGAGTACGCACATTGCTGCGATGGGGCAGGATCTGAATGCGCAGCACCAGCAGATCACCCACACGCAGGAAGGCGTATGGGCAGCCAACTCTGGCAGTATTCATGACGATGAGGCGGCCTTAACCAGCACTAAACCGGCTTTTAAAGGTTACCCTGAGCTGATGCCGCATCAGGGCTAACCCTGAGTGAGTTCCCGGGTGCGCTCGCGCTTACCCGGGCTACAAATTGTGCAGTATGTGGGTTTGGTCGCCGCATTCGGGCCATTCCTTACTGAGCTACCGGTTGCCAGCCTGGCTCTGTCGAAAAGGCGCTCAACGCCTGCGCCTGTTGCTGTGAATCCGCGCCGAGATTGCGCTGATACACCTTGTCATGACTGTCGATGATAAAACTCATGATGCCCGTCTTACCGTAGCTTACGGGCCACGCGACCATCGCAAAGCCGTCCTGAGCGGGTAAGATACGAAAATGGTAGCCGTGGTAGCCTTCACCCGGTTGCGGCGGGTTGAATGCCGGACCCAGCGGGCTTGGCGCTTCGCCTGGGGCGGTGGGCCAGTAGAGACCGTCTTTTTTGCCAGGCATACTGACGATGTTTTGCGCGTAGCGATGATTCAGCGCGTAGTAGCTTTGCTGGGCATCAACATACGCATGCAGCGCTTCCATGGCCGCCAGTTCATTACGACCGATTTCCCGGGTCTGAATCTCCTCTGCGCCAGCTTTCATATCAAAACGCCAGCCTTCGGCGGTCTTAACCAGCGGGACAGGAAGCTGCCAGCCGCTGCTGCCGACGGCCAGATGGGCAACATCGCCGTCGAGAACTATCTCATGCTTAACCTGCCAGTCGCGCAGAAAACGGTCCACCGCGTCGGGATCGATCCCCTCCGGCGGTAGCGCATCCTGCCAGTTATCACCCAGCAGATCCTGCATGGCGCGCTGGTCTTGCGCGCTAATGGCTTTGGTCAGCGCGCTGGCAGCCCCGTCGGGCGTAGGAAAATGCGCCTGGGCGATGGCAAAGGATGAAACCATCAGCAATAACATGCCCGCGATCGGTTTATTTTTCATGACGGCTTCCTTAACGATGGCGTAATTCACGGTGTTCACTATGGCGTTCGGACAGGTGCTCCCGCAGGCCCGCCCGCTGCTCGCCGTTAAGCGACGCGCGTTGGCGGCTCTCCAGCCCGCGTTGCTGCTGAGCTCGCCAGTTAGCAGAGCGGCTGTCGTTACCGCTCAGCGCATTGGCGCGTAGCGGCTGGGCGTGATGCTCCGCAGGGCGCGCAGCCTGTTTGTGCGCCGTATGCGGCTGGCTAAGGCGATGCTGCGCCCGAGACTGGACGCTGTCGTAACCACGGAAATTGTTTCGCTGTGAGATCTGTTTAAGCTGCTGGCTGGAGGCCGGGTGCTGCGCATGCTGGGTCACGGGGTGCCTGAGCTGGGTCAGGGATTTGCCCGTCGACTGCTGCACCTGCGCCATCGCCGCCTGACGCTGACTGTCGCGGCTGGCCGGCTGATGCTCTGTCGCGCTCAGCCCCTGGGGGAACGTGGGTCTGGTGAAAGTGGCTGGCGACCTGGCTATTGGTGTAGGGAACGCCGTTGCGATAAGCCGGGTTATGCTGCCAGACCATATGGTTATCCGTGCGGTGCTCTCCGGTTATCTTGTTGTAATTGTTAACGTTGATATTGATGTTATCGCCATTGTGCGAATAGCCGCCGTGATGATGGTCATCGTCGTGATGGTGGTCGTTGTGATGATCGTCATCGTGATGATGGTGGTCGTCATCGTGATGGTGGTCATCGTCATGATGATCCCAGTCGATACTGCTAAAGAGGGCGTAGGTGGTGGCGACGCCCAGGCTATAGCCAAACCCCTTCACAAAGCTGCTGGTAAATTGCTGCCCGGGAGAAGGGGGCAGATAAACCGGCGGATAGCTGGCGTTGGGCCACGTTCCATACACCACCGACGGGTTATAGGATGGCACGTAAACCACCTGTGGGTCAGCAGGCTCTATTTTGATCACCGTCTGGCTGGGCGCAGATGCTGTTTTCACCGTCGCGGTTGACGCAGGTGTTGTCGCTACCGTCACTTTTTGCTGCGGCGTCGATTTTAACGCCCCGGTTTGCTGCGCCAGCGCACGCAGCCGTTGCACGGAGTCCATGACATCTTTTGGCTGCGCCAGGAACGCGTCGCCCAGATTTTGGACCCATTCGGGATTGCCGCCCAGCAATGACATAAGCTGTGGGAAGGCGACCAGGGATTTCACGCTGGCGTCCCAGGGCTGCGCGGAGACGGCTTGAATAGCCGCATCGCCCTGGAGTTTCGGGTTATCCTGCGACCACTGCGCGGCCTGAATTACATTCGCCGGGTAGGTGGCCGCCATCAGGATTTGCGACAGCAGCGCATCCGGGTAGAGCGCAATCGGCGCTACCCACTGGTCAATTTGCGCGGCGCTGTAAGCCGGTTGCGCGACAGCAGCAGGCGCGGCGGTCGCGGCAGGAGCAGGCTGAACGACTGGCGGTGTTTCCGGCGCGCGGCTTCTTACATACAGTGTGCCGGAGGCGGCAAACAGACCGGCGCTACACAGTAGAGCGAGCAGCGAAGGCGTTAATGTCAGCTTCATAAAGACTCCGAAGAGAGCAGGGGCGAAGGATGAAAATAATGCAGCGAGTATAGGCTTCACGCCGATCCGTTTTTGACTTAACGGGTGGAACCTCCCCCTATGGCGAAGCATTAGTGTGACTATTTATTACACAATAGTACGCCTTTACACCCTGCTTAACGATTCAGCAAATTATTTAATGTTGCTTTTTTGTAAACAGATTAACACTGTCTGAAAATCCTGCTATGCTGCCGACGCGGTATCGGGCATTTACCCTACAAACTGCTGTCTCACAGGAGCGTGAAGAGAATCGCCTGCCGCATTTTACAATGAGAGCGAGGAGAACCGTCGTGCTAGAAGAATACCGTAAGCACGTAGCTGAGCGTGCCGCCGAGGGGATTGTACCGAAACCCTTAGATGCAACCCAAATGGCCGCGCTGGTAGAACTGCTGAAAAACCCGCCTGCGGGCGAAGAAGAATTCCTGTCAGACCTGTTAATTAATCGTGTACCGCCAGGCGTCGATGAAGCCGCCTATGTGAAAGCCGGATTCCTTGCCGCTGTCGCCAAAGGCGAAGCGACCTCTCCGCTCGTTACCCCGGAAAAAGCCATCGAACTCCTCGGCACCATGCAGGGTGGTTACAACATTCATCCGCTGATCGACGCGCTTGATAACGCTACGCTGGCCCCGATTGCTGCCAAAGCGCTGTCCCATACCCTGCTGATGTTTGATAACTTCTATGACGTAGAAGAGAAAGCCAAAGCGGGTAACGCCTATGCTAAACAGGTGATGCAATCCTGGGCTGACGCCGAGTGGTTCCTGAGCCGCCCATCGCTTGCGGAAAAGATCACCGTCACCGTGTTCAAAGTGACCGGCGAAACCAACACCGACGACCTTTCTCCAGCGCCGGACGCCTGGTCGCGCCCGGATATCCCGCTGCACGCCCTGGCGATGCTGAAAAACGCCCGTGAAGGCATTGAGCCGGATCAGCCGGGTGTGGTTGGCCCGATTAAGCAAATTGAAGCGCTGGCTGCGAAAGGCTTCCCGCTGGCCTACGTCGGCGACGTGGTCGGTACCGGTTCTTCCCGTAAATCCGCCACTAACTCGGTGCTGTGGTTTATGGGTGACGATATCCCGAATGTGCCGAACAAACGCGGCGGCGGGCTGGTACTCGGCGGTAAAATCGCGCCTATCTTCTTCAACACCATGGAAGATGCGGGCGCGCTGCCGATTGAAGTTGACGTGAATAACCTGAACATGGGCGACGTGATTGACGTGTACCCGTACAAAGGCGAAGTGCGCAACCACGAAACCAATGAACTGCTGGCGACCTTTGCACTGAAAACCGACGTGCTGATTGACGAAGTACGCGCCGGTGGCCGTATTCCGCTGATCATTGGCCGTGGGCTGACCACCAAAGCGCGCGAAGCGCTGGGTCTGCCGCACTCAGACGTTTTCCGTCAGGCGAAAGATGTGGCGGAAAGCAGCCGCGGCTACTCGCTGGCGCAGAAAATGGTGGGTCGCGCCTGCGGCGTGGCCGGGATTCGTCCGGGGGCTTACTGCGAGCCGAAAATGACCTCCGTCGGTTCTCAGGACACCACCGGGCCGATGACCCGCGACGAGCTGAAAGACCTGGCGTGCCTGGGCTTCTCTTCCGATCTGGTGATGCAGTCCTTCTGCCACACCGCGGCCTATCCGAAGCCGGTTGACGTGACCACTCATCACACGCTGCCGGACTTCATTATGAACCGCGGCGGCGTGTCCCTGCGTCCGGGCGACGGCGTTATCCACTCCTGGCTGAACCGTATGCTGCTGCCGGATACCGTGGGGACAGGCGGCGATTCCCATACCCGTTTCCCAATCGGTATTTCATTCCCGGCGGGCTCCGGCCTGGTGGCGTTTGCCGCTGCGACCGGCGTGATGCCGCTGGATATGCCGGAATCGGTGCTGGTGCGCTTTAAAGGCAAAATGCAGCCGGGCATCACCCTGCGCGATCTGGTACACGCCATTCCGCTGTACGCCATCAGGCAGGGGCTGCTGACCGTTGAGAAGAAAGGGAAGAAAAACATCTTCTCTGGCCGCATCCTTGAGATTGAAGGCCTGCCGGACCTGAAAGTAGAGCAGGCGTTCGAGCTGACCGATGCCTCCGCCGAGCGTTCTGCGGCGGGCTGTACCATCAAGCTCAACAAAGAGCCGATTATCGAATACCTCACCTCCAACATCGTCCTGCTCAAGTGGATGATTGCGGAAGGCTACGGCGACCGTCGTACCCTGGAGCGCCGTATTCAGGGCATGGAAAAATGGCTGGCGGACCCGCAGTTGCTGGAAGCCGACGCCGACGCAGAATACGCGGCGGTGATCGACATCGATCTGGCGGATATCAAAGAGCCGATTCTCTGCGCGCCGAACGATCCGGACGATGCGCGTCTGCTCTCTGACGTACAGGGCGAGAAGATCGACGAAGTGTTTATCGGTTCTTGCATGACCAACATCGGCCACTTCCGTGCCGCAGGGAAGCTGCTGGACAGCCATAAAGGCCAGCTGCCGACTCGCCTGTGGGTGGCGCCGCCAACCCGTATGGACGCCGCGCAGCTGACCGAAGAGGGCTATTACAGCGTGTTTGGTAAGAGCGGTGCGCGTATCGAAATTCCGGGCTGCTCGCTGTGCATGGGTAACCAGGCGCGCGTTGCCGACGGCGCGACGGTGGTCTCGACCTCTACCCGTAACTTCCCGAACCGTTTAGGCACCGGGGCGAACGTCTTCCTGGCCTCTGCGGAGCTGGCGGCGGTGGCGGCGCTGATCGGCAAACTGCCGACGCCGGAAGAGTACCAGACCTACGTGGCGCAGGTAGATAAGACGGCGGTGGACACCTATCGCTATCTGAACTTCGACCAGCTCTCTCAGTACACCGAGAAGGCCGACGGGGTTATCTTCCAGACCGCGGTATAAAACACAACCCCTAACCCTCTCCCCAAAGGTGAGAGGGGACTGCTCCGTGCGGTTTTCACCCTCTCTCCTCTGGGGAGAGGGTCGGGGTGAGGGGCTTTTTTATTTTCATTCCTTACACCCGTCACGCTTTTTTTCTCCCTCTCTGCTGCGATAATTACCCTACTGGCTTTGCAGAGGAAAACACGATGGATTACGAATTTCTGCGCGACATTACCGGTGTGGTGAAAGTGCGTATGTCGATGGGCCACGAAGTTGTGGGACACTGGTTTAATGAAGAGGTAAAAGAGAATCTCGCCCTGCTGGATGAAGTTGAGCAGGCGGCGCAAACGGTAAAAGGCAGCGAGCGCACATGGCAGCGGGCCGGGCATGAATACACCCTGTGGATGGATGGCGAAGAGGTGATGATCCGCGCCAATCAGCTGGAGTTTTCCGGCGACGAAATGGAAGAGGGAATGAGCTACTACGACGAGGAGAGCCTCTCCCTGTGCGGCGTTGAAGACTTTTTACAGGTCGTCGCAGCCTACCGCGAATTCGTTAAACAGAAATAGTGCCGGAGCGTCCCTGCTCCTGCCATTACACGGCCGGGATATTACGGCCGTAGTAAATTTCGCGCATCTCTTTCCAGAGCAGGTCGGTAATGACCTTGCGTTCTTCTTCGCTTAACTCTTCCGGTTTGGTATGGAACATGTAGTGCTTAAGATCGAACTCTTTAAGCAGCATTTTGGTGTGGAAGATATTTTCCTGATAGACGTTCACATCCACCATGTCGTAAAGCGCTTTCATGTCGTCGGACATAAAATTCTGAATCGAGTTAATCTCATGGTCGATAAAGTGCTTCATACCGTTGATATCGCGGGTAAAGCCGCGCACGCGATAATCGACGGTGACAATATCGGACTCAAGCTGGTGAATTAAGTAGTTCAGCGCCTTAAGGGGGGAGATGACCCCACAGGTCGAGACCTCAATATCGGCGCGGAAAGTGCACAGCCCGCCCTCCGGATGGCTCTCCGGGTAGGTATGTACGCAAATGTGGCTCTTGTCGAGGTGGGCGACGACCGTTTCCGGCAGCGGGCCGGGATGTTCGGTTTTATCAATAAGCTGCGGGTCGACCGGCTCTTCACTCACCAGGATAGTGACGCTTGCACCCTGCGGCTCATAGTCCTGGCGGGCAATATTCAGTATGTTAGCGCCAATGATATTGCAGGTTTCCGTCAGGATCTCCGTCAGGCGATTGGCGTTATAGAGTTCATCGATATAGGCGATGTAGCCATCGCGCTCTTCTGCGGTTTTCGCATAGCAGATATCGTAAATACAAAAACTCAGGCTTTTGGTCAGGTTGTTAAAGCCATGCAGTTTAAGCTTTTTCAATTTGTATCACCTCCTCAGGAGATCGCGTCGAGCAGGTATTGCGGCAGAGCGAAAGCTGCCGAATGGATGGCCGGGTTGTAATAACGGCATTTCAGGCCTGATGCATGAAAGCGCGCCTGGATAATCTCGGTGGACAGGTGGCGCAGCGCCTCGTTATCCGTCGCCCAGGCGAAGGTCATGATTCCGCCGTAATAGGTGGGGATAGCGGCCTGATAGAAACCGACGTCGGCGAAGTAGTTACTCAGCTTACGGTGGCTGTCAACCGCTTCGTCCTGCTGCAGGAAACAGACGCCGTTTTGCGCCACGAAGATCCCGCCCGGGTTGAGGCAGCGTTTGCAGCCTTCGTAAAACGCCGACGTAAAGAGGCTTTCGCCGGGGCCAACCGGATCGGTACAGTCGGAAATGATCACATCAAACGTTTGCGTCGTCTGGTTAACAAAATTGACGCCGTCGTCAATCACCAGCCTGAAGCGGGGGTCGTCATACGCGCCTGCGTTGTGCTTCGGCAGATACTGACGGCAGAAGGAGACCACGCCAGCGTCAATCTCCACCATGGTGATGGTTTCGATATTTTTATGCCGGGTCACTTCACGCAGCATCGCGCCGTCGCCGCCGCCGATAATCAGCACGTGTTTCGCCCGGCCATGGGCCAGCAGCGGAACGTGGGTCATCATTTCGTGATAGATAAACTCGTCGCGTTCGGTGGTTTGCACCACGCCATCGAGGGCCATTACGCGGCCAAAGGCGGCGTTTTCAAAGATGATCAGATCCTGGTGCTCGGTTTTTTCGTGGTACAGCACCTTATCAACGGCAAAGTATTGCCCAAACTGATCGTGCAGCGTTTCATGCCACAGGGTGTTGTCGGCCATAGGTTGCTCCTTTGTTAACCCCCGCTTAAAACGGGCGCAACATGATAGCTAACTCTGGCTACGGATGCACGGTCGGCGTGTCCCGTCAGGGATTACTTTACGTAGGCGAGAAGGCTGAGCGAATCGCGCGCCAGCGCTTTGCATTTTTTAGCGGTTGGGATGCCGATGCCGCTGAGATCGCGATAGCTCGCTTCGCCCAGTGACTTCATATCCCATGAGTCGTAGTTGCTGAGATCCCACTGGTTCTGCTGGGCGAAAAACACCAGCGCCCGGCGGATTTGCCCATTAGGTAAGTTGTTGTAGCCGCAGTCGTTTTTCAGGAAAACAAACACTGCCGTCAGATCGGCCATATCTTCCGCTTCGGACTCGCTAAGGGCATAGCTGTTCGCGGAAAGAGCCAGCAGGCTGCCAAACAAAACTGTTCTGAAAAACGTCTTCATTATTTCTACCACGGTATAACGGAAATTAAACGTTAGCACACTGTTGGCGCAGCGACGATATTTATTATCGCCGTGATGAGCCTTTTATTATTGCGCCTTTGCGCGCTGAAAAACGCGGCCAGGCTTGACCTTCCGGCTAGGGGAGGGTTTATGCTCAAAAGATCGCCTGCTGCACATAAGGAAATCGAAATGCAACGTCGTGAATTTATAAAGTATTCCGCTGCGCTTGGCGCGCTGAGCGCCTTGCCGTTATGGAGCCGTCCGCTGCTGGCGGCGGACAGACCGGTGCTTCCCATTCCGCCTTTACTGAGCGCTGACGCGCAAAGCGCAATCCGACTCACCGTAATGGCGGGGGAGTCAACGCTGGCTGGCAGACGTGCCGCAACCTGGGGCTATAACGGGGCTCTCCTTGGCCCGGCCCTACGCCTGCGTCAGGGGAAAACGGTGAATGTCACCGTGCATAACGCCCTTAGCGAAGAGACAACCGTTCACTGGCATGGCCTGGAAGTGCCCGGAGAAGTGGATGGCGGCCCGCAGGGAATCATCCCGCCGGGGGGCAGCCGCGATATCGCTTTCACCGTCAATCAGCGCGCCGCCACCTGCTGGTTTCACCCTCATCAGCNCGGAAAAACGGGCCGCCAGGTGGCGATGGGGCTGGCCGGGCTGATACTGATTGATGACGACAATAGCCGACAGCTGCGCCTGCCGCAGCAGTGGGGCATCGATGACGTGCCGGTCATCATGCAGGATAAAAAATTCCGCCCCGACGGGCAGATAGACTATCAGCTGGATATGATGAGCGCGGCGGTGGGCTGGTTTGGCGACACGCTGCTGACCAACGGCGCGCACTATCCGCAGCATGCCGTACCGAAAGGGTGGCTGCGCCTGCGCCTGCTTAACGGCTGCAATGCCCGCTCTCTGACGGTGGCCGCCAGCGATAAGCGGCCTCTGTACGTGATAGCCAGCGACGGCGGCCTGCTGGCGGAACCGGTTAAGGTGAACGAGCTGACCATGCTCACCGGCGAACGGTTCGAGGTGCTGGTGGATACCAGCGACGGCAACGCCTTTGATATGGTGACGTTGCCGGTCGCCCAGATGGGCATGGCGGTCGCGCCGTTTGATAAGCCTTACCCGCTGCTGCGCATTCAGCCGCTGCGGGTGACCGCCTCCGGTACGCTGCCCGATACGCTGGCCGCCATGCCCGCGCTACCATCCCTGGAGGGGCTGACCCAGCGTAAGCTGCAGCTCTCTATGGACCCGATGCTCGATATGATGGGTATGCAGGCGCTCAGGGAGAAATATGGCGACCAGGCGATGGCCGGTATGAACCACGGCCAGATGATGGGGCATATGGGGCATGGCAATATGGGCGGGATGAACCACGGCGGCCACAGCGTGGATTTTCACAACGCCAATTTTATCAACGGCAAAGCTTTCGACATGAACACGCCGATGTTTGCCGCGGCCAAAGGGCAGTACGAACGCTGGGTTATCTCTGGCGTTGGCGACATGATGCTGCATCCGTTTCATATCCACGGCACGCAGTTCCGTATTCTTTCCGAGAATGGCAAACCGCCAGCGGCCCATCGTGCCGGTTGGAAAGATACGGTACGCGTGGAGGGGGATGTAAGCGAAGTACTGGTGAAGTTTGACCACTCAGCGCCGAAGGAGCACGCCTACATGGCCCACTGTCATCTGCTGGAACATGAGGATACAGGGATGATGATGGGGTTTACGGTTTAGGTCTTTGCGGCCTGATGTCCTCTCCCACAGGGAGAGGATATGGAGGCGTAGCCCGGATAAGCGCAGCGCATCCGGGAGAGAATAAAAAAGGCAGCGTGCGCTTTTACCTTGTGCGGTCTGGTGCCCTCACCCCGGCCCTCTCCCACGGGGAGAGGGAG
>NZ_HE578947.1:660015-733973 GCF_000321045.1 Phytobacter massiliensis JC163
GGCCCTCTCCCACGGGGAGAGGGAGCAAACACTAAAAAAGGCAGCTTACGCTGCCTTTTTGCTTTTACATTTGCTTTTATTTCTCGTCCGGTAACGCATAAGCGACGATGTAGTCGCCCATCTTCGTACCAAACGAACCGTGACCGCCCGCAGAGATGACAACGTACTGCTTGCCATTCACTTCATAGGTCATTGGCGTCGCCTGGCCACCGGCTGGCAGACGGCCTTCCCACAGTTTCTCCCCGTTGCTCATGTTATAAGCACGCAGGTAGTTGTCAGCGGTTGCGCCAATAAACAGCACGTTACCCGCGGTGGAGATAGGACCGCCCAGCATCGGCATACCCAGATTAAACGGCACTTTAAACGGCATGGAGAACGGCAGGCTGTCGCGCGGCGTACCAATACGTTTTTTCCATACCACTTCATTGGTTTTCAGATCCAATGCAGAGATATAACCCCAGGCTGGCTGTTTGCACGGCAGGCCAAACGGCGACAGGAACGGGTTCAGCGTTACGCCATACGGTACGCCGTACTGCGGCTGAATACCTGCTTCGGTCCCGGAGCCTTTCGCGTCTTTCGGCTGCTCCATGGGGTTGCCTGGACCGCGCGGAATCAGCTTCGACACAAACGGCAGTGCCATCGGGTTGGCAATCGCTACCTGACGGTTCGGATCGACAGAAATCCCGCCCCATTCAAACATGCCAAGGTTGCCAGGGAAGACCAGCGTGCCCTGCTCAGACGGCGGCGTGAAGATACCTTCATAGCGCATCTGATGGAAAATAACGCGGCACACCAGCTGGTCGAACATGGTGGCGCCCCACATATCGGCACCGCTCAGGTCTTTCTTCGGACGGAAGGTTAACTCAGAGAACGGCTGGGTTTTGGTGACATAGTCGCCTTTTGCCGCGCCCTGCGGAACCGGCATTTCCGGTGCCGGGACAACCAGTTCGCCGTTACGACGATCCAGCACGAAAATGTTACCGGTTTTCGCCGGCGCATAGACTACCGGAACAGTCTGACCGTTGACGGTGATATCCGCCAGCGTCGGCTGGGACGGCATATCCATATCCCACAGATCGTGGTGAACGGTCTGGTAGCTCCATGCCAGTTTACCGGTGGTCGCGTTCAGCGCCAGAATTGCGCTGGCATAACGCTCCTGCTCGGGTGTGCGGTGACCGCCCCAGATATCTGGAGTGGAAACGCCCATCGGCAGGTAGACCAGGTCCAGCTTCGCATCATAGGCGGCAGGCGCCCAGGAGTTAGGCGAGTTGAAGGTAAAGGTGTGCTCGTCTGACGGAATCGCGTTGGGATCTTTCGCGCCCGGATCAAAAGCCCACAGCAGCTTACCGGTATTGACGTCAAAGCCACGGATTACGCCAGAGGTTTCACGAACGGAGAAGTTATCGGTGACCGAACCGGCAATCACAATCACTTTATCGGTGATAATCGGCGGAGACGTCGGCTCGTACAGACCCGGCGTGGTGTCCGGCATATTGGTCTGCAGGTTGAGAATGCCTTTGTTGGCAAAGCTTTCGCACGGCTTGCCGGTTTCGGCATTCAGGGCGAAGAGGCGGCCATCGTTCACCGGCAGGATGATACGGCGCGGGCAGTCCGCTACGCTCTCAGGGCTGGCGTTATCGGCCGTCGCTTCGTGGTATGAGACGCCACGGCAGGTAACATGCTGGAACGTCGGGTTAGAGTTTAACTGCGGGTCAAAATGCCACTTCTCTTTCCCGGTCGCCGCATCGAGGGCGAACAGGCGCTGGTGAGCGGTACAGAGATAGAGCGTATCGCCAACTTTGATGGGGGTAACTTCGTTAGTCAGTTCGCCCGGATCGTCTGGCAGTTTAAGATCGCCCGTGCGGAAGACCCACGCCTCTTTCAGCTTATGCACGTTGTCGGCGTTGATCTGTTTTAACGGCGAGTAACGCTGCCCTTCCTGGTTACGGCCATAGGCTGGCCAGTCGCCATCGGCTACCTGCGAGATGGGCTCGGCAGGCGTCGCGTCGGCGCTCAGGGTGCCGTTCACTTCCTGCGGATCGTTAAAGCCAGCCCACGTCAGGATGCCGCCGCTGATTAACAGCGCGACCACCAGCGCGGCAACCGCGCCGCCGGACGGGAATACCAGTCTGCGCCAGACAAAAGGCAGGATCAGCCAGATGCCAAAGAAGACAAGAATGTCGCTACGTGGGGTCAATGCCCAGAAGTCGAAGCCGACCTCCCAGACGCCCCAGATCATCGTGGCCAGCAGGAAAGCGGCGTAGAGCCACAGAGCGGAACGCTTGCGACGCCACAACAGGACGGTAACGCCAAGCATGATCAGGCCGGCGATGGGGTAATACCAGGAGCCGCCTATTGAGACAAGCCAGACGCCGCCGATTAACAGATATAGCGCGCAGAAGGCTGCGAACAACGCTGTTAAGGTGACGAGCAGACCCGCACGTTGAGGTTTTGTTTCTGCCATAGAAAAGTACTCTTGAGTTTTGTTAAATTTTTGATAGCAATTAATTATAGGTATTAACAAGTGTGATCGGAATCACAAATTTTGCTTTATCGACAAATAACCATCAAAAATCCGTTTGCTGGTATACTGCCCGCCTTGCGCTTCAATCACCGGACGCGACAGGCCGGTATTGATTGATTGTTTTTTAAATCATGTGGTTATCAATTATGAAACACAGAGTTGACGTGATGATCCCGGAAGCGGAGATCAAAGCGCGTATCGCCGAATTAGGTCGTCAAATCACCGAACGTTATCAGGACAGCGGCAGTGAGATGGTGCTGGTGGGTCTGCTGCGCGGTTCTTTTATGTTTATGGCTGACCTGTGCCGTGAAGTGCAGGTCTCCCATGAAGTCGATTTTATGACCGCCTCCAGCTACGGCAGCGGCATGTCTTCGACGCGCGATGTGAAAATCCTTAAAGATCTGGATGAAGATATCCGCGGTAAAGATGTGCTGATCGTGGAGGACATCATCGATTCCGGGAATACGCTGTCGAAGGTGCGCGAAATTCTCAGCCTGCGCGAGCCGAAGTCCCTCGCCATCTGCACGCTGCTGGATAAACCTTCCCGCCGTGAAGTGCCGGTGGACGTAGAATTCGTGGGGTTCTCGATTCCTGATGAGTTCGTGGTGGGTTACGGCATTGATTACGCTCAGCGCTATCGCCATCTGCCCTATATCGGCAAAGTGGTGATGCTGGAGGAGTAAAATTCCCGGCTGCGCTTGCCCGGGCTACGAAATAGTAGCCCGGATAAGGCGTTACGCCGCATCCGGGAACCGGTGTTACTTGTGGTTAATGTGCTTCTGGCGCAGGTTGCAGACGCCCTGGCGGTAACGCTGTTCCAGCGTCTCGCGGTTGGTCGCCGTCACGTCGAGGTCGCGCAGCAGGCCATCGTGGATGCCGTAAGCCCAGCCGTGAATCGTCACTTTCTGCCCGCGCTTCCATGCAGACTGCATGATGGTTGAGTGGCCCAGGTTATACACCTGCTCCATCACGTTCAGCTCGCAAAGGGTGTCGAGACGGCGCTCCTGCGGCATCTCTCCCAGCAGAGAGCTGTGTTTGAACCAGATATCACGAATATGCAACAGCCAGTTATTGATCAGGCCCAGCTCCGGGTTCTCTACCGCTGCCTGTACGCCGCCGCAGCCGTAGTGACCGCAAATGATGATGTGCTCCACTTCCAGTACATCCACGGCGTACTGAACAACAGAGAGACAGTTCAGGTCAGTATGGATAACAAGGTTGGCGACGTTGCGGTGAACAAAAAGCTCGCCTGGTTCGAGGCCGGTAAGGCGTTCAGCGGGAACGCGGCTATCAGAACATCCAATCCATAGAAAGCGCGGTTTCTGCGCTTGCGCCAGTTTTTCAAAAAAACCGGGATCCTCTTCCACCAGCATTTTTGACCATAGTGCATTATTGCTGATGAGTGTATCTATATCTTTCATGGAAGTTAACGACCTGTAACTAAATAAGTGCGTTGCGCTAATATAGGTCAACTTAATTCTTTTTTAAACCACACATCGTGTGTCAGAACTATAGGTAAGTCCAATCGATGACTATTGCACTGGAGCTTGAGCAGTTAACCAAGACCTATCCGGGCGGGGTGCAGGCGCTGCGCGGAATAGATTTACAGGTAGAAGCCGGTGACTTTTACGCGCTTCTGGGGCCGAACGGCGCGGGAAAATCGACCACCATCGGCATTATCAGTTCGCTGGTCAACAAAACCTCCGGGCGGGTGAGCGTGTTTGGGTACGACCTGCAAAAAGATATCGTTAACGCTAAACGCCAGCTGGGGCTGGTGCCGCAGGAGTTTAACTTCAACCCTTTCGAGACGGTACAGCAGATCGTTGTCAACCAGGCGGGCTATTACGGCGTTGACCGTAAAGAGGCGCTGGCGCGCAGCGAAAAATACCTGAACCAGCTCGATCTGTGGGAAAAACGCAACGAACGTGCGCGGATGTTATCCGGCGGTATGAAGCGCCGTTTAATGATTGCCCGCGCTTTAATGCACGAGCCGAAGCTGCTGATCCTCGATGAGCCTACGGCCGGGGTCGATATCGAACTGCGTCGCTCGATGTGGGGTTTTCTGAAAAATCTGAATGCCCAGGGCACCACGATTATCCTCACCACCCACTATCTGGAAGAGGCAGAGATGCTCTGTCGCAATATCGGCATCATTCAGCGCGGCGAGCTGATTGAGAACACCTCCATGAAAAATCTGCTTTCGAAACTGAAATCCGAGACGTTTATTCTCGATCTGGCGGCGAAGAGCGCGTTGCCAAAACTGGACGGTTATCAGTACCGACTGGTGGATACCTCCACCCTGGAAGTCGAGGTGCTGCGAGAGCAGGGGATCAATAGCGTGTTCAGTCAGCTAAGCGCGCAGGGGATACAGGTATTAAGTATGCGTAACAAGGCAAACCGTCTGGAAGAGCTGTTCGTCACGCTGGTGCATGAAAGAAAAGGAGAGCAGGCATGATGCAGCTTTACTGGGTGGCGTTAAAGAGTATCTGGCATAAAGAGATCCAGCGCTTTATGCGCATTTGGGTGCAGACGCTGGTGCCGCCGGTCATCACCATGACGCTCTATTTCATCATATTTGGCAACCTGATCGGTTCCCGTATCGGCGAGATGCATGGCTTTAGCTACATGCAGTTCATCGTGCCGGGGCTTATCATGATGTCCGTGATCACCAACGCCTACGCGAATGTCGCCTCGTCGTTTTTCAGCGCCAAGTTTCAGCGCAATATCGAGGAGTTGCTGGTCGCCCCGGTGCCCACCCATGTCATCATCGCCGGGTATGTCGGCGGCGGGGTAGCGCGCGGGCTGTGCGTGGGGATTCTGGTCACGGCGGTCTCGCTCTTTTTCGTACCGTTTCAGGTGCATTCGTGGCTTTTCGTTGCCTTAACGCTGGTGTTAACCGCCGTTCTGTTTTCGCTGGCGGGGCTGTTAAACGCGGTCTTCGCCACCACGTTTGACGACATCAGCCTGATCCCGACCTTTGTGCTGACCCCGTTAACCTACCTTGGCGGCGTCTTCTACTCACTGACGCTGCTGCCGCCGTTCTGGCAGGCGCTGTCGCACCTCAACCCGATTGTGTACATGATAAGCGGCTTCCGTTTCGGCTTCCTCGGGATTACCGACGTGCCGTTGTTCACCACGGTGGCCGTGCTGGCGGTCTTTATCGTCGCGTTTTATATCCTCTGCTGGTATCTGATCCAGCGTGGCCGCGGCCTGCGTAGTTAATATCACTTCCCCGGCGGCAATTGTCGCCGGGATTTCCTCCATTACCGCCATTCTATGATATTTATCACCTCTCGCTGATGATTGCTCCGCTAAACTGCAAGCCTGCTAAGGAGATGAGATATGCTGGGATGGGTCATAACCTGTCATGACGATCGGGCGCAGGAGATGCTGTCAGCGTTGGAGAGGCGTTTTGGGCCGCTCCCGCAGTGTCGGGCGGTAAATTTTCGCCAGGGCTTAAGCACCAATATGCTCAGCCGGATGATGTGCGATGCGCTCCATGAAACCGACAGCGGCGACGGCGTGGTGTTTCTCACCGATATTTCCGGCGCTGCGCCTTATCGCGCCGCGGCGTTGATGAGCCACAAGCATGAGCACTGCGAAGTGATTTCCGGCGTGGATGCCGCCCTGCTCGAAAAGGTGTACCCGCTGCGTCACGACTGCGATAGCGCGGCGTTCCGTGAGCGGATTGTGGCCGAGGGCGCGCCGGTGGTCAGCAGCCTCTGGCACCAGCAACAAAAGAATCCCCCCTTTGTTTTACTGCATGATTTGTATGAAAAATAATCATTGGTATTCACGGCGCTTTTACCTACAATAACGCCAGTTTTTCCCACTCGGTCAGCCTGATGTTCCGTTTGATTCTTATTGTGATGCTGTTTTTTTCCGGCAGCGTCATGGCACGCCTTGTCGACGCTAACACCGCCGCGCCGCACTATATGCAGACCACAGAAGATGCCGATATCTGGGCGCAAATCGGTGACAATGTTGTTACCGTCGGCAATATCCGCGCCGGCCAGATGCTGGCGGTTGTGCCTGGGGCAGAAGACTATTACGCCTTCCATTTTGGCTTCGGCAACGGCTGGATTGATAAAGGGCACCTGGCGTTGGTCAGCGGCAAGAAGCGGGTGATGGACAGCCTGGGCGATCTGAACAAGCCGCTCAGTAACCAGAACCTGATCACCTGGCGCGCCACGCCTTTGTACAATGCCCCCGATACCGCCAGCCCACGCTTTGGTACGCTGGCGGGAAACCTGCGCTACCCCATACTCAGCAAACTGAAAGACCGCCTTAACCAGACCTGGTTTCAGATCCGTATCGGCGACCGGCTGGCGTGGGTCAGCAGCCTGGACGCGCAGGAAGATAACGGCATTCCAATACTGACCTACCACCATATTCTGCACGACGACGAGAACACCCGTTTTCGCCACACCTCCACCACCACCTCGGTGCGCGCTTTTACTAACCAGATGACCTGGCTGCGCGACCAGGGCTATACCACGCTGTCGCTGTATCAGCTGGAAGGCTACGTGCGCAACCGGATTAATCTTCCAGGACGGGCGGTCGCCATCACCTTTGACGACGGGCTGAAATCGGTAAGTCGCTACGCCTATCCGGTACTGCGGCAGTACGGCTTTAAGGCTACCGCGTTTATCATCTCTTCGCGTATCAAGCGCAAGCCGCAAAAGTGGGACCCCAAATCGCTACAGTTTATGAGCGTGCAGGAGCTTAACCATATCGCGGACGTGTTTGATTTTCAGTCGCACACCCATTTTCTGCACCGGGTGGATAACAGCAATCACCCGATACTGCTTAGCCGCAGTTACCAGAATATTTTGATGGATTTCAGGCACTCGCAGCGGGCGCTGGCGCAGTTTAACCCGCATGTCTGGTATCTCTCCTATCCGTTTGGCGGCTACGACGAGAAAGCCATCCGCGCGGCGAGGGACGCCGGGTTTCATCTGGCGGTGACGACGGTAAAAGGGAAGGTAAAACCAGGGGATAACCCGCTGTTACTAAAGCGGCTCTATATTCTGAGGACGGATTCGCTGGAGACAATGTCGCGGCTGATCAGTAATCAGCCGCAAGGGTAAATCAGGCCACCTGAACCGGCACGGCTTTCGCAGTGCGTTTCATCTCATTATCGCCGTCGAAATAGGCGACTTTCGGCTGCCAGCTGCGCGCCTGCTCGTCCGGCATCGTGACGTAGCTGGCGATAATTAAGATATCGCCGACATCCGCGCAGTGTGCGGCCGCGCCGTTCACCGAAATGATTTTCGAGCCGCGCTCGCCCGCGATAGCGTAGGTGGAAAAACGCTTACCGTTAGTGACGTTATAAATATCAATGGCTTCGTATTCCAGAATACCTGCCGCCTCAAGGAAATCCTGGTCAATGGCGCAGGAGCCTTCGTAATGCAGGTCGGCCTGGGTCACTTTGACGCGGTGGAGCTTACCCTGCAGCATAGTACGAATCATAACTTCTACCTTTTATGGCATAACGAAATTCAGGGCAGTATTGCCCGTTTTTTAACCGCCGTCTAGCGGACTAATTCGACCGTTTTGTTATCGATCAGGCGCGCCTGGCCCAGCCATGCCGCCATCAGTATTACCGCGCGCTGGCTGGTGGCCGAAAGGGGCTGCAGCGTGTCGGCGTCGCGGATTTGGATATCGTCAGCGCGAAAACCGGCCTCATTTAAGGTCTGCTCCGCCAGGGCGACAATCTCTTCCACATCGCGGTCACCGGCGCTCAGCTTTTCCGCCATCGCATTCATCGCTTTGCTTAACTGCGGAGCGATTTTGCGCTGGTCAGCGGTGAGATAGCCGTTGCGGGAACTCAGCGCCAGCCCGTCTTTCGCCCGCACGGTAGGCACGCCGACAATCTCAATGTCGTAGCCCATGTCGGCGACCATTTTACGGATAAGCTGCAGCTGCTGATAATCCTTCTCCCCAAAGCAGGCGATATCCGGCTGCACGAGGTTAAAGAGCTTACTGACGATGGTGGATACGCCGCGGAAGTGGCCGGGGCGGCTCGCCCCTTCCAGCATGGTCGAAATGCCGGGGACGTCGACGTAAGTCTGGGTGTCCGTGCCCTGCGGATAGATGTCGGCAGGGGCGGGGGCAAAGACGAAATCCACTTTGCGTTTGTTGAGCTTCTCGCAATCTTCCTGCAGGGTGCGGGGATAGCGGGCCAGGTCGTCGGCGCGATCGAACTGCATCGGGTTGACGAAAATACTCACCACGACGATATCGGCCCGGGCTTTCGCCTCGTCCACCAGCGTCATATGGCCGTCGTGCAGGTTACCCATGGTAGGCACCAGCGCAATACGTTTGCCTTCCTGACGCGCTCTTCGAATATGCTGACGCAGCAGCGGCAGAGTTTCAATAATCAACACAACAGGGCTCCTTAATGGAAACTGTGCTCGTCGCCCGGATAGACCCCGGACTCAACCTCGGCAATATACTGCCTGACCGCGGCGCGCATGTCGCCTGCCTGACTCAGGAAGTTTTTCGCAAATTTTGGAATATGCCCGCCGGTAATACCAAAAGCATCATGCATGACCAGAATTTGCCCGTCGGTAACGTTCCCCGCGCCAATACCGATAACCGGAATGGTTAACGCGTCGGTAATGCGCTGGGCAAGCGCGACCGGTACGCACTCCAGCACCAGCAGTTGGGCACCGGCGGCCTGCAGGGCTAAGGCATCGTCCAGTAACCCCTGCGCCGCTTCATCGCCGCGTCCTTGTACTTTATAGCCGCCGAAGATGTTGACCGACTGAGGGGTTAAGCCAAGATGGCCGCACACTGGCACCGCGCGGTCGGTAAGCATTTTTACCGTCTCCACCAGCCAGCGGCCGCCCTCGATTTTGACCATATTCGCGCCGGCGCGCATGACCGTCGCCGCGTTCTCAAAAGCCTGCTCCGGGGTGGCATAGGCCATAAAGGGCAGGTCGGCGAGCAGCAGGCAGCCAGGCGCGCCGCGGCGCACGCTGCGGGTGTGATAAGCGATATCCTCTACCGTGACGGGCAGAGTGGAGTCATGGCCTTGCACCGTCATCCCTAACGAGTCGCCGACCAGCATCACGTTAATGCCCTCTTCGGCGAACAGTTTCGCGAAGCTGTAATCATAGGCGGTGATAGTGGCGAAGCGTTTCCTGTCCTGTTTGCATTTCAGCAGCCAGGAGATGGTGGTTGGTTTCATAACGTATCCTGATGGCTAAAGACGAATCCCGGCGCATTCTAGCAGCCCTGGCCGACTGAACAATGATTTTAGGCAAGCGTTTAGCGCCCGGCGCACTTGCGGCTACATCACCACAGCGCGGGTTTGTCAGCGTTGCTGCGGGAGAGCGCCTCACGCAGCGTTTCGCCATCGGGAAAGCGCAGCTCAGGCGCAATTTCAAACAGCGGCCACAGCATAAAGCCGCGGTTTTTCATGTCGTAGTGGGGAACCGTCAGGCGAGGAGTGGCAAGGGTGGCATCGCCAAACAGCATTATGTCCAGATCCAGCGTGCGCGGCCCCCAGCGTTCGGCTTTACGCACGCGCCCCTGCTGCAGTTCAATGCGCTGGGTATTATCCAGTAACGCTTCGGGGGAGAGGGCCGTTTCCAGCGCCACAGCCGCATTGAGATAATCGGGCTGATCCTGCGGGCCAAGCGGCGGCGTGCGGTAAAAGGCGGAGACCGCCACGATCCGGCTGTCGGGTATCTCGCCGAGGGCGTGCAGCGCGGCCTCAACCTGTTGCAGCGGCGAAGCGAGGTTGCTGCCGATAGCGATATAGCAAAGCGTAGAGGACATAACAGCTCCTGTAGCAAAAGGCCTGCGCGAGGCAGGCCTGAGAGTCAATTCTGGATGTTGCCCGAGCGCCGGGGCGCGCGTTTACGGGGGCGGCGGTGGCGACGGCGATCGGCGGGTTCGTCACCCAGCTCACTGAGCATATCTTTTTGCTCCGGCGGCGCCGAAACCTGAAACTCACCCCACCATTTCGCCAGACGCAGCAGTTCGCCGTTGTTTTCCACTTCGGCGCGCAGGGCCAGTAGATCGTAAGCCGCGCGGAATTTCGGATGCTCCATCAGCTTCCAGGCGCGTTTGCCCTGGCGGCGTGACATCCGCAGTTGCAGCTGCCAGATATCGCGGATAAGCGTGGTGATGCGTTTCGGAATGGCCAGCGAGCGGCAGGCTTCATCGAGCACGTCGTTCATCGCCAGCGCAAAGGCGTCATAGTAGGCCAGACCGCCCTCCTGGGTGATACGCTGGGCCGTTTCCAGCAGCGGATACCAGAACATGGCGGCAAACAGAAACGCCGGGTTAACGCGCATATCGTTGCGCAGACGGGTGTCGGTGTTTTTCAGCACCTGCGCGATGATCCGCTCCATCGGACTGTCGCCTTTTTCAGTAAAGTAGCGGCAGATAGTCGGGAAGAGCGGCTGAAAGAGGTGGTATTCACGCAGCAGGGTGTAGGTATCAAAACCGTAGCCGGCCTGCAAAAGTTTGAGCGACTCTTCAAACAGACGCGCGGGCGGCACATCGTTAATCAGCGCTGCCAGACGCGGAATAGGCTCTGCGGTTTCCGGGCTGATCCCCATGCCCAGCTTGGCGGCAAAGCGCACCGCACGCAGCATGCGAACCGGATCTTCACGGTAGCGCGTTTCCGGATTGCCGATCAGGCGAATCACCCCTTCCTGAAGGTCGCGCATGCCGCCAACGTAATCACGAACGGTAAAATCGGCGACGCTGTAGTAGAGGCTATTAATCGTGAAGTCACGACGCTGGGCGTCTTCTTCGATAGAGCCGAAGATGTTATCCCGCAGCAGCATACCGTTTTGCCCGCGCTGGGAGGTGGTACGGTCTGCTTCGTGATCTTCATGATGGCCACGGAAGGTGGCGACCTCGATAATTTCCGGCCCGAACATGACATGGGCGAGACGGAAACGGCGGCCTACCAGACGGCAGTTACGGAACAGTTTACGCACCTGATCCGGCGTGGCGTTGGTGGTCACGTCAAAGTCTTTCGGCTTTTTGCCCAGCAGCAGATCGCGCACGCCGCCGCCGACAAGATAGGCTTCGTAACCCGCTTTGTTCAGGCGATAGAGCACTTTGAGCGCATTTTCACTGATATCTTTGCGGGAGATAGCATGCTGCTCTCGCGGAATAACCGTCATCTGAGGTTGGACGATAGCCTCAACGACCACGTTTTCATCGCGGCTCAGCACCTTACGGCAAAAATTTGCGACTCGGGTAAAAATAGTGCACCTCGGTAGTGTCAGACGTCAGGACAAAAAAATAGCGGCTAATCATAGCTCAGCGCGGCCCGTTTGAGAATGTGTATTCGCATCCACTGCTACAGGCACATCGGCAAGCGACCAGTTGGCCACCGCTTTTTGTAGCAGTGCCTCCAGGGTGAGATCCTGCCATTCTGTTGTTGCGTTCTGGTTTAAGAATTGTAAAGCCCTGATTATTATGGGGCGCGGATCGCCGCCCGGCAAGGCCGGAGCATGGTTTTGCTTGGAGAGTTTATTCCCCTCGGCATTCAGCGCCAGCGGCAAATGAACGTAGCCCGGCACAGGCCAGCCGAACTGCTGATAGAGCGAAATTTGCCGCACCGTCGGTTCAATTAAATCCGCGCCGCGCACAATCTCCGTGACCCCCTGATAATGATCGTCCACCACCACCGCCAGGTTATAGGCAAACAGACCATCGCGGCGGTGGATGATAAAATCCTCCCGCGCCAGCTTTTCATCGGCGTAAATCTCACCGCGCAGGCGATCGTGAAAATGGAGTACCGGATGACGTTGCACAAGCCGCATGGCGGCCTTTTCCGGACCGTTATTCAGGGTGCGGCAGTGGCCGTCGTAAATGCCGCCGAGGCGCTGTATGCGCGCGCGGGTGCAGGTGCAGTAGTAGCTGAGACCCTGCGTTTGCAGCCAGTTGAGCGCTTCGCGGTAGGCGTCATGACGTTGCGACTGCCACAGCACGTCGCCATCCCAGAGCAGGCCATAGTGTTCAAGCTGGCGCAGTATCGTCTCTGCGGCACCGGGTACTTCGCGGGGCGGATCGATATCTTCAATGCGAACGCGCCAGATCCCCTGCTGCGCGCGCGCCTGCAGGTAGCTGCCAAGAGCGGCAATCAAGGAGCCGAAGTGCAGTTCGCCGGAAGGTGAGGGGGCGAAACGGCCAATGTAGGGAGTGTGTGTCATTCTGCGGGCAATAAAAAATCAGGCGGGAGCTAATCCCGCCTGAGTATGCATGATGAAAAGGCCGGGTTAACCCGCCATCTGTTTTTCGCGAATTTCCGCCAGCGTTTTGCAGTCGATGCACAGGTCAGCGGTCGGACGCGCTTCCAGGCGACGAATGCCGATTTCCACGCCGCAGGATTCGCAGAAGCCAAAATCTTCGTCTTCTACTTTTTTCAGCGTCTTCTCAATCTTTTTGATCAGTTTACGCTCGCGGTCACGGTTACGCAGTTCAAGGCTGAACTCTTCTTCCTGCGCGGCACGGTCAACCGGGTCCGGGAAGTTCGCCGCTTCGTCCTGCATATGGGTGACGGTGCGATCGACTTCATCCCTGAGTTGATTACGCCACGCTTCAAGAATACGCCTGAAGTGCGCCAGCTGGGCTTCATTCATATACTCTTCGCCCGGTTTCTCTTGATACGGCTCCACCCCAGCGATGGCGAGAATACTCAGGGACGATGTTTTACGGTTTTGCCCTTCTTGCATGTTGCTTCTCCTTAACACGCACTATCGATCCCCGTGTAGGGGGAAAAATCAGGCCGCTATAAATAACAGATGCTTTTCCGGTTGGCAAATATCTAAACGTAACACTTGACAAGCCTGTGAGGAAAAGCGTATTTGCGCACGCGACCAGAACAGTTATTAATCAAAAACTGCCTTCAACTTATAAAGTGAAAGGCAGCGGCAATCTCAGAGTTAATCCCCTGGTAGAAAGTTCCGCCTTATAAGCCAGAACTTCTACCCCCTGATGGTGTGCTTCGTTTAACAATCGTGCGTATTTCTCATCAATATGGCGCGCGGGAGAAAAATGTTCAACGGCAGAATGCAGCACGGCGAACAGAATGACGGCGCGGTCGCCGTTAGCCGCCACGCTCATTAACTCCCGCAAATGTTTTTGTCCGCGAAGCGTTACGGCATCAGGAAAAAAACCATTCGCCTTTTCAGCGAGCGTGACCGATTTCACTTCAATATAGCAGTTGCGGCGGTCATCCGCCTGTAACAGAAAATCAATTCTGCTGCGCTCAGCACCATATTTCACTTCGCTTTTCAGCGAATTATAGCCGGTTAGCTCAGGCAGAAGATTTTGCGCAATCGCCTCTTTGGTCAGGGTATTGGCCCGGAGCGTATTGACGCAGATAAACGCCCCCTGTTGCGTTTGCGATAATTCCCAGGTGTGGGGATATTTGCGTTTAGAATTTTCTGATGTGGAATACCAAACCGTATCGCCAGGGGTTGCGCAACCGGTCATCGCGCCGGTATTCGGGCAGTGGATAGTCAGCGTTTCGCCCGCAGGGGTAACGACATCGGCAAGAAAACGTTTATAGCGCTGAATCAGCGTGGCGGGCTGTAAGGGGGGCGAAAACTCCATAGCGGCTCCTTGTTATGTTGAAAGCGTCCAGCGGTTCACCGGCGTATAGCGTAGCCGCCCTCCGGCAAAATGCGATTCATACAGGACAAACTCTGTTACAGGAAAAGACCACTGAAAACCCGGCGGCGGGATAGCAACCGCCTGGCCTGCGTCGCGCAGCAGCGTAACGTGTGGATGGAAGGGTGCCGGGCTTTGCCAGCAGCCGCTGCGGGAAGCCTGCGCGCGCAGCATTTCCGCCAGCTGTATCAACCCGCGCGGAGACTGGCGGCAGCCCAGCCAGACTACCCGGGAGCGCAGCCACTGCCCGGCATCGTCCAGACGCAGCGTAAAGCCCGGCTGGCGAATCCGCCCGGCCAGGGTTTCCAGCGCCTGCTGCTTTTGTGCGCTGACTTCACCGAGAAAGGCCAGCGTCAGGTGCAGGTTCGCCGCCGCGACAGGCCGCCCGGCATCCTGGGGAAAATTTTCCGCCCGCCAGCGCACAATCTCCTCGCGCGTGGCCTCAGGCAGTTCAATGGCGAAAAACAGCCTTTTCGCTTCACTCATAACGGGCTCCCGATACTCTTTCTGGCGATGCTACAGGGCACTACGCCGGGCCGCAATGACGCTGGCGCTCCAAAGCGTCGCAGTTGATGTACAATTAGCGGCCATTGCGAACCCCCTGGAGCTTGTTGTGTCGTCATTGCCCGTTGCCGCCGTACTGCCTGAACTGCTGGATGCGCTTCACCGCGCGCCGCAGGTGCTTCTTACCGCCCCCACCGGCGCGGGTAAATCAACCTGGCTGCCGCTACAGCTGCTGCGCCAGGGGAATATCAGCGGGCGTATTCTGCTGCTTGAGCCGCGCAGGCTGGCGGCGCGCAACGTGGCGCAGCGGCTGGCGGAGCTGCTTGGCGAGCAGCCGGGTGAAACCGTAGGTTACCGGATGCGCGCCCAGACCTGCGTCGGGCCGCACACCCGGCTGGAAGTGGTCACCGAAGGGATCTTAACCCGGATGATCCAGCAGGATCCGGAGCTCGACGGCGTGGGGCTGGTGATCCTTGATGAATTCCACGAGCGCAGCCTGCAGGCCGACCTGGCACTGGCGCTGCTGCTGGATGTCCAGCAGGGGCTGCGGGACGATCTCCGGCTGCTGGTGATGTCGGCAACCCTCGACAACAGTCGCCTGCAGGCGCTGTTGCCGGACGCGCCGCTGATTGTTTCCGCCGGGAGAATGCACCCGGTGGAGCGGCGCTATCAGGCGTTGAGCGCCCATCAGCGCTTTGATGAAGCGGTGGCGGTTGCCACCGCCGAACTTCTGCGCTCGCAATCCGGTTCTTTACTGCTATTTTTACCAGGCGTTGGTGAAATTCAGCGTGTGCAGGAGCAGCTGGCGAGTCGCGTCGGGCCGGATGTGCTCCTCTGTCCGCTTTATGGCGCGCTGCCGCTTAGCGAGCAGCGCCGGGCCATCCTGCCGCCGCCCGCAGGGCAGCGCAAAGTGGTGCTGGCGACCAACATCGCCGAAACCAGCTTAACCATTGAAGGAATTCGCCTGGTGGTAGACAGCGCTCAGGAGCGGGTGGCGCGCTTTGACCCGCGCACCGGCCTGACCCGGCTAATTACCCAGCGGATAAGTCAGGCGTCGATGACGCAACGGGCCGGGCGCGCAGGGCGTCTGGAGCCGGGTATCTGCCTGCATCTCATTGCGAAAGAGCAGGCGGAACGCGCGGCGGCGCAAAGCGAGCCGGAGATCCTGCAAAGCGATCTCTCGGGTCTGCTGATGGAACTTCTACAGTGGGGATGCCAGCAGCCTGAACAGCTTAGCTGGCTGGATGCGCCCCCCGCGGTTAACCTTGCGGCGGCGCGCACGCTGCTGACGCAGCTGCGGGCGCTGGAGGGGGAGCGGCTGACGCCGTTCGGGCAGAGAATGGCAAAGCTGGGTAACGATCCCCGGCTGGCGGCGATGCTGTCGAGCGCCAGCGATGGCGATGACGTGGCCACGGCGGCGAAGCTGGCGGCAATTCTGGAAGAGCCGCCGCGCGGCGGCAATGCCGATTTACGCGCGGCGTTTTCTCGCCAGCAGCCCCAGTGGCAACAGCGCGCCGCTCAGCTTGTCCGGCGGCTAAAGCGGGCGGCGGGGGAGGCGGACAGCAACCTTATCGCGCCGCTGCTGGCGAGCGCCTTTGCCGATCGTATCGCCCGCCGGCGAGGCCAGGATGGCCGCTACCAGCTGGCGAACGGTATGGGGGCGATGCTGGACGCGGACGACGCGCTTAACCGCTACGACTGGCTGCTGGCGCCCTTGCTGTTGCAGGGCAGCCAGTCGCCGGATGCGCGTATTTTACTGGCGCTGCCGCTGGAGATTGAACCGCTCATCGAGGCCTGCCCGCATATCGTGACGCAGGAGGATTCTGTGGAGTGGGATGACGCTCAGGGGACGCTGAAAGCGTTTCGCCGCAGCCGTATCGGTCAGCTGACGATAAAAACGCAGCCGCTGGCGAAACCCTCGGAAGAGGTGCTGCACCAGGCGATGCTCAACGGGATTCGTGATAAAGGGCTGGCGGCGCTGAACTGGACGCCGCAGGCGCAGCAGCTACGCCTGCGGCTGCACTGCGCGGCGAAGTGGCTGCCGGAAGAGTCCTGGCCCGCCGTGGACGACGCCGCGCTGCTGGCCAGTCTGGAGAGCTGGCTGCTGCCGCAGATGAGCGGCGTGCACTCCCTGCGGGCGCTGCAGGCGCTGGATGTCGGCGCGGCGTTGCTGGCCTGGCTGCCCTGGCCGCTGCGTCAACGTCTGGATAGTGAGCTGCCATCGCATTACACTGTGCCGACGGGGAGCCGGATAGCGATTCGTTATCATGAGGATAATCCGCCCGCGCTGGCGGTTCGCATGCAGGAGATGTTCGGCGAGGCATCAACGCCGACCATCGCTCAGGGGCGCGTGGCGCTGGTGCTGGAGCTGCTGTCCCCCGCCCAGCGTCCGTTGCAGATCACCCGTGATTTGGCCGCGTTCTGGCAGGGGGCGTACCGCGAGGTGCAAAAGGAGATGAAGGGGCGCTATCCGAAGCATGTCTGGCCGGATGACCCGGCCAACAGCGCGCCGACCCGACGCACGAAGAAATATTCGTAGCGCCAGCAGGTTCGGTAGCCAGGATAATGGTAGGGCTTGATGCCCTCACCCCAACCCTCTCCCACGGGGAGAGGGAGCAAACACTAAAAATTTTCTCATAGAGAAAATTTTACTGTTTATTTTTGAGAGATTTCTTCTTCTGCCGGGAGGCAGAAGAGTTAAGAATCAGGCCCTTATGCCTGAAACCTGAATGTTGCGGAGAGAGAGCATGGCGGGGAATGACCGCGAGCCGATTGGACGTAAGAGCAGACCCTCGCGTCCGGCAAAAGAGAAGACCACTCGTCGTCGGGTAAGAGACGACGAGTACGACGAGTATGACGATGACGCGCCCCCTCCGCGGAAAAGCAGAGGGAAGGGCAAAGGCGGTAAACCGCGCGGCAAACGCCGCTGGTTCTGGCTGTTCTTTAAAATCTGCCTTGTCGGCGTCGTGCTGCTGGCGGCCTACGGCGTCTATCTGGATCAAAAAATCCGCAGCCGCATTGACGGCAAAGTCTGGCAGCTTCCGGCGGCAGTCTATGGCCGGATGGTGAACCTTGAGCCGGATATGGCGGTCAGTAAAAACGAGATGGTTAAGTTGCTGGAGGCGACCCAGTACCGCAAGGTAACGAAGATGACGCGCCCCGGTGAGTTTACCGTGCAGGCGAAGAGCATCGAAATGATTCGCCGCCCGTTTGACTTCCCTGACAGCAAAGAAGGGCAGGTGCGCGCCCGTCTGACGTTTGACGGCGACCGGCTGGAGAGCATTGAGAATATGGACAGCAACCGCCAGTTCGGTTTCTTCCGTCTCGATCCGCGCCTGATAACCATGCTTTCGTCCCCTAACGGCGAGCAGCGTCTGTTTGTGCCGCGCAGCGGTTTCCCGGACCTGCTGGTTGATACCCTGCTGGCAACGGAAGACCGTCATTTCTATGAGCATGACGGCATCAGCTTCTACTCCATTGGCCGCGCGGTGCTGGCTAACCTGACCGCCGGGCGTACGGTGCAAGGGGCGAGTACGCTGACCCAGCAGCTGGTGAAGAACCTGTTCCTCTCCAGCGAGCGTTCTTACTGGCGTAAGGCTAACGAAGCCTATATGGCGCTGATCGTGGACGCCCGCTACAGCAAGGATCGCATTCTTGAGCTGTATATGAACGAGGTCTATCTCGGCCAGAGCGGCGATAACGAAATCCGCGGCTTCCCGCTGGCGAGCCTCTACTATTTTGGCCGCCCGGTGGAGGAGCTCAGTCTCGATCAGCAGGCAATGCTGGTGGGGATGGTGAAAGGCGCGTCCTACTATAACCCGTGGCGCAATCCGAAGCTGGCGCTGGAGCGACGCAACCTTGTGCTGCGCTTGATGCAGCAGCAGAAGGTTATCGACCAGGAGCTGTACGATATGCTCAGCGCCCGTCCGCTTGGCGTACAGCCGCGCGGCGGCGTGATCTCCCCGCAGCCTGCCTTTATGCAGCTGGTTCGTCAGGAGCTACAGGCGAAGCTGGGCGATAAAGTGAAAGATCTCTCCGGCGTGAAGATTTTCACCACCTTCGATTCCGTTGCGCAGGACGCGGCGGAGAAGGCGGCGGTGGAAGGCATTCCGGCGCTGATCAAACAGCGTAAGCTGAGCGATCTGGAGACCGCAATGGTGGTCGTGGATCGCTTTAGCGGCGAAGTGCGCGCGATGGTCGGCGGTTCGACGCCGCAGTTTGCCGGTTATAACCGCGCGATGCAGGCCCGTCGTTCTATTGGCTCACTGGCGAAACCGGCAACCTATCTCACCGCCTTAAGCCAGCCGAACCAGTATCGTCTGAATACCTGGATTGCGGATGCGCCGATCTCGCTGCGTCTCTCTAACGGCCAGGTGTGGGCGCCGCAGAACGACGATCACCGCTTTAGCGGCCAGGTGATGCTGGTGGATGCGCTGACGCGTTCCATGAACGTGCCGACGGTGAACCTCGGGATGGCGCTCGGCCTGCCCGCGGTAACCGACACCTGGCTTAAGCTGGGCGCGCCGAAAGAGCAGCTTAAAGCGATGCCATCTATGCTGCTGGGCGCGCTGAACCTGACGCCGATCGAGGTTGCGCAGGCATTCCAGACTATCGCCAGCGGCGGTAACCGCGCACCGCTCTCCGCGCTGCGCTCGGTCATTGCCGAAGACGGCACGGTGCTCTATCAGAGCTTCCCGCAGGCTGAGCGCGCCGTTCCGGCACAGGCTGCCTACCTGACCCTGTGGACCATGCAGCAGGTTATCCAGCGTGGTACCGGCCGTCAGCTGGGCGCGAAATACCCGAATCTGCATCTGGCAGGTAAAACCGGCACCACCAACAACAACGTGGATACCTGGTTTGCCGGTATCGATGGCCGTGAAGTGACCATTACCTGGGTAGGTCGTGATAACAACCAGCCGACCAAACTGTACGGGGCGAGCGGGGCAATGGCGATTTATCAGCGTTATCTGGCGAACCAGTCGCCGATCCCGCTTGATTTAACCCCGCCGGAAGATATCACCACCCTGGGCGTGGACGATATGGGGAACTTTATCTGCGGCGGCGGCGGTATGCGCTCGCTGCCGGTATGGACCACCAATCCGGAATCGCTGTGCCAGCAAAGCCAGATGATGCAGCAGCAACAGCCGTCGGGTAACCCGTTCGACCAGTCTGCGCCGCAGCAACAGCAGCAACCGCAGCAACCGCAGCAACAACAGCCGCCTCAGCAGCAGGAAGAGAAGAGTGACGGCGTTGCGGGCTGGATTAAGGACATGTTTGGCAGTAATTAACCCCTACAACCCCGGTCACCAGACCGGGGTTTTTCTTTTCCTGTTACGGTGAAAAGCCACCCTTTACCGTTTCCGGGACTCTTCATTTAATTCCCTCTCTTTTATCCGGCTATTTCTTAATCCCTTACGCCGTCCAGGGCCGCTTACTGCTTGCTATGCGCGCGGCGCTTCGCATATTATTTCGCGGTCATAATAATAATTATCGTTTACGTTATCATTCACTCATTGTCAGAGATAAACCAATGGCACGTCCTGAAACTGCTCAGCCAGTCAATACTTCCCTGCGGAAAATCGCAGTAGTTGTAGCCACAGCGGTTAGCGCCATGTCTGTCCACGCGCAGGCTGCACCAACCCAGAAAGAAGAGACCATCACCGTTACCGCAGCGCCCGCTCCGCAGGAGAGCGCGTGGGGGCCGGCGGCGACCATTGCGGCGAGACAATCCGCTACGGGCACTAAAACAGATACCCCCATCCAGAAGGTGCCGCAGTCTATTTCGGTCGTCACCGCTGAGGAGATGGCGCTGCATCAGCCCAAATCAGTCAAAGAAGCGTTGAGCTATACCCCAGGCGTGGCCGTAGGCACCCGTGGCGCTTCCAATACCTATGACTATCTGATCATTCGCGGTTTCGCCGCTGACGGGCAGAGCCAGAATAACTACCTCGACGGTATGAAGATGCAGGGCAACTTCTACAACGACGCGGTAATCGACCCTTATATGCTGGAGCGCGCTGAAATCATGCGTGGCCCGGTTTCGGTTCTGTACGGAAAAAGCAGCCCTGGCGGCTTACTGAATATGGTCAGTAAGCGTCCGACCACCGAGCCGCTCAAAGAGATCCAGTTCAAAGTGGGTACGGATAGCCTGTATCAGACCGGCTTTGATTTTAGCGATGCCATTGATGATGACGGCGTCTACTCATATCGCTTAACCGGCATCGCCCGTTCCAACAACGCGCAGCAGGAGCGTGCGGAAGAGCAGCGCTATGCCATCGCGCCGTCTTTCTCCTGGCGCCCGGATGACAAAACAAACTTTACTTTCCTCTCTTACTTCCAGAACGAACCCGAAACGGGCTACTACGGCTGGTTGCCAAAAGAGGGGACGGTAGACCCGTTACCGGACGGAAGCCGTCTGCCGACCGACTTCAACGAAGGCGCGAAGAACAACACCTATTCTCGTAATGAGAAAATGGTGGGCTACAGCTTCGACCATGAATTCAACGATACCTTTACCGTTCGTCAGAACCTGCGCTTTGCGGAGAATAAAACCTCGCAAAACAGCGTCTACGGCTATGGCGTCTGCTCCGACCCGGCGGATGCGGGCAGTAAACAGTGTGCGGCGCTGGCTCCGGCGGACAGGGGCCACTATCTGGCGCGTAAATACGTGGTTGATGATGAGAAGCTGCAAAACTTCACTGTCGATACTCAGCTGCAGAGCAAATTCGCCACCGGCGACATCGACCATACCCTGCTGACCGGCGTTGACTTCATGCGCATGCGCAACGACATCAACGCCTGGTTCGGCTATGACGACTCCGTTCCGCTGCTGAATCTGTATAACCCGGTCTACACCGATTTTGATTTCAACTCGCAAGATCCCAATACCTCTGGCCCTTACCAGATCCTGAACAAGCAGAAGCAAACCGGCCTCTACGTGCAGGATCAGGCGCAGTGGGACAAGGTTCTGGTGACGCTGGGCGGCCGCTATGACTGGGCCGATCAGGAGTCTTATAACCGCGTTTACGGTACAACCGACACGCGCGATGACAAACAGTTCACCTGGCGTGGCGGCGTAAACTACCTCTTCGACAACGGCGTAACTCCTTATTTCAGCTACAGCGAGTCGTTTGAACCTTCTTCGCAGGTAGGGGAAAACGGCGCTATTTTCTCGCCGTCTAAGGGCAAACAGTACGAAGCGGGCGTGAAATATGTCCCGAACGATCGTCCCATCGTCATTACCGGCGCGCTCTATCACCTGACTAAAAGCAACAACCTGATGGCCGATCCGGCTGGGTCGTTCTTCTCGGTTGAAGGCGGTGAAATTCGTTCGCGCGGGGTGGAAATTGAAGCCAAAGCCGCGCTCTCTGCGAGCGTCAACGTGGTCGGCTCCTACACCTACACCGATGCGGAATACACCACCGACACCACCTACAAAGGCAACACCCCGGCGCAGGTGCCAAAACATATGGCCTCGCTGTGGGGTGACTACACCTTCTTTGATGGCGCGCTCTCTGGCCTGACTCTGGGCACCGGCGGGCGTTTCTCCGGCTCCAGCTACGGCGATCCGGCGAACTCCTTCAAAGTGGGCAGCTACACGGTGGTGGACGCCTTAGTGCGTTACGATCTGGCACGCGTGGGCATGGCCGGTTCTAACGTGGCGCTCCATGTGAACAACCTGTTCGACCGCGAGTACGTTGCCAGCTGCTTTAACACCTACGGCTGCTTCTGGGGCGCTGAGCGTCAGGTCGTTGCGACCGCAACTTTCCGTTTCTAACCACTTATGGGCGCGGTTCGCCGCGCCTCTCATCAGGTCACGTTATGCAGGAAAACACGCCACACTCTGATACTACGTTTTCGTTGGACCACGTGACGTTCCGCGTGCCCGGCCGCACGCTGTTGCATCCTTTCTCCTTCACCTTCCCGGCGGGAAAAGTGACGGGTCTTATCGGCCATAATGGCTCCGGCAAGTCCACCCTGCTCAAGATGCTCGGACGGCATCAGCCTGCGACTGAGGGGGATATTTTGCTGGATGGTCAGCCGCTTGAGAGCTGGAACAGCAAATCCTTCGCCCGCAAAGTGGCCTACCTGCCGCAGCAACTGCCGCAGGCCGAAGGGATGACGGTGCGGGAGCTGGTGGCGATTGGTCGTTATCCGTGGCACGGCGCGCTGGGGCGCTTTGGCGTGGCCGACAGGGAAAAAGTAGAAGAGGCGATAGCGCTGGTGGGGTTAAAGCCGCTGGCGCATCGACTGGTGGACAGCCTTTCCGGCGGCGAGCGTCAGCGGGCGTGGATAGCCATGCTGGTGGCGCAGGACAGCCGCTGCCTGCTGCTGGATGAGCCCACGTCAGCGCTGGATATCGCCCATCAGGTGGATGTGCTGGCGCTGGTGCATCGTTTAAGCCAGCAACGCGGCTTAACGGTAATTGCCGTTCTGCATGATATCAACATGGCGGCGCGCTACTGCGACCATCTGGTGGCGCTGCGCGGCGGCGAAATGATCGCCGAGGGCGCGCCGGAGGCCATTATGAACGCGCCAACCCTTGAACAAATTTATGGTATTCCAATGGGCATCCTGCCTCACCCTTCCGGGGCTGCACCGGTGAGTTTTGTTTACTGATGGCGGCGATGAATATGATTAGCCGTCGCCGTTTGCTCACGGTGATGGCACTCTCTCCGCTACTGTGGAAGATGAATACCGCGCGGGCCGCGGCGATTGATACGCAACGGATCGTGGCGCTGGAGTGGCTGCCGGTAGAACTGCTGCTGGCGCTGGGCATTACCCCCTACGGCGTTGCCGATATCCCTAATTATTCGCAGTGGGTGAACGAGCCAGCGCTGCCGCCTGGCGTCATTGACGTTGGGCTGCGAACTGAACCGAATCTGGAACTGCTCACCCAGATGAAACCCTCTTATATGTTCTGGTCTGCGGGCTACGGCCCCGCCGCCGACGTGCTGGCCCATATCGCCCCCGGACGCGGCTTCAATTTTAGCGACGGTAAAAAGCCGCTCGCTACCGCCAGAAAATCGCTCACTGAGATGGGCCAGCTTCTCAATATGGAGGCGGCGGCAAAGCGGCACCTTGATACGTTCGACGGCTTTATTGCGGCGCATAAAACGCATTTCGCCCAACGCGGCCAGCGCCCCTTGTTGATGGTGACGCTGCTTGATGCCCGGCACATGCTGGTATTCACCCACAACTGCCTGTTCCAGGAAGTGCTTGATGAATTCGGCATTGAGAACGCGTGGCAGGGGGAGACAACCTTCTGGGGCAGCACTACGGTCGGTATCGACCGCCTGGCGATGTATAAAGACGCGGACGTGCTGTGCTTCGATCACGGTAACGATGCGGAGATGCGCAAGCTCATGGCGACGCCGCTCTGGCAGGCGATGCCGTTTGTCCGCGCAGGGCGGTTTCAGCGGGTGCCTGCCGTCTGGTTTTATGGCGCCACCCTGTCGGCGATGCACTTTGTTCGCGTGCTTGATGGCGCGCTGGGGAACAGAGCATGAAAAAGCAGAGCATGCTGTTTCCCGCACTTTTACTGGCGGCAATGTTTATCGCCTGTCTCTGGCTGAGCTGGCACAACTTCAGCGCCGCGCTGCCCCGCGGGCAGTGGGGGAGAGCCATCGCCGCGCCCGATATCGACAGCATCGACCAGATGCTCTTTCACTACAGCCTGCTGCCGCGGCTGGCGGTATCCCTGCTGGTCGGGGCCGGGCTGGGGCTGGTTGGCGTGCTGTTTCAGCAGGTGTTGCGTAACCCGCTGGCGGAGCCAACGACCCTGGGCGTTGCAACCGGCGCGCAGTTGGGGATAACGGTAACGACGCTATGGGCGGTGCCGGGGATACTGACAACGCAGTTCGCCGCGCTGGCGGGGGCATGCGCGGTGGGGGCACTGGTGTTCGGCGTTGCCTGGGGTAAACGTCTGTCGCCGGTCACGCTGATCCTCGCCGGGCTGGTGGTAAGCCTCTACTGCGGAGCGGTAAATCAACTGCTGGCGATTTTTCATCACGACTCTCTGCAGAGCATGTTTTTGTGGAGCACCGGCACGCTGACCCAGACCGACTGGAGCGTGGCGCAGCGGCTGTGGCCGCAGCTGCTGGGCGGGGCGGTGCTGACGCTGTTGCTGCTGCGTCCGTTAACCCTTATGGGGCTGGATGACGGCGTGGCGCGTAACCTCGGGCTTGCGCTTTCGCTGGCCCGGCTGGCGGCGTTGACGCTGGCTATCGTACTGAGCGCGCTGCTGGTGAATGCCGTCGGCATCATTGGCTTTATCGGCCTGTTCGCGCCGCTGCTGGCGAAAATGCTTGGCGCGCGTCGTCTGCTGGCCCGCCTGATGCTGGCGCCGCTCATCGGGGCGCTGATCCTCTGGCTTTCCGACCAGCTGATTATCTGGCTTGCCAGAGTCTGGATGGAGGTGTCGACCGGCTCTATTACGGCAGTGATCGGCGCGCCGCTTCTGCTGTGGCTGCTGCCGCGTCTGCGCAGCATGAGCGCCCCGTCGATGAACGCGGGGGATAACGTACCCGCAGAGCGGCAGAACGTGCAGTGGTTCGCGCTGGCGGGGGTGGTGATTTTACTGCTGGGCATGCTGGCCGCGCTGTTCTTAGGCCGTGACGCCGAAGGCTGGCGCTGGGTCAGCCTCCCTATGCTGGATGAGCTGATGCCGTGGCGGATGCCGCGAATTATGGCCGCGCTGACCGCCGGGATAATGCTGGCGGTGGCCGGCTGCATTATTCAGCGTTTGACCGGCAACCCGATGGCCAGCCCGGAAGTGCTGGGCATCAGTTCCGGGGCGGCATTCGGTATTGTGGTCATGCTCTTTTTCGTGCCGGGCAACGCCTTTGGCTGGCTGCTTCCCGCCGGGAGTCTGGGGGCGGCGGCGACGCTGTTGATTATCCTGATTGCCGCCGGGCGCGGCGGCTTTTCCCCCCACCGCATGCTGCTGGCGGGGATGGCGCTCAGTACGGCATTTACCATGCTGTTGATGATGCTGCAGGCCAGCGGCGATCCGCGAATGGCGACCATCCTTACATGGATATCGGGCTCGACCTATCACGCGACGATGGCGCAGGTGGCGCGCACCGGCGGGGTGATGGTGATCCTGCTGGCGCTGGTGCCGCTGTGCCGCCGCTGGCTGACGGTACTTCCGCTTGGCGGCGAAACGGCGCGTTCGGTGGGGATGGCGTTAACCTCTTCGCGCATTGGATTGCTGCTGCTGGCGGCCTGTCTGACGGCGACGGCGACGATGACCATCGGGCCGCTGAGCTTTATCGGGCTTATGGCGCCGCATATCGCGCGGATGATGGGGTTCCGGCGCACCATGCCGCATATTATTATCTCGGCGCTGACCGGCGGGTTGCTGCTGGTGTTTGCTGACTGGTGTGGACGGATGATGCTGTTTCCGTATCAGATTCCGGCGGGGTTACTGTCGACGTTTATTGGCGCGCCCTATTTTATCTACCTGCTGCGAAAGCAGAGCCGGTAAGGGGCACCCCGGATGCGGCGCAAAAGCGCCTTATCCGGGCTACGAAAAACACAATTGTAGCCCGGGTAAGCCTGCGCACCCGGGTATTAACGGCCTTTAGATTTTCGCAAACACCCGGCGGGCGGCGTCAATCGTGTTGTTGATATCGTCCATACTGTGCGCGACCGACATAAAGCCCGCTTCAAAGGCTGACGGAGCCAGGTAGACACCTTCTTCCAGCATCAAATGGAAGAAGCGCTTAAAGCGCTCAACGTCACAGGCCATTACGTCCTGATAGCAGGTCACACCGGCGGCATCGGTAAAGAAGATGCCGAACATGCCGCCTACGTGGTTTACCACCAGCGGGATACCGGCCTCCTGCGCTGCCTCTTTCAGCCCTTCCGCCAGACGCGTGGTCAGCTCATTCAGCGTCTCATGCACGCCCGGCTGGGCAACTTCGTTCAGGCAGGCGAAGCCCGCGGCCATCGCGATAGGGTTACCGGAAAGCGTGCCCGCCTGGTAAACCGGCCCCGTCGGTGCCAGCGCTTCCATGATATCGCGGCGACCGCCGAATGCGCCTACCGGCATGCCGCCGCCGATGATTTTCCCCAGGCAGGTGAGATCCGGCGTGACGTCATAGTAAGCCTGCGCGCCGCCCAGCGCGACGCGGAAACCGGTCATCACTTCATCGATAATCAGCAGCGCGCCAAACTCATCGCACAGCGCCCGCAGCCCCGGCAGGAAGTCCGCCTGCGGCGGGATGCAGTTCATATTGCCCGCCACCGGCTCCACGATAATGCAGGCAATATCGTGCGGGTACTGTTCAAAGGCGGTCCGCACAGAGTCCAGATCGTTATAGGTGCAGGTCAGCGTATGTCTGGCGAAATCCGCCGGTACGCCTGGGGAATTGGGCTGGCCCAGCGTCAACGCCCCGGAACCGGCTTTTACCAGCAGACAGTCGGCGTGGCCGTGGTAGCAGCCTTCAAATTTAATTATCTTATCGCGGCCGGTAAAACCGCGCGCCAGGCGAATCGCGCTCATGGTGGCTTCGGTGCCGGAGTTAACCATGCGCACCATATCCATACTCGGCACCAGTTCAGTGACCAGCGCCGCCATGTTCACTTCCATCTCGGTTGGCGCGCCAAAGCTCAGGCCGCGCTCGGCCGCTTCGATCACCGCATTGCGAATGGCCGGATGGTTGTGGCCCAGCACCATAGGCCCCCAGGAGCCGACATAGTCGATATAGGCTTTGCCATCGACATCATACAGATACGCGCCGTTCGCCTTTTCGATAAACAGCGGCGTACCGCCGACGCCGGTAAAAGCGCGAACCGGCGAGTTGACGCCGCCGGGGATCAGCTGGCGCGCAGCGCTGTAGAGATTTTCTGACTTGCTCATGACATCGTTCCTGGTTTGTTAAAAACGTCAGGGCTTATTCTAAGTGATTCGACAGGGCTTATAAAATTTTTGCCTGATGAAATATCCCGTTGAGATTTTTTTGCGACGCACGCTGACGCAGCCGTTAAACTAGCCAGCGTTCCAGGATGACGAAGACGAAGTGATGAACGCGGAAATAAATGCCCATAAAACAGAACAGATAGAGCAGCTGCGGCGGCGCAACGCGATGCGCAGCCTGCTGCTTCGTGATAAAACGCCGCTTGCTGTCCTCCTGCTGGCGGCGCTCGTCGGCACGCTAACGGGGATTGTCGGCGTCGCCTTCGAAAAAGCCGTTAACGCCATCTCCGCAATGCGTCTGGATATGCTGCTGGCGCGGGAAGGGAGCTGGCTGGTCTGGCCGCTGGCGTTTATCAGCTCGGCGCTGCTGGCGATGGTCGGCTACTTTCTGGTGCGGCGCTTCGCGCCGGAGGCGGGCGGGTCGGGTATCCCGGAAATTGAAGGCGCGCTGGAAGAGTTGCGCCCGGTCCGCTGGTGGCGCGTGCTGCCGGTAAAATTTATCGGCGGTATGGGCACGCTGGGCGCAGGTATGGTGCTCGGGCGTGAAGGGCCGACGGTACAGCTTGGCGGCAACGTGGGCCGGATGGTGGTCGACATTTTTCGTCTGCGCGATGTGGAGTCCCGGCATACCCTGCTGGCGACCGGCGCGGCGGCGGGTCTCTCCGCCGCGTTTAACGCCCCGCTGGCGGGTATCCTGTTTATCATTGAAGAGATGCGGCCGCAGTTTCGCTATAACCTCGTTTCTATCAAAGCGGTGTTTACCGGCGTTATCATGTCGAGCATTGTCTTTCGCCTGGCCAATGGCGAAGGCGCGGTGATCGATGTCGGCAAACTCAGCAACGCGCCGATCAATACGCTGTGGCTCTATCTGGTACTGGGCATGGTATTCGGCGCGGTGGGGCCGTACTTCAACACGCTGGTGCTGCGCACCCAGGACATGTTTCAGCGCCTGCACCGTGGGAATACGACGAAGTGGGTGTTGATTGGCGGCGTCATTGGCGGCGGCTGCGGCGTGCTGGGGCTGATTATTCCGGAAATTGCCGGCGGCGGGTTTACGCTTATTCCGCTGGCGGTGGGCGGCCACTATGCCATCGGGATGCTGGTGCTGCTTTTTCTGGCGCGAGTCATCATGACCTTACTCTGTTTCTGCTCTGGCGCGCCGGGGGGCATTTTCGCCCCGATGCTGGCGCTCGGTACGCTGCTGGGTACCGCCTTTGGCGAAGCGAGTGCCGCTCTGTTCCCGCTCTATCATCTGGACGTTGGTACGTTCGCCGTCGCGGGAATGGGGGCGCTGCTCGCCGCCTCGGTACGCGCGCCGCTCACCGGTATCGTGCTGGTGCTGGAGATGACCGACAATTACCAGCTAATTTTGCCAATGATTATTACCTGCCTTGGCGCGACACTACTGGCTCAATTCCTGGGTGGCAAACCCCTTTATTCAACGATTCTCGCCCGTACGCTTGCGCGCCAGGAGGCGGCGGCAATGCGGGAGAATACTTGAACGATTTACCAGGGTAATGGATAATAGCCAAAATGATCGGGTTATTATTTGCCCAGATCGCAGTATGAATGGGAGCGAAAAATGAGTGATGACGTAGCGCTGCCGCTGCAGTTTACCGATGCAGCAGCCAGTAAAGTAAAAAACCTGATTGCGGATGAAGACAATCCGAACCTGAAACTGCGCGTCTACATTACCGGCGGCGGTTGCAGCGGCTTCCAGTATGGTTTTACCTTTGACGATCAGATTAACGACGGCGATATGACCATCGAGAAACAGGGCGTTGGGCTGGTGGTTGACCCGATGAGCCTGCAATATCTGGTGGGCGGTTCAGTGGATTATACCGAAGGTCTGGAAGGTTCCCGTTTCGTGGTAACTAACCCGAACGCGAAAAGCACCTGCGGCTGCGGCTCGTCTTTCAGCATCTGATTTCATAAGCCGCGCAAATATATAATGCCGTTCAGGGACAACGCTGAACGGCATTTTGCTATCTGACGTTGTCGTCCAGCGCGAAGGTAGGCAGTTTAAGATGCCAGCGAATCGCCGCCAGGCGAATCGCGAGCGTGACGACCATTCCCAGCATCGCCGCGTTTTCCAGCGGGACTTTGAACTGATACCATGCCGTCGCATGCACGATGCCGCCGATAATGCAGGCGGTAGCGTAGATTTCCGTACGCAGGATCATCGGCACTTCACGGGCCAGCACGTCACGAATAATACCGCCGCCGACGCCGGTCAAAACCCCCATGCAGACCGCTATCAGCGGCCCGGTTCCCGCGGCGAACGCTTTATTAACCCCGATCCCGACGAAGACAGCCAGCCCTACGGCATCCAGCACCGGCAGAATCCATTTAGGCAAACGGCGCGGCTGACGCACCAGCGCGATGGTGAGCAGGCAGGTGACCATCGCCACCACCAGATCAGTCGGATCTTTGACCCAGAATACCGGACCGTGAGCGAGTGCCATGTCACGAATGGTGCCGCCGCCGACGGCGGTCACGACCCCAAGCACCAGCACGCCGAACGGGTCCATGCGCAGCTTTCCGGCGAGCAGTACGCCTGAGATAGCGAAAACAGCGGTGCCGACAATATCCAGCCAGTAGACAAGCATCGAAATCCCCGGTTATTTCACCTGCGCCAGGGCAGGGCAGAGTTGTTGAGCGGCGAGGATAATACGCGGACCCGCGCGCTCAAACCAGTCGCTGTTGAGCGGGATGACCGAAACCGCAAGCTGTCTGCGCCAGAATTGCTCAATTTTCGCTATTTCTTCCGTGCCGCCTGCCAGCACAATTGCCTGCGGCTGGCGGGCCAGCACCTGCTCACGGCTCACCTGCGGCCAGGGCACCCGGCTGGCGGCAAAGATGTTCTCGCCGCCGCAAAGCTCCAGCACGTCGTTTTGCAAAGAGCCTTTCCCCGTGGTGAACAGCGGTTCGCCGCCAAACTGTAAAAAGACCCGTTTTTTGCGCTGGCCGGCATACTGCGCCTTAAGCGCTTCATACTGCTCCAGCATCTGGTCCGCCGCCTGCCGCGCCATCTCTGGCTGTGGGCTGTATTGCGCCAGATCCCGGAGTGAATCGGCAATCTGCGGGATAGTGAGGGCGTCTATCCACACCACCTTGATGCCCAGCCTCTCAAGCTGATCGACCTGTCTTTGGGCATTGCCGCCGCGCCAGGCGAGCACCACATCCGGCTTTAGCGCCACAATGCGCTCAACGTTCATCCCCTGCCAGGTGGCAACCTGCTCTATCTTTGTTGCCTGCGGCGGATAGTCGGAATAGCTGCTGACGCCAACCGGGGTAATGCCTGCGGCAAACGCCAGTTCAGTATTGGCCGGAGAAAGGGAAATGACGCGCGGCGCGGCGAAAAGAGCCGCGGGAAAGAGAAACAGGGCGACCAGCGCCCTGGAGAAGAGATTAGCCACGCGCGAGGTTCTGCACCAGCGTCTCAACCATCAGGCTGGACTGCTTAGCGGCAACCACCAGGAACTCGTCGAAGCTCAGGTGCGATTGCTGGTCGGCCACGTCAGAGATGGCGCGTACTACCACAAAAGGCACGCCAAAGTTATGGCAGACATGGGCAATGGCGGTGGCTTCCATCTCGACGGCCACCGCCTGTGGGAAGTTATGGCGGATTTTCGCCAGCCCAACGGAGCCGTTAATAAAGGCGTCGCCGCTCACAATCAGCCCGCGCACCGCGTTCAGGTTGAGCTGTTTAATGCATGCTTGCGCGGCGGCAATCAGTTTGTCATCGGCTTTGAAACCCGCCGGGCAGCCGGGCAGTTGGCCGAACTCATAGCCAAAGGCGGTGACGTCGGCGTCGTGGTAGCGCGCTTCGTCAGAGACAACAATATCGCCCACTTTCAGGGTGGAGGCCAGGCCGCCAGCAGACCCCGTGTTGATGATCGCGTCCGGCTTGCAATGTTCCAGCAGCAGCGTGGCGCCCATCGCGGCGGCAACTTTGCCAATACCGGATCTCAGCAGGGCGACTTCTGTACCATTCAGCGTACCGGTGTAGATTTCACAGCCGCCGAGAGTCAGCGTCTGACGATTCTGGATTTTGTCACGCAGCAGCGTAACTTCTTCTTCCATTGCACCAATAATGCCAATTTTCATGGAGATACTCGCTAAAGTGATAGGACAGGATTACGTTTTCAGGGCATAGTCTATCATGGCATACACGATTGCATGATACCCCGTGGCGCTTTGCTGACAGGAGAGTAAATGGCTGAGATCGATTTCCGCAGAAAAATAAACTGGCATCGTCGCTACCGCTCCCCGCAGGGGGTCAAGACCGAACGTGAAATCCTGCGCATTTTTGAAAGCGATCGCGGGCGGATCATTAACTCGCCAGCGATTCGGCGCCTGCAACAGAAGACGCAGGTCTTCCCTCTGGAGCGCAACGCGGCGGTGCGCACCCGCCTTACCCACTCTTTAGAAGTTCAGCAGGTAGGGCGCTATATCGCCAAAGAGATTTTAAGCCGCCTGAAAGAGCTGCGCCTGCTTGAAGAGTATGGCCTGGATGAGCTGACCGGGCCGTTCGAAAGCATTGTCGAAATGGCCTGCCTGATGCACGACATCGGTAATCCGCCGTTCGGCCACTTCGGCGAGGCGGCAATCAATGACTGGTTTCGCCAGCGGCTTGCGCCGGAGGATGCCGCCAGCCAGCCGCTGACCGACGATCGTTGCCAGGTGATGGCGCTGCGTTTGCAGGAGGGCGAAGATGCGCTGAATGCGCTGCGGCGGAAAGTGCGCCAGGATCTGAGCCATTTCGAAGGTAACGCCCAGGGTATCCGCATGGTGCATACCCTGCTGCGCATGAATCTGACCTGGGCCCAGGTGGGGTGCATTCTGAAATATACCCGCCCGGCATGGTGGCGCGGAGAGCCGCCGGCCACGCACAGCTATTTAATGAAAAAGCCCGGTTTCTATTTTTCTGAGGAGGCTTACGTCGAGCGGCTACGTAAAGAACTTGATCTGCATATTTACAGTCGCTTCCCTTTGACGTGGATAATGGAAGCGGCGGACGATATCTCTTATTGCGTCGCCGACCTGGAAGATGCGGTAGAAAAAAGAATCTTCACCGTAGAACAACTTTATCAGCATCTTCACGATGCCTGGGAAACCCATGCAAAGGGCTCGCTCTTTTCTCAGGTGGTGGAAAATGCGTGGGAGAAATCCCGGGCGAACTCCCTGAGCCGCAGCACCGAAGATCAATTTTTTATGTATCTGCGGGTGAATACGCTTAATAAGCTGGTGCCGTACGCCGCCCAGCGCTTTATTGATAATCTGCCGCAAATATTCAGCGGAGAGTTTAATCACGCCCTGCTGGAGGACGACAGCGATTACAGCCAGCTGCTTGAACTCTATAAAAACGTCGCCATTAAAGAAGTGTTCAGCCACCCTGACGTGGAGCAGCTTGAACTGCAAGGATATCGGGTAATTAGCGGCCTGCTGGAAATCTATCGTCCGCTGCTACAGCTGACGCTGGCGGATTTCACCGAGCTTGTGGAGAACGAACGGGTGCGTCGCTTGCCGATTGAATCCCGGCTGTTTCAGAAGCTGTCGACGCGCCATCGGCTGGCCTATGTTGAGGCGGTAAGTAAATTATCCCGGGAGAACGGCGATTATGCGGTGATGGAATACTATTACCGGTGTCGATTAATTCAGGACTATATCAGCGGAATGACGGATTTATATGCATGGGATGAATACCGGCGTTTGATGGCGGTGGAATAGCCCAGCGGGAATTGTAAAGACAAACAATAAATTTTTACTTTTTCCAAAAACTTAATCCCGGAACTTCACGCTATAAAACGACTCTGAGTGACACATACACGGCCGTTTTGCGTTATCAGTAAAGAGATTGAGAGAGATGAAAAAAACAACTTTAGCAATGAGCGCGCTGGCGCTGAGTTTAAGCCTGGCATTATCCCCTGTTTCAGCTCTGGCGGCAGAGACTGCTTCTGCATCCACATCACAGCAAATGCCGAGCCTCGCGCCGATGCTGGAGAAGGTGATGCCGTCGGTTGTCAGCATCAACGTTGAAGGCAGCACGACGGTAAACACGCCGCGCATGCCGCGCAACTTCCAGCAGTTCTTTGGCGATAACTCTCCGTTCTGCCAGGAAGGCTCTCCTTTCCAGAGCTCGCCTTTCTGCCAGGGTGGTGGTCAGGGCGGCGCTGATGGCGGCCAGCAGCAGAAATTTATGGCGCTGGGTTCCGGTGTTATCATCGATGCGGCAAAAGGTTATGTCGTCACCAACAACCACGTTGTTGATAACGCGACCGTGATTAAAGTGCAGCTGAGCGATGGCCGCAAGTTCGACGCTAAAATCGTGGGTAAAGATCCCCGTTCCGATATCGCGCTGGTGCAGATTCAGGACCCGAAAAACCTGACAGCGATTAAACTGGCCGACTCCGACGCTCTGCGCGTAGGCGATTACACCGTCGCCATCGGTAACCCGTTCGGGCTGGGCGAAACCGTCACTTCCGGTATCGTTTCTGCGCTCGGTCGTAGCGGCCTGAACGCCGAGAACTACGAAAACTTCATCCAGACCGATGCGGCAATCAACCGCGGTAACTCCGGCGGCGCGCTGGTCAACCTTAACGGTGAGCTCATCGGTATTAATACCGCGATCCTTGCTCCGGACGGCGGCAACATCGGTATCGGCTTCGCCATCCCGAGCAATATGGTGAAAAACCTGACGGCGCAGATGGTGCAGTATGGTCAGGTTCGCCGCGGCGAGCTGGGTATCATGGGCACCGAGCTGAACTCCGAGCTGGCGAAGGCGATGAAAGTCGATGCGCAACGCGGGGCGTTTGTAAGCCAGGTCATGCCGAATTCTGCCGCGGCGAAAGCGGGCGTGAAGGCGGGGGATGTGATTACCTCTCTTAACGGTAAGGCCATCAGCAGCTTCGCCGCGCTGCGTGCGGAAGTGGGCTCTATGCCTATCGGCAGCAAAGTGCAACTGGGTCTCATCCGTGACGGCAAACCGGTTAACGTCAGCCTCGAACTGCAGCAGAGCAGCCAGAATCAGGTTGAGTCCGGCACCATTTTCAGCGGTATTGAAGGCGCGGAAATGAGCAACAAAGGCAAAGACGAAGGCGTTGTGGTGAATACCGTGAAGGCGAATAGCCCGGCGGCGCGTATCGGCCTTAAAAAAGGCGACGTGATTCTCGGCGCTAACCAGCAGCCGGTGAAAAACCTCGGCGAGTTGCGCAAAATCCTTGATAGCAAACCGTCCGTGCTGGCGCTGAATATCCAGCGTGGCGATACCTCTATCTACCTGCTGATGCAGTAATCCCCTCTTGCCCTTCTCTTTCATTCGAAAGGGAAGGGCGCTTCCCACAGATTTTGTGAAGTTTCCCACAACTCCATACTTCCGAGTCCGCCTTTGTGCATTTGCACAGTGCATGGCCCTTTTTTTATCCCTATGCTTGGGCTCTGCTCACGGGAGGACGACATGGCTGGCTGGCACCTTGATACTAAAATGGCGCAGGATATCGTAGCACGTACGATGCGTATCATTGATACCAACATCAACGTGATGGATGCGCGCGGCCGTATTATCGGCAGCGGCGATCGTGAGCGTATTGGGGAATTGCACGAAGGCGCGCTGCTGGTGCTCGCTCAGGGGCGCGTGGTGGATATCGATGATGCCGTCGCCCGACACCTGCATGGCGTTCGCCAGGGGATTAACCTGCCGCTGCGTCTGGAAGGGGAAATTGTCGGCGTCATCGGTCTGACCGGCGAGCCGGAAACGTTGCGCAAATATGGCGAACTGGTCTGCATGACGGCGGAGATGATGCTGGAGCAGTCCCGCCTGATGCATCTTTTAGCTCAGGACAGCCGCCTGCGCGAAGAGCTGGTGATGAATCTCATCCAGGCCGAAGAGCACACCCCGGCGTTAACCGAGTGGGCGCAGCGGTTAGGTATCGATCTCAACCAGCCGCGCGTAGTGGCAGTCGTTGAAGTTGACAGCGGCCAGCTTGGCGTTGACAGCGCAATGGCTGAGCTGCAGCAGTTGCAGAACGCGCTCACCACCCCTGAGCGCAACAATTTAATCGCCATCGTTTCGCTGACTGAAATGGTGGTGTTGAAACCGGCGCTTAACCAGTTTGGCCGCTGGGACGCGGAGGATCATCGCAAGCGGGTAGAGCAGCTCATCGCCCGGATGAAAGAGAACGGCCAGCTGCGTTTTCGCGTGGCGCTGGGCAACTACTTTACCGGCCCTGGCAGTATTGCCCGCTCTTACCGCACCGCGCGCACCACGATGATGGTAGGTAAGCAGCGGATGCCGGAAAGCCGCAGCTATTTTTATCAGGATCTGATGCTGCCGGTTCTGCTCGACAGCCTGCGCGGCGGCTGGCAGGCCAATGAGCTGTCCCGCCCGTTGCAGCGTCTGAAAGCAATGGATAACAATGGCCTGCTGCGCCGCACCCTCTCTGCCTGGTTCCGCCATAATGTCCAGCCGCTGGCGACCTCTAAGGCGCTCTTTATCCACCGCAATACGCTGGAATATCGCCTGAATCGCATCTCAGAGCTGACCGGGCTGGACCTGGGGAATTTCGACGACAGGCTGTTGCTGTACGTTGCGCTGCAGCTGGATGAACAGCGATAGGGAAAGCAAAAAGGCAACGCAAGTTGCCTTGAGGGTGTGGACAAAACCGGGAGTGATGAGATTACGGTAGCCCGGACAAGGCGTGTCGCCGCATCCGGGAGGCCCGGATGCGCTGCGCTTTTCCGGGCGACGTGACGCTATTTATTACGCGTCAGCTTTTCCAGATCGGCTTCGATTTCAGTGATCTTATTGGCAACCACGCTCTCCAGATGACGCAGATCGTCAAGGATCTTACGTTTCAGATCGACATCGGTGCGATCGCGCTGGCAAATCTGATCGAGTTCATCAATCACATAGCGAAGATTGGGGCTAATCTCCTGCACTTCTTTATACCCCTGACCCACACCATCCGCGACCACGGTTTTGCGCTGGCGCGGATATTTAAACTTCACGCTTTTGGCAAAAAACTCACCTTTATCCTTGTGAAAATAGATTTTCAGAATGTCATTGTTCGCTTCCTGACGCAGGCTGTAGCGATCGATTTCATCAGGATTGGTGATGCCTAAACTTTTCAGATTGTCGTACATAGCAGTACCCTTAAGCTCAACATAACCTATGAATAATTAACGAAAAAATCTATTTTCGCCATAGTGAAGTGCAAAAAAGGCGGGGCAGGTCACCCTCTCCCCAAAAGGGAGAGGGAAAACCTTAGTCGATGGTGCGCAGCAGTTCGTTAATGCCAACTTTGCCACGGGTTTTCGCATCAACCTTCTTCACAATGACGGCGCAGTAGAGGCTGTATTTGCCATCTTTTGACGGCAGGTTGCCGGAAACGACAACCGAGCCCGCCGGTACGCGGCCATAGTGGACCTCACCGGTTTCGCGGTCATAAATACGCGTGCTCTGTCCAATGTACACGCCCATAGAAATCACCGAACCTTCTTCGACAATCACCCCTTCCACAACTTCGGAGCGCGCGCCGATAAAGCAATTATCCTCGATAATTGTCGGGTTTGCCTGCAAAGGTTCCAGAACGCCGCCGATGCCGACGCCGCCGGAGAGGTGAACGTTTTTACCAATTTGCGCGCAGGAGCCGACCGTCGCCCAGGTGTCTACCATGGTGCCTTCATCAACATAAGCGCCAATGTTCACGTAGGAGGGCATCAGTACGGTATTGCGGGCGATAAACGCGCCCTGGCGTACGGCCGCAGGCGGCACTACGCGGAAGCCTTCCTTCTGAAAACGCGCTTCATCGTAGTTGGCGAACTTCATCGGCACCTTATCGAAGTAGCGGCTTTCCGCACCTTCGATAACCTGGTTATCGTTAATGCGGAAAGAGAGCAGCACGGCTTTCTTCAACCACTGGTGAGTCACCCACTGGCCGTTGATTTTTTCCGCGACGCGAAGTTGCCCGGAATCCAGAAGGGCGATCACCTGATTGACCGCTTCACGGGTTACGGTATCCACGTTGGTCGGGGTGATCTCTGCGCGACGCTCGAAAGCGGTTTCAATAATGTTCTGTAACTGCTGCATTGTTATACTCTTTCCATATAAATAAACACATCACCCTTTATCGTTTGGATTGAGGGCCGCTGTCAACCGTTGTTGCACCTCCTTTTGTAGCGCATTATTAAGGCCACGCCGGTCCGCTGTTGCGATTATAAATAAATCTTCTACTCGCTCGCCAATTGTCGTAATTCTGGCCCCGTGAAGCGAAATTCCCAGGTCGGCAAAGACCTGGCCGACCCGCGCCAGCAGACCGGGCTGGTCGAGGGCGATAAGTTCCAGAAAACTCTTTCTGTCGGTATGCGTCGGCAGGAAATTGACCTCGGTATCGACGGTAAAATGGCGCAGCTTCGCTGGCTGACGACGCGGCTGAGGCGGCTGCCAGCTGCGCTGAGTGATGGCCTGCTCCAGACCAAAGCGGATCGTTTCATGCCTGTCCGGCGACAGGGGGCTGCCGTCCGGCTCCAGCACAATAAAGGTGTCCATCGCCATTCCGTCGCGTGTGGTAAAAATCTGCGCGTCATGCACGCTCAAATTGCGCCGATCCAGCTCCGCGCAGACGGCGGCGAACAGATAGGGCCTGTCCGGACTCCAGATGAATATCTCTGTGCCGCCGCGGGTGGCCTGCGGGCTCAGCAGGATCATGGGCTTGCTGAGGTCGTGTTGAAGCAGATGGCGCGCATGCCAGGCGAGCTGGTTTGGGCTGTGGCGCACAAAGTAGTTGGCGCGACAGCGCGCCCAGATCTGATGAAGCTGCTCCTCGTCGATATTGTCCATCCGCAGCAGCGCCAGCGCCTGCAGCTGATGATGGCGCACCCGCTCGCGCATATCCGGCGTGTTTTGCATTCCGCGCCTGAGCTGTTTCTCGGTGGCGAAGTACAGCTCGCGCAGCAGGCTCTGTTTCCAGCTGTTCCACAGCGTTTCGTTGGTGGCGCAAATATCGGCGACCGTCAGGCAGACCAGGAAGCGCAACCGGTTTTCCGTTTGCACCTCTTCGGCGAACTGTTTGATAACCTCCGGGTCCTGGATATCGCGCCGCTGGGCGGTGACGGACATCATCAGGTGATGGCGCACCAGCCAGGCCACCAGCTGCGTTTCACGGGAGTTGAGGCCGTGCAGCTCGGCGAATTTAAGGACGTCCTGCGCGCCGAGCACGGAGTGGTCGCCGCCGCGCCCTTTGGCGATATCGTGAAACAGGGCGGCGATAAGAATGAGCTCCGGGTGGGTCAGACGCGGCCACAGATCCACGCACAGCGGATGGCGGGCGCGGGTCTCCTCTTCGGCAAAGCTTTCAAGTTTGAGCATCACGCGAATGGTGTGCTCATCCACGGTGTAGGCATGGAAAAGGTCGAACTGCATCTGTCCGACAATATGCGACCACTGCGGCATATAGGCCCACAGTACGCTATGGCGGTGCATGGGCAGCAGGCCGCGCTTCACGGCCCCGGGGTGACGCAGCATACTCAGGAAAAGCGCGCGCGCTTCCGGGATATAACACAAAGGCTGGGTGAGATGGCGGCGGGCGTGCCGCAGGTGGCGCAGCGTTGTAGAGTAGATGCCGGTAATATTGCTGTTGCGCACCATGGTATAGAACATCCGCAATATCGCCTGCGGTTCACGAATAAACAGGTCATCGTCACGCAGGTCTATCAGCGTGCCGCGAAGCTGAAACTCGTCGTCAATGGGGCGCGGTTTTTCGTCGGCGGGCAGGGCCAGAATCGCCTCGTCAAAAAGCTGCAAGAGCATATGGTTAAGTTCAGCCACGCGACGGGTTACGCGGAAGAAGTCCTTCATCATATGCTCGACCGGCTGGTTTCCTTCCCCGACATAGTTAAGGCGCTGGGCGACGCTGAGCTGGCGGTCGAACAGCAGGCGGTTGTCGTAACGGTTAAGCTCCAGGTGAAGGGCGAAGCGGATGCGCCAGAGCAGATGCAGACACTCGTTGAGTTCGTTGCGCTCCGCCTCGGTCAAAAAGCCAAAGCCGACCATTTCATCCATCGACGTTGCGCCAAAATGGCGGCGCGCCACCCACTGCAACGTATGAATATCGCGCAGGCCGCCGGGGCTGCTTTTGATATCCGGCTCAAGGTTATAGCTGGTGCCGTGATAGCGCTGATGACGTTCATTCTGCTCGGCAACTTTGGCCGGAAAAAACTGTTCCGACGGCCAGAAGTGCTCGCTAAAGATATGTTTTTGCAGTTCAAGAAACAGCGCGACGTCGCCAATCAATAAGCGGGATTCAATAAGGTTGGTGGCGACGGTTAAATCAGAAAGCCCTTCCTGCAGGCACTCGTTAAGCGTCCTGACGCTGTGGCCCACCTCAAGCTTAACGTCCCACAGCAGCGTCAGCAGCTCACCGATCTTTTGCGCCTGCTCATCGCATAGCTTTGTCCGGCTCAGTATCAACAGATCGACATCCGACAGGGGGTGAAGCTCGCCGCGCCCGTAGCCGCCTACCGCCACCAGCGCGGTGTCGCTGGCCTCGCCGAAGCCGTACTCCAGCCACAGCCGTTGCAGAAGCTGATCGATAAACTCGGTGCGCGCTTCGATAAGCTGCTCCGCCGAGAGCCCGGCGTCGAACACCTGGCCCAGCCACTGCTGAAAACCATCGAGGCGCGCCTTAATTTCCGCGCAGTTCAACGCATCCTGCGGCCATTCGCCAGGGTAGTCCGGCTGGCCGGGGAGGGTGGGTTTTAGCGTACTGACAAATTGTTCAGAAAAGGTATTGCTCATTAACGGTCCACCCATAAGTTGAAGGCATGGCGAGACATAGCCGAACCCCACAGCGTTCGGGATGCGAAGACATATGCGACAAATTAGAAGAGATAGCGGGAAATGAAAAGTCGTTTATACGTATGACGCAAAGCGGGGCAGGGGAGAGAAAATAACGGCCCGCGGCGCGGGCCGTAAAATGCTATCAGGCGGCAGTTAACACGGCGTCGATCGTGTCATCTTTACGCAGGGTGAGAATTTCGCACCCGGTGTCGGTGACCACAATCGTATGCTCGTACTGCGCGGAAAGGCTGCGGTCTTTGGTTTTTACCGTCCAGCCATCTTTCATGGTACGAATACGGTAATCGCCCGCATTGACCATCGGCTCGATGGTAAAGGTCATTCCCTTTTGCAGCACCACGCCGCCGTCGTCCGCATCATAATGCAGCACCTGCGGCTCTTCGTGGAAAACGCGGCCAATGCCGTGCCCGCAGTACTCGCGTACCACCGAGAAACCTTCGGCTTCCACGAACTTCTGAATCGCCGCGCCGAGGGTACGCAGACGGATACCCGGCTTCACCATTTTCAGCGCCAGATAGAGGCTCTCCTGGGTGATACGGCACAGACGCTCGCCCAGAATGGTGGGTTTACCGACGATAAACATTTTTGACGTGTCGCCGTGGTACTCATCTTTAATGACCGTCACGTCAATGTTGACGATATCGCCATCTTTCAGCAGTTTTTCGTCGTCCGGAATGCCGTGGCAGACCACTTCATTAATAGAGATGCATACGGATTTCGGGAAGCCGTGATAGCCAAGGCAGGCGGAGACGGCGTGCTGTTCGTTAACGATATAGTCGTTGCAGATACGGTCAAGCTCGCCAGTGCTGACGCCGGGCTTGATGTACGGCTCGATCATTTCAAGCACTTCGGCGGCGAGACGGCCGGCGACGCGCATTTTTTCAATTTCTTCTGGGGTCTTTATTGAGATAGCCATGAATTCTGTCCATCAGCGTCGGTTTTTCGACAATACTAGTCTGAGTGTTGTCAATGGTAACAGCCCGGCGCGCCTGCTGCCAAACTGAGAATCATTAGCAGCACGGCAGGCTAACAATTATTGGTTTCCGGGGTGATTTGTGGTATAAAGCGCGCCGGACTTCCGATCCAACTCAGATACGCAGGGTGGACGGGAGCGACATACTCACTTTGTGTAACAACACACACGTATCGGCACATATTCCGGGGTGCCCTTCGGGGTCGGTAATATGGGATACGTGGAGGCATAACCCCAACTTAATCTATAGAGGTTTTAAACATGGCTACTGTTTCCATGCGCGATATGCTCAAGGCTGGTGTTCACTTCGGTCACCAGACCCGTTACTGGAACCCGAAAATGAAACCGTTCATCTTCGGCGCGCGTAACAAAGTTCACATCATCAACCTTGAGAAAACTGTACCGATGTTCAACGAAGCGCTGGCTGAGCTGAACAAGATCGCTTCTCGTAAAGGTAAAATCCTTTTCGTTGGTACTAAACGCGCTGCAAGCGAAGCGGTGAAAGAAGCTGCTAACAGCTGCGACCAGTTCTTCGTGAACCACCGCTGGCTGGGCGGTATGCTGACTAACTGGAAAACCGTTCGTCAGTCCATCAAACGTCTGAAAGACCTGGAAACTCAGTCTCAGGACGGTACTTTCGACAAGCTGACCAAGAAAGAAGCGCTGATGCGCACTCGTGAGCTGGAAAAGCTGGAAAACAGCCTGGGTGGTATCAAAGACATGGGCGGCCTGCCGGACGCGCTGTTCGTTATCGACGCTGACCACGAGCACATCGCGATCAAAGAAGCAAACAACCTGGGTATTCCGGTATTTGCTATCGTTGATACCAACTCCGATCCAGACGGCGTTGACTTCGTTATCCCGGGTAACGACGACGCAATCCGTGCTGTCACCCTGTACCTGAGCGCTGTTGCGACTACCGTTCGCGAAGGCCGTTCTCAGGACCTGGCTGCTCAGGCGGAAGAAAGCTTCGTAGAAGCTGAATAATAAGGTTACACCCTTATTTAGTACCGTATAAATAGGGGCCTCTTAGCGGCCCCTTTTTCACTTTTAAGTTTGTCTGGTTCCCGCGCGGGCCGGGCAGATCACATCTCCCGAGGACTAAAGAATGGCTGAAATTACAGCATCCCTGGTAAAAGAGCTGCGTGAGCGTACTGGCGCAGGCATGATGGATTGCAAAAAAGCGCTGACCGAAGCGAACGGCGACATCGAGCTGGCAATTGAAAACATGCGTAAATCCGGCGCTATCAAAGCGGCGAAAAAAGCGGGCAACGTTGCTGCTGACGGCGTGATCATCACCAAAATCGATGGTACTTACGGCATCATTCTGGAAGTTAACTGCCAGACCGACTTCGTTGCTAAAGATTCTGGCTTCCAGGCTTTCGCTAACAAAGTACTGGACGCGGCTGTTGCTGGCAAAATCACTGACGTTGAAGTGCTGAAAGCGCAGTTCGAAGAAGAACGCGTTGCGCTGGTTGCTAAAATCGGCGAAAACATCAACATCCGTCGTGTTGCCGCGCTGGAAGGCGACGTGCTGGGCTCTTACCTGCACGGCGCGCGTATCGGCGTTCTGGTTGCTGCTAAAGGCGCTGACGAAGAGCTGGTTAAACAGCTGGCTATGCACATCGCTGCAAGCAAGCCTGAGTTCGTTAAGCCGGAAGACGTTTCCGCTGAAGTGGTTGAGAAAGAGTACCAGGTTCAGCTGGACATCGCCATGCAGTCTGGCAAGCCGAAAGAAATCGCAGAGAAAATGGTTGAAGGCCGCATGAAGAAATTCACCGGCGAAGTTTCTCTGACCGGCCAGCCTTTCGTTATGGACCCGAGCAAAACTGTTGGTCAGCTGCTGAAAGAGCATAACGCTGACGTAACCAGCTTCATCCGCTTCGAAGTGGGTGAAGGCATCGAGAAAGTTGAGACTGACTTCGCAGCAGAAGTTGCTGCTATGTCCAAGCAGTCTTAATTCTTAAAGCAGCCGCCTGAGGGCGGCTTCTTTTTGCGCCCTTCTTGTAAATTCAGTCAGTACCTATAGTGGCTGCGCTGAAAAGCGACATACAATGTCGCCAGATTTAAACCCGTCTCATTATTGACAGTCTCAGGAAAGAAACATGGCTACCAATGCAAAACCCGTCTATAAACGCATTCTGCTTAAGCTCAGCGGCGAAGCGCTGCAGGGCTCAGAGGGCTTCGGTATTGATGCAAGCATCCTTGACCGCATGGCGCAGGAGATCAAAGAGCTGGTTGAACTGGGTGTTCAGGTCGGCGTGGTGATTGGTGGCGGTAACTTGTTCCGTGGGGCTGGCCTGGCAAAAGCAGGCATGAACCGCGTTGTGGGCGACCACATGGGGATGCTGGCAACGGTGATGAACGGCCTGGCAATGCGCGATGCGCTGCACCGCGCCTATGTGAACGCCCGTTTGATGTCCGCTTTCCCGCTTAACGGCGTCTGTGATAACTACAGCTGGGCAGAGGCGATTAGCCTGCTGCGCAACAATCGCGTGGTGATTCTCAGCGCGGGTACCGGCAACCCGTTCTTTACCACCGATTCCGCCGCCTGCCTGCGCGGTATTGAAATCGAAGCCGATGTGGTGCTGAAAGCCACGAAAGTAGACGGCGTATTTACCGCCGATCCGGCAACCGATCCGGCTGCGACCATGTACGATCAGCTCTCTTACAGTGAAGTACTGGATAAAGAACTCAAGGTTATGGACCTGGCTGCGTTTACGCTGGCCCGCGACCACAAATTGCCTATTCGCGTGTTCAATATGAACAAACCAGGCGCGCTGCGTCGTGTGGTGATGGGCGAAAAAGAAGGCACTTTAATTACGGAATAATTCCCGTAAGCAATAAATAAAGGTAAGATTCCGCTTTCATTTATTAAGCGGTTCTGGCAGGCATCTTTCCCGGGTGCCTTGTACCGAACGAGACTATACTAAGCACACATGCGGCGTATGGTTTGCCCGAGACAAGATTTCAAGGATTCGTAACGTGATTAGCGATATCAGAAAAGATGCTGAAGTGCGCATGGAAAAATGCGTAGAAGCGTTCAAAACTCAAATCAGCAAAGTGCGCACAGGCCGTGCCTCTCCGAGCCTGCTCGATGGTATCGTCGTTGAGTATTATGGTACTCCGACGCCGCTGCGCCAGCTGGCAAACGTGACGGTAGAAGACTCCCGTACCCTGAAAATCAACGTGTTCGATCGCTCTATGGGCCCGGCCGTTGAGAAAGCGATTATGGCTTCCGACCTTGGTCTGAACCCAAGCTCTGCCGGTACGGACATTCGCGTTCCTCTGCCGCCGCTGACCGAAGAGCGTCGTAAAGATCTGACCAAAATCGTTCGTGGCGAAGCCGAACAGGCGCGTGTTGCCGTGCGTAACGTGCGTCGTGATGCGAACGACAAAGTCAAAGCGCTGCTGAAAGAGAAAGAGATCAGCGAAGACGACGATCGTCGTTCTCAGGACGAAGTGCAGAAACTGACTGACGCCGCCATCAAAAAAGTGGACGCGGCGCTGGCGGAAAAAGAAACAGAGCTGATGCAGTTCTGATTCAAAAATGACTGAAAACGCCGTACAGAAAACCGCCCTGGCGGTTTTGCTGACGGCGTTTTGCTTTTTAATCCGCGCAACAATGTGAGCGTTACATGAAGCATTTAACCCTTCTGGGCTCAACAGGATCGATTGGTTGCAGCACGCTCGATGTGGTTCGCCACAACCCCGACCGCTTTTCCGTGACCGCGCTGGTAGCAGGCAAGAACGTTAGCCGTATGGTTGAACAGTGCCTTGAGTTCTCGCCCCGTTATGCGGTGATGGACGATGAAGCCAGCGCGCAGGCGGTGAAAAATGAATTACAGCGCCTTGGATGCCGCACCGAAGTGATGAGCGGCCAGCAGGCGGCATGCGATATGGCCGCGCTGGATGACGTTGACCAGGTGATGGCGGCGATCGTAGGCGCGGCGGGCCTGGTGCCTACGCTGTCTGCGATACGCGCCGGTAAAACCGTGCTGCTGGCGAATAAAGAGTCGCTGGTCACCTGTGGCCGTCTGTTTATGGAGGCGGTCAAGGAGTGCGGGGCGCAGCTTCTGCCCGTCGATAGCGAGCATAACGCTATTTTTCAGAGTTTACCGCAACCTTTCCAGCAGAACCTGGGGTACGCTGACTTAGAGCAGAATGGCGTCTCGTCTATCCTGCTTACCGGGTCTGGTGGCCCGTTCCGGGAAACGCCGCTGTCTGAACTGGCCTCAATGACGCCCGATCAGGCATGCCATCATCCTAACTGGTCGATGGGGCGAAAAATCTCCGTTGATTCGGCCACCATGATGAACAAAGGTCTGGAATACATTGAAGCGCGTTGGCTGTTTAATGCCTCCGCAAGCCAGATGGAAGTGTTAATCCACCCGCAGTCGGTGATTCACTCCATGGTACGCTATCAGGATGGCAGCGTCCTGGCGCAGCTGGGCGAGCCGGATATGCGTACGCCGATTGCGCACACGATGGCCTGGCCTGAGCGGGTGCCGTCTGGCGTTAAGGCCCTCGATTTTTGCAAGCTGCGCGCGCTGACTTTCGCCGAGCCTGACTTCGGTCGTTATCCTTGCCTGAAGCTGGCGATAGATGCTTTCGCCGAAGGGCAGGCGGCGACCACGGCGCTGAATGCGGCAAACGAGGTGACGGTGGCAGCGTTTCTGGCGTCGACCATCCGCTTTACAGACATCGCGGCGCTTAATCTGTCCGTGCTCGAACAGATGGCGTTATCTGAACCACAGAGCATTGATGAGGTGCTGGCGGTGGACAGGATGGCCCGTGAAGCGGCGCAAAAACAAGTGACGCGCTTCGCAAGCTGGTGATAATCCAGCCACTAACAGTCATGCTATTTGTTAGCGTAGGGCTTCGGTGATATAGTCTGCGCCACCCATCAGCCGGTTTTAACACCGGGCTGAAAGTGGAAGCCGTGGTTGACACGGCTTTTTTACGTAAAGGCTTTGTATTCCTGAGTACCGCTAAATCCTTTTTCAGGGACTAAAACGCGTTATGTTGTCTGCGAATCAACCAATAAGCGAAAATTTGCCTGCGCATGGCTGCCGTCATGTAGCGATAATTATGGACGGCAATGGTCGCTGGGCGAAAAGACAAGGGAAGATACGGGCCTTTGGGCATAGAGCTGGCGCGAAGTCAGTTCGCCGGGCCGTTTCCTATGCCGCCAACAGCGGGATTGATGCGCTAACGCTTTACGCGTTCAGTAGCGAAAACTGGAATCGCCCGGCGCAGGAAGTCAGCGCGCTGATGGAACTCTTCGTCTGGGCGCTGGACAGTGAAGTGAAAAGCCTGCATCGACATAATGTGCGCCTGCGCATTATTGGCGATACCAGCCGTTTCAACCCGCGTCTGCAGGAGCGCATTCGTAAAGCCGAGGCGTTAACTGCGCAAAACACCGGGTTAACGCTGAATATCGCGGCAAATTACGGCGGGCGCTGGGATATCGTTCAGGGCGTGCGCCAGCTGGCCGTTCAGGTGCAGGAAGGGCTGCTGGATCCCGACCAAATCGACGAAGATGCGCTGAATAAGCAGATCTGTATGCACGAACTGGCGCCGGTAGATTTAGTGATTAGGACGGGTGGGGAACATCGCATCAGTAATTTTTTGCTTTGGCAAATTGCCTACGCCGAACTTTACTTTACAGATGTTCTTTGGCCCGATTTTGATGAACAAGACTTTGAAGGTGCGCTGCATGCGTTTGCCAATCGAGAGCGTCGTTTCGGCGGCACCGAGCCTGGTGGCGACAAAGCCTGATGGGGGTAGCTTTTGCTGAAGTATCGCCTGATTTCTGCGTTTGTATTGATACCCATTGTTATTGCGGCGCTGTTTTTACTGCCGCCGGTGGGTTTTGCGATTGTTACCCTTGCCGTATGCATGCTGGCCGCGTGGGAATGGGGGCAACTGAGCGGGTTTAACTCCCGCACGCAGCGCGTCTGGCTGGCCGTCCTTTGTGGGCTGGTGCTGGCGTTGATGCTGTTTATGCTTCCCGAATATCATCACAATATTCATCAGCCCATGGTGGAAGTCTCTCTGTGGGCGTCGCTGGTGTGGTGGATAATTGCCCTGGCGCTGGTGTTAGGCTACCCGGCATCGGCGGCAATGTGGCGCCATTCTAAGCCGTTAAAATTGATTTTCGGCATCCTCACTATTATTCCTTTTTTCTGGGGTATGCTGGCGTTGCGGGCGTGGCATTATGATGAGAACCACTACAGCGGCGCCATCTGGCTGCTTTACATCATGATCCTTGTCTGGGGCGCGGATTCCGGCGCATATATGTTTGGCAAGCTGTTCGGCAAACATAAACTGGCGCCTAAAGTTTCTCCCGGAAAAACCTGGCAGGGGTTTATCGGTGGTCTGGTTACCGCCGGCATAATCTCCTGGGCTTATGGCGCCTGGGCTAATCTTGACGTGGCGCCGTCAACGCTGCTGCTGTGCTCGGTTATCGCGGCGCTGGCCTCGGTGCTGGGCGACCTGACGGAAAGCATGTTCAAGCGTGAAGCCGGTATCAAAGACAGTGGTCATTTAATCCCCGGTCACGGTGGTATACTTGACCGCATCGACAGCCTGACGGCGGCAATTCCTGTGTTTGCCTGCCTGCTGTTACTGGTTTTCAGGACGATTTAACGGACGGTTTTATGCTGAGCTTTCTCTGGGATTTGGCGTCGTTCATCATTACGCTCGGTGTGCTGATCACCGTGCATGAATTTGGCCATTTCTGGGTTGCTCGCCGTTGCGGCGTCCGCGTTGAGCGCTTCTCGATTGGTTTTGGCAAAGCGCTGTGGCGTCGCACCGATAAACGCGGTACTGAATTTGTGCTTGCCCTGATCCCCCTGGGCGGCTACGTCAAAATGCTGGATGAGCGCGTCGAGCCGGTTGCCCCGGAGATGCGTCATTACGCGTTCAATAATAAAACCGTCGGCCAGCGCGCCGCGGTTATCGCCGCTGGCCCCGTCGCCAATTTCCTCTTTGCTATTTTTGCCTGGTGGCTGGTCTTCATCATCGGCGTCCCTGGCGTTCGTCCGGTTATTGGTGAAATTACGCCCAATTCCATCGCGGCTAACGCACAAATTGCACCAGGTACGGAACTTAAAGCAATTGACGGTATCGAAACGCCTGACTGGGACACTGCGCGTATGCAGCTGGTGGCCAAAATTGGCGATCGGCAGACCACGCTCAGCGTTGCGCCATTCGGCAGCGATAATCGGCAGGATAAAGTTCTCGATTTAAGCCAGTGGACTTTTTCACCGGATAAAGACGATCCTGTCTCATCTTTGGGGATTCAGCCGTATGGTTCCCGGATAGAACCGGTGCTTGCGGAGGTTCAGTCAGGGCACGCTGCAAGCAAAGCAGGTTTGCAAGCTGGCGACAGGATCGTTAAAGTCGATGGTCAGCCGTTAACGCAATGGATGACGTTTGTTACTCTGGTGCGCGATAATCCAGGCACGCCGTTGGCGCTGACGATCGAAAGGCAGGGGGCTCCCCTGTCATTAACGTTGATACCGGAAGAAAAACCCGGTAACAAGGCAGAGGGGTTCGCCGGCGTAGTGCCGAAAGTTGTCCCTTTGCCGGATGAATACAAGACAGTACGCCAGTACGGGCCATTCAGCGCCATCGTTCACGCCACGGATAAAACCTGGCAGTTGATGAAGCTGACGGTCAGTATATTGGGGAAATTGATAACCGGTGACGTAAAACTGAACAACCTCAGCGGGCCGATTTCGATCGCTCAGGGGGCTGGGATGTCAGCGGAGTTCGGGTTGATCTATTATCTGATGTTCCTCGCTTTAATCAGCGTGAACTTAGGCATAATCAACCTGTTTCCACTGCCCGTTTTAGACGGGGGTCATCTGCTGTTTTTGGCCATGGAAAAGCTAAAAGGCGCGCCGGTATCCGAGCGAGTTCAAGACTTTAGTTACCGCATTGGCTCGATATTGCTGGTGTTGTTAATGGGGCTTGCACTTTTCAATGATTTCTCTCGGTTGTAAGAGAGTTTGTTAGGAAGAACGCATAATAACGATGGCGATGAAAAAGTTGCTCATAGCGTCGCTGCTGTTTAGCAGCGCCACCGTATACGGTGCTGACGGGTTCGTAGTGAAGGACATTCATTTCGAAGGCCTGCAGCGTGTCGCCGTTGGTGCGGCCCTCCTCAGCATGCCGGTGCGCCCAGGCGACACGGTGAATGATGAAGATATCGGTAATACCATTCGCGCTCTGTTTGCCACTGGGAACTTCGAGGATGTTCGCGTCCTGCGCGATGGCGATACGCTTCTTGTTCAGGTGAAAGAACGCCCGACAATCGCCAGCATCACTTTCTCCGGCAACAAGGCGGTGAAAGATGACATGCTCAAGCAGAATCTTGAAGCTTCAGGCGTGCGCGTAGGCGAGTCTCTGGATCGCACCACCCTGTCCGATATCGAAAAAGGGCTGGAAGATTTCTACTACAGCGTTGGTAAATACAGCGCCAGCGTAAAAGCGGTCGTGACGCCGCTGCCGCGTAACCGTGTCGATCTGAAACTGGTATTCCAGGAAGGCGTTTCCGCGCAGATCCAGCAGATCAATATCGTGGGGAACCATGCGTTCTCTACCGAAGAGTTGATCTCCACCTTCCAGTTGCGTGATGAAGTGCCGTGGTGGAACGTGGTAGGCGATCGCAAATATCAGAAACAGAAACTGGCAGGCGATCTTGAAACCCTGCGCAGCTACTACCTGGATCGCGGCTACGCCCGTTTTAATATCGACTCTACCCAGGTCAGCCTGACGCCGGACAAAAAAGGTATTTATATCACCGTCAACATCACCGAAGGGGATCAGTACAAACTCTCCGGCGTTCAGGTGAGCGGCAATCTGGCCGGGCACTCTGCTGAAATCGAGAGCCTGACGAAGATCGAGCCGGGCGAACTCTATAACGGCACCAAAGTGACCAAAATGGAAGATGATATCAAGAAGCTTCTTGGTCGCTATGGCTATGCCTATCCGCGCGTACAGTCGCAGCCTGAAATCAACGATACGGATAAAACCGTTCGTCTGCGGGTAAATGTCGACGCGGGTAACCGTTACTACGTGCGTAAAATCCGTTTTGAAGGCAACGATACGTCGAAAGACGCGGTGCTGCGCCGTGAAATGCGTCAGATGGAAGGCGCGTGGCTGGGCAGTGACCTGGTTGACCAGGGTAAAGAGCGTCTGAACCGTCTGGGCTACTTCGAAACGGTCGATTCCGAGACCCAGCGCGTTCCGGGCCGCCCCGATCAGGTTGATGTGGTCTACAAGGTGAAAGAGCGTAACACCGGGAGCTTCAACTTCGGCGTGGGCTATGGCACCGAGAGCGGCGTTAGCTTCCAGGTGGGTGTGCAGCAGGATAACTGGTTAGGTACCGGTTACTCCGTGGGCATCAGCGGTACGAAAAACGACTACCAGACCTATTCTGAGTTCTCCGTGACCAACCCGTACTTTACGGTTGATGGCGTGAGTCTTGGCGGGCGTATTTTCTACAACGACTTTAAAGCGGATGATGCTGACCTCTCCTCCTATACCAATAAAAGTTATGGTTTAGACGGTACGCTTGGCTTCCCGATTAATGAGTACAACACGCTGCGCCTTGGCCTGGGCTATGTCCACAACGACCTGTCCAATATGGAACCGCAGGTGGCGATGTGGCGCTATCTCGACTCCGTAGGGCAGAGCACCAGCAAAGATAACGACGACAACAGTTTCTCGGCTGACGACTTCACCTTCAACTACGGTTGGACGTACAACAACCTTGACCGCGGCTACTTCCCGACCAAAGGTTCACGTGTCAACCTGAACGGTAAAGTGACCGTGCCGGGCTCGGATAACGAGTTCTACAAAGTAACGCTGGATACCGCCTCTTACTTCCCGATCGATGACGATCATAAATGGGTGGTGCTGGGCCGTACCCGTTGGGGCTATGGCGACGGTATCGGCGGAAAAGAACTGCCGTTCTATGAGAACTTCTATGCGGGCGGCTCAAGCACCGTGCGTGGCTTCCAGTCTAACAACATCGGTCCGAAAGCGGTCTACTACGGCGGCAACGATGAGGATAACTGCAACAAATCCTCTTCGGATAAAGTGTGTAGTTCCGACGACGCGGTGGGCGGTAACGCAATGGGCGTCGCCAGCCTGGAATTCATTACGCCGACGCCGTTCGTGAGCGAAAAATATGCTAACTCTGTCCGTACCTCCTTCTTCTGGGATGCGGGTACAGTGTGGGATACCAACTGGCAAAACACCTCCGCTACAAGGGATGCGGGTGTTCCGGATTATAGCGATCCGAGCAATATCCGTATGTCGGCAGGTATCGCGTTACAATGGATGTCGCCATTGGGGCCGTTGGTCTTCTCCTACGCCCAGCCGTTTAAAAAGTACGATGGAGACAAAGCAGAGCAGTTCCAGTTTAACATTGGTAAAACCTGGTAACTTGCCGTTGCGAAGGAATGCATAAGTAGTGTAGTGATGGTTGAGGCGACGCGTCGCGTCGCCCGCCAACGCAAAGAACGGTGCCCTTGGGTGCCAACGGGATGGTGAGGAGTTAATTGTGAAAAAGTGGTTATTAGCTGCAGGTTTAGGTATGGCTTTGGCAACGTCTGCTCAGGCGGCCGACAAAATTGCGGTCGTTGATATGAACAGCCTGTTCCAGCAGGTTGCGCAGACTTCCGGCGTTTCTCAGAAAATGAAAAGCGAATTCGGTAGCCGCGCCAGCGAACTGCAGCGTCTGGAATCCGATCTGCAGACCAAAATGCAGCGCTATCAGCGTGACGGTTCCACAATGAAAGCGGCTGAACGCTCAAAACTGGAAAAAGACATCCAGTCCCAGCGTCAGCAGCTTGCACAGAAAGGTCAGTCTTTCGAGCAGGATCAGGCGCGTCGTTCTAACGAAGAGCGCGCTAAGCTGATGACCCGTATCCAGGCTGCGGTGAAGAAAGTTGCCTCTTCTCAGGGTGTGGATCTGGTTATCCCCTCTAACGCTGCTATCTACAACAGCAGTGACGTGAAAGACATCACCGCTGATGTACTGAAACAGGTTAAATAAGTAATGCCTTCAATTCGACTGTCTGATTTAGCTCAACAGTTGGATGCAGAATTACACGGTGATGGCGATATCGTCATCACCGGCGTTGCGTCCATGCAATCTGCTAAAGCAGGTCAAATTACTTTCATGGTAAACCCAAAATACCGTGAACACCTGGCCGTCTGCCAGGCTTCTGCTGTCGTGATGACGCAGGACGATCTTCCTTTCGCCCATAGCGCGGCGCTGGTAGTCAAAAACCCCTACCTCACCTACGCGCGCATGGCGCAAATTTTAGATACCACGCCGCAACCGGCGCAAAACATCGCCCCCAGCGCGGTGGTTGATCCCGGTGCGACGTTGGGCAACAACGTGTCGATTGGCGCGAACGCCGTGATTGAATCCGGCGTAACGCTTGGCGATAACGTCATTATCGGTCCCGGCTGTTTCGTGGGCAAAGAGACCAAAATTGGCGCAGGCTCGCGTTTATGGGCCAATGTTACCGTTTACCATGAGATCGAGATCGGTGAGAATTGTCTCGTCCAGTCTGGCACGGTGATCGGCGCTGACGGTTTCGGCTACGCCAACGATCGTGGCAACTGGGTTAAGATCCCGCAGCTGGGTCGCGTGATTATTGGCGATCGCGTTGAGATCGGCGCCTGTACGACTATCGATCGTGGCGCGCTTGACGACACCCGCATTGGTAACGGCGTCATAATTGATAACCAGTGCCAGATTGCACATAACGTCGTGATTGGCGACAATACCGCGGTTGCTGGCGGCGTGATTATGGCAGGGAGCCTTAAAATAGGCCGTTACTGCATGATCGGCGGTGCCAGCGTTATCAATGGTCATATGGAAATTTGCGACAAGGTCACCGTCACGGGAATGGGGATGGTCATGCGTCCTATCACCGAGCCTGGCGTGTACTCCTCGGGCATTCCGCTGCAGCCGAATAAGGTGTGGCGTAAAACCGCGGCCCTTGTGATGAACATTGACGACATGAGCAAGCGCCTCAAAGCCATTGAGCGCAAGGTCAATAAAGAAGACTAAAAGCTCGCCCGCTACGTTTAAAGTTCCCGGCCTGTCGGCATTCATAAGATTGCCGCGGGCCGTGTTATTATTGCCATTTAGTATATTTAGACAGGAAGAGTATTTTGACTACTGACACTCATACTCTGCACATTGAAGAGATCCTGGAGCTTCTGCCGCACCGTTACCCGTTTTTGCTGGTTGACCGCGTGCTGGATTTTGAAGAAGGTCGTTTTCTACGCGCAGTTAAAAATGTTTCGGTAAACGAACCGTTTTTCCAGGGCCACTTCCCTGGTAAACCGATTTTACCAGGCGTGCTGATTCTGGAAGCGATGGCGCAGGCGACCGGCATTCTGGCGTTTAAAAGCGTCGGTAAGCTGGAGCCAGGAGAGCTCTATTACTTCGCAGGTATTGATGAAGCGCGCTTTAAGCGCCCGGTTGTGCCAGGCGATCAAATGATCATGGAAGTCACCTTCGAGAAAACGCGCCGCGGCCTGACCCGCTTTAAAGGGGTTGCGCTGGTCGATGGCAAAGTTGTTTGTGAAGCTACTATGATGTGTGCACGTAGCCGGGAGGCCTGATACGTGATTGATAAAACCGCCTTTATTCATCCTTCAGCCATTGTTGAAGAGGGTGCCGTCATCGGCGCCAACGTTCACATTGGCCCGTTTTGTATTGTGGGACCTCACGTAGAAATTGGTGAGGGCACCGTACTGAAGTCTCACGTTGTCGTGAATGGCCACACGAAAATTGGTCGCGATAACGAGATCTATCAGTTCGCCTCTATTGGCGAAGTAAACCAGGATCTGAAATATGCTGGCGAGCCGACCCAAGTGGAAATTGGCGATCGCAACCGCATCCGCGAAAGCGTCACCATTCACCGTGGCACAGTACAAGGCGGTGGGTTGACGAAGGTGGGCAGCGATAACCTGCTGATGATCAACGCCCACGTGGCGCATGATTGTACGGTAGGGGACCGCTGCATCCTGGCGAATAACGCCACGCTCGCGGGTCATGTTTCGCTGGATGACTATGTCATCATCGGCGGCATGACCGCCGTGCACCAGTTCTGTATTATTGGCGCGCACGTTATGGTCGGGGGCTGTTCTGGCGTTGCGCAGGACGTTCCGCCATACGTTATTGCTCAGGGCAACCATGCCACGCCGTTTGGCGTTAATATCGAAGGGCTGAAACGTCGTGGCTTTAGCCGCGAAGCTATCACCGCTATCCGTAACGCCTATAAGCTTCTTTATCGCAGCGGTAAAACGCTGGATGAAGCGAAGCCGGAAATTGCTGAGCTGGCGGCGCAGTACCCGGAAGTGCAAGCCTTTACCGACTTCTTTGAGCGCTCGACGCGTGGTCTGATTCGGTAATGGCCGAAAGACGTCCGTTAACGATAGCCCTGGTCGCCGGAGAAACCTCCGGCGATATTCTTGGCGCAGGCTTAATTCGTGCCCTCAAGGCCCGCATGCCGGATGCCCGGTTTGTAGGCGTCGCCGGCCCGCGTATGCAGGCGGAAGGCTGTGAAGCCTGGTACGAAATGGAAGAGCTGGCCGTCATGGGCATTGTTGAAGTGCTTGGTCGCCTGCGTCGTCTGCTGCATATCCGCGCTGATTTGACCCGCCGGTTTACGGCGCTTAAGCCTGACGTTTTTGTCGGCATTGACGCCCCCGATTTCAATATTACCCTCGAGGGGAACCTGAAAAAGCAGGGCATCAAAACCATTCATTATGTCAGCCCCTCCGTCTGGGCCTGGCGTCAGAAACGGGTTTTCAAAATAGGCAGAGCCACCAACCTTGTGCTGGCCTTTGTGCCTTTCGAAAAAGCGTTTTACGATAAATTCAACGTACCGTGCCGTTTTATCGGCCACACCATGGCGGATGCCATGCCGCTGGATCCTGATAAGCAGGCGGCCCGTGAAGCGCTGGGTCTGCCGCACGACGCCCACTGTCTGGCATTATTGCCGGGTAGCCGGGGCGCGGAAGTCGAGATGCTCAGCGCGGACTTTCTGAGAACCGCTCAGCTACTGCGGCAACACTACCCGGATTTGGAAATTGTAGTGCCGCTGGTGAACGCTAAACGTCGCGAGCAGTTTGAACAGATCAAGGCTGAGGTGGCGCCCGATTTAGCGGTACATCTGCTGGATGGCATGGGGCGGGAAGCGATGGTCGCCAGCGATGCCGCACTGCTGGCGTCCGGCACGGCGGCGCTGGAGTGTATGCTGGCAAAATGCCCGATGGTCGTCGGCTATCGCATGAAGCCCTTTACCTTCTGGCTGGCTGAGCGTCTGGTCAAAACGGATTACGTTTCGCTGCCTAATCTGCTGGCGGGAAGGGAGCTGGTCAAAGAGCTTTTGCAGGACGATTGCACGCCGCCAAAGCTTGCCGACGCGCTGATGCCGCTGTTGGCGAAGGGGCAAACCAGCCATGCGATGCATGAAACGTTCCGCGAACTGCATCAGCAGATCCGCTGTAACGCCGACGAACAGGCCGCAGATGCCGTACTGGAGCTGGCGCAATGATGGAATTTATTTATCCTCACACCCATCTGGTGGCGGGTGTGGATGAAGTGGGGCGCGGGCCGCTGGTCGGTGCCGTGGTCACTGCCGCAGTGATCCTCGATCCGGCCCGCCCGATCGTCGGGCTTAATGATTCAAAAAAATTATCAGAGAAACGCCGCCTGGCGCTCTATGATGAGATTAAAGAGAAAGCGCTGGCCTGGAGCCTTGGGCGGGCGGAGCCGCATGAGATCGACGAGCTGAACATTTTGCACGCCACCATGCTGGCGATGCAGCGTGCCGTCGCCGGCCTCGGCATAACGCCTGAGTTTGTACTGATTGACGGTAACCGATGCCCGACGCTTCCCATGCCTTCGCTGGCCGTTGTAAAGGGCGATAGCCGGGTTGCGGAGATAAGCGCCGCCTCAATACTCGCTAAAGTCACGCGCGATGCGGAAATGGCCACTCTCGATCTCTCTTTTCCCCAGTATGGCTTTGCCCAGCATAAGGGGTATCCTACCGCTTTCCATCTGGAAAGACTGGCTGAACACGGCGCGACAGAGCATCACCGGCGCAGTTTCGGGCCGGTGAAACGCGCACTGGGACTGGTGTCCTGAATCAAGACGCAAGTAATTAAGTAACGCGGAATCTGAAGATGGCTGAACCACGTTTCGTACACCTGCGGGTGCATAGCGACTACTCCATGATTGATGGGCTGGCGAAAACCGGGCCGCTGGTGAAAAAGGCGGCCGCCCTCGGCATGCCTGCGCTGGCGATTACCGATTTCACCAACCTGTGCGGTCTGGTGAAGTTTTATGGAACGGCGCACGGGGCAGGGATAAAGCCAATCGTCGGCGCTGATTTTCATGTGCAGAGCGAACTGCTCGGCGATGAGATGACGCAGCTTACCGTACTCGCCGCTAACAATGTCGGCTACCAGAACCTGACGCTGCTTATCTCCCGCGCCTATCAGCGTGGTTACGGCGCGCTGGGCCCGTGGATCGACCGCGAGTGGCTGGCAGAGCTAAAAGAGGGGTTAATTCTCCTCTCCGGCGGCCGGATGGGCGATGTCGGCCGAAGTTTGCTACGCGGCAACAGCGCGCTGGTGGATCAGTGCGTCGCTTTTTATGAAGAACACTTCCCGGATCGCTTCTATCTGGAGCTGATTCGTACCGGCCGTGCCGATGAAGAGAGCTATCTGCACGCGGCGGTAGAGCTTGCGCAATCACGCGGGCTGCCGGTTGTCGCCACCAACGATGTGCGCTTTATCGACGGGGGGGATTTTGACGCCCACGAGATTCGCGTCGCCATTCATGACGGCTTCACCCTTGATGACCCCAAACGCCCCCGCAACTATTCGCCGCAGCAGTTTATGCGCAGCGAAGAGGAGATGTGCGAACTCTTTGCTGACATCCCGGAAGCGCTGGAAAACAGCGTCGAAATAGCGAAACGCTGCAATGTGACGGTGCGTCTGGGGGAATACTTCCTGCCGCAGTTCCCAACCGGCGATATGACCACCGAAGATTATCTGGTCAAAAAGTCGAAAGAGGGGCTGGAAGAGCGTCTCGAATTTTTATTCCCCGACCCGGAAGTGCGGGCTCAACGCCGTCCTGAATATGACGAACGCCTGGACATTGAGCTGCAGGTTATCAACCAGATGGGGTTCCCCGGCTACTTCCTGATCGTTATGGAGTTTATCCAGTGGTCGAAGGATAACGGCGTGCCGGTAGGGCCGGGACGTGGTTCTGGCGCCGGGTCGCTTGTTGCTTACGCGCTGAAAATTACCGACCTCGATCCGCTGGAGTTCGACCTGCTGTTCGAACGCTTCCTTAACCCGGAACGTGTTTCGATGCCCGACTTCGACGTTGACTTCTGCATGGAGAAACGTGACCAGGTTATCGAGCACGTGGCGGATATGTACGGCCGCGACGCGGTATCGCAGATTATCACCTTCGGTACGATGGCGGCGAAAGCGGTTATCCGCGACGTGGGCCGCGTGCTGGGCCACCCTTACGGCTTTGTTGACCGTATTTCGAAACTGGTGCCGCCCGATCCGGGGATGACCCTGGCCAAAGCGTTTGAGGCCGAGCCGCAGCTGCCGGAAATTTACGAGGCGGACGAAGAGGTTAAAGCGCTGATCGATATGGCGCGTAAGCTCGAAGGGGTCACCCGTAACGCCGGTAAGCACGCCGGTGGGGTAGTTATCGCCCCGACGAAAATCACCGATTTTGCGCCGCTCTACTGCGATGAGCAGGGCCAGCATCCGGTTACCCAGTTTGATAAGAACGACGTAGAGTACGCAGGCCTGGTGAAGTTTGACTTCCTGGGACTGCGCACCCTTACCATCATCAACTGGGCGCTGGAGATGATCAACAAGCGGCGCGAGAAGAACGGCGAGCCGCCGCTGGATATCGCCGCCATCCCGCTGGATGACAAGAAAAGCTTCGACATGCTGCAGCGCTCGGAAACCACCGCGGTGTTCCAGCTTGAATCCCGCGGCATGAAGGATCTGATTAAGCGCCTGCAGCCTGACTGTTTCGAAGATATGATAGCCCTGGTGGCCCTGTTCCGTCCGGGCCCGCTGCAATCAGGGATGGTAGATAACTTTATCGACCGTAAACACGGGCGAGAAGAGATCTCTTACCCGGACGTTCAGTGGCAGCATGAAAGCCTCAAGCCGGTGCTGGAGCCAACCTACGGCATCATCCTCTATCAGGAACAGGTGATGCAGATTGCCCAGGTGCTCTCCGGCTATACGCTGGGCGGGGCGGATATGCTGCGCCGTGCGATGGGTAAGAAAAAGCCGGAAGAGATGGCCAAGCAGCGTTCTATCTTTGAGGATGGCGCGAAGAAAAACGGCGTTGACGGCGAACTGGCGATGAAAATCTTTGACCTGGTGGAAAAATTCGCAGGCTATGGATTTAACAAATCGCACTCTGCCGCCTATGCTTTAGTCTCATATCAGACGCTGTGGCTGAAGGCGCACTATCCCGCTGAATTTATGGCGGCGGTGATGACTGCCGATATGGACAACACCGAGAAAGTGGTGGGGCTGGTAGATGAGTGCTGGCGGATGGGGCTTAAAATCCTGCCGCCGGATATCAACTCCGGGCTGTACCACTTCCATGTCAATGACGACGGCGAAATTGTCTATGGTATCGGGGCGATCAAAGGCGTGGGCGAAGGCCCGATCGAAGCGATTATTGAAGCGCGTAACCAGGACGGTTACTTCCGCGAACTGTTCGATCTTTGCGCCCGTACTGATACGAAAAAGCTCAATCGTCGGGTTCTGGAAAAACTGATCATGTCCGGCGCTTTTGACCGGCTCGGGCCGCATCGTGCCGCGCTGATGAACGCGCTGGGCGATGCGCTAAAAGCGGCCGATCAGCACGCGAAAGCGGAGGCTATCGGCCAGGCGGATATGTTCGGCGTGCTGGCGGAAGAGCCGGAGCAGGTCGAACAGTCCTACGCCAGCTGTCAGCCCTGGCCAGAACAGGTGGTGCTGGACGGCGAACGCGAGACGCTGGGGCTGTACCTGACCGGGCACCCCATCAACCAGTATCTGAAAGAGATTGAGCGTTATGTTGGCGGTTACCGCCTGAAAGACATGCACCCTACCGAACGTGGCAAAGTGACCACGGCGGCGGGGCTCGTCATTGCCGCGCGGGTTATGGTCACCAAGCGCGGGAATCGCATCGGCATCTGCACGCTGGATGACCGTTCCGGGCGTCTGGAGGTGATGCTGTTCACCGACGCGCTGGATAAATACCAGCAGCTGCTGGAAAAAGACCGAATACTGATCGTCAGCGGACAGGTCAGCTTTGATGACTTCAGCGGGGGGCTTAAAATGACCGCCCGCGAAGTGATGGACATTGACGAAGCCCGTGAAAAATATGCGCGCGGGCTTGCTATCTCGCTGACGGACAGGCAAATTGATGACCAGCTTTTGAACCGACTCCGTCAGTCTCTGGAACCCCATCGTTCGGGAACCATTCCAGTACATCTCTACTATCAGAGGGCGGATGCGCGTGCGCGGTTGCGTTTTGGCGCAACGTGGCGCGTCTCTCCGAGCGATCGTTTACTTAACGATCTCCGTGGCCTCATTGGTTCGGAGCAGGTGGAACTGGAGTTTGACTAATACAGGAATACTATGAGTCTGAATTTCCTTGATTTCGAACAGCCGATTGCCGAGCTGGAAGCGAAAATCGATTCTCTGACGGCCGTGAGCCGCCAGGATGAAAAACTGGATATTAATATCGATGAAGAAGTGCATCGTCTGCGTGAGAAAAGCGTAGAGCTGACGCGTAAAATCTTTGCCGATCTTGGTGCATGGCAGGTAGCACAGCTGGCCCGTCATCCGCTGCGTCCATATACCCTGGATTATGTCCGCCTCGCATTTGATGAATTTGACGAGCTGGCTGGCGACCGCGCCTACGCTGACGATAAAGCCATTGTTGGCGGTATCGCCCGTCTGGATGGGCGTCCGGTGATGATAATTGGTCATCAGAAAGGCCGCGAGACGAAAGAAAAAATTCGTCGTAACTTCGGGATGCCTGCGCCGGAAGGCTATCGCAAAGCCCTGCGTCTGATGGAGATGGCCGAGCGCTTCAAAATGCCGATCGTTACCTTTATCGACACGCCGGGTGCTTATCCGGGCGTTGGCGCCGAAGAGCGTGGCCAGTCTGAGGCGATTGCCCGTAACCTGCGTGAAATGTCCCGCCTGAATGTGCCGGTCATCTGCACTGTTATCGGTGAAGGCGGCTCCGGCGGCGCGCTGGCGATTGGCGTGGGCGACAAGGTGAACATGCTGCAGTACAGCACCTACTCCGTTATCTCCCCGGAAGGTTGCGCCTCTATTCTGTGGAAGAGCGCCGATAAAGCGCCGCTGGCCGCAGAAGCGATGGGCATTATCGCCCCGCGTCTGAAAGAGCTTAAGCTTATCGACTCCATTATTCCGGAGCCGTTAGGCGGCGCGCATCGTAATCCGGAAGCGATGGCGGAATCGCTCAAGGCGCAGCTTATCGCGGACCTGGCGGATCTGGATGTGCTGAGCACAGAAGATCTGCGTAACCGTCGCTACCAGCGTCTGATGAGCTACGGCTACGCCTGAATTGCTCAATAGTCTTAAAAGCCGCACTCTGTTGCGGCTTTTTTTATGCCTGTCGTCTACCTTAACTATGCTTTTCAGGATACAGCGAATGTTTTTTTAAGGAGGTAAGCCCTGAACATTATCGCCATCATGGGGCCGCACGGCGTCTTTTATAAAGACGAACCCATCAAGGAACTTGAACAGGCGTTACAGGCGCGCGGGTTTCAACTGATCTGGCCGCAAAACAGCGCCGACCTGCTGAAATTTATCGAACATAACCCGCGGATCTGCGGCGTCATTTTCGACTGGGATGAATACGATCTCGATCTCTGCTGCGAAATTAATCAGCTCAATGAATATCTGCCGCTGTACGCGTTTATCAATACCCACTCGACAATGGATATCACTGCCCAGGATATGCGCATGGCGCTGTGGTTTTTCGAGTACGCGCTGGGCCAGGCAGAAGATATCGCTACCCGTATTCAGCAGTACACCGGGGAGTATCTCGAAAATATCACCCCACCGTTTACCCGCGCACTCTTTACCTATGTGAAAGAGGGAAAATACACCTTCTGCACGCCAGGCCATATGGCGGGGACGGCCTATCAGAAAAGCCCGGTCGGCTGCCTGTTCTATGATTTTTTCGGCGGTAATACTTTAAAAGCGGATGTCTCCATTTCAGTGACGGAACTGGGATCGCTGCTCGACCATACGGGGCCGCATCTGGAAGCGGAAGAGTACATCGCCCGCACCTTTGGCGCCGAGCAGAGCTATATGGTGACCAATGGCACCTCGACGTCGAACAAAATTGTGGGCATGTATGCCGCCCCGGTGGGCAGTACGCTGCTTATCGACCGCAACTGCCATAAATCGCTGGCGCATCTGCTGATGATGAGCGACGTGACCCCGCTGTGGCTCAAACCGGGCCGTAATGCCCTCGGCATTCTGGGCGGTATTCCCCGCCGGGAATTCACCCATGCCAGCATCGAACAGAAGGTGGCGGCGACGCCCGGCGCGAGCTGGCCGGTGCATGCGGTGATTACCAACTCCACCTATGACGGCCTGCTGTACAACACCAACTGGATCAAAAAACATCTGGATGTGCCCTCTATCCATTTCGACTCCGCCTGGGTGCCCTATACCAATTTTCATCCCATCTATGCGGGTAAAAGCGGAATGAGCGGGGAGCGGGTGCCGGGTAAGGTGATTTTTGAAACGCAATCGACCCACAAGATGCTGGCGGCCTTTTCGCAGGCTTCGCTGATCCACGTAAAAGGCGACTACGATGAAGATACCTTCAACGAAGCCTTTATGATGCACACCTCAACGTCCCCCAGCTACCCGCTGGTGGCGTCTATAGAGACGGCGGCGGCGATGCTGCGCGGCAACCCAGGCAAGCGCCTGATTAACCGCTCGGTTGAACGCGCGCTGCATTTTCGTAAAGAGGTGCAACGCTTAAAAGATGAAGCCGAGGACTGGTTCTTCGACATCTGGCAGCCGGAGGATATTGAAGAGGCGGACTGCTGGCCGGTCTCGCCGGGCGAAAGCTGGCACGGCTTTCGTAACGCCGACGACGATCATATGTTCCTCGATCCGGTGAAAGTGACGATCCTGACGCCAGGTATGGATGAAGCGGGGAACATGGGGGAAGAGGGGATACCGGCGGCGCTGGTGGCGAAATTCCTTGATGAGCGCGGCATCGTGGTGGAGAAGACTGGCCCCTACAACCTGCTGTTTTTGTTTAGTATCGGTATCGACAAAACGCGCGCCATGGGGCTACTGCGTGGGCTGATGGAGTTTAAGCGCGCCTACGATCTCAATCTGCGCGTCAGAAACATGCTGCCCGACCTCTACGCCGAAGACCCTGACTTCTATCGCAACATGCGTATTCAGGATCTGGCCCAGGGCATTCATAAACTGATCCGCCAGCACGATCTGCCGCAGCTGATGCTGCGGGCCTTTGACGTGTTGCCGGAAATGAAATTAACGCCGCACCAGGCATGGCAGCAGCAGATTCGCGGCGAGGTGGAGACCATCGAACTGGAAGGCCTGTCGGGCCGCGTCTCCGCCAATATGATCCTGCCTTACCCGCCCGGTGTACCGTTGCTGATGCCGGGCGAGATGATCACCGACGAGAGCCGGGCCGTGCTGGATTTTCTACTGATGCTGTGTGCTATCGGGCGGCACTACCCCGGCTTTGAAACCGACATTCACGGTACCAGACGCGATGAAGATGGCGTCTACTGGGTACGAGTACTGAAAAATGCGTAGCCTCTCGCGGGGCATGACGGGCACGCTACGTGCCGAAATAGACCAGGAGAGACTATGCTGAATTTACAACGGGTACACCACATCGCCATCATCGCCACAGACTATGCCCGCAGCAAGGCGTTCTATTGCGATATTTTAGGTTTTACGCTGCAGAGCGAGGTTTATCGTGAAGAGCGCGACTCATGGAAGGGCGATCTGGCGCTGCACGGGCAGTATGTTATCGAACTGTTTTCGTTCCCTTTCCCGCCGCCGCGCGTGAGCGGCCCGGAGGCGTGCGGCCTGCGCCATCTGGCTTTCACCGTAGACGATCTTGATCAGGCGGTGGCGCACCTTGCGGCGCATAACGTGACCTGCGAGGAGATCCGCATCGATCCCTTTACCGGCAAGCGCTTTACCTTTTTTAAAGACCCGGACCACCTGCCGCTGGAGCTCTACCAGCAGTAAATCTTGCCAGCTGGCGCAATGCCCGGTAACGTGCCGGGCATGTTTTCGTTTCGGTTAGCGCCATGACTTTCTCTTTACTCTCCCGGCTACCCTCTACGCAGCGCCAGTTTCTGGTGGCGCTGAGCGGCGGGCTGGATTCAACCGTGCTGCTGCACCGGCTGGTTCAGTGGCGCTCAACGCATCCGGAGATTGCGCTTCGCGCGATTCATATCCACCACGGTTTAAGCCCGTCGGCAGACTGCTGGGTTGCGCACTGCCAGAAGGTCTGCGCCGCGTGGCAGGTACCGCTGGTGGTAACCCGGGTGCATCTGGTGGATGAGGGTAACGGCGTTGAAGCACAGGCGCGAAAGGCGCGCTACGACGCCTTCCGCCAGGCGCTCCTGCCGGGGGAGAAACTGCTTACCGCCCACCATCTGGATGACCAGAGCGAGACGTTTATGCTGGCGTTGAAGCGGGGCAGCGGTCCGGCTGGGCTGGCGGCGATGCCCGAGGCGATGCCTTTTGCCGGGACGCAACTGCTAAGGCCGATGCTGTATGAGTCGCGGGCTTCGCTGGCCGACTATGCGCGGGAAAATGGCCTGATTTGGGTTGATGACGAGAGCAACCAGAGCGATCTCTACGATCGTAACTTTTTGCGCCTGCGGGTGCTGCCGCTGTTAAACGCGCGCTGGCCCCATTTTGCCGATGCGGTGGCGCGCAGCGCCGCCCTGTGCGGCGAGCAGGAGGCACTGCTGGATGAGTTGCTGGCGCAGGCACTCTTAGCGGCGACGGATGATGAGGGGGCGTTGTCCGTTGCTGCGCTTCACGACATGAGCCAGGCGCGCAGAGCGGCTATTTTACGGCGCTGGCTGGCGGGACAGCATGCGCCGATGCCTTCCCGTGACGCGCTTGCCCGCATATGGGAAGAGGTGGCCCTCGCCAGAGAAGATGCCGATCCTCTTCTGCAGCTGGGCAGCCATGCGGTGCGCCGTTACCGGGGGCGGTTATGGTGGGTCAAAATCATTCCCGGCCAGCGCAACGTGACGCTCGACTGGTTAGATCCCACTCTGCCCTTGACCCTGCCCGCAGGGCTTGGCGAACTTTCGCTGGAAAGTGGCGACATGCTGCGTGCGCCAGGGCCAGATGAAACGGTTTCAGTGCGCTTTCAGGCGACGGGCTCATTACATCTGGTTGGGCGAAGCGGCGGCAGAAAGCTCAAAAAGATTTGGCAGGAGATGGGGGTTGCCCCGTGGCTCAGGGAGACAACGCCGCTGCTCTTTTACGGCGAGACGCTGATTGCTGCGGCGGGAAGGTTTGTTACGGTAGAGGGGCAATATCAACAGGGGTTAGCGGGTAAGCAGCTGGTGTGGCGAAAGGTGTAACGGGCAGTCTGCACTGCCCGCTTGAGTGTCAGGATTCGCTCACCACAACGGTGCCAATCTCCGGGTGGCTAAAGCTGGCAATTTTATCGAGACGCAGTTCGCGCGTTGCGCCTGCGACATCCACAACCAGATACTCCACATTTTTACGCGAAACTAAATCGCTGGCTTTCGCCTGCAACTCCTCGCCGTCTTTTAGCGCCAGCTGCAATAAAAGATGATGCTGACAGGCGAGTTCCAGGTTGTCGTAGTCATCGCAATTGATGGGTTGATAGGTATCATTCATTGACATAATCGCTCACCAGTAAGTTTGCGGCCGCATACGCCGCCTTTTCCCTGACCGACTCTGAAAGGGTATCGTCCGATGCCATTTCATTCAAAACTTTCAATACGCAACCCAGCGCATCCGGGATATACCCTAAATCTCCGCTGGCGATTTCCGCATAGCGTTGACGTATCAACTCACAATAATTTCCCATTTCTCCTCCCCCACGCGCCCTGGCTTTACTGTGAGATAACATTAAGCCTACGAAGATTAACTCTGTTTAGCAAGGTGACTATACCATAGCCCCGCCGCGATAAATTGTCTGCGTGGCAGCAGTTACAGCGCGTTATAGCTTTATTCGCTACAATAGCCGCTGTTTAGCACAGGAGGCGGTATGGCGCTAAAAGCCACCATTTATAAAGCTACGGTCAACGTAGCGGATTTAGACCGAAACCAGTTTCTTGAGACGGCGCTGACGCTTGCGCGCCATCCTTCCGAAACACAGGAACGTATGATGCTGCGCCTGCTGGCGTGGATTCAGTTCGCCGACGAGCGGCTGCAGTTTACGCGCGGGCTCTGTGCCGATGACGAGCCGGAACTGTGGCTGCGTAACGACCACCTGGGTATCGACCTGTGGATCGAATTGGGGCTGCCCGATGAGAAACGCATTAAAAAAGCCTGCTCGCAGGCAAAAGAGGTCGCGCTGTTTACCTATAATTCACGGGCGGCGCAAATCTGGTGGCAGCAGAACCAGCCCCGTCTCGCCGGTTTTAAAAATCTGAGCATCTGGTATTTGGACGATGAGCAGCTGGCGAAACTGAGTGATTTTGCTCAGCGCACCATGTCGCTGCAGGCAACGCTGCAGGAAGGAACTATCTGGCTGAGCGATACTCAAAACAGTCTGGAAATTCAGCCCACACGCTGGCAGCAGCGCGCATGATTGTTATATCGCGCCAGGCAAGCATCCCGGATGAGGAACTGGAGATAACCGCAGTACGGGCGCAGGGGGCTGGGGGCCAGCATGTGAATAAGGCCTCAACGGCAATCCACCTGCGCTTCGATATTCGCGCCTCCAGCCTGCCGGATTTCTACAAAGAGCGTCTGCTTGGCGCAAGTCATCACTTGATAACCGCGGACGGCGTAGTGATTATCAAGGCGCAGGAGTACCGTAGCCAGGAGATGAACCGCGAGGCGGCGGTTGCCCGTCTGGTTGCGCTGATTAAAGCGTTGACGGTGGTACAAAAAAGCCGCCGTCCAACCCGGCCCACGCGGGCCTCGAAAGAGCGGCGGTTGAATAACAAGGCGCAGAAATCCTCCGTAAAAGCGCTACGCGGTAAGGTTCGTCGCCCCGATCAGGACAAATAAGAACGACCCAAAAGGAAGAGAGAGTGAAAAAAGCGATTTTATCTTTAGCGGCGGTGATAACGCTCTTTGCGCTGATGGGGTGCAATAATCGTGACGGGGAGGTCGTGACGCCGGTTCAGGCGCAGACGCTTAAGCCTATGCAGCAGAGCTGGCGCGGCGTACTTCCCTGCGCCGATTGCGAAGGCATCGACACCTCCTTATTCCTTGAAAAAGACGGCACCTGGGTAATGAACCAGCGCTATGCTGGCGCAAACGGCCACAGGACGTTCGCCTCATACGGAAAATGGGCCCGGACGGCAGATAAGCTGGTGCTGACCGATGCCAGCGGCGAAAAGCGCTATTTTCATCCTAAAGGCGAAGCGCTGGAAATGCTCGACAGGGAGGGTAACCCAATTGACTCGCGGCTGAATTATACCTTGCAGCCGGTTAAAGCGGAGCTACCGGCGACGCCAATGGCGATGCGCGGCATGTATATCTACATGGCGAACACCGGACTCTTCACCGATTGCGCCACCGGTCAACGTATCGTAATGAAACCGGATACGCTGCTGGAAAAGAAGTTTAATCAAATGCGCAGAGAGAGCGGGCAGGCGGTGTTGCTGGAGTTAAACGGCCATTTTATGGTGCAGGTGCGTTCGAATAGCGGCAGCGCAGAGCGAATTCTGGTGGTGGATAACGACGCCAGATTTACCGCAGGAAAGGATTGTAATGATTAACAAAAAGGCCTCGCAGTGCGAGGCCTTTTGCTGATTAGCCTTTAATGGCGTTGACCAGGAAATCGAGGATTTCGCCGGTCTTAATCATCTGTTTCTCACCGTTACGGCGGTATTTGTACTCAATGTCGTCGTTATCCAGGTTACGGTCGCCGATAACGATGGTATGAGGAATACCGATAAGCTCCATGTCGGCGAACATAACGCCCGGGCGCTCTTTACGGTCATCCATCAGAACATCAATGCCCTTCGCGCGCAGTTCATTGTAGAGCTTCTCTGCCAGCTCCTGTACGCGGTAGGATTTGTGCATGTTCATCGGCAGGATCGCCACCTGGAACGGAGCGATAGCGTCCGGCCATACGATGCCGCGATCGTCATAGTTCTGCTCAATGGCGGCTGCCACCACACGCGTTACACCGATACCGTAGCAGCCCATGGTCAGGATCTGGTTACGCCCATCTTCGCCCTGTACGGCGGCGTTCAGCGCCTGAGAGTACTTCGTGCCCAGCTGGAAGATGTGGCCCACTTCAATACCGCGCTTAATCATCAACGTACCCTGGCCATCCGGGCTTGGATCGCCGGCGACCACGTTACGAATGTCGGCAACTTCTGGCGTCGCGACATCGCGATCCCAGTTAATACCGAAGTAGTGCTTGCCGTCGATATTCGCGCCTGCGGCGAAATCGCTCATTACCGCGACGCTGCGGTCAATCACTACCGGGATTGACATATTTACCGGGCCGAGCGAGCCAGGGCCTGCGTTAACGACCGCGCGGATTTCAGCTTCTGTCGCAAACGTCAGCGGGCTGGCAACCTGCGGCAGCTTCTCTGCTTTAACTTCGTTCAGCTCATGATCGCCGCGTACCAACAGAGCAACCAGCGGGTAGCTGCTGCCTTCAACCGCTTTCACCAGCAGGGTCTTAACGGTTTTTTCAATCGGCAGGTTGAACTGTTCTACCAGTTCAGCGATGGTTTTCGCGTTCGGCGTGTCGACCAGCGTCATCTCCTGGGTTGCGGCAGCGCGCGGCGCTGTTGGTGCAACGGCTTCGGCCAGTTCGATGTTAGCGGCGTAGTCAGAGGTATCGGAGAAGATGATATCGTCTTCGCCGCTCTGGGCCAGTACCTGGAACTCATGGGATGCGCTACCGCCGATAGAACCGGTGTCCGCCTGTACCGCACGGAATTCCAGCCCGATACGGGTGAAGATTTTGCTGTAGGCGGCATACATCGCATCGTACGTTTCCTGCAGCGACTCCTGAGAAGTATGGAAAGAGTAGGCGTCTTTCATCAGGAATTCGCGGGAGCGCATGACGCCGAAGCGCGGACGCACTTCGTCACGAAACTTGGTCTGGATCTGGAAGAAGTTCAGCGGCAGCTGCTTATAGGAGCTGAGCTCATTGCGCACCAGATCGGTGATCACCTCTTCGTGGGTTGGGCCAAGAACGAACGGGCGATCGCCACGGTCAGCAATACGCAACAGCTCCGGGCCATACTGCTCCCAACGACCACTCTCCTGCCACAGTTCAGAGGGCTGAACTACCGGCATTAACACCTCGATGGCACCGGCGTTGGTCATCTCTTCACGCACGATGTTTTCGACTTTTTTCAGAACGCGCACGCCGGTCGGCAGCCAGGTATATAACCCGGAGGCCAGCTTGCGGATCATCCCGGCGCGCAGCATCAGCTGGTGGCTGATAACCTCGGCGTCGGCAGGTGTCTCCTTGAGTGTGGAGAGCAGATATTGGCTAGTACGCATGTTGTTACGGTTCCATTTAAACGATTGGAACAGGCTGAAACACCAGCCTGACACAAAAAAAGTGGTTTAGTTTACCAGTGTGGCAAAGATGCCAAAAGAGAAGAGAATAAAATTACTGCGGCTCGAGCGCAAACACCTCAAAACCGGTATCGGTCACCCGCCAGCGAACATTGAAATCAGCAAGCAGCACGGCATAACTTTTCCCCGCTTCTTCCTCTTTGCGATAGGCAGGGCGCGGGTCCTGAGCCAGGACATCAATAATGAACGCGCTCAGGCCCGGATAGCGTTTTTCCAGCGCCGGGAGTTGTGCGGTAAGCTCCTCGGAAAAACAGACCGGGATATCCGCCTGCGGAGCCTGCTGCGCGTAGCCTGCGCGTGCCTCGGGCAAGGCTTCGGCAAAGGGCAGGTAAGGTTTGATATCCACAACCGGCGTTCCGTCTACTAAATCCAGGCTGCCCAGCTCCAGGATCACCTGCTCTTTATGGCTGCGGATCCCTTTTAATTCAACCAGCGACATCCCCACCGGATTGGGGCGGAATGTCGAGCGTGTTGCGAACACGCCCATACGCGCATTGCCGCCGAGACGGGGAGGGCGCACCGTAGGACGCCAGCCGCCCGCCATCGTCTGGTGAAAGACAAACAGGACCCAGAGATGGCTGAAGGCGTCAAGGCCGCGAACGGCCTCGGGCTGATTATAAGGAGCCAGCAGATGCAGTTCGCCGCTGCCGTTTTTTACCAGCCCGGGCTGGCGCGGCACGGCGAATTTTTCTTTATAAGGCGAGCGGATTACGCCAATTTGCGCAAACGAAAATGCCGTCATTTCGCCGTAACATTCAGAGCGGAACCTACGCATACAGCCTGACGATAGCAACCCGGCGTGCCGCTGGTCACTTCACAGCTGTGCAGCAGAACCGCGTTGGCTTTCATTTTGGAGGCGTTAATCTGCATGCGTTTGCGCGCCGTTGGGATATTCGGCGGCGAATCCTGATTACTGGCCTGACAAGAGTCACCTGTTACTTCCCCTAAATCACGGAACGGCTTGCCAACTAAGTCTTCTGGGTTGGTAATGATGCGAACCGGCGTGGCGCGAGGGGGCTTAGGCTTGACCTGTTCCGTTTTTGGCGGCGGGGTTGCTGTGCTTTTTGCTGGCTCGACAGGGGATCTGCTTAGTATCGAACAGCCGCTTAGCGTGAGTGCTAATAAACAGATCGGTAAAGCACGCATAATATTTCCTCAATAAATGATCAAAACACCGCTTATTGAATCAGGAGCTTGCACAAATGACAAGACGGGCCGGAGCCCGTCTTGTTGGATTGTGCTAATTGATAAACCTTACCAGCCTTTTACTGCGCCGCCATTGAAAACTTTGTTAGCTGCTTCATAAACTTCGTCAGACTGGTATGCCTGAACGAATTTCTTCACGTTTTCAGCGTCTTTGTTGTCTTCACGGCTTACGATCAGGTTAACGTAAGGGGAATCTTTATCCTCAACGAAAATGCCATCTTTAGCCGGGGTCAGATTGATCTGGCTGGCATAAGTGGTGTTGATAACCGCGAGAGCAATCTGCGCATCGTCCAGAGAGCGCGGCAGCTGAGGAGCTTCAAGTTCAACAATTTTCAGGTTTTTTGGGTTTTCGGTGATATCAAGCGCGGTCGGCAGCAGACCAACGCCATCCTTCAGTTTGATCAGACCCTGTTTTTGCAGCAGGAGTAGAGAGCGGCCCAGGTTAGTGGGATCGTTTGGCACGGCAACCTGCGCCCCTTCCTGTAATTCATCAATAGATTTAATCTTTTTAGAGTAGCCCGCGATAGGGTAAACAAACGAATTACCTACTGATACCAGCTTGTAGCCACGATCTTTGATCTGCTGATCGAGGTACGGTTTATGCTGGAAGGCGTTCGCGTCGATATCGCCCTTGCTCAGCGCTTCGTTCGGCAGGACGTAGTCGTTGAAAGTTACCAGCTCGACATCCAGACCATATTTGTCTTTTGCGACTTTCTTTGCAACTTCCGCAACCTGCTGTTCAGCGCCCACAATCACGCCGACTTTAATATGGTTGGGATCTTTTTCGTCCTGGCCGCAGCCTGCCAGAGCCAGAGAGCCGATGAGGGCGCCGACCGCAGCAAATGTTTTGAATTTAAACGCCATGTGTTTTTCCTTACTTTCCAGAGTCGTTATGTTGTGTGCAACGTTATTTATGAGTAACAGCCCGAACGATACGATCGCCTGCGAACTGAATTAAGTACACCAGAATGACCAGCAGGGCCAGAACGGTGTTCATCACCACTGCGTTATAGCCAATATAGCCATACTGATATCCGATTTGACCAAGACCACCCGCACCAACCGCGCCGCCCATGGCGGAATAACCCACCAGAGTAATCAGGGTGATGGTCGCTGCGTTTACCAGGCCCGGCAGCGCTTCCGGCAGCAGAATTTTGCGGATAATCTGCATTGGCGTCGCACCCATCGCGCGTGATGCTTCAATCAGGCCGCCTGGGATCTCCAGCAGGGCGTTTTCCACCATACGCGCGATAAAGGGCGCCGCGCCGACGGTGAGGGGCACGATAGCCGCCTGCAAGCCGATCGACGTACCGACTATGACGCGCGTGAAGGGAATCATCCAAACCAGCAGGATAATAAAGGGGATCGAACGGAAGATATTCACCAGCGCGGAAAGAGTGCGGTAAAGCCTGGCGTTTTCCATGATTTGCCCGGGGCGGGTGATATAAAGCAGTACGCCCACGGGAAGGCCCAGCACAAAGCCGAAAAAGCCCGACACAAATGTCATCGCCAGCGTCTCCCAGACGCCGCGCGCCAGTAACCACATCATTGGCTCAGACATAACCCAGCACCTCTACTTTCACATGGTGTTCCTTAAGCCAGGCAATTGCGGCTTGCGTATCCTGTTGTGCGCCGTGCATTTCCGTCAGCATAATGCCGAACTTCACGCCGCCAGCGTAATCCATCTGCGCGCTGATAATATTGTTATTAACGTTAAAACGACGCGCGGTTTCCGAAAGTAACGGCGCGTCGACGGACTGGCCGGTAAATTCCATACGCAGCATAGGCACGCTGTCCGCCGCGGGTTCGTCTTTCAGACGCTGCTGGTAATCCTCCGGAATATCCAGATGCAGCGTCGACTGGATGAACTGCTGCGCCAGCGGCGTTTTCGGATGTGAGAAGACCTCGCTCACGGTGTCCTGCTCAATCAACTCGCCATTGTTGATAACCGCCACGCAGTCGCAGATGCGTTTCACTACATCCATCTCGTGGGTAATAAGCAGAATGGTCAGCCCAAGGCGGCGGTTAATATCTTTTAAAAGCTCCAGAATGGAACGGGTAGTTGCCGGATCCAGCGCGCTGGTGGCCTCGTCACACAGCAGCACCTTGGGGTTACTCGCCAGCGCACGGGCGATGGCCACACGCTGCTTCTGCCCGCCGGACAGGTTAGCGGGGTAGCTGTCGTGCTTGTCGCCAAGACCGACCAGATCGAGCAACTCTGTAACGCGGCGCTGTATCTCCTGGCGCGGCGTATTATCCAGTTCGAGCGGCAGCGCGACGTTGCCGAATACCGTACGGGAAGAGAGCAGATTAAAATGCTGAAAGATCATGCCGATTTGGCGGCGTGCTTTGGTGAGCTGCGATTCAGAAAGCGAGGTCAGCTCCTGGCCATCAACCTGTACGCTCCCCTGGGATGGCCGCTCAAGCAGATTCACGCAGCGGATGAGCGTGCTCTTACCTGCGCCGGAGGCGCCAATAACGCCATAAATCTGCCCGGCAGGCACATGCAGACTGACGTTTTTCAGCGCCTGTATCGTGCGGGTGCCCTGCTGGAACACTTTAGTAATATTGGAAAGTTTAATCATCAGATTATTTTTATCGTATAAGAGTGAGCCGTGGCATTTTGTTCTGCCTGTTACGGGTTATGACCGTAAACAAAGCGGATGTTAAGGCATCCAGACGTCTAAATCAATCGAACGCTGTGCGATGAGCACTTTCCTGTATTACGAAACATGAGATACTACGCGCACAGGCCTTTATCAGGAGCAACCCGGTGGCAAAGTCAGTACCTGCAGTTTTTCTCGATCGTGATGGCACTATTAATGTCGATCACGGTTATGTGCACGAAATCGATAGCTTCGAATTTATCGAAGGGGTCATTGATGCGATGCGTGAACTCAAACAGATGGGGTTCGCGCTAGTTGTCGTCACCAATCAGTCCGGCATCGCGCGCGGCAAGTTTACCGAAGCGCAGTTTGAAACGTTAACGGAATGGATGGACTGGTCGCTGGCGGACCGCGATGTCGATCTCGATGGCATTTATTACTGTCCTCATCATCCGCAGGGCAGCGTTGAGGCCTTTCGCCAGGTCTGCGATTGCCGTAAGCCGCATCCCGGCATGCTGATCTCCGCGCGTGACTATCTACATATAGATATGGCCGCTTCTTATATGGTGGGCGACAAATTAGAAGATATGCAGGCGGCGGGAGCGGCGGGCGTTGGCACTAAGGTGCTGGTGCGTACCGGCAAGCCGATTACAGCAGAGGCGGAAAAAGCCGCTGATTGGGTGATTAACAGCCTTGCGGAGCTGCCGGACGCCATCAAAAAGCAGCAAAAACAGGCGTAATGATGAAAAGATGAGCGGTTGAAATAAAAATGCATTTTTCCGCTTGTCATTCCTCGCGGG
>NZ_HE578948.1:0-12366 GCF_000321045.1 Phytobacter massiliensis JC163
TTCAAAAAATTTTCCGACCGTCTCTTTTTTCAACAAAGCGCGGTAAAAAGCACCATAAACGGGTCAATTTACCGTTTTTGCCCCCCTGAAAATGGCCACGGTGGCATACTGTTGGTGAATAAGAATATAAGGAAGCATATAAATGGCTTTAAACGCGCAACAGCTTGCGGCGCAAAAAAACCTCTCATGGCTGCTGGCCGAGAAGCTGGCGCAGCAGATCCTCAAAGGAGAATACCTCCCAGGCGAAATTCTTCCTGGTGAGATGGAGCTGGGCGAACAGTTTGGCGTGAGCCGTACGGCGGTGCGTGAAGCAATAAAGACACTAACGGCCAAGGGTATGGTGCTTCCTCGTCCGCGCATCGGCACACGCGTCATGCCGAAGGAGAACTGGAACTTCCTTGATAAAGAGCTGCTGGTCTGGTGGATGAGCGAAGATAACTTCCAGGAGGTTATTCAGCACTTCCTTATTATGCGCAGCAGCCTGGAGCCTCAGGCCTGCCAGTTGGCCGCAACGTTAGGCAGCGCCGAACAAAAAGGGCAGCTCAACGCCTTAATGGAAGAGATGGTTTACCTGAAAAAGCATTTTAACCGTGAGCGCTGGATTGAGGTCGATATGGCCTGGCATGAGCATATCTATACAATGAGCGCCAATCCGTTTCTTATCTCTTTCGCCGCACTGTTTCACTCTGTTTACCACACTTACTTCAACGCGATTACTCAGGATCAGGTAGTTAAGCTTGATCTGCACCAGGCTATTGTCGATGCCATTCAGGAGAGTGATGGCGAAAGTGCTTTTCTGGCATGCCAGGCTTTACTTAAGGCACCTAACGCTCAATAACAGGACAATGCATGACGGTAAAAAAAGCACGCAGTATGGCTGGCCTGCCCTGGATTGCGGCCATGGCCTTTTTTATGCAGGCGCTGGACGCTACCATTCTGAATACGGCCCTGCCCGCCATTGCGCAAAGTCTCGATCGCTCTCCCCTTGCTATGCAGTCTGCCATTATCAGCTATACGCTGACTGTTGCGATGCTTATCCCCGCGAGCGGCTGGCTGGCAGACCGTTTCGGTACGCGGCGCGTCTTTATGCTGGCGGTAACGCTCTTCACGCTCGGTTCACTGGCCTGCGCACTCTCTACGTCTTTGGCCTCCCTGGTGTTATTCCGGGTAGTGCAGGGAATTGGCGGCGCTATGATGATGCCTGTGGCGCGCCTTGCCTTATTACGCGCCTATCCCCGCAGCGAACTACTGCCGGTTCTTAACTTCGTTACCATGCCGGGACTGGTAGGGCCGATTCTTGGCCCGGTGCTGGGCGGAGTACTGGTGACGTGGGCGAGCTGGCACTGGATATTCCTGATTAATATCCCCATTGGCATTGCCGGGCTGCTGTATGCCCGCAAATACATGCCAAACTTCACCACGCCGCATAAGCGTTTCGATATGGGTGGATTTTTTCTTTTCGGCCTGAGTCTGGTGCTCTTTTCTATCGGGATGGAGCTGTTTGGCGAAAAAATTGTCGCCAGCTGGCTGGCATTCGCCGTCATCATAAGCGGCGTGCTTTTGTTCCTTCTTTATTTACGTCACGCGCGACGCCATCCCACTCCGCTGATTTCACTTCATCTTTTTAAAACCCGAACCTTCTCCGTGGGTATCGCCGGGAATGTTGCCTCGCGTCTGGGGACGGGCTGTGTGCCGTTCCTGATGCCGCTGATGCTGCAGGTGGGGTTTGGTTATTCCGCCATTATTGCCGGTTGTATGATGGCGCCTACCGCAATGGGTTCAATCATTGCCAAGTCACTCGTGACGCAAGTGCTGCGCCGCTTCGGGTATCGTAAAACGCTGACGGGCATAACGCTGATAATTGGTGTGATGATCGCGCAGTTCTCATTGCAGTCGCCATCAATGGAGATCTGGCTGCTTATTCTGCCGCTGTTTGTTCTGGGGATGGCAATGTCTACCCAGTTCACCGCCATGAACACGATTACTCTTGCCGACCTGACTGACGAGAACGCCAGCGGCGGCAACAGCGTATTGGCGGTAACGCAGCAGCTCTCTATTAGCCTCGGCGTCGCCGTGAGCGCGGCAGTATTGCGGTTCTATGAGGGTTTCGACAGTGCGAACACGGTTGAACAGTTTCACTATACCTTTGTGACGATGGGCGCGCTCACGCTGGTTTCCGCGCTGGTGTTCATGCTGCTAAAACCAAAGGATGGCCGTAACCTTATTAAAGAAAAGCATTAATACTAAGCTGACCCCCGCACCATCAGCACCGGCGTAAGCTGTAGCCGCTGCTGCTGTTGCCCGGGGTCGGCGATGCGATGAATAAGGACGTCTATCGCCAGCTCGCCCAGTTCATCTTTCGCCTGATGGACGGTCGTTAAGGGCGGCGTCATATAACGCGCCAGTTCGATATCGTCGTAGCCGACAATCGCCATATCCTGCGGTACGCGCAGTCCTGCCTGATACAGCGCCTGATACGCGCCAACCGCCATGGCATCGTTACCAATGAACACCGCCTGCGGGCGTACTTTAAGAGTCAGCAGTTTTTGCATCGCCTCAAAACCACCGCCAAATTCAAAGTCGCCGATGATTTCATTACCTTCATGAATTTCCAGCCCCGCCCGCGCCATCGCGTCACGATAGCCTTCCAGCCGCAGGCGAGCCGGAGTTTTATCCAGCGGCCCGGTGATACAGGCGATATGCGTATGGCCTTTATCAATCAGATATTGCGTCGCCATTGCGCCGCCGAGCAGAGAGTTATCCTGAATCAGGTCGCTATCGCCATCAAAGGGGGACCAGTCCATCATAACGGTGGGGATAGAAGGATAGCGCGCAATGATCTCTTTTGACGGCTGATGGGTTTCCGTGCAGAGCAGCAGCAGCCCGTCGACGCGTTTTTGCATCAGCGTCTCCAGATTACGGTTCATGCGCTGCTCGTCGCCTTCGGTATTACACAATACCAGGCTGTACCCTCGTTCGAAGCAGCTTCGCTCCACGCCGCGCACCAGCTCTGAATAGAAGGGGTTGGTACTGGCGGTAATCAGCATCCCTATTGTTCGGGTCTGCTTAATCTTCAGGCTACGCGCAATCGCGGACGGCGCGTAGTTCAGTGACTTGATTGCCGATTCGACTTTTTCCCGAATGGCATCGCTAACGAAACGGTCATTATTGATGACATGAGATACGGTGGAGGTCGATACGCCCGCCAGACGGGCAACATCCTTCATGGTGGCCAAGCGTTACCCCTGCTGACGTAAAAATTCATCGATCTCTTTGCGCCACGGAACTGATGGTTGCGCGCCTTTGCGGGTAACGGCGATGGCCGCCGCCGCGTGAGCAAAACGGATAGCGTCATCCAGAGCGCGTTTTTCCAGCAGCGCCGTCATCAGAGCGCCGTTAAAGGTATCCCCGGCAGCAATGGTATCAACGGCTTTGACTTTAAAACCCGCAACGCGTCGCCCCTCTCCTTTTACGCTGGCCCAAACGCCACGGCTGCCAAGAGTGATAATCACGGTCTCAATACCTTTGGCATGTAGCGCCTGCGCCGCGCGCGCCGCATCGCTGTCGTTTTCAACGCGAATACCCGTCAGCTTTTCTGCCTCTGTTTCGTTAGGCGTAATGATATCCACCAGCGCCAGAAGATCATCTGATAATAACCGCGCGGGGGCAGGGTTCAGTGCGACGATGGTATGATTTTCATGGGCGATGCGGGCCGCCGCCAGCACGCTCTCTACCGGCGATTCTAACTGCATTAAGAGCACATCCGCCCCGGCAATAAGATCGCGCTGCGCCTCTATACGCGCCAACGAAAGCGCAGCGTTCGCGCCAGCATGAATACCGATGACATTCTCACCTTCCTGGTTTACGAAAATCAGCGCCACGCCGGTGGATTCGCCAGCCACCACGCTAACCGGAGCAATATCAATATTGTCGGTCTGTAGCTGGTTACGCACGCGTTCGCCGGTATCGTCATCCCCCGTGCAGGCAATAAAAGCAATATCCGCGCCGCTGCGCCCGGCGGCAACCGCCTGATTTGCGCCTTTACCACCAAACGCAACCTGATACTGGCTGCCGGTTACCGTCTCTCCGGGTTGGGGGAACGATTCAAGGTTAAGAATGTGATCGGCATTAATACTGCCGAGGACAACAAGTTTGCCTGCGGTTTTCATGTGAGCGTGTCCATTAAAATGCGCCGTCAACAAGTGACGGCGCGAGCCCTGCTTTTCTTTATTGTTTGATGACCAGTTTCAGATCAACCGGGATTTTCGCGTGGACTTTTTCGCCTTTCAGCACTTTGTCCGCGGTTTCAACCCCTTTAACCCCAATCTGCTCCGGCAACTGAGCGATGGTGGCAGCCATTTTGCCATCATTAACCGCTTTTTCGCCATCCGGCGTGCCGTCAAAGCCGACAACCATCACATCTGTTTTGCCCGCGGTTTGCAGGGCACGCAGCGCGCCAAGCGCCATCTCGTCGTTCTGGGCGAATACCGCCTGTACGTCCGGGTGCGCCGTCAGCAGGTTCTGCATGACGTTCAGCCCTTTAGTACGGTCGAAATCCGCCGGCTGGCTGGCTAACACGTTGAATTTATGCGCTGCTACCGCCTGCTGGAAGCCTTCGCCGCGCTCACGCGCCGCAGAGGTCCCGGCAATGCCCTGCAGTTCAATCACTTTCGCGCCTTCGCCTGCTTTTTTAGCGATATAGTCGCCAGCAATTTTCCCGCCCAGCACGTTATCGGAAGCGATATGGCTCACCACCTCGCCTTTCGCTGCGGCACGGTCAAGAGTGATAACGGGGATTTTGGCCTGGTTTGCCATTTTCACCGCGTTGCCTACCGCGTCGGAATCGGTAGGGTTGATAAGCAGCAGTTTGGCGCCGCGCACGGTTAAGTCCTGCACGTTAGCCAGCTCTTTGGCGGGGTTGTTCTGGGAGTCCAGCACCACCAGCTCATAGCCCAGCTTGTCGGCCTCTTTCTGCGCGCCGTCTTTCAGGCTAACGAAAAACGGGTTATTCAGCGTGGAGATAACCAGAGCGATGGTATCTTTCGCCATGGCGTTGGCGCTAACGGTGGCGCTCAGTGCGACAGCAGAAACCAGAGTGGCCAGTTTTTTCATGTTCATATCATGATGTCCTGTAGTGTAGGTAATTACTGCTTTTTGTTATCTACCAGCACCGCGAGCAGAATCACCACTGCTTTAACGATCATCTGGTAATAGGAAGAAACGCTCAGTAGATTCAAACCGTTGTTCAGGAAGCCTAAAATCAGCGCGCCAATCAGCGTCCCGACGATACGCCCTTTCCCGCCCGCAAGGCTGGTTCCGCCCAGCACCACAGCAGCGATAGCGTCCAGTTCATAACCGGTGCCCGCGTTAGGCTGTGCTGATGAAAGGCGCGCTACTTCGATGATGCCCGCCAGCGAGGCCAGCAGGCCGCACAGGGAGTAAACAATGACTTTCACCTTATCGACGCTGATGCCTGACAGCCGGGTTGCGGCTTCGTTCCCGCCCAGCGCATAGATATAGCGGCCCAGCCGGGTATGGTGCAGCAGATACCAGGCGGCGATAAAGACAATCGCCATGATCCATACCGGCGTCGGCACGCCCAGCGGCCGCCCGATACCAAACCAGCCAAAGACGTCGGCGTTATCGGTAAAGCCGGTATTAATGGGGCTGCCGTTGGTATAGACCAGCGTCACGCCGCGCAGCAGCAGCATCATGACCAGGGTGGCGATAAAGGCCTGAACCCGCCCTTTCGCCACGATGGTGCCGGTTACCGCGCCTACGGCAGCGCCTAATGCAAGTGCGGTGGCAACGGCCACCAGCGCGTTAACTTCCATGCCGACGAGCGACGCGGCGACCGCACCGGTCAGCGCCAGCAAAGAACCGACGGACAGGTCGATCCCGGAGGTTAAAATCACCAGCGTCATGCCGACCGCCATAATGGCGTTAACAGAAGTCTGTTGCAGGATATTCAACAGGTTATTGACGGTAAAAAAGTTCGGACTCATGGTCGATACAATGGCGATCAGCACCAGCAGGGCAATCAGCGATTTTTGCTCCATCAGCCACGCTTTCGTGAAATAACGGCGACCAGAAACAGCCTGGGTAGTCATCTTTTTTACTCCTGATTCACACGGTTAAGCTTGCCCACAGCGGCAGCCATCAATACTTCCTGAGTGGCCTGCTCGCGTGTGAATTCACCGCCGAGGCGCCCTTCATGCATCACCATGATGCGATCGCTCATGCCCAGCACTTCCGGCATTTCTGATGACACCAGGATGATGCTCAGGCCATCGGCCTTGAACTGGTTAATAAGCTGGTAGATCTCTTTCTTGGCGCCCACGTCCACGCCGCGGGTCGGCTCATCAAGGATCAGCACTTTTGGCCGCGTCATCAGACCGCGAGCAATCGCCACTTTTTGCTGATTACCGCCGGAAAGCAGGCCTATCGGCTGTTCCATGGAGGGGGTTTTGACATTAAACAGGCGGATAAAATCACTGACCGCCTGCTGCTCTTCTTTATGCTTCACGTTACCGCCGCTACGGCTGAAATAGCGCAGCGCGGTCAGCGACATATTCTCTTTCACCGACATGCCGAGCACTAAGCCGTCACGTTTGCGATCTTCGGAGATATAGACGATACCGTTGGCAAGGCCATCCTGCGGCGAACGTACGATAACTTCGCGCCCGTCCAGGGTTACGCTCCCCCCGGTACGCGGCAACGCGCCATACAGTACTTTCATCAGTTCGGTACGCCCGGCGCCCATCAGTCCCGCAACGCCAAGGATCTCCCCTTTACGCAGGGTAAAAGAGACGTCTTCAACGCCGGGGCCGCTGAGGTTGGCAACGGTAAGACGGGTTTCGCCAGGGGCCTTATCCAGACGAGGGTACTGGTCTTCCAGCTTGCGCCCCACCATCATTTCGATGAGCGTATCTTCGCTTAAGGAGGCAACTTCCCGCTCTGCGATAAACTGCCCGTCGCGGAACACCGTCACATCATCGCAAATCTCGAAAATCTCTTTCATGCGATGGGAGATATAGACAATGCCGCGCCCCTGCGATTTCAGTTCGCGGATCACGCGAAACAGGGAGTCGGTTTCGGTATCGGTAAGCGCGTCGGTCGGCTCATCCATAATGATGACCCGCGATTCATAGCTCAGCACTTTGGCGATTTCGACCATCTGCTGGTCGCCGATCGACAATTCGCCCACCAGCCTGCTGCTTTTAAAGCGCAGATTGAGTTTTAACAGCAGCTTGTCGGCCTCGGCGTACATCTTCTTCCAGTCGATTTTGCCAAAGCGGTTAACAAACTCGCGGCCAAGGAAGATGTTCTCGGCAATGGTGAGCTGCGGGATGAGGTTAAGTTCCTGATGAATAATACCGATGCCCGCCTCCTGTGAAGATTTAGGGCCGGTAAACGTGGTCTCTTTTCCCAACCACAGCAGCGAGCCCGCATCACGAGAGTAAATTCCCGTGAGCACCTTCATCATGGTGGACTTACCCGCGCCGTTCTCCCCTACCAGCGCCATAACGCGGCCCGGATAGACATTCAGCGCCGCGCCGGAAAGCGCCTTTACGCCGGGAAAAGCTTTATCGATACCTTTAAGTTGCAGTAGTGCGTCCATACCAGCCTCAGAAAGTGACGCCAGCACAAAGAATGATGTTCGCATACGGGGAACACTCCCCGCTGCGAATCACCGCCTGACTGTCTGCGGTCTGTTTTTTAAATTGTTCGTGTGAAATATAACGAACATCAATGGTATTTCCCTGGTGTTGTTGCAGTTGCTCAAGCGACTTGAGTACCGTTTCGTGGAGCTGCGGATTATGTTGTTGAATTTCCGAGGCCAGAATAGCCGCTTCAACCTGCATCTCGGCGGTCACCACTTCCAGCACCTGCATAAAGGAAGGAACGCCGTGGGTTAAGGCCATATCAATACGCGTGGTCTGTTGGGGCACCGGCAGGCCAGCATCACCAACAACCAGGGTATCGGTATGCCCAAGACGGGAGATAACCGACGAGATTTCAGCGTTAAGAACGGTACCTTTTTTCATTTTTATGCTCCACTAGCGAAACGTTTCGCTGGCGGCAGTTTACTTCGTGTGATGTTCAGAAAACCATCATGACGTAACAGAATTGTGATCGCAGTCGAAACGTTTCGCTAACCAAAACGCGGGGCCGTATCGCCGGGCGGAAAAGAGCCTCGCCGGCCTTAGATGAGCGTCATTCAGGCGGCGCAGAGGCCGCCTGAGAAAGGGGTTAAATCTCTACCTGCGTGCCCAGCTCAATCACCCGGTTGGGCGGGATCTCAAACTGGTCGGGGGCGCGAAGCGCATTTCGTTGCAGCACCAGATAGAGCTTGCCGCGCAGGCGCAGATACCAGGGGCGTTTGCCGATGATCAGCGACTCGTGAGACATAAAGAATGACGTCTCCATCATCCGGCAGCTCAGCCCTTCCAGGCCGCAGCGGTGGAACACCTCTTCCACGTTCGGCGTCTCCCGCCAGCCATAGCTGGCTACCACTCGCCAGAAGGTAGGAGAAAGCTGTTCAATTTGCACCCGGCGGACATTGTGCACATACGGCGCGTCTTCCGTTCGTAGCGTTAACAGGATGACCCGCTCATGCAGCACCTTGTTGTGTTTGAGGTTATGCATCAACGCAAACGGAATCACGTTCAGCGCACGAGACATATAGACGGCGGTGCCCGGCACGCGAACCGGCGGCGATTTCTCCAGCGAAGCGATCATCGCCTCCAGGGAATTGCCATGTTCATGCATGCGGCGCAGCAGGCGGAAACGTTCGCTCTTCCAGGTGGTCATGATCAGGAACATCACCAGGCCGAGGCTTAACGGCAGCCAGCCGCCGGAAAGGATCTTATCGAGGTTGGCGGAAAAGAGCGGAATATCGATACAGAGAAAACCGGTAAGCACCAGCGCAACGAACAGCTTATTCCAGTGCCAGTTTTTACGCGCCACCGTCATCGACAGAATAGATGTCAGCACCATCGTACCCGTTACCGCGATACCGTAAGCCGCAGCAAGGTTACTGGAGTGTTCGAAGCTGACAATGACAATCACCACCGCAAAGTAGAGCAGCCAGTTGATAAACGGAATATAGATCTGCCCGGACTCCATTTCCGAGGTATGAATAATCCGCATCGGCGACAGATAGCCCAGCCGCACCGCCTGGCGCGTCAGGGAGAAGACGCCGGAAATCACCGCCTGCGAAGCGATAACCGTCGCCAGGGTGGCGATAATCAGCATCGGGATCAGCGCCCACTCCGGCGCCAGCAGGAAGAAGGGGTTTTTAATCGCTTCTGGTGTTTTCAGCAGCAGCGCGCCCTGGCCAAAATAGTTCAGCACCAGTGACGGCAGCACCACCGAAAACCACGCCAGACGAATAGGAAGCTTGCCGAAATGGCCCATATCCGCATACAGCGCCTCTACCCCGGTAATGGAAAGCACTACCGCGCCAAGGGCAATAAAGGAAACGGTCTTATATTCAAGGAAGAAATGAACCGCCCATGCGGGGTTGAGGGCATGCAGTACATCAGGGTTGCTGATGATACCCCGCACGCCGAGTACCGCCAGGATCAGAAACCACGCCAGCATAATGGGCGCGAACAGCTTACCGACAAGGCCGGTGCCGTGCTTCTGGATGGCGAACAGCAGCGTTAAGACCAGAATGGAGAGCGGCACTATCCAGGTGTCCAGCGAAGGCGCGACAATTTCCAGCCCTTCAATAGCGGACATCACCGAGATGGCGGGAGTTATCACCACCTCCCCATAGAAAAAGCTGCCGCCAATCAGCCCCATAATCACCAGCACGGAGGTCATCCGCGCCGAGGTGTTGCGCCCGGCCAGCGACATCAGCGTAAGGATACCGCCCTCTCCCGCGTTGTCGGCCCGCATGACGAAAGTCAGGTATTTGACGGAAACCACCAGAATCAGCAGCCAGAAAATGAGCGATAAGAAACCAAAAACGGCATCACGCTCCACACCAAAACCAAATTGACCAGACAAACATTCACGAAGAGTATAAAGCGGGCTGGTACCGATATCGCCGTAGACAACCCCAATAGCCGCGAGCGTTATCGCGGGCAACGATTGCTTATTATCAGTGCTCATAGACTAATCTTTTGTTGGAAAGACAAATGTGTGCTTAGTCCCTTGGCCCACAAAAAGCGCACAGTATGCACGATTCTGTGATAAATCGTACCCCTTAATTGCGGCCCTCATAATCTGGCGCAAAGAAAATAAAGCAGTGGTTCAGTCTATTACAGGGCGTTGCCTCTCCCCTGGTATAAATGGTTATACTCGCACAAACAAGCCGCACTCATGGCGAAAGGATGCAGACTAATTATGGCTCAACCACACTTATTAGCAGAAAGAATTTCCCGCTTAAGCAGCGCGCTGGAAAAGGGGCTTTTTGAGCGTAGCCACGCTATTCGCCTGTGTCTGCTGGCGGCGCTCAGCGGAGAAAGCGTTTTTCTACTCGGCCCGCCGGGTATCGCCAAAAGCCTGATAGCCCGCCGCCTGAAGTTCGCCTTTAATAACGCCCGCGCTTTTGAATATCTGATGACGCGCTTTTCCACGCCGGAAGAGGTGTTTGGCCCGCTCTCTATTCAGGCCCTGAAAGATGAGGGGCGCTACGAGCGTTTAACCCAGGGGTATCTGCCGGAAGCAGAAATTGTCTTTCTTGATGAAATCTGGAAAGCCGGGCCGGCCATTCTCAATACCTTGCTTACCGCCATTAACGAGCGTCGCTTTCGCAACGGCGCCAGCGAAGAGAAAATCCCGATGCGGCTGTTGGTGGCGGCCTCAAACGAACTGCCGGAAGCGGACAATAGCCTTGAGGCGCTGTATGACCGCATGCTGATTCGCCTGTGGCTGGATAAAGTGCAGGAGAAGGGTAATTTCCGCTCAATGCTATTAAGCCAGCAGGATGAGAGCGAAAACCCGGTCGCTGCGGATTTGCAAATCAGCGATGAAGAGTACCAGCGCTGGCAGCGGGAGATTGTGCAGGTCAAGCTGCCCGACCCGGTTTTCGAACTGATTTATACGCTGCGCCAGCAGCTTGACGCCCTGCCCAATGCACCCTATGTATCCGACCGGCGGTGGAAAAAAGCGATTCGCTTACTGCAGGCCTGCGCCTTTTTCAGCGGCCGCGATGCGGTCGCCCCTGTCGACCTGATCCTGCTTAAAGAGTGCCTCTGGCATGACGTAGAGAGTATGCGTCTGATGCAAAATCAGATGGAAATATTGATGACCGGGCACGCGTGGCAGCAGCAAGCAATGCTGACCCAACTGAGCGCCATCACGCAGCGCAATATCCAGCTCCAGCAGCAGCAGAGCGATAAAACCGCGCTGAAAGTGACGCGCCAGGGGGGCATGTTCAGCCGCCGCCCGCATTATGATCTGCCGGAAGAGCTTGAAGACGCGACGCTGACGCTTTTACTGCAACAGCCGCTCAAGCTTCATGATATGCACGTTATTCATGTCACCATTGAGCGGGCCGCGCTGGCGCAGTGGCTGGCGAAAGGCGGGGAAATTCGCGGCAAGCTTAATGGGATTGGCTTCGCCCAGACGCTTAATCTTGAGGTGGATACCAGCCTGCACCTGGTGATCCGCGACGTCAGCCTGCAGGGATCGCGGCTGGCTCTGCCAGGCGGCGCGGCAAAAGCGGAGGTACCGGAAGAGATCCGTTTGCAGCTGGAAGCGCTGGATACGCTCTGGCACCAGCAGCACACCCTCTTTAGCGAACAGCAAAAATGCCTGTTCATTCCCGGCGACTGGCTCGGTCGCATTGAAGCCAGCCTGCAGGATGTGAGAGCGCAAATTCAACAGGCGCTTCAATGCTGACGCTGGATACGCTCAACGTACTGCTGACGATCGGCGAGGAGACGATAATCGAAGACCTGATTATCGCCCTGCTCGCCTCGCCGCAATTGGTCGTTTTTTTGAAAAATTCCCCAGGCTTAAAAACGCGATAACCGATGATCTTCCCCGCTGGCGTGAAGCGCTAAAAAAGCGTCTCAAGGAGGCGCAGGTGCCCCCGGAGCTGGCCGACGAGGTACTGTGTTACCAGCAGAGCCAGCTACTTTCGACGCCGCAGTTCGTGGCGCAACTACCGCAAATCCTGACGCTACTGGATAAACTTCGATCCCCTTTCGCCGCCCAGGCGCACACCATGGTGGAGGATAACCCCCAGTTTACGGCCGCGCTGCATACCCTTTTTCTGCAGCGCTGGCGGCTAAGTCTGGTGGTGCAGACCACCACCCTGAATCAGCAGCTATTAGATGAAGAGCGCGAGCAGCTGCTCAGCGAAGTGCAGGAGCGCATGACCCTGAGCGGCCAGCTTGAGCCGGTACT
>NZ_HE578948.1:12593-41350 GCF_000321045.1 Phytobacter massiliensis JC163
GAAAACGAAAATGCCGCCGGCAGGCTGTGGGATATGAGCGCCGGCCAGCTCAAGCGCGGCGACTATCAGCTGATCGTTAAATACGGCGACTTCCTGACCGAGCAGCCGGAACTCAGGCAGCTGGCAGAGCAACTTGGTCGCTCCCGTGAAGCGAAATCTGTTCCGCGCAAAGACGCGCCGCTGGAAACGTTCCGCATGCTGGTGCGTGAGCCGTCAACGGTGCCGGAGCAGGTCGACGGGCTGCACCAGAGCGATGATATTCTGCGCCTGCTGCCGCCTGAACTGGCGACGCTGGGCATCACCGAACTGGAGTATGAGTTCTACCGGCGGCTGGTGGAAAAGCAGCTTCTTACCTACAGACTGCATGGCGACGCCTGGCGTGAGCGGCTCATTGAGCGCCCGGTGGTGCATCAGGATTTTGATGAACAGCCGCGCGGGCCATTTATTGTCTGCGTGGATACTTCCGGCTCAATGGGCGGCTTTAATGAACAGTGCGCAAAAGCCTTCTGCCTGGCGCTGATGCGCGTAGCGCTGGCGGATAAACGCCGCTGCTACATAATGCTCTTTTCCAGCGAAGTGGTGCGTTATGAACTGACCTGCCAGCAGGGCCTGGAGCAGGCGATCCGCTTTCTGAGCCAGCGCTTTCGCGGCGGGACTGATTTAGCGAGCTGTTTTCGCGCGATTATTGAGCGGATGCAGGGTGGAGAGTGGTTTGACGCCGACGCGGTGGTGATTTCTGACTTTATCGCCCAGCGTTTGCCGGATGATGTGGTAAGCAAGGTTAAAGAACAGCAGACGGTCCATCAGCAGCGTTTTCACGCGGTAGCCATGTCAGCCCACGGCAAACCCGGCATCATGCGTATTTTCGATCATATCTGGCGCTTTGATACCGGGATGCGTAGCCGCCTGCTACGACGCTGGCGGCGCTAATACTTACAGCAGAGAAGGAACGCTGCCGCGCACCTGTTCCGGCCATACGCCGCACTGAACCTGGCCAATGTGCGGCAGTTGCAGCAGCAGCATGGTCAGACGCGACTGCCCGATTCCACCGCCGATAGTTTGCGGCATTTCGCCGCGCAGCAGCGCCTGATGCCACTCCAGCTGCAGGCGATCTTCATCGCCGGTCATTGCCAGCTGGCGTTTCAGCGTTTCAGCGTCAACGCGGATGCCCATAGAGGAGAGCTCCAGCGCATCTTCCAGCACCGGGTTCCACACCAGGATATCGCCGTTCAGGCCGTGCAGACCGGCCTCGCAAGGCGTGCTCCAGTCATCATAATCCGGGGCGCGGACGTCGTGGCGCTGGCCATCGCTCAGTTTGCAGCCGATACCGATTAAGAACACCGCCCCCAGCTCTTTCGCTATAGCCCGTTCACGGCCCTTTGCATCCAGCCCCGGATAGCGGCTCAGCAGCGTTTCGCTATGCACAAAATGAATGTTTTCCGGCAGGAACGGCGTCAGGCCAAACGCTTCGCAGACCGCAGCCTCGGTAGCTTTGATCCCGTCATAGATCGCCTCAACGGTGGTTTTAAGCGTGCCGGTGTGGCGTTCGCCATCACCCAGTACGCGCTCCCAGTCCCATTGATCGACATAAACAGAATGGATAGGCGTCAGACGGTCTTCATCAGGGCGAAGAGCTTTCATATGCGTGTACAGCCCTTCGCCCGCGCTGAAGTCGTGTTGCCCCAGAGTTTGACGTTTCCACTTCGCCAGAGAATGCACCACTTCAAACTGGGCCTCTGGCAGAGTTTTCACTTTTACCTGTACCGCTTTTTCGCAACCAGACAGGTTATCCTGCGTCCCGTCACCCACCCGGCTTAAGATTGGCGCCTGCACTTCAATCAGGCCAAGCTTGTCTTCCAGCTGGCGGGAAAAAAGGATTTCACGAAACTGATCTGGCGTTGTTTTGCAATGTAAGCGGTTTTCATTATTTTTACTCCTGCGTCCTGTTGCTGGTGATTAAGCAATAAAATGCGCGCTCAATGCAATAATCCAGCAATAAAATAGCCAGTCGAATTTTGATTCAATAAAATCAGGCGCTAAAATAGATTGATTCATCAATCTTCATAAGAAAAACCTATGGAAAATTATCAGATCGACAATCTGGATCGCGGCATTCTCGACGCGTTAATGGCCAATGCGCGTACCGCCTATGCCGAACTGGCGAAACAGTTTGGCGTTAGCCCGGGGACGATTCATGTGCGGGTAGAAAAAATGAAACAGGCGGGCATCATTACCGGGGCACGTATCGACGTCAGTCCGAAACAGCTGGGGTACGACGTCTGCTGTTTTATCGGCATTATCCTCAAAAGCGCGAAAGATTATCCCTCTGCCCTTGCGAAGCTGGAGAGTCTGGAAGAGGTCACCGAAGCCTACTACACCACCGGCCACTACAGCATCTTTATTAAAGTCATGTGCCGCTCGATCGACGCGCTGCAACAGGTACTTATCAACAAGATCCAAACAATTGATGAAATTCAGTCCACTGAGACGCTGATCTCCCTGCAGAACCCTATCATGCGTACGATCCGCCCTTAACCAGGCGTTTTCATCCCAAAGCAATACCCATATTGTCCACAGGTAGATCCCGGGCCATTCACAGCGTACAATACGCACCTCTTAACCGGAGTGGACAGCATGGCGGATATTACTCTTATTAGCGGCAGTACCCTTGGGGGCGCAGAATATGTAGCGGAACATCTGGCGGAAAAACTGGAAGATGCCGGTTTTACCACCGAAACGCTGCATGGGCCGCTGCTGGAAGATCTTTCACTACAGGGCACATGGCTGATTGTGACCTCTACGCATGGCGCTGGCGATCTTCCTGACAATATCCAGCCGCTTTACGATGAACTGAACGCGCAGAAGCCCGATCTTTCATCCGTTCACTTCGGTGCCGTGGGCATTGGCAGCCGGGAATACGATACCTTTTGCGGGGCGATTGAAAAATTTGAGTCCCTGCTCCTGTCTCTCGGTGCAAAACAGACAGGTGAAACGGCCCGGATCAACGTCCTTGAGCACGACATACCTGAAGATCCGGCAGAGGTTTGGCTCGGATCCTGGATTAATTTACTCAAAAACGATTAAAGATCGTGCGATCAGATGTGGATAACTCTGGTTAAAAGGGTTGATCAACCGGTAGTTATCCAAAGAATAACCCTAGCTCACATTTCGTGCTGTGTATAACATGCCATTCTGATCCCAGCTTATACTGTCCAGGATCACCGATCATTCACAGATAGTGATCCTGGGTAACCGCATGATCTTTATCGCGGGATCCAGGTTATCCACAACTCTTCGGGATCCTAATAAGAGATCACAATAGAACAGATCTCTCTATATAAAGATCTTCTTTTTAATAGTCTGGATCCGCGCTCTTTCTCGCTGGTCTAAAGTTGAGTAGAATCCACGCCCCGGGCAGTCATCCATTTTCTAACCGCGTTATGCGAGGCAATTACCATGTTTTATCCGGATCCTTTTGACGTCATTATCATTGGCGGGGGTCATGCAGGCACTGAGGCCGCAATGGCCGCAGCGCGTATGGGTCAGCAGACCCTGCTTTTGACACACAATATCGACACGCTGGGGCAGATGAGCTGCAACCCGGCGATTGGCGGTATTGGGAAGGGACACCTGGTAAAAGAAGTGGATGCGCTCGGCGGGCTGATGGCGAAGGCGATCGATCAGGCGGGTATTCAGTTTAGGATACTAAACGCAAGCAAAGGTCCGGCCGTTCGGGCCACTCGCGCACAGGCGGATCGCGTGCTCTATCGCCAGGCGGTACGTACTGCGCTGGAGAATCAGCCAAACCTGATGATCTTCCAGCAGGCCGTTGAGGATCTTATCGTTGAAAACGATCGTGTTGTTGGCGCCGTTACCCAGATGGGGCTGAAATTCCGCGCCAAAGCCGTCGTACTCACCGTCGGGACATTCCTTGACGGCAAAATTCATATTGGGCTGGATAACTACAGCGGCGGCCGTGCCGGCGATCCGCCTTCCATTCCGCTTTCTCGCCGTCTGCGCGAACTGCCGCTGCGCGTAAGCCGTCTGAAAACCGGTACGCCGCCGCGTATTGATGCGCGCACCATTGATTTCAGCGTGCTGGCGCAACAGCACGGCGACAATCCGATGCCGGTCTTCTCGTTTATGGGGCATGCTTCCCAGCATCCGCAGCAGGTGCCGTGCTACATCACGCACACCAATGAGAAAACCCATGACGTCATCCGCAATAACCTCGATCGCAGCCCGATGTACGCAGGCGTGATCGAAGGTATTGGCCCGCGTTACTGCCCGTCGATCGAAGACAAGGTGATGCGCTTTGCCGATCGTAACCAGCACCAGATTTTCCTGGAGCCGGAAGGGCTGACTTCTAACGAAATTTACCCGAACGGCATCTCTACCAGCCTGCCGTTCGACGTGCAGATGCAGATTGTCCGCTCTATGGAAGGGATGGAGAACGCGAAGATCGTTCGTCCTGGCTACGCCATCGAGTATGACTTCTTCGATCCGCGCGACCTTAAGCCGACGCTGGAGAGTAAGTTTATTCACGGTCTGTTCTTCGCCGGGCAGATCAACGGCACGACCGGTTACGAAGAAGCCGCCGCTCAGGGGCTGCTCGCCGGGCTTAACGCTGCGCGTTTCTCCGCCGAGAAAGAGGGTTGGGCGCCTGCACGTTCTCAGGCTTACCTTGGCGTGCTGGTGGACGATCTCTGCACGCTGGGCACCAAAGAGCCGTACCGCATGTTTACCTCGCGCGCTGAATACCGCCTGATGCTGCGTGAAGACAACGCCGACCTCAGGCTGACCGAAATCGGCCGCGAGCTGGGCCTGGTGGACGATGCGCGCTGGGCGCGCTTCAACGAAAAGCTGGAAAACATTGAACGTGAACGCCAGCGCCTGAAGTCTGTCTGGGTGACGCCTGCGTCTGAACATGCGGCGGAAGTGAACAAAAATCTCACCTCCCCGCTTTCCCGTGAAGCCAGCGGTGAAGATCTGCTGCGTCGTCCTGAAATGACCTACCCGCAGCTGGTTGCGTTGACGCCGTTTGTTCCCGGGCTTGCCGATGAGCAGGCTGCCGAGCAGGTGGAAATTCAGGTCAAATACGAAGGTTATATCGCTCGCCAGCAGGATGAAATTGAAAAACAGCTGCGTAACGAGAACACGCTGTTGCCTGCCACGCTGGATTACCGTCAGGTGAACGGCTTGTCCAACGAAGTGATCGCCAAGCTCAACGATCACAAACCGGCGTCGATCGGCCAGGCTTCGCGTATTTCCGGGATCACCCCCGCCGCCATCTCTATCCTGCTGGTATGGCTGAAAAAACAGGGTATGCTGCGCCGTAGCGCTTAATATTTTGACCACTGCCCGGTCGTGATGGCCGGGCTCGCGGGTTTTGTACTGCCGCAGAGATAAGGCGAGCGGAACCCGGCAACCTATTCAGACAGGTAATCACCGTGCTCAACAAACTTTCTCGTCTGCTGGATGACGCAGGCATTTCACTTACCGATCACCAGAAAAACCAGCTGGTTGCGTATGTCGGGCTGCTGCACAAATGGAATAAAGCCTACAACCTTACCTCTGTGCGTGACCCCGGCGAAATGCTGGTTCGACACATACTCGACAGTATCGTCGTTGCGCCGCATTTACAGGGCGCGCGGTTTATCGACGTTGGCACGGGGCCGGGTCTGCCGGGCGTTCCGTTATCTATCGTACTGCCGCAGGCTCATTTCACGCTGCTGGACAGTCTGGGGAAACGCATCCGCTTTTTACGCCAGGTGCAGCATGAGCTACAGTTGACCAACATTGAGCCGGTACAGAGCCGGGTGGAAGATTTCCCTGCCACGCCGCCTTTCGACGGTGTGATCAGCCGTGCCTTTGCCTCGTTAAACGATATGGTGAGCTGGTGCCAGCATCTCCCTGGCGAGAATGGCCGGTTCTATGCGCTTAAGGGCCTGATTCCCAATGATGAAATCGCCGCGCTGCCGGCTGGTTTCTCGGTGGAATCCGTGGCTGAGTTACGGGTTCCGCATCTTGAAGGCGAGCGTCATCTGGTGGTCGTTAAGGCAAACAAAATTTAATTTTTATCAAAAAATGTAGAATTCGTGCTATTTGCCGGATGTTAAAAAACGGCGTTAAAAATGGTGGTACGTTTGGTTACATTTAACGCACGCTTCACTTTGTTTTTTCCAAAACTTAACGCTGCTTTATTTGATAACCCTTAAAATAGTCAACTATGAAAATATCAGCCTGCTAAAAATTAGCGGCTGCACAAAATCGTATTTGTTAAATGATTATTATAAATGTCAACAAATCGTTTTTAATGTATGCAGGGCTGTTTTAAAAAGAGTTGCCGTTATTCATCTTGAATATCAAAAAGATGAAAAGGGTCGAAATCTTTTGCGGCGAAAGCGTATCCGGGCGGAAATGTTTAATTTGTGATCGGGTGCACGCTTTGGCAGCAGGGGTTTCGCGTTATTCGCCGTTTTACCTGATGGTTCACGGTTTAGCGAAAAGTTGAAAAATAGGGCATCAGAAAATTATTTAAACATTTATTCACCTTTTTGCTACTTATTGTTTGAAATCACGAGGCCGCACCGTATAATTTGACCGCTTTTTGATGCTTGACTCCGGGCCTTAAAGAACGTTTTATACGACACGCGGCATACCTCGAAGTGAGCAGGAGTTTTAAACGTAATGTCTGTGTCGCTGTCAGGTCGAAATGCCGCTCGCAGGCTTCTGCTTATTCAGTTTCTGGCAGTAATAGCAAGCGGATTGCTGTTTAGCCTCAAAGACCCCTTCTGGGGCATCTCCGCCTTGTGTGGAGGTCTGGCAGTATTTCTGCCGAATATGTTGTTTATGATTTTTGCCTGGCGTCATCAGGCGCATACACCTGCTAAAGGCCGTGTGGCCTGGTCCTTCGCTCTCGGCGAGGTGTTCAAGGTGTTGGCGACATTCGTGTTGCTGGTGGTGGCGCTGGCGGTTTTCAGGGCGGTGTTTTTGCCGCTGATAGTGACGTGGGTTTCGGTGCTGGTTGTTCAGATACTGGCACCCGCTGTAATTAACAACAAAGGGTAAGAGGCATCATGTCTGCAGGAGAAATCTCAACACCGCAGGATTACATAGGTCACCATCTGAATAACCTTCAGATCGACCTGCGTACGTTCTCGCTGGTGGATCCGCATAACCCCCCGGCCACCTTCTGGACGCTCAATATTGACTCCATGTTCTTCTCGGTGGTGCTGGGTCTGTTGTTCCTGATGATGTTCCGTAGCGTAGCCAAAAAGGCGACCAGCGGCGTCCCAGGAAAATTTCAGACCGCGATTGAGCTGGTGATTGGTTTTGTTCATGGTAGCGTGAAAGATATGTACCATGGCAAAAGCAAGCTTATCGCGCCGCTGGCCCTGACGATTTTCGTTTGGGTATTCCTGATGAACCTGATGGATTTACTGCCTATCGACCTGCTGCCGTATATCGGCGAGCACGTGTTCGGGCTTCCTGCGCTGCGTGTGGTGCCGTCTGCCGACGTGAACATCACTCTCTCCATGGCGCTTGGCGTATTTATCCTGATTCTGTTCTACAGCATCAAAATGAAAGGCATTGGCGGGTTTGCTAAAGAGCTGACTCTCCAGCCGTTCAACCATCCGGTGTTTATCCCGGTCAACCTGATCCTGGAAGGTGTTAGCCTGCTGTCCAAACCGGTTTCTCTCGGTCTGCGACTGTTCGGCAACATGTACGCCGGTGAGTTGATTTTCATTCTGATTGCTGGTCTGTTGCCGTGGTGGTCACAGTGGATTCTGAATGTGCCGTGGGCCATTTTCCACATCCTGATTATTACGCTGCAAGCCTTCATTTTCATGGTTCTGACGATCGTCTATCTGTCGATGGCGTCTGAAGAGCATTGATTTTTTACCAACACTACTACGTTTTAACTGAAACAATCTGGAGACTGTCATGGAAAACCTGAATATGGATCTGCTGTACATGGCTGCCGCTATTATGATGGGTCTGGCGGCAATCGGTGCTGCGATCGGTATCGGCATCCTCGGGGGTAAATTCCTGGAAGGCGCAGCGCGTCAACCTGATCTGATTCCTCTGCTGCGTACTCAGTTCTTTATCGTTATGGGTCTGGTGGACGCAATCCCGATGATCGCTGTAGGTCTGGGTCTGTACGTGATGTTTGCTGTCGCGTAGTAAGGGTTGCTTAAACAGCAAGTATTTAGAACGTTAACCAGAGAAGAGGCATTGTGCTGTGAATCTAAACGCAACAATCCTCGGCCAGGCCATCGCGTTTGTCCTGTTCGTTCTGTTCTGCATGAAGTACGTATGGCCGCCTTTAATGGCTGCCATTGAAAAACGTCAGAAAGAAATCGCTGACGGCCTCGCTTCTGCAGAACGAGCTAAAAAGGATTTGGACCTTGCACAGGCCAATGCGACCGACCAGCTGAAAAAAGCGAAAGCGGAAGCCCAGGTAATCATTGAGCAGGCGAACAAACGTCGCGCTCAAATCCTGGACGAAGCCAAAGCTGAAGCCGAGCAGGAACGTACCAAAATCGTGGCGCAGGCGCAGGCGGAAATTGACGCCGAGCGTAAACGCGCTCGCGAAGAGCTGCGTAAACAAGTGGCTCTGCTGGCAGTAGCCGGCGCCGAGAAGATCATCGAGCGTTCCGTGGATGAAGCTGCTAACAGCGACATCGTGAATAAACTGGTCGCTGAACTGTAAGGAGGGAGGGGCTGATGTCTGAATTTGTAACGGTAGCTCGCCCCTACGCCAAAGCAGCTTTTGACTTTGCCGTCGAACACCAGAGCATCGACCGCTGGCAGAACATGCTGGCGTTCGCCGCTGAGGTGACCAAAAACGAACAAATGGCAGAGCTTCTCTCTGGCGCGCTGGCGCCGGAAACGCTCGCTGAGTCGTTTATCGCAGTCTGTGGGGAGCAACTTGACGACAACGGTCAGAACCTGATTCGGGTAATGGCAGAAAATGGTCGTCTGAAAGTGCTTCCTGATGTTCTTGAGCAGTTTGTTCAATTGCGTGCAGCCAGCGAGGCTACCACAGAAGTGGAAGTCACTTCTGCTACCGCACTGAGCGAAGAACAGCTTTCGAAAATCAGCGCCGCGATGGAAAAACGTCTGTCACGCAAAGTTAAGCTGAATTGCAAAATCGATAAGTCTGTAATGGCAGGCGTTATCATCCGTGCGGGTGATATGGTCATTGATGGCAGCGTACGCGGCCGTCTTGAACGCCTCGCAGACGTCTTGCAGTCTTAAGGGGACTGGAGCATGCAACTGAATTCCACCGAAATCAGCGAACTGATCAAGCAGCGCATTGCTCAGTTCAGTGTTGTGAGTGAAGCTCACAACGAAGGTACTATCGTTTCCGTTAGTGACGGTGTTATCCGTATCCACGGCCTGGCCGATTGTATGCAGGGTGAGATGATCTCCCTGCCGGGTAACCGTTACGCTATCGCACTGAACCTGGAGCGCGACTCCGTAGGTGCGGTGGTGATGGGTCCGTACGCTGACCTCGCCGAAGGCATGAAGGTAAAATGTACTGGCCGTATTCTTGAAGTTCCGGTTGGCCGTGGCCTGCTGGGCCGCGTGGTGAACACCCTGGGTGCGCCAATTGACGGTAAAGGTCCGCTGGAGCACGACGGCTTCTCCGCTGTAGAAGCCATCGCGCCGGGCGTAATCGAACGTCAGTCCGTTGACCAGCCTGTACAGACCGGTTACAAATCCGTTGACGCCATGATCCCAATCGGCCGTGGTCAGCGTGAGCTGATCATCGGTGACCGTCAGACTGGTAAAACCGCGCTGGCCATCGATGCCATCATCAACCAGCGTGATTCCGGGATTAAGTGCGTCTACGTTGCTATCGGCCAGAAAGCCTCCACTATCTCTAACGTGGTGCGCAAACTGGAAGAGCACGGCGCGCTGGCGAACACTATCGTTGTGGTCGCAACCGCTTCTGAATCCGCTGCACTGCAATACCTGGCGCCGTATGCCGGTTGCGCAATGGGCGAATACTTCCGCGACCGCGGTGAAGACGCGCTGATTATTTATGATGACCTGTCCAAACAGGCCGTTGCTTATCGTCAGATCTCCCTGCTGCTCCGCCGTCCGCCTGGACGTGAAGCATTCCCGGGCGACGTATTCTATCTCCACTCCCGTCTGCTGGAGCGTGCTGCGCGTGTTAACGCTGAATACGTTGAAGCCTTCACCAAAGGTGAAGTGAAAGGGCAAACCGGTTCTCTGACTGCTCTGCCGATTATCGAAACGCAGGCAGGTGACGTTTCCGCATTCGTTCCGACCAACGTAATCTCCATTACCGATGGTCAGATCTTCCTGGAAACCAACCTGTTTAACGCCGGTATTCGTCCTGCGGTTAACCCGGGTATCTCCGTATCCCGTGTAGGTGGCGCAGCGCAGACCAAGATCATGAAGAAACTGTCCGGTGGTATTCGTACCGCGCTGGCGCAGTATCGTGAACTGGCGGCGTTCTCCCAGTTTGCCTCTGACCTTGACGAAGCAACCCGTAAACAGCTTGACCACGGTCAGAAAGTGACCGAACTGCTGAAACAGAAACAGTATGCGCCGATGTCCGTTGCGCAGCAGTCTCTGGTTCTGTTCGCGGCAGAACGTGGTTACCTGGCGGATGTCGAACTGGCGAAAATCGGTAGCTTCGAAGCCGCTCTGCTGGCTTACGTTGACCGTGACCACGCTCCGCTGATGCAAGAGATCAACCAGTCCGGTGGCTATAACGACGAAATCGAAGGCAAGCTGAAAGGCATCCTCGATTCCTTCAAAGCAACCCAGTCCTGGTAACGTCTGGCGGCCTGCCTTAGGGTAGGCCGCAAGGCATTGAGGAGAAGCTCATGGCCGGCGCAAAAGAGATACGTAGTAAGATCGCAAGCGTCCAGAACACGCAGAAGATCACTAAAGCGATGGAGATGGTCGCCGCTTCCAAAATGCGTAAATCGCAGGATCGCATGGCGGCCAGCCGTCCTTATGCAGATACCATGCGCAAAGTGATTGGTCACCTTGCTAACGGTAATCTGGAATATAAGCACCCTTACCTGGAAGAACGCGACGTTAAGCGCGTGGGCTACCTGGTGGTGTCGACCGACCGTGGTCTGTGCGGCGGCTTGAACATTAACCTGTTCAAAAAACTGCTGGCGGAAATGAAGGCGTGGTCTGATAAAGGCGTTCAGAGCGAACTCGCGATGATCGGCTCTAAAGGCGTCTCTTTCTTTAATTCCGTAGGCGGGAACGTTGTCGCTCAGGTAACCGGCATGGGGGATAACCCTTCCCTGTCCGAACTGATCGGTCCGGTTAAAGTGATGTTGCAGGCCTACGACGAAGGTCGTCTGGACAAGCTTTATATTGTCAGCAACAAATTTATCAACACCATGTCTCAGGTGCCGACTATCACCCAACTGCTGCCGTTACCGGCGGAAGAGGATGAAGAGTTGAAGCGCAAATCCTGGGATTATTTGTACGAACCCGATCCGAAGTCGCTGCTGGACACCCTGCTGCGTCGTTATGTCGAATCGCAGGTTTATCAGGGTGTTGTTGAAAACCTGGCCAGCGAGCAGGCCGCGCGTATGGTGGCGATGAAAGCCGCAACCGATAATGGCGGCAGCCTGATTAAAGAGCTGCAGTTGGTATACAACAAAGCTCGTCAGGCCAGCATTACTCAGGAACTCACCGAGATCGTCTCGGGGGCCGCCGCGGTTTAACCAGGTTTACGAATTTCGTAGAGGATTCAAGATGGCTACTGGAAAAATTATCCAGGTAATCGGCGCCGTGGTGGACGTCGAGTTCCCTCAGGATGCCGTACCAAAAGTGTACGACGCCCTTGAGGTGCAGAATGGTGAAGAACGTCTGGTGCTGGAAGTTCAGCAGCAGCTCGGCGGTGGCGTTGTGCGTACCATCGCGATGGGTTCTTCCGACGGTCTGCGTCGTGGTCTGGCAGTAACAGACCTGGCTCACCCGATCGAAGTACCGGTAGGTAAAGCGACGCTGGGTCGTATCATGAACGTACTGGGCGAACCGGTCGACATGAAAGGCGAAATCGGCGAAGAAGAGCGTTGGGCGATTCACCGCGCGGCGCCGACCTACGAAGAGTTGTCAAACTCTCAGGAACTGCTGGAAACCGGCATCAAAGTTATCGACCTGATGTGTCCGTTCGCTAAGGGCGGTAAAGTCGGTCTGTTCGGTGGTGCGGGCGTAGGTAAAACCGTAAACATGATGGAGCTGATTCGTAACATCGCGATCGAGCACTCCGGTTACTCTGTGTTTGCGGGCGTAGGTGAGCGTACTCGTGAGGGTAACGACTTCTACCACGAAATGACCGACTCCAACGTTATCGATAAAGTATCCCTGGTTTACGGCCAGATGAACGAGCCGCCGGGAAACCGTCTGCGCGTTGCGCTGACCGGTCTGACCATGGCTGAGAAATTCCGTGACGAAGGTCGTGACGTTCTGCTGTTCGTCGATAACATCTACCGTTACACCCTGGCCGGTACCGAAGTATCCGCACTGCTGGGCCGTATGCCTTCTGCGGTAGGTTACCAGCCGACGCTGGCGGAAGAGATGGGCGTTCTGCAGGAACGTATCACCTCCACCAAAACCGGTTCTATCACCTCCGTACAGGCGGTATACGTACCGGCGGATGACCTTACTGACCCGTCACCAGCAACCACCTTTGCGCACCTTGACGCAACCGTGGTACTGAGCCGTCAGATCGCCTCTCTGGGTATCTACCCGGCCGTTGACCCGCTGGACTCCACCAGCCGTCAGCTGGACCCGCTGGTGGTTGGTCAGGAACACTACGACACCGCGCGTGGCGTTCAGTCCATCCTGCAGCGTTATCAGGAACTGAAAGACATCATCGCCATCCTGGGTATGGATGAACTGTCAGAAGAAGACAAACTGGTGGTAGCACGCGCACGTAAGATCCAGCGCTTCCTGTCCCAGCCGTTCTTCGTGGCAGAAGTATTTACCGGTTCTCCGGGCAAATACGTCTCCCTGAAAGACACCATCCGTGGCTTTAAAGGCATCATGGAAGGCGAATACGATCACCTGCCGGAGCAGGCGTTCTACATGGTCGGTTCCATCGACGAAGCCGTGGAAAAAGCCAAAAAACTTTAACGCCTTAATCGGAGGGTGATATGGCAATGACTTACCACCTGGACGTCGTCAGCGCAGAGAAACAGATGTTCTCTGGCCTGGTCGAGAAAATCCAGGTAACGGGTAGCGAAGGTGAACTGGGTATTTACCCGGGTCACGCGCCGCTGCTCACCGCCATTAAGCCTGGTATGATTCGCATCGTGAAACAGCACGGTCATGAAGAGTTTATCTACCTGTCCGGCGGCATTCTTGAAGTGCAGCCTGGCAGCACGACCGTTCTGGCTGATACCGCTATTCGCGGCCAGGATCTCGACGAAGCGCGAGCGCTGGAAGCGAAGCGCAAAGCCGAAGAGCAGATAAAGAGCTCTCATGGCGATGTGGATTACGCTCAGGCGTCTGCAGAGCTGGCGAAAGCTATTGCGAAACTGCGCGTTATCGAGTTGACCAAAAAAGCGATGTAACACCGGCTTACAGTCAAAAAGCCAGTCTGGTAACCAGGCTGGCTTTTTTTATGGCTAAAAATGATGCTTTTGTTTGATGAATATTTCACGGGTGCTTTATTCATAACTAAAAAAAAGAGCAAAAACATCGCTCTGCTTGTTAAAAAAGCCCGTATTACCCCCTTAATCCAGAGAAATAGCGGTGTAATCCCGTTAAAAATGCCCTAAATTACCTCTCATCCCGGCAGGAACGCTTTTTTGCCTGCCAGCCATTTCGCGATGAAAAAAATGTAGAATTTTCAAGGCGAAAGGGTAAAACTTCCACTCAAATTACAGTCAGGATGCGTATGTTGAACACAAAAATGAGTGTGGTGATCCTTGCCGCTGGCAAAGGCACACGCATGTACTCCGATCTCCCTAAAGTGCTGCACACCCTTGCAGGGAAAGCGATGGTTCAGCATGTTATTGATACAGCGAATAAAATCGGGGCTGACAATGTTCATCTGGTGTATGGCCACGGTGGCGACCTGCTAAAACAGACGCTGTCAGAGGATAACCTCAACTGGGTTTTACAGGCGGAGCAGAAAGGCACTGGCCATGCCATGCAGCAGGCGGCGCCGTTCTTTGCGGATGATGAAGATATTCTGATGCTCTACGGCGACGTGCCGTTGATTACCGCAGAAACCCTGACCCGCCTGCGCGAAGCGAAGCCGCAGGGCGGCATTGGCCTGCTGACCGTTAAACTTGACGACCCTACCGGCTATGGCCGTATCACCCGTGAAAACGGCAAGGTTACAGGGATTGTTGAGCATAAAGACGCAAGCGATGAACAGCGCCAGATTCAGGAAATCAATACCGGCATTCTGGTCGCCAATGGCGCAGATATGAAACGCTGGCTATCAAAACTGACCAACAACAACGCCCAGGGCGAATACTACATCACCGATATTATTGCGCTCGCCTGGCAGGAAGGCCGTGAAATCGCTGCCGTTCATCCAGAACGTCTGAGCGAAGTGGAAGGGGTGAATAACCGTCTGCAGCTTTCCCGCCTGGAACGTGTTTACCAGTCTGAGCAGGCGGAAAAACTGCTGCTGGCGGGCGTTATGCTGCGCGACCCTGCGCGTTTTGACCTGCGCGGTACGCTGACGCACGGGCGTGATATTGAAATTGATACTAACGCTATCATCGAAGGCCATGTGACGTTGGGGCACCGCGTCAAAATTGGCGCAGGCTGCGTGATTAAAAACAGCGTGATTGGCGATGACTGCGAGATCAGCCCCTACAGCGTAGTGGAAGATGCGCAGCTGGAAGCGGCCTGCACCATCGGTCCGTTTGCCCGCCTGCGCCCTGGCGCGGAGCTGCTGGCAGGCGCGCACGTGGGCAACTTCGTTGAGATGAAAAAAGCCCGCCTGGGCAAAGGCTCGAAAGCCGGGCATCTCACCTACCTGGGCGATGCGGAAATTGGCGACAACGTGAATATCGGCGCGGGGACGATCACCTGCAATTACGATGGCGCAAACAAGTTCAAGACCATCATCGGTGACGATGTGTTTGTCGGCTCCGACACGCAGCTGGTGGCGCCAGTCACCGTAGGTCATGGGGCGACTATCGCCGCCGGTACGACCGTCACCCGTGACGTGGCGGAAAACGAGCTGGTATTAAGCCGTGTGCCGCAGGTGAACAAGCAGGGCTGGCAGCGCCCGGTGAAGAAAAAGTAAGAGATTCACTCTCTACCCCACAGGGGAGAGAGTCGGGATGAGGGGATAATATAATCCCCCGCCCAAAAGCAGTAACCATAAAAATAACCCCACTCTCTACAAGGCTCGGGGCGCCCTTAACGGGCAACAACAGGTCAGCGACAACGCATGGCAAAATGCCATAATCAGGAACTTTAACTATGTGTGGAATTGTTGGCGCAATCGCGCAGCGTGATGTAGCTGAAATCCTTCTCGAAGGTTTACGTCGTCTGGAATACCGTGGTTATGACTCTGCCGGACTGGCGGTGGTCGACAACGAGGGGCACATGACCCGTCTGCGTCGTCTCGGTAAGGTGCAGATGCTTGCTCAGGCGGCGGAAGAACAGCCGCTGCATGGTGGTACGGGCATCGCCCATACCCGCTGGGCGACCCACGGCGAACCGTCGGAAGGCAATGCTCACCCCCACGTCTCCGGACACATTGTGGTGGTGCATAACGGTATCATCGAAAACCACGAACCTCTGCGCGAAGTACTGAAAGCGCGCGGATACACTTTTGTCTCCGAAACCGACACCGAAGTAATCGCTCACTTAGTTCACTGGGAGCTGGAACAGGGCGGTACGCTGCGTGAAGCGGTACTGCGCGCAATCCCGCAACTGCGCGGGGCCTACGGTACGGTGGTGATGGATACGCGCGATCCCTCTACCCTGCTGGCGGCACGTTCCGGCAGCCCGCTGGTTATCGGCCTCGGAATGGGCGAAAACTTTATTGCTTCCGATCAGCTGGCGCTGCTGCCGGTAACCCGTCGCTTTATCTTCCTTGAAGAAGGCGACATTGCGGAAGTGACCCGCCGTACCGTGGTTATCTTTGATAAATCCGGCGCGGAAGTAAAACGTCCTGATATCGAATCTAATCTGCAATATGACGCGGGTGATAAAGGTATTTATCGCCACTATATGCAGAAAGAGATCTACGAGCAGCCGAACGCGATTAAAAACACCCTCACCGGGCGCATCAGCCACGGTGAAGTAGATTTAAGCGAACTTGGCCCGCAGGCCAACGACCTGCTGAGCAAGGTTGAACATATCCAGATTATCGCCTGCGGCACCTCCTACAACTCTGGCATGGTCTCCCGCTACTGGTTTGAATCGTTAGCGGGCGTGCCGTGCGATGTGGAAATCGCCTCTGAGTTCCGCTACCGCAAATCTGCCGTGCGCCGCAACAGCCTGATGATCACGCTGTCGCAGTCTGGCGAAACGGCGGATACCCTGGCGGGGCTGCGTCTGTCAAAAGAGCTGGGCTATCTGGGATCGCTGGCTATCTGTAACGTGCCCGGCTCTTCGCTGGTGCGTGAATCCGATCTGGCCATCATGACCAATGCGGGCACCGAAATCGGCGTTGCCTCTACCAAAGCCTTCACCACACAGTTAACCGTGCTGCTGATGCTGGTGGCGAAACTGGCCCGTCTGAAAGGGCTGGACGCAGCCGTCGAGCATGACATCGTTCACGGGCTGCAGGCGCTACCGAGCCGTATCGAGCAGATGCTGTCGCAGGACAAGCGTATCGAACAGCTGGCGGAAGATTTCTCTGACAAACACCATGCCTTATTCCTGGGCCGTGGCGATCAGTACCCTATCGCGCTGGAAGGGGCGCTGAAGCTAAAAGAGATCTCTTATATCCATGCGGAAGCCTATGCCGCGGGCGAACTAAAACATGGCCCGCTGGCGTTGATTGACGCCGATATGCCGGTCATCGTGGTGGCGCCGAATAACGAGCTGTTGGAAAAACTGAAATCCAATATCGAAGAAGTTCGCGCTCGTGGCGGCGTACTTTACGTGTTCGCGGATAAAGACGCTGGTTTTGCCAGCAGCGACAACATGCATATTATCGAGATGCCGCATGTGGAAGAGGTTATCGCCCCTATCTTCTACACGGTTCCGCTGCAGTTGCTGGCCTATCATGTGGCGCTGATCAAAGGCACCGACGTTGACCAGCCGCGTAACCTGGCGAAATCCGTCACGGTGGAATAACGGCGCCCCGGCGTCCGAACTAAAAAGAGGTTGCTGCGGCAGCCTCTTTTCTTTTGCGCAGGCTAATAATGATTTTAGAGAACATCCTGGGCGCGAACTTCACTGCGCTGTTGAGGTGGAGCGAACAAATTGAGGATGGGATTGCGCGGCGTAAACTGGCGCAGCTTAAAGCGCAGACTCAGCAATTTGAGGAGATGCCTAAAGCCCGGTTTATAGGCGTTTCCACCTATTACAGCAGCGTTGTGGCCCTGTTCTATATGTTGCTGCTGAGTTATCTCTCCCTTGCCGTCGCGCTCCAGGGGCGCTTTGCTGGCCTCTTCTTTGCTGGCGGCTGCCTGATTTTTACCCTGCTGATAGTGGCCATGTCGAATGTGACAAAAGGAAGATCCCTCGCCCTTAAGCTGTTTGTGGTCATCGCGCTTCTTCAGGCGGGATCCCTGCTGATACTGGCAATATGGCCGCTTTATCTCTCTTTTTCTTTGCTGTCGGCGATACTGTGGGCGGTGGGCGTGCTGCTGCTATGGCAGGCGCGAAGAATCATGAACGGCGAAGAGCTGGCGAAGCTAATGCGCTGGCGTATCCGCTTAAGAGTTATGCACTACCGGCGACGGGCGCTGACAAAAGGAAAATAGCCGCTGTCATTAAACCGTAACATTCGTTGCATATAACTGTCATCAAAGTGTCCTATTTTGCTCGTCGTAGCCACTTAAACAATGATTTACGATCCTTGCAGGAGACATTATGAACGTTATGCGTACCACTGTCGCAACTGTTGTCGCCGCGACCTTTTCTCTGAGCGCTTTCGCTGTTAGCGCTGCAGCAAATCTTACGGGCGCTGGTGCAACTTTCCCTGCGCCGGTGTATGCCAAATGGGCTGATACCTACCAGAAAGAGACCGGTGGCAAAGTAAACTACCAGGGTATCGGTTCTTCCGGCGGCGTAAAACAGATCATTGCCAACACCGTTGATTTCGGTGCTTCTGATGCTCCTCTGGCTGATGAGAAACTGGCTCAGGAAGGCCTGTTCCAGTTCCCGACCGTTATCGGCGGCGTGGTGCTGGCCGTTAACCTGGAAGGCTTCAAATCCGGTGAGCTGGTTCTGGATGGCAAAACCCTGGGCGATATCTACCTGGGCAAAATCAAAAAATGGGATGACGCGGCAATCGCTAAGCTGAACCCGGGCAAAAAACTGCCGTCTCAGAACATCGCCGTTGTTCGTCGTGCTGATGGCTCCGGTACCTCCTTCGTCTTCACCAGCTACCTGGCGAAAGTTAACGAAGAGTGGAAATCAAAAGTAGGCGCAGGCTCTACCGTTAACTGGCCGACCGGTCTGGGCGGTAAAGGTAACGACGGCATCGCCGCGTTCGTACAGCGTCTGCCAGGCTCTATTGGTTATGTTGAGTATGCTTACGCTAAGCAGAACAACCTGGCTTACACCAAGCTGGTTTCTGCCGATGGCAAACCGGTCAGCCCGACCGAAGAGAGCTTCTCTAACGCCACTAAGAACATCGACTGGAGCAAATCTTTCGCTCAGGATCTGACGAACCAGAAAGGCGATGACGTGTGGCCGATCACCTCCACCACCTTCATCCTGGTGCACAAAGAGCAGAAGAAACCTGAGCAGGGTGCCGAAGTGCTGAAATTCTTCGACTGGGCATACAAAAACGGCGGCAAACAGGCTAACGACCTGGATTATGCAACCCTGCCGGAAAGCGTAGTTGAACAAGTTCGCGCCGCATGGAAGACCAGCGTGAAAGACAGCAGCGGTAAAGCGGTTTATTAACAGAATATCGTTGACGAAGATGGCGGGTAGCGCAGTGCTCCCCGCCTTACAGTCCTCACTGTAGGCCACCAGGCTATTCGAAAGACGTTTTAACAGAAGAGTAACTTATGGCTGCAACCAAGCCGGCTTTTAACCCCCCGGGTAAAAAAGGTGACATGATTTTCAGCGCGCTGGTAAGACTGGCTGCGCTGATTGTGCTATTGCTGCTTGGCGGCATTATCGTGTCTCTGATTTTCTCATCATGGCCGAGTATTCAGAAATTTGGTTTCTCATTCTTGTGGACAAAAGAGTGGGATGCGCCAAACGAGACGTTCGGCGCGCTGGTGCCTATTTACGGCACGCTGGTTACCTCATTTATCGCCCTGCTGATTGCCGTTCCGGTAAGCTTCGGCATTGCTCTGTTCCTGACGGAGCTGGCGCCGGGCTGGCTTAAGCGCCCGCTGGGTATTGCGATTGAATTGCTGGCGGCTATCCCCAGTATCGTGTACGGCATGTGGGGCCTGTTTATTTTCGCCCCGCTGTTCGCCAAATATTTTCAGGAGCCGGTCGGCAATGTGCTTTCCGCCATTCCTTTTGTCGGCGCCCTCTTCTCTGGCCCGGCTTTCGGCATCGGTATCCTGGCGGCGGGCATTATCCTCGCCATTATGATTATTCCGTACATTGCGGCGGTCATGCGTGATGTATTCGAACAGACGCCGGTGATGATGAAAGAGTCGGCCTACGGTATCGGCTGCACCACCTGGGAAGTTATCTGGCGTATCGTGCTGCCGTTCACCAAAAACGGCGTTATCGGCGGCGTGATGCTGGGGCTGGGACGCGCGCTGGGGGAAACCATGGCCGTGACCTTTATCATCGGCAACACCTACCAGCTCGACAGCGTGTCGCTCTATATGCCGGGTAACAGTATTACCTCTGCGCTGGCTAACGAATTCGCCGAGGCGGAATCGGGGCTGCACGTTGCCGCACTGATGGAGCTGGGCCTGATCCTCTTCGTGATTACGTTTATCGTGCTGGCGATCTCTAAGTTCATGATCATGCGTCTGGCGAAGAACGAGGGGGCACGCTAATGGCTACGCTCGATATGCAAAACACCGCAGAACTGGCGGAATCCCGCCGCAAAATGCAGTCGCGTCGCCGCATCAAAAACCGTATCGCGTTGGCCCTGTCGATGGCGACAATGGCGTTTGGTCTGTTCTGGCTGGTCTGGATCCTCTTCTCGACCATCGCACGCGGTTTTGACGGTATGTCGCTGGCGCTGTTCACCGAAATGACGCCGCCGCCGAACACGGCGGGCGGCGGGCTGGCAAACGCCTTGGCGGGCAGCGGCCTGCTGATTCTGTGTGCGACTGTTATCGGTACGCCGCTGGGCATCATGGCCGGCATTTATCTGGCGGAATATGGCCGTAAATCCCTGCTTGCCGAAGTTATCCGTTTCATTAACGACATTCTGCTCTCCGCGCCTTCTATCGTTGTGGGCCTCTTTGTTTACACCGTGGTGGTGGCGCAGATGCAGCACTTCTCCGGCTGGGCGGGCGTTATCGCGCTGGCGCTGTTGCAGGTGCCGATTGTTATTCGTACCACGGAAAACATGCTTAAGCTGGTGCCGGATAGCCTGCGTGAGGCGGCTTATGCGCTGGGGACGCCGAAGTGGAAGATGATTTCCGCCATTACGTTAAAAGCGTCTGTCTCCGGGATCATGACCGGTGTGCTGCTGGCGGTGGCGCGTATTGCGGGCGAAACCGCCCCGCTGCTCTTTACTGCGCTCTCCAACCAGTTCTGGAGCACCGATATGATGCGGCCTATCGCTAACCTGCCGGTGACCATTTTCAAATTCGCCATGAGTCCATTCGTAGAGTGGCAGCAACTGGCCTGGGCTGGCGTTCTGCTGATAACCCTGTGCGTTCTGCTGCTGAATATCCTGGCGCGCGTCATTTTCGCGACGAAGAAACACTAATTTTTACGGCGCGGCGAAACGCGGCGTCGAGTGAGGAAAGAGACAAATGAGTATGGTTGATACAACGCCGGGCAAGATTCAGGTTCGTGATTTGAACTTCTATTACGGCAAATTCCATGCCCTGAAAAATATCAGTCTGGATATTGCCAAAAATCAGGTGACCGCTTTTATCGGGCCTTCAGGCTGCGGTAAGTCCACCCTGCTGCGCACCTTTAACAAAATGTTCGAGCTTTACCCGGAACAGCGCGCAGAAGGTGAAATCCTGCTGGATGGCGACAATATTCTCACCAATACCCAGGATATCGCGCTACTTCGCGCCAAAGTGGGGATGGTCTTTCAGAAGCCGACGCCGTTCCCGATGTCGATTTACGACAATATCGCCTTTGGCGTGCGTCTGTTTGAAAAGCTCTCCCGCGCCGATATGGATGAGCGTGTGCAGTGGGCGTTGACCAAAGCCGCTCTGTGGAATGAAACCAAAGATAAGCTGCATCAGAGCGGATACTCTCTCTCTGGTGGTCAGCAGCAGCGCCTGTGCATCGCGCGCGGTATCGCCATTCGCCCGGAAGTTCTGCTGCTGGATGAACCCTGCTCCGCCCTCGACCCGATCTCTACCGGGCGTATTGAAGAGCTGATCACCGAGCTGAAACAGGACTACACCGTGGTGATCGTTACTCACAACATGCAGCAGGCGGCGCGTTGCTCCGATCATACGGCGTTTATGTATCTTGGCGAGCTGATTGAATTCAGCAACACGGACGATCTGTTCACCAAGCCCGCGAAGAAACAAACAGAAGATTATATTACTGGCCGCTACGGTTGATTCAGGAGTACGCAATGGACAATCTTAACCTCAATAAACATATTTCCGGCCAGTTTAACGCCGAGCTGGAAAGTATCCGCACTCAGGTGATGACCATGGGTGGGATGGTCGAGCAACAGCTCTCTGATGCCATCACGGCAATGCATAACCAGGACAGCGAGCTGGCAAAGCGCGTCGTTGAGGGTGACAAGCAGGTCAATATGATGGAAGTGGCCATCGATGAAGCCTGCGTGCGCATTATCGCCAAGCGTCAGCCGACCGCCAGCGATCTGCGTCTGGTCATGGTCATTATCAAAACCATCGCCGAACTGGAGCGAATTGGCGACGTGGCGGACAAGATTTGCCGCACTGCGCTGGAGAAGTTTTCCCACCAGCATCAGCCGCTGCTGGTCAGCCTGGAGTCGTTAGGTCGCCATACGGTGCAGATGCTGCACGACGTGCTGGATGCGTTTGCGCGAATGGATATTGACGAAGCGGTACGTATCTACCGTGAAGACAAGAAAGTTGACCAGGAGTACGAAGGCATTGTGCGTCAGCTGATGACCTACATGATGGAAGATCCGCGCACCATTCCCAGCGTGTTGACCGCCCTCTTCTGCGCCCGTTCTATTGAGCGCATCGGCGACCGCTGCCAGAATATTTGCGAATACATCTTCTACTTCCTGAAAGGTCAGGATTTCCGTCACGTAGGCGGCGATGAGCTGGATAAGCTGCTGGCGGGTAAAGATCCGAAAGAGTAATCGCCTTCCTGTTCAGTGATACAAACGCCAGCCTGTGCTGGCGTTTTTGTTTATGAGCGAGGTCACATTTTCCGCTTGTTCGCATGGCTACTGTGGTCGACGGGGCAGCACGTCCTGTCTTCCATTCGTTGCGGCTTCGTCAGGATATGACGCAGCCATCACCTACAAGAGGGAAATATCATGAAAACAAACATTGCCTGTCTGACTGTGCTCATCGCTATGCTTTCAGGCGGCGCGACGGGAACGGCTCTCGCCGCCCCTCTTCCTTCCACGCCCGACCAGACGGTGCCGGTGAGCCAATATGTCACCCAGGTTAACGCCGACAAGAGCATCACTTTTCGTCTCTTTGCTCCCCATGCGAAGCATGTCGCGGTGGTGACAGGCGCCGCCGCGGACAGCTTCGTCTCCCATGACATGACGAAAGATGAAAACGGGGTATGGTCCTGGAAGAGCGAGATCCAAAAGCCCAACCTTTATGAATACTACTTTGACGTAGACGGATTCCGCTCCGTGGATACGGGGAGCCGTTTTCAGAAACCGCAGCGTCAGGTCAATACCAGCCTGATTCTGGTGCCGGGTAGCATCCTTGACGATCGGGCCGTCCCGCATGGGGATTTGCTGACTATTACCTACCATTCAAAAGCGTTAACCGCTGAACGCCGCGTTTATGTCTGGACGCCGCCGGGATACGACGGCAAAGAGGAACCGTTACCTGTTCTCTATTTTTATCATGGCTTTGGTGATACCGGCCTTTCCGCTATTGACCAGGGGCGGTTACCCCAGATCATGGATAACCTGCTTGCCGAGGGGAAAATCAAGCCGATGCTGGTGGTCGTGCCGGACACGGAAACGGATATCGCGCAGGCTATTGCAGAAAATTATCCGCCCAAAGAGAGACGTAAAACTTTCTACCCGCTGAACGCGAAAGCGGCAGACCGCGAACTGATGGAGGATATCATTCCGATGATCGACACGCGTTTTAGCGTGCGCAAAGACGCGGCGGGACGCGCGCTGGCCGGGCTATCGCAGGGAGGCTATCAGGCGCTGGTATCGGTAATGAACCATCATGAAAGCTTTGGCTGGCTGGCCACCTTTAGCGGCGTAACCACCACCACCGTTCCTGATGAAGGCGTCACGGCCCGGCTTAACCAGCCAGAGGCGGTTAATAAGCAGCTGCATAACTTCACGGTTGTGGTCGGTGAAAACGACTCGGTTACCGGCAAGGATATTGCGGGCCTGAAAAGCGAGCTGGAAAAACAGGGGATTCGCTTTGACTATAAGGAGTACCCCGGGCTGAACCATGAAATGGACGTCTGGCGTCCGGCTTATGCAGAGTTTGTGCAGAAGCTTTTTAAATAAACCGACAGCCTCTCCCGTCAGGGAGAGGCAAAAATGTTAACGCGTAATATCCCATCCGCGCGCCTTCCACAGCGCCGGCAGCTGCGCCAGTTCCGTAAAGGTAGTCACTTTTGGGTGGTCGATCGGTTTGTTATGCGGGTCGGCGCAGAAATAGAACACCTCCATCCCCGCCGCGATGCCCGACTGCGCGCCTGCCACCGAGTCATCAACCAGAATACAGTTCTGCGTGTTGACGTTAAGCGCCCTGGCGGCATGGAACATCAGTTCCGGATCGGGCTTCCAGCGCTGAATGTCATAGCCGCTGAACAGCAGATCCGGGAAGTGGTGCAGCAGCTCGAGCTTGCCCAGTGAGTGCTGCATTTTACTGACCGGACCGTTAGAGACGACGCAAATCGGCACCGTAACGGCCTCTAACAGCTCCTTCGCCCCCGGAATGATCTCCAGTTCTGAATCAAACAGGCGGGCCACTTCGCTACGGAATACGGCCTCCAGCGCGGCTTTATCCAGGTTAACGCCGTGTTCTGCGCCCACGACGTCCATAATCTCGTAGAGCTTCATCCCCTTAAAGCGTTTGAACACCTCCTCCAGATCAAGGGGAATGCCAAACTCCTTAAACATATGCACGTAAGCGCGTGAACAGATGACCTCACTGTCGACCAGGGTGCCGTCACAGTCGAAAAATACCGCTTCTATTTGGGACATGCCAGTTCCTGTTATTGCAAGTTTAACGTTTACTTACGGCAGATTACCCCACGCAATCGTTGCCGTATAAGCAAAATCAATGAAAAAAAGTGTGTGACTAAGGTCAATATTGTCTCATTTTGGTATAGGATAGCGACGAATTTTCCCTCCTTTGTTCGGAAATTGATAATGAGCCAACAACACACTACCCAGGCATCGGGCCACGGGCTGCTTGAGCGCGTGTTTAAACTGCGCGACCACGGCACAACGGCGCGAACCGAAGTGATCGCCGGTTTCACCACCTTTCTAACGATGGTGTATATCGTTTTTGTTAACCCGCAGATTCTGGGCGTAGCCGGAATGGACACCAGCGCGGTTTTCGTGACTACCTGCCTTATCGCCGCGCTCGGTAGTATCCTGATGGGGCTGTTCGCCAACCTGCCGGTGGCGCTGGCGCCTGCGATGGGGTTGAACGCCTTCTTCGCCTTTGTGGTTGTTGGCGCAATGGGCCTCTCCTGGCAGATTGGCATGGGCGCTATCTTCTGGGGAGCCGTTGGCCTGCTGCTGTTGACGATTTTCCGCGTCCGTTACTGGATGATCGCCAACATTCCGGTCAGCCTTCGTGTCGGCATAACCAGCGGTATCGGCCTGTTTATCGGCATGATGGGCCTGAAAAACGCGGGCGTGATCGTGGCGAACCAGGAGACGCTGGTCAGCATCGGTAACCTGACCTCTCACTCGGTACTGCTTGGCGTGCTGGGCTTTTTTATCATCGCTATCCTGGCGTCCCGTAATATTCACGCCGCGGTGCTGGTCTCTATCGTGGTCACAACCCTGCTGGGCTGGATGATGGGCGACGTGCAGTATCACGGTATCGTCTCCGCGCCGCCGAGCATTAGCAGCGTGGTCGGTAATGTTGACCTGGCTGGCTCCTTTAACATCGGTCTGGCGGGCGTGATTTTCTCCTTCATGCTGGTCAACCTGTTCGACTCTTCCGGTACGCTGATTGGCGTGACGGATAAAGCCGGGCTGGTGGACGAAAAAGGCAAGTTCCCGCGCATGAAGCAGGCGCTGTACGTTGACAGTATCTCTTCTGTCGCGGGTGCTTTTATCGGCACCTCTTCCGTAACCGCTTATATCGAGTCCTCTTCCGGCGTCTCTGTGGGCGGCCGCACGGGCCTGACCGCCGTGGTGGTGGGCATTCTGTTCCTGCTGGTTATCTTCCTCTCGCCGCTGGCGGGGATGGTGCCGGGCTATGCGGCGGCGGGCGCGCTGATCTATGTTGGCGTGCTGATGACCTCCAGCCTGGCCCGCGTGAAGTGGGATGACCTGACAGAAGCGGTGCCCGCCTTTATTACCGCGGTAATGATGCCGTTTAGCTTCTCCATTACCGAAGGTATCGCGCTGGGCTTTATCTCCTATTGCGTAATGAAAATCTTCACCGGCCGTCTGCGCGATCTGAGCCTCTGCGTGGTTGTGGTGGCGCTGCTGTTCGTGCTGAAAATCGTCTTTATCGACGCGCATTAATCCCCGCGCCTTCCCCCTGCTCAGGGGGAAGGCCTGCTTCGTTTCTCGCTCAGAACGTCAGGGTTTTCTCGACGGGCAAACTGGTAAAACGCATCAGGCGGGAGTCGGGATCGTTAGCCCGGGCCTGAATATCCGCCAGCGCCCGCCAGCCGTATCTGCTGTTAAATTCCCAGATCTTGAGGCTTTCAATAGCCGGAGCCACCGCCACCGACCAGATCAGCACATCCTCTGCATCGCATAGCGCCTCAACCTGCTGTAAGTGCGGTACGCGTAAACGGCCTGAACCGGGCAACAGCTGCAGCGCATCAGCGGCATTTTGTGCCGGGTGGATAAGTTTGAGAACGCTCTGGCGCAGGGTGGAAAGTTGCGCCTGCGCTTCGTTGGGATCGCTTTGATTGTTGATCCACAGCTGTTCATTGCTGCTGAACTGCCATGGCTTTTGTGCGTACGGGCTGTGAAAACTGCGCGTCGCGCGCTGCAGTTCCATGTCCAGGCCACACTCCCCTTCGGTGGTAATCGCCACGCCTGCCATATTTCCGGCCCAGGCCGTGGAAAAGCGCGGCAGGTCAGGATCGGCAAAACGGGAGGAGCCGTCTGGCTCACGAACGATCTCCGGCAGTTCGCTTACGCCATAAAGCATACTCATCATTTCGGCGAGTAACGCCCTGGACGCCAGAAAACGCAGCCGCTGATGTTCGGGGAGCTGGCGGGCCATTGCATGGCAGGCCTGCGGTAGCCGACTGGAAATGAGACACTCTTCAGAAAAGATCCCTCTTGCAAAATGCGTTGCCATTTTTCGCTCCGTGATAATGGTCCGGTGTGCTGAGAAAGATGATTATTGCGCATACCGCATACGTTTTAATGCGCAAACAGATGGATGAAAAGTCCGTAATGCGACATTTACAATTTATTTCGTTAATGCATGCGGTATTACCTATTTACCCCGTGATTATTTAATCCGATCTACCTGCGTCCAGTTGTAGTTGACCAGGCCGAGTATGAGCGGGCCTGCAACGTCGCCATAGCGCCGGTTACGTTCCTGGATAAAAAACGGCGTAGCGGCACAGGTAAGCATTGTGCCCGATATCGTAACAGGGTTGTGTGCCAGAATGGCGGTGGCAGCGGCGTGGTTTTATGCCGCGCCAGTAAGCTGTCGCGCCAGGGCGAGGAGAGCAGTGTTTCGCAAAAGGTCTGGCGCGCCCGCTGGCTCGCTTCATCCGGGATGCCAGCCAGCAACAGCTGGCCGGGCAACGCCACCAGCCGCAGCCCACGGATCCGCGTGGTTTGCCCGTCCCACGTCTGCCATAGCGCGCGCAGGGCGTCCAACTCTTGAGGACGTTGGCCTTTTTCGTAAAGCGGTAGCGTGACAGGCAGAAACGTAAAATGCAGGCCGCTGGCGGGCATACAGTCGGCCAGCGGGTCGTCACCGGTGAGCGCGGCGAGCTTTTGCCGCAGGGAAGCGATAGCGCCAGAGAGCGGCGGCTGGATGCCGGTTGCCAGCGCCAGCCGGTGCGGATCGTAATGGGCGTTTTGCATGACCTCGCCGCAATCGGGCACCTGCTGCCAGGCCGCCAGCGTTCGCTCGCTGGTGGCTTCGTAGAGGGCGCTGAGGCTAACGGCGTCCGCCTTATAGATAGTGGAAAATCTGGCTATCTTGTTCATATATCAGCAATGATCTTCCTTGAAAACACGACTATGAACCTATTCAAGGGCACAAAGGTTGGATAATGACTGGAAACTATCCCCAAATTCTGGCCATTCCTTCACTTTCCGGCCTGACTAACTCAAAACCGAACTTAGCGTAGAGTTCTGGTACATCAGCGATCAAAGTGACATAACTGCCCTTATAAGCGTTCCTGTCCAGCCAGAGAATAATATTTTCCATAATCATGCGGCCAAGGCCACGCCCCTGATGGGCGGGATCGACGGCTATATCGACTATCTCGAAGTTTAATGCACCATCACCAACGATACGTCCCATGCCAACAGGCACTCCTTGCCAGAGAATATGTACACCATAACAGCTTCGTGGCAAACCCACTTTGGCGGCCTCAAGCGGTCGTGCTGACAAGCCTGAGATACTACGTAAACGACAAAAATCTTCGGCAGAGGGAACAGATTCAACAACGGTATATTCGGCAGTCATGACCATCACCATTAGCAAACAATCAACGAACGTCCACGGATTACACGTTACTTCCCAATACAGAAGCTGGAGAAAATACGCCCCAGCAGATCGTCAGAGGTAAACTCCCCGGTTATCTCGCTTAACGCCTGCTGCGCCAGCCGCAGTTCTTCCGCCAGTAGTTCACCCGCCCACGCGCCCAGCAGTTGGGCTTTGCCCTGCTGGAGATGCTCTGCGGCCTCTTCCAGCGCCTGCAGGTGGCGGCGGCGGGCCAGGAAGCCGCCCTCCATGCTGGTATCAAAGCCCATACTCTGTTTGAGGTGGTTGCGCAGCAGATCCACACCGTCGCCGGTACGCGCCGACAGGCGAATAAGTGAGTGACCATTCACATCGCTGATACCCAGCGTTTCGCCAGTCATATCGGCTTTGTTACGCACGACGGTAATCGGCAATTTTGCCGGCAGGCGGGCAATAAAA
>NZ_HE578948.1:41828-249246 GCF_000321045.1 Phytobacter massiliensis JC163
GGGTCAACGGCATCCGTGGTGGTGCCATCCACCATAAACAGCACGCGGTCCGCCTGCTCAATCTCCTGCCAGGCGCGCTCGATGCCGATGCGCTCCACTTCGTCGCTGGCATCGCGCAGCCCGGCGGTGTCGATAATGTGCAGCGGCATTCCGTCGATGTGGATATGCTCGCGCAGCACGTCGCGGGTGGTGCCGGCGATATCGGTCACGATCGCCGCCTCACGGCCTGCCAGCGCGTTCAGCAGGCTTGATTTGCCCGCATTGGGACGCCCGGCAATCACCACTTTCATTCCTTCGCGCAGCAGGCTGCCCTGACGCGCTTCGGCGCGTACGGCGTCGAGATCGGCCATGACGCCATTGAGCTGCGCTTCAATTTTGCCGTCAGAGAGGAAATCTATCTCTTCATCCGGGAAATCAATGGCCGCTTCCACATAGATGCGCAGGTGAGTGAGCGCTTCCACCAGATGGTTAACGCGGGCGGAAAACGCCCCCTGCAACGAGTTCAGCGCTGAACGCGCCGCCTGCTCAGAGCTGGCGTCGATCAGGTCGGCAATGGCTTCGGCCTGGGCCAGATCGAGCTTATCGTTAAGAAACGCCCGCTCAGAGAATTCGCCGGGACGGGCGATGCGCAGGCCAGGAAGAGTCAGGATACGCTTTAGCAGCAGGTCGAGAATAACCGGGCCACCGTGCCCCTGTAACTCCAGCACATCTTCGCCGGTAAAAGAGTTTGGGCCGGGAAACCACAGGGCGATCCCCTGGTCCAGCGCGGTACCATCGGCGTCCTTAAACGGCAGATAGTCGGCGTAGCGGGGTTTGGGCAGTTTGCCCAGTACGGCTTGGGCTACCTCGCGCGCCTTCAGGCCGGAGATGCGCAGAATACCGACGCCGCCGCGTCCCGGTGGGGTTGCCTGGGCGACGATCGTGTCGTTATGGCTCATGGTTTATCTCTTTCATCGCAATAAAAAAGGCGGTCATCAGACCGCCCTTCAGGTTATGTTCCGTTTGCCGGATGGCGGTTTCGCCTTATCCGGCTTACCGCCGAATTAAGACTTCTTCTTCTCGCGGCTGTGCAGTCCACGTTTCTCCAGACCACGGTAGATCAGCTGCTGCTGGATGATGGTCACCAGGTTGCTGACGATATAGTACAGCACCAGACCTGACGGGAACCACAGGAAGAACACGGTGAAGATGACCGGCATAAAGGTCATGATCTTCTGCTGCATCGGGTCGGTCACGGTGGTCGGCGACATCTTCTGGATGAAGAACATCGTCACGCCCATCAGGATCGGCAGGATGTAGTACGGGTCCTGTGCGGACAAGTCATGAATCCACAGAGCGAACGGCGCGTGGCGCAGCTCAACGGAGCCCATCAGCATATAGTACAGCGCCAGGAAGATTGGCATCTGGATGACCAGCGGGAAGCAGCCGCCCAGCGGGTTAACCTTCTCAGCTTTGTACAGGGCCATCATCTCCTGGCTCTGACGCTGTTTGTCATCGCCCAGACGCTCACGCATCGCCTGAATCTTCGGCTGCAGCATGCGCATCTTCGCCATGGAGGTGTACTGCGCTTTGGTCAGCGGGTACATGATGCCACGAACGATAAAGGTGATAACGATAATGGAGAAGCCCCAGTTGCCCAGGAAGCTATGGATCCATTTCAGCAGTTTGAACAGCGGCTGAGAAATAAACCACAGCCAGCCGTAATCCACGGTCAGGTCAAGGTGATCCGCCACGGCGGCCATTTTATCCTGCACTTCCGGACCCACCCACAGGGTGCTGTTCAGAGAAGCAGCCTGGCCCGGCTGAACGATAACCGGCTGGGATTTGTAACCGATAGCGGCGATGCCGTTACCCAGGTTAGCGGTATAGAAGTTATTCGTACCGGCGGTATGCGGGATCCATGCGGTCGCAAAGTACTGCTGCAGCATGGCCACCCACCCGCTGGTAGCGGAGACGTTCAGGTTTTCATTATCTGCAATGGTGTCGAACTTGTACTTCTCATACTTCTCGTCCGGCGTGGAGTAGGCCGCGCCGCGGAAAGTATGCAGTGCAAAGTTGCTGCTGCCAGTGTCGCGATGCGACGGCAGATTGATGGACTGTTTCAGCTGACCAAAGGAAGAGACTTCCAGCGGTTTCTGACCGGCGTTCTGCACGCTGTAGCCCACGTTTACCGCATATTCACCGCGTTTCAGCGTGAAGGTTTTGGTAAAGGTGTTGCCAGCGGCATCGGTATAGGTCAGCGGGATCGCCAGTTCGTTCTGGCCATCGGCCATCACAAACGCATCTTTTTCGCTGTTGTACAGCGGACGCGGGCCGTTAGCCGGGTTATCCGGGCCATCGCGACCGGTCAGGCCGCTCTGCGCCTGGTAAACAAACTCAGGCGTCGTTTCCAGCAGTTGGAACGGCTCGTTGGACTTAAGCTCTTTCGGGTAGGTTAACAGCAGTGCCTGCTCAACATCACCACCACGGGTGTTGATGGTCAGCTCAAGCACATCGGTCTTAACCGTAATCAGTTTCCCCTGGCCACTGGCCGGTACGCCCTGCTCGGCTGCGCTACCCGCTGCGGTGGTCGTAGTCTGCGTGGTCTGCTGCTGAGGCTGAGGATTTTTATCCTGCTCCCAGGCTTGCCAGATCATGAAAGACACGAACAACAAAGCGATGATAAAAAGATTGCGTTGCGAATCCATCGTTAGTGTTCTCTGGTATTAAAGGGTCCTGGCGGGACGGGGTCGTCTCCACCCGGGTGTAAAGGGTGGCATTTTAATACGCGTTTCACTGTCAACCAACTGCCTTTTATCACTCCAAACCTGCGTAAGGCCTCAATTCCATAGTGCGAACAGGTCGGGGTGAAACGGCAACGCGGCCCGAGTAGCGGACTAATCAGGATTTGATAGACCCGAATCAGGGCTATCAGGAGCCGTGAGCCAGGCGACAATGGCGGCGCCATAACTTTTCCAACGCTTCCGTAAGAGCACGGTTATCGAGGTCAGCAACCCCTTTTTTCGCCACTACCACGAAGTCCATTGCGGGGAGTTCGTGCTGACGTAAACGAAAGCTTTCACGCGTCAGACGTTTAATCCGATTGCGTTCATGGGCGCGTTTTACGTTTTTTTAGCGACGGTAAGACCGATACGGGGATGCCCCAGCGAATTCAGGCGGCCGAGGATAGTGATTTGCGGCGTGCCAGCCCGTTGTGGCTGCTGGAAGACGAATGTGAAATGAGTGGGAGTTAACAAACGTAACTCCCTGGGAAATGCGAGCTTAACCACTCAGGGGTTAGCTTTATTACTTGGAAACGGTCAGACGTGCGCGGCCTTTAGCGCGACGACGAGCCAGAACCTGGCGACCATTTTTAGTAGCCATACGAGCACGGAAGCCGTGAGAACGGTTGCGCTTCAGTACAGACGGTTGAAAAGTGCGTTTCATGGCGATTTCTACCTAAACTTGGATAAATTCAACGGCTTTAATGGATATCCGAACAAACATCGAACGACGGACGCCAGAGCCGTGGGTGATTAAAGAGGCCGGATTGTAATAATTGTACACTCCGGAGTCAATTCTCTTTCCTTATAAGCAGCCTATTTTTACACGGTTTTGCTGGAAAAACAGGCAACCTTCGACGACTGAAAACGAGCATAGCGCGCCGGGGGGAGGATTATACGGGGCGAATGGGAAAGCGCAAGGATCGGGCGGGATCTTCGTTAGATCGTTTAGGCAGAATTTCAGGGTTACTCATTAAATTTTCCAATATGCGGCCTAAATCGTGCCGCACTCCCCCTGGGATCGATTACACTTACCCGATTCCGACTCTCCCTGTGGATAAATCGTGAAGAATCTGTGATAAACAGAAGATCTCTGGCGCAGTTTACGCTATGATCCGCGGTCCCGATCGCGATCCAGGATCATGCGCCGGGCAATAACCGCAAATAGCGGTTCGCACGTCACCCTTGTTGGGTCTTATCGACGTGTGTCAACAATCATTAATGTTTCTGTCTTTTATTTATCGATTTTTGTTCGAGTGGAGTCCGCCGTGTCACTTTCGCTTTGGCAGCAGTGTCTTGCCCGATTGCAGGATGAGTTACCAGCCACAGAATTCAGCATGTGGATCCGCCCATTGCAGGCGGAACTGAGCGATAACACGCTGGCTTTGTATGCGCCAAACCGTTTCGTGCTCGATTGGGTAAGAGACAAATACCTCAATAACATCAATGGGCTGCTGAACGATTTCTGTGGTGCGGACGCCCCACAGCTGCGTTTCGAGGTTGGGACAAAGCCTGTTGCGCAGCTGCACCGGGAGCCTGCTCACGTGGCCGCTCCGGTACAGGCGGCGCAGGTTCCGCCGCAACGCGTTGCCCCTGCGGCCCGTCCTGGCTGGGATAACGTACCGGCCCCGGCGGAACCGACCTACCGCTCTAACGTCAATCTCAAGCACACTTTTGACAACTTCGTCGAAGGTAAATCCAACCAGCTGGCCCGCGCGGCGGCGCGTCAGGTGGCTGACAACCCCGGCGGCGCGTATAACCCGCTGTTCCTGTACGGCGGCACTGGCTTGGGTAAAACTCACCTTTTACATGCGGTGGGTAATGGCATCATGGCCCGCAAGCCCAACGCGAAAGTGGTCTATATGCACTCTGAGCGCTTTGTTCAGGACATGGTAAAAGCCCTGCAAAACAACGCGATTGAAGAGTTTAAACGCTACTACCGCTCCGTTGACGCCCTGCTCATCGATGACATTCAATTCTTTGCCAATAAAGAACGCTCTCAGGAAGAGTTTTTCCACACCTTTAACGCCTTGCTGGAAGGCAATCAGCAGATCATCCTGACCTCGGATCGTTATCCAAAAGAGATCAACGGCGTTGAAGATCGTCTGAAATCCCGCTTCGGCTGGGGGCTGACGGTGGCTATTGAGCCGCCTGAGCTGGAGACCCGCGTGGCGATCCTGATGAAAAAAGCGGACGAGAACGACATTCGTCTGCCGGGCGAGGTGGCGTTCTTTATTGCCAAGCGTCTGCGCTCAAACGTGCGCGAGCTGGAAGGGGCGCTGAACCGCGTTATCGCTAACGCCAACTTTACCGGCCGTGCCATCACCATTGATTTTGTGCGCGAGGCGCTCAGGGATCTGTTGGCGCTGCAGGAAAAACTGGTCACCATCGACAATATTCAAAAGACGGTGGCGGAGTACTACAAGATAAAAGTAGCCGACCTGCTCTCCAAGCGCCGCTCGCGTTCTGTGGCGCGTCCGCGCCAGATGGCGATGGCGCTGGCGAAAGAGCTGACCAACCACAGTCTGCCGGAAATTGGCGACGCGTTTGGCGGCCGTGACCATACTACCGTGCTGCACGCCTGCCGCAAGATTGAGCAGCTGCGTGAAGAAAGCCACGATATTAAAGAAGATTTCTCCAATTTAATCAGAACATTATCTTCGTGACGCTATGAAATTTACCGTTGAACGTGAACATCTTTTAAAGCCGCTGCAACAGGTAAGCGGCCCGCTGGGCGGTCGCCCGACGTTACCCATTCTCGGTAATCTGCTGCTGCAGGTGGCAGACGGAACGCTTTCGCTGACCGGTACCGATCTGGAAATGGAAATGGTTGCCCGCGTCGCGCTGGTTCAGCCGCACGAGCCGGGGGCGACGACCGTCCCGGCGCGTAAATTTTTCGATATCTGCCGTGGTCTGCCGGAAGGGGCCGAAATCGCCGTTCAGCTGGAAGGCGAACGGATGCTGGTGCGCTCCGGGCGCAGCCGCTTCTCGCTTTCCACCCTGCCTGCCGCCGATTTCCCCAATCTGGACGACTGGCAGAGCGAGGTAGAGTTCACCGTGGCGCAGGCTACGATGAAACGCCTGATTGAAGCGACGCAGTTTTCCATGGCGCATCAGGACGTTCGCTACTACTTAAACGGCATGCTGTTCGAAACCGAAGGCGAAGAGCTGCGTACCGTAGCGACCGACGGCCACCGGCTGGCGGTCTGCTCGATGCCAATTGGCACCTCGCTGCCTAACCATTCGGTGATCGTGCCGCGTAAAGGGGTAATCGAGCTGATGCGTATGCTCGACGGCGGTGAAAACCCGCTGCGCGTACAGATCGGCAGCAATAATATCCGCGCGCACGTCGGCGACTTTATCTTCACCTCGAAGCTGGTTGATGGCCGTTTCCCGGATTATCGTCGCGTATTGCCGAAGAACCCGGACAAACATCTGGAAGCGGGCTGCGATATTCTTAAGCAGGCCTTTGCCCGCGCGGCGATCCTCTCGAACGAGAAGTTTCGCGGCGTGCGTCTGTATGTCAGCGAAAACCAGCTCAAAATCACCGCTAATAACCCGGAGCAGGAAGAGGCAGAAGAGATTCTGGACGTCACCTACGCCGGCACGGAGATGGAAATTGGTTTTAACGTCAGCTATGTGCTGGATGTGCTGAATGCGCTGAAATGCGAAAACGTGCGCATTATGCTGACCGATTCGGTGTCGAGCGTACAGATTGAAGATGCGGCATCCCAATCCGCAGCCTACGTTGTCATGCCCATGCGTTTGTAGTGGAAAATATCGGGCTATCTTACTTGCCATTTTCAACCTGGGCTGTGCTCGCCCCTGTCACGTACTTCGTGTACGCTCCAGGGTCTGCGCGCAGTCCGCGTTGAAACTGGCTGCGCCGATTACGCCCTGGCCTGAAGAATCTCTGATATGTCACTGACGCGCCTTCTTATCAAAGATTTCCGCAATATTGAAAACGCGGATCTCGCTTTATCCCCCGGCTTTAACTTCCTGGTTGGCGCCAACGGCAGCGGCAAAACCAGCGTGCTGGAAGCCATCTACACGCTTGGCCACGGCCGGGCGTTTCGCAGTTTGCAGATTGGCCGCGTTATTCGCCATGAGCAGGAGTCGTTCATTCTGCACGGGCGGCTCCAGGGCGACGAGCGTGAAATCTCTATCGGCCTGACCAAAGACAAACAGGGCGACAGTACGGTGCGCATCGACGGCACCGATGGCCACAAAGTGGCGGAGCTGGCGCTGCTGATGCCCATGCAGCTTATTACGCCGGAAGGGTTTACTTTGCTCAACGGCGGCCCCAAATACAGAAGAGCGTTCCTCGACTGGGGATGCTTTCATAACGAAGCCGGGTTCTTTACCGCCTGGAGTAACCTCAAGCGGCTGCTTAAGCAGCGTAATGCCGCGCTTCGCCAGGTCAGCCATTACGGGCAACTGCGCCCGTGGGACAAAGAGCTGGTGCCCCTGACGGAGCAGATCAGCCGCTGGCGCGCCGAATACAGCGCGGCCATTGCGGAAGACATGGCGGACACCTGCAAACAGTTTTTACCGGAGTTCTCCCTCACCTTCTCTTTCCAGCGCGGCTGGGAGAAAGAGACTGACTATGCCGAGGTGCTGGAGAGAAGCTTCGAGCGCGACCGGATGTTGACCTACACCGCGCACGGCCCGCACAAGGCGGATTTCCGCATTCGTGCTGACGGCGCGCCGGTAGAAGATACCCTGTCTCGCGGGCAGCTTAAGCTGCTGATGTGCGCCCTGAGACTGGCGCAAGGGGAGTTCCTCACCCGTGAAAGCGGGCGGCGGTGTCTCTACCTGATTGATGATTTTGCCTCTGAACTGGATGATGCGCGACGCGGGCTGTTAGCCAGCCGCTTAAAAGCGACGCAATCCCAGGTCTTCGTCAGCGCAATCAGCGCTGAACACGTTCTGGACATGTCGGACAAAAATTCGAAGATGTTCACCGTGGAAAAGGGTAAAATAACGGATTAACCCAAGATTAAATGAGCGAGAAACGTTGATGTCGAATTCTTATGACTCCTCCAGTATCAAAGTCCTGAAAGGGCTGGATGCGGTGCGTAAGCGCCCGGGTATGTATATCGGCGACACGGATGACGGCACCGGTCTGCACCACATGGTATTCGAGGTGGTAGATAACGCTATCGACGAAGCGCTCGCGGGTCACTGTAAAGATATTATCGTTACCATCCATGCCGACAACTCCGTTTCCGTACAGGATGACGGGCGCGGTATTCCGACCGGTATTCACCCTGAGGAAGGGGTGTCGGCGGCGGAAGTGATCATGACCGTCCTGCACGCGGGCGGTAAGTTCGACGATAACTCCTATAAAGTTTCCGGCGGCCTGCACGGCGTAGGCGTCTCCGTGGTTAACGCCCTGTCGCAAAAACTGGAACTGGTGATTAACCGTGAGGGTAAAACTCACCGCCAGATTTACCAGCATGGCGTACCGGAAGCACCGCTGGCGGTAACTGGCGATACCGAGAAAACCGGCACCATGGTGCGTTTCTGGCCGAGCCTCGAAACCTTCACCAACGTGACCGAATTCGAATATGAGATCCTGGCGAAACGCCTGCGTGAGCTGTCATTCCTGAACTCCGGCGTCTCCATTCGCCTGCGCGACAAGCGCGACGGTAAAGAAGACCATTTCCACTACGAAGGCGGCATCAAGGCGTTTGTTGAGTACCTCAATAAGAACAAAACGCCGATCCACCCGAACATTTTCTATTTCTCGACCGAAAAAGACGGTATCGGCGTGGAAGTGGCGCTACAGTGGAACGACGGTTTCCAGGAAAACATCTACTGCTTTACCAACAACATTCCGCAGCGTGACGGCGGTACGCACCTGGCTGGCTTCCGTGCGGCGATGACCCGTACCCTGAACGCCTACATGGATAAAGAAGGCTACAGCAAAAAAGCGAAAGTCAGCGCTACCGGCGACGACGCCCGTGAAGGCCTGATTGCCGTTGTCTCTGTAAAAGTGCCGGACCCGAAATTCTCCTCCCAGACCAAAGACAAGCTGGTCTCCTCTGAGGTGAAATCGGCAGTTGAGCAGCAGATGAACGAACTGCTGAGCGACTATCTGCAGGAAAACCCGTCCGATGCCAAAATCGTGGTCGGTAAAATCATCGACGCGGCCCGTGCCCGTGAAGCCGCCCGCCGCGCCCGTGAAATGACCCGCCGTAAAGGCGCGCTGGACTTAGCCGGTCTGCCGGGCAAGCTGGCGGACTGCCAGGAACGCGACCCCGCCCACTCTGAACTGTACTTAGTGGAAGGGGACTCCGCGGGCGGCTCTGCCAAGCAGGGACGTAACCGCAAGAACCAGGCGATTCTGCCGCTCAAAGGTAAAATCCTTAACGTAGAGAAAGCGCGCTTCGACAAGATGCTCTCTTCCCAGGAAGTGGCGACGCTGATTACCGCGCTGGGCTGCGGCATCGGCCGCGACGAGTACAACCCGGACAAGCTGCGCTATCACAGCATCATCATCATGACCGATGCGGACGTCGACGGCTCGCACATCCGTACCCTGCTGTTGACCTTCTTCTATCGTCAGATGCCGGAAATCATCGAGCGCGGCCATGTTTATATCGCTCAGCCGCCGCTGTACAAGGTGAAGAAAGGCAAGCAGGAACAGTATATTAAAGACGATGAAGCGATGGATCAGTACCAAATCGCTATCGCTCTGGACGGCGCGACGCTGCACACCACAGAAGGCGCGCCGGCGCTGTCTGGCGAAGTGCTGGAAAAAATGGTCTCTGAGTACAATGCGACCCAGAAGATGATTGGCCGCATGGAGCGCCGCTTCCCGCGCGCGCTGCTGAAAGAGCTGGTTTATCAGCCAACGCTGACCGAAGCCAACCTTTCTGATGAACAGACCGTAACGCGCTGGGTCAATGCGCTGGTTACTGAGCTGAATGAGAAAGAGACGCACGGCAGCGTGTGGAAATACGATATTCGCGTTAATGCGGAGCTGAACCATTTCGAACCGGTCATTCGGGTTCGTACTCACGGCGTGGATACCGATTATCCTCTGGATAACGAGTTTATCGCCGGGCCTGAATATCGTCGCATCTGCACGCTGGGCGAGAAACTGCGCGGCCTGATTGAAGACGACGCCTTCATCGAACGCGGCGAACGTCGTCAGCCGATCGCCAGCTTCGAACAGGCGCTGGAGTGGCTGGTGAGAGAGTCCCGTCGCGGTCTGGCTATCCAGCGTTATAAAGGCCTTGGCGAGATGAACCCGGATCAGCTGTGGGAAACCACTATGGACCCGGAAAGCCGTCGTATGCTGCGCGTTACCGTGAAGGACGCGATTGCCGCCGACCAGCTGTTCACCACGCTGATGGGCGACGCCGTTGAACCACGTCGCGCCTTTATCGAAGAGAACGCCCTGAAAGCGGCGAATATCGATATTTAATCGCCGCCATCCGGCATAGTAAAAAGGGGATTATTTAATCCCCTTTTTTACGTCCCTTCACTACTTCTGGCACTGGCGGCAGTAAAACGTCGCACGCTGGGCATGCTTCGCCGCCATAATGGGCGTACCGCAAACCCGGCACGGTTCGCCTTTGCGGCCATAGACCTGCAGCTGCTGGGCAAAATAGCCAGGCTTGCCGTCGCTTTGCAGAAAATCTTTCAGGGTGGTTCCGCCCTGCTCTATTGAACGCTGGAGCACCGTTTTGATGGCGCGGACCAGCAGTTCGCATTCGTCATGTGAAAGCGAAGAGGCCAGCCTGTCAGGATGAATACCGGCGGCAAATAGCGACTCGCTGGCGTAGATATTACCAACGCCGACCACAAGCTTGTTATCCATCAGCCACGGTTTAATGGCGGTTTTCTTCTTCGCGCAGCGTTGCAGCAGGTAATCAGCGCTGAACGCATCGCTTAACGGCTCCGGCCCCAGGTGCGCCAGCACGTTATGCCCCTCCAGCTCTTTGGTCCAGAGCCAGGCGCCAAAACGGCGTGGGTCGGTATAGCGAAGCACTTTGCCGTTGCTTAACACCAGGTCGACATGGTCATGTTTTTGCGCCGGGAGCTCTTCGGGAAGAATACGCAGGCTGCCGGACATCCCCAGGTGGATGATAATCCAGCCGTCCGGCAGCTCCAGCAGCAGATATTTGGCGCGACGCTGTACGCTCAGTACCGGCTTATCGCTCAGACTATGGATTTCTTCTGAAACCGGCCAGCGCAGGCGGCCGTTACGGACAATCGCATGAAGAATTGTCGCGCCCACCAGATGCGGTTCAATACCGCGGCGGCTGGTTTCTACCTCAGGTAATTCTGGCATGTTGCATTCTCCCGGCCTGAAAACGCAAAAACCCCGCCGGAGCGAGGTTTTCGTACAAGAGAGCGAAAATTATTTAATTTTTGCTTCTTTGTAAACAACGTGCTGACGGACAACTGGATCGAATTTTTTCAGTTCCAGTTTTTCCGGCTTAGTACGTTTGTTCTTCGTGGTGGTATAGAAGTGACCAGTACCAGCAGAAGAAACCAGCTTGATTTTCTCACGAATACCTTTAGCCATGATTTATTTCCTCTAAGTACTTAGTACTTTTCGCCACGGGCACGCAGTTCAGACAGAACTGTATCGATGCCTTTTTTATCGATTACACGCATACCTTTAGCAGATACGCGCAGGGTGACAAAACGCTTCTCGCTCTCAACCCAGAAACGGTGAGAGTGCAGGTTCGGCAGGAAACGGCGTTTAGTCGCGTTCAGTGCGTGGGAACGGTTGTTACCGGTCACCGGACGCTTGCCAGTAACTTGGCAGACTCGGGACATGTCTATTCTCCAAAAATCAAATTAGCTCGAGCTTCGTATGGGGTATTGGCGCCTCGTCAGGCTTTCTCAGCCTGGTCTGACGGTTCTAAGCGAACTCGTGTAGCCAGGCCCAATTGCCAAACCCGAGATTCTCAAAGGTGGCGTAGTATACGCTGAGTCGGCGATGTGCTCAAGTCCCGAACAGACAAAGATCCCGGTGGATCGCGTAAAGAGGGCTAAATCCAGCCCCGTTCCGCAAACGAAACGTACTCTCCACGACCAATCACCAGGTGGTCCAGCACACGAATGTCCATGAACTGACAGCTCTTCACCACCCTTTCGGTGATAATTCTATCCGCTTTACTGGGTTCTGCGCTACCCGAAGGGTGATTATGTGCAAGGATCACGGCGGCGGCGTTAACTTTTATCGCCTCCCGAACAATTTCCCGCGGGTGCACCTCCACCTGGTTAATGGTGCCGGAAAAAAGCCGACAGTGTTTTAGCACCCGGTTTTGATTATCCAAAAAGATCGCCATAAAGATCTCCCGCTCCTCGCCGGTGAGCTGACTTTGCAGGAACTCTCGCGTTAACGAAGGGCTTAAGAGTGATGTATCCTCCATCAGACGAGCGCTGTAGTAGCGCCTGGCCAGCTCGGCTATTTCCTTTAGCTGCGCGTATTTGGCAACGCCAATACCGTTTAATTGATTGAATTCGTTGTAATTTGCCGATAGCAGCCCGTAAAGTGAACCAAAATGCTGCAGCAGGTCGCGGGAAAGCGTCAGAACGGATTTCCCCTGGGTGCCGGTGCGTAAAAAAAGCGCCAGCAGTTCTACATCTGTTAGCGACTCAATGCCGAATTGCAGCATTTTTTCCCGCGGCATCTGCGGGGTAAAATCCGTTTCCATGTCCAGCCCTCCTTCGTTTTAGCATGCTGCCACAGGCTTCCTGTATCCGCGACGCTGGCGAATCACTCTTGCGTAGCCGCTCGCAAACAGCACGGGGGCAAAAACACGCCAACGCCAGGTTTGTGATAAAATGCCCGCCTTCTGGCGACATCCAACAGGAAAGAATCATGATCAGTCTGGCGGGTAAAAAATCGTTCTTGGCGTGAGCGGCGGTATCGCTGCGTATAAAACGCCTGAGCTGGTGCGTCGTCTGCGCGACCGGGGCGCCGATGTCCGGGTAGCGATGACCGAAGCGGCAAAAGCCTTTATTACGCCGATGAGTCTGCAGGCCGTGTCAGGCTATCCTGTTTCCGACAGTTTGCTGGACCCGGCTGCCGAAGCCGCTATGGGGCATATCGAGCTGGGTAAGTGGGCGGATTTAGTGATTCTCGCGCCTGCTACGGCGGATCTGATTGCCCGCGTCGCTGCCGGTATGGCGAACGATCTGGTGTCAACCATCTGTCTTGCCACGCCAGCGCCTGTCGCCGTCGTGCCCGCCATGAACCAGCAGATGTATCGCGCTGCCGCTACCCAGCATAATTTACAGGTGCTGGCATCGCGCGGCCTGTTACTGTGGGGACCGGACAGCGGCAGCCAGGCCTGTGGCGATGTGGGGCCGGGGCGTATGCTCGACCCGCTGGCGATAGTGGATCTCGCCGCCGCGCACTTTTCCCCTGTCAACGATCTGCAACATCTGAACATCATGATTACTGCCGGTCCGACCCGCGAACCGCTGGATCCCGTGCGCTATATCACGAACCATAGCTCCGGCAAGATGGGCTTCGCTATCGCCGCCGCCGCCGCTCGCCGCGGCGCGAACGTCACGCTGGTGGCCGGGCCGGTTTCGCTGGCAACGCCCGCGCGGGTAAAACGGATTGACGTTACCACCGCGCTGGAGATGGAGGCCGCCGTGCAGGGACTCGCGCAGCAGCAGCATATTTTCATCGGCTGCGCCGCCGTTGCGGATTACCGCGCTGCCGCTATCGCCGATGAGAAAATTAAAAAGCAAGGCGATGAATTAACGATAAAAATGGTTAAAAACCCCGATATTGTCGCCGGGGTTGCCGCGCTTGCTGAGCATCGCCCCTATGTTGTTGGGTTTGCCGCCGAAACAAATAATGTGGAAGAATATGCCCGGCAAAAACGCGCCCGCAAAAATCTTGATTTGATCTGCGCGAATGATGTTTCGCAAGCCAATCAGGGCTTTAATAGCGATAATAACGCTTTGCATCTCTTCTGGCAGGATGGCGATAAGCGTTTACCGCTGGAGAGCAAGGAACAGTTAGGCCACTTATTACTGGACGAGATCGTTACCCGATATGATGAAAAAATCGACGTTAAGATTCTGGACCCGCGCGTCGGGCAGCAATTTCCGTTGCCGACTTACGCTACCGCCGGTTCGGCCGGCCTTGACCTGCGCGCTTGCCTGGATGACGCCGTAGAACTGGCGCCGGGGGCCACTACGCTGCTGCCGACCGGGCTGGCGATTCATATTGCCGATCCCTCCCTTGCCGCGGTTATTCTGCCGCGCTCCGGGCTGGGTCATAAGCATGGTGTTGTGCTGGGCAACCTGGTGGGGCTTATTGACTCCGACTACCAGGGGCAGCTGATGGTCTCCGTCTGGAACCGTGGTCAGGACAGTTTTACTATTGAGCCGGGCGAACGCATCGCGCAGATGGTTTTTGTTCCGGTTGTGCAGGCAGAATTTAACCTGGTTGAAGCTTTCGACGCCACCGATCGCGGCGAAGGCGGCTTCGGCCATTCCGGGCGTAAATAAGCAGCCCGCTTAACGCATCTCGCGGCGAAATAACGTCATAACATTTCCGCAAACTCCGGTTTGCGGTCGCCGCGTGGATGTTCGCCTGATAAGAGCTTATTTCAGGGGTATTTTGCAACATGGCAGAAAAACAAACCGCGAAAAGGAATCGTCGCGAAGAAATACTTCAATCTCTGGCGCTGATGCTTGAATCCAGCGATGGCAGTCAACGCATTACAACGGCGAAGCTGGCGGCGTCCGTGGGCGTTTCCGAAGCGGCTCTGTACCGTCATTTTCCCAGTAAAACGCGCATGTTCGATAGCCTTATTGAGTTTATCGAAGATAGCCTGATTACCCGAATTAACCTGATTCTGAAAGATGAAAAGGACACCACGACACGCCTGCGTCTTATCGTGCAGCTCATTCTGGGGTTCGGCGAGCGTAATCCCGGCCTGACGCGCATCCTCACCGGCCATGCGCTGATGTTCGAGCAGGATCGTCTGCAGGGGCGTATCAACCAGCTGTTCGAACGCATTGAAGCGCAGCTTCGCCAGGTATTGCGTGAAAAGAAGATGCGCGAAGGCGAAGGCTACGTTACCGACGAAACGCTGCTGGCAAGCCAGTTGCTGGCGTTTTGCGAAGGTATGCTCTCCCGGTTTGTACGCAGCGAGTTCAGGTACAGCCCAACGGAAGAGTTTGAAGCGCGCTGGCCCCTGCTGGCGGCGCAGCTGCAATAATCTCAATCCTGTGCAGCCTGCAAAGGCTGCATTCTGACGCCTCTCCTGTGTAAAAGCCCAATTTAATTCGTTGATATGCCAGATGTTCCGGCTCAGGGCATCTTCTACTCTCCGTTTAGCATCTTATCTTTATCTAACCAGAATCAATAAATAGAAACCCTGGCAACAAGGAGAGGTTATATGGCGACATCACGGCGGGATTTGCTCAAACTTGGCGGCGTGGCGACCGCATCACTGCTGCTTAGTCAAAAAAGTTTCGCTGCGTGGGCGCCGTCCGCGCGTTATCCGGACCCGCGTATCGTTGCCGTGGATGAAAGCTTCCGCGGCTATATGCTCGCCAGCGCGAAGGTTGAGCAGATTGCCACCGGCTTTCGCTGGGCGGAAGGGCCGGTGTGGTTCGGCGATACGCGAATGCTGCTCTGGAGCGACATCCCAAACAACGCCATTATGCGCTGGGACGAAGCCACCGGTGAAACAAGCGTTTTTCGCCACCCGGCCAACTATGCGAACGGCCACGCCCGTGACAGGCAGGGACGGCTGATCAGCTGTGAACATGACACCCGGCGCGTCACCCGTACCGAATATGATGGCACGATCACCGTTCTGGCCGACAGCTTTGACGGCAAACCGCTTAACTCCCCCAACGATATTGCCGTGAAGTCAGACGGCACCATCTGGTTCACCGACCCGCCGTTTGGTATTTCCGGCTTCTATGAGGGCCACAAAGCCACGCCGGAGCTGCCGCAGAATGTCTATCGGCTGGACCCGGAAACCCGCAAGCTGAGCGTGATGCTGGGCGATGTGAAAGGGCCAAACGGGATCTGCTTCTCGCCGGATGAGAAAATCCTCTATGTGGTAGAGGGAAGGGCTACGCCCAACCGTCTGATTCTGGCATGGGATGTCGTGGACAACACCCTGAAAAACAAGCGGGTGCATATTGATTGCGGCAACGGTACGGCGGACGGGATCGCCTGCGATGTGGACGGCAACCTCTGGTGCGGCTGGGGGACGGGGACGGAAGAGCTTGACGGCGTGCGCGTGTTTAACCCGCAGGGGAAAAATATCGGCATCGTCCAGCTGCCGGAACGCTGCGCCAATCTTTGCTTTGGCGGCGAGCAGCGTAACCGCCTGTTTATGGCCTCCAGCACATCGATTTACTCACTTTACGTGAACACGCAGGGCGCGAAGCTGGTGTAATTAACGTACCCCCGGCCTGGCCGGGGGCGTTGTATCAGACGCCAAACTCTTCCCGATAGGCTTCAACGGCTGCAAGGTGGTTGGCCATCTCCGGCTTCTCTTCCAGATAAGCAATCAGGTCTTTGAGCGTAATGATGGAAATGACCTGGCAGCCGTAGTCACGTTCGACTTCCTGAATGGCGGAAATCTCACCGCGCCCGCGCTCCTGACGGTCCAGTGAAATCAGCACGCCCGCCAGCGTTGCGCCGTTGGTCTGGATGATTTCCATTGATTCACGAATCGCGGTGCCCGCGGTAATCACATCATCCACCAGCATCACACGGCCTTCCAGCTTGCTGCCCACCAGGTTGCCGCCTTCGCCGTGGTCTTTCGCCTCTTTACGGTTGAAGCAGTACGGCACGTCGCGCTCATGGTGTTCCGCCAGCGCCACCGCTGTGGTCGTCGCAATAGGAATACCTTTGTAAGCCGGGCCAAACAGCAGGTCAAAATCAATCTTCGAATCCACCAGCGCCTCGGCGTAAAAGCGGCCCAGCAGCGCCAGATCGCGTCCGGTGTTAAACAGGCCGGCGTTGAAGAAATAGGGGCTTTTGCGCCCGGATTTCAGCGTGAATTCGCCAAATTTAAGAACCTGTTTATTTAGCGCAAACTCAATAAACTGACGCTGATATTGTTTCATGGATTCGCTCCTTATCTTGCTTTTCATCATTAAGGCTTTTCTCTTCGCTGGCGGCAGGAAGAATAAAGCGCAAAAAAAAGGCGACTTCTCAGTCGCCTTAAAATCAATTTTCTAACGCCGCCTTCTGCGTCGCGATAATGCTTTCGATGCCCCCTCGCGCCAGCGCCAGTAGGGTCAGTAACTCTTCGTGCGAGAACGGTTCGCCTTCCGCTGTACCCTGCACTTCAATAATGCGCCCGTCTTCGGTCATCACGACGTTCATGTCGGTTTCCGCCGCCGAGTCTTCAACATACTCCAGGTCGCAAACCGCTTCGCCGTTAACGATACCCACGGAGACCGCCGCAACCAGCCCTTTCATCGGGTTGGCTTTCAGCTTGCCGTTCGCTACCAGCTTGTTCAGGGCATCGGCCAGCGCGACGCAGGCGCCGGTGATGGACGCGGTTCGCGTGCCGCCATCGGCCTGAATGACGTCGCAGTCCAGGGTAATGGTGTACTCACCCAGCGCGGTTAAATCCACCGCTGCGCGCAGCGCGCGGGCGATAAGGCGCTGAATTTCCATGGTGCGCCCGCCCTGCTTGCCCTTCGCCGCTTCGCGGGCGTTGCGGGTGTGCGTAGAGCGCGGCAGCATGCCATATTCTGCGGTGATCCAGCCCTGGCCCTGGCCTTTCAAAAAGCGCGGTACGCCCTCTTCAAGGGTTGCGGTGCACAGTACTTTAGTGTCGCCGAATTCGACCAGCACGGAACCTTCTGCGTGTTTTGTGTAGTTACGGGTCAGGGTGACGGGACGCACCTCGGTGGTGCTACGACCTGCTGGACGCATGATAATTTCTCCGGCTGTTACGAATGTGGCTGCGCATTATACTGACTTAGCCTGGTTATTCCTATCCTGATAAGCCCGTGAAAGCTATAATCCCCGCATCTCTCCTTTAAAAACGGGAACGACTATGATCCGCAGTATGACCGCTTACGCCCGGCGTGAAATCAAGGGTAGCTGGGGCTCCGCCTCATGGGAACTGCGCTCGGTTAACCAGCGTTATCTTGAAACTTATTTCCGCCTGCCGGAGCAATTTCGTAGCCTGGAGCCTGTGGTTCGTGAGCGCATCCGCGCGCGTCTGACCCGCGGTAAAATCGAATGTAATCTGCGTTTCGAACCCGATTCCAGCGCTCAGGGCGAGCTGATCCTTAACGAGAAACTGGCGAAGCAGCTGGTGAATGCCGCTAACTGGGTCAAACTGCAAAGCGACGAAGGCGAAATCAACCCGGTGGATATTCTGCGCTGGCCTGGCGTTATGGCCGCTCAGGAACAGGATCTGGACGCGATTGCCGCTGAGATCCTCGCCGCGCTGGATGGCGCGCTGGACGACTTTATCGTGGCCCGCGAAACCGAAGGCCAGGCGCTGAAAACGCTTATTGAGCAGCGTCTGGAGGCAGTGAGCGCCGAGGTTGCCAAAGTACGTGGCCATATGCCGGAAATTCTGCAGTGGCAGCGCGAGCGTCTGGTGGCCAAACTCGAAGACGCCCAGGTACAGCTGGAAAACAACCGTCTTGAGCAGGAGCTGGTGCTGATGGCGCAGCGTATTGACGTTGCCGAAGAGCTGGACCGGCTGGAAGCGCACGTTAAAGAGACCTATAACATCCTCAAGAAGAAAGAGGCGGTGGGTCGCCGTCTCGACTTTATGATGCAGGAATTCAACCGTGAGTCGAATACGCTGGCGTCGAAGTCGATCAATGCGGATGTCACCAATTCAGCTATCGAACTGAAAGTGCTGATTGAGCAGATGCGCGAGCAGATTCAGAATATCGAGTGATATCCAGGGCCGTTCTCCCCTGTTTACAGCACTATAAGTGTGCAAAGGCCATGTGAAACATGGCCTTTTTGTTTTTTCCAGTCCGCAAAAATACTCATCCAATTTTCGGTTGTGAGAACGCCGCGCAAAACGGCACATTGTTGCAAAACAACACAACCGGAGACCATCATGAGCTTCACTGCACTTCACCACCAGAGCCAGCCTTTGCTCATCGCCAATGTCTGGGATGCGGCCAGCGCGTTAGCCGCCGGACAGGCCGGATATCACGCTCTTGGCACGTCCAGCGCCGCGATCGCCTCGACGTCAGGATATGAAGATGGCGAGAGCATGAGTTTTGATGAGCTGTTTTTTGTCGTCGCGCGTATTAAAGCTGTAACCAAACTGCCGTTAAGTGTTGATCTGGAAGCTGGGTATGGCGATACCACGGAGCGGATTATCGAAAATATTCATCGTCTGAGGCAACTGGGCGTGGTGGGGATTAATATCGAAGACAGCCATGTGGTAAACCAGGCGAGAAGTCTTGACGATGCATCCATTTTTGCCGCAAAACTTCTGGAAATAACGCAGGCCTGTCCCGATCTGTTTTTTAATGTGCGTACCGATACGTTTTTGCTTAACCTCGATAACGCGCTGGAGGAGACGCTCTATCGTGGTCAGTTATATGCAAAAATGGGGGCTGACGGTTTTTTCGTCCCATGCGTAACACAGCCTGCTGATATTGCCGCTATAGCCCGTGAGGTTCCGTTGCCTTTAAATGTGATGTGCATGCCTGCGCTGGCTGATTTTAGGACGCTGGCTTCACTGGGCGTAAAGCGTATCTCTATGGGGAATTTTATCTATTCCGCACTGCAGGCTCGGCTCTTAACGCTGTTTAATGAAGTGCAGGCTCATCACTCTTTCCAGGGCGTTTTTAACGATGAAAATCACTGATAAGTCCCGCTGCGATATTTGGTATGAGGCGTTACTTGCTCGTTCAGTAGAATTTACCGGCGTGTTTTTTGTAGGCGTCAAAACTACAGGGGTATTTTGTATCTCCGTCTGCCGGGCGCGTAAACCAAAGCGGGAAAACGTCGAATTTTATAGTGATTTTACGTCTGCATAATATTAGCCCGGAGAGGGTAAGACGCTGGTTCTTACAACATTACGGCATCACCTTTCAGGCTTTTCAGCGTATGCAGCGTGTTAATGTGGCCCTGCAGGAGCTTAAAGCGGGTCGCTCAGCAACAGACGTTGCATTCGACAATGGCTATGAGTCATTAAGCGGCTTTGGTTACACCTGTAAGAAACTTATTGGCTCGCCGCCGAGTGTACGCGGTCAGGTGATCTTAATTCACAGATTCACCACGCCACTAGGACCGATGTTTGTCTGCGCCACGGAGAAAGGCATTTGTCTGCTGGAGTTTGTTGATAGACGCGCCCTGGAAACTGAATTCAGGGATCTACAACGTTTTTTCAACGCCAGTATCATCGCCGGAGAAAATAACCATACCCGGCAGGCGGAGGAAGAGATTGGCGAATATTTTGCGGGGCTGCGCCAGAAATTTACCGTGGCGCTTGATACTCCCGGCAGCCAATTTCAGCTTTATGTCTGGGAGGGGCTGCGATGCGTCACGTTTGGCGAAATAACAAATTACCAGTCGATTGCAGCAGGAATAGGCAAGCCTGGCGCTTCACGAGCGGTTGCATCAGCAAATGGTGCTAATCGCATCGCTATCATCATTCCGTGCCACCGTGTTATTGGTAAAGATGGTTCGATGACCGGTTACGGCGGCGGTATTGCCCGCAAAGCATGGCTTATCAACCATGAGGCATCTGTCGCCAGGGACAATTAATACCGTCTGCCAGCTATCCGCGTTTATTTATTGAGCGGGTAGCACGTTAAGATTTTTCACCGTCGGTTAAAAGAGGCGTATAATGTCGCCCCTCACTCTTTCTGACCCCATGCTATGCGACAATGTCCTTTGCCAAAAGCCTTGCACTGACCTTTGATAAAAAATTTCGCGGCTACTTTATAGTCCTGTTGATCGTTTCTGTTTTTCTGCAGTTATGGCCGGTATTTTTTACCCAACCTGTTCGCTTTGCGTTACGTATCGCCATCTGCAACGTTCTGCTTTTGCTCAGTGTATCTGCGGTTTATCGTTATGTTCCGGGTAAAATCATCACGTTTATCCTGACGCTGGCTTTAACCTTAAATTTCGCGGTAGCTTTTAGCTGCTGGGATATCTACCAGAGCGAATTTAATACCGTTTTTGCGATGAGTATTCTGGCGACCAATGCATCAGAAGCAAAGAGCATGTTTGGCCTGTACGCTTATTTGCTCCCTGTCGTTGCCCTCTATTTTGTTGTCACCTGGTACACCGTAAAAAGCCTCAGCGTGAATATAACGCCGCGTGTGAAATTCATCAGCGTTATACTTTTAGTGCTATTTATGGGATGGTTTGCCGTAACCTGCTTTATCAAAAAAAGCAAGACCTGGAGGTTTATTACCCTCTGAGTTCACGAATACTGGTCTATACCCCCCTCTATACAGGAGCGGAGTTAATCATTGCTCATCGCGATAACGCGCTGGCGGAGCAGATTATCAAAGCCGATCCTCATTACCCGGCACTGCAAATTCACGATACCGGTATTGAAAACTATGTCGTCATCGTTGGGGAGTCTGCCCGCCGTAGCAATATGCAGCTGTATGGTTTTGCACAACAGACGACACCTGTCGAAGCATCCTTTGCCCGCAATGCGCTGGTTTTCAGCCAGGCTATCGCGCCTGCTTCCGCCACCGTTCTCGCCGTACCGATGATTCTTAGCAACGCGGACCCCGATCATTTCACCGTTGACCGGCTTGCTGATAATGTCGTCAATATCGCTGCTAAATCAGGCTATTACACCGAGTGGATTAGCGCGCAAGGCAATTCTGGCAAAAGTAACAATTACATTGTTGCTATCGCCTCCACCAGCGCTAAGCATCAATGGATTCAGACCCGTTATGACACTGACTTGCTGCCCGCGCTGGACGAGGCATTAAAAAAACCCGGCCGAAAGGTTATCTTTTTGCATATCAATGGTAGCCATGAAGTCGCATGTGACCGCTACCCTGAATCTGCCGCTGTGCTTAATACCGGCGATAAATATGAAGATTGCTATAACAACGCTATCCATTTTACCGACTTTTTTATTGGTGAAGTGGCCAGGCGTCTACAAGACAGCGCCTCTTCCCTGCTCTATTTCTCCGATCATGGCCTGGAAAAAAATCCAGAGCTGGCATCGTTGTATATGCACGGCTCCCGCAATCCGAGTAAAGAAGCCTACGATGTCCCGCAATTTATCTGGTACAGCCCGCAAGCGCTGGAAAACCAAAAACGTCGGCTGGGCTGGGTCAGCGAACCGTGGTCTACGGCAAATAATTATTCGCTCATGTTAAGCTGGCTTGGCATCGATACCGGTACCGAAAACTGCCTTTCTTTGCTGGAGCATTGCTACCAGCCGCAATCTCAAATTTTTGTAATGGACGGTGGGCGGCACATATTTAACTACAGCCAGCTTCGCAAAAACTTTAGCTCGCCGGAAACGGCTATACCCTGGCGCAAGGCGAAGAGTGACTCATTGTAAGGCCATTAAAAACCGTTCACGCCAAACTCGCCGAGCTTGCTTACAAGAGAATCGATGTCGGGATGATGAATAAACTCAACCATCCTGCGGGCGTTTTCAGGCCCTATTCCAGGTAGCGTTTGCCAGCTTTGCTCGTTGCGGGCTTTAAACTGCAGCCACGTGCTATCGCGCAGCGCCTGTAAAGCAGCGCGCGGTAGCGGGACGCCCAGCGCGCTCACCCACCTTTGGAAGGGCTGGCGACGGGCGAGCGTAAACCGATGCCATAACTGCAGCGCGCGTTTTGCGCTAAAGCCTGGCGTCTTCTGCAGTTGCGGCAGCGTTAACGACAGCCAGGAAAAAATGTGGCTGAAATGGTGGGCCTGAGAGAGTTGTCTCCAGCCCGCCTCGCCTGTGCCTTTAATATCCAGCGCCTGGGGCGACCCCAACCCGTTCAGGCGCGCGATGAACTGTTCTTCGCACGCAGTAGAGTAATAAAAGCAGGTCAGGGGCGTATAGCGGGACGCGGGTATCGGTGGCTTTTGGCGATTAAGCCCACGCCAGACAACCTTATCAAGGCGCGGTATCCCTTGCCCGGCAAGGCTGACTAACACCTGGTCGCCCGCTGCGATATCCAGCCTGCGCCAGCGATTAACGGAGCCGATATTTACCCGCTGTACCTGTTTGTCGTCCAGCTTCACCGGCACAAGCTCCGCGATAACGGATGTTTTCCCGGTGCGCCCGGTGCGAAAATGAATGGCTTTAATTTCTGCAAGCTGGGATACCGGCTGGTATTTCCAGGCGGCGACCCAACTCCCCTGACCGGGTACCCATGAGCGGCCCACAGGCTCTTTTGCCGTGCGAATAATGATGCCGTCAGTGACAAAGGGTAACGGAGAGGTAAACCACTCCTCGCGCCAGGCTGCGACCTCCTGCGGCAGATTCACCGGTTTTGAAAAGCGTTGCGTCAGTGAAAAGCCCGCGTCGGCTAAAAGCGTAAGACGCTCTCCCATCTTCGCGGGCCCGTCCGGCCACGCCCAGATAAATACTCCCAGCTCGTCCAGCGGCGCTGTAGCGCCCTGTCGCATCATCAGCCCGGCCACTTTAGCCCTGGCGTTCATTCCTCCCCTCTCTTTCTGGATGTGCCCCTCGCGGCGCAGAAAGATTTCCCCTTGCAGGACACTATTGGCGAGCGCGCCTTGCGTGGTGTGCGGCAAGGCGGGGATCTGCCGCGCCTTCGCCGTCCAGTCTTCCCCTGCAAGGCCGTTGCCCCGGCTGATAGCCTGTGCCAGTTGGCCATCACGATAGACCAGGGTTACCGCTACGCCATCGATTTTCGGTTGCGCCCAAAGGTCTTGTTTGCCAGACATCCAGCGCGCCACCTCTGTTTTGTCCGCCAGCTTGCTGACGCCTGTATGGGCAACCGGATGGCGCGTATCGCCGTTGACGGGTGGGGGCATGTCGGATGGTGTTTGTACATCGCCGAAACAGCGCCGCCACTGCGTTAGCCGCGTCATTAGCCGATCGTAAACCTCATCGCTTACGGCGCTTGCGCCCTGCCGCCAGTACGCGTCGTTCCATTGAGAAAGCTGCTGTTCCAGCCGGGTGATTTCCTGCTTCGCCTGTGCGGGCGACCAGTTTGGGCAAGAGGCAAAGCTGCATACGTTGCCCAGCAGGGCGCTGATTAAAATGAATATCCGTTTCCACATTTTGCCGCTCCTTATTGCAATGCGATGGGTATACGCCGGAAAGAAAAGCGTTTCGATACACAAAAAGAGGAATTGCGAGAAGGGCCGTAAGGTTTGTAATGCGTTACAGAAAAAGCACCAACATTCAGGAAAAAGGGCCGCAAAACGGCGTTATCGAGGGTAAAAAGTGTGACGAGGGCTACGTCGCGTTGCGCCGTTGTGTATAATAGGCACGTATGTAAGTTTCCATTCGTAATTCACATACAAAAAGACGCTCATGGCTCAAGGCACGCTTTATATTGTTTCCGCCCCTAGCGGCGCGGGTAAATCAAGTCTCATTCAGGCTTTGTTAAAAACCCAACCGTTGTACGATACGCAAGTCTCTGTTTCTCACACCACGCGTGCGCCGCGGCCGGGTGAGGTACATGGCGAGCACTACTTTTTCGTTAATCACGCTGAATTTAAGAACATGATTAACGAAGACGCGTTTCTTGAGTACGCCGAAGTTTTCGGCAACTATTACGGCACTTCCCGCGCCGCGATTGAACAAGTGCTGAAAACAGGCGTCGACGTTTTTCTGGATATCGACTGGCAGGGCGCGCAGCAAATTCGCATTAAAATGCCGCAGGCGCGCAGCATCTTTATTCTGCCGCCATCAAAGGTCGAGCTGGACCGCCGCCTTCGCGGGCGCGGCCAGGACAGCGAAGAGGTTATCGCGAAGCGTATGGCGCAGGCCGTTGCGGAAATGAGCCATTACGCCGAATATGATTATCTTATTGTGAATGATGACTTCGATACTGCGCTGGGCGATTTGAAAACCATCATCCGCGCTGAACGTCTGCGTATGGGCCGCCAGATGCAGCGACATGACGCTTTAATCACCAAACTATTGGCAGACTGAACCCACATTCAGTATCATGCCCAGTCCATCACCATCTGTGGAGCATTGTAAATATGGCACGCGTAACTGTTCAGGACGCTGTAGAGAAAATTGGTAACCGTTTTGACCTGGTACTGGTCGCCGCGCGTCGCGCTCGTCAGATGCAGGTAGGCGGAAAGGATCCGCTGGTACCGGAAGAGAATGATAAAACTACCGTAATCGCGCTGCGCGAAATCGAAGAAGGTCTGATCAACAACCAGATCCTCGACGTGCGCGAGCGCCAGGAACAGCAAGAGCAGGAAGCCGCTGAATTACAAGCCGTTACCGCTATTGCTGAAGGTCGTCGTTAATCACAAAGCGGGTCGCCCTTGTATCTGTTTGAAAGCCTGAATCAGCTGATTCAAACCTACCTGCCGGAAGACCAGATCAAGCGTCTGCGGCAGGCGTATCTCGTTGCACGTGACGCTCACGAGGGCCAGACACGTTCAAGCGGTGAACCCTATATCACGCATCCGGTTGCGGTGGCCTGTATTCTGGCCGAGATGAAGCTCGACTATGAAACATTAATGGCCGCGCTCCTGCATGACGTGATTGAAGATACCCCCGCCACCTACCAGGATATGGAACAGCTGTTTGGCAAAAGCGTTGCCGAGCTGGTGGAAGGGGTGTCAAAGCTTGATAAGCTTAAATTCCGCGACAAGAAAGAGGCGCAGGCCGAAAACTTTCGCAAGATGATTATGGCGATGGTGCAGGATATCCGCGTCATCCTCATCAAACTTGCCGACCGCACCCACAACATGCGTACGTTGGGTTCTTTACGCCCCGACAAACGCCGCCGCATTGCCCGCGAAACGCTGGAAATTTATAGCCCGCTGGCGCACCGTTTAGGTATTCATCACATCAAAACCGAGCTGGAAGAGCTGGGCTTTGAAGCGCTCTATCCGAACCGCTATCGGGTGATTAAAGAGGTGGTGAAGGCCGCGCGCGGTAACCGTAAAGAGATGATCCAAAAAATCCTCTCTGAAATCGAAGGGCGTTTACAGGAAGCGGGGATCCCCTGCCGCGTCAGCGGCCGCGAAAAGCATCTTTACTCCATCTACTGCAAGATGGTGCTGAAAGAGCAGCGGTTCCACTCCATTATGGATATCTACGCTTTCCGCGTGATTGTCCATGACTCCGACACCTGCTATCGGGTGCTTGGCCAGATGCACAGCCTGTATAAGCCTCGCCCGGGCCGCATGAAAGATTACATCGCGATTCCGAAGGCGAACGGCTATCAATCTTTGCACACCTCAATGATCGGGCCGCACGGCGTGCCGGTAGAGGTGCAGATTCGTACCGAAGATATGGATCAGATGGCGGAGATGGGTGTCGCGGCGCACTGGGCTTATAAAGAGCACGGTGAAACCAGCACTACCGCGCAAATTCGCGCCCAGCGCTGGATGCAGAGCCTGCTGGAACTGCAACAGAGCGCCGGTAGCTCGTTTGAATTTATCGAGAGCGTTAAATCCGATCTGTTCCCGGATGAGATTTACGTTTTCACTCCGGAAGGGCGCATCGTCGAACTGCCCGCTGGCGCGACGCCGGTGGACTTCGCCTATGCGGTGCATACCGATATCGGCCATGCCTGCGTTGGCGCGCGCGTCGACCGCCAGCCCTACCCACTGTCGCAGCCGCTGACCAGCGGTCAGACCGTCGAAATTATTACCGCGCCGGGCGCTCGTCCGAACGCGGCCTGGCTGAACTTTGTCGTCAGCTCGAAAGCCCGCGCCAAGATTCGCCAGCTGCTGAAAAACCTTAAGCGCGACGACTCGGTGAGCCTTGGCCGCCGTCTGCTTAACCACGCGCTGGGCGGCAGCCGGAAGCTGGCCGAGATCCCGCAGGAGCATATTCAGCGCGAACTGGACCGCATGAAGCTGGCGAGCCTTGATGATCTGCTGGCAGAAATCGGCCTCGGGAATGCCATGAGCGTGGTGGTGGCCAAAAACCTGCAGCAGGGCGAAGCGACGTCAACGCCTGCTACCACTACGGTTAGCGCCAGCGGCGGGCATCTGCCGATCAAAGGCGCGGATGGCGTGCTTATCACCTTCGCCAAGTGCTGTCGTCCTATCCCCGGCGACCCGATTGTGGCCCACGTCAGCCCCGGTAAAGGGCTGGTTATCCACCACGAGTCCTGTCGTAATATTCGCGGCTACCAGAAAGAGCCCGAGAAGTTTATGGCGGTAGAGTGGGATAAAGAGACCGCCCAGGAATTTATCACCGAGATCAAGGTAGATATGTTCAACCACCAGGGGGCGCTGGCGAACCTGACGGCGGCGATTAACACCGCTTCTTCCAATATTCAGAGCCTGAATACAGAAGAGAAAGATGGCCGCGTCTACAGCGCCTTTATTCGCCTTACCGCCCGCGATCGCGTGCATCTGGCGAATATCATGCGCAAAATCCGCGTGATGCCGGACGTCATTAAAGTCACCCGTAACCGAAATTAAGTACTATGAATTCAGAACGTTATGCGCGTATATGCGAAATGCTCGCCAGGCGGCAGCCTGATCTGACCGTCTGCATGGAGCAGGTCCATAAGCCGCATAACGTTTCTGCGATCATCCGTACCGCAGATGCGGTAGGCGTCCATGAAGTTCACGCCGTCTGGCCGGGTAGCCGCATGCGCACCATGGCATCGGCGGCGGCGGGCAGCAATAGCTGGGTGCAGGTAAAAACGCACCGCACCATCGCAGATGCCGTTACTCATCTGAAAGGCCAGGGGATGCAGATACTGGCGACTCACCTCTCTGATAACGCCGTTGATTTCCGTGAGATAGATTACAGGCGTCCGACCTGCATCCTGATGGGGCAGGAAAAGACCGGCATTACGCAGGAAGCCTTAGAACTGGCGGACCAGGATATCATCATTCCGATGATCGGTATGGTGCAGTCGTTGAACGTGTCTGTCGCTTCGGCGTTAATCCTCTATGAAGCTCAACGCCAGCGGCAGAATGCCGGAATGTATAAGCGGGAAAACAGCATGCTCGCGCACGAAGAGCAGCAGCGCCTGCTGTTTGAAGGCGGCTACCCGGTGCTGGCGAAAGTGGCAAAACGCAAAGGCCTGCCCTATCCGCATGTTAATGAGCAGGGCGAAGTCGAAGCCGATGGCGAATGGTGGGCCACCATGCAGGCGGCAGGCTAAATTATGCGTGGCCGTTTGCTGGACGCCATTCCGCTCAATACCCTGACCGGCGTTGGCGCGGCGCAGGCCAGCAAGCTGGCTAAAATTGGCCTGCATACCGTCCAGGATCTGCTGTTACATCTCCCCCTTCGTTACGAAGACCGCACGCATCTTTACCCTATTGCCGAACTGCTGCCTGGCGTTTATGCCACGGTGGAAGGTGAGGTGCTGAACTGCAACATCACCTTCGGCGGCCGCCGGATGATGACCTGCCAGATTAGCGACGGCAGCGGCATTCTCACCCTGCGCTTTTTCAATTTTAACGCGGCAATGAAAAACAGCCTTGCCACCGGGCGACGCGTGCTGGCCTACGGCGAGGCGAAGCGTGGAAAGTACGGCGCAGAGATGATTCATCCTGAATATCGCGTGCAGGGCGATCTTTCCACGCCTGAATTGCAGGAGACATTAACGCCGGTCTACCCGACCACCGAGGGGGTTAAACAGGCGACGCTGCGTAAACTCACCGATCAGGCGCTGGATCTGCTTGATACCTGCGCCATTGCCGAACTGCTGCCGCCTGAGCTGGCACAGGGGCTGATGACATTACCGGAAGCGCTGCGCACCCTGCACCGGCCGCCGCCTTCTTTGCAGCTTGCCGACCTGGAAGCCGGAAAGCATCCGGCGCAACGGCGTTTGATCCTCGAAGAGCTGCTGGCGCACAACCTGAGTATGCTGGCGTTGCGCGCAGGCGCGCAGCGCTACCATGCCAGATCGCTTGGCGCGCAGGATGAACTCAAAAACCGGCTGCTTGCGTCGTTGCCTTTTAAGCCGACCGGCGCGCAGGCGCGCGTGGTGGCGGAGATCGAACACGATATGGCGCTGGATACGCCAATGATGCGTCTGGTGCAGGGCGATGTCGGCTCGGGTAAAACGCTGGTGGCGGCGCTGGCCGCGCTGCGCGCCATCGCTAACGGCAGCCAGGTGGCCCTGATGGCACCGACCGAGTTGCTGGCCGAACAGCATGCTAATAACTTCCGTAGCTGGTTTGCACCGCTTGGCGTGGAGGTGGGCTGGCTGGCAGGTAAACAGAAAGGCAAGGCGCGCCTTGCGCAACAGGAAGCCATTGCCAGCGGCCAGGTGCAGATGGTGGTTGGCACCCATGCTATTTTTCAGGAACAGGTGCAGTTTAATGGCCTGGCGCTGGTGATCATTGATGAACAGCACCGCTTTGGCGTTCATCAGCGGCTGGCGCTGTGGGAGAAAGGCCAGCAGCAGGGCTTTCACCCCCATCAGCTCATCATGACCGCTACGCCCATTCCCCGAACCCTGGCCATGACTGCCTACGCCGATCTCGACACCTCGGTGATTGATGAACTGCCGCCGGGGCGCACGCCGGTCACCACCGTCGCCATTCCGGATACCCGCCGCAGCGATATCATCGATCGCGTGCGCAATGCCTGTATGCAGGAAGGCCGCCAGGCCTACTGGGTCTGTACGTTAATTGAAGAGTCGGACCTGCTGGAAGCGCAGGCGGCGGAAGCCACCTGGGAAGAGCTTAAGCTGGCGCTGCCGGAACTGAATGTCGGGCTGGTGCATGGGCGGATGAAACCCGCTGAGAAACAGGCGGTCATGGCGCAGTTTAAACAGGGCGAAGTGCATCTGCTGGTGGCGACCACCGTTATTGAAGTCGGGGTGGATGTGCCCAATGCCAGCCTGATGATTATTGAAAACCCGGAGCGGCTTGGTCTGGCGCAGCTACATCAGCTACGCGGGCGCGTGGGGCGTGGGGCCGTTGCTTCCCACTGCGTACTGCTCTACAAATCCCCTCTCTCGAAAACCGCGCAAAAACGCCTGCAGGTGCTGCGCGACAGCAATGACGGGTTCGTCATTGCCCAGAAGGACCTGGAAATTCGTGGCCCAGGCGAACTGCTGGGCACGCGCCAGACCGGCAACGCTGAATTTAAAGTGGCGGATTTGCTGCGCGACCAGGCGTTAATCCCGGAAGTGCAGCGCATCGCCCGCCATATTCACGAGCGCTATCCGCAGCAGGCCGAAGCGCTTATCGAACGCTGGATGCCGGAAACCGAGCGCTATTCCAACGCCTGATCCCCGGCCCCTCATCATTACTGCGCAAACATTGGCAGCAGCATATACAGCTTAATCACCAGCGCGTTGACGATATCGATAAAGAACGCGCCGACCATCGGTACAACAAGGAAAGCCACGTGTGACGGGCCAAAGCGATCGGTAATGGCCTGCATATTGGCGATAGCCGTCGGCGTAGCGCCAAGACCAAAGCCGCAATGGCCTGCCGCCAGCACGGCGGCATCGTAGTTTTTACCCATCATCCGCCAGGTAACAAACACCGCATATAGCGCCATTGCGATAGTCTGCACGATGAGGATGGCCAGCATCGGCAGCGCCAGAGAGGCCAGTTCCCAGAGTTTTAAGCTCATCAGCGCCATCGCCAGGAACAGCGACAGGCAGACGTTGCCCAGCACGGAGACGGCGCGTTCAAAGACGCGATAGAAACCCATCAGCGACAGGCCGTTGCTGAGGATTACCCCGACAAACAGCACGCAAACAAAGGTCGGCAACTCCAGCACCGTTCCCGCCAGCAGTTGCGCAACGACTTTGCCCACGGTCAGGCAGATAGCGATAAGGGCAATGGTCTCAATCAGCACCAGCGAGGTGATCATCCGCCCTACGTCGGGCTTTTCAAACGCGCCGGGCACTTCATGATCGTCCGGAATGCCGTCCGGCGTGGCGGAGCGTCTGACCAGATAGCGCGCCACCGGGCCGCCAATTAGCCCACCCAGCACCAGCCCGAAGGTGGCGCAGGCCATCGCCACTTCTGTGGCGCCCGTAAAGTTGTAGCGTTCAACAAACAGTTTGCTCCAGGCGGCGCCGGTGCCGTGCCCGCCGGAGAGGGTAATCGAGCCCGCAAGCAGGCCCATCAACGGGTCCAGGCCCATCAGGCTTGCCATGCCAATGCCGATGGCGTTCTGCAACAGCAGCAGGCCGACCACAACAATCAAAAATACCCCAACAACGCGCCCGCCGGATCGCAGGCTGGACAGGTTGGCGTTCAGGCCGATAGTGGCGAAAAAGGCCAGCATCAACGGGTCACGCAGGCTCATATCAAAGTTAACTTCCCAGCCGATGCTTTTTTTCAGCAGCAACAGGGCAAGCGCGACCAGCAGGCCGCCGGCGACAGGTTCTGGAATAGTGTATTTTTCAGGAGGGGGACTAACTGAACCAGCTTACGCCCCAGCAACAACGTCAGGGTTGCCGCGACAAGCGTCGTTAAGGTATCGATGTGAAACATATAAAGCTCCTGTGTATGCATGATTCATTCACGCACCTAAATTTCCTGGGCGATTTCAACTCTTCATGAGTAAGCGCATCGATTTTAAGCGTATTCCTTACAAAAATTATATAAAAAGGTGATCTTATCGATTTTAAATCTTAAAAAATCCTGCTGGCAAACGTTTGCTTTTAATGAATGGTCGGCTAAAATCTCCGCTTTTCCACCAGGGGATTGCCTGTAATGTCTGCTAACACCATCGAGTCCGAAAATGCGCAATCGGTTGCGCATTCCCAGCCGAGTGAACTGATTTACCGTCTTGAAGATCGTCCGCCGCTGGCGCAGACCCTTTTTGCAGCGTTGCAGCATCTGCTGGCGATGTTTGTCGCGGTGATTACCCCCGCTCTGCTTATCTGCCAGGCGCTGGGATTACCGGCTCAGGATACGCAGCACATTATCAGTATGTCCCTGTTTGCCTCCGGCGTTGCTTCCGTTATTCAGATTAAAGCCTGGGGGCCGGTGGGCTCAGGTCTGCTCTCTATTCAGGGCACCAGCTTCAACTTTGTCGCGCCGCTGATTATGGGCGGTACGGCGCTGAAAACCGGCGGCGCAGACGTGCCGACAATGATGGCTGCGCTGTTTGGCACCCTGATGCTGGCAAGCTGCACTGAAATGGTTATCTCCCGCATTCTGCCGTTTGCCCGCCGCGTCATTACGCCGCTGGTATCCGGCGTGGTCGTGATGATTATCGGCCTGTCACTGATTCAGGTTGGGCTGACCTCCATCGGCGGCGGCTACGCAGCGATGAACGATCACACCTTCGGCGCGCCGAAAAACCTGCTGCTGGCGGGCGTGGTGCTGGCCATCATTATTCTGCTTAACCGTCAGCGTAACCCCTACCTGCGCGTCGCCTCGCTGGTGATTGCGATGGCGGTCGGGTATGTGGTGGCGATGTTTATGGGGATGCTGCCGGAAAACAACGCGGCGGTGAGCCATGACTTGATTATGATCCCAACGCCGCTCTATTACGGGCTGGGTATTGACTGGAACCTGCTGCTGCCGCTGATGCTGGTCTTTATGATCACCTCGCTGGAAACTATCGGCGATATCACGGCAACGTCGGATGTCTCCGAGCAGCCGGTCACCGGCCCGGTGTACATGAATCGCCTTAAGGGCGGGGTGCTGGCCAACGGCCTGAACTCATTTGTTTCCGCCGTGTTCAATACCTTCCCGAACTCCTGCTTCGGTCAGAATAACGGCGTGATTCAACTGACCGGCGTTGCCAGCCGCTACGTGGGCTTTGTGGTAGCGCTGATGCTGATTGTGCTTGGCCTGTTCCCGGCGGTGAGCGGCTTTGTGCAGCAGATCCCGGAACCGGTGCTTGGCGGTGCGACGCTGGTGATGTTTGGCACCATTGCCGCCTCCGGCGTGCGCATTGTCTCCCGCGAGCCGCTGAACCGCAGGGCGATCATGATTATCGCCCTGTCGCTGGCGGTAGGCCTGGGGGTGTCCCAGCAGCCGCTGATTCTGCAGTTCGCCCCGGACTGGCTGAAAAACCTGCTCTCCTCCGGCATTGCAGCCGGGGGTATTACTGCGATTGTGCTGAATCTGGTTTTCCCCGTCGATAAGCAGTAACGCCAGCGCGCCAGCGGCCTCTTCCGCTGGCGCTGTAACCCTCTTTAATGATTCCATCCTTGAGGATTGCGCACAAATCGTGCATAACTCCTGTACAGGCATTTCGGGGATGGAAGATCATGAAATTTATTGGAAAGCTGCTTCTTTTCGTCATTATCGTCCTGCTACTGGTAGTGGTGGCCGCTTATTTCCTGCTGCAAACGCGCTGGGGCGCGACGCAAACCAGTCACTGGATAAGCGCCAACAGTGATTACCAGCTGACGTTTGAGGCGATGGATCACTCCCTCTCATCCCCTTCCCACCTGAAATTGCACAACGTTAATTTTGGCCGTAAGGGCCAGCCCGCCACGCTGGTGGCGAAGTATGTCGATATCGGGCTGAGCAGCCGTCAGTTTACCGACCCGCTGCATACCGACACGATCCTTTTGCAGGATGGCACCCTGAATCTCTCTCCGGCTACCGCGCCGTTGCCGTTCAAAGCCGACCGTTTGCAGTTGCGCAATATGGCCTTTAACAGCCCGGCGACAGGCTGGGATCTGAGCGCCCAGCGGGTGACCGGCGGCGTCAGCCCGTGGCAACCGGTGGCGGGCAATGTGCTGGGCAACCAGGCGCAAATCCAGATGAGCGCCGGTTCGCTGACGCTTAACGGCGTGCCTGCCAGCAATGTCTTAATTCAGGGCAGCATTGATAAAAACACCGTGACCCTGACGACCATCGGCGCGGATATGGCGCGCGGCTCGCTCACCGGCAATGCCCGGCGCAACGCAGACGGCGGCTGGGTGGTGGATAACCTGCGCCTTAACGAGATTCGCCTGCAGAGCGACAAATCCCTGGGCGACTTTTTCGCGCCGCTCACCACGCTGCCTTCGCTGAAAATCGGGCGGCTGGACGTTACCGACGCCCGCCTGCAGGGCCCCGAGTGGGCAGTAACCGATCTTGATCTGACCCTGCGCAACCTGACGCTTGCCAACGGCGACTGGCAAACCGACGACGGTAAACTGTCGATGAACGCCGCTGAGTTTATTTACGGCTCGCTGCACTTTTTCGACCCGATTCTTAACGCCGACTTCACGCCGCAGGGTATTGCGCTGTCGCAGTTCACTACCCGCTGGGAAAATGGCATGGTGCGTACCTCAGGCTACTGGGCGCGTAATGGCCAGACGCTGGTGCTGAACGATGCGGCGATTGTCGGGCTGGAATATACCCTGCCGGATAACTGGAAGCAGACGTGGATGAAGCCGCTGCCCGGCTGGCTCAATAGCGTTATCCTGAAAAAATTCAGCGCCAGCCGCAATCTGGTGATTGATATCGACCCGACCTTCCCGTGGCAGCTGACCGCGCTGGATGGCTACGGCAGTAATTTACAGCTGGCGCGCAACCATCAGTGGGGCGTGTGGAATGGCGACGCGAAGCTCAACGCTGCCGCCGCGACGTTTAACCGCGTGGATCTGCGTCGTCCCTCACTCGGATTCAGCGCCAACGGCAGCACGGTCAACATTACCGAACTGAGCGCTTTTACCGGCAAGGGCATGCTGGAGGCCACGGGCGTCGTGGCGCAAACGCCCGAGCGCAGCGTGAATATCAGCCTGAACGGGCGCGGTGTGCCGGTAAACGTATTGCAAGAGTGGGGCTGGCCCGCGCTGCCCATTAGCGGCGATGGCAACCTTCAGCTTAGCGTTAGCGGGCGCGTGCAGGCTGACGCGCCTTTAAAACCGACGGTGAATGGCGAACTGCAGGCGTTTAACGCTCAGCGCCAGCAGGTGAAGCAGCGTATGCAGGGCGGCGTGGTATCCACTGAGGCTGCGCCCTCCGCGCCGCAGCCTGAGCCGGAGAGCGCAGCCCCTTAAGAAGACACGCGCGTGAGGGGCAGGGGATTTTCTGCTATTCTGCCCCCCGCAATTAAGGGGGCAGCATGCTTAACATCGTCTTATTCGAACCAGAAATCCCGCCAAATACCGGCAATATTATTCGTCTTTGCGCCAATACCGGCTTTCGGCTGCACATTATTGAACCGATGGGCTTTACCTGGGACGACAAGCGGCTGCGCCGGGCGGGGCTGGATTATCATGAGTTCGCCGCCGTACAGCGCCATAAAGACTACCCCGCCTTTATTGAAGCGGAAAAGCCTGCGCGCCTGTTCGCCCTGACCACCAAAGGCACGCCCGCCCACAGCGCGGTGAGCTATCAGGACGGCGATTTCCTGATGTTTGGCCCGGAGACGCGCGGCCTGCCTGCGACCATCCTTGATGCGCTACCCGCAGAGCAAAAAATCCGTATTCCGATGATGCCGGACAGCCGCAGTATGAACCTGTCTAACGCGGTGTCGGTGGTGGTATATGAAGCCTGGCGCCAGCTGGGATATCCTGGCGCGGTGCTGCGCAGCTGATTGAGTCGGCTACGCTTACCCGGACGGTAAGCGCAGGCGTGATTAAATCCCGTCCCCGTACTCAAACGTATGGTGAATGCCGTTAAAGTGCTGGTCCATATCCATTGATGGCTTATCGCTGTCTGGCTTGCCGACGATACGCGCCGGAACGCCAGCGGCGGTGGTATGCGGCGGGATGGGTTGCAATACCACGGAGCCTGCGCCAATTTTCGCGCCGCGCCCCACCTCAATATTGCCAAGAATTTTTGCGCCAGCGCCGATCATCACGCCTTCGCGGATTTTCGGGTGACGATCGCCGCTGGTTTTACCGGTTCCGCCCAGCGTGACCGATTGCAGTATCGATACATCATCTTCAATCACCGCCGTTTCACCCACCACGATACCCGTCGCATGGTCGAGCATAATGCCGCGGCCAATTTTCGCCGCCGGATGGATATCCACCTGGAATGAAACAGAAACCTGATTTTGCAGGAAAATGGCCAGCGCGCGCCGTCCCTGATTCCACAGCCAGTGGCCGATGCGGTAGGCCTGCAACGCGTGGAAGCCTTTAAGGTAGAGCAGCGGCGTAGAGTATTTATCCACCGCCGGGTCGCGGGTCCGCACCGCCTGAATATCACAGGCCGCAGAGGCGATCATCTCCGGGTCCGCCGCATAGGCTTCCTCAACCACTTCACGAATGGCGATGGCGGGCATAATGGGGGAGGCCAGTTTGTTCGCCAGCATATAGCTTAGCGCGCTGCCGAGATTCTCATGCTTGAGAAGCGTTGCGTGGTAAAAACTGGCCAGCATAGGTTCGCAGTCCGCCAGCGCGCGGGCTTCGGCTTTAATATTATTCCAGACCAGATCCAGTTCTTCACACGGCATTGCATACTCCAGGCGATAAAAGAACGACCGGCCAGTGTTTTACGGGCCGGGTCGTTTTATTCAGGCTATTCCCTGCGGCTACTTGCGGCTCAGCTCATCCTTGCGTGCGCGACCTAATAACGTTAATGCTGCCTCGCGCGCGTTTTTTCCGCAATACAATACCTGATAAATTTCCTCGGTTATTGGCATTTCGACGCCAAACCGCTGCGCCAGCGCCCGCACCTCTTTGGTATTGCGATAGCCTTCAACCACCTGACCTATCTGCTTTTGCGCGCTTTGAACGTCCATTCCCTGCCCCAGCGCCATGCCGAAGCGGCGGTTGCGCGACTGGTTGTCGGTACAGGTCAGCACCAGATCGCCTAAGCCCGCCATGCCCATAAAGGTATTAGGATCGGCGCCCAGCGCCGCGCCCAGGCGCGACATCTCCGTCAGCCCACGGGTGATAAGCGCGGTACGCGCGTTCGCCCCAAAGCCGATACCGTCAGACATGCCTGCGCCAATGGCTATAACGTTCTTCACCGCGCCGCCAAGCTGCACGCCGATAAAGTCCGGGTTGCTGTAGACGCGAAAGCTTTTGCCGCAGTGTAAAAGCTGCTGCAGGTCGTCGGCGAAAACCGGATCGGTCGACGCCAGCGAAATAGCGGTCGGCAGCCCGGCCGCCAGCTCTTTCGCAAAGGTCGGCCCGGAAATCACCGCCAGCGGAATGGCGTCGCCCAGCACTTCACGCGCCACATCCTGCAACAGACGGCCAGTTTCCGCCTCAAGGCCTTTGGTCGCCCAGACAATCCGCGCATCGCTGCGCATCAGTGGCTTAATTTGCCCGAGAACGTTGCCAAAGACATGGCTTGGCACCACCACCAGAATATTGCGGCTGGCGGCCAGCGCGGTGGCGAGATCGCTCTCCAGGTGAAGCGTGTCGGGGAAAGGAACATCAGGAAGAAAAGCGGCGTTGCAACGGTCATGCTGCAGCGTCGCAATATGTTTAGGGTCGTGCCCCCAGAGAACCACCTGGTGGCCGTTTCTCGCCAGCGTGATGGCGAGAGCGGTGCCGTAAGAGCCGGCACCGATCACTGTCATTTCAGCATTACGTGCGTTCATCAGGCATCCTGATGTTGTTCAGCACCTTCGCCAGACTGCTGCTGCAGATAATTCATGAACAGCGCATCAAAGTTAACCGGCGCAAGGTTGAGTTGCGGGAACGTACCGCGGGAAACCAGGCTGGTGATGCATTCGCGGGCATACGGGAACAGAATGTTCGGGCAGTACGCGCCCAGGCAATGCGCCATCTGAGTGCCTTCGATACCTTCAATGGAGAAAATACCGCCCTGCTGCACTTCGCACAGGAAGCCGGTCTCTTCGCCCAGAGAGGCGGTTACGGTTACACGCAGCACGACTTCGTAAACACCGTCAGCCAGCTGAGTAGAGGCAGTATCCAGATCCAGTTTTACTTCTGGCTGCCACTCTTTCTGAAACACATGCGGAGCATTCGGCGCTTCAAAAGAGATATCTTTGGTATAGATACGTTGGATCTGGAAAGTCATTTCCGTGTTGTTTTGTTCAGACATGTCAAAAACCCTTAAGTGTTGTCCTTAATACCTGTAATTTTCAGGCTGCCTCTGTGTAGCCTTGATGCAACGTGATACTTCTATGCGTTAACGCAACAGTGGATCAAGCCCACCGCGCGCGTCCAGCGCATACAAATCGTCGCAGCCGCCAATGTGCTGCGCATCGATAAAAATCTGCGGTACCGTCGTACGGCCACTACGTTTAATCATCTCTTCGCGCTTTACCGCGTCGCCATCGATCGGCAGCTCTTCAAAAGAGACGCCCTTGCTGCTAAGCAGCGCTTTTGCGCGATGGCAAAACGGGCAGGTTGCTTTGGTGTAGATTTCGATATTGGCCATAACTTCGTTCCTCTTTTTTACCCTGTTGATTTCATGTGGCAGGCGTCCTGCGGCATGAAGGCGACGGGTAAATTATTTACCGCGCACCAGCGGCAGATTTTCGCCGCTCCAGCCTGCGATGCCTTCTTTCAGCACGAATACCTGCTCGAAACCGGCTTTAATCAGCGCGTTAGCGGGTTCCTGTGCCTGCATACCGGAGCCGTCCACCACGATAACCGGTTTGCTTTTATGTTTATCAAGCTCACCTACATTATTGGCTTTGATATCGTTTGCCAGCAAATTCAGCGAGCCTGCGATGTGGCCTTTACGGAAATCATCGCGCTGACGCAGGTCCACGACCACGGCGTCTTCTTTGTTGATCAGACGCGTGGCTTCGCCGCGGGTGATCACTTTCACTTTAGACGCGAAACCCTTAAACGTCATGAACAGCACCGCGCCTAACAGTACAACCCAGGCGAGACACAGTATGGGGTGGCGACTAACAAATTGCATAATTTCTTGCATGGGGGGTAACAGCTCCCGAATCAGTGTTTAAAAACCAGGAAAGGAGTATACCTGCGGAGTGTGGCAAATACAGCCAGCGAGCGTGATGGAATGCATTTTCTGCGGTGCGTTACAAAAAAAGAGTGTATCAAAACAAAATCCCGCCGGCGCCAGAGGCTTTTCTTTGATCTTCTGCGGCTATTTGATCGATTCAGCTGTAGTAAAATTACGCAAAATTTTTGTCTTTGAGCATGAGGTTGTCGCAATGTCGGTTACTAAAAAACCTATGGTACTGGTGATTCTGGATGGCTACGGCTACCGTGAAGACCAGCAGGATAATGCCATCTATAGCGCAAAAACGCCGGTTATGGACGCGCTGTGGGCGAAACGCCCCCATACGCTGATTAACGCATCCGGGCTGGAAGTGGGCCTGCCGGATCGCCAGATGGGCAACTCCGAAGTAGGCCACGTTAACCTGGGCGCGGGCCGCATCGTGTATCAGGATCTGACGCGTCTGGACGTTGAAATTAAAGAGCGTACTTTCTTTGCTAACCCGGTGCTGACCGGCGCGGTGGACCAGGCGAAAAACGCCGGTAAAGCCGTGCATATCATGGGCTTGCTCTCCGCAGGCGGCGTCCACAGCCATGAAGATCATATTATGGCGATGGTGGAACTGGCCGCCGAGCGCGGGGCCGAAAACATCTATCTGCACGCTTTCCTCGACGGCCGTGACACCCCGCCGCGCAGCGCAGAAGCTTCACTGAAAAAATTCGAAGAGAAATTTGCCGCGCTGGGTAAAGGCCGCGTGGCGTCTATTATCGGCCGCTACTACGCAATGGACCGCGACAACCGTTGGGACCGCGTAGAAAAAGCCTACGACCTGCTGACCCAGGCCGAGGGTGAATTCCAGGCGGATACCGCCGTTGCCGGTCTGCAGGCCGCTTACGCGCGTGATGAAAACGACGAGTTTGTAAAAGCGACCGTGATTCGCGCCGAAGGCCAGGCCAGCGCGGCAATGGAAGACGGCGACGCGCTGATTTTCATGAACTTCCGCGCCGACCGCGCCCGCGAAATTACCCGTGCGTTTGTGAATGCGGATTTCGACGGCTTTGCCCGTAAGAAAACCGTTAACGTCAATTTCGTGATGCTGACCGAATACGCGGCGGATATCAAAACCGCCGTCGCCTACCCGCCTGCCTCGCTGGCGAACACCTTCGGCGAGTGGATGGCGAAAAACGACAAAACCCAGCTGCGTATCTCCGAAACCGAGAAATATGCTCACGTTACCTTCTTCTTTAACGGCGGCGTTGAAGAGCCGTTCAAGGGTGAAGACCGCATTCTGATTAACTCGCCGAAAGTAGCGACCTACGATCTGCAGCCGGAAATGAGTTCCGCCGAGCTGACCGAAAAACTGGTGGCGGCTATCGAAAGCGGCAAATACGACACCATTATCTGTAACTATCCGAACGGCGACATGGTTGGCCACACCGGCGTGATGGAAGCGGCGGTCAAAGCGGTAGAAGCGCTGGATCACTGCGTTGAGCAGGTTGCCAAAGCGGTGGAATCCGTTGGCGGACAGTTGCTGATCACCGCAGACCACGGCAACGCCGAGCAGATGCGCGACCCGGCAACCGGCCAGGCGCATACCGCGCACACCAACCTGCCGGTGCCGCTGATCTACGTTGGCGATAAAGCAGTAAAAGCGGTGGAAGGCGGCAAGCTTTCTGATATCGCGCCGACCATGCTCACGCTGATGGGCATGGAAATCCCGCAAGAGATGACTGGTAAGCCGCTGTTCATCGTGGAATAATCGCTCCCCATGAGGGGAAAGCCGATTTTTACCGTCTCGGGGGCCGTGCTCCGGTCCCTGCTCTGCGCCAGCGCTTTTAGCGCTGGCGCATTGTTGTGCGCATTTCCCGCCCACGCGGACGACCGCGATCAGTTAAAGTCTATTCAGGCTGACATTGCCGCCAAAGAGCGCGCGGTCCGCCAGCAGCAAAAGCAACGTTCCGCTCTGCTTGCGCAACTCAAGGCGCAGGAGGTAGCGATCTCCGCCGCCGCGCGCAAGCTGCGCGAAACGCAAAACACCCTCGCCCAGCTCAATTCGCAAATTGATGTGATGAACGCTTCCATCGCGAAGCTCGAGAAGCAGAAAGCGACCCAAGAGCGCAACCTTGCCGCGCAGCTGGACGCCGCTTTCCGCCAGGGCGAGCACACCGGTATTCAGCTTATCCTCAGCGGCGAAGAGACCCAGCGCGCCCAGCGTCTGCAGGCCTATTTTGGCTATTTAAACCAGGCCCGTCAGGAGACCATCGCCCAGCTTAAGCAAACCCGTGAAGAGGTTGCGTCGCAAAAAGCCGATCTGGAAGAGAAGCAGAGCCAGCAGCAGACGCTGCTCTATGAGCAGAAGGCGCAGCAGGCGAAGCTGGAGCAGGCGCGCAACGAGCGTAAGAAAACCCTTGCCGGTCTTGAATCGTCTATTCAGCAGGGGCAGCAGCAACTGAGCGAACTGCGGGCGAACGAATCCAGGCTGCGCGATCGTCTGGCCCGCGCTGAAGCGGCGGCGAAAGCGCGCGCGGAACGCGAGGCGCGCGAAGCCCAGGCGGTGCGCGATAAGCAAAAAGAGGCAACCCGCAAAGGCACCACCTACCGCCCCAGCGAAAGCGAACGTTCGCTGATGTCCCGCACCGGCGGGCTGGGGTCGCCGCGCGGTCAGGCATACTGGCCTGTTCGCGGCCCAACGCTACATCGTTATGGCGAACAGCTGCAGGGTGAGCTACGTTGGAAGGGGATGGTTATCGGAGCGGCTGAGGGCAGCGAAGTCAAAGCTATCGCCGATGGCCGGGTGATCCTTGCCGACTGGCTGCAGGGTTACGGGCTGGTTGTGGTGGTTGAGCACGGTAAAGGCGATATGAGCCTGTATGGCTACAACCAGAGCGCGCTGGTGAGCGTAGGCGCGCAGGTACGCGCCGGTCAGCCGATAGCGCTTGTCGGCAGCAGTGGCGGTCAGGGCAGACCTTCACTCTATTTTGAAATTCGTCGCCAGGGTCAGGCAGTCAATCCACAGCCGTGGTTGGGAAGATAAGTTTTGCCTCAATTTCGTCGCGTTGTTGTTGTCGCCGCCAGCCTGCTGGCTATTTCCATGCCCGCTTTTGCCGGAAAACTCGCCATCGTTATTGACGATTTTGGCTACCGTCCGCACAACGAAAACCAGGTGCTGGCGATGCCGTCCGCGATAACCGTCGCCGTGTTGCCTAATGCTCCCCACGCCCGTGAAATGGCGACCAAAGCCCATAACAGCGGGCATGAAGTATTGATTCACCTGCCGATGGCGCCCATCAGCAAGCAGCCGCTGGAAAAAGACACCCTGCGCCCGGAGATGAGCAGCGCCGAGATTGAGCGCATCATCAGCGAAGCGGTAAGCAAAGTGCCGTTTGCCACCGGGCTTAATAACCATATGGGCAGCGCCATGACCTCCAGCCTGTTTGGGATGCAAAAAGTGATGCAGGCGCTGGCGCGTTACGATCTCTACTTCCTGGACAGCATGACCATCGGCAATAGCCAGGCCATGCGCGCCGCCAGCGGCACCGGCGTGAAGGTGATCAAACGGAAGGTGTTCCTTGATGATACGCAAAACGAAGGGGACATTCGCCGCCAGTTCAACCGGGCGGTCGAGCTGGCACGTCGCAACGGTTCAGCCATCGCCATTGGCCACCCGCACCCGGCAACGGTGCGCGTGCTGCAGCAGATGGTTTACAGCCTGCCGACGGATATCACTTTAGTGCGTGCCGGAAGTTTGCTGAATGAGCCGCAGACGGATACCTCAGTGCCCAATGGCGCAGCGCCTGAGAAAACCCCGCGTAATCCATTCCGCGGCGTGAAGCTATGCAAAGCGAAACGCAAGCCCCAGCCTGTCAGCCCCGGCTACTTCTTCACGGTAGTGAAAGAGAGCGTCAGCCAGAGCACGCTGGCGAAATATTTCATCAACCAGTGGCAAGGGTGGGGAAAAAATCGCGCTTAAATAGTGCGGGTCTTTTTCTTCTCTTCCGTAGCGACTTCTTTTGTGTCGCTATGGGCATACCACGCTTTAAAGTATTTCAGAAAACTATAGAACGTGGCATATAAGCCGGTTACCACGCCCACTTTTCCATAGCGCCATGCGCCGCTGAATAAATACCATTTAAAGAACGCGCCGATGGCGCTGGTAATTCCGCGGCCTATTGAAGGGCGTACTTTTTGGTATTTCACCAGCCGGGTGGTGTAGCCGTTCAGCTTATTAAATACTTCATGCAGTGAATAGAATGTATCGTGGCGTACGCGACCGGGTATTTTCACCGAGCGTGAGAAACCCTCGACTTTATCGTCCACCGGGCGATCGTTAAAACGTGCGCAGCGGCGGTTAAATAAACGCACCGGGAAATCAGGGGAAGAGACGGGATAAATAGTGCGAACTTCCTGCCCGAGTACGAACCAGTAGCGAGGCAGACGCCAGGCCTGATCCGCAGCAGGCTCCTCACCCGCTTTCAGCGCCAGAATAAAATTGAGGGTCTGTTCATCCAGAATCTCGTCGCTATCCATACACAATACCCAGTCGTGGGCCGCGAGGCTGATGGCATGGTTCATCTGCGCGCCATGCATCGCATAGGGGTGGTGATGAACGGTAAGACCATATTCCTGGCAAATATCCAGCGTGGCGTCGGTGCTCCCGGAATCCAGTACAACAAAATCATCTGCTACCGCCAGCAGCGGCGGCAGAACTTCCCGTAACAGGCGTGCGGAGTTGCACGTCAGCAGACAAACCGAAAGTTTGAACATAATTAACCGCGAAGCAAAGTTAAACAGAGTATCAACAGACTTTACTGGGTAATGTAAGGAAACGTTACTGAAATTGTGCGATTCGTGCTATTTCTGCCGTGGAATGTGAGTCAGCCAGTAAAAAAGGCGCCCGCAGACGCCTTATTTTGAGCAACGTAGCCCGACGTAAGTAATTACGTACCCGGGGCCCCGGTAAGCGTTAGCGCACCGGGGGAAGTCTAATTGCCTCAGTCCCAGCTAAGAATAACTTTCCCTGACTGGCCCGAACGCATCGCGTCAAAACCTTTCTGGAAATCATCAATAGCGAAACGGTGGGTAATAATGGGTGAGAGATCGAGGCCGGACTGAATTAACGCCGCCATCTTGTACCATGTTTCGAACATTTCACGGCCATAGATGCCTTTGATAAACAGCCCTTTGAAAATCACCTTATTCCAGTCGATAGACATATCCGACGGCGGAATACCGAGCATTGCGATACGGCCGCCGTGGTTCATGGTGTCGAGCATGGTACGAAACGCTGGCGGCGCGCCGGACATCTCCAGCCCCACGTCGAAGCCTTCGGTCATGCCCAGTTCCGCCATCACGTCGTTCAGGCTCTCTTTGGCGACGTTTACCGCGCGGGTGACGCCCATTTTGCGCGCCAGCTCCAGACGATATTCGTTGACGTCGGTAATCACGACGTTACGCGCGCCGACGTGCTTCGCCACCGCCGCCGCCATGATGCCAATCGGGCCTGCGCCGGATACCAGCACATCCTCGCCCACCAGATCGAACGACAGCGCCGTGTGTACCGCGTTGCCGAACGGGTCGAAAATAGAGGCCAGTTCGTCGGGAATGTTGTCCGGGATTTTAAAGGCGTTGAAGGCCGGGATAACCAGATACTCCGCAAAGGAGCCGGGACGATTGACCCCTACGCCGACCGTATTGCGGCACAGGTGGGTACGACCGGCGCGGCAGTTGCGGCAGTAGCCGCAGGTGATATGCCCTTCGCCAGAGACGCGATCGCCGATTTTAAAACCTTTGACCTCCTGCCCAATACCAACCACTTCGCCGACATATTCATGGCCAACCACCATCGGCACCGGGATGGTTTTTTGCGACCACTCATCCCAGTTATAGATGTGAACGTCAGTGCCGCAGATGGCTGTTTTACGGATTTTAATCAGCAGATCGTTGTGACCGACTTCCGGTTTCGGCGCGTCGGTCATCCAGATGCCTTCTTCCGCTTTCAGTTTGGATAACGCTTTCATCTCACATCCTCTCAGGCGATAACGCCCAGTTGTTTACCAATGCGGGTGAAGGCTTCCACCGCGCGAGCGATCTGTTCCGGCGTATGGGCCGCCGACATCTGGGTGCGAATACGCGCCAGCCCTTTCGGCACCACCGGGTAGAAGAAACCGGTAACGTAAATCCCCTCTTTTTGCAGCTCGCGGGCAAATTCCTGCGCCACGGTAGCTTCGCCCAGCATGACCGGAATAATGGCGTGGTCTGCGCCCGCCAGGGTAAAGCCCGCGGCGGACATCTGCTCGCGGAACTGGCGGGCGTTGGCCCACAGGCGGTCGCGCAGTTCGCTGCCCGCTTCTACCATCTCCAGCACTTTGATGGAGGCGGCGACAATGGCTGGCGCAAGGGAGTTGGAGAACAGGTAAGGACGGGAGCGCTGGCGCAGCCACTCCACCACCTCTTTGCGCGCGGCGGTATAGCCGCCGGACGCGCCGCCCAGCGCTTTGCCCAGCGTGCCGGTGATAATGTCCACCCGGCCCATGACGTCACAGTATTCATGGGAGCCGCGGCCGTTTTCGCCCACAAAACCCACGGCGTGCGAGTCATCGACCATCACCAGCGCGTCGTATTTATCCGCCAGGTCGCAGACCCCTTTCAGGTTGGCGATAACGCCATCCATAGAGAAGACGCCGTCTGTTGCGATCAGCACGTGACGGGCACCGCCTTCACGCGCCTCTTTCAGCCGCGCTTCCAGTTCAACCATGTCGTTGTTGGCATAGCGGAAACGCTTCGCTTTGCACAGGCGCACGCCGTCAATAATCGACGCGTGGTTCAGCGCATCGGAGATAATCGCGTCTTCCGCGCCAAGCAGCGTTTCAAACAGGCCGCCGTTGGCGTCAAAGCAGGAGGAGTAGAGAATGGCGTCTTCCATCCCGAGGAATGTCGCCAGCTTCTGCTCAAGCGCTTTGTGGCTGTCCTGGGTGCCGCAGATAAAGCGCACCGAGGCCATGCCGAAACCGTGGCTGTCCATGCCTGCTTTGGCGGCGGCAATCAGTTCCGGGTGGTTAGCCAGCCCCAGATAGTTGTTGGCGCAGAAGTTAATGACGTGGCTACCCTCCGCCACGGTGATGTCAGCCTGCTGCGCCGACGTGATAATGCGTTCTTCTTTAAACAACCCCTCCGCCCGTGCGGTTTCAAGGTCGTTGGTTAACTGCTTATAAAAATCCCCACGCATCGCATTCTCCAGACTGGGCAAATTTCGGCACATATTACCCAAAGCTATACATTGATACGAGATGACGCATCATCCATTGTCCATTTTGTAGCATAAATCACGTGTGGCAGGTGGGCCTGGCCGTGAATGGCTGTCGGGTCGGCGATGAGATGGTATGATAAGAAGTATTAGTGTCTGAGATAGTCTCGGAGCTCCACAATTCAAAGGTTACAGTTATGATCATCGTTACCGGCGGCGCAGGTTTTATCGGCAGCAACATTGTTAAGGCCCTGAATGACAAAGGCATCACCGATATTCTGGTGGTGGACAACCTGAAAGACGGCACCAAGTTCGTTAATCTGGTGGACCTGAACATTGCCGACTATATGGATAAAGAAGATTTCCTGATCCAGATTATGGCGGGCGAAGAGTTCGGCGATATCGAGGCCATCTTCCATGAAGGTGCCTGCTCTTCCACCACCGAGTGGGACGGCAAGTACATGATGGATAACAACTATCAGTACTCCAAAGAACTGCTGCACTACTGCCTGGAGCGCGAAATTCCGTTCCTGTACGCTTCGTCCGCGGCGACCTATGGCGGCCGCACCTCTGACTTTATCGAATCCCGCGAATATGAGAAACCGCTGAACGTTTACGGCTACTCGAAGTTCCTGTTTGACGAATACGTGCGCCAGATCCTGCCGGAAGCGAACTCGCAGATCGTCGGCTTCCGCTATTTCAACGTCTACGGCCCGCGCGAAGGCCACAAAGGCAGCATGGCGAGCGTTGCGTTCCATCTCAATACCCAGCTTAACAATGGCGAAACGCCGAAGCTGTTCGAAGGCAGCGAGAACTTTAAGCGCGATTTCGTCTACGTTGGCGACGTGGCGGCGGTGAACCTGTGGTTCTGGGAAAACGGCGTCTCCGGCATCTTTAACCTGGGGACCGGTCGTGCGGAATCCTTCCAAGCCGTGGCGGATGCCGCGCTGGCGTTCCACAAAAAAGACCAGCTCGAATACATCCCCTTCCCGGACAAGCTGAAAGGCCGCTACCAGGCGTTTACCCAGGCGGATCTGACTAACCTGCGCGCCGCCGGTTATGACAAACCGTTCAAAACCGTAGCCGAAGGGGTTGCGGAGTATATGGCCTGGCTGAACCGCGACGCGTAAGAAAACGCTATGAAAATACTGGTTGTAGGCCCGTCCTGGGTAGGCGACATGATGATGTCGCAAAGCCTCTATCGCACGCTCAAGGCGCGCTATCCCCAGGCGATAATCGACGTGATGGCGCCTGCATGGTGCCGCCCGCTGTTATCGCGGATGCCGGAAGTCAACGAGGCGATCCCGATGCCGCTCGGCCACGGGGCGCTGGAACTCGGCGAGCGGCGCAGGCTCGGCCATAGCCTGCGCGAAAGACGTTACGATCGCGCCTACGTGCTGCCAAACTCCTTTAAGTCGGCGCTGGTGCCGTTCTTCGCCGGTATCCCGCATCGTACCGGCTGGCGCGGCGAAATGCGCTACGGCCTGCTGAACGACGCTCGCGTGCTGGATAAAGCCGCCTGGCCGTTGATGGTGGAGCGTTATGTGGCGCTGGCTTATGACAAAGGCGTCATGCAAAGCGCGAAAGATCTGCCGCAGCCGCTGCTCTGGCCGCAGTTGCAGGTGAGCGACGCTGAAAAAGCGCAAGCCTGCGCGGCGTTTTCGCTCAGCGCCGAACGCCCGCTGATTGGCTTCTGCCCCGGCGCGGAATTTGGTCCGGCCAAGCGCTGGCCGCACTACCACTACGCGGAGCTGGCGAAGCAGCTGATTGACGAAGGCTTTCAGGTTGTGCTGTTTGGCTCGAAAAAAGATCACGATGCCGGGAATGAAATTCTTGCCGCGCTCAGCGTTGAGCAGCAGGCCTGGTGTCGCAATCTGGCAGGCGAAACCGAGCTTGAGCAGGCGGTCGTGCTGATTGCAGCCTGTAAAGCGGTGGTCAGCAACGACTCTGGCCTGATGCATGTCGCCGCCGCGCTCGATCGCCCGCTGGTGGCGCTGTATGGCCCCAGCAGCCCCGATTTCACCCCGCCGCTCTCCCATAAGGCGCGGGTCATTCGCCTGATCAGCGGCTACCACAAAGTACGCAAAGGCGATGCCGCCGAAGGTTATCACCAGAGCCTGATCGACATTACGCCGCAGCGCGTGCTCGAAGAGCTCAATGCGCTGCTCCTGAACGAAGAAGGGTAATTAATGCGGGTTCTGATCGTTAAAACCTCTTCAATGGGTGACGTGCTGCATACCCTTCCGGCCCTCACCGATGCCGCCCGCGCCATCCCCGGCATTCGTTTTGACTGGGTGGTGGAAGAGGGCTTCGCGCAGATACCTTCCTGGCATGAAGCCGTTGACCGGGTCATTCCGGTGGCGATTCGTCGCTGGCGTAAGGGGTGGTTTTCCGCGCCGGTAAAGGCGGAGCGGCTGGCCTTTCGTCAGGCGTTGCAGGCTGAGCGCTACGACGCCGTCATTGACGCCCAGGGGCTGGTAAAAAGCGCCGCGCTGGTAACGCGCCTGGCCCACGGTATTAAGCACGGCATGAACTGGCAGAGCGCCCGCGAGCCGCTGGCGAGCCTGTTTTACAACCGCCGCCACGCCATTGCGAAACAGCAGCACGCTGTTGAACGCACCCGCGAACTGTTCGCCAAAAGCCTGGGTTATGCAAAGCCTGAAACCCAGGGCGATTACGCCATTGCCCGCCATTTTGTGACCGGCGACGGCCCGCAATCGCCTTACGCTGTCTTTTTACACGCCACCACGCGCGACGATAAACACTGGCCGGAAAGCCACTGGCGCGCGCTGATTGCCCTGCTTGCCGACAGCGGCCTGCGTATTAAACTGCCGTGGGGCGCGCCCCATGAAGAGGCGCGGGCGAAACGGCTGGCGGAAGGCTATGATTTTGTTGAGGTGCTGCCGCGCATGAGCCTGGAGAGTGTCGCCAGGGTGCTGGCCGGCGCGAAGTTTGTGGTCTCTGTCGATACCGGCCTGAGCCATCTGACCGCTGCCCTCGACCGACCTAACCTGACGCTGTACGGCCCAACGGATCCTGGGCTGATTGGCGGCTACGGAAAAAACCAATATATCTGCCGCCCGGAACATTCATCGCAGTTAAGCGATCTCAACGCCGCTGCGGTTTTTGCGCAATTACAGCCTTTGCTGGCAGCAGAGAGTGACTATGTCTGATTTTTTCTCCGCAGCGCAGCCGCCCAGGCGCGTGCTGATTATTAAACTGCGCCACCACGGCGATGTCCTGCTCACCTCGCCGGTGTTTACCGTGCTGAAAAAGAACTGGCCGGGCGTGGAAGTGGATGCGCTGGTCTACGACGATACCCAGGCGATGCTTACCAGCCACCCGTGGATTGACCAGGTGCATACCATTGGCCGCAACTGGCGTAAACAGGGCTGGTTCGCCCAGTTTCGCCTCTACCGCGCCCTGCTCAACACGCTTAAGGCGCGGCAGTACGATGTGCTGATCAACCTGACCGAGCACTGGCACGGCGCACGGCTGGCGCGCCGCCTGAAGCCGCGGGTTTCGGTGGGCTTTAAGCCGGATAAACGCGGCGGGTTGGCCCGTCGGCGCTGGGTGAAATCCTTTACCACGCTCTACCCGGCCATTCAGGACAACAGCCGCCATATGGTGGAGGTGAATCTGGATGCCCTCCGACGTATCGGTATTCATCCGCAAAGCGATGTGGACAAGCACACCCTGTTCGTCCCCGGCGACGAAGCGGAGGCCTCTGTCGCGCAGAAGCTCGCCGGGTTTGTCCTGCAAAGCAAATCCTATATCCTGGTGCACCCCACCTCGCGCTGGATGTTTAAAGCGTGGCAAATCGACAAGCTGGCGGCGACCATCGATACCCTTGCCGCACGCGGGCTGCCGGTAATTCTCTCCGCCGCGCCGTCGAAAGAAGAGACGGCTTATATGGACGAGCTGCGCGCCGCGCTGACGCAGCCGGTGTTTGATTTAAGCGGGCAACTCAACTTAAAAGAGCTGGGCGCGCTGATGAAGCACGCGCGGCTCTTTTTTGGCGTCGACTCTATGCCGATGCACCTGGCAAGCGCCGTAGGTACGCCAACCGTCGCCATCTTCGGGCCGACCGGGGCCATTAAGTGGGCGCCGTGGGGGGTTAACTACCGGGTGATTGTCGCCGGATTCACCTGCCAGCCCTGCGGCAAAGCAGGCTGCGGCGACAGCGGCGTGTCAGACTGTATTACCGCCATTACGCCGCAGCAGGTGCTGAGCGCCATTGACACGCTGCTACTGGAAAACCCCGCATGAAGCTGGCGATTGTCCGACAGACCTACAATCCCAACGGCGGCGCGGAGCGTTTTGTCTCCCGCGCCCTCAATGTACTGGCGCGGGACGCCTCGCTGGACGTCACGCTCATTGCGCGCCAGTGGGAAGATGCCGCGGGCTGGCAGACGCTGACGGTCAATCCGCCGTTTCGTAACCGCCTTAGCCGGGAAGCCGGGTTTGCGCAGGCAGCCGCCGCGCATTTCGCCGGTTTTGATATTGTCCAGAGCCATGAGCGTATTCCCGGCGCGACCATTTTCCGCGCGGGCGACGGCGTACACGCCACCTGGCTTGCGCAGTACGGGCGCATTCAGTCGCCGCTGGCGCGCTGGGGGCAATCCTTTAGCCGCTACCATCGCTATATTCTGCAGGCCGAAGCGCAGATGTTTACCCATCCGCAGCTGCGTAAAGTGATCTGTAATTCGAAGATGGTGCGGGATGATATCGCCCGCCGTTTCGCGCTGGCGGACGACAAACTGACGGTCATTTACAACGGTGTTGATACCGACCATTTCAGCCCCGGCGTGCGCACGCTGTCGCAGCGTGAAGCCTGGGGTATTCCGGCAGATGCGCCGGTGCTGGCCTATGTGGGGTCAGGGTTCAGCCGCAAAGGGGTAGCGACGGCGCTGCGGGCCATTGTTCCCCACTCCGCTGTCTGGCTGCTTGTCGCCGGGCGCGATAAGCACGCGCGCAAATTTGAAAAGCTGGCGCAGTCGCTTGGCGTTGCCGCCAGGGTACGTTTTCTGGGGCCGGTTGCCGACGTGCGCCAGGTCTACGGCACGGCGGACGCGCTGATTTTGCCGACGCTGTACGATCCGTTTCCCAATGTTTGCGTTGAGGCGCTGGCCTGCGGCCTGCCGCTGCTTACCAGCCACGGCTGCGGCGCGGCGGAGTGGATTGATGAAGGCGTCAACGGCTGGGTGCGCGATGCGCTGGACGTTGACGGCTACCGCGAGGCGCTCCATCACTGGCTTGCAGGGCGGGTGCAGGGCGTGGATTATGCAGCGGCGGCGCGGGCTACCGCTGAACCTTACACCCTCGAACGTATGGCGGGGGAGCTGCAGGCGCTCTACCGTGACCTGCTGCGCTGAGCGGCGTCGGTAAACACTTTTTCCATCGCGTCGAGCATCCGCTCGCGGGTTAAATGGGCACACAGGTAGTCATACCCCTGCTGCGCCAGTTTCTCCCGCAGCACGCCATCTTCGTACAGTTTGACAATCGCGTCGCGCAGCGCCGCCTCATCGCGCTGAGGGATAAGCAGCCCGGTCTCATTGTTGATAACCGCATCGGCGGTACCGCCCGCATCGGTGGCAATGGTCGCTATGCGGGACGCCAGCGACTGCAACACCCCCTGCGGCACGCCTTCCATATCGTGAGAGGGGCTGAGGGCGATATCAAAGGCCGGGAACCACTGTTCCGGGTCGCTGCGATGGCCTGCCATCACTACCCGCTGCGCTAACCCCAGCTCCGTAATCTGTTGTGCCAGCGTCGCTTTGTGCGGCCCTTCGCCGACAATCGCCAGCTTAATCGCCGGGTTATCGATTTGCGCCAGCGCCCGCAGCAGTACGCTGTGGCCTTTATTTGGCCGTAGGTGAGAGACCACGCCCAGCCAGAAATCGTCCTGCGTTAACCCACAGTGCGCCCTGGCGGCCTGCCTATCGCCCGGCTGAAAACGTCGCGTGTCTACCCCGCTGGGGACAGAGGTGCTTTGCGCCATCGGCACGCCGATATCAGCCATCTGATGACGCAGCGCCTCGCCGGTGGTGACGATATGGGCGCAGGCTTTGCGAAACAGCCAGCGGGTGGTCCAGTTATTACGCGGCACGCCTGACGCATGACGGGTGCGCACCAGCGGCACGGGGTTGGCAAGCGTCAGGTTCGCCAGCGCCACCAGCCAGGTGTCGGCGGAGTTGTGACTATTGATGACATCAATAGTAGCGCGGTGGCTGATAATCCAGCGACGTAGCTGCTGCAGGTTTTTAAGGTTCTTACGCTTTAGCGGCATCGTTACCACATTCAGCCCGGCGTTGCGCGCAAACTCATGTAGCGGCGCGGTTTCAGGACACAAAATCGTGACCTGGTGGCCGCGTTCAATCATTCCCAGCGATTCGTTAATGATGCGCAAGGGCTGCCCGCCTTTGCCGCCGTCTGCTTCTGTATGGACGATGTGCATAAATTTCCCGTAGAGGCTGAATACTGCCTGACAGGGCATTATATACGTTGCCGGGCGCGTTATGTCCAAACGACAGTTACATAAATGCGCAACAGAATAATCTCGCTTACAAACATTCGCCTTCTGTCATCAGGGTAGATATGGTAATTTTCACGGGCTTTTATTCGCCGCGGCAATAAGAAGCAACGACCTCAACGTGTCTGTAGAGATGGTGGAATTCTAACCAGCCTGAAAATTATGACAAATACTCGCAATATCATGACGGGCGCGCTTGTCCTGTTTGTACTGGCTTTATGTTTCGTCTGGCCGATTCCTAACGACCAAATACCTTTTCACCGTAACGGATTGATTTATCCCGTTATTCTTCTGGCGGTTGGTCTCTTTTTTAGCGCAAAGGCAGCCAGAGAACGGGTAGATTTAAGTAAAATTAAGCTGGTTCTCATCGTCATAGGGGTGCTGACGCTTTTTATCCTTATCAACGGCTTTTTCGTCGCGCCTGATATTAAAGAAATGGTTTCGACCTGGAACGGGCAATGGCTGCGGCCGGTATTACTGTTCTGCGCGGGACTGGTGATATTACCGGCTATTCAGAACAGCTTTCCCTCTATTACGGCGGCGCGTTTTTTCACGCTGGTAATTCTCTTTTTCTGGGCGGTTGTCTGTATCCATTTGCTGGATACCGCGTGGCTATACTGGCGTGATGGCTTCATACACTGGGGCGAAACGCGCATCGTCTATAACCGCACGCGAATGAGTTTCCAGGTCAATATGATCACCGGCTTCCTGCTGGCGGAACTGCTGGCGCGCGGGTTGATACATCAGCGCTTTTTACGCCTGAGCACGCCGCTGCTGGTGGTTATCGTGGTGAGCAATTTACTGTGCACCGCGCTGGTGGATACCCGCTGGGGCACCATTGGGCTGGTGGGCAGCCTCTTCTCGACGTTTATCCTGCTGAGCGTGCACGGCATGCGCCGCAGCCGCGTGGTGCTGACGGGGGGCATTCTGGTCGCTATTGTCATTGCCTCCGCTCTGCTCGGCTACGCGTCATGGAAAACCGACCCGCGCTGGCAGGATCTGGAGAGCGACGCCGTTACCGGCTGGAATGCTCCCTTTACCAGCTTCTGCTACAACAAAACCAGCGGCACCGTGCCGGTCAATGAGTCGGGCCGGCCAATGAACCACTCTAACGGCTGCCGCGCCAGCTTTTTCCATCAGGGCTGGCTGCTGGTGGCAGAACACCCCGCCGGGATTGGGCCGCGCAAAGAGGCGTTCCGCTACGTGTTACGGCGCGATACCCAGGATCAACGGATTAATATTCCCCATAGCCATTACGGTCTGATTGAGTTTGGTATCCAGAATGGCGTCGCAGGCATCGCTGGCTGGCTGATTCTGCTGGTGTGCTGCTGGTACATCGGCTGGCGTGAATTCCGCCATGGCAACACCATGCTGGGGATGTTTTTGCTGCTGTTTACCGTTGGGTTCTTTTCGCGCACAATGGTCGACCACAATCTGAAAGACCACTACCTTGAGCAATATATGCTGCTGACCGGGCTACTTATCGGTATGTGCGCGCTTCGTCCGAACCGCGAGCCCAACGCAACACGCTAAGCAGGTCGCTACGCCGCCGGGCCTGTCGGGCCGGTCGGCGTTCAGAACTCTTAAGCACGTCAACTGTCATAATGACATCGCGTATATAAAGAACCGCTAACAGCGCGCGATGTAATATGGAGAAAGCATGTCTGACACGCCGCAATTAAGCCTCATTGTCGCCGTCTTTAACGGCGAAAAATTCCTGAGCGCTTTTTTTGACAGCATTAAACAGCAGAATCTGAGCAGCCTTGAACTGGTTATTGTTAATGATGGTTCTACCGATAACTCGGCGAATATTATTAAGCATTACGCCGGCGAGTTTCCTTATTGCCAGATTATTGACCAGCCGAATGGCGGAGTGTCCGCCGCGCGCAATGCCGGTCTTGCCGTTGCCAGAGGCGAGTATGTCGCCTTCCCGGATATCGATGACGTTATCTATCCGGGCATGTATCCGCGCCTGCTGGAAATAGCCCATGCCGGGCAGCTTGACGTTGCCACCTGCAACGGCACCTATATCTACGATGACGGGCGTCCGGCGAAGAAAATCTTCCCCTCTGACAAGCTCCCTTCCACCGGGGTGCTGGATGGCCCGACCTGGCTGCAAATGGCCCTCGCGTCGCGCAAGTTCTTGCATGTCACCTGGCTCAATATTTACCGGCACGCCTTTATTAAAGGGCAGGGGTTCACGTTTGAGCATGGCCTGCGCCATCAGGATATACCGTGGACCACCGAAGTGCTGCTGACCGCAAAGCGCGTGCAGTACGTAGATGAGGTGTTTTATGACTACCTTATCCATTCCGCGTCGGTGTCCCATACCCCCGGCACCGACGATACGCGGATGCGCTCCTCCCGCCACTATATGAAAATCCTTGAGATGCTGGATGCCATTAACAAGCGCTACCCGGAGCAGGTGAAGCGCGTACCGGCCTGCCAGTGGCAAATTGCCAAAGAGGGGCTGGGCATCCTGCACAGCATCAACAATATCGAAGACATGGCGAAAAAGCGCGAGATAACCCAGGAGCTCTTCGATCGCGGTATCTGGACGCTTATCTGGCAGAACGCGCGCGGTTTCCGCCAGCGCTGGCGTCTGGGGCGTCGCTACTTCCGTCTTAAAAAAATCATCGGCTAACGGATATTATGAGCAAACTTAAACTCCACGCAGTTTCTCGCGCTGACTTTATCGCTAAAAACTACTCTGATTTTCAGACATTGCTGGATAACCGCATTAATCCGGACAGCATCCCGGAACGCTTTTATTGCGGTGGGCGCGGCGGCTGGACATTCCAGACCACCCTCGCGCTTAAGCACTACTATGGCGATGATATTGAATGCTCATTTGGTTCTGAATGCCGTTCCGACGCCATTAACCTGATGCATAACGACGACTTTGGTTCGCGCGTTAAACCGTGGAGAGGCGTAACCGTTGTCGCACGCGCCGATCGCCCGCCTGTTATCGGCGCCGATTATGTTGTTGATCAGAACCCTGAGGTTGACGGGCATAGCAATCGTATCTTTGTCCCCTACTGGCCCCAGCCTGGCGTGAAGCCCAGAGAACGTACCGACAGCACTGTCCAGACCGTCGCCTATTTTGGCCGCGTTGACAGCTTCCCGGAAGAGTACCGTAGCGACGCCTTTAAACAGCGGCTGGCTGAACAGGGCATTACCCTGCGTATCTCATTTGATAACTGGACCAACTACCAGGACGTGGACGTGTGCGTCAGCTTCCGCAAATCCCACGATCATAAACTGGCGCGTAAGCCAGCCAGCAAGCTGATTAACAACTGGCTGGGCAGAACCGTGATGATTTGCGATGACGAGCCCTCTTTCCGCGCTATCCGCGAAAGCGAACTGGACTATTTGATTGCGAAGAACCCGGATGAGGCATTTGACGCGATCATGAAACTGAAAAATTCTCCTGAGCTGTATCAGCAGATGCGTGAACAGGGAGAGAAACGTCTTCTGGTCTATTCCCGCGAGGCGGTCGCCGCCCGCTGGTATGGGCTGTTTGAGGAAATCTGGCGGAAAGGACTGCATAACCGCCCAACCCTGCTCCGCGCAGTACGCTTTGGTTTTGGTAAAGCTATACGCCCGCTGACGAAAAAGTTCTGAGTTAGATCGAATCCATGTTGAAACCACGTTTACAGTCAACCTTTACGCCAGGTCGTAACCTGGCGCGTACCCTTATCCTTACGCTGATTTTTTTAGCGCTGTTTTCGCTCTCTGAAATCATCATCATTTTAAAAGATCATGTTTATCAGCCGAAAGCGGGCGATATCTCGTTGTACCTGATTATCTCGCTGCTGGCGGCGGCAAGCGCCCGTTTCTTCCTGACGCGTCTGCTGCTGGCGGTGACCTTTATCGTCCAGATCTCTGAGGCGATTTATTATCAGTTTTACGGCCAGTTCTACGGCCCCAGCGAGGTCTGGCTGGCCTTTGTCGAAACCAAAGATATTGCCAGCGGCATCACCGATAGTCTGGGAACGTTGGGGATTTACTTCGTCATTATGATCGTGGCGGTAATATTCGCGCTGGTGTTCACCCGGCGGATGGCTCCGCAGTGGCATAAATGGCTGGCGGCGCCCTGCCTGCTGGCGATTGTGGTGATGTTTGTCGGCCAGTTCTATAAAGCCATTGACGGTCAGATGTACAAGTTCAACCCCGATCTGCGCCACTCGCTGCTGCGCAATGGCCTGTCGGCAATGAGCTTTAGCGCCATTCGTCTTATCCCGGAAGCCGTTTCCGGTGAAAACCAGAACCTGACGCACTACCAGCCTTATCAGGTGACGCCGATTGAAGGCACTCAGGCCGGTAAATACTCCATTATTCTGGCGATTGGCGAAAGCCTTAACCCACACCATGTCAGCGCGCTGGGCTACGAGCGGGAGACCACGCCGGAACTGAAAGCGCTGATGGAGCAGTATCACGGCACAGGGCGGCTGATTGTGTCGAACGCGGTATCGACCCGGGTCGCGATTCCCATGCTGGTCAACAACCTGCGCGAGCCGGACAACTACGGCGCGTATAAATCCCGGGCCACCAATATTTTCGCCAACGCGAAAAAACAGGGTTACCAGACGGCTTTCATCTCCGCCCAGGGGCTGGAGGGGTTAAGCAACTGGATCGGCATTCACGATATCGACCAGTGGGAAGACACGCAAATTCGCCCGGCCCCGGAAGTGGGCGCGGATGTGGTGCTGACGCCTTCTGTTGAAAAAGCGAAGCTGGACTGGAACAAACCGTTCCTGATGGTGCTGAACAGCCGCGCGCCGCACATCCCCTACGATCGCAATATTCCAGAAGGCTTTGCGAAATTCTCCACGCCGCAGGCCGACGATGAGGTTACGCAGAAGAAAAACGAGTACGACGATGCGGTGCGTCTCTACGACAAAGCGCTGGCCTCGGCAATTCGTACCGCAATGGCGAAATCGAAGCTGCCGGTGCTGGTGTTTATTACGTCTGACCACGGCGAACGCGTAGGCGACGGCGGTCTGTTTGGTCACTCCGTGGTGGCCATGCCGATCGCTCAGGTCCCGCTGCTCTATTTCAGTAACGATCCGGCTTATTCCATGCAGGCTATCAGCCCGCAGATGCCGCTAAACCATTACCAGCTTGCCACGCTGATTAACAAAATGCTGGGCTATTCGATTAGCAACCCTAATCAAAAAGATGACAGCTATTTCATTACCGGCGGTGATATTCGTGGTCTTTCGGAGCGGGTAACGTACCATCTTAACGCGCTGCCGGAGGCGGAGCGCTAAGGGACATGTAGCCCGGATAAGGCGTGTTCACGCCGCATCCGGGAGTCCCGGATCCGCTGACGCTTATCCGGGCTATGCCGTTCCATACCGGCCGGGTCATCTGTAAAGAACCAAACCTGTAGCTTTAAGCGGGCTAAATGCTTAGAATTTGCCCGCCGAAACTAAAAAAACGGATAATCGCTTGGAATTGTTGTATACCGCCCTGCTCTATTTCATTCAGCCGCTGGTATGGCTGCGGCTTCTGCTTCGCAGCCGTAAAGCGCCCGCTTACCGCAAGCGCTGGGCTGAACGCTACGGTTTTTGCCAGAACAAAGTGAAGCCGGACGGTATATTGCTCCACTCTGTCTCCGTTGGCGAAACGCTGGCGGCTATTCCGCTGGTGCGCGCCCTGCGCCACCGCTATCCCACGCTGCCCATCACCGTCACCACCATGACGCCGACCGGCTCTGAACGCGTGATGTCCGCTTTTGGTAAAGATGTTCACCACGTCTACCTCCCCTATGACCTGCCCTGCGCAATGAGCCGCTTTCTGAATACCGTGCGCCCGAAGCTGGTCATCGTCATGGAAACCGAACTGTGGCCGAACATGATTTCCGCGCTGCACAGCCGCAAAATCCCGCTGGTGATTGCCAACGCGCGGCTGTCGGAACGCTCGGCCAAAGGCTATGGCAAGCTGGGCAAATTTATGCGCCGTCTGCTGGGCAAAATTACCCTGATCGCTGCGCAAACGCAGGAAGATGGCGACAGATTCCTGCAGTTGGGGCTTAAGCGAAACCAGCTCGCGGTGACCGGCAGCCTGAAATTTGATATCTCCGTCACCCCTGAATTAGCCGCGAAGGCGATTACGCTCCGCCGCCAGTGGGCGCCGCGCCGCCAGGTCTGGATCGCCACCAGCACCCACGACGGGGAAGAGACCATTATCCTGCAGGCGCATCGCAAGCTGCTGGAGACTTTTCCGGATCTGCTGCTGATTCTGGTGCCGCGCCACCCGGAACGCTTCCCTGACGCACGGGAAATGGTGCGCAAGGGCGGCTTTAGCTTCACGATGCGTAGCTCCGGCGAAATTCCTTCCGGCAGTACCCAGGTGGTCGTTGGCGACACGATGGGCGAACTGATGCTCCTTTACGGCATCGCCGATCTGGCCTTTGTCGGCGGCAGCCTGGTGGAGCGCGGCGGCCATAACCCACTGGAGCCTGCGGCTCAGGCGATCCCGGTGCTGATGGGGCCGCACACCTTTAACTTCAAAGATATCTGCGCCCGTCTGCAGCAGGCAGACGGCTTAATTACCGTGACCGATGCCGATTCGCTGGTCAAAGAGGTCTCTACGCTGCTGACCGATGAAGACTATCGCCTGTGGTGCGGCCGCCATGCGGTGGAAGTGCTGCATCAGAATCAGGGGGCGCTGAGCCGCCTGTTGCAGCTTCTGCAGCCTTATCTGCCGCAGCGGAGCCATTGATGACCCCGCGCCTGTCGGTGGTGATGATTGCCAAAAACGCGGCGGACCTGCTGCCGGATTGCCTCGCCTCGCTCACCTTTGCTGATGAAGTCGTGCTGCTCGACTCCGGGAGCGTGGATAACACCCTTGAGGTCGCCCGCGCCGCTGGCGTGAAGGTTTTTTCCGCCGCCGACTGGCAGGGCTACGGCATTCAGCGCCAGCGCGCGCAGAGCTATGCGACCGGCGACTATATTTTGATGATCGATACCGACGAGCGCGTCACGCCGGAGCTGGCGGCAGCGATCCGCGCGGTGCTGGCCGCCCCTCAGCCGGACGCCGTTTACAGTATTGCCCGGCGCAACTACTTTCTTGGCCGCTTTATGCGCCACAGCGGCTGGTATCCCGACCGGGTTATGCGCCTCTATCCGCGCGCCCGCTATCAGTACAACGCGAATCTGGTGCATGAGTCGCTGGAGACGCATGGCGCGCCGGTTATTGAGCTTAAGGGCGATCTGCTGCACCTCACCTGCCGCGACTTTGCCGGTTTTCAGCGCAAGCAGCTTGATTACGCCGCCGCCTGGGCCCGCGAACGCCATCAGAAGGGGAAGAAAACCTCGCTGGCCGCTATCTTTGCCCATACGCTGGGCGCATTCCTGAAGACGCTGCTGCTGCGCGGCGGCGTGCTCGATGGCAAACAGGGCTGGTTACTGGCGGTGGTGAACGCGCAGTATACTTTCAACAAATACACCGAACTGTGGGCGCTGAACCACGGTTATAGCGAGAAAACGTAAGCGATGAGCACAAAAGCGATCTATCCCGGTACGTTTGATCCCGTTACCAACGGCCATATTGATATTGTGACCCGCGCTGCCGCTATGTTTGGCGAAGTGGTGCTGGCTATTGCCGCCAGCCCCAGCAAAAAGCCGCTGTTCACCCTCGACGAGCGCGTGGCGCTGGCGCAGGAAGCGACAAAGCACCTTCCTAACGTCACGGTAATGGGCTTTAGCGATCTGATGGCCAACTTCGCCCGTGCGCAGCAGGCTAATATCCTGATTCGCGGCCTGCGCGCGGTGGCGGATTTTGAATATGAGATGCAGCTTGCCAATATGAACCGCCACCTGATGCCGGAACTGGAAAGCGTGTTTTTGATGCCGTCGAAAGAGTGGTCGTTTATCTCCTCCACGCTGGTCAAAGAGGTGGCGCGCCATGAAGGCGATGTGACCCATTTCCTGCCGCCACATGTTCACCAGGCGCTGCTGAATAAACTCAGCGCACCCTGAGCGCGTTCACGACCAGCGAGAAAGCGGGCGAAGGCTGCTTGCGGCTGGGGTAGTAAAGGTAATAGCCGGGAAAGGGGCGGCACCACGGTTCCAGCACCCTGACCAGACGCCCCTCCTTAAGGTGCGGACCAAACTCCTCCTCCGGCAGATAGGCTATCCCCATCCCGGCCAGCGCCGCATCGACGATATGTTCAGAGGTCGTGAAGATCAGCTGTCCGTTGACCCGCACGTTCAGGTTGCCGTTATCCTCATCGAAATCCCAGACATAAATACCCCCTGAGCTGACCATCCGCTGGTTAATACACTGGTGCTGCGTCAGATCCTGGGGCGTTTGCGGCGCGGGGTGACGGGCGAAATAGTCGGGCGAGGCCGCCGCCGCCATCCGCAGCTTAGGACCAATGGGGACGGCAATCATGTCCTTATCGATGGTGTCCCCCAGGCGAACGCCCGCATCAAAGCGGTCCGCTACGATATCGCGAAAGCCGTGGTTAGCGTCGAACTCAAGGGTGATATCCGGGTAGTCGCGCAGCAGCGGGAACAGCTTAGGCATCAGCGTGTTACGCAGCACGTTCGGGCCGCAGGTGATACGCACCGTGCCGGCAGGCTTGTCGCGCAGTTCGGTCAGCATATCCAGCTCTGCTTCTATTTCATCAATGCGGTTACCAATGGTCAGCAGCAGGCGCTCGCCTGCGGCGGTGGGCGAGACGCTACGGGTGGTGCGCGTCAGCAGGCGGATTTGCATACGATTTTCCAGCCCGGCAATCGCCTGGCTGAGGGCAGACTGCGTGACGCCAAGCTGCGCGGCGGCGCGGGTAAAACTTTCCTCGCGGGCAACGGTGACAAAGTAGAGCAGGTCGTTAAGGTTGCGCTTCATGACGGTATCCTGACGTTTTATTTATTAGTTACACTTATAAGCGCATTAAGCATTGATTAGCTAGTCAGACGGCGTCCAGCGTGTAAAATTTTCCTGTCTTCCTGAGTCACACCTTCCACAACGTTCACTTGTACGCGCTATGTTTGAATAGCGCACGGTCCCGGCTTGCCTGAATTCAGCCGGATACAACAGGAGTTATTGCATGAAAATAAAAGCAATTGGCGCGTACTCCGGTACGCAACCGCTGGAGCCGATGGACATTACCCGCCGCGCGCCGGGTCCGCATGATGTACAGATCGATATTGCCTACTGCGGCGTTTGTCACTCCGATATCCACCAGGCGCGCGCCGAGTGGGCCGGTACCCTTTTTCCCTGCGTGCCGGGGCATGAGATCGTAGGCCGCGTCGTGGCCACTGGCGCTAGCGTCAGCGGTTTTAAAGCGGGCGATCTGGTTGGCGTCGGCTGTATTGTCGATAGCTGTCGTCACTGCGCCGAGTGCGAAGATAACCTGGAAAACTACTGCGACCATATGGTCGGCACCTATAACGGCCCGACGGCGGATGCGCCAGGCCACACGCTGGGCGGCTATTCGCAGCAGATCGTTGTGCATGAGCACTATGTGCTGCGCATTCGCCATCCGGAGGCGCAGCTGGCTGCCGTCGCGCCGCTACTCTGTGCCGGTATTACCACCTACTCGCCGCTGCGCCACTGGCAGGCGGGGCCGGGTAAAAAAGTGGGCGTGGTCGGTATTGGCGGGCTGGGCCATATGGGCATCAAGCTGGCCCACGCAATGGGCGCGCACGTGGTGGCCTTTACCACCTCGGAGTCCAAGCGCGAGGCGGCAAAAGCGCTGGGCGCAGACGACGTGGTGGTGTCGCGCAATGCAGAAGAGATGGCTGCCCACGCTAAGAGCTTTGATTTCATTCTGAATACGGTGGCGGCGCCGCACAATCTGGATATCTTCACCGCTCTGTTGAAACGTGACGGTACCCTGACGCTGGTAGGCGCGCCCGCCACGCCGCATGCGCCTCCGGAAGTGTTCAACCTGATCATGAAGCGCCGTGCGATTGCCGGGTCAATGATCGGTGGCATTGCCGAAACCCAGGAGATGCTCGATTTCTGTGCTGAACACGGGATCGTCGCCGATATTGAAATGATCCGCGCCGATCAGGTGAACGAAGCCTGGGAACGGATGATCAAAGGCGACGTGCGTTATCGCTTCGTTATTGATAACGCCACGCTGAACGCGTAATCGCGCCAGGCCGCTCATTAAGAGCGGCTTCAGACTGCTGACAAAGCCAACAGGAATTTATGGAACGGCGTAGCCGGGTAAGCAACTGCGCACCCGGGACTCCCGGATGCGGCGAAACGCCTTATCCGGGCTACCGTCATTGTGCCGCTCGGTTTGTCAACAACCTCAGGCCGCTTATTAAGAGCGGCTTTTTATTATTCGCGGTAAATTAATTCACTAGTTAAATATTTGATTAGTTAAAATTCATTGAAATTATATTTAACGGGCGGCAAAAAAGACTCGCCTGTGATTTAACTCAATAAATTAGTATGGAATGCAAACTAAATAGGTAAATTTACTTTACAAGGCTAAGTGGTTTAGGGATAAATAAGCGAAATAGGACAAAGTATTCAGACAAAACCTGCCATTAAGTATGGAAAGCAAACTAAAGGGCTATCAGGATGACACCCGTCGTACCCAATAATCTGCGTCAGATAAACGCGACGCTGGTTTTAAACGTAATTCGTCAGCACGGGCCGCTATCACGCGCGCAAATCGCTAAAATTAGCGGTATTACTAAGGCCACAGTGTCGGAAATTATCACCGATCTGCTGCGGGAGAAGATTATCTTCGAAGGCGGGGTCAGCGAGCAGCCGGGGCAGGGGCGAAAGGGTATTTTAATTAATTTCGATCCTCATGCCCGTCTGGGTATTGGGGTCGATCTAGGCGGGACGAAAATCACCCTTTCGCTGTTTAATCTTGACGCCAGAATCCTCTATGAAAAACGTGAGGCGACCTTTAAAACCGCTAACCGGGACGAATTTCTTGATCAGCTAACCAATAGTATCGCCAGCTTTATTGTGAGTACCGGCGAAGCGCTCAGCAAAATTGGCGTCATAGGCCTGGCGACGCCTGGTATTGTCGATATTAATAACGGGATTGTGCTGGAAGGGTCGCCAAACCTGCCACAGTGGAGCGATCTGCCCCTCGCTCATGAACTGAAAAAACGGCTTAATATTCCCGTGGTACTGGAAAACGATATTCGTGCCGCGCTGGTGGGCGAGATGTGGTGCGGCAAGTGCCGCAACAGCGCCAGCGCCGCGCTGATTGGCATTGGCACCGGGCTGGGTTCAGCGCTGTTGATGGACGGTAAAATTATTCGCGGGGCCAATAACGCCGCCGGTGAAATCGGCTACATGATCTTCAACCGCGACCAGCTGTATAAAAACTGGCGCGATAAAGGTTGTTTTGAAAGTTATTGCTCCGGCTCGGGCATCAGCGAAAAAGTAAAAGAGCTGACCGGTAACGCGTTGCCGCTGGAAAAAATAATGATTAACGCGCGTAACGGCGACCCGCTTTTTTGCGCCCTGCTTGACGAAATGGCCGATTATCTGGCGATGGGCATTATCAATCTTGTCGCGATGGCAAACCTGCAAACGGTGATATTAACCGGCGGCGTCACTCATGCCGCAGATTATTTTCTGCCGCGCGTGCAGGAAATTCTCGACAGGCAGCTGTTCAACAATACTCACGTCACGGTGGAGTTATCGGAGCTACGGGAAAAAGCACCGCTGTATGGCATTGCTATTCTGGCGCTCTCCGCACTCTATCCCGCAATTCAGTTTATGCCGGAAAAACAAATAAATTAACCGATTGCGAAGAATAAGGAGAAGATAATGGCAGGAATCCATTTGCACCCTCATGATATTCTTGATGAAGGGGCAGAAAATATTCTGCGCCGTATTGACGGTATGCAGAGCGTTGAGCATTTGTTTGTTGAACTGAATACGATATTTGAGCGAAACCCCTACCCGGTTGGCATTTTGCCGCATAACCCTGTCCATCAATCGGTCATGGGCAATGGGATGCTGCACGTGAATATCGATACTCGCGACGCCCGCATTCAGCAAAAAATCGATCCGGGCGTGCAGGCAGGGGATGACCCGCTACAGGCAATAAAAGAGGCTACCGACGGCAGCCGCTATAAAGTGATTCCGTGGGTGAATATCCTCAACGGCGACTTTAGCGGCGATATTGAAAATAATCAGGTCATTGATTATCGCGGCCGCGTAATTAAGTACTGGCTGTGCCCGAACGCGCCGGATGTGGCTGACTACTGGCAAAAAACGTTCAGCCGCATTAAAAAGATTTACGGCTATGACACTTTCCTGATCGACCGTATTCGCTTTCCCGACTGGGCAGGTAAAGAAGTTAATCCGGCGGGCCTGTTTACCTGTTTTTGTCCGCACTGCCAGCAGGCAATGAAAGCGCAGTCGCTTGAGCCGGACGCGGTCAAAGAGGAACTGCTTAAGATAGCGGCGGCGCTTGCCGAAGGGGATTACGACTATCCCGCACAGGCATTCAGCGAAAACCCGCTGATTACCCGCTGGGTCGCGTTTCGTCAGCAGAGTGTGACCGGCCTGGTGGAGCGCATTCTGACGCGTGCCAGGGAAAACATTGGCGGCATCAATTTCTGGCTCGACCTGTGGCCGCCTGCCTACAGCTGGATTCTGGGGCAGGATTATCAGGCGCTTACTCGTCATGCCAGCACGCTCAAGCATTTCCCTTACCACAAGCTGGGCGGCGGCGCGGATGTACAAGGCCTGGTGGATTTTTTCTCGGCCAATGAGGCGGCGCAGGAGGCGGCTTTCCACGGCTTTAAAAAGCTCTTTAGCCTGCCTTACGACCTCTCGTACGCCGCCTTTAAACAATCCGGCTTTCCCATCAGTTTTGTAAAAGAACAAAACGATCGGGTGCGCGAGCTATCGCAGGCGGGAACTTTTATTTTTAGCGGCATCCAGATGTGGAATCTGCCGCCTGATGAACTGATCCAGGCGGTGCGCGCCGCAAAAGCCAGCGCCTGCGACGACCTGCTTTACTACTGCTATGGATGGGCTGACCAGGCGCTGTTCGACGCCGTCGGCGAAAATGAAAAACCCAAAGGAATGGCAAAATGAATAGCTCACAGAAATGGAAAGTCTTTTTTCTATTGTTTATGACCATGTTTTTACTGGGCGGGATTCAAAACACCAAAGGCCTGATTCTGGAGCAGGTACAGCACAGCATCGACCTTAATCTCGGTCAGGTCGGCACGCTGATTACCCTTTTCCAGATCGGTTTTCTGGTGTCGAGTCTGCTTACCGGCTACCTGACCGATAAAAAAGGGCTGAAGGTGATGATGCTTATCGGCTCGCTGCTGATGATCGTGGGCCTGACGGGTACCAGCCTTGCCTATACCGTGGCGTTGTTCTTCGGTTTTTATCTGGTTATCGGGCTGGGTATCGGCTCGATGATGGTCTCCATCGTCACCGTTATTCCTACCTTTTACAAAGAGAAGGCCGGCATGATGTTCAATATCTCTAACGCCATGTTCGGCGTGGGGATGATCGTCACCCCGCTGATTCTGCATCAGCTGTTTGCCAGCAATATCTCCTGGCGCGCCTTTTATGTCGGCGTTGCGGCCATCGTGGTGGTGCTGGTTCTGGTGCTCAGCATGCTGAAAATGGAGAGCACCGCACAGTCGACCATGAAAATCAGCGACTTTTTCGAGCTGCTGACGCAGAAGAAAATTATGGTGGTCATCGCCTTCCTGCTCTTTTACGTTGCGGCGGAAGCGGCCTTCCTTAACTTCTTCCCCATCTTCTACGCGGCGCTGGATATTGACGGGCTGGATGCGGCAGGCAAGGCGGCGAAAGCGGCATATGTTATCTCCTCGTTCGCGGGCCTGTTCACCATCGGGCGTATCATTGGCGGCTTTATCACCCTGAAACTGGGCGAGCGCAGCACGGTAATCTGGTTCTCCCTCCTGTCGCTGGCGGCAATCGTAGTAAGCCGCCTGCTGGTAGTGGAGTTTGTCTATCTGTTCATGCTGTTTGGCTTTGCGATGTCGGTACTGTTCCCGACCGCGGCGGCCATCGCCACCCGCCTGACCAGCAAGAGCGGCTCGGTGATGGGGCTGATTTATGTCGCCTCCGGCTTTGGCGGCGCGCTGGCGGGCTCGGTCATTGGCCAGGTCTCCGATAGCTATGGTATCTCCACAGGCTTTAACTGCATCATCGCCTTTGTCGGCGTGTTCTTTATTCTTGCCCTGCTGATTAAAGAAAAAGCATAAGTTTTTGTACCTTTTGGCGGCAGCCATCTCTCCAACCTCCTGAAAACTGCCGCCCTTTTTTTTGCGTTAAATCTGCGCCAGACCACCGTCGACAAACAACTCTACCCCGTTGATATAACTTGCATCGTCAGAGGCGAGAAACAGAATAGCGCTGGCCACTTCGCCAGGCTGGCCGATACGACCGGACGGCACCTGTTCCGACAGCCAGTTTTTTGTCCCCTCCGCCTGCTCGCCGCCGCCAAACAGCGTATTGAGGCCTGCGGTCTCCGTCAGCCCTGGACTAATGGCGTTAACGCGAATACGGCGCGGTTTAAGATCGAGGATCCAGCTCCTGGCAAAGTTGCGCACCGCCGCTTTGGTTGCGGAATAGACGCTGAATGCCGGGGTGCCCTTAACGCTGGTCGTGGAGGCCGTGAGGACTACCGACGCGCCATCTTTCAGCAGCGGCAGCGCTTTTTGCACCGTAAACAGAACCCCTTTAACATTGGTATTAAAGGTCTCTTCATACTGTTGTTCAGTTATCTCCCCAAGCGGGGCAAAATCTCCGCCGCCTGCGTTCGCTACCAGCACATCAATTTGCCCGTGCCGCTGCTGAATAACATCATAAAGGCGGTCAATGTCGGCAAGCTGACTCATGTCGCCCCGTACGCCCGTCACGCTGCCGCCCAGTGATTTAACGGCGCTGTCCAGCGTCTCCTGACGCCGACCGGTAATATAGACCTGCGCCCCTTCGCTGGCGAACGCCTTTGCCGTCGCCAGACCAATACCGCTGGTGCCGCCGGTTACTACCACCACTTTGTTGCTGTATCTGTTCATGTTGCGCTCCTGATGTGTCGCATTGAGTAAGTGGTGATGACGATACCAGTGGAACGATAGTGCAAAAAGACAGCAAATATGCTACTCATCGTTCTATTAACAGGACGATGAGAAGAATATGCGTACCGATCTAAATGATTACCGCTATTTCGCTGAGGTGGTTCGTCACGGCGGGTTTGCCGCCGCTGGCCGGGCGTTGCATGAACCTAAATCAAAGCTGAGCCGCCGGGTCGCCGAACTGGAGTCCAGGCTGGGGGTGCGCCTGATTGAGCGTACCAGCCGCCGCTTTCGCGTCACCGAGGTGGGTGAGGCGTTCTACCAGCGCTGCTGCGCCCTCTTGCATGAGGCGGAGCAGGCGGAAGCGCTGATTGCCAGCGCCCATGCTGAACCCCACGGGCTGGTACGCTTTAGCTGTCCCGGTGGCATGGTGGAGGTGATCTCCGAAACCTTGCTCGCCTATATGCGCCGTTATCCGAAGGTGCGTCTGCAACTTCTTGCGCTGGATCGTCCTGTTGATTTGATTGATGAGCGTATCGATGTCGCCCTGCGGGTGCGTACCGCCCTGAACAGCGACGCGGAGCTGATCATGCGCACCCTGGGCGTCTCTTATCGCATTCTGGTTGCCAGCCCGCTGCTGGCGCAGCGCGCCGGGGAGGAGATCGATGCGCTGAGAACGCTGCCGACGTTGAGCACTAACGATGACGATCGTGAAGTGGAGTGGGTGCTTGAAAACGCGGAGAAAGAGACGTTTCAGCTACGCCATACGCCCGGCTTTAGCTGCAGTGATTTTGCCGCCGTGCGCGCGGCGGCGCAGGCAGGGCTGGGCGTCGCATTTCTGCCGGAACATTACTGCCGCCGGGCGATTGCGCAGGGGGAACTGGTCCGCCTGTTCCCGGCGTGGCGCAGCGTGCCGGGAATTGTGCATCTGGTATTCACCACCCGAAAAGGCCTGCCGCCCGCCGTCCGCGCCTTAATCGATAGCCTGGCGGCATCGTTCGCGTCGCTGTCGGGGCTATAGGCCCAGGGGCTTAAAATGTGATTTCATCGGCTGCGACGCAGCGCTGCTGCAGGTCACGCTCGAAGGCATCACGCAGCGAAACAGGGGCGATGATGTGGATATCGGGCAGCCAGTAGCGTAGCCAGCGGAACAGCGCCTGCGGGTCGCGTGTTTCGCAGGCGATAGTCAGCCTGCCGTCCTCATGCTGTTCCACCAGGCGTTGAGCCGGAAAAAGGGGGCGACGGCCCACAAACTTCGCCGCATGGGCCGAGACGCTCAGCAGCGTCTCTGTTTTGCTGCCAAACGAAATACCCGGCGTGCTGTTCAGCTCCTCCAGTACGCCGGGCGAGGGGGTGAACCGCGTTTCGGTCACCATAAAACGGGTGACCAGCGCCAGTTCGAAGGCTTTCAGCCTGCCTGCTTCCACCGCGGCGAGATACCATAAACCGTAGTGATTGATTAACCGGTAAGGCTGCGCGCGCCGGGGTTTCCCCTGGTAATGGTAGGTCACTTCAACATGGGCGGCTGTCGCCTGATTAAGTTCGCCCAGCAGCGCTTCTATTAGCTGGTTGTCCCGGGTTGTGGCGCTGTGAAAAATAACGTTTTCGCGCTGCTCAAGGTTTTTCCGCAGCGCGGGGCCGTCCTGGCGGGGAAACAGTTTCGCAACGCCGGTAAAATCAGCAAACTGCGCAAGGTGCCCACTGTGTAAAGCAGGCAGCAGGTGCGCATTTAACCGGAAGCGGCCCGGCGTAACCTCATCCAGCAGATGTCCCAGCCGCGCCAGGTCGCGGTAGGCGGTACGTTCCGCTATGGCAAAACGCTCGCATAGCCATGTTTTATCGATAATTTTACCCTGGTAGAGCACTGAGAAGATCTCAAACAGTCGTTCAATCAGCACATCGTGTTTTTGCTTGCCGCTCTTTTTCATCATCCTCAGCTCCTGGCCGTAACGCCTGGTGTTCCTTTTTTGGTTAACGGCAGGGATGGTAAAAACTCCACTGAAAGGTGGGAAAAAGTTGTCTTAAGTCATGTGGCGGTAGGTTAGTTTTCAGGAAGGGGCGGCTGTGGATAGGGGCGAAGACATGGATGAATAATAAATACTAATGATATTTTTATTTTTCAAAAAACTTAATAAAGCCATAAGCGTTTACTCAATATAAAGTAATGAGGTAAACAGATTATGTTTATTAAGGAAATTGTTGTAATATTTATGCGGATGGAAATGTAAAACCATAATGAGCAACATTCATTAATGACAATCTTAAAAAAAGTTCCCTTCACATCGCTGAAATTATTTGAATCTGCGGGCAGGACCTGCTCTTTTACCGCTGCCGCCGCAGAACTTGGGCTTACCGCGAGCGCAATAAGCCATTCAATTAAAAAACTCGAAAAAGAATTAGATGTACGGTTATTTCACCGTAACACTCGCGAAATGTCTTTGACCCGCGATGGCGAAACGCTACTCAGATGTATTCAAAAAGGGCTGGCGGAGATTGAAGAGGGGTTTAAGGGGCTGGCGCAAAAAAAAGATCGCCCGCTACGCATTCATACGGCTCCCAGCTTTGCCCATCAATGGCTTCTCCCCCGTCTCTCTTCATTTATTCAATCTTTTCCCAATGTTGAACTCAACTTTTCGGCGAATACGGATATTGTCAGGTTTGAAGACGATGACTTTGATATAGATATTATTTACGGGGAGCCAAAGATAACCGTATGTCATAAAATACCGCTATCGGTTGAACAGCTTACTCCCCTTTGTAACCCGGAACTTGCACAGCGTATCAAAACACCAGAAGATTTATATGGCTGTTCGTTAATCCAGTGTGATGTGCAGCTCTATCAATGGCGTGGCTGGTTTGAGGAAAATAATCTGGTGCCGCCTGAGCGTTATGGGCTTAGTTTTGACCGTAGTTTTATGGCGATTAAAGCAGCGGCGGATGGTTTGGGCGTTGTGCTGGAGTCGATGCTAATGGCTGAACAAGAAATACGTAACGGTACGCTGGTCAGTCCGCTAATGAAAACAACCAAAGAGATACATTATATTGGCCACTATTTTTGCTATCCACAATTTCAGCAGCACCCTTACACCGGCGTGTTCAAAAACTGGTTGCTCAATGAGCTGAACATTGCTCATCATCGCTAATATGTTAAAAGTGAAAGAGGAATGCAGGTCAAATGCATTCCTCTTTTAATCTATTTTTATCGGGTATTTTCAGGCAGCGTCGCGCCAACCGGTAACGGCTCTCTGATGGTCAGAACCACCAGCATACAGACAAACGCAGCGACGGACAGGCTCAAAAACACCGCGTCCCAGTTAAACTTATCAAGTAAGATGCCGACAATGAGCGGCATACAGACCGCGCCAATCTGCCCACCGGTATTGATAATGGAATAGGCAACGGGATAGCAATCTTTCGATGCCCGACCCATGGCATAGACAGAATAGGCTGAGTAGCCCAGCGACAACAAAAAGCCGATGCTGAATAAGATAAAGCCCAGCATTAACTTGTTTTGTGGTGCAAACAGCATAAAGCCCATCATGATGATGGTGCACAGGGCGCTTACCAGCATCAGGGGCTTGCGCCGCTTGCCGAACACGTTGTCTGATAACCATCCGCCTAACAGGTTACCCAGCACGTTGCCCGCAAACGGTGTCGAAGCCAGTATCGCTGAGTTGATAATGTTAAACCCATGCTCCTGGAGCAGATATTTTGGTAACCAGGACATCAGTACGCCATCAACGATACCCACCATGCACATATAGCCCATCGCGGCCCCATATATATCCCAACTGGTGAATATTTCCCGCGTGGTATTTAATGGTGAAAGCTGTTTGGTCCTGATTAATCGGTCAATCAGTCCGTATTTAAAAGGCCGGGTCTGGAACTTAGGTTGTTTACCGTCATCGGTTTCATTACTTTCAGGCGCATTATCGTTGATATAGTCAGCTTCTTCCTGGTTTACAAACGGGCTTTCACTGGGTTTGTTTCTGACCAGAACATACCATACGATGGATAAAATAGCGCCCGGGATCGCAAAGAAGTAGAAAATGTGGCGCCAGTCATAGTGAATTAAAATCCACGCGCAAATCGGCGGAACTAAAAACGGGCCAAATTTAGAGCCTGCTAAAAATATTCCGGTGGCGGTGCCTTTTTCCTTGCTTGGAAACCAGTTGTTAATCGTGGCGGTGGAGCTGATAACGACCGGTGCTTCACTTATTCCGACAAACGTCCGCAATATTTTCAGATGGGCGAATGAGTCGACTCTGCCCATCAAAAAGGTAAAAATTGAGGTTAACGCCATTCCAAGAGTATAGGAAATGCGTACGCCTTTCTTTCTCACCAGATATCCGGATGGAATTTGACATAATGCATAGCCTGCAAAGAACAGGCTGATAATAACGCCTATATCCGTATTGGTTAGCTGGAACTCATCCTGAATATAGGGAATGGCAAAGCCGATGTTCGCTCTGTCGGCTTGCGCGACGACAAAAATTACAAAAATGAGCGCCATTACAAACCAGCGATATTTGCTCCTTTTGCGAGCCTTTTTGTTTTTTAATGACTCAATGCTATCTAAAGACATAGAAACCTCACGCAGGGTTACAGAGGTGAAAAGAGCCGCCAGAGATGGCGGCATAATGATTAACCGATCCGGTTCTTAATTTTTTCAACCATGGCTGTAGTCGAAATGCCATAGCGATCGTGCAGAGTAGGAAGCGCGCCAGCGTGCAGAAACTCATCCGGCAAAGAAACGACTTCAAAATCGCAGCTTACTTTTTTGCGCATGAGCAATGCGGCGACGGCTTCACTTAAGCCGCCTACACAGGTGTGGTTCTCCGCTGTGACCACCAAACGCCCCGGTTTGGCCGCCTGGGCAATAATGGTTTGCTCATCCAGCGGTTTAATGGTCGGCACATGAAGTACCGCTACGCTGATGTTGTCTTTGCGTAATTTATCTGCGGCTTCCAGGGCGCGCATGGTCATGATGCCTGACGAGATGATCAGTACGTCATTGCCATCCTCCAGCAGTTTGGCTTTGCCCAGTTCGAATGTGTAATCGTACTTATCCAGCACGACGGGAACTTTACCGCGTAGCAGGCGCATATAAACCGGGCCTTTATGCTCAGCAATCGCCGGTACCGCCTGTTCAATATCCAGCGCATCGCAAGGATCGACGATGGTTAAGCCAGGGATGCCGCGCAGTATGGCAATGTCCTCTGTCGCCTGGTGGCTGGGGCCATAACCGGTGGTCAGCCCAGGCAGCGCCGCGCAGATTTTGACGTTCAGCCCCTCTTCGGCAATGACCTGATGAATAAAGTCATAGGCCCGGCGAGTAGCAAATACGGCATAGGTGGTGACAAAAGGGGTAAAGCCCTCTTTCGCCATACCGCCCGCCGCGCCCATCAACAGTTGTTCAGCCATTCCCATCTGGAAGAAGCGCTCGGGCATAGCCTGGGCAAAAATATGCAGATCGGTGTATTTTGACAGATCGGCCGTCATACCCACGATATCCGGGCGATCTTTGGCAAGCTTAACCAGCGCGTGACCAAATGGCGCGGAGCGCGTTTCCTGACCTTCATCCGCAATTGAAGCAATCATTGCCGAGGTGGTTAAACGCGGTTTGTTCTGTGTGGTCTGGCTCATTAAAGAACTCCTTCCGGTTTGTTTGCATCCAGTACTGCAATCGCTTTTTGCCATTCGTCAGCATCGACGCGGATAAAATGGTTTTTGTCGCGGGTTTCGAGGAAAGGTACGCCTTTGCCCATCAGGGTGTCGCAAAGGATGACGCGCGGCTGGTTGTCAGGGTGGTTTTTAGCATTTTCAAAAGCCTGGATGACAGCAGGCAAATCGTTACCGTCTACCCGTTGTACGTACCAGCCAAAAGAAGCCCATTTTTCATGCAGAGGCTCGAAGCTTAAAATTTTGCGGGAATCACCGTCGGCCTGCTGTTTGTTGACATCGACGATATTAATCAGGTTTGTCAGGCCATAATGGGCGGCTGACATGGCGGCTTCCCAGGTTGACCCCTCATCAAGCTCGCCATCAGACATAGAATTAATGACCAGCGCGCGGCTCTGTTTTTGTTTGAGGCCCAGCGCCATGCCTACCGCAATACTTAAGCCCTGTCCAAGCGAGCCGCCGGAAATTTCCATCGCCGGGGTATAGGTCGCCATGCCTGACATTGGCAGGCGGCTGTCATCTGAACCGTAGGTTTCCAGCTCTTCTTCGGCAATAATTCCCGCTTCGATAAGCGCGGCATAATAGGCAATGGCATAGTGGCCGTGGGATAAAAGAAAACGATCTCTCCCTTCCCATTCCGGCTCGCTCGGGCGGAAATTCATAATATGCGCAAAAGCGGTTGCCAGGACATCAGCATAGCCCAGCGCCTGGCCGATATAACCTTGTCCCTGAACTTCCCCCATACGCAGCGCATAGCGACGAATTCGCCATGCCGCAGCCGCGACTTTTTGTAATTCAGTCTGTGACATAATATATTCTCGTTTAAGTTATAAGACAGATGCGAATATAAAATTCGAAGGTGGTATTAAATATTCTCTTTAAATAGAAAAGAGGTTGTGATTCATAATTAATTTTTATTCCATGTCTCAATAACGCGGCTGTCATCTTTCGTTGCAAGACCGGCAGCAGCGGCAGCTACATAACGCTGGTGAGCAATGTCCAGAAGGGGAACGTTGGCATTGCAGCTTTTGGCGGCATCGGAAACCAGCCCGCTATCTTTAACAAAGATATTAATGGTACTGGTGACTTCAACGTCGGTCCCTTTCAGCATTCGCGGTCCGCGATCGGAGAGCATCCACGATCCGGCAGCGCCTTTTTCGACTAAAGGCAGGACTTTTTTCGGGTCAATTCCCAGCGAATCAGCGAGACTCAGCGCCTCGGCGGCAGCGACGATATGGACAGAGCAAAGGTGTTGATTAATGACTTTAATCGCCTGGCCGTCGCCGATATTTTCGCCAACGTTTCTGACATCTCCCATTGCCTGCAAGACGGGTTTCACATAGTCGATATCATTCTTATCGCCAGAAGCGAAAATAACTAACTCTCCGGTGGCCGCTCTTGCGGTTCCGCCCGTGACCGGCGCATCAATGACGTTTACGCCAACCCTGGCTAGCTGTTGTGCTGCAAGGCGTACCGCGTCTGGCCCGACAGTAGACATTACCACCCATGCCTGGCCAGTGGGTTTCTGGCCCGCTTCGGAAATAAGGTCAGCAAGCTGTTTCGGGGTTGCCACCATGACAACCACAACATCTGCTTCTGGTGCCAGCTTAATGCTGTTCACTACCTGGATATCATATTCTGCCGCTTTTGATATGGACTGTTCCGAGACATCCACACCGGTAATGATATGCCCGGCTTTTTTAATTTGTCTCGCCATCGGTAATCCAATTGCGCCTACGCCAACAAAAACAACCTTCATCCTGCTTCTCCTTCTGAAAATCAAACTATTATGAATTCAAATCTTTCAATAAGTTAATAACCTCCTGTTGCTGGTGATTTTATTTAAGTCGTTTGGGGAAAGAGGGTCAACCGAATGGAATTCATTAGCTTGTGAATGCAATTCATAAGGCATTTTGCTTGTTTGGTTTATTTTGGTGAGTGAAGCAAAGTCTCTCTTAATAATAAGTTTGAAGAACATCACGTTTTACGGCTGGCAGGCGAAGGCGGATATTTTAGAAGAATTTTGAATTGTGTGATCTGCGGCTATTTTTATTTTATATAATAAAGTGGGGTGGAAATTAATTACAGGCATGCAAAAAATTAATCAAAAGAAACCGGATGGCGAATATAGCGTCGTGCCATCCGGTAATTAACGCTATTTTCCGGCGTTATTCAGCGCGGCGATCTCCTCAGAGGAGAGATCAAGCGCCACGGCGGTAACAAAACTCTCCACCTGGTCAATTTTGGTGGCGCTGGCAATGGGAGCGGTCACGCCGGGCTGGGCGATAAGCCAGGCTAGCGCCACTTCGGCGGGCTTCGCGTTGTGGTTTGCGGCGACGCTGTCCAGCGCGTCCAGAATGGCGAAGCCGCGCTCGTTCAGGTATTTACCGACACCGTTGCCGCGCTGGCTCTGGGCGAGATCGCTTTCGCTCCGGTATTTGCCGGACAAAAACCCCGACGCGAGGCTGAAATAGGTCACAACGCCGATATTTTCCCGTACCGTCAGGTCCTGTAACACGCCTTCAAAGCCATCGCGGTCATAGAGGTTGTATTCAGGTTGCAGCACCTGATAGCGGGGCAGCCCTTTTTCATCGGCAACGTTAAGCGCCGTCTGCAGCTGTTCAGCGTTGAGATTCGAGGCGCCAACAGCGCGGATCTTCCCGGCCTTAAGCAGCTTTTCATACGCCCCTAACGTCTCTTCATAGGGGGTGGCGTCATCCGGCCAGTGGGAGAAGTAAAGATCGATGTAATCCGTTTGCAGGCGACGCAGAGACTCATCCACCGCCTGTTCTATCCAGCGGGCGGAGAGGCCCTTTTTCCCCGGTTCGCCCATATCTGAGCCGACCTTGGTGAAAAGCGTAATGTTATCCCGCACGCCCGGATGGGCGGCAAACCATTTGCCGATGATGGTTTCCGACTCGCCGCCTTTGTTGCCGTCAACCCAGGCGGAGTACACATCGGCGGTGTCGATGGCGGTAAAACCGCGCTCTAGCAGCGCATCCAGCAGACTAAAGCTCTGCTGTTCATCCACGGTCCAGCCAAAGACGTTGCCGCCGAAAACCAGCGGCGGGATCTGCAACCCCGTCGCACCTAATGAACGTAAAACCATGTGCATACCTTTCCGGTGATGGGCCGATCCCAACGCTCCTTGCCTTCCCGGTCCACAAGCCTTTCGCCGCGTTCCCTGTATGCGAACCACGTATTACACAATAGTCGTCAATAAGGCGCCGCGTGAGTTTTTTACCGCCCTGAGCGCAGCGATTGCGGCGGGATGCCGTAGCCCCGGACAAACACCTCACGCATATGGCGGCGGTCGCGAAAGCCTGCTTCCCGGGCGATAGCGTCCAGCGACAGACGGCTTTGTTCAATCATCAGGCGCGCCGCTTCCAGCCGCAGTCCTTCAATCGCCTTCGCTGGCGATTTGCCCGTTTCGGCGCGAAACAGGCGGCTTAACTGACGGGCGCTGACGTGAACCGCATCCGCCAGCTCCTCCACGGTCAGCGACTTGCGCAGGTTTTTGCGCGCGTACTCCAGGGCGCTTTGCAGACGGTCCGAGCGGGGGCCAAGCGCCAGCATTTCAGAGTGCTGGGTCTGGCCGCCGGAACGGCGCTGGTTCATCACCAGCCGGTGCGCGACCTGGCGGGCGATATCCGCGCCAAGATCGTTCTCCACCATTCCCAGCGCCATATCCAGCCCGGCGGTCATGCCTGCCGAGGTCCAGATAGCGTCATCAATAATAAAAATACGGTCGTCTTCGAGCTGCACGCTGGGGTGAAGCATTTTTAAGCTCTGCGCATGGGCCCAGTGGGTGGTGGCGCGTCGGTTATCGAGCAGCCCCGCCTGCGCCAGCACGAATGCCCCGGTGCAGACGCCCGCCACGCGCCGCGCCTGCCGGGCATGGGTCTTAAGAAAATCGATAATGCCCGCGCTGGCCTGCTCCTGCTGAGGAACGAGCACGCCGGCGACCAGCCAGCTATCCGTCACCGTCTGCGGCGTCAGCGGCAGGCTGTCAACGCCGATGCCAGACGACGAACGCACAATACCGCCGCGCTCGGACCAGACGGCGGTCTGGTAAAAGCGCTCGCCGTAAACCACGTTGGCGAACTCAAACACCGTGAGTGTTGAGAGGGCCAGCATCTGAAAATTGTCTGCGATGATTAAACCAATTTTGTGCATAGTCTCACCTTGCCGGACACACGTTCGCGTCAGGATGCGCCGCTTCGCGCCTCCGTAAATATTCGCTCGCTTTCAGGCTTGCCAGCGCCAGCAGTAGAAAGCCGATGGCGCTTATCATCACGCCGTAGAAACCGGCGACCGGGTAGATCCAGGCGGCCACGGCGGAGCCGAAACCGATGCCGCAAAACATAAAGGCGCTGGTGAGCGCCAGTGAAATGCCGCGCAGGCTGGCGTTGGAGATTTCAACAATGCGCCGCTGTTGCGTCGGCCAGAGTATGTCCGTGGCGAACGCCCAGAACACCAGCGCCAGGTACAACAGCGCCAGTTTGCCGGGCAGCGTCATGATGATAAGCATATCCGCCACCAGCACTGCAAGTCCGAACATCAGCAGCGCCTCGGCGCGGAAATAGCGCGCCGCCCGTCCGACAAACAGATTACCTACGCATCCGGCCACGCCAATAATGGTCAGCGCCAGTGAAACATGGTTAGCATCGCCGTGCCAGCTATCGCGGATAATGGGCGAAATAAAGGCGTACATGCCGTAAACGCCTGCGGTAATAAAAAAGACCACCAGAAATGCGGTGAGGGACTTCCCGTCCGCCAGCACCTGCCCGACCTGTCTGAAACGCACCGGCACGCCAGCCGCCTGATTCGGCACCACGAGCCAGATAGCTGTCGCCGCCGCCAGGCTGGCAATGGCGACAGCAATAAACAGTACGCGAGCGCCCCACAGGTTAGCGACCCAGGCGGCAAGCGGAATGCCCGCCATACTCGCCAGCGATACGCCGAGCAGAACGGTGGCGATGGCGCTTCCGCGATCTTCCTGCTTCACCAGTTCGCTGCCAAGGGCCACCAGCACCGGGCCAATCAGCGCCGCGCCCAGCCCCATCACCACCCGGGAGAGCGCCAGCGTGCGATAATCCGGCGCAAGCGCGAAAATCAGCGCGCCAGCGCCGAAGACGACCATACCCGTGAGTACCTGGTTACGGCGCATCATGTGGCCTAAAAATACCTGCCCCAGCGGCGCGCCGAGGGCAAAGGTTACGCCGAATATCGCCAGCAGACGGGCGCTTTCGCTGTCGCTCAGCCCCCACTGCGTTGAGATGGCGGCGAGGCTTCCCGCCACCGACAGCGCGCCCGTCGCCTGGACAAAGTAGGCCAGGCTTAACGCCCACAGCGCCCGGCGCTGCGCCGGGGTTATCTGACTGTTCATGGGGTGCTCCGCCTTAAGGTTCAGGCTACCGGAATCGGGTTATCGGCGACGGACTGGTTAAACGCCGTGACCATCGCGTGCTCCTGTGCGCCGGGGTTGTCGCGGGCGGGCAGAACCCGGTCAACAATCGCTTCGATGGTATCCGTTCCCAGCTTGTCGAAGGTTTCGTTGATAAAATCATGCAGCGGCATCGCCCGCGAATCGCCGCTTTTGTAGATCAGATCGGTATCGACCCACGGCGGCGAAATCTCAATGACCTGTACGCCGCTTTCGCGCAGCAGAAAACGCTGTGACAGCACCCAGGAGTGGATCGCCGCCTTGGTGGCGGAGTAAAGCGCGTTGGTGGCCAGCGGCAGGAACGCCAGAATAGAGCTGTTGTAGATCATCACCGCATCCTGCTGCTGTTTCAGGTGCCCGATAAACGCGGCGCTAATGCGCACCGGGCCCAGCAGGTTGGTATTGAGCAGCGTCACCGCCTGAGCGTCATCCAGCGCGCCGGCAGCATTATCGAACGGCATAATGCCCGCATTGTTAATCACCACGTTAAGCGCCGGGTAGCGACTCAGCACCTCTTGCGCCGCCGCCTGGATGCTCTGCGCGTCGGTGACGTCAAGCACCACGTAATCCATTCCCGGATTGGCGGCGGTCACGCTCTCCAGCAGCGCCTGGCGACGACCGGAGATAATGACCTGGTTGCCCAGCTGGTGGAAACGTTCTGCCAGCCCGCGCCCGATACCCGACGTGCCGCCGGTGATAAAAATCGTATTGCCTGTCAGTTTCATGATGTTCTCTCGTGTTGTGTTGTCAGTGAGAACAGCATAAATCGGGACGTGATGTCTTAAATGACGTATAGGGTAGTGATTTGGGACAACCTGCTACGTTTGCTCAAACGCCGGATGGGTATGCAGCAGCGCGGTGATGGCGCGAAGCGGCTCACGCAGGGCGCTGTGCAGCTGGCGGATCGCCGGGGAAAACTGTTTACGGTGCGGGCAAATCAGATTCAGCGGCGCGGCCTCCCCCGGATGCTGCGGTAACAGCACCTCCAGCCGGCCCGCCAGCACATCTGCGCTGATGTCGATCCAGGATTTGTACACCAGCCCCATCCCTTCTACCGCCCAGCGGCGAGCGACGTCCGCGTCATCGCACAGCAGACGGCTTTTGACAATCAGCTGGCGGCGCATGCCGTTCTCCGGGAAGCTCCACTTATCATAAACATGGTTGTTCATGGTAAAGAGCAGGCAGTGGTGGTTGACGATATCGTCGAGCGTTCGCGGCCTGCCGTGTCTGGCGAGGTACGCAGGCGAGGCCGCCAGCACGCGGCGGTTGTCCTCCGCCAGCGGCAGGGCGACGTAGCTGCTGTTTTCCAGCACGCCATAGCGAATGGCGATATCCACCGGATCGCGAAAAACGTCGCTCACCTGATCGGAGAGCGACAGCCGCAGGCTGATTTTAGGGTGCTGTTCGCAAAAGCGGGTAATCAGCGGCAGCAGTACGTTGCGCCCGAGGTCGGAGGGGACCGCCATGCGCAGCTCGCCCTGAATATCGCCGTCGCCGCTGTGCAGGCTCTCCGCGCCTGCCTGCACCACGGCCAGCATCTCCTGAGCGAAGGGGAGGTATTTTTCCCCTTCCGCCGTCAGCCGCAGGCTACGGGTCGAGCGGGCAAACAGCCGTTTATCAAGATCGCGCTCCAGCCGGTGAACGGCGGCGCTCACCTGGCCTGGCAACAGCCCCGCTTCCCGCGCGGCGTTAGAAAAACTGCCCAGCGCCGCCGAGCGGACAAACAGCGTGACATCTTCAAGGCGAATCATGGTTTTTTCCGGGACTGAAAAGGCGAACCCTCTTTTTTGCCAGAAAACGCGCCGGCGGCATAGCGCCGCTGCGCTATTTTCACGGCAAAAGGGAAAGTGCTGCATGATAACGGTAATTTATCTCCCCTGTTTTTATGGTTATTCTGCCCCCACCAGACGGGGCGGCAAGCCCCCTATTTTTTTCGCCAGGAGAAACACCATGACTTTAGATGATGCTGTGATTGCCCGTCATACCGTAAAAGCGTTCGAACCCGGCAAAACGCTGCCGCAGGAGCAGATTGAAACCCTGCTCAATGTGCTGCATAACAGCCCCTCATCCGTAAACTCCCAGCCGTGGCATTTTGTTGTAGCCTCTACGCCGGAAGGGCGTGAAGCGATGGCTAAATCCACCACCGGCGCGTTTGTCTATAACGAACCGAAAGTGCTGAACGCTTCGCACGTTATCGCCCTGTGCATGCGTACGGACATTGATGACGCGCATCTGCAAAAGGTGCTCGCCCAGGAGAACGCTGACGGGCGCTTTGTGGCCGAAGGGGCGCAGGCGGGCCAGGACAAGAGCCGCCGCTCGTATGTTGATATGCACCGTTACGAACTGCGCGATATGCCGCAGTGGATGGAAAAACAGGTCTATCTGGCGCTGGGTGGTTTACTGCTGGGCGCGGCGATGCTCGGTATCGACGCCACGCCGATGGAGGGGTTTGATACGGCGGCGCTGGACCGCGCGCTCGGCCTGCGCGAAAAAGGGCTGACCAGCGTGGTGCTGGTGTCGCTTGGCTATCGTAGCGACAAAGACTTCAACGCCGCGCTGCCGAAGTCGCGTCTCTCCCGTGACGAGGTGTTCACGTTCATCTAAGTCTGCCGATTAATAGCGCCGGTATCGCGCCGGCGTCATACCATAGATGCCTTTAAATGCCCGGCTGAATGAGGCCAGCGACGCGAAACCGCAGCGCCCGGCGATGGTCTCCACTGTTAAGGTGGATGCCTGTTTTAGCAGTCGCGCCGCCTGCGCCATGCGCAGGTGAGTCAGCCAGGTTTGCGGCGTCAGATGATAGGCCTGCGCAAAATGGCGGGCAAACGTCGCGCGGGAAAGAAAGCAGCGTTGCGCCAGACTTTCTATCGTCCAGGGCTGCGCCGGGTCGGCCAGCACCGCCATGACGGCGGGGGTCAGGCGATGATCGGTCATCAGGCGCAGCAGGCCAGCAGGCGGGGTATGCTGCGATAACAGGATCCGCAGCAGCAGCGTCAGGAAGGTAGCCGCCAGATGCTGTACCAGCTTCGCGCCGCCCGGCTGAGCGGCAAGGCTTTCGCGCACCAGCATGGCAAGCAGCGTCTCAAGTTCCGGGCAGTCCTGCCGATCGCGGGTATGCAGGACAATAAGTTTCGTCGCGTCGGCGAAAAGCCAGCGGCTGTCCGGGCCAAAATTAAACTCGCCGCACAACACTTCAACCGCTTCGCCTTCACCTTCGGCACGCACTTCGGTAACGGCACCATTATGGCGCTTTGCTACCGGCGACAGATGCCCCCAGTCAATCAACCCCTGTAAAGTATGGGCAGATCCCTGCGGTAACAGCAGCACGTCGCCGGGGCGAACGTCATAAGCCGCGCCGGCTATCTGCAGCCGCGCTTCGCCTTTCAGTATCGCATGCCATGGCACCATGCCCGGCCCGAGCTGCGGGTGGTCTGCTTCCCAGCGCCCCGCGAAACGGCAGTGCAAATTTACCTCGCAACGCGGATTAAGCATGTTTAGCAACTGGCTGAGGCTGTCCACGATTTCCTCTGAGACGATAAGACAAAAAATAGAGACGAAGACCGCGATTCGGGGCGTTAACGGGGCCGTATGATGTGCCCATCGCCACTACGGCGGAACCCAAACAACCAGAGGAGCATATCATGAGCCGTTTATCTTTCATTCAGCCAGACGACGCCACCGGCAAAACCGCAGACCTGTTCGGCGCGATTAAACGGGGAATGGGCAAAGTGCCTAACGCCTATGTCACCATTGGCAGCAACGCGCCGGAAGTACTCGGCCAGGCGCTGCAACACAACGCGATGCTGGGCAAAAGCAGCCTCAACGCCCGCCAGCGGGAGGCCATCAACCTGGCGGTCAGCGAAGCGACAGGCTGTGATTATTGCCTGGCGGCACACACCCTGATGGCAAAAGGCGCAGGTTTTAGCGAGGAGGAGACGCGGCAGTTGCGTCATGCTGACTATCCGCAGGATGTGCAGCTGGACGCGCTGGTGAAATTTGTGCGCACGCTGGTCACTACCCGCGGCACGCTGGAGGAGGCGGTAGTAAACGCGTTCCGCGACGCAGGCTTTACCGACCGCCAGGTCGTGGAAACCATCAGCGCCGTCAGCGCGATTCTGTTCACCAATATGATCAACCGGGTGAACGATACGGTCGTGGATTTCCCGAAAGTAAGCTGACCGTTTCCCCGGATGCGCTTCGCTTATCCGGGTTACGAGTCTGGTAGCTCGGTTAAGTGGAGCGCAATTTCTCGCAGAAGCAAACGAAAGCTGATTTAATCAACAACAGGATACTTTTGTTCATGGATTCAGTTCAGGTTTGCGAAAATGCAGAAACACTACAATGAGATCAGTAAATTTCTTAGCTACGTACTGCGTCATAGCCCTGAATCTATTGGGCTGACGCTGGATAGCGAAGGATGGGCCAGCATCGAGTCGTTAATTATCGGCGCGGCAAAGCAGGGCCGGGAATTGAATAAGCAGCTTATCGAGTCAGTGGTAGAAAATAATGATAAAAAGCGTTTTGCGATTTCGACCGATGGTTTAAAGATCCGTGCTGTACAGGGACACTCAACACAGCAGGTAAGTATCGAATTTAGTGAACAAAAACCGCCTGCTATTTTATATCACGGCACGGCAAGCCGCTTTATGGCATCGATTCTTGCCGGAGGGCTAACGCCGCAATCACGGCAATATGTGCACCTGTCAGCCGATCCGGCGACTGCGCGCCAGGTTGGCGAGCGTTATGGCTTGCCGGTTATTTTAAAAATTGACGCGTTAACGATGTATCAGCAGGGTTTTATATTTTACCAGGCCGAAAACGGCGTGTGGTTAACGAAACACGTTCCCATAACGTTTATCGCCCAGGCGCCCTGCCCGTGAATGATAGCGCCCGGATAAGACGCATCAGCGCCTTATCCGGGAACGCCGGGCCACAAAGCGCGTAGCCCGGATAAGCGCATCCAGGAATGCGTTAACGCTTCACCATCTCAGGAATAATCAGATCCCCGCGCACAACGCAGGAACCCAGTACGCTCTGGGTTTTTTCGTTCAGCCACGTCACAATGCGCGCCGCCATCGCGTCCATTGAATATTCAATCGCCGGAATTTTGGGAATCCCCGGCAGCTGGAGCGAACCGGCCAGGCTAAAGACCATAATGTCCCCCGGCACCGATTTATTAAACGCCTGCAGTTGCGGAATGACGCGCTGCGCTTCCTGCTCGTCCGCCAAAAGTAACGCGTTAAAATTCAACGTAGTGGCATTATTGAGCAGCACCTGCAACGCCACCGAAGAGGTGGTGTCATCCATAAAGACCAGGTTGCGGTTGAACGGCAGGAAACTCTTTTCCAGGGCGTGCTTATAGCCAAGCAGCACCTGATCGGCAGAGCCGCTGATATCCGGGTGGATAAGCGCTATCTGCCGCCGCCCCTGGCTTATCAAAAAATTACAGGCGGTTTCAGCGGCGAAGGCGTGATCGAACTGAATGCTGTTGAGCGTATCCGCTTCGGCGCAGTCCACCAGCACGATGTTCTCATCGCTGATATCCAATGGAAAACGCGCGCCGATGATTAAAATATCGTCGCACAGCCCGCAGGTCAGCTCTTCCAGCGCGTTCATTACCCCGGCTTTGGTATTCGCAAAGCGCAGCAGCAGATGTTTCTGGCTCTGGCTGAGGTGCTTTTCCAGCGCGTAAAGATAGCCGGTGGTCTGGTTGATGTTGTCCTGCGCGCAGATAACGCCGATACAGCCTGTCGACTGGCTGAGTAAGGATTGCGCGATAACGTTAGGTCGGTAGTTCAGTTCTTCGACTGCTTTTAACACCGCCTGGCGGCTGGCTTCCTTAACGCCGCGCGAACCGCTCAACACCCGCGACACTGTGGCTTTGGACACCCCAGCTAAACGTGATACATCGTTGATTGTAGACATCTTTCTCCCCAGGGGGGCGACAAAATGCGCCCGCAAATTCCAAATGCAACAACGGTTCATAATATAACCGATCGAAGTATATCCTTTCTTTTTTTCATGGAAACCGATTTTCCATTTGGACTCTTTTTCCGTATGGCTTAGGTAAAATTTGTGATGTGAATCGAGAAAAAAGCCCTTATTAAGTCCGGATTTTGATAACTGTCACACTTCAGTAACCTACCGATGGAAACCGGTTTCCGTATGTTATCCAATCGTCCTTGCAATAACTTTTTACATTCGAGGATAGATACGATGTACAGGATCATGTTGTGCTGCTCCGCCGGTATGTCTACCAGCCTGCTGGTGAGGAAAATGGTGGAAGCCGCGGAAGAAAGGAATTTACCGGTCCAGATTGACGCCTACGGCGTGGCGGAATTTGATGTGCAGTTTCCGCGTTATCAGGTCGTGCTTCTCGGACCACAAGTCAAATATATGTTAAACACACTCTCAGAAAAGGCTGCCGTCGCCGGTATTCCCGTACAGCCCATCAACCCGATGGATTACGGAATGCAGCGTGGCGATCAGGTGCTGGACTTTGCTCTGTCGCTGATTGAAGCGGCACACTAAAAAGGTGTTCATATGAGTTCGTTATATCAGTCAATGGTTAGCGTAATAGAGCAATCCATTACGCCGCTTGCCGGACGTTTAGGGCAGCAGAAATATGTCATCGCCATCCGCGACGGCTTTACTGCCGCGCTGCCGTTTATGATCATTGGCTCGTTCATGCTGGTGTTTATTTTTCCGCCGTTCTCGCCGGAAACCACAAACGGCTTTGCCCGCGCATGGCTGGATTTCTCCACGCAATATCGTGAACAACTGATGCTGCCGTTTAACCTCAGCATGGGCGTCATGACGTTCTTCATTTCCGTTGGTATCGGCGCGAGCCTGGGTCGACAGTTCAATCTCGACCCGGTAATGACCGGCCTGCTGGCCTTTATGGCCTTCCTGCTGGTCGCCGCGCCCTATAAAGATGGGCAGATCTCTACCCAGTATCTCTCTGGTCAGGGGATCTTCACCGCGCTTATCACCTCTATCTATTCCGCACGCGTCTACGCCTGGCTGAAACAGCACAACGTGACGATTAAACTGCCGAAAGAGGTGCCGACAGGCGTGGCCCGCTCGTTCGAAATTCTTATTCCGGTGCTGGTGATCATTGCCACGCTACACCCGCTGAACCTGTTTATTGAAGCGCAGACCGGCATGATTCTGCCGCAGGCGATTATGCACCTGCTGGAGCCGCTGGTTTCCGCCTCTGACTCCCTGCCAGCCATTCTGCTTTCCGTGCTGCTGTGCCAGATCTTCTGGTTCGCCGGTATCCACGGCTCGCTGATTGTGACCGGCATTATGAACCCCTTCTGGATGGCGAACCTCTCTGCCAACCAGGCCGCGCTGGCGGCGGGCGCCGTACTGCCGCACGTCTACCTGCAGGGTTTCTGGGACCACTATCTGCTGATTGGCGGCGTCGGTTCTACCTTACCGCTGGCCTTCCTGCTGCTGCGTAGCCGCGCCACCCACCTGCGCACTATCGGCAAGATGGGCGTTGTGCCGAGCTTCTTTAACATCAACGAACCTATTCTGTTTGGCGCGCCGATTATCATGAACCCGATGCTGTTTATCCCGTTCGTCTGCGTACCGCTGATCAACGCCATTCTGGCTTACGGCGCAACCCGCATGGGCTGGCTGGCACAGGTGGTTTCGCTGACGCCGTGGACCACGCCTGCTCCGATTGGCGCGTCCTGGGCGGCAAACTGGGCGCTGAGCCCGGTCATTATGTGCGTCATCTGTATGGTGGTGTCCGGCCTGATGTACCTGCCGTTCCTGCGCGCTTATGAGCGCTCATTAATGAAGACTGAAGAGCAAAAAGCGCAGAGCAGCGCGCCGGTGGCGGAAACCGTCGGCAGTAACTGAACAAGGAGAAGAGAATGAAATATGCATTTCCCGAGCACTTCTGGTGGGGCAGCGCCAGTTCGGCGCAGCAAACCGAAGGGGAAAGTTTACAGGGTGGGAAAAGTGCCACCACATGGGACGCCTGGTACGCCAGCCAGCCCTGGCGCTTTCACCAGCAGGTGGGGCCGCAGAACACCTCCACTTTTTACCAGCACTGGAAGCAGGACATTGCCCTGTTAAAGCAGCTTAACCATAACAGTTACCGTACGTCGATAAGCTGGAGCCGCCTGATTCCGGACGGCACCGGCGAAGTAAACCCGCAGGCCGTTGAGTTCTACAACAATGTGTTAGATGAGCTGCTGGCGCAGGGGATTACGCCCTTTATTACCCTGTTTCATTTCGACATGCCGATGTCGATGCAGGAGAAAGGCGGCTGGGAAAACAGCGAAGTGGTTGAGGCGTTCAGCCGTTACGCGCAGGTGTGTTTCGACCTGTTCGGCAACCGCGTGAAGCACTGGTTCACCTTTAACGAGCCTATCGTCCCGGTAGAAGGCGGCTATCTGTATGACTTCCATTACCCGAACGTGGTGGATTTCAGACGCGCGGCCACGGTGGCTTACAACACGGTTCTGGCGCACAGCCTCGCGGTGCGGGCCTTCCGTAGCGGCCATTATGACGGCGAGATCGGCATTGTGCTGAACCTGACGCCTTCCTACCCGCGTTCGCAAAACCCGGCGGATGTGAAAGCGGCGCACTATGCGGATCTGCTGTTTAACCGCAGCTTCCTTGACCCGGTTCTGCGCGGCGAGTACCCGGCCGATCTGGTCGCGCTGCTGAAAGAGTACGATCAACTGCCCGCCTGCCAGCCGGAAGACAAGGCGCTGATCGCCGACGGCAAAATCGACCTGCTGGGTATTAACTATTACCAACCGCGTCGGGTGAAGTGCCGTGACAGCGCGGTTAACCCTGAGTCGCCGTTTATGCCGGAGTGGCTGTTTGATTACTACGAAATGCCGGGGCGCAAAATGAACCCTTATCGCGGCTGGGAAATCTACGAGCCGGGCATTTACGATATTCTGGTCAACCTTCGTGATAATTATGGCAATCCACGCTGCTTTATTTCCGAAAACGGCATGGGGGTTGAGAACGAACAGCGCTTTATTGAAGACGGTCAGGTTAACGACCGGTATCGAATCACCTTCGTTGCCGATCATTTAAAGTGGCTGCATAAAGGTATTAGCGAAGGCTGTAATTGCCTTGGTTACCACATGTGGACATTTATTGATAACTGGTCATGGTGTAATGCTTATAAAAACCGCTACGGTTTTGTGCAATTAGATCTGGAAACCCAACAACGTACCATTAAGAAAAGCGGAGAGTGGTTCGCTGCCACCGCCAAAAATAATGGCTTTGATGAAGAGTAAATAATTATGGTCGCATTAGAAGAAGCGGTAATGGAGATTATTGTCAACGCCGGTCAGTCCCGCAGCCTGTGCTTTGAAGCACTGCGCGCCGCGCGGCTGGGTAACTTTGACGAAGCCCAGAACCTACTGCGTGAAGCCGATGGCTATTCACGTCAGGCTCATCAAATGCAAACCAAATTAATTGAACAGGACGCCGGGGAAGCCCGGCAGCCCATGACATTAATTATGGTGCATGCACAGGATCATTTAATGACATCGTTACTGGCTCGTGAATTATCGGAGGAGATTATTCAGCTCTACCAACGTTAATATGATGAATAGCATACGGTAATAAATACTCTGTACTCTAATTAAAAGAATCAGCTTGTTTTGATAATGGCGCGTTGTTCTGTCAAATCAGGACGGGATGGTTATTGTCTGAAAACTAAATATTAAATTGAGATAACCATGAAATTATATAATAAATTGCCAGTGACACTGGCGGTGACGGCTGCCCTTTGCTCTGGTTCGGTGATAGCACAAGAATTTACTCAGGAACAGATTGACGCCATTGTGGCAAAAGCGGTGGATAAAGCGCTGGCTGAACGCCAGGCGAAAATGGACGCCGCCATCAACAAAAAAGCGGATATCGTGACCGAGCCGCAAAGCACCGCCCAGACGCCGGATATGGCCATTCCGTACGGTGTGAAATTCAGCGGCTATGCCCGCTACGGCGCCCACTTCCAGGCGGGCGATCAGAAATACGTTGGCGTCGATGGCTCCTATAACGGCTCCTCGGCTATTGGCCGTCTGGGCAACGAAGGCAATGGCGGCGAATTCCAGCTTTCCAAAGCGTTTAAGAGCGAGCGCGGGGCTATCTGGGACGTTAACGTCATGTTCGACCACTGGGGCGATGAAGTTAACCTGAAAAAAGCCTACGCGGGCGTTACCAACCTGCTGGAATCCAACCCTAACGCCTATTTCTGGGCGGGCCGCGACTTCCACCAGCGTCCGCAACAGGGCATCAACGATTACTTCTGGATGAACCACGATGGCCAGGGCGCCGGGGTGAAAAACTTCGACATTGGCGGCGTGCAGTTTGACGTGGCGACCGTTGCCTCCGTTGAATCCTGTAACCCGGAAATGGTTGATGATGGCGATAACCCGTCGCGTATCTCCTGTACCGGCGGTTCCGGCACCGGCGATAAAGGTAACTACGCGCTCACCTCTAAAATCCACGGCATGAAAGTCGGCCCGCTGGATCTGGAAATTTACGCCAACTACGGCTTCGACTCGAAAGCGATCGACAGCGACGACCGCCTGAAAGCGTGGCAGGGCGGCGTGGTGCTGAGCCACACTAATGACAGCGGCGTCAATAAAGTGATCGCCCGCTACTCCGACAACGCCGATAACAGCGTCTATAACAAAACCGATGACCTGACCACCGTTTACGCCAGCTTTGAAGGGCTGCATAAATTCACCCAGCAGGCGCAGGTCGAGTACCTGCTCGCTTTCCACGACTACGATAACAGCGCGGATAACACCGACAACCGTCGTAACTACAACGCCATCGTGCGTCCGATGTACTGGTGGAACGATGTCCACTCCACCTGGCTGGAAGCGGGCTGGCAGCGTGTGGATTATGACCAGGGCGGCGACAACAAAGGCTGGAAAGTCACCCTGTCGCAGAACATCTCTATCGCCATGGGGCCGGAGTTCCGCCCAATGCTGCGCTTCTACGTGACCGGCGGCGAAGTGGATAACAAACGTACCGCGCGCGTTAACGGTACGGACGACACCACCCTCGACTCGTTCAACGTCGGCGCAATGTGGGAAGCCTGGTTCTAATGGCTTAACAGGGCGGCAAGGATGCCGCCTGGCCCTGTGTTATGATGCCCGCCTTATTTTTCAACAATCAGTAAGGCAGAGTGGATTAAGATGGGTTCCACAAAACAAGGGATGATAAATGTACTGTTAGCCGCGGTGCTGTGGGGCAGTTCCGGCGTTTGCGCGCAGTACATTATGGAAAAAAGTCATATCGCCGCCCCCTGGCTCACCATGGTGCGGCTTCTCTCCGGCGGGCTGGTTCTGCTGACGATCTCTTTCTTCCACGGCGATAAAATCTTCGCCATCATGAAAAATCGCAAGGACACGCTGAGCCTGCTCTTTTTCTCGCTGTTTGGCGCGCTGATAGTGCAGCTTACCTTTCTGGTCACCATTGAGAAATCCAACGCCGCGACCGCGACGGTGCTGCAATTTCTGTCGCCGACGATCATCGTGGCCTGGTTCGGGCTGGCGCGTAAAACCCGCCCCAGCCTGCCGGTTTGTGCGGCGATTGTTACCTCGCTGATGGGCACTTTTATGCTGGTGACTCACGGCAACCCGACCTCGCTCTCTGTTTCCGGCGAGACGCTGGTTTGGGGCATCGCTTCGGCCTTTTCCGCCGCGCTTTATGCCACTTATCCTTCGGCGCTTATCGCCCGTTACGGCACGCTGCCCATCGTCGGCTGGAGCATGTTCCTCGCCGGGTTGATGCTGGTGCCGTTTTACGGCGGCCAGGGGAATGATTTCACGATCGACGGCAACCTGCTCATGGCCTTCTTTTATCTGGTGATGGTGGGCACCGCGCTGACCTTTAGCCTCTACCTGAAAGGGGCGCAGATGATTGGCGGCTCACGGGCAAGCATTCTGAGCTGTGCCGAGCCGCTGAGCAGCGCCCTGCTCTCCGTGGCGCTGCTGGGCGTGACCTTCACCCTGCCGGACTGGCTGGGCACGCTGCTCATTGTCTCGTCGGTATTGCTGATTTCGCTGGATTCAAGAAAGCGGGTAAAAGTGAACGCCTGAGCCTTTTCACACGGCCCCGCATGTGGCGTACCGCCTTATGCGGGCTACGTTAACCTCTTTTTTTGAAACGGAAAAAATGCTAACTCACGGAAAACGCGCGGGTTTATCACAAACCCTGCGAAACGCGTGCCGCAGAGTGATAAAAAAGTGTGACGAGGTATGTGGTAAAGGGTTGAAAGTGGCTATAATGCGCCCCGCCTCCATGTAGCAATCGAGGCGCGGAAGATCGTCATCTCCGGTGAGGTGGCTGGACTTCAAATCCAGTTGGGGCCGCCAGCGGTCCCGGGCAGGTTCGACTCCTGTGATCTTCCGCCAGTTTGCTTCTCCTGAACTCTCCCCAAGTCAATAAATCCCGTTGTAATCCCTTATATATCAGGCATTCCTTGTATCCCGAGTTCAATCGGCTTCAACCTGCATTAAGCGGTTTTTGGGGGTGCATTGGGGGTATCAGGTTAGTTACTGGCGGAAATCCTCCCAGGAGGATAGATTCATCAAAAGCCGGAGGATGTCATGGCGCTAACCGATGTTAAAGTGAAAACCGCGAAGCCAAAAGAAAAGCCCTATAAGCTGGCTGATGGCGGCGGTATGTATCTGCTGATTAACGCTAATGGTTCCAAATACTGGCGAATGAAGTACCGCTTCGCCGGTAAAGAAAAGATGCTTTCTATTGGCGTATACCCCGATGTTTCACTGGCCGACGCAAGAGAGAAACGTAACGAGGCCAGAAAAATTCTCGCCACTCTGGAGAAAATGCGCAAGGTCCGCCAGCGCTGTGGTAAGGTGTTCCGCTATGCAATAGTCACTGGTAGGGCCGACAATAACCCCGCTCCCGACCTTGCCAGCGCATTTCCACTGATCCAGTTTATTGTCACTACCTATAGCCCGCAGGTTATCAGTACGGTAAAACGTGAATCTGTTCGTCTGCTTGAGCAGGACGAAAACGGTAACGGTCTGGCGTCAATTCCACTGGGGGCAGCCTACGGCGAGCCGAGTAACGACGTGCTGCAAAGTGTAATGGGTGTCGATCCGCAGCCTCCGAATTAATTTAACAGCACCATCCCTGATTTAAGGCGATAGTATTATTTATTGCGAGTCGCCTTCCTAATTTACACCCTCAATATTTATTCACCTTTATTTCATCGCATAATGCGCCTGCCACTCCCGGCAGGCACGTTTGCTTTTATACGAACAAAATTATGCAAACAGAAGCTGAAATTTTAATCGATAACAACGAGCTTATTTGCTTCACCAGCATTAAATGGATCGTTACCGTTCGCCAGAACGCACTACAGCAACTCACATCCCTGATGCAACCAATCGCAGAAATCTCCTGCCTGACGCAGCGCATTAGCGGCGACATACTTATTAACGACATGAAACTAGATGTACGCATAACATCGTCATAAAATGATATTTTTAGAAATTAGCTACGTGACATATATGGCAGATGATTATTTTCATATTACGCTGAATACCCGGCTTCCATGGTCAAATAACGAGCCAATGGCAGTAGGTAATAGCATAAAAACGACCGATGTTAACCCATTCTTTAACTATTACATATCTTACCCATATCCCACAGAAACATTTATCCAAAATGGGGCCACCCACTATATCAGCCGTATAGCCCTTCTGGAACACATTGCTTCAGGAAATCTACATAATAGCGATATGCGATATGTCGCAAGTATCGGCCACGAAACAGCTAAACATTTTTGTACTTATGCCAGAGAGCTAATCTGGGAATCAGTAAGAGCATCAGAATTCCCAGAACTGCCATCTCGCCAAAAATGCATTTGGTTAACAAAGGGGGAGGACAATCTTCATTACTGGATTGAGCGGCTTGGACGTCCCGCAGAGCAGATAACCGTATTCAAAGTACTTCCTGATGGAAGAATGCATACTACCAGTGAGTCTCATCTTTCAGGAGATGCTGAATCTTATCTGGAAAGCGTCGAAAAATCCCGCCGATACTGGAGGGGGGAAATTGATAACCCCTTACGTCAGGAGATACTCTTCGAAGGAACAATGTTAGTTGAAAGCAAAGTGTCCATTTAACAAATGCTGGGGAAACTGTATAGAAAAACAGTGAACTGATCACAAGCAATTATTCTGCATTTTGGACGCTATTGCCGGTTTGTTGCAATGGAAGACAGAGCCTAAAAAGTAGTTCAGGATACCCCGAACCCCACAAGCAAAATCATTTGGGGGGGCTTATGGGGGTTACTGATTTAACCAACAAAAAATATAAATTTTAAATCAATAGGTTAATCATCAAATGCGACTCCTGTGATCGCCAAAATGAATCTCATTCTTTGCTTCCCATTTGCAGAACTTCTCGCAATTTTCTTTCATTTTGGCCGTAGTAATTTCAACTATCTGGAAATTCCGGCTGGTTCGACACGAAATATTATGCTTTAGGCTCAATGCCCAAATTTTTGAGTTCTTTCCTGCCCAGGGTTTTAAGCCAGTTTCCCAGACTCATCCCCGCATCCTTTGCAGCCGCTTCAAACTGCGCTTTCAGTTCCGGCGTTATACGAATCTGAAATGTCGGTGCTTTGCCGGATTTTGACTGAATAGGATCGCGTTTCGCTGTTGACATGTACGTACCTATAAGAGCAATATATCACCACTCAGGTACGTACCTAAATACAAGCAGACCTGATGTTCAAGCGCTCTCATCGGGTACGTGCAATACCAGACGCGAGCTAACCTCACCAACTATCAAGGAGTTGATTATGGCTGATTTGCATTCTAACCTGGACACTACCCCTGCTGGAACCAATCGGAGGCTGATTGTGGGATATCGTCCGCAGGGCGGGGATAAAAACACGCCGAGCCTGGCGCTGTCAGGCAAGTGGCTGCGCGAAGCAGGTTTTGATACCGGGCGGCAGGTAAGCGTAAAAGTGATGGATGGCTGCATTGTGCTGATGACGGATAGCGAAAAAGAGCAGATGCTAGCGCAGGAGCTTAAGCAGGCGAAGCAGGCGTTAAAAGAGATCAAAGGGGCACTGGCCGTAGCGTGACCCATCACGTCCGCCAGCTGTGTAAATCGCAACCTGTAAGTAAGCCTTACAGGTTCGGTAAACCGTCGCAGATTGAACCGTACCCAGGTTAGAGTGAACGATTCATACGATTTTGGAGTGGCAATGCACACCCTTACCGCAAATGAAGCCAAAACGCAGTTTGGCGATATGTTGTTAAAAGCACAGCGCGAACCCGTGCAGATCAGCCGCAACGGCAAGCCTGTGGCGGTGGTTGTCTCGATTGAAGACTATGAAAGCATGGAAGCGATGAAGCTTCTTCTTTTGAAAGGGAAGATCCAGCGGGCCCGTAATGATATCGACACAGGGAATACTGTCGATGGCGATGCGTTCTTCAATGAATTGTTCAGGGATAACAAGGAATAACTCATTCCGGATGCGGCTACGCCTTATCCGGGCTACGGCTCGGCAGACGCTTTCATTGACTCGTGCCATATTTCTATTTTTTAACCCATCAGATTCTGCCTAAATCGTACCCGTGCAATACCCTCCTGACGCCGCCGAAAATTTATATCGCTGGCAGGGAATATCTAAAACCCGCATCAGATCACGTTTCCCCCTCGTAACTCGGTTCAGCCTGTTGAACCAGTGGTATTTTCATCTATTCGGGACAGCTAGACTTTTATCCATCAGAACAGGAGCCGTTATGGGCGGTAAAGGGTGTAATTCACTTATTCGGGCCGAGAAAATATTGACGTACATTGCGTATGTTGGCGCGGCGACTTTTATGGAATTATTGCGAGAATTTCAATATCCCAAAAGCAGCCTGCTCAACTTATTAAATGTCATGGTGGATTGCGGATTTCTGACAAAAAGCGATCGCAACCAATATTCTCTGGGGATTAAAAATTATGAACTGGGCTGCCAGGCGCTGCATCGCAAAAATATTTTTGAGGTGACGAAACGTCCGATGCAGGAGTTGTCGTTAAAAAGCGGCCTGGTCTGTCACCTTGGCGCGATTGAAGACTGTTACGCCATCTATCTGGATAAAGTGGAAAGCCCCGGCTCCGTGCCAACGAAAAAAAGCTGGATTGGCAAGAAGTTAGAGCTGCATATCACGGCGCTGGGCAAGGCGTTGCTGGCCTGGAAGCCCCGTGAAGAGATGGATTATTTTTTAGATGCGTTGACGCTGACGCCGCACACCAAAAATACCTTCACCGATAAGAAGTTATTTCGTGAGGAGTTACAGAAAACGCGACTGCGTGGTTGGGCCATAGATAATGAAGAGTCAACCTATGGTGCCGTATGTCTGAGTATGCCGGTGTTCAATATGTATAACCGGGTTAATTATGCGATCTCACTCTCGGGCGACCCGGTAGTGTATTCAGGAAATAAGATCGATGGTTATCTCGAATTGCTCCGGCAGTGCGCCGGGCAAATATCGTATGGGCTGGGATACCGGAGTGAAAGTGAAAATTTAAGAAAAGGAAACTGATGTAATGAAAAAATTCAGGGGAATTATTCCGCCGGTCTCAAGCACCTTTGATAACGACGGAAATATCGATAAAACCGCAATGAAAGAAGTCGCCGATTATCTGATTAAAAAAGGCGTCGACGGGCTGTTTTATCTGGGTACCGGCGGCGAATTCAGCCAGATGAACGCCACCCAGCGCATGGCGTTAGCCGAAGCGGCTATCGGCATTGCTGACAAGCGTGTTCCGGTATTGATTGGCGTCGGGTCGACCTCCACTGACGAAGCGGTTGAACTGGCGAAACATGCCGAAGCCAACGGTGCGGACGGCATCGTCGTTATCAACCCTTACTACTGGAAAGTCGCTGCCCATAACCTGGATGATTATTACCACCGTATCGCCAGCAGCGTCAGTCTGCCGGTCATTATCTATAACTTCCCTGGGCTTACCGGGCAGGATTTAACGCCCGAGATCGTGAAACGACTGGTATTGCAGAACGACAATATCGTCGGCATCAAAGACACCATCGACAGCGTGGGCCACCTGCGCGCCATGATCAATACCGTCAAAGCCGTGCGCCCGGACTTTTCTGTGTTCTGCGGTTTCGATGATCACCTGCTCAATACGCTGCTGCTGGGCGGCGACGGCGCGATTACCGCCAGCGCCAACTTTGCGCCGGAATTATCCGTCGGTATCTATCGCGCCTGGCAGGAAAATGACCTCGCTACAGCCGCCACGCTCAATAAAAAACTGCTGCAGCTGCCTGCGATTTACGCGCTGGAAACACCGTTCGTCTCGCTTATTAAATATGCCATGCAGTGCGTCGGTCTGAAGGTAAATACCCGCTGCCTGCCGCCCATCCTTGACGCATCGGACGAGGCTAAAAAGAGCGTTCGTGAACTGTTAGCCGCGCAGGACATTATGAATTCATAGGGGGTCGTATGTCTGTAAGCGCTATTTTTGATGATGATAACCGGGATATTTACCGGGTCAGAACGCACGCCGCCGGTCCGCAGGGTGAATTGCCGCTGACGGCAGAGATGCTTATCAATCGCCCCAGCGGCGATATTTTCGGGATGACCATGAATGCCGGGATGGGCTGGGCGCCGGATGAACTGAACCGCGACGGGATTTTGCTGCTGAGCACCCTGGGCGGGCTGCGCGGGCCGGAAGGAAAACCTGTCGCGCTGGCGCTGCATCAGGGGCATTACGAGCTGGATATCCAGATGAAGGCGGCGGCGGACGTTATCAAAACCCACAATGCGCTGCCTTATGCGGTATACGTCTCTGACCCCTGTGACGGGCGTACTCAGGGCACGACTGGCATGTTTGACTCCCTGCCGTACCGCAATGATGCCTCGATGGTGATGCGCCGTCTGATCCGTTCCCTGCCGGACGCCAAAGCGGTAATCGGCGTGGCGACCTGCGATAAAGGGCTTCCCGCCACGATGATGGCGCTGGCTTCTCAGCACCATAAAGCAACGGTGCTGATCCCCGGCGGGGCGACCCTGCCGGCGTTGCACGGTGAAGATAACGGCAAGGTTCAGACCATTGGCGCACGCTTCGCCAACGGCGAACTGACGCTACAGGGGGCGCGTCAGGCAGGTTGTAAAGCCTGCGCCTCGTCCGGCGGCGGCTGTCAGTTCCTGGGTACGGCAGGCACCTCGCAGGTGGTCGCCGAAGGGCTGGGGCTGGCTATTCCCCATTCCGCGCTTGCGCCTTCCGGCGAACCGGTCTGGCAGGAGATCGCCCGCGCTTCGGCTCGTGCCGCGCTGCAGCTGTGCCAGAAAGGGATCACGACGAAAGATATCCTTACCGATAAAGCCTTTGAGAACGCCATGATGGTACATGCGGCGTTTGGCGGCTCGACGAACCTGCTGCTGCATATCCCGGCGATTGCCCATCAGGCGGGGTGCCATATCCCAACGGTGGAGGACTGGATACGCATTAACAAACAGGTGCCGCGGTTGGTGAGCGTGCTGCCAAACGGGCCGGTTTATCACCCCACGGTCAACGCCTTTATGGCGGGCGGCGTGCCGGAAGTGATGCTCCACCTGCGCAGCCTGGGGCTGCTGCATGAAGAGGTGATGACGGTAACCGGCAATACGCTGAAAGAGAATCTCGACTGGTGGGAGCAGTCCGAGCGTCGCCAGCGCTTCAAAGCGCTGCTGCTTGAACAAGAGCAGGTGGCGGCGGAAGAGGTCATCATGTCGCCTCAGCAGGCCGCGCGCCGCGGGCTGACTTCAACCATCACCTTCCCGGTGGGCAATATCGCCCCGGAAGGCTCAGTGATTAAATCTACCGCCATTGATGCCTCGGTAATCAATGAAGAGGGCGTCTACTACCATAAAGGCGCGGCGAAGGTTTATCTCTCTGAGAAGGCGGCAATTTACGATATCAAGCACGACAAAATTAAAGCGGGCGATATTCTGGTGATTATCGGCGCAGGCCCATCCGGCACGGGAATGGAAGAGACGTACCAGGTGACCAGCGCGTTGAAACACCTTTCTTACGGTAAGCATGTCTCGCTGATTACCGATGCCCGTTTCTCCGGCGTTTCAACCGGCGCTTGTATTGGTCACGTCGGGCCAGAGGCATTAGCGGGTGGCCCTATTGGTAAATTACGCACCGGGGATATTGTTGAAATTAAAATCGACTGCAAACAGCTACAGGGGGAGGTCAATTTCTTAGGAACAGATTCAGATGCGTTACCTTCGCGTGAAGAGGCGACCGCACTTTTAAATGCCCGCAGCAGCCATCCGGACTTAATGCCGGACCCGGAATTACCGGAGGATACCCGCCTTTGGGCGATGCTGCAGGCAGTGAGCGGCGGCACCTGGCGCGGCTGTATTTATGACGTCAATAAAATAAGTGAAGCACTACAAAATATTATTAATAAGCCCTGAAAGAAATAAGAACATCTAACCGTTAATTCTTTGGCTGCCTGAGGCAGACAGCCGAAGGATAATATCTGCATTCAGGAATGAGAGGATTTTATGCCACTATTAATCGTCGTGGCAGGTATTGCTGTACTCCTGCTTTTAACCATAAGAATTAAATTAAATACCTTTGTTTCGTTAATTATTGTTTCTCTCGGTGTCGCCATCGCCAGTGGAATGGATTTGAATAAGGTCGTTGTCTCGGTGGAATCCGGCCTTGGCGGGACTTTAGGCCATATTGGATTGATATTTGGCTTTGGCGTCATGCTGGGGCGGCTGTTGTCCGACGCGGGCGGCGCGCAGCGTATCGCCCTGACGATGCTGAAATATTTCGGCGCCAGAAAGCTCGACTGGGCGGTGGTCTGCTCCGCCTTTATCGTCGGGATTGCCCTCTTCTTTGAAGTGGGTCTGATTCTGCTGGTGCCGATTATCTTCGCCATCGCCCGTGAGGCCAAAATCTCGCCGATGTATATGTGCGTGCCGATGCTCTCCGGTTTGCTGGTGGCCCACGGGTTCCTGCCGCCGCACCCCGGCCCGACCGTTATCGCCAGAGAATATGGCGCTGATGTCGGCATGGTGTTGATTTACGGGATTATCGTGGGTATTCCGACCTTTATTCTCTGCGGCCCGCTGCTGAATAAAGTGTGCCAGCGCCTGATCCCGGACGCGTTTAAAAAAGAGGGCAATATTGCTTCTCTCGGCGCGACAAAAAGTTTTACTGAAAGCGAAATGCCCGGTTTTGGCATCAGCTTTTTAACCGCCATGCTGCCGGTTATTCTGATGGCGCTGGTTACCATTATGCAGATGGCCCGCCCGAAAGACGCAGGCGACCCGGGCATGCTGTATAACGTGTTCCTGTTTTTGGGGAACTCCACCATTGCGATGCTGATCTCGTTGCTGTTTGCGATTTACACGATGGGCGTGGGCCGCGGGAAAACCATTGTGGAGCTGATGGATTCCTGTGGTAAAGCCATTGCCGGTATCGCTGGCCTGCTGTTGATCATCGGTGGCGGCGGCGCTTTCAAGCAGGTGCTGATCGACTCCGGCGTCGGCCAGTATATCTCGACGCTGGTGTCAGGGATGGATATCAACCCGATCCTGATGGCGTGGGGCGTGGCGGCCTTCCTGCGTATTTGCCTCGGGTCGGCGACGGTAGCGGCAATTTCCACCGCCGGGCTGGTGATCCCGCTGCTGTCCGCCCATCCGAATATTAACCTGGCGTTAATTACCCTGGCGACAGGCGCAGGCTCCTGTATCTGTTCTCACGTCAATGACGCCAGCTTCTGGATGATTAAGGACTTTTTCGGCCTGACCACCAAGGAGACGCTGCTCTCCTGGACGCTGATGTCGACCCTGCTCTCCATTTGCGGCTTGCTGTTTATCCTGTTGGCCAGCATGGTGATATAACGCTGCCGCCGGTGCGCTGCGCTTACCGGAGCTACGATGGGTAGCCCGGATAAGCGTCAGCGCATCCGGGGCCGTTCCCCTGCGGAAAGAGGAAGCGGCACCTTTTTCCTATCCTCCTTTACCGCCACGGCTTTGCTGTTTTTTGAACTAAATCGCGTTAGCATGAGGAAGGACTCATTTCACCCGGGGATCTCATGGCTATCAAACTTATTGCAATCGATATGGACGGCACCTTGCTGCTGCCTGACCACACTATTTCTCCTGCGGTTAAAAACGCGATTACCGCGGCGCGCGAACGTGGGGTGAATGTGGTGCTGACCACCGGCCGCCCTTACGCCGGGGTGCAGTCCTACCTGAAAGAGCTGCATATGGAAGGGGAAGGGGATTACTGCATCACCTACAATGGCGCGTTAGTGCAGAACGCCAGCGATGGCAGCACGGTCGCGCAAACGGCGCTGAGCTATGATGACTACCGCTATCTGGAGAAACTCTCCCGCGAGGTGGGCTCGCACTTCCACGCCCTCGATCGCAACACCCTCTATACCGCTAACCGCGATATCAGCTACTACACCGTGCACGAATCTTATGTCGCCACTATTCCGCTGGTCTTCTGCGAAGCGGAGAAGATGGACCCGAACACGCAGTTCCTGAAAGTGATGATGATCGACGAGCCGGAAATTCTCGATAAAGCCATCGCCCGCATTCCGGACGAGGTGAAAGAGAAGTACACGGTGCTGAAAAGCGCGCCGTACTTCCTGGAGATACTTGATAAACGGGTCAACAAAGGCACGGGGGTGAAATCGCTGGCCGATGCGCTGAACATCACGCCGGACGAGATAATGACCCTTGGCGATCAGGAAAACGACATCGCGATGATTGAGTACGCCGGGCTTGGCGTGGCGATGGATAACGCCATCCCTTCGGTAAAAGAGGTGGCCAATTTCGTGACCAAATCCAACCTTGAAGATGGCGTGGCTTACGCCATTGAGAAATTTGTCCTGAACTGATGTTCGCGGGCAGGCTCGCCTGCCCGTTACTGACGATAGATAATTTGCACCGCAATGAATTGCAGCGGCGCGGTAACCAGATCCAGCGTCAGCGTGACGGGAAGCAGAACGGTTTTCACGCCGTCTGATAACCCTATGTGGGAGTGATATTCATAGAACCCCACGGTGAAAGGGTGATAAAAGGCCAGCATCTGCATGCTGCTCTCGTTGTCGCCTTTCTTATGAATAGTGCCCTGCAAAGAGGAGACCTTATAAGAGCAAATCTTCGATTCGCAGTTAAAACCGTATCCCTCCGCCGCCTGTTTTTGCTCTGGCGTGGTCCAGCGATAGCTCAGCTCCAGCTCACCGCTAAACTTCTTCCTGTTGCCGCTTAAAACAAAACGCGCCTCTTTGGCGACCTGCAATTCATGCCTGTCGATAAGCGGGTCGGTAAGAATTTTGACGACATTATCGCCGCCAGCCGTCAGTAAATAGTCAAACTCCTGCCCGATAAACACATACCCGCGCGTACCGTTGCTGTCCTGAGCCAGCGACATGCCGCGAATCGTATCCGTTTTCCACTTGTCTTTAGTGGTGCGAGGGCTTTTGGCCGTAAGCAGTGTATAGGACATGCAACCGGTCAGTGAAAGGCATAGCGAGGCGGTAACCAGTGTTCTTGCGAACCCTGAAGAAGATAAACGCATAATTAGTCCATTAATAAAAAGCCAGTCCAGACCTCATCATACCGCCCAATCGCCCGCTGTAAATCGCAAGGTGCTGGTAAAATTAGAAAAAATCCTGATTAAGCCGTGCGCTACCTGCCTGTCCCCAGGCACAAAAAATTTCATTTTTGTGATCTGCTGTTCTTTTTGTGATCTAAATTGTAGTACAACTCAATTGTGTTGTACTACATTGCACCCATAGCAATGATGAATGGCCTCACGTTAGTAGTACAAAGTTGAGGCGGAATTCAGCGGCGACGGTAAAGTAGTGAAAGACATACAGAGCACAAGGACTCTCCATGACTCTCAATAAAACCGATCGCATCGTTATTACGCTGGGCAGACAGATCGTTAGCGGAAAATACGTGCCCGGCTCGGCCCTCCCGGCAGAGGCCGAACTGTGCGAGGAGTTCGAAACTTCGCGCAACATTATCCGCGAGGTGTTTCGCTCGCTGATGGCGAAAAGGCTGGTTGAAATGAAACGCTATCGCGGCGCATTTGTCGCACCGCGCAACCAGTGGAACTACCTCGACACCGAGGTGCTGCAATGGGTGCTGGAAAATGACTACGACCCCCGGCTTATCAGTGCGATGAGCGAGGTGCGTAACCTGGTAGAACCGGCCATTGCCCGCTGGGCGGCGGAACGGGCGACCTCCAGCGACCTGGCGCAGATTGAAGCGGCGCTCAACGACATGATTGCCAACAACCAGGACCGGGATGCGTTCAATGAGGCGGATATTCGCTACCACGAAGCGGTGCTGGCTTCGGTGCATAACCCGGTTTTGCAGCAGCTTAGCGTGGCGATCAGCTCGCTACAGCGGGCGGTATTTGAACGAACCTGGATGGGCGATGAGGGCAACATGCCGAAAACGCTCCAGGAACATAAGGCGCTGTTCGATGCGATCCGGCATCAGGACAGCAATGCGGCAGAGCAGGCGGCGCTCACCATGATCGCCAGCTCGACACGAAGGCTTAAGGAATTCACATGACAGCTCGCTACATCGCAATCGACTGGGGATCAACCAATCTGCGCGCCTGGCTTTACCAGGGCGATACGTGCCTGGAGAGCAGGCAATCAGAGGCAGGCGTAACGCGCCTGAACGGCAAATCTCCGGCGGCGGTGTTAGCAGAAGTGACGGATGGCTGGCGCGACGGCGAAACAATGGTGGTAATGGCGGGTATGGTCGGCAGCAACGTGGGCTGGAAAAATGTCCCCTACCTGTCGGTTCCAGTCCGTTTCGCCGACATTGGCCATCAGTTAACTGCCGTTGCCGACAATGTGTGGATCATTCCCGGTCTGAGCGTTTCGCGCGAGGATAACCGCAACGTGATGCGCGGCGAGGAGACTCAGCTGCTGGGTGCCCGCACCCTCTCGCCTTCTTCGGTCTATGTGATGCCCGGCACCCACTGTAAGTGGGTACACGCGGATAGCGCGCAAATCCACGATTTTCGCACCGTGATGACCGGCGAACTGCACCATTTGCTGATGCATCACTCGCTCATTGGCGCAGGTTTGCCAGCGCAGGAGGCGTCCCCGGATGCCTTTGCCGCCGGGCTTGAGCGCGGTCTCGCCTCGCCCGATGTGCTGCCAAAACTGTTCGAAGTTCGCGCCGCCCACGTGCTGGGAAATCTCCCCCGCGAGCAGGTCAGCGAATTTTTATCCGGCCTGCTGATCGGCGCAGAAGTCGCCAGCCAGAGCGATTTTATCGCCGGCGAGCAGGCCATCACCCTCGTCGCGGGTTCATCGCTGACCGCACGTTACCGCCAGGCGTTCAGCGCCATTGGCCGGGACGTGCGGGCGGTGGAGGGCGACACGGCATTTCAGGCAGGAATACGCTTCATCATTCAGTCTGCCTCTTTGTTGGCTGCGCCAGCTCACCCCAGTCGCTTACCTCAGTAAGTTCCTGGGGATTCACCGTCTTGCCGCCTCGACGCAGGCTAAATGATTTTGCGTAACAAAGGAGCATCGCTCATGCAATGGCAAACTAATCTTCCCCTTATCGCGATCCTGCGCGGCATCACGCCGGACGAAGCCATCGCCCACGTGGGCGCGGTGCTTGACGCCGGATTCGACGCGGTAGAGATCCCGCTGAACTCCCCTGAATGGGAAAAAAGCATCCCCGCTGTTGTTCAGGCATATGGCGACCGGGCGCTCATCGGCGCGGGCACGGTATTAAAGCCGGAACAGGTAGACCAGCTTGCGCAGATGGGCTGCAAGCTTATCGTCACCCCCAATATTCAGCCGGAAGTGATCCGCCGCGCGGTGAGCTACGGCATGACCGTCTGCCCCGGCTGCGCCACGGCGAGCGAAGCCTTCAACGCTCTGGAGGCGGGGGCGCAGGCGCTGAAAATCTTCCCCTCATCGGCATTTGGTCCGGCGTACATCAAGGCGCTGAAAGCGGTACTGCCGCCGGAAATCCCGGTCTTTGCCGTGGGCGGCGTCACCCCGGAGAACCTGGGGCAGTGGCTTGACGCAGGCTGCGTTGGCGCAGGGCTGGGCAGCGATCTCTATCGCGCCGGGCAGACCGTAGAGCGCACCGCGCAGCAGGCAACCGCATTTGTTAAGGCGTATCAAGAGGCAGCGAAATGAAAATAACCAAACTTACCACCTACCGTTTACCCCCGCGCTGGATGTTTTTGAAGATTGAAACCGACGAAGGCGTGGTCGGCTGGGGCGAGCCGGTGATCGAAGGGCGTGCGCGCACCGTCGAGGCCGCAGTGCATGAACTGGGCGAATTCCTGATTGGTCAGGACCCGGCCCGTATCAACGATCTGTGGCAGGTGATGTACCGCGCCGGTTTTTATCGCGGCGGCCCAATCCTGATGAGCGCCATCGCCGGTATTGACCAGGCGCTGTGGGATATCAAAGGTAAAGTGCTGAACGCGCCGGTCTGGCAGCTGATGGGCGGCCTGGTGCGCGACAAAATTAAAGCCTACAGCTGGGTAGGCGGCGACCGTCCGGCGGAAGTGATCGACGGCATCAACAAACTGCGCGGCATCGGCTTTGATACCTTCAAGCTCAACGGCTGTGAAGAGCTGGGGGTGATTGATGACTCCCGTAAAGTGGACGCTGCCGTAAACGTGGTGGCGCAAATCCGCGAAGCCTTCGGCTATGACATTGAGTTTGGTCTTGATTTCCACGGTCGCGTCAGCGCGCCGATGGCGAAAGTATTAATTAAAGAGCTGGAGCCGTATCGTCCGCTGTTTATTGAAGAGCCGGTGCTGGCGGAGCAGGCGGAATATTATCCGAAGCTGGCGGCGCAGACCCACATTCCTATCGCCGCCGGTGAGCGTATGTTCTCTCGCTTTGAGTTTAAGCGGGTGCTGGAAGCGGGCGGTCTGGCGATTCTGCAGCCGGATCTGTCACACGCGGGCGGTATCACCGAGTGCTACAAAATTGCCGGTATGGCCGAAGCCTATGATGTGGCGCTGGCGCCGCACTGCCCGCTGGGGCCGATCGCGCTTGCCGCCTGCCTGCACGTGGATTTTGTGTCGCGCAATGCGGTGTTCCAGGAGCAGAGCATGGGCATTCACTACAACCAGGGCGCGGAGCTGCTCGACTTTGTGAAAAACAAAGAGGACTTCAGCATGGAAGGCGGTTTCTTTAAACCGTTAACGAAGCCGGGGCTGGGGGTAGAAATTGACGAAGCGCAGGTGATTGAGCGTAGTAAGAGCGCGCAGGACTGGCGTAATCCGTTGTGGCGGCATGCGGATGGCTCTGTAGCCGAATGGTGATGTCCGTCATACTTCGCGCCACAGGTGCGTTGGCTGCGATTGCGCACCCCAGTCACTTACTCATGTAAGCTCCTGGGGATTTGCAATCTTGCCGCCTTCCTGCGACACGAATTATTTAGGACATCCCTCTCTATAAAAAATTAAACACACCCTCTGTAAATTACAGGGCATGGTGAGCGGCCTCGCTATGCCCAAAATCTGGAGACAGATGACGATGGATATTTCCGTTTCTGCTACAAAAGTGGGTCGTCGGCGTTATCTCACGCTGGTGATGATCTTTATTACCGTGGTGATTTGTTACGTTGACCGCGCCAACCTGGCGGTGGCGTCGGCGCATATTCAGGAAGAGTTCGGCATTACCAAAGCGGAGATGGGCTATGTCTTCTCGGCGTTTGCCTGGCTGTATACTTTGTGCCAGATCCCCGGCGGCTGGTTTCTTGACCGCGTGGGATCGCGCCTGACCTACTTCATCGCCATCTTTGGCTGGTCGGTAGCGACGCTATTCCAGGGCTTTGCCACCGGGTTAATGTCGCTGATTGGCCTGCGCGCCATCACCGGCATCTTTGAAGCGCCTGCTTTCCCTACCAATAACCGCATGGTGACCAGCTGGTTCCCGGAACATGAACGCGCCTCTGCCGTGGGCTTCTATACCTCCGGGCAGTTTGTCGGCCTGGCGTTCCTGACCCCGCTGCTGATCTGGATTCAGGAGCTGCTGAGCTGGCACTGGGTGTTTATCGTCACCGGTGGTATCGGCATTATCTGGTCGCTGATCTGGTTTAAGGTTTACCAGCCGCCGCGCCTGACCAAAAGCGTCAGCCAGGCTGAACTGGACTACATCCGCGACGGCGGCGGGCTGGTGGATGGCGATGCGCCGGTGAAAAAAGAGGCGCGTCAGCCGCTCACCAAAGCAGACTGGAAACTGGTCTTCCACCGTAAGCTTATCGGGGTCTATCTCGGCCAGTTCGCCGTCACCTCGACGCTGTGGTTCTTCCTGACCTGGTTCCCGAACTACCTGACCCAGGAGAAAGGCATCACCGCGCTCAAGGCTGGCTTTATGACCACCGTGCCGTTCCTTGCCGCCTTCTTTGGCGTGCTGCTGTCGGGCTGGCTGGCGGACAAGCTGGTGAAAAAAGGCTTCTCGCTGGGGATGGCGCGTAAAACGCCAATCATCTGCGGCCTGCTGATCTCTACCTGCATTATGGGCGCTAACTACACCAACGACCCGGTGTGGATTATGGTGCTGATGGCAGTCGCTTTCTTTGGCAACGGCTTTGCTTCAATCACCTGGTCGCTGGTCTCATCGCTGGCGCCGATGCGCCTGATCGGCCTCACCGGCGGCGTGTTTAACTTTGTCGGCGGGCTGGGCGGTATCACCGTGCCGCTGGTGATTGGCTACCTGGCGCAGGACTACGGTTTCGGCCCGGCGCTGGTCTATATCGCCGCCGTGGCGCTGATCGGGGCGCTCTCCTACATCCTGCTGGTGGGCGATGTAAAACGCGTCGGTTAAAGGTTTACCAGCCCGTCAGCGATGGCGGGCTGCTCCTCATAAGTCAGCGGCACATGCGCGATGCCGCTTCGCATAATCCACTTTCTGCTCGACGCTGAGGTTAACGCCCGGCTTTTCAAAATCTTACCGTAAAGCTTAATGCGCAGTGACCGGGTGGCCTTGTGATAAGCGCGGTTGGCATCCTCTGCCTGCTGGCGAAAAACCTCACTGAGGATTTCCGCGCTGTCCAGCGCGTAGCTAATTCCCTCCAGCGAACTGGCGCTGATAAAGCCCGCTGCCTCGCCAATCAGAAACGCGTTCTCTTTGCCGCAGACGAAATCGGCCCAGCGCGACGGAAACAGCACCGTGCATTTTTCACTTTTCAGCGGCTCGCCAAAGCGGAAATGAAAGCGTTCCATCTTCTCTTTCAGCGCCGCAAACCGCGCCTGGCCGTCTTTCATCGGATAAGCGCCGCCAAAGATAAAATACCCGTCCTTACTGATGCTCCAGGAGTAGCAGTCCGTGACGTCGTTATCAAAAATGCAGGAGTAGAACGGGACGGGATGGCGTTCGGCGAACCACTGCTGAATAGCGACATATTTGCGAATCTGATGGTCTGGGTAGAGGTGGCGGCGCACCAGCGAGTTCGCGCCGTCCGCCCCCACCAGATAGCGTGCGGTCGCCTGCTGCTGCTGGCCGTCGGCGCGGAAGGTCAGGTGCCATTTATCGCCCTCGCGCCAGATCTTCTGGCACAGGCTGTCGTGATGGACCTGCACGTCGTCCGGGATCAACGACTTCATCCATAAATCGAAGGCGTGACGGTTAACGTTGATATAGCTGCGCTGGTAGTTGCGCGTCAGCGAGGCCGCCACGTCTACCGTTTTAACGCTGAAAATTTGCGGGTTGGCGATGACGCTCACCGGCAGGGTGATCCCGGCGCGAATAAAAGAGCGCTGGGCATCCGGGGCCAGCAGGCCGCCGCAGGGCTTGGTGAAACCGTCGCTGCCGCACTGACGCTTCTTATCCAGCGCCAGCACCCGCATGGTTCCGCTCAACTGCCGGGCCAGCGCCGAACCCGCTGGCCCCAGTCCGATAATCGCCACATCAAAATGTTCCTTCTTCATCTCCCCCGTAACCTGTTCCCGCTACTGTAGAAAACGAAAATGAAGTGGCGGTGAAGTTTTACTGCCGCCGCTGGCAAAATATGCTGTACTACTTTGCTTTCTCGCTAACGTCTGGAAAAGAACATGAAACAGGTCACTTTTGCCCCCCGCAATCATCAACTTACCAATACCAACACCTGGACGGCCGATAGCCAGTGGCTGGCGTTTGATGTGCGCCCTTCCGGCGCGTCGTTTACCGGTGAAACCATCGAGCGGGTGAATGTCGAAACGGGTGAGGTGGAGATCATTTACCGGGCGGAAAACGGCGCGCATGTCGGCGTGGTGACGGTTCACCCGGGCGAAGATAAATACGTGTTCATTCACGGGCCGCAGCACCCGGATGCCAGCTGGCAGTACGATTTTCACCACCGCCAGGGCGTGGTGGCACAAAACGGACAGGCGGCGAACCTGGACGCGATGGATATCACCGCCCCCTTTACGCCGGGCGCGCTGCGCGGCGGCAGTCATGTGCACGTGTATAGCCCCAACGGCGAGAACATCAGCTTTACCTATAACGACCATGTGATGCATGAGTTCGACCCGGCGCAGGATCTGCGCAACGTCGGCGTGGCGGTGCCGTTCGGCCCGGTCGCGCCCCGTGGCGATCATCCGCGCGAGTACGCCGGGAGCCACTGGTGCGTACTGGTCAGCCGCACCACCGCCGCCCCTGTGCCCGGCAGCGATGAGATCAACCGCGCCTATGAAGAGGGCTGGGTAGGTAATGACAGGCTGGCTTTTATCGGCGATACCCTCTCTGAACGCGGTGAAAAGGTGCCGGAGCTGTTTATTGTGGCCCTGCCGCGCGACGAAGCGGGCTGGAAGCAGCCGGGCAGCGCGCCGCTACAGGGGACAGCAACGTCCCTGCCCGCACCGCCTGCCGGGGTGGCGCAGCAGCGCCTGACCTTTACCCATCACCGGGCGTACCCGGGGCTGGTGAATGCGCCGCGCCACTGGGTGCGCTGTAACCCACAGGCAACGCAGATAGCTTTTCTGATGCGTGACGAAGCGGGTGTGGCGCAGCTCTGGCTCATCTCGCCGCAGGGGGGCGAGCCGCGCCAGCTGACCCGGAGCGAGACGGGTATTCAGTCGGCGTTTAACTGGCATCCTTCCGGCAAGTGGCTGGGCTGCGTGGTTGATGACCGTATCGCCCTGTGCGATGCCGCCAGCGGCGAGGTCACGTTGCTGACACGCGGCCACGGCAATCCACCCTCCGCAGACGCAGTGGTGTTCTCACCCGACGGCACGCGCGTCGCCTGGATGGAGGAGGTAGAGGGTTTCCGTCAACTCTTCGTAACGGAAACCGGCGTCTGAATTAGCGTACGGGCATGGGGGCGGGCGGGATCACGCTGTTCGTCGCCAGGCTATCCCGCTCGCTTTTTTCCACGCGGGACTTCACCGACTTGTCGGTGCGGAAGATATCCCACGGCAACAGTAGCGTATCCATGATCGCGGTGAAGGGCATATCCAGCACCACCAGCGATTTCAGACCGATGCCGGTGTTGTCATTGGCCAGCATAGTGGAACTGGCCTTAGTGCCCGGGTAAACGCCTTCTTTACCCCCTGTATGCGACATCACGCTGGAGCAGCCGCTGAGTAGTACCATCCCGCTGAGTAACGCTGAAACCAAAATATTTTTCATCATGAGTTAATCATAGTTATGGGCGATGTGAAGGCTGCTGGCGTTATAACGGCTCAGGGCCGAAAAAAACAGACTCCATGCTCCGCTCTGTGGCGGCATTCGCACTTTGGCGTTTTGTGCTGTGATCCCAGTCTAAGCAATGCGCGCGAAACTGCAAAAAAAAGTCAGACAAACACCCTTGAAAAGTGTTTCACCACCCCTACTTTAAGAGTGTAGCCGGGAAACACGCCGGAAGGGTGTTGGGCTACAGCGGCCTGTCCATTGTGGAAGGCAACGACAATCTCGCTGATTTCAGGAGCTTTTTTTATGCGTAACTTCGATCTTTCCCCGCTTTATCGTTCCGCTATTGGTTTCGACCGCCTGTTCAACCTGCTGGAAAACAATCAAAGCCAGAGTAATGGCGGCTACCCTCCGTACAACGTTGAACTGGTTGATGAAAACCATTATCGCATCGCGATTGCGGTCGCCGGTTTTGCTGAAAGCGAACTGGATATTACCGCGCAGGATAACCTGCTGATCGTGAAAGGCGCCCACGCGACGGAACAGAAAGAGCGTTCCTACCTTTACCAGGGCATCGCCGAACGTAACTTCGAGCGCAAATTCCAGCTCGCCGAGAACATCTTCGTGAAAGGGGCGAATCTGGTAAATGGCCTGCTGTATATCGAACTCGAACGCGTGATTCCGGAAGCGAAAAAACCGCGCCGCATCGAAATCAACTAATTGCGTCGGGCCGCACAGCGCGGCCTGTTAAACCCATGCTTGCCGTCAGGGAGCATATGCGAATCTGCGGATTTGCAGGCACTTTATACCCTAAACAATTCGCGTTGCGAGCTTCGCAGCGTGAAGTGTGACGGGGATACTCGCTTCTCAGAAGGAGACATTATGCGTAACTACGACTTATCCCCGCTGCTGCGTCAGTGGATCGGCTTTGACAAACTGGCTAATGCCCTGCAAAGCACCAGCGAAAACCAGACCTTCCCGCCCTATAACATTGAAAAGAGCGACGATAACCACTATCGCATTACCCTTGCGCTGGCCGGTTTTAGTCAGCAGGAGCTGGATATTCAGCTGGAAGGCACCCGGTTGATGATTAAAGGCAACCCGGAAAAACCCGCCAGCGAGCCGAAATGGCTGCATCAGGGGCTGGTGATCCAACCCTTCACCCTGAGCTTCACGCTGGCTGAGCATATGGAAGTCTCCGGCGCGACCTTCGCCAACGGGCTTCTGCATATCGATATTGTCCGCAACGTGCCGGAAGCCATCGCGCCGCAGCGTATCGCCATTAGCGAACGCCCCGCGCTGAATAGCTAACGTCGGCATCCCCGGATGCGGCGACCCGCCTTATCCGTGCCGTTCAGCAACGTAAAGCCCCGCCTTGTCGGGGCTTTTTTGTGCGCCATCGCCCATACAACCCGCTGCCGCTCTGCCAGAATCCTTGATAACTGTCTGGGCATTCACAGGGAGCGGTCATGAGTGATATCGCGTTAACCGTCAGCATACTGGCCCTTGTCGCGGTGGTCGGTTTGTGGATAGGCAATGTGAAGATACGCGGCGTGGGGTTTGGCATTGGCGGCGTGCTGTTTGGCGGCATTATTGTCGGCCACTTTGTCGACCAGGCGGGCATGGCGCTCAGCAGCCCGATGCTGCACGTGATGCAGGAGTTTGGCCTGATCCTCTTTGTTTATACCATCGGCATTCAGGTCGGGCCGGGGTTCTTTGCCTCCCTGCGGGTCTCCGGGTTACGCCTCAATCTGTTTGCCATTTTGATTGTGATTCTGGGCGGCGCGGTCGCCGCGCTGCTGCATAAACTTTTCGACATCCCGCTGCCGGTGATCCTTGGCATCTTCTCAGGCGCGGTCACCAACACGCCCGCGCTGGGGGCAGGGCAACAGATCCTCCTCGACCTGGGCACCCCGCCCAGCGTGCTCGATCAGATGGGGATGAGCTACGCCATGGCCTACCCGTTTGGCATCTGCGGTATTCTGCTTACCATGTGGCTGATCCGCCTGGCTTTTCGCATCAATGTCGACCAGGAGGCGCAGCAGCATGAGGCGGGGGTGAGCGCGGGCAATTCGCTTATCCGCACCATGAATATCCGCGTGGAAAACCCCAACCTTAACAATATGGCCATTCAGGATGTGCCCCTGCTCAATAGCGACAAAATTATCTGTTCGCGCCTGAAACGCGACGAGCGGCTGATGGTGCCTTCTCCCACCACTCTTATTCAGCCCGGCGACCTGCTCCACCTCGTTGGCCTGCCTAAAGATCTGCATGACGCCCAGCTGATGATTGGCCAGGAGGTAGAGGCCTCGCTCTCTACCCGCGGCACCGATCTGCGCGTTGAGCGCGTGGTGGTGACCAACGAGAGAGTTCTCGGCAAGAAAATCCGCGATCTGGAGTATAAAGAGCGCTATGACGTGGTGATCTCCCGACTAAACCGCGCCGGGGTTGAACTGGTCGCCAGCAGCGACGCCAGCCTGCAGTTTGGCGATATCCTCAACCTCGTCGGTCGCCCGGCCTCCATTGATGCGGTAGCGGCAGAGGTGGGTAACGCGCAGCACAAACTCCAGCAGGTACAGATGCTGCCGGTCTTTATCGGTATCGGGCTTGGGGTGCTGCTCGGCTCCGTTCCGCTGTTTATTCCAGGCTTTCCGGTGGCACTCAAGCTGGGGCTGGCAGGCGGACCGCTGATTATGGCGCTGATCCTCGGGCGTATCGGCAGCATTGGCAAGCTCTACTGGTTTATGCCGCCGAGCGCCAACCTGGCGCTGCGCGAACTGGGCATTGTGCTGTTTCTGGCGGTGGTCGGCCTTAAATCGGGCGGCGATTTTATTGCTACCCTGACCGAGGGCGACGGCGTGAAATGGATGTGCTACGGCATCTTTATTACAGCGGTTCCGCTGCTGACAGTGGGAATTCTGGCGCGGCTGCTGGCGAAGATGAACTACCTGACGCTGTGCGGGATGCTGGCAGGCTCAATGACCGACCCGCCAGCGCTGGCGTTTGCCAACGGGCTGCACGCCACCAGCGGCGCGGCGGCGCTCTCTTATGCCACGGTCTACCCGCTGGTGATGTTCCTGCGCATCATCACCCCGCAACTGCTGGCGGTGCTGTTCTGGGGAATAGGCTAGTCTCATGCGCTTTCGGGGCCGGTAGCGTGCTGCCGGTCCGCATGCTTGAGAACGGCGGAGGGGGCATAGCCGAACTTGTGCTTGAACGCCTTACTAAAGTGAAAGCTGTCAAAGAAGTTGAGGGTGTCCGCCACCTGTCCCACCGTGTTCCCCTCCTGTTTAAGCAGCGAGAGCGCCAGCTCCAGCCGGGCATCCAGCACGTACTCTTTGGGCGTTTTGCCGGTGTAGCGCATAAACAGGCGGCGCAGCCAGGCCTCGCTGCAGGGAATGGCGGCGGCCATTTCCGCTACGCTCCAGCGCCGTTGCAGGCTGGCGTGCAGGGCGGCAATTAATTTTTCAATCTGTTGTCTTTGCGGGTCCTTTTTACCTTCGCTGTAAATCAGACAAATCCATTGATATATAATTTTTGTCAGAAATGCCACCGCAAGGTTATTTTTCATCGGCTCCGGCGCGGTAATTAATTCGGCGACCTGCATCAGTTCCTGATTATATATTTCACCATTATAAATAAGGCTTTGCTGTCTGATGGGAATATCCATGACGCTGGTCGGGGTGAACTCCATCCAGTATTGTTCCCAGACTAAACCTTCACAATGATATGACTGTATATCCGTGGGTTTTAAAAAGATAATACAGTTGCCATTCAGCGTAATTTGTTCGCCATCTTTCAATAAAACCTTGCCACAGCCCTGTACGGTATAGACGGCGACCCATGAGTTGGCGATCAGCGGCTTCTTTTTATCGCGCGGCCAGATCACCCGGTAGTGTTCATCGGCGTAGGTATGCCATAGCGAAATCAATGAAATTCCGCTGGAGATCACATTTTCGTTAATCAACAGGGGAATATTGTATGTAGTTTCGTTTTTTACATGCGAACTTTGCAAATTTCCATTCATTTTAATTTCCCGCCGGAGAATGATGCTCACAACCTGAACTTAACAGATAACAATCCGTTCAGGGATATCTCATTTATATTTTAAGAAATCTGACTGCCTGACCCGGCATGCTTTTCCTCGCTCTGTACCTCTTGCCGCCGGGACATAATGACTAAAAGGGCTATGAGATGAATACGTTACAAATTTTGAGTTTTGTCGGTTTTACCCTATTGGTAGCCGCAATAACCTGGTGGAAAGTACGCAAAACCGATACCGGGTCCCAGCAGGGCTATTTCCTTGCCGGGCGTTCGCTAAAAGCGCCTGTTATTGCCGCTTCGCTAATGTTAACTAACCTCTCCACCGAGCAACTGGTGGGGCTATCCGGCCAGGCCTATAAAAGCGGGATGTCGGTAATGGGCTGGGAGGTGACCTCGGCGGTAACGCTCATCTTCCTGGCGCTGATCTTTCTGCCGCGCTATCTGCAACGCGGTATCGCCACTATCCCCGACTTCCTGGAAGAGCGTTACGATAAAACGACCCGTATTATCATCGACTTCTGCTTTCTGATCGCCACCGGCGTCTGCTTTCTGCCGATCGTTCTCTATTCCGGCGCGCTGGCGCTGAACAGCCTGTTTCATATTGGCGAATCGCTGGGTATTTCACAGGGCGCGGCTATCTGGCTGCTGGTTATCCTGCTTGGGCTGGCGGGCATTATCTATGCGGTCATCGGCGGCCTGCGGGCGATGGCGGTGGCCGACTCTATCAACGGCATCGGCCTTGTTATTGGCGGCCTGATGGTGCCGGTATTTGGCCTGATCGCAATGGGTAAGGGCAGCTTTCTGCAAGGGCTGGAGCAGCTCACCACCGTACATGCGGAGAAGCTCAACTCCATTGGCGGGGCGTCGGACCCGCTGCCAATCGGCGCGGCCTTCACCGGCCTGATTCTGGTAAACACCTTTTACTGGTGTACCAATCAGGGCATCGTTCAACGCACCCTGGCCTCCCGTAGCCTGGCGGAAGGGCAAAAAGGGGCGCTGCTGACGGCGGTGCTCAAAATGCTCGACCCGCTGGTGCTGGTGCTGCCGGGGCTTATCGCCTTCCATCTGTATCAGGATCTGCCGAAGGCGGATATGGCTTACCCGACGCTGGTCAATAACGTGCTGCCGGTGCCGCTGGTGGGCTTCTTCGGCGCGGTGCTGTTTGGCGCGGTGATCAGCACCTTCAACGGCTTTTTAAACAGCGCCAGCACCCTATTCAGCATGGGTATTTACCGCCGGGTGATTAACCATCAGGCGACCCCTGACCGGCTGGTGCAGGTGGGGCGTAAGTTCGGCTTCTTTATCGCCATTGTCTCCGTGCTGGTCGCGCCGTGGATCGCTAATGCGCCGGAGGGACTCTACAGCTGGATGAAACAGCTTAACGGCATCTATAACGTGCCGCTGGTGACCATTATCATCATGGGCTTTTTCTTTCCGCGCATCCCGGCGCTTGCCGCCAAGGTGGCGATGGGGCTTGGCATCGTAAGCTATATCACCATTAACTATCTGGTGAAGTTCGATTTTCACTTCCTGTATGTGCTGGCCTGCACCTTCTGTATCAACGTGGTCGTGATGCTGATCATTGGCGCGATTAAACCGCGCGCGACTCCCTTCAAATTTCATGATGCGTTCGCCGTTGATATGCAGCCGTGGAAAAACGCGAAGATCGCCTCCGTTGGCATCCTGTTCGCCATGATTGGCGTTTATGCCGGTCTGGCGCAGTTCGGCGGCTACAACTCGCAGTGGTTGACCATTCTCAGCTACGGCATCACCGCGGCGGTGCTGGTGTACCTGGTTTACAGCAGCTGGCGGACGCGTCGAACCTCTTCTGATGTTTCTGTTTCTGACGCTAAGGATCAAGCATGACTCGTCCTAACTTTCTGTTCATTATGACCGATACCCAGGCAACCAATATGGTGGGGTGCTACAGCGGTAAGCCCCTTAACACCCAGAATATTGATAGCCTGGCGGCGGAGGGGATTCGCTTTAACTCCGCTTATACCTGTTCGCCGGTGTGTACCCCGGCGCGTGCGGGGCTGTTTACCGGCATTTATGCCAATCAATCCGGGCCGTGGACCAATAACGTCGCGCCGGGGAAAAACATCTCTACGATGGGGCGTTACTTTAAGGATGCGGGCTACCACACCTGCTACATCGGCAAGTGGCATCTCGACGGCCATGACTACTTCGGCACCGGCGAATGCCCGCCGGAGTGGGATGCCGACTACTGGTTTGACGGTGCAAATTACCTGGCTGAACTCACCGAAGAAGAGATTAGCCTGTGGCGTAACGGCCTGAATAGCGTGGAGGACTTACAAAAGCACGGGATAGACGAAACCTTCACCTGGGCGCACCGCATCAGTAATCGGGCGGTGGATTTCCTTCACCAGCCGGCCCGCGCTGACGAGCCGTTCCTGATGGTGGTCTCCTATGATGAGCCGCATCATCCCTTTACCTGCCCGCCAGAGTATCTGGAGAAGTATCAGGACTTTTATTACGACCTGGGGGCGAAGGCGCACGATACGCTGGCCAACAAACCGGAGCATCACCGTCTGTGGGCGCAGGCGATGCCCTCGCCGGTGGGCGAGGACGGGCGCTATCACCATCCGCTCTATTTTGCCTGCAATGATTTTGTCGACGATCAGATTGGGCGCGTCATTAACGCCTTAACCCCGGCACAGCGGGAGAACACCTGGGTTATCTACACCTCCGATCATGGCGAAATGATGGGGGCGCACAAGCTCATCAGCAAAGGGGCGGCGATGTATGACGATATCACCCGCATTCCGCTGATTATCCGTGCGCCCCAGGGCGAGGCGCGGCAGGTGGATACGCCGGTCAGCCATATCGACCTGCTGCCGACGATGATGGCGCTGGCGGGCATTGAGAAACCGGCGATTTTACCCGGCGAAAACCTGCTCGCCGCCGACGCTTCGCGTGGCGTTATGGTCGAGTTCAACCGCTATGAAATTGAACATGACAGCTTTGGCGGTTTTATCCCGGTGCGCTGCTGGGTGACTGACCAGTACAAGCTGGTGCTGAACCTGTTTACCAGCGATGAGCTGTATGACCGCCATAACGATCCCGATGAGCTTAACAACCTGATTGATAGCCCTGATTTCGCCGACGTTCGCTGCCGGATGCACGATGCGCTGCTGGACTATATGGATAAAATCCGCGACCCGTTTCGTACCTATCAGTGGAGCCTGCGCCCGTGGCGTAAAGAGGCGCAGCCGCGCTGGATGGGCGCTTTCCGCCCTCGCCCGGATGACGGCTACTCCCCGGTGGTACGCGATTACGACACCGGATTGCCCACCCAAGGGGTAAAAGTGGAAGAGAAAAAGCAGAAGTTCTGATTAAAATGCCGGACGGCGGGGCTACACCGCCCTCCGGCTAATCTTTATACTGGCGAGCCGCCGCCGGTCAGGAAGGAAAAGATCAGGATCAGCAAAATAACGCCTAACACCAGCCCGATACCGAACAGCAGCGCATGGAAGGCCAGCGTGCCGCCGCCGAAAATCAGCGCGCCGCTGACGCTCCAGCGGTTCTCTTTGCGCATGCCGCCAATAAACGCGCATATCAACGCAATGACCGCGAGGGCGATACCGCTGTTATCAAGGATTTTATCGGTATCGACGGCCCTGGATTCGGCAGGCGCGGCAGCGGGTTTTTCCCCTTTCAGCCCGGCAATAATGCCCTTTTTAACGGCGGAGACTTTCTCCGCGACGACGCTTTCGAGGGTAGGCGACGGGGCTGAAAACGGACCAAAAGAGAAATGGAAAATGCCCATAATCAGCGCGATAGCGCCGAATAACATGCCCAATGAACTACATTTGTTTTGCGATATGATTTCCATACAGCCTCCCTGTAACAGAACGCAACAGCATATCAGCAAAGTCGCGTTTGCAGTGGTTAAAGAGAATAGTGATAAGGAGCCGTCATGAAAATATCCCGCCTCGGCGAAGCGCCCGATTACCGCTTTTCACTGGCGAATGAGCGCACTTTTCTGGCCTGGATCCGCACCGCGCTTGGCTTTCTGGCTGCGGGCGTCGGGCTGGATCAGCTGGCGCCGGATTTTGCCACGCCGGTGATTCGCCAGGCTCTGGCGCTGCTGCTCTGCCTGTTTGCCGGTGGGCTGGCGATATATGGTTATCTGCGCTGGCTAAAAAACGAAAAGGCGATGCGGCTGAAAGAGGACCTGCCGTATACCCGCAGCCTGCTGCTGGTCAGCCTGATACTGGTGGCTGTCGCGGCTGTTGTTATGGGGCTGGTGTTCTATGGCGGATAGCCGCAAAGCCCGCCGACAGGCGGACCCCGGCCTACAGCCGGAACGTACTTCGCTTGCGTGGCTGCGCACCTTTTTTGGCTATGCGGCGCTGCTGGCTTTTGCGATCAGACACAACTGGCAGCAGTCAGGCGTGGCGTTTTGGGTTTCTCTCGCTATCCTGCTGCTGGTGGGCGGCATTCTGTGGCGCTATACGCGAAGCCGCCTGCTGATGGACGTGACGCAAAGCGATTTTGTGCAGCCCCGGGCGGTACGCGACAAGCTGCTGATTGCCATTGCCGTTCTTGCCCTTGCTCTGCTGTTCGCCATCACGCATCTGCGCCACATCCTGCTCGCGCTGTGACTAGCCCCGGCGCGCTTTCGCCAGATACTGCGCCATCTCCTCTTCCGGCACCATCCCGCCGCCCGTCGCCCAGACGATATGGGTGGCGTTAGCCAGCAGCGCGGGGGTGAAACCCTGTAGCCGGTGATACGCTTCGCTTGCGCAGACGCGCTGCGGCCCGGCCATCCCAGCCAGCGCCGACGGCTCAAGGCGAATGCCCTCCTCCTCGTCCAGCGCGCCGAGCAGGTCATACATCGTCTGGTCGCTAAGGGTGTAAAAACCGTCCAGCAGCCGCTCCATTGCCCGTCCAACGAAGCCCGACGCGCGGCCTACCGCCAGGCCGTCGGCGGCGGTAATGTTGTCGATACCCAGATCCTGCACGGCGATGCTGTCATGCAGGCCGGTATGCACCCCCAGCAGCATACACGGCGAGTGGGTCGGCTCGGCGAACAGGCAGTGGACGTTATCGCCAAACGCCAGCTTGAGGCCAAAGGCCACGCCGCCGGGGCCGCCGCCTACGCCGCAGGGAAGATAGACGAACAGCGGATGCTGCGCGTCCACGACAATGTGCTGCTGGGCCAGCTGCGCTTTAAGCCGCTCCCCGGCCACCGCATAGCCAAGAAACAGGGTGCGGGAGTTCTCGTCATCAATAAAAAAGCAGTTGGGATCGGCTTCGGCGGCTTTGCGACCCTGCTCTACCGCTACGCCGTAATCCTGCGCATACTCCACCACCGTCACGCCGTGGCTGCGCAGCTTCGCCTTTTTCCACGCCCGCGCGTCAGCGGACATATGCACCGTCACCTTAAAGCCGAGCCGCGCGCTCATGATGCCAATCGACAGCCCCAGGTTGCCCGTTGAGCCAACGGCGATGCTGTACTGGCTGAAAAACTGCCTGAACGCTGGCGACAGCAATACGCTGTAGTCATCTTCCAGGCGTAGCCGCCCCGCCGCCAGCGCCAGCTTTTCAGCATGGGCCAGCACTTCATAAATGCCGCCGCGCGCTTTAATCGAGCCGGAAATCGGCAGATGGCTGTCTTTTTTCAGCAGCAGCTGACCGAAGATGCGCTGGCCGGGCTGCTGTTCCAGCCGTTGCTGCATGGCCGGGATGGCAACCAGTTCTGATTCAATCACCCCGTGGGTGACCGCCGTTTCCGGGAAGGCTTCCGCCAGATAGGGAGCGAAACGGGCCAGCCGGGCATGGGCGTCCGCCACATCCGCTTCCGTCAGCCCGACATAGGGCAGCCCTTCGGCCAGCGTTGTCGTGTTGGGGTTAAACCAGGTGGTTTCCGCCAGCGCCATCAGCGAGGCGAGCAAAGGGAAGCGGGCGACGAGCGAGGCGATCTGAATATCATTCATTGCGACAGGGGTCTGATAAGCCATAGGTTGTTCTACCTTCGTCGATTTTGTGTCGTAATGCCAGCCGCCCGCATCGTGAAAAATTTATTACGCATTCGCGCTACGCGTTGCGCCTTAAAGCGTGCTAAATACAGGTAATCATCACCGATTCTGGCAAGGTCAATCGTGTTAAAACCACTGTTAGCCATCGCACTGCTGCTGGCGGGAACGCCTGCGTGGGCGGCCGACGCGCCGCTGACGGCGGCGGGTTATGTCCGGCAACTGGGCGTCGGCCTCGACGTTGACTGGGCGCGTACCGACCGCGGTATCCGCGAATTCGATCCGCTTATCGCCCGGGATTTTTATGCCGAGGGGATTCGCCACGTGCGCATCCGGGTGGCGGACCCGATGACCGAGGCGCGGTTGATTCATCTGCGTAAGCTGGTCGAAGCCTGCGAGCAGTACGGCCTTATCCCGATCATTTCTTACCAGGCGGACGCGTTCAAAGCCGAGCCGGGAGCAAAAAATGAAGCGCAGCTGGTCGCGTGGTGGACGACGGTCGCGCGCTATTTTGCCAGCACGCACCCGCTGTTGGGTTTCGATCTGATTTACGAGCCAGCGGATAAGCTCAACCACGACCTGCCGGCCCTTAACCGCGTGTATGACAACCTTGCCCGCACCCTGCATGCGATAGACCCGCAGCGCATGATGTTTATCGCCCCGCGTCTGCGCGCCGCGCCGGAAGATCTCGCCGCGCTGAAATTGCCCGCCCACAGCCAGAACTGGCTGCTGGCGGAATGGCACATCTTCCCGTGGGGGCCGCAGAAGAGTAACGGAAAATATCCGTGGACGTCGGGCACCGCGGCGGAAAAAGCGGCAATCCGCGCGCGCATCAACACCGCGTTACGCTGGCAGCAGAAGACAGGCCATGTCAGCTGGGTCGGCGGCTGGTCGGCAGGGGAAACCATCAAAAACGCCCCCGGCGAGGCGCAAATGGCCTTTGCCAGGTTTATGGCCTGCGAACTGAACAATGCGCGTATCCCTTTCGCCGTGAATGCCGATACGCAGTTTTACGATGGGGAGGAGGGGGCATGGCGGCCCACCACGGAGCCGCTACTGAAAGCGATTATTACGCCGGTTTGCGACCGGCCCGACGCGAAGCCGGGCCGACGGGAAGCTAAACCATCTGTTCATGCTGCCCATGGCGCAGAGCCAGCGGCAGCCAGCTCAGCAGGATCAACAGCCCGGCAAACGTCATCAGCATCCCAAGGCTGAACTGGCTATTTTGCGGCAGCAGGGCGGAAAACCAGGCCAGCGCGCCGGAGCCCATATTCTGTAGGCCGCCCACCAGCGCGCCTGCGGTGCCCGCCAGAAAGGGAAACGGCTCCATCGCGCCGCTGGTAGCCAGCGGAAAGAGCATGCCCGCGCCGAAGAAGAACAGCGCGGCGGGAACCAGCAGCGTCCAGACGTTCATCACGCCGAACCAGCCGGGGACCCACATCATCAACCCTGCCGCCATGCAGCTGGTAACCGCCTGCCACATCAGGGTGGAAAAGCGTTTATTTTGCCGCCCGGCAAACCACGCGCCGAAAAAGGCCGCCGGAATAGGCAGAATAAACAGCACGCTCACCGCCATGCTGGAGAGGCCCAGCGCGCCGCCAAGCAGCACGCCGGAACAGGCTTCAAACACCGCGATACCCGCCAGCCCGCCAATCAGCATCAGCAAATAGCAGGTGAAAGCGCCGCTACCGAGCAGGGTTTTGTAGCGGGTGATAAGGCGCATGTTCATGGTGCCCGTCGGGCGGGTTTCCGGCATCCAGCGCGCCATGCTGAAAGTGACTACCGCACAGAGCGCCAGCAAAAAGAGATAGCAGGCACGCCAGCCCCAGACGGTGGTCAGCAGGCCGCCAATAAGCGGAGCCAGCAGGGGGCTCACCAGAATGCCCATATTGAGCAGGCTGTTAGCGTGGCGCAGTTCCGTACCGGCGTAGAGATCGCGCGGCAGGGTTCGCGCCATCACGCCGCCGACGCCGGTTCCCATCCCCTGAAAGGCGCTGGCGGCAATCAGTACCGTCAGGTTGCTGGTGGTAACGGCGACAAGCGTTGCCAGCATAAATATCGCCATCCCGAAAAGAATCGCCGGGCGTCGCCCTGCGCGATCCGCCAGCGGGCCGTAGAAGAGCTGGGAAACCCCGTAGGTCAGCAGATACGCGGCCATCACGTTCTGCACCGCGCCTTCGCGCGCGTGGAGATCCAGCGCCATGCCCGCAATCGCCGGGATGTAGATGGTCTGGGCCATCTGCCCGACCGCGACCAGCAGGATCAGCATTAAGAGTAAAGTGACGTTACGTTGCCTTTTCATTCGCGCAATAAATTATAAAAAGTGAAAAATTAAGAAGATAGTTCTGCCATATCCGCTAATAGCGGGGGAAATCTAGCACAGCCAGAGGGCACGGCAAGGTCACTCCCCAGAATGGACGATAGCGCTCAGGCAGGTTTTATAGACGTTTCGCGGCAACATTTATTGCCAGCGGCTGGTCAACCACTGGCAGACAGGCGCGGGGGCGAAATTAGTTCCCCTCAATTGTGATATTTGATTACACTAGCAGGCTGTTGAATTTGACAGTACCTACGCAGGCCCGCAATGGAACAGGTGATGACGAAACGCCGTTATTTCGATATCGGATTACAAATTGAAGAGCTGCTTTATTCCGGCGTTTTCGAAGCGGGCGGCCGCCTTCCTTCCGAGCGGGAGCTCAGCGAACGGTTCAAAACCAGCCGCACGACGATTCGTGAGGCAATCATTATGCTGGAACTGAAAGGCATCGTAGAAGTGAAGCAGGGTGCCGGGATTTTCTTTATTGATAATCCTAAAAAAGTCAGCCAGAAAGAGGTGATGCCCTTTTCGGAAATCGGCCCTTTTGAGTTGTTGCAGGCGCGTCAGGTTATTGAAAGTAACATCACCGGCTTTGCCGCAAGGCAGATTAGATTCAACGAGTTACGCGAGCTTAAGCACATTGTTGAACTGCAGGAAAAACAGATCAGCGGCGACAGCGATAAATTTGAAGAGCTGGACCGTCAGTTTCACGACATTATTGCCGAGGCGACGCAAAACCGGGTTCTGATTAAACAATCCGCTGAGCTATGGCGCGCGGTGCGTACGGAAAACCCGCGCTGGAAGAATTTGAATTATAAATATCTGCACCGCAAGGATTTACAGGTTAAATGGGTTGAAGATCACCGTACTATATTTCTTGCCCTGCAACAACGCGACAGCGAACAGGCCCGCCTGGCGGCATGGAACCATATTGAAAACAGTAAAAAAGAGCTGGTGAAGATCTTTAAAGAAGATCATTCGCTGGAAGATTTTGACGATTTCTTTTTTGCCACCTGACGTTTACGCCGTTCCTGATTTTTACTCCCGTTCCCCATTCTCCCCCGCTCCGGCCTGCGCTGTCAGGCCGGGCTGATTTCTACAGCGCCTCGTATCCAGCCCGCGAAAGGCCGGAATCATCATGCATAATTGGTACACCTATAAGGTTTATTCACTAGACCAATGGTTTTAGGACCAGGCTTCCTCTTTTCCTGTTATCTGGCTTAATATATTGATATATATGGTTAATTAACTATATGAGTTAAATTTACGAAACGCTGTTTTAAAAATTGGGATATGACTCACTGTTTTTTGGTCTATTGATTTGCTTAAATTGGTTAACCAAAAACAAAGGGACTTGCTCCATGAACACCACTTACCCTGCCAGCGCAATGGCAAAGTTCACCCAGAAAACGGCTTACCCGCGTAAAGAACTCGAAACCCGTATCGTGCATATTGGATTTGGGGCGTTCCATCGCGGCCATCAGGCTGTCTATAACGATCTTACCAACCAGTTAACGGGCGACTACTGGGGGATCTTTGAGATCAACCTTTTCGGCGGTAATGCACTGACTGACGCCCTTGCGCAGCAGGAACACCTGTTTTCCGTGATTGAAAAATCGGCGCAAACCACCACCAGCCGACTGGTACGCACGCTGACCGGGGCAATTCATACGCCAAAAGACGGCATTCAGGCGGCCATTGAGAAACTGGTGGAGCCGCAGGTCAAAATCATCTCGCTGACCATCACTGAAAAAGGCTACTGCAGCGATCCGCGCTCCAGGAAGCTGGATCTGGCTAACCCGCTGATCGCCCACGATCTCAAAAACCCGCGTGCGCCCCAGTCGGCGATCGGCCTGATTGTTGAAGGTTTGCGCCTGCGCCGTGAGCAGGGTTTAAACCCGCTGAGCGTGCTCTCCTGCGATAACATCCCGGAAAACGGCGCGTTAACCAAAACCGCTATTCTTGATTTTGCCGCCCAGCTGGATGGCGACCTCGCGCAGTGGATTGAGCAGAACATTACCTTCCCGAATACCATGGTGGACCGCATCGTTCCGGCCATGACCCCGGAGCAGTTTACCGCTATCGAAAAAGAGATCGGCTACGCCGACCCTTGCGGCGTGGTATGCGAAGCATTCCGCCAGTGGATTATCGAAGATAACTTTGCCGCAGGCCGTCCTGAGTGGGATAAGGCAGAGGCGATGTTTGTCGCCGATGTGCTGCCCTATGAAGAGATGAAGCTCAGGATGCTGAACGGCAGCCACTCTTTCCTTGCCTATAACGGCGGGCTGGCGGGCTACGAATTTATCTACCAGTGCATGGAAGACGCGGTTTTCCGTAAAGCGGCGCACCATCTGATGTTGCAGGAGCAGGCGAAATCCTTAAGCCCGCACCTGGCGGTAGATGTCAACCAATATGCCGCGCTGCTGATCGAGCGGTTCAGCAACCCCAATATCAAACATAAAACCGGCCAGATCGCGATGGATGGCTCGCAGAAGCTGCCCCAGCGCGCTATCGACCCCTATTTGACGCTGCAACAACGCGGTATTAAAGGCCGGGCGCTAGCGACGCTGATTGCTGGCTGGCTGCATTATGTGATTAAGGAAATTACGCACGGCAGGGACGTCGCCGATCCGCTTAATAACGAATTTAAGGCGGTGATAAAAGCCGACGCGCCGCGCTGGCAGCAGGCTTTATCGCTGCTCAATATACAGAGCATCTTTGGCAATTTAGCCGCTGATAACAGCGATTTTATCCACGATGTACAGGATGCTTTTACCTCTATCGAAACGCATGGAATCACTTCTACGGTTGAGAAGTTAATTAAATAAGGAATGCTATGAAAACGTTAATTTGCCACGAGCCGTATAACATCGAATATATTGAAAGGGAAATGCCGCAAGTTAAAGATAATGAAGTCCTGCTGAAAATTAAAGCGGTGGGCATTTGCGGAACGGATATTCATGCCTATGCGGGCCGCCAACCTTTCTTCTCTTATCCGCGTGTACTTGGCCATGAAATTTGCGGCGAAGCGCAGCAAATCGGTAAAGCGTGCACCAGCATTAAAGTGGGCCAGCGTTACTCGGTGATTCCCTGCGTGCCATGCGGCGTCTGCCCTGCCTGCCGTGAAGAGAAGACCAACTGCTGTGAGAATGTCTCCCTGTATGGCGTGCATCAGGACGGCGGCTTTGCGGAGTATCTGGCGGTACGTGAGCAAAACCTGGTGGAAGTGCCGGATAGCCTGAGCGACAGCGCCGGGTCGCTGGTCGAGTGCTTCGCCATTAGCGCCCACGCTAACCGCCGCGCGGATGTTAAAAAAGGCGAAAACGTGCTGGTGATTGGCGCAGGCCCGATCGGTCTGGGTACGGCTGCCATCGCCAAAGCGCGCGGCGCCAGCGTTGTGGTTGCCGACACCGATGCGGGCCGTCGCCAGCAGATTGCCGCTAAGTTAGGGGTAAAAACGCTTAACCCGCTGGATGAGAATTATATCGACGCCCTGAAAGCCTGTTTTAATGGCAACCTGGCGTGCACGCTATTTGACGCCACAGGAAATAAAGCGTCGATGAGCCGTTCCGTTGAGCTTATTCGTAACGGCGGCAAAATCGTCTTTATCGGACTGTATATCGGCGAGCTGGTGCTTGACGATCCGACCTTCCACAGAAAAGAGACCACGCTGTTAAGCAGTCGCAACGCAACCCGTGTGGATTTTGAATATGTGATTTCGCTGATGGCGGCAGGCGCAATTGATGAAAGTATGATGAAAAACATCGAATATGATTTTTATACTTTCGGGAATAAATACAAAGAAGATGTAGTGGAAAATAAAAATCTGGTGAAGGGCGTCATCTTATTTTAAAAGGAATTTATTATGTCGACAGTTTTCGTTAAAGAAGCGGAATTAAAAAATTTAGTAGTGAAGAAGTTAACTCAGGCGGGCCTGGAGGCGAAAGTCGCTCAGGAAGTAACGGACGTGCTGGTTCATGCCGATAAAACCGGGGTGCATTCTCACGGCGTTATTCGCGTGGAGCACTATTGCACCCGCCTGCAGGCGGGCGGGCTGAATCCGGCGGCAAAAATGCATTTCGAAGAGGTGTCGCCCTCTGTCGCCATTCTCGATTCTGATGATGGAATGGGGCACTCGGCGCTGATCGCCGCGACCGACCACGCGGTTAAACTGGCGGCAGAAACCGGTCTTGGCTTCGTCAGCATTAAAAACACCTCTCACTGCGGCGCGCTCTCTTATTTCATCGAGCGGGCCACGCGTGAAGGTAAAATCGCCATTGCGATGACCCAGACGGATACCTGCGTAGCCCCGTACGGCGGCGCGGAGCGTTTCCTCGGTACTAACCCGATTGCGTTCGGTTTCCCGGTGGAAGACGAAGAGCCGATGATTGTCGATATGGCGACCAGCGCCATTGCTTTCGGTAAGATTTTGCATGCCAAAGAGACCGGAAAGCATATTGGCGAAGGGCTGGCGCTGGATAAAGAAGGGCACATCACCACCGATCCGCACAAAATCGAGAACCTGCTGCCCTTTGGCGGCCACAAAGGTTCCGGTATCGCCCTGGCGATCGACGCGCTGACCGGCATTTTAATGGGGGCCAATTTCAGCAACCATATCGTGCGGATGTACGGCGATTACGACAAAATGCGCAAGCTGGCGAGCCTGGTTATCGTCATCGATCCGGTCAAACTGGGCAACCCGCTGTTTGCCGCGATGATGAAAACAATGGTGTCCGAACTGCGCGCGGTCAGACCGATGCCGGGCGTAGAAAAAGTGATGGCGCCGAACGATCCGCAGGTCGCTTATAAAATGAAGTGCATGCAGGAAGGCATTCCGGTTGCGGAAGGCATCTATCAGTATCTCGTTGGCTGATGCTGTCACGCCCTGTTTCGCCTGACCGGGACAGGGCGTTATGCCAGACGCAGCAGTATCGCTCCGGCGGCTATCCCACAGGCCGCCACTATCCTCACGCCGCTTACCTTCTCTTTTAGCAGTACGCAGGCGATAAGCGCGCCGAACAGAATCGACGTTTCCCGCAGCGCGGCGACTACCGCCAGCGGCGCCTGCGTCATCGCCCAGAGCGCCAGCCCGTATGAGCCCATCGTCCCGATGCCGCCCGGTACGCCTTTTTGCCAGTTGTTGACCAGATAGCGCGACACTTCACGCCGCCGGACGACCATCGCCCAGGCCAGCAGGCAAAAGCCGTTCAGAAAGAACGTCCACAGCGTGTAGCCCAGCGCCGTACCGGCGAGCCGCACCCCCGTACCGTCCACCAGCGTATAACCGGCAATAAAACAGGCATTCACCAGCGCCAGCACGATGCCGCGCTGGGAACGGCTGCGCCCGTTCATCGCCATGCCGAGGATAGAGGCGCAAATGACCCCTATGCCCGTCCACGCAAGGCCGGAGAGGCTATCACCGAGCGCCACCACGCTTATCAGCGCCACCAGCAGCGGCGCGGTGCCGCGCATTAGCGGATAGGTCTGGCTCATGTCTGAGACCTGGTACGTTTTGGCGACCAGCACGGTGTAGATCACCTGTAACACACAGGAGGCGGCCAGAAAGGGAACGCTGGCAAGGGCTGGCTGGGGAGAGAAGGGGAGCATGACCAGGGCCATCGCGGCGGCGGAACCGCTGACGCAAATGGCGGAATAGAGCTTGTCGCTCCCCGCCTTCACAATGGCGTTCCAGCTGGCGTGTAACAGCGCGGCAAAGAGCAAAACGCAAAAAACGGTGATGGTCATGACAACGGTGGGCTGGTGGACTGTAACAAAAAGGTAACATGAAAACGCGCTGCGGAAAGGTATTTCCTGGGATTTCACAAGAAAACCCCAGGAAAGCGGAGGTGTTAAAGAGGGGCGGTTGCCCGCCCCTCTTTGGTGCGGCTTGAACCTGAATTACCGAAGATACTTCAGGACGGCATCAAGCAGTTGCAACACGGCAACAATGAGTTTCAGGATAAGAATGACCATATCCACTCCGCCCATACGCTTCTCCTTTGGCAAAGGAGCACGACCGGCTGGCTTACCTTTCCGCTGCCTGTAACCAACCGTTTTGTTGGCGTAACACAGTGTGCTCTCAAGGGGTTAAGGCACTGACGGCACCACCCGTTTCAGCCAGGACTTTATGTGCGCCCGGTAGGTTGCGGCCCCTTATTCACACCGTGGTCGGCAACACCATTATAAATAATTACTGTAAATATATACAGTAATTTCTGGACGAAATTTGCATTCTGTCCCATACTCAAACTGCTGGTAGTGTGCGCACAATTTGCGCGCAGGATGAATTGATCGTATAGTTTCACTGTTGACGTAACACAGTGTGCTTGCGGCTACCACCCGCAAAAACCTGCTAAAAAACCTCGCTCCGGCGGGGTTTTTTGTTTTTTGGAGTGTGGCGATGAAATGTGATCGATTGCGCAGATTCTCGCCCTTGTGCAAAAACCGATTGTTCAATTTTCTTTCTTGTGCTTGTATAAATCTCGTTAATTCAAAAAACACGAGTCCCCAATGAACGCTTCCACTATGACGATGAACCTACTAAAAACCGCGCATAACGCCGCGGTGGTCGTCGTGCGTGTGGTGGTGGTCGTCGGCAATGCGCCGTAGGGACTGGAACAACACACGATTCCAAAACCCCGCCGGCGCAAACCGGGCGGGGTTTTCTGTTTTAACCTCCCCGGAAAGTCGGCCCAGAAGAAAAGGACTGGAGCATGGCAAGTTCGGGCACAACATCCACTAAGACGCGCTACACCGGCGCGCAGCTGATCGTTCATTTACTGGAGCGACAGGGTATTACCACCGTGGCGGGGATTCCGGGCGGGACGGTGCTGCCGCTGTACGACGCTTTAAGCCAGAGCACGCAAATCCGCCATGTGCTGGCGCGGCACGAGCAGGGCGCGGGGTTTATCGCCCAGGGCATGGCGCGAACCGAAGGCAAGCCCGCTGTCTGCATGGCCTGTAGCGGGCCGGGGGCCACCAACCTGGTCACCGCCATCGCCGACGCGCGCCTCGACTCCATTCCGCTGATCTGTATTACCGGCCAGGTCTCCTCCTCGCTGATTGGTACCGATGCGTTTCAGGAAGTAGACACTTACGGCATCTCTATCCCCATCACCAAACACAACTACCTGGTGCGCGACATCAGCGAACTGCCGCAGGTTATCTGCGATGCGTTCCGTATCGCCCAGTCCGGCCGTCCTGGCCCGGTGTGGATAGATATTCCTAAAGATGTTCAGACCGCAGAGATTGAGCTTAGCGAACTGCCGGAACCCGGCGGCAAAGCGCCAGCGCCCGCTTTTGAGGCACAAAGCGTGCGCGACGCGGCGGCGATGATCAACGCGGCGCAGCGCCCGGTATTGTATCTTGGCGGCGGGGTGATCAACGCGCCGGAAGCGGTACGTGCACTGGCGGAAAAAGCGAACCTGCCCACCACCATGACCTTAATGGCGCTGGGGATGCTGCCGAAAGCGCATCCGTTGTCGCTGGGAATGCTGGGAATGCACGGCGCGCGCAGCACCAACTTCATTCTGCAGGAGTCGGATCTGCTTATCGTACTCGGCGCGCGTTTTGACGATCGGGCGATTGGCAAGACCGAGCAGTTCTGCCCGAACGCCAAAATCATCCATGTAGATATCGACCGCGCGGAGCTGGGTAAAATCAAGCAGCCGCATATTGCCATTCAGGGGGACGTTGGCGACGTTCTGGCCCAGCTGCTGCCGCAGGTAGAGGCGCAGCCGCGCGAAGGCTGGCGCGAACTGGTGAACCAATTGCAGCGGGAGTTCCCGTCCGCCATTCCACAAAGCGGCGATCCCCTGAGTCACTATGGCCTGATTAACGCGGTGGCCGCCTGCGTGGATGACGAGGCGATTATCTCCACCGACGTGGGGCAGCATCAGATGTGGACAGCCCAGGCGTACCCGCTCAATCGCCCGCGTCAGTGGCTGACTTCCGGCGGGTTAGGGACGATGGGCTTCGGCCTGCCGGCAGCGGTTGGCGCGGCGCTGGCAAACCCGCAGCGCAAAGTTATCTGCTTCTCCGGCGACGGCAGCCTGATGATGAACATTCAGGAGATGGCCACCGCGGCGGAAAACAATCTGGATGTCAAAATCATTCTGATGAATAACGAAGCGCTGGGGCTGGTGCACCAGCAGCAGAGCCTGTTCTACAAGCAGGGTGTCTTCGCTGCTACCTATCCGGGGATGATAAACTTTATGCAGATTGCCGCCGGTTTCGGCCTGCATACCTGTGATTTGAATGCCGAAGCTGACCCGCAGGCGGCGCTGCAGGCAGCCATTGCACGTCCTGGCCCGGCGCTTATTCATGTGCGCATCGATCCTGAACAGAAAGTCTATCCGATGGTGCCGCCAGGCGCGGCGAATACTGAAATGGTGGGGGAATAAGCCATGCAACAACCGACACATGACAACGTGATTCTTGAACTCACCGTGCGTAACCATCCGGGTGTAATGACCCACGTCTGCGGCCTGTTCGCCCGCCGTGCGTTTAACGTCGAGGGAATTCTCTGTTTGCCGATCAAGGAGAGCGAGCAGAGCCGAATCTGGCTTTTGGTGAATGACGATCAGCGGCTGGAACAGATGATAAGCCAGATCGAGAAACTGGAGGACGTGGCGCAGGTGGTCCGCAACCACTCCTCCCCGGGTATGTTTAACAAACTGGCTGTCTTTTTCGAATAAGCGCATCCCCGCGTTCCATGCGGGGGCGTTGTTTATTCGGTTACGCTTGCGGCGCGCCCGGTCTGCGCATCTGGCGCAGCAATTTCCATTTTCTTATCGAAATTGATGCACAGCGAGCAGATCAGGTAGCCCACCGCGGCCAGCGCGAAGAACATCATGGCGGCATAGTAATTACCGGTAGCCTGCACCAGGAAGCCGATGAAAATCGGCAGGATCGCCGCGAACAGGTTACTGGTGAAGTTCATGGTGCCGCAAATCGTGCCGGCAACAGATTGCGCCCCCAGAAGCCCAGGGATTGACCAGTAGACGCTGGCCCAGCGCAGCGGGAAGAGCGCGATAGTCAGCAGCGTAATGGCGACGCCGGGCGTGGAGCTTTGGGCGCAGAGGAAAATACCAACGCCTGCGGTGATAGCGGAGATAGCCAGCATGGTGTGCATGACGCGGCTGGTTTTCCCGCCTCTGGCGCGCCACTTATCCATAATGTAGCCGCCGGTTAACTGGCCGACAAAGCAGAGCAGGAAGATAATCGCCATCGCGCCGCCCATCGATTTAATATCAAAACCGTAGGTTGCCTGGAAATAGAGGGGGAGCCACGTCATCAGTCCGTAAAAAACGAAGCTGTAGCAGACCCAGCCGCAAATCAGCGCGATAACGTTACTCTGTTTTAAATAGGGTTTGATATCCGCCAGCCGATACTTTTTCGCCTGCGTCGCCGGGCCGTTAGCCGCAGTAATATGATCCAGCTCCGCTTTATTAATTGACGGATGTTCAGAAGGATAAGTGCGGATATACCACCAGGCGACGAAACCCACCAGGATGGTGCCAACACCCGCCACCACAAACGCCATCCGCCAGGAATCAAAAAAGGCGATCAGCCCGGCGATAATTACCGCCCCCATTGCCGTGCCAAGCGGCGCGCCGCCGTCCAGCAGCATTGAGCCGCGACCGCGTTCGGTGGGCGTCAGCCAGGTACCCATCAGCTTCGCCCCGGCGGGCATAATCGGCGATTCCGTAATCCCCAGCCCCAGACGAGAAAGAGAGAGGGTAAAAATAGAGTGGCAGAGGGCCGCGATAGCCTGGCAGGCACCCCACAGAATGGTCGCCAGCGCGATAATATTGCGCGCTTTGAATTTATCGGCGATTACTCCACTGGGGATCTGCATTAATGCGTAAGCCCAGAAAAAGGCGCTATGAATAACCCCAACGACGCGCGTATCGGTAATGCCGAACTCATCGGTAATATGCGGCATCGCGATAGAGAGCGAGGTGCGGTCAATATAGTTGATGGCGCCTAAAATAAGCATCACTATAAATATTCGCCAGCGTACTGTTGTTGCTTTTAATTTTTCTTGTTCGGTATTTGCGTTAACAATAGACATAAAGTCTCCTTACCATGCCTGATATCAGGCATGGCGGTACGAGGTATTATTATGGTGTGAATTACATAATGGAGCCGATAGTCCAGGGGACAAACTCCTGGCTGCCGTATCCAAATTCTTCGCTTTTGGTCTTTTTCCCGGAGGCCATCTCAAGGATCATTTGATACAGCCTTTCGCCCACCTCGGCGATGGTCTCTTCACCTTCCACAATGGTGCCGCAGTTGATGTCCATATCTTCCTGCTGGCGCGCCCACAGGGCGTTGTTGGTCGCCAGTTTCAGGCTGGGCGTCGGTTTGGAGCCGAACGCCGAACCACGACCGGTGGTAAAGCAGAGCAGGTTAGCGCCGCCCGCAATTTGCCCGGTTACGGCGATGGGGTCGTAGCCGGGGGTATCCATAAAGACGAACCCTTTTGCGGTCACCGGCTCTGCATATTCATAGACGGCGGTCAGGTTGGTGGTGCCCGCTTTGGCAATCCCGCCCAGTGACTTTTCCAGAATAGTGGTCAGGCCGCCCACTTTGTTCCCTGCTGACGGGTTGTTGTTCATTTCACTGCCGGTACGGCGACAGTAATCTTCCCACCAGTGGATACGCGCGATCAGTTTTTCCCCCACCTCACGCGTTACCGCGCGGCGGGTCAGCAGATGCTCAGCGCCATAAATCTCTGAGGTTTCCGAGAGGATAGCCGTGCCGCCTTGCTGCACCAGTTTATCGACGGCGTAGCCCAGCGCCGGGTTAGCGGAAATCCCGGAGTAGCTGTCCGAACCGCCGCATTCGAGGGCCAGAATGATCTCCGAGGCCGGAATCGGCTCGCGTTTAACCTCATTGGCCTTTGGCAGCATGGCGTTGATCAGGGCGATGCCTTTTTCGATGGTCTGGCGGGTGCCGCCCGACTCCTGAATGGTAAAGGTGTGCAGCATCGGGCCATCGCTCAGGCCGTGGGCGTTCATCATGTCCTGAATCTGGCTGGATTCGCAGCCCAGGCCAATGATCAACACGCCTGCGAAGTTAGCGTGCGTGGCATAGCCCGCCATTGTGCGGCGCATCACTTCCATCGATTCACTTTTCGAACCAATCGCGCAGCCAAAGCTTTGCGGCAGCGCGACGACGCCGTCGACATTGGGGTAATCGCCCAGCCCGTGCAGGCGGAAATGGTCTTCAATAGCGCGGACAACCGTGGCGCTACAGTTTACAGAACTCAGTACGCCGATATAGTTACGCGTGGCGGCGCGGCCATCCGCGCGGCGAATGCCCATAAAGGTATCCTGATGCTCCGCCGGGGGAAGCGTCTGGCAATCCTCACCCCAGCCGTAGTCGCGCTCAAAGTCGCCCATGCTCAGATTATGCATATGAATATGGTCGCCCGGACGGACAGACTGCGTGGCGAAGCCGATAATCTGGCCATAGCGTTTAACCGCCTCGCCGGGTTCAATGTGTCGAATCGCGATTTTGTGGCCAGCCGGAATATCGCTCAGCACCTTAATATTTTCTTCTGCAAGCCAGGTGCCAGCGGCTACAGCCTGCCTGGCTATCACGACGTCATCTTTAGCATTCAGTTTGAGTACAGGGTTAATGTTCATCGTCATTGCTCTCTTGCTAATTTAAAGACTAATACGGGCGAGAATATTTTTAACATGTGCCGTTTTTTCGTCATTAAGCGGTAGCGCTGGTGGAACCACCGCCGTGGAGATATCCACGCCGCTAAGTTTGATGGCTGTTTTAATTACGCCAAAGAAGGGCTGCTCCAGCGCATAGAGCGGCGACAGTTTCGCCAGCTGTTGCTGTAACCTTTGTGCGGTTTGCATGTCTTTAGCGAGGAACGCGTCATAGATGCCGCCCGTAATATGCGGCGCAAAGTTAAATGTGGCTGGAATACCGCCATGCCCGCCAAGCAGCAGGGTATCCAGCATATATTCGTCATAACCGCTAAATATGACGAACTCAGGGCGAAAGGCATGAACGCGATTAATAATTTCCCGGGTGTGGCTGATATTATCAATGGTGTCTTTCACGCCGATAATATTCGGCACGTCACGCGCCAGCCGGGCTATGACCTCAAGCCCAATATCCTGGCCGGTTAATTCGGGGAAATTGTAGAGGAAGACGGGCGTCTCCAGCGCCGTAGCGACCCGTTTATAATGGGTGTAGCGCGCCTCTTCGCTTAATTTGGCATAGTAAGGGTTGACCACCAGCACGCCATCCGCGCCATGCCGCTGGGCATGCAGACCCAGTTCAATGGTCTCCGAAGTCCCGGCGCAGGCGATGCCGATCAGCACCGGCACCCGGTGGTTGACATGCCGCAGGCAAAATTCAGCGATTTGCTTACGCTGGGCCGACGAAAAATGGGAAAACTCGCCGCCGCTGCCCAGAATCAGCATGCCATGCGCGCCGCTACTGATAACATGTTCAAGCAGCCGGGCCATACCTTCGGTATCCAGCTCGCCTTGCTCATCCACGACGGTCGGGACAGGGGGAAAAATACCGCGAAATTTTTCTGACATTGCCACTCCTTGTTCTATATATGGAACTTATGTTCTAAGTATTGAAGTCAGTACAGCAAATCTCCTTTTCGCTCGTCAACGTTTTTTGTAGAACAAATGAACAATTGTGAGCGGCATCCAGGTTATGGTGTGAACGGTGTCGCTGTTACACCAGAGAAAGCCTGCATTTATGGTGGGGGTGATTCGGGTATACTGAGAAGAGACGATAAATAACAAGATGGATCTGCGCATGAATCAGGACATCACCACACCCGTACCGGCATTAGATAAAACCGTTAAGATCTGTAATTACCTTTTCAATTCACCTGGCGCGACCTTTAGCCAGATTCAGCAGGATTTAGGGCTCCCTAAAAGCAGCACCTCATCCCTGCTCAACGCGCTGGTCGACCACCACCTGTTACGGCTGGAAAACGGCCACTTTTTTCTCGGCCTGAAACTCTATGAGTGGGGCAACCGTTCGCTGGAACAGTTCGATATTCGCAAGGTGGCCCAGCCGGTGCTGGAGACGCTGCGTGACCAGACCGACCTCACCTGCCATCTCGGCATCCTTGATGAAGTCGCGCCGATTTATGTTTTAAAGCTGGAGAACACCCAGCCTATCGGCATTCGTTCCTGGGTCGGCAAAAAACTGCCGCTGCACAGTTCAGGCGTTGGCAAAGCGCTGTGCGCCTGGCTGCCTCAGAGCAAAATTGATGAACTGCTGCCGGACGAGCAGCTTCCGCGTTTTACCGACACCACCATCACCCGCAAATCTGCGCTGATGGCGGAATTTGCAAAAATCCGCGAGCAGGGCTGGGCGTATGACAACGCCGAAGATTCCCCGGGGATTTTTTGTATTGCCGCCCCGGTTTTTAACCGCAAAAAAGAGGTTATTGCCGCCATTAGCATCAGCGGCGTGGAGTTGCAGATACCGAAAGAACGGGTTCCTCTTTATTCGCAGCTGGTGCGCGAGGCCTGCCAGACGCTGGCTTCGAAGCTGGTATAACCGCTATGGTAGCCCGGATAAGGCGTGAGCCGCATCCGGGAACCGAACCCCGGCTACCGGCCCGTTTCGCTCTCGGAATCCGGGGTAATCACCTTCACAAACCCATTGCGGCAGTGGGCCGGGTAGTCGGCGGGCAGTGGCCGGTCGCTGATTAACACGTCAAAGGCAGAGAGCGGGGCGATACTCGCCGGGGCTACCTCATCAAACAGCGCGTAGCGTGCCAGCAGAATCTTGCGCATCCCATGCTCCAGCGCTTTACGCTTCATCGGCAAATCATCAAGGTTAAACCAGGTGACGCCGTGGTGTTCATGCACGCCGCTGGCGGAGATAAACACTTTACGCGGGTTGAGCGAATCCATCAGCGACGGGTTATTCGGATCGTAAAACGCATCGCTTTTGGCGCGCCAGGTGCCGCCGCACAGCATGGCGGTGGCGTTAGGCTTGGCGGAGAGCGCCATAAACACACGGTGTGAATAGCAAATGCCGGTAAAGGTAATGTCGTCCGGGATCATGCTGACTACCAGCGGCATTTCCGGCCCGTTGTCGAAAAACACCAGATCGTTTTCGCTCACCAGACCGGCGGCGAGAATGGCGACGGGCAGGTCATCGCGATGGTGAGAATGGGGGGCCGGGACGGGGGATGCCGCCTGCGCGGCAGGCTTGTTCACCATCACAATGTAGCCACCGAGTAGCGCCAGCGGCAGCGGTTCGTCGTCCTGGCTAAAATCCCGACGGATGGTCATCACGGAAACTTCCAGCATACGCGCGGCGTCTTTCAGGTGGATCCGGTCGGTCTTCTTAAGAAGCTCCACCAGCCGCCGGATACGTTCTTTTTGCTTCGTTTCCACTCTTTTTCCCCGCCCTGATTTAGTCTGCTGTGTTGCTAAAATAACATTTTCAGCCAGCCAGTAACACGTAATGATATCAACACTATAATCCTCCGTACAGGGAATGAAAAGGCACAGATAGCGCTTTGGTACGCCTGGCTGCGCCGGTGATGCCCGCTGAATGTGATTCTGTAATCGCGATCATTGTCACATATGATACGAAAATAACATGATAATGTTACTATAATATCATTGTTATGTGATTGTTTCAGAGAGGTAGTAAAATGGATATCGCAGTCATCGGCTCCAATATGGTGGATCTCATTACCTATACCCATCAGATGCCGAAAGAGGGGGAGACCCTGGAAGCGCCCGCGTTCAAAATCGGCTGCGGTGGGAAGGGGGCCAATCAGGCAGTCGCCGCCGCCAAGATGAATTCCCGCGTCATGATGCTCACTAAAGTGGGCGACGATATCTTCGCCGATAACACTATCCGTAACCTGGAGTCCTGGGGTATCAACACCACCTACGTTGAAAAAGTGCCCTGCACCAGTAGCGGCGTGGCGCCGATATTTGTTAACCCTAATTCCAGTAACAGCATTCTGATTATTAAAGGGGCGAATAAATTTCTCTCCCCGGAGGATATCGATCGCGCGGCGGAAGATTTAAAAAAATGCCAGCTGATTGTCCTGCAACTTGAGGTGCAGTTAGAGACGGTGTACCACGCGATTGAATTTGGCAAAAAACACGGCATTAAGGTGTTATTAAATCCGGCGCCGGCGCTGCGCGAACTGGATATGACCTATGCCTGCAAATGCGATTTCTTTATTCCCAATGAAACTGAACTCGAAATTCTGACCGGGATGCCGGTGGACACTTACGATAATATTCGTAAAGCTGCCCGGAGCCTGATTGATAACGGTCTGAATAATATTATCGTAACGATGGGTGAAAAAGGCGCGCTGTGGATGACCCGCGAACAGGAGGTTCACGTGCCGGCGCACAAGGTCAATGCGATTGACACCAGCGGCGCGGGCGATGCCTTTATCGGTTGTTTTGCCCATTATTACGTGCAGAGCGGCGATGTCGAAGCCGCCATGAAGAAAGCCGCGCTGTTCGCCGCATTTAGCGTGACCGGCAAAGGCACCCAGTCATCTTACCCCAGCATTGAGCAGTTTAATGAGTATCTGGCTTTACACGAATAATTACCGCTGAGTTTATTTTTATTGCAGGCGCATCGCCGCCTGCAATAAAGAATAAAACAGAGATAAACCCTGCACATTAAAAGGTAGCGTTATGAACGAAAAAATATCGTTCAGATGCCCGACGGGTATCTGAATAAAACGCCTTTATTCCAGTTTATTTTGTTATCCTGTTTATTTCCATTATGGGGATGTGCCGCCGCGTTAAATGACATCCTGATTACACAATTTAAAAGCGTATTTTCATTAAGCAACTTTGCATCGGCGCTGGTGCAAAGCGCGTTTTACGGCGGCTATTTCCTGATTGCAATTCCGGCCTCGTTAGTGATTAAAAAAAGCAGCTATAAAATCGCTATTCTGATTGGCCTGACGCTCTATATCGTCGGCTGCTCGCTCTTCTTCCCGGCGTCGCATATGGCGACCTACACCATGTTCCTGGCGGCGATTTTCGCCATCGCCATTGGCCTGAGTTTCCTGGAGACCGCGGCGAATACCTATAGCTCAATGCTGGGACCAAAATCCCACGCCACGCTGCGCCTTAATATCAGCCAGACGTTCTATCCCATTGGCGCGGCAGGGGGCATTCTGCTGGGCAAGTATCTGGTCTTTTCCGAAGGCGAGAGTCTGCAAAAACAGATGACCGGCATGACGCCGGAGCAGATCCACAACTTCAAACTGCTGATGCTTGAAAACACCCTCGAACCCTACAAGTACATGATTATGGTGCTGGTGGTGGTGATGGTGCTGTTTATGTTTACCCGTTTCCCCAACTGTAAAGTGGCGCAAACGGCAAACCACACGCGGCCAACCGCGATGGAAACGCTGCGCTATCTCGCACAAAACGGCCGCTTCCGCCGTGGTATTGTCGCCCAGTTCTTGTATGTCGGCATGCAGGTTGCCGTGTGGTCGTTCACCATCCGTCTGGCGCTGGAGATGGGGGATATCAACGAGCGCGACGCCTCTAACTTTATGGTTTACAGCTTCGCCTGTTTCTTTATCGGCAAGTTCGTCGCCAATATCCTGATGACGCGCTTTAACCCGGCGAAAGTGCTGATTCTCTACTCCGTGATTGGCGCGCTGTTCCTGGCCTACGTCGCGCTGGCGCCGAGCTTTAGCGCGGTCTATGTCGCGGTGGCGGTGAGTATTCTGTTCGGACCATGCTGGGCCACCATTTATGCCGGTACGCTGGATACGGTAGACAACGAACATACGGAGATGGCAGGCGCGGTGATCGTGATGGCGATTGTCGGCGCGGCGGTGGTGCCCGCGATTCAGGGCTATGTCGCTGACCTTCTTCACTCGCTACAGCTGTCGTTTTTGGTTTCCATGCTCTGCTTTGTTTACGTTGGCGTCTATTTCTGGCGTGAAAGTAAAGTGCGCCGTGAACTGACCGCCGCGACCGCTTCCTGAGGAGAAAACAATGACCACGCGATTAACGCTCTGGCGTGAGCTCTTTACCCCCCAGCCGCGCACGCTACTGGCAAACGATGACTTTACCGTCAGCGCCTTTCGCTACCCCAGCGGCGTGGAGGCGCTGCGTCTGGAGAACGGGCGCGGGCATCTGGTGGTGCTGCCGTGGCTTGGGCAGATGATCTGGGATGCGGTCTTTGATGGCCGCGACCTGACCATGCGCAATATGTTCAGCCAGCCAAAACCGGCGCAGACCATCGTGGAAACCTACGGCTGTTTTGCCTTCCATTCCGGGCTGCTGGCTAACGGCTGCCCGTCGCCGGAGGACACCCACCCGCTGCACGGCGAGATGGCCTGCGCGGCAATGGATGAAGCATGGCTGGAACTCGATGGCGATTCGCTCTGTCTGGCAGGCCGCTATGAATATGTGATGGGCTTTGGCGATCACTACCTGGCGCAGCCGTCGGTAACGCTGCGAAAAGGCAGCGCGCTGTTCGACATCAACATGGCGGTGACCAATCTCGCCTCGGTGGCTATGCCGCTCCAGTATATGTGCCATATGAACTACGCCTATGTGCCGCAGGCAACGTTCAGCCAGAACCTGCCGGATGAGGCGCTGACGTTGCGCGAATCCATTCCGGCGCACGTCAAGCCGACAGAGCAGTGGCTGGCCTTTAACCGTCGCATCCAGCAGGGCGAAGCGAACCTGAGTGCGCTGACGGAGCCGGCGTTTTACGACCCGGAAATCGTCTTCTTTGCCGACAGGCTCGACCGCTACACCGATACGCCGGAGTTTTATATGCACGCGCCGGACGGCACTGCCTTTATGACCCGTTTTTCCAGCGCGCAGTTTAACTACGCTACCCGCTGGATACTCTATAACGGCGATCAGCAGGTAGCGGCGTTTGCTCTGCCTGCCACCTGCCGCCCGGAGGGCTTGCTGGCCGCGAAGCAGAACGGTTCGCTGTTAAGCCTCGCCCCGCAGCAGACCCGCCATTTCAGCGTGACCACCGGTATCGCCTGACCGCGTATCCCGGATGCGCTGCGCATCCGGGATACTATCCCTTCTGCCCGATTTGACCTTATGATGTGCCTCCAGAAGGCGTGGCGGGAGCGTGCATGATTTGGTTAACACTGGCGACCCTGGTCGTGGTTTTTATTGTTGGTTTCAGAGTATTAACATCGGACTCTCGCCGGGCGGTGCGCCGCTTAAGCGAGCGGCTGGGCATTACCCCTACGCCGGTTGAGAGCATGATCGATCAGATGGGTAAAAGCGCCGGGGCGGAATTTATTCGTTACCTGGCCCGCCCGAATGAAGCGCATCTGCAAAACGCCGCCCAGGTGCTGTTTATCTGGCAGGTGTTTATTGTTGACGGCAGCGAGCAGCATTTGCAAACGTGGCACCGCCTGTTGCAAAAGGCGCGGCTGGCCGCGCCGATAACCGACGCGCAAATTCGCCTGGCGCTGGGCTTCCTGCGTGAACTTGAGCCGGACGTCGGCGAACTGAACGCTTTCCAGATGCGCTATAACAGCCTGTTTATGCCTGAGGAGGGCGTTCACTGGCTGCACTGATGATGAAGGCTAATGCAGCAAAACAGTTGCCAAACTGTTAAATACATCACACATTTTTTGTTACACTGCGCGACTTTCACTCAAAAAATCACGCCAGGTAACAAAATGAATGAAACACAGAGCGCGCAGCCTCTGCACAATGGAGTGACCCGACCCAACTGGTCAGCCGTATTTGCCGTGGCGTTTTGCGTGGCCTGCCTGATTACCGTCGAGTTTCTGCCGGTCAGTCTGCTAACGCCAATGGCCCAGGATTTGGCGATCTCAGAAGGGGTGGCCGGGCAGTCGGTCACCGTGACCGCCTTTATCGCCATGTTCGCCAGCCTGTTTATCACCAATATTATTGGGAAAACCGACCGCCGCTACGTGGTGATCGCGTTTTCCATCCTGCTGACCCTCTCCTGTCTGCTGGTCTCTTTTGCCGCTAATTTTACCCTGCTGCTGCTGGGGCGCGCCTGCCTGGGGCTGGCGCTGGGCGGCTTCTGGGCGATGTCGGCCTCGCTAACCATGCGTCTGGTACCGCCGCGCACTATCCCGAAGGCGCTGTCGGTTATCTTTGGCGCGGTCTCCATTGCGCTGGTGATTGCCGCGCCGCTGGGCAGTTTTCTTGGCGGGATCATTGGCTGGCGAAACGTCTTTAACGCCGCGGCGCTGATGGGGGCCGTCTGCATCGGCTGGGTCTGGGTGGCGCTACCCGCTATGCCGGGGCAGACCGAGCACCACCAGAATATGTTCGGGCTGTTAAAACGCCCGGGCGTGCTGGCGGGGATGGTCGCCATCTTTATGGCTTTCGCCGGGCAGTTCTCCTTTTTTACCTACATTCGCCCGGTCTATATGACCCTTGCGGGGTTTGATGTGGATGGCCTGACGCTGGTGCTGCTGAGCTTCGGCATCGCCAGTTTTGTCGGCACCTCGTTTTCGTCGCATATATTGAAACGCTCGGTCAAGCTGGCGCTGGCCTGTGCGCCGCTGACGCTGGCGATTAGCGCGCTGGTATTGATCCTGTGGGGCAGCGATAAAGTGGTGGCGTCGGGGATTGCTATTGTCTGGGGGCTGGCGTTCGCGCTGGTGCCGGTGGGCTGGTCAACATGGATCACCCGCTCGCTTGCCGATCAGGCGGAAAAGGCCGGTTCTATTCAGGTGGCGGTGATTCAGCTTGCCAATACCTGCGGCGCGGCGGTGGGCGGCTATGCGCTGGATAATTTCGGCCTGCTGTCGCCGCTGATGCTCTCTGGCGCGCTGATGCTGTTAACGGCGCTGCTGGTGGCCAGTAAAGTGAAGGTGAAGTAAAAAAATAGCCCGGAGGCGAAGCGCATCCGGGCTAAGGCAGGAATAAGGCTGCGATTACGCCTGTTTAGCCGCTTCCGCAGCTTTAACGATCACCGCGAAAGCATCAGCTTTCAGGGATGCGCCGCCAACCAGCGCGCCGTCGATATCCGGCTGGGTAAACAGCTCTGCGGCGTTCGCGGCGTTTACGGAACCGCCGTACTGGATGATGACCTGCTCGGCGATTTTCGCATCGGCTTTCGCGATATGGTCACGGATGAATTTGTGAACCGCCTGCGCCTGCGCCGGGGTTGCGGATTTGCCGGTGCCGATGGCCCAGACCGGCTCGTAGGCGATTACCGCGCCTTCGAACGCTGCCGCGCCCTGCGTTTTCAGCACGGCGTCAATCTGACGCGCGCACACTTCTTCGGTTTTGCCCGCTTCGTTTTCTGCTTCGGTTTCACCGATGCACAGTACCGGGATCAGACCCTGCTCTTTCAGCACGGCAAATTTCTTCGCGATGAACTCGTCAGACTCTTTGTGGTAAGTACGACGCTCGGAGTGGCCGATAATGATGTATTTCGCGCCGATATCTTTCAGCATTTCAGCGGAGGTTTCGCCGGTGAATGCGCCAGACAGGTTAACGTCGACGTTCTGAGCGCCCAGAATGATGTGGCTACCGTCAGCGGCGCGTTTCGCCAGATCCAGGTACATGTCCGGCGGAGCGATAGCAACAGCACAGCCAGAGACGCCAGCCAGCTCTTTACGCAGGTTTGCCACCAGCTCGTTGACCATATGGCGGCTGCCGTTGAGTTTCCAGTTACCCATCACTAAAGGATGTCGCATTTTAATTCTCCACGTTACGAAGCGAATAAAGAATGTGGCTGCCGCAGGGCAGCCGGGTCTGTGAGACAGTATAGAGATTCATCACCGCAAAGGCTTTGCTTTTCGTCATTTATTGTCGCTCTGCGTGCTATCAGATAGCGTCAGCTTAATCGGTTCAACAGCGAAGGTCAGCCCTTTTTCGCCGTCGTCCACAACAACATAGCGAATCGCCCCCTCGGTTTCGGTATACCAGGTTTTATTTTTGCCGTTGCTCAGTAGTTTTTGCAGTTTTTGCAGGCTTTGCGCTTTGTTGAAGGAGGGGGAAAAGGCGCGGATTAGCGCGGCCATCCAGGCCTGAGCCTTCGCTTTCGACGCCTTTTGCTCCGGCCCCTGCACCGGCAGCCAGGTCATCTGCATGGATTTAATTTTTAGCGTGCCGCGTTCCAGCGCGGTTGACGCATACAGCGTATCGTTAATTTTTGTGGCCGCGCGGGTCAGGCGAAGCGTGTCGCTGCGCGCGTCCACGGCGCGAAATTCATTAAGCTGCATGTCCGGGTTATCGACGTTAAATTTTTCCCGAAACTGACTGATAGACTGCTCGAAAGTCGGCGCGCCCGGCAGCAGGTAGGGGGCGGTTATTGCGGTCTCTTCCGCTACCGCTAACGGGCTGACGATCAACGCCGCGCAAAGGAGCCACCACGTTTTCATACATCTCTTCCTCGAATCACTTTGCTCACGATTAAAACGATAACGCACTGGCTTGTCAAAAACTGACGCGACCAGGGTAAACTACGCGTCACTACGATTACAGGAACCTGTTATGGGTATACAGCAGTGGTTATTCTCATTTAAGGGCCGTATTGGCCGTCGTGATTTTTGGGTATGGGTCATAGCGTGGGTGGTGGCGATGGTGGTGCTGTTTTATGCAGTCAGCCTCGATCTGCTGGCCAGCCAGACGGCGGCGTTTATGCTGGTGTGTCTTCTGTGGCCCACCGCCTGCGTTGTTGTTAAGCGCCTGCACGACCGCAATAAGTCAGGTCTCTGGGCCTTGCTGTTTATTCTGGCGTGGATGCTGCTGGCGGGGCACTGGGATATGCTCGGCGGGACATGGCAATGGGTGGTAGGCCGCTTTGTTCCCGTGCTGATCATGGTCACGATGCTCATCGACCTGGGCGCGTTTGTCGGCACCCAGGGGGAAAACAAATACGGCAAAGATACCCTCGACGTACAGTACCGCTGATTACCAGTAATGCTCGGCGGTGATATGGCCCGGACGGCGGCGCAGGTGTTTCGCCATCTGGCGGGTATCTTTCAGCAACTGCTGAGTATCGCGCACCATCTGCGGGTTGCCGCACAGCATGACATGGCTGCTTTCGGCGTTGAGAGGCAGCCCTGCGGCAGCTTCCAGCTCACCGCTGGCGATCAGCGCCGGTACGCGGCCAGTGAGCGAGCCGGGCACCGTTTCACGGCTGACTACGGTTTGAATACGCAGCTTTCCGGCGTAACGCTGCTGTAATTCCAGCATCAGCGGCAGGTAGCTCAAATCCGCCGCGTAACGCACGGCGTGCACCAGCACCAGATTTTTAAAACGCTCAAGGTCCTTCCCTTCCTGCAAAATAGAGAGGTAAGGCCCGATAGCGGTTCCCGTCGCCAGCATCCACAGCGTGTCGCAATCCGGCACCTCTTCCAGCACAAAGAAACCGGCCGCTTCGCTGACGATCAGCACCTCGTCGCCGGGCTGCAGGGCGGCGAGGCGCGGGCTGAGTTTGCCTTCGGGTACGGTGACCAGGTAAAACTCAAGATCGGGGTTGCTGGGGGCATTCACATATGAGTAGGCGCGCTGCACGCGTTCGCCGTCGATTTCGAGGCCCAGTTTGGCGAATTGCCCGGCGGTGAAGGGGTGAACGGGGGCATGAACGGTCAGGCTGAACAACGCGTCGGTCCAGAACTCGACGTTTACGACTTTTCCTGTAACCCAGTCGGCCATGATTTTCTCCTGTTCAGAATCATTGCCTTATCTTCGTCGTGAATGGAGAGGATTTCCAGTCGGCGTCGACTGGAAAGCTCTCACGGATAAATGCGCTTACAGAATATGGCGCTGAACGTCGGGGTCTTTACGGTCGAGATAGTGGATAGACTGAATGCGGCGAATGGTGCGGGATTTGCCGCGGATCAGCAGGGTCTCGGTGGTGGCGATATTGCCTTTGCGGCTAATGCCTTCCAGCAGGTCGCCTTTGGTAATACCGGTCGCTGAAAAAATCACGTTATCGCTGCGCGCCATATCGTCCAGCCGCAGCACTTTGCCTGCTTCGATACCCATTGCCGCGCAGCGCGCCAGCTCGTTTTCGCCCATGCGGCGGTTCTCATCGCTGTCGCCTTTGACATGATGACGGGCCAGCAGGCGGCCATGCATATCACCGTCCAGCGCGCGGATGACCGCAGCGGAAACCACCCCTTCCGGCGCGCCGCCAATCCCGTACAGCACGTCGACTTCGCTATCCGGCATACAGGTCAGAATGGAGGCCGCCACGTCGCCGTCCGGGATAGCAAACACGCGCACGCCCAGTTTTTGCATCTCCGCAATCACCGCGTCATGGCGTGGTTTCGCCAGAATGGTGACGGTCAGTTCGCTAAGGGGTTTGCCCAGCGCGGCGGCGACATTGCGCAGGTTGTCGGCAAGCGGCAGATTCAGGTCGATCGCGCCTTTTGCGCCGGGGCCGACAATCAGCTTTTCCATGTACATATCCGGCGCGTTAAGAAAGCTGCCTTTATCGCCAACCGCCAGTACCGCCAGCGCGTTGGCCTGGCCCATCGCCGTCATGCGGGTGCCTTCAATCGGATCGACGGCGATATCCACCGCGTCGCCTTTGCCGGTTCCCACTTTTTCACCGATATAGAGCATTGGGGCTTCGTCGATCTCCCCTTCGCCAATCACAATGGTGCCGTCAATATTGACCTGGTTGAGCATAATGCGCATGGCGTGTACCGCTGCGCCGTCGGCGGTATTTTTATCGCCGCGGCCTAACCATTTATAGCCAGCCAGCGCCGCCGCTTCGGTCACGCGGGAAAATTCAATGGCAAGTTCTCGTCTCATAACAAACTCATGAAGTGAAAGAAATTGCGCGAAGTTTATCACAGGGGAGGGTAACCGGGTGAGACGCCGCCCACCCGGAAAGGGAACCTACGCCGCATCGCCCTGGGTGAGCGGCGCCAGCCCGGCGGGAATATCGCTTAAGGTCTGCACCAGCGACGCTTTGCTTATCTCGCTGATGGATTTCGCCCCGGTTAGCGTCATCGCCACCCGCATCTCTTTTTCAATCAGGTTGAGCAGATTGGTGACGCCAGCCCGGCCGTGGGTCGCCAGCGCGTAGAGATAAGCGCGCCCCAGCAGTACCGTGTCGGCCCCCAGCGCAATCATCCGCACCACGTCCAGGCCGTTGCGAATGCCGCTGTCGGCCAGAATCGCAATATCGCCTTTCACCGCATCAGCAATCGCGGGCAGGGCGCGGGCGGAGGAGAGCACCCCGTCCAGTTGGCGTCCGCCGTGGTTGGAGACCACAATGCCGTCCGCGCCAAAGCGCACCGCGTCGCGGGCATCCTCCGGGTCAAGAATGCCCTTGATCACCATCGGCCCGTCCCAGAATTCGCGGATCCACTCCAGGTCTTTCCACGAGATAGAGGGGTCAAAGTTGGTGGCGAGCCAGCCGATATAGTCCTCAAGCCCGGTGGGTTTACCCAGGTAGGCAGAGATATTGCCCAGATCATGGGGACGGCCATTCAGGCCGACATCCCACGCCCACTGCGGGTGGGTGACGGCCTGCCAGTAACGGCGAAGCGCCGCGTTCTGCCCGCTCATACCGGAGTGCGCATCGCGGTAGCGCGCCCCCGGCGTCGGCATATCCACGGTAAACACCAGCGTCGAACACCCTGCCGCCTTTGCCCGCTCCAGCGCGTTGCGCATAAAGCCGCGGTCGCGCAGCACATAGAGCTGGAACCACATCGGGCGTTTAATCGTAGGGGCGACCTCTTCAATCGGGCAGACGGAGACGGTAGAGAGGGTAAACGGAATGCCTTTGGCATCCGCCGCGCCCGCCGCCTGCACTTCGCCACGGCGGGCGTACATGCCGCACAGACCGACCGGGGCAAGCGCGACCGGCATCGACAGCGTTTCGCCAAACAGCGTGGTCTCCGTGCTCAGCGCCGACATATTTTTCAGCACTCGCTGGCGCAGGGCGACCTGGCCTAAATCCTCGACGTTACGGCGCAGGGTATATTCGGCATATGCGCCGCCGTCGATATAGTGGAACAGAAAAGGGGGCAGAATGCGTTTGGCGGCCGCGCGGTAGTCACTGGCTGCGGAAATGATCATCTTTTTCTCCCGAAAATTGAGTATGCCGCTCGTCGGGCAGGCGCGTGATGCGTGCGCGGCGGGCCTGGTCTTCATCAAACTGACGAATGGTGGTGTGAACAAAACTTAAGTGCGCCATCATCGCGTCCCGCGCGCGTGGCGCATCGGCGGCGAGGATGGCATCCATAATGGCCTGATGCTGCCCGGTAAGCTGCTTAAAAACCGGCGGCGCCTGATACATCCGCTGGCGGCTCTGCTTTACAGAGGATTGAAGCAGGTCGAAGAAGCCGCGCATGGTTTGCAACAGCACCACGTTGTGCGACGCCTCGGCAATCGCCAGATGAAAGCGAACATCCGCCTGCGAGGCGAGATCCGCGTCTTCCACGAGCGTAGCGTCAAAGCAGAGCCGAATCTTCTCTTTATCGGCATCGGTGGCGCGCTGGGCGGCATGCCAGGCGGTGCTGGCCTCAATGGCGTGGCGCGCCTCAAGAATGTCGAAGCTGTAGTCGGGATCGTCTTCCAGCAGCGTTTTCAACGGCTGGACGATACGCTGTTCCGACCAGGCTTCATGTTGCCAGCGCACAAAGGTGCCCCCGCCGTGTCGGCTGAGCAGCACGCCTTCACTCATCAACTTTGCGATTGCCTCACGCAGTGAGTTGCGCGAGACGCCAAGACGACGCGCCAGTTCGCGCTCGGCGGGCAGGCGCATGCCTGCTTCCAGCCCCTGCTCGCGGATAAGCGTCCTGATACGCCGGGCAACCTCTTCTGAGAGCCGTTCAGCGGTAGCGGTCATGTGGGTTCCGTTAAGGTAAGTACGTATGGGGAAAGTGGTACGGCCATTTTGCTGGCGGTCACCTGCCTGACATCAGGTTAGTACGCTGTTATGTAATGGCAATGTTAATTTTATGTGATTCTAAGTGGTGTGAAGCAGTGCGCAGAATCAGGAGAAGTGGTAGGGCCAATAAGGGGATCGCTCCCCTCAGAGAGGGGAGGCGGAACAGTCAGAACTCGCTCTTTGCAAAGCCCGTCATCTCTTTAAGCCCCATCTCGCGCCCCAGGGCGGTCATCGGGTGCACGACAACAATACCGCGGACGCTCTTTTTCAGCTTGCCGAGGTCTGCCTGCTCTTTTTTGGTAATGGCGCGTTTGAAGGGCATGTTAACCAGCTTCTGCGCCTCTTTGCTGAGCTTCTGGCTGTACTGTGTACGCAGGCGTTCGATTTCCGCTTCCAGGGTCGCTTTTTCTTTCTCCAGCTCCGCATATTTTTCAGCGGACTCAACCAGAGACAGGGCGGCCTGCTGGTGGCGAATAGCGTCCAGGCGGTCGCTCAGGCGCTTAATTTCATTCTTTTCGACTTCTTTCATGGCGATTATGTTCATCAGGGAAAAAAGTAAGGATACCGCATTGCGCTGAACAACCCCAGAAAAGCACACATAGCTCAAACGTTGTTCGTTGCGTGGTCCATCTTATTTTAAGGAATTTACGTAAAGGAGAGCGAAAGATGACAAAGTTAGGCGACAATACCCCCCATATCATCGACAAAGCTATCGATTTCATGGCCTCCAGCCAGGCATTTAAAGAATACCTTGCCCATACGCGAAGCAGCGAATTTATCCCGGACGATATTCCCGCAGACAAAAGGACAATGTATCTCTCGCGTCTTGAACACTATCGCCAGCTTTACCGTCCGGCTAAGGTGCAGAAAACAGAGGAGGCGTGATCTTCCTGCAGGTGAGCGCAGGGCGGGGTTATTTCTGAAACGCTTTTTTTAAGCTGATTCGGGAAATCAGCTCGGTCAGTGAGAGCACCATGGTTGAGCGCACCATCTGCTGATAGCGTTGCTGCTGCATAGCAAACAGATCCGGGTCGCTGCTATCGAACTGCGGAGCCGGGGGCAGCGCCGTAACACAGTGCAGTTCGCCAAATGGGCCGAGGATTTCGTCGTCGGTGAAGGCGTATTCGCTGCCGTCATGGTTGAGCTCTTCGCGCAGCGCTATAAGCAGTTCCGCATCTTCATACTCATGCCGACTGATAACGCCCAGGCCGTAAATCAGCTTTAAGCGCACGGACAGATCGCCCAGCGGCCCGTCGCCGTCAAGTAACGGTTCTACCGCGTATTTCACGGCATAGTCGTCTTTGCGGAAGACCTGCAGCACCAGGATATTGACCGCTTCCGTCAGTAACTCGACGGCGGCAATCAGAAAGCCCCTTACGGTTTTGCCAGCATTCAGACGCTCGAGCACACGGTTTTCGAAAGCCTGTGTTAATTCCATCATTGCCTGCATATCTGACAATCTTAATAACAGGCGCGGGATATCCCGCGCCGGGGTCGGCATCATGCCTTTGCGTTGTAGGCGGTGACGGCTTCTGCGACAACGTCGCTTGCGGCATCAAGCCCGGAGACTTGCGCCAGTGCGGCCTGCGGGCCTTTCTCTGCGATCAGGGTCGCCAGCTCCTGTGCCTGCGGGTCCTGTTCGCTGCGGTAGTGCATCGCGGCGGCGATACCTTTTACCAGGTTTTCGTGCGGTAAACCATACTCCAGCGTGCCGAGCAGCGGTTTAATCAGACGATCGCCCGCGCTCAGTTTACGCAGCGGCTGGCGACCTACGCGCTCCACATCATCTTTCAGGTACGGGTTTTCGAAACGACCGAGGATCTTCTGAATGTACGCCGCATGTTTATCGGCATCAAAACCGTAACGTTTAATCAGCACCGCGCCGCTCTCTTCCATCGCGCCTTTCACCACCGCACGGATGTTTTCATCAAGGATGGCGTCACGAATGGTCTGATGACCGGTCTGCTGCCCGAGGTAGGCGGTTATAGCATGACCGGTGTTCAGGGTGAAGAGCTTACGCTCAACAAACGCCATCAGGTTATCGGTTAACTCCATACCGGCAATAGAGGGCAGGTCGCCTTTGAACTGGGTTTTATCAACAATCCACTCGCTAAACGTCTCAACGGTTACTTCCAACGGATCGTTTGTGGCAGAGGCCGAAGGGGGAACGATACGGTCAACGGCGGAGTCTACAAAGCCGATATGCGCTTCTACCCACGCTTTGTCCTCTTCCGCCAGCGCGTTAAAGACGTGGCCTTTCAGCTGGGTGGTACCGCGCACCATATTTTCACAGGCGATAATATTCAGCGGCGCTTCCACGCCCTGCGCTTTACGCTTCGCCAGCCCTTTGGCGATGGCGGGGGCAATACGCTCCAGCACGACCGGGCCGACGGCGGTGGTAACCAGATCGACGGATGCGATGAGCTCAACCACTTCATCGCCGGTGCTGCTGACAGCGTTGACACCGGAAACGGTATCTACCTGCTCGTTTTCACCAACGACATGAACCTGATAGCTATGACGGGCATTAAGGGCGTCGAGAACCACCTGATTCACATCGGCGAATGTCAGCGTAATCCCCGCGTCCGCCAGCAGTTTGCCGATGAAGCCACGTCCGATATTACCTGCGCCAAAATGTAATGCTTTCATAGTGTTAACCTTAATCAATGTTTTGACCCGAGAGGGCTGGGGTGAGGAAAAAGGCTATTTTGCCTCACCCTAACCCTCTCCCTGAGGGAGAGGGAAGGTACTTCCCGGATGCGCTGCGCTTATCCGGGCTACGCGTTTACGTGCCTGGTAGCCGCATCCGGGGCCAGGGTTACGCTTTCAGCAGCGTCAGTACTTCTTCTACGCTGGTGGTCTGCGCCAGGCGTTCGATGACGGTTTCATCATCCAGCGCGTTGGTCAGGCTGGTGATGACCTGGATGTGCTCGTTGTTACGGGCAGCAATACCGATAACCAGGCGGGCGATGTCATCCGGCTCTTCACCGAAACGGACGCCTTCCGGATACTGGCAGAAGACAACGCCGGTTTTCAGCACGCGATCTTTCGCTTCAACGGTGCCGTGCGGCACGGCGATGGATTCGCCCAGATAGGTCGGGGTCAGCTTCTCACGCTCCAGCATCGCCTCCACGTATTCCGGCTGCACGTAGCCGCCTTTCACCAGTTGTTCACCGGCAAAGCGAATCGCCTCTTCTTTGTTGCTGGCTGTACGGCCCAGGAAGATATTCTCCGCGCCCAGTTTAAACAGATTGCTGTTGCTGGTATCGAAGCTGTCCTGCAGGCTGGTCTGCACTTTCGTGGTGTTATCCGCGTGGCGCTGTGCAGCCACCAGGCGCTCGGTCAGGTTACTGTACAGGCCGCTGTCCAGGAAGTTGGTCAGCGAAATGTGCTGTGCCTGCGGCGCCTGGCGCATTGCGCGCTCGGTCAGGTCGCGGTGTGTAATGACCAGATCCACATCGGACGGCAGGCTGTTGATGGCGGTGTTGGTGACCGAAATATTGGTCAGACCGGCATCCTGCACTTTCTTACGCAGCACGCCCGCACCCATTGCGCTGGAGCCCATACCGGCGTCACAGGCAACGATGATTTTACGCACGTGGCTCAGGTCGTTGGTGACATCGCCAGCGGCCAGCGGGGTAGCCCCTTTGGACTGTGCTTTCATGTCCTGCATACGACGGGTAGCGGCTTCGATGTCATCATCTTCTTCTTTGACCTTGCTGGTTTTCAGCAGAATCGCAGAGACCACGAAGGAAACAATCAGCGCCGCGAAGATAGCGACGATGTTAGCGAAGTACGCGCCTTTTGGCGTCATCGCCAGCACGGCCAGGATAGAACCCGGAGAAGCCGGGGAAACCAGACCGCCGTCCAGGATGTTCAGGGTGAACACGCCGGTCATACCGCCCAGGATAACCGCAATCAGCAGACGCGGGTTCATCAGCACATACGGGAAGTAGATTTCGTGGATACCACCCAGGAAGTGGATGATAGCCGCGCCGCCAGCAGACTGACGTGCGCTGCCGCGACCGAAGAACATGTACGCCAGCAGTACGCCCATACCCGGGCCTGGGTTAGCTTCAATCAGGAAGAAGATAGACTTGCCGAGATCGTGAGACTGCTGAATACCCAGCGGCGAGAAGATACCGTGGTTAATGGCGTTGTTGAGGAACAGGATTTTTGCCGGTTCAACAAAGATGGACGCCAGCGGCAGCATATCATGGGCAACCATGAAGTTAACGCCAGCAGCCAGCAGTTTAGAGAGCACTTCAACCGCCGGGCCAATGCCGAGGAACGCCAGAATGGCGAGGATCATACCGATGATGCCAGCGGAGAAGTTATTCACCAGCATTTCGAAACCGGACTTGATCTTACCGTCTACGGCCGCGTCGAATTTTTTGATGCAGTAGCCGCCCAGCGGGCCGGCAATCATTGCGCCGAGGAACATCGGCATGTCTGCGCCGACAATCACGCCCATCGTGGTGATAGCACCCACCACGCCGCCGCGATCGCCGCCTACCAGCCGACCACCGGTATAACCGATAAGCAGCGGCAGCAGATAGGTAATCATTGGGCCGACGAGCTTCGCCAGCGTTTCGTTAGGCAACCACCCTGTTGGAATAAACAATGCGGTAATGATACCCCACGCGATAAACGCGCCGATATTTGGCATTACCATGTTGCTGAGGAATCGACCAAAGCTTTGCACCTTGATCTTGATATCGGATGACATAAAACACCCCTTCTTATGTTTGCTATCGCGCAGGCTGGAAGCCCGAGGTTTTGTTGTTAACGTGGCGGCAGAGGTAGCCGGACCCATGATCTGTGAAGCGAAATCTCGCACCGAATCGGCCTGGTGTCCAGACAGCCTCCTTGAGTGTGATCCAAATCACGTTTACATAGGGGGTGGAGCATCAATAGTCGTGATGTTGATCACAAAATGCATGTGTAAAAAAAGAACAAGAGGCGAAAATGTCGCCAGTCAGACGGATAATTGTGATTAAAATCACGTTTTGAAGTGGCGTGTTTGTTATTCGTTTGTGATCTGCATCACAAGATATTTTCGCCAGGAGTTTTCCGAGTGTGATCTCCCGCAAGCTGTGATTTTGCGACCTGCACATTCTGTAACTCGCTTTCACTGCTCGGTAGAACTGACCTTATCCCGCTCGCTTTTCACATTTATGAAGGCTGTCGCGCACGATTTGTTGACTGTAGTTCATACTTAAGACTTTGTTGGCGAAAAAGGACAAGGCAATGAAACTGATCGGCAGCTACACCAGCCCTTTTGTACGCAAAATCTCGGTTATCCTGCTCGAAAAAGGCATCACCTTTGAATTTGTGAACGAGCAACCCTACAACGCCATTAACGGGGTGGCGCAGTACAACCCGCTGGGTAAAGTTCCCGCCCTGGTAACCGATGAGGGAGAGGTGTGGTACGACTCGCCAATCATTGCCCAATATATTGACCTGCTGAATGCTGAGCCGCCGATGCTGCCTGCCGAACCGCGGGCGGCGCTGAAGATTCGCCAGATAGAAGCGCTGGCGGACGGGATTATGGACGCCGCCCTGGTATCCGTGCGCGAGCAGGCGCGACCGGCCGCACAGCAGTCCGAAACGGAGCTGCTGCGCCAGCGTGAAAAGATCAGCCGTGGCCTGGATACCTTAGAAAGCTATTTTAGTGACGGTACGTTACATATAGATGAAATGAATCTGGCGACCGTTGCCATTGCCTGTGCGATTAGCTATCTCAACTTCCGCCGCGTCTCGCCGGGCTGGTGCGTTGACAGACCGCAGCTGGTGAAAATGGTGGAAAACCTCTTCCAGCGCGAAAGCTTCGCCCGCACCGAGCCGCCAAAGGATTGACGCCTGTTATGACAGTCTGAGGCAAGTCGCTGTACAATCCCTTCATGTCGACCCCTCTCCCGTCGGGAGGGGCAATCCTCAGCCAGGCTCGCTCATGACAACGGAAAATCACCCGCTTTACAGCCAGATCCCCGCAACCGATCGCCTGCTTCGTGACGAAGCGTTCGAACCCTTACTGACGCAATTTGGGCATCAGCGTGTCGCCCGCACGCTGCGGCAACTCCAGTCGCGCGCGCGCGAGGCCATTCGCCAGCAGCAGGCGCTGCCCGGCTGGTGCGAGGACTGGGCGCAGGCGGCCTGGCAGCAGCTTGACGGTGAAAACGCCAGCGCGCTGCGCGCGGTGTTTAACCTGACGGGGACGGTGCTGCACACCAATCTGGGCCGGGCGTTACAGGCAGAGGCGGCCGTTGAGGCGGTCACGCAGGCGATGCGCTCCCCGGTGACGCTTGAGTATTCGCTGGACGATGCCGGACGGGGCCACCGCGATCGGGCGCTGGCTGACCTCCTGTGCCGACTGACCGGGGCGGAGGACGCCTGTATCGTCAATAACAACGCGGCGGCCGTTCTGCTGATGCTGGCGGCGACCGCCAGCGGTAAAGAGGTCGTGGTCTCTCGCGGCGAGCTGGTGGAGATTGGCGGCGCGTTCCGCATTCCCGATGTAATGCGCCAGGCGGGCTGTACGCTATGCGAGGTCGGCACCACTAACCGCACCCACGAGAAAGATTATCGCCAGGCGGTGAATGACAATACCGCCCTGCTGATGAAAGTCCACGCCAGCAATTACCATATTGAAGGCTTTACCACGGCGGTAGAGGCGGCGGCGCTGGCGGCGCTGGGCGACGAACTCAACGTGCCGGTAATCGCCGACCTGGGCAGCGGCTCGCTCGTCGATTTAAGCCTGTATGGCCTGCCGAAAGAGCCGCTGGTGCAGGAGATGATCGCCGCAGGCGTCAGCCTGGTAAGCTTTTCCGGGGATAAACTTCTCGGCGGCCCGCAGGCGGGGATCATCGTCGGTAAAAAAGCGCTGATTGCGCAACTGCAGCAGCATCCGCTGAAGCGGGCATTGCGCGCCGATAAAATGACGCTGGCGGCGCTGGAGGCGACGTTGCGCCTCTATCTGCACCCGGAGAAATTACGGGAGAACCTGCCGACCCTGCGGTTGCTCACCCGTCCGCAGGCAGAGATTTACCAGCAGGCGCAGCGGCTGCAAAGCCTGCTGGCGCCCCATTACGAGGCGTACAGCGTGCAGGTTGAGACGTGCCTGTCGCAGATCGGCAGCGGCTCGCTGCCCGTGGAGCGTCTGCCGAGCGCAGCCTTAACGTTCACGCCCCGTGACGGCAGCGGCAGCCTGCTGCACGCGCTGGCCGATCGCTGGCGCAACCTGCCGGAGCCGGTAATCGGGCGTATCGGTGATGGACGCCTGTGGCTTGATTTACGCTGCCTTGAGAATGAATCCCGCTTTCTGGAGATGCTGTTGAAATGATTATCGCCACCGCCGGGCACGTCGACCACGGCAAAACAACGCTATTACAGGCCATCACCGGCGTGAATGCCGATCGGTTGCCGGAAGAGAAAGCGCGCGGCATGACCATCGATCTGGGCTACGCCTACTGGCCGCAGCCGGATGGCCGCGTGCCGGGCTTTATCGACGTGCCGGGGCATGAGAAGTTTCTCTCCAATATGCTGGCCGGGGTGGGCGGTATCGACCACGCGCTGCTGGTCGTGGCCTGCGACGATGGCGTGATGGCCCAGACCCGCGAACATCTGGCGATCTTACAGCTGACCGGGAACCCCTCGCTCACCGTCGCCCTGACCAAAGCAGACCGGGTGGACGCGGCCAGAATTGAAGAGGTTAGCGACGAGGTTCGGCAGGTGCTGCGGTCGTTTGGTTATCCGCAGGCGGCGATGTTCGTCACCGCAGCGACCCAACAGCGCGGCATTGATGAACTGCGTGCCCATCTGCTGCAACTGCCTGAACGGTCGTACCCACAGCACCAGCGTTTTCGGCTGGCGCTGGATCGTGCCTTCACCGTAAAAGGCGCGGGGCTGGTGGTCACCGGCACTGCGCTGTCGGGCGAGGTGCGCGTGGGCGACACGCTCTGGCTGACGGGGGGCGATAAGCCCGTGCGCGTGCGTGGGCTGCACGCGCAGAATCAGCCGGTAGAGCAGGCGCACGCCGGGCAGCGTATTGCGCTCAATATTGTCGGCGATGCGCAAAAAGCGTCGCTGAGCCGTGGCGACTGGCTGCTGTCGGAGAAGCCCCCTGCGCCGTGCGAACGGGTTATCGTGGCGCTGCAAACCCATACGCCTCTGACCCAGTGGCAGCCGCTGCATATTCACCACGCCGCCCGTCATATTACCGGGCGTGTTTCGCTGCTGGATAACGGCCTGGCGGAGCTGGTGCTGGATACGCCGTTGTGGCTGGCGGACAACGACAGGCTGGTGCTGCGCGATATCTCCGCCCGCGAAACGCTGGCCGGGGCGCGCGTAGTGACCCTTAACCCACCCCGGCGCGGAAAGCGTAAGCCGGAATATCAGCAGTGGCTGGCGACGCTAAACGCCGCAGAAGACGATGCGCAGGCGCTGGGGGTACATCTTGCGCGCGGAGCGGTACATCTGCCGGAGTTTGCGTGGGCGCGGCAACGCAATGACGCCGGGCTTGCGCAGCTGCTGACGAACCCGGGTTTTATTCGTGCCGGGGATAATGTGCTAAACGCCCCGGTGGCGGCAGAGTGGCAGCGCAAGCTGCTGGCGACGCTGGGCCGCTATCACGAGCAGCACGCGGACGAGCCGGGCCCAGGGCGCGAGCGGCTGCGGCGCATGGCCTTGCCGACAGAAGACGAGGGGCTGGTGCTGACGCTGATTGAGCGGATGCGTACCGACGGCGTGATTCAGAGCCACCACGGCTGGCTGCATTTGCCGGAACACAAGGCCGGGTTTACCGGGGAGCAGGCGGCTATCTGGCAACGCGCTGCGCCGCTGTTTGGCGATGAGCCCTGGTGGGTGCGGGACCTGGCGCGGGAAACCGCCACCGACGAGCAGACGATGCGCGCAGTGTTACGCCAGGCAGCGCAGCAGGGGCTGATAACGGCGATCGTTAAAGATCGCTATTACCGCAACGATCGGATTGTCGCTTTCGCCAGTATGATCCGCTATCGCGATGAAGCCGCGGGATCGACCAGTGCGGCGGATTTCCGCGATAACCTTAACATCGGGCGCAAGCTGGCGATTCAGATTCTGGAGTATTTTGACCGGACTGGCTTTACCCGCCGTCGCGGTAATGACCATATTCTGCGTGATAAGGCGCTGTTCAGTAAAAACGAAGCGTAACCCGGCAGGCGGCGTATCGCGCCGCCGCCCGTTCGTTACTGTTTAGCCAGCTTGCGCTTTGCCAGCCATACCGCGCCCAGGCGGCCCGCCTGGTTACCCAGTTCGCACGGGTAGAGAGGCACTTTCAGGGCATCCCACAGTTCGAACGTCTGCAGATGGCGCTCCAGCAGCGGGTAGAGCTTGTCGTTTTCGCTAACGCCGCCGCCAATCAGCAGCACCTGCGGGTCGAACATCGAGATCACGCTGTAGATGCCGCGCGCCAGAAAACGCGCCCAGTCGTTCACCGCCTCGCGCAGGTGCACATCGCTGTCCATCTTCTCGAAAATCTCTTTGCCGTGCGGCATCTCATCTTCCGGTACGCCCAGCGCTTTGCGGCAGGCTTCCATCAGCCCGCTGGCGGAGGCCACCTCATGCATACACTCGCCGCCGTTGCCGACCGGAATCACGCCAAACTCACCGGCGCGGAAATGGGCGCCGCGATAGAGGTCGCGGTCAACAATGATGCCCCCGCCAATACCGGTTCCCACCGTTATGCAGACCAGGCTGTCAAACTTCTGCCCGGCGCCGCGCCACTGCTCGCCCAGGGCAGCGCAGTTGGCGTCGTTTTCCACAATGAGCGGCAGGTCGGTGAGCTCGCCAAACAGTTCAAGCAGGTTTTCACCGTCGAGAAAATCCACCGCGCCCGCTTTCGCCGCAAGCCCGGTGTGCGGATTGATATGGCCGGGAAAGCTCACCCCGATACCCGCAATATCATGCTCGCGCTGGCAATGCTCAACCGCTTCCCGCCACTTCTGTTTAAACGTGTCGGCATCTTCCGGCGTGTCGTACTCTTCGCTAAATAGCTCTTCGCCCTCTCCGGTTATCACACCATATTTAATGTGGGTGCCGCCCACATCGAAGCCGATAAATCGTTGCATAGTCACTCCGTGAGTGTGCCGTGAATGCTTTTAAGTATGGCTAAAGCCAGCCGGAAAACTGTAAAGGAAGGTAATGGTTGCTGTGGGTTACATTCTTTAGCGTCGCCAACAGCAGAAGGCTATATGGAAATTTACGAGCCGCTTTCCAGAGAAAGGTTTCTGTCGATGACGTTTATCCACTGCTGCGTTAGTGTGATCTGCACGGAGTTTAAGGTGTGTGCAGTGTGTATAATATGCGGTGGAGAGAGGGATGTGACCAGTGCTGAGGTGATAGCAATACTAAAAAAACATGGATGGGTTCTTATAAGAATAAAGGGGAGCCACCATCAGTTCATTCATTCGCAACGGCGTGCTCTGGTGACGGTACCTCACCCCCGGAAAGATATTAAGACCGGGACACTGGCGCAAATCTGGCGGCAGGCAGGTTTTAAACCTTAACAATCAGGAGATGACATGTTCTATCCGGCCTATATTCATTCTGATGCCGACGGCAGTGCCAGCGGTTTTTTCCCCGATGTGGCGGGTTGCTTTTTTGCGGGCGATAATCTTAACGAAGCCTTTGAGGATGCCCGAAGCGCACTTACCTTCCACTTTGAAACGCTGTGTGAGCTGGGAGAAACATTGCCGACAGCAAGCCCTGTAGAACATCATTTACAGCAGCAACCGGAAGACTTCATCGGCGGACAGTGGTTGCTGGTTGATATCAATATGAATCAATTTGATGGCAGGGCTGAACGCATCAATATTACGCTCCCCCGACGCCTGCTGAGCAAAATTGATGGCTTCGTACGCGACAATCCGCAATTCAATAATCGCAGCGCTTTTTTGGCCGAAGCGGCAAGACGTATTTTGCATGGTTAGATGCCTCCGCATAAAGCGGCGTGCCGCATGCGGGCTGCGTCTTCTTCCATCGTCTACACTTAATGAAAACGACAGGAGGAAGCAATGTCCGACAAAACCAACAACACGCGACGTCATCACGAGGGCGAAGTCAGCAAGGGGCTGCCTGAGGCGGCACCGAACGCCGGTAATGCCTATGAAGAGGATGAACAGCAGATGAAAGATGTGAAAGATGCGCCGAACGAGCAGGGTGAGATCCCCCGTAAGCGCGATGACAGCAAAGACGATAAAAAAGACCCCTTCAAAGCCAGCTAATCCGACGGCCTGTGATGCGGGCTGCGATGACCGCGCGCCCGCACTCTGCTAGCATAGCGTCCTGCTTCTATTCTGAGAGAACGTCGTGACCGCCTTTTCAACCTTAAATGCTCTGCCCCCTGAACTCCTCGCTAACCTTGACGAGCTGGGTTACCACTCCATGACCCCGGTCCAGGCGGCGGCATTGCCGGTGATTCTGGAAGGGAAAGACGTACGCGTACAGGCCCAGACCGGCAGCGGTAAAACGGCCGCCTTTGGCCTTGGCCTGTTGCAGCATATTGATGCCAGCCAGTTTGTTACCCAGTCGCTGGTACTGTGCCCGACGCGCGAGCTTGCCGACCAGGTGGCGAAAGAGCTGCGCCGGCTGGCGCGTTATCTGCCGAACATTAAGATTCTGACGCTGTGCGGCGGGGTGCCGTTTGGCGCGCAGCGCGATTCGCTCCAGCATGCGCCGCATATTATCGTCGCCACGCCGGGCCGTCTGCTCGACCATCTGCAAAAGGCTACGGTGACGCTTGCGGCACTGAAAACGCTGGTGCTGGATGAGGCCGATCGCATGCTTGATATGGGCTTTAGCGATGCCATCGAAGAGATTCTGCGCCATGCGCCTGCGGGCCGTCAGACGCTGCTTTTTTCCGCCACATGGCCTGCGGCTATTGCGGCAATCAGTACCCGTTTTCAGCGCGAACCGCTTACCATTGAAATCGACGCCGTCGAGGCGCTGCCCGCGGTAGAGCAGCGGTTCTATGAAGTCTCGCGCCGCGAGAAAATCCCCCTGCTGCTCAGCCTGTTGAGCAAGCACCAGCCCGCTTCCTGCGTGGTCTTCTGTAATACGAAGAAAGATTGCCAGGAGGTGTGCGACGCCCTCAATGAACGTCACCAGAGCGCGCTGGCGCTGCATGGCGATATGGAGCAGCGCGACCGCGACCAGACGCTGGTGCGTTTTGCCAACGGCAGCAGCCGTGTGCTGGTGGCGACCGATGTCGCCGCCCGCGGGCTGGACATCAAAGCGCTGGAGATGGTGATTAACTACGAACTCTCCTGGGACCCGGAGGTGCATGTACACCGTATCGGGCGCACCGCCCGCGCCGGGCAGAGCGGGCTGGCCATCAGCCTGTGCGCGCCGGAAGAGGCGCAGCGCGCCGCTATCCTTGGCGAGATGCTGGCGATTTCGCTGGACTGGCAAAGCCCGGTTATCAGCACCAGCATTAAACCGCTGGAGGCAGAGATGGCAACTCTGTGCATCGACGGCGGTAAAAAAGCCAAAATGCGCCCGGGCGATATTCTTGGCGCGCTGACGGGCGATATTGGCCTTGCGGGAGCGGACATCGGCAAAATCGATATGCACCCGATGCACGCCTATGTAGCGGTGCGCCAGTCGGTGGCGCGCCACGCCTGGAAACAGCTCCAGCAGGGTAAAATCAAAGGCAAAACCTGCCGGGTACGTTTACTGAAATAATGGCCTGAGCGATGATGGCTTGCAGGCCATCGCCGCGGCGGGAAAGCGTATTTTAACCCGGGGAATTTATTGGTAGCTCACGGTATAGATTAAATTGCCGTCTGCTCTCCCCGGCGAGACCTTTTCTTCAGTCTGTATATAACGGGCATAAAGGGGAATGATAATTTGAGTTGTACCGTTATTGGGTAACAGGCCCACTATTCTCGCGTTCAAATTAATGATTCCGCTTTCTTTTGTTGTGCTTGATAGCTGGATGCCAACGCCTTTCGCTTTAATCGGCGAATCGTTAAGCGCAATAATACCTTTTTTCGCATCGATAATACCGTTGCCGGGCGTCAGGTTTAACTGCCAAAAATTTTGGCGCAGGGACCCGTTAGTGGTGCCTGTTGTGGGCGAGTAATTGCCTGCGCTGACGATAAGGTTATCAACGCCGCTATTACCATAAAAGGTTTCCGGGCAGGTCAACGTAATCCCCGCGTTTTTCCACGACGTAGCGCTACCAATGCCGGTAAATTTCTTGATGGCATTTTCACCCATGTGGACAGTCACTACGCCGCTTGTCGTAGTGATGTTACACGTTGGCGTGGTGATGGTTACGCTGCCGCTAAAGTTGAATTCATAAACGGCAACCATACTGCTGGCTTGCCCATATGAACGCCGGATTGTGGGTAAATCTGCGCCATTAATCGTGCCCGGTACTAAATCTTCCGATATTTTGATCAGATCCAGGTTAGCGTCAAGCGATAACCCCTTAAAAGAACAGCCCGGCGTCTCTTTTGGAAAACAGCTTGATGCCGCCTTGTACACGGTATAGTTAATACTGTCTTGCGTGATTCTGACACCTACTCCGGGAATATTGGTTTGATACACGCTGTTGCTGTAATGAGAGGCGGGCCAGGGTAAGGCGGCATATTCATAGCCCTGTTGCAGCGGTCCGGGGCTTGAACATTTTATTGTCACGCCGGGGCTGACTCCACTCTGCGAGACAGAAATGGTTTGCCGAAAAATAATTTGTCCAACGGGTGTGCCGGGCGGAGCAGAAAGTTTATTCAAACCTGACAGAGGAATGGTGGATCTGATGGTTTGATCCTGCGGATAATTCGCTGTTGGGCTGAAATCACATGAGGCACTGATCGTTTTAGCAAACAAGGATAACCCCAAAGCCAGAATAAAAGAGGCGATTCTTTTATTAAACATCACTGACTCCCTAAGCTTCCATGCTATTTCAATTACGCCTCATTCACCTTTATTAATCAGGGCTGATGAAGCGCTAGCTCTTCCAGGGATGGTAGGCCGATATTTTGGTTCGAAATAGAAATTATATCGATTGAAAATGGCAAGTCACAGTGAGGCAACAATATATTATTTTGATATTTTATGCGACATTCTGGAAATTATTTATTACATATTATTGAGGTGTTCTGTCTTAAACTTCGCAAAAGAGGCGTTCGGAAAGAGAGAAATAATAAATCTCTCACTTAATATGCTGGCTAAATAATCAAATCAAGACCTTCCCGGAAAGATGATGTCCTCTTATCCGGGAAAGATATATGCAGATTTCATTGGACGATGAAAACCGACAAAAAGCAGGCTACTGACCGTAATACGCCTTTGCCCCATGCTTGCGCAGGTAGTGCTTATCCAGCAGTTCAGGCTGCATAGCGGGCAGCTGCGGCGCAAGCTGGCGGGAGAACAGCCCCATAAAAGCGCACTCCTCCAGTACTACCGCGTTGTGCACCGCGTCGGCGGCATTCTTCCCCCAGGCGAACGGGCCGTGTGAGCGAACCAGCACCGCCGGGATCTGCATGGGGTCGAGGCCACGCGCTTCAAAGGTATTAATAATGACTTCGCCCGTCTCGAATTCATACTCGCCGTTAATCTCCTCTGCCGTCATCAGGCGCGTGCAGGGGATTGCGCCGTAGAAATAATCCGCGTGGGTGGTGCCCCAGGCGGGCAGATCCAGCCCGGCCTGCGACCAGATGGTGGCGTGGCGGGAATGGGTGTGCACAATGCCGCCGATTTCGGCGAAGCGGCGATAGAGCGCCAGGTGCGTTGGCGTATCGGAAGAGGGCTTTTTATTGCCTTCAACGACCTTGCCTGTGGCAATCTCCACCACAACCATATCCCCGGCGGTCATGACCTCATACTCGACGCCGGATGGTTTTATCACCATCAGGCGGCGGCTTTCATCCACCGCGCTGACGTTGCCCCAGGTAAAGGTGACGAGCTGATGGGCAGGAAGGGCCAGGTTGGCCGCCAGCACCTCCGCTTTTAACTGTTCTAACATACGAATCCTCCTTCCTGCATCCGGGCTTCAATCCAGCGGCGGGCCTGAATAATCTCCAGCACCGGCTCTTTGGCTTTTTCAGTCCACATCTCAATTAAAAACGCGCCGCGATAGTTCAGGCTCTGCAACGTGCTAAAGACATTAACGAAATCCACGCATCCTTCGCCAAACGGTACGTCGCGGAACTGACCGGGGCTGGTTTCAGTAACGGGCTGGGTATCTTTCAGATGGATAGCGGCAATACGGTCAATACCCAGCGCCAGTTCGGCGGGCACGTCATTGCCCCAGGCGCTCAGGTTGCCCACGTCCGGGTAGACGGTGAACCACGGTGAGGCGAGCATCTCATCCCACTTTTTCCATTTGCTGATGGAGTTCATAAAGGCGGTATCCATGATTTCTACCGCCAGCATGACCTGGGCGCCTGCCGCCTGCTCAACGGCCCAGGCAAGCCCTTCGGCAAAGCGTTGCTGCGTGCCTGCGTCATGTTCTTCGTAATAGACGTCGTAACCCGCAAGCTGAATGGTGCGAATACCCAGATCCCGCGCCAGCTTGATCGCTTTGGTCATAATGTCGCGCGCCCGCTCGCGCACCGTCTCATCGCGGCTGCCGAAGGGAAAACGGCGATGCGCGGATAAGCACATTGACGGTATCGACACGTTGGTTTCCAGCATCGCTTCGACTAACGAGGCGCGTTGGGCGGTAGTCCATTCGAGCCGCGATAAACGCTCGTCGGTTTCATCGACGGACATTTCGACGAAGTCGAAACCGCAGCTTTTAGCCAGAACCAGACGCTCCGGCCAGGATAAGTCTTTCGGTAACGCTTTTTCATAAATTCCTAAAGGGTGGCTGCGCATGATCAGGATCCCCAGATGTCGCGGATTTGCGCCAGAAATGCCCCGGCGGTTTGCTGTGGATCCTTCGCGCCGGATAAAGCGCGCCCGGCGATAAAAGCTTTCACATTGACTGCTTTAAACAGCGGCAGGTCGGCGGGGGTCAGACCGCCCGTCACGGAGAGCTCCAGGCCAATATCCGACAGCGCTTTCATGCGTGCCAGATCCTCCTCCCCCCACTGCTGACCGCTCGCCTGCGCGTCGCGCCCACGGTGGTAAATGGCCTGCCTGACGCCGGTACGGTACCAGTCACGGGCGTCCTCGAATGTCCAGTTGCCGAAAAGCTCTATCTGAATTTCACCGCCGCGCGCCTGGGCGGCCGCGTGGCCTTTTTCAATGGTCGCCAGCGGCGCGGCGCAGATAATGGTCATCCAGTTCGCGCCCGCATCCAGCGCCTGTTGCGCCAGCGTTTCGCCCGCATCGGCAACCTTCCAGTCGGCGACAATCAGTTTATCCGGGCATTGCGCACGCAGCGCTTTTACCGCGTTCAGCCCTTCGCTCAGGCAGAGAATAGTGCCTGCTTCCACGATATCCACATGGTCCCGCAGCAATGCGACATCGCGCTGGGCTGCGGCAAGACTTGTGTGATCGAGCGCCAGTTGCAATAGTGGTCGGCTCATAAAGCGTCCTCCTTGATACGGGCGTGAAAGCCCTGAAGTGCGGTGATTAACATCTGATAACGGTGATATTTGCGCTGATAAGCCGCATGGGCGCGGGCGTCCGGCGCGAGCGTGTCTATTTCATAATTGAGAGTCTGCTGGGCATCGCGGAAATCGGCATATTCTCCCGTGCCCACTAACGCGGCGATGGCAGCGCCGAAGCAGCCGGTCTCCTCGACCTGGGGGAGCTCAACGGGCAGGCCGCTGACGTCGGCAAGCATCTGCATCCATACCTGCGAGTGGGCCGGGCCGCCGGTAACGCGCAGGGCGCGGACATCGGTAAAGCGTTCACGCATACGGTTGAGATGGGTCATATGGCTGAACACCACCCCTTCATAAACCGCCTGCAGCAGATGAGCGCGGGTGTGCAGCGCCTGCATGCCGTAAAAACCGCTGGTCATCTCAAGCCCGGCATTGCTGCCATAAAGAAACGGCAGAAAAAACACGTCGCTTGCGGCCTTCGGCAGGCTGGCGACAAGGCGGTTGATTTCACTAAAACCGATCTCGCCCCACTGGGCAGTTAGCCACTCAAGGTTACCGGAGGAGGTGGGGCTGGCCTCGTGCACGATATACTGCCCGGGATTAACATAGCGGCCATAAACATAGGGGTGCGCTTCGTTTTCGCGCAGGCTGTCGGCGATGCCGCTGGTTACCGCCCATGTCCCCATCACGGCGTTCAGGGTGTGTTCGTCGTTCAGGCCCGCGCAGATCGCGGTGGAAACCACATCAAACAGACCGCCCACAACGGGCGTTCCCGCTGTGAGACCGGTAATGGCGGCTGCCTGAGAGGTGATTTCACCGCTGATTTGGGATGAACCCACAATGGGCGGCAGCGCGGGGTCGATTTCGCTAATGCCAGACCATTGTGTCAGGCGAGGGTCGTACTGCCCGGTGGTCATACAATAAAGATTGGACTCGGAAATATTGCTCTCTTCGCACCCCTTCACTCCCGTTAAGCACCAGCGCAGATAATCATGGCCCATCATGACGCAGCCGATTTGCGCATAACGCTGCGGCGCGTTCTCTTTGACCCAGCGCAGCAGTGAAAGCGGGTGGCCGGTCCACAAGGTCTGGCGGGTGAAAGGATAGAGTTTTTGGGGAAGGCCTTCCCGCTGCCAGCGCTGTACGATGGCCATCGCGCGACGGTCCGAGGAGAGGATAGCGTTACCCAGCGGACGGTCATTTTTGTCCAGCAGAAACAGCCCTTTTCCCTGAGCCGAGATGCCCACGCCTTTGACCTGCCTGCCGTCAATGCCGCTGCGGCGAAGCAGCGCGGCAATGGTCTCCGCGCAGGCTCGCCACAGCGCCGTCATATCGCGCTCGGCATAGCCCGGTAACGGGCTGATTGTCTGTAACGCCTGGCGCTCAATGGCAACTTCGCGACCCTGGCTGTTATACAGTCCGGCTTTGAGATACGTGCCGCCGCAGTCGATACCCAGCCAGAAATCGTTCATTTCGGCCTCCGTCCGGTTAGTGTGTTTCATCGATGGCGGTAAGCAGTCGGGCGCTTTCCGGATTATCTTTGAGGTACATATCACGCACCTGGTCGCCTAAGGCGTTTCTGAATGCTTCGCGGTCAGGATCGGTAATGATTTCAACGCCATCTGCCTGCATACCAGCCAGAATTTTTTGCTGATCTTCCGCAACTAACTGACGCTGATAGTTGCCCGCTTCTTTTGCCGCGCTCACCAGCGTTTGTTGAAGCTCTGGCGTTAAGGCGTCGAATTTCTTCTTGTTCATCACCAGAATTAACGGCGAGTAGGCATGGTGAGTCAGGGTCAGGTACTTCTGCACTTCATAGAATTTTGCCGACCACACAACGTTGATAGGATGTTCCTGGGCATCGATCGTCCGCGTTTCCAGCGCCGTATACACTTCCGCGAACGGCATAGGAATCGGGTTAGCGCCGAATATCTTGAAAGCGGCAATATTCATTGCGCTGTTATTAGTACGGATTTTTAACCCTTTCAGGTCTGCCGGGGTTTTGATTGGCCCTTTGGAGTTAGTGACATCGCGCCAGCCATTTTCCCAGTAGGCCAGCCCTTTTAAGCCCAGCGGTTCCAGCGCTTTTAACAGTTCATCCCCCACTTTACCGTCCAGCACCTTATGGGCATGGGCGGTATCACGAAACAGGAAAGGGATATCCAGCAGGTTAATCACTGGCGCAAGCCCAGTGAAATTATTGGAGCCGGACATTTCCATATCAATGGTTCCGCCGCGAACGCCGCTGATCATCGCCTGCGCGTTGCCAAGCGTGCTGTCTGGGAACAGTTTGAGGGTAATTTCCCCCTGCGTTTTTTCTTTCAGAATTTCGTTAAACTTCTTCGCTGCAATATGTTGCGAGTCAGTCTGCGACGTCTCGTAACCAAAGCGAAAGGTATTGCCGGCTTGCGCACACGTTGCCGTTGCCGCTAACCCGAGGAATAATAATGCACGAGCTACAGAGCGTAATTTCATATTGATGTCCTTTTAGCTAATCCATTTTAAAGGGGTAATAATTATTGTGGGGAAAAATATAAAAAGAATAAGAAGCATATACAGCGTTAATATGTAGGGGGCAACGCCACGCACCGCATCGTCGAATTTCAGTCGGGCCACGCCGGATATGACGTTGAGGACGTTACCTACCGGTGGGGTAATAAGTCCAATTGAGCAGTTAATAATAAACATCACGCCGAAATAGATGGGATCGATGCCTGCTTCTTTAACCAGCGGGAGTAATACCGGTGTCAGGATGAGTACCGTTGGCGTTAAGTCCATCACCATGCCCACGAGCATAATCGCCAGCATAATGACCACGAAGAGCAGACGAGGCGAGTCCACCAGCGGCGCCAGCAGCTCCGTGACCATTAAGGGGAGCTCGGCAATGGTGATAAGCCAGGCGGAAACCTGCGCCGATGCGACCAGGAACATCACGACCGCCGTGGTTTTCGCCGAGGCGATCAAAACGGACACGAGCGCGCTCAGCGTCATTTCCCGGTAAATAACCAATGCGACGAAAAGGGCATAAAATGCGGCGACTGCGCCCGCTTCGGTTGGCGTAAAAAGCCCGGAGCGAAAGCCGCCGACGATAATAACCGGCAGAAATAACGCCCAAATCCCTGAGCTTAGAGAGTGCCATACCTCCTGTAGCGTCGCTTTGGGCTGTTTTGGCAGATCCAAACGGCTGGCCTGCCACCACCAGGTCAGCATTAACGCCGCGCCCATCATGATCCCCGGCGCGATACCCGCCATAAATAACTTGCTGATCGACAAGCCGCTGGAGACGCCAAAGATAATAAACGGAATGGAGGGGGGGATGATTGGCGCAATGATTCCGCCAGAGGCAATCAGGCCTGCGGAACGATTGATAGGGTAGTTAGCGGTGCGCATCATGGGAATGAGCAACGCCGCCACCGCTGCGGTATCCGCGACTGCCGAGCCGGAAAGGCTCGCCATAATCATAGCGGCTATCACCCCAACGTAGCCCAGCCCGCCAGGTTTATGGCCGACCAGTTTCATCGGCAAATCGACAATCCGCCGCGACAGCCCGCCAGCATTCATGATCTCGCCCGCCAGCACAAAGAAGGGAATAGCCAGTAATGAAAAGCTGTCCGCGCCGTTAATGAGCGTCTGCGCCATGATCTGCACATCGAACATATCGAGGTACAGCATTAAGGCAAAACCGCAGGTTAATAGCGACCATGCAATCGGCAGGCCTAAAGCAATACTGCCTAATAAACAGCCCAGGAATATAATAACAGCCATGATCAGTCATCCTGTGATAAAGGGTGATTGTGCTTTTTAGATTGCGCCGTGAATGTCGAAAAAAGTTTAATGATTTCCAGTATCCCGATGGTCAAACTCATGGGGAGGCTGGCGGCATAAAGCAAGCCGACGGGCAGCCCCAGAATAGGCGTGTGGTCATTCCAGTCCTGCACCACCTTGCCAATTCCACCGACAAAAAGCATGCCGCACAGGCCAATAACAATAAGGTGCGTAATAATGCCAACCCGCGCTCTATTTTTTGTACTTAGCTTCTCGACGAGAAAGGTCACCTGCACATGGGAATTTTCCATGTAGGCCAGAATAGCGCCAATGAATATTAACCAGACGAATAAGAAGCGGGATAACTCATCTACGGATAAAATACTGGTCTGGAATCCATATCGCAGAATGATATTGATAAATACAATGCACGATAATATGGAAAGTATTATGGCTGTTATTATTTCTAAAATCCGTTTCATCGATATACCTTTTGAGGCCAGAGTTCGATGTTGATTTATCAGCGCCGTATGCTATCTGCCATAGCCAGCATTAGCATTTATTTCCAGCAATTTGATACCTGAAAACAGTAAATTCTCGAGGCCCGTCGCATTAAGCCTGGTACCGCGTTAATCGATTGCGGAAACCGCAACCTTAACCACTATTTTGCGAATGGGCGTTTCCCTGTGCTTATTACAGGCAGGACGGTGTACATCCTGCGGGAAGAATATGGCGTAACTGCCCGGTATCATTTCTATAAACGATTCATTTTCACAGTCGTGATAGAAAATAATGTCACGCTGTTCGAGCAGATCTTCGCTGATTTTATTATTGCCCGTATCAATGGCGACACCGATTTGCTCTTCCCCAGAAGAGAGAAACTGAATATCCAGATAGCGGCGATGCACTTCCGGACGTAAGGCTTCACGTGGCCGGGTCGTCAAATCAAGGATTTGCGCGAAAATCGTGCGCCCTTCAATTTCCACGACGCCGGGTGCCAGCTTGCTGAAATCGGTGGTGCGCAGAAATTCCAGCGCGCTTTCAATCGCCGCCGGGTAGCGGCAGGCATTGGGCTGGGAAATATGTCCATATATCATGCTGCGTTCCCCTATAGCGCTTTGATTTTCGCCCATACGCTGTCGTCAACGGTAATGCCGTTGCGACGGTTCTCTTCCAGTAAGCGGGTAAACTCATGGCCTGGCAAACGCACCGGGGCATTTTCGTCTGCGCGTTCGGCGGTGGTGACATAATCCATAATACGTTGCAGCTTGGCGTCGCGGGTGGCGCCGTCAATAAGGCGGTCTACCTCAATGGCGATAAAGACCTGAGAGATATTGAACTCGTCGCTATTATCTTCGGTGACCGCCGCGACAGAGGAGCCGTCGGATAGCAGGGTGGCGATCATGTCCAGCACAATAGAGAGGCCGGAGCCTTTCCAGTAGCCCATTGGCAGAATACGACGGTTTTTCTCAATGGGGGCCGGATCGCGGGTGAGGTTGCCCTCATCGTCAAAACCACCGTCAACCGGCAACTGGCGACCCGCAAGGCGATTTACCTCCAGCATGCCGTAGGAGAACATCGACATCGACATATCCACCATCGTGATTGGGCTGGAGGGGATGGCGACAATCAGCGGGTTAGTGCCGATACGACACTCTTTCGCGCCCCATGGCGGCATCACGGCGATGGAGTTAGTCCAGCAGATGCCGATGTAGCCTTTTTCCGCCGCCTGCCAGCCATAGCTGCCGCCGCGCATCCAGTGGTTGGCGTTACGTACCGCAACAAGGCCAATACCGTGATCTGCGGCCAGTTCAATGGCGCGATCCATCATCTTTTTCGCCGTCAGGTTGCCAATCGAGCGCTGGGCATCCCACTGCTCAATCGCCCCCAGCGACGTAATACGTTTCGGCTGGGCATCGGGAATGATGTCGCCCGCTTCGAGTTGCTGAATAAAGCGGGGGAAGCGGTTAACGCCATGGGAGTAAACCCCCGATTCTGTCGTGCGGGCGAACATCTCTGCGCAGGCATCCGCCGTATCGGCAGCCACCCCACGGGAGAGCAGGACCCGTTTAAACTCATTTTTCAGTTCAGCAAAACTCAGCAACATACGCTTCTCCCTGTCTTGTCGTTTTACATAGTGAAATTACATTTCATTAAACTATGCCGGATTGTAAAAATGCGCCGACGATGCCGGTGCGATTGATGAAAATCGGGTTTTCCCTGGTGCTGTAAAAAGAGTATTGTTCGTACTGCTAATTTCACTATGCGAAATCTGATTTCAAATATAACGATCGAATTTTAACAAATCAATTCCTGCACGCTTTTTTGAAATGCTTTAAAAACAGTGCATTACAAATTTTCTGTCCAGATCGTGAACTGAAACACACTTTGCGCTACCATCAGCCCGCCAGAAAAAGGAAAGGGGAAGTAATGAATACCAAAGAGCATGACAATAGCCAGGATAAAGAGAGACCCGCAGGCAGCCAGAGCCTGTTTCGCGGTCTGATGCTGATTGAGATCCTGAGCAACTACCCTAACGGATGCCCGCTTGCGCATCTGTCAGAGCTGTCAGGGCTGAATAAAAGTACTGTCCACCGTTTGCTCCAGGGGCTGCAATCGTGCGGCTATGTCACCCCTGCGCCAGCCGCCGGCAGCTACCGGCTGACCACTAAATTTATTGCGGTTGGGCAAAAGGCGCTGGCTTCGCTCAATATTATTCACGTCGCTGCGCCGCATCTGGAGGCGCTCAACCTCGCCACCGGCGAGACCGTTAACTTCTCCAGCCGCGAGGACGATCACGCTATCCTCATCTATAAGCTGGAACCGACCACCGGTATGCTGCGTACCCGCGCCTATATCGGCCAGCATATGCCGCTGTACTGCTCGGCGATGGGCAAAATTTATATGGCGTTCGGGCAGCAGGAATATGTCAAAACCTACTGGGAAACCCATCAGCAGCAAATTCAGCAGCTTACGAGAAATACCATTACTGATCTGTCTGCGATGTATGACGAGCTGGCGCACATTCGTGATTCCGGTATGGCGATGGACAGGGAAGAGAATGAACTGGGCGTCTCGTGTATTGCCGCGCCGGTGTTCGATATTCACCATCGCGTGCCTTATGCCGTCTCTATCTCCCTTTCCACCTCGCGCTTAGAGCAAATTGGCGAGGCGAATATCCTTGCGCCGCTGCGGGAGACGGCGAAGGCCATTTCCGGGGAGCTGGGCTTTACCCTGCGCGCCCAGGCATAACGCCAGAAGTGTTCAGGCACATGACAAAACCGGTCACTTTCCCTACCGGGATCAAAGCGTTGATGGCGTAAACTCTGGCACTCTGCGTTTTTACTGTCAGGGAGAGGGAAAATGGACCGTTTTATCATTGCGGATTCGACGAAGTGCATCGGTTGCCGCACCTGTGAAGTGGCCTGCGTCGTGTCACATCAGGAGAACCAGGACTGCGCGGCGCTGACTCCCTCGGCGTTTACGGCGCGCATTCGCGTGGTCAAGACCGGGACTTTTTCCACGGCGGTCACCTGTCACCATTGTGAAGACGCGCCCTGTGCGAACGTCTGCCCCGTGGGGGCGATAAGCCGGGTGAATGGCGCGGTGTATGTTGAGCAGGCGCTGTGCATCGGCTGTAAAAGCTGCATGCTGGCCTGCCCCTTTGGCGCAATGCAGGTCACGGTAACCCATGCGAAGGCACAGGCGTTGAAGTGCGATCTGTGCCAGCACCGCGAAAACGGCCCGGCCTGCGTGGAAGCCTGCCCGACGCAGGCGTTAAGCTGCGTTGACCCGGAGCGCCTGCGCTTGCACCGTCTAAGCCAGCCATTTAACGACTCCACCTTTGAGCGGCCCCTGTAAAAAGGGCCGTCAGTGATTAGGCGGTTTCGCGCCAGGCGTTTTCAATCTCTTCGGCAAGGATGCGCACGCCCGCTTCGATCTTCTCCGGCTCCGGCACATAGTTCATGCGCATGCACTGGTGAGTATGCGGCCAGGGCTTATCCAGACCGGGGAAGAAATAGTCGCCCGGCACCATCAGCACGCCGCGTTTTTTAAGGCGCTGGTAAAGCAGTTCGGTGGTAATGGGCAGATCTTTAAACCACAGCCACAGAAAAATCGCCCCCTCCGGTTTATGAATCAGGCACCGTTCCGCAGGCAGGTAGCGGCGAATGATGGCGATGGTTTCCTGCACACGCTGCTGGTAAAACGGTTTGATGACCGTTTCCGACAGGCGCAGCAGATCGTTACGCTTAATCATTTCGCACATCATGGCTGGCCCCATCCCGCCAGGCGCGAGGCTGATAATGCCGTTCATATTCCGAATCGCGGAAATCACCTTTTCATTGGCGATGATGATGCCGCAGCGGCTTCCCGGCAGCCCCAGTTTCGACAGGCTCATGCACAGAATAATATTCGGGTTCCACAGCGGACGCGCTTCGCTAAAGATAATGCCGGGAAAAGGCACGCCGTAGGCGTTGTCGATAACCAGCGGAATACCATGCTGATTAGCCAGCGCATCCAGCTTGATAAGTTCCTCATCGGTAATCACGTTGCCGGTGGGGTTGGTCGGGCGCGACACGCAGATCATGCCGGTCTCTTCGCCGATGTGCAGGTGCTCGAAATCAACATGGTATTTAAACTGGCCGTCGGGCAGCAGTTCGATATTGGGCCGTGTCGAGACAAACAGGTCCTCCTCCAGCCCGGCATCGGCGTAGCCGATGTACTCCGGCGCCAGCGGGAAAAGCACTTTTCTGCTGCTGCCGTCGGCGCGGCGGCCCGCGAAGAGGTTAAATAAGTAGAAAAACGCGCTCTGGCTGCCGTTAGTTAGTGCAATATTCTGCGGTTCAATATCCCAGCCCAGCTCTTCGCGCAGCATACCCGCCAGCGCGGTCAGCAACTCACTCTTGCCTTGCGGACCGTCATAATTGCACAGCGCGTCGGTGGCTTTACCGCTCTCCACCATCTCCGCCAGCAGGTTGTGAAAGTAATCGGTCATTGCCGGGATCTGCGCCGGGTTGCCGCCGCCCAGCATAATAGCGCCTGGCGTGCGCAGGCCGTCGTTCAGGTCTTCCATCAGGCGGGTAATGCCTGCGTGGCGGGTAAACTTGTCGCCAAAAAGTGAAAATGTCATAGCAGAATTTCTGTCGGGCCGATGTGAAAAGTGGCTAACCATAACGCTAGATTACGTGCTGCGCAAATCGGATGAGATAGTGTGCGGTGAGGTTTTATTTTGTAGATTTATGATTTGGTGGTTTTTTATATTGCGAAGTGCGTATTCCCCTCTCCCTTAACGGAGAGGGGAATACGTATTACTGGTTACCCGCCCAGATCACCATTACTTTGTCATCGCCGTGCTCACGGGTAAAACCGTATCCCTGCGGCAGGCTTAGCGTTGTCTGCTTGCCTGCCCCCAGCGCCGGGTGGCGAGCGCGGAACTGGCCGAGCGTCTGCCAGTGGCGCAGCGTTGGGGCGGCTTTGCCGTCAATATCCTGCCAGTTCATCTGTGAACGCGTGCCCTGCAAAGGGTCGGAACCGGTCGGCCCGAAAGGCCTGCTGGTTTCGTCGCCGTAAAAGATTTGTACCGCGCCGGGCGCCAGCATTAGCAGCTCCGCCGCCTGCTGGCCGCCTTCGCGGAACAGCCTTGTATCGTGAGAGGAGAGGTAGCTCAGGACATTAAAGTCCTGCAGTTTTTCCGCCATCTGCTGCCAGACCAGATCCATACCGGCGAGGCATGATACCGCGCCAGCGGCCTGCTCCTGATAGTCGAAATTGATCATCGCGTCGAAGCCGTGGCGATAGTAGTCGCTCTGCATCACGCCGTGTCCCCAGGATTCCCCGGTCATCCAGAAAGGCGCATCATCCAGTTTTTTCTGCGGATTGGCCTTCTTCCAGGCGGCCAGCGCGTCGGTGGCCTGCGTTTTAAGCTGCTGCCAGGCGGCCATTTCCACATGCTTTGCGGTATCGACCCGGAAACCGTCGATGCCATACTCCCGCACCCACTCGCTTAGCCAGTGGGTCAGATAATCTCGCGGGGTGAAACCGGGCATTTCCCGCGCATGAGTATCCGGCTTATGGCGATAGAAGACCGGCAGGCCGGAGGCCGTCGTCGACTCTGTTTTGAGATCCGGCAGGAACGCCAGCGACATGGTCAGGTCGTCGAAGCCGGGATTATCGTAATCGCCGATATCGGTGCGGATCCAGTTTTTCCCCCACCAGTTTTGCCAGGCGGTTTTATCGCTAAAGTTGATGTAATCATTGAAACTATGCCAGCTCTGCCCCGGCGCTGGTCGCCAGTCTGTCCAGCGCTCGCCAAGGATTTTCTTTTGCTCCTCGCCGTTAAGATAGAGCGCGCCGAACTGGTATTCCTGCATATCTGCCAGCGTCGCGTAGCCGGTGTGATTCATCACCACATCAAAAAGCACCCGCATGCCGCGACGGTGGGCTTCATCCACCAGCGCGCGAAGATCGGCCTCGCTACCCATATTCGCGTCGAGACGGGTCCAGTCCTGGGTGTAATAGCCGTGGTAGGCATAGTGGGGAAAATCGCCTTTGGTGCCGCCGCCAACCCAGCCGTGGATCTGCTCCAGCGGCGAGCTTATCCACAGCGCGTTAACGCCCAGTTTTTGTAAATAATCCAGCTTGCTGGCGAGCCCTTTCAGATCGCCGCCGTGGAAGGTGCCAATCTCCTGCATACCGTCTTTGTGCCGCCCGTAACTGTTGTCGTTAGACGGGTCGCCGTTGACGAAGCGGTCGGTGAGCACGAAATAGACCGTGGCGTTGTGCCAGCTAAAGGGCGCGACGGCGTCCGTCTCCGCCCGCTCAAGCAGCAGCAGCCCGCCGCTGTCGCGGGCAGGTTGCAGGGTGATTTTGCCGTTACGCACCATTGCCGTCTGCTGGCTGTAGAAATCACGTACTACGCTGCCTTCCGGGAAGGTGGCCGCCACGTTCAGCGTCAACGGCCCGCCGTCCCAGACCGGACACTGCCGCACGGTATTGACCGGCTGCTTTGCCGCCTCGCTTTTTACCGTCAGCATCAGCGTTGGCGTGCCGGAGCGGGTATCCACCTGAATCTGATACTCCCCCTCGCGGAATACGCGCCACTGCGGCGCCTCGCCTGCGCACGGCTTGAGCGACAGCATCTGATTGAGTTTAATCTCCGCCGCGGGCTGCCAGCACTGCTGGTTGTCTTGCAGCGTCAGCGGACGCGCCCCTTTTTGCAGCTGCGTTTCACTACGCCAGACGCCAGTTCCATCGTCAGTAAACGTGGAAAGCCCCTCTGCCGACCAGTTTGCGCTGGCCGCAGCGGGTAATAACAGCAGTAAAAGCGGCGCGTATTTCATCTGAATATCTTCCCGTGGCTTTAATTTTGACCATCTTGCCAGCACGGCGATAAGGGGGACTCATCCCATGCGCGTTATCGCCAGGGAGGAGAGGGGCGGGTGAGTGATCGCGCGCAAATTTTGCAAATAAATCATCACAAACGTTGCGGTTGTATCTTATTGTTTTTCTTAAATAGCAGCTTTCACCGTGAGCGCTTTCGGAATTGGATTATTTTCTGTACGTGCTCAGGGCGGCTACTTTTGGTATGATTTGCGATTCAGTTCGCAAATTTGCGTAAAACATAAGGTGTTGGAATGTTCGTATCCGACCAGGAGACTTAATGATATCGATTCCCTTGCGACGACTTGGGGCTACGATACTCATGTTTCTCGCCATAGCATTTTCAGGTGAGACGCTTGCACAAACGCACAGCAAAACAGCGAGTCATAAGGCCCATATATCGAAGATAAGCGGTAAGAAAAAGGTAAGCAGTAAACAAGAGTATTCTCGCAATAGTGTAAATAGCAGTTCACTTCCTGATTTGCGAAAATACCCTTCCGGGGCACCAAGAAAGAAAGCGTTTCTCCGGACGGTCATGCCTTATATTACCAGCCAGAATGCAGCCATCATCGCCGAGCGCGAATGGTTGATGACGCGTCAGTACAGCCAGCAGTGGTCGGCTGCCGATCGCGCGCGTCTTAAGGATATCGCCAAACGCTATAAGGTGAGCTGGTCTGGCAATACCCGCCGTATCCCGTGGAACACGCTGCTTGAACGCGTGGATATTATCCCGGCGAGTATGGTAGCGACCATGGCCGCGGCGGAAAGCGGCTGGGGCACATCGAAACTGGCCCGTAATAACAACAATCTGTTCGGCATGAAGTGCGGAAAAGGGCGTTGCCAGAACGGTCCGGGGAAGGTGAAGGGCTATTCACACTTTGATTCGGTGAAAGAGTCCGTGAGCGCTTATGTGGTGAATCTCAACACCCATCCGGCGTACGCCTCTTTCCGTAAATCCCGTGCTCAGTTGCGTAAGGCAGACCAGGAAGTGACCGCCAGCAACATGATTCACAAGCTGAAAGGTTACTCAACCCGCGGTCAAAGCTACAACAACTACCTGTTTGCCATGTATCAGGACAATCAGCAGCTTATTGCCGCGCACATGTAATGACACAAACGCCAGGGTAGCCCGGATAAGACGTTTCGCCGCATCCGGGCATCCCGGGTGCGCGGACCGCTTACCCGGGCTACGCTATACCAGGCTCTCGCCGTACCGCTCCCGATACTCTTTGGGCGTGCTGTCATATTCCTTGCGAAACACCGAATAGAAATATTGCAGTGACGGGTAGCCGCACATCTGCGAGATTTCATTGATGGACAGCGAAGTAGAGACCAGCAGGCTGCGCGCTTTTTCCAGTTTCTCCGCATGGATGACGGCGTGAATCGTCTCACCCACCTCTTCTTTAAAGCGTTTTTCAAGGTTCGAACGGGAGATCCCCACCGCGTCCAGCACCTGCTCGACTTTGATGCCTTTACAGGCGTGGTTGCGGATATAGTGCATGGCCTGGATAACTGCCGGATCGTTGAGGGAGCGGTAATCGGTAGAGCGCCGCTCCACCACGCGCACCGGCGGCACCAGCAGCCGCTGTAGCGCCAGGGGTTCATTATCCAGCAGGCGGTGCAGCAATTTCGCCGCCTGGTAGCCCATTTGCCGGGTGCCCTGCGCTACGGAAGAAAGAGCCACGCGGGAGAGGTAGCGCGTCAGCTCCTCGTTATCAATGCCAATCACGCAGAGCTTTTCCGGCACCGGGATATGTAAATGGTCGCACACTTGCAGTACGTGGCGGGCGCGGGCGTCCGTTACGGCAATAATGCCCGTCTGCGGCGGCAGCGTTTGCAGCCAGTCTGCCAGCCGGTTCTGCGCGTGCTGCCAGTTTTCCGGCGCGGTGGTCAGCCCCTGGTAGACTACGCCGCGGTACTTCTCCTGAGCAACCAGCTGGCAGAAGGCGTGTTCCCGCTCGGCGGCCCAGCGTTTACCGCTGGAGGGGGGCAGCCCGTAAAAAGCAAAACGGTGCACGCCTTTTTCTTTCAGGTGCAAAAAGGCCTGTTCGACCAGCGCAAAGTTATCGGTGGCGATATAGTGCACCGGCGGATAGTGCTCGGGGGTGTGGTAAGAACCGCCGACGCCAACAATCGGTACGTCCACGTCGGCCAGTAGCCGCTGAATTTCTCCGTCGTCATAGTCGGCGATCACACCGTCGCCAAGCCAGTCTTTAATGTTGTCGATACGGGTACGGAAATCTTCTTCAATAAAGATGTCCCACTCAGATTGCGACGCCTGCAAATATTCGCCAACGCCCTCAACCACCTGGCGGTCATAGGCTTTATTGGCATTGAATAACAACGTAATGCGGTGGCGTTTTTCAAACATGTCGGTTCCGTCGTTAATGAATCATCGAGTTTGATTATCATATTCAACACGCTGCCGGAGAATAATTTTTCCGGCAGTGTGATCGTCCTTGTATCATGCCCGGCGTTTGGTGGCGGAGTCCATCCATACCGCCAGCAGTAAAATGGCGCCTTTCACGATGTACTGCCAGAAAGTGGGCACATCCATCATGCTCATGCCGTTATCCAGCGAGGCCATGATAAAAGCCCCCATCACCGCACCGGCTACGCTCCCGATTCCGCCTGCCAGGCTGGTGCCGCCGATGACGCAGGCGGCGATAGCATCCAGTTCGGCAATGTTGCCCGCCGACGGCGAACCGGCCCCCAGGCGCGAACTCAGAATCAAACCGGCGATAGCCACCATCAGGCCGTTGATGGCGAACACGGCAAGCTTGGTGCGCTCGACGTTGATACCGGAAAGGCGGGCCGCCTCAAGGTTGCCGCCGATGGCGTAAATTCGCCGCCCAAAGGCGGTACGGGTAGCCATAAACATCCCTGCCAGCAGCAGGAAGACCAGCAGCAGCACCGGCGTCGGCACGCCGCGATAATCGTTGAGCAGCCAGATAGCGCCCAGCACCAGCACCGCGATAAGCGACTGGCGGCCCACCACCGCAGTGGAGGCGGGGGTCGCCAGCCCCAGCGCCTGCCGACGCATCCGCCCGCGCCACTGCCACAGAACAAAGGCGACAAGGCCAAGCGCCCCCACACCGAAACCAACGCCGTCAGGCAGATAGCTCTGCCCGATTTGCGACATGGCGGCGCTGGTGGGCGAGACGGTGGTGCCGTTGGTGATACCGATCAGCACGCCACGGAAGGCGAGCATCCCGGCCAGCGTGACGATAAACGACGGGACTTTGCGGTAGGCGACCCACCAGCCGTTCCACGCGCCGAGCAGCAGGCCCAGCACCAGCGTTACCGCCACGGTCAGGGGAAGCGGCCAGCCGAGCCAGACATCAAAAATAGCCGCTGCGCCGCCTAATAACCCCATCATCGAACCAACGGAAAGGTCGATTTCGGCTGAGATAATGACAAACACCATCCCCACCGCCAGGATGCCGGTAATGGCGGTCTGGCGCAGCAGGTTGGAGACGTTACGGGCGCTGAGGTACGCGCCATCGGTCATCCAGGTAAAGAACAGCATGATCACGGCGATAGCGGCGATCATGACGAAGACCTGTAAATTAAGTGATTTCAGGCCGCTAAACGCGCCGGGTACCGGAGCGGAAAGTTTCATTTCAGACGGATTGCTTTTCGACATGATGTTCGCTCCTCAGCGCCGCTTCCATAACCTGCTCCTGGGTCAACTGATGGTTAATAAGATTGGCTTTTAACTTGCCTTCATGCATCACCAGCACCCGGTCGCTTAGCCCCAACACCTCCGGTAACTCAGAAGAGATGACGATAACCGCAATCCCCTGCTGAACCAGCTGGTTGATCAGTTTGTAGATTTCATATTTCGCGCCAATATCAATTCCGCGGGTGGGTTCATCCAGAATCAGGATGCGCGGATTGAGCAGCAGGCAGCGGGCGAGGATCGCCTTCTGCTGATTTCCCCCGCTCAGGCGGCCAATCGCCAGTTCGGGGGAGGAGGTTTTGACTTTTAACCGCTGCAACGACTGCAAAATACAGTGCTGTTCCGCCGCGTCATCAAGCGCGCTCAGGGTGCCGGAAAACTGATCCAGCGCGGCCAGGGTGATGTTTTTACCTACCGCCATCACCGGGACGATACCGTCTTTTTTGCGGTCTTCCGGCACCATAGCGATGCCCTGGGCGATAGCCTGCTGACAGTTGGCGATGTGCGCCCGCTTGCCCTCGATATAAATCTCCCCTTCCCACCGCCCCGGCCAGACGCCAAACAGGCACTGCACTGCTTCGGTTCGCCCGGCGCCGACCAGGCCAGCAATACCGAGGATTTCGCCGCGTTTTAACGAGAACGAGACGTCGTTGACCCGCTTGATATGGCGGTTGACCGGGTGCCACGCCGTCAGATGCTCGACGCGCAGAATTTCGTCGCCGGCGGTATGCGGCTCGTTGGGGTAGAGCGCGGTCAGTTCGCGCCCCACCATCATGGTGATGATGTCATCTTCGTTCATGCCTGCGGCGTCGCGCGTGCCGATATGCTGGCCGTCGCGGATAACGCAAATCACATCGGAAATGGCTTTCACTTCATTGAGCTTGTGAGAAATATAGATACAGGCGATGCCGTGATTTTGCAGATCGCGAATGATATTCAGCAGGACGGCGGTCTCTTGCTCCGTTAGCGAGGCGGTAGGCTCATCAAGGATTAACAGACGAACCTGCTTATTCAGCGCCTTGGCGATTTCGACTAACTGTTGCTGCCCAAGCCCCAGGTCGCCCACCCGGGTATCCGGGGAGATATGCAGGCTTACCTGCGCCAGCAGTTTTTCGCAGCGCAGCGTCATGGTGTCGTAATCCATCACGCCGTGGCGGGTAATCTCCGCGCCAAGAAAGATGTTTTCAAGAACCGTCAGGTGTTTTACCAGCGCCAGTTCCTGGTGAATGATGGCGATGCCTTTGCGTTCGGTATCGCGGATGTGGCTGGCCTGTAGCGTTTCACCGGAAAAGACAATTTCGCCTTCGTAGCTGCCCCAGGGATAAATACCGCACAGTACTTTCATCAGCGTGGATTTACCGGAGCCATTTTCGCCGCACAGGGACAACACTTCCCCCGCGTTAAGGTGCAGGCTGACATTGTCCACAGCTTTAACCGCGCCGAAGGCCTTGGTGATGTTCTTCATTTCGAGTAAATAAGGCATAACTGCTCCACGTAATTCGAGGTATCAACAGTGCCTGAAGACAGGTGGCGCGCCCGTGGAACGGGGCGCGCCGTAAGGCTTAGAGCTGGTTTTTCTGATGGAAGCCGTCTTTGATAACCGTGGCGTCGATGTTGTCTTTGGTAACCTCGATAGGGGTCAGCAGACGCGCAGGCACGTCTTTCAGGCCGTTATTCAGGGAGGAGTCCGCCTTCGGCTGCTGGCCATTACCCAGCTCGACGGCAATTTCCGCCGCGGTATTCGCCAGCTGCGTAATCGGTTTATAAACGGTCATGGTCTGGCTACCGTTCATCAGCCGTTTAATACCGGCGAGATCGGCGTCCTGGCCGGAAATGACCACTTTCCCGGCGAGCCCCTGCGCGCTTAATGCCTGAATCGCGCCGCCGGCGGTGGCGTCATTGGAGGCGACAACCGCATCAATTTTATTGTTGTTGGCGGTCAGGGCGTTTTCCATTATTTTCAGTGCGTTCTCCGGCAGCCAGCCGTCAACCCACTGATCGCCGACAATTTTGATTTTTCCGCTGTCAATATAAGGTTTTAATACTTTCATCTGCCCTTCACGGAAGAGCTTGGCATTATTATCGACAGGGGAGCCGCCCATCAGGAAGTAATTACCCTGAGGAACTTTACTGACCAGACTTTGCGCCTGTAATTCGCCCACTTTTTCATTGTCAAAAGAGATATAGAAATCAATGTCGGCGTTATTGATCATGCGATCGTAAGCCAGCACTTTAATTCCTTCCTGTTTCGCCTCTTTTATGACGTTGCTTAATACCTGACCGTTATAGGGAATAATAACCAGAACATCCACGCCGCGGTTGATCATATTTTCAATTTGCGACATTTGTGTTTCTTCGTTTCCGTTCGCCGACTGCACAAACACCGTTGCGCCAAGGGACTCCGCCTTTTTAACAAAAATATCCCGGTCTTTCTGCCAGCGTTCGAGACGTAAATCGTCGATCGCCATACCGATTTTCACTTCTTTTGCGTGACCGGCCATGCTGGCGAGCAGCAAAGAGGCACAGAGAGTAAGGCAAAGGTTCTTTATCTTCATAATAGTAATACCTTTTTTGTAGGGTGACGAAGCTAAGATAAAAGAAACATGCACTGCGATGAACGCTGCAAATTCTTAGCGCGAAAGCGCTGGCTGGCAATTACTGATTTTTATCCCGGCGTTATGTTTTTTGGTTTATTTGCGGAATTTTGACCGCGATCTGATTTTAAAATGAGCAAAATCGGTTTTGCATAAAAATCGGGAAGTAACGCCGCAATGTTAACAGGGTCTATTTTGCGAGGCGGCGCACATTTGCGTATTATCTCAATGGCAGTGTGAAATAACGTAATTGAGCAAGGCGAAGAGAGAATCCAGTATTACTACGAAAATGAACCTTTGCCGCACACCTGATTATGGAGCTCATTATGCAAGCTTATTTCGACCAGCTCGAACGCGTTCGTTATGAAGGTCCGAAAACGACCAATCCTTTAGCGTTCCGTCATTACAACCCGGACGAGTTGGTGCTGGGCAAACGCATGGCGGATCACCTGCGCTTCGCCGCCTGCTACTGGCATACCTTCTGCTGGAACGGCGCGGATATGTTTGGCGTTGGCTCATTTGACAGGCCCTGGCAGCAGCCGGGCGAGGCGCTGACCCTGGCGGAGCGTAAAGCTGACGTAGCGTTTGAGTTCTTTCACAAGCTGAATGTGCCGTATTACTGCTTCCACGATGTGGACGTGTCGCCGGAAGGGGCGTCGCTGAAAGAGTATCTGAATAATTTCGCGCATATGGTGGATATCCTTGCCCGGAAACAGCAGGAGAGCGGCGTTAAGCTGCTGTGGGGTACGGCGAACTGCTTCACGAACCCGCGTTATGGCGCAGGGGCGGCCACCAACCCGGACCCGGAAGTGTTTAGCTGGGCCGCGACGCAGGTCGTCACCGCGATGAACGCTACCCACCAGTTAGGCGGGGAAAACTACGTACTGTGGGGCGGTCGTGAAGGGTACGAGACGCTGCTGAACACCGATCTGCGTCAGGAGCGCGAACAGATTGGCCGCTTCATGCAGATGGTGGTGGAGCACAAACATAAAATTGGTTTCCGCGGTACGCTGCTGATTGAACCGAAACCGCAGGAGCCGACTAAACATCAGTACGACTACGATGTGGCGACCGTTTACGGCTTCCTTAAACAGTTTGGTCTGGAAAAAGAGATCAAAGTGAACATTGAGGCTAACCACGCCACCCTGGCGGGCCACTCTTTCCATCATGAAATCGCTTCGGCTATCGCGCTGGGGATCTTCGGTTCGGTTGACGCCAACCGCGGCGACGCGCAGTCTGGCTGGGATACTGACCAGTTCCCGAACAGCGTGGAAGAGAACGCGCTGGTGATGTACGAAATCGTTAAGGCGGGCGGTTTTACCACCGGCGGCCTGAACTTTGACGCCAAAGTCCGTCGCCAGAGCACCGACAAATATGACCTCTTCTATGGCCATATCGGCGCAATGGACACCATGGCGCTGGCGCTGAAAGTCGCGGCGCGCATGATCGAAGACGGCGAACTGGATAAACGCGTAGCGAAACGCTATGCCGGCTGGAATGGTGAGCTTGGCCAGCAGATCCTGCAAGGGCAGCTTACGCTGGCGGAAGTGGCGAAGTACGCTGAACAGCACGAACTGGCGCCGCGTCATCAAAGCGGTCATCAGGAACAGCTTGAGAATCTGGTCAACTATTACCTGTTTGATAAGTAACCGTCGAGGCCCGGCAGGCCTGTCGCTGCCGGGCGTCTCTTTTAAAGGAGTTAACCGCTATGTATATCGGGATAGATCTTGGCACATCGGGTGTGAAAGCCATTCTGTTGAGCGAGCAGGGTACGGTTCTGGCCTCGCAAACGGAAAAACTCACGGTTTCCCGTCCACACCCGCTCTGGTCAGAACAGGATCCCGACCACTGGTGGCAGGCGACGGATCGCGCCATTCGCGCCTTAGCGGAACAGCATTCATTACAGCAGGTGAAGGCGATCGGCCTTGCCGGGCAGATGCACGGCGCGACCCTGCTGGATAACGAAAACCGGGTGCTGCGCCCGGCTATATTATGGAACGACGGCCGTTGCGCCGAAGAGTGCGCGCTGCTGGAAGCGCAGGTAAAAGATTCACGCGCGATAACCGGCAATCTGATGATGCCCGGTTTTACCGCGCCGAAATTACTGTGGGTAAAACGCCATGAGCCTGACATCTTCGCCCGCGTGGCGAAGGTGCTGCTGCCCAAAGATTATCTGCGCCTGCTGATGACCGGCGACTATGCCTGCGATATGTCGGATGCGGCGGGAACGATGTGGCTTGACGTGGCGAAACGTGACTGGAGCGATGAGATGCTCGCCGCCTGCGGCCTGGGCCGCGGGCAGATGCCTGCGCTGTTTGAAGGCAGCGAGGTGACCGGTACGCTTCTGCCTGACGTCGCCCAACGCTGGGGAATGGCGGAAGTCCGGGTCGTTGCCGGCGGCGGCGACAACGCGGCGGGGGCCGTCGGCGTTGGCATGGCCGATGCCGGGCAGGCCATGCTTTCGTTGGGCACTTCCGGCGTTTACTTCGCCGTAAGCGAAGGCTTTCTCAGCAAACCAGAGAGCGCAGTGCACAGCTTCTGCCATGCCTTGCCGGGGCGCTGGCATCTCATGTCAGTCATGCTCAGCGCCGCGTCCTGTCTGGACTGGGCCGCAAGGCTCACTGGCCTGGGAACGGTGCAGGCGCTGATAGCGGCTGCGGAACAGGCCGATGAACAGGCGGGGGATCTCTGGTTTCTACCCTATCTTTCCGGCGAGCGGACGCCGCACAATAACCCGCAGGCGAAGGGCGTCTTTTTTGGTCTGACCCATCAGCACGGTCAGGGTGAGCTGGCCCGCGCGGTGCTGGAGGGCGTAGGTTATGCCCTGGCGGACGGTATGGATGTGGTGCACGCCTGCGGTATCGCGCCGAAAAGCGTGACGCTGATTGGCGGCGGGGCGCGCAGCAGCTACTGGCGGCAGATGCTGGCGGATATCAGCGGCCAGCAGCTCGACTATCGCACGGGCGGAGATGTCGGCCCGGCGCTGGGGGCCGCGCGGCTTGCGCAAATCGCGGTTAATCCTGACGTTCCGCTGGCGACGCTGCTGCCGCAGCTTCCTGTGGAGCAGCAGCATCTGCCGGATGCTGAGCGCCATGCGTGGTATCAGCCGCGCCGCGAGATCTTCCGCAAAATCTACCAGCAGCTGCTGCCGTTAATGTCGTAATCCCTTTCCCCCGCATCAGACGCGGGGGATGAAAAGCGGTCCCTGATAAGCATGAGGATGTCCTTTTTTGGTCTTAGCATCCTCACTGCACCTTGCCAGAATAGCAATACACCCACTGTGCAAGGAGTCCTGAAATGTCTCGTACCGCGCTTCTTAATATCGACACACAGCTGTCATTCTTCCATCGTGAGTACTGGCAGGAAGATGATTTCCCGGCTTTTCGTCAGGCCATGACAACGCTCATCAACGGCTGCGCGGCGCGTCAGGTGCCGGTCGTGGACATCTTTCACGTAGTGGAGAGCGGCCCCTTCTCGCTGGCCAGTGGCTATGTCGCGCCGATGCCTTTCCTGGCGCATCAGCCCGCTGCCGTGTTCTATAAGCACGTACACAACGCCTTTACCGACACCGGGCTGGATCGCTGGCTGCGCGGGCAGGATATTAACCATCTGATCATCTGCGGTATTCGCACCGAACAGTGCTGCGAAACCACCGCGCGGGTGGCCTCTGACCTCGGCTACAGGGTGACGTTTGTCAGCGAGGCGACATTAACCTTCCCGATGACGCACAAAGGCGTTACGCTGGATTGCGACGCGTTGCGCCATCGTACGGAAACGGTGCTTGCAGGCCGCTTCGCTACCTTAAAAACCGTGAGTGAAACGCTGGAATCGTTATGACAACAGATGTCTGGTTTGTGATGTTGCCGGGGGTGCTGGCGCTGGATATGACCGGCCCGGCAGAGACCTTCGCGCTGGCGGGAGACGCTTTTCGCCTGCATTACATCGGGCCAGACGCTGAGGTGCCGGTTTCAATCGGCCTGACGATGGGCAACATTCTTCCGTTGCCCGAAACGCTGCCGGAGGGCAGCCTGCTGGTGCTGCCCGGCGTGTGTGATTCCGCCCATTATTATGCCACCCCGCAGGCGGAGAAGGCGCGCCGCTGGCTGATGCGCCTGCAGCCTGCTATTCACAGCCAAAAGATTGCGCTGATGTGTGTCTGCTCCGGCTCCATGCTGGCAGCGAAAGCCGGGCTGCTGGGAGGCATCCAGTGCACCACGCACCACGATGTCATTGCCCGTCTGCGAGCGGCAGCGCCCACGGCGCTGGTGAAGGAAAACCGCATTTTTATTGAAGACCGGGGCATCTGGACCAGCGCGGGCATCACCTCGGGCATCGACCTGGCGCTGCACCTTATTCATCGTCTCTGTGGACCGGCAACGGCGCTGGCGGTGGCGCGGGAGATGGTGGTCTGGTTTCGCCGCTCCGGCGACGATCCGCAGCTATCCCCCTGGCTGCGTTACCGCAACCATCTGCATCCGGCGGTGCATCGCGCCCAGGATCTGCTCACCGCGGAGCCGCAGAAGCCCTGGCAACTCGCAGAGATCGCCGGGCGCGTTCATGTCAGCTCGCGTCATCTGACACGCCTCTTTCAGCAGCATTTAGGTATTAGCGTGCGCGATTACCTTGAGCAGCTGCGGCTGGCAATTGCCGAGCAGTGCCTGTTGCAGGGGCGCGGCGTCGAGCAGGCAGCGCTGGCGGCCGGGTTTTCCTCACCGCGGCAGCTTCATCGGGCGCGGCATCGCGTGGCGTAACCCTTTCTCTAATATATCCGCAGACAAATTCTGAAAAGTATTCCACCGTCTATTTCTTTACGTTCGAACGTTTAAGATGGTCGGACCAATTCAATGGAGGGTTGTTTTTATGGATAAAAACGCAGCACACTTTTCTCCCGCTTTTAACATCGTTTCGTGGATAGCTCTCATGGGCGGCGTTATCGCCTATCTGGTCGGGCTGTGGAACGCGCAGATGGAACTCAATGAACGCGGGTACTATTTCGCCGTACTGGTGCTGGGGCTGTTTGCCGCCGCCTCTTATCAGAAGACAGTACGTGATAAATACGAAGGCATTCCCACAACGTCTATCTATTACATGATGTGCCTGGTCGCATTTATCATCGCAGTCGGTTTATTGCTGGTCGGGTTGTGGAATGCCACCCTGCTGCTCAGTGAAAAGGGCTTCTATGGCCTTGCGTTCTTTCTCAGCCTGTTTGGCGTCGTCGCGGTGCAGAAAAACGTCCGCGACGGCTGGGTAATGACAGAGCCTGAGCCGGAGCCGGTACAGCACGTCAACGATATGCAGGAATAATAAACGGGCCCGATAGCTATCGGGCCCGTTTTTTAACTCACATAACGCCGGGTATCAATGCGTTGCAGCAGCATCGACAATATCAGGCTCCCCGCCAGCGTAGCGGAAAATATCCATACGATATCCAGTATCGGCCAGCTTTTTATTTCAATGCCGCGCGTCCGTAGCGCGTGAATAATCAACGCGTGAAAACCATAAATCGCCAGCGAATGGCGTGAAATAAGCCCCAGTCCCGGCAGAGCACGCTGGTTAAGCGTGTTTTTTACTAGCGTCAGAAGCGATACGGCGCAGAGAAAGACCAGCGGCCCGCAATATAAATACCAGGTGTCGGCGAAATTGCCTCGCCATCTCAGTTCATGCAGGGTGCCGCGGGATATAGCAAAAACCGCCAGCGCAAACAGCGCTCCGCTTATTAACGACAGATATTTTTTTTGCGTATCAAGCATGCCCAGCGCCCGGCCAAGCAGGCCATAAAGGACATAGTAAAAGGTATCGCCATTAATATAGAGGTTTACCGGCAGCCACTCCACGCCGCCCGCTTTTTGCGAGACGGTATTCGGGTTGGCGATAATGCCAATCACGATAATTAATGCCAGCAACATCTTGCCGCCGATCTGTTTTACCTGAATCAGTGGCGATACCAGATAAATGACAATAATGGCGAAGAAAAACCACAGGTGATAGAACACGGGCTTCTGTAACAGGTTTTTTATCGATAATTCGCTGTTTATAGAGGTGAAGAAGGCGATGTACAGCAGCGCAACGACGCTGTAGAAAACCAGACACAGCCCGATACGCAAAAAATGGCGCGGCTGCGCGCTACGTTCGCCAAAGAAGAGATACCCCGAAATCATAAAAAACAGCGGTACGCTGACCCGTGAGGCCGAGTTAAGGATATTGGCGACATCCCAGTCGAAGGTCGTGACGCTGGCGGCGTTAGTGATATACCAGGTTGTGGTATGGATCATTACCACCATTAAACAGGCGATCCCTCGCAGGTTATCTATCCAGTGAATTTTCGACGGCATCAGTTCCTCATTTTCCTGTTAAATATCCTCTGACTGGCTATTGTTCCATTTTTTCCCGGGAAAATTCCGAGTTTTCCCCTTCGTGCTTGTCTGGCCCGCGCGGGATTTGCAGAATTTACGCCCTCTCTTCTTAAAAATAACAGCGGTCTGGCCAGGTGGTAAAAAATGATGAAAGCAAGTGCGTCGGCTCTGATGCTGTTGTTACTGTCCGGTTGTAGCACTCCGTCGGATAGCCCGGCGCAACAGGCGCAGAAAGGAAAGGTTGGCCCGGCGCATTCTCTTTCGATGGAGCAGCTCTGCCGACAAAATGCCGCCCGGCGCTACAATACCGACACCCGGCAAATCGCCGTCATCGGGTTTGAACAGTTTCAGAGCAGCTACGAGATGCGTGGCTTTACTCCCCGAAAGGAAGCGTTTGTCTGCACTTTCGACACGGAAGGCCGGTTTTTACACCTGTCGATGCGCTAGTTCTTCAATTTTCCTTAAACAGCGCCGTTTCGTACTGTATATCTTGCAGCCAGCGGGTATACTGGTCGCTTCCTTTAAATCCACACGTATCCAGCACGAAATACTATGCAAAAGTTTGATACCAGGACCTTTCAGGGCCTGATCCTGACCTTACAGGATTACTGGGCTCGCCAGGGCTGCACCATTGTTCAACCACTGGACATGGAAGTCGGCGCGGGCACCTCTCACCCGATGACCTGTCTGCGCGCACTGGGGCCGGAGCCAATGGCATCCGCCTATGTTCAGCCTTCTCGTCGTCCTACCGACGGGCGCTATGGCGAAAACCCCAACCGTTTACAGCATTATTACCAGTTCCAGGTGGTGATTAAGCCATCACCCGACAACATTCAGGAGCTGTATCTCGGGTCGCTGAAAGAGCTGGGTATGGACCCGACTATTCACGATATTCGTTTCGTCGAAGACAACTGGGAAAACCCGACGCTGGGCGCCTGGGGTCTGGGTTGGGAAGTGTGGCTGAACGGCATGGAAGTGACGCAGTTCACCTACTTCCAGCAGGTCGGCGGCCTGGAGTGCAAGCCGGTCACCGGTGAGATCACCTACGGCCTGGAGCGTCTGGCGATGTACATCCAGGGCGTGGACAGCGTTTACGATCTGGTCTGGAGCGATGGCCCGCTGGGTAAAACCACCTATGGCGACGTCTTCCATCAGAACGAAGTGGAGCAATCCACCTACAACTTCGAATACGCGGACGTGGATTTCCTCTTCACCTGCTTCGAGCAGTACGAGAAGGAGGCCCAGCAGCTGCTGGCGCTGGAGAACCCGCTGCCGCTGCCCGCTTACGAGCGTATTCTGAAAGCCGCCCACAGCTTCAACCTGCTGGATGCGCGTAAAGCCATCTCCGTCACCGAGCGTCAGCGCTACATTCTGCGCATTCGCACCCTGACCAAAGCGGTAGCAGAAGCTTACTACGCTTCCCGTGAAGCCCTTGGCTTCCCGATGTGCAACAGAACGAAATAAGAGGCGGCCATGTCTGAGAAAACTTTCCTGGTGGAGATCGGCACCGAAGAGCTGCCACCAAAAGCACTGCGCAGCCTGGCTGAATCCTTTGCTGCGAATTTTACCGCGGAGCTGGACAACGCTGGCCTCGCGCACGGCAACGTAGAGTGGTTTGCCGCCCCGCGCCGTCTGGCGCTGAAAGTGGCGAATCTGGCGGAGTCTCAGCCGGATCGTGAAGTCGAAAAACGCGGCCCGGCCGTAGCCCAGGCATTTGACGCCGAAGGCAAACCCAGCAAAGCGGCTGAGGGCTGGGCGCGCGGCTGCGGCATCACCGTTGATCAGGCCGAGCGTCTGACCACCGATAAAGGCGAATGGCTGCTCTATCGCGCCCATGTGAAAGGCGAAAGTGCTGAAGCGCTGCTGCCGAACATGATTGCCACTTCACTGGCGAAGCTGCCGATCCCGAAACTGATGCGCTGGGGCGCGTCTGACGTGCATTTCGTGCGTCCGGTTCATACCGTCACGCTGCTGCTGGGCGATAAAGTCATTCCGGCCACTATTCTGGGTATTCAGTCCGATCGCGTGATTCGCGGTCATCGCTTTATGGGCGAGCCGGAGTTCACTATCGACAATGCCGACCAGTATCCGCACATTCTGCTGGAGCGCGGTAAAGTCATCGCCGACTACGAAGCGCGTAAAGCGAAAATCAAAGCCGATGCAGAAGAGGCGGCGCGTAAAATTGGCGGCAATGCCGATCTGAGCGAAAGCCTGCTGGAAGAAGTGGCCTCGCTGGTGGAATGGCCAGTGGTGCTGACGGCGAAATTCGAAGAGAAATTCCTCGCCGTTCCGGCTGAGGCGCTGGTCTACACCATGAAAGGCGACCAGAAATATTTCCCGGTTTACGCGGCCGACGGCAAACTGCTGCCGAACTTCATCTTCGTGGCTAACATTGAATCCAAAGACCCGCAGCAGATCATCTCCGGCAACGAGAAGGTGGTTCGTCCGCGTCTGGCGGATGCAGAGTTCTTCTTTAATACTGACCGTAAAAAGCGTCTGGAAGACCACCTGCCGCGCCTGCAAACCGTGCTGTTCCAACAGCAGCTGGGCACGCTGCGTGATAAAACCGACCGCATTCAGGCGCTGGCTGGCTGGATTGCCGGGCAGATTGGCGCAGATGTGAACCACGCGACCCGCGCGGGCCTGCTCTCCAAGTGCGATCTGATGACCAACATGGTCTTCGAGTTCACCGACACCCAGGGCGTGATGGGGATGCACTACGCGCGCCATGACGGCGAAGCGGAAGATGTAGCCGTTGCGCTGAACGAGCAGTACCAGCCGCGCTTTGCGGGTGACGCGCTGCCCTCTAACCCGGTCGCCTGCGCGGTGGCGATTGCCGACAAGATGGACACTCTCGCGGGTATCTTCGGCATTGGCCAGCACCCGAAAGGCGACAAAGACCCGTTCGCGCTGCGCCGCGCCGCGCTGGGCGTGCTGCGTATCATCGTCGAGAAGAACCTGAATCTGGATCTGCAGACGCTGACCGAAGAGGCGGCGCGTCTGTACGGCGACAAGCTGACCAACGCCAACGTCGTGGATGATGTTATCGACTTTATGCTTGGCCGCTTCCGCGCCTGGTATCAGGATGAAGGCTATACCGTTGACACCATTCAGGCGGTGCTGGCGCGTCGTCCGACCCGTCCGGCTGACTTTGATGCCCGTATGAAGGCGGTATCGCACTTCCGCACCCTGGAAGCGGCATCCGCACTGGCGACGGCAAACAAGCGCGTCTCCAATATTCTGGCGAAGTCGGATGAAACGCTGAATGACATCGTTCACGCGTCTGTATTGAAAGAGGCGGCGGAAATGGCGCTGGCCCGAGACCTGGTAGTGCTGCGCGACAAATTGCAGCCCTATTTCGCCGAAGGCCGCTATCAGGAGGCGCTGATTGAGCTGGCTTCCCTGCGCCAGCCGGTGGATGCGTTCTTTGAGAACGTGATGGTCAATGCGGAAGATAAAGATGTGCGCATCAACCGTCTGACGCTGCTGTCCAAACTGCGTGAGCTGTTCTTGCAGGTAGCGGATATTTCCCTGCTGCAATAACCGTTCGCCATTAAATAAAAAACCTGCCTCCGGGCGGGTTTTTTATTATTAACGGATGCTGTTATTTGTTTCATTAATAATTATTCTGCGAATACGTTATTCTATATTATTCATTGGCGGGAAATTTTTTAGGAATGCGTTAACAGCGTTCGACAGGTTATTTGCGTTAGAATAGCTGCGGGTGCTTGAGACTATCTGTCTCAGGTATTCACCGAATGACAGACAGAGAAAAGCCCCACCTGACTATAAATCAAAGTGAGGCCCCTCTATGCTAGACAACATAAAGGTAGCCTCTTACTTGTTGAAAAGCAATACTGGAGGCCGGGAATGCCGCAAAAACCGTTGTTAAGTACTTTAATAGTGGTATGTGTCACTATTTTATTATTTACCTTAATGGTAAGAGATTCTTTATGCGAGCTGCATATTAAGCAGGGAGCAACAGAACTGGCGGCAATACTGGCTTGCAGCAACGAAAAGTAAGAGTGTCTGGCGGGGAGTCATCCCCGCCTTATTGGCGTTGAGCATTCTCATGCACCCATTTTTATTCGCTTTACCATTAATAAGAAAAAAGCAGAGGCGATAAAATAATTTAGCATGCCCCAGAAAACATAAACCCCCGTCATGGCGGGGGTTGGGCATCAGAGGCTTACTTAACGCTTAAACGCTTAATCCATTAGCTGCTTGCTCAGCTTCGGGTTGGCATGGATAAGGCGCATTAACTTCATTTCGGTAGCGGAAGGGCGAATACGCTTCGATTCCCACTCTTTTACCATAGCAACGCTAACGCCCATCGCGCGAGCGAAGTCATCTATTTTTAACCCGGTGCCTCTGCGTAATTGTTCAAACTCATTGAAAGAGTTAGGCTTTTGTGTCAGGGCAGCCGTCTGTGTAACATCTTTAAAAACGATCTGTTCCAGACTGCTCAGCAGCTCAAACATCGGATCTTGATACTCCATTGAGAACTCCTCGTAAATCACACACAGCGGATTCATAATTCAGCAACAGTAAGAGTAGTCGCAAAAATCCCGTGTGGTAGCTCACAGAAACGATATATTTCATGCAAATGGCCTTTTAATGCTTTCAGAATGCACATTTAAACGTTTCGATGAAGGTAATTGATTGATTCATCAACAGGTGGGTTTTCAGCGTATTTTTTTGTAAATAGTTAGCAAAAAATGGCATGACGAAAACCCCTGGCTGGGCTTCACCGTTTCTCCCCCGCGCCAGGGTCAAGAAAGCATGGAAAAGGGTATCCTGCGAAGCCGACCTGGACTATTCTTGTCAGCGTCAGACACGCGTGTGTCGGTGTGCGCTTTTTTGGTTGAAAGGAGTAATAAAATGGCGACAGGAAAGTCCTGCTCTCGCTGGTTTGCGCCTCTTATGGCGCTGTTGATGGTAGTTGGCCTGAGTGGGTGTTTTGATAAAGAGGGCGATCAGCGCAAGGCGTTTATCGATTTCCTGCAAAATACAGCAATGCGTAGCAGTGAGCGTCTGCCCGCGTTGACGGCTGACCAGAAGAAACAGTTCGGCCCGTTTGTTTCTGATTATGCGATCCTCTACAGCTATTCCCAGCAGGTGAATCAGGCGATGGATTCCGGTCTGCGTCCGGTCGTGGATAGCGTTAATGCCATTCGCGTTCCGCAGGATTATATGACGCAGCGCGAGCCGCTCCGTCAGGCTAACGGGTCGCTGGGAGTGTTAAGCCAGCAGTTGCAGAATGCGAAAATGCAGGCCGATGCTTCGCATTCCGCATTAAAACAGGCGGAAGATCTGAAGCCGGTCTTCGACCAGGTCTATTCGAAAGTGGTGACTAACCCGGCGAATGCGTTGCAGCCGCTTATCCCGGCGGCACAGACATTCACCCAGCAGCTTGTGCAGGTGGGGGACTTTATCGCGCAGCAGGGCACTCAGGTGAGCTTTGTCGCTAACGGTATTCAATTCCCGACCTCCCAACAGGCGAGCGAGTACAACACGCTTATTGGCCCGCTGGCGTCGCAGCATCAGGCGTTTACGCAGGCCTGGAGCGCGGCGGTTAACGCCACCCAGTAAATGTGACCAACCCCGCACTAAAGCGGGGTTTTTTTCTGAAAGGTGAAAATAAAGCTTGTGCTTGGGGCCGCAAGTATGTGTTAATACACCTCGTCGGTTTGTTACACAGACCTAAAGCAGTTTAGTCAAGTAGTCCTCAGGTATTATCTAAATATCCTACGTAGTGACCCTTCCTTCATCGCTTAAAAAATCTGTAACGCATACCATCGCGCCGGAAGGCTCAATAATTTTTTAAAAGGTAATATCTATGTCTAACAAAATGACTGGTTTAGTAAAATGGTTCAACGCTGACAAAGGTTTCGGTTTCATCACTCCTGACGATGGCTCTAAAGACGTGTTCGTACACTTCTCTGCTATCCAGAACGATGGCTACAAATCTCTCGACGAAGGCCAGAAAGTCTCTTTCACTATCGAAAGCGGCGCTAAAGGCCCGGCAGCAGCGAACGTTACCAGCCTGTAAGTTCTGCTCGCCCTGAATTAAAAAACCCGCCTTTCGGCGGGTTTTTGCGTTATTGACGAACCTGCGGGTTCACACAGTTTTTCTCCACCTTATCGTTTAAGGCGTCAATCAGGTTATCCACCGCGCAGGCCGCCATGCCGTAACGCGTTTCATGCGTTGCAGAGCCAATATGGGGGAGCGCCACCACGTTGGGTAACGTCAACAGCGGCGACTCTTTTGGCAGCGGTTCCTGCTCAAAAACATCCAGCCCGGCGGCATGAATCTCACCGCTTTTCAGCGCCTCGATAAGCGCGTTTTCATCGACGACCGGGCCGCGGCCCGCGTTAATGAAAATGGCGGACGACTTCATCAGGGCGAACTTCTCAGCGTTAATCAGATGATGCGTCTCGTCGGTATAGGGCAGCACCAGACAGACATAATCCGCCTCTTTTAGCAGGGTATTGAGATCGCAATAACGTGCCTGGAAACGGGTCTCCGCCTCGGTATGCTGGCGACGCGCGTTATACAGAATCGGCATGTTAAAGCCACAGTGGGCGCGCTGCGCCAGCGCAAGCCCGATGCGGCCCATCCCGACGATACCCAGCGTTTTATGATGCACATCCACGCCGAACCAGTCCGGGCCAATGCTGCTCGTCCATTCGCCTTTTTTCACCCGCTCGGCGACCTCTACCACCCGGCGAGCGGTGCTCAGCACCAGCGCCATGATCGTATCGGCGACGGTTTCCGTCAGCACGGTAGGGGTGTGCATCAGCAGGATTTTCCTGTCATTCAGCGCATCGACATCAAAGTTGTCGTAACCCACCGAGATAGTGGACGTGGCGCGCAGCTTCGGCATCTTCTCCAGCAGTGAGGCATCCACCTTTTCACTGGAACCCAGCAGGCCCTCTGCACTGGCAAACGCCTCGGCATGTTGCTCCACCGTTTCCGGATGCAGGTTTGCCACCTGCGTAACGGTGAAATGGGCCTCCAGGCGTTGTTTCAGGTCATCAGGCAGTGCTTTATACAGGATGATGGACGGCTTCATGGGGTCTCCCTCGTTAGATTTCAGACGTGACGTGCGCCTGTCGGATACGTTTTATTGTTAGCAGGGGTTGGTTTAACAATCAAAGTAAGCCACACAGAGACAAAAAGCGCTACCCCCATAAATATGTACGATGCCGCCGGGCTGCCGGTTGCGCCGTTCAGGTAGCCCACAAACCACGAACCAAAGAACGAGCCGAGCGCGCCCATACTGTTAATCAGCGCCATCGCGCCGCCCGCGACATTACGCGGCAGCATTTCGGGAATAATGGCGAAGAAGGGACCATACGGCGCATACATCGCGGCGCCTGCGATAACCAGCAGTGTGTAAGAAGCCCAGAAGTGGTTCGCCCCTACTGCCCATGAGCCGATAAAGGCAAATGCGGCAATCAGCAGCAGCGGCCAGACGAACAGCTTACGGTTTTGCAGTTTATCCGACGCCCAGGAGGCGAGGATCATGGCGATGGTCGCCGCCAGATAGGGTACGGAAGAGAGCCAGCCCACTTCTACCATGCCAAGGTTGGCGCCGCCGCTGCGGATAATCGATGGCAGCCACAGTACAAAACCATACACCCCAATGCTCCAGGCGAAATATTGCAGGCAAAGCAGAATCACGTTGCGCGAGCGGAAGGCTTCACCGTAGTTACGCACCGCTTTAATCCCCTGCTGCTCCTGGTCCAGCTGCGCCTGTAACGCGGTCTTTTCATCTGCTGATAACCAGCCAACCTGCGTCGGTTTGTCCCGGACCAGCATCCACCAGGCGAAGGCCCAGATAACCGCGGGCACGCCTTCAATGATGAACATTTCACGCCAGCCCAGCGCCTGAATCAGATAGCCTGAAACCACCGACATCCACAGCACCGTCACCGGGTTACCCAATATAAGGAAGGTGTTAGCGCGGGAGCGTTCCGATTTGGTAAACCAGTTACTGATATAAATTAGCATCGCAGGCATAACTGCGGCTTCCACCACGCCAAGAATAAAGCGAATGGCGGCAAGCATCGGAATGTTGTTAACCACCCCGGTCAGCGAGGCGCAGGCGCCCCACAGAATAAGGCAGATAAAAATCAGTTTCCGCACGCTGCGGCGTTCTGCGTACACCGCGCCGGGGATCTGGAAGAAGAAATAGCCAAGGAAGAAGAGGGCGCCGAGCAGGGAGGAGACGCCTTTGGTGATGCCCAGGTCCTCATTGATACCCGCAGCGGAAGCAAAACTAAAGTTTGCCCGATCGAGGTAAGCCAGACTGTAAGTGATAAACACAATCGGCATAATATAGAGCCAGCGTTTTGCTGCGTTCGTCGAGGTTTTCATAAGGTTGCCTCTATGGTTGAGGTTTAGGCCGCCTGCGTGTAGGGCACAGAGCGGCTGAAGATGACTATGTTGGGGGAAGAGGGCTACTCGCCCAGCTCCTCGCGCGTTGGCAGACCTTCACTGTCACCCAGTACCTGGATCGCCAGCGAGCCGATTTTATTGCCGCGCGCGACGGCCTGCGGCAGCGTTTTGCCCTCCAGCAGGGCGCTGATGACGCCAACGGCAAAGCCATCGCCGGCACCGACGGTATCCACCACGTTTTCAACTTTTATTGCCGCTACCGCGCCCTGTTCGCCGCTGGCGGTTTTAAACCACGCGCCGTCGGCACCGGTTTTAATCACCACCGCTTTGACGCCGCGCTGCAGGTAAAAATCGGCAATGCCCTCGGGCGTTGTTTCGCCGGTGAGGATCGTCCCCTCTTTTAACCCTGGCAAAACCCAGTCAGCCTGGAAGGCGAGGCGGTTAAGTTTTTCCACCATCTCCGCTTCGCTTTTCCACAGCACCGGCCGCAGATTCGGGTCGAAGGAGATAGTCTTATCCTGGGCTTTCATCACCTTTGCCGCATGTTCCAGTAGCGCATACGAGGTGGGGGAGAGTGCGGCGGCGACGCCGCTCAGGTGCAAATGGCGCGCCTGATTAAAGGCCGCGGCGTTAAAATCTTCCGGCGAGAGGTGGCTGGCAGCCGATCCTTTACGAAAATATTCCACAATGGGATCGGTTCCATCGTCGGCTTTCGATTTCAGCTGAAAGCCGGTAGCGTAACGGCCATCAATAGTGACGCAGCCCGCGTCGATGCGCTCTTTTTTCAGCGAGTTCAGCACGAAGCGGCCAAAACTGTCGTCGCCTACCCGGCTGACCCAGCAAACTTTCATGCCGAGGCGCGCCAGTCCGGTGGCAACGTTCAGTTCCGCGCCCGCAACGCGCTTCACAAACTGTTCCGCATCGGCCAGATCGCCGGTTTCGGTGGCGACAAACATGGCCATCGCTTCGCCGATAGTGATGACATCAAGCCGGTTCTGCATGGCGTTACTCCTCACGTAACAAATTAACGTAGTGACGGGTGACGGCGGTGAGGTCGGCACCTTCAAGGGGGAATTCGATACCGCGGGGGGCATCGGCTGGCAGCATATCGAGCAATGCCAGCCAGCGTTCATCGGCATGATCCGGCGCAACGGCGCGGAAACTGTCGCCGTGGGGCGCGGCGGCCTTCACATGAATATAGCTCACCGCCGACGCCAGATGGCGGGCGGCCTCTTCCGGCGAGTCGCCAACCCACAGCCAGTTGCCGGCATCGAAGGTGAGGGTAACGGGCAGGCGTAACGCTTCGCAGTCGGCCTGAAAACGGCGCATCGGCGCAAGCTTTCCACATTCGGTCTGATCGTTTTCCACCACCAGCGCCATGCCGCTGTCAGCAAGCCAGCGACGCAGCGTCTCCAGCGCGCCCGGCTGCTGATAGTGACCCAGCGAGACTTTCAGCCACAGGGACTTAAGGGTCGTGGCTTCTTCCAGCAGGGCGGGGAGACTGGGGTTCAGCGTGCCGTCTTCCATGCATAAGGGTTCCGGCGCGGAGTAGCAGGCCTGCAACTCATGGGCCTCAATGGCGAAAGCCAGTGAAGAGAGGTGGCGGCGCTCCTCAGGGCTGAGAAGTTCACGGCGTATTTCAACGCCGTCCGCGCCCGCGTCGGCAATCAGCGGCAGCGTGGCAAGCTGCCCGCCCATCGCGGCGACCTGGGTGCTGCCATAGGCGGCGGTGACAACGATGATTTTACGTTTCATCTTCCGGTTCCCCTCGGGTAAAGACTGTTTGATTGCCTTTAACGCTAGATGGAACCGGTTCCAAAGAGAAGCTCAGCGTGCTGAATTTATGATCGGCATCACGAAGGTTAATTATCGGGCGGTAGAGCCGCGAACAATTAGTTCGCCGGAGAAAAGCCGTTCGCGCACCGTATCCCGGGTGCCTTCAATGCGTTGCACAACCTGTTCGATCGCGGCATAGCCAATCTGCCAGGTGGGCTGTTTCAACGTGGTGATGCCAACGCCCGCCAGTTCGGCCCATTCAAGTTCGTCAAAGCCGAGCAGGCCGATATCGCTGCCCCAGTGCAGGCCAATGCGCCGCAGCGAGCGGGCAACCTGTAGCGTGAGCGCGCCGTTAGCCGAGATCACCGCCTTACGCATGCCCCGATGGCGGGAATGGAACTGGCGCAAGACGTTATCAATCTGGTCTGCTTCTTGAAGCGGCGTTTCGGCGTTCTCCGCCACCGCGCCGGGATAGCGGGCAAGCGTGGTGCGAAAGGCTTCCAGCCGCTCCCGACGGGTATTCACCGTTCCCAGCGGTTCGCTGAGGAACAGCAGCGCTTCAAAGCCCTGTTCAATCAGGTGTTCAGTGGCGGTAGTGGCGGCCTGAACATTGTCGAGCCCGACGACATCGCAGGCAAAGTCGGGAATTTTGCGGTCAATCAGCACCATTGGCAGGGACGACTGCTGCAGGCGGTTCAGCCCCTCTTCACGCATGCCGACCGCATTCACCACAATGCCCTCCACCTGGTAACTGCGCAGTAAATCCAGATAGTGCAGCTCCTGATCTATCTCGTTATTGGTGTTGCAGACCAGCGGGGTGAAGCCTTTTTCCCGGCAGGCGGCCTCAATGCCGCTCAGTACATGTACGGAGTAGGGGTTGGTAATATCGGCAATAATCAGGCCGATAAGCCGGGTGCGGCCACGTTTGAGCCCGCGCGCCATCAGGCTGGGACGATAGTCGAGTTCGGCGATGGCCTGTTCAATACGCGCCAGCAGCGCCTCCGACAGCAGGTGTTTCTCGCCGTTCAGATAGCGTGAAATGCTGGTTTTGCCCGTTTTTGCCGCCTTTGCCACATCACTGATCGTCGGGCGCGTTGTTTTCGCCATACCGGCTTCCCTCGCGGTTACTGTGTGCCCACACCATAGCGCGAAAATCCGCGCAGGCAAGAGGGAAAAGGCCTTATCCCGCCGCGAGCGTTTCTCATGCCGATTAATTCTTTGCCAACTGGCACGGCGTGTGGATGATAGAGCCAGTTCATAAGGCAGTACCCGACAGACTGCCACATCACCTGCAAGCATCAGGAGCACGCGTTGACCACTCCGGAAATTAAAACAGTTCTTACGGCCGCCCACTGGGGGCCGATGTTAGTCGAAACCGATGGTGAGACGGTGCTCTCATCACGGGGCGCGCTACCCACCGCCCAGCCCAATTCCCTGCAAACGGTAGTGCGCGACCAGGTGCACAGCAACACCCGCGTGCGCTTTCCGATGGTGCGTAAAGGGTTTCTCGCTTCGCCAGACAGCCCGCAGGGCGTGCGCGGGCAGGATGAATTTGTACGCGTAAGCTGGGATGAAGCGCTGGCCTTAATTCACCAGCAGCATAAACGGATCCGCGAGCAGCATGGCCCGGCGTCGATTTTTGCCGGTTCTTACGGCTGGCGCTCGAATGGGGTGCTGCATAAGGCGGCCACCCTGCTCCAGCGTTATATGAGCCTGGCGGGCGGCTATACCGGCCATCTGGGGGATTACTCTACCGGCGCGGCGCAGGCGATCATGCCGTATGTGGTGGGCGGCAATGAGGTGTATCAGCAGCAGACCAGCTGGCCGATGGTGCTGGAACACACCGATGTGGTGGTGCTGTGGAGCGCCAACCCGCTTAACACGCTGAAAATTGCCTGGAACGCGTCGGACGAGCAGGGTATCGGCTGGTTTGACGCGCTGCGTAAAAGCGGGAAAAAGCTGATCTGCATCGATCCGATGCGATCGGAGACGGTAGCGTTTTTCGGCGATAGCATGGAGTGGATCGCCCCGCATATGGGCACTGACGTGGCAATGATGCTCGGCATTGCCCACACCCTGGTGGAAAATGGCTGGCAGGACGACGACTTCCTGAGCCGCTGCACCGAAGGGTATGAGCACTTCGCCGCTTACCTGACGGGGGAAAGCGACGGCGTGGCGAAAACTGCTGAATGGGCAGCCGAAATTTGCGGCGTAAGTGCGGCGAAAATCCGCGAACTGGCGCAACTTTTTCATGAAAATACCACCATGTTGATGTCCGGCTGGGGGATGCAGCGCCAGCAGTTCGGCGAGCAGAAGCACTGGATGCTGGTGACGCTTGCCGCCATGCTCGGCCAGATCGGCACCCCCGGCGGCGGCTTTGGACTTTCCTATCACTTTGCCAACGGCGGCAACCCTACGCGACGCGCGGCGGTGCTGGCGTCCATGCAGGGTTCGGTAAAGGATGGCGTGGACGCGGTGGAAAAAATTCCCGTGGCGCGCATCGTTGAGGCGCTGGAAAACCCCGGCGCGTTTTACCAGCACAACGGTATGGACCGGCACTTCCCGGATATCCGCTTTATCTGGTGGGCCGGCGGCGCGAATTTCACCCATCATCAGGACACCAACCGCCTGATCCGCGCCTGGCAAAAGCCAGAGCTGATTGTGATTTCCGAATGCTTCTGGACGGCGGCGGCGAAACACGCGGATATTGTGCTGCCCGCCACCACATCCTTTGAGCGCAACGATTTAACCATGACCGGCGACTACAGCAACCAGCATCTGGTGCCGATGAAACGCGTGGTGCCGCCACGCGATGAGGCGCGAGATGATTTCGAGGTGTTTGCGGAGCTTAGCGAGCGCTGGGAGACGGGAGGCCGGGCGCGTTTTACCGAAGGCAAAAGCGACCTGCAGTGGCTGGAGACCTTCTATCAGATTGCCCAGCAGCGCGGGGCGAGCCAGCAGGTGACGCTGCCGCCGTTTGCCCAGTTCTGGGAGGCTAACGAACTGATTGAAATGCCGGAAAGCGAAGAGAATGCCCGTTTTGTCCGCTTCGCTGACTTTCGCCGCGACCCGCAGGCCTTTCCGCTGAAAACCGACAGCGGCAGGATTGAGATTTACTCCCGTCGCATCGCCAGCTTCGGCTACGCCGATTGCCCGCCGCACCCTATGTGGCTTGCGCCAGACGAGTGGCACGGCAACGCCGAAGCGGAGCAGTTGCAGGTACTCTCCGCCCATCCGGCGCATCGTCTGCACAGCCAGCTAAACTACTCCGCGCTGCGGGAACAGTATGCGGTGGCCGGACGTGAACCTGTTACCCTGCATCCGCAGGACGCCAGCGCGCGCGGTATCGCCGACGGCGATCTGGTGCGGGTATGGAACCAGCGCGGGCAGGTGCTGGCAGGGGCTGTGGTTACCGATGGCATTCGCCCTGGCGTTATCTGCATTCACGAAGGCGGCTGGCCGGATCTCGACCCTGCCGCCGGGGGGATTTGCAAAAACGGCGCCGTCAACGTGCTGACAAAAGACCTGCCCAGTTCACGGCTGGGCAACGGCTGCGCCGGAAACACCGCGCTGGCGTGGGTGGAAAAGTATATCGGCCCGGCCCTTACGCTGACGGCGTTTGATCCGCCTGCCAGCTCATGATCCACGTCGGGTGTTGCGTTTCATCCTGCCAGGCGCTGTCCTCTATGCGAAAGCCCTGAGCGTGATAGAAACTCACCGCCCGTTCGTTCTTCTGGTACACCTCCAGACTTAAGGCGCTATAGCGCTGTTTGACATGGTCAAGCAGCGCTTTGCCTTTTCCCTGGCCCAGCGCGTCAGGACGCACAAAAAGCGCGCCGATAAACTGCATCTCCAGCACGCTGATAAAACCCTGCGGCACGCCGTTTTCCTCCAGTACCCAGGTGCGGGCGGAGGGGAGGTAGACATCACGCACCAGCGGCTCGCTCTCCCGCCAGTAGCTTTCGCTGATAAAGGGATGAGCGTAAATGGTGCTCTCCAGCCACAGGCTGAGCAGGGGGGCCGTCTCTTTACTGTTCCACTCGACGATCATGCTGCCCTCCGGGATGACAAAAACAGCCCGTAAGATGGTCATTAACCAGACCGCAGGCCTGCATAAATGCATAACAGATAGTTGTGCCGACAAATTTAAAGCCGCGCTTTTTCAGCGCCTTTGACAGCGCGTAGGAAACGGGCGTCGAAGCCGGGATCCCGGCAAGCGTCGCCGCCTGGGTCACCTGCGGCGTATGGTCAGTAAAAGACCAGATAAACTCGGCGAAGGGCTCGCCGTTCTGCTCCATAGCCAGCAAGGCGCGGGCATTGTTGATGATCGCCTCGATTTTACCCCGGTGGCGAATGATACCGGCATCCAGCACCAGCCGCTCAACGTCCTCCGGCCCCATCGCCGCCACTTTTTCCGGGTCGAAATCATGGAAGCAGCGGCGGTAGTTCTCGCGTTTTTTCAGGACGGTAATCCACGATAAACCGGCCTGCTGTCCCTCCAGGCAGATCATCTCGAAGAGTTTTTTACGGTCCGTTTGTGGGATACCCCACTCGTTATCGTGATAATCCAGATAAAGGGGGTCCTGTGTTACCCAACCACAACGCTGCATATCCTTTCTCCGTTGCTGATTTTTAAAAAATAAAATGCAGGCCCGGCTTGACGTGCCTGCTAAAAAGACAATAGTTAATAAAGGGATTTTTCCGTCAGGTTGCGGGATTGATATGCCCTCTACCGTAAACAGCACTGAGTTTAGCGATGTAAACCTGCCCCGGTCAGATCCTCAACAACAACGATAACAAATATGCCGGATTCGGCTCTTTTCCGGAGTCGCATTAATGAAAATAACATACAGTGGCCGTTTGCTGATGGCAGTGCCTGTTTGTCTGCTTTTCACTTCCCCAGCATTCGCCTGGCAGCAAGAATATATCGCGGCCGACCCGCAAAATAATATGGCTGAGCGCTATACATGGGACAGCGATCACCAGCCAGACTATAACGATATTCTGGCAGAGCGGATTCGCTCCTCGCAAAGCGCCCCCGGCGTGGCGTTTAATTTACCTGACGATACGCCGCTGGATGCCGTGAGCACCATGAGTATCGGCTGGAATATTCCTCTGCCCGGCAATGTCATGACCGGGCCGGTGGCCGTCTGGCATTACGATGGTTCCACCACCTCTATGTATAACGAATTCGGCGATAGCGTCACCGCGCAGCCCTATGACGACCCGCTCTGGCATGCCAGCGTCAGTTCGCTCGGCTGGCGCGTGGATAGCCGGCTGGGCGACGTGCGGCCCTGGGCGCAAATCAGCTACAACCAGCAGTTTGGCGAGAACGTCTGGAAAAGCCAGTCCGGGCTGAACCGCCTTTCGGCTGCCAATCAGTATGGCAACTGGCTGGATGTGACCCTCGGCGCGGATATGCTGCTCAATCCGCATCTGGCGGCTTACGCGTCGTTTTCGCAGTCGGAAAACTGGATGACCGGGCAAAATTACCTCTATAGCATGGGGGTCAGCGCCCGCTTTTGATGCGTATTAAATACAAAGTTTTTACATTGCGGAAACAATAATGACGCACTCTACGTTGATAGTATGCGCTCACTAACTTAATGATTTTTCGCACCTTCTTTTTTCGCGCTGCCATTCATTCCGGTTTCAATGCATTTCATTCCTTCTCCGCTGCATTTCATGCCTTTTTAACCCTGGCGTGAAATGCGCTTCGCTATCGTTGTCAGCAGTGAATTCCTTAACTTTCTCCGCAGGACAACTGCTATGACAACATCATTCTCTCACCGCACTCGCTGGTTGACCCTTTTGGGCACCATCATTACGCAGTTCGCGTTAGGATCGGTCTATACCTGGAGCCTGTTTAACAGCGCCCTGGCGGATAAGCTCGATGAGCCGGTAAGCCAGGTGGCCTTCTCTTTTGGTCTGTTAAGCCTTGGGCTGGCGCTCTCTTCTTCCGTCGCGGGCAAATTGCAGGAACGTTTTGGCGTAAAACGCGTCACCATGGCCTCCGGCATTATGCTGGGCGTCGGCTTTTTCCTCACCGCCCACTCAAATAACCTGATGATGCTGTGGCTGAGCGCCGGGGTGCTGGTGGGTCTGGCCGATGGCGCAGGCTACCTGTTAACCCTCTCTAACTGCGTAAAATGGTTCCCGGAGCGTAAGGGGCTTATTTCCGCCTTCTCTATCGGCGCTTATGGCCTGGGCAGCCTTGGCTTTAAGTTTATCGACAGCCAGCTCCTTGCTTCCGTGGGTCTGGAACAGACCTTTGTTATCTGGGGCGCGATTGTACTGGTGATGATTGTCTGCGGTTCGCTGCTGATGACCGATGCGCCAGAACAGAAGGCGAGCGTGGTAAACGGCGTGGTGGAAAACGACTTCACCCTTGCGCAGTCTATGCGTAAACCGCAGTACTGGATGCTGGCGGTCATGTTCCTCACCGCCTGCATGAGCGGTCTGTATGTGATTGGCGTGGCGAAAGATATTGCCCAGGGAATGGTGCATCTGGATGTCGCTACCGCCGCTAATGCGGTCACGGTAATCTCCATCGCCAACCTGTCAGGCCGCCTGGTGCTGGGGATCTTGTCCGATAAGATTGCCCGTATCCGCGTGATCACGATAGGCCAGGTGATTTCGCTGGTGGGTATGGCCGCGCTGCTCTTCGCGCCGCTGAACGCGATGAGTTTCTTCGCCGCTATCGCCTGTGTAGCCTTTAACTTCGGCGGCACGATTACCGTCTTCCCGTCGCTGGTAAGCGAATTCTTTGGTCTTAATAACCTGGCGAAAAACTACGGTGTGATTTACTTAGGGTTTGGTATCGGCAGCATCTGCGGTTCGATTATCGCGTCGCTGTTCGGCGGTTTCTATGTCACCTTCTGCGTGATTTTCGCCCTGCTGATCCTGTCGCTGGCCCTGTCGACCACGATCCGCCAGCCGCAGCGTCACGCTTACGAGCCAGTCCACGCCTGAGGCGTCGTGACAAGGCAGTAGACATTTCCTGAATTAATGCCAAATAGACGGCCATATATTTTTGTAAATATATGGCCGGATCACATTCCCTGTAGACACTTTTCCCCCCGCCTGTGGTCTACTTATCCGCGCTTAAGAAGTTCCTGAACTAACTTCCCCCGCGTTTATTGCCCATCGGATGCTGATGACCAGCGTCGGGCAGCGTTAATTTCCCTTTTTCCAGGGTTGCTTGCATGAGTTATATCAAAGCGATGACGCAGCAGAGATTAAGTTTTCTGCTGGCGTTATATATCGGCTTATTTATGAATAGCGCAGTTTTTTACCGTCGGTTTGACGGTTATGCGCAAGCCTTCACCGTCTGGAAAGGACTCTCTGCGGTTGTTGAACTGGTTGCCACGGTGCTGGTGACTTTCTTTTTACTTCGTATGCTCTCGCTGTTTGGTCGTCGCGCCTGGCGCGTGCTGGCATCGCTGGTGGTGCTCTTTTCCGCCGCCGCCAGCTATTACATGACCTTCCTTAATGTGGTGATTGGTTACGGGATTATCGCCTCTGTGATGACGACCGATATCGATCTCTCCAAAGAGGTGGTGGGCTGGCAGCTTATCGCCTGGGTGGCGATTGTCAGCATTGTGCCGCTGCTCTCTATCTGGAATAACCGCTGCCGTTATACCCTGCTGCGCCAGCTGCGTACCCGCGGGCAGCGGTGGCGTAGCCTGGCGCTGGTGATGGTAGCCGCTTTGATGGTGTGGGGGCCGATTCGTCTGCTCGATCTGCAACAAAAAGAGGTGGAGCGCAGTTCCGGCGTCGATATGCCCAGCTATGGCGGCGTGGTAGCCAACTCCTATCTCCCCTCTAACTGGCTCTCCGCGCTGGGGCTGTATGCCTGGGCGCAGGTGGATGAGTCAACGGACTACAAATCGTTGATTAACCCGGCCACAAAATTTAATTACGTTGCGCCAAAGGATATCGACGACACCTATGTGGTGTTTATCATTGGCGAAACCACGCGCTGGGACCATATGGGAATGCTGGGCTATTCCCGTAATACCACGCCGAAGCTGGCACAGGAGAAAAACCTGGTCGCCTTCCGCGGTTACTCCTGCGACACCGCCACCAAGCTTTCGCTGCGCTGTATGTTTGTGCGCGAGGGCGGGGCGGATGATAACCCGCAGCGCACGCTGAAAGAGCAGAACGTCTTTGCGGTGCTTAAGCAGCTGGGCTTCTCGTCCGATCTCTACGCGATGCAGAGCGAGATGTGGTTTTACAGCAACACCATGGCGGACAACATCGCCTACCGCGAGCAGATCGGCGCCGAGCCGCGCAACCGGGGCAAAAAATGTCGACGACATGTTGCTGATTCAGGAGATGCAGCGCTCGCTGGATAACAATACGCAGGGCAAGCATTTAATTGTGCTGCATACCAAAGGCTCGCACTTTAACTACACCCAGCGTTATCCGCGCAGCTTTGCGCAGTGGAAGCCGGAGTGCGTTGGCGTGGACAGCAAATGCAGCAAGCAGGAGCTGATCAACTCTTACGACAACTCGGTCACCTACGTGGATCACTTTATCGATACGGTGATTGATAAGCTGCGCGATAAGAAGGCGATTGTCTTCTACGCGGCGGATCACGGCGAGTCGATTAATGAGAAGGAGCACCTGCACGGCACGCCGCGCAAGATGGCGCCGCCAGAGCAGTTCCGGGTACCGATGATGGTATGGATGTCGGATAAGTATCTGCAAAACCCGGATAAAGCGAAGATGTTCGCCCATCTCAAGCAGCAGGCGGCGATGAAAGTGCCCCGCCGCCACGTTGAGCTGTACGACACCATCATGGGCTGCCTGGGTTATACCTCGCCAAACGGCGGGATTAACGAAAATAACAACTGGTGTCATCTGCCGACGGACGCGGCGAAGTAAGGACTGGCGGCTTTATCGCCAGTCAGGCGGCTTTTTTACATTAAAGGATTGACGGTAGGGGTGTGTGGCAGTAAGATGCGCCCCGCATTCGGTGATTGGCGCAGCCTGGTAGCGCACTTCGTTCGGGACGAAGGGGTCGGAGGTTCGAATCCTCTATCACCGACCAAATTCGAAAAGCCTGCTCAATGAGCAGGCTTTTTTGCATCTGTGCCAACGAGGATGAGAACCTCCGGGGGTGGAGGTTCGACTCGAGCGAAGCGAGAGAACGTTGCGCCAGCAACGGCCCGCAGGGCGAGCCACGCAGTGGCGAGTAATCATCTGGCACCGACCAATTTAGAAAAGCCAGCCTTCGGGCTGGCTTTTTGCTTTCCGGAGTTTGTGAGGATGAGTATACGTAGCCCGGATAAGGCAACGCCGCATCCGGGAATCCCGGGTGCGCTCACGCTTACCCGGGCTACGCCTTATCCGGGTTACGGTTTTCCCCTCACCTTATTTCCCCCTGCCCATTAACGTTTCTGTGACATATTCCATTGTATTTTTTATATATAGTTAAATCTTTTTTCGCGTTGCTTATAGATAACCCCAGCATTTTCCGCTGTGCGTTTTAACGTTCGCGGTATTAATCGCTCATATATTCAGCATTCCGTAAGAAATTTTTCAGAAACTGCTCAAACGATAAA
>NZ_HE578948.1:249665-276158 GCF_000321045.1 Phytobacter massiliensis JC163
GCGATGCGTAAATTAGTCAGGAGGAATGTTCTGCTTTATTGCGCGTAGCATAAATTTACCTGCTGAAAATAGAGGCCGGAGCTTTTTTTTCACTTTGTTTGTTGATTCGCATCAACGATGTAAATCCCCGTTACCTGTATTGACGTTTTGACATTCTATTGACAGATTGTAGGGCATGAGGGGCATTTCACGGAGAATCTGCACTGCAACTCAGTCAGCCCTGAAAGGATTCCCCATCTCTCATAACTTCCGGCAATGCCAGGCAAAAATCTAATAACGGCTGTCGGATAGCCCAGCGCAAGGGTAACAACACATATCACATTGGAGCAGAATAATGAGTATTTCCTTGAAGAAGTCAGGGATGCTGAAGCTTGGTCTTAGCCTGGTGGCGATGACCGTAGCGGCAAGCGTGCAGGCTAAAACCCTGGTTTACTGTTCAGAAGGCTCGCCGGAAGGCTTTAACCCACAGCTGTTCACCTCTGGAACCACCTATGACGCCAGCTCGGTGCCTATTTATAACCGTCTGGTGGAATTCAAAACCGGTACAACCGAAATTATTCCTGGCCTGGCTGAAAAGTGGGAAGTCAGCGAAGACGGCAAAACCTATACCTTCCACCTGCGTCAGGGTGTGAAGTGGCAGGATAATAAAGATTTCAAACCGACGCGCGACCTGAATGCCGATGACGTGGTGTTCTCCTTCGATCGTCAGCAAAATGCCCAGAACCCGTACCACAAAATTTCTGGCGGCAGCTATGAATACTTCGAAGGCATGGGTCTGCCAGACCTGATTAGCGAAGTGAAGAAAGTGGACGATATGACCGTCCAGTTCGTGCTGACTCGCCCTGAAGCGCCGTTCCTCGCCGACCTGGCCATGGACTTCGCCTCTATCCTGTCAAAAGAATATGCTGACAACATGCTGAAAGCCGGTACGCCGGATAAAGTTGACCTGAACCCTATCGGTACCGGTCCGTTCCAGCTGCAGCAGTACCAGAAAGACTCCCGTATTCTGTATAAAGCGTTTGAAGGCTACTGGGGCACCAAGCCGCAGATCGACCGTCTGGTCTTCTCTATCACGCCTGACGCTTCCGTGCGTTACGCCAAACTGCAGAAGAACGAATGCCAGGTGATGCCGTACCCGAACCCGGCGGACATCGCGCGCATGAAGCAGGACAAAAACATCAACCTGATGGAGCAGGCTGGCCTGAACGTCGGTTACATGTCCTTCAACACCGAGAAGAAACCGTTTGATGACGTGAAAGTGCGTCAGGCGCTGACCTACGCGGTAAACAAAGAGGCGATCATTAAAGCCGTTTATCAGGGCGCAGGCATTGCCGCGAAAAACCTGATCCCGCCAACCATGTGGGGCTATAACGACGACGTGAAGGATTACACCTACGACGTCGAGAAAGCGAAACAGCTGCTGAAAGAGTCCGGCCACGAGCAGGGCTTCACCGTTGAGTTGTGGGCGATGCCGGTACAGCGTCCGTACAACCCGAACGCACGCCGTATGGCCGAGATGATTCAGGCTGACTGGGCGAAAATCGGCGTCCAGGCCAAGATCGTTACCTACGAGTGGGGCGAGTACCTGAAACGCGCCAAAGCGGGTGAGCACCAGGCCGTTATGATGGGCTGGACCGGCGACAACGGGGATCCGGATAACTTCTTCGCCACCCTGTTCAGCTGCGCCGCGGCGAAAGACGGTTCCAACTACTCTCGCTGGTGCTACAAGCCGTTTGAAGATCTGATTCAGCCGGCGCGCGCAACCGATGACCACAACAAGCGTGTCGAACTGTACAAACAGGCTCAGGTCATGATGCATGACCAGGCACCTGCGCTGATCGTCGCGCACTCCACCGTCTATGAGCCGGTGCGTAAAGAGGTGAAAGGCTACGTGGTCGATCCGCTGGGCAAACACCACTTCGAAAACGTGTCCATGGAATAACAGGCACGCTGCCCTTCCCCCTCTTCCTCAACGGAGAGGGGAAGGGCTTATTCCCTGCCTGCGGGGAATTTACATTTGTGAGCAATACAGACGCGCCGCCAGGTTGCGTCATTACAGAGAATCCGGGTTATGTTGCAGTTCATCCTCCGACGTCTTGGGCTTGTTATCCCGACGTTTATCGGTATCACCCTTCTCACCTTTGCCTTTGTCCATATGATTCCCGGCGACCCGGTAATGATCATGGCGGGCGAGCGTGGTATTTCGCCTGAGCGTCACGCCCAGTTGCTGGCAGAGCTTGGTCTCGACAAGCCGCTGTGGGAGCAGTACGTCCATTATGTATGGGGTGTATTGCACGGTGATTTAGGGATATCGCTGAAAAGCCGTCTTCCGGTGTGGGACGAGTTCGTGCCTCGCTTTCAGGCGACGCTGGAACTTGGCGTCTGCGCCATGATTTTTGCCGTGGCAGTCGGTATTCCGGTAGGCGTAATGGCCGCCGTGAAGCGCGGCTCCATTTTCGACCACACCGCGGTGAGCCTCGCGCTGACCGGCTACTCCATGCCTATCTTCTGGTGGGGCATGATGCTTATCATGCTGGTGTCGGTACAGCTCAACCTGACGCCCGTCTCCGGTCGCGTCAGCGACATGGTATTCCTTGACGACAGTAACCCGCTGACCGGCTTTATGCTGATCGACACGGCCATCTGGGGCGAAGAGGGCAACTTTATCGATGCCCTGGCGCACATGATCCTGCCTGCTATCGTGCTGGGCACTATCCCGCTGGCGGTGATTGTACGTATGACCCGCTCTTCGATGCTGGAAGTGCTGGGGGAAGACTACATCCGTACCGCGCGTGCCAAAGGGCTGACCCGCATGCGGGTGATTATCGTCCATGCGCTGCGTAACGCCATGCTGCCGGTGGTGACCGTTATCGGTCTGCAGGTCGGCACTATGCTGGCGGGCGCGATTCTGACGGAAACCATCTTCTCCTGGCCGGGCCTGGGACGCTGGCTCATCGACGCGCTGCAGCGCCGCGATTATCCGGTTGTGCAGGGTGGGGTATTGCTGGTCGCGACGATGATTATTCTCGTCAACCTGCTGGTCGACCTGCTTTACGGCGTGGTGAACCCGCGTATTCGTCACAAGAAGTAAGGGGACATCATGTCACAAGTAACTGAAAACAAAGTTGTCTCCGCACCGGTGCCGATGACCCCGCTGCAGGAGTTCTGGCATTACTTCAAGCGCAACAAAGGGGCGGTTGTTGGCCTGGCGTACGTGGTCATCATGCTGCTGATCGCTATCTTCGCTAACGTCATTGCGCCGCATAACCCGGCTGAACAGTTCCGTGACGCGCTGCTGGCGCCGCCGGTCTGGCAGGACGGCGGAACCTGGTCGCATATCCTCGGTACCGACGATGTTGGCCGTGACACCCTGTCGCGCCTGATGTTCGGCGCGCGCCTGTCGCTGCTGGTGGGCTGCCTGGTGGTCGTGCTGTCGCTGATTATGGGCGTCATCCTTGGGCTGATCGCGGGCTATTTTGGCGGCCTGGTGGATAACATCATCATGCGCGTGGTCGATATCATGCTGGCGCTGCCGAGCCTGCTGCTGGCGCTGGTGCTGGTGGCGATATTCGGCCCCTCAATTGTCAACGCCTCGCTGGCGCTTACCTTCGTGGCGCTGCCGCACTATGTGCGCTTAACCCGCGCGGCGGTGCTGGTAGAGGTCAACCGCGACTACGTCACCGCCTCACGCGTGGCGGGCGCGGGCGCCATGCGCCAGATGTTCGTTAACATCTTCCCTAACTGTCTTGCGCCGCTGATTGTTCAGGCGTCGCTGGGCTTCTCGAACGCCATTCTCGATATGGCCGCCCTCGGCTTTCTGGGCATGGGCGCGCAGCCGCCGACACCGGAGTGGGGCACCATGCTCTCCGATGTGTTGCAGTTCGCCCAGAGCGCCTGGTGGGTCGTGACCTTCCCCGGTCTGGCGATCCTGCTGACGGTACTGGCATTTAACCTGATGGGTGACGGACTGCGTGACGCGCTCGACCCCAAACTGAAGCAGTAAGAGGTTCGAGATGGCGTTATTAAATGTAGATAAATTATCGGTGCACTTCGGTGACGTTGGCAGCGAGTTCCGCGCCGTAGACCGCGTAAGCTACAGCGTTAACCAGGGCGAAGTCGTCGGTATCGTTGGCGAATCAGGCTCGGGTAAATCGGTCAGCTCGCTGGCGATTATGGGGCTGATCGATTTTCCGGGCCGCGTAATGGCGGAAAACCTGGATTTCAACGGCCAGGATTTAAAGCGTATTTCGGAAAAAGAGCGCCGTAATCTGGTGGGTTCCGAAGTGGCGATGATCTTCCAGGACCCGATGACCAGCCTCAACCCCTGCTACACCGTCGGCTTCCAGATTATGGAAGCGATTAAGGTGCATCAGGGCGGCAATAAGCGAACGCGCCGCCAGCGGGCGATTGACCTGCTGACTCAGGTGGGCATCCCGGACCCGGCATCGCGTCTGGATGTTTACCCGCACCAGCTCTCCGGCGGGATGAGCCAGCGCGTCATGATCGCTATGGCGATCGCCTGTCAGCCGAAGCTGCTGATTGCCGATGAGCCGACCACCGCGCTGGACGTCACCATCCAGGCGCAGATTATCGAACTGCTGCTGGAGCTACAGCAAAAAGAGAACATGGCGCTGATCCTGATCACCCATGACCTGGCGCTGGTGGCCGAAGCGGCGCATAAAATTATCGTGATGTACGCAGGCCAGGTGGTAGAGACCGGCGCGGCGCGGGATATCTTCCGTGCGCCGCGTCACCCCTATACCCAGGCGCTGCTGCGCGCCCTGCCGGAGTTCGCGCAGGATAAAGCGCGCCTGGCGTCGCTGCCCGGCGTGGTGCCCGGCAAGTATGACCGTCCGAGCGGCTGCCTGCTGAACCCGCGCTGCCCCTATGCGACGGACCGTTGCCGGGTGGAAGAGCCTGCGCTCAACACCGTTGACGGCGGACGCCAGTCAAAATGCCACTACCCACTCGATGATGCCGGGAGGCCCACACTATGAGTACGCACGAGGCCGCCACGCAACCGTTGTTGCAGGCTATCGACCTGAAAAAACACTACCCGGTGAAGAAGGGGATTTTCGCCCCGGAACGGCTGGTGAAAGCGCTGGATGGCGTCTCCTTCTCGCTGGAGCGCGGTAAAACCCTGGCGGTGGTAGGCGAGTCCGGCTGTGGTAAATCCACCCTTGGCCGCCTGCTGACGATGATTGAAACCCCGACCGGCGGCGAGCTGTACTACCAGGGGCAGGATCTGCTCAAACACGATCCGCAGGCGCAGAAACTGCGTCGGCAGAAAATCCAGATCGTGTTCCAGAACCCCTACGGCTCCCTGAACCCGCGCAAAAAAGTGGGGCAGATTCTGGAAGAGCCGCTGCTGATTAACTCGACGCTGAGTAAAGCGGAGCGCCGGGAGAAAGCGCTGGCGATGATGGCGAAAGTCGGCCTGAAAACCGAGCATTACGACCGTTACCCGCATATGTTCTCCGGCGGTCAGCGTCAGCGTATCGCTATCGCCCGTGGTCTGATGCTGGACCCGGACGTGGTGATTGCCGATGAACCAGTCTCCGCGCTGGACGTCTCCGTCCGCGCGCAGGTGCTGAACCTGATGATGGACCTGCAGCAGGACTTAGGGCTGTCGTATGTCTTTATCTCTCACGACCTGTCGGTAGTGGAGCACATTGCGGATGAAGTGATGGTGATGTACCTGGGCCGCTGCGTGGAGAAGGGCACCAAAGAGCAGATTTTCTCTAACCCGCGTCATCCCTATACGCAGGCGCTGCTCTCCGCCACTCCACGTCTGAACCCGGACGACCGCCGCGAGCGCATTAAGCTCACCGGCGAGCTGCCCAGCCCGCTCAACCCGCCGCCGGGCTGCGCGTTCAACGCCCGCTGCCGTCGTCGCTTCGGCCCCTGCACCCAGTTGCAGCCGCAGCTTAAAGACTACGGCGGCCAGCTTGTCGCCTGCTTCGCCGTCGATCAGGATGAAAACGGCGAGAAGCCACAGGCGTAAACGCTGAAATACAGAACCGGAGCTTAGCCTCCGGTTTTTTTTGTCCTTCCCTGGGCGGTTTTCCTTCCTCTCCCTAAAAGGTAGAAGGGGGAAAACTCTAGCCCCAGCCCGCATGATCGTTTCCCTCGCTCCTTTGGGAAGAGGGGAACATACCGCTACAACCATAGCCCCGATAAGCGCATCGGCTACGAATCAAACTTGCGCTCAGCGCATTGGCTCGCTGTCGTTATCAATCGGAGACCAGTCCAGTTTGCCCTGCTCGCGTACCTGCTGCCAGGCGAGGAAGGTTAGCAGCACGGTGACTACCGCGTAGGCAAAGGTCACCGTTGGCGAGGCGTTAACCGCCATCTGGTGGCCGTGAATAAAGCCAAAGAATGAGAGCACCGTCGCGGCTGCGGCATAGACTGCGGCCCAGTTGAAGCGCCGGTCGATAATAAACGCGGCAATCGCCCCCATCATCAACCCTGCCAGCACCGCGCCGCCGCCGGTCACCGCCATGCCGTTATAGAGCACGCCGTTACTGGTCATGTTCGCCAGCACGTCGGCAGACAGGTTCACCGAACTGGCCCCGGCCGCGTTCAGCGCGCCATCCACCTGAGATTTCGCCCATTCGGCGATGTTCGGCACCAGTGCCAGCACGATGGCCGGCGCATGGCGTCTCGGGGAAACCTGGAACGCCTGCGCGCCAATAACCAGCCCGATAAAGAGCAGGATGGGCACAATAGCGACCAGAGGAATAATCGACAGCAGCAGCGCGGTAAGCCCCAGGAAGCAGACCACCGCCATGGCGATACCGGTCGCCAGTGAGTAACCGATACGCCCGCCCATCGCTTTCCAGCCGGGGTGACCGATATACACGGCAGGCGGGAAAGGTGAGCCGAGCAGCGCGCCGACAATCGCGCCGACGCCATCCGCCGCCAGCACCGCGCGCAGGTTATAGCTGTCGCCGCCTACCGCCGCGGACTCCACGTTGTTGAGGATTTCGGTAAAGTTGAAAATACCCAGCGGGATAGCGGTGACCAGCAGCGGCCACACCAGCTCGGACGGCACGCTAAACACATCGCCGGTAATGGAGGGCAGATGCAGGGAGAAGTTGCCCGCGGCCTCTTTCACCGCCGCCGGGCTCATGATGTCGCTCAGGCCGAGCAGCGTCGCTCCCCAGCCGAGGATGCAGCCGACAATCACCACCGCCAGCCCGCCAGGCAGGCCAAACGGCAGGCGCACATTGCCAACCCAGTTGAGCAGGATAATAGCGAAGCAGATAACGCCTATCCAGGCGGTATCAAACATCTGGTAGGCCGGACGCATGGCGATAAAGGCGATAGCGATACCCGCCAGTGTCCCCAGCATGGCGGCGCGCGGCGTATATTTACGGATAGTCGGCCCGACAATGACCCCGGCCAGCACAATCACGCCGACAATCATTGCCCAGATAAGGCCCAGCTTCCATGCCAGCATCCAGTCTTTATGGATGAGCAGGGTCGGCAGCATTACCACGAATACCACGATAAACATATGCGGGACGCTGGGGCCGTAAGGCAGGGCGGTAACGTCAGACCGCCCCTCGCGGCGCGCCAGCCGCCAGGCAAGCCAGGCGTAAAAGAGATTGCCAAGCGGCAGGGCGATGCCCAGCGCTGGCAGAATACGGCCATAGACAGTGGTGGCCGGAATTTGCGCGACATACAGCGCTAACCCCGAGAGCACCAGCACATTCAACAACACATTGGTGAACAGACCAAAAAAAGCGTTTAAATCGCCTGCGACCCACAGCGATGGGCGATAAGCGTGATTTCCTTGTGCCATGCTCCTGCTCCTGACGTAATTATGTAGTCATAAAATGGCCGGTATACGCTCGCCAGCCTCCCAGATGGGTAATCTCCTTTTGCCCTTCCACCAGCCAGGGTTCGGCCAGTACGCCCAGTACTTCGCTGCCATCGCTCAGTTCCACTTTACCGATACACAATCCGGCGGGCTCTTTGGCGAGGATCTCTCCCAGCCCGGCGGGGGGAACGGCCCAAATCTCCAGGGCTATTTCACCGCCAGCGCCCGGCGTACGAATCATGCCAGGGTGGTTATCGTTAATGCTCCAGCAGCGGTAGCAGGCGGCAGTATGCGCTTCACGGACAAAATCGGCCTGCGCGGCGACCATATTCGGATTAAGCGCAAGGCCACGCATTAATGTGCCATTAACGGCGAGTAATATCTTGTTATTTATCATAGTGTTTTGCTCTGAATAGTGTGCTTGCATTAGCACGTAAAACGGGTTCCACCCTGCCCGTTGAGCGCGCGGGCGATCCCCTCTGGCGTGGTGATAAGCCCGGTTCCCTGTGGGCAGGCGCGTAGGTAAGTCACCATCGCCTCTACTTTTGGCGCCATACTGCCCGCGCCAAATTCGCTGCTTTGCAGCAGCTGTTCCGCCTGTGCCAGCGAAAGCTGGCTCAGCCAGCGCTGCTGCGGCGTACCAAAATGGAGCGCCACCCGATCAACGCCGGTAGGAATAAGCAGCATGTCTGCCTGCAATTCAATCGCCAGCAGGGCGGACGCGCGATCTTTGTCGATCACCGCCTGCGCCGCCATCAGCGATCCGTCACGATCCCGCCAGACCGGGATCCCGCCGCCGCCGCAGGCGATCACCAGCGTATCCTGCGCCAGCAACGTACGAATAATCGGCGTTTCAATCACCTCCAGCGGCGTAGGCGAGGCGACCACGCGCCGCCAGCCGCGCCCGGCATCTTCGGCGATATGCCAGCCCTGCGCGGCGGCAAGCTGGCTGGCTGTCTCTTTGTCCAGCCAGGCGCCGATAGGTTTGTCCGGTTTTGTGAAGGCAGGGTCGTGGGGATCGATACGGGTACGGGTGACCAGCGCCACCACGTTTTTCTGCGGGTAACCGCGTTTGCGCAGCGCGTTGTCGAGGGCGTTCTGGAACATAAAGCCGATCGCCCCCTGGGTATCGCCGACGGCGTATTCCAGCGGCACGGTAGGCGCGGCGTCACGGGCGACCTCGCTGCGGCGCAGGATAAAACCCACCTGCGGCCCGTTGCCGTGGGTTAGCACCACGCGCCAGCCTGCGACAATCAGCTCCGCCACATGGCTGGCGGTCTCTTTAACCGCGTCGTACTGCTGCTCAAGGGCGTTTTCGCCAGGGGCGCGGATTAACGCATTGCCGCCGACCGCGACGACGGCGAGTTTGCCGCTAGACATGGTCGTCTCCTTGCGACAATGCTTTAATCGCCGCAAGGAAACAGGCCAGAGGCGCGGTAGTAATGCCCGCGCCGATTTGCCCGACGCCCGCGAGCTTGTGGGCGATACCGGTGTTAATGATAGGCAGAATATTACTGTCAACGACGCAGCGAGCGTCGATGCCGCAGCCGCTGCCGACGAAATTAAGCGCGGGCAGCGTGAACGCGGGCTGCGTGGTCAGGGTGATTTCATGCATGGCCTGGCTGTGGCGTACCGCGTCGGCAGGCGTGCCGCCAACGAATTTGACAATCGCCGGGGAGGCTGCCATCGCAAAGCCGCCGATGCCTGCCGTTTCGGTAATGGCGGAGTCGCCCAGATCCGCCGCCGCATCCTCCACGCCGAAACCGGGGAAGAACAGGCCGTCAACCGGGTTAGCCGGCGCCTGAAACCAGCGATCCCCTGTACCGGAGAGGCGAATGCCGAAGTTTACGCCGTTACGCGCCATCACCGTCACCATTGAGCTGTGCGGCACGTTGCTGGCGGCATCAAGCATGGATTTACAGGCGGCCATCGACAGGTTCAGGAAGAAGTGGTCATTGGCGGCGATAAACTCCAGCGCTTCCGCGCCGTGTTTGATACGGGCCAGATGCGGCGCGAGACGGCGGAAAAAGAGCCCGCTGGCGGCGACGTTACGGTTATGGCACTCGTCGCCCATATGCAGCGCCTGGGCAATCATCGGTTTGAGTTCGATATTGCCGCTCATGGCGAGCGCCTGTTTGAGGGCAGGGGCCAGCACATCGGCCATCCAGCGCAGACGCGTCAGCACCTCATCGTGGTTAGCGCCAAAGCGCAGCACTTTGCCCAGCCCTTCATTGAAGTTGCAGTAGGCGCGGTTGCCGTGGGTTTTATTCTCAACCACCCAGACCGGCATTGACGGGCTGATAATCCCCGCCATCGGCCCGGTGGCATGGTGATGATGACAAGGCTCCAGGGCGATTTCCCCGCTGGCGGCAAGCAGCATGGCGTGCTCAACGCCGCTGGCCCAGCCTTCCAGCACAATCGCGCCGGCAATCGCGCCCTGCATCGGGCCGCACATGTCCGCCCATGCGATAGGCGGCCCGGCGTGCAGGATCTTACGCTCTGCCGCCAGCCCGGGAATCGCTTCCCGCGCGGTCATGATATCCACCAGCACCGGCTGGGCGTCAAGGTAGCGTTGCAGGGCGATCTCATTCGCCGCATCGACGCGGGTATCGGCCATCAGCGTCGCCAGCAGCCAGTTCGCCTCTTCGTCGCCCTGGGCCGCGGGTCGCCATTGCAAATGCAGAACGTCTCCGCCTGCATCACGTATATCGTTGGCGAAGCTCTCCAGACCGAGATTCAGCACGCTGAGCGGTTGTTGAAATAACGTCGTCATCATCTATTTCCGTTGAAGGGCTACGAAAGCCGCCAGCCGTGCAGCTTCGATATTGCTGTCTGCAACCAGCACGCCGACCTGTTGTAAACGTTCAATTTGCTGCTGACGATTCTGCGGATCGTCTTCTGTGCCGCAAACATGGGCGATGAGCAACAGATGGCGCTGCGCTTGCGCTGCCTCCTGCCGCAGAGTCTCCAGCACCGGCAACAGCGCGGCGCAGGGATCGGCGCTGGCGCCGTAGCCCAGCACGATATCAAACAGTAAAACAGCCGTGGCCGGGTCGCGGCCTTCGGTAAGGAGCCGCGCGTTGCGCAGTTCCGGGTCAATCATCGGGTGCGGTCTGCCCCGGGTAAATTCATCGTCCCCCATGTCGATAAGACTGTGTCCGTGGCCCTGCTGTTGGCTCTGGAGCGCCGTCGCGCCCTGAACAGGCGCGTTGGACTCGCAGGGGATTTCAGCCGCGAGCAGGGCAAGTTGTGCTTCGTAACAGAATGTGCCGCCGGCGAAAACGCCGCGTATTTCTTTTTGTGTGGGTGCCATCGCGCCGAGGCTGGCCCGGGCTTTGGCGATGAGAGTATCCCTGGTGTTGGACTCTCGTGGCGCCTGTTTACCCTCTAACGTGGCTACCGCGACTTCCGCTGCGTGACGCAGGCTGAGTGCGGGAATGACGCCTTCATATTGCAAACTGTGGTCATCTGCGCCCAGGAAATGGACGACGACCGGTTTTCCGCACTGGCGCGCGCTGGCCAGTACTTTCTGCATAATCCCTGGTGAGGGCGGTTTGGAGATTAAAACAATCAGTTTTGTATCGGGGTCGTCGGCCAGCAGGCTAATGCCTTGCAGCATACTTAACCCGCCGATCGCCTCATGCAGGTCTCGCCCGCCGGTGCCGATGGCCTGCGAGACGCCAGCGCCAAGATGATGGATATGGCAGCTTACTTCCTGCAAGCCGGTGCCGGAAGCTGCGACCAGGCCAATCGCGCCGCGGCGCACCACGTTGGCGAAGCCTAACGGCTGACCGTTAATAATGGCGGTTCCGCAGTCCGGCCCCATCACCAGCAGCTGATGTTCGCTGGCGTAACGTTTGATGGCCGCCTCCTGCTCTTCCGGGACGTTATCGCTAAACAGCATCACGTGCAGGCCGCGGCTCAGGGCTTTGAGCGCTTCGGCGCCCGCATAGCGTCCCGGTACGGAAATCAGGGCGAAGTTGGCGTCCAGCGCGTCGTGCAGGCCCATGGCAATACTGACCGGCTTGCGGCGATCGGCGGTTGCCTGCGATTCAGCCGCAGGCGGCGCCAGCAGCGTCGCGGCGAGTTTCAGCGCCTCGCTGCCCGCCTCTTCGCTCGCCTCAAGGGCGATAAGCAGGTCGTTGGGACGCGGCTCCAGGGTGATATCCATCCCTGCGTCGCGCATGCGTTCAAGGTTTGCGGGCGTCGCCATCGCGACCGACGCCTGCTCTACCCCGGCCAGCGCGTTCAGCCTGGCGGATATCTGCATCAGGGAGACAGAGTCCTTATACAGATTGGGGAAAGATTGATAATGCAGTGTCATTTTTTATCCTCGAACGAATGCCTTAATGCCTGTAGAGCGTTACTGACGTAGCGCCGCGATAACCGCAGCGGAATCGCTCACCCAACCGACAATCGCCCCCTGCGCTTTAATCATCTCCAGCGCCGCCTGGTGGAAGGCCGGGAAGTAAGAGGCGCAGCAGTCTTCGGGGATCACCAGTTCATAGCCGCGATCGTTGGCCTCCCTGGCGGTGGACTGCACGCACACTTCGGTGGTCACGCCGCACAGAATGAGCGAGGTAATGCGATGGGACTGGAGAATGAGCTGGAGGTCGGTAGCGTAGAATGCCCCTTTGCCCGGTTTATCGATAACCGGCTCGCCGGGTAGCGGGGCGAGTTCAGGAATAATGTCGTGGCCCTGCTGACCGCGAACCAGAATGCGCCCCATCGGACCCTGTTCGCCAATAAAGGTTTTTCCGCCACGGGTACGTTTGGCGGGCAGGCAGTCGCTCAGATCGTCGCGGTGTCCCTCACGGGTATGAATGACCAGCAGCCCGGCTTCGCGGGCGCTTTTCAACAGCGCGGCACAGGGTTCAATCGCCCGGCGCACCAGGGAGACATCATTGCCCAGCGCTTCGCCGAAGCCGCCCGGTTCAACAAAGTCGCGCTGCATATCGATGACCACCAGTGCGGTGGAAGCGGGATCGAATTGAAAGTCAAAAGGTTGGGCTTTAATCGTGCGCATAAACGTTCCCTTGTTGTCTGGCTCTAAATCGAGTGTACGGAGTGATAACGCCCCGGTCGCAAAAACGTTTTCTGCCTGTTCCTCAAAAAATATGAGGGATGGTCGGGCATAAAGTCGCCATAATGGTCGCAACGTGTGCAGAACGGGGAGCGTGAGTGGAAAGCATAAAGGGTTTGCAGGTATGCGACACGCTGCCCCGCGGGGTGCATGTGCTGCGGGCGCACTCTGTCTTTCGCCACGCCTGCAACCTGCAAACGCCTGAGGGCGCGTTATGGGTATTACAGACCCGCGACGTGCCGCTCTCACCCGGCGGCATTATCATTGACCATCAGGATTTACGCCCCTTTTTTCGCCCGGGGGAAAGCGTGCGCGTCGATTTGCGTCACGCCTTCGCGCAGAGCACCCGACTTGTTCCCGGCGGCGCAAGGGTGACGTTGGGGCAGCTAACAGGCGTCATTGATGACTTTTTTGCTCTGCATGCGGCGAAAGGCGTGCGTCAGGCGCTGGCCGCCGACGCGCGGCTTGCTGACGCCCAGCAGAGGCTTATCCGCTGGCTCAGAACCCCCGCAAGCGACCCGACGCCGCTGGCGCGCGCGTTCGTCGGCTATGGGGAGGGGCTGACCCCCGCCGGAGATGATTATCTGCTGGGGCTGCTGTGGACGCTGGACAACTGGCGCGCCGTGCAGCGGCAGGCGCTGGCGGAGGCGCTACCGGCGCTCCTGCCCCGCACCACGGACGTGAGCCGGGCGATGTTGAACCACGGATGTGAAAGCCGCTACGGCGCGTTACTGCTGGCGCTGGCGGCGGCTGATATCACCCGCCTGCCGCAGGCGGTGCAGGGGGTCGCCCGCTACGGCCACTCATCCGGAGAGGATATGCTCGCCGGCATCCGCGCGGCGGCATACGCGTTAGCATAGGGTAGTGTAGAAGCCTTGCTGCACCTCCGGCAGCTTAAGCTGCTGCAGCCACCAGGAGTAGCAGGGGCGCGGGGAGCGTTGCTGCCAGGCCAGGAACAGCGGCGTCGGCTGCTTGCTCTCTTCCACCATCAGGCGCACCAGCCGCCCGTCGTCAATAAAGTGCTGGCAGAGGTGGGAGGGGAGAAAGCCTATCCCGAGGCCATTGAGATGCATGGCGATTTTCGCCGGGTAGTCCGGCGCGACAATCGCCTTCTGCCCGCGTAGCTGCCAGGCCACTTTCGGCTCCAGTTTTACCGAGGTGTCCTGAATGCAGATGGCCGGATAGCGGCGCAGGTCGTCAGCGCGTAGCGGGCGTGTTAACGCCGTTAAGGGGTGATCCGGAGCGATGGCGAACAGCCACTCTACCGTCGCCATCTCCAGGCAGCAGATTTCGCCGGGCAGCGCCACCTGATTGGGCGCGCCGATGGCGATATCGGCCCGTTTATCCAGCAGCGCGTCCCATACGCCGTCATGGACATCAATAGCGATATGTATTTCCGTATGGGGGAAGTGGCGCTCGCTCTCCGTCAGCAGGGTGTAGAGAGGGCGCAGGCTAATAATATTGTTCAGGGTGATGTTCAGGCGCGTTTCAACGCCTGAGGCGATGCGCTGGGTAGCAAACTGAAGTTCATCCAGTTCGCTTAAGATCATCTGCCCTTTTTTAATAAAGTAATGCCCGGCCTCGGTGAGCTCTAGCTGTTTACCAAGTCGTTCAAATAACTTGAGTTCCAGCTCACTTTCCAGTTTATGCACCGTATAGCTAAGCGCGGTGGGCACTTTATGCAACTCCTCCGCGGCGGCGGCGAAACTTCCGCACCGTGCAATGGTGATAATCACCTTCAATACCTGTGCACTAATATGCATGCCGTCTTCCTCGCCCGATAGTGCCTTGATACTGTTTACCGCATTCCGGGCAAGGAGGCTAGCGCGCAGTGAGTCTGCAACGAAAAATGGCGGTAAGGTATGAAAGTTTCATGCTGGGTGAAAATAAATAACCATTCAAAATATTTCATCAACTCATCGAGAATTAAATCGATTGCTAAATAATCTGGTTTAAACTGCTGTGCAATAATCTCATGGTAGTTTTTTCTATACGTCATTTGGCTTTAGTAAATTCTTATAAGAATAATTATTGCAGCTTTCGCTATTCACTACTTTAATGATTTTTCCGCTAAAAAAAGTTAGCATGTGGAGAGAAAGGGTTTATATATTTGCGTGAAATAATACTGATGTAATTTAACCACGAAATAATAAGCTTAATAATTAAATACCTCATCACAGACGCGACTAAAGCTGTTTACCTGGCGCCGAATTTTGCGGGCGTGAGGGGCAGTTTATTTTTGTAAATCATGAGTATAACAATGAACCATTATGATGATTTGCAGAGGTTTAAGGATAAGACCCGCAACCAGAACCATGACTTTAAGGATTTGTCGGCGCAGAAGCAGGCGCACGAGCATGGGAATTGGGCGATAATTAACCAGTTCGCCCCTGCCTCTGAAGACGCCGGGCTGGCAATGGGAGGCCACGTCTCTCTGTCGCAGCCGCAGCCCGTCGATCCGGAACGTTTCGCCGCCACGGAACGCGTAGCGCCCGCCGCACACGTTGAAACGCCCGCCGCGTCCGTCTCTCTGTTTCAGGAAGTGGCGGAGCAACTCTCCGCCGCAGCGCCAGCGCCCGTTGCTGAGCCGGTGCGCCATGAGGAACCGGCAGCCGCGCCTGTCGCTGCCGCGCCTGTGGCCGCGCCCGCGCTCGCCAGAGCGCCTTCCCGCCCCGCGTCAGCATCCGCGCCTGCGGATTACGCCCGCCTGTTCGCGGCGAAAGTGGCGGATGCCAAACCTGATGAAGAAAAAGAAAGGCCATTACACTCATTGCTTGAAAGGATCGCTTCATGCCGTTGATTTGTGTCTGTTCGCCGAAGGGGGGCGTTGGGAAAACGACCCTGACGGCAAATCTGGCTTACGCGCTTGCGCGGTCCGGCAGTAAGGTGCTGGCGCTGGATTTTGATATTCAGAATGCCCTGCGTCTGCACTTTGGCGTTCCCCTGGCCGATGGTCGCGGCTTTGCCGCCAGAGCGGCGGAATCCTCCGACTGGAGCCAGTTTGTGCTGACCGCAGGGGGTAATATTTTCGTGCTGCCCTATGGCGACGCCAGCGAGCAACAGCGTCTGGCGCTGGATGAGCGCCTGGCGGCCGACGAACACTTTCTCACCCGGGGGTTAAATACCCTGCTGAACTACCCCGGCCTGATTATCGTTGCCGATTTTCCTCCCGGCCCTTCCGCCGCCCTGAAGGCGATGTCCCGGCTTGCCGACCTGCACCTGGTCGCCCTGCAGGCCGATACGGCGTCCCTTTCCCTGCTGCCGCATATTGAAAATCACCGCCTTACCGGTGAGGTGCTCAATAAAAAAGCGGGCCACTATGTGGTGCTTAACCAGAGCGATAACCGTCGGCAGATTAGCCGCGACGTGACCGCTTTTATGGAGCAGAAGCTGGGCGACCGGCTGCTGGGCGTGATCCATCGTGATGAGAGCGTGGTAGAAGCCAACGCCTCGCAACAGTCCATTTTCGACTTTAGCCCCGCCTCCGCTGCGGCATTTGACATCGAACTGCTTGCCAAAAAAGTCGCCGGTATTCTCGGCGTCAAAATCGGCGACGGCACCGTTCACGGAAAACCGACGATGTCTGGCTTCTAATTCGCGCAGGGCTATTTATGAAAAAGTTTCTCTCTATTTTGCTGGTGCTGGCACTGCTGCCTGTTGCCGTGCTGGTGATCATCACGCCGATGGACAGCCAGAAACAGTATATTTTCGGCCTACTCAGTATTGGCGTGCTGTTTTTAATGGGCTTTAGCAAAAAACGCAGCGTCTCCGTGATTATGGTGGTGATGTCGATTTTGCTGTCGACCCGTTATATGTATTTCCGTCTGACACAGACCCTGCATTTTAATTCCGAGATTGAGACCATTCTTGGCATGGGGTTATTTCTGGCGGAAGTCTATGTCTGGGTAATGCTGTTGTTGAGCTATCTGCAAACCGTCTGGCCGTTAAAACGTGAAATTGTTCCGCTGCCTGATGATATGAGCCTGTGGCCGTCGGTTGATGTCTATATCCCCACCTATAACGAGCCGCTGGAGGTGGTACGCGATACCGTGCTGGCCGCCCAGTGCATCGACTACCCGCGAGATAAAATCAACATCTACCTGCTGGATGACGGTAAACGGCGCGAATTCGCCGTCTTCGCCGCCGATGTTGGGGTGGGGTATATCACCCGCAATGACAACAACCACGCCAAAGCGGGTAACCTCAACCACGCCATGAAGCTTACCCAGGGGGAGCTGATTTGCGTGTTTGACTGCGATCATGTGGCGACGCGCATATTCCTGCAGGCGACGGTAGGCGGCTTTTTGCAAGACCCGAAGCTGGCGCTGGTACAGACGCCGCACTACTTCTACTCGCCGGACCCGTTCGAGCGCAACCTCTCGGTCGGGCGCAATATTCCTAACGAAGGGGCGCTATTCTACGGCCCGATTCAGCAGGGCAATGATAACTGGAACGCTACTTTCTTCTGCGGCTCCTGTGCGGTGATTCGCCGCAGCGCGCTGGAAGAGATAGGCGGTTTCGCGGTAGAGACGGTGACCGAAGATGCCCACACCGCGCTGAAATTACAGCGCCGCGGCTGGGGTTCAGCGTTTATCGATATTCCGCTGGCCGCCGGGCTTGCTACCGAACGCCTGGTGCTGCACGTGATTCAGCGTACCCGCTGGGCGCGTGGCATGACGCAAATTTTCCGCCTTGATAACCCGCTGCTGGGACGCGGGCTGACTATCCAGCAGCGCCTGTGCTACCTCAGCGCGATGCTCTACTATCAGTTCGCCCTGCCGCGCATCGCCTTTGTGACCGCGCCGCTGGCCTACCTGCTGTTTAACCTGAACATTATTCACTCTTCGGCGAGCCTGATATTTGCCTACGCGCTGCCGCACCTGTTCCTTGCCATCTACGTCAACTCGCGGATGAACGGGCGGCACCGTTACAGCTTCTGGGGGGAGATCTACGACCTGGTGCTGGCTTTCCATATCGTCCTGCCGACGGTGGTCACCATGATTTTCCCCAAGCGCGGCAAGTTCAACGTCACCGATAAAGGGGCGCTGCTCGACGTGGGCTACTTTGACTTTGGCGTGGTGCGTCCGCACCTGATTATCGCCCTGCTGCTGGCGGCGGGGGTGATAGCCGGTATCGTTCGCGCCTGCGCTCATGACTACTTCGGCGTGGACCCGCGCGTTATCGCCCTCAACGTGGGCTGGGGGCTCTATAGCCTGATCTTCCTGCTGGCCGCTATCGCCGTGGCGCGGGAAACCCGCCAGACCCGGAAAACCATCCGTATTGACGCCGAGATCCCGGTGCTGCTGCACTACGCCAGCGGCATTGTTTCCCGTAGCCATACCGCTGACCTGTCGATGGGCGGCTGCCGCATCGTGGCGCCGGATGGCCGCCATCAGGATGATGAAATTGAAGAGATAGAGCTGCTGCTGCAGTCCGGAGCCATTCTGATCCCGGTGAAAACCGTGGCCAGCGATGAGGCCTTTATCCGCCTGATGTTCGAAGATATTCCGCTGTCGCGCCGCCGCGAGCTGGTGCGCGTGGTGCTCTCCCGCGCCGACGCGTGGATCAACCCGCCGAAGCCGCAGGACAACCCGTTCCGCTCGATGGGCACCATTATCCGCTGCGTTTTCGACCTCTTCTGGCTGACGTGGAAAAACCGCCGGGAGAATCGCCGCCTGCGCGCGCAGCACGCCCGCGCCGCGGCCGGGGAGGAGGGCAACGTATGAAACGCCTGACTTCCCTTGCGCTACTGCTCGGCTCGCTGTTTATCGCGCCGCTGCACGGCGAAGAGACGACGGTGGCGTCGCTGCTGCCGCAAAACGAGCCAGCCGCTACGCCATTATTTGTGCCGTCTGTGGTAAACAGCGTCAGCATTGCGCAGATGGGCTTTGCCGAAGGCATCTCGCTGAGCGGCGGCCAGTTTCAGGGGGGCGCGACGTTCACCCTGCCGCTGGATCAGGTGATTACCACCGCGCGGCTGACGCTGAACCTGAAAATCTCCCCGGCGATGGCCTCGCGCAACGCCACCATGCAGCTAATGCTCAACGGCCAGCCCCTCGGCACCGTGCCGCTCACGACCAGCGACAGCGATATCGCCCAGTATCAGCTTGATATCCCGGCGGCGCTGATGGTCTCCAGCAACAACCTCAGCTTTAAAGTGATCGACGGCGATGCCATGCAGTGCCAGCGCGATCTGACCAATAAATACCGCGTGACGGTGATGCCGGACTCCCGCTTTGAACTGGAAGGGCAGCAGCTGGATATTGGCGCGGACCTGAGCCACTTCCCACGGCCTTTCTTCGACAATATGCAGATGACCCCTGCGGCCATTGCGATGGCGTTTCCGGCAAAGCTCAGCCCGGATACCCTCAGCGCCGGGGCGCTGATCTCGTCGTGGATAGGCATTCAGGCAGATTACCGCGGCGTGGCGTTTGCGGCCTGGCATGACCGTCTGCCGGAGAAAAACGGCATTCTGATTGGTCATCCCGGCGAGCAGATTGGCGGCCTGACGCTGCCCGAGAGCGCGCAGCCGCTGCTGCGGATAGTGGATAACCCGGCGAACCCGGTGTACAAACTGCTGCTGGTGGTAGGGAAAGATGACGCCAGCCTGCGCGCCGCCGCCTGGCGTCTGACCCGCGGCAACTTTGCGATGCAGACCCCCTCGGTAGACGTGGAGAAGCAGCCCATCCCGGCCAGCAAACCTTACGATGCGCCGCGCTGGATCCCAACCGATCGGCCGGTGAAGCTTTCTGAACTGATCCGTAAAGATCAGAGCCTGACCTCCACCGGGCTGTGGCATGACGCGATCCGGGTGGCGTTTCGCGCCGCGCCCGATCTCTTCTTATGGGACGGCGAGACCATTCCGCTGCACATTGGCTACCGTTTCCCCTCCGAAAGCTGGATTGATGAAGAGCGTTCGTGGCTCAGCATGACCCTGAACAACACGTTTTTGCACAACCTGCCGGTGAATAAGCAGGGGGCGCTGGAGACCCTGTGGCATAAGCTGGGCGGCGACGCGCGCCAGGAGAAGTTCGACATGCCGCTGGAGCCGTACATGATTTACGGCGATAACCAGCTGTCGCTCTATTTCAATATCCAGCCGAAGGCGAGCGCGCCGTGTAGCGTGCTGCTCAATAACAACATTAAAAGCCGCATTGAAGAGGATTCGTGGATCGACCTTAGCCACACCCGCCACTTTGCGCTGCTGCCTAACCTCTCTTATTTCGTCGGCGCCTCGTTCCCGTTCACCCGGCTGGCTGATTTTTCTGAAACGGTGCTGATGCTGCCGGAAAACCCCAGCGAAACGCAGATTGCCACCCTGCTGGATATGGCGGCGCGCTCCGGCAACGCGACCGGCACGGCGCTCGCTTACAACCGGGTGGTGCTGGGCGTGCCTACCGCCGGGGGCGACAGCGAACTGCTGCATAACCGCGATGTGCTGGCGGTGAGCGGGATGGAGCAGCATGACTTCAACCGTGACCTGCTGAAAGGTTCGCCGTTTGTGGTGGACAGTACGCTGGGGGTACGCGAGCCGACCACCTGGCAGCGGGTCAAACGCTGGATAGCCGGGGACTGGGCCTCCGATGGCCTGGAAGCCGACCGCTACTTCTCGTCGAACGAGGCCTGGCGCGGGTTTGTCAGTTTCCGCTCGCCGTGGAACGACAGTCGGCTGGTCGTGCTGGCGCTTGGCAGCAATGACGAGCAGCTCTCGCGGCTGCATGGCGATCTTGCCTCCGCGCGCATCAACGCCGGTATTCGCGGCGACGCTGCGGTGATCACCAATGAAAACGGCGTGCGCAGCTTCCGCGTCGGCGAGCAGTTCCCCAGCGGGGAGATGCCCGCGCAGATGCGGGTGGTCTGGTATGCCAACCAGCATTCGGCGCTGTTAGCGATTTTGGGGTTACTGTTTGGCTGCATCGTTGGGCCGATTCTGTACGTCTGGCTGAGGAACCGCGCGCGCCGCCGCCTGGACCTGAGCAACAGAAAGTAAAAGGGTGACAAAAATGATGATAACCACCGCCCGCCGTTTGACGACGCTGTGCCTTTCCGGCGTCCTCACCTTTGCCGTACTGGGGCAGGCGCAGGCCGCAGGCAATGATGCCGCGCTCAAGGCGCTGTTTGACCAGGCGAACTACTGGCATGAAAAATCCCACGACGACCTGGCGATGGAGTCGCTGAAAAAGGTGCTGATGGTGGATGCCAATAACACCCAGGCGATGTACCTGATGGCGCTCTGGGCGCAGCAGAACGGCGATCTGCAAACCGCCGCCCAGTGGCGTGGACGACTGGCGCAGGTCTCTCCTGACGATGCGGGCCTACAGGCGCTCGATAATGCGAAGCAGCTTACTCAGGTGCCGCAGGGGCAGCTCAGCCTGGCGCGCCAGCAGGCGCGCAGCGGCAACGTTCCGGCGGCGCTGGCGACCTGGCGCAGCATGTTCAATGGCGACACGCCGCCCCCCAGCCTCGCGCCGGAGTATTACCAGACAATGGCAGGGGACAAGGCGCTCTATCCCCAGGCGCTGGCGCAGATGAAAAGTTTTGTCGCGCAGAACCCGCAGGACACCGCGGCCCGCGTGGCGCTGGGTAAAATGCTGACCTGGCGCGAAGAGACGCGCCGCGACGGCATTTTACTGCTGGAGCCGATGGCGAGCGGCAGCAAAGAGGCCGATGACGGTCTGCGTCAGGCGCTGCTGTGGCTGGCCCCGCAGGCGGGGGACGAACGTTTCTACGACACCTGGCTCCAGCGTCATCCGCAGGATGCCGACGTACAAAACTACTACCGCAAAAACATTGGCGGCGCGGCGAAAGGGGCCGGCTATGAAGCGCTCAACAGCGGCGACGCCAGCATGGCGAAGCGCCAGTTTGAGCAGGTGCTGCAAACCAACCCGGATGACGCCGACGCGCTGGCCGGAATGGGCTATATCGCCCAGCGCAGCGGCGACTACAAAGCGGCGTCGCAGTTTCTGAGCCGGGCGGCAAGCCAGGGCGGCGAGGCCTCCCAGGAGCGGCAAACCCAGGCGGAAGACGCCGCCTTCTACGGGCAGCTGGCCCAGGCGCAGCAGGCATTAAAAGAGGGCAACCTGAGCCAGGCGCTGGCGCTCTCTTCGCCGCTGGCGCAACAGAGCGGCGAGCGCGGCACGGCGGCGAAACTGTTCCGGGCCGATGTGCTGCGCCAGAACAAAGATTACCCCCAAGCGGAGCAGATCCTGCGCGAGGTGCTCACTGACCAGCCGCAGAACGCTTCAGCGCGGGAAAATCTCTACTACGTGCTGCGTGAACAGAATAAAACCGCGGATGCGCAGGCGATGCTGCGTACCCTGCCGGCAAATTTACAGGCACGGCTACAGCCCCGTGTCGCCACCGGCGCGCCGGGCGACCCGGTACGCCGCCAGGCGCAACAGCTGGCGGCAGCGGGAAACACCGAACAGGCGATTGCCGTGCTGCGCCAGGGCGTAACGCAGGTGCCGGGCGACCCGTGGCTGCGCCTCGACCTGGCTCGCCTGCTGCAAAAAAGCGGCCAGGAGGGCGAGGCGGCAACGGTGATGATCCCGCTCGGGCGCGAAGGGGCAGGGGCCAGTTCGCTCTACGCCGCCGCGCTCTACGCCAGCGAAAGCGGAGCCTGGCAGCAGGCCAACTCGCTGCTGGCGCGCATCAATCCGGCCAGCCGTAACGCGCAGATACGGGAGCTTTCCGTGCGGGTCAACTACAACCTGCAAATGGCCACGGCGGAGCGCTATCTGGCCCAGGGGAATATGACCGCCGCGGCCAACACGCTCAAAGCGCTGGCCAGCCAGCCGCCGGAAAGCCCGGTGGATGCCGGTAAACTGGCGCGGATGCTGGCGCGTACCGGCGATCTCACCACCGCCGTGGCGCTGGTGCGCGGCAACATGAAACAGGGCGTGCAGGGCAATGCCGGGGATTACGCCGACCAAATCGCGGTGCTCAACCAGGCGGGCCTGACCCAGGAAGCGCTCACGTTCATGTCCAACCCGGACGTGCAGGCGCGCAGTACCCCTGCGCAGCTTGCCGGGGTGCGTAACGGCTATGTGATTAACGAGGCTGACGAACTGCGTGAGCAGGGCAACTATGCCGCCGCCTACGACAAGCTGATTCGGGCACTGCAAAACGATCCGCAAAACACGGACCTGATGTTTGCGATGGGGCGTCTTTACCAGACCGGTAAGATGAACAAAGAGGCGGGCGTGCTCTATGACTACCTGATGACGCGCGACAGCGAGGATCAGGCGGCGCGCGTCGGCGCTATCGACGTTGCGCTCGCCGAAAACAACGTGGAGAAAGCACAGACCCTTGCCCGCGGCCTGCGCAGCGACAACTCCCCGGATCGCCTGCTGCTGCTTGCCCGTCTGGAAGAGGCGCAAGGGAATCACCAGCAGGCGATGACCTATCTGCGGAGCGCCCGCGGCAAGCTGGTGGGCCTGCAGTCCACCAACAGCGCCGCCACGCCGACCATCGGCGGCGTGCTGCTGGCGGATAACCCCTTTACCACCACCAGTAAAACGCCTGCGCCCGCTCCCTCGTCGTCCGTCTACGGCACCACCCTGCCGTGGCAGGTGGCGCAGGTGGCTCCGGAACCCGGCACCAGCCTGCCGGGCACCACGCGCACCGACCTGCCCGCCGAGACGGCGCAGGCCCGTACCCTGCGTCAGGTGGACGACATGATGCGCCAGCTGGATGAGAAAACCGGCATGTGGCTACAAGGCGGGGTAGAAATTCGCGGGCGCGACGGCGAATCGGGCACCAGCAAACTGACCGAAGCCAGAGCGCCGCTTACCTGGTCGAGTTCGCCGTTTGGCGAATCGCGCTTTGAGTTTACCGCCACGCCGGTAACGCTCAGCTCCGGCTCCGCCAGCGGCGACAGCTGGCGGCGCTACGGGGCTAACCCGCTGGCGAACGCGGTGAGCAATATCAGCGCCTCAGTGCAGAATGCGCTTAACGCGCCTGCAAATGACGGCAATAGCGATAAGTTTACCGATCTGGCGGGTGATGCCGACCCCAATAATCTGTCGCCCTTTACCGATCCCGGCTTCGAGCGCCTGACAAACCTGCTCGGCCCGGACCTGGACCGACTCAAAGCGTTAAGTCAGTCCAGCTACAAAGCGAACCCCAACACCACCATCGGTTCATCAACCGATTCGCAAAACGCCAACGGCGTAGAGCTGAATATGGCGGTGAGCGGCGACAGCTACCGGCTGGATATCGGCAGTACGCCGCTGGGCCAGGATTTGAACACGCTGGTGGGCGGGGTGAAGTGGTCGCCGAAGCTGACCAACTACCTGACGCTGATCCTGACCGGCGAGCGGCGGGCGGTGACCGACAGCCTGCTCTCCTATGTCGGCCTGAAAGACAGATATTCCGGGGAGCGCTGGGGACAGGTGACCAAAAACGGCGGCAGCGCGCAGCTGAGCTATGACGACGGCGACGCGGGCTTCTTCGTGGGCGGCGGCGGCTACAGCTATATCGGCGAGAACGTGGAGAGCAACACCAGCGTCAACGCTAATGCCGGGGTCTATATGCGCCCCTGGCATGATGAGTTCCGCCAGTTACAGACGGGCTTAAGCGTGAGCTGGATGGATTTCTCCAAAAACCTCAGCTACTTCACTTTTGGCCAGGGGGGCTACTTTAGCCCGCAGAACTACGTCAGCGTGTCGTTGCCGGTGGATTTCTCGCAGAAGATCGATAACTGGAAGCTCAATCTCGGCGGCTCGGTGGGCTATCAGTCTTATACCCAGGATAAGAGCGACTACTTCCCGAACGATCCGCAAGCGCAACGTATGCTGCAACAGCTGGCCGATCTGGGCTTTACCAAAGAGGCGCAGTACGGCGGCCGTTCGCAAAACGGCATCGGCTACACCTTCCGCGCCGGGGTGGATTACAACCTGAATAAAGAGATGACGGTGGGCGGCAAGGTGGGCTACGACACCTTTGGCGACTACAACGAAAGTACCGCCGGGCTCTGGTTCCGTTATATGTTGGGAGACAAGTAATGACTTCGAGTACGGATAACCCGCTCCTGCTCTCGTATTACCAGCGTCAGCAGACGCCGCCGGGCTGGTTTGACCTGCTGTCGGCGATGGTTGACGGCATGGTAAGAAACGTCGGTGAGGTGGAGAGCGCCCCCTTCCTGCGCCAGATGGGCGACGCGCTGGCGGAACGCTACCCGCTGCCCGCCTCGCAGACGGTGGGCGAACTGGAAGCCAGCATCAATGCCCGGCTGACGGAATTTAACTGGGGCTTTATTGATATTCACGCCGGGGATGAAGAGATGACGTTCCGCCACCAGGGGCTGCCCGTCTCACGCGATGCAGAGAGCCAGACCCGCTGGTGTTACGCCTTTTGCGCCATACTTGAGGGGCTTTACGCCCGCTGGATGCTGGATCAGGGCGGCAAATCCCATGTCGCGTTTCGCCGCGTGCGGCTGAACGCCGTGTCGGACGTCGTATTCCGCTACGCCAATACACAGTGAGTCTGATAATGATGAAACGCTTTTTCGCCGTCACGGCGGTTATGATGAGCCTGCTGTTTTCCGCCTTCTCCCAGGCGGGGCAGGCCTGGGAAACGTACAAAACGCGCTTTCTGATGGCGGATGGCCGCATTGTGGACACCGGCAATAAAAATGTCTCCCATACCGAGGGGCAGGGGTTTGCGATGCTGATGGCGGTCGCCAGCAACGACAAAGCCGCCTTTGACCGGATGTGGAGCTGGACGAACAAAACGTTAAAAAACAAAGATAATGGGCTGTTTTACTGGCGTTTTAATCCGGTGGAAGCCGATCCCATCACCGATAAGAACGATGCCACCGACGGCGATACGCTGATTGCCTGGGCGCTGTTGAAAGCCAGCCAGCGCTGGAACGACGCCAGCTACGCCGCCGCCTCTGACGCCATCACGCAGGCGCTGGTGAAGCATACGGTGATTAATTTCGCCGGATATAGGGTGATGCTGCCGGGCGCGAAGGGCTTCAACCTTAACAGTTCGGTGAACCTGAACCCGTCGTACTTTATCTTCCCGGCCTGGCAGGATTTCGCCAGCCGCAGCCATCTGGTGGTGTGGCGGGAGCTTATCCGCGATGCCAGCACGCTGCTTGGCAAGATGCGTTTTGGTCAGTCGCAGCTTCCTGCCGACTGGGTGTCGCTCTCTGCCGATGGCAAGCTGGCCCCGGCCAAAGAGTGGCCGCCCCGGATGAGCTACGACGCCATTCGCGTACCGCTTTATGTTTACTGGTGGGATACGCAGAGCGCGTTATTAACCCCCTGGCGCGCCTGGTGGCAGAGCTATGAGCGTAGCCGCACCCCCGCCTGGGTCAATGTCGCCACCAACGATAACGCGCCTTACAACATGAACGAGGGGCAGCTGGCGGTACGCGATTTAACGCTGAATGAGCCGGGCGGTGAACCGCAGATCACCGCCCAGGATGATTATTATTCCGCCAGCCTGAAGATGCTGGCTTGGCTGGCGCGGCAGCAGTAGCGCGTTTTGTTCCCCTCACCCTAACCCTCTCCCCAGAGGGGCGAGGGGACCGATCGAGCGGGTCAGGGCTGTGGTTTTCCCCCTCTCCCTTCCAGGG
>NZ_HE578948.1:276502-283998 GCF_000321045.1 Phytobacter massiliensis JC163
TGGTTTTCCCCCTCTCCCTTCCAGGGAGAGGGCCGGGGTGAGGGTCGCATCCGGGGAAAATCACTGCGGGTACGGCACCCAGTCGCCGCCGTTCAGCCGCACATAGGGCTTGTTCTGGTACTGAATCACCACCGCGTTGGCGTTCTCCGAAACCGGCGCCGTCTGCGGCAGCCCGCTGGTTAACTGGTCCCAGTTAACGTTATCTTCATTGAAAATTTTACCGTCCAGCACCCGCGCCACCAGCTCGGAAACCGCCAGGAAGCTGCTTGGCTGGGTGATATCAATGGGCGCGCCCTGGTGCGGCGACTTCATGCCAAAGAACTTAATCGCCGTCGGCACATGGGTAATCGACGGGCTGGGGATATCGCGCAGGCCGGAAACCTGCATCTTATCGCCCTGCAGCGCCGCGCCGTGCTCCGGCACCATCACCACCATCACTTTGCGCCCGGACTTCTCCAGCTGCGTAAAGAAGGCGTCCAGCTCATCGAACAGCTTCTGGGCGCGAATCTTATAATCCGCCGTCTGGCGCACGCCTGGGTAGTGGTTACCATCATGCAGCGGCAGCAGGTTATAGAAAGTGGCGGTGCGCTGCCCCTGTTTAGTGGCCTCGCTCTCCATCCAGCGGTTCAGCACCGCGGTGTCGTCATAAACCGGCGAGCCATCGAATGATTGCAGCACCGGCGGCAGACCGGCCTGGTTCATCAACGGCACCTGGATACCGCCGTTTTGGCGCACCTCATCGAGGAAGCCGCCGAAGACGCCGTTGTGGTCCATCATCAGCTGTTGGGTAAAGCCCAGCTTCGTCAGGTTATCAAACAGGTAGCACTGCTCGCCCGCCGTCTGATAGAGATTTTTATGGGACGTCTGGCCGCAGCTGGCGCGCAGCAAACGGATCGCCGCCGGGCCGCTATAGGCGGTGGCGGAGTTGAACTGGCGGAACACAATGTCGAAATGGTTCCACAGCGGGTGCGAAGAGAGGCCCGACGCCTCAATATCGGCCCAGGCCATAGAGCAGATATTGATAACCAGCAGATCGAAGGGTTGGGCATCCGCCGCCAGCTGGCTGGGGAAGGTCGTTTTGCGTTTCGCTTCCGCCTCATAAAAGCTGTTAAGCCAGGCGTTGAGGTTCTCAGAGGTCGGCGGCGCGGTTTGCGCCGGCATATCGCCCACCACCGGCGTAGTTCCCGCTGTTGCGACGGTAGGCGCGGCGGTCGCGCCGGTGGTGGCGACCGTGGCGCTCTGCGTGCTGGCAGGCCACAGCGTAAAGGCCGGGCCGACAATGGTCATGGCGTTCAGCCAGATCATAATCGCCACCACAAATACGGTGACGCGCACCCACTGCGACAGGAAAAGCCAGGCGATAAACATGACGAACAGCGCGCCGAGCATCTGCCAGTTGATAAAGCGCAGCGTTAAATCAAGCAAATAGTCGGCGCTAAAGCCCGCGACCTCGCCGCCCTGGCTGATAATACTTTGCGGGCCGGGCAGCCAGGTATCGTGCCAGAACAGGGCAAAACCTATTGGGATAGCTACCCAGTGGCGCAGGCGATGCAGGGCCATGCGCGGCAACGGCATCAGCAGAAACGCCATAAACACCAGGTTCAGCAGCGGGTGGAAATTAAGGTAGCCCGCCCACAGCAGCGCGAATTTCACCAGAAAATAGAAATTCCAGCCGGAAAGGCCGCGCCAGTAGCGCCACAGCGGCGTAGCGGTGGAAGTCGTATAAGTTTCAGTCATGTTTTCGATCTGCCTTGACGGAGGCTGTACGGCGCAGGACGCCGGCTGGCTTCACATAACGGGGTTTGGTAAACAAAATTCGCACAATGACACGGATACGGTACAGCCAGTGGCGCGCCAGATAGCCCAGCGGAAAGAAAATCAGCGCGCACAGGACGACCAGTTGAATAATATCGGCGATAGACATCATGATGCGCGCTCCGTGTCGTCACTCAGCAGGCGCAGCGGCTCGGGGATACGCCGCCAGACATGGCCGTCATGCTCGGCGTTAATCACCTTCTTCTGGGCGCTGACCGGCAACGGCTTGCCCCATTTCTCCGGCGTCACGTCGCGCAGCTGCACCAGCTCCGCCGCAATCTGATTATCCTCAAACCAGACCATGCGGTTAGAGAAAATATCCGCCGTCGGCAACGGGAAAATATGGTTCAGCGCGGTATCCAGATCGGTGACGCGGCAGAAAGATAAAAACATCAGCAGACGGTTATCGCCAATGGTAACGATATCGCCGACGCGGTTCGGGCGGCAGAGGGTCAGCGCCTGCTCGACACGGAGGCCGGGTACCGGGCGCAGCGCCACCAGCACGCCTTTGCCGTCCGGCGGCAGCAGCGTATTGTTGACCATGTTGCTCACCGCCTCGCAAAACAGATTCCACGGCTGGTAGCCGCGCAGCTTGAGCGGCTGGGTCATCGACAGCAGCGTGGTGATATCTTCCGGCACCAGCCGGTTAAACTGCTGGCCCTGGACGCTTTCAATCAGCGTCAGGCAGCGGGAGAGGGGGGCGTTCCACGGAATCACCATATTGGCCCCGCAGCCAAGCAGCAGGCGTTCGTCGGTGGCGCGCAGGCTGGCTTTGGTTTCACGGACAAGAATTTTCAGCGCGCTGCCCCGCTGACGGCGCAGCGTGTGGATCTGCCGCGCCAGGGATTCAATCTGGTTGTTCTGCCGCAGGGCGAAGACCAGCGTAGCCGCCTGGGTGGTGCGGGCCTCGTTAAACAACTCTTCATTAGTAGGGAAGAGCGTCCAGTATTCAGAAAGCGCAGGCGCGCCCTCCAGGACATCGATATTGCTTAAAATGCGCTTTTCGTCGCTGCGCGGCTGCACGGTGGTCTCTTCCTGCTTCGCCAGACGCCACTGGCCGTCGTGCTGTTCAAGCTGCAGCTGCTGGCGGGCGCTGACGCCTTTCTCGTTGCTCCACCAGGCGACATCATAAAGGTGCATCGCACTTTCATAGCGCAAACTGGCCATACCGGAGAGGGACTGGTATTCACTCATCAGGATTGATGACTGCTTATCGCTATTATTTGCGGGGTTTATTATTAACAAACTACAGTTATGGTATTTAGCCCAGCTAAAAGTCTTTTTAAGCCAACCGTGTAGTTTTGCAGCGGATATATTTTGCCAGGCGTTATTTGCACATAATAAAACCAACAAATAATGTTCAGGTTCTATTGAACAAAGTAAATCGCGGGTGAAATAGTATAACCCTTTTTCATGATTCGGCATGGAAAAAAGGCGTATTTTATCTGGCCCGTGATCCTGCTCTAATTTAATGATCTGACGTAACGCATGACCCATGCCCGCCACCGCCACCTTTGCATTGTGCGGTTGCGCCATTAGCGTCTGGTTCATCAGATCGATAGCGTCCTGCTCGCGGTCAGCGTTAATCCACCATACGCCGCCCGCTGGCATATGACGCAATTCATCCCATAGCGACTGGATGCCAACAGAAAATATGGGGTTCACGGTATCCCTCAACAGGTAATTTATCTGTATCTCAGTGTACTAGCCAAAGCAAAGAAATAAACCTAACATTGAAATTAAAGAACATCAGATTTAGCATGTATAGCCGTCATGCTTCAAGTTTCGTGTGCGTTGGCAAAATATATCGCTAAGAATTTACTCATTTCTCTTTAACGGGAACGTCTCTGCATGCATAACGATGAGCTTAACACTCAGACCGATCCGACGCTGGGTTATACCTTTCAAAACGACTTTCTCGCGCTGAGGAAGGTCTTCTCCCTGCCGGATATCAATTATGCCGATATTTCCCAACGAGAACAGCTGGCGGCGGCGCTGAAACGCTGGCCGCTGCTGGCAGAATTTGCTCGTCAACAATAAGGACGTCGAATGGCTGTATTGGGGTTACAGGGCATACGCGGGGGTGTGGGTACCACATCAGTAACGGCGGCGCTCGGCTGGGCATTACAACTCTTAGGGGATACCGTTCTCGTTATAGACGCCTGCCCCGATAACCTCCTGCGCCTCTCTTTCAACGTTGATTTTGACCTGCCCCAGGGCTGGGCCCGCGCCGTGCTGGACGGCCAGGACTGGCGCGACGCCGGGCTGCGCTATACCAGCCAGCTGGACGTACTGCCCTTTGGCCGCCTGAGCGCCGAAGAGCAGGAAAACATTCATTTGCTGCATAACCCGCTGAGCGAATTAACGTCGATGCTGCAAATGCTGAAAGCCCAGCGCCATTATGACTGGGTGCTGGTGGATTTGCCGCACGGGTTTGCCCCCCTGACGCGGCAGTTTATTGAACAGTGCGACCAGACGCTGGTGGTGGTAAAACCCGACACCAACTGCCATGTTCGTCTGCATCAACAGGCGCTGCCTGCGGGGGCCTATATTGTCATCAATGATTTGCGCATCGGCAGCCAGCTACAGGACGATCTCTACCAGGTGTGGCTCCAGAGCCAGCGCCGCCTGCTTTCTACCGTCATTCATCGTGATGAGGCGATGGTGGAGTGCCTGGCCTCCAAACAGCCGCTGGGCGAGTATCGCCCCGACTCGCTGGCGGCAGAAGAGATCCTGACGCTGGCGAACTGGTGCCTGCTGCACTGCGCGGACAGCCGAAACGCCGCGGTCGGCGCGCCGGAGACGGAAAAATGAGTCGCCTCGCCGCCTGGCTATTGCCGCCGCCGGTACATACGCGTCTGAGCGAGCGCTACCTGCGCTATCGCCGGAACCGGGCCTCAGTATTCAGCGCCGCCTGCGGGTGCTTCTGGGCGGCGCTGGCCTGGCTGTTTCTGCCGCTGGAAAACGCCCACTGGCAGCGGCTACGCGCGCAGCACCGCACGCTGTTTCCCCATATCGACCCGGATAAACCACGCCCGCTCGACCCGGCGCGCTATCTGCTGCAAACGCTCTGGCTGCTGATTAGCCTGCCGTCCGGCGGCGCGCGGCCAAAACGCTTTGCGCGCACGCGCGGCCTGCGCGACCGCTATCACGCCTGGCTGGATAATCTCCCCACCCGGGTGAGCGACCAGACCCGCCATCTCGACGATCAGAAAGAGCTGGGCCATATCAGCGAAGGGGCGCGACGGCTGATCCTCGGCGTCATTATTACCTGCTCGCTGCTGCTGGCGGTTTTGTGTATCACGCAGCCGTTTAACCCGCTGTCGCAATTTATCTTTTTGATGCTGCTGTGGGGCGTGGCGCTGCTGGTGCGGCGCATTCCGGGGCGTTTCTCGGCGCTGATGTTAATCGTGCTGTCGTTGACCGTCTCCTGCCGCTATATCTGGTGGCGCTACACCTCGACGCTCAACTGGAACGACCCGGTGAGCCTGGTCTGCGGGGTGGTGCTGCTGTTTGCGGAGACCTACGCATGGATAGTGCTGGTGCTGGGCTACTTCCAGGTCGTCTGGCCCCTTAACCGCCAGCCGGTGCCGCTGCCGAAGGACATGTCCCAGTGGCCGTCGGTGGATATCTTTGTGCCCACCTATAACGAAGATCTTAACGTGGTGAAGAACACCATTTACGCCGCGCTGGGTATCGACTGGCCGAAAGACAAGCTGAAAATCTGGATTCTGGACGACGGCGGCCGCGAAAACTTTCGCCAGTTCGCCCAGACGGTGGGCGTGGAGTATATCGCCCGTCCCACCCACGAACATGCCAAAGCCGGTAACATCAATAACGCGTTGAAATATGCCAAAGGCGATTTCGTCTCCATTTTTGACTGCGACCATGTGCCGACGCGTTCGTTCTTACAGATGACGATGGGCTGGTTTATTAAAGAGAAGAATCTGGCGATGATGCAGACGCCGCACCACTTCTTCTCGCCGGACCCCTTTGAGCGCAACCTCGGGCGTTTTCGCAAAACCCCCAACGAAGGCACGCTGTTCTACGGGCTGGTTCAGGACGGCAACGACATGTGGGACGCGACCTTTTTCTGCGGCTCCTGCGCGGTAATCCGCCGCGGCCCGCTGGATGAAATCGGCGGTATCGCCGTCGAGACCGTGACCGAAGATGCCCACACCTCGCTGCGCCTGCACCGGCTGGGCCACACCTCCGCCTACATGCGTATTCCGCAGGCGGCGGGGCTGGCGACGGAGAGCCTGTCGGCGCATATCGGCCAGCGTATTCGCTGGGCGCGCGGCATGATCCAGATTTTCCGTCTCGATAACCCGCTGTTTGGCAAAGGGCTTAAGCTGGCGCAGCGCTTGTGTTACGTCAACGCCATGCTGCACTTCCTGTCGGGCGTGCCGCGGCTGGTCTTTTTAACCGCGCCGCTGGCCTTCCTGCTGCTGCATGCCTATATCATCTACGCTCCCGCCATCATGATCGCGCTGTTCGTGCTGCCGCATATGATTCACGCCAGCCTGACCAACTCGAAAATCCAGGGCAAATATCGCCACTCCTTCTGGAGCGAAATTTACGAAACGGTGCTGGCCTGGTATATCGCTCCGCCAACGCTGGTGGCGCTGTTTAACCCGCACAAAGGGAAGTTTAACGTCACGGCGAAGGGCGGCCTGGTGGAGGAGGAGTATGTCGACTGGGTGATCTCCCGACCCTATATCTTCCTGGTGCTGCTGAACATTGTTGGCGTGCTGGTGGGGGTCTGGCGCTACTTCTACGGCCCGGCGAATGAAATTCTTACGGTCATGGTCAGTATCGTCTGGGTCTTCTACAACCTGGTTATTCTTGGCGGCGCGGTGGCGGTGTCGGTTGAGAGCAAGCAGGTGCGTCGGGCGCACCGCGTAGAGATCTCGATGCCTGCCGCCGTTGCCCGTGAAGACGGCCACCTGTTCTCCTGTACCGTGCATGACTTCTCTGACGGCGGGGTAGGGATCAAGATTAACGGCCAGACGCAGGTGCTGGAAGGGCAGAAGGTCAACCTGCTGCTAAAACGCGGGCAGCAGGAGTATGTCTTCCCGACGCTGGTGGTGCGCGTCTCCGGCAATGAAGTCGGGCTACAGCTGATGCCGCTCACCACGAAGCAGCATATCGATTTTGTGCAGTGTACTTTTGCCCGTGCGGATACATGGGCGCTCTGGCAGGACAGCTTCCCGGAAGATAAGCCGCTGGAAAGCTTAATGGATATCCTGAAATTGGGCTTCCGTGGTTATCGCCATCTCGCGGAATTTGCTCCATCGTCGGTGAAAATGATTTTCCGTTCGCTCATCGTCCTGGTCGGCTGGATTGTGTCGTTTATCCCGCGCCGCCCGGAGCGGGAAGCGGTGCAGCAACCCGTGACGTGATTGGCTCAACAATGATGAAAACGCGATGAAAAGAAAACTTTCCTGGATTTGTGCAGTGGCTGTGGGGATGAGCGCTCTTCCCTCTTTGATGACCCATGCGGCGCCCGCGAACCCGGCTGCGCCTACCGTCCCTGCTGTTGCTCCGGCAACCCAGCCGGTGGCGACCCCTGCGCCGACGCAGTCGGAAACGCTGACGCCGGTCACCCCGGTAGAGGGGCAGACGACGCCTGCGCCCGCCGCGGGCAACCAGACGCCGGGCCAGGTGATGCCGGGCGTACC
>NZ_HE578948.1:284269-291156 GCF_000321045.1 Phytobacter massiliensis JC163
CAGACGCCGGGCCAGGTGATGCCGGGCGTACCCGGCGCGGGCGCGCCGGTGGTGGCGGATGGCGCCCCGTCGCGTAACGTAAAGCTGACCTTTGCGGATATCGCGCCGCCTCCGGGCAGCATGGTGCTGCGCGGCATCAACCCCAATAACGCCATTGAGTTCGGCACCCGCAGCGATGAGGTGGTGTCGAAGGCGATGCTCAACCTGGAATATACGCCGTCGCCGTCGCTGCTGCCGGTACAGTCGCAGCTCAAGGTCTACCTGAACGATGAGTTGATGGGCGTATTGCCGGTCACCAAAGAGCAGCTGGGGAAAAAGACCCGCGCGCAGGTGCCTATCGACCCGCTCTACATCACCGACTTTAACCGCGTGCGGCTGGAGTTTGTCGGCCATTATCAGGAAGTCTGTGAGAACCCGGCCAGCAGCACGCTGTGGATGGACATTGGTCGCAGCAGTTCGCTGGAGCTCTCCTACCAGCGGCTGGCGGTGCAGAACGACCTGTCCCACTTCCCCATTCCCTTTTTCGACCCGCGCGACAACCGCCCGTTAACGCTGCCGATGGTGTTTGCCGGCGCGCCGGATCTGATACAGCAGCAGGCGGCAGCGGTGATCGCCTCCTGGTTCGGCTCGCGCACCGGCTGGCGCGGCCAGCGCTTCCCGGCGGTCTTTGACGCCCTGCCGGAGAGTAACGCGATCGTTTTCGCCACCAACGATAAGCGCCCGGATTTCCTGCGGGACGCCCCGGCGGTGCAGGCACCCACCATCACCATGATGAACCACCCCACCAATCCCTACGTGAAGCTGCTGGTGGTATTCGGTCGTGACGATAAAGACCTGTTGCAGGCGGCGAAGGGCATTGCCCAGGGGAACGTCCTGTTTCGCGGCAGCAGCGTGACGGTGGATGAAGTGAAGCCGCTGCTGGCGCGCAAGCCCTATGATGCGCCGAACTGGGTGCGTACTGACCGGGCGGTCACGTTTGGCGAACTGAAAAGCTATGAGGAGCAGTTGCAGTCCGTGGGGCTGCAGCCATCGTCGATTAACCTGGCCCTCAACCTGCCGCCGGATCTCTATCTGCTGCGCAGCAACGGTATCGATATGCACCTTAACTACCGTTACACCGCGCCGCCGACCCGGGACAACTCGCGGATGGATATCAGCCTGAATAACCAGTTCCTGCAATATTTCAGCCTGACCAGCAATCAGGACTCCAACCGCCTGCTGCTGCGCCTGCCCGTTTTGCAGGGGCTGCTGGACGGGAAAACCGATGTCGCCATTCCGGCGCTCAAGCTCGGGGCGGTTAACCAGCTGCGCTTTGACTTCCAGTACATGAACCCGATGCCGGGCGGGACGGTGGATAACTGCGTCACCTTCCAGCCGGTGCAGAACCGGGTGGTGATTGGCGATGATTCGACGATCGATTTCTCACAGTACTACCACTTTATCGCCATGCCGGATCTGCGCGCCTTCGCCAACGCGGGCTTCCCCTTTAGCCGGATGGCCGACCTCTCTGAAACCATGGTGGTGATGCCGCCGAACCCGACGCCGGGCCAATTGACCACCCTGTTTGACGCGCTGGGTACGGTAGGGGCGCAGACCGGCTTCCCGGCAATTAACGTCACGTTGACCGACGATGGCAGCCAGATTCAGGGCAAAGATGCCGATATCATGATCGTTGGCGCAATTCCGGAGAAACTGAAAGACGATAAGCGCATCGACCTGCTGATGAACGCGGCGCAAAGCTGGGTGAAGACCCCGCTGCGCCAGACGCCGTTCCCCGGCGCGGGGCCGGATGATGCCGACCGCAAAGCCGACGCGCAAACCGCTGTCACCTCCAGCGGCCCGATGGCGGCGATTATCGGCTTCCAGTCCCCGTATAACGAGCAGCGCAGCGTCGTGGCGCTGCTGGCGGACAGCCCGCGCGGCTATGAACTGCTGAATGAAGCGATGAACGACAGCGGCAAGCGGGCGGCTATTTACGGTTCGGTGTCGGTGATTCGTGAATCCGGGGTCAACGGGCTGCGTGTCGGCGACATTTACTATGTGGGCCACCTGCCGTGGTTTGAGCGCGTCTGGTACGCGCTGGCTAACCACCCGGTGCTGCTGGCGCTGCTGGCGGCGGTGAGCGTGGTGCTGCTGGCGTGGGTGCTGTGGCGTCTGCTGCGCATTATCAGCCGTCGTCGTCTCGACCCGGATCATGAGTAAACGGTGATGAACGCGCTACGGGTAACGCTTATTACCATGCTGTGGCTGGCGGCGGCGCAGGCCTGGGCCGCCTGTAGCTGGCCTGCCTGGGATCGCTTTAAGCAGGACTATATCAGCGAGGGCGGGCGGGTTATCGACCCCAGCGACGCGCGGCAAATTACCACCTCGGAAGGGCAGAGTTACGCGCTGTTCTTTGCGCTTGCCGCCAACGACCGGGCGATGTTTAAAACGGTGCTGCAGTGGACGCAGAACAATCTGGCGCAGGGGGATCTGCGCGCCCACCTGCCCGCCTGGCTGTGGGGGCGGAAAAACGAAGCCGAGTGGACGGTGCTGGACACCAACTCCGCCTCGGATGCCGACGTCTGGATTGCATGGGCGCTGCTGGAGGCCGGGCGTTTATGGAACGACGCCGACTATACGGCAAGCGGCAAAGCGTTGCTCACCCTGATCGCGAAAGAAGAAGTGGCCTCCGTGCCGGGACTGGGCTCCATGCTGCTGCCGGGGCGCGTGGGCTTTGCCGAAAAAGCGCGCTGGCGCTTTAACCCAAGCTACCTGCCGCCGCAGGTGGCGCAGTACTTCGCCCGTTTCGGCGCGCCCTGGAGCACCCTGCGGGAGACCAACCTGCGCCTTATCATGGAGACCGCGCCGAAAGGCTTCTCGCCGGACTGGGTGAGCTACCAGAAAGGTAAAGGCTGGCAGTTGAAAGCCGATAAACCGCTTATCAGCAGTTATGACGCCATCCGGGTTTACCTCTGGGTGGGCATGATGCATGACGGTGATCCACAAAAGGCGCGCCTGCTGGCGCGTCTCAACGCCATGGCCAGCGTGACGGCGAAAAATGGCCTGCCGCCGGAAAAAGTGGAGGTCGCCAGCGGTAAAACCCAGGGCGACGGCCCGGTGGGCTTCTCTGCCGCACTGCTGCCGTTTTTGCAGCAGAGGGATGCCCAGGCCGTGCAGCGCCAGCGGGTGGCGGATCGCTTTCCGGGTAAGGATGCCTATTACAGCTACGTGCTGACCCTGTTTGGCCAGGGCTGGGACGAGCACCGTTTTCGCTTCACCCCTCGCGGTGAGTTACAACCTGACTGGGGCCAGGCATGCGCAACTTCTCAATAAGTGTCATATCGGTTGTGTTGGGGCTCGCCACGATGCCCCTCGCTCACGCCGCGCCGTCGGCGCAGCAGCAGCTCCTTGAACAGGTTCGCCTGGGGGAGGCGACGAAGCGGGAAGACCTGGTGCGCCAGTCTCTCTACCGGCTGGAGCTGATGGCTCCCGACGATCCTGACGTTATCGCCGCGCGCCTGCGCTACCTGCTGAGGCAGGGCGATCAGGCGGGCGCGCAGAAGCAGCTTGAACGGCTGAACACGCTGGCCCCGCAGTCCAGCGCTACCCAATCCGCCCGCATTGAGATGACGCTTGCCACCGCCGAAGGGCGGCAGGCGTTGCAGCAGGCGCGCCTGCTTGCCACCACCGGCCACCCGCAGGAAGCGGCCGCAGCGTATGAAAAGATGTTCAACGGCAGCCCGCCGGAAGGCGACCTGGCGGCCGAGTACTGGCAGCAGGTGGCGAAACTGCCGGCGCGGCACAACGAAGCCGTGACGCAGCTGAAAAAACTTAACGCCCGCACGCCGGGCAATGTGCCGTTGCAGGATAGCCTGGCGCGATTGCTGCTGGCCGACGGGCGCGATGACGAGGCCTACGCCGTACTTGAGCAGATGGCGCGTAGCAATGCCGGGCGGGATGCGGCGGCCACCATGTGGTATCAGCATATTCAGAGTATGCCGCCGAGCGACGCCAGCGTGGCGGCATTACAGCGTTTTTTAGGCGTCTTCAGCGTTGGCGACAGCGTCGTGGCGGCGCGAACCCAGCTGGAGGCGCAGCAGAAACAGCTCGCCGACCCGGTATTCCGCGCCCGCGCTCAGGGGCTGGCGGCAGTCAGCGCCGGGCAGGGGGGCAACGCCGTCGGCGCGCTGGAGCGGGCGGTGAGCCAGAATCCGCAGGACAGTGAAGCCCTGGGGGCGCTGGGGCAGGCTTACTCTCAGCGGGGCGATCGCGTCCGCGCCGTGGCGCAGCTGGAAAAAGCCATTGCCCTCGACCCCAACAGCGACAACCGCAGCAAGTGGGACGGCCTGCTGCAGACCAACCGCTACTGGCTGCTGATTCAGCAGGGCGACGCGCAGCTGGCGGCGAAGAATCCGGCGCAGGCGGAGCGTTTTTACCAGCAGGCGCGCAAGGTCGATAATACCGACAGCTACGCCGTACTGGGGCTTGGCGATGCGGCGGTCGCGCGCAATGACGCTGCGGCGGCAGAACGTTTTTATCGCGAGGCGCTGCGGATGGACAGCGGCAACAGTAACGCGGTGCGCGGGCTGGCGAACCTCTACCGCGCCCAGTCGCCGGAGAAAGCGACCGCGTTTATCCAGTCCCTTAGCGCCAGCCAGCGCCGCAGCATTGATGATATTGAACGCAGCCTGACCAATGACCAGCTTTCGCAACAGGCCCAGCAACTGGAGAGCGAAGGGCGCTGGGCGGAGGCTGCCGTATTGCAGAAGCGCCGTCTGGCGCTGGACCCCGGCAGCGTCTGGATAACCTACCGGCTGGCGAGCGATCTGCGCTCCGCCGGGCAGCCGATCGAGGCCGATGCCCGTATGCGGGAACTGGCGCAGAGCAAGCCTGCCGATCCTGAGCAGGTTTATGCCTACGGGCTCTATCTCTCCGGCAACAACCAGCAGAGCGCGGCGCTGGCCCATCTCAACGCCCTGCCGCGCGACAAGTGGAGCAGCAATATTGAGGAGCTGGCCAACAGGCTGGAGGCCAACCAGCTACTCGACCGGGCTAACAGGCTGCGCGACAGCGGCCAGGAAGCGCAGGCCGAGGCGTACCTGAAACAGCAGCCTGCCTCGACGCGGATTGATTTAACGCTGGCCGACTGGGCGCAGCAGCGGGGCGATAACGCCCAGGCGCAGGCGCGCTATCAGGCGGTACTGGCCCGCGAACCGGCCAGCGAAGAGGCGCTGCTGGGGCTGGCGGAAGTGAGCGTTGCGCAGGGTAACCCGGTGGCGGCGCGTGAGTATCTGGCAAAACTGCCTGCGCCGACCCCTTCCGCGCCGCCGTCGCTCGGCACTCAGCGCCGGGTGGCGCTGGTTCAGTCGTCGCTGGGCGATAATGCCCGCGCCCGGCAGATCTTCGAGACCATTGCGCCGCAGGCGAAGGCGCAGCCGCCGTCAATGGAGAGCGCGCTGGTGCTGCGTGACGCCGCGCGCTTCGAGGCGCAGGACGGCCAGCCGCAGGCGGCGTTTGCGCGCTATAAAGATGCGATGGTCGCTGCGGGCATTACCCCAACGCGGCCTGTCAGCAATGACCAGTTCACCCTTCTCACGCGCAATAACGCCACGGATGACTGGTTAAAACGCGGCGTGCGCAGCGATGCGGCAGAGCTTTATCGCCAGCAGGATGTGAACGTTGCGCTCCAGCATAACTACTGGGGCTCCAGCGGCACGGGCGGCTACTCTGACTTGAAAGCGCACACCACCATGTTGCAGGCCGACGCGCCGCTCGCCGACGGCAGAATGTTCTTCCGTACCGACGTGGTGAATATGGATGTCGGCACTTTTTCGCTGGATGACGACAATACCTATTCGCCAAACTGGGGGACTTGTAACGATGTGGCCTGTACCGGCGGCGACCGCAGCCAGAAAGACAGCGGCGTCAGCGTCGCGGTGGGCTGGCGCAACGACACCTGGGATATGGATATCGGCACTACGCCGATGGGCTTCAACGTTGTCGATGTGGTGGGCGGTCTGAGCTACAGCAACGATCTGGGGCCGATTGGCTACACGCTGGACGTGCACCGTCGTCCCATCTCCAGCTCTTTGCTGGCGTTTGGCGGGCAGAAAGATAACAGCAACGGCGATCACCCTGGCACCACCTGGGGCGGCGTGCGCGCCAACGGCGGCACGGCGAGCATCAGCTATGACCAGGGCGAAGCCAACGGCGTCTGGGCGTCGCTGGGGGGCGATCAGTTAACGGGTAAAAACGTCGCCGATAACTGGCGGGTACGCTGGATGGCGGGCTATTACTACAAGCTGCTTAACGAGGATAATCGCCGCCTCACCGTCGGGCTGAACAATATGATCTGGCACTACAACAAGGATTTAAGCCACTACACGCTGGGCCAGGGCGGCTATTACAGTCCACAGGAGTACCTGTCGTTCTCGGTGCCGGTCACCTGGCGTCAGCGCACGGAAAACTGGTCCTGGGAGCTGGGAGGATCGGTCTCCTGGTCGCATTCAAGGACCAAAACAGAGCGCAGCTATCCGCTGATGCGGCTGATCCCTGCGGCGTACCGTGAAGATGCCAGAACCGCTATAGAGGAGGGGGGGAGCTCCAGCGGCGTAGGCTACACCGCCCAGGCGCTGATTGAGCGCCGGGTCACGTCGAACTGGTCGGTAGGGCTGGGGGTGAATATTCAGCAGGCGAAAGATTACACCCCAAGCCAGGGCATGCTGTACGTTCGCTATTCCGCCGCCGGCTGGCAGGGGGATATGGATATGCCGCCGCAGACGCTGACGCCGTACGCGGACTGGTAAATCCTGACGATCGGTTCCCTCGCCCCGGCCCTCTCCCTGGAAGGGAGAGGGGAAAACCGCAGCCCCGGCTGGCACAATCGGTCCCCTCGCCCCTTTGGG
>NZ_HE578948.1:291481-296834 GCF_000321045.1 Phytobacter massiliensis JC163
GACGTTCCCGCAACTTCGCCCACAACCTCTTTATCTCAAACAGCCCTGATAGAGTATACTCTGGCGTCGAAGCCCTGGTTTGTTACCCTGCGCTTGTGGACCTCTGGAGAGTGATTTTGCGTGTCAGCCGTTCATTAACGATTAAACAGATGGCTACGGTATTTATCGTGGCGATGGTGTTTATTTTTATTTTTTGCGTCACGTTGCTGTTTCATTTCGTGCAGCAGAATCGCTACAACACGGCTACGCAGCTGGAAAGCATTGCCCGTTCCATACGCGAGCCGTTATCCAACGCTATCCTGAAAGCTGACATCCCGGAAGCCGAAGCCATTATTAAGCAGATTAAGCCCGCTGGCGTGGTCAGCCGGGCGGATGTGGTGCTGCCTAACCAGTTTCAGGCGCTGCGGGTGCGGTTTATTCCCGAACGCTCCGTGCCGATGATGGTCGCCCGCGTATTTGAGCTGCCTATTCAAATCTCGCTGCCCATTTACTCTCTACAGCGGCCAGCCAACCCGCAGCCGCTGGCTTATCTGGTGTTAGAGGCGGACTCGTATCGGGTCTACAAGTTCGTGATGAGCACCCTTTCAACATTAGTAACCGCTTACTTACTTCTGACGCTGATCATTACCGTCGCCATTACCTGGTGCATTAACCGGCTGATTGTTCATCCGCTGCGTAAAATCGCCCGCGAGCTTAACGATCTGCCTTTGCAGGACCAGATGGGGCACCAGCTGGCGCTGCCTCGCCACCATCACGACGATGAGATAGGCAGCCTGGTGCGCAGCTACAACCGCAATCAGCAAAACCTGCTGCGCCAGCACGATGAGCTGAACAGCCAGACAACGCTCTTCCCCGTTTCTGAACTGCCGAATAAGGCCTTTTTGATGGCGCTGCTGGAGCAGGTGGTCGCGCAGCAGAAAACCACCGCGCTGCTGTTTATCGCCTGCGAAACCTTGCAGGACACCGCAGGCGTACTGAAAGAGTCCCAGCGGGAGGTGCTGCTGCTGACGCTGGTGGAAAAGCTGCGCTCGGTACTCGCGCCGCGCATGGTCTTAGCCCAGGTCAGCGCCTATGACTTCGCCATTATCGCCCACGGCGTGAAAGAGCCGTGGCACGCTATCACGCTGGGTCAGCAAGTACTTACCGTCATCAACGAGCGGGTGCCGATGCAGGGTATCCAGCTGCGCCCCAGCGCCAGCATCGGCGTGGCGATGTTCTATGGCGAACTGAACGCGGAGCAGCTCTATCGTCGGGCCGTATCCGCCGCCTTTACGGCGCGTCGCAAAGGTAAAAACCAGATCCAGTTCTTTGACCCGCAGCAGATGGAGGAGGCGCAAAAACGCCTTACCGAAGAGAGCGATATCCTTACCGCCCTTGACCAGAATAAGTTTGCTATCTGGCTACAGCCGCAGGTGGACCTGGCGACCGGCAAGGTGGTTAGCGCCGAGGCGCTGCTGCGCATGGCGCAGCCGGACGGCAGCTGGGACTTGCCGGAAGGGCTTATCGAGCGAATAGAGTCCTGCGGGCTGATGGTCACGGTGGGCTACTGGGTGCTGGAGGAGTCCTGCCGCCTGCTGGCGGCCTGGCAGGCGCGCGGCGTACTCTTGCCGCTTTCCGTCAATCTCTCGGCGCTACAGCTGCTGCATCACAATATGGTGCCGGATTTACTGGAGCTGCTTAATCGCTACCGGATTCAGCCAGACACGCTGATTCTGGAGGTGACCGAGAGCCGCCGTATCGACGACCCGCACGCGGCGGTGGCCATTTTGCGCCCGCTGCGTAACGCGGGAATACGCATTGCGCTGGATGATTTCGGCATGGGCTATGCCGGGCTGCGCCAGCTACAGCATATGAAATCGCTGCCGGCGGACGTGCTCAAAATCGATAAAATCTTCGTCGAAGGGTTGCCGGATGACAGCAGCATGGTGACGTCCATTATCCACCTTGCCCGCAGCCTGGGTTTAAAGATTATTGCCGAAGGGGTCGAGACTGAGGCCCAGCGTGACTGGCTGGCGCAGGCGGGCGTGGAGATGGCGCAGGGCTTCTTATTCGACCGCGCGCTGACCCCGGACGCTTTTGAAACACGCTATCTGGCCCACTCAGACAATGCTGAAAATGGTTGAAAAGGGGCTGGCTTGCGCGAGTCAGCTCTAATTTCTTAACAAGATTGTTTCAAAGTTGATGTAAGTTCATTTCTGTCATGTTTCACGGGTGTTATTTTTAATCCGCAGGCGCGAGAAAACCCTACAAAGCCTGTGGTTTAAACCTCAAGGACACCCTATGAAAACCTCTCTGTTCAAAAGTCTTTACTTCCAGGTACTGACGGCCATCGCAGTTGGTATTCTTCTTGGTCATTTCTACCCGGAGCTGGGCACACAGATGAAGCCGCTCGGCGACGCCTTCGTTAAGCTCATTAAAATGATCATCGCGCCGGTTATCTTCTGTACGGTGGTCACCGGCATTGCCGGTATGGAGAGTATGAAGGCGGTGGGCCGCACCGGTGCGGTGGCGCTGCTCTATTTTGAAGTCGTCAGCACCCTGGCGCTGATTATCGGCCTGGTGATTGTCAACGTGGTGCAGCCGGGGGCCGGGATGAACGTGGACCCGGCGACGCTGGATGCCAAAGCCGTCGCGGTGTATGCCGAGCAGGCTAAAGAGCAGGGAATCGTTGCCTTCCTGATGGATGTCATCCCCGGCAGCGTTATCGGCGCTTTCGCCAGCGGCAATATTTTGCAGGTGCTGCTGTTTGCCGTGCTGTTTGGCTTCGCGCTCCATCGACTGGGCAGCAAAGGCCAGCTTATCTTCAACGTTATCGAAAGCTTTTCGCAGGTGATCTTCGGCATTATTAACTTCATCATGCGTCTGGCGCCGATTGGCGCATTCGGCGCGATGGCCTTTACCATCGGCAAATATGGCGTGGGCACGCTGGTACAGCTGGGGCAGTTAATTCTCTGCTTCTACCTCACCTGTATTCTGTTTGTGGTGGTGGTGCTGGGTTCTATCGCCAGGGCGACCGGCTTCAACATCTTCAAATTCATCAAATACATTCGGGAAGAGCTGCTGATTGTGCTTGGCACCTCCTCGTCTGAGTCGGCCCTGCCGAGAATGCTGGAAAAAATGGAGCGTCTGGGCTGCCGCAAATCAGTGGTGGGGCTGGTTATTCCCACCGGCTACTCGTTTAACCTCGACGGCACTTCTATTTACCTGACGATGGCGGCGGTGTTTATCGCCCAGGCGACCAACAGCCATATGGATATCTTCCATCAGATTACGCTGCTGGTGGTGCTGCTGCTCTCTTCGAAAGGGGCGGCAGGGGTAACCGGCAGCGGGTTTATCGTGCTGGCGGCGACCATCTCTGCGGTAGGGCATCTCCCGGTGGCGGGGCTGGCGTTAATCCTCGGCATCGACCGCTTTATGTCGGAGGCCCGCGCGCTTACTAACCTCGTCGGCAACGGCGTGGCGACGGTGGTGGTCGCAAAATGGGTGAAAGAACTCGATCAGAAAAAGCTGGTTGATACGTTAAATAATCGCGAAACACGGGGTAAAACCGGCGAAATATCCTCCTGATCTGGTAGTAAAAGCCCGTAGCCCTTGTCGGGCTGCGGGCGCCTGAGCATAATTGACCCCTGTCCGTCACAATTCGAAACGAATTCATCGGGATTTTTCGCTGCTATGAAGGGACCTTTTTTCATTCGCGAGGTCTAACAGCGAAGTGTTACGGTAACTTTTGGCTCCCCTCCTGTCGGAGCTGACTTTTTAACCAGGAACGTTGATCAGGGGTTCTCATGCAGGGCACAAAAATTAGATTATTAACAGGCGGTTTGCTGATGCTGGCGGCTGTCGGTTATGTGCAGGCAGACGCGCTCCAGCCCGACCCGGCCTGGCAACAGGGAACGCTGGCGAATGGCTTCCAGTGGCAAGTTTTAGCGACGCCGCAGCGTCCCAGCGATCGCATTGAAATTCGCCTGTCTATTGATACCGGTTCGCTCACCGAAAGCACGCAACAGAGCGGCTTTAGCCATTTTATTCCCCGTATCGCGCTGACCCACAGCGGCAGTTTGCAGCCTACCCAGGCGCGCTCGCTGTGGCAGCAGGGCATCGACCCGAAGCGTCCGCTGCCCCCCGCGCTGGTCTCATATGAATACACGCTGTTCAACCTGAGCCTGCCGAATAACCGCAACGATTTATTGAAAGAGGCGCTGGTCTGGCTATCGGACAGCGCCGGGAAACTCACCATTACGCCGGAGACGGTGAACCACGCCCTTGCCAGCGAAGACAGGGTTGCCACCTGGCCTGCCAATACCAAAGAGAGCTGGTGGCGCTATCGTCTGAAAGGCTCGTCGCTGTTAGGGCACGATCCGGCGGACACGCTTAAGCAACCGCTGGATATTCAGCAGCTGAAATCCTTTTACCAGAAGTGGTACACCCCGGATGCGATGACCCTTATCGTGGTCGGCAACGTGGACAGCCGCTCGGTTGCCGAACAGATAAACAAAGTGTTTGGCGACCTGAAAGGCAAGCGTGAAACCCCCGCGCCGGTGCCGACGCTTTCGCCGCTGCCGCGCCAGCCGGTAAGCATTATGACCGATACGGTACGCCAGGATCGCCTGTCGATTATGTGGGACAGCGCCTGGCAGCCGATTCGTGAATCGGCCGCATTGCAGCGCTACTGGCGCGCCGATCTCGCCCGTGAGGCGCTGTTCTGGCATATCCAGCAGTATCTGGCGAAAACCAATGCTAAAGATATTGGCCTGGGCTTCGAGTGCCGGGTGCTGTTCCAGCGCGCCCAGTGTGCGATTAACGTGGATTCGCCCACCGACAAACTGAACAGCAATTTAGGGATTGTCGCGCGTGAGCTGGCGAAAGTGCGCGATAACGGCCTGCCGGAAGAGGAGTTCAACGCGCTGGTGGCGCAAAAGAACCTTGAATTGCAGAAGCTGTTCGCCACCTACGCCCGTACCGATACCGATATCCTGATCAGCCAGCGGATGCGCTCGCTGCAAAACCAGGTGGTGGACATCGCCCCTGAGCAGTATCAGCGCCTGCGCCAGAGCTTCCTCAACGGGCTGACCAAAGAGATGCTCAATCAGGATTTGCGCCAGCAGCTGTCGCAGGATATGGCGCTGGTACTGCTGCAGCCGAAAGGTGAGCCGGAGTACAACATGAAGGAGCTGCAGGCGAACTGGGAAACGCTGATGTCCACCGGGGAACAGAGCGCCGCGCCAGCGAGCGTCGAGGAGTCCCACCAGGACGTGTCGGATATTCCGCCGCAGCAGTAGAGAGGTAATACCCTCACCCCGACCCTCTCCCTGGAAAGGAGAGGGAGAAAACCGCAGTTCCAGCCCGCACGATC
>NZ_HE578948.1:297232-308772 GCF_000321045.1 Phytobacter massiliensis JC163
TAAGGTGTACTTACTGCGGCATTGCCTCGCGCGGGATGATCGCGCCGCGGTACTGAATAACCGTGCTGGCGGTCAGGTGGCCGCGTTTTGCTGCGGCTTCGGCATCGCCGCCGACCAGACGCACCGCCAGATAGCCAGCGCTGAATGAATCACCCGCCGCGGTGGTGTCCACCACTTTCTCTTTAGGCAGCTTAACCGCAGGCACGTCGATCACCGCTTCCCCGGCAATTGCCACCAGGCAGGAGTCTGCGCCGCGTTTAATCACCACTTCCTTCACCCCTGCCTGCTGGGTACGGGCAATCACCTCTTCAACCGGCAGTTCGCCCCACAGCAGATCTTCGTCGTCCAGCGTCAGGAAGGCGATATCCGTGCAGGCCAGCATCTGCTGGTACACCTGGCGGGTCTCTTCTTTGCTGGCCCACAGGCGCGGACGGTAGTTATTGTCAAAAATCACTTTGCCGCCGTTAGCACGGCAGCGCTGCAGCAGGGAGATGAGCTTTTCACGGCTCTGCGGGCTTAAAATCGCCAGGCTAATACCGCTGAGGTAGAGGTAATCAAATTGCGCCAGTTGCTCGCAAATAGCGGCGGACTGTTCGCTCTCCAGCCAGAACTTCGCCGCCGCTTCGTTACGCCAGTAATAGAAGGTACGCTCGCCGGTTTCATCGGTTTCGATGTAATACAGGCCCGGAAGACGGTTTTCCATACGCTGCGTCAGGCTGGTATCGACGTTTTCCGCATGCCAGGAGTCCAGCATATGCTGGCTGAAGCTGTCGGTGCCCAGGGCGGTAACGTAATGAACAGAGAGCGCTGACGCATCAACCTGACGGGCGATATAGACCGAGGTGTTAAGGGTATCGCCGCCAAAGCCACGATGTACATCCGCGCCTTTTTGCGACAGTTCAATCATGCATTCGCCGATAACGGCAATTTTCTTAGTCATGGTAAGTAGCCTGAATCAGATAAATAAGCGGTAGTGTGCGTTGCGCACGTTTCGTGGTCAATCATATTAAAACGACGTTCCATTATTTTTTTGAGCTAGCGCGTGTTCTCTGCATTTTCCGACAAAAGCTTTTTAATTTTGCGAACGAACGGAACATAAAGTTATCAGTCACAGCGCCGATAACCCAAAGACGAGTCCTTTCTGGCTACTCATCTTCAACAGGACATGTGACATGAAGTTAAAGCAGGTTATCCAGCGGCTGAACTACCCTGAGGCGAGTATAGAAAGCTTGCAGGAGCGTCGTTTCTGGCTGCAGTGTGAGCGTGCTTATACTTATCAGCCCATCTACAAAACGGATGGTCGCCTGATGGCGATTGAAGTGCTGACTATCGTCACCCATCCGAGCCAGCCAGGCCAGCGCATCGCGCCGGATCGCTATTTTGCCGAGGTCGCGGTGCGTCAGCGCGTGGACGTGGTTCATGAACAGATCGCCTTGCTGGCCAGACAGCAGGACTTTTTCGCTCGTAACGGCGTACTGGCGTCGGTGAATGTCGATGGGCCCACCCTGTTGGCGATGCGGCAGAATGCAGAGCTCAAAGCATTAATTGAAACGTTGCCGTGGATCCGTTTTGAACTGGTTGAGCATATTCGCCTGCCTCAGGACTCCACCTTCGCCACCATCTGTGAAATGGGGCCGCTATGGCTGGATGATTTTGGCACCGGCATGGCAAACTTCTCGGCGCTGAGCGAAGTGCGCTACGACTACATTAAAGTGGCGCGCGACCTGTTCATTATGCTGCGCAAAACGCCGGAAGGACGCAACCTCTTTACCCTGCTGCTGCAACTGATGAACCGCTATTGCCAGGGGGTGATCGTGGAGGGTGTGGAAACCCTTGAGGAGTGGCGCGACGTTCAGAATTCTCCCGCTTTTGCCGCCCAGGGCTACTTCCTTTCCCGTCCTGTCCCGCTGGATACGCTTGAACGCGTAATGCTGGAACTGTAACCGTCGCCCCCTTTCCGCCAGCCTCGGCTATCTTTATGACAGGCAAGGCAATAAAGGAAAGGTGCGCGCATGTCAAAAACAAGCAAAGTGATTCTTGCTATCGTCGGGACACTCTTATTACTCATCGTGGTGGCTATTATCATTATCGCCACCTTCGACTGGAACCGGCTTAAACCGACCATCAACGAAAAAGTCTCTACGGAGCTGAACCGACCCTTCGCCATTCGCGGCGATCTGGGCGTCGTATGGGAGCGGCAAAAAGAGGAGACCGGCTGGCGAAGCTGGATACCCTGGCCGCATGTTCATGCCAATGACATCATCCTTGGCAACCCGCCGGATATCCCGGAGATCACCATGGTGCATCTGCCGCGCGTAGAGGCGACCCTCGCTCCGCTGGCGCTGCTGACCAAAACCGTCTATCTGCCGTGGATTAAACTGCAGAAACCCGACGCGCGTCTGATTCGCCTGTCTGAGAAAAATAATAACTGGACGTTCAACCTTGCCAGTTCAGAGAACAAAGATCCCAATGCGCAGCCTTCCAGCTGGTCATTCCGTCTGGACAACATTCTGTTCGATCAGGGGCGTATCGCGGTAGATGACAAAGTGAGCCGCGCGGATATTGAGATCCTGGTCGATCCGCTGGGCAAGCCGCTGCCGTTCAATGAGGTCACCGGCGACAGCAAAGATAAATCCGGCGTGGGCGACTATGTCTTCGGCCTGAAGGCGAAAGGGCGCTACAACGGCCAGCCGCTGACCGGCACCGGTAAAATCGGCGGTATGCTGGCGTTACGCAGCGAAGGCACACCGTTCCCGGTGCAGGCGGACTTCCGCTCCGGCAACACCCGCGTGGCGTTTGTCGGGACAGTCAACGACCCGATGAAAATGGGGGGCGTGGACCTGAAACTGAAATTCGCCGGGGATTCGCTGGGCGAACTGTACGATTTAACCGGCGTGCTGCTGCCGGATACGCCGCCGTTTGAAACCGATGGCCATCTGGTGGCGAAAATCAACGCGGAGAAGAGTTCAGTCTACGACTATCGCAACTTCAACGGCCGGATTGGCGATAGCGATATTCACGGCTCGCTGACCTACACCACCGGCAAGCCGCGGCCAAAACTGGAGGGCGACCTGGAGTCGAAACAGCTCAGGCTGGCCGACCTCGGCCCGCTGATTGGCGTCGATTCCGGCAAAGGCGCGGAAAAATCAAAACAGTCGGAGCAGAAAAAAGGCGAGAAGACGGCGCAGCCCGCCGGGAAAGTGCTGCCTTATGACCGCTTTGAAACCGATAAATGGGATGTGATGGATGCTGACGTGCGCTTTAAAGGCCGCCGTATCGAGCATGGCAGTTCGCTGCCCATCAGCGACCTGACCACCCATATTATTTTGCAGAATGCCGACCTCAAACTGCAGCCGCTGAAATTCGGCCTGGCGGGCGGCACCATCTCATCCAATATCCGTCTTGAAGGCGATAAAAAGCCGATGCAGGGACGGGCAGAGATTCAGGCGCGACGGCTGAAACTGAAAGAGCTGATGCCGGATGTCGAACTGATGCAGAAAACCCTGGGCGAGATGAACGGCGATGCGGATATTCGCGGCGTCGGCAACTCGGTAGCGGCGCTGCTCGGCACCAGCAACGGCAACCTGAAACTGCTGATGAACGACGGGCTTATCAGCCGCAACCTGATGGAAATTGTGGGTCTGAACGTGGGGAACTACATTGTCGGGCAGATCTTTGGCGATGACGAAGTGCGGGTAAACTGCGCGGCGGCTAACCTGGACCTGGTCAACGGCGTGGCGCGTCCGCAGATTTTCGCCTTCGATACGGAGAATGCGCTGATCAACGTCACCGGCACCGCCAGCTTCGCCACCGAGCAGCTCGATTTAACCATCGACCCGGAAAGTAAAGGGATTCGTATCGTTACCCTGCGTTCACCGCTCTACGTGCGCGGCACCTTCAAAAACCCGCAGGCCGGGGTGAAAGCAGGCCCGCTGATCGCCCGTGGCGCGGTCGCCGCCGCGCTGGCTACGCTGGTGACCCCAGCCGCCGCTCTGCTGGCGCTGATTTCGCCGTCTGAGGGCAGTGAGAACCAGTGTTCAACGATTTTGTCACAGATGAAGAAATAAGAGGGGCCCGGTTACGCTGCGCTTAACCGGGCTACGGTCGGGAAATTGATTCGTAGCCCGGATAAGGCGTAGCCGCATCCGGGCAAAATGACTTACAGAGACTGATGCTTCGTCTCATGGGTCAGCAGCAGCGCGGTCAGCGTCAGCGCCGCCATCACCGCCAGGTAAATGCCCACATAGGTCAGGCCATAGTTCGCCTGCAGCCACGCCGCGATATACGGCGCAACGGATGCCCCCAGAATCGACGACACGTTATAAGAGAACGACGCCCCCGTGTAACGCACTTCGGTCGGGAACAGCTCCGGCAGCAGCGCCCCCATCGGGCCGAAAGTCAGGCCCATCAGGCTCAGACCAATCAGCAGGTAGGCCATGACCAGCGCCGGGTTACCGGAACCCAGCAGCGGCGGGAAGACAAACAGCGCGAACAGGATAATCAGCGTGGTAATCACGATCATGCTCTTGCGACGGCCAAATTTATCCGCCAGCAGGCCTGCAATCGGCACCATCACGCCAAAACCGATTACCGCCATCATCAGCATCCACAGCACTTCGTTGCGCGGCATCCCCAGCCCCTGCGGCGAGGTGCTAAAGGTCATGGAGTAGACGGTCATGATGTAAAACAGGGTGTAGGTCGCCAGCATGATGAATGTGCCAAGCACCGTCACGCGTACGTGTTTAGTCAGCAGCGTACCGAGCGGCACTTTGACCTGTTTTTTCGCCGCGGCGACTTTCGCGAACACTGGCGTTTCATGCAGAGAAACGCGCACGTACAGGCCGATTAACACCAGCACGGCGGAGAAGATAAACGGCACGCGCCAGCCCCAGTTCATAAACTGCTCGTCGGTCAGCAGCCAGGAGAGCAGCAGGAAAGTGCCGTTAGCGAAGAAGAAGCCGATGGGCGCGCCCAACTGCGGGAAAGAGCCGTACAGCGCGCGTTTACGCGGCGGCGCGTTCTCGGTGGCCAGCAGCGCTGCGCCGCCCCACTCGCCGCCCAGCCCCAGTCCCTGGCCGAAACGGGCCAGCGCCAGCAGCAGCGGCGCCATCACGCCAATCGTCTCGTAGCTGGGCAGCAGGCCGATGACCACCGTAGAGATACCCATCGTCAGCAGCGACGCCACCAGCGTGACCTTACGGCCTACGCGGTCGCCAAAGTGGCCAAACACCGCAGAGCCGATAGGGCGCGCGACAAAGGCGATAGCGAACGTGGCCAGCGACTGTAGCGTCGCGGCGGTCGGGTCGCCCTGCGGGAAGAAGATATGCGGGAAAACGATGACCGCGGCCGTCGCATAAATATAGAAATCGAAGAATTCGATGGCGGTGCCAATCAGCGATGCGACGACGACTTTATTGCGAGAGTTTAACGGCGGGTTTTCCTGCTCATTGTCAAAGGTTGTGGCTGTAGCTTGCATAAAAATTTCTTATTTTTGGCGAACGAACAGCCATATTAGCCACAGCAAAAGCGACATTTCAATCTGTAACAAAGATGCCGGGAGGGCGAAAAACGTACAAATAGCGGATAATTTTCAACCCCAGAGAATAACTTCTATGAAATGCTTCACATTTTTAAAAGATTAGTGTTTCGAACTGGTTTTAGGTTAAATAAAAGTTACCGCTTGGATGTTAATGCTGAAATGATAGATCGGGCTGATATATTCAGCCCGATTGTGGTTTTTAGTAGTGTGTTTTCCCCGGCATACGTCTGTCGCCCTTGTATTGCGCGGTGGCGATCCACGCGGCGCAGAACAGCGTCAGCCGGGCGAAAAAGTAGAAGAACGCCATCAGGCCGAGGACTGAACCAAAAGCGGCCCCGGAAGGGGATTTCACCAGCGACGGCAGCGTATAGGTCATGATGATTTTGATCACCTCAAAGCCGATCGCCGCAATAAACGTTCCGCGAATCAACGCTTTTTTGCGCGGGCGGTGGCGCGGCAGCCGCCAGAAAATCCAGAAGAACAGCAGGAAGTTGGCGAGGATAGAGATAGCCAGGCCAATCAGCCGCCAGGCGGGTTTCAGCCACTCGATATAATCCAGGTAGAGCGCTGAAATAATCATCTGCTGCGCGGAACCAGCCACAGAGGTAATGGAGAGCGTAATGATTAACGCCACCAGCAGACCAATCAGCGAGATAAAATCGCGGAAGTATTTTACCCAGATCTTCTCTTCGTCCTGGGCGGAACGCTCCCAGACGTCGCGGGACTGGGCGCGTATCGCCTCGCGCAGGTTGCCCATCCAGTTAATGCCGGAGTAAAGGGCGATGGCCAGACCGACAATACCCACGGTAGTACGCTGCTCGACGGCCGTTTTGATGGTGCCCTTAAGCGTGGTGGCCAGAGTGGGATCGCTGACGTTGTTGAGGATTTTATTGAAGATATCCTGCAAAAGCGTCGGGTGCGAGGCGAGCACAAACCCCGCTGCCGCAAACGACACCATCAGAATGGGGATCATCGATAAAAATGAGAAGTAGGTAATGGCCGCGCCGAACTGGTTGCCCATGCGGTCATTAAAGCGTTCCGTCGCGCGGATCAGGTGCGCCACCATCGGCCAGCTCTCAACCAGTTTTACAAGATTGGTCACTTTGGCGATGAACGAGGGCGATTTACCTGTCGGCGGCGGTGAAGTTTCAGATTTCTCCGGCTCGGCCGGGATCTCCATTTTTTTAACCGGTTCGTAATCCAGATCCTGGGTAGGTCGTTTTTCGCTCTTTTCCGGCGTCATTAGGGCGATTTTCCTTGTTTTGCTCGTGTTTACCTCAAGTATAGCCTGCTCTAATCAACGTAATCTTTCATTACCCCCGACAGCCACTCCATAAACAGATGGACGCGCCGTGACAGATTGCGCCGGTGTGGATAAATGAGCGAAACCGGCATCGGCGCAGCGCGGTACTGCGGCAGGATCTCCACCAGCTTCCTGGCGCGCAACGCCTCACGCAGGCCGACACGCGGCGCCTGAATGATACCCAGCCCCGCCAGGCAGGCGGCGTTATAAGTTTCGGTGCTGTTTACCGTCAGAATGCCGCCGGTTTTTTACCCATTGGGTCTGGCCGTCCAGCCAGACTTCGAACCCCGGCGGGCGCGAGCCAAGGTTATGGGCGTAGTGCACCACCGCATGAGAGGAGAGATCGTCCAGCGTTTGCGGGTAGCCAAAGCGGGTCAGATAATCAGGGCTGGCGCAGTTGATAACCGCCAGTTTGCCCAGCGGCCGGGCGATAAGCCCGGAGTCTTTCAGCGTGCCGACGCGCACCACGCAGTCAAAGCCCTCGCGTATCACATCGACCAGCCTGTCGCTGCTGCTCAGCTCCAGCTCTATGCCGGGATACTGTTGCAAAAAGGCGGGCAGACGGGGGATAAGCAGATTTTTCGCCATTGCCACCGGCATATCCACCCGCAGCCGCCCGCTGATGCTGGAAGGGTCGTGTAAAAATAGCCCGTCCAGCTCTTCCAGATTGGCGAGCAGATCTTTGGCCCGCTCATAGTAGACCATGCCGTCCTGGGTCAGATGGACCCGGCGCGTCGTGCGGTGCAGTAAGCGTGTGCCAAGTTCATTTTCCAGCGCCTGGATCTGCCGCGAAACGCTGCCTTTCGGCAGACCCGACGACTCCGCCGCCCGGGTGAAGCTCTGCAATTCCGCGACGCGAATGAAGAGTTGCATTGCGTAAATTTTATCCATCTTCCGCTCCTATTGTTGTTATGAGGGAAACAGTAAAGCGCAATTGAACATATTTATTGTTTTTATATCTGCTAATAAGCTTTTTCCAGAGCCAACACAACACAAAACGGGAGTTTTTATGACGCAACGTATCGCAGTGGTGACCGGCGGCAGCCGTGGGCTGGGGAAAAACGCAGCGCTGAAACTGGCGGAGCGGGGAACCGGCATTATTCTCACCTTCAATAGCAACGCCCAGGCAGCGCAGCAGGTGGTATATGAGATTCGCGCAAAAGGCGTGAACGCGGTGGCATTACCGTTAAATGTCGGTGATAGTTCACAGTTTGACGGTTTTGCTAAAGAGATAAGCCATCAGCTTAAAACCGTGTGGGGTCGGGAGACCTTTGATTATTTGTTGAACAATGCGGGCGTTGGACTGACGGCCCCGTTTGCTGAAACCAGCGAAGCGCAGTTTGATGAATTAATGAACATCCACCTTAAGGGGCCGTTTTTCCTCACTCAACGGCTGCTGCCGCTGCTGGCGGATGGCGGGCGCATTCTGAATGTCTCCAGCGGGCTGGCCCGTTTCGCTCTGCCGGGCTATGCCGCCTACGGCGCAATGAAAGGGGCGATGGAAGTGCTGACGCGCTACCAGGCGAAAGAGCTGGGGGCGCGGCGTATTTCCGTCAACATTATCGCACCGGGGGCGATTGAGACCGATTTTCGCGGCGGCGAAGTGCGCGATAACCCGCAGATCAATCAGCATATTGCCGCCCAGACGGCGCTGGGGCGCGTGGGCCTGCCGGAGGATATTGGCAATGCCATCGCGGCGTTACTGAGCGACGAACTGGCGTGGATGAACGCCCAGCGGGTGGAGGTGTCTGGCGGGATGTTCCTGTAAGAGAGGCTTAGCCGGGCGTGAGCTGTCGCCTCGCCCGGCCCGATCGGGTTACTGCTTCTGAAAGTGCGTCACTTTAACGCGGGGAGGGTTCTGCTTGGTATCGAGCGAACCGCTGATGCCGACCAGCTCATCCGGGGAGACTTTCTTCCCATCGAAAATGGCCATCGGTATCATCACGTCCATTTCGCCGCTTTTATCCCGGAAGGTATAAACGTCTTCCCCTTTTTTCTGCACCAGGTTACCGCGCAGGGAGACCGTCGCCCCGTCGTGCATGGTTTTTGCTTGTTTGACGTTCATACTGCGCGCATCTTCAATGCCGCGGTAGCCATCGGTGATTTTATGCGGCGGCGGCGGCGCTTTATCCGCCTGCAGGCCGGGTGAGTCCTCTGCGAATGCCGTCATGGAGAACAGCGCTGCCACACTGGCAGCCAGCAGGATTTTCTTCATACGCACTCCTTATTAATACGCAAACACGCATTAAGCCTGGCACAGGAAGGGGAAGATAACAGACGAATTATCTGGATTCGCCGTATTCACGGCGAAGCAGGCCGAATAGCCAGTCGTTTTGCCAGCGTCCCCCCAGCCAGAACGCGTCGCGGAGTTCGCCTTCCTGAATAAAGCCGGTTTTTTCCAGCAGGCGCTTTGAGGCCACGTTGCCAGCGGTCACGGCGGCGGTGAGGCGACGAATGCCCCCTTCGGTAAAGGCGTACCGACACACGGCATGGAGCGACTCCAGCCCGTACCCTTTTCCCTGTGCCTGCGGCGCAAACAGAAAACCCACTTCGCCACAGTCCGCTTCCCGGTGGATATAGCCGGTTACGCCAAGCGGCGTTTGCCTGTCGCGCTCACGAACCACCAGGCAGAGCCAGTGTTCGCTGCCGGGAGACCACGCGGGGAGGCGGCTGGTAAACGCGTCGCGGATGGAAGACTCAGGCCGGTGGTCGCACACGTAGCGCATGACCTGCGGATCCTGCTGCAGGGCAAGGAAAAAAGGCCAGTCTTCCTCAATAAGGGGCGTACAAATAAGGCGGGGTGTTATCAGGGTTGGCACAGGCGCTCCAGTTTTTTTATTTTGTTAAAACCACAGTCACTGATATTAAACATTAACTGGTCTATGTTGTTATCTACGTATAAATAAAGAAAAAATTAACGATCCCCTTTTCCAGTTAATGATTTTTTAAGTTTTACTTAAAGGAAAATAATGAGCCACACAGCCTCCCGCAGCCTGAGCGACCAGTTCGAACAGTGCATTGGCATTATTCGTCAGGCGTCAGTCGAAATTTTACTGCTGTTAAATGTGCGTTTTGATGAAGGCAAAGATCCGCGCTGGTTTCTTGAGCAGCTTGATATTGCCCGGCTGAGCCTGGGCGGCTGGGGCGCGGTGGCGAAACGGTTAAAGCTCAACGACGCAGAACTGACCCAGTTCACCCTGCAACTGCGTCATTTACAGCAGCTGGTGCCGCAATATGAAAACGGGCAGAAAGTTTCTGAAAATCAGCTAATTGCCGCGCTCCGCTTTGTAAAAGCGCTGGAGCATTTACGGGAACAGCAGCCTCTGCTGACTTACGATACCTCGCTCAGTGTGGACCAGAGCGGGCAGCAGCAGGGGCTTAAACAGCTGCGGGCGCTGGAACTGCTGCTTAAGGCGCTGGTGAATAACGCCTGGCCGGATCCGCTACGTTTAAGCAACCATCTGAAAACCCGCTTTGGCGCGGACCGCGTCCGCCGCTGGCTGAAACAGGGCGATCACAACGATGTGCTCAGCGGGATGTTATTCAGCGAACTGGCGCTGTTACTCGTCGACAAAAAAGAGTTTAGCCAGCATTACGCCCGCCTGTTTAACGATACCGCCGGGCTGAATCTGTTTCTGGAGCCGCGCAAAACGCTGCATACCTTTCTGGATGACATTCGGCAGATCCGTAGCGAAGTGGTGGCGGGCAAGCCCCTGACCGCGAATCAATTGATGCTGCTGGAGAACTATTACCCGCAGATCACCGGCCCGGTGCAGCGCGCATGGGATGAAGGGCGCATTAAGATTAACCCAAGCGCCCTGCTGAAAGAGGCGGAAAGCGAGCTGGAGGCGTTCTGGGAGCAGGCGCGCAAGAAGGACCGGGCGGCGGGCGGCGATGCCGCAGAGATTCGTGACGGCATCGAACCGCCGGAAAAACGCGCCGCGCGCACGCGGGAGCGGCGCGAACAGTTCCTCTCACAAATATTATGGGGCGCGGTCGCGGTGACCGTACTGGTGATTGTCGCCGGGGCGTTCTGGCTGATAAACGATACGCCGCCAGCCGCCACGGCCATCGCCCGGGAGCATACGATTACCGTGCCGGTTTCTCAGGAGAAAGAAAAAGCCACCCCCAGGGAGGAGCTGAATCTGATGGGCATCCCGCAGGATGAAAACAACTTCCGCTCGGCCATCGACCGTAACGATACGCGGGTGGTGTCGCTGTTCCTGCGCACCGGCATGCCGTGGAAGCTCTCCTGGACGGAGCAGGCGCTGGCTAACAATCATGATGAAGTGCTGGAGATGCTGCTGCGCTACCGGCTACAGATGGATGAGCGCCGTCCCTGCCGACGGTTTATTGAAAACCTGGCGCACAATATGTCGGGGGAAGGCAAGCTTTCGGCGCTGCGCAAGAGCTATCTGCGGGCCTTCTGCAGCAGCGACCCGGTGGTTGAACGCCAGCGTTATGAGCTACAACAGGCACAGCTACGTGAGAAAGCCGCGCCGGGGGCAGAGTCTAAAAAGTGGGTGGCGATTCGCGCGGCTATTCTGGATGCGGTTGATTGAGTGAGGGGGTTCCCGGGTGCGGGAATTATGCGGTCTGAGACCCTCACCCCGACCCTCTCCCTGAAAGGGAGAGGGAGAAAACCGCAGTTCCGGCCCGTACGATCGGTTCCCTCGCCCCTTTGGGGAGAGGGTTAGG
>NZ_HE578948.1:309186-339719 GCF_000321045.1 Phytobacter massiliensis JC163
CGGTTCCCTCGCCCCTTTGGGGAGAGGGTTAGGGTGAGGGGTACATTTGCGCCGTATTCGACCCTTACGGCTCTCCGTACAGGCCGATAAGACGGCGAACAACGCCGTTGGTCCAGCCGAAGCCGTCCTGCAGCGGATACTCACCGCCGCCGCCCTCCAGCGGAATACCGCTGGCGATATGATACTTCTCAATCAGCTTATGGTGCTGGAGGTAGAAGTGATTCACCGTGCGCAGCCAGTTACGGGCAATCTCATCCCCCAGCGCGTCGTTGCCGTACAGTTTAAAGCCCTGAATCGCCATCCACTGCAGCGGCGCCCAGCCGTTGGGTTTATCCCACTGCTCGCCGGTTTCGTACTCGGTCGCCATGATGCCGCCGGGGGTCAGCAGACGTGAAATCGTCGCTTCGGCGAGTTTCTCCGCCTGTTCATGGGTCGCCATACCGACATACAGCGGCACCAGGCTGGCGGCAGAAAAGAGCGCCATTTCACCGCGACGCCAGTCGTAGTCGCGGTAGCAGCCTTTTTCTTCGTCCCACAGATAGCGGTTAACCGCCGCGCGACGGTCGCTGGCCTTCTGGCGGAACTCCGCTTCTTTCTCTCGCTCCCCTTTCAGCCCGGAGATATTGGCGATAGCGCTCTCCAGCTTGAACAGGAAAGCGTTCAGATCGATCGGGATAAACTGCGTGGTGCGGATACTCGCCAGCCGGTGCGAATCGCGCAGCCAGCGGGAGGAGTAGTCCCAGCCGGAGGCGGCCCCGGCGCGTAAATCACGATAAACCTCTGCCGCCGGGCGGGAAGAGTGCTTCGCCGTTTCAACGTCTTCGTACCAGGATTCGTCGCGCGGGGTATCACGGTCATCCCAGTAGCGGTTGAGCAGCGAGCCGTCGGGCATACGCACCGCATGACGGTACGCCTGGTTGGGCAGCAGCGAATCCGCGCCATCCATCCAGAAGTCATACTCCATCAGCAGGTGGTCAAGGTATCGCCGCGCGCCGCGCACGCCGTCTTCCTCAAACAGTTCGACCATCAGCGCGAACACCGGCGGCTGGGAGCGGCTCAGATAATAGGTGCGGTTACCGTTCGGGATATGGCCGTAGCGCTCAATCATCCAGGCGAAGTTGTCGGCCATACAGCGCAGCAGGTCGTTACGGCCGCTTTCCGCCAGCCCCAGCATGGTGAAGTAGGAGTCCCAGTAGTAGGTCTCGCTGAATCGTCCGCCCGGCACGATATAGGCCTGCGGCAGCGCCAGCAACGACGACCACGGGATATGGTCCTGCGGCTCACGGGTCAGTACCGGCCACAGGCGATCGATATGCTCTTTCAGGCTGTTTTGCGGATCGGAGACATACTCTTTGCTGTAGTCTACCGGCATCCAGAAGTGCGCCTGTACAAACAGACGCAGGTCAAAATCGGGTTTGCGTTTGATCTTGCGATAACGGATCAAAATATCGAGCGGATCCATTTTCGGCGCACAGTCAGGGAAGGTTTTGCTGTCGGCAAAAAGACGTGACGACTGAACGTGCTCAAACAGTTCCAGATAACGGTCGGCAGGGGTAAGCGCGTCAGAGGCGGGCATGCCCTCGATCATTTCCGGTTCCGGCTCCGCGTCGATCATTTCAGCCAGTTTTAACTCGCAGGGATCGATTTCGTAGCGGGGCTCTTCATGGATCCCAAACTCTACGGATTCAGCGCTGTGAAGTTTCTGGTTGAACATAATAATACTGGCCTCCGGATATTGTCGTAACGGATTGCAGGTGTTTCCCGGCTTATATTTAAGCGTAGACATTCGCTTCGATTTGTGGGGAGCAAAGTGTGCGATAGATCACAGTTAGCCCCTGCGCTATAAACGCCGTTTTTCGTACTAATCCAAATACATCAATAGCTTATTCAGAAGCAGCGTCAGGCTGCTCCTGAAAAATTCAGAACATTCAAAATGCAACAGGGTATTAATGCTTTGCGGGATTATAGTTTTCGATAACGCGTTGATAAATGCTATCAAAAAGCGCCCGGTGATTAAAAGACGAGTTTGCAAAACTTTGTTAAAGCGCAGCCCGGAAAAGGTTATTTAACGGCATGATTTCGCGGAGAAATAGTATTATTTCGCCTGCCAAATGCGGTTATATAATTTATCTTCATTATAAGCCGTAAGCCTTAACGCAAATAAGCATTAGGCATAAAGGTAACCCGGGCAAGGCGGCACGCCGCACCCGGGATAAAAGACTTACTGAGGGATTTGCTGGGTGATGCAGTGAATATTACCGCCGCCGAGCAGGATTTCCCGCGCCGGTACGCCGGTTATCACAAACCCCGGGAACATTTCATGAAACAGCGCTTCGGCCAGGCCGTCGGTAGCCGGGTCCAGCAGCGGGAAAATAATCTGCTGGTTGCTCACCAGATAGTTGACGTAAGAGCCAGCCAGGCGGTTGCCCTCGGTTCGCTCAATCGCCGTGCCTTTCTCTACGTCACAGGTCTCTTCCGCGCTGGCATAGAGCGGCGGCGGAGACGGCACTTTCCAGATTTTTAGCCTGCGCCCGCGGGCGTCTGTCGCCTGTTCCAGCACCGCCAGCGCCGCCGCGGAACGGGCGTACTGCGGATCGTTCTCGTCGTCAGTCCAGTGCAGCGCCACTTCACCTGGCCGGACAAAACAGCACATGTTGTCCACGTGGCCGTCGGTTTCGTCGTTAAACACCCCGTCCGGCAGCCAGATAAAGGTATCAACGCCAAGATATTCGCCCAGCTGCCGTTCAATCTCCGCCTGTGACAGATGCGGGTTGCGGTTGGGGTTGAGCAGGCATTCAGCGGTGGTCATCAGCGTCCCTTCGCCGTCCACATGAATTGAGCCGCCTTCCAGAATCAGGTCAGTCTGGTAGCAGGGCATGTTGTGATACTGCGCCACCTGCATGGCGATCTGCTGATCTTTATCCCAGCTTTCGTACAGTCCGCCGAGCAGTCCGCCCCAGGCGTTAAACGTCCAGCTTACCGCACGGGTTTCGCCCGCGGCGTTACGGACCACGGTCGGGCCGGTGTCGCGCATCCAGGCGTCGTCGCTCTCCATCTCAACCAGCGTCACGTGGTCGGGCATGGTGCTGCGCGCTTTTTCCATCTCGGCGCGCGGTACCGCCATAAAAACCGGCGTTGAGCGGGAAATGGCGGCGGCCACCGCGGCAAACGCCCGCTGAGCAGGCGCGGCATTGGCGCGCCAGTTATCGGTGCGATACGGCCAGCACATCCAGACCGCCTGATGGGGCGCCCATTCCGCCGGCATGGCGAAGCCATCCTGGCGCGGGGTAGTCAGCGACATTATTTGCTCCTTTCGCTACCGTCAGAGGTGGCGATGGTGCCGTACATGTTCGGGCGACGGTCGCGGAACAGGCCCCAGGAGGCGCGCTGCGCGGCGATGGCGTCCAGATCGAAAGTGTGCACCAGCACCGCTTCGTCGGTTTTGTTCGCCTGCTGCACCAGTTCGCCGGTCTGATCGGCAATAAAGGAAGAGCCGTAGAAGGTCATTTCCAGACCCTCGATATATTTGCTGGCCTCGGTGCCGATGCGGTTAGAGGCGATGACCGGCACCAGGTTGGCGGCGGCATGGCCCTGCTGAACGCGCGTCCAGTGCGGCTGGCTGTCGATCTCCGGGTAAGCCGGTTCAGAACCAATCGCGGTCGGGTAGAAGATCACCTCTGCCCCTGCCAGCGCCAGGCAGCGGGCCGTTTCCGGGAACCACTGATCCCAGCAGATGCCAACGCCGACTTTAGCGTAACGGGTATTCCACACTTTGAAGCCGGTGTCGCCAGGAATAAAGAACTGTTTTTCCTGGTAAGCCGGACCGTTCGGAATATGGGTTTTGCGATAGGTGTCCATCACCGTACCGTCGGCGTCGATCATCACCAGCGAGTTGTAATACGCGTTGTTATGCTTTTCGAACAGGCTCAGCGGCAGCACCACTTCCAGCTCTTTCGCCAGCGCGGAGAAATGTTTGATAAGCGGGCTGGTGGCGACTTCTTGCGCCAGCGCATAGTGTTCCGGGCTCTGGTCGATGCAGAAATAGGGTGCGGCGAACAGCTCCTGAATCAGGATAATCTGCGCGCCCTGACGATGGGCTTCACGCACCAGACGCTCGGCGTTGGCAACGTTTTTTTCCAGTTCCCAGGTGCAGGCCATCTGCGTGGCGGCAACCGTTACATTTCTCATGTGCATCTCCATCAAAGCAGAACGTGAAAGGGGGTGAGGGAATGGCTCACTGTGCGCAGACTATAGCAATAGTGGGGTTTATGAATAAAATGTATTGTTTGCATGAAACCATGAACAGGATGCATAGTCGTGATTGACCTCAATTTGCTGCGCCTCGTCCCCATTCTGGCGAAAGAAAAAAATGTGACCCGCGCGGCGCGCAAAGCCAATATCACCCAGTCGGCGTTCAGCCATGCGCTTACCCGTCTGCGCGAGCAGCTCAACGATGAGATGTTTGTGCGCACCCGCAACGGCATGGAGCCGACCCCTTACGCAGCCTCGATGATCCCGGTGATTGAGAACGCCCTGAGCAAGCTGGATGCGGCGACCCGCGGAAAAGGCGATTTCGACCCGACGAAAGATGCGCACACTTTTTATATTGGCGCGGTGGATTACTTCGAATTTATGTATATGCCGCTATTAACGGCGAACTTTAAAACGCGTGCGCCGAACGTGCGGCTCTCAGTAGATATTCTTTCAGAAACCATCAAATTCGAGCGGGTGGAGCGGGGCCAGCTGGACGCGTTTATCGGCGTCGATAACCTGCAATATATTCCGCAATACTTTAATAAACAGACGCTGACCTCGGACTATTATGTGGCGATTGCGTCGGTTGAGCGCACGGATCTTCCTTCTCAGTTGACGCTCCGGCATCTGGTCACCGAGGCGCAAATTCATCTTCCCGCGGTGAGTTCCGGGGCGGATCATATTGATAGCTGGCTTCTGTCACAGCATCTCTACCGTCCGTTAACCACGGTAGTACAGAGCTACGCGGTGGGGGGACGTGTGGCGGTGGCGTCGGGGTATTTGATGTGCGTACCGTACCGTATCGCCAAAGAGCTGGCGGCGATGATGCCGCTACGGATAATGGATTTACCCAAGGGCGCGCCATCGTATGATTTGATCCTGTTAACGCATCGTTTATTTGATTATCAGTCGGCGCTACAGTGGCTGGTTGGCGAGTTGAAAAAGGTGCAGTTAGGATCATTATCCCTGGAAGGGTAAAGAACCCGCTTTCGCAGCGATAAAAATAAAAAACACCGTGGCGTTAAAAATAAGGCTGTGTTGTAGTTAAGCGCAGGCGAGTTTATGTAGAAAAATAGCCCTCCGGTCAGGCTAATATGGGTGCTCAGTATGGGCCACCGCAAGGGGGGGAACGCTGTACTGGTTAACGTAGCGCACCTTGCGGTGTCAGCAATGTTGAGGCGCGTTTCATTTATCAAATGAATGCATTATTTTTATCCATTACTATCAATGATATTTGATCTATCGCTCATTTTGCTTTTCTTTTCTCTGTAATTACCCTAAATACGAATTAGCCTATTGCCAGTTAAATAGCGGTGCGTATATTGTCTCTCCGATATAATTCTAACCAACCGAAGTTGAACACCACACGGATATTTAATTGAAATAATATCCGTTAAAAATACGTGGTGCAGGCAATCATACATAATTTATATAAAACATTTTTTATAGCAGTTCGCTATGACCTGAAAGGAGGAAATAATGGAATGGAGATCTTTTATACGTCTGATGGCGTGTTTGTGTACAATATTATTCATGCCAAAAATGGCTTTGGCGTTTAGCTGCGATACCAGTAGCGGTAGCGCAACCATCGCCGCCGCCAGCGTTCCCTATACTATTGATGCCACTTCAACGGCGAGCAGCGCCTGGACAACGGCCTGTTCCGGAACGTCCCCTGGCGGCCAGCAGGATGCAATGCGTATCAACAGCATTACCCTGAACCCCGTCTTCTCCAATGCCGGATATGATATCGAGGTCTCGACAGGGGGGACATGGCGCACGCGACCGAACGCGCGCTATGCCTGTCTCTGGCCTTCAAGCAATACTAACTACAACTGTACCCCTACCGTTGGCAGCGGTACGAAACATAATATGCGCTACGTCAGCGTGCGGTTAAAAAGAACGAGCGCAGCTACATTTGCCACCATTGCTTCCGGCACCACCATCGCGACCATAGATATCTGGCAGCGCTCGAATGGTACATGGAGCAATACCGGGGGCTGGGCTTCAGTCAGGCTGACTATCAAGCTCAGCGGCGACTTGAAAAGCGTTGTCCCGACGTGTGATGTGAAGGATTACGATAGTGCTGTTACCTTACCGGCGGTGAAGAGCGCAGACTTAAAAGCCATCGGCTCGGGGCGCTATACGGCAGTGAAAAAACCGTTCACGTTTGCTATGGAATGTGAATATTCGCCGAAAGTGAATATTACCTTTACCGGAACGACCATGCCGGGCACTAATGATGAAGTGCTGGCGAATACGCTGCCGGGCAATGAGAATGTCGGCTTACAGCTGGAATATGTGAATGCTTATAATGGTGATAAAACAGTAGTCAAAGCCGGAACGGAAATGAACCTGCTATCAGTGGCGGATACCAATGAAACGTTAAATTTTAATGCCTGGTATTATTACAGAGGCGGCAGCGTATACGGTGGCAAAATTAGAGCCCAAAGCGAGTTTACTTTCGACTACGATTGATTCCTTCCTCGGGGGCGGTGGTACGCCCCTTTCCTTCCTGCAACAGGCATCTACTCCAGGAACCTCCTGCGGACGACAACGTTACGCGCTTTGCGCCAGGCTATCATCCTGTGGCAGCACGCGACTCAGCGCCTGGTTCACGAAGCGGCGCAGCAGCTCGGTCGTTTCCGGGGCCGGGAGAAGACTCGCCAGCAGCGCCTGCGGATCAAACCCTTCCTCTGTCAGCACTGCATTGCGCTGGCGAATCATGTCAGCCGCAATTGCCGGGGTAAACTCCGGGTGAAACTGGGTAGACATGGCGTTTGGCCCGTAACGCACGATTTGGTGTTGATCATGTGCCGATGAGGCCAGGGCCAGCGCGCCTTCGGGCAGGCGGGAGACCGTCTGCATATGGGTGAGGTGCGCCGGGAACTCACGCGGCAGGGTGCTCAGCAGCATATCGTTGCTGGCGCTTGGGTGAAGATGAATCGCCTGGCTGCCCACTTCGCGCCCCTGAGGGTGCCACTCGACTTCACCGCCTAACGCATGGGCCATAAGCTGATGCCCATAGCAGACGCCAAACAGCGACATACCCATCGTCATTGCCTGGCGTATCCATTCGGCGGCCGCCTCGCTCCAGGGCAGGCGGTCGGTCACCATCGCCCATGAGCCGGTTATCACGGCGACACGGTTGGCATCGGGGGCCGGTAGCGGCTCACCGTCAAATACTCTGATGACTTCTGTCTGCTCAAGCGGATGTTGAATAGCACGACAAAACCAGGAGGGAATATCACCGTGAGTTTCCCGAATAGCGTCACAGGGGAAGCCTACCTGCAGAATAATTAACGGACGATCGGCCATTATATCCTCACTTTTTTGCGGAACATTGCTCGACTATGCGCCGAAAAATTCAGGCTGTGAAGAGGTTAGACCCAGAGGTTTGTAAAGACGAAGCGGCTAGATACGGGAAATGCAGGAGTGATAATACGGCTATTTATTTATTTTTCTTAATAAAAATTAAACAGTGATGAAATTATATCTTAAGAAATTATTTTTTCTCTCATTTATCTTCACGGGTCATGATGACCGTGGACGAAATGAGTTTTGTGAATCCCTGGTGTTTCATCACCCAATCAGGCGGTGATAAAAAGATACAGCTAAAAGTCTTTAAAAAACGATTTTTCCAAATCTGACGGCGTTACTGGCGGTATAAAGTACCGTATGTTGAATGTTGCGATGGCCGAGGTAGTCCTGAATTAAACGGGTGTCGATGCCCTTCTCCGCCAGGGCATAGCCGCAGGCATGGCGGAACATGTGCGGGTGAACGGTGACCGGCAGATTGGCCTGCTCCCCCAGTTTTCTCATTAGATTGTATACCTGCTGGCGTGAAAGGCGATTGCCTCGTAGAGAAAGGAAAAGCCATGATGACTGCGTCCCCAAATAGCTACTGCGAATTTTTAACCATTCCTTAAGCGAAGCTTTTTCCTCTTCCTGAAGTGGATGTACCGTAGAAAATCCCCCTTTCAATCGGAATATCCGAATTCTACTCCCATCTTGATCTATATCAGATAACTTGAGATTGATAAGCTCACTCACCCGTAAACCATGAATAAAGCACATAGTCAGCAGGCAATAATTGCGCGCTGCGTTTCTCCCCCTTTTCGCTGCGTTTAGTAATCGATCGATTTCATTTTCACTCAGAAAACGTCTTTTATCCATACTCATCTCTCTTCACTAAGTTACCATGATAATTAGTAAACCATGGGGTATTGTGTTTAACTATCAAATGGTTTGAAAAGTATATTGCAAATTTTTTTATTACTTAAGGATGTCCAGTGGACAAAATCAACTATAACTTTATCCGGGTTATTATTAGTATCGTTGAACATAGCAATATGAGCCGTGCAGCGGAAGAATTGGAAATGCTTCCGGGCTCGATTAGCTATGCTGTAAATCAGCTAAGGAAGCACTTCAACGATCCACTTTTTATTCGTGACAAAAATGGAGTAAAACCAACAAGTCTGGCGAAGCAACTTTATCAGCACTTTAAACGAGCGGAAGAAAGCATTGAGCGTGCTTTCTCATTATCGCCGCTGCAGACAGAATCCAGCAATATTAAAATGCACACTATCCAGCTAAATGAATTATATTTAATGAAGAAGCTGATGGATAATGATTACTTTACCGGCGATAACTCGCTCTCTTTTTGCGCATTTACTCCCTCGGCATCGAAGCGTTTACAACAACTGCGATCCTGGCAGATTGATTTAGATATCGGGCTGAAATTATGGGAAGATCCGTCAATCATCTGTATTAAGCTAAAAGATGCCGATTTTGTGTATGTCGCGCATAAAGACAGCCCCGTCGATTTAGAAGCGCATGCGCGATCGGTTACCCATTTTAAAAACTCCCAGGCAAATGCCAGGGTCGCCTGGGCACAGGGCTGGACGCAGGCGGAAGAATCTCTACGGCTCTATATTAAGAACCAGTCGGAACGTAATAAAGAAATATTTTATCGCACCGAATCGTTAGCAAATATCTTTCTGCTGATGAGTATAAGTGATATTGCTTATGCTATGCCGCGTTATATTTATAACTACTGCTCGCGTTTTTTTTCGCTTAAGCATGCTGACTTCCCTGCCTTTAATGTCTCAAGGCTGGCAACCTATGCCCATTATCACGTCAATAATAAAAACAAGAATTCTATTAATAAAATAATCGAAATCTTCAACCGGGAAAATTGATTACCGCATAATAACCCTACTTTTCGTCCGTTGTCTTCAACGATGGCCTGACTGATGATGAGCACGGCACCGTTAGTGGTGCCGTTCCTTTTCCCGTAAATCAGGATACGTCTAATGAGTCTTCATCAAAGTCGAAAACATCTTACGCAACACGAGGTTGAGCGACTTATTCTCGCCGCCAGTCAGGGAGCGAACCCTGAAAGAGACTGCTGTTTTATCTGGATGTGTTTTATCCATGGATGCCGGGTCAGTGAAATCTGTTCCTGGCGTTTATCTGACATTGATGTCGTCGGGCGCAGTATTTACGTACAGCGATTAAAGAATGGATTTTCTACCACGCACCCCATCTATGAGCGTGAAATGGTCAAGCTCAATCGGTGGCTGGAAGCCCGCAAGCAGTATGAAAACGCCGATTCAGACTGGTTATTCCTTTCACGGAAGGGGCAAAAGCTCTCGCGCCAGCGGATCTATCAATTCATGCGGCAATATGGCCTGGAAGCTGGTCTGAATATCAAACCCCATCCGCATATGCTCAGGCATGCCTGTGGTTTTGCGCTGGCAGACCGCGGCATCGATACCCGTTTAATTCAGGATTACCTTGGCCACAGGAATATTCAACACACCGTGATCTACACCGCGAGTAATGAGCGAAGATTTAAAGAGATTTGGTAAGAAATAAATGTAACAAAATAATTCTGATGGGTCATTTTGTACCAAACTGAAATGTACTTTATTTGTAACTAAATTCGATGTCAATACACTTCAAAAAACTGAGGTTATGAGGATTATCTGTAGTCATAACAGTCAGTTAACTAGTCCTGCCTCATCTGGCAACAAAAAGAATTCTCATTCGCTTCATTTTTCTTAAAAGTGTGCAACTGCACGTGTTAACTTTTTGGCAGGTTTTAACGCTAAGCCATGGACTGAGAACAGGATTTTTATCTACAAGGCGGGGTGCCATCCCTGGCTTATGGAGCAAAATTCTTTAGTAGTCAATTTGGTACAAAATGACTACTGGTAAGAATCCACTGCAGGGGAGCAAATCAGTATTTGTTATTTTGAATCAAACGGGAAAGGAACACTTTATGTAGACGTAACTGAGTATTTTTTAAGGAAAAAGAATATGAGCAAAACTTTATTAGCTGCAATTCTGGCGACCGTCGCAACAGGCGCATTAGCAGATGATGGTCAAATTTTGTTTAATGGCAATATCATCGACCAGGCCTGTACAGTCGTGAATGATATGTCAAACCCTCTGACAGTAACCTTAGGCACTATTAGCACCACCTCGCTCAATGGCCAGGCAGGTAAAACTGCGGCCCCTACCAGCTTTAAAATTGCCCTGAGAAATTGCCCGCAGAGTGTGACTGCTGTGTCGGTGAAATTCGACGGCCAGCCTGCAAATGGTGACAATACTGCTCTGCGGTTAACTCAAAGTCCCGCTACGGCGAGCAACGTAGGTATCCAAATCAAAGATCACAATGATATGGTCGTACCGCTTTATACCGCCAGCTCTTCCTACCCGATCAATTACCAGAGCGATAACGCCATTCCGTTTGTGGCGCGTTATGTCGCACTTGCCGATCAGGTAGAAGCGGGTTCGGCCAACTCTGTGGCTAACTTCACCATTGTCTATAACTGATTGAGTTTCCTTTCACTTTCCCCAGTTATGGAAAGGTTATTTTAATTAATTGGCCGGTCCTGGCCGGCCTTTTTTAAGATTTAAAATGGTGTCGCCGTTATGCACAGTTTAATAAAGTTATGTAACGTCGCTTTTATGATTCTGCCGCTAATAAGCACCAGCGTTGCCGCTGCGCAACCGGGGGGGATTACGGTTGGCGGCACGCGAGTTATCTTCAATGGCAATAAAAAAGAGACCTCGCTAAGCGTAACGAACTCGGATGCAAACCCGTATTTAATTCAGTCATGGGCAGAAACACAGGCCGGGGCTACGGATAAAGCGCCCTTTATTATTACACCGCCATTATTTCGCATGGAGGGTAACCAGCAAACTCAACTGCGTATTGTGCGCACCGGTACATTACCTGAAGACCGTGAATCCCTGTACTGGATAAATGTCAAATCCATTCCTTCGGGCACCCCAAAAGAGGGTGTTAATACCCTGCAGATTGCGATTAAAACCCGTATCAAACTTATTTTCCGTCCGCAAAATTTAAAAGGCAATGCGGAGGAAGTCACCGAGCAGATTACCTGGCATAAACAAGGCAATAAATTAACCGTTAACAACCCAACGCCTTTTGTGATGAATTTTCACCGCGTCACGGTAGGGGGCAAAGAAGTAAAAGACGCCACCTATGTGTTACCGATGAGCTCTGATACTTATACCATGCCCGCTGCGGCATCAGGGCCAATAAGCTGGAAACTCATTAATGATTACGGCGGTATTGGCGTACAGCATACCGCTCGCTAAACACGGGACGTGATCCTCTGTAGGAATATTCCCTGGGCTGTGGAGATGCATGGATGAAAACCAAACAAACGGATCTACGGAGCTGGCGTATAAGCAAAGTTGCCTGTTTTATCGCTGCGCAACTCGTCCTGCCCATAGAATTCATGACAGACGCCGATGCAAGACAGACGTTCAACCCGGAACTGCTGGAGCTGAACGGCACCGACAGCGCGCAGGTCGATCTTTCCTTATTCGACGAGTCTGGCGGGCAGTTACCCGGAAGGTATCGCGTCGACATTTTTATGAATAACGAAAAAGTCGAAACCCGAGAGGTGGATTTTCGTATGCAGAAAGGGAACGATGATAAAGAACACCTGTTCCCGTGCCTGAGTATGGAAGATCTCAGCCGCTATGGCGTTCTCGTCAGTAAGTTCTCTTTCCCCGTGCAGCAGAACAGCACCTGTGTCGACTTTTCGGTCATTCCGCAGGCGCGCAGCGATTTTAATTTCTTAGGACAGCAGTTATTACTCTCGTTTCCACAGACGGCGGTCAGCAGTGCGGCCAGGGGCTGGGTCGACCCCGTATTATGGGATGAAGGTATTCCGGCATTGATGCTCAATTACAGTGCGTCGGGCTCGTACACCAACAACAAAACCGGCGACAGTGATAGTGACAACCAGTATGTCAATTTACGCCCTGGGATAAATATCGGCCCCTGGCGCTTACGCAACTACACCACCTGGAACCGCACCAGCAGTTCCGGCCGCTACGGCACCACCAGCAGCAACTGGGATACCGTTTACACCTACGCGCAGCGGAATATTAAATCATTAAACAGCCAGCTTACGCTGGGGGATAGCTCCACCTCTGCGGATATTTTCGACAGCGTGTCATTTCGCGGCGTGCAGCTCGCCACCGATGATGAAATGATGCCGGAAAGCCTGCGCGGCTATGCGCCGGTTGTCCGCGGTATTGCACGTACTAACGCTCATGTCACCATTCGGCAGAACGGCTACATCATCTATGAAAATAGCGTCTCGCCCGGCGCTTTTGAAATTACCGATATGTACCCTACCGGGGGCGGTGGGGATCTGTATGTCACCATTAAAGAGTCGGACGGCAGCGAGCAGCAGATGGTTGTTCCCTTTGCCTCTCTTCCGGTTTTACAGCGAGAAGGCAAAGCGAAATATACCCTGACCACTGCGGTCTATCGTTCCTACGATAGCGGCGTTGATAAAACGCCCTTTAGCCAGGGGACGTTTATCTATGGCCTGCCTGCGGGTATCACCGGCTACGGCGGGGGGCAGTTTGCCAGCAAATACCAGTCTCTGGCGCTGGGTATAGGCAAAAATATGGGCGGGCTGGGCGCGGTCTCGCTAGATATGACCCAGGCCTGGTCACGGATGAAGGACGAGGCGCGTGAGAATGGCCGCGCTTTTCGTGCACGCTACAGCAAAAACTTTGTTGAAAGCGGAACAAACTTCTCTATTGCGGGCTATCGCTACGCCACGGAAGGGTACTGGGATCTTGAGGATGTGCTGGAAACCTACCGGGATGACAACCGATCGGCGCTGTTTACCGAGCGTCGTCGCCACCGCGCTGAACTGACGGTGAACCAGTCATTGTGGAAAGCGGGCGGCTCCCTGGCATTGAGTGCCGTGCGGGAAGACTACTGGAACACCAACCGAAAAATGGAGTCCTGGAGTCTGAGTTACAACAATAACGTGCAGAGCGTCAGCTTTAGCCTTAACTACACCTTTAATAAAAACTCCACCCCGAACACATCCTCCGGCAGCGGACGCACTTACGATAAAGACCATCTCTTTGCGTTAAGCGTTTCTGTGCCGTTATCGACCCTGTTTGGCGAACATCCTGCCTACGCCAGCTACATGCTTAATACCAGTAAAAAAGGCAACACCACCCAGTTCGTTGGCCTTAACGGCTCAATACTTGAGGATAACAACCTGAGCTGGAGCGTAATGGAAGGCTACGGTAGCCAGGGCGAAGGGAATACCGGCGGAGTCAATGCAGACTGGCGTGCGTCGCACGGCGAACTGAGCGGCGGTTACGACTATGACAGGTACAGCCAGCGTATCAATTATGGATTAGCCGGCAGCATTGTGGCGCACAGAAACGGCGTTACCTTCGGCCAGCCGCTTGGCGAAACCGTTGCCCTTGTTGCCGCGCCCGGCGCGGAAGATGTCAGGGTAATCGGGCAAACCGGCGTCAAAACCGACTGGGCGGGTTACGCGCTGGTCCCTTACGCCAGCCCGTATCGTAAAAACGATATCACGCTGGATACTCAAACTTTTGGTGATGATACCGAGGTGCCTGTCACTACCTCAACGGTTGTGCCCACGCGCGGCGCGGTTGTTCGCGCCGGCTATCAAACCAGCGTCGGCCACCGTGTATTAATGCATCTGACGCAAAGTAACGGAAAAGCGGTGCCGTTTGGAGCGCTGGTCACGCTGGTAAATGGCAATAGTCAGCAGAGCTTTATTGTTGGCGACAATGGCCAGGTCTATCTGTCCGGTCTGCCAGATAGCGGTGAATTACGTGTGCGCTGGGGGAGCGATCCTGATGAACAGTGCCGCCTGAATTACACCCTGATGGAAAAGCGTAGCGGAATTAAAACATTGAGCGACGTTTGTCGTCCTGGTTAAGCATGTGAAAAGGGCAGGGATATGAAATCGCAATTCATTGCAAAATGGCATGTATCGGTTTTCCACAATAAGATCGGCAAACGGATCGTTATTGCCGGGCTGTTGCTGATAGCGAAGTCAGGCGCAGCGTGGGCAGGTGACTGTCCGATAACCGCGAATATTATCGGCCCGGCAACATTGAATGTTCCCCAATCCGCGCCGCCGGGAACCGTGCTCGCCACGTTTTCATTAGATTGGTCGGCTCTGCAACCCAACGGCTGTAAATGGCCCCAGGCGGCCTCTGCAAATTATGCGTTTTATGGTGAAGGCTCCCCGGACGGGAATTTATATCCGACAAACATTCCGGGCATTGCTTATCGGGGCAAACTGCCCGGCTGGCAACGCTTTGGGCTGGATAAATACTGGCCCGAAACCGGGCTGGCGGTCAGCGAAGGCTCTGATGGCAGGGGTGGATATATAAAGCCGGGATCCGCAACCATTGAACTGGTAAAAACCGGCCCGGTGCAATCGGGCAGTTTTGGACCCGGCACAATCATGCGTGGTTATGTACAGGGCATTAACTTCTTTAATATATTTTTAAGCAACACGATTAATGTCACTTATGCAAATCCGGCGTGCAGCGTGCTGAGCTCAACGGTGCCTGTGAACCTTGAAACGGTGAATAGCCTCAAGCTTAATGAAACGGGTAAAACCGCCGGAGATACGCTGTTTACGCTGCCGCTAAACTGCCCTTCACCAACCAGAATTTCTCTGACTTTTAGCGGTGATGTTGTTGATAGCGGCAATGCGGTCTTCAGAAACAGCAACCCGGCTAATACCGCCAACGTTGGTGTGCAGTTATTAGACAAGAATAACATTCCGGTCCCGACATCCCCGGCAAGCAGTATCAGTCTGGGAGAGGTAAGTGGAAACTACAATTACCCGATGACGGCGCGTTACTACTCTTTAACGGGGAATGTACCCGCGGGAGCAGTTAGCTCTGTAGCCTATGTCACTATTCAGTACAATTAAATGCAGGGCCAGGCTAATTCTGCAATGCGTTAAAAACAGCATCAACTGAATATAGGCATTACTCCTCAATTACTGTGAGTAGTGGCAATGTTAATTCAAAATCATCAGGACAACAAAATGAAACTTTACGGTTATTTTATCCTTCCTTATACCCAGTTTGAATTATCGCACCGTCAGTTGGTAAATATTGAGCGCAGTATGGCCACCCGCCGGACGGTGAGAACGGTGATGGCTGATGTCTATTTCCGGGTGCTGCTCTATATAGTGCAGAATGCTGATAAGGATATTATCCGTGACGATGAGATTGTCGCCACCGTCTGGGGTCCGAACGCCCCGGAAAAGATATTCCGGGAATTAAACAGTATCATTGACGATTTACTTATTATGCTTGCGCCAATTGGCGCTGATAACTATCCGTTAATAACGCGCGTGGGCAATGAAGGTTATAAAATAAAAAGCGATATGATTGAACCGCTGTATAGCCAAAGCCCTGCCTGCGCGGCCTGACGCCTTAATCCCCCCGCGAGGGGGATTCCCTCCCGTTTTCTATGGCCTTTCCCTGCCCCGGCATCGCCTTTTAGCTAAAAAAATAAATTAAAGAATTCCCGCCGTTTGTCGTTATATCCAGTACACCTTTATATGAAGAAAGCGCCATCATGTCGTGGAAAACTACCCAGGGTCGTATTACCCTTCTGCTTATTAGTTTTTTCGTTATTTTACTGCTGGTTACATGGATTGTTATCAGGCAATTTATTTCACCGCAAATTATCGCCACGGAAACCAATAATATTCAGGCAACGGTAGAACTGCAAAGCGACGCGATTAAAGAGCAGATGAATCGGGTGAAAGCGCAGCAGCGTGCTATCACCGAAATCGTTGCCAGGCTGCAAAGCGATCAGATTGACGCCCTGTTGCCACAGCTGGTGAACCAGTATGGCGACACGAATGTGTTTGGCGGCGGGATCTGGCCTTTACCGGGTCTGCGCGATTCGGCGCGCGACAAATTCAGTACCTTCTACGCCCGCGATAACGGCGGCGCGCTAAAGGTTAATACCGTCTGGAACCAGCCGGAAGCGGACAAATACTGGGAGCAGCCCTGGTATAAAGACGGCATGAATGCGCCCAAAGGCGAATGCGCGTGGGCAAAAGCGTACCAGGATGCGGCGAGCCCACAGCCGCGCACCAACTGCGCCATGGCTATCTGGAAAGAGGATAAAGTCTGGGGCGTGGCGACCATCGATGTGACGCTGGGCTTCTTCAATCAGCTTGCCAAAGAGATGGGGCAGGCCGTGGAAGGCACCGTGCTGATTGTCGAGGCCGACGGCAAAATTGTGGGTAATGGCTCTGCGGCGCAGAACATTGCCGCGCTGGCGAACCTGCGCGATGTGGCGATTCCGGCAGCCGCGCCGTTAATGGGCTTGCTCAATAAAGGTCAGAAAACCGAACAGCAGAGTCGCTATGACGGCGAAGATGGCGAACACACTCTGTTTGTCTTGCCGGTGGAGGGTAGCCCCTGGTATCTGGCGGTGGATATCCCCAGCAGCCATCTGGTGCGCGTCTCGGATGCGATTTTGACCAAACTTACGCTGGTGCAGGCGATTATCGGTCTGCTTATCGTGCTCAGCCTGATGATGATTGTGCGTAATATCTTCCGCAACGTTACGCTGCTGAATAAAAATATTGAAGCGCTCTCCAGCGGCGGTGCCGATTTGACCCAGCGGCTGATGGCGAGTAAGAGCCCTGAATTCAACGCCATTGTGGTGAACTTCAACAAGTTTATCTCTTTCCTGCATGAGCTGATGCAGCAGGTCGGCCAGAGCTCAATGGCTATCTCTACCGCTTCCAGACAGATTGCCAGCGGCAACCTGAATCTGTCGTCGCGTACCGAAGAGCAGTCCGCTTCGATTGTGGAGACCGCCGCCTCCATGGAGGAGCTGACCAGCACCGTGCGCCAGAACGCGGAAAACGCGTTGCAGGCTAACAGACTGGCGGAGCAGGCGTCGAACGCGGCGAAAGCCGGGGCGAATGTGGTAAACGAAGTGGTTTCTACGATGGACAACATTAATGACTCTTCGTCCAAAGTAGTGGAGATCATTAGCGTGATTGATGGCATTGCCTTCCAGACCAATATTCTGGCCCTTAACGCTGCGGTCGAGGCGGCCAGAGCCGGTGAGCACGGGCGCGGTTTTGCGGTAGTCGCAAGCGAAGTCCGTTCGCTGGCCCAGCGCAGCGCCCGCTCGGCGCAGGAAATTAAAAAGCTGATTGAAGAGTCGGTGAGCAGCATTGAGCAGGGCAGCGGTCTGGTGAAACAGGCCGGGGCAACCATGGATGGCCTGATGGATAAAGTGGAAAGCGTCAGCGTGCTGGTTTCAGAGATCAGTTCATCGAGCGATGAACAGAGCCGCGGCATTGCGCAGATCAATATCGCCATTAACCAGCTTGACGGCGCAACGCAGCAGAACGCCGCGCTGGTGGAAGAGGTGGCGGCCGCGGCGCAGTCAATGGAATCACAGACCGTGCAGCTTGAGAACGTGGTCGGTAGCTTTAAGCTCTAAGCCTGATGCGGTGGTTTTCCCCCTCTCCCTTACAGGGAGAGGGCCGGGGTGAGGGTAGCAAGCCGCACCCGGGAAAATCACTCACCGCAGCTGAGCGCAGGCGTCGCTAATGCGTTCGCAGGCTTGCGCCAGCAGCCCATCCTCAATCGCATAGGCAATGCGCAAATAGCCGGGCATGCCGAAGGCGGAGCCGTGCAGTACGGCGACCTGAGTTTGTTCCAGCAGCCAGTTCGCCAGCGCGCTATCGTCATGGAGTGTCTCGCCTGTCGGCGTTGTGCGTCCCAGCAACCCCGTGCAGCGGGCGAAGAGATAAAACGCCCCCTGCGGCGCGCTGGCGCTCAGACCGTCGGTCGCGGCAACCATCCGCAATACCTGCTGGCGGCGCTGGTCCAGCGTCTCCAGCCAGTCGCCCAAAAATGCCGCCGGATGATTAAGCGCCGCCACTGCCGCCGCCTGCGAAATACTGCTGGGGTTAGAGGTACTTTGCGACTGCAAAATCTGCATGGCGGCAATCAGCCACTGCGGCCCGCCCGCATAGCCCAGACGCCAGCCGGTCATCGCGTGGCTTTTGGAAACGCCGTTGACCGTCAGGGTGCGACCTGTCATCTGCGGCGCGGCCTGGGCGAAAGAGGCAAAAGGGGTATTGTCGTAGCGCAACGGCTCATAAATATCATCGGCCATGATCAGCACCTGCGGGTAATCCGTCAGCACGTCGGCCAGCGCCCGTAGCTCCTCCGCGCTATAGATAGCCCCCGTCGGGTTGCCCGGCGAGTTGAGGATCAGCCAGCGGGTGGCAGGGGTCAGCGCGCGGGCAAGCTGTTCAGGCGTGAGCTTCCAGCCGCTTTGCTCGCTGCAGGGCACAATCACCGGCTCTCCCTCGGCAAGGCGCACCATATCCGGGTAAGAGACCCAGTACGGGGCGGGAATAATCACCTGCTGCCCGGCGTCGAGCGTCGCCAGAAGGGCATTAAAAATAAGCTGCTTGGCCCCGCTCCCGGCGATAATCTCTTCCGGGCGATAGTGTAATTGGTTGTCGCGGGCAAACTTCGCCGCGATGGCCGCTTTCAGGGTTGCGGTACCGGCGACGGCGGTATATTTCGTCTGCTGCTGGACAATGGCTTCAATGCCCGCATAGCTGATGTGGGCGGGGGTGGCGAAATCCAGCTCCCCCTCGCCCAGGTTGATCACCTGCCTGCCTGCGGCCTCCAGCGCCCGCACCCGATCGGAAATCGCGGCGGTGGGAGAGGGGCGTACTGACTGCATACGACGGGCAATTTGACTGTTATTCATAAATCCTCTTTTGTATCTGTTGAATCAATTAATACAATTAAATACCCAACATCAGCAGGAAACTTGCCGTGTCGCCAATCTATATTCTTGATAACGCTTCTGTGCCCGCCCGCTACGGGATCGCCGCCAGCCTGTGGGCCAACCGCCTGGGGCTGCCGCTCTGGAGCCTGCGCCCTGAGTTTGCAGGCGATGTCCCCGACAGCCACCAGCATGTGTGCCGCGCGGGTTACTGCGTCACCAGCGGCCTCTGGCGCAGCGATACGCTGCGTGAGGAGGTGCGCGATATCGCCAGCTTGCCGGACGAAGATGCCATTATTGTGCTGGCGTCGACCCAGGCGGCGCTCATCAGCGGCCTGCCCGGTCAGCGCCTCTACAGCGACGACAGTCCAGACCGGCTGACCCTGCGCGATGACCAGCAAACGCTGCTGGCGCTGACCGCCGATCGCTATGGCCGCTGGGATGAAACCGCCTCAGCGCCTGCGCAGGCGTCGGTGCGTATCGGCCTGATTGGCCGTGAAGCCGACCACCGCCTGGTCTACCCCGCCACGCTCGGATCGCTGGGCGATGCGGCGACGTCGCTGGGGCGCGAACTCGCTATCGACTTTTTACCCCCCGCCAGCCTCAGCGCCGACCTGCATGAACTGGCCGGGCTGGATGGCGTTGTGCTGCCCGGCGGCTCCTCGATGGCTGCCGTTAGCGGGCAGATTCGCGTGGCGCAGGCGACGCTTGCCAGCGGGCTGGCGACGCTGGGGCTGTGCCTCGGCATGCAGAGCATGATGACCGCCGCCGTGCGCCAGCAGCCAGGGTGTGAAGCGGCCATTCCGGCGGAAGTGGCCCCGGCAGCGAAACTGCACAGTTTTATCCCCTTTGCCGATGGACGTCATCGCTGCGGCGTCTTCCCTTTTTCCTCTGGCCTTATCCCCGGCGACATCCGCGAAATGCACTACAACCATCGCTACCGCTTTAATACCGACCTGCTGACGGCGCTTGCCGCCAGCGGCGCTCAGGTGAGCGCGCAAAGCGACGATATCGTCGAGGCCGTCTCCCTGCCGGGCCACCCCTTCTGGCATGGAGTTCAGGGGCATCCGGAACTGTGGTCGCGCCCGGATGCGCCCCATCCGCTGTTTGTCGCTTTTTTGCAGGCGGCCCTTAACGGGCGAGCGTAACGCCGCTGCGCCGGTCGCTGGCGAGCGCCTGCATCACGCGGGCCAGCTCCGCCAGCGCCGGTTCGGAAACCGGCTTTAACGGCGCGCGCACCGTGCCGCCGTTGAAGCCGCGCAGCGCCATCGCCGCTTTCACCAGCTGCGGCTGACCGTGTTGACGCGCCAGCGCCCGGTAGTCATACCAGAGCTGATGCAGGTCGCGGGCGGTAGCGGCGTCCCCTTGTTCCACGGCGCGGAAGGCCGCCAGAATCAGTTCCGGCAGCGCGCCGCTGTTGGTGGTGCTGATGCCGTCAAACCCGGCCATCATCGGCCCGAGAAACGCCAGATCTGAGGCGCAGAACAGGCGCAGACGCCCGCGCAGGCGGTTGGCTATCTGGTCGATGGCGGTGGGGTTCAGGTCGCCCTGCTTAATGCCGACCACGTTCGGGATCTCCGCCAGTTGCTCCAGCAGCGCCGGGGAGAGGGTGATACCGATGCCCGGCGCGTTATAGACCAGGATGCCGGTGCGGGATAACGGTGCCATCTCTTTGAAGTAGCTGATGATTTGTTCATCGGTAATTTCGCTGACAAACGGCGCGGTCACCATCGGCAGGCCGCCTAGCTCGCTGGCAAGGATAGTGAGTTCACGGGCGTCACGCGGGTCCGCGCTGGCGCTGCACAGCATCACCGCCACGCGATCGTTCACGCAGGCCATCACCTCGTGAAATAGCTCGCGGCGCTCCGCCACGGTCATCACCGGAAATTCGCCATAGGTGCCGCCAATCAGCAGGCCGTCATAGCCGAGGCCGATAACGCGCTCGATATTTTCGCGCAGGGCCGGGAAGTCGATAGCCCCGCTGGCGTCAAAGGGCGTCACGGTGATATTGAAAATGCCCCGCAGGCGTTCGCGGCACTCATTGATGTCTTTCATGTTTTTTCCTTACAACAAGGTTAAAGGGCGAGCCAGCGTACCCAGCTGGCGATAACCGGTTTCGGTGACGACCACCGTCTCGCTGACGCCAACGGTGAATTCGCCGTAAATCCGCAGCGCGGGTGGAATATGGAAGGTCATGCCGGGTTGTAGCTCGGTAGTGACGCCGCTGTAGAGGCTGAGAATGCCGCCTTCGCCCCAGTCCGGCGCAAAGGCGACGCCGATGGCGTAACCGGTGCGTTTTTTGAAGTTTTCCGTGAATCCGGCGCGGTCGATAACCCGCTGGCAGGCCAGGTGAGGCGCTTCGCAGGTGGCACCCGGGCGAATGGCGTCAAGGGCCGCCTGCAACGCTTCCTGGCACACCTTTTCCATTTCGAGGGCGATAGCGGGCGGGCGGCCCAGCCAGGCCGAGCGCATCATGGCCGCGTGGTAGCGGTCATGGGCGGCAGCCATCTCCAGAAACACCGGGTCGTTATCCTGTATCACGCGACGACGCCAGGTGCCGTGCGGTACGCCGCTGCGCGGGCCGCTGGAGACCAGCGGCTCCATGCCGACATACTCGGAACCGGCGGCAATCGCCGCGCCCATCATCGCGGAGACCAGCGCGTTTTCGTCTGCGCCGCTGCGAATGGCCGCCATCCCGGCGCGCATACCCGCATCCACGTAACGGGCAGCGGCGGCGATTTTCTCCACCTCGGCGGCGGATTTCACCGCCCGCAGCGGTTCAATCACCCCGGCGGTGTCGGCAATCGCCCCCAGCTTCGCCTGTAAGGCTTCATACACTGCAATCGGCAGGAACCAGCCGCGTTTATCCAGCCCGATGCGTTTGTTGAGCCAGCCGCGCTGTTGCAGCATGGCGACCAGGAAATCCACCGGGTTATCGCCGTCCTGGTAAACGGCGGCGTCAGAAATAAAGGTGTTGGCGATAAAGTTAAAATATTCGAGCTGGCGAATCACAAATACCGGGTCCCCTTCTACCGGCAGCAACAGCGCCTGAAAGGTGTAATAGCCTGGCGTCTGCTGCCCGGTAAGCCAGAAGATATTTTCCGGCCCGGTAACCACCATGACATCCACCCCCGCGCGGCTTAAGCGCTCGCGGGTGCGGCGAATGCGCTGTGCATATTCATCGGCGCTGAAGGCGGACTCGCTGCCCTGAACCACATTATTCACATCGTGCATCACTAAACTCCTGGAGGAAGGTGGCCTGCGCGGCGTTGAAGCGCACGCCCAGACCGGGAGAGTCAATAAGCGAGACCAGGCCATCGCGGTACGTCAGTCCGCTGACCGGGTCGTCGGTTAAACCATCTGCGCCGTACAGTTCGGCAAAGGCCGGTTGCACTACCCGGCAAAGCTGGAGCGCGGCGGCGGTGGCGGCGTGGCCTTCATTCATCTGGCCCACCATAAAAGGCACGCCGGCGAGTTGCAGGCGGCGGGCGGCGGCGAGGGTAGGGGCCAGTCCGCCCAGCTTCACCAGCTTTAAATGCCCCCACAGCGCGCCACCGGCGGCGATAAGCCGGGTAAGGGCGGCGTCGCTGTTAAGGCTTTCATCGAGCATTATCGGGATGCCATAGCCGTACAGTTCCGCCAGCAGGTGGTCGTTCGCCGGAGCTAACGGCTGCTCGATGTAGCTGAGCGCCAGCTCGCCCAGGCGAAGAAACGCCGCGTGGGCCTGCGGCAGCGACCACTGGCCGTTCACATCGATCGCCAGCGAAATCGTCTCGCCAAACCGCTGGCGCAGTTTCTGCAGCCGGGCCAGATCGCGGGCGAAATCCGCCACCCCGACCCGCAGCTTGAGCTGAGTGAAGCCGCGTGAGACATACTGCTGCGCCTGCATCAGCATCTGCGTGTCGCTGCCCCAGAACAGGGTCTGGTTGGTATGCCATGCCGGGGGGCTGGTTTTCGCCCCCAGCCAGGCGGCGACGCTTACCCCGGCCTGCCGCGCCAGCAGATCGTGCAGCGCGATATCCAGCACCATGCGCGACGGCGACAGCAGCGCGCTTTCGGGGGCATGTACCGCCGCCAGCAGCGCCTCGGGCCCCTGTCGCCAGTCCCAGCTATTGAGCATGGTCAGCAGATTGTCCAGCACCTGCTCCTCGCTGTAGCCGTGCAGATAGCGAATGTTCAGACGCACTTCGCCGGTGCCCTCATGGCCCTTGTCCTGCAGGCGCAGCCAGAGGGTGTCCAGCGCTGTCACCGCGCCGGAGGCGGCGGTGTGCAGCGTCACCCCGGCATAGTGCAGCGCGCCCCGCCAGAGCAGCGCTTTCATGACTGCGACACCGGCGGCAGCATGGCGAGGGCGATATCCAGATAGATATGCGCGGCGGCGATAAACTCCTCCACCGGGACGAACTCATCCGGCTTGTGCGCTACCGCAAGCGAACCCGGGCCGATGACCACCCCTTTCGCCCCTAAGGCGCGAAAGTGCACCAGATCGCAGCCGCCCTGAAAGCCAAACGGGCCGGGGTCGGGCTGACCATGACGGCGGCAGGCGGCAAGGCTCTGTTCGACAATGGCTTCGCTGCTGTCGGTTTGCGTCGCCCCGCCGGTGGTAGGCTGCCAGGCGATAATTTCGGCTTCAACGCCCGCGTGCGCATGGGCATGGTCGAGCAGTTGTTGCAGCTCGGCTTTAACCGTCTCTTCGTCTTCCCCCGGCACCATGCGGCGGTCGAGCAGCAGTTCGCAGCTATCCGGCACGACGTTATCGGCATGGCCGCCGTGAATGCGCGTGACCGTCAGACTGGCGTTGCCTACCAGCGCATGGCAGCGGCAACGCACCTGCTGGTGGTGCGCCTCTTCAATCAGTCCCAGCAGGCGCGCAGACTGATAAATGGCGTTAACCCCCAGCTCCGGCGTGCCGGAGTGCGCGGTCACGCCTTTTACCCGCACGCGGGGGCGCAGGCTGCCTTTGTGCGCTGAAAAGGTGGCGTTGGAGGTGGGTTCGCCAATGACCGCAAAATCAATCGCTGGCGGATCGTCGCGCACGTAGAACTTCGCCCCTTCGCTGGCGACCTCTTCGTCGGCGGTAAATACCCCCATCAACGTTCCGGACCACGCCTGCGGACTGGCGGCCAGCAGGCGCAGGGCTTCAATCATCGCTACCAGCGGGCCTTTCGCATCACAGGCCCCGCGCCCGTACAGGCGGCCATCGCGTTCGGTAAGGGTGAAAGGATCGCTGCGCCAGCCGTTGCCCGCCGGAACGGTGTCGATATGGGTATTGAAGGCGAAGCAGGGGCCCGGCCCGTTATTCAGCACGGCGATAACATTGGTGCGCCCCGGCGCGTATTCGCTAAAAGAGAGATCGAACCCGGCTGCTATAAGCCAGCCTGCCAGGCATTCGGCGGCTTCGCGCTCGTGGCCCGGCGGGTTTTCCGTATTGATGGCAACCAGCGCCGCTAACGCTTTTTTCATGCGTGCGCTGTCAACCTGGTAACTGGACATAGGAACTCCGTGATTAGTGTAAAATTTGCGTCAGAAAGCGGCGGGCGCGTTCGCTGACATTGCCGTCGAAAAAGTGGCGGGTGCTGGCGCGATCGATGATTTCCCCCTCTTCCATAAACAGAATCTGGTTGGCCGCCCGGCGGGCGAAGCCCATCTCATGGGTCACCACCATGCTGGTCATCCCTTCGGCGCTCAGCTCCGCCATCACTTCCAGCACTTCGCGGATCATTTCGGGGTCAAGGGCGGAGGTGGGCTCGTCGTAAAGCATCAGCTCGGGCTTCATCGCCAGGGCGCGGGCAATCGCCACGCGCTGCTGCTGCCCGCCGGAGAGTTCGTCAGGGAAATGGTCGGCCCGCTCATTGATACGCACTTTCGCCAGCAGGTGATCCGCCAGCTTGCGGGCCTCGATACGGTTCATCCCCAGCACCGTCATCGGCGCCAGCATGATGTTTTCCGCCGCCGTCAGATGGGAAAAGAGCTCATAGTTCTGAAAGACCATGCCGATACGCTGGCGCAGTTTGTGTACCGGCACCTCGCCGCGGCTGATGTGCTTCCCGGCGAAGAAGACATCGCCGCTGTCGGCGGGAGAGAGCATGTTGACGCAGCGCAGCAGGGTGGATTTTCCCGACCCTGATGGCCCAATCAGCACCACGGTCTCCCCGCGGTGAACTTCAAGGGAGCAGTTTTTGAGTACGCTCTGGCGGCCAAAGGCCTTATCAATGCCGATCATCTCCAGCAGCGGTTTCTGGCTCTGGCTCATGACACCTCCCGGGCGGTTTTCGGTAATTTAAAAAAGCGGATGCGGCCTTTCTGGCTCTTGCGGCGGCGCTGTTTGGGGTCCAGCACGCTTTCAAGCCAGGACTGGAAAATCATGAACAGGCTGGTGAGAAGCAGGTAATAGATGCCCGCCGCGCAGAGCGCTTCGAAATAGCGGAAGCTGGCGCTGGCGGTCTGGTTGGCAACCAGCAGCAGCTCCTGGACGGCGATAACCGAGACCAGCGCGCTCGATTTCAGCATGCTGATCATCTGGTTACCCATCGGCGGCAGGACGATACGCGCGGCCTGCGGCAGTACGATTTTGCGCATGATCTGCCCGTTGGTCAGACCGAGCGCCATGCCTGCGGTACGCTGGCCGCTCTTCACCGCCTGCAGGCCGGAACGCAGGATCTCCGCCATATAAGCGCCTTCATTTAACGACAGGGCCAGTACGGCGCAGGTAAATGCGGAGAAGCGTAAGCCGAAGCCTGGCAGCACGTTGTAGACGAAGATTATCTGGAACAGCACCGGCGTCCCGCGAAACAGCCACAGGTAGAAGAAGGCCAGCCCTCTCCCGGCGCGAAAGGGCGCTTCCTGCAACAGCGCCAGCACCAGGCCCAGCACCACGCCGCACAACAGCGAGCAGAGCGTAATAAGCAGCGTCATCCACGCGCCCTGAATAAATTCTGGCGACAGGAAGTACTGCCACATAAGTTCAATCGACATAGCTTTCTCCGGTTAATGGCGGAACGGATTAGAAAAGGGCAACGGAGTCAGGGAAGTTCCATTTCTCAATCAGCTGCTTGTAGGTGCCATTTTTCACGATGCCCTGGAGGCCTTTTTCCAGCAGGGCGTGGGTTTCGCTGTCGCCTTTGCGCACGGCAAAGGCAATGTGGGTATCGGCTTCGAACTCTGCGCCTACGGCTTCGAACATGCCGGGTTTTTCAGTTAACAGCGCCACGGTGCCGGGGGTTGAAAGGAATTCCGCATCCGCGCGCCCCTGAGCTACCGCCACGGCGGAGTCGGTGGCCGCCGGGAAGGTCAACACGTTGATGGCCGGTTTTTTGGCGTCAAGGCAGCGCTGGTTATCTGCCCTTGCCTGGCTCTCTTCGATGCCGCCCAGGGTGACGGCGATATTTTTGCCGCAGAGCGTCAGATCGCGGCCGGTGATGTGTGCCGGGTTGCCTTTACGCACCACCACGCGGCTGCCGATTTTCAGGTAGGGCACAAAATCCACCTGTGCGGCACGCTCGGCATTGACGTACATTGCGGAGTTGATGATATCGAGACGCTTGCCCTGCAACGCCGGAATAAGCCCTTTAAACTCCATCTGCATCGGGGCGGGCGTCAGGTTGAGCTCTTTACTCAGCGCGTTGATCAAATCAATGTCAAAGCCGGTCAGTTTGCCCGCCTTCACGAATTCAAAAGGCATGAACGTGGCGGCGGTGCCGTAGGTGAGCTTGCCGGGCGTTACGCTTTCTGCGGCCTGGCTGGCAAGCGGCAGCAGCGCAAGGGCGAACAGGGCGGCGTGCAGGGGGCGGGACAGTAATGCATTGCGGGACATATTCTTCTCCTGGTTCAGATAAATTGAATTTAGTGACTCAATAAATACAATTCTGTTTGCACAAAAAGCGTCCCATCCTGGTGCGCGTTGCACGCTAACTGTGCAGGCCATGCTTTATTTTGCTGCGTTATGTCGCCCGTGCTATTGTATCTTTCGACCACAATAATGCATTTCTGGGAACCTCTTTCCATGCAGCCTGACTCTACTGCGAGCAGCCGCCGGATAGCCCGGCAAATCCTTGACCTGATCTACGAAGCAAGATTCGATCCAGGTCACCATTTGCGCGAACAACATCTTGCCGATGCGCTGGGTGTTTCCCGCACGCCGGTACGCGCCGGGCTTAAGGAACTCACGCGCCTGGGGGCCGTGGAAGCGCGCCCTAATCAGGGGTTCTTTTTGCTCAAACGCAGCGATGAACTGGAGCTGCTGGAGATTGAGCAGTCGAAAAGCAACGATCAGATGCTCTATGAGATGCTGGTGCGTGACCGCATCGCGGGCGTGCTGCCTGAGTCCTTTACCCAGACGGAGATAAGCCAGCGTTATGATGTCGATCGCGGGGTGCTGACCCGCACGCTAGTGAAGCTGTCGGAAGATGGCCTGATTGCCCGCAACGCCGGGCATGGCTGGCGCTTTCAGCAGACGCTCAATTCAGACGTGGCGCTGCGTAACAGCTACGGCTTCCGGCTGATGATTGAACCCTCCGCCCTGCTGACGCCGGGCTTACATATCGACAGGCAGGTGCTTAAGCGCCTGCGCGCTCAGCATTTGCGCCTTATCACCCACCCGGATATTACTCAGGTGCCTGCAAAAGAGATTTTTGAAACCGACGCCGCGTTCCACGAAACGCTGGCGCAGGCCAGCGGCAACCTGTTTGTGCTGCAGGCGATTCAGCAGCAGAACCGGCTGCGTCGCCTGCTGGAGTTCGGCAGCTATCACAACAAACGGCGCGTCAGGGAGTGGTGCGAGGAGCACGTCGCCATTCTGGATGCGCTACGGGATGGCAAGCAGGCGCAGGCGGCTGAACGGATGCGCCAACATCTGCAATACGCTTATGACCAGGTCAACATTAAACGCGACGGCGTATAACTGGCACTACTCTTGCACAATTTGCTTCTGAAAATACAATCAGGAGCCATTATGGATTTGCAGATACAACAACGCGTCGCGCTGGTCTGCGGCGGCGGCAGCGGCCTGGGGCAGGCGATTGCCCTTTCGCTGGCGCAGGAGGGGGTAAAGGTAGCGGTAACGGGCCGTAACCCTGAGAAGCTGGCGCAGACCGTGGAGCTTATCTCCCGGCAGGGCGGTACTGCCCATGCCTGGCCGCTGGATCTGGCCGCGCCCGACACCTTTGATGAAACGCTCGAAGCGATACGCCAGCGCTGGGGCGATATCGATATTCTGGTCAATAACTCCGGCGGCCCGCCGCCTGCTCAGGCTCAGGGGACGGACATCGCCCTCTGGCAGCAGCAGTTCACGGTCATGGTCGCCTCGCTGATTCAACTCACCGATAAACTGTTGCCCGCCATGCGCCGTCGCGGCTGGGGGCGCATCATTACCTCCACCTCGTCCGGCGTGATTGCGCCCATCCCCAACCTGGCGCTCTCTAACGCGTTGCGTATGAGCCTGCTCGGCTGGTCAAAAACGCTGGCCAGCGAAGTGGCCGCCGACGGGGTGACGGTAAATGTGATGGTGCCGGGCCGCATCGCCACCGCGCGCGTCGGCCAGCTGGATGCGCTCAAAGCGCAGCGGGAGAACAGCAGCGCGGAAGCGGTAGCGGAAAAAAGCCGCCAGAGTATTCCCGCCGGTCGCTATGGCGAGCCGCAGGAGTACGGCGCTACCGCCGCGTTTCTCGCAAGCCAGCCCGCCAGCTATATCACCGGCGCGGTGATTCGGGTGGATGGGGGGTTAATCAGTTCGCTGTAGCGGCTGCGTGCGTGATGCCGGTCAGGCGTGAGGCTGGCTGGCATTCCCGTTTATGAGGCGCTTGCGGCTTTCGCCTTCTGCTGGCGGACAAAATCCTCAAGGGACCTGTCGGGGCGTTCGGCGAAACGCTTCCCGGTTAAGGTGATAACCTGGCAGCGGTCGAGGCGGAAGCAGCGGTAATCCTCCCGCATCTCACACCACGCTACCAGTACCCAAACCTCACCCCAGAACGACAGGCCAAGCGGGTGAACGACCCGCTCAGACTGTTCACCTTTTTGATTCTGATAATGGATAAACACTTCATCATGCTGGCGCATAGCCTGATGCAGCACATCAAACCAGCGCCGGGTTTGCGGGTACTTATCAAAGTCAGGCGTCAGAATGCGGTTGCGTTCCGCCATAATGCGTCTGTCTGTCGGCAGCACCGCCAGCAGTTTTTCCTGGGCTGAACCTGCCGCTTTTGCCAGCGAGTCGCCACTCCAGGTTTGCAGCATGGCGATTGCCGCGATCAGCGCTTCCACTTCCATGCCGGTAAACATTAGCGGCGGGATGTCAAAGCCCGGCATCAGGCGATAACCGCTTCCCGCCTCTCCCTGAATGGGCACGCCGGACAGCGACAGATCGCGAATGTCCCGATAGACAGTGCGCTCAGACACCTCCAGCCTCTCCGCCAGGAGGGCCGCCGTCACCCGGCGTCGTGTACGCAGGATCTGGACTATCTGAAAAAGTCTGTCGGCGCGGCGACTCATGGCAGGTTTCCTGTCAGTGTTCTTAACGTGTTCAGGCCGGTTGATGCAGCCCGACTTTATTCCCTTCACTGTCCATGATAAGCGCAATGGTGCCAATATCATTCGGCAAAATTTCTGGCCCGAAGCAGCACACGCCGCCTTTTTCCGCCACTTTTGCCAGCGAAGCGGCGATGTCCGCCGTGAAGAGATAGACCACGGCGCCGTCGGCGGAAGGTTTTAACATCTCAGCCTTGACCAGCGCCCCGCCGGTGGCCGGCTGCTGGTAGTGAAAAACCGCCATCGACATACCGGCGACATTCTCATGACGAAATTGCGCGTCAATACAGTACTCATAAAACGCCGTAGCCCGTTGCAGGTCCTGTACCGGAAGTTCAAACCAGTTGATAAGGTTGTTCATGTGCTTGTCCTCGTTGTGTTTTCGACAACGAGATAGTGCCATCCCCCTCCTGACAACATACTGTCAGGAGAGATCGCAGAGCGCACCACCGTTAAGGCAGCAATGGATTTAGGCTGGGCGGTATCTTTTTCCCGGGTGCGGCTTGATACCCTCACCCCGGCCCTCTCCCTGGAAGGGAGAGGGAGAAAACCGCAGTTCCAGCCCGCACGATCGATCCCCTCGCCCCTTTGGGGAGAGGGTTAGGGTGAGGGG
>NZ_HE578948.1:340078-372294 GCF_000321045.1 Phytobacter massiliensis JC163
ACAGGCGGCTCCACACCATCCCGGGTGCGGCTTTCGCCTTACCCGGGCTACGTTTTGGACAACCGCACCGTGTGAGTCCCCCTCGCCCCCTCTGGGGAGAGGGTTAGGGTGAGGGGAACAGGCGGCTGTGCGCCACCCGTTTGCGTTTTACCGCATGGTGACAAACTCTTCCGCCGCCGTCGGGTGAATGGCGACCGTATTGTCGAAATCTTTCTTGGTCGCGCCCATTTTCAGCGCCACCGCGAAGCCCTGCAGCATTTCGTCCATGCCGGAACCAATACCGTGGATGCCGACAATCTTCTCGTCGGCGCCGACGCAGATAAGCTTCATCCGGCACGGCTGGCGGTGGCTGGTCACGGCGGTGTACATCGCGGTAAACGATGATTTATACACCTTCACTTCCGCGTCGCCGTACTGCTCCCGCGCCTGCGGTTCGGTTAAGCCTACGGTGCCGATAGGCGGGTGGCTGAACACCACGGTGGGAATATTGCTGTAGTCCAGGTGCTCGTCCGGTTTGTTGTTAAACAGGCGCTCTGACAGGCGACGGCCCGCCGCGACGGCCACCGGGGTCAGCTCCACCGCGCCGGTGTTGTCGCCTACGGCGTAAATGCCCTCAACACTGGTGTTCTGGAACTTATCCACCACGATGTAGCCTTTTTCATTGGTTTTCACCCCGGTCGCCGCCAGGTTGAAATTATCGTTCGCGGGTTCGCGGCCAATCGCCCAGATCAGGCAGTCGACGGTTTGTGAGCGGCCATCGTCCAGGGTCAGCGTCAGGCTGCCGTCGGCATTCTTCACCACCTCTTTCGGTATCGCCTGGGTATGCAGCGTTGGGCCTTCGGCGGCCATAATCTCCACCAGCGTTTCGCCGATCATCGGGTCGAAGCTACGCAGCGGCGCATGTTTACGCACGAACAGATGCGCTTCGGCCCCCAGGCCGTTAATCACCCCCGCCAGTTCGACGGCGATATAGCCCGCGCCCACCACCGCGACCCGTTTTGGCAGGGCGGGCAGTTCAAAGAAACCGTCGGAGTCAATGCCGTACTCCGCGCCGGGAATATTCGGGTGCACCGGGCGACCACCGGTGGCGATCAGAATATGATCGGCGGTGATCGTCTCGCCGTTGACCTCAACAGTCTTTGCATCCACGAAGCGGGCAAAACCGCGGATCACATCAACATTGTTCTTGCCCAGCACGTTCTCATAAGAGGTGTGGATTCGGTCAATATAGACGCTGCGGCTGGCGACCAGCTTGCCCCAGTCGAAATGGTTAACGGTGGTATCAAAGCCGTAATCCGGCCCGTACAGATGAATCGCCTCGGCGATTTGCGCCGCATGCCACATTACTTTTTTCGGTACGCAACCTACGTTCACACAGGTGCCGCCCAGCTCTTTGGCTTCAATCAGCGCGCATTTCTGGCCGTACATGGCGGCGCGGTTAATCGAGGCTATCCCGCCGCTGCCACCGCCAATGGCGATATAGTCGTAATGTTTGCTCATGGTTGCTTCCTTAATTCTGAACGAGGTCGAATAGTGTGGCGATTGTAACGCGCAGGCTGCGAGATTCCCTCAATCGCTGCGATTACTCGGGTACTACCCAGTTTACGAGAGTATGGCCCGTTCCGCCCGGCACCAGTTTACGGTGCAGCCAGGGCAGCACGTTATTCATCTGTGCCTCTAACTTCCACGGCGGGTTGATGACGATCATCCCGGAGGCGGTCATACCGCGCTGATCGCTGTCCGGGCGCACCGCCAGTTCAATCTGCAAAATTTTGCGGATGCCGGTAGCCTCTAACTCTTTGAGCATGCGCTTTATCTGCGCGCGGAGCACCACGGGATACCACAGTGCGTAAGTGCCGGTGGCAAAGCGTTTGTAGCCTTCATTGATGCCGGTGACCACCGCCTGGTAATCGGTTTTGATCTCATAGGGCGGGTCGATCAGCACCAGGCCGCGGCGGGACACCGGCGGCAGTTTGGCTTTTAGCTGCTGATAGCCATCGGCACGTTCCACGCGGGCGCGGTCATCCTTCTGGAACTCCTGGCGCAGCAGCGGATAGTCGCTCGGGTGCAGTTCAGTCATAAACAGGCTGTCCTGCGGGCGCAGCAGCTGGCGGGCGATCAGCGGCGAACCCGGGTAGTAGCGCAGCGTCTCGTTGCGATTGAAGTGGCGCACCACGCTCATATACGGCTCAAGCTCGGCGGGCAGGTCATCCTGCTGCCAGATGCGGGCGATCCCTTCCAGATATTCGCCGGTCCGTTCGGCATGTTCGCCGGAAAGCTGATAGCGCCCGGCCCCGGCATGGGTGTCGAGGTAGAGAAACGGTTTCTCTTTTTCTTTGAGCGATTCAACGATCAGGCTCTGAACGGTGTGTTTTAACACGTCGGCGTGGTTGCCAGCGTGGAAGCTGTGGCGATAACTGAGCATGGAGGCAGTAATTCCGAATATGAACGAGATTTGCCACAGTTTACCGTAGATTGCCCAGGATTACTGCCAGCCAGGTTTTTACACCGTGAAGGCGGTAAATTTGCGTACGCTGGCCTGAGGGTTAGCTACCTGCACGGCGTCCAGAAAATCGGCGAATGCGGTGTTAAAAAGGGTGAAATTGTGACGAAAGCGCGCCTGCTTCGTCTCGCCATTGTGCTGATAAGTGACTATCCAGAAAGAGCGATTGTTTACTCTTATCGCTTCACGTTCCACTTTACTGATGCTGGCAAGCGGCACCTGGGTTTTTTTCTCTAACTGAACGATGTAGAAGTTGTCCCGATCGAAGTAGTAATCCGTAGGCAGCAGTTGCCCCCCTTTGCCAGGGCGGAACGTTTTGCTGGTCAGCGAAATTTTGCGCAGGCCGTCCGCGTTGGCTTTACCCCGGTTGCGCCAGCGGGTAGGGATTCGCAGCATGACCACGGCCAGCGCCACAAGTATCAGCACGCACAGAATCAGGTTTAACATACGCTCTCCTCAGCAGGGGGGTCTATAGTACACGACATACCGCAACCATTGGCGATTAGTGGTTCTGCGCACCGCCTGGCATTGAAATCCTCTACACTTAACCCCATGCTACAACCTTATGCAGAGCGCCGGATCGTGCGCTTCATTTATTCTCTTACAGGACAGGACTGCGCTTATGACAAATCCATTATTGACGCCTTTCGAACTACCGCCTTTTTCAAAAATCCTGCCTGAACATGTCGTGCCCGCCGTGACAAAAGCGCTGGACGACTGCCGTAACGCGGTAGAAAACGTGGTAGCGCAGGGCGCGCCCTATACCTGGGAAAATCTGTGTCAGCCGCTTGCAGAGGTGGACGATGTGCTGGGGCGACTGTTCTCGCCGGTGAGCCACCTCAATTCGGTAAAAAATAGCCCGGAACTGCGTGAGGCCTACGAGCAAACCCTGCCGCTGCTCTCTGAGTACAGCACCTGGGTCGGGCAGCATGAGGGGCTGTATAACGCTTATCGCGACCTGCGCGACGGCGAGCACTATGCCGCCCTGGATACCGCGCAGAAAAAATCGGTTGATAACGCGCTGCGTGATTTTGAGCTTTCCGGTATCGGCCTGGAGAAAGAGAAGCAGCAGCGCTATGGCGAAATTGCCGCGCGCCTCTCTGAGCTGGGTAATCAGTATAGCAACAACGTGCTGGATGCCACGATGGGCTGGACGAAGCTCATCACCGACGAAGCAGAGCTGGCCGGTATGCCGGAAAGCGCGCTGGCCGCCGCCAGAGCGCAGGCGGAAGCAAAAGAGCAGGATGGCTGGCTGTTAACGCTGGATATCCCGAGCTATTTACCGGTGTTGACCTACTGCGACAACCAGGCGCTTCGTGAAGAAATGTACCGCGCTTATGGCACCCGCGCCTCCGATCAGGGGCCGAATGCCGGCAAGTGGGATAACAGCCCGGTGATGGCCGAAATCCTCGCCCTGCGTCACGAACTGGCGCAGCTGCTGGGCTTTGAAAACTATGCCCATAAATCGCTGGCGACGAAGATGGCGGAAAACCCATCGCAGGTGCTTGATTTCTTAACCGATCTGGCTAAACGCGCCCGCCCGCAAGGGGAGCGTGAACTGGCGCAGCTGCGTGAATTTGCGAAAGCGCAGTTCGGCGTGGATGAACTGCAGCCGTGGGATATCGCTTACTACAGCGAAAAACAGAAGCAGCATCTCTACAGCATCAGCGACGAGCAGCTTCGCCCCTATTTCCCGGAAAACAAAGCCGTTAACGGCCTGTTTGAAGTGGTGAAACGCATTTACGGCATTACTGCCAAAGAGCGCCATGATGTTGACGTCTGGCATCCGGACGTGCGCTTCTTCGATCTGTTTGATGAAAACGGTGAGCTGCGCGGCAGCTTCTATCTTGACCTCTACGCCCGTGAAAACAAGCGCGGCGGGGCGTGGATGGACGACTGCGTCGGGCAGATGCGTAAAGCGGACGGCAGCCTGCAAAAACCGGTGGCTTACCTCACCTGTAACTTTAACCGCCCGGTTAACGGTAAACCGGCGCTGTTTACCCACGATGAAGTGATCACCCTGTTCCACGAGTTTGGTCACGGCCTGCACCATATGCTTACCCGCGTTGAAACCCCGGGGGTTGCCGGTATCAGCGGCGTGCCGTGGGATGCGGTCGAGTTGCCGAGCCAGTTTATGGAAAACTGGTGCTGGGAGCCGGAGGCGCTGGCCTTTATCTCCGGCCACTATGAGACGGGCGAACCGCTGCCGCAGGCGCTGCTGGATAAAATGCTGGCGGCGAAGAACTACCAGGCGGCGCTGTTTATTCTGCGTCAGCTGGAGTTCGGCCTGTTCGACTTCCGTCTGCACGCCGAGTTTAACCCGGAGCAGGGGGCGAAAATCCTCGATACGCTGTTTGAGATTAAAAAGCAGGTCGCCGTGGTGCCGTCACCCTCATGGGGCCGTTTCCCGCACGCGTTCAGCCATATCTTCGCGGGCGGCTATGCGGCAGGCTACTACAGCTACCTGTGGGCGGATGTGCTGGCCGCAGATGCCTACTCGCGTTTTGAAGAGGAAGGGATCTTCAACCGTGAAACCGGGCAGTCTTTCCTGGACAACATCCTTACCCGTGGCGGTTCCGAAGAGCCGATGGAGCTGTTCAAACGCTTCCGTGGCCGTGAACCGCAGCTGGATGCGATGCTGGAGCATTACGGTATTGAAGGCTAAATCCAGGTGAAGATCTGCTTAGTAGATGAAACAGGCGCCGGAGACGGCGCCTTATCTGTTCTTGCGGCCCGCTGGGGGCTGGAACAGGACGATGACAACCTGATGGCGCTGGTGCTCACCCCTGAGCGCCTTGAGCTGCGCAAGCGGGACGAGCCGAAGCTTGGCGGTATTTTTGTCGATTTTGTCGGCGGAGCGATGGCGCACCGGCGCAAATTCGGCGGCGGTCGTGGCGAGGCGGTAGCCAAAGCCGTGGGCATCAAAGGCGACTATCTGCCGGAGGTGGTGGATGCGACGGCGGGGTTAGGGCGCGACGCGTTTGTGCTGGCGTCGGTAGGCTGCCGGGTGCGTATGTTAGAGCGTAATCCGGTGGTGGCGGCGCTGCTTGATGACGGGCTGGCGCGCGGCTATGCCGACCCGGAAATCGGCGGCTGGTTGCGGGAGCGTTTGCAACTGATTCACGCCTCCAGCCTGACCGGGCTTGCGGATATCACCCCCCGCCCGCAGGTGGTCTACCTTGACCCGATGTTTCCCCATAAGCAGAAAAGCGCGCTGGTGAAAAAAGAGATGCGGGTGTTTCAGTCGCTGGTGGGGCCGGACCTGGATGCGGATGGATTGCTCGAACCGGCCCGCAGGCTGGCGACAAAACGGGTGGTGGTGAAGCGCCCGGACTATGCGCCGCCGCTGGCAGGCGTTGCCACTACCAACGCGATAGTAACCAAAGGGCACCGGTTTGATATTTATGCCGGGACGGCGGAAACAGACGCGGTATAACGGTTTTCCCTCTCCCCGGGGGGAGAGGGGAAGGAAGATTAATCGTCGTCTTCATCCTTCAGCGGGACAATCAGCATGTCCACGTGCACGGTGTTAATCAGCTGACGCGCTGAGGACATCAGTTTGCTCCAGAAGTCCTGATGGTGGCCGCAAACCACCAAATCCATATCGTATTTCTTAATGGCGTCTACCAGCACCTGGCCCAGGTCGCCGCTGCCGCTTAAGGTTTCGGTAATCGGATAACCTGCGCTGGTAGAGAGCTCGGTCAACGCGTGGTGCGTTTCATCGGAGATACGTTTTTGCATATCGCCAAGGTTTACGTCGATAAGACCGGTGTAAAGGTCGGAATAATTAACGTCGACATGAATCAGGGAGATTTTCGCGTTGTAGGGGCGCGCCATGGAGACCGCCTTCTCAACCAGCAGCTTGCTTTCCGGCGAGAGATCTACCGCGATAAGAATATGTTTGTAAGCCATAGTGTTACTCCTTCCATAAGTTGTCGATGACCAACGGGTGCGGAACCCGTGATGCAGCTGTACTGTTTCCCGCGTCCTGCGTACCACGTGCGGGGGAGCGCACGGCCTCAAGGATCTCGTTGTTCAGCATAATCCTACATTATAACTCTCATTACTTATCGTCAATTGGCCGCGATCACGATTCACTTAATCAATGTTTACAACCAGATGCGTAAGATCTGTTAACCATGTGGCAAAAAAATAAACAAATCTCCTACACTATTTAATGAGCCGTTCGGATTTAAGATTGTGATCTGGATCGGCTATTAAGACTCTTCATTGCATGGCTTGGTTGATTGTCTGGGAGCGGATGTTCCGGAGCACGTATCCGTGGGCGGTTCGCCGGGGAGGAGATATGATCAGCACCGTCGCGCTGTTTTGGGCTTTGTGCATCGTTTGTGTGGTTAACATGGCGCGTTATTTTTCATCGTTACGCGCGCTGTTAGTGGTACTTCGTGGTTGTGATCCCTTGCTCTACCAATATGTCGATGGCGGAGGTTTTTTTACCTCTCACGGTCAACCCAGTAAGCAGATGCGCCTGGTCTGGTATATCTATGCCCAGCGTTATCGCGATCATCATGATGATGAGTTTATTCGCCGTTGCGAACGCGTACGCGGCCAGTTCATCTTAACCAGCGCGCTGTGCGGTTTGATTGTGGTGAGCCTGATTGCGCTAATGATTTGGCAGTAAAAAAAACGGGCCAGTTTCCTGACCCGTTTTAAGCGGTTAAATCAGCTGGAGGGCTATCCAGTAAAGGATGCCCGAAAGCAGGATCGAGGCCGGTAAGGTAAAGACCCATGCCATTAAAATGCTGGTCACGGTTTTACGCTGCAGGCCGCCGCCGTCAACAATCATGGTTCCCGCCACCGAGGAAGAGAGTACATGGGTGGTGGAAACCGGCATGCCGGTATAGCTGGCAAGGCCGATAGAGACCGCTGCGGTCATCTGCGCCGACATCCCCTGCGCATAGGTCATGCCTTTCTTACCGATTTTCTCGCCGATAGTGGTCGCCACGCGACGCCAGCCGATCATCGTACCCAGGCCCAGCGCCAGTGCGACGGCCATGATAATCCAGATAGGGGCGTACTCAATGGTGCTCAGCATGTCGCCTTTCAGCTTCTTAAGCAGCCGCTGATCGTCCGCGCTGACCTCTGGAGACTTAGCCACTTTATCGGTGATGTCCGACAGGCAAAGCATGATACGACGCAGCTGGCCACGTTGTTCAACAGGCAGCGTATCGTAACTTTCGATGCCGGTGAGCATGGCTTTCGCCCTGTCCAGCGCCGGAATGGCGCGGGCCGGATGGCAGTGGAACTCGCCGGGATTGCTTGCCACTTCTTCTGGCGTCGGGATGACCGGATCGGCGCCCGTCGCTTTCTGCAACAGTGACGGGTGCTGCTGGAACCAGACTTCGACGTTATTCACCGCATCGCGGGTACGGGTGATATCGTAACCCGAGGCGTTCATATTGACGACAAAGCCTGCCGGCGCGACGCCAATCAGCACCAGCATAATCAGGCCAATGCCTTTCTGACCATCATTCGCGCCGTGAGAGAAACTCACGCCAATCGCAGAGACGATAAGGGCGATACGGGTCCAGAACGGCGGCTTTCTTTTACCGTCCTGTTTTTCGCGCTCCGCAGGCGTTAAGTGGATACGCGCCCGCTTTTTACTGCCGCTCCAGAAGCGGCGCAGCAGGAACACCAGGCCGCCTGCGAAGATCAGGCCGACAATCGGCGAAATGATCAGTGATCCGAAAATATTGATAACTTTCGGGATGTTAAGCGCATCGACCACTGATGTACCGGTCATCAGCGCGTTGGTTAAACCAATGCCGATAATCGCGCCAATCAGGGTGTGGGAGCTGGAAGCAGGCAGGCCAAGATACCAGGTGCCAAGGTTCCAGATAATGGCTGCCAGCAACATAGAGAAGACCATAGCCAGGCCATGGGCGGAACTCACGTTGAGCAGTAAATCGGTGGGCAGCATATGCACAATGGCATAGGCTACGCTTAACCCCCCCAGCAGAACGCCGAAGAAGTTGAAGAGGGCCGCCATCACGACAGCCAGCTGCGAGCGCATTGCTCGGGTATAAATTACCGTTGCAACAGCATTCGCCGTGTCGTGGAAGCCGTTAATTGCTTCGTAGAACAGAACAAAGACCAGAGCAAGCACAAGTAACAGTCCGGTATGAAGATCCAGACCGGCAAATAAATGTAGCATAGACGTTACGCCATTTTGAGGACATGAACGCGGCGCATTATCAGGGACTTTTATGGCATCGGCAAAGTGAAATATGGACTTTTTTTGACATTTTTTCTGATCTCACCCCTTGTATCCAGGCATATCCTTATAATTTTCAGCAAAATAAGGATCTCCTCGTATATTGAGGCTGGTGTGACCACCGGGAAAAATTTACAATCCGCCACCTGTGAAAATGAGGGGGTAGTGTGGAAAAGTTTGACGCCATCGTGATCGGCGCCGGTGCGGCGGGCATGTTTTGCGCAGCGCAGGCGGGGCAAGCCGGGCAGCGCGTGTTATTGCTGGACAACGGGAAAAAGCCAGGCCGTAAGATCCTGATGTCCGGCGGCGGCCGCTGTAACTTCACCAATCTTTATGTCGAACCCGCGGCCTATCTCAGCCAGAACCCCCATTTTTGCAAATCTGCCCTTGCCCGCTATACGCAATGGGACTTTATCGACCTGGTGGGCAAATACGGCATCGCCTGGCATGAAAAAACGCTTGGCCAGCTTTTCTGCGACGATTCGGCAGAGCAGATCGTCAATATGCTGGTGGCCGAGTGTGAAAAAGGGCAGGTCGCGCTGCGGCTGCGCAGCGAGGTGCTAAGCGTTGCCCGGGACGATGACGGATATACGTTGCAGCTTAATGGCGCGACGGTTGCCGCGCCAAAACTGGTGATCGCCTCTGGCGGGCTGTCGATGCCTGGGCTGGGGGCGTCGCCGTTCGGCTATAAAGTGGCCGAGCAGTTTGGCCTTAAGGTGCTGCCGACGCGTGCGGGCCTGGTGCCCTTTACGCTGCATAAGCCCATGCTGGAACAGTTTCAGACCCTTTCCGGCGTCTCCGTCCCGTCGGTAATCACCGCCGAAAACGGCGTGGTGTTTAAAGAGAACTTGCTGTTTACCCACCGCGGCCTTTCCGGGCCTGCGGTGTTGCAAATTTCCAGCTACTGGCAGCCCGGCGAGTTTGTCACCATTAACCTGCTGCCGGAGTGCGATCTGGACGCCTTCCTTAACGACCAGCGCCAGACGCACCCTAATCAAAGCCTGAAAAACACCCTGGCGATGCAGTTGCCAAAGCGGCTGGTGGAGTGCCTGCAGCTGCTGGGGCAAATTCCAGACGTCGCCCTTAAACAGCTCAACAGCCGCGAGCAGGCGACGCTGGTAGAGATGCTGACCCACTGGCGGGTGCAGCCAAACGGCACCGAAGGGTATCGTACGGCGGAAGTGACGCTGGGTGGGGTCGATACCCGGGAACTCTCATCGCGCACGATGGAAGCGCGCAACGTGCCGGGGCTCTATTTTATTGGTGAAGTGATGGATGTGACCGGCTGGCTGGGCGGCTATAACTTCCAGTGGGCCTGGTCGAGCGCCTGGGCCTGCGCGCAGGCGCTGGCGGAGTAAAATCGTCAGGCGGCAAGGATATGTTGGATCCCAAGGAACATAGGGACCGCGCCAAACGCATTGGGTGGTTCGTTGAGTTCAACAAACCCCAGCCGGGCATAAAACCCGATGGCCTCAGGGGCTGCGTCAAGATAAACACCTTTTATCGGTAGTACCTGATGAATCGCCTTAACCTGCTGAAAAAACTCGCACAGCAAATCGAGACCGTAGCCTTGCTTCTGCCCTTTTGCGGCAATTCCCAGCATGACAAGCCTGATAACGCCGATTTCGCCCGGAAGCGAGCCCAGAATAATGCCAGACAGCTTTTCTTTTGCCAGGGCGTAAGCCGTATAGGTGCATACGCCTAGCAGCTCTCCAGACGCGCTGTCTATCAAAATTCTGGCGGTGCAGTTACCGTCCCGCACGTTTTTTTTAAGCGAATCCTGGACGAACTTATTGATTACCGGATTACCGCAATCGAATTTTTTTTGCCCCGGATACTGGATATCAGCCTGGTAAGCGCACAGCATTACCCCACATTCCTTATGCTTTTCTTCCATCTTTATTTCTCTGCATTAATGCCTGTAATGCCAGTGTCGGCGCTGCAGGTTCGGCAATCAGCGCATTAACCTCTTTCCAGCTTTGTTCCGAGAGCTGACGACGACGTTGGTTATCAAGGACATTTTCGGCACGTTCCAGGGCTGCGCTCAGAATAAAGGCGCTTAAATCCAGCCCGGCCGCTGATGCGGCCTCGCGCAGCACCTCTTTCAGTTCTGCGCTGGTCTTAATTTCAACCCGTGCATTTTTAACGCTTTTCATTTCGGAAGAGAGCGCCATGGTTTTGCCCATATTTCTTCACCTTAGCAGTGTTACTCATTGTTATACGGCTAATAGCCGGTTGCTACTATAACCGCACTTGCATTCCCCGTCAAAGCGTACGGCTATTAGCCGTATTTATTTTTTAATTCTTCTGGCAACCGTTTTAGACTATTATACATTCCATATATAAATCGTATAAGGTGAGTTATGGGTATCGTCAAAATCTCCGACCTGATGCATGAGAATCTGCGCCTGGCCAGCACTGCCCTGAGCCGCTCCATCAACGCTCAGGCGGAACACTGGCTGAAGGTAGGAATGCTCTGTGAGCTGTATCCGCATTTAACGCACCATGAGCTGTCCCGGCTGCTGATTCAGGCGGAGCTGCAGGGCGGAGTCGATATCCATACCCTGGTCGGGGGCGAACCGCGTGCGTTAACCACGGAGCATGAGAGCAGATGAGCAATATCAAAATACATTCCCAGGAAGAGATTGAACTGGCGCGCGCCGCAGGCCACGCCGCCGCGCGCGTGCTGGAGATGATTAAGCCCCACGTGCAGGCGGGCATCACCACGGCCGAACTCGACGATCTTTGCCATGACTTTATTCGCAATGAGTTAAAGGTGATACCGGCGAACATTGGCTACCACGGCTATACCCGCACCACCTGTACCTCAGTCAACCATGTGGTGTGCCACGGCATTCCCTCCGACAAGCGCCTGAAAAACGGCGATATCGTGAATATCGACGTGGCGATCATTAAAGATGGCTGGTACGGCGACACCAGCCGTATGTACTTCGTGGGCGAGCCTTCGGTACGGGCGAAACGGCTGGTGGATGTAACTTATGCATCGATGGTGGCGGGCATCAAAGTGGTGCGCCCTGGCGCAACGCTCGGCGATATTGGCGCGGCCATTCAGCAGGTTGCGGAGTCGGCAGGCTTTTCGGTGGTGCGGGAGTATTGCGGGCACGGCGTGGGGCAGGAGTACCATGCGGAGCCGCAAATTCTTCACTACGGCACGCCAGGCACCGGCCTTAAGCTGAAAGAAGGGATGATTTTCACCATTGAACCGATGATCAACGCCGGTAAAGCTGGCACCAGCGTGCTTTCCGACGGCTGGACGGTGGTGACGAAGGATCGCTCCCTTTCCGCCCAGTGGGAGCATATGGTGGCGGTAACCCGTACCGGTTATGACCTGTTAACGCCGTGGCCGGACGGCGTGGCGGAGTATCCGGCGGTCTGATCGGTTACAGAAGTGAATGGCGGCTCATCCCTGAGCCGCAGTCCGTTACTTCTCTTCGAAAATGCGACCGTAGAAGGTATCCAGCAGGATCTGGCGGATTTCGCTAATCAGCGGATAACGCGGGTTCGCGCTGGTGCACTGGTCGTCGAACGCATCGTTGGCGAGCTTATCCACCGCGGCCAGGAAGTCGGTCTCCTGTACGCCCGCTTCGCGGATGGACTTCGGAATACCCAGCTCCGCTTTCAGGCTCTCCAGCCACATCAGCAGCTTGCCAATCTTCGCGCCGGTGCTCTCTTTCCCCGTCGTCAGGCCGAGATGATCGGCGATTTCCGCATACCGGCAGCGGGCTTTTGGCCTGTCGTACTGGCTGAACGCGGTCTGCTTGGTGGGGTTGTCATTGGCGTTATAGCGAATCACGTTAGTAATAAGCAGCGCATTCGCCAGCCCGTGCGGAATGTGGAACTGTGAACCCAGCTTATGCGCCATCGAGTGGCAGACGCCGAGGAAAGCGTTGGCGAAAGCGATCCCGGCTATGGTCGCCGCGCTGTGCACTCGCTCGCGGGCCTGGGGGTTTTTCGCCCCTTCGTGGTACGACGCGGGCAGGTTCTCTTTCAGCAGTTTCAGCGCCTGCAACGCCTGACCGTCTGAAAACTCTGACGCCAGCACCGATACATAGGCTTCCAGCGCGTGGGTTACCGCGTCCAGGCCGCCGAATGCGCACAGCGATTTCGGCATCGCCATCACCAGGTTAGCATCGACAATCGCCATATCCGGCGTCAGGGCGTAATCGGCCAGCGGATATTTCTGCCCGGTGGCATCGTCGGTCACCACGGCAAACGGCGTCACTTCGGAACCGGTGCCGGAGGTGGTCGTCACCGCAATCAGCTTCGCTTTGCCGCCCATTTTCGGGAAAGCATAAATGCGCTTGCGAATATCCATAAAGCGCAGCGCCAGCTCCTCAAAATGGGTTTCCGGGTGCTCGTACATTACCCACATAATTTTCGCCGCATCCATCGGCGAACCGCCGCCCAGCGCGACGATCACATCCGGTTTAAAGGCGTTCATCAACTGCGCCCCTTTGCGCACCACGCTCAGGGTCGGGTCGGCTTCCACCTCAAAGAACACTTCGGTTTCAACGCCGGCGGCTTTCATGACGGCGGTGATCTGGTCGGCGTAGCCGTTATTGAACAGAAAGCGGTCGGTGACGACGATGGCGCGTTTGCAGCCATCGGCAATCACTTCATCCAGCGCGATGGGCAGGGCACCGCGGCGGAAGTAGATGGATTTGGGGAGTTTATGCCACAACATATTCTCAGCTCGTCTGGCGACGGTTTTTTGTTGATCAGGTGCTTCGGCCCGACGTTCTCGGAGATGGAATTTCCACCCCAGGAGCCGCAGCCGAGCGTCAGAGACGGCGCAAGTTTGAAGTTATACAGATCGCCAATGCCGCCGTGAGAGGTTGGCGTGTTGATAAGAATGCGCGCCGTTTTCATTCGCTCGCCGAAGCAGGCAATGCGCTGCGGTTGATTATCCTGATCGGTATAGAGGCATGAGGTGTGCCCGATGCCGCCCATCGCCACCAGTTTTTCCGCTTTATCAACCGCATCGGTGAAATCTTTGGCGCGGTACATGGCGAGGGTGGGGGAGAGCTTCTCATGGGCAAAGGGTTCGCTGTTATCCACGTTGTTTACTTCGCCTATAAGGATTTTTGTCGTCGCAGGCACGTTAATGCCCGCCATTTCAGCAATTTTGACCGCGGGTTGGCCGACGATGGCCGCATTCAGCGCCCCGTTCTTAAGCAGGATGGCCGAAACTGCCTGCAACTCTTTGCCGCGCAGCAGGTAGCCGCCGTGGGTGGCAAAGCGCTCGCGCACCGCTTCATAAACCTCGTCTACTACCACCACCGACTGCTCGGAGGCGCAGATGACGCCGTTATCGAAGGTTTTTGACATCAGAATAGAGGCTACGGCGCGTTTGATATCGGCGGTTTCGTCAATCACCACCGGGGTGTTGCCCGCGCCAACGCCAATGGCCGGTTTGCCGGAGCTGTAGGCCGCTTTCACCATCCCTGGCCCGCCGGTGGCAAGTATCAGATTGACGTCGGGGTGGTGCATCAACTGGTTAGAGAGCTCAACAGAAGGCTCGTCGATCCAGCCAATGATGTCTTTCGGCGCGCCGGCGGCAATCGCCGCCTGCAGCACAATATCCGCCGCCCGGTTAGTGGCATTTTTCGCGCGGGGATGCGGGGAGAAGATAATGCCGTTACGGGTTTTCAGGCTGATAAGCGCCTTAAATATCGCCGTAGAGGTGGGGTTAGTAGTGGGGACAATCCCGCAAATAATACCGATGGGTTCGGCGATGGTCAGGGTGCCGAAGGCGTCATCTTCCTCCAGCACGCCGCAGGTCTTCTCATCCTTATAGGCGTTATAGATGTATTCGGACGCAAAATGATTTTTGATCACTTTATCTTCCACGATGCCCATCCCGGACTCTTCCACTGCCATTCTGGCGAGGGGAATACGGGCATCGGCGGCGGCCAGCGCGGCGGCGCGGAAAATCTTATCGACCTGTTGCTGGCTGAATGTAGCGTAGTGTTGTTGAGCTTTTTTAACGCGTTCTACAAGCGCGTTGAGTGAATCTGCTGGTTTACTGGACATGACGGCCTCAAAAGCAACTTACCTGTCAGAAAAAGCGCCGCCGTATTGGCGGCGCGAAGATTACTTAAGACGGTTTTTAATTTTTTCTACCATGGCGGTAGTGGAGATACCGTAACGATCGTGCAGGGTCGGCAGCGCGCCCGCATGCAGGAATTCATCCGGCAGCGAGACCACATCGAACTCGCAGCTTACCCCTTTGCGCATCAGCAGCGCGGCGACCGCTTCGCTCAGGCCGCCCACGCAGGTATGGTTCTCTGCGGTGACCACCAGACGACCCGGTTTCGCCGCCTGCGCCAGAATGGTCTGCTCATCCAGCGGCTTGATGGTCGGCACGTGCAGCACCGCCACGCTGACGTTGTCCTTACGCAGTTTTTCCGCCGCTTCCAGCGCGCGCATGGTCATCAGGCCGGAGGCGATAATCAGCACATCGTTGCCTTCTTCCAGCAGCTTCGCTTTGCCCAGCTCGAATTTGTAGTCGTATTTGTCCAGCACCAGCGGCACCTTGCCGCGCAGCAGACGCATATAGACCGGGCCGTTATGGTCGGCAATGGCCGGTACGGCCTGCTCAATTTCCAGCGCGTCGCAGGGATCGACGATGGTCAGCCCCGGCACGCCGCGCATAATCGCCAGATCTTCCGTCGCCTGGTGGCTCGGGCCGTAGCCGGTGGTCAGGCCCGGCAGGGCGGCGCAAATCTTCACGTTCAGGTGCTCTTCGGCAATGACCTGATGGATAAAATCATAGGCGCGACGGGTGGCGAAAACGGCGTAAGTGGTGACAAAGGGGGTAAAGCCCTCTTTCGCCATCCCGCCTGCCGCGCCCATCAGCAGCTGTTCGGCCATCCCCATCTGGAAGAAGCGTTGCGGGTGCGCCTGGGCAAAAATATGCAGATCGGTGTATTTCGACAGATCGGCGGTCATACCGACGATCTCCGGGCGTTGCTCCGCCAGTTTCGCCAGCGCGTGGCCAAAAGGCGCGGAGACGGTCGCCTGACCTTCATCGGCGATAGAGGCGATCATGGCGGAGGTTTTTAAGCGGGTTTTGGTCTGAGTTGTCTGGCTCATTACAGCACTCCTTCCGGTTTATTGGCATCCAGCACGGCGATCGCTTTCTGCCATTCATCGGCGTCGACGCGGATAAAGTGGTTCTTGTCACGGGTTTCCAGGAAGGGCACGCCTTTACCCATCAGCGTGTCGCAGAGGATCACCCGCGGCTGGTTTTCCGGCCAGCTTTTGGCATTTTCAAACGCTTTAATAACGGCAGGCAGGTCGTTGCCGTCTACGCGCTGCACATACCAGCCGAACGACGCCCATTTCTCATGCAGCGGCTCGAAGCCAAGGATCTTGCGCGAGTCGCCGTCGGCCTGCTGTTTGTTCACGTCGACGATGTTGATAAGGTTGGTCAGCCCGTAGTGGGCGGCGGACATGGCCGCTTCCCAGGTTGAGCCCTCGTCCAGTTCGCCATCCGACATGGAGTTGATCACCAGCGCCGGGTTTTTCTTCTGGCGCAGGCCCAGCGCCATCCCCACCGCGATGCTCAGCCCCTGGCCCAGCGAGCCGCCGGAGATCTCCATCGCCGGGGTATAGGTGGCCATGCCGGACATCGGCAGGCGGCTGTCATCGGAACCGTATGTTTCCAGCTCCTCTTCCGGGATGATGCCGGCCTCCAGCAGCGCCGCGTAGTAGGCGATGGCATAATGGCCGTGCGACAGCAGGAAACGGTCGCGCTCCTCCCACTCCGGCTCCGCCGGGCGGAAGTTCATCATGTGCCCGAAAGCGGTGGCGAGCACATCGGCATAACCCAGCGCCTGGCCGATGTAGCCCTGGCCCTGTACTTCGCCCATACGCAGGGCGTAACGGCGGATGCGCCACGCGGCTGCCGCGACCTTTTGAACGTCTGCATTTGTCATGGTGTATCCCCTTAGTGAATTAACATCCCGCCGTTAACGTCCAGCGTGATGCCTGTGGAGTAGGAAGAGAGATCGCTGCCGAGGAACAGCGCGGCGCGGGCGATATCCACGGCGTCGCCAAGGCGGTTCATCGGAATACCGGCGAGGATGTTGTCGCGCATCTGGTCGGTGAGTTTGCCCGCGGTGATGTCGGTCTGGATAAGGCCAGGAGTGATGGCGTTTACCCGCACGTTGTCCGGGCCAAGCTCACGGGCCATAGCGCGGGTCAGGCCGAGCACGCCCGCTTTAGCCGCGCTGTAGTGCGGGCCGCCGAAGATGCCGCCGCCACGCTGAGCGGAAACAGACGAGATGCAGACGATGCTGCCGGATTTTTGCGCGCGCAGCGTCGGGATAACCGCCTGGGACATAATCAGGGTGCCGCGCAGGCTGACATCCAGAACGGCATCATAGTTTTCGCGCTTAATATCCATTAATTTCAGCGGCTGGGTAATGCCCGCATTATTTACCAGAACGTCAATGCGACCGTATTTTGCTAATACCTGCTCAATTGCCGCCTGCACCTGAACTTCATTAGCGACGTTTGCCGCCACGCCCAAATGCTGCGCGCCTAAACTGGCCGCCGCTGATTTACTGGCTTCTTCATTCAAATCAATAATGACAACTTTCGCGCCGTTCTCGGCAAATAATTTCGCGGTGGCAAAACCCAAACCGCGTGGGGAGGCCGCGCCAGTAATAATGGCGACTTTATCTTTTAATAACATACTTTACTCCATTACATAGATATCATTCAGATGAAAAAGGTTATTGTGCTTCATCCAGCGTTAAAATAACGATCAGGCCTATGGCGGCACAGGCACCGAAATAGGTGAATACAGAATTAAAGCTGCCGGTAAAATCTAATAAAAAGCCAGCTACCATCGGAGAGACAAAACCGCCAAGGTTGCCGCCGCTATTAATAATGGATGAAGCAATCGGATACGTTTCACTGTCAGAAACCGCCATGCCGTAAGCGGTGAACGCAGGCCAGCCAATATTCAGGCACAATCCCACCATAAATAATCCCGCGCATACCGCCATGGTGTTTTGCGGAATATTCAGCATGATGACCATCATAATCACGGTGGAAATTGCGGTGAAAATCATGGTCGGCTTACGGCGGCGACCAAGTAATTTATCGGAGATATAACCGCCGCCGATGGCGCCGACAAAACCGCCGATACAGGGCATGCTGGCAACGAGGCCCATGCTCATAAAATCAAAGCCTTTTTCTTTGACCAGATAGAGCGGGATCCAGGTCAGCAGGCCATACAGCACGCTCACCATCATGAAATAGGCCAGGCAGTCGCCTAAAATGTTCTTCGACGTGAACAGCCCTTTTACCGTGTCGATAGGTGCAAGCTTTTTAACGCGAATCAGCTTATCGAGGGTGGCGAATTTGGGTGCCAGCTGGATGTTTTCCCGCGGCTTTTCCTGCGCGCCTGCGCCGTCGTTAATCACCGTCAGTTCGCTTTCCGAGACGAAGCGGCTTTCAGACGGTTTCGATTTAACAAACAGATACCAGACCACCGCGATAACAATGCCGGGTATAGCGAATGAGTAGAAGACCCAGCGCCAGCCCCAGGTGACCGCTATCCATACCGCCAGCGGCGGCACGATAATGGGCGCGAACATGGTGGCGGCGATGTAAACGCCGGTGGCGGTGGCTTTCTCTTTCGCCGGGAACCAGTTATTAATCGACGAGGCCAGCCCCACCGGACACGGCCCCTCGCTCAGCCCCAGCCCCAGGCGCACCAGCTTTAAGCCGAACACGGAACTGACGGTCCCCATCAGCCAGGTAAAGGCGGAGAAGCCGAAGATCGACAGGGCTACCAGCCCCCGCGTACCACGTTTGGCGATAAAGAAGCCTGCCGGGATCTGGCTTATGGCGTAGCCGAGGAAAAACATGCTGGCTATCGCCCCGGCTTCGAAATTGTTGATGTGAAACTCGTCAATAATAAAGGGAAGTACAGCGCCAATGTTTGTGCGGTCGGCGTAATTTATTGCATACACCGCAAATATTATCGCCAGTACCACAAAGCGATAGTTGGTTTTTTTGGCACCGGTACAGACAAGACTATCTATACGGGACATAGGGTTTCCTCTTATCTTTCTTTTGGCTTAAGGTTCATACCGGACTTTTATCGTCCCGGTTATTTTTCAGGCCTGTGCGGGCAATATAGCAACTGGCGAAAACGCCCGGCATGCAAGAAAGCTCAATTGAGGTTGAGAAAAATTTGATTCGTGAGAGCACTCAAATAAATAATGCTTAACGGGGGCTGGCGTTTAAATTTACCGCTGAAAAGTGTTGGCTGCATCACAGAATGGCGCGCGCTGCCGCCATAAAACCGCTTTTTCCCGCCAGGCGCTGTTTTAACAGGGCGCTTTTCACTACACTGCCTCTCTGGATAAGGCTATGCATAATGCTTCAATAAAAATTAAAAAGTTATCAGATTATTTTAGCAGGCGCGTAACGGTGGGATTAAATGACAAAAGTGACCACAAAAAAACCTTTACCTATTCCTTCTCTGAGAAATATACAGACATTTATTGAAGTAGCGAATGTTTGCAGTATAAATCAGGCGGCGGAAATAATGAATATCACCGCCTCGGCGGTTAGTCATCAAATTGCCAGCCTGGAGCAGTTTATCGGTAAAAAACTGTTTATTCGCAGCGGCAAAGGGGTACAGCTTACCCATATCGGCGAGAAATATTTAAAAGAGGTCTCCGGTGCCGTCAGTATTATCGGACGGGCTACCGATCAGGTGATTAACGATATTCATCATGAGCATTTGCGTATTCACTCCGCGCCAAGTTTCGGCCTGCTGTGGTTAATCCACCGGTTAAATAAGTTCAGGCAAGAGTTCCCGGATCTGAAAATCAGCCTGACCTGCTCTTATGAGAACTTACAGTTTAGCCGCGATAATCTGGATATCGATATCCGCCACGGCTTACCGGAATGGCCAACGCTGTTCGTCCGCACTATTAAAAATGAGAAGGTCATACCTTATTCATCTGTTGAATATCTGGAGGGGAAAAATATTCAGCAGCCTGCAGATCTCTTACAGTATGAGTTAATTCATTCCGACAGCACGCTGGTTAACTGGAATACCTGGCTCTCGTGGCACGGGGTCGACAACCATCATAAAAATTACTATTTCAGCTTTGACCGCTCGTATATGAGCATTGAAGCGGCCAGTAAAGGGATGGGGATTATTCTCGAAAGCAACCTGCTGGCCGATGACTACCTGCGCCAGCGTAATCTGGTGCCGGTCTTCGCCGCCGATCACAGTATGCCGGTGGCTGCGCACCACTTTGTTCTTCCCCACGTCAATGAACAGAAAGAGAAGGTGAAAGTTTTTCTTAGCTGGGTTGAGCGTGAACTGAGCGTTTCCGGGTTTACGATGTGAGCCAGCGCAGGCGGAAAACAGAAAGTTACATCGTCTCCAGGTGGTATTCCTTCATTTTTCGCCACAGGGTGGTCGCGCTGATTCCCAGCATAGCTGCGGCTTTGGTGCGGTCGCCGCCGGTTTGTCTCATCACCGTACTGATTAACTTTTTCTCCTGTTTTTTTAACAGGCCCACTACTTCACCCTCTGGCAGGGTGATGCCGTTTTCGTTTGCGACGTTGGTTGCGCAAAGCCGGCAGAGGGCTTGAAGGGTCTTTACATCTACCTCCCGCGACTCAAACAGCACCGCCAGGCGGAATGCGACGGCTTGTAATTCACGAATATTGCCGGGCCACGGATAGTTATTAAGAAACGCAACGGCGTCAGGGGTAAAACGGAGTTGTTTGTTCTGCTTTGCCAGCAGATCGTTGAGGATCAGCATGACATCTCCGCTACGCTCTTTTAATGCTGGCAGGCGCAGCTCAAGAATATTGATGCGATACCAGAGATCCTGACGAAACGCGCCCGCTGCGACCTGCGCGCCTAATTCTTTATTGCTGGCGGTAATCAAACGAAAGTCAGCGTTAATGAGCGAGTCTCCCCCAATGCGGCTGAACCTTTTTTCCTGCAACACACGTAGAAGCTTGATTTGCACGGCGAGCGGCGCTTCGCTGATCTCGTCTATAAACACTGTGCCATGCATCGCCATTTCAAAAATGCCAGGTTTGCCGCCCCGACGCGCATTGGTAAAGGCGCCGTCGGCATAACCAAATAGCTCGCTTTCCAGAAGGCTCTCCGGGATGGCAGCGCAGTTGATAGCGATAAACGGCTCCGCACTGCGGGTGCTGGCGTGATGGATGCTCTGGGCAAACAGCTCCTTCCCAGTGCCTGTCTCGCCAAGGAGAGTTACAGGAAGAGCGTGGGCGGCGTAGATTTTAGCTGTGGCGATGGTGGCTTCCATAACGGGAGAGCGGCCAATGATGTCGGCAAAAGTATAGGTTGTGGTAAAGCCTTTATTGTCCGTCTTTTTTGTGGCGCGTGAACCGGGCCATCCGGTTATTTCCGGTTTGCTGCCGGTCACAATGCTGTAAAAGCCGTGCTTGTTGGCAAAGTGTTTTATGGCGATGTGGACGGTCTCGCCTTCAATCTCAATGACGTGCTCTTTTACATCAATCTCATTAATGATGCTGCCATAAACACCTTTAAACGCCTCTTTTTTGAAGATTTTTTCGCCAATATTGCACTGAAACAATGCAAACCCGCGGGCATTAATATTGATGATTTCCCCGGACTGGTCGAGGCACATTACCCCGTCGCGCGACTGGTTGAGCGCCGACCAGGACATCGCCAGCTTCATGCTTTCTTTATTGATGTATTTCAACATACTGGCGGCGACATCCAGCGCTTGTTCAATGGAGATGTTGTCGGTATCGCCCATGATGACGTTGAGATCGTACTTTTTCGCCATCTCGGCTACCGTCAGGCCGCCAATCAATAACTGATAGTCGTTTTCCGCCAGGTTTTTTACAACGTTTTCAATGTCATTATGATTATAGACCTGGCATATCTTAAATTCGTCATTGGTCATGTTCTGGTAGTGGCGAAGCACATTACAGAACTGCGGGAAGCCCACTGCGGCAATTTTGTGTGATTTTTTACGCGCCTCTTCCAGAATGCGGTAAATCCCGTGCAGATCGTGAGCTATTTCGATAACCGGAATGTTCAGGCTGTTTCGCAAAAGCGCTGCCGTGCCTCCCCGGCTGATGATTATTTTGGTTCCGTTATGAATCAACTGACGGGCTTTTTCCACCACATCGGCATAATGAAATTCGTAGACAGGGATGTCGATTTTTCTTTCGATAAGCACATTGGATATGCGTTGTGTGATAGTTTTTGACACGGAAAAAATGGCAATTTCATTGTTTTTCATAGGCAATCCATGATTATCGTTTTACGCGCGCTCCATCATAGCTTTTACCCCTGATGCGCAACCAGAATCAGGGTGACAAAACAAAAAAGCCTGCGCATTTGCGGTGCGCAGGCAAAGCCTAATGGAACAGCCTTCTCTCTTAAAAGCGTTGGCGGCGATAGACAATTTGCCCGTTACTGATGGTGGCGCAGTTATCAATGTAACGATCGCCTTTCAGCTGCTCGCCTTTCGTATCTTCAAACACAATCTCCTCGTTACGCAGTTTGACAATGGCGATATCGGCAAACGCGCCCGGTGCGAGCGTGCCGATCTGCCCCTGCATTTTCATCAACCGTGCGGGAGTAGCGGTCACGGCCCGAACCACATCGAAGAACGACATTCCCATGTTCAGATACTTCGACATAACAAACAGCAGACTGAATACTTTGTTGGTGCGCAGGCTGTTGCGCAGCGTCATGTCTGTACTGATGATGTCCGGGTTGAAGCCTTGCTCCATCGCATTACGAGCGACCCTGAAATCAAAATGCGCCACACCGTTGGAGCAGTCGAAGACCACGCCGCGCGCTTTGGCCGCTTTGATGGCCGGGAAGACCTCGCCGCTTGCCGACAAAATCGCATTACCGGTGCCGTGGAAGCAGTGCGCATAAATATCATTGGCCTGGAAGTGGCGAATCAGCTCATCGGCAGGCAGGCGGGAATCTGTCACATGTACGCAAAGTGAGGTATCCAGTTCTCTTGCCAGTTCCACCGTGGCGTAGAAAGGATCGCTGCTAAAATTGCGCCCGGATGCAATGTCCTGGCTATAACGCAGCTTCAGACCGAGAATATTGTCGCGATTCTCCTCCAGCGTCTGCCGAATTTTTTCTACGTTAAAGTTAGCCGGGTTGGTATTTTCCAGATACCCCGTTGGCCCGCCACCCAGGGTAGAAAGCCCTACATTCACCACATTCAGATAGCTTTTAATCCGTGTCTGGGCAGGATTAATAACGCTGTTGCGGAATAATGAGTAGTTCACCCAGCCGCTACTTCCGGCGTCCACCACGCTGGTGACACCATTGGGTAGACAGAGAATATCCGGGTTAACGCTTATCGCTGTACCGCCATGAAAAACATGGCCATGAAAATCAATCAAGCCCGGCAGAACAATGCAGCCTGCCGCATCAATGGTGGTTTCGGCTTCCCAACTATCAACAGCCTCTAAATCCACAATGCGGTTGCCAATAATTCCGATGTTCTGGTTCTGGTACGTTGCGCCGTCCAGATCCGCCAACAGGCCATTTTTAATCAGAATATCCAGTTTCATAACAGTCTCTCCTTGATCAAATACCGATCATTTTCCAGTAAGGTATACCGATCAGGAAATAGACCAGCACATTGATAAGTACCATGATGGTGCCGAGCAGCCAGAACGTTTTTTGTGGAACATAGCCGCTGGAGAAGGTGAACACGCCTGCGCCGTTGCCATAGTGAGTCAGCAGTGCACCATAGCCCGCAGAGAAGGCCAACGACAGGGCGACATACATCGGGTCCGCTTGTGTCGTCATGCCGAGCGTAAAGAGCACCGGGTAGAACGACACCACAAAGGCGCTGTTTGAGACAAAAAAGTACCGTACTGCGAGGCTAATAAACACCAGTACGCCGATGGCGCTGATTTCATTCAGTTGTGACAGGTCGAGATAGTTTTTAATCACGCCCACCAGGTAAACGTAAAAGCCGCCTTTTGAAAGCGCCACTGCGCAGCCATAAAATGCCCCGTACCAGACGAACGTCTGCCAGGCTGACTTCTCACTTACCACATCGTTCCAGCTCAAAACTTTAAATAACAACAGGCAAGCGAGGAAGGCGAGGCCAACCGGAATAAATTTAATGCCGGTAAGGGAGCCCGTCATCCAGCCGAGTATTCCCAGCACAAAGAAAACGATCAGTAACTTCTCTTCGCGTTTCACCGGGCCGAGTTCCTGCAACCCTTTGGTGGCGATTTCGTTGACGTTAGCAATGGTTTTCAGCTCAGGCGCATACAGCTTATAGAGAATCCAGGGGGCGGCTAATAACACCAGGCCTGCGGGCACAATCGCCGCTTTGAACCACACCATCCACTCAAGATTGACGTGCATAATCTCGTTAGCGAGCGATACGGTAATGGAGTTAGTGGCCATCCCGGTCAGAAACAGGCTGGACGTCCCCATCGATACGACATACATCAGGATGGTCAAATACGCGCCGATTTTCCGGCTACCCTCATCTGGCTTCGAACCCAATGCTTCGGCGATATTGCGAAAGATAGGGTAGGTAATCCCTCCAGAGCGCGACATATTCGAGCCGGTTGCTGGCGCCAGAACAGTGTCTGTCACCATCATCAAATAGCCGAGCGTCAGGGTATTTTTACCGTAGCGTTGGAGCAGCAGGTACGCGATACGTTTGCCAAGACCTGTAATAACAAAGGCCTTACAAATGATAAAGGCGCTGATGATAAACCACACCATCGGGCTGCCGAATCCGGCGAATAATGGGCCGGGTTCAATGACCAACGCAGCGAAGCCGAGGATAATGAGCATAATGACGGCATCGGTAAACGGGCGCAGTACCAGCCCGCACAACATCGCCAGATAAATACCAACCATATGCCAGGTTTGCGCGGAAACACCTTGCGGGTGAGGAAGGACCCAGAACAGGATTGGGAAAAATATGATGGGTAAGAGTTTTAAATAAAACATATTACATTACCTGTATTTGGTAGCCGCGCATTCGAAATCCCGTGCGCGGCTTTTCCTTATTTGAACGAATTAGCGGTAGACGTCGTCGATAACCTCAACGCCTTTTTCATCTAACGTTTTTCTTACCCAAGCGCGGTTAGCCGTGCCGTTCTTCGCGGCTTCAACTTTACCCGCGTCAAATTTGGAATAGGCCGTGGCTTTTTCGAGCAGGGCGGCAGCATCGTTCAGTGGAACAACAATCACGCCATCGGCATCACCCACAATCAGGTCGCCTGGGCAGACGGCCACGCCGCCGACAGCGATAGGCGTGTTAACCTCGCCCGGACCTTCTTTAAACGGGCCTGCCGGGTTGGAGCCGGTAGCGAAGATGGGGAAGTCGAGTACTGAGAGCGCATCGATATCGCGGATTGGGCCATCAAGCACAATGCCAGCGATTTTTTTGCTGCAGTGGGCGTAAGCCACCATGATTTCGCCCATCAGCGCACGGGAACGATCGCCTTCGTTAGAGACAACGATAACGTCGTTTTCTGTTGCCATATCCAGCGCGGCATGGAGCATCAAGTTGTCGCCCGCCCGTGCTTTTACGGTAATGGCATAGCCTGCCATGATGGGTTTTTTCGGTGACGAGATACGCTTAATGCCATTGCCGAGTACTGCTATACGATTCATGGTGTCGGCAATATTTGCCGCAGGCAGTTGTTCATACTGTTTCAGTAATTCCACGTCAAAAGCCGGGCGTTGGGTAAAAATACGATTTCCAATGGACATGTTCTGCTCCTCAAAAACCCGGCACCGGCCAGGATGGTTTTTTACCGGATAACACTTCGTCGATACCGATGGCGGAATGCAGAGAGGCGCGGTCGGTGGCCTCTTTGGTGGCGGCTCCAATGTGTGGGCCAATCACGATATTGCTGAGAGCAAAAAGGGGATCATTAGGATCGAACGGCTCTGTTTTCAGTACATCAATGCCTGCACCGGCAATAACATTTGTGGAGAGAGCGTGATAGAGCGCTTTTTCATCAACCAATTTGCCGCGAGCGGTGTTGATGAAGTAAGCGGTAGGTTTCATTAGGGCGAACTGTTTTTCGCCAACGAAATCAAGCGTTTCTTTGCTGGATGGACAGTGCAGAGAGACGAAATCGCTCTCTTTAAAAATACGGTCAAAATCGTCCGTACGTTCTACGCCTTCCGGCATCTGAGCTTGCGTTTTGTAAGGATCATACGCGATAACTTTCATATTGAAGCCGTGCAGCGCTTTGATGGCCACACGCGATCCGATATTCCCTACGCCCACCAGCCCCAGGGTTTTACCATCCAGCTCAACTTTCGGCGTGCGCAGTTTTGCCCAGTAATAATCTTCGAGCATTTTTTCTTCGACCAGCTTGAAGTTACGTGAGCAATGCAGCATGTAGAAAATCGCTAATTCAGCGACAGACATACTGTTGGCTATCGGCGCGTTTAATACGGTAACGCCATGACGTTTTGCCGACTCTAAATCTACGGTGTCATAGCCCGCGCCGTGGCGAGCAACGACTTTTAACTTTTTCGCTGCTTCAAATACACGGTCGGACATTTTAGACAGGCGGACAATAATACCGTCGCAGTCGGGAATATCACGAATGATGTCCTCTTCTTCCATACCTGAACCATCAATAAGTTCATAGCCACGACTTTCCAGATATTCCCTTCCTTCCTTCATGATTTCCTGGGGAAGTAAAATTTTGTATGTCATCTAACTGTCTCCTTGGTTGTTTGAGGCAGGTAATTGCAGATGACGTGCCAGAAATTATTTTTATAGGATCGATATTTTATAAGTTTTTGATATATATTGATTTTTATTTATTGTTTGTTTTTTGTTAACAATCCAGTGGGTGATCGATTTCACAGAAATAAGTTGGCTGTAGTTAATTTTTTCAAAATGAAATGCAGCTATTTCATTTTAATTTTATGAAATGTGTAATGGTCACAATAAAAGGGGGGTGGATGTGTTAATGATATTTTCGCAGTGTTGTTGTTGGGTGGTTATAGATGCAATAGTAATTTTTTAGGTGTTTAATTAAAATGACTATAGATTTAATGAATACTTTTCTGGTCGCCGTGCGGACCGGAAGTCTCCCTGCTACGGCTGGTTTCCTGAATGTTAGCCAAACATGTATTTCGTCACGCTTACAGACCCTTGAGAATAATATTGGATTTACGCTTATTCAGCGGGGTAGGCATATTCGTTCGGTGGTGTTGACGGAGAAGGGAAGGCGTTTTTTCGCGTTGTCGTCTAAGATCATGGCGCTATTATATGAAATCGACGATATCAGAATGCCGTTACCGCGCCAGGACTCGCATAACTCAAGTGACAAAACCTGAAACTGGCCAGGATGCCGAACGCGGAGCGCTTCCGCTTCCTGCCAGACCTCCTGTGGAATTTATCGGACAGATGCCCCAAACAGAATAAGGGACGCTACGTTACAAAACCCTTATACTGCCGAAAAAGAAAAATATAGGGTCTCTTTCCAAAATGCAGGCAGGTTAAGTATGGATACGACGAGTTTTTTGGGGCAGCTCACGCAGCAAATGATTTTGTCCGCCCCTTTATTTTCATTGATTGCTTTAGGGTATTGTCTGGGACGCTTTGCGGGCTGGCCGGAGTCGGCCAGCAGCGTCTTTAACCGCTTTTGCTTTACCGTGGCGTTGCCCTGCATGCTGTTTAAAGTGATGAGCAAGTTCTGGCAAAGCCCGCCGGTGGATGTCCGTCTGCTCATTGCCTACTTTGGCAGTTGCCTGGTTATCTATGTCGTCGGGCGCGTGGTGGCGAAGAGTCTCTTTCGGCTGGACGCTATCTCCGGATCGGTTTTTGGCCTTGGCGGCATCTTCTCTAATAACGTCATGCTCGGCACCCCCTTTGCGGTGATTCTTCTTGGTCAGCAAAGCCTCCCTTCGGTGGCGCTGGTGCTGGTATTCAACAGCCTGATCCTCTGGACGCTGGTGACCGTCTCGGTTGAATGGGCGCAGAGCGGCAGCTTCTCTGTGAAGGGCATTGGCAAGACGCTGCTCAATGTGCTGCGTAATCCGCTGATCATCGGCATTTTCACCGGCTTTGCCTGGAGCATGACCGGCCACCCGCTACCGAAGTTTGTCGATGGCCCGGTCAGTATGCTGGGGCAGATTGCCGCCCCCTTAACGCTGGTGACGCTGGGGATGAGCCTGTCGCACTATAAAATTCGTCAGGGGCTGCGTGAGAGCGCGGCCATCTGCCTGATGAAGCTGGTGCTGATGCCGGGGCTCATCTGGGCGGCAGCCTTAATGCTGGGGCTCCCGCAGCTGGAAAGCCAGGTGGTTGTGCTGCTGGGGTCGATGGCGGTGGGGGTGAATGTCTATATGATGGCGCAGAAATTTAAGGTGCTACAGGGGGCGACGGCGACCAGTATGCTGATTTCCACCATCCTGTCGACGGTCACCACCCCGGTGCTGATGATTTTGATGAGCCGGTTCTACGCCTGATATTTCAGGCGGTTGGTTTACCGGATAAGGCGCATGTGCGCCGCATCCGGGGCCGTTTAGTTTTCTTTCAGGAGCTGTAACAGCGCCTCTACCTGCTCATCCAGCGGCTGCAAATCTTTTTTCACGATGACGTGCAGCGGCGTGGCGCGGCGGCTTCCGTGGCGCAGCGGCAGAATTTTCAGCGCGCCGTTTGCCAGCAGCGGCGCGATGCGCTCTTCCGGCAGCCAGCCGTAGCCCAACTGGTGCTGAACGGCTTCTATGGCGGCATCAATCGTCGAAAAGGTCCAGGATTCGCCGCGCTCCTCCTGGCGGTTATCCCGTTCGGCAATACGAATGAGCGGCCAGGCGGCAAGCTGCTCGTCATCCATGCTTACTGTCGCGCACAGGGGGTGATCCCGGTGGGCTACAGCAACGAAATCAATATTCATCAGCCATTCGCCACGTCCGGTCATATCCTGGCGGCGGGTCAATACCAGCACATCGGCTTCGGCCCACGCGGGGTGATCCGTCGAGGCGCTTTCCAGCACTTCGGTAAGGTGCACCTGCGTTTGCGGGTAGCGCTGCTGAAACTGGCGCAGGATAGCGAACAGCCGGGCGCGGGGAAAAATGGTATCTACCACCAGATCCAGCCGCGTGCGCTGGCCGTTTCGCAGCGTGGCGGCGCGGGTTTCAACATATTCAAACGCTTTAAGCAGCGGCCTGACCTGGCCGAGCAGCAGTTCGCCTGCGGGAGTCAGTACCGCGCGGCGGCCTTCCGGCTCCAGCAGCGCCACGCCCAGCCGTTCCTGTAACAGCGCCAGGTTGTAGCTCACCGATGACTGGCTACGGTGGGTGCTTGCCGCCGCTTTGGCGAAGCTGCCCAGTTCAACGACTTTCTGCAGCAGCGTCCATTGTTCAAGGGTGGTTTTGTGCATAACTCATCTAAAAAATGGATTAATTTGATTAAAATATAGCGTTATTTATCCATTTTTTAAAGGTGTACTATCCTCTCATCAAACAGAGGAGAAAGATTATGAGCAACTTTGATAAACACGATCTGAGCGGCTTCGTCGGCAAACATCTGGTTTATACCTACGATAATGGCTGGAACTACGAGATTTATGTGAAAAACGCCACCACCCTGGATTACCGTATCCACAGCGGGATCGTCGGCAACCGCTGGGTGAAAAACCAGCATGCCTACATTGTGCGGGTGGGTGAGAGTATCTATAAAATTTCCTGGACCGAGCCGACCGGTACGGATGTCAGCCTGATCGTTAACCTGGGCGACCGGCTGTTCCACGGCACGATCTTCTTCCCGCGCTGGGTCATCAATAACCCGGAAAAAACGGTCTGCTTCCAGAACGACCACATTCCGCTGATGGAATCTTATCGTGACGCGGGCCCGGCTTACCCCACCGAAGTGATTGATGAGTTCGCCACGATTACCTTTGTACGCGATTGCGGCGCAGACAACGATGACGTTATCGCCTGCGCCGCCAGTGAACTGCCTGCGGATTTCCCGAATAATCTGCGGTAAATCGCTAGCCAGGCAGGCGGCTTTTCGGCCTGCCTGGGCCAAGCATAATGGCGAGCTTGCTGCCGCCTTTGGTGGTTTCCATCCAGATTTTGCACACGCTGGTAAGCGGCACGGAGAGCAGCATACCCACCGGGCCTAACAGCCAGCCCCAGACCAGCAACGAGAGGAATACCACCAGCGTCGACATACCGAGCCGGTGGCCCATCATTCGCGGCTCCAGGATGTTGCCGATGACCATATGCACCACCAGGAAGAGCGCGCCCACCAGCAGACATTCGTAAACGCTGTTAAACAGCAGCGCCTGAATCATCGGCGGAATGGCGGAGATCACCGAGCCGATATTGGGCACATAGTTGAGTAAGAACGCCAGCACCCCCCACATCAGGGCAAACTGAATACCCATCAGCGTCAGCCCGGCCCAGATAATGACCCCGGTCCATAAGCTCAGCAAGGTTTTAAGCGCCAGATAGTGCGATACGCCCTTAAGCGCCCGGTGCAGCCCGGCGATGTGAATTTGCGGGTTGTTAAGAGCAAAGCGCATTTTGTAAGGCACGTGGCGCACTTCAAACAGCATAAACACTACGGTCATCACCAGCAGCACAATACTCGCCATGGCGTTGGAGAGCTGCGTCATTAAGGTGGTGGCGAAGGTCATTACCCGTTCCGAGTCCATTCGTTGAATCATGCGCTCGGGAGAGACATGCAAATGCAGGAAGGGCATCATCTCCTGCAATTGCAGGAACTTGCGCGTGAACTCGCGGTTATATTTCGGCAGCATGGTCAGAAATTCATTCATGGAGGCTGCCAGCACCGCAAACAGCGCGGTTAAAACAATAAGCATGACTATCACCACGATGGTGATAGCGACAGGGCGTTTAAACCGTCGGCGCACAAACCAGGTGACCAGCGGGTTAAGCACAATGGCGAAAAAGAGCGCCAGTAACAGTTGCACAATAATATCTGCTGCCGCATGGATACCGGCCAGAATAACGACCAGGCACGCCAGTTTAAGCAGGATGTGTAAACCCGCGCGATCGGGTTGAGGTTGGGTCATGAGCGATTCCTTGATATACGCCGCTCCTTAATTGTAGTGCCTGGCGGGCGCTTCGCCTGAGTCCGATATTCTGAATCTGCTGCTGATTTTCTACGCATGACGTGGTAATAGTGAAACACTGTTGTGAATATCTGGTGATCTCCATGCCCGAACAAGCCGCCGAACCGGCGCTAAGCGGATTGCGTCTCAATCTGCGGATTCTGTCCGTCGTTATTTTTAACTTTGCTAGCTACCTCACGATTGGTCTGCCGCTGGCGGTGCTGCCGGGCTACGTGCACGACGTGCTCGGTTTCAGCGCCTTCTGGGCCGGGCTGGCTATCAGTCTGCAATACTTCGCCACGCTGGTGAGCCGCCCCCATGCGGGCCGCTACGCTGACCTGCTGGGGCCGAAAAAAGTGGTGGTGTTTGGCCTGTGCGGCGCGCTGATCTGCGGCCTCTGCTACTGGCTGGCGGCCTGGCAGAGCGCATCGCCGGTGGTGAGCCTGGTGCTGTTGTGTATCGGGCGGGTGATTCTGGGGGTAGGGCAAAGCTTTGCCGGAACGGGCTCTATGCTCTGGGGGGTGGGCGTTGTCGGCTCCATTCATATCGCGCGGGTGATCTCATGGAATGGCATCGCCACCTACGGCGCGATGGCCCTCGGCGCGCCGCTGGGCGTGCTCTGCTATCGCTATGGCGGCCTGGAAGGGCTGGCCTGGGTGGTGATGGCGGTGGCGCTGCTGGCTGTTGTCTGCGCGCTGCCGCGCGCGGCGGTGAAGGGGAGCAAAGGCAAGCCGCTGCCGTTTCGCGCCGTGCTGGGGCGCGTCTGGCAGTATGGGATGGCGCTGGCGCTCGGCTCCGCCGGGTTTGGCGTTATCGCCACCTTTATTACGCTTTTTTATGATGCCAAAGGCTGGGACGGCGCGGCCTTCGCCCTGACGCTGTTCAGTATTGCTTTCGTTGGATCCCGGCTTGTCTTTCCCAACGGCATTAACCGGCTTGGGGGGCTTAACGTGGCGCTTATCAGTTTTGCCGTAGAGGCGATTGGGCTGGTGATGGTGGGCGTGGCCGACGCGCCGCTGCTGGCGAAAGTGGGCGTTTTCCTCACCGGTGCGGGGTTTTCGCTGGTCTTCCCGGCGCTTGGCGTCGTGGCGGTGAAAGCGGTGCCGCAGCACAATCAGGGCGCGGCGCTGGCGACCTATACGGTCTTTATGGATCTGTCGCTGGGGATAACCGGGCCGGTGGCGGGGCTGTTGATGGCGTGGTCAGGGGTGTCGATGATCTACCTGCTGACGGCGTTGCTGGTGGTCGTGGCGCTATTGCTGACGTGGTGGCTAAAAAAACGGCCTCCCGTGGAGGCCGTTGAGGTTATTGACAAACCCGGGAGTGATGAAAGAGCGGCAT
>NZ_HE578948.1:372692-376632 GCF_000321045.1 Phytobacter massiliensis JC163
ATCCGGGAGTCCCGGGTGCGCTGTGCTTACCCGGGCTACGCCGTTTCATGAATTCCTGTTGGCTTTGTCTGCAGTCTGATGGCCTCCCGTGGAGGCCGCATTGTGATTATTTCACTACCAGCGTGTTGATGATGTTTTCCGCTGTGGTCTGCGCCTGCTGCTGGTTGTCGGCAGGCAGCGTCACCTGCAACGTCAGCAGCTTGTTGTCAATTTTCCCCAGCACCACGGAAGACCACGCGGTCTGACCTTTGGCGGAGATAATGCTGTCGAGCTGCTGGAGCTTCTGGCCCTTCACCTCGATGGCTTTGTTCGTGACCACCTGCAGCTGCGGGTCGCGGTTGCGCTGCTGTTCTTCCAGACGTTTGGTCAGGGTTGCCAGGTCTTCCTGGGTGTCATCGCCAACAATCACGATGACCGCCTTCTGCCCGGTTGCATCCGAGTAGACATGCATATTGTTGGCCTGCGTCCCCAGCTTACCGCTCTGGTCGGTCATGTCCGCCGGTAACGAGAAGCTCAGCTTGCCATCAAGCAGGCTGACCGGCTGCCCGGAGGCGTTGCTTTGCGCCGCAGCGCCCTGCACAGGCGTTTTGCTGTCGCTGTTGTCACAGGCCGCCAGCCCCATTACCAGCAGGCCAATACCGACATATTTAACCAGATTGCGCATTGACTTCTTCCTTTCGATAAACAGCCATAACGGCTCATCGAATCATCTTACCACAACTGGCAACGCGTACTCTTAACTGGCCTGCAATGCGGAGATTTCAGATTTGTCTGCCAGTCTTTTCAGCAACATATTGAGCAGGACGCCATACATCGGCAGGAAGAACGCGATGCTGATAATCACCTTAAAGGCGTAGTCCACCAGCGCGATTTCCATCCAGTGCTGCGCCATAAAGGCGTCCGGGCTGCGCCAGAAGGCAATAAAGAAGAAAGCGAGGGTGTCGCTGGCGTTGCCGAACACCGTAGAGGCCGTTGGCGCCAGCCACCAGCGCCGGTTCTGACGCAGGCGGTTAAAGACGTGGACATCCAGAATCTGCCCCAGCGCGTAGGCCATAAAGCTGGCGGCGGCGATACGGGCGACAAACAGGTTGAAGTGGGCCAGCGCCGAAAACCCCTGCCAGCTTCCCATATAGAACAGTGAAGAGACGACATAGGAGATCAGCAGAGACGGGATCATCACCGCGAAAATAATGCGTCGGGCCAGCGGCGCGCCGAAAATGCGCACGGTTAAATCGGTAGCGAGAAAGATAAAGGGAAAGCTAAAAGCGCCCCAGGTGGTGTGAAAGCCGAAAATATTAACCGGCAGCTGCACCAGATAGTTACTGGAGGTGATCACCAGCAGATGAAAAAGAGAAAGCCAGAACAACGCTTTTACGCGCTGCGATTGAGTAAAGGAGTTCATATTGTACCTTTTTAAAGTTGGGGTGAGGGAACCCAATAAAAACCGCCGCATAATACTGCTTTCACAGCGGTTTGCAATGGTTAATCTTTACGCAATCGTTAACCCGGTTTGCTTTACGGCGACCGCGGCGTAAACTACTGCCGTTTTTATGTCAGCGAGAAGAAAATGAGCGATCTGTTTTCCAGCCCCGACCATACCCTTGATGCACTTGGCCTGCGTTGCCCGGAACCGGTGATGATGGTGCGCAAAACCGTGCGAACCATGCAAAGCGGTGAAACATTGTTAATTATTGCCGACGATCCGGCCACTACCCGTGACATTCCGGGCTTTTGCCGTTTCATGGAACATGAACTGGTGGCGCAGGAGACAGAGGCGTTACCCTATCGTTATCTGGTGCGTAAAGGGCAGTAATCGCCCTTTCGTCGTGCCCGCTCAGGTAACTAAATTTTAACCGTTTGAACTGCGCCACAAAATCAAACCGTTGTTTCAGAATTTCGCCGTTTTTTGTGAAGTGCTTCACCCACCTTATTCCAGCAGTAGTCTAATTTCTAACACGTAAAATTAAAACGATGTTTTAACCCTTACCTCGATACTCTGGAGCACATTTCATGAAAACGACCATTAAGCCGTTAGTGGCTTCGCTGTGCCTGTCTACCGCCGCTCTGTTATTTACCCCTACTGTTATTGCTCAGGTAATAAAAGCTGCCGATGTGCATCCGGAAGGCTATCCGAACGTGGTGGCGGTACAGCAAATGGGTGAAAAACTTAAACAGCAAACTGACGGAAAGCTGGAAATTAAAGTCTTCCCCGGCGGCGTGCTCGGTGATGAAAAACAGATGATTGAGCAGGCGCAAATGGGGGCGATCGATATGATTCGTGTCTCCATGGCCCCGGTCGCGGCTATTTTGCCGGATATTGAAGTCTTTACCCTTCCCTATGTCTTCCGCGACGAAGACCACATGCACAAGATTATTGATGGCGAGATCGGCAAACAGATCGGCGACAAACTTACCGCTAACCCGAAATCCCGCCTTGTTTTCCTCGGCTGGATGGACTCCGGCACCCGTAACCTCATCACCAAAAACCCGGTGGCGAAACCCGAAGATTTAAAAGGGATGAAAATCCGCGTTCAGGGTAGCCCGGTGGCGCTGGCGACGCTGAAAGCCATGGGCGCTAACGCGGTGGCGATGGGGGTCAGCGAGGTTTACAGCGGCATGCAGACCGGCGTTATCGACGGCGCGGAAAACAACCCGCCGACCTATATCGCCCATAACTATATGCCGGTGGCGAAAAACTACACCCTCAGCGGCCACTTTATTACCCCGGAAATGCTGCTCTACTCCAAAGTGAAATGGGACAAGCTGAGCGCCGACGAGCAGAAAAAAGTGATGGCTCTGGCGCGTGAAGCTCAGTTCGAACAGCGCAAACTGTGGGATGCCTATAACCAGCAGGCGCTGGAGAAAATGAAGGCGGGCGGGGTGCAGTTCCACGATATTGATAAGTCAGTCTTTATTAAAGCCACTGAACCGGTACGTGCCCAGTATGGCGACAAGCATCAGGATTTGATGAAAGCGATCGCCGACGTCAAATAATCCCCCCTTTGCGGAGGCTGTATGTCCGAAATCTACATTAAGTGGATGGACCGCCTGTACCTGCTCGCCATGACCGTGGCGGGCCTTGGGTTACTGGTGATGACCATCGTTATTCCTATCGGCATTTTTTCCCGCTATGTGCTTAACCGTGGGGAGTCGTGGCCGGAACCGATAGCCATCATCTGCATGGTGACCTTTACCTTTATTGGCGCGGCGGTGAGCTACCGCGCCGGGGCGCACATTGCGGTGAATATGTTGACCGACCGCCTGCCTGCCGCCCTGCAGGTTCTCTGCGCCAGGGTGGTGGACCTGCTGATGCTGCTGATCTCATTGCTTATGTGCTGGTACAGCTACTGGCTATGTGTGGAACTGTGGGAGCAGCCGGTGGCGGAATTCCCCATCCTCACTTCCGGTCAAAGTTACCTGCCGCTGCCCATTGGATCGGCGATTTTGATTCTTTTCGTGATTGAACGCCTGCTGTTCGGTTCGCAGGAAAACCGTCCCGTTGTGCTTATTGGCAGCCACGGTTAAGGGGTGAAAAATGGATGCATTTGTATTGTTATTCACCCTCGCCATTTTGCTGGCGGTGGGAATGCCGGTCGCCTTTGCTGTCGGGCTGAGCGCGGTGGTTGGGGCGCTGTGGATTGACCTGCCCTTAGAGGCGCTGATGATTCAGATTACCAGCGGGGTCAACAAATTCACCCTGCTGGCCATCCCGTTCTTTATTCTGGCGGGGGCGATCATGGCGGAAGGGGGCATTGCCCGGCGGCTGGTCAATTTCGCCTATCTGTTCGTCGGCTTTATTCGCGGCGGCCTGTCGCTGGTGAATATCGTTGCTTCGACCTTCTTCGGCGCCATTTCCGGCTCGTCGGTGGCGGATACCGCCTCGATCGGCAGCGTCATGATCCCGGAGATGGAAAAGAAAGGGTATCCGCGTGAATACGCG
>NZ_HE578948.1:376960-487181 GCF_000321045.1 Phytobacter massiliensis JC163
CGATTCTGATCCCGCCCAGCCATAACTCGGTGATTTACTCGCTGGCGGCGGGCGGTACGGTCTCTATCGCCACGCTGTTTATCGCGGGGATTCTGCCGGGGCTGCTGTTGGGAATGGGGCTGATGGCGCTGTGCCTCTGCTTCGCCCGTAAACGCGGCTACCCGAAAGGCGAGCGTATCCCGTTTAAGCAGGCTATCAAGATTTTCCTGGATGCGCTGTGGGGGCTGATGACGGTGGTCATTATCCTCGGCGGCATTCTGTCGGGGATCTTTACCGCCACCGAATCGGCGGCTGTCGCCTGCCTGTGGGCCTTTTTCGTCACCATGTTTATCTACCGTGACTACCAGTGGAACGAACTGCCGAAACTGCTGTGCCGCACGGTGAAAACGGTAACGATCGTTATGATCCTGATCGGATTTGCCGCCGCCTTTGGCGCCGTCATGACCTATATGCAGCTGCCGATGCGTATTACCGAGTTCTTTACCTCGCTCTCGGATAATAAGTACGTCATCCTGATTTACCTGAATATCATGCTGCTGCTGATTGGTACGCTGATGGACATGGCGCCGATCATTCTGATCCTGACGCCGGTGCTGCTGCCGGTGACCAATGCGCTCGGTATCGATCCGGTGCACTTTGGCATGATCATGATGGTCAACCTTGGGATCGGTCTGATAACGCCGCCGGTGGGATCGGTACTGTTTGTCGCCAGCGCGGTGAGCAAACAGAAGATCGAAACCGTGGTGAAGGCGATGCTGCCGTTCTATGCCATGCTGCTGATCATTCTGGGCCTGATAACCTATATTCCGGCGATCTCGCTGTGGTTGCCTGGGATGCTGGGGATGCAGTAACCGCATCCCGGGTGCGGCAACCCGGGCTTCCCTCCGATCGTAGCCCGGGTAAGGCGTAAGCCGCACCCGGGTTTTTTATCTGCGCAATAACCGCAGCGCGTTGGCCGTGACCAGCACCGTTGCGCCGGTATCCGCCAGCACCGCCAGCCACAGGCCGGTTATGCCGAGCAGGGTGGTAATAAGGAAGATGGCTTTCAGCCCCAGCGCAATGGCGATGTTCTGGCGGATGTTGGCACGGGTAGCGCGGGCAAGAGTCACCATCTGCGCCAGCCCCGTCAGGCGGTTGTGGGTTAGCGCCGCATCGGCGGTTTCCAGCGCCACATCGGTGCCGCTGCCCATCGCAATGCCGATAGTGGCGGCTTTCATCGCCGGGGCGTCGTTAATACCGTCGCCCACCATCGCCAGCGGGGACTGCCGGTTAAGCTCGCTGACCGCGTTGACCTTATCCGCAGGCAGCAGACCAGCGTTAAACGCCAGCCCCAGCTCATTAGCGATTGCCGCCGCCGCGCGCGGGTTGTCGCCGGTGAGGATCACCCCCTGAATATCGAGCCGCCGCAGCGCCTCTACGGCTTCCCGCGCGTCGTCGCGCAGGGTATCGCGCAGGGTCAGCACCCCCAGCGCCACGCCTTCCCGGCTGACGGCGACCACCGTCTCCCCGGCCTGTTCCAGCGCGTGAACCTGGGCGCTGAGTTCGCCGGGGAATTTATCCGCCGCGCACAGCAGCACTTTCTGGCCTTCTACTGTCGCCTCAATGCCGGTGCCCGGCAGCGCGCGTTGCCCGGAAGCCGCCGGGAGGGAGAGGCCACGCGCCTGCGCCTCGCGGACCACCGCCTGCGCCAGCGGGTGCGTTGATCCCTGCTCAACGGCGGCGGCCAGCGCCAGCAGCGCCTCTTCGGTAATGCCCTGCGGATAAATCCCCGTAACCTGCGGTTTGCCTACGGTCAGCGTACCGGTTTTATCGAACGCAATCTGCGATACCCGGCCAAGCTGTTCCAGCGCCGCGCCGCCCTTAATTAAGGCTCCCCGACGCGCCGCCGCCGCAAGGCCCGATGTGATGGCCGCTGGCGTGGAGATAACCAGCGCGCACGGGCAGCCAATCAACAGCAGCGCCAGCCCCTTGTAGATCCACGCCAGCCAGTCTGCGTTCAATAGCAGCGGGGGAAGGATGGCCGCCAGCAGAGCCACCAGCATAATCGCCGGCGTGTAGATGCGGCTAAAGCGGTCGATAAAGCGCTCAATGGGGGCGCGGCGCTCCTCCGCCTCTTCAATCAGGCGCAGGATCCGGTCAATGGCGCTGTCGCCCGGTTGGGACACAACGGTAAGCGTGACCAGCCGATCCACGCTGGTAGCCCCGGCGGGGATGCTATCGCCCTGCGCGTGCTCCACGGGTAGCGATTCGCCGGTCAGCGCGCTCTCATCGAAACTGGCGAACGGCGACAGCAGCCTGCCATCCGCGGGCAACCGCCCGCCTGCGGGAACTTCAATCACATCGCCGGGGCGCAGTTCTTGTACCGCTACCGTCCGGCGTTCGCCGTTATCAAGGCGGGTCGCCGTATCGGGCTTAAGGGCGATAAGCGCGCTGACCCCTTTACGCGCCCGGCTGGCGGCCCAGCCTTCCAGCCGCTCTCCGACCATAAACAGCAGCAGTACCATCGCCGCTTCCGCCGTCGCGCCAATAATCAGCGCGCCGATGGCGGCCACGCTCATTAAGGTTTCGATAGCGAACCAGCTCCCGCTGCGGATAAGACGCAGCGCCTGTAGGGCAATGGGCCACAGACCCACCAGCGTGGTAATGATAAACGCCGCCTGGCCGAAGGGGTGGTTAAACTGTTCAAGCAGCCAGCTGATGCCCATCATCGCCAGTAGCGCGATCAGCATCAGGTTTTCACGCAGGGGGGAGGCCGCCGCCTGTTGCGGAGCATTTTCGGTTTTTAGCGCATACCCGGCCTGCCGCACGGCGTTTTCAACCTGCTGGCGGATATCTGTTTCCGCGATGACGGTCAGTTTTTCCGTGGCGAAGGCAACCTGGACCTGCTTTACCCCGTCCACGTTACGCACGGCGTTTTCCACCTTGCGGGCGCAGGCGGCGCAGTCCATTCCGGCGACAAGCCAGACGAATCGCTCCCCCGTGGCCGTTTCTACGGGCGGCGTTTCAACGTCGCAGGCGTTGTTGCAGCCGCATGCTGACGCCGGGCGCAGTTTCATGGTAGCGAACTGAGGTGTTTTTGAGTGGGCGGGACCAGGCATCGCATCCTCCGGTGAATGATAATTTTCTCATTAACCGGAGGATACACTCTGGAGTCGACTCCAGAGTCAAGCCTTTTAAATATAAAGCGAGCGAACTATCAGGAAGTGACCGGCAAAATAGCAGGCGGCAGAGATGGCGCTATCGGCGCGGAAACGGCGACGATAGTGGCTGCCCAGCCAGACCACATTGCTGACAAGCAGCAGCGCCGCGCCGACAAAGGCGGAGAGCGCCGGGCTGGTGGGGCGGAAGAACCACAGCTCGCCCGCCAGCCAGACCATCACCAGCGTCATGGTAATAAACGTACATACCGGCAGGCGAAGCTCTTCAAGGCGCGTCCAGATCACGGCAATAAGCAGCGCGCCAATTACCAGCAGGACCACCGGCAGCGGCCAGAAGAAGGAGAGCGTCATCTGGGTAGCGAAATAGATGGTATAGAGCAGGTGGGCAAGGAAGAACGCGCCGATGGCGTACAGCAACTGCTGGCGCGGCAGCAGGGTAAGGGCATCGCCGACCAACGAGGCGCAGAGCCCGGCCAGCACCAGGTAGCTGATGGCGTCGAACATAGGCGCCTGCCAGGCGAGCAGCAACAGTAACAGCAGCGTGACGGGCTTGAACACCCAGCGCTGCCAGGCAGGCCCACGGTAGGAGGCGTCGACGTACAGCCAGGCGGAGAAACAGACAGCAATAAATGACCAAAGCATAGTAAGTCCCTGAATCCGTTATTGTATCGCGAGCACCATGCCCACGGCTCATCTACAGAGTTTAGTGGGCGGCGCTACCGAATGACAACGTTAGCGCCGACAGGGGAATCTTAAAAAGCGGCTTTATTTTTGCGGTTTCAGTTTTTTCAGCCACACCAGCAGCTCAAAGACGCCAAACAGGAAGATACGAAACTCTTCAAAGCGGGTCATTTGCGGGCCCTCTTTCGGCAACGATTTTTTCATCATCGTCGCCTGGATGGCATGCATGAAGACCGTAAACACCAGCGCCACATTGACGAAAATATTGAGCGGCTTGGGAAAGGGCGCAAACAGATTAAACAGCAAGAAAGCCCAGACGAAGAGCATCAACAGCCGCCCCAGATTAATGACTATGCGCATTTTTCTCTCCTTGTGACTGACGCTGAAACAGACGGTAGGCGACCTGTCCCGCCACTTTTTCACGGTACAGGCTCCAGCTTGCCGGCACCGGCGGCAGGCCGTTTTCTACTTCGCTCTCGACATAAATAAACGCCTCATCCGCCAGCCAGCCGTTGGTTTCCAGCAGCTGCAACGTCTCTTCCAGCATGCCTTTACGAAACGGCGGATCGACAAATACCACCTCGTGGGGCGTACCGCTCTGGGCGAGAAACGCCAGCGTATTGCCGGTGACCACTTTGCCGTTCGCGGCCTTCAGCGTCGCCAGGTTCTGCTGCAACTGTTGGGCGACCGTGCGCTCCATCTCCAGCAGGGTGGCGCTGGCGGCGTAGCGGGAGAGCGCCTCCAGCCCCAGCGCGCCGCTGCCCGCGAAGCAGTCCAGGCAGCGCGCATCGACCATTATCGGCGCCAGCCAGTTAAAAAGGGTTTCCCGCACGCGGTCGGTGGTCGGGCGCAGGCCGGGGCTGTCCGGCACCGGCAGTTTGCGTCCGCGCCACTGTCCGCCAATAATGCGAATCTGGCCGCTGACGGCTCGGTTGGGTTTCTTCATGGTTATCGCTTAGCTCGCTATTTCGGCCTGCTATTCTAGCGGCGCGCGCCACGGGGCGAAACCTTAATCCGCAGGCGGTGATGAGTGTTCAGGAAAGTGATAGACTATTTAGCTAATTACATTTTTTTAGCCCCTGCTACGGCAGTACGGGCGGGTGCCATAAATTAACAGCGGGAGTAGGGTCGCAAATGGCAGAAGAGAAGAAACGTGGCTTTTTTCCTGGCTGGGCTTTGGGCAGAAAGATCAGGTAAAAGAAAAAGAAGCGCCGCAGCCAGAGCAAGAGACAGAACAAGAGGCCGTTGAGCAACCGGTTGAAGCGGTGAGTGAGGATCATACCCCTGCCGACAGCGAGGCGTTTGCTGAGCAGGTCGTAGAGGTGACCGAACAGCTGGCGGAAAGCGAGAAGGCGCAGCCGGTAGAGCCTGCCCCGGCGATCGAAGAGACGCCGGCGGCTATTGAGCACGAAGCGCTGCCGCTGCCGGAAGAGGTGGCCGAGCCGCCGCTCGCCGCGCAGGAGTGGCAGCCTGAGCTGGAGCCGGTCGACGAAGAGACCGCCTTAAGCGACGAAGAGCTGGAGGCGCAGGCGTTAGCGGCAGACGCCGCCGAAGAGGCGCTGGTGGTCGTTCCGGTTGAAGAGAATGCCGAAACCCCGGCGGCGCCCGCCGTGGTTGAGCAGGAAAAACCGACGAAAGAGGGCTTCTTCGCCCGCTTAAAACGCAGCCTGGTAAAAACCAAAGAAAACCTCGGCTCCGGGTTTATCAGCCTGTTCCGCGGTAAAAAAATCGATGACGATCTCTTTGAGGAGCTGGAAGAGCAGCTCCTTATTGCCGACGTTGGCGTAGAGACCACCTGCAAAATCATCACCAGCCTGACGGAAGGCGCATCGCGCAAACAGCTGCGCGACGCCGAAGCACTGTATGGTTTGCTCAAAGAAGAGATGGGTGACATTCTGGCGAAGGTCGATGAGCCGCTGAATGTGGAAGGCAAAACGCCGTTTGTTATCCTGATGGTTGGCGTTAACGGCGTGGGTAAAACCACCACCATCGGCAAACTGGCCCGTCAGTTTGAACAGCAGGGCAAATCGGTGATGCTGGCGGCAGGGGACACCTTCCGCGCCGCAGCCGTCGAGCAGTTGCAGGTTTGGGGGCAGCGTAACAACATTCCGGTTATTGCGCAGCACACCGGGGCGGACTCCGCATCGGTGATTTTCGACGCCATTCAGGCGGCGAAAGCGCGCCATATTGATGTTCTGATTGCCGACACCGCCGGGCGTTTGCAGAACAAATCGCACCTGATGGAAGAGCTGAAAAAAATCGTCCGCGTGATGAAAAAGCTCGACGTGGATGCGCCGCATGAGGTGATGCTGACCATTGACGCCAGCACCGGGCAAAATGCGGTAAGCCAGGCCAAACTGTTCAAGGAAGCGGTTGGTCTTACAGGGATTACGCTGACCAAGCTGGACGGCACTGCAAAAGGCGGGGTCATTTTCTCGGTGGCGGATCAGTTTGGCATTCCTATCCGCTACATCGGGGTCGGCGAACGTATTGAGGACCTACGTCCGTTTAACGCGGGCGATTTTATAGAGGCACTTTTTGCCCGAGAGGATTAACAATGATTCGCTTTGAACACGTCAGCAAAGCCTATCTCGGTGGGAGACAAGCGTTGCAGGGGGTCACTTTCCACCTGCAACCGGGCGAGATGGCCTTTCTGACCGGCCACTCCGGCGCGGGGAAAAGTACCCTGCTCAAGCTTATCTGCGGCATTGAGCGGCCAAGCGCCGGGAAAATCTGGTTTAGCGGGCACGATATCAGCCGCCTGAAAAGCCGCGAGGTGCCGTTTTTGCGTCGCCAGATCGGCATGATTTTTCAGGATCACCACCTGCTGATGGATCGTACCGTCTATGACAACGTGGCGATCCCGCTGATTATCGCGGGCGCCAGCGGCGATGACATTCGCCGTCGCGTGTCTGCGGCGCTCGATAAAGTGGGGCTGCTCGACAAAGCGAGAAGTTTTCCGATTCAGCTCTCCGGCGGTGAACAGCAGCGGGTGGGCATCGCCCGCGCGGTGGTCAACAAACCTGCCGTTCTGCTGGCGGATGAGCCTACCGGCAACCTGGACGAAGCCCTGTCCGAAGGGATCTTACGTCTGTTCGAGGAGTTTAACCGTGTTGGGGTTACGGTACTGATGGCGACGCACGACCTGGGGCTTATCTCCCGCCGCTCGTACCGTATGCTGACCCTGAGCGACGGCCATTTGCATGGAGGCCTGGCGGGTGAATAAGCGCGACGCAGTGAATCAAATACGCCAGTTTGGCAACAGGCTGGACCGTTTTCGTAAGTCGCCGGGCTCCGCGGGCGACGGCAATCGCAACGCGCCAAAGCGCGCGAAGGCGGCCCCTAAACCAAACTCGCGTAAAACCAATGTGTTTAACGAGCAGGTGCGGTATGCCTTCCAGGGGGCGTTGCAGGATCTGAAAAGCAAACCCTTCGCCACCTTCCTGACGGTGATGGTCATCGCTATCTCCCTGACGCTGCCGAGCGTGTGCTATATGGTCTACAAAAACGTCAACCAGGCGGCGTCGCAGTACTATCCTTCACCGCAAATCACCGTCTATTTCGATAAGACGCTGGATGACGACGCCGCCGCGCAGGTTGTGGGGCAGCTCCAGGCCGAGCAGGGGGTGGATAAGGTGAACTATCTCTCCCGGGAAGACGCGCTTGGCGAGTTCCGTAACTGGTCCGGCTTTGGCGGCGCGCTGGATATGCTGGAGGAGAACCCGCTGCCTGCGGTCGCGGTGGTGGTGCCAAAACTGGATTTTCAGAGTACCGAGTCGCTCACTACGTTGCGTGACCGCATCTCTCGCCTGCACGGGATTGATGAAGTACGGATGGACGATAGCTGGTTCGCCCGTCTGGCGGCTTTAACCGGGCTGGTGGGGCGCGTATCGGCGATGATCGGCGTGCTGATGGTCGCAGCGGTGTTCCTGGTCATCGGCAACAGCGTGCGGCTGAGCATTTTCGCCCGCCGCGATACCATCAACGTGCAGAAACTGATCGGCGCGACGGATGGCTTTATTCTGCGTCCGTTTTTGTACGGCGGGGCGCTGTTGGGCTTTAGCGGCGCGTTCCTTTCGCTGATCCTCTCTGAAATTCTGGTGATGCGCCTGTCCTCGGCGGTGACCGATGTGGCAAGGGTGTTTGGCGCGCAGTTTGATCTCAGCGGGCTATCGTTTGATGAGTGTCTGCTGCTGCTGCTGGTGTGCTCAATGATTGGTTGGGTCGCTGCCTGGCTTGCAACTGTGCAACATTTACGTCACTTTACTCCCCAGTAAAAAAAGTCTGATATACTCTTTCCCTGCAATGCGGTATTCCCGTGGCAGGGAAAGTCTCTGAACATATCTCTCTTCCCCTGCATCGGCTTTTCATCCTTGTGTCACATTTTGTGCGTAATTTATTCACACCCCACACGGGAACTTGTGGATAAAATCACTGTCTGATAAAAGAGTGGATGATATTCTCGTTGCTCGTTAACGCTGGCATGTGCGTTGCCTGATGGGGACGGACCGCCGCCAGTCGGATGTAATTTGAGAGGATTTGAATGACCAAAGAAATGCAATCTTTAGCTTTAGCCCCCGTTGGTAACCTGGAATCTTACATCCGGGCCGCTAACGCATGGCCGATGTTGACGGCCGATGAAGAAAGGGCACTGGCTGAAAAGCTGCATTACCAGGGCGATCTGGAAGCAGCTAAGAAGCTGATCCTGTCTCACCTGCGCTTTGTTGTTCATATTGCTCGTAACTATTCGGGCTATGGTCTGCCGCAGGCGGATCTGATTCAGGAAGGCAACATCGGCCTGATGAAAGCGGTACGACGCTTCAACCCGGAAGTGGGTGTGCGCCTTGTCTCTTTCGCCGTGCACTGGATCAAAGCCGAAATTCACGAATACGTTCTGCGTAACTGGCGTATTGTGAAAGTCGCTACCACCAAAGCGCAGCGTAAGCTGTTCTTTAACCTGCGTAAAACCAAGCAGCGTCTGGGCTGGTTTAACCAGGACGAAGTGGAAATGGTGGCGCGCGAACTGGGCGTTTCCAGCAAAGACGTGCGTGAAATGGAGTCGCGTATGGCGGCGCAGGACATGACGTTTGACATGTCTCCAGACGACGATGCCTCCGACAGCCACACGATGGCACCGGTGCTCTACCTGCAGGATAAATCGTCTAACTTTGCCGACGGCATCGAAGACGACAACTGGGAAGAGCAGGCGGCCAACAAGCTGACCGACGCGATGCAGGGTCTGGATGAGCGTAGCCAGGCGATTATTCGCGCCCGCTGGCTGGACGAAGACAACAAGTCCACTCTCCAGGAGCTGGCCGACCGTTACGGCGTCTCTGCCGAACGTGTGCGTCAGCTGGAAAAGAACGCCATGAAAAAACTGCGCGCCGCAATCGAAGCGTAAGCTAAAGCGCAGTAAACAGGCCGGGTTAGCGCAAGCAGCCCGGCTTTTTGTTGCCCGTAATTCCTATAAGCACAGCGGGGGAAAGCTACCGCAGGCACGCCAGCAAGACGCTGAACGCCGCCTCCATCTCTCCTTCGTCCATCGCCGCGTAACCCATCAGCAGCCCTTTTTTGGGCGTAGCGCCCGTGTAGTAACGCGACAGCGGACGCACCAGAATGCCCTGCGCGTTGGCCGCCTGCGCCAGCGCCACATCATCGCATTCGTCCGCCAGCGACAGCACCAGGTGCAGCCCGGCATTATCGTTATAATCGCTCAGCGCCTCTGCTCCCAGCGCATCGGCGATCAGGCTAGCCAGCCGGGCGCGACGGCGGGCGTAAAGCAGACGCATCCGACGAATATGCGCAGTGTAATGCCCTTCGGCGATAAACTGCGCCAGCGCCTCCTGATCCAGCAGCCGGCCGCCGCGATACAGCTCCGCATGGGCATTTTTTAAGGGCTCCATCAGCGGGCGCGGCAGTACCAGATACCCCAGACGCAGGCCGGGGTAGAGCGTCTTGCTGAATGTGCCGGTGTAAATCACCGGCGCGTCGTCGACCAGCCCCTGTAGTGCCGGAATCGGCTGTCCGGAGAAGCGAAACTCGCTGTCATAATCATCCTCAACAATCCAGCTCCCCGTCTGTCGCGCCAGCGCCAGCAGACGCTGGCGTCGCTCCAGGCTCATAACGCACCCCAGCGGATACTGGTGGGAAGGCGTCACGAAGATAAGCTTCGGCGGCGTATCATTCGGCTCTGGCGGCTGCATACCTGCGCGGTCAACCGTGATTGCCTGTAGCGTCACGCCATTCATCGCCAGCACGTTGCGAATGCCCCAGTAGGCGGGCTCCTCAATCCATGCCGTGTCGCCGGGGTTACACAGCATCCGGGATACCAGGTCGATAGCCTGATGAATGCCTTCGGTTATCAGGATCTGCTCTGCGCTACAGCGTACTGAACGGGTAACGCGCAGGTAGTCCACCAGCGCCTGCTGCAATGCGCGGCTGCCCCCGGCATTGCTGTAGGAGAGCTGGCTGGCCTGCGGCCTGCGGCTAATCCGTGACTGGATCTTGCGAAACAGCGCGTGGGGGAAAGCGTTAACGTCCGGTACGCCGGGCAGAAACGCGCCCCACTGACGCGGGCTGGCGCTGCTTTTTTGTAGCAATTGCTGGCCGCGCGCAGAGAGCGGGGGAGGCGGGGCGCTACCGGGGCGGCCGGTGGCTGACGCCGGGGCTGAAAGCAGGCTGTCCGGCACCGTCTGCGCCACAAAGGTGCCGCTGCCCCGGCGCGATACGACATAGCCCTCTGCCAGCAACTGCTCATAAACGGTTAACACCGTATTACGGGAGAGATGCAGCTCGGTCGCCAGATCGCGGCTTGGGGGCAGGCGACTCTGCGGCGGCAGGCTTCCGTCCAGAATCGACAGGCGGATCGCGTTATACAATTTCTTATGCAGTCTGACGTCGTTCCGGGCCTCAAGGCGCAATTGCAGTAAATCAGCGACGAGTGAGCGCAATTGGATCCCTCAATTATTTAAAACTGGTACTCGATTATAGGACCGCTTATGTCAATGTGGCATCGGATGCTGTTAAAAGAATCAGTGACGGGGGGGATAAAGATGAAAAATAACGAACTACACCAGCGCCGTTTAGCGGCGACGCCGCGTGGCATTGGCGTGATGTGCGGCTTTTACGCTGAAAAAGCGGAAAATGCCACGCTTTGGGACGTCGAAGGCAACGAAGTGATCGATTTCGCGGCGGGTATTGCGGTGCTAAATACCGGGCATCGTCATCCGAAGGTGGTGGCGGCAGTGGAAAAGCAGCTCCATGCCTTTACCCATACCGCCTACCAGATTGTTCCCTATGAAAGCTACGTCACCCTGGCCGAGCGTATCAACGCCTGCGTGCCGGTAGAGGGCGCAGCGAAGACGGCTTTCTTCTCAACCGGCGCAGAAGCGGTAGAGAACGCGGTGAAAATTGCCCGCGCTTATACCAGACGGCCAGGCGTTATCGCTTTTGGCGGCGGCTTTCATGGGCGCACCTCAATGACGATGGCGCTGACGGGTAAAGTCGCGCCTTATAAAATCGGTTTTGGCCCGTTCCCCGGTTCGATTTTTCATGCGCAATACCCGAACGCGCTGCACGGCGTCAGCAGCGAAGAGGCGTTAAAAAGCCTCGATCGCATTTTCAAGGCGGATATTGCGCCAGACCAGGTGGCGGCCATTCTGCTCGAACCGGTGCAGGGCGAAGGAGGCTTTAATATCGCGCCGGATGATTTTATGCAGGGGCTGCGTAAGATCTGCGACAGCCACGGTATTTTATTGATTGTCGATGAGGTGCAAACGGGGTTCGCCCGCACCGGCAAACTGTTTGCGGTAGAGCACTACAGCATCAGACCTGACATCATCACCATGGCGAAAAGCCTGGCGGGCGGTCTGCCGCTTTCCGCGGTCGCGGGGCGAGCGGAAGTAATGGACGCCCCTGCGCCGGGCGGGCTGGGCGGCACCTATGCTGGCAACCCGCTGGCGGTCGCGGCGGCGCACGCGGTGCTGGATGTCATTGAGGAAGAGAAGCTGTGCGAACGCGCGGAGCACCTCGGCAGGCATCTGGTTGAGGTGCTTACCAAAGCGCAGGCAACCTGTCCGTTTATTGCCGATATTCGCGCTCAGGGGTCAATGGTGGCGGTGGAGTTTAACGATCCGCATACCGGCGCGCCCAGCCCGGAATTCACGAAGCAGGTGCAGGATAACGCGCTCAATGCGGGGCTGCTGCTGCTGAGCTGCGGCGTCTACGGTAACGTGATTCGCTTCCTCTATCCCCTTACTATTCCCGATGTTCAGTTCCGCAAAGCGCTGGATATTCTTACCGACGCATTGACCCGTTAAATAAAAGCCGCCCCGCGCGGCTTTTTTTCATTCTGTCACTAGCCTGTTACATAACCTTCAAATTTGTCGTTTCAATTTTCAGAAAATGGGGTATGTTTTAGCAGAGAATGCTGCTCAGACACCGGCAGCAGGGTTAATAACAACTATCATACTCTTTGCTTATCTTTATAAGCAGAATAATGTGTCGCATAACAACATCACAACACGTTCAATCACCATATAAAATGGGGAATCTCAGGATGAAAATGAAGGGTAAAGCGTTACTGGCTGGATGTATTGCGTTATCGATGAGCAACATGGCATTGGCCGAAGATATTAAAGTTGCGGTCGTGGGCGCGATGTCTGGTCCGGTTGCGCAGTATGGCGATCAGGAGTTTACCGGCGCGGAGCAGGCTGTGGCTGATATCAACGCCAAAGGCGGCGTCAAGGGCAACAAGCTGGTTATCACAAAATATGATGACGCGTGCGACCCGAAACAGGCGGTTGCGGTAGCGAACAAAGTGGTCAATGACGGCATCAAATACGTCATCGGTCACCTGTGCTCCTCTTCGACCCAGCCAGCGTCAGATATCTATGAAGATGAAGGCATTCTGATGATCACCCCGGCCGCCACCGCGCCTGAGCTGACCGCACGCGGCTACAAGCTGACGCTGCGTACTACCGGTCTGGATTCAGATCAGGGCCCGACCGCGGCAAAATACATTCTGGACAGCGTGAAACCGCAGCGTATCGCCATCATCCACGATAAGCAGCAGTATGGCGAAGGTCTGGCGCGCGCGGTGCAGGACGGCCTGAAAAAAGGCGGCGCGAATGTGGTGTTCTTTGACGGTATCACCGCGGGTGAAAAAGACTTCTCCACCCTGGTGGCACGTTTGAAGAAAGAGAATATCGACTTTGTTTATTACGGCGGTTACCACCCGGAAATGGGCCAGATTCTGCGTCAGTCCCGTGCGGCAGGTCTGAAAACCAAATTCATGGGCCCGGAAGGCGTGGCCAACGTCTCCCTGTCTAACATCGCGGGCGAATCCGCCGAAGGCATGTTAGTCACCAAACCGAAAAACTACGATCAGGTTCCGGCAAACAAACCGATTGTAGACGCCATCAAAGCGAAGAAACAGGATCCGAGCGGCGCGTTCGTCTGGACCACTTACGCTGCGCTGCAGTCCCTGGCCGCTGGCCTGAACCAGTCTGACGACCCGGCAGAAATCGCGACCTGGCTGAAAGCAAACTCCGTTGAAACCGTAATGGGGCCGCTGAGCTGGAATGAGAAGGGCGACCTGAAAGGCTTCGAGTTCGGCGTGTTTACCTGGCATGCGAACGGCACGGCGACCGACGCCAAATAAACCTCAACGTGCTTCCCTGCACGGTTCTCTAAACCCGGATGCGGCTTCGCCTTATCCGGGCTACGTAAACCCCATCACTGCACGATTTGTAGCCCGGGTAAGCGCATGCGCACCCGGGATTTCCGGATGCGGTGTTGCTTATCCATCAGTTGATATTCCCCTTTGTCAGGAATAAACTCACATGTACGGTATTTTACCGTACACGTGATCTGAGGAAGTTATCATGCCTGCACTAAAAAAGCAGCGTATCGATCTGCGCCTGACTGATGATGACAAAAGCATGATTGAAGAAGCGGCTGCCATTACCAATCAGTCAGTCACGCAATTTATGCTTAATAGCGCGTCGGAACGTGCTGCGGAAGTGATTGAACAACACCGTCGGGTTGTTTTGAACGAAGAGTCCTGGGCGAAAGTCATGAATGCGCTCAGCAACCCTCCGGCACCCAATGAAAAATTAAAACGCGCGGCAAAACGTCTTTCTGACATGGAATGAACCGTGAAAAACCTGACAATTGAAATTCTGAAGGATGGGACGGAATATGATTTTCAGCAGTTCGACTGCGGAGATGTGTCGCTTAATCTTTTCCTGACTGAACATCTGCGACGACAGCATGACAGCAAAATTCTGCGTGCTTACGTGCTCAGAACTGCGGCCCCGGAGCGTCGAATCGTGGGCTACTACACGCTGTCAGGAAGCTGCTTCGAACGCGCCATGTTACCTTCAAAAACGCAACAGAAGCGCATCCCCTACAAAAATGTTCCCAGCGTAACGTTAGGGCGATTAGCCATTGATCGCACGCTACAAGGTAAAGGCTGGGGCGCTGTGCTGGTTACGCATGCGATGAAGGTGATCTGGTCAGCTTCGTTGGCCGTAGGGATACACGGCATGTTCGTTGAAGCTATCAACGAAAAAGCCCAGGCTTTTTATCAGGCGCTGGGCTTTATTCCCTTGGCCGGGGAAAACAGTCATGCGCTATTTTACCCGACAAAATCCATTGAACAGCTTTTCGGCTAGCGCTTCTCCCAGCCATCCTTCTGCGCGGTAAAGCCCAGCGCCTGCATAAATGCCGCCATCACGCCGCGATCTTCGACGCCGACATCGGCCATCCACCATGAAGACACCGTCGGGTTATCGCGCAGGACTTCCTCAACCAGATATTGCCCCACGCCACGACGGCGGGTGACATCCCGCACGCGCAGTGAATCCAGCGCCCCCTGGGTTCCCCGCAGCGTGACCCGCACCGCCGCCAGCAGACGGTCGTTAAAACGCGCGGCATAGATGCGGTGGGTATCATCAACCTGCAGCGATGCCGGCGAATATTCCGGCCAGATTTTTGCCAAATCAATATGATCCTGGTCGGTAAATGTCGCCAGACGGATGATGGTCAATTTCATTTACAGCTTGTCCCTGTCTCAAAAGATAGGGGCAGTGTAAACAATTTCGTCTGGGGCAGGCTGTTACTTTTTTTAATTCCTTTTGCAGGCGATTACTTTTGAGTCAAGCGCTGCGGTAGCTTTAAACATCAGGGATCGAGAAACATGCAGAATATTTACCTAAAAGGTAGTGATTTATTCCGCTCTTTGTCCCATTATTTTATGCTGGCGTTCGGGCTTTTTTTGTTTATCTTCGCCCTAATACAGAATATTATCTGTCCTTAATGGACTGAAAAATAGAGCATTTAGTCTGGTTTTTAGCAAAAAACTACGCTAAATCATTCATGGCACTGGTAAAAATAGCATTGTCTAATAAAAGTACAGAATGCTTTTTAACCATAAAAAACAAAATATTTACACTGCATCACGAATGGGGTTTCAAAATGAAAAGGAACGCGAAGACATTGATCGCGGGGATGGTTGCACTTGCGATGTCTCACGCGGCCATGGCGGAAGATATTAAAGTCGCGGTTGTAGGCGCGATGTCCGGCCCTGTCGCCCAGTGGGGCGATATGGAGTTCAACGGCGCACGCCAGGCCATTAAAGATATCAATGCGAAAGGCGGTATTAAGGGCGATAAGCTGGTGGCCGTTGAATATGACGACGCCTGCGACCCGAAACAGGCCGTGGCGGTGGCGAATAAGATCGTCAACGACGGCATTCAGTATGTTATTGGCCATTTATGTTCGTCTTCGACGCAGCCTGCGTCGGATATCTACGAAGATGAAGGCATTCTGATGATCTCCCCCGGCGCCACTAACCCGGAGCTGACGCAGCGCGGCTATCAGCACATTATGCGTACCGCCGGGCTGGACTCTTCCCAGGGGCCGACCGCGGCGAAATATATCCTCGGCACCTTCAAGCCGCAGCGTATCGCCATCATTCACGATAAGCAGCAGTACGGGGAAGGTCTGGCGCGCTCTGTGCAGGAGAGCCTGAAAGCGGGCAATGCCAATATCGTCTTCTTTGACGGCATTACCGCCGGTGAAAAAGACTTCTCTGCGCTGATCGCCCGTCTTAAGAAAGAGAATATCGACTTCGTTTACTACGGCGGCTACTACCCTGAAATGGGACAGATGCTGCGTCAGGCGCGGGCCAACGGCCTTAAAACCCAGTTTATGGGACCGGAAGGCGTAGGTAACGCCTCGCTGTCCAATATCGCGGGCGATGCGGCTGAAGGCATGCTGGTGACAATGCCGAAACGCTACGATCAGGATCCGGCCAATCAGGGCATTGTTGATGCCTTAAAAGCCGATAAGAAAGATCCAAGCGGGCCGTATGTCTGGATCACCTACGCCGCCGTGCAGTCGCTGGCGCAGGCGATGGAACGCTCCGGCAGCGATGAGCCGCTGGCGCTGGTGAAGGATTTAAAAGCCCACGGCGCTAACACCGTAATTGGGCCGCTGAACTGGGACGAGAAAGGCGATTTAAAGGGATTTGAGTTTGGCGTGTTTCAGTGGCACGCCGATGGTTCGTCGACCGTGGCGAAATAACTGTCATCCCTCTCTGCGGGCGCAATGCCCGTAGAGTTTAAATAAGGTTACGTTATGTCCGAGCAGTTTCTCTACTTTTTGCAGCAGATGTTTAACGGCGTGACGCTGGGAAGCACCTATGCATTGATCGCCATCGGTTACACCATGGTGTACGGCATTATCGGCATGATCAACTTCGCCCACGGCGAGGTGTATATGATCGGCAGCTATGTCTCCTTTATGATTATCGCCGCGCTCATGATGATGGGCATCGATGCCAGCTGGCTTCTGATTGCTGCGGGATTCGTCGGCGCTATCGTTATTGCCAGCGCCTACGGCTGGAGTATCGAACGCGTCGCCTATCGCCCGGTGCGTAACTCAAAACGCCTGATCGCGCTGATTTCCGCCATCGGGATGTCTATCTTCCTGCAAAACTACGTCAGCCTGACCGAAGGCTCGCGCGATGTCGCGCTGCCGAGCCTGTTCAACGGCCAGTGGACCGTAGGCCACAGTGAAAACTTCTCGGCCACCATCACAACCATGCAGCTGGTTATCTGGATCGTGACCTTTATCGCCATGCTGGCGCTGACCCTGTTTATTCGTTACTCCCGTATGGGGCGCGCCTGCCGCGCCTGCGCGGAAGACCTGAAAATGGCCAGCCTGCTGGGCATCAATACCGACCGTGTTATCGCCCTGACCTTTGTGATCGGCGCGGCAATGGCGGCGGTGGCAGGCGTGCTGCTCGGCCAGTTCTACGGCGTTATCAACCCGTACATCGGCTTTATGGCCGGGATGAAAGCCTTCACCGCCGCGGTACTTGGCGGCATCGGCAGTATTCCTGGCGCGATGATCGGCGGCCTGATTCTGGGCGTTGCCGAAGCGCTCTCCTCGGCCTACCTGAGTACCGAGTATAAAGATGTGGTGTCATTTGCCCTGCTCATTGTTGTGCTGCTGGTGATGCCGACCGGGATTCTGGGTCGTCCGGAGGTAGAGAAAGTATGAAACCGATGCATTTTGCGATGGCGCTGCTTTCCGCCGTCATGTTCTTTGTGCTGGCGGCCGTCTTTATGGGCGTCCAGCTGGAGCTGGACGGCACCAAACTGGTGGTGGATAAGGCGGCCGATATCCGCTGGCAGTGGATTTTTATCGGCACCGCGGTGGTCTTTTTCTTCCAGCTGCTGCGCCCGGTTTTCCAGAAGTCGTTGAAAGGCGTCTCCGGGCCGAAATTTATTCTGCCGGCCATTGATGGTTCCACCGTTAAACAGAAGCTGTTTCTGGTGGCGCTGCTGGTGATTGCGGTGGCGTGGCCGTTTGTGGTTTCACGCGGCACGGTAGATATCGCCACCATGACCATGATTTACATCATCCTCGGTCTGGGGCTGAACGTGGTGGTGGGGCTTTCCGGCCTGCTGGTGCTGGGCTACGGCGGTTTCTACGCGATTGGCGCTTATACCTTCGCGCTGCTCAACCACTATTACGGTCTTGGTTTCTGGACCTGCCTGCCGCTGGCGGGGCTGGTCTCCGCCGGGGCCGGTTTCCTGCTTGGTTTCCCGGTGCTGCGCCTGCGCGGCGACTATCTGGCGATCGTGACGTTAGGTTTCGGCGAGATCGTGCGTATTCTGCTGCTCAATAACACGGAAATTACCGGCGGCCCGAACGGCATCAGCCAGATCCCGAAACCGACGCTGTTCGGCCTGGAGTTCAGCCGTAGCGCCCGTGAAGGCGGCTGGGATACCTTTAGCAACTTCTTCGGCGTGAAGTATGACCCGTCCGATCGCGTCGTATTCCTCTACCTGGTGGCGCTGCTGCTGGTGGTGCTGAGCCTGTTTGTCATTAACCGCCTGCTGCGTATGCCGCTGGGCCGCGCGTGGGAAGCGCTGCGTGAAGATGAAATCGCCTGCCGCTCGCTGGGCTTAAGCCCGACGCGCATCAAGCTGACCGCCTTTACCATCAGCGCCGCGTTCGCGGGTTTTGCCGGCACGCTGTTTGCCGCGCGCCAGGGCTTCGTCAGCCCGGAATCGTTCACCTTCGCCGAGTCGGCGTTTGTGCTGGCGATTGTGGTGCTGGGCGGTATGGGTTCGCAGTTCGCGGTTATCCTGGCGGCGGTGCTGCTGGTGGTGTCGCGCGAACTGATGCGTGATTTCAACGAATACAGCATGCTGATGCTGGGTGGCTTGATGGTACTGATGATGATCTGGCGTCCGCAGGGCTTGCTGCCGATGACCCGTCCACAACTGAAACTGAAAGGTCAGGCAAAAGGAGAGCAGGCATGAGTCAGCCACTGTTATCCGTCAACGGCCTGATGATGCGTTTTGGCGGCCTGCTGGCCGTCAACAACGTAGCGCTGGATTTGCACCCTCAGGAAATTGTTTCGCTGATTGGCCCCAATGGCGCGGGTAAAACGACCGTGTTTAACTGCCTGACCGGTTTCTACAAGCCGACGGGCGGCACCATTATGCTGCGTGACCAGCATCTGGAAGGGCTGCCAGGCCAGCAGATTGCCCGTATGGGCGTCGTTCGTACTTTCCAGCACGTTCGCCTGTTCCGTGAGATGACGGTGATTGAGAACCTGCTGGTAGCGCAGCATCAGCAGCTGAAAACCGGCGTCTTTTCCGGCCTGCTGAAAACGCCGTCGTTCCGTCGCGCCCAGAGCGAGGCGCTGGACCGCGCCGCCACCTGGCTTGAGCGTATTGGCCTGCTGGAGCACGCCAACCGTCAGGCCAGCAACCTGGCCTATGGCGACCAGCGGCGGCTGGAGATTGCCCGCTGCATGGTGACGCAGCCGGAAATTCTGATGCTCGATGAACCAGCGGCGGGGCTTAACCCGAAAGAGACGAAAGAGCTGGACGAGCTGATCGTGGAATTGCGCAGCCATCACAACACCACCATCCTGCTGATTGAGCATGATATGAAACTGGTGATGGGTATTTCGGATCGTATTTACGTCGTTAACCAGGGCACCCCGCTGGCAAACGGCACGCCGGAAGAGATTCGCAACAACCCGGATGTGATCCGTGCCTATTTAGGTGAGGCATAAGATGGAAAAAGTAATGCTGTCTTTTGACAAAGTTAACGCCCACTATGGCAAAATTCAGGCGCTGCACGACGTCAGCCTGCATATTAATCAGGGTGAAATCGTTACGCTTATCGGCGCCAACGGCGCGGGTAAAACCACGCTGCTCGGGACGCTCTGCGGCGACCCGCGCGCCTCCAGCGGCACTATTGTCTTTGACGGTAAAGACATTACCGACTGGCAGACGGCGAAAATTATGCGTGAAGCCGTCGCGATTGTGCCGGAAGGGCGTCGTGTCTTTTCGCGCATGACGGTAGAAGAGAACCTGGCGATGGGCGGATTCTTTGCCGACCGCGACCAGTTCCAGAGCCGCATCAAATGGGTCTACGAACTGTTTCCGCGTCTGCATGAACGCCGCATTCAGCGGGCGGGCACCATGTCCGGCGGCGAGCAGCAGATGCTGGCGATTGGCCGCGCGCTGATGAGCCAGCCGCGCCTGCTGCTGCTTGATGAACCTTCGCTTGGCCTTGCGCCAATCATCATTCAGCAGATTTTCGACACCATTGAGCAGCTGCGTAAAGAGGGGATGACCATCTTCCTCGTTGAGCAGAACGCCAACCAGGCCCTCAAGCTTGCCGACCGCGGCTACGTGCTGGAAAACGGCCATGTGGTGCTCTCCGATACCGGAGATGCGCTGCTGGCAAACGAAGCGGTGCGCAGCGCCTATTTAGGCGGTTAACTCAAAGCAAAACGGCAGCCATCAGGCTGTCGTTTTTAGTGTTTTCTCCCTCTCCCTGTGGGAGAGGGCCGGGGTGAGGGCATCAGGCCGCTCGATCTCCCATCCCCGTTCCCCCGTATCGAGCTATGTCTCGCATCGGCTGCTCTCTTCTTGTACAATTAACTTGTACTTAAAAGGAGGCTTTATGCGTACAATGAACTATAGCGAAGCCAGACAAAATCTGGCCTCAGCGCTGGATTCTGCGGCAACGGGAACGCCTGTAACCATTACACGGCGCGGCCATAAGCCAGCGGTTATCATCAGTGCGGAAGAGTTCGAGCGTTACCTGGCGGCAAAGCTCGATGCCGAATTTGAAGCCATTATGGGCGTTCACGGAAACGAAATCAGGGAACTGGCTGACAGATGACTTTGCAATTTATCTCAGCGGAAGAGATAGTCGTGTTCCATGACAAACTTCTGAGCGTGACGCCTGGCGTAACGGGTATGCCAGACCCAGGCCGCGCAGAAGCCTTGTTATACCGCGTATTAAATAAATATGAATACGAAGGGGTGACCGATATCTGGCTTCTTGCAGCGATGCATTTGCTGGCTATTTCTCGCGGGCATATTTTCAATGATGGCAATAAGCGTACCGCCTTGTTTATCACCTTATTGTTTCTCAGGCGTAACGGCATTTCACTAAATGCCAACCCCTATTTTGTCACGCTAACGGTTGAGGCCGCCGCAGGTTGTTTGTCGCTTGAGGAAATCGCCCGACGTTTGCGCCGTTAGTGTTTTCTCCTTCTCCCTGTGGGAGAGGGCCGGGGTGAGGGCATCAGGCCGCTCGATCTCCCATCCCTCCGCGCCTTCACGATTCCATCATCTCTCTGACGCCTGGCTGTCATCATTCTGTAAATAAAAAGTTATTTTTCTGTCATTCGAGCATGTCATGTTACTTCGCGAGCATATATCGCGTGATATCGCGCATCCGGCACAACAAGAGAGAAAACCGAATGACACCGTTACGACACACAGCTTTAGGTCTGGCGCTTGGGATGATCTTTGCAGGCAATGCAGCCGCCGTTACCACTATTCCGTTCTGGCATTCGATGGAAGGTGAACTGGGCAAAGAAGTGGACTCCCTGGCGCAGCGTTTTAACGATACCCACCCGGATTACAAAATTGTGCCGGTCTATAAAGGCAACTATGAGCAGAGCCTGAGCGCCGGTATCGCCGCTTTCCGCACCGGTAACGCGCCGGCGCTGCTGCAGGTGTATGAAGTGGGCACGGCAACCATGATGGCCTCTAAGGCAATCAAACCGGTCTATGAAGTGTTCAAGGATGCGGGCATCAACTTTGATGAGTCGCAGTTCGTGCCGACGGTTTCCGGTTATTACACGGATTCCAAATCTGGCCACCTGCTGTCCCAGCCGTTTAACAGCTCCACCCCGGTGCTCTACTACAACAAAGACGCCTTTAAGAAAGCAGGCTTAGACCCGGAGCAGCCGCCGAAAACCTGGCAGGATCTGGCTGCCTATACCGCAAAACTGAAAGCGGCCGGCATGAAGTGCGGCTACGCTAGCGGCTGGCAGGGCTGGATCCAGATTGAAAACTTCAGCGCCTGGCACGGCCTGCCGGTGGCGACCAAAAACAACGGCTTTGACGGCACGGACGCGGTGCTGGAGTTCAACAAGCCGGAGCAGGTGAAGCATATCGCGCTGTTGCAGGCGCTGAACAAGAAGGGCGATTTCAGCTACTTCGGGCGTAAGGATGAGTCCACCGAGAAGTTCTACAACGGCGACTGCGCTATCACGACGGCCTCTTCCGGGTCGCTGGCGGATATCCGCCACTATGCCAAATTCAACTACGGCGTGGGCATGATGCCTTACGACGCCGATGTCAAAGGCGCGCCGCAGAACGCCATTATTGGCGGCGCGAGCCTGTGGGTTATGCAGGGTAAAGACAAAGCCATTTACACCGGCGTGGCGCAGTTCCTCGACTTCCTGGCGAAGCCGGAAAACGCCGCCGAATGGCATCAGAAAACCGGTTATCTGCCAATCACGAAAGCGGCTTACGACCTGACCCGCGAGCAGGGCTTCTACGATAAGAACCCCGGTGCGGACATTGCTACCCGTCAGATGCTGAACAAGCCGCCGTTGCCGTTCACCAAAGGGCTGCGTCTGGGCAATATGCCGCAGATTCGCACCATTGTGGATGAGGAACTGGAGAGCGTCTGGACCGGTAAGAAAACCCCGCAGCAGGCGCTGGACGCGGCGGTAGAGCGTGGCAACCAGCTCCTGCGCCGCTTTGAGCAGTCGACCAAATCTTAATTAAAACCTGCCCCTCACCCTAACCCTCTCCCCACAGGGGAGAGGGGACGGTACGGAGCCGCCTTTTCTCCCTCGCCCCTTTGGGGAGAGGGCCGGGGTGAGGGGAAAACTACCAGAGCCAAACTATGTCTTCATCCCGTCCGGTATTCCGCTCGCGCTGGCTACCTTATGCGCTGGTCGCCCCGCAGCTCATTATTACCCTCATCTTTTTTATCTGGCCCGCGGGGGAAGCGCTGTGGTACTCCGTGCAGAGCGTCGATCCTTTTGGCTTTTCCAGCCAGTTTGTCGGCATGGCGAACTTCACCGCGCTGTTTCATGACAGCTACTACCTCGACGCCTTCTGGACCACCATCAAATTTAGCGCGCTGGTCACCTTCTTTGGTATTTTCGCCTCGCTCTTTTTTGCCGCGCTGGTGGATAACGTGGTGCGCGGCAGCCGCCTCTATCAGACGCTGATGCTGCTGCCTTATGCCGTTGCGCCTGCCGTCGCCGCGGTACTGTGGATTTTCCTCTTTAACCCCGGGCGCGGGCTGGTGACCCATTTTCTGGCGGAGTTTGGCTACGACTGGAACCATGCGCAAAACAGCGGGCAGGCGATGTTCTTAGTGGTATTCGCGTCGGTCTGGAAGCAGATTAGTTACAACTTCTTATTCTTCTTTGCCGCGCTGCAATCGATTCCCCGCTCGCTGGTCGAGGCGGCGGCTATCGACGGCGCTGGGCCAATCCGTCGCTTTTTCAAACTGTCGCTGCCGTTAATCGCCCCGGTGAGCTTCTTCCTGCTGGTGGTGAACCTGGTTTACGCCTTTTTCGATACTTTCCCGGTTATTGACGCGGCGACCGCAGGCGGCCCGGTGCAGGCGACCACCACGCTCATTTATAAAATTTACCGCGAAGGCTTTGCCGGGCTGGATCTCTCCGCCTCTGCCGCCCAGTCGGTGGTGCTGATGGTGCTGGTCATCATCCTGACGGTGATTCAGTTCCGCTACGTTGAAAACAAGGTGCGCTATCAATGATCGAGAATCGTCCCGGCCTGACCCTGTTCAGCCATATTCTGCTCATCCTTGGCATCGTGACGATCCTGTTTCCGCTGTATGTCGCTTTCGTGGCGGCGACGCTGGATGCCAGAGCCGTTTTTGAAACGCCGATGACGCTGATCCCCGGCACGCATCTGCTGGAAAATATGCGCACTATTTGGGTCAACGGCGTGGGGGCCAACAGCGCGCCGTTCTGGCTGATGCTGACCAACAGCTTCATCATGGCGCTGGCTATTACCGTCGGCAAAATCGCCGTGTCGATCCTGTCGGCCTTCGCCATCGTCTGGTTTCGCTTCCCGCTGCGTAATCTTTTCTTCTGGATGATCTTCATCACCCTGATGCTGCCGGTGGAAGTGCGTATTTTCCCGACGGTGGAGGTGATAGCCAACCTGAAGATGCTGGACAGCTATACCGGCTTAACGCTGCCGCTGATGGCCTCTGCGACGGCTACCTTCCTGTTTCGCCAGTTCTTTATGACGCTGCCCGATGAACTGATGGAGGCCGCGCGTATTGACGGCGCGTCGCCGATGCGCTTTTTCCGCGATATTGTGCTGCCGCTCTCCCGCACCAACCTCGCGGCGCTGTTTGTTATCACGTTTATTTACGGCTGGAACCAGTATCTGTGGCCGCTGCTGATCGTCAGCGACGTCAGCCTTGGCACCGCCGTGGCGGGCATCAAAGGCATGATCGCCACCGGTGAAGGCACCACGCAATGGAACCTGGTGATGGCGGCGATGCTGCTAACGCTTATTCCCCCGGTAGTGATTGTGTTAGCCATGCAGCGCGCGTTCGTTCGTGGTTTGGTCGACAGTGAGAAATAAGGGAAACAACCTTCATGGCAGGACTTAAATTACAGGCCGTCACCAAAAGCTGGGACAACGGCAAAACCCAGGTGATTCAACCGCTAACGCTGGATGTGGCGGACGGGGAGTTTATTGTGATGGTCGGCCCGTCCGGCTGCGGCAAATCTACCCTGCTGCGCATGGTGGCGGGTCTTGAGCGCGTCACCGCTGGCGATATCTGGATTGACCAGCAGCGGGTTACCGAAATGGAGCCGAAAGATCGCGGTATCGCGATGGTCTTTCAGAACTACGCTCTCTATCCGCATATGAGCGTCGAGGAGAACATGGCCTGGGGGCTGAAAATCCGCGGTATGGGCAAAGGGCACATTGCCGAGCGGGTAAAGGAAGCGGCGCGCATTCTGGAGCTGGATGGCTTACTCCAGCGCCGCCCGCGCGAGCTTTCCGGCGGCCAGCGCCAGCGTGTGGCGATGGGGCGCGCTATCGTCCGCGACCCGGCCGTTTTTCTCTTCGATGAGCCGCTCTCCAACCTGGATGCCAAACTGCGCGTGCAGATGCGCCTGGAGTTACAACATCTGCACCGTCGCCTGCAGACCACTTCGCTGTACGTTACCCATGACCAGGTGGAAGCGATGACCCTGGCGCAGCGGGTAATGGTGATGAATAAAGGGGTGGCGGAACAGATTGGCACGCCGGTTGAAGTGTACGAGAAACCGGCCAGTCGCTTCGTGGCGAGCTTTATCGGCAGCCCGGCGATGAACCTGCTGGACGGGCGCATCAGCAGTACCGGCACCCACTTTGAGCTGGCGAGCGGCATGGCGTTGCCCATCAACTGGTACTATCGCGGCTACGCCGGACGGAAGATGACGCTGGGTATCCGCCCGGAACATATTGCGCTAAGCTCACAGTCCGCAGGGGGCGTCCCGCTGGTGATGGACACGCTGGAGATGCTGGGCGCGGATAATCTGGCCCACGGGCGCTGGGGCGACCATAAGCTGGTTGTCCGGCTGTCGCATCAGGAGCGCCCGACGGCGGGCAGCACGCTGTGGCTGCATCTGCCGGAAAACCATCTGCACCTTTTTGACGGTGAAACAGGACAACGCGTATGAGTAACTGGCCCTACCCCCACATTGTCGCCCATCGCGGCGGCGGCAAGCTCGCACCGGAAAATACCCTCGCGGCGATTGACGTGGGCGCCCGCCATGGTCACACCATGATTGAATTCGACGTGAAGCTGTCGAAAGACGGGCATATTTTTCTGCTGCACGATGACAATCTGGAGCGCACCAGCAACGGCTGGGGTATTGCGGGCGAACTGAGCTGGCAGGATCTGCTGAACGTAGACGCGGGCGGCTGGTACAGCGGCGAGTTTAAAGGCGAGCCGCTGCCGTTACTGTCGCAGGTGGCGGAGCGCTGCCGGACGCTGAATTTACTGGCCAATATTGAAATCAAACCCACCACCGGCACCGGGCCTGTCACCGGGAAAGCGGTGGCGCTGGCGGCCCGCGAGCTGTGGGCCGGTATGACGCCGCCCCTGCTCTCCTCGTTTGAAGTGGACGCCCTTGAGGCGGCGCAGGCGGCGGCCCCGGAACTGCCGCGCGGCCTGCTGCTGGACGAATGGCGCGACGACTGGCATGAACTCACTCAGCGCCTCGGCTGCGTGTCGATTCACCTTAACCACCGTCTTCTCGATGAAGCGCGGGTAGATGCGTTACGGGAGGCGGGGCTGCGTATTCTGGTCTACACCGTCAACCATCCCCAGCGCGCGTCGCAGCTGCTGCGCTGGGGCATTGACTGTATCTGTACCGACAACATTGCGGTTATCGGGCCTGATTTTCAGCCCTAGGGCGAGACGGTTTTTAACGGGATGTTAGCCTGCGGCGTCGTCACCGTATTCTGGTTTAGCATGTCGCCGTTACGTTTTTCCGGCAGCATATGCTGCTGCTGAGTTAAACCGGCGTCCGTATTGCTTCCCTGACGCAGCATCCCGCCATGGGTATTGGGCAGCACCTGCTGTTGCCCCACGTTCAGTTCGCCCGGCTGCGATTGCAGCACGCGCTGCGAGTTGTTGTTGATCTGCGATTCCAGATGCTGCTGCTGCATGCGCGTTTGCGTCTGCAACTGTTGGTTCAACATGCCTTTCTGAACCTGCTGCTGCGAGTGCATTTGCGTCTGCAGCCGCTGCTGGCTGGGGATCTGATAACCCGACATATTAGGGTTATTGGTGACGTTAAGCGGTTGTGCAAAAGCGGTCAGCGGTAAAAAAGCGGCCAGAATGAGCAGTTTTTTCATCATCGTATCCTCCCTGTGAGGTGTCCTTTTAGTTTAATCCGTTTCGCGCGCAACGATGATCTTTTAAGCGTTCTGAACCAGACTTAAGCGGGTACTCGGTCCTGTCTGTGGAGAACGATGATGAAGAAACAGAAGTTTGCGCGTTGGGTGGCGATTGCCGCTCTGATGGCGGGTGGCTGTTTTAGCGTTACGGCGGCACCACCGCCTGTCGATGCGCCAGCGCCCGTATCAGCACCCGCAACCGCCCCGGCGGCTGCTCCGGTGTCCTATGGCGTGGAGGCGGATGTTTTTCATCCGGTACGCGCAAAGCAGGGCATGGTTGCCTCAGTGGATGAAGCCGCGACCCGCGTCGGGGTCGATATCCTCAAACAGGGCGGCAACGCCGTGGACGCCGCCGTGGCGGTGGGCTACGCGCTGGCGGTCACCCATCCACAGGCCGGTAACCTGGGCGGCGGCGGGTTTATGCTGATCCGCACCAAAGAGGGCAATACCACCGCTATCGACTTCCGCGAAATGGCCCCTGCAGCGGCCACGCGCGATATGTTCCTGGACGATCAGGGTAACGCAGACAGCAAGAAATCGCTGACGTCGCACTTAGCCACCGGCACCCCGGGCACGGTGGCGGGCTTTTCACTGGCGCTGGAAAAATATGGCACCCTGCCGCTGAGTAAGGTGATACAGCCTGCCATTAAGCTGGCGAAGCAGGGGTTTGTGGTCAATGATGCGCTGGCGGATGACCTTAAAACCTATGGGAGCGAGGTGCTGCCGAATCACGACAACAGCAGGGCTATTTTCTGGAAAGATGGCGAGCCGTTGAAGAAGGGTGAAAAACTGGTGCAGGCCAACCTGGCAAAAAGCCTGGAGACGATCGCCGAAAAGGGGCCCGACGCTTTTTATAAGGGGGCGATTGCCGACCAAATCGCGCAGGAGATGAGTAAAAACGGCGGCCTGATGACCAAAGAGGATCTGGCTGCCTATAAAGCCGTTGAGCGCACGCCCATCAGCGGCGACTACCGGGGCTATCAGGTCTTCTCTATGCCGCCGCCCTCATCCGGCGGAATTCATATCGTGCAGATCCTGAATATCCTTGAGAATTTCGATCTGGCGAAATACGGCTTTGGCAGCGCCGACGCGCTGCAGGTGATGGCGGAAGCGGAAAAGTACGCCTACGCCGACCGCTCTGAATATCTTGGCGACCCCGATTTCGTGAAGGTGCCGTGGCAGGCGCTGACCAACAAGGAGTACGCCAAATCCATCGCTCAGCAAATCGACGTCAATAAAGCCAGACCGTCGAGCCAGATTCGCCCCGGCAAGCTGGAGCCTTATGAAAGTAACCAGACCACGCACTTTTCGGTGGTGGATAAAGAGGGCAACGCCGTCGCGGTCACTTATACCCTCAACACCACTTTCGGCACCGGCATTGTGGCGGGCAATACCGGGATCCTGCTGAATAACGAGATGGACGACTTTTCTGCCAAACCGGGCGTGCCGAACGTTTACGGGCTGGTGGGCGGCGATGCTAACGCCGTCGGGCCGGGCAAGCGCCCGCTCTCTTCCATGTCGCCAACCATCGTAGTGAAAGACGGCAAAACCTGGCTGGTGACCGGCAGCCCTGGCGGTAGCCGGATTATCACTACTGTGCTGCAAATGGTAGTAAACAGCATCGATTTTAAGATGAACGTTGCCGAGGCGACCAACGCGCCGCGCTTCCACCATCAGTGGCTGCCGGATGAGCTGCGTGTGGAAAAAGGGTTCAGCCCGGATACGCTCAAACTGCTGGAGCAGAAGGGGCAGAAAGTCGCCGTCAAAGAGGCGATGGGCAGCACCCAGAGCATTATGATTGGCCAGGACGGCATGCTGTATGGCGCGTCTGACCCGCGTACCGTAGATGATTTAACGGCGGGGTATTAAGGCTTCCCTCTTACACTAATTTCTTCCCAAAGGGACAATGGAAGCGGGAGTCCTTTGTTGCAGAAAGTATCAGGTGTGGTTTTTCTCCCTCTCTTTCGGGAGAGGGAGAAGAATTATTATTTTATCCGCGCCATAAAAAAGGCATCCACATATTCGCCGTTACGCAGGGCGAATTTTTTGCCGGTGCCTTCAATGCCAAAACCGAATTTGCGATACAGCGCCAGGCCTGCGGCATTATCCACAAAGACCGTTAGCTCGATGCGCTCAATACGCAGCCAGTTGTCGCACAGGTTGACCATCTCCTGCATCAGGGCGCTGCCAACGCCCCGCGCGCGAAACTGGGCGCCGACGCTCAGACCAAACGTCGCGACATGGCTGCGACGCGGGTTCGGTTCGACATCCATTACCAGATGGCCCGCCACCGTATCGTCAATACAGGCGACCAGATGGCGGCGGCCCGGACGGGGCATTAGCCTCTCCTGCCACATCTCCATTGAAGGATGAGGGATCTGTAGCGTGTCGTGATAGACCTCCGCATGGGCGGTAATCTGGCGTAATGGCTCGGCGTCGCGGGCTTCTGCATGGCGTATCACGATACGACTCATCTTTTTCTCCTCATTGTTGTTGTTCTGTAACAACTTCCGGGAGTTTCAGGAGAGGGTCAATGACTTTTTCGCAAAAAGGTGTAGACAAGTGCGAATGATAATGATTATTATTGCCTTGCGTTCAGGGAAACCCCTGCGGTAATCCTGAAAGCACGACATTGCTCACATTGCTTCCAGTATTATTTAGCCAGCCGGGTGCTGGCTTTTTTTATCCTCTTTCCACGCCCTAAGCCGCAGGGAATTGGGGCAGGGGGAAAACATGCGCTATGGTAAGTTCCGGGAACCTTAAAAAAGGACGAAACCATGACTTTACACTGCGCATTTATTGGATTTGGCAAAAGCACGACCCGCTACCACCTGCCTTACGTGCTACATCGCAAAGAGAGCTGGCACGTCGCACATATCTTTCGCCGCCATCCGAAACCGGAAGAGCAGTATCCGCAATATCAGCATATCCACTTCACTAGCGATCTGGATGAGGTGCTCAACGACCCGCAGGTGAAGCTGGTGGTGGTGTGCACCCATGCCGACAGCCATTTTGACTACGCGAAGCGGGCGCTGGAGGCGGGTAAAAATGTGCTGGTTGAGAAACCTTTCACCCCCACCATGGCGGAAGCCATCACGCTCTTTGAGCTGGCGAAAAGCAAAGGGCTTACCGTTACGCCTTATCAGAATCGCCGCTTCGACTCTTGCTTTCTTACCACTAAAAAGGTGATTGAAAGCGGTAAGCTGGGTGACATTGTCGAAATTGAAAGCCATTTCGACTACTACCGGCCGGTGGCGGAAACCAAACCCGGCCTGCCGCAGGACGGCATGTTTTACGGGCTTGGCGTGCATACGCTGGACCAGATTATCTCCCTGTTTGGCCGCCCGGACCATGTCTCCTACGATTTGCGCAGCCTGCGCAATAAAGCGAACCCGGACGACACTTTTGAGGCGCAGCTCTTTTACGGCGACCTGAAAGCCATTGTCAAAACCAGCCACCTGGTCAAAATCGACTACCCAAAATTCATTGTGCACGGCACAAAAGGGTCGTTTATCAAATACGGCATTGATCAGCAGGAGACCAGCCTTAAAGCCAATATCATGCCTGGGGATGCAGGTTTTGCGGCGGATGAAAGCACCGGCCAGCTGGAGTATGTGAATGCGGCGGGGGAGACAGTGCGGGAGACAATTACCCCGGAAACCGGCGACTACGGGCTGGTCTACGACGCGCTCTATTCGACCCTGACCTCCGGTACGGCCAATTACGTCAAGGAATCTGATGTTCTGACCAATCTTGAGATTCTGGAACGGGCGTTCGAGCAGGCCTCACCTGCCACAGTAACCCTTGCTAAGTAAGGGAGAATGCGCTTTTTCTGGTGATCAATTTTTTTGAACAGAGGAGTCAATTTTCACCCTCTATCATCGAACAGCGATCGCGTCCACACTGAGTCCATCGCAAACGAATACGAGGGTGAAACAGATGATCTACTTACGCAAAGCAAACGACCGTGGCCACGCAAATCATGGCTGGCTGGACTCCTGGCATACTTTTTCGTTCGCCAACTATTATGACCCGAACTTTATGGGCTTCTCTGCGCTGCGGGTGATTAACGACGACGTGATCGACGCGGGGCAGGGGTTTGGTTCCCATCCCCATAAAGATATGGAGATCCTGACCTACGTGCTGCAGGGCGCGGTGGAGCATCAGGACAGCATGGGGAACAAAGAGCAGGTACCGGCGGGTGAGTTCCAGATTATGAGCGCCGGCACCGGGGTTCGTCACTCCGAATACAACCCGAGCGCCACCGAACCGCTGCGTCTGTACCAAATCTGGATCATCCCGCAGGAAAACGGCATCGCGCCGCGCTACGAACAGCGCCGTTTCGACGCCGCCCAGGGGCGTCAGCTGGTGCTTTCGCCGGATGCCCGCGACGGTTCGCTGAAAGTGCATCAGGATATGGAGCTTTACCGCTGGGCGCTGCCGAAAGATGAGCAGGCTGCTTATCAGGTGGCGGCAGGCCGTAAAATCTGGATTCAGGTGGTTAAAGGCGACGTGAGCATCAACGGCACGAAAGCGACAACCAGTGATGGCCTGGCCATTCAGGATGAGCAGGCGCTGTCTATCCACGCCGACAGCGACAGTGAAATTCTGCTGTTTGACCTGCCGCCAGTTTGATCCGGCTTAAATAAATGACGCAACCTTCTGGTTAACACCGGAAGGTTGCGTGCTGTCCGTGTTAAACTGAGGCACGCTTTCTCAGTTTACTATTCAGGACGATGAAAAAGAAAAGACCCGTACTTCAGGATGTAGCCGACCGCGTTGGGGTGACCAAAATGACGGTCAGCCGTTTTTTGCGTAATCCGGACCAGGTATCCGTTGCGCTTCGGGCCAAAATAGCGGCTGCGCTTGATGAACTGGGTTATATTCCTAATCGCGCGCCTGATATCCTTTCCAACGCCACCAGCCGGGCGGTTGGCGTCCTGCTTCCCTCCCTTACCAACCAGGTTTTCGCCGAAGTGCTGCGCGGTATTGAAAGCGTGACCGATGCGCACGGCTATCAGACCATGCTGGCGCACTATGGCTATAAGCCTGAAATGGAAGAGGAGCGGCTTGAATCGATGCTCTCCTGGAACATTGATGGCCTGGTCCTTACTGAACGTACCCACACGCCGCGCACACTCAAAATGATTGAGGTGGCGGGCATTCCTGTTGTCGAACTGATGGACAGCAAATCCCCCTGTATCGATATCGCCGTAGGTTTTGACAACTTCGAAGCGGCACGGCAGATGACCGCCGCCATTATCGAACGCGGTCATCGCCGGGTGGCCTATCTCGGGGCGCGTCTTGACGAACGTACTATCATCAAACAGAAGGGGTACGAGCAGGCGATGCATGACGCGGGGCTTACGCCGTACAGCGTGATGGTTGAGCAGTCGTCGTCCTATACATCGGGCATCGAACTGATGCGCCAGGCGCGGCGCGAATATTCGCAGCTGGACGGTATTTTTTGCACCAATGATGACCTGGCGGTCGGCGCGGCCTTTGAATGCCAGCGTCTGGGGCTGAAAGTGCCGGACGACATGGCTATCGCCGGGTTTCATGGTCACGACATTGGTCAGGTTATGGAACCGCGTCTGGCAAGCGTCCTGACGCCTCGCGAGCGCATGGGCCGACTGGGCGCCGAGCGCCTGCTGGCGCGCATTCGTGGTGAGACAGTTACGCCAAAATTGTTAGATTTAGGTTTCACATTGTCACCGGGTGGATCCATTTAAGCTGACAAATTTGAAGTAGCTCACACTTATTCACTTCTTCCGCGAATGGTGATTGCTTCTCCATGACCCCAGCACGACAATGTTACCGATAACTGTTACCCGTAACAATTTCTGTTTATCTGTGGGAGCTACGCTTTGAGCACGATTAATCATGACCACCACGTCTATGTCCTGATGGGCGTATCCGGCAGCGGTAAATCCGCCGTTGCCAGCGAAGTGGCGCATCAACTCCACGCCGCGTTCCTTGATGGCGATTTTCTTCATCCGCGCAGCAACATCATGAAAATGGCCTCGGGCGAGCCGCTGAACGACGAAGATCGCAAACCCTGGCTGCAGGCGCTGAACGACGCGGCTTTTGCCATGCAGCGCACCAACAAAGTGTCGCTGATCGTCTGCTCCGCCCTGAAAAAGCGCTACCGCGATCTGCTGCGCGACGGTAACCCAAACCTTTCCTTTATCTATCTGAAAGGGGACTTTGAGGTCATCGAAAGCCGCCTGAAAGCGCGTAAAGGTCACTTCTTCAAAACGCAGATGCTGGTTACGCAGTTCGAAGCGCTGGAAGAGCCGGGCGCGGATGAGCGCGACGTGCTGATTGTCGATATTAACCAGCCTCTGGACGGTGTCGTCGCCAGCACAATTGAAGTGATTAACAAATAAAGGCAGTGTTGTGAGTACATTAACGTTAGTTTTGACAGCGGTAGGCTCCGTTTTGCTACTGCTGTTTTTAGTAATGAAGGCGCGGATGCACGCTTTTGTTGCTTTGATGGTGGTTTCTATTGGTGCAGGGCTCTTTTCCGGGATGCCGCTGGTAAAAATCGCGGCAACCATGGAAAAGGGGATGGGCGGTACGCTCGGCTTCCTGGCGATTGTGGTGGCGCTGGGCGCGATGTTCGGCAAAATCCTGCATGAGACCGGGGCGGTCGATCAGATTGCCGTGAAGATGCTTAAATCGTTCGGTCATAGCCGCGCCCACTATGCCATTGGCCTTGCAGGGCTGATTTGCGCGCTGCCGCTGTTCTTTGAAGTGGCGATTGTTCTACTGATTAGCGTGGCGTTCTCTATGGCGCGCCATACCGGTAAAAACCTGGTGCAGCTGGTTATCCCGCTGTTTGCCGGGGTGGCTGCCGCCGCGGCGTTTCTGTTGCCGGGGCCCGCGCCGATGCTGCTTGCCTCCCAGATGCATGCAGATTTCGGCTGGATGATCTTAATCGGCCTGTGCGCCGCTATTCCGGGAATGCTGATCGCGGGGCCGCTGTTCGGCAACTTTATTGGCCGTTACGTTGAGCTGCATATTCCCGACGACATTACCGAGCCGCACCTGGGCGAAGGTAAAATGCCTTCTTTTGCGTTTAGTCTTTCCCTCATTCTGCTGCCGCTGGTGCTGGTTGGCCTGAAAACCATCGCCGCGCGTTTCGTTACCGAAGGCAGCACGCTGTACGACTGGCTGGAGTTTATCGGCCATCCGTTTACCGCAATCCTTGTAGCCTGTCTGGTGGCGATTTATGGCCTGGCGATGCGTCAGGGGATGGCGAAAGATCGGGTGATGGAAATCTGTGGTCACGCGCTGCAGCCGGCGGGCATTATCCTGCTGGTGATTGGCGCGGGCGGCGTTTTCAAGCAGGTGCTGGTGGATTCCGGCGTCGGCCCGGCGCTGGGCGAAGCGTTGACGGGCATGGGGCTGCCGATTGCCCTGACCTGTTTTGTGCTGGCGGCGGCGGTGCGTATTATCCAGGGTTCCGCTACCGTAGCGTGCCTGACGGCGGTAGGGCTGGTGATGCCGGTAATCGAGCAGCTGCACTATTCCGGCGCGCAGATGGCGGCGCTGTCGATCTGTATCGCGGGCGGCTCAATTGTGGTCAGCCATGTGAATGACGCGGGCTTCTGGCTGTACGGTAAATTCACCGGCGCGACGGAAGGGCAAACGCTGAAAACCTGGACGCTGATGGAAACCATCCTTGGCACCACCGGCGCGATTGTCGGGATGATTGCCTTTACGCTGCTGAGTTGATTGTTTTCTGCGGGGAGGAGTGCGGTCTGGTGCCCTCACCCCGGCCCTCTCCCACAGGGAGAGGGAGCAAACACTAAAAAAGACAGCTTGCGCTGTCTTTTTGCGTTTACCTAGCCTTTCATCCACGCCCGGATGCCGTCCAGGAACATCTGGGTGGCGAGCATCACCAGAATTAACCCCATCAGGCGCTCCAGCGCGTTCACCCCTTTCTCGCCCAGCAGACGTAAAAACAGCGATGATTGCAGCAATACCGCCACCGTGCCGCCCCAGGCGATTAGCAGGGCGATCACCAGGTGCCCCATCTGGTTGGGGTACTGGTGCGAGAGCAGCATCAGCGTGGCGAGCAGCGTCGGCCCGGCGACCAGCGGGATGGCCAGCGGCACGATAAACGGCTCTTCACCGGCAGGTAGCCCGGTGCTGCTGCCGGAGGCGCTGGGAAAAATCATCTTAATGGCGATCAGGAAAAGAATGATGCCGCCCGAAATAGAGACGGTTTCGGCGCGCAAATTAAGAAACGCGAGGATTTTCTCCCCGGCGAAAAGAAACACCAGCATCAGCGCCAGCGCGATCAGCAGCTCGCGGATCATAATTTTACGGCGGCGTTTAGGTTCCGTGTGTTTCAACACCGACATAAAAATCGGCAGGTTCCCGAGAGGGTCCATAATCAGGATCAACAACACTGCCGCAGAAATAATTTCGTTCATTATCAATTACCCGTTTTCCGCTAATTAGCGGTATTTCTGATGGCTTGCCCATCATTGATTAATTTCACTTGCGACTTTGCGTGCATTTTGTAATGTGGATATTCGCGCCAGTTGGAAACTGGCTCGCACACACAGCACACACCTCGCAGGAAATACGCTATGAAAAATGTTGGTTTTATCGGCTGGCGCGGAATGGTCGGCTCCGTCCTCATGCAACGCATGACAGAAGAGCGTGACTTCGACGCCATTCGCCCTGTCTTCTTTTCAACTTCCCAGTTCGGCCAGGCGGCTCCCGCGTTCGGCGGCAAGTCTACCGGCACATTGCAGGACGCATTTAACCTGGAAGCACTGAAGGCCCTCGACATCATTGTCACCTGCCAGGGCGGCGATTATACCAACGAAATCTATCCAAAGCTTCGTGAAAGCGGCTGGCAGGGCTACTGGATTGACGCCGCCTCTTCGCTGCGTATGAAAGACGACGCCATCATCATTCTCGACCCGGTGAACCAGGGGGTTATCACCGACGGCCTGAACAACGGCATCAAAACCTTTGTCGGCGGCAACTGTACCGTCAGCCTGATGCTGATGTCGCTGGGCGGCCTGTTCGCAAGCGATCTGGTGGAGTGGGTCTCCGTGGCCACTTACCAGGCGGCCTCCGGCGGCGGCGCGCGTCATATGCGTGAGCTGTTAAACCAGATGGGGCAGCTGTATGGCCACGTAGCCGATGAGCTGGCGACGCCGTCTTCCGCTATCCTGGATATTGAGCGTAAAGTCACTACTCTCACCCGCAGCGGCTCTCTGCCGGTGGACAACTTTGGCGTGCCGCTGGCGGGCAGCCTGATCCCGTGGATCGACAAGCAGCTTGATAACGGCCAGAGCCGCGAAGAGTGGAAAGGCCAGGCGGAGACCAACAAAATTCTTGGCACCACGACCACCATCCCGGTTGACGGGCTGTGTGTTCGCGTCGGCGCGCTGCGCTGCCACAGCCAGGCCTTTACCATCAAATTGAAAAAAGATGTTTCTATTCCGACTGTGGAAGAACTGCTGGCCGCCCACAACCCGTGGGCGAAAGTGGTGCCGAACGATCGCGATATCACCATGCGCGAGCTGACCCCGGCAGCCGTCACCGGAACGTTATCGACGCCGGTAGGTCGCCTGCGCAAGCTGAACATGGGGCCGGAGTACCTCTCCGCCTTTACCGTTGGCGACCAGCTTCTATGGGGTGCTGCGGAGCCGCTACGCCGCATATTGCGTCAGCTGGCGTAAGCAAAATGTGACTAAAGGGGGCGATACGCCCCCTTTTTTTGTGTATTAAAAAATAAGAAATTTACCGTGATATTTATCGGGAGATAGAGAAAGGGTTGGCTATGCTTTAGGTAGGGCGAATACGCGCCCTGCCTGAGAGTGGGACGGCGCAGAGAGGATGCACATTATGTGCTGCGCCGTTCAGGTCAAAAAAAGTGTCGCTGCCGGGTGAATAAAATCACCCGGAACAATGCGGCATACATAAAAAGGATGAAACCATGTCCGTTCGTGTAGACAGAGACGTGATTAACGCGCTAATTGCAGGCCACTTTGCGGACCCCTTTTCCGTACTCGGCATGCACCAGACCGACGCCGGGCTTGAAGTCCGCGCCCTCCTGCCCGATGCAACAGAAGTGTGGGTTATCGAACCCAAGACCGGGCGGAAAGTCGGTAAACTGGAATGCATCGATTCGCGTGGCTTCTTTAGCGGCGTCCTGCCGCGTCGTAAAAACTTCTTCCGTTATCAACTGGCGGTCATCTGGCACGGTCAGCAAAATCTGATCGACGACCCGTACCGCTTTGGTCCCTTAATACAGGATATGGATGCCTGGCTTCTTTCAGAAGGGACCCACCTGCGCCCGTATGAAACTTTAGGCGCGCATGCCGATACGATGGATGGCGTGACCGGCACCCGTTTTTCCGTCTGGGCGCCTAACGCCCGCCGCGTCTCCGTCGTCGGGGAATTTAACTACTGGGATGGTCGTCGTCACCCTATGCGCCTGCGCAAGGAGAGCGGCATCTGGGAACTCTTCATTCCCGGCGCCCACAACGGCCAGCTCTACAAATATGAATTAATTGACGCGCACGGTAACCTGCGTGTTAAAGCCGATCCCTATGCCTTTGAAGCGCAAATGCGCCCGGACACCGCCTCGCTGATTTGCGGCCTGCCGGAAAAAGTTGAGCAGACGGAGGCGCGCAAGCAGGCCAACGCCTTTGACGCGCCCATCTCCATTTACGAAGTGCATCTCGGTTCGTGGCGTCGCCATACCGATAACAACTTCTGGCTTAGCTATCGCGAACTGGCGGATCAGCTGGTCCCTTATGCCAAATGGATGGGCTTTACCCATCTTGAACTGCTGCCGATCAACGAACATCCGTTTGACGGCAGCTGGGGCTATCAGCCAACCGGCATTTATGCGCCAACCCGCCGCTTCGGTACGCGCGATGACTTTATCTATTTTATTAAGGCTGCCCACGCGGCTGGCCTGAGCGTCATTCTCGACTGGGTGCCGGGCCACTTTCCTGCCGACGACTTTAGCCTGGCGGAATTTGACGGCACCGATCTCTATGAGCACAGCGACCCGCGCGAAGGCTACCATCAGGACTGGAACACCCTGATCTACAACTATGGCCGCCGCGAAGTGAGCAACTATCTGGTGGGTAACGCGCTCTACTGGGTTGAGCGTTTTGGCATTGACGCCCTGCGTGTAGATGCGGTGGCCTCAATGATCTATCGCGATTACAGCCGCAAAGAGGGGGAGTGGATCCCTAACGAGTTTGGCGGTCGTGAAAATCTGGAAGCGATTGAGTTCCTGCGTAACACCAACCGGATTCTTGGCGAGCAGGTGCCCGGTGCGGTAAGCATGGCGGAAGAGTCCACCGACTTCCCCGGCGTCTCGCGTCCGCCGTCACAGGGCGGCCTTGGCTTCTGGTACAAGTGGAACCTGGGCTGGATGCACGACACGCTGGATTATATGAAGCTTGATCCGGTCTATCGCCAGTATCATCACGATAAGCTGACCTTCGGTTTGCTTTACAACTACACGGAAAACTTCGTGCTGCCGCTCTCCCATGACGAAGTCGTCCACGGCAAAAAATCGATCCTCGATCGCATGCCGGGAGATGCATGGCAGAAATTCGCCAACCTGCGCGCCTATTACGGCTGGATGTGGGCCTTCCCCGGTAAAAAACTGCTCTTTATGGGCAATGAATTTGCCCAGGGACGTGAATGGAACCACGACAGCAGCCTTGACTGGCACCTGCTGGAAGGGGGCGATAACTGGCACCACGGCGTACAGCGGCTGGTACGTGATATGAACGGCCTCTATCGCCATCATAAGGCGCTGCACGAGCTGGATTTTGATCCTTACGGTTTTGAATGGCTGGTGGTGGACGACAATGAACGCTCTGTCTTCATCTTTGTACGCCGTGACAAAGCGGGCAATGAAATCATTGTCATCAGCAACTTCACGCCGGTGCCGCGCCACGACTATCGTTTCGGTATTAACCAGCCGGGGCGCTGGCGCGAAGAGTTGAATACCGACTCCATGCACTATCACGGCAGCAATACCGGCAACGGCGGTGTGGTACACAGTGACGATATACCTTCTCACGGCAGGCCGCAGTCGCTCTCTGTCACTATCCCGCCGCTGGCTACCGTCTGGCTGGTTCGGGAGGCGGAATGAGGGCGCTAGCCATAGGCAAACCGGAGCCGCTGGGCGCGCATGTTGAACAAGACGGCGTGAATTTCACGTTGTTTTCAGCGCACGCCGAGCGGGTTGAGCTGTGCCTTTTCGATGAAGAGGGCAATGAACAGCGCTACGATCTGCCTGCCCGTAGCGGCGATGTCTGGCACGGCTTTCTTCCGGGAGCGGCGCCGGGGCTGCGTTACGGCTATCGGGTACATGGACCGTGGGAGCCTGCAAACGGCCACCGCTTTAACCCGGCGAAACTGCTGCTCGACCCCTGCGCCCGGCGCGTAGACGGCGAGGTAAAAGACGAGCCGCTGCTGCACGGCGGTTATGATATGCCTGACCCTCGTGACAGCGCCCCCGTCGCGCCGAAAAGCGTGGTCGTCGATGCCTCCTTTAACTGGGAAAACGATACGCCGCCACGAACGCCGTGGGGGAAAACGGTTATCTACGAAGCCCACGTTAAGGGGCTGACCTTTCTGCATCCTGATATCCCTGCCGATATTCGCGGCACCTATAAAGCCCTCGCCCATCCGGTGATGCTCAACCACTTCAAAACGTTGGGCATTACCGCGCTGGAGCTGCTGCCCGTTGCCCATTTTATCAGCGAGCCGCGCCTGCAGCGGCTGGGGCTTAGCAATTACTGGGGCTATAACCCGCTGGCGCTGTTCGCGCCCGATCCCCGCTATGCCACCTCGCCACAGACCGCCATGAACGAGCTGCGCGAGGCGGTGAAAGCGCTGCACCAGAACGGGATTGAGGTGATCCTCGATATTGTGCTGAATCACACCGCGGAAATTGACCTGCACGGTCCTACGCTCTCACAGCGCGGAATTGATAACCGTAGCTATTATTGGATCAGGGACGACGGTGATTACGAAAACTGGACCGGCTGCGGCAATACCCTGAATTTAAGCAGGCAGGGCGGCATGGCCTGGGCGTATAGCTGCATGAAGTATTGGGTCGAGACGTTCCATATCGACGGCTTTCGTTTTGATCTGGCGACGGTATTAGGGCGGACGCCAGCGTTTAGCCAGCAGGCGCCGCTATTTAAGGCTATTGAACAGTGCCCGCTACTCTCGCAGGTGAAACTTATCGCTGAGCCGTGGGATATCGGCGAAGGCGGCTATCAGGTGGGGAATTTTCCGCCGCTTTTTGCCGAGTGGAATGACCATTTCCGCGACGCGACACGCCGCTTCTGGCTGGAAGCGTCGCTCTCAACCGGCGAGTTCGCCGGGCGGTTCGCCGCCTCCAGCGATCTGTTTCGTCGTGACGGGCGCTTGCCCCACGCGTCCGTCAACCTTGTGACGGCGCATGACGGTTTTACGCTAAGGGATTGCGTGAGTTTTAACTCTAAGCATAACGAAGCCAACGGCGAGGAAAATCGCGACGGTACTAACAGCAACCACAGTTTTAATCATGGTATAGAAGGACTGGGCGGCAGTTTTGACGTAACGGAGAGAAGGCGAGCAAGCGTCCATGCCCTGATGACAACGCTGCTGCTCTCTCAGGGAACGCCAATGCTGCTGGCAGGTGATGAACTGGGCCATAGCCAGCATGGAAATAACAACGCCTACTGCCAGGACAACGCGTTAACCTGGCTCGACTGGAAACAGGCGAACAGCGGGCTTGTGACGTTTACGGCTGCGCTTATTCGCCTGCGTCAGCATATCCCGGCGCTTGTCGCGGATAGCTGGTGGGATGAAGGCGATGGCAATGTGCAGTGGTTCAACAAGGATGCGCGACCGTTAAGCCCCGAAGAGTGGCAACACGGCGTTCACCGCCTGCAAATCCTGCTTTCGGGCCGCATTCTGCTTGCGATTAACGCAACGCACGAGTTGGCCGAAATGGTATTACCCGAAGGGGAATGGCGTGCTGTTCCTCCGTTCGCCGGTGAGGACAATCCGGTAGTCATGGCTGTCTGGCATGGGCCCGCGCACGGAGTGTGCGTATTTGCAAGGTCATAAAAAAGGAGTTCGTCATGGTGAGATTAGAAAAAAACGATCCGTTAATGTTAGCGCGCCAGCTGCCATTAAAATCTGTAGCCCTGATCCTGGCGGGAGGTCGCGGGACTCGCCTGAAAGATTTAACCAAAAAACGCGCCAAGCCTGCGGTACACTTCGGTGGTAAATTTCGCATCATCGATTTCGCCTTATCCAACTGTATTAACTCCGGCATTCGTCGCATTGGCGTTATCACGCAGTACCAGTCCCACACGCTGGTGCAGCATATCCAGCGCGGCTGGTCCTTCTTCAATGAAGAGATGAACGAGTTTGTCGACCTGCTCCCGGCCCAGCAGCGCGTGCATGGGGAAAGCTGGTACCGCGGCACGGCGGATGCGGTGACCCAGAACCTCGACATTATTCAGCGCTATGGCGCGGAGTACATCGTCATTCTGGCAGGCGATCATATCTATAAGCAGGACTACTCCCGCATGCTTATCGACCATGTCGAAAAGGGTGCGCGTTGCACCGTGGCCTGCCTGCCGGTGCCCGTTCAGGAAGCAACCGCTTTTGGGGTTATGGCGGTTGATGAAAATGACAAAGTGATCGACTTTGTTGAAAAACCGGCCAACCCGCCCAGCATGCCCGGCGACAGCACCAAGGCGCTTGCCAGCATGGGTATTTACGTTTTTGACGCGGAATACCTCTACGAACTGCTGGAAGAAGACGATAAGGATGAAAATTCCAGCCATGACTTCGGCAAGGACATCATTCCGCGCATCACGAAGGCTGGCATGGCTTATGCACATCCTTTCCCTTTATCCTGCGTACAGTCAGACCCGGAATCAGAGCCGTACTGGCGCGATGTCGGTACGCTTGAAGCGTACTGGAAAGCGAACCTTGACCTGGCGTCGGTCGTACCAGAACTTGATATGTATGATCAAAACTGGCCTATCCGTACCTATAATGAATCTCTGCCACCGGCGAAATTTGTTCAGGACAGATCGGGTAGCCATGGTATGACGCTAAATTCGCTGGTTTCAGGCGGTTGCGTGATATCGGGATCGGTCGTCGTGCAATCGGTATTGTTCTCGCGCGTGCGCGTTAACTCGTTTTGTAATATCGACTCCGCAGTATTGCTGCCGGAGGTTTGGGTGGGACGCTCTTGTCGTTTGCGGCGCTGCGTTATTGACAGAGCCTGTGTGATTCCCGAAGGAACAATAATTGGTGAGAACGCGGAAGAAGACGCCCGCCGATTCTACCGTTCCGAAGAGGGGATTGTGCTGGTGACGCGCGAAATGTTACGCAAATTGCAGCAAGAGTAACAGCATCGAATAACCTTGCGCGGAAGGGGTCCGCGCGCTGTTCTTCCCGCTAGAGCCTGGAAAATGTTAGCGGTTTTGACAGGAGCGATAATGCAGGTTTTACATGTATGTTCTGAGATGTTTCCGTTGCTTAAGACCGGCGGTCTGGCAGATGTTATTGGCGCATTGCCTGCGGCGCAAATTGCCGATGGGGTCGATACACGCGTACTGCTGCCCGCGTTTCCTGATATTCGCCGGGGGGTGACCGATGCAAAAGTCGTCTCTCGCCGGGAAACGTTTGCCGGTTCTGTCTCTTTACTGTTCGGGCATTTCAACGGGGTGGGGATCTATCTGATCGATGCGCCGCATCTCTACGATCGTCCCGGCAGCCCCTACCATGATACGAACCTTTTTGCCTATACCGACAACGTGCTGCGCTTTGCGCTGCTGGGCTGGGTAGGGGCGGAGATGGCCAGCGGGCTGGACCCGTTCTGGCGGCCGGATATTGTGCACGCGCATGACTGGCATGCGGGCCTTGCGCCTGCCTACCTTGCCGCGCGGGGCCGTCCGGCTAAATCAGTATTTACCGTGCATAATCTCGCCTATCAGGGTATGTTTTATGCGCAACACATGAACGACATCGACCTCCCCTGGTCCTTCTTTGACATGAACGGGCTGGAGTTTAACGGCCAGATTTCGTTCCTGAAGGCTGGCCTTTACTACGCCGACCACATTACGGCAGTCAGTCCGACTTACGCCCGCGAGATCACCGAACCGCAATATGCGTATGGTATGGAAGGGTTGCTGCGCCAGCGCCATTCGGAAGGGCGGCTTTCCGGTATTCTCAACGGCGTGGATGAAAAGATTTGGGACCCGGCGACAGACCTGCTGCTGACGTCGCGCTACACGCGGGACACGCTGGAAGAGAAGGCGGAAAACAAGCGTCAGCTGCAGGTGGCGATGGGGCTGAAAGTGAACGACAAAGTGCCGCTGTTCGCGGTGGTGAGTCGTTTAACCAGCCAGAAGGGGCTGGATTTAGTGCTGGAAGCGCTGCCCGGCTTACTGGAGCAGGGCGGGCAACTGGCGCTGCTTGGCGCGGGGTATCCGGTGCTGCAGGAAGGGTTCCTGGCGGCAGCGGCAGAACACCCCGGCCAGGTGGGTGTACAAATCGGTTATCACGAAGCGTTTTCCCATCGGATCATGGGCGGCGCGGACGTTATTCTGGTTCCGAGCCGCTTTGAACCCTGCGGGTTAACGCAACTTTATGGACTTAAGTACGGCACCCTGCCGTTAGTTCGCCGTACGGGCGGGCTGGCGGATACGGTGACCGACAGCTCACTGGAGAATCTGGCAGATGGAATCGCCACGGGTTTTGTATTTGAAGACAGTAATGCCTGGTCGCTGCTTAGAGCGATTCGGCGTGCTTTCGTGTTGTGGTCCCGTCCTTCACTGTGGCGCTTTGTTCAGCGTCAGGCGATGGGCATGGATTTTAGCTGGCAGGTCGCCGCGCAGTCGTACCGCGACCTTTACAATCGGTTGAAATAGCCTTCCAGGAATCACTTATATGAATGCACCATTTACCTATGCATCGCCCACTCTAAGCGTCGAGGCATTAAAACATTCAATTGCTTATAAGCTGATGTTTACGATCGGCAAAGATCCGGTCATTGCCAATAAGCATGAATGGCTTAACGCGACGCTGTTTGCCGTGCGTGACCGGCTGGTGGAGCGCTGGCTGCGTTCCAACCGTGCCCAGCTTTCTCAGGAAACGCGGCAGGTCTATTACCTGTCGATGGAGTTCCTGATTGGCCGCACGCTCTCTAACGCGCTGCTCTCGTTGGGTATTTACGACGACGTGAAAAACGCGCTGGAAGAGATGGGACTGGATCTGGAAGAGTTGATCGACGAAGAGAACGACCCCGGCCTCGGCAACGGCGGCTTGGGGCGTCTTGCTGCCTGCTTCCTTGACTCCCTTGCCACCCTGGGGCTGCCGGGGCGCGGCTACGGTATTCGCTATGACTATGGCATGTTCAAACAGAACATTGTCGACGGGCGGCAGAAAGAGTCCCCTGATTACTGGCTGGAGTACGGTAACCCGTGGGAGTTCAAGCGCCACAATACCCGCTACACCGTCCGCTTTGGCGGCCGCGTGCAGCAGGAAGGGAAAAAATCCCGCTGGCTGGAGACGGAAGAGATTCTCGCCGTTGCCTATGACCAGATAATTCCCGGCTATGATACCGACGCCACCAACACGCTGCGCCTGTGGAACGCCCAGGCCAGTAGCGAAATCAACCTCGGTAAATTCAATCAGGGCGATTACTTCGCGGCGGTAGAGGATAAAAACCACTCCGAAAACGTATCGCGCGTGCTCTATCCTGACGACTCCACCTACTCAGGCCGCGAGCTGCGCCTGCGTCAGGAGTACTTCCTTGTTTCCGCGACCATTCAGGACATCCTTAACCGTCACTATATGCTGCACAAAACCTACAGCAACCTGGCGGATAAGATTGCTATTCACCTCAATGACACGCACCCGGTACTGTCGATCCCGGAGCTGATGCGCCTGCTGATCGATGAGCATAAATTCTCCTGGGATGAGGCCTTTGAAGTCACCTGTCAGGTCTTCTCCTACACCAACCATACGCTGATGAGCGAAGCGCTGGAGACCTGGCCGGTCGATATGCTGGGCAAAATCCTGCCGCGCCATCTGCAAATCATTTTTGAAATTAACGACTACTTCCTGAAAACCATTCAGGAGCAGTATCCGGAAGATACCGGCCTGCTGAGCCGCTCCTCCATTATCGACGAGTCCAACGGGCGCCGTGTACGGATGGCCTGGCTGGCGGTAGTGGCGAGCCATAAAGTTAACGGCGTGTCTGAACTGCACTCCAACCTGATGGTGCAGTCTTTGTTCGCCGATTTCGCCAAAATCTTCCCGATGCGCTTTACCAACGTCACCAACGGCGTGACGCCGCGTCGCTGGCTGGCGCTGGCCAACCCGCCGCTGTCTGAGGTGCTGGATGAGCACATTGGCCGTACCTGGCGTACCGATCTGAGCCAGCTTGCCGAGCTGGAGCAGCATGTCGATTACCCGCTGGTAAACCTGGCCGTTCGTCAGGCGAAGCTGGAGAACAAAAAACGGCTGGCGACCATCATCGCCCAGCAGTTGAACGTGGTGGTCAATCCGAAGGCGCTGTTTGACGTGCAGATCAAGCGCATCCACGAATACAAGCGCCAGTTGATGAACGTCCTGCACGTGATCACCCGTTATAACCGCATTAAGGCTGACCCGAAGGCGCAGTGGGTGCCGCGGGTGAACATCTTCGCCGGGAAGGCGGCCTCTGCCTACTATATGGCGAAGCACATTATTCATCTTATCAACGATGTGGCGGCGGTTATCAATAACGATCCGCAGATTGGCGACAAGCTGAAAGTGGTCTTTATCCCGAACTACAGCGTGAGTCTGGCGCAGGTGATTATTCCGGCGGCAGACCTCTCCGAGCAGATTTCGCTGGCGGGCACGGAAGCGTCCGGCACCAGCAACATGAAATTTGCCCTCAACGGCGCGCTGACCATCGGTACGCTGGATGGCGCTAACGTCGAGATGCTGGAGCATGTGGGTGACGAGAATATCTTTATTTTCGGCAACACGGCGGAGGAAGTTGAGGCGCTGCGCCGCCAGGGCTACAAGCCGCGTGAATACTACGAGAAGGACGAAGAGCTGCATCAGGTACTGACGCAAATCGCCACCGGTCTGTTCAGCCCTGACGAACCGACCCGCTACCGCGATCTGGTGGATTTGCTGATTAACTTTGGCGATCACTACCAGGTGCTGGCGGACTACCGTAGCTATGTCGACTGCCAGGATAAGGTTGACCAGCTGTACCTGACGCCGGAAGAGTGGACCACTAAAGCGATGCATAACATCGCTAACATGGGCTATTTTTCCTCCGACAGGACCATTCAGGAGTATGCCGACAATATCTGGCATATCAGCCCGGTGCGGCTGTAACGTCCACGCTGCTGTCCTCAACGGAGCCGCCTGGCTCCGTTTTTTTATGTCATAAAACACCGCTTTTCAGATATTGTGGGGGATAAACCTGCCGCCGCGCGCCGTATACTGCGGCGACAAAATGGATAAGGGTCAGGGATATGACATTCTGGTGGTGGGTAAGATCGCTTTTACTGGCGTGGCTTGGCGTGCCGTTTCTGGCGCACGCCGTGGCGTTTACAGGATTACTGAGTTTCGGGTTTGGGAAAGATCTCTTGCGCCTTGTGGATACCTCGTATTCACCTCTCATCGAAAACATGCTGATAGCCATTCTTTATGTATCAAATGGCGGCATGATGTTCGCGCTGGGCTGGCTGCTGGCGCACTTTACCCGGCCTGCGGAGAACAACGCTCTCCGCCAGTGCCTGCTGCTGCTGCCTGCGCTGCTGGTACTGGCAGGCTGGATCGTGACGCTACACCTTAGCGGCTATAGCTTCAGCGACGAAAATTACGTGAATCTGGCTCTGATGGAGCTGCCCTGGGGCGGCATCGTCTTTATCGCACTGATATCCGGCTGGCTGTGGGCAATGGCGCTTATTCCTGTGGGGGCACAGGTGTGCTTTACCCTCGGCTGTTACTGGCGTAACCGTCATTTTCCCGATGCGCGCAATAGCATCCGGCTGCGCAATATCATGGCGCTGCTGATGCTGGGGTTAATTTTAGTTGCCTGCTGGCAGGTAAAAGTGCGGGCGGACAAGTTTGTTCACCAGGAGTGGGGTAAAACGCATAATGAAAACTTTGATTATGCGGATTATATCCCTGATTTTAAAGGCAATAAGCTCACGGCCCTGCGCGGCGAGCCGCCGTTTAAATTTAGCGAGCCCTGGCCGCGCTGGGATGGCGCGACCGCCGCTTACCCGCTCTACGCATCGGCATTTTACGCGCTGAACACGCTGCCGTATGACATGTCTTTTGATGAAACACGTAAGTGCTGCCTCGCGCGGTCACGCACGCTGGAAGCCTATAACAACATTATCGCCGATAAAGCCGATATTATTTTTGTCGCACAGCCTTCCGCAGGGCAGAAAAAACGCGCCCGCGAGGCCGGGGTGGCGCTCACCTATACCCCCTTCGCCCGGGAGGCGTTTGTCTTTATTACTCATGTTGATAACCCGGTAAATTCCCTGACGCAGCAGCAGGTGCGGGATATTTTTAGCGGCAGGATCGTCAATTGGGACAGCGTCGGCGGACAAAACAGGGATATTGAAGTCTGGCAGCGGCCGGCCGATTCCGGCAGCCAGACCACCATGCTGGCGAAGGTGATGAAGGATACGCCGATGCTACCGCCGCAAGAGACCGAAGTGGCGGGCGGCATGGGCGGCGTGATATGCCAGGTAGCGGAATACCAAAACACGAAGAGCGCGATTGGTTACACCTTCCGTTATTACGCGACAAAGATGAACACGAATAAAGATATCAAGCTGCTGGCTATCGAGGGCATTGCGCCCACGGTCGGCAATATCCGCAACGGCCTTTACCCCTATACGGTGGATGTCTATATGGTGACGCGCCAGGACCCTAACGCGAAAACGCAACAGATCGTCGACTGGTTCTTAAGCCCACAGGGGCAGGCGCTGGTGAAAGATGTGGGGTATTCACCGCTGTATGAGGCGGAGGAATAGGGGATGTGTCGACTGGAATAGACATTACCGGACGATACGGTAGAGCTGGGTATCTTTCTTGAGATGTTCTGGCGCGGAGGATCGGTCCCCTCGCCCCTTCGGGGAGAGGGTTAGGGTGAGGGGAGCGTTCGCGCGCTGTGCTATCACGACGCCAGCGACAGTTCCGTCTTATTATGGCGGGTCAGCCATTGCGCCACGCGGGACTGCTCCTCCGCCGTCAGCCACATGCCCAGCTTGGTACGGCGCCAGAGCGCGTCGTCGACGCGGCGCACCCACTCATGTTCTACCAGATAGCGCAGCTCTGCTTCATACAGCTCGTGACCAAAATGCTCCCCAAGCTGGTCGAGAGTTTTCGCCTCACCCAGAATGCGTTCGCTGTTGCTACCGTAAGTGCGGGCGTAACGACGCGCCAGCGATTCGGTGATAAACGGATAGCGGCGGCGCAGGCTGGCGGCGTAGTCGTCGCGGTCGCCCTGAATATTACCGCCGGGCAGCACGCCCTCTTTGGTCCATGCCGGGCCAATGCCCTGATAGTAACCAGACAGCTTCTCCATCGCGTGCTCGGCCAGTTTGCGATAGGTGGTGAGCTTACCGCCAAATACCGACAGCAGCGGCGCTTTGCCATCCTGATCGTGAATGTCCAGGGTGTAGTCGCGGGTGATGGCCTGCGGCGAATCGGACTCATCGTCACACAGCGGGCGAACGCCGGAGTAGGTCCAGACGATATCGTCACGAGAAAGCGGCTTTTTAAAGTGCGCGTTGTAGACGTTCAACAGGTAATTAATTTCGTTTTCGTCGATTGCCACCTGTTTCGGATCGCCGTTGTACTCCACGTCGGTGGTGCCGATGATCGAGAACTCATCCATCCACGGAATCACAAAGACGATGCGCTTATCTTCGTTTTGCAGGATATATGCCTGCTTCTGCGTGTGAACCCGCGGCACGACAATATGGCTGCCTTTAATCAGACGGATGCCGTAAGGCGACGGCAGATGCATGCCGTCATCGAAGAACTCTTTTACCCATGGACCGGTGGCGTTGACCAGACCCCGCGCCTGCCAGCGGAACGTCTCGCCGGTATCGATATCTTCCGCTTCAACGATCCACAGCCCGTTTTCCCGTTTCGCTGAGGTAGCGCGGGTACGGGTTTTTACCTCGCCGCCCTTTTTAACTACCATCTGCGCGTTGGCCAGCACCAGCCGCGCATCGTCTACCCAGCAGTCAGAATATTCGAAACCGCGCACGATCTCCGGCTTGAGCACCGATTCTGAGCCAAAACGCAACCCGCGCGATCCGGGTAAACTGGTGCGCTTACCCAGGTGATCGTACATAAACAGACCGATACGGATCATCCACGCCGGACGTAAATGAGGGCGATGCGGCAGACGAAAGCGCATCGGGAAGGCGATATGCGGTGCCATTTTCAGCAGCACTTCGCGCTCGGCCAATGCTTCGCTCACCAGCCGGAATTCGTAGTGTTCAAGGTAACGCAGGCCGCCGTGGATGAGCTTAGAGCTGGCGCTGGACGTCGCGCTTGCTAAATCCTGGGCCTCCAGCATCAGCACGGATAAACCTCGCCCGGCAGCGTCAGCCGCAATACCGGCACCGTTGATGCCCCCGCCAATAACGATCAGATCTTTGGTTTCCATGCTGCCCTCACGCACTTTCGTTAAAGCTCAAAAATGTTCGATATCGCTCATAATAGCAAAGGAACGCGCTTTTGGTAACATCAAAAAAACAATTTAGAGTGATACACATAACATAATGGCGTTTGGAGAGCGGAAGGACGTAAACTAACGTCTCTGTCCGCTACCACCAGAAGAGAAGATCATGGATCAGTTTGTTTGCATTAATGTTGAAGAAGCCCACCAGAAATTACAGTTACAGCAGGCGGTGCTGGTGGATATCCGCGATCCGCAAAGTTATGCCATTGGGCATACGCCGGGCGCGTTCCACCTGACCAATGACACCCTCGGCACCTTTATGCGTGAGACCGATTTTGAGACGCCGGTGATGGTGATGTGCTATCACGGCAACAGCAGTAAAGGCGCGGCGCAGTACCTTCTGCAGCAGGGTTATGAGGCGGTTTATAGCGTTGATGGCGGTTTTGACGCCTGGCACCGCCATTTTCCCGCGGAAGTGGCGCAGGGATCGCTTTAGGCTGTGCGGGATCTGCCGCTATACTGTGCTCTTTTCCAGGGACAAAGCGACCGCCTGCCATGTTGATGATTACTTCTTTTGCCAATCCGCGCGTCGCCCAGGCGTTTGTCGACTATATGCAAACTCAGGGCATTATTCTGACCATTCAACACCACGCGCAAAGCGACGTCTGGCTGGCGGATGAGAGCCACGCTGAGCGGGTAAAAGCGGAACTGGCGCGTTTTCTGGAAAACCCCGGTCACCCGCGCTACTCCGCGGCTAGCTGGCAGTCGGGCCAGGTGGGCAGCGGCCTGCACTATCGCCGTTTTCCGCTGCGCGCCGCGCTGAGGGAGCGTGGCGGCCCGATTACGCTCTCTGTATTCGTCCTTTGCGTTATTGTCTTTTTACTCATTTACACCGTTGGCAGAGAGCCCGTTCTGCTATGGCTGGCCTGGCCTTACGACGCGTCAGTCCAGTTTGAAGCATGGCGTTATTTCAGCCACGCGCTTATGCACTTTTCGCTGGTTCATATCATCTTTAACCTCTTCTGGTGGTGGTATCTTGGCGGCATGGTGGAGAAGCGCTTAGGCGGCGGCAAGCTGCTGGTCATCACGCTGATAAGCGCGTTACTGAGCGGGTTCCTGCAATATAAACTGGCGGGGCCGTGGTTCGGCGGATTATCAGGCGTAGTGTATGCGCTGATCGGCTACGTATGGCTGCGTGGAGAGTGGGACCCGGCCCGTCCGGTCTGGCTGCCGCGTGGGCTGGCTATTTTTACCATGGTGCTCCTTGCCGCCGAATGGTTTGGCGCGCTGGCAAGCAATAGCGCCACCGGCGCGCACACCGCCGGGCTGGTGATTGGGCTCGCGATGGCGGTGGTTGACTCGCAAAATGCGCGAAAACGAACATAAATTCCAGAGACACGGCATGAAACAAACACAACGTCATGATGCGATCATTGAACTCGTTAAGCTGCAGGGCTATGTCAGTACCGAGGAGCTGGTCGAGCAGTTCGCCGTCAGCCCGCAAACCATTCGCCGCGATCTGAACGATCTGGCCGATCAAAATAAAATTCTGCGCCACCATGGCGGCGCGGCGCTGCCATCCAGCTCGGTTAACACCCCCTGGCACGATCGCAAAGCGACGCAGACCGCGGAAAAAGAGCGTATTGCCCGTAAAGTCGCCAGCCAGATCCCTAACGGCGCGACGCTGTTTATTGATATCGGCACCACGCCGGAAGCGGTGGCCCATGCGCTGCTCGACCACAGCGATCTGCGGGTAGTCACCAACAACCTGAACGTCGCCAATACGCTGCTGAAAAAGGACGATTTCCGGGTGATTCTGGCGGGCGGGGAACTGCGCAGCCGCGATGGCGGCATCGTTGGCGAAGCCACGCTGGATTTTATCTCCCAGTTCCGTCTGGACTTCGGCATTCTGGGGATCAGCGGCATCGATTCAGACGGCTCGTTGCTGGAGTTTGACTACCACGAAGTGCGCACCAAGCGCGCGATTATCGAGAACTCGCGCCACGTCATGCTGGTGGTAGACCACTCCAAGTATGGGCGCAACGCGATGGTCAATATGGGCAGCATCAGCATGGTGGACGTGGTCTATACCGATATCATGCCGCCCAGCGGAGTGATGCAGGTGATTGTGAATAACAATATTCAGCTTGAGCTGTGCTGATGAATTAGGGGGAGGTTGTTTTAAACCCCGTACCCCATCATTTTCAGTAGCTGCTGGGCGTGTAGTACCGCATCCTGACGGTGGGCCACCCCCAGCTTCTGATACAGGTTACGAATATGCGTCTTGATGGTGGTGGCCGCCACTGCCAGCTCGCCGGCGATCTGTTCGTTGCTGTAGCCGGAGTAGATAAGCCCCAGCACCTGCCACTCCCGCTGCGTGAGCGGGCTGGTACGGATAAGTTCCGGCACTTCCGGGTGGTTGAGCAGGCGTTCAACAAAGTTCTCATCAAAATGGGCGAATTTATGCCGGTGATGCTGATTAATATCGCGCAGGATGCGCTGGGCGCGATGCTGATCAAGCTCGGGCAGCGTGTTGAGCTGGATAAGCTGGCGTAGCTGCTGTGCCATCGCCTCGCCTTCAAGAACGAAGTGGCTAATGAATCCAGTGCGGTTAGCCAACTGCAGCGCTTCCAGCAGGACACGCTGCGCTTCGTTTTTGCGCCCTGACTGCCAGTAAAGCTGGTTGAGCAGTAGCAGGTTGCGGTTGAGATCGCTCATCAGCCGCAGGCTACGCGCATTCTCATTAAGCTCTTCCAGCACCATCTCCGCCGGATCGAAATCCCCCAGCAAAATCTGCGCCCGCGCGATATTGCGCCACTGCCCCTGCAAAAAGTGGTTATTGGCGAACTCCGGCTTCGGCGTCTGGCGCAACCACTGGGCCGCCGACTTTTTATCCCCCGTCATGTACCAGTAAATAACGCGAACTTTATCGGCGTTTGATACCCAGTCGCTGTGGTACTGACCGTTGCCCAGCAGGTTCTCCAGACGGTGAAGGTGCCCGCGGGCATTGTCGAGGTCGCCCCGCGCCAGCGAGTTTTGAATAATCAGCGCCAGGCACTGCAGCTGTTGCTGCGGCTGATAGGAGGCGAGCACCTCCATTCCCTGGCGGGCCGCCGCTTCGGACTCGTCCAGCCGCGCCCATGCCCACAGAAGCTGGGCGCGAATGCGCAGCAGAAACTCATGCATCGGCAGCTGCTCAAGGTGCTGTTCGCGCACCAGGGTAAAGCCTTTTTCCTGGGTCTCCCAGGCCGCCTGCAAAAAGCCCTGAGCGAAAAGAATTTCACTCTGCTGAATCAGGCTCCACAGGGCGTAATGCCAGACGTCATGGCGGCGCGCCATCTGCTCGGTTTGCTGCATTACCGCCAGCGAATTGGTCAGTTGGCCTTTGCAGTGCAGCACCTCGCCGTGCACCGAGGTGGCGACGATACGGCTGTAAAAATTGGCAAGGGGCAGTTCGTCGAGGGCCACCATCGCCAGCCGCTCGGCTTCGGTGGCGTCGCCGTCGTTGATGGCCACCTGGGCGCGCAACGCATTAAAGTCGCCGTGCAGGGAGGTGTCCATCCCGGTGGTCATCTCCTGCTCGGCGCGGGCCAGCAGCGTATTGACTTCACTGTAGCGATGCTGGCTCTGCATCAGCCACGCCTGCAATAGCACGAGACGCGGGTTTTCCAGCAGGCTCTCCCACGGCAATGCTTTCAGCGAAGCTTCCAGCAGGCCAAGCTCACTGTGATTGAATAAGCCCCAGGCGTGGTTGAGCAGAATATCGCGCAGCATAGTGCCGTCGCCCGCCGCCAGCGCATGGTGAATCGCTTCGCTGGGGAAACCCTGCGCCATCCAGCTCTCCGCCGCCGCGCGATGGATAGCGGGCAGCTCCGTGGCCAGCTCCCACTGGCAGCGCTGGCGCAGAAAGTTACCGAACAGCGGGTGGTAGCTGAACCATTCGCCGGAATCATCCATGCGCTGCAAAAACAGCCCCTGGCGCTCAATCTCTTCCAGCCGCATCTGGCCGTTCTCTTCGCCGGTAACCCGCACAATCAGCGCGTCGTTCATTGAGCGCAGCAGCGAGCTTTTCAGCAGGAAGTGGCGGGTGGCGACATCAACGTTGTTGAGTACCTCATCCACCAGATAGTCAGAAAGGTGGGTGGCGTTGATACCGGCCAGGCGACGCGCGGATTGATGTGGCGCGCCGTGATTCTGGCGCACGGAAAGGGCGATCAGCTGTAGCGCCGTCGCCCAGCCCGCCACGTCATCACACAGGCGGCCGCTCTCCGCCGCTTCAATGGGGGAGGTCAGACGGCAGTCGAAAAACTGTTTCGCTTCCTGATGGGTAAATGCCAGCTGATGGCTGCCGATTTCCAGCAGCTGTTCGCGCACGCGCAGGTTGGCGATACCCAACTGCGGCAGGTTGCGGGACAACACAATCAGCGTCAGGTTTTCTGGCTGATGGCGTAAGAAAAAACGCATTGCTTCGTGGATAACGGGGTTCGTTATCAGGTGGTAATCGTCGATTACCAGATAGAGCGGGCGTTGCCACTCCGCCAGCTCAATAAATAGCTGAGCGAAGAGGGAGGAGAGGCTGGCGTACTGGCGCTTTTGCGCCATCACTTCGCTGCTGACGCAGTGCCCGCCGGTGGCCTGCTGGATGGCGGCGATAAAATAGCTGGCGAAGCGCTCCTGTTGGTTATCTCCTTCGTCGAGCGAGAACCAGCCCACATCGTTTTTCCCCGCAGCCCACTGGGAAATGAGCGTCGTTTTGCCGTACCCCGCGGGGCTTGTGATCAGCGCCAACCGAAAATTGTTCGCGCCGGAAAGTTTAGTCAACAGCCGTTCACGGACCACCGTATGGTCGAGACGAACCGGGCGACTTAATTTTGACGGAATCAACATAGTTATCACTTCACTGTGAGAAAAGGAGGGACAGAATTTTTTTGCGCTTCGTAATTAATAACAATAAATTCGGATAAATTCAGAGGTATTGCAAGTTATGTCCGATTCTGACGACTGTGAATTTGCACTATGTCACATTTCTTTTTCATTTGTCGGAAAATGGCCACCCCAGCAGGGATGAGGCATGCAGGCTGGTTTGCTATAAAAATGCGCGGTGGTGAAAAAAGCGATTTCGACATTAGGTCATTCTTAAAACTATTTCAGAGCAAGACCGAAAGTAACCGCACAAATAGTGCAAAAGAAAAAAGAAACGGCAGAAAATATTATTTCCGCAAAACACGTGTGGTACTGCTTTCCTGATTTTCCTGAAACGGCATTTCATCATCTTGCCAGGCACAGATGCGAGCCGGGTGGGCGGAGCGTGTCCTTTTTGCCTGATTTACCTGGCAACAGCTTGATTCGTGTTTAAAAAAACAGCTAGTTTTAGGTGGCGACGATCACACTTTTCGCTCATCCCCGCTACTCCTCCCTGGTGAATCCCTGGCAGGATGAGGAAGTCATTAAGTGAGCCGGGCACACTAGCGCTAACGTTGTTTTTCACCTACAGGATCTGAGTTCCCTATGTCAAAGTCCACTTTTAATAAAGCGCAATTCGAGGCGGCCCTGACGCGTCAGTGGCAGCATTTTGGTCTGCATGCCGCCCAGGAGATGACAACACGTCAGTGGTGGCAAGCATTAAGCGGCGCACTGGCGGAACTGCTGGTGGCGCAGCCGCAGGCGAAACCGGCGCAGCAGCAGCGCCATGTAAACTACATCTCGATGGAGTTTCTCATTGGCCGACTGACCGGCAACAACCTGCTCAACCTGGGCTGGTATGAAGATGTTAGCGACGTGCTGCAGGGGTACGGTTTTAATCTTACCGACCTGCTGGAAGAGGAGACCGATCCGGCGCTGGGCAACGGCGGACTTGGGCGTCTGGCAGCCTGCTTCCTTGATTCTATGGCGACGGTAGGGCAACCCGCGACAGGCTACGGCCTGAATTACCAGTACGGCCTGTTTCGTCAGTCCTTCGTTGACGGCCATCAGAAAGAGGCGCCGGACGACTGGCATCGCCGTACCTATCCGTGGTTCAACCATAACGAACAGCTTGATGTGCAGGTGGGCATTGGTGGCAAGGTAAGCAAGGAGGGGCGCTGGACGCCTGCGTTCACCATTGTGGGCGAAGCCTGGGATCTGCCGGTGTTAGGTTATCGTAACGGGGTGACACAGCCGCTGCGTCTCTGGCAGGCGACGCACGCCCATCCGTTCGATCTCACCAAATTCAACGACGGCGACTTCCTGCGTGCTGAACAGCAGGGTATCGACGCCGAAAAACTGACCAAAGTGCTCTACCCGAACGATAACCACCAGGCGGGCAAAAAGCTGCGTTTAATGCAGCAATACTTCCAGTGCGCCTGCTCGGTTGCCGATATTCTGCGTCGCCACCATCTGGCTGGGCGTACTCTTGCCCAACTGCCGGATTTCGAAGTGATTCAGCTTAACGATACCCATCCGACTATCGCCATCCCTGAAATGCTGCGCGTCCTGATCGACGAACATCAGCTGAGCTGGGACGACGCCTGGGCCATCACCAGCAAGACCTTCGCCTACACCAACCATACCCTGATGCCGGAAGCGCTGGAGTGCTGGGATGAGAAGCTGGTGAAAGCGCTGCTGCCGCGCCATATGCAGTTAATCAAACAGATTAACGATCGTTTCAAAACCCTGGTCGATAAAACCTGGCCTGGCGACAAGCAGGTCTGGGCGAAGCTGGCGGTGGTGCATGACAAACAGGTGCGCATGGCCAACCTGTGCGTGGTAAGCGGGTTTGCGGTGAACGGCGTAGCCGCGCTGCACTCGGACTTGGTGGTGAAAGATCTGTTCCCGGAGTACCACCAGCTCTGGCCGAACAAATTCCACAACGTGACCAACGGCATTACGCCACGTCGCTGGATCAAGCAGTGCAACCCGGCGCTGGCGGCGCTGCTGGATAAAACGCTGAAAAAAGAGTGGGCCAACGATCTCGACCAGCTCATTCATCTGGAAAAGTATGCCGACGACGCGAAATTCCGCGCCAAATACCGCGCCATCAAACAGGACAACAAAGTGCGGCTGGCGGCGTTTGTGAAAGCGCGCACCGGCATTGAGATCAACCCGCACGCGCTGTTTGATATCCAGATTAAGCGCCTGCACGAGTACAAGCGTCAGCACCTGAACCTGCTGCATATCGTGGCGCTTTATAAAGAGATCCGCGAGAACCCGCAGGCGAACCGCGTACCGCGCGTTTTCCTCTTCGGCGCGAAAGCGGCACCCGGTTATTACCTGGCGAAAAACATTATCTATGCCATTAATAAAGTGGCAGAGGTCATTAACAACGACCCGCAGGTTGGTGACAAGCTGAAAGTGGTATTCCTGCCGGACTACTGCGTCTCGGCGGCCGAGCGGATGATTCCGGCGGCGGATGTCTCGGAGCAGATCTCGACCGCAGGCAAAGAGGCCTCCGGCACGGGCAATATGAAGCTGGCGCTTAACGGCGCGCTGACCGTCGGAACGCTGGACGGGGCCAACGTGGAGATCGCCGAGCAGGTAGGCGATGAGAATATCTTTATCTTCGGCCATACCGTGGAAGAGGTGAAGGCGCTGAAAGCCAAAGGCTACGACCCGGTGAAATGGCGTAAAAAAGACAACGTGCTGGATGCGGTGCTCAAAGAGCTGGAGAGCGGGAAATACAGCGACGGCGATAAACACGCTTTCGACCAGATGCTGCACAGCATCGGCAAACAGGGCGGCGATCCGTACCTGGTGCTGGCGGACTTTGCCGCCTACGTAGAAGCGCAAAGACGCGTCGATGAGCTGTACCGTGATGAAGAAGCCTGGACGCGTGCGGCCATCCTCAACACCGCACGCTGCGGTATGTTCAGCTCGGATCGTTCTATCCGCGATTACCAGCAACGCATCTGGCAGGCGAAACGCTAAGGAAGCCTATGGTGAGCAAACGTCTCGACAACGCCGCGCTGGCGGCGGGCATTAGTCCGAATTACATCAATGCGCATGGCAAACCGCAGTCTATCGGCGCAGATACCAAACGGCGTTTGCTGGATGCCATGCACCACGCTGCCGCGACGCCCGTCGCGGTAACGCCGGTGCCGAATGTGCTGGTGTATGCCCAGGGCAAAAGAAAACAGCTGCCCATTGAAGGCGAGGGGCGCTTCGACTGGCTCATCACCACCGAAGAGGGGCAGCAGCATAAAGGGCAGATAGAGGGCGGCAAAAGTCTGACGCTGCCGACCAAACTGCCGCAGGGCTACCACACCCTGACGCTGCGCCAGGATGAGCGGCGCTGGCACTGCCGCCTGATTGTCGCGCCAAAGCGCTGCTATGAGCCGCAGGCGCTGCTGGCAGGCAAAAAGCTGTGGGGCGCCTGCGTGCAGCTCTACACGCTGCGCTCGGAAAACAACTGGGGGATCGGCGATTTTGGCGATCTCAAAGCTATGCTCGGCGAAGTGGCCCGCCGCGGCGGCGCGTTTATTGGGCTGAACCCCATCCATGCGCTTTATCCGGCGAGCCCGGAAAGCGCCAGCCCGTATAGCCCGTCGTCCCGTCGCTGGCTGAACGTGGTTTATATCGATGTGCAGGCGGTGGAAGATTTCCGCCAAAGCAAAGAGGCGCAGGCGTGGTGGAAGCTGCCTGCCACGCAACAGGCGCTGAATGAAGCGCGGGCGGAGGAGTTTGTCGACTATACCGCCGTGACCACGCTTAAGCTTGCGGCGCTGCGCCTGGCTTGGAAACAGTTTGCGGCCCGCGAAGCGGAGGATGAAGCCCGCGCCGCATTTACCGCCTTTGTGCAGCAGGAGGGCGAAAGCCTTTACTGGCAGGCGGCATTCGACGCGCTGCACGCCAACCAGATGCAGCAGGACGCCTCCCGCTGGGGCTGGCCGGCGTGGCCGGAGGGCTATCAGTCCACCGACAGTGCGGACGTTAAGGCCTTTTGTGAAGAGTATGCCGATGAGGTGAATTTTTACCTTTGGCTGCAGTGGCTGGCCTGGAAACAGTTTGCCGAGTGCTGGCAGGTAAGCCAGGGCTACGGTATGCCTGTTGGGTTGTACCGCGACCTGGCGGTTGGCGTGGCCGAAGGCGGAGCGGAAACCTGGTGCGACCGCGAGCTGTACTGCCTGAAAGCCTCGGTAGGCGCGCCGCCGGATATCCTCGGCCCGCTCGGACAAAACTGGGGGCTGCCGCCGATGGACCCTCATATTATGGCCGCCCGGGCCTATGAGCCTTTCATCGACCTGCTGCGCGCCAATATGCAAAGCTGCGGCGCGCTGCGAATCGATCATGTGATGTCGATGCTGCGCCTGTGGTGGATCCCCTATGGCGAAACGGCGGATCAGGGGGCTTATGTCCACTATCCGGTGGACGATCTGTTGTCGATTCTCGCCCTCGAAAGCCAGCGCCATCAATGCATGGTGATTGGCGAAGACCTGGGTACCGTGCCGAAAGAGATCGTCGGTAAACTGCGTGATAGCGGCGTCTATTCGTACAAGGTGCTCTATTTCGAAGGCGACGGACACAATGGCTTTCGCGCGCCGGAAGAGTACCCCGCGCAGTCAATGGCGGTTGCCACCACCCATGACCTGCCGACCCTGCGCGGCTACTGGGAAAGCGGCGACCTGACGCTGGGTAAAACCCTGGGGCTTTATCCGGATGAAGAGATTTTGCGTGGGCTGTATGCCGACCGCGAACGGGCGAAGCAGGGGCTGCTTGACGCATTGCACAAGCACGGCTGCCTGCCAAAACGGGTCGGGCGCAGCGCCTCACGCATGGCGATGACCGCCACGCTCAACCGCGCCATGCAGCGTTATATCGCCGACAGCAACAGCGGCCTGCTGGGCCTGCAACCGGAAGACTGGCTGAATATGGCCGGACCGGTGAATGTGCCAGGCACCAGTTCGCAGTATAAAAACTGGCGGCGTAAGCTCTCCACCTCCCTTGAAGCGATGTTCGCCGACGATGGCGTCAATAAGCTGATTAAGGATCTGGATAAGCGAAGAAAGGCGTTAAATAAGAAGTAGTGCAGGAAGGACGTTTATCCCACCCTCTCCCTTTCAGGGAGAGGGCCGGGGTGAGGGTTGAGGGTTAAATCACCATATTCAGCAGCAGACAACCTACCAGGCCGCACACCGAAATAATTGTTTCCAGCGCCGACCATGACTTGATGGTCTCACCGATCGTCAGGTTGAAATACTCTTTGAACAGCCAGAAGCCCGGATCGTTAACGTGAGAGAAAATCACGCTGCCGGAGCCCACGGCGATGACCATCAGTTCCGGGCTTACGCCGGTAGTGGCGATCAGCGGGGCGGCGATACCGCCAGCGGTAATTGCCGCGACGGTTGCAGAACCGAGCGCGATACGCAGCACGGCGGCAATTGACCAGGCCATAAACAGCGGCGACAGGTTGGTTGCATGCATCAGAGAGGCGATATATTTATCCACGCCGCTATCCACCAGCACCTGCTTGAACGCGCCGCCGCCGCCGATGATCAACAGCATCATGGCGATAATCTTGATCGAACTGACCAGCGTGTCGTTGATGTCGTCCATAGAACGGCCACGGTTCAGGCCGAAGGTGAAGACGGCAATCAGCACCGCGATCATGGTTGCCATCACCGGGTCGCCGAAGAACTCCGCGTAAGGCAGAATGGCGTGGCCTTTCGGCAGCAGCATTTCAGCAACGGCGCGCAGGGCCATCAGAATCACCGGCACCAGCGCTGTCCAGACGCTCACGCCAAAGCCCGGCATCTCTTCTTCGCTAAAGGTCTTTTTATTGTAGAGCCCTTCCGGAATCGGCTTATCGATACCTTTCAGGAAGCGGGCATACACCGGGCCTGCGAGAATAACGGTCGGAATACCCAGCAGCGTACCGTAGAGCAGCGTTTTGCCCATATCAGCATGGAAGATGGTGGCAATAGCGGTCGGACCGGGGTGCGGCGGCAGGAAGCCGTGGGTCACAGAGAGCGCGGCCGCCATCGGCACGCCGACATACAGCAGCGGAATGCGCGCGGCAGCGGCGATGGTGAAGACCAGCGGCAGCAGCAGCACGAAGCCCACTTCGTAGAACAGGGCGAAACCAACGGTAAAGCCGGTCAGTACCACGGCCCACTGAATATGCTTCTCGCCAAATTTTTCAATCAGCGTAGTGGCGATGCGCTGCGCGCCGCCGCAGTCCGCCAGCATTTTACCCAGCATCGCGCCGAAGCCCATGATCAGCGCAAGGCTGCCAAGGGTTCCGCCAACACCGGCTTTGATTGATTTAATAACGGCATCCAGCGGCATGCCCTGCATCAGGCCGACGGCAAGCGCGACCAGAATCAGAGCGATAAATCCGTTCAATTTGAAGCGGATCATTAATAACAACAACAAGATTACACCGATAGCAACGATGACTAATGGCATGATTTACCTGGCCTTAATTTGTTATGGGTAACGTTTTTCTGTCAGCGTCTGCGATGCGCTAATAACGAGCATAACGGAGCGCTGCGGCGCCAATTCCGGCTTACATCCGCCGTCTAAAAGAATAGCTGGATGTTTTTATAATTTTGGCGTCGCGCAAGATGATACGGGTAACATTTGGCAAAAGAGAATCACCGGCCTGGTTTAAATTTGCAATCTGAGAAGCTTGTCAAAAAACAGGCAGGAAATGAGAGGAAAAAGAGGGGCAAAAAAGGACAAAAAAGATACGGGTAACACGTTCTCCCTGACGGGAGAACGTGATGAGACATCAGTAGTAAGAGTGTTCGCCGCGCTGGTGTTCGGTCAAATCGCGCACCCCTTTCAGTTCCGGGAATTCGTTCAGCATCTGCTTCTCGATCCCTTCCTTGAGGGTCACGTCGACCATTGAACAACCGTTGCAGCCGCCGCCAAATTGCAGGATGGCGTAGCCTTCGTCAGTGATTTCCATCAGCGTAACGCGGCCGCCGTGACCGGCAAGCTGCGGGTTGATTTGCGACTGCAGCAGGTACTCAACGCGCTCCATCAGCGGCGCGTCATCGGACACTTTACGCATTTTAGCGTTCGGCGCTTTCAGGGTGAGCTGGGAGCCGAGCTGGTCGGTAACAAAATCGATTTCCGCATCTTCCAGATACGGGGCGCTTAACTCATCGACGTAGGCGGTCAGCTGTTCGAATTTGAGGGCGGTGTCAGTGGCTTCCACTGCGTCTGGCGGGCAATAAGAGACGCCGCATTCAGCGTTCGGCGTGCCTGGATTAATCACAAACACGCGGATTTGCGTCCCTTCTTCCTGATTTGCCAGCAGTTTAGCGAAATGCGCTTGCGCGGCATCGGAGATTCGGATCATAGCAATGGCCTAATAGTTGACTATTTTACTTGGTTATAATACGCCCATCATCGAGGGTCTACAAGGTTCGACACAGGCACCATACCTGAACAGACGCCGCGCCGTTGCGTTTTAACAACTGACTTATCTCTGCGACGGTGCTACCGGTAGTGACGACATCATCCACGATAACCATATGGAGCCCCTGCACGGGCAATTCAAGGCGAAAGGCATTTTTCAGGTTACGTTTGCGTAGCCGCGCACTGAGGTGGTGCTGGATAGCCGTCGGGCGAACTCTGACCATCGCCGACGGTGAATAGCGGCAGCGCAGCCAGCGAGCCAGCTCCCGGCACAGCAGATCGCTCTGGTTGTAGCCTCTGCGCCACGCTCTTCGCCGGTAAAGCGGTACGCTAATTATCATATCGGGGCGGGGGAGCACGCCTGCTGCGCGCGTATAGACCACTTTCAGCAGCAGAAGCCGCGCCAGAGCCGCGGCCATCTCAGGGCGACGGCTGAATTTAAACTGATGTACCAGGCCGCTCAGCGGAGGACGATAGTCGCTGACGGCAACCATAGCGTGCCAGGCGGGTAATTTGCGCAGGCAGCGACCGCAGGGGAGAGCGGCGCTTGCGGCTGGCAGCGCGCAACACGGGCAGACGATGCCCAGCATGGCGACAGCCCGCGTGCAGCTTGAGCACAGCCCCCAGCGTGAGAGCGCAAGCGGCATTCCGCATAGCCAGCATAAGCCGGGCACTGTTAGCATAGTTAACCTCCCTGTTTAAACAACGAGAACAATAACTGATGAAAGAGATCTGGTGGGAAACCAAAGGTGAAGGCGATCGTCATCTTGTGCTGCTGCACGGGTGGGGGCTGAATGCGCAGGTCTGGGATTGCATCGTGCCGCAGCTTCGCTCGCAATTTACACTGCATCTGGTGGATCTGCCGGGCTACGGGCGCAGCGGTGGTTTCCCGGCGATGAGCCTGCAAGAGATGGCGCAAACCGTGCTGGCGCAGGCGCCGCAGCGGGCGGTGTGGCTGGGCTGGAGCCTTGGCGGGCTGGTGGCAAGCCAGATCGCCTTAACCGCCCCTTCCCGCGTAAGCGCGCTGGTGACGGTCGCCTCATCGCCCTGTTTTAGCGCGCAGGAGGCGTGGCCGGGCATCAAGCCCGAGGTCCTGGCAGGGTTTCAGCATCAGTTAAGCGAGGATTTTCAGCGCACGGTCGAGCGTTTCCTGGCGCTACAAACGCTGGGCACGGAGACGGCGCGGCAGGATGCCCGCAGGCTTAAAGAGGCGGTGCTTTCTCTGCCCATGCCCGGCGCGGAGGTGCTGAACGGCGGGCTGGAGATCCTTAAAACCGCCGACCTGCGTACAGCACTGAGCTCGCTGCAGATGCCGTTCTTGCGGCTTTATGGCCATCTTGACGGGCTGGTGCCGCGCAAAATTGTTCCCCTGCTGGATTCGCTGTGGCCGCAGAGTAAATCGGTGATTTTCCCCAAAGCGGCCCATGCGCCGTTCATCTCCCATCCGGATGCTTTTTGCGAGGCGCTGGCGGCGATTAATCACCCAGCGTAATTATTGCACGGCTGGAAAAATAGCCGTTTTGCAACAATACTCATTATGTTACGGCGCTATGGAACGTATGCGCCGTAACGACACAACATTTTAGAACCTGAGGAGAATCATGGTATGAAACTTGTTACAGGTATTGTTGCATCTCTGGTGATCGGTTCCCTGTCGTTTGGCGTTATGGCGGCCCAGGAACTGGAAAAAGATAAAGTGAAAGATATGAATCTGACGAAAGTCGGCACCATTACTACGTCAGACACCACCGCGCCGATGGATGCTAAAAAAGAGCTGTCGAAAAAAGCGGATGAGCTGGGCGGCACTTACTTCGTTGTGACCAGCGGCGAGAAAAATGAGAAAGACATCCACGCCACCGCGGATGTCTATAAGTAATTGCCTGTGAAGCGGGTCGGCTGATCCGCTTTCTTACGCTGTCAGCGTCCACCACTCACGGCGGCAGGCCGTTTTCCCTTCGGGGCAGTTTTTACACTCCCCTGTCAGGCAATTCTGTAATTCCTCTTCAACGCGCGCCGCTTTTCCCATTGCCTCCATGCGATGGAGCATCGCCTCTACCAGCGAGGGTGACAGATGTAGCGCGGCGCTCAGCTGGCTGGCCTCCATACGGCCCTGTAGCGCCAGCATATTGCGGATATCCAGTAGCGATGCCATCTTTACCTCCGGTTAATGACAGTCGCCAGCGGGGCTGTCGCAGCAGCTGGCAACGGTTTTACGCGTTGCCAGCAGGTTGACATCCACGCGGCTTCTGGCGCGGCGCAGAGCGCCAATAACCAGCACGTTGAAGAGGATCACCGCCAGAATGCAGGTCAGGCTATAGGCCGGATGCTGGCTAAAGCTTGCTGTCTGGTAGAAGAGGGTGGCAAGCGAATACGCGATATTGAGCCCCCACAGAATAGAGAAGCCCATCCATCCGCGGCTGGATTCCCGGGCGATAGCCCCCATTACCGAAATGCAGGGGATGTAGAGCAGAACGAAAATCAGGTAGCTGTAGGCTGCGGCCGGGCTGCCGAATTTTTCGCTCATCACGCCCATGGTGCCGGTCTCCATTTCGCCATCGCCTTTGCTGGCTTCAATAGGGTTCGCCAGCACGCTCAGGCTGAATGTCTCTTTCAGGCTGCTCCAGGTCTCTTCCAGCGCGCCGCCCAGTTCGTCGGTCAGGCTAAATTCCGCCGGATTGAACTCCTCTTCCTGAATATTCTCGGCGGTGTAGAGGGTGTTAAGCGTACCCACAACGACCTCTTTCGCCATGGCGCCGGTAAACAGCCCGACCGTGGCCTGCCAGTGGTCGCCGTGAACGCCAATCGGCTCCAGCAAGGGGGTGAAGACGCGGCTGACGGAGGCCAGCGCCGAGTCGTTAATGTTGTGCACCGGTTTGCCGCTCAGGGAGAAACTGTTGAGGGCGCTGAGGAAAATGCTCACCACCACAATGACTTTACCGGCGCGCAGTACGAAGCCTTTCAGGCGCTGCCAGGTTTGCAGCACCAGGCTTTTCAGGTGCGGTACGTGGTAGACGGGCAGTTCCATAATAAACGGCGACGCTTCACCGCGCATAATGGTGTGTTTCAGCATCAGGCCGGTCAGAATGGCCATCACAATGCCCAGCACGTACAGCGAGAAGACGGCCAGCGCCCCCTGCTGACCAAAGAACGCAGCGGCAAAGACGGCGAAAATCGCCAGCCGCGCGCCGCAGGACATAAACGGCGCCATCATAATGGTCATCAGCCGTTCGCGCGGCGCATCCAGCGTGCGAGCGCCCATGACGGAGGGCACGTTGCAGCCGAAGCCGACAATCAGCGGCACGAACGATTTACCCGGCAGACCGAGCGCCTGCATCAGGCGATCCATCACGAACGCGGCCCGCGCCATGTAGCCGGAATCCTCCAGGAATGAGAGGAACAGGTACATCATGCCGATTTGCGGCACCAGCGGTAACACGGTGTTGATACCGCCGCCGAGCCCCTGCGCGAGAAATACCGTCAGCCAGTCCGGGAAGTGCAGCGTATAGCCAAGCCACTGAATGCCGTGCACGAAAATCGCCACCGAGCCCGCGTCGAAAATGGGCGACAGCGCGCCGCCAATGTTAATGGCGAGCAGGAACATCAGGTACATGACGAACAGGAAAATCGGCAGGCCAAGCACGCGGTTCAGAATGATACGATCGAGGGCTGCGGTAAAACGGCTGGACTCGGCGGTTAAGGTATTACTGACCGCTTCACAGACGGCGGCGATAGTCTGGTAGCGAGCGTCAGCGATATGCAGCGCCGGATCGTCCATCTCCCCTTTCAGGCGGGCAAGGGAGGCGTCCAGATATTGAGCGGCATTCCCGGCGTAGGCGCGACTGTAAATATCGCCCTCCAGCATTTGCAGGCCGAGCCAGCGGCGCTGCTGCGCGGACATTGCCGAAGACATGCTTTGCGCGAGTTTTTCCGCTTCCTCCACGAGAGGCTGCGGGTAATGAACCCGCTCAACATCGCTGTTGACGCGATGGCGATCGAGCGCCATTTTCAGGGCTTCAATACCGCGCCCTTTGGTTGATACCAGCGGTACTACCGGGCAGCCGAGACGGGCGGAAAGCGCGTCGATATCGATCCGCACCTTTTGTTTTTCCGCGATATCCAGCATGTTGAGCGCCACCACGCAGGGGATGCCCAGCTCCAGCAGTTGCAGCGTGAGGTAGAGGTTGCGCTCAAGGTTGGAGGCGTCCACGACGTTAATCAATACATCGGCTTCGCCGCCGAGGATGTAGTGGCAGGCGATCTGCTCATCAAGCGAGGTCTGCGAGGAGATAGTGGTTAGCGAATAGGTGCCGGGCAGGTCAACCAGCGTAACCTGATGATCGGTAGTGGCAAATAACCCCTCTTTACGCTCAACCGTTACGCCAGCCCAGTTGCCCACCCGCTGGCGAGCGCCGGTCAACTGGTTAAATAACGTTGTTTTGCCGGAGTTAGGATTACCAATTAATCCCACAGTTAATTTCTGCATGGTGCATTACTCTTTATTTTCTGACCATTAACGGGAAAGGGCTTCCAGTTCCAGAAACGCCAGATCCTTTTTTCTTAACACCAGGTTAACGCGTCGGGTTTCAATATGAATGGGGTCGCCTAAGGGCGCGATACGCACCACACTAAATGATGAGCCAGGCAACATACCTAAAGAGAGGAGTTTCTGGCGCCACGCCGGGCTTATTTCGCTTGAAAAACCCGTTATTTTCCAGGTGCTTTCAGGTGAGAATTGCATAGAGCCTACTTATTAATATCGAAATTTGTGTTCTGTTCATGCCGGACGGGCATGAAACCAACCGGTTAGCCAACAAGCGAATGCGGGATACGTCATTCAGGCAATGATAATGAGAATGGTTTCTATCATCGCTATTAAACCGCGACGCAGGCCCGAGGGAAATCACAATTCGAAATTAAGTTGATATGGCTCAATATTTATCGCATTAACTTTTTAGCGCGTGGAATAGAGATGTCGAAGAGATGAAAAGTTATTTGAATTTATTTCATCACTTTATGGGTAAATAATGAATTAAGTTGTTAATGACTTGAAAATAATACTGAATATCAACGCAATAAAAATACAAGCGGCGGAGCGGGTTGGTTAATAATTTTGACAATTTGTCAGGGGGAGCTTTTCCAGCGGTAAAACCCCCTCCTCGCGGAGGGGGCAGAAGATTAACGTTTTTGCCCATGGCGGCCGCCAGCGCATCCATCATGGCGCTGTTCCCGGCTGGCTGCGCGTCGCGGCCACGGGGTTTTGCCGCTTTCGCCGCCGGGCGGTTACCCTGCGCGCGGTCGTTACCGCCGCCGCGGCGCGCGTTACTGTCGCCTGGCTGTTCATCAAGCCGCATGGTCAGCGCGATGCGCTTGCGCTGGAGGTCCACTTCCAGCACTTTGACCTTCACGATATCGCCTGCTTTCACCACGGTATGCGGATCTTCCACAAACTTATCGGCCAGCGATGAGATATGTACCAGGCCATCCTGGTGCACGCCGATGTCAACAAACGCGCCGAAGTTGGTGACGTTAGTGACCGCCCCCTCCAGCACCATGCCCGGCAGCAGGTCGTTCATGGTCTCCACGCCGTCGGCGAACTTCGCGGTTTTAAACTCAGGGCGCGGATCGCGGCCCGGTTTTTCCAGCTCTTTGATGATGTCGGTAACGGTGGGCACACCGAATTTATCGTCGGTGAAATCAGCCGCTTTCAGCGCTTTCAGTTCGCTGCTGTTGCCCATCAACTCTTTTAGCGCCTGCTGCGTCGCCGCCAGAATGCGCTCCACCACCGGATAGGCTTCCGGGTGCACGGTTGAGGCGTCGAGCGGGTTGTCGCCGTGGTTGATGCGCAGGAAGCCCGCGCACTGCTCAAAGGCTTTCGGCCCCAGACGGCTCACTTTCAGCAGCTGCTGACGGTTCTGGAACTGGCCGTTTTCATCGCGCCAGGCGACGATATTCTGCGCCATCATCCGGGTCAGTCCCGCCACGCGGGTGAGCAGCGGAACGGAGGCGGTGTTGAGGTCAACGCCAACGGCGTTCACGCAGTCTTCTACCACCGCATCCAGCTTACGGGCCAGCTGCGTCTGGCTGACGTCATGCTGATACTGGCCGACGCCGATGGATTTCGGATCGATCTTCACCAGCTCCGCCAGCGGGTCCTGTAAGCGACGGGCGATAGAGACCGCGCCGCGCAGGGACACATCAAGGTCCGGGAACTCCAGCGCCGCCAGTTCGGAGGCGGAATAGACAGACGCGCCCGCCTCGCTGACGATCACCTTCTGCGCGGTGACCTTCGGGAACTGCTTCTGCACGTCGAGGAAGAAACGCTCGGTCTCGCGCGATGCCGTACCGTTGCCGATAGCCACCAGTTCGACGTTGTGTTTTTCACACAGCGCCGCCACGGCTACCGCCGCTTTCGCCGCCTGGCCGGTATGCGGGTAGATAGTGTCGGTCGCCACCAGTTTGCCGGTGCCGTCCACCACGGCGACTTTTACGCCGGTGCGCAGGCCAGGATCGAGACCCATTGTCGCGCGCAGGCCTGCCGGGGCGGCCATCAGCAGGTCGTGCAGGTTACGGGCGAAGACGTTAATCGCTTCTTCTTCCGCACGCTCGCGGACGGTGCCCATCAGTTCGGTTTCCAGGTGCATCAGCACCTTAATGCGCCAGGTCCAGCTCACGACGCCTTTGCGCCAGCTGTCCGCCGGCGCGTTGTTCAGGCGCAGCCCAAGATGATCCTGAATAATCTGTTCGCAGTGGCTCTCTTTCGGCGGTTCATCAAACTGCGGATCGGCATTGAGCGAAAGCTGCAATATCCCTTCGTTGCGGCCACGGAACATGGCCAGCGCCCGGTGCGACGGTACGCTGGAGATAGGCTCGTGATGGTCGAAGTAGTCGCGGAACTTGGCCCCTTCTTCCTCTTTGCCGCTTACCACGGCAGCAACCAGGTGGGCGTTTTTCCACAGGTAATCACGTACCTTCGCCAGCAGCGCGGCGTCTTCGGCGAAACGCTCCATCAGAATGTAGCGCGCGCCGTCGAGGGCGGCTTTGGAATCGGCTACGCCTTTATCGGCGTCGATATACTTCGCGGCTTCTGTTTCCGGATCGTGGGACGGCTCGTTCCACAGCAGGTCGGCCAGCGGCTCCAGCCCCGCCTCAATGGCGATTTGCCCGCGCGTGCGGCGCTTCGGTTTGTAGGGCAGGTAGAGATCTTCCAGCTCGGTTTTGCTGAGGGTGCCGTTGATGGCTTTCGCCAGATCGTCGGTCAGCTTGCCCTGCTCGCCGATGGATTTAAGAATGGCCTGACGGCGTTCTTCCAGTTCGCGCAGGTAGCCCAGACGGGTTTCCAGATTACGCAGCTGCGTGTCGTCCAGACCGCCGGTGACTTCCTTACGATAACGTGCGATAAACGGCACGGTGTTCCCTTCATCCAGCAGGCGAACAGCGGCTTCTACCTGTTCAGCACGTGCCTGGAGTTCACCCGCAATAATGCGGCAGAGCGAATCATTCATCATGGCTTTTTCATCTAGTGGATCAAAAATCAGGGGATAGTTATACGGACTGGCTGGCAAAAATGCCAGCCGTCGGGGGAAGTTCAGGACGATTTAACGTACTCGATTTCGTTGACGTACCAGGTTGCCTCGCCGCCGGGCGTTTGTACGACCGCGACATCGCCCACCTCTTTTTTCAGCAGCGCGCGGGCCATCGGCGAGTCGATAGAGATGTAATCCTTACGACCGAAAATTTCATCGTAGCCTACGATGCGAAACCGCAGGGTATCGCCGTCATCATTCTCAATCTCTACCCATGCGCCGAAAAACACCTTGCCCTCCTGCTGCGGGGAGTAATCGACGATCTTTAAATTCTCCAGGCACTTCGACAGGTAGCGCACCCGGCGGTCTATCTCCCGCAGGCGCTTTTTGTTGTACTGATAGTCGGCGTTCTCGCTACGGTCGCCGAGGCTGGCCGCCCAGGTGACTTTTTTGGTGACTTCCGGGCGCTCCTGACGCCAGAGAAAATCCAGTTCCTGTTTAAGCTTGTTATAACCTTCTCGCGTGATCAGGGGCGTTTTCATCTTATTGCCTTCTAACGAATCAATTTCTTTGCAAATAGCCTGGCGCTCAGCGTAGTTTCTGTGATGAATTGTCCAGATAAGCTGCTGTAAAATATGCTTTGTAACAATTTCGACTAGAATTTATACCAGAATTAACTGGCTGTAGACGCGCACTTTTTTAGAATACATACCCATAATTGTCGGATCCTTTGGGAGTATAAACAATGCAAGAGAATTATAAGATTCTGGTCGTAGATGACGATATGCGTCTACGCGCATTACTTGAACGTTATCTTACCGAGCAAGGCTTCCAGGTTCGTAGCGTCGCTAACGCAGAACAGATGGATCGCCTGCTGACCCGTGAGTCCTTTCACTTAATGGTTCTTGATTTAATGCTGCCGGGGGAAGACGGGCTCTCTATCTGCCGTCGCCTGCGTAGCCAGAGCAACCCGATGCCGATCATTATGGTGACGGCAAAAGGGGAAGAGGTTGACCGTATTGTCGGGCTGGAGATCGGCGCCGATGACTATATCCCGAAACCCTTCAACCCGCGTGAACTGCTGGCGCGTATTCGCGCGGTGCTGCGCCGTCAGGCGAACGAACTGCCGGGCGCGCCTTCTCAGGAAGAGGCGGTCATTGCCTTCGGTAAGTTCAAGCTCAACCTTGGCACCCGTGAAATGTTCCGCGAAGACGAGCCGATGCCGCTCACCAGCGGGGAGTTCGCCGTGCTGAAAGCGCTGGTCAGCCACCCGCGCGAGCCGCTCTCCCGCGATAAGCTGATGAACCTGGCCCGTGGCCGCGAGTATTCGGCAATGGAACGCTCCATTGACGTACAGATCTCCCGTCTGCGCCGCATGGTGGAAGAAGATCCGGCGCACCCGCGTTATATTCAGACCGTGTGGGGCCTGGGCTACGTCTTTGTACCGGACGGCTCTAAAGCATGAGGCGAATGCGCTTCTCGCCGCGCAGTTCATTTGCCCGCACGCTGTTGCTGATTGTCACCCTGCTGTTCGCAAGCCTGGTGACAACCTACCTGGTGGTGCTGAACTTCGCCATTCTGCCGAGCCTCCAGCAGTTTAATAAGGTTCTCGCCTACGAAGTCCGTATGCTGATGACCGACAAACTGCAACTGGAGGACGGCACGCAACTGGTGGTGCCACCCGCCTTTCGTCGCGAAATCTATCGCGAACTGGGTATCTCGCTCTACTCCAACGAGGCCGCAGAAGATGCGGGCCTGCGTTGGGCGCAACACTATGAATTTCTCAGTCAGCAGATGGCGCAGCAGCTTGGCGGCCCGACGGAAGTCCGCGTCGAGGTCAATAAAAGCTCGCCGGTGGTCTGGCTGAAAACATGGCTGTCACCCAACATCTGGGTGCGCGTGCCGCTAACGGAAATCCACCAGGGCGATTTCTCGCCGCTGTTCCGCTATACGCTGGCGATCATGCTGCTGGCAATAGGCGGCGCGTGGCTCTTTATCCGCATCCAGAACCGGCCATTGGTGGACCTTGAACACGCCGCGCTGAAGGTGGGGAAAGGGCATATTCCGCCGCCGCTGCGTGAATATGGCGCCTCCGAGGTGCGCTCCGTGACCCGCGCCTTCAACCAGATGGCGGCGGGAGTGAAGCAGCTGGCGGACGACCGTACTTTGCTGATGGCGGGGGTGAGCCACGACCTGCGCACGCCGCTGACCCGCATCCGGCTGGCGACCGAAATGATGGCGGAAGAGGACGGCTATCTTGCGGAGTCGATCAATAAAGATATCGAAGAGTGCAACGCCATCATCGAGCAGTTTATTGACTATCTGCGCACCGGCCAGGAGATGCCGATGGAGCTGGCCGACCTTAATGCGGTGCTGGGCGAGGTTGTTGCCGCAGAGAGCGGCTACGAGCGTGAGATAGATACCGAATTGCACCCCGGCGAGATTATGGTGCGCATGCACCCTCTCTCCATTAAACGCGCCCTCGCCAACATGGTGGTCAACGCGGCGCGCTACGGCCAGGGGTGGATTAAGGTTAGCAGCGGCATGGAGCTCAACCGCGCCTGGTTCCAGGTGGAGGATGACGGGCCGGGCATTAAGCCAGAACAGCGCAAGCACTTGTTCCAGCCGTTTGTGCGCGGCGACAGCGCCCGCAGCACCAGCGGCACAGGCCTGGGGCTGGCGATTGTTCAGCGTATTGTGGACAACCACAACGGCCTGCTGGAGCTGGGCACCAGCGAGCGTGGCGGGCTCTGTATTCGCGCCTGGCTACCGGTTCCGGTCACGCGTGGGCAGGTTAAAGAGAGCTGAGATCTGTAGCTGCATGCGGACCTCCCGGGTGCGCATGACGCTTATCCGGGCTACAAAAATTTGTAGCCCGGATAAGGCGTTTAGCGCCGCATCCGGGAAGCCTGTGCGTTGCCGTTTGGCTATAACCCTGGACCTGCGCTCACCAGCGCCGCGCCCGCTGGCGTATCGGTATACTTCTCGAAATTCTGCATAAACAGTTTCGCCAGCGTTTGGGCTTTCTCCTGCCACTGCTCCGGCGAACCGTAGGTATTCCGCGGATCGAGGATCGCCGGGTTTACCCCCGGCAGCGAGGTGGGGATCGCCAGATCGAATATCGGCAGGGTAAAGGTCTCGGCATCATCCAGCGAACCGTCAAGAATGGCGTCGATGATCGCCCGCGTATCTTTAATGGAGATGCGTTTTCCTGTGCCATTCCAGCCGGTATTGACCAGATACGCCTGCGCGCCTGCCGCCTGCATCCGCTGCACCAGCACCTCGGCGTACTGCGTCGGGTGGAGTGACAGGAACGCCGCGCCAAAGCAGGCGGAGAAGGTAGGCGTCGGCTCGTTAACGCCGCGCTCGGTGCCGGCAAGTTTAGCGGTAAAGCCAGAGAGGAAGTGATACTGCGTCTGGTTTGCCGTCAGGCGGGAAACCGGCGGCAGAACGCCGAACGCATCCGCTGTCAGAAAGATAACTTTGGTGGCGTGCCCGGCTTTAGAAACCGGCTTAACGATATTATCAATATGATAAATAGGGTAGGAGACACGGGCGTTCTCCGTTTTGGAGGCGTCATCGTAGTCGATGGAGCCGTCAGCGCGCACGACCACATTTTCCAGCAGCGCATCGCGGCGGATAGCGTGGAAGATGTCCGGCTCGGCCTCTTCCGACAGGCGAATGGTCTTGGCGTAGCAGCCGCCCTCAAAGTTAAAGACGCCATCGTCATCCCAGCCGTGTTCATCGTCGCCAATCAGTCGGCGTTTCGGGTCGGTGGAAAGGGTGGTTTTACCGGTGCCGGAGAGCCCAAAAAAGACCGCCACATCGCCTTTTTCGCCCACGTTCGCCGAGCAGTGCATTGAGGCGATACCCTTGAGCGGCAGCAGGTAGTTCATCATTGAGAACATCCCTTTTTTCATCTCGCCGCCGTACCAGGTGCCGCCAATTAACTGAATGCGCTCGGTAAGATTAAAGGCGACGAAATTTTCTGAATTCATCCCCTGTTCTTTCCACTGCGGGTTGGTGCACTTCGCGCCGTTCATCACGATAAAGTCGGGCTCGAACGCTTGTAATTCGCTGTCGGTCGGGCGAATGAACATATTCTTCACGAAGTGGGCCTGCCAGGCGACTTCGGTAATAAAGCGGACGGAAAGGCGGGTATCAACGTTGGCGCCGCAAAAGGCGTCGACAATAAACAGACGCTTGCCGGAAAGCTGCTGCGTCACCAGCCCTTTAAGATGTTGCCAGACTTCCTGCGTGAGCGGTTTGTTGTCGTTCTTACCTTTACCGTTATCGGACCACCAGACGGTGTCGCGGGTTATGTCGTCACGGACGATGTACTTATCTTTCGGCGAGCGGCCGGTAAAAATACCGGTGTCCACCGCGACAGCGCCGGAATTGGTCAACACGCCACGCTCGTATCCTTGCAGATCTGGACGGAGCTCCTCCTGATACAACGTATCGTAGTCGGGGTTGTAAACGATATCCTGGACATCGTTGATACCATAAGCCTTGAGATCCTGCGGGGTTAATTCGTTAACGCGCATGTCACTGCTCCTTAGCCAATATGTACTGCCTGAAATTGTAGGGTTGTTCTTTATCCGCTGACCGCGATGAGGCTCATAGATTTACGTATCTCGACAAACGCAAACATACGGAAAACGCTGTGACAAAGGTCACGGGGCGATACAGATTCTGGCAATAATAGACATATTCATCGAGTTAATGTTATCAAAGCGACATAAAGCAGTATTTTAAACGGCAGGTTTGTGACTGTAATCGCTTTCATGAAAGTAAATTACGTAAGACTTTCACCGGGCATTTTAGCAGAAACGTGACGCGCAAAACAAAAACGCCACCGTGAGGTGGCGTGATAAATAGCGCAGCGGGGGGATTAGTGCACCTGCGGGTCGGCAGGAGAGGCGTTGTTGCGGATTTCCGCAATGTCCATCGCATTAAACAGGTAGTGGTTGCCGCAATAATCGCAGTGCATATCGATCTCGCCCTCTTCAGCGATGATGCTATCCACTTCTTCATCAGGCAGCGTCTTTAACGCGCCAGCGCAGCGTTCGCGCGAACAGGTGCATTTGAACTCCACCTCCTGCGGATCGTACAGCGTGACCTCTTCTTCATGATACAGACGCCACAGCACTTCTTGCGCCGGAAGCTCAAGCAGCTCTTCGGCTTTAATGGTTTCCGTCAGCGTCGCCAGATGCTCGAAGTCCTCGGCCTGGGTATCCTGCGCCGGTAAAACCTGCAGCAGCATGCCGCCTGCGGCCGGTGCGCCTTCGACGTTGCCGGTACGAATGAACAGGCGGGTCGGCAGCTGTTCGGAACGCAGGAAGTAATCTTCCAGGCAGGCCGCCAGCGTGTCGCCTTCGAGGCCTACCACGCCCTGATAGCGTTCGCCCTCTTCCGGGGTGATGGTAATGACCAGATAGCCATTGCCCACCAGGGTTTTCAGATCCGCATCGTCGGCGATATCGCCCTGTACCCGCGCCACGCCGCGCATCTGCTGGCGGTTATTCCCGTTGATGACTGCCAGGCTCATCGGGCCGTCGCCCTGCAACTGCACGGTGATATCCCCGGCAAATTTCAGGGTCGCGGTCAGCAGACTGGTCGCGACCAGCAGCTCGCCGAGAATGGTTTTCACCGGCTGCGGATAGTCGTGATTTTCGAGGATCTGCTTCCAGGTTTCAGAAACGGTTACCAGCTCGCCGCGCACGGCATAGTTTTCGAACAGGTAACGGTGTAATTGGTCATGTTGAGCCATAGTTTTCTCTCTTGCGGGTGCGCGTTACTCGCTGTCACCGAATTTAAATTTTCGCAGGTCGCGGCGCTCTTTTTTGTCAGGCCGACGATCCGGGTGCGGCATGGTCAGCGCGTTCATCTTGCGCGCCAGCGCCACTTTTTCGCGTTTTTCGACGCTCTCCGCCGTCTCTTCATAGAGCAGGACGGCTTCGCTGGCAGGGCGGCGCTGTTCAGTAATGCCTTTCACAATGACCGTGCGTTCGTCATTGCCCTGCCGCAGCGTCAGAGTGGCGTTAAGCTCCACAAGCTTGCTCGGCTTACTGCGCTGGCCGTTGTAGTGCACTTTGCCGCCTTCGATCATTTCGCGGGCCACCGCGCGCGTTTTATAAAAGCGCGCCGCCCACAGCCATTTGTCCAGGCGGACCTCAGGCGTCGACTGTTCTTTCATTAACCCTCCTGTCGGCTCAGCGAAGGAATCAGGCGGCGATAGTCGTTCATACCGGGATGGCGCAGATAGCGCTTTTCCGCCAGCCCGGAATCCGGGTTGGTCACGCCCAGGCAATAACGAATACCAAACGTGGCGGCGGCATCCAGAATCGGCTCGCTGTCGTCAATAAACAGGGTTCTTTCGGGGTTTAAACCTGTTTCGCGCGCTACGGCCTGCCACAAACGCTGATCCTCTTTCGGATAACCAAATGTGTGGGTGGAAAGTAATAAATCAAGGTGCGAAGCGAGACCGGTATGTTCGAGTTTGACCGCCAGATTATGCGGATGCGCATTGGTCAGCAAAATGCGCCGTTTGCCGCTTTTTTTCAGCGCATCAAGAAACGGAACCGTATCTTCACGTAATACCGCCCGTGGCCCCTGCTGTGTGGTCATCGCGCAGATATCCAGCCCAAGCCGCTCGCTCCAGTAGTCCAGACAGTACCAGTTTAGCGTATGCTGCACCGCGTGATACGCCTGGCGGATGACGTCCTGCGCCTGGGCAAGGGTAATACCCTGTTTTTCGCCGAATGTTTCAGGCACCAGCGTTTGCCAGAAATAGGTATCGAAGGCGAGATCGAGCAGCGTACCATCCATATCCAGCAGAACGGTGTCTACGTTCTGCCAGTCGATATCAGTGTGCATGGGAAAACTCCGGCCAGAAAGAGAAATGCGCGTCAGATTAACACACGGACGCGCAAATCGGTTATCAGCTGAGGTTATCGGGGTGGGTCATCAGCGTTGGGTTGAGGCAGCTTTCGTAATAACGCTGGATCTCCGTCAGACGGGTGCGGTTACGATGATAGCGGCGCACAGCCAGAAAACCGTTGTAGAGGCAACAGGCCACTAAAGCCAGTAGCAGAAGCGAGGTGCTGATATAGCGCCACAGGCCGCTGCTGTTGTCCGGCATACGGTGCAGGCGAATATGGCGTGTCCCGTTAGCGTCCGTGGAGATATTGGTGATAATGCCTTCGGCGCTAAACGGCGTTTGCATCAGCATTTCCGCCAGCCGCTGAAATTCCGTCCACTGCTCCGTAGCCGGAATGTCATACAGCGCGACGGGAGGGTAGGGCTGATCCACCAGCTCGCTGCCCTCTTCACTGATAATCAAAAAGCCGCCGGGAGCCGGGCTGTTCAGGGCCTGCGCGGCGCGGGTGGTTTCCCGCAAAATAAACGGCGCGGTAGAGGTGGTGACCAGATTATCGAGAGATTCCGCGCTGACCGGCCGCAAAAGCACGTTCACGCCCGTGAGCTTGCCCGCGCTGGCGCGTGCGGTCAGGGTCTCCCAGTCTTTGCTGTTACCGAGATTCACCAGCGCGTTTTTCAGGCGCAGGCAGTCGTCCTGCGCAGCGCACAAATCCTGGGTTTTCAGCACAATCTCGGCGAAGTCGTCCAGCAGCACCATGCCCGATTTTTGAATCGCGCTGCGCAGAGCCGGGCTGACATGGGAAGCCTCATCCGCCGTAGGATGAAGCTGCCGGTTTACCGCCTGAACCAGCGCGGTCGCTTTCGTGACCGTCTCCGATTCCGGCAACGGCAGCGGCGGCGCATCATTCCAGATAATCTGCGAACAGTCGAACGGCGTAAAAGGCGAGCTTTGCCGTGCGGTCCAGTTGCCGGCTGAATGGATGCTGCACATACCGGTACTGCGAATGCTCAGGGCATCGCCCACGCGCAGACGGGTCTCTTCGAGCTGGTTGACGCTGGTTACTTCAATGGTCTGCGAGCCTTTAATCCACGAAAGCGTAAATTTGATGGGCATATCCAGCGGTACCCACAGCAGCAGCATTATCAGCACCACCAGCGCGCCAAATGCGATAACGGCGCTACGCACCCAGTGCTGCAGCGGGAAGTTCTTTACCTCGTCATGAAGCGATAAAAAACGGCCCTGACGAACGACATGCCGGTCCAGATAGATATCAATATCCGTCTGCTGTCCCAGATCCTGGGCAATAAACGGCTGCCAGTGACGCGGGTAAATCAGATCGATAATGCCCAGAGAAATATTATTGATCTGTTCCTGATTATTTTCGCCAAACAGCCCCCAGCGCTTGGGCGTTCCGCGCAGGCAGTGGATTTCACGCAGGGCGTTTCGGGCTGGGGGAGCGAACAGCCCCCAAAGCCCGGCGGCGAGCAGCATAATGCCCGCGCCAGCCAGCCACGGCACAAACACGTCGGGCGTGACGAGGCAGAAGAAAAAGAGGAGAAGTGAAGTGCAAATAAGCAGCGCCTCGCGCATGCCGTCCGGACGGCTTAGCGCATACTCTTCCGGGGTTTCATGACGGATATTGAGCAGCTCAATTTGTTCTGACTCTTCACCACGTATGGCGGAGTGATGCGACGCGGGGTGCTCCGGCAGCAGTGCCTGCTCATCGGGCCTGAACTCGCTCAACGAGTGGCCGTTCAGGGAAATCACCAGCGGTAGGGTATCCGTGCGAATCAGTTCGACGCTGTTTTCGTCGTTAATGTACTGCTCCCAGAACGGCGGGAGATGGACTTCCACGGAATCGAGATAGTAACGCCATTTATTGGGCGCATCGGTGGTAATGCCATAGCGGGTAATGGCGCGCGTAACGCTGATAACGGTATTGCTTTGCGCGTTAAGCGCAAGAGAAACGGGGGCAGTGGTGGCGCCGGTGGGGCCGGGTACCTGGCGGATACGGGAGAGCGATTCCAGATAATTTTCAACGGCGTTGCGCTCATCTGGAGTTAATTTACGGGTTGTCGCGCCAGCGAAGGCTTGCTGATGTGGCAGACGATATCGCCGTTGCGATCGCATTCTGTAAAACCACCCGACAAGGCATGCGCAGGCCAGCATAGCAGCGAGAAAAATAAACATGGTGCTCATGCTTTCCCCATTTTACTTATTTTAACAGGTGTAGTCAGTCGCACCCTATTCCACGTAATCAATGTAATGAGAAGAGTACCAGGCAACTCGTTGATTTTATAAGACGCGCCTGGCCACTCGCGGGAGTTTAGCAAAGCCGCGATAATTGGAATATCAGCAAATTCTTAGTTTGATTTCAACCTCTTGACTTTTAGGTTTATTTGGAGGAGCAATACAATCAGGTTGCAGAATTGTAAATGAAACTGCAAGTGCATTGCCGAAACCGTGTGGTATGTCGCACAATGACGGCAGTATTCTCTGGAAAGACCGATAATAATGAGCAAATCATTGCAAAAACCCACCATTCTGAACGTTAAAACCGTTGCTTCTTCACGGCTTTTTAATGTCGAAAGCGTGGATCTGGAGTTCAGCAACGGCGAACGACGCGTTTATGAACGTATGCGGCCCTCCACGCGCGAGGCGGTGATGATTGTGCCTGTCGTGGACGATCACATTATTCTGATCCGCGAATATGCCGTGGGTACGGAATCGTATGAGCTGGGTTTCTCGAAAGGGTTAATCGACCCTGGCGAGACTATCTATGAGGCGGCTAACCGGGAGCTTAAAGAAGAGGTGGGTTTCGGCGCGCATAACCTCACCTTCCTGAAAAAACTCAGCATGGCGCCTTCCTACTTTTCCAGCAAAATGAATATCCTGGTGGCTGAGGATCTCTATCCCGAATCGCTGCCCGGAGACGAGCCGGAGCCTCTGCCGCAGGAGCGCTGGCCTCTTGCCCATCTGATGGATCTGCTGGAAGAGCCTGATTTTCATGAAGCCCGTAACGTCAGCGCGCTCTTTCTGTTGAGGGAGTGGCTGAAAGGGCAGGGACGGCTATAAAAGAAGCGCTTTCGCGCTTTTTTATAGTTTGGCTTGCGTAGCCCGGATAAGGCGTTATTACGCCGCATCCGGGAGGCTGCTGCAATCAGAACAACTCGTGCGTCTCGCCATTATCAATAATGGTCGTTCCCACTTCATGTACCGCCTGGTGAGTCGGCTGCGTCCCTTCGATAAAGTACTCCTGTCGACTGCTGCCGCCGCTGGCCAGTTGCCCGGTGCTGCGGTCGATATTGACGGTAACAATGCCCGGCGGCGGCGTTAGCGGCTCTTCCGGCACGCCATCAAGTACCGCTTTCATGTAGGCATCCCACGCTGGCTGGGCGCTTTTCGCCCCGCCTTCATAGCCGGAGATCTGATCTTTTATCGCTCCGGATGCGCTGGTGCGGCCTAAATCACGGCGATGGTCGTCAAAACCGATCCAGACGGAGGTCACCACGCCCGGCCCATAGCCTGAGAACCAGGCATCTTTCGAGCTGTTGGTCGTCCCGGTTTTACCGCCGATATCATTACGTTTCAGATCGCGGCCTGCGCGCCAGCCCGTACCCTGCCAGCCCGGTTCGCCGAAAATGTTGCTGTTCAGCGCGCTTTTAATTAAGAACGCCAGCGGCGTGCTGATGACGTGGGGGGCGTACTCTTCGCCGCCGCTTCTTGCCACCAGATCGCGGTTAGCCTGCTCCAGCTGCGGCATCGGGACGGACGGATTCTGCTCCTCCTGCGAAATGGCCACGTTCTCCATATCTTTATTTTCCAGCATGTCCGATTTCGGCGTATCGCCGTAAATCACTGGAATATCGCAGTCGGCGCAGGCGATTTTCGGCTTCGCCTCAAACAGCACGCCGCCCTGATCGTTCTCGATTTTGGCGATAAACCACGGATCGACCAGGAAACCGCCGTTGGCCATGACCGCGTAACCACGGGCGACCTGGAGCGGCGTAAACGATGCGGACCCCAGCGCCAGCGACTCGGTATGCACGATATTCTGCGCCGGGAAGCCGAAGCGCTGCAGGTATTCCGCCGCGTAATCGACGCCCATCGCACGCATCGCGCGCACCATAACCACGTTTTTCGACTGTCCAAGCCCCTGACGCAGGCGAATTGGGCCCGCATACTCATTCGGCGAGTTCTTGGGCCGCCAGTCGGAGCCTGCACCCGCATCCCAGCGGGAGATGGGCACGTCGTTCAGAATGCTTGCCAGCGTCAGGCCCTTATCCATCGCCGCGGTGTAGAGGAACGGTTTAATGTTCGAACCCACCTGGCGTAGCGCCTGCGTTGCACGGTTAAACTTGCTCTGGTTGAAATCGAAGCCGCCTACCAGCGCCAGTACAGCGCCATCGCGCGGGTTGATGGAGACCAGCGCCGAGTTGACATCCGGCACCTGCGCCAGCCACCAGGCTTCGTTAACCATGCGGACCCAGATTTGCTGGCCGGTTTGCACCACATCCGTCACCTTACGCGGCGTTGGCCCCTGCTGGGTATCTGAGCGGTAAGGGCGCGCCCAGCGTACCCCATCCATGCGCAGCGACACTGACGTGCCGTCGCTAAGCAGGGCGGTGGCCTCCTGCGGATTCGCCGCCGTCACCACCGCCGGTTCCAGCGGCCCGTAGGTCGGCAGCGCTTTCAGGGTATCGGTGATTTTCTTGCTATCCCAGGCCTGCTCGCCGGGCTTCCACAACACGTTCGACGGGCCGCGGTAACCGTGGCGCATGTCGTAATCCATCACGTTGTTGCGCACCGCGTCCTGCGCGGCCTGCTGCACTTTACGGGTGATGGTGGTATAGACGCGGTAGCCATCTTCGTAGGCTTTCTCGCCGTAGCGGTTGACCATCTCCTGACGCACCATCTCCGAAAGATAAGGGGCAGAAAAGGCAATTTCCGGTGCGTGGTAATTAGCGTCAATAGGTTCCGCGCGGGCCTGGTCGTACTGCTCCTGAGTAATGTAGTGCTCGCTGAGCATACGCCCCAGCACCACGTTGCGCCGGGAGGTGGCGCGGTCAAGAGAGTAGAGCGGGTTAAATGTGGACGGCGCCTTCGGCAAACCGGCGATAACCGCCATTTCGCTCAGGCTTAGCTGATCCACCGATTTGCCAAAATAGACCTGCGCCGCCGCACCCACGCCGTAAGCGCGATAGCCGAGGTAAATTTTATTCAGGTAGAGCTCAAGGATTTCATCCTTGTTCATTAACTGCTCGATGCGGATGGCCAGGAAAACCTCTTTCAGTTTACGCATCAGAGTACGTTCAGGACTGAGGAAGAAGTTACGCGCCAGCTGCTGCGTAATGGTACTGGCCCCCTGCGAAGCGTGGCCGGAAAAGAGCGCGACGCTGGCCGCACGGAAAATCCCGACCGGATCGACGCCGTGATGTTCATAAAAACGGCTGTCTTCGGTCGCGATAAACGCTTTTACCATAACCGGTGGAATTTGCTGCAATGTGACGGGAATACGACGCTTTTCACCATACTGCGCAATCAATTCGCCATCAGCGCTATAGACCTGCATTGGAATTTGTAACCGCACATCTTTCAGCGTGGCGACATCAGGTAGCTGTGGCTCAATAAATTTGTACAGGCCATAAATCGAGCCTGCTCCCAGCAGAATGCAACAGACTGCAAGGATGAATAAATACTTTACGAACTTCACCGGAGGATTCCCATTTAGTTTCATTTGGGCAGTTTATAAACAACCGCGCGGTAGTATAAATGCAAGCCTGATGCATTGATATAGCCGTTCACTTGACTGGCGATAGGGAGGTCGCAATTTATGGCATTCGGGCACTGGCAGATTGGTCTGCATATTCAGCAAGATAGCGCGCTTAGCGTGGCGCTCTCCTCTGGTCGATCGGGGCGGGCGCTGCGCCGCTGGTGGCACATTCCTTTACCGGCAGGCACCGTGGATAACGGGCGTCTTAAAGCGCCGCAGCAGCTCTTTTCCGCACTCCAGCCCTGGCGCGACGCGCTACCGCAGCGCCATCAGGTGCGTCTTGCCTTTCCCGCTGCCCGAACGCTGCAAAAAAAGCTGCCGCGCCCGGCCATGTTCCTGCGGGAGAAAGCGCTGACCACCTGGCTGTCTCACGCGGTGGCGCGCGAACTGGAGATGTCGACAGACGATCTGCGCTTTGACTATGCGGAAGATTCGCTGGAGCAGGCCTGGAGCGTGACGGCCGCGCAGCGTAGAGAGGTGGCGGAGCTGCTGGAGATGGCGAAAAAATTTGCGCCTCAACCTGGCGGCGATCACCCCGGACGCCTGCGCGCTACAGCGCTTCATCCCCTTTTTGACGCCCCCCGCCGCCTGCGTTGTCTGGCAGGACGAGGCACAATGGCTGTGGGCGACACAGTACGGCTGGGGGCGGCGGGCGCGCGAAGAGGCTCCCGCGCCGTGCGATCTGGCGGCAACGCTTGGGCTGGCGGAGGCGCAGATAACGCTCTGTAGCGACGCGGCGAACGGTTTTGACCCCTGGGGTACGCTGGTGCGGCTGCAGCCGCCGCTGCCGGAAAACGGCGACCGCTACGCCGTCGCCATTGCGCTGGCGCTGGGAGAGCGCCCCTGATGACGCAGCTCGTCAACCTTATGCCGTGGCGACAGCGACAGCGGCAGGCCAGCAGGCGGCGCTACTGCTGCTTTCTTCTTTCGGGCGGGCTGGTCATCGCGCTGGCGACAGGCGGGCTGTACGCTTGTGCCCGCGTCGACCGGCTCGCCGCCGCGCTGCGGCTGCGGTCTGACGAGGGTGCCCTTGCCGCACTGAGCGGCAGGCAGCCCCATTATCAGGCGCTCCACGAGGCGTGGCTTCGCCAGCAGGCGCAGGCGCAGCGGCTGGAGGCCACGCTTGCCTGGCATCCCCGGCTGTCGACGCTGGCGCAAGCCATGCCTGAAAGCGCCTGGCTTACCGAAATTCGGTATCGTCAGGGGCAACTGGCCATTTCTGGCCTGGCCCGTTCGTTTTCGGCCCTGCATGACATGGAGCATGCATTGAAAGCGACGCGCGGCTTTCGCCTGAGCCACACCGGCGAGACGGCGCGGGATACGCAGGGGCGCTGGCGCTTTCAATATCAGCTTGTTGAGGATAGCGAGCATGTGGCGCTGCCTTGATATCTGGTACGGCTTAACCGCGAGGGGGCGCGCAGGCTGCATGGCGCTGCTGATGGCGATGCTTTCGTTGCTGCTGTGGTGGGGGCTGGTGCAGCCCGTGTCGCGGGAGCGGGCGTCACTTGAGCAGCAGCAGGCGGCTACGCAGGCGCAGCTTGCGGCGCGCTGGCGTGCGCTGCTGGCGCTGAAACCCCCTGCACCGGCGTTTGTCGCCAGCAAAACGCCCTTTTCGCCGCTGGCATTTAGCGAGCCGGGGCTGCGGCTGATTCAATGGCGGCCATCCCTGCGCGGCGGCGAGATGACTCTTGATGCGGCGTGGGAACGAATACCGGCGGTCTTTTCTCATCTTGCTGAATGCCATATGCGCGCGCCAGCGTTCTCCGTCACCGCCAAAGAGGGCGGGCTGCACTTTTTACTGCAGGTGGAAGACGATGAGCAGGAGTAAACGCCTGGCGGCGGCGGTTTTACTGATGCTCCTGCTCACGGCGATGCGCGACCCGTTCAGGCCGCCGCCGGACCGCTGTATGGCAGCGGCGCTTACCCAGTGGCGCTACCAGGGGATGGTTGTCGCCGGGGAAGCGGCCACGGGCATTGTGCGCGAACCGCAAGGCCGGTGGCGGCGCGTAAGGGCTGGCGATACCCTGCCCGGCGGCTGGCGAATTGATGAGGTTGGTAAAGAGGCAATGCGTATCACGCTTGCTCAGGGATGCGAGCCCCAGCGCTGGCGCTGGCAACGAGAAGGAGTTCAGGATGCGACAAAAAGTGATGGCGATGCTGTGCCTTATCAGCACGCTGGCAAGCGCAAAAGCGCCCGCGCCGGTCACGCTGATGGTGGATGATGTGCCGGTAGCGCAGGTATTACAGGCGCTGGCCGAGCAGGAAAAACGCAACCTTGTTATCGCCCCGGAGGTATCCGGCACCCTCTCGCTACATCTGGTGGAGGTGCCGTGGAAGCAGGCGTTGCAGACCGTCGTCGCCAGCGCCGGGCTGTCGTTGCGTAGCGAAGGCAACATTCTGTTCGTCCACTCCGCCGCCTGGCTACAACAACAGCGCGACGCCCGCGAGGCGGCGCAGGAAAAACAGAAACAGAGCCTGCCGCTGGAAGATCGCAGTATCGCATTACGCTATGCCGACGCGGGGGAACTGGCGAAGGCGGGGGCGAAACTGCTTGGCCCGAAAGGCACGCTGACCGTCGACACGCGGCTCAACCGCCTGCTGATCCGCGATCACAAGGCCGCCCTGAACGCCATGGAAAAGTGGGTGGCGCAAATGGATTTGCCCATTGAGCAGGTGGAACTGGCGGCACATATCGTCACCATCAATGAGAAAAGCCTGCGCGAGCTGGGCGTTAAATGGGGGCTGGCTGAGGCGACAAAGCCCGGTCAGCGCGGGCAGGTTACCGCGCTTTCGGCCGATCTCTCCGTGGAGGAGGCCACCGTGCGGGCGGGCTTTAATATCGGCAGCATCAACGGACGGCTGCTGGATCTCGAGCTTTCAGCGCTGGAGCAAAAACAGCAGCTGGAGATTATCGCCAGCCCGCGGCTGCTGGCGTCGCACAGGCAGCCCGCCAGCATAAAGCAGGGTAGCGAAATCCCCTATCAGGTCTCCAGCGGCGAAAGCGGGGCCACGTCGGTGGAGTTCAAAGAGGCGGTGCTCGGTATGGAGGTCACGCCGACCGTGCTGCCTGATAAGCGCGTGCGCCTGAAACTACGGATCAGCCAGAACGTGCCGGGGCAGGTGCTCCAGCAGGCCGATGGCGAGGTGCTGGCCATCGATAAGCAGGAAATTGAAACGCAGGTAGAGATTAACAGCGGCGATACGCTGGCGCTGGGCGGCATTTTTTCTCAAAAAAACAAAGCGGCCACTGACAGCGTGCCGTTGCTTGGCAGCATTCCCTGGCTTGGTCGACTGTTTCGTCATGACGGAAAAGATAATGAACGCCGCGAACTGGTGGTCTTTATTACGCCACGCCTTGTCCCTGTACGTTGATCCATACCTGGGCTGCGCTCCTTTTTATGCACAACACGCGACAGGTGTTTGACGTGAGAGATGATTTAGCTTACAAGGAGTACCGATTTGAGCGTCAGCTATCTCCGTCTTACCATAAGTCGTATTAACGTCAGGTTGGTGATTTATTCAGTTGCCAAACCTGTTGCAGTACTGAGATAATTTTTGGTCTGACTCTCGCACTATCGCATATGAGGTTTCAGTTCATGTCCGGCTTCGCACGGTGTCAACGGAGCGGATTTATCATCAACGAATAGTCTTAGTAGTACCGAAAAAATGGCAGAGAAACGCAATATCTTTCTGGTTGGGCCTATGGGTGCCGGCAAAAGCACTATTGGGCGTCAGTTAGCTCAACAACTCAATATGGAATTTTACGATTCTGATCAAGAGATTGAGAAACGAACCGGAGCTGATGTGGGCTGGGTCTTCGATGTAGAAGGTGAAGAAGGTTTCCGCGATCGCGAAGAAAAAATCATCAATGAGCTAACGGAAAAACAGGGAATTGTACTGGCGACCGGCGGCGGCTCTGTGAAATCTCGCGAAACCCGTAATCGTCTCTCCGCCCGTGGTGTAGTGGTGTATCTGGAAACCACTATCGAAAAGCAGCTGGCTCGTACTCAACGTGACAAAAAACGTCCGCTCTTACAGGTGGAAGCTCCGCCGCGTGAGGTGCTGGAAGCGCTGGCTGACGAACGCAATCCGCTATATGAAGAGATTGCCGACGTAACCATTCGTACTGACGATCAGAGCGCTAAAGTGGTTGCTAACCAGATTATCCATATGCTGGAAAGCAACTAATTCTGGCTTTAAAGCACTTGCCTGCGGGTTTGCGCAGTGGTTGCAGGAATGACTGGATATCCGCAACCCGGCTACCGGGACGTATTTGCATGACTCGCGGGCGCGAGCAGCCAGGTTTCAGAATGACAAACTTATAGCCTGGGGCCAGGCTAAGCATTTAAGGTGGATGTCGCGCAATGGAGAGGATCACAGTCACTCTTGGGGAGCGTAGTTACCCCATTACCATCGCGGCTGGCTTGTTCAACGATCCAGCTTCCTTCTCACCCCTGAAAGCCGGTGACCAGGTGATGCTGGTGACCAATGAAACGCTGGCTCCGCTCTATCTCGACAAGCTTCGTCACGTGCTGGAAACGGCAGGCGTGAAGGTCGACAGCGTCGTGCTACCCGATGGCGAACAGTACAAAAGCCTGGCGGTGCTGGATACGGTGTTTACCGCGCTTTTGCAAAAACCGCACGGTCGTGATACCACTCTCGTTGCGCTTGGCGGCGGTGTCATTGGCGATCTGACCGGCTTTGCCGCCGCCAGCTATCAGCGCGGCGTACGCTTTATCCAGGTGCCTACCACACTCCTTTCTCAGGTCGACTCCTCCGTCGGCGGCAAAACCGCCGTCAACCATCCGCTTGGCAAAAACATGATCGGCGCGTTTTACCAGCCGGCCTCGGTGGTGGTGGATCTTGACTGCCTGAACACGCTGCCTGCCCGCGAGCTCTCTTCCGGTCTGGCGGAAGTGATCAAGTACGGCATCATTCTTGACGGTGAATTTTTCGTCTGGCTTGAAGAGAATCTGGATGCGCTACTGCGTCTGGACGGCGCGGCAATGGCTTACTGTATTCGCCGTTGTTGTGAGCTGAAGGCCGAAGTTGTCGCCGCTGACGAGCGTGAAACAGGCTTACGTGCTTTACTCAATCTGGGCCACACCTTCGGTCACGCCATTGAAGCTGAAATGGGCTATGGCAACTGGCTGCATGGAGAGGCTGTCGCGGCGGGCATGGTCATGGCGGCGCGCGCATCAGAGCGGTTAGGCCAGTTCCGTAACGAAGATACGCAGCGCATTATCACGCTGCTTGAACGCGCAGGTTTGCCGGTGAATGGCCCGCAGGAGATGTCCGCGCAGGCCTATATTCCGCATATGCTGCGCGATAAAAAAGTGCTGGCGGGCGAACTGCGTTTAGTGCTCCCGCTGGCTTTAGGGAAAAGCGAAGTACGTGGCGGAGTGTCACAAGAGGTTGTCCTTGGCGCTATTGCTGATTGTCAGCAGGCGTAATGATTAGAAAGGTTTGCCGCGCGTGCGTGGTGTTTAACTTCGGGTGATGTGCGATTGTCGTTGGCATAAGCCTTTGAGTGGGGTGTTAAATGGATGAATTCAAACCAGAAGACGAGCTGAAACCCGATCCCAGCGATCGTCGTACTGGTCGTTCTCGTCAATCTTCTGAACGTGTTGATGAGCCGCAAATCAACTTTGACGACGTTGAGCTCGACGCCGACGATCGTCGTCCTTCTCGTGCGCGTAAAGCGCGTGATGAACGCGAAGCGTATGAAGAAGATTATGAGCCGGAAGAGGACTCAGTTGACGAGGAGCGTGTAGAACGCCGTCCCCGTAAACGTAAAAAAGCCGCTGCCGCGAAGCCTGCGTCCCGTCAGTACATCATGATGGGGGTTGGCGTTCTGGTGCTGCTGCTGCTGATTGTCGGCATTGGTTCGGCGCTGAAAGCGCCGTCGAACGACACCGCTGCCAGCCAGAATGAGCCGGCCAGCAGAAATATCGATCTCTCCGGCAACGGCGGCGCAGCCGATCAGGCGAATGGCGCTCAGCCTGCTCCTGGCACGACCTCTGCGGAACAGACCGCAGGCGCGTCTTCGCAGCAAGGCCAGGAAGTCACGCTTCCGCCTATCTCCTCTACCCCGTCGCAGAGCCAGACGCCTGCTACCCAGCAGGGCCAGCAGCGTCTTGAAGTACAGGGCGATTTGAACACCGCGCTGTCGCAGCCGCAAAACCAGACGCAAATTGACAGCGCCGTGGCAAGCAGCACCCTGCCGACTGAACCGGCTACCGTCGCGCCGGTGCGCAACGGCGGCGGTTCATCCGCACACAATGCAGCAGCAGGCGAAAGCCATACAACCACCCGTCCAGAGCGCAAAACGGTGGTGATCGAGCCGAAACGCCAGCAGCCGCAGCAGCAGGCGAAAGCGCCGGTCGCTAAAACGGAGCCGAAGGCTGTCGCGCAGGCGCCTAAACGCGCTGAGACCACTCCTGCCGCGCCGGTGAAAGCGCCGACGGCAACGGCGACCACGACGCCGCCAGCAACCGCGCCGAAAGCGCCGGCTGCTACTGCTACTACGACCACAACGCCGCCGAAAACCGCCAGCACCGCTGCGCCGGTTTCAACGGGCAACGTCGGATCGCTGAAATCGGCACCGTCCAGCCACTACACGCTGCAGCTGAGTAGTTCTTCTAACTACAACAACCTGAACGCGTGGGCGAAAAAAGAGAATCTGAAAAACTTTGTGGTCTATGAGACAACCCGTAACGGTCAGCCGTGGTATGTGCTGGTAAGCGGCGTTTATGCTTCGAAAGATGAGGCGAAACGCGCGGTCTCTACGCTACCCGCTGATGTTCAGGCGAAAAACCCCTGGGCCAAACCGCTCAATCAGGTACAGGCCGATCTGCGGTAATTTCATTTCGCCCGTTCTTTAGGGTGCGCCAGTATGGCAACCTTGAAACGTCGACAGCGCAAACTATCGCGCTGTCGATGTCACAAGGTCGCGCCGTCCGCAAGGCAGATAAGTTATGTGTATAAAGCGCAGGATGCTGTTGGAGCTGTCTCCACAGCCGGAGAGAGTGTAATCAATCATCCAGCATGAAAAAAAATCGCGCTTTTCTGAAATGGGCAGGGGGAAAATACCCCCTGCTTGCCGATATAGAACGGCATTTGCCGCAGGGCGAGTGCCTGATCGAGCCCTTTGTGGGCGCAGGTTCGGTATTTCTCAATACCACCTACTCTCGTTACATCCTGGCGGATATCAATAGCGATCTTATTGGGCTTTACAATATTGTTAAAGACCGCGCTGATGAGTATGTTCAGAGCGCGCGGGAGCTGTTTACCGCCTCGACTAACCAGTCTGAAACCTACTATCAGCTACGGGAAGAGTTCAACCAGAGCCAGGACGGGTTCCGTCGGGCGACGCTTTTTCTGTATCTGAATCGCCACGGCTATAACGGCCTGTGCCGCTATAACCTGCGCGGCGAATTCAACGTGCCTTTTGGCCGCTATAAGAAGCCCTACTTCCCGGAAGCGGAGTTGTACCACTTTGCGGAAAAGGCGCAGAATGCCTTTTTTTATTGCGAATCCTATGCGGACAGCATGGCGCGTGCGGATGCTAACTCGGTAGTTTACTGCGACCCGCCGTACGCCCCGCTTTCGGCAACCGCGAATTTTACGGCTTACCATACCAATAGCTTTAGTCTGGAGCAGCAGGCGCATCTGGCGGAGATCGCCGAAAATCTGGTGCGCAACCAGATCCCGGTGCTGATCTCCAATCACGATACCGTGATGACCCGCGAGTGGTATAGTCAGGCAAAGCTCCATGTGGTGAAAGTACGGCGCAGCATCAGCAGTAACGGCGGGACGCGTAAAAAAGTGAACGAACTGCTGGCCTTGTATCACCCGACGGCGGCCAGCCTGAAGTAACGCTCTCGATAATGCGTTCGTCTTCAACCGGTATAATTGACCAGAATTTGTTCAAAAGGAGATGCGGATGACACAGTATTTGATTGCCCCTTCCATTCTGTCGGCGGATTTTGCCCGTCTGGGCGAAGACACAGCCAGCGCGCTGGCCGCAGGTGGAGATGTGGTTCATTTTGATGTTATGGACAACCACTATGTGCCGAACCTGACGATGGGCCCAATGGTGCTGAAATCGCTGCGCAAGTATGGCATCACCGCGCCGATTGATGTCCACCTGATGGTAAAGCCCGTCGATCGGCTGGTACCTGATTTTGCCGCCGCCGGCGCCAGCATCATTACCTTTCATCCCGAGGCCTCAGAACATATCGATCGCACATTGCAGCTGATTAAAGAGCATGGCTGCAAAGCAGGGCTGGTCTTTAACCCGGCCACGCCGCTGAGCTATCTCGATTACGTGATGGATAAGCTGGACGTTATCTTGCTGATGTCGGTTAACCCAGGCTTCGGCGGGCAATCATTTATTCCTCATACCCTGGAAAAGCTGCGTGAAGTGCGTCGCCGCATTGACGCATCCGGCTTCGACATTCGCCTGGAGGTAGACGGCGGCGTGAAAGCCAGCAATATCGCAGAGATCGCGGCGGCAGGGGCGGATATGTTTGTCGCGGGCTCGGCCATTTTTGACCAGCCGGATTACAAAAAAGTGATTGATGAAATGCGCAGTGAACTGGCAAAGGTAAGTCATGGTTAAGATGCAGGCGATTCGAGGAGTAGCGTTCGATCTGGACGGCACGCTGGTGGACAGCGCGCCGGGTTTAACCGCGGCGGTGGATAACGCCCTGTACGCGCTGGAGCTGCCGCAGGCGGGTGAAGCGCGGGTAATTACCTGGATTGGCAACGGTGCGGATGTGCTGATGTCCCGCGCGTTGGCGTGGTCGCTGCAGGAGCGTAACGCGCAGCGTGCCGCCATCGGCAAGCCCGCTATCGACAGCGCCGATATTCCGCAGGAAGAGCAGGCGTTTATGCTGCGTAAGCTGTTCGACCGCTATTACGCCGAGTCGGTGAAAGAGGGGAGCGTTCTCTTTCCTGACGTGGCGCAGACGCTGGCGGCGCTGCATGGTAAGGGCCTGCCGCTGGCGCTGGTGACCAATAAACCCACCCCCTTCGTCGCGCCGCTGCTCGAAGCGCTGGGCATCGATAGCTATTTTGATGTGGTTATCGGCGGTGACGACGTGAAGAACAAAAAGCCGCACCCGGAACCGCTGCTGCTGGTGGCCGAAAAGCTGGCTCTCGCGCCGGGTGAACTGCTGTTCGTTGGCGATTCGCGCAACGATATTCTCGCCGCTCGCGCCGCAGGCTGTTGCTCTGTAGGGCTGACCTATGGTTACAATTACGGCGAACCGATTACTTTAAGCGAGCCGGACTATGTGTTCGACCGCTTTAACGAACTACTGCCCGCGCTCGGGCTCCCGCACAGTGAAACTCAGGAAGTGAAAAATGACTAAGCCCATCGTATTCAGCGGCGCACAGCCCTCAGGTGAATTGACCATTGGTAATTACATGGGTGCGCTGCGTCAATGGGTGAACATGCAGGATGACTATCACTGTATCTACTGCATCGTTGACCAGCACGCCATTACCGTGCGTCAGGATCCGCAGCAGCTGCGTAAAGCGACGCTTGATACTCTGGCGCTCTACCTGGCGTGCGGGATCGATCCTGAAAAAAGCACCATCTTCGTACAGTCTCACGTGCCGGAGCATGCGCAGCTGAGCTGGGCGCTGAACTGCTACACCTACTTCGGCGAACTGAGCCGCATGACCCAGTTCAAAGATAAATCTTCCCGCTATGCGGAAAACATCAACGCCGGGCTGTTTGATTATCCGGTACTGATGGCGGCGGACATTCTGCTTTACCAGACCAACCAGGTGCCGGTAGGGGAAGATCAGAAACAGCATCTGGAGCTGAGCCGCGATATCGCCCAGCGTTTTAATGCCATCTACGGCGACGTCTTCAAAGTGCCGGAGCCGTTTATTCCGAAATCCGGCGCGCGCGTGATGTCCCTGCTGGAGCCGACGAAGAAAATGTCCAAGTCCGACGATAACCGCAACAACGTTATCGGCCTGCTGGAAGATCCGAAATCGGTCGTGAAGAAGATCAAACGCGCGGTGACCGACTCCGAAGAGCCGCCGGTAGTGCGTTACGATATTAAAGAGAAAGCGGGCGTTTCTAACCTGCTGGATATCCTCTCCGCCGTGACCGGCCAGAGCATTGCCGAGCTGGAGCAGCACTTCGAGGGTAAAATGTATGGTCACCTGAAAGGTGAAGTGGCGGATGCGGTATCCGGTATGTTGACCGAGCTGCAGGCGCGCTACCACCATTTCCGTGATGACGAAGCCCTGCTGCAGAAGATCATGAAGGAAGGGGCGGATAAAGCCAGCGCCCGCGCGTCGGAAACGCTGAAAAAAGTCTACGAAGCCATTGGTTTCGTGGCGAAGCCGTAAGCCTACGAATCCTTCACCCTAACCAGAAGGTAGCCCGGATAAGGCGTCTTTACGCCGCATCCGGGATGTTCTGGCTACGCGTGCTGGTTATCAATGGTCAGCGTAATTCGGTTGGCCCGGCAGAACAGCTCGGAAACGTGCACCGGTTTGTTATGCTGATCGAAGGCGATTTTGCTGATGCGAAACAGCGGCTCGCCCAGTTCACACTTGAGCCACTGCACCTGCGAACGGGTGGCAGCGAAAATATCGATCGTTTTTTTATCGCTCACTACCCGCGTGTCAAAATGCTTTTGAAACAGCTGGTAGGTTGATGCCCCTTCTGTGTAATGCTCGTCAAATTGCGGATAGCGCGACAGCGGGATCCACGAGCTGTCGATAAACAGCGGCTCCTTGTCGAGATACATCACCCGGCTCAAATGAAACACTTCGCTATTACCGGGAATATTCAGCTTTTCACAAAAGGGGGCGGCGGAGATACGCGCCTGCTCTATCACCTTCTCTTTGGTCGGCTTACCCTGTGAAACGCCAAAATCGGTAAAACCGCTGACGGTCAGCAAGGCGTTTTCCACCTTCTGGCTTTGTACAAACGTTCCTTTTCCTTGCCAGCGAATCAGCACCCCATCCGCCACCAGATCGCTGATAGCCTTGCGAATGGTTATCCTGCTTACGTTGTACTGCGCGCACAGTTCACTTTCGGTAGGGATCTGCTGCCCGGCTTTGTAGATGCCCTGAGCGATATCATCCAGCAGACGCTGGCGTACCGTGGCGTAGAGCAGTTGATGAGAATAGCGGTCCGTAGCTGGCATGGCTCAACCCTGAAAAGAATGGAATAGGGGAATTATAGGGTTGTTTATCAGCGAGTAACAGAGCGCTGGCATGATGCGGCTCATGCCAGCGACGGATTACCATGCTCCGTGGTACTGGATTGTGCGCGCCGCGCTGAGCGTACCCTGCTCCATGGCGACGGGAAGCGGCCTGCCGCAGGCCCAGGCGCAGAGGAAACCTGCGATATACGAATCTCCGGCGCCCATGGTGTCCACCACATCGACCCGGGCGGCGGCCTGGCGGTAAAACCGCTCGCCATCCCAGGCGATGCTGCCATTTTCGCCCAGCGTGACGATAGCTATGCCCGCGCCGTGCGCAACTATCGCCTGCATACGCGCCCGTAACGCCGCATCCTCCTGCTGCGCCGAGGCGAAGGCGAAATCAAGATGCGGCGGCAAAGTCTGCCAGAGGGGGCTGTCCCACTTATCCGCAAAGTCAAAAGCGGTCACTTTGCCCGCCGCGTGCAGCCGGGGAAAGGCGTGTTCAGCGTGGCCCCAGATGGCGGAGTGGATGATATCGTAGCCCTCAAGCCAGGCGTAATCATGCTCATCCAGAGTGAAGTCCGCCATCACCCCTTCGGTATAATCGCCCAGTACCCGATCGTTGCCTTTCAGCTCGACCTGCGTTTGCGCGGTCACGCCGCATTTCACATGCACGTGACAGGTATCGACGCCCATTCTGGCCAGGTCGTCTTTTAACATCCGGCCATATTCGTCTTCGCCAACCCAGGTCACGCAACCCGGCTGCATGCCGTAGCGGGTGCTGTAAACCGCCACGTTTACCGCATTGCCGCCGGAAAAGGCTTTGCCCAGGTGCGGGTAGATATCGACGCAGTTATCGCCGATGGTTGCCAGCCGTTTCATGGGCGCGCCTCCGGTAGCAACGCGCGAAAGCGTTCCAGCGCCTGGCGGGCAAACAGCCGCGGCTCGTTCATGTACATGGTCACCAGTTCGATGGTGCAGTAGCCGTCGTAGCCGCTGGCGATAACATCTTGCATCAGTTCCCGCAGCGGCATTTTCCCTTCGCCGGGAATGTAGTGGCTGTCGCTCGCGCCGTCGCTGTCGACAATATGCAGATGGCGCAGCTTATCGCCAAGCTTAGTGAAGTAGCTCATCACCGGCTCGCCCTGTACCCAGGGGGCGCAGATATCAATCATGCTGTACAGGCGCGGCGAGGGGACAAGGGAAAGGGCGCGCAGCACGTCATTGGCGTTACGAACCACATTCGACTCATACGGCGTAAGCGGTTCCAGCACCAGGTCCATCTCAATCTCCTGCGCGTATTCGCACAGCTCATGCAGGTTGTCGGCGAGACGCTGCCAGATAACATCCGGCGTGGTCAGGTAACCTGCGTGGGCGGCGGAGATCAGCGTAAACCCGGCGTTCATCTCTTTGGCCATATCCATAGCCAGCTTGATCATCTCCAGGCTCTCACGGCGCATGCGCTCATCGCCCAGCATCATATTCCACGGATAGCCGTTGGTTTCCGGCGTGTAGCCGATAATCGGCAACTGGTACGTTCGGGCCAGCTCTTTAATTTTCCTGATGCCGCCCGCTTTCAGGTCCGGGGCGAAGGCGTGAGGACGCCCGCCCCACAGTTCGATACCGTCATAGCCCAGCTCATGGGCGTCACGAAACGCCTCTTCAACCGGTAAACGCTGGTGGCCGCAGGTAAACATGCCTGTTTTCATTGCTCTTCTCCTTTCGGGAAAACCGGCCCGGACGGGCCGGATAGCGAAATCAATACTCCACAAGCCCACCGTAATAACGGCGTTCATCCGGGTTGTGATCTTTGTAAATCGACAGGTAGTAGCAGAGCCACTCCATCGGCACGAACATCAGAAACGGCGCCAGCCACGGATGCAGGCCCTGGGCGATATCGGCGTAATCAATAACGATGACGTTATCGGTACGCGCTTTGACAAAGCGGATGGCGCGCTCGGTGGTGTGACGGCTTTCGTCATTACCCAGCAGGAACAGGAACGGTACGCCGGGCTCCACTACTTCAAGCGGGCCGTGACGGAACTCGCCGCTCTCGATAACCGAGCCGTGTGTCCAGGTGAATTCCATCAGGGTAACGATCCCTTCCTTATATCCCAGCGGGCGCAGCGGGCCAGCGGAAACGGTGTAGATCATCGGCCATGAGCTGGCCTGTTCGCCGAGCTGACGGCCTTTCTCTTCCCAGTTGCGCACCAGGTGGCCCAGCGCCTGCGGCAGTTTCTGCAGGTCGGTTTTGATCTTGCCGATTTCCGCATGCGGCGCGAGGCGGGTTACCATCTCCAGCACCACGCTGTAGCAGAGCAACAGATGGATTTCCCAGATGCAGTCGGCCTGGTAGTCCACCACATACTCCACCGGGACGGTGATCGGGCTGTCCGGTTTTTTCGTGAAGGCGGCGGTGAGCGCGCCGCAGGCCCGGCCTAACTCTAACGCCTTAATGACCTCTTCGGTCTTGCCGTAATCCGACACGCCAATCACCGCGCAGCGGCTGTCCAGGCGGTGCGGCGTGTTGTCGCAAAACTCCCAGCCGGACATGGCGTAAACCTGTAAATCTGAATAACGATCCGCAAGATGTTTCGCCGTTTGCGCAGCGTTGAGCGGCGATCCGCAGGCCACGAAATAGATCCGGTCGATACCGCGACGAAGCATTTCATCAACAATGCCGTGAACGCGGGGCACATCCTGTTGCAGAACTTTCTCCACTTCCGACACCATATTTTCGGTAACCAGGAAATCCACGGTGCTTTTATCAATATCCAACATGTAACGTTCTCCAGACGGGTTTACGAAAGTGCGGCCAGCCGACGGTTGCGCTTTTCCCAGAAGGCGTAAGCAGGCAGGCCGGTGGCGATAACGATCAGGGCGCAGACCAGACCAGGAATGGGCGCCCAGACAAAGGTAGAGGCGACAAGGATCAGGCTTGAGCCGATGGCGGCGAAGGTCATCAGGCCAAACAGGGGCGTGCGCCAGAGCGGTTTATAGTCGTCGCGTTTGCGACACCAGATAATCGAGCCGAAGGTGAGGGTGTTTTTGAAGCACATCACCAGCGTGAAGTAGCCAAGCAGGCTGGTCAGATCGGAAACAAAGATGAAGAAGATCCCCAGCGCCCCCTGTAAAACGATCGACACATCCGGGGTGTTGTATTTCGGGTGCACATGGGCGAAGCATTTGAAAAAGAGCTTATCTTTCGCCATCGCATACTCCAGGCGCGGCTGGTACATCACGCAGCTGGAGAGCGAGCCAAGAATAACGATCATCGCGGTGATCGCCACAAAAATACCCGCCATGCTGCCCAGCGCCGGAATGTAGGTCAGCGCGTCGGAAATGGGGGTTCCTGAGGCCGCCAGTTTTTCAAAAGGCATCAGGCCGGAGATAACCAGCGCCAGCAGAGAATAGAGCACTAATACCAGCAGGCAGGAGCCAATCAGCGCGCGCGGCATCGTCTTACCGGGATTTTTGATTTCGCCGGTCATATAGCAAATTGAGGCCATGCCGGTATAAGACCAACTGGTGGCCGATACTCCTGCCAGCAGCGCCATAATGCCGGAGGCGGCGGTAACGGTGGCCGTTGTCTCCGGCACGGTGAAGTTATCGGTTTTGAACCAGAAAATACCGATGCCGATAACAATGGTGAAAGGAATAATTTTGGCGATTGTGATGAGCGTCTGGAAGGCGGCGCCGCCTTCAACGGAACGCAGGTGCAGCAGCATAAACATGATGATAAGCCCCGTCGCCACCAGCTTGCCGGTAAGCGGGTCGAGCGGCATCAGAAAGCCGAGATTGCTGACCACCGCCAGCGCCATAATCGACAATGAAGGGGCATCGTTCGCCCAGAAGCTCGCCCAGCCGGAGAGAAAGGCCAGCGGGCGGCTACCTGCATTTTTCAGATAGACATAATCGGCGCCGTTTTCCGGGTAGGCGGTAGAGAGTTCAGCGTAAACGCACATCTGCGGAATGACGATCAGGCCGCCAATGACGAAGGCGAGTACGGTTAACCACGGCGAGCCTGCCGCTTTTGCTACTTCTCCCACTGAAACGAAAATACCGGAACCGACGGTGGTGCCGACGGCGATGGCGAGCACGGCCCAGAAGCCGAGCTTGCGTTGAAGTTCCTGGCTTTCCATATCAATACCTTTTTTAGAATGTTGTATGTAGGGTCAAAAGGGCGTCGTCTGAAAGCCGCCGACAGCCAACGGTTGCTTTGCTATATGACGACACATAATCAATATAACAACATATGATGAATTGTATTGTGGAGAGAGATCACAAAATTGCTACCGGCTAGCAACTGTATTGTTATGGAATGATTAACGTATTGAATTTAATGCAGAAAAATATAGGCGAGGTCCCGGATGCGGCGTAACGCCTTATCCGGGCTACAAAAACTACAGCGCTGCCTGATGCGTAGCCCGGGTAAGCGCAAGCGCACCCGGGAATGCCGTATGCGGCGTAACGCCTTATCCGGGCTACGAAAACTTCAGCGCTACATGATGTGTCGCCCGGGTAAGCGCACCCGGGAATCTCTTAAAACCATTTAAGCTTGTCGCGCAGACCAACGACGCGACCAACGATAATGAGCGCCGGGCTTTCCACCCGCTGGGCGAGTGCGGCCAGCTCCGTCAGAACGCCGCTCTCGACGCGCTGTTTTACCGAGGTGCCATTTTCTACCAGCGCGACGGGCATATCCGCCTGCATACCGTACTCAATCAATTTTTCCTGAATGGTCGCCGCCTGGTTCAGCCCCATATAGAAGACCAGGGTCTGTTTTTCCGCCGCCAGGTTCGCCCAGTCGAGCTCGCCGCCGGTTTTTAAATGGCCGGTAACCAGACGCACGCTCTGGGCGAAATCGCGGTGGGTCAGAGGGATGCCTGAATAGGCAGAGCAGCCGGAGGCGGCGGTGATGCCCGGCACGACCGAGAAGGGGATCCCGGCGTGACACAGCGTTTCCAGCTCTTCGCCGCCGCGCCCGAAGATAAACGGGTCGCCCCCTTTCAGGCGTACCACCCGTTTGCCCTTTTGCGCTTCCCGCAGCAGGATCTGGTTAATCTCTTCCTGCGGCACGCAGTGGTAGCCAGCGCGCTTGCCGACGAATACGCGATCGGCGTCGCGGCGCACGAGATTCATGATTTCATCAGAGACCAGCCGGTCGTAGACCACCACATCGGCCTGCTGAATCTGCTGTAACCCTTTAAGCGTGAGCAGTCCGGCGTCCCCTGGCCCTGCGCCCACCAGCACCACTTCGCCATGATGGTCCAGCGGTTCGGCAAGCAGCTGCTCCGTTATCTTTGTCACGGCGGGCATATCCTGGTTCGCCAGCGACTGGGCCAGCCTGTCGTTCACAAACAGCTTTTCCCAGAAGCGGCGACGTTCAGCAATGCTGGCGAAGCTCTCCTTCACCCGACGACGCAGCTTACCGGCATAGCTTGCCACATGGCCGAGATGCTGGGGCAGCAGCGACTCCAGCTTTTCCCGTAGCAGGCGGGCCAGCACCGGCGAGGTGCCGCCGGAAGAGACCGCCACCATCAGCGGCGAACGGTCGATAATCGATGGCATGATGAAACTCGCCTGCTTCGGCGCGTCCACCACGTTGCAGAAGATACGGCGCGATTCCGCCGCGTTGCTAACCCGCTGATTGACGGCTTCATCATCGGTAGCCGCAATCACCAGCCAGCAGGGATCGAGCAGGCTTTCGTTAAAGTCGCCTTCTGCCAGGGTTAGCATCCCTTCGTTCGCCCAGGCGTAAAACTGGGGAACGAAGGTGAGTGAGTTAACGGTAAGCCGTGCACCCGCATCCATTAAAAGCCGTGCTTTACGCTCTGCGACTTCGCCGCCGCCGACCAGCAGACAGGCGCGTTCACGTAGTTGACAAAATATGGGTAAATGGTCCACGACACTACCTCTTAGTTATTGATTGCCGCTTCGCTGTGAGCAGCTTTTACCGGAGACGGGCGCTCCGCTTTCGGCGTAGCATACCAGTAACCCAGGCCCATAAACACGGCACCGGACAAAGTATTGCCGAGTGTTACCCACAGCAGGTTGTGGCCAATGCCGGAGAGGGTATAGGCATCGCTGTGATGACCGAACCAGGAGAGGGCGAACAGCGTCATGTTGGCGACGGAGTGCTCGTAGCCGGAGGCGATAAAAGCCAGCAGACACCACCAGATAGCGAGGAATTTCGCCGCCCCTTCGGTACGGATCGCCATCCAGATCGCCAGGCAAACCAGCCAGTTGCAGAGCGCGCCTTTAAAGAACAGTACGCCTGCGGGCGCAGAGGTTTTTGCCAGCGCCACGGCATGCACCAGGCTGGTATCGACCGGCAACAGGCTGCCGCCGCCCCAGCTGTAAAGCAGCGCGACAAAGACCGAGCCGATAAGGTTGCCAAGCCAGGTTTGCGGCAGGATCGTCCACATCTGGCCGTGGCTGATGGTGCCTGCTTTCACGCCCAGCGTGAGGAACATCGTGTGACCGGTAAAGAGTTCAGAACCGGCGATGATCACCAGCGTTAAAGCGATACCGAAGGTCGCACCCATAACCAGCGGGCGCACGGCGGGGTCAAGCAGGTTGCCAAGGGTGAAAATCAAAATAATCCCTAAGCCTACATAAGCGCCAGCCATGGCGGAGCTTATCCAGAAACCTACCGGGTTATTGGTCGAGAGGCGTGAAATGCGCGCAGCGTTAGCCGCACACTTATTAATGGTGTCGGTAAACATAGTGATTATCCTTTACACTTCATCCTTCGCGCTGCCTCTTTGTTGGCCGCCTTCACTTACCCCAGTCATATAGTGAACTATGCTGCTGGGGAGTCGTTCAGTTGCCGCTGCGAGGCAGCACAAATGATTCGTGTAAAAAGTTGAAAGGCTCCCAGAGGGGAGAAAATTTTAAAGCGGGGGTATTGCACCCCCATATTCATCAGCCTCTCAGCTGCACCTGGCCGTCCTTCACGCGAACGTCATAGTGCTCAACAGAGCGGCTTTCGTCTTCCATGCACAGCCCGTCACGCAGGCGGAAACGCTGCTTTTTCAGCGGGCTTGCTACCCACAGTTCGCCGTTATGCTCGGCAATCAGACCGCGGGAAAGCACGCTCGCTTCAAAGAACGGGTCGATATTGCTGATGGCGAAAACCTGCTCGTCATGACGCGGGCGGAAAATCGCCACCTGCTTATCATTCACCAGCGCGCAGACGCCCGTGGCGGGGATGATGTCGTCGATTGTGCAGACGGTGTTCCACTGGCTCATACGGTTTCCTCCACCAGTTTGACCGGAATGCGTTCATACGGCGTTGCCGGGCGATGTTGCTCGCGCTCTGGCACCACCTGAACGTTAGGGTCGCGTTTGTCGCTGTTGATAAAGTGTTTGAAGCGTACCTGCGCCTGCGGATTGTTGACGGTCTCGGTCCACTCGCAGATCACCGCATCGCGCAGGCGGGCCATTTCGGCCTCCAGCTGTTCGTTCAACCCCAGCTTGTTGTCGATAATGACGCTTCTGAGGTAGTCGATGCCGCCTTCCAGATTGTCCAGCCATGAAGCGGTACGGGTCAGTTTGTCCGCCGTACGGATGTAGAACATCATAAAGCGGTCAAGGTATTTGAGCAGGGTCTCACGATCCAGATCCGCCGCCAGCAGGTCCGCGTGGCGCGGTTTCATGCCGCCGTTACCGCAAACGTACAGATTCCAGCCTTTTTCAGTGGCGATAATGCCCACGTCTTTCCCCTGCGCTTCCGCACATTCACGGGTACAGCCGGAGACGCCGAACTTCATCTTGTGCGGCGTGCGGATACCTTTGTAGCGGTTTTCCAGCTCGACGCCGAAGCCCACGCTGTCACCCACGCCATAACGGCACCAGGTGCTGCCGACGCAGGTCTTCGCCATGCGCAGCGCTTTGGCGTAGGCGTGGCCGGTTTCGAAACCTGCTTCAATGAGCTGACGCCAGATCTCCGGCAGGTCGTCTTTCTGCGCGCCGAACAGACCGATACGCTGGGAGCCGGTGATTTTGGTGTAGAGATTAAATTCGCGGGCGACGCGGCCGATAGCAACCAATCCTTCCGGGGTGATTTCGCCGCCGGCGGAGCGCGGAATAACCGAGTAGGTGCCGTCCTTCTGGATGTTCGCCAGGAAGTTGTCGTTGGTGTCCTGCAGCGGCGTATGCTGCGGTTTCAGCACATATTCATTCCAGCAGGAGGCCAGCAGGGAGCCGACGGTCGGTTTACAGACTTCGCAGCCGTAACCTTTGCCGTGTTTTTCCAGCAGTTCGTCGAAGGATTTAATCCCTTCCACGCGAATCAGGTGATACAGCTCCTGACGGGAGTAAGCGAAGTGTTCGCACAGGTTGTTATTAACTTCTATGCCCTGTTTCGCCAGCTCGGCGTTCAGCACCTGGGTCACCAGCGGAATACAGCCGCCGCAGCCGGTGCCGGCTTTGGTTTCCGCTTTCAGCGCCGCGACGGTGTGGCAGCCTTTGTTGATAGCGGCAACCAGCATGCCTTTGGTAACGTCGAAGCAGGAACAAATTTGCGCGCTGTCCGGCAGTTTATCAACGCCGATAGAGGGCTTACCGCTGCCTGCATGGGCTGGCAGAATCAGCGCGTCCGGGTTTTCCGGCAGCTCGATGGCGTTCAGCACCAGCTGCAGCAGGTTGCCGAAATCGCTGGTGTCGCCCACCAGCACCGCGCCGAGCAGGGTTTTATTGTCCGGGCTGACAATCAGCCGTTTATAAACTTCTTTGCTTTCATCAAGGTAGACATAGCTGCGTGCGCCCGGCGTGCGGCCATGCGCGTCACCGATCCCGCCTACATCCACGCCCAGCAATTTCAGCTTGGCGCTCAGATCCGCGCCTTCGAAGGCATTGGCGGTGCCGAGGATATGGTCGACCGCGACCTGGGCCATTTTGTAGCCCGGCGCCACCAGACCATAAACGCGGTTGTTCCAGCTGGCGCACTCGCCGATGGCGTAGATATCCGGGTCAGAGGTCTGGCAGGCATCGTTAATCATGATGCCGCCGCGCTGAGCGACGGCCAGGCCGCACTGGGTTGCCAGTTTGTCGCGCGGGCGGATACCGGTAGAGAAGACGATAAAATCCACTTCCAGCTCGCTGCCGTCGGCAAAGCGCATGGTTTTACGCGCCTCGGTGCCTTCCTGCACGATCTCTTTGGTATTTTTGCTGGTGTGCACGCGCACGCCCATGCTCTCGATTTTGCGTTTGAGCTGTTCGCCGCCCATCTGATCGAGCTGTTCGGCCATCAGCATCGGGGCAAACTCAATGACGTGCGTCTCCACGCCGAGGTTTTTCAGCGCGCCAGCCGCTTCCAGACCGAGCAGACCGCCGCCGACTACCGCGCCGCGACGGCTTCGACGGGCGCAGGCTTCAATGGCGTTGAGATCTTCAATGGTGCGGTAGACAAAGCAGTCCTGGGTTTCAGAGCCTTTAATGGGCGGGATCCAGGGGTAAGAGCCGGTCGCCATGATCAGCTTGTCGTAGTAGACGGTGCGCCCGGCGCTGGAGTGGATCACCTTTTCCTGACGGTTAATGGTGATCGCGCGTTCGCCAACCAGCACGTTCACGCCATGCTTTTCATAAAAACCTTCACGAACCAGCGACAGCTCCTCCGCAGTATGGTGCGAGAAGTAAGAAGACAGGTGAACGCGATCGTAGGCTTTACGGGGTTCTTCACAAAACACGGTAATGTCGAACAGGGAGGCATCGGCTTTATCGAGAAGATCCTCAATAAAACGGTGGCCGACCATGCCGTTACCGATGATAGCGAGTTTGACTTTGCTCATTTTTGCCTCGATTTCTTTTCTATTACTGCCTACCTTAACGATTCAGCTGGCGCGATTATTGATGCAAATCAATTACACCTTTGCCTACTCCTTAATGGGTAGATGATTGATTTTTCGCGTTTTTTATAAGTCACGGATCTTTCAGGCAATTCACGTTTGCGGAAATAATAAGCAAAAATCGGCGGGGAATTTGGCAAATGCCTGAAACAGGGTTTCAGGATTAATACCTCAGGATAAAGGGGATTTTAGGCGCTAAAACGGCGGGATTTATAAGTTCGGTGAATGCTTTACCGGGCGGTAAATGGTCCGGAGGCTGTGTCCAGCCGTAACAGATGTTTCAATTGCGTAAAATTAAGTAAAACGCTGGCCTGGCGGCGGTGTGCTCTTTAAAATCAAGCCATTCGCTTTCGTACCTGCATTTCGTTAAGGATACCTCATGGTTAAATCGACTCTGGCGGCTGTTGCGGCTGTTTTTGCCCTCTCTGCTTTCTCTTCCTCTGCGCTGGCGGCAAAAGGCGATCCTCATGTTCTGCTTACCACGTCCGCGGGCAACATCGAGCTGGAGTTGAACAGCCAGAAAGCGCCGGTATCGGTGAAAAACTTTGTTGATTATGTGAACAGTGGTTTTTATAACAACACCACGTTTCACCGCGTGATCCCAGGCTTCATGGTGCAGGGCGGCGGCTTTAACGAACAGATGCAGCAGAAACAGCCTAACCCGCCCATCAAAAACGAAGCCGATAACGGCCTGCGCAACACGCGCGGCACCATCGCCATGGCGCGCACCGCAGATAAAGACAGCGCCACCAGCCAGTTCTTTATCAACGTGGCTGACAACGCTTTCCTCGATCACGGCCAGCGCGATTTTGGCTATGCCGTCTTCGGTAAAGTTGTGAAAGGCATGGACGTGGCGGATAAAATCTCTCAGGTGCCGACCCATGACGTTGGTCCGTATCAAAATGTGCCGACAAAACCGGTAGTTATCCTCTCGGCGAAGGTTCTGCCATAACGCCGTTTCGCACGGGCTGCTCTGGTCCGTGCTTTCCTCTCTTTCTGCTGTAAACCTACCCGCACCCTGCGTAACGCCAATTTGCTGCTTATACTTTCAGGCACATGAGCGTGACATCAGGGAGGCGTTATGCCGAAAAAACTCACTGACCGACAAAAATCCCGTCTCTGGGAGCAGTATCGCAACGTCAATTTCCAGGCCAGCCGTCGACTCGAAGGGGTGGACAGCCCGCTGGTAACGCTCACGCCCGACGAGGCCGAGGCTCGACTGGCAGAAATTAAGGGGGCGCAATGAGTGATAAAGTAGGCGACGACCGCGACCCGTATCTCTACGCGGGTATCAATGTCATGCGAAACTTACTGGGCATCCGTCAGGCCCAGCGGCTTGAGCAGACAGCCTGGGAGCTGACGGCTTTACGGGCCGCCACGCTGGATATTGGTCCCGTCGCACGCGGCCTGCCGCATCTGAGCGCCATCCACCGTCATCTTTACCAGGATATTTTTGAGTGGGCAGGGCAGTTTCGTGAGGTAGATATCTACCAGGGCGACACCCGTTTTTGCCACTTTGCCTATATCGAGAATGAAGGTAATGCGCTGATGCAGTCCCTGGAAGATGAGGACTGGCTGCAAGGGCTGGAAAAAGCGCAGTTTATCGAGCGGCTGGCGCACTATTATTGCGAAATCAATATGCTCCATCCGTTTCGCGTGGGGAACGGCATCACGCAGCGCATCTTCTTTGAACAGCTGGCGCTGCATGCCGGATACCGTCTCGACTGGCGTGACATCGACCCGGAAAAGTGGCGCGAAGCTAACCAGACCGGCGCGATGGGCGACCTTGCGCCCCTCAACGCTATCTTTGCTAAAGTGGTGAGCGAAGCCGGGGAAACTGAGTAGAATAGGGCGGCTATTTTTTCACGAGGCCGCCATGATTCTGCTTATCGACAATTACGACTCTTTTACCTGGAATCTGTATCAGTATTTTTGCGAGCTGGGCGCGCAGGTAGAGGTCAGGCGTAATGATGAGATTACGCTTGCTGACGTTGCGTTAATGTCGCCCGCCAGCATTGTCATCTCTCCTGGCCCCTGCACGCCGGATGAGTCCGGCGTATCGCTGGAGGTCATTCGTCACTATGCGGGCAGGCTGCCGATGCTGGGCGTCTGCCTGGGCCACCAGGCTATCGCCCAGGTTTTTGGCGCGCGCATTGTCCGGGCGCAGCAGGTTATGCACGGCAAGACTTCGCCAGTCACCCACACGGGCGAAGGCGTCTTTCACGGGCTGAATAACCCGCTCACCGTCACCCGCTACCACTCCCTGCTTATCGATCCCCCTTCGCTGCCGGACTGCTTCACGGTCACCGCCTGGAGCGAAAAGCAGGAGATTATGGGGATCCGCCACCGCGAATGGGATCTGGAGGGGGTACAGTTCCATCCCGAGAGTATTCTGAGCGAGCAGGGCCATGCCTTACTGAATAACTTTCTGCATCGCAGCCATTTTTAGTTGCTATAAAGTGATTTTTTAAGCATATTTTGTGATTATATTTTCACTTCTGTTTTTTGCTTAAAAAAGGGTGAGGTACATGGCAACTGAACACACAGCAATCACACGGTCAACATTCGATGAAGTCATCCTGCCAATTTATGCACCGGCAGATTTTATTCCGGTTAAGGGAAAAGGCAGCCGCGTATGGGACCAGCAGGGCAAAGAGTATGTTGATTTCGCGGGCGGCATCGCGGTAACGGCGCTGGGCCACTGCCATCCGGCGCTGGTTGAGGCGCTGAAAACTCAGGGTGAAACGCTGTGGCACACCAGCAATGTCTTTACCAACGAGCCCGCGCTGCGGCTGGCGCGTAAAATCATTGATGCCTCCTTTGCTGAACGCGTTGTCTTTATGAACTCCGGCACCGAGGCCAACGAAACCGCGTTTAAGCTGGCCCGCCATTACGCCTGCGTGCGCCACAGCCCTTTCAAAAGCAAAATCATCGCCTTTCATAACGCGTTTCATGGCCGGTCGCTGTTCACCGTTTCCGTTGGCGGCCAGCCCAAATATTCCGACGGCTTCGGACCAAAACCGGCGGATATCGTCCATGTGCCGTTTAACGATCTGCACGCGGTAAAAGCGGTGATGGATGACCACACCTGCGCGGTGGTGGTTGAGCCGATTCAGGGTGAGGGCGGCGTGACCGCCGCGACGCCGGAGTTTTTGCAGGGGCTGCGCGCGCTGTGCGATGAGCATCAAGCCCTGCTGGTGTTTGACGAGGTGCAGAGCGGAATGGGGCGCAGCGGCGAACTGTTTGCCTATATGCACTACGGCGTGATCCCGGACATCCTCACCAGCGCGAAAGCGCTCGGCGGCGGTTTTCCCATTAGCGCCATGCTCACTACGCAAGACATTGCCAGCGCCTTCCACGCCGGTTCTCACGGCTCCACCTACGGCGGCAACCCGCTGGCCTGCGCGGTAGCAGGCGCGGCATTCGATATCATTAATACCCCGGAAGTACTGAACGGCGTCAATGAGAAGCGCGCGCTGTTCGTTAAGCATCTGGAAAAAATTAACCAACAGTACGATCTGTTCAGCGATATTCGCGGCATGGGCCTGCTGATTGGCGCCGAGCTTAAGCCGCAGTATAAGGGCCGGGCGCGTGATTTCCTCTATGCGGCAGCCGGGGAGGGGGTGATGGTGCTTAATGCCGGCCCTGACGTCATGCGTTTTGCGCCGTCGCTGGTGGTCGAAGAGAGCGATATTGATGAAGGCATGGCCCGCTTTGCGAAGGCGGCGGCCAGCGTGATTAACGGTTAAGAGCGTAACCGCCGTTTAAGCCAGCTGCCGTGATGCGGGCGTTGACGCCATGCCACTGACGAAATAGTGTGCATGGTGTTGAGGTGGCCGAGAATACGCTGCAGATGCTGCTCCAGCGTACTCATCGGCCCGTGCGTCATGGTCTCTGGCGATTCCAGAATATTCACGTCCCCGGAGCTTCCCGGCCCGTCATACTCCAGCCGCTGCTGACAGCGTTGCAGGGCGATTTCACAGGACTGCAAATACCGCTGCGCCAGGTCGGGGGTCAGCATCGTATGCTCCCGCGCCAGAGTGGTCATGGCGTTAATGTGCTCAACGATAAACTGGCTGTGGGTGACCCACAGCTTCATATCTGACAGGTAGCGGGTATCAAACCCTGGCTCCTGCATCGCCTGATTTAACGAGTTGAACAGCGCATTATGCGCCTGGTTGACGCGCATTCGCTGGTAGGCCAGCGGCGTGGCCTGCGGATCGTCACTTAAGATCAGTCGGATGGCATCCTGATAGGTTTCCAGTGCGTCATGGGCGTTGCGTCGTAGCAGGCCGCTTTGCCACTGCGGCCACAGCCAGACGATGCCGCCGAAGGCGATCAGGCAGCCAATCAGCGTATCGATAAGCCGGGCAACGATAAACTGATCGCCATTCAGGGTGAGCAGCTGCAGCGTATAAACCGCCGTCAGGGTAAAGCCTACCATCGCCCAGCCGTAGCTTTTGCGGATAATCAGATAGCTGACCAGCGTGACCACCAGCATGCAGAGTAGAGTAAAGGCATCCGGCAGATGGTAGTGCAGGGTAATGCCCGCGATAATCAGCCCCGCCATCGTTCCCGCCGAACGGTGCAGAATGCGCACGCGCGTTGCGCCGTAGCCGTTTTGGGTGACGAACATCACCGTCATCAGTATCCAGTAAGGCTTCGGCAGATTGAGCGCGCTGCCCATCAGGCTGGCGATGCTGAGCATCACGCTGATGCGGGCGGCGTTACGCAGGGCGGTCGATTTCAGCGACAGATAGCTTTTAAGCGCCGGGATGAGCGGCAGACGACGTTGTTTTTCCGCCATTAAGTTACGCACGTAGAGCGGGCGCTGGGTACGCAGCACGCGGGCTATCTGGCTGAAATGCCAGGCGCAAAACTGGCCTACCGGGTTGTCCGGGTGCTGACGGGCGATCTTTTCCAGCGCGCCAATCTGCTTATCCATTGAAAAGCGCTGCGGATAACGGTGATAGAGAATATCGTCCGCCATCACCCGCAGGCGCGCGGCCACCGTCTGGGCATTCCAGCGAATGACCTCTTCGGCGTGGCTCTGTTCCACCAGCGCCTGAACCTCTTCGGGCTGGTGCAGGCTGACGGAGATATGTTCCTGCAAATCCAGGGCCACCTGGAAGACCCGGCGCAGCCTTTTATATTCGCCGTGTTTGTTGCCCGACAGCATATGCAGCTGTTGGTAGCACTGGCTGATAAGGTCGACCGCTTTTTGCTGGCGCGCCAGCAGCGGCGGCAGCGCTTTTTCCGGGTCAGCATGCTGGGTCAGCAGGCTATATTTTGCTTCGCAATAGTCCGCCAGCTGCCGGTAAAGCAGGCTAATGGATTCACGCAGCGGCTGCTCCCTCCACAGCCAGAACCAGAAGGCGTTGAACGCCCCGTACCAGCAGGTGCCCAGCCCGTAGATAAGCAGCGGCTCCCACACCGGCATATTTCCGGCAAGGCTCAGGGTAAAGATGGCGGCAATCAGCGAGGCGGGCAAAAGCCTGGCGTGCAGCGCGCTTATCTCCGCCGTGACGCCAAGTATCATCGCCAGCGCGGTGAGGATCAGCGGCAGAGGGATATTTTGCGCCAGCAGCAGTTGCACCGCCAGGCTACAGCCGGCAAACAGCGAGCCGCCGATGACCACGCGTTTAAAAAACCGTTTATGGGGGGTATCAAGACCGGCGATATTGCAGCAGGCGGGAACGAGCGAGAAGAGTAACCCCAGGTCCAGGCGGCCTGCGATCAAACCCACAATCACAGGGATGCTTAACACCAGCGTTTGCCGCAGTGCGTAGTTTATTTCCGGGTGGTAGATCAGCCTGCGCCACATGGGGAGACAAACAAAAACGGCGCGTCTTTAACAACGCGCCGTCCGGGGAAATTAACGTGTACCGTACACGACGATAGTTTTACCGTGCGCGGAAATAAGGTTTTGATCTTCCAGCATCTTCAGGATGCGGCCTACTGTTTCGCGGGAACAGCCGACAATCTGACCAATTTCCTGACGGGTAATTTTGATCTGCATACCGTCCGGGTGGGTCATGGCGTCGGGTTGTTTCGCCAGATTCAGCAGCGTCTGCGCGATGCGGCCCGTTACGTCGAGGAAGGCGAGGTTACCCACTTTCTCTGACGTGACCTGCAGGCGACGCGCCATCTGAGCGGACAGGCGCATCAGAATATCCGGGTTCACCTGGATTAGCTGGCGGAATTTTTTATAGGAAATTTCAGCCACTTCACAAGCTGTCTTGGCGCGTACCCATGCGCTACGCTCCTGACCCTCTTCGAACAGACCCAGTTCACCAATGAAATCTCCCTGGTTCAGGTAAGAGAGGATCATCTCTTTACCTTCTTCATCCTTGATCAGCACAGCCACTGAGCCTTTGACGATGTAATACAACGTTTCCGCTTTTTCACCCTGGTGAATCAGCGTGCTCTTCGATGGGTACTTATGAATATGGCAATGGGACAAGAACCATTCGAGAGTCGGGTCTGTTTGCGGTTTGCCAAGCACCATGCGCGGTTTTCCTCTGTTATAAGCTGGCTCCAGACGCTGGATTCACATATTGCGTCCGGGGTTGCAATCTCTCTTCCCGTTACCTGGGAAGTGGACCGTCAGATGTGCCTGCGGCCTGTATTATGTGATGTCCTCTGCATACATGCATAACGTCAATGTATCACTGTAGCATTCTGTCTGTTTTAGCATAGGTTTTGTCGGCTGTCTCCTGGTGTCTCGCTTCAGCTTGACGCAAGTCGCCTTCCGTTGCGCCTTTTCTTATGTACGCGTAATCTGTAAAGAAAATCGCAACTGCGGAGTAAACAAAATGCAAGCTCGTGTGAAGTGGGTAGAAGGGTTAACGTTCATTGGCGAGTCTGCCTCCGGACACCAGGTGCTGATGGACGGCAATTCCGGCGACAAAGCGCCAAGTCCGATGGAGATGGTGTTAATGGCGGCGGGCGGCTGCAGCGCGATTGACGTGGTCTCTATCCTGCAAAAAGGCCGTCATGACGTGACGGATTGCGAAGTGAAGCTGACGTCCGAACGTCGTGAAGAAGCGCCGCGCCTGTTCACGCACATTAATCTGCACTTCATCGTTACCGGCAAAGGGTTGAAAGACGCCGCGGTATCCCGGGCGGTGGATCTTTCCGCCGAGAAGTACTGTTCGGTGGCGCTGATGCTGGAAAAAGCAGTCAATATTACCCACTCGTATGAGGTGGTCGAGGGGTGAGATAGTGGGGGGGCTGGTGCGGTCTGGTGCCCTCACCCCGGCCCTCTCCCACAGGGAGAGGGAGCAAACCCTA
>NZ_HE578948.1:487574-510133 GCF_000321045.1 Phytobacter massiliensis JC163
CAAAACCCTAAAAAACGGCAACGTGCGTTGCCGTTTTGCTTTTACCTCCAGCTACTTAATTTTTTTGCCTTCCATCAGCCGCTGTACCAGCGGCGTCATGATCAGCTCCATCGCCAGCCCCATTTTGCCGCCGGGCACCACTAATGTATTCATGTGGGATATAAATGAGCCCTGCAGCATCGCCAGCAGCCAGGGGTAATCAATGCCTTCCAGGTTACGGAAGTGGATTACCACCAGGCTCTCATCCAGCGATGGGATCACTTTCGCGGCAAAGGGGTTGGAGGTATCCACCGTGGGCACGCGCTGAAAGTTGATATGGGTACGGGAAAACTGCGGCGTGATGAAGTTGATGTAGTCTTCCATCGAACGCACTACCGAATCCATCACCGCCTCGCGGGAGTGACCGCGCTCGCTGGTATCACGCACCAGCTTTTGCATCCACTCCAGGTTAACGATAGGCACCACCCCCACCAGCAGATCCACATGGCGGGCCACGTCGTGCTGCGGCGTCACTACGCCGCCGTGTAATCCTTCGTAAAACAGCACATCGGTGGGTTCCGGCAGCGGTTGCCACGGGGTAAAGGTGCCGGGCACCTGGTTCCAGGGAACGGCTTCATCATAGGTATGCAGGTATTTTCGCGCCTGGCCTTTACCGGACTGCCCGTACTCGATAAAGGTCTGCTCCAGCAGGCCAAAGTCATTGGCCTCCGGGCCAAAGTAACTAATGTGGCGGCCCAGGTCGCGGGCTTTACGAATCGCCATATCCATCTCGGGGCGCGTGAAGCGGTGAAAGCTGTCCCCTTCCACCTCCGCCGCGTGCAGGTTGAGCTGGGCGAAGATTTTGCGAAACGCGAGGCTGGTGGTAGTGGTTCCTGCCCCGCTGGAGCCGGTGACGGCAATAACCGGATGTTTTGCGGACATAGCAACTCCCTGAGTAAGCGATGACGCCGGTTATTCGCGAAACTGCTTGCGCGGCATAATGTTGACGGTTTCGTGCAGTTCCGACCATACCAGCACGGCTTCGCCGCTTTGCAACTGCCGTTTCACATCGGCGACCTTTTGTTCAAGCGAACGCTCATGTTCGCCGTAATCGGTGCCTTCGCGCAAGACAAAGCTTTCAATCAAGTTATCCAGCGTTTCAGTCGCCAGATCCTGCCAGGGAATGATCATCTCAGGCTTCCAGATACGTTTTTAACCAGTCGGGAATACGCTTCTCCAGCCACATTTCCGGGCGCAGCAGCGTACCGCCCACAAAACCAACATGCCCGCCATGCTCGGTCAGCTGATACTCCACCGAAGGGGGCAACGTCCCCGGTTCGGGAATCACATGATGATCCATAAAGGGATCGTCCTTCGCGTGGATGATCAGCGTCGGTTTGGCGATTTTGTTCAGCAGCGGCATCGCGCTGCACTGACGATAATAGTCGATGGCGTCGGCAAAGCCGTGAATTTTAGCGGTGATCAGGTCGTCAAATTCACGAATGCGCCGCACGGCTTTAAGCTGCGCGAGATTTATCGGCAGCGTGCCGGGATAGGCGGCCAGTTTGCGGGAGGCATTGGCTTTCAGCAGGTTGAGCAGGTAACGCTGATAAACACGGGAAAAGCCCTTTTCCATATGGTAGCTGCACGCCTCCAGCACCAGCGGCGCGGAGACGATGACCGCGGCGTCGATAGGTACCTCTTTCCCCTCTTTCGCCAGCAGGCAGGCCAGCATATTGCCGCCAAGCGAATAGCCGACGGCGGCGGTGGGGGCCTCCCCAATCTCCTGTTTTAACCAGTGTAAAAACCAGGTGCCGTCTTCGGTTTCCCCGGAGTGATAAATGCGGTTCAGGCGATTGGGCTCGCCGCTGCAGCCGCGAAAATGCATAACCACGCCAAGCCAGCCGCGCTTCTGCGCCGCCTCAATCAGTCCGTGGGCATAAGGGCTATGCAGGCTCCCTTCCAGACCGTGGAAGACCACCAGCCGCGGCTTGTGTTTAGCCAGGTACGGGTCTTCACTCCAGGCGAGATCGATAAAATCGCCGTCAGGCAACTCAAGGCGCTGCCAGTGGGCGTCGAACTTCACCTTACGGCGAATCAGCCGCGGCAGCATGGTCTGCAGATGGCGATTGCGGATAACGCGCATCGGTACAAAGTCCGCCTCGCTGCCTGCGCTGAGGTTGAGTTCCGGGGAGGTCATGGTCATAAATCGTGCAGTGTTCTCGAATAGTCAGCCGACTACTATACCGCCGCTTTCATTTTGTTTTTAAGAAAATGAGGCGTTGATAGCGTTTGTTGCGGCAACTCAGGTTGATCTGTGTCACAAAAGTTTCTTTTGATTATTACTCTCAGGCTAATGATTTACCTCTACGCTTAATTGATGACTTTCTCGCCAAAGCGCACACTTTATCTGTGTTAAGCAATCAAAATGATTAGCTGAATCAGGAGGTTAATAATGTTATCTGGGCAAACGCCTGCACGTGTCTGGAACACGCGCCGCACTGAAAAACAGCGGCGTATGGCTTCCGTACCGGTGCAGGGCAAGGTACTGCCGACCGCAGACCTGGCCGCTATGCTGGAAAAACTGATCGCGCCGGGCGACCGCGTGGTTCTTGAGGGCAACAACCAGAAGCAGGCTGATTTCCTGTCGCGCATGCTGGCTGAGGTCAATCCTGAGAAAGTGCACGACCTGCATATGATTATGCCGAGCGTCGGGCGCAGCGAGCATCTGGATATTTTTGAAAAAGGGATCGCCCGCAAGCTGGACTTCTCTTTCTCCGGCACCCAAAGTCTGCGCATCTCGCAGCTGCTGGAAGATGGCCTGCTGGAAATCGGCGCTATCCACACCTACATCGAACTTTACTCCCGCCTGTATGTAGACCTGTCGCCCAACGTGGCGCTGATTGCCGGTTACAAAGCTGACCGGAAAGGCAACCTCTATACCGGGCCGAGTACCGAAGATACCCCCGCGCTGGTGGAAGCCGCCGCGTTCCGTGACGGCATCGTTATCGCCCAGGTCAACGAACTGGTGGATGACGAATGCGACCTGCCGCGCGTGGATATCCCCGGCTCGTGGATTGATTACGTGGTGGTGGCCGACAAGCCGTTCTTTATCGAACCGCTGTTTACCCGCGACCCGCGCCTGATCAAACAGGAACACATCCTGATGGCGATGATGGCCATCAAAGGCATCTATGCCGAACATCAGGTGCAGTCGCTGAACCACGGTATCGGCTTTAACACCGCCGCCATTGAACTGCTGCTGCCGACCTACGGCGAACAGCTCGGCCTGAAAGGCAAAATCTGTAAACACTGGACGCTGAACCCGCACCCGACGCTGATCCCGGCGATTGAGAGCGGCTGGGTGGAGAGCGTGCACTGCTTCGGCGGCGAGCTGGGGATGGAAGAGTATATCCGCGCCCGCCCTGACATCTTCTTTACCGGTGCCGACGGCTCCATGCGCTCTAACCGCGCCTTCTGCCAGCTGGCAGGCCAGTACGCGGTGGATATGTTTATCGGCTCCACATTGCAGGTAGATGGCTACGCCAACTCCTCCACCGTGACCCGCGGCCGTCTCTCCGGCTTCGGCGGCGCGCCAAATATGGGCCATGACCCGCACGGTCGTCGTCATGCCACCCCTGCGTGGCTCAACATGATCACCGAACCTGACCCGATGCAGCGCGGTAAAAAGCTGGTCGTGCAGATGGTGGAAACGTTCCAGGCGGGCGTGAAGCCGACCTTCGTTGAGAAACTGGACGCCGTTGACGTGGCGAAAGCCTCCGGCATGCCGCTGGCGCCGGTGATGATCTACGGCGACGACGTGACCCACGTGCTGACCGAAGAGGGTATCGCTTATCTCTACCGTGCTGAAAGCATGGAAGAGCGCCGGGCGATGGTGGCCGCAGTAGCGGGCATTACCGATATCGGTCTGGGCGTTGACGCGAAGCGCGTCGCCGAACTGCGCAGTAGCGGCAAAGTGGTTTACCCGGAAGATATGGGCATTCGTCGCACTGACGCTACCCGTTCTCTGCTGGCGGCCGGTAGCGTTGCGGATCTCGTTGAATGGTCCGGCGGCCTGTACAACCCACCTGCGAAATTCCGGAGCTGGTAATGAAACTTCTGCCACAGATTCAGGTTGAAGGCGGTGCCGAATGGCTGGCGCGAGCCGCCACGCAGTGTCTGATTGACGAAGCGCGCTTAAGCCCGAAACCCGGTCTGGTGGACAGTCGGGGGAACGGCGCGCATCACGATCTTACGCTCGCGTTAATGGAGCGTTCCGCGCACAGCCTGACCCCCACGTTTCAGGCGCTGGCGCAGCAAAGCTGGCAGCGACCGGCGGATATTGCGCTCAGACAAACCGTAGGGCGACTCGGTCGTGAAGGCGAGCAGCAGATGATGGCGGCAACGAATGGCGTGAATACCCACCGCGGCGCGATTTGGGCGCTGGGGCTGCTGGTCAGCGCCGTGGCGATGCTCGGCGGAACCGCCAACGCGCAGCAGATTACTCTGACGGCTGCCGAGCTGGCGAAACTGCCGGACGCCGCCGCGCCAAAGGTCTTTAGCAAAGGGCTGTGCGCCACGCACCGTTACCGCGTGCCGGGCGCGCGTGAAGAGGCGCAGCAGGCTTTCCCGCACATTATGCAGCGGGCGCTGCCGCAATTGCGTTTAAGCCGGTTGAGCGGCAGTAGCGAAACGCAGGCGCGGCTCGATGCCCTGATGGCGATTATGACCTCGCTCAGCGATACCTGCGTGCTGTCCCGCGCAGGGCTGGAGGGGCTTGATGCCATGCAGGACGGCGCGCGCGAAGTGCTCAGCGCCGGGGGAAGCGCATCGCTGGCAGGCCAGCAGGCGCTGGCCCGTTTAGACCGCCAGATGCTCATGCTAAATGCTTCGCCCGGCGGCGCGGCGGATCTGCTTGCCGCGACCCTGTTTCTCGATCGCGTCGAATCGCCCTATTTCAAGCATTAAGAGGATGTTATGGAACACATTACGTTAACCGTACCGGCCAGCCGTACCGTAAGCGGCAAAGCGCTGGCAGGCGTTGTGGGCTCCGGGGATATGGAGGTGTTATTCACCGCCGCCCAGGGGCAGACGTTAACCATTGATATCACCACTTCTGTCGATAACAGCCGTAGCCGCTGGGAAGCGCTGTTCAACCGCCTGCAGACGGTAAGCAGCCTGCCCGCGGGCACGTTGACCATTCACGATTTCGGCGCGACGCCGGGCGTGGCGCGCATTCGTATCGAACAGGTATTTGAAGAGGTGAGCTATGCGTGACGATCGCAGTTTTATTGAATTAAGAGCGCGTCAGCGCGCCCATGCGCTGCTGGATGAGGGCAGCTACCGTGAACTGCTCGACCCGTTCGAGGAGATTGTCTCCCCGTGGCTGGGCGCGCAGGGCATCGTCCCGCAGGCGGATGACGGCATGGTTGTCGCCAAAGGCACCATCAACGGTAAACCGGCGGTGGTCGTGGCGATAGAAGGCGCGTTCCAGGGCGGCAGCATGGGCGAAGTGTCCGGCGCCAAAATGGCGGCGGCGCTGGAGCTGGCGGCGGAAGATAACCGTAACGGTATTCCGACCCAGGCGGTACTGAGTCTGGAAACCGGCGGCGTGCGTCTGCAGGAGGCGAATCTCGGTCTGGCGGCGATTGCCGATATCCACGCGGCGATTGTCGACCTGCGTCGCTACACCCCGGTGGTGGGGATTGTCGCGGGCACCGTTGGCTGCTTCGGCGGGATGTCCATTGCCGCAGCGCTGTGCAGCTATCTGATTGTCACCCGCGAAGCGCGTCTTGGCCTGAACGGCCCGCAGGTTATCGAACAGGAAGCCGGGATTGAAGAGTACGACTCCCGCGACCGTCCGTTTATCTGGAGCATGACCGGCGGCGAAGTTCGCTACCAGAGCGGGCTGGTTGACGCGCTGGTCGGCGACGGCGTGAACGCGGTGAAAGCCGCAGTGAATGACGCCATCGCGAAGGGCGTTCCGGCGAAACATCGCACCGACAACTACGACTGGTATCTCGACCGCCTGACCCGTTTCGACACCCGCAAACAGGCCGACGCCGAACAGATTAACGCGCTCTTTGCCCGGGAGGTGAAATGATGAGTAATTCAATAAGCCGTGGCGAATTATGGCTGGAAACCCTCGCGCCGAATGCGCAACGTCTGGCAGGGCTGTGCCCTTCCGTCCAGGCGGCGGACGGCGAGCTGAACGGCGAGACGGTGCGTTTTATCGCCGTCGTGCCGGATGCCCATAACCACTACCCGCGCGCCACCAAAGGCGAAGTGGGTCTGCTGGAGGGCTGGACGCTTGCGAAAGTGGTGAGCGAAACCGTCGCCGCCGATGCGAATAACGCCGTGAAGCGCCCGATTGTGGCGGTGATCGACGTGGCAAGTCAGGCCTATGGCCGCCGCGAAGAAGGTTTTGGCATTCATCAGGCGCTGGCGGGCGCGGCGGCGGCCTATGCCAATGCGCGTCTGGCGGGCCACCCGGTGATTGGTCTGATTGTCGGCAAAGCGATGTCCGGCGCGTTTCTTGCCCACGGCTACCAGGCTAACCGCCTGATCGCCTTTAACGATAAAGGCGTGATGATCCACGCGATGGGTAAAGAGTCCGCGGCGCGCATCACCCTGCGTACCGTGGAGGCGCTGGAAAAACTGGCAGCCACCATCCCGCCGATGGCTTACGACATCAGCAACTACGCCACCCTGGGGCTGCTTACCGACCTGCTGGATATCAGCAACCCGGATGCGCCCTCATCAATCGATCTGGCTCTGGTGAAAAACACCCTGCAACAGGCCATCAACGACGCTCGTCAGGACCCGACGCTGAAAAACCGTCTGGGCGCTGACAACCGCCGCAGCTCTGCCCTCGTACGCGAACGTATGCGGGCAAGCTGGTAAGTAAAGAGACCTGCCGGACGTTCGGCTTCATGGGCGCGCCTGCCGCGCCCATGGGGGCCGCTGCGTCTGAAAAATAATAATCATCGCGTCTGTGCTAACTATTTTTATTTATTACAGGTGATTTATGACTTACGTAATTGTTCATGCCCTTGCACCAATCTTCATCATTATGCTGCTGGGATTCTGGGCCGGTAAGGCCAAAATGGTCGATAATAAAAACGTTTCCCTGCTCAACATTTTCGTAATGGATTTCGCATTACCGGCGACGCTGTTTAGCGCCACGGTGCAAACGCCATGGACAGGCATTCTCGCTCAGTCACCGTTGATTCTGGTGCTGACGCTGGCGATGTGGGTCACCTACGCCGCCATCTACTTCCTTGCCACGAAGGTCTTTAAAAAATCACCGCAGGACGCGGCCGTGCTGACGCTGACCGTGGCGCTGCCGAACTACGCGGCGCTGGGTCTGCCGATTCTGGGCAGCGTACTGGGCGAAGGGGCGACTACCTCGCTCTCCGTGGCGGTTTCCATCGCCTGCGGCTCCGTACTGATGACGCCGTTCTGCCTGCTGATTCTGGAACGTGAAAAAGCGCGTGCGGAAGGCAACAACACCGGCTCCACCCTGGCGATGCTGCCGGTGCTGATGTGGCGTTCGCTGAAAAAACCGATCGTGATGGGCCCGCTGCTGGGTGTCGTGCTTTCGGCTATCGGTATCAAAATGCCTGAGCTGGTGCTGGCGGCGATCAAACCGCTGGGGCTCTCTGCGACCGCGGCAGCGCTGTTCCTGACCGGGGTGATCCTCTCTGCCCGTAAGCTGCAAATCAATACGATGGTGATCACCTCGACTATTGCCAAGTTGCTGATTCAACCGGCGATTGCCTGGGGTATCGTGCTGATTTTCGGCCTCCACGGTTCGGTGGCGATCACTGCAATCCTGATGATTGCGCTCTCTGCTGGCTTCTTCGGCGTGGTATTCGGCAACCGCTTTGGCGTGCAGTCGCCCGATGCAGAAGCCGTGCTGCTGCTGAGCTCGGTTCTGTGTATCCTGTCGCTGCCGCTGTTTATCTCGCTGACCTCAGGAATCTAAACCATGACTTCAACATTACGTCCGCATGACCTTGTCTGGCTTAACGCCCGTGACGCGCTGGAAGGTATCGCCGAATCCTGGGTCAGTGCCCTGTGGCATACCGGCCTGCCGGTGGTGGTGCGGCGTGATGTTGATAGTGCCAACCGCGTTCCCGTGGGCGTGCGCGGCATGAAGCGCGAGCAGCGGGCGGCGGGCTGGGCTAAGCCTGCCGCCATCACGCGTGTCTGCACGCCGGAGTCGCTGGTGGACCCGCTGGCGCTGCTGCGCTCACCCTTTATTTCACAGCCACCGGTTCAGGTGGCTTTATTGCTGGCGCAGCAGGCGTGGCCGTGGACATGGGGCATCACCGGGAGTACCGGTTACGCGCTGGCGACCGGCATTCCGGTTATTCATGCGGCAAGCGATCTGGATCTGCTGATCCGCGCCCCGCAGGCGCTGCCCCGCGAAGCGCTGGAGACATGGCAGCAGCAGCTGGCTGGCGGACTGTGCCGGGCGGATACGCAGGTGGAAACGCCCCACGGCGCGTTTGCGCTGGCGGAGTGGCTGCGCGATGGCCGGGCGATGTTAAAAACGAGCCAGGGGCCGCTGCTGGTTAGCGACCCGTGGAACAGGGAGGCGTAAATGAAAATACTGTTCACCTTTCCGGGGCAGGGGACGCAGCATGCTGGCATGCTGCAGAACCTTCCGGGAACCGAGCTGGCGCAGGCGCGTGAGGTGCTGGGCGCAGAGGCGGACCGGCTGGATAGCGCTGAATCGCTGCGCCACACCAGGGCGGTACAGCTCTGTTTGCTGATTGCGGGCGTGGCCTGGGCGCGCGAGCTGGGGCGTCGCGGCGTGACGGCGGACATTGTCAGCGGGCTTTCTATTGGCGCTTATCCGGCGGCGGTAGTTGCCGGGGCGCTCGATTTTAACGATGCGCTGCGGCTGGTGGCGCTACGTGGCGATTTGATGGAGCAGGCGTACCCCAGCGGCTACGGCCTGACGGCGATTATGGGGCTGACCCTGCCGCAGGTTGAAGCGTTGGTGGCGGGCAGCGGCACCTATATTGCCAACCTCAACGCCGAAACGCAGATTGTGATCGCCGGCGCCGATGACGCGATGGCGGCAGTGGCGAAACAGGCCCTGGCCAGAGGGGCCAGCAAGGCGCACCGGCTTTCCGTGAGCGTGCCGTCGCACTGCGAACTGCTGGCGGAGCCGGCGCAACGGTTAGCGGCGGCGTTCAGTCAGGTGACGCTTTCTCGTCCTCGTCTTGCTTACCTGAGCGGCAGCAGCGGGCGCGTGCTGTGGCAGCCGGAGCGCATTGCCGACGATCTGGCGATGAACATGGCGCGTACGGTGCGCTGGCAGGAGGCGGTTATCGCCGCTAACGAGCGTGAAGCGCGGCTGGCGATTGAGATACCTCCCGGCGGCGTGCTCACCTGCCTGACGCGGCAGGCTGGCTGGGAAGGCGAAACAATTTCGCTGGAGCGCAGCGGGCTGGATGTGGCGCAGCATCTGGCGCGGCGGCTTAGCTCTCTGGGGTAAGTTTTTCCAGACTGCGGGCGTACATCCGCCCTTCGGCGGCCAGCGCCAGCAGGTTGGGGTCGTGCTCGCGGTTGCGGGCGAAGACAATCGCTATTTGCTGCTGCATCTGGTAGGGCTGCGCCAGCTTGAGCAGCTGTACCGAATTTTCGTATACCTTTTTCATGCGCCCTGGCATCAGGGTGAAACCCACCCCCGCCTGCACCAGGCTGAGCATCGAGAAAATATCATTTACCCGGGTGACGATCTCCGGCTCAAACCCGGCGATATTAAACGCTTCCTGGAACCCCGCGTAGGTGGCGAACCCTTCCGCCAGCGAGACAAACTTCTGATCGCGGTAGTCACGCAGATCGGCAAGCCGGTTGCTGCTCAGCGCGGCGGAGGTCGGGGCGGCAAGATAGATATCGTCATGGAACAGCGGCAGCACTTCGAGGCTATTACGATCGATATCGCTGTCAGAGATAGAAATAAGAATCGCGTCCAGCGACCCCTCTTCCAGCATTCGTAATAGCGTCTCGTTTGACCCCATCGTCAGGTCCATTTCCAGATCGGGGCGGCGCAGTTTCATGCCCATGATCAGATGCGGCACCGTTTCCAGGGTGAGGGAGTAGAGCGTGCCGACGCGTAAGCGCCCCTGGCCGACGCCTGCGGTTTTGCGCGCCTCTTCAAGCCCGCGCGCCATCAGTTGCGTCACCTCCTGGCAATACTCCAGCAGCGTCCAGGCGGCAGGCAGCGGCATCAGGTTGCGCCCTTTGTGCACAAACAGCGGGCAGAGGACGTTCTCTTCCAGCGTATGTAACGCGCGATGCACGCTAACCCCGCTGATATCCAGCGCTTCCGCCGTGCGGGCGATATTCCCCTTCTCCATAAACGTCATGAAGATGCTGAGCTTGCGGAAGGTGATATCGTTGGTAATGAGCGGCGTCATTGTTGTTTCCCGAAGTTAGTCAGCCAGCATCTGCTCAAGCTGCTCCTGCGCTTCCAGCCAGGCCATTTCGCACGCTTCCAGCCCGGCTTTGGCGCTGGCCTGCTGTTGCAGGCAGTCGGTCAGCTCCGCTTTACGGCTCTGGTCATACAGCTCGCTGTCGCCCAGCTTCTCTTCCGCCTGCGCCAGCTGCGCATTCAGTTTTTCCATCTCTTTTTCCAGACGGGCTATCTCTTTACGCAGCGGCTGTGTCTGGGTACGCAGTTCCGCTTCGCGCCGTTTCTGGTCTTTGCGCGCCTGGGCGCTGTTCACGTTCTCTTTTGGCGCGTCGGCAGGCTGGCTCTCCTGTTTTTGCACGTCGCTCAGCCACTGCTGGTAATCCTCCAGATCGCCGTCAAACGGCTCGACTTTGCGGTCGTGTACCAGATAGAGGTCGTCGGTGGTGGAGCGCAGCAGGTGACGGTCGTGCGACACCACCACCAGCGCGCCTTCGAATTCAATCAGCGCCTCGGTCAGCGCCTGGCGCATATCAAGGTCGAGGTGGTTAGTCGGTTCATCGAGCAGCAGCAGGTTCGGGCGCTGCCAGACGATCAGGGCCAGCACCAGACGCGCTTTTTCCCCGCCGGAGAAACGCCGCGTCTCTTCCGTGACCTTATCGCCCTGGAAGCCAAAGCCGCCAAGGTAGTCGCGCAGCTTTTGCTCCAGCTCCTGCGGTGCCAGGCGGGCGAGATGCTGGAGCGGCGATTCGTCGGCGCGTAAGAATTCCAGCTGGTGCTGGGCGAAATACCCCAGCTTGATGCCTTTCGCCAGGCCAATTTCACCGCTTACCGGGTTGAGTTCCCCCGCCAGCAGTTTGATAAGCGTCGACTTACCCGCGCCGTTACGCCCCAAAAGGCCAATGCGCGAACCGGGCACCAGGTTTAACTTAATCGAGTCGAGAATAATGCGCTCGCCATAGCCCGCGCTGACCTTTTCCATTTTCAGCAGCGGGTTGGGCAGGCTTTCCGGCGCGCGGAAGCTAAAACGGAACGGGTTATCGACGTGGGCCGGGGCGATAAGCTCCATCCGCTCCAGCATCTTAATGCGGCTCTGGGCCTGCTTCGCTTTGGTGGCTTTGGCGCGGAAACGGTCGATATAGCTCTGCAGATGCGCCACGCGCTCCTGCTGGCTTTCGTACATCGCCTGCTGTTGGGCGAGCCGGGTGGCGCGCTGCACCTCGAACGAGCTGTAGTTGCCGGTGTACTCGAACATCGTCTGCTGTTCGATATGAATGATTTTATCCACCACCGGGTCGAGGAAATCGCGGTCATGGGAAATCAGAATCAGAGTGCCCTGATAGCTTTTGAGCCACTTTTCCAGCCAGATAACGGCGTCGAGATCGAGGTGGTTGGTTGGCTCATCAAGCAGCAGCAGATCGGAACGGCAAATCAGCGCCTGAGCCAGGTTGAGGCGCATTCGCCAGCCGCCGGAGAAGTCGCTCACCGGGCGTTCAAGCTGCTCGTTAGAGAAACCAAGGCCGTGCAGCAGGCTGGCGGCGCGGGAGCGCACGGTCCAGGCATCGATGGCATCCAGCTTGCCGTGTACCGTGGCGATGGCGTGCCCGTCGTTACGTTCGTTGGCGTCGTTCAGCTGGGCTTCCAGCTGGCGGTATTCGCGGTCGCCGTCAATGACGTACTCCAGCGCGGGCTGGGGCAGGGCAGGCGTCTCCTGGTTGACCCATGCCAGCTGCCAGCTGCCGGGGAAGGTAAAACTGCCGCCATCAGCGCTGATTTCGTTTTTCAAAAGCGCCAGCAGCGTGGATTTTCCGCAGCCGTTTTTGCCCACCAGGCCCACTTTCTGGCCCGGATTAATGGTGGCTGTGGCGTTATCCAGCAGGACACGCACGCCGCGACGAATTTGTAACGAGGAGAAAACAATCATAAGGCGCCGTATGTTCAGACTATGTTAATTTATCATTATGATAATGTTAGGTGAGGGTCTTTGCCCCACCGGGCCCGCCATGGTAGCCCATAATAAAGCGTTTTCACAAAATCATTCTGGCTGCATGAATGCGGCTTTGAAGGGGAAGAGGTTCGACGCCCGGGAGGGGGATGATGTCTCAGACAGCGAAAGTCCTGCTGCTGTATGCCCATCCGGAATCACAGGACTCGGTGGCAAACCGGGTTTTGCTTAAGCCGGCAACGCAGCTGCAGAATGTCACCGTGCATGATCTCTATGCGCACTATCCAGATTTTTTTATTGATATCCCACGCGAGCAGTCACTGTTGCGCCAGCATGATGTCATCGTTTTTCAGCATCCGCTCTATACCTATAGCTGCCCCGCGTTACTGAAAGAGTGGCTCGATCGGGTGCTGACGCGCGAGTTCGCCAGCGGGCCAGGAGGAAACCAGCTGGCGGGAAAGTACTGGCGTAGCGTCATTACCACCGGCGAGCCGGAGAGCGCCTACCGGTATGACGCGCTGAATCGCTATCCGATGAGCGATGTCCTGCGGCCATTTGAGCTAACGGCGGGGATGTGCCGCATGCACTGGTTAAGCCCCATTATCATCTATTGGGCCAGGCGTCAGGGCGCCCCGGAGCTTGCCAGCCATGCGAAAGCCTATGGCGACTGGCTGGCGAACCCTGTTCCCGTGGGAGGCCGCTGATGGAAGGATCGGATTTATTACTGGCAGGCGTGCTGTTCCTGTTTGCCGCCGTGGTGGCGGTGCCGCTGGCGGCAAGGCTGGGTATTGGCGCGGTACTGGGATACCTGCTGGCAGGTATCGCTATTGGTCCGTGGGGGCTGGGGTTTATCAGCGACGTGGATGAAATTCTCCACTTCTCTGAGTTGGGGGTGGTCTTCCTGATGTTTATCATCGGGCTGGAGCTGAACCCGGCAAAACTCTGGCAGCTTCGCCGCTCGATTTTCGGCGTGGGCGCTGCGCAGGTGCTGCTGAGCGCTGCCGTGCTCGCAGGGCTGCTGATGCTCACCGAGTTCTCCTGGCAGGCCGCGACTATCGGCGGCATCGGTCTGGCAATGTCGTCAACGGCGATGGCGCTGCAGCTGATGCGCGACAAGGGGATGAATCGCAGCGAATCCGGGCAGTTAGGCTTCTCCGTACTGCTGTTCCAGGATCTGGCGGTCATTCCGGCGTTAGCCCTCGTGCCGCTGCTGGCGGGCAACGGCGACGAACACCCCGACTGGATAAAAATCGGCATGAAGGTGCTGGCCTTCGCGGTGATGCTGGTCGGCGGACGCTATCTGCTGCGCCCGGTGTTTCGCTTTATTGCCGCCTCCGGCGTGCGGGAGGTGTTTACCGCCGCCACGCTGCTGCTGGTGCTTGGTTCAGCGCTGTTTATGGATGCGCTGGGGCTATCAATGGCGTTGGGGACCTTTATCGCCGGTATCCTGCTGGCGGAGAGCGAGTATCGCCACGAACTGGAAACCGCCATCGATCCGTTTAAGGGGCTGCTGCTGGGGCTATTTTTTATCTCGGTCGGCATGGCGCTCAACCTTGGCGTGCTCTATACCCATCTTTTATGGGTGCTGATGAGCGTGGCGATCCTGGTGGCTGTGAAGACCGGCGTGCTCTATCTGCTGGCGCGTATTTATGGGCTGCGTAGCTCTGAGCGTATGCAGTTTGCCGGGGTCTTAAGCCAGGGGGGCGAATTTGCCTTTGTGCTCTTTTCCACCGCCTCTTCTCAACGTCTTTTCCATGACGACCAGATGGCGCTGCTGCTCGTCACCGTGACGCTGTCAATGATGACCACGCCGCTACTGATGAAAGCCATCGATAAGAGCCTTTCGCGGCGCTTCAACGGCCCGGAGGATGAAGATGAAGCGCCGTGGGTCGAGGATGACAAACCGCAGGTTATCGTGGTGGGGTTTGGCCGCTTTGGTCAGGTCATTGGCCGTCTGCTGATGGCCAACGAAATGCGTATCACCGTGCTTGAGCGGGATATCAGCGCGGTTAACCTGATGCGTAAATATGGCTATAAAGTCTATTATGGCGACGCTACGCAGCTGGAGTTATTGCGTTCCGCCGGGGCGGAAGCGGCGCAGTCCATTGTGATCACCTGTAACGATCCGGAAGACACCATGAAACTGGTGGAGATCTGCCAGCAACATTTTCCGCATCTGCAGATCCTGGCCCGGGCGCGGGGGCGCGTCGAGGCGCATGAACTTTTACAGATGGGCGTGACGCAGTTTTCCCGCGAGACCTTTTCCAGCGCGCTGGAATTGGGGCGCAAGACGCTGATTACGCTGGGCATGCATCCGCATCAGGCCCACCGCGCGCAGCAGCATTTTCGTCGTCTCGATATGCGTATGCTGCGGGAGCTGGCGCCGGTGCATGCGGATACGCAGCAAATTTCCCGCGTACGGGAAGCGCGCCGGGAGCTGGAAGAGATTTTTCAGCGCGAAATGCAGCAGGAGCGCAGGCAGCCAGACGGCTGGGATGAATTTGAATAAAGGTGACAGTATGGCAGTACGTAAACGTTTTATCGCTGGCGCAAAATGCCCGGCCTGCCAGGCGCAGGATTCGCTGGCGATGTGGCGGGAAAATAATGTGGATATTGTTGAATGCGTTAAGTGCGGTCACCAGATGCGCGAGGCGGATAAAGAAGCCCGCGATCATGTCCGCAAAGATGAGCAAGTTATCGGGATTTTTCATCCGGACTAGCGATATCAGCCAGGATTTTTTAAGCTAAAGGGTACACGGTTGCAGAATTCCGCTACAATCTGCGCCACTACTCTTCCCATGCTCAGGAGATATCATGAAAGTAGCAAAAGACCTGGTGGTCAGCCTGGCCTATCAGGTACGTACAGAAGACGGTGTATTGGTTGATGAGTCTCCGGTGAGTGCGCCGCTGGACTACCTGCATGGTCATGGTTCCCTGATCTCTGGCCTGGAGACAGCGCTGGAAGGTCACGACGTCGGCGATAAATTCGATGTTGCTGTTGGCGCGAATGACGCTTACGGTCAGTATGACGAAAACCTGGTGCAGCGCGTTCCTAAAGACGTCTTTATGGGCGTTGATGAACTGCAGGTGGGTATGCGTTTCCTGGCTGAAACAGACCAGGGCCCGGTACCGGTAGAAATTACCGAAGTGGAAGACGACCACGTAGTGGTTGACGGTAACCACATGCTGGCTGGCCAGAACCTGAAATTCAACGTTGAAGTTGTGGCAATCCGCGAAGCGACCGAAGAAGAACTGGCTCATGGCCACGTTCACGGCGCGCACGGCCACGATCACGATCATGATCACGGCCACGATGGTTGCTGCGGCGGTCATGGACATGACCACGGTCACGAGCACGGCAAAGGCGGCTGCGGCGGCAACGGCGGCTGCGGCTGCCACTGATCCCCATCGACTTTCCGACCCGGTAACAATACGGGCGCAAAAAAGCGGGCTTTGCCCGCTTTTTTTACGTCTCAATAGTGGGGCGGCGGCGTCTCTTCTGCCGGAGAAGCCATATGCGACGGCTGACTCGCTTTGAGTTTTTCCGCCATCAGGCGCATATGTTCGCGCAGCCTGGCCATCTCCATTTCATGAGCAATCACCGTCTGGTTCAACTCTTCAATGGTTATTTCCTGAAACGCCAGCTTGCTTTCCAGTTCTGCCAGCCGCGCTTCCATAGTTAACTCCTGCATCTTTTACCTCGCTTAACGCTTTGCGCGCTTTCTGCTGGAACGGCGGATTTTACTTAACTTTTACCCGATGCACAGCCTGAGACAGGCGATGCGAAACTAATTTAAACAAAAATAGTCTTAAAACAGGCGATTTCGGAGGGTGTCCTTATGTAGATTTCTTCCGCAACGTTTTATAGTACGGTTCTTATTTACGTTTAACCCTGGGGTGAGAGGCCCCGGCCCTGGAGAAATGGATGAAATCACTGTTTAAAGTCACGCTGCTGGCGACCACGATGGCCGTTGCGTTAAATGCGCCGCTTACCTTTGCTGCCGAAACCGCGACCAAAGACGCTGCAGCAGCAGCGACTGACAGCAAAGCGGCATTTAAAAACGACGACCAGAAATCAGCTTATGCGCTGGGCGCGTCTTTGGGCCGTTATATGGATAACTCCCTGAAAGAGCAAGAGAAGCTGGGCATTAAGCTCGATAAAGAGCAGCTGATCGCTGGCGTTCAGGATGCGTTTGCCGACAAGAGCAAACTGAGCGATCAAGAGATCGAACAGACGCTGCAGGCCTTTGAAACCCGCGTGAAGACAGCCGCGCAGGAGAAAATGGAAAAAGACGCGAAGGAAAACGAGACCAAAGGTAAAGCTTTCCGTGACGCGTTCGCCAAAGAGAAAGGCGTGAAAACCTCCTCTACTGGCCTGCTCTACCAGGTTGAAAAAGAAGGTACTGGCGTCGCGCCGACTGACAGCGATACCGTTGTCGTCAACTACAAAGGTACCCTGATCGACGGTAAAGAGTTCGATAACTCCTATACCCGTGGCGAGCCGCTCTCCTTCCGTCTGGATGGCGTTATCCCTGGCTGGACCGAAGGGCTGAAAAACATCAAGAAAGGCGGCAAGATCAAGCTCGTCATTCCGCCTGAGCTGGCATACGGCAAGAATGGCGTTCCGGGCATTCCGGCAAACTCCACGCTGGTCTTCAACGTTGAGCTGCTGGATATCAAACCGGCACCGAAAGCTGACGCTGCGCCAGAAGCCGCAGCAGGCGATAAAGCCGCTGACGCCAGTAAGAAATAAGAAAGCAGACGCCGCCGCCTTAAGGGCGGCGGTTTTTTTTGCGTCAAAGATGTGAGCGCAGGTAACAAAGAGGCGGCCCGAAAGATAAAATGTATATAATTCTGGAAAGCGTAACCCGCGCTGTATTAATTTAGTCCTTCGTGTCAATGTCGAGCCTGCCCTGAAAACATAACGACAGGCTCCTGAAAAGGAGTGTTTTTTTTCATGTCCAGGTCGCTTTTAACCAACGAAACCAGTGAACTCGATTTACTGGATCAACGTCCATTTGATCAGACCGACTTCGATATCCTCAAATCTTATGAAGCGGTTGTGGACGGGTTAGCGATGCTCATTGGTTCTCATTGCGAAATCGTTTTGCACTCCCTGCAGGATCTGAAATGTTCCGCCATCCGCATTGCTAATGGCGAACACACCGGACGAAAAATCGGCTCGCCGATTACCGACCTCGCATTGCGCATGCTGCATGATATGACCGGCGCGGACAGTAGCGTATCGAAATGCTACTTCACGCGCGCCAAAAGCGGCGTGTTAATGAAATCTGTGACCATCGCCATTCGTAACCGCGAACAGAGGGTGATTGGGTTGCTTTGCATCAATATGAACCTTGATGTGCCTTTCTCGCAGATCATGAACACCTTTATTCCTCCTGAGACCCCTGACGTGGGCTCTTCGGTGAATTTTGCCTCTTCCGTCGAGGACCTGGTGACGCAAACGCTGGAGTTCACTATCGAAGAGGTCAATGCCGATCGCAACGTTTCCAATAACGCTAAGAACCGCCAAATCGTTCTGAATCTTTACGAAAAAGGGATTTTCGATATCAAAGATGCGATTAACCAGGTGGCGGACCGTTTGAACATCTCCAAACACACTGTCTATCTCTATATCCGCCAGTTCAAGAGCGGCGATTTTTCCGGACAGGAGCGGTAATGCGTTTCGCTCTGATGGTAACTGGCCCGGCATACGGTACTCAGCAGGCCAGCAGCGCATATCAGTTTGCCTGCGCGGTGAAAGAGAGCGGCCATGAGCTGGGCGCGGTTTTCTTTTATCAGGATGGCGTGACCAATGCCAACGCGCTGACCTCTCCTGCCAGCGATGAGTTTGACTTAGTGCGCGGCTGGCAGCGTCTGCATGACGAGTCGCAGGTGGCGTTGCATATCTGCGTTGCGGCTGCGCTGCGGCGGGGCGTTGTGGACGAGACGGAGGCGCAGCGGTTGCAGCTCTCCGGCGCTAATCTCCAGCCTGGTTTTTTGCTCTCCGGGCTCGGGGCGCTGGCCGAAGCGGCGCTGACCTGCGACAGGCTGGTGCAATTCTAATGAAACGTATTGCCTTTGTTTTTACCACGGCGCCTCATGGCGTCGCCTCAGGCCGCGAAGGGCTGGATGCGCTGCTGGCCGCCTCCGCGTTTACGGATGATATCGGCGTTTTTTTATCGGCGATGGTGTCTTCCAGCTGCTTGCGGGCCAGCGGCCAGAGGCTATTCTGGCGCGTGATTACATCGCCACCTTTAAAGTTCTTCCCCTGTACGACATTGAAAATTGCTGGTTGTGCGCGGCCTCCCTGCGCGAACGCGGCTTAAACGACGCGTCGGCATTCGTTTTGCCGGTGGAAAGCCTTGAGCCGGATGCGCTGCGCGCTCGATTAGACAGCTACGATGTCGTTATGACTTTTTGAGGCGCTTATGTTGCATACTCTGGCCCATTCACCCTGGCAGTGCGATATGGCGGCGTTAGTACGCGCCCTGCGCAGCGGCGACGATCTTCTACTGCTTTCCGATGGGGTTCTCGCCGCTCTGGAAGGGGGGCAGTACCTTGAGTTACTGCTAAATGCCCCCATAACGGTGTCTGCGCTAAAAGAAGATCTCGATGCCAGGGGTCTTACTGGTCAAATTTCGAGCAGTGTCGTCAGGGTTAGCTATACTGATTTCGTTAATCTGACGATAAAACACGAGACTCAGATGCGTTGGTGAGACGCGATCGCTGTATATTTCTTGACACCTTTTAAGCACAGCCATAAAATTCCGCGTCCTCATATTATATGAGGTCGATTTATTACGTGTTTACGAAGCAAAAGCTAAAACCAGGAGCTATTTAATGGCAACAGTTAACCAGCTGGTACGCAAACCACGCGCGCGCAAAGTTGCAAAGAGCAACGTGCCGGCGCTGGAAGCCTGCCCGCAGAAACGTGGCGTATGTACTCGTGTATATACCACCACTCCTAAGAAACCGAACTCCGCACTGCGTAAAGTTTGCCGTGTGCGTCTGACTAACGGTTTCGAAGTCACCTCCTACATCGGTGGTGAAGGTCACAACCTGCAGGAGCACTCCGTGATCCTGATCCGTGGCGGTCGTGTTAAAGACCTCCCGGGTGTTCGTTACCACACCGTTCGCGGTGCGCTTGACTGCTCTGGCGTTAAAGACCGTAAGCAGGCTCGCTCCAAGTACGGCGTGAAGCGTCCTAAGGCTTAATGGTTCTCCGTTAAGTAAGGCCAAACGTTTTAAATTAATGTCAAACTAAACTCGTAGAGTTTTGGACAATCCTGAATTAACAACGGAGTATTTCCATGCCACGTCGTCGCGTCATTGGTCAGCGTAAAATTCTGCCGGATCCGAAGTTCGGATCAGAACTGCTGGCTAAATTTGTAAATATCCTGATGGTAGATGGTAAAAAATCTACTGCCGAAGCAATCGTATACAGCGCGCTGGAGACCCTGGCTCAGCGCTCTGGTAAAACTGAACTGGAAGCATTCGAAGTCGCTCTCGAAAACGTGCGCCCGACTGTAGAAGTTAAGTCTCGCCGCGTTGGTGGTTCTACTTATCAGGTTCCAGTTGAAGTCCGTCCGGTTCGCCGCAATGCCCTGGCAATGCGTTGGATCGTAGAAGCTGCTCGTAAACGCGGTGATAAATCCATGGCTCTGCGCCTGGCGAACGAACTTTCTGACGCTGCAGACAACAAAGGTACTGCAGTTAAGAAACGTGAAGACGTTCACCGTATGGCAGAAGCCAACAAGGCGTTCGCACACTACCGCTGGTAATACCTTCGGAGTTCTAGTCACCAGACGGGCGCTTCAGGTAAGCCGCCCGTTCTGGGTAACTTAATCTGAACGTCTAAAGCAATAAACGAGGAATAAAATGGCTCGTACAACGCCCATCGCACGCTACCGTAACATTGGTATCAGTGCGCACATCGACGCCGGTAAAACCACGACTACCGAACGTATTCTGTTCTACACCGGTGTAAACCACAAAATCGGTGAAGTTCATGACGGCGCCGCTACCATGGACTGGATGGAGCAGGAGCAGGAACGTGGTATCACCATCACGTCCGCTGCGACTACTGCATTCTGGTCTGGTATGGCCAAACAGTATGAACCGCATCGCGTAAACATCATCGACACCCCGGGGCACGTTGACTTCACCATCGAAGTAGAACGTTCCATGCGTGTTCTTGATGGCGCGGTAATGGTTTACTGTGCAGTCGGTGGTGTTCAGCCACAGTCTGAAACCGTATGGCGTCAGGCAAACAAATATAAAGTTCCGCGTATCGCGTTCGTTAACAAAATGGACCGTATGGGCGCGAACTTCCTGAAAGTTGTTGGTCAGATCAAAAGCCGCCTGGGCGCGAACCCGGTTCCGCTGCAGCTGGCAATTGGCGCTGAAGAAGCGTTCACCGGTGTTATCGACCTGGTGAAAATGAAAGCCATCAACTGGAACGATGCTGACCAGGGCGTTACCTTCGTTTACGAAGATATCCCGGCTGACATGCAGGACCTGGCTGACGAATGGCACCAGAACCTGATCGAGTCTGCTGCAGAAGCATCAGAAGAGCTGATGGAGAAATACCTCGGCGGTGAAGAACTGACTGAAGAAGAGATTAAATCTGCTCTGCGTCAGCGCGTTCTGAACAACGAAATCATCCTGGTAACCTGCGGTTCTGCGTTCAAGAACAAAGGTGTTCAGGCGATGCTGGATGCGGTAATTGATTACCTGCCGGCGCCGACTGACGTTCCTGCGATCAACGGTATCCTGGACGATGGCAAAGATACTCCGGCTGAGCGTCACGCTAGCGACGACGAGCCGTTCTCTGCTCTGGCGTTCAAAATCGCAACCGACCCGTTTGTAGGTAACCTGACCTTCTTCCGCGTGTACTCCGGTGTGGTTAACTCTGGTGATACCGTACTGAACTCCGTGAAATCCGCACGTGAGCGTTTCGGTCGTATCGTTCAGATGCACGCTAACAAACGTGAAGAGATCAAAGAAGTTCGCGCGGGCGACATCGCTGCAGCAATCGGTCTGAAAGACGTAACCACAGGTGATACCCTGTGCGATCCGGAAAACCCGATCATTCTGGAGCGTATGGAATTCCCTGAGCCGGTTATCTCCATCGCCGTAGAACCGAAAACCAAAGCTGACCAGGAAAAAATGGGTCTGGCTCTGGGCCGTCTGGCTAAAGAAGACCCGTCTTTCCGCGTATGGACTGACGAAGAATCTAACCAGACCATTATCGCTGGTATGGGTGAACTGCACCTCGACATCATCGTTGACCGTATGAAGCGTGAATTCAACGTTGAAGCGAACGTCGGTAAACCTCAGGTTGCTTACCGCGAAGCGATTCGCGCGAAAGTTACCGATATCGAAGGTAAACACGCCAAGCAGTCTGGTGGTCGTGGTCAGTATGGTCATGTTGTTATCGACATGTACCCGCTGGAGCCGGGCTCTAACCCGAAAGGTTACGAGTTCATCAACGACATTAAAGGTGGTGTAATTCCTGGCGAATACATCCCGGCCGTTGACAAAGGCATCCAGGAACAGCTGAAATCTGGTCCGCTGGCTGGCTACCCGGTAGTTGACATGGGCGTGCGTCTGCACTTCGGTTCTTACCACGACGTTGACTCCTCTGAACTGGCGTTTAAACTGGCTGCGTCTATTGCCTTTAAAGAAGGCTTTAAGAAAGCAAAACCTGTTCTGCTTGAGCCGATCATGAAGGTTGAAGTAGAAACGCCGGAAGAGAACACCGGTGACGTTATCGGTGACTTGAGCCGTCGTCGCGGCATGCTGCGCGGTCAGGAATCCGAAGTGACTGGCGTTAAGATCCACGCTGAAGTACCGCTGTCTGAAATGTTCGGATATGCAACTCAGCTGCGTTCTCTGACCAAAGGTCGCGCATCATACACTATGGAATTCCTGAAGTATGATGATGCACCGAACAACGTTGCTCAGGCCGTTATTGAAGCCCGTGGTAAATAATCCACAGGATTAAAACCTAAGTCCCGTGCTCTCTCCAAAGGGGAGAGCACTATAGTAAGGAATATAGCCGTGTCTAAAGAAAAATTTGAACGTACAAAACCGCACGTTAACGTCGGCACCATCGGCCACGTTGACCATGGTAAAACTACCCTGACCGCTGCAATCACCACCGTACTGGCTAAAACCTACGGCGGTGCTGCTCGTGCATTC
>NZ_HE578948.1:510920-535681 GCF_000321045.1 Phytobacter massiliensis JC163
GCTAAAGTTCTGGGCTAATATTTAGCACTGACTTTAAAGGGCGCTTCGGCGCCCTTTTTGCTTTCTGAACGCCAGCAAACTGGCGAAAACATTTGCTCACTATTTTTCAGCGTCCGCCACGTTCCCTTTCTAATCTGTGCTATTGTAATCATAACTATTCTCATTTACACTTTGCGCAGAAATTGAACGGGAGTCATTATGTACGTTTGTTTGTGTAATGGTGTGAGTGATAAAAAAATTCGCCAGGCAGTACGCCAGTTTCACCCTCAATCCTTCCAGCAGCTCCGCAAATTTATTCCGGTTGGAAATCAGTGCGGTAAATGCGTTCGCGCCGCGCGTGAAATTATGCAAGATGAGCTGATGCAGATCCCGGAATATAAAGAAACCGCCTGAGACGCCCGCTTTTTTTTGACATCCTCGTAGCCCGTTCTACGCTTCAATGAGTGGAAGCGGAGGGACTATATAATGAAAGGTGATGTCAAAGTTATAAATTATCTCAATAAGTTATTGGGAAATGAGCTTGTCGCAATCAATCAGTATTTTCTTCATGCGAGAATGTTCAAGAACTGGGGCCTGATGCGCCTCAACGACGTTGAGTACCATGAATCCATCGATGAAATGAAACACGCCGATAAGTACATCGAGCGTATTCTGTTTCTGGAAGGTATCCCTAACCTGCAGGATCTTGGCAAACTTGGCATCGGCGAGGATGTTGAGGAGATGCTGCAGTCTGATTTGCGGCTGGAGCTGGAAGGCGCCAGGGATCTGCGCGAAGCGATTGCCTATGCCGACAGCGTTCACGATTACGTTAGCCGCGATATGATGATTGAAATCCTGGCCGATGAAGAAGGCCATATTGACTGGCTGGAGACTGAGCTGGATCTGATCGGCAAGATTGGCCTGCAGAATTACCTGCAATCGCAAATCAAAGTTGAACAATAAAAGCCTGCTCTGAGTAAGCATACCAGCCGACTATCAAACCCGCGCCGGACAGAAAAGGTCCAAATGGCAGCGGGTTTTTTATTACCCCCAGGTTGCCATGGCATAGGGCTCGAAGCGCAGTAAAAACGCAGGCAAGGGCTGCGGCAATAAACACAAGCGCGCAGAGCGGCTGCCAGCCATGCCAGGCTCCCAACGCAGCAAGGAACTTCACGTCCCCATAGCCCAGCCCCTCACGGCGACGAAGTAAACGATAGGCCCAGTAAATGAGGGCAAACCCCGCATACCCCAACGCCGCTCCCCATAGCTTATCTGCCAGTAGGGCAGGCGTCATCAGGCTGCACAACAGCAAGCCACTCCACAGAAGAGGGCAGGTAAAGCGGTCAGGCAGCAGCCCCCGTCGCAGGTCAGAGCAAACCAGTACGCCGTTCAGCAACAGGTAAACGGAAACGGCAACGAATGTCTGCATATCTTCTCTCCACTATGCCACGAGGGGAAAGTGTCAGGCATTGCGTTTAGCCTGCCTACAGGCAGAACGGTGTTTTGCGGTACCGGTTCCGGACAATTTACGGTCTTGCACGGCGTTAAATGCAAACAGGGTGGCGGCACGCAAAATGTCTAATTTCTAAACGACACTTGCGTAAAGCTCAGATTTACGTATAATGCGCGGGCTTGTCGTAATTGACAGCCGGTTCAATATGAACCCCGACGGTGATTTTTGCTGTCAAACAATGCTCCCAATCGGGGAGCTATGTAAGAACGGTTACACTCTCCCATCAATCGTAATGGGTATGAGGAGTAATCATTTCGTCTATAAAATAATTGGAGCTCTGGTCTCATGCAGAACCAAAGAATCCGTATCCGCCTGAAAGCGTTTGATCATCGTCTGATCGATCAATCAACCGCGGAAATCGTCGAGACTGCTAAGCGCACTGGTGCGCAGGTCCGTGGTCCGATCCCGCTGCCGACCCGCAAAGAGCGCTTTACCGTTCTGATCTCTCCGCACGTTAACAAAGACGCGCGCGATCAGTACGAAATCCGCACTCACAAGCGTCTGGTTGACATCGTTGAGCCAACTGAAAAAACCGTTGATGCTCTGATGCGTCTGGATCTGGCTGCCGGTGTAGACGTGCAGATCAGCCTGGGTTAATCAGGTCATCGAGCGATTGAGAGGTTGAAACAATGATTGGTTTAGTCGGTAAAAAAGTGGGCATGACCCGCATCTTCACTGAAGATGGCGTTTCTATCCCAGTAACCGTAATCGAAGTTGAAGCAAACCGTGTTACTCAGGTTAAAGACCTGGCTAACGATGGCTACCGCGCAATCCAGGTTACCACCGGTGCTAAAAAAGCTAACCGTGTAACCAAGCCGGAAGCTGGTCACTTCACTAAAGCTGGCGTAGAAGCTGGCCGTGGTCTGTGGGAATTCCGCCTGGCTGAAGGCGAAGAGTTCACCGTAGGCCAGAGCATTAGTGTTGAACTGTTTGCCGAAGTGAAAAAAGTTGACGTAACCGGTACCTCTAAAGGTAAAGGTTTTGCTGGTACCGTTAAGCGCTGGAACTTCCGTACCCAGGACGCTACCCACGGTAACTCCTTGTCTCACCGCGTACCGGGTTCTATCGGTCAGAACCAGACTCCGGGCAAAGTGTTCAAAGGCAAGAAAATGGCAGGTCAGCTGGGTAACGAACGTGTAACCGTTCAGAGCCTGGACGTAGTACGTGTTGACGCTGAGCGCAACCTGCTGCTGGTTAAAGGTGCTGTCCCGGGTGCAACCGGTAGCGACCTGATCGTTAAACCAGCTGTGAAGGCGTAAGGGGATAGCAATGGAATTAGTATTGAAAGACGCGCAGAGCGCGCTGACTGTTTCCGAAACTACCTTCGGTCGTGATTTCAACGAAGCGCTGGTTCACCAGGTTGTTGTTGCTTATGCAGCTGGTGCTCGTCAGGGTACTCGTGCTCAGAAGACTCGTGCTGAAGTAACTGGTTCCGGTAAAAAACCGTGGCGCCAGAAAGGCACCGGCCGTGCGCGTTCAGGTTCTATCAAGAGCCCGATCTGGCGTTCAGGCGGCGTGACCTTCGCTGCTCGTCCGCAGGACCACAGTCAAAAAGTTAACAAGAAGATGTACCGCGGCGCGCTGAAAAGCATCCTGTCCGAACTGGTACGTCAGGATCGTCTGATCGTTGTCGAAAAGTTCTCTGTAGAAGCGCCGAAAACTAAGCTGCTGGCACAGAAACTGAAAGACATGGCTCTGGAAGATGTGCTGATCATCACCGGTGAGCTGGACGAGAACCTGTTCCTGGCTGCGCGCAACCTGCACAAGGTTGACGTACGCGACGCAACTGGTATCGACCCGGTTAGCCTGATCGCCTTCGACAAAGTCGTAATGACTGCTGATGCTGTTAAGCAAGTTGAGGAGATGCTGGCATGATTCGTGAAGAACGTCTGCTGAAGGTGCTGCGTGCACCGCACGTTTCTGAAAAAGCGTCTACTGCGATGGAAAAAACGAACACCATCGTTCTCAAAGTTGCTAAAGACGCGACCAAAGCAGAAATCAAAGCTGCTGTGCAGAAACTGTTTGAAGTCGAAGTCGAAGTCGTTAACACCCTGGTTGTTAAAGGGAAAGTTAAACGTCACGGACAGCGTATCGGTCGTCGTAGCGACTGGAAAAAAGCTTACGTCACCCTGAAAGAAGGCCAGAACCTGGACTTCGTTGGCGGCGCTGAGTAAGTCGGAGGAGTAATACAATGGCAGTTGTTAAATGTAAACCGACATCTCCGGGTCGTCGCCACGTTGTTAAAGTGGTTAACCCTGAGCTGCACAAGGGCAAACCTTTTGCTCCGTTGCTGGAAAAAAACAGCAAATCCGGTGGTCGTAACAACAATGGCCGTATCACCACTCGTCATATCGGTGGTGGCCACAAGCAGGCTTACCGTATTGTTGACTTCAAACGCAACAAAGATGGTATCCCGGCAGTTGTTGAACGTCTTGAGTACGATCCGAACCGTTCCGCGAACATCGCGCTGGTTCTGTACAAAGACGGCGAACGCCGTTACATCCTGGCCCCGAAAGGCCTGAAAGCTGGCGACCAGATTCAGTCTGGCGTTGACGCTGCAATCAAAGCAGGCAACACCCTGCCGATGCGCAATATCCCGGTTGGTTCTACCGTTCATAACGTAGAAATGAAACCAGGTAAAGGCGGTCAGCTGGCGCGTTCCGCGGGTACTTACGTTCAGATCATTGCGCGCGATGGTGCTTATGTCACCCTGCGTCTGCGTTCTGGTGAAATGCGTAAAGTCGAAGCAGACTGCCGTGCAACCCTGGGCGAAGTTGGCAATGCTGAGCATATGCTGCGCGTTCTGGGTAAAGCAGGTGCTGCACGCTGGCGTGGCGTTCGTCCTACCGTTCGCGGTACTGCGATGAACCCAGTAGACCACCCACATGGTGGTGGTGAAGGTCGTAACTTTGGTAAGCACCCGGTAACCCCGTGGGGCGTTCAGACCAAAGGTAAGAAGACCCGCAGCAACAAGCGTACTGATAAATTCATCGTACGTCGCCGTAGCAAATAATTTTAGAGGATAAGCCATGCCACGTTCTCTCAAGAAAGGTCCTTTTATTGACCTGCACTTGCTGAAGAAGGTAGAGAAAGCGGTGGAAAGCGGAGACAAGAAGCCCCTGCGCACTTGGTCCCGTCGTTCAACGATCTTTCCTAACATGATCGGTTTGACCATCGCTGTCCATAATGGTCGTCAGCACGTTCCGGTATTTGTTTCCGACGAAATGGTCGGTCACAAACTGGGTGAATTCGCACCGACTCGTACTTATCGCGGCCACGCTGCTGATAAAAAAGCGAAGAAGAAATAAGGTAGGAGGAAGAGATGGAAACTTTAGCTCAACATCGCCATGCTCGTTCTTCTGCTCAGAAGGTTCGCCTTGTTGCTGACCTGATTCGCGGTAAGAAAGTGTCGCAGGCTCTGGATATTCTGACCTACACCAATAAGAAAGCGGCTGTACTGGTCAAGAAGGTTCTGGAATCTGCCATTGCTAACGCTGAACACAACGATGGCGCTGACATTGACGATCTGAAAGTTGCGAAAATTTTCGTAGACGAAGGCCCGAGCATGAAGCGCATTATGCCGCGTGCGAAAGGTCGTGCAGATCGCATCCTGAAGCGCACCAGCCACATCACTGTGGTTGTGTCCGATCGCTGAGACTCTGGAGACTAGCAATGGGTCAGAAAGTACATCCTAATGGTATTCGCCTGGGTATTGTAAAACCATGGAACTCTACCTGGTTTGCGAACACCAAAGAATTCGCTGACAACCTGGACAGCGATTTTAAAGTACGTCAGTACCTGACTAAGGAACTGGCTAAAGCGTCTGTATCGCGCATCGTTATCGAGCGTCCGGCTAAGAGCATCCGTGTGACCATTCACACTGCTCGTCCGGGTATCGTTATCGGTAAGAAAGGCGAAGACGTAGAAAAACTGCGCAAGGTCGTAGCGGATATCGCTGGCGTACCTGCACAGATCAATATCGCTGAAGTTCGTAAGCCTGAACTGGACGCAAAACTGGTTGCTGACAGCATCACTTCTCAGCTGGAACGTCGTGTTATGTTCCGTCGTGCGATGAAGCGTGCTGTTCAGAACGCCATGCGTCTGGGCGCTAAAGGTATCAAAGTTGAAGTTAGCGGCCGTCTGGGCGGCGCGGAAATCGCACGTACCGAATGGTACCGTGAAGGTCGCGTACCGCTGCACACTCTGCGTGCTGACATCGACTACAACACCTCTGAAGCGCACACCACTTACGGTGTAATCGGCGTTAAGGTATGGATCTTCAAAGGTGAGATCCTGGGTGGTATGGCTGCTGTTGAACAACCGGAACCGGCTGCTCAACCTAAAAAGCAGCAGCGTAAAGGCCGTAAATAAGGAGCGTCGCTGATGTTACAACCAAAGCGTACAAAATTCCGTAAAGTGCACAAAGGCCGCAACCGTGGTCTGGCGCAGGGTACGGATGTTAGCTTCGGCACTTTCGGTCTGAAAGCTGTTGGCCGTGGTCGTCTGACTGCCCGTCAGATCGAAGCAGCACGTCGTGCTATGACCCGTGCAGTTAAGCGTCAAGGTAAGATCTGGATCCGTGTATTCCCGGACAAACCGATCACCGAGAAGCCGCTGGAAGTTCGTATGGGTAAAGGTAAAGGTAACGTGGAGTACTGGGTTGCCTTAATTCAGCCGGGTAAAGTCCTGTATGAAATGGACGGAGTACCGGAAGAGCTGGCCCGTGAAGCATTCGGCCTGGCAGCAGCGAAACTGCCGATCAAAACCACCTTTGTAACTAAGACGGTGATGTAATGAAAGCAAAAGAGCTGCGTGAAAAGAGTGTTGAAGAGCTGAACACCGAGCTGCTGAACCTGCTGCGTGAGCAGTTCAACCTGCGCATGCAGGCTGCAAGTGGCCAGCTGCAACAGACTCATCTGTTGAAGCAAGTGCGTCGTGATGTCGCACGTGTTAAGACTTTACTGACTCAGAAGGCGGGTGCGTAATGACCGATAAAATCCGTACTCTGCAAGGTCGTGTTGTTAGCGACAAAATGGAGAAATCCATTGTTGTAGCTATCGAACGTTTTGTGAAACACCCGATCTACGGTAAATTCATCAAGCGTACGACCAAACTGCACGTACATGACGAGAACAACGAATGCGGTATCGGCGACAAGGTTGAAATCCGTGAATGCCGTCCGCTGTCCAAGACTAAGTCCTGGACGCTGGTTCGCGTTGTAGAGAAAGCGGTTCTGTAATACAGTACGCGCTCTCAATACGAATAAACGGCTCAGCGATGAGCCGTTTATTTTTTCTACCCATATCCGAGAAGCGGTGTTATAATGCCGCGCCCCCGATATGGGGTTTTTTAACGACCTGAATTTCGGGTCTCAGTAGTAGTTGACATTAGCGGAGCACTAAAATGATCCAAGAACAGACTATGCTGAACGTCGCCGACAACTCCGGTGCACGTCGCGTAATGTGTATCAAGGTTCTGGGTGGCTCGCACCGTCGCTACGCAGGCGTAGGCGACATCATCAAGATCACCATCAAAGAAGCAATTCCGCGTGGTAAGGTCAAAAAAGGTGATGTGCTGAAGGCGGTAGTGGTGCGCACCAAGAAGGGTGTTCGTCGCCCGGACGGTTCTGTCATTCGCTTCGATGGTAATGCATGCGTTATTCTCAACAATAACAGCGAGCAGCCTATCGGTACGCGTATTTTTGGGCCGGTAACTCGTGAGCTTCGTACCGAGAAGTTCATGAAAATTATCTCTCTGGCACCAGAAGTACTCTAAGGAGCGAATCATGGCAGCGAAAATCCGTCGTGATGACGAAGTTATCGTGTTAACCGGTAAAGATAAAGGTAAGCGCGGTAAAGTTAAGAATGTCCTGTCTTCCGGCAAGGTCATTGTTGAAGGTATCAACCTGGTTAAGAAACACCAGAAGCCGGTTCCGGCTCTGAACCAACCAGGCGGCATCGTTGAAAAAGAAGCTGCTATTCAGGTTTCTAACGTTGCAATCTTCAATGCGGCAACCGGCAAGGCTGACCGTGTAGGCTTTAGATTCGAAGACGGCAAAAAAGTCCGTTTCTTCAAATCTAACAGCGAAACTATCAAGTAATTTGGAGTAGTACGATGGCGAAACTGCATGATTACTACAAAGACGAAGTAGTTAACAAACTCATGACCGAGTTTAACTACAATTCTGTCATGCAAGTCCCTCGGGTCGAGAAGATCACCCTGAACATGGGTGTTGGTGAAGCGATCGCTGACAAGAAACTGCTGGATAACGCAGCAGCTGACCTGGCAGCAATCTCCGGTCAAAAACCGTTGATCACCAAAGCACGCAAATCTGTTGCAGGCTTCAAAATCCGTCAGGGCTATCCGATCGGCTGTAAAGTAACTCTGCGTGGCGAACGCATGTGGGAGTTCTTTGAGCGCCTGATCACTATTGCTGTTCCTCGTATCCGTGACTTCCGTGGCCTGTCCGCTAAGTCTTTCGACGGTCGTGGTAACTACAGCATGGGTGTCCGTGAGCAGATCATCTTCCCAGAAATCGACTACGATAAAGTCGACCGCGTGCGTGGTTTGGATATTACCATTACCACTACTGCGAAATCTGACGAAGAAGGCCGTGCTCTGCTGGCTGCCTTTGACTTCCCGTTCCGCAAGTAAGGTAGGGTTACTTAATGGCTAAGCAATCAATGAAAGCACGCGAAGTAAAGCGCGTAGCTTTAGCTGATAAATTCTTCGCTAAACGCGCTGAACTGAAAGCTATCATCTCTGATGTGAACGCAACCGACGAAGATCGTTGGAATGCTGTTCTCAAGCTGCAGACTCTGCCGCGTGATTCCAGCCCGTCTCGTCAGCGTAATCGCTGCCGTCAAACTGGTCGTCCGCACGCTTTCCTGCGGAAGTTCGGGTTGAGCCGTATTAAGGTCCGTGAAGCCGCTATGCGCGGTGAAATCCCGGGTCTGAAAAAGGCTAGCTGGTAATTGTCACCAATTGAATCACGGGAGTAAAGACAGATGAGCATGCAAGATCCGATCGCGGATATGCTGACCCGTATCCGTAACGGTCAGGCCGCGAACAAAGCTGCGGTCACCATGCCTTCCTCCAAGCTGAAAGTGGCAATTGCCAACGTGCTGAAGGAAGAAGGTTTTATTGAAGATTTCAAAATTGAAGGCGACACCAAGCCTGAACTGGAAGTAAGTCTTAAGTACTTCCAGGGCAAAGCTGTTGTAGAAAGCATTCAGCGTGTCAGCCGCCCAGGTCTGCGCATCTATAAACGTAAAGATGAGCTGCCGAAAGTTATGGGTGGTCTGGGTATTGCAGTTGTTTCTACCTCTAAAGGTGTTATGACTGATCGTGCAGCGCGCCAGGCTGGTCTTGGTGGCGAAATTATCTGCTACGTAGCCTAATCGGAGGAAAAAATGTCTCGTGTTGCTAAAGCACCGGTCGTTGTTCCTGCCGGCGTTGATGTAAAAATCAACGGTCAGGTTATTACGATCAAAGGTAAAAACGGCGAGCTGACTCGTACTCTCAACGATGCTGTTGAAGTGAAACATGCAGATAACGCTCTGACTTTCGGTCCGCGTGATGGTTACGTAGACGGTTGGGCTCAGGCTGGCACCGCACGTGCACTGCTGAACTCAATGGTTATCGGTGTTACCGAAGGCTTCACTAAGAAGCTGCAGCTGGTTGGTGTAGGTTATCGTGCAGCGGTTAAAGGTAATGTAGTAAACCTGTCACTGGGTTTCTCTCATCCTGTTGACCATCAGCTGCCGGCCGGTATCACTGCAGAATGTCCGTCACAGACTGAAATCGTGCTGAAAGGCGCTGATAAGCAGGTGATCGGCCAGGTTGCAGCAGATCTGCGCGCCTACCGTCGTCCTGAGCCTTACAAAGGCAAGGGTGTTCGTTACGCCGACGAAGTCGTGCGTACCAAAGAGGCTAAGAAGAAGTAAGGTAACACTATGGATAAGAAATCTGCTCGTATCCGTCGTGCGACCCGCGCACGCCGCAAGCTCCAGGAGCTGGGCGCAACTCGCCTGGTGGTACATCGTACCCCGCGTCATATCTACGCACAGGTAATTGCACCGAATGGTTCTGAAGTTCTGGTAGCTGCTTCTACTGTAGAAAAAGCTATCGCTGAACAACTGAAGTACACCGGTAACAAAGACGCTGCAGCAGCTGTGGGTAAAGCTGTCGCTGAACGCGCTCTGGAAAAAGGCATCAAAGATGTTTCTTTTGACCGTTCCGGGTTCCAATATCATGGTCGTGTCCAGGCACTGGCAGATGCTGCCCGTGAAGCTGGCCTTCAGTTCTAAGGTAGAGGTGTAAGATGGCTCACATCGAAAAACAAGCTGGCGAACTGCAGGAAAAGCTGATCGCGGTAAACCGCGTATCTAAAACCGTTAAAGGTGGTCGTATTTTCTCCTTCACAGCTCTGACTGTAGTTGGCGATGGTAACGGTCGCGTTGGTTTTGGTTACGGTAAAGCGCGTGAAGTTCCAGCAGCGATCCAGAAAGCGATGGAAAAAGCCCGTCGCAATATGATTAACGTCGCGCTGAACCACGGCACCCTGCAGCACCCGGTTAAAGGTGTTCACACGGGTTCTCGTGTATTCATGCAGCCAGCTTCCGAAGGTACCGGTATCATCGCCGGTGGTGCAATGCGCGCCGTTCTGGAAGTTGCTGGGGTTCATAACGTTCTGGCTAAAGCATACGGTTCCACCAACCCGATCAACGTGGTTCGTGCAACTATTGATGGCCTGGAAAATATGAATTCTCCAGAAATGGTCGCTGCCAAGCGTGGTAAATCCGTTGAAGAAATTCTGGGGTAATTGACCATGGCAAAGACTATTAAAATCACTCAAACCCGCAGTGCAATCGGTCGTCTGCCGAAACACAAGGCAACGCTGCTTGGCCTGGGTCTGCGTCGTATTGGTCACACCGTAGAGCGCGAGGATACTCCTGCTGTTCGCGGTATGGTCAACGCGGTTTCCTTCATGGTTAAAGTTGAGGAGTAAGAGATGCGTTTAAATACTCTGTCTCCGGCCGAAGGCTCTAAAAAGGCGGGTCGCCGTCTGGGTCGTGGTATCGGTTCTGGCCTCGGTAAAACCGGTGGTCGTGGTCACAAAGGTCAGAAGTCTCGTTCTGGCGGTGGCGTACGTCGCGGTTTCGAGGGCGGCCAGATGCCTCTGTACCGTCGTCTGCCGAAATTCGGCTTCACTTCTCGTAAAGCAGCGATTACAGCCGAAGTTCGTCTGTCTGAGCTGGCTAAAGTAGAAGGCGGTGTTGTAGACCTGAACACGCTGAAAGCGGCCAACATTATCGGTATTCAGATCGAGTTCGCGAAAGTGATCCTGTCTGGTGAAGTTACTGTACCGGTAACTGTTCGCGGTCTGCGCGTGACTAAAGGCGCTCGTGCTGCTATCGAAGCTGCTGGCGGTAAAATCGAGGAATAAGTAGCAGATGGCTAAACAACCGGGATTAGATTTTCAAAGTGCCAAAGGTGGCTTAGGCGAGCTGAAACGCAGACTGCTGTTTGTTATCGGCGCGCTGATTGTGTTCCGTATTGGCTCTTTTATTCCGATCCCTGGTATTGATGCCGCTGTACTTGCCAAACTGCTTGAGCAACAGCGAGGCACCATCATTGAAATGTTCAACATGTTCTCTGGTGGTGCACTCAGCCGTGCTTCTATCTTCGCTCTGGGTATTATGCCGTACATTTCGGCATCGATTATTATCCAGCTGCTGACGGTCGTTCATCCGGCCCTGGCAGAGTTGAAGAAAGAAGGGGAGTCCGGACGTCGTAAGATTAGTCAGTACACCCGCTACGGTACTCTGGTGCTGGCGATATTCCAGTCGATCGGTATTGCTACCGGTCTGCCGAATATGCCTGGTATGCAGGGCCTGGTGATTAACCCAGGCTTTGCATTCTATTTCACTGCTGTTGTTAGTCTGGTTACAGGGACCATGTTCCTGATGTGGCTCGGCGAACAGATCACTGAACGCGGTATCGGTAACGGTATCTCGATCATTATCTTCGCTGGTATCGTTGCGGGTCTCCCGCCAGCCATTGCCCATACTATCGAGCAAGCGCGTCAAGGCGACCTGCACTTCCTCCTGTTGCTGTTGGTTGCAGTATTAGTATTTGCAGTGACGTTCTTTGTTGTTTTCGTTGAGCGTGGCCAACGCCGCATTGTGGTAAACTACGCTAAACGTCAAGAAGGCCGTCGTGTCTATGCTGCACAGAGCACACATTTACCGCTGAAAGTGAATATGGCGGGGGTAATCCCGGCAATCTTCGCTTCCAGTATTATTCTGTTCCCGGCGACCATCGCGTCATGGTTCGGGGGCGGTACTGGTTGGAACTGGCTGACAACAATTTCGCTGTATTTGCAGCCTGGGCAACCGCTTTATGTGTTACTCTATGCGTCTGCGATCATCTTCTTCTGTTTCTTCTACACGGCGTTGGTCTTCAACCCGCGTGAAACAGCAGATAACCTGAAGAAGTCCGGTGCATTTGTACCAGGAATTCGTCCGGGAGAGCAAACGGCGAAGTATATCGATAAAGTAATGACCCGCCTGACTCTGGTTGGTGCGCTCTACATTACTTTTATCTGCCTGATCCCGGAGTTCATGCGTGATGCAATGAAAGTGCCGTTCTACTTCGGTGGGACCTCGCTGCTTATCGTTGTTGTCGTGATTATGGACTTTATGGCTCAAGTGCAAACTCTGATGATGTCCAGTCAGTATGAGTCTGCATTGAAGAAGGCGAACCTGAAAGGCTACGGCCGCTAATTGGTCGCCTGAGAAGTTACGGAGAGTAAAAATGAAAGTTCGTGCTTCCGTCAAGAAATTATGCCGTAACTGCAAAATCGTTAAGCGTGATGGCGTCATCCGTGTGATTTGCAGTGCCGAGCCGAAGCATAAACAGCGCCAAGGCTGATTATTTCGCATATTTTTCTTGCAAAGTTGGGTTGAGCTGGCTAGATTAGCCAGCCAATCTTTTGTATGTCTGTACGTTTCCATTTGAGTATCCTGAAAACGGGCTTTTCAGCATGGTACGTACCAGTAAAATTATAGGAGTGCATAGTGGCCCGTATAGCAGGCATTAACATTCCTGATCAGAAACATGCCGTGATCGCGTTAACTTCGATCTATGGCGTCGGCAAGACCCGTTCTAAAGCCATTCTGGCTGCAGCGGGTATCGCTGAAGATGTTAAGATCAGTGAGCTGTCTGAAGAACAAATCGACACGCTGCGTGACGAAGTTGCCAAATTTGTCGTTGAAGGTGATCTGCGCCGTGAAATCAGCATGAGCATCAAGCGCCTGATGGATCTTGGTTGCTATCGCGGTTTGCGTCATCGTCGTGGTCTCCCGGTTCGCGGTCAGCGTACCAAGACCAACGCACGTACCCGTAAGGGTCCGCGCAAACCGATCAAGAAATAATCGGGGTGATTGAATAATGGCAAAGGCACCAATTCGTGCACGTAAACGTGTAAGAAAACAAGTCTCTGACGGCGTGGCTCATATCCATGCTTCTTTTAACAACACCATCGTTACCATTACAGATCGTCAGGGTAACGCACTGGGTTGGGCAACAGCCGGTGGTTCCGGTTTCCGTGGTTCGCGTAAATCCACTCCGTTTGCAGCTCAGGTTGCAGCAGAGCGTTGCGCAGAAGCCGTAAAAGAATACGGCATCAAGAATCTGGAAGTTATGGTCAAAGGTCCGGGTCCGGGTCGCGAATCTACCATTCGTGCACTGAACGCCGCTGGTTTCCGCATCACTAATATTACTGATGTGACTCCGATCCCTCATAACGGTTGTCGTCCGCCGAAAAAACGTCGCGTATAACGCTGCGTTTTCCAGGTTAGTTGGAGAAAGAAAATGGCAAGATATTTGGGTCCTAAGCTCAAGCTGAGCCGTCGTGAGGGCACCGACTTATTCCTTAAGTCTGGCGTTCGCGCGATCGATACCAAGTGTAAAATTGAACAAGCTCCTGGCCAGCACGGTGCGCGTAAACCGCGTCTGTCTGACTATGGTGTGCAGTTGCGTGAAAAGCAAAAAGTTCGCCGTATGTACGGTGTGCTGGAGCGTCAGTTCCGTAACTACTATAAAGAAGCAGCACGTCTGAAAGGCAACACCGGTGAAAACCTGTTGGCTCTGCTGGAAGGTCGTCTGGACAACGTTGTATACCGTATGGGCTTCGGCGCCACTCGTGCAGAAGCACGTCAGCTGGTTAGCCACAAGGCTATCATGGTAAACGGTCGTGTTGTTAACATCGCTTCTTATCAGGTTAAAGCGAATGACGTTGTTAGCATTCGTGAGAAAGCGAAAAAGCAGTCTCGCGTGAAAGCCGCTCTGGAGCTGGCTGAGCAGCGTGAAAAGCCAACCTGGCTGGAAGTTGATGCTGGCAAGATGGAAGGTACGTACAAGCGTAAGCCTGAACGTTCTGATCTGTCTGCGGACATTAACGAACACCTGATCGTCGAGCTTTACTCCAAGTAAAGCTTAGTACCAAAGAGAGGACACAATGCAGGGTTCTGTGACAGAGTTTCTAAAACCGCGCCTGGTAGATATCGAGCAAGTGAGTTCGACGCACGCCAAGGTGACCCTTGAGCCTTTAGAGCGTGGCTTTGGCCATACTCTGGGTAACGCACTGCGCCGTATTCTGCTCTCATCGATGCCGGGTTGCGCGGTGACCGAGGTTGAGATTGATGGTGTACTACATGAGTACAGCACCAAAGAAGGCGTTCAGGAAGATATCCTTGAAATCCTGCTCAACCTGAAAGGGCTGGCGGTGAGAGTTCAGGGTAAAGATGATGTTATTCTTACTCTGAATAAATCTGGCATTGGCCCTGTGACCGCAGCCGACATTACCCACGACGGTGATGTCGAAATCGTCAAGCCGCAGCACGTGATCTGCCACCTGACTGACGAGAACGCATCTATTAGCATGCGTATCAAAGTTCAGCGCGGTCGTGGTTATGTGCCGGCTTCTGCCCGAATTCATTCGGAAGAAGATGAGCGCCCAATCGGCCGTCTGCTGGTCGACGCCTGCTACAGCCCTGTAGAGCGTATTGCCTACAATGTTGAAGCAGCGCGTGTAGAACAGCGTACCGACCTGGACAAGCTGGTCATCGAAATGGAAACCAACGGCACAATCGATCCTGAAGAGGCGATTCGTCGTGCGGCAACCATTCTGGCAGAACAACTTGAAGCTTTCGTTGACTTACGTGATGTACGTCAGCCGGAAGTTAAAGAAGAGAAACCAGAATTCGATCCGATCCTGCTGCGCCCTGTTGACGATCTGGAATTGACTGTCCGCTCTGCTAACTGCCTCAAGGCAGAAGCTATCCACTATATCGGTGATCTGGTACAGCGTACCGAGGTTGAGTTGCTGAAAACGCCGAACCTGGGTAAAAAATCTCTTACCGAGATTAAAGACGTGCTGGCTTCCCGTGGACTGTCTCTGGGCATGCGCCTGGAAAACTGGCCACCGGCAAGCATCGCTGACGAGTAACCGGATCACAGGTTAAGGTTTTACTGAGAAGGATAAGGTCATGCGCCATCGTAAGAGTGGTCGTCAACTGAACCGCAACAGCAGCCATCGCCAGGCTATGTTCCGTAACATGGCAGGTTCGCTGGTTCGTCATGAAATCATCAAGACGACCCTGCCGAAAGCGAAAGAACTGCGTCGCGTAGTTGAGCCGCTGATTACTCTTGCCAAGACTGATAGCGTTGCTAATCGTCGTCTGGCATTCGCCCGCACTCGTGATAACGAGATCGTGGCAAAACTGTTTAACGAGCTGGGCCCGCGTTTCGCGAGCCGCGCCGGTGGTTACACTCGCATTCTGAAGTGTGGCTTCCGTGCAGGCGACAACGCGCCGATGGCATACATCGAGCTGGTTGATCGCTCTGAATCGAAAGCAGAAGCTGCTGCAGAGTAATCTGTAGTAACGTAAAAAAACCCGCCTCGGCGGGTTTTTTTATTTCTCCTCTACCCCCATTTCTCTACACTGTTCGTACTTTTTCTGTTCAATTGCTGGAGGTCATGATGTGGTTACTTGACCAGTGGGCAGAGCGACACATCCTTGATGCTCAAATGAAAGGTGACTTCGACAATCTTCCCGGTAGCGGCGCTCCCCTGATACTGGACGACGATTCACACGTTGCGCCAGAATTACGCGCTGGATACAGGCTTCTCAAGAATGCCGGTTGTTTACCGCCTGAACTTGAACAGCGTAAAGAAGCGGTCCAGCTTGCCGATTTGCTGAAAGGGATACGTGAGGACGATCCGCAATATGCGGAGGTTAGCAAAAGGCTGACCCTGCTTGAGTTGAAATTACGTCAGGCGGGTATCAGCACTGATTTTCTACACGGTGATTATGCAAATCAGCTGATGAGAAAAATGGAGGAGGAGTAGTTATGTATCGCATCGGGGAACTGGCAAAGCTGGCTGCGGTCACACCGGACACCATCCGTTATTATGAAAAACAACAGATGATGGATCATGAGGTGCGAACAGAGGGCGGTTTTCGGCTTTATACAGAGAACGACCTGCAGCGCCTTAAGTTTATCCGCCATGCGCGCCAGTTAGGTTTCACGCTTGAGGCCATCCGTGAACTGCTCTCTATCCGTATCGATCCTGAGCACCATACCTGCCAGGAGTCGAAAAGCATTGTGCAGGCAAGGTTAAGTGAAGTAGAGGCCCGAATTAACGAACTGCAAATTATGCGGCGTTCACTGCAAAAGCTGAATGACGCCTGCTGCGGTAGCGCCCACAGTAGTGTCTATTGTTCTATTCTGGAAGCCCTGGAGCAGGGTACTGGCAATGTCATTGAGGGGCATTGATTTTCGTGTCTCCTAATCCTAAACTTGCTTCGTTTAATAACCAAACCGGAGTTTTTATGAGCCATTATCAACATAAGAAAGGTCAGATAAAAGATAACGCCATTGAGGCACTTCTACACGATCCGCTTTTCAGGCAGCGGGTTGAGAAAAATAAAAAAGGAAAAGGCAGTTATCTGCGTAAGGGTAAACATGGCAAGCAGGGAAACTGGGAGGCCAGTGGCAAACAAGCGAATCGCTTTTTTACCACTGGCCTTCTGGCTATTTGTGCTTAATCAGGGGCGACTGTTCTGCTCTTTCAGTAAATCACGAATCTCAGTTAGCAGTACCTCTTCTTTGCTCGGCGCAGGCGGCGCTTTCGGCTCTTCTTCATGTTTGCGTTTCAGTCGGTTAATGACTTTAATCGCCATGAAAATTGCAAACGCCACAATAATGAAATCAAACACGTTCTGGATAAAAACGCCATAGTGCATGACCACGGCCGGAACATCCCCGCGCGCTTCACGCAGCGTAAATGCAAACTGCTTGAAATCAATCCCGCCGATTAATAACCCCAGCGGCGGCATGATAATATCCGCAACCAATGAAGAAACAATTTTGCCAAAGGCGGCACCAATAATTACACCCACAGCCAAATCAACAACGTTTCCGCGCATCGCAAATTCGCGAAACTCTTTCAACAGGCTCATATTTTTCTCCTTGCGCTAACAGACAGACTAAGTCTAACAAATGTCTTCTCGTTTTCCATTGAAGGTAAAAATTTGCTGGTTTTTTTAACACCGTTTAATGCAGGGATATCTAAACGGCGCTGACCGGCAGCGCCATTTAGCATCACAGGAAGAAGGGGCTAGGCTGGAACAGGCGCTCAACGTCGGTAATGTATTTTTTATCGGTAAGGAACATAATCACATGATCCCCTTGTTCGATACGCAGATTATCGTTGGCAATCATAACGTCGTTTCCGCGTACCACCGCGCCTATTATGGTGCCAGGCGGAAGTTTAATCTCATCAATCACCCGGCCTACCACACGCGATGTGCTTTCGTCACCGTGGGCGACGGCTTCGATGGCTTCCGCAACACCGCGTCGCAGGGATGATACGCCAACGATATCCGCTTTGCGCACATGGCTTAACAGCGCGGAAATCGTAGCCTGCTGCGGAGAAATCGCAATATCGATAACGCTGCCCTGCACAAGGTCGACATAGGCGCGACGCTGAATCAGCACCATGACTTTTTTCGCCCCCATACGCTTGGCCAGCATGGCTGACATGATGTTGGCTTCGTCATCGTTGGTCACGGCGATAAACAGATCCATCTGATCAATATGCTCTTCCGCGAGTAACTCCTGATCCGAAGCATCACCATAAAAAACGATGGTGTTTTGCAGCTTTTCAGCCAGTTCGGCAGCCCGCTGCTGATCGCGCTCGATCAATTTAACGCTGTACTCTTTCTCCAGACGACGCGCCAGGCCTGCGCCGATATTCCCGCCGCCGACCAGCATAATGCGCTTGTAGGGCTTTTCCAGCCGCTGCAGTTCGCTCATTACTGCGCGAATATGTTGCGATGCGGCAATAAAGAAAACCTCATCTCCCGCTTCGACAATTGTTGAGCCTTGCGGGCGGATGGGGCGATCGTGACGGAAAATGGCTGCTACTCGGGTGTCGATATGCGGCATATGTTCGCGCATTGTCGACAGCGCATTACCTACCAGCGGACCGCCGTAATAAGCTTTAACTACCGCAAGACTGACCTTTCCTTCGGCAAAATTCACCACCTGCAGGGCACCAGGATATTCAATCAGCCGGTAAAGACTGTCGATAACCAGCTGTTCCGGAGCAATAAGATGGTCAATGGGTACCGCTTCGGAATGAAATAGCTTTTCCGCATCGCGAACATAATCCGGTGAGCGGATACGGGCGATTCGATTGGGCGTGTTAAATAGCGAAAAGGCAACCTGACACGCGACCATGTTCGTCTCATCGGAGCTGGTTACCGCGACCAGCATATCGGCATCATCGGCACCTGCCTCACGAAGTATTCGGGGATGCGAGCCATGCCCCTGAACGACACGCAGGTCGAATTTATCCTGCAGGCTACGCAAGCGATCCCCGTTCGTATCCACTACCGTGATGTCGTTATTTTCGCCGACCAGGTTCTCCGCCAGCGTTCCGCCGACTTGCCCTGCGCCCAGAATGATAATTTTCATCAGTCGCGATCCGTTATCTCATCACTTTTTAATTAGCTTAGCGTAGAAGAAGCCGTCGCCTTCTTCCGCCCCCGGCAGGTTTTGTTGGCCTGGCTGCTCTGGCGTACCGGTTTCGCATAATATGGCATCCGCAGTGCGTTGCAGGAACGCTTTGATCTGCTGGCTGTTTTCTTCCGGTAAAACAGAACAGGTTGCGTATACCAGCGTCCCGCCTGATTTGAGATGCAGCCAGACGGCGTCAAGAATCTCGGCCTGTAGCTGCGCCAGCTCTGGAATATCACGGTCGCGGCGCAGCCATTTGATATCCGGATGGCGACGAATAACGCCGGTGGCGGAGCAGGGGGCATCCAGTAGAATACGATCAAACTGCTGTTCTCCACACCAGCTTGCAGGATCCCGCCCATCGCCCTGTTTTACGGTAGCTTTCATTCCCAGGCGTTTCAGGTTGTCATAAACGCGGGAAAGGCGCTGCTGATCGACATCGACTGCCAGAACCTGAGCCTGCGGCGCCGCTTCCAGAATATGCGTTGTTTTACCGCCGGGCGCTGCGCAGAGATCCAGAATCTGTTCACCGTTTTCAGGTTGCAAGAAAGCAACGCATCCCTGAGCGGAAGCATCCTGGACCGTTACCCAACCTTCATCGAAACCGGGGAGCGCATGTACCGGCGCTGGCGATTCCAGACGTACGGCGTCCGGGTAATCAGGATGAGTGAAACCGTTCATGCCCGCCTCATTCAGGAGTGCGAGCCAGCCGTCACGAGTGTGATGTACGCGGTTTACGCGCAGCCACATAGGCGGACGCTGGTTATTCGCTTCGACAATCGCTTCCCAGTTTGCGGGCCAGGCTTTCTGCAGACGTTTGAGCAACCAGGCCGGATGTAAGAAACGCGCGTCGCTGGCGGCGAATTCCGCAAGCAACGTCTCTTCCTGACGCTGAAACTGACGCAGAACGCCATTAATTAAGCCTTTCAACTGCGGGCGTTTAATCGCCACCGCCCCCTCAACCGTTTCCGCCAGCGCGGCATGGGCAGGAATACGCGTATGCAGTAGCTGGTAGAATCCCACCATAATCAGGTAGTGGACGGTGCGCTGCTTGCCGGTCATCGGGCGAGACATGAGCTTGTTAATCAGCCATTCCATCTGTGACATCGTGCGCAACACGCCGAAACACAGTTCCTGCAATAAGGCTTTATCTTTGTCTGAGACTTTTTGCTGCAGCGGCGGAAGAACATTACTTAACGACTGGCCCTGCTCGACGACCTGTTCAACGGCCTGCGCCGCCAGGCTACGTAAATTGAGTTTCTTATTCATAGCTCAAAAATAAAAATGCCCGGGAGCGCCGGGCGTATTAAGAGGTGCTCGTCAGAGCAGACGGTTGCCGGGGGTAAACCACTCCCGACGGGAATTCAGCAGATCCTGTGCGCTCATGGCTTTCTTTCCTGCGGGCTGCAGTGAAAGCAAATTTAGAATGCCATCGCCGGTGGCGACCTGGATCCCTTGCTTCGTGGACGCCAGGATAGTGCCGGGTTCAGCCTGAGCTGGCGTCTCGATGACCGAGGCCTGCCACACTTTGACCGGCTGTCCGTCAATCTCCAGCCAGCTCATCGGCCAGGGATTAAAGGCGCGAATACAGCGTTCCAGCTGCGCCGCTGAAAGCGCCCAGTTGATACGCGCTTCTTCTTTGCTCAGTTTTTCCGCGTGAGTGGCAAGCGCTTCATCCTGAACGACCGGTTTTGCTGTGCCGTCAGCGAGCTGCTTGATTGTCTCAATCAAACCCTGCGGGCCAAGCTCTGCAAGTTTGTCATACAACGTGGCGCTGGTATCTTCCGCGGTGATAGGGCAGGCAAGTTTGTAAAGCATATCGCCTGTATCAAGCCCGACGTCCATCTGCATTATGGTCACGCCTGTCTCGGCATCGCCCGCCCAGAGTGAACGCTGGATAGGTGCCGCGCCACGCCAGCGTGGAAGCAGTGAGCCATGCACGTTAATACAGCCCAGGCGAGGCATATCCAGCACCGCTTTGGGCAGAATCAGGCCATACGCGACAACGACCATAACATCGGCATGTAACCCGGCGACCAGGTGCTGATTTTCCTGCGGACGTAACGAGGCCGGTTGGAAAACCGGAATACCTTTTTCTTCTGCCAGCATTTTTACCGGACTGGGCATTAATTTCTTGCCGCGTCCTGCCGGGCGATCCGGCTGCGTAAAGACGCCGACGATGTTATGTCCGGAAGAGAGCAGCGCATCAAGGTGACGCGCCGCGAAATCAGGAGTACCGGCAAAGATAATACGTAGAGAATCTGACACGTCAGTCCTTGTCCTTACGCACGGGCTTTCATGCGGTCCAGTTTTTCAACTTTCTGGCGGATACGCTGTTGCTTTAACGGCGACAGATAATCGATAAACAATTTGCCTACCAGATGGTCCATTTCATGCTGAATACAGATGGCCAGCAGGCCGTCCGCTTCAAGTTCAAAGGACTGGCCGTTACGATCCAGCGCGCGAATTTTTACTTTTTCGGCGCGGGGAACAAGGGCGCGTTGTTCAGGGATCGACAGGCAGCCTTCTTCAATTCCGGTCTCGCCGCTTTTTTCCAGCAACTCTGGGTTGATGAGAACCAGCCGTTCATCGCGGTTTTCAGAGACATCAATAACGATAATTCGCTGATGGATATCTACCTGAGTTGCGGCAAGGCCAATGCCTTCTTCGGCATACATTGTTTCGAACATATCATCGACGATACGCTGAATTTCTGCATTCACTTCTTTAACCGGCTCGGCGACTTTGCGAAGGCGCTCGTCCGGAATATGTAACACTTGCAAAACTGCCATATTTTTCCAGAGTCGTATTCAGGAGTTGAGAAGAATATTCCCTCTATTCTAGACAAATCCCCCTCCGATTGACAGCATCGGTGACCAATCGCAAGGATTGAGCAAGCTGTTTATGGCAGGGAGAGAAATGACTTCCACGGAGATATGGCTGCGCCTGATTTATACGGGCGATTTATACGGCGACACTATGCTGAACGCCGCGCAATATCTGGCGCAAAGCGGCACCGTTGATATTGATACGCTGATTCAGTCTGGCCTGACAATAAAACAGGCCGGGCGTTTTTTTGCCATGAGCGAACAAGAGGTCGATGACAGCCTCAACTGGCTGGAACAGCCGGAGCATCATCTTGTCCTCGCCAGCGATCGGCACTACCCGCAAGCGCTGCGGTCAATCGTCGATTACCCGGGCGCTATCTTTGTGAAGGGCGAACCGGCGATATTGAACCATTTGCAGCTGGCAGTCGTAGGCAGCAGGGCGACATCCTGGTACGGCGAACGCTGGGGGCGGTATTTTTGCGAGGCGCTTGCGCAAAGCGACTTAACGATTACCAGTGGCCTGGCGCTGGGGATTGATAGCGTTGCGCACAGAGCGACGCTTAACGTAAAAGGCAAAACGGTTGGCGTATTAGGCAACGGCCTCTATAGCCCCTATCCCAGACGCCACCGTGCTCTTGCGTCCCAAATCGTGGAGCAGGGCGGCGCGCTGGTTTCTGAATTCGCCTTAAACGTTACCCCTTATCCGGCAAATTTTCCCCGGCGTAACCGTATAATCAGCGGCCTGAGCCGGGGCGTGCTGGTGGTTGAGGCGGCGCTGCGCAGTGGTTCGCTCGTGACCGCTCGCTGTGCTCTTGATCAAGGGCGGGAGGTTTTCGCTTTACCAGGCCCGCTAGGTAGCCCTGGCAGTGAAGGGCCGCACTGGCTCATTCAGCAGGGGGCGCTGCTGGTCACATCCCCGGAAGATATCCTCGAAAATTTGCCCGCGCCGATAAAGGATTTGCCAGACGGCAACCAAAATTCGAATTATTCATCAGATCAACATGAGGCGGCATTGCCATTTCCCGAGCTCCTGGCTAACGTAGGAGATGAGGTAACACCTGTTGACGTCGTCGCTGAACGTGCCGGCCAACCTGTGCCAGTAACCGTGGCTCAGCTACTTGAACTGGAGTTAGCAGGGTGGATCGCAGCTGTACCCGGCGGCTATGTCCGATTAAGGAGGGCAAGCCATGTTCGACGTACTAATGTATTTGTTTGAGACTTACATCCATAACGAAGCTGAAATGCGTGTGGATCAGGACAAACTGGAACGGGATCTCACCGACGCCGGTTTCGATCGTGAAGATATCTATAACGCGCTGCTGTGGCTTGAAAAGCTGGCTGATTATCAGGAAGGCCTCGCCGAACCGATGCAGCTTGCTTCTGACCCGCTCTCCGTACGTATTTATACGCCAGAAGAGTGTGAACGGCTGGATGCCAGTTGCCGGGGATTCCTGTTATTCCTGGAGCAGATTCAGGTGCTAAACCTCGAAACTCGTGAAATGGTGATTGAACGCGTGCTGGCGTTGGATACGGCAGAATTCGACCTGGAGGATCTGAAATGGGTCATTCTGATGGTTCTGTTCAATATCCCTGGGTGTGAAAATGCCTACCAGCAAATGGAAGAATTACTCTTTGAAGTGAATGAAGGTATGCTGCATTAATCATTTTTGCGGCTTACAGAGTACATATGGCCAAATCAGCACTGTTTACGGTGCGTAACAACGAGCCCTGCCCTCAGTGCGGGGCTGAGCTTGTTATCCGCTCCGGCAAACATGGCCCGTTTCTCGGGTGTTCTCACTATCCAGAGTGCGACTACGTGCGCCCGCTGAAAAGCCAGGCGGACGGGCACGTCGTAAAAGTTCTGGAGGGGCAAACATGCCCGGCATGCGGCGAAGTCCTGGTATTACGCCAGGGCCGGTTCGGGATGTTTATTGGCTGTAGCAATTATCCTGCTTGTGAACATACCGAGCTTATCGATAAACCTGACGATACGGCGATCGCCTGCCCACAATGCCTGCAAGGGCACCTGGTCCAGCGTCGCTCACGGTACGGCAAAACCTTCCACTCATGCGATCGTTATCCTGATTGCCAGTTCGTTATCAATTTCAAACCGGTAGCAGGGGAATGCCCTGTATGCCATTACCCCTTACTTATAGAAAAGAAAACCGCGCAGGGCGTAAAGCGATTCTGCGCCAGTAAACAATGTGGACAGCCGATCCCGGCGGAACAAACGAGTGAATAATAACCTGCAAAATAACTCTATCGCAGCGGCGGTAGAGACTCTTAAAAATGAACGTGTCATCGCCTATCCAACAGAAGCCGTGTTTGGCGTTGGCTGCGATCCTGATAGCGAGACGGCTGTAAAGCGGCTGCTGGAGCTTAAACAGCGCCCCGTTGAAAAAGGGCTCATATTGATCGCGGCAAGCTTCGACCAGTTAAAACCTTACATTGATGATGCAGCGCTTAACGAAGCACAGCGCCAGGCTGTCTTTTCCTGCTGGCCGGGGCCGGTGACTTTCGTTTTCCCTGCTAAACCTACAACGCCGCGCTGGCTGACGGGGCACTTTGACTCCCTTGCCGTGCGCGTTACGGATCACCCCCTGGTTATTGCGCTTTGCGAGGCATACGGTAAACCGCTGGTCTCCACCAGTGCGAATTTAACGGGCCTGCCCCCTTGCCGGACCGACGATGAAGTCCGTGAACAGTTTGGCGTCGATTTCCCCGTTGTGAACGGCAAAACCGGCGGACGGCAGAATCCTTCTGAAATCCGCGATGCTTTAACCGGCGAGCTTTTTCGTCAGGGATAACGTAATGGAAACCTACGCTGTATTTGGCAACCCTGTTGCCCATAGCAAATCGCCTTTCATTCATGCGCAGTTCGCTTCGCAGCTGCAGATTGACCATCCTTATGGAAGGGTGCTTGCGCCTTTAGACGATTTTACCGCTACTTTGAACGCCTTTTTTACTGCAGGCGGCAAAGGGGCCAATATCACGATGCCATTTAAGGAAGAAGCGTTCAGTCGTGCGGATACATTAACAGAGCGTGCGGCGCTGGCTGGGGCTGTGAATACGTTAAAACGTCTGGATGACGGGCGTCTGCTGGGGGATAACACTGATGGTATCGGGCTGCTCAGCGACCTGCAGCGTTTAGCTTTTATCAAACCCGGCTTTCGGGTGCTGCTGGTTGGCGCCGGAGGCGCGGCGCGCGGCGTATTGCTTCCGCTTCTCTCCCTGGAGTGCGCGGTAACCATAACCAACAGAACGCTTTCCCGCGCACAGGAGCTGGCTACGCTCTTTGCGCATACGGGTAGCGTTGACGCGCAGCCGCTGGATGCGCTGGCGGAACATGA
>NZ_HE578949.1:0-7673 GCF_000321045.1 Phytobacter massiliensis JC163
CTTATTAGAAGCCCTGAGCATTTGCTCAGGGCTTTTTTCTTTGCTGTGTCTGTCGAATTTAACAGCCATGAAGGCTGTTAAACATGCTCACTTAAGAAATCAACAAAAGCTCTGATACGCGTACTAACGGCACGATCGCTGTAGTAAACGGCGCTGAGCGGCATTTCAACAGGCAGGACTTTGTCCGCCATAATTTTTACCAGCTCGCCCCGCGCTATCTCTTTATCCACCATATATTCAGACAGGCAGGCAATCCCATTGCCTTCCAGGCAAAGCTGCTTAAGCGTCTCGCCGCTGTTTGATAAAATAGCGCTGCTGATTTCATATAGCTGGCCATCGCTGCAGGCCACCGGCCAGGTATTCAGGGATACGGGTTCAGTAAACCCAAGGCAGAGATGCTGTTTTAACTGCTCGACCGTTTCTGGTTGACCATAGCGGGCTATGTAGTCCGGTGATGCGATGATCCTGCGGTAACTTGTAAACAGGGGACGGGCACGAAGGCTGGAGTCCGTTAACGTACCGGCGCGAATGGCAACATCGACTTTTCGTTCGATGAGGTTAATAAAGGTCTCGCTGGAAACAAGAGAAAGGGCGATATCCGGATATCTCTCGCGGAAGGGCTTGATGAGCGGTAAAAGGAAATGCAGCATCACCGGTGTCGCAGCATCTATACGCAACGTGCCGCGCGGCGTTAGCTTTGCCTCCATGATTTCTGTTTCAGCCGCCGCCATATCCTGGAGAATTGACTGAATACGACGAAAATAGCGTTCGCCTTCTTCTGTCAGGCTTAACTGGCGAGTCGTTCGGTTAAGCAGGTTTACGCCCAGCTTACTCTCTAACTTTTTGACTGAGCGGCTAACGGCGGAGTTTGCCTGCCCAAGGCGTTCTGCAGCCCGGCTAAAACTCCCGTTCTCCACAACGGCGACAAAGATAGTCATTTCTTCTGAGGTAGCTTTCATTGTTGCGCTCATAGCAAAAGTGGAGACGTATTATAATTTTAAATGAGCCTGGTGTTCTTACATTTCGCTTCTTTCGGCTGTCAATTTTGCAAAGTTACTTAGCGCTCACTAACTTTTACACGCTGTTTTCTGAGCCCGGGCGTTGAAACTATGCGCTAAAATCCCTATAACTGAATGACCCCCTCTGTTGTGTTGCGGGGAAAATAAAGAGGTTATAAGCCCAACGTGTCCAAGAATACCTATGCCATGCGTTATGTTGCCGGACAACCTGCGGAACGTATTTTGCCGCCAGGTTCGTTTGCGACCATTGGTAAGGCGTTGCCGGCAGGCGTCCCGCTTAGCAGTGAGGAAAGGATACGCGTCCTGGTATGGAACATCTTCAAGCAGCAACGCGCGGAATGGCTCTCGGTGTTACAGAATTTCGGTAAAGATGCCCATCTGGTGTTGCTGCAGGAGGCGCAAACCACGCCGGAGCTGGTTAAGTTTGCAACCACTAACTATCTGGCTGCCGACCAGGTCCCCGCCTTTGTACTTCCACAACATCCATCCGGCGTGATGACCCTCTCGTCTGCCCACCCCGTTTACTGCTGCCCTTTACGGGAGCGTGAACCTATTCTGCGGCTGGCGAAGTCTGCTCTGGTCACTGTTTACCCTTTACCCGACAAACGCAATCTGATGGTAGTTAATGTGCATGCGGTAAATTTCAGTCTTGGGGTTGATGTATACAGTAAGCAATTACTCCCTATCGGCGATCAGATCCTCCGTCATGACGGGCCGGTAATAATGGCAGGCGATTTCAATGCCTGGAGCCGGCCACGCATGAATGCGCTGTATCGCTTTTCTCGGGAGATGTCACTACGTCAGGTCCGTTTTACCGATGATAATCGTCGGCGGGCATTTGGCCGTCCGCTGGATTTTGTCTTCTATCGCGGACTTAATGTGGATCAGGCATCGGTGCTGGTAACACGCGCTTCCGACCATAACCCTCTACTTGTCGAATTCAGTCCCGGCAAGCCTGATAGATAAACATGACATCAGGTCTGTCGCGGGGCAGGCCTGAGACAAGGTGCTGCCCTTAATCTTACTATTATAAGGACAACACAATGACCATCGGCTCTCATCATGACAACGTCGAAAAACAGTTTGGCTCCCAGGCCAGCGCCTATTTAACCAGTGCTGTGCACGCAACCGGCCGTGATTTACAACTGCTGGGCGAACGACTCAGCGCTTTTCCCGATGCCAGCGTACTCGATCTTGGTTGCGGTGCAGGTCATGCCAGCTTTGTCGCCGCAGGGCAGGTAGCGAAGGTTACCGCTTATGATTTGTCTGCTCAAATGCTGGACGTTGTGGCCGCGGCGGCGAAAGACAAGCAGCTTACTAATATCGATACCTGTCAGGGCTATGCTGAAGCGCTGCCTTTTGCTGATGAAAGCTTTGAGGTGGTCATCAGCCGCTATTCCGCACATCACTGGCATGATGTTCCCCAGGCGCTGCGTGAGGTAAAACGCGTGCTCAAGCCTGGCGGGACGGTGATTATCATGGATGTGATGTCGCCGGGGCATCCTGTTCGGGATATCTGGTTACAGACGGTAGAAGCATTACGGGATACTTCCCACGTGCGAAACTACGCCAGCGGCGAATGGCTGGTTATGCTTAATGAGGCTGGTCTGATTACCCAGCAGTTAACGACGGACCGTTTACCGCTTGAATATAGCACCTGGATAGCCCGTATGCGTACGCCACAGGTATTGAGTGATGCTATTCGTCTTTATCAGCAAAGCGCTTCACAAGAGGTACAGCGCTATTTTGAGCTGACCGCTGATGGCTCCTTTACCAGCGATACCATCATGGCCGTAGCGCGCAAGCTTGCATAATAAAAAAGGCACCGGGGGAAACGGTGCCTTTTTAATTTTTATTGCCGTCACGAATCCGGTGAAGTGTTGTCTTTAACAAACAACGTCAACTGATCGCCGGGTTGCAGATTGTCGGTATCGTTATTCCAACGCATCACATCGCGAATATTCACTCCGTGACGTTTAGCGATACTCGAAAGCGAGTCGCCTTTGCGCACGCGATAGGTAATGCTATCGGAGTTTTTCGCAAGACGCGCTGCGCTACTGCCTGCGCCAACCGTCAGGTTCTGCCCGATTTTCAGGCTTGATCCACGCAGTTTATTCCACTGCTGCAGATCTTTCGTTGTCACGCCAAGGCGTGATGCAATACCGGAAAGCGTATCGCCCGAACGTACCTTATAGCTGCGGCTGGTAAGCGGCGTATTATCCGCAATCAGCGTCGGCTGCACGGCTGCAATTTCGCCGGAAGCCAGAGATTCACGCAGCTGCTCTGCATGTTTCTTTGGCACCATGACATATTGCGGCCCGCTGGCGCCTAACGTTGAGCCTTTTACGCCCGCGTTAAAGGTTTTCAGTTTGTTGACTGAAATACCTGCCATTTCTGCCAGCTGATCCATAGCAACCGGGTTGTTCAGTCTTACGCGTGCCAGCGCGCGGCTTTCATCTGCGGTTGGCAGATTCACACCGTACTGTTTGCTGTTTTTGAGTATTTCGCTCAACGCCAGCATTTTCGGCACATAAACTTTGGTTTCCTGTGGCAATGAGAGCGACCAAAAATCCGTGGGTTTACCCCGTGCTTTATTCGCTTTTATTGCCTTCAGTACACGACCCTCACCGCTGTTATAGGCCGCGATGGTTAATAACCAGTCGCCGTCAAACATACGGTTCAAACGCTGCATCATGTCCAGAGCGGCTGTTGTAGACGCCACTACGTCACGACGCGCATCGTAGCTGCGAGTCTGTTTCAGACCATAGTTACGACCCGTGCTCGGAATGATCTGCCAGATGCCTGCGGCATTGCGACCAGACGTTGCATGTGGGTCAAAAGCGCTCTCCACTATGGGTAGTAGTACCAGCTCCATAGGCATGTTACGTTTTTTAACTTGCCCGGCTATCCAGTACATATACGGCTCTGCCCGTAAAGTTACATCGTGGAGATAGCTCTTATTTCTTAAATACTTTACTTTCTGTTCGCGAATCCGGGTATTTTCCGGAATTCCCATCTTTAGCTCGTCGCCAATGAAAGCCCACAAGTCTTGATCCTGCGCGGAAGACAATGTTCCATCGTCCATCCATCGCGCCTGACTTGTAAACTTACCTGCTTCCCCTTGACCAGCTGCAGAAAGGCTCTGTGCGTGCTGTTGTACGGTGCCATCGTGCTTAGACGCCTGGCACCCCACAAGCAGGACAGAGGCGAGTAATATCGCTTTTGCCTTCATGTGTGTGTCAATAGTTGCTTAAAAGACGACCGATCATAACGGCGAAGTTTTTAAAAGGCAACCCGCAATTGTCAGAAGTTATCTTTCTTTGACCTCAACCATGCAAAACGCGCATTAGGTTGTAGCAACTTTGTTTCTTGATTGATAACTGCTGCTAAATCAGGGTCTTGAGTACGTAAAAATATATTTATACGGCGCTCGTTTTTCAGAGTTGTGGGGAGTGTCTTTTGGTTTTTTGCCCGTAACTCCTTCACTTTTAGATAGTATTCGTTAAGTTCACGATCTTCGGGCAGGATGCTCAAGGCAAACTTAATATTTGTTAAAGTATATTCATGTGCGCAACAAATAATCGTATCCTCCGGCAGCGCATTTATCTTACAGAATGATTCATACATCTGGTCCGCCGTTCCCTCGAATAGCCTGCCGCAGCCACCTGAGAACATCGTGTCGCCACAAAACAGGTAAGGAAAACTAAAGTAACAGAGATGTCCTAAAGTGTGACCCGGGCTGGAAAAAACGCTAAATTCCGCGCCCAGAATAGTAAGCCGATCTCCCTGAGTAACGAGGTGCGTCACCCCTTTATCTCGCGTCTCTTCCGGCCCGTATACCACGATATCCGGGAAGTGGCGCAGAAGCTCTTTAACCCCGCCCACGTGGTCATTGTGATGGTGAGTCAGTAATATTGCTTCAGGTTGCCAGTGGTTATCGCTTATGGCCCGCAGTACAGGAGCGGCTTCACCGGGATCGACGATCAGGCAACGGCCGTCATCTTCACTTAATACCCAGATGTAGTTGTCCTGAAATGCGGGAATACTGTTAAGATTCATAAATACCTCTCAAAGCGAAGCGGAAGGTCGTGATGAAACCGGCAAGGACTCCCCGAAAGTACATAGCACCCGCGCACTGGGCCGAGTTGCCCAAAGGTGAGAACTGTCGTGAAGCGCTTGAGAATGCTATCAAGCCCTGGTTTGCAAAAATGTACGGTTTTCATCTGCTTAAGATTGGCAATCTCAGCGCGGAAATCAATGCCGAAAGTTGCGCTATTTCCCATCAGGTTAATGTCTCGCTCGCCGGTGAGCCAGCGCAGGTGCGCGCAGATCCGCTGCATTTACCGTTTGCTGAAAAGTCCATTGATGCCTGCCTTCTGGCGCATACCTTACCCTGGTGTCCCGATCCGCATCGTTTGTTGCAGGAGGTGGACAGGGTGCTGATTGACGATGGCTGGTTGGTGATGAGCGCGTTTAATCCCATCAGTCTGCTGGGCCTTGGCAAAACTGTCCCATTCTTGCGCCGTTCACCGGCTATTAATAACCGCATGTTTACACTGATGCGTCAGATGGACTGGCTGTCACTGCTGAATTTTGAAGTTTTACATTATAGCCGCTTTCGCGTATTGCCCTGGACGAGGGAAGGGGGAAAGCTGCTCAATACCCACCTGCCGGCGCTTGGCTGTATGCAGCTTATCGTCGCACGCAAACGTACGATCCCCCTGACGATAAACCCAATGAAGCTTCGTCGAACAAAGCCGCGTGTCCGGCAGGCGGTAAGCGCCACGCGGCAGACCCGTCAGCCCTGATTGTCAGCCTTATAGCCTGTATCTTCCTGGGTGGGATTCATTGCTGCGGCACGAGCCAGCTCATCGCAACGCTCGTTCTCCGGGTGACCGGCGTGGCCTTTAACCCACTCCCAGCGAATCTGATGCTGGCCGAGCGCGGCATCCAGGCGCTGCCAGAGGTCGACATTTTTAACCGGTTTTTTTTCTGCAGTTTTCCAGCCGCGCTTTTTCCAGTTATGGATCCATTGCGTGATGCCCTGGCGAACATACTGGCTGTCCGTGCTGAGGATGACTTCACAATGCTCTTTCAGCGCCTCCAGCGCGACAATTGCCGCCATGAGCTCCATGCGATTATTGGTGGTCAGGCGAAAGCCCTCGCTGAACGTTTTCTCTTTGCCGCGATAGCGCAAAATCGCGCCGTAACCGCCCGGCCCTGGGTTTCCCAGACAGGAACCGTCGGTGAAAATTTCTACCTGCTTGAGCATCTCTGGTAGACTTCCTCTGTTAAAAACGACAAGTCTGACACAATAGCCGCTATGAGCACAGCAATTACACGACAGATAGTTCTCGATACCGAAACCACCGGTATGAACCAGATTGGCGCCCATTACGAAGGGCATAAGGTCATTGAAATCGGCGCCGTCGAGGTAGTGAATCGCCGGTTGACCGGCAATAACTATCACATTTATCTCAAGCCCGATCGCCTGATCGACCCGGAGGCGTTTGGCGTTCACGGTATTGCCGATGAGTTCCTGCTTGATAAACCGCTGTTCAGCGATATCGCCGACGAGTTTATTGAGTATGTGCGCGGCGCCGAACTGATCATCCACAACGCGTCGTTTGATATCGGCTTCCTGGACTATGAGTTCAGCAAGCTTAATCGCGGCATTCCTAAAACTGAGACTTTTTGTAAGGTTACCGATAGCCTGGCGCTGGCGCGGCGGATGTTCCCCGGCAAGCGTAACAGCCTTGACGCGCTCTGTAATCGCTACGAGATAGATAACAGTAAGCGTACCCTGCACGGGGCGTTACTCGATGCCCAGATCCTGGCCGACGTTTATCTGGCGATGACCGGCGGGCAAACGTCCATAGCTTTCTCTATGGAGGGCGAGGGGCAACAGCAGCAGGGCGATACGGGCATTCAGCGTGTGGTCAAAGCGAATAAGCTTCGAGTTGTTTTAGCCAGCGACGAAGAGCTGATGGCGCACGAGTCACGTCTTGATTTGGTGCAAAAGAAGGGCGGAAGCTGCCTCTGGCGCGCGTAATACATTAAAAAATGTCGAAAAATTGCTCTTGCGGATGATTTTTGCAGCAAACGAGACAAATTGGCAGAAAAAGCGTTGACGGCCCGCCATGCAATCCGTAATATTCGCCTCGTTCCCCAACGGGAACATCGCGGAGCGGTAGTTCAGTCGGTTAGAATACCTGCCTGTCACGCAGGGGGTCGCGGGTTCGAGTCCCGTCCGTTCCGCCAATATTCAGTTCGAATGTGATTAACGTTCGATAAAGAAAGCCGCAGCCATTGAAGAATGGCTGCGGCTTTTTTGTTTGTAGTTTTTATGCTGTAACTGCGTGTCAGGCATAGTTGCAACTTGTTTAAATATTATATAGAAGGTTCTAAAAGAGCCCGGACTCGTCATCCTCATACTGCCCCTGAAAGCGCAGCGGGTTTCTGACGTTTATCAGCGGCTTTCCGGTCCGCTCATCGGTGTAAAACGCCTCGTCCAGCAGTTTACCATACGCCGTGAACGCACAGCGGTAAACCACCCGTCCCCGGATATCAGTCAGGGAATGGGGCATGCCCGCGTGGTCCGTCTGGTACCAGTACACCTGCGGTCTGAGCCTGTGCGGATGGCGGTAATTATGG
>NZ_HE578949.1:8013-11556 GCF_000321045.1 Phytobacter massiliensis JC163
CCGTCCACCAGCGCCAGCGGGCGGTGGGTGCCCGGCTCACAGATAAAGGTCTGCCATTCTGCACAGTCTTCGCTGCCCTGAGCCACCAGGCGGGTGCCCTGCCAGACGAAGAGGGTGGTTTCCCCGTTACGGGTTTTGCTCAGGCGACGGTTAAAGGCATCGTAGGTGTATGTGGTGACCGTACCGTTGGGCGTGGAGTGCCTGACCAGGCGGTGGCGGCAGTCGTTAATGGTTTGTCGCTTATAATAATGTCAAATCATTGTGTATTTTTAATGAGAAATAGAATGCTTCTGGACTACATATTTATTTTTTGTTTATACTATGCATAATGCTTTATTTCGTAGAGTGGCGAACGCAATGGATTGTTTACTAAGAGCTTATTATACAAAAGATTACATTAGGGTCTATCAGGCTTATTCTGATGCAATTGCTGATAGTGCATTAAAAAATGGAAAATTTGTTTCGCCACCATTTAGCTTTTCTCGAATGACATGGATTAAACCATCATTTCTCTGGATGATGTACCGAAGTGGATGGGGAAATAAAGATATCAACCAGAAAAGAATACTTGCAATCGATATTAGCCATTATGCTTTGTCAGAAATAATGAGGTTGGGGGTTAGTAGTAATTTTGAGCAGTCAGGATTTTCTTGTTTTGATGAATGGAAAATGCATGCAAATAATAGCGATATACTAATACAATGGGACCCCGACAGAGATATCGTTATGAAAAAAATGGAGAGGCGAACAATCCAGATTGGTTTGCGTAATGATGCAGTTGTAAAATATGTGAATGAGTGGATTATTAATATCTCAGATGTGACGGGGTTGTGCAAAGATGTTCAGAATCTTATTTTACGAGGGGAGATTCATCAGGCAACAGCTAAACTCCCCGTTGAAACCATATATACCTTATAAATGGATTATTGAATAGTAATTTACGTAATAGAATGTTTTTTTAATTGATGGCAGGCATTTTCTTTTATAACAGTGTTATTCGATTTTGATAGCAATTTTAATTTTTCGAATGACTCTTTGGTTGCTATATCTCCAAGCGCCCAGATACATTTTACAGCCAAAGCATACGAATCATCAAAATCCAAATAATCGAATTTCATAGTGCATGCTTCAAATAGAGATTGTACAGCCTGAGGTTTTTTCCATTCCTGTAATAGTCTGGCTATGTCTTCATGCTTATAATGCCAATCCTCCAGGATTATCTTGCAAAGTATCTTGAGAATATGGCAGCGTTCTATATCCTTATAAAGAAATAGTAAAATAACGACGTCTTCTAAGAGCTCTGCTGACTTGGTTTTGTTTGCATGGATTAGTTCGGTAAGAATAAAATGCGACAGGTTTTCCTTGCCCTGCTTTATTTTTTTGCTAGATCCTCTGCGCTTATTTTTTGCGCGTAAAAGAGATTAAATTGCTCCATGTCATAATCATTCATTTTAATTTTCTCTGAATAGTTGTATGTAACCTGATATTGATGTTAAAAAGCCCTAGGGCTTTCCCTGCGCCTAATCCTATGTTTATTTGTAACTTTTCATCTTTAAAGTAAGCATATTCATCTTTCCAGATTCCTCTATTTTTTTAATTTCATCTATATATGGCATTCCATCATATTTTTTGTTAATTTGGAGCGATCTATGACTCCAATCTCTTCAAGTGATTTGGTTGTGCCAGGGGCAAGTTTAAACTCCACTAAAACCCCATCATATCCTTCAGAAAAAATCTGTGTAGGGGAAGTAAATGTTTCTGATGTAGGTAATAATTCACCATTATCAACAAGATATTGATAATGTTCTTGCGACATTGTTCTGTAATATGTTTTAAATCCATCATTGTTTAAATCGAACAACCCCAGCGGATCCACCCAGCCCACCGGATTGCCACCCACATAAACATACGGGTTCAGCCCACCCTTCATCCCCACCGGGTCCGGCGTGATATACCGCCCGGTTTCCGGCTGATAGTATCTGTTCAGATTATTGAAGAGCCTGGACTCCTCATCCTGCCCCTGAAAATGCAGCGGGATTCAGTCGGATGTCCTGCCAGTCAAACAAGAGGGCAGTGTTATGCATATTGCCCAGGACGATTAAAGCGTCATAGTTACAGGTGATCATCATCCCGTTCGGGTGGTGTTGGTGGCCTCCGTCAGTTGGTTGTAGTAATTATAGTGGTAATGTTCTTCGCTGCCATCCGGCAGAATTCTTTGTTGGCCCGGCCTATAATTCCACTCTTGTGGCGCGTCAACAGGTGAGGCTATAAAGTATGTCTTATTTGTATTTCGCTTATGGCATTGTTATATAGTATCAATGCTGCGCAATTTATATACTTCGGGAGCTATTCGCCACACGGTCTTATCGGGAAGGTTAGGTAAGAAAGGATATCCTCCCATATATTCATTTTCAAATAAACATGACTGTTTTCCTTCCTCATCATGGGATATGCAATCAGCATAAAAATATTTTTCATAATCAGGAAGGTACTCTATCTTATCTGGATCATATCCAATGAAGCGGCGAATAAATTCTAGCAAATCATTTACCTGTACATCTGTTGACCACCATATCCATCCCTCACCCTGGCCAACCATTCCCAATGGCTCAAATTCAACATTAATCAAGTATTTTTCGGTGCTTTGTGGTGAACGATGAAAACTAAGTGAAACAACTATCTTATCAAAAGTTTCATTTAAAATTTCCCTATATATACATTTTCCCGCATTTTTTTTCACAAATTCAGTCATGCTTAATCTCCTTTTATTATAATTGCAGGTTTTAGTCTTATAGATAAATCTGTCAGCAATGTTAAATTATAATGCGCATTATATCTATGTTTGGCTGGTCCACTTGTATGAACTTCAACTGTATTACTTGGGTCTGCTTTGTTAATCAAGTCGCCTCGGTATGTTCCTGGAGGATCGAAAGTACCGGGTATATAATCACCTCCCCCCCCGGGCTTTAACTCAGGCATACTATCAAGAATCATTCTTGCTTCCTCCACGCTACTAACCGTTATATCCTCTCCATTCCTTAGTTGCTCTATCTGTTTATTCTGTTTGGATTTGTTATGATAAGTGACGTCGCCGGTATCGGGTAGTGCAGGCTCGTTAGCTCCCTTAGCGCTGTTCTCAAACCCAGTGTTGTCTTTTTTAAACAACCCCAGCGGATCCACCCAGCCCACCGGATTGCCACCCACATAAACATACGGGTTCAGCCCACCCATTAGCCCCACCGGGTCCGGCGTGATATACCGCCCGGTAGTCGGGTCATAATACCTGTTCAGATTATAAAAGAGCCCGGACTCGTCGTCCTCATACTGTCCCTGAAAGCGCAGCGGGTTTCTGACGTTTATCAGCGGGTTTCCGGTCCGCTCGTCGGTGTAAAACGCCTCGTCCAGCAGTTTACCATACGCCGTGAACGTGCAGCGGTAAACCACCCGGCCCCGGATATCAGTCAGGGAATGGGGCATGCCCGCGTGGTCAGTCTGATACCAGTACACCTGCGGTCTGAGCCTGTGCGGATGGCGGTATTTATG
>NZ_HE578949.1:11893-14819 GCF_000321045.1 Phytobacter massiliensis JC163
GTTAAAGGCATCGTAGGTGTATGTGGTGACCGTACCGTTGGGCGTGGTGTGCTTTATCAGGCGGTGGCGGCAGTCGTATTCATAGGTGGTCAGGGCACCGTATTTACCCTGTCGTTCAGTGATGAGGTTACCGAAACGGTCATACTCAAAACGGCGGTCGCCGTATGAGGTCATCCGGTTGCCGGGGTTGAGGGCCCGGCGCAGTTCAGGCGCTTCAGGCTCCGGTTCGCTCAGGCGGTTGCCGGTCAGGTCGTAAAGGAAGGTCTCTGCGGCGGCGGCGTGATGCGCGTCATCGTGCTGGCGGTGGCTGGCGGCGAGTAACCGGCCGGTCGGGTCGTATTCATATTTCCGGGCGCCGTCGCCGCTGATGTTCAGCAGTTCGCCGTCCGGGGAGTAATGATATTCCTGATGTCGCAGGGTCTGCGGCTGAAACTCCTCCGGGTGGACCTCACGCAGAAGGTGTCCGGCCAGCCTGCTGCGGTTGTCATAGCGGAAGCGGCTGGTGAGGGTGTTACCCTGACGGCGTTCGGTGACGCGGCCCTGCGTGTCATAGCCGAATGCCACCAGCGGGGCGTTATCGAGCAGGATACCCTGCAGGAGACCGTCATGGTGATGAAAACCCAGAATCTGGCTGTCGGGGAGCTGCATATCCGTCAGCAGCCCGGTTTCCTCACCATAGCGGTAGCGCAGGGTGGCGGCGTTCTGGTGTTCGGCGGTGAGCTGCCCGGCGCTGTTATAGTCCCATGCCAGGGCATTGCCGTCGCTGTCGGTGACTTCCGTCAGCTGGCCGTGATAATTGTAGTGATAACGTTCTTCGCTGCCGTCCGGGAGGATTTTTTTGCTGACGCGGCCTGCGGCGTCACGCTCATAGCGGGTCACCAGGGGCGCTTCATCATGGCGGTCGCCGTATTCATGTTTTTCGGTCAGGTGGCCGTTCGCACTGTAGTAATAGGCGGTCCTGACATTATCGAAGCCGGTCTCCTCGCTCAGCAGGCCTTCCGGGGTGTAGCGCAGACGATAACGTTCACCTTTCTGGTTCTCAATTTCGCTGACCTGGAGGTGAATATTGTCGTAGCGGTAGCGCAGGGTGGTGCCGTTGGGGAGGTGTTTAGTGGTGAGAAGGTGGAGCGGGGCGGCGTAATCATACTGCGTGACCTGACCACGTTCATCACGAAACCAGGTGACCTTACCGTAGGCGTTATAGCGGTACTCGCGGGTGGCGCCGTCAGGCAGATGAAGACAGGCGAGGCGGCCTGCGGCATCGTATTCATAGCGGGTCAGATTGCCTTCGCCGTCCGACTCCTGGCTGAGCCTGCCGTCGGGGTAATAGCTGAACCGCCGTACCGCGCCCGGGGTCTGGATATCTTCCAGCAGTTCACCCGCGCCGGACCAGATAAACTGTCGCCGGGAGCCATCGGGGTAGTGGATGTCGGTGACCTTACCCTGGTCGTTATATTCATAGCGGGTGAGCCGCCCGAGCGGGTCTGTTTTCTCCGTCAGTCTGCCGCAGGTGTCGCGGCGGAAGGTCCATGCGCGATACTCTTTTTTACGGCCGGTGGTGATTTTGTAAATCTGCCCGAACAGCCAGTCGTAGTTAACGATACGGCCATCCGGATATTCAACGGCGCGGAGTTCGCCCTGCGAGCCGTAATCGTGGTAAGTAGCAAGGCCTTCGCCATCAATAATACGGTGGAGATAACCTTCCTCGGTATAGTGATAGAGCGTCTCGTAACCGGATGGAGTAACCTGTTTCAGCAGGCGGGCCTGGTTGTCATGCTGCCAGACGCTGCGGCTGCCGTCCCGGTACGTGACGGTCACACAGCCGGTATCGTCATTCCACTGGTAGTGTTCATCAAGCTGGTCGAAATTCCCCCACTGGCGCAGGCAGCGCGCGGATTTGCCTTCGCCTTCCCACTGCCAGTTGAATTCCGCACCGCCTGCGAGTGTACGTTTCAGGATGACATTGTGACTGTCATAATCGTAACGCTCGGTCTCGCCGCCCTTTGTGGCAGCGATGAGTTGCCCGACGTCATTGTATTGATATTCAATGTTGTCGCCGGCAGGATGCCAGCTGTCGGAAACCCAGCGTTCCGTTACAAGTGAAGTAAGCTGATGTCGGTCACCAGCGTCAACCTGGCTGATAAAACGCCAGCGCCGTATGGGGGACTGCGCCGGAGAGAGTACCTCCTGTACCAGTCCATCCGAACTATGACGCACAGCCACGCTGTTACCGTTGCTGTCGCTAAGTGTGGTTAACCGGGCAATATCACCGGTGCGGGTGAAATGGAGAACGGGAGCATCGCCTCCCTGAACGACCAGAAACTCATTTTCCTGCTCGCCCAGGCACAGCATGGCTGACGCCACCGGGTTATTTATCTGCGTATAGCGTCCGGAAGGAAAAGGAAAGGAGACGGTTCGGTTCTCCTGGTCATGCCATAAGATGTGTGTTGCGGTAAAAGTTAGCGTCTGGCTGAATGAGTGGCTCCAGCCGTAACCCAGCCCATAATGCAGTTCCGCTGCGCTGGTGCGGTAAAAACGTCGCCAGATGACTGGCAGCCAGCCCGGAAGGGTAGTCTCCTCAAGAGAGAGAAGCTCTTCGCCAGTTACCAGAGAAACCGGGTCGCCGGAGTTTTCTGTATCTTCCGTCCTTCCTGTCTTTGTTTTGTTCGGATTAACACCGGGTTCGTTATTCAGTAGCTGGTTTTTATTAACCGTTTCGATATAAGTTGTCGCATTGCCCGATCTTGCTGCAACAGTGTCTTTCTCGTGGCCAGCAAGGTTCGTTTTTTTATCAATTAATGGATGGCCGCCGAATACGTGACCGTGGCCATTGTGATAGAGATTCTTATGTTTCCCTGCAAGCTGCCTGACCAGTGCTGCCAGAGGGTTCTCCGCGAAATTAGCCAGCTTTGTAACAATTGAATTT
>NZ_HE578949.1:15458-42457 GCF_000321045.1 Phytobacter massiliensis JC163
GCGTTTCCCTGTCAGCCTGCTACGCTCATAGTCGCATCGAATATTTTCGAAACAATGCCCGCTGGTAAAACCAGGTAAATAACAAATTGCGTCAGTATGGAGCCCAGTTGCTGTGCCACGAAATCAATGATTTGTTGTGGAGTGAGCAACTTGAAATAACTCCAGGCGGCATTAAGGCAGACAAACATTAATGCTTCGTCTTTGAGCATCGTGAGGGTCAGCGCTACTTCATCCTGAGCGGTTTTGAATTTCTCGGTAAGTGTGTCGGTGTCGACAATAGCGCCGGTTATCCGTTTGAGTTCAGCTGCCAGCTTTTTACAGTTGCCGACAGGATCGCAAAGAATATTGAAAAGTTTTGTGAGTACATCCCAGATATCTTTTATGGCTTTTTTAACGCCTTCGCAGAGCTGCTGTAACGTCTGGCTCAGATCTATCTGGCTACCCGCAGCGTAATAATCGATCCACGCTTGCCGCTGGCCGGTTTCCCAGGATTCTGTTCTTAACCAGTCGACACAGGATTCAATGAGTTCATCATAGGATTGATACAGGATATCCAGATCCTTCTGCGTGACATCAGGATAAAAAACAACCTTATATTGATGGCCCGGCTTAAGCTGTTCTATCGTTTTTGTGCCGTCTTTATCGAGATTGCCTTCTGTAACTTTTTCCAACGTTTCATAGCCAAAAAATCCCGTAGGTACAATTTCATAGACTCGGTAGAACGTTCCGCCTATGGGAATGGTGTACATACTGGTTTGAAAGGCATGTACCAGTTTTATTTTGCCATTGGCGGGGCATTCCGTTGAGCCATCCATATTTGTACGGCTTTGGACATTTTGCGTTGCCAGTTCCATATCGCCGACTTTCAATACTTGATCCATATCGAAAAACCGGCCGTACCAGTGGTCGCGGGTTAATGATTTATAGTCTTTCAGACAATCCCTGAAATCAGTAATGACCTCTTCGTAAACCGCCTGGGCCGCTTGCGCCTGTTGTTCCGGAGAAAGCGCTACTGAAGCGCCAGTGGGAACGAAGGTATCCATCCTTGTGGCTCCTTATATCCTGAAAAAATACCATGCCCATGAAAGGGCATGGTTTTATAGCTGAGCGATGAAAATTACGCCTCGATAGGCGCTCTCCAGTCATCTGCGCCAGAAGTGCCAGAAATCACATGCTCCCAGGTGATCTTACGGTAGGCGAGGGACACAGCCATAAGCTGTGTATATTCTTTATCAGCGGGTGACTGACAGTGAGGCATATGCAGGTTGATATCCACAATTGTGGCGTCTTCCAGCGTAGTAGTGAAAAAATGCTCCTGCTTACCTTCTACGGAGGTGCGATACCATTTAAGCTGTACTTTAGGTAGCATCTCGCCGGATGCCAGCGCGTTGTAAAGCAACGGTACTGCCTTGTTTAAGGCTACGGTAAAGATAAATGGCTTATGAGCACGCTGACCAGAAGGCTGACCAGATTGCGGATCGGTTGAAACCGTCACATTATGTAGAAACTCCTGCACCAGCATTTCATCTTCGTGCCCGTTAACATAAATGTTACCGACAGAAGCAGCAGTAAAAGCACCTGCTGTGATGTTCCCCTGAGTTTTTCCTTCAATGGATATATAACAAGGAGTTGGCATATTGCGTCCTTTATTCGTGGCTTAACGATTAAATACATTCACTGTGAATATATATTTAGAAAGTTTTGACTTAAACTAACGATTATCACTTTATGTCTGACCGTCGGTTTTTCTTTATTTTCTTAAAAATAAGAATTTCCTCAATATAAGCTGTAAGACATGAAGGGATGCTAGATAAAATATGAGATATTAAGTTTAAAGTCTATGATCAACATCATGTTGCGTCAGGCAAAATTAATTGCAGGCATGAGTGTCAGGATGTAGTATCAAAGAAGATTAATGTCCTGGAGGCGTCGGTTTTAGCATGGAAAATGGATTTGGCGCTTTTTGCTTTTATTTATTCCCTCGGTAAATAATAGAGTATGGATTTATCATTATCCAAAATGCGAATCTAATTCGCAAAAAGAATGGTTATGTTTGGAACATTAAGGATTATGTATGAGTAAGTCTAAAAGTGTTAGCGTAGCGCCTAAAGAAAGGATCAACATTAAGTATGTTCCAGCAACGGGCGATGAGGTTTCTGAGAAAGAGCTGCCTTTGCAGTTGGTCATTGCCGGCGATCTTAAAGGGCGCACAGAAGCTACGCCTGTTGAGGAGAGGCCACTTGTTTCTATCACTAAAAACAACTTCGATGAGGTGATGAGAAACGCTGAGCTACAACTTGCTCTCAATGTTCCAAACCGTTTGCAGAAAGACAGCGAAGAAGATTTAGCTGTTGATATTAAATTAGAAAGCATCCAGGATTTTTCACCCGATGCTATAGTCCAAAAAGTTCCAGAACTTAAGAAATTAGTGCAGCTCAGAGAGGCGCTAGTTGCATTGAAAGGGCCTATGGGAAACATAAAAGCATTTCGTGAACAAATAAATCAAATACTTAAAGACCCGGAAATGCGTCAGCACATTCTTAAAGAACTGGAAATGTATAAAAACGCGTAATATCGTGTTTTCTGATTTAATAAGGAATATTATTCATGTCAGATATAGTACTTGCTGAACAGGAACAACATACTAGCCTTCCCGAGTTGGGGTTGTTAGAGCAGATCATGGAGAAATCTCGTCTTGCGCCGGAAGATGATGGATATGATATTGCTCGCCAGGGCGTGGCTGCCTTTATCTCCGGTATGCTGGAGAAAGATTCATCTGAAGAGCCCGTAAATAAACTGTTAGTCGATCAAATGATAGCAGACATCGATGCAGTGCTATCAGAGCAGGTTAATGAAATACTTCACCATGAAAAGTTTCAGAGTATGGAAAGTACATGGCGAGGCATCAAACTCGTTGTCGACCGCACCGATTTTCGTGAAAACATTAAGCTCCTGCTGATGCATGCGACCAAGGAAGAGCTGCTGGATGATTTTGAATATGCGCCTGAGATCACGCAAAGTGGTTTTTATAAGCATATTTATTCCAGCGGCTATGGTCAATTCGGTGGTGAACCTGTAGCAGCCGTCATTGGTAGCTATGCGTTTACACGCAGCGCACCTGATATGAAGTTGTTAAAGTATATTGGCTCCGTAGGGGCGATGGCTCATGCTCCGTTTATTTCCTCTGTAGCTCCTCAGTTTTTTGGTATTAACAGTTATACAGAGCTTTCTTCTATTAAAGAGTTATCAGCAATTTTTGAGGGCCCTGCCTATACCAAATGGCGCGCTTTACGTGAGACGGAAGATGCCCGGTATATCGGTCTGACTTCTGGCCGCTATCTGGCCAGACTGCCGTGGTCAACAGCGGATAATCCTATCAAGTCCTTTGGTTTTGACGAGGACGTAAATGATAACCATGAACATTTTTTATGGGCAAATACGGCGTTCACTTTTGCTACGCGCATTACTGAGAGTTTTGCAAAGTATCGCTGGTGTCCTAACATTATTGGTCCGCAGAGCGGTGGCGCGGTAGATGACTTGCCTGTACATCTTTACGAATCACTCGGTGAGTTGCAGGCTAAAATTCCAACCGAGACATTGATAACCGATCGTCGCGAATTTGAATTGGCCGAGCAGGGTTTCATTGCGCTTACAATGCGTAAAGGTTCAGATAATGCTGCCTTTTTCTCTGCGAATTCAATTCAGGCGCCAAAGCGATTTCCTAATACAAAAGAAGGAAAAGAAGCAGAGACTAACTTTAAGCTGGGAACGCAACTGCCTTATATGTTCATCATCAACAGGCTTGCTCATTACGTAAAAGTTCTTCAGCGTGAACAATTGGGGTCGTGGAAAGAGCGCTCAGACCTTGAGCTTGAGCTAAATAAATGGCTCAAACAGTATGTAGCCGATCAAGAAAATCCACCCGCTGAGGTACGTAGTCGTCGTCCACTGAGAGCAGCCAAAATTACTGTATCTGACGTTGAGGGCGATCCTGGCTGGTATCAAGTATCGCTCTCCGTTCGCCCACATTTTAAATATATGGGAGCGAACTTTGAACTCTCACTGGTAGGGCGCCTGGATAGAGAATAAGAGAACTTCATGGCTGCCTTATTACGCTGGGATAATCCCCAGCAAAGCTTGTTTGAACGGATCAGGCTTCGTGCCGATCCGTTCAAAACTACGGATATTGATTTAATAGCGTCAATACGTCAGAACTTATCACAGGTGCTTAATACACGCCCTGGCGGTAGCCAGAGCACGCCAGCACTTGGCATTATTGATATGAATGATGCGATGATGGATAGCAGTGAGCTTAATTTAGTGGTTTGCCAATCCATAAGGGATTGTATTCTGCGCTATGAGCCGCGGATTTCAGCGGTCACCGTTACAACATGCGCAAACCCTGATCAATCAAGCGATCCGCTAACACTTAATTTTCGCATCATTGCAGACGTACAAGAAGAGAATGCTATTACGCGGCGTGTAGAGTTTCAGTTACACATGGATCACGAGCAGCATTATTACCTGGTATGAGTGAAGGAAGAGTCAATTATATGTCACGGAAGACAGGAGCCAACTCACCATATTGGGATAATCATGATGCTTTGCAAGCAGAAATCCATGAGTTTTCAAAAAAACATCCACAGTTGATGCAATTCATTAACGAGCAAGGTCATGATCCTGATGTTGACCGCTTGTTAGAAGGATTGTCCTGGCACGCTGGATTGCTTCAAGCGAGATTAAAAAAAGATTTTCCCGAGCTGGTGCAAAATTTCCAGCAGCAGCTATGGCCAGGGTATTTACGGCCAGTTCCTGCTATGACCATACTGCAGGCTTCCCCAGTATCAGCCCTGTCTGCGCTTGCTGCAGAAACCGAGGCGACATGCCGCATTGAAAATTCTGCGCCTGTTATTTTTCGCACTTGTCGACCCCTGACATTATTCCCTTTATATCTTGAAGGGTGCCGTACTGCTGCTGACGATGATCATAGCCTGGTGATCTCATTTAATGTGAAACCGGGAACAACACTTAACAATTTGAATGGGTTAGAGTTTTACCTGGGCAATGATGCACATTTGAGCAGGTATTTATATTTTTTGCTGGGGAATTGTACGCGTTCTGCATTCGTGACGGTGAATGGTGTGGAGATTCCATTGGAAAATGCACGATTACACCCGGTAGGAATGTCGAAGGGTGAAGGCATGTTACCCTGGCCTCAAAATGCAAACCCTGCACACCGTTTGATCCAGGAGTATTTCTGTTTTCCAGAAGGAATGCTGTTTTTGGCTTTGAACCACGATAATCATGTCTTATTACCCAGACACGTTCATGGTAATAGTTTTTCCTTAACGCTACGCTTTTCGCGTAGCGCCGCAGGGCTGCGGTTGCAAAAAGATACATTGCGAATTAACTGTGTGCCAGCAATTAACCTTTTCCGGCTTGATGGCGAACCTTTGACTATTTCTGGATGCAAAACACAATATCCGTTAAAGGCAAGCTATATGCATCCGGAGGTTGAAATTTTTGCGGTTGATAAAATCGAAAGTTATGAACGAGAGTTACATGGCGAGGAATATGAATATAAACCTTTTACCCACTTTGAGCATAAACGCCAGAGTGCCAAAGGGCAGAAACAACTTTGCTATCATCTTCGCTTGACGCAAAACAGAACAACACATCAGATAAGGCATTGGGTTTCTGTTTTTCGCAGCGATGAGACCTTATGGCTTTCACGTCCGGAGAAACTATCTGTTGGGCTATGGTGCTGTAATGGTGATATGGCTGCAAAGCTGGCTCTGGGTCAACTGCAACAGACAGTGTCTCTTGCAAATGAAGTAACCATTTTAAAAAATATATGTCGCCCTTCTTTGCGTCTTCCTCCTTTGATGGACGAGACGCAGTTCTGGTTTACGTTGTCGCGTCTGGCAAGAAATTATCAATCGTTACTCAAACCGGGTTCACTGAGCCAGCTTTTGATTAATTACCACTTTCCAGCCTTGTTTAATCGACGCTCCGAAAAAACGGTGCAAAGAATGCTAGAAGGGATAGAGACGATGGAGACCCATCCCTGTATACGCTTTCTTGCAGCAGACCTTCCAGTTCGGGGCGTCAAAACAACGCTGACCGCAAATCAGCATGCTTTTGGCTCAGAAGGAGAGTTGTACCTCTTTGGTACAGTACTGGCGCATTTTTTTGCACAATGTGCACCGCTTAATACCTTCCATCTTTTTTCATTACTGAATTCAACAAATCAGGAGCGCTATTCATGGCCTGTGACCATTGGTCAGCACTCGCTGAAATAGATACTTGTCAATATGAATTCTATCAGTTGGCTGAACTACTTTATCGTCATTATGGTGAAGGAAGAACGCCTGATGCAGACTCTTTGCCGCAAGACGAGCTGCTTCGCTTTATTGCAAGCGGTTCACTTTCCTTCCCTACCAGCGACCTTAAACAAGTGCGTAAGGACGACAACGGTCAATTATGGTTGGAGACTACCTTTTTAGGCTTGCAGGGAAGCCAGTCACCTTTGCCTGGTTTTTATCTGGAGTCTACTGCCTGGGAATATACACAGGATATGCCTGGGGTAAACCATTTCCTTGACCTGTTTAATCACCGCGCAATGACGTTACTTCATCGAATATGGAGGAAGTATCGTCATCACATTACTTTCGATGGAGAAGGTAATGATGCTTTTTCTGCGCGACTATTTTCTCTGGCGGGGTTGGGATCGCCGGCTATTCGCGGGACGCTGCAAATTCCACCAACCAAATTGCTGGCCTATGCTGGACCATTGTCTGGTGCCAGTCGCTCCCCCGAGGTTGTTTGCGGTTTGATAGCGCATTGCTTTGATATCAACGATGTTACCATATTGCCCTGGCAAATTCGGAGCGTTCCAGTACCTGAAGAGCAAATCACCCTGCTGGGGGGCCGCAACTCTATTTTAGATGGCAATACATTTATCGTTGGCGATCGCCTTGATGACTGTAGTGGTAAATTTACCTTATGTCTTAATAACTTAAGCCTGGAAAGTTATCTGACCTTTTTACCTATGGGCGAATCATTTCAGCCTTTAAAAAATTTCACTTCCTTCATCATTCGCGATCAGTTTGCGTTTGATATCCGTCTGACTCTGGCACCTGGACAAATTGAACCCATGAATTTTGAGTCTGAAGTGACCCATTTTTTAGGATGGACGACGTTTATTGGTGAACTTCCGTCGGAGCCAGGCGTAACTCTTTGTATGCGAGAATAATGCTTTATGGAACACTTGGAACAGGAAAAAAAGAACGCATCACAGCATCCCATACTGTTAATAAGCGTCACAAACTCAGAGCTTCTGGAGACAGGGAAGTCAAGCGAACATTATTTTAATACAGAGGGGGGATTATTAGGCAGCAATAGCAATAACACCTGGCCTGTACAGGATTTATACCATAGCGTAGCTGGTGTCCATGCAAGGATCGATTACCAGGATGGTGTGTTCACGCTACAACTTATGGATCAGATTTTAGTCATCAATAATGCCGAGATCACCGATCGTCAGCAGGTGGTTCGGTTGCAGCATGATGATCAGATCCAGATTGGTTTTTTGAGCCTGCGTATACGGATTGGGGCCTCCCCAGAAACATTTATTGATCCACTCAATATAACACCGGAGCAATTATTGACGCCTCGTACTTCCACCCTCGAGGATATGATTGTTGAGGGAAGTAATATTACTGCGCATCAACAGGCCCACCGTGAGCTTTCGCCGCAAGCTGACCCATTGTTAGCCATTGAGGCAAATACGCTTTCATCATTTTCTTTATCGCAAAAAGAACGCCTGCCCTTAACTTCAGGAGAATGGGAGTCTTCTTCGGATGATGCATTATATCAAATGCTAGATTTGCCCCATGCACCTCCAGATTCCCCGATACAAAATAGTGGATTACATAAAAATGGTAAATCTGTTGCAGAGACTCATTTAAGCCTGGCTCCGTTATTAAAAGGTATGGGCGTACACCTATCCCTCTTAAATTCGACAGATGAAGCACACGCAATCCTTGAAGAATTGGGCGAAACGATCAGATCGGCTGTAAATGGCCTGTTAAAACTGCAGCAATCGGATGAAATTATTAATAACAAAAATTTGAGAGTCATTGAAGATAATCCGTTGCGTCTAAAAATGAGCTATGAGGAGACGATGGCTCTTTTATTCGATTGTGAAGAACAGCAAAGTTGTCCTGTTCATCTTTCTGCACCGGCAGCGGTTGCGGAAAGTCTTCGCCATGTTGGTTTACATAATGCGGCGACAACTTCGGCAATTAATTTTGCTTTAAACGCCATGTTAGACGCTTTTTCACCAGAGCAGTTAATGAATCGTTTCGCTGAGTATCGACGTAGCCGCCGTCGCGCAGACATGGATGGAGAATGGATATGGGCAATGTACTGCAGCTTTTTCCGAGAGTTATCTTCCAATCGCCAGCGTGGTTTTGAAAAACTATTTTGGGAGCACTTTGCCCAGGATTATGATTTGACGCTCCGTAGGCTCAATCGTCATGGAGAGCAAGAATGAAAAAGGTCGGTTTTGTCGGCTATATTATGATACTAGCCATGCTTGCGACCATTTCTATTTGTTTATCTGGCTGCGAAACGGTGAAGAAGGTTTATACCGTAGTAACCGACCCGGATATTCCAGTCGGTGCACCAGCTGAGCAGCCTACAGAACTCACCTTGACGCTATTTGCCGATGAGGATATTAACCCTAACCAGAGTGGTGAACCCTCGCCAGTCCAATTAGAGGTTGTCTTTCTCAAAGAGGATTCTCTTTTCCTTGGGCTTGATTATGATCAGTTTCTTAATGACGGGCCGGAAAAGACGTTGGGCAAAAATTATATCAGTCATCAGGACTTTACGCTGGTGCCAGGGCAGTTTAAGCCGCTTTCACCTATAAAGCTTGATGCAGAAACGCAATATATCGGTGTTGTCGCACATTTGGCATGGATTGATGAGGTGCAGTGGTCCGATTTGGTTGAGATAAAAAGCACTGGGGAAAAAGTGCCTTTAATGATTCATGTTTCCGCCGATGGTGTGGCTATTAAGAAAAAAGAATATCAGGAGAAACTATAAATGGGCACATACAGTAATGTAGTCTGGACCAGCGGCGCTATTTCACCACAGCATTTTCAGCAGCAGCAACGCTATTATGATTACGTGTTTAGTCATCAGCTTAACGCTTTAACACGTTTTTTTATGGGCTTACGCACCTCGAAATCAACCGGGAATTACTACGGCTTGGGCGTATCGGTATTTCAGCCGCATCCGGGTTGATGCCTGACGGCACCCTGTTCGAGTTACCCTTTCAGGATAAGCAGCCAGACCCGCTGAACATTGCACAACTTAACTCCAGAGAAAGTCATTATATTTATCTGGCATTACCTATTCGTAATCACGCAATTAGCGCTATTGATAGCGCTGACGATGCTAAAACTGGCAGTGCCAGATATGTTCAAGAGCAAAACGAGATCAGAGATATCTTTGGACGTCGGGCGGATGTAAGGCATGTTCCTGTCATGTTAGCTGCTCCCCGGCTTATCCAGGGCTCGGAAGATCTTAGCGCTTGCACAGTGCTTCCTGTTTGTCGAATAAAAGAACGATTGAACGATGGCACGCTCGTTTTGGACGAGAGTTTCATTCCGTGCTGTAGCTCTATCAGTGTTTCTTCGATCTTAAGGGATTTTCTTTCAGAAGTTGCTGCATTGATTGTCGAAAGAACACGCCAAATTTCTGGTCGAATTAGCGCACCGGAACAACAAAGCGTTGCTGATGTCGCTGAATTTATGATGCTGCAATTGCTCAATCGTGTTCAACCTGTATTTATTCACTTAGCAAAATGTGAGCATGTTCATCCAGAAGATTTGTATCGCCAGCTTGTTTCGCTATGCGCGGAATTAGTAACATTTTTGGACGACTCGCGGGTTGCCCCCCAATTTGTTGCTTATGATCATGATAATCTAACATATTCATTCCATGATCTTATGCTGCTCACTCGCCAGGCGCTAAGCACCGTGCTTTCTCCACGAGCTGTACTGATCCGGCTTTTCCCACGTTCACATGGCATTTCTGAGGGGGTTATACACGATAAAACTCTGTTTGGTTCAGCAGACTTTGTGGTGGCAGTAAAAGCGAAGGTCCCTCAGGAGACTCTTTTCAAAAATTTTGTTTCACAGACTAAAGTCACTGCCCCCCGACAAATTCGTGAACTGGTGAGCATTCAAATACCTGGCGTATCAATGAAAGCGCTCAGCGCCGCCCCACCGCAACTTCCTCATCATGCAGGTTATACCTATTTCCAGTTAGATACGCATAACGCTGAATGGGATGAAATTGAAAAAGTATCCGCTATTGCTTTTCACGTTTCTGGGGATTTCCCTGGATTGGATATCCAGCTATGGGCGATACGGAGTAAATCATGACAGAGAGGCAGCATAAACTGCATACGAATAGTGTTCCAGGACAGTACTCGTTCGCTTTACGGGGCGAAAGCATTAATCCTATGATTGATGCTGCAACACCACTGCTAGGCATGACCCAGCGTTTGAGAGATATAACAAATCTCGATAACGCCGGGCAGCTTTATCATCAGGTTGTAGCAGATATTCAGGCGGTTGAGCGTATCCTTGAAGACAAAGGATATGATAGTGGCACAGTACTCTCATTTCGCTATATCCTCTGTACGTTTATTGACGAACTAGCCATGCAGCACCCATGGAGTTCGCAAAATACCTGGGGTACGCACTCTTTGTTAGTCCGTTTTCATAATGAAACATGGGGAGGAGAGCGAACCTTTATTTTACTTGAACGCCTAATGAAAGAACCAGAACGATATAAAGATCTTCTTGAGTTTGTTTATCTCTGCTTCTGTTTGGGATTCCGCGGACGGTATAAGGTTGTCAAAAACCATAGCGAAGAGGAGTTTAATCGGATCTTTCGCCGACTTTACCACCATATTGCTTCTGTAGGCGAAGAAAGCGTGGGAACGGTTGTGTACCATTATGGTGTACCCAAAAAAAGTGGGTACCGATTGAGAAATCGCATATCTATTAAAAAAATGTTTTTATTTGCTGTTTTAGGTCTTTTCGTAATTTATGGCTTGTATGCTCTTAATTTACGAACCCAATCTCAGGATATTTTGGAACAACTCAGCCGACTACTGCACGGTTAAAGGATTACATTATGCTCAGAGTCGATATACCTAAACTTATTGCACGTTTCCATCCCATTAGCCGACAAATTCTGGAAGCTACTGCCGGAGTTTGTGTCAGTAGACAAGCGTCTGAAATTACGATCGCTCACTATTTGCTACAGTGTCTTGATACGCCGTTATGCGATGTTCGCATGATCCTTGAGCGTGCAGGAATTGAGCTACAGGAAATCCGCCCGTTACTCGAAGACCAGAGTTCAAGGCAGACATCAATACAAGATACGCCCACATTTTCGCCATTGCTGGTTGAATGGTTTCAGGATGCGTTAATCTTGTCAGTTTCTGAATTAAACCAAGAGGATATACGTAGTGGTGCGCTGTTACTTGCACTATTGCATAACCCAGGTCGTTATATCAGCCCAGCGGTACATTCGCTCTTGTTGTCAATTAATAAAGATCAGGCTGCCGCACAATTTGTCGAATGGACCCAAGGCTCTGCTGAAAATAATGTAGACAGCACTCAAGCTGCTTTATCGCGCCCTTTACAAAATGATGCATCTTTATTGGCCCATTACTCGACCGATGTTACGGCACAGGCTCGAAGCGGTCAGCTTGACCCCGTATTGTGTAGAGATAAAGAAATTGATCTCATGATCGATATCCTGTGCCGCCGCCGTAAGAACAATCCCATCATTGTTGGTGAGGCGGGGGTTGGCAAAAGCGCATTGATCGAAGGCCTTGCTTTACGCATTACAGATAATGATGTTCCTGATAAGTTGAAAGGAACAACTCTGGTAACGCTTGATCTCGCTGCATTGCAGGCGGGGGCATCAGTAAAAGGAGAGTTCGAAAAACGTTTCAAAGGGATTATGCAGGAGGTGAAAGCCTCACCGACGCCAGTAATTCTTTTTATTGACGAGGCTCATACTCTTATTGGGGCAGGCAATCAGCAGGGGGGGCTGGATGTATCGAATTTGCTCAAACCTGCCCTGGCTCGAGGCGAACTCAAAACTATTGCCGCAACAACGTGGAGCGAGTACAAAAAATATATTGAAAAAGATGCGGCATTATCGCGCCGTTTCCAGTTAGTAAAAGTAAAAGAGCCTACGGCTCATGAAGCCGTAGTTATCCTGCGTGGGTTAAGACATATTTATGAAAAAGCGCATGGTGTGCTTATTGACGACGGGGCGTTACAGGCGGCAGCTCATCTCAGCGAACGCTATCTGTCTGGCCGTCAATTGCCGGATAAAGCGATTGATGTTCTTGATACAGCCTGCGCGCGCGTTGCTATCAATTTAACTACCCCTCCAAGAAATATATCTGCTACCAAAACAGCCCAAAGGCAACGTTTGGCTGAAATTGAACAACTTAAGCGTGAACATATGCTGGGGCTGAATGATTTTTCTATACGCCTGGAAGAACTTCGTCAGCAGTACGATGAGGCTGAAAAACAAAGCGTTTCTTTAGAAAACTTGTGGCAGCAGCAACAAAATCTGGTCCAAAAAATCATTGCGCTGCGAGAAAATATTCTGACTTCGGAACAAAGTCAGGACGAGCCTGGTGAGGCCATGCATCAGTTGGCATGTTTAGCTACTCAACTGGACACCCTACAGCAGCAGGATAATTTGGTTTCCGCACATGTTGATGATGCGCAGATCGCTTCCGTAATCGCTGAGTGGACTGGAGTACCGCTAAATCAAATATCCCAAAATGAACTGCATATTGTTACTCAATTGCCGCAATATCTGGAGCAAACTATCAAAGGGCAAGAGTTAGCAATTTCTCATTTACACCGACATTTACTGACAGCCAGAGCAGATTTGCGTCGTCCAGGCCGACCGCTTGGCGCTTTTTTGCTTGTTGGGCCAAGTGGCGTCGGTAAAACCGAAACTGTATTGCAAATTGCTGAATTGCTATTCGGAGGCCGCCAATACCTGACCACAATCAATATGTCGGAGTTTCAGGAAAAGCATACGGTATCCCGTCTGATAGGTTCACCTCCAGGTTATGTTGGTTATGGTGAAGGCGGGGTGCTGACGGAGGCCATCCGACAGAAACCTTATTCTGTGGTCTTGCTTGATGAGGTGGAAAAGGCTCATCCCGACGTATTGAACCTCTTTTATCAGGCCTTTGATAAGGGCGAGTTAGCCGACGGGGAAGGGCGACTTATTGATTGTAAAAATATAGCCTTTTTCCTGACGTCAAATCTTGGTTATCAAACAATCGTTAATCATGCTGCGGAATCAGATTCGTTGGTGGATCTTTTGTGGCCAGAACTGGCCGAATTTTTTAAACCAGCGCTGCTTGCAAGAATGGAAGTCATCCCCTATCTGCCTCTCAGCGATAAGACATTAAGAGGAATTATTGAGGGTAAATTACAACGGCTGGATAACCTTTTGACGCAGCGGTTTGATGCTGAAGTTCATTTTGATGAAAACGTGTGTCAGCTTATCGTCTCACGTGCAACAAGAACGGAAAACGGTGCGCGGATGCTCGAATCCATTATCGATGGTGCCATGCTGCCACCAGCATCGCTGTTATTGCTCAATAAAATCGCTGCCGGAGAAGAAATTAACCGTATCGGTTTCAGCGTCTTAAATAATGAATTTATCGCGGAGATTTCCTGACGTGAAATGGAAGGTCCTGGTTGCCATATTATTCCAATTTGTAGCTGTTGCGGTTAGAGCAGCGGTGACCGATTCTGCGATGGTACTGGAGTCATTGTCAGCTTGTACGCATGAGCTTTCTGCATTGGACAGGCTGGACTGCTATGACCGTATACTCAAGCCGCAGCAGGCTATTGCAAATGAAGCGGGGGTTATCGAAAGCTCGAAGGATCCTAACTGGCAACAGGCTTTCACGCAAGAGAAGGAACGTCAGCAGAATGCTCCCATTTTTCTGATGAATCAGTACAGTGGGGAAATTCCCCGGATTGTATTAACGACTCCGGCTATTGGGCGAGAGCGCATACGCCCTGTTCTGACTTTTAGCTGCATTGACAACATAACACGAATGCAAATTATGCTTCCTTCTCCTATGCAGTCTAAAAAAGGCGCATTGGCGTTGATTACAGATAAGGGCTCATTTAAAGCGCGTTGGTTTGTACGCAGCGAGGGATATGTGCTGGAAGCAAGTAGAGGGTTACCGGGTATCGACGAAATCCGTCATTTACTCAGTTTTCATGCCGACAGGTTAACAGTCAATGCTGAGGATCCGGTTATCAATGGGCTTATTTTTGATATCTCAACACTTTCGGAAGCAATTAAACCTCTGCGTGCCGCATGCCGGTGGTAAAAGGGAGAAGATACAATGGACGGATTACAACACCATCCCTGGCGGAAAATTCTTTTAAGCGATATAAGAGATGTTGCCATACCTGTAGATGAAGAGAGCGCAGAATGGGAAGCTCTTGACGCTGCAGTAGCAACAATTGGTACCGTTTCTCACAGTCAAATTAACATGGATGATGTCCGCCATAACTCGCTGATATTATTAGGAAAAACTAAAGATCTTCGGGTTCTGGCGCACTTACTACGCACATTGCAGCATGGCAAAAAACCGCAAGACGTTACGTTAGCGCTATTGCTGTTTGCTGACTATTGTGAACATTTTTGGCATAGCGCCGCGCCACAAGCCCGAGCAAAGTCACGACTGCTAAAGCAAATACTCATACGTTTTGGACAGGCTCAGGAGGCATTTAATCTTTCATCGACTGCTATTGAGCGAGAATTAGCGCTGGACTGCCTCCGACGTATTCGTGAAGCGTTGGCTGAACATCAGGAGTCAATTGAAAGTATCGACCAACTTTATGCAGGGTATTCGAAAAAAGAAGAAAATCAAGCGGGTGAGGTAGTATCGTCGACACGAAGAGAGGATGCCGTTCAGATTGCTCGGGCTCCTGCAGAATATTTGGCATCGGAGGCAAAGGTTCCGGCGGTTGCACCTACCCCGGGTGTTGCTATCAATACGGCAAGCGAAATAGAATGGAAAAGAACCCTACTTAAAGTAGCGGAAATTTTGTGTGAAAGAATTCCACAAGATCCGATAGGTTTTCGTTTACGCCGTCATGCTATTTTTGCTTCTCTGACTGAACCGCTTAACCGCGAAGGAAAAACTGACTTAGCGCCATTTCCCGCCGATCGTGAATCTGATATTAAAGCAGGTATTACTCACGCGAGTGTGGGGGAATGGATACAGGTAGAGAATATTCTTACTTCGACACCTTTCTGGCTGGAAGGACATTTTATATCAGCCAGAATAGCATTGCAGCAAAACTACTCTGCCGTTGCCTGTGCAATTAAAGATGAGCTATTGGCCTTACTCCAACGTCTGCCTATGCTTCGAAATTTTCGTTACAGTGATGATAGTGCTTTTATGAGTGATGAAATGAAGGCATGGCTGGATGGCAGAGGAAGCGGAGCATCAACCTTTAATGCCGCAGATGAGAGTAGCTCAGTTCTGCAGTGTTTTAGCGAACAAGGACTCGAAGCCGCCTTAGCACTGTTAAATGAAAAACCAATAGACAACGATCTGCGCGGTCATTACCACCAATTAAAGTGCAGCGTACAGCTTCTTGCAGAAGCAGGCTATAAAACGCTTGCCGTCAGACAGGCGGAAAGCCTTTGGTCTGCCTGCAAAACACTTACGCTTGAGCAATGGGAACCCTCATTTTTTGAGGATTTATCCGCATTACAAAATACTAAATAAATTAAACCAGGGAGAGGTTTATTACAATGAGTTCCTTTTCTGCAATTCGTACACTAGGCGGTTTACTCAGAAACGCTTTACCGAAGTTTAAACCGTCAGTGACATTATTATGCTTTGCTCTTGCGGTTATTTCATTGGTTTGGCTGTGGGTTTGGGGTAAAGAGTGGTCAATATCAGGCGTTAAGCCATTCGAGACAATACTTTCTCGTCTTTTGATCACTGCATTTTATCTCATTGTTTTTATTAGTTGGGCTGCATGGCAAGTTTTAAATAAGCTAAGGCGTTATGAAAAGCAAGACCAATTAAAAAACAAACGGAAGATGACCCTTTAAAGGCAGAGTTAGTTGCGCTGCAGGAATACCTGTCAGGTTGGATGGCAAAGCTTCGACAGCATTATAATCAGGACGAGAAATTTCGCTACCGCTTGCCATGGTATGTATTTATTGGAGATAAAAGTAGTGGGAAAAGTACTCTGATACGTGAGGGTGTGCAGAGAGTTTCACTAAGCGAGGCTGATGATGATAATAGTCATTGTACGAATTATGTTGAGTGCTATCTTACAGAGCAGGCTGTGATATTTGATATCGATGGCAACCTTGTCAATCAGCATAGTGTAGAAGAACATACTACCCGAAAATTCAACAGGTTATGGGTGGCTTTACTAGAGTGGTTTGCGACTGAACGCTCGCGCCAACCATTAAATGGCGTTGTGATCACAGTTGATATTCATCGCTTTATATCATCAGAACAGCACCAGCGTGAGCAGTACATAGCGATGCTGCGTCAGCGTCTGGCTGATATTGAGCGAAAATTACAGTGCAAGTTGCCAGTTTACATTGTTCTTACGCGCCTCGATCTATTTTATGGATTCGAGGCTATGTTCCAATCTCTTGATAAAGTTCAGCGCGACGCTATTTTAGGCGTGACGTTTTCAACTAATGCTACAGAATGGCAGCAAGAATTAGATAATTTTTGGCATGAATGGATAAAAAAAATCAATATCGCTTTGCCTGAAATGATGCTCAACGATGTCGATAGCCATCAACGCAGCGCGTTATTCACCTTTAGTCGTCAAATGTTTGGTATCAAAGAATATGCAACCTGGCTGCTGGATGCGCTAATTTATGGGCAGGAAAATATTCTTTTACGAGGTATCTATCTTACTTCCTCGGTACACAAGGGCCAAATGGATGACATTTTTGTAAAATCTGCGGCTGCTCAGTATCATTTGAGCAAACAACCCTACCCGACATGGCAATCTGTTGTTAATGTGCCTTATTTTACTCGTGATCTCTTTAAGGAAGTAATTTTTTCGGAAGCAAATCTGGCTGGGGAAAATAGAGTTTACATCCAGCATGCGCAGAGCAAGGTTAAAATTTTTGGTGCTCTTTGCGCGGTATGTGTGGTTGGGGTTTGGGGGGCCTGGCAATACTATTATCGGCAAAATTTTCAGGCCGGAGAGATGGTGTTAACTCAGGCAAAGGCGTTCATGAATATTCCTGTGCCAGAAGGAAATGACTATTATGGGAACCTGCAGCTACCGCTTCTAAATCCACTTGGTGACGCTATGTTCGCCTATGGCAATTATCATGAGCATATGCCTGTTTTGGCTGACGCAGGATTATATCAGGGTTATAAAATTGGCCCATATATTGAGAAAACGTACCTGAGTTTACTGGAACAGCGCTTTCTTCCTGCCATTATGGATGGTTTAATTGGGGAGCTTAAAGCTGCTCCGGCTGGTAGCGAGCAGAAGCTTAATATTCTACGCATTATTCGTATGATTGAAGATGAGTCAGGACGCAATAAAAAGCTGGTATTAAGCTATATGCAGGAGCGTTGGAGCCAGCGTTTCCCAGGACAAAAAGATATTCAGGATCATCTCTGGCAGCACCTGGATTACGCCCTCGACCATGTACAATGGAAAAAGGATCGTGATGAGGGGAATAAAGCGGCAATTGATACTTTTAAACCTTATAGTAAAACGATAGCTGATGCTCAACAGGAGCTTGGAAAGCTTTCTATCTATCAACGAGTATATCAAAATCTGCGTATCAAAGCTGGCGATGCATTGCCGCAGGATCTTAATCTCAAAACGCAAATAGGTGCTACTTTTGATACAGTGTTTATCGCTGCCGAGGAGCAGAAGCTACGAGTTCCACAATTTCTCACCCACAGTGGGTTAATGAACTATTATCTGGAACAAAACGATCAGCTTATCGATCTGACATCGATGGACAGTTGGGTGCTCAATTTAACAAACAACGTTGCGTATAGCGATGCCGATCGCGCTGAAATTCATCGGCAGATTACAGAACAGTATGCCAGTGATTATATCAGTACATGGCATAGCGCTATTGCTAATATTAGCGTTCGTGAATTCACTGACATTTCTGATGCGATCAGGACACTGGAAAGTACTATTGGAGGTGAGCAGCCTTTGAAAAAAGCGCTTCTCATCCTTAAGGATAATACGCAACCAGCGGCGCTTGTAACTGAAAAAGATAAGTCTGAATCAAATCGAGACGATCAGCGGCTTATTAATCGTATTTATCGCGAATTCATTACAGAAACATCAGTTCTGGATGAATCGAATGCTCAGCTCAGCACTATGCAGAACGTGACGCAAAAATTATCAAATTTGCATCGCTATTTGCTTTCGATTCAAAATGCGCCCGAACCAGGCAAAGCAGCATTAAAAGCTGTGCAACTTCATCTTGAGCAGGGGAGTAGCGATCCTGTTTTTGAATTGCAGCAACTGGCAAAAACTGTACCTGATCCACTGGGACGTTGGATAAATGAACTGGCAACACAGGCATGGAAAGTCGTGGTAAAAACCTCAGTCCAGTCACTTGAAACAGAGTGGAACGAGAAAGTGGTGAAGCCGTTTAACTTGAATTTAGTCGATCGTTATCCTTTCAATGCTACCAGCAAGCAGGATGTGGCACTAAGTGAGTTTGAACAATTCTTTCGGACAGGGGGAACAATTGATGCTTTCTATCAAGAAAACCTTAAATTCTTCATGGAAAACGGGAACCTGAAAGAAGCGTCACTTATAAGACCGGACGTCATTAAGCAGCTTGCCATGGCTGAGCGTATACGTAAGACCTTCTTCGGGCCGCAGAATGAATTAGGAATACAGTATGCCATTCAACCTGTTGATCTTTCTGGAAGTAAGCGTCGGGCAGTGATGAACCTTGACGGGCAGCTGGTGGAATATAGCCATGGGCGAGCGAACAAGGTGTTGTTGATTTGGCCTAACTCTATGCGGGAAAGTATTGAAAGTAAGGTCACCTTGATTCCAGTTACAGGTCAGGCATCGAAGAGTATTTCAGCCGCGGGCGTATGGGCGCAATTCCGCCTCGTTAATGCTGGTATGCTAAGCAACATTAATGGTGGTTCTTTCGATGTCCGCTATACCGTTGACGGTGGTTATGTTGTTTACAGGATTTTTGTCGATAGTACGGAAAATCCATTTGCGGGCGGATTATTTACTCAGTTCCGTTTGCCGGAAACACTCTATTAATAACGAAGATACAAGGAAGATCGATTAATGAGATTCAATTATCCAGGCGGCGATCCGCGACGTTTCAATGAGTTTGAAACGCTAAGATCGGAAATTGGCAAACTTTCTCAGACGACTCGCCCACCGTTAGATTGGGCGCAAATAGACGTTTGCGCTCGCTCGCTCTTCGAACAAAACGGCGTTGATTTATTATCTGCTTGTTATTTTAGCCTTGCTCGCACTCATATTCATGGTTTGCGAGGATTTGTTGAAAGCTGCGAACTCATATCGGCACTGATTTGTCAGCATTGGGACGATGCCTTTTGGCCTCCAGAACCGCAGGCCAGGATCGATGCGCTGGATTGGTTTAATGTGCGAACAGGGCATTTGATACGTAGACAGAGTTTTAGCATTGAGCAGCTATCGTTACTTAAGCGGGCAGAAAAGGCATTGGAAAATATCGCTGATAAGCTTCAGCAGGTCCCGCTAAAAAAGCTATCGAGAATTGAGAACCTCTTTTACTTCGTGCAAAACGTCGTCGATACATTGGAAAAACCTCATCCAGGTTTGGAAAGAGCGATCTCTATTCCTCCTCCATCGCCCCGCCCACCTCTGGCGCAGCCGAAAGTTCATCCCTCTCCGAGCCGGGAGAGGGGGCACTGGCGATTCTTTGGCCTGGGTGCTCTTTGCTCCGCTATAGTCGCCAGTTTGTTTTACTACATACAGGTACAGCATCAAAATGCAGTGGCGAAAGTTGTAGGCCCTTCATTAGAATGGTTTTCACTAGAAAAACCTTCTGTACCAGATGATGTTCTGTTGACCGGACACTCCCGACGTATCCAGCAGGAAGACATCGTTATACTTGCTCAGTATCGGCAACAGCTTAATTCTTTAACTCATTTTTCTCCACGTTCATCATGGATATATGGAGAAAATCTTGTCAGAACGTCACAAGAATGGTGGCCCGATCTTCAAACACAACATCAGTTGGAGGATTTTTGGGCACAGTATTTGAATACGCAAGCCGCATATCCTGTCACAATAGATGGCTATTATCAGATCCAAGGCTTACTCAGTGAGCTCATTACTCAACTTGACAAAGCTTCCAGGCAGGATAAATATATAACAGTTACCTATTTAAGAACGATGTTACAGCGTATGCAGGCTGTACAGCAAAATAACGTACCAGTTGAAGAATGGCTTCGTAAAGCCGAAGAGCTTAAGAAAAAGGGGCTCCCTTTAACACCAGAAATACAGCGTCAATTAGATCAGCAGTTAAAAACTATCAGTGCTCGCTATTATCTGGCAGGCACTGATAGACGGGATACTGAGTAAGTATAATTTGCAGATGCCTTTATTGATACTTTTGTGAAATAAGACGCGCTGCCTCAATATAAGCGCGTTGTTTTAGTGATTCAAACTGCCCCATATCACTTATCCCTGTATTAAAGGAATTAGCTTTTCGATAATCAGCAGACTGGGTGATAGGAAGAAACATTGACCAGTTTCCTGTACTGACATCTACAAGAGCAAAACGTAGTAAATAACGCATTTTGAACGTATTAGCTGGCACTGCCCCACCAGTAAAATCTGCCCAGATAATCTCCCGGTTCACTTCATCAAGCGAACCTAATTGTAAAGTGCTCCAGTAGACAATGATCGCTTTTTGGTGGCCTTTCGCAGCGATAAGTCGAAGCGTACGCATGTAATTATTTTGAACAGTTGTTTCTTCTTGTCGATTCTTTAATGTGCGTGCTTTTCTTTTCGGGAGTCCTGAGTATACGGAAACCTGATAATACTTGCTCATTTCATTCTGCATTTTTATATCAGGAACGAGTCTTCCAGACTCAGCAAGTATGATTGTGGTATTAGCTGGTAGAGTGAAACCATGTTCTGCCTGTAAGATAGCTTCCTGAATGTCATCTTCTGTTATCTCATCTTCAAGTTCATCATCGAAAACATCACTGTAAGTTAATTGATTTGATGAATTATTCTTTATTGAAACATAGCCTGGGTTTTTAGTTTGTGCCGAAGGGGATGATTTACAACCAGAGATGAAGAGTAAAATTGATAAACAGGACATCAGTATCTTGATGTGTTTTGAACGCTTCACAGTTTAAATCCCTTTAGTTTTATTGAACATAGAAAATGAGAGCTATAATAATGTATTTTTTTGATGAAGAGTATATAATTCCATGGCAATTTATAAGGATATTGAGCCAAATATAAAAATCAAAAGAGAGGGACTCATGCGTACAAGAGTGCAGGGAGTAAAAATCATTGTCAAAGGTGATACTTCCACTACCCGCGGTACCGTATTAACTGGCACACCTGATGCTACAGACGCAAAGATAGAGATTGCGCTTCTTGGCGATCGTGTCTTTTGCCTTGCTTGTAAAACCACCGGCATCATCTCGGAGGGCACGCCGCTCATGAAGGTTCAGGGGATCCCTGTTGCGCTGGAAGGTCATATCGTGTCTTGCCAGTGTCCGCGTGGTTCGCATCGATTAGTGGCTCGATAATATTTCCGGAAAGGTGATTACACATGGATTTGGATACCCTTTTTCAGGATGAATTCAATTATTTCAAGCTGTTAGCCAGAGATTTTTCTTCTCATTTTTCTGAGTTAGATGACTTTTTTTCTCCCTCCGCCGCAGACCCTGGCGTAGAGCGTCTCATCGAAGGAGCAGCGTTTCTTTTCGCTCGCTTGCGTCAAAAAATCGACGATGAGTTTCCAGAAATTACGCAAGGACTGTTAAGAGAGGTTTGGTCGACACCTTTGCGCCCCCTACCTGCAACATCTGTGGTCGAGTTCAAAGCTGACGACGATGAAGAAACTTTTTTCATTCCTGCCGGCGCTCAAATCAAGGGCTATTCTGATGAAGACGAATACACTTTTATTACTCGCCGCGATTTGACTGTTTTACCATTAACGATTATCAGGAAAAATGTCACCCATGCAACAGATGGGACCCGTATTACTCTTTCATTTAAAGCAAATTTCAAAAAAGAAAAACAGTCATTTCCTCAATGCATTCCACTTTTTTTAAGTAGCGACAGTACAGCAGCTGGCTTTTTCACCCTGTGGCTTAAGCATCATCTTGCTGAAGCAATATTGTTTTGCAATAATGTTTCATATCCGTTACCTTCTGAGATTATTTCGTTTCAATCCCCTAAGCCAGAATCTCTTGTATATCCCGGGGATAGCCAGCAGTTCTGGCGTCTTCAGTTATTGCAGGAATTCTTTTATACCCCACATGTTAATGATTTTGCCTATCTGGATTTGAAGATCATTAATAACATTTGTGCGCTAAACTCAATTGATGATTTCTCTATAGAGCTGAAGTTTAATAAAATACTTCCGCCAGATTGTTCGGTGGATGAAAATTCTTTCAGATTGTACTGTACGCCAATAATTAATCTATTCAACAATAGGGTTTCAGCTATTCCTTTTGCCGGAAATAAGCCAGGTGAACACCATCACCTGAGTTATCAAGTCCTTCCAAATAAAGAAAGTTACTGGCTATCGGCTATCTGTAAGGTTTATTCTCCCGCTGAGATTACTGACAGTGAACGTGGTGAAATCCAAATTTTTAAACCGATGTCAGAGTTTCTACCTACTCGCTTTGATAGTGACGTTGAAAGTTACTATTATGAATTAAGACTTGAGAAGGATGTCAGTGATAAACCCGCTTGGTTTATTTCTTTCTTTGATAGTAAGGGCGAACCCGTAAACGTTACCGCACGGAAAAATTTTATTTGTGAAATTGAATGTGTTAATAATGAAAGTGTTTTGAATTTAAATGTAGGGGATGTTAATGTTCCCGGTAGTGACATTCCCGGTAATTTGACATTTGAGAATATAACGCCTTTAAGTACCCCTTACTCTCTGCAGGCTGAAAAACATTGGCCAGTAATTTCACATCTATCACTCAGTCCATTATTGCTTAATGACAAAGCTACCATTCAGCAAGTAGTAAAAGACTTCGATATTCATGCTGACAGTAACCTTCCTCAACACGAAAAGCATAAACGCTATCTCTCCGGAATTGCCGAGGTGTCCAGCGAACCGATCGATCGTTTAATTGAGGGATTTCCGGTAAGGGGGTTACGTTTTGATCTTCACCTTGATCCGAGCTGTTATCTCAATGAAGGCGAGATGTATCGTTTTGGCTCAGTTTTAGCTGATTTTTTTGCTTACTGCATCTCTGATAGCAGTTTTATTACCACTACTCTCATTAATGTTCAGTCTGGGGAGCGCTTGCCGCTGGCGCCAATCCAGGGAACCAGAACGCAAATATAAGGCAGGGACCTAATGAATAACTCAGGACTTTATTTCACCTGTACAATAGGCGGTCTCTCTGAAGAGACCTTTGCGGTTTATCAGTTTACCCATGAAGAAGCGCTTTCTTCACTCTACTCCCTGACATTACATGTGGCAGCGCAAGTTCCAATTGATCTGGCAGGTCTGATATATCAGCCTGCAAGTTTCAATGTTTGGGCGGACGGGCAAATTCAGCGTAGCGTTTCCGGGCTTGTTGAAAGTATCGAACAAGGTAAATCCGGTTTTCGCCGTACCCATTTCACCATTGTCATACGGCCTCAGGCGTGGCTTCTTACGCTACGCCAGGATAGCCGTATTTTTCATTTTAAGACTATCCCAGATATTCTGGAATCATTGTTCCAGTCGCATAATGTCCTTTACAGCAGTCAACTTAATGACCCGCATTTAGTGCGTGAATACGTGACGCAAAAGCGTGAAACAGATTACGCCTTTATGCAACGTCTTGCTGCAGAAGAGGGGATAACCTTCTGGTTTGAACAGTTGGATGAAGAAAATGAACAGATATTCTTTAGTGATACAAGGCTGGGACAGAAATCGGGGGTAAGTCTGGTTTATAATACCCATCCCCAAACAGCGCAAACCGGAAACCTGGCAAGCGATGTTCGTTGGACCGTGCGTGCTCGCTCTGGGCAAGCCATCCACAAGGACAGAAATTATCTCAAGCCTGCTTACGCCCTCATGCATACCGCAAAGGGAACGAATGCAAACGATGCTCAATTTGCAGTGTTTGAAAGCTACGGGCGTTTTGAAGATGATTCGCCAGGCAAAAACTTTACTCAGTATCGTGTGGACGCGCTGCAGGCGGAATCAGAAATCGGCCGTTTGAAAGCAAACTGTTTTGCCATTATGCCTGGCGCTTTTTTTTCTCTGAGCGAGCATCCAGACGATAAAATGAATACACAATGGCAGGCTATTCGTGTTTCCCATAAAGGGTATTGTCCTCAAGCGCTTGAAGAGGAGTCCGATCAGGGGGCTACAGTTGTTACCAGTGAGGTGGAATTTATATCCGCACAAAAAGAGTGGCGCTCGCCCTGGATCCATAAACCTGTACCGGATGCCACGGAAATTGCCGAGGTTGTAGGGCCAAAAGGGGAAGAAATTCATACTAATGAGTATGGTTGTGTGAAAGTTTTTTTCCACTGGAATCGCTATGATGCTATGGATGACAAGGCATCAGCCTGGGTGCGCGTTTCGAATCAATGGGCCAGTAACGGTTTTGGCAGCGTTACGTTGCCGCGCGTTGGCGATGAAGTACTAATTACATATGTTGATGGTGATATTGATCGCCCGCTGATTAGTGGTCGTAACTATAATGCTATTAATAAGCCGCCCTATGCTCTACCCGACAATAAAACGAAAATGGTATGGCGTTCAAAATCCTATAAATCCACTGGTTTTAATGAAATCTCCTTTGAGGATAATACAGGGAAGGAAGAGATTTTTATCCATGGTCAAAAGGATATGAATATTCTTATCCTTAATGACACCGCATGGGATGTTCGTCATGATTATAAAAACAAGATTGGTAATAACTACACCCAGGAAATTACCGTCAATAGCGATATAACTATTAAAGGTATAGAAAAGCATAGTACCGAAGGCGATCGTTTTCATAATGTTAATGGCGATAGCCATCTCAACACCGGAAAAAGCTTACTCATCAAAAATGGTGATGAGATGTCCGTTGAATCAGGCAGCAAAATTACGTTAAGTGCGGCGACTGAGCTGACCATTAAGGCAGGGTCACAGTTTATCACTCTTAATCCAGCGGGTATTTTCACTTCCGCACCAATGAATATTGGCAGCGGTTCGGCTGGTAAAGGTAAACCAGCCAGTAAAAATTTGCCCGGGTTGCTGGAGCTTCTTGCCGCGCCGACATTGACGCAAATTCTCGTTACTCGCGAAAGTGCACCCTACTGTGAGGAATGTGAGAAGTGTAAAAACGGAATGTGCGGATTAGATGGCCCCAATAGCGGCAACGACAGCCCTGGCACTGGCGGTCCTGGCGGCTTTGGCGGCGGAAGTGGTAGCGGTGGTGGTTTTGGCGGTATAGCGCGACACCTTACGCAGACTGGACAGAAACCATGCCGGTCATTGTGTCGCTCGATGAACACAGCCCCTTTCTGAACTGGATAGAAAAAACAGAATACAAAGACTGGGGATGGCTGGCGCGTTCGCCTTATGACTTAGAACGCATTCTTACTTATCTGCGCGGGTTGGTGAAAGTGATATTGCCCGATGGCAGAGAAGTTTTCTTTCGCTAACACAGGAGACAGACGAGAACGGCCTTGTCACGCGTTACCACTATCAGGAAAACGCGGCGCTGGTACAGAAGATTGAATTTCCTGACGGCAGCAGCCAGCAGTTTTATTACAACAATATTCACGGCCAGGTCAGCGACATTATCAATGGCCGGGGAGAGCGTTACCGGATGGACTACACCGCGTCCGGCAGGCTCAGCGAGGAGCACACCTTTGACGGCCGCAGGCTGCGTTATTGCTACGATGAAGCGGACCGGCTCATCAGCCGCACGGAATATGGCGACAGCGGCCGTGAGGAGACGGCGCTCACCACCCGGTACGAATGGGATACCTGTAACCGCCTGGCGGCGCGCATTCGGCCGGACGGCAGGCGGACGGCATATCACTATGACGGTTTTGGCCGTCTGCGTGAGGTGGATGACGGTGAATGGCCGCTGGGCTGGGGCTATGACGTATGCGGACGCGTGACGGAGGAGCATCAGGGCAGCGGCAGTCAGTATTACGGCTATGATGCAGAAGGGCATCTGCACAAAATGCGGCTGGTGGACGGAAATCTGGTGGGTATGCACTGGCGTCAGGGGCAGCTGTTCCAGATTGTGCATAACGGAAAAATCCTGACGGAGCATAGCTGGAGTCGCGGCCTGGAGATGACGCGGCGCATCGGCGACAGCGAAGATATTCAGCTGAGAAATCTGTACGACAGCCGCCAGCGTCTGGTGAGCCAGCGGGTGACGAACCGTCAGCAGGAGGGGGATATCCTGCGGCGGGACTGGCAGTACGACCCGGCGGGCAGGCTGGAGAAAATCACCGACCAGCGCAAGGGGGTATACACCTTTGTGCATGACCTGAAAGGGCGGCTGGCGGAGGCCCTTCAGGAGGCGCATGCGCATCACACCGCCGGGCTGCCGGAGGCGATGCGCAGGCCGGGGATTTACGAGCAGTTCAGCCATGACGATGCGGATAACCTGCTGGGGATGGATGCGCCGCAGGAGGGGC
>NZ_HE578949.1:43661-85651 GCF_000321045.1 Phytobacter massiliensis JC163
CGGCTGACGAGGCCTTTAAGACTGACAGAAGTCCATCAGGGGGCACATGCGCGCCACACCGGAGTGAAGAGTAGCAAGCACCGAATCCCTCACCCCTTCACCCCAACCTAAACGTATCCGCATCCTGCCATGCCGGGAACTTCTCCCGGTACTCGCGCAGCGCGGCCAGCGACAGCTCTGCGTCGATACGCGTTGCCTGGTGCGCCTCGGCGGTGGCGATGATTTCGCCCTGGGGGTTGATGACCCGGCTGTCGCCGCGGTAATGATGACCGTTGCCGTCGGTGCCGACGCGATTGCAGCCCGCCACGTAGGCCTGGTTTTCAATGGCGCGGGCGGTCAGTAGCGCCTGCCAGTGTAACGAGCGGGGCGCGGGCCAGTTGGCGACGTACAGGGCCAGGTCATAATCGTTGCGGTTACGCGACCAGACCGGGAAACGCAGGTCGTAGCAAACCAGCGGTAAAATGCGCCAGCCGCGAAACTCAAACACCACGCGCTCCTTGCCTGCTGCGTAATGGTGATGCTCATCGGCCATGCGGAAAAGATGGCGTTTGTCATAAACATGAACCGCCCCGTCTGGCTCCACCAGCAAAAAACGGTTTACCGGGCCGCATTCTGTCTGTAGCGCGGCGCTGCCCGCAATCAGCGCGTTAGCCTGCAACGCTTTCGCGCTCATCCACGCGACCACATCCTCTTGTGGAAGAGATTGTGTTGCCGCCTCCATGGCGAAACCGGTCGTAAACATCTCCGGCAGAACAATCACATCACGCCCGGTGATACCTTCAAGTTGACGATCGAAATGGCGCAGATTCGCCGGACCATCCATCCAGACGAGAGGTTGTTGCAACAGGGTAATTTTTAAGCCAGGCACGATTTAAACTCCACTCACACAGCATTTTTACACTGTAGCACGAGAAAAAGAGAAAATGTGGTAATAAAAAAGCCCCGCGCGAAGCGGGGCTCAGGGCTGTTTTTACCGTTATGCCGCCTGTGGTTTAGGCAGCTTCTCCTGCGGCTTTACCGGCTGTGTCGCCAGCTCTTCCGGGTCGAAATCGTCCACGTTAATACTGCGCAGGCGGCTCACTTCCGCTTTATTAAGCAGCGCAGCTTCCTCTTCATTAATCAGGCCGCTGGCCAGCGCCTCTTTCGCCAGCGCATCCAGACGGGTGAACGGCAGGTTTTTACCCAGCTCTTTACAGATACGCTGATGAATCGGGTCGGCGGCCATCACATCAACCAGCGCCTCTTCCAGCAGGCCCACCGGGTTATGCTTGCTCGGCTCCAGATACTGGCCGCGGCCAATACGTGAACGCGCGGCGCATGGGGTTTGCAGGATCTTCGCCACCTGATGATCCAGACGGTCAGACGGTGCAAGGTAGTGGCGTCCGGTCGGGAAAATCACCGCGCGCAGCAGACCCGCGACAATACGGTTCGGGAAGTTAGACAGCAGGTCATCCATTGCCTGCTCCGCCTGCCAGAGCGCATCCTGCACGCCCCAGTGCACCAGCGGCAGATCCATCTCATTACGCCCTTCATCGTCATAGCGTTTCAGCACCGCCGAGGCGAGGAAAATCTGGCTCAGAATATCGCCCAGGCGCGCCGAAATACGCTCACGACGCTTCAGGCTGCCGCCCAGCACCGCCATCGACACATCGGAGAGCAGCGCGAGGTTGGCGCTCAGACGATTCAGGTGCTGATAATAGCGGCGGGTGGAGTCACGGGTCGGCGCGGCGCTGGTCAGCCCGCGTGTCAGCCCCAGCCACAGGCTACGCATCTCGTTGCTGCCGACGTGGCCGATATGTTTAAACAGCAGCTTATCGAAGGCGTTGAGATCGTTATTCTGCGCGGCGGCCATCTCTTCCAGCACGTACGGATGGCAGCGAATGGCCCCCTGACCGAAGATCATCATGCTGCGGGTGAGGATGTTCGCCCCTTCCACCGTAATGGCGATAGGCGCGCCCTGGTAAGCACGGGCCAGGAAGTTGCCTTCGCCGAGCATAATGCCTTTACCGCCGGCGATATCCATCGCGTCGATAAGCGAACGCTGGCCGCGGTGGGTACAGTGATACTTCACGATAGCGGACAGCACCGCCGGTTTTTCGCCTTGCATAATGCCGTAGGTAATAAGCGAAGCGGCGGCGTCCATCACATAGGCGTTGCCCGCGATACGCGCCAGCGGCTCTTCAATCCCTTCCATCTTACCAATCGCCACTTTGAACTGGCGACGAATGTGGGCGTAAGCGCCAATACCCAGCGCTACGGATTTCAGGCTGCCCGTCGAGTTGGAGGGCAGGGTGATACCGCGTCCAACAGAAAGACATTCCACCAGCATACGCCAGCCCTGTCCGGCCATTTTCGGCCCGCCGATGATGTAATCAATCGGCACGAAGATATCCTCGCCGCGGGTCGGGCCGTTCTGGAACGGCACGTTAAGCGGGAAGTGGCGACGGCCAATTTCCACCCCTGGGGTTGAGGTCGGGATCAGCGCACAGGTAATGCCCAGCTCCTGTTCACCGCCAAGCAGTCTCTCAGGGTCGGAGAGTTTAAACGCCAGCCCCAGCACGGTGGCGACGGGCGCGAGGGTGATATAACGCTTGTTCCAGGTCAGGCGCATGCCCAGCACCTGTTCGCCCTGCCAGTTACCCATGCAGACGACGCCGGTATCGGGAATTGCCCCCGCGTCAGAACCCGCTTCCGGGCTGGTGAGCGCAAAGCAGGGGATCTCCTGCCCGCGCGCCAGACGCGGCAGATAGTGATTTTTCTGCTCTTCGGTACCGTAATGTTGCAGCAGTTCCCCCGGCCCTAACGAGTTAGGTACGCCGACGGTGATAGCCAGAATCCCGGAGACGCCGGAGAGCTTCTGCAGCACGCGAGACTGGGCGTAAGCGGAAAATTCCAGCCCGCCGTACTCTTTTTTGATGATCATCGCAAAGAAGCGGTGCTCTTTCAGGAATGCCCACAGCTCCGGCGGCAGGTCGGCCATCTCGTGGGTTATCTGGAAGTCATTCGCCATACGGCAGGCTTCTTCAACCGGCCCGTCGATAAACGCCTGCTCTTCGGCGGTCAGGCGCGGCTGCGGGTAGTTATGCAGCTTTTTCCAGTCGGGATTGCCGCGAAACAGGTCGCCTTCCCACCAGGTGGTCCCGGCGTCGATAGCCTCTTTTTCCGTGCGCGACATCGGCGGCATCACTTTACGGAAACCGCGAAAGACCGGGGCGGAAATCAGCGCTTTACGCATCGGCGGGAAGTTAAAGGGGATAAGAATAATGGCCAGCGGCACCAGTATCCAGATAGACCACAGGCCGGACGCGCCGAGAAGGGCTGTCCATGCCAGCAGGATGGCGCTGCTCAGCAGCAGGTTGACCCGGTGATAGAACAACGCGCCGATTAGCACTAATGTTGCGACAATACTCAAAATCATCATAGAAAAAAGCTCCCTTGCTTGTAGGAGGTCTGACCACTTGTGATGATATGGTTGTAGTGGATGTTATTTCTTTTAGCAATGCGTTTACAAAGTAATTACAACCTGGTTCACAATGTTGAGCTTTTCGTCGGCACGAAAAATCAAAAAGCCCGCGCTTTCGCGTGGCTTTGGCTTCTCGCCTGGGGCGCTTTTCGGTAAACTCGCTCAGTTATCTCCATTACTGAAGGATTATCCTCATGTACCAGGATCTTATTCGTAACGAACTGAATGAAGCGGCGGAAACGCTGGCTAACTTTCTGAAAGATGATGCCAATATCCACGCTATCCAGCGCGCGGCGGTCCTGCTGGCAGACAGTTTCAAAGCGGGCGGTAAGGTACTCTCCTGCGGCAACGGCGGCTCCCACTGTGACGCCATGCACTTCGCCGAAGAGCTAACCGGCCGCTATCGTGAAAACCGTCCTGGCTACCCGGCAATTGCCATTTCCGATGTCAGCCATATCTCCTGCGTCGGCAATGACTTTGGCTACGAGGCTATCTTCTCCCGCTACGTAGAGGCGGTCGGGCGCGAAGGCGATGTGCTGCTGGGGATCTCCACCTCCGGGAACTCCGCGAATGTGATCAAGGCTATCGAGGCCGCGCGGGAAAAAGGGATGAAAGTCATCACCCTGACCGGTAAAGACGGCGGCAAAATGGCGGGAACGGCGGATATCGAAATCCGCGTGCCCCATTTCGGTTATGCTGACCGTGTTCAGGAGATTCACATTAAAGTCATCCATATCCTGATTCAGCTCATCGAAAAAGAGATGGTTAAATAAGCGAGCGCTGGCAAATCCGGGGTTCCCGGGTGCGCTGCGCTTACCCGGGCTACAACTGCGGGTAGCCCGAAAAACCTGGTCAGTATCTTCGCCGGAGGTGACCTATGTGCGAACTGCTCGGGATGAGCGCCAACGTGCCGACCGACATCTGCTTTAGCTTTACCGGGCTGGTACAGCGCGGTGGGGGAACCGGGCCGCATAAAGACGGCTGGGGCATAACCTTTTACGAAGGCAAAGGCTGCCGCACATTTAAAGACCCCCAGCCCAGCTTCAACTCACCCATTGCCCGGCTGGTGCAGGAGTATCCGATAAAATCCTGCTCGGTTATCGCCCATATCCGCCAGGCCAACCGCGGGCAGGTGGCGCTGGAGAATACCCATCCGTTCACCCGTGAACTGTGGGGTCGCAACTGGACCTACGCCCACAACGGCCAGTTGACCGGCTATAAGACGCTGGAGACGGGCAATTTTCGTCCGGTAGGCGAAACCGACAGCGAGAAAGCGTTTTGCTGGCTGCTGCATAAGCTTACCGAACGCTATCCGCGCACCCCCGGCAATATGACGGCGGTATTTAAATATATCGCGCAGCTGGCAGGTGAGCTGCGGGAAAAGGGCGTGTTCAATATGCTGCTGTCGGATGGGCGTTACGTGATGGCCTTCTGTTCGACCAATCTTTTCTGGATAACCCGCCGGGCGCCGTTTGGGGTGGCAACGCTGCTGGATCAGGATGTGGAAATCGATTTTCAGACCGAGACCACACCCAATGATGTGGTCTCGGTCATCGCCACTCAGCCGCTAACGGGCAACGAAACCTGGCAAAAGATTATGCCAGGCGAGTGGGCTTTATTTTACCTCGGGGAGCGTATAGTTTGACGCCAGCTGCGGGTGAACCACTTCGTGGCTCAGCGGCTTGCTGACCACGTAGTTGCCGTCCACTACCGAGACAACCGGCGGTTTACGCGTCTGCTGGAAGAAGTCGTAACCCGGTTTCAGCTGCTGCCAGAATTTAGCGTAGGTCGAATACTTATGGCGCTGCATATTGGCGTCGGTCATGCGGAACGGGTAGATGCTCAGCTGCACGGAAGACTGGCCAAACACCAGCGCGCCGGTAACAAACTGGAAAATCTCATCAATCTGCGAGTCCGTCATGGCGTAGCAGCCCACGGAGACGCAGGCGCCGTGGATCATCAGGTATTTGCCTTCATAGCCGTGGGCGCGATCGTAGGCGTTAGGAAAACCGATGTTAATCGCTTTATAAAAGCGGCTGTCCGGTTTTAACTGGCTGCGCTGAATAGAGTAGAACCCCTCCGGGCTTTTGAAATCGCCCTGGCGCTGTTTCGGCCCCAGGCCGCCGGAGTAGTTACAGATCTTGTAGCTGTCCAGCAGCTGATACTGCTCGCCCATTTTGACATACAGATCGAGGGTGCGTTCTTCTTTGAAGATCTGGATATAGACCGGGGAGCCCATCAACTGCTGCTTATATTCTTTGCTGACCGGCGTGGTGGAACTGTCACTGCTGAGCAGGCCAGCAAACGAGACGCACGGCATCAAAAGCATCGCAATAAATAATGCGATTTTACGCATACTGCTTGTTTCCTTGATAAAACGATTACACGGCCAGGACGGCAAAGGATCCCAAATCGGACTAATCTGTATTTGGTGCGCTCACATTAGCACCACGAAAGTTTTTCGCAAGTGTCTCGTGGCGCGTTTACAAATATCCTTTTAGCGGGTATGGATTAACAGCCTGATCTAACAGGGTTAATTAATTAATAATCTATTATTAAGCCTGTCGGGCAGTCGCGGGCGCTACACTGCGGCTCCGATTGTCGTCAGGTTTTTGGTTATGCCTTTTTCACGCACCCCGCGCCCTTTTATTGCGGGCCTGCTGATATGCACTCTGCTTATTCCCGCTACGGCGTCTGCCAGCCATTCTTCCTCACACCGTGACCCGAGCTATGCCGCTCGCCTGCGAATGCGTAACCGTGCGCGCCTGTTGAAAAGCTATCACGCGCGGGTGGCTAAAGAGGCCGCCTTGATCGTCAAAGGCGATGCGCAAAGCCGCAAAGCGCTGCGACAGCACAACCGCGAACTGATTAAACAGCATCCTGAGTGGTTCCCCGGCCCGCTGAAAGCCAGCGATGAACGCTGGCAGACGTTAGCGAAAAACCATTCTTTCCTCAGCAGCGACCATTTGCATAACATCACCGAAGTGGCCATTCACCGGCTTTTGCAGCAGGTGGGCAAACCCTATGTCTGGGGCGGCGTCGATCCGGACCAGGGCTTCGACTGCAGCGGGCTGGTGTTCTACGCCTACAACAAAATTCTGGCGGCCAAACTGCCGCGTACCGCCAATGAGATGTACCACTACCGGCGGGCGAAGGTGGTCTCGAACCATGATTTACGCCGTGGCGACCTGCTGTTTTTCCATATCCACAGCCAGGCGATTGCCGACCATATGGGCGTCTACTTAGGCGACGGGCGTTTTATTGAGTCGCCCCGTACCGGAGAGACCATTCGGGTCAGCAATCTGGCCGATCGGTTCTGGCAGCAGCATTTTCTGGGCGCTCGCCGTATTCTGACCAACGAGACCATTCTTTAATAAATCATCAGCGCCAGGGTAATAAACAGAAACAGCAGCGCGCTGGCCAGCAGCAGATCGACGACGTCAATCAGCGGCGCAGGCTTAGTAGGGTGATTCTCTTTGCGTCGCTTTCTGCGGCACGCTTTGCTTTCATGGGGGCGCAGGCCTTTCTCTTCCTGGCGATGGATAAACTCCATGAAAGTGAGCCAGCGGCGGTTCGGGTGATAACGTTCAGGCAGGTTTTTCTTGCGCATAAATCCCTTTACTCCCCAGCTCTCAAACCGTTGTGCTGGTTTACGCCTGTTAAAGGCGGCAGCGAGAAGGTGAACTTAAACGCTGCCGCCTTTAACTTAATTCAACGAGCCGATAATTTTTAACTCCAGCTCGTCCGCGACCTCGTTATAAGAGAGCACATGCAGCCCCGGCGCAAAAAGCCGCGCATAGCGGGCCAGCAGCGGGCGCAGCTGCGGCGCTACCAGCAGCACCGGCTCCTTGCCCGCCGCCTTCATCTGCTCTTTCACCTGCGGCATATTGCTCTGGAACTGGTTGAGCATGTTCGGGTCCACCGGCACGCTATCGAGCATCACCTTCCCGGCCTGCTGCGCCTGGTTCACCACGTTCGACAGCAGGTTCTCCAGCTCGTTATTCAGGGTGTAGACGGCCAGCTCGCCTTTGCGCACAAACGGATGGGTGATGCTGCGGCGCAGGGCCAGCCGCACGTCGGCGGCAAGTAGAATGTGGTCTTTGGTTACGGCGCTGCTTGCCACCAGCACCGTAGCGATGGTGACGATATCCCGCAGGGAAACCCCTTCGGTCAGCAGCGCTCTGTACACCTTCAACAGCTGGCTGTAGTTCAGCGCGGCGCTGAGGTCTTCCGCCAGCCGCGGGGCCATAGAGGAGAGGCGGTTATGCAGCTGCGTAATATCATCATAATTAAACAGATCCGGAATAAAGTTACGCACCACCTTATTGACGTGGGTGGCGATGACGCTGGCGCTGTCGATCACCTGATACCCCATATTCAGCGCTTTCGCCTTCTGCGCGGGCTGGATCCAGGTCACCGGCATACCGTACGCCGGGTCGTTACCCAGAACGCCGTCAATCTCGCCGTAGGTTTCGCTGGAGGGCAGCGCCATCAGCTTATCAGAGGGAATATCCGCCTCGTCGGCTTTAATGCCGTTAATGAAAATCGCGTACTGACTGGGCTTGAGGCGGAAGTTTTCCCGAATACGGATCTCCGGCAGCAGCACGCCGTTGCCGTCGGAAATGACCTGCCGCACTCCGCGAATACGCTGGGTCAGGGGGTTGCCTTTCGCTTTATCCACCAGCGAAACCAGCTTATAGCCAAGGCTCAGACTAATGGGCTCAATCAGCGGGATAGTCTCCCAGCTAACCTGCTGCTCCGGGGTTTCGGCGATGGTCCTCGTTAGCGTTTCAAGGTTCTTCTCTTCCGCCTCGGCGGCTTTGGGCCGCTTGCTCATGCGCCAGGCGGTAAAGCCCAGCAGGCCGCTGAAGACCAGGAACGGGAAGTGCGGCATCCCCGGCACCACCGCCAGCACGAACATAATGGTGGTGGCGGTATACAGCACCGACGGGCTGGCCAGCAGCTGGCTGCGCACATCCGATGCGATATCGCCGTTATCACTGACGCGGGTGACAATGATCGCCGCGGCGGTGGAGAGCAGCAGGGAAGGGATCTGCGCCACCAGTCCGTCGCCGATGGTCATCAGCACGTATTGCTGGAAGGCGGCTTCGGCGCTGAGATCGTATTTAAAAATCCCGATGCACACGCCGCCTATCAGGTTGATCGCCAGGATCATCATCCCGGCGATGGCGTCCCCGCGGACGAATTTCGACGCGCCGTCCATCGCGCCGTAAAAGTCGGCCTCGCTGGCGACATCTTTACGCCGCGCCTGCGCCTGCTGCTGATTGATAAGGCCGGCGTTAAGGTCGGCGTCGATGGCCATCTGCTTGCCCGGCATGGCGTCCAGGGTAAAGCGGGCGGAGACCTCGGAGATACGCTCGGCGCCTTTGGTGACCACAATAAAGTTGATGATCATCAGGATGATGAACACCACGAAACCGACGACGAAGTTGCCGCCAATAACCACCTGACCAAAGGATTCAATCACCTTACCGGCAGCGCCCGCGCCCATATGGCCATGCAGCAGCACCACGCGGGTGGAGGCGACGTTCAGCGTCAGGCGCATCAGGGTGGTGATCAGCAGAATGGTCGGGAAGAGGCTGAATTCCAGCGGCCGCTTCGCCGACACCGCCACCAGCAGCACCATTACCGCCAGCACGATGTTAAAGGTAAACAGAATATCCAGCAGCGCCGGCGGCAGCGGCAAAATCACCATCGCCAGAATACAGAGTATCACCAGCGGCACGCCGATATTGCCGCTACGCAGCAACGCCGTGAGTTGTTTAATTATTTTCGGCATCCAGTTTAAGCACCTCTTTGGGAATGGAAATATGTCTGTTCAGTGAAGGGCGCGGCTGCGAACCTGCGCGCCAGTGTTTCATCTGCAATACATAGGTCAGCACGTGGGCAATCGCCCGGTAGAGCTGATAAGGGATCTGTTGATTAATCTGCGTGGTGTAGTAAACGGAGCGCGCCAGCTTCGGGAACTCGACGACTTCAACCTGGTGTTCCGCCGCCACCTGGCGGATATAAAGGGCTATCTCGTCGGTGCCTTTCGCCACCACAAACGGCGCGGCGGCGCGCGACTGGTCATACTGCAACGCCACGGCATAGTGGGTGGGGTTGGTTATCACCACGTTGGCTTTTGGCACCACTTTGCGGATCTGTCCCATCGCCATCTGACGCTGCAGACGGCGCACGCGGGCTTTAACTTCCGGTTTCCCCTCCTGGTTTTTGTACTCTTCCTTGACCTCCTGTTTGGTCATCTTCAGCCCTTTGGTGAACAGTTTTTTCGCCAGCGGCACATCCACCAGGGCAAAGAAAATAAACAGGATGACGAAGTTACGCATCACGCTGCTGTAGAGCGCCAGCCCGTCGCTGACCGCCTGTTTAAACCACAGCGCCTGCAGGCCAAGAAAGGCGGAAAAATTGTTGCGTACGCTCAGCCAGAGCATCACCAGCACCACCACCGCCTTCACGGCCATTTTGCCGGTCTCCACCAGGTGCTCAGCCGAAAAGAGGCGGCTGATGCCCTTCAGTGGGCTTAGCTTGCTGAAATCGGGCAAAATTTTCTTCGGCAGGAACAGCCAGCCGCCGGGCACCAGCGACGCCAGCAGCGCCGCGGCAGGCATTGGCAGCAGGGTCAGGATAAATTTCGCCATGATCAGCAGGTGGTGCTGGAGAAACTGGCCGATAACGTCCGGGTCATTAATGTTCTGCGCGTACTGGTGCACGCTGATAAAACTTTCGCGCACGAACTCCTCATACCAGGGAAAACTGCTGGAGATCACCATAAAGGCGGCAAACAGGCTGGCGGCCAGCCCCATGTCCTTCGAGCGGGGTATCTGCCCCTCTTCCCTGGCCTTACGCAGCTTTTGCGCCGAGGGCTTCTCTGTTTTTTCTTCGCTGCCGCTATCCGCCATAGTGTCCCTTTAGCGCATCAAGCTGCTTTAAAACGAAGTTCGCCAGGTGCAGGTAGTGGTCAGGCAGGTTGTAGAGCAGGGTGGCGAAACAGATAAGGCCGGCCAGCATGTTGATGGGAAAACCCAGCGAGAAGAGGTTGAGCGGCGGCGCGATGCGGTTGAGCAGGCCGAAGCAGCCCTGAACCACCAGCATGATAAAGGTGGTGGGCAGCGCCAGCAGCATCGCCGAGCCGAACACCCAGCTTAAGGCCAGCGAGACGGTACGCAGCGTTTGCGGATGCAGCGCATTGCCGATGGGCCAGTAAGTGAAGCCTTTATACAGCACGCTCACCAGCAGCAGGTGGCCGTCCATCGCGAAGAACAGAATCACCGCGTAGATGTTGATCATCTCCGCCAGCACCGTGGTAGACGCGCCGCTGCTGGGGTCGTTCATCACCGCCATGCTCATCCCCATATTAAAGGAGAGGATCTGCCCGGCCAGCTGCAACGCCAGAAACAGAAACTGAAACATCAGGCCGAACAGTACCCCCCACAGGATCTGCTCGGCGGTCAGAATCAGGCTGTTCATCGACAGCAGGCTCTCCGGCACCGGGTGTGGGATCATCGGGGTAATAATAATGGCCAGCGCCAGCGACAGGATAATGCGCACGCGCATGGTCAGGGCGGCGTTATCAAACACCGGCACATAGCGCATAAACGCCATGATGCGTACAAAGGGGAACCACAGTCCCAGCACCAGGTGGGTGAGCTGCGTGATATCGGTTTCGCGCATCTCAATGCACCAGAATGGCAGCCTGGGTGAATAGATGAATACAGAGATCGTCCAGCTGGACAATCATCCATTTTCCACAAACCCCCAGTACCGCCAGGGTGACAATCAGGCGCGGTAAAAAGCTGAGGGTCTGCTCGTTAATCTGCGTCACCGCCTGGAAGATGCTCACCAGCAGGCCGACCAGCAGGCTGGGCACGACCAGCAGGCACACCAGAATAATCACAACTTTTATGCCGCTGGCGACGATATCCGCCGCTACATCGATGCTTAACATAGTGGCCTCGCTTAGCCCAGTCCAAGGCCGCGGATGCTGGTGGTCAGCGTGCCGACCGTAAGCGACCAGCCGTCAATCAGCACGAACAGCATCAGCTTAAAGGGCAGGGAGACAATCAGCGGCGACAGCGTCATCATCCCCATCGCCATCAGGACGCTGGCGACGATCAGGTCGATCACCAGGAACGGGATGTAGATCATAAAGCCAATCTGGAAGGCGGTTTTCAGCTCGCTCAGGACATAAGCAGGCACCACGATCGACAGATCCTGATCGGCGGCTTCGCCTTTGGCATCGGCGATGGTCATGATCTGCGCCATCGCTTTTTTATTGGTTTGCGCCAGCATAAAGCGCTTTAGCGGCTGGGCGGCGGTACTCAGCGCGTCCGGCAGGCTTAGCTGGTCGTTTTCAAACGGCACGACGGCATGGTCGTAGATGTTGATCCAGATAGGGCGCATCACCAGCATCGTTAAGCACAGGGCGATGCCAATCAGAATGCGGTTGGGCGGGGTCTGCTGTAGCCCGAGCGCCTGGCGCAGCAGTGAGAGCACGATAATAAAGCGGGTAAAACAGGTCATCATCAGCACCAGCGTCGGCAACAGTCCGACAAGGGTCATCAGAATCAGCACCTGAATCTTAACGCTGTACTCCTGGCTGTTGCCGTGAGTGACCACGTTGAGCAGGGTAATATCGCCCCCCTGCGCGCAGGCGACCGGCGAGAGAGCGAGCAGCGCGAGCGCAAGCGTAAGCGTTAAAGCTGACGAACGTTTCATGGCGCCAGGTCGTTAATATCGTGAGCGTTGAATTCCAGCACGCGCAGGCCGTACTTTTCGTTGACCACCACCACTTCGGCCTTGCCGAGCAGGATATTATTGACCTTAATGTCCAGCGGTTCTCTGGCAAGCTTGTCCATCTCAATCACCGTGTCGTCGTCGATGTTCAGCAGGTCGGAGAGCATGATTTCCACCGAGGAGACTTCCAGCGTCAGGGTGACGGGAATACGCTTGAGCAGCGTCATGGATTCCGAAAAGCGGTCTTCCAGGCGCGTTACCAGCGACTCTGCATTTGCTGTCGCCGGTACGGCCGGGGTGTCATTAAGCTCAAAACCTTGCTCTAAAATATCTTCTTGCTTACTCATGGGATGTCTCTGTCTTACTCTTTAATTCGGATAAAAACAGCTTGTCTTTATCCTCGACAATCAGGGCGTTGAATAACTCGGACTTACCGATATAGACCGGAAAACTGTCAGGTATCGAGACCGGTAAAATATCGCCGGGCTTAATGGCGGTGAGATCCGCCACGTTAAGCGCCAGTTCGGCAATCTTGACGTTCATGGTCAGCGGCAGGGTGTGAATGATCTCCTGGAAAAGCTGCCTCTTATCGGTGCCTGGTTTTTCAATATCTTGTTTTTTCTGGTTATGTTCGCTGCGGCGAATTAAGTTGAGAATGTAATCCGTGTGCGCGTCATCCAGTAAAATGCGAAAGCCGCAGCTCTCGTCATCGCCAAGAACAAATGTGAGCTGATAGGCCCAATGGGTCAGCACCGTGCTGCTATCCAGCTTTAACGTCAGCGGAACGCCGGAGGTGCTTTTATTAAAAACCAGGTTGCCAATATCCAGCGCCAGCCTGCTCTTAAGCCGGCTTTCAGTCTTTGTGGGCAGGTTGTCCGTGGCGTGGTTATCCGTAAGGGAACTTTCCAGGCCATAAAAATTCGCCAGCAGCATGAGCAGCAGCGACCTGTCGATATCGAACGCCAGGTGGCCTACCTGCGAAACCATCAGCTCAGCGCTTTTATTGGTGACATCCATCTCGCAGTGAATTTTTTTCAGCGAAATATTCGTGCGATGTTTTTTTAAAAAATAGTTTCCAAGATGTGACTCAAGGATGTCGAAATTCCCCGTAAACATTGCTGGCAGCCGGTGATAGGGGCGTCCAAGCCTGTTGCCTTCAAGTTTGAAAATGCCGGGAGTTTGACTGTATTTCAGCATGGTACGCATTCTCTGCTGTCAGGTTTTGGGGCAGAAAGAGGGTTAGCACGTCGTCCGCTCAATAAATATTGTCGGTGGCTACTTAATAAAATACTCATCCCTGTCGCTATTCTCATATTGTCGAATCCGTTCTCCGTGGCGCTGTTCGTCTTTTCGCTACGCATCAGGGCGTGTTATTTAATTACCTGTGCGACTTTCCTGCAAATTATTAATCAGTGATGGCAATTATTAAAAAATAATCCTACCGCTTACTGTCCAGTGACTTTACTCTTGATAAACCATTTAAGCGCCGTTTTTCTGTTGTGATTTTCGTGTATCACGTTGTTTTTTATAGAGTAATTTTTTTATAACTGTTTAATTCGCAAAAGTTAATCTACCCGGTGGTAATCTCGCATCAGATTAATCCTAATAGCGTTTGACGCCCGGCGATAAGCCTGATGTCGCCAGGCGCTAAAACGGAACAGGGAACCAACAGGTCAAGGATGAAACTGCCATATCGCTCATTTTCGCCGGGCAAATTTTTGCTTCTCATCCACGATCGTTAATTTAATTACTGCTAAGTGTGACATAATTATGTATGAGCTAATTGCTGAATCCGCTTCCAGTATAAATGCATTTGCACTGGCCCGGCGGATAGCCTCTTTTAATGTTCCAGTTTTAATTCAGGGCGAGACCGGCACCGGTAAAGAGTGCGTGGCGAAATTTATTCATGCCGTCGCTTTCGATAAAAATGAAAGCGCGCCTTATATTGGCGTGAACTGCGCGGCAATCCCCGAAAATATGCTGGAAGCGACCCTGTTTGGGTATGACAAAGGGGCGTTTACCGGCGCGGTGGCAAGCGTGCCGGGGAAAATGGAGCTTGCTAACAACGGCACGTTATTGCTGGACGAAATTGGTGATATGCCGCTGGCGCTACAGGCGAAGATATTACGTGTTTTGCAGGAACAGCAGGTAGAGCGGCTGGGCAGCAACCGGCAGATTAAACTCAATTTCCGCCTTATCGCCTGCACCAATAAAAACCTGGAGCACGAGGTGGCCGCCGGGCGCTTTCGTGAAGATCTCTATTACCGGCTGTCGGTTATTCCGGTCACTATCCCGCCGCTGCGCGAGCGTACAGAAGACATTATCCCGCTGGCTGAATCCTTCATTAAAAAATACGCCACGACGCTGGTGAAAAATATCCGCCTTTCTGAATCGACGCGCCGCGCGCTGCTGAGCTACGCCTGGCCGGGCAATGTTCGCCAGCTGGAGAACGCCATCCAGCGGGGAATGATCCTCAACCGCGACGGCATGATTTACCCGGATACCCTGGGCCTGCCTGTCGTAAACGCCTGCGCCGATGCTGAGCCGCAATGGCAGGCATCGGCGGCAATACCGGTTTCCGAAGGCAACCTGGGGCAGCATGGCCGCAGCGCGCAGTACCAGTACATTGCCGACCTGATGCGCAAATATCAGGGCAACAAAAGCAAAATCGCTGATTTATTAGGGATAACACCTCGCGCGCTCCGTTATCGGCTGGCGTCAATGCGTAAGCAGGGTATTGAGGTTTTCTCCTAAGTCGTCCCGTAGCACACATCCATTAAGAGTAGGTCATGAGCATAACCAACATAAGCCCCGCCGGTACGATGCAGGCGCAAATGCTGCGGGAAATGCAGCAGATGCAGGCTGTCGCCCACGCCCCCGTTCTTTCTCCCATGCAGATTAACGCGGCGGGGGATACGCAGGCGGCCTCTGCGGTCTCCTTCGACCGCGTCCTGCAAGGGGCGCTAAGCCATGTCGACCAGTTTCAGCAGGTGGCGGAGCAGAAACAGACGGCTGTTGATATGGGGAAAAGCGACGATCTGGCCGGGGCGATGATCGCCAGCCAGCAGGCCGCGTTGTCGTTTTCGGCGCTGGTGCAGGTAAGAAACAAAATTGCCACCGGGTTCAACGACCTGATGAGCATGTCCATCTAACGCTATGAATGAACTGATTAAGAAGTTAACGCAATCCTTCCCGGCGCTCTCTTTCAGGCTGGATGGCAACAAGCGGTGGGCGCTGCTGGCCGCGGGCGCGGTGGCGGCAACGGCAATTATCGTCAGCCTGCTGTGGAACAGTAATCACGGCTACGTTTCGCTGTACGGTCGCCAGGAAAATCTGCCCGTTTCGCAGATCGTCACCGTGCTGGACGGCGAAAAGCTGGACTACCGCATCGACCCGCAGAGCGGCCAGATTCTGGTGCCGCAGACGGCGCTGTCAAAAACGCGTATGACCCTGGCCGCCAAAGGCGTGCAGGCGACGCTGCCCAACGGCTATGAGCTGATGGATAAAGACGAAGTGCTCGGCAGCAGCCAGTTCGTGCAGAACATCCGCTACAAACGCAGCCTGGAAGGCGAGCTGGCGCAGAGCATCATGACGCTGGATTCGGTGGAAAGCGCCCGCGTGCATCTCGCCCTGAACGAGGAGAGCTCGTTTGTAGTGAGCAATGAGCCGCAGAACAGCGCCTCGGTGGTGGTGCGGTTGCATTACGGGGCAACGCTGAATATGGATCAGGTGAACGCTATCGTGCATCTGGTGTCCGGCAGTATTCCAGGCCTGAAAGCATCAATGGTCAGCGTGGTCGATCAGACCGGCAACCTGCTGACGGACGGTATCGCTTCCGGCGAAGCGGTCTCCGCCGCGACCCGTAAGCATGACCAGATCCTGCAGGATATCCAGGATAAAACCCGCCAAAGCGTCGCTAACGTACTTGACTCGCTGGTGGGCAAAGGCAACTACCGCGTCAGCGTGATGCCGGATCTCGATCTGAGCAATATCGATGAGACTCAGGAGCACTACGGCGACGAGCCGAAGATCAATCGTGAAGAAAATATTCAGGACAGCGATACCAACCAGATTGCGATGGGCATTCCCGGTTCGTTAAGCAACCGTCCGCCGATCGCCCCTAATCAGGTGACGAATAACAACACGCCCGCGCCGAAAAATGAGAGCCAGCCGCAGGCGCTGTCGAAGCACAGCGAAAACAAGCGCGACTACTCCTATGACCGCAGCGTGCAGCACATTCAGCATCCGGGCTTTGCGGTGAAACGGCTGAACGTGGCGGTGGTGCTCAACCAGGCTGCGCCCGCGCTGAAAAACTGGAAGCCGGAACAGACCACCCAACTCACCGCGCTGCTGAACAACGCCGCCGGGATCAACACCCAGCGCGGCGACAACCTGACGCTGTCGCTGCTCACTTTTGTGCCGCAGGAGACGCCGGTCGAGCCGGTCATTCCGCTGTGGAAAGACGAGAGCGTGCTGGCATGGGCGCGGATGGCGGGCTATGGCCTGCTGGCGCTGTTGCTGCTGCTGTTTGTGGTGCGTCCGGTCATCAAACGCCTGACCGCCGTACGCGAGAAGCCGCTGATGCCTGCGCTGGAAGCGGCACCTGCCAGCGAGCCGCATTTCTCCGGGGAAGAAGAAGAGCGTAAAAACGCTGAACTGCCTTCATTCCCTGGCGATGACAGCCTCCCTTCCCAGAGTTCCGGCCTCGAAGTGAAGCTGGAGTTCCTGCAAAAACTGGCGATGAACGATACCGATCGCGTGGCGGAAGTTCTCAGACAATGGATTACCAGCAATGAGCGAATTGACAACAAATAACGGCAGTACCAACAGCTACCTTGAGCAGGCCGCGATTCTGCTGCTCTGTCTGGGGGAAGAGGCGGCGGCGACGGTGATGCAAAAGCTCAGCCGCGAAGAGGTGGTGCGCCTGAGTGAAAATATGGCCCGCCTTTCCGGGGTGAAAACCAGCATGGCGCGCAGGGTCATCAACAACTTTTTTGAAGAGTTCCGCGAGCAGAGCGGCATTAACGGCGCGTCGCGCTCTATGCTGCAGGGCATCCTCAACAAGGCGCTGGGCACCGAGATCGCCAGCAGCGTCATCAACGGCATTTACGGCGACGAGATCCGCTCGCGGATGGCGCGCCTGCAGTGGGTGGAGCCGCGCCAGCTGGCGATTTTAATCTCCGAAGAGCATCTGCAACTGCAGGCGGTCTTCCTGGCCTTTCTGACGCCGGAAATCTCCGCCACCGTGCTCTTTTATATGAATGAGTCGGTGCAAAACGAGATCCTCTACCGGGTGGCGAAGCTCAGCGACGTCAACCGTGACGTGGTGGATGAACTGGATCGGCTGATCGATCGCGGGCTGTCGGTGCTGTCTGAACACGGCTCGAAGGTCAAAGGCATCAAGCAGGCGGCGGATATCGTCAACCGCTTCCAGGGTAACCAGCAGGTTATCCTGGATCAGCTGCGCGAGCGTGATGAGAGCGTCCTCGAACAGCTGCAGGATGAGATGTATGACTTCTTTATCCTCAGCCGCCAGAACGAAGAGGTGCGCCGTCGTCTGCTCGACGAAGTGCCGATGGAAGACTGGGCGGTGGCGCTGAAGGGCACCGAAGCGATGCTGCGGCGTTCTATTTACGCCGTGATGCCAAAACGTCAGGCGCAGCAGCTGGAGTCGATCACTGCCCGTCTGGGACCGGTGCCGGTCAGCCGCATTGAGCAGGTTCGCCGGGAGATCATGGCCATTGCCCGTGAGCTGGAAGAGGCTGGCGATATCCAGCTCCAGCTCTTTGCCGAACAGACAGCGGAGTAACCTATGGCGATCGAAACATTGCGCGGCCGCTACCGCCTGCACCGTTTTCCCCCGCGTCAGCGGGCCATGCAGAGCGAACAGCTTTCGCCTGGTATGTCCCCTGCGGAGTATCAGCGTCAGCTGATGGAAGGCTTCCAGGAGGGGCTGCAAAAAGGCTTCGAGCAGGGGATGGGCGAAGGTCACGAACAGGGCTTTCAGGAGGGGCTGCAAAAAGGCTTCGACGAAGGACGCCGTAAAGGTTACACCGAAGGCAGCCTGGCCGGGCAGCAGGAGGGGCGTAAAACGTTTGAGCTGGCCGCCCAGCCGCTGGAGGCCATCTCCGGCAAAGTGAATGACTACCTGGCGCACATTCAGCGTAAACAGCGGGAAGATCTGCTGCAGCTGGTGGAGAAAGTCACCCGCCAGGTGATTCGCTGCGAACTGGCGCTCCAGCCGACGCAGCTGCTGTCGCTGGTGGAAGAGGCGCTCTCGGCGCTGCCCGCTACCCCGGAATCACTCCAGGTGCTGCTGAGCAACGAAGAGTTCAACCGCATTAAAAACGCCGCGCCGGAGAAGGTCAGCGAGTGGGGGCTGACGCCTTCGCCCGACCTGCAGGCCGGGGAGTGTCGGGTGATTACCGATAAATCGGAACTGGATATCGGCTGCGAACACCGCCTTGAGCAGTGCATGACCGCGCTGCAAGAGACGCTGGCGCCGGAGGCGCAGAGTGAGTGACTTTTCGCTCTTTGATAACGCGCTGCGTTCCATCGAGTCGATCCCGCTGGCCCGCGTCGCCGGGCGGCTGGTGCGCCTGAACGGTATCCTGCTGGAGAGCGTTGGCTGCCCGCTGGTCACCGGCCAGCTGTGCCGGGTCGAAAGCGCCGATCGCACCCTGATAGACGCCCAGGCGGTGGGCTTTAACCGGGACATCACCTACCTGATGCCCTTTAAACACCCCGTTGGCCTGATGGCCGGGGCGCGGGTCTTTCCGGAAGAGAAAGCGCAAGAGATCCTGATTAGCGACAGCTGGCTGGGCAGGGTCGTGAACGGCCTTGGCGAGCCGCTGGATGGCAAAGGCCGCCTGAGCGGCAATGACGTCCTGCCCCCGCAGGCGCCGTCCATCAACCCGCTCACCCGCCGGGCGGTAGAGGAGCCGCTGGACGTAGGGGTAAAGGCGATTAACGGCCTGCTGACCATCGGCAAAGGTCAGCGCGTGGGGCTGATGGCGGGCAGCGGCGTCGGCAAGAGCGTGCTGCTGGGGATGATCACCCGCCAGACCAAAGCCGATATCGTGGTGGTGGGACTGATCGGCGAGCGTGGCCGGGAGGTAAAAGAGTTAATTGACCACTCGCTGGGGGCCGAAGGGCTGGCGAAGTCGATCATTGTCGCCGCCCCGGCGGACGAATCGCCGCTGATGCGCCTGAAAGCCACCGAACTTTGCCACTCCATCGCCGCCTGGTTCCGCGACCGCAGCCATCACGTGCTGCTGCTGGTGGACTCTCTGACCCGCTATGCGATGGCGCAGCGGGAAATCGCCCTGTCGCTGGGGGAACCGCCCGCCACCAAAGGCTATCCGCCGTCGGCCTTCGGCATGATCCCACGGCTGGTGGAGAGCGCGGGCAACAGCGAAAGCGAAGGCTCAATGACCGCGATTTACACGGTGCTGGCGGAAGGGGACGACCAGCAGGACCCCATCGTCGACTGCGCGCGCGCGGTACTCGACGGCCACATCGTCCTGACCCGCAAGCTGGCGGAGGCGGGGCACTATCCGGCCATTGATATCGGCCAGTCGATTAGCCGCTGTATGACCCAGGTCACCAGCCGCGAACATCAGCAGGCCGCCCGTTTGCTTAAGCAGAACTACGCCACCTGGATGGAGATCAAACCGTTGATTCCCCTCGGCGGCTATGTGGCGGGCGCCGATGCAGGCGTCGATAAAGCTGTCAAACTCTACCCGGCGATTGAGCGCTTTCTGCGCCAGGAGGTCAGCGAACCCGCCTCCCTGGAGCTGGTGCTCAGCCGTCTGCAAAGCCTGTTTCCGGCCGGAAGAAAAAGCGAAGGTAAATAACGATGCGGCAAATCATTGATACCCTGGCGCAGCTGCAGCGCCTGCGGGACAAAGCGGTGAAGGATATGACGGCGCAGCTGGCAAAGCAGCAGCAGATCTGCGTCGGCTACGAGAACAACATCAAGGCGCTGGGCTACCTTGTCCAGAAAACCTCCGCCGGAACCGACGCCCCCTGCGTCGAATCCCTGAAAAACGTCTCCGGCTATAAGGGCACGCTGCGCAAAGTGATTGCCTGGCAGGAGCAGGAAAAGACGCTGGCGAAAATCAAAGAGGGGCGACTGCAAAAAAACCTCGTCGCCGCCGCCTGTAAGGAGAAGGTGGTTGCCATGACCCTCGACGAAAAGCGCCATGCCATGCAGTACGACGCCGACACCAAAGAGCAGAAAGCGGTGGATGAAATAGCGACCCGCTGCTGGCTGCGGCAAAAGAATTTAACGTGATTTGACTTGAGACAAGAGCCTGGCGATGAGCACCATAGACTGGAGTTACATTGATAAAGTTGTGTATATCAATCTGAAACGGCGGAGCGACCGTAATTATCGCATTAAAAAACAGCTCCAGTGTGTTGGCGTTGAGCCAGAAAAAATAGTTCGCTTTGAGGCCATTGAAGCGCAGCCTGGCTATATCGGCTGTACGCAATCGCACATTGCCGTGCTCGAAATGGCGATAAAAGCGCAGTGGCGCAACGTGCTTATTCTGGAGGATGACATCGCGTTTGTTCAGGACAGCGACGCCGTTGCCCGCACCAATAAATTCCTTACCGCGCTTGGCCGGGTTCCGTGGACGGTCGCTTTCCTTGCGGCCAATTATGCCGCTTTTACGCCGTTTAAACATATCGACTATATCGTCAGGGCGAATAAAGCCTGGTGCGCCTGCGCCTATCTCGTTAATAGCACCTATTTTTCTGCGTTATTAGACAATTACAAACAGGGATTAGCGTTTCTCCAGCAAACCAACTTGCAGCATAAATTTGCGCTCGATGTTTACTGGCAAAGCCTGATGGAGCGGGACTGTTGGCTGGGTGTTTATCCCAATATTGGCTATCAGACGCCGGACCGCAGCGATATCGAAAATAAATTTGTTGATTATAAGAAGCTGTTTTTTAAGTAAATCACGCCGCGGTGTCTGTTTGTAGCCCGGATAAGGCGAAGCCGCATCCGGGAATCCCGGCTCCACCTTATAATCCACCACTTACGACAGCCAATATTCCTCAAGCTTAGCGCTGTGGTTGAGAAACTGTCTGGCGATATCGGTTGGCACCGGCTCCTGCGCGCGGGTTTCGATGCCGGTAAACAGATAGTGATGGATGTATTTTTTCACCTCTTCATAGCTCAGGTTTTTGTAAAAGCAGCGTCCCAGTATTTCCAGCGGCTTTTTATAAAGCAGTGCTTCCAAACCCACCGTGGAGTTGATGGTGATCACCTTGCTGGCGCCCTTGATTAAATCGAGCGTATTTTCATTGCTGATCAGGAAACGATACCGTTGCTGAAGTTGAACAATCTGTTTGATTTCCCCTAGCTGGGTTTCCGCCGGATGGATTTTGACCACCAGGGGGATACTGGACTTTTTCGCTGCTGCGCAGGCATGCTTAATCGCCTCTTCATTGCGGAGATCGGCGTTAATCCACAGCTGGGTATCATAGGAAACCTGGAGCGGCAGGAAGAGGTAATCTTTGCCGCTGGCGAGGATCTTAGCCGTCGAGGCTTTGTTGATAAGCCCGGCGCAGGGGTTATTCAGCGCCTGCAGCGGCGGGTTTCTCTTTTCACGTTCATAGTCGACCATCCAGCGGCGATGAAACAGTTCATCCACCGCGGGCAAACGTTGCAGAATAGCCGGGTCTGCCGCCAGTCTGGAGAGCGCATTCGACCCCTGCGTATCAATGAACACTTTATTCGGGAAATTCGCCAGCTCAATATAATCGGTATCGATATTATTGATTTTACAGAAAAGCGACACCGGCTTCTCCGCCAGGCCATTCCCCGAACACATCACTATCTTTTTGATGTTCTTGAGAATGCCCGTGCGCATGATATTACCCAGTATGGCTAAATAGACCGACCAGCACTTTTCATAGGCGGTTTTTTGTACCAGATACTCCCGGCTATGTTTGATGTCATTATCGATGGCGTTAAATAGCGCGGCTTTGGCCTTTTTCATATTCTCCGCCAGCGGGATTTTTTCGCTATCCAGCACCAGATGGTGGCGGCAGAGGGGGTTGGCCGTTTCGCTGTAATTTTTGATATGTGTCCAGGGGGTGAGGATCAGAATCTCCTTCTGTTCCTGCGCGGGCAGGGCATTGATTATCCTGCTGTAGAACCTGGCGTTTTCTATGGTTTCCATATAAAAGCATAGCGTTTCGTCGCCGCTGACAGGTGTCTCAGGAAGCGGGGCGGATTTGGGCGTGATTTTATTAAAATAAGCGCCGATATTATCTGTTATGCAGTGTTCAATATCGCTATAACCCGCCCGCTGGTAGCTGAGACTCGGATAGCAGGCCAGCCATTTCCCCTCGCGCAGCAGCGGTTGCCACTGGCCTTCAGGGGTGTCGCAGGGGTCACGCTGCATCTGCTGCGCCAGGGTGGCGTAGTAGGCGCTATTCACCAGATAAGCGCACACCTTCTGGCAGTCGCGGGCGTGAATCATCCCGTTCAGGCTTTTTAGCACCGTCCCCTGCTTAACCTCACCGCCCAGGATCACCACCTCCCAGGGTAATTTCGCCAGCCCGTTCAGAAGCCGGTTCAGCACATTGATGTGCTTCTCCTGCTTGAGGATCACCGCGTCATCTTCCAGCAGCAGATAGTTGCGCCAGCCCTGCTGCTGCGCCAGCTCAAGCGCCCGCAGGTGGGACCGGCGTCGGCCCAGGCGACCATCGTTCTCTTCACTGGCGGCCAGGCGGGTGATCTTTTCCGCCGGGAATTTCAGCTGCAATAGCTCCTGCTGGATCTGGCTCAGGCGATCCGGGCGCTTGTCGAGGTTAATGATAATGGCCTGATCGACAATATCCCACTGCACCGGCCGGTGGTGCGTCGCGTTATGCAGGCTCAGATACCAGTTGCGCAGCAGCGGATCGGTAACGATCTGGTCAAGCGTGGTATCAAGTGGTTCGCTGGCGCCCAGCACGAAATCTTTATCAAAGGTGTTCTGGCTGTGGGAAACGCACAAAATCGTGCGCTCGCCGGGCAGCTGGAGCGGATTGGCGGTGAACTTATTGGTAAAGCCCGCCTCTTCACTCAGATTGCAGTCATCGTCGTAGCGGTGTTTGCGCAGGTAATTACGGTGATAGCAGAAGGTGCCGTTAAGAATATTTTGCGGGCCGAAGCTGCGAGTCTTAAAGAGGCGGTTGATATGGCTGTACCAGATGGGGATCTGATCGGAGCCGGAGATCAGCGCCCGGTGCTGCTGCATCATGGCGATGGTCCAGGAGATTTTATCCGCCGGGTAGTAGTCGTCGTCATCCATGCACAGAATGTACTCGCCCACCGCCAGTTCATTGAGCATGTTGCGCTTTCTACCCAGCGCCAGCCGTTCTGGATGGTGGATATAACGAATGTTGAACGCCTGCGGGTTGCCCTGGGTCAGCCGCTCAATGACCGGCAGATGGCTCTGGGGCGAGTCGTCGAGAATAACCAGTTCACGGCGGTCCGCCGGGTAATCCTGATAGCGGAACATATAGAGCAGCCACGGCAGAAAGGCGCTGCGGTTCCAGGTTGGAGTGACGACGCTGACAAAGGGTTTTTCGCGGCCGGTCTCCAGCGTCTTAACAATAGCTGTTGAGGCAGGATGCGCGGTATGGGATTTGGACATGGTGAGTTTCACAAAAAAAGCCGGGTTGCGGCCCGGCAAAAGGACACTAAGGAGTCAATAAGGAAAACGCGGACAGCATGACATCGCCGGGCAGCAGCGCCTGGATCTGCTGACGAAGGGCGGCAGCGGCGTCGCCGAGCCGCCAGCGTTCAAACAGCGCAAACGTCGCAAAAATCTCCGCAGGGTTCAGCGGCGAGCCGTCGAGGGTCCAGAGGCTGAACAGGGTGCGGATAAGAAAGAAGTCGGTCGTCAGTTCAAAGTAACGCTGGCCGACAGACGCCCCCTGGTGCTGGGGAAACATATCGTGGTAGAGGCGATAAATCAGATAGTTGCTGAAAACCCACGCCTGCGGGGCGAAGTACTGCTGGTGGGTTCGGTGCCAGTTCGCCTGCAACTGCTCCTGCAATAGCGCTTCGCTGTTCGCATCCTGCAGGGATAGCATAGCTACCTGCAGCGGCAGGCTGATTTTTCGTGCGCTGTCGGGCAGGATCTGCCAGTCAAAACCGATACTGCCCAGCAGAGTAATCAGCTGGCGTTGAAGCTGCAAAACCGGGGGCAGGCTGGCAAACTGCGCCTGCAATTCGCCATCCAGCGCGTAGCCTTCCAGAACGTCCGGCAGCGAAGCGACTTGCGCAAGGGTCTGGTCACTGTCGCCGGGCAACTTTTTGCTGTAGGAGAGCATGATCCCCAGCGCATACAGGCGCTGCTCCGGCGGCAGGCCGGGCAGGGTGACGCAGTTAAGCGCCGCCTGGTTCAGCGCCTGCTCGCGGCGGGTGAGCGGCAGGCTTTCCGCCTCGGCCTCGCACTCGCTAACGTGGAGCGTAAAGGCATGGGGATCGCCGAGGGCGGTTTCGCAGCAGTCGGCCTCCGTCAGCAGCAGACTATGGCGAACTTCATGTTGCCATGCCTTTCGGGCATGCAGGGGAGAGCCAGGGCTGCGGGATAAAAACGCGCGGACGAAGTCCGGCTCATAACATTCGATGGTACTCATTTCGTTTCTCAACAATCCCGGTATGGTTAGCTGGCGAAGACTAAGCAATTTGCATGCCGTCTCTGGTCTGCATACTTTTCAATAACTTATGACGACAGAGGAAAACGCGCTTCCCCTCAGCGGGAAGCCTCACGGCTGGTAGATAAAATTGGGTTCGGTGCCTAAAAAAGCCTGAATAAACTCATACTGGCGAATCAGCAGGTCGCCGTTTTTTTCATTCCACGCTTTGCAGCGCTCCGCTTTTTGTTCCAGATCGCGCCACCAGCGTCGGGCGGCGTTTTTTTGCGCTGCCGGCAGCCAGCTCAGCACCTCGTCAATCCCGGCGGCGTTAACGCTTACGCCAAGCTGCAGCAGCAGGTCGCGCCGCTGCTGGCTGCTGCGGTTGAGCGTTTCATAGTGCTGCTGGATGGTGTCATTCACCGCCAGCAGTTCGTCGCTGGCGCGGCGGATCATGCACAGGCGCTGCTGCTCCAGCAGCGCCCGCAGAGCGTCATAATGCGTGTTGTCTTCGCGGATCCCGGAAAGCAACGCTTTCACCTGCTCAAGCCTGGTACTCACTTCGCTGGCCTCTTACTGGCGGAAAAAATTGAGCATGTCGCCCGCAAGCTGGTCGGGATCAACGCTCAGCGTGCCCGCAGAGAGCGCGGCCTGCATCTGCGCGACTTTGTCATAGTCGACCTCGCTCCGGGCGTCGTTCAGGCTTTGCTGCGCGGCCTGTAAACCCGCCTGGGTTACCTCATCGGCGGTGGCGGGGGCTGCGCTGCTGCTTACGACCGACGCTTTCGCGGCGCGTTGTGTCCCACTGGACGTTGAGGCCGGGCGGCTGCCGGCCACTGTCGGCGTTATCTTCATATCAACCTCGTGTTTCGCGTCTGGCTGTCTCTGTTAATCAACAAAAGCGGCCGTGCCGGGCGAAAACTTAAGCCGCCCAGGCAATATTCGCCTTATTGCACGCTGGTGAGCGTGGTGACCACGCCGCTGTCGTCCACCACGCCGCTGATAATGCGCTGGCTGGTGGCGTTGCGGATTTTGATTACCTCGCCCTTACGGCCGTTTTTCAGCGCCACGCCGGGCATTGAGGCGGTGATCCCGCCCATATGGGTGACGATGGTGACCGGCTGGTCGCGTTTCACCAGCAACGGCTCCTGTAGCTGGGCGCGGGTCAGGGGTTTTCCGGGCTGCAGGGTACGCTTGCTGGTCAGGCCGACCACATCGCTGAGGTCCATCAGCAGTTCGCCGCGCCCGCTGCTGATGTCATATTTTTTGAGCTGCACATCGTCGGCGCTAATAACCGTATCGCGCTGAATCAGTGATTTTGGCATCACCACCGGGACGTAAACGTCCGGGCGTACCGACACATTCACCTTCCAGCCTCCGTTGCCGGGGCAGTTCACCTCAAAATTCATCCGGCTGAGCGCCGTCTGCGCGGGAGACGCCGCGTTGATGCGTGGCGCAGAAGGGCAGAGCGGGTCGTTGGCCACGGCCGAAGGGATAAAGACATTGAAGGTGTAGCGGTAGTCATGCCAGCGGGCCTTCTGCGCCAGCGCGTCGATTTGCCGGCTGGCGGCGCTCAGTACCAGCGCGTTGATCTGCTCGCGGGCGCTGTGCTGCACCGGCTGCGTGGCGGCAAACGCCGTCAGGGCGGGTGTTGATGCGAACGCCAGCGTAACGGCCATGCGGAAAAAGGTTTTCCGCCGAGTGAAAAGTGATCTCATAAAATCCTTTCTTATCAACTGCTTAATAATTGGCATGGTTATTGCTTATAACCGCAGGATCAATGCAGGAGTGATGGAAAGAATGGGAATCAGTTTTCAGCAGGCGTTGGGGGTACATCCGCAGGCAGTGAAGTTACGTCTTGAGAGGACCGAGCTACTGACTGCGAACCTGGCGAACGTCGATACGCCAAATTTCAAGGCTAAAGATATTGATTTTGCCGCTGAGATGCAACGGGCAAGCCGGACAAATGTCATGCCCGAAGTGGACGTGAAATACCGCGTGCCGATGCAGCCTGCAAAAGATGGCAATACCGTCGAGCTGAATACCGAACAGGCGCGGTTTTCGCAAAATAGTATGGATTATCAAAGCAGTCTGGCCTTTCTAAACCTGCAAATCAGCGGGATCAGAGAAGCGATTGAAGGGAAATAACAATGTCGTTTTCGGATATTTATCAGATTTCCGGCTCGGCGATGACGGCGCAAACCATCCGCCTGAACACCGTCGCCAGTAATCTTGCCAACGCAGAGGCGCCTGCCCACAGCGAAGCGCAGGCCTATAAAGCCCGCAGCCCGGTTTTCGCTGCGGTTTACAACAACAGCCTGATCGGCGCTCATCATCAGCACGCTATCGACGGTGCCAGCGTCCAGGTTGAGGATGTGTTGCAAAGCGGCGGCGCGATAAAGCGCTATGAACCTCACCACCCGATGGCCGACGGCAACGGCTACGTCTGGTATTCCCGATTTAATGCAGGAGTCTGACATGCAACACATACGCGGGCGCTGGCGGCAGGCGTTTTACGGCGTCGCTATCGCCTTCACGCTGGCGCTGCCCGGCATGGCGCAGGCGCAGTCCCTTGAGTCGCTGGTGAATGTCCAGGGGGTGAGGGAGAACCAGCTGGTGGGCTACAGTCTGGTGGTCGGGCTGGACGGCACCGGCGATAAAAACCAGGTCAAGTTCACCAACCAGACCATTACCAACATGCTGCGCCAGTTCGGCGTGCAGCTACCCGCCAAAATCGACCCGAAGGTGAAGAACGTGGCGGCGGTGGCGGTCAGCGCCGTACTGCCGCCGATGTATTCGCGCGGGCAGACCATTGACGTGACCGTCTCCTCCATTGGCGATGCGAAAAGCCTGCGCGGCGGCACCCTGCTGCTGACGCAGCTGCACGGCGCGGATGGCGAAGTGTATGCCCTGGCGCAGGGCAGCGTGGTGGTCGGCGGGATGAACGCCACCGGCGCCAGCGGCTCCAGCGTTACCGTCAACACCCCAACGGCGGGGCTTATCCCCAACGGCGCGACGGTTGAGCGTGAAATTCCCAGCGACTTTCAGATGGGCGACACCATCACCCTCAATCTCAAGCGCCCGTCGTTTAAAGACGCCAACAATATCGCCGGAGCGATTAACGCCGCGTTTGGCGGTATCGCCACCGCGCAAAGCTCCACCAGCGTGACCGTTCGCGCGCCAACCAGCCCCGGCGCTCGCGTGGCGTTTATGTCGCAGCTTGATGATGTGCAGGTGCAGGCCGAGCGGGTACGCGCCCGCGTCGTCTTTAATTCGCGCACCGGCACGGTGGTGATGGGCGACGGCGTCGTACTGCACGCGGCGGCGGTTTCCCACGGCAGCCTGACGGTTTCCATCAGCGAAACCAGCAATGTCAGCCAGCCCAACGCCTTCGCTGGCGGGCGCACCGCCGTAACGCCGCAGAGCAATATTTCGGTGAACCACGCCCGTCCGGGGATGATCAGCCTGCCGGAGTCGAGCAGCCTGAAAACGCTGGTCAACGCGCTTAACAGCCTGGGGGCCACGCCGGATGACATCATGTCTATTTTACAGGCGCTGCATCAAGCAGGCGCTCTCGATGCCGACCTGGAGGTGATCTAATGGCAGATATCCACATCAACCGCAGCGGCGGAACGTCTGGCCACGATGCCTTAATGGGGCCGGAAATCAAAGATAACGACCTGCAAAAAGCAGCGGAGCAGTTCGAAGCTATCTTCCTGCGCAATATGCTCAAGGAGATGCGGAAAACCAATGAGATCTTTGATTCTAAAGACAATCCGTTTAACAGCGACTCGGTGCGCATGATGCAGGGCTTTTATGATGACCAGCTTTGTAACACCCTGGCACAGCACCACGGTATCGGCATTGCGGCGATGCTGGTTAAACAGCTTTCACCCCATCACAAAGCGTAACGCGGCGGCGGCTTAAGAAGCCGTCGCTTTTCGCCGCTTTTAAGCTGCATGGTTGATAACGACAGACCGGCAAGGATTTTTTAATGGATATGATTAACATTGGCTACAGCGGCGCTTCTACGGCGCAGGTGGAGCTAAACGTTACGGCGCAGAATACCGCCAATGCGATGACCGATGGCTACACCCGCCAGGTGGCGGTAATTAGCAGCATCGGCGCCAGCGGCGGCTCGTCGAACAGCGCGGGCAACGGCGTGCAGGTAGACAGCATCCGCCGGGTCTCTAACCAGTACCAGGTCAACCAGGTCTGGTATGCCGCCAGCGATTACGGCTACTACAGTACGCAGCAGGAGTATCTGACCCAGTTGGAAACGGTGCTCAGCGATGAAAACAGCAGCCTGAGCGGCGGCTTTGACAACTTTTTCGCCGCCCTGAACGAGGCCACCACCAGCCCGGATGATTCGGCCCTGCGCGAGCAGGTGCTGAGCGAATCCAGCGCGCTGGCGCTGCGTATCGACAACACCCTGGATTACGTCTCCTCCCAAAGCAGTGAAATTGTAAGCCAGGAGCAGGCGATGGTGGCGCAAATCAACACCCTGACCAGCGGTATCGCCAGCTATAACCAGCAGATTGCCCAGGCCGAAGCCAACGGCGACAACGCCTCCGCCCTGTATGACGCCCGTGACCAGATGGTTGAACAGCTGAGCGGCATGATGGATGTGCAGGTCAATATCGATGACGAGGGCAACTATAACGTCACGCTACAGAACGGCCAGCCGTTAGTCAGCGGCCAGCAGTGTTCGACCATCGCGCTGGAAAGCAACCCTGACGGCACGCAGAGCATGTCGCTGACCTTCGCGGGCACGACCTCCTCCATGACCACCGATACCGGCGGTTCGCTGGGGGCGCTGTTTGATTACCAGAACCAGGTGCTGACGCCGCTTTCCGATACCATCAACAGCATCGCCTCGCAGTTCGCCGACGCGGTGAACGGCCAGCTTGCGCAGGGGTACGACCTTAACGGTAACCCCGGCGAGCCGCTGTTTATCTACGATGCCAATGACTCAGACGGCCCGCTGACCGTTAACCCCGATATCACCGCCGATGAGCTGGCCTTCTCCAGCTCGCCGGATGAGAGCGGCAACAGCGACAATCTGCAGGCGCTGATAAACATCTCTACCGAACCGCTGTCGATTGCCAACCTCGGCGACGTCACCGTCGGCGCGGCCTGCTCGTCGATCATCAGCGACATCGGCATTTACAGCCAGCAGAACCAGACCGAGGCCCAGGCGGCGTCGAATGTCTATTCCGAAGCGCAGAACCAGCAGAGCAGCGTCAGCGGCGTCAGCATGGACGAAGAAGCGGTGAACCTTATTACCTATCAGCAGATTTATGAGGCCAACCTGAAAGTCATTTCAGCCGGCGCGGAGATTTTCGACTCTGTGCTGGAGATGTGTAGCTAACCGGAGAGCACTATGCGCGTTACCGCCCAACAATCTTATGTTTCCATGACCCGGAGCTTTAACGATCTCTCAAACGATCTGGCGCACGTGGTCACCCAGATGGCGACCGGCAAAAGCATTTTGCTGCCGTCGGACGATCCTATCGCCTCCACCCGTATTACCCAGCTTAACCGCCAGCAGGCGGCGATCGACCAGTACCAGAGCAATATTGATGCCGCCTCGGCCGGCATGAGCCAGCAGGAATCCATTCTGGATGGCGTCAATAACGATCTGCTTTCCGCGCGCGACGACCTGCTGGAAGCGGCCAACGGCACCAATACCGCCGAGTCGCTGTCAAGCCTTGGGCAGGAGTTGCAATCCCTGACCGACGCAATGGTCGCGGCGCTCAATTACCAGGACGAAGACGGCCACTACGTCTTTGGCGGCACCGTTAACGACCAGCCGCCGATTGTGGCGATGGATGATGACGGCGACGGCGTCACCGATAGCTACGTTTACCAGGGGAACAGCGATCATCGTCAGAGCACGGTCTCCAACGGCGTTGAGGTGGATACCAACGTGGCGGTGAGCGACTTTTTCGGCAGCAGCCTTGACGTGCTGAACACGCTCAACACCCTGTCGCAGGCGTTGCAGGACCCGTCAGTCGATCCGGCGGACCCGCAGGTGCAGAGCGATATCGCCAGCGCTATTGATGTGGTCGACACGGCGTCGGATTCGCTGAACGCCTCTATCGCCTCGCTGGGCGAGACGCAAAACACCATGTCGATGCTGAGCGGCGCGCAGACAGACATTGCTACCTCGAACGACCAGCTCATCGGCTCGCTAAGCGATCTGGATTACGGCCCCGCTTCCATTACCTTTACCGGTCTGGAAGTGGCGATGGAAGCGACTTTAAAAACATACTCGAAGGTGAGTGAGTTAAATCTCTTTAGCGTGCTTTAACAGGCGGCGTTCAGTCAGGAACAGTATGCAGGTTGGTTTAAACACAACGTCCCTCTCCGCAAGCGGAGCCCATAATGCGTCGGTACAGCAACAGGCGGTGGCGCAAAACGCCCCTGTTCATCAGAAGTCGCCCGTTACGGCGAGCGACTATCCGGCCTCCCCGCTGATCGCCACGCGGCCACAACGCTATAGCGTACAGCTTAACGACCAGATCACCACGCTACAGCAGGCGGATCACTACCTGGGCCAGCTTGAGCAGCAGCTGCTGGATTACCGGCACGCGGCGCGGCGGCCAGGGGCTACAGGAGAAAAGCGCGGCGCTTATCCAGACGCTGGAGAAGCGCACCACCCTTTCCGGCGGCGCGGTTGACCGCCAGCTAAAACCGGTTCTACAGGGGGAGGCGAGGGTGACGTTTCATGCCCCGGAGCTGGCGCAGACGGTAGAACGCAAAGCGGCGGGCACCCGGATGTTCAGTATCTTTGACGGCAGGCAGACCCGGCTTTCCGCCGTGGCGGTGAGCGACGATACTGACGACGGCCAGTATCAGGTGCAGATGAGCAACGCCCTGCGCCGTATCGGCATTCAGACCCACGCAAGCCAGGGCGTGATGGCGTTTTCCGCCGCCGAAGCGCAGTGGCCGCAGATCGCGCAGACGTTGAGCGTCCATGAGGAGGGCGCGAAACCCGCCGCCTTTACCCCCATAAAAACCTTTGCCGAACCGTCGCTGGCCGATGAACTTTTGCAGGGCGTACGCCAGGGCGCGCCATCCGCAGACGGCGTACAGCAGGCGCTGGATGCCATTGGCGACAGACGCGCGCAGATGGCGACGCAGCAGGAGAAGGCCCGCCAGCTTATTGACGGCATGGCCCGTTTTCCGCAGACGGAAAGCGCGGTGCAGGCGTCAAAAACGCTGGGCGGCGTGCTGGACAACGCCAATCATAATTATCAGGTGTTGATGCAGGCGGTAAATGGTCAGGCGCGGCTCTCGGGCCAGACGGTGCGCAGCCTGTTGCGCTAGCGCCGCTGGCGTTCCCGGATGCGGCGTTGCCTTATCCGGGCTACCTCACGCTGGCGGGGTTAATGGGTTTTACAATTGCGGACGATAAGGCCAAAGGCATTGGGATCGAGGATCACCAGGCCGCCAAGATCCTGGTTAAAGACCAGGTTCTGTTTCTCGTTCAGGTGAATCCACCACGTCCGCATATTATTTTCATTAACGTAAGAACCAATACTGGATAACAACTCATCGGTCTTATCGGTATCGGCCTGGCTGAATTTAAATATTCCCTGGCGGGCCGTGCCTGCATGACGGTCGGTACAGGCGGAAACTTTAAATACGGAGGGCGAATTATTATTGCCGCCCAGCGGGCGCACCGTCACGACAGGCTCATCGCCCGGGTTACTGACCACCATTTGATAATGGGTGTTTTTCCCCGTCGACAGATCGTAATTTGCCATTACCGTCGATTCAATTTCCGCTCTGGCCAGCGAAGAGCATGACATTAATGCAATAAGTGCGAAGCTGGATAAATATTTATTAGCAAGACGGCATTTCATTTAACATTTTCTCCACTTCCTGAAACATAATAGCGTTCAGCTCTTTATCTTTGTTTTGCCAGTTGGAAAAATTCAGCGCCAGCTGCGTGCTTTTATCGCAAGACGAATTGAGCAGGATATCCAGCGACAGTTTTTGCAGCGAAGCCTTGTAATAGAGGTCCATCGTTGCATTATGCGTCGCTAATAGCGCGTTAACCTGATGCAGGGCAGGGCTAATATGGCGTGAAAATGTCGAGGGCTGCGCCTGCTCGGCAGGGGAGTGATAAAAGTGAAAAAGGGCAATGCGGCTGGCATCCTTGACGTTCTCTTTTACCAGCTGCGGTACATCCACAGCGGCCTGAGACGTGAAGCGGGGTAAAGCGAAAAAGACGCTGCCCGCTACGCACGCTAAGGCACAGAGCGCCAGCAGAGCGTTACGGCGACGATGGCTTGCAGGCGGGGCGGACGGGGTGATGACGCTCTCCGGCTCCGGCAAAGCGGGCGCTGGTGCTGAGGTCTCAACCACCGGCAGCGGCGCCTCTTCGGGCGGCGCGTTTTCCACCGCGTCTTCAACAAAAGTCAGATAACTTTTATTAAACAGATACCCTTTTTTCGGCACCGTTTTGATAATTTCCTGCTGCTTGCCATCATCATCAATGGCGACGCGCAGCGCATGAATCGCGGTAGGCAGACTATTGCCGCCGACGACCCGGTTCTTCCACACCTCTGACATCAGAAAAGCGCGGGACATCACCGTATCGGCATTCTTAGCTAATATTTCTAACAAAATAAAATGGTATTCGCCCAGGCGACGTGTTTCGCCTGTTTCACAATGAATCAAGGCATTGAGCGACGAATCCATTCGCCAGTTGTTGACTACAATACTCATGGTCTGGTTACCTGTGCACTATCCTTAATGAACGTGTGTGATTATTTGTGCTGTGGCCTGAAAGCGGGCATTTTTATTTTTGCCAATACATTAGCGTGACTAAAATGGAGGGCAAATGTAGCGAAAGCCCTGACCTGCTACAATACAAAAATACGCCGCTTTTGCAACTGAATGTAAATTAATTTTCCAGTAGCATTTTTTAATAAGTGCATGTCTTAAGGATCTACTTAAGGTTATCAGTAAATTATGCTTCATCTTTTTATCAACTTTTTTAAGCATTGGAATATTACTAATAATCTTTTTATAAGGTTTTTTTTGATCTGGATCTAAAGTACTTTTTTATTGCATCTGCCGTCACAACCGTGCCAGGAAAATTTTTTTCGTTGTCGCTTTAAGTTTTCGCATCAGGCTGTCGTTTTTACAGAGTGTAGAAACAAACAACGAGTATTCCTAAGGAGCAGGACCATGTTATCTATTAATACAAACAACGCCTCAATGGCAGCCGTTAACGCTATCAACAAAAGCAACGCTTCGCTCTCTACTTCTATGGAGCGTCTGGCCACCGGTAACCGCATCAACTCTTCTGCCGATGACGCCGCAGGCAAACAGATTGCTAACCGCCTGACCGCGCAGTCCAGCGGCATGGCCGTTGCGCAGAGCAACATTCAGGATGCGACCGCAATGCTGCAGACCGCAGACAGCATGTTCGATGAAATGTCCGACGTGCTGGGCCGCATGAAAGACCTTGCAACTCAGGCATCGAACGGCACCTACAGCGAAGACGACCTGCAGGCAATGCAGGATGAATACGACGAGCTGGGCCAGCAGATGTCCGATATGCTGCAGAACACCACCTACGGCGGCACCAACCTGTTCGGGGTTTCCGGCACCAGCAACACCGGTAAAGACGGTCTGTTCCAGAGCGGTGTGACCTTCCAGGTTGGCGCGGAATCCTCCGACACCATGACCGTCGATATCTCCAGCCAGCTGGGCGACCTGGTTGACGATCTGTCTGATGTCAGCAACTCCTTTAAAATGGATCAGGGCGTCAGTGGCGCCACCGCTTCTGGCAACACCGAACTGACCGCCTCCGGCTCTGCCAACGATATGATCACCACCATCTCCACCGCGATGGACGACGTGTCCAAAATCCAGTCCAAACTGGGTGCGTCTATCAACCGTCTGAACGACACCGCCAACAACCTGACCAGCATGCAGGACAACACTGAGGTGGCTATCGGTAACATCATGGATACCGACTATGCGACAGAAGCGTCCAACATGACCAAACAGCAGGTGCTGATGCAGACCGGTATCACCATGCTGAAACAGTCCAACAGCATGTCCAGCATGGTATCCAGCCTGCTGCAGTAATGTCTGCCCGGCGAGTCTTCGCCATTCGCAACACCGCCAGCAGGCGGTGTTGTGCTTTTCCCGGCGCGCGCCGGAAACCTTCCTCGCCAGAGGAAAATGCTTTTCCTTCCGGTTAATAACTTGCTGATTTATATCAATAAAATAATTGGCATGCTTATTGCTTTTGTTCTCGCAACGTTGACGGAGTCTCAGATGATCAATCCAAGAACTATTGCGCAAGAAATAGCCTATGCGGATGTCGCCACCCAGGCGACCAATCTGCAACAAAAACAGTCGGAGCTGGATGCAGAGAGCGCCGCGCTGGATTCCCTTAGCTCGGCGCTGAACGATTTTCAGAGCGCCATTGACGGGTTGAACAGCGAAACCGATGGCCCGGTCACCTTTTCGGCGACCAGCAATAATGACTCCGCGACCATTACCGCTAACTCCCAGGCGCAGGCGGGCACCTACTCTTTTTATGTCGGTCAGCTGGCGCAGGCGCAGCAGTCAACGTTTGACCTGAACGACGATACCTTCTCCGCGACCGGCACCTTTTCGCTGACCATGGGCGACAGCACCATGGATATTGACCTCGCCGCCGCCGATGACGAAGGGGATGGCGACGGCTTTATCGACGCCAGCGAACTGGTCAACGCCATTAACGACGCCGACGATAACCCCGGCGTCTCTGCGGCGCTGGTTAAGACCGATGGCGCGACCACGATTATGCTCACCTCGGACACGACCGGGGCGCAGAGCGCCTTTAGCGTCAATGTCGAAGGGCACAGTACCACCACGGACACGTCATCCACCGGGCCGACGCTGACGGAAATGACCGCAGCCCAGGATGCCGTTATTCATCTTGGCGGCGCAACCGGGCCGACTATTACCAACAGCACCAATACTTTTGATGACGTGATTCCCGGCGTCACCCTCACTTTTTCTGAGGTTTCCGACGACGACGACGACCTGACCACCTTCACCGTGGCGGAGGACTCCAGCGCCAGCCAGGCCAAAGTGCAGACCTTTGTCGACGCCTACAACACGCTGGTCGACACCGTAGATTCATTAACCACCAGCGGTAGCGAAACCTCCAGCGCGGGCGTGTTTGCTGGCGACTCCGGGCTTAAATCGCTGGCCAACCAGCTGGATGATATCGCCCACGCCACCTATGGCGACGTCTCCATCGTGGATTACGGCATTACTCTCGACTCCAACGGCCACTTGCAGATCGACTCCGACCAGTTCAACGAGGCGATGGAAGAGAACCCGGACGGTCTGAGCGCCATTTTCGTCGGCGAAGACAGCATGGTCGCGCAGATGGATGACCTGATGGACAGCTATCTCGACTCCAGCAACGGCATCCTCACCCTACGCCAGCAAACCATCGACGATCAGCAGGACAAAATTCAGGATGAAGCCGATCAGCTGACGGAAACCTACAACAACAACTACGAACGCTATGTGGAGGAGTACACCAATACCTTAATCGAGGTGTACACCATGCAAACCAGCATGGCCGCGTTTATGTAAGCAACGGATTAAGTAAAAAGGCAGACGGAAGTATGTACGACACGCAGGATGGTTATTCGCAATACAAAGAGATCGATCTGGCGGCACGCACGGCGGCGGCGTCGCCGCTGGAACTGGTGCTGGTGCTGTTCTCCGGCCTGATGGACGAACTGGAACGCGCCAAAAGCCATATCGAACACAAGCGCTTCGATAAAAAAGCGCAAAGCATCAATAAGTGCATCGACATCCTCAATGCGCTCACCAGTTCGCTGGAGTTTGAAACCGGCGGTGAACTGGTGGTCAATCTCTCCCGGCTTTATGACCACTGCGTCTACCGCCTGTATGAGGCCAGCGGCGAGCTATCGCTGGAGAAGATCGACGAAGTGATCCTCATTCTGACCAACCTGCGCGAAGGGTGGGACGGTCTGTCGAGCAAACTTGGTTAACGTGATGGAAAGAGAGAGCCAGCAACGGGCGCTTTTTGCCCTCATCGACGCCATGAACGAAGCGCTGGATAAGCAGCGCTGGCGTCGTCTTCCGGCGCTGCGCCAGCAGTTAATGCGCCAGTTTGAAAGCTATGCCGCAGCGGAAACCTCAGAGGCGGAGCTGCGGGTGGTGAAAGAGAAGCTGCACGCCGCCTTCGCCGCGCTGATCGCCCGCCGCACGCAGCGCGCGGAAGTGCTTAAAGCGCGCATGGATAAACATCAAAAGCTTTCAGAGGGCGTGCTGGCGTACTCGATGGTTAACTTAATTTCGGAGAAGGCATGAACCCTGTACTACTGGCCGCAACCAGCGTCCTGGCGGATGCCGCACCGGATACCGCCGCCGTGTCGTCAGCGGCAACCCGGCAGGAGGGGCAACCCTTTTCACTGCTGCAGATGGCGACGGAAAACGTCGCCGCGCGGCTGCAAAGCGCCAGACACAGCCAGCGTCAGGCCAGCGATGCGCAGCGCCAGGAGAGCGATCCGGCGGCAATGCAGGCGCTGATGGCCATGCTGCTGGCGCAGCCTGCGCCTGCATTGCCCGCAAATACGGCCCAACAGCCCGCGGCCGGGCTGCCTGAAAAGCTGGCGGCGTTGCACAGCGCAAGCGTGCTGTCTTCTCTCGCCCGCCGGGACACGCCTCAGCAAGCGCTGGCGCAGACCCACAGCCCGGCGCTGTCGCCCGCGGCGCAGGGGTTACTGGCTTCGCTGCGCCAGGCTAACCCGCAGGGGCAGGAGCAGGCCACGCCTGCACAGCAGGCGGCGCTGGCCCGCTTTTCCGCCGAGGATCTGCGCGCCATCGCCCCTGAGCCGCCGACGACGCCTGTGAGCCAGCGCGTCGAAGCGCGGGTGAAGCAGAGCGCTCACGGCGTGGTGCGCCCGCAGGCGGCGATGAAGCGCGTCGTTACCCAGGCGCAGGAGCAGCCAGCCGAAACGCAAAACCTGCTTAACGTGACGGCGCAGGTCTCCCAGCCCGCGAGCCCGCTTAACGGGCATAACGTGGTTGCCGCGCATGCGGCCTCGCCGACGGTTATGTCGGCAGATGAGCTGGGTGAAAAACTGACGGCGCTGCTGAAAGACCGCATCCAGTTCCAGCTAGGTCAGCAGCAGCAAACGTCCACGATCCGTCTGGATCCGCCATCGCTGGGCAAACTTGAGATTGCCGTACAGCTTGATGCCGGAAAACTGACGGTGCATATCGGTGCCAGCCAGAGTGATGTCTGCCGCTCCCTGCAGCAGTTCAGCGAGGATTTGCGGCTGCATCTGACGGCGCAGAACTTTATGGAGGTCAATGTTCAGGTTTCCTCGGAGGGAGGGCAACAGCAACAACAACAGTCAGGTCGTCAACAGGAAGAGGTGATGTCAGCCTTAATGCTGGGTGATGAACCGCAATATCAACAGAAAGAATCCGTACTGATCAAAGTGTAAACGCGATGAAGAAAATTGTTATAGCGAGTGTGATCAGTTCCGTCATTGCCCTGTTTATTGGCGGTGGGGCAGGGTGGGGCGTGTATCACTTCGTGGGAAATGGAAAGACAGCGACCGCGGCGCATGCCGTGGACGACGAGAGCATGGACGAGAGTAACAACCTCTTCGTTTCTTTACAGGAGACCATTGTCACGCTGCATGATGAGAGCGGCGCCGATCACTATATGTCAGCGGAGCTGGTCATGGTGGTAACAAATGACAAAGAATCAGAAAAAATTAAACAGCAGGAGCCGCTTTATCAAAGCATTGCCGTTGAGCGTCTTTCAGAACTGAATTACGAAGAAGTGCGTTCAATGAAAATTGCGGAAATAAGAAAGCTGATTGCCGATGCGCTAAAAAGTGAATTGAAGCTTCGCAAAATAACCGCGCCCTACAAGGATATTTTGGTGAAAAAAGTCGTATTTCAGTAAACGACATACCAGGTACACAGATGATACAGGATGTTTATGAGTCTGAGGCGTTTAGCGCAACGCCCGCGCTTACGCCCCAGCAGGAGAGCGACTATTTACAGGCCTGGCTGCCGCTGGTGAGAAAAGTGGTGCGCCAGCTCGCGCCTCAGTGCACCTGCGTGATGGACCGGCAGGATATGGAGCAAACGGCGTTGATGGGCCTGCTGGATGCCATCCGGCGCTACGGAATGCCGGATGAAGGGTTCGGCGGCTACGCCGCCCAGCGCATTCGCGGCGCCATCCTCGATGAGCTGCGCAGCCTTGACTGGCGGCCCCGACAGCTTCGTCAAAAATACCATCAAATCAAAGACCTTATTCGTGACGCGCGTAAAACGCTTGGGCGCGAACCCGCATGGGAAGAGCTTTCTCAACGGGGAATAACGGCGCAGGAATACCTGGAATACCAGCAGCTTGAGGGGGCGGAGGCGCTGGCCAGCCTGGATGAACTGCTGAGCGGAGAAAGCCATGTGGCGCACCTGGAGGGGCGCAGGCTTGAAGAACAGATCGTGACGCAGGACATGCTCAGCCATGCTCTACAGCAGCTGAGCGAAAAAGAGGGGCTGATTCTCTCAATGTATTACCAGCACGAGATGAATTTAAAAGAGATCGCGCTGGTATTAGGGCTAACCGAGGCCCGAATTTGTCAGATGAATAAAAAAATCACGCAGAAGATTCGTGATTGTTTATATCCAGATTAACAACGCGAATGGCTATGCGGAGGATGCAATGCAAAAGATTTTAGGTTTACTGGTAGTACTGGGCTGCGTATTCGGCGGCTATTTTGAAGCGGGCGGGCAGTTAATCGCCATCTGGCAACCGGCGGAAATCGTCATTATTCTTGGCGCGGGTTTTGGGGCGATGATCATTGGTAACCCCAAACACGTATTAAAAGAGATAGCCCACCAGCTAAAAGGGGTGGTCAGTAAAAAACAGCTGGGGCCGGAGTTTCAGCGCCAGCTTTTAATGTGCCTGTATGAACTGCTGGAGCTGGTGCAAACCGGCGGCCTGCGTATGTTGGATCAGCATATCGAACAGCCGGAAGAGAGCACCATTTTCCAGAAATACCCGCTGGTGCTGACGCAAAAACGGTTAGTGACGTTTATCGCCGACAACTTCCGCCTGATGGCGATGGGTAAAATCGATGCCCATGAACTGGAAGGCATTCTCGACCAGGAGCTGGATACCGCCGAAGAGGAGCTGCTGACGCCATCGCGCTCGCTACAGCGTACCGCAGAAGCGATGCCGGGCTTCGGTATCTGCGCGGCGGTGCTTGGCATCATCATCACCATGCAGTCTATCGACGGCTCCATTGCGCTGATCGGCCTGAAAGTGGCGGCGGCGCTGGTGGGCACCTTTCTCGGCGTCTTTTTCTGCTACTGCCTGATGGACCCGATGGCCAACTCAATGGAACAGCAGGCCCGTGCGGAACACTCGCTGCTGGAATGCGTGCGCACGGTGCTGGTGGCCCACGCGGGCGGCAAGCCGACGCTGCTGGCGGTGGACGCGGGGCGTAAGCTGCTGCACCTGGCCTCTAAGCCAACCTTCGCCAACCTGGACGCGTGGGTGAATGCGATGCTGGAGCAGGGATAAGCATGAGAAAAGGGGCTAACCGTCGCGATCGTGGTGGCAACACCACTATTATCCGGCGTCAGGTTAAAAAGAACCACGGCGGCCATCATGGCGGCGCGTGGAAAGTGGCGTTTGCCGACTTTACGCTGGCGATGATGGCGCTGTTTATGACGCTGTGGATTGTTAACAGCGTCAGTAAATCCGAACGCGAAAACATAGTCGCCGCGCTGCACGGGCAGTCGATCTTCAACGGCGGCGGCCTCGCGCCGTTAAATAAAATCGGCACAAAAATGATTGCGCCGACCACCAACAGTAAAAGCGGCAAGCAGCCGCGTCAGGATAAACCCGCAGTGCCGAAAGAGGTGGCGCAGGTTACCGCTGAGACGGCCAAAAAAGTCCATGACATTAATGAGAAGCGGGCGCTGCTGAAGAAAAAATCGGCCACGGAACTGGGGGAACTCGCCACCAATATCGACGCCATCGCCCGCAAAGCGCATATGGAAACCAATCTCGAAATGGAGATTGTGCCGCAGGGGCTGCGGGTACTGATCAAAGACGATCAGAACCGCAATATGTTTGAGCTCGGCAGCGCCCGGATCATGCCGTTCTTTAAATCTTTGCTGGTCGAACTGGCGCCGGTTTTTGATTCGCTGGACAACAAAATCATCATCACCGGCCATACCGATGCGCTGGGCTACAAAAGCAACGTTTATAATAACTGGAACCTCTCTGGCGACAGGGCGCTCTCGGCGCGTCGGGTGCTGGAAGAGGCGGGCATGCCGGAGGATAAAGTCATGCAGGTCAGTGCAATGGCCGACCAGATGCTGCTTGATGAAAAAAATCCCGCCGGGGCAGGCAACCGGCGCATTGAAATCATGGTGCTGACCAAAAGCGCCTCCGATACGCTCTATCAGTATTTTGGCCAGCACGGGGAGAAGATCGTCCAGCCGCTGGTCAGTAAACTGGATAAAGAACAACAGGTGACTTCACTGCATCAACATCCGCGCCCGGCGCGCTAGCGTTATCCCGGCCATCGCCTCCTTTTCAATAATAAGTAACACTGTATACTTAGCCAGTGTAAGAGGAGGGGGCGATGCGCAAAATCATACACGTCGATATGGACTGCTTTTTCGCAGCGGTTGAAATGCGCGACAACCCCGCCCTGCGTGATATTCCCATCGCTATCGGCGGCAGCCGGGTGCAGCGCGGCGTGATCAGCACCGCCAATTACCCCGCCCGCAAGTATGGCGTGCGCAGCGCGATGCCTACCGCCATGGCCCTTAAGCTCTGTCCGCACCTGACCCTGTTGCCTGGCCGTTTCGATGCCTACAAAGAGGCCTCGAACCATATTCGTGAAATCTTCTCTCGCTATACGCACCTGATAGAGCCGCTGTCGCTGGATGAAGCCTACCTGGACGTGACCAACAGCCCGCACTGCCACGGCTCCGCCACGCTGATGGCGCAGGAGATCCGCCAGACCATCTTCCGGGAGACGCAGCTCACGGCCTCAGCCGGGATTGCGCCGGTGAA
>NZ_HE578949.1:85960-95479 GCF_000321045.1 Phytobacter massiliensis JC163
CCCTGCCGCTGGGGAAAATCACCGGCGTCGGTAAAGTATCCGCCGCAAAACTGGAGCAGATGGGGCTGCGCACCTGTGAGGATGTGCAGAACAGCGATCTCGCCACCTTATTAAAGCGCTTCGGGAAATTTGGCCGGGTATTATGGGAGCGCAGCCAGGGCATTGATGAACGCGATGTTAACAGCGAGCGTTTGCGTAAATCGGTTGGGGTTGAACGTACCCTGATGGAGGATATTCACGAGTGGGCGGAGTGCGAGGCAATAATCGAACGGCTTTACCCGGAATTAGAGCGCCGTCTGGCCAACGTGAAGCCCGATCTGCTTATTGCCCGCCAGGGGGTGAAATTAAAATTCAATGACTTTCAGCAGACCACTCAGGAGCATGTCTGGCCGCGGCTGAATAAAGAGGATCTGATTGCCACCGCGCGCAAAACCTGGGACGAGCGCCGGGGCGGGCGGGGCGTGCGGCTGGTGGGGCTACATGTCACGCTGCTCGATCCCCAGCTCGAAAGGCAGCTACTGCTGGGGTTATAAATTCAGAATATATCAAGAAGTAATTCAATAAACGGCCTTGCAATGCTCTGCGCGGCTGTTAATATACGCGCACTTTCCATTTCTCACTGACTGCAAAGGAGGTTAATCATGACGACATATTCTTACAACCTCAATTGCAGACATTTCCAGGAATAACACCTTTCTTGCCCTGGTAACGTCTGCCATCTCCTTATTTTTAATTTTCAGGAATGGTATATGGGCAATAATGTTCATGTTCTCTCTGAGGCAATTTCTTATATTGCGTCAGACGATCTGTGGATCGAAGGTTTAGCGATCCAGCAATTACACACCACCGCAAATTTACCCGGCATGCGCCGCGTCGTCGGCATGCCGGATTTACATCCCGGACGCGGTTACCCTATTGGCGCGGCTTTCTTCTCCCTTGAGCGTCTTTATCCGGCGCTGGTCGGCAACGATATTGGCTGCGGCATGGCGCTGCGGCAAACCGATATCGTGGCGCGCAAATACAACGCCGATAAGGCTGAAAAACGCCTGCTGGCGCTGGACGACCATGCCGATGACGCGTGGCTGGAAGCGCACCTGCCGCCGGCGCTGGCGCAGCATGCGTGGCGCGGCGCGCTGGGGTCCATTGGCGGCGGCAACCACTTCGCCGAGCTACAGCAGGTGGAGGACGTTTTTGACGAGGGGCGTTTCCATCAGGCCGGGCTGGATGCGCAGCATCTGGTGTTACTGACCCACAGCGGCTCCCGTGGTCTCGGGCAGGCTATTCTGCAACGGCATATCGCCGCGTTTTCCCACGCGGGGCTGGCGCAGGGAAGTGAGCAGGCGCAGGTTTATCTTGCCGAACACGCTGAGGCGCTGGCGTTTGCCCGCGCTAACCGTGCGCTTATCGCCACCCGCATCCTGCAGCAGCTGCGGGCCGCAGGCGAGCCGGTGCTGGACGTGGCGCATAACTTCGTTGAATCATGCGTCATCAATGGCGAACAGGGCTGGCTGCACCGCAAGGGCGCCACGCCGGATGGCGAAGGGCTGGTGGTCATTCCCGGTTCGCGCGGCGATTACAGCTGGCTGGTGCAGCCTGTCGCCTCGGACATCAGCCTGCATTCGCTGGCGCACGGCGCGGGTCGCAAATGGATGCGCACCGAGTGTAAAGGGCGGCTGTCGGGTAAATTCAGCCCGGCGCAGCTGGCCCGCACGGGGCTTGGCAGCCGGGTAATCTGCCGTGATAAGCAGCTTATTTATGAAGAAGCGCCGCAGGCCTATAAGTCCGCCCAAAGCGTGGTGGACTCGCTGGTGCAGGCGGGGCTGGTCGTGCCGGTGGCACGCCTTCGCCCGGTGCTGACCCTGAAAACCCGCGGAGGGAACGGCGCATGATTTTATTGCAGTTCTCCTCTGCACAGGGGCCGGACGAATGCTGTCTGGCGGTGAAAAAGGCGCTGGCGCGGCTGATGGCCGAGGCGGCACAGCAGGGCGTGGCCCTGACGCTGCTGGAGACCGAGCCGGGCGGCCGCCCGGATACGCTGCGCTCGGCGCTGGTCTCCCTGGAGGGCGACAGTGCCGATGCGCTAAGCGACCGCTGGTGCGGCACGGTACAGTGGATCTGCCCAAGCCCTTACCGGCCACGGCACGGGCGCAAGAACTGGTACATTGGCGTCGGCCGCTTTTGCGCGGATGAGCAGGCGCAGGGCGACGAGATCCGTTTTGAAACCCTGCGCGCTTCCGGCCCCGGCGGGCAGCACGTCAATAAAACCGACTCGGCGGTCAGGGCGACGCATGTGGCAAGCGGGATTAGCGTAAAGGTACAGTCGGAGCGCAGTCAGCATGCCAACAAGCGGCTGGCGCGGCTGCTGATTGCCTGGCGTCTTGCGCAGCGACGTGAAGCGTTAAGCGCGGCGATGAAATCACAGCGGCGGATGTTCCACCATCAGATTGAACGCGGCAATCCGGTGCGCACGTTTAAAGGGCCGGAATTTAAATGATGTGGCTTCGGGCGTAGCCCGGGTAAGGGCAAGCGCACCCGGGACCCCCGGATGCGCTACTGGCTTATTTCGCCGGAATGGCTTTCAGCAGTTCGGTCAGCAGCGTCCAGTAATGGCCGACGCTTTCGATATGAACCTGCTCATCCGGCGAGTGCGGGCCGGTAATGGTTGGCCCGATAGAGACCATATCCATCTCCGGGTACGGTTTTTTGAACAGGCCACACTCCAGCCCGGCGTGGATCACCTGAATATTCGGCGTCTTATTGAACAGACGCTGATAGGTTTCACGCACCAGCGCCATCACCGGCGAGTTGGCATCCGGCTGCCAGCCTGGGTAGCCGCCTTTCGGCGCGGTTTTCGCGCCGGCCAGCTTGCCCAGTGATTCCAGCATGCTCACCACGTAATCTTTGCCGCTGTCGATCAGCGAACGAATCAGGCAGATGATCTCCGCGCTGTCGTCCTGCATGGTAACCACGCCCACGTTCAGCGAGGTTTCAACAACCCCTTTCGCCACGTCGGAGTTACGGATAACGCCGTTCGGGGTGGCATTCAGCAGCAGCACGAAGGCATCGCGTGACTGCGCGGTCAGCGCCGCTTTATCGCTGGAGACGGACTCCAGAACAACTGTCAGGTTCTTTTCTTTGACCGACAGTTCGTTTTTCAGGATATCCAGATAATCATTGGCCAGTTTTTTCAGCGTGTCTGCTTTGCCCGCCGCGACGGCGACGGTGGCGAACGCTTCGCGCGGAATGGCGTTACGCAGGGTGCCGCCGTTGAAGTCAACCAGACGCAGATCCAGCGCCTGCGCGTGGCCCGCCAGGAAACGCGCCAGCAGTTTGTTGGCGTTGCCAAGACCCAGATGAATATCGCCGCCGGAGTGGCCGCCTTTCAGCCCTTTCAGCGTCAGCTTAAAAGTCTGGAAATCAGCCGGGACGGCTTCGCGGGAGAGCGGCAGGGTGGTAATAAAGTCGATACCACCGGCGCAGCCCATATAGATTTCACCCTCTTCTTCAGAGTCGGTGTTGATAAGGATATCCGCCTGCAGCCAGTTGGGTTGCAGACCAAACGCGCCGTCCATCCCTGCTTCTTCGGTCATGGTCAGCAGCACTTCCAGCGGGCCGTGCGCCACGCTCTCATCCGCCAGCACCGCCAGCGCAGAGGCCATGCCGATGCCGTTGTCCGCGCCGAGGGTGGTGCCGCGCGCTTTTACCCACTCGCCATCAATATACGGCTGGATGGGATCTTTGGTGAAGTCGTGTACGGTGTCGTTGTTTTTCTGCGGCACCATATCGAGGTGCGCCTGCAGTACAACCGGTTTACGGTTTTCCATTCCGGCGGTAGCGGCTTTACGAATCAAAATGTTACCGACCTGGTCGCGCTCGGCGTGCAGCCCTTTCTCTTTCGCCCAGCCCATAATGTGTTCGGCAAGCTGTTCTTCATGATAGGACGGGTGAGGGATGGAGCAGATTTTAGCGAAAATATCCCACAGCGGCTGTGGAGAAAGCTGAGACAGTTCAGACACGTTGAGTCTCCTTAAGAGGGCCTGTCAAACATACCTTGCAGGTCATAGGGTTAAATAGATGAACATCACAAGGCTGGCTTGCGAGATGGCCCTGAGAATACCACTTTCTGGCCTTTCTGTTAGTACGCATCACGTAAAAAGCGAAGGCGTAGCCCGGTTGCACTGGTTTTTAGCGCTTCAGATCTCTATAATCTCGCGCAACCTATTTCCCCGTAGAACACTTTTTAAGCCGTAGATTAACAGGCTGGGACACTTCACATGAGCGAAAAATACGTCGTCACCTGGGACATGTTGCAGATTCACGCCCGCAAACTGGCAAATCGTCTGATGCCCTCTGAACAGTGGAAAGGCATTATTGCCGTCAGCCGTGGCGGTCTGGTACCGGGGGCGCTGCTGGCCCGCGAGTTGGGTATTCGTCATGTTGATACCGTTTGCATCTCCAGCTACGACCATGATAACCAGCGCGAGCTGAAAGTACTGAAACGCGCCGAAGGCGACGGCGAAGGCTTTATCGTGATCGACGATCTGGTGGATACCGGCGGCACCGCCGTGGCGATCCGCGAAATGTATCCGAAAGCGCACTTTGTCACTATCTTCGCTAAACCGGCAGGCCGCCCGCTGGTTGACGATTATGTCATTGATATTCCGCAGGACACATGGATTGAACAGCCGTGGGACATGGGCGTGGTATTCGTACCGCCTATCTCCGGCCGTTAATTCCCGCCTCCTCTTTCAACGCCTGGCTTAGCCGGGCGTTGTTTTATTTAACGCCCGCCAGGTTACAATAAGCACTATTGACGTATACATGGAGGCTGCGCGCAATGCCACAGGCTAACCTTAGCGAAACGCTGTTCAAACCCCGTTTCAAGCACCCGGAAACCTCTACGCTGGTGCAACGTTCCAGCCACGGCGCTCACCCCAGCGTTCACTCCACGCTGGATGGCGTAAATATTCCGCACTGGTATCGCATGATTAACCGGCTGATGTGGATCTGGCGCGGCGTCGATCCGCGTGAAATCCTGGACGTACAGGCGCGGATTATCATGAGCCAGGCCGAACGAACCGATAGCGAACTGTACGATACGGTAGTGGGCTATCGCGGCGGGAACTGGATTTATGAGTGGTCGACTCAGGCCATGCAGTGGCAGCAAAAGGCGAGCCAGGAAGAGGACGCCACCCTGAGCGGTCGCCACTGGCTGCATGCCTCCAACCTCTATAGCATCGCCGCCTATCCGCACATCAAGGGCGACGCGCTGGCCGAACAGGCGCAGGCGCTGGCGAATCGAGCCTATGAAGAGGCCGCGCAGCGCCTGCCAGGCTCGCTCAAAGAGATGGAATTCGCCATCCCCGGCGGCTCGCCGGTTATCGGCTTTTTGCATATGCCGAAAGGCGAGGGGCCATTTCCTACCGTACTGATGTGCGGCGGGCTGGATGGTCTGCAAAGCGACTACTACAACCTTTATGAGCGCTACCTCGCGCCAAAAGGGATTGCCATGCTGACGCTGGATATGCCCTCGGTTGGTTTCTCTTCAAAATGGAAGCTCACCCAGGACTCCAGCCTGCTGCATCAGCATGTTCTCAAAGCGCTGCCGAACATTCCGTGGGTCGATCACACCCGCGTAGCGGCGTTTGGTTTTCGCTTCGGCGCTAACGTCGCGGTGCGTCTGGCTTACCTGGAGCCCCAGCGCTTAAAAGGGGTCGCCTGCCTGGGGCCGATGGTGCACGCGCTGCTGACCAACCCGCGCCAGCTTGGACGGGCGCCGGATATGTATATGGACATGCTCGCCAGCAGGCTGGGGATGAATAACGCGTCGGATGAGTCCCTGTATGTGGAATTGAACCGCTACTCGCTGAAAACGCAGGGGCTGCTGGGCCGCCGCTGCCCAACGCCGATGCTTTCTGGTTTCTGGAAAAACGATCCGTTCAGCCCGGAAGAGGAGTCGCGCCTGATTGTCTCTTCCTCTGCGGAAGGCAAACTGCTTGAGATCCCATTCAACCCGGTTTATCGCAACTTTGATAAGGCGTTACGCGATATTACGGACTGGATGATGCATAGATTGCGTTAATGGTTTGATAATTTCCATTCATTTGGTAAAACAGTTGCATCACAAAAGGAGATCGCAATGACGTTACCGAGTGGACATCCGAAGAGCAGGATCATTAAAAAGTTTACCGCGCTGGGCCCGTATATTCGGGAAGAGCAGTGCGCCGGAAATCGCTTCTTTTTTGATTGCCTGGCCGTATGCGTCAATGTAAAGCCAGCGCCGGAGAAGCGGGAATTCTGGGGATGGTGGATGGAAATGGAAGCACAGGCTAACCGCTTTACCTACAGCTATCAGTTCGGTCTGTATGATAAAGATGGTAACTGGCAGCCGATGGCGATCAAAGACAGTGAAGTTGCCGATCGGCTGGCGCACACGCTGCGCGAGTTTCATGGCCGCGCCCGCGAGTTGCTGGCATCGCTGGAGTTAAAACTGGAACCGGCGGATGACTTCACCGACGAGGTTAAGCTCTCTGCATAAAATAAAAACGGCCTTCATTATGAAGGCCGTTTTTTTATCCGCATCCGGGAATCACGGGTGCGCGACGCGCTTACCCGGGCTACGCCGCGCTCATATTAGAACTGATAGGTTACGCCCACTGCCACAACGTCATCGTTGCTGGTAACAATCGGGTTATCGCTATCGATCTGGTTGATTTTATAATCCACCATCGCCGAGAAGTTTTTATTGAAGTAGTAGGTCGCGCCCACGTCGATATATTCCACCAGATCCACATCGCCGTAGCCTTCAATATCCTTGCCCTTGGTCTGAACATAGCCCAGGGACGGACGCAGGCCGAAGTCGAACTGGTATTGCACTACGGCTTCAAAGTTTTGCGCGGTGTTGGCAAAACCACGGCTGGAGCTTACCGGCGTCATATTGTGAGAAACCGAGTACATTGCCGCCAGGTACAGGTTGTTGGCGTCAAACTTCATGCCTGTCGCCCAGGCTTCTGCTTTCTCGCCTTCGCCCAGCGCCATATCTTCCTGCGCGTTGGTACGGTCAGAGTTGGCATAGGCGCCAATCACGGTGAATGGGCTGCCGCCGAAGTTGTAAGACAGAGACGCGCCGTAGCCGTCGCCGTTCTGCTTAATGGCGCTACGGCCAGATTCGTTTTTACCCTGATACTGCAGGCCGATATTCAGGCCTTCGACCGCGCCAAAGAAGTCCGTGTTGCGGTAAGTGGCAACGCCGGTGGTGCGTTTGGTCATAAAGTTGTCGGTACGGGTCAGGGAGTCACCGCCGAATTCCGGGAACATATCGGTGACCGAAGCCGCATCGTACAGAATCCCGAGGTTACGACCGTAGTCGAGGGAGCCGAAATCTTTTATTTTCAGGCCCGCGAAGGCCAGACGGGTTTTCTGCCCGGAGGTGCTTTCATCGTTGTTGCCCGCGAATTCAGCTTCCCAGCGACCGAAGCCGGTCATCTGGTCGTTGATCTGGGTTTCGCCTTTAAAGCCCAGACGGACATACGTTTTATCACCATCGTTGCTGGCGTCGTCGCTGAAATAGTGCATGGCTTTGATTTTGCCGTACAGATCCAGCTTATTACTGTTTTTGTTGTAGATTTCTGCCGCCTGTGAAGTAGCAGAAACCGCGCCAACGCTCATCATCATCAATGCCAAAGTTGTTTTTTTCATTATGTTTCCTGATTTAATTTTAGTAACGCGCTTGAGATTCCCGGGACATTGCCGCCCCGTATAAAAAATTCACGTAGGTTTTAACGTTCGAGAATTAAAGATTTATGACAATTCTTATTTATTTTTTTTGAAAACAGGTTGTGTGGGTTCTGTAATAAAAAGGTCAACTTCTGTTGATACGCTTGAGGATCGCCTTAGGTGATTTTCTTAAGCATTAAAAACTCTCAGTTGGAAGTTGCCGCTAATCCTGCTACAAAGGCAGTTTTCATTGAGTTGAACGGCAGAAAATCATGAGTGACAGTCAAACGCTGGTGGTGAAACTAGGGACCAGTGTCTTAACGGGGGGATCCCGTCGCCTTAACCGCGCCCACATTGTGGAGCTGGTGCGTCAGTGCGCGCAGCTTCACGCCGCAGGGCACCGTATTGTTATTGTTACTTCTGGCGCGATCGCCGCCGGGCGCGAGCATCTGGGCTACCCGGAACTGCCCGCCACCATCGCCTCCAAACAGCTTCTTGCCGCCGTCGGTCAAAGCCGTCTGATTCAGCTGTGGGAACAGCTGTTCTCTATTTACGGTATTCATATCGGGCAGATGCTGCTTACCCGCGCCGATATGGAAGACAGAGAGCGCTTCCTGAACGCGCGCGATACGCTGCGGGCGCTGCTCGATAACAATATTGTGCCGGTCATTAACGAGAATGACGCCGTCGCCACCGCTGAAATCAAAGTGGGTGATAACGATAATTTGTCCGCGCTGGCCGCCATTCTGGCTGGGGCCGATAAACTGCTGCTGCTGACCGATCAGCAGGGGCTGTTCACCGCCGATCCGCGCACCAACCCGCAGGCAGAGCTGATTAAAGACGTGCACGGTATTGATGACGCCCTGCGCGCTATTGCCGGCGATAGCGTCTCTGGCCTTGGCACTGGCGGCATGGGCACTAAACTGCAGGCGGCCGATGTCGCCTGCCGCGCCGGTATCGAGACCATTATTGCCGCAGGCAGCAAGCCCGGTGTGATTGGTGATGTGATGGAAGGCATCCCGGTAGGCACGCGTTTTCATGCCCAGGAGTCGCCGCTGGAAAACCGCAAGCGCTGGATCTTTGGCGCGCCTCCCGCAGGGGAAATTAGCGTGGATGAAGGGGCCACCGCCGCCATTCTGGAGCGCGGCAGCTCTTTACTGCCGAAAGGGATTAAAAGCGTGACAGGCAACTTCTCCCGTGGTGAAGTGATCCGTATTCGTAATCTTGAAGGTCGTGATATCGCCCACGGTGTCAGCCGCTATAACAGCGACGCGCTGCGCCGTATTGCCGGGCAGCATTCGCAGCAGATCGACGCTATTCTCGGCTATGAGTACGGCCCGGTCGCCGTGCATCGTGACGATATGATCACCCGTTAAGGAGCAGAAGTATGCTGGAACAGATGGGCATCGCTGCCAAAGCAGCATCGTACAAGCTGGCATTGCTCTCCAGCCGCGAAAAGAACCGCGTGCTGGAAAAAATCGCCGATGAGCTGGAAGCGCAGCGCGAAGACATTCTGCTGGCTAATGAACAGGATGTGCTGGAAGCGCGCCGCAATGGCCTGAGCGAGGCGCTGCTTGACCGTCTGGCGCTTAACCCGGCACGGCTGAAAGCCATTGCTGACGATGTGCGCCAGGTGTGCAATCTGGCCGACCCGGTAGGGCAGGTGATTGACGGTGGTCTGCTGGATAGCGGCCTGCGCCTTGAACGCCGCCGCGTGCCGCTTGGCGTGATTGGTGTTATCTATGAAGCTCGTCCGAACGTGACGGTTGATGTCGCTTCTCTGTGCCTGAAAACCGGCAACGC
>NZ_HE578949.1:95868-143549 GCF_000321045.1 Phytobacter massiliensis JC163
TGAAAACCGGCAACGCCGCTATCCTGCGCGGCGGCAAAGAGACCTGGCGCACTAACGCCGCGACGGTCAAAGTGATCCAGCAGGCGCTGGAGGCGTGCGGTCTGCCCGCGGGCGCGGTGCAGGCAATTGAGAGCCCGGATCGTGCGCTGGTCAATGAGATGCTGCGCATGGATAAATATATCGACATGCTGATCCCGCGCGGTGGGGCAGGGCTGCACAAGCTGTGCCGCGAGCAGTCCACCATTCCGGTGATTACCGGCGGTATTGGCGTGTGTCATATTTTTGTGGATGACACGGCGGAAATCGCCCCGGCGCTTAAGGTTATCGTTAACGCGAAAACCCAGCGTCCGAGCACCTGCAATACGGTGGAGACGCTGCTGGTGCATCAGGGTATCGCTAACGACTTCCTGCCCGCTCTTAGCAAGCAGATGGCGGAAAGCGGGGTGACGCTTCACGCTGATGAACAGGCGCTGGCGCAGTTGCAGTCCGGCCCGGCGCAGGTGGTGGCGGTGAAGGCGCAGGAGTATGACGACGAGTTTTTGTCGCTGGATCTGAACGTGAAGATTGTCGCCAGCCTGGATGACGCCATCGCCCACATCCGCGAGCACGGCACCCAGCACTCCGACGCTATCCTGACCCGTACGCTCAGTAACGCGAACCGCTTTGTGAACGAGGTGGACTCCTCAGCGGTCTACGTTAACGCCTCCACGCGCTTCACCGACGGCGGCCAGTTTGGCCTGGGCGCAGAGGTGGCGGTGAGCACGCAGAAGTTGCACGCGCGCGGGCCGATGGGCCTTGAAGCGCTGACCACCTACAAGTGGATTGGTTACGGCGACGATACGATTCGTGCCTGAATGAAGCCGGGTGATGCAAAAGTAGCCGTTTGATTCACAAGGGCATTGACGCATCGCCCGGTTAGTTTTAACCTTCTACACCGTGTTCACGCTCGTGGGCACGCCCCTCAGGGCCGATATAGCTCAGTTGGTAGAGCAGCGCATTCGTAATGCGAAGGTCGTAGGTTCGACTCCTATTATCGGCACCATTTCAAATCAAAAGCACTCGCTGTTTTTTTAATCTTATCATTACCTTTCTTGCATACGCCGGCTCGCCTGGGCAGGCATGACTGTCATGCACTCATTGCAATTATCTATTGATCATATTTTCCAGCATGAATGTTGTGCCTTGCGTTTTAAGGGCTTAAATCATCTTAAATGAGTATCCCTTTCCACTCTTATCAGTCAGTGGGGGGAGATTCTTAGCGACAAAATTAAGCAGAAGCGATTTTTTGTGCGGATTTTTGCGTTTATTTCCGTCGGTTAATCTTAAAGATTATATATTTTATAGCATGAAAACCCAAGAAATCATTTAAGTAATCTCGTATTTCAAACAGTAACGCTGCCCGATACTATATTAAAACAAACGACGCCTGTAGCAGATGCCGTTTCTACGATGGCTTATTCAGTAAAGTTTTATGTTTTAATTATAGAGACCAGAAAGTGACAGATAATACAAAAATTATCATCATTGCTGACGACTTTTTTTACCTTAAAGGCGTTGCTTCTTATTTTAAGGTGAACAGTATTTTTGAAGTTATTGAAATACATGTTGATAATGATGAGTCCTCCTTTCCCTGCGAAGCACTGAATTTTTACTCGCCGCACAACTCAATTATCTTGCTGGCAGTGGAAGATTTCACAAAAATTAAGCTGATACCTGATTTGAATTTACGAGCCATTATCTGCTCAATACGTTGCCCGCAGGAGAGCCCCAGACCCTTTTTATTTAATGGCGTGCTTTTTTGAACAGGGATATTAAAGCTCGGTTTTTATTGATTGCCATACAAAATTTTATTAATGGGCATATCAGCAGAGATATGAAATTTTCACCCAGCGAGCTCAAGCTAATTTTGAATTACTTTAGCGCCAACCAAAAATCAGCTATACAAACCCTCCTGAATTTTAGTGATAAGAAGTTGAGTTACTATAAAAGATCGGTTTACGCCAAAGTGATGACCAATAGTGATTCTGGTGCATACCCTATTTTTAAAGCTATTGGCAATGTCTACGACGCGGTAAATGCGTGCCGACTGGCCAGTGCGGACTTCATTTTTCATGCCGCCTGAAAATCATAGCGTAGCGCAATCGCCCTGGCCTATTGCAGGAAATGTTAATTATGTTGTTTATTTGCGAAAAACATGTTAACTATTTCAGGGCGCAGTAATAGAATCAAGCCAGGGTGGTTCCCTCATTTTTTCCTTTAAGAAAAAAACCATCTTAAATCAGGTCATTTAAGATGGTTTTTGTTGAGCCAGATATTCAGCGGAATAAATAATATCCGGTATGAGCTTCTTAAGTTAGCAGGAGATTTCAGCGTATATATTTTTGAAGGAATATTGATTTTTAACGGACTGCAATAATTAAGGATAAGATGATGATAGCAAATAATTGGAAGCTGAAAGCCTCTGTGGTATTAGTCATGTCCGCGATACTCACTCAATCGGCACAAGCGGATTTATTAAGTGGCTGGTATTATATTTCCGGTAGTGGTGAGTTGGAGAATAATGGTCACTATAATGTTGTTGCCGTAGCTGGCGAGGAAAACACTATCTCTGTCGCTAATAATGGCCGGGTTGATATCCTTAATGAGGGGTATACACCACGTATTAATGGTCAAAACCATGTATATGGTGGCTCTATTATAATAACGCCTGCGGCAGCATTGGTAGGGAGCGGAACTCTCAATTTAGGCTCTGGTTCTTCGGTGACGGCAAGATTTGGCGATCTGCATCAAGGCACCATACCTGGAAGTAGCTCTCCTCTGGAAGAGGACTATATTGGCGTTGCTGGTATAGAGGTCGTTAATTTATACGATAGCTACAGTATTGATACTTCGCAGATCCCCTCATCCTTTCTATCCCGGACGGCGGAAGTTATTGCCGATGATCTTACCGTTAATGTCAGCCATAGCCGTGATAACAAATGGGTGCAGGGGATCGTTGGTAGCAAAAATAACGCCCTTTTTAATCTGACCGGCGAAACGACAATCAATGTCGATGCCACGGGCGTTGGCTCCGAAGCGATGGGCTTACTGGCGTCCTATGGAACCGCAATCAATGCGGAAAATGTCAATGTTAACGTTGATGGCACCTATTTTTCCGCAGGCATCTCGGCAAATTCTGGTACAGGCACTACCGCGCCTGAAACCATCGCGTCGTCGACGATTAATTATGACAATGCCACCATTAGTGTTTCCGCCCAGGATTATGCCGATGCTATCAATATTGATGGCGGCCATATTCAGGCTACAGGGGATACAACCATAAATGCCACTCTCAGCCAGAGCGGGGGAATTGCCACCGGTGTCTGGCTGAACGATGGCGTTGAGCGAAATGGCACCAGCCTGCTGTCGACGGCTAATTTCACCGGCAAGACCAGCATTGCCTATCAGGCTGGCGCGGATGGTACAGAATTTTATGGCGTTGACTCCACCGGAACGACCCAGTTCAACAGTCGTGACCTGAATATCTTAATCGATACTCAGGCGCATGCGTCAACGCTGGGGACGGGCCTGCATGCCACCAATGACGGCTCCGCGATGACAGCAGGAACTATTACCGTTGATGGTCCGCTGGATATTGATGTGCAGGACGACAGCCGGAGCGGGGTTTACCGCTATATTCATGCGGAACAAGGCGGCGAAGTCGCTCTTAATGGCTCTGCCTCGCTGGGTGTTCGCTACAATGACCCGGATGCGACTGCCATTCTTTCGACCGGCGCGGGATCGCAGGTCACCCTTAATAACCAGAAACTGTTGCTCACCGGTACGGTGGAAACAGGCGACAACGGTTTTACGGACCTGAGCGCGAACGATCGCTCTCTGTTACAGGGCGGTTTTGTCACCCACACCGGAGGCATCAGCAATCTGTCGCTGGCGGATAGCTCTGTGTGGAACATGACCAAAGATTCTCAACTGACCAGCCTGATGATGCAGGGTTCAACCCTGAACTTTGTTGCCGACACGGCGCAAGATAAACCGTCGATGCGCAGTACCTCCACTTTCAGGACACTGACGGTGAACGGTGATTATCACGGTGACAACAGCAGCATCGTTATGAACACCCAACTGAGTGATGATGCCTCCCCGACCGACCGGATGATTGTCGAGGGCAGTACCTCCGGCAATACCCGCGTTACAGTGCTGAACGCCGGGGGCGAAGGCGGGCTGACTACCGAGGGTATCGAACTGATTTCTGTGCAGGGCAATTCTGAGGGGGAATTCCAGCAGGATGGCCGTATCGTGGCGGGTGCCTATGATTACACCCTGGCGCGCGGCGAAGGACAGAACGAAAAGAACTGGTACCTGAGCAGTATTCTTACCCCGGATGAACCCGAAGAGCCGACCCCGGAAGAACCTGCGCCGACGCCGGAAGAACCTGCGCCGACGCCGGAAGAACCTGCGCCGACCCCGGAAGAGCCAGCGCCGACGCCGGAAGAGCCAGCGCCGATGCCGGAAGAGCCAGCGCCGACCCCGGAAGAACCTGCACCGACGCCAGATGAGCCGGTAACGCGCGAACATGCCGTGCGCCCGGAGGCAGGCCTTTACGGCATGAACCTGGCCGCCGCCAACACCATGTTTAATACCCGTCTGCATGACCGCCTGGGTGAGACACACTATGTGGATGCGCTCACCGGTGAAAAAGCGGTAACCAGCCTGTGGCTGCGAAACGTCGGCGGCCACACTCGTCAGCGCGACGGCAGCGGTCAGCTGCACATGCAGAGCAACCGTTATGTGATGCAGCTTGGCGGCGATCTTGCGCAATGGAGTACGGATGATACCAATCGTTTCCATCTGGGCCTGATGGCGGGCTACGCTAATCAGAAAAGCCATGCGAAAAATCAGCGCAATGGCAACCGCGCCGACGGCAGCATCAGCGGATACAGCGCTGGTCTGTACGGCACCTGGCTGCAGGACAACGCCACTTATGAAGGGGCGTACGTTGATACCTGGCTGCAATACAGCTGGTTTGACAACACTGTCTCCGGTAAAGGTCTGGATGCAGAAGAATACAACTCCAAAGGCTGGACCGCTTCTGCGGAATCCGGCTACACCTGGAAACTGGCAGAAACCAGCGCGCGTAATACGCTCTATATCCAGCCTAAAGCGCAGATCACCTGGATGGGCGTAAAAGCGGATGAGCACAAAGAAGCAAATGGTACCCGTGTTGAAGGCAAGGGTGACGGCAACATTCAGACGCGTGTCGGAGTGCGTCTGTTTGGTAAGGGTCACAACACGCTGGACGATGGCAAAGATCGCACGTTCCAGCCGTTTGTAGAAGTTAACTGGCTACACAACACCAAAGACTTCGGCGTTTCAATGAACGGCGAAAGCGCCAGTCTGACCGGCGCTCGCAATATGGCTGAGGTAAAAACCGGCGTAGAAGGCCAGCTAACGAAGAACATCTCCGTGTGGGGGAACGTTGCGCAGCAGGTGGGCAGTAAACACTACAGCGACACGTCTGCGATGTTGGGTATTAAAGCATCGTTTTGATTCGACGCTTATCCGGCCTGCAATTCCGCAGGCCGGATAATAGTCTGGGCTTTGCTGTTCTTGCGAATTTGTCGTGGCTGTCAGGAACGTCTGTATTTTAATCGCTGGCAGAAATAATAAAATAGTCTGGCACAGGAATATGACCTTGTTAAATGTCAATGGCGTCGTTCAGCAGGGATTAATTCAAGTTTCTCTGTCAGATGTTGATTTTATTTTTCCAGCGTGTTGAGAAAATGGTTGTCGCTTCGTGTTTTGACAAAAGAAACTCATAACGTATAATTATTGCAGCGTATTAGCCGTCTTTTTATTTCCCTGTGAGAGAAATATGTTCTGGATTATCAACGATAATATTAAATTTATTCCAGAGAAGAACCGTCTGGTCTCGTTGGTCAAACCAGAGCTAAGCGTAATATTGACATCGCCGGCAAGCCGTTGCCTGCATCTCTTGCTGGAATCCTGGCCAGACATTGTTTTGCAAAAAGATCTTTTTCAGAGCGTATGGGGGGAAGATGGCATGCTCGTCCCGGCAAATACGCTTTACCAGAATATTTCAATCGTCCGTCGTGGCTTGCGTAAAGTCGGGGAGACGGACTATCCGTTAATATTAACGGTGCCGCGCAGGGGCTTTCAGATAGACACCAACGTCAATATCGTGCGGGGAACCACAGAGGAAGATACCGAACAAGAGCCGGAAGAAGACGTTGTAGCCGCGCCAGTCGCACCACAGACACTATTACCTGAGCCTGAAGCGCTGCCTGTCGAGTATTCCCAGGAGGTCAATGATGAGCCGCAACTGGCATCTGTTTCTGCGACACAGAGAGCACCCCGGCGGCACCAGCGCTTTGTCGCGCTACTGGCGATGATATGCTCATTTGCGCTGGGTTTTTTATTCCTTCACTATCCGTGGTTTCATCAGGCGGATCTGGATTTCTTTAAAACCTATACGATTCATCACACCGAGAATGGCTGTCACTTTTACTCAAAAAATGATGATATTAGGAAGCGGGGTAATTTCACAAGGTTCCGCAATATGATTAAGGAGACCGGACTGGATTGTAAAAAATACCCCTGGATATATTTCTCTTCATCCAGCACTTCCCCTTCACTTTCTGCCTTTGCCTGCTCGCGGCCTTTTGAGGAAAACTCCAGTTCAGCTTGTGTAACCCTTTATTTTATGGCGGTTAATAATGACTAAGAAAACCGTTTTGTTATCCTGCTGCCTGTTATTTATTGTCGGTGCGCTGAGCGCATGGTTTCTCACAAACCGTTCAATGCGTGATACGCAGGTCTGTTCTGCCACCCTTTTTATCTATAAGGATGATATCCGGGCCAATTTAACGCTTGATTTCATGTATACGCTACAGAAAAAGACGGGGGTTGTGGCGGTTAGCGGAACTTACGCGCAAGGTGATAAAACTATTGGCGCTATCAGAAGGGATGTTTCTTATTCCTGGGAGGAAAATAACGATACCTTTCATTTTTTATCTCAAAAAGTTAAAAAATACATGACGATGAAAGTTTATCTGATGAAAAAATAAGTGAAATACTGCCTGATTTTTTTGTTTATCCTGACACTACTGTTCATTATTCAATCATAAATCAGGGTGATAAAGGTTTTATGTTCACGGTAGGCAAAAGACCTGTCTTTTTCTGCTCCCGCTGATAGCGGTAAACAGATACGTTGCCAGGCATTTGCCGAAGAAAAAATCCGCAAACGGTGCCAGAATAGCGACATCTCTAAGTATCTTGCAGCAATTTCGCGCCAGCGTCATAAAACCAGAGAAACCATCCATGCTTAAAGAAAACTTCAACGATCTGCAGGTCTTTCTGGTGGTAGCCCGCGAGCGAAGTTTTACGAAAGCGGCCAGCAAGCTTGGCGTCTCGCAGTCGGCGCTCAGCCATACCATGAAGGCGCTGGAAGCGCGGCTGAATATCCGTTTGTTGACCCGAACCACCCGCAGCGTGGCCCCGACCGAGGCGGGGGAGAGGATCATTGCCTGCCTTGCGCCCCGCATTGCCGACCTTGAACAGGAGCTGGAGGCGCTGATTCAGCTTAACGGCACGGCATCGGGCAATATTCGTCTCTCCGCGGGGGAGCACGCCGCCGCAAGCGTTGTGTGGCCGAAGTTGAAACCCTTTTTGAAAGCGCACCCGCAAATCAATGTCGAACTGGTGGTAGATAACGGCTTTGTCGATATCGTTGCGGGGCGTTTTGACGCCGGAATTCGCCTGGGCGAAAGCGTGGATAAGGACATGGTGGCGGTCAGGATCGGCCCGGATATGCGCATGGCGGTTGTGGGCTCGCCTGCCTACTTCGCTACCCATCCCGTTCCGCAGACGCCGCATGACCTCTCGCACCACCGGGGGATCAATTTGCGCCTGCCGACTGCGGGCGGCCTCTACCACTGGGAATTTGAGAAAGAGGGCAAGCCGCTGCGCGTCAAGGTGGAGGGGCAGCTGACATTCAATGTACTGCCGGAGCGGATAGACGCAGCGCTATCCGGTTTTGGCCTTGCCTGCGTCCCCGAAGATGCGGTGCGGCAGTGGCTGGACTCGGGCGAACTGGTCCAGGTTCTGCGAGCGTGGAGCCCCACCTTTCCGGGATATTCTCTCTACTATCCCAGCCGTAGACAGCATCCGCCCGCTTTTGCGCTGCTGATCGATGCGCTTCGCTACGTAAAAGAGGCAGACAGCGGGATTAATGAATTTTCAACATAGGTGAAATCACATTTCGCTGACTAATTGTCACCCCGTTTTGATCTTAAAATGAAGAGCCTTACATGACGGAGGTTCTCCCGATGGAATTTTCAGTATTGAGCAATAACCTTAAAATGCCGATGGTGGGCTTTGGTGTTTTTCAGGTAACCGACAAAGAAGAGTGCAGGCAATCGGTGCTAAGCGCCATTCGCACCGGCTATCGTCTCATCGATACTGCCGCGGTGTACGGCAATGAAGACGCCGTCGGTGAGGCCGTTCGTGACGCAATCGCCGAAGGCCTGTGTACCCGTGAAGAGTTATTTATCACCTCAAAGCTATGGGTTCAGGACATGGCAAATTACGATACGGCAAAAGCGGGGATTGCGGCATCGTTAGAAAAAGCCGGCCTGGAATACTTCGATCTCTACTTGTTGCATCAGGCGATGCGCGATTATTTCAGCGCGTGGCGTGCGTTAGAAGATGCTCTGGAGGAGGGGAAACTTAAGGCGATTGGCGTTTCCAATTTCTATGCTCACGTATTAGCCAATTTCTGTGAGACGGTGAAAATTAAGCCGATGGTCAACCAGGTTGAACTGCATCCTTATTTCAGTCAGCCTGCGGCGCTGGAAACCATGAAGTATTATAACGTTCAGCCAGAAGCCTGGGCGCCTTTAGGCGGTGGCAGACATAAGCCCTTTGAAAACAAAATGCTGCAGGACATCGCCCGCCGTCATCAGAAATCTGTTTCGCAGATTATCCTGCGCTGGAACGTACAACGAGGCGTCACCGTTATCCCTAAATCCACCCATCAGCACCGCATTGAGGAAAACTTCGCCCTTTGGGATTTCGCCTTGACGGACAAAGAAATGGAGCAGATCGGTTCGCTTGATTTGGGCTATGTTGGCGATGCCGTAAAACATTTTAACCCTGAATTTGTTCGCGGCTGTCTGGGCGTCAAAATCCATGATTAATGATGTCGTTGACGTTTTTGAGATGAGGGGGATGTCTTTTACGCCATCCAGGAGCCGCTAATTGCTCGCTTTCGCAGGGTAGAAGCAAGAGCATCCTGATAAAGACATCCGTCTTCACCTACGTTAACCCATTCACCCAACCTTCGGGTAGATTTCCAGGTATTCCGTGGAACCATAAGCAGGAACCAGCAGAAACATTAACCCGGCCCCGCCTTTTTCATATTGCACAGCCAGATCTCCACTGCGGGTAATAAACAGCTTATGGTTCCACCACTGGCAACCGACGCTCATATCCGGTTTGCAGCTGCGAACTTTTTTCGTCAGCTCGCCGTCTTTCGTCAGGGTCAGGTAGACGTCCTCGGTATCCGCCGGTTTTTCCGCTGATTCATCAAGCAGAACAATCGTTCTTTTGCGTAGAACCGTGTTCTGCGCATCCAGCGACGCGACGTCGACAGTGTTAGCCGCATAGTTGAAGCGCAGTTCAACACGGGTGGCGTTTTTATCGTCAACATAGAAGAACTCGGCCAGGTTTGCCGCCCCCCAGTACTCCTCGCCGCTGGGGCGCACAGGTTTGGTCATGAACCGATACACCGTATGCGTGCGAATATCCTGGCGGTTGCCGTATTCCTCTTTGTACTGAGCCCGTTGCGGAGAACTGATAACGCATCCGCCAAGAAGTAATGTAACCAGCAGCACCAACAATCCACGCATGATGTCTTTCCTTATCCTTAAACAGAGCCAGGTTAAGGATATGCCTGGCCATCAAACTGTCAAAACTCAGCCCCCTACCAGAAAAGGCGGGTCGAGCGCTATCCGTGTTTGCGATGTGGGGATAGCGACGCTGGCTACGCAATAAAACAATGCGAACAAAGTCACATTTATAAGATGCCTTGATTGTGAAGAGGCATTCTGCTGATACATTAGGCGCATTGGATTGTTACTGCATTAGCAGGCGAAACCTGATTTCTGGCTTAGGCCGGGGGTCGGGTTTTTTATTCCGGGGTTCAGATGAAAATCGCCAAAATACTCAATAATAATGTGGTGGTTGTACTTGATGAACACCAGCGTGAGCAGGTCGTGATGGGGCGCGGGCTGGCCTTTCAGAAACGAGCAGGTGAAAATCTTGACGAAAGTAAAATCGAAAAGATTTTTGCGTTGCAGGATGCGGGAATGGCGGGAAGGCTTTCCGAGCTATTAAGCCAAATTCCGCTGGAAGTGATGACCACCTGCGATCGTATTATTGAGCTGGCGCGCCAACGCCTGGGAAAATTACAGGATAGCCTCTACATCACGTTAACGGATCACTGCCATTTTGCCATTGAACGGCATAAGAGCGGGGCGGCCATTAAAAACGTGCTGCTATGGGAAATTAAACGGCTCTACCCGAAAGAGTTTGAAATAGGCGAAGAGGCCAGAGTCATGATCCATCGTCGCCTTGGAGTGGATCTGCCTGAAGACGAGGCCGGGTTTATCGCCCTGCATCTGGTTACCGGGCAGCTCAACAGCGAAATGCCGGAGGTCATGCATATCACCTACGTGATGCAAGAGATCCTGCATATTGTGAAGTACCAGCTTAGGTTGGAATATCATGAAGAATCATTAAGTTACCATCGGCTGGTAACGCATTTGAAATTCTTTGCGCAGCGGATGATGACGCGCACGGTGGTGCCTGATGACGATTTTTCGCTGCATAACGCAGTCAAAGAGAATTATGCCATCGCCTGGCGCTGTGCTGAAAAAGTTGCGCAGCATTTGCACCAAAAATATCAGCGGGATTCAACGACAGAAGAGATTATGTTTCTCGCCATACACATTGAACGGGTAAGAAAAGAAGGGCAATAGCGCCCGGCGAAAGGCCACCTTTGGATTGTTACTGCATTATGCAGGCAAAACCTGAACGCGGATGATTTTATCTGCGCTCGGGTTTTTTTTATCCGCAGTATTCAACAACTGAGTTAAGGGAAAGTGAAATGGGATATCAGGCACTGGCAAAAGATATTCTTAGCCATGTTGGGGGAAAAGAGAATATTGCAAGTCTTATCCACTGCGCGACCCGGCTGCGATTTAAATTAAAGGATAATGCGCTGGCCGATGCGGAAGGCCTCAAGGCTAAGCCTGGGATTATTATGGTAGTGGAAAGCGGCGGCCAGTTTCAGGTGGTGGTGGGTAACCATGTCAGCGAAGTCTGGCAGGCGGTACGCGATGAAGCGGGTATTACAGACGACACGCCGGTCAGCAGCGAAACCAAAGAGAAGAGCTCCTTACTGAGCACCGCTATCGATGTTATCTCTGCCATTTTCACCCCTTTTATCGGCGTTATGGCGGCCTCCGGGATATTAAAAGGGCTGCTGGCGCTGGCCGTGGTAACCGGGCTGCTCAATAACGAAAGCGGCACCTACAATATCCTCTTTGCGGCGAGTGATTCGCTGTTCTATTTCTTTCCGATCATTCTGGGGTACACCGCCGGTAAAAAATTTGGCGGCAGTCCGTTTATCACCATGGCTATCGGCGGGGCGTTAACGCATCCGCTGATGATAAAGGCCTTTGAGGCCCAGGCGGCAGATGCCACCATTGAGTACTTTTTCGGTATTCCGGTCACCTTTATCAATTACAGCTCTTCGGTTATTCCTATCATCATTGCGGCCTGGGTGAGCTGCCATCTTGAACGCCGCTGCAGCCCGCTTTTTCCTTCCGCCGTGCGCAACTTTTTTACGCCGCTGGTCTGCCTTGCGGTGGTGACGCCGCTTACCTTTCTGGTTATCGGCCCGGTGGCGACATGGCTTAGCCAGATGCTGGCTCACGGCTATATGTGGATTTACAACCTCGCGCCCTGGCTGGCTGGCGGCGTGATGGGCGCTATCTGGCAGATATGCGTTATCTTCGGCCTGCACTGGGGGCTGGCGCCGCTGATGATCAATAACCTGACGGTCTTTGGCCATGATTCGATGGTGCCGATGCTCCTGCCAGCCATCATGGGCCAGGTCGGGGCCGCGCTTGGCGTGTTCCTGCGCACCCGGGACGCCCGCCTAAAAACCCTTGCCGGTTCCGCTGTCTCCGCGGGGATCTTCGGCATCACCGAGCCTGCTGTTTATGGCGTGACCTTGCCCCATCGTCGCCCGTTTATCTTCGGCTGCGTCGCTGGCGCGCTGGGCGGCGCGTTCATCGGCTGGAGTCAGACCCAGGTCTACTCGTTTGGCCTGCCGAGCGTTCTCACTATTCCGCAGCTGATACCTGCCAGCGGGGTGGATTTCACAGTATGGGGCGGCATTATCGGCATGTTCGGCGCGGGGATTGTGGCCTGCGTACTGACCTGGATCGCAGGCATGCCCGCTGAAAAGTCTAAAGAAGAAATCAAAATCGACAAAGCGGGAGAAAACGATGTGCTGGCGCCGTTAAGCGGGACGGTACTGCCGCTGGAAAATGTGCCGGACGCGACCTTCTCCAGCGGTCTGCTGGGGCAGGGCGTGGCCATCATCCCTAACGATAACCGCGTTATCGCCCCCTTTGATGGTGAAGTCGCCTCGCTGTTTCAGACCAAACACGCCATTGGCATCCTGAGCGAAAGCGGAGTAGAGGTGCTTATCCATGTCGGCATCGATACCGTCAAACTGGACGGCCAGTATTTTACCGCGCACGTAAAAGCGGGGGATAAAGTTCGCGCGGGCGATCTGCTCCTCGAATTCGATCGTCAGGCGATCCGCAACGCCGGTTACGACCTTGCTACGCCGGTCATTATCAGCAACAGCGATGATTATCGCGCCATTGAAGTTGCCAACACCAGCAGCATCACGATGGGTACGCGGCTATTAACCCTGAGCCGCTAACGAAATGGAGAAAATGATGAAGTTATTCCCGGAAACATTCTTATGGGGCGGCGCCATAGCAGCGAACCAGGTTGAAGGCGCATGGCAGGAGGACGGCAAAGGCCCTTCAACGTCCGATATGCAGCCCTGGGGTATCCTGGGCGAGACGCGTCTGCGCACTCCCGGCGACAGCAATATCAAAGATATCGCTATCGATTTTTACCATCGTTACCCGGAAGATATCGCCCTCTTTGCCGGTATGGGCTTTACCTGCCTGCGTGTCTCCATTGCCTGGACGCGCATCTTCCCCGTCGGGGATGAAACCGAGCCGAATGAGGCCGGTCTGGCCTTTTACGACCGTTTATTCGACGAGTTAGCGAAGCATAACATTACCCCGCTGGTCACCCTGTCCCACTATGAAATGCCGTGGGGACTGGTGGAACAGTACGGCGGATGGGGCAGCCGGAAGACAATTGATTTCTTCGAACGCTACGCGCGCACCGTTTTTGAGCGCTACAAAGAGAAAGTAAAACTGTGGCTGACTTTTAACGAAATCAATATGTCGCTGCACGCGCCGTTGACGGGCGTCGGGCTGCCGGAAAACAGCAGCGAAGCAGAGATCTACCAGGCGATTCACCATCAGCTGGTGGCCAGCGCCCGCGCGGTTCGTGCCTGCCATGAAATCGTCGCCGACGCCAGAATCGGTAACATGCTGCTGGGCGCGTTGATGTATCCGCTAAGCTGCAAGCCGGAAGATGTCTTTAAAGCGCTGCAGGAGAATCATGGCTGGCAGTTCTTTGGCGACGTGCAGTGTCGGGGCAGCTATCCGGGCTATATGCAGCGCTATTTCCGTGAAAACAATATCGCGCTCGATATCAGCGAAAGGGATCGTGAAGATCTGCGCACCACGGTGGATTTTGTCTCCTTTAGTTATTACATGACCGGGTGCGTGACCACGGATGAAGCGCTGAATAACCAGGAGCGGGCCAATATCCTTAATATGGTGCCGAACCCGCATCTGGAAAGCTCGGAGTGGGGCTGGCAGATCGACCCTGTCGGGCTGCGCACGCTGCTTAATGTTCTGTGGGATCGCTATCAAAAGCCGCTGTTTATTGTTGAAAACGGCCTGGGGGCGAAAGACAGCATGAATGCAGAAGGGGAAATCATTGATGATTACCGTATCAGCTATCTCAATGACCACCTTGTGCAGGTCCGCGAGGCGCTGGAAGACGGGGTTGAGGTGATGGGCTATACCTCCTGGGGGCCCATCGACCTGGTCAGCGCCTCGAAAGCGGAAATCTCCAAGCGCTACGGGTTTATCTATGTCGATCGTGATGATGACGGCAACGGTAGCTTAAAGCGTATTCCGAAGAAAAGTTATGCCTGGTATCGTGAAGTGATTAAAAGCCGCGGCGCGTCGCTAAAAGAATAGCCGTCGGTGATTAACGCATTGAATACCGGTTAGTGATGTTAGCGTAAATAAAAAGCAGGATTGTTACTGTTCAGGCAGGCAAAACCTTAACGCAGACGCGTATCCGCGGCAGCGCCGGGTATTGCCTGTTTTTTGTTCCCTACAATTATATTAATTTCAGGTGTCAGGATGAAAAGCTTATATTTATTACCCGTGGGTGCCGTATTGTTGTCTTCGTTCAATCTGTATGCGGCAAATACTGAGCGGCTGTGGGATTCCGATGTTGTCGAAAATTATTTAAACCCTAAAAAAGGCAGTACGGTGGCGGCACCGATATTGACCGACCTTAATAAGGATTCCCGCTGGTATGCAACGTTTCGTGTTAAGGGAGGGTATTACAACGAAAATAAACTGCATCGTGAATATCTACAGTTAAACGGTCGCCTGCGCGGTAAAACCTATTTCACGGAAAAAATGGGGGTGATTGGCGACTTCTGGTTTAAAGGCCAGGAGAACTATTCCCGGAAGAACGGCCAGACGCTGCAAAAATTCGATGATTTTGATGATAAAACGCAGTGGGAACAGTACCGCTTTGGTATTGAACATGATGATTATGGCTCATTTATGTACGGTAAACATACGGCGACCTGGTCATTCTTTACCGTGGATATGGGCTCGCAGGGGCTGCTGGATACCCAGGCCGACGCTGGCACGAAAAATGCAGGCAAGTTCCTGTATAAGAAGCAGTTTGATAACAATCTGTTCCTTGCGGGCAGCTACGACCGCGAGTCAAAAATTACCGGTATTGATGTCGGTTACCAGACCGCCGATCTCTACTCCCTGCGCCCGGGCGACTACGGTATTTACGCCTCCGTACACAACGGCCAGCCGATGGTATCCTCAGGCAGCAAGGCGATTATTGGTAACGTTAATATCAATAAAACCCGTCAGGGTGATATCAAAAACTCCGATACCGCTTACGCGCGCGACGATAACAGTCTCTATACCTGGGGGCTCGCGGGCTATATGAACGTCGATAACGCTTACCGCCTGGTGGGCCAGATGGCGTGGTCGGAACGCGACAACGACGAGAGCACGGATGAGATTCGCCAGCGTGGCTGGGCGAAAAAAGGGCTTGGCTTCGCCGGGAACCTGGCGGTACAGACCATCCCGAAAAACTACCAGGGCTTTAGCTATATCCTGTTTAACTCCTGGGATGAAATTGGCCGCACCAGCATTACGCCGCAGTTAGAGTACTGGTTCGGCGGCGGCTTACGCGCCTGGGTCTCCTGGACATGGGAAGAAGAGGCCGACGATATTACCCGCGTTGAATTCCAGTGGGATTTCTGATGATGTAATTGAGAAGGCACTGTTTACGCCATCTGGAGACAGATGGCGTTTTTTATTTAACAGAGGCCATAAAAACAGGGCAGGTGAACTGCCCTTCGGGTGATTAACGGTAGTGCTGGTTCTTCATCTGTTTGCGGATAGCGGTGGGCGTTTTATTGCTGTGCAGCAGCGATAGCAGCGTCTGCATGCGCGGCACAACGTGGTGCAGATGAATGGCGAACCCGTCGCAGAGATAGTTCTTATTGGGTTTGCCGTCGCTGGAGAGCGCAAAACGGTGCTTCGGGCAGCCGCCGTTGCACAGCGGGCGGACAGCGCAATTCAGGCAGTCTTTGCTGATATGCGTGCGTTTACGCTGGCCAAACTCCCGGTTTTGCGGCGAGTTAACTAAATCGAGCAGATCGTCGCTATTCACGTTGCCGAGTTTATTTTCCGGGTAGACAAAATGGTCGCAGGAGTAGACGTCCCCGTTGGCCTCCACAATAAGGTTGGTGCCGCAGGTTTCATTAATTACGCAGGCGCTCATCTGGCCGCACATTTTGGTGAGCGTCTGTTCGAAATTCATCACGAACACTTCGCCCACGTCGTGGGTAACCCAGTAATCAAATAGCGTATTCATAAACCGCCCCCAGGCTTTGGGGGGCACCGACCACTCGGTCACATCGCATTGCCCGGAAAAATCGGGCTGAATAAGGGTCAGGCCGTTAGCGTCAGGCTGGGCGGCGGCGCGCTCCACCAGCGGGATAAACTGCATATACCGGCTGCCGATGCGCTTAAGGAAATGGTAGACATCCAGCGGTCGCTTGACGTTTTCATCGTTCACCACGGTCAGGGTATTGAACTCAACGTTGTGACGCTTAAGAGCCTCTATGCCGCGCATCACCGCGTCAAAAATGCTTTTACCTGAGCGGGAGCGGCGATAGGCGTCATTGCTGATGCGATCGCCGTCAATCGAAATCCCCACTAAAAAATTGTGCGCTTTCAAGAAGCGAGCCCACTCATCGTCAATTTGCGTGCCGTTGGTTTGAAAATAGTTATTAACCTGTTTTAACCCCCGGTACTGCTCCTGCAAACGAAGCGCCTCACGAAAGAAATCGATACCAAGCAGGGTAGGCTCGCCCCCCTGCCAGATAAAATCGACCACATCGTGATTCTGCGCGGCCAGGTGTTTACGGACATAGTTTTCCAGCGTGGCGGCATCCATCTTCCAGCGGTTTTTACGTTCCGGGTAGAGATGCTCCTTCTCCAGGTAAAAGCAGTAGGTGCAGTCAACGTTGCAGACCGAACCGGAGGGTTTGGCCATCAGCTGGAAATTCTGGACTGGATGACTCATTGCGCGGATTTACCTTCTTGATTAATGGCCATAACGACGGATTGGCTCTCTTCCCAGCCGTAACGGACGGCTTTAATTTCTACTTTTTTAGCCGCTTTCGGCAGGGTAAGCGCGCCGGTGTAAAGCTGCCAGGGGTGGTTATCGAAGCGGTAACCTATCGAAGCGCCTTCAGTTCGGCTGGCCAGATAAAGCTTGCCGGTAACAGGGTTGATTTCCGCCACCGGCGGCAGCGTGACATAAGCCTTGCCCCCGGCGTTCTGCATATCTTTGACCATCTGCGCCTCGGGAATGATGCTGGTGTCGTTGGTCTCGTTGCGCCACGCCTCCAGTTTTTGCCGGAACTCAGCAAGCTTCGGCTGGGACGATTTCTGGTCCGCGATGTTGTGCAACTGCCATGGGTCTGACTGCAAATCGTACAGCTCTTCGGCGGGCTTAGGCGCGTACCAGCTCTCCTGCTCAGGCGTCAGCGTTCCCTCTTTATGCGCATCGTTAAGCGTGCGGGTCGTGACCAGCGCATCACGAAAAGCGATTTGCGCGCCGTTCGGGGTCTTATCAACATTCTGTACGTACTGATAGCGGCTGTCGCGGACGAAGTAAGAGCGCAGAGAGATATCATCCATACGGCCGCGGGAGGAGAAGACCAGCTCGCGCTGCGGGGCGTTATCGGCGGCGAGGTTAATCCCTTTCATATAAGACGGAATGGCCGTACGGGTGAAGCCGAGAATGGTAGGCGCAAGATCTTCAAACGACACCAGGCGCTCATCTTTCTGGCCGTCTTGTTTCCAGCCTGCGGGCCTGAATTTGTCCGGTACATGGACGATCAGCGGAACATGCGTGCCAGAGTCATAACCTTCACGCTTATGGCGCGGCAGGCCATCGCCATTATCGGCGGCAAAAATCACGATGGTGTTATCCCACAGGCCGTCATCCTTAAGCCGCTTGATGATATTGCCCACCTGCTGATCCATGACGCTGATGTTTTTATAGAACAGCGCCAGCTCCTGGCGAACCTCCGGGGTATCTTTCCAGTAGGGATCGAGCTTCAATTTAGCGGGATCGATGTCGGGCAACGTATAAAACGCACGCAGCTTATCCCACATCACCGGCAGAGCCTTAAACGCTTCCGGCGCGTTTTCCTGCGTGAAAATACCCGATTCATGAGTAATTTGCGGGTTCAGGTTGATATAAAAAGGTTTTCCCTGCAGATCAACATTCTGCCATGCAGGCGGGACCTTGAGATCTTCAATATTGCCATAATTGCCGTGGGCATCCCACAGGGTGAACGGGCCGATATCGGCCGGGCCTTTCGAGAACTGATAATCCGTTTTAGTATCAACATAGGTAAAATAACCGGCACGGCGCAGCAGTTCCGGATACCCTTTAACCCATGACGGCGGCACCGCCTGATAAGGGTGGGAGTAAGTGGCGGTGCGCATATGCTGTAGCCCGTTGGCGTGCTGCGGCATGCCGGTGATGAGACCCGCACGCGAGGGCGCGCTGACGCCAGCCATCGTGAAGGCGTTGGTAAAAAGAACGGACTCCCTGGCGAGGGCGTCAATATTCGGCGTAACGGCATTCGGATCGCCATATGCCCCCAACCGCGGGTTCATATCCTCCGCCAGAATAAACACGACGTTTGGCGTCGCGCTCTGGATCTGCGGCGTAAAATCAACGCCGAGTGCCGTATGGCTGATAGCCAGCATGACCAATGCTGCAAGCGTTTGTTTTTTCATTGTTCTTTCTCACCTCTCCCCTGAACGTAATAAAACGATACCCCTGTCAGGGATGTGTAGCGCGGCCAGGCGAAAGCCCAAAAAAAACCAGACAGACCTCAATGAAGTCTGTCTGGTTTTGCCTGCAAAGCGCAGTCACAATCCTGTTTTCGTGAACTTAACACGCAGGCAGAAAGTTACAACGCGTGCGCTAAGAAACTGTGATGGGTTTCAACAAAAAAAGCAAAAATTCACCCGGTCAAATATTGAGTTCCGTCACACTTATCAACCTGAAAAAAGAAAGGGCTTGCGAAATAAAAAGCACCTCTTTATAAATGACCACACATCAGGATTGTTACTGTTGTTCACAGGCAAAACCTAAACCGAAGAATTTTTTAAGTTCTTCGGTTTAGGTTTTTTTTGGCCTGAAACCGGCAGGGAATACGTTCATATTAATGCTGCCCTATTTTTAAACAGAAATTCGACGGACGTTAAACACCTTCACGGAGAATATTATTCCGTTGCAATTACACAGGAGATGCAATGAGAAACGTTATAACCGCAATAACTGATAATAAAAAAGACAGCGTATCTGAAATTTCCGGCGGGATATTTCCGCTGTCTAAACCGCGTCAATTAAGTCGCGCTGTCGCGCTTACCCTGGGAATGACCTCATTATTACTGGCGTCATTTACGGCGGCCGGACAAACAAAAACGACCGCGCCTGAAAAGCAGCCGAATATTGTGATGATTGTGCTTGACGATACCGGCTTTGCCGATATCGGAGCATTTGGTTCGGAAATTAAAACGCCGAATATCGACCTGCTGGCCTACTCTGGCTTACGCTATAACCGGTTTGATACCAGCGCCATTAGCGCCCCGACCCGTGCGGCATTGATAACCGGCCGTAACAGTCAGACCGTGAATATGGAAGAGCTGCCGCCGAAGAACCAAAAAGCGCCGCCGGCTTCGGTGCCGTTGGGCTCCGGTCCGGCAACCAGCGGTGAAATTCCGTTAAATGCGCAGAACGTTGCCCAGGCGCTGCACGGGGCGGGATATGCAACGTACGCGCTGGGTAAATGGCACCTTGCGCCGGAATATAAAGATGATGAAAAGCGTAACCAGGCATTCTGGCCGCGCCAGCGCGGTTTCGACCATTTTTACGGTTTCCTGAGCGGCCATACCAGCCAGTATCACCCGGAACTGGTCGAGGATAATACGCACCTGCCGCGCCCGGATAAACCGGGATACCATTTATCCGAAGATCTGGTCGATCGCGCGATCAAAGCCATCGACGTCAAAGAGGATAAGCCGAAGTTTGTTTATCTGGCGCTTGGCGCTGCGCATTCGCCGCTGCATGTTCCGCAGAAATATATCGAGGAATACAAAGGCCGGTACGATCAGGGCTGGGATAAGCTGCGTCTTGCGCGTTTCGAACGGCAAAAATCACTCGGTATCATTCCGGCGGATACCAAACTGCCGCCGCGTGAATTTGGCGATGACGCCTGGGACTCGCTGGACGCGCAGCACAAACGTGTCTTTGCGCGCTTTATGGAGACCTACGCGGGCTACCTGACCCACACCGATGAACAAATTGGCCGTCTGGTTAAACACCTTAAAGAGACCGGGCAGTTTGATAACACGCTGATTGTTTTCATGTCTGATAACGGCGCTGCGCCTGAAGCGGGTAAAAATGGCGGCTTCCGTACGGCCTACATGGATAAAACCACCGTGCAGGAGATGGATGAGCACCTTGATGAAGCGGGCGGTCCGAAAACTGACATGCTTTATCAGCGCCCGTGGGCCTATGCCGGTAATACACCGTTCCGCCGTTACAAACTCTGGCCGTTCCAGGGCGGCGTGCGCACGCCGCTGATTGTCTCCTGGCCGAAAATGATCGAGCAAAAAGGCGCTATCCGCCACCAGTACGTCAGCACCGTGGATATCGCACCGACGCTGCTTGCCGCAGCGGGAACGCAGTTTGCTGACACCATCGACGGCGTGAAGCAGTTGCCGGTGGCGGGGCAGTCATTCCTGCCTACCTTCAATTCGGATACTGCGAAAACCCGTGATGTGCAGTACTTTGAGCTGCGTGGCCAGCGTGCCATCACCCAGGGGACATGGCGTGCCGTTGCGTTGCATAAACTGGGAACGGACTACGCGCAGGATAAGTGGATGCTGTTTGATACGGCAAAAGATTTCTCTGAGTCCACCGACCTTGCTGATAAGTATCCTGAGAAAGTGGAAGAGATGAAAAAACTGTGGTGGAGCGAGGCGAAGCGTCACAGTAACCCGCCCGTCATCGAGCCGAATGCATTCCTGTATAAATTCAACCGCATGGATAATGCCTTTGGCGTTGAGCCGGATTAATTTCGCTTTTTAACCACTCCGGCACGGCAGAACACCGCCGTGCTGGAGGTTCGAGTGGCGTTACGTCACCTTTTACTCAATTCAGGCCAGCGCGTCGGTTTTGATAACGCTCACCAGCCAGGCTTTCTCTTCCGGCGTCAGCTCAAGCTTATTAACGCGGGTTAAAAAGGTGTTGATGACCTGAATATCAGAGTCTGAGATGCGCGCCAGCAGCGCCGCGGGTATGCCTTTACTCACTATCGCCCTGCGGTGGCTCTCATAGTTTTTATTGCTCATCACTTATCCTCTCTGCACGTTATTCGCCGTGCTGCCTGCTGCAAAAACTGGATTAGCTCCGTAAACGTGCCGCCTCCACTATCGCACTATGCAACTGCCCGATCGATAAATCGCGGATTACCGGCGGGGGGATTTTGCGCAGCCAGTCTATCAGGCGACCGATTCCCAGCAGATCCAGGCCTTCGGAAGAAAAAAGGTATTCATTCTCTTGCAGTGAAAAGGTCTTACGGTAGCCCTCCTCGTCGGTGCAAAGCTCGACATTAAAGGCTTTGGCAATATCTTCCAGTAGCTCCACGCCATCATCGCCGCAAACGCCAAGGTCCGCTTCCAGCAAGGTGCTGGCATCCATCGCCTGACGCCGGTTGCCGGTGTACTCCCGTATAAACGCAATAACCTCTGAAAGTTCAGGTGCCATAGTTTTCCCCATTGATAGCCATCAGACCTTAACGGCGAATCACATGCTTCACAATATACTTATTGGTATTCTGATAAATATCTGACAGATCAACCACCTGGTTATTCTGGGAATAGCTCACCGACTGCACCCGCAGCAGCAGGCTATTGACGGGCACTTGCAGCAGCCCGGCCTGTTCGCGGGTCGCCTGCACCGGGCTGTAGCTGCGGTGGCTCTCCAGAATAGTGATATTGCACTCTTTGCGAAAATAGTTGAATTTCGACTGTTCCATATTGCCAATGCTTAGCCAGGGAAACGGCGCTACCGGGATATAGCTGTTCTCGATCAGCACCGGAATGTCGTCGATAAGGCGCACCCGCCGGATATAGTAGACCTTCTCTCCCGGTTCGATTTTTAGCTGTTGGGCAATGGCCGGCGGCGCGTCGAGCAGGGTGAACTCGATAACTTTATTGACGTAGTTGGTCACGCCGACAATGTTCATCTGGTAGTTAAACCCGTCCAGCTCACCGCCGTGGTAGTTAATTTTCCGCGCCACAAACGAGCCGCTGCCGTGGCGTTTAACAATCAGCTTTTCACTCTCCAGTAGCGCCAGCGCCTTACGTACCGTCATCACCGACACCTGCAACTCCTGCGCCAGCGCTTTTTCGCTCGGCAGAATATCGCCCACTTCATACTCTTCGCTGTTGATGCGTAATTTAATGGCGTTCGCCACGTTCTGGTATATCACTTTTAGATCTCCTGAAAGCAGCGTGAAGAAGAGAGAGAAAACATAAGCTAATGAAAAATAGATAAATAATAAGAAAATGTAGTTCGGTTATGGATAACTCATCTACAAAGCAAAGTAAATTTATATATATCTCGTCTACGTTATTGTATGACTCCCGTCACATTTGCCGTTTTTCTGCCTCTGCCCGATGCGCTTCGCCACTTAGGATATTTTGCATATTCAGATTTTCCTGCAAGCAAATTGTGAGAGATGAGGGCGGGTAGATGGTCGTATTAAAAAAATTACAGGACTTCTCCAAAGCAATGATTGGCCCGGTACTCTACTTGCCGGTCGTTGGGCTGTTAATTGCGCTGTTCAGTATTACCACCAATAAAATATGGGTAACGGAAGGAAGCACCCTGTACCTTATTGGTAAATACGCCTCCACAATATTGTGGGCAATAATGAACAACCTGGGCTTTTTCTTCTGCCTGGGGCTGGCCAGCGGGCTGGCGAAAAGCAGAAAAGCGGAAGCCTCGTTTGTCGCCGCCATGTCCTATTTTATGTATCTGGCGGGCAATAATTCCTGGCTGACGCTGACCCAGCGGCTGGCGGAAGGGGCCACCAACGCGGAGCTTTACGGCAGCGGGCAAATCTTTATCTTCGGCTTTAAGGTCGTGGATATGGGCGTCTTTCTGGGGATAATCCTTGGCGTGCTGGTGGCGTTTATCCATAACCGCTTCGTTAATAAAGAGTTCCCCGGCGCGTTTTCAATCTACGGCAACAGCAAGCTGGTGCTGATCATTATGCTGCCGCTGGTAGCGCTCTTTGCCGTAGCAACGGTCTATATCTGGCCATTCGTGGCGCACGGTATTTCGGCGCTCACCACCTTTATGAAGACATTCGGCTCGGCGGGGGTCTTTTTATATGGCTTCCTGAACCGCTTTTTAATTCCGACAGGTCTGCATCATCTGGTCTGGTCGCCTTTTGTCTTCACCTCTATTGGCGGTCAGATGCTGATTGACGGGCAAACCGTGGTAGGCGCGAAGCCCATCTTCCTGGCCGAGATCGCCAGCAACACCGGCGGCGCGCTGAACGACTCCGCCCGCTTCCTCACCTACGGCATGGTGAAGATTTTCGGTACGGCGGGCATGGCCCTGGCCTTTTATAAAACCGCCAGGCCGGAATATAAAGCAAAGCTGAAAGCCACGCTTATTCCCCTTATCGTCACCTCGTTTCTGGTGGGAATTACCGAACCGTTTGAGTTCCTGTTTATTTTCACCGCGCCGCTGCTGTGGCTGTTTTATTCCCTGATTGACGGCTTCTTCCAGATGCTGGCGTGGATGGTGGATGTGCGGGTCTGCGCCACCAACGGCATTATCGATTTCCTGGTTTACAACATCCCGGCGGGGGCGGGCAGAACGCAATGGCCGCTGTTTGTCCTGCTCGGACTGATTGAAACGGCAACCATGTATTTCGTCGGTAAGTTTGTTATCACCCGCTTCAATATGGCGACCCCAGGGCGTCGCGCCGGGGAGGATGAAGGGCCGCAAAGCGCGCCTGCGGGCGGCGGCCATCCAGGGGAAGAGGTAATTCGCGGCCTGGGCGGCAAAGAGAACATTCTGACGGTCGACAACTGTTTTACCCGCTTACGGGTGGATGTAAGCAACCCCGGACTGATTCAGGAGACGCTACTGAAAAACACTGGCGGCACCGGGGTCATTATTAAAGGCAATCATGTTCAGGTTATTTACGGGCTCAACGTCAGCAAGGTCAGAAATAACGTGAATGCGGCTTTAGGCGTAAATGAATAAGAGGTGGATGGTGAAAGATAAATTTGTAGTCACAATCGCAGGCGGCGGCAGCACTTATACCCCCGGTATCGTGTTAATGCTGCTGGAAAATATGGACCGGTTCCCGCTTAAAGAGATCCGTTTATACGATAACAACGCCGAACGGCAGAGCCTGCTGGGCGAGGCGTGCGAAATTATGGTGCGCGAGCGCCACCCGGAGGTTGCTTTCAGCTACACCACCGACCCGCAGAGCGCCTTTACCGATGTCGATTTCGTCATGGCCCATATCCGCGTCGGGCTGTATGAGATGCGGGAAAAAGATGAAAAGATCCCGCTGAAATATGGCGTTGTCGGCCAGGAGACCTGTGGCCCCGGCGGCATCGCTTACGGGATGCGCTCTATCGCTGGCGTGCTGGAGCTGCTGGATTATATGGAGCAGTACTCCCCCGATGCCTGGATGCTTAACTACTCCAATCCGGCGGCGATTGTCGCCGAGGCGACCCGTCGCCTGCGTCCGCACTCAAAAATTATCAACATCTGCGATATGCCGGTAGCCATCGAAGGTATTTTTGCCGACATCCTCGGCCTGAGTTCGCGCAAAGAGATGAACGTGCGTTATTACGGGCTGAACCATTTTGGCTGGTGGACCAGCATTACCGATAAGGCGGGCAACGATTTGATGCCTGCGCTGAAACAGCACGTGGTGGAGCAGGGCTACTGCAGCCCGGCGGAGGACTTTCAGCATAAAGCGCCAAGCTGGATTGAAACCTTCCGCAAGGCGAAGGATCTCTATGCCCTCGACCCGCAGACGCTGCCCAATACCTACCTGAAATACTATTTTTACCCGGACTACGTGGTCGAGCATGCCAATCCGGCGTTCACCCGCGCCAATGAAATCATCATTGGACGCGAAAAAGAGGTTTTCGACATGGCGCGCCACATCGTTGAGCGCCAGAGCGCCAGCGAATCGCACTTTCATGCCGGGGCGCATGCGACCTTTATCGTCGATCTGGCCTGCGCCATCGCCTTCAATACTCAGGAGCGGATGCTGCTGATTGTGGAAAACAACGGCGCGATTGCCAACTTTAATGCGTCGGCGATGGTGGAAGTGCCGTGCCTGGTGGGGGCGAACGGCCCGGAACCGCTGGCGATGGGCAATATCCCTACCTTCCAGAAAGGGCTGATGGAGCAGCAGGTGGCGGTAGAAAAACTGGTGGTGGAGGCCTGGATTGAGGGCAGCTATCAGAAACTGTGGCAGGCGCTTACCCTGTCGAAAACCGTACCCAGCGCGTCGGTGGCAAAAGCCATTCTTGACGATCTGATTGAGGCCAACAAAGCGTGGTGGCCTGAGCTGCGCTAAACGGTGCGGCCCGCGGTACTGCATCGCGGGCCTTCCCTGGTGGTGACGAAAAAAGGCGGCGCACGCGCTTCGGCGTGTCGCCGTTTTAGCTACTGGCGTTAAGAAAATCACTCACGGTCTGCATACAGAGCGCCCGCTCTTCCACATGCGGCATATGGCTGGAGTGTTCAAAAATGACCCATTGCGCTCCGGCAATTTTATCCTGAAACGGCTGCACCACTTCCGGCGTGGCCTCATCAAACCGCCCGGAAATGAGTAGGGTAGGGACGTTTATCGCCGCCAGCCGGTCAATAATGGTCCAGTGCTTCATACTGCCGATAACGTGGAACTCCGTCGGGCCGTTCATCGCGTGGTAGACCGTCGGGTCCGCGTCCATCGCGGCGAAGGTGCGGCTCACCTCCTCAGGCCAGGGATCGAGCCGACAGACGTGGCGCTGATAAAAGACCTGACTTGCCGCCTTATATTCCGGGCTGTCGAGCGTGCCCGCGGCTTCGTGCGCCAGCAGCGTCGCCTGCACCTGCGGCGGCAGTTCAGCCCGCAGGCGCGCTGCCCCCTCCAGCCACAGGGCCATTGACGCCGGGGAGTTGGCGATAATCAGCGCCTGCAACCCCGCTGGGCGCGTTACCGCATGCTCCGCCGCCAGCATGCCGCCCCAGGACTGGCCCAGCAGGGCGTAGCGCGCAATCTCCAGGTGGCGCAGCAGGTTTTCAAGCTCATCCAGAAAGAGAGCCGGCTGCCAGAAGTCAGGGCTGGCGTCGGGCAAATGCGTGGATCGCCCGTTCCCCATCTGATCGTAATGGATCACGGCGCGCCCGGTTTCAGCAATATCCCGGAAGGCGTCAACATAGTCATGGGTGCAGCCCGGCCCGCCGTGGGCAACCACCAGCGGCGTCAGGCCGCTGTGCAGATCGCCGCAGATGCGATACCAGGTCTGCCAGGTGCGGAATGGGGCATAACCTTCGTGAATGGTGTACATAGACGTTAACCCTGTCAGTGAAGTTGCTGTCAGGGTAGAACGCGGGGAGCGCCGGTGAACACTAGCAAAAATACTAGTTATCCCCGTGCTGCTCTCCCTCCAGCAACCGGTAATGCAGCGCCCGCACCACCGCCTGCACGCGGTTCGTCGCCCCCAGCTTTCTGGCGGCGGTGTTCAGATGGAGGGTCACGGTCGCCACCGAGCGGTGCAGCTTGCGGGCGATCTCTTTCGCCGTCAGCCCCTCGGCGGACCAGGCCAGACACTCGCGCTCCCGGTTGCTTAACTTCACGTGGCGGCAGGTGAGCATGGAGGCGTCAAACAGCGGGAACGCCGACTCCTGAAAACGGTGGGCCAGAAAAGTGAGCGAGGCCAGCGTATCGCCCAGTTCCCGCTCCGGCTGCGCGCCGGTAATGATGCCGGTTAGGGTGCCAAACCCGCCGTTGGGCAAATGCAGCGGCACCGTAGCCCCGCACGGCATGTCGTGGTCGCGCATATAGTGCGTCACCGCCTGGGCGTGGTCGTCCAGTTTTCCCTGTAATGCGCTGTTCTCCGGGCGCTGATAGGACCAGACAAACGGCGCGCAGCTTGCCAGCGCGCAGTGTTGTACCGGGTCGCGCTGGTAATAACCCCGCTCGCACCAGAGCTGGCGCATATCCTCCGGTACGTTGCGCATTTGCAGCAGCGACGGGGTAATCAGCTCCCCCTCCAGCGAGCGCGCAACCGGGGTGTAGTCGTAAATCATCGCGTCAAAGCCCAGCGCCCGCGTTTGCGAAAAGAGCGTGGCGAAGGCCGCTTCCAACCCGGCGGCCTCGCAGCCCGCAGGGCGTTCAATTTCAATGCGCATTGCTCCCCCTCGTTCGAAACAGCGCCCCGGCACGGTTTGTGCAACGGGGTCTATGGCAACGACCATGCAAAACCAGTGCCGTCCCGGCGCGACAGAAAACCTAGCATTTTTGCTAACTGTTCAGCGCCGGGGCTTGCCAGTAGCGTTGATAACAACAGCGGGGTAGTGATGAGGAACAGAGCATGTGGAGCGAAACAGTAGCGGATCGCCGTCATGATATTGCGGTGGAAGGGTATAACGTGGTGGCCTGGGAATTCGGCGAGGGCGATGAGGTGGTGCTCTGCCTGAACGGCGGGCCGGGGCTGCCCTGCGACTACCTGCGCGAGGCCCACTCCTGCCTGAAAAACCACGGCTACCGGGTGATTGCTTTCGACCAGCTTGGCACCGGCAAGTCTGACCGTCCCAACGATCCCCGCCTGTGGACCATGGCGCGCTATGTCAAAGAGGTGGAAACCGTGCGCCGTACTCTCGGCCTCGGTCCGGTGCATCTGCTTGGTCACTCATGGGGCGGCTGGCTGGCTATTGAGGTGGCGCTGCACCATCCTGGGGCGGTCCGCTCGCTGATTCTGGAGAATACGGTGGCGGATATGCCGCACCTGATATCAGAACTGAACCGCCTGCGCGGCGCGCTGGGGGCGGAAACGGTGGCGATGATGCAGCGTTACGAAGCGCTTGGCTGGCTGGAGCATCCGGCCTACCAGGCGGCTATCACCCTGCTTAACTACCGCCACGTCTGCCGCCTTGACGTCTGGCCAGAGCCCGTTCGCCGCTCGCTGGACGACTGGAACCAGGGGCCGTACCTGGCGCTACAGGGGCCGAATGAGTTTCTCTATACCGGCTCGCTGAAGGCGTGGGATCGCAGCGCGGACCTGGCGGCCATTCGCGTTCCTTGCCTTATCACCACCGGGCAGCACGATGAGCTGACCCCCGCCTGCGCCATGAAGATGCAGCAGGGGCTGGCGGAATCCGAGCTTCACGTCTTTCCCAACAGCAGCCACATGCCGTTCTACGAAGAGCCGCAGGCCTACTACCCGGTACTGCTCGACTTTCTCGCGCGTCAGCGCGCCGCCGGAGGACGCTGATGCATCGTTACCGCTTTCTGCTGTTTCGCCCGCTGCAGCTTCTGCCGGTGCTGCTGGGGATAAGCATCATCACGTTTGCCATGGTGCGGGCCATTCCCGGCGATCCGGCGCGCATTCTGCTGGGGGTACGCAGCACGCCCGCCGCGCTGGCGCGGATTCGCGCGCAGTTCGGGCTGGACGAGCCTTTGTGGGTGCAGTACGGCTACTTTCTTCGCAACCTGTTACAGGGCGAGTTGGGAAAATCCATTGTTTACCGGGTGGATACCCTCAAACTCATTGGCTCGCGCCTTGAGCCCACGCTGTGGCTGGTGCTGGGCAGCGTCATGCTGGCGGTCGCGCTGACGGTGCCGCTGGCTGCGCTGGCGGCAAGGCAGCGCGGGCGGCTCGCCGATCAGCTTATCCGCCTTTTCACCACCGCCGGGTTGGGGTTTCCTGCTTTCTGGCTCGGCATCATGATGATTATCGTCTTTAGCGTGGTGCTGGGCTGGTTCCCGGTATCCGGCTACGGCAGCGATTTTACCGACCAGCTGCACCATATGACGCTGCCCTGTCTTACCGTGGCGCTGGCGCTGTCGGCGGTGCTTATTCGCAATCTGCGCGCCAGCCTGCTCATGGAGATGAACAGCGACTATGTGGTGGCCGCGCGCGCGCGGGGCCAGCAGGAGAGCCGCATCTTCTGGCGACACGTGATGCCCAATTCGCTGGTGCCGACGCTCAATCTGCTGGCGGTCAATATCGGCTGGCTTATTGGCAGCACGGTGGTGATTGAGAGCGTCTTCGCCATTCCCGGCCTCGGCCAGCTTCTGGTAAAAGCCATTTTTAGCCGCGACTACATGGTGGTGCAGGGGGTGGTGATGGTCTTCGCCCTCGCCACGGTGGCGGTGAACCTGCTGGCGGACGTGCTGACGGTGGCGCTGGACCCGAGGGTAAAACTATGAACGCGTTAACCCAGGCCGCCGCGCTGCGGCGGCGGATACTCCCCCGCCAGCATGCCCTGAGCGCCGGAGCGATGGTTGTCGGGCTGTGGCTGTTTGTCGCCTGCTTCGCGCCGTGGCTGGCGCCGTTTGATCCGGTCGCGCAGGATACCGCCGCCAGCCTCCTGCCGCCCGGCGGCGCGCACCTGTTCGGCACCGATAATTTTGGCCGCGATATCTTCTCCCGGGTGCTGTGGGGGGCGCGGGTCGATCTGCAAATCTGCCTGCTGGGGGTTATCTTCCCCTTTATGCTCGGCACCGTACTCGGTGCGCTGGCGGGCTACCTCGGCGGCGCGGTGGACGCGCTCATCATGCGGGTTATCGATATTGTGCTGGCCTTTCCCTTTCTGGTGCTGATGCTGGCGATCATCGCCATTCTCGGGCCGGGGCTGGGCAGTTTTTACATTGCGATGGCGATGGTCGGCTGGGTCTCCTATGCCCGGCTGGTGCGCGCCCAGGTATTAACCCTTAAACAGCGGGACTTTATTCTGGCGGCGCGCAGCCTCGGTTACGGCCACGGACGGGTGCTGTTTCGCCACCTGCTGCCGAATGCGCTCACCGGGGCGCTGGTCTTCTCCATGTCCGACTGCGTGCTGGTGCTGCTCAACGGCGCGGCGGTGAGCTACCTCGGCCTCGGCGTGCAGCCGCCCACCGCTGAATGGGGAGTCATGGTAGCGGAAGGGCAGAGTTTTATTACCACCGCCTGGTGGATAACCACCTTTCCGGGGCTGGCGATTGTGCTGCTGGCGATGGGGTTCAGCCTGTTGGCCGACGGCCTGGGCGATAAGCTGGGGGAGAGAGTATGAGTCTGTTAACGGTGTCGCAGCTTAGCGTCGCGCGCGGGCCGGATATTGCGCTGGTGGACAAGGTCTCTTTTCAGCTTAACGCCGGGGAGATGTTGGGGCTGGTAGGGGAGAGCGGCTCCGGCAAAACCGTCACCTGCCGGGCCATGATGCGTCTGCTCCCTGGGCAGGGGCTACGAATCAGCGGCGGCGAAGTGCGGTTGGGCGGGCGGGATCTGCTGACCTTGAGCGACGCGCAGATGTCCCGGGTGCGCGGGCGGGAGATCGGCATGATCTTCCAGAATCCGGCAAGCCATCTCAACCCGGTCATGACCATCGGCGAGCAGATAGCCGAAAGCCGCCGCCTGCATTTCGGCGCCAGCCGCCGTCAGGCGCGGGAGGCTGCCAAAGAGCTGCTGCGCCAGGTGGGGATTCCCGACCCGCAGCGCCGTCTCGACAACTATCCGCACGAGTTCTCCGGCGGTATGCGCCAGCGGGCGATGATCGCGGTGGCGCTGGCCTGCGAGCCTGCGCTGCTGATTGCTGACGAACCCACCACCGCCCTCGACGTGACCGTACAGATGCAGATCCTGCGGCTGCTGAGCGATCTGCGCCAGCAGCTGGGGCTGGCGGTGATCATGATCACCCACGACCTCGGCGTGGTCGCCCAGACCTGCGATCGCATCGCGGTGATGTACGGCGGACGGCTGTGCGAGTCCGGGGGCAAACGCGACGTGCTTGCTGCGCCGCTGCATCGCTATACCGAAGGGCTGATAGCCTGCCAGCCGGGTAGCGAAGGGGGGCAGGGCAGGCTCGCCACCATCAGCGGGCAACCGCCGGTCGCCGACCGCTTTCCTTCGGGCTGCCGTTTTCATCCGCGCTGCGCGGCGGCCAGCGATATCTGCCGTCAGCAACAGCCGCCGTTGTGTCTGGGGCAGAATAGCCTGAGCCATGCGGCGGCCTGCCATCATCCACTGCGGGCGCTTCGCCGGGAGGCTGTATGACCACATCCGCAAACTGGCCGTTACTGGAGGCGGACAATGTTTCCGTCACTTTTCCCGTCTCTGGCGGCCTGTTCACGGCAAAAAAGCGGGTTCACGCCGTGAGCAATGTGACGCTCAGCATCGCGCCCGGCGAGACGCTGGGCCTGGTGGGCGAGTCCGGCAGCGGCAAAAGCACCCTTGGCCGGGCGCTGCTGCAGCTGGAGCACATCGCCGACGGCGAAGTGCGTTTTGACGGTCAGCGCGTTACCCACGGCCTGCGCAGCGACGTGGCGCGGCTGCGTCAGCAGACGGCGATGATCTTCCAGGACCCGTTCGCCTCCCTAAATCCGCGCCAGACCATCGGCGAAAGCATTGCCGAGGTGCTGCGGGTGCATAAGAAAGTCGCGCGTCCGGCCATCGCCGCGCGGGTGGCGGAACTGCTGACGCGGGTAGGTTTGCGCCCCGAGCAGGCCAGCGTGCGCCCCGGCCAGCTTAGCGGCGGCCAGTGCCAGCGCGCCGGTATCGCCAGGGCGCTGGCGATGGAGCCGCGGCTGATTGTCGCCGATGAGTGCGTGGCCGCGCTGGATGTCTCCATTCAGGGGCAGATCGTGAATCTGCTGATGGAGCTGCGGGAGACGATGGGGCTGGCTATTTTGTTTATCGCCCACGATCTGGCGATTGTCCGTCGCCTGTGCGATCGCGTGGCGGTGATGTATCTGGGGCGGATCGTCGAAAGCGGCCCGTCGGAAGCGGTTTTCCGCTCGCCTCGCCACCCTTACACCGCCGCGCTGGTGGCGGCGATTCCGGAGATTGACCCGGACAAAACGCTGCCAACCGACCCGTTAGGGGGCGAGCCGCCGAGTCCGGTTGCTATTCCACAGGGCTGCGCGTTTCACCCGCGCTGCCCCTATGCGCAGGTGCAGTGCCGCACCGACGCGCCACCTACACGGCGTCATGCCGAACACGTCTGGTCCTGCGTACTGATGCAGGCCGGCGATAACGCGATTTTTCCATTGACCGGGGGATATAAAGATGAAGCGCAGGCATGTTAAGTTTCTGGCGGCGAGCCTCTTTCTGGCGCTCAGCGCGGCGAGCGAGGTCGCGCAGGCGGCCGGGGTGTTAACCATTGGCCGTCGTGAGGACAGCACCACTTTCGATCCGATTAAATCGGCGCAAAACGCCGATAACTGGGTCTTCTCTAACGTGTTTGATCCGCTGGTGCGGGTCGATAAAACCGGCACTAAACTGGAGCCGGGCGTGGCGGAAAGCTGGACCGTTTCCCAGGACGGCAAGGTCTATACCTTTAAAATCCGCGATACCCAATTCTCCGACGGGTCGCCGCTTACCGCCGCCGACGCGGTGTTTAGCCTGCTGCGCATCCGCGATGATGAAGGCTCCCTGTGGCGCGACTCCTACAGCATTATCGACAACGCCGAAGCGCCGGACCCGCGCACCCTGGTCGTCACGCTGAAATCGCCCTCCGCGCCGTTCCTGTCCCAGCTGGCGCTGCCGAACGCGTCGATTATCTCGGAGAAGGCATTCAAGGCGGAAGGGGCGGATGAGTTCGCCGAGAAGCCGGTCGGCTCCGGCGCGTTCAGCGTGAAAGAGTGGCTGCGCGGCGAGAAAGTGGTACTGGTGAAGAACCCGCTGTTCTGGCAGGCGAAAAACGTCAGCCTTGACGGCGTGGACTGGCTGACCATTCCCGACGACAACACCCGCATGCTGAAAGTGCAGGCAGGGGAACTGGACGCCGCCCTGACGGTGCCGTTCTCGCGCATTGCCTCCCTGCAAAAAGACAGCAATCTGAAAGTAGCGCTGGACCCTTCAACCCGCGAAGACCACCTGCTGATTAACCACGCCCACGGCAAGCTGGGGCAGGTAGAGGTGCGCCAGGCGCTGGATTTCGCCATCGACAAAGCGGCTATCGTCAAAACCGTCACCTTCGGCTATGGCCAGGTCGCTAACTCGTATATTCCCGCCGGGGCGCTCTACCACTACAACGATAATCTGATGCGGCCTTACGATCCGCAGAAAGCGAAAGAGATGCTGAAAGCGGCGGGCGCGGCCGACCTGTCGCTGAATTACGTGGTGAACGCCGGAGACGAAGTGGATGAGCAGATTGCGATTCTGCTGCAGCAGCAGCTGGCGAAAGCCGGGGTGAAGGTAAACCTGCAAAAAGTCGACCCCAGCCAGAGCTGGGATATGCTGGTTGCCGGGGAGTACGACATTTCGGTGATGTACTGGACCAACGATATCCTCGACCCGGACCAGAAAACCACCTTCGTATTGGGCCATGACGCCAATATGAACTACATGACCCGCTATAAAAATGACAAGGTGAAATCCCTGGTGGCTGCCGCACGCGTGGAGATGGACCCTAAAAAACGCGAACAGATGTATATCGACCTGCAAAAAATGGCGAAAGCGGACGTGAACTGGGTAGATCTCTACTACAGCCCGTACCGCAACGTCAGCCGTAAAAACATCGATGGCTTCTACCAGAACCCGTTAGGGCGCTTCTTCCTTGAAGACACCGTGAAGCACTAAGGCCGCCGCCGGGCGTTTGCGCCCGGCGCGCTTATGACGAGCGCATACCCGCCAGGTGCATGAGAAACTTAATGATCGAGCCCACCACCCCCAGCGCCAGGACGCTGACGGCCCACAGGGCAACGAACCACAAAAGGCGGCTAAACAGCGGTTTTTGCATTAGTGATACCCCTCCCCGTGGTGAACTTTGCCGCGAAAGACATAGTAGCTCCAGAAGGTATAGACCAGGATCACCGGAATAATGAGCAGCGCGCCCACCAGCATAAAGCCTTGGCTCTGCGGCGGCGCGGCGGCCTGCCAGAGCGTGATGTCCGGCGGAATAATATGCGGCCAGATACTGATGCCAAGCCCGCTAAAGCCAAGGAAGATCAGCCCCAGGGTCTGAATAAAGGGCAGCGAATGGTGATCGGGGTTTGCAAGGCTTCGCCACAACCAGAGGCTCAGCAACAGCACGAGGATAGGCACCGGCGCGAAGAACCACATATTGGGCAGGCTGAACCAGCGGTCGGCCACCGCCGCGTGGGTGAGCGGCGTCCAGAGGCTGATGACCGCAATCACCGCCAGCATCGCCAGCAGCAGTTTTTTCGCTACCGCGCGCATTCTTCCCTGTAACGGCTCGTTGCTTTTCATCACCAGCCAGCTTGCGCCGAGCAGCGCGTAGGCGACCATCAGCCCCAGACCGCAAAAGAGATTGAACGGCGTGAGCCAGTCCAGCGCGCCGCCGCTGAACGTGCGGCCCTCTACCTTAAAGCCGTTCAGCACCGCCCCGACCACAATCCCTTGGGTAAAGGTGGCGAGCATCGACCCCGCCATAAACGAGATATCCCAGAAGCGGCGGTGCGTTTCAGTGGCTTTGAAGCGGAACTCAAAGGCCACGCCGCGAAAGATAAGGCCGATCAGCATCAGGGTGAGCGGGATGGTCAGCGCATCGATAATTACCGCATAGGCCAGCGGGAACGCGCCGAACAGCCCGGCGCCGCCCAGCACCAGCCAGGTTTCGTTCCCATCCCATACGGGCGCGACGCTGTTGACCATCACGTCCCGGTCTACGGCGTCACGGGTGGCGGGAAACAGAATCCCAATCCCCAGATCGAAGCCGTCCATCACGATATACATCAGCGTGGCAAAGACGATTATCACAAACCATATCAGCGAAAGATCAATGCCCATCACTCATTCTCCTTTGCCTCTATGCGCTCGCCCGCAGCGGAGAGCGGCCTTGCTGGCGTACCGTTAGTCGGGTGCTCATCAACAGGCTGCGGCCCTTTCTTGATAAGCCGTATCAGGTAGAGATAGCCCACGCCAAACACGGAGAAGTAAACCACCACAAAGGCCAGCAGGCTCAGGCTCATTTGCAGGGTGCCGTGGCCGGAAACCGCGTCGGCGGTACGCAGCAGGCCATACACCACCCACGGCTGACGCCCTACCTCGGTGGTGACCCAGCCTGCCAGAATGGCGATAAGCCCGGCCGGCCCCATCCACAGCGCAAAGTGCAGGAAGGGGCGCGACTGATAGAGCCGTCTTCGATAGCGCAGCCACAGGGCGGCGAAGCCCAGGGCAATCATCAGTAGCCCCATTCCGACCATGATACGGAACGACCAGAAGACGATGGTGGAGTTCGGGCGCTCATCTTTAGGAAACTCTTTCAGCGCCGGAACCTGCTGGTCCAGGCTGTGGGTGAGGATCAGGCTGCCGAGCGACGGGATTTCCACCGCGTAACGCGTGCGCTCCTCTTCCATATCCGGCAGGCCAAACAGCAGCAGCGGAGTCGCTTCCCCTGGCGGGTTTTCCCAGTGCCCTTCAATGGCGGCGATTTTCGCCGGCTGGTGTTCCAGGGTATTCAGGCCGTGCATATCGCCGATAAACGCCTGAACAGGGGCCACCAGCAGCGCCATCCACATTGCCATGGAGAACATTTTACGGATCGCGGGCGTGTCGTTACCGCGCAGCAGGTGCCAGGCGGCGGAAGCGCCGACGAACAGCGCGCTGCTGAGGAACGCGGCGATAGTCATATGCAGCAGGCGATAGGGGAAAGAGGGGTTAAAGATAACCGCCAGCCAGTCGACGGGAATGACCTGGCCGTTCTGAATTTCAAAACCTTGCGGCGTATGCATCCAGCTATTGGAAGCCAGGATCCAGAACGTGGACATTAACGTTCCCAGCGCCACCATGCAGGTTGCCAGAAAGTGTAGCCCCGGCCCGACTTTGTTCCAGCCGAAGAGCATTACCCCTAAAAAGCCCGCTTCAAGGAAGAAGGCGGTGAGCACTTCGTAGGTCAGCAGCGGCCCGGTAATGCTGCCGGCAAACTGGGAAAAGCCGCTCCAGTTAGTCCCGAACTGGTAGGCCATCACCAGCCCCGATACCACCCCCATGCCGAAGTTAACGGCAAAAATTTTAGACCAGAAATGATAAAGCGCGCGCCAGTCGGGATTCCGCGTTTTTAGCCATAGTCCTTCCAGCACTGCAAGGTAGCTGGCGAGCCCGATAGTAATCGCGGGGAAGATAATATGGAATGAGACCGTAAAGGCGAACTGGATCCTTGCCAGATGAAAGGCGTCTAAGTCAAACATGTTGCCACCCTTAAACGTAAAAAATCACCCCGGGTTAACGGGGTGAGTTGTCGCGATACGGCCCAGGGTTATTTTTTACTCTGCGGCTCGCCGCTGCCCAGTTCGGCCCCGGTAACAGGGTCAACCGTTGGTTCGGAACGTGTTCTGTCGGCCATGGCTTTGACCAGCGCCAGCTGCTCCGGAGAGAGCGTAACCGAGGCCATGCCGTCGCCGCCATCCACCGCGGGTTGCGGGTCGGCGACGTAGTCGAAGTTTTCGTCGCTGTTCCAGCTGCCACGCGGGTCATCGCCCTGAGACATGTTGTAATAGGTGTTGGTGTACTCTTCCACCGGCGGCAGTTTGCCCGGCGGGAAGCTATTACGAATCGAGTAAAGCGCCTTTTCGAACGACATCATATGGGCGACTTCACGGGTCATCAGGAAGCTAAGCGCATCTTTGACGCCCGGATCGTCGGTAACATTGATCAGACGTTCGTAGATGATCTTAGCGCGCGCTTCGGCTGCGATGTTGGAACGCAGGTCTGCGGTCACTTCACCGATGGTATCGATATAGGCCGCCGTCCACGGTACGCCCGCAGAGTTGGTCAGCGACGGGCCGCCGCCGTAGAGCAGGGAGGTGATGTGGCTGTCATTACCGTTTTCGGTCAGAGAACGGTAAAGATCCGCTTCACTTTCGGTGCCTTCAGCCAGCTCGCCTTTCGCGCCTTTATTCAGCATGCCGACCAGCGAGCCGATGATCTCCAGATGGCTCAGCTCTTCGGTGGCGATGTCCATGAGCATCTCTTTACGACCCGGGTCCTCGTCGCCCAGCCCCTGGGTGAAGTAGCGGCAGGCTGCCGCCAGTTCGCCCTGCGGTCCGCCGAACTGTTCGAGCAGCAGATTCGCGAGGCCCGGATTAGGTTCGCTTACGCGAACCGTATACTGTAATTGTTTAACGTGACGAAACATTGCTCCTCCTTTTTTATATTATTTTTTTGCTTCTACGCCGTCGGCTTCATCACGCAACAGGAACTGGGCCGTGACATCGGGTAAATGCTGTAAAGCCCAGTCAGCCATCGCTTGTTCTTCAACAAGGATTTTTTTCAGGGTTTCGGCTCCGGCGGTATCGCCGACTTTCACAGCGGCCGCAATAAGGGAGGTGTAGCAGGCGATTTCAAATTGCTCAAAGACATAGCTGCTAATAGCCCCTTTGACAATTTCATCCGGGGCAAACATGCCGCCGAATGCCTGACCCATCGCTGCCATTTTACTGGTGGCGTCTTTAATGACGGAGCGGTCAATATTGTTGCGGTCCATCACTTCTTCCAGTAAAACGATCTGGTTTTGCGTTTCACGTAAATGCTGTTCAATGCGCGCACGCAAATCCGGGTAATTATCAATACGTTTGCTCTGCGCCGTTAACATGGATTCGGCCTGCTTTTCCATGGCGTGGGCGTCACGCAGCCAGTCGTGGTAATTGTCTAGTTGTGAAGTCATAATAAACTCCCATTACGAATGAATTGGCAATCGTCAGAAAATAGTCATAAGGCGCAATAAATTACGCTTTACCTGCTTTAGCATTAATTTTCGAAGTTGCAGTTTCGGTTAACAGCGTATCGGCTGCTTTCTCTTCTTCCAGCGTTTCCGCCAGCAGTTTTTTCACATCTTTGTAGCCTAACTGGTCGGCCAGGGTGCAAAGCGTGCCGTAGGAGGCGATTTCGTAGTGCTCCACTTTCTGCGCGGCGGCAATCAGCGCGGCGTCGCGCACCGGGCCTTTCTCGGTGGACTCAATCACTTCGTTGGCCTCTTCTACCAGCCCTTCCATTGCGTGGCATTTCATGCGTTTGATTTTCAGCTCGGGCACCAGATCTTTGATCTGATCGATACGTTCAATCTGACCCTGCGTCTCTTCCAGGTGATTTTTAAACGCCTGAGCCAGTTCCGCATTTGACGATTCGCGGGCTAATTTAGAGAGCGCGCGCGTCAACTGTTTCTCAGCGTTGTAAATATCAGATAAACCGTGGACGAAAAGATCTTCAACAGTATTAATCTGCATGGTTAGCTACCTCATTAAAAGGGAGAATGAACGAACTGTTACCAATTCGTTAAATTAATTGCCTGCGCAGGCGATGTTAATTAATTGAAATAACTATCAGGGAATTTATTCCCCTGATTTACGGCCGCCGCCATGACTATTCTGGCCGCCTTTTTTTCCTGCCTCAGATGCGCGTTGCGGATCGTTTTTAAAATTCCCCCCGCTCTGCTGGCCACCTTTACGACCTGCTTCTGATGCTTTCTCTCGATTTTCAGCAAAATTACCGGAACCACCACGATGTTGTTGCGCCATAATAATTCTCCAGTTGTTGCTTGTTGATAAATCGACACATCAAATAGTGAAATGTCGTCCGCATGCAGGATTTAAATCTAGTCAGGATTTGCATTAAGTCAAAGGCAAGGCTGTGGATATATATTACATCGACGGCGCAGTGACGATGTTTTACGAAACGGCAAAAAGTAATTTGTAAAATAGAGAAATAAGATTTTTTTATATTAAAAATAAACAGGATAGACGGGTTGTCGCACCGGCAGGATGGCCGTTTGTTGACAAATTATTGGTGTTAATTGACGTAAATTGACAAATTTCCGCGTTATCAGCCGCACAAAATCTCGCTCTTTGGGATGATTCCTGGTCATTCAGCGCGTCGCTGCCGGTTCGTCAGACCCCGCCAAAGCCGATGGCACCTGGCGGCTATACAGGCAATGTAAAGTGTGACGGAATAGGCTGTTTTTTATGTTAACAGCAGGCGTTGGCTGTAATACCATATTTGCCGCGCGGTGCGTTGTGTCGCGTTTAGCGTAATAAGTTAATCCTTAAGTGAAATTTTCTTTGGGGGTTGCTTGTTTTGCTTTTTCTTTTCGTCAGGCGATGCTTCCGCCCGAAAAAATAAAAATTCAATACTCAGGGATAGTTATGGCTTTAACGCTTATCTCACGGCAACCTCTGATACCGCAAGGCGGCGCTGGCTTTAAACAGTGTCATGCTTCCACGCTGACGGTGCTACCCGGAGGCGATCTGCTGGTTGCCTGGTTTGCCGGGCTGAAAGAGGGAAGCGGTGACACCGCCATCTGGCTTGCCCGCCGGGAGCAGGGCGTCTGGCAGATGCCGGTTCGCGCCATCGCCTGTGAGGGCTTGCCCACTGGAACCCCGTGCTGTTTACCGCCCCCGATGGCGTCTGGCTATTTTATAAAGTCGGCTCCGGCGTGCATGTCTGGCAAACCCGTTACGTTAAGTCCACCGACGGCGGCAGAAGCTGGAGCGCGCCTGCGGAACTGGTGGCGGGCGATCCGCTGCCGCGCGGCCCGGTTAAAAATAAAATCCTGCACACCTCCGACGGCGTCTGGCTCGCTCCCGGCTCAACAGAAGATGAGCGCCACTGGGACGCTTTTGTCGATCGCTCCTGCGACGGCGGCCAGAGCTGGCAACTCTCCCCTGTACCGCTGGCCCATCAGACCTTCAGCGGCCAGAGCAGCCAATTATGGCAGGGACTCAAAGACGAAGCGTTATGGGAAAATGACCTCAGCCGCGTGCTGCGCTGGGATGGCGTCATTCAGCCTTCGCTGTGGGAGTCCGCGCCGGGACAGATTCATATGCTAATGCGCAGCACCCGCGGCTGGCTCTATCGCAGCGATTCAACCGATAACGGCCGCAGCTGGTGTCCCGCCTATGCAACAACGCTGCCCAATAACAACAGCGGTATCGATCTGGTTCAAACAGCGTCGGGCACACTGGTGCTGGCCTGCAATCCTACAGGCGGCAACTGGGGGCAGCGCTTCCCGTTAACGCTTCTGGTTTCAGAGGATAACGGCGTCAGCTGGACGCATGCTCTGGATGTGGAAACCGGGGAAGGGGAGTTCTCCTACCCGGCTATTATTCGCGACGGGGAGAGGCTGCATCTGACCTGGACCTGGAATCGCACCAATATCATGCACTGCGAACTGCAACTTGCCTGACGCAGCGCTGAATATAAAAAACGTTCTTATTACAACAGCCCGATGATAGCAGGGCGGCGTCAACGCGCGTTGACGTACATAACAAGGTTAGCGTCATGTCAATCTCTCTGGAAATGCCGGTCGCGCCAAAGGCGGATTTGGATAAAAGCAACATTCGCCGCGTGGTGATCTCAAGCTGGGTCGGCAACACCATCGAATATTACGATTTCCTGCTTTATGGTCTGGCGAGCGCGCTGGTATTCGGCAAAATCTTCTTTCCTAACGTCAGCCCCATCGCCGCGCTGCTGGCCTCCTTTGCCACCTTCGGCGTTGGTTTTATCGCCCGCCCGCTGGGGGGGATTTTCTTTGGCCATATGGGGGACACCCTGGGGCGTAAAATCACCCTGCTGATTACCCTCGGCGGCATGGGTGCCGCCACGTTCCTGATTGGCTGTTTACCCTCCTATGATGCTATTGGCATCTGGGCGCCGATTCTGCTGGTGGTGCTGCGCTTCGTGCAGGGCTTTCTGGTAGGCGGCGAATGGGGCGGCGCGATGCTGATGGTGGTGGAGAGCGCACCGGCCAACCGTCGCGGCGTGCTGGGCGCCATTCCCCAGACCGGCGGCTTCTCCGGGCAACTGCTGGCGACCGGCATCTTCGCGCTGGTCATGCTGCTGCCGGAAGAACAGCTGCTTTCCTGGGGCTGGCGCGTGCCCTTTATGCTGAGCGTGGTGCTGGTTCTGGTGGGGCTCTATATGCGTCGCCGTCTGGATGAAACGCCGGTTTTCCAGGAAGTACAGCGTAAGCAGGCGCTGGATAAGCAGAACACACAGCAGCAAAACGCGGAGAGCCCGGTCGTGCAGGTGGTGCGCGAACAGTGGCGTAGCATTCTGCTGATCATGGTGCTGCGTTTTGCCGAAAGCGTGCCGTTTTTTATGTGTACGGTGTTTGCGGTCTCCTACGCGACCGGGACGCTGGGGGTTGATAAACAGACCATGCTAAGCGTGGTGATGGCGACCTGCGTTCTGGCCTTCCCGATGCACGCATTGTTTGGCGCCATCTCCGACAAAGTGGGCCGCCGTCCGGTCTATATCTTTGGCGCGCTCTGCGCGGCGGCGATGGCATTTCCCTTCTTCTGGCTGCTGGAAAGCGGCTCTTTCGCGTTGATGGTGACGGGGTACGTGCTGCTGATTAATATCGCCCACAACTCCATTAACTCGGTGCAGCCTTCCTTCTTTACCGAACTGTTCGGGCCGAAAGTACGCTACAGCGGCGCGTCCATTGGCGCGCAACTGGGGGCGATTGTGGCCGGGGGCTTTACGCCGTTTATCGCCAAAGGGTTGACCACGCTCGACAACAATAACTGGACGCTGGTTGCTGGCTATGTGGTCGTTGCCGCGCTGGTGGCGGCCTATGCCGCATGGCGCGCGCCGGAAACGTCGAAGCGCGATTTAACCAAAGAGACACTTTAATCTGCGTACCGGAGCGCCAGCCGCTCCGGTCTTGCATGCATAGCACCCTCAACCTGATGGAACCCCGCTTATGCCACAGCCTCGCCAGATTCGGCTCTTCTTATCGTCCACCTTCCGCGACATGGAGAGCGAGCGCCACGAGCTGCTCACCCGCGTTTTTCCCCTCTTCCGACAGCGCTGCCTTGAACGCCAGGTGGTATTCAGCGAGATCGACCTGCGCTGGGGTATTACCGAAGAGGATGCGCAAAACGGCCAGACGGTACAGATCTGCCTCGAAGAGATCGCCCGCTGCCGGGCGCTGGGCGTACCGCCGTTTTTCATTGGCTTTATTGGCGAGCGCTACGGCTGGGTGCCGCAGCCGGAAAACCTGGAGCACTACTGGCAGAGCGCGCAGCACGGCGACAACCGCTGGGCCGCGCGCATTGAAACGGCGCTGGCGCAGGGTATCAGCGTAACGGAGCTGGAGATGCGCGTCGGCTTTATGGACGACGCCGACGACGACATTAAACGCCGGGTACAGATCTATTTCCGTCACCCTGACTTAACGGCGGCCATCGCCGGGGGGGCGCAGAGCGAGTCCGCCGGGTTTTATGAGCGTGACCCGGCAGGCCAGCAGAAGCTCGCGGCCTTAAAAAGCGCCATTCGTGAGCATCACGCCGCCAGCATCGGCGTTGACGGCTATCGTGACATCAGCGAATTCGGCGAGCAGGTGCTGCGCTTTTTGCATGACCAGCTGGACGCGCTCTTTCCTGCGCAAAACGTGCCGGATGAGCAGCAGCTACGGCAGGCGCAGCAGCAAAGCTACGCGCTCTCCCGCCGCGAGGGCTACGTGCCGTTAACGGCGTTACGCCAGCACGTTGCGACATGGGTGGCAAATACTCTCGATGCCACGCTGTCAGAATCCGTCCCCGACCGTGATGCGCTCAACCGGCTGGCGCTGGTTGGCCCCTCCGGCAGAGGCAAAAGCGCCTTTATGGCAGACCTTGCCGCCGGTGCTTTTCCTCACGCCCTGGTGGTCGCCCACTTTGTTGGCGCGGACGGTGATAACAGCCCGGAAGGCTGGCGTGAGCGGGTGCTTGCCGCCATTGCGCCGTGGCTCCCGGATGACGCGGCGATCCCCCCGGCGGGCGAAGCGCGCTGGGCCGCGTTTCCGGCGCTGGTGAACGCGGCCCAGGCCCGTGCTGGCCAGCCGTTTATCTTCCTGCTGGACGCGGTGAACCAGTTTTCGCCGGCGCAGGAAGGGGTAAGCCGCCTGGACGCGCTACGCTTTTCCCGCGGCACGCTACTGATAGCGACCTCAACGGAGGCGTTAACGTCGCAGTGGCCGGCGCTGACCTTCCCGGAGATGGACGACGCCACCCGCCGCGCGGCGATCGACTGCATTTTGCAGCACTACAGCAAAAAAACTACCCGCCGTGCTGGTTGAGCAACTGGCTGCGGCTCCTGCCTGCGGTAACGCGCTCTTTCTACGCCTGGTGCTGGAGGAGCTGCGCCTGCACGCCAGCCATGAGTCCCTGAGCGCGCGGCTGGCCTCGCTGTTAAGCTATACCGATGCCGGGGAGCTGTTTCTTGCGCTGCTCAATGAAACCGACCGGGATTTTCGCGCCGAGGGCGAGGCCCTCGCCAGCCATGCCGCGACGCTTATCGCCGTCTCGCGCGCCGGGCTGTCGCACCGGGATCTGGCGGCGCTGCTTGCGCCGCACCTGCATGGCAGCGCGCCGCGTATGGCGGACCAGCACCTGCTGCGGCTGATTGCCCGCCTTGCTCCCTTCTGCCTGAATGACGACGGCAGGTTGCGTATTACCCATACCCTCTTTACTCACGCCCTGGCGACCCGTTCGCCGCTGATGATGCCGTCACGCCGGGCGCTGGTGGCCTGGTTTGCGGGGAACGACGCCTTCTCGCTGGCCGAGCGCGCCTTTCAGTGGCTGACGCTGGATGAGGAGGAGCGGCTGGTGCAGACGCTGGGGCGAATCGATGACTTCACCACCCTCCAGCAGCACTACCCTGAACTGACAGGAAGAATAATGCTAGCCCTGGGGGCGGGGCGCAGTACGCTCTCGCTGCCGCTCAACGCGCTGGCGGAGAGCTGGAATTCGCCGCACCCGGACGCGCGCTTCACCCCCGCCGTTAACCCGGTCAGCGCCTGGTTTTTACAGCAGGGATTCTGGCTTATCGGCATGCGCTGGAGCGCCTTAATGCCGGGGCTGATGCGCAAGCTTTTCCCGGAGGACTTCATCAGCTATATGGGCGCGGTCAACAATCTGGGGCTGTTCTACCGCCTGCTGGCGCGCTATGACCAGGCCGAGCCGCTGTTTCGTGACGCGCTGGCGCTGATGCGCAAAACCCTGCCGCCGGGCCACCCGGATCTGGCTATCGTGCTGAATAACCTTGCCGGGGTGTACGGTTCGCAGGGGCGGGATGCCGAGGCCGAGCCGCTGCTGCTGGAGGCGCAGCGCGGGCTGAGCGAGGAGGACGGCATTCAGTACGCCAACATTACCCAGAGCCTGGGGGAGTGCTACCAGCGCCTGGAGCAGTACGATAAAGCCGAAACGCTGATGCGCCAGGCGCTGGCGGTGCGTGAACGGCTACAGGGTAAGAGCCACCCGGATATGCTGGGCTTAAAACGTAGCCTTGGCGGCCTGTGGATGGAAATGGGGCGCTATGGTGAGGCGGAACCGCTGCTGGAAGAGGTGCTCAGGCAGCGCCGGACCATTTTACCGCCTGCCCACCCCGATATCGCGGTGAGCTTAAATGAGCTGGGCGAACTCTACTACCGCCAGCAGCAGGGTGACAAAGCCGCGCCGCTGTTTGAGGAGATGCTGGCGATTAAACGGGAAAGCCTGCCGCCGGGCCACCCGGGTATCGCCGAAGGGCTGCAATATCTGGCGGAATTGCGCCGCGCGCAGGGGCGCATGGAAGAGGCGGAGGCGCTCTTTCTGGAGGGGCTAACCATCCTCGAACACAGCCTGCCTTCCGGTGATGAGAATCTGCTGTTCGCGCGTCAGTACCTGATTGATCTCTATATTGAGCAGGAGCAGCACGGCAAAACTATTCCGCAGTATCAAGCACTGATTGCCGCACAGGATGAGCAGGCGCCGCCCGACAGCCCGCAGACGTTACAGCTGCTGTTGAACCTGGCGCTGGCCTGCCTGGGCGAAGGGCGTCTTGAGGACGCAGAGGCCGCCTGGCGGCAGTGGCTGGATCGCCAGCAGGAGACCCTCGCCCCTGAGGACCCGCACGGGCTGGACGTGATGCGCAATATCGCCTGCATCTGCAAGGAGCAGGGGCGCTATGAAGAGGCCAAAACCCTGATGCTACGCCTGGTCGCGCTGCGTTTTGAACACCACCCGGATGATGATGGTAATAACGCCCAGTCGCTTTACGATCTGGGGGACGTCTATTATCTGCTGGAGGAGTATCAGCAGGCGGAGTTTATCTACCGCTGGCTGTTTAATTTGGTGGATCCGGTTATGCAGGACGACAATCCTGAAAAGGTGAAGCTGTTACAGCGGCTGGTGGAACTGGGAAGGCGCAACGTTCAGGCAGAGCGCGCTCCAGCGCCGCCACAGCCGCAAATACCGCCGCCGGAGGTGACGCCGGTGGCAAAAAGCGCCTTGAGCGACAGGCTGCGCGGGGTATGGCGTAAGCTCACGCGCTAAAACCGCCGTTTGAGCACCCTCTCCCTGGGGGGAGAGGCGTGTTATCCCCCCGATTGCCGAAGCGTCACCTGATAGATTTCCCGCCGCATTGTCAGCAGGTCATCAAGCTTCTTCGACGCGTCGTTATTAAAGTACTGCACGGCGGCGATGGCGTTGTCGATAGCGGCGATGGCCTCTATCAGCCGATCGTTCTGGAGCAGCGCGAAGGCGTACTCCTCGTAGATCACCGAGAGGATTTTCTGCCGTTGCAGGGTCAGCGGCTGGGCTTCGGCAATGCTAATCTGCGCTTCGAACTCTGCGATTCTTTTCGCAGCGCCGGTGGGCTGCGTATCAAGACGGGCGAGGAGGGTCGCGATCGCCGCCAGCGTCTCTTCATCGCCCGCCTGCATGGCAAGCCGCTGCGCGTTATGATAGGCCTGCCGACCTTGCTCTTCGCGCTCAGTGGCGATGAGGATCCCTCCCAGGGTGATCAGCATCCGCGCCATGTTACGCTTACCGCATAATGCACCCACTCCCAGCGCCTCGCGAATAGCGAATTCCGCCACATCCAGCGCCCCCTGATTTTTATGCAGCACCGCCAGGGTATTGTAAAAGTTGGCTTTCACTAACGGGTTTGTATCCGGTGCGCTACATGCCGCCCGGATAGCGCTACCCCATGCGGCGGCGGCGGGCAGCGCGGTGGTCATGCGCAGCTCGGTAAAAATGGCTATCGCCGCGTAAAAGTGGTCGCTAAGCTGCGCCGCGCCCACCGGCTGCCAGCTAAACGGCTGGCGCAGCTTGCCGGTCATCACGTCTTCTTCATAGACGCCGCTAAAGCCCCAGACCTGGCGTAACAGGCCGGGTTCATATTCGTAAAGCTGAATCACATTTAAAACGTCGGACAGCGCCTGGAATAGCGCTTTTTTCTCATTCAGCGCCATTAACTGCCAGACGCGCTCCGCCAGCGAAAAGGCGCTCTCATCCTTAAAGCAGTCGACGATTGCCCGGCGGCAGATATTCATCTCTTCGCCGCGTTGCAGGGCGTGGTCGAGGGCACTGTGCAGCAGCTTGAGGCGACCATCGCGTATTTGACAGTAAGGGGCCAGACGCGCCAGCAGCGGCAGCAGTTCGTGGTCAGGCGCTTTGACGCCCCGTTCGTCTGCCAGCAGGCGGGCAAGCTCGCTGTGGGTCAGGCCGTTACGGGAGGCGGCGATAAAACGGGCCGCGCGCGAGGCAAGCCCCGGCGGTGAAAAGTCTTTATCAGACTCGGCAAGCGCCGCCAGAAACAGCGCCCCCGTCTCGCCGCAGCGCAGGAGGGCGTCAAGGCGCTGCGGCAGCGCTTCGTGGCGCGCGTGCAGGCACAGCTCCTCTAGCGTCAGGCGCAAAAAAAGCGGGTTTTCGCAGGCCGGGTCGTCAACCAGGCGGCGGGTGAGGGGGATGGAGAGCGACTTGCTCACCTGCGCCAGGCTCGCGGCGCACACCGCCTCACGCTCCTCTACGCTCAGCGCAGGCAGCTGAACGCGCTGCCAGTGCTGCTCATCCAGACGCGCCAGCTGCGTAATGTCCGGGGTTGCGCTTATCACCAGCGCCACCTGCGGCGGCCAGGCAATCTGGCGCAGCCTGTCCATGGCCTCCTGGGGGCGGGCAAGCTGGTTAACGGCATCCAGCAGCAGTACCAGTGTACCGTTTTGCCTCTGACTCCATGCCGTCAGCGCCTCTGTCAGCGCGTTCCACGAAGGGGGGGATACCTGTGGGGCAAGGGCGTTAAGCAGCCTGTCCCGCCAGTTCTCCAGGGTATTGTCGCCGTCTGCGCCAACGTAATGGGCGAAGACAGGGCCCTTTGCCGCCAGCGTCGCTTCCAGGTCGGCCAGAAAGGCGCTTTTACCCATCCCCGAGGCGGCGGTCAGCAGCAGCGGCGTAAAAGTGGGCAGCGTGCTGGCCTGGTTCAGGTACGCCACGAGCCGGTCACGAAAGGCGGTCAGCGGTACATAGGCCCGGCGGCGAACGGCGGCATACTGTTGATGTTCACGCAAGCGGCGCTGCCAGCTATCCGGCAGCGAATGCGCCGGGTAGAGCGCATCGATGGTCTGCTCAAGCCAGC
>NZ_HE578949.1:143877-162880 GCF_000321045.1 Phytobacter massiliensis JC163
CGTTTTACCGCCTCGCCGAAGGCCTCCACGCCCTGGTAGCCGTCAACGGCGAGCGTCTGCGGAAAGTCGTCACGCAGGCGCTGTTTCAGGGCGGTAAGCTGGTCTGCGCGCAGCGGATCGGGCTGGCCTTGTGGGGTAAGATCGTACCCGCCGTCGCCTCCTAACGTCTGCGTCAACTCAGGGGCGCGGAAATACATTTTTGCCCGCGGCGCGCTGACATGAGGCTGCGAAAACTCAGGGGGCGGGGCCAGAAAGGCGAAGCGAATTTCCAGTTCCGTTACGCTGATGCCTTCCGCCAGCGCCGCGCGGATGGTGCTGGCGTAGCGCCGATCCGCCGCCTGCGCCCAGTAAGCGGCGAGATCGTCCTCCTGCGGCACCCAGCCGTAGCGCTCCCCCAGAAAGCCGATAAAAAAAGGCGGTTGACCCAGCGCACGGCAGCGTTCGATCTCTTCCAGGCAGATTTGCACCGTGCGGCCATTTTTCGCCGCCTCTTCGGTGATCCCCCAACGCAGATCGATCTCGCTGAAATTGACCCCGCGCTGGTAACACAGCTGGCGGATCTGCGGAAAGACGCGGGTCACCAGATAGTGGCGTTCGGCGTCCATGTCTTTGAACGTGGAAGAGAGAAAAACCCGGATTTCACGCTGCTGCATGATCGTCGCCTTTTGTCAGTTAGCCGCCGATGACCTCTACGTCGCGCCCGGTAGTGCGGGTGACCCAGCGCGCATTTTCCTGCAATGTCTCAATCCCCAGGGCGTAGAGCGTCTCCTGCCGATCTTCGGTATCTGGCGTATACGCCCCCGTGCCCGCCATGCGCGTTAGCGCCGTATCAAACAGGTCAGCCGAGCGCTGATAGTCCGCGATATCCTCTTCATAGCCGAGGAATTTCGCCCACGCGGCGCTCAGTGCGGCGCTGGCGATAAGCAGTTCCGCCAGGTGTTCGCCCCACATATTCCAGCTGTGCAGGGTATGCGCCAGATGTTCGTTGAAAAGCCCGGTAAGGCTTGCGCCCAGCACCAGCGCGGTAACCACGATGCCCGCGCCGAAAAGGCCTGTCGCCATCCGTTTCGCCAGCCGGTTTTTGCGCTCTTTGCGCTCGACGTTTTTAACAAAATAGTCCCGCTGATCGCGCACCCACTCCTCTTTCACCTTTTCCAGCGCCTGCGGGAGCGCGGCAGGCTCGCTCAGGGGATAGACGCTCGCCCCCAGCATTGCCCGGCGTACCCAGGCGATATTGTCATGGCTGCGGCGCAGGTAGTGCAGTGAAACGGCGCGGGCGATCCCCGCCTGCCGCCAGACGTTCTGTACCCGCAGCCCTTCTGCCAGCGCGCGCAGATCGGTGGCGTTGCGGTTTGCCTTCGAGCGGTGAACGCGCTTCAGCGCCTGGGTCAACAGAATCAGCAGCAGCAGCGAGAGGGCCAGCGAGGTGATAACCCAGTGCTCGCCGTCGCCCGGCACGCGGTTGCCGACAATGGCCATCAGGGCCGCCAGCGCGAAAATACGGTTATAGCGTTTGCGGATATCTTCCATCTTCGCGTTGGCCAGCCGGTCGACCTGCACGAACGCGGCATGGCTGACATGCGCCGCCGCTGAATCCGCCTCTTTTTGCTGGCGGGCGATATCGCTATTCAGCCGATCCAGCCGTTCAAGGCTGTGATACCAGGACTCCTCCTCTCCCTCTCTGCGCGCCTTGTCGCCTTTGGGCGGCTGCGGCGGATACCAGGAGACAGACGGCCCCTGCGCGCCAGCGGCGTAGACGCCATCGCTGCGGCGAACGTGGACATGGCAGACCAGGCCCGTATCCGGCACGTCCAGCAGGGTGGACTGACCGAGATAGCGCTTAATGCCGGGTAGGGTGTGGGTGAGTTGCTGTAGATCCTGCTGCTGTATGCGCCCTTCGCGGCGGAAATTGACCACCTGTGCGGTGCCGCCGAGGCCGCGGGCGGGCTGCCCGTCCCACAGGGCGAAGAGAATGTGACAGCGCTGCGCCAGATACATGCCGGCTCTGGCATATTGCAGATCGCGGTAGATCGCATCCTGCGGCTGATCGGCATGGGCGATCATCGCCTCGCTGCCGGGAATCACGGTTTCAACGCAGTAAATGCCCCCGGTTTGCGCGGCATAGTCGCAAAGGGTACGAAATGCCGTCACGGATTCGGCGGTAGCGAAATCTTTTTCGTATTCAGCCTGGGCGAAGGGCAGCACAACGTGTAGCGGCAGCCCTTTTTCCATCATGACGCTGGCGAAAAGGCGATCCGCCCCTTCGGCCAGCGAAGAGAGCCCGAGGATCGGGGAGTGAGGGTAACGGGCTTCAATGGCCGCCACCTCCTTTTGCAGCAGCGCTAACAGTAGCGCGGCATCCTGCACATCACGGTGTCCGGTTACGCCAAGCGTAATCGGTAATAATGAGACATTTGTTGGCATAATTATGGTGAATATGTCGAGGAATTTACGCCAATATACGTGCTAATTCCCGCCCGGAAAACTACTAAAATTTCAGGCGTTTCTGAGGGTAAGGCGAAGGGGAATTCCCGGATGCGCTGCGCTTATCCGGGCTACGTGATGACGGTCGGGGTCAGGGCTGCGGCTGATACTCCCACCACAGGCGGTGAAGTTCGTACCACTTATCGCCGGGCTGGGGGAATTTCTCCCACGGCTTATCAATGATGTAATGAATGTTCTTTACCCGCGCCTGATCCCACATCTGCGGATGCTGGAGTGCCAGCGTTTTCAGCGCGTTATAGCCGTAGTGCAGGGGAAGCCAGCGGTCGCGGAAGAATTCATTGAGGAAATCCTGCTCGGCGAAGACATACGCGGAGATATCCGTCAGCGCCAAAAGCTGCGCCAGCATCTGGTCGTAGACCTGCTGGTCCGGCGTCAGCAGCAGAAAACCGCCGTTCAGGTAGTTGTCCACCGTAGCGGGGGGATGTGCGGTCATCTGCGCATCTTCGCACCAGCTGTAATAGCAGTTTTCCGGCTGCCAGCTCGCCGGGTAGGTGGCGATACGGTTGGGGTTGCAGCGGCAGGCGTGGCAGGCGGCGATAAATCCCTCCTGCAAAGGAAGTTCGAAAAGCTCATCCATATTTTGCACGACCAGCATATCGGCATCCAGAAACGCCACCCGCGTATAGTCGGTGAGGGTCCAGACGGCGAGCTTGCTCCAGACGTCGGCAAAGCGCGCATTGGCATAACGGTGCGCCAGCGCCGGGTCAGGGCCGAGCACCGGCACCTCCTTGACCAGGCACGCCTGCGCCGTGAGCTTTTCCCGCGTGGCGGCATCGATGTTCGCGGTGACCATCACCACCAGCGGCCAGGGCGAGCCGCTTTGCCGCAGGGAGCGGCGCAGCGCTTCAACCCCCGGCACGTAACCCGGCTGGGTAAGCAGGGTGACCCAGGCAAAGGCCGGCTGGCTCATGACACCACCTCCGCCATGAACGTGTTGAGAAATTTGCCCTGCGGATCGAGAGCCTGCCGCACCGCTTTAAAGGCGGAAAGCTGCGGGTAAAGCGTTGGCCAGTCGTAGAGGCTGGCGTCGAAATATTTCCCCCAGTGCGGTTTACCCCCTTCGCTTGCCAGCAGTTTTTCCACCTCGCGCAGGAACGCCAGCCCCTCTTCGGAGAGGCTGCCATCCTCCGCGTAGTAGACCACGAAGCCGAAAAAGCAGGTGGGCTGCTGCCAGGAGGGGCTAAGCCATGCTGAGGAAGGGCCGGTGGCGCGCAAAATAATGGGGTAGTGCATATGCGGGCGCGTGGTCGCGTGCCACTCGCGGATGCGTGAGATAACCGCCGGTACCCGCGCCATCGGCACGCCTATCTCAATATTGATTTGCGGGGTGGCTATCCCGCGGCAGAAGACCTGATAGACATCGCCAATAACGTCAGAGAAGTCTTTGAAGCGGGTAACGGTGCGAAACGGCTTGCCGTTCTCGTCGACGATGCGGGTATCGTTGCGCATATGCTGGAGCGTTTTATCCACCGCGGTGTTCATTTCGTCGCTGGTCTCATCCAGCGTCACCAGGTCGCCGTGGTTGTCGCGCCAGACCTGACGTTCCGCCTCATTGGCTTCGCGCGCGTTCCAGACGTGCACTTTGTTCTCTTCCACAAACCACCAGGCTTTGCTGAAGGTCCACTGCAGGTTCCATTCGGGCAGATCGTGCTCAAGTGTTGCATCGCTCACCGCGCTCTTAAAGCAGGTATAAAGCGTGGTGGGGCGGGTGCGCAGCGTAACGGCGCTGATCGCCCCCAGCGTGCCTAACCCAAGCTGGACGGCGGCAAACCAGGGATGCTGGCGGTCTATCTCATGAACCTGCCCGGCGGCGTCAACCAGCCGGATGCGGATAGCTTCATCGCCGAGCGTGCTCTGCTGCATTCCCTGACCGTGCGTGCCGGTAGAGATAGCCCCGGCCAGCGTCTGGGAGGCAATCACCCCCGGGGAGGCGTGCAGCATCCTGTCCATGGAGGTAAGCACTTCAAACACCTCGTAGAGCGGCGTGCCGCCCGCAAAGGTCACGCTCTCGTCATCCACCGCCAGTACGCCGCGCAGGCGCGACAGATCGAGCAGGACATCCTCCGGCTGGCTGATGGCCAGCATTCTGCCCGGCGACATCCGGCTGCCCATCATCCGCACGCGCCCCTGACAGGCGGCGATTGCGCTTTGCAACTGCGCCTCGTTCTCCGGGGCGATAACCGCGCGCTCGGGTGCTAACGTGGCGTTTTGCGCCCAGTTCAGTACCCGCGTGTCGTTCGGGTCCGGCTGGGGCTGGCGGCGGGGAAACAGGGGGGATGGGGCAGTCATGGCAGTTCCTCTGGTAAAAAGTATCCTTGCTGAAAGGATAGCCTGTCGCGCAAAAATGTGACATTCATCGCGCTTATTAAAGCACGATGCTAACGCATAACGTCTTTCTACATGGAGAAAAAGCAGACTTGCACGCGCCATGCTAACTGGCGCGTATCAGGGAGAGATTATTCGACGGTGGTGGCGTTTTCCAGCTGCACAATAAGCTGGCCGAGGGCGAATTTTACCGCCTGTTCCAGCACCGCCTGCGGATCGCCTTCGAATTGACGGCGGATAGTTAATACCCGCCCTTCGGGCAGCACCCAGCCAAACCAGACGGTGCCCGCGGGGGTGCCATCTTCGCCGCCGTCAGGCCCGGCATAGCCGGTCACCGCAATACTCACCGGCTCTTTACTAACCTCGCAGGCCCCGGTCGCCATCTCCATCGCCGTTTGCTGGCTGACGGCGGTCCAGGTCTCCAGCGTTTCGTTGCGCACGTGCAGCAGGCGGTGTTTGGCTTCATCGGTAAACGAGACAAAGCCGCAGCCGTAAAATTCCGGCGTATTCTGCGCGGCGCAGAGCGATTTGGCGATATTGCCGCCGGTACAGGATTCCGCCGTGGTGACGCGCAGTTTGCGGGCAACTAAAATTTCACCCAGCATCCCGGCAAGTTCAATGGGGTCTTTATTCAGCAGTTCACTCAGTCTTCCGTCATCAAACGGCAGGTCTTCATTGTTCGGCATGATAATTGGCGCATCCTCTTGTTATCAGCAAGTGCATTTGAGTATAGCAGCCCCGGTACGTGGCCCGGCGCGGCTACTGCTTAGGGATAATAGAGATATGGCCATTGCGCTCCAGAATGGCGAACTGGATATTGTCCAGCGTGTCGATGCCCTGGTTGTTGCGTGCCGATACCATAATGTCATCGTAGGAGATATCAGCCTCTTTCATCTTTTTGCGCAGCAGCTGGCCGTTCTCCACCAGCACGACCGGCGCGCCGTCAATCATATCTTCCGCGCCGTGAATATACTTTTTCACCAGCCCAAACAGGATATCCACCACCACCAGGGTGATAATGGTCAGCGCCGCGCCGGTGACGGAAAAGTCATTACCCAGCAGAGCCTGCTGGGTGGCTTCGCTAATAATCAGCAGCAGAATCAGGTCGAATGAGGTCATCTGCAATAGCGCCCGTCGCCCGGCGATTTTAAACACCACCATCAGCACCAGATAGATAGCCACCGCCCTTAACACCATTTCCATTGTCCGATCCTCAAGGGTAAATAAACTGACCAATAGCGACGCTTTGCGCGCCGTCCATGCTTATCTGCTGCGTCGAGCGGCCCGGCAGCAGCGGCGTCAGCCCCAGCCAGACATCAAACGCGGCGCCCGGGCGCACGCCGGTATACTCCAGCCTGAGCGCGCCGTTTTCACTGGACATAGACGTCGGTTGCGGTTGTAAGGTGCGGATTTCGTACTGCTGCATGAAATCGCCGCCGAGGGTGATAACCACCCGCTGATGCGCAGGGGAGAGCGCGGTGACGGTCATGTTCATATCGCTCTGCAGGCGGCCAAAGCGCTCGTAGTGAACCGCCAGTTTCTGGTCGCCGCTCTGGCGGGTTTTCTTACTCAGGAAGCCTTCGGAAAAGGCGCCGCACAGGGCGGCTATCACGATAAACGTCAGCAGCACGGCGCCATATTTCTGCACGCAGGCTTCGAAGGTCAGCCAGAAGGGGTTCTCTTTAACCGGGTAGTGTTGGGTATCAGGTTCGGTCTCTTTCACCTTGGTCTCTCCACAACGCAGGGTGATAAGAGTATGGTACAAATTCAGCGTAGCGGGACCCGGGGCGTCACGCGCCCGTGCAGGGCGGGGTTATCGCTTTCGTCTTTCAACCTGACCCCGGTCAGGCGGCGTAAAAACGCCTGCTCCAGCAGCCACGCCAGCTTAAAGGCGGCCGCCTCATAGTTAAGCCCTTCCGGGCGAATGTTGGAGATGCAGTTGCGATCCGACTCCAGCCGCTTGCGCTCCGGCCGCCAGGTAAGATAGACGCCAAGGCTGTCCGGGGAGGAGAGACCAGGGCGCTCGCCAATCAGTATCGCTACCGCCTTGCTGTTAAGGGTTTCGCCAATATCATCCCCCAGCGCTACCCTGGACTGATGCGCCAGCACCACCGGGGCAAGGGAGATGCCCAACGTCTCCATATAGGGCAGAAGGGCTTTGATAAGCCCCACCGACTGGCGATGCACCGCATGGGAGGAGAGCCCGTCGCCCACCACCAGCAGCAGATCGTGGGCGGGAACGCGCGCGGCGGTAAGTGCGCTGCGGCTCTCTTCGCTTAGCATCCGCCCCAGGTCGGGGCGATTAAGATAGATATGCCGGTCCGCCGCCGCGCTGTGCGCCTCCAGCGTTTGCAGCCCTAAAGCCTGCAGCTGCCGGGCCAGCGTCTCGCTGTCAAAGGGCTGGTGGACGGCATCCCGCGCCTGCGCGTGGGCCAGCCCAAAGCGCAGTACTTCGTGCGTCGGCAGGCTGGCGCCGCTGCGCCCGAGGGCGATACGGGCGTCGGTGAATTCGCGCAGCATATTCCAGGCATCAGGTGGGTTCACGAGAGCGCTCCTTGTGGCATAACGGTCAGCAGCGGATGGTTGGCGCCGGTCAGGCGCAGCTGGCCGTGGGTATCGATGATTTGCATCCGCGTCAGCCAGTCGGCAAATTCCGGCGCATGCTGCAGCCCCAGCAGACGCCGGGCGTAGAGGGCGTCGTGGAACGACGTGCTCTGGTAGTTGAGCATGATGTCGTCCGCCCCCGGCACGCCGATCAGGAAGGTCAGCCCGGCGTTGCACAGCAGGGTGAGCAGGGTGTCCATATCATCCTGGTCCGCTTCGGCGTGGTTGGTGTAACAGACGTCGCAGCCGATAGGCAGGCCCATCAATTTGCCGCAAAAATGGTCCTCCAGCCCGGCGCGGATAATCTGCTTGCCGTCGTAGAGGTACTCCGGCCCGATAAAGCCCACCACGGTATTTACCAGCAGCGGGTTGAAATGGCGGGCGACGGCATAGGCCCGCGCTTCGCAGGTCTGCTGGTCGACGCCGTGATGGGCGTTGGCCGACAGGCAGCTTCCCTGGCCGGTTTCGAAATACATAACGTTATTGCCGAGCGTCCCGCGGTTAAGGCTCAGCGCCGCCTCCTGCGCCTCTTTCAGCAGCGCCAGGTTAATGCCGAAGCCGCTGTTCGCCGCCTCGGTGCCCGCCACCGACTGAAACACCAGGTCGACAGGGGAGCCGCGCTCGATCAGCTGGAGCGTGTTGGTCACGTGCGTCAGCACGCAGGACTGGGTGGGAATGGCGAAGCGGCTGATGACGTCATTCATCATATGGTTGAGGCGGTCCAGCACCGGCAGACTGTCGCTGGCGGGGTTAATGCCGACCACCGCATCCCCTGCGCCATACAGCAGGCCATCGAGCATGCTGGCGGCGATACCCTTTAAATCATCTGTCGGATGGTTCGGCTGTAAGCGCACGCTGAGGCGGCCAGGCAGGCCGATGGTGTTACGAAAGCGGGTGATAACGCGACACTTACTGGCCACGAGGATTAAATCCTGGTTGCGCATCAGCTTGCTCACCGCCGCCGCCATCTCCGGCGTTACGCCGGGCGCGATGGCGCTTAAGGTAGCGGCGTCGGCGCGCTCTGAAAGCAGCCAGTCGCGGAAATCTCCCACCGTCAGGTGGCTAATCTGCGCGAAGGCGCTGGCATCGTGGGTGTCAATAATCAGCCGGGTGACTTCATCCTCTTCGTAAGGAATCAGCGGCGTGTCGAGCAGATGGCGCAGCGGGACTTCGGCAAGCGCCATCTTCGCCGCCATGCGCTCCTCCGCCGACTGGGCCGCCACGCCCGCCAGCACATCCCCGGAGCGCGCCGGGGAGGCCTTCGCCATCAGCTCTTTCAGGCTGGCGAACCGCCAGGTGCGGTGCGCCAGAGTGGTGTTATACATTTCGCCTCCTCAGGAGAGCGCGCGCAGCTGCGGGTCCATCGCCGCGCGCTCGCGGGCCGCCGCCGTTTTACGAAACCACATGTAGCCCGCCAGCATCATCAGCGCGAAAATCAGCGCCAGCAGGGTGTTGTACCAGACCATCGCCACCAGGCAGAGTATCGCCATACCCAGCGCAAAGGCTGGGGCGAACGGGAACAGCGGCGCTTTGAACGGGCGCGCCAGGTTCGGCTCGCTGCGGCGCAGCTTGAACAGCGCGGCCATAGAGGTGATATACATAACAATAGCGCCGAATACCGACATCGTCACAATGCAGGCGGTAAGCGGCATGCCGCTGATGGTGATCAGCGAGTCAGAAAAGATGGCGGCAATCCCGACCACGCCGCCCGCCAGGATCGCCAACTGCGGAGTGCGGGTTTTGCGGTTGAGCGTCGCAAGGCTTGCTGGCAGATAGCCGGCGCGCGCCAGGGAGTAGATCTGCCGGGAATAGCCCATGATGATGCCGTGAAATGAGGCCACCAGCCCGAACAGACCCAGCCATACCAGCATGTGCAGCCAGCCGCTGCTGCTCCCGACCACCATTTTCATCGCCTGCGGCAGCGGGTCGTTAATATTCGACAGCGCGCGCCAGTCGCCCACGCCGCCGGCGAATACCATCACCCCCACCGCCAGCACGGTCAGCGTCAGAATACCGCCGCCCAGCGCGCGGGGAATGGTGCGCTGCGGATCTTTGGCCTCTTCCGCCGCCATCGATGCCCCTTCAATCGCCAGGAAGAACCAGATGGCAAAGGGGATAGCGGCGAACATGCCCGGCAGCGCCAGCCCGCTAAAGCTCTCTGCGCCCGCCCAGCCGTTGGCGGTAAAGTTGCTCCAGGAGAAGCCCGGCGCGACCACGCCCATAAAGACCAGCAGTTCGAAAATGGCCAGCAGGGTAACAATCAGTTCGAATGTCGCGGCAATGCCGACCCCCAGGATATTCAACGTCATAAAGATGACGTACGCGCCACAGGCAACCCATTTTGGATCGAGCGCCGGGAACTGTACGTTGAGATAGGCGCCGATGGCCATAGCGATGGCGGGCGGCGCAAAAACGAATTCAATCAGGGTGGCGAACCCGGCAATAAAGCCACCGGTGGGGCCGAAGGCGCGGTAAGCGTAAGCAAAAGGGCCGCCCGCGTGGGGGATAGCGGTGGTCAGCTCGGTAAAGCTGAAGATAAACGCGCAGTACATGGCGGCAATCGCCAGCGCGACAATTAAAAAGCCCAGCGTCCCCGCCTGGGACCAGCCGTAGCTCCAGCCAAAATATTCGCCTGAAATCACCAGGCCGACGGCAATTCCCCATAAACGGAAGCTGCCCAGCGTTCTTTTTAGCGTTGTAGATTCTGTGGTCATGATGCACTGCCTCGCCGTTAAAATTGTAGTGAGGTCTGTGCAAAGGCAGTGCCAGATTCGTAAAGGGCGGTTTGACGCGCGGTGGCAGGGCGATGAACGCCGCAGAACGGGTGATTATGGTGCAGGATGCTCTGTGGTGGTGAAACGCATCGGGATGGGGAAAAATGTTAATGTCTCCCTCTCCTTTAAAGGAGAGGGAGAAAACCAACACAACCCTACGCGCTTTCCGCCAGCTCAAACATGCCGTACGGGTGGATTTGCAGGTAATAGCTCTCACCCACGTCTGGCTGCAGGCGGGTGGCATTCACCTGCAACAAAATACGCTGGCCGTGCCACTCCACAATCACCTCGTACTGCGGCCCCATATAGGCGACATGTTGAATTACGCAGCGCTGGCTCTCTTCGCCGTGCTCGCCAAGGGTAATCGCCTCCGGGCGCACCCCCACTGTGCCGGTGCCGCTGGCGGTGAAGTGGGCAGGGGCGGGGAGGCGGTAGCCATAAATATCAACCGTATCCTGCTGAAACGTCGCCGGGAAAAGGTTGGCATCGCCCATAAAACTCGCCATAAAGCGCGACGCGGGCTGGCGGTAAAGATCCTGCGGCGAGCCAATCTGCATAATATGCCCTTTGTTCATCACCAGTACCGTATCCGATACCGCAAACGCCTCACTCTGATCGTGGGTGACGTATAAAGAGGTGATATTGAACTGCTTTTGCAGCTCGCGGATCTTATCGCGCATGCTGCGTCTTAGGTTGGCGTCAAGGTTACTTAATGGTTCGTCAAACAGCAGCACCTTCGGCTTAAGGATCAGCGCGCGGGCCAGCGCCACGCGCTGCTGCTGGCCGCCGGAAATCTGATCGACATAGCGATCTTCAAACCCCTCAAGATCCACCATCGACAGCGCCTCTTTCACGCGGCTTTTGATTTCCGCGCGCGGCACGCCGAGCATTTTCAGACCGTAGCCAACGTTCTCGCCAAGGGACATATGCGGGAACAGGGCATAGGACTGAAACACCATACAGATGTCACGCTGCTGAATAGAGCGGTGCGTCACATCCTCGCCGTCAATGAATATCTGCCCTTCCGACGGCTTCTCCAGCCCGGCAACCAGCCGCAGCACGGTGGTTTTGCCGCAGCCGGACGGCCCCAGCAGCGTAACCATCTCCCCCTGCGGAATGGCGAGGTTAATGTTATCGATAACGGTATTGTTGCCGAATCGTTTGGAGACATTGCGCAGTTCAACGAAATGTTTTTGTGTCATGGTTGCGCTCCGTTACGCCTGAGTTTTAGCTTTGGAACGGGAGATACGCGCCTCACCGATCAGCCAGTCAAAGATAAAGATGATGGCGAGCATCACCACAATAAGGATCGAGCCGTAGGCGATCGCCACGCCGTACTCGCCGTCTTCCACGCGGTTTAAGATGTAGGCCGTCGCCACGCGGGTGTCCGGCGTCACAAGGAACACAATGGCGCTGACGGTGGTGATGGCGCGCACGAAGCTGTAGATAAGCGCCGAGAGAATGGCCGGGCGCAGCAGCGGTAGCAGGATCTGCGTGATGGTGCGCAGGCTCCCGGCGCGCAGGCTGAGGGAGGCCTCATCCAGCGATTTATCGATCTGGCCCAATCCCGCAATGCCCGCGCGGATCCCTACCGGAACGTTACGCATCACCATCGAGATAATCACAATGGCGGCGGTGCCGGTGAGGTAAACCGGGGCGCTGTTAAAGGCGAGGATATACGATACCCCTGCCACGGTGCCGGGCACGGCAAAGCAGAGCATGGTGGTAAATTCAATGGTCTTTTTACCGCGGAACTGCTGGCGCACCACGACCCAGGCGATCAGCAGGCCGAACGCGGCGGTGATCGGCGCGGCGATGCCGGCGTAGAGCAGGGTGTCGAGCAGCGAAGGCCATGCGCCGTCGCTCATTCCCTGGCCGAACAGCTTAATAAAGTTATCCAGCGTCAGGGTATAATCCACCCCCCAGTTGACGGTAAAGCTGCCGTAGAAAATGCTGCCGTAGAGCAGGGCGTTAAAGGCCACCCATACCGCCAGAATGGCGATGACGCTCCACACCAGCGTCACCGGCAGCGGCTGCACGTCGCCACGGTAGGACTTGCCGGACACCGTGACGTAGGAGCGCTTGCCAATCCACATATACTGGATGCAAAACACCAGCAGGGAGAAGAGCAGCAGGAACGCGCCGAGGGTGCTGGCGGCCTGGTAATCAAGCTGTGAGCCGGTGATATAGAAGTAAATCTGCGTTGCCAGCACGTCGAAGTTGCCGCCGAGCACCAGCGGGTTACTGAAATCCGCCAGCGACTGCACTATAACGATCAGAAAGGCGTTAGCCAGCGCCGGTTTCAGCAGCGGCACAAAGACGCCGTTAAAGGTCTGCCAGCGGCTGGCGCGCAGGGTGTATGACGCCTCTTCCAGCGACGGGTGAATCGTTTTGATAGCCCCATCCAGAATCATAAAGGCCATCGGGGTGAACGCCAGCACCTGTGCCAGCCAGATACCGGTAAAGCCGTACAGCCAGTTGGTGTTGGTGAGCCCAAACCACTCCACCATAAATTCGGTGACGTAGCCGGAACGCCCCATCATCAGCGTGACGCCCAGCCCCACCACGAACGGCGGCGTAACGATAGGCAGAATGGAGAACACCCGGCCAATAATGGCGCTGCGTTTTGCGATGCGGGTGGTGTAGATAGCCAGCACCAGCCCAAAAAAGGTACAGCCGATGCCGACGGCAATCGACAGGGCGATAGAGTTAATGATGACCTGAATGATGTGCGCCTGGGAGAGCACGGTCATAAAGGCCAGCGGCGCGAATTCGCCCGCGTCGTTGGTGAACATCGGAATAAAAATAGCGATGCTCGGCCAGACGATAAAAACGCCGATCAGCGCCACAATGGCAATCAGCGAGCCGATAACGAAACGGTCGCCCCCCAGCCACTCAAGGCTGGTCAGGGCCTGGGTCATTATCGCGCCCAGCGCGACGAATAAGACAATGGTCGCGTAGCCTAAACCGCGCTCTTCGAGGGTTGCGCTGATGACCACAAACGCCATGCAGAGCAGCGCCCAGCCCGCGTCGAAATAGTGGCGACCACGCTGTTCACGCCGGGCCTCGGCCAACGGGCGCAGCAGAAGCACCGACGGCAGCAGATACCACAGCCAGCTAATATTCAGCTGCGACCAGCCATAAGCGTCGACAATTTCGTCGGCGGTGGATTCCATCAGGCCGTAATCAAGGCTCCAGCTCGGCAGCAGGGCGAATGCCAGCCAGCCAAGCAGAACCCAAAGGAAGACCGCATCCCGTTTTTTCACGGGATGGAGAGCAAGTGTCTGTGACATAAGCGTTCCGTTAGTGCAGAGATACCAGCATTACCTCCCCCCTTGCCCACAGGCTGAGGGGGGAAGGCTTGCCCGTGGGGCAGGCTTATTTGCCCATCTTCACGTCGCTAACCCATTTGTTAATGAGCGCTTTGCGGACATCGGTCGAGCCGTATTTATCCATGTCGTAATTGATCAGTTTCAGGTCGTCGAGCTTGAGCGAGTTGGGGGAGGTCTCTGCCGTGGTATTGGTCAGGATCTGATAGGATTTACCTTTCTTCCATGCCAGTTCCTGTGCTTCTTTAGAGAGCGCCCAGTCCACAAACAGCTTCGCGTTTTCCAGGTTACGCGCCCCTTTCAGAATGCTGATGCCGCCGATTTCATAGCCGGTGCCTTCGCACGGGGAGATAAGCTCCAGCGGCGCGCCCTGTTCTTTTTCCAGCGAGTAATCATGCAGGAAGCCAATACCGATGGCCGTTTCGCCACGGGCGGCGTTACGTGCCGGGGCGATGCCGGATTTGGTGTACTGCGAGACGTTGGTGTTCAACTGCTTGAGATAATCAAAGGCCTGGTCTTCACCCCACAGCTGAACAAAGGTCGCCAGCGCGGTGTAGGCGGTGCCGGAACTCTGCGGGTCAGCAATCTGGATTTCGCCTTTGTATTCCGGTTTGGTCAGATCTTTCCAGCACTTCGGCACCGGCAGGTTCTTCTCTTTCAGGCGCTGGGTGTTAACGCCGAAACCCAGAATACCGACATAGACCGCAGAGGAGAGGTTGCCTTTGGTTTTCGCCGGGTCGCGGAATTTCTCCATTATTTGCGCCAGGTTGGGCGACTGATAAGCCTGCAGCAGCCCCATCTCACCTGCCTGAGACTGCGGGTCAAGGGTGCCGCCGTACCAGACATCCGCCTGCGGGTTTTTCTTCTCCGCATCGACTTTTGCCAGCGTGCTGCCGGAGCCGTTACGAATAAAGGAGGTTTTGACGTCATACTTCTCGCCAAAAGCCTGGGTTTCAGTTTCACACATTTCGTTGGTGGCGCTGCAATAGACCACCAGACGGCCTTTTGCCTGAGCCGCGCCGCTGAATGCCGCCAGCGCCAGGCCGGTTGCCACCAGGGTAGAGAGCAGGGTAACTTTCATTGTTTTATCCTTCCTGTGAGGTATAAGCACTGCGAGACGTTGTAATGCCCGCCATCAGTAGCGGCATCAGTAATAAACCCATCAATACGGCGGCGACGGAGAGCAGGCTGAACATGCCCGGCCAGCCGTAGCGTTCAATCACCTGCGACAGCGGCCAGCCCGCCAGCGCCGCCCCAAGGTAGGCAAACAGGCCGAGAAAACCGCTTATCGACCCCGCCGCCGCTTTGTGGCCGCATTCGACGGCGGCCAGGCCGATTAACATCTGCGGACCAAAGACAAAAAATCCGACGCTGAAAAAGCACATCGCCAGTAAGGCATAGTGGTGCACCGGCGCAAGCCACAGCGCGGCGACGGAGACCATCAGCCCCAGCGTAAACAGCAAAATCATCGGCGCGCGCTGCCCGCTAAACAGCAGGTCTGAACCCCACCCGGCGAACAGCGCCCCCAGCAGGCCGCCCACTTCAAACATCATCACCGTGGCATTGGCGCTCAGCAAATTGACGCCGTGGCTCTCCGCCAGCCAGATATTGCCCCAGTCGTTGAGCGCAATCCGAATCAGATAAACCAGCACATACGAGGCCCCCAGCAGCCAGATCAGCGGGTTACGCAGCATGGTGAGGCGCAGCATCTGCCACAGCGGCATTGGCGGGCTCTGCTGCTGCTGACGCAGCTCCAGCGGGTCATGCCGCCATTCCCCCACCCCTGGCAACCCCTCTTCCTGCGGTGTCCCCCGCAGTTGCATTGTCAGCCAGACGCCCAGCGCCATGCTGATGATCCCTGGCGTCAGCATCGCCGCCTGCCAGCCCCACCAGTGGGCGGCGAAGGCGCAAATCAGCGGGATAATCGCGCCGCCGATATTGATCGAGGTGTTCCAGCACCCCCACCAGAAGCCGCGTTCATTACGCGAATACCAGTGGGTTAATAGCCGTGCGCAGGGCGGCCAGCCCCAGCCCTGAAAAAAGCCGTTTAGCGTCCAGACCACCAGCAGGAGCGGCAGCGAGTCGCCAAAAGCGAACAGCACATTCAGCACGCCGGTGGCGAACAGGCCGCAGCCCATAAAAGCACGCTGCCCATGGCTGTCGTGCCACAGCCCGGCGGCAAATTTCGACAGGCCGTAACTGACATAGAACAGCGACCCCAGCAGGCCGATATCGCCTTTATCCAGCCCTAAATCGCTTTGCAGCGCCGGGAGGATGTAGTTCACGCTTTTGCGCGTTAAATAAAACGCGGCGTAGCCCACCACCATGCACAGTAATAAACGGGGGCGCAGCGCCCGGTAACGATGGTCAATGTCAGCAGTGTGCATAGTGGTCTCCGGTTGTCCTGACTATAGAAAGGCACCAACGAAAGCGGATGAGAGAAACTCCCCGGGTGACTAAGAATTTTTCCTGGTCAGAGCGGGTTTTGCTGCAAAACTGTGGGCAGGTTAACAATTACGCGGGTGCCCTGGCGGGATTCAAGCGTTAACTCTCCGCCTAAGGCGTTGACGCGCTCGCGCATTCCCTGAATACCGAAGCCGGGCGTTTTTTGAGTGTCAATGCCGACGCCATTGTCATAGACCTCTAGGGAGAGGCGGCCATCATGCTCACTGAGCGTGATGCGGACTTCCCGGGCGTTAGCATGTTTGCAGACGTTATTAAGCAGCTCCTGCAACAGCCGGTAGAGGGTGAAAACCAGCGTTTCGTTTTCCGGCGGGGCGCTGAGCCGGTAATCGAAACGGCAGACGATGCCGCGCTCGGCGAAGGCGAACTCATTCACCAGGTGATGCAGCGCCTCTTCCAGCGACAGCTCGTCGAGAACCGGAGGGCGAAGCTGGCGCAGCAGCTGGCGGGTGGAGTGGTGGATACGGCGCGCGAGTTCGTTAATCTGGTTGGCCGCCTCCAGCGCCCGTCCGCTTTCGCCGGTGCGTTTCATCAGCTGCGACTGGATCTGGATAGCGGTGATATTCTGGCCTATCTCGTCGTGCAGCTCCCGGGCGAGATTTTTGCGGGTGTCTTCTTCGCTATGAATGAGTTTTTCCGCCAGCGCCCGGCGTGCCGTCAGCTCCGCCTCCAGCCGCTGGCGATAGTGGTGCAGGTTCTGCGCCAGGTGCTGCTGGCGGCTAATGGCGATGCCCAGCCCGATGCCAAGCAGCGCCTGGGTGGCGAGAAAAATTTCCAGCTCCACCAGGTCGCTGAAACCCACCCCTATCTGGCGGGCAATGGTGATGAGCATGCTGCCAAGCAGGCCGGAGAGCACGCCCCCCTGCCAGCCGAACTTCCATGCCATTACCACGTTAGGCAGGAAAACCACGATCAGCAGCAGGCGCTCGATCTGCGGCGACAGCACGATTTGCGTGCCGATACCGATAATAAAGAAGAGGCTGCACCAGATGATAAGCGACGTGCGCAGGGGCGGATTGAGCGTATCGAGACCCAGCAAGTGGTGGCGATGCTGCTGGCGCAGGAATTCGAATATCAGATAGACGAAAGGGGTCAGCAGCACGCCGCCGGTAAACGCGGCAAGCCCAATAAGCAGCGTCGGGCTTTGTAAAAAGGGGGCGAGCAGCAGGGTATAAAGGAGCGCGTTCACCGTTACCGCAGTCAACAAAAGCGTCAGCCGCTGCCAGTACAGGGGAAAACGGTGCCAGTAGCGCTGGGTGACCAGCGCCGGTACCAGGCAGATAAAGGGCGCGGCGAGCATCAGATAGCCGTTGAGCAGTTGTTCGCTGTGCAGCCACAAAATCAGCAGCAGCTGCGGAATAATAAGCGCGGGCCAGAAGCGGCGCGAAAGCAGAATCAGCAGCGCCAGCAGCACGCCGTGCGGCAGAAACAGCACCGCCTGCTGGCCGTTATGGGTAAGATAAAAGCTGAGCGTCCATAGCATCAGCCAGCCTGGCCCCCAGGCGAGCATAATAAAGAGGGAGATGACCCCCTGGCGCCACGAACGCCTCATCCGTGTCCCGCCAGCAAATTGTTATTCAGCGCGAAATGCACCAGCTCAATGGTGGTAGCGCAGTGGAGTTTGCCCAGCACGTTGGCGCGGTGGACATGCACCGTTTTATGGCTCAGATCGAGCTGGTAAGCGATCTCTTTGACGCTGTCGCCTTTCACCAGCAGGTTGAACACCTCCCGTTCGCGCGGGGTCAGCGCCGCCAGCGCCTTCACCGGCTGGATGTCGCCCCGCAGGACTTTCAGCGCGTCGGCGCAAAGATAGTGGCCGCCAAGCCCCACGGCGCGCACTGCCCGCACCAGCTCTTCCGGGCCGCACCGTTTGGTCAGGTAGCCGCAGGCGCCTGCGTCCAGCGCGCTCTGTACAAAGGCCGGGGTGTCATAAATGCTGAGAATAATCGCGCGAAAATCGGGCCGCTGCGCCCGAAGGCGCTTTAGCAAACTGAGGCCGTTTTCGTCCGGCATGGCGACATCCAGCACCGCAACGTCGACGTCGTGTTTCAGTAATGCGGGCCACGCTTCGGCAGCGGTGCTGAACTGGCCGCTGACGGTGATATCGTCCTCAAGGCCCAGCAGTTGCGCGAAACCTGAACGGACGACGACGTGATCGTCTACTAAAACCACACGAATCATAACGCTCTCTCACAATCTAAAAGCTTTATGATGCCGCGTGGTTCGGCGCTGGCAATAACCGGGGCAGGGATATGGAACCGGCGTAACAAAATTGTAATGTTTAATGCAAAATGTTTCTTTCTCAGGCCGCGGTCGCGCGCAAATGGGCCGCGATATAGCGTTCATAACGGTTGGCTTTCAGACAGCTGAGATCCACCAGCACAAGGCCGTCGACGCAATGGTTAAAATCCGGGTCAATGCCAAAATCGATAAACTGCACGCCGCCGGGTTCGCATAGCGCGGAGTACTGTTTATAGAGCGGCGGAATGCCGCAGCCCAGGTTATCCAGCAACGACTTCAGCCGCGTTAAATCTTCGGTGTAATTTTCGCCGGTAAACTGCGCCAGCACATCCGGGAGGGTGGCAGGCCACGGGCGACGCGACGATGCCAGCGGCCATTTTGCCGGAAACCAGAGGCGATAAAAGGCGACCAGTAGATCCCGCGCCGCAGGCGGCAGCCCGCCGGAGATGGAGACCGGGCCAAACAGGTAACGGTATTGCGGATAGCGCGCCAGGTAAGCGCCAATACCCGACCATAAATAATCCAGTCCGTTTCGCCCCCAGTAACGGGGCTGAACAAAGCTGCGGCCAAGTTCGATGCCGTGCTGCAACACTTCCGCCATACGTTCGTCATAATGAAACAGGCTGTAGCTGTATAACCCTTCCGGGCCGTGCGCCGCTACCTGTTGCACGGTCGGCATAAAACGGTATGCGCCGACAATCTCCAGGTCCGTCTCGTCCCACAGGATCAGGTGCAGATAGTCATCATCATATCTGTCGGTGT
>NZ_HE578949.1:163204-221448 GCF_000321045.1 Phytobacter massiliensis JC163
CGCGCCGTCTGCCGCTGCCTTCCCCGACTGCGCGAAAAGCAATTTCCCGCAAGCGGCCCAGTTCGCGTAATAAGGGCGCGTCTTCCTGCCCCTGGCGTTGCCAGAGGTAGATTGTTTTACCATCGGCGGTACGGCCAAGGCATTCGGCGCGGCTCAGTTCGCGGCGCAGCGTGGCGCGGTCTTCCGGACGGGCGATGGCGCACTCGGTTTTAAATATGCCGGGCAATTTTTCCCCAGACGTAACACGTGCTGGCGACATTTATCCGCCAGCTCCCGCGGCGAAAGCGAAGGCGCATGCCAGCTCTCCCAGGGGATACGCTGCCCGATGGTGACGGGCAATGTAGTGCCGCGGCGGCGGAACATCTGCTGCATGAGCAGCAGCACGGGCAGCGTGTCGGAGAGCAGGGCGCTGCCATAAAAGAGGGGGCTGTTGCGGGCAGTGATCCATACCGGCAGCAACGGAGCGCGAAACTTCGTCGCCAGCTTGATAAAACCGGTGTGCCAGCTGCCGTCGCGGATGCCTTTACGGGTCAGCCGTGAGACTTCGCCAGCCGGAAAGAAGATCAGCACGCCGCCGTTTTGCAGCTGGGTTTCCATCTGTTGTAGCGCGGCTTTACGCGTGCGCCCGCCCATATTGTCTACCGGAATAAACAATGAGCGCAGCGGAGTAAGATGGCTCAGCATACGGTTAGTGACCACTTTCACATCGCGGCGCACGCGGGAGACCGCATACAGCAGTGCCAGCCCGTCCAGGGTGCCGGTGGGGTGGTTGGCGATAATCACCAGAGGGCCGTTTTCGGGGATCTGTTCCAGTTCGTGTTCGGGAAGGGCACAGCGAATTTGCAGATGCTCCAGTACGTGTTCCACCATATCCAGCCCCTTAAGGTGGCGGTGGTCATTGGCGAACTGCTGGAACTCTTTTTCATACAGCAGACGTCTGAGAAGATTTTTCTGCCAGGGGGCGGGCCTGGCCTGTGGCCAGAGGTCGTCGAGAACATTATCGAGGCTAAACATAGGGACTCCTCCTGCTGTCTTGCGAAGACAGTAGAAGGCGCGGATGACAGTTGCATTTCAGCTTTGTGAATAAACCGTAATGCCGCAGAAGAGAGAAAAAAGCCCGGCAGAGGCCGCCGGGCCTGAGGGCTTACAGAATCTTACGTTCCGCCAGATCGAGGGCGAAGTAGCTGAAAATCAGATCCGCGCCGGCGCGTTTAATGGCGCCCAGGCTTTCCAGTACAACTTTATCCTCGTCAATCGCACCCGCCTGCGCGGCGAATTTGATCATCGCGTATTCACCGCTGACCTGGTAGGCACCCAGCGGCAGAGTGGTACGCTCACGAATATCACGCAGAATATCCAGATAAGCGCCCGCCGGTTTTACCATCAGGCAGTCCGCGCCCTGCGCTTCGTCAATCAGCGACTCGCGAATCGCTTCACGGCGGTTCATCGGGTTCATCTGATAGGTTTTACGATCGCCTTTCAACGCCGTGCCAGCCGCTTCGCGGAACGGGCCGTAGAAAGAGGAGGCGAACTTGGTGGAATAGGACATGATTGCCGTATCGGTAAAGCCCGCGGCGTCCAGCGCCTGACGAATCGCCTGCACCTGGCCGTCCATCGCGGCGGAAGGGGCGATAAAGTCTGCGCCAGCTGCGGCAGCGACAACCGCCTGCTTGCCAAGGTTCAGCAACGTAGCGTCGTTATCGACGCCGTGGTCGCACAGCACGCCGCAGTGGCCGTGGGAGGTGTATTCGCAAAAACAGGTATCGGACATCACGATCATCTCCGGCACCGCCTCTTTGCAGATGCGGGACATGCGCGCCACCAGCCCGTCTTCCCGCCAGGCGTCGCTGCCGGTCTCGTCGGTATGGTGGGAGATGCCAAAGGTCATCACCGAACGAATGCCCGCATTCGCGATACGCTCAATTTCCCGGGCGAGGTGTTTTTCCGGAATGCGCATCACGCCGGGCATGGCGGCGATGGCTTTGTAGTCGTCTATCTCTTCCTCGACGAAAATCGGCAGCACGAGGTCGTTGAGGCTCAGGGTGGTCTCTTCAAACATAGCGCGGAGCGAGGCGGATTTGCGCAGGCGGCGCGGGCGGGTGATTAAGTCGGTCATGATTTGCCTGATAGCTTATGAACAGAGGGCTAGTGTAGCTGAAAAGGGTGGCGGATGTTTCACCAAAATCGTCTTTAACGAGGCCTGCAGCGTTGGGGAGAGGGGAATTTCTTATATACATAATTTCAATTTCCAAATGGTTAATATTTATTCTCTGTATTGAATTCATTGGTTGATTATGTTCCTCGGTGTTATATATTAAAGAAATAAAAGGTTTTGTCCTAAATAAATGTGGAGCTGCGGTTAAGAAGCTGTTTAGTAATGTGGTTAACCTTTATAAATTCCTAATTTTGCTCATTAACCGCAATTTGTCCGATTTCGGACTTTACGAGAAGTTTAATTGAACCATTTCGTTTTTGTGCGGCATAATTTTTTCGCGCAATTAAGTTTAATTGCATTTGATGCATTAAAAATGATGGACCAACGATTATATCCCTGAGGAGGGATGACAAATGCACTCGTGGAAAAAGAAACTGGTAGTATCTCAATTAGCGTTAGCCTGCACGTTGGCAATCGCTTCTCAGGCTCAGGCGGCGACTTACGATACCTTTGGATATCATGACGACGCAGACACTGCATATACGTGGGATAACTGGACAGACGCGGATAAGCTCAACTATATCTCTTATTATGGTTATATCTACAACAACGCGGCTGACGGTGCTTACGATCAGACATTTAACAATGATGTAGTAAACGGTGTTCTTTCCACTTACTACATGAACCATGATTACACCGACGGCACCGCTAATACGCTGGATGTTAAAAACTCTACCATCCACGGTATGATTACTTCCATGCGTCCGGTTGCTTATGTTGACGGTAACGGTTATGGCTACACCTGGAACAACGGAACTGACGTCGATTATAAATGGCATGATGGTGATATCTTCACGCTGAATGTTGTTAACTCTACTATCGATGATGATTATGAGTATTTTTATTTCACCGATAAATATCTGAACGGTGAAGGTAAAACCGCTTCAGAAGATTATCGTACAGCTTCCTTTGCTGCTCAGGGTCTTGCAGTAACAATGGACGTTGAAAGCAATATCAATATCAGCAATAACTCCCGTGTTGCGGGTATCGCCATGTATCAGGGTGATACTACTAATGCTGATTACACCACTGAATCCCATACCTGGGACAACAACATCAAGGTAACTGATTCTGCAGTTACTGCTGGTTCTTTTACTGCACTGGAAAATGAGGGTACCTATGGCAACTCTCATGAGCCGAACAAAAACGGCGGTATCGCGCTTTCCTTTAAGGATAATTCCTCTTCCGATTATGCGATGAAAAACAACGTGTCTTTCAGCAATTCAACGCTGACAGGCGATGTTGAGTTCACAAGCACCTGGAACGCCAATTTTGACGCAACCGGTCATTCTACCGTCGCAAATGGTGATATTAACACCAATGGCGGATGGGCTGATGACGGCTTGAACGTTGATGAACTGAATATCACTCTTGATAACGGCAGCAAATGGTCTGGTGCTGCGCGGTTCAGTTATGAGTGGACTTCTCATATGTATGATGTTGCCTCTAACAGCCTTGAGCCTGATTCTGTTAAAGATAAATGGGGCAACGTTATCGGCAACGAAACCTTCCAGAGTGGTGTGTTCGACGTCACGCTGAATAATGGTTCACATTGGAATATTACTGGTGATTCAAATATTGATGACCTGACCGTAAACAACGGGTCTCATGTTGATCTGGCTAATAGCAATGGGTTAGTCGCTGATAACATTACGCTGAAAAATGGTTCAGCAATGAATCTCAGCTCTGGCGGTCAAGCTGAAACCGATCACCTTACTGTTGACAGCTACAGTAAAGTTGATCTGAACGACGAAACCACCTATCTGTATGCCAACACCATCACCGTGTCCAACGGCGGTGAATTCAGCATCGGCGCAGGCGCTTATGAAGCAAAAGCGTTTGATACCAATACTATGGAGCTGACGAAAGGTGGTGTATTCAACATCAACAGCAGCGACTATGTATTAGACGCTGACCTGGTGAACGGCCACACTAACACCACCAAGAAATCTGATGCAACCTACGGTTACGGTGTTATCGCTATGAACTCCGATGGTCACCTGACCATCAACGGTAATGGCAACCTCAACAATGCTGACCAGGAGTTCGATCTTTATGATGCGAACGACGACGTTGTTGCTGCCAAAGGTAACTACAAAGTCCGTATCAACAACGCTACTGGTACTGGTAAAGTCGCTGATTACAAAGGTAAAGAACTTATCTATGTCAACGATAAAAACACCACCGCTACCTTCAGCGCTGCCAATAAAGCTGACCTGGGTGCTTACACCTACGAAGCACAGCAGAAAGGCAACACTGTTGTTCTGAAACAGCAGGAACTGACTGATTACGCTAACATGGCGCTGAGCATTCCTTCTGCAAACACCAATATCTGGAACCTGCAACAGGATACTCTGGATACCCGTCTGACCAATGGTCGTCATGGCCTGGCTGACAACGGCGGCGCATGGGTGAGCTACTTCGGTGGCAGCCTGAACGGCGACAACGGCGTGATCAGCTACGATCAGGACGTTAACGGCATCATGGTTGGTGTGGATACCTTCATTGACGGTAACAACGCTAACTGGGTAGTCGGTGCTGCTGCAGCCTTCGCGAAAGGTGACGTGAGCGATCGTTCTGGTCAGGTTGATCAGGATAGCCAGTCCGCGTACATCTACTCTTCTGCGCGTTTCGACAACAACATCTTTGTTGATGGCAACCTGAGCTACAGCCGCTTCGACAGCGACCTGTCTGCTAACATGAGCAACGGCGACTATGTTGACGGCGATGCGTCTACCGACGCATGGGGCTTCGGTCTGAAACTGGGCTACGACTGGCATGTTAACGACAAAGGCTACGTGACTCCGTATGCAGGTATCTCTGGTCTGTTCCAGTCTGGCGATAGCTACCGCCTGAGCAACGGCATGAAAGCTGGTGACCAGGATTACGATAGCCTGCGTTATGAACTGGGCGTGAACACAGGTTACACCTTCACCTACGGCAGCGACCAGGCTCTGACCCCGTACTTCAACCTGGCGTACGTCTATGACGACTCCAACAACACGGCGAAAGTGAACGGCGACTCTATCGACAACGGCACCGAAGGTTCTGCGGTACGTGTTGGTCTGGGTACTCAGTTCAGCTTCACCAAAAACTTCAGCGCATTCACTGACGTGAACTACCTGGGCGGCGGCGACGTTGAGCAGGATTGGGGCGCGAAAGTTGGCGTGAAATACACCTGGTAATAACACTGGCAGGGAAGAGAACTTCCCTGCTACTTTATCAGTGCCTGAATTCCCGCCACGGACTGGCGGGAATTTTTTACATAAGGACTGTGAATGTTGCCAATTGAAAAGCCGCTTGCGGAATTTGAGTTATTAGACAAATGCTTCTCCCCTCACGGTGTTCATTTTGAACTGCCTGCTAATACCGTGCTTACCTTCAGCAATATCGATCCCAGTAACGTCACCGTCGTACTCAACCAGGGCGAAATCGCCATTAGCCGCAAATATAACGATGTATTAATGGGCATTGTTAACGCCCCGTTTGTCAACGGATTGAGTACCAGCATTATCAAACGGCCTACCGAATATATTTACACCACGCAAAACAGCTGTAGCGGCTACTACCTGCCTGCTGAACTGTCGCTTAAACTGGTGGAAGAACATCAGCTATGGCGAGAATCGTTTTGCTGGTTGACCTGGTGGTACCGGCTGGCAGAAACACGCGATTGCCAGCTTATCGGCAGCAGTACCTATGATCAAATCCGCTCGACGCTGCTGATTATGGCGGAATGGGAAGAGACGCTCCGCGCTCGCGTTGGCGTAATACAGTACATCCAGAAGCGCACGGGGATCTCCCGGTCCGTTATTGCCGAAATGCTCTCTGCGCTGCGTCAGGGAAATTATATCGAGATGAGTAAAGGCAAGCTGACAAAGATTAACCGCTTGCCTTATGAGTATTAATCGCCTGCTATTCAGGAAGAGGGGGCAACCAGCGGTTTATTATTGCTGAGCTCGCTCACCAGATCGTTAACGCCGTCGCTCATATTCACAAACTTCGTCAACGGTGAGCGGGTGACCACCACAAACACGCCAATATTATTTTGCGGGTTCATTGCCATATAGGTGATGAAGCCACCGCCACCGCCGGTTTTTTGAATGATTCCCGGTCGGCCATCTTTCGGCGCCATATAGACCCATCCCAGCCCTAGCGCATCCGCTTTGCCCGGCACATCCATACCGATCACCCGCGTCAGCTGGTTACGCTGATAGATAAGCGTCTGCATCCTGTCAGCCTGATTGTTACGGTGGTAAAAATCTGACGAAAGGAACTGCTGCATCCAGCGCATCATATCACCGGGGGTTGAGTAAACGCCGCCGCTGCCAATCGCTGCCAGCGTGTTATTACAGGGGCTGGCCCCTTTTTCCGCCACCATCAGGCGACGGCACTGATCCGGAGAAGGCGTAAAGGTGGTGTCTTTCATCCCCAGCGGTCGGGTTATCTGCTCTTCGAAAAGCTGCGGGTAGGGCTTACCCGCCGCCCGCGCAAGGGCATCGGCCAGCAAATCAAACCCCAGGTTGGAATAGGCGGCCTGGGAGCCGGGGGCGAATTTCAGCTTCGCGGTGGAGAGCCAGTTCCAGCGCTGTTCGCGCGTAGGCCAGACGAACACCGGGCGATGCGGCGCGCCGCCAGGTTGTTCACGGGGAAGGGCGCTGGTATGGGTCGCCAGGTTCACTAACGTTATCGGCTGGCCCTGATATGTGGGTACACGCGCGCCGGGGGGAGCGTACTTACTCAGCGGGTCGTCAAGCTTTACAACGCCCTGGTCGAGTAATTTAACCAGCATCTCGGTGGTCATCAGCTTAGACAGAGAGGCGATACGGATAACAGAATCCAGCTGCGGCCGCACATTGGTGCCCGGGCGCGTTTCGCCAAAAACTTCTGAACACGCGCTGATTACCGTCAATAGCGACCATCGCCATGCCCGTAGCGCCGCTGCCATAAAAAATATGGTTGGCGTAACGATCAACAATATCAGACGCAAAGACCGGGTCAGGAGACTGCTGCGCCGCCCGGGCGGAAGTGATAGTCAACGCACACAGCGTCGCACAGAGAAGCAAACAACGTTTCAACGAAAGCACCCGTAGTGAAGGAAGAGACTAATGCGTATTTATACTACCCGGCGGCATATTGCAAAACACCGAAAACAGCTACGTTCATGAAATAACGCAACGAGGAGCAAAAATGGGCCTGTTTCCCTTCGCACGCTGGCCGCTGCGCTGTGGTAATCTGCTTTTTTGCGCATATTCAGGAGGCAGGCAATGTCAGGTAAGCGGGTCGTTATGGTCGTGGACATGCAAAACGGCGTCTTCGCCACGCCACGCGTTGGGCGTGAGCGCTGCGCGGCGCTTATCAATCAGCTCACCAGGGCGGCAGACCAGGTTATTTTCATTCAGCATTGCGAAGAGGGCGGGCTGGAAGAGGGGAGCGATGGCTTCCAGATCCTGCCGGAACTGTACCAGCCGGACAATGCGCTGTATGTCACCAAAACCGCCTGCGACAGCTTTTATAAAACGTCGCTGGAGACGGTACTACGCGAGCAGGATATCAACGCCTTTGTCATCTGCGGGTGCGCTACCGACTACTGTGTGGACACAACAATCAAAAACGGCGCCAGCCGGGGCTACGCGATAACCGTCGCCGGGGATGCGCACACTACCGCTAACCGTGCCGCGGCCGATGCGCACACCCTCATCGAACATCACAATGAGGTCTGGCGAACGCTTATCGTACCGGGCAATCCGGTTCGGGTGAAATCCGTCGAAACAATTCTTCACGAGTGGCAAGCGAACTAAGGCGTTACGCTCAGGTCTGATGCAACAGCTTTCCTTTACACACGCCCGCAGAGTGCGCTCTGCGGTGGGAAGCGCTATCCGTTTTGAGCAATGCACAACAATAAGAAGTTCGCAGGAGATTCGTATGTTTAAGTCTTTTTTCCCGCAGCCGAAGCTGTTTTTTCTGTCGGCGTTTATATGGGCAATGATCGCTGTCATTTTCTGGCAGGCCGGTGGGCAGGACTGGCTGCTAAAGCTATGCGGCGCATCCAGTGAGCCGCCCATCAGCGCCGGACGCTTCTGGTCGGTTAATTTCCTTCTTTTTTATGCCTACTACGCGCTTTGCACCGGGGTTTTTGCCCTGTTCTGGTTTCTCTATTCGCCGCACCGCTGGCAGCGCTGGTCCATTCTCGGCACTGCGCTCATTATCTTCGTGACCTGGTTTCTGGTGGAAGTTAACGTCGCCATCAACGCCTGGTACGCCCCTTTCTACGATCTGATTCAGACCGCGCTTAGCGCCCCGAATAAAGTACAGATTGGCCAGCTCTACAGCGGCATTGGCGTCTTTTTATGGATAGCGCTCATCGCAGTAACCGTGGCGGTGCTCAATAACTTCTTCGTCAGCCACTATGTCTTCCGCTGGCGCACGGCCATGAACGAGTACTACATGGAGAACTGGGAGCGGCTGCGTCATGTCGAGGGTGCCGCCCAGCGTGTGCAGGAAGATACCATGCGCTTTGCCTCCACCCTTGAAGATATGGGGGTCAGCTTTATCAATGCCGTGATGACGCTGATAGCCTTCTTGCCGGTGCTGGTGGCGCTTTCGCCGCATGTTCCTGAGCTGCCGCTGGTGGGGCATATTCCTTACGGTCTGGTGATTGCGGCTATTCTCTGGTCGTTACTCGGCACCTTCTTGCTGGCGGTAGTCGGTATCAAACTGCCAGGGCTGGAGTTTAAAAACCAGCGGGTAGAGGCCGCCTACCGTAAAGAGCTGGTGTATGGCGAAGACGATCCCGCCCGCGCGCAGCCGCATACCATGCGTGAGCTGTTTGCCGCCGTGCGCCGTAACTATTTCCGTCTCTATTTCCACTATATGTATTTCAACGTCGCCCGTATTCTCTATCTGCAACTGGACGTGGTGTTTGGCCTGATTGTGCTTTTCCCGACCATCGCCGCAGGCGCTATCACGTTCGGCCTGATGCGCCAAATCACAAACGTATTTGAACAGGTGCGCAGTTCGTTCCAGTATCTGATAGCCTCCTGGACGACGCTGGTGGAGTTAATGTCCATTTATAAACGTCTGCGGAGCTTTGAACGGGAACTGGACGAGCCGTCCGTTTCGCCACTGACTGATTCGTTACATTAACGCAAGGAATGATATGCCTGTTTGCGCGCCGCGAATTCTCGCGACCACAATAACCCTGCTGGCGGGGATGATCCTCGCCGGTTGTACCACCACAACAAGCACCAGCAAGGCAAAAGATGGCGCGAAAGCCAGCGAGGCCGAAAGGCCTCGGGACGTGGCAAGCGTAGTGAAAGCGAAAATGCCGGCCAGCGTGAAAGACAGAGACGGCTGGGCGCGGGATCTCGCCACCACATTCGAGAGCCAGTCGATTGCCCCGACCCTTGAAAATATCTGTTCGGTGCTGGCGGTCGCGCAGCAGGAGTCGAACTACCGGGCCGATCCGGTCGTGCCGGGACTCAGTAAAATCGCCTGGAAGGAGATCGATCGCCGCGCGGCGAGTCTGCATATTCCCACGCTGCTGGTGCACACCGCGTTGAAAGTGAATTCACCTAACGGCAAGAGCTACAGCGAGCGTCTGGATAAGGTACAAACGGAAAAGCAGCTGAGCGAGATTTTCGACGATATGATAAGCGTCGTGCCAATGGGGCAGACGCTGTTCGGTTCTTATAATCCGGTGCATACCGGCGGGCCGATGCAGGTGAGTATCGCCTTTGCGCAGCAGCATACCGACGGCTATCCGTGGAAGATGGCTGGCACCGTGCGTCAGGAGGTCTTTACCCGGCGCGGCGGTCTGTGGTTCGGTACTTACCATCTGCTCAATTACCCCGCCAGCTACAGCGCGCCGATTTATCGCTTTGCCGATTTCAATGCCGGATGGTATGCCAGCCGTAACGCGGCTTTTCAGAACGCGGTAAGCAAAGCCACCGGCGTGAAGCTGGCGCTGGACGGTGATTTAATTGCCTACGGCAGCAGCGAGGCGGGCAGTACCGAGAGGGCGGTACGCAAGCTTAGGGCTAAGCTCGGTATGAGCGATCGTGATATTCGCCGTCAGCTTGAAGCAGGCGACAGCCTCAAGTTTGAGAAAACGGCGCTGTACGAAAAAGTCTATCGTCTGGCGGAACAAAAAAGCGGTAAAGCGTTACCGAAAGAGATGCTGCCAGGCATTCAGCTGGAGAGCCCGAAAATCACCCGCAACCTCACCACCGCCTGGTTTGCGAAGCGCGTCGACGATCGTCGGGCACAGTGTATGAAAGGGAATTAGTGATGGCGACGCCAGCGTAACACCAGGGCGATGAACCCCAGGATTGCGCTACCTGCCAGGAACGGCACCAGACCAAAAATGGTGCCGACGCCTAACCCCATTTCGACGTGGGGACGGTTGGCGTCCTGAATCTGCATCACTTGTTCGTAAACCCCCGGCGTGTGAACCAGCAGGTTTAACAGCTGCGCGCCTGCCCAGAAACAGAGCAGTACAAACACGGCATAGGCAATGTTACCTGGCGTAGAGGCGTCGCGAGTTTTCTTTCCCGAAAAGGGTTTCGACAGGGTAAAGTCAGCCATAAAGACCTCCGCTACTACGTTCAGTTTTCCCGGATCCAGGCCGGTCATTCGTACTGATTTTGACAGCTGGATTAAATTGTCAACATCAGAATGGTGATAATTTCATTCCGGGAATGATCCCGGTTGTGTAAATTCTGCCGCCGCTCACGTTTTTGTAACGAATTAATTACTTAATTAACATTTAAGAATTTCCGCATGCGCCACAGACGCGCCCGTTGAAATATGCGAGGATGCGTTTTTTATTGCCGGAGTTGTCATGAAGCTGCCTTCGAAATTACGCCGTGACTGGCACTATTACGCATTCGCGATAGGGCTGATCTTTATTCTCAATGGGGTGGTTGGGCTGCTGGGGTTTGAAACCCAGGGCTGGCAAAACTACGCCGTGGGGTTAGTGACCTGGGTTATTAGCTTCTGGCTGGCGGGATTGATCATACGCCGCCGTCCCGAAGACGAAACGACGGCGCAAGAGGAAGAAAAAACGTTGGATTAGCCGTTCATGGCGCTCCTGAGCGCTCTGTCGGCCTGATGGCGCTCCAGCGCCAGTTCAATCAGGCGGGTGATCAAATCGGTATAGCTGATGCCGCTCGCCTGCCACAGTTTGGGGTACATGCTGATATTGGTGAACCCCGGCAGCGTATTGATTTCGTTAATGATAACCTCGTTATCGGGCGTCAGGAATACGTCCACCCGCGCCATTCCCGCACAGCCCAGCGTCTGGTACGCCTGTACCGCAATACTCCGTATCCGCTCGTTAACCGCAGGATCGATTGCCGCCGGAACCACGACGCTGGCGCCGTTATCGTCAATGTACTTGGTATCGTAGGCGTAAAAATCGCTGTTAAGGATAATCTCGCCGCAGGTGCTGGCCTGCGGATGGTCATTGCCCAGCACCGCGCATTCGATTTCGCGGCCATTGATGCCGGTTTCCACCACCACTTTATGGTCGAATTCGAAGGCCAGACGGACGGCCTCGTGATATTGCGCTTCGTTGGTAACTTTGCTGACCCCGACGGAGGAACCCTGGTTGGCCGGTTTAACAAACAGCGGCAGCCCAAGCTGCGCCTGTACGTCGCTAAACATGATGTGCTCACGGCTGCTACGGGTAAGGGTGACGAACGGGGCGACGGCGAGACCGGCGTCGCGCAACAGCCGCTTGGTGACATCTTTATCCATGCAGGCCGCCGAGCCGAGCACGTCAGAGCCGACAAAAGGCAGGTTCGTCATGCGCAGCAGCCCCTGTAAGGTGCCGTCTTCACCCTGCGTACCGTGAACAATAGGAAATATGACATCCAGGGAGGGGAGCGGCGCGCCGTTATGCGCATCAATAAGCTGCCCGGCTGACTGCCCCGGCACCAGCGCAACGCTGTTCTGCGTGGGGGTAAGGGCAATATGCGCCGGATCGCTGGCATTTTGCAGGTAATTGTTTGCGTCGCAGAGATGCCACTGGCCCTGTTTATCAATCCCCAGCAGCACGACTTCAAAACGTGATTTATCCATTGCGTCGACGATATTTTTTGCCGATTGCAGCGACACCTCATGCTCGGCTGATTTACCGCCAAACACGACACCTACCCGCAGTTTTGCCATCTCAACTTCACTCACATCAATCCGAAAGCACATACCATAACACTTCTGCCATACTGTTTTGCAGTGATTAATGGAGGGGATGCGTGAAAGGGAAAAGCCTGGTGGTGTTATGTCTGTTAGCGGCGTGCGTGGGGGTGGGGTATCGCTATCTTCCCTCCTGGTATAACCCGTTTGCGCCTTTGCAACTGAGCGATCCGCCGGGGCGCATTACCCAGTTTAAACTGCGTCGCCTCGATCAGGCGCAGTGCGCCAGCCTGCTTGCTCAGGCGAATCAGCAAAAACTTATCACCACAACGCCGGTAGCCGACAGCCAGGGCGAGTGCCCGCTTACTGACGTCGTGCGGGTGCGGGATTTCGGCCCGGTGAAGCTGAGCGGCAGCTTCCTGGCCAGTTGCCCGCTGGCGCTCAGCTCGGCGCTGTTCGTCAGCCAGCAGGCGCGGCCGCTCACTGAGCAGTACACCGGTAGTACTCTTGCGCGTATCGATCATTTTGGTAGCTTTGCCTGCCGGAATATCTATCACCGACAGAACGCCCGTCGTAGCGAGCACGCCACCGCAGACGCGCTGGATATTAGCGCTTTTCGCCTGGCCAGTGGCGAGCAGGTTACCGTGCTGCGCGGCTGGCAGCGAGACAGCACCCAGCCCTGGCTGCGGGCGATGTTAAGCGCCAGCTGCGGCTATTATGGCAACGGTCTGGGGCCGGATTATAACGCGGCGCACGCTAACCATTTTCACCTGGGGATGCGCGGTTACGGGATCTGCCGATAAAGCATAATCCACTCTTATTCAGGGGTTTTTATTGCAGTCTTTTAACCTGGGGGCGCAAGGGGAAGATAAAATACCAAAATAATCCAGAGCGCATCTCTGGTGCGATATCCTGTTTTTATTCTTGTTACCCTGTGCGCCCTTTAGCAAAACTCAATCATTGTCGCTGGTTATGGAATCCTGGAAGGTTAACCTTGTTTCGGTGTGGTTCGGCTGTTTTTTTACCGGCCTCGCCATCAGCCAAATTCTCCCCTTTTTGCCGCTGTACGTTTCGCAGCTGGGCGTGACGTCCCATGAGGCGCTGTCGATGTGGTCGGGGCTGACGTTCAGCATTACGTTTCTCATCTCCGCCATCGTCTCCCCGCTCTGGGGCAGCCTGGCCGACAGAAAAGGGCGCAAGCTGATGCTGCTGCGCGCCTCTCTGGGCATGGCAATTGCGATTCTGCTGCAGGCCTTCGCCACGAACGTCTGGCAGCTGCTTATTCTGCGCGGCATCATGGGGCTGACCTCGGGCTACATTCCCAACGCGATGGCGCTGGTGGCCTCCCAGGTGCCTCGCGAGCGCAGCGGCTGGGCGCTGAGCACGCTCTCCACCGCTCAGATTAGCGGCGTGATCGGCGGACCGCTGCTGGGTGGTTTTCTGGCGGACCATTTTGGCCTGCGCACGGTCTTTCTGATCACCGCGACGCTGTTAATTGTCAGCTTTCTTGTCACGCTGTTTTTAATTAAAGAGAGCGGGCGGCCTAAAGTGAGTAAGGCGGAGAGCCTGAGCGGCAAGGCGGTGTTCGCCTCTCTGCCTTATCCGGGGCTGGTCATCAGTCTGTTTGTCACCACCCTGGTGATTCAGTTATGTAACGGGTCGATAGGGCCGATTCTTGCGCTGTTTATTCAATCGATGGCCCCGCACAGTAACAATATTGCCTTTCTTAGCGGCATGATCGCCGCCGTACCGGGCGTGTCTGCGCTGCTCTCAGCGCCCCGGCTCGGCAAGCTGGGGGATCGTATTGGTACCGGACGGGTGCTGATGGGCACATTAATTTTTGCTGTTGTGCTCTTTTCCGCCATGTCATTTGTGACCTCGCCGCTGCAGCTGGGGATTTTGCGTTTTCTGCTCGGCTTTGCCGATGGCGCTATGCTGCCCGCGGTTCAGACGCTGCTGCTGAAATATTCAAGCGATCAGGTGACCGGGCGTATTTTTGGTTATAACCAGTCGTTTATGTATTTAGGTAACGTCGTCGGGCCGCTGATGGGGGCTTCTGTTTCCGCGATGGCCGGGTTCCGCTGGGTATTTGTGGCGACGGCAATCGTCGTCCTGTTTAATATCTGGCAGCTGGCGCTGGCAATGCGAAAAACCCGGCGTAAATAAAATTAACGGAGCGGAATTATTCCGCTCTGTCCATTACTTTTCTTTATACTTCCCCGCCTTTTTCCCTGTCTTTGGGCCTGTAACGTTGCGAAAAGTTTAGCTTACGGACGAAGAAAGGTTCCTTTACCGCACTTTTGTCATATTTGATTTGCAAAACGTGGATTTTGGCAAAAAATGAGTAGATGCATACTATTTGCAACAACAAACCAGAGTGCTAATGTCATCGCAAATCACATAAGGAAATAGCGCTATGAAAAATCTCATTGCAGAGTTACTGGTAAAACTGGCACAGAAGGAAGAGGAGTCCAAAGAGCTGGTTGCGCAAGTGGAAGCGCTGGAAATAGTCGTCACTGCGCTGTTACGCCAGATGGCGCAGCCTGAGCAGCAGGCGCTCATCGAAAGCATTGAAGGCGCGCTGGATGATGTGCACCCCACCACTGACGTCTCTGACAGCGACGCAGCGCTATTACAACAATATCTAAAAAAGCTTTTACGGCATCCCCGCACGTAACGTAGCCAGAGATTCGCTGTCATATCTCTGTCATGCGGGATGCCTATAGTCGCTCTGTTTTTATTTGCTTTAAGTATATTTACACGGAGAAAATAAAGTGAAACAGAGCGCCTTATTCGTCGCCTTATTCCCGGTACTGTTTACCCCGGTTATTTATGCGGATACTTCTTCCACCCCCGTGCTGGAAAGTCGTGCCGCCCATGGCGATATTTCCACTCAGGGCGGCGCACGTCGCCTGAGCGGCGACCAGACCGCAGCGATTCGCGCTTCGCTTAATGATAAGCCCGCTAAAAATATTATCCTGTTGATTGGCGACGGCATGGGCGATTCTGAAATCACCGCCGCGCGAAATTATGCCGAAGGGGCGGGCGGTTTCTTCAAAGGTATTGATGCGCTGCCGCTGACCGGCCAGTACACCCATTACGCGCTGGATAAAAAAACCGGCAAACCGGATTACGTCACCGACTCTGCGGCGTCCGCTACCGCCTGGTCCACCGGCGTCAAAACCTATAACGGCGCGCTGGGCGTCGATATTCACGAAAAAGATCATATGACGATCCTGGAGATGGCAAAGGCGGCGGGGCTCGCCACCGGCAACGTCTCTACCGCTGAACTGCAGGACGCCACCCCGGCGGCGCTGGTGTCGCATGTGACCTCGCGTAAATGCTATGGACCGAGCGTAACCAGCGAAAAATGCGCCAGCAATGCGCTGGAGAAGGGCGGCAAAGGCTCCATTACCGAACAGCTGCTGAACGCCCGTGCCGATGTCACGCTGGGCGGCGGCGCGAAAACCTTTAGCGAAACCGCGACCGCAGGCGAGTGGCAGGGTAAAACGCTGCGTGAGCAGGCGCAGGCGCGCGGCTATCAGTTAGTGAGCGATGCGACAACGCTGGCGGCCATTACCGAAGCAAACCAGGACAAACCGCTGCTGGGTCTCTTCTCCGAAGGCAACATGCCGGTACGCTGGGAAGGGCCGAAAGCCTCTCTGCACGGTAATATTGATAAGCCTGCGGTGACCTGTACGCCCAACGCCAAACGCACCGACAGCGTGCCGACGCTGGCGCAGATGACGGAAAAAGCCATCGATTTGCTGAGCAAAAACGAGAAAGGTTTCTTCCTGCAGGTTGAAGGCGCGTCCATCGACAAACAGGATCATGCGGCGAATCCGTGCGGCCAGATTGGCGAAACCGTTGATCTTGATGAAGCCGTGCAGAAAGCGCTGGCCTTTGCCGAGAAAGAGGGCAATACGCTGGTTATCGTTACCGCTGACCACGCTCACGCCAGCCAGATCATTCCGCCTGATACTAAAGCGCCGGGTCTGAGCCAACTGCTGAACACCAAAGACGGCACGGTAATGGCCATGACCTACGGCAACTCGGAAGAGGAGTCGATGGAACATACCGGCACCCAGATTCGTATCGCCGCCTACGGGCCGCACGCGGCCAATGTGGTGGGCTTAACCGACCAGACCGATCTTTTCTTTACCATGAAAGAAGCGCTCGGGCTGAAATAAACCCTGACCCGGCGGGAAATATCTCCCGTCGGGTGGTTTTTTCACCACGACAGACCATTCTTAAAGTGCAAGGTTTATTTAAGGATGGTCATTATGAAAATAACGTTATTTGTTACCCTGCTATTCGGGCTGGTATTTGTCACCGCGCTGAGCGCGGCGGAGAAAACCCTCACCCCGCAACAACAACGCATGACCCTTTGTAATCAGCAGGCGACCGCCCAGACCCTTTCTGGCGACGAGCGGAAAAAATATATGAGCGACTGCCTGAAAAACACCAAAGTCGATCCCAACCAGAAAAGCCTTACTCCCCAGCAGCAAAAGATGCGCGAGTGTAATAGCCAGGCGACCCAACAGTCGCTGAAAGGCGAAGACCGCAGCAAATTTATGCAGGCCTGCCTGAAAAAAGCCAGCTAGTCCATTCGGGTGAGCGTGCCGTTTAGCTCACCCAAAATTTCATACTTTCCCTGCCGCCTCCCTCTCTATAATTTTGAAAATTGTTTCAGAATGTTCCCAAAAAATTATGAATGATAATAATTTTTACAAGGCAGAGGGGCATAAGGAGAGAAACCCGGCTCTGAGTGAAGATGACCCGCACAGCACTGGGCTGCTTTTTGCCCAGCGGAACAGAATGCCGCGCGCGGTCGGGCTGGCCTGTTTATTCCTGCCGCTGGCGGGCGCGCTGGTATCGCAACCGGTAGCGGGCATATGGTGGGTGATACTGGTGCTGTGGGCCTTCGTCTGGCCCCATCTGGCCTGGCAACTGGCTGTTCGATCAGCCGATCCTCACGCCTGCGAAACGTTTAATCTGAAAACGGATGCCATCATGGCTGGCATCTGGATAGGGCTGATGGGCGTGAATATGCTGCCGTCGCTGGCGCTGGCGATGATGGTGTTTATTACCACAATGGGCGCAGGCGGGCCGCGGCTGTGTCTGGCGGGCATCGCCCTGACGCTGCTCTCCTGCCTGGTGACGCTCCAGCTTAGCGAAACCGCCGTCAACCCGGCCAGCTCATCGTTAATTCTCTGCCTGACGGTGCCGGTTTTACTGCTCTATCCGCTGCTCTTTTCATGGGTGAGCTACCGTAACGTTACCCGCCTCGAAGAGCACAAGCGGCTGCTGCGGGTGATGAGCATTCGCGACGGCATGACCGGCGTCTATAACCGCCGCCACTGGGAGATTTTGCTGCGGGAGGCGTTTGAAAACTGCCGCCGCCAGCAGCGCATGGCGACTCTGCTGCTTATTGATGTCGACCACTTTAAAACCATCAACGATACCTGGGGGCATGATGTGGGCGACGAGGCGATTATCGCCGTGACCCGCCACCTGCAGCTTACCCTGCGCGGCAGCGATATCATTGGCCGCTTTGGCGGCGATGAGTTCGCTATCATTATGTGCGGCACGCCGCCGGAAAATGCCATTTCCGCCATGTCCCGCGTTCACGACCGCCTTGAAACCTTCCGCCTGCCCGGCACGCCTCAGCTTACGCTGCGCATCAGCGTAGGCGTGGCTCCTTTAACCGGTGAAATGACCCACTACCGGGAGTGGCTTAAAGCCGCCGATCTGGCCCTGTATAAAGCGAAAAAAGCCGGGCGCAGCCGTACTGAGGTTGCCGCCTGATCCTCCCGTCTGGTTGCTCAACGCCCATTCTCTGCCAGGCTTAAAAGCGATGATATTTATAAATTTCCTCGTGGTGTGCGCTGTCTGGCGTTACGTCCGTCTCTTCTGTACTGACACGAGAGCAATGTGATGAGCTACCAATACGTCGTTGATATGAATGCCCTTCCGGAGGGTAAACCGGTGAAGTTTGAAGTGGCGGGAACCGCCATGATCCTGATTCGCACTTTAACCCAGGTGCGCGCCTTCCAGAGCAAATGCCCCCACGCGGGCGCGCCGCTGGAGCAGGGCGCTATCTGCGAAGGGCGGCTGGTCTGCCCGTGGCACAAAGCTGAATTTGATATTACCAATGGCCAGTGGCTTGAGCCGCTGGCGCTGTCGAACCTGAAACAGTACCCGGTGCGCATTGAAGAGAATCGGGTGCTGGTAAGCCCCCGGGCCATGTCGCCGGCCAGCGCGCCGCTGCTTCGTGGGGAGAGCGAGCAGACTGCGGCGATCCTCGGTACCGGTGCGGCGGGCAGCGCGGCGGCGATTACCCTGCGCGACGCAGGCTTTAAGGGGCGGCTGATTCTTATCGATCATGAACCTGACGCGCCCTATGACCGCACGGCACTGAGCAAATTTGTTCCGGCAGGAAAGATGCAAATCAGCGAGGTTCCCCATGTTCTTGACGAAGGGTTTTATCAGCAGCCCGGCGTGGAGAGCATACGGGAAGCGGTCACTGCCCTGAACAGCCAGCAGCGCACCCTGACCTTCGAAAGCGGGCGAGAGCTTCATTTCGATAAGCTGCTGCTGGCGACCGGCGGAAAACCCGTGCGGCCAGAGATGGAAGGCAACCAGCTTGCGCGGGTTCACGTTCTGCGCGGCCTGCACCAGGCGCAGCGGCTACTCGAAGACGTGGAGAAGGCGCAGCAGCTGGCGATCGTCGGCAACAGTTTTATTGCGATGGAGCTGGCGGCGGCGCTGCGTAATCAGGATATCGACGTGACGGTGATCTCGCGCCATGAACGCCCCTTCGTCCCGCAGTTTGGCGAAGAGATTGGCCAGCATTTCCTCGATATGCATAAGCAAAACGGAGTGAAATTCGTGACCGGCGAGCCGGTTGCGCTGGAAGGTGCGGACGGCGTTGAGCGCGTTCGGCTGAAAAGCGGCCAGACGGTGCCCGCGCGGGTGGTTGTGCTCGCCACCGGCGTGCGCCCGTTTACCGATTTTGCCCGCGACCTGCCAAAGCAGGAGGACGGCAGCCTGGTGGTGGATGCATCCCTGCAGGCCGCCCCGGATATCTGGGTGGCGGGAGACATCGCCAGCTACCCCGCGCCGGAAGGGCGGCGTCGCATTGAACACTGGCGCGTGGCGCAGCAGCAAGGAAGGCTGTCGGCACTGAATATGCTCGGCGAAAATCACACCTTCGATCGGGTACCCTTTTTCTGGACTACCCACTTTGGCACCCGTTTTGAATATCTGGGTTACGCCAGCGAATGGGACACTACGAAAATGATCGGCTCGTTCGATAACAAGCGCTTTGCGATGTTATACGGTCAGGAGGGGATGCTCAAAGCCGTGCTAAGCTGCGGTAAAAATACCGCCACCGCCGGGCTGCTGGTGAAGATGCAGCAGCCGCTCAGTCTGGACGCGGCTGCGCAAATGCTCTCATAGGCGGGGTTATTTGCTCATGGCTTCGGATTTCGCCATGCAGGCCTGCATGGCGTCAATCACCGCCGCCCGGAAGCCTTTCTCTTCCAGCACTTTTACCGCTTCAATGGTCGTGCCGCCCGGCGAACAGACCATATCTTTCAGTTCGCCAGGGTGTTTACCGGTCTCCAGCACCATCTTCGCCGAGCCCATCACCGCCTGGGCGGCAAATTTGTAGGCCTGCGCCCGCGGCATGCCGCCGAGCACGGCGGCGTCGGCCATCGCTTCAATAAACATAAACACATAGGCGGGCGCGGAGCCGCTCACCCCGACTACCGGGTGGATCATCGGTTCGGCCACCACTTCCGCCTCGCCGAAGCAGCGGAAAATGGCCACGATGTCGGCCACATCTTCCGGGGTAACTAACGCGTTCGGCGTGATAGAGGTCATACCGGCATTCACCAGCGAAGGGGTGTTGGGCATAGTGCGGATAATTTTACGATCGTGGCCGAGGGCGCGGGCCAGCTGATCGAGGGTCACGCCAGCGGCGATAGAGACGACCAGCGACTCTTTATTCAGGCTGGAGGCCACTTCGCTGAGCACTTTGACGGTGATATTGGGCTTGACCGCGCTAAACACGATATCTGCGGCCTGAGCGACATCCTGCGCGCTTTCCGCCGCGTTGATGCCGAATTCGTCATGCAGCGCGGCAACGTTATCCGCGCTTGGGGTATAGACCCAAATCTGCCCCGGCTGCACCTGGCCGCTGGCAATAAGACCGCCCAGAATCGCCTTGCCCATGTTTCCGCAGCCGATAAAGCCGATTTTTTCTCCATCTTCTCTCCCTCTCTGCTGATATGTTTGCGTTATAGCTTAACGTGGAATGCGGCGCAGGGCGAAAGCTTAACGTCGCGCTTTGCGCCGCAGGCGGTTTAACGCCACAATGCGCAACCAAATAAGGAGTGACTATGCAGATATGGGTTGATGCGGACGCCTGTCCGAATGTCATTAAAGAAATTTTATTTCGCGCCGCCGAGCGTACGCAGACCTCGCTTACCCTGGTGGCGAACCAGAATATCCGCGTGCCGCCGTCGCGGTTTATCCGCGCCGTGCGCGTGGCGGCAGGGTTTGACGTTGCCGATAACGAAATTGTGCGTCTGTGCGCGCCGGGGGATCTGGTGATTACCGCCGATATTCCGCTGGCGGCAGAGGTGCTGGCGAAAGGGGCGGCGGCGCTTAATCCGCGCGGTGAGCGCTACAGCGAGGCCACCATCCGGGAAAAGCTGACCATGCGCGATTTTATGGATACCCTGCGCTCAAGCGGCATTCAAACCGGCGGGCCGGACAGCCTCTCCCAGCGGGACCGCCAGCAGTTTGCCGCCGGGCTTGATAAGTGGCTGCTGGAAAAGCAGCGGGCGGGCTAGCAGGCATACAAACTATCGTCATGCGGATATGTTACGCTAAAAGCGGATCCGGGCTTGTCAATTGACACTCTTTTAAGTAAGGTTGTCGTTACATTAGTTGCATTAAAAACTTTACACCCTGGCTGGCGCCAACCCCATCAGGTTTCAGGCAAAGACGTCAGGATTCATCAGAACTGTAATCTTTTGTTTACAATCACGGTCGCCATTAAGGCGCTGTTATCGCTGGCTACTTTTATCTTGCAAGACCTGAGGGAAGACGAGTTCATGACAATACCCATATTTTTGATTGGCGCACGCGGCTGCGGAAAAACGACAACGGGTAAGGCCCTGGCGCAGGCGCATGCCTGGCAGTTTGTCGATACCGACCATCGCTTGCAGGAGACGGCACAGATGACGGTGGCCGATCTGGTTAAGCTGGAAGGCTGGGACGGATTTCGCGCCCGCGAAACGGCTACGCTTGAAGAGGTTACCGGCGCGTCTCGCGTCATTGCCACCGGCGGCGGCATTATCCTCAGTGAATACAATCGCCGCTTTATGCGGGAAAATGGGGTGGTCATCTATCTGAGCGCGCCTGCGTCTGTGCTCGTCGAACGGCTCGAAGCCTACCCTAAAGCCAGCCAGCGTCCAACCCTGACGGGCAAGCCGGTGCGCGACGAGGTGGGTGAGGTTCTGGCAGTGCGCGATCCTATCTACCGTGAAGCGGCGCACTATGTGGTTAACTCGGCGCAATCCCCTGAGGGCGTTATTGCTGATATTCAGGCGGCCCTGCGCATGGCGCAGGCGAGTTGACGAAACGATTGTCTATACTTAAGGCCTGACTGGATAAAAAGGAAACGTCATGCCTACAAAACCACCTTACCCGCGCGAAGCCCGTGTTGTTGCCGTTGAGAAAGGCGCAACCGGGCAAACTGTCACCTGGTATGAATTACGTGCCGATCATCCGAAACCGGATTCGCTGATTAGCGAGCATCCTACCGAGCAGGAAGCGATGGATGCCAAAAAACGTTATGAGGACCCTGACAAAAGCTGATTTCGTCTGAATTAAGAGGCAATGCGTTCTCCGTCACATTTTTTGGCCTGGCGGAATGGATGGCAACCAATAATAATCATTCTCTACTGGTATGGCGGGGCGATTGTTCCGCCATATCTTTCTGACAGGCTGGTTCAGCCTGTGCGCCAGGTTAACGTTAAGAAGTGTTGTAAGGCGGAAAAACTGATGAGTGCAACTTTGGCTATTCTCACCATCGGTGTGGTGCCAGTCGATGTAATTTTACCCCTTCTCACCGAGCATATCCCTGAGGAGCAGATCACCCGCTATTCGCTGCTGGGCGATATGGACCCGGAAGAGGTCGTGGTGGAGTACCGTGTGGATCCTGGTGAAACGCCGCTGCCTACGCGCCTGCGTGATGACAGCGTAGCCATGGTTTCTCAGGAGAAGGTCGAACGCGATCTGCAAAGTATTATCGAAGTCATGGATAACCGCGGCCATGACGTTATTTTACTGATGAGCACCGCCCCTATTCGCGGGCTGGTCGCGCGTAACGCTATCTTACTTGAACCCCAACGTATTATTCCGCCGCTGGTCGCCTCCATTGTTGATGGACACCAGGTCGGCGTGATTGTGCCTATCCCTGAAATGATGGCGCAGCAGCAGGAGAAGTGGCGCCAGCTGGAAAACGAGCCGTTTTACACCCTCGCCCATCCTCTTTATGCCAGCGAAGCGGAGCTGATCGCTGCCGGTAACGCGCTGATTGAAAAGGGCGCAGATGTATTAATGCTTGATTGTCTTGGCTTTCATCAGTGGCACCGCGACTTACTTCAGAAGGCGCTGGATGTGCCAGTATTATTATCTAATATTCTGGTGGCTCGCCTGGCGTCTGAGCTACTGATGTGATTTTCCCGCCTGGTAATTTCGCGTGACAGAAGCAAAGACGGGCCTCTATAGTGTTTTTTCAAACATTTTCTCTGTAAGGGGCGGTTCATGCTTCAAAGTAACGAATATTTTTCCGGTAAAGTGAAGTCCATTGGTTTTACCAGCAGCAGCACCGGTCGCGCCAGCGTCGGCGTGATGGTCGAAGGGGAGTACACTTTCGGCACCGCGCAGCCTGAGGAGATGACCGTAATAAGCGGCGCTCTGCACGTACTGTTGCCAGGGGAAACCGAATGGAAAACCTACTCTGCGGGTGAAGTGTTCAATGTTGCAGGCCAGAGCGAATTCCACCTGCAGGTGGCTGAACCGACCTCTTATCTCTGCCGTTATCTGTAAAAATAACGTGGTTTCGTCGCCCGGAGAAGGCAACGCCGCATCCGGGAATGTCCCGGGTGCGCTTACGCTTACCCGGGCAAATCGTGCAGTGATGCGGTTTTTGTTACCCGGACAAAATCCGTTAACGCTGAGCTTCGCCGCCTAAACCTTCAACGAGGCTCTGAATTAAGGCTGCCAGTTCCCCGGTCATCAGAATAAAGTCGGCGTCAAAGCGCTGCGCCACATCTTCACGATCGATATCTTCATTCTGGTCGCGCAGTTCATCAGCGAATTTCAGGCGCTTGATTGAACCATCCTCGCAGACCACAAACTGGATGCGCTGCTGCCAGTCGAGGGCCAGTTTGGTGACCACTTTACCCGCTTCGATATGCACCGCGATCTCGTCGCTCACCAGATCCTGTTTCTTACAGCGGATTACGCCGCCATCTTCCAGCATCGCTTTCAGCTCTGCTTCGTCAAGCAGCTGGAAGCCCTGCGCTACCGTACCGGAACGCACCCACTCGGTCAGCGTCAGTTCGATAGGGTTTTCCAGCGTCAGCGGCACTACCGGCAGCGAACCAAGGCTTTTACGCAGCAGCGCCAGGGTATCTTCGGCTTTCTTCGCGCTGGCGCAGTCGACCATAATCAGCCCGTTAACGGTGTCGATCCACATCATCGTCTGGCTGAAGCGGCTAAAGGCGCGCGGCAACAGCGAGTGCAGCACCTCGTCTTTCAGCGAATCTTTTTCGGTTTTTTTCAGTTTGCGGCCCTGTTCGGCCTCAAGACGGGAGATCTTCGCTTCCAGCGCCTGTTTGATAACGGGGGAGGGCAGGATCTTCTCTTCTTTGCGGGCGCTGATAATAATCTGACCGTTGGCGGTATGGGTCAGCGCGTCGCTGTGTGAGCCCATCGGTGGAACCCACCCGGTTTTCGCCATATCCTGACTACCGCACGGAGTAAACGATAGTGGGGCAAGCTGTTTTCCATCTCTTCGGCGCGCAACGCTACATCGCGGCTAAGACGGTATACCATTAAATTTTTAAACCACAGCATGATTTTTTCCACGGCCTTGTCGTTAAATGCAGCGGGCATGATACCCAATTGTCGCCGCGCTTGCATGTGAATGGTTGTCCAACTATGAGGAGCATTGTGTGCGTATTGGTATCGATTTAGGTGGCACCAAAACAGAGGTTATCGCATTGAGCGAGAGCGGTGACGAACTTTTTTCGTCACCGGCAGGCCACGCCGCGTGATTACCACCAGACTATTGAGCTGATTGCGTCGCTGGTCGATTTAGCCGAAAAAGAGACCGGCCAGACCGGGACGGTAGGCATGGGGATCCCCGGTTCGATATCGCCTTATACCGGCGTGGTGAAAAAACGCCAACTCCACCTGGCTTAACGGCAAGCCGTTTGATAAGGACTTAAGCCAGCGGCTACAGCGTGAAGTACGGCTGGCAAACGATGCCAACTGTCTGGCGGTATCCGAGGCGGTGGATGGCGCGGCGGCAGGGGCACAAACCGTATTCGCGGTGATCATTGGCACCGGCTGCGGCGCGGGCGTAGCGCTTAACGGGCGATCGCATATCGGCGGCAACGGCACGGCAGGCGAGTGGGGTCATAACCCGCTGCCGTGGATGGACGAAGACGAACTGAAATACCGGGTGGAAGTACCCTGCTACTGCGGTAAGCAGGGCTGTATTGAAACGTTTATCTCTGGCACCGGTTTCGGCACCGATTATCAGCGGTTAAGCGGCAAGGCGTTAAAAGGCAGCGAAATCATTCGTCTGGTAGAAGAACAGGACGCGGTGGCGGAGCTGGCATTAAGCCGTTACGAACTGCGGCTGGCGAAGTCGCTGGCGCACGTCATCAATATTCTCGACCCGGATGTGATTGTGCTGGGCGGGGGAATGAGTAACGTCGAGCGTCTATACAAAACCGTGCCTGCCCTGGTGAAAAACTGGGTCTTCGGCGGCGAATGCGAAACCCCCATTCGTAAAGCGCTGCACGGCGACTCCAGCGGCGTGCGCGGCGCCGCCTGGCTGTGGCCAGCAGAGTAATGCTTTAGCGCACATCAGGGCTACGCAGGTAGCCCTGATAAGGCGCGTGCGCTGAATCAGGGGAAGTCAACAGGCACTTCCCATATTAGCTATACTTAGCAGGGCACCTCTTCGCCATTTTTCTCAGATTATGCGTGCATGGTTGCACATCAGGTTTTAGAACCCGGATAACAATATTGACGCCCGGAAAGCGCTCTTCTTTTAGACAATCATAACAGTCCAGTAATAACTCTGATAAGGGCCTGAATGATGGAAGTTTTCCTTGAGAGAATGAAAGATGAATGGGCGCAGTTAATCACCGAAACTGCTCCCGATATCCGCGTCCTCACCGCCGGGATTGCGCAGCAACATGCAGAGATGTTAAGCCGTGAATTTTATCGCATTGTTCTCGCCGATCCTCACGCGGAAGAATATCTGACGAATGAGCAGGTGGAAAAGCATCTGACGCACTCGCTACAGCTGTGGGTGCAGGAGGTGCTCTCCTGTCCTGCTGAAAATATTGACCAGGCAATAAAGACGCAGCACCGTGTTGCTGAAGTGCATTCGCGTATCGGTATTCCGGTGGAACTGGTTGAGATGGGTTTTCGCGTCCTGAAAAAGCTGCTATTTCCGGTTATTAATATCAGCCAGCTTAAACCAGAAGAGAAACTCGCTATCTATCATTTTGCGATTAATAGTATCGATCTTTCAATGGAAGTGATGTCGCGGGCCTTTTCGTTTATTGAGAGCAGTTCCGGTAAAGAAGATGAAAACTATCGCATCTTCTCGCTGCTGGAAAATGCAGAAGAGGAAAAAGAGCGTCAGATTGCCGCTCTCCTTACATGGGAGATGGATATTGTTTACAAGGTCATGCTGAATTCCGACCTTGGAAATAGCCTGCCGCTTAGCCAGGCGGAGTTTGGTCTGTGGTTTAATCATAAAGGCCGTCATTATTTTAGTGGTATAGCTGAGGTAGGGCACATTTCCAGACTTATCAAGGGGTTTGATGAGCTTTTCTGGGAGACGCGCATGTCGCCCCGCGCGCTGACCAATAAAACGCTACGGGTTCAGTTTCTGCTGCAGACGCGAAATACACAGTCGCAGATCATTACCTTGCTTCGTGAGCTCTTTGATAAGGTGTCACGACATGAGGTAGGTATGGATGTTCTGACAAAACTGCTTAACCGCCGTTTCCTGCCCACGATTTTTAAGCGGGAAATTGCCCACGCTAATCGTGCGCACACGCCCTTATCTATGCTGATCATTGACGTAGATAAATTTAAAGAGATCAATGATACCTGGGGGCACAACACTGGCGATGAGATATTACGGAATGTCTCGCAGGCCTTTTACGATAACGTTCGCAGCAGCGATTATGTTTTTCGTTATGGCGGTGATGAGTTCCTGATTATATTAACTGAATTGACCGAAGTTGATACCTTGCGTATTGCTGAACGAATCCGTGTTCGCGTAGAGAAAATCCGTATTAAATCACCCACTGGCGAAAATATACCCCTTTCCCTTTCGATAGGTGCAGCCATGTTCAACGGTCACCCGGATTATGAACGATTAATTCAGAGTGCTGATGAGGCCCTGTACATCGCCAAACGGCGGGGGCGTAACTGCGTAGAGTTGTGGAGAGATACGCAGTAAAAAACGCCGCTCCCTGTCATGAGAAGGTGAATAATGAAAGCCATTGAACAGACACAGCATGATGACGGTATACTTTTCCCTGCTCTTGAACAAAATATGATGGCGGTGGTGCTGATTGATGAAAAGGATCGGATCCTGTTCTTCAATGCCGCCGCGGAGAAATTATGGGGCTACGCTAAAGGCGACGTGCTGGGTAAAAATGTGTCTATGCTGGTGCCGCGTTCTTTACGCAGCAAGCACAGCGGGTATATTCAACATAATCGTCAGGGTGGGGAGCCGCGGGTCGTCGGCATGAGCCGTGACTTACTGCTTGAGAAGAAAGACGGCAGTATCATCTGGTCACGTTTTTCTCTGTCGAAAGTGAATACGCAGGGAAAAATTTATTATCTGGCGCTGGCCCGTGACGTCAGCGCGGAAGTAGAACAAAGAGAGCAAAAACGGCTGCTCATCATTGCGGTAGACCATATCGATCGGCCCGTTGTCGTACTGGATGTCCGGCGGCGTATTGTCCAGTTTAATCAGTCGTTTACTGAAATGTTTGGCTTTCAGCTTAATGAAGCGACCGGACAATTGCCTGACACATTACTCCGCTTTTCAGCACAGCCAGCCGATAACCTTTTACGCATGCAGCAAATGCTGTGGCAAGGCCGACGCGATCAGGGTGAGTTTCTGGTTCATAATCGGGCAGACGAACAGATTTGGGTCAAAGCGTCTATTAATCCCGTGCTCGATGAAGAGGGTAATCTGCAAAATCTGGTAATGACATTCTCAGATATTACTGAGGATCGCCAAATCCGCGAACTTGAATTGAATGTGCTGGCCGCAATGTGTAGTACATTAACCTTTGAAGAGGTCGGTAATATTATTTGTCACAATATTGAGTCGGTGATTAAAGATGCGCATGTCAGTTTATATACGCTGACAAATAATGTACCTCAACGCTGGGCGTCGTCCTCCGAAAAAAATTAAGTCATCAATCGACAGGGCATTTATTAACGCTGCGCCAGAAAGATGGCACGGAGACGGGGAGGTTAATTATTCGCTTTGTACCCGGCAGAGAAACGCGCGCTTTTATCGAACGGGTGGCGGATATCAGCCAGCATCTTGCTGCACTGGCGCTTGAGCAGGAAAATAGCCGCCAGCGTATTGAACACCTTATTATGTTTGATCCCCTGACCGGTCTGCCGAATCGGAACAGTTTGCACGACTATCTGGATCAGCCTCGTGCCAACGCTGAGCACTGGGCTCCTGTCCTCTTCCTCATCAATGTGGATCATTTTTACGACGTCATCGACAGTCACGGCTATGCCGAGGCGGAACATGCGTTGTTAAAAGTGGTCAATCGCATCTGCAATCGGCTCAGACCTGGTCAATTCCTTAGCCGCACGGACAGTACCAAATTCGTGCTGGTCAGTGATGACAACAACGTCGACAGCATTATTCAGCAGGCGGAAGAGTTGCGTGCCGCTGTTGCCCTTCCCGTGCAGGTAAACGATGCGGAAATCGCCTTGTCTTTGAGTATTGGTATCAGCCACGAAGCGGGAAAACATCGGGACTATTTACTTTCGACGGCCCACTACGCGATGGACTATATCCGTAAAACGGGCGGCAACGGCTGGCAGTTTTTCAACCAGGAAATGAACCGGAAAGCGACGGAGCGGCAACAGATGAGCGCCGCGCTTAAACGGGCCATTACCGACAATCGCCTTCGTCTCGTTTATCAACCGCAGATCCTGGCGGATAGCGGGGCATTGTATGGTTTCGAGGCGCTTCTTCGCTGGAATGACCCGGTACATGGGGAGGTGCCGCCGTCTCGTTTTATCCCGCTTGCCGAAGAGGTAGGGGAAATTGAGAACATTGGTCAGTGGGTGTTCCGTGAAGCCTGTCGGCAACTGGCCGAATGGAACAGCATGTCGCTCGCCATCCCAACCATCTCGGTCAACCTGTCCGCGCTCCATTTTCGTAGTAACCAGCTCCCCGATCAGGTATCCCATGCGCTGGAGGCGTTCGCAATCAAAGGCGAACAGATAATCGTCGAGATCACCGAAAGCATGATGATGGAACAAAATGAGGAAATCATTGGCCGTATCCAGCGGTTACGCGATATGGGGGTGGGGCTGTCAATCGATGATTTTGGCACGGGGTTTTCCGGGCTTTCGAAGCTGGTGACGCTACCCGTGACAGAAATTAAAATCGACAGAAGCTTTGTCGCACAATCGCTGAAAGAGGAGCGTATCCGTTTTCTGCTGGAATCTATTACGCGGATTGGCCAGAGCTTTAACCTGAACGTGGTGGCCGAAGGGGTAGAAAATAAAGAGCAGCTCCAGTTACTGCGTAAACTTCGCTGCCCGGTAATTCAGGGATATTTCTATTCGAAACCCCTTCCAGCAGACCAGATCCCTGAATGGTATCGCGCGGTTCTGCCGGGTTACGCTGACTTGTCTGGCGAGTAAGCGCACTGCCGTGCCTTTCTCTTATGTTCACCCTCTCCACAGAAAGGGTGAACAGGGCGCGTCAGCTATTTGCCTCCACGGCAAACGCTTTATCCAGCTTGCTGAACCCCAGCCCGTTGACCTTTCTGACCTTAATCTGCACCGGAATGCGCTCTTTCATCGCCTCGACGTGGCTAATGACGCCAATCGTCTTGCCGGTGGCGTTGAGGGCGTCCAGCGCGTCGAGCGCGGTGTCCAGCGTTTCGCTATCCAGCGTGCCGAAGCCTTCATCAAGGAACAGGGAGTCGATACGCGTTTTATGGCTCACCAGGTCCGACAGGGCCAGCGCCAGCGCAAGGCTCACCAGGAAGCTTTCGCCGCCGGAAAGGGTACGGGTGTCGCGCACCGCATCCGCCTGCCACGTATCCACCACTTCCAGCTCCAGCGCCTCGCTGGCTTTGCGTTTGAGCAGATAGCGCCCGTGCAGCCGGGTCAGCTGATTATTGGCCAGCCATACCAGGTTATCCAGGGTCAGCCCCTGAGCGAATTTGCGGAATTTGTCCCCCTCCCTGGAGCCAATCAGGGCATTGAGGTGGCCCCAGTCTTCGCAGCGCGCCGACGTGTGTTCGATCTGCTCCATCAGTGCCGACAGACGCTGGCGGTTATCCGCATCCTGTTTCAACTGCTGGCGATACTCGCCCTGGCGGGAGGCGTTGTCGCGTAGCTGCTGCGCTAGCGCGGCAAGGATCTCGCGGCACTGTTCTACCGTCAGGTCCGCGCTCATGGCCGCAGGAGGCTGCGCCAGGTGGGCATTCAGCGTCTGCTGTGCGCTGGCGACCAGGGTTTGCGCCTGCTGGCAATGCGTCTCAAGCTGCTGGCGAAGCTGTTCAAGTCGGGTACGCTCGCTATCGTCAAGCAGCGCATCAACAAAAGCCTGCTGGTCGGCAAAGGGGCTTTGCGCCAGCGCGTCGGCAAACTGTTTTTCCAGCGCCTCAAGCCGTTCGCGTTCGGCAACACGCTGCTGCTGTAGCGTCTGCCACTGGCTCTGTAGCGATACACAGTCGTTATGCACCTGCCGCCAGTTCTCCAGCGCGACGGGCTGGCTGTTTTCTGTCTCTGGCTCGTCAGGCAGCGTGTCCAGAAGGGGCATAAGCTGCGCAATACGGTCGTGCAGGGCGGTAAACGCCGTCTGCTTTTCCTGCCACAGCTGCGCTTCGCGGGTCCGTTCCGCCAGCCACTGGGCCTCTTCCCCCTCCGGCGGCAGCGTCAGGTTCAGCGGCGCAAGCAGGGCGGCAAGGTGGGCGCGACGGCTGGCGGCAGCCTGCTGATACTGGGCGGCCTGCTGGTGCAGTTCGTTGAGCTGGGCTTGTAACGTCTGGCGCTGGCTTAACTGATAGAGCTGGTGCTCATAAGCGTCCTGGGCGGCCTGCCAGCTGGCGATCTCCTGCTCCGGTTGCAGGGTAATACCCAGCTCGTCGCATACCTGCGCCCACGCCTGGCGCAGCGTTTGCTCATCCTGCTGGAGGGTTTTTGCTTCCAGCTCGTCCTTCTCATAGCGCTCCGCCAGCGCTTTCAGCCGCTCGCCCAGGGCGATTCCCGCCTCTTTTACCTGGCGGACGTCGAGATCCAGCGCGTCGCGCCGGGCGTGATTGACCCCCGGCACAATCGCCTGATAAGCGGCAATGGCGGGGTGCTCAGTCGACCCGCAAAGGGGACAGGGTTGCCCGGCCTGCAGGCGCGCGCGCTCATTTTCCAGACTGTGGATACGGTCTTCCAGTTCGCATACGGTGCGCACTTCGCTCAACAGCTGGTTTTTTTCTTTGTACAGCGCGCGCTTGACGGCGAGTTCAGCGGCGAGCTTTTCCTGCTCCGTTTTCAGCTCGGCCAGGCTCTGCTGGCGCTGAACGAGCTGCTTTTGCAGCGGCGCGAAGCGGGCATGCAGCGCCAGAAGTTGTTGGCGTAGCGGGCGGTGCTGCGTACAGAGCGCCATCGCCGCTGCCACCTCCTCTGCGCTCATCTCCAGCGAGACGGCCATCAGGCCCCGCAGTTTTTGCTCGCTCTGTGCGATGCGCGTCTGCAGCGCCTGCCAGGGTTTTTTATCCTCTTCCTGCTGATTGAGCATGGCGCGCCAGCCTGCCAGCTCGCTCTGCCAGCGCTCGAAACGGGCGTTTTCCGTAAGCCACTGTTTAACGACGCTCTGCTCGGTCATTAGCTGCCCCTGCTGCTGTAGGGCGCTTGCGCGAATGCGGCTGCGCACGGCGCGGCTGGCAAGTAAGCGAGCATTTACTTCTTCACTCTGCTGTTGGCTGCGCTGCCATAAGGCGCGCTGCTCCTGCATTCTTTCCCACACCGGGCGCAGCAGCAGGGCGGGCTGGGCGCGTTCGAGCAGGGTTAACTGCGGCTGTGCCCCGGCGAGCGCCTGTACGGCCTGTTCGTGGCCTGCCTGCGCGCTGTTGCACGCCGCCTGCAGTTCCTGGCGACGCGCCAGCCAGGTGTGACGGGCCTGGGCCTGCTGCTGTTCGGCAAGCAGGCGGCGCTCTTCGTCAGTAAGCGCCTGCAAACCTGCATTGAGGGCGTCACGCTGCTCATCGCTGAACAGGGCCACGCCTTCGGCCTGGGTTTGCAGCTTATCCAGCTCGTGGCGCGCGGCTTTATGTTTTTCAAACACATCGGCGGAGATAAGGCCGTAGATCTCGGTGCCGGTCAGCTCTTCAAGCAGCTCGGCCCGCTCTTTGGGTTTCGCATTAAGGAAGGCGGCAAATTGCCCCTGAGAGAGCAGCATCGAACGGGTGAAGCGGCCATAGTCCAGTCCGGTTAAGGTGGCGGTCAGATCCAGCTTATCTTTGACCTTGTCGGCAAGGATCTTACCGTCGGCGCACAGCGCCAGTTCCACACGCGGCGCCTGTAAATTGCCGTCTGCCTGGCCGCGCGCGCGGGTCTGGCTCCAGAAGGCGCGATAGGCGACCCCTTTGACCTCAAACTCCACCTCCGCCAGGCAGTCGGCGGTGTCGCGGGTCATCAGATCGTTTTGCGACTGTGAAACGGTGTTCAGGCGCGGGGTTTCGTGATAAAGCGCCAGGCAGATGGCGTCCAGCAGGCTGGTTTTCCCCGCACCCGTTGGCCCCGTAATCGCAAACAGGCCGTTGCTGGCGAACGGCTCGGCGGTGAAATCAATTTTCCATTCGCCTTTCAGGGAGTTGATGTTTTTCAGGCGCAGGCTGAGGATTTTCATAGGTCGCGCTCCTCCAGGCTGTACAGGGTTTCACGAAACAGCCCTTCAAGACGGGTCTGCTGTGCTGCGTCCAGCTCTTCGAGCGCCAGTCGGCGGGCGAACACCTCTTCTACTTTCAGCTCGCTTAAGGTCTCGCGCTGTTCGCCGGCCATGATACGCTCCCGCTGTTCGCGGCTGCGGCGTACCAGCAGTACTTCAACCGGCAGTTCAGCGGTCATCTGCTGGATTTTACGCTGGATATTGCCGAGATAATCCTCGCTGACGATTTCGATATCCAGCCAGACCGGGGGCTGGGACGGGGCGTGTCGCCACTGTTCAAGCTGGCTTTCAATGGACGCCAGATCGCCTTTTATTACCGCCAACGGCTGGGTAACCGGCACTTCCAGCTCGGTAACCTCTGCCAGCGCGCCGTTTTCGAATGTCACCAGGTTGACGCATTTGCGCCTGCCGGTTTCGTCAAAGCTCAGTGCGATGGGGGATCCGCAGTAGCGAATATGCGTCTGTCCGCCAATTTTCTGCGGGCGATGAATATGGCCCAGCGCAATATACTCAACGGGCGGGAAGTGCTGCGCCGGGAACGCGTCCAGCGTGCCGATATAGATTTCACGAACCGCGTCGCTTTTGCTTGCGCCGACGGTCGTTAAATGGCCGCTGGCGATAATCGGTAACGGGCGGTCGCCGCGCAGCGCGCAGGCCGCCTCATACTGTTGCTGATAATAGTCGGTGATGGCGGTCAGCAACTGGCGCTGCTTCTGCTGTCCGGATAGCCCGGCCTGGCTGGTGACGATGTCGCGCGGGCGTAAAAAGGGCACCGGGCAGAACACCGCCCCCGGCGAGCCGTCGCGCAGGGGCAGGAGGAACGGCGTCGCGCCTGCGGCGGCAACAACGGTGGTTTTCAGCCACGCCAGGATATCTTTAGACTCATTGAGCATGGCGACGGAGTCATGGTTGCCCGCCAGCACCACCAGCTGGCAGCCGGTTTGCTGCAGGTTCACCACAAAGCGGTTATAGAGTTCGCGGGCATAGCTGGGCGGGGAACCGGTATCGAAGATATCGCCCGCGACGATGATCGCGTCCACCTGCTGCTCTTGCGCGGTTTTCAGCAGCCAGTTGAGAAAGGCGTCATGTTCGGCGGCGCGGCTTTTGCTGTAAAAATTCTGACCGAGATGCCAGTCTGAGGTATGAATAATGCGCATAGCGGTTCCATAGCAAAAAAGCGTGAACGGGATTATAACATTCAGAAGCGGGCGAGCCGCCAGCGAAAGCGCCGACCGCTGTCATAAAACAACGGCTTGGGTCATCTGTTGGTCATTTGTTTCATAAATCTGTCACAAAAGTGACGCATACTGGCGCCGCGATTGACTGATGACTTAATTAAACAGGGCAAATTATGGCAAGACGCATTCTGGTCGTGGAAGATGAAGCGCCAATTCGTGAGATGGTGTGCTTTGTACTCGAGCAAAACGGTTTTCAGCCTGTCGAAGCGGAAGATTATGACAGCGCGGTGAATCAACTTAATGAACCCTGGCCCGATCTCATTTTGCTCGACTGGATGCTGCCCGGCGGTTCAGGCATTCAGTTTATTAAACATCTTAAGCGCGAAGCCATGACCCGCGATATTCCGGTGATGATGCTGACCGCGCGCGGCGAGGAAGAGGACCGCGTACGCGGCCTGGAGACCGGCGCCGATGATTACATCACCAAACCCTTTTCGCCAAAAGAGCTGGTGGCGCGTATCAAAGCCGTGATGCGCCGCATCTCCCCTATGGCCGTGGAAGAGGTGATTGAGATGCAGGGGCTCAGCCTCGATCCCAGTTCGCACCGGGTGATGACCGGCGAAAACCCGCTGGACATGGGGCCGACGGAGTTTAAGCTGTTGCACTTCTTTATGACCCACCCGGAACGCGTCTACAGCCGCGAGCAGCTGCTGAACCACGTCTGGGGAACCAACGTCTATGTAGAAGACAGGACAGTGGACGTGCATATTCGCCGCCTGCGTAAAGCGCTGGAACACAGCGGTCACGACCGCATGGTGCAAACCGTTCGCGGCACGGGCTACCGTTTTTCGGCCCGATTCTAAAATTCAAAGGAGTGTGACGCGTGCTGGAACGGCTGTCATGGAAAAGGCTGGTACTCGAACTCGTTCTGTGTTGTCTACCGGCCGCGCTGCTGGGGGCATTTTTTGGGTATCTGCCGTGGTTTTTACTGGTGGCGGTAACCGGGCTGCTCGCGTGGCATTTCTGGAATCTGATGCGGCTGTCGTGGTGGCTGTGGGTTGATAAAAGCATGACGCCGCCGCCGGGCAAAGGCAGCTGGGAGCCGCTGTTGTACGGCCTGCACCAGATGCAGATGCGTAACAAAAAGCGCCGTCGCGAGCTGGGAAACCTGATCAAGCGGTTTCGCAGCGGCGCGGAGTCGTTGCCTGACGCGGTGGTGCTCACCACCGAAGAGGGGGCGATTTTCTGGTGTAACGGCCTGGCGCAACAGCTGCTGAATTTGCGCTGGCCGGATGATAACGGCCAGAATATCCTCAACCTGCTGCGCTACCCTGAATTTACCCGCTATCTGAAAACGCAGGACTTTTCCCGCCCGCTGCATCTGGTGCTCAACAATGGCCGCCACCTTGAATTTCGCGTCATGCCCTACAGCGAGCAGCAATTGCTGATGGTCGCGCGGGACGTAACGCAGATGCACCAGCTTGAAGGGGCGCGCCGCAACTTCTTCGCCAACGTCAGCCATGAGCTTCGCACGCCGTTGACGGTATTGCAGGGCTACCTGGAGATGATGCAGGAGCAGACGCTGGAAGGGCCGCCGCGCGATAAAGCGCTGCACACGATGCGCGAGCAGACATCGCGTATGGAAGGGCTGGTTAAGCAGCTGCTTACCCTGTCGAAAATTGAAGCCGCCCCCACGCTGCCGCCTAATGAGGTCATCGACGTGCCGATGATGCTGCGGGTAGTAGAGCGGGAAGCGCAGACCCTGAGCCAGAAAAAGCAGACTTTTGAATTCGAGGTCGACCCCGCGCTTAAGGTCATGGGCAATGACGAGCAGCTACGCAGCGCCGTTTCCAACCTGGTGTATAACGCGGTGAACCATACGCCTGCGGGCACCCACATTACCGTGCGCTGGCAGCAGGTGCCGCAGGGGGCGCAGTTCAGCGTTGAAGATAACGGGCCGGGCATTGCCGCCGAGCATATTCCGCGCCTGACGGAGCGTTTTTATCGTGTCGACAAGGCCCGCTCCCGGCAGACCGGCGGCAGCGGCCTGGGGCTGGCGATTGTAAAACACGCGCTCAATCATCACGATGCCCGCCTTGAAATTGACAGTACCCCCGGCAAAGGCACCCGTTTTAGCTTTGTCCTGCCTGAACGGCTGGTTGCGAAGCTTTAACCCGCCCGGTTTTCCACTTCTCCCTTAACGGGAGGGGCCGGGTAAAGGTATCAGGCTCTCGGGCTTGATACCGCTGCCTTGGCTGTCAGCTTTTCTTTCCATTCACGCCAGTTGTGCTGTTTTTGCCGTTTCGCGCCCGCTGTTTTGGCGGGTGAAGATCGCTTTGCCTGTTTTTTGTTCGCATGATTAGCCATCTGTTTTTTCTCAACGCAGTACGATCGTCTTGTTCGAAAGCAATAACTGGCATAACTCTCTGGTTTTGCGATCCCATATTGCCTTTAAACGTTATAAGCGTTTAAATTGCGCCCCGTCCGTCGTCAGACCGACTGTTTTTGCGTGGAAAATCGAAAAACTATTCTCCGCCACGCAGAGCGGGAAGTATTTCCCGCTGCGTTTTACGGTTATTTCCGCCTGATTGTTCCGTAGAAAAAAGGCGAAAATTTCAACACTTACACCACCACATCCACAGGCAGTAAACGTTTATGACCCATCGTTTAAAACCACGAGACATTGTTGCTCTGGGCTTTATGACTTTTGCGCTGTTCGTCGGCGCAGGCAATATTATTTTCCCACCGATGGTGGGGTTACAGGCAGGCGAACACGTCTGGACCGCCGCTATTGGCTTTCTTATTACCGCCGTGGGCCTGCCTGTGTTGACCGTGGTGGCGCTGGCGAAAGTGGGCGGCGGAGTGGACAGCCTGAGCACGCCAATCGGTAAAGTGGCTGGCGTTCTGCTGGCGACGGTCTGCTATCTGGCGGTTGGCCCGCTGTTTGCGACGCCGCGTACCGCGACCGTTTCGTTTGAGGTGGGCATTGCCCCTCTGACCGGTGACGGCACGCTGCCGCTGCTTATCTACAGCGTGATTTACTTTACGCTGGTGATCCTGATTTCGCTCTATCCGGGCAAGCTGCTGGATACCGTGGGCAATTTCCTTGCGCCGCTGAAAATTATCGCGCTGATTATTTTGTCGGTTGCGGCGATTGTCTGGCCTGTTGGCCCCATCAGCCACGCGATGGAAGCTTACCAGCACGCGGCGTTTTCTAACGGTTTTGTGAATGGCTACCTGACCATGGATACCCTGGGTGCGATGGTCTTCGGTATCGTTATTGTTAACGCGGCGCGTTCACGCGGCGTTACCGAAGCGCGTCTGCTGACCCGCTATACCGTCTGGGCGGGCCTGATGGCGGGCGTCGGCCTGACGCTGCTCTATCTGGCCCTGTTCCGTCTTGGTTCAGATAGCTCGACGCTGGTGGATCAGTCAGCCAACGGCGCGGCTATCCTGCATGCTTACGTTGCCCATACGTTTGGCGGCGCGGGCAGCTTCCTGCTGGCAGCGCTGATTTTCCTCGCCTGTCTGGTGACGGCGGTGGGCCTGACCTGCGCCTGCGCCGAGTTCTTCGCCCAGTATCTGCCGCTCTCTTACCGCACGCTGGTGTTTATTCTCGGCATTTTCTCGATGGCGGTATCGAATCTGGGGCTGAGCCACCTGATTCAGATCTCCATTCCGGTGCTGACGATGATCTACCCGCCCTGTATCGCACTGGTGGTATTAAGCTTTACCCGTCAGTGGTGGCATAATTCGACCCGCGTTATTGCTCCGGCAATGTTTATCAGCCTGCTGTTTGGCGTGCTGGACGGCATTAAAGCCTCGGCCTTTAGCGGTGTGCTTCCCGTCTGGACCCAGCGTCTGCCGCTGGCGGAGCAGGGGCTGGCCTGGCTGATGCCGACGCTGGTGATGGTGATTCTGGCCGCGGTCTGGGATCGCGTCGCCGGTCGCCAGGTGACCTCCAGCGCACATTGATTCGCAGTGTGGTAACATTTGCCAACCACGGGGCTTACGGCCCCGTGGTTTTTTGTTTTTAATTTTTACATCCTGGAACGGGACACCATGGAAAGCACAAACAAGCTAAAGCGGGGGCTAAGCACCCGACACATCCGCTTTATGGCCCTCGGCTCGGCAATTGGCACCGGGCTTTTTTATGGCTCCGCCGACGCGATTAAAATGGCGGGCCCCAGCGTGCTGCTGGCCTATATCATCGGCGGCGCGGCAGCCTATATCATCATGCGCGCGCTGGGCGAAATGTCGGTGCATAACCCTTCCGCCAGCTCCTTTTCGCGCTACGCTCAGGACTATCTTGGCCCGCTGGCGGGCTACATCACCGGGTGGACCTACTGTTTTGAAATCCTGATTGTGGCGATTGCCGATGTCACCGCGTTCGGCATCTATATGGGCGTCTGGTTTCCTGCCGTGCCGCACTGGATCTGGGTATTGAGCGTTGTGCTGATTATCTGCGCCATTAACCTGATGAGCGTGAAGGTGTTTGGCGAGCTGGAGTTCTGGTTCTCTTTCTTTAAAGTCGCCACCATTATCATCATGATTGTTGCCGGGTTCGGCATCATTATCTGGGGGATCGGCAACGGCGGCCAGCCGACAGGCATTCATAACCTGTGGAGCAACGGCGGCTTCTTTAGCAACGGCTGGCTGGGTATGGTGATGTCCTTACAGATGGTGATGTTCGCCTACGGCGGAATCGAGATCATCGGCATCACCGCCGGTGAGGCGAAAGACCCTGAAAAATCCATTCCCCGCGCCATTAACTCTGTGCCGATGCGTATTCTGGTGTTCTATGTGGGTACGCTGTTCGTGATTATGTCCATCTACCCGTGGAACCAGGTGGGCACCAACGGCAGCCCGTTTGTGCTGACTTTCCAGCATATGGGCATTACCTTCGCCGCCAGTATTCTGAACTTTGTGGTGCTTACCGCTTCGCTGTCAGCCATTAACTCCGATGTTTTCGGCGTGGGGCGTATGCTGCACGGGATGGCGGAGCAGGGCAGCGCGCCGAAGGTGTTCGCTAAAACCTCCCGTCGCGGTATTCCGTGGGTGACGGTGCTGGTGATGACCGTTGCGCTGCTGTTTGCGGTCTATCTGAACTACATCATGCCGGAGAACGTCTTCCTGGTGATCGCCTCGCTGGCGACCTTCGCCACGGTATGGGTGTGGATCATGATTTTGCTGTCGCAAATCGCCTTCCGCCGCCGCCTGCCGCCGGAAGAGGCGAAAGCGCTAAAATTCAAGGTGCCGGGCGGTATTGTCACCACGACGGTGGGCCTGCTGTTCCTTGTCTTCATTATCGCGCTGATTGGTTACCACCCGGATACCCGTATCTCACTGTACGTAGGGTTCACGTGGATAGCGCTGCTGCTGGTGGGCTGGAAGTTCAAGGCAAAGCCGGTGCTGGATAAGTAACAAAATGCCCGGGGCGCGGATGCGCCCCGGGCGACGTGGAGGGAGCTTATTTGCCTGATGAGGCCAAATGCGCTTTAAGCTTCGCAATGCGTTCCTGAACGAAGTCTGATCCAGGATACTTTTTCTCAAGCGCACGATAATAACCCATCGCTTTTTCACCGTCCTGAGCGACGCCGATACCGTAGCCATATATTTTAGCGAGTATACCTAACGCCCCTGTCTCTTCTTCATTTCCTGCCGCTTTATCCAGCCACAACAGCGCCTTATTCATATCTGATTTTGGACTGCGGTATTGCGCATCGCAGCTGGACATGATTTGCTGGCACACCTCAACAGGCAACAGGTCAACCCCCAGCCGGTACTGTGCCTGAACATCGCCAGCCTCCGCGGCCTGTTCGTTGTATTTCCGGAACTTAGGCAGATCTGGCGCAATGACGTCCTTTTTGCCGCTCAGATAGAGCCGGGAGAGCCAGGCAAGCGCATCGCTATTTTTCTGGTTAGCGGCTTTTAACATCCAGGATTCAGCCTGTTTAAATTCAGAACAGCCGTCGTAATAGAGGCCAAGCTGAGTCTGAGCACCAGCGTCGCCTTTTTTCGCCTGCGCTTTCACGTCGTCGGGGTTTTCCAGCAGCTTCATGGCATCGCAACCCGCAGCAATCAGCTTGCCGCTTTTATATTTTTTAATCGACGGCTGGTTGTTAACAAATTTATTAACATCGGATAAGCCAGCGCTCCATTTTTCCAGGATCAATTCGCCGGTTTCCGGATCGTACTGTTTACGCAGGCCGTTTTCAAAGCCCTCTTTATAGGTGGTTTCGAGGATCAACTTACCGGTTGCCTCATCCCACTTTTTGGTCAGCCCGGAGGGCTGATAGCTATCGTAGTGCGCCTCTGAGATTAACTTACCGGTTTTTTCACTCCAGCGTTTCCGGACGCTCCCATCGTTATCCTTGTTATAGATAACTTCGCTTAGCGGACTGCCAGCCTGCGTCCACTTTTTCTCCAGCACGGTCGCGCCGTGGTTATACTCTTCCTCAAGGATCAGCTGGCCGTTTTCAGCCCATTCCTGATGCTTCCCATTTTCTTTGCCGTTCTCGTCATACTGTTTGCTGGAGGCTTGTTTGCCATTTTGATACCACTTTTCAACAGCAATTTTCCGATCGTGTTGATAAGTCTCTTTTGAGATCAGGGTGCCATTTTCAAGATAGTCTTCCTGCAGACCGTCTTGTTTACCCTGCTGGTCATAATGTCTCAGGCTCTGAAGTTGACCACTGGCGTAGTACTCTTTACTGTCGCCGACGGTATGGCCGTCTTTATAGAACTTCTCGGTTTGTACTTTTCCGTCAGCAAAGTAATCAACGTATTTTCCGTCATAGTTGCCCTTAAGGTAGCTGTGCTCACGCAGCAGCTCCCCGTTGCTGCCGTAATGATTGCAGGGGCCGTCTGCATGCTCGCCATCTTTAAAATTGCTTTCGCTTGCTACCGTGCCGTTGTCGTTCCATTCAACGAATTTGCCGTCAGGTTCACCGTTTTTATAGCTAAACTTCTGCGACGGTTTGCCGTTCTTATGCCAGGCCTCAAATTCACCCTGTCGATAACCATTATCGTCATAGGTCAGTTGCGCTGCTTTTTGCCCTGTACGATGCCAGGCGGTGAAGGGGCCGATGAATTTCTGCGAACTGAAATCAGGCGTATCCGTATAGCCTTCAAACGCTTTGGTTTTGCCTTCGCCAGAAAGGTCGAGATTGTCGCCCAGGTACCAACCGGTGACTTTCCAGCTTTTGTCATCTTTGCCTTTGGTTAAGGGCAACCGGATAAAGAAACCGGCGGCGTCAGCGGCGTCTTTACGGTCGACAAGGTAAAGCTGAGAGAGGTTGCCGCCAACCCACAGGATTGAGTCATCAATAACAAACTTGCTGTCGCAAATCTCTTTATTACACACTTCAATTTTACTGGCCATCTGTGAGCCTTTGCTCTCACAAGAGGTCGCGGTAAAACGGAAATAGTACTCGTTTTTCGCTTGTTTCCAGATCTCACGCAGGCGCTTTTCGTAGTTCTCCTGCGACAGTTTTAATGAATCGGCGGTCACGTAAAGGGTGTCCTTACCGCAGGGAGAATCACTGTTGAGATAAATTCTTTCGGCGCTAATCAGTCCGCCTTGCTCATTGAGTGCCCCGCTGGCAACTTTCATCCTCTCGATCTGTGCGACAAACTGAACTGTATCGTTGGCAAAAGCCGTGCCGCCGATCGCCGCCAGCAACGTAAAAGTAAATATATTTAATTTCATTGATCGTCCTTGTCATAAATAATGCATCCTGGTTCGTTGCGGATTCTACCCTGCGTGTGACAAAGACGCGTCCGTGCTGCGCATTATTTCAGATAATGCATGGGGTTTTCGCGTGCGCCCTGGCTCTCACCCCCCCTGAAAGCGCAGAAAAGAGGAGTCGGCGACGGCGCGGTTGTGCAAAAGTGGGAGCCTTTATAACAAAGGGGAAAGTGAATGTTGCATGCCTGGCATCTGCCCGTCGCGCCGTTTGTGAAACAGAATGGCGACCAGTTAGTTATCACTCTCTGGCTTACCGGTAATGCGCTGCCGACGCGCGTTACGCTGCGCACGGAAATCGATAATGAAGAGACCTCGGTGCCGATGCGCCGCGTGCGCCTTTCCCCCCAGCCGGGCGTGACGGCCTGGCGAGGGGCGATTTCGCTCGCCAGCGGGCAGGCCCGCCGCCGTTACAGCTTTAAACTACTGTGGCAGGACAGGCAGCAGTGGTTTACCCCGCAGGGGCTGTGCGCTTTTCCCCCGGCAAGGCTGGAGCAATTTGCGCTGGATTGCCCGGATGACGGCCCGCAGTGGGTCGCCGACCAGGTCTTTTACCAGATCTTTCCCGACCGATTCGCCCGCAGCCGCCACTATCATGTGGCGCAGGAGGCCTATTACCACCATGCCGCCGGGCGCGATATCGTGCTGCGTGAGTGGGACGAGCCGCTGACCGGCGAGGCGGGCGGCTCAACCTTCTATGGCGGCACTCTCGACGGCATTAGCGAAAAGCTGCCGTACCTGCGCAGGCTGGGGGTGACCGCGCTCTATCTGAATCCGGTGTTTGTCGCCCCCAGCGTGCATAAATACGATACCGAAGACTATCGCCACGTTGACCCGCGCTTTGGCGGCGACGAAGCGCTGCTACGCCTGCGACAAAATACACGCCGTCTTGGCATGAAGCTGGTGCTGGACGGCGTCTTCAACCATAGCGGCGACTCCCACGCCTGGTTCGACAGGCATAATCGCGGCACGTCCGGCGCCTGCCATAATCCCGGTTCCGCCTGGCGGACATGGTATAGCTTTAACGAAGATGGTACCGCCCGCGACTGGCTTGGCTACCCCAGCCTGCCCAAGCTGGATTACCAGTCGCCCACCCTGGTGGACGAGATGTATCAGGGGGAAGAGAGCGTGGTGCGCCACTGGCTCAAGGCGCCCTGGCAGATGGATGGCTGGCGGCTTGATGTGGTGCACATGCTGGGGGAGGCGGGCGGGGCGCGCAATAACTTGCGCCACGTGACGGGTATTACGCGGGCGGCAAAAGAGACGCAGCCTCAGGCCTACGTGGTAGGCGAGCACTTTGGCGATGCGCGCCAGTGGCTGCAGGCGGACGCGGAAGACGCGGCGATGAACTATCGCGGGTTCACCTTTCCCCTATGGGCGTTTCTTGCCAGCAGCGATATTTCTATGGACCCCCAGCGCATCGATGCGCAAACCTGCATGGCCTGGATGGATAATTACCGCGCCGGGCTTTCCCATCAGCAGCAGCTGCGGATGTTTAACCAGCTCGACAGCCACGATACCCCGCGTTTTAAAACGGTGCTGGGCAGGGAGGTGGCGCGCCTGCCGCTGGCGGTGGTCTGGCTCTTTAGCTGGCCTGGCGTACCCTGCATCTATTACGGCGACGAAGTGGGGCTGGACGGCGCGAACGATCCTTTTTGCCGTAAACCTTTTCCCTGGAACAACGCAGATCAGGATGCCGGGCTGCTGGCGCTCTACCAGCGCATGACGCGGCTTCGCAAACGCAGCCGGGCGCTGCGCTATGGCGGCTGTCAGGTGATTTACGCGCAGGAAGATGTGGTGGTGTTTTTACGGCTGTATCAGCAAGAGCATGTCCTGATCGCCATTAACCGGGGAGACGCCTGCGAAGTGGTATTGCCGCCAACACCGCTGCTGAATGTAAAAATGTGGCACGGTAAAGAGGGCAAGGGCACCTTGCAGGGGGATGTTCTATCGCTTCCGGGCATATCGGCAACGGTATGGCAGGGAAATTAAAGCGATAAAGCGCAACGGGATAGCCTGAATGTGACATTTTGTGCCAAAGTATTAGCACGCCCCGGAATTCAGGTGAAAACATGGATGGACTCTTACTCGTCGCATTTGCGGCGCTGTTTATGCTGGTAGTGGTTGTCCCGGTTGTAGCATTTGTTGCTTATCTGCGCAGTAATGCAGCGCGCGAGGAGCTGTCGCGCCTGCGTCAGCGCGTGGCAGCGTTAGAAGCGCGGCTGGAGGAAGGAGCCCGGCCAGCGGCGGCGCTCGCCCCGGAGGATGCTTCCCCTGTCGTGGCGGAGAGCCCCGTCGCGCCTGCGCCGGAGCCGGTTGCCCGTGCGCCTCGCATGGCGCCTGCCCCAGCACCGGTTGTTGAAGCGCCTCATGTCGAACCTGCCCCTGCCGCGCCCGTTAACGTCTGGGCAAGAGGAACGGTTGCCGCCTCTACCCCTGCGCCCACGCCCGCCACGCCACCGCCTTTATCTCCGGAGGAACCCCGCCAGGGCGGGGGGGTTATTACCTCGCTGGTTCGCTGGTTTATGCAGGGTAACCCGCTGGCGAAGCTGGGGATTATTCTGCTGTTCCTGGGCCTTGCCTTTCTGTTCCGCTACAGCGTGGAGCGTGCTCTGTTCCCGCTGGAACTGCGTCTGGCCGCCGCCGCGCTGGGGGCGATGGCGCTGCTGTTCCTCGGCTGGCGACTGCGGCATAAGCAGCCGGTTTTCGCGCTGATTTTGCAGGGTGGGGCGACCGGTGCGCTCTATCTGACGGTGTTTGGCGCGTTTCGCCTGTGGCAGATGCTGCCGATGCCGCTTGCCTTCGCCCTGCTGCTGGCGATCTGCGCGGCAAGCGTAGGGCTGGCGGTGCTGCAACGGGCGCTGAGTCTTGCAATGCTGGCAAGCCTGGGCGGCTACGCCGCGCCGCTGCTGCTCTCTACCGGCGGCGGCAGTCACATTGCGCTCTTCTCATTTTATCTGCTGCTCTCCGCTGGCATTCTGGCTATCAGCGTCTGGCAACACTGGCGCGAGCTTAATCTGCTGGGCCTGGCCTTCACCTTTGGCGTTGGCGGCCTGTGGGGAATGAGCGACTATCAACCGCAGTACTATCTGAGCTGCCAGCTGTTTCTTATTGCCAACCTGCTTATTTTTGGCGTGTTCAGCGTCGCGCTCTCCCTGAGGGCGCAGAAGCGTGAGGAACGTATTATCGACGGCGTTATGCTGTTTGCCCCACCACTGGTGGGCTTTGGCATGCAGTACGCCATGACGCAGCATATGGCATTCGGCCCGGCGATAAGCGCGCTGGGCTTCGGCGCTTTCTACCTGGCCCTGGCGATGGGCGCGTTGAAACGCTTTCCGACGGCGGGCAAACCGCTGGTGCTGGCAGCGCTGGCGCTGGGGGCGGCCTTTACCACGCTCGCTATTCCGCTGGCGCTCTCGGCGCGCTGGACGGCAATGGCCTGGGCGCTGGAAGGTCTTGGCGTGCTCTGGCTCGGGGTGATGCAAAACCAGCGTCGGATGAGCTACAGCGGCACCGGCCTGCTACTGCTGGCGCTGGGGAGCGCGCTGTGGGCGGTGAACGACGGCGTCTCCGCGCTTTCCCTGACGCTGATTTTCGCGGTGCTTAGCCTCTGCTGGCTGGTCGCCGCCTGGCTGTGGCGCGGGCTGCTTGCACAGGGCAGTCAGGCGCTGCTGGCGGGGGGCATTGTTTTCTGGGGCGTAGCGCTGTGGGGAATTGCCGCTTACGCTGCCGACAGGGCGCTGCCTGCCGTGATGCTGGCTCTGCTTGCCGTCTCAGTATGGATCTGGCGCTTCGGCGCGCAGCGGCTGCGCTGGCATGAAATGCGCCTCACCGTATGGCTGTTGTGGCCGGGGATGCTGGCGACCCTGCTCTGGCAACTGCTGGTGGAGCATCACTTGCTGGCGGCTGGCTGGCAAAATCTCGCCTGGTGCGTGGCGTTGCCCTCGGCGCTGCTGCTGCTTTACCGGCCCGGTTCGATACTCGCGCGGCCCTCTCAGGGGCTGCACATTGCGCTGTTGTGGATGGTGCTGCTCGCCGCAGGGATGGAGCTGTACTGGTTTGTCATCGGACTCCCCTGGGGGATGGATGCCTGGCGTACCGGCCTGCCGATGGCGGCGGGCGGCATTGTTATTCTGCTGCTTCATGGCGGCATTCGTCGCGGCATCTGGCCGCTGCGCGTGTGGCCTGCGCTCTATGGTCAACTGGGGCCGCTGCCGCTTATCCCGCTGTTGCTTATTCTGCTGGTGGTGGGCAATTTTCAGGACGGGCGCGTTATTCACTCTCTTTATCTGCCGCTGGTTAACCCGCTGGAAGAGGGGGCGGCCTTTGCGCTGCTCGGGCTATGGCTCTGGTGTCGGAATGCGCAGCCGCGCCTGCCTGCCACCGTCGCGCCGCAGGTTTCTTCTGCGCTACTGGCGCTGGCCTTCTGGTGGATTAACGGACTATTGCTGCGCCTGCTGGCGAACTATGGCGGCGTAGCGTGGGACAGCGACAGCCTGTGGCATTCGCGTCTTATCCAGACCAGCTTCGCGCTGTTCTGGATGCTGGCAGCGCTGGTGGTGATGCTGCTGGCGACCCGGCGCGGCTCGCGGCGTCAGTGGCTCGGCGGCGCGGCGCTGCTGGGGGTTGTGATTGTGAAATTGATGCTGGTGGATAGCGCGGGCGGCGGCGGTCTGGCGCGGGCCATTGCCTTTATTGGCGTGGCGGTGCTGGTATTGATTGTGGGGTATTTCTCTCCGTTACCGCCGAAAGAGGCGAAGGCGTTCAGCGAGGAAGAAAAATCATGAAATGGAAGATAGCATTTTTTACCGGCGCGTTATGGTGCGCGGCGCTACCGGCGCTTGCCCGTGAAGCTGCCCCGGAGTCGCCGCAGGATTATGCCTGGGGCAGGTCGCTTACGACACCGGTCTCCTCGCCCTGGTATCGGGTTTCGCTGCCCCCGCAAGTCTATGAGCAAAGCGTCTGGCCCGATCTGCGCGATGTGCGGGTTTTCAACCATCAGGGCGAGCGTGTGCCTTTTACCCTGCAGGCGCAGCAGGAGGCGCAGCCCGCGCCGAAAGAGCAGGCGTTGCGCATTTTCCCGCTTGCCGCTTCGCCCGTTGAAAAGCTTACGGATTCCGGCGAACGTATCTGGCTACGTTCGCCGGAAGGCTATGAGATCAAGCTTGAGGGCGAGCGCATTGAGGGGGTAGGTGAGAGTTACCTGCTGGCGCTGCCGGATGATATAAAAAAGGTGAACGCAACGCAGCTGCAGCTCGGCTGGGATAAACCGACAGAAAACTGGCAGGGTAAAGCGTCCCTTTACTACAGCGCCGATATGAAAGAGTGGAATTTGATGCAGGCGGATGCGCCGCTGATGGACCTTGCAAGCGGCAGCGATCGCCTGAAGCTGGACACCATCAATATCAATCTGTCGATGACCATCAATTACCCGCGCTATCTAATGCTGGTGTTTGATAAGCCACAGCTGCCGATAACCCTTACCCGCGCGGTGGTGATAGACAGCCCTGAGTCAATGAAGATAACTAACGTTGCGCTGCCAGCCGCCGGGCAGGCGCTCTCGCAGGATCGGGCACGCTATCACTGGGCCAGTCCGCAACCCCTCACCGCCATCTCGCTAAGCCTGGAAGAGGAGGGCACGCTGCCGGTGGAGATCGCCTGGCGTGCGTCCCCCAACGAGGAGTGGCGACCGCTGGCAAAAACCGTGCTGTGGAAGTTAAACGGCCAGATTCAGGAGCCGATCCCCGTCACGGTGGGTAATGTGCAGGAGATTCAGGTGACCACGGTCAACGCCCACCTGCCACAAACCCTACCGCAGATAACCGGCTTACGCGAAAGCCAGATGCTGATCTTTAACGCTCAGGGGAGCGGTCCGTTTATGCTGGCGTGGGGCAATAAAGCGGCGCAAAACGCGGCAACGGAGCTGGACGCCTTAATTCCTGCGGCCTTACGCCAGCGCCATGCGCCGGAGAGCCTGCCGGAAGCGTGGACTGGCGAAGGGGTAAAACTGGGCGGCGAGGCGCGTCTGACCGCGACATCCCCCGTAGAGCAGCGCAGCCTGTGGCTCACTGCCCTGGTATGGGGCGCGCTGGTGCTTGGCGTGCTGGCGCTGGCCTGGATGGCGCTGCGCATCTGGCGCGAGGTCAAAGAGAAGCCGTAATCAGAGCGTTCTGGCTTTTGCCTGCGCCATCATACGCGGGTAAAACTGCCAGAACTTTTCTTCCAGCGCCGGGTAGTGCTGGTCGAGGTCGGTCCATGAATCACGCAGCGCGTCGAGTCTGGGCCGACGGCTGGCCATGCCGTTGAGCACCCGCTGAATAAACGCCATCTCCTGATAACGTTCCAGCCAGCGTTCCGACCAAAGATACTCATTAAGATTCACAAAGCGCGGCGGCGCCTGCGGCAGGATTGCGCTGACCTGCGTGTGGGCATAGCGGGCAAACTCCGGTAGTGGCATTTCTGGCGACAGCTGCGCCCAGTGGCGGGAGAGAAAATGGTCCCACATCACATCCAGCGTAATGGGGGCCACCCGCCGGGTCTGGGGACGAAACCATGTTTTCGCCTCGCTGACTTCGGGGAGGTTATCGGTCAGAACGTCGATGCGGCGATGCATGAAAATACCGGCGACCACGTCGGCGGCGTACTCTTCTTCGGGATTGCCGCGCACGAAATCGGCCAGCAGATTGCCGGAAAGCGAGCTGTTAGCGAGGTGCGCGAGGTGCAGGTGAGCGAGAAAATTCATCTGTTTTGTTATCCGGGTACGGCTAGTTGTTGCAGCAAAGAGGTGTGAGCACTAGACTAAGCCGCCTGTTTTTAAGTCACGAGTATACGTCATGCGCGTCGCCGATTTCTCCTTTGAGTTGCCTGAATCCCTGATTGCCCACTATCCACAGCCTGAACGCAGCAGCTGTCGTCTGCTGTCGCTGGATGGCCCAACGGGGGCGCTGACGCACGGTACTTTCACCGATCTTCTCGACAAGCTCAATCCCGGCGACCTGCTGGTGTTCAATAACACCCGCGTTATCCCGGCGCGGCTGTTTGGCCGTAAAGCCAGCGGCGGCAAGATTGAAGTGCTGGTCGAAAGAATGCTCGATGATAAACGTATTCTGGCACATATTCGCGCCTCTAAAGCGCCGAAGCCGGGCGCTGAGCTGCTGCTTGGCGACGATGAGAGCATCAACGCCACCATGGTAGCGCGCCACGACGCGCTGTTTGAAGTGCAGTTTAACGATGCGCGCCCGGTGCTGGATATTCTCAATGCGATTGGCCACATGCCGCTGCCGCCGTACATCGACCGCCCGGATGAAGAGGCCGACCGCGAGCTTTATCAGACGGTCTATAGCGCGAAGCCGGGCGCGGTCGCGGCGCCAACCGCCGGTCTGCATTTTGACGAGCCGCTGCTGGAAAAACTGCGCCAGAAAGGCGTTGAGATGGCCTTTGTCACCCTGCACGTTGGCGCTGGCACCTTCCAGCCGGTGCGCGTTGACACCATCGAAGACCATATCATGCACTCTGAGTATGCCGAAGTGCCCCAGGTCGTAGTCGATGCGGTGCTGGCGGCGAAAGCGCGCGGCAACCGGGTCGTCGCGGTAGGCACGACTTCCGTGCGCTCCCTTGAGAGCGCGGCGCAGGCGGCGAAAAACGCGCTTATCGAACCGTTCTTCGGCGATACGCAGATTTTTATCTACCCTGGCTATCAGTACAAAGTGATCGATGCGCTGGTGACCAACTTCCACCTGCCGGAGTCGACGCTGATTATGCTGGTCTCGGCATTTGCCGGTTATCAGCACACCATGAATGCCTATAAGTCTGCGGTAGAACAAAAATACCGGTTTTTTAGCTACGGCGACGCCATGTTTATCACGTACAATCCGCAGGCTCTGAACGAGCCTATCGGCGAGTAACCGCTTTTGCTGTTCCCGGATGCGGCTCAGTCCTTATCCGGGCTACGCGTAGCCTGGGTATCCGGGAATGACGATATAACGAGGTGAGGACAGACCTCTCCTCGTAACATTAACCATCAGACTGTCTCTCTGATGCAGGAGAAAAGAAGTGAAATTTGAACTGGATACCACTGACGGGCGCGCGCGCCGCGGCCGCCTGGTGTTTGATCGTGGCGTAGTGGAAACGCCTGCTTTTATGCCGGTTGGCACTTACGGCACCGTGAAAGGCATGACCCCGGAAGAGGTTGAAGCCACCGGCGCGCAGATCATTCTCGGCAACACTTTCCACCTGTGGCTGCGTCCGGGTCAGGAGATCATGAAGCTGCACGGCGATCTGCACGACTTTATGCAGTGGAAAGGCCCCATTCTGACCGACTCCGGCGGCTTCCAGGTGTTCAGTCTGGGCGATATCCGCAAGATCACCGAGCAGGGCGTGCACTTCCGCAACCCGATCAACGGCGATCCGATCTTCCTCGATCCCGAAAAGTCGATGGAGATTCAGTACGATCTCGGCTCCGATATCGTGATGATTTTTGATGAATGTACGCCGTATCCGGCGGACTGGGATTACGCGAAACGTTCCATGGAGATGTCCCTGCGCTGGGCGAAACGCAGCCGTGACCGCTTTGACGCGCTGGAAAACCCGAACGCGCTGTTTGGCATTATTCAGGGCAGCGTTTACGAAGATTTACGCGATATCTCGGTGAAAGGTCTGGTAGAGATTGGCTTTGATGGCTACGCTGTCGGCGGTCTCGCTGTGGGCGAACCGAAAGCGGATATGCACCGCATTCTGGAGCATGTCTGCCCGCAAATTCCGGCGGACAAGCCTCGCTACCTGATGGGGGTGGGTAAACCGGAAGATTTGGTTGAGGGCGTGCGTCGCGGCATCGATATGTTTGACTGCGTGATGCCGACGCGTAACGCCCGCAACGGTCATCTGTTTGTGACCAACGGCGTGGTGAAAATCCGTAACGCGAAATATAAGAGCGACACCAATCCGCTTGACCCTGAGTGTGATTGCTACACCTGTCGCAATTATTCGCTCGCTTACTTGCATCATCTCGATCGTTGCAACGAAATATTGGGCGCGCGCCTCAATACCATTCATAACCTGCGTTACTACCAGCGCTTGATGGCGGGTTTACGTAAGGCTATTGAAGAGGGTAAATTAGAGAGCTTCGTGACCGATTTTTACCAACGTCAGGGGCGAGAAGTTCCGCCTTTGAATGTTGCTTAATTTTAATAATGAGGGAATTTGAATGAGCTTTTTTATTTCTGATGCGATAGCGGCACCCGGCGGCGCGGCGCAGGGCAGCCCGATGTCTCTGATCCTGATGCTGGTGGTGTTCGGTCTGATTTTCTATTTCATGATCCTGCGTCCGCAGCAAAAGCGCACCAAAGAGCACAAAAAACTGATGGACTCCATCGGCAAGGGCGATGAAGTGCTGACCAACGGCGGCCTGGTGGGTCGCGTCACGAAAGTGGCGGAAAGCGGCTATATCGCTATTGCCCTGAACGATACCACCGAAGTGGTTATCAAACGTGACTTCGTAGCTGCCGTTCTGCCGAAAGGCACCATGAAGGCGCTGTAATTACTTGTTTTCCCAAAGGGAACTGCCGTGTTAAACCGTTATCCTTTGTGGAAGTACCTTATGCTGGTCGTCGTGGTTATCGTCGGCCTGCTGTACGCACTTCCCAACCTGTATGGTGAGGATCCGGCTGTTCAGATCACTGGCGCGCGCGGAGCCGCCGCCAGTGAGCAAACGCTGATCCAGGTCCAGAAAACACTACAACAAGAAAAAATCAACGCGAAGTCTGTGGCACTGGAAAACGGCGCTATTCTCGCTCGCTTTGACAGCACCGACGTGCAATTGCGCGCCCGGGAAGCGCTGGTGACAGAGTTAGGCGACCAGTTTGTGGTGGCGCTTAACCTTGCGCCCGCAACGCCGCGCTGGCTGAGCGCCATTAATGCCGAACCGATGAAACTCGGTCTCGACCTGCGTGGCGGCGTCCACTTCCTGATGGAAGTCGATATGGACACCGCGCTTGGCAAACTGCAGGAACAAAATATCGACGGCCTGCGCAGCGACCTGCGCGAGAAAGGCATTCCTTACACCACCGTGCGTAAGGAAGACAACTACGGCGTCAGTATCCAGTTCCGTGATTCCGACGCTCGCGATCGGGCGAACACGTACCTTACCGCGCGTCACCGCGATCTGGTGCTTTCTAATCAGGGCGATAACGTGCTGCGGGCGGTAATGACCGACGCGCGTCTGAGCGAAGCCCGCGAATATGCCGTTCAGCAGAACATCAACATTCTGCGTAACCGTGTAAACCAGCTCGGCGTGGCTGAACCGCTGGTGCAGCGCCAGGGTGCGGACCGCATCGTGGTTGAACTGCCGGGTATTCAGGACACCGCGCGGGCGAAAGAGATTCTCGGCGCGACCGCAACGCTGGAATTCCGTCTGGTTAACAACAATGTCGATCAGGCCGCTGCCGCCGCTGGCCGTGTGCCGGGCGATTCCGAAGTGAAGCAAACGCGTGAAGGGCAGTCTGTTGTGCTTTACAAGCGCGTGATTCTCACCGGCGACCATATCACCGACTCCACCTCCAGCATGGATGAGTATAACCAGCCGCAGGTTAATATCTCGCTGGACAGCGCGGGCGGTAATATCATGTCTAACTTCACCAAGGACAATATCGGCAAGCCGATGGCGACCCTGTTTGTGGAGTATAAAGACAGCGGTAAGAAAGACGCGAACGGGCGCTCTATCCTGGTGAAAGAGGAAGAGGTGATTAACATCGCCAATATCCAGTCTCGCCTGGGTAACAGCTTCCGTATTACCGGTATCAGCAATCCGAACGAAGCGCGCCAGCTCTCTCTGCTGCTGCGTGCCGGTGCGTTAATTGCGCCGATTCAGATCGTTGAAGAGCGCACCATCGGCCCGACGCTGGGGATGCAGAACATCACTCAGGGTCTCGAAGCCTGTCTGGCTGGCCTGGCCGTCTCGATTATCTTCATGATCTTCTTCTACAAGAAGTTTGGTCTGATTGCGACCTCCGCGCTCATCGCCAACCTGGTGCTGATCGTCGGCGTTATGTCACTGTTGCCGGGGGCGACGCTGACCATGCCGGGCATTGCGGGGATTGTGTTAACCCTTGCCGTAGCGGTTGACGCCAACGTTCTGATTAACGAGCGTATCAAAGAAGAGTTGAGTAACGGGCGTACGGTGCAACAGGCCATTGATGAAGGCTACCGTGGGGCGTTTAGTTCCATTTTTGATGCGAACATCACCACGCTTATCAAAGTCCTTATCCTGTATGCGGTTGGTACTGGCGCAATCAAAGGCTTTGCAATTACCACCGGTATCGGTATTGCAACGTCCATGTTTACTGCCATTATCGGCACCCGAGCCATCGTGAACCTGCTGTACGGCGGCAAGCGCGTTAAAAAGCTGTCTATCTGAGGAGTGCGTTGTGGCACAGGAATACACTGTTGAACAATTGAACTACGGCCGTAAAGTCTGGGACTTTATGCGCTGGGATTACTGGGCTTTCGGCATCTCAGGTCTGCTGTTAATTGCCGCTATCGTTATTATCGGCGTGCGCGGCTTTAACTGGGGGCTGGACTTTACCGGCGGTACGGTTATCGAAATCACGCTGGAAAAACCGGTCGATATGGACCAGATGCGTGAAGCGCTGCAGAAGTCCGGCTTTGAAGAGCCGCTTCTGCAGAACTTCGGCAGCAGCCGCGACATCATGGTGCGTATGCCACCGGTGCACGGCGAAACCGGCGGTCAGGAGCTGGGCAGCAAAGTCGTTAAGGTCATTAATGAAACCAGCAGCCAGAATGCGACGGTTAAGCGTATCGAGTTTGTCGGCCCAAGCGTAGGGGCCGATCTGGCCCAGACCGGCGCGATGGCGCTGATTGTTGCGCTGATCTCTATCCTTGTTTACGTCGGTTTCCGCTTTGAGTGGCGTCTGGCGGCAGGGGTGGTTATCGCACTGGCACACGACGTGGTGATCACCATGGGGGTGCTGTCGCTGTTTCATATCGAGATTGACCTGACTATCGTGGCATCTTTGATGTCGGTAATCGGTTACTCGCTCAACGACAGTATCGTGGTATCGGACCGTATTCGTGAGAACTTCCGTAAAATTCGTCGCGGAACGCCTTACGAAATCTTTAACGTGTCGCTGACCCAGACGCTGCATCGTACCTTGATCACCTCCGGCACGACCCTGGTGGTCATTCTGATGCTCTATCTGTTTGGCGGCCCGATTCTGGAAGGCTTCTCGCTGACCATGCTTATCGGTGTCTCCATCGGTACTGCCTCGTCCATCTACGTGGCTTCCGCCCTGGCGCTGAAACTGGGGATGAAGCGCGAGCATCTGCTCCAGCAGAAAGTGGAAAAAGAAGGGGCGGATCAGCCGTCAATTCTGCCGTAATCTGGCTTTTCCTTAAAAACCGCAGCCCTTAGCGCTGCGGTTTTTTTATACCTGATGACGGGATCATTGCTAAAAACTCCCCAAGGCGTGAAACTGTCCCTAAACCATTACATTGAACAGGTACGTTGTTGCCATGGCGATTATCCCGAAAAACTATACGCGGCTGGAAAGCGGCTATCGTGAGAAGGCGTTAAAACTGTTTCCCTGGGTCTGCGGCCGCTGTTCCCGGGAGTTTGTCTACTCCAACCTGCGCGAGCTGACCGTGCACCATATCGATCACGATCATACCAACAACCCGGAAGACGGCAGTAACTGGGAGCTGCTTTGCCTCTACTGCCACGATCATGAACACTCAAAATATACCGAAGCGGACCAGTATGGCTCGACGGTCGTGGCGGGTGAAGATGCGCAAAAAGATATTGGCGAGGCGACATATAACCCGTTCGCCGATCTTAAAGCGATGCTGAACAAGAAAAAATAAAACTAAAGTGAAAACCACGGATGGTTTTCCAGGCAACAAGGATGTCGGCTATGAACAAACCCCACTATTTTACCTTGCGCTTTCACGGCTTTGCCGTGGGCAACGATCCCGAAAGCAGTTTTCTGCGTCTTGTTACCCGCCATCACACCTTTTATACCGATAAGCGCTTTTTCCAGGACGAGGCGGGCTTCGACCAGCTGCAGAAAGAGAGTCTGCTCCACCTTGGCACCCACCGTTTAAAAGATGGCAGCTACTGGATTGACTGGCTAACAGACGGCACAACCACCCTTGAAACCGCAGGCGCTCGCCCGTCGTTACGTTTACCGCTTGGCCGCCTGTTAACGGGCGTTCCGGCGTTTTTTATCTCGGGTTCGATGATGTTTAGCTGGGGGTTTGCTTTCCTGATGCCGCTGCTGTTCCTGGCCGTCACCATGATGCTGCTGACCTGGGGCCTGTCCGATGTTCACGCGGTCTGTTTACGCTTTTCTCCACGGGTTCGCGATCTCCAGGCCAGGCTTGAGCAGGCAAAGCGGGGTGATACCGCTTTTTGTGAAGATATAGGCCCGGCGCTGTTAAACCCGCCGTATCCCGACGCGATGCCGGAAGGCTTCTCAGACTTTGGCCCGCAGCTAAGTGAAATAAAACACACGGTCTCGGCTGTCAGAAGCGGGGAGTGGAAATCGTATGTTGCTGACAGCTCTGGCGCGGCGCTGGTCTATGTATGTCAGGGACGAGGATTATCGCTGTCATGGCGGATGGGGGATCCGGCGTTGCGCAGCCAGCTGGATAAAATTCTGCCTTTTTTCTATCGCACCCATGCGCCTTTTATCAGTCAGGGCGACCATGTGCTGACCATTTTCAACCACCATTCAAACAAAGCGATCGGCGTCTATAACTTCACCGACGGCGGCTGCTACATCGCCAATGGCAACTGGTATCGCAGCGACCAAAGCATGGCGGCTTTTTATCGGGGCGTACTGTTTATCTTCGCCCCCGGCTTGATGGCATTGATGCTGCTTTTTGGCGCGGGCTTTGCGTTGAGCGCGGGGAACGTATGGCGCTGGCATTCAGTCTGCGGGGCGCTGAAAATTATGGTTTCCGTTATCTGCACCTTTTGTGGCGCGCTGCTCGGCGGCAGTGACCTGGCTATCCAGCTTACGCGCTTACTTTCATCACGGGTCGGCCACTGGCTACGCCTGCGCAGGCGGCTTGAACAGCTGCGTCAGGAGCAACAGCGCACACCCTGGATTCAGGAGATTTGGTAATGTTCGCCACCTTTCCCCGGCGCTGCCTGTGCGTGGCGCTTCTGCTGGCGCTCGGCTACTGGCTGAGCCCGTTTACTTTTTAACAATAAAAAGGCACCGACGAGAATCTCGATCGGTGCCTGATAGTAAGCCGTAAAGGGCTTAGAAGTTATAGCCTACCACCAGGTAGCCGCCCCAGCCGGTAGAGCGCACGCTGAAATCGCCGTTACCGAAGTTCAGGCTCGCGTCGTCGTTCCACTGGCCGCCGTTGTGCCAGTAACGGGCAACGACCGAGTAATGCCAGTGATCGTAGCTCAGCGCCAGAATATGGCTGGAGGCGATGGAATCGTTGGTACGGGCGCGTTTGTTGTTCAGGTCGTGGAAGTCTTTATCGCCCAGTTCCGAACCCCAGTCGAAGTTGGTGAAGCCGATATAGCTTAACTGGCCGCCCCACAGCTGGGTAATCGGCACAAAGTATTTCACTTTGAAACGGTAGCCGTCCCACTCGTTCTCATTCGCCGCCAGGTAGTTCTGCCACTGGTATTTTGCGTAGACGTTCAGCGACAGGCTCATCGGCAGGCCGGTGTCGATATCGGTCCCCAGGCCCATATACCAGGTGCTCTGGCGGCCTGAGGCGTTACGGCCCATATCGTAGATATAGTTGTTGGCAAAATACCACTCTTTGAACGGACCAAACGCCAGGCTGGTATTGGTCAGCTTATCAATGGAGAAACGCGGTTCGATCTCCATAAACAGCGGTGAGCCGTGGTTCCAGATCCCTTTCGCGTCGGTGTTACCGCCGAAGAAGACCGGTGCGTCCATGTAGCCATAGAAATCAAACCAGTCTTTTTTAGCGAACGCTTCATATTCCAGATAGGTATCGTTGCGGATCTGCGGTCCAAAACGGGTGTGGTAGCTGCCGACGACGTTAACGCTTTGATGCCACCAGTCGGAAACATACTCCGGCTTGCTGTCTTCTGCTTGTACGACAAAGGAGGTGGAGAGAGCCAGTGCAGCGCCCGCTGCAAGTAATGTTTTAGTCATAATTATGCCACTAATGAAAGATCCCTGTCGGGAAGGAAAGGGTCGACGCATTGCGTTTCTAAATATTTCAAATTTCTGCGGGCCTATTATAAGTATCAATGCTCACAAAAATATGTGTTGTTTCACATTACCGACATATACGTAATCGATTGCGTTCACGTTTGCGTGTAATTTACGGCGGCGATTGTACTGGCGATTATCACTGTCGCCAATAAATAAAGCCCGCCGGGTGCAAACCGGCGGGCTTAAGATGTGACGAATGGAAAGAAGAAGTATCGACTACTGCTGCTGCACCATCGCAGGCTGGATGTCGTGAATGCGTACAAAACCGAGCTGTTCCGGGGTGATACCGTCAAGCTGCAGCGCGACGTCGACATCGCTCGGGGCAAGCGTGCTGGCAGGGGCGCTGATAAGCTGGTTTTTAACGTTCACTTCCTGATAGTCCTGGGTCGTACCCTGGATCTGCCCCCACTCAACGGTGCCGGTAAAGGCGGGCAGCGGCTCGTTGGATTCACCCTGAATGCGCAGGGTGGCGCGCGTGCCGTTAGCGTTTGGCGTGATATCTTTGAGGGTCATACGCAGCATGCCAAGCTGGCTGTTGAGACGGGCCGGGGTATTGGAGCCGGGCAGCAGGTAGACGCCGCTGCTGGATTTGGCGTTCAGGGCATTCTGCTGGGTGATTTTGACCGTTTCCTCATTGAGCTTCGTCATCTCTTTATTCAGGGTTTTTACATCCTGATGCAGCTGACGCACTTCGCTTTGCTGAGCGCAGGCGCTAAGGGCGAAAACGCTTCCCAGCAACAGGGATCTTAGGTAACGTCTTGTCATTGTGTCTGTTTCCTTGAACCGGTGATGGTGTAATGGTAGATCGCAACGGTGCGCTTGCCATCGATCCATTGTCTCAAAAATGTCTCGTCTTTGTTGTCATGCCAGTTCAGGTTAAAATAGATTTCAGTTAACTCACTCGTCAGGACGCCGTATGCACTGCCCATTCTGTTTCGCCGTGGACACCAAAGTCATTGATTCTCGCCTCGTTGGAGAGGGTTCATCCGTTCGCCGTCGTCGTCAGTGCCTGGTTTGCAATGAACGTTTCACTACCTTTGAAGTCGCGGAGCTGGTCATGCCCCGCGTGGTGAAAAGCAATGATGTTCGTGAGCCGTTTAATGAAGACAAGCTGCGCAGCGGGATGTTGAAAGCGCTGGAAAAACGCCCGGTAAGCGCCGATGACGTCGAAATGGCGTTGAATCATATTAAGTCACAGTTGCGCGCTACCGGTGAACGTGAGGTTCCCAGTAAAATGATTGGCAAC
>NZ_HE578949.1:221992-419714 GCF_000321045.1 Phytobacter massiliensis JC163
GAGGTTCCCAGTAAAATGATTGGCAACCTGGTGATGGAACAGCTTAAAAAGCTCGATAAAGTCGCCTACGTCCGTTTCGCATCGGTCTATCGCAGCTTTGAGGATATCCGCGAATTTGGCGAAGAGATCGCCCGCTTACAGGATTAACCATGCAGGATGAAATCTACATGGCGCGAGCGCTAAAACTGGCGCAGCGCGGGCGTTTTACCACTCACCCTAACCCCAGCGTCGGCTGCGTTATCGTCAATCAGGGCGACATCGTCGGCGAAGGGTTTCACCTTCGCGCGGGCGAGCCTCATGCCGAAGTGCACGCGCTGCGTATGGCCGGGGAGCGGGCGCGCGGCGCAACGGCATACGTGACGCTGGAGCCATGCAGTCATCACGGCCGCACGCCGCCCTGCTGCGAAGCGCTGATTGCCGCAGGCGTCGCCCGGGTAGTCACGGCGATGCAGGACCCCAACCCGCAGGTGGCGGGCGCGGCCTCTACCGTTTGCAGCAGGAAGGGATAGCCGTCAGCCACGGGCTGATGATGGCGGAGGCCGAAGCGCTGAACAAAGGCTTCCTCAAGCGTATGCGCACCGGTTTTCCCTACGTACAGCTCAAGCTGGGGGCCTCGCTTGACGGGCGCACGGCGATGGCCAGCGGCGAAAGCCAGTGGATCACCTCCCCGCAGGCGCGGCGGGACGTGCAGCGTCTGCGTGCCCAAAGCCACGCTATTTTAACCAGCAGCGCCACCGTGCTGGCGGATAACCCGAAACTGACCGTGCGGCGCAGCGAATTGAACGACGACGTTAACGCCGTCTACCCCGAAGAGAACCTGCGCCAGCCGGTGCGTATCGTGGTGGACAGCCAGAATCGCGTCACGCCGACGCATGCGCTGGTACAGCAGCCCGGGGAGACCTGGTTTGCCCGTACCCGTGCCGACGAACGGCGCTGGCCTGAATCGGTGCGCGAGCTTATCGTGCCGGAGCACAAAGGGCGGGCCGATCTGGTCACGCTGATGATGCTGTTGGGCAAACAGCAGATTAACAGTATCTGGGTGGAAGCGGGCGCCAGCCTTGCGGGCGCGCTGCTGCAGGCCGGGCTGGTGGATGAGCTGGTCGTCTACCTGGCGCCGAAATTACTCGGCGCGGATGCCAGAGGGTTGTGCATTCTGCCGGGGCTTGAGGCGCTGGCCGATGCGCCCTCTTTTAAATTCAATGAGATACGGCAGGTTGGGCCGGATCTCTGTCTGCATCTTACCCACGCGTAGTCTCTGCTGTAAAAGGGAAGCAGCGCGTAGAATAATATGATAAAATCCGCCCCCCTGCGGGGGCCGAACTGAACCTGTGAAGGAATAGTATGAACATTATTGAAGCAAACGTTGCAGCCCCTGACGCTCGCGTCGCGATTACCATCGCCCGTTTCAACAACTTTATCAACGACAGCCTGCTTGATGGCGCAGTTGATGCCCTGAAACGTATCGGTCAGGTAAAAGACGACAACATCACCGTCGTCTGGGTGCCGGGCGCCTACGAACTGCCGCTGGCCGCTGGCGCGCTTGCCAAAACCGGCAAGTACGATGCTGTTGTCGCGCTGGGCACGGTTATCCGTGGCGGCACCGCGCATTTTGAATATGTTGCGGGCGGTGCCAGCAATGGCCTGGCGCACGTTGCCCAGGACAGTGAAATTCCGGTCGCTTTTGGTGTGCTGACTACCGAAAGCATCGAACAAGCCATCGAACGCGCTGGCACCAAAGCGGGTAACAAAGGTGCGGAAGCCGCACTGACCGCGCTTGAAATGATTAATGTATTGAAAGCCATTAAAGGCTGATTTTTGTAAGGGGAATTCCGTGAAACCTGCTGCTCGTCGCCGCGCCCGTGAGTGTGCCGTCCAGGCGCTTTACTCCTGGCAGTTGTCCCAGAACGACATCGCTGATGTTGAATACCAGTTCCTGGCGGAACAGGACGTCAAAGATGTCGACGTTCTGTACTTCCGTGAACTGCTGAGCGGGGTGGCGACTAACAGCGCGTATCTCGACGGCCTGATGAAGCCGTACCTGTCCCGTCAGCTTGAAGAGCTGGGCCAGGTCGAAAAAGCGGTGCTGCGTATTGCGCTGTTTGAACTGTCCAAACGTGATGATGTGCCTTACAAAGTTGCGATTAACGAAGCGATCGAACTGGCGAAAACCTTCGGCGCAGAAGACAGCCATAAATTTGTCAACGGCGTGCTTGATAAAGCCGCCCCCGCGATCCGCCCCCACAAAAAATGATCCGTAAGCCGGAGCCGGGCGCGTTTAGGACGCGCTCGATCCGGCTTTTTTCTTTTCTTTGCTGAGGCATAACGTATGGCATGCGGCGAATTCTCTCTGATTGCCCGTTATTTTGATCGGGTAACAAGTTCGCGTCGTGATGTGGAAACCGGCATCGGCGATGACTGCGCGCTACTCAATATTCCTGAAAAGCAGACGCTGGCTATCAGTACCGATACGCTGGTTTCGGGCATTCACTTTCTTCCTGATATCGATCCCGCCGATCTGGCGTACAAAGCGCTGGCGGTTAACGTGAGCGATCTGGCGGCGATGGGCGCCGATCCCGCGTGGCTGACGCTGGCGTTAACGCTGCCGGAAGTCGACGAAGACTGGCTTAAGGCATTCAGCGACAGCCTGTTTGAGCAGCTGGAATATTACGATATGCAGCTTATCGGCGGCGATACCACCCGTGGCCCGCTGTCGATGACGCTGGGTATTCATGGCTATGTACCGAACGGACGGGCGTTAAAGCGCAGCGGCGCGAAGCCGGGCGACTGGATCTATGTCACCGGTACGCCAGGCGACAGCGCCGCCGGGCTGGCTATTTTACAGCATCGACTGCGCGTGGCCGATCCGGCTGATGCCGGTTATCTGGTGAAGCGCCATGTACGCCCGACGCCGCGTATTTTGCATGGTCAGGCGCTCAGAAGCCTTGCCAGCGCTGCTATCGATCTTTCTGACGGGCTGATTTCCGATCTGGGGCATATTGTGAACGCCAGCGGCTGCGGCGCGCGTATCGATCTGGACCTGCTGCCGTACTCCGCTGAGATGGCGCGGCACGTGGAGCCGGAGCAGGCGCTGCGCTGGGCGCTTTCCGGCGGCGAGGATTATGAACTCTGTTTTACCGTACCGGAGCTGAACCGGGGGGCGCTGGATGTCGCTATCGCTCACCTGGGCGCGTCGGTGACCTGTATCGGCCAGATGAGCGCCGATGTGGACGGGCTTAGCTTTAGCCGCGACGGTAAACCGGTAGCTCTGGACTTAAAAGGATATGACCATTTTGCCGCGCTCTAAAGATATCGCCAAAAGCCGCCTGAAAATGAGCAACCCCTGGCATCTGCTGGCGACGGGGTTCGGCAGTGGCTTAAGCCCTGTCGTTCCCGGTACGATGGGTTCGCTGGCGTCGATTCCCTTCTGGTATGCGATGACCTTTTTACCCTGGCAGCTCTATTCGCTGGTGGTGATGCTGGGCATCAGCCTCGGGGTTTATCTCTGCCATCAGACGGCGAAAGATATGGGCGTGCACGACCACGGCAGTATCGTCTGGGATGAATTTATCGGCATGTGGATAACCCTGATGGCGCTGCCCACCAACGACTGGCAGTGGGTCGCCGCCGGGTTTGTGATTTTCCGTATCCTTGATATGTGGAAGCCGTGGCCTATCCGCTGGTTCGACCGTAACGTGCATGGCGGTATGGGGATTATGGTGGACGATATCGTCGCCGGAGTTATTTCAGCGGGCGTGCTCTATTTTATTGGTCATCACTGGCCGATAGGCATTATTTAATCCCGGATGCGCTGCGCTTCTCCGGACTGATAGTCATGGCAGCGCATCCGGTTACGTGCCTTATTTAAAGCCGACTACCGGGTGCGGCTTATAGGGCGTTTCCAGTTCGGCGAGCTGTTCCGGTTTGAGCGTCAGGTCTACCGCCTGTAACAACTCATCAAGCTGCTCTTCACGGGATGCGCCAATAATCGGCGCGGCAACGCCCGGTTTGCTCAGCAGCCAGGCCAGCGCCACCTGAGCGCGGGTGGCGTCAAGCTCTTCGGCGACGCCGCCTAACCGTTCTGCAATCTGCGCGTCGTTTTCGTCGCTGTCGTTATAGAGCTTTTTGCCCACTTCGTCCGAGACCAGCCGCGCGGTGGTTTCCCCCCACGGGCGGGTCAGGCGTCCGCGCGCCAGCGGGCTCCAGGGGATCACCGCCACGCCCTCTTTGTAACACAGCGGCAGCATCTCCTGCTCCTCTTCACGGTAGATGAGGTTGTAATGGTTTTGCATGGTGACGAAGGGGGCCCAGCCATTCTGTTCCTGTAGCGCCAGCGCCTGAGCAAACTGGTGCGCATGCATGGATGATGCGCCGATATAGCGCGCCTTACCGGCTTTCACCACGTCGTTCAGCGCCTCCAGCGTCTCTTCAATCGGCGTGTTGTAGTCCCAGCGGTGAATCTGCAACAAATCTACGTAGTCCATACCCAGACGTTGCAGGCTGTCATCAATAGAGCGCATGATCTGAGCGCGGGAGAGGCCCTCGGTCAACGTGCCGGAGGGATAGTAGACTTTGGTGGCAACAACAACATCTTCCCGGCGGGCAAAGTCACGGAGCGCGCGGCCGACAATCTCTTCACTGCTGCCGTCGGAATAGCTGTTGGCGGTGTCGAAGAAGTTAATGCCGCCGTTGAGCGCGTGCTGAATAAGCAGACGGCTGCTCTCTTCCGGCAGCGTCCATGCGTGGTTGCCCCGGTCAGGCTCGCCAAAGGTCATACAACCCAGGCAAAGGCGGGAAACTTTAAGGTCTGTTTTTCCTAACGTGTTGTATTGCATGGGTCCACTCCTGCTTATGATTAAAAACGTGACTCTTAATCATAGCAGGAGGGAAAGGGGAGGTTATGCGAGCCAGCCCCGGATCTTCGCCTCGATGCCGGTAGCATCAAACCCCAGATCGGCACGGGCTTCTTCCTGAGTCCCCTGCGGAATGAAGAAGTCAGGCAGGCCGAGGTTGAGCACCGGCACCGGCTTGCGACTGGCCATCAGCACCTCGTTAACGCCGCTGCCCGCGCCGCCGATAATCGCGTTCTCCTCCAGCGTGACCAGCGACGTATGCCGTGCCGCCAGGTCGAGGATCAGCGCCTCATCCAGCGGCTTAGCGAAGCGCATATCCACCAGCGTAGCATTGAGCGCTTCTGCCGCTTTGGCCGCTTCCGGTAGCAGGGTACCGAAGTTCAGGATCGCTACTTTTTCACCTTCGCGTTTCACCACCCCTTTGCCAATCGGCAGGGAGGCCAGCGGCTCAAGCGGTACGCCCAGCGCGTTGCCGCGCGGGTAACGCACCGCGCTCGGACCGTCCTGGTAGTGATAGCCGGTGTAGAGCATCTGGCGGCATTCATTCTCGTCGCTGGGGGTCATGATGACCATGCCCGGGATGCAGCGTAGATAGGAGATATCAAACGCCCCCTGATGGGTCTGACCATCCGCGCCGACGATCCCGGCGCGGTCGATAGCGAACAGCACCGGCAGCTTCTGAATCGCCACGTCATGGATCACCTGATCGTAGGCGCGCTGCAGGAAAGTCGAGTAGATTGCCACCACCGGCTTATAACCGCCAATCGCCAGCCCGGCGGCAAAGGTTACCGCGTGCTGTTCGGCAATCGCCACGTCAAAGTATTGATCGGGGTATTTTTTGGAAAACGCCACCATCCCGGAGCCTTCGCGCATCGCCGGGGTGATTGCCATCAGCTTGTTGTCGCTGGCGGCAGTTTCGCACAGCCAGTCGCCGAAAATTTTAGAGTAGCTGGGCATACCGCCGCTGCTTTTCGGCAGGCAGCCGCTGGTAGGATCGAATTTCGGCACCGCATGGAAAGTGATAGGGTCTTTTTCCGCAGGCTCGTAGCCGCGCCCTTTTTTGGTCATGATATGCAGGAACTGCGGGCCTTTCAGACCGCGCATATTCTTGAGGGTATGCACCAGCCCCAGCACGTCATGGCCGTCAACCGGGCCGATATAGTTAAAGCCCAGCTCTTCAAACAGCGTGCCCGGCACGACCATGCCTTTGATGTGCTCCTCGGTACGCTTGATAAGCTCTTTGATGGGCGGCACGTTGGAGAGGACTTTTTTGCCGCCTTCACGCAGGGTGGAGTAGAGCTTGCCGGAAAGCAGCTGCGCCAGGTGATTATTGAGCGCGCCGACGTTCTCGGAAATCGACATCTCATTATCGTTAAGCACCACCAGCATATCGGGGCGAATATCCCCGGCGTGGTTCATTGCTTCAAAGGCCATCCCGGCGGTGATCGCGCCGTCGCCAATCACGCAGACGGTGCGGCGCTGTTTGCCTTCTTTCGCCGCCGCTACCGCAACACCTATCCCGGCGCTGATGGAGGTCGAAGAGTGGCCCACGCTCAGCACGTCATATTCGCTTTCTCCGCGCCACGGGAACGGGTGCAGGCCATCCTTCTGCCGGATGGTATCTATCCGGTCGCGGCGACCGGTGAGAATTTTGTGCGGGTATGCCTGGTGGCCCACGTCCCAGATCAGCTGATCGAACGGGGTGTTGTAGACATAATGCAGCGCTACGGTCAGCTCCACCGTGCCAAGCCCGGAGGCGAAGTGGCCGCTGGAACGACTCACGCTGTCGAGCAGATAGCGGCGCAGTTCGTCACACAGCTTCGGCAGGTTTTCCCTGGGCAACAGGCGCAAATCCTGAGTGGAATCGACCAGCGCCAGCGTCGGGTATTTGGCTATATCAAAACTCATCAGAGACTCATCGTGCTTATCATAGTTTTTGCCGCAGAGGCTTTTCCACGCCTCTGCAAACCAAACTAATCAGCATCATTGTTAGTTTATTTATCACGCTGGATTATGTAGTTCGCCAGTGCTTCCAGTGCCGTCGTATCCAGTGATTGCGCAGCCAGTTGATCGAGTGAGTGACGTGCGTCGGCAATCAGATCGCGGGCTTTTGTTCGGGCTTGCTCAAGACCCAGCAAAGCAGGATAGGTACTTTTGCCGAGCTGCTGATCGGCCCCCTGACGTTTGCCAAGCGTTGCAGTATCGCCGACAACATCCAGTATGTCATCCTGTACCTGGAATGCTAGGCCAATACTTTGCGCATATCGGTCGAGTACCGGCAACCACTGGCGGCCAGCCTCGCCAGCGCTCAGCGCGCCCATTCTTACCGCTGCCAGAATCAGCGCGCCGGTCTTGTGGCGGTGGATGCGTTCAAGCGCCTGTAAATCCACCTGCTGACCTTCGGCGGCGAGATCAAGCGCCTGGCCGCCGCACATGCCTGCCGCGCCGCTGGCCATCGCCAGTTCGCGGATCATCGCGAGACGGTCTTCGGCGGCCACATCGGACATCGGCGCATCGCTAAGGATAGTAAACGCCAGCGTTTGCAGCGCGTCGCCCGCGAGAATTGCGTTCGCTTCGCCAAATTTAACGTGGCATGTCGGCAGGCCGCGACGCAGATCGTCATCGTCCATCGCCGGCAGGTCGTCATGAATAAGCGAATAAGCGTGAATGCACTCCACTGCCGCTGCGGGGGCGTCCAGCGTCTCCTGGCTTACGCCGAACATGCCGCCGGTGGCGTAGACCAGAAACGGGCGCAGACGTTTACCGCCTAATAGTGTGCCGTATTGCATCGCCTCGACCAGCGGAGTGTTCTGAAAGGGAAGGGGAGCGATAAAGCGCCGCAGGGCATCGTTGGCCTGTTCGACGCAGGCCTGTAGCTGTTGGTTGAAATCCATTTATTCGTTATCCGGCGTGAACGGCGTAAGCGGCGCCTCGTCATTGTCCGACAGCAAAATTTGTACGCGCTGCTCCGCCTGCTGGAGTTTCACCTGCCCCTGGCGCGCCAGCTGCACGCCGCGTTCGAACTCGTTGAGCGCCTCTTCAAGAGGCAGGTCGCCGCTTTCCAGGCGGGTAACAATCTTTTCCAGCTCGTTGAGCGATGTTTCGAAGCTGGCGGGTACGTCGTTTTTCTTTGGCATAGTGAATGTCTGACTCTTATTGAAACTGGCTACGTTATGGTAGCGAAGTCGCGGCGCTTAGCAAATAACGCGCAATGGTCATGCAAAGTGCACAGGAAATCCGCGATGGTGGTATACTTGCGCGCCTGGATGCAGCCGCGAAGCATGTTGAATGATTTTGTGACTATGGGCTGCAGTACTCTTTTCCATTATCAGCCCTCCCGGGCTCATCAACGAACCATTGCCGCCATGAAGTTTATCATTAAATTGTTCCCGGAAATCACCATCAAAAGCCAATCTGTGCGTTTGCGCTTTATTAAAATTCTTACCGGGAATATTCGCAACGTCCTCAAAAATCACGATGAGACGCTTGCCGTTGTCCGCCACTGGGACCATATCGAAGTCCGCGCGAAAGATGAGAATCAGCGCCTGGCCATTCGCGACGCCCTGACCCGCATTCCGGGGATTCACCATATTCTGGAAGTGGAAGATGTGCCTTTCACCTCCCTGCACGACATCTTCGAAAAAGCGCTGGCGCAGTACCGCGAGCAGATCGAGGGTAAAACGTTTTGCGTACGCGTTAAACGTCGCGGCAAACATGAGTTTAGTTCGATTGAAGTAGAACGCTACGTGGGCGGCGGCCTGAATCAGCATGTTGAATCGGCGCGCGTGAAGCTGACGCACCCGGACGTCACGGTCAATCTGGAGATTGAAGATGACCGTCTGCTGCTGGTGAAGGGACGTTACGAAGGTATCGGCGGCTTCCCTATCGGCACCCAGGAAGATGTGCTGTCGCTCATCTCCGGCGGTTTCGACTCCGGTGTCTCCAGCTATATGCTGATGCGTCGCGGCTGCCGCGTGCACTACTGCTTCTTTAACCTCGGTGGCGCGGCCCATGAAATCGGCGTGCGCCAGGTTGCGCACTATCTGTGGAACCGCTTTGGCAGCTCGCACCGTGTGCGTTTCGTCGCCATCAACTTTGAGCCGGTGGTAGGCGAAATCCTCGAAAAGGTGGACGACGGCCAGATGGGCGTGGTGCTTAAGCGCATGATGGTGCGCGCAGCGTCAAAAGTGGCTGAACGCTACGGCGTGCAGGCGCTGGTGACCGGCGAGGCGCTGGGCCAGGTCTCCAGCCAGACGCTGACCAACCTGCGTCTGATCGACAATGTCTCCGACACCCTGATTCTGCGCCCGCTTATCTCTCACGATAAAGAGCACATCATCAACCTGGCGCGTGAGATCGGCACCGAAGATTTTGCCCGCACGATGCCGGAATATTGCGGTGTGATTTCAAAAAGCCCAACGGTGAAAGCCGTGAAGGCCAGAATTGAAGCCGAAGAGGAAAACTTCGATTTCGCCATTCTCGACCGGGTGGTAGAAGAGGCGTCCAATATCGATATTCGTGATATCGCCGCCCAGACCAGTGAAACGGTCGTGGAAGTTGAAACGGTAAGCGGTTTTGGCCCCAACGATGTGATCCTGGATATTCGTTCTATCGACGAGCAGGACGACAAGCCGCTGGCGGTAGAGGGCATCGACGTGGTGTCGCTGCCGTTCTATAAGCTGAGCACTAAGTTTGGCGACCTCGACCAGAACAAAACCTGGCTGCTGTGGTGCGAGCGTGGGGTGATGAGCCGCCTGCAGGCGCTCTATCTGCGCGAACAGGGGTTCAGCAATGTGAAGGTGTACCGGCCTTAAATAAAACTCAACAAGGATGTTGTACACATGGAAAATGCAACTGCGCACGCACGTGAAGATAACGTGCGTTTTTCAATTAGCGTACCCGCGAACTCGCTCTCTTTTGCCGATTATTTACGGGGATCGCGTTTAACGCGGTCGGCAATGGCCGAACGCCGTCGCCTGGGCCGATTACCGCTGTTTATTATTACGGTATTCGTTGCGTGGCTGCTGCTTGCTTTGCTGGTGTCATTCTATAACGGCAAATATCAGCTGCGTATTATAGGGTGGGCGTCAGATGGTCAAAAAGATGACTACCTCTTTTTTCTCTACAATACCGAAGCCTTATCCCTGCTGGTAGCCTGCTATATTGCGGGGGCCGTAATGGTAAGAATATCAGCGACCCGGCATCTCAAACGCTGGGCACGCCTGTTGTATACAACAAATGACGCCATTCGACATGGGTATCTCCTTGAACTGACGGACCGCGGAATAAAATGCATTCATGCTGATAATTGCTCAACTCTATTTTTAGCATGGAGCAAAGTGACAGCCCTGCACAGTGGCGATAACCATGACTATATCATCATGGAAGCATCAGGATTCTTATGGATCCCGGTTACGTTACCGGACTACCCGCGAGAGGAAATTAGCGCGTTTATCAAACAACATCTGTAGAGATTATAGCGGCGGGCGCGATGCCCGCCGCATGGTTTAGCCTTCGTAATAGTTATAAATGCCCGCCGCCATCACCAGCTGCGAGGCGACTTCATGCGCTTTTTCCCGCCCGACCAGCAGGTCGATAATCTTCAAGCCGAAGTCGATGGCCGTGCCCGGCCCCTGGCTGGTCAGCAGGTTGACGCGGGGGTCCCAGACAACCCGTTTGTCCTGCCACTGTTCCGGCGGAATACCCTCTTTCAGCGCCGGGAAGCCGGTCATGTTGCCGATGGGAAACAGATCGTGCGGCACCAGCACGGTGGCCGCCGCCGCGCAGATGGCGGCTACGATGCGCCCGGAGAGGTGAAACTGGCGCACGGTCTCTACCAGCAGGGGGCTGTCGCGGAAACACTCCGCGCCTTTTACGCCGCCGGGCAGCACAATGACGTCATAATCGCCGTCGGCCACTTCCACCAGCGGCGCGTCCGCCAGCAGCCTGACGCCGCGCGAACAGGTTATCGTCAGATTGCCATCGCTGGCGACGCTGGCGGTGGTCACGTTGATACCGCCGCGCACCAGCAGGTCGATGGTGGTGACTGCTTCGGTCTCTTCGCTACCAGGGGCGAGACAAACCAGAGCCGAGACGCTCATACTCACTCTCCTTACGTTTTACTAAATCAAACAGACGGGCGTTTTCCGGCGCGGCGATGCCGTGGGCGCGGGCGCGCCGCAGCAGATAGCCGGTAATATAGTCACATTCGGTGTGACGCAGAGCGCGGATGTCCTGCAGCATAGAGGAGACATTATCCGCTGTGTTATCAATAACCTGATAAATGTAGTCCAGCAAATCTTCCACTGAAATATGGTAGCCTTCCCGTTCAATGACCGCCGCCACTTCCTGAGTGATTAACCTGATCTCCGCCGGAAAATCACGCAGTTCGCCGTTTTTACAGTTGTGCAGGGCGGTAAGGGGATTGATAACGCAGTTGACCGCCAGCTTGCGCCATAGCGCCGGGTGGATAGTGTTGTGCCAGGCGACATCCGGCAGCACTTCCTGCAGGCTGTCGGCAAGATAGCTGAAATCGCCGTCCTGCTGCCGCGCCGGGCCGATATGGGTTATCCCGCTGGCGACGTGAACAATCACGTTGCCATCGCGGCGGGCTGCGTGTGTCGTCGTGCCAATCAGCAAAGGCTGTGGCAGCGATTTAAGCTCATCAATGGTGCCCATGCCGTTATGGATAAGTAAAATCGGCGTAGAAGCGGGAAGCGTGGCGCAAAGCGTTTTGACGGCATCGGAAACCTGCCATGCTTTAAGCGTTACCAGCAGTAAATCACTGCTGGCCAGGAATTCAGGGTCGTTGGCCGTCAGCGATTCATTAAAAATGGAGCCATCTTCTTCAACAAGATTCACGCTGCAAAAGGGCTGCGCAATCCGCAGCCAGCCCTGTACCTCGTGGCCATGCTTGCACAGAGCGGTCAACCACAGTTGCCCCAGCGCGCCGCATCCGAGTACGGTAATTTTCATTATTCCTCCTCACCTGCAACTGCGCCAGGCGTGACTGGATTCAGTATAGCGCCGTTGGCGGCGCACCTGACCATTACAAGTTGAGTTATGCTTGGTTGCGGGTATTATGCATCGCAATACACAGTGAGGGAGAAGAAAAGATGCCATCTTTTGATATTGTTTCCGAGGTTGATCTGCAGGAAGTCCGCAACGCCGTTGAAAACGCAAGCCGTGAAGTGGAGTCCCGCTTCGATTTTCGCAACGTTGAAGCCACTTTTGAGCTCAACGAGCCGAATAAAACAATCAAAGTGCTCAGCGAGTCGGATTTTCAGGTCAATCAACTGTTGGATATTTTGCGCGCGAAGCTGTTAAAACGGGGTATCGAAGGCACGTCTATTGATGTTCCTGAGACATTCGTCCACAGCGGCAAAACCTGGTTTGTTGAAGCAAAACTTAAGCAGGGAATCGACGGGGCGATTGCGAAGAAAATCGTCAAGCTGATTAAAGACAGCAAGCTGAAGGTGCAGGCGCAGATTCAGGGGGAAGAGATTCGCGTAACGGGTAAATCCCGTGACGATCTGCAGTCGGTCATGGCGCTGGTGCGCGGCGGTAATCTTGGGCAGCCGTTCCAGTTCAAGAACTTCCGCGATTAACAGACGTCCCGGATAAGGCAGCGCCACATCCGGGAACTCTGGCGCTCTTTACGCCTCATTAATCACCTGTTCGACGGCGAAGCGGTTTGTCACTTTGCTGTCGATTTTCACATAGACGCTGCGCTCATCGGCAACGACCAGCGCTTCACTTACCCCTTCGGCTGCCAGCAGGCGCTGGCGCAGGGAGGCGTCCGGGGCCACATCTTCAGGCAAGGCGATGCGCAGGCTGCTGACGTAGGGCGGCTCCTGCATGGTGCTGGCGACCAGTAGCCAGACCATCGACAATAGCGCGCCTGCCAGAAAGACGGTTTGCGAATCAAAAAAGCCGTCGACCCAGCCGCCAAGCGAGCCGCCGATCGCCACGCCAAGAAACTGGCTGGTGGAGTAGATTCCCATCGCCGTGCCCTTATAGCCCGCCGGGGCCTCTTTACTGATAAGCGAGGGAAGCAGCGCCTCCATCAGGTTAAAGGCGAGGAAGAAAAGTTGTACCCCCAGCACCAGTTCCCAGAAGTGCGGCCCCGCGCCCCACAGGACGATCTCCGCAATTAACAGCAAGGCGACGCAGAAGAGGAAAACACGCTTCATGCGGCGTTTCACTTCGGCGTAAATAATAAACGGCACTACCGAAACAAACGACACCAGCATCGTAACCAGATAGATCTTCCAGTGGTCGGCGGCGGCGAAACCGGCGGCCTCAAGCTGGCCGGGCAGCGCGACAAAGGTCGACATCAGCAAAATGTGCAGGCACATAATGCCGAAGTTAAGTTTGAGCAGTTTGGGGCTGGCGAGTACCTTGCTAAAGCAGCCCTTCACCATGCCGGACTCGCGGTTCAGAACGTGATGAGGGCTATCAGGCACCACCCACAGCGTGAGGGCGATACCCGCCGTGGCCAGCGCGGCAATCATCCAGAACAGCGCATGCAGCCCCAGCTTATGGGTGATAATCGGCCCCAGTACCATCGCGATAGCAAAGGTAATGCCGAAGCTGACGCCGATAAAGGCCATCGCTTTGGTGCGGTTCTGCTCGCGGGTTAAATCAGAGAGAAGCGCCATTACCGCGGCGGCAATCGCCCCGGAACCCTGTAACGCACGGCCCAGAATGATGCCCCAGATCGAGTCGGAAAGGGCGGCGATAATGCTGCCCGCCACAAAGATAACCAGCCCGCCGACGATCAGCGGCTTACGCCCGACGCGGTCAGACAGCAGGCCAAACGGAATCTGAAAAATCGCCTGCGCCAGGCCGTAAATACCAATTGCCAGGCCAATCAGCGCCTCGCTGGCGCCCTGTAGCGCCATGCCGTACGTGGTCAGAACGGGCAGGACCATAAACATGCCGAGCATGCGCAAGGAGAAAACAGTCCCTAAACCCCAGGTTGCGCGCAACTCCCCTGGCGTCATTTTGTAATCGTTCATCACCACCTCAGTCATTATGCAGGCCATAGTTTAGGCGGGGTGATAAGCGGGGTAAACAGATGTTTGTTTAGGAGATATTACGAAGGTGTAAATTGTTATTGATTGTCCGCCAGCAAGGGGCGGATGCCGCCTTGCTGGCTGTGGGTTATGCTTCGACGCGCAGACCGTAGGTTTTGAATTTCTCCAGCACAATGGCGATCTCTTCATCAGAGAGAACCGGCACCGGGTCGACCACCGCGAGCGTGGTCAGATAGAGCTTCGCCAGCACCTCCACCTCTTGCGCCAGCCACAGCGCTTTTTCCAGCGTCGACTCGCAGGTAATCATACCGTGATGCTGCAGTAAAATCGCTTTCCGGTCGCGTATGGTCGCGGCAACATGTTCAGACAACGCCTTGCTGCCAAAGGTCGCATAGGGCGCGCAGGGGATAGAGTTGCCTCCGGCGGCGGCAATCATGTAGTGAATGGCGGGTATAGCGCGGTTAAGAATAGAGACCGCCGTCGCATGTACCGCGTGGTTATGTACCACCGCCCTGGCATCGGACCGGGCTTGATAGACCGCCTGGTGAAAGCGCCATTCGCTGGAGGGCAGCTTACCCTCCTCATGGCGGCCCTGCGCGTCGACAAACACAATCTGGCTTTCGGTGAGCTTTTCATAAGGCACGCCGGTGGGGGTTATCAACATGCCGTCCTGGTAACGGACGCTGATATTCCCGGCTGTGCCCTGGTTAAGCCCGAGGCGAGTCATCTCCAGACAGGTTTCGATGATCTCCTGGGCAATCTGCGATCGTTCCATTTTTTCTCCGGTTTCGTAGGGCAAAGGGGGGCGCTGAATCCTGCCGTGGATTCAGTCGCCTGGTATCTGTACTGGCTTTCTTTAAGGGCGGCTGCGCTTGATAAGCTTCATATCGACGCGAATGGTCTCCCTGACCGGCTGGCCGTCAATGGCGCTTTCCATCACCGCAAAGGCCTTTTCCGCCCAGCTGTTTTCGTCCTGCTGCATTGACCAGACATTGTTGGCGAGAAAGCCCAGCATCGGGTGTTCATCGAAGGTGCCAATGTTGACCTCAACCGGCACCACGCCCAGCCTGTCGCGGATGGCGCGAATCGCCCCTTCCAGCACCGGCAGCGAGGAGGCGATAAACGCCCTGGGCGTGTCGTGGGTCTCCATCAGCTGCGACATCAGCCGATGCCCCTCCTCTGGGGTGTTTTCCGGGCCTTCGCATACCCAGTCACGGTGGTGAATACCCGCCTGGCGCAGCGCGTTAAGATAACCCTGCAGACGATCGTTGATACTCGGCAGGGCGGTGTCGCCCAGCAGAAACCAGACTGGGGATTCCCCCGCCTCCAGCAGGCTGCGGGTCAGCGTCTCGCCCCCGTCGACGTTATTACTTTCAACCAGGGCGTTATCGGTGAAGCGAAAGTCGCGGTCCAGCAGCACCAGCGGCTTTTTTACCAGCCGCAGGTGGTGTTGCTGATTTTCCAGTGAAGAGGGGGCGATAAACAAGCCGTCAACGTTGCGCGCCATCAGCGCGTGGACCAGCTGGTTTTCATAATCCACATCGTTATAAGAGCAGCTGATCGCCAGCTGGTAGCCCGCCCGGCGACAGCGCAGCTCCAGCTTCTCCGCCAGCGTGGCGAAGAAGACGTTGGAGATATTCGGAACGATCAGGCCGAGCGTATCGGTCTTGTTAAGCTTAAGGCTGCGGGCGGAATGGTTCAGCGTATAACCATAGCGCTCAACATGCGCGTTAATGCGCGCCTGGGTTTTCACGCTGATTCGGTACTGATCCGCCTTGCCGCTTAGCACCAGACGTACCGTGGTCACGGATAAATTCAGCTCGTTGGCTATCTGTTCTACGGTTTTTGCCATCTTCCCGGCACCTCGCTCCCGTCCATTACCACACTATTAACGACTCAATTTGAAGGTGTAAGCGTACTCCAGGCCGCGATCGAACTGCCAGGGGACTGGGTGCACAATGAGATGTCCCTCTTCAATTTCGAACGGCACCGGCAGCTGCGTCTCTTTGCACAGCAGCGTACAGCTGACCGGCGCTGCGCCGTCCACCAGCCGCAGGCGCAGCGTTTCGGTCGGCCAGCGGGTCGTGATGAGATAATCGGTCTCCCCCACGCTGGTCAGGGCGCTCTGTTCATCCGCGCAGTGCAGGCGGGTGCAGACATCGCTACCATAAATCGCTTCGCCGTTTACCGCCATCCAGCGGCCAATATCGCGCAGACGCTCCTGTTGCAGAGTAGGGATACGTCCGTCTGCGGTCGGCCCGACATTGAGCAGGAAGTTACCGCCTTTGGAGACGATGCCAATAAGCTGGTTAATCAGCTCCTGAGAGGTACAGTAATCCTCCAGCTGCTCCGCGCGGTTAAAGCCGTAGGATTTACCAATGCCGCGGCTCTCTTCCCAGGGATGATGCTCGCCGAAGCCCTCTTTATCGTTATATTCGGTGCTGTAGTAATCGCCGTGTTCCCCCGGCATTCCTTTAAAGAAGCGGTCATTGACCACCACTTCGTCTTTATTGGGCGCTTCGTTATAGAGCCATGAGAGGAACGGTTTCGTCTGGCTGTACTCTTCGCTGAGATCCCACTCGCCGCCGTCGGAAAAAATCAGGCACGGCTGATAATTTTGCACCAGCTCTTTAAGCTGGGGGATAAGGATTTCGTCCGGATACGCTTTTTCGGGAATACCGAATTTTTCCCGGTCGCGCTGCGGCACAAAATAGCCCCCCTCCGCGCGATGGCTCCAGTTGGTTTCCCACTCAATGATGGAGTAGTAGATGCCCATTCGCAGGCCGTTGTCGCGTACCGCCCGGGTAATGTCGCCCAGCAGATCGCGGCGGGGGCCGGTATCGCCGCTGTTCCAGTTCTTTTTATGCCGGTTCTGCGTTGGCCACAGGCAAAAGCCATCGTGATGTTTGGTGGTCAGCACTACGTATTTGGCCCCCGACGCTTTAAACAGTTCAGCCCAGGCGTCGGGTTGAAAAAGCTCGGCTTTAAACTGCGGGGCAAAATCGCGGTACAGAAAATCCTTACCATAATGTTTCTCATGGAAATCATCATCGTTATTACGGTACTGCCCGTAAACGCTGGCGTAGTACCATTCGGCATACGATCCGAACAGGGAATTATCAATTTTGCGCCATGCCGGAACAGAAAAGACGCCCCAGTGAATAAAAATGCCGAACTTCGCGTCGTTATACCACTGCGGCATTTCCCGGCTATCCAGACTGCTCCACTCAGGTTGATAGGTTTTATTTTTCATTGACTAACTCTCCATTCGTTTCGTGAGCATCTGTTTTGGCAATGCATATTCCGGTGATAGCGTAGAACCCGGCAATAATCAGACCGGCATAACACTGCACGGCCCACAGCGCATAATCCAGGGTGGGAACGCCAAGGGTTGCCGCCATAAAGACACCGGCTGCCGTCCAGGGAATTAACGGCTCAATAACGGTGGCCGCATCTTCTACGGTGCGGGAGATGTTTTTACGGTGCAGGCCATTATTCTCGAACGCTTTACGGAATAACTCTGACGGTAGCAAACAGGCGATGTTGTTATTTCCGGTAGCGGCAATTAGCGCGACGCAGGCGGCAATGGTAGAGAAAATCAGCCCCGCCGCGCTTTTTACTATGCGGGTGAAATAATTGATGATGGTATCCAGCGCCTGAGTCAGCGAAAGGGGGCCGGCAAAGGAGAAGGCGCACAGGATGACCAGAATCAGCGGCATCATCGAAGCCACGCCGCCGCGCTCCAGCAGGTTGCGGATTGTCTCCGGCACCGCTTCCGGCTGTGCGGTGAGGGTACTGACGCTAAAACCGGACACCCAGATATTCAGATTTTCAATAATCCCGATACCCTGGGTGAAATAAGAAATAGCGATGGAAATAGCGGTTGCAAACAGCAGTACAGGAATAACCGGTTTTTTCATCAGCGCGCCGGCCAGTACGATAAAAATAGGTACCGCCAGAATCCAGTGAGTGTGATAAAGCTGATTAATTTGATTAACCGTCTGCTGAGCGGAATCAATACTGCCGGAGGTCGCGCCGGTATTAAGGCCAATCACGAAATAGACCGCCGCCGAGATAAGCCAGGCCGGAATAGTGGTCTTGCACAAGTGCTTGATATGTTCGTAAAGATCGAGGTTGTTGACGATAGCGGCAAAGTTTGAAGAGCCGCTCAGCGGAGAGATTTTATCGCCAAAATAGGCCCCGCCCACCACGGCCCCGGCAACCGCCGCAAGGTTAGCGTCAAGACCGTGCGCCACGCCCATTAACGCAACGCCAATGGTGCCTGCCGCCCCCCAGGAGGTGCCCGTACAGGTCGCAACAATGCTGGTGACCAGAAAAGTAATAACCACAATATACTGCGGGTTGATAATTTTCAGACCGATGGTGATTAAATAGGGAATCGTGCCGGAACTCATCCAGACGCCAATAACCCCGCCAACGCACATCACAATCATTAATGACGGTAGCGCCTGAGCAAATTTATGGACAATCTCGTCGATAATTTCCTGAAAGGTGTGGCCAAGCCACATGGCAACGAACGAGATAAACACCGCCGTAATACACAGCAGCGCCTCCAGCTTAATTTCTAATAGCGTATAGCCTAATATGATAAATACTAATGACGCGCCAAGAAGCAGAAAAGAAGAGGGTAAGCCCAACTGTTTCATGACCGGTTTCTGTATTGGTTCAGATGTGACTGACATAGAATCCTCGCTTGATTCCCCAATGGCCTTTTAATGTTTTTCGCTACTTGCCTTGTGCTTACCGCTATTTCTTCCCTGGTTATTGCCGGGTTATTTCGGGGCCGTTTTCGCCCCTCACCCTCAATCAATCATAATTTTTGCGAAAATGCTAACTCGAATTAGCTTTCATAGCTAAAAGCTATTTTAGCGCGGCCTTTTCGCCAATCGCTTTTTAACGAAAGTGTGAAGGCAAGCAGGGGCGATCGCGTAATGCATTGAGAAATAAAGATAAGAAAAAACGATGGCTAGAACATTTATTTGACGCCGATCGAATTTTAACCGTATGTCGTGAATGTCATCACACTCCGGAGGAAAAAATATTGTGGCATGAGTTCTTTGCTACTTATGCTAATTCGAGTTAGCAACATTCAGCGAGCTTTATCATCGCGCCGGGCAAAGCGGTTCGGCGGCAGCGGCAATGAAACATAAGGAGTGGCAATGAACTACAAAGCGGCATTACCGCGCATCGGTATTCGTCCGGCTATTGATGGCCGTCGGTTGGGCGTGCGTGAATCCCTGGAAGATCAGACCATGAATATGGCGCGCGCTACCGCGGCGCTACTGAGCGAAAACCTGCGCCATGCCTGCGGCGAGCCGGTGGAGTGTGTTATCGCCGACAGCTGCATCGCGGGCATGGTGGAAGCCGCCGCCTGCGATGAAAAATTTCGCACCCACCATGTCGGGCTCACCATCACCGTGACCCCATGCTGGTGTTATGGCAGCGAAACCATTGATATGGACCCCCTGCGTCCAAAGGCTATCTGGGGATTTAACGGCACGGAACGCCCCGGCGCGGTCTACCTGGCGGCGGCGCTGGCGGCGCATAACCAGAAGGGCATTCCCGCGTTTTCCATCTACGGCAACGACGTGCAGGATGCAGGGGACAGTGCTATCCCAGAAGACGTGGCGGAGAAATTGCTGCGCTTTGCCCGCGCCGGGCTCGCCGTTGCCAGCATGAAGGGCAGAAGCTACCTGTCGCTCGGCGGCGTGTCTATGGGGATTGCGGGGTCGATTGTCGATCACGATTTCTTTGAATCCTGGCTGGGGATGAAGGTGCAGTCGGTGGATATGACCGAGCTACGGCGACGGATGGACCAGCAGATCTACGACGAAGAGGAGCTGGCGCTGGCGCTGTCCTGGGCCGATGAGAAATTCCGCTACGGTGAAGATAAAAACGCGCCTCAGTACCAACGCAACGCCGGGCAAAGCCGTGAAATTCTGCGTGAAAGCCTGCTGATGGCGATATGTATCCGCGACATGATGCAGGGCAATCCCAAACTGGCCGGGAAAGAGCGGGTGGAGGAGTCGCTGGGGTATAACGCCATTGCCGCAGGTTTCCAGGGCCAGCGCCACTGGACCGATCACTACCCTAACGGCGACACCGCCGAAGCACTGCTCAACAGTTCGTTTGACTGGAACGGCATTCGCCAGCCGATGATTGTCGCCACCGAGAACGACAGCCTGAACGGCGTAGCGATGCTGTTCGGGCATCTGCTTACCGGAACCGCCCAGGTGTTTGCCGATGTGCGTACCTTCTGGTCTCCCGAGTCGGTTAAGCGGGTGAGCGGCCAGTCATTAAGCGGGCTGGCGGAACACGGCATCATCCATTTGATTAACTCCGGCTCTGCCGCCCTTGACGGCACGGCGCGCCAGCTGGATGCCGAAGGGCAACCGACCCTCAAGCCCCACTGGCAAATTAGCGAGCAGGAGGCGGAAGCGTGCCTGGCCGCGACGCGCTGGTGCCCGGCTATTCATGAGTACTTTCGCGGCGGCGGCTTCTCGTCGAGCTTCCTCACTCAGGGCGGGGTGCCGTTTACTCTCTCCCGGATAAACCTGATTAAAGGGCTTGGGCCGGTACTGCAGATTGCCGAAGGCTGGAGCGTTGAACTGCCGGAAGAGGTGCACAATATTCTTAACCAGCGTACCGACTCCACCTGGCCGACCACCTGGTTTGCGCCGCGTCTTACCGGCGAGGGCGCGTTCCGCGACGTCTGGTCGGTGATGGCGAACTGGGGATCGAACCACGGCGTGTTGACGGTGGGGCATGTAGGGGCCGATTTCATTACGCTTGCCGCGATGCTGCGTATCCCGGTCTGCATGCATAACGTCGAACCGGAACAGATCTATCGCCCTTCCGCCTGGTCGGCTCACGGGATGGATAGCGAAGGGCAGGATTATCGCGCCTGTCAGAACTACGGACCGTTGTATAAGCGCTAATAGTGTCGCCGGGCAGCCTGGTGCGCCCGGCATTTGAAGGAGCGGTTATGAAACCACCGTGTTTTATCGTGCTGGATTGCGGTGCCACCAATGTGCGGGCCATGGCGCTCACTCAACAGGGGCAGATAATTGCCCGCGCTTCGGTCGCTAACGCCAGTGAACCGGCGCAAGAAAACCCGCAGTGGCAGCAGTGGCCGTTTGAGCGGATCATGCAGCGCCTGGCCACCTGCTGCCGGGAGGTAGTCAGCGCGCTTGAGGGGCATGCTATCGCCGGGCTGACGGTGACGACCTTCGGCGTTGACGGCGCGCTGGTGGATGCCCGCGGCAAACTGCTTTACCCGGTTATCAGCTGGAAATGTCCGCGCACCCTTGCGGTGATGCAACGCCTGGAAGCGGTGATTTCGCAGCGGGAGCGGCAAACGCTAAGCGGTGTGGGAGCCTTTTCGTTTAATACTCTCTACAAGCTCTGCTGGCTGGCGCAACATCAGCCGCGGGTTTTTGAGCAGGCGCACGCGTGGCTTTTTATTTCGTCGCTTATCAACCAGCGCTTAACCGGCGCGTTTACTACCGACCTGACCATGGCGGGCACCGGTGAGCTGCTGGAGATCGCCCGCGGCGAGTTTAGCGAAGACATCCTTACCCGGTGCGCGCTGCCTGCGCACCTGTTCCCGCCCGTGGTCAGACCCGGTGAACGGGTGGGGCAACTGCAACCGCAGGTTGCGCAGGCGCTGGGGCTGCCGGCGGGGTTGCCGGTTATCGCTACCGGTCACGATACTCAGTTCGCCCTCTTTGGCTCCGGGGCAGGGCATAACCAGCCGGTGCTCTCCTCCGGAACCTGGGAGATCCTGATGGTAAGAAGCCAGCAGGTAGATACCGGGCTGCTGGCGTCAACGCCAGGATCAACCTGCGAACTGGATAGCGCGGCAGGGCTGTTTAACCCGGGGATGCAATATCTCGCTTCCGGGGTGCTGGAGTGGGTGAGGGGGCTTTTCTGGACGGCGCAAACGCCCTGGCCGGATATCATTGCCGAAGCGGGCGACGTGACGGCAGGCTGTGACGGTTTACGTATGGGCGGGCAACTGCTCAACGGCGCGGGGTGGCAGGGGGCGACCCTCAACACGACGCGCGGTCATTTTATGCGCGCGGCGCTGGAGCACCTGACCTCGACGCTTGCCGACAACCTCAGGCAGCTGGAGCGTATCGGCGGTTTTCACGCCCGCGAGCTGCTGCTGGTTGGCGGCGGTAGCCGCAATACGCTGTGGAACCAGATGAAGGCCGATGCGCTCGGTATACCCGTTAAGGTGCTGGATGACGCCGAAACGACGGTGCTCGGCGCCGCGCTATACGGCTGGTGGGGCACGGGCTATGCCGCCAGCGCCGAAGCGGCGCGCGAACAGGTGCAGTATCGCTACCGCACCTTTTCACCGCGCCGCTAAACGCGCCCTCACGAGCCGGAGTACCGCCAGGCGCGGCTTTTGACTTTTTCCGCCGCCACTTTTCCAGCGATAAACGCGTGATCGGAGTTGTAATACTCCCACTCGCTATAGCGTCCGGCGAGGGTGATATCCTGTTGCAGCAGCCACTTGCGTACTGTCTCAACGTTTTTCTTACGGTTGTGGTCGTAAATCACGTAGGCACAGGGGATATCTATCTGGTTGGCGACGAGCACCTCGTCTTCGGCGGTAATCAGCCCCACCTCAATGCACTCGCGGATGCAGCGGTCGATAAGCTGCTGCCCGTCTGCGGGCAGGGGTTTGTCCGGTGAATAGGTAATCTCACAGGTCAGGCCGCAGCCGCCGGGCGGATTGCACAGCGGGCTGGCGTTACCCTGCACAAATACCCGGTGAAAGACCGTTTTACCGGCGTAATAAATCCAGTGTTTATTGGTCAGGTTCGCCCGGCCTATCCCCAGGTTTACGCAGCGGACGGAGACATGACGCAGCCCGCGCGCGGCGGCCTGGATATCATAAGGGGCGTCATCGCCAATCAGGCGAATCAGGGCCGGTAGCGGCAGGGTACTTATCATATTTTCATAGCTGAACTGCCGCCCGTCGGCGAGGGTGACCAGGTGCTGATGGATATTGAGGTGCTTCACGTCGGCGCCGGTTTCCACCGTACCTTTAATATGGGGCAGAAAGCCGTTCATCAGCGCCTGAAACCCCCCTTCTAGCGGGTAGCCAAAGCGGGCATTCGGCCCCATCGGCTTGTCGGTGACGGAGAGCGCGCCTTCAATAATTTGCGAGAGGTCGGGCAGCGGCACGCGTCCCCCCAGCCAGGAGGTCTCCATCTCAGAGAGCGGAACCGTCCACAGCTTACGGTTGTAAGGAATGGCAAAGTGCCGGGCGATACCCGCTCCCCAGGTCTGGTAGATAAAGGATTCGAAACTCTCGCTTTTTTCCTGGTTCGCCGCCCCGGCGCTGGTGAAATCAGGCACCGCGCCGTCGGCGCAGCAGTCGGTATGGCAGACCCCGACACCCTCCTGCGGTTGGTCCGCGGCGTCCGCTTTGCCGTAGCGCGCCTCAACCGCGCCGAGAATACACTCTTTAATCACCTCTGGCGGCAGGCCGTACAGCGAGCCCTGGAAGGGGTAGCGAGTGTAAACGCCGTCGGTGTAGACCCACGCCTCGCGCATCTGCCAGTGCACATTATCCCCCAGCAGCAGATCGTAGAGATCAAGCACATAAGGATCGTTAGAGAACATAATGTGCCCGGCATAGTCGAAGGTGAAGCCTTTATCGGTTACGGATCGGCACAGGCCGCCGACGCTCTCGTTGCGCTCCAGCAGCGTTGCCCCTTCGCCGTAGTGATAGGCGGCGCTAAGCCCCGTTGGCCCGGCGCCGAGTATCAGGCAGCGCGCCGGGCTGGCAGCGACCTGCGGCGCGGTAAGGCGCAACACCGGCGTGTCAGAGGTTTCCAGGGCATCGGTAACGGGCATTATCGTCTGCTGGTCGTGCGAAAGGCGTGTTTTTTCGATCTCTTCATACATATGCTGCGCCGTCCGATCCCATGAGGTTTGCGCGACGATCGCTTTCATAATGGCCTGCTGTGCCTCCAGTTGCTGCGGCGTTAACGCCAGCGCCGTGTCGCAGGCGGCAATAAAACCGGCGGGATCGCGGGCGATGGCGACGACGTGGCCGTAGGGTTTTTCAACATCGGTAATGGCGGTGCTGACCACGGGTAGCTGCGCGGCCATGTACTCCAGCACTTTGGTCGGGCTGATAAAGCGGGTGGACTGATTGAGGGCAAACGGCATCAGGCAGACGTCCCAGCCGGCAAGAAACTGCGGCAGGGCCTGATAGGGTTGCATACCGAAATAGTGGATGTTGTCACGCCGGGGCAGGCTGTCCGGATCGATTTTCACCACCGGGCCGACCATAATAATCTGCCACTCGGGGCGCGCGTCCGCCACGGCGGCAATCAGCGCCAGGTCCATACGCTCATCAATGACGCCGTAGTATCCCAGCCGTGGATGCGGGATGTCGTCCATTAGCGGGTGGCGATTGGCGCGGTCCAGCGCCTGCTCGAAATGAACCGCGTCAACGCTGCTGGCGAAGCAGTGTACGTTGCGGTGCCGACCGGCTCGCGCTTCATACAGGCTTGGCCCGCCGGTAAAGACAATATCAGCGCGGGCCAGCAGCGCCGATTCGCGCTGTAAAAGCTGACGCGGCGCTTTATCAAAGGCCGCCAGCTCATCCATGCAGTCATATACCACGACGCTTGCAGGAAAGACCTTCAACAGCGGCAGCGCCATCGGGGTATAGAACCAGACAATCGGGGCGTCATCCTGCCGCTCCAGCTCTGCCAGCATCGGTTGCAGCCAGGCTATCTGCCCGTCGTGAAAACCGCCTGCCTCAACGGGGGTGTGGGGCTGGATCACCGTTATGTTGGGGGCGGGATGGGTTGCTTTAAGCCCCGGCTCGCCCGCCGAGAACAGCGGCTCTTCAATAAAAGTAATAGCGTAATGCTGCGCCAGGCGCGTCATCAAATGTTGAGGACGTTGAAAGACAAAGTCCCAGCGCAAATGACTAAAAACATAGATCTCTTTCATAACGTGTCGCTCTCCATTGATGGAAGAAGGTCGCTCTGACAACCTGAGGAAATGGGCCAGCATTTGCTGGGCGCGCCTGAGGGCATGGGCATAAACAACGTCGAGTTTTCGGCGAAAGGGGTCATCGGCATCCGGCGCGAGATCCCATAAGCCACATTGATTCCAGTGGGCGCTGTTATCCCAGTCGGGCCTGTCGATAATGGGATAGAGGCAGATCCCGGTAATCTCGACCCCCACCAGCCGCGCCTGCGCCACCTCTTGGGCGACATCGGTTATCCACGCGCCGCGCCCGCTGCCGACGTGGCTGGTTTCCGCCAGTAAAATAGGGCGGGCATAGCGTTGCTGTAGCTGCTCAAGCATGAGATGCAGGCGCGTTCGCCGCCGATCGCCCAGATGCCACCACAGCCGGGCATTGCTGCCGAACTCCCACTGGTTGTCGTGATAGTAGTTCGCGCCTATCACATCCAGATAGCGGGGCGCGCCGCCCAGCTCTGGCGCGATGCGGCCTGCCAGCATGTCCCACGCCTGAAACTGCGCTTCGTGCCAGCCTGCCGCCTGTTGCGCCAGTTCGGCGTCGTCTGCCGGGGCGATGAGGTGTATAAGCGGGTCGCAATGTAAAATGCGCGCCCTGGGATCGGCAGCCCAGATGGCGTCGCACGCCGCAAGGCTGGCGCGCACCAGCTGCCGCTTGCTGCGCTCGCCGGTGGGATCGTCGGCGGAGGCGGGAAAGAGCCCTACCGCGATGCCCCAGCTGGTAAAGGAGATCTCATTGACCGGCGAATAGACCGGGGCGTTCTCGTACCAGGGGCGTAAAAAGGCGGCCAGCGCGCCGCATAAACGAGCGAAGCGGAAGATAAACGCTTCGGAAAATATATCGATATCTGTCGGCCAGCCGTAATGACAAAAGGTCCAGCAGATTTGTATATTGGCTTTTTTTGCCGATGCCATTTTTTCCGCGACCGAAGAAAAATCAAACACACCATTTTTTTCAACGATACGCCAGCCGACGCTTTCACGAACGGTTGCAATATCAAATGCGCTGAGCGCCAGATAATCATCGTAATGCCGGGCGCTGTGTCCATTGCTGTCATTCATCGACAGCGCTTCGCCGTTTCGGTTTATATGATCCGCACCTTCATAACCCGCCTGCCAGAAAGAATTAAAAACAGCCATGGTTTCGCCTCCGCGCAGAGAGAATATCTCTACCGGTGTAATGGAGTGACTTGTTTTTTCATTAAAATTCAGTTGGTTAGTTAATTTGCCGTGCCGTAAAAAGCTCCTGATAAATAACGAGAAAAAAGGCCCGGCAGTGAAAATAACCACTGCGGAAGAAAATACCGGGCGCGCGGAAGCTCATTCAATATCAAGCAATATTGAAGTGATAACTGTTGCAATGACCGATTGCAGGCATCTGATATGTAGCAGGCGGGGATAGGGAATGAATTTTTAACTGTTTTTAACCGCATCCACAGTATGAGTATAGCCTGGGATTTTAACGCGACAGCATAATGCAGGGGGAATGACTGTTTATTTTTATAACGAAGCGCAAAATCATGCTTTCTTATTACTAAGCGCGGCGTACTAAAAAATAATATATTGTCAGGTTATCAGCCTGATAAAGCGTATCGGCAATTTATTGTTATCAGCCTCTTTTTTTACGCGGCGTTGCCTTATCGGCATAAAAAAAGGCCCGATCGGCGCAATAACGCGCGGATCGGGCCTTTTTACAGTTTGCTTTTACCAGACGTAAGCCACCAGGCTATGGGAGTCGGGGACCATAAAATCGACCGACATCATGACCGACAGGGCAGTGATAGCGATGATCGAAAAGCCGAACAGCTTACGCGCCCAGACTCTGTCATCTTCCACTTTGTAGCCCCGCAGCGCCATGCCCAGCCACCAGACGCTCACCGCCGCGGCGACGACCAGGTATTTATACCCGGCATAGCCGCCAAGAGAGAGCATCAGCGTGGCGACCGCAAACGCGATGATGTACAGCGTGATGTGGTTTTTCGCCACCGAGATGCCTTTCACCACCGGCAGAACCGGAATATTGGCCGCCTGATAATCCTTGAAGCGGAAAATAGCGATGGCATACGAGTGCGGCATCTGCCACAGGCTAAAGATAGCCAGCAGAATCAGCGCGCCGCTATCGAATTCACCCGTAACGGCGCAGTAGCCGATAACCGGCGGCGCAGCGCCGGAGAGCGAACCGATCAGCGTGCCGTAGACCGAGTGGCGTTTCATGTAGAGGCTATAAACCCCTACATAAACCACGAAGCCCATCACCCCCAGCCAGCAGGCGAGGGGATTTGCGCCAAACCACAACAGCATAAAGCCAGCAATACCCAACAAGGTGGCGTAAACCAGCGAGACCTTCGGCGAAATCAGTCCCTTGACCAGCACGCGGTTTTTTGTCCGCTCCATCTTTTTATCGATGTCACGGTCAATATAGTTGTTAAACACACAACCAGAGGCGACAACCAGCGATACGCCAAGCAGCGTCCACAGGAACAGCAGATAATCTATCTGGCCCTTGGAGGCCAGCAGGAATCCGCCGATCACCGAGATCAGATTGCCGAAAATGATGCCAGGTTTAGTGACTTGCAGGTATTGCTTCAACATACTCGCCGCTCTTAGTGAATCATCATGTTGTAGTTAAGGTTCCACATAATCCAGATGGAGCCGACTACAAGGATAGCGATGATAATCACGGTAAAGACAAAGGCCGTCATGTTCCAACCTTCGTCAGATTTGGTATTCATGTGCAGGAAGCAAACCAGATGCACCAGAATCTGCACAATCGCGGTAACCAGGACGGTACCCAGGATGGCGGCATGAGAAGCCGTGCCGCTCATCACCATCCAGAACGGGATAACCGTCAGGATGATCGACAGGATAAAGCCTGTCATGTAGGTTTTTACGCTACCGTGGGAAGCGCCGTGATCCGTTGAATGACTCATTACATCGCCCCCATCAGATAAACAACAGAGAACACACAGATCCACACAACGTCCAGGAAGTGCCAGAACAGGCTCAGGCACATGATACGCGTGCGGTTAGTGCTGGTCAGGCCGCGACGGGAGATCTGGAACATCAGAACCGCCATCCACACCAGACCAGAGGTTACGTGCAGGCCGTGGGTGCCAACCAGCGCGAAGAACGCTGACAGGAAGCCGCTACGGTCCGGGCCCATACCTTCTGCAATCAGATGGTGGAACTCGTAAATCTCCATCGCCACAAACCCGGCACCGAACAGGAAGGTCAGCGCCAGCCAGGAGATAACCTGGCTTTTGTTGTTTTTGTACATGGCGATAGCCGCCATGCCGTAGGTGATGGAGCTGAACAGCAGCAGGAAGGTCTCTACCAGCACGAACGGCAGCTCAAAAATGTCCTTGCCGGTCGGGCCGCCCGCAGTGCCGTTCACCAGAACGGCATAGGTGGCGAACAGGCATGAGAACAGGATGCAGTCGCTCATCAGGTAGATCCAGAATCCAAAGACCTTATTGGATCCTGCATCGTGGTGCCCATGATCGTGCGCATGGGCAGTGGTTTGATTAAGAGTACTCGTCGCCATTATTTCAGCCCTGCTTTAGTGATCTCATCGAAATGCTGTTTTTCCAGTTTTTCGATTTCTGCAACCGGTACGTAGTAATCCACGTCCTCGTCGAAGCTTTTCACAATCCAGGTAACAATCATGCCGCCGAAGCCGAGGATCGCCATCCACCAGATATGCCAGATCATGGCGAAACCAAACACCGTGGCGAAGGCGGCAATGATGATGCCGGCGCCGCTGTTTTTCGGCATATGAATTTCTTCATAATGGGTCGGCTGCTGGTAAGCTTCGCCTTTCTCTTTCATTTCCCAGAACGCGTCGCGCTCGTGGATTTCCGGTACAACGGCAAAGTTGTAGAACGGAGGCGGAGAAGAGGTTGCCCACTCCAGCGTACGGCCACCCCACGGGTCGCCGGTCAGGTCACGGTTCTGATCGCGGTCGCGAATAGAAACGTAGATCTGAATCAGCAGGCAGAGGATACCAATCGCGATCAGCGCCGCGCCCACCGCTGCAATCATCAGCATTGCGTGGAACTGCGGGTCAATCTGCTGGCTCAGGCGACGGGTCATACCCATAAAGCCCAGCACGTACAGCGGCATAAACGCCACGAAGAAGCCGATAATCCAGAACCAGAAGGAGCGTTTACCCCACTTCTCGTTCAGGGTGAAGCCAAAGGCTTTCGGCCACCAGTAGGTCAGGCCTGCGAAGCAACCAAACACCACGCCGCCGATGATTACGTTATGGAAGTGCGCAATCAGGAACAGGCTGTTGTGCAGTACGAAGTCCGCGCCCGGTACCGCCAGCAGTACGCCGGTCATACCACCTACAGAGAAGGTAACGATAAAGCCGATAGTCCACAGCATCGCAGAGTGGAACACGATACGGCCCTGGTACATGGTGAACAGCCAGTTGAAGATCTTCACCCCTGTTGGGATGGCGATAATCATCGTCGTAATACCAAAGAAGGCGTTAACGTTGGCGCCCGCACCCATGGTGAAGAAGTGGTGCAGCCAGACGATGAACGACAGGATGGTAATACAGATGGTTGCCCATACCAGCGAGGTGTAGCCAAACAGACGTTTACGCGAGAAGGTCGCCGCGATTTCCGAGAACACCCCGAACACCGGCAGAACCAGAATGTACACTTCCGGATGGCCCCAGGCCCAAATCAGGTTGATGTACATCATCATGTTGCCGCCCAAATCGTTGGTAAAGAAATGGGTGCCCAGATAGCGGTCCAGCGTCAGCAGCGCGATGGTTACCGTCAGAATCGGGAACGAGACGATAATCAGCACGTTGGCGCACAGTGAAGCCCAGGTAAATACCGGCATCTTAAACATGCCCATGCCTGGCGCACGCATGCGCAGAATGGTCACGAAGAAGTTAATACCGGTTAGCGTTGTACCGATACCGGAGAGCTGTAGCGCCCAAATCCAGTAATCGACCCCTACGCCGGGACTGTACTCTATTCCCGAAAGCGGCGGATAGGCCAGCCAACCGGTCTGCGCGAATTCACCGACGCCCAGAGAGATGTTGACCAGAATCACGCCAACAACCGTAAACCAGAAGCTCAGGTTGTTGAGGAACGGGAACGCCACGTCGCGCGCGCCGATCTGCAGCGGAACCACCAGGTTCATCAGACCGATAACGAACGGCATCGCCACGAAGAAGATCATGATCACGCCGTGGGCGGTGAAGATCTGGTCGTAGTGATGTGGCGGCAGGAAACCTGCCTCCCCGGCGGAGGCCAGCGCCTGCTGGCTACGCATCATAACGGCGTCAGCAAAACCACGCAGCAGCATCACTACCGCAACGAGGACATACATGATGCCAAGACGTTTGTGGTCAACGGAGGTCAACCATTCATTCCACAGCCATGCCCACTTTTTGAAATAGGTGAGCAGAGCCAGTACCGCCAGTCCCCCGACGATAATCGCAGCAATCGTAACCATGATAATGGGTTCATGGTACGGCACTGCTTCCAGTGTAAGTTTTCCGAACATCGTTTTCTTCCTCGACCCCTTTAGTGAGAGGTTTCCGCGTGGCTCATGTCCATGCCTTCCATCCCTTCGTGCGAGGCGTGCTCACCCTCAGGTTGGGTCATGTCCATGCTCTTGCCGTGGCCCATAAATTTGTTGATAACGTCTTTAAACAAATCGGGTTTCACGCTGGAGAAGTATTCAACCTTGTTGTATTCGCTCGGCGTGGCGAGTTTCTCATAGGCAGCCATGTCATTCATGGTGTTCTGAGACTGCTTCGCTTTAGCGACCCACTGGTCGAATGCTGCGCGGTCCGGCGTGGCGATAGCTTTAAACTTCATGCCGGAGAAGCCCGGACCGCTATAGCTGGCGGAGATACCGTCATACGTACCGGCTTCGTTGGCGATGAGATGCAGTTTGGTCTGCATACCTGCCATTGCGTAAATCTGGCTGCCCAGACGCGGGATAAAGAACGAGTTCATTACGGAGTTTGAGGTCACTTTGAATTCCACAGGCGTGTTAGCCGGGAAAGCGATCTCATTCACTGTAGCGATACCCTGTTCCGGGTAGATGAAGAACCATTTCCAGTCCATAGCGACCACTTCGATGGTGACAGGCTTTTCGTCATGCACCAGCGGCTTGCTCGGCTCAAGGGAGTGGGTGGTTTTCCAGGTGAGTACAGCGAGGAACAGGATGATCAGAATCGGCACCGTCCAGACCACAGCTTCCACTTTATTGGAGTGTGACCAGTTAGGGCTATACTTCGCATCTTTATTGCTCGCACGATACTTCCAGGCGAAACCAATGGCCATTAAGATGGCGGGAATAACGACAATCAACATCAGGCCAAAGGCCGTCAGTATCAGCGAACGTTGCTCCAGTCCAATCTGTCCTTTGGGGTCAAGAAGTGCAGAATCGCAGCCACTGAGTAAAACAGTACCTGCAATTAATGACAACCATCCCAAACTTTTATTGTATTTCCTGAGTCTCATTTAACGACCTCAATTCCACGGGGATCTGGTGGCGTTTAAAGTGTGCGGGCATTTTACGGGAAGGTTACATTACTGTAAACATGATTGGCACGGTGTCAGCAAGGTGTTACTGGGTTCTGCCGATAATGTCACACGAAATGCAACAATCTGTAAAATCGGGCATTCACGCCGCCTGCCATTAAGGTTATAACGAAATCGCTACATTACAATAAAAGGTGAGGTAAATTGGTATAACCAATCAATTTAATACACAATTGGTTAACAATATTTCAGCATTTATTGAACATTACTGGAAACCTGCAATTAATAACTATGCTGAATCGTTAAAGAATAACGTGTTATTTATACCGCACAAATCATTTAAAGAAAATTATTGGAGGGAATGGCTTTCTGACGGGAAAAAAAAGCGTGGCGTCTATTTAATGAACAAATTAATAACGTAAAGCAATTAATTTGCTGTGGTTATAATTTTAAGGCGTTGATTTTAATGTTTAAGATAATTAACCATTCCCTGGCGCACAGACAGGAAAATTTACGCCGCCAGGAGAGTCACTATTTTCAGCGCTGCTACAGCAGCCCCGTTTTGCGCAGCGCCAGCAGGTCCAGCAGGCCGCCGTACAGAATGCCGAAGAGCGCAAGCAGGGCACCTAACTCCAGCACCGCATTGCCATAGGTCGGATAAATCACGCCAGCGGCCTGCGCCACCAGAAGGCACAGCCAGCCGGCAAGCAGCAGGCAGCCAGCCGCGAGGATGGCCAGCGCCAGACGATAAGCGCCTGGGTACTCGGTGCGCGGCATAAAGCGCTCGCTACGCTGGGTGAAGGCCAGCGTTTTTTTACATAACAGCAGCAGCAGCAGGCCGGGCAGGGCAGCGACAATGGAGAAAAGATAGAACGTTGACCAGCCATGCGCTTCCACAAACCAGCCGGCCAGCGGCCCGACATACACACGCCCTACGGCGGACAGCGCCGAGAGCAGCGCGAACTGGGTCGCAGAAAACGATTTATTGCAGAGCGTCATTAACAGGGCGACGAACGCAGAGGTTCCCATTCCGCCGCAAAGGTTCTCAAAAAATACCGCAGTGGCCATGCCGATCATGTTTTTATCCATGACGGAGAGCACCCAGTAGCCCGCGTTAGAGGCGGCCTGCAGCAGGCCAAAAATCAGCAGCGCGCGAAACAGCGACAGTCGCTGCATCAGCACGCCGCCCCACAGCGCGCCGATAATGGTGGCGATAAGCCCCAGCGTTTTGTTCACCACCCCCACTTCGCCTGCGTCAAACCCGACGCCGCGTATAAGAAACGTGGTGGTGAGGCTCATGGCGAACGCATCGCCCAACTTATAAAGGACAATCAGCAGCAGAATCAGCCATGCATTGTTGCGGCCAAAAAAATCACGCAGCGGCTCGGCAACCGCCTGCTCCAGCGTGCGGGGGGAAGGAATGGCGTCCGTAGGCTCCGGAGCAAGAAGGGTGGCGATAATACAGGGGATAAGCAACGCCGCCATCAGCCAGTACATGCCCTGCCAGCCCAGGAAACGATCCGCCAGCCACAGCGCGAGGCCGCCGGAAACCAGCATCCCTAACCGGTAGCCGAGCACGCTTATCGCCGCGCCCGCGCCACGCTCTTCTGCCGCCAGCACATCGGTTTTCCAGGCGTCAAAAACAATATCCTGCGATGCCGAACAGAATGCGATGACCACCGCCAGCGCCGCCATCCAGCGCAGCTGAGTTCCCGGCTCCAGAAAACCCATCGCCGCAATGGAGAGCAGCAGGCCAAACTGGGTCAGCAGTAACCAGCCGCGCCGCCGCCCAAGAAAAGGCGGGGTATAGCGGTCCATCACCGGCGACCAGAGGAACTTAAACACATAGGCCTGTCCTACCAGCGAAAAGAAACCAATGGTTTTCAAATCGACGTTGGCCACGGTCATCCACGCCTGCAACGTGCCGGAGGTCAGGGCAAGCGGTAAACCGGAGGCGAAGCCGAGTATCAGCAGGATCGCTGATTTAGGTTGCTGGAAGATGCGTAAATAGTTGCTGGGCATGGTGATGTACTGGCCCGGCGAACCGGGCCAGCGAACAGAACTTAACGCGCGTTCTGTTTAATGAACTGATGAATGGTAGTGTCCTGAGACATATCGGCGATGGTATCGGTCAGCACGCTGTTAACAGCATTAGCGATCTTCTCATTAGACGCCTGCAGCGCACCTTCTACGTTGTAGCTGGCGCGGTAGTTTTTCGTCATCTTATTGCCGTTAGCTGCCGTCGCGATGATAGCGATATCCGCTTTGGTGGCGATGTTATAGCGCAGGTTGCCCTGGGAGACATCCGCGTAGAGCTGGTTAACAATAATCTGCAGGTTCACCGCGCCGTTCGGTCCAATCATGTAGCCGCGTGCGGTCATCTGTTTTTCCAGCACTTCCTGTAACAGGAAACGCAGATCGCGGGTGGCGGTTAAAGTCACCTGCTGGTTATCGCGCGTCACTTTCGCCAGCGCCTGGTCCGGACGCTGATCGGCGCCGTTGATGCTCACGGTCACGCCCATCAGGCTTGGGTCCTGCTGCGGCAGGGTGATTTTCGGCGATACGTCAATCGTGCTGGGAGGCGTAGCGCAGCCCGCCAGCATAAAGAGGGCGACGAGAGGGAAGAGAAGTTTTTTTAACATGTTCGGGTTCTCGGTATTGCAAACAGGAATTAGAAAAATTGCCGCCATCATAACATTGCCGTCAACAAGAGGAAGTCCTCAAAGCATGTAAATTCATCGTGTTGAGCTTTTTTTGACCGCGCGGCCACCAATAGCGGCCCTGGCCTGCATAAATAAGCGCAGCTTTTACCGCAGTTCATACCTTTGACTGAGAAAAGTAGATGAAAGCTAAATTTTTGTTGTTTTCCTGTTATGAACAGGATAAAAGCGGCTAACATTTAAAGGGATGGGTAGCATCGCAGCGTGGTTGGAGGAGGAATGTCATGATGATACGTGAGCAGATTGAAGAGAAGTTAAGGGCAGCGTTCGAACCCGTGTTCCTCGAAGTTGTTGATGAAAGCTATCGTCACAATGTACCGGCAGGTTCTGAAAGTCATTTTAAAGTCGTACTGGTTAGCGACCGCTTTACCGGCGAGCGTTTTCTGAATCGCCATCGTATGATTTACGGCACGCTGGCAACGGAACTGGCTTCTACCGTCCATGCGCTGGCGCTGCACACCTACACGATCAAAGAGTGGGCGGGGCTGCAGGATACTATTTTCGCCTCGCCGCCGTGCCGTGGAGCAGGCAGCATCGCGTAAAACGCATTTGCATCCGCCTGAGCTTTTCCAGTATGTTGCGTACAGATTATGTAAAAACGGCCTGCGGGCCGTTTTGTTTTGTCTGAAATTTGAGCGAGAAGGGTGTTTTTTAGCTCAAAATAACCGCGGAATTGTGAAAGTTGGCGCAACAATGCGGCATTCCCGTTCTCGACTCACTACAGTGATGCCGCTATAATGCCGCGTCTTATATATGAACGTCTTCGGGATGATTCTGGTGACAGGGAATGTATATCTGATTTGAGAGAGCATCCCGGTTCTGTGAAGTCTGTGACGGCTTCCAGAGTAGAGTTGACCGAGCACTGTGATTTTTTGAGGTAACAAGATGCAAGTTTCAGTTGAAACCACTCAGGGCCTTGGGCGCCGTGTAACGATTACTATCGCTGCTGACAGCATCGAGACCGCTGTGAAGAGCGAGCTGGTCAACGTAGCGAAAAAAGTCCGTATCGACGGCTTCCGTAAAGGTAAAGTACCGATGAACGTCGTTGCTCAGCGTTATGGCGCTTCCGTGCGTCAGGACGTGCTGGGCGAACTGATGAGCCGCAACTTCATTGACGCGATCATTCAGGAAAAAATCAATCCGGCTGGCGCACCGAACTACGTTCCGGGCGAATACAAACTGGGCGAAGACTTCACCTACTCCGTAGAGTTCGAAGTTTACCCGGAAGTTGAGCTGAAAGGTCTGGAAACGATCGAAGTTGAAAAACCGGTTGTTGAAGTGACCGACGCTGACGTCGACACCATGCTGGACACCCTGCGTAAGCAGCAGGCGACCTGGAAAGACAAAGACGGCGCAGCTGACGCGGAAGATCGCGTGACCGTTGACTTCACCGGCTCTGTTGACGGCGAAGAGTTTGAAGGCGGTAAAGCGACCGATTTCGTTCTGGCCATGGGCCAGGGTCGTATGATCCCGGGCTTCGAAGACGGTATCAAAGGTCACAAAGCCGGTGAAGAGTTCACCATCGATGTCACCTTCCCGGAAGATTACCACGCGGAAAACCTGAAAGGTAAAGCCGCGAAGTTCGCTATCAACCTCAAGAAAGTTGAAGAGCGCGAACTGCCTGAGCTGACCGAAGAGTTCATCAAACGTTTCGGCGTTGAAGATGGTTCTATCGACGGCCTGCGCGCAGAAGTGCGTAAAAACATGGAGCGCGAGCTGAAAGGCGCTGTCCGCAACCGCATCAAGTCTCAGGCTATCGAAGGCCTGGTGAAAGCGAACGAGATCGACATCCCGTCCGCACTGATCGACAGCGAAATCGACGTTCTGCGTCGTCAGGCTGCACAGCGTTTCGGCGGCAACGAAAAACAGGCGCTGGAACTGCCGCGCGAACTGTTTGAAGAGCAGGCGAAACGCCGCGTTATCGTTGGTCTGCTGCTGGGTGAAGTGATTCGCACTCACGAGCTGAAAGCTGACGAAGAGCGCGTTAAAGCGCTGATCGAAGAGATGGCTTCCGCTTACGAAGATCCGTCAGAAGTTATCGAGTTCTACAGCAAAAACAAAGAACTGACCGATAACATGCGCAATGTCGCGCTGGAAGAGCAGGCTGTTGAAGCGGTACTGGCGAAAGCGAAAGTGACCGAAAAAGCAACCAACTTCCAGGAACTGATGAACCAGCAGGCTTAATGCCCTCTTTTTGGTTCAAATAGTAAACAGTAAGCCCGTCACCTTCCGGTGACGGGCTTTTTTATCGCATTGACGCTATCGGATATGTGCTAAAAGGATGTTTCAGTGTTAGCGTAACAGCAAAAGGTTGTTATGCTTGAATTAAGGTGTGGCTATCCCCATTAAAGGGAGTAACAACTGTCAACACTCTGGCTGATAATCCGTCTGTGAGGAGGCGTAGTAAGACCTGACTCACTCCAGTACAATCAGTACAGCAGGTTATTTATTTTTAGATCCAGGAGACGGAAATGTCATACAGCGGCGAACGAGATTCCTTTGCACCCCATATGGCTCTGGTGCCAATGGTTATTGAGCAGACCTCACGCGGTGAGCGCTCCTTCGATATCTACTCCCGTCTTCTCAAGGAACGCGTTATCTTCATGACTGGTCAGGTGGAAGACCACATGGCTAACCTGATCGTGGCGCAGATGCTGTTCCTCGAAGCGGAAAACCCGGAAAAAGATATTTACCTGTACATCAACTCACCAGGCGGGGTGATCACCGCCGGGATGTCGATTTACGACACCATGCAATTTATCAAGCCTGACGTCAGCACCATCTGTATGGGCCAGGCGGCGTCAATGGGCGCATTTTTGCTGACCGCGGGGGCCAAGGGCAAACGTTTCTGCCTGCCGAACTCTCGTGTCATGATCCACCAGCCGCTGGGCGGTTATCAGGGTCAGGCGACGGACATCGAAATCCACGCCCGCGAAATCCTGAAAGTGAAAGGGCGCATGAATGAACTTATGGCGCACCACACGGGTCAATCATTAGAACAGATTGAACGCGATACCGAGCGCGACCGTTTCCTCTCTGCGAATGAAGCCGTCGAATATGGTCTGGTTGATTCAATCTTGACTCATCGTAATTAATGCTCAGGCCGGACGAGTGCCGCTATACTCTATGGAGCGGCACTACGCTCGCGTAGCGTCTTGCGCCTGGAATGGCATTTGCGTCGTCATCTGCGGCACAAAGAACAGAAAAGAGGTTTTGACTCATGACAGATAAACGCAAAGATGGTTCGGGCAAACTGTTGTACTGCTCTTTTTGCGGCAAAAGCCAGCATGAAGTGCGCAAGCTGATTGCCGGGCCGTCCGTGTATATCTGCGACGAATGTGTCGATCTGTGTAACGACATCATTCGCGAAGAGATTAAAGAAGTTGCGCCGCATCGCGAGCGCAGTGCGCTGCCGACGCCGCACGAAATTCGCCACCATCTGGACGATTACGTCATTGGTCAGGAGCAGGCGAAAAAAGTGCTGGCGGTTGCGGTTTACAACCACTACAAACGTCTGCGCAACGGCGACACCAGTAATGGCGTAGAGCTGGGCAAAAGTAACATTCTGCTGATCGGCCCGACCGGTTCCGGTAAAACGCTGCTGGCGGAAACCCTGGCGCGCCTGCTGGATGTGCCGTTTACCATGGCCGACGCCACCACGCTGACCGAAGCCGGCTACGTGGGTGAAGACGTTGAAAACATCATCCAGAAGCTGTTGCAGAAATGCGACTATGATGTGCAGAAGGCGCAGCGCGGCATCGTCTATATCGATGAAATCGATAAAATTTCGCGTAAATCGGATAATCCGTCTATTACCCGTGACGTTTCCGGCGAGGGCGTACAGCAGGCGCTGCTGAAACTGATCGAAGGCACCGTTGCCGCCGTTCCGCCGCAGGGCGGGCGTAAACATCCGCAGCAGGAGTTCTTGCAGGTTGATACCTCTAAGATCCTGTTTATTTGCGGCGGTGCATTCGCCGGGCTGGATAAAGTGATTTCCCACCGTGTCGAAACCGGCTCCGGCATCGGCTTTGGCGCGACGGTGAAAGGCAAATCCGAAAAAGCGAACGAAGGTGAACTGCTGGCGCAGGTTGAGCCGGAAGATCTGATCAAGTTTGGTCTGATCCCGGAATTTATTGGTCGTCTGCCGGTGGTCGCCACGCTGAATGAGCTGAGCGAAGAGGCGCTGATCCAGATCCTCAAAGAACCGAAAAACGCGCTGACCAAGCAGTATCAGGCGCTGTTCAATCTGGAAGGGGTGGATCTGGAGTTCCGTGACGAGGCGCTCAATGCGATTGCGAAGAAAGCCATGTCCCGTAAAACCGGTGCCCGCGGCCTGCGTTCAATCGTGGAAGCGGCCCTGCTTGATACCATGTATGACCTGCCTTCGCTGGAAGAGGTTGAAAAAGTGGTTATTGATGAGTCCGTCATCGCCGGACAAAGCAAACCGCTGCTGATTTACGGCAAACCTGAAGCCCAGCAGGCGTCTGGTGAATAATTCATCAATTCATACAGGCAGTTAACAAAAAAGGGGGGATTTTATCTCCCCTTTTATTTTTCCTGATTCCCGCCGTTGAATGTGTGGGAAACATCCCCATATACTGGATTACATGTTAAGGGTGCGTGTTGCACAGTCACGTCACCGGATTACCTGGCGGACATTAAACTAAGAGAGAGCTCTATGAATCCTGAGCGTTCTGAACGCATTGAAATCCCCGTATTGCCGTTGCGCGATGTGGTGGTTTATCCGCACATGGTCATACCCCTGTTTGTAGGGCGGGAAAAATCTATCCGTTGTCTGGAAGCGGCCATGGATCATGATAAAAAAATCATGCTGGTCGCGCAGAAGGAAGCGTCAACGGATGAGCCGGGTGTAAACGATCTTTTCACCGTCGGGACCGTGGCGTCTATTTTGCAGATGCTCAAACTGCCGGACGGCACCGTTAAAGTGCTGGTCGAAGGTTTGCAGCGCGCGCGTATCACCACGCTGTCTGACAACGGCGAGCATTTTAGCGCCAAGGCGGAGTACCTTGACTCACCGGCTATTGACGAGCGTGAACAGGAAGTGCTGGTGCGTACCGCCATCAGCCAGTTCGAAGGCTACATCAAGCTGAACAAGAAAATCCCGCCGGAAGTCCTGACGTCGCTTAATAGCATCGACGATCCGGCGCGCCTGGCGGACACTATCGCGGCCCATATGCCACTCAAACTCGCCGACAAGCAGTCGGTGCTGGAGATGTCAGACGTCAACGAACGTCTTGAATATCTGATGGCGATGATGGAGTCGGAAATCGATCTGTTGCAGGTTGAGAAGCGCATTCGTAACCGCGTTAAGAAACAGATGGAGAAATCCCAGCGCGAGTACTATCTGAACGAGCAGATGAAGGCCATTCAGAAAGAGCTCGGCGAGATGGACGACGCGCCGGACGAGAACGAAGCGCTCAAGCGTAAAATCGACGCCGCGAAGATGCCGAAAGAGGCAAAAGAGAAAGCCGAAGCGGAACTGCAGAAGCTGAAAATGATGTCCCCGATGTCCGCCGAAGCCACCGTTGTGCGCGGCTACATTGAGTGGATGATTCAGGTTCCGTGGCATGCGCGCAGCAAAGTCAAAAAAGATTTGCGCCAGGCGCAAGAGGTACTCGATACCGACCATTACGGCCTGGAGCGGGTGAAAGACCGCATCCTTGAGTATCTTGCGGTGCAGAGCCGTATGAACAAGCTGAAAGGGCCGATCCTGTGTCTGGTGGGGCCGCCGGGGGTAGGTAAAACTTCTCTGGGCCAGTCTATCGCCAAAGCCACAGGGCGTAAGTACATCCGTATGGCGCTGGGCGGCGTGCGTGATGAAGCGGAAATTCGTGGTCACCGCCGCACCTATATTGGCTCTATGCCGGGTAAACTGATCCAGAAAATGGCCAAAGTGGGAGTGAAAAACCCGCTGTTCCTGCTTGATGAGATCGACAAGATGTCTTCGGACATGCGTGGCGATCCGGCTTCCGCACTGCTGGAAGTACTGGACCCGGAACAGAACGTGGCCTTTAGCGATCACTACCTGGAAGTGGACTACGACCTCAGCGACGTGATGTTTGTGGCGACCTCCAACTCCATGAACATTCCGGCGCCGCTGCTGGACCGTATGGAAGTGATCCGTCTTTCTGGCTATACCGAAGATGAAAAGCTGAACATCGCCAAACGTCACCTGCTGCCAAAACAGGTTGAGCGTAACGCCCTTAAGCCGAGCGAGCTGACCGTAGACGACAGCGCCATCATTGGCATTATTCGTTACTACACCCGTGAAGCGGGCGTGCGTAGCCTTGAGCGTGAAATTTCGAAACTGTGCCGTAAGGCGGTGAAACAGCTGCTGCTGGATCCCTCCCTTAAGCACATCGAAATCAACGGCGATAATCTGCACGACTACCTGGGCGTTCAGCGCTTTGACTATGGTCGCGCGGACGATGAAAACCGTGTAGGACAGGTGACCGGCCTGGCGTGGACGGAAGTGGGCGGCGACCTGCTGACCATCGAAACCGCCTGCGTACCGGGTAAAGGTAAACTGACCTATACCGGTTCGCTGGGCGAAGTGATGCAGGAGTCTATCCAGGCGGCGCTGACCGTGGTGCGCGCGCGGGCGGAGAAACTGGGCATCAACGCCGATTTCTACGAAAAACGCGACATTCACGTTCACGTACCGGAAGGGGCGACGCCGAAAGACGGCCCGAGCGCAGGTATTGCAATGTGTACCGCGCTGGTCTCCTGCCTGACCGGCAACCCGGTTCGCGCCGATGTGGCGATGACCGGTGAGATCACCCTGCGTGGTCAGGTGCTGCCGATTGGCGGCCTGAAAGAAAAACTGCTGGCGGCGCATCGCGGCGGCATCAAAACCGTACTGATTCCGTTCGAGAACAAGCGTGACCTGGAGGAGATCCCGGAGAACGTCATCGCCGATCTGGATATTCATCCGGTTAAGCGCATTGATGAGGTTCTGACGCTGGCGTTGCAGAATGCGCCGTTTGGCATGCAGGTCGCGACCGCAAAATAGTGACCTTGCGCAAATAGCGTTGAGAAATACCGGGCTGGTAAGGCATTTCGTACTTGCCAGCCTTTTTTTGTATAGCTAATTTAGATTGCTGGCGGGTTATGCCATCATCAACTGCTGTTGTAAGGGCATGACAGGCCTGATATAACTGCTGCGCGGTCGCACTGTGAAGGATGCAGGTGCGATATAAATTATAAAGAGAGGAAGAGAAGAGTGAATAAATCTCAACTGATAGACAAGATTGCCGCAAATGCTGACATCTCTAAAGCGGCGGCCGGACGTGCGTTAGATGCTTTGATTGCTTCTGTTACTGAATCTCTGAAAGCTGGGGACGATGTAGCGCTGGTAGGTTTTGGTACTTTTGCTGTAAAAGAGCGTGCTGCCCGTACTGGCCGCAATCCTCAGACCGGCAAAGAAATCACCATTGCCGCAGCGAAAGTTCCTGGCTTCCGCGCGGGCAAGGCGCTGAAAGACGCGGTAAACTGATCGCTTCCCTGAGGAAGGTGGAAAGTGCAAGGGCGCATCGAGAGATGTGCCTTTTTTATTTTTAGCCACTCTTTCTCTGAGTTTCTGTATGTTGTGGGCTGACAATCGCCCCCTTTTCTTGTCAAAATACGACCTTATACGCAGCGTCGGGAAACTGAGTGACTGCGCGAGAATTACAGTCACCTACAGCGGAGTGTTGTTACACCATGATGGACAATTTACGCACGGCAGCTAACAGCATCGTGCTCAAGATCATTTTCGGCATCATTATCGTGTCGTTCATTTTGACCGGCGTCAGTAGCTATCTTATTGGCGGTAACGACAACTATGCCGCGAAGGTCAACGGCCAGGAGATTGGGCGCCCGCAGTTCGAAAACGCCGTGGCGAGGGAACGTAATCGCCAGCAGCAGCGTTGGGGCGATAAATTCTCTGAGATGGCGGCGAACGAAAATTACATGAATTCCATGCGTCGGGATGTGCTGAATCGTCTCATCGACGAGGCGCTGCTTGACCAGTATGCGAAGAGCCTTAACCTGGGCATCAGCGATGAACAGGTGAAAAAAGCCATCTTTGCAACCCAGGCGTTCCAGAGTAACGGCAAATTTGATAACGCCCGCTTCAACGCCATCGTCAATCAGATGGGCATGAGCGCCGATCAGTATGCTCAGGCGTTGCGCAATCAGATGACCTCCCAGCAGCTGATCAATGCCGTTGCCGGGACGGATTTCATGCTGAAAGGTGAAACCGATGAGCTGGTGGCGCTGGTCTCCCAGCAGCGTGTAGTACGCGAAGCGGTGATCGATGTTAACGCTCTGGCGGCCAAACAGACGGTAAGCGACGAAGAGATCAAGGCGTTCTACGACCAGAACAAAGGCCGCTTTGTCTCTCCTGAGCAGTTCCGCGTGAGCTATATCAAGCTGGATGCAGCCTCTATGCAGGACGCGGTAAGCGAGGCAGAAGTGCAGGCTTACTACGATCGGCATAAGGATGAGTTCACCCAGCCGCAGCGCACCCGTTACAGCGTGATCCAGACCAAAACGGAAAGCGATGCGAAAGCGGTGCTTGACGCGCTGGCGAAAGGTGAAGATTTCGCCACCCTTGCCAAAGAGAAATCCACTGACGTTATCTCTGCCCGCAACGGCGGCGATATGGGCTGGCTGGAAGCGACCACCACCCCGGATGAACTGAAAAACGCCGGTCTGAAAGAGAAAGGCCAGCTTTCCGGCGTGATTAAATCTTCCGTCGGCTTCCTGGTCGTGCGTCTGGATGATATCGAACCGGCAAAAGTCAAACCGCTGAGTGAAGCGCATGATGATATCGCTGCGAAAGTTAAGCACGAGAAGGCGCTTGATGCCTGGTTCGCGCTGCAGCAGAAAGTCAGCGCGGCGGCCAGCAATGAGAATGATTCTCTGGCGGGTGCTGAGCAGGCAGCCGGTGTGAAAGCAGTGGAAACGGGCTGGTTTGGTCGTGACAATCTGCCGGAAGAACTTAATTTCAAACCGGTCTCCGAGGCCATTTTCAACGGCAGCCTGGTAGGCGTTAACGGTACGCCGGGAAGCAACTCCGACATCATTACCGTCGAGGGCGATCGCGCCTTTGTGCTGCGCGTGAGCGAGCATAAAGCGGAAGCGATTAAGCCGCTGGCGGAGGTGAAGGATCAGGTCAGCGATATCGTGAAGCACAACAAGGCGCAGCAACAGGCGAAGCTTGATGCGGAAAAAGTTGTGGCTGAGCTGAAAGCAGGTAAAGGCGACGAAGCGCTGAAAGCCGCTGGCTTGAGTTTTAGCGCGCCGAAAACCCTGCCGCGTACCGCTCAGGATCCGGTAAGCCTGGCGGCCTTTGCTCTTCCTCTGCCTGCTAAAGACAAGCCGGGTTATGGCGTTGCCAACGATCTGCAGGGTAACGTTGTGGTTCTGGCACTGGATGAAGTGAAGGCGGGTACGCTGCCGGATGCGCAGAAAGCGCAGCTGGTGCAGGGCATCACGGAAAATAATGCCCAGATCGCCTTCGAGGCGCTGATGAGCAACCTGCGCAAAGAAGCCGAAATCAAAATTGGCAAAAGCATCGCGCAGGAAGAATAACGAGACGCCTCGCACATAAATTGCAACTTACTGCAACTCAAAAGGCCGCTTTCGCGGCCTTTTCCACATTTGTTATCTGCCGTTTGTGCCCGTTTCTTATCTTGTTTAACGTAGCCTCACTGTTAAAACACAAGGAGAAACAGCATGAAAAATGGAATCAAAGCGCTTTTAATCGGCCTCTCATTTGCCTGCGCGGGTATGAGCTATGGCGCGCTGGCGGCCCCCGCAGAGAGCGGGGTTAAAGCCACAGCAAGCCCGTCGAAAAGCGCGACGGCAACCTCAGAGCAGGCTAAAGCCGAGAAGGCTAAGAGCGTTGATGACGAAGAGGGCGCGAAAGTGAGCATCAACGCTGCCAGCGCCGAAGATTTGGCGCGGGTGATGAACGGTGTCGGCATAAAAAAAGCGCAGGCCATCGTCAGCTACCGGGAGGAGTACGGCCCGTTTAAAACGCTGGATGATTTAAAGCAGGTGCCGGGAATGGGAAGCGCGCTGGTGGAACGTAATCTGCGGAGCCTGACCCTGTAGCAGAAAGCGCTTGCGTAGTCGCAAATCTTTGCCAGACTAGAGAGGTCATACCAGTTATGACCTCTGTTCCTATAACAAAAGAAAAGGTTAATGCGCTATGCAGACTCAAATCAAAGTTCGTGGTTATCACCTCGATGTCTACCAGCACGTCAACAACGCCCGCTACCTGGAGTTTCTTGAAGAGGCGCGCTGGGACGGGCTGGAGAACAATGAAAGCTTTCAGTGGATGATGGCGAACAACATCGCGTTTGTGGTCGTTAATATTAATATCAACTATCGCCGCCCCGCCGTGCTGGGGGATCGCCTGACGGTGACCAGCCACGTAACGCAGATTAACGGCCGCAGCGGCGTATTAAGCCAGGTCGTTACGCTGGACCCGGAAGGCGAGGTGGTCGCTGACGCGCTGGTAACGTTCGTCTGTATCGATTTAAAAACGCAAAAGGCGCTGGCGCTGGAAGGCGAGCTCAGGGAAAAGCTGGAGCAAATGATCCGCGAAGAAGCGTAGTTAAGGTAAATAGCAAAACGGCAACATTGTTGCCGTTTTTTAGTGTTTGCACCCTCTCCTTGTGGGAGAGGGCCGGGGTGAGGGTATCAGGCCGCACGAGCGTCCCGGATCGGACCCGAAGCCGCACCCGGGAATCTGAAAGGGCAGCGTTACTGCAAACCGGTTTTCTTTTTCATTGCCGCCATCACCGCGGATTTATCCGCCAGATAATGGTTAAGGCCGTTGGCGCGCAGGTTGCAGGCCGCGCACTGCCCGCATCCGTCGCCGCGGATACCGTTGTAACAGGTCAGCGTCTCTGCCCGCACCATCGCAAGCTTGCCCCAGTAATCCGCCAGCGCCCAGGTCTCCGCTTTATCCAGCCACATCAGCGGCGTTTCGAAACGGATATCTTTCGCCATCCCGAGATTTACCGCATGGTTCAGCGCCTTCACAAACTCATCGCGGCAGTCCGGATAGCCGGAAAAATCGGTTTCGCACACCCCGGTAATCACCGCTTCCGCCTGCACCTGATACGCATAAATGGCGGTCAGGGTCAGAAAGAGAATATTGCGCCCTGGCACAAAGGTATTCGGAATGCCGCTGGCGTCCGGTTCATAATCCGGCACCGGAATGCTGTCGCGGGTCAGGCTGCTTACCGCCAGTTCATTAAGCAGCGTGACATCCAGCACTTTATGAGCACGCGCCCCGAGCTTTAAGGCCAGTTCACGGGCCACGTCAATCTCCGCGCGATGGCGCTGACCGTAATCGAAGGTAACGCAGTGTACTTCATCGTAATGATGTAGCGCCTGCACCAGGCAAGTCGTGGAGTCCTGTCCGCCACTGAATACCACAACGGCACGTTTCATAATCATTCCTGCTCTTTCTCGCTAAAAGGTTATGGTAGCGTCTGCGGATTGCCGCGACCAGCTTCTTCGCCGCGCGGAGGTGGAAGCCAGGCCTGCGTAAAGTCAAACCAGCCCCGGGTATTAAGACGAATACCCTCAACGCCGGGCGGCGCGCTGATACGGTAGTGGTAATTAAACAGCGGTGTCAGCACGGCTTCCTCCATGAGCTGACTGAAAAACGCCTGCAACGCATTGGCTCTTGCCGTTTCGCAGGCCAGGCTCTGCACGCTGTCGAGTGTGGTTTGCAAATGGGCGAAGTGCGGTGCGCTCAGAACGTTCGGCCAGACGGGATCGCAGCGTAGCCACTGCTCAAGGGTATATTCCGGGGCATCGCCAATCAGGCGATCCCCCATCACCAGATCCGCCTGCGCCAGCGCGCTGCAGCCTTCCCAGGTTTTTGCGTCATAAAACAGCACCGTTAACTCACAGCCAAGTTCGGCAAGACAGCTTTTTAGCTGCTGCGCCATGGTATGCAACTCTACCGGCAGATGATAAATCAGCGTCAGCTTAGCAGGCAGGGGGACATCCTCCTGCTGCGGCCAGCGTGGCATATCCCACCCCGGAATCAGCGCTTTACTCGGCTTAATGAGGTTTTCGTCCAGCGGCAGGGTGTCGAGCAGCGCGGTCTGATGAATAATCTGCACCAGTCGCCGGGCCTGCTGCCTGCTGAGGTTCGGGCCGGTACGCTGTGTAAGGTAACAAAAGCCGAGGCTGACGCTATCGCTTACCGGCTGTAGATGCACCAGTTCGTCCGGCTCGCCAATGGCGATCTGCACCGGATGACGGCAGCTGGTGCCAAGATCCTGTTCAAATAGCTGAGGGGTGATCCAGTACTCAACGGCTTTCAGCAGCGGGTGGCTCAGGTGATAGTGTTCATGGCTCTCCAGGCGCACCAGTTCCGGGCTGAACGCGACAAGACGAAACGGCCCGCAGCCAGTCTGGGGCAACTGCGGGTGGGCAAGCACGCTGCCATAGCTGGCAAGCCGGTGCGCCAGCCAGAAGTCCGGGCGGTGCAGCGTAAAGGTGAGGGTATGAGAGTGCGTCGCCTCGACAGATTTCACGCTGGCAAAAAGCGCGCACAGCATCGGCAGCGCCAGAAGCATCCGGAAACGGCTCTCCAGCTGGCTTGTCTCCACCGCGTCGCCGTTATGCCAGCGTAAGGTAGGGCGGAGATGAAAACGCCAGCACAGCGCATCATCGCTGATATCCCAGTGGTGAGCCATGTCCCCCAGCGGCAGGCGACAGTCGCTGACAAAGCGCGTCAGGCCGGCAAAGATCTGCCCGGCCAGGTGCTGTTCCGCCCGCCCCGGTAAAAAGCCCGGCTGCAGCGGTTCGAGCGGGCGATAGTAGGGAATGCGCAGGGTCGGGGTATCGTTTTGCCAGCGTCCGCCAAGAAAAGGGTTCAGCAACGCCCGTAAATCGTGGGGAGCAAGCTGTGCCAGCGCCAGCGCGCTCTGCGCACGTCCCTGCGCCAGCGCCTGCTCCATTAACTCCTGTCGCAGCGAATCAGGGGCGCGTAAAAATTGTAGCTGCGCTCGTTTTCCTCGCCCGGAATGGGGTTCCCACCGTAGCCAGCCCGCCTCCTGCATCTGGCGCAGCAGGGTGCGCATATGCCGTTCGCTGCAATAGCAGCGTTCGGCCAGTGTCGCCACGCTCACCTGCTGATCTTCTCCGGCCGTGACCTGCCACAGCCGCTGGTATTGATTGAGTCGATTGAGTAGTCGCATAAACCCGGAACAATTCCTTTTATCTTCTCACTATTACTTCCGTATATCTCAGGCGATACTTTTGCGCAACGCGAAAGACATTATTCTGGAGACAAACTTATGGCCCGGCTGGCTGCTTTTGATATGGATGGCACTTTGCTTATGCCCGACCACCGTCTGGGTGAAGAAACCCTGGCGGCGCTGCGCCGCATGCGCGAACGCGATATCACTCTGGCCTTCGCCACCGGTCGCCACGCGCTGGAGATGCGAAAAATCGTGCAGTCGATTGGCCTGGAGGCGTTTCTGATAACCGGCAACGGTACGCGGGTGCACTCTATGGAGGGCGAGCTGATTCACAGCCAGGATCTCGACCCGGCCGTCGCGGAGCTGGTGCTTCATAGCAAATGGGATACCGCCGCCAGCATCCATGTCTTTAACGACAGCGGCTGGATGACGGACAAAACCCTGCCGGATAGCCTGAATGCGCATCTCTACAGCGGCTTCTCATACCGGCTGACCGATCTGAAACGCCTGCCTGCCCATGAGGTGACGAAGGTCTGTTTCCTGGGCGATCACGACGATTTATGTCGGCTGCGTATTCAGCTTAACGAGGCGTTGGGCGCGCGGGCGCACCTCTGTTTTTCGGCGTTCGATTGCCTCGAAGTGCTGCCCGTCGGCTGCAATAAAGGGGCGGCGCTGGCCCGGCTCAGCGGTGTGCTGGGATTGAATCTGGAAGAGTGCATAGCCTTTGGCGATGCCATGAATGACAAAGAGATGCTGGCGAGCGTCGGGCGCGGCATGATCATGGGCAACGCTATGCCGCAGCTGCGCGCTGCGCTGCCCCACCTGCCGGTTATCGGCCACTGCCGCAACCAGGCGGTATCACATTTTTTAACGCATTGGCTGGATACACCACATCTTCCTTATTCCCCCGAATGATGAGATTTTTACCAGCAAGCCAGGCATCGCCTGGCTTTTTTTACTTTAACAGCGCGGCAATTGACTGCTGCCACGGCTGAATATCGCCGATGTTGTTCGCCACCCACTGCGGGTCATAATACGTCTCCAGATAGCGATCGCCGCTGTCGCACAGCAGCGTGACGATAGCGCCGCTGCGGCCAGCGTCGCGCATCCGCGCCGCCACCTGTAGCGCGCCCCACATATTGGTGCCGGTAGAGGCGCCGACCCGGCGGCCTAACTGCGTCTCCAGCCAGAGGGCGGTAGCGACGCTTGCCGCATCGGGCACTCTCAGCATCTCGTCCACGACATCAGGAATAAATGAGGGCTCTACGCGTGGCCGCCCGATACCTTCGATTTTGCTGCCAACGGTAGAACGTAACGCGGCATCGCGGTACTGCCAGTAATCCAGAAAGACGGAGTTCTCGGGATCAACGACCATCAATTGGGTGGCGTAGCCCTGGCAGCGAATATAACGCCCGATGGTTGCTGAGGTGCCGCCGGTGCCCGCGCTCATCACGATACAGTCCGGTACGGGCTGCGGTTCGTTTTTCATCTGCCGGAAGATGCTGTCGGCGATATTGTTATTGCCGCGCCAGTCGGTGGCGCGCTCGGCGAACGTGAACTGATCCATATAGTGACCGTTCAGTTCGCGCGCCAGCATTTCCGAGGCGGCATAAATCTCGCAGGCGCTCTCTACGAAATGGCAGCGTCCGCCATAAAATTCAATCTGTTCCACTTTACGACGAGCGGTGCAGTGGGGCATGACGGCGATAAAAGGCAGCCCGAGCAGGCGGGCAAAGTAGGCTTCCGACACCGCGGTTGAGCCGGAGGAGGCTTCAATAATGGTGGTGCCTTCTTTTATCCAGCCGTTACACAGGCCGTAAAGGAATAGCGAACGCGCGAGGCGGTGTTTCAGGCTGCCGGTGGGATGAGTGCTCTCATCTTTGAGATAGAGACGGATATCCGGGAACGCGGGCAGGGTCAGGCGAATAAGATGGGTGTCCGCCGAGCGCTGATAGTCGGCGTTAATTTCGTTGATGGCATGTTTTACCCAGGCGCTGTTCATTCGTCTTCCCCATTTGTCATTTTGTGCCCAGCATAAAGGAAAGCGCAGGAAAAATTGTCGCTATTTAAACTTTGAAATAGACTGTAAAGAGAAGATTTTTCTCTGGAGTCGGCTGATGCTAGATAAAATTGACCGGAAGCTGCTGTCGCTGCTGCAGCAGGACTGTACGCTCTCTTTGCAGGCGCTGGCCGATGCCGTTAACCTGACCAGTACGCCATGTTGGAAACGCCTTAAGCGGCTGGAGGAGGAGGGCATCCTTCTTGGGCGCGTGGCGATACTGGATGCCGAGAAACTCGGCCTTGGTCTGACGGCTTTTGTGCTGATTAAAACGCAGCACCACAGTAGCGACTGGTACTGCCGTTTTACGGCGGAGGTGTCGCAAATGCCGGAGGTGCTGGGGTTCTGGCGAATGGCAGGGGAGTATGACTACCTGCTGCGTGTTCAGGTGGCGGATATGAAACGCTATGATGACTTCTATAAAAAACTGGTCAACAGCGTGCCGGGATTATCGGACGTGACCTCCAGTTTCGCCATGGAACAGATAAAATACACCACGGCATTACCTATTGAATAACCCTCCCGGCTGCTGCCGGAAACATCACGTTCAGGATCTTACTCGTGCGATTATTTGCTCAGTTAAGCTGGTATTTTCGCCGGGAATGGCGACGCTATCTCGGTGCCGTAGCCCTGCTTATCATTATTGCCATTTTGCAGCTCGTCCCCCCGAAAGTGGTGGGGGTGATTGTCGATGGCGTTACCCGCCAGCACTATACCTCGTCTCAGATATTGATGTGGGTAGGCCTGCTGGTGGTCATCGCTATCATCACCTATCTGCTGCGCTATGTCTGGCGCGTCTGGCTGTTTGGCGCGTCCTATCAGCTGGCCGTTGAGCTACGGGAAGATTTTTACCGCCAGCTAAGCCGCCAGCACCCGGAGTTTTACCTGCGCCATCGCACCGGCGATCTGATGGCCCGCGCCACCAACGACGTTGACCGCGTGGTCTTCGCCGCCGGGGAAGGGGTGCTTACGCTGGTAGACTCGCTGGTGATGGGCTGCGTGGTGCTGGTTGTCATGTCCACCCAGATTAGCTGGCAGCTGACGCTGCTCTCTCTGCTGCCCATGCCGATTATGGCGCTGGTTATCAAACGTTACGGCGACCAGCTGCACCAGCGTTTCAAGCTGGCGCAGGCGGCATTTTCCTCCCTGAATGACCGTACCCAGGAGAGCATGACCAGCATCCGCATGATCAAAGCGTTTGGCCTGGAGGACAGGCAGTCTGCGCTCTTTGCCGCCGAAGCCGCTGACACCGGGGCGAAAAATATGCGCGTTGCCCGCGTCGATGCCCGCTTCGATCCGACCATCTATATTGCTATCGGCATGGCGAACCTGCTGGCTATCGGCGGCGGAAGCTGGATGGTCATGCAGGGCACGCTTACCCTGGGGCAGTTAACCAGCTTTATGATGTACCTGGGGCTGATGATTTGGCCGATGCTGGCGCTGGCGTGGATGTTTAATATCGTCGAGCGCGGCAGCGCCGCCTACAGCCGCATCCGCGATATGCTGGCGGAAGCGCCGGTGGTCACCGATGGCGCCGAAACGGCGCCGGAGGGGCGCGGGACGCTGCAGATAGCTATCCGCGCGTTCACCTATCCGCAAACCGAACAGCCGGTGCTCAATAACGTCAACGTGACGCTGCGCCCCGGCGAAATGCTCGGCATCTGCGGCCCTACGGGGGCGGGGAAAACCACGCTGCTTTCGCTTATCCAGCGACATTTCGACGTGGAAGAGGGCGATATCCGTTTTCACTCGCTGCCGCTGACGCAGCTTAAGCTTGATAGCTGGCGCAGCCGCCTGGCGGTGGTCAACCAGACGCCGTTTCTCTTCTCCGATACGGTCGCCAGCAATATCGCGCTGGGTAAACCGGGGGCGACTCAGGAAGAGATCGAGCATGTGGCAAAACTGGCCAGCGTGCATGACGATATTCTGCGCCTGCCGCAGGGGTACGAAACCGAAGTGGGCGAACGCGGGGTGATGCTCTCCGGCGGGCAGAAACAGCGTATCTCCATCGCCCGCGCCCTGTTGCTTAATGCAGAAATTTTGCTGCTGGATGACGCGCTATCGGCGGTGGATGGCCGCACTGAACACCAGATTTTGCACAATTTGCGCCAGTGGGGCGAAGGCAGAACGGTCATTATCAGCGCCCATCGGTTGTCGGCGCTGACTGAAGCGAGCGAAATCATTGTGATGCAGCACGGCCATATCGGCCAGCGCGGGCAGCATGAGGAGCTGGCGCGCCAGCCGGGCTGGTACCGCGATATGTATCGCTATCAGCAGCTGGAGGCGGCGCTGGATGACGCCCCGGAGGAAGAAAACGATGCGTAAATTCGCCCAACAGTGGCCCACGCTAAAACGCCTGCTGGGGTACGGTTCACCCTGGCGTAAACCGCTGGCGAAAGCGGTCATTATGCTTTGGGTTGCGGCGGCGGCGGAAGTCTCCGGCCCGGCGCTTATTAGCTACTTTATCGACAACATGGTGGCGAAAAGCTACCTGCCGCTCGGCCTGGTGACGGGCATGGTGGTGGTCTATATCGGTTTGCAACTGCTGGCGGCGTGGCTGCATTACGCCCAGGCGCTGCTCTTTAATCAGGCTGCGGTAGGGGTGGTGCAAAGGCTGCGAACCGATGTGATGGACGCCGCGCTGCGCCAGCCGCTGAGCGCCTTCGACACTCAGCCGGTGGGGCAGCTTATCTCCCGCGTGACGAACGACACCGAAGTGATCCGCGATCTTTACGTGACGGTAGTGGCAACGGTACTGCGCAGCGCGGCGCTGATCGGCGCGATGCTGGTGGCGATGTTCAGTCTTGACTGGCGGATGGCGCTGATTGCGCTGGGTATTTTTCCGGCGGTGATCATCGTGATGCTGATTTACCAGCGCTACAGCACGCCGATAGTTCGCCGGATGCGCGCCTACCTTGCGGATATTAATGACGGTTTCAACGAAGTGATTAACGGCATGAGCGTCATTCAGCAGTTTCGCCAGCAGGGGCGTTTTGGCGAACGGATGGGGGCGGCGAGCCGCTCGCATTATCTGGCCCGGATGCAGACGCTGCGTCTTGACGGTTTTTTGCTGCGCCCGTTGCTGAGCCTCTTTTCCGCGCTGGTACTGTGCGGCTTGCTGATGCTGTTCGGCTTTAGTTCTGTCGGCACCGTTGAGGTGGGGGTACTGTACGCGTTCATTAGCTATCTGGGCCGCCTGAACGAGCCGCTTATCGAACTGACCACCCAGCAGTCGATGCTGCAACAGGCGGTGGTCGCCGGGGAGCGCGTGTTCGAGCTGATGGATTGTCCGCGCCAGACCTATGGCTATGATGACGAACCCCTGAAAAGCGGGGCGATCGACATTGAAAATGTCTCTTTTGCCTATCGTGAAGACCGGCTGGTATTACAGGATATCAGCCTGAGCGTACCGCCGCGCAGCTTCGTGGCGCTGGTGGGGCATACCGGCAGCGGTAAAAGCACGCTGGCGAGCCTGTTAATGGGGTACTACCCGCTAACCAAAGGCGAAATCCGCCTTGATGGCCGGCCCATCTCGGCCCTGAGCCATTCCGCGCTGCGCAAAGGGGTGGCGATGGTACAGCAGGATCCGGTCGTGATGGCGGACACCTTCTTCGCCAACGTCACCCTGGGCAGGGATATTGACGAAGAGCGGGTCTGGCAGGCGCTGGAAATCGTGCAGCTGGCGTCGCTGGCGCGGAGTATGCCGGATGGCCTATACACCCGTCTGGGCGAGCAGGGTAACAACCTGTCGGTCGGTCAGAAGCAGCTGCTGGCGCTGGCAAGGGTGCTGGTGGAAACCCCGCAGATCCTCATTCTTGATGAGGCGACGGCGAATATCGACTCCGGCACCGAGCAGGCGATCCAGCAGGCGCTGGAGGCGGTGCGCCAGCACACCACGCTGGTGGTTATCGCCCATCGCCTGTCTACTATTGTCGATGCGCAAACCATCCTGGTCTTGCATCGCGGTCAGGCGGTGGAGCGGGGCACCCATCAACAGCTGCTGGAGGCGCAGGGGCGCTACTGGCAAATGTATCAGCTGCAGCTGGCCGGGGAGGAACTGGCCGCCAGCGCGCGGGAGGAGTCGCTCAGCGCCTGATGCACTAAAAACAGGCAGGCCGCCTGCGGGTGTTCCCGCTGGTGCAAAAATGTAACGCACTGCGCACTGTCGTGGTGCGTTTTTTCTTTCCAGGAACATTCTGAACCCGCGCCGTTTACAACCCGCCTTCTTTACCCCCTGTTCCCGCCTGAAATTTCCCTGTTTTTCATTCCTGGCACACGGCTTGCAATACCTGTTACGTAAAGCTGCGGCAATTATCGATTTTCGACTGGAGGGGGATCTATGAAGCTGGTTACGGTGGTGATTAAGCCATTCAAACTTGAAGACGTTCGCGAAGCGCTGTCTTCAATTGGGATTCAGGGATTGACGGTGACGGAAGTTAAAGGCTTCGGACGGCAGAAAGGGCATGCCGAGCTATACCGCGGCGCGGAATACAGCGTTAACTTTCTGCCAAAAGTGAAGATCGATGTGGCGATTGCTGACGATCAGCTTGATGAAGTGATCGACGTCATCAGCAAAGCGGCCTACACCGGAAAAATTGGCGACGGCAAAATTTTCGTTGCCGAGCTGCAACGCGTCATTCGCATTCGTACCGGCGAAGCCGACGAAGCGGCACTGTAAAACCTGGCACACAGTGATAGGGATGGGTAGAAAAATGAAAAAAGCATTCTTCAAAACGGGTTTAGCCTCGCTGGCGCTGCTGCCAGGCCTGGCGCTGGCCGCCCCGGCAGTCGCCGATAAAGCCGACAACGCCTTTATGATGATCTGCACCGCGCTGGTGCTGTTTATGACAATTCCGGGGATCGCCCTGTTTTACGGCGGCCTGATTCGCGGCAAGAACGTGCTCTCCATGCTGACGCAGGTCGCGGTCACTTTTGCGCTGGTGTGTGTGCTGTGGGTGCTTTACGGCTACTCGCTGGCCTTCGGCGAAGGCAACAGCTTCTTCGGCAGCTTTAACTGGGCGATGCTGAAAAATATCGAGCTGACCGCGGTAATGGGCAGCTTCTATCAGTATATTCATGTCGCTTTCCAGGGCTCATTCGCCTGTATCACCGTTGGCCTTATCGTTGGCGCGCTGGCCGAGCGTATTCGCTTCTCAGCGGTACTGATTTTTGTGGTGATCTGGCTGACGCTCTCTTACGTCCCGATTGCCCACATGGTATGGGGCGGCGGACTGCTGGCGTCTCATGGCGCGCTGGATTTCGCAGGTGGCACCGTTGTACATATTAACGCCGCGGTGGCGGGGCTGGTGGGGGCTTACCTTATCGGCAAACGCGTAGGCTTTGGCAAAGAGGCGTTCAAACCGCACAACCTGCCGATGGTCTTTATCGGTACCGCTATCCTCTATTTCGGCTGGTTTGGCTTTAACGCCGGTTCCGCAAGCGCGGCGAACGAGATTGCGGCGCTGGCGTTTGTTAACACGGTGGTGGCAACCGCTGGCGCGATTCTCGCCTGGGTATTTGGCGAATGGGCGCTGCGCGGCAAGCCTTCTCTGCTGGGCGCCTGCTCCGGCGCGATTGCCGGCCTCGTCGGCATCACCCCTGCCTGCGGCTTCGTTGGCGTTGGCGGCGCGCTGTTGATTGGTATCGTCGCGGGTCTGGCGGGTATCTGGGGCGTCACTTCCCTCAAGCGCCTGCTGCGTGTGGATGACCCTTGTGATGTGTTCGGTGTGCACGGCGTCTGCGGTATTGTGGGCTGCATCATGACCGGCATCTTTGCCGCCACCTCTCTGGGCGGGGTGGGTTATGCCGAAGGCGTGACCATGGGCCATCAGGTTCTGGTACAGCTGGAAAGTATCGCCATCACCATCGTCTGGTCCGGCGTGGTCGCCTTTATCGGCTACAAAGTGGCAGATATGACCGTAGGGCTGCGCGTGCCGGAAGATCAGGAGCGTGAAGGTCTGGACGTCAACAGCCACGGCGAGAATGCCTACAACGCCTGATTGTAACAGCCCGGGTCATACCCGGGCTTACCCGGATGCGGCAGCGCACCCGGGGGTTGCCGGGCCCTAATAGGTTAACTGATAGATTGTATCCAGGGCAGCAGGGACGTTGCCCACAGCCATGTCAGCGGCATGACGATAATCAAACCGGGGAGCAGGTTTGCAACGGGGAATGATTTAATTCCGCAAATGCGCAGGCCGGTGACAAACATAATGAAGCCGCCGAGACCCGAGAAATTGGCAATCATCTCCGGGCTGAGGATAGGCATAATCGATTGCCCGATGAACAGCAAAATCATCTGCACAATAAACTGCGGTACGGCTATCGTCGCAACGGAAAAGCCCAGCGCGGTGGCAAAGATTCCGGCAGTGAGAATATCAAGGAACGATTTGGTCAACAGGATAGAGATATCGCCGGTTATCCCTTCGCGCATCGCGCCAAAAATGCCGGTTCCTGAGGCGACAAACAGAACCAGAATACCGACAAACTTATCAAGATACTCCTCCTGAGACAGCGTGCTGCCCCCTTTTTGCGGCGCGACCTTATCGATAATAAATCGCAATTTTGACGCCCCGCGGCCAATATTTTTCTCCAGCGAAAAAATCTCCCCGATGATAGCGCCGAACAGCAGCGAGGCGACCACTACCGGCAAATCGTTGAGTTTGACAATGACCGTCATGCCCATGCCCATGGAGGCCGCGCCAAAGGTCAGCGGTAATTGTGTACGAAACTTCTCGCTTAAGCGATCGCCGATAAGGCCGCCGACGATGCCGCCAATCAGCGTGGAGGTTGAGTTAATTATGGGGCCAATCATCTGTTTTCCCTTATGTGATTTAACACAGGCGCGACGGGGTGGCCCCGCGCGCCTGCAAACAACCCGTTATTCCTGACGCAACCGTCAATACGGCACGTACAAAGGATTATTTTTTGCTAAAACCCGGAACAAAGCGGTTTACGTCCACTTCCATAAACTGGCTACGTTTGAAATTCGCTTTCAGATCCCAGGGCACAGTGCAGTCAAAGATGGTTTTACAGGCGATACCATGACCGCGCACGGAGGGGCTGAATGCCGGGTCAGATGACGGGTCGAGCGGATGGCAGCGGACGCCGGGGATAAACACGGTGCTAACGTCGCCCTGATAGCGGGTGGTCATTGCCCACATGACGTCATTGATATCAAAGACATCCACATCCTCATCGACCAGCATCACATGCTTGAGCTCTGAAAAGGCGGAAAACGCCAGCAGTGCCGCCTGGCGCTGCCTGCCTTCGTCAGCGGGTGAGCGTTTTTTCACCTGCAGCACCGCCAGATATTTACCGGTGCCCGGAGACGGGCAGTGCACGTTTTGCACGAAACCGGGCAGCGCTCTTTCAACCATCTGCAAAATACTGGCTTCGGTAGGAATACCGGCGAGATTGGTGTGTTCATCGCTTGGCCCGATGCAGGTTTGCAAAATCGGATGGCGGCGGTGGGTGATGGCCTTCACTTTAATGACCGGTACCTGGGGCTGGGCGCTACCCGTATAGCCAGGGAATTCCGGCATGGCTTTGCCGCTGTCGGTATTCTGGTCTTCACGAACGCGCACGCCGGGCAGCAGTTCGCCTTCAATCACAATTTCCGCATTGGCGATAGCGCGGGCTTTTACGCTAACGCAGTCGGTCAGTTCCACCGGCTGGTTGCGCAGGCTGCCTGCGATGGAGAGTTCATCAAAGCCTAACGGCGTGGTGGGCGGTTCGAAACAGGCCCCAATCTCAATGGCAGGATCGACGCCAATGCTGATAGAAATAGGCAGCGCTTGTCCTGCCGCCTCCGCTTTCTGGCGGAAGGTGTCCAGATGCCGCCCCGGCACGAAATACATGGAAATCTCGTCTTTGCTCTGCACGCACAGGCGGTGGATAGTGACATCGTGCTCACCCGTCTCCGGGTCGGCGGCGTAACACATCCCCATTGTGAAATAGGGGCCAGCGTCCTCTGGCGTGTTGGTGGGCGCAGGCAGGATTTTCAGAATATCGAAATCTGCGTCGCTCGCCAGATGCACCACCTCCTGGCATGCCGCCTGGCTTTGGGGAATCACAATAGGGGCGACGGGCGTGGCGACGGCGTCTTTTAACATAAACGCCAGTTTATCGGCAGTCGTACCGAACAGGCGGGCAACACGTTTGCGCGTGCAAAGCAGACCGATGAGCACGCGTACGTCATCATACCCTTTCACCTTATTGAAAATCATCGCCGGGCCCATTTGCGTTGGGCGCTGTACGGTGCCATGAGCGCCGATATAGCGGTAGACGCCCGCTAACTCAGCCATCGGATCGACCGGCTCATCAGTATAAATAAGTTCATCATCGCACCGGCTTAACAGTTCTATCGCGGAACGAAGATCGGTGACTTTTAATTGCTCTCCTGACATCGTATTCCCCTTTAATTATGGTATTCATTAATAAAATGAAGCCGCGGCGTCATATCTGCGGCAGTGTCCGTAAAGATGATTTTCAATAAATACAAATAAGAGTCCAATTACATTACTATGCTAATTAATAAGGACGCGTTATCAGAACTTGCGGGAGAGGGTTATGGATTACCGACAATTACATGCATTTGTGGTACTGGCGGAGGAGCTCCATTTTGGCCGCGCGGCGCACCGGCTCAATATCACTCAGCCAGCGCTGACCCAGCAGATTAAAAGCTTTGAAGAGCGGCTTAATCTGGCGCTGTTCATCCGCGACAGGCGGCACGTCTCCCTTACGGCGGAGGGACGTTTTCTGCTTGATGAAGCCCGATCTATACTCGGCCACTGCGCCGCCTTTTTTGACGATGCCGACAATTTACGCCAGGGGGGCAGGGGGCTGTTAAAAATAGGCTATGTGGGATCGGCTATTTTAGATCCCGCAATGATAATGTTAATAAAAAATTATAGAGCAAACAAACCGGAAACAACTTTAAAAATAGAGCAGCGCAATGTTAATGAGCTGTTGAATATGATGCTCGGCGAAACGCTGGATTTAGCCTTTGTCCGCTCGCCGGTGCCGCAATATGAAAGCATGGAATACCTGGATATTGCTACCCGTCCGCTTATTGCCGTTTTACCCCATCAGCATAAATTGAGCGGCGAGCGAAAAATATCTCTCGCTTCACTCTCATCGGAACCTTTTTTTATTCAGCAGGACCCCCACGGCGTCGGCCTCGGCTGGTCGTCCCTGTCGGCATGCCATCAGGCGGGATTTATACCAAAGAATATTCAGTTTACGCAGGATGTCGCGGCGGCGATTGGTCTCGTCTCTATGGCAATGGGGGTGACGCTGGTGCCTGAAACCCAAAGCTCCGTTCTGGTTTCGGATGTGAGCTATTGCGCGCTGGAAGAGCGTTTCGCCACCACCACGCTGACGCTCTGCTGGCGAAAAGAGATGAAGCATCGCCTGCTGCGTGATTTTATCGATGATGCCAGAGCGCTGACCTGCCGACAGTAGGATGACAGGCAGCGGGAACCGCCGCCTGCTTACGGGGTAATTAGCCGTTACGGTTACGCATAACCCCTTCCTGCACGCTTGACGCCACCAGCACGCCGTCGCGGGTGTAGAATTCACCGCGCACAAAACCGCGCGCGCTTGACGCCGACGTGCTTTCCACGCTGTAGAGCAGCCAGTCGTTCATATCGAACGGGCGGTGGAACCACATAGAGTGGTCGATAGTCGCTACCTGCATCCCTTTTTCCAGGAAGCCCACGCCGTGCGGCTGCAGCGCAACCGGCAGGAAGTTGAAGTCGGACGCATAGCCCAGCAGGTACTGGTGGACGCGCAGGTCAGGGGGCAACGTGCCGTTGGCCCGCATCCAGACCTGCCGGGTAGGTTCGGCGACATGGCCCTTCATCGGATTATGAAATTCGACCGGACGGATCTCCAGCGGCTTATCGCTTAAGAATTTATCTTTTACCTGCGGCGGTAAAAACTGCGAAAAGGCGCGGGCGATCTCCGTTTCGGATTTTAGATGGTCGGGGGCGGGTGCCGGGGGCATCGTTTTCTGATGCTCATAACCCGTTTCCGGCGCCTGGAAGGAGGCCGTCATGTAGAAAATAGGCTTGCCGTTCTGCACTGCGGCGACCCGGCGGGCGCTAAAGCTGTTGCCGTCGCGTAGTACTTCTACGTCATAAATGATGGGTTTCTGACTCTCGCCGGGGCGCAGGAAGTAGCTGTGGAAAGAGTGAACCAGCCGCTCTTCCGGCACCGTCTCTTTCGCCGCGTACAGCGCCTGCCCGACAACCTGACCGCCGAACACCTGACGCAGGCCCAGATCTTCACTCTGTCCACGAAACAGGCCTTCTTCAATTTTTTCCAGATTCAACAATGCCAGCAAATTTGTGAGCGCCTGACTCATAGGTGTCCTCAATAAAATAAAAGCCGTCGCGGCCAGTATACCTGAGAGTATAACCTGGAAATATAAGTGGTCCGATGGGTGCAATAATCTGAATAGATGGGGGTTTACAGGCAAAAATCAGTGACGTGTGCCACACTTGAAGACGTTACGATGGTTCAACCACACATTCTGGCAGGAAATAGCCCTGCTAGTGCATTGAAGATAAGGAGAACTCATGAAACTCGTGCACATGTTAAGTGGTTTAGCAGTCGCTGTTGCTCTTGCAGGCTGCGCACAGAAAGGCGCTGATATCCCCACCCCTGCGCCAAATCCGCAAGCCCCGTCGGCGACCAACACTGCGGCAATCACTCAGCCTAATGTCTCTGGTACGGTATGGATCCGTCAGAAAGTCGCGCTGCCGCCGGATGCGGTCTTAACCGTTACGGTTTCTGACGCCTCCATGTCGGATGCGCCTTCCAAAGTTATCGCCCAGAAGGCGGTACGTACCGAAGGCAAACAGCCGCCGTATAGCTTCGTGCTGCCGTTTAACCCGGCAGACATTCAGCCGAACGCGCGCCTTCTCCTGAGTGCGGCAATCAGTATCAACGACAGGGTCGTGTTTATTACCGACTCGGTGAAACCGATTATCAACCAGGGCGGTACCAAAGCTGACCTGACGCTTGTTCCGGTACAGCAGACCGCCGTGCCGTTGCAGACCGGCGGTGGCGCAACCACTACCGTGCCGTCAACGTCGCCGACCCAGGTTTCGCCGTCTGACGCAACCCCGGCACCCACTCAGATGTAAACGTCATCCACGTCTCCTCTTCCTCGCAAGAGGAGACGTTAATAGACCCAGCGATAGCGCTGCATATCTATCCGTCCGTCCCCCGATACCACTACGCCTTCCGCCAGCAATGCCTGTCGCTGACGCTGCAAATCCGGCCCGGTCAATGAAATGATGCCATGACGATTAACCACCCTATGCCAGGGGAGGCTGCTGCCCTCAGGCAGACGTTTGAGCACGCCGCCAACCTGACGCGCGGCACGCGGCGAACCTGCAAGCCTGGCGACATCGCCATAGGTGGTAACGTACCCTTCGGGGATAGCGGCGACAATCTGCCAGACGCGCTGGGGGAATGAATCGTGAGTATCCATAGACCTTCCTGAATGATGATTCGTCAGCATAATCAGCCAGCAGGCGGCTGTGAAGCGGCAATTGCGCAAGAAACCAGCATCCGTCAGGAGATGGCTTGCAATTGCCGACATGGACAGGGATAATGCGCCAGCGCGTTGGTTATCAACGCTCTCAATGGGGGCTCTGTTGGTTCTCCCGCAACGCTACTTTGTTTACCAGGTCAGGTCCGGAAGGAAGCAGCCAAGGCAAAGGACGTGTGTGCCGGGATGTAGCTGGCAGGGCCCCCACCCATTTGTGCTAAGTGCATGATATCCATCATGTAACCCTCTGTTTTCGTGCATTGAAACAGCGGTGATACAATTTTCGTGTATCACTTAGGACGCTAATCAATGTCGCATCTTATGCTTTCCCGTCACGGGATCTGGTACTACCGTAGGGTCTACCTGACACCTCGGAAACGCCGTGAAATTCGTATTTCTCTTCGCACACGTTCCAAACGTGAAGCCTTGCCCCGTGTGGAGAAATATCTCACCTCACAACCTTTCCACTGCGTTCCGCAGTCCATCCCGGCACACACTGCAACCCCGTCTGCTTCCTTCCAACAACCACAACAGAAAAAGCCTTTCATGAGCCTGAAGAGTGAGCTTGATAAGTACACCAGCTCTAAAACAGGAGAGGTTGGTGAACGGGAAATATTGACGATCAACAGGTGCGTAAATGCATATCTGAAGTCTACAAAAGAGCCTTTCAGCAAAAGAAGCGCGGCGGCGTTTGTTGATGGCCTTGAAGGTTCAGCATCCACCAGAAACCGTTACATCAAAAAGAACTCGGCGTTTTTCAAATGGCTTGCAACTCGCACGGATGATGAGATTCGAAACCCATTTGAGGGGATGGGGGTTAAGGAAACAACCGCACCAATGGATCGCCGTCCAGCATACACGCTCAACGATCTCAAACGATTGCACATTGCTTTACATGGCGTGAAGGATTGGAAGCGGTGGATCATTCTGATTGGTCGCTATTCGGGGATGAGACAGAATGAGATCTGCCAGCTTTACCACAATGACGTGATGAAAGTTGACGGAGTTTGGTGCTTCCGTGTTGATAACTTGAATCCGAATCAGACGCTTAAAACGGACAGTTTGCGCCGATTCGTTCCGATCAATTCGCAACTGCTGACACTTGGTCTACTTGATTTCATCAAAGAAAGAAAAGGACATCTGTTCCCTGAGCTAACGTTGCATCTTGGGAGCTATGGTCACTATTTCAGCCGTTGGTTTACGAGGTTCAGAGGCAAGCATAGCCTGCCTGAATATCATTCGCTGCGCCACTATGCCGCCACAACATTTAAACAGAATGGCTTCCCTGAACAGTTCGCTTCGCAGGTACTCGGACACTCGAACGCGACGATCACGTACAACCGATACGGGAAGGGGATTGCTGTTAGGATGCTAGTCGAGTTGATTGAGGTACTCTAAAAGTTATCTGGATAAGCAAATTAACGATGGTTCCGAAGGGGCCAAATATGCTTTGAAAATCTTGAGTGCAAATCATAAGCCCTTTAAATATAGAGGTTTTGTGATCCATGTTATTTTAGCGAAGTTTTCAAAAGTGATAGTCTGTTAATCATGCTAATTCACTGTTGATGGGGTAGGTTAATTATGCCAACTCGTAGAATCGCTTACGCATACTACGATCCTGATTGGATTAAAGGTGAGCATACGCTTCTCGCCCTCAAAAGGAATACTGTCGAGCCGCTTGCTTATTCACTGTCTATGAAAGGATATATTTTTTGTCCGTCTTGCTATGAACATATAACGCGAGTGCCTGCCGATCCTGACAAGGGCATGACTACAAATGAAGTTCCGGCCTATTACAAACACCTTAAAGATGATAATGCGCCTTTCTGTAGTTTGAGATGTGGTCCCATTCAGTACAAAAAATACGCATCTCAAGAGGATGCAAAAAAAAGCTGTTGAAGATGAAGAGCTTATAGTCATAAGCGGTTTTCTCGAGTCTCGTCCTGATAACAATCCAAGGCTCGATTCTGAGGGCAGTGAGGTACCTATCGATTCACATTTTGAGAGGAAAAATGGCAAAGAGGTTTCATTACCTATTTCCCGCCATCATGGTGAGTCTTTCAAGGTTCCGAGCCAGGTAACTAGTGTCCAGTCTTTATGCGTCAATTTCGATCATAATTATTATCGTGAGATTTACCTTGTTGGTGCTGATGGTAAAGCAAAGCGCTACAGATTTTGTGACTCACTAAAAGAAATCAATGACATAACTGAGGGCTCTTCTGATCCAGCATTCTTCTTTGGTACGTTTTGGAAAATTGAAAAGTTTACAGGCCATAGCAATGTCTGGTTAAAGATCAACCAAGGAACATCATTTAGGGATTTCAGAGTACGTATCACTAATGATACCGCTGAAGGGAGAGGATTTTTTAATGAAAAAAATCGTGGGCGGATAACTGTTTTTTATAGTCGAGTAGATGAGGTCGGCATGGGTTATATGACACCCCAGTTAGGGTGGGGGGAGGTTGCACTATTGCCTGCAAAATATGATGATTTTTTAATCAGTGATTATGTGTCATCTCGTAAGGACAATCATTAATTTTCGATTGGTTGTGATGAAGTCGACAATATTATAAGCCCTGCTGAAGCAGGGTTTTTTTATGTGTAAAGCTGACCGATAAGGCGGCTTCGTTCAACCATACGTCAGGCATCTGCGGCGCTGGGGTTGTCGTGTGTCGCAGACTGTATCCCATTTTGTATCGCAACAAAAGTCCTGAGACCCTACTCGCCGTCAGCCGTATCGAAGGTCCTGCTATAGGGGCAGTACTTTGACTTGGTGACGTAGGTGAAAGTGTAAATGCTGTTGGAATATATACACAAGGTTTGCCCGTTCGCCGTGGTTGTCTGCTCGGGGTTGCTTATAGTTATGCGTCCGGCGCTGGCGCTAAACGACGACAACCAACCGCAGAGTATCAGTACATAACCTTTCATTTTCTCGTCCTTTTCTGGAGTGAACTTCGCTCTTTTTTTCGTCATGCTGTTGGGTGCATAGCGGGCTACGTATGAATATTATTGATCTATAAAAACGATCAATAATATAATTTCGATCGATAAAATCTATTATTAATTTTAACTGTCAAGTCTGCATACAGGAAGAAGCATGAAAAAAATTATTGGGTTATCTCTGGCGTTATGCACTTTCTCCCCCGTATCTGGTGGTGCCACCTCAGGCGAAATCCAACCATACCCTGATTACCTTGGTGCTTATGTCAAAACGCTTGTTACTACCGGGTATGAACAGGCGCTGAAAGGCGGTTCTGAGGATGCACTGATAAAGCAGGCAACAAAAGGTATGAAGAAAGATACGCCTAGCTACTACGCTGTTTACAATTCTGTCGTTGAGGGCGTTGGTGCTGGTACTGCGCTTAAAGCTAAAGGGAGGTTAATAACGAAAGATAAGATCGCCATTGATAGCTGTGGTGGGGTCGCAGCCTATATCTCGATGCAAAAAGATTTTATGAAAATTGTAGTTGATGAGATGACAACATCAGAGCAATCTCAAGTTGGTGCCGTAAAACCAAAGGCGGCATCTTCTGACGAAAGCGTGTATCGGACTACGGCGAAAGACCTAGCAGAACTGTATAAAGCTAACGAAGTTGCAGCCGATGACAAAATTGGTGGTCGTAAGGTGGAAGTAACCGGAACTGTTCAGGGCATAACAAAAAATTTCGCGAATGATGTAGTTCTTAAACTTGAAAGCGGTAATCGCTTCATGCCTGTCAGCCTGAGTATGTCGGATTCAGGGAAAGCGCAGGCGTCGAAATTGAAAAAGGGCCAAAAGATCACCGCAACTTGCGAAAAGATGCAGTTTTTCATCGGTGCCCCGTCTGGCGGTGACTGCACCTTTAACTAATCTGTCATACGGTCTGCCGGGTAAAATTCCCGGCGACCTACCCGCCCCCCCGCGCGAAGATTTCAGAAGCATCCCCTCCCGAAATGTCACGCAGGCGAAAAATATCGGCGGTACGTGGGCCGCACGGCTTAACGGATTTCCTTAACATGCATGGTGAATGCTGAATCTTTGCAAAATATCCCATAGGTTAGAGAGTGCTCATCTTGGGTAAAAACATAATAAAATCAATTTTTTATGTTTTTAATGACTTCCAGCATTTATTATCATATTGTGCTGAAATGTGAGCCTTCTCCAATGGAGTTGTAAAAAGTCATGCTATACCATTACCAGAATGAACCCAGCAGCGTTACTACACGGGCCCCTTTAGTATTGTTACATGGTTAAGAAATGAGAGACATTGATGTAAGAAGAGCCGTACACAGCAAGATCCTCAAAGAGCATCATAAGGATCCCAGCACCCTCATTATTGATGAATTTACAATGAACTTGGGGGCAAGTCGTGCCGATATTGCTGTGATCAATGGGTTGATGCACGGCTATGAGTTAAAAAGTAAAAGTGACAATTTACTTAGACTCCCTAAGCAAATAGAACATTATTCCTCCATTATGGATAAAGTAACGTTAGTTGTCTCAGAATGTCATGCTGAGTCTGCGCTTGAAATGATACCCAGTTGGTGGGGTGTAAAAGTCGTCACTCAAGGGTTGCGAAACGGCATACATCTGCAAACAGTGCGTTCTGACAAACGCAATCCCAGCATAGACAAGTTATCTTTATCCATGCTTCTGTGGAAAGATGAGCTTTTGTCCATCCTAAAATCGGTGGGGCAAGAGCGCGGTTTAAAAAGTAAACCGCGTAAATTTTTATGGATGCTTCTAGCGGATACGCTTCAAGCGGATGAGCTAAGATCTATAGTCCGCGAAACCCTCAAAGCCCGTAAAGATTGGCGAGTTGATGTACGACCTTAGTTATATGGTGGTTTTGTCCAATCCTTCGCCATACCTCTGGGCTACCAAATTTATGTGAAGGTAACGGATTTAGCCGATATGCAGCATACACCTGAGCATAGTTTTCTATGTCTTGGTCTCCAGCACAGAAGTTAGCCCCTGGGTATTCTGGATGCGCAATAATCGCTTGGCTATGTGCTCCATACTGTTCATAGCCATAGCGGGTTGCAACTCTTCCCCTAAACACCCAAAAATCATTGTCACCAGTGTAGCGAACGCTTGCTGTAGCACTTGGAAAACGAGTGGCTAGGCGGGTGTATTCAGGATGCTGAACGCCATAATCGCTATAAATCATCTGTCTAACTAACTGACCATTTGTATGCAAATCTTGCCAAAGGGTCCATTCCAGCCTTTGCTGGGAGTAAATACCAACCGCGATACTACTTAAATCGATCGGGAAAGAACCGGATGCGAGAGCTACTGTTCGGAAAGTAGAAACATGTTGAAGATTGTTTATAAGCCCTAATGCCATGATTCTGATTGTCCCAGCATTAACACTCTCTTCCGTTAACATATCCCTTAAATCTATTACGACATCGATTTGTTGAGGGGGCAAACCAAGATGTTGAATGTATGTAGAAATCATCTGTGGATTCACAAGGTCAACCGTTGTGAGTCTTAAACAAACCTCACCTTGGAGAAGCGTGTCGATAGCGTTGCGATAATTCTGGGTTCTTGTTGGTGATGTAACCGGTATAACGCGTATTCCCGCTGCACGTACCTGATTCACCGCATTAACCATCGGGTATGTGTCATGAGCTGATATAAATTGCTCCTCAATCAGGATCCCATCCAGAAAAATTGATGACATAGCAGAACAGGCTCCAGCAACTTTCTGACCAAACCCATCAAGCATTTCATCATATGATTTATCAGGAATCTCCGTATCTGGATCGATAGGGACTGGCTCGATTTCAAGTAAAGGTGAAATTTTTTCCTTAACATGTGGTGCAAGCTGTGTGAGTGCAGAGAATTCCGCTCTTTTCGTTTTAAGTATTGGTATATATGAAATATTTGCCATGTTTCTCTCCCATTAATATGGCAACAAAGGAAATCCAATATCTCGCCATACGATAGGTATTACTATGAAATTGCTCACACTTCATGAGTCTTATGGGGGATAGAGATGAATGTTAGTTTTATGAACTCACATATTAAATCTGGCAAAAGATTGCTGGCCTTTACGCAAACGGACCTTTGAGACCTAACGTAGCAGTTATCTTTCGTAAGGAATACTCCAAGAATGTCTCAGCGTATCTTTTCGGTAGACACAATTGATACTTACTCTCCATGCTCAATGTTAGTATCTAAACACCGTTGTTATAACTCATATGATACTGTATCGTTTAAGCCATTAATAAGAGACTGGGCGGTGGACATGAAAACTTTCGGGTATGTGCGGGTAAGTAGCAAAGATCAGAATGAGGCGCGTCAAGTTGAAGTGCTGGCGACGAAGGCTGACGAAATTTTGATCGATAAAGCTAGCGGTAAGGATGCAGACAGGCCAGCTCTAAAAGAGCTAATGAGTAAAGTTCGCCCTGGCGACACAGTTCGAGTTAAAAGCGTTGACCGTCTGGCGCGTAATACCCGCGATCTGCTGGAAATTCTGGAGGAACTGACCACAAATGGTGTGAGAGTTGAGTTTATCGATAATCACATGGTGTTTGATGATTCGCCCATCAGCAAATTTATGATCACAATGCTCGGAGCCGTCGGTGAACTGGAGCGCTCTTTTATTCGTCAGCGCCAGAATGAAGGCATCAAGATCGCGCAGGCGAAAGGAGTATTCAAAGGGCGACAAAAAGACGACGAGACTCGCAGAAAGGTCGCTGAGTATTTGGCTAAGGGGACATACTCTAACGAAGAGATTTATAAGCTGGTGGGATGTGGGCGGGCTACGTTTTTCCGCATCAAAAAGGAACTAGCTGAAGCGCCGTTGTGATATTTTCTTCGACGAAAAACCGAACGCAGCATTGCTGCGTCGGTTGTATAATTGTCACATGGGGGCCAATTACTGATATCTGTTCCAGTTATCCACGAGCCATTGCCAGACATTCTTGTGACTACGCACGTCTCCGGGCAGATGGTTCTTGATCAGCCTTTCTGCTTTGAGTGCTGGCGATTTGGTATCCCACTTACTTGCATGAGCTAAGCGGTTAAGGAACGAAAGAACCTCATACCCTTCATGGCGGTTAAGCAATGTACTATCCGGTTTTCCCGTTATACGCGGGTCATCGGGAGATAAGGCTGACCATGCGTATTGAAATTGAAGGTCGCTTCTGTTTAAAAGTGCCATAAAACCTCCTGAGTAACAACTTCAAGTAGACGATATGTTCTTTTACGGGCTACTTCTTCGGATCGGAGTATACCCACCGACCCGATAGTATCTCCTTGCACCAAGTGAATGAATTTAATAAATCATGGTTTGTGATGCTTGCGGGAAAAGTTCTCTCAATATGTGAGAACGTGAGCTTCGCGATGTGCGGGGCTTTTATGTCTGCATTTCAGCTATTTGATCCGGGAAAATCGAAAACCAGCCTCAGAGGCCGTGGACTGAATGGATTGAATATTTTCTCGCAGAGATGAGAATGATACGCTATATTTAAAAGTTAAACTTTAAGTGTGAAGGTAAAGCCCTGTTAAACGCAATGAGCGCCATTGTGAGCGCGTTTTGTGGTGTCGATAATAATTATCTGCCTATTATTTTCGAGGGCGTAGAGAGTGTTATATGAAGGATTTTGCGATCATAGCTTTTGTAACGTTATCGTAAAGTTGGATGTACCCGACGGTATTTTTCCGGGGTAGCGTCTGCAATCTCCTTTGCTTTCTGAATGGCTCGCTTCAATGCATCTTCGTTGATGACGGTAACGGGGCTCTCTTGCCCCTTGGTCTGGCTGGATTGCGCTGTCATGCTTTCACCATACCGAGGGCAGCCCTCAACTGGTCACGCATTGCAGCTTCTTCGGCAGCTGCTTGCTGAACTGCTTTCTGTTGTGCGTCCTGTGCTGCTTCATGTATCAGTTCGTCAATCTCACGCTCCATCGCTTTAAAAAGTTGATCGTGGTAAGCGTTGGAGACTCTGGAGCGTAGCGTCTTCAACTCCTCTTCGATCAAGGCCTCCGGTTTCTGCAACTTAACAGAAATCATCGCAGCATTGGAAAGCACTGAAGAATTAGCTGAAGGGCAAAACCGCCAGCCGTCTAGGATCAGGCTCTGGAGTTTAACCACCAGCCGCGCTGGAATGTCAGAAAACTGTTGTGTTCGGCTGTAGCGAGCTTCCGCATTATCAATTTGACGCTTTAGGGCCCCCGGATCTGGTTTGTACTTCGCTGCGATGTTGTCGAGATAAGTTTTCAATTCCGGGGAAATCTGGGCCTGTGATTTCTTTTTGTAGTCATGTTGGAACTCCGTATCGGTAGTAAAGGGTCGTGGTTGCTCGCTGGCGCTGTTTGTATGCGTCAGTCTCAGCCGCTTTATGCGGTCATTTGGTTGTATCAGCGAGCGGCGTTGTAAGTCTGATTGCAAGTTGGGCAGAAGTTAGGGCGGTCTGCGAAAAGAAAATACCAACGACAGACGCTTGCTCGATCAAAAATGAAATCGACTAGTCCGCAGTCAGCGAACATCGAAAGATTCCTGTGTGTTGTTGATAGCGGGAGTTCTATCTGTTTTGACAAGTCTGAAGCCGTAAGCGGGATCTGGGTTTGCTTCATGTGGTGAAGAAGATGGATTCTTGAAGTTGTCAGCGTTAGCCCGAAATCATTCAGGGTTCTGACCAGCTCCTTACGTTCTTCTACCGATGGCAGAAAAAATGCTGGTGGTCTAAAGGCAAAGCACAAAATAATCTCTCTGTAAGTCATTCATCACATGAGTATTTTATCATATAAACGTAAAAAGATATACTAGTGGCATGTATTTTGCTTGACAATGATTTCAGAAGGTGGATAATGGCGGGTTGAAATTAGGAGTGGCTTGAGGGGCGTTCGCACACATCAGATAGCGAAGATGTGCCATAAAACGCCACAATATAGTATTCCTTCATTCCTTTTCGCCCATACTGGGTGATAGGAATAAAACGCCACAATAATATAAGAGACTTCGTTACTCTGTCTTTTCCTTCCTTCTCCAGGAATGAAAACTCACGTAACATCACCCATACGGGCTTCGGTCTCCTTGTATCTCGTTTCGACATTTATACACACTAACACTCATAATCTCGTCGAAACAAAAGCAAAAGAGTGAAAACCAACAGCAGGATGACTGGTGTCATCTGGATGGTTGTTTAGTTATTTACTTACGTCACTCCGTGACAACTCGGCTACGCCACTTTAGAAGATATAATGGTAATGGTCTGCCCAGACGTGAACAGACTTGTCTGTCCATACCATAACCTTCGTTTACCACTCTGTTACATCCCACAACATCAACAGCCTGATAGCCTGTCTCTGTGTGGTCTGTTCCAGTCGTGGACTCAGGTAACCTAGCTGATACCCCGCCATGTGTTTACATCATGGTACTGAGATTCCTTGCTGATGTTTACATCATTGGCTGTGCCAGCATGTGTGTGGAAAAGCGATTTAGATCGCTCTGTACGAGAATGGTGGTCAGCGCGACTGCAATCGTATGTTGGTCATTCTTATCGTATAAGCGTTAACGTCGTCTGGCGCACAGCGAGACATATCAAGCTACCGTAAACACGGTACTTTAAAACCAAATGCCATCCACAAAGGAAGGCCACATATCCTGATCGCTACCAGCGATAGCGGAGGATTACTTATGTCTATTTAAAAAGGAGAACAATATGGCGAAAACTAAGGGTGCTGTAGCAAAAGGGGTTGATAATACAGCTGTGCGCATTTTCTTACGAGGGTATGGCTCCTTGGGGGAGTTGCCACGCATTGTGGAAGATTGTATCTGCGGTGCATTGGGGCAGGAAGAAGAGACAAGAAGGTTCAAAGGAGAGCGAATTCTTGCAATCTTAGAACAACTGGATCATATCGATACGCCAACAGTACATCGGCAGATGTGGGATTATAATATTTCTCAAGGTAAAAATACTGAGCCATCCAAACGGAACACGGAACGCATGACAAGGGTTCTAAGATGTGCTTCCAGGGCACTGTATCATCATTTGAAATTGTGTAACGGATTGTCGCGTGAAGACGAGGTGGTCCAGATTTCCGCTCCCGATCTCACGGTAGATGAGATCGAACATGCCCGTCGTTTGGCTCTAGCAGGTAAAATTGAAGCGTTCACACAATTTGTGAACTCTTGCCGGAGCGTGATCAAAAACTATGAGCCGCCAGTGTTCAAGTATACAGGGGAAAATGTGGTCGCTTTATCTTCTTGTACGGAAGTATCTTTAAGGACTGCGGTTAGTCGTCCGTATTATGGTTATGTTAAAAAAGCCGTAAAAGATGAACAGCCAGAAGACCTATTTACAGTCAAAGGCAGTAATACGAACCTCCAACCACTGATTGATGAGGTTGGGCGATCCTACATTGTAGTGGAAAATGTAGCTTAGATGGAGTTTGGTCAAAAGCCATACAAAGCCGGGTCAGCCCCGGTTTTTTTGTGTCTGTCGCATGAGAAAACGGCTTGCCAGTGTATACTTTTGGTGATAAAAAATCATTGCCTCACCGCTTTTTAGTGCATTGAAATACATAGGTTTTGTTAGAAAAAGCTTAGCTGGCAGGGCCCCCACCCATTTGTGCCTCTCTACGCTTCCACACTACTCTTCTGTCGCGCTCAGCAGATGCGCAATTTATCCCTGCTAATAATCGGGTCTTTTGGTAATAAACAAGCTTTTGTCATATTGCTGAAATATTACTTTCATTTAACTGTCATACTTCACGTGCAAAATAAAAGTGGGAACTTTTAAGCTGTCATCATATTTAAATATATTTGTGGATCAGGTTATTAACTTCGTGTATTAATATTCACGCTCACTTATTCGGGAAGGGATAATCATGACCAGTGCGGTATTAAACGTCAAAATTGATGAAACGCTAAAAGAAAAGCTTCGTCACTATGCAGAAGAGAACAGTGAAAACCTGAGTACGGCAACCGAAAAACTGCTGCTGCTGGCTTTCCAGTCAGTGGAAGAGGGGGGAGTTTCGGAAGAGGATATTGATAACCAGCACCTTGAGGAAGAGAGTACTGCTCCGTTAACTCCTAAAGAGATCAAAGCATTACGTAAAATCCTGAAGAAGAAAAAATGAACCCACAACTGCACTCTACGGCCCGCAACTACGGCGAGGCCTGTAATCTGTTACGCTCTGGCTTCGTTAAGCATGTGCGCCTGAACTGGAATATCGAGAGCGATGAGTTCTTTCGCATCGCCTCCGACTGGTGTGACGCTGGCGCAAAAATAAAAAAGAAGGCGATAGTTTCGTTATTTCGCTCAAAGGCTTTCCTATTCCGCCGCAGAAATAATAAAACTGTCATGCAAGCATCATTGTAATTACACCTGATTTTGTGATGATAGCCACAAAATAATAATACCATCTCACACTCATCATGGATGATGTTTGCGACGGGCCGCGATGGCTCGTCGTTATTTATTTTATTCCTCTCTGCATCTCTCAGACGCTGTAACAGCGACCGGCATTATCGGGTACACTGAGCGCCACCACATCGCTACGTTGAAGGCCATGAAAAACATCACCCTCTACGATGTCGCCCGGCTTGCCGGCGTCTCTTACCAGACCGTGTCGCGCGTTATCAACCAGGGCGCGCATGTTTCGCCCCGCACCCGAGAAAAAGTGCTGGCGGCGATGGAAACGCTGCACTATGTCCCTAATCGCGGCGCGCAGCAGCTGGCGGGGAAGCGAACAAAATCCATTGGCCTGCTGACCGCGGACCTTGCGCTGCATGCTCCTTCCCAGATTGCCTCGGCGGTCAAATCCCGTGCCGGGCAGTCCGGCGCCAGCGTACTGATCGCCATGCCGGAACAGCAAGATCCGCAGGGCTGTACCCGCGCATTGCAGGAGCTGCTGGCCCAGCGGGTAGATGGCCTGTTGATTAATCTCCCGCTGGATGATGACCAGGCGCAGGCGCTGGCGGCACAGGCGCATCCGGTACCGGTGCTGTTCCTTGACGTCAGCGACAGCGCCGCCGTTAATAGCCTGGTGTTTGATGCCGCGCAGGGCGCGCGGCTGGGCGTTGAGCATTTACTGGCGCAGGGGCATACACAGATTGCCCTGCTGGGCGGGCCGCGCTCTTCGGTGTCGGCACGGGCGCGTATGGCGGGCTGGAAAGGGGCGCTGGAGCGGGCGGGGCTGACGCCCTGCGGCTGCGAGCAGGGTGACTGGAGCGCGGCTTCAGGCTATGAAAAAGGCCATCTGCTGCTGGGGGCGACGCCAGCGCCGCAGGCGATTCTGGTCGCCAACGACCAGATGGCGCTTGGGGTGCTGCGCGCCTGCGCGGAAAAAGGGCTGACCGTTCCCGATTTGGTGTCGGTGGTGGGTTACGATGATACCGCCGACAGCGCCTGGTTTTCGCCGCCGCTGACCACACTACGCCAGGCTTTTAAAGAGGCGGGGGAACGCAGCGTGGAGTGGCTACTTGCCCGCCAGCCGGGCGATGAGTCGATAGCGCAACTACAACTGCCGGTGACGCTGATTGAGCGTGCCTCAACGGCACCAGCGACGCAGGGCGGCATCAGCGGGGAAACGCTTGCCGGGCGGTTGAATGAACTGGCGCGTCTGGTGGCCCGCCTCGATCGTCGTTAACGCTTTTGTGATCGTTTTCGCTTTGCCGTAGCGCGGCGCTTTACGCAGGGATAATTAGCGTGCATTGTGGCTAAAATTGTGAGCGCTTCGCTAAGAGGGTGTTATGTCTGTTACCGCGTTAAATTCCATACTCAGCCGCCGCGACTGGGAAAACCCGGTCGTTACCCAGTGGCACCGCCTGCCTGCCCATGCGCCCCTGCACGGCTGGCGTGACGAGGGCGAAGCGCTGCGCGATTCGGCGTCCGCCTCGCGCCGTTCCCTGAATGGAGCGTGGCGATTCTCGTTTTTTAACGCGCCGGAAGCGGTGCCGGAGAGTTGGATCCAGCAAGACTGCGCCGATGCTGTCTCTATGCCGGTGCCGTCGAACTGGCAGATGCAGGGGTTTGATATCCCCGTCTATACCAATGTGACCTATCCCATTGCGGTAAATCCGCCCGTTGTTCCCCAAGAAAACCCCACCGGTTGTTATTCGCTCACATTTCATGTTGAGGCACAATGGCTGGAGAGCGGGCAGACGCGCATTATTTTCGATGGCGTTAACTCAGCTTTTTACCTGTGGTGCAATGGCCAGTGGATAGGGTATTCCCAGGATAGCCGTTTGCCCGCCGAGTTTGATTTAAGCGCGGCGTTGCGGCCCGGGGAGAATCGCCTGGCGGTAATGGTGCTGCGCTGGTGCGACGGCAGTTATCTGGAAGATCAGGATATGTGGCGGATGAGCGGCATCTTCCGTGACGTCACGCTGCTGCATAAGCCGCAGACGCACATCGCTGATTTTCATCTGGCGACGCACCTTAACGACGCGTTCAGCCAGGGGCGACTGGCCGTCGAAGCGGAGCTGGCCGGGGAATTTGATGATTGTAGCCTGACGCTGACGCTATGGCGCGGTGAGGAGGTCATCGCCCAGGCACATCAGACACCCGGCGGCGCGGTGGTCGATGAGCGCGGCGGCTGGGCGGAGCGGGTGAATGCAACGCTGGACATAGAGCGCCCGCTGCTGTGGAGCGCGGAAACGCCCTGGCTCTACCGGCTGACGCTTTCCCTGTATGACGGTGCGGGCCGTCTGCTGGATGTGGAGGGCTGCGATGTTGGCTTTCGCCAGGTGGACATCCACAACGGCCTGTTGCGGCTTAACGGCAAACCGCTGCTGATTCGCGGCGTTAATCGCCATGAACATCACCCTGAACATGGCCAGGCGGTGGATGAAGCGACTATGCGTCGTGATATTGAACTGATGAAGCAGCACAATTTTAATGCTGTACGCTGCTCCCACTATCCTAACCATCCGCTATGGTATCGCCTGTGCGATCGGTACGGCCTGTATGTGGTTGACGAGGCCAATATCGAGACGCACGGGATGGTGCCCATGAGCCGCCTTGCAGATTCGCCCCAGTGGTTTGCGGCGATGAGCGAGCGTGTGACCCGGATGGTGCTGCGCGATCGCAACCATCCGTCCATTATAATCTGGTCGCTGGGCAATGAATCGGGGCATGGCGCTACCCACGATGCGCTCTATCGCTGGGTAAAATCCACCGATCCTACGCGCCCGGTGCAGTATGAGGGCGGTGGCGCAAACACGGCGGCAACCGACATCGTCTGCCCGATGTATGCCCGCGTCGATCAGGATCAGCCTTTCCCGGCGGTGCCGAAATGGTCGATAAAAAAGTGGATCGGCATGCCTGATGAAACCCGCCCGCTGATCCTCTGCGAATACGCTCATGCGATGGGCAACAGTTTTGGCGGTTTCGCCCGCTACTGGCAGGCTTTCCGCGACTATCCTCGCCTGCAGGGCGGCTTTGTCTGGGACTGGGTTGACCAGGCGCTGACCAAAAGCGCCCCGGACGGCGAACGTTTCTGGGCCTACGGCGGTGATTTTGGCGACACCCCAAATGACCGGCAGTTTTGCCTTAACGGGCTGGTCTTTCCGGACCGCACGCCGCATCCGGCGCTGTATGAAGCGCAGCGCGCCCAGCAATTTTTCCAGTTTCAGCTTGTCAGCACCGCGCCGCTGGTGGTGGAGGTGACCAGCGAGTTTCTCTTCCGCGCGGCCGATAACGAAATGCTGGCCTGGTCGATTACGCTGGACGGCGAGCCGCTGGCGCAAGGGGAGGTAGCGCTGGCGCTACCGGCGCAGGGAACCGTGCAGATTGAACTGCCGTGCCCTGCATTTCCGCCGCGCGCAGGCGAAATCTGGCTGAACGTGGATGTTTACCAGCGCGCGGCCACCTGCTGGTCGCCTGCAAATCATCGCTGCGCCTGGGATCAATGGCGTCTGCCCGCGCCGCTTTTTGCCGCGCCGCTGAAAGAGGCGGGTCCGCGTCCGACGCTTGAGGCGAATGAACACGATTTCGTGATTGAACACAGCGGCCAGCGCTGGCAGTTTTGCCGCGTCAGCGGCCATCTGAGGCAGTGGTGGCGCAACGGCGAGCCAACCCTGCTATCACCGCTCTGCGACAGCTTTACCCGCGCGCCGCTGGATAATGACATTGGCGTCAGCGAAGCGACGCGCATCGATCCCAACGCCTGGGTGGAGCGCTGGAAAGCGGCCGGGATGTACAATCTCGTCGGCGAGCTGGTGAGCTGCGAGGCGCACGAGAATGCCCATGAGGTAGTGATTACCACCCGGCATCGCTGGCACGCTAACGGGCAGACGCTGTTTATCAGCGACAAATGCTGGCGAGCGGGCGGCGACGGTGTACTGAGGGGGGAGGTGAGCGTGCAGCGCTCGCTCAACGTGCCACCGCCGGCCCGTATCGGCCTGCAGTGTCAGCTGGCGGAGCTGGCCGAAAGCGTCAGCTGGCTGGGGCTGGGGCCGCACGAAAACTACCCGGATCGTCAGCTGGCGGCCCGTCAGGGGCGCTGGACACAGCCGCTTGCGCAGATGCATACGCCTTACATCTTCCCAACGGAGAACGGCCTGCGCTGCGATACGCGGGAGTTAAGCTATGGTCATCATCATCTGGCAGGCGAGTTCCACTTCTCCCTGAGCCGCTACAGCCAGCGGCAGCTTCATGAGACCACGCATCACCATCTGCTGCGGCAAGAGCAGGGCTGCTGGCTGCAGCTTGACGCGTTCCATATGGGGCTGGGGGGCGACGACTCGTGGAGTCCCAGCGTATCGCCCGCGTTTATTCTGCACCGGGAGACGGTACGCTACGCCTTTAGCTGGTCGCAGCGTTAACGACAGCCAACCGGCGCGGCAACTCGCCGCGCCCTGATTCAGCTGGCCTGCAGGTTTCTTTGCGTCCAGGCGATAAACTCATCTTTTGCCAGCGCTTTGCTGTAGTACCAGCCCTGGCCGAACTGGACGCCGTGCTCCTGCAGCCAGCGCAGCTGGCCTTCGGTTTCGATCCCTTCCGCCACCATCGCCAGGTTTAGCGCTTTCGCCATCTCGATAATGTGCGGCGTCACGTTCTTATACTCCACCGCGTCGACGAACGACTTATCGATTTTAAGGATGTCCACCTCCAGGTCTTGCAGATAGCTAAGACTTGAGTAGCCCGTCCCGAAATCATCAATGTAAATAGCGTGCCCCTCAGCGCGCAGTGCGGCGATTACCGGTACGCTCAATTTTGGATCGGCAAAGCCGCGTTCCGTAAGCTCCAGCGCAATTTGCGTAGGTGAAAGCTGCCACTGGTGAATATGCTGCCGGAGCAGTACGGGCAGGTTGCGGTTGAGCAAATCGGTGGGATCGATATTGATTGAAATGTGCATCTCCGGGTTCGCCTGCAGCCAGGCACCCATATCGCTAAAGACATTCTCGATAATTAACCGGGTCAACTGCGGCATCAACCCCGTCTGCTCCGCCAGCGGAATAAACACATCCGGCGCGAGCAGCGTACCGTCCGACTGCCGCCAGCGCGCCAGCGCCTCGGCACCGACCGCTTTGCCGCTGTTAAGCGCAACAATCGGCTGGTAGAAGACAATAATTTCCCGCGCGCGGATAGCATCGAGCATTCGTTGATGGGGCGATTGCAGGCGATGCAAGATACGCAGCAAAAAGAAGGCGATCAGCAGGCTGAACAGAAGGCCAAGGGGCAGCCAGATCATCAGCAGGCGGTGCCAGTTTTGCTGCAGCGGCGTTAACGCCGCCCATGTCACGATTGTCACGCTCAGCTCCGGCGCCGGTGAGACGTGCCAGGCGGCATCCCCGGCGTGAAACTGCTGCGTCTTGCTGTTAATAATTTCCTTGACCATCGCCGGTTCAAGCGGCTGGGTCGCGGCGATCACCTGGCCGGTATCGCGGCCAATCAGGGCAATATTGATAGGCCAGGGGCCAAACGAGAGCACATCAATAAATGAGAGCGGGTCCGTTATCACAACATGATGCTGGCTACCGAGGGCCACCATATTGCGTTTAAAGCCCGGTGTTTCGGCGTTGATTATCCACGCTTTGAAGCCTTCTGGTCCAATGGTTTGCGGGGCAGGAAAGGTAGAGGCGGTGCTGTCGCGCTCCATTGATGAACAGAGCGGGCGCGAATTATCAAGATAGAGCACTTCCTGTACATAGCGGTGGGAATAGGAAATCTGGCGCATCATCAGCAGATGATCCGAACTACAGGGCGTGCCTTTGAAGGTTTCAAGCTGCCGCAGCGCGGTTTTGCCCTGATTTACGACCCGTTCTACGCGCATTTTTACCAGTTGCGAAAAGGTATTCAGCTCGTTCATAAACGATTCTTCCGCCTGGCGATGGGCCAGCCAGATGCTTAGGACTACCGGCAATAACACGGCAAAAATCAGCACGCCTGTGACCAGGCTAATCAGTCGTCGGTTTGTCATGACCAAAAATCCCTGTTTGATACGGCGAAACGTGAGAATCTGCACCTGACAAATGTTATAACACGCGGCAATGCGGGAAAGCTTTCAGGAAATGAGAGATGAAGAAAAAAGAGTTTGTAACTCAGGATCTGCTTAGCAAAATCTATCAGGACAACGCGTCCGGCCCGCGCAAGCTTCCTCCTGAAAGACAACTGGCGCAGGAGTATGGCGTTTCGCGTTTTACCATACGCCAGGCGGTAGAAAAACTGGCGAGCATTGGCGTGGTGCGCATCGTCCAGGGATCGGGTATCTGGATTAACGAGCAGGCCCGCAACAATCCGCTGGTCTATAACTCCATTACCGAAAAGCGTTTCGACCAGATCCGCTTTCGGATGATTAGCCTGCATAAAAAACGCCCCGATCGCGATGAACAGCAAATTTTTGGTCTGACGGATGAGAGCTTTATCTGGCAGTTTTGTCGGCTGCGTTTTGTCGATGAAGAGGCGGTGCAGATTGAGATCTCCCGGATGCCTGCCGCCGACTTTCCTGATCTCAATCAGCAGGTTATTGAAAGCTCTCTGCAACAGTACGTACTGAGTAAGGGCTACCACATCTCCCATATGCTGACCACTTACCGGGCGGTAAGCGTCAGCCGCGAGCAGGCGGCGTTGCTGGGGTGTAAAAAAGGCAGTCCGGCCATGCACATCAGCAACCGCGGGATTCTGCAGGGCGGGCAGGTGTATGAAATCAGCGACATTATTGATATCAACTACACCTGCACGTACGTCATTCCTTATAACCGCGAAAATCTGGCGTTTCGCAAAGGGGAAAGCTGATTAAGGGGTATGGATGCTGCCGTCCGGCAGGCGGCTTTGCGTCCAGTCGTGGGGGCGATACACCACCGGATAGCGTAGCGCTTCCGCTTCATTAAAGGTCACGCCGATGCCCGGCGTTTGCGGCGGATAGATGAAGCCATCCTTGACTACCGGCGCGCCGGGGAAGACGGCGTCTGTCTGCGCTGAGCGCGGGATATACTCCTGAATCGCCGCGTTATGCAGGTGCACATTCAGGTGTGTATTCACCGCCACGCCTATCGGCGTCATATCGCCAGGACCATGCCAGGCGAGACGAATGCCAAAGGCCTGGCACAGCACCGCCAGCTTAAGGGCGGGGGTAATGCCGCCAATTTGCGAAACATGGCAGCGGATAAAATCGATCCGCCGGTTGACGATTAGGTCATGCCACTCCGCCGGGTTGTTAAACAGCTCCCCCATCGCCAGCGGCACGCTGCTGTGCTGGCGCACCTGATCCAGCCAGGCGCTCTGCTGCGGCGGCAGAATATCCTCAATAAAATAAGGCTGGTAAGGTTCAAGCTGCTTTGCCAGCTGTACCGCCTGCTGTGGGAAAAGCCGCTCATGCACGTCATGAAGGATATGCAGGGTATAACCGTATTTTTCCCGCAGCGCCCTGAACATGGCGACGGTGTTCTGCATATATTCCTGCTGATCAAAATAAGCGCCCGCTGTTGGGGCGTCCGGCGTATGCAGGGCCGCCGGGGTGCCGCCGTAAAAGCCTAACTGGCAGCGAATATGGCGGTAGCCCTGTTCACGCAGGCGGTCAACGCTCGCGAACAGTTCGTCAAGCGTCTCGCCGCTGGCGTGGCTGTAGGCGGCAATGGCGTTACGCGCCTGTCCGCCGAATAGCTGACAGAGCGGCATACCCGCCAGCTGGCCTTTAATATCCCACAGCGCCATGTCCACCCCGGAAATAGCGTTATTCATCACCGGGCCGTTTCGCCAGTAGGCGTTGACGTTCATCATCTGCCAGAGGTCTTCGATATGGTTGGCGTCGCGGCCAACAAGCAGCGGCCTGAGATATTCATCAACCATCGTCTTCACCGCCAGCGGGCGCTGCTGGAAGGTGGCGCAGCCGTGGCCGACTATGCCTTTATCGGTAAGAATGCGTACGGTCACCAGATTGTGTCTGTCCGGGCGGGTGATAAAGCAGTCGATACCTTGAATCAGGGTTGGCGTCACAGGAAAACTCCTTAGCGCAGGTTAAGTCAGAATGGTTATTATCTTCCCCTTAATTTTATCTACGGGTAAACCGTTTTTTTAAATTTTTTTGGTCAGTTATTTCATTATCTTTTAATTAAAAACCAGACCAATTTGCCTTCAATCGTGCTTTTGATTCCTTTGTATGGTTAAATTGTGACGGATTTCATATTTTATTGGTTTGTTTTACGTTTTCAGTTTCTCTACCCTTGGTGGCAGGTATTAAAACGACAATATTCCGGCGGGAGCAGGTATGGGGACGCAAGAAGCCATTGGCAAAATTATTCACCTGGTGGGTGGTAAAGAGAATATCAATAATGTCTGGCACTGTATGACGCGCCTGCGTTTCGATCTGGTGGACGACAATAAAGTGGATCAGGGCGCGATCAAAGCGCTGCCCGGCGTGCTGGGCGCACAGCTACAGAGCGATCAGTTCCAGATTGTCATCGGGCCGAAGGTGAATAGCTGGTATGAACAGATGCTGGCGATGCTGGGCACCGCTCCTCAGGCAGGGGAGCAGGCGGCGGGGCGCAAAGGGCTGGTATCGTTATTTATGGATACCGTCTCCGGCGTTTTTGGGCCCATTGTTCCGGCGATTGCCGGGGCCGGGATGATTAAAGGGTTGCTCGCCGGCCTGATCGCGCTAAACGTGGTCTCGGCGAAAAGCGATACCGTGATGATTATCGACCTTATTGCCAGCGGCGTGTTCTATTTCCTGCCGTTCTTCCTGGCCGTGTCGGCGGCGAAAATTTTTAAAACCAACGAGTACCTGGCGGCAGCGGTGGCGGCATGCCTGATGTATCCCTCGCTGATTGATGCGGCGAAGGCGCTGGCGGCGCATCAGGAGGGGGCGGTAAGCGCCTTCTGGTTGCTGGATGTGCTGCCGGTGTCGGTATTTAACTACTCCGCCAGCGTCATTCCGGTGATTTTCTCGATCCTGGCGCTGAGCTACATTCACCGCGGGGTGGATAAAATCATGCCCGACGTGTTGAAAACGGTCTTTACGCCAACCCTGACGCTGTTCCTTGCCGCCCTGGCCGCGCTGGTGGTCATTGGGCCGATTGGCATTTACCTGGGTAAAGCGCTGGCCTGGTTTATTGAGGGGCTGTTTGGTATTTCCGCCAGCTTCGCGGGGCTGGTGGTCGGCGCGATTCGTCCGGTGGCGATCCTCACCGGCATGCACCACGCTATGACGCCCATCGCGCTGCAAAACTTTAGCGAGCACGGCTACGACATGCTGATGCCGATGATGTTTATGGCTAACATGTCCATCGCCGGGGCAACGTTCGCCATCTGGCGCCTGAGCAAAAACCGCCAGGATAAAACCGTCACGCTGTCGGCGGCGGTCTCCGCGCTGCTGGGGATTACCGAGCCTGCGCTTTTTGGCGTACTGACGCGCTACAAAAAAGCCTTTATCTCCGCCACCATCGCCAGCGCGCTGGCCTCGGCATTTATCGCTTTCTTCGGCGTGCGGCTGTACGGCTATATCCTGTCGAGCATCTTTAGCCTGCCCGCCTATATCGGCCCGTACTTTACGTTTGCGCTGTCCGGGGTGGCCATCGCCCTGATCCTCTCGTTTGTGCTGACCACCATTCTGGTGAAAAAAGAGCAGCGGGCGTAATTCATCGTCGGTGCGCCAGACGGCGCACCAGCCGATCGCCCACCATCTGCACGGTCTGAACCAGTACCAGTAAAATCACTACCGTGCCGGCCATCACCTCATTATTGAAGCGCTGATAGCCATAGCGGATGGCCAGGTCACCGAGGCCGCCGCCGCCGATCACCCCGGCCATTGATGAAAAACCGATGAGCATTACCACGGTAAGCGTGATGCCAGCCAGAAGGGCCGGGAGCGCCTCCGGCAGCAGGGCTTTGGTAATGACGTGGCGGGTCGTGCCGCCCATAGAAAGAATGGCCTCGATACGCCCGTGATCTACCTCATCCAGCGCGTTTTCCGTCAGCCGGGCAAAAAAGGGAAAAGCGCCGATGGTGATTGGCACGATTGCCGCCGTACTGCCAAGCGTGGTGCCAATAAGCAGGCGGGTAAACGGAATGAGCGCAATCAATAACACCAGAAAAGGCAGCGAGCGGCCAAAGTTGATAACGGTACCCAGCAACGCATTGGCGCGTGGCATGGGCAACAGCCCGTTGGCGCGGGAAAGATAGAGTAAAACCCCTATTGGCAGGCCGATGAGTACGGTAAATATTGCCGCCAGCGCCACCATATAGAGGGTCTCCAGCGTGCCGTTGAGCAGCAACGGCCACAGATCGGCAAAATTCATGCTACTACGCATAGCGGCCTCCCGTTAAAGCCGTGACGGGCAAGGAAATCGCGCTCGGCCTGCGGGTCATGTAGCAACCCCTGACGTAGTTTCGACCAGGGAGCCACCAGCAGATCGGCGATCTTCCCGCTTTCGATAACTTCGCCATTTTCCAGCAGCGCGGCGTGATCGCACAGGGTTTTCACCACCTCAAGTTCGTGGGTGATAAGGACAATGGTCAGTTTTAGCTTCTGGTTGATATCCGCCAGCAGCGCCAGCACAGAGGCGGTAGTCTCAGGATCCAGCGCGCTGGTGGCTTCGTCGCACAGCAGCACATCCGGCTTTGCCGCCAGCGCTCTGGCGATGCCAACACGCTGTTTCTGCCCGCCGGAGAGCTGCGACGGAAATGCCTGCGCTTTTTCACTCAGCCCCACCAGCCAGAGTAGCTCCTCAACCCGCGCCTGGCGCGAGGCTTTCGGCAGACCGGCAATTTCCAGTGGGACGGCAACGTTATCCGCCACCGTGCGCGCGTGAAGCAAATTAAAGTGCTGGAAAATCATCCCGGTTCGCAGACGGTGCTCCCGTAACCCGGCCTTATCCAGCCGGGTAATATCGTTGCCGTTAACCACTATCCGGCCAGCGGTAGGCCGCTCAAGCAGATTGAGGCAGCGGATCAGGGTGCTTTTACCCGCGCCGCTGCGCCCGAGAATGCCGTACACCGCCCCTTTCGGTATGCTTAACGACACGTTATTCAGCGCCGGTCGGCCTGCTCCGGCATAGCGTTTACTCAGCCCTTCAATCTCAATCATGACTGCGGCGAGACCGGGATAACCGAACCGTTATAGGTTTTACGGATAAATTCCGCTACCTGCGGGGAGGTGAGATCTTTCGCCAGCGCTTTAATGCGCGGATCGTTGGCGAGATTTGGGTTGGTCACCAGAATATTGGCGTAGGGGTTATGGTCAGCGCTCTCCAGACCCAGCGCGTCTTTCGCCGGAGAGAGTCCGGCCTCCAGCGCGTAGTTGCCGTTGATCACGGCCAGATCGACATCATCCAGCGAACGCGGTATCTGCGGCGATTCAACTTCAAGAATTTTCAGCTGTTTCGGGTTTTCGGCGATATCTTTCGGCGTTGCCAGCGTGCTGGCCGGATCGGTGAATTGCGCACTCAGCTTTATCAGCCCCTGGCTTTGCAGCAGAAAAAGCGCGCGGCTCAGGTTGGTTGCGTTATTTGGCACCGCGACGGTGGCCTTTTCCGGCACATCTTTAAAATCTTTATATTTGCGTGAATAGATGCCGAGCGGCTCAATATGCACGGTTGCCGCCACGGCGAAAGTTTTACCCAGCGCTTTCTCCTGATCTTTTAAGTAAGGAACATGCTGGAAGTAGTTAGCGTCCACGTCGCCATTGGCCAGCAGTTCATTAGCATTGGCGCCGCTGGTCAGCTCCACAACGGTAATGTCCAGTTTCGGATCCAGCTTTTTCACGTAATTGAGGATTTCAGCATGCGGAACCGGGTCGGCCGCGATACGTAATGTGTTTGCCTGCGCGGAGCTCCAGGCCAGTGAAAGAGACAACGCAACCCCTGCCAGTTTAAATGCGGCATATTTCATGTGCTTATTCCTGTGTTGTTATGGTGTCAGACGATCAGTTGTTCCGTGCGTTCACGCAGCACATCGCGGTAGTAACGTTCAGCCACGTCCGGGTGCGAACGCAAACGGCCTTTCAGGTAGTTCCAGCCCACGTCCCGTAACAGGGGATTGTGCGGATCGCTTTCCGGCCCGAGCGCTTCGCGCGCCAGCGCTTCCGGCAGCGCATAGACGGGGACTACGGCATCAAGTTGGGCACCAAGGAAGAAGGCGATAGAGAGGCGATCTTCCCCGAGCGGGGGTGAAACCACGCGGTGTACCGTGGCGCGTAAATAGCCGTTGGTCGCCAGCTCAAGCAGCTCGCCAATATTCACCACAAAGCTGCCGGGCAGCGGGGCGGCATCGATCCAGCGATCGGGCGCGACTTCAACCTGCAGACCGCGCTGCTGATCCTGCAACAGGAAGCTCAGGAAACCGGAATCTTTATGCGCGCCGACCCCCTGAGCGCCATCCTGCTGGCCGGGGTAGCGGATCAGCTTGATATGTTCGTTAGGCATTTCGCCGTAGAGCGCGTCGAAAGCGTCAGCAGGCAGACGCAGCGCTTCGGCGAAGGCGCGCAGCAGCACAAGCGCCATTTCGGTCATCGATTTTTGCCACAGCAGCAGCGTCTCTTTTAGCGCGGGCTGCTGGTCAGGCCACTGGTTGGGTCCCTGTAACCGACGCCAGCGGGGATCGTCCTGCGCAAGCGACAGCTCCGGACGTTCCGCGCCGATATCGAACTGTTCGCGCCAGTCGGGTTTGCCGCGGGTAATTTCCGATGCCGCGCGGTTATAGCCGCGAAAATGGGGGGAGTGGATCATCGCGACCTGCTGCTTCTGGTCGTCGCTAAGGGCGAAGAAGCGGCGAGCTTCCTGCTGGACGGCACGTTGCAGGTTTTCTTCAATGCCGTGATTGATAAGGTAGAAAAAACCGATGTCGCGTGCAGAAACGCGCAGCTGTTGCAGAAAGTCATCCCGCTCAGCGGGGTTGAAGTAGCGGGCAAGATCGAGAATGGGTAGAGTCGTTGCGTTCATTATCTTCTCCGAATAAGGGGTTGCAGGCAGCGTTTTTATGTTTTCGGGATGGGGTGCAACAGCAGCAGCGCATCATCATGCTCTCCTTAAAAAGGAATGAACTCAGCTTGCCTGATGGCAGTGATTTCAACCAATAACCTTCTTTTCTAATTTATGTCCGGGCGGGATCATGTGCTTTTGCGAAAAATGCATAACGCGTGGTGGTTGCGGTAGCAGATAAAATTCGCTAGACTTTTGTTATGTTATAACAAAACATATGAGAGTAAGATGAAACCTGATATCCATCCGCACTATCGTACCGTGGTGTTTCATGACACCAGCGCGAACGAATATTTTAAAGTGGGTTCGACCATCAAAACCGAAAGAGAGATTGAGCTTGAGGGGGTGACTTATCCCTATGTCACCATTGATGTCTCGTCTGTTTCACACCCGTTTTATACCGGCAAACAGAAAGTGGTGGGCACTGAGGGCAGGGCTGCGCGTTTCCAGCAGCGCTTTGGCAATTTTCCCGGCACAAAGCGAGGTTAACCCATGCAGGTCCTTAACTCATTGCGTAGCGCGAAACAACGCCACCCTGACTGCCAGATAGTCAGACGCAAGGGGCGTTTATACATTATCTGTAAAACTAACCCGCGTTTTAAGGCGGTGCAGGGGCGTAAGAAAAAACGCTAGCTGCGCCAGCTTTCCAGAGCACGTAGCTGTTTGCCGTCGGCGGTAAAATTCCCGGCGGCAAGCCACTGTCGAAATGCCGCATCCAGCCCCGCCCATTCGCTGTCAATAATCGAAAACCAGTCGGTATCGCGGTTACGGCCTTTAACCACCAGCGCCTGACGAAACCTGCCTTCAAACTGAAAGCCGAGCCGTAGCGCAGCGCGCCGGGAGGGCTCATTCAGGCTGTTGCATTTCCACTCGTAACGCCGGTAGCCCAGGGTTTCCAGCACGTAACGCATGAGCAGCCACTGCGCTTCGGTGGAAGCCGCCGTTCTGCTTAACAACGGTGAAAAATGGACGTGGCCGACTTCCGCTACGCCGTTGGCGGCATCAATGCGCATCAGGGCGAAGGTGCCGACGGGGGACTGGGTGCGTAAATCAATCACCGCAAAATGTAGCGGGTCGTGCAGGGCGACCGCGTTTTCCACCCATGCTGTGTAGGCATCAATATCTTTTTCCGGCTCCCGCCCCAGCCATGTCCAGCCTCGTCCATCGTCCAGACGGTACGCCGCAAAAAGCGCGCCTGCATGGCTGACGCTCAACGGTTCAAGACGGCAATAGCGGCCTTCAAGCGTAACGCGTTGCGGAAAGGGGCGTGGCTGCCAGTGAGGAAGGGCGTCGCCAACAGGCTGCCCGTATTGATTCAGTTGCGTCATAGTAGCTCCTTGTCATCGTCCCTCTACATTAAAACGATGCGGGCGACAGAAGAAGTACTCATGATAAAAGCCGCACTCCGTTGCGGCAGAGGAGATTCAGGCAGCCTCTGAGCGAGTGAGGGTAAAGACGTCGTAGAACGACAGATCTCCCTTACGCTCTATCATCTGCTGGAGCTGGATTTTGCGTTTTTCTTCCACCGCAGGTGAAGTGAGAATAGCGGCAATCAGCTCCTGGGGAACAAAGCGCGTGTTATACCACTCGCCGTTGTAACAGACGCGAAAATCGAGCACGTCGATATCGTCGTAGTGGTAGCGTGGGTAGACATCAAAAAAGAAGAAGCCGTTCAGCAGTATGAACAGCACCACCAGCAGCCAGACTGAATCGGCCAGCGTCTCGGACAGCAGCATCACCGCGAGCGTGGCGAGAAAGGCAAGATACATACCGATAAACAGACCCGGATGCTTGCGAATAAAGCTGATGCTAAAGCGCGGACGGTTGTCACGCTTTTCCCGGTGGTTAATGTCGTCGATTGTTTCGTTGAGCAGCCGCTGGATCTCTGTCATCTGACGCCTTAGTGATAGGGGAAGAAAAGTTTAGCGCCTATTTTAAGTTGCCGGTTTGTGTTAAAAAAGTAACAGTTAGTCGACAAAAAAAGATAACAGTTGCTGGTTTTCCTGTGCAGTAAGGGGCTTGTCAGCGTGAAGTCGCTGAACGAACGCGCGGTGCGACGATAATCGTGCTGGTGACATCGCCCCGGTCGCGACAGGCGTCGCGATCCTGCTCTGGCCCGCATTTAAACGTAGTGCAACGTTTTTTCACACTGCGGGCAGGTGCCTGGCGTTGGATAAATAAGACAAAGCCACAACAATTCTTTGCGAGGAGATTAGCGGACAAATTTCCACACGGAAGGCGGGATTTTGTCGTAAAGCTTATTCATTGTCAGTTCGGCCAGGCGATGATCCGCCGCTGAATAAAACACCGTCAATTCGTCATCAGGCAGTTCGTATTTATTTTTCTCAATGACGCGCTCCAGAGTGTCAATTGTCTGGCAGCGTCGTAAACGCATCAAATAATCAATTTTAGTGAGTGGTTTGGTGGACATAGTCTTACCTTTAATCGTTATATTAACAGGAGTGGCTAACGGGATTAGCCTTGCTCACATTGGCGAAACAGTGGAACAGACGGTTTCCCGACTTGCGCCATTTCTGTAAGTCTTGTGTGGTGATACCGTAACTGCTAAACAGCATGAATGTATCATCAAGGTATTCGTCTATCTGGGCGACCAGATTATTATCTTCATTATACTTAATTTTATAATTCAGTGCGAAGGTAGCGATATGCTCAATCAGCTCATTGAGCTGCAAATTCACCGCCGACGTAGGATCGTTGACCCAACCGTGGTGGCTCTCCTGCAGATTTATCAGGCAATCCTGGTATAAGGTTTCGCAAAGAAATTTCAACTGCGCGATATCATGCCTTTTTGGCGAGTATTCGTCCATAACGCATCCCCTTTTGAGTCGCTTTTTTTTCTAACCGAACACTGCTCCGGGGTGGAAACGTCTTATCTGACCAGCGGTACTGCCTGCTTTCCTTCATCTATTTTAACTATAAGCTACTCTCTAAAAGATTTCATGGCGCTATTACGAAAAATTACAATTATTACGCTTTGGCAGTCGGCACAGCCATCCTGTCTCCGCCTGTTGCGATCTGAGCATGGGCGTCTGCATACAAGTACAATAGTAGGCCATTGATATCATAAAGTTAACGTTAAAAAGGTTTATTTTTTTATTCTAAATCTCATATTGTTTTTCTGCCAGGAATATTCCTGGTTAAACGCATACTATCGGGCAATTAAGAATTTTACCTAAAAATAAGAACAGGGCTAAGGCCGTATTTATTTTAAGCCTAATTTCTTAGGTAAAATAAATAATCTGAAGAGATCCTTATAGAAATTGCTACAGGCATAAAAAAGGCCGCTTACGCGGCCTTCGACGGATGATGATTAGTGATGCTCAACGCTGTGGCTGTGCTCAATATCATCATTTTTACGGCTAAAGCGCCTGCGTACAACCACAAAGAACACAGGTACGAAGAAGATAGCCAGAATGGTTGCGGTAATCATACCACCCATTACGCCGGTACCTACCGCGTTCTGCGCGCCGGAGCCTGCGCCAGAACTGACGACCAGCGGCAGTACCCCGAGGATGAACGCCAGCGAGGTCATCAGGATAGGGCGCAGACGCATACGAACCGCATCCAGCGTCGCCTCTATCAGACCTTTACCTTCTTTATCCATAAGATCTTTGGCGAATTCAACGATAAGTATCGCGTTCTTCGCCGACAGACCAATGGTTGTCAGCAGGCCCACCTGGAAGTAAACGTCGTTATTCAGGCCGCGGAACGTCGCTGCAAGCAGCGCCCCGATAACCCCGAGCGGTACCACCAGCATAACGGAGAACGGAATTGACCAGCTCTCATACAGTGCCGCCAGGCAGAGGAAGACGACAATCAGCGAGATGGCATACAGGGCAGGGGCCTGGTTGCCGGACAGACGTTCCTGATAGGACATACCCGTCCAGTCGTAGCCGATACCCGTAGGCAGCTTGCTCGCCAGTTCTTCCATCATTGCCATCGCCTCACCGGTACTTTTACCCGGCGCAGCCTGACCCTGGATCTCCATTGACGGCAGACCGTTGTAACGTTCCAGACGCGGTGAACCGTATTCCCAATGGGACGTAGCGAAGGAGGAGAAAGGAACCATCTGCCCGTTGGCGCCACGCACGTACCAGTTGTTGATATCGCTTGGCAGCATACGGTATTTAGCTTCGGACATCAGATACACTTTCTTCACGCGACCGCGGTCGATGAAGTCGTTGACGTAGCTACCACCCCATGCTGCGCCGAGCGTGGTATTGATGTCGCTCAGCGAGACGCCCAGCGCCTGCGCTTTTTCCTGATCGATATCGATTTTGAACTGCGGCGTATCTTCCAGGCCGTTGGGGCGAACGCCAACCAGCAGGTCCGGATGTTTCGCCACTTCGCCAAACAGCTGGTTACGTGCCTGGGTTAGCTTGTCATGCCCCAGGTTCGCCTGGTCAATCAGCTCAAAGTCAAAGCCGGTTGCCGTACCCAGTTCCACAATCGCAGGCAGGTTGAAGGCGTAGACCATCGCATCTTTAATCGCGGCAAAATGGGCGCTGGCGCGGCCGGCAATCGCCGGAACCTTGTTCTCTTCGCCCGGGCGATCGCCCCAGTCTTTCAGCGAAACGAATGCCAGGCCGGTGTTCTGACCACGACCCGAGAAGCCGAAGCCGTTAACGGTAAACACGGAGTTTACGTTAGCTTTTTCGTTTTCCAGGTAGTATTTGGACACTTCATCCAGCACCTTCTGCGTACGCTCCTGCGTGGCGCCTGCCGGAAGCTGCGCCATGGTCAGGAACACGCCCTGGTCTTCATCAGGCAGGAAGGAACTTGGCAGGCGGACGAACAGGTAAGCCATGCCGACCACGATCAGAATATAGAGCACCAGGTAACGACCGGTACTGCGCAGAATATTACCTACGCTGTCGGTGTAGTGGTGAGTACTCTTATCAAAGACGCGGTTGAACCAGCCGAAAAAGCCTTTTTTACCTTCACCATGATCGCCTTTAGCGACCGGTTTCAGCATGGTCGAGCACAGGGCGGGGGTGAGGATCAACGCGACCAGCACCGACAGCGCCATTGCCGACACGATGGTGATGGAGAACTGACGATAAATCGCACCGGTAGAGCCGCCGAAGAAGGCCATCGGGATAAATACCGCCGACAGTACCATGGCAATACCCACCAGCGCGCCCTGAATCTGGCCCATGGATTTACGGGTTGCTTCCTTCGGCGGTAGTCCCTCTTCGGACATGACGCGCTCGACGTTTTCCACCACCACGATGGCGTCATCCACGAGCAGGCCTATCGCCAGCACCATACCAAACATCGTGAGGGTGTTTATCGAGTAGCCAAATATCGCAAGGATGGCGAATGTACCCAGCAGAACGACCGGCACCGCGATAGTAGGAATCAGGGTTGCGCGGAAGTTTTGCAGGAACAGGTACATTACCAGGAACACCAGTACGATAGCTTCTACCAGCGTTTTCACCACTTCGTTAATGGAGATCTTAACGAACGGGGTGGTATCGTACGGGTACACCACTTTCAGACCATGCGGGAAGTAGGGCTGCAGCTTATCAATGGTGGCGCGCACCGCGTTAGCGGTATCCAGCGCGTTAGCGCCGGTGGCAAGTTTAATCCCCAGACCGGATGCCGGCTGGCCGTTATAGCGGGCGATAACGTCATAGTTTTCGCCGCCAAGTTCCACTTCCGCCACGTCGCGCAGACGAACCTGCGAACCGTCCTGATTGACTTTCAGCAGAATTTTACCGAACTCATCCGCCGAGGTCAGACGGGTTTGCGCGATGATAGAGGCGTTCAGCTGCTGGCCTTTAACCGGCGGCGTACCGCCCAACTGACCGGCTGCGACCTGGGCGTTTTGCGCTTTGATAGCCGCAATCACGTCCACCGGCGTCAGCTGGAAGTTGTTCAGTTTGGTGGGGTCCATCCAGATACGCATCGCATACTGCGCACCGAACAGCTGCACGTCACCCACACCGTTAGTACGGCTGATAGGATCTTTTACCGTAGCGCCAATGTAGTCGGCGATATCTTCCTGCGTCATGGAGCCATCGGTGCTAATCATACCGACGACCATCAGGAAGCTGCTCGACGACTTCTCAACGCTCACGCCCTGCTGCTGTACTTCCTGCGGCAGAAGCGGCATCGCCAGCTGCAGTTTGTTCTGTACCTGTACCTGGGCGATATCCGCATCAGTACCGGAATCAAAGGTAATGGTGATCTGCACCGTACCGGAAGAGTCACTGGTTGAGGACATGTAAAGCAGGCCATCGATACCGTTCATGTTCTGTTCGATAACCTGCGTCACGGTGTCCTGCACCGTTTTGGCATCCGCTCCGGGGTAAGTCGCGCTGATCTGAATTGCCGGTGGCGCAATCGTTGGATATTGCGCAACAGGCAGCTTCAGGATCGCCAGTCCCCCCGCAAGCATGATGATGATCGCGATTACCCAGGCAAATATGGGGCGATCAATAAAGAAATTTGGCATGTCTTAACGGCTCCTGTGTAAGTTAAGACTTAGACTGCTGTGACTGCGCGCCGCCCTGGGCTTGCTCTTTATTCTCAGCGGTCACTTCCTGTGCTTTTACCTGCGCACCGGGTCTTACTTTCTGTAGGCCTGTCACAATCACGCGATCGCCCGCTTTCAGCCCATCGGTCACCAGCCATTTATCGCCAATAGCCTGCGTGGCGTTAATCTGGCGGACTTCGACTTTATCGCCTTCACCCACGACCATCGCCGTCGCGTCGCCGCGCGGAGTACGGGTTACCCCTTGCTGCGGTACCAGAATCGCATTCGGGTTGGTCCCTTCTTCGAGCTTCGCCCGCACGAACAGCCCTGGCAGCAGGGTCATATCCGGGTTGGGGAAAATCGCGCGCAGAGTGATGGAGCCGGTGGTCTGATCGACAGTGACGTCAGAAAATTCCAGCGTGCCGGTCTGCGGGAATTTCGTGCCGTCGTTGCTTACCAGTTCCACTTTCGCTTTGCCGTTCTCTTGCTTGAGCGTGCCGTTAGCCAGCTCCTGCTTGAGGCGCATAAAGTCGTTGCTGGACTGGGTCACGTCAACGTAGATAGGATCGAGTTGCTGAACGGTTGCCAGCGCGTTGGTCTGGCCGGTCTGCACCAGCGCGCCTTCCGTTACGGATGATTTACCGATGCGGCCGCTGATAGGGGAGGTCACTTTGGTATAGGCAAGGTTAATACGCGCGGTTTCAACAGCGGCTTTTGCTGCCACTACCGCTGCGTCAGCCTGCTGTGCGTCTGCCTGTGCGGAGTCGTAATCCTGTTGGCTGATATACTTCGTGCCCAACAGTTTTTTATAACGCTGCAATGTGGTACGCGCAATGCTGGCTGCCGCCTGCGCTTTCGCCAGGTCGCCTTTCGCGCTTTCGTAGGAGGCCTGATAGGTTGCCGGATCAATTTGATAAAGTGAGACACCTGCCTCAACATCACTGCCTTCGGTGAAGTTACGCTTTAAAATGATGCCACTCACCTGAGGGCGAACTTCTGCAACGCGATAGGCGCTGGTTCTTCCCGGAAGCTCGGTTGTGATCTGCAATGGTTCCGATTTAAGTGTGACGACGCCAACTTCCGGCGCTTGCCCTGCGGCTCCCTGCTGTTGAGCAGGTTTGTCGTCACATCCTGTAAGCGCTAAGCTGCCTGAAAGCATCAGAACGACCGCCAGAGGCGTTAACCCTCTGTTTTTGTTCATATGTAAACCTCAAGTGTCCGATTTCAAATTGATCAATGGATCAATGTCCAAAAACCCATTGCTGCGTTTATATTATCGTCGTGCTATGGTACAAACATTCATAAATGTATGTAAATCTGACTCCTGTCAATTCACCAACATATGGCACGAAAAACCAAACAGCAGGCACAGGAAACGCGCCAACACATTCTTGATGTGGCCATGCGCTTGTTTTCTCAGCAGGGTGTCTCGTCAACCTCGCTGGCGGATATCGCGCAAGCTGCGGGCGTGACCCGCGGGGCGATTTACTGGCACTTCAAAAACAAGTCGGATTTATTCAGCGAAATCTGGGAGCTGTCAGAGTCCAGCATCAGCGATCTCGAGACTGAGTATCGGGCAAAATTCCCTGACGATCCACTGTCAGTTTTACAAGAAATACTGGTTTATATCCTCGAAGCAACCGTTGTCGAAGAGCGTCGCCGCCTGATGATGGAGATAATCTTTCACAAATGTGAATTCGTTGGCGAAATGGCGGTGGTGCAAGAGGCGCAACGTAATTTATGCCTTGAGAGCTACGACCGCATCGAGCAAACGCTCAAAGAGTGCATCCAGGCCCGCTTACTCCCCGCCACGCTGCTTACCCGCCGGGCGGCTGTGTTAATGCGCGCCTATATATCCGGCATTATGGAAAACTGGTTGTTCGCGCCCGAGACGTTTGATTTGCACAAAGAGGCGCGAGATTATGTAGCGATACTACTGGAGATGTGCAGGCTCTGTCCAACACTGCATGAAGCGCCAGCAAGCCTGTCCGCCTGAGTAAGAATAAGGTGACTAGGTTGTAAAAGCCTGTCGTGCTATGCTTCGCGCGTGGCTAGTTTCGGCCATTTTCCCGTATACAGATTAATCACGCAAATGATGCCGCAATCCATACGTTCGCGAAGCATAGTGCAGGGCCTCTGCGCCGTGCTGTTCCTTATTTATATCGCTTTTTCCGCCACTGCCTTTGGGGCGTCGATAAACAACGACCTGCCCACCAGAGCCGACGTTCAGAATCAGCTTGATGTGCTGAATAAGCAGAAAGATCACACTGCCACGGACAAGCTGGTTATTGAGGATTTGACCGAGACGCTGGAGACCCTCGATAAAATCGATCGGGTCAAACAGGAGACGGTGTTGCTCAAACAGAAGGTGGCGCAGGCGCCGGAGAAACTGCGCCAGGCGACTGAAGCGCTCAACGCCCTGAGTGACAAAGACAATGACGATGAGACGCGCAAAACGCTGGCCACGCTCTCGCTGCGCCAGTTAGAGCTGCGTGTTGCCTCGCTACTTGACGATTTGCAAACGTCGCAGAATGACCTGTCGAGCTATAACAGCCAGCTGGTATCGCTGCAAACCCAGCCTGAACGGGTACAAAACAGCATGTACGCCGCGTCGCAGCAGCTGCAGCAAATCCGTAACCGTCTCAACGGCACCGCCGCGGGCGAAGGCGCGCTGCGCCCCACGCAGCAGACGCTGCTGCTGGCGCAACAGGCGTTGCTTAATGCGCAAATCGAGCAGCTGCGTAAAAGCCTTGAGGGCAACACCACCTTGCAGGACACCCTGCAAAAGCAGCGTGATTATGTCACCGCCAACAGCAACCGCCTTGAACATCAACTGCAGCTCTTGCAGGAAGCCGTTAACAATAAGCGCCTGACCCTGACCGAAAAAACCGCCCAGGAGGCTATCACGCCTGACGAGACCGCGCGTATTCAGGCGGTGCCGCTGGTGAAGCAGGAACTGGACGTTAACCATCAGCTCAGCCAGAAACTGATCGCCGCCACTGAGAACGGCAACTCGCTGGTTCAGCAGAATATTCGGGTTAAGAACTGGCTCGATCGCGCGTTACAGTCCGAGCGCAATATTAAAGAGCAGATTGCCGTGCTGAAAGGCAGCCTGCTGCTGTCGCGTATCCTCTACCAGCAGCAGCAGACGCTCCCCTCTGCCGATGAGCTGGAGGACATGACCAACCGCATCGCCGACCTGCGCCTTGAGCAATTTGAAATCAACCAGCAACGCGACGCGCTATTCCAGAGCGATGCCTTTGTGGGCAGGCTTGAAGAGGGGCACCAGAGCGAAGTGAATGCAGAGGTGCATGATGCGCTGCTGCAAATCGTGGATATGCGCCGTGAACTGCTTGACCAGCTCAACAAACAGCTGGGTAACCAGCTGATGATGGCTATTAACCTGCAGGTAAACCAGCAGCAGTTAATGAGCGTGTCGAAAAGCTTGCAGGAGATCCTTACCCAGCAGATTTTCTGGGTAAACAGCAATAAACCCATGGACTGGGACTGGCTTAAATCATTCCCGCAGGCGCTGAAAGACCAGATCGGCAAGATGAAAATCACCGTTAACTGGGAGAAGGCCTGGCCTGCGGTCGCTATCGCCCTGCTGGCAGGCCTGCCGCTGCTGCTCATCGCCGGGCTGATTCGCTGGCGGTTGGGCTGGCTGCGTAGCTATCAGGCGCGCCTCGCGGCACAGGTTGGCCAGCTGCGAAACGATAGCCAGCTCCATACGCCAAAAGCGATTCTTATTGACCTGATTCGCGCGCTGCCGGTCTGTCTGCTGATCCTTGCCATCGGCCTGATCCTGCTGACCATGCAGCTCAATTTTAGCGAGCTGCTCTGGGCGTTCAGTAAAAAGCTGGCGCTCTTCTGGCTGGTTTTTGGCCTGTGCTGGAAAGTGCTGGAAAAAGACGGCGTCGCGGTCAACCACTTCAATATGCCGGAGCAGCTGACCAGCCACTGGCGGCGGCAAATTGTGCGCGTCAGCCTTGCACTGCTGCCGCTGCACTTCTGGTCGGTGGTGTCTGAACTCTCGCCGCTGCATCTGATGGACGATGTGCTGGGGCAGATGGTTATCCTGCTCAACCTGCTGGTGATTACCGCGCTGGTCTGGCCGATGTTCCGCGAAAGCTGGCGCGATAAAGAGTCCCACGGCATTCGGCTGGTGACCCTGACCGTGCTGGCGATTGTGCCGGTGGCGCTAATGGTGCTGACCGCGACAGGGTATTTCTATACCACGCTGCGTCTGGCGGGGCGTTGGATTGAAACCGTCTATCTGGTTATCCTGTGGAATCTGCTTTATCAGACCGTCCTGCGCGGTCTGAGCGTCGCCGCCCGGCGCATCGCTTACCGTCGCGCGCTCTCTCGCCGCCAGCATCTGGTTAAAGAGGGCGCGGAAGGGGCCGAGCCGCAGGAGGAGCCGACCATCGCCCTTGAACAGGTTAACCAGCAGACGCTGCGTATCACCATGCTGCTGATGATCGCCCTGTTTGGCCTGGCGTTCTGGGCCATTTGGTCCGATCTGATCACCGTTTTTGCCTACCTCGACAGCGTGGTGCTGTGGCATTACAACGGCACCGAAGCGGGGGCGGCGGTGGTGAAAAATGTCACCATGGGCAGCATGCTGTTTGCGCTGATCGCCTTTGTCGTCGCCTGGGCATTGATTCGCAACCTGCCTGGGTTGCTGGAGGTGCTGGTGCTGTCGCGGCTCAATATGCGCCAGGGCGCGTCTTATGCCATCACCACCATCCTCAATTACATTATTATTGCCGCCGGTGCGATGACGATTTTCGGCTCGTTGGGGGTATCGTGGGACAAACTGCAGTGGCTGGCTGCGGCGCTGTCGGTCGGTCTTGGTTTCGGCTTACAGGAAATCTTCGGTAACTTTGTTTCCGGCCTGATTATTCTGTTTGAGCGTCCGGTGCGTATTGGCGATACCGTCACCATCGGCACCTATTCTGGTTCGGTTAGCAAGATCCGCATTCGCGCCACGACGATCACCGATTTTGACCGCAAAGAGGTGATTATCCCCAACAAGGCGTTTGTCACCGAGCGGCTGATTAACTGGTCGCTCTCGGACACCATCACCCGCGTGGTGATCCGCCTGGGCGTAGCTTATGGTTCAGATCTGGACAAAGTGAAAGAGGTGCTGCTCAAAGCCGCATTAGAGCACCCGAAAGTAATGCACGACCCGGAACCGGCGGTCTTCTTTACCACTTTTGGGGCCAGCACCCTTGATCATGAGCTGCGCCTGTACGTGCGTGAGCTGCGCGATCGCAGCTATACGGTGGATGAGTTAAACCGCACAATCGACAAGCTGTGCCGCGAAAATGACATCAATATCGCCTTCAACCAGCTTGAGGTGCATTTGCGTAACGCCAATGGCGACGAGCATACGGAAGTGAAGCGTGAGTTAAAAGGTGATGACCCGACGCCTGCGCAGTAAACCGGGCCTGGTAACGCCGCATCCCCGGATGCGGCGTTGCCTTATCCAGGCTACGAATCGATCCCCCGGCTCTCTCTTACTTTTCTGGCAAAATCCCGCTGGACGATCTCCAGCGCCTTAATGACCGTCTGCGGGGCGATTTCGTGCTGCTCCAGCAGCATAATCAGATCCACGGCCAGCTTGACCTCATCCGGGGCGTTTTCCAGCGACATAGCGACTCCTTCGGTTAACGGGTCAGGCGCGCCAGCACCTGTTCGATATTGTCCAGCGCCTCACGACAGCGGCGTAACCGGCCGTCGAGGGCGGTAATTTCTTTGTGCAACTGTTGCTGCTGCGCGAAGGTCTCCACACGGGTTAGCCGCGCTTCCCGTTCCTGCCTCATAGCGGCCAGCCGCTTTTCGAATTCCTGGTGCTCCAGCCGCTTACGCTGCCATTTCGCCACCGCGGGCGCAGGACTATCCCAGGCGCGCAAGCGCCATGTCGCCGCCTCCCGGCTCAGCGCGCTAATCTGGTCAATCAGCTTTTCGGCAAGCCAGGCCACCTGCGGCGACTGCCCGGCAGCGGCGGCGTCACGCAGGGCGTTAAGGTTGCTTCGCGCCTCCTCCAGATACGCCTGCATCTGGGTGCTGCGGGTGCGAAAAAGCTGCCTGTCAAAACGCGGGCTGATGGTGGCATGCCTGCCGTGCGGCAACACCTGCGCCGCCAGCGCATCGATCTTTTGCGCCAGCGTCTCTAAAAGCAACGCGCTTTTCACTGATACTCTCCCGTGTAATTGCCGGTGACTGTGCTACATTAGCCCCTCGTCCTGATAACGATTCGCATTATGCAACGAACTATTTTAATCATCATTGGCTGGCTGGCGGTAGTGCTGGGTACGCTTGGGGTGGTGTTGCCATTACTGCCGACCACACCCTTCATTCTGCTTGCCGCGTGGTGTTTTGCCCGCTCGTCGCCGCGTTTTCACCGCTGGCTGCTCTACCGCTCGTGGTTTGGCGGCTACCTGCGGCACTGGCAAACGTATCGGGCGATGCCGCCGGGGGCGAAGCCACGCGCTATTGCGGTGATACTGGTGACCTTCGCTGTCTCTTTATGGCTGGTCAAGGTTATCTGGGTACGGTGGCTGCTGCTGGCGATCCTCGCCTGCCTGCTCATTTTTATGTGGCGCATCCCGGTGGTTGACGCAAAGCAACAAAAACCATAAAGCGCTGCGATGGAAGTTGCAATTGTCGCGTTCTGCCAGTAAATTCGAGCGTTTTCGAGTACAGACGCAGCTGGTTAAATGTTAACCGCAGGTTACATGCGAACCCCCAGTTTGCGCTGTGAGTAATACCGTTTCTATCAGGCAAAAACCCATGACAGCGACTGCGCAGCAGCTTGAATTTCTCAAAAACAGCATCAAAAGTATTCCGGATTATCCAAAACCAGGGATTCTGTTCCGTGATGTCACCAGTTTGCTGGAAGACCCGAAAGCGTACGCGCTCAGCATTGAACTGCTGGTAGCGCGTTATAAAGACGCGGGAATCACTAAGGTAGTGGGCACCGAAGCGCGCGGCTTCCTGTTTGGCGCGCCGGTGGCGCTTGAGCTTGGCGTCGGGTTTGTCCCGGTACGCAAGCCGCGTAAACTGCCCCGCGAAACCATCGCGGAAAGCTACGAGCTGGAGTATGGCACCGATCAGCTGGAGATCCATATCGATGCGATTAAGCCAGGTGATAAAGTACTGGTCGTTGATGATTTACTGGCGACTGGCGGCACCATTGAAGCCACGGTGAAGCTGATTCGCCGCCTGGGCGGTGAAGTGCAGGATGCAGCCTTTATCATCAACCTGGTTGACGTCGGCGGCGAACAACGCCTCGAAAAACAGGGGATTCACTGCTATAGCCTGGTGCCGTTCCCGGGCCACTGATCCTCCTTTCCGCAGCCTCGCCCAAAGGGTGAGGTTGTGGTAGCATTCCCTCCTATTAATCCACCTTCCAGCGTTTCAGAGCCTGCCAATGAGTTATCAGGTCTTAGCCCGAAAATGGCGACCACAAACTTTTGCTGACGTCGTCGGCCAGGAGCATGTGCTGACCGCACTGGCGAACGGCCTTACCTCAGGACGCGTCCATCACGCCTACCTGTTTTCAGGTACGCGCGGCGTCGGTAAGACGTCTATCGCCCGACTGCTGGCGAAGGGATTAAACTGCGAAACCGGCGTTACGGCCACCCCTTGCGGCGTGTGCGACAGCTGCCGGGAGATTGAACAGGGGCGCTTTGTCGATTTAATCGAAATCGACGCCGCCTCGCGCACCAAAGTTGAAGATACCCGCGATCTGCTGGATAACGTCCAGTACGCGCCTGCTCGCGGTCGGTTTAAAGTTTATCTGATCGATGAAGTCCATATGCTCTCGCGCCACAGCTTTAACGCGCTGCTAAAGACGCTTGAAGAGCCGCCGGAGCACGTGAAATTTCTGCTGGCGACAACCGATCCGCAAAAATTACCGGTGACCATTCTCTCCCGCTGCCTGCAATTCCATCTTAAGGCGCTGGATGTCGACCAGATTCGCCAGCAGCTGGAACATATTCTGGATGCGGAAAATATCCCCCACGAGCCACGGGCGCTACAGCTACTGGCGCGTGCGGCGGATGGCAGCCTGCGCGACGCGCTGAGCCTTACCGATCAGGCTATCGCCAGCGGCGACGGCAACCTGACGGCGCCGGTGGTGAGCGCCATGCTCGGGACGCTCAATGATGACCAGGCGCTGGCGCTGATCGAGGCGATAGTCGCCGCAGACGGCGAACGGGCGATGGCGCTGGTTCATGACGCGGCCTCCCGTGGCGTTGAGTGGGATGCGCTGCTGGTCGAGATGCAGACGCTGGTGCACCGTATCGCCATGATTCAGCTCAGCCCGGCCGCGCTTGGCAGCGATATGGCGAGCGTTGAACAGCGGATGCGCGAACTGGCGCGGGTGGTGCCCCCCGCCGATGTTCAGCTCTATTACCAGACGCTGCTGGTTGGCCGTAAAGAGCTGCCCTATGCCCCCGACAGACGAATGGGCATGGAGATGACGCTATTGCGCGCGCTGGCGTTTCATCCCCGCGAGCCTTTAACCGTACCGGATGCGCCGCAGCACACGTTTGCCCCTGTCGCCCCTGCCGCCGTGCTGGCGCCGGAGCAGCAGGTCGTCATGCAGACCCCGCAACCGCAGCCACAACCGCAGCAGGAAACGCCGTTGCCCAACGCCACCAGCCAGGTGCTGGCCGCGCGTCGTCAGCTGCAGCGCGCGCAGGGAGCGGACAAAGCAAAAAAGAGTGAACCGGCAGCCGCCTCCCGCGTGCGGCCGGTGAATAACAGCGCGCTGGAAAGACTGGCCTCCGTCACCGAGCGCGTACAGTCACGCCCGGCGGCAAAAGCGGCGGACGACGTCAACGTCAAAAAAGAGGCCTACCGCTGGAAAGCAACGACTACCGTTGTCGAGCAGGTCAAAGAGGTTGTCGCTACGCCGAAGGCGCTAAAAAAAGCGCTGGAGCATGAGAAAACGCCGGAGCTGGCAAAAAAACTGGCGGAAGAGTCGCTCACCCGGGACGCCTGGGCCGCGGATGTCAGCAAGCTTACTCTGCCGAAGCTGGTGGAGCAGGTGGCGCTTAACGCCTGGAAAGAGCAGGAGGGCAGCCGTATCTGCCTGCACCTGCGTCCTGCCCAGCGCCATCTTAACTCTCCCGCCGCGCAGGCGACGCTTGCCCAGGCGCTGGAAGGCTTATATGGCATGCCGGTTGAATTGACTATCATTGAAGATGATAATCCGGCGGTGCGCACGCCGCTGGAGTGGCGGCAGGCCATCTATGAAGAGAAACTCGCGCAGGCGCGCGAGGCGATTATCGCGGATAACAATATCCAGACGCTGCAACGCTTTTTTGATGCGGATCTGGATGAAGAGAGTATCCGCCCCATTTGACGGGAAGCGCAGGCTCCCTGTCTTCAACCCTGAATGTGACTTATCACTCTGGTCAGTCACCACTCAATAAAGAGAGAAGCTTATGTTTGGTGGAAAAGGCGGTCTGGGCAACCTGATGAAACAGGCCCAGCAGATGCAGGAAAAAATGCAGCAGATGCAGGAAGAGATCGCGAAGCTGGAAGTGACCGGCGAATCCGGCGCGGGTCTGGTGAAAGTGACCATCAACGGCGCGCATAACTGCCGTCGCGTGGAGATCGACCCAAGCCTGCTGGAAGACGATAAAGAAATGCTGGAAGATCTGGTCGCCGCCGCATTTAACGATGCCGCGCGCCGTATCGAAGAGACGCAGAAAGAGAAAATGGCTTCTGTCTCTTCCGGCATGCAGCTGCCGCCTGGCTTTAAGATGCCGTTCTGATGCAGACCAGCCCGCTGCTAACGCAGCTTATGGAAGCCCTGCGCTGCCTGCCGGGCGTTGGCCCGAAGTCGGCGCAGCGCATGGCCTTTACGCTCTTGCAGCGTGACCGCAGCGGCGGAATGCGGCTGGCGCAGTCGCTGACCCGCGCCATGTCGGAGATCGGCCACTGCGCCGATTGCCGCACCTTCACTGAGCAGGAGGTGTGCAATATTTGCAGCAACGCGCGGCGTCAGGAAAACGGGCAAATTTGCGTGGTAGAAAGCCCGGCGGATATCTACGCCATTGAACAGACCGGCCAGTTTTCCGGCCGCTATTTTGTTCTGATGGGTCATCTGTCGCCCCTCGACGGGATCGGCCCGGACGACATCGGTCTCGACAGGCTTGAACAGCGCCTCTCCGCTGAATCGCTAAAAGAGGTGATTCTCGCTACCAACCCAACGGTGGAAGGGGAGGCGACGGCTAACTATATCGCCGAGCTGTGCGCGCAGTATGGCGTAGAAGCCAGCCGTATCGCCCACGGCGTTCCCGTCGGCGGCGAACTGGAAATGGTAGACGGCACGACGCTCTCTCACTCTCTCGCCGGTCGTCACAAGATTAAATTCTGAACAAACGGGGGCTGCGCGTGCGGCCTCCGCTTGAAAACGTTCACCCTTATCCCCATCTCTCCCTCAACGTTTTTTTTCACCTTATTAAATGGCATTGTTGAGGTCGAACTAGATGAAAGGACAAGAAACTCGCGGTTTCCAGTCAGAGGTAAAACAGCTTCTGCACCTGATGATCCATTCCCTGTATTCCAATAAAGAAATCTTCCTGCGTGAACTGATTTCCAACGCGTCCGATGCGGCGGACAAACTGCGTTTTCGTGCGCTGTCCAAACCGGAACTGTATGAAGGAGATGGCGATCTGCGCGTGCGCGTCTCCTTTAATAAAGATGACCGTACGCTGACCATTGCCGACAACGGTATCGGGATGAGCCGCGACGAGGTGATTGAAAACCTGGGCACTATCGCCAAGTCCGGCACCAAAGCGTTCCTTGAATCCATGGGCTCCGATCAGGCGAAAGACAGCCAGTTAATCGGCCAGTTCGGCGTCGGTTTTTACTCCGCCTTTATCGTGGCCGATAAAGTCACCGTGCGTACCCGCGCGGCGGGCGAGAGCGCGGACAACGGCGTCTTCTGGGAGTCCGCTGGCGAAGGCGACTATACCGTTGCTGACATCACCAAAGCCGATCGCGGCACCGAAATTACCCTCCATCTGCGTGAAGGGGAGGACGATTTCCTCAACGACTGGCGCGTGCGCTCGATTATCAGCAAATACTCCGACCATATCGCGCTGCCGGTAGAGATCGAGAAACAGGAAGAGAAAGACGGCGAGACCGTTGTCTCCTGGGAGAAGATCAACAAGGCGCAGGCGCTGTGGACGCGCAATAAAGCCGAGATCAAAGAGGACGAGTACAAAGAGTTCTATAAGCATATCGCTCACGATTTTACCGACCCGCTGACCTGGAGCCACAACCGTGTGGAAGGGAAGCAGGAGTACACCAGCCTGCTGTTCATCCCGTCGCAGGCGCCGTGGGATATGTGGAACCGCGACCATAAACATGGCCTGAAACTGTACGTCCAGCGCGTATTTATCATGGACGATGCCGAGCAGTTTATGCCGAATTACCTGCGCTTTGTGCGCGGGCTGATTGATTCTAACGACCTGCCGCTGAACGTCTCCCGCGAGATCCTGCAGGACAGCACCGTCACCCGCAACCTGCGTAACGCGCTGACCAAGCGCGCCCTGCAGATGCTCGACAAGCTGGCGAAGGACGACGCTGAGAAATACCAGACCTTCTGGAAACAGTTCGGCCTGGTGCTGAAAGAGGGGCCGGCGGAAGATCCGTCTAACGTGGAAACCATCGCCAGACTGCTGCGTTTCGCCTCTACTCACACCGACTCCTCTGAGCAGACCGTCGCGCTGGCAGATTATGTCTCGCGCATGAAAGAAGGGCAGGAGAAGATCTATTTCATCACCGCCGACAGCTACGCCGCGGCGAAAAGCAGCCCGCATCTGGAGCTGCTGCGTAAGAAAGGTATCGAGGTGCTGCTGCTCTCCGATCGTATCGACGAATGGATGATGAGCTACCTGACCGAGTTCGACGGCAAGCCGTTCCAGTCGGTGTCAAAAGCGGACGAGTCGCTGGATAAACTGGCTGACGAAGTGGACGAAACGACCAAAGAGGCCGAGAAGGCGCTGGAGCCGTTTGTTGAGCGCGTTAAGACGCTGCTGGGCGAGCGCGTGAAAGAGGTGCGTCTGACCCACCGTCTGACCGATACGCCTGCGATTGTCACGACCGACGCCGATGAAATGAGTACCCAGATGGCGAAGCTGTTCGCCGCCGCAGGCCAGACCGTGCCGGAAGTGAAGTATATTTTCGAGCTTAACCCGGACCACGCGCTGGTGAAACGCGCCTCTGACACCCAGGACGAAGGGCAGTTTAAAGAGTGGGTTGAGCTGCTGCTCGATCAGGCGCTCTTTGCCGAACGCGGTACGCTGGAAGATCCGAACCAATTCATCCGTCGTATGAACCAGCTGCTGGTGTCATAAATCTTACCCCTAACCCTCTCCCTAAAAGGGAGAGGGGACTGCCCTGCGTTGGTTTTCTCCCTCTCCCTGTGGGAGAGGGCCGGGGTGAGGGCATCAGGCCGCACCCTTCCAAATAATCTCCCCATTAACCGTTTCAGCCCCGCCGCCTTTCTTGAGCCACATCCGTTCTGGTGGTATTGTTTAGCGCTTTTTTGAAAAATTGAACCAACTTTTGAGGGGATTTTCGCAATGCGTATTATTCTGCTTGGCGCTCCGGGCGCGGGTAAAGGAACTCAGGCTCAGTTCATCATGGAGAAATACGGTATTCCGCAAATCTCCACTGGCGATATGCTGCGCGCTGCCGTTAAATCCGGCTCCGAGCTTGGCAAACAGGCGAAAGATATTATGGACGCCGGCAAGCTGGTCACCGACGAGCTGGTTATCGCGCTGGTGAAAGAGCGTATTGCGCAGGAAGACTGCCGCAACGGGTTCCTGCTGGATGGCTTCCCGCGTACTATCCCCCAGGCGGATGCCATGAAAGAAGCCGGTATCAGCGTTGATTACGTTCTCGAATTCGACGTGCCGGACGAACTGATCGTTGACCGTATCGTTGGCCGTCGCGTACACGCCGCTTCCGGTCGCGTTTACCACATCAAATTTAATCCGCCGAAAGTCGAAGGCAAAGACGACGTGACCGGCGAAGAGCTGACCACCCGTAAAGACGATCAGGAAGAGACCGTACGTAAACGTCTGGTCGAATACCATGAGATGACCGCGCCGCTGATCGGCTACTACTCCAAAGAAGCGCAGGCGGGCAACACTAAATACGCCAAAGTCGACGGTACTAAGCCTGTCGCCGAAGTGCGTGCCGAACTGGAAAAAATCCTCGGTTAATCCCAGGTTTCTCACCCGGCCTGCCGGGTGAGAAAAATTCTCATTATACCTTTTGCTGCGATTGGTTTCGTTTACGCGCTTTTCAGTTACAATCATTAACCAGTTCAATGGTTAAGAGGCGCGAATGAGTCAGGCGAAAACCGGCATCCTGCTTGCCAATCTTGGCACCCCCGATGCACCCACTCCCGAGGCCGTCAAGCGCTACTTACGGCAGTTTCTGAGCGACCGTCGCGTCGTTGATACCACGCGTCTGCTGTGGTGGCCGCTGCTGCGCGGCGTGATCCTGCCCGTACGCTCTCCCCGCGTGGCGAAGCTGTATCAATCCGTCTGGATGGAAGAGGGCTCGCCGCTGATGGTTTACAGCCGCAGGCAGCAGCGGGCGCTGGCTGCGCGTCTCCCTGACGTTCCCGTTGCGCTTGGCATGAGCTACGGTTCGCCATCGCTGGCGAGCGCGGTGGAAGATCTGCTGGCGCAGGGCGTCGAGCATATTGTTGTCCTTCCCCTCTACCCGCAGTACTCCTGCTCCACCGTGGCGGCGGTATGGGATGAGCTGGCGCGGATTATGGCCAGCAAACGCCATGTTCCCGGCATGTCATTTATCCGCGATTACGCCGATGATCCGGCCTATATCAATGCGCTGGCCAGCAGCGTTCGTGCCTCGTTCGCCCGCTACGGCGAGCCGGATCTCCTGCTGCTCTCCTATCACGGTATTCCCCAGCGCTATGCGGACGAAGGCGACGATTACCCCCAGCGCTGCCGCGATACCACGCGCGAGCTGGTCTCCGCGCTGGAGCTTCCGCCGGAAAAAGTGATGATGACTTTCCAGTCTCGCTTTGGCCGTGAACCGTGGCTTACTCCCTATACCGATGAGACCATGAAGCTGCTCGGTGAAAAAGGGGTAAAACATATCCAGGTGATGAGCCCGGGCTTTGCCGCCGACTGCCTGGAGACGCTGGAAGAAGTGGCGGTGCAGAACCGCGAGTTTTTCCTCGAAGCGGGGGGCGAAAAGTATGAATACATTCCGGCATTGAATGATTCGCCGGAGCATATTGAGATGATGGTCAGCCTGACGGAGAAATATCGCTAATCGCATCGCGGGCGGGGAGTGTGCTACCATTTCCGGCCCAATTCCTTTCCGTAATCACGACCATGAAATTTCCCGGTAAACGCAAATCCAAGCACTATTTCCCTGTTAACGCCCGCGATCCGTTATTACAGCAGATCCAGCCGGAGAGCGAGATCAGCGCCTCCTGGGTGGTGGGCATCGACCAGACGCTGGTAGATATCGAAGCGAAAGTGGATGACGCGTTTATCGCCCGCTATGGCCTGAGCGCCGGGCACTCGCTGGTTATCAGCGATGAGGTGGCCGAAGCGCTGTATCAGGAGCTGGTGCGGGAAAAGTTAATTACCCACCAGTTTGCGGGCGGCACCATCGGCAATACCATGCACAACTACTCGGTACTGGCAGACGATCGCTCCGTACTGCTTGGCGTGATGTGCAACAATATTGAAATCGGCAGCTACGCTTACCGCTACCTGTGTAATACCTCCAGTCGCACCGACCTGAACTATCTGCAGGGCGTGGATGGCGCGATTGGCCGCTGCTTTACCCTGATCAGCGAATCGGGCGAGCGGACCTTCGCCATCAGCCCCGGCCATATGAACCAGCTGCGCCCGGAGAACATCCCCGAAGCGGTGATCGCCGGCGCGTCAGCTCTGGTGCTCACTTCCTATCTCGTGCGCTGTAACCCCGGCGAGCCGATGCCGGAGGCGACCATGCAGGCGGTGGCCTATGCCAATAAGCACAATGTTCCGGTTGTACTGACCCTCGGCACCAAATACGTGATTGCCGATAACCCGCAGTGGTGGCGCGATTTTCTGAAAGAGCACGTCTCTATTCTGGCGATGAACGAAGAGGAAGCGCTGGCCCTGACGGGTGAGAGCGACCCGCTGGTAGCGGCGGATAAAGCGCTGGACTGGGTCGATCTGGTGCTCTGTACCGCCGGACCTGTCGGGCTTTATATGGCAGGCTTTACCGAAGAGACAGCGAAGCGTAAAACGCAGCATCCGCTGTTGCCGGGGGCGATTGCCGAGTTTAACCAGTACGAGTTCAGCCGCGCGATGCGCTATAAAGACTGCCAGCAGCCTTTGCGTATCTATTCCCACATCGCCCCTTATATGGGCGGGCCGGAAAAAATCATGAATACCAACGGGGCGGGCGATGGCGCGCTGGCGGCGCTGCTGCATGATATTACGGCCAACGCGTACCATAAAACCAGCGTGCCCAACTCCAGCAAGCACCAGTACAACTGGCTGACTTACTCGTCGCTGGCGCAGGTATGTAAGTATGCGAACCGCGTAAGTTATCAGGTGCTGAACCAGCACTCCCCGCGCTTAACCCGCGGCCTGCCGGAAAGGGAAGATAGCCTCGAAGAGGCGTACTGGGAGCGTTAAAAGATCCACCCCTCGCCCCGGCCCTCTTCCCAAAGGGGCGAGGGGGAAAAGACGGCTCCGTGCAGTCTCTCCACTCCGTAGAGGAGAGGGTTAGGGTGAGGGGAAAAGCCCCTCCACACCGGCCTTACCCCGGCACCGCCTCATTCAGCGGCGGTTTCTCCAGCAGCGTCAGCATGGTATTGGCAATTTCACGTTCGCCCATCACCACCTGATTAGCGCCGCGCTCGATAATGTAATTCACTTCGTCGTCATAGTGGGCGCGGGCGATAATTTCGATATCCGGGCACCGCTCACGGGCGGAGGCGACGATTTCTCCCGCCTCGTAACCATTCGGGATGGTCAGCAGCAGCCAGCGCGCGCAGTCGAGATGCGCCAGATTCATGATCTCCTCGTTGGCGGCGTTGCCCAGCACGGCGCGAATACCGCGTGCGCGTAGCTCATCCACGCGCGTGCGGGACGTTTCAATTACCACCAGCGGGATGCCCTGCGCTATCAGCTTTTCGCCCAACAGGCTGCCGACGCGGCCAAACCCTACCAGCAGGGCGTGGTTACAGATATCCACCGGGATCTGCTTCTCTTCCTCTGTGGCCTCTTCCAGCGTCTGCTCCTCAAGCGTTTCGGTTTTATCGAGGTATTTTTCCAGCAGAGCGAAAAGAACAGGGTTGAGCATAATCGACAGAATGGCCCCGGCCAGTACCAGGTTCTGGCCCGCCTGCGGCAGGAGATCCAGCGCCATACCCAGCCCGGCGAGAATAAACGCGAACTCGCCAATTTGCGCAAGGCTGGCGGCAATGGTCAGCGCGGTGCGCTGCGAGTGGCCAAACATGCGCACCAGCAAAAAAGGCCGCCAGTGATTTACCGAAAATAATAATCGCCAGCGTGCCCAGCACCGCCAGCGGTTGTTCAATCAGTACCATCGGGTCAAACAGCATGCCGACAGAGACAAAGAACAGCACCGCGAACGCATCGCGCAGCGGCAGGGTATCGTGCGCGGCGCGATGGCTTAACTCTGACTCATTCAGTACCATGCCGGCAAAGAACGCGCCCAGCGCAAACGAGACATCAAACAGCTCTACCGCGCCAAAGGCGATACCCAGCGCCAGCGCCAGCACCGAGAGGGTAAACAGCTCGCGGGAGCCGGTCGCGGCGCTACGCGCCATAATCCACGGCACCAGACGACGGCCAACCAGCATCATAATGGCGATAAACGCCACGACCTTACCGATGGTAATGCCCATGTCCAACGCCAGCGTCGCAAGGCCGACATTGCCTTTTTCGACCATCGCGGCGACGGCAGGCAGCAGCACCAGCGTCAGCACCATCACCAGATCTTCAACAATCAGCCAGCCGATGGCGATTTGCCCGCGCTGACTGTCAATAAGCTGCCGCTCCTCCAGCGCCCGTAACAGCACTACGGTACTGGCGGTAGACAAACACAGGCCGAATACGATACCGGTCATCAGCGACCAGCCTAATGCTGCGGAAAGCGCCATTCCCAGGAGCGTGGCGACGGCTATCTGCGCTATCGCTCCGGGTATGGCGATCGACTTTACCGCCATCAAATCCTTTAACGAGAAATGCAGGCCCACGCCGAACATCAATAAAATCACGCCCAGTTCAGCCAGTTCCGGCGCGAGTTTGGTATCCGCCACGAACCCCGGCGTAAATGGCCCGGCCAGCACACCCGCTAACAGATAACCCACCAGTGGAGAAATACGCAGTTTGTTGGCAATCATGCCGAGGATAAAAGCGAGGACAAGCCCGCCGACAATGGTGGTGATAAGCGGTGTGGCGTGATGCATTCCGTCTCCTTTCGTTATTGCGTGGCTCCATTTTGGCCAGTTAGCCAAAACTCTGGTAACAGTTTATGACAATTTTCATTATTCTGTTTGTGAATAATTGTTGAATTGTGCAGAAAATGGCGCGTTGAGACAAAAAAAAGAGGATCACCGTTCTCGTGAACAGTGATCCCCTGTAAGGCGAATAAATGCGAGCTAAGCGAATAGCCAGAACCTGAATTTAGTTGAGGTTAATTCATTCTTTATGTCGGTTATCGGGCAGAAATATGGTTAAGATCCCCAGCAGCGGCAGATAAGCACAGATTTTATAAACCAGGTCGATACTGGTATGGTCGGCAACCAGCCCCAGAACCGCTGCACCAAGGCCGCCCATCCCGAAGGCAAAACCAAAAAAGAGGCCGGAAACCATACCGATACGCCCCGGAAGCAGCTCCTGAGCGTAAACCAGAATGGCGGAAAAAGCCGAGGCCAGCACAAAACCAATTATCACCGTTAAAACCCCGGTCCAGAACAGCGTGGCGTAGGGTAAAAGCAGCGTAAAGGGCGCAACACCAAGGATAGAGCCCCAAATAACATATTTTCTGCCGATCTTGTCCCCAAGCGGCCCGCCAATTACCGTTCCCGCCGCGACGGCAAACAGGAAGATAAATAAGTGCATCTGCGCGCTTTGCACCGAAAGGCTGAACTTACTCATCAGATAGAAGGTGAAATAGCTGCTGATGCTCGCCATATAGAAATATTTCGAAAAAATCAGCACCAGCAGGATGCAGACCGCCAGCACTACCTTTTTACGGGGCAGGGGATTTATCACCGGGGCAAATGTTTTACCTTTATTCACCCGATGCTGGGCCGCATACCAGCGGCTGACCTGCGCCAACACCACGATGGCGAGCAGCGCCGCCAGCACGAACCAGGCGACATTGCCTTTGCCGTACGGAGCAATAATGACCGCTGCCAGCAACGGCCCTAATGAACTGCCGAAGTTTCCCCCCACCTGAAATATGGACTGCGCCAGCCCGTGGCGGCCGCCGGAGGCCATACGCGCCACGCGGGACGATTCGGGGTGAAAGACCGACGAGCCGGTTCCGACGAGGGCGGCGGCGACCAGCACGGTGGCAAAACTGCCCGCCATCGCCAGCAGCACGAGGCCGCTTAAGGTAAAGCACATGCCGATGGGCAGCGACCAGGGCATCGGGTGCTTATCCGTCCAGTAGCCAACCACCGGCTGTAGCAAGGACGATGCCAACTGAAAGGTCAGCGTAATCAAGCCGATTTGCATAAAAGTGAGGGAAAACTCATTTTGCAATAGCGGGTAGATCGCCAGAATCAGCGACTGGATCATGTCGTTAAGCAGATGCGATACGCTGATCGCCCCCAGAATGCCAAACGACGTGCGTGCTTTTGAGGCCGAAGAGCGACTCAACGGTGGAGGGGTTTCACTGATTGCCATAAATACTCTGTGATTAATGATGAAGAATGGTCATACGCGCAATAATTATCTGGCTAACATACCTGCGGATAAGGTTTGAGGAAAGTCGCATTTATGAAAACAAAGTTGTCTATTCTTGATTAGCGAAGTACTTTTGCCTTTATTCCATATCAGGGAGCGAACCATGAACGTGCTAAAAAAGAGCGTGGCGCTGGCGCTGCTGGCGGCGCTTGGCCTTGCCTGCGGGCAGGCTCAGGCTTATGAGCAGGACAAAACGTATAACATCACCATTCTGCATACCAACGATCACCACGGCCATTTCTGGCGCAGCGATTATGGCGAATACGGTTTATCGGCCCAGAAAACGCTGGTAGACGGCATTCGCAAAGAGGTCGCGGCGAAGGGCGGGAGCGTTCTGCTGCTTTCCGGCGGCGATATTAACACCGGCGTGCCGGAGTCCGACCTGCAGGATGCGGAGCCCGATTTTCGCGGCATGAATCTGATTGGCTACGATGCGATGGCGGTGGGCAATCACGAGTTCGATAACCCCATGAGCGTGCTGCGCCAGCAGGAAAAATGGGCGAAGTTTCCCTTCCTCTCCGCCAATATATACCAGAAAAGCACCGGCGAGCGGCTGTTCAAACCCTGGATGATCTTTGACCGCCAGGGGCTGAAAATCGCGGTCATCGGCTTAACCACAGACGATACGGCAAAAATCGGCAATCCCGAGTTCTTTACCGACATTGAGTTTCGCAAACCCGCCGAAGAGGCGAAGCTGGTTATTCAGGAGCTCCAGCAGAACCAGAAGCCGGACCTGATTATCGCCGCTACGCATATGGGCCACTACGACAACGGCGAGCATGGCTCCAATGCGCCGGGGGATGTGGAAATGGCCCGAAGCCTGCCCGCTGGCGCGCTGGCGATGATTGTGGGCGGTCACTCACAGGACCCGGTCTGCATGGCCTCGGAAAATAAAAACAGGTGGATTATGTGCCTGGCACCCCCTGCGCGCCCGATCGGCAAAACGGCATCTGGATTGTGCAGGCCCACGAGTGGGGGAAATACGTGGGGCGGGCGGATTTTGAATTCCGCAATGGTGAGATGAAACTGGTGCATTACCAGTTGATCCCGGTAAACCTTAAGAAGAAGGTCACTTACGACAACGGTAAAAGTGAGCGCGTACTTTACACTCCTGAGATTCAGGAAAACCAGCAGATGCTCTCGCTGCTGAGCCCGTTCCAGAACAAAGGCAAAGCGCAGCTGGGGGTTAAAATCGGCAATGTGAATGGTCATCTTGAAGGGGATCGGAGCAAAGTCCGCTTTGTGCAAACGAACCTCGCGCGGCTGATCCTCACGGCGCAAATGGCGCGCACCGGCGCGGACCTGGCGGTGATGAGCGGCGGCGGCGTGCGTGATTCCATCGAAGCAGGGGATATCACCTATAAAGACGTTCTGAAAGTTCAGCCGTTTGGCAATACGGTGGTGTATGCGGATATTAACGGTAAAGCGCTGAGCGATTATCTTACCGCCGTGGCGAAGATGAAGCCGGACTCCGGCGCCTATCCGCAGTTTGCCAACGTGAGCTTCGTGGCGAAAGATGGCGTACTCAGCGAGCTGAAAATCAAAGGGGAAGCGATCGATCCGGCTAAGACCTACCGTCTGGCGACGCTAAGCTTTAACGCCACCGGCGGCGATGGCTATCCGCGTCTGGATGATAAACCGGGCTATGTGAATACCGGCTTTATTGATGCCGAGGTGCTGAAACAGTTTATCGAGCAAAGTTCGCCGCTTGATGTGAGCGCTTATGAGCCAAAAGGCGAAGTGAGCTGGCAGTAATACGTGTTCCCCTCACCCTGACCCTCTCCGCATAGGGGAGAGGGGATTGACTCGTAGCCCGGATAAGCGAAGCGCATCCGGGAAAAGACCGCGCTTCAGTCCCGCCGGGCGATATCGGCAAACTTCGCATCCAGCATTTTTGCCAGATCGCCTGCCGCCAGTTCGATATCCAGCCCGCGCTTGCCGCCAGAGACATAAATGGTTTCAAAGCCCTGGGCCGGCGCATCGATTAACGTCGGCAGACGCTTTTTTTGCCCCAGCGGGCTGATACCGCCAACCAGATAGCCGGTGGTGCGCTGGGCCACCATCGGATCGGCCATATCCACCTTCTTCGCCCCCAGCGCCTTAGCGACTTTTTTCAAATCCAGCTGCCCGGCAACCGGCGTCACCGCAACGGCAAGCTGTTTCATATCGCCGTTCACGGCCACCAGCAGTGTTTTATAAACCCGGTCGCCATCCAGCCCCAGCTTGCGCACCACTTCATCGCCGAAATTGGTTTCGTTGGGATCGTGATCGTAAGTGTGTATCTGAAAAGGGATCTTATTTTTTTCGAGTAATTTTACGGCGGGAGTCATAGTCATCCTTTCTGCTACGAAGAATTATTGACGCCAGCATACGCCTGCGGCACTCCGCAAAAATAGTACAATCTTGCGCAATAATATTGCCAGTGACGGAAAATTTGAGCGACAATCATCCAACCCGGAGCGTAAGCTCCGGCATAACAATAATACTGAAATTCCTCTTTGACGGGCCAATATCACTATTGGCCATTTTTTTGCCCAACAGCGCGGGCAAATTCCCCTCGCCATAGAGATGCAGCGCGCCTGCGGCCACGACATATTGCCCCGGCGGCAGCGCCATCAGCCGTTCACACCATGCGCGATTACGCTGGTGCATCAACACCTCATGCAGCGGCTGGCTGAACGTAGAAGGCAGCGCCAGCGACTCGCCGACCGGAGGCGATTCAAGCCACCAGCTCATCATCACCTGCAGCAGGCGGGCGTTCTCGCGCCAGTGAACCAGCGTGTCCTGTAACAGCTCCACACCGCCATCTTCTAACTGGCTCAGAATGGCGAGCTGATTCTCAGTGCCTTCCAGTTCGATAATGGGGATAGCCGCATCGCGCGCCGCCCTGAGCAACTGGTAATCGATGCCGTAATCAGGGCGAAGACCAAGTCGCTGCGCCTGCGTGGCCTGCAGTACCAGCGCAACATGCCAGGCGGGGCGGTCATCAAACTCTTCGCGTATTAATCCCAGACTCTCCAGGATCTCGTCAAGCATCGCCAGCACGTCAGGCGTCAGGCGCTCCGCCAGAGGGGGGCAGGTGGGCAGGTCGGCAAAGGGAGAACCGCCGCTGGCAACATCCGCCTCGACAATCAGCGCATCGGCCTTGTGCAGCTTTTGTAGCAGCGGCGCAGGCAGGGGAGACATGCCCTGGGTGCCCATATGAATGCTGCCGACCAGATGCAAATGCCGGTTATCCGGCAGGGTGACATCCACGGCAGGCCAGGCGTAACGGCGCGCGCCTAACCTCTTTTTTAACCAGCGAAACAGACCCATACGCGCACCCTGAAAGCAAAACGCCATGCTAGCGCGTCGTGCCCTCAGGTGCAAACGGCCCCGCCCGCCGCCTTACTCTTTCGGGGTGAAACGCAGCAGGCGGTTGGCGTTGCTGACCACAGTAATAGATGAAAGGGCCATTGCCGCGCCGGCGACCACCGGGTTAAGCAGGGTGCCGGTGAGTGGCCATAAAATGCCCGCTGCGACCGGAATCCCCAGCGAATTGTAGATAAACGCCCCAAGCAGGTTTTGCTTCATATTACGCAGCGTCGCTCTGGAGATAGCCAGCGCGTCCGCCACGCCCGTCAGGCTATGGCGCATCAGCGTAATGGCGGCGGTCTCAATTGCCACATCGCTGCCGCCGCCCATTGCAATACCCACCTCCGCCTGCGCCAGCGCCGGGGCGTCGTTAATGCCGTCGCCAACCATCGCGACCCGGCGGCCTTCGCCCTGCAATTTTTTAATCGCATCGGCCTTGCCGTCCGGCAGTACGCCAGCAATGACTTCATCGATCCCGGCTTCACGGGCAATCGCGTTGGCGGTCACCGGGTTATCCCCGGTCAGCATCACCAGCCGGTATCCGGCGCGGTGCAGACGCTGCAGCGCCGCCACGCTGTCTTCGCGCAGCGGGTCGCGGATAGCCAGCAGGGCGACCGCCTTGCCATCTACCGCCAGCAGCACCGGGGTCGCCCCCTGGGCGGCCTGGGCGCTGAGCGCCTCCTCAAGCCCGTTGAGCGGCACCTGCTGTTGGGTCAGCAGCGCCTGGTTGCCCAGCAACAGCGTGCTGCCTTCGGCTTCGCCGCTGACGCCAAGGCCGCGCAGGGTACGGAAGTTTTGCACGGCAGGCAGCGGCGTATCGCCGGCTTTTTCCAGTATCGCTCGCGCCAGCGGGTGGCTTGAGCCCTGCTCCAGAGCGGCGGCGAGACGCAGCGCGCGGTCGGCGTCACCCCCCTCTGCGGTAATGATGGCGACCACCTGTGGTTTACCCGCCGTCAGGGTGCCGGTTTTATCGAACACCAGCGTGTCGAGAGTGCTGGCGCGCTGCAGCGCGTCAGCATCGCGCACCAGCACGCCGAACTCGGCGGCGCGGCCCACGCCGGAAATAATCGACATCGGCGTTGCCAGCCCCAGCGCGCAGGGACAGGCGATGATCAGCACGGTGGTGGTGATCACCAGCGTATAGACAATCTGCGGCGCCGGGCCGAAGAGATACCAGATAGCGCCGCTCAGCAGCGCGATGGCAACCACCACCGGCACGAAGACGGCGGAGATTTTATCCGCCAGCTGGCCTATCTCCGGCTTGCTGCTCTGCGCCTGGCGCACCATGCGGATAATGCGCGACAGGGTGGTGTGGCTGCCCACCGCGCTGGCGGTAAAGAGTACGCTGCCGTCCTGCACCACCGTTCCGGCGTGGACGGCATCGCCTTCGCCTTTCTCCTGCGGGACCGGTTCGCCGGTCAGCATCGCTTCGTCAAACCAGCCCTCGCCTTTGCTAATATGGCCATCCACCGGTACGCGATCGCCGGTGGTCAGGCGCAGGGTCATGCCGGGAGTGACCTCCGCCAGCGGGACGGTTTTTTCGCCTGTTGGGGTCACCACTCTGGCGGTGGGCGGCGTCAGGTCGAGCAGTTTTTCCAGCGCCTTTGAAGAGCGCTGCCGGGCGCGCGCTTCCAGCATATGGCCGAGGTTAATCAGGCCGATGATCATCGTGCTGGCTTCGTAATAGAGGTGACGGGCCTGCATCGGGAACCACTGCGGCCAGAGGTTGACGCTAATGGAGTAGAGCCAGGCCGCACCGGTCCCCAGCGCCACCAGCGTATCCATGGTCGCCGTGCCGTTGGTCAGGCTTTTCCAGGCGCTACGGTAGAAGTGGCCGCCTGCGACCACCATCACCACCAGCGTCAGCCCGCCGAGCCACAGCCACAGCGTACGGTTTTCCGGGGTGACCATCATATTGTCGCCCACCATGCCCCACAGCATCAGCGGGATGCCGAACAGTAGCGCGACAATGGCCTGCCAGCGAAAACGCCGGGTAGTGGCCTCGGCCGTCTCCTGCTGGCGTTCGCGGCGTTTGATATCGTCTTCAATCGCCTCAGCGCCGTAGCCTGCTTTTTCCACAGCGCTGACTAAATCTGTCGCGGAGGCGCTGCCCATTACAAGGGCAGTGCGCTCCGCAAGGTTGACCCGTGCCTGCGTGACGCCCGGCACCGCCTGTAAGGCGTTCTGTACGCGGGAGACACAGCTGGCGCAGCTCATGCCGTTAATGAGCAGCTGCTGGCTGTCATCTGCGTCATCGGCTGCCGGAAGCTCAGGGGAGGCCGCTGTCAGTGCTTCCGACGGGGTTGATGACTCTGCCAGCGGGTTAGCCTTTGGGTGGCTTACGCTCGCGCCATACCCGGCTTCTTTAATGGTGTCGATAAGGGCTGACGCGTCGGCGCTGCCGGTAACCCGCGCATGGGTGATGGTCACGTCCGCCTGTTCGACGTCGTCGCGTTTTTCCAGACTCTCTTTGACCCGTTTAACGCAGTGGCCGCAGGAGAGGCCATCCAGTTCCAGTTCAGTAATGTGAGACATAATAAGTTTCCTGTATTATTGGTCGTGTAAACATTGACCTGGTTAATCACGTGTAAGGTGACTGTGTTAAAGGTTAAACCTTCCATCAAGGGGAAGGTCAAGGGGGGAAAGGTGAATATCAGTATCGTGGCAAAAAAACCGGTTTAACCAGCAAGGCCATCCGTTTTTATGAAGATAAAGGGCTGGTGACGCCGCCGCTGCGGGGCGAAAACGGCTATCGCAGCTATACGCAGCAGCATATCAACGAACTGACGCTGTTACGCCAGGCGCGGCAGGTGGGATTTAACCTTGAAGAGTGCGGCGAACTGGTCAATCTGTTCAACGATCCGGCCCGTCACAGCGCGGATGTTAAAGCGCGAACGCTACAAAAGGTGGCGGAGATCGAGCGGCATATCCTTGAGCTGGAAGCGATGCGTAAGCAGCTGCTGGCGCTGGCGGAAGCCTGCCCAGGCGATGAGAGCGCCGACTGCCCGATTATCGACAACCTTTCCGGCTGCTGCCACACGCCTCGCCCCTGACGGGATTAAGCATAAACACCACGGTGCCGCGATACCACGCCGACGCAGGCTGGTTTTCCTCGCGCCATTCACCGTGCTGCACCAGGCCAAGCTTAAACGGAATGCGCAGCGCCGCAAGGGCGGGCAGGTAATCGGCATAGTTGCTGACGGTCCTGCGCCCCTGGTAGCTCTGAATAACCAGTTCATCAATGGGCAGGGTGTTGATAACGGCGATATCTCCCGTTTTCGCCCAGTCGAGCAGGCCGGTCACTCCCAGCGCATAGCCCGCGGGCAGCACCGCTCTGACCCTTTTCAGGAACAGGCCGTACTCGTCAAGACGGTGGGTGGCGGCGTCAAAATCTATCTGGAGCCCGATAACCCGGTTGCCTTTGCGCTGCCAGCTATCCAGCAGACGCACAATACGCAGCAGCAGCGCGTCCGGCACTTCAAGCGTGGCGAAGCGCACCGTTATCCACAGGGTGGGGAAGCTAAGTCGGCTCGCAGGCAGGCCCAGTTTTTCAAACGTTGCGCCCGCGGGCAGCGCGACCACCTCTCCCTGATGCAGGTAAACGATCTGCGCCTGCTTCATCTCCGCCGTCGGCTTAACCCCCGACCACAGCCAGAAGGCCTGATGATCGGCGGGTTGCACCGCCGCCACTGATGCTGGCGGCAGCATCAGCGCGGCGATTACCAGTAATAGTCGAGTTTTTGCGCCCACGGACTGCCCGGATATTGTGTTTTCAGCTGGGTAAACCAGCCCTTGCGCTTGCGTTTATCCACCTCTTCGCCGCCGCAGTCGTTATAGCCTGCGGGGGCGTAGCAGCGAACGGCGCGATAGAGGGCGTAGGCCTTATCTTCCACTTCGGCTTTATTGTCGGTGATTATCTGCTGATAGTAGCGTTGGCGGTCTGGTTCACCGTTTTTAAGGGCTTTCGCGACTGCGCTACTCAGCGCATCATTGCCCTCGGCCTCTTTCCAGCTGTTTACTTTGGCCTGAGTGGTGCGGAAAAATTCGCCCAGGCAGTTAAGGGCGTGGGCATCATCGGGGTTTTTCGCCAGTACCGAGACGGTGTTGGCGAGCGCCGCGCAGTAATAGCCTTGCTCCGTCTGCTTGCCGTTCCAGTCAAACACCGTCAGGCTGACATCGCTAAACGCTTCGTCAATCACCGGACGGGAGATGTGGCTGGCCAGTTTTTTTATCCGTCAGCCACTCGCCGTAACGCCCGTCAATCAGGTCTTTCATCAGCAGCGTATGCAGGGCGATGGTGCGCTCTTCGCTGTTCGGGCCGTTGATGACCTGTTGGCGAAGAAGATCGGCAGAGGCTTTCGTTTTCAGCACCAGCGAACGGTAGCGCAGGCTGGTGACCGCGCTGTCGGCGGCGAACACGGCATCGACATTGCCGCTCTCAAGCTCCGTCGCCGCCAGTTTGGCCTGCAGATACTGCTGCTGTTCGAAATCCTTGCTCAGGCCAAGCAGATGCAGCCAGTGGCTGCGGGCTTCGGGCCACTGCTTCTGCGCCATCAGCGCCTCGCCGTACAGTGCCTGCTCGCTAAACAGCAGAATGTCACTGGCCGGTAGCGAATCAACCGGTTTGATGGCGCTGACCACGGCGGGGTAGGCCTTTTGCGCGTACTGATGGCGAAGCGACAGGTAGCGCCACAGCTCAGGCTTACCGCTGTTGTCAAAAATGGGTTTGATAGCCTGCAGGAAAGCATCGTCAACGCAGGGGGCATTATCGTCACATTCAGTGGCGCGCATCAGACGCAGGGTCTGGGTGAAGGTGATAAGCGGCGCATCAGGGGCGCTGATAAAAAAGTCGTCGTAGCCGCTGAGATCTTTGCTCTGCAATTTGCTGTCGTTCTCGGCAATCAGCGCGACCAGCGCTTCGCCGCTTTGCGCCTGGGCGAAGGCCTTTTCGTACAGCGCCGCCAGACGATCCCAGTCCTGGCGATACCAGCTGATTCTGCGCATCAGCCCGCGAGTGGACGAGGCATACATGCCCTCCGGCCAGCGCTGAAGGTAGCTTTCCGCCCACGCCTGCGCCCGATCGGCGGCGGCTTTATCTACCTTAAGCACCATAAACTCGCCGTAGTCGCCCCTGGCGTTGGCCGTACTCTGGTTAAGCGCGGTACGCATCAGCATATAGGTCGCGGTTTCGGCAAGCCAGGGCTGCGGTGAGTCCTTAAGGCGGGCAAAAATGGCCGCAGCCGGAGCATAATCCCCCTGATAAAAATGGTCTGCGGCCAGCAGATAATCACGAAACGCCGCTGCGGAGCCTTCGGCGTAAGGCAGTTCAGAAAGCATTGTTTGCAGCTCTGCGCCGCCGGGGACGGCAAGCCTCGCCCTGGCGAGAGTGGTGCGTTGGTCCGGCGTTAGCGACTTATCCGCCAGCAGCGCGGCGAAAAGCGCCGAGGCGGACTCAGGGCTATTAGAGATAAAGCGCCCGGAGGCGTCATCACCGCGAAAAGTGTTTTCGTTGAGTTCATCCGCAGAAAGATTAAGCGCTTTTAACCGTTCATCAAAAGCCGTTTCGGCCAGCGGGGATGCTGTCTCCTCATCCGGCGCGTCCGCGTTGTACCACTCGTCGATATGCGGGCCGAAATAGTAGCTGCGGCTGCGGGTAATATCATCAGGTATTGGCTGACGCAGCGGTGTAAAGGCATGCTTTTCGCCCGTAAGGCGCAGCAGGTTGTCGCGGCTATCGTTGCTGGTGTCCAGCACCGGGGGGCTTGCCAGGAAGCAGCCCTCATAACCCCACGGGCAGCTGCCCATATCCGATGAGGCGTGCGCGCTCAGGCTGGCGGTAGCGGTGACCGCCAGCGCCAGCATCGTTTTGTGCCAGGTTTTCATTGCTTGTCTCTGATTACTGGGGCTCAGTGAGCGCTTTGATTCGCAGGGTAATGCCTTCGACGGCGGTCACTTCCACTTTCGTTCCTGCCGGCAGGTCTTCTCCGGCGCTGACCGGCCAGGAGCTGTCGCCCACCCGCATATGACCGCGTCCGTTCACGAGCGCGTTATCCAGAATAAAGTGGCGGCCAACCAGCTGCTGCCCGCGCCGGTTAAGGGCGGCATCAGCGGGTTTTTGCTCCCGCACCCGTTTTGACAGCCACAGCCACCAGAGCCAGGCGGCGATGAGGGTCAGCAGGGCAAACAGCACCCCCTGCCACTCCCAGCCGAACGGCACCAGCCAGACCAGCAGCCCGGTGATCACCGCCGCGACGCCGCTCCACAGCAGGTAGCCGTTACCGCCGAGCATCTCGGCGGCCAGCAGCAGGCCGCCCACGGTTAGCCAGAAAATATAGGCGTGTTCAAACAGCAGGGCGATCATGGTCTCTTCCGCTCGCCGGCGCTGTCTTTGACCAGTTCAGCGATACCCGCGATGGAACCCATCAGGCTGCTGGCATCCAGCGGCATCATCACCACCTTGCTGTTATCCGCGGAGCCAATCTGCTGCAGCGCCTCGGTATATTTCTGCGCCACGAAGTAGTTGATGGCCTGAATATCGCCAGCGGCAATCGCTTCGGAGACCATTTTCGTGGCGCGGGCTTCCGCTTCCGCCGAACGTTCGCGCGCTTCTGCTTCCAGGAAAGCCGCCTGACGTTCCCCCTCAGCCTTGAGGATTTTCGACTGTTTCTCCCCTTCGGCCTTAACAATTTCCGCCTGGCGGATACCTTCGGCTTCCAGGATGTAGGCGCGTTTGGTTCGTTCAGCTTTCATCTGGGCGTTCATGGAAGAGACCAGTTCAGCAGGCGGGCGCACGTCGCGGATTTCGATACGGGTGACTTTGATGCCCCACGGGTTGGTCGCCTCATCAACAATGTGCAGCAGGCGAGTGTTGATGCTGTCGCGCTGGGAAAGCATTTCGTCCAGCTCCATCGAGCCAAGAACGGTACGGATGTTGGTCATGGTGAGGTTGATGATCGCCAGTTCGAGGTTACTGACTTCATACGCGGCTTTTGGCGCGTCGATCACCTGGATAAAGCACACCGCGTCAATGGTGACGTTGGCGTTATCTTTGGAGATGACCTCCTGGGAGGGGATATCAAGCACCTGCTCCATCATGTTGATTTTGCGGCCAATGCGGTCCATAAACGGCACCACCAGGCTAAGACCAGGCTGCAAAGAGCGGGTATAGCGGCCAAAACGCTCCACCGTCCACTCATATCCCTGCGGGACAATTTTGACCCCGGCGCCGACAATCACCAGCGCCACGAAAATAAGGACGGGAATCACAATAAGCATCAAATCAACCTCCTGTTTAATTTGCTGCCATTCTAAACAAATTTGGGGATCAAAACAGCGAGATCCCCAAATTTAGCAGGCGGCCTTCTTAATAAAGGAGTGAATAAAGCTGACGGCGATACTTCGCGGCCAGCGCATCGCCGGTGCCGAGCGCGGCCAGGATCTCCTGCAGCATTTTCCGCGCCTGGCCGTCCGCCGCGCCCAGATCCTTGCGCAAATGGCCGAACAGCAACTCCAGCGCCTCTTCATTACGGCCGACCTGATGCAGCTGTAACGCCAGCTGCGTCGCCAGCTGGGCATCCTCGGGGCTGGCTTCAACCTGCTGTTGCAACTGCTGAATTTCTGGGGTATCCGCCGCCTGTTTCAGCAGTTCAATCTGCGCCACCAGTCCCTGATAGCGGGTGTCCTGATCCTGCAACGGCACGGTTTTCAGCACCGCCTCCGCCTCATCGGAGCGGTTGAGCGCAATCTGCGTCTCGGCCAGCAGCAGGCCGATTTCGCTGCTCTGGTTCGATAACTGCCAGGCTTCTTTCAGCAGCGGCAGGGCCTCGGCGTGCTTGCCTTCTTCAATCAGCGCCAGCGCCTGCTGCGCTTTCAGTTCCTCTTCACGCGGCAGCACTTTATCGAGCAGCGCGCGAATTGCCTCTTCCGGCTGCGGCCCCTGGAAGCCGTCTACCGGCTGGCCATTCTGGAACAGGTAGACCGTTGGAATGGCGCGCAAACCGAACTGGGAGGCGAGCATCTGCTCGGCGTCGCAGTCGACCTTCGCCAGAATAAACTGGCCGTTATACTGCGCCGCCAGGCTTTCAAGGATTGGGGTCAGTTGCAGGCAGTGCTGGCTGCGTTCGGACCAGAAATAGAACAGCACCGGCGTAGTAACGGACTGATCGAGCGTCTGGTGAAGGTTGGCTTCTGTAATATTGACGATGTTCTGTACAGACATGGGTCATTCTCTGTTTAAGTGTTTAGGATTACATGGGGACAGGCGGCGCGCCTTCAACTCACCCCTGTAAAATTTTATCCATAACGCGCCCCGGCAGCAGGCGTTTGAGCAGGCTGACCGCGTGGGTCACCAGCGTCACCGGGTAACGCAACCTGGGCCTGGGGCTTTCAAAAGCATGGCGCACTTTGGCGACCACCGCCTCCGGCCCGAGGGTAAAACGGGCCGCGATACCGGGGTTTTCCACCGGTTTGTCGCTGGTCTGGTTAACGTTTTCCGTAAAGCGCGTGCGGATGGGGCCGGGTTCAATCAGGCTGACTTTAATACCGGTATGACGCAGCTCCATACGCAGCGCGTCTGCCCAGGCTTCCAGCGCGTATTTGCTGGCGGCGTAAGCGCCACGGCCCGGCGTGGAGATCAATCCCATTACCGAAGAGGTCATCACAATGCGCCCTTCGCCGTGGGGTATCATCGCGGGCAGCAGGCGCATGGTGAGCTGATGCGCGCCAAAAAAGTTGGCGGAAAATTGCTGCTCCATCTGCGCGCGGCTGATTGTGTTGAGCGGGCCATAAACGCCAAACCCGGCGTTATTGAAAATACCGTACAGGCGGTTGCCGCACAGGGCGATAACCTCATCGGCCGCGCGATCCACGCTCTCCGGCGCGTCAAGATCGAGCTGAATGCCGGTAAAACCCAGCCCGTTGATCCGCGCAACGTCCTCGGCTTTGCGGCAGGCCGCCAGCACCTGGAAGCCCTGGCGTTTCAGGTCATGGGCGCTTTCCAGGCCGATACCGCTGGAACATCCTGTTATTAAGACCGTTTTTTGCATAACTTTACCTGAATGCACCCCTGATAACTCAGGAGTCATGGTTAACTAATGGAGCCAGACGGGTCGCCATCCAGTCGGCGATAAAAGGCTGCGCGTCGCGGTTAGGGTGGATGCCATCATCCTGCATCCACTGCGGTTTCAGATAGACTTCTTCCATAAAGAACGGCAGCAGAGGCGCATTAAACTCTTTAGCGAGCTTCGGATAGATAGCGCTGAACGTCTCAGTATAGCGGCGGCCGTAGTTAGGGGGCAGACGAATCTGCATCAGCAACGGCTCTGCGCCAGCCTCTTTTACCGCCTGCAATATCGTGCGCAGCGTCTGTTCGGTTTGTTGCGGGGCAAAACCGCGCAGGCCGTCATTGCCGCCCAGTTCCACCAGCACCCAGCGCGGCTGATGCGTTTTCAGCAGCGCCGGAAGGCGCGCCAGCCCCTGCTGGGAGGTATCGCCGCTGATGCTGGCGTTAATGACGGACGGCTTTTGCTGCCACTTATCATTCAACAGCGCGGGCCAGGCGGCGGTGGCGGCCATACGATAGCCCGCGCTCAGGCTGTCACCCAGCACTAACAACGTGTCAGCGGCGGCGCGCACGCTAAACAGAAGCAGAAACAGGAAGGGCAAATGCCAGCGGAAAACATTGTTGAAGTTCATCATCTTAAGAAGTCCGTCGGTCAGGGGGAACATGAACTCTCCATCCTTACCGGAGTTGAGCTGGTTGTCAAACGGGCGCAGACCATCGCGCTGATTGGCGAGTCTGGCTCCGGCAAGTCCACTCTACTGGCGATCCTGGCCGGGCTGGACGATGGCAGCAGCGGCGAAGTCTATCTGCTTGGCAAGCCATTACATACCATGGACGAAGAGGCGCGGGCAAAACTGCGCGCGGAGCACGTCGGCTTTGTTTTTCAGTCCTTTATGCTTCATCCCCACCCTTAACGCGCTGGAGAACGTTGAGCTGCCAGCGCTGCTGCGCGGCGAGAAGAGCGCTGACAGCAGGACGAGCGCTAAAGCGCTGCTGGAGACGCTGGGGCTGGGTAAACGCCTCGATCACCTGCCCGCCCAGCTTTCCGGCGGCGAGCAGCAGCGGGTGGCGCTGGCCCGCGCCTTCAATGGTCGCCCGGCGCTGCTGTTCGCCGACGAGCCCACCGGTAACCTTGACAGACAGACCGGCGACAAAATCGCCGACCTGCTGTTTGCCATGAATCAGCAATATGGCACCACGTTGATTCTGGTGACGCACGATCCGGCGCTGGCCGCGCGCTGCGACAGGCGGCTACGTCTGGTGAACGGCGAACTGCGGGAGGAAGCATGATTGCCCGCTGGTTCTGGCGCGAGTGGCGCTCGCCCTCGCTGCTGATTGTCTGGCTGGCGCTGAGCCTGGCGGTGGCCTGCGTGCTGGCGCTCGGTAATATCAGCGACCGCATGGAAAAGGGGCTAAGCCAGCAGAGCCGTGAGTTTATGGCGGGGGATCGCACCCTGCGCAGTTCCCGCGCCATTCCCCAGGCGTGGCTGGATGAGGCGCGTAATCGGGGGCTTAGCGTCAATGAGCAGCTCTCTTTTTCAACCATGACCTTTTCCGGCGATACGCCGCAGCTGGCCAGCGTTAAAGCGGTGGATGACACCTACCCCCTTTATGGCGAACTGCAAACCCGCCCGCCAGGCTTAAAGCCGCAGGCGGGCAGCGTACTGCTCGCCCCGCGCCTGATGGCGCTGCTGAATCTGAAAACCGGTGACATGATTGACGTGGGCGACGCCACGCTGCGTATCGCCGGGGAGGTGGTACAGGAGCCGGATGCCGGTTTCAACCCGTTCCAGATGGCCCCGCGCCTGTTGATGAACACCGCCGACGTGGCGAAAACCGGTGCGGTGCAGCCGGGCAGCCGGGTAAGCTGGCGGGTGAAATTCGCCGGTCAGCCCGCGCCGCTGGCGGCCTACGAAAAATGGCTACTGCCGCAGCTTAAGCCAGAACACCGCTGGACCAGCCTGGAGCAGGATGAAGGGGCGCTGGGCAAATCCCTGCAGCGTTCGCAGCAGTTTCTGTTGCTTTCCGCGCTGTTAACGCTGCTGCTGTCGGTGGCGGCGGTTGCGGTGGCGATGGGGCACTACTGCCGCAGCCGCTACGATCTGGTGGCCATCCTGAAAACGCTGGGAGCGGGCAGGGCGCAGCTGCGTAACCTGATCGTCGGCCAGTGGCTGATGGTACTGGCGCTGGCGACGGTGACGGGCGGGGCGATTGGCCTGCTTTTTGAAAATGTGCTGCTCGTCCTGCTTAAGCCGGTGCTGCCGGTGGCGTTACCCGCCGCTAGCGGCTGGCCGTGGCTGTGGTCTGTCGGGGCGATGCTGGTTATCTCCCTGCTGGTGGGGCTGCGGCCTTATCGTTTGCTGCTGGCGACACAGCCGCTGCGCGTGCTGCGCCGCGATGCGGTAGCCAATGTCTGGCCGCTCAGGTTTTATATTCCTGTTGTCTGCGCTGTTGCCGTGCTGCTGCTCGCCTGGCTGATGGGGGCCAGCATGCTGCTCTGGTCGGTGCTGGCGGGCGCGGTGGTGCTGGCGCTGCTGTGCGGCGTGGTGGGCTGGCTGCTGCTGCGGGTGCTGAAAACCCTCACCGTAAAAACGCTGGCGCTGCGCCTGGCGGTGAACCGTCTGCTGCGCCAGCCGTGGTCGACGCTGAGCCAGCTTTCCGCCTTTTCGCTGTCGTTTATGCTGCTGGCGATGCTGCTGGTGCTGCGCGGCGATCTGCTGGACCGCTGGCAGCAGCAGCTTCCGCCGGAGAGCCCGAACTATTTCCTGATCAATATCGCCCCCGAGCAGGTGGAGCCGCTGAAAACGTTCCTTGCCGGGCATGACGTGACGCCACAGACATTCTGGCCGATTGTGCGGGCGCGTCTGACGCAGATAAACGGCAGCGCTCCCGTGCATTCCAGCGATGAGTCGTTAAACCGCGAGCTGAACCTGACCTGGCAGGCAGGGGAGGCGCGTTACAACCCGGTGACGGCAGGAAGCTGGCCGCCGAAAGCGGGCGAGGTGTCTATCGAGCAGGAGCTGGCGAAGCGGCTGGGCATTAAGCTCGGGGATAGCGTGACCTTTACCGGCGACACGCAGCCCTTTACCGCTAAAGTTTCCAGCCTGCGCAAGGTGGACTGGGAAAGTCTGCGGCCTAACTTTTTCTTTATCTTCCCGCAGGGGGCGCTGGATGGACAGCCGCAAGGCTGGCTGACCAGTTTCCGTCTTGAGAATAACAACGCCATGCTGACGCAGCTTAACCGGGCGTTTCCTACCGTCAGCCTGCTGGATATCGGGGCGATTTTGAAGCAGGTAGGGCAGGTACTGGAGCAGGTGAGCCGGGCGCTGGAGGTGATGGTGGTGCTGGTGACGCTCTGCGGCGTGCTGCTGTTACTGGCGCAGGTGCAGGTAGGCATGCGTCAGCGCCATCAGGAGCTGATTGTCTACCGCACCCTGGGGGCGGGCAAACGGCTGCTGCGCGCCACTTTGTGGTATGAGTTCGCGCTGCTGGGGGTTGTGTCGGGGCTGGTGGCGGCAATCGGCGCAGAAACCGCGCTGGCGGCGCTGCAAACGAAGGTGTTTGATTTCCCGTGGGAGCCGGACTGGCGGCTGTGGGTAACGCTGCCGCTGTGCGGCGCGCTGCTGCTCTCCCTGTGCGGCGGCTGGCTGGGCACGCGGCTGCTCAAAGGCAAGGCGCTGTTTCGCCAGTTCGCCGGTTAAGCGCGGCCTTATTTCCCTCGCCCCGTTGGGGAGAGGGAATGTATTTGTAGCCCGGATAAGCGAAGCGCATCCGGGGGAAATTCCCCCCGATCAGTGACCTGCTTCACAGGATCATGAAATTTTTTCAATTACCGCTGCGGCGCGTTTATGCCATCTTATCGGCTGGCATACCGAGCGCGCCGCAGGTACGGCGCGCCACACAGCACACATACCTCAACAGGGAGACTGTAATGGGACGCACCGGTTTACGCGCCGCCTTTGGCGCGCTGCTTCTGGCTTGCGGGCTGACCGCCGCGCAGGCAAACAGCGATCCGCATACGATCGTTTTCGGCGTTGCGCCGGGGCCGTATGGCGATATGGTTAAACAGGCCATTGCGCCAACGTTAAAAGAAAAAGGCTATAAAGTGGTCGTGCGCGAGTTCAGCGACTACGTACAGCCAAATATGGCGCTCTCTAACGGCAGCATTGACGCCAACCTTTTCCAGCACTCGCTCTATTTCGATAAGTTCACCGCCGATAAGGGGCTGAAACTCACCAACCTGATCAGCGTGCCGACGGCGGGCATGGGCTTTTATTCCCACAAAATCAAAAGCCTTGATGAACTGAAAAAAGGCGATATCGTTACCCTCTCTAACGATCCGACCAACCTTGCGCGCGGGCTGCGTTTCCTGAAATCCCTCGATCTCATCACTATTAAAGAGAATATCGATCCGACAAAAGCCTCCGAGCGTGATATCGCCAGCAACCCGAAAGGGCTGGTGTTCAAACCGCTGGAAGCCGCGCAGCTGCCGCGCACCCTGGATAGCGCCACCGCCGCGCTGGTCAACGGCAACTTTGCTGTCGCCGCCGGGCTTGATCTGTCGACGGCTATCAAGCAGGAACATCTGGATGAGAACCTGAAAAATATCATCGCGGTGCGCACCGAAGATGCCGACAAACCTTTCGCCAAAGATATTGTCGAGGCGGTGAAATCTCCGGCTTACCGTGCCGTTATCGACGACCCGAAAAATATCTACAGCGCTTTCCAGAAGCCCGACTGGATGACCGCCGCAGATAAAAAATAAGCATTGATGCTGAATCAGGCAGGCTGCGGCCTGCCTTTTGCCGTTTGAGGAACACATGATTGAAATAGATAAGGTCTGCGTCGACTTTCCCGCAGGCCGTGGCACCGCGACCACCCGCGCCGTGGATGAGGCGAGTCTGCATATTGCGGCCGGTGAAATTTTTGGCATCGTTGGCACCAGCGGGGCAGGGAAAAGCACCCTGTTACGCACGCTGAACGCCCTGCAACGCCCAAGCCAGGGCCGCGTTAAAGTCAACGGCGTGACCATCTCCGAGATGGAAGGCGCCACCCTGCGCAAAGCCAGACAGCGCATTGGCATGATTTTCCAGCACTTCAACCTGATGCACACCCGCACCGTGGCGCAAAATGTGGCGTTCAGCCTGAAAGCCGCAGGCTGGGAGCGTAGCAAAATCGCCCCTCGCGTCGCGGAAATTCTTGAGCTGGTCGGGCTGAGCGATAAAGCAGGGCGTTACCCGGTACAGCTGAGCGGCGGGCAAAAGCAGCGTGTCGGCATTGCCCGCGCTATTGCTAACCACCCGGACGTGCTGCTGTGCGATGAACCGACCTCGGCGCTGGATCTGGAAACGTCAGCCACCATTCTGGAGCTGCTCAAACAGATCAACGCCCGTCTCGGGATCACGATCGTGCTGATCACCCATGAGATGAACGTGATCAAAACCATTTGCGATCGTGTAGCGGTGATGTCCGGCGGTAAAGTGGTGGAGATGGGAGATGTGTTCGATATTTTCGCCCATCCGCAGCATCCCTTTACCCGCCAGCTGGTCTCCCGCACGCTCAACCTGACGCTGCCGGATCGCCTGCGCGAACATCTGCCCGGCCAGCTGCTGAAAATTCTGTTTGTCGGCGACTCCGCCGAGCAGCCGGTGCTCTCTGACGCCGCCGTCAATTTTGGCGTGGCGGTAAATATTCTGCACGGCAAGATTGAGTATATTGGCGAGCGCGCGCTGGGCATTCTGGTGGTGCAGTTGACCGCCCCGGAGGCCGCCGTGGTTGAGCGCGCGGTGGACTATATTCGGCAACGTACCGCAGAGGTGGAGGTGATCCGTGGATGATTTACTGGCCGATCTGAGCCTCGCCTTTGGCGAAACCTTCCAGATGCTGAGCATTTCAACGGTGCTGGCGATTATCGGCGGCCTGCCGTTAGGCTTTCTGATTTTCGTTACCGACCGAAATCTCTTCTGGCAAAACCGCTTTGTCTATCTGCTGAGTTCGGTGCTGGTGAACATTGTTCGCTCGGTGCCGTTTGTCATTCTGCTGGTGCTGTTGCTGCCGCTCACTCAGTTTCTGCTGGGCAACACCATCGGCCCGGTGGCGGCGTCGGTGCCCCTTTCCGTTGCGGCGATCGCCTTTTACGCCCGGCTGGTGGACGGTGCGCTGCGTGAGGTGGATAAAGGGATTATCGAAGCGGCGGAAGCCTTTGGCGCAAGCCCAATGCGTATCATCTGCACGGTGCTGCTGCCAGAGGCGAGCGCCGGTCTGCTGCGCGGTCTGACCATCACCCTGGTGAGCCTGATCGGCTACTCGGCGATGGCCGGGATTGTCGGCGGCGGCGGCGTGGGCGATCTGGCGATTCGCTACGGTTACTACCGCTACGAAACCGAAGTGATGATCGTCACCGTTGTGGCGCTGATCGTGCTGGTGCAGGTGGTGCAGATGCTCGGCGACTGGCTGGCGCAGCGGGCGGATAAGCGCGACCGGCACTAGCTGTGGTTATTCCCGGATGCGGCATGCCGCCTTATCCGGGCTACAGACCGTGCGGTGATGCATCCGGGCAACGTTAAACGCCGCGATGGCTGAGGTAATCGGCAACCGTCTGCCAGGGGCCGCGAAAAACAATATTCGCGGCTTTTTTCTCCAGCTGATAGCGGTACATGGGGTCGTAATATTCGTTGAGCAGCGGAACGAGCCAGGCCATGTGTCCGTCGGTATCGCCGCTGGCCTGCTGGGCGAGCAGCGCCGAATCCAGGTGCGCCGTAAGCTGGGCGAAACGCGCCAGGCCAAGACGGCGGCGAATGGCGAACAGCCCGTGATGCAAATAGTCGCTGTAAGCCTGCCAGCCCGCCTCTTCGCCATACGCGGCGGTAAAATCATGATGCATTCGCACAAAGTACTCATCGCGCAGGCGCTCAAGACGCAGGGCCAAAGGGTCTTCAACCACCACTACCTGCGCACTGAGCATACGCACGCGCAGGGACTCCGGCAGGTGGTTCGCACCGATGGTAGGGCCTTCATCCTCCAGAACCCAGCGGCGTGAGGCGGGGCGAGCGTCGATTTTCACCATCTCTGCGGCGAGTAAATTCTCAAAGCTGGCCTGGCTAAGCTGGGTTTTCAGCGTGCGGCCAAACGAGGAGCCGCGATGGCGCGCCAGCCCTTCCAGGTCGATGCCGTCAGGCTGCTGGCGCACCAGCTGCGTTTTGCCACTGCCGGTACAGCCGCCGATCAGCACAATCGGTTTTTGCACCAGCGCGTCGGTGGCCTGAATTGCCGCCTGGCGTAGCGCCTTGTAGCCCCCCTTAACCAGCGGGTAGTTGACGCCCGCCTCGGCCAGCCACTGCTGCACAATATGCGAGCGCTGACCGCCTCGCGCGCAGCAGATATAGCCTTCCGGGTGCTGGCGACAGGCGGCCAGCCACGCTGCCAGACGCTGCTGCCGACGCTCTCCGGCTACCAGCTGGTGGCCCAGCGCCAGCGCCGCCTCCGGCCCGTGGCGTTTATAGCAGGTGCCGACGGCGGCGCGTTCGTCATCATTCATCAACGGCAGGTTGATAGCGCCCGGCATTGCGCCCTGTTGAAACTCAACCGGCGCGCGGACATCAATTAATGGCGTACCGGCGCAGAGAATCGCCCGGTAGTCCGTGACTTCTTTCATGGAGAACCCTGGAACAGACAAGATATCCGGGGATTTTACGCGCGAGGAGAGGGGCCGGGAAAGGAAAAGCGTCCCTTCCCGGCATTAATCGCTTAGTTAAACTTTGCCTGCGCCCAGGCGATACCGCTCGCATACTCCGGCGGTAACAGCGGCAGCAGCGCTTCCAGCGTGGCGCACAGGCGCGCGCTGTCGCTGTCATTGAGGTTCAAATGGCCCACTTTACGACCGGGGCGCACCTCTTTATCGTACCAGTGAAGATGCACAAGCGGCAGCTTCAGCCAGTCATAGTTCAGATCGCTGCCGATAAGGTTGATCATCACGGACGGGCTGTTGACCACCGGCGGCGGCAGCGGGAGGTCGACCACCGCGCGCAGATGCAGCTCGAACTGGCTGATGGAGGCGCCGTTCTGCGTCCAGTGCCCGCTGTTATGCACGCGCGGCGCCAGTTCATTAATCAGCAGCCCCGCAGGCGTGACAAAGCACTCCATCGCCATCACGCCGACATAGTCCAGTTCGGCCATGATGGCCGAGAGCATCGACTCTGCCTGCGCCTGCTGCTGCGCGCTGGCCTGTGGGAAGACAACGCTGGCGCGCAAAATGCCCTCCTGATGCAGGTTGTGGGTAAGGGGATAAAAGACGGTGCTGCCGTCCCGGGCGCGGGCGCCCACCAGCGAGACTTCGCCTGAAAAGTGAATCCCCTGCTCAACAATACACTCGCCGTAGCAGTCGTCCGGCAAAGTCTGTGTGTCCGTTGCGTGCAAACGCCACTGCCCGCGACCGTCATAGCCGCCAACGCGACGTTTAACGATAGCCAGCGAGCCCAGGCGGTCGAACACCGCAGGCCATTCGCTGGGGTCGGCCAGCAGCTGCCACGGCGCGGTGGCGAGGCCGAGCTTATCGAAAAGCTGTTTTTGCGTCAGGCGGTCGGCGATAACGGGAAAAACATCGCGGTTAACAAACGCCGGGTGGCGGGCCAGCTCGCGGGTGAGGGCGGTCTCGGGCCAGCGTTCGATTTCAGCGGTAATGACGCTTTGCGCAAAAGGCACCGCTTCCGGTTCGGCATCGAGCCCAACCGGCCAGACGGCAATACTGAGCGGTTCCCCTGCCTGGCGCAGCATACGGCCAAGCTGACCGTTGCCGAGGACGCAAACCTGCTTCATGCCTCACCTCGCGGATCCGGGTTATCCAGCACTTCGTCAGTCTGGGCTTTACGCCACTGCGCCAGACGCTGGCGCAGCACATCATCTTGGGTGGCAAGAATTTGCGCCGCCAGCAGGGCCGCATTCGCCGCGCCGGCTTTACCAATTGCCAGCGTACCCACGGGAATACCGCGCGGCATCTGTACAATAGAATAGAGGCTGTCAACGCCGCTTAACGCCGCGCTCTGCACCGGCACGCCCAGCACCGGCACCAGGGTTTTGGCCGCGATCATGCCTGGCAGATGCGCCGCGCCGCCTGCGCCGGCAATAATCACCTGATACCCGTTCTCTTCGGCGCTCTCGGCAAAGCTGAACAGCTTATCGGGGGTACGGTGGGCAGAGACGACTTCAATATGGTGCGGAACGTTCAGGATATCGAGGATTTCAGCGGCGAACTGCATGGTCGCCCAATCGCTTTTCGATCCCATGACGATGGCGATACGCGCCGGATGGTTGCCAGAAGACATGCGTCTAAAAACTCCTGTGGGTGTGCTACGAACAGCGTCAAGGGCACAAAGAATAGCACGTTCTGCCAGCGAGGAAAACGTTTGCGTAGCGCCGGTAGCAGTGCGGCGGCGATACCGGTCAGAAGGGGAAATGGCTGAGTTCAATGCCCTCAGGGGTGACTTTTACCATCGAGCCTTCGCTGTGCCATGCGCCCAGCACCACGCGTTGCGCGGGCATGCCGTTAACGGTGAGCGCGTGCACCGCCGGGCGGTGGGTATGGCCATGGATCAGATACTGGACATGCTGTTTTTCCATCGCATCGATCACTGCCTGCGGGTTCACGTCCATAATGTCCACTGACTTGCTGCTGTTAGCGGCTTTGCTGCCGGCACGCATTCTGGCGGCGATGCGGCGGCGGATAAATAGCGGCAGGGCTAAAAAGAGGGTTTGCAGCCAGGGCTGATGCACTTTGGCGCGAAATGCCTGGTAACCCGCATCGTCAGTACAGAGGGTGTCGCCATGCATAATCAGCACGTTGCGGCCATAGAGATTGAGCACCTTTTCTTCCGGCAAAAGCTGCATGCCGCTTTCACGGGCGAAGCGTTTGCCGAGCAAAAAGTCACGATTGCCATGAATAAAGTAGCAGGGGACGCCGCTTTCCGTCAGCGCGCGGAGCGCCGCCGCAACCTCATGGTGTAGCGGGGTAGGGTCGTCGTCGCCAATCCAGGCTTCAAACAGATCGCCCAGAATATAGAGCGCGTCAGCCGCGGAGGCCTGGGTGCGTAAAAAACGCAGAAAACCGGCGGTAATCGCCGGTTCTTCTGTTTGCAGATGAAGGTCTGCGATAAAAAGTGTCGCCACCCGTTACTCGCTGACGGTCACGCTTTCAATCACAACGTCTTCTTTCGGGACGTCCTGATGCATACCGCTGCGGCCGGTAGAGACGGCTTTAATTTTATCAACCACGTCCATGCCTTCTACGACTTCGGCGAAAACACAGTAGCCCCAGCCCTGCATGCTTTCGCCAGAAAAGTTAAGGAAGTCGTTATCGACAACGTTAATGAAGAACTGCGCGGTGGCGGAGTGCGGCGCCTGGGTACGGGCCATCGCCAGCGTGCCACGGGTATTTTTCAGGCCGTTGTTGGCTTCGTTTTTAATAGGGTCTTTGGTCGGTTTCTGGTTCATGCCCGGTTCGAAACCGCCGCCCTGGATCATAAAGCCATTGATCACACGGTGAAAAATGGTGTTGTTGTAGAAGCCTTCACGGCAGTAGTCCAGGAAGTTTTTAACTGTTTCAGGCGCTTTGTCGTCAAAGGTTTTGATGACGATATCGCCGTGATTTGTGTGGAATGTAACCATTTTTGCATCCTGTTCCGGTAGTTTGCAGCACAGACCCGATGCGGGCCAGAGATAGTCGCTTGTTATAGCATAACCGACTGGCGGGATCACCTTGCAAAGTGTGCTGCTTCGGGGTTGAATTACAGGTAATATATGCGTTTTTCCGTCCCACACACGTCTACATGGAATCTTCGATGTTAAAAATCTTTAATACACTGACGCGCCAAAAAGAGGAATTCAAACCTATTCATGCCGGGGAAGTCGGCATGTACGTGTGTGGTATTACCGTTTACGATCTCTGTCATATTGGCCATGGGCGCACTTTTGTCGCTTTTGACGTCGTCGCGCGTTACCTGCGCTTTTTGGGCTATAAGCTGAAATATGTGCGCAATATTACCGATATTGACGACAAAATTATCAAGCGCGCCAATGAAAACGGCGAAAACTTCGTTGCGCTGGTCGATCGTATGATCGCCGAAATGCATAAGGATTTCGACGCGCTGAATATTCAGCGTCCGGACCTGGAGCCGCGCGCGACCCACCATATCGCTGAAATTATCGAAATCACCGAACAACTTATCGACCGCGGCCACGCCTATGTGGCGGACAACGGCGACGTGATGTTCTCCGTGCCGACCGATCCGCACTACGGCCAGCTTTCCCGCCAGGATCTGGATCAGCTGCAGGCCGGGGCGCGCGTTGATGTTGTTGACGTTAAGCGTAACCCGATGGACTTTGTTCTGTGGAAAATGTCGAAAGAGGGCGAGCCGAGCTGGCCGTCGCCGTGGGGCGCGGGCCGTCCGGGCTGGCACATTGAGTGTTCAGCGATGAACTGCAAACAGCTGGGCAACCATTTCGACATTCACGGCGGCGGTTCGGATCTGATGTTCCCGCACCACGAAAACGAAATCGCCCAGTCGACCTGCGCCCATGATGGCGAATACGTTAACTACTGGATGCACTCCGGTATGGTGATGATTGACCGCGAAAAGATGTCAAAATCGCTGGGCAACTTCTTCACCGTGCGCGATGTGCTGAAATATTACGATGCCGAAACCATCCGCTATTTCCTGATGTCCGGCCACTATCGTAGCCAACTTAACTACAGTGAAGAGAACCTCAAACAGGCGCGTTCCGCGCTGGAGCGCCTCTACACCGCCCTGCGCGGCACGGATAAAACCGTGGCGGCGGCTGGTGGCGAGGCGTTTGAAGCCCGCTTTATCGAGGCGATGGATGACGACTTCAACACGCCAGAGGCCTATTCCGTGCTGTTTGATATGGCGCGCGAAGTCAACCGCCTGAAAACGGAAGATGCCGCGGCGGCCAGCGCGATGGCTTCCCACCTGCGTAAGCTCGCTGCCGTGCTGGGGCTGCTTGAGCAGGAGCCGGAGCTGTTCCTGCAAAGCGGCGCGCAGGCGGATGAAGGTGAAGTTGCTGAAATTGAAGCGCTGATCCAAAAACGGCTGGATGCCCGTAAAGCGAAGGACTGGGCGGCGGCGGATGCGGCGCGCGATCGTCTGAGCGAAATGGGCATTATTCTGGAAGATGGCCCGCAGGGCACGACCTGGCGTCGTAAGTAATCTCTACCCCCTCACCCAGACCCTCTCCCCAATGGGGAGAGGGGATCAGGAGGGCATCAGCGTCCACGGCGCAGGTGCCACAACACGCCCATCAATATGATTCCCGGCACCCACACCCACAGCAGTTCCGACAAGATCACCTGCTGGCCGTAGGGGGTTGTATAGCGCGACAGGGCAAACGGCGCGACTTTAATCACCTGCCACGGCGCGAAGAAGCGTTCGTCTGACCATGGCCACAGCCAGCCCACCCCTTTGCCGCCATCGGTAATAGAATCCAGCAGACTGTGCGACAGCAGCGACACGGTCAGAAATGCCCAGCAGCGTAGCAGGGAGGCTTTAAACCATCGTCGCCCCAGCCATAACGTTATCAGCGGCACAATAAAGGCGAACAAAAGAGAGTGGGTAAAACCGCGGTGTCCCAACACGTTGCCGTAAGCAACGCCAAATTTAAAGGCGAGCACATCGGCGTCCGGCAGCATCGCCAGCGCGATACCAGCCAGCAACAGGCGGCGGGGAATAATGTTCTGGCCTAATCCTAAGCCGAGACAAATCGGCACGGCGGCGTGGGTAACAATGGTTGGCATCCTGGCATCCATAAAAATGAAAAAGTATATCTGCGTTGTTACCGCAGGGGGAGAAAGGATGCGCTGAAAATGGCTATGCCGACTCGCGCACCACCAGCTGGCCGGAGAGGGTAATCCGCTGCGTCAGCAGATCGTGCTCTTTCAGCTTGCGGATAATCAGCCCCGCGGCCTGCTTTCCCGCCTCTTCGCTGGCCGAGGAGACATAGGTAAAAGAAGGGGAGGTGAGGTTGACATGCAGCATATCCTCAAAGCCAATCAGCGCCACCTGCTGCGTCAGGAAGACATCCTTACCGATGGTGCGCCCCACATGATGGATCCCGCTAATAGATCCGATAACCGCATTGGGCGAGTGGCAGAGCAGGGCGGTGATGGTGTTGTTTTTCTCCAGCAGCTGTCGGGTCGCCAGGCTTGCCGCTTCGGTGCTCTCGCTACAGGCCGGGGTGTACTCCTCGCGTAGCGCCATGCCGTACTGTTTGAGAGCGCTATGCACGCCCAGCAGGCGCTGATGACGAACCAGATCTTTTTCCGTTCCGCCAATATAGGCGATATTACGATGCCCACGTTCAATAAGGTAGCGTGTGGCGACGCTGGCGGCCTGGCGGTTATCGCGCATCACTAAATTACACTCTTCTTCCGGTAGCGCTTGCGACACCACCACCAGCGGCAGAGGGCAGCTGGTAATCTGCGGCGGCAGATGCGAACTCAGGGTATCGGATGAGAGATAGATGACCCCGGCGACGCCCTGCTGCTTAAAAGAGAGCAGGCAGCGTTCGAGATGATCGCTATCGTTAAGCGGCTGGCCCAGGAACACCATATAACCCTGGCGCTCCAGCGCCTGCACGGTACTGGCCATCACCTTGATTGAAAAGCTGTCGCTGAAATCACGTAGCAGCAGGCCGATAAGGTTTGAGGTGTTGGCGCGCAAATTGGCTGCCGCAACGTTATGTACATAGCCCAGCTCGTTAATAGCGGCGTGGACACGTTCAATCGTGGCGTCGGAAATTTTGCCCTTCTGGCGCAGCACCAGCGATACCGTGGAAACCGAAACCCCTGCCAGTTTAGCGACATCAATGATGCTGACCTTTTTCAATCGAGCTCCCTGAAAGTACAAAATAACCTGTCAGAAAATAGTAAAGCCTCCTGTATAAATACAGGAGACTTATTTCACCCTAACCGCACGCGATTATTTGCCAAGCGATGTCGCCATCGTCTGGGCGAGGAACTGCGCGCGGGCGCCGAATATAACCTGTACGCCCTTATCGCCCACGAACACCACGCCGCGAGCGCCAACGCCGTTAAGCCCCTCTTTATCGACTTTGCTACCGTCGAGAACCTCAACGCGCAGGCGGGTGATACAGGCGCCAACGGAGTTGATGTTAGACGCGCCGCCCAGCAGAGCGACAATGTCCGTCACCAGTTCGTCATCGGTTTTGTCGCTGGCATCGACAGAGACTTCCGTGCGGCCCGGCGTTTTAACGTCGAAACGGCGAATGACATAGCGGAAGGTAAAGTAGTAAATCACCGCCATCGGCACGCCGATGATAATCGCGTTCAGATAGTTAGTCTCATAGCCGTTGAAGGACGGCAGGATGCCGAACGACAGATAGTCGATAAACCCGGCGGAGAACGATTTAGCGATATGCGCGTGCATCAGGTACATCGTCATATATGCCAGCCCCGCCATGATGGCGTTAAAGACATACAGGATCGGCGCGACAAAGATAAAGGTAAATTCGACCGGCTCGGTGATGCCGGTTAAGAAACAGGTCAGCGCGGCGGAGAAAAGAATACCGGCGGCGATTTTTTTGTTTTTGGTGTGCGCTTCGTGATACATCGCCAGACAGGCCGCGGGCAGCGCGAACAGCATCAGCGGGAATTCGCCCTGCATGAATTTACCCGCATTCTGGTAAGTGTCGCTGCTAAAGCTTTTCACCCCCTCTTCCAGCATTTTGAACCAGATGGTCTGGTCGCCATGTATAACCTGGCCGGCCTGGGTGGTGTAGTCGCCAAAAGAGTACCAGAACGACGGGTACCAGATATGGTGCAGGCCGAGCGGGATCAGCGCACGTTCCGTCAGGCCAAAGATAAAGGTCGACGCCGCCTGGTTATCGCCGTTCACCACCACCGAGAGCGCATCAATGCCTGACTGAATATGTTGCCAGATATACGGCAGCACCAGCCCCAGGATGAAGGAGAGAAACGCGGTAGCAATGGCCACGAAGCGTTTACCGGAGAAGAAGCCGAGGAATTCCGGCAGCTGTAAGGTATGGAAACGGTTATAGCACCAGGCGGCGAGAATACCGCAAATCAACCCGCCGAATACCCCCATCTGCAAAGAGGGGATGCCGACGACCATCGCGTATTTACCGCCCTGAGAGGCCATTTCCGGAGTAATGGAGAGCACAGTGCTGATAGTTATGTTGGTCACAAAGACGGAGACCGCCGCGGAGAGGGCGGCGATACCCGATTCCGACGCCAGGCCTACGGCTGAACCGATGGCGAACAGCAGCGGCAGGTTATCGAAAATAACCCCGCCCGCGTTCATCATTAACGGCAGATGAAACTTATCGCCAAACGCCAGTAACAGACCGGCGGCAGGCAGCAATGAAATGGGCAGCATCAACGCGCGCCCAATCATAGAGAGCTTTGAGAGTGACTTTATCAGTCCTGTTAACACATTCATCCTGTGATTCCCCCGACTGTGAGTATTCTTTGCGCAAATCAGCGCTATTATTTTAGGTAGAACGTTCTAGTAAAACGTTCTACTTATCGTCGTAGAAGCGATTTCCCGGCGCAACTAAAATCGCAGCGCCAGCCATAGCAATTTCTGATTATTTGAAGGGGATCAAATATCGCCCGCGACGGCAGGCGGAAGGAGAGGCCCGGCAGCGCGGGCCTTTAGGTGATCAGGCAACGATGGTGATGCTGTGGCCGTCGAACGTGACCGTTTGGCCCGCGACGATTTTGCAGCGTTTGCGCCGCTCAACCTGGCCGTCAACCTTCACCAGACCGTCATCAATGGCGATTTTCGCCTGTGCGCCGCTTTCGCTCCAGCCTTCCAGCTTAAGCAGATCGCAAAGCTCTACATGCGGGTGCTTACCTAATGAAAATGTCGCCATTATGCTTTCTCCACGTCGTGATACTCTTCGCACGCCTGTAAGGTATTCTGAATCAGCGTTGCTACCGTCATCGGGCCAACGCCGCCGGGGACGGGGGTGATATAAGCTGCCCGCGCGGCGGCCTCATCGTAAATGACATCGCCCACCACTTTGCCGCTTTCCAGCCGGTTGATGCCAACGTCAATCACAATCGCGCCTTCTTTAATCCAGTCGCCCGGAATAAAGCCCGGTTTGCCCACCGCGACCACCAGCAGATCGGCATTCTCAACGTGGTGACGCAGGTTTTTGGTAAAACGGTGGGTAACGGTAGTCGTGCAGCCCGCCAGCAACAGCTCCATGCTCATCGGACGCCCGACGATATTGGATGCGCCAATCACCACCGCATTAAGGCCGAAGGTGTCGATATTGTAGCGCTCAAGCAGCGTGACTATTCCCCGCGGCGTACAGGGGCGCAGACGCGGCGCGCGCTGGCAGAGGCGGCCAACGTTATAAGGATGGAAACCGTCCACGTCTTTGTCCGGCGAAATGCGTTCCAGCACTTTCACATAGTCGATACCTGCGGGCAGCGGCAATTGCACCAGGATACCGTCAATCGCGTCGTCGGCGTTGAGCTTATCGATCAAGGCCAGCAGTTCTGCTTCTGTTGTGGTTTCAGGCAAATCGTAGGAGCGGGAGAGGAAGCCTACCTCATCACAGGCTTTACGTTTGCTGCCGACATAAATTTGCGAAGCGGGGTTATTGCCAACCAGCACGACCGCCAGACCCGGCGCGCGTTTTCCGGCTGCTAAGCGGGCCTGCACCTTTTGTGCAACCTCAGCGCGTACCTGCTGCGCAATCGTTTTACCATCAATAATCTTTGCTGCCATCAGAGAAAAGATTCCATCTGTAACTGACCAAGGGGGGAGGGGGATATTTTGTCAGAAGCCGGGCCGGTTGTCAGTCTCCGGTTTCTCTGTAATGCATCCGCGACAGGTGTGCATGTGAATAATCCGTAGCGTAAGTGGCCCTGCTGAGCGGTTTCTTTCGCTTTCTTAGGAAGAGGCTTAGGCGACTTAGAGTAATGGACGATATTTTTGACCGCCGCCGTTGATTAGTATTCTGCCGTCGTGAAGAGGGGGCAAATGCGCGTCAGCTTCACTGATAACGGAACTTAAATTAACGCCTGTTTGGGGGTGTTTTAAATATCTCTCAGGGATGCAGAGAATAATCAGTCCGGGGTGTGTAGGTTCGTTGGTTATATACCCGTTTCCTCTTGAGTATCAGGAAGAACGTTTGGGCTTGTTGCCAGCGAGCGGACATATACGGATAAACAAACGGGTCGTGCAGGATGCAGAGCCGTATACGCTATTTACTTTGAAGGAATATTCATGAAACTGAACAAAATCGCAGCTACCGTTTTTGCAACTATGGCATTAATGGCTGGCGCCGCTCATGCAGAAGATACTACTACCACCACCACCACGACTGTTAATGGCGGTACTATCCACTTCACTGGCGAACTGGTAAACGCGGCTTGCTCTGTAAGCACCAAGTCTTCCGATCAGACCGTTGAGCTGGGCCAGTATCGTACTGCTGATTTCCCGACCGTAGGCTCTGTAAGCGCAACCAAAGGGTTCGAAATCGTGCTGAACGATTGCGATCCGGAAGTCTCTAAAACCGCGTCTGTTGCTTTTAGCGGCCAGACTGACGGTACCAGCCCCGATCTGCTGGCCATCGCTTCCGCCGATAACGGTTCTACCGCATCTGGCGTAGCTATTGAAATTCTGGATACCACCTCTAAGGCGCTGTCTCCGAATGGCGCAGTCTACTCTACCGCTCAGGCGCTGATCGACGGCACCAACACCCTGCACTTCAGCGCACACTATAAATCTACTTCTGCGACAGTGACCGCTGGTCAGGCTAACGCTGACGCGACTTTCATCATGAAGTACGAATAAGCCACTCAGCGCTTAACGTAGGCTCAGGGAAGAGAAATCGCCTCAACGGATGAGGCGAATTTAATCTGGCGGGAAAGTTCTATGGGAAATGGAAGGAAGCTCTTCTTGTCGATACTTTTACTGACGAACGCTGTTCAGGCATCGTCGGACGTCAGCGATGGCACCATTCATATGCGGGGCTCGCTGGTGAACGGGGGCTGCGCGGTTGCTCAGCAAAGTCAGAACCTGTATGTGGATATGGGGCAATACCGTACGGATATGTTTTCCGGAAAGGGCAGCTTCGCCACGGCTATCGTGCCTTTCGCGCTTGAGCTGGTCGAATGTGACGCCGATGTCTGGCGCTACGTGGGTATCGCCTTCCAGGGCGTTACGCCCGCAGCCGATCCGCAGGTTTTTCTGGCGACCAACTGGCCCGATAGCGCAGGGGGAGACAGCGGAATAGGCCTTGCGATTTTTAACGACCAGCAGCAACACATCATCCCCAATGCCGCCCCGCTGCATTTTACGCCGATCGTTACCGACAAAGTTACCTACCATTTCAGCGCCCGTTATCGTGCCCTGTCCGGCACGTTTATACCTGGAAAAGTTCAATCAGACGTTTGGTTTACGCTGGTCTATCCGTAACACAACCGTAAGCCAGAATAAGGGATTATCAACATGAACGCTTTTTTAAATCGGGGCTTATGCTGTGCCTCGGCCTCTTTTTTTCTCGTTTAATGCCCAGGCGAGCGGTGGCGTAGCCCTTGGCGCAACCCGTGTTATCTATCCGGCTGATGCTAAACAGACCTCGCTTGCGGTGATCAACAGCAACCCTAAAGAGCGCTTTCTCATTAATGCCTGGGTTGAAAACAGCGAGGGGAAAAAAGAAAAAAGCTTTGTGATTACCCCGCCGCTGTTTGTCAGTGAAGCAAAAAGTGAAAACACGCTGCGTATTATTTATGCGGGCAATCCGTTACCGACGGACCGGGAATCTATTTTCTGGTTAAACGTCAAGGCGATTCCTTCGATGGATAAAAACAAGCCTGACACCAAAAACGTCCTCCAGCTGGCGATCCTGTCGCGCATTAAGCTTTTTGTCCGCCCACGAAATTTAGCGATGAACCCGAACGAAGCGCTGGAGCAATTACGTCTGGAGCGTGCGGGTAACCACCTGAAAGTAAATAACCCATCGCCGTATTACATTACGCTGGTCAACATAAAAGTGAATGGTAAAAAAGTCGACAACATGATGGTCGCGCCGAAAAGCTTTGCGCAGCAGGCTTTACCCTCAGGAACGGGCGGCGGCAGCGTTTCATACCAGACAGTGAATGACTACGGCGCAATTACAGCTGTACGGAATGCAACGCTGTAAATCTGCCGCGGCTAGCCGGGATCATGGAGGAAAATAATGAATCATTTACTGCGCCATCATTATATTCGAACGCGGAAACTTCCTCGTGTTAGCGCGCTTACGCTTGCCCTGACGGCCGTTCTCTACCCGCAGTCAAGCCATGCGGAAAAATACTTCAACCCGGCATTTCTGTCAGAAGATACCGCCAGCGTGGCGGATTTGACCCGCTTTGCTAACGGTCGCAGCCAGGCGCCGGGCGTTTACCGCGTGGATATCTGGCGCAACAGTGAATTCATTATTACTCAGGATTTACAGTTTCAAGCTCAGGACGCAGAGCGCGACAGCGGTCCGAATTCGGGCGGGCTGACGCCATGCGTCTCGCAGTCGCTGCTAAAGCGGATGGGCATCAACACAGCGGCCTTCCCTGATCTTAAAAAATACACTGAAAACGACTGTATTCCATTAGGCTCCGCGATCCCGGACGCCTCCACGACATTTAATTTCTCCAGGCTACGCCTGGATTTTGAATTTCCCCAAGTGGCGATGGCCAACAGCGCGCGCGGCTATATACCGCCGGAAGAGTGGGATGAAGGTATTCCCGCCGCGCTGGTCAATTACAGTTTTAGCGGAAATCGCGGTAGTGAAGATGACAGCTATTATCTCAACCTGCAAAGCGGGCTTAATTATGGGCCGTGGCGACTGCGGAATAATGGCGCATGGAGCTATAACTCCGACACCCATTACAGACGCTGGAATAACATCGGCACCTGGGTGCAGCGGACGGTTATCCCGCTAAGAGGCGAGCTGGTAATGGGCGACAGCAACACCGGCAATGATGTCTTTGACAGCGCGGGGTTTCGCGGGGCGCGCCTGTACTCCGCTGATAATATGTACCCGGATAGCCAGCAGGGCTACGCGCCGACGGTAAGAGGCATTGCCCGTACGCCGTCAAAAGTAACAATCCGGCAGAACGGCTACGTCATTTATCAGAGTTATGTTCAGGCGGGGGCGTTTAAAATAGACGACCTCAACCCTACCTCTTCCAGCGGCGATCTTGAAGTTACCGTTGAGGAGAAGGGCGGACAGCAGCAGAAGTTCACGGTGCCTTATTCAACGGTGCCGCTGCTTCAACGCGAAGGGCGGGTTAAATATGATGTGACGATGGGCGATTATCGCAGCGGCGACAGCGGCCGCGATGAGCCTTTTTTCGCCCAGGGAACGCTGCTTCTCGGGCTGCCGCATGATTTCACGCTCTATGGCGGCACGCAGCTGGCGTCGCGCTATAGCGCGGTAGCGCTGGGGGCGGGGAAAAACCTCGGGGATTGGGGGGCCGTCTCCCTGGATGTGACCCATGCCCGCAGCAAACTCACCGATGACTCCGTACACACCGGGCAGTCGCTGCGTTTCTTGTACGCTAAATCACTTAACAGCTATGGCACCAACTTCCAGCTACTGGGCTACCGTTATTCCACCCGTGGGTTTTATACCCTGGACGACGTCACCTGGAAGAGTATGTCGGGCTATCAGTACGGCGACGATAAAGATGAAAACGGCGTACGCCAGGTCGAGAGCTATCACAATCTGAGCTGGAATAAAAAGGGCCGTTTTCAGGTCAGTATTTCGCAGTCGCTGGGTGAGTGGGGCTCGGTTTATCTCTCCGGTAATGAGCAAACCTACTGGGGAACCAGTGAAACCAATACCTGGTATCAGGTTGGCTATTCGGGCTCCTGGAAAGGGGCCAGCTACTCGCTCTCCTGGTCGAGAAATAAATCGGTCGGCATTTCCGATACCGACAACATCTTTGCTTTTAATCTCTCGGTACCGTTTAGCGCGCTGCTTGGCCACGGCTTTTCCCGCAAGTCAGCCCTCGACCGCGCCTGGGCGACCACAACCTGGAACCAGAACAGCAAGGGTGACAGCAGCTGGCAAAGCGGGGTAAACGGAACGCTGCTGGAGGGGCAAAACCTCAACTACAGCGTCACCCAGGGGCACTCCAGCAATGGCGGCTACAACGGAGGGGCGACGGCCAACTGGCAGGCGACCTACGGCACGCTTGGTGTCGGTTATAACTACGACAGGGATAGCCATGACCTCAACTGGCAGCTTTCCGGCGGGATAACCGGCCATGAGAACGGCATTACGCTTAGCCAGTCGCTCGGCAGCACCAACGTGCTGATCAAAGCCCCTGGCGCGTCCGGCGTCAGCGTTGAAAACCAGACCGGCGTGAAGACGGACTGGCGTGGCTATACGGTTATGCCCTACGCAACGGTATACCGCTATAACCGTATCGCGCTGGATATCAATACCACCGACGATCACACCGATATTAAAGATAACGTCAGCAGCGTCGTGCCCACCGAAGGGGCGCTGGTGCGCGCCGCCTATGATACGCGGATCGGTATTCGCGCGCTGTTTACCGTTCGTCGCGACGGTAAACCCGTGCCTTTTGGCGCCGTGGTGCGCGAGGTAGAGAGCGGGGTCACCAGCATGGCGGGCGAAGACGGACAAATCTATTTAAGCGGGCTGCCTGTGCAAGGGAAGCTGTTAATTCAGTGGGGAGATGGCGATTCAGCGCGCTGCTTCGCGCCCTATACGCTAAGCGAGCAAAGCCTGAAACAGGCGGTGACCATCGCTGACATAACATGCTCCCGCTAATGCTATGAAAAGGAAATGACGATGAAAGCAGCGTATTTACTGGTGGGGGCCGCGCTTATGATGGGCGCGTTTACCGCGCAGGCAACAGTATGTGTTAATAGCACTGGCACGCCAACGGATGTTTCTTACGATCTTTCCGGGGTGTTTAACAGTTCGAATAACCAGGTGGGACAGATTGTTACCCTTGCAGAAAAATCAGGCTATGTTGGCGTCTATGCTGTCTGTCCGGTGGGAACGGAAAATGGCACTACTTATCGTAGCTATGTGACCGATCTGCCTGTAACAACTACTATCGATAGGTTTAAATATGTAAAACTTAACGATTATCTTGATGGGGCAATGCAAATCACCGACGATTACGCTGGTGCGTTTTATCCACCGCAGAACTACGTGAAAATGGGTGCTTCTTATGCCGTTCCGATTCAAGTACCTTTTGAGGTTCGCGATTCAAAACTTATTTTTCGGCTTAAAGTGACCCGCCGCTTTATCGACATGGTGGTCATTCCCCGTCAGGTGCTTTTTCGGGTATATGTTACCTCTACCCCTAATGACCCTTTAACCTCGGTGGTCTATACCATCAGCTATAGTGGTACAGTCCAGGTGCCGCAAAACTGTGAAGTCAATGCTGGCAGTATGGTGGAATTTGATTTCGGCGATATTAGCGCATCCCAGTTCAGCAAAGCGGGAGCGGGCAACCGTCCTGAAGGCGTGATGCCGCAGAGTAAAACGCTGGGAATCAAATGCACCAATATTGAAGCGCAGGCCTATTTAACGCTGCGCCTTGAATCAGAACAGTCCAGCGGCAATATGATGGTCTCTTCCAACCCTAACGTGGGGTTTATTGTTGCCGATAAGAACCTCACGCCGCTGGCGCCCAATAATGTGTCGAGCAAAATCCCTTTCCAGCTTGACGGCAGCGCTTCGGCGCAAATTCCTATTATCACCTGGCCGGTCAGCGTTACCGGCTTAAAACCTCAGAAAGGCTATTTCGTTGCACGCGGCTACCTGGGCGTCGATTTTGATTAAGGAGAGCGTAATGAGATGGCATGCACTGATTCCTCTTTTCGCCCTCGCTGTATTACCGCCACCGACGCAGGCGGATACGCTGGGCCGTATCAACATTCAGCTCTACGGTAATATTATTGACTGGACCTGCGTTGCCGTTGCCGACGACGTCACTAAAAGCGTGCCGCTTGGGCGCTGGACGACAACGCAGCTCTTGCATAAGGGCGACACGACGCCGCCCGTTCATTTCCAGCTCAGGCTTACCGGCTGTCCAACCGGCCCGGTGTCGATAGCGTTTCGGGGGATAAGCGATCCCTCGGATGAAGGTCTGCTGGCGCTAAATAGCGGCAGCAGCTCAAAAAATGTGGCGGTGCAGTTTATGGATCAGTATAAAAAAAATCTGCCCTTTAAACAGACAAGCCAGACAGTACAGGCGGATGAGAATGGCAACGCGGTGTTCAATTTTTATGCACGTTATATCGCCGTAGCGGATTATCCCAAACCAGGGACCGCAGATGCGGACGCCCTCTTTTTGATTAACTACGACTGATCGTTACGCCCACACCTTGAAAAACTCCCGGTTTACCGGGAGTTTTTTTTACAGTAGTTCGTGTGCTTTGGCGTAATCGATCAGTTCAACAATAGAGTGGACGCCAAGTTTCGAGAATATATTCGACTTATGTGCGCTAATCGTTTTGTTACTTAACAAAAGCTGCTTTGCAATCTCTTTATTGGAGAGACCGTTCGCCAGATAGCGAAGCACGGTCACTTCTCTGTTTGAAAGAGGCATATCGTCACGTTCGCGCAAGCGTCTGGGAAATTGATTAAACTGAATAAGAATTTCTGAGGGAAAGAAAGAGTATCCGGCCAGCAGCATTTCTACAGCATTATATATCTCATTGAGATCGGTCTTTTTGCTGACGAAGCCGTTGGCCCCGGCGCGTATAGCCCGGCCTGCATAAAATGACTCAGATTTAGACGACAAGAAAAGTACCTGTGTATTGGGTCGTATCTCTTTAATTCTCTTAAGAAAAGTAAAACCATCCGAATTGGGTAGTTCAATATCAAGGATAACCAATTCGACATTATGCTTGCGAATGTAGCTTAATACTTTATGTCCATCATCTGTATTAAGGACCACATTGATATTCTTATTGTTTTTAAGCAAGACCTCTATTGACATTCTGATTAAAGGGTGTTCATCCATAATTATCACAGATGCCGTTTTCATTTTGTACCTCAGTTAGTAAAAGTTGAGCCAAACTCCTTATCAGGCTCAAGTATGAAAAAGGTATTACAAAGCTCTTTTCGTCAGACGTCTTTTAACCCCAGCGTCGGTATTGGTTATGTCGAAAGGAGACTTAATACGATGAGTGGAACTCCATCATTTAACAGCGAAGGTTTATTATACCTGGGATTCCACGCTGCAAAAGTAAGGCGAAATAGGCCAGATTTTATATTTCGCTAAAACCTCCTGCTGAATGAATAAAATGGCCTGATTTGGAAATTTTCATATCGGATTTTGTTTTTTTAGAGATATACTTTGTTTTTCACGTAAAAAAGTACTTTTGTAACAGCGCGTTCACTATTTTTCTTCTGTAATCAACATTTCGTTATGCCCAGCCGTAACATGAGCTATGAAGTATTGCTATTGTGAATATTTTACGACTGGTTAGTCTATTTTTAAACTCAAAATAATTCGACAGTCAATAAAATAACTAAGATCTATTAATTGAGGTAAAATTTTACTGCTGACTTAAGAGTCAATTACTCCAGGAAAAGTGAGAATTGTTTTAGCGATGTTACATGCAGCAGTGACTTTGGTTGAAAAATAAGCCTTTTCTTACCTGTATCTCAGGAAAATGCTGTTTATGACGGATACTGATTTGTTAAGCGCTGGATAAGGTGCATTAGCGCCGGCCGGCCAGAAAGCTGTAGCTTTTGCAGGATCATTTTTAATCTGTACATCACGCAGTGGTAGGGCTGGTTTGACTGGCATGCTATCTCCTTTAACGATAAACCTCGCGACAGCGAAAAGATAAGCGTCCATTCGCATTTATTCAGGGTTGCGCTGATAGCCGACGGGTGTTGGGGTGAGGTCAGAATATTCTTACGCATCAAAGAAATACTCTCGCTCTTGTTGGTTTGCCTGACGGGCAGGGCTTTTTCCAGAAAGAGAAGCACCTGGCGATCATACTGCTCCGTCAGCAAAACGATGCCGGTTGTGCCCTCGTTACAGGTCAGTTGGCGTAGAGTATTAATTTCATCCAGCACCGGCTCTGCCAGAGAGGCAATATCAATAATGATTTTACTGACCTTAACCCTTTGCTTGAATTGCCAGGCTTCATACAGTGAGGTCAGGTGAGTGATGTTATACAGCGGGTAAAAGGCGGCGGTGATTCCCAGCGACAAAAAATTATCTCTGGTAACCAGGAGAAGCGCAGCACTATTTTTGGGATGCTGACCAGCGAAATAGATAATCCTGTCTGATCGCTTAAGAATGAACGTATCGCTGGGGACATGTACATTTCCTGCCTTTGAGCGGCGGCCTTTTTCCCGGCGTCCCATTGTAGATAGAAGATCCTCTGGAATACTTTTCGTTATGGCAAACTTTGCGAGAACAATCGCTTTTATTGAAGGTTCGCAAATGCAGCCTCCAGTTCATGCTTCTGCTGGTCCCATTGAAAAGGTCTTCGGGTCACCCATTTTAATGACGCCCGTTTTGGTAAACAGAAGACCGTGCTTATTAAACCCCAGGATTTTACTTTTTTACGATATAAAGTGTTAATAATTACTACTGTTAAAGGATGACGGAACGGATAGCGTACATTACGCAACCAGTTGGCAGGAAAGGCATTGACTCGTTGTCGGGGGGCCGTATAATCCCGGTCGTTTGTTCCAGGTAATGCGCCCTTAGCTCAGTTGGATAGAGCAACGGCCTTCTAAGCCGTGGGTCACAGGTTCGAATCCTGTAGGGCGTACCATTACATTTCATACACTTACGCCAGTTTTAGTCCTGCCTGATTTGCTCCTTGTGTCGTATTTGTGTCGCTGGCCCCAAAAATGGTGTCGATTTTCCTCGCATGCTCGCTGAGGTGGTTCGGCGAGAGATGCGCGTACCGGCGTACCATTTCGATGCTTTCCCATCCACCCATTTCCTGCAAAACGGAAAGCGGGACTCCTGACTGTATCAGCCAGCTCGCCCAGGTATGCCGCAGGTCATGAAAGCGAAAGTTTTCTATACCGGCTTTTCTTAACCCGGTATACCACGCGTTGTTGTCATCAACACGCATTTTTCTGACAGCTTCCGTTAGCGTACCGTCAGGGCGATGTTTTGCGGTGGTGTGAACAAACACCCACCGGGAATGTTTTCCTATCTGATCCCTTAACACCTTGCATGCGGTATCATTCAGAGCGACGCCAATAGCCTTGCCCGCCTTCGCGTTCTCCGGATTTACCCATGCAACCTTCCTCTGCATATCGACCTGCTGCCACTCCAGATCAATGATATTGGAGCGGCGCAGGCCGGTAGCCAGCGCAAATATCACAACAGGTCGGATACTGTCCGACATACAGCTGATCAGCCTCTCTGCTTCTTCCCTTGTAAGCCAGCGTATCCTTTTGCTGACCGGCTTCCGCGTTTTTATCACCGGCGCCGACTTTATCCACTTCCATTCATTAGCTGCGGCGCGAAGCATAGATCTGATGAAAGATAAATGCTGTGACCGGGTTGCCAGGCTGACGGGCTTAGGTTCATACGCCGGAACGGGAAGCCCCTTCCTGATTGCTGCATCCCTCCGGCTTTCCCATATTTGCAGGTGCTTTCGGTTAATCATCCCATTTACGGCTTCGTGTATTTCATCGGCCGTAATCTTCGAAACATCCCGCCCGGAAAAATTCTGCAGCCAGAAAGCGATTTTTGTTTTGTCGTCATCCAGTGAACGCTTATGCTCCTTTTCCAGGATCCACCGATAGCAACATTCCTGAAAGGTTCGCGGAGGCAGTTCTCCCATCTGATCCACCCGCCACGCCTCGGCCTTCAACTTGTCATGGAGCTCCTGCGCTTGTTTCTTGTCCTTTGTGCCAAGAGAGCGTCTAACTCTTTTTCCTGACGGCGTAAAGAAATGACAGTGCCACACGCCGCCCCTGAGGGTGATTGACATAGTTTTTCCTCTTTATGTTCACCCGCGTTCGCGGGAACAGGATCGCCTGGTGAAGTCAGATACGCAATGCATGCCGCTTCGGTAGTCCGGTATTTATTGCCGATTTTCTTTCCTGACAGCAGACCGGAGTCGATCAGTCGGTAGATAGTGCGTGGAGAAACAATCAGCAGTTCAGCCGCCTGCTGTGCGGTAATGGCTCGTTCTGATGGCATGTGATGTATCTCCGGTTGGATTATGAAAGGCAATAAAAAACCGCCTCAGTGGGCGGTTAGTGGTAATGGGGGGGGGTGGGCGCTTAATTTCCAAAAACGAAGCGAACTCCTCCTGAGTGCCCGAGCAAATCCTTCATGCGCTTGTATGTTTTTGGCGCAGAACCATTGCCGGTGCTAATTTCTGCCTTTAGCATTTCTATCAGGGAATCCCACTCTTTGATAATCGGCGCAAACTGCTTACACACCACGGAGATTTTGTCGAAGTGCTCCCTTATTTCTGGAATCTCCTCTACAAGCAACATGCACCTTCTCAAATCAGAGGCATCACTTGGCGCGTCAAATCTGGAGCCATAAATATTTCGTTTAAGTCCAAGGGCGATAGACGCCATTGTTGCACTGCTCACCCCTACATCCCCGCTTGTTTGCCAGTGCAGAACCTTTATTGCCAAATCACTCATCACATCCTCCATAAAACAAAACCCGCCGCAGCGAGTCATTTAAACCAGATAGTCATCAGCGGGTTATCAGCTACATAGCCAGTGTGCAGCATGCAATGTGCATCACTCCGGCGCTGTCGGGCCGTACCGTATCAATCTCATAGCCAAAATCGGCGCAGAACGCGTTGAGGCGCTCGAAAACAACAATAACCCCCATCGATATACCCGCGAGGAACTAGAACGCATCAGAGCGCGTTACAGGGCCTTATTACGCGAGTTAATCAAAAGCAGGAGTGAGGCAGCATGAACCATACAGTCAAAACCATTCCTGATTACCTGGTAGAGAACTATGGCAATCAGACAGAAGTAGCTCGAAAGCTCAACTGCCATCGAAGCACGGTAAACAAATACGCATACGACACCAAAGGCAATCGCCATGCGGTTGTTAACGGCGTCCTGATGGTTCACCCAATGGGAAGAGGGCGTTGATATGAGCACCATCACATCAATAGCCTCAGCACAGCAGCGCCACAAAGACCGGGAGATGCTTGGCGATATCGACAAGGCGTTACAGACAAACGAGGAAACTCGCCAGCGCCTGGAAGCTATGAGGCGTGAGGTCGTCAATCGCCTGGGATTGAATAAACCTGATGGGCCGGAGGTAGCATGATAACCATGGCACTGGTGTTTTACGCATTCATGGCAGGCATGACTGCTGAGTGGTCGCACACAAGACTAAAAAGCCTTGGAGCTAAAGGCGGTATCGCTCTGGTTTCTTTAGGCGCCGGCCTTGCGTGGCCTTATTTCATATGGGAGATGTCCCGATGAGACTGGAATCTGTCGCCAAATTTCACTCGCCAAAAAGCCCGATGATGAGTGACTCACCACGGGCTACGGCTTCTGATTCGCTTTCAGGTACTGATGTGATGGCAGCCAGGCGCTGCGCTCCTTACTGAGGGCGCGCCCATCCAGTTATGTCGGGGTCACTACGATGGGGATCACTGTGCGAACAGGAAACCGTCTGGCCGCTCAGTCCGATCGGCGTATCAGCGTGGTACCCACCCGGATTTATAGCGGAGGTCGAACCGCACGCAGCATTAGTGGGGCGCTGTATCACGTACTGGAATCTCTGGGTTTCACTGCAGACCAGATAGACAGCAACGCTATCGACGCCCTGGAGTCAACATACTGGACACCACGTGGTGAGACATTTGATTTTGCTACAGGTGAGAGCACGTCAGCGCTGGAGATGCTGCAGAAAATCTGCTATGCCGGAATGGGATATTTTCTGCTGACCGATGGGCTTGTGTCAGCAGGAAGGGAAGGGGTTAAACCCTGGGTTGGCATGATCACCCCGCAGGAAACTACCGAGGAGTTGCAAACCTCGTTTAAAGCTCCGTCGCAGGATGATTACGATGGGGTTGATGTGACCTACATCAACGGCACAACCTGGGCAGAGGAAACCGTGCAATGTAAGCTTCCAGGCAATCCCACACCATTGAAAGTTGAGAGCTATAAACTGGACGGCGTTCTGGATCAGGACCGCGCGTATCGTATCGGTATGCGCCGTTTGCTCGGTTACACGCTACAGCGCCTGCAGCACACCACCTCAACGGAAATGGATGCACTTTGCTACGAGTATATGGACAGGATAATCCTTGCTGATGATATACCCGGCAGCCAGACACTGAGCTGCCTGATTACGGATGTCTCATATAACAGCAGTACGATCACCCTGACCCTAAGTGAATCCCCTGACTGGTCGTTCGAAAGCCCGAGGGTAATTATCAGGAATCAGGAGGGCAGCGCCTCTTTAATGCTGGTACCTACCCGTATTGATGATTACACCATCTCTATCCCGTACAACCCATCGCTTGAGGTTGAAACATGGGCGATTAACGACCCATACATAGAACCCCCACGGCTTCTTTTTTGTTCTTCCGTTCGCGTCCCCTATGACGCACTAATCGGCGAAATTTCCCCGGGTAACGATGGAACAAGCAGCGTCTCAGCTGTTCAGTATAACCCAGGTAAATATGCGTATGACGACGCCAGCTATCCCGGCGATGTCGCGTAAACACACCACAATCCTTTAACCCGCTTCGGCGGGTTTTTTTATGCCCGGAGCGAGCATGACACAATACGCCACCCTTAATCCGCTGGGGTCTACCAGCCCATACGATTTATTCGACAACGCGCAGAATTTTGACTTTGCTATTAACGACATTACGAACGCCATCTGGCAGGATCGCTTCGGTCGCACTCGGCAGACCTGGTACGGGCTTGAACAACTGGCCAAGGCAGCCATTGCTGCGTTTGGCTACATCACCATGGACTCGTTCCAGGCCGGCGCCACGCTTACCCTGCCTAACCAGGTTCTCCGCGATACCAGCACGGGCGAGTATTACCGCTGGGATGGCGCATACCCGGTTCACTCTATCTGCGCGGAGGCCCGTCAGGAGGGTTTAAGCGCACCTGGAAAAAAGAGAGCGGAAACGGAAATACCGGCTGGGTTGAAGGAGCGGATTTATGATTCAGAAAATGAAATGCTTTTACAGTAAAGATGGCACCCTTATAAACATAGGCCCATGGGATTATCAACGGTTCCCGGTTTACGACAATGACGGATTTGTTGATGAAGTGGTGACAGGTAACCCTCTGCCTGACGGAGCCTACGAAAAGGAGATGGATGTTGTTGTCAATGAGGATGGCAGTCGCTCTGTAGCTCAGTAGTCATCATCCGCGTCTCTCATCTTCGAGCGGATAACCAGAGCAGCAAACAGGACAATGACGGCAAGGATGCCGATAACCCACCACATAAAAACCCCCAGCGCGAGAGAAGAAATGCATGAAAGAGAAAAGCGCTACGGCAACGCAGGGCTTTTCTTTCTCTGTGTCGCTGGCGTGTCGTACCTGAAAGGCACTGGATGAAAATGAATGACAAATGACGACACAATAAGACACAAACACCGGAGCGAACGCGGGAAATATTTGTGTTTACAGTGTGTTATTGAGTGCTCTACTTTCTTCTAAGCCGTGGGTCACAGGTTCGAATCCTGTAGGGCGTACCATTACATTTCAATCAGTTACGCATTTTGCATCACCTCCAGATTGTCTTCGTGCGACATATTTGGGACATCTTCGTTAAAAATCGCATCATTCTGGCGGGCATGTTCAGTCAGAGGGTTAGGTGCAAGGTGTGCATATCTACGCACCCTCTCTATCGATTCCCAGTCGTCCATTTCCTCTAAACCTGAACGTCACGCCTGTAATTCCGGCAAACTACTATTTTTAATAGGGGTTCAACAAGTATTTGCGTAAGATCAATATTGGTTAACATTTCGACGAATACGCTGGATGTTCATCTCACGCTCGGAGCGGGCAAAATGAACATCAAACTAGTCGCTTTATCAGTTATAACTGCTGCCCTTCTCATTTCATCTGACATGGCTACCGCTAAATCGAACCCGTTAACTGACGATCAGGTAAAGCAAAAAATTATTGAAGACTCTATAGCGTCCTATCAAGGTACTTGTGCTTGCCCTTTTAACACAGCAAGGAACGGGAGTTCTTGTGGCCGCCGCAGTGCCTGGAGCAAAGCGGGAGGGTACTCGCCTATCTGCTACAAGAAGGAGGTCACAAAGGAGATGGTTAAAGAGTGGCGTCAACAAAATCAGTAATTAAATTTATCCTATAACTTATTGATTTTTAATTAATATGGGTATTGGTCCAGACTTGCAAGTTGAACCCTGGAAAGCATTTTAATTTTCCTTTGAGAGGCTATTTTTAATACTTCTATTTAAAATTAACGAGTTATGAGATAGTTTTAAACTCAACATAGCTCCTTTAGGCTCCCTTCTTCATAAACTTTTAATCGCCTTTTTGCCGCTGCAGCGACAGTTATTGTTAATTTCATGTAAATTTTGTGTCGCGTTCGCTGCGCAAAAGATAATTCCTGGATATTACGCTACGCTTTGCAAACAGAGCGCAGTCAACGCTCGGATGTACAACGTCATACAGGTCGACACGGCGCTTAACCTGGCGTCACCGTGCTTCACATCCTCTGTAGACATTGCCACGATGAGTAACCAGGGATAGCAACGATGAACGTCAATCATGAAGATGAATTGCAGGCGCTACGTGCAGCCCTGCAGTGCCGCCTCGATCAACTCCTCCCCGCCGCAGAACAGCAGGATCTCGTCTGGACCGCGATGCGTGAAGGCACTTTGGCTGCGGGCAAGCGCGTTCGGCCTCTGCTGTTGGTGCTGACGGCACGGGATCTCGGTTGTGATATTGAACAGCCCGGCCTGCTGGACCTGGCGTGCGCCGTGGAAATGGTGCACGCTGCCTCGCTGATGCTCGATGACATCCCCTGTATGGACAACGCTCTGTTGCGCCGGGGAAAACCTACCATTCATCTCCAGTATGGAGAAAATGTAGCCATTCTCGCTGCCGTTGCGCTGCTAAGCCGCGCGTTTGGCGTTATCGCCGAAGCCCAGGCGCTGCCGCATGACTGTAAAACCCAGGCGGTGGCTGAACTGTCGATCGCGACCGGCATGCAGGGGCTGGTGCAGGGACAGTACCGCGATCTCAACGAAGGCGCGCAGGCGCGCAGCGCCGAAGCGATTCTGGTAACCAATGAGCTGAAAACCAGCCGCCTTTTTGACGCCACGCTGCAAATGGCGGCCATTGTGGCGAATGCATCGCTGCCCGCGCGGCAGCGGCTACGCTGCTTTGCCCGCGATCTGGGGCAGGCTTTTCAACTGCTCGACGATCTCGCCGATGGGGTGAGCGGCACCGGCAAGGACCTCAATAAAGATCATGGCAAATCTACCCTGGTGGCGATTCTGGGGGCGGATGCGGTGCGGGCGCGCCTGCGCGACCATCTGCGCAGCGCGGATGAGCATCTGGCCCATGCCTGCGAGAAGGGGGTTGCCACCCGGTGTTTTATGCACGCCTGGTTTGATAAACAGATGGCGCTATTTGGCCAGGACCGGCCCCAATCTCTGACGGAGTATTAATGAAGGATCTGACTCAGCGCAAAAACGATCATCTGGATATCGTTCTCGGCGGCATGTCTGGCATAAAACAGCGCGGAACGGGTTTCGACCGCTGGCGGTTTGAACACTGCGCGCTGCCGGAAATCGATCTTGATGCTATCGATCTGCGGGTGTCGCTGTTTGGCAAAACCCTGAATGCGCCTCTGCTCATCAGCTCCATGACCGGCGGCGCCCGCCGCGCGGCAGATATTAATCGCCACCTGGCGCAGGCGGCGCAGACGCTGGGACTGGCGATGGGCGTAGGTTCGCAGCGGGTGGCGCTGGAAAGCGAGAATAACGGCGGACTGACCCGTGAGCTGCGGCAGTTCGCCCCGGATATCCCCCTGCTGGCTAACCTTGGCGCGGCGCAAATTGCCGCAAAAAACCGGACTGGATTATGCCCGGCGCGCGGTGGAGATGATTGAAGCAGACGCGCTGATTATCCATCTCAACCCCTTGCAGGAAGCGCTACAGCGCGGCGGCGATCGCGACTGGCGCGGCGTGCTGACGGCGATAGAAGCGACGGCCAGCGCGTTGCCGGTGCCGGTAGTGGTCAAAGAGGTGGGCGCGGGGCTCTCCGTCACCGTTGCGCGTCAGCTTATAGAGGCTGGCGTGGCGATGCTGGATGTCGCGGGGGCGGGCGGCACCAGCTGGGCCGCCGTCGAAGGCGCGCGCGCCGCCACGCCGCAGGCCCGCGAGGTGGCGATGGCGTTTGCCGACTGGGGAATTCCACCGCCGAAGCGCTGTGCGCGCTGCATCAGGCGTTGCCGGATTCGCCGCTCATCGCCTCCGGCGGCATCGCTGACGGCATCGATGCGGCTAAAGCGCTGCGTTTAGGGGCGACGCTGGTGGGGCAGGCGGCGGGCGTACTCGGCAGCGCCACCCTCTCCGCGGAAGCGGTAGCCGCCCATTTTCAGACCGTGATTGAACAGCTGCGGGTCGCCTGTTTCTGCACCGGCAGCGCCAGCCTGAGCGCGCTGCGCCAGGCGACGCTGGTGCGCGAAGCATGAGCCATTATGCGATTATCGCCCCGCCGCTTTACAGCCACGTGCGGGCGCTGGAGGCGCTGGGGCAGCAGCTTATCGCCCGGGGCCACCACATCACCTTCTTTCAGCAGGCGGAAGCGCGCGCGCTATTGAGCGACGCGCGCATCGGCTTTTGCGCCGTGGGGGAACAAACGCATCCGCCGGGAAGTCTGGCGCGCACCCTCAACGTCACGGCGCACCCTTTCGGGCCGGGGCTTTTCCGGTTGATTAACGATCTGGCCGGGACCACGGATATGCTCTGCCGTGAGCTGCCCGCGGCGCTGGAGCGCTGCGCCGTTGATGGCGTCATTGTCGATCAGATGGAACCCGCGGGCGGCCTGGTGGCCGAAGCGCTGGGGTTGCCATTTGTCTCTGTAGCCTGCGCGCTGCCGGTAAATCGTGACGAAACCATTCCGCTGCCGGTGATGCCGTTTCTCTACAGTACAAGCGCCCGCAGCCACAAGCGCTACGCCGCCAGCACCCGAATTCACGACTGGCTAATGCGCCGCCAGGGCGACGTTATCGCCTTTCATGCCGAACGGTTTGGCCTGACGGCGCGTCGGGGGCTGCATGAATGTCTGTCGCCGCTGGCGCAAATCAGCCAGACGATAGACGCTTTTGATTTTCCTCGCCATCTGCCCGCCTGCTTTCATGCCGTCGGGCCGCTGCGCCCGGCGCAGGCGACGGCGATTGACGCGCAGGAAGTGCCAGACGAACCGCTTATTTTTGCCTCGCTTGGCACGCTACAGGGGCATCGCTACCGGCTGTTTCACACCATTGCCGCGGCCTGCCGGCAGCGCAATGTCCGCCTGTTGATAGCCCACTGCGGCGGCCTGAATGCGCGACAGGCGGCGACGCTGGCAGCAACGGGCGCGAGGGTGACCGACTTTGCTGAACAGCCCGCTATTCTGCGTCAGGCGCAGGCGGTGATTACCCACGGTGGGCTCAATACGGTCATGGATGCTATCGCCAGCGGCACGCCTGTGCTCGCTATTCCACTGGCCTTCGATCAGCCAGGCGTTGCCGCCCGGATTGAGTACAGCGGTATTGGTCGCCGGGCGTCGCGTTTTGCCTGTAGCCGTAGCCTTGCGGATAAGCTGGGCGATTTACTCTCTAACCCTCGCTACCGGCAACGGCTGACGGCCATGCAGCCTGCATTGCAGCAGGCGGGCGGCGCGAGGCTTGCCGCCCGGATTGTTGAGCAGGCGCTGGGCTCCAGACGTCCGGTTCTGGCAGGTGCGGCATGAATCGCCGGGAATGGGACCTGATCCTTGTTGGCGGCGGGCTGGCGAATGGCCTTATCGCCTGGCGTCTTAGACAGCAGCAGCCAGCGCTGCGTGTGCTGGTGCTGGAGGCGGGGATGCAGCCTGGCGGCAATCATACCTGGTCCTTTCATCACGACGATCTCACCCCCGCGCAGCACCAGTGGATTGCGCCGCTGGTGGCGCATCGCTGGCCAGGCTACGAGGTACGTTTCCCGGCGCGAACGCGCACGCTGCACGGGGCGTACCTGAGTATGACCTCGGAACGTTTCGCTGCGGTGATAACCGGGGCGCTGGGCGAAAATCTCCGCACCGCAACGCCGGTGGCCCACCTGACGCCGGACGCCGTCACCCTTGCCAGCGGGCAGGCGTTGCAGGCAGGGGCGGTTATCGACGGGCGTGGCTACCGCCCTGGCCCGCACATGACGGTGGGGTTTCAGGCTTTTGTCGGCCAGCAGTGGCTGCTTGAGGAGCCGCACGGCTTGACGCGCCCCATTTTGATGGACGCCACCGTCGACCAGCAGGCGGGCTATCGCTTTGTCTATACGCTGCCGCTCAGCGCGCAATCGCTGTTAATTGAAGATACCCACTATATCGACAGGCCGACGCTTAACAACGAACAGGCGCGCCAGCATATCCACGATTATGCCCATCAGCAGGGGTGGCGGCTGAAAACGCTGGAGCGCGAGGAGCAGGGCAACCTGCCCATTACCCTTGCAGGGGACAGCCGCGCCTTCTGGCGCGAACAGGCCGGGCAGCCGTGTAGCGGCCTGCGCGCCGGGCTGTTTCATGCCACGACCGGTTACTCTCTGCCGCAGGCGGCGACGCTGGCGGACCTTATCGCCAGCCAGCGTGATTTTACGGCCGCAGCGCTGTCTGACGTCATCGGGCAGTACGCGCGCGGTCAGTGGCGGCGGCAGCGCTTCTTTCGCCTGCTTAACCGCATGCTGTTTCTTGCCGGGCGCGCCGACCAGCGCTGGCAGGTGATGCAGCGGTTCTATGGCTTAAACGAGGGGCTGATTGCCCGCTTTTATGCCGGTCGACTGACGCCTTTCGATAAGGCGCGGATCCTCACCGGCAAACCACCGGTACCGCCGGGCGAAGCTCTGCGGGCCATTCTGAAACAGACTCCCCGGCTGCGGGCTTTTAACGATGAATAAAACGATTGTAATTGGCGCTGGTTTTGGCGGCCTGGCGCTCGCCATCCGTCTGCAGGCGGCGGGTATTCCGGTGTTACTGCTTGAGCAGCGCGATAAGCCCGGCGGGCGTGCCTATGTCTATCAGGATAAAGGTTTTACCTTTGACGCCGGGCCGACGGTTATCACCGACCCCTCCGCCATCGAAGAGCTTTTCGCCCTGGCGGGCAAAAACATGGCGGATTATGTCGATCTCATGCCGGTTACCCCCTTTTACCGCCTGTGCTGGGAGGATGGGGTGCAGTTTGACTATGATAACGATCAGGCGCGGCTGGAGGCGCAAATCCGCCGTTTTAACCCCCGCGACGTCGAGGGTTACCGGCGCTTTCTCGCCTACTCCAGAGCGGTGTTTAAAGAGGGGTATCTTAAGCTCGGCACGGTGCCGTTTTTGTCGTTTCGTGACATGCTGCGCGCAGGGCCGCAGCTGGCGAGGCTGCAAGCCTGGCGCAGCGTGTATGGCATGGTGGCGAAGTTTATTGAAAATGAGCAGTTGCGCCAGGCGTTCTCTTTTCATTCGCTGCTGGTCGGGGGCAACCCCTTCGCCACCTCGTCTATCTATACCCTGATCCATGCTCTGGAGCGGGAGTGGGGCGTCTGGTTTGCGCGCGGCGGCACCGGGGCGCTGGTACAGGGGCTGGTGCGGCTGTTTCAGGATCTGGGCGGCGAAATTGAACTCAACGCTCAGGTGAGCCAGCTGGAGACCGAGGGGGAACGGATAAGCGCCGTGCAGCTTGGCGACGGTCGGCGTATTGCGGCGGCGGCGGTGGCTTCAAATGCGGATGTGGTGCACACCTATGAAAAGCTGCTCGGCCATCACCAGGTGGGGGCGGCGCGCGCCGTCTCGCTTAAGCGTAAGCGGATGAGCAACTCTCTGTTTGTACTCTATTTTGGCCTGAATCACCACCACAGCCAGCTGGCGCACCATACGGTCTGCTTTGGGCCGCGCTATAAAGAGCTCATTAGCGAAATATTTAACGGACCGGCGCTGGCGGAGGATTTTTCGCTCTATCTGCACGCGCCCTGCGTCACCGATCCCTCCCTTGCGCCCCCCGGCTGCGGCAGCTATTACGTACTGGCCCCGGTGCCGCACCTCGGCACGGCAAATCTTGACTGGACGGTGGAGGGGCCGCGTCTGCGCGATCGCATTTTCGCCTATCTGGAAAAGCACTACATGCCGGGCTTGCGCGAGCAGCTGGTGACCCACCGGATGTTCACGCCGTTTGACTTTCGCGACCAGCTTAGCGCCTGGCACGGGTCGGCTTTTTCCGTCGAGCCGATTCTGCGCCAGAGCGCCTGGTTTCGTCCCCATAACCGCGACAGCCGTATCCCCAACCTTTACCTGGTAGGGGCGGGAACCCATCCGGGGGCAGGCATTCCCGGCGTGATTGGTTCGGCGAAAGCCACGGCGAGCCTGATGCTGGAGGCCCTCTCCTGATGAACGGGACGTTAATGGCGCATGCGTCTGAAACCATGGCGGCAGGCTCGAAAAGCTTCAATGCCGCGGCGAAGCTCTTTGATCCCGCCACCCGCCGTAGCGCTCTGATGCTCTATGCCTGGTGCCGCTACTGTGACGATGTCATTGACGATCAGCACCTTGGGTTCAGCGCGACCGCGCGCAGCGACAGCGCCTTAGCACGCCTGGAGATGCTGAAAAGCGAAACCCGCCGCGCCTTTGCGGGGGAAACCATGCGCGAACCGGCCTTCGCCGCCTTTCAGGAGGTAGCGACGCGGCATGCCATTTCGCCGCAGCTGGCGTTTGACCATCTGGAAGGGTTTGCGATGGATGTGCGGGAAACCCGCTACGACACCTTTGATGATACGCTGCGCTACTGTTATCACGTCGCAGGGGTGGTGGGGCTGATGATGGCGCAGGTGATGGGCGTGCGGAATGACGCGGTGCTCGATCGCGCCTGCGACCTGGGGCTGGCGTTTCAGTTAACCAATATCGCCCGCGATATCGTTGAGGACGCCGGAACGGGGCGCTGCTACCTGCCTGCCCGCTGGCTGGCGGAGGAGGGGATAGATGCCAGCCAGCTGACCGACCCGGCGAAACGGCAGCATCTGGCGCGCCTGGCGCAGCGGCTGGTGGCGCATGCCGAACCTTATTACGCTTCGGCGCGCGGCGGGCTGCATGGCCTGCCGTTGCGCTCGGCCTGGGCTATTGCATCGGCACACGGGGTTTACCGCGAAATTGGAATGAAGGTCACGGCGGCGGGGGCGCATGCATGGGACACGCGCCAGGGCACCCGTAAAGGGGAAAAACTGGCGCTGGTGATCAAAGGCGGGCTGGCGGCGCTCAGCTCTCGCGCTGGCGCGATGCCTGCGCGTCCGTCCGGGCTGTGGCAGCGTCCTTATCTGCCGCACGAGAACGGCGGGCGTTAAGCGCCGCTTTTTTACGGCTGCGCAGCGTCGCCTGCAGCTGTTCTACGGGCGGCGCATAGAGAAAACCGAACGAGACACAGTCCTCTTTTCCCCGCACCGCATGGTGCAGGCGATGCGCAAGATAGAGGCGTTTTAAATATCCCCGGCGGGGGATATAGCGAAACGGCCAGCGTTGATGCACCAACCCATCATGCACAATAAAATAGAGCGCGCCATAGAGCGTCATTCCCGCGCCAATCCACTGTAACGGCCAGAAGCCTGCCGTGCCGAGGGCAATCAGCGCAATGGCCAGCACGGCGAAAACCACGGCATAGAGGTCGTTGACCTCAAACCAGCCGGTGCGCGGTTCATGGTGCGAAAGATGCCAGCCCCAGCCCCAGCCATGCATGATGTATTTATGCGCCAGCGTGGCGATGATTTCCATTGCCGCTACGGTCGCCAGAACGATCAGGGTGTTCCACAGTACGAGCATGATGACTCCTTCTTCCCGTTCACAACGTTGTGCCTCCAGTCGCTCGCCTCTGCGGGCATCTCACCCGCGTTCCGGCCCACTCCGAAAAGGGAGTGGGCACGGTGGATTACTCCCCGGTTAACGCATCGGTGGTCAACACCACCTTGCCCACATGCGCGCTGGCGGCAAGCATCGCATGCGCATCGCTCGCCGCTTCCAGAGGAAAGGTTTTGAAGATTTGCGGCTTCACTTTGCCCTGCTCTACAAGCGGCAGCACGTGTTCGCTGAGGGCGTTAATCAACTCGGCCTTCTGGGCAGGCGTACGCTGACGCAGGGTGGAGCCAATATGGGTAAGCTGCTTGCTCAGCAGCGGGAAGAGATCCACCTCTTTCGCTACGCCGCCGATGACGCCAATTTGCACAATACGTCCGTTCATCGCCGCCGCCGCGTAGTTTTTGGCTATATAATCCCCGGCGACAATATCGATAATAATGTCGGCCCCGTGGCCGTCGGTCTCCCGTTTCACCACTTCGACGAAGTCTTCTTCTTTACGCAATACCACCACATCGGCGCCCAGCTTCAGGCTGGCCTCGCGGTGTTCCTCAGACCCTACGGTGGTAATAATTTTCGCCGCGCCAAAGGCTTTCGCCAGCATGGTAGCGGTCGTACCGATACCGGAAGCCCCCCCGTGAATCAAAATAATATCCCCCGCTTTAAACTGGCCGCGCTGGAACATATTTAGCCACACCGTCATAAACGTTTCGGGCAGGGCGGCCGCTTCGACCAGGCTCAGGCCTGGCGGTAACGGCAGTACGTTGGTGGCGTGCGCCGTGCAGTACTCTGCATAGCCGCCGCCTGGGATCAGCGCGGCGACATGGGCGCCTGGCTGCACATCTTTCACTTTCTCGCCGCAGGCCACCACAATACCCGCCACTTCAAGACCGGGGATATCCGAGGCCCCCGGAGGCGGCGCATATTGCCCTTTACGCTGTAACACATCGGGGCCGTTCACCCCTGCCGCGGCAATGCGAATCAGCACTTCATCGCCGGTGGGGCGAGGGACCGGGCGGGTTGTCGCCTTTAAAACCTCGGGGCCGCCGGGTTCGGTTATCTCAATGGCGGTCATGGTCTGCGGAATGGTATGGTTTTGATCTGGCATTGCATCCTCCTGTATGGCATTGAAACAGTATGGCTGCGTTCAGGGGGATATGGGGTTGTAATTCTGTGCGTTTTTGAAAAAAACGGAGGGAGTATGCAGAATGACGCCTTCGCACCGGTTGCAAAGGCGTAGGGTATTCACAGCTGCCGCAGCCAGAAGGCTGGAGTGGAACGCTTAGAGCGGCTTCTTCATACGCTTGTCCAGGTAGTGCCGGGTCGCTTCCAGAACGCCTCGCTGGCGGGAACATGTGACCATGATTTCCTGCGCGCGAAGCACCATGATGAGGTTGTCGGCCTTAACGGGCAGGCGTGAATTCATCAGATAAGTGGCTGCCAGGCCAATTGCCTCATGGATTTCCTCAGGTAGAACGTGCTCATCTTCGTTCAATTACACTCCCGATGCTGCAATAATGAATGTCTTCTAAAGCCGAAGGCCCGATCAAATTCACAAGAAGCATTATGTGGGAACATGCTGGAGCAAGTCTGATTAGAAGGAGAAATAGAAACCCGTTAACCGTACCGATTAAACAGGTTCGGGGATATCAGTGCTTCACTTCTTTACTGCTGCTGGCGAAAGCAGAATAGCGCATACGACTTTTGCGCTGGGTCATCTGTAAACGACTGGCGGCGCCCTTACGCTGTTCGGGCTGGGCGCGAAAATTATGCACCCCGCTTATCGCAGTCCGGTAGGCTTCCTGCCGTTCGCCGTTGGTTTCAGCGCTTAAACTGACTTGTAACTGCCCAATCAGAGCATCAAAGGAAACATCGTCATCGGAGTCCAGCAGCGAAAGCACCGCTTCTCCCATGACAGTATCTACCAGTTTATCCTTATCATTTTTACTCATTTCGCCTCTCAGGATCACGACACTGTTCTGTGTAAGCAATAGTCATTATGCATGCGTACACGCATTATGCCTATCATTGTTGAAAGCGTTAACATCAATGAAATAGCGATGTAACATTCTTTTGTTGTTAAATCATTTGGTTATATTATTTTGCCGTATAGCGCAAATATCCGATGACCCCATCGCTGTGACCATCGTTTGGGTGGTTGACCCCATCCATGACTTTCAGCTCCGGAAAATCAAAAGGCGATATCCCCTCCAGGCAGGCGACGTTTACGCCATACTGATCGGGCGAGGAACGGCGCTGGTGGAAGGTGTAGATACCGCATACCGAACAAAAATAGTGTACGGCGGTGCGGGTGTTAAAACGGTATTCCGTCAGCTTTTCTTTCCCCCGGGTAATGGTCAGGCCGGAGAGCGGCGCGGAAACGGCAACCGCGCCGCGCATCCGGCAGAATGAGCAGCTACAGCGCCGGGCGGTATTCAGCCCGTCAAGGAGTTCAACGGTAAAAGCGACGGCCCCGCAGTGGCACTGACCGTTCATTATTTCTGGCATACCGATACCTCTCGCCTGTTATTACCTGCCGCTATCACGATCTTGCCGGCGGGGATTTCATCTGTAAGTTAAAGGACTGGTCCAGATCGACTTTCTCCAGCGTCACCGGTCGGCTGATAAAATAGCCCTGGGCAATATCGCACTGGTAGCTTTTCAACTGGCTAAGCTGTTCCTGCGATTCGACCCCTTCGGCGGTCACCTCGAGATTAAAATCTTTACCAAGGCCGATGATTTTTTCCACAATGTGTTTTGCGGTTTCTGAGCCGTCCATCGCAAAGATAAACGACTTATCCAGTTTAATGCCGTCAAAGGGGAAGCTGCGCAGATAATTGAGCGAGGCGTAGCCGGTGCCGAAATCGTCCATCAGCAGCCTGACGCCCAGCCCTTTGAGTTCATGCATGATTTTTTGCGTCTGTTCCGGGCGCGAAAGGGTGACGTTCTCCGTGACCTCCAGCTCCAGCCTCGACGCCGGAAACCCCGTCGCCTCAAGCGTATTTTTTACCCTTGCGGCAATATCGGTCGCTCTGAATTCTACCGGCGACATATTGATGGAGACCGAGAGCGACTCAAAATGGCGGCCAACGTCACGACATGCCGTCGTCAGTACCCAGTCCGTGAGCGCGACGATAATGCCGGTTTCTTCCGCCAGCGGGATAAACTGATCGGGCATCAGCAGCCCGTAGCGAGGGTGACGCCAGCGTACCAGCGCCTCCAGCGAGGTAATTCTCCCCAGCCGGATGTCGTAGCGCGGCTGGTACAGAAGGAATAGCTGGTTCTCTTTGATGGCCTCCCGCAGCGCCTGCTCCAGCTCCCGGCGCTGAACAATCAGTTCAGCCATATCCGGCTTATAGAATACCCAGGGGGTATTTTTATCTTTTTTCGCTTCGTACAGGGCGATATCGGAATAGCGCAGCAGGTCGCTGGCGGTACGTGCATGCTGTGGAGAGAGCGCGATCCCCATGCTGGCGCCGATAAACATCTCGTTACCGCAGACGTAGAAGGGGCGGCGAAGCTCCTCAATAATCCGCCGACAAAAGATATCAATATCATCGTGGTTGACCAGATCCGGGGCGATGATAATAAACTCATCGCCGCCCTGGCGCGCCACCAGGTCGGTACTGCGCATACAGTTGCGCAGGCGGGCCGAGACTTCACTCAGGACGGCGTCGCCTGCGGAGTGGCCGTAGACATCGTTGATGGTTTTAAAATCGTTTAAATCAAGGCTTATCATCGCCAGCGGCCTGTCTACTTCGCTGCCTTTCTGCAGCCTGCCTTCGAGGAACTCTTTCATCTGAATACGGTTGGGCAGGCCGGTTAATTCGTCGTGATGGGAGAGGTAGTGAATACGTTCGCTGGCTTCCACCTCCAGCGTGACGTCGGTAGCCGTACCGCGAAAGCCGATGGTGCCGTCACTGCGCGTCACGCGCTTAACCGTTAAGTTGCAGTAGCGCTGGCTACCCTGCGCAGAGAGATAAGGGCAGTGGGTCAGGGTCAAAACATTGCCCGTTTCGGGCTGCTCCAGCCAGAGGCACAGCGCCGGATCAACGGTAGACAAAAAACTGTGGAATGACCGCCCGAGCCAGTCATTAATACGATAGCCGGTAATGGCGGGGAAGCGAGCGGAAATCCAGCTTAGCTGCTGTTCTTCATCCGCCTCCCAAATCCAGTCGGTGGTTGTTTCAACGATATCGCGGAACCGGCGTTCGCTTACCTCAAGCGCCTGCCTGCTTCGCTCAAGGAGAAACGCTTTTTCATCGTTCATCCGTGCCTTGATCAGCGCCTTGCGCGCCAGCACCAGCGCAAAGAGCACGGAGATGATCATCAGTAAGACCAGCAGCGGCAGAACCCATGTCAGCAGGATGTCACCGGGACTTTTTTTATCCCATGCGAATGCCACCGTTCCCCCTGATACGGGAAACAGCGTATCCGCTCTCTCCGGCCTGTCGCGCAGGATGTCCGCCTGGACCATATGGAGGTCGTGAATAACGTACTCTTCGCCTAGTGCGGCAAGCTTCGCCGGGGTGAGCGTTTCGGCAAAGATCATCAGCGAATGGTCGTCCGGCCCCTCCGATGCGCTTTTTTCCTCCGATGTAATCCAGGCCGCCGCCACCAGCGTCAGGCGGTCATCGACCAGTTGCAGCCTTGAAATAGCGCGGCCATCGTTACGCGCCACCTCGCGGCGCAGTTCAGCCAGCACGTTTTTACCCAGCCACTGCTCGAATGGCACAAGCTGCAGCCGTCCTGACAGCACGCTGTAGCGGGTCTGCCCATCCGCAGAGAGAACAAAGACCCCATCATAGCCAAAGGTCGTAAACAGGGACTCCCCTAAATTCTGCGCGTCCCACGCCCATTGTGTATTCACCTGCTGATGAAGATTTTCCCAGGCTTCGTTCCACGCCGCGTTATCGCTTAGATGATCACGAATACTTTGCTGGCCGTTATCCAGCGCTTTGGTTAGGAGCTGCGTCGCCTGCTGTTTCGCGTTGCGATACAGGTCATTTTGCGTCTGGAAAAGCGTAAAAATCGTCGTCAGAAAAATGGCCACCATCAGAAAAAGCATCAGGGTGACGGTTTGTTTCATAATTTGATGCGTATCAGGCGCCTGTACCGGAGCGGTATCACCATCGGCTGCTGACATATTCCACCCTTAATATCCAAAGTCATTCTTAAAATATGGTCGAAGATCACTGGAATTAACGGCACGGCGGCATATTTATTTAGCGCAAGTGGGGGAGGCGGCGGGATTGTGAGCAGTTCTGTGACAGCAATCGCTCTTTACCATCAGGGCGATTCAGGAAGCTTAAAAAAGCCTTAAGAAATAATAAAAAAACCGGCTCGCCCAGGGGCCAGTGTAGCCCCTGGGCGCAGGATCACGGGATGATACGTTCCTGCCGGAGCGTATCGAACAGGCCGGTGAAAGCGTCCAGCGTGGCGCGATAGCCGGTAAAGCCAGCCTTACGGCTTTTGCTCATATCGGTGAACGCCTCCATTGGACGGCCCAGATCCGCGTCGGTGTGCCACCAGGAGGCAAGACGGTTGATATCCGCTTCGGCAAGCTGATAACGTCCGGCGATCTCCCGCCACGCCGCGGCAGCCTCCTGCATGCGGCCTTCCAGCGGCATCATTGTCTCCGGATAGGGCGCTGCCTCTATGCCGAAGTAGGCGGCCAGCCGCGGCCACAGCCACTTCCAGCGAAACACATCGCCATTGACGGCATTAAAGTCCTGGTTTGCCGCATTCGGGCTTTCAGCCGCCCAGCAGAGCTGTTCCGCCAGCAGCCCGGCGTCGGTAACATCAGAGACGCCGTTCCACTGTTCCGGTGAGCCGGGGAAGATAAACGGCCAGCCTTTTTCGCGGCAAAGCGTGGCGTAAACCGCCAGCGTCTGACCCATGTTCATCGCATTACCAAGGGCGAAGCCGACAATGGTATGCGGGCGATGAACGCTCCAGCGATAGCCATATTTCTCCGCCCCGGCGAACAGCGCGTCTTCCTGGGCATAATAGAAGTTTTCTACCGGCTGGCGACCCTGTTCTTCACGAAACGGCGTGACCGGCACTGCGCCTTTACCGTAGGCTTCAAACGGCCCTAAGTAATGTTTAAGACCGGTCACCAGCGCTACGTGCGCCCCTTGTAACCTGTCGCCCAACGCGTTGATAACGTTCTCTACCATCGCGCCGTTGACGCGAATATTCTCTTTTTCCGTCGCCTGGCGCGCCCAGACGCTAAAAAAACCGCATCCGGTTTTATGTCGCCCAGCGTCTGTTGCACGGCCTGCGCATCCGTTAAGTCTGCGGTCAGGCTGGCGCAGCCTGGGGGGATCGCGCCGCGCCCGCGCGACAGCCCGGTGACGCCGCTGATTCCGACAATAAGCGCTTCACGCATATTCATTTCCTCATCTGTACGTATAACACGTAGACTAATAGAGAATGCAGTTCTTATCTCTGGCATTAATTCACGTCATTCTTAACCTGAGTTCATTAATCAATGCACGATCAACGTCTGAAAGATATCGTCCCCTTTGTCGTGAGCGTGGAAGAGGGGAGTTTTGCGGCGGCGGCGGAGCGGCTGCATCTTACCGGGTCGGCTATCAGCAAGTCCGTCAGCCGACTGGAGACCCGGCTGGGTTCACGGCTGCTTGAGCGTACCACCCGCAGGCTCGATCTGACCGATGCCGGAGAGGCTTACTACCAGACCTGCCTGCGCGTGCTGGAGGATCTGGCGGAGGCGGAGTCGGTACTGGCGGCGCACCGCGCTATTCCATCAGGCCGCCTGCGGCTGGCGGTGCCAAACAGCTACGGCAGGCTCTGCGTCATGCCGCTACTGATTCCGTTTTGCCAGCAGCACCCGGAAATTGAGTTAAGCCTGAGCTTTTCCGACCGTTTTCTCGATCTGTTTGATGAAGGGATTGATGTGGCGGTACGCATCGGCAAAAGGGCGGAGATGCCCGCATCGCTGGGCTGGCGGCAGCTTGGCCGCGAGCGGATGGTATTTTGCGCCTCGCCGGACTATTTACGCCGGGAAGGGCGGCCGCAGAGTATCGCCGAACTGTTACGCCACCGGGCGATTTTATACGAGCGGGTCGACGGTACGCCCAAACCCTGGCTGTTTCTGTCCGAAGATGGCTACCCTGACTGGCGCGACGTGCCGTTTCGGCTGGCGCTGGGGGACGTCGACGCCCAGCTACAGGCCGTCTGCGCGGGACTGGGCGTGGCGCAAATGCCGACCTGGCTTGTCCAGGGCCCGCTCGCCCGCGGCGAACTGGAGATTATTCTGCCGCATATGCGCCCCGACGGGCTGGCGCTGACGCTGGTATGGCCGCGACGCAAGCAGCTTTTGCCCAAGGTCGATGCCCTGCTGGCTGCGCTAAGCGCGCTGGATATTACCGGCTGATGGCCGACGCGCGGCTTACCCCCGGTCGTCTTTCGGGCCGAGGAACCAGAACGCGAACGGCAGCGAACCAATGACCGTAAACACCAGGCTATAGATAAACGCCCATGCGCCCTGAATAAAAAACATGGAGGTGGTCCACTCTTCCATTGGCAGATTGTATTGATCTTCTACCCCATGGAAGGTGACGTTAGAGATAACCGTCACGGCGACCAGAAAAACGATAATCACCGCCAGAATGAATTTTTTTCCCTCAGGGGTACGCAGTTTTTCACGCATGGGTTGCTCCTGTTGTCATCATTCGCCCGACGCGATAGCGCCGTCATAAGTTGCAAAATATCAAACTCTGGGTGAGAAAGCGAAATCGGGTTAACCGTAGGCTGCGGTTTTTGGTATAACAACTTTTTACTGTTGTCAGGCCTGTTTAGTGCAGTGGGGAGTTTCCATGCTGAGGACGCGATATGGCCTCGTCTGATACCCGGACAGAAAACGCCGCAGAAAAGAGCGGCTCCGGGCGCATCTCCGGGGTGGCGCTGCTGGTGGCCAGCGCATTTTTTTATGGAGTTTCTGGACGGCACCGTTATTGCCACCGCGCTGCCGGATATGGCAAAAGCGTTTGGCGTGTCGGCCATCGATCTGAATATCGGTATCAGCGCCTACCTGCTGACGTTAGCGATGCTTATCCCCGCCAGCGGCTGGGTGGCGGAGCGTTTTGGCGCACGCACTGTTTTCAGCCTGGCGCTGCTGATTTTTACCGTCGCTTCGTTATTTTGCGGCCTGACGGAAAGCGTAACCGGCTTTGTCCTGATGCGGGTGCTGCAGGGTATCGGCGGGGCGATGATGGTGCCGGTCGGGCGGCTGGTGGTGCTGCGCACCACCCCTAAAGATCAGCTCATCAAAGCCATTGCCACCCTGACCTGGCCCGCGCTGGTGGCGCCGATTATCGGCCCGCCGTTGGGTGGTTTTATTACGACCTATGCCAGCTGGCACTGGATCTTCTTTTTGAATGTGCCGCTGGGGCTGGTGGCGATTGTGCTGGCGATGCGTATGATGCCCGGCCTGTCGGCAGAGGAAAAACGACCCTTTGACGTGGTGGGATTCACGGCGACGGGGCTAACCATGCTCTGCCTGGTCTGCGGGCTGGAGATGCTCAGCCAGCAGCAGGTTAGCCTGCTGAGCGCCGCTGCGACTATCGTGGCGGGCCTGCTGGCGCTGTGGTGGAGTATTCGCCACTTGCAGCGTGCGTCCGCGCCGCTTATCGACCTGGCCTCTTTGCGGGTTCCGTCATTTCGCATCACCATGCGCGGCGGTTTTCTGCTGCGCGCCACCATCAGCTCCGCCCCTTTTATGCTGCCTTTGATGTTCCAGGTAGGGTTCGGCATGAGCGCTTTCGAGGCGGGCTCGCTGGTGCTGGCGGTCTTTGCCGGGAACCTGGCGATGAAGCCTGCCACCACGCCGCTTATCCGCCGTTTCGGGTTTCGCACTCTGCTCATCGGCAACGGCGTCATCTGTGTACTGTCGCTCTTTTTCTGCGCCTTTCTGGCCCCGGACTCGCCGCAGATGTTAACGCTGGCGCTGTTGTTTATTGGGGGCCTCAGCCGCTCCATGCAGTTTACCGGGATCAGTTCGCTGGCCTTTGCCGAGGTGCCCGCCGCTCAGATGAGCTCTGCCAATACGCTGTTTAGCACCTCCCTCCAGCTGGCGAGCGGGCTTGGCGTTACCCTCGGGGCGCTGAGCATCCGCGCTGGCGCGTTATTGACCGACTGGCTGGGCTACGCCGATATACAGGGGATGGCCTTTAAGCTCGGGTTTGTGATTATTGCGCTGATTACCGCTGTCGGTTTGTATGACATCACCCGTCTGGAGGCCGCCGCGGGGAGCAACGTTTCCCGCAAGACGCGCTAAAAGGAGCGATATTGTCCGGGTAAGCGCACCGGGGTTGTCCCGGATGCGGCGTTGCCTTATCCGGGCTACGAAACCCACGTCGCTGCACGATTTGTAGCCCGGGAAAGCGCCAGCGCACCCGGAGGTTCCCCGGATGCGGCGTTGCCTTATCCGGGCTACGAAACCCACGTCGCTGCACGATTTGTAGCCCGGGAAAGCGTCAGCGCACCCGGGATTCCCGGCTGCGGCGTTGCCTTATCCGGGCTACGAAACCCACGTCGCTGCACGATTTGTAGCCCGGGTAAGCGTCATTAAGCTGGTGCGATTAACGGCAGCGTATGGTCATCCGGGCGCAGCAGTTCATCGCGGTCAAGATCGAAAGGCCAGACGTGCAGCGTCAGCGCATCGTTAAACAGAAAAGGCTTTAGCGGCGCGGGGAAGATATCGGTTTGCGGATAGATTAATACCATCTCTCCGCGGCCTGCCTGCCAGGTCTGCCCGTAGGCGAACATCTGGTAAAAATCCTGCTGACTCAGGTCGTACTTTGTTTTTCGCGCGCTGGCATCCACCCGCTTCCATTTCGTATCCAGCACCCACTTCTCTTTGCCGCGCTCAATTAACAGGTCGGGCTTAAGCCGGAAAATGTGGCTGCCGTCGTGCCGACAAAAAGTGTGGCTTGCCACCTGCGTGCGCAGGCTGGCATCCGACTCAAGCTGGTTTTTCAGCTGTTTCGCTACGTGCTGCTCAAACAGCCGCTCCATTGGGAACAGCAGGCTGATGCCCTGCGTCGCACCCTGGATCGCCAGCGGCATATGCTCACCAAGAATCAGCTCGCACCACGGACGCACCGGCTGGTAATGCGCCAGTAAACGATCGTCGCGCCAGCGGGAGAAATCCAGCTGCACCTGCCTGCTGGGAGCGATCTCCTGCATCATTGTGCGCAGTTCATGCGCCAGCCGCCAGTTATCCGCCTCTTTTGCCTGCCGGCAGACCTTATCCAGCGCCAGGCGCAGCAGGCGGTTTTCCGGCCGGTCAGGCAAGAAAAGGGCATGACGCAGATGAAAGCGGTGGCCCTTGCCTGGCGGCTGGCGTGCCTGCCGGGCCTGATCCAACTGGCCGCGCAGATAAGGCTGTTCCTCTTCGACCTGCTGATAATCGAAGCGCAGGCCGCGCTTAAGCAGACGGTCCAGCGCCAGCAAAAACTGGCGCATGACCCATTCAGTCAGCGGGAAACGAAACAGCGCCAGATCTGCCGCGCCGGTCTCCCGCCAGGGAAGGTTAAGCGCCGACGCGATCATTTTGCACAGCAGCGCCCGGCTTCTGGCCGGGTCGTCCTGCGCCTGGTGACGGGGAAGGATTTCGATATCCGTGCCGCAGGGGGTATGGATAATGCCGACATAGTTGTCGAGACGCAGCCAGCGTCGGTTCTCTATTTCTATCAGCCTTGCGCCCTGGCGGGTAAACCCGGCCTGTAGCTTGCAGAGCCAGTCAAAGGCGCTGCTGCTGATTTGCGCTTCATCGGCTGACGCGGTGACTTCCGAGGTCGTCAGGCGCGCATGCTCGCGAACCGTTATCCTCGTCTGTCTCACTCCGCCTCCCGCAGGATAAGCTGATAGCTTTCAATACGGCTGAAGGCGCTGGCATTGATCTGCCAGCGTCTGTCGCTCAACTCGCTCGCCACCTCTTTACCAAACAGTTTTTCCAGCGAGCTATCCTCCGTGGACGGCACGAGAAACCGCGGCGCGCTTTTGTCGCTATGTTGCCCGTTCAGCACCCAGTTAATGCGCTGCCAGTCTTCGAAAAAGTACTCCTGCAAGAGCGGCAGAACCTGATTGCGGAAGGTAAACGCCAGATTATCCAGCGTCGGTTCGGCGCACAGCGGCATAAACCAGGCATGGCCCAGGCAACGATCTCTGTCGAGTAAAACGTCGATACGCTGGTTCAGGGTGCGTAGCAGGCTGCCTACATTAACGCTGATATCCCCTTCGTGTATGGTGACGTTATCCAGCAGTTGTGGCTGCGGCAGCATTTCGGTAAAGGTAAAGCGGCGGCGTAACGCAATGTCCAGCCCGGCCAGCGAACGGTCGGCGGTATTCATAGTGCCGATGATATAAAGATTGTCCGGTACGCCGAATCGCGTTTTGGAATAGGGCAGCGTAACGGTCAGCGCCTCGCTCTGGCCCAGCCGTTTCGAGGGCTCAATAAGCGTGATCAGCTCGCCAAAAATGCGGGAGATGTTGCCCCGGTTGATTTCATCAACGATCAGGACCTGGGGTTGGAATGCCCCTGCACCGGTGCTTTGCGCTCGCTGGCAGGCCTTTTTGAAAATGCCGTCTTCAATACGGTATTCCAGCTGGCCGCGGCTATCCTCGCTCACGCCCGCGCGGATACCCTCCACAAAATCTTCATAGCTGAAGCTCTGATGAAAGGTGACAAAATCGATGCAGCCTTTGGCGACCCATTCATCAAAACGGGCTTTAAGCAGTCCGCGGTCGCTGGCGTGCTCCGCAAGGAAATCCGGGTCAAGGATCGCCAGCGCAAGGTTAACCGAGTGCCAGGTTTTGCCGGTGCCCGGCGCGCCGAAGAGGATCTGGTTTAGCGGCTGCTCAGGGGCAGAAACCGGGCGATCCTCATCTGTGACGATGATGTCGTCCAGGCTCTGTTCCTGGCTCTCTTCGCTTGCGCTCTCTTTCCACAGTTCAAGCCCGTACTGGATAAGTGGTTTACCGTTTCTGTTTTTCAGCAGCTCATGGTAACCCTGCAGGTGGTTAAGCGCGCGGTGTTCCGGGAGCAGCGCCTGTAGCGCCTGCAATTTGTAGATGGGTAAAACGCAGGGGTTATTATGATCCTGATAGATAAAAGCCAGCTTCCATTTCAATGCCGGTTCAAAATCCAGCGCCTGAATAAACGTCAGATTGCCTTCGCGCACCGCTTCAACGGTCATCAGAATGCGGGCTTTGATCGTCTCGAATGCCTCCTGCGCCGTGGCGCCATATTTATTTTTCCAGGAGTAACGTTCATCAGAAGAGATAAAGCCGCGTGCCCCTTTTGCCGGCGCTTTACGTTCATAGATGCCAAATTTCGAGGCATCCCCGCCCTTGATCGAGCCAAGAAAACGGCCATCGCCAAACTCCATCCAGTAGGCCAGCGTCGACTTATCCCCGACGCCGATATAGCGCTCCAGCGTCATCTCCTGCAACGCCGCCTGCGGCCATTCATTCAAAAAGTCAGCCAGAATCTGTTCTCGTTGTGCTGCTGTTACGTCCATTGGAATACCTGCGGGTTATCTAAAAGGTGTGTCACGCCATTATGCACACCGCTGTGACAGCCTGTGTCAGTGCCGTCTGGCTTTATCAAAAAGAAGGAATGCGCAAACGCATTGCGATTTTGTCTGAATGGTTATCGTTGCAACAAATTAGTAAAGCTTTAACATTCACCAAATGAATGATAGAAACTTTACTTTTGCAGCAGCGTGCAACAACGCGTCAACACCATTTGCCAGGCTGTCCGGGTAGTAGGGGCAGGCGGATAATAAACATGAGCGATAAAAATAAGCCGTTTCCTTTCCATGATATTGATGTGGAGCACCTTTATGCGCTGCTCAATCAGAACTCGGACTGGGTGTGGGAGGTTGATGCGCAGGGACGCTATACATGGGCTTCTGAGGTGGTCACCAGTTTACTGGGATACCCGCCAGAGGCGGTAATCGGTAAAACGCCTTTTGACTTTATGCCGCCAGCAGAAGCTGAGCGGGTCGGAAAAGCGTTTCTTGAGATAGTGCAGGAAAAACGGGCCTTTTCCGGGCTGGTGAACCGCAACAGGCGCGCCGATGGCCGCATTGTGGTACTGGAAACCAGCGGCATTCCATTGTTCGATAAAAATGGCGAGCTGCGCGGTTACCGCGGTGTGGATCGTAATATCTCGACTCTGGGCGAGCGCGTTTTGCAGCTGGAGACCATTTACGATACGACCCCTGTTGCCCTCTGCATGATTGACCGGCAGGGCCGACTGGTGATGTCCAACAAGGCAATGAGCCACCTCCTTAATAACGACGCTTCCGGCGTTACGGAGAGCCATCTTTCGCAGCTGATGCCGGACTTCTGGCACCTCTTTGAAGAGGATTTTGCGCTGGCGGATATGGATGAGTCGATACCAGGGCGGGAAATTATCTGGCACGATCGCTTCTATGACACGCATTCCGTTGCGGTGGCGGATGCGAGCAGTAACGTGGTGGGGCTGTCGATAACGTGGGTGGATATTACCGAGCGCCGCCAGGCAGAGCAAAAGCTGGCCGGGGCAAACCTGGTTTTGCAGCGCCATGCTCAGCACGATCATCTTACTGGTCTTTTTAACCGCCGTTATATGGATGAGTGCCTGCTGACGGAGGTCAGTCGTTCGTATCAAAGCCATCTACCGCTTTCTATCTGTCTGGTGGATATTGATTTCTTTAAGCTTTACAACGACAGTCAGGGGCATCAGGCGGGAGACGAATGCCTGCAACGGGTGGCAAAAGCGCTGGTTTCATCTCTTGAGCACCCTGACGATAACGTCAGCCGGTATGGCGGAGAGGAGTTCCTGGTGATCCTGCCCGATACCGACAGCGCCACGGCGCTGAAGGTTGCCGACCGTTTACGCGGACAGATCAATCAATTAAAGCTGCCTCACCTCGCCAGCCCGATGGGTTTTTTAACCATCAGCGTAGGGGTGGCGACTATGGATTGCCAGAGTCTGGCTGTGGAAGAGAGGCCGCAGCATATGATTGCCAGCGCGCTGATTAACAAAGCGGATACCGCACTCTATGCGGCCAAAAGGCAGGGCAGAAACCAGGTGGTGGCAGCGGGAAGGGTGACAGAGAGCTAGTCTGCGCGCCGGTCAAAAAATGCCCCTTCTGAAGGGAAATCCCTCTCTTCAGAAGGGGAGACCATATGGCCATTCGTTACAAAAGCTTATCCAACATAATGAGCGCAGCGGCAAAATCCAGTCTTATAAATAACTTTCATGAATAATCTGTATGCGATGAATTGGCTTATGAAATATAAGGGCTTATCGGGGCGGTGAAAAATTGGGCAATGGCGCAGCAAAAAGCCTCCACCTGACGGTGGAGGAATCGGGACACAAAAATTAAAGATCGTCCGGCGTAGCGCGGACGATGTATTCGAGAGCGTTGCGGTACAGATCCAGCTTCACGCTATCTTTCTCTGTTTCCAGCCTGACGATAAGCTCAAGAATAATATCTTTGTTATTTACTACTGTTTTTTTACTTAACAACTCTTTGCCGATGTAGGCAATAATTTGCTCTTCATAGCCCTGATCGGCGGGAAGAGGGGAACGTTCAGCCGCCAGCTCCGTATCATTAATACTCATCAAACATGCACCTGTATAAAAATACCAACGGCTCCCCCGCTGGAGAGCGTTTTGTTTTGCCAGATAAAATTAGACAGGGTTTTTCATCTTTACAAACCTGTGGCTTATAAAAATTAAAGAAAAAATAATATTTTTGATAACTTTTGGTTATATATCGGTGGGCAATCCCAGCATTCTCTGCCGAAGAATAAAAAAGCATCCGCAACGGGGACATTGCGGATGCTAAAAAGCGAACCAGATTGATACTGACAATCAGTGCACGCTGGCCAGTTCAGTACGCGAACCGTTAGGAGATGCCGGACCCTGAACAGGGTTACAGGGGCTGCTAAACTGCTGAATATAGCTGATTTTGCTCTCGTCTATGCCAGGGGCAAGCATATAGTTAACTTTACAGCTTGAGCCCACGTCGTTGCCCCATTTCACCAGCAGGGTGCCTTTATCTTCTTTTACGCGCGCGTAGATAGCGCCGGACTGGTTGACGATACCGACAGAGGTATTGTCTTCTGCCAGTACCTCAGCGCCGAACGGTAAGTTTTCACCAGCAAACGAAGAGGTAATGAGCACCGGCGTACCTTTATTGGTGTTGAATTTCACCTTCACGACTGCGCCAGCGCGCGGCGCGATTTTTTGCGAGGTGTTTTCAAACTCAACATTGATCGATGAACCTTCCGGGTCGATTGAAACTTCGTTCATCTGGTAAGCGGATAACGAAGGGAAGAGCGCGTAGCCAAAGCTGTCCACGGTCGTACCCGCGTAGCCAGCCATTTTTGCGCCTTTTGCATCTTTGGCTTCGATCAATGCATACGTATCGCTATTGTGAGGCGTGAAGGTGACGCCGCCTGAGTGAGCAACCACTGCGCCTGATAAGCCTAACGAGGTGCTGTTGTACCCTTTACCCGTACTATAGCTACCGTTGACAGTGGCCACGCTACCCGTCCAGCCAGCGCCCACGTTGGTCGAGGTGCCACCGTTGCTATCATGCGCGGCGCTCAGGTTATAGGTGTATTTGTTATTTTCACCGAAGGAGCCTGAGAGCATCGCCTGCTCGTTTTTACTGCCCTGATCGTCCTGGTTATAACGCAGGCTGAGGTAGGGCGCGCGCGTGTCCCAACCGTCCCACAGCGGGAAGGAGAGGTTTACATACCAGTTGGTTTGCTCTTCGCCGGTTGAGGTTTTTGACTTACCCACGTTGAGGCTGTAGTTCACACGTTTCCAGGTATTGGAATAGCCCATCTGGTATTGCTTGTTATAGCTGGTGTTACCATTCCAGTAATTTTCCAGCGTGGCGCTGACATAGATATTCCCCCACGTTTCAGGTAACCCCTGATTGAGGCTGACGGTGAAACGGTTTTTTGAGCGCCAGATGCTGTTTGGGTCATAGCCATCCCGAACCGCATCACGCGACTGAAGGGCGGTCAGCAAGTCCATGTAGTTCTTGGTGGAATAACGGTAAGCGGCGAGGGTAATATTACTGTTCGTTTCGTCAAACAGCTTGGTATAGCTGACGCGATAACTCTGGCCGGTTTTCTTACCGGCATTGCCGCCAAGATCGCTATGCGACTGGGTAGCATCAAAACTCACTGAACCCAACAGGCTACCTGTTGCTATCCCGAGCTGGTATGCCTGATAGTTTTCGCTTGCCTGCACACCGCCATAGAGAGTGAGTAAGTTCGTCAGGCCGCGTCTGTAGGTCGCTTCATAAAACATGGGCTCATCAGAGACGCCGCTGTCACGTACTTTCCCTGCAGTGACGCTATAACGGTGGGTATCAGGGCGAAGCAACTCAGCTATCGCGGCATAGGCCACGGTGTACTGCTGCGTGGAGCCGTCGGCTTCCTGAACGGTCACCTCAAGGTCGCCACCGTAGCCCATCGGATACAGGTCGTTAATAACAAACGCGCCCGGGGTAACCGTTGTTTCATAGATTATCGTGTTTAACTGCCTGACGGTAACCTTAGCGTTAGTTTTGGCAATACCGCGAATTTCCGGCGCATAGCCACGCTGAGACTCCGGCAGCATGCGTTCATCGCTGGCGAGCTGTGCGCCGGTAAAGGGGATTGAGTTAAATAACTGACCTGTGGTGTTGTATTCGCCCACAATAACGCGGCCACGGATAGCATTTATATCCCGCTGCACATAGGTATTGGTGGCGTTGTATTCGCCGCCAACGTCTTTTTGCCAGTTATAACCGCCGTTATGACGAAAATACCAGGCGCCAATATTCAGCCCGGCATTCAATGAGGCGTAGACCGAACGATAGTCACCACCTGAATCATACTGAGAGTCGTACGCATTAGCATAATAGCCAAGTGTTAGCGCCGGGATACCGCTGTCCCACAGCTCAGGGTTTACAGTACCGCGAGCAATTCGGTTAACGTAAATCTGCGGCACCTCAATATCCAACTGCTGTTCGTTACTGTCAAAGTCGAACTTCGATGCTGGCAATATTTTTTCCAGGTTGCCGCAGGTAGAAGGGCTGGCCAGGGCCTGCTTTACATCGTCCGGTAGTTTGTCTTCATTAAAGTTAATCAGCTGAATAAGGCGTGGGGTCAGGCAGGGGTAGACATAGTTATCCTCCCCGACTTTAAATTCCACATCTTCCTGGGCTACTTCATTATTATTGACGCGAATACTTACCCGGTACGTCCCCGGAGAGGCGCTGGAGCCATAGGAGAAACGGCTAAGGTCGACTTTACTGCCATCGTCCAGTCGCAACAGTTCGGATTCGAATTCAACGATATTACGTGCATAATCACGGGATTTATCGTCTTGCGTTTCTGCACCATATACAGGAAATGTCATCAGAAACATAAGAGCCAGAGGTGATAATCGACAATCCAGTATCGATTTCTTCTGATGATTAATGGTTGTTTTCATAAAATCTCCGAAGACGAATAATCCATCCATGATTAATATGAATTTATTATGATTTTTCTTCTTTATTAATGGCGGTGATACTTGTTATCGCTTAGCTTTATATGGTTGGTATCCGCCATAATCATTGATTATCGTATAGCTGATATTATCCAGGGAATTTATCTTGATTTTGGTTGATTTAAAAAACTCACTTGCGCCAGGGGCAAGCATTTTTCCGTCCATTGCATACTCCTGGCCGCCAGTTTTATAATTAATGCTCTTTATGGTGACATAGTAGCTTGACGGGTTGCTCACGCTCAGCCCATCGCTTTTCAATTCCCATTTCAGGTTTTCCGCAGCCTGAAAAGAGGTGCCGGGAAGATTATCCGGCCGGTAAAAAAGCTTAATGCGCGTGCGAAACGCGACATTCAATCGGCTGGTCTGGCCCCCACTCTCTTTGGGTTTGGCGGGAATTTCCAGAATATTCAGCCAAAAGACCGACTCTTTATCAGTGGGGAGGGTGGATGAGCCCAGGTAGCTAATTCGCAGAGTCTGGCCTTTCGAGGCGTCCACGCGGTTAATAGGCGGGGTAAGAACAAAGGGTACTGCTGTTTTTGCAGACGCATCCTTCGCTTCGCCTGCGTCAATCCAGCTCTGAATTAACACGGGAACCTGGTTATTATTCGTGAGTTTAACCGTAACCTCTTTTTTCCCGGCTTTATATATTACGCGGGTTCCCTCAACCACAATGCTTGCCGACGCTGTGCTGCTTAAACCAAACCCCAGCGCGGAAAGTAATGCGACAACGATGATTTTTGCGTAATGAAACATATCCAGTTCCTTTGAATAATAAAAGGTAGCAAGCATCGCTTGCTACCTGTTTGCTCAATTAGCGATATACCAGGTCGAAAGCAACTTCGCCTTTTACGTCACCTGGGGTGGCGCCGCCAGCAACGGATTTATATTGCACAGCGTAAGGCAGGCTAACCGAGCCATTTGGAGAAGTACCGGTAATAGCTACGAATTCGTTGCCGCCGCTAGCTTCCATCTGGCTCGCAAAGCCTGCTTTGATGGTGTTGTTGTTGGTACCATCAACCAGCTCAAGCTGAACTTTAGTTGCCACAGCACTACCTGATGCGATGTTATTCAGCAGACCGTTTGTTGAGTCAACGTTGTTTGCATCCGGTTTAAAGTATGCAGCAACTTTGCTCGGCTGACCGGTGCCGCCAAAGTTCTGGCAGTTGCTGGTTTTCAGGATGAACTGAGTTTTACCTGCAACAGAGTTGGTAGCGCTGAGTGCAGCTTTGGATACCGGCGGCAGATCAACAGTGGTTACCGTACCGGCACCATTATCGATAACTACGTCACAGGTCGCATCGGTAACTTCACCCTCGAATTTGATAGTGCCGCTGTTAGCGTGAGCGTAACCAACCAGAGACAGCGCAGATACAATAGATGCAGCTAAAAGTACTTTCTTCATAAATATTCCCTTTGATATGAACTAAACAACCTTTGTTTACAAATAATAACCAGCTTGCACTGATTGTTATTTTCTTCCTTATTAACGACGGGGAATCCCGCTTCCTTCTTGTGTTAATAATACTTTTTAAGCAGTTAATACTGCCGGGCTGAATTGCTGCATTACATCGCTTATTTGCGCCCGATTAAATTTGCTTATTCAGATAGCGTGGCTGAAAATTTCTGGTTTGTTTTTGACTGTTTTGGTAACCAGCTATTTTCAGACTGCGCATATGGGCGTTCTTTGCAATACAGCTCGAGGACTTTGTCTTCGGCAATCGTATAACCCTGGCCGGTAATGCGCAGAATGAAATCATCCGACAGGCCGACCTGCGCCAGTTTACGCTTAAGGTTATTCATTACCTGCCACAGGCGCTGGCTTGAGCAGCTCAGACCGTTCTTTTCCCACACCTGAATTTGCAGGGTCTTATCAGGGACAATTTCACCGACGGCATTCGCCAGCAGGAACTCCAGCAGGTTCGCCATTGTGGGCCTGAGAAATTTAATAGCATTCCCCTGTGCCTCGGGGCGCATCAGGCATCTTTTGAATGGCAGAAACTCAACTTCTTTGTGTTCGCCAAGACGATATCCATACACTGTTAGTTTGACCATTATCCCTAACCTCCCTCCTTATCCTGGAAGGTGTGACCAGGACTGATTGGCTCTCCCGCCGGCCTGGTCAGAAATCTTCACGTTGCTGCTGCGGTGAATCTTATTGATTTTCGGGTTCGTTATTCAACTTTATTTCATCAGGTGGTGAAGGCAAGATCTAATGCTGATTAATTGTGTGTAACTAGTGTAAAATTTTGTTTAGGATGTAACGGCGGGATTTTTGCAATGTTTAAGGGATGAGAAATGCTAAGAAAACCACATAATTCAGATCATTTTTAGCTAAAATAAATCATCTTTTTTTGTATGAATAAACAGTGGTAAATTCTTAATGTTGAATTTATGTTATAAAAATAACTTTAAGAATTTTCCTGATTTATACTAAGTAATTACATATTGATTGGCGCAATGTATTTCAGTGAGTGATGAATAATAGCGGTTCCTGTAACAATTCGAAAGAAACAATGTACGCCAGGGCATTATTAATTTCTTTTTAAGCGCCACTTAAAAAGAAATTAAAGGGGGAATGAGCCTTTGCGCGGCTGGTCTCTTACCGAACAGCGCTGCCGGGTATCTCTTCCGCCCATCCGGTCGCGGTGGTCATCATCTCCGCCACCACGCTGCGATTAAACCCAAGCCGGTGACCCAGGGCGCTCACCTCTTCCCACTGATGGCGCTCGTACAATTCTGCAAGCTGCAGTAGCGGATAGAGAGGGCCACGCTTATCGCGCAGGGCCATCATGACGTTTGCAGAGACGTCAATCTGGCTAATCAGATCCGCCATGGGCATTTCAAAAATGTCAGCGAGCTGGGAGAACAGGCCAACAATAAAAGCATCGTCTGACGAATGCCGACTGACCGAGCGGGCGGCGGCAAGTTCGCAGAATTTCGCCCTGATCAGGCAGCGGTGGTAGATTTCATCGGTTTGCCCCACGTTGACGGAGGTCAGGCAGGCGACCAGTACAAAGCGGCGCAGCTCGTTGGTGCCCAAATAAAAAATAATGTCTTTTAAGGACTGGCTGCGCATGCTTTTGATGCCCCGGGCGTTAAAAACGATGTTCTGGGCATAGCGCATCAGTTTAAACGAGAGCGCCAGATCCTGTTTCAGCAGCGCCTCTATCTTGCCGAAGTCAGGCGTATCGGCGTTAACCTCTTTCATCAGCCGCAACGTTACCGATTGATTCTGTATCAGCTTGTTATTCGCGTGCATAACCGGCTTGCTAAAGAAGTGCCCCTGGAAGAGGGTGCAGCCGATGCTTTTATAGCGCTCGTACTCCTCGCGGGTCTCTACTTTTTCGGCGAGAAAGACGGTGTTTTGCAAAAGCGCCGTTTTGCTCTTTATATACTCTTCAATTTCCTGGGCCGTATTTACCCGCACATCAAATTTAATAATGCTAACGAAAGGCAGAAAATCATCCCACAGAGAACCAAGCTCGAAATCGTCCAGCGCAATGCGAAAGCCCTGTTGATGAAGCTTCTTAACGGTTTTTAACAGGCGCGGCGTCGGTTCTGCGGTCTCAAGGATCTCGACGATAACGCGATCTTTCGGCAATGTTTCCGCCATGCCCTGTACCAGTAGCTCGTAAGGGAAGTTGACGAAAATCGCACTGTACTCTTTAAGGCGGCCTAATGGCGCGCCAAGAAACTGTTCCACGATGATTTGCGCAGTGGCGTATTCAGGCGTGACGTTCGGAAACCGGTTCGTCATGCTGTCTCTGAACAGCAGTTCGTAACCGACCGTGTTCATATTTTCATCGAAAATCGCCTGGCGGGCGACAAAAGAAAACATTCGATACCTCTGGAGTTGCCCGCGCCTGACAAAACCGGCGAACCCTGTTCGTCGGTTAATCCTCTTTCATTTTCCTGAGCGATACGCTGAAAGCCTGACGAGAAATGGCCCACTCGATGGACCGTACCTTTTGTAAACTTCTGAGTAACTTAAGTCAAACCTCTTATGCATTGAACACCTAATTTCGGAAAGCGTCATTAGCTATTTCCGCACAGTGTGTAATAGCACATTTGCCCCGCCAGCCGCCTGCTCTGGCAAAGTATATTCTCTCTCATTGTGACTGATGCCTCCCTTGCAGGAAATAAAAATCATTCCAGCAGGCGCGAGCATGCTCATATAACCCGCATGTATGCTTCGAGAGAATCATTTTGCCTTACACCGAACGCGACGCTTTCTTCTAACCTGAAGTATGGGCTGAAATTTCTGGAGGGTGTGATGACGGATTCAATTCAACATGATGGTGGGCCAGAGGTGCAGGCTCTGATGCTTGCCCCCAGCGCGTGGGTGCCTAACAACCCCAGCTTACCGGTACTGTTCTACCGCCAGGCGATATCAGGCGAGGTCAATGCGCAGGCGGCCCAGCGGCTGTTTGCCCGCAATGGCTGGCCGCCGCAATGGGTAAACGGCGTGTTTGATTATCATCATTACCATAGCGCGGCGCATGAAGTGCTGGCCTTTGTGGCGGGCGAAGCCCGGCTTTTATTGGGCGGCCCGGGAGGGCAGGAGATAACCGTGCGCGCGGGTGATGTGGTGTTACTGCCTGCCGGCACTGGCCATTGCAATTTAGGCAGCAGCGCTGATTTTTCTGTGGTTGGGGCTTATCCGCCAGGGCAGGAGGCGGATATCTGCCGGGAAGCGCCAACGCCGCAGATGCTGGCTTCTATCGCAGCGACGCCGTTCCCGGACAGCGATCCTGTACTGGGCTCTGCCGGGCCATTACGTAAAAAAGGCTGACGCCGTCTGGCCAGGAATTTTCTTGTTTTGTGGCAGCGGCTTCGTTTCCCTTCTATTCTGAAAGGGCATCGACATGTAAGCTCTCTGAGTATGCAAAGTTGGATAAAAGGTTTGGACATGTTGCGGCCAGTTCGGATGAACTGGCTTTTTTTTTGATATTTATTGCTTATTTTTTGGCTCGTTTGGGAAAATATGATCCCTATCATAAATCCGTAAATCTACGACAACAGGTGTATTGATCGGACAATTCCGATGGACTACTATGGCCCTACCCCAGACAGAGCTAACGCCACAGCATAGTGAGTGCCGGAGATAAGCGCCGGGGGGCCTAAACAACCTTGATTGATTTGTTCGAGTTAAAACACCAGGCCCTGGCATTTGCCAGGGCTTACTGCTTCAGCGCGCCAGCGCCACCTTACAAGCCGTGTTTTCAGGCTGGCAAAAAAAATCCTCATGCAGCGCCACCTGGTTGCGTCCCCGCTTTTTCGCCGTATACAACGCCGCATCCGCCGCCCCGTACAGCGTTTCAAAATCGCTATTTTTCCGCCCGAGACTCACGCCAAAGCTGGCCGTGACGCTTCTTCCCGGCAGCGCATCCAGCGTGGAGGCGTTAAGTGAAGAGTGAATATAGCTGGCAATGATCATCGCATCTTCCAGCCGCGCTTCTGGCAGGAGAATGGTGAACTCCTCGCCGCCAACGCGGCCAATGGCGGCGCTTTGCGGCAGGGCCTTGCGAATGCGGGAAACCAGTGCGCAGATGACACGATCGCCGGTCGGGTGACCGTATTCATCGTTAATACGCTTGAAGTGATCAATATCGAGCAGGATTAGCGCCACATTCGCCTGCGTCAGCGCGCGATTGATCAGATTAATGATCGCGCTGCGGTTGAAGACGGCGGTCAGCGGATCGTGGGTGGCTTCATATTCCAGCTGCGCCGCCAGCTTTTGCAACTGCTCGTTCATGCGGTTCAGTTCCCGCTCCGCGCGATCGCTTCTGCTAATCAGCCGGTAAGATTCGCGGATCAGTCGCTGGTAATGCTTTGCCACCAGCCACAGTTTTTCGCGGCAGGCGTCGGCAGGGAGCTGGCTATCCGCCGCGGCAAGGCGAGCATCTTCGAGAACGGAATATTCCTCCTTGAATAGCTCGTTAATATCTAGCATGCATCAAGATCCGCAATAAGAAAGACGGTCAGGGAAGGGAAGTCGACACAGAGCTCCTGACCGAACTCCTCGGAAATGTCGTCCTCCGCGTCGAAATACCAGTGCAGCTCGCAGGGGACGCCGCGTCTGGCAAAGCCATTGAGGCATTCAAACAGCTCAAAAAGCAGCTTTGTGCTGGAGCTGTTGAAGTAGCTCAGGGCGACATGCAGCCGCACCGGCTCCTGGGAGGACGATTTTTCCTGCAGCCAGTTTTCAATTGCCTGCAACAGCGGGCGGAAAAAATGCGGCGGCGTTCTCCGGATATGCTTCACCTTTAAGCACCAGACGATGCGCTGCAAAATCGAAATTCACTTCCGGTGTGGCCTGCGTTGCGGGCAGGATGATGGCAGGAGCCAGGGTCATATCACTCATGACAAAAGGTCGCCTTTAGGTGAAAAGCGGACAGCGAGCTGGCCGCCAGTGGTTGAATGCGATATTCCAGCGGTTCACTGGTATCCCGCGCCATGGTCAATAAACCGATATTCGCCCCTTTGCTGGTGGCGGGCGCTTCGCTGCGCAGCCCCTGTTTCCAGGCGTTTCGAATCTCCGCCTGGCTCATTGTGCGCAATACTTCCAGGTTGGTGGACAGCAGGGAAGAGGCTTCCGGGCCGACAAGATTGGCGGTTTCGAGATAGTAGTTCATCCGGTCGGTGTGAAAGCAGAGCGAGCCAAACCGCAGCTCATCCTGGCCGGTGCATAAAAAGCGTTCGTCCGAGGAGTAGCGCACAATATTCTGCCCCATCTCAATAAAGACAGAGAAGAGTTTGCGGCGCATCGCGGACGAAGCCTCGTTTTTATCCAGCCAGCAGCGGATCACGTCACCCATAGAGACAATATGCTGCTGGGAGAAGTAGCCCGTATAGAAAAGCTCGACAGCACTCTGGCGCTGTAGCGTGAAAAGGGGTAACAGAATGGCTTCTTTGACCTGCAGGTCGTTTATCTTCATTGCGTTTATCACCAGCGAAAACCAAACCATGCCATATCGTCACGAGACGGCTGCTTACCCTGCCATTCATGAAGCGCATGGCGCAGCGCCTCTGAGACGGATGACATAGGTAACGCGCGCTGCTGTAACAACAGTGACTGAATGCGTTTCTTACCAAACATAATGTCGCGCGGGCCGCCAATCTGATCCGTTACCCCATCGGTAGCGATCAGCAGGCTGTCGCCCCGCCGCAGCGGGCGCTGGTGGCGGCGCCACGGATAGTCGTGCGCCGTATCGCTATAGCCAATGCCCTTACGATCGCTGTCCAGTACCGTGACGGCGTCTTCATCGGCCGCCAGCAAAAAGGCGTGCATACGGGCGCCGGACCAGATGAGCTGCTCGTGTTGCGTATCAACAAAGACGGCAATTGCGTCACAGCCGTCATTTGACTGGCCCATATCTCCCGTGGGATGGCTCTGGCTAAGCGTCTGCTTAATGTAGTGATTGATGGCCGCCAGCAAACGATCGGGCTCGTCAGGCGGACAAAGGGTAAGCGCCTTTTCCAGCGCTGAAGAGAAAATAAAGGTCATAAACGCGCCGGGGACGCCGTGGCCGGTACAGTCCGCCAGCACCAGTAGCCAGCCGTTTTCATAACGCTGAAATGCATAAATATCGCCGCCCACGCAGTCACGAGGGTGCCAGTACAGGCACCAGTCGGCCAGCGCCTGTTCAATATTTTGCCGTGAGCGGTTGAGCATCGACTCCTGAATAATTCTCGCGTACTCAATGCTTTGCATTATCTGCATATGCTGTTTGGCCTGCAGATCGGAAACTGTGCGGATAAGATCCAGCCCCAGCCCGATACCGATGTACTGATTTTCTTCGGTCAGGATGAAGCCTTCGGTTATGGCTTTATCACCGGTTTCAACCACCCGTTCGGCAAGGAAGTCCAGCCCGGCGCCGGCATCAACAATCAGCGGCGTTTTGTCCATAAAGGCAATACAGCTTTTTTGGTCATAAAGTTCATGAAAGAAAGGGCGGCTCATCTGGGAGAGAAAAATATGGCGATTAATCATGCCGATAGGACGGTTTTGCTCAAGGACCGGTAAGCCAATCAGCGATTTATGCTCGCTAAACATCGACATGACCTGCACGTTATTCGCCTCGGGCGTGACGTGCGGCACATCAATGCGCAGTACCCCTGCGGTGAGCTGGCGCGATGAAAGCGGTATATCCATGATCCTCTGAACTCCCTGAATAAGAATAATCTGAGGATAAAGATCGATTATGACGGTTTGATTTCAACCGTGAGCGGGAAACTATTACGGTAGATTATTGTTCCCAAAGGTAAATTTTTCCCACGCTGCCGCAGGCAAAAAAAAAGCCCGCCTGAAAGGCGGGCAAGTAATACTGGAAGCAATGTGAGCAATGTCGTACCGAATACCTGAGTGATTAACTCAACTATTCGGTGATGAGAAAGATAATCTTTATCATCTTACTTATCAACCCCGAATTTCCTGGGGAAATCCTGGCGCGGCTGCGCCTGGGCTTTTCATCCGCCTTTTCACCCACCTTCTACGCGCGCGATAACACTTGATCGATAAAAAAGAATGCGTATAGTTCTCATTCTTTTTAGTGTTAACGGGCGGAGCAGGGAATTTCCCGTAAAAACAGTGGGCGTAAACGCTTACAGGGAACACTGAAATCATGGCGCACGCGCCTTTATGACTTTAACGGTAAAGGACTTTCCCCGATGAAAATGAAAACCTCCGCCCTGGCGCTGATGGCGGCCATAATGCTGGCGGGCTGCACGTCGCACTCCGCAAGCCAGCCGAAAACCGTTGCCGCTGCGCAAAAACCGGCAGCGCCGCAAACCGCAGGCAATGTGCAAAAGCGCGACCTGGCGAGCGGCCTGTATGAAATGGCGCTCAGCCCGAAAGGCGATGCGCTGTATGTCGCCAGTGCAGAAGGGTTTAAAGACGTGCAGGGCGGGGTAATTTATAAGCTCGATCCGGCCAGCCTGAAAACGATCGGCGCAACCCATACGGATCTGAAAAATTTCGGGATGGCCATTGCCGAAGACGGTAAAACCCTTTACGTCACCAATTCGCTGGACGGCGGCGTGAGCGCCGTGGACACCAGCAACGGTAAAGTCCTGAATCGCGTTCTCTTCCCTGAGCGTAATAAGGAAGGCTTCCCCTATGGCGCGCGTGAAGTTCTGTTACACAACGGCCTGCTCTATGTTGGCGCGGTGGGCGACCCGGCGCTGGTATGGGTGGTCGACGCCAAAACCATGAAGCTGAAAACGCGTATTAAAAATGCAGGCAAGTGGGTAACCGGGCTGCACTGGTCGCCGCAGACGCAGCGCTTGTATGTGGCCAACGGCGGGGGCGAGGTTCTGGTTATTAACCCGCGTACCAGCCGCATTGAGCAACGCTGGAAACCGCTCGGCGATAAACCCGCGCTGCTGCTGAATATTGCCGAAGATAGTGAAACGGGCCGCCTGTTCGTTACCGATAACTCTAAAGCTAAGGCCACGCTGGTGCTGGATATTCACTCCGGGCAGCTGGTTAAGACCCTGCCGGGCGATGCGCTGGCGGTAAAATTCAACCCCAAACGGCACGAGATCTATATCACCCAGCGTGAGTCGGGCACGGTCCTGAGCCTGGATGCCACAAGCTATGCGGTGAAAAAGCGCTGGGATCTGCAACCGAATCCGAACAGCCTGCTGCTCTCCGCCGACGGCCAGACGCTGTATGTGACGGTAAAACAGCCGTTTAACAAAGACCACTCAACTAACGGGCCGGACAGCATTGTCCGTCTCTCCCTGAATCAATAAAAAATCCGGCCCGGCGACGGGCCTTTTCCTTTTTGCCTTAATGACGAGTTAATCATGAACGTTACGTTATCTCTACCTCTGCGCAAGTCATTGCTTGCGTTAGCCATCGGTACCGCCGCGCAGGCAGCTCAGGCCGCGACGGCAGATGCCGCCAGCGGCCAGACTCAGGAGGAGACGCTGGTGGTACAGGCCACGCCAGCCAGCGGTTTCATTTCTGGCGGCGATGCGCTGGTTCCGGCCTATCTTGATGGCCAGGTGGCCTACGGCGGTCGGCTGGGCATGCTGGGTGAACAAAAAGCGATGGATGTTCCTTTTAACGTTATTGGCTACACCTCGAAGCTTATTGAGGATCAACAGGCGAAAACCGTTGCCGACGTCGTAAGCAACGATGCGGGGGTGCAGACGGTACAGGGTTACGGTAACTTTGCAGAAACCTATCGTATTCGCGGCTTCAACCTCGCGGGCGACGATATGCTGTTTGGCGGCCTGCCGGGCGTTTTGCCGCGTCAGGTGGTCGATACTCAAATGATCGACCGCGTGGAGGTCTTTAAAGGGGCGAATGCGCTGCTTAACGGCGCGGCTTCAAGCGGCGTGGGGGGAATGATTAACCTTGAGCCGAAGCACGCGCAAGAGACGCCGGTTACCCGTGTCGGGGTGGATTACGGTACGCGTTCGCAAGTAGGCGGTACGCTGGACGTTGGCCGTCGCTTCGGCGATGACAACCAGTTCGGCGCGCGTATGAACCTGGTGCACCGTGAAGGCGAGGCGGCGACAGAAGATGATAAACGCCGCACGACCCTGGCCTCGCTTGGCCTGGATTACCGGGGCGATCGCCTGCGCACCTCGCTGGACGTGGGCTATCAAAAGAAAACGTTTCATGGCGCGACCACCGGGCTGAATATCAGCGGCGTGGATTTTATTCCTGAGGTACCCGATCCGCGTAAAAGCTTCACCCAGAAATGGGCCTATAGCAACATCGAAAACGAATTTGGCATGGCCCGCGCCGAGTACGATCTGACCGATGCGTGGACCGCCTATGGCGCCTATGGCGCACAGCACGCCCATGAAGAGGGGCTTTATAGCACGCCGAAACTGCTCAATAAGGAAGGGGACGCCACCGTCGGGCGGCTGGATACTAACCGTATTATGGATACCTCCAGCGGGATGGGCGGCGTGCGCGGCCGCTTCGATACCGGCTTTGTCTCGCATGATGTGAATGTGGGCTACTCTGCCAATATTAAGCGCGACAAAACCGCGTGGCGAATGGCGGGCTCACCCTCAAGAACCAATATTTATGACAATGGCGATGTGCCTAAACCGGCAAATACCATTTTCGGCGGCAATTATAGCGACCCGTTGACCACCAGCCGCACCCGCACCCAGGGATGGCTGTTCAGCGATACTCTTGGCGTGCTGGATGATAGCCTGCTGTTTACCGCCGCCGCGCGCTATCAGAAGGTATGGGTGCGCAACTACAGCAATGCGACCGGCGCGGAAACCACTTCCTCCCGTTATACCGAAGATCGCTGGATGCCGACGTTCGGGATTGTCTACAAGCCGGTGGAGAGCGTCTCGCTGTACGCGAACCATACCGAGGCGCTGCAGCCAGGCAGCGTGGCGCCGAGAGGGGCGGCTAACCAGTTTGAGGCTACCGGGATTGCTCATTCGAAGCAGAACGAAGTGGGGATAAAAACCGACTTTGGTCGTCTGGGGGGAACCCTGGCGCTGTTCGAAATTAAAAAGCCGAACGCTATTCAGGACAGCGTAACCAACTACTACGCCCTTGACGGCGAGCAGCGTAACCGGGGCATAGAGTTAAACGTCTTTGGCGAACCGGTGTTTGGGCTGCGCTTAAACGGCAGCGCCACCTGGATCGATGCAGAGATGACCAAAACGGCGAACGGCGTCAATCAGGGCAACAAACCGGTGGGCGTGGCCAGCTTCTACGGGGTCATTGGGGCGGAATACGATATCAAGCCCATCGACGGGCTGACCGCCACGGCAAGGGTCAACCATACCGGCTCGCAGTACGCTAACGCCGCCAACACTAAAAAACTCGATGGTTATACCACGCTCGATTTAGGCGTGCGGTATCGCATGGCGCTGAACCAGGCGCAGAACGAACTGGTCTGGCGCGTGGGAGTGGATAACGTCACCGATGAAAAATACTGGTCCAGTGTCGAGGATAACGGCTCGTATATCTTCCAGGGCGAACCGCGGACGCTTAAAGTCTCAATGAGTTACGACTTCTGAGACCCGGCTCGCTCGCAGGGGTAACCCTCGTGCGATGAAATGTGGCACAACGTGTAAAAAGAGGAGTATGTTAAATGCTCCTCTTTTAATTTACATATAATTCACAATGATGCTCTCGACTGAACGCCTGCTCCTGCGCCCGGTAACCCTGGACGACACCGATGATTTATTCAGAATCTATGGCGACCCCGCCACCCAGATTTTCAATCCCGCAGGCCCGATGCCGGACATGGCTGAGGCCCAGGAGACCATGGCCCAGTGGGTCGCGCTCTGGCAATCGCAGGGGTGGAGTAACTTTGCGGTCGCTCTGGCGCACCAGCCGCAGCGAATTATCGGCTTTGGCGGATTGCGCCCGCGCACGTATGGCTCGCTAACCATCAATAATCTGGGCTATCGCTTCGCCACCGAGGCCTGGGGGAAGGGGCTGGCGACGGAGTTTGCTACCCGACTTATTGCCTTTGGTTTTGAGGATGCCGGCCTTGATGACATCTCTGCGCTGGTGCGCCAGAACCACCAGGCCTCACAGCGGGTGCTGGAAAAATCCGGCCTGCGCCGGGTCCGGGAGATTAATGATGTGAACAATGCGCCGCCCAGTTTTCTTTACCATATTAACCGGGAGGCATGGCAAAGCCAGCGGGGGCAATGAGTCACCTCGCACAAGCTACCTCTTTTTTGACCACTGTCTTGTTAGGTGTCGTATAAATTACTATAGTAATATGTACGGTATTAAGTTAAGGGACTAGCTGTGGCCATTTTTGCAACGAGGCTTTTTGATAAGAAATTTAAAAGTCTTTTCGTTACTGACAGTCAGCTTTGTAGCATCGCTTATGAAGTCATGAATGGGCGCTTCGAAGGTGATTTAGGTGGCGGAGTGATTAAAAAACGCATTGCGATTAATGCCGGTAAAAGTGGGGGCGCCAGAACCATCATCTTTTTTAAACTCGGAACCCACCTTTTTTTGCTGACGGCTGGAAAAAAAATCAGGTCAGGAAAAACGCTAAAGAGATCCCGGATGATGAACTGGAAATTTATAAAGACATTGCTGGAGATCTGCTGAGACTGAATGCTAAACAGATTACTCAGCTTATTCAGGCCAAAGAATTGCGAGAGGTAAATTGTGATGGCAGCGAATATTAAAGAGTTACAGGCAATGGCGAAAGGCTTACACGAACATGGGGGCATCGAAGACGCCACCATGGCGCGTATTAACGCGCGCGTTGCCGCAAAGGAACTTAGGGAGCGTGTTGAAAAAGCACACCCTATGGATGGTGCTGACATACAGATTATGCGTAGCCGCTATAAAATGTCCCAGTCCTCGCTGGCTTATGTGCTTAATATGTCGGTTGAAAGCGTCTCAAAATGGGAGCGAAATGAGAAAAAGCCTTCTGGCGCAGCGCTACGTCTGCTTAATCTTCTCGACCAGAAAGGCCCCGATATTTTTGTACGTTAACTTGACGGGTAAGGGGGCCTGAGATCCACCTCGTTTTTCTGCCGCCTGTTTTTGCCTGATAAAGCCCGCCATTGTGGCGTTGGGCTGACATTCATCTTTCTTGCTCCGCCTCGCCTGAAATGTTAAAAGGTGCGGCTTCATGACAACAAGAAAGGGGAACGACGTGAAAAACGCGTCAATGGCGTCTGCGCATTCAGCAGATGCCGCGTCGGAAACAGGGCCGACGCTGCAGCGGGGATTACAAAATCGCCACATTCAGTTAATCGCTCTCGGTGGGGCCATCGGCACCGGACTGTTTTTGGGCATTGGCCCGGCGATTCAGATGGCGGGGCCGGCGGTTTTGCTGGGCTATGGCGTAGCGGGCATCATCGCTTTTTTAATTATGCGCCAGCTCGGGGAGATGGTGGTTGAAGAGCCCGTCTCCGGTTCGTTTGCCCATTTTGCCTTTAAATACTGGGGGCCGTTCGCCGGTTTCCTGTCCGGCTGGAACTACTGGGCAATGTTCGTGCTGGTGGGGATGGCGGAGCTGACCGCCGCCGGGATCTATATGCAGTACTGGTTCCCGGATGTCCCCACATGGATCTGGGCCGCTGCCTTCTTTATTATCATTAACGCCGTCAATCTGGTAAACGTGCGCCTGTATGGCGAAACGGAGTTCTGGTTTGCGCTGATAAAAGTGCTGGCAATCCTTGGCATGATTGGCTTTGGCCTGTGGATGCTGTTTACCGGCCACGGCGGCGAACGTGCCGGTTTCGACAACCTGTGGCGTCACGGCGGCTTCTTTGCAACCGGCTGGCACGGGCTTATCCTGGCGCTGGCGGTGATTATGTTCTCGTTTGGCGGGCTGGAGCTTATTGGCATCACCGCTGCGGAAGCCCGCGATCCGCACACCACCATCCCGAAAGCGGTGAATCAGGTGGTATACCGGATTTTACTCTTTTATATCGGTTCGCTGGTGGTGCTGCTGGCGCTCTATCCATGGGTGGATGTCAAAGCCAACAGCAGCCCCTTCGTGATGATCTTTCACGATCTGGACAGCAATCTGGTGGCTTCCGCGCTTAACTTCGTCATTCTGGTCGCCTCGCTGTCGGTCTATAACAGCGGTGTCTATTCCAATAGCCGGATGCTGTTTGGCCTGTCGGTGCAGGGGAATGCGCCTGGGTTCTTAACCCGCGTTAGCCGCCGCGGCGTGCCGGTTAATTCGCTGCTGCTGTCAGGGGCAATCACCTCGCTGGTGGTGCTGGTGAACTACCTGCTGCCGCAAAAAGCCTTTGGTCTGCTGATGGCGCTGGTTGTGGCGACGCTGTTGCTCAACTGGATCATGATTTCACTGGCGCACCTGAAATTCCGCGCCGCCATGCGTCGCAAAGGGCGCGATCCGCAGTTTAAGGCGCTGCTTTCACCGTTCAGCAACTATCTCTGTATCGCGTTTATGCTGATGATTCTGGGGCTGATGTGTACGATGGATGAGATGCGCCTGTCGGCTATTCTCCTGCCGGTCTGGGTCATTGTTCTTTTTATAACCTTTAAACTCTCCCGCCGTCGCGCCTGACGGCATTGCCCCGCCAGTTGCGGCGGGGCGAACGCCTGCGATATTTATCTCTCTGGGCGCAGCCGCTGCTGCGCTTTTTTTGTCAGCCCGTCGACCACCAGATGCCACGAATCATGGACCAGGTCGTGAAGCAGCGCTTCATCGATGTCGTCGCCTGCGTAGACGGAGATCCAGTGTTTTTTGTTCATGTGATAACCCGGCTCAATGCTGCGATAAATCTGCTGATTAAGCAGCGATTTTTGCGGGTCCGATTTCAGGTTTACCATCGGCCTGCCGTGGGCGGTGGCGATTAACATAAACATTTTCCCCTCCACTTTGAACACGTCATATTCCGGGCCAAAAGGCCAGCAGTGTTCGGTAAAGGGCAGTTCCAGCGCGAGGCGCTTCGCCGTTGCGTGTAAGGTATTACTGTCCATGCGCGCCCTCTGCGGTTAAAGCCCGCCACATTGCTTCAAAACCCAGCTGTTTGGTCTCTTTCGCCCGGTCCGGATCGCGGCTGGCGAAATCCATTGTGGTTTCGGCAAGGGTTAAAAAAATCGCGTCGCCAAACGGGGCGAACGCCTGCGAAAGAAAGACCGGCAGCACCGAACGATGACAGAGCTCATGCAGCTCAGGAAACATGTCGGTGACGTGCTGGCGAGTGGCTTCGGTGATCTTTTCGCTTACTGAAATCTGGCGGATGGCATTGTGACCATGAGGATGGCGGATGCCCCAGTCGATATAGCTGTTCCAGATTGAACAGGTATGCGCTTTAGGATCGCTCACCGAGCGATCGAGATTGTCGATCAGGGTGCGGCACAGATCGGATTTCAGGTGCAGGTAGAGCGCATTGAGCAGATCGTCTTTGGTGGCAAAGTAGCGAAACAGCGTCCCTTCGGCGACGCCCGCGTTACGGGCGATCAGCGCGGTAGAAGCGGCGATCCCCGCATGGGCGATAGCCGCCGTTGCCGCATCCAGTAACGCCTGTTTTTTATCTTCACTTTTCGGACGAGCCACTACCTATTACCCCATACGCTATAAAAACCACGATTGAAACATGCCTTCCAGACCGCTGCAACGCGGAATGTCAAAGTTCGAAAATCATCTTGACGGTTTTGCTGCCCTTTCTATAATGAGTGCTTACTCACTCATAATCAAGTTTGTCCCTTCCGGGTGTTTCTACGGACAGAAATCTATTCAGGCAGGATATGAAACGTCTCATTCTCAGCGTGGTGATTGTTATGCTCGTAGCGAGTGCCGCAAGTTTGCCGTTCGTTTTAAACCCCGGTTTTGGTCAACGCCCGCAGGGTGAACAACTGACCAGAGTCGAGCAGTCCCCCCAATACCGTGACGGCGAATTCCAGAACCAACTGCCTACGCCGGGCTATACCGGCCAAAAAAGTATGCTGACGGCGTGGTGGGAATTTCTGACTGCTCGTCGGGACAACGCACGCCCGGCGCAGCCGCTGCCGCTGGTGAAAACCGATCTCGCCAGCCTGCCGGTGGAGCAGGATACGGTTGTGTGGCTGGGACACTCTTCCTGGTATGTTCAGCTGGCGGGCAAACGTATTCTTATCGATCCGGTGTTTAGCAACTATGCCGCGCCGTTCTCCTTCCTGAACAAAGCATTTGCCGGAGACTACCCGTGGACGGCGCAGGCCATGCCGCCGATCGACCTGCTGATTATCTCTCACGATCACTATGACCACCTGGACTACGCCACTCTCAAAGCATTGATGCCGAAAATAAAACGGGTGGTCACTCCGCTGGGGGTAGGGTCGCATTTACGCTACTGGGGTATGGACCCGGCCATTATCGACGAAGCCGACTGGCAGCAAAAAATCAGCGTCGGTAATGACCTGGACATCCACGTATTGCCCGCCCGGCACTTTTCCGGGCGCGGACTTAAGCGCAACCAGACCCTGTGGGCGAGTTTCATGCTGGTAAGCGACAGCCGCAAGCTCTACTACAGCGGCGACAGCGGCTACGGGCCGCACTTTAAAACTATCGGCGAGCAGTTTGGCCCGGTGGATCTGGCGATTCTGGAAAACGGTCAGTACGACCAGGACTGGAAATATATTCACATGATGCCGGAAGAGACGGCCCAGGCCGCAGAAGATTTACAGGCGCGGGCGGTATTGCCGGGCCACGCCGGGCGGTTCGTGCTGGCAAAACATACCTGGGACGACCCGTACAAACGGCTGGCGAAGGCAAGCCTCGGCAAAGGGTATCGCCTGTTGACCCCTACGCTTGGGGAGCCGGTGCACGCCGCGGACAGCGCGCAAGGTTTTCGCGCCTGGTGGGAATAATGGTTTATCACGAAAAGCATAAGGGGAGGGCAGTATGACGATTTCCGCTCAGGTTATAGACACTATCGTCGAGTGGATTGACGACAATCTCCATCAACCGCTGCGAATTGATGAGATAGCCAGGCACGCGGGATATTCGAAATGGCACCTGCAACGGCTTTTTTTGCAATATAAAGGGCAGAGTCTTGGGCGCTATATCCGGGAGCGCAAGCTATCGCTGGCGGCCCAGGATCTGCTCAATACCGATCAGAAAGTCTATGACATCTGTTTGAAATACGGCTTTGATTCCCAGCAGACCTTTACGCGCATCTTTACCCGCACTTTTCACCAGCCGCCGGGAGCATACCGCAAGGAGAATCACCCCCAGGCTGGTTTTTCATCTTCAAGGTAAAAGCAAAACGGCAACAAAGTTGCCGCTTGAGGTTGTCGACAAAGCCGGGAGTGATGAAAGAGCGGCAC
>NZ_HE578949.1:420021-440079 GCF_000321045.1 Phytobacter massiliensis JC163
TGCGCTTACCCGGGCTACGCCGTTCCATGAATTCCTGTTCGCAGAGACATTACCCGACCGAGAACCAGCGCCGCCAGATAAAGCGCAGCACATAGAACTCAACCACACCCAGCAGTAAAAACCACAGGCAATAGATAAGGGTATACAGCTGGTTAAGGTCCAACAGATGGAAGGTTGCCATCAGCTTTTGGGCCAGCGCCAGGCCGAGGGCGGGCGCTGGCAGGAGCAGAACAGAGATCAAGGCCATCAGCAGAATGCCCGCTGCCGTGACCAGCGTTTCCAGTGGGTGCTTCATAACGGTTAACTGGTTGTTAAAAGGGTATTGTCAGGGAAAGCATCCGCCGGTGCAATGTTTCCCTGAACGCCACTCTTACCCGGCGGCCCAGATCTCCGCATGTTTTTGTACCAGGCCAATCAACGACCCGCCATCGGCAACAAAATCACGCATCAGCTGCGCTTCGCTTTTACCGCGCTTCACAAAATAGCCCAGTTCGGTAATGGCGCTGCTTGCGTTCAGCTTATCGGCGTAGGGGGCGACTTTTTCCAGCATATGTACAATATCGTCGGCGATTTTACGTTGTTCGCCGGTGTGCACATCGGTAATGATGCCTTCCAGCCCGAAGCGGCAGGCCTGGAAGCGGTTGAATTTATACAGCAGATAATCGCGCTCCTGGTGCTTATAAGGCCGTTCAGCCAGCAGCCAGTACGCAATGGCCTGGATAAAACCGGTGATGTTTATCGCATGGGAGAGCGTCAGCGGCGTATCCATGACCCGCACCTCTACGGTGCCGAAATGGGGGCTGGGACGAATATCCCAGTGCAGGTCCTTAATACTTTCAATCATGCTGGTATAGCTCAGACGGCGGAACAGCCCTTCAAACTCCTGCCAGTTGCTGACCCACGGCATCGGGCCGTTATCCGGGAACGATGAAAAGATATTCAGACGCGATGAGGCGAAGCGGGTATCGGTGCGCTGCATATAGGGCGAAGCCGCAGCCAGCGCGACAAAGTGCGGCACGAAACGAGACAGGCCATGCAATAGATAAATAGCATCGTCGCCGCTTTGACAGCCGATATGCACATGCTGACCAAATACCGTGGCCTGCTGCATCAGATAACCGAACATCTCCAGCGTACGGAAATAACGCTGGTCGTTGCTGATCTCCTGGCGCTGCCACTTCTGAAAAGGGTGGGTGCCGCCGCCGCAAATCTGCACATGATGCTCTTTCGCCGCGTGCAGGATGATCTGGTGCATGGTGGAAAATTGATGCGCGGCGTGGTTAATATCGCGGCAGACGCCGGTGGCGATCTCCAGCATGCTTTCCGTAATGTCATGCTTGGCCTCGCCAGCCTTGATCTTCGCTTTAACCGCATCGATCAGGCGGGAAGAGTCCTGGCTAAGATCGTAACCCGGTGGGTTAACCACCTGTAGCTCAAGTTCAATGCCCAGGGTAAACGGCTCAGAAACGTGAAAATCGGGTAGTGGCATAGGGCGCAGTCCTTTCCTTACGTGATATTGCTGTAAGTATAGGCGGCTATCCAAACCCGGCTTGAGATACGCTACGCCAGTTGACCCATCTGGCCGCGCAGCACTTTCACTCCTGGCACAATGGCGTCGGGGTTGATGGCGTGAAAGCCCATGCGGAAAAAGTTATCCGGCGGCGCGTCATCCAGAAAATGGCGTGCGCCGGGTTCAATCAGTACGCCCGCGTGGGCGGCACGCCAGGTTAACTGCCGGGTGCTGATCTGCCCGGGCGTGCTCAGCCAGAACGCGTTAGCGTGTTCGCTGCCGGAAAAGGTCGCGCACTCCGGCAGAAAGGCACGCAGCGCGTTATGCAATGTATCCCAGCGGCGCGCGGAGTCCTCGTGGTAGCGGCGCAGATGGGTTTCATAGTGTCCCTGGGCCAGAAAATGGGCCATCTGGTACTGAATATTGGTCGGCGGATGGCGGTAGACAAGACGCCGCAGCGCCCGCGCCTCGTCGATGATTTCCGGCGCGGCCACCATATAACCAAGCCGCAGCCCCGGCGATAACGCTTTAGAGAGGCTGCTGACGTAAATCACCCGACCGCTGCGGTCGCTGGCTTTAAGCGCGGGCAGAGGGTTCTGGCTGAAGTTACTCTCCGAATCGTAATCATCTTCAATGATCACCGCGTCATGGCGGGTAGCGAAGTTTAATAGATGAGCACGTCGTGCGCGGCTCATGGTCACCCCGGTGGGCACCTGATGCCCCGGCGTCACATAATAGTAATCGCAGGGCGACTCGCCAGGCACCAGTCCTTCGCCATCCACCGCGTGCGGCACGATTTGCGTATCGCTAAGCAGAAAGGTATTGATGGCTTCGCGGAAACCGGGGTTTTCCACGCCAACCCGCGTCCGGGGCGACATCAGCAGCCGGGTCAGCAAATAGAGGGCGTTTTGCGAACCCAGGGTAATCAGTATTTCGTCAGGGGCGGCGACTATCCCACGTTTGGGCAGGACGTGGGTGCGGATCTGCTCAACCAGCATCGGTACATCCTGATCGATATGATCCACCACCCAGGCCGGGTCGCGCACTCCGCCGTGCAGCCAGTTCGCCGCCGCGCGCCAGGTGGTCAAGGGAAACTGGCGGGTATCCGGCTGGCCGTAAATAAAGGGGTAGCGATAGTGCATCCAGCCCGCGGGTTTGAGGATCGACTCCTGCTGGCTGGGGGTGATGTGCAGGCGTTTGCTCCAGCATGGTGCATCGCTCTCGCACAAGGGTGCATTCTGGGGAACGCTTTGCCCGGCGTTATGATAATCCGGGTGCAGGTAGTAACCGCTGCGCGGGCGGCTTATCAGATAACCTTCATTGACGAGGCTTTCGAATACCAGCGCCGTGGTATTACGCGAAACGTTGAGCTGCCCGGCCAGCTGCCGACAGGAGGGCAGCGGGGTATCCGGGGCGAAAATTCCGCTCAAGATAGCGCTGATAAGCGATTCGCGGACCTGCTCCTGCAAACCGCGCTGGCCGTCAAAATTGATATGCATGAGATGGCGAATCATAAGCGGCTCCCTGAAATAACTGACCTCAGGTAATCAGCAAATTCCGTACCAGCTTAACGCCCCCTGACACAACTGTTCCGCTCAACTGGCTCTATTAAAATTGCAAAAAGCCTCCCTATTGTAAAAACGCAGCCATGATGATGTGTTCAACAAACGCACCTGGCATATTCATTGCAACATATTCATTGCAAATAGTTTCGCAATGGTCCCGAAAACCTGGATACCGACGGTCCGGCCACGTTAAATAAGGGTAGAGAGATGAAAAAAGTATTCGGCAAATATTGTCTTGCAGCCATGATCTCTTTGGCTTTTTCCCTACACGCAGTCGCAGCAGATTTACCCGACATTGAAAAAACCGGCACCTTGAAGGTGGCGACAGAGGACGATTACGCCCCGTTTAACTTTATGACTAACGGGCAGTCCGACGGGTTTAATAAAGATATGCTGGACGAGTTGCGTAAATATGCAAAATTCAACATTAACCAGAGTATTTTGCCGTGGACGGGGCTGCTGGCTTCGGTCTCGACCGGGCAATATGACATGGCCGTCACCGGTGCGGTAATAACCGATGAACGGCTGAATGTTTTTAATTTTACCCCGCCGTGGGCCTCCGCCCAGCACTATTTCGTGAAGCGCGCGGATGATAAAACCCTCAATACCATTGCCGACCTGAGCGGTAAAAAAGTTGGCGTCCAGGCCGGCAGCGCCTTATTAGCCCGCCTGCCGGAGCTGAAAACGATGCTGGAGAAGAGCGGCGGCAAACTTGGCCCGGTCGTTGAATATCAATCTTACCCGGAGGCCTATGCCGACCTGGCGAATAAACGGGTCGATTACGTTATCAACGTGGTTATCTCGGTAAACGATCTGGTGAAAGCGAAGCCGAAGGTGTTCGCCAAAGGGCTGGCCGTCTCCGGGCCGGGGTATATGGCCTGGCCTATCCCGAAAAACTCCCCGGAGCTGCTGGCCTTTATGACCAAATTTATGAACCACATGACCGAAACCGGCAGGCTGGCGGAGCTGCAGAAAAAATGGTTTGGCGAAACCTATGATCTGCCGAAAGAGCCGATTACCAGTGCCGATCAGTTTCATAAGTTAGCCGGTTTATAAGTCTCTGCGGCGGGCAACCGTCGCCTGTTTTCAGCAGGAGGGCAACATGGATTCAATGGCGTGGCAGTTACTAATTGAAGGCGCATGGACGACCCTCTGGATCTCGGGCATCGCCATCGCGTTCGGGGTGGTGATTGGGCTGGTTATCGCCTTTGTCCGCATGCTAAAGATTCCCGTCGTCGATCAGATTCTGGTGGTCTACATCAGCCTTGCGCGCGCTACGCCGCTGGTAACGCTGGTGCTGTTTCTCTTTTTATCTCTCCCGACGGTGGGCATTAATCTGGACAAAACCCTAGCGGCGATTGTGGCGTTAACGCTGAATACGTCGGCATTTAACGCCGAAATCTGGCGTAACGCTTTTCGTAATTTTCCCCGCGAGCAGCGCGAGGCGGCGGAGTCCGTCGGGATGCGGCGCTGGACTTACTTTCGCCATATTATGCTGCCGCAGATGTGGATAGAGAGCCTGCCCGCGCTGGTTAACGAGATGTCATTTCTGATTAAAGGCAGTCCGGCTATCGCGGTAATAGGCGTGGTGGATCTGACCCGGGTCACTAACCGAATCTCCTCGGTCACCTATGAGCCGTTGTCGCCCATTCTGGCGGCAGGGCTGCTCTACGTCATGATCATTGGCCTGCTGCTCAAATTGCAGAGCATGGCGGAACGTAAAGCGAAGCGCCTGGCGCGGTAACAACAGGAGGAGTTATGAATCAGTGGGGAATTATCTGGGCGGCGCGGGAGAGCTTTTTTAACGGCCTGCTGGCAACCCTTGAACTGTTTATTATCGCGGCGGTCGTCGGGCTGATCCTGGGCATCATTCTCTGTTATGTGATGGAATACCGTAACCCGGTTATCGACCGGCTTATTATTGCCTTTGTAAGCCTGATGCGCGCGGTGCCTTTCTTAATTCTGGCCTACCTGCTCTATTATGGCCTGCCGCAAATCGGCATCAGTATGGAAGCGTGGACGGCAGGCATGCTGGCATTAATTATCTACCACGGCGCCTATTTCTTTGAAATATTGCGTAGCCAGCGGCGGCTGTTCTCCGTCGGCTATATTGAAGCTGCCGTTTCACAGGGCTTTTCTCGTTATAAAATTTTCCGCCGTATCGTGCTGCCGAATATTTTCTCCTCGGCATTACCGCTGCTGGGCAACCAGTTGATTATCTGTCTTAAGGACACCGCCTTTTTATGTATTATCACCGTCCAGGAGATTACCGCGGCGGCGAACAGCGTACAGTCAACCTGGTTTATTCCGTTTAACGCTTTTATTGTCGCGATAGCGCTGTACTGGGCTATCAGCATCTTACTGGAGTTGTTCATTAAACGGCTCAGTCATTATGGAACTAAACGAGGAATGACCCATGCCTGAATTAAGCGCGGTAAGTATTAAAAATCTGTCCAAGCAGTTTGATAATGTTGAGGTGTTGCGCGATATCAACCTGACGGTAGCAAAGGGCACGGTGGTCAGTATTCTGGGTTCATCCGGCTCGGGGAAATCGACGCTGCTGCGCTGTATGAACTGGCTGGAGCAGCCGGATCGCGGTGAAGTGCGCATCAGCGGCCTGCGTCTGGGGATTGACGAAGCAACGGGCAAGCCAATGTCGCACAAGGCGCTATCGAAAATACGCGAGCGCGTGGGCATGGTCTTTCAGAGCTTCAATCTGTGGCCGCATCTGACGGTGCTGCAAAACGTCACCGAGGCGCTAATCCACGTTAAAGGCATGAAACGCGAGGCGGCGGAAGAGGTGGGCCGACAGCAGCTTGATAAAGTCGGGATGGGGCATAAAAAGGATGTCTGGCCGATAACCCTCTCCGGCGGCCAGAAGCAGCGCGTGGCCATTGCCCGCTCGCTGGCAATGTCGCCCGAGGTGATTTTATTTGACGAACCGACTTCCGCGCTTGATCCGGAGCTGGTCAATGAAGTGCTGGGGGTAATGAAAAACCTCGCCGCGGAAGGCTATACGATGGTGGTGGTTACCCATGAAATGGATTTTGCCCGCCAGGTCTCGGACGAAGTGGTGTTTCTGGAAAAAGGGCTGCTGATTGAAAAAGCCCCGCCGGAGAAATTTTTCACTAACCCGGATTCCGACCGGGTCAGGCAGTTTTTGCAGTCGAGCCGTTAAAGCGCTCCGGTAAGAAAGAAAGCCCGGATAAGGCGCAGTTCAAGCCGTATCCGGGAATGTTCCGACCAGACAGGTAGCCCGGATAAGGCGTAGCCGCATCCGGGGAGCCAGCGGTGAATCAGAAAGTAACGGAGTAGTTCACGCCGAAGGTTCTTCCGCGCCCTTTGTATTCATACAGCGAAGGCGAGCCGTAGGTGGGGCTGTAGAGCAGCGGCGCGCGCTGGCCCCAGACGGTGGTGTAGTCTTTATCGAGCAGGTTCTCAACGCTAAAGCTCACTTTACCCAGCGCCAGCGCGTAGCTGCCAATAAGATCAACGGTGTTATAACCGTCGATTTTATTACCGTTGTCATCGGTTAAATCAAACGACTGGGTGCTCTGCACGCGCAGGCTCCACGGGTCCGGCGACCAGCCAACGTAAGCGGTCGCTTTTGACGGGCTGGCATAAATGACATCCCATTTCTGCCACTTACCGTCGACTTTGGTTTCCGATTTCAGCACATTGAAGTTAACCCCGGCGCTCCATACCGTATCGGGAATAAAGTAATCCACCGCCCCTTCCAGCCCGTAAATACGGCGCTTGTCGTCATCGACATTAATGGTCATGTCGGTACGGTTAATGGAGATGGACTTATCGGAAAGCGAGTAATAGGCCGCCAGCTGCGTGCGCAGCGCATCTCCCGTATAGCGCCAGCCCAGCTCATAGGAGTCAACTTTGATCCCTTGCAGGCTGGACTGCCCGACGTTCACGCTGTTAACCAGCTGGTAATGGCCATTGACCAGGCGATAGGTGCCGCTGCCGTAATATTTTCCGGGGTCGGGCAGTTCCACGCCCTGGGAGAAGTTAAACCAGGCCTGCTGACGCTCGGTGATATGCATCAGAATCCCGGCGTTATAGAGGAAATTATCATAGTCCGTGGTGCCGCCGGGAATAGCGTCCGCCGAGGTGGCGGTACGATTGGCGATCGCCTGCTGCTGCGCGTAACCGATAAAGTCGTCAACGCTGTTTTCAGTGTACTGATAGCGTACCCCGCCGCTTACGGTGAAGAGATCGTTGATGTCGTAGCTGGACTGTAAAAACGCCGCCAGATTGGTGATGTCATAAGCCGGATAGCGGCCGGTGGTGTAGATACTCTTATTATGCAAACCGCCGGATGCCGCCGAGGTCGGCAGATCAAAGAACATCTGGTTAGAGGTGAAACGTTCATGGTCAGCGTCGAGCCCGTAGGTAAGCTGCAGCCCGTCCAGAGGCTTACTGTTGAGCGTCAGCTTCGCGCCATATTGATCGGTATCCTGCTGCGACGCGGAAAGGCTGGTGACTCTGCCGCCTGCCACCGTCGGGAAGGGGTAAAACGTGAGCGATTCATCGCGATAGTAAAGCTGCCCCACCAGCTCCTGACCGAGGAAATCGGTGTTGGAGTACTGCATGCTGATAAGGTGGCGCTCCGTGCCCGGAATACGGTCCGAATCCAGCCCTTTGCTGGTATACGCCGCGCCGCGGCCCGTCACGGCGGAGAAATTTTCCCCGAGGAACAGCCCGTGTTCATCATCGCCCTGGCTTTTATAGTACTGGCTGACCAGCTGAAGCTGCTGCGTATCGTCGATATTCAGCGTGCCGGTGCCCATCACATCAAGGCGGTCTGAGTACTGCAGGCCGGTTTGTGTGTTGTCCAGCAGCGTGGCGTCGCCGTTGCCGTCATACCAGCCGCCGAATTTCTGCCAGGCCACCGACATGCGCCCGGAAATACGATCGTTCCCGCCGGATATGGCCCCCGCAACGCGTTCGTCATGATCGCTGCTGCTGTTAAAGCCGCTCTTTGCCCCCGCTTCAAACTCCATGGCGGTATCAGGCTGGCCTTTTTTGGTGACAATATTGATCAACCCGCCGGTGCTGCCGCCGCCGTAAAGGGAGGTTGCGCCAGAGATAACCTCAATGTGCTCAATATTAAAGGGATCGATAGCATCAAGCTGACGGCTATCGGTACGGGAAGAGTTAAGACGCACGCCGTCAACCAGCACGACGATAGCCCGGCCACGCATGTTCATACCGTAGTTGGTGCGGCTCTGGCTGCTGACATCAAGCCCGGGGATAAGCTGCGCCAGCGCCTCTTTAAGCTCTTTGCCGCCCTGGATTTGCTGCTCAAGTTCCGCGCGTTCAATCACCCAGGTGGTTTGCGCCATCTCTGCAACGGTGCGGTGGGTACGGCTGGCGGAGACCACCATCTGTTCCTCGCTGGTTTGCTGCGCAACGGCCGGCGCCATGACCGGTAACAGCAATGAGTTTAACGCCCAGAGCGTATATTTTTTGTTATGCATCATTAATCCTTAATGTGTGGAGAAGACCCACAAACAGGTGGTTATCGTTATTTGTTGATAATGCTAATTTTGTCGATAATTGTTCTTATTATCAATAAGGTGTTAAAAATTTTAACCAAATGTTTAATTACTTATCGCAAACTTTTTCTTTTTTGGGGGAGAAGAAGTGGAAACAGTGGGGTTAATCAGCTAGCAAACTTACACAAGCATATTTTTCTGTGCAGGTTTGCAAATTATGTCTACGGTTAAGCTTTAGCTGGTGCGTGGCCCTGGTAGCCTGCGCGTACTGTCATAAAACGCCGGACGGAGGCCATATGAAGCTGGGCTTTGCCTGTAAATTTCTGGACCCGGAGTTCAGACAGCCATTTCCTTTTAAAAGCACTACCCGCACGCGTTTCCTGGGGCTCGGCCTGGAGGCGCGGGAAAACCTCCTTTATACGCTCTCTGTCACCAACCTGACCCATCTGGCGTGCATCTTTGAGCAGCTCGCCCGCCTGCCGCCGGACCTGAGAATGATGCGTATCGGCAGCGACCTCCTGCCGCTCTACACCGTGCCGGAAGCCACCCCTATCTATCACGAACTCTCAGGACAGCTGCTTCCGCTGTTTGAGAAATGCGGCGATCTGGCGCGGGCGAACGACATCCGGCTCTCTTTCCACCCGGGGCAGTATTCTGTGCTGGCCTCAGACAGCCCGCCGGTGGTGGAGCGGGCGCTGGAGGATGTGGAATACCATGCCCTGTGCGCCACGCTCATGGGCTATGGCCGCAGCTTCCAGGATTTTAAAATCAATATTCATATGAATGGCAAAGCGGGTTTCGCCGGGTTCAAACACGCGTTCGGCAAGTTAAGCCCGGAGGCAAGACGGATGCTGACGGTGGAAAACGACGAGATTTCCTGTTCGCTGGATGACGTGTTACAGGCCAGGGACTTATGCCCAATCGTGGTGGATATCCATCATCACTGGGTGAAAGAGAACGCATTTCTTCGTCCTGACGATCCGCGCATCGAGCAGGTGATAGCATCGTGGCGGGGCGTGCGGCCCGTTATGCACTACTCCATATCACAGGAAGGCATTATCCCAGAACAGGGCCTCCCCGATCAGCTTGCGCTGGGGGTGGCGAAGAGCAAACTGCGCGCCCACTCTGATTTTTACTTTAATCAGACTCTGAATGACTGGGCGCTCTCGTTTACGGATTTCGACATCATGTGTGAGGTGAAGATGAAAAATATCGCCCGCGATCGGCTCTACAACGCTGCCCGCCTTCGGGACGGGGGCGAGCACTGAGCCACGTTTTAGTCCCGGTCAATGGCGAACGGTTGCCAGGCCTGGCGCACCGGCATCACCTCCAGACGGTTGATGTTCATATGGGCGGGCAGGGTGGCGATGTAAAACATCTGCTCTGCGATGTCCTGCGCCGATAGCGGCGTAGTACCACGGTATAAATTGTCCGACGCCGCCTGGTCGCCTTTTGTACGCACCAGGGTAAATTCCGTTTCCGCGATGCCGGGAGCAAGGTCAGTTACCCGTACGCCGGTGCCCAGCAAATCGCAGCGCAGGTTATAGCTAAACTGCTTCACGAAGGCTTTTGTCGCGCCGTAGACATGGCTACCGGGATAGGGCCACTGCCCGGCAATGGAGCCGATGTTAATGATACTTGCTCCCGCGCCGTGTCTGATAAGCGTCGGCAATAGCGCGTGGGTGACATTCACCAGGCCGGTAACGTTGGTGTCTATCATTGTCTGCCAGTCCTCCAGCTCTACGCGCTGAGCGGGCTGTGGCGCCAGCGCCAGACCGGCGTTGTTGATAAGGGCGGTGATATCGGCGAAGCCTTCCGGCAGCGCCCTTATCGCATGGCTGACTGCCTCGTTATCCCGTACATCAAGCTCAACGATATGCACCGGCACCTGCGCGCCTAAGCGCGCTTTTAATGCCTGCAGCCGGGCCAGACGACGCCCGCTCAGCACCAGCGCCCATCCTGCATCGGCAAAAACCTGCGCCGCCGCTTCGCCAAAGCCGGACGTCGCGCCCGTAATAAACACCACGTTTTTCATACTCGTTATCCCTCTGATAGGTGAGCCGCCACTATAAAAAAGCGCGCCTGTGGCGCAGAGAGCCAGTTACGGCGTAGCAATGGGACAACAGTGTCACAACTTGATAACAAGACTGGCTCTACCCGCTGGCAAAAAGCGCGCCGCATGATGAAGCCATCAATAACGTCAGGCGAGGAGCAAGAGATGAAACTGGCACTGCAGAGCGAAATGGCGATCACCAATGACGAGGTCCGGCAGCTGGACCGTTCATATGTATTTCACTCCTGGTCTATGCAGGGCAGCCTCAATCCGCTGGTTATCGCGGGGGCGAAGGGATGCGAGCTATGGGACTATGAAGGGAATAGCTGGCTTGATTTCAGCAGCCAACTGGTCAACGTCAACATTGGCTACCAGCATCCCCGCGTGCTGGCGGCGATGAAAGCGCAGCTGGAGACGCTGACGACCATCGCGCCAGCTACCGCCAACCTGGCCCGTGGCGAGGCGGCGAAGCGCATTATCTCTCTTGCCCCGGAGGGCTTTAGTAAAGTCTTTTTCACCAATGCGGGGGCGGATGCGAATGAAAACGCCATGCGCATGGCGCGACTGTACACCGGTCGCGACAAGATTTTCTCCGCCTACCGCTCCTATCATGGCAATACCGGCAGCGCCATTGTCGCCACCGGCGACTGGCGGCGCGTACCCAATGAGTATGCGCGCGGGCATATCCACTTCTTTAACCCTTATCTGTACCGCAGTGAATTTCATGCCGCCAGCGAACAGGAAGAGTGCGAGCGGGCGCTGGCCCATCTGCGCCGGATGATCGAGTGCGAGGGGCCGTCCTCCGTCGCGGCCATTTTACTGGAGTCCATCCCAGGCACCGCCGGGATACTGGTACCGCCGGAAGGCTATATGCGCGGCGTTCGCGCGCTGGCGGATGAGTTTGGCATCGTGCTGATTCTGGATGAAGTGATGGCCGGATTTGGCCGCACCGGTAGCTGGTTTGCCTTTGAACAGGATGGCATCGTGCCGGATCTGATTACCTTCGCTAAGGGGGTCAACGCCGGATATGTTCCGGCGGGCGGCGTAATAATCAGCGAGGCGATCTCACGCTATTTCGATGACCATTTTTTCGCCGGCGGCCTGACCTATTCTGGCCATCCGATGGCGATGGCCGCCATTGTCGCCACGCTGGACGCTATGCAGGAAGAGAAGGTGGTGGAGAACGCGGCGCAGGTGGGCGACGGCGTGCTGCGCCCGGGTCTGGAAGCCCTGGCGGCGAAGCATCCTTTGATTGGCGAGGTGCGCGGCCGCGGCATGTTCCAGGCGCTGGAACTGGTCAGCGATCGCCAGGCAAAAACGCCGCTTGCGGCCGCAGACATGGCGGCAATCAAGAGCGCGTTGATCGCCGCAGGCATACTGCCGTTTGTGGTCGAGAACCGTATCCATGTGGTGCCGCCCTGCACGATGACGGCCTCCGAGGTACACACCGGGCTGGCGATGTTCGACAGCGTACTGGGGCAGTTTACTGGCCTGGTGAAGTAGCCTGCGATCAGAATCGAAGCTGTAAAAGCTGTGCTATCCGGACAGGTGTCTCAGACTCAGGCCGCTAATTACCCGCTCGGTCAACTGCTGAGTATCGTCCGGATATCCAGAAGCACGTTTTACTATCATTTAAGGCGTTCCGGTCTCCGGCCAAAACTGCCCGAGCACTCAATACAGCAGACAAAAAAGAACGGATTATTGAGCTTCGCAAAGAAGGGGGGCTGAATCTTCGAAGATCTATGGATACCGTAGCCCAGCACCCTGGCGTCTCGAGGGCCACAGCCTGTCTTTATGCCCGACAGCCTGAATGAGCCCAGAGGCATAGCGAAAGAAAAGAGTACCATCAGGGGCTTTCATGCCGCGTTAATCAGAACAAAATTTGATGCCATTGCTTATTCAGCACGAAAATGTCCATTGTTGGCATAAGCGGAGCCAGTAGCTGAGCAGAAGGTCTGCTTTGAGCGAAAAGCGGACGCTGACCCGGACACCTAAGTTATGCTCAATGAAGACAAATAATGTTACTGCATCAAATTATCGAAATTGAATTGCAATCAATGTGCCATCTCAAATGTCACATCAATATTACCCGTATGCCTGAAAATCCCAACTCCAGAGTGGATACGACCCACTTTCTGAAGGTTACCTATCCGTTCATTGTTCTGTTCGTACATGATCACGAAACTGTGGCGGGGAGCCCAGTAAACAACATCGCCCACTTCATAACCGCTGGTCTGCGTTTCGTTTGCAGGCAGGGCATCCGGGAACCGGTAGCACATTTCGCGTCCGTAAAGATCTTCCATGGGCAGCGTCAGCGGAAAGCGAGAGACCAGCGCCCGGGTGGTGGCATTGTCATAAAACGTTGCCGTCATCACCTGGTCACCTGCGGTGATCTTGACCCGGATACCTTCGGCCTCAGCCCCCAAAGATGAAAATGACACCGCCGTCAGGGAGGCTAGAGCAAGCATGACTGGTTTGAACATAAAACTCTCCGTTGTTTTTATATTTTCAGGAATAACGGCACTGCAATAGTGCCGTTCAGAAACATTATTTATCTGATTTCAAATTGGTGTTAAAGAATGAGACCAGCTTGTCCCACGGGATGAGTTCAGTGCGATCATACAGGTCGATACGGTTAGCCCCCTTAATCTCCACGAGCTCTTTCGGCTCTGCGGCCATTTTGTAAGCTGTATCGGTATAGGTGCGGGATGGTGCAGCATCACCCACGACAAAGAGTATTGGTCGCGGTGAAATGGACTCGATATCGATAAACGGATGGAAGTTCATGAACTTCGCATAGGTCGACGGCGTTGACCGGCGATCGTTGGATGCCACCTTACCGCGCTCCGTCTGATAAAAGTCATTAGACTCTTTACCTTCGATGAACACCGGATCGTTTTGCCCCGGACCATAAACGGGTTGGCCAGTTTCAGCGGTTTTGTAGCGTTGTTCTGCGGCAATCGCCAGGTCCTTGTTTCTTATCTCCACGGTCCGCTCATGGTTCAGACCGGTACGGAAATATTCACCCATGTCGTACATGCTGACGGTGGCGAGCGCCTTGATGCGGGGATCCATTTTTGTCGCGGCGATGGCAAAGCCGCCGCTACCGCAGATACCTATCACGCCAATTTTTTCACGATCCACAAATGCGCGCGTTCCGAGGAAATCAACTGCAGCGCTGAAGTTTTCTGCATAGACATCAGGCAGCACAGCCCCACGCGGCGTACCCGCACTCTCACCCCAGAAAGACTGGTCGAAGGACAGCGCAACAAAACCGGCTTCCGCCATTTTGGTTGCGTAGAGGTTAGCAGCCTGCTGTCTTACTGCAGCAAAAGGATGGCCGACAATAAGGGCGTCATATTTTTTACCGGCTTCCATATTACGTGGAGTAAATAGCGTGCCGGTAACCTCCATACCGTAAATATTTTTGAATTTAACGGTTTCAGTCTTCACCTTATCGCTTTTATAGAAATTATCCGCACCGTGGGACATATCCGCCGCGACAGCTATGTTTGCCCCCATACCCAGAGCAACGCTCAGTATTGTCAGCGCGGCCAGGGTTTTTAATTTCCCTTTTGAATGCAATTTCATATTACCTCCTGAATTAAATAACGGTGTTAAGACAAACGGAGTGAAAATCCGGAGAACATTAAACTTCCGGACAGCAGAATCTTTTCAGGCCGGATTTTGTTTACTCTGGCCCGGGCGTTTTAACAGCAAGAACGCCACCACAGCGGTGGACAGCACTGTCAGCGCGCCGGCCAGGAATATCGCGTTCAGTCCCAGGTGGCTCCCTATCCAGCCGAGCGCAGGACTGCCGATCGCCATCGCTACGTCAAGAAATGCTGTGTAGATGCCCATCACCATGCCGCGGTTCTGGGGTATTGAACCACTGATGGCTTCAATACCGAGGCCCGGGTAAACCAGTGAGTAGCCAAAACCGGCTAAGGCAGCACCTATCGTCGCAATCAGGGACGTACCTGCAAGCCATATCAGGAACAGCCCGGCGGCCTGAACGAGCACAAAAATCAACGCAATACGTGCGCCACCAAAGCGATCTGGCAGATGGCCAGCAACGGTTCGGGCAACAATCAGCGCAACGCCAAAGGCAGTGAATGCCATCCAGACGGGCTGCCAGTTCATGGCGCTGTAATACAGTGAGCTGAAGGCCAGAATGGTGCAGTACCCCGTGCTGGCCAACGCAGCGCCCAGCCCCGGTAACCAGACGGCGTGCATGACTGAGCCAAAATTTGCCTGCGCGGCATGCGGATGGGGCGCAACCGCGGGCATGCGTGCAAGATACGCCAGTACCAGTAAAGGAAGCAGAAACGTCAGCAGTGCGATCGCCTCAAAGCCGAAGGCTTCAAATAACATCGTGCCCACCGGCCCGCCCAGAGCCATAGCGGCAAACATCGCGGTACCCACCCAGGCGATAACCTTACCTGCATGCTCCTTATCCACGAGGGCCAGACCCCATGCCACGGCACCGGTAATGATGAAGCTTTCCGCCCCGCCCAGTATTGCGCGCCCGGCAAGCAAAACACCCACAGACAGTACCGGCATGCCGACGAACCAGAGCGACACCTGGTACAGAAGCCCTGACACGGCGGCGGCGATGAGCCCGGCCACCACGCCCTTTTTTGCACCGCGCCTGTCTGAATAACTCCCGGACCACACCCGGGAAATCAGTGATGCCGCAAACTGTGCCCCGGCGACCAGGCCCACGATAAACGTCCCGAAGCCCAGGTCATTTTTGACATGCAGCGGCAGGACGGGCAGCGCGACCCCGATAATGATAAAACCGACCAGAACCGCGGCCATTACCGGCATTAGCGCTGTGAAAACCCGGGTACCGGAGTTATTGTGAGAATGTTTTACAGGCATATAATGCAGCCCCTTACCTTTTAATGAACAGAATGTCGTATACGCGTATGTGATTTTTGGGCGCGAAGTAGCCCGCAAAAAATTCAGGTTTGAATTTCCTGTGTTGAAAGATGCGTTATCTGGTAATGTTTTTTTATATCCGGATGATATAAACCATCCGGAAATAAGGCAGATGTCAGCTACCCGCCTGGTTGTGTTTCAATAAACCTGTACGGTCGGCCGGAAAAGTATTTCGTTAACATCCACGTCTTCAGGCTGGCTGATGGCAAATGCAACGACCCGCGCAAAAGCCTCGGCCGGGATCGCATTCTCGTAGGTTTTCGACATACCTTTCGCAATATCTTCGTCGGTGATGGTTTTAGTCAGTTCGGTATCTACCGCGCCGGGAGAAACAATAGTTGTGCGGATATTCCAGGGCTTCACTTCCTGACGCAGGCCTTCTGAAATAGCCCGTACTGCCCATTTGGTACCGGCATAGACAGCACCGCCGGGCCCAACTTTGTGTCCGGCTACTGATGACACGTTGATAAATTGTCCGGACTTCTGGGCCTTCATATACGGCAGAGCGGCGGCAATACCGTAAAGTACGCCCTTAATGTTCACGTCGATCATCCGGTCCCATTCATCCACCTTCAGCTTGTCGAGCATGGAACTCGGCATTAAGCCGGCGTTATTGATGATGACGTCAATACGGCCGTGCAGCTCTAGCGCCCGGTCAACAAGGGACTGGACTTGTGTACGGTCCGTCACGTCGGTGCGGAGTATGGCTCTGGAATCCAGCCCCAGTTCGCCGGCAAGTTGCTCAAGCTTCTCCATACGGCGCGCGCCCAGGACCACCTTTGCGCCCAGTTTCGACAGGTGTCGGGCTGTTTCTGCTCCCAGGCCGCTGCTGGCACCGGTGATGACGATGATTTTGTTTTCGATACCCTGAGACATACTGTCCTCCTGTAAGGAATGGTTATTTCGACTCACGCTGCTCAAACACCGTTTTGAAAACCGGCGCTGCGGAGAAAGCATTGGGCCACCCGGCATAATACGCAAGGTGACTCAGTGCGCCTGAAGCCTGCAGCCGGGTCAGGCCGTTATCCATTGCCCGGTTAAGGTGCGGCGGAATTTGCTGTACCTGCCCGTTTGCAATCAGGGCAGACAGGGTCACCAGACTTCTGTCCCGTGGTGCAAGCCCGGGACGCAGCCACAACTCCCGGAAAAGCACGTCGGTGGTGTCGCTGACAAGCCCCGGCACCGCGCTACCGATACTCTGTTCTACGCGTGCAGCGCGAGCTGCTTCAGCTTTTTCATCGATCGGCAGCAGCGCCTCCTCCGCGCGAGGAAGCTGTTCAGCGTTAATTCCTTTTTGCAGGAATATCTCTTTCGTTACCGCTGCGGCCGCAATGGCATTGCCCCAGCCGGCATAGAACGCCAGCTGCGTGATGGTTTCGGAAAGCTCAGCCGGCTTAACACCGTTTTTCAGCGCCAGCTCCAGCTGCTCCGGTAAAAGTACGGTCTGATTCCGGGCAATAACCGCTGCAACGGTAACGAGGCTGCGATCGCGTGGCGACAAATCCTTTCTTTTCCAGAGGTCTCCTGCCAGCCTGGTGCTCGCATAGCGTTCGAGCGCGGGAGATACTGCCTCTGTGTCGGTGTCTGACAGCGGGCCCCGCTGCGCCCCCGTTTCTGCAAGGGTGCCAGCCGATCCGAGAGAAAGCGCCAGCGCAACTGCCGTTGAAGTTTTCATCTGACCTCCGGATTATTGGTACTGTTCGTCGGAGACGGGCTCCTGCCAGTCCACGTTTTTTCCGTCCGCCATGTACGTCATGGCCAGGTGGCTCATAGGGGATGTCGCCGTGGCGCCATGCCAGTGGCGTACCGTAGCAGGGATCCAGATAACGTCACCCGGGACGATATCCTGGCGCGCTTTACCTTCTTCCTGAACCCAGCCTTTACCGGCCGTAACGATCAGCAACTGTCCGGCTGGATGAGTATGCCAGGCCGTGCGCGCGCCCGGGGCAAAATCCACCTGGCCCAGATTGGCACGCGTGGACGCGTTTGGCGGCAACAACGGGCTGACAACCGCATGACCTGAGAAGTTATCGGCCTTGCCGACGACAGAAGGGGTCTGCCCGTTACGGCGAATTTCAATGCCTTCGGCAGAAACCTGGGCGGCCCCCAGTACGGATATGGCTGCAGCAGCAATAATCGCTTTCATCTTTCACCTCGCTGGTTACTTTCGGCTAAATGGCGTAGCGGATTACATTAATTCCCTGCAAATGAAAACGCCTTTTGTCGGGAGGAATGGTTATTTAGTGAACGAAGAAAGTATATCTGAGGACGTATTAAGTGATTAGATGGTAAAATGAGATTGAAATTATAAGGAGAACCTCTAAATGGCTGATGATAATCTGAATGCCCTTGCTGCATTTATGGTGGTGGCTAAGGAACAGAATTTCACGCGAGCGGCAAAACGTCTGGGTGTTTCACAGTCAGCGCTCAGTCAGACTGTTCGTGTTCTGGAAGCACAACTCGGGATCCGGTTGCTTAACCGAACGACCAGAAGAGTTGTCCCAACTGAAGCTGGGGAACGTTTACTCGCTTCAGTTGGACCTCAGATAGAGGATATTCAGCGGCAGTTAATGGTGCTGAGTGAATTACGTGATAAGCCAGCCGGTACAATACGACTCACCGCAACAGAATACGCAGCAGAGTCAATACTCTGGCCAGCAGTGTCGCGTCTCGTAAAAAAATACCCCGATATTAAAGTCGAAATTCTTACAGATTATGGGCTGACTGACATCGTAAGAGATCGTTTTGATGCCGGTGTACGTCCCGGAGAAACTATTGCCAAAGACATGATTGCCGTTCGTATTGCGCCAGATATGCGGATGACAGTGGCGGGATCTCCAGATTATTTCAGTCACAGGCATGTGCCCATTACTCCACAGGAATTGACAGAACACTGTTGTATAAACCTGCGCCTTTCCGGGCATGGAGGACTCTATGCATGGGAGTTTGAAAAGGACGGGCGAGAGCTCAATGTGCGAGTTGATGGTCAACTGGTTTTTAATACGGGAAGCATGATACTGAAAGCGGCGCTTGAGGGTCGAGGGCTAGCCTATCTACCAGAAGGGCAGCTTGAACCCTATATAGCATCCGGGGCTCTTGTTCGCGTACTTGAGGATTGGTGTGAACCTTACTCTGGATATCATCTTTACTATCCAGGCCACCGACAACCCACTCCAGCATTTAGCCTTCTAGTTGATGAACTTCGCTATTCAACACGCGAGAAGCATCAGAGTTAATCTTTCCTGATAAATGACGGTCAGCTATGAGCGAAAAGCAGACATAGGCTTAATGTCAAAAGTGACATTTTCTAACACCACTTCGCCATTGCGCAGTGTGTAAAAAAGCATGAAGAAAAGCTCGGCCGGCAGTAAATCGCATTCGGGGAAACCCGCCTATACCGGAATTTTATCGAATTTTGCAGCCGGGGATCCGGCGCGGCCTGCTCCGGCGTTAAGAGCCGGACAACTATATCTGGTAGGTCGGACTGATGGTAGAGGCACAACCGCAGCGGGGCGATTCGGCAGAATGCGGGTTTTAACGGATTATCGTGTCCGGGCCATCTCATGCCCTCAAACTTTAGCGGCCTCACCGGAATAGTTTAGGATCAGGACATGCTAAGCTAAGCTGAACTTAATGCGTCATGAATATTCTGAGGTAATATGAAAAAACCACGCAAGAACAGAACCAAAACCGTGCAGTTCACGTATAAACAGCATTACCTGGGCAGACAGTTCCTGAAACTATTTTCACAGGATGCAAATAAAGTTTATGTGAAGATAGTAGATAAAGAAGGGGTCGTAAAACAAAAGTCTGTCAACGATGAAATCTTTTATTCAAAAAAAGGATGGGATGAATCCTCGGAAAGACTTATGAAAAGCATAGAGGATGCTTTTAAGGAAGAAGTAGATAAAGCAATAAATAATGAAAATAGCTTCAATTTCGGAAGAATAACTGATTACTACCTGATGTGGAATATCAGGGGCAGGTTAGCCAGCGAACGTCCGGAAAGCGTCAATTTCCGTATAATCGGAAGCGAGTTATCTTTTGAAGAGCAGGACACACTAGAGTACCAAGGGGCTTATTTTATGAGGCCGGATGGAAAAATGCATGATGATATGTTTCGGGGTTTGGCATTCAAAATGGATTTGATTAAATTAAATATTTTATTTAAAAGCAGGACGTGGGGATTAGTTAAATCTCCGGAGGAAAACTTTATCCTGCCTGATTTCTGGAACGTTAATCTTTTCAAAAACGATCTAACCTGGATAATCCCAATCACAAGAGACATGGCATTGGTTGCTGAGCACGAAAGTGGAGTCGTAACGCAAGAAAATGCGTGCCGCATGAATGAATTTGCGATGAGTCTCTGTAATAATTTTTGTGTTACATACTCATAAAGATAAAACTGAAAAATTAGGCATTTCTCTGTGCAATACATATGTATTCTCTCTTTTCTCTGTAAGATCCGAAAACTGT
>NZ_HE578950.1:0-90793 GCF_000321045.1 Phytobacter massiliensis JC163
TTAGATACAGATTAGCGGAAACGAAAGATTTTACGCTGAGGCAAGGCGGCAAGCCGAAGGAAAGGAAGGAGCATACACGAGTATGTGACTGACTTTACGAGCGCAGCCAACGCAGCATCAGTGGAAAAGATTCGTTTCGTGCACAGAATTTGCCTGGCGGCAACAGCGCGGTGGTCCCACCTGACCCCATGCCGAACTCAGAAGTGAAACGCCGTAGCGCCGATGGTAGTGTGGGGTTTCCCCATGCGAGAGTAGGGAACTGCCAGGCATCAAATAAGTAAGAAGCCCATCCTGACGGATGGGCTTTTTGCGTTTCTACGCATATTAATACCTGTATGACATTCTTTACTCGCCAGCCTTACCGTCCAGCCAGCTTAAAATAAACGCTGCGATCTGCGGGATATCGTTAATATCCAAAACGGGGACATTCGCAATGATTGAAATGTCGCTGGCGACGGCAATAACATGCTCATCAAGGGTAAGCTCTTCTACGCTATGCCCACATCCCTCCCGAAACAGCACAATTTTTGCTACTGCTTCATGCTTAAACCCCTCAACCAGCACAATATCCAGACTGGAAGCGTCCATTCTGCTTACCAGATACGTTAAATCCAGTTCTGTCTGTTCCGGTGTCTCCGTCATTAACGCCCAGCGTTGCTGGCTTGCTACCAGCGTTTGCGCTGCTCCGGCTTTACGTAACTCGTAGCTGTCCTTACCCGGCTTATCAACATCCATATCATGATGGGTATGCTTGATTAAACCGGGCCGAATACCATGAACGCGTAATTCGGGAATCAGCTTCTTAAGCAATGTGGTTTTGCCCGTCCCACTCCAGGCCGCAATAGCAAGAAGCGGAATCATTGTTTTTGCTCCCAGCGATCAAGCTCTTCGGGTGTATTAATATTCACAAACGCATCTTTAAAATCACTAAAATCGACAGCATGACCGCCGATCAGGCGTAGAAAAACCATGACGCGGCGCTCACCGGATTGTAAATATTCCTGCAGTACGGGCTGTACGCTGCGGTGCATTAAGGCAATTGTCGGATGATCCCGCTCGCCATCATGCACCCATACTGCTGGCGCGTTTTTGCGTTGGGTTTTCAGACGATCGACGAGATTCTGTGGAATAAAAGGGGTATCGCAGGGGCAAAAGAGAAACCACTCCGCTTCATCCTGCTGAAAAACAGCGAGCATACCGGCTAACGGCCCTGGATAATCGATCATCGAATCCGTAATAACTTTCATACCGCTAGCCTGATAGATCTCCTGATGGCGGTTAGCGCTGATGATGATTCTGCCGAGCTGCGTCCTGAGCCTGCTGGCGACGTGCCGCCACAGCGGTTCCCCTTGCAGGTTCAGCAAGCCTTTATCTGCGCCGCCCATTCTCCTGCCTTTACCCCCGGCCAGTACTACTCCTGTTACTTCATCACTTCGAACCACCTATATCGCCTCTTTTATTGTGGGATTGACCCTGCTAACGTGTCTGTATCAAGAGTAAGGAGCAGAACCATGAAATGTAAACGTCTTAATGAAGTAATCGAACTCCTCCAGCCAGCGTGGCAGAAAGAGCCAGAACTTAACCTGATGCAATTCTTACAGAAACTGGCGCAAGAGTCCGGCTATGAAGGCGACCTCGTAGATTTAAGCGACGATATCCTGATCTATCATCTTAAAATGCGCGACTCGGCTAAAGATGCAGCTATCCCCGGCATTCAGAAAGACTACGAAGAAGATTTTAAGACCGCCTTGTTACGCGCTCGCGGTGTAATTAAAGAGTAAAAGCTTGTAAGCGAAGCCACCGAAAGTGCACTGAAATGTTATCCTCAATCATTCGTTTTTTTGCGGATGATGGGATGAACCACAACGCTTTTACTTTCCAGACGCTCCATCCTGATACCATTATGGATGCGCTGTTTGAATTGGGTATCCGGGTTGATTCCGGTCTGACCCCGTTAAACAGCTATGAGAACCGCGTTTATCAGTTGCAGGACGAAGAACGTCGCCGCTATGTGGTGAAGTTTTATCGTCCTGAGCGCTGGTCTGCAGCCCAGATCCAGGAAGAACATGACTTTGCGTTAGCGCTTGTCGGTGATGAAGTGCCTGTTGCTGCGCCGTTAGCTTTTAATAACCAGACCTTACTGACCCATCAGGGCTTCTACTACGCCGTCTTCCCTAGCGTGGGAGGGCGGCAGTTTGAGGCCGATAACCTCGATCAGATGGAGTGGGTGGGGCGCTATCTGGGCCGTTTGCATCAGACGGGCAAAAAGGCGCCTTTTGTTCATCGCCCGGATATTGGGGTAAAAGAGTACCTGATAGAGCCTCGTGCTATCTTTGAACAGGCAGCCATCATCCCTTCGGCGCTTAAAGATGAGTTCTTACGCGCCGTCGACCAGCTTACTGAAGCTGTCATAGCGCAGTGGCATAACCGCTATACTCATTTGCGTTTACACGGCGATTGCCACGCCGGCAATATTCTCTGGCGTGATGGCCCGCTTTTTGTCGATCTTGATGATGCGCGTACCGGCCCGGCTATTCAGGATTTATGGATGCTGCTCCACGGCGATAAAGCCGAGCAGCGTATGCAGCTTGAAATGATTATTGAAGCCTATGAAGAATTTTGCGAATTTGATACGGCAGAAATCAGTCTTATCGAACCGCTACGCGCTATGCGGCTGGTCTATTATCTGGCGTGGATAATTCGTCGTTGGGACGATCCTGCTTTCCCAAGGAACTTCCCCTGGTTAACCGGAGAGGATTTCTGGCGCGAGCAAACATCAATTTTTCTTGGGCAGGTTAAGATATTGCAAGAACCGCCTCTACAATTAACGCCCACTTATTAATGTGATACATCCTGGAGAGATTTAACCATGAAGAAAATTTGGCTGGCGCTGGCAGGAATGATTCTGGCATTTAGCGCGTCTGCGGCTCAGTTCACCGATGGTAAACAATACATCACCCTTGATAAGCCTGTAGCGGGTGAACCGCAGGTGCTTGAGTTTTTCTCATTTTACTGCCCGCACTGCTATGATTTCGAACATGTCTGGCATATTCCTGATGCGGTAAAACAGAAGCTGCCCGAAGGGACGAAAATGACGAAATACCACGTCGAGTTCCTCGGCCCGTTGGGTAAAGAGATGACGCAGGCCTGGGCTGTAGCAATGGCGCTGGGCGTAGAAGATAAAATTACTGCGCCAATGTTCGAAGCCGTTCAGAAAACGCAAACCGTTCAGTCCGTTGCTGACATTCGTGATGTCTTTATTAAAGCGGGTGTGAAAGGTGAGGAATACGATGCCGCCTGGAACAGCTTCGTTGTTAAATCACTGGTTGCTCAGCAGGAAAAAGCCGCTGCCGATATGCAACTGCAGGGTGTTCCGGCCATGTATGTAAACGGTAAATACCAGTTGAACATGCAGGGTATGGACACCAGCAGCATGGATATCTTCGTACAGCAGTATGCAGATACGGTCAGATATCTGGTCGAGAAAAAATAACAGTAAAAAGCCGGTCACTGACCGGCTTTTTTGTATTCCGCTTTGATAGCGGCAATTTGTTGGTCCTTGTCATGCCAGAGGTTATTCAACCACTGCTGAAAGCTACGCTTAAAGTTCTTATCGTTCACATAATCCCCGTGCAGTTCATCATTCACTGGCAGCAGATTAACGCGAACCACAATACGCGTTAGCCTGCCGCTAAGCATATCGAAAAACGGTGTCCGATCGTTCTGCGGATAGCATAAGGTGACGTCCAGCAATTTATCAAATTGCTCGCCAAGCACGCCCAATGTCATAGCAATACCCGCTGCCTTAGGGGGGAGCAGATGGGTGAAAGGAGAGCGGGTCTGGAGCCGCTTCTCATTCGTGAACCGAGAACCTTCAACAAAATTGACGATGGTGGTCGGGTGTAAACGAAATTTCTCGCAGGAGCGGCGGGTGGTTTCAACATCTTTACCCCGGCGTTCAGGATGGCGAATTAAATAGCTGCGGGAGTAACGGCGCATAAATGGCATATCCAGCGCCCAACAGGCAAGACCAATAAAGGGCACCCAGGCCAGCTGCTGCTTAAGAAAATACTTATTCATTGGGATATGCTTACGCAGCAGGACACATAACACCACAATATCCGCCCAGCTATGATGATTACAGATAAGCAGATACCAGTTCTTTTTGTTTAATCCTTCCAGCCCTTCAACGTCCCACTGTAAATGGGAATTAAGGTGCAGCAGCCAGGCCAGACCTTCACACCAGCAATACATCATAAAATTACAGAATGCTGAAATAGCGCGCCACAGGACAGGGATCGGCAACAGCAGTTTAAAAATACCGGCGATAATGATTGGCACTGAACAGGCAATCGTCACCAGAATGGTAAGTATGACGCTCAGGATGAGAGTACATACAGCGAGTAATCTCGACATAATTAATTTTTTCAAAGAGTTAATATAAACATGCGGACAAGGCACGCATAAGGCGGCGATTCTAACAGAAAACCGTCCGCAGGAATGAGGAAAGGTTGCCCTGGATGATTGAGCGACAGACGCGGAAAAGAATTTTCCTTTTCTTATATCCACATAGAACAAAAAGCATACAAAAAGCAAGAAGGATCTTTTTTATTTTATTAACTATTTGAAAATAAAAGGAAAGGATATTTTCCGGCTCGGCGGATATGCACAATATTCCCTGAAATGAGAAATAATTCACAAAGTTATCCACAGGTGCGTCAGAAAAGCGATCCGACGGATCGAGAATTCTTTTCCCGTAATTCAGGCTAAAAACTGATGTTTTCGCCCTTCTGTGGCATCCTTTAACCATAAATTAATAGACAGGCACGGACATTATGGTTCAGATCCCAGAAAACCCACTTATCCTTGTTGATGGTTCATCCTATCTCTACCGCGCGTACCACGCGTTTCCTCCGCTGACGAATAGCGCAGGCGAACCTACCGGTGCGATGTATGGCGTGCTGAATATGCTGCGTAGCCTGATATTGCAGTACCAGCCAACGCATGCCGCCGTCGTATTTGACGCGAAGGGCAAAACGTTTCGTGACGAGCTGTTTGAACACTATAAATCCCATCGCCCGCCAATGCCTGACGATCTGCGCGCGCAGATCGAACCGCTGCATGAAATGGTGAAAGCCATGGGGCTGCCGCTGCTGGCTGTTTCCGGCGTGGAAGCCGACGACGTGATCGGCACGCTGGCTCGTGAAGCGGAAAAAGCGGGCCGTCCTGTATTGATCAGTACCGGTGATAAAGATATGGCGCAGCTGGTAACGCCGCATATTACCCTTATCAACACCATGACCAACACCATTCTTGGGCCGGAAGAGGTGGCGAATAAGTATGGCGTGCCGCCCGAATTGATTATCGATTTTCTTGCGCTGATGGGCGACTCTTCGGACAACATTCCAGGGGTGCCTGGCGTGGGCGAAAAAACGGCGCAGGCGCTGCTGCAAGGGCTTGGCGGCCTGGATGCGCTTTACGCCGCGCCGGAAAAAATAGCAGAGCTCTCCTTCCGCGGCGCCAAAACAATGGCGGCGAAGCTGGAGCAGAACAGAGAAGTGGCCTATCTTTCCTACCAGCTGGCGACCATCAAAACGGATGTAGCGTTGGATTTGACCTGCGAGCAGCTCACCGTACAGCAGCCAGCAGCTGAGACGCTGCTTGGCCTGTTTAAGAAGTATGAATTCAAACGCTGGACCGCCGATGTAGAAGCGGGGAAATGGCTGCAGGCGAAAGGTAAAGCGGCCGCAAAACCTCAGGAGACTATCGAGGTTGAAGCTGAAGCGCCGGGCATTGCCCTGTCGTTTGAGAATTACGTGACCATCCTGGATGAAACGGTGCTTAATGAGTGGATTGCGAAGCTCAAAAAAGCGCCGGTTTTTGCTTTCGATACCGAAACGGACAGCCTTGATAATATCAATGCAAATCTGGTCGGGCTCTCCTTTGCTATCGAGCCGGGCGTCGCCGCCTATGTTCCTGTCGCGCATGATTATCTGGATGCGCCGCCGCAGATCGCCCGTACCCGCGCTCTGGAGCTGCTTAAGCCGCTGCTTGAGGACGAGAAGCTGCTCAAGGTTGGCCAGAACCTGAAGTACGATCGCGGCATTTTACAGAATTACGATATTGAACTGCGCGGCATCGCCTTCGACACGATGCTGGAGTCCTATATCCTGGACAGCGTAGCGGGCCGTCATGATATGGACAGCCTTTCCGAACGCTGGCTGAAACATAAAACCATCACCTTTGAAGAGATCGCCGGGAAAGGCAAAAACCAGCTGACCTTTAACCAGATTGCGCTGGAAGAAGCTGGCCGTTATGCGGCGGAAGACGCTGACGTTACGCTGCAGCTGCACCTGAAAATGTGGCCGGAACTGCAAAAACTCGCCGGGCCGCTTAACATCTTCCAGAATATCGAAATGCCGCTGGTGCCTGTGCTGTCACGCATTGAGCGCAACGGCGTTAATATCGATCCGGCAGTGTTGCACAAGCACTCCGAAGAGATCACGCTGCGTCTGGCGGAGCTGGAGAAAAAGGCGCATGAGATAGCAGGCGAGCCCTTTAATCTGTCGTCCACGAAGCAGCTTCAGACCATTCTGTTTGAAAAGCAGGGTATCAAGCCGCTGAAAAAAACGCCGGGCGGCGCGCCGTCCACCTCTGAAGAGGTGCTGGAAGAGCTGGCGCTGGATTACCCCTTGCCGAAGGTTATCCTTGAGCATCGCGGGCTGGCGAAGCTCAAATCGACCTATACCGATAAACTGCCGCTGATGATTAATGCCAAAACCGGGCGCGTGCATACCTCTTATCATCAGGCAGTGACGGCGACCGGACGTTTATCGTCCACCGATCCGAACCTGCAAAATATTCCGGTACGTAACGAAGAGGGGCGCCGGATCAGGCAGGCTTTTGTCGCGCCGAAAGATTATGTCATCGTTTCAGCGGACTATTCGCAAATCGAACTGCGTATCATGGCGCATCTGTCGCGTGATAAAGGGCTGCTCTCAGCGTTTGCCGAAGGAAAAGACATCCACCGGGCGACGGCTGCCGAAGTCTTCGGCCTGCCGCTGGAAAGCGTTTCGAATGAACAGCGCCGCAGCGCTAAAGCGATCAACTTCGGCCTGATTTACGGCATGAGCGCGTTTGGGTTATCTCGCCAGCTCAATATCCCCCGTAAAGAGTCCCAGAGATATATGGACCTCTACTTTGAGCGCTATCCGGGCGTGCTGGAGTATATGGAGCGAACTCGCGCTCAGGCAAAGGAGCAGGGCTACGTTGAAACGCTGGAAGGGCGACGTCTTTATTTGCCAGATATTAAGTCCAGCAATGCAGCGCGCCGCGCGGGTTCGGAACGTGCCGCCATCAACGCGCCGATGCAGGGCACCGCGGCCGATATCATTAAGCGTGCAATGATTGCCGTCGACGAATGGTTACAGACGGAAAAACCACGGGTCAAAATGATCATGCAGGTTCACGATGAACTGGTTTTTGAGGTTCATAAGGACGATGTGGAAGCCGTGTCGAAAAAAATCCATGAACTGATGGAAAGCAGCACGCGTCTGGATGTACCGCTGCTGGTGGAGGTGGGTAGCGGGCAAAACTGGGATCAGGCGCACTAAGTTCTGGCTGGACAAGGTGCATTTCCTGTAACTAAGCAACATAACCGCTCTCTTTTGTGACAGGTATTAGAATTCCCTATGTAAAGGTTGAAAAAAAATTACAAAAAATACTTTGTCTGATTCTGAAAAGAGAGTAGAGTTAAACGCGTAGGGTACAGAGGTAAGATGTTCTATCTTTCAGACCTTTTACTTCACGTAATCGGATTTGGCTGAATATTTAGCCGCCCCAGTCAGTAATGACTGGGGCGTTTTTTATTGCGCGAAAGAGAGGCGCGGACTGAGCCGCGCGCACGCCATTACGCCTCCGGCGAACCTTCAACGGCAGGGGGCAGGTCGCTGAACCAGCTATCGAGTTTCTCCCGCAGTTTGTCCACGCCCTGTTTTTTCAAAGACGAAAACGCTTCTACCTGTACCTCGCCATTAAACGCAAGCACCGCTTCCCGCACCATATTCAGCTGCGCTTTACGCGCGCCGCTGGCGAGCTTATCGGCTTTTGTCAGCAGCACCAGTACCTGAATATTGCTCTCAACCGCCCATTCAATCATCTGCTGATCGAGATCTTTAAGCGGATGGCGAATGTCCATCAGCACAACCAGCCCCTGCAGGCACTGACGTTTTTCAAGGTATTCACCTAACGCGCGTTGCCATTTACGCTTCATCTCTTCCGGTACTTCGGCATAGCCGTAGCCCGGCAGGTCAACCAGACGCTTACCCTCAGCGACTTCAAACAGGTTAATCAGCTGGGTGCGTCCCGGCGTTTTTGAGGTGCGGGCAAGGTTCTTCTGGTTAGTCAGCGTATTCAGCGCGCTGGACTTACCTGCGTTGGAGCGGCCGGCAAAAGCCACTTCAATACCGGTATCGGCGGGTAAGTGGCGAATATCAGGCGCGCTGGTGACAAAGTGCGTCTGTTGATAGTTCCAGTTAGTCAAAATGGTCGTCTCCATAATCTCAGGCATGGGGGGATTATACCTGAACCCGCTTAAAAGGCTGTTTTTCTCGCCGCGTCTCTATGATGTAGATAATAACCATGCTGCTTGTGAGATATTTGCCATAGGTCTTATGCGAACTTTCAGAATAATTGCAGGGTATTAAAATGGTAAAATCAATGAAAACAGCCGGTTATATATGAGGAATTTTCTGAAATTACTTCAAAGTGGTCATTAGTCGCTTGTATGATTAAATGAAGTCGGTAAAGTAAGCGTCAGGGCAGGGGAGCCAACAGGATAAGAACTTAAGGATAAGGGACCCGGAGCGCCAGGAGGCGAAGGTCAGGAAACTGTCAGGATGGCAGTCTGAAAAGGAAAAGGATCCTACAGGGAACGTTGAATGCTAAGGGATAAAACAGGGTTCGTTACCAGCAAACACGGAATGTGATGCCCATTGAGGGTTGAGGGTCAGAAAAAAAGGCGACAGTTTACACTGTCGCCTTTTTTCTTTGCTTGCTTTCTGCTAGATTCCGCCGCAATTCTATACTGATTAAAAACATCAAAGCTGAGCATCATGAAAAAACCTTCTACTACTCCGCGCGGTAACAGTGCTGGAAAAGCGCGCCGCAAAACCCGTGAAGAACTCAATCAGGAGTCGCGTGACCGTAAGCGCGATAAAAAGCATCGTGGCAATGCGCCGGGCAGCCGCGCAAGTGGTGCGGGTGAAGGCTCGGGCTCAGGGAAGCGTACTCAGCAGGCCGATCCACGTATCGGCAGTAAAAAACCGATCCCGCTGGGCGCGACAGAGGCCCAGCCTAAAAAGCAGCACAAACCCAAGAGCGAGAAACCTATGCTTTCACCGCAGGCTGAACTGGAGATGCTGGAGAACGATGAGCGCCTGGACGCGCTGCTGGAACGTCTTGAAGAGGGCGAAACCCTGACTGCCGAAGAGCAGAGCTGGGTTGACGCGAAGCTGGACCGTATTGATGAGCTGATGCAGCAGCTTGGCCTCTCTTATGATGATGACGAAGAAGAAGAGGAAGAGGGCAAGGAAGATATGATGCGTCTGCTGAAAGGCGGCAACTAACACTTTGCTATGGGGCTGACGGTCCTGCTTATAACCCTTCCGGTTATATGTTATCTGGCGTGGTTATTCGTTAAACTACAGCGGTTGTCGCGGCGCAAAGCCTGGCTGCGCAACCGGCTCATGACCCGAAATGCGGGCGGGCCAGGCCGCCGGATCCGCCGGCGGCGTTATCGGAAGGAGTGAGCATGTCTGAGCAGCGCATTGACTGGGATCTGGCCCTTATCCAGAAATATAACTATTCCGGGCCGCGTTATACGTCCTATCCCACCGCGCTGGAGTTTTCCGCCAGCTATGGCGAAGAAGATTTCCGCAATGCCGTTGCGCGCTACCCTGGCCGCCCGTTATCGCTGTACGTGCACATCCCATTTTGCCATAAACTCTGTTATTTCTGCGGCTGCAATAAAATTGTTACCCGTCAGCAGCATAAAGCCGATCAGTATCTTGATGCGCTGGAGCAGGAGATTTTGCATCGCGCGCCGCTCTTTTCCGACCGGCGGGTAAGTCAACTGCACTGGGGCGGCGGTACGCCCACCTATCTTAATAAAGCGCAAATCAGCCGCCTGATGGGATTGTTGCGTGACCACTTCCACTTCGAAACCAACGCGGAGATCTCTATTGAAGTCGATCCCCGGGAAATCGAACTGGATGTTCTCGATCATTTACGCGCCGAAGGCTTTAACCGGCTGAGTATGGGCGTACAGGACTTCAATAAAGAGGTCCAGCGGCTGGTTAACCGTGAACAGGATGAAGCGTTTATCTTTGCCCTGCTCAACCATGCCCGCGATATAGGTTTCACCTCTACCAATATCGACCTGATTTACGGCCTGCCAAAACAGACGCCGGACAGTTTCGCTTATACCCTGGAACGGGTGGCGGAGTTGAACCCTGACCGGCTGAGCGTGTTTAACTACGCGCACCTGCCGACGCTCTTTGCCGCGCAACGCAAAATCAAAGATGCCGACCTGCCTTCCGCGCAGCAGAAGCTGGATATTTTGCAGCAAACTATTCACTCGCTGACTATGGCAGGCTATCAGTTTATCGGCATGGATCACTTTGCCCGCCCGGATGACGAACTGGCGGTAGCCCAGCGTCACGGCGTGCTGCATCGCAACTTCCAGGGGTATACCACCCAGGGCGATACCGACCTGCTGGGGCTGGGCGTTTCGGCTATCAGTATGCTTGGCGATAGCTACGCGCAGAACCAAAAAGATCTTAAGCAGTACTATCAGCAGGTCGATGAACGTGGGAACGCGTTATGGCGCGGTATTGCTCTGACCCGTGATGACTGTATTCGTCGGGATGTCATAAAGTCGCTTATCTGTAACTTCCGCCTTGAATACGCGGCGATAGAACAACCGTGGTCGTTAAACTTTGCCGATTATTTTGCCGAAGATCTGCAGCTGCTGTCGCCGCTGGCCAAAGATGGGCTGGTGGATGTTAATGAGAAGGGGATCCAGGTGACGGCAAAAGGCCGCCTGTTGATTCGTAACATCTGCATGTGCTTCGATGCATATCTGCGCCAGAAAGCGCGTATGCAGCAATTCTCGCGGGTTATTTAAGCCTCTTCCCGGCGGCACCAGGCCGCCGGGAAAAGCGCGCTAACTAAACAGCCCGACCAGCGCGGCACACAGCACAGCGGCGACGGCCGTTTGCGGTGTGTGGCTGTCGACAGCGCCGCTTGATAGCAGATTGATTAATGATTCCAGCATGATGGCTTCCCCCGTGAACGAGCAGGATCATACTGAACTCATCGGAACAGTAAAGCGCAAAATTGCAGCAATTTGCGCTTATCGCTCAATCTTTACACAGCGCGCTGCGCTTACTCCATACCCAGCTCTTTCAGCTTACGCGTCAGGGTGTTGCGGCCCCAGCCGAGCAGGCGCGCAGCCTCCTGCTTATGCCCCTGAGTGTGCCTGAGCGCCGTGGTTAACAGCGTCCGCTCCATCTCTGGCTGCGCCTCGGAAAGCAGGTTTTGATGACCGGATCGCAGCGCACGGTCGGCCCATTGAGCCAGCAACGTCGCCCAGCTGTCAGGCATTGTTTGCGACGGGCTCTCGGGCGCGGTTGTTTCAAACAGCTCTCCAGGCAGATCCTGAATCAGCACTTCCTGCCCTGCGGCCATCACCGTAAGCCAGCGGCAGGTGTTTTCCAGCTGACGCACGTTGCCCGGCCATGCCAGCCGGGTTAGCGCCGCTTCGGTTTCCGGGTGCAGCAGCTTGGCTTCCACGCCCAGCTCGCGCGCGGCGACCTGCAGAAAGTGGCGGGCCAGCCGCGGAATATCTTCCCGGCGTTCGCGCAGCGGCGGCAGATGTACACGAATCACGTTCAGGCGGTGGAAAAGGTCCTCACGGAATTTGCCTTCCTGCACGCGTAGCTCCAGGTTCTGGTGAGTCGCGGCGATAATCCGCACATCGACCTTCACCGGGGCGTAGCCGCCAACGCGATAAAACTGGCCGTCCGCCAGCACGCGCAGTAAGCGGGTCTGCACATCCAGCGGCATATCGCCGATCTCATCCAGAAACAGCGTACCGCCATCAGCCTGTTCAAAACGCCCCTGACGTATGGTGTTAGCGCCGGTGAACGCCCCTTTTTCGTGGCCAAACAGTTCGGACTCAATCAAATCTTTGGGTATCGCCGCCATGTTCAGGGCAATAAAGGGCGCTTTAACGCGGGGGCTATGGCGGTGTAAAGCATGAGCTACCAGCTCTTTACCGGTCCCCGATTCGCCGTTAATCAGCACGCTAATAGAAGAGCGGGAGAGACGGCCAATGATGCGAAACACGTCCTGCATGGCAGGCGCTTCGCCGATGATATCCGTCGTTGGCCCGCTAACCTGGACATTACGCGGCTGCTGTTGCTCCTGATAATGGCTGATAGCCCGCTCAACCAGCGCGACGGCTTCGTCGATATCGAAAGGTTTTGGCAGGTAATCAAATGCCCCTTGCTGATAGGCGCTTACCGCTGCGTCCAGATCGGAGTGGGCGGTCATTATGATGACCGGGAGCATGGGGTGGCGTTGTTTAATCTGTTTTAACAAGGCCAGCCCGTCCATGCCGGGCATCCGGATATCTGAAAGGAGTACGTCCGGCGTTTTGGTGGTGAGCGCGTCAAGCACGTCACTGGCGCTTTCAAATGTTGTACAGCTCATGCCTGCCCCGGTGAGCGCGCGTTCAAGCACCCAACGGATGGAGCTATCGTCATCAACGATCCAGGCTATCCCTCGTTGCATAAACACCTCTATTTCCGAATAGGCAGGAACACCGAGAACTCGGTATGGCCTGGCCAGCTGGTGAATTCAATTTTGCCGGAGTGTTGGTCAATCAAACTGCGGGCAATGGATAAGCCCAGGCCCGTTCCGCCTTCGCGTCCGCTGACCATGGGGTAAAAGAGCGTATCCTGCAGATGCGAAGGGATCCCCGGCCCGTTATCTTCAACATCAATTCGTGCCGCCAGGCGGTAGCGCGTGCCGTGCAGCGTAAGCTGAAACGCGGTGCGGGTACGCAGGATAATCTCGCCGCCCTGCGGCCCAAGCGCCTGAAGGGCATTGCGCACGATATTCAGTAAAACCTGTTCTATCTGGTCGGGATCGTGCGGTAATTCCGGCAGGCTGGGGTCATAATCGCGTACCAGGCTGACGTTATCGGGCAGCTCCATCGATACCAGCTTAACCACGCGTTCGGCGACTTTATGGATGCTTTCGGTAACGTGCATACCGGGCTGCTGCGGCCCCAGTAGCCTGTCCACCAGATTGCGCAGCCGGTCGGCCTGCTCGATAATCACTTTGGTGTATTCCATAAGTGAAGGATCGGGCAGCGCTTTACTTAGCAGCTGTGCCGCGCCGCGTAATCCGCCGAGCGGGTTTTTAATTTCATGGGCCAGGCCGCGTACCAGGTCGCGTGCCGCCACCTGCTGGGCATGCTGTAGCTGTTCCTGGCTAAGGCGCCGCTGATTATCCATTGGTGCCATCTCCAGCAAAATCAGCCCTTCCGGCAGCCGCTGCGCCGTTAAAGAGAGAATGTGCGATCGACCATCGATAACGAGCGTGACCTCGTTGTCGGTAAAACCCTGTCCTGCGTTGAGGCTTTCACGCATCAGGACAATGTTCAGGGAAAAGTAGCTCAGTAGTTCCGGCAGCGGCGTACCGAATAATTTGCGGGAACTCTGCGCCAGAAGCTGTTGCGCCGCCGGGTTGGCATAATGCACCGCCAGCTCATCATCAACCAGCAATATGCTGTTGATTAAAGAATTGAGGATCTGCCCAGCATCGGGCAACGAGCCACTCGCCATCCAGCAGTCTCCCAAAGAGTGCACCATTTTAGTGCATTATAGCGTTTTATCTTAAAAAACGTTCGCAGTTCATGATGTTGTTGGAGAAAAAAGCCCATCGAAGATGGGCTGAAAGTTTCCACGGCAACAAAACTCCTGATGTCTTTCGCGCCGCAGCGGTGTTGGCTACCCTCAGTCACCCGAATCACTAAGTTCACTAAGCTCATCGGGATTCCTTCGGTTGCCGCCTTGCTGCGACACAAAATCCATCGGACTTTAAATTATTAAACGCTGTAGTACAGCTCGAACTCTACCGGGTGCGGTGTCATGCGTACGCGGTCGTTTTCTTCGGTGCGCAGTGCGATGTACGCATCGATAGCGTCGTCAGTGAATACGCCGCCCGCAGTCAGGAACTCACGGTCTGCGTCGAGCGCCTGCAGAGCTTCTTCCAGAGAACCGGCAACCTGCGGGATCTCTTTTGCTTCTTCAGCCGGCAGGTCGTACAGGTTTTTGTCCATCGCTTCGCCCGGGTGGATCTTATTCTTGATACCGTCAAGACCCGCCATCAGCAGCGCGGCGAAGCACAGGTACGGGTTAGCAGCCGGGTCCGGGAAGCGCACTTCGATACGACGCGCTTTCGGAGAAGCAACAACCGGAATACGAATGGACGCAGAACGGTTACGTGCAGAGTAGGCCAGCATAACCGGCGCTTCGTAACCCGGGACCAGACGCTTATAAGAGTTGGTCGTCGGGTTAGACAGGGCGTTGATTGCTTTAGCGTGTTTAATTACGCCGCCAATGTAGTACAGCGCCTGCTCGGACAGACCCGCATACTTGTCGCCAGAGAACAGGTTTACGCCGTTTTTGGACAGGGACATATGGCAGTGCATGCCGGAGCCGTTGTCGCCGAACATTGGTTTCGGCATAAAGGTCGCGGTTTTACCGAAACGGTGAGCGACGTTATGCACGACGTATTTGTAGATCTGAATTTCGTCCGCTTTTTTGGTCATGGTGTTGAAGCGGGTTGCCACTTCGTTCTGACCTGCGGTTGCCACTTCGTGGTGGTGCGCTTCAACAACCAGACCCATCTCTTCCATCACCAGACACATGGTGGAACGGATGTCCTGCGCTGAATCGACCGGCGGAACCGGGAAATAACCGCCTTTTACGCCAGGACGGTGGCCTTTGTTACCGCCTTCGTATTTGGTAGAGGAGTTCCATGCGCCTTCGATATCGTCGATGGCGACGTGGGAACCGGAAATAGAAGCGCCGAAACGGATGTCGTCAAACAGGAAGAACTCCGGCTCTGGCCCGAACAGGACGGTGTCGGCAATGCCGGTGGAGCGCAGGTATTCTTCAGCGCGTTTGGCGATGGAGCGCGGGTCGCGATCGTAGCCCTGCAGCGTGCCTGGTTCGAGGATATCGCAGCGGATGATCAGCGTGGATTCTTCATAGAACGGGTCAATGACCGCAGTGGAGGCATCCGGCATCAGGACCATGTCAGATTCGTTGATACCTTTCCAGCCGCCAATCGAGGAGCCGTCAAACATTTTGCCTTCTTCAAAGAATTCGGCATTTACCTGGTGAGCAGGAATTGTGACGTGCTGTTCTTTACCTTTGGTATCGGTGAAGCGCAGGTCAACAAACTTCACTTCATGCTCATTCAGCATCGTCAAAACGTGTTCAGCGGACATACTTAACTCTCCAGATTGGTCATTGTCGTCGTGGTAACGAGGTCTGCAAATTTTGTGTTGGACTGGCTTGGTTGCCGTAAAAAAGATAAAGCGAAATCTATGCCAACTTTCAAATGCCCTGCAAAAGGCGCTATCATGCGCGCCATAGTGCAAAAGAGCTGCACCATGATGGTTATTGTGCACCAATTTAGTGCGTAAGCGTAAAAATTAAGCACTAAATTGGTGCAATTTCCGTTAGGTGCGCTCTGTTCCGCTCCGTGAAAGCGATCACAAAGCAACCCTGCAGCACTTGTTTGCAGGGGATGTTTGTGATCCTGTTTTGTAGTGCGATTAATCCGTGTACAATAACGCGCTATTTCTAATGCCTGAGGCAAAGTTGTGATCGAAAATTTGCGTAACATCGCCATCATCGCGCACGTTGACCATGGTAAAACTACCCTGGTTGATAAGCTGCTGCAGCAATCCGGTACGTTCGATGCGCGTGCCGAAACTCAAGAGCGCGTGATGGACTCCAACGATTTGGAGAAAGAGCGTGGGATTACCATCCTCGCGAAAAACACCGCCATCAAATGGAATGATTACCGTATCAACATCGTTGATACCCCAGGGCACGCCGACTTCGGGGGTGAAGTTGAGCGTGTCATGTCCATGGTAGACTCTGTGCTGCTGGTGGTTGATGCTTTTGACGGCCCGATGCCGCAAACGCGCTTCGTGACCAAAAAAGCCTTTGCCCATGGCCTGAAACCGATCGTGGTTATCAACAAAGTCGACCGTCCCGGCGCGCGCCCGGACTGGGTTGTCGATCAGGTATTCGACCTGTTCGTTAACCTCGACGCCACTGACGAGCAGTTGGACTTCCCGATCATTTATGCATCCGCGCTGAACGGTATCGCCGGTCTGGATCACGAAGATATGGCGGAAGACATGACCCCGCTGTACCAGGCGATTGTCGACCACGTACCGGCTCCGGACGTTGACCTTGACGGTCCGTTCCAGATGCAGATTTCCCAGCTGGACTACAACAACTATGTTGGCGTTATCGGTATCGGCCGCATCAAACGCGGTAAAGTTAAGCCGAACCAGCAGGTTACCCTTATCGACAGCGAAGGCAAAACCCGTAACGGTAAAGTCGGTAAAGTACTGACTCATCTGGGCCTGGAGCGTATCGACAGCGACCTGGCGGAAGCGGGCGATATCATCGCGATTACCGGTCTGGGCGAGCTGAACATCTCCGACACCATCTGCGATCCGCAGGCGGTTGAAGCGCTGCCGGCGCTCTCTGTTGATGAACCGACCGTAACCATGTTCTTCAACGTCAACACCTCGCCGTTCTGTGGTAAAGAGGGTAAATACGTTACCTCTCGTCAGATCCTTGACCGCCTGAACAAAGAGCTGGTGCACAACGTTGCGCTGCGTGTTGAAGAGACCGAAGACGCAGACGCGTTCCGCGTTTCTGGCCGTGGTGAACTGCACCTGTCCGTTCTTATCGAGAACATGCGTCGTGAAGGTTTCGAAATGGCGGTTTCCCGTCCGAAAGTAATCTTCCGTGAAATCGATGGCCGTAAACAAGAGCCGTTCGAAAACGTGACGCTGGACGTTGAAGAGCAGCATCAGGGTTCTGTGATGCAGGCGCTGGGCGAGCGTAAAGGCGACCTGAAAAACATGAATCCGGACGGCAAAGGCCGCGTACGTCTCGACTACGTGATCCCAAGCCGTGGCCTGATTGGCTTCCGTTCCGAGTTCATGACCATGACCTCCGGTACCGGTCTGCTGTACTCCACCTTCAGCCACTATGACGACGTTCGTCCGGGCGAAGTGGGCCAGCGTAACAATGGCGTACTGATCTCCAACGGTCAGGGTAAAGCAGTTGCGTTTGCGCTGTTCGGCCTGCAGGACCGCGGTAAGCTGTTCCTGGGCCACGGTGCGGAAGTATACGAAGGCCAGATTATCGGTATTCACAGCCGTTCTAACGACCTGACGGTAAACTGCCTGACCGGTAAGAAACTGACCAACATGCGTGCGTCCGGTACGGACGAAGCAACGGTCCTGGTTCCGCCGATCAAGATGACCCTGGAGCAGGCTCTGGAGTTTATTGATGACGACGAACTGGTTGAAGTGACGCCGCAGTCTATTCGTATTCGTAAACGTCACCTGACGGAAAACGATCGTAAACGTGCTATGCGCGGTGCGAAAGAAGAGTAATACGGGTTAATAAGACCGGGCCCGCCCGGTTGTGAAAAAGCCGCTGATATCAGCGGCTTTTTTTTGCCTGTGGCTGAGGGCATTAGCTCATACCCTCTACTATCAACCGTTCTAGCCTCTTTTTCTCTGTGAGTGTAGTGCGTCGCCAGATATCACTGCTTTCAGGATATGTTTTTATTGAGATCCCTTTCGCCCGCATGAGCGGACGAACTATTCAACACCTTACTTTCCCGCTACAGTTAACTTTCCACGGAATGCGAGGAGAGAAAGATGCTCTATATCTTTGATTTAGGTAATGTCATTGTCGATATTGACTTTAACCGCGTGCTGGGTGCATGGAGCGATTTCAGCCGCGTGCCGCTGGCGACGCTTAAGCAAAGCTTCACGATGGGCGAGCCGTTTCATCTGCACGAGCGGGGCGAGATCAGCGATGAGGACTTTGCCAAAGCATTGTGTGAAGAGATGGCGCTGCCGCTGAGTTTTGAGCAATTCTCCGCAGGCTGGCAGGCGGTCTTTGTCTCGCTGCGTAAAGAGGTAATTGAGATTATGCAGCGGCTAAGAGAGCAGGGGCATCGGGTAGTCGTTCTCTCCAATACCAACCGCCTGCATACCACCTTCTGGCCGGATCGGTATCCGGAAATCCGCGCCGCCGCCGACCATATTTATCTTTCGCAGGAGATGGGCATGCGCAAGCCCGAGGCGCGTATCTATCAGCGCGTGCTGGAGCTGGAAGGATACTCCGCCGATGACGCGGTCTTTTTTGACGATAACGCCGATAATATAGAAGGAGCTAACCAGGCAGGGATTACCTCGATCCTGGTGACGGGTAAAAATACCGTGCCTGACTACTTTGCGAAACAGCTATGCTGAAATGTTTTCACCATAAAGCGAAACACCATGCCAGGTCGCTCCTGGCGTGGCTGAAATTGCTCTGGCAGCGTATTGATGAAGACAATATGACCACGCTGGCGGGCAACCTTGCCTATGTCTCTTTGCTTTCGCTGGTGCCGCTAATTGCGGTTATATTCGCCCTGTTCGCCGCCTTTCCTATGTTTTCGGAAGTGAGCATTCAGCTACGGCATTTTGTGTTCGCCAATTTTATTCCCACCACCGGCGACGTCATTCAGCGCTATATCGAGCAGTTCGTTGCTAATTCCAGCAAGATGACCGCAGTAGGGGCGTGTGGCCTGGTCGTGACCTCGCTGCTGCTGATGTACTCCATCGACAGCGCCCTCAACGCTATCTGGCGCAGCACCCGCGTGCGGCCGCGCGTCTACTCTTTTGCCGTTTACTGGATGATTCTGACGCTTGGCCCGCTGCTTGCAGGGGCGAGCATGGCGATAAGCTCATACCTGCTGTCGCTGCAATGGGCCAGCGAACTGAATAGCGTGATTGATGATGTACTGCGTATCTTTCCGCTAATCCTCTCCTGGCTCTCTTTTTGGTTGTTATACAGTATCGTGCCAACGACGCGCGTCCCTAACCGTGACGCGATAGTCGGTGCTTTTGTCGCCGCCCTGCTGTTTGAGGCGGGGAAAAAAGGGTTTGCCCTTTACATCACCACATTTCCTTCTTATCAGCTGATTTATGGCGTGCTTTCTGTCATCCCCATTCTGTTCCTGTGGGTCTACTGGACCTGGTGTATCGTCTTGCTTGGCGCGGAAATAACTGTCACTCTCGGTGAATACCGCAGACTCAGAGAAGAACAAGAAGACCAACCATGATTGCATTGATTCAACGTGTAACCCAGAGCCGCGTTACCGTGGCGGGTGAAGTGACGGGTGAAATCGGTCCGGGACTTTTGGTGTTGTTAGGTGTCGAAAGGGATGATGACGAGCAGAAAGCGAACCGCCTCTGCGAGCGTGTGCTGGGGTATCGCATTTTTAGCGACGCCGACGGCAAGATGAACCTTAACGTACAGCAGGCGGGCGGCAGCGTGCTGGTGGTGTCCCAATTTACGCTGGCGGCGGATACCAGCCGCGGCATGCGCCCCGGCTTTTCTTGCGGCGCGGCGCCGGATAAAGCCGAAGCGCTGTACGACTATTTTGTGGCGCGTTGCCGCAGCCAGCAAATTGAGACACAAACCGGGCGATTCGCTGCTGATATGCAGGTGTCGCTGGTCAATGACGGCCCCGTAACGTTCTGGTTGCAAGTATGAGCGAACTGGCAGAGTGGCCCCGGGTAACAAGAGAGAATACGGCTATGTATCACCTTCGTGTACCGCAGACAGAAGAAGAACTGGAACAGTATTATCACTTCCGCTGGGAGATGCTGCGTAAACCGTTGCACCAGCCGAAAGGTTCAGAACGCGACGCCTGGGATGCGATGGCGCATCACCAGATGGTGGTGGATGAAGAGGGAAACCTGGTGGCGGTGGGGCGGCTGTATATCAACGCCGATAATGAAGCGTCGATCCGCTTTATGGCGGTACACCCTTCCGTTCAGGATAAAGGGCTGGGCACGCTCATGGCGATGACGCTGGAGTCCGTCGCGCGCCAGGAAGGGGTAAAACGGGTGACATGCAGCGCCAGAGAAGACGCGGTGGAGTTTTTCGCCAAGCTGGGGTTTATCAATGAAGGCGAGATAACCGCGCCGCAGACTACGCCGGTGCGCCATTTCCTGATGATCAAACCCGTCGCCACCCTGGACGACATCCTCCATCGCGGCGACTGGTGTGGGCAGCTGCAGCAGGCGTGGTATCAGCATATCCCTCTTAGCGAGAAGATGGGCGTGCGCATTCAGCAGTACACCGGGCAAAAATTTATTACCACTATGCCGGAAGCGGGCAACCAGAATCCGCACCATACGCTGTTTGCCGGCAGCCTCTTTTCCCTGGCGACCCTGACAGGCTGGGGGCTAATCTGGCTGATGTTGCGCGAGCGCCACCTGGGCGGCACGATTATCCTTGCCGATGCGCACATCCGTTACAGCAGACCCATTAGCGGTAAACCCAGCGCCGTTGCCGATTTAGGCTCGCTGAGCGGCGATCTCGACAGGCTGGCACGGGGTAAAAAAGCGCGTGTTCAGTTACAGGTTGAGCTGTTCGGCGATGAAAAGCCGGGTGCGCTGTTCGAGGGCATTTTCATCGTCCTGCCAGCAAAACCCTTTGGCTCGTATGAAGAGGGCGGGAACGAAGAGGAGTAGCGGTTCTACCCCACTTGCGCATACGGGTTCATAAGCTGGCGCAGTATACGGATTATCCGTTCACCGTAATCCGTATAGTACCCGTGAATTACCCCAGGATAGCGCTGCAGGTGAACTCCCCTCTGTTCTGTCATCATTGATACAGCGCTTCGCCTTCGTCCAGAGCGGATTGTATTCGGCGGTAATGATATGTACCGACGGCAGCCCACCCAAATCGTCCCGCCACAGTAGGCTCACGTAGCCGTGCCACACCTTTTTTCAGTGCCATAATGTTGCTCCGCTCTGTATGGATGTACAGGGTTATAGCCTGGGTTGTAGCGGATGAGAAGGGATGATTTAGCCATAAATAAATTTATGGAAAGCGCTTCGCAAAAGCCGATGTAACCCGGTGTAAGCCTTTTGTTTCGTCAGGTTATGGCGTATGGTTTTTGAACACAAACGCCAATGATATACTGGAGGTATATATGATGACGATGGCGGGCATGGAGATGGGCAGGATCTTACTCGACTTACCAGATGAGGCTATCCAGCGGCTGGACGAGCTTAAGCAGCAGCGCAACCTTCCCCGCGCGGAACTCCTGCGTGAAGCGATTGAGCAGTACCTGGAAAAGCAGTCTGAAACGGCGATGATAAATGCGCTGGGGCTCTGGCAGGGGTGTGAAGAGGATGGTTTAGAGTACGAAAGGACGCTGCGTGAGGAGTGGTAATAATGCAGGGATTGGCGCTTTTCGACACCAATATTTTAATTGACCTGTTTCGCGGGCGCAGTGAAGCAAAGCAGGCGCTGGAAGCCTGGCCATCGCAGAATGCCATTAGCCTGATTACCTGGATGGAAGTCATGGTGGGGGCGAAAAGGTACCAGCAGGAGTACCCAACCCGTATTGCGTTAGGCGCGTTTAAGGTGATTGATATTTCGGGAGAAATCGCCGAGAGGAGCGTTAGCCTGCGCCAGAAATATGGCATGAAACTGCCAGACGCAATTATTCTGGCAACGGCGCAAATTCATCGCCTTACACTGGTGACGCGCAATACCAAAGATTTTGCAGGCATACCTGAGGTCGTGATGCCCTATACGCTATAAACCGGGCAGTCGGGCTGCCCGGTGATTATAAAAGACGCTACTCCCCTTCGCCCGGAAACAGGAACGGGTTGATGGAACTGCGGGCAAAGCCCTCCTGCTCCATACGCGCATCCAGCACCAGCGAGGCCAGATCGTCTGCCACAGGCTCCACATTGGGATCTTTTTCCTGGTACAGAATCTTGAGGTAGGTGCCGCAGTCGCCGCAGCTTTCCGCTTTAATGGCCGCCTGCTCGTTATCTAGCGACCAGTAATGCAGATCGCGCGTCTGTTCGCAGTTGCTGCACTTAATGCGCACCACGTGCCACTCGGTTTCACACAGGTTACAGTGCAGGTAGCGCAGCCCCTGAGTGGTGCCGATATGCACCATGCTGGAAACAGGCATCGAGCCGCACACCGGGCAGAACTGGCGCTGCTCGCCGTACTCTGCGCGTGCTTTGCCAGGAATAAGGCTTGCCATCTGCGACCAGTAGAGCGACAGCGCGGCCCAGATGAACGGAGCTTTGTCGCTACTGACTGAGCCAAAATCGGCGGCAAACAGCGCGCTCGCCATCGCTTCCAGCTCCTGCTCCGAGGCTTTTTCCAGGTTCTCGATCACCGCCAGCGCCGGGCCGCTCATCTCCGGTTTTAGCTCAGCGATGAGGGAGTGCAGCAGCTTGTGCCAGTGCCTGTCGCGCGGCAGAACATGGATATCCAGCGGCGGCTTGCCCTGCGCGGCGGCCTCTTTGATACGCCCGGTCAGGTCCATTTCAAGCGGGTGGTCGTACAGCACCACCTCCTGAGCGTGGGCGATCAGCGCGGCAAAGCGCAGATAATCGCCCAGCGGGTTATTCTCTGCCAGTTCACGCAGGCGTTCCGCCCGGCGGTTGTAGAGATTTTTCAGCCTGGGGAATAATAACGGCGGAATGACTTCCGCCGTGCGTTTCTCGCTCTTCTCCAGCTCATCTTGCGGGATTATGCGAATACTCATTCCGTGGTTTTTTCCTCTTTCTGGCGGACTTCACGGTACCAGCGCGGGTGGTGTCTCTTCGCCCACGTTCTGGTCACCCATCCTTCCACCATAGCGGTTATTGTGCCTTTTACCCAGATGGCAGCGTAAATATGCACCATGATAACCACAATGAGTCCAACGGCGGCAAATGAATGCAGCATTATCGCCAGACGAATGACCGGAATAGAGAAGGCCGGAGCGAAGTAAGGACGCCACATGATCACGCCGCTTACCAGCAGCAGCACCAGCAGAATAATCGCCGCCCAGAAGACGCACTTCTGGCCGAAGTTATAACGCCCGGTGTCGCCCACCTCTTCGTTGACGACAATCTTGCGAATGTTTTTCGCCCAGAAAATATCGTCCCGGTTGATCAGGTTATGGTGCCAGTAACGGAAGAACATGATGATGAACGAGGCGAACATCACCACCCCGACAAACGGATGCAGAATACGCGCCAGCTGCGGCGTGCCCAGAATATGCATCAGCCAGTTGAAGGAGGGGAAGAAAAAGCCCAGCCCGCTCACCGCCGCCAGCACGAAGCAGAAGGCGGTAACCCAGTGGTTGATACGTTCCGGCGCCGTGTAGCGCACGATGGTGTCACGTCTTCTCATTTGCGCACCTCGTCTTTGTCTTCATGCAGATTGTCTTCGTCGCCTTCCTCTGCACGGTTCGGGCCTACGCCAACGTAGTGGAAAATGCTGGCTGCGAAAGTGGCCGCAAAGCCCACTGCCGCCAGCGGTTTCCAGATCCCTTTCCAGAACTTCACCGTTTCGCTGATTTCCGGGTTTTCTGGCAGGCCATGATAGAGATTCGGCTTGTCGGCGTGGTGCAGCACGTACATCACGTGCGTGCCGCCGACCCCGGCCGGATCGTACAGGCCCGCGTTGTCGTAACCACGGGTTTTCAGTTCGGCCACGCGCTCGCCTGCCAGCACTTTCATATCCTCTTTGGAGCCAAAATGGATAGCGCCGGTCGGGCAAGTCTTCACGCAGGCCGGTTCCTGGCCCACGGTCACGCGGTCGACACAGAGCGTACATTTATAGACGCGGTTGTCTTCCGGGTTGAGTCGCGGGACATCGAACGGGCAGCCAGCAATGCAGTAGCCGCAGCCGATGCACTGCTCCGACTGGAAGTCGACGATACCGTTGGCATACTGAATGATAGCCCCTTCTGCCGGGCACGCCTTAAGGCAGCCCGGATCGGCGCAGTGCATACAGCCATCCTTACGGATAAGCCACTCCAGTTTGTCGTTCTGCTCTACTTCCGAGAAGCGCATTACCGTCCAGGATTTGGCGGTCAGATCGGCGGGGTTGTCGTACACCCCGACGTTGTGACCCACTTCATCACGAATGTCGTTCCATTCAGAGCAGGCCACCTGACAGGCTTTACAGCCAATACAGGTGGTGACATCGATAAGCTTCGCCACCTCTTGCTGGTGATCCCGCGCCTGAGGCGCGGGAGTGAAGCCGTTAGTCGCGGAACGACGGATAATATCTTGCGATTGATAAGCCATGATTCGTCTCCGCTATACCTTTTCCACATTCACCAGGAACGCCTTGAACTCTGGCGTCTGGGTGTTTGCGTCACCCACAAACGGGGTGAGGGTGTTGGCGATAAAGCCTTTCTTCGCCACGCCTTCATAACCCCAGTGGATAGGAATACCGATGGTATCCACATCCTTGCCGTCCACCTTCAGAGTGCGAATACGTTTCGTCACCACCGCTTTGGCTTTGATATAGCCGCGGTTGGAGGAGACTTTCACCGTATCGCCCTGCGCGATGCCTAGCTTGCCTGCCAGCTTCTCGCCGATCTCCACAAACTGTTCCGGCTGCGCGATGGCGTTGAGCAACGCGTGCTTGGTCCAGTAGTGGAAGTGCTCGGTCAGACGGTAAGTGGTGCCGACATACGGGAACTTATCCGCTTTCCCCATCGCATCCATATCGTCTTTAAAGACGCGGGCGGCAGGGTTGGAGATAACCTTCGGATGCAGCGGGTTCGTCCCCAGCGGCGTCTCAAACGGCTCATAGTGCTCAGGGAACGGCCCTTCCGCCATTTTGTCGGTGGCGAACAGGCGTCCAACGCCCTCTGGCTGCATGATAAACGGCCCGACGTCAGTGCCCGGCGCGGCGGTGCTGTAGTCCGGAATATCCGCGCCCACCCATTTGCCATTGGCATATGAGAGAAGCTGACGTTTCGGATCCCACGGCTTGCCCTGCGGGTCGGCGGAGGCGCGGTTATAGAGAATGCGGCGGTTCAGCGGCCATGCCCATGCCCAGCCCAGCGTATTGCCCAGGCCTGACGGGTCGGCGTTATCACGACGCGCCATCTGGTTGCCGTCCGGCGTCCAGCTTCCCGCGAAGATCCAGCAGCCGCTGGAGGTGGTGCCGTCATCGCGAAGATGCGCGAACGTGCCCAGCTGGTTGCCTTTCTTCGCCAGCACAGCACCGGTAACCGGGTCGATAATATCTTCCAGCGCCTTGCCGTTGCTCTCCATGGCCACCTCTTCCGGCGACGGGTTCTCCGGCGTCAGATAGTTCCAGCTCATGTTCAGCACCTGTTCCGGGTTCGCGCCCCCTTCCGCTGCGTACATTTTACGCATGCGTAAGAAGATGCCCGCGAGGATCTCGCCGTCGTTCAGCGCTTCGCCGGGGGCGTCCGCGCCTTTCCAGTGCCACTGCAGCCAGCGACCGGAGTTAACGATCGAGCCATTCTCTTCTGCAAAGCAGGTAGACGGCAGACGGAACACTTCGGTCTGAATCTTCGACGGATCGACATCGTTCGACTCGCCGTGGTTCTGCCAGAAGGTCGCCGTCTCGGTGTTAAGCGGGTCGATGGTGACCAGGAATTTCAGCTTCGAGAGCGCCGCCACGACTTTGTTTTTGTTCGGGAAGGACGCCACCGGGTTGAAGCCCTGGCAGATATAGCCGTTCACCTGGCCTTTGTACATCATGTCGAAGTACTGCAGGACATCGTAGCCTTTGTCCCACTTCGGCAACCAGTCAAAGCCCCAGTTGTTCTCTTTGGTCGCTTTATCGCCGTAGAAGGCTTTCATCATCGACACGAAGAATTTGGGGTAGTTGCTCCAGTAGTTTACCTGCCCCTGCAACAGCGGTTTCGGCGTGTTGGCGGTCAGGTAAGTCTGCAGGTCCGGCTGTTTTTCGCTGGGCAGGGTCATATAACCCGGCAGGCTCTGGGAGAGCAGGCCAAGGTCGGTCAGCCCCTGAATATTGGAGTGGCCGCGCAGGGCGTTCACGCCGCCGCCTGCCATCCCCATATTGCCGAGCAGCAGCTGAATCATCGCCATGGTACGGATGTTCTGTGCGCCGACGGAGTGCTGTGTCCAGCCCAGTGCATACAGGAACGAGGCGGTTTTATCGTGAGCGCTGGTTTCCGCAATGTATTCGCAAACTTTCAGGAAGTCCGCTTTTGGCGTACCGCAGATGTTTTCTACCACTTCCGGCGTGTAGCGGGAGACGTGCTGTTTCAGCAGGTTCCAGACGCAGCGCGGGTGGGTAAGGGTGGTATCGCGTTTGGCGAAGCCCTGTTCATCCAGCTCATAGTTCCAGCTTGAACGGTCATATTTGCGTTTATCCGCGTCATAGCCGGAGAAGAGACCGTCTTCAAAGCTGAAATCTTCACGCACGATCAGGCTGGCGTTGGTGTAGGCCTCGGTATATTCGCGGTTATATTTTTCGTTATTCAGCAGGTACAGCATTACGCCTGACAGGAAAGCAATGTCAGTACCGGAACGAATTGGGGCATAGAAATCCGCCACCGACGCCGTACGCGTAAAGCGCGGATCGATCACAATCAGCTTCGCGCCATTGTGGATTTTGGCTTCCATCGCCCAGCGGAACCCGACCGGGTGCGCTTCAGCGGCGTTACCGCCCATCACCACGACGAGGTTGGCGTTTTTGATGTCGACCCAGTGGTTGGTCATCGCACCGCGACCAAATGTTGGAGCAAGACTTGCTACCGTTGGTCCGTGTCAGACACGCGCCTGGTTGTCGACCGCGAGCATGCCAAGCGCGCGGGAAAATTTCTGGGTTAAATAGCCGGTTTCGTTACTGGAAGCAGAAGCACATAACATCCCGGTGGAGAGCCAGCGGTTAACGGTGGTGCCTTCGTCGTTCTGCGCAATATAGTTGGCGTCACGATCTTCTTTCATCAGTTTGGCAATGCGTTCAAACGCCTCTTCCCAACTGATGCGCTGCCATTTGTCTGAACCTGGTGCGCGGTATTCCGGGTATTTCAGGCGGCTTTCTGAATGGATAAAGTCCACCAGGCCTGCGCCTTTCGGGCAGAGCGCGCCACGGTTAACCGGATGATCCGGGTCGCCTTCAATATGGAAAATTGATGCTTTGGCGTTCTTTGCTCCGTCGCCGAGGCTGTACATCAACAGCCCACAACCAACGGAACAGTATGTGCAGGTGTTTCTCGTTTCGCGGGTGCGCAGTAATTTATACTGCCGCGTTTCCGCCAGCGCCAGACTCGGGGCGAAGCCGAGTGCCGCTGCTGTTGTTCCTGCCATACCGCCAGCGCAGATCTTAAAGAACTGCCTTCTGCTGACCTGCATGGGTCGCTCCTTGTTTCGACATTGTCACGTGCTTTTATTTACTTTGCGGTCGACGCCGCAAAGGTTCAGAATTGCGGTTAATCCCCTCGTCCCACAGGGGAATGACGCCAGAATACCATATTGTGCTCCGCCTGTTCTTATTCGGTTAAAACAACGTGAACGAAAATTCGACTAAACATCCAGAAAATGCAAGCGAGATCACGGGGGCACGCCAGGTGTCGCTCTGGCGCCGCGACAACCTGCAGCAGACGCTTCCCGATATGCTGGCCGAGGAAGTGCCAGTCGCGCTGGTCTATAACGGCATTTCTCATGTTGTGATGATGGCTTCGCCCAAAGACCTTGAGTGGTTCGCTATCGGCTTTTCCCTTTCCGAAGGGATTATTGAAGAGCCCGGTGACATTTACGGTATTGATGTTGTTCCTGCCTGTAACGGGCTGGAGGTACAGATTGAGCTTTCCAGTCGCCGTTTTATGGAGTTAAAAGCGCGCCGCCGTGCCCTTGCCGGGCGTACCGGTTGCGGCGTCTGCGGGGTGGAACAGCTTAACGATATTGGCAAACCCATCGCGCCATTGCCCTTTACCCGCACGTTTGACCTGGCCCATCTGGACCGGGCGCTCGCCCACCTGTCTGATTTCCAGCCGGTCGGAATGCTGACCGGCTGTACCCATGCCGCCGCGTGGATGCTGCCTTCCGGTGAACTGGCGGGCGGCCATGAGGATGTGGGGCGGCATGTGGCGCTGGATAAACTGCTCGGCCATCGCGCCCGTGAAGGGGAGCGCTGGCAACAGGGAGCTGCGCTGGTCTCCAGCCGCGCCAGTTATGAGATGGTGCAGAAGTCGGCGATGTGCGGCGTTGAGATTCTGTTTGCCGTATCGGCGGCCACCACGCTGGCCGTTGAAGTCGCCGAACGCTGCAATCTGACGCTGGTGGGCTTTTGTAAGCCGGGGCGGGCTACGGTCTATACCCACCCTCAACGCTTGCTTAATCGCTAACGTTCAGTTTTATTGAACAATAAAAGCAAAACCTTCCGCTTTTTGTTGATAGGGTTGAGGTCTATTATTGACTTCATCGAGGCACAACGCCTCAGCTAATCAAACATACAGAAGGGTTTATATCATGAAAAGCATCAAAACTTTTGTCGCAGTTGTCGCTCTGGCTTCCTCTTTCGGCACATTTGCTGCACAGACCGTGACCGCAACGGACTCCACCCTGTCTGGCGCAGAAGCGAAAATCGCCGCTCAGGCACAGCAGGCTGGCGCCTCTTCTTACCAGATCACCGAAGCGTTCACCGGTAATCAGGTTCATATGACCGCTGAGCTGTCTAAATAAGTCTTCCGCTCTACCGCTGTCCCTGACTCTTCGGAGCGGGGACAGGTTTACGCCCGCAGTCTTTTCCCTCCCTGTTTATCTCCACGCTGTATGCCTCTTTGTCGCTAAAAAATGCGGCGAAACTCACAAAATTATCAAATCGCAAAAATTGCCGCCTGCGTTTTTATTATACAGACGATGCTCTGGTGCTCTCGATTTATAACTAAATGATAGAAAAGGAATTAATAAAAAATATGTGATAGTTATCGCATTGTGATTATGTGATGGCACTCGCAAAAACAAGCCTAATGATCGCGTTGTCAATCATTGCCTCTGCTGAAATTATCCAGAAAGTGTGACATTCATTGCAAATATAACCCTTGAACTCAGGGAAAAATATTCGCAAAGGCAGCCATTGAGGACGTCGTGATGAATATCGGTGTGGTTATTAGCGGTGGTGACGTTTCAGGAATAAATAATTTTATTTTCCAGATCGCCCGGCTGGCAAAAGCCCGTATAACCCTGTTTAACGGGGGGATACCCGGCCTGCTTGAAAAAAGGCACCAGGAAATTGAATGGCGCGATCTGGTTGATTTTTCGATCGCAGCCATTCCCATTATCACCTCAGGACGCACGACCCGTAAATTAGTGCGCAGCGAATATGAAACTATTGCTAAAAAATTAAAGTCGCTGCATATCGATGTGCTGATCATGGCGGGTGGCGATGGCTCGCTACAATTTTTAAATACGCTTAGCGAATTTGACGTGAACTGTTTTGGCGTTGCCATGACCATTGACAATGATGTTTACGGGAGCCACTACTCCATCGGTTTTTCTACCGCTTGCGAGCAAATTATTAAAGAGGTCTCTCGCCTCAGAAATACGGGACGGGCGCTGCCAGGCCGCGTATTTATGGTGGAGGTACTGGGTGGCTATTGTGGTGAACTGACGCTGCAATCAGCCATTAAAAGCAATGCGGATATTGCCCTCATCCCGGAATGTCAGATTGCGATTGATGACCTCTCCGCGCGCATCAAATCACGCCTCGCCAGCCAGAACAGCGTGGTGATCCTCTGCTCTGAGGGGTACACCCGCGAATACTCCCCCGGCTTTCAGGGCGCTATCGATACCATGATCAAGCAGATTGAACCGCAGATTGGCGTGCGTATCCGTAAAACCATCGTCGGCTATGGCTTACGCAACGGCGATCCTACCTGTGAAGAAATATACCAGGGCACGATTATGGCCAGCGAAGTGGTTCGTTGTATTCAATCTGGCATGAAGAATAAAGCCATTATTATTAACTCCAGCAATAAACCCATCCCTATTGATCTTATTAGTATGAAAAAACGTCTGGTAGACACTGAAGGACATCATTATAAACTGGCCAAACAACTCAATATTATTTGAGGAGATTTTACATGCTTAAAGTTCTCTGTGTATGTGGCTGCGGCCTCGGGTCGAGCTTTGCGATTGAAATGAGCGCCAAAGCGGTGCTTAAAAAATTAGAAATTCCGGCGCAGGTAGAACATACCACCGTATCAGAAGCGGGCGCGTTTAAATCCGATATGATCCTGACGCAAAAAACCTTTGCCGATATTCTGGCGGCGGATGCCAGCGAGGAGGAGATCAAGCGTATCGTCGTGTTAAACAAACTGACCGATAAAGAAGAAATCGAACAGAAAATTATCGCGTTTCTTAAACTGCATAATATGAAGGTAGCTGACCATGAATAGCTTTGTGGAGTTTATCGTCAAAGATCTTCTCGGGCAGGCGTCGATATTAATCGCTTTTATTGCCATGCTTGGGCTGATCTTGCAGAAAAAATCGCCGGGTAAAATTGCCGAAGGGACATTTAAAACGCTGCTTGGCTTTTTAATTATGATGGCCGGGATAAATATTATTGTCGCCACATTAACCTTCCTCAATGACATTTTTACCCACGGCTTCGGTATGAAAGGGTATATCACGGACGTAGCCGCCATTGCCGGGCTGGCCAACCGTGAGCTGGGTTCGGAAGTGGCGCTGACGCTGATGGTGATTTTTGCCGTCAATATCATTATTGCCCGTCTGACGCCGCTGAAATATATCTTCCTGACGGGCCAGGCGCTGCTGTGGATGGCGACTATCGGCGCGGTAATCGGCTACAAGTCGGGCCTGACCGGGCTGCCGCTGATTCTGACCGGCGGTATTTTTGGCGGCGTGATGGCGGTATTGATGCCAGCGCTGGCGCAGCCGGTGGTCAGGCGCATTACCGATTCTGACGATGTGGCGCTGGGGCACTTTTGTACCATCGGCTATCTGGTGCAGGCGGCAGTGGCGAAAGTGGTGGGCAAAGGCTCCCGCTCCACCGAAGATCTGCAACTGCCGGATAACTTCAAATTCTTGCAGGACACCTATCTGGCAATGGCTGTGGTGATGGTGCCGATGTACCTGATCCCGGCGCTGGCGGCTGGCCCGGCCTATATCGCCCAGTTCTCCGGCGGCATTAACTACCTGATGTACGCCTTTATGCAATCCATTCAGTTTGTGGCCGGGGTCTTTGTGCTCTATAGCGGCGTGCGCCTGCTGCTCAACGAACTGGTGCCCGCATTCCGGGGTATTGCCATGCGCGTTGTGCCGGATGCGAAACCCGCGCTGGATTGCCCGGTGCTGTTCCCTTATGCGCCGAATGCGGTCATCGTCGGCTTCCTCGCCACCACCGTCGGCTCCATTATCGGCATGCTGGTATTCCCGATGTTTGGTCTGGCGATGATTCTGCCCGGTCTGCTGACAAACTTTTTCGCCGGCGGTACGGCGGGCGTGTTCGGTAACGCGCTGGGCGGACGGCGCGGCGCGATCATCGGCGGCGTGGTACACGGCCTGTTTATCACCTTCCTGCCCGCCATTCTGGTGCCAATGCTGGAAAGCTACGGCTTTACCGGCGTCACGTTTAGCGACTCTGACGTCATCAGTTCCGGGCTGGTACTGGGTCATGCCTTCCAGAATAACTGGCTGTTTGTCGGCCTGTTCATTGTCTTTGTGGCCTTCATCGCCTGGTTCGTTAACGGTAAATCAGCTAAGCCTAAAGGGGAAAATATCCATGAATCTGTATAACTTTACTGCATTGCTGGAGATTGCACGCCAGCGGAATTTTAAAGCAGTCGGATCGTTTAATTTACACTGCCTGGAGATGCTGCCCGCCTTTTTTAAAGCGGCAAAACAAACCAACAGCCCGTTAATGATTCAGATCTCTACCGGGACGGCGCAATATTTAGGGTATTCTCTGCTGGTTGATTCGGTACGCTCTTTATCGGTGAGCGAAGATGTGCCGACCTGTCTGCATCTCGATCACTGCTCGGATATTAACGCTATCCAGACGGCAATTGACGCCGGATTCAGCTCGATCATGTATGACGGTTCGCATTTGGGTATCGATGAGAATATTGCCAATACCCGTATTGTGGTGGAAATGGCGCGGCCCCGTAATATTACCGTTGAAGGCGAACTGGGGGCGATTGGCGGTTCGGAAGACGGTAAATCCGTGGCGGCGGAGGATATCTGTTTCACCACCGTTGAAGATGCGAAACGCTTTGTCGACGAAACGCAGGTGGATATGCTGGCGGTGTCGGTGGGTACGGTGCACGGGCTGTATACCGGCAAGGCGCAGATCCAGCATCAGCGCCTGCTGGAGATAAGCCAGGCTACCGGCACGCCGCTGGTGCTGCACGGCGGCACTGGAGTAAGCGATGACGATATACGCCGGGCGGTTACCGAAGGCATCAACAAGGTCAATGTGGGTACGGAGATGAATGTGCAGTGGGTTGACCGCTGTAAGACCACCTTTGAAAAAGGCAAGGTGAATGACAGCGTCCGCAAATTTCTCATCCCGGCCAACGATGCCGTGACCCAGGTGTTAGTAGAGAAAATGAACCTCTTTAAATAAAACGCTAATCTGATTTTATTCCATAACCCTGATGCCAGGCGCGTCTCGGGGCGGGAGTGATATATGTTTCAGTCATTAAGATCGTTGTGGAAAAAAGAGAGTGCATCCGCGCAGGAATATAATGAGCAGGCGGAATTACTGGCAGCCGATATTAAAAAGCTGGAGGCCGATCTCGCCGGAGAGCCACGAAATAGCGATATCCAAAAACAATTAATGCTGCTGTATAACCGGGCATTAAATGTCTTTGCGAAAAGCGAAACGCATCGTCACGAAGTGGACGTTTTATTTGTGCGTATTGATGAGCTACGCAATATTATTCGACGTAATATTTAGGGAGCACAGATGACGATTAAAGATCTTCTCATCGAAGCCGATGCCATTCAGGTCGGGGTAACGGAAACGGACTGGCGGCAGGTCATTCGACTGGCCGCCAGGCCGCTGGTTGACGGGGGATACCTGGAGGCGCGTTACGGCGAAGCGGTTATCGACAATACGCAGGAGTATGGCGCATGGTATGTGTTTGATGAAGGCATCGCCATGCCCCACGCCCGGCCGGAGTGTGGCGTAAAGCGGGACTGTTTCAGCCTGGTGCTGCTGGAAAAACCGATACGCTTTGCAGAGAGTGAAGCGGCGGACATTGTCATCATGTTTGGCGCCCGCGACAGTAATGCGCATATAGAAGAAGGCATCCGCGCCATTGTTAACCTGCTGGATAACGATGAAACGATGGCGGCGCTGCGGGCGGCCCGGACCCGGGAGGAGGTGATGGCGGCTTTATGACTACGCAATCGAAAACGGTGGTGCTGGTAAATGGCGTGCCGGCATCCGGCAAAAGTACGGTGACGCGCCAGCTGTCGGAACGGTTTTCACTGCCGTATCTGACGATAGACGGCATTAAGGAGCCGTTTATGGCGCAGTTCAGTGAGATAGACCGCGCGTTTAATCGCAAGCTGGGCTGCGCGGCCTATGAGGTTATCTGGTCCGTGGTGCGCGATGCGCCGCCAGGGTGCCCGTTTCTTATTGACGCCTGGTTTGGCTTTCAGCCGCGGGAGACACTGGTCGATTATCTGCGACAGGCTGGCGTCGCGCGCGTGCTGGAGGTGTGGAATGCGGTGTCGTCGGATGTCGCGGTCGCCCGCTACGCACAGCGTCTTGGCGAACGCCGGGTCGGCCATCCGGGCGAGGAGTATCTGCCGGAACTGGCTCTGCTGGCGGCAAATGCTGAGCCGATGGCGCTTGGGCCGGTTTTTCGCCTTACTCAGGGCAGCGGTGAAAACCTCAACCCACTGTTTGCCTGGCTTGAGGATCACCTGCAGGATTAACCGTGTCGAAAAGCGCCCGTGGGCGCTTCAGACCGCTGACAAAGCCAACAGGAATTCATAGAACGGCGTAGCCCGGGTAAGCGTCAGCGCACCCGGGATTTTCCCCGGATGCGGCTACGCCTTATCCGGGCTACCGTCTGCATGATTAACCGTGTCGAGAAGCGCCCCGGCAGATTTTAATTGATGTAATAACGGATGCCGATACGGAATCGCACCTGGTCGTCGTGGTTCTGATCCTGATCCAGCCATGCCACTTCAGCATAGGGCAGCCAGTGTTTATCCAGACGATAACGCGCCACAATGCTGGGCTCCCAGTGAGTTTTCTGCCCGTTTGCGGCGTTGAAATCGTTGGTATTGACGAAGAACTCCGGGTTCAGCTGCAGCCATAGCTTTTCCGTCGCCTGATAATTAAAGTACAGGTCGAACTGGTGGCTGTCGTTATAGTCCATCTCACCGTTGTAATCGCGATCTTTGTGGGTCATATGGTTGTAACGGTAGCGGCTGCCGATACTGAACGCTTTACTGACTTTATAATCAAGGCCCAGATAGGGGGCGAGTTTAGTTCCGTTGCTGTCTATATCGGTTAAGCCGCCGGGGGTCAGAGTCCATTTATCGTTCAGAGGCACCGGATACCAGCCCTCATATTCCTGAAAGGTGCTGCGCATTTGGTCAAAATGCTGGCCTAAATCGTACATCGCCGAAACTAAAATTCCGGCTCCGTTATCAAAAATATGGCCAGCGCCAATTTTATACTGGTTTTTTTCCGAGGCAGTGGTGTGCGCATAGCGGTTATCTACCCATGTCGCGGCAGCCAGGGAGTTCATGGTAAATAAGGTCAGCGGTAAGGCAATTGCAAAATAATTTATCTTTTTCATGGTTGTTTCCATTTCATTTTTATGCACGTATTGACCGGCGCGTTATACGCCAGCTTATTATTTTGAAACGTTGAGGCTGTGTTATTAAATTAAGGCGATTTGCTGTTAAAAATAACGCCCCTCTTGTTAGGGTGAGGGGCCGGTGCGTTAAATAATCCCAATTCCCGCCGCAGCGAAACCAAATATAATTAAAAATATAAGGATTTTATTCGGGCTCACCTTTTTATTCAGCATGCGCAGGCAAACCAGTACCAGCAGCAGCGGAATGAGTCCGACGCAAATTTTGTCGAGAATTTCCTGTAAGACGAAAGGCTGCCCGGCAATGGTCGTTTTGAAGGTGGTGGTAAATTTCACCATGCTGGCGCTCATCGCCCCTACCATCATCAGCCCCATTATCGCCGATGCTTTGGTCACGCAGCCAAGCAGCCCGGACTGGGTGGCTTCGGCGATATATTTCGACCCTAACCGGTAGCCCATTACCCCACCGTAATAGCGAATCAGGTAGCTGGGAATATTATAAATCAGCAGGAACAGCAGCGGCCCCAGCGGATTCCCCTGTGACGCCAGGCCAATCGCAATCCCGGTGGCGATAATACGCAGTACGCCATAAAAGAAGGAGTCGCCGACGCCCGCGAAGGGCCCCATCAGCGCGACCTTTATCCCGTTAATGCTGGAGGTATCGAAACCAGGGTTAGCCGCGTTCTCTTTTTCCATCGACAGCGTCAGGCCCATAATAAAGGGGGCGAGATGCTGGTTGGTATTAAAGAACTGGCTGTTCCGCTTGAGGGAATCAATATAGCCGTGCGGGTTCCCCCGATATATTTTTTCAGCAGCGGCGCCAGAATCCAGCCGTAGCTCAGCCCTTCCATACGGGTGAAGTTCATGGAACCCAGCAGCTGAAACTGGCGGAAGAATAGCTGGCGGAACATTTTCTTCTCGCTCTTGCTATCGTCGTAGGCGCTGTCCGCGCTGTTATGGATATCAGTCATTGAAGAACCCATCCTTATCGTCAACCGAGGTCGTCGCCGTGGTTGTCGCTTGTTTATTTGCTTTAAGCTGATTGAATTCGTTGAGGCATAACCAGACCGCTACCGAAGCGGCAATAATGGCGATACCCATAATCGGTAGCTGGAGATAAGCTGCCATCGCAAAGCCAATAAAGAAGAAGGCGGCGATATTGCGGTTCCACAACGCTTTTAAAAGAATGGCGAAGCCCAGCGCAGGCAGAATACCGCCGACTGCCGTCATCCCGCGCATTACCGTATCCGGGATGCTCTCGACCAGGCTGCGGATAACCTCCGTGCCGAACAGAATGCCGAAGAAGGCCAGCACCGCGAACGGCACGCCGTAAAACATTGTCATACCCAGCGTAATACCGAGCGCGGCGCGATCGCGCCCCTCTTCCAACAGGGCATCGTACTTCTCCACCAGCCCGGTATAGACCAGCTTCAGCACCTGATAGACAAAGACCGCCAGCAGGCTGATGGGCAGCGCCAGCGCCACCGCGACGGCAGGTTCCGCTTTGGTCAGAATGGTGAATGCCGTCGCCAGTACCGAGCCTACCGCCAGGTCGGCAGGTACCGAGCCGCCAATGGTGATGGTGCCAAGGAAGATAAGCTCCAGCGTGGCGCCGATGATTATTCCCTGCTGGAAATCACCCAGCACAAAGCCCACCATCGCGCCGCAAATAAGTGGACGCTCAATCAGCGGTTGGCCCAGGGTGTGGTCGGCGAACTTGGCGATATACATCACCAGCGCGACAAGTAGTGCAGACGTTAACATAGCGACCTCACTCAGCTGGCGGCGTTATCCAGCATCTCAATCAAATTTTTGACCGGATGGGATGGCAGGACCTGGTATTCCACGTTGACGCCGCGTTCAGCGATAGCGTGAAAATCGGCCACGTCTTCCGGCGTAACGTATACGGTGTCGCTGATACGGGTTTTGGCGGCCAGGTTATCGGTAATACGGCCAAAGTTAGCGACATTCAGCGTCTTGATAGCAGGCACCTGCTCCACCAGCCTACGGGCGTCGGCGGCGTTGTTGACGATAACCATAATCTTCATCGCCTCCGAGCGCGGATCGTTGAGCACGTCGCCCGCATCGTTCACCGCCATGATGGCGCATTTAGCGGTGTCCGGCGCGGCCATGCGCAGCGACATTTTTTGCACCTCGTTATTCACGATCTGGTCGTTGGCGACCAGAATGCGGTTAACGCCGAGATGCTTGGTCCAGACAACCGCGACCTGTCCGTGGATTAAACGGTCATCAATTCTTATTAGCGAAATCATTACGTACTCCTGTTTTAGTTTTACCAGTAGGGTGTCCAGACGCGGGAAAGACGTACCAGGGCTTCAAACCAGAAAAAGTCGCCCCAGAGGTTTGGTACGTTGATGCCCATATCGCGGCCAAAGTTATAAACGCCTTCACGCAGCAGGCCGTCTTCGTTATGCGCAAAGTAATCAGCGTGTAGATGATGCATTATCAGGCTGATGGCATTGAGGTATGCCGGACGCAGCGGGTCGGTCAGCGGCAGCTGTTTCAGCAGCTCTGCCAGACCGCAAACGCTAATCGCGGCGGCGGAGGTGTCTCGATACGCTTTATCCTGCGCGGTGAAGATCAGATCCCAGTAGCAGACGTAATCCTCCGGCAGGCGGTTGAGAAAATAGTGCGCCAGCTTGCGGGAGAGTTCCGGCAGCGCGGTGTCGCCAGTGTGCGCATAGCCCAGCGCGAAGCCGTAAATCCCCCACGCCTGGCCACGCGCCCAGCATGAACTGTCGCTGAACCCCTGGTGCGTGTCGCCGCGTAGCGGTTGCCCGCTGTGGATATCAAGATAAAAGGTATGGAATGTGGAGGCGTCGTCACGCACCAGATAACGCGCCGCCTGCTGCAGATGGCGCGTGGCGGCCTGCCGGTAGTCATCGTTACCCGTTTCGTTCGCCGCCCAGAACAGCAGCGGCACATTCAGGTTGCAGTCGATAATCATCCGCCCCTGGCGCGCCGGGTCGTTCAGGTCGCCCCAGGCCTGAATGACTCCCGCGGTGGCGTTGAAGCGCCGATACAGTAGTTCCGCCGCCCGCAACGCCAGGGTACGGGCGCGGGTGTTGCCCGTCAGCCGCCAGGCGTTAACGCAGGAGAGGAGGTATAAAAAACCAAGGTCATGGGTATCGACTTTGATCTGCTTATCGAGCCGTTCTTCAAAACTGTCGAGCAGCCCTTCCGCCACTTTGCGGTATTTGTCATCGCCGGTCACTTCCCAGGCCAGCCACAGCATTCCGGTCCAGAAACCCTCTGTCCAGTCGACCTTCTCAACGGCCGGGTAGCGGCCCTCATGGGCGCTGGCGGCGGGGAAGGTGTCCGTAAAGCGCGGCAGCATGGCGTCGATGCTGGCGAGCGTTTCGTTTATCGCTGCGTCAAGCCAGGCTTTATCCAGCACAGGCTGCGCTGTGAGGTAGCGGCTATCCAGCGTTTCAAGAATTGGGATCACAGGCTGCCCTCCGTGGCGAAAAAATCGTCCGCATCATCACGATGCGCCGCCAGCGTCGCCTGCCGCGCCGCCATGATTTCAGGCAGCGTGTTCATATACTGCATGGCGTCGGTTGCCGCGGTCATCGCGTCCTGCAGGCGGTCTTCGGTACGCGCGTGTTCAGACATGCAGAACTCCATCAGCATGATCAGATTTGCGCCGCTGACGACATGCATATGCGGGTACTTCACCATCAGCTGTACGGCCGTATTATTGACGCTGCCGCCCTGCATATCGGTAAACAGCACCAGCTCGTTGCCGCGGCGCGCGGCTTCGCTGGCGAGAGCGTCAACGTGCTTCGCAAGGTCAGCGGTGGAGCCGATCTCACCGCAGTAGGCGCAAATGGGCGTGACGCCGTGGTCTTCGCCAATAAGTAGATTGAGGCCGGAAATAATGCCTTCGGCATAGCGACCATGACTTGCGATATAAATCTCTCGCATGAGTGTTTCCTTTCTTTTTGCGGGGTGCTGACGTTATGGGTAATAGCGATTGCAAGCAGTGTGCCAATTATTTAATGAATTGTTTTTAATGGTTTTTTTATGCGGTCTGGACGCTGTTTTTACTGTTGAAAGCGTAGCGTCGAAGGGGGCGTTCCCGGGGGCGCAAGCTTACCCGGGCGGTGGCGTTGTCGTAGCCCGGATAAGCTTGCGCATCCGGGAGCCACGAGCACAGCGTTTAAACGGCTTCGGTGGCTATCCAGGGCTCCATGATTTCATAAATCATCAGCACTTCGGTTAGCGGCACGGCGAGGTGATATTTGCGGTTGAGCGCCTGGAAGAAGGTGTCATTGACCGCGACAAACGCCTGCTGCTCCAGCGTGAGTGCGGCGTCATCCCGGTGGCGCATGCCGGTATTGACCATCACCCGCTCAATCATCAGCGCGATATGCATAAACAGGTTGATGCGCAGATAGCTCTCGAAATGGATTTTATAGAAGGCTTCGTACTGTTTAATGACCGACTCCACCTCATCAATGATGATCACCGGATTGAGGAAGTTCAGCCTGCTGGCTACCCCTTCCACAGTGAACAGTTTCACCACCTCTTCTACCATCGGTTCGAGGCTGTCCTCCATCAGCAGGTCGGTGAAGTAGTCCCGGCGCAGCACCTGGGTTTTTTCTTTAATAAGCTGTTCGACGCTGAGCAGGGGAATGTAGCCCGCCTCCAGGTCGGTGGTGGTGATAATCAGCCGGGTGCCGTTCAGCGCCGGATCGTCGCGGGCGATTTTCCATTTCAGATCGTCATATTCCATGGTGACGATGTCGATCTCTTCTCTTGCCAGATAGCGGCTTAAGATATCTTTCAGCTTGCGCGAAATGCCTTCGCCGGAAATACAGGAGATGATGATTTTATTACCCGGCAGGATACCTGCGTAATAGCGCGTCTCCGGCTCGTAAGCGCCTTTCACGCTTTCAATAATTTCTTCCATCGGCAACTGATGCTGAATTTTACCGGCGATATCCAGCGCCATGGCCGTACTGACGTTATTGATAACCAGTAATTCACCGTGCAGATGCAGTTTTATCTCTTCATAAATCTCTTTAAGCGAACCCATATCAACAAGAATGATCAGCCCTGCGCCCGGTTTCAGCGCCGCGAGATGGGCAATCAGCAGGTCGATAATTTCACGGGTAGAGGTGGAATAAGGCATATCGAATGCTTTGAAGTAGTACCCTCCCGTTAACTGATTGGCGACCCCGGCGATGCTGGAGGCGGTAGAGCGCCCGTGGGAGACAATCACCCCCTGGATGGCGTCATCATCGCCTGCCGGTTTGTTGAGCGCGCAGCTGAGCAGCGGCAGCAGAATGGGCAGTGGACGGTCGGCAACATGTTTAACCAGCAGGTTCACGCAGGTTTCCGCCAGCAGCCGCGCCTTGCAGGAGACGTACTCCGTCACCGCCAGCAGTTCGTTAACCTCATCGGCATTATGCTCAACGTGCAGCGCCTGGATAAGGCACAGCCAGATGGCTTTGCGCAGCTCCTGGCCGCACTCGATTCCGGTCAGCCCCTCCAGTTCATTTATGGCATGCATGGTGTTCTGCCACAGGTAGCCGGAATAGAGCGCCTCCTGATCGAGAATGCCGTGAATGGTGGTCAGCAGCTGTTCCATTTTCCGGTTCAGCAGCAGAATATTGCCGCTGTGGCAGAACTCCCGCAGGATGACATCATCACGCATCGCTTTTGGTAACAAAGCGGCGGTATCCAATCCGGCGAGTTTCTCCCTGGCGGGGATCACCAGCACTTCGCCGCTGGGGCGGGGCGTATGCAGGGTGATAAACGGGCTCTGCCGCTGGTCACTCCAGGCGCTGGCGGCCATCACTTTGATCTGGTTTTTTAACTCGCCAATGTTGCCGCGCACCGGCGACATCACCAGTTGATGCATCAGCTGCGTATCAAGATGAATATCCCGGCGCAGGCTGGCGGCCTCGGCGTGCAAAAAGTGGCTGACCTGGGCAATTCGCTCGGTTAGCGGGCGGGAGATATAGTTCGGCAGAGCGACGCGAACTGGAATACGGCGACGAAAGGTATTGAGCAGTACCGTGTCGATATTTTCAGTGGTGGCGAAGATAAAGCGCAGCGCGGCGGGGTGGCGGGTCCGGTTATCGCCAAGGCGGTAAAAATAGCCTTTGTCCATAAACAGGAACAGCTTCTCCTGGTTTTCCGCGGAGAGGCGGTGCACCTCATCAAGAAAGAGAAAGCCGCCGTCCGCCTCATCGAATGCGCCGCGTTTTTCCCGGTCAGCGCCGGTAAACGCCCCCCGGGTATAGCCGAACAGCGTGGCGGAGAGCAGCTCCGGGTTATTGGCATAATCGGCGCAGTTCAGCTCGATAAACGGCTTATCGCCGGAGATCACTCCTCGTTCAACGGCGTACTGCCAGATAAGCGAAGCCAGGTGGCTTTTGCCGACGCCGCTCTCGCCGGAAAGCAGAACAGGCAGACCGTGGGTCGGGTAATCTACGGCAGAGCGACACAGGGAGACGATTTCCGCCAGGCTACCCTCTGCGCCAATCAGCTGCGAGAAAGCATCGCTGTTTTTCGACACTAGCGTCGAACGGGGCTGCGAGAGAGCCTCCGCCTGCCTGACGAAAAAGCGCACCGGGCGGGTATTATCTTTTTGTAATTTTCCATCATCACACAGGCGGTTAAGGTAATGGCTGATGACGCTGCGGTTTACCTGCATAAAGTCAGCGCAGTCCTGAGCGGTAAAGCCTGCGGTATGGTCCGCATAATGGGTCAGGATGTTCTGGAAGAGTTTTTCTTTGGCGGAGAGTGCCATTGTTATATCCCACAAATGCCAGGCATCCAGTGTCGATTCCATTTCGACACTAGACACTAATCAATGTATTAAACACTGGTTACTTTCTACCGCCCGAGAGGAAAATGAAACCTTGTTTTAATCAGTTTGTGATGGACTTCTCAGCGGATTGTGCGTCAGGCCAGCCCGCTCGCTGCGCACATTGAGATGAAATTCCTTTCATTAGGTATGTATTAATTTCTTTGGGTAACAAAGCGAATATAAGTGTTGATGTGTGCTTACTACCATTTTTGTTTGGTTCCGTTTTGCCTGGAAACATGAGATTGATATCACTCTTCAGACAGTATGCGGTTCGTATACTCCAGTTGTGATTTCGGGGTTTATTATGTTTCTTGAAGAACGTAGACATCGTATTTGGCAATATTTAAATGAAAATGAACGCGGCAACGTAAATTATTTTTCGCAGCATTTTGGCGTTTCTAAAGAAACGATCCGTAGCGATTTAAATATTCTGGCGGAGATGGGGCTGGTGCAGCGATGCCACGGCGGGGCGATTATTTTGCGGCGTAGTTTACAGGCGGAATTAATCTCTGAAACCGGGCGTGGATTCGAAGTGTTACTCCAGCCAATAGACCGTCGTAAGCCGCAGCACGATCCTCAACAAAAAGGAAAAACTATGCAGGGCAAGGTCTGTGTATTTGGCTCGTTTAATGTCGATATTGTCGCGCGGGTGGAGCGTTTTCCCCGCGGCGGCGAATCCCTCCTGGCGTTGGGCAGTAGCCTGGGGCCGGGCGGCAAAGGGGCCAATCAGGCTACCGCAGCAAGCAAGGCGGGCGCGCAGGTGCACTTTGCGGCGAAAGTCGGTAAAGATCAGTTCAGCCAACTTGCCGCCGATCATTTAAATTCATCTGATATCCACTCTTACACCTTGTATCAATCTGACAGTGAGCCCACTGGCAATGCCATTATTTATGTCTCGCAAGAAAATGGCGAGAATATGATAGCCATCTATTCCGGGGCCAATAAAACAGTTACCCATAATGAAGTACAGGCTATTGCTTCTGAATTATCAGCAGCCGATGTGCTTTTGGTCCAGCTGGAAAATAACCTTGATGCAACTACGGCCTTAATGAAGATGGCCCATGAGCTGGGTAAAACGGTCATTCTTAACCCGGCACCTTGCTCTGCTGAAATAATTTCATCTTTACCGTTTGTTGATGTCATCACCCCGAATGAAACCGAAGCTTCTTTATTATCCGGCGTCGATGTCCGTGACGTTGATACGGCAAAAGAAGCGGCGATGGTAATTGCCAGAATGGGCGCTAAGAAAGTACTTATTACTATGGGCTCGCGCGGCGCGCTGCTGCTGGATAATAACCAGTTCAGCCATATTCGTGCCTTCCCGGCGGTCACCGTTGATACCACCGGCGCAGGCGACGCCTTTAACGGCGCGCTGGCTGCTTCGCTTGCCGCCGGAAACAGTCTGGTTCAGGCCGCGACCTGGGCCTCAGCATTCGCCTCTCTGGCTGTTGAGCTGGAAGGGGCATCCAATATGCCTGACTTTGAACAGGCGACCGTACGACTCCGCACCCACAACTGATTCAGGAAGAGAAAAATGAAAGCCATTCAAGGTATTGTTCCGGTTATGCTCACCCCGTTTACCACCGATGAACAGATTGATTATCCGGCGCTCGCGAAACTGATCGACTGGTATCTGGAAAAGGGGGTGGATGCGCTCTTCGCCGTGTGTCAGTCGAGTGAAATGCAACTGCTGACGTTGCAGGAGCGTGTTGACCTTGCCCGCTTTGTTGTAAAACAGGTAGATGGCCGCATTCCGGTGATCGCCTCCGGGCACATCAGCGATGATATCGACGCGCAAAAAGAAGAGCTGCTGGCGATGGCGCAGACCGATATCGATGCGCTGGTGCTGGTAACTAACCATCTCGATCCCCGCAATGAAGGCAGCGATACCTTTTTCGCCACCCTGAACACGCTGCTCGACACATTACCGGAAACGCTGCCGCTGGGTCTGTATGAGTGCCCGGCTCCGTATCGCCGTCTGCTGACGGATGAAGAGTTTAGCTGGTGCGCCAACAGCGGCCGCTTTGTGGTGCTGAAAGACGTAAGCTGTGATCTGCCCACCGTCGAACGGCGCGTGAAGCTGGCGCAGGGCACCCCGCTGAAAGTTATCAATGCCAACGCCGCCATCGCCTGGCCCGCTATGCTGGCAGGCTCGCAGGGGTTCAGCGGTGTGTTCACTAACTTCCATCCTGAACTGTATAGCTGGCTGTGGAAAAACGGCCAGGCGCAGCGCGAACTGGCTGACGAACTGGCGGTATTCCTCTCGCTGGGGGCAGTGACCGAAACGCTGGGCTATCCGAAAAACGCCAAAATCTACCATCAGCGCCTTGGCACCTTCGACAGTATTACCTGCCGGGTAAACAGGGACGATGTGCTGACGAAGTTCTGGGGCCTGACCGTGATCCTCGATCAGATTCGGGCTGGCACTGACCTGTGGCGCAAGCGCATTGCGCGTTAATCCGGAGAACCTTATGAGCACCGTACACGCTTCTACTGCATCGGCTGTTAAGGCACCTGAGCTGTCGCGCCGTCGCTGGGGCATTATCCTGATTCTGCTGCTGGCGGCGGTGGTTAACTACCTTGACCGCGCCAACCTCAGTATCGCCAACACGACAATCGCGAAGGAGTTCGGTTTCTCCGCCACCCAGATGGGGCTGCTGCTTTCGGCATTTCTGTGGCCCTATGCGCTGGCGAACCTGCCCGCAGGCTGGCTGGTTGACCGCTTCGGCCCGAAAAAGATGTTCACCGGCGCGCTGGGGATGTGGTCAGCGGTGACCTTCCTGATGGGCTTCGTCAACAGTTACAGCTTCTTTTATGGGCTGCGTATGCTGCTGGGCGTGGCGGAATCGCCGTTTTTCACCTCGGGCATAAAAATCACTCAGAGCTGGTTCTCGGAAAAAGAGCGCGGCTTGCCCACCTCGATAATTAACACCGGGTCGCAAATTGCCAATGCCATTGCGCCGCCGCTGCTGACTATTCTGCTGCTGTGGATCGGCTGGCGCGGGATGTTTATTGCGGTAGGTCTGCTGGGCTTGCCGTTAATGCTGGCGTGGCTGAAATTTTACCGCGACCCGGATGCCCGTGAGGCGATGCTGATCCATACCGGCCAGGTAACATCCGCCGCGTCAGCGCAGGAGAAAGGCAACTGGGGCACTTTATTTCGCAGCAAAACAACCTGGTTCATGATTGCCGGCAACTTCTGCATCATGTTTACCATCTGGGTTTACCTGACCTGGCTGCCGGGATATCTGGAGCAGTCCCTCGGTTTTAGCCTGAAACAGACCGGCTTAATCGCCTCGGTTCCGTTCTTTGCGGGGATTCTGGGGGTATTGTGCGGCGGCACGCTCTCAGACCGTCTGGTGCGCAAAGGCGTCTCTGCGGTAACGGCGCGTAAGGTGCCTATCGTTCTCGGTGCCGGACTGGCGGCCTGTTTTGTGATGCCAATTCCGTTTGTCAGCGATACCACGACGGCCATTATCCTGCTGACGCTGGGCTACTTCTGCTCCCAGATGCCTTCCGGTGTTATCTGGACGCTGGCGACCGATATGGCACCGAAAGAGCAGGTGGCTTCACTGGGAGCTATTCAGAACTTTGGCGGCTTCCTCGGAGCGGCGCTGGCACCGATCGTAACGGGCATCATTCTTGATGCCACCGGGCACTTCACCAACGTCTTTATTCTGGGCGGTTGTCTGCTCTTTATGGGAGCCTGCTGCTACGGTTTCTTTGTGCGTAAACCGATTCGCTAACAACGCTGTTTTAGACGAGCCCGATGCATCAGCGCCGGGCTTTTTTATGATCGTAGCCCGGGTAAGCGTCAGCGCACCCGGGATTCCCGGATGCGGCGTAAAGACGCCTTATCCGGGCTACGACGCTATCACGCCATGCTACGCCAGGTAAAAAACCTCTTTAAGCTCTGCGCTTACCGGGCTGTTGTCGGGGTTGGCGGGCATCACGTCGCGCATGTGTTTCCACCAGCGCTGGCAGACATCGGTGTTGGCCACTGCGTTCCAGCGCTCTTCCGACTCGATCTCCACGGTGGCGAACAGCAGGTTGCGCGCGTCATCGAGGTAAATGGCGTAGTGGTGCGCGCCATGCGCTTTTAGCACGGCTTCCAGCTCCGGCCAGATGGGATTATGACGACGTTGGTACTCTTCGTGCGCATCGGGGTTAACCTGCATCACAAAGGCCTTCCGGATCATAATGCCTCCAGATAGAGCTCGCGCACTTCATCACGGCTGGCGGTACGCGGGTTGCACGGCGCGCACGGGTCCGCCAGCGCTTTGTCGAGCCAGCCTTCAATATCTTCTTTGGTGACGCCCAGCTTGCTAAAGCCGGAGGGAATCCCCACGCGGGCGCTCAGGTCGCGGATTGCCTGAATTGCGCACATGCTCGCCGCTTCATCGCTCATGCCACGGGTATCGACACCCATCGCCTGCGCCACGCGGGCAAAACGCGCCACTGCGTTGGGGCGGTTAAAGTTTTCGATGATCGGCAGCAGGATGGCGTTGCAGACGCCGTGCGGAAGGTTGTGGGTTGCTCCTGGCTGGTGGGCCAGCGCGTGCACCAGACCCAGACCGGCGCTGTTAAAGGCCATGCCTGCCAGATACTGGCCGTAGGCCATCTGCTCGCGCGCTTCGATATCGTGCCCGTCGTCCACCGCCTTCGGCAGCCAGAGGTTAATCAGGCGGATCGCTTCCAGTGCGTTGGCGTCGGTCAGCGGATGCGCGCCAATTGAGACATACGCTTCCACGGCGTGGGTCAGCGCGTCCATCCCGGTCGCGGCGGTGACAGTGGCGGGGATCTCCAGCATCACGCTGGCATCGTCCACGGCAATATCCGGGATGATATTCGGGTCGATAATCACCTCTTTTACCTGACGGGCGGTGTCGATAATGACCGCGTTGCTGGTCATCTCAGCGGCAGTACCGGCGGTCGTGTTGATGGCGACAAGCGGCACGCCGGGGGTTTTCACTTTACCTACGCCGGAATAGGCGGTGGAGGGGCCGGGGTTAGCAGTTAGAATTTTTACTGCTTTCGCGGTGTCGATCGGGCTGCCGCCGCCGAAGGCGATAATGTAATCGCAGTTCGCCTGCTGATAGGCCGCGTAGCCTTTTTGCACCAGCTCTTCGGTGGGGTTTGGGAACACGTCATCAAACAGGTGATACGACATCTGGTGCGCATCAAGCGCGGCGAACAGACTATCCAGCAGGCCAAGTTTGACCAGCTGGCCGTCGGTGACGATCAGCGCTTTGCCCCACTGCTTGCCAGCGACCAGATTTACCATATCGCCGATTGCGCCCGCGCCGTGGAGGCTGATTTTGGGAAGTGCCAACATAAAGCTCATAATATTCTCCATAACATTGATTTTGGGAAATCCTGTTCCCCTCACCCCGGCCCTCTCCCCAAAGGGGAGAGGGTGAAAGGCCACGTTAGGGTGAGGGGGAAATTAAATGCGCCTGCGTTGCATAACACGACGGTATAAAATCGGCAGTGAAATCACTACGATCAGCATCACGCCGACAATAATTGACATCACGATGCCCGGCACGTTGAGCAGGCTCAGGCCAAAGGTCACCAGCCCCATCAGGAAGGCGGCAATCACCACGCCCACCATACTGCCGGAGCCGCCAAGGATATTGACGCCGCCCAGTACCGCCATCGTCACCACCGACAGCTCCCAGCCCAGCGCGATGGTCGGGCGCGTACTGCCAAGCCGTGAGGTGAGCAGCACCGAAGCCAGCCCTGCCATCAGCCCCACCAGCGCGAACAGCAGCAGGTTGTGACGCTTCACATTGATGCCTGAATACCAGGCGCCGGTCGGGTTATTGCCGATGGCGTAAGTACGGCGGCCAAAGTTGGTGCGGTGCAGAACGAAAGCGAAGACGATGGCCAGCACAATAAACAGCGCGAACTCAAAGGACAGCGCGCCGAAGACATAGCCCTGCCCGAACCAGGCGAAGCTCTCCGGGTAGGCGTTCAGCGCCTGGTCGCCCAGCAGAATGTAGGTAATGCCGCGATACAGGCTCATGGTGCCGATAGTGATCACAATCGACGAGAGGTTAAACCGGGTCACCAGAATACCGTTGAACAACCCGCACAGCAGCCCCACGCCAAGCCCCACGCAGACCAGCAGCGGGGTATCCACCCCGGCGGCGGCGCAAAAGCCCATCACCGTTGAGCTAAGGGCGATGGTTGACGCCACGGAGAGATCGATCTCCCGGGCGATAATCAGCATCGCCATCGGCAGCACGATGATCGCCTTCTCGGTGAAGTTGAAGGTGGCATCCGACAGGTTCCAGATATTGAGGAAGTAGGGTGAGGCCAGCGCGTTGGCGATAAACACCGCCACCGTCACCGCCAGTAAAAAACCTTCCCAGCACAGCAGGCGCTGCCAGAACGCGGTGCGTACCGGGGCGCTTTTCATCTCATCAGACGTCATAACTTTACTCATGATTTCACCGCCTGTTTTTGTCGGGCCAGCGCCGCGTCGCGCAGAATCAGCCGCCCTTTGCGTTTATTGCCGCGCTCATTGAGCAGCACCGCAATCACAATCACCGAGCCGGAAATGGCCATCTGCCAGAAGGGGGAGACGCCAATCACCGGCAGCGCATTGTTGATAACGCCAAGGAACAGCGCGCCCAGCAGGCACCCCAGCACCCGGCCTGTTCCGCCCATGGTGCTGATGCCGCCAATCACGCAGGCTGCCACCACCTGCAGCTCGAAGCCGTTAGCCACGTCGACGTAGGCCACGGCGAAGCGTGAGATCCACAGATAGCCGCAGAACCCCGCCAGCGCGCCGGAGAGGCAGAAGCTGACGAACTGCATCTTCCCGGCATTGATACCGGTGTAGTAGGCCGCCGTGGCGTTGCCGCCCGCCGTATAGAGGGCGCGGCCCGTGCGGCTGTAGCGCAGGAAGTAGCCCACCAGCAGCAGCGCGGCGATAGCGCACCAGCTCAGCAGCGGTAGCCCCAGCAGCGAGGCGCGCGGCAGGCCGAGAAAATCGGCGCTCATCTGGTGGGAGTTGATCCAGCCGCCATCCGAAAGCAGGAAGATAATGCCGCGGTAGATGCTCATGGTGCCGAGGGTTACCACAATCGCCGGAATACCCATCTTCCACACCAACAGGCCGTTGATTACGCCCATCACCAGCCCGAGCGCGGTCGCCAGCATCAGCAGCGCCCATACCGGAATGGCGGGATAGTGGAAGTTAAGCAGGGCGACGATCATGCCGGTAAGGGCCAGGTTGGCCGCCATCGACAGGTCGATGCCTTTGGTCAGCAGTACCATCATCTGCCCGAGCGCCAGGATGATAAGAATGGCGGTGTCGTTGAACATCTCCACCAGATTGCCGGGGCCGATAAATGACGGCACGCGGCTGCCGATAGCGAGCACCATCAGCACGATGACCCCGCCCAGCAGGGCTTCACGATTTTTCAGCAGTAGCTGCCACATTATGCCGCCTCCTTGCCAGCGCCGCTGGCGGCGCTGACGATCGTTTCCGCTGTGGCTTCGCCGGCCCGATATTCAGCCACCATCAGCCCTTCATGCATGACGATGATGCGGTCTGCCATGCCCATCACTTCCGGCAGTTCCGAGGAGACCATAATCACCGCCAGCCCCTGCGCCACCAGCTCCGACATAAACTGATGCACCGCCGCTTTCGAACCGATATCGATACCCTTGGTCGGTTCATCCAGGATGATGACGTCAGGGTGGGTGGCGAGCCATTTACCGATCACCACTTTTTGCTGGTTGCCGCCGGAGAGGGTCTCTACCGCCTGTCGCCAGCTAAAGGCTTTTACCTGCAGTCGGCTGGCGTACTCATCCGCCAGCGCCCACTCTTTGGCGTCATTCAGCACGCCGTTAGGGTTGAGCTTGCTGAGCTGCGGCAGACTGATGTTCTGAGCAATCGGCAGCTCGATAATCGCGCCCTGTTTCTGCCGCTCTTCCGGCACGCAGACGATCCCGGCCTGAATGGCGTCCGCTGGCTGGCGGAAGCGCACCGCTTTACCGTTGAGGATGATGTCGCCGGAGGAGGGGCGGGAGACGCCGGAGAGCGCATGCATGAGCTCGGTGCGCCCGGCGCCGACCAGGCCATAAAAGCCCAGGATCTCCCCCTTACGCAGGGAGAAATTGATATGGGCGAACTCGGTAGGATGGCAGAGGTCTTTTACCTCCAGCACCGTCTCGCCCTGTTCGCAGGCGACTTTCGGGTAGGTCTGGGTAATGGCGCGGCCCACCATCATCGCCACCATGCGTTCTTCGGTGATCTCCTGCATTGCGCCGGAGCCGACAAAAACGCCGTCGCGCAGAATGGTGTAGTAGTCCGCCAGTTCGAAGATTTCATCAAACTTGTGCGAGATAAACAGGATGGCTTTGCCTTCCTGTTTCAGGCGCTCAACGATCTGATAAAACTCCAGAATTTCATGCTGGGAGAGAGCGGCAGTGGGCTCATCGAGGATAACCACCTGCGCGTCAAACGAGAGCGCACGGGCGATAGCCACCATATGGCGCTGGGCGATGCTGAGGGTTTTCAGCGTGGCGCGCGGGTCAATTTGCACCTCAAGGCGGGTAAGGATATCCCGCGCTTTCTGGTGCATTGCGGGCCAGTCGAGCTTTTTCAGCAGCCCTTTATAGAGGTACTGGCCGACGAAAATATTTTCGGTGACCGAGAGTTCGTCGAACAGCACCGTCTCCTGATGGATAGCGGTAATCCCCACCTTATGCGCCGATTCCGGCGTCGGAAGCTGAATGGGAATCGCTTTATAGAGGATTTCTCCCTCTTCAGGCTGGTAAATACCGGTCATCACTTTGACCAGAGTGGATTTACCCGCGCCGTTTTCACCGATAAGCGCGGTGACTTTGCCGGGCCAGAGATCGAGCTGTACATTTTCAAGGGCGCGTACGCCAGGAAAGACCTTGGTGATGCCCTTGAGTTGAAGCAGTGGCGTCATGATAGTTCTCCGTAAAATCACCCCTCACCCTAACCCTCTCCCCAAAGGGGCGAGGGAACTGTTCAGCGCTCTCTGGCAGCATTGCGCAGAGGGTTGGGTGAGGGAGAAGGGATCAGAAAATTTTCGAGAACTTATCAATATTGCTGGCATCGTAGACGAACGGCTCGGCCATTGCGCCGTTGCCGTCAGCATCCAGTTTTACCTTGCCGAGTTTGCCCATATTGGCTTCGGATTTGGTTGCCGTTCCTTTCACCAGATCGTCCGCCAGATAGGTGGCGGCATAGCCCAGGTCGATCGGGTTCCAGATGGCGAAGCTCTTCGTCGCGCCGGACTTCACCGCCCCCGCCATTTCAGACGGCAGGCCGAGGCCCGTAACGTACACTTTGCCGATTTTGCCCTGGTCCTTCACCGCCTGCGCGGCCGCCACGATGCCCACCGATGACGGCGAGACAATCACTTTCAGATCCGGATAAGATTTCAGCAGACCTACCGCTTCACGGTAGCTCTTGTCAGAAAGATCGTCGCCGTAGGCCACGGTCACCAGATTGACGGAAGGGTACTTCGGCAGCACCTTCTTCATCTCTTCAATCCAGATATTCTGGTTGGTGGAGGTGGGGGTGGCGCTAAGAACCGCCACGTCGCCTTTCTCCACATTCAGCGCTTTCAGGGCATCGGCGGCAAGCTTAACGTTGGTCTCACCGATCAGGGCGTTGTTAGACGGGTTCAGGTGGATCTGACGGCCCGCTTTCGCCACGCCGGAATCCCAGGAGACCACCTTAATACCGCGCTGCATCGCTTTTTTCAGCACCGGCACCACGGCATCCGGATCGTTCGCCGAAATGGCGATCGCATCAACGCCCTGAGCGATCAGGCCGTTGAGCACTTCGATCTGCGCTTCTGCGGTGGTGGTCGTGGGGCCGGTATAAATCACTTTCACATCGCCTAACTCTTTGGCGGCCTCCTGCGCGCCGGTGTTTGCTGCTTCAAAAAAACCATTTCCTAATGATTTTGCCACCAGGGCGATTTTGACTTCTGCTAAAGCGGAACCGGACAGCGCCAGAGCGGCAACGGTGAGGATTAAGCTTGTCTTTATTTTCATTGCTTGTACTCCACTGAGTTAGAGTTTTACTGCACAGGTAACAGAGTTTCCCCTTCGGATCGTTGCCCGAAGGGGTTATTGGATGTTCTTATTGGTACAGCTCTAATGCGCTTGCCAGCGGGGTTACGCCAAAGCGTTTGCCCAGCGCAATCAGCTCTTCACGGGTGATGGTCTGCTTCATACCGCCCATGGAATAGACTTTTACCAGCACTTCGGCGGATTTCTCGGCGGTGTCGATCAGGCCAAAGGCTTCATCCAGCGTCGGGCCGCTGCCGAAGACGCCGTGGAACGGCCACAGCACCAGCGAATGTTTGCTCATCTCCTGGGCGGTGGCCTTGCCGATTTCGTCCGTGCCCGGCACCATCCACGGCAGAATGCCGACGCCGTCCGGGAAGACCACCAGGCACTCGGTGCTGCCTTCCCACAGTTTGCGGGTAATGAGGTCGGTGGTGTTTTCCAGCACGTAGGTCAGGGCGATCAGGTTGGTGGCGTGGCAGTGCATAATGACACGATCTTTGCCGTCGGTGGCTTTGATGCGTTCACAGTGTGAGCGGAAGTGCGCCGGCAGTTCCGAGGTGGGCACCGCTTCGTTCGTCAGCCCCCACAGAATGTGATAGCCCGCGCCGTCGCTGTCCACTTTTACCACCCCGAGGTTGGCCTGCGGGTCGAGCTGAACGTTACGGAAGAATTTACCGGAACCGGTGACGATAAACGGCGTGTTAGCCAGTAGGGGCATCGGTTCGCTCAGGGCGATATAGCGCGGCTCGGCGTGAAATTCCCCGGTGAACGGGGCGATGTCCGCCTCATCCAGCCGCAGCGTCAGGTTGCCGCCGTTACGCTCATCCCACCCTTTCAGCCAGGCGTCGCTGGTGGCTTTGATCATGCCCTGGACGAACCAGGCGTTAATAATGTTCTGCATAGTTTTCATTTCCAGTTATCGCGGTGAGGTTTAGCCCTCACCCTAACCCTCTCCCCACAGGGGCGAGGGGATGGTTTGCGTGAATCACCCGCGCTGACTCAACACGTCTTTCTCATAGGCCCGCACGCTCTCCAGCCACTGGCTACCCGCCGGGGCGTCGTGACGCAGGCAATACATCTCCCATACCGCCTGCCACGGCAGAGATTTTTGCTCTTCCAGCAGCGCCAGGCGGGCGGTGTAATCGCCGTCGGCTTCCAGCTGGCGCAGCTGCTCTACCGGCTCCAGCAGGGCGCGCAGCAGCGCTTTTTTCATATTGCGGGTGCCGATAACCCACGCCGCGATGCGGTTAATGGAGGCGTCGAAGAAGTCCAGTCCGATATGCACGCGGTCAAACAGCTTGTGGCGCACGATTTCACTGGCGATGGCCTGCGTTTCGTCGTCCAGCAGCACCACATGGTCGCTGTCCCAGCGCACCGGGCGGCTGACGTGCAGCAGCAGACGCGGCACATAGAGCATGGCGGCGGAGATTTTGTCGGAGATCACCTCAGTCGGGTGGAAGTGACCGGCGTCCAGGCACAGCGCGGTCTGGCGGCTGGTGGCGTACCCCATGTAGAACTCATTGGAACCCACGGTGTAGCTCTCCGCGCCGATGCCGAACAGTTTGCTTTCAACAGCGTCAATATGGTGCGCCAGGTCGAATTTCTCGCTCAGCGCTTCATCCAGCGCTTCCATCAGGCGCTGGCGCGGCGCCAGGCGGTCAACGGTCACATCTTTCATACCGTCCGGCACCCAGATGTTCATGACGGACGGGGTGCCCAGCTGTTCGCCAAAATAAGCCGAGACGCGACGGCTGGCTTTGACGTGATCGATCCAGAACTGGCGAATTTCATCACTGGCGTGCGACAGGGTAAAACCGTCGGCGCTGAGCGGGTGTGAAAAGCAGGAGGGGTTAAAGTCCAGTCCCAAATCGTTGGCTTTCGCCCACTCAACCCAGTTTTTGAAGTGTTCCGGTTTGATGGCGTCGCGGCTAACCGTCTCGCCTGCTTCGTGGTAAATCGCATGCAGGTTCACCCGTTTCGGGCCGGGGATCAGGCTCAGCGCCTGCTCGATGTCGGCACGCAGCTCCTGCGCGTTACGCGCTTTGCCGGGATAGTTGCCGGTGGCCTGAATACCGCCTGTCAGGCTGCCTTCCGGGTTTTCGAAACCGGCGACATCATCGCCCTGCCAGCAGTGCATTGATACCGGCAGACGATCGAGCTGGCGCAGCGCCTCCTCGACATCAATACCCACAGCGGCGAAACGCTGTCTGGCGAGTTCCCAGGCTTGTTCAAGTTGAGTGGTCATGCGCAAAGCTCCTTGGTCGGTCGTTTTTGCTGAAACCGCACGACGTAGCGGGCAATTTCGTTGTCAGGATGAGGTGTAAACGTGGTGAGCCCGTAGCTGGCGCTCACCACGTCACGGAAATGGTCAACATTGCTGAGTTCATTCAGCGTCATAAGCTGCACGCCGATATTGCCGAGGGTCGAGGCTTCAATCGGGCCTGCTACCACCGGCAGGCCGCAGGCATCGGCGCAGAGCTGGTTTAAAAGCTGGTTCTGGCAGCCGCCGCCCACGATATGCAGCTGGCTAAAGGGCTTACCGCGAAGCCGGGCCAGTTCGCCGAGAATGTCGGCGTAGAGCAGCGCCAGGCTGTCGAAGATGCAGCGCGCCAGTTCGGCATCGCTTTGCGGCACCGGCTGACCGCTTTCGCGGCAGGCCGCCTGGATCTCTGCGGCCATGTGGTCGGGGTTAATAAAGCGTTCATCGTTCGGATTGATGACGAAACGGCAGGCCGGGAGCGCGCCCGCGGCGGCGATCAGCGCGGGCAGGTCGGCGACGTTGCGCTCTTTCAACACCCGCTGGAGCAGCCACAGCCCCATAATGTTTTTCAGCACGCGGTAGCGCCCTTCCGCGCCACCCTCATTGGTGATATTGGCGGCCAGCGCCTCATTGCCGGTATAGGGGGTGGTGCTCTCAAAGCCCATCAGCGACCAGGTGCCGGAAGAGAGGTAAGCGGCGTTGGCCTCTTTCAGCGGCGAGGCGATCACCGCGCTGGCGGTGTCATGGCTGGCGACGGCGACAACCGGAATCGCGCTTCCCTGCGGGCTCTGCCAGTGGCCGATCACATTCCCCGGATGGGTTGGCGTACCCAGCCAGGACGCCGGAACGCCCGCCCAGTCGAGCAGGGTTGCATCCCAGTTATCGCTGTCGATATTGACCATCTGCGTGGTGGTGGCGTTGGTGTATTCCCAGTTGAGGTTGCCGGTCAGGCGGAAGCTGAAATAGTCAGGGATCAGCAGCGCATGGGCAGCGGAGGCCACGACTTCCGGCTGCTGCTGCGCCAGCGCGCGAAGCTGGTAGAGGGTGTTGAACGGTAAAAACTGAATACCGCTGCGGCGGTAAATATCCGCCTTTCCCAGCTGCGCCAGCGCGTCAGCCATAATGCCGTCGGTGCGGCTGTCCCGGTAAGAGACGGGCAGGCCGACACGCTGGCCGTTCTGGTCGATCAGCACAAAGTCCACGCCCCAGGTGTCGATGCCGATGCTGTCGATAGTCACGCCCGATTCACAGGCTTTTGCCAGGCCCTGGCGGATCTCCTGTTCCAGCGTGTCGATATCCCAGCAGGTGAAGCCATCCTGTTTTTGCAGGCAGTTAGCGAAACGGTGCACTTCACTGAGCGTTATGGTCCGCTGCTCCGTCGCGTAACGCGCCAGCATCACGCGTCCGCTGGATGCGCCTAAATCGACGGCGACACAATGGCGAAATGTCATGATCGGGTCCTTAAAAGAGTCATTGCGCCCAGTCTAAAAAAAGGAGGCCGCGTTAACCTTTTTGCCAATGACAGTCGCCAGGGTGGACTGGCAAGAAAGCAAAGATGACAGTGAGGGAGTTCACAGTTTCAGGGAAAGAGAGCTAATTTTGCCGATGTGATACAGGCCGCATTTCCGGATCTTTCCAGCCGTTTCTTGAAAAACTGACAGCCTTTGCCCGTTTTGCGGTCAAAAATTCAAGGTGCGATTCGCCGCCCTTATTTACTATTTTGAGAACATTTCTCATTAGTGGATGGGCGTCATTATGACCGTATTACACAGCGTGGATTTTTTCCCTTCCGGCATCACGCCGGTCGCTATCGAACCGCGTCTGCCGCAGTCGGCCTTTCCGGAACATCACCATGATTTTCATGAGATTGTGATAGTGGAGCACGGCACCGGCATTCATGTTTTCAACGGCCAGTCCTACACCATTAGCGGCGGCACCGTTTGCTTTGTGCGCGACCACGATCGGCACCTTTATGAACATACCGATAACCTCTGTCTTACTAATGTGCTCTATCGTTCACCGGATGCGTTTACCTTCCTCGCCGGTCTGAACCAGCTGCTGCCGCAGGAGCAGGACGGACATTACCCCTCTCACTGGCGGGTCAATCAGTGCGTATTGCAGCAGGTTCGCCAGATCATCGGCCAGATGGAGACGGTGGGGGACGGGATGGACATGGCAACGGCGGCGAACCGGGAGATCCTTTTTATGCAGCTGCTGGTGCTGCTGCGTAAAAGCAGCCAGCAGGAGGGGGCGCTCAGTAACGACGCCCGCCTGAATCAGCTTATTTCATGGCTTGAAGACCATTTCGCCGAAGAGATCTGCTGGGAGTCGCTGGCGGACAGGTTCGCGCTGTCGCTGCGGACGCTGCATCGCCAGCTTAAGCAGTACACCGGGCTGACGCCCCAGCGTTACCTGAACCGCCTGCGCCTGATCAAAGCGCGTCATATGCTGCGCCATAGCGACGACAGCGTTACCGACATCGCATTTCGCTGCGGTTTCGGCGACAGTAATCACTTTTCAACCCTTTTTCGTCGAGAGTTTAACTGGTCGCCCCGCGATATCCGCCAGGGACGCGACGTGCAGCTGCAATAGCAGTAACGAGAAGGCTGTCACCGATTTATCCGCAAAAATCCGCTAATACTATGAAGTTGTGGCCAAATCCTGGAACACGGAAAAAACGTCAATATGAAGGTAGCCCGGATAAGGCGAAGCCGCATTCGGGAAAACACCGGGTGCGCTGGCGCTTACCCGGACTACGCCGTTTTATAAACTCAGGGTGACTTGTCAAAAATCTTTAAGTTTCGGCTGAGGTGATGCGGTGGGTAACCAGTTAATACTTCGTAAAGCGGATTTTTTCCCCCGCCAAGGGCAGGCGGTGGCGGTGGCGGATCGCTACCCGCAGAACGTGTTTGCTGAACATACCCATGAGTTTTATGAACTGGTGCTGGTCTGGCGCGGCAACGGCCTGCATATCTTCAACGACAGACCGTATCGCATCACCCGCGGCGATCTGTTCTACATTCGCGCCGAGGATAAACACTCTTACGCGTCGGTTAATGACCTGGTGCTGCAAAATATTATCTACTGCCCGGACCGGTTGACTCTGAACCTTGACTGGGCAGCGCATATCCCCGGCCTGAATGATGTTGACCGCACGCCGCACTGGCGGCTGGGCAGTACGGGTATGACGCAGGCCAGGCAGGTGATCACCCAGCTGGAGCAGGAGAGCGCCAAAACAGACGCACTGGCGAACAGCATGGCCGAGGCGCTATTCGCCCAGTTGGTGATGACCCTGCATCGCCACCGCTTTACGGCCGATAACCAGGCCGCTACCCACAGCGAAGCGCTGCTGGATAAGCTGATTACCGCGCTGTCCGGCAGCCTGAACCGCGCGTTCATCCTGGAGCGATTTTGCGAACAGGAACAGTGCAGCGAAAGAACGCTGCGCCAGCAGTTTCGCACCCAGACCGGGATGACCATCAACAACTATCTGCGTCAGCTGCGGATCTGCCATGCCCAGTATCTGCTGCAGCATTCCGATTTGATGATCGGCGAGGTCGCCATGCGCTGCGGCTTCGAAGACAGCAACTACTTTTCAGTGGTGTTTACCCGCGAAACCGGCATGACGCCAAGCCAGTGGCGGCAGCGGCGGAATGAAGCGGCGTAGCCGCTGGCAAAATCACGGTCAGCCCGTCTCCCTTATACCTGTGTCCGCCCTCGTCATAACATAATGTTATAACCACACTAACACTACGGCATTGATAAACATTTTCAATATCATTTAACTAACTATAATGAACCAACTGCTTACGCGGCGTTAACAAATCAGCCGCCCGACAATAATGGAGATAACTATGAGCTATACACTGCCGTCCTTGCCGTATGCGTATGATGCCCTCGAACCTCATTTCGACAAGCAGACGATGGAAATCCATCACACCAAACATCACCAGACCTACGTTAACAACGCTAACGCGGCGCTGGAAAGCCTGCCGGAACTGGCTAACCTGCCGGTTGAAGAGCTGATTACCAAACTGGATCAGGTACCGGCGGATAAAAAGACCGTGCTGCGCAACAACGCGGGCGGCCACGCTAACCACAGCCTGTTCTGGAAAGGCCTGAAAAAAGGCACCACGCTGCAGGGCGACCTGAAAGCGGCTATCGAGCGTGACTTCGGTTCCGTTGAGAAATTCAAAGAAGATTTCGAGAAAGCAGCAGCAACCCGTTTCGGCTCCGGCTGGGCGTGGCTGGTACTGCAGGGTGACAAACTGGCGGTTGTTTCCACCGCGAACCAGGACTCCCCGCTGATGGGCGAAGCCATTTCTGGCGCGTCCGGTTTCCCAATCCTCGGCCTGGATGTCTGGGAACACGCTTACTACCTGAAATTCCAGAACCGTCGCCCGGACTACATCAAAGAGTTCTGGAACGTGGTCAACTGGGACGAAGCGGCTGCCCGCTTTGCTGCTAAAAAATAAGGCTTTTTTATCGCGCTGAGCCTGCGCGCTGTGACAAGCCCCTGCCGATGCCCTCGGCAGGGGCTTTTTTTATCCTGGAGAAACGCCATAAATCGATAGAAACAATGATCCATTAAAAATGAAATAATGTTTTGTTTTGCACGCGAGATCACTTTTCTGCCTGTGATGACGCTCTAACATTTCTTCATCAGCGCTGGAAACGCTCCGTAAAAGGGCGCGATGGCGCAAAAAAAATCGGTGTTTTTTACAGGTGATGATATGCAAATCAAACGTGCAATTGAAAAAATCCCGGGCGGCATGATGCTGGTCCCGTTGTTCCTCGGTGCGCTGTGCCACACCTTCTCGCCGGGCGCAGGAAAGTATTTCGGCTCGTTTACTAACGGCATGATCACCGGGACGGTGCCAATCCTTGCCGTCTGGTTCTTCTGCATGGGCGCCTCTATTAAACTCAGCGCCACCGGCACCGTGCTGCGTAAGTCCGGCACGCTGGTCGTCACCAAAATCGCAGTCGCCTGGATTGTGGCCGCCGTGACGTCACGCCTTATTCCGGCCCACGGCGTAGAAGCGGGTTTCTTCGCCGGGCTGTCGACGCTGGCGCTGGTCGCCTCTATGGATATGACCAACGGCGGGCTGTACGCCTCCATCATGCAGCAGTACGGCACCAAAGAGGAGGCGGGCGCTTTTGTGCTGATGTCCCTCGAATCCGGCCCGCTGATGACGATGATTATCCTCGGTACTGCCGGGATTGCCTCCTTTGAGCCGCATGTCTTTGTCGGTGCGGTACTGCCATTCCTGATTGGTTTCGCGCTGGGCAACCTTGACCCGGAGCTGCGGGAGTTCTTTACCAAAGCGGTACAAACCCTGATTCCTTTCTTCGCCTTCGCGCTGGGGAACACCATTGATCTGAGCGTTATCGCCCAGACCGGCCTGCTGGGAATTCTGTTGGGCGTTGCGGTCATCGTGATTACCGGTATTCCGTTAATTATCGCCGACAAGCTGATTGGCGGCGGCGACGGTACGGCCGGGATCGCGGCCTCCAGTTCAGCGGGTGCCGCCGTCGCCACGCCGGTGCTGATTGCCGAAATGGTGCCGGAGTTTAAAGCGATGGCGCCAGCGGCCACCGCGCTGGTAGCGACCTCGGTAATCGTAACCTCTATTCTGGTGCCGATTTTAACGTCTCTCTGGTCGCGCAAAGTCAAAGGCGCGGCGGTAACGGAACAGCTACGCAATGCGGTGAAGTAACCCCTTGAGAAAAAAGGCCCGGCAGATATCACGCTGCCGGGCCTTTTTTTAGCTTCTGCCGCCAAAAATCTCATCAACCTGCCTGCACTGCGCCTCAGACAACGCGCCGCCGGCATTGCGTGACACCGCGCTGCAATAGCCGAACTTCCGCGATACCACCGTTTTGATGGTGGTGACAAAATCGTCCCCGATGGTGTAGATGGACATGTACTTGCCTATTTCCTGCTGGGCGTGATGCAGGGCGGGCAGATCGCCGCGCTTCCAGGCGTCGCGCGCGCTGACAAACAGCTCCGGCATAACGTTATTCAGCCCGGAGATTACGCCCGCCCCGCCCGCCAGCAGATTAGGAATGTAATATTCGTCATACCCGGAAAGTACCGCGAAATCGTCACGAACCGCCTGCGTCGCCAGAATCATAGCGCGCGTGTGCGACTGGCAGTCGACGGTGTCTTTAACACCGGCAAAATGGGGAAATTCCGCGGCAAGGGTGGCGATTAACGTTGGCGTCAGGTCACAGCCGGTGCGGGCGGGGAAATTATAGGCAAACCACTTGCCGTCAAGCTGTCGCCCCAGATTGCGAAAGTAGGCCAGCAGCTGCGCCTGAGTCTGCCCGTAGTAATAGGGGGGCAGAACCATTACCGCATCGTATTGCGCGCGCCGGGCCTCTTCGGCCATTTTCAGCACATCATCAAGGCAGGTGGAGGAGACATTCGCCACCATCGTCAGCGGCGTCATCGCCCGCGCCTGGCGAATAAGGGCAAGCCGCTCTTCAAAGGTAAAAGAGGCGAACTCGCCAATGCTGCCCATCAGCAGCACCACATCAATTCTGGCTTCGGTCAGGCGGGCAAGATGCTGGCTTAACCCCTCTAAATCGACTTTACCTTCGGTGGTCATTGGCGTAATTGACGGGCACCAGACGCCATAAAATGGGTTCTCATTCTTCACGTCATATTCTCCTCGGATATGAAATACCGTTTCACTTATCAGTTACAGTGATAGCACGCCGCCGGGGGAAGCATGTGCACCGGGGTCGCATTTTTGTACGAAAAGTGGTGAAAAAATGTGATGTAATAATGCGTCAACCAGTTAGCCAGGAGGGAAGATGCGTCATCCGGTTATTGTATTTACAGGCGGCGTGAAGGAGTACGCGGGCAGTCGGCCCAGCGCGATTGCAAAATTACAGGTCGAAGGCGAACTCACCTTAACCGAGCGGGGGCTGGCGGGGGATAAGCAGGCCGAAAAGGTCATCCACGGCGGCCCGGATCGCGCGTTGTGCCACTATCCGCGCGAGCATTACGCGTACTGGATGCAGGTTCTGCCTGAGCAGGCCGGGCTGTTTTATGCTCCCGCTTTTGGTGAAAATCTCTCCACCGAAGGGCTGACCGAAAGAAACGTATTCATTGGCGATATCTTCCGCTGGGGCGAGACGCTGATTCAGGTCACGCAGCCGCGTTCTCCCTGCTTTAAGCTCAATTACCATTTCCAGGTGGCGAATATGGCGGAAATTATGCAGGCAAGCGGGCGAGTCGGCTGGCTGTATCGGGTGATTGCCGGAGGAAAGGTCAATGCCTCGGAGCCGCTTGAACTGGCGTCGCGCAACAGTGACGTAAGCGTATTCGATGCCGCCGCCATCGCCTGGCACATGCCCTTCGATGACGATCAGTACCGTCGGCTGATGTCGGCGGCAGGGCTGTCGGTAAGCTGGATGAGAACCATGCAAAAGCGGCGCGACAGCGGCAAAATTGAGAACAGTGCGCGCCGGTTATGGGGAAGCGCTACCCCTGCTCCTGACCAGCGAGCAGGGGAGTAACTAGGCGCGTTTATATAACGGCAGCCAGAGGGTTAAGCGTAGCCCGCCAAGCGGGCTATCATCGGCTTTTACCCAGCCGCGGTGCTGCTGGATAGCGGTTTCGACAATCGCCAGCCCCAACCCGGTGCCGCCGGATTCACGATCGCGCGCCTCATCGGTGCGATAGAAGGGGCGGAAAATTTGCTCACGATCGTCAGCGCTGACGCCCGGGCCGTCATCGTCGACGTTGATGGTGATGCCGTCTTTATCGACCGAGAAGTTCACTTCGATTTTCGTGTGCGAATAGCGCAGCGCGTTACGGACGATGTTTTCCAGCGCGCTCTCCAGAGCGCTGGGGTTGCCATACAGCGGCCACGGCCCCGGCGGGAAATTCACCGTCAGCGATTTGCCCATCTGCTCCGCTTCGAAAGCGGCGTTATCCAGCACTTCATTCCATAACTGATTGGCTTTTACCGTCTCGCTGACCAGCGCGTTCTTCTGTTGGTTACGCGACATCACCAGCAGATCGTTGATCATGCTGTCCAGCCGCTGCGCTTCGGTTTCAATCCGCTCCAGCTCTTTGCTCTCGCCGCTGCGGCGCCGTAACAGAGCGGTGCCAAGCTGTAAACGCGTTAACGGCGTGCGCAGTTCGTGGGAGATGTCAGAAAGCAGGCGCTGCTGGGTGGTCATCATCCTTTCCAGCGCGGTGACCATCTGGTTAAAGCTGGCCCCGGCGGCGAGAAACTCCTGCGGCCCGGCCTCCAGTTCCGGATGCTGGCGCAGGTTGCCCTGGGCTACTTCATCCGCCGCGTTTTTCAGCTTGCGCGCCGGTTTCGCCAGGCTCCATGCCAGCCACAGCAATAGGGGAGAGCTGATAAGCATGGTGACGATCAACAGCAGCAGTGGCCGGTCAAACAGCAGGTTGATAAAGTCCGACTGGGAGTTGCTGGCGGGGCGAATAAGATAGAGTTGATAATTATCCTCGCCATCGCGCACGGAAAACGGCCCTACCAGCTCCACCCGACCATATTTCTTTTTCTGCGGGTGGTCGGAGTTATCCGCCTGGCCAATAAAGTTGCGGATGATCTGCATTTCACTGCGTTCAGCGCCAATAACGCGCCCTTCGCTGGTCACCAGCACCAGCCGCTGCCCCGGCGGCGCCCATTTATCAATGGCGCGAAAAAGCCGACGCCACCACATCAAATCATTGGGCGGGTCGTTTGCCAGCTCGGCTTCTACATGCTGCTCTATCATCACGCCCTGACGCTGCTCGCTATCAAGCAGCTCCGTCATCTGGCGTGAATCCAGTTTGGGCACCATTAAGACCAGCATCAGCACCAGAGCCAGCGTTAACCAGAAAATGGCGAAGATGCGGGCGGTCAGGCTTCCTATCATGAAGCGGACACCATCAAATAGCCCCGTCCACGTAAGGTTTTAAACCACGGATGGCCGTCTTTACGCTCCGGCAATTTACGGCGCAGGTTGGAAATATGCATATCGATGGCGCGGTCAAACGGCGTCAGGCGCTTACCCAGCACTTCCTGGCTAAGATGTTCTCGGGAAACCACCTGGCCTAAATGCTGCGCCAGCAGATAGAGCAGGGTAAATTCTGTACCGGTGAGCTCCAGCGACTGCCCGTCAAAGCTCGCCTCCTGACGGCCCGGATTGAGGCTGAGCGCGTCCACTTCCAGCGTTGGCGAGCCGTTATCGCTATTCTGCTGCTGTTCGCTCCAGTGCGAGCGGCGCAGAATGGCGCGAATGCGGGCCACCAGTTCGCGGTCGTTGAAGGGCTTCGGCAGATAGTCATCCGCCCCGAGTTCGAGGCCGAGCACGCGATCCAGTTCGCTGCCGCGCGCGGTTAACATAATAACGGGGGTCTGGTGCGTCTGGCGTAATTCTTTAAGCGTATCGATACCGTTTTTCTTCGGCATCATCACATCAAGTAAAAGTAAATCGATGCTGTCATCAAGCAGAGCGAGGGCCTGCTCCCCGTCATGGGCGACCAGCACGTTAAAACCTTCCATGTCGAGCAGTTCTTTCAACAGGGATGTAAGCTCTCGGTCATCATCTACTAAAAGGATTTTATTCATTGTTTAAATACCTCCGAGGCAGAAATTACGTCATCAAGAGTCGCTAATCCATGACTTTACGTTGTTTTACACCCCCTGACGCATGTTTGCAGCCTGAATCGTAGACTGATTCTCGTTGATTCGCGATACAGAAAGTTTTTGGGAGCAAATGATGCGCAAAGTTACCGCTGCCGTCATGGCCTCAACACTGGCGCTAAGTGCTTTTAGCCAGGCTGCTGAAGTCGTAACAGGCGATAACTGGCACCCGACTGAGGTTCTCGCGCACCGTACTGGCCAGAGCCATATGTTTGACGGCATCCATTTAACTGAACAACAGCGTCAACAAATGCGAGATTTAATGCAGCAGGCGCGGCACGATCAGCCTCCTGTTAATGTTAGCGAAATGGAGACAATGCATAGCCTTGTCACCGCAGAAAGTTTTGATGAAAGCGCTGTGCGCGCCCAGGCAGAAAAAATGGCGCAGGAGCAAATAAGTCGTCAGGTTGAGATGGCGAAAGTCCGCAACCAGATGTACCACCTGCTTACGCCTGAGCAGCAAGCGGTTTTACAGCAGAAACACCAGCAACGGATGGTTCAGCTGCGTGAAGTAGCGCAAATGCAGCAAAGTTCGCCGTTGAAAATGTTAAGTCGTAGTAGTAACTAGCGTTCCCAGTAATGAACCCTGTTTTCCTTGCCATAGACACCATCCCTGTCTTCCCCCACATGATGTGGGGGTTTTTTTGCCTGAATTTCGTAAAAATTTCTCTTCATTAGTCCGCTAAAACCCTACCCACTGAATTGGGCAAAATTTTGCGTAATCGACCCGTATTCATCCAATAGAAATTTTGTTTCTTAATATTGATCGTAAACAAGACAATTAGTGACAAAATAACTATATACTATTGATAATTATAGCTTATTTATTCACATGGATTATATTAAAAGGATTTACATTTATGGCTAGTATGGTTTTTTGTCGGGGTTGTGGTAAAGAGATTCACGAAACCGCCCTTTCCTGCCCGCACTGTGGCGCTTCACAACGCGACGGCAGTTCAAAAAGCAGAATTTCAGCCGCGTTGTTAGCGTTCTTTTTAGGTGGGTTCGGGGCGCATAAGTTTTATTTAGGACGCGTGGGCCAGGGAATTGTGTACTTAATTTTCTTCTGGACCATGATTCCGGCGATCGTTGCGTTTGTTGAATTCATCCTGCTGCTGTGCATGTCGGATGAAGACTTTGCGCGTAAATACGATAAATAAGCGGGCGAGGGGAGGTTAACATTGCCAACGGAGCGTTTGTACTGCTGGTGGTGGTGAAAGATAAGTCGCTCTTGTATAAACCCCTTACCCCTGCACTGGCCCCACATAATGTGGGGCTTCGTATTTAAACCCGCAGCCTGATTTTTCTTTTCTTTTATGGCCTTCGTTATACTACCCACAGTAGCCTGTGGGAGCCTTTATGAATCAAACTTATGGAAAGCTGGTCAGCCGCGCGGCAATTGCTGCGACCATCATGGCCTCGTCATTATTACTCATTAAAATTTTTGCATGGTGGTACACCGGTTCGGTGAGTATCCTGGCGGCACTGGTGGATTCACTGGTGGATATCGCCGCGTCGCTCACCAACCTGCTGGTGGTGCGTTACTCTCTGCAACCGGCTGATGATGAGCACACCTTCGGGCATGGCAAAGCGGAATCGCTGGCGGCGCTGGCGCAAAGTATGTTTATTTCCGGCTCGGCGCTGTTTCTCTTTTTGACCGGTATCCAGCACCTGGCCAACCCGGAGCCGATGCGCGCGCCGGGAATTGGCGTGGTTGTTACCGTGATTGCGTTAATCTGTACTGTGATGCTGGTCACCTTTCAGCGCTGGGTGGTGCGAAAAACCCAGAGTCAGGCGGTGAGGGCAGATATGCTTCATTATCAGTCTGATGTTATGATGAACAGCGCTATTTTGATTGCGCTTGGGCTGTCGTGGTACGGCTGGCATCGTGCAGACGCACTATTTGCGCTAGGGATCGGCAGCTATATTTTGTACAGTGCCCTACGCATGGGCTATGAAGCGGTTCAGGCATTACTCGACCGCGCCCTGCCCGACGAGGAGCGCCAGGAGATTTTCGCGATTGTCACCTCCTGGCCCGGCGTAAGCGGCGCGCACGATCTTCGCACGCGGCAGTCAGGGCCGACCCGCTTTATTCAAATACATTTAGAAATGGATGATAACCTCCCGCTGGTTGAGGCGCATATAGTGGCCGAACATGTGGAGCAGGCCATTCTGCGCCGTTTCCCCGGCGCGGATGTCATCATCCATCAGGATCCCTGTTCAGTTGTACCTCAAGGACGATAAGCGCGTAGAAGCTGTCGTAATCTGTTGTAAAAATAAGTGAGTCACGCCCGGTTTTGTGTATAAATTACCGCCACATGGGCTGACCTGAATCAATTCAGCAATGGCGAATTGAGATAATAATTGCAGCATCGTTGTTAGCTCCCAATGGGAGCTGTTAAGGCCAAACAGAACATATTTTGCATTCCTAAGTTCAGAGGTAGTCATGATTAAAAAAATCGGTGTGTTGACAAGCGGCGGTGATGCGCCGGGCATGAACGCGGCAATCCGTGGCGTGGTCCGTGCGGCATTGACAGAAGGTCTGGAAGTAGCGGGTATTTATGATGGTTATCTCGGCCTGTATGAAGACCGCATGATCCAACTCGACCGCTATAGCGTGTCGGACATGATTAACCGCGGCGGTACCTTCCTGGGCTCAGCCCGCTTCCCGGAATTCCGCGAAGAGCACGTCCGCGCCGTGGCTATTGAGAACATGAAGAAGCGTGGCATCGACGCGCTGGTTGTTATCGGCGGCGACGGCTCTTACATGGGTGCGAAGCGCCTGACCGAAATGGGTTTCCCCTGCATCGGCCTGCCGGGCACTATCGATAACGACGTTGCCGGCACCGACTACACCATCGGCTTCTTCACTGCTCTGGATACCGTGGTAGAGGCGATTGACCGCCTGCGTGACACCTCCTCCTCCCACCAGCGTATCTCCATTGTGGAAGTGATGGGCCGTTACTGCGGCGACCTGACCCTGGCGGCGGCTATCGCAGGCGGCTGTGAGTTTATCGTACTGCCGGAAGTCGAATTCAGCCGTGAAGACCTGGTGGCAGAGATCAAAGCCGGTATAGCGAAAGGTAAAAAACACGCCATCGTGGCGATTACCGAGCATATCTGTGATATCGATGAGCTGGCGAGATATATTGAATCTGAAACGCAGCGTGAAACCCGTGCTACCGTACTGGGCCATATCCAGCGCGGCGGTTCGCCGGTTCCTTACGACCGCATTCTTGCTTCCCGTATGGGCGCATACGCCATTGAACTGCTGCTGCAGGGCCACGGCGGCCGTTGCGTAGGTATTCAGAACGAAAAACTGGTGCACCATGACATCATCGACGCTATCGAAAATATGAAGCGTCCGTTCAAAGGCGACTGGCTCGAGTGCGCTAAAAAACTGTATTAATTTTACTGCCTCTCTCCTGTCGGGAGAGGGGCATTTTTCTGCCTTTCGTTATTCCTGCCTGTTATAGCCAATCTTTTTTTATTCTTTAATGTTTGGACGCCTTTCTGGCACGCTTTGCTCATCACAACACAACATAAGAGATGCGGGCGATGAACAAATGGGGCGTGGGACTAACTTTGCTGCTGGCTTCCGGCAGCGTGCTGGCGAAAGATATTCAGCTTTTAAACGTGTCGTATGACCCGACCCGTGAGCTGTACGAGCAGTACAACAAAGCGTTCAGCGCGCACTGGAAGCAGGAGACCGGGGATAACGTTGTTATTCGCCAGTCGCACGGCGGCTCTGGTAAACAGGCGACCTCCGTTATCAACGGCATTGAGGCGGATGTGGTCACCCTGGCGCTGGCTTATGACGTGGATGCGATTGCCGAACGTGGCCGTATCGACAGAAACTGGATCAAGCGTCTGCCGGACAACTCCGCGCCTTATACCTCCACCATCGTCTTCCTGGTGCGCAAAGGAAACCCGAAACAGATTCACGACTGGAATGATTTAATCAAGCCAGGGGTGTCGGTCATTACGCCGAACCCGAAAAGCTCCGGCGGCGCGCGCTGGAACTATCTGGCGGCCTGGGGCTACGCTCTGCATCAGAACGGCGGCGATCAGGCAAAAGCGCAGGAATTCGTCAAGGCGCTGTTTAAAAACGTAGAGGTGCTGGACTCCGGCGCGCGCGGCGCAACCAACACCTTTGTTGAGCGCGGCATTGGCGACGTGCTGATCGCCTGGGAAAACGAAGCGCTGCTGGCCACCAACGAACTGGGTAAAGACAAGTTTGAGATCGTTACCCCAAGCGAGTCTATTCTCGCGGAACCCACCGTCTCCGTCGTGGATAAAGTGGTAGAGAAAAAAGGCACGCAAAAAGTCGCCGAAGCTTACCTGAACTATCTCTACACGCCGGAAGGGCAGGAAATTGCGGCGAAAAACTTCTACCGTCCGCGGGACAAAGCCGTTGCGGCGAAATATGAGAGCGAGTTCCCGAAGCTTAAGCTGTTCACTATCGACGATGTCTTCGGCGGCTGGACGAAAGCGCAAAAAGAGCACTTCTCTAACGGCGGCACCTTCGACCAAATCAGTAAACGCTAATCATCTGGCGAGGTAGCCCGGCTAAGCGCATCCGGGCATGTCGGGTGCGCTTAGCCGGGCTACTTCGTGCCGCTTTCATTTTATCCCTTTCCAACTCTGGGCTATGCTTCCTGTTCCCCCGGCAAGGAGCGAACAATGAAGACAGCCCGTCTGATTTTACTCTCGCTGGCGGCCGCTGCGGTGTTAGCAGCCGCAGGCGGCGGTTACTGGTGGAACAGCAGCGAGCGGGATCGGCTTCGCCAGATTGTTCTTGATGAGTGTGTGCCAAATGAACGGGATAACCAGGCGCCGGCCCCCTGTGCGCAGGTGAATCTCCGTAACGGCTATGCGCTGCTTAAAGATCGTAACGGGCCGCTGCAATATCTGCTGCTGCCCACCTGGCGCATCAACGGCATTGAGAGCCCGCTGTTGCTTAAACCGCAGACGGCCAATTTCTTCTGGCAGGCCTGGCAGTCGCGCAGCGTGTTGAGCAAGGCGCGAGGCGATGCGGTGCCCGATAATGCCATTGCGCTGACCATCAATTCGCGTACGGGCCGCACCCAGAACCATTTGCACATTCATATTTCCTGCCTGCGGCAAGAGGTACGCGCAAAACTGGATCAACAGGCATCGCGCATCAGCAGCCAGTGGCTTGCCTTTCCGGGCGGTCTTGCCGGGCATACCTGGCTGGCGCGCCGCGTTACCGGCGCGGAACTGGTACAGCGCAGCCCCTTTTTAATGCTGGCCGAAGAGGTTTCAGGCGCCCGTGAGCGCATGGGGCGCTATGCGCTGGCGCTGGCGCAGCAGACCGATGGCTCATTCGTACTGCTGGCAACGGAGCGTAACCTGCTAACGCTCAACCGGGGATACGCCGAATCGCTGCAGGATCATCAGTGCGCAATACTCAAATAGCCCCACCAGAATTGGCGTTTACGTGACCAGTCCGCCGCCGTAGACTTGCTGAAAATTTCTCCTGGAGACAGGTATGTCGCTCTGGTTAACTCACCCGTTGTTTTTACCCGCCGTGATTATCGGCATCACCATTGTGCTGTGGGCGACGTCGCTGTTGCCGGAATTTATCACTGCGCTGCTCTTTTTCACGGCGGCGATGGTGGCGAAAATCGCGCCGGCGGAAGTCATCTTTGGCGGCTTTGCCTCTTCGGCTTTCTGGCTGGTGTTCAGCGGCTTTGTGCTGGGCGTCGCCATCCGTAAAACCGGGCTGGCGGACCGGGCGGCCAGAGCGCTTTCCGCCAGGCTTACCCATTCCTGGCCGCTGATGGTGGCGAGCGTGGTGCTGCTGACCTACGCGCTGGCGTTTGTCATGCCGTCCAATATGGGCCGTATCGCTCTGCTTATGCCCATTGTGGCGGCAATGGCGGGGCGCGCCGGGATTAACGAAGGCACGCGCGCGTGGTACGGGCTGGCGCTGGCGGTCGGGTTTGGCACTTTTCAGCTATCGGCGACCATTCTGCCCGCTAACGTGCCTAACCTGGTGATGAGCGGGGCGGCAGAAGGCTCATACGGCATTCATCTCAACTATGTGCCTTATCTGCTTTTACACACGCCGGTGCTTGGCATTCTGAAAGGGCTGATTCTGATTGGCCTTATCTGCTGGCTTTTTCCCGGTCGACCCCATGCGCCAAAGGATCTTACCCCGCCTGCTCCCATGAGCCGGGACGAAAAGCGCCTTGCCTGGCTGCTGGCGTTGGTGCTCATCATGTGGGTGAGCGAAAGCTGGCACGGCATCGGCCCGGCCTGGACGGGGCTGGCGGCATCGGTCGTGGTGATGCTGCCGCGTATCGGTTTTATCAGCGGCGATGAGTTTTCCAGCGGGGTAAATATCCGCACCTGCATTTATGTCGCGGGCATTCTGGGGCTGGCGATTACCGTGACCCAGACCGGGATTGGCGGCGCGGTGGGGGATGCGTTGCTGCACGTCATGCCGCTGGACCCGGCTAACCCCTTTACCAGCTTCCTGGCGCTGACGGGTATCACCACGGCGCTCAATTTCATCATGACCGCAAACGGCGTACCGGCGCTCTATACCACCCTGGCCCAGAGCTTTTCGCAAGCCACCGGCTTTCCGCTGCTGAGCGTCATTATGATTCAGGTTTTGGGTTATTCGACGCCTCTGCTGCCGTATCAGGCGTCGCCGATTGTGGTTGCGATGGGGCTAGGGAAGGTGCCAGCTAAAGCGGGAATGCTGCTCTGTATTGCGCTGGCGCTGGCAACGTATCTGGTGCTGCTGCCGCTGGATTATCTCTGGTTTACCGTACTGGGGCGGTTGTAAACGTATAAGAAGTGCCCCTCTCCGTTCACGAAGAGGGGCAGACGATTACTCGTCGCGATCTTCCCACGCCATCGCGCGTTTCACCGCTTTTTTCCAGCCCTCATAACGGTAGTTACGCTCGGTAGTTTCAATGCCCGGGCGGAATTCGCGTTCAATGACCGCTTTCTCGTGCAGTTCGTCCAGGTTTTGCCAGAAGCCTACCGCCAGACCGGCAAGGTAGGCTGCCCCCAGCGCCGTGACTTCACGCACTTCCGGGCGCTCTACGCGGGTGCCGAGGATATCCGCCTGGAACTGCATCATAAAGTTATTGGCCACCGCGCCGCCGTCCACGCGCAGGGCATGCAGGCGAATGCCGGAGTCCGCCTGCATCGCCTCCAGTACATCGCGCGTCTGGTAGGCGATAGATTCCAGCGTGGCGCGGATGATGTGGTTAGCGTTGACGCCACGGGTCAGGCCGAAAATCGCGCCACGGGCATACGGGTCCCAGTAGGGCGCGCCCAGACCGGTAAAGGCGGGCACGACGTACACGCCGTTCGTGTCTTTCACTTTGGTGGCGAAATACTCCGAGTCGAAGGCGTCGCTGATAAGCTTCATCTCATCGCGCAGCCACTGAATGGAGGCGCCCGCCATAAAGACCGCCCCTTCAAGGGCGTAATTTACCTCTCCGCGCGGGCCGCATGCGATGGTGGTTAACAGGCCATGCTCGGAAGCCACCGCTTTTTCGCCGGTGTTCATCAACATAAAGCAGCCGGTGCCGTAGGTGTTTTTCGCCATCCCTTCTTTTACGCACAGCTGGCCAAACAGCGCCGCCTGCTGATCGCCTGCAATACCGGCGATGGGAATACGCGTGCCGCCTTTACCGCCGATATTGGTCTGGCCGTAAACTTCGGATGACTTGCGTACCTGCGGCAGCATGGCGCGGGGGATATCCAGCGCGTCCAGCATCTTGTCGTCCCAGTCCAGCTCGTGAATGTTAAACAGCATGGTGCGGGAGGCGTTCGTATAGTCGGTAATATGCACGCGGCCCTGGGTCATTTTCCAGATAAGCCAGGTGTCTACGGTGCCGAACAGCAGTTCGCCACGTTTGGCGCGCTCGCGGGAGCCTTCAACATGGTCCAAAATCCATTTTACCTTGGTGCCGGAAAAGTAGGGGTCGATCACCAGGCCGGTGGTTTTCCGCACATACTCTTCCATACCGTCACGTTTAAGCTGCTCGCAGATGTCGGCGGTACGGCGGCACTGCCAGACGATGGCGTTATAAATAGGCTTGCCGGTTTCGCGCTCCCAGACAATGGCGGTTTCACGCTGGTTGGTGATGCCAATTGCCGCCACCTGATCTGAACTGATGTCGGCTTTCGCCAGTACTTCTACCAGCGTGGAGCTTTGCGTTGCCCAGATTTCCATCGGGTCATGCTCAACCCAGCCTGGCTTCGGATAGATCTGCTCGAACTCGCGCTGCGAAACGCTGACGATGTTGGCGTCATGATCCATTACGACGGCGCGGGAGCTGGTGGTGCCCTGGTCGAGCGCAACGATATATTTTTTGTCAGTCATGATTTATGTCCCGTAGTCACATTACAGCGAAGCTTTTTGTTGTGCGGTGGCGGTGGTCTCTTTCTCTTCCACGGCGCAGACGTCGCAGGGCAAATGGCGGCCAATCAGCTTACGATAACCGAAGGCGCCAAGCGATGCGCCGACAATCGGGCCGAACAGCGGCACCAGAAAATAAGGGATATCTTTACCGCCGGTAAAGGCGACGTTACCCCAACCTGCCAGCCAGGCGAAGGCTTTAGGGCCGATATCGCGCGCCGGGTTCATGGCAAAACCGGTCAGCGGGCCCATCGACGCGCCGATAACGGCAATCAGCAGGCCAATCAGCAGCGGCGCGAGCGGGCCGCGCGGAATGCCGTTGCCGTCATCACCCAGCGCCATGATGACGCCCATCAGGATAGCGGTAATCACCATTTCAACCGCGAAGGCCTGCACAAAATTGATATGCGGGTTGGGGTATGTTGAAAAGATGCCAGCCAGATCAATACTTTCGACGCTGCCGCGCACCATGTGATGCGTCTGCTCGAAATCGAAGAAAAGATTGTAATAAAGCCCGTAAACAAGCGCGGCCGCGCAAAACGCGCCGGCAAACTGAGAAAGGATAAAAGGTACAACTTTGCGCCCGTCGAAGCAGGCAAACAGCCACAATGCGATGGTCACTGCCGGGTTAAGATGCGCGCCGGAAACCCCCGCGGTCAGGTAGATGGCCATCGCCACCCCAAGACCCCAGATGATGCTGATCTCCCACTGTCCGAAGCTGGCACCAGCCAGTTTCAGGGCTGCTACGCACCCTACTCCGAAGAAAATCAACAACCCGGTACCGAGAAACTCGGCAATACACTGGCCTTTTAAGGTTGAGGTTTGACTCATAATCGGATCCTGCAAAGAGTTTAATGGTTATTGTTTGCATGGAGATCGTAGAAATCCATGATGTCATGTAGACATAGTGTTAATTTATCGTTAACGAACAAAAACGAGAAATATCGAACGTTAAATGTGTGTGCTGTGTCAATAAAATGAGCGTTTTCGCGCTATGCGACCTGTTTATGAGCGGTAAAGAAATGAGCGGGAAGGGCGGGAAGAATCAATTTTGTAACCAATGCGGTAACAATTAAGGATTGAAGCGCGAAATGCACCAGGCATAACCTGAAAAGTGTTGCAAAGCGCGATCTGCGCGGGTTGTCGCTGGACAGGGGCTTTAGGGCTTCATACAATCGGGTGTTAAGACCGTGCGCTTAATTTATTAAGGCGTCGCCGTTTACGGACCGAGGATTTACCCGCCGTGGTATATATCCAAAATAAATCGAGTTGCAGGAAAGCCAACGCACACGCAACTTGAAGTATGACGGGTATAGCTATCCATCAACGCCTTGCAATTCAGGAGAGGTATGACGATGTCATTAGAAGTTTTTGAGAAACTGGAAGCAAAAGTACAGCAGGCGATTGATACCATCACGCTGCTGCAGATGGAAATCGAAGAGCTGAAAGAGAAGAACAACAATCTGGCCCAGGAAGTGCAGTCTGCTCAACACGGCCGCGAGGAGCTGGAGCGCGAAAACCACCACCTGCGTGAACAGCAGAATGGCTGGCAGGAGCGGCTGCAGGCTCTACTTGGGCGTATGGAAGAGGTCTGATTACGCTTCATCTTTTGCGCTGTTGCTGCGTTGGCAGCGCTCGCTCACCCCAGTCACATAGTTATCTATGCTCCTGGGGATTTGCTCTCTTGCCGCCTTGCTACAACGCAAAATCTTTCGCGTAATACTTCACTTTTGCGCTGTCGCTGCGCTGGCTTTGTAGCCCGGGTAAGCGCAGCGCACCCGGGATTCCCGGATGCGGCGAACGCCTTATCCGGGCTCGACGAATCAGGGGCGGAACACCACGTGACGTTCCAGATGATAGCTTTCCAGCGTCTGGCTTATCAGGCGTGAAAACGAACCGCCTGAAAAATGGCGCGCCATAAAATAGCGTTTCTGCCGCTCGCAAATCTGCTCCCTGTTCCCCTCGCGGTTATCCGCTGACAACACCAAAAAGGGTGTCGCCTTTCCGTCTTCCTTGCTGATAAATAGCGGGTATTTCTCTTCCCCTACCGTACCCAAAAGCGAAATGGGTTCATCGTGATTGATGGCCAGCCACGCCATCGTTGTGGCGGGGGGAAGCGGCATGGTAACCGGTAACAGGCAGGAAAAGCGCGTTTTGCACAGCACGGCCATATTTTTAGGGCAGGGGGCGTTAACAACCTTCATTTCAGCGCCGGAAGAAAAGGCTAATGGCAATGCCTCCATCTCTTCGCGCAACAGCATTTGCCACATGTTGGTATCGGCAGGTAAAGCGGACGACAAAACAAAACGCGCCTCGTAGCGTTTTTCGTCCGGGTCTGGTTTTAACGCCAGCGCCAGCGTGCTCTCCAGCGCATCCGCTTCTTCTTTGTCTAGCGGCCTGCCGGTGGCGATGATTAACTGGTTTCCCTGCCAGCGGTAACGGTTCGGAAGTGTATCGTGCCAGGTTTTAATGGCGCGCTGAGGGTTGGCGATCTCCATTGAGGTTCGGTTTTTTACCGGCTTTTTCCGGGTGACCGTCAGCTGCTGCTGGCTGTCGGCAAAGTAGATTTGTAATTCGTCCACAACCTGCTTTTTTTGCGCGTCGCTCAGGCTGGCGAACTGCAATGTCAGGCGTGTTGAGGGATAACCCACCGCTTGCCTGTACTCTTTTTTCAGCGTGGCCGGGTTGTGCGGCAGGGAGATCGCGGCAAAAAAGATCGCTATGGCGATGCCCAGACGTACTGTTACGGCCAGAATAAAAGGCGGGGGAGAAAAGAGAAGAATGCGAAAGGTGCTGTACAGCAGCCATGCAACAGAAACAAAGCTGATGAAATAGAGAGCTTCCTGCAAGCAATGACTCCTTTTGCTTGTCTTAATTTCTGGTGGCCATCCTGGCCGCCATATAAAAAAGACGGAACGCTCCGCCTTTTTTTACGTGTCTTATTCGATATCCAGCGGATCTTCGGAAAGGATGATGCCGGTATTGTCGGCGTAGAGATGGTCGCCAGAGAAGAAGGTGACCCCGCCAAAATTGACGCGGACATCGCTTTCGCCGATGCCTTCGCCCGCGGCGCCGACCGGAATAGCGGCAATCGCCTGAATGCCGATATCCAGTTCTTCCAGATCGTCTACCTGGCGGACTGCGCCATAGACGACAATACCTTCCCATTCGTTCTGTACGGCGAGGCGCGCCAGTTCACCATCGATTAACGCGCGACGTACCGAACCGCCGCCATCGACCAGCAGGACGCGACCACGGCCATTCTCTTCGAGCAGATCGTAGAGCAACCCGTTATCCTCGAAACACTTCACCGTGATGATTTGACCGCCAAACGACGACCGCCCGCCAAAATTGGAGAACAGGGGTTCCACGACGTTGACATCTTCCTGGTAGATGTCACAGAGCTCAGACGTATCGTATTTCATAGGCTTAACGTTCAGTTGCTGCGAGAATAGTCAGTATATCGCGCATCACGCGTTGTTGGCAAAATCATCAAATGTTAATTGACCTTCGTCAGTTAAAAAACGGCTTCACTTAAGAAAATCCCGACAACAAACAACAGATTAGTCAGCAATGCGCCTTTTACCGTCCGCTCCAGCATTGGCGGCATCGCTCTGGGGTCACGCTCACGCAGCACATAACGCGCCTGCTTAAACAGCAGCGGCGCGGCAAGCAAAAATAACCAGCCCCAGACATTTTGCAGCGACAGCAGGTTAAAAAGCGCCAGGCAGAGCAAGGCGCCCGCCAGCAGACAGGCATGATAGCGCCGCGCATTTACCGCGCCCAGACGCACCACGAGAGTGATTTTGCCGTTTTGCCGATCGCTTTCGATATCGCGCAGGTTATTGATATTCAGCACTGCTGTCGCCAGCAGGCCGCAGGCGGTAGCGGGAAGAATAACCGCAGGCATCAGCATATGCGTCTGCAGATACCAGCTGCCGATGACGCTCAGCCAGCCAAAAAAAACCAGCACGGAGACATCGCCAAGCCCCATATATCCATAAGGCCGTTTGCCGATGGTGTAGGTAATCGCGGCGATGATAGAGAGCACGCCAAGCGCCACGAATCCCATAAAATCCGCCAGCGTCTGGGTGGCCGCCAGCAGCAGCAGCAGCCCGGAAATGCAGCTTAGCGCAATGGTGAGGATAAGGGCGCGCTTCATTTGCGCCAGGGAAATAGCCCCTTTCTGCATCCCGCGCAACGGGCCGATCCGGTCAGGCTTATCGCTGCCCTTTACCGCATCGCCATAGTCGTTGGCCAGATTAGAGAGAATTTGCAGCAGCCCGGCGGTGGTTAATGCGAGGATGGCAACCAGCGGATCGAAAAAACCCTGCCACCAGGCCAGCGTGGTCCCTGTGATGATGGCGGCAAACGCCAGCGGCAGGGTTTTCGGGCGCAGGCTTTCCAGCCAGGCCTGGGTGCGGCTCAGGGGTTGTGAGTCAGTCATAATTACCCGCTAAAAAAAATGGGGGCATAAGCCCCCATCGAGATGATGAAAACGTTGTGGCCGCGATTATAAGATAAAACGGCTCAGATCTTCATCTGCCACCAGCGCATCAAGGTGTTTGCTCACGTACTCTGCGTTGATGATAACGGTTTCGCCGTTGAGATCGCTGGCGTCATAAGAGATGTCTTCCATCAGGCGCTCCAGCACGGTGTGCAGACGGCGCGCGCCGATGTTCTCGGTGGTTTCGTTCACCTGCCATGCCGCTTCGGCAATGCGCTTGATGCCGTCGTCGGTAAACTCAATGTTTACCCCTTCGGTCGCCATCAACGCTTTGTACTGAACGGTCACGGAAGCGTTAGGCTCGGTGAGGATGCGCTCAAAGTCGCTGGTGGTCAGCGCCTGAAGCTCCACGCGAATCGGCAGACGGCCCTGTAATTCCGGGATCAGATCGGACGGGCTTGCCACCTGGAACGCGCCGGAGGCGATAAACAGAATATGGTCGGTTTTCACCATCCCGTGCTTGGTGGAGACGGTGCAGCCTTCCACCAGCGGCAGCAGGTCACGCTGTACGCCTTCGCGGGAGACATCCGGGCCGGAGCTGTTGCCGCCGCGCTTACAGATTTTATCGATCTCATCAATAAACACGATGCCGTGCTGCTCAACCGCGTCGATAGCTTCCTGTTTCAGCTCTTCCGGGTTGACCAGTTTCGCCGCTTCTTCTTCAATCAGCAGCTTCATCGCGTCTTTGATTTTCAGCTTGCGCGGCTTTTGCTTTTGTCCGCCCAGGTTCTGGAACATCGACTGCAGCTGGCTGGTCATCTCTTCCATGCCCGGAGGCGCCATGATTTCTACGCCCATCGGCGCAGCGGCGAGATTAATTTCGATCTCTTTATCGTCGAGCTGGCCTTCACGCAGCTTTTTGCGGAACGACTGGCGCGCGGCAGAAGGCTCAGACTGCGCTTCCGGCTGGCCCCAGTTGTTTTTCGCCGGGGGGATCAGGGCGTCGAGAATGCGCTCTTCGGCCATCTCTTCGGCACGGTAGCGGTTTTTCTCAATAGACTGCATGCGCACCATTTTCACAGCGGCATCGGTCAGATCGCGGATGATGGAGTCCACTTCTTTCCCAACGTAGCCCACTTCGGTGAACTTCGTCGCTTCAACTTTGATAAACGGCGCGTTGGCCAGCTTGGCCAGGCGGCGGGCAATTTCAGTCTTACCCACACCGGTTGGGCCGATCATCAGAATGTTTTTCGGCGTGACTTCATGGCGCAGCTCCTCATCAAGCTGCATACGACGCCAGCGGTTACGCAGGGCAATCGCCACGGAACGCTTCGCCGCATCCTGACCGATAATGTGTTTGTTCAGTTCGCTGACAATTTCGCGTGGGGTCATTTCAGACATGGGGAATCCTTACGCCTTGGAGGACAATTCTTCGATGGTGTGGTTGTGGTTGGTATAAATGCAGATATCGCCTGCAATATCCAACGCCTTCACCGCGATATCGCGCGCGTTCATGTCGGTATTTTCCAACAGGGCGCGGGCCGCGGCCTGGGCATACGGACCGCCGGAACCAATCGCGATCAGATCGTTTTCTGGCTGCACAACGTCGCCGTTACCGGTGATGATAAGCGACGCGTTTTCGTCGGCAACCGCCAGCAGGGCTTCCAGTTTGCGCAGCATACGATCGGTACGCCAGTCTTTAGCCAGCTCAACGGCGGCTTTAACCAGGTGCCCCTGGTGCATCTCCAGCTTGCGTTCAAAAAGTTCAAACAGGGTAAACGCATCCGCCGTACCGCCTGCAAAGCCCGCAATGACTTTGTCGTTGTACAGACGGCGAACTTTTTTCACATTGCCTTTCATTACGGTGTTGCCCAGTGTCGCCTGGCCATCACCAGCGATAACGACCTGGCCGTTACGGCGTACGCTTACTATTGTTGTCACGAGCAGACCCCCTGGTTACTAAAGCAGAATATGCGCCCCGTACAGGTACGGGGCAGAATGCAAATATAGATGGGGGGGATTTTGGGGGTTTCAACCCCCGGCGGCGAGTCGGATGCAGTTTGCGTGGCCAGCGAGCTTGAGGCGGCTTAGCGTTCCGTCGGCGTTCTCTTTGCCTTTTACCGGGCCGATGACCACACGGTTCCAGCCGTTATTGCTGGTAATGCGGGAGTCGAAGCCTTCAAACGCCAGCTGAGCGCGCACGGTTTCCGCCTGCTCTGCGCCTTTGAACGAACCGCACTGAATCATCCAGCGACGGCTGTCTTTTTTCTCCGCCGTCTGTTTCGGCGTATCCGCTTCACGGGTGACGGGAGCGGCCTGCTGGGTTTTCGGCGCGGAGGCCGTATTATGCGCAGGCGTCTGCAGCAGATCCTGGTACGGCTGCTGGCTGGCGGTGGTTTTTTGCTGCTGCGTCTGACGCGGCGGCGTTTGCGTGGCGCGCGGCGGTTCGGTCACGCGCGGTTGCGCGCGCGCGGGCTGCTCCACCTGTGTGTTATTCCACTGTTGCTGTTGGGCGGCCTGACGCTGGCGTTGCAGGGTTTGCTGGCGCTGTTCCTGTGTCTGCTCGTTCCACGGCACTTCGTTCAGCTGCGTAGGCTGCTGGCGCATATCCGCCTGCATCTGCGCCAGCAGCTGGCGCTGTTCGTTAGTCAGCTGATCCGGGTTTTGCACCTCGCCGCCTGCGGAGGGTTCCGTCGGCGCGCGTACGCCAGGCTGGCGGCTTTCCAGCTCTTTAATATAGCGCCAGCGCTCTTCCGGCTTAGGCGGCAGGCCGTTGCCCGTCACCTTCTGGCTTTGCAGCGTCTCAGACTCTTCTTTTTTATGATGAGTAATAAAGTACAGGCCACCGATAAAGGCTACCAGCACCGCGGCGGCAATCGCGACCATTGCGGGCGAGACCGCAGATACCTTGCGCTGTTTCTTCCTTGAGCTACCTTTTTTTTGCCGCGAAGGAGCCGACTGGCTGCGGCGTACATAATCTCGTTGTGCCACTATCGTTTCGCTGTATTTATTTCGTTTATCGGTCCGCCATGTTACTTAAGCGACGGGCTTTTGACCAGACAACGGAGTCCGATAAACCAACTGATTTACGTCAATGCTTGCGTCGAGCCGCGGATGATCAGATCGCAATCCAGCAGACGCGAGCCGCTACTTACCGTATGCCCCTGCAATTGCTCCAGTAATAAAAGCATCGCTTCACGGCCAATCTCAAAGCGCGGCTGCGCAACGGTGGTCAGCGGCGGGTCGCAAAATTCCGCCAGCGAGATGTTATCGAAACCGATAATAGACAGATCTTGCGGGACGCGCAGGCCCTGACGTTTGGCATGGGATAACGCCCCCAGCGCCATGATGTCGCTATGGCAGAAGACCGCCGTCGGCGGTTTCGGCAGGGCCAGCAGTTGCTCAAGGGCATGGCTGCCCGCGGCAAAGGTGAAGTCGCCGCGCGCGATATAGTGGGGATCGACCGTGATACCCGACCGGCGCAGCGCCTGTACGTAGCCCTGCAGGCGGTAGTGACACAGCGGCATCTCTTCCGGCCCGGCGATACAGCCAATGTGTTGGTGCCCCTGTTCGCGCAGGTAGTTCACGGCGTTAAAAGCGGCGGTGAGGTTATCGATATGTACGGTCGGCAGCTCCAGCTCCGGGGCGAACTCGTTGGCCATCACCATCGGCGGCAGGTTGCGCTGTTCCTCAATGCTGGCGTCGAAAGGCAGGCGCGAACCCAGCAGCAGCATGCCGTCAATCTGCTTGGTGATAATCAAATCAATAAAGGTTTTTTCCTGCTGGTTCTGGTGGGCGCAGTCGCCAATCAGCACCAGATAACCATTCCCGGCGGCCGTAATTTCGATGCCGCGAATAATTTCGCTGAAAAAGGGATCGCAAATATCCGGCACAATCACCAGGATTGTCCGCGATTCATTGCGTTTAACGTTTCGCCCCATCGACTGCGGCAAATAGCCTACTTCCATCGCCGCCTGCTCTACCCGGTTACGGGTAGCCTGCGACACTTTATCGGGATTCATTAACGCACGGGACACCGTTGCCGTGGATACTTTCGCTTTCACGGCAACATCTTTCATGGTCGCGGCTGCAACCTGATTCCTGGTCTTCACCTTCTTCTCCTCGCATGCGCGGCGCAGGCGCAGACACATTTTTATCAGATAGTTAACGTTATCGGTTACAGAATTTTCATTGAAAATGTGATGAAAGTTAAATTTTTCGAGGTGCCTCGCAACCTTACCCCTCGATGGGGTCCACATCCAGCACCCATTTTACTTTCCGGGCTTCGGGCAAGGTGTTGATAAGCAGCAGCGCGCCGCTGACGATTTGCTGCAGGCGCGCGCGTGAAGGGTGCTGGAGCAGCAGTTGCCAGCGCCAGCGCCCGGCGCGTTTAGGCGCCAGCGCCGGTACCGGGCCCAGCACCCACAGATGGGCGTCGGCAAGGGGGCTGGCCTGCAGCAGGTTTTTGAGCTGCTGTAGAAAAAGCGGCGCCTGCTGATTGTTATGATCTTCGGCGCGGATCAGCACATGGCTGGTCCAGGGGGGGAGATTGAGCGTCTGTCGCTCCGCCAGCGCCTGCCCGGCGAAGGTGTCATACCCTTTCTGTAGCAGCGTTTGCAACAGAGGGTGCTCCGGATGGTGCGTCTGGAGGATGACCTCGCCCTGTTTTCCGGCGCGCCCGGCCCGGCCCGAAACCTGGGTATAGAGCTGCGCGAAACGCTCGGCGGCGCGAAAATCCGCGGAAAACAGCGCGCCATCGACATCCAGCAGCGCGACCAGCGTCACGTCCGGGAAATGGTGTCCTTTCGCCAGCATCTGCGTGCCAATCAGGATACGCGCGCCGCCGCGATGCACCTCGGCCAGATGCTGCTCCAGCGCGCCTTTGCGGCTGGTGGTGTCACGATCGATGCGCGAGAGCGGAACGTCGGGAAACAGCGGAGCGAGCGCCTGCTCAAGCTGTTCGGTGCCCAGCCCGACCGGCATCAGGTGCGTGGAACCGCAGGAAGGACACTGCCGCGGCACCTGACGTTGGCTGTCGCAATGGTGGCAGCGCAGCTGGTGCTGCGCCTGATGCAGCGTGTAGTAGTGGTCGCAGCGCGGGCATTCGGCTATCCAGCCGCAGTCATGGCACAGCAGGGCGGGCGCAAACCCGCGGCGGTTGAGAAATAAAATGACCTGGTTTTCCGCCAGCAAATGCTGGCGCATGCGGGAGATCAGCGCGGGAGATAGCCCCGCATGCAGGGACTGGCCTTTTAAATCGAGAACGTGTTGCAGGGCCGGTCGCGCGTGGCCTGCCCGGCGTGTAAGACGCAGCATCTGGTATTTTCGCGCCCGAACGTTATGGAGCGTTTCCAGCGCGGGAGTGGCCGAACCGAGAATAATCGGAATCTGTTCGCTATGGGCCCGGTATACCGCCAGATCGCGGGCGTGGTAGCGCCAGCCTTCCTGCTGCTTGTAGGAGCTGTCGTGCTCTTCATCAATAACGATAACGCCCAGGTTTTTAAACGGCGTGAAGAGGGAGGAGCGGGTGCCTATGACAATCGCCGCTTCGCCATTTTTGGCTTTCAGCCATGCCGACAGGCGCTCGCTATCATTGAGGCCGGAATGCAGCACCTCTACCGGAGCGGCGAAACGTTCGCGAAAGCGGGCGATGGTTTGCGGCGTCAGGCCAATCTCCGGCACCATCACCAGCGCCTGCTTCCCCTGCGCCAGCACATTTTCCAGCACGCTCAGGTAGACCTCGGTCTTGCCGGAGCCGGTGACCCCCGCCAGCAGCCAGGCGCAGAAGCGGTCCGCCGCGCTATGGATAGCGCCTACCGCCGTGGCCTGCTCGGTGTTGAGCCGCAGGCGATCGCCGCAAACGGAGAACCCCTGACGCCAGTCGCGGTAAGCGGGCGCTTCGCTATTCAGCTCGGCCAGCCCTTTGGCGCGCAACGCTTGCAGCGCGGCCTCGTTAAAATCGAGTTCTGCCACCTGGTGACGCCAGATCCGCCCCTGACGCAGCGCCGCCAGCGCCTGCTGCTGTTTACGGGAGCGTTTCAGGCTATTGATATCCACCGCCTGGCCCTGTTCCGTTGCGAACCAGAACCATTGCAGCGCGGCGCTGGCGGGTTTGCCCTGGCGCAGCAGCACGGGGATGGCGTTAAACAGCACATCGCCAATCGGATGGTGATAATAGTCCGCCGCCCACAGCAGAAGCCGCCATACCGGGCCGGAAAAGACCGGCTCGTGGTCCAGCACTTCAAGCACGCTTTTTAGCTCGCTGAGCGGCAGTTCGCTGTTGTCGCTGACGGCGACCACAATGCCTACCCGCTGCTGCGTGCCGAACGGCACCCGCACACGACAGCCCGCGCTGACGACCATGCCGTCTGGCAGCAGGTAATCAAACGTGCGGGGTAAAGGTACGGGCAACGCTACGCGGGCAACGGGCATCTTACGATCCTGACTTGAAAACTGGCGGGATAGTATACACATTGTTAAAGGCAGGGCGCGGATCAGTTTGCATCTGCTGGTTAAATTCTGTATGATTCGCCGCCTTTGTTGCGTATTCACGCAGCAGAGGACTACTTATTGCCCGAGAATTTCCCGCTTCCTGAATGTGGCTAACGCATCAGCGGTGTGAGAGACAACGGGGAAATTATTAACTCGCGTGGTGTCTGGCGTTAGGGCTGGAAGAGCGACGCGGCCTTAAACTGAGGTTTCCCATGAAAAAAGGTATTCACCCGAATTACGTAGAAATTACTGCAACTTGCTCTTGCGGTAATGTGATCAAAACCCACTCCACCGTGGGTCACGACCTGAACCTGGACGTGTGCGGCAAATGCCACCCGTTCTTTACTGGTAAACAACGTGTTGTTGATACCGGTGGTCGTGTTGAGCGTTTCAACAAACGCTTCAGCATCCCGGGCAGCAAATAAGTTGCCAGACGAAAAAAGCGCCGCAAGGCGCTTTTTTTGTGCCCGTCATCTGCTTCTCCTCCCTGCGTCACCCTTTCAGTCGGTCCCCGTAGCTGGTTTTTGATACATCGTTTCTTTTTTAAAGGCCTATTGTTTCAGTTGGTGAACTGGCGCTGATTAATCTTTGAATTTCTGCCAAAAAATCCAAACGCTGGCAAAAATAAAAAGGTTTGCCCATTTACACTAAAATACAATTCCTGACGTTAATACGATATTCGTAATTTGTAGCTGTATTTCACTTGTTGTGCTGGCCTGGGAATTCATAGCTACACGCTTTTTCATTTTTGAAATTTACGTCAAAGAGGAATTTCCATGAAGCTGAAGTATGCGCTTTTGTTGCTGCCGGTGCTGGCAGGGACCGCTCATGCCGGTTATGTTGATTATCGTCATGAATATTATGATGATGGCCGTAACTACGATCGTGTATATATGTCGCAGCGCTTTGCCAGTGGTTTTGGTGTGGCAGTAGAAGGTATTTCACGTTCTGATGATGCCCAGCCGAAAAAGCCGCTTAATGATATAGAATCCAATGGCGTTGAATATACCGCCAGCTACCAGACGACATGGAGCGACCTGATCTGGCAGCCGGGGATTGCCGTAGAAACCGGCGATAACATCGCGATTTATAAGCCGTATATCCGCGTTCAGTACAACATCAACGACAACTGGTGGACCGCCTTCCGTTACCGTTATGAGTATGCGCGTCGTAATGCGCCAGGACGGGACGATCGTCATTTAAGCCGCCCGGAAGCGTGGATTGGTTACAATATTGATAACTGGATGTTTGAATTAAACGGTTTTTATAAATTTGCTGAGAATGAAAATATTTATAATAACAGCAAAACGGATTATGAATATAATTTCCGCATTGCCTATAAGATAGGTTCCTGGGTGCCCTTTGCCGAAGTGGGTAACGTCTCCTCTGGATATAACGGGGCTACTACCGACGATCGGCAAACGCGTTATCGTGTTGGTCTCGGTTATAATTTCTAATTCCCTTTCTGTCTGTGTCTTAGCCAGTACGACGGTAATAATTTGCCGTCGTATTTTTTTATTTTTAGCGGGCGATGAAGAGAATGTTTTGGTTACCCGCCGGAGGTAGTTATTTTGTGATGTGTGTCACATATTTCTTGCCTGTCTGGGTAAAGAGGCCTATGCTTTTCACAGCGAAAGACTCGTTAAACAACGCGTGAAAGGTAATAAAAATGCTGAATGCACTCAAAAATGTTGTTGTGTCTTATTTCACTTCACTGGCGGAAGTTCACCCTGAGGTGACGCGCTTCTGATTCAGGCTGCTGACAAAGCCAACAAGAACTCATGGAACGGCGTAGCCCGGGTAAGCAACAGCGCACCCGGGACTCCCGGATGCGGCGCAACGCCTTATCCGGGCTACCACAGGCAGTATCTGTATCACCATGCAAACAGTGGCCATTTCTTTGCAACCGTCTCCAGCTGCGGTGCATCAAAGAGCGCCTGCGGCGAGATTACCGTCTCGTTTAGCGGAATGTTGCGCCCATAACGCTCGTTGAGTTTGGCGCGAACCACCGGCGAACTCAGATCAAACTCTTTCAATTTCTGCAATTTACCCGGCTGGATCCCCAGCGCACGGTCATACACTTTCCACACCACTTCGGAGCAGTACTGGCGCTCATCGCTCCAGGAAAAGAGCAGGTCGTAAGGTTTGCCGAGAAAGCGCGTTGCCGTTTGCGCCAGCTTTTGCTGCTGCCGGGCCGACAGCCCGCCCTGTACGCGCCGGACGATATAGTTGCCATCTTCGCCACGGGCAATCCACTTTTGCAGCGGGGTGTAAATCACCGGTCCGACGGCTTCAAAGACGAAAGGTTTTTTATTGCGGATTATTACCATCCCGGTGTGACTGTAGTCTGAATGGGTCGCCAGCTGAATGGCTTTACTTTGTGAAGAGCGGGAGATCTGGAAAATGATGTCGCCCGTTTGCGGATCGTAAGCATGGGCAAAAAATGGCGTGAGAAGCCAGAAAAGTATAAAGCCGGTTTTCATTTATCCGTCCCTGCAAATGAGCAAGGCGGCTCACATCCGTTGAGCCGCCCTGATTATCAGTACTCCCACGTATCGGGGTCGATACCCAATTCGCGCATAATCACTTTCGCCTCTTCCGGGATTTCATCGCTGCGCTCTTTACGCAGATCTTCATCGTTGGGCAGAGGCTGGCCGGTGAACGCATGCAAAAACGCTTCACACAGCAGCTCGCTGTTGGTGGCGTGACGCAGGTTGTTAACCTGACGACGGGTGCGCTCGTCGGTGAGGATTTTTAACACCTTCAGAGGAATGGAAACCGTAATTTTTTTTACTTGCTCACTCTTCTTACCGTGCTCAGCGTATGGGCTGATATATTCGCCGCTCCATTCAGCCATGAGATACCTTTAATCCTCTCAGTCATTAATAAAAGGTCTGCACCTGCTTAAACGCCGGGTACGAACCGTAATCTCGCGTAGTTTACCGCAGAGTCACTATCCTGACACGGTGTATCGCCGCGAAGCCGTACTAAAGCATATAATTTTAACGGCTATTCTGCGTTTGCTCAATCTATACGCAAAGAAGTTTAGATGTCCAGATGTATTGACGTCCATTCATGTAATGATTACTCTGAGGCCTGCCTTTTCATCCATTAAGCCAGGAAGCCTTCACCATGACGCGTAAACAGGCCACCATCGCAGTGCGCAGCGGATTAAATGATGACGAGCAGTACGGTTGCGTTGTCCCGCCTATTCACCTCTCCAGTACCTATAATTTCACCGGCTTCAATGAACCGCGCGCCCACGACTATTCCCGTCGCGGCAACCCAACGCGCGATGTCGTTCAGCGGGCGCTGGCGGAGCTGGAAGGGGGCGCGGGCGCGGTATTGACCAATACCGGCATGTCGGCGATTCACCTGGTTACCACCGTCTTTCTTAAGCCCGGCGATCTGCTGGTGGCCCCGCATGACTGCTACGGCGGCAGCTACCGGCTGTTCGATAGCCTGGCAAAGCGCGGCTGCTATAAGGTGCTGTTTGTCGATCAGGGCGATGAAGAGGCGCTAAAAGATGCGCTGGCGCAAAAACCGAAGCTGGTACTGGTGGAAAGTCCCAGCAACCCATTGTTGCGCGTCGTGGATATTGCGAAAATCTGTCAGCTCGCCCGTGAAGCAGGCGCGGTCAGCGTGGTGGATAACACCTTCCTGAGCCCGGCGCTGCAAAATCCGCTGGCGTTGGGAGCGGATCTGGTATTGCATTCATGTACTAAATACCTGAACGGCCATTCCGACGTGGTGGCCGGGGTGGTGATTGCCAAAGATCCGCAGCTTGTCACCGAACTGGCATGGTGGGCGAATAATATCGGCGTCACCGGCGGCGCGTTTGACAGCTACCTGCTCCTGCGCGGCCTGAGAACGCTTTCGCCGCGGATGGAAGCGGCCCAGCGCAACGCTCAGGCTATTGTCGAGTTTCTTAAGACGCAGCCGCTGGTGAAGAAGCTGTATCATCCCTCTCTGCCGGATAACCAGGGGCACGAGATTGCCGCGCGCCAGCAAAAAGGGTTTGGCGCGATGTTGAGTTTTGAACTGGATGGCGATGAGCAAACGCTGCGTCGCTTCTTAAGCGGGCTGTCACTGTTTACGCTGGCGGAATCTTTAGGTGGGGTTGAAAGTTTGATTTCCCACGCCGCCACCATGACGCACGCGGGTATGGCGCCGGAAGCGCGCGCCGCCGCCGGGATTTCCGAGACGCTGTTACGCATCTCAACCGGCATTGAAGATGGTGAAGATTTAATTGCCGATCTGGAAAATGGCTTCCGGGTCGCAGCTGAGGGTTAAAAATGAGTGTTAATGCGCAGGCAGGGGCGACAGTGCGTCAACTGCACAAATTTGGTGGTAGTAGTCTGGCCGATGTGAAGTGTTACCTGCGGGTAGCGAATATCATGGCGGAGTATTCACAGCCTGGCGATATGATGGTTGTGTCAGCCGCGGGCAGTACCACTAACCAGCTGATTAGCTGGCTTAAATTAAGCCAGACCGATCGGCTCTCTGCGCATCAGGTTCAACAGTCCTTACGCCGCTATCAGAGTGAACTGATCGCCGGGCTGCTGCCCGCCGACGTGGCCGATGGGCTGACCAGCGAATTTATCCGCGATCTGGAGCGGCTGGCTGGCCTGCTGGATAGCGGCATTACCGATGCGGTATATGCCGAAGTGGTGGGGCACGGAGAGATCTGGTCCGCCAGGCTGATGTCCGCCGTGCTCAACCAGCAGGGGCTGGAGGCGCAGTGGCTCGATGCGCGGGAGTTCTTGCGTGCTGAAAGAGCCGCGCAGCCACAGGTTGATGAAGGTTTATCATACCCGCTATTGCAGCAGCTTCTGGTGCAGCATCCGGGCAAACGTATCGTGGTGACCGGCTTTATCAGCCGCAACAACGCGGGTGAAACCGTGCTGCTGGGGCGTAATGGTTCCGACTACTCCGCCACGCAGATCGGCGCGCTGGGCGGCGTTTCCCGCGTGACCATCTGGAGCGATGTCGCCGGGGTTTACAGCGCCGACCCGCGTAAGGTTAAAGATGCCTGCCTGCTGCCGCTGCTGCGCCTGGACGAAGCCAGCGAGCTGGCGCGTCTTGCCGCGCCGGTGTTGCATACCCGCACGTTGCAACCCGTTTCCGGCAGCAATATCGATCTGCAACTGCGCTGCAGCTACAGCCCGGAACAGGGTTCCACGCGTATTGAGCGCGTGCTGGCCTCCGGCACCGGCGCGCGTATTGTCACCAGCCATGATGATGTCTGCCTGATTGAGTTCCAGGTGCCCGCCGGACAGGATTTCCGCCTGGCCTGGAAAGATGTCGATCTGATCCTGAAACGGGCGCAGGTGCGCCCGCTGGCGGTTGGCGTGCATAACGATCGCCAGCTGTTGCAGTTCTGCTACACCTCTGAGGTAGCCGACAGCGCGTTAAAAATCCTTGATGAGGCAGGCTTGCCGGGCGAACTGCGCCTGCGGCAGGGGCTGGCGCTGGTGGCGATGGTGGGGGCGGGCGTTACCCGCAATCCGCTCCACTGCCACCGTTTCTGGCAGCAGTTGAAAGGCCAGCCGGTGGAGTTTACCTGGCAGTCGGAAGAGGGCATCAGCCTGGTGGCGGTGCTGCGTACCGGCCCGACGGAGAGCCTGATTCAGGGGCTGCACCAGTCTGTCTTCCGCGCGGAAAAACGTATTGGGCTGATGCTGTTCGGTAAAGGCAATATCGGCTCCCGCTGGCTGGAGCTGTTCGCCCGCGAGCAGAGCGCGCTTTCCGCGCGTACCGGGTTTGAGTTCGTGCTGGCGGGCGTGGTGGACAGCCGCCGCAGCCTGCTGAGCTATGACGGCCTCGACGCCAGCCGGGCGCTGGCATTCTTTAACGATGAAGCCATCGAGCAGGATGAAGAGTCGCTGTTTTTGTGGATGCGCGCTCACCCCTACGACGATCTCGTGGTACTGGATGTGACCGCCAGCGCGCAGCTCGCCGACCAGTATCTTGATTTCGCCAGCCACGGTTTTCATGTTATCAGCGCCAATAAACTGGCCGGCGCGAGCGACAGTAATAAGTATCGCCAGATCCACGACGCTTTTGAGAAGACCGGCCGCCACTGGCTCTATAACGCCACTGTGGGAGCAGGCCTGCCGGTTAACCATACGGTGCGGGATTTGATCGACAGCGGCGACAGCATTCTCTCTATCAGCGGTATTTTCTCCGGCACGCTCTCCTGGCTGTTCCTGCAGTTCGACGGCACCGTGCCCTTTACTGAGCTGGTGGATCAGGCGTGGCAGCAGGGGCTGACCGAGCCGGACCCGCGCGTTGACCTGTCCGGAAAGGATGTCATGCGTAAGCTGGTGATCCTCGCGCGCGAGGCGGGTTATGACATCGAGCCAGATCAGGTGCGCGTGGAGTCGCTGGTGCCAGCAGGCTGTGAAGAGGGGTCCGTCGACTATTTCTTCGAAAACGGCGATGAGCTGAACGAACAGATGGTGCAGCGCCTGGAGGCAGCGCGTGAGTTGGGGCTGGTGCTGCGCTACGTGGCGCGTTTCGACGCCAACGGCAAGGCGCGCGTCGGCGTGGAGGCGGTGCGCCCTGAGCATCCGCTGGCGGCGCTGCTGCCGTGCGATAACGTCTTCGCCATTGAAAGCCGCTGGTATCGTGATAATCCGCTGGTGATCCGCGGGCCGGGCGCCGGGCGCGACGTGACCGCCGGGGCGATTCAGTCGGATATCAACCGCCTGGCGCAGCTACTGTAATCATTATGTTTTTCCCCTCTCCCTGTGGGAGAGGGGAGCAGCGCGAGTTTGCCTCTTCCATCCTGAATTTTTTTCACCTTCGCTGAACATTCCTCACGCATTATGATGATTTTCCGGTTGACGCCCGGCCGCTTTTCCGTCATTTTTACATCTGGACGTCTAAACGGATAGATGTTCACAGTATAATAAATAACAACATGCGATTGATGAGGTAAGGTATGAGCTTTTTTCACGCCAACCAGCGGGAAGCCCTGAATCAGAGCCTGGCGGAAGTGCACGGGCAGATTAATGTTTCATTTGAATTTTTCCCGCCGCGCACCAGTGAAATGGAACAGACCTTATGGAGCTCTATCGATCGCCTGAGCAGCCTCAAACCGAAGTTTGTCTCCGTCACCTACGGCGCCAACTCCGGCGAGCGCGACCGTACTCATAGCATTATCAAAGGTATTAAAGAGCGTACCGGCCTTGAGGCCGTACCTCATTTGACCTGTATTGACGCCACCCGTGATGAGCTTCGCGCTATCGCGCGGGATTACTGGAATAACGGCATACGCCACATTGTGGCCCTGCGCGGCGATCTGCCGCCCGGCGGCGGCAAACCGGATATGTACGCCGCGGATCTGGTGACCCTGCTGAAAGAGGTGGCGGATTTTGATATTTCCGTTGCCGCCTACCCGGAAGTGCACCCGGAGGCGAAAAGCGCCCAGGCCGACCTGCTTAATCTGAAACGTAAAGTTGATGCGGGGGCCAATCGCGCGATTACTCAATTCTTCTTTGACGTGGAAAGCTACCTGCGTTTTCGTGACCGCTGCGTTTCTGCCGGTATCGACGTAGAGATCATTCCGGGC
>NZ_HE578950.1:91043-95107 GCF_000321045.1 Phytobacter massiliensis JC163
CCGGGCATCCTGCCGGTCTCCAACTTCAAACAGGCGAAGAAGTTTGCCGATATGACCAACGTGCGCATCCCGGCGTGGATGTCGCAGATGTTCGCCGGGCTGGATGACGATGCCGAAACCCGCAAGCTGGTAGGGGCGAGCATCGCGATGGATATGGTGAAAATTCTCAGCCGCGAAGGGGTGAAAGATTTTCACTTCTATACCCTGAACCGGGCAGAGATGAGTTACGCCATCTGCCACACGCTGGGCGTCCGTCCAGCCTGATGATGAAAAACGGCCGATAACCATCGGCCGTTTTAAGCGTTGAACGCTAATCGTAGGTAACGTACATATTTACCTTGCCAACTACAGGGCCGGAATACCTCCTGCCGGATGCGGTTATACCGCCGTTTTGCACGTAGCGCGCCTGGAAAGAGGCGGTGCTGGCTGAGCTAAACGCCTGCTCAAAAGAGACAAATGAACCGTGGCTGCCGGTATCGGTGAGGGTGGTATTATCCACATCAGCTTTATTGCCGTTATAGAGCAACTCTATTTCCAGCCCGTCTATTTTATTTCCGCCTGCATTATCATACAGGGTGACGTTCTTATTCGCGGAAAGCGAAGTCCCGGTATCCTCAAAACGAAAATGAACGTGTTCAGTTTTACCCGAGCACTCCAGAGAGAGGTTAACCGGTTCTGGCGTGCCATAAACGGGCGTACCTGTATATGTTATTGCTTCCCATGTACCCATCGGAATAGTGTAATCGGTTGTTTTAAGCCGACATGCTGGCGGGGCAATAGTAATGCCTGAACCCTGAAAGAGCGTATTGATTGAAGTAGTACCCACCTGGAAAGGTGGAGGGTTATTAACCTTTAATGGCCCGTAGCTCACATTACCCACTTTAATAAGCGATGCTCTCATGGAGTATCGCCCGGTCATTGTCGGGTAATATCTCAGGTTGTCTGCAGGCGATACTGGGGGATTGATTTTTTGATAAAGATCAGACCAATAAGAACCCTGCAGTGGGGCTTCTTCACCAGTGCTCAAAAAACTACCTCCGGTAGCGTAACCATATAGCGAATACGCATTACTGTATGGGTCACATCCAACACCCGTACAGGGCGTTGAGCCGGTTCCTGCTTTAACCCATAATTTCAGGCGCAGGCCTGAATTATTCATAATAATGCCGCCATAACTATCGTTGACGTTAAATATCGTAAAGGTGTTAGTGGGGGAAAAACCCGAAATTGCGCCTGAGTTTGTTCCTTTTCCTGAACCGACACAGGACATCACCACATCGGAAGACCACGCGCCATAACCCCACGAAAAAATCTCTGTACCATTAGGGACATCATTACCTACTACTAAGGTACGTGAAACGGCCAAAGGTTGTTCATCGGGAAAGGTGACTGAGCAAGTTGCAGCCAGGTCACCTGAGTTGATACCTGAGCTCCAGTAAACATTGCCGCTAAGAACTGTCGCATATGCCTGCGACCCTGCTGTTGCGGCGATTATTATTGCGCCGGTCCTGAACGCCTTCGTTATTTTTTTCCTGGCGTACGTCTGTCTATTTTCAACACGAGCATCCTTTAATTTAACGTTGAGCGTCTATCCCTATAAAGGCGTAAGGAAATCGCCTGTTACTTTTTGAACAGTTTTTTCATCCTCACCTGGCAGCAGGTCTATTATGACGAAAAACCTGGTCGGTGAATTTAAATATGTTTTTAGACCATGGTTTTTAAAGGGTGTTATGTAAAGCAATGTAAAATAAATACGATGTATTCTGATGGGAAAATCTGCATTTATAGTTGCGACCTGGCTAATGTTTAATATTGATAGCCGTAGGGGTGATATGTTTTTTTATCGTGATTGGGCGTTATATAAAACAGGTGAGTTGTTTTTTAGGTGGGGTTTGAAATGTTTTCTGTAGCCTGGTTGAGTACCAGGCTATTTCTTATGAAGAATATCTTTTGCTAGTTAATCGTAGGTAACGTAAATATTTACCTTGCCGGTGACGGGGCCGGTGTAATTGCTACCATGGCGCCTCACGGGGCCATTCTGGACATATCGGGCCTGGAAAGCGGCGGTACTGGCTGAACCGAATATCGAATCAAACGAGACAAAGGACCCATGGCTGCCGGTATCGGTAATGGTGGTGTTATCGACATTCACTTTCGTGCCGTTATAAAGCATTTCGATTTCCAGACCGTCTATTTTATTGCCACCTGCCCAATCATAAAGGCTGATGTTTTTATTAGTGGAAAGCGAAGTGCCTGTATCCTCAAAACGGAAACGGACATGCTCGGTTTTACCTGAGCACTCCAGAGAGAGGTTTACCGGTACTGGCGTGCCATAAGCCGGGATCCCCTTATGCGAAAGTGTATCCGCGGCCCAGCGCCCCATGGAAATAGTGTAGTCGGTCGTACGCAGCCGACAGGATGGCGGGGCTATCGTGATACCGGAGCCCTGAAAGAGGGAGTTTGATGACCCGCCTGGATACTGAATAACAGGATAATTACCCTGGATAGTTAAAGGCCCGTAACTGACCGTGCCTACCTTCACCAGAGAAGCCCTGATTGAATACTGTCCGGTAAATGTCGGGTAATAGCGATAATGATTTGCGGCAAAAGGAGCGGCGATGATTTGCGAGACATAATTGCCACCACCATATTTACTCATGGGTATTTCTTCACCGGCGCCGGCAAACAGGAACAGATTCCCGGTTCCATATACCGAGTAATTATTGTCGGTCGTGACACAGCCACTTCCGGTACAGGGTGTTGAGCTATTTTTATTCTTAATCCACACTTTCAGGCGCAGACCTGGATTATTAAAGGGAATGCCGCCTTTAGTGTCTACACTCGTATAGACTGTGAAGCGAGTCTCCGGCGAAAAACCGGAAATCGCGGTTGAACTGCCCGCAGCCCCCGTACTGACACACGAGAGGGTAACATCTGAGGACCACTCACCGTATCCCCATGAAAAGACCTCTGTGCCATCGGGAACATCGTTACCCACAACCAGGGTTCGGGCAATGGCGAGCGGTTTCTCATCAGGTATAGTGGCTGAGCAGGTTGCGGCCTGAGGATAGGGAGGCGTATTCCAGTAAACCGCCCCGCTGTAGGTTGCCGCATAGGCCTGTACGCCAGCCAGCCCGGCCACTGCCGTTATAATGCTGGTACTAAATACCTTTTTTATTTCGAACACTGTCTTCCCTTCCAGTTATGAAATATTGTGAAATATTATTTTTGTCAAAATAAATTTAAGCGTTCTCATTATATCGAAGTCAATTGTAAAAATAAGTAAAGAGAAATAGGTCCGCTCTTAAAATAAAGCTTTGTAATCTGCTAACGATGAAAGAGGGTTTGACCGTGATTTTAATTGGGAAGTGGGTGCGGTATTGAACAGGGGCTTAGGTTGAGAGCGCTGATAAAGTATGGCGTGATGAAATTTTAACCCGGACAGGGCAATTAAACCGCCATCCGGGCTTACTGCTGTTAACCTCTTATTTCATACAGTGGCGTCTTGCCTGCAATCACTTTTCCTTCTGCTTTGATAACCAGACCGGAATAATTCTCAATATTGCTGCAGACCACCGGGCTAATCATTGAACGCGCGTTAGCATTAAGATAATCCAGATCCATTTCCAGTACAGGCTGCCCGGCAACAACGGCGGCCCCTTCCTCAACCAGACGGCTGAATCCCTGGCCTTGCAGTTCAACAGTATCGATCCCCATATGAACCACAATTTCTACGCCATTTTCACTTTCCAGGCAGAACGCATGGTTGGTGTTGAAGATACTGATGATGGTTCCTGCCACAGGAGACACAACGATTTTATCGGTCGGTTTCACCGCCACGCCGTCGCCTACCGCTTTGCTGGCGAAGGCTTCATCCGGGACTTCATCCAGTGGGATGATATCCCCCGTAATGGGTGAAACAAGTGTAGCGATAACAGACTCGCCCATGGGCTGCACCGCCTGCGGTTTCACCGCGGCCGCTGCTGGCGCTACGCTTTCTGCCGCCGCCACCGGGCCGGTGGTCTTCATGGCGTTAGCGATTTTTTCCGCCACGAAGCCGACGA
>NZ_HE578950.1:96368-121306 GCF_000321045.1 Phytobacter massiliensis JC163
GTAGATAACCCAAAATATTCATTTTCTTTCCCTATAAATTATAAAAATTGATTAAGCCGGGATGAGCCAGACCGTGACTGAGCTACAAGTATTTCTGGAAATACTTCTTTGGAAAAATAAATACCTTATAAATGAAGGGTTATCTTAAAGGGGTGAAGTAAATAAGTTTGTTAACTTAATCTCACTTTAAGTAATTGATTTTTATGTTATTTATTTGGAAAGCAGGAAAAGGCAGCCATTGTAAAAATGGCCGCCTGCAAAAAAGCGGGTGTGCAGAAAAGTTTAATTAACTGACCAGGCGATAATGCCTTTACAGAACGTTGTATTCACCTGGTAATCATCTTCCAGCACAACAATGTCTGCATCAAAGCCGCGCTGAAGCTTGCCTTTATGATCGTCGAGTCCTAACAGGCGAGCCGGGTTAATGGTGCAGGATTTCAGCGCCGCGCCAAACGGCACCATCGCCTTCTCCACCATATTGTACAACCCACGATTGAGATGTAGCGTGCTGCCAACAAGTACGCCATTTTCGCGCCGCGTTGCGCCGTCTTCGCCTAAAATCATCGGTTCGCCGCCGAACATATACCGCCCCGGCGCGCAACCTTTTGATTTCATTGAGTCGCTGATCATAATGACATAGTCATCGTTTTTGAGCCGATAAAGGTGCGAGGCCGAGACCAGGCTGACGAAAATACCGTCGCCAATCACTTCGCCATAGAGCCCATCCAGACGGAATGCCGCACCGAGCAGGCCCGGTTCGCGGTTCACGTATTTCGCCATTCCGTTATAAACATGCGTGACGTTTTTCGCGCCGTTGGCGACAGCCTCCAGCACCTGTTCAAAAGAGGCGTCCGAATGGCCCATGTTAACCACGATCCCCCGCTGCGCGCAGTAGCGGGTGAGGGCGAGATCGGCATCTTCTTCCGGTGCCAGCGTAATCGCGATGATGCGGTTATTCGCCGCCTTCTCGAAAGCCTGGAACTGCGCGATGCTTGCCGGACGGATCTGTTTTTCCGGCTGCGCGCCGCGATACTTCTGGCACAGGAAGGGGCCTTCGAAATGGACGCCGAGGATCTCCGCGCCCGCGTTGCCTTCATCCATCACGCGGGAGATATTTTCCAGCGCCGCCAGCAGCGTAGCGTCTTCATCCGTAACGGTAGTTGGGCAAAATGCCGTTACCCCTTCCGCCGGAAGATTTGCCGCCCAGCGGCGCAGGCCTTCCGCGTCGTTTTCATTGGTGTCGTAATCCCATCCGCCATGAGCGTGGCTGTCAATCAGGCCTGGGATGATGCGCCGCGTACCGAAATCATGCGTGGCGTGGCGCGTCAGCCCCAGGGCGATATGGCTGATACGCCCCTCTTCTACGGTGATGTTCGCCGGGTAAAACCCGCCGGAAAGCCAGACACGTTCACTTTGGATGATCATAAGCTCACCTCAGTTAGGCAATCAGCGATGCCGCTTCGCTGTCGCAGATAATGGTGACATTCGGATGCAGCAGCAGGAACGAGGCCGGGAACATCGGGTCGATGGCCGTGCAATCGTAGAGCTGCTTCATGACCTGCGCTTTAGATTTGCCGTTGGCAATCAGCACAATCTCTTTACTCTTCAGAATGGTGCCCATCCCGAGTGTGATGGCCTGGCGCGGCACATCTTCCCGGCGTGAGAAGAAGCGCGCGTTGGCTTCAATCGTCTCTTCATTGAGATCGATAACATGGCAAACCGGGCTGTGGGTGGCATGAGGCTCATTAAAACCAATGTGGCCGTCGTGGCCGATGCCGAGAACAGTCATATCGAAATCACCGTGTTCGACAATCGCGCGCTCATAGCGGGCGCACTCTTCACGCAGGTCTTTCGCCAGCACGTCGGGCACAAAACGATTTTCCAGCGGTAAATTGGCGTGCTGATAGAAATGGTGGTCAAGGAACCAGTAATAGCTTTGGGGATCGTCTTTTTTCAGCGGGATGTATTCGTCGATATTAAATGAAAAAGCACGGGAAAAATCCGCCTGCTTTTCCTGCGCCAGGCGGCTCATCTCTGCCAGCAGGCCAACCGGCGTGCCGCCCGTGGGAAGGGCCATGACTAAATCCGGCTTACGCTTAAGCGCTTTCACCACGCGCTCTGCTGCGAGCGCGCTCATCTCTTCGTATGACTGGGTAAAAATAAAGTTCAGCATCTTTTTTCCTTAGCCGCCGATGGTCGCCTTCAGGCCAATCTCTTCGGCGTACTGTTTTATCTGTTCGATCATGTCGCGTTGCACGGGCGGAATATCGTGCAGCAGATAGGGCATACCGAGCTTTTCGTATTTGCCGATGCCGTAAATGTGATATTCGAGAATATCGACCTGCTGTACGGCGCTGCCCAGGCTGCGGATAAAATCGAGCCGTTTACGGATATCTTCCGGCTGATCGTTGCGGGTCGGCACGATCACCATGCGCGCCAGGATCGGTTTGCCCATTGCCGCGATCGTTTTCGCGTTCTCAAGGATCAGGCGGTTATCGACGGCGGTACAGGCGAGGTGGATTTCCGGGTCAAAGGCTTTGAAATCGTAAGAAACCATATCCACAGCTTCGACCAGCGGCATCAGCTTGTCGCGGCGTATATTACCCGCAGTGTCGAGACAAATATGGACGCCCGCTGCGCTGAGGATACGCGCGGTTTCGCTGACAAACTCCGCCTGCAACGCTGGCTCGCCGCCGGAAAAGGTCACGCCGCCACCGCTTTCGTCGTAAAACGCTTTATCCCGCAGCAGCAGGTCTGCCAGTGCCTGCGAGGTCATCTCCTTGCCGACTTTTTCATAGGCGTCGTAGGGACAGGCATCGACCATATCCAGCAGGTTAGTGCAGTGTTTACGGTCAATCACCACGCCCTGGCCGGGTTCGGCAAAGGTGATGGCGTTGTTCGCCGCCGCCTGCACGCAGGTGCCGCACTGGCGGCACCTTTCCTTAAACCAGAAGACATTGAAACCTGACCTGAGCGTTTCCGGATTCGCGCACCACTGGCAGCGCAGGTTGCACTGCTGCATAAACACCGTACTGCGCAGCCCCGGGCCGTCCTTGGTGGAATAACGTTGAATACGGGAAATCAGGCCAGTTTTCATATTACCTCACGCTTACCATGCCAGTTCGGTACGGGCGATAATCGCATCCTGCGCTTCCGGCATCAGCGTGGAGAACAGGGCGCAATATCCAGCGACGCGTACCATCAGGTTCGGATAATCTTCCGGGTGCGCTTTTGCCGCCCGCAGGATGTTCGAATCAATGATGTTGAACTGGTTGTGGAAGATATTTTTCACCCGTCCGGCTTCCATAAAGTTGGTGAATTTCTCCAGGTTATCGTCGCCTTCCAGCGCGCTCGGGGTGAACTTCATGTTCAGCAGCTGGCCACCGGCAATTTTCTGGTTAGGCAGTTTGGCGATGGAGTTAATTACCGCCGTCGGGCCCTCTTTGTCCGCGCCGAGGCACGGAGACGCCCCTTCGTTAAGCGGCATCGTCGCAAGGCGGCCATCCGGCGTTGCGCCCACATCAAAACCGTTTGGCACGTAAGAGGTGATGTTGGAGGTGGACATGGTGTAGCCGCAGCCTTTTGGTCCTTTGCCATAGCGATCCGTTTTATATTTCGGCAGCAGTTTGAGATAGGACTCGAAGACATCCGCGACAATGTTATCTACATAGTCGATATCGTTACCGAACTTCGGCGCGTTGCGGCACAGCTTACGTACGCGCGCACCCTCAATGCCCTCGAAGTTGTTGTCCATCGCATCGCGCAGCTGTTTCAGCGTCAGTACTTTGTCATCAAAGACCAGTTTTTTCACTGCCGCCAGGCTGTCGCCTACCACGGACGGCCCGATATTCGAGGAGCTGACGAAGTCATACTCCGCGCCGCCGTTTTTCAGCGTCTTGCCACGTTCCAGCGAGCAGTTGATGGTCGCGGACGCGAAGGCGTCGGCGTCGTGATATTTCAGCGCGCGGTCGCAGACCAGGTCGCAGTCCACTGCCAGGTCGGAGTAGAACTCCAGCAGCTGGTTCCATGCCGCCCAGACTTCATCATAGGAGGCGTAGTTAATTTCGCGGCCTTCTTTACCGTTCACTTTCACCAACTGAACGCCGGTTGCCGGATCGCACCCGTTATTCATGACCAGCTCAAGAATTTTGCCGAAGTTTACGTAGGTCATACCGGTGGCGCGGTGGCCCCAGCGACCCGGAATAGCGGTTTCCACGCAGCCCATCGAGGCATATTCGCGTGCGACTTCTTCGCTCAGGCCCAGGGTCATCATCGCCGGAATAACCACTTCGTCGCAGAAAATCGACGGCATCCCGAAGCCCTTACGGATCAGTTTTGCCGCGTCCTGCATCAGCGAGTGCGGGGTATCTTTTGAAAAACGCACGCTCAGGTTAGGTTCCGGCAGGCCGGTCAGCGCCATGGCTTCCAGAGACAGATAGGAGAGATCGTTAGTGCCGTCAGTGCCGTCCGGTTTCATACCGCCAACCATCAGGTTGGAATAGAGCGGGTAGCCGCCGCTGTACTGGGTATGGCCCCACGGACGAACTTTGTTCAGGCTGTTGGTCATGATGAAGAAGTGGGTAAGGATTTCCAGCGCCTTCTCTTTGCTGATAACGCCAGCTTTGATATCTGCCTCGTAGTAGGGCCAGACGTACTGGTCGAAGCGGCCAAAAGAAAAGGAGTGACCGTTACTCTCGATCATCATCAGCAGGTGGGTCAGGTAGACCGTCTCTACCGCTTCCCAGAAATTGCGCGCTTTGCCTTCCATCAGGTGGGCAAACATTTCGCTCATCGCCAGCAGCTCGCCGCGACGCTTAGCATCAGCGGTTTTTTCTGCTTCTTCTTTAGCCAGCGCGGAGAAGCGTTTGCAGTAATTCAGCGCCGCTTCCATGGTGATGATAACGGCCTGATAAAAATCTTTTTGTTCGTCGGTCAGGTTGGCGTCTTCCGCCAGGTGTTGTTTAGCGATATCACGCATACCGCTGTAGCCCACTTCCAGCACGAAGTCGTGGTTAGGGATAATGTGGCCGTCGCCGGACATGCTGATGCCCCCGCGGTGCAGAACGCCCTGTTTTTCCGCCAGGCGGTTAATCTGCGGCAGGTTAGCCAGCACTTCGTCCTGATGGGTTTTACCCTGCCAGTAATCCTGCAGCACGCGCAGGCGCGCTTTGGTCTCTTCGCTTACCTGAAAACTGTCGCCGGAGCGTTTATCAAACTCATCCAGCTCTTCTATCACCCAGTTAAAGGAATACTCGGGGAAAACCGGCGCGGCGAAATTGGCGCTCGCCTGGTTACCGACAATGAGCATATCCGGCTCAATGTAGATGCTCATTTTGTCCAGAATGTCCGCCAGCGCCAGCGCACGACGAATGACGATCGGTTTACCTTCCGACCGTTTAAACGATTCTGTAATGATTTCCGCGCGTTCCGGGCAGATAGTGGCGACACGATGGAACATTTGATCCTGTTTTTTGGCGATACGGTCAAAGTCACAATCGTTGTTGGTAGGTTTGAAGCTCAGTAATCCGTTCATAAAGACCTCAATGCGAGAAGGGGTAAAAGTATTTCACGCCTGAGGTGTGTTTTTGTCAATCAAGAAATGATCTATTTTGTTCTTTTAGTCACAAATGAATCTAGATCGAACATAAAATAGCACAAAAACACAAGCGCCCATGGTGGGCGCAAGAGATTAACTGGCGGCATCGGCCAGGATGAGTTCAGCGGGGTGGCTGTTTAGCAGGGCGAGGGCGTCCGCGGCGAGACCGCTCTGGCTGATAATAATATCGAAATCGGCCAGTCGGGCATGTCCGGCAAGAAAGGTCTGGCCAAATTTGCTTTTGTCCGCCAGCAGGATTTTTTGCCGACCTGCTTTCATAAGCGATTGTTTAACATGGGCATCGGCCATTTTTGGCACCGTCAGCTCGCCTTTTTCATTGATGCCCTGGGTGCTGACGAACACCTTGTCGGCATGCAGCGTGCTAAAGAAGTCGGCGGTGCTGAAGGAGATCATGCCCTGGGTGTCGTCTTCATATTCGCCCGGCGCGACAATAAGTTTGATGTTGCGTCGCCCTTTCAGCAGGTTGATAACCGGCACGGAGTTGGTGATAACCATGATTTTTTTGTCGAATAAGAACTGGGTGAAGGCCAGCGCCGTAGTGCCGCAGTCGATGATAACCGTATCGCCATCTTCCACCAGTTCTGCCGCTTTCTGGCCGATAAGGTGCTTATCATCAACCATCTGCACCGATTTCAGCTGAAAACTTGGCTCGACGCTGGCCCCGCTAGTCAGATAGGCGCCGCCATAGGTTGTTTTGACAATGCCCTGTTTTTCGAAGAAAGAGAGATCGCGGCGAATCGTCATTTTGGTGACGCCGAATTTCTCTGCCAGCTCATTAACAACGACTTTTTTTCCTGCTGCAGAATGGCGTAAATGCTCATTCTTCTGTCTGATGATTGCATGATGAGGGTCCGCTAAGGGAAAAAAGCACTATAAAGCACAGCTTTCGTGGCGGCAATATCGGATGAAAGGAACATAAAAGAACACTCCCGGCGAGAGCCGGGAGTGCAGAGGCGTTATTCCCACTCCTGCAGGAAGCGCTGGCCGTACTGATCGGCCACCAGCAGGGCGGCATAAACCTGATCTGCCGTCGCGCCGCCGGGCATATTGTGAATGGTTTCGCCTTCTGCGCAGGCGGCTTCGGCGACGATACGCATTTTGGCGGGGATATCTTCCATAATATCCAGCTGCGACAGGGTGATCGGCAGACCGACCGCATGGCACAGCGCGGCGACGGTTTCGATTTCATCTACCGGCGCGTTCTCCAGCACCAGCTGTGCCAGCGTACCAAACGCCACTTTCTCGCCGTGGTAGTAGTGGTGTGCGTCAGGGATAGCGGTCAAGCCGTTATGGATCGCATGCGCCGCCGCCAGACCGCCGCTTTCAAAGCCGACGCCGCTCAGGTAGGTATTCGCTTCCACAACGCGTTCCAGCGCCGGGGTCACGACATGCTGCTCAGCCGCCAGCATTGCTTTTTCACCCTCTTCCAGCAGGGTGTTGTAGCACAGCTCGGCCAGCGCCAGCGCCGCCTGGGTGCACTGCCCGCCCGCCATGGTGGTAGCGCCGCTGCGGGAGCAGGCACGGGCTTCGAACCAGGTTGCCAGCGCATCGCCGATACCTGCGGCCAGCAGACGTGCAGGCGCGCCCGCAACGATTTTGGTGTCGACAATCACGCGGTTCGGGTTATTGGGCAGCAGCAGATAGCGGTCGAACTCGCCGTCATCGGTGTAAATGACGGAGAGCGCGCTGCACGGGGCGTCGGTGGAGGCGATGGTCGGCGCGATGGCAACCGGTACGCTCATGTAGTGTGCCAGCGCTTTAGCGGTATCAAGAGTTTTACCGCCGCCGATGCCGAGCACCGCGCCGCAGCTGGCGCTTTCCGCGATACCACGCAGACGGTTGATTTCATTTTGTGAGCATTCGCCGCCGAAGGCGACCACTTCACATTTCAGCCCGGCATCCGCCAGACTTTTTTGCAGCATTTCCTGCGCGAAGCCTAAAACAAACTTATCGCCAACTACCAGCCAGCTTTCCGCCAGCGGTTTGAGATAGTCGCCGATACGGGTGATAACGTCTGCACCCTGGATATATTTACCTGGGGATTGAATAATGCGGTCCATACGTTTCCTCCATTCTGGCTTATCGAGCCGCCGTTACGCGGCTCTCTGCCAGGTTTACAGGTTTAGATTGCCAAAAGCGTTATTCCAGTCCTGCTCAAACTTCTCAATAGCGGACTCTACCGCAGGTGTATTGAGCATTTGTTGCGCTACATCTAAAGGAAGGGTGATTGCTTCACATCCGGCCAGCAGGCAGTCGAGCGCCTGACGCGGAGTTTTGAAGCTGGCGGCCAGCACTTTGCTTTCCGGCGCGTGCATTTCCAGAAGTGATTGCAGCTCCTGCACCATACGGATGCCGTCGCCGCCCTGGGCGTCGACGCGGTTGACATACGGCGCGACATATTTTGCCCCCGCCAGCGCGGCCAGCAGGCCCTGTGACGCGCTGTAGACGGCGGTGCCAAGTGTAGGAATGCCTTCTTTTTTCAGCAGCTTAATGGCAGCGAGGCCTTCGGAGGTTACGGGAATTTTCACCACGATACCCGGTACGGCATTGCTCAGCCGTTTTGCTTCTTCCACCATGCCTTCCGCGCTACGGCTCATCACCTGGGCGAATAAGATGCCTTCCGGGCCCACGGCTTTCTGCAGGCGCGGCAGCACGTCCCAGATGGCCTCTTTGCCTGCGGCGATGATGCTGGGGTTAGTGGTGACGCCGGCCAGCGGATAAATACGCGCCAGGCGCTCAACTTCTTTAACGTTGGCAGTGTCCAGATACAGTTCCATGATGATTCCTCTTATTCCCGAATAATTGTCTGAACACAGAATAAGAGTGAGACAGGGCGTTGCGCTACGCGACAATTATGCCAAAAACTGGATAAATGTAAGGTGAAGAGAAAAGTGTGATCTGCATCATATTTTGATGCAGGACGGCTAATCACCGGGCTTTTCCTACGATTAATAAGACGCTTACGGAGACGCTGTATTACAAAAATCCAGTAAAGAGCACTTTACTGCTGATCTGTATCCTTCTCCATCAGCTGGCTATGGTAGTGTCGGCGATACTCCGAAGGCGAGCGCTCGGTATTTTTGCGAAACAGGCGGCAGAAGTAGTTGCTGTCGACAAAGCCGCAGGCGTGGGCCACCTCTTTCACTTTAAGGTCATAGCCTTTTAATAGCGTCTTGGCATGTTCCAGCCGGGTGTGATTCAGGTATTCATTAAAGCCAACGGCCCCGGTTTTTTGAAACAGATGCGACAGGTAATTCGGTGAGATATAAAACGACTGCGCCACGGACTCGCGGGTTAGCGGCAGCGCGTAATTATCGTCGATATAGTCACGAATAGCCTCGAAAAGCGCCTGACTTCGGGAGGCGGTCTGGATATGGCTGCCGAGCAGATCCTGGCAGTGGCTCAGCAGACTGGCGACAATCAGCCGCGCGGTTTGCTGCTCTTTAGGCTGCATTTGCATCTCATGCAGGGTCTGCAATAAAAATGAGCCGATACGCGGTCCGCGCCGCGCCACATGCTGCTTCGCCAGATTGTGTAACGCCGTACCGTCCCAGCGCATGACGCTAAAACCTAATTGTTGCTTGCCAAAAAGAATGCTCAGCGTGGTGGCAGGGGCCTGCCACTGCGGAAAATTCCATCCGCCTGCGGGCACGTAGAGCACGTCCTGTTCGGTCATTAACGCGTTCTCGCCAGCAATGCCCGTATCCTTTAGCGCGCCGTCCAGCACAATCTCCAGCCGGGGGAAATCCACCTGCTGCGCCAGCGCGGGCGCGGGCCCGGTACCGGTGGCGAAACAGATTTGCCGCAGCGACGCAGGACCGCTAAGCAGGCGGGAGAGAAGGTGGCTGATGTCGTGGTTCATGGTCTCTTTCCTTGCGCTTGAGCGACAACCTTAACGGGCGGCATAAAAAAAGGCCACACCCGGTGTGACCTGATTTTACTGACAAACCCGCAGAGCGCTAAAAGAGGGAGCAATTAACCGGTGTTACGCATCCCGGCGGCAACGCCCGCGATGGTGACCATCAGCGCCTGCTCAACGCAACGGTCCGGCTCTTTGCCTTCCTCTTCCGCTTTACGGGAGCGGTGCAGCAATTCAGCCTGCAGCACGTTCAGCGGGTCGGTGTAGATGTTACGCAGCTGGATGGACTCGGCAATCCACGGCAGATCCGCCATCAGGTGGGAGTCGTTAGCGATGTCCAGCACCACTTTGATATCCGCTTCCAGCAGCTTGCGCAGCTCTTCGCCCAGACCCCACAGCTCCGGTTTCACCAGGCGCTGATCGTAGTACTCTGCCAGCCACAGGTCGGCTTTGGAGAAGACCATCTCCAGCATCCCCAGGCGGGTAGAGAAGAACGGCCAGTCGCGGCACATTGCCTCCAGTTCGCTCTGTTTACCGTCTTCTACTACTTTTTGCAGCGCCGCGCCTGCGCCCAGCCAGGCCGGCAGCATCAGGCGGTTTTGCGTCCAGGCGAAGATCCACGGAATAGCGCGCAGAGACTCAACGCCGCCGGTCGGGCGACGCTTAGCCGGACGCGAGCCGAGCGGCAGTTTGCCCAGTTCCTGCTCCGGCGTGGCGGAACGGAAGTACGGCACAAAATCTTTGTTTTCACGCACGTAGCCACGGTACATATCGCAGGAGATAGTGGACAGCTCATCCATAATATGACGCCAGCTATCTTCCGGCTCCGGCGGCGGCAGCAGGTTGGCTTCCAGAATGGCGCTGGTGTAGAGCGACAGGCTGCTGATGGTGACTTCAGGCAGACCATATTTGAAGCGGATCATCTCCCCCTGCTCGGTCACGCGCAGGCCGCCTTTCAGGCTACCCGGCGGTTGCGAGAGCAGCGCCGCATGCGCTGGCGCGCCGCCACGACCGATAGAGCCGCCGCGCCCGTGGAACAGGGTCAGCTCAATACCCGCTTTCTCACAGGTTTTGATTAAGGCATCCTGCGCCTGGTATTGCGCCCAGGAGGCAGCCATTACGCCCGCGTCTTTTGCCGAGTCAGAGTAGCCAATCATGACCATCTGCTTGCCCTGGATAAAGCCGCGATACCAGTCGATGTTCAGCAACTGGGTCATTACATCGTCGGCGTTATTCAGGTCGTCCAGCGTTTCAAACAGCGGCGCGACCGGCAGCGCAAAGGTGATGCCCGCCTCTTTCAGCAGCAGGTGTACCGCCAGCACATCGGACGGGGTCTTCGCCATAGAGATCACGTAGGCCGCCACCGATCCTTTCGGCGCTTCGACGATCGCTTTGCAGGTGTCGATAACCTCACGGGTCTCTTCGCTTGGCTCCCAGCTACGCGGCAGCAGCGGACGTTTGGAATTCAGTTCGCGGATCAGGAACGCCTGTTTGTCGGCTTCTGACCAGCTTTCATAGTCGCCGATGCCAAGATAGCGGGTCAGTTCGCCCAGCGCCTCGGTATGGCGGGTGCTCTCCTGGCGCACATCGATGCGCACCAGCGGCACGCCGAAACACTTCACGCGGCGCAGGGTATCGAGCAGTTCGCCGTTGGCGATGATGCCCATCCCGCAGGCCTGCAGTGATTTATAACAGGCGTACAGCGGCTCCCACAGCTGTTCATTCTGGGTCAGCAGGCCAGCCGGTTTCGGCAGCTTCTGACCTTTGAGGCGCGCTTCAAGCCAGGTTTGCGTCGCCATTAGCTGCGTGCGCAGTTTTTTCATCAGGTAGCGATACGGCTCCTGCGCCCCTTCATCTCCCACCAGCTCACGCAGTTCATCCGTGCACTCCACCATTGAGAGTTCGGAAATCAGCAGTTGGATATCTTTCAGGAACAGGTCGGTGGCTTTCCAGCGGCTCAGCAGCAGCACATGGCGGGTAATATCGGCGGTGACGTTCGGGTTGCCGTCGCGGTCGCCGCCCATCCAGGAGGTAAAACGCACCGGGACAAAATCGACCGGCAGTTTGTAGCCGAGATTCTCTTCCAACTGCTCGTTCAGTTCCCGCAGGTAGTTCGGCACCCCTTCCCACAGGCTGTTTTCCACTACGGCAAAGCCCCATTTCGCCTCGTCTACCGGGCTGGGACGATGTTTGCGGATTTCATCAGTGTGCCATGACTGCGCGATCAGCTGGCGCAGGCGGCGCATCAGCTGGTTGCGTTCGTAATCGACGATATCTTTGTTGTCCAGCTGCTTTAAGCAGTTGTTCACTTCCACCATTTTGTGGATCAGCGTACGGCGGGTAATTTCGGTTGGGTGGGCCGTCAGCACCAGCTCCAGCGAAAGCGACTCTACCGCCTTTTTGATGGTTTCTTCGTTAAGATTGGGCTGATCTTTCAGCTTGCGCAGGGTGCGGGCAATAACTTCCGGATTATTTGCGGCTTCGCCTTTTGGCGAAATGCTGTGGTACTGCTCGGCGGTATTCGCAAGATTCAGGAACTGGCTGAAAGCGCGGGCTACCGGCAATAACTCATCATTCGTCAGGTTTTGCAGCGTGTTAAGCAACTCCTGACGGTTGGCCTCATTCCCTGCACGGGAAGATTTGGACAGCTTACGGATTGTTTCTACCCGGTCGAGAATGTTCTCTCCCAGCGCATCCTTGATGGTATCTCCCAGCAGTTTGCCGAGCATACTGACATTACTACGCAAAGCGGAATATTGTTCGTTCATGTTACCCCAGACACCCCATCTCATTTTATTTTGTTATACCCACCGCCCAAAAATGTGACCTGGGTGGATATCAGACACCGTCTTTTATAAAGCCACGTAAAACCCACGACGTCAATTACGGCGAAATCGCTTCAGCAAACGAATAAATTCGCGCAATTTACGAAATTTAATTCGCTTCCGGTCTGATAAGCGATACTTATGAGAGTGTGATGCGGATCGCGCTATTGAACCCCTCGCCCGGGCAGGCGAGGGGCGGGGTTTAATGCCAGCAGAAGTGATGAACCACCTGGGTAATCAGTTCGCGGGTGGGCTTGATAAAGCGGGTCTCAAGATATTCGTCAGGCTGATGAGCCTGGTTGATCGAGCCCGGCCCCAGCACCAGCGTCGGGCACAGGGTCTGGATAAACGGCGCTTCGGTACAGTAGTTCACCACCTCGGTCTCTACGCCCAGTAATTTTTCCACCACCTCCACAAGCTGATGGTCCGGCGGGCATGCGTATCCCGGAATCGGCGGATGAAGTTCGGCTACCGTCAGGCGGCCGGGCCAGCGACTGCTTACCGGCTCCAGCGCCTCGTTGAGCAGGCCGTTCAGATCGTCGAGGGTCATTCCCGGCAGCGGGCGGATATCCATATGCAGCTCGCAGCAGGCACAAATACGGTTAGAGGCGTCGCCGCCGTGAATACTGCCCAGGTTAAGCGTGGGGTAAGGGACGGTGAAGGCCTCGTAGTGATAGCGCTCTTTCAGGTGGTCACGCAGGTGCAGGATGTGACCAATCGCGTCGTGCATCAGCTCAATCGCATTGACGCCCCGAGCCGGGTCGCTGGAGTGGCCCGACTGGCCAAGAACGCGGATCGCATTGGAAATATGCCCTTTGTGGGCGCGCACCGGCTGTAGGGAGGTCGGTTCGCCGATAATGGCGCAATCCGGACGCAGCTGCGTATTTTCTGAAAAGTAGCGCGCGCCCGCCATGCTGGTCTCTTCATCGGCGGTAGCCAGCACATAGAGCGGTTTCTTTAGCTGCGTCACGTCTACGTCACGCAAGGCGTCGAGGATGAAAGCGAAGAAGCCTTTCATGTCGGCGGTGCCCAGACCGTAGAGTTTATTATCGTGCTCGGTCAGGGTGAACGGATCGCGGGTCCAGCGCCCATCATCGAACGGAACCGTATCGGTATGGCCGGTTAATAACAGGCCGCCGGCACCCTCGCCAGCGCTGGCCAACAGATTAAACTTATTGCGTGTGCCGGGGACGGGCTGGACTTCCACCTTAAAGCCGAGATCGCTGAACCAGCCTGCCAGCAGATTGATTAAAGCCTCATTACTCTGATCGAGCGCTTCTTCCGTTGCGCTGATCGACGGCGTGGCAATCAGGGCGCGGTAAATCTCGATAAATGGCGGTAAGTTCATTTTCATTGTTGACACACCTTAGGTCGTGATAGTATCAATATTCATGCATTAAATGTGAATAAAAATACATTAACGTTGAGCATAAAGGAACCCGATGTTGAATACGCTGATTGTGGGCGCTAGCGGTTATGCGGGCGCTGAGCTTGTAAGCTACGTGAATCGCCATCCTCATATGACCATAACCGCTTTGACCGTGTCAGCGCAAAGCAATGATGCAGGAAAGCTAATCTCGGATTTGCATCCGCAGTTGAAAGGCATTGTCGACCTGCCGCTGCAGCCGATGTCAGACATTAGCGCCTTTACCGACGGCGTAGACGTGGTGTTTCTGGCGACCGCCCATGAGGTCAGCCATGACCTGGCGCCACAGTTCCTCGCAGCTGGCTGCGTGGTGTTTGATCTCTCCGGCGCGTTTCGCGTCAATGATGCCGGGTTCTACGAAAAATATTACGGCTTCACTCATCAGCATCCTGAACTGCTGGAACAGGCGGTCTATGGCCTGGCGGAGTGGAGCAGCGAAAAACTCAAAGAGGCGGCGCTTGTTGCCGTGCCTGGCTGCTACCCGACGGCGGCCCAGCTCGCTCTCAAGCCGCTGATTGACGCGGGCGTGCTGGACCTGAATCAGTGGCCGGTGATTAACGCCACCAGCGGGGTAAGCGGGGCGGGGCGCAAAGCGGCGATTTCCAACAGCTTCTGCGAAGTGAGCCTGCAGCCGTACGGTGTGTTTAACCATCGCCACCACCCGGAAATCACCACCCACCTGGGTGCCGATGTGATTTTTACTCCGCACCTGGGCAGCTTCCCGCGCGGCATTCTGGAGACCATCACCTGTCGCCTGAAGCCTGGCGTAACCCATGCGCAGATTGCCAGCCTCTATCAGCAGGCCTACGCGGATAAACCGCTGGTGCGTCTGTATGAAAAAGGCGTCCCGGCGTTGAAAAACGTGGTGGGGCTGCCGTTCTGCGATATCGGCTTTGCCGTACAGGGCGAACATCTGATTGTTGTCGCAGCCGAAGACAACCTGTTGAAAGGCGCTGCCGCCCAGGCAATGCAGTGTGCGAATATTCGTTTCGGCTACCCCGAAACGCAGTCTCTTATTTGAGGTGCGATGATGAATCCATTAATTATTAAACTTGGCGGCGTGTTGCTGGACAGCGAAGAAGCGCTGGGGCGTCTGTTTACCGCACTGGTTAATTATCGCCAGTCGCACCAGCGCCCGCTGGTGATTGTGCACGGCGGTGGCTGCGTGGTGGATGAGCTGATGAAACAGCTTAATCTGCCGGTGAAGAAGAAAAATGGCCTGCGCGTCACTCCGGCCGACCAGATCGACATTATTACCGGCGCGCTGGCGGGGACGGCGAACAAAACCCTGCTGGCGTGGGCGAAAAAACATCAGTTACCCTCTGTCGGTCTCTATCTGGGCGACGGTGACAGCGTCAAAGTCACTCAGCTTGACGAAGAGCTGGGGCACGTTGGGCTGGCGCAGCCGGGTTCGCCTGATTTAATCAACGCGCTGCTGGCGGGGGGCTTTTTGCCGGTCATCAGCTCTATTGGCGTTACGGACGAGGGGCAACTGATGAACGTCAACGCCGACCAGGCCGCGACGGCGCTGGCGTCAACGCTGGGCGCTGACCTGATTCTGCTCTCTGACGTAAGCGGTATTCTTGATGGCAAAGGCCAGCGTATTGCTGAAATGACCGCCGCCAAAGCCGAACAGCTGATCGATCAGGGTATCATTACCGATGGGATGGTTGTAAAAGTGAACGCGGCGCTCGACGCGGCGCGCACGCTGGGCCGTCCGGTGGATATCGCCTCCTGGCGTCATGCAGATCAGCTCCCGGCGCTGTTTAACGGCACGCCGATCGGCACGCGCATTCTGGCGTAACTCTTTAGCGAATTATCACAGGCCGGGCAGCCGGCGGAACTAACGAATTTAAGGAAGCAGGTTATGGCACTTTGGGGTGGGCGTTTTACTCAGGCAGCGGATCAACGGTTCAAACAGTTCAACGACTCTTTGCGCTTCGACTATCGCCTGGCGGAGCAGGATATCGTTGGCTCTGTGGCCTGGTCCAAAGCGCTGGTTACCGTCGGCGTTCTGACTACTGACGAGCAGCAACAGCTGGAAGAGGCGTTGAACGTGCTGCTGGAAGAGGTGCGGGCGAATCCGCAGCAAATCCTTGAGAGCGACGCGGAAGATATCCACAGCTGGGTAGAAGGCAAGCTTATCGCCAAAGTCGGGCAGTTGGGTAAAAAACTGCATACCGGGCGCAGCCGTAATGACCAGGTTGCGACCGATCTGAAACTGTGGTGTAAAGATACGGTGGCGGAGCTGCTGGCGGCGAATCGTCAGTTGCAGAGCGCGCTGGTCGCCACGGCAGAAAATAACCAGGACGCGGTGATGCCGGGCTATACCCACCTGCAACGCGCGCAGCCTGTCACCTTTGCCCACTGGTGCCTGGCCTATGTCGAAATGCTGGCCCGTGATGAAAGCCGTCTGCAGGATACGCTTAAGCGCCTGGATGTCAGCCCGCTGGGCTGCGGCGCGCTGGCAGGCACCGCGTATGAGATTGATCGTGAACAGCTGGCGGGCTGGCTGGGTTTTGCCAGCGCGACCCGCAACAGCCTGGACACGGTTTCCGATCGTGACCACGTGCTGGAGCTGCTTTCTGACGCCTCCATCGGCATGGTGCATCTCTCGCGTTTCGCCGAAGACCTGATTTTCTTCAACACCGGCGAGGCGGGGTTCGTGGAGCTGTCCGATCGCGTTACGTCCGGCTCTTCATTAATGCCGCAGAAGAAAAACCCGGATGCGCTGGAGCTCATCCGCGGTAAATGCGGCCGCGTGCAGGGTGCGCTGACGGGCATGATGATGACCCTGAAAGGGCTGCCGCTGGCCTACAACAAAGATATGCAGGAAGATAAAGAAGGGCTGTTCGATGCGCTCGATACCTGGCTGGACTGCCTGCATATGGCGGCGCTGGTGCTCGACGGCATTCAGGTGAAGCGTCCGCGCTGCCAGGAAGCGGCGCAGCAGGGCTATGCCAACGCCACCGAGCTGGCGGATTATCTGGTTGCGAAAGGCGTACCGTTCCGCGAAGCGCACCATATCGTGGGCGAGGCGGTGGTCGAGGCTATTCGTCAGGGCAAACCGCTGGAAGAGTTGGCGCTGGCGGATTTGCAGAAATTTAGCCCGACGATTGCAGACGATGTCTACCCGATTCTGTCGCTGCAATCCTGCCTGGATAAGCGTGCTGCGAAAGGCGGGGTGTCGCCGCAGCAGGTAGCGCAGGCGATTGCGGATGCGAAAAACCGCCTGGTTTGATCTCCGCTGATAGCCCGGGTAAGGCGTTTCACCGAATAAACTAAAGGCAACAGATGTTGCCTTTTTGCTTTTATTACAGGCAAAAAAAAGCGGACGCTAAGGTCCGCAAAATGTTCACGTTGGCTTTAGTTGTTCAGAGAGAAACAGTAGCTTTCAGGGGTAATAACTTCCGCTTCGTTTCTGGTGTTAATTATTGAACAGAATGCTTGATAGGGATAATCGTTCATTGCTATTCTATCTATCGCCATGAACTATCGTGGCGACGGAGGATGAATAATGAATATTCGTGATCTTGAATACCTGGTGGCGTTAGCCGAACACCGCCACTTTCGCCGCGCAGCGGATTCCTGCCACGTAAGCCAGCCCACCCTGAGCGGACAAATCCGCAAACTGGAAGATGAGCTGGGCGTCATGCTCCTTGAGCGTACCAGCCGCAAAGTGCTCTTCACTCAGGCTGGTCTGCTGCTGGTGGATCAGGCGCGCACCGTGCTGCGCGAGGTCAAAGTGCTCAAGGAAATGGCAAGCCAGCAGGGGGAGACGATGTCCGGCCCGCTGCATATTGGCTTAATTCCGACCGTTGGACCCTATCTGTTGCCCCACATTATCCCGATGCTGCACCAGACCTTCCCGAAACTGGAAATGTATCTGCACGAAGCGCAGACGCACCAGTTACTGGCGCAGCTGGACAGCGGTAAGCTGGATTGCGCGATCCTCGCGCTGGTGAAAGAAAGCGAAGCCTTTATCGAGGTGCCGCTCTTTGATGAGCCGATGATGCTGGCGATTTATGCAGATCATCCGTGGGCTAATCGTGACCGCGTACCGATGTCCGACCTGGCGGGTGAAAAACTGCTGATGCTGGAAGATGGCCACTGTCTGCGCGATCAGGCGATGGGTTTCTGCTTTGAAGCGGGTGCCGATGAAGATACCCACTTCCGCGCGACCAGCCTTGAAACGCTGCGCAATATGGTAGCCGCAGGCAGCGGCATTACCCTGCTGCCCGCGCTGGCGGTGCCGCGTGAAAGAGTGCGCGACGGCGTAGTCTATCTGCCCTGCATTAAACCGGAGCCGCGCCGTACGATTGGCCTGGTTTATCGCCCTGGCTCACCGCTACGCAGCCGTTACGAGCAGCTGGCGGAGGCCATCCGTGGCGCGATGGATGGCCATTTTGACAACGCGTTAAAACAGGCGGTTTAAGCCGTTCAGCGCCGCTACCCGATAGGCTTCCGCCATGGTTGGGTAGTTAAAGGTGGTGTTAACGAAGTACTCAATGGTGTTGCCACCGCCTTTCTGCTCCATAATCGCCTGGCCGATATGAATAATTTCGGCCGCGCGCTCGCCAAAGCAGTGAATGCCCAGAATTTCTTTCGTTTCCCGGTGGAACAGGATTTTGAGCGTGCCAACGTTCATACCGACGATCTGCGCCCGCGCCAGATGCTTGAACTGCGCGCGCCCCACCTCATAAGGCACTTTCATCGCCGTAAGCTGCTGCTCGGTTTTGCCCACGGAGCTGATTTCCGGAATGGTGTAAATGCCGGTAGGAATGTCCTCAATCAAGTGCGCGGTGGCTTCGCCTTTTACCAGCGCCTGCGCGGCGATACGGCCCTGATCGTAGGCGGCCGAGGCCAGGCTCGGATAGCCGATGACGTCGCCCACCGCGTAAATATGCGGCAGCGCGGTCTGGTACATGCTGTTGACCTTCAGCTGGCCGCGGCTATCGGTATCAAGTCCGATATTTTCCAGCTGCAGGCTGTCGGTATTACCGGTGCGGCCGTTGGCGTAGAGCAGGCAGTCCGCCTTCACTTTTTTGCCGGATTTCAGGTGCACGATAACGCCGTCATCCATGCCTTCAATCTGCTCATACTCTTCATTGTGACGAATAACGACGCCGCTATTCCAGAAGTGGTAGGAGAGGGAGTCTGACATCTCCTGATCGAGGAAAGCCAGCAGGCGATCGCGGGTGTTGATCAGATCGACTTTGACATTCATACCCCGGAAGATCGATGCATATTCGCAACCGATCACCCCGGCGCCATAGATGATCACATGGCGGGGTTCATGATGCATATTGAGAATCGAGTCGCTGTCATAAATGCGCTCATGGGTGAAATCGACGTCGTCCGGGTGATAGGGACGGGAGCCGCAGGCGATAACGAACTTCTCGGCGGTGAGGGTTTCAACCGAGCCGTCCGGGCACTCCAGCGCCAGGGTGTGCGCGTCGATAAAATGGGCGTCGCCCTGCAGGATTTCACAGCGGTTGCGCTCATAAAAGCCCTGCCGCATGCGTGTCTGCTGGTTAATAACGCTGTCGGCGTGGTTAAGAATATCGGCGAAAGAGGAACGGAGAAGGTGGGAATGGTCGCTGTATAAAGGGTTCTGATTAAATTCGATAATACGGCTGACCGCATGGCGAAGCGCTTTGGAAGGGATAGTTCCCCAGTGGGTGCATCCGCCGCCCACATTATGGTAGCGCTCAATGACGGCTACCCGGGCTCCCTGTTTGACCAGGCCCATTGCGGCACCTTCACCGCCGGGTCCAGAGCCTATAACTATTGCGTCGTAATCGTAGGAATGTGGCATGACAAGGCTTACCTGTTCTTATACATAAAAGCAACATAATACTAACATCATTGCCGGGATAACCCAATTATCGTTGTGCTTTTTTCATCCATAGAAGCAGAAAGAGCGCGTAAACAATCATTCACAATCCGGTACAATCCGGTTAGTTTTATTCTCTGGTATAGTGCCAGCAGGTCTGCGGAAGGATTCAAGCATCGTGATGGGCGTAAGAGCGCAACAAAAAGAGAGAACCCGGCGGTCGCTGGTAGAGGCGGCATTCAGCCAGCTGAGCGCGGAGCGGAGTTTCGCCAGTTTGAGCCTGCGCGAAGTCGCGCGGGAAGCGGGTATTGCCCCGACGTCCTTTTATCGCCATTTCCGCGATGTGGATGAGCTTGGCCTGACCATGGTCGACGAGAGCGGTTTAATGCTGCGCCAGCTGATGCGCCAGGCGCGTCAGCGTATCGCGAAGGGCGGCAGCGTTATTCGTACTTCTGTCTCCACGTTTATGGAATTTATCGGCAATAACCCGAACGCGTTTCGCCTGCTGCTGCGGGAACGTTCGGGCACCTCTGCCGCGTTTCGTGCCGCCGTAGCGCGTGAAATACAGCATTTTATTGCGGAACTTGCCGACTACCTTGAACTCGAAAATCATATGCCGCGTGCGTTCACCGAAGCGCAGGCCGAGGCGATGGTTACCATTGTTTTCAACGCTGGCGCCGAGGCGCTGGATGTCAGCATCGAACAACGCAGGCAATTAGAAGAGCGGCTGGTATTGCAACTGAGGATGATTTCCAAAGGGGCCTATTACTGGTATCGCCGCGAACAAGAGAAACTGGCGCACCAAACCGATGAGTGAAGGATGAGTAATGAAACATTCAGGTCAAGATAAAGGTACGTTGTTGCTGGCGTTGATCGCCGGCCTTTCCGTCAACGGCACATTTGCCGCGCTTTTTAGCTCGATCGTGCCGTTTTCCGTCTTCCCGATTATTTCGCTGGTGCTGACAGTTTACTGCCTGCATCAGCGCTACCAGAACCGTACCATGCCGGTGGGGTTGCCAGGGTTGGCCGCCGCCTGTTTTATCCTCGGTGTGCTGCTTTACAGCACCGTGGTACGCGCGGAATATCCGGATATCGGTTCTAACTTCCTGCCAGCGGTGCTGTCTGTGATCCTGGTATTCTGGATTGGCTTCAAAATGCGCAACCGTAGCCAGACGCTGTAGGCCTGACAGGCGTCGCGCATCCGGCGCTATGCCGATGCGTGGCGCTATTTCGCGCTCAGCAGCACGCCACACTCCATATGATGGGTGTAGGGGAACTGATCGAATAGCGCCAGGCGTTCCACCGTGTGCGTCTGGCTAAGCGTCTCCAGGTTCTTACACAGCGTCTCCGGGTTACAGGAGATATACAGAATTCGCGGGTAAGCCTGCACCATCTTCTCGGTTTCGCTATCCAGCCCGCTACGCGGCGGATCGACAAAAATCGTCTCGCAGTTGTAGCCTTTCAGGTCAATGCCCTGCAGACGGTTGAACTCGCGCACTCCGTTCATCGCCTGGGTGAACTCCTCCGCCGACATGCGGATTATCTGCACGTTATCAATATGGTTAGCCGCAATATTGTATTGCGCCGCCGCCACCGACGGTTTGGCGATTTCCGTCGCCAGCACGCGATCGAAATTTCGCGCCAGCGCCAGCGAAAAGTTGCCGTTGCCGCAGTACAACTCCAGCAAATCGCCGACTGAATCTTTTGTCGCAGCCTGCGCCCACTCAAGCATCTGAATGTTTACCGCCGCATTAGGCTGCGTGAAGCTGTTTTCTACCTGACGATAGATCATCTCCCTGCCGCCAACGGGCAGGCGCTCGTCAATATAGTCCTGGTCAAGGGCGATTTTAGTTTTCGTAGCGCGGCCAATCAGATGCACATTCAGGTTTTGCGCGCGCAATGCGTCACGCAGCGCTTCCGCTTCCCGACGCCACTCATCATCAAGCTTTTTATGATAAAGCAGTGACACAACGGCCTGGTTGCTCATGGTGGTCAGATAATCTATCTGGAAGAGCTTATGGCGCAGGACGCGATTACCGCGCAGCCCGGCTATCATCGCCGTCATCAGTTCGTTAATCAGTTCGCTCGCTGCCGGAAACGCGTCAATGCGAATGCGGCTTTTGGTTTGCTGATCGAAAATGATGTGGTAGAGGTCGTCCCCGTCATGCCACAGACGGAACTCAGCACGCATGCGGTAATGACTCACCGGCGAACGAAACACTTCCGGAACAGGCGCGGAAAAAGGCGTCATCATTGATTGCAGACGTACAACTTTCTCAGCCAGTTGCGCTTCGTACTGTTCTGTCGGCAGATGTTCGGGGGTCATTATGCTTCCTGAGTAGTGGACAATAACGCGGGGATTGTAGGGATTGCTCAGGGGATGTCCAGCCTTAATGCTGAATAGCAGTCTGGACATCCATACGTATCTAATTGTAGCATTCTGTTTCCGGTCTCCTGTGAGTGAAAAGGGAATCCAGTGGAAATCTGGAGCTGACGCGCAGCGGTAAAGACTGGCGGGATGAAAGTTGTAGACACTGCAAAATAATGTGGGAAGTCTTCATCCATAAAACGCCACCCAGCCCGAAGACCTGCCGGTATTACGTCGCATTTGGTTTCATTATCGCGTGCTATGCATGAAGCCTGCGGCATCCTTACTATTTTGTGGATGCTTTCACAATGATTAAAAAAGCTTCGCTGATGACGGCCCTGTCCGTCACGGCATTTTCTGGCTGGGCGCAGGATAGCGGCCCGGATACGCTGGTTGTCACCGCAAATCGTTTTCAGCAACCTGTTAATACCGTACTGGCGCCGACAGAAGTCGTGACGAAAGCCGATATCGATAAATGGCAATCTAAAACCATTCTTGACGTAATGCGCCGCCTGCCTGGGGTGGATATTGCGCAAAATGGCGGTATGGGTCAGTCCTCCTCTTTATTTGTACGTGGAACAGAGGCACGCCATGTGCTGGTGCTGGTGGATGGCATTCCGCTTGCGCGTCCCGGCATCAGCAACAGTTCCGACATCGATCAAATTCCGGTTTCACTGGTCCAGCGTATTGAATACATTCGCGGGCCACGTTCTGCGGTTTATGGTTCAGGGGCGATTGGCGGGGTCGTTAATATTATTACCCGTGGTGGTGAAGATCGTGCCCGGATTGACGCAGGCGTCGGGTCAAATGGCTACCAGGAGTACGAGGGCACGCTTCATCACCGTTTTGGCGATACCGTGGTCACCGCGGCGGGCGCTTACCAGTCGACGAAGGGTTTTAACGTTCAGCCGGATTCACCTTATGCAGGCGATAGCGATCGCGACGGCTACCGCAGCAAGCAGTTCTGGGGCGGCATTGAACACCGGTTTAACGACAATTTTGCCGGCTTCTTCCGTGGCTATGGCTATACCGACAATGCCGACTACGATCAGGGAAGCTACGGCTATGACGGCGGCGGTGACGAGCATCAGCTCTATAACCAGTCCTGGGATACCGGGATGCGCTTTAATTCCGGCATCTATTCCTCACAGCTGATCGCCAACTATCAGCGCATTAAAGATTACAACTACAGTAGCCAGAATGGACGTTATGAAAGCGGAACAACGTTGGATGACATGGAGCAACGTTATATTCAGTGGGGCAATAACGTTGAAGTCGGGCATGGTTCAGTCAGCGCAGGCGTGGACTGGAAGCAGGAGAAGCTCACTTCTTATGGCGAAACCTGGCTTGGCGATCCGGCGAAAGACACCTATAAGCGTGATAATACGGGGCTGTACCTGACGGGTCAGCAGCAAATTGACAGCGTGACGCTGGAAGCGTCCGGGCGTGAAGATCATGATGACCAGTTCGGCTGGCATGGCACCTGGCAAACCGCTGCGGGCTGGGAGTTCGTGGATGGCTATCGCGCGACGCTCTCTTACGGTACGGGCTTCCTTGCCCCCTCGCTGGGCCAGCAATTTGGCGCAGAACGTTTCGGCATCGCCTCTAACCCGAACCTCAAACCGGAAGAGTCGAAGCAGTGGGAAGCGGGCCTGGAGGGGCTGACCGGCCCGCTGGACTGGCGGCTGTCCGCTTATCGTTACAAGATTCAGAACCTTATTGATTACGATAATGACGCCTACTTAAACGTGAAGTCCGCCACCATTAAGGGAGTTGAGTGGACCGGAAGCGTGACTACCGGGCCGGTGGATCATCGTCTGACGCTACAGTATGTAGACCCGCGCGATGATGAAACGGATGCGCACCTCAAACGCCGGGCGAAGCAGCAGGTTAAATATAACCTCAGCGGCCAGGTGTATGATCTTGGCTGGGATGTGACCTACCAGTATATCGGCGAACGCTACGATACCGACTTTGATGCTTCGCCCTCGCGTGACATTAAACTGGGCGGCGTGAGTCTGTGGGATGTAACTCTTTCCTATCCTGTCACCTCCAGCCTTACAGTTCGTGGTAAAATAGCCAACCTGTTCGATAAAGATTACGAGACAGTCTATGGCTATCAATCTGCAGGACGGGAATACACCTTGTCTGGCAGTTACACCTTCTAAACCACGGCCCACCGTGCTGGTGTTTGACTCTGGCGTGGGCGGGCTATCGGTTTATGACGAGATCCGGCAACTCCTGCCGGATCTGCATTATATCTACGCTTTCGATAACGTCGCTTTTCCTTATGGGGAAAAAAGCGAAGCGTTTATCGTTGAGCGGGTCGTCGAGATTATCGCTGCGGTTCAGGCGCAGCACCCCCTGGCGCTTGCCGTTATCGCCTGCAATACCGCCAGCACCGTTTCGCTGCCTGCCCTGCGTGAAAAATTCGCTTTTCCGGTAGTGGGCGTGGTGCCCGCTATCAAGCCTGCGGCGCGCTTAACGGCGAATGGCGTTGTAGGGCTGCTGGCCACCCGCGCCACGGTTAAGCGACCTTATACCCATGAGCTTATCTCCCGCTTTGCTAATGAATGCCAGATAGAGATGCTGGGTTCTGCGGAGATGGTCGAGCTCGCCGAAGCGAAGCTTCATGGCAAGCCCGTGCCGCTGGATGAACTCAAACGCATTCTACGCCCGTGGCTTCGGATGCAGGAACCGCCAGATACCGTTGTTTTAGGCTGTACACACTTCCCTTTATTGCAGGACGAGCTGTTGCAGGTGTTACCGGAAGGGACGCGAATGGTGGATTCCGGTGCGGCAATTGCCCGTCGCACGGCCTGGTTGCTGGAACATGAAGCGCCAGACGCTAAATCAACGGCGGCGAATGTGGCGTACTGCATGGCGATGACGCCGGAAACTGTACTTTTATTGCCCGTTTTACAGCGTTACGGCTTCGAAACGCTGGAAAAACTGGCGGTTTAAGCTCTTTTTGCACAAAAAAGAGACGGTCGGAAAATTTTTTGAA
>NZ_HE578951.1 GCF_000321045.1 Phytobacter massiliensis JC163
CCCTAATTAGGGGCGTAGTTCAATTGGTAGAGCACCGGTCTCCAAAACCGGGTGTTGGGGGTTCGAGTCCCTCCGCCCCTGCCAGAAAATAATCCTTAGCATCTGCTAAGGATTTTTTTTGCCTCGTCACCAGCTCCAGGCTTTTCTGACGATCATACCTGACGGTATGACGCCCCTCACTCGACAACCTTCACTTTCAAAAGATCGCGGATTTGGCTCTGCTTGTCGCTGTTCTGTAACCAGATGGCATACAGCGGACGCGAAAGTGTGACGCCATCAGCGACGCTGAACAGCCCTGTTCTTTCCTCTGCCCATGAAGCAGGAAGCCATGCGCAGCCATTCAGCAGCGCCAGTTGTCGACAGGCTACTTCTGCTGAACTGGTCGTCAGAACGGGGATATCGTCACTGGCAATAAGTTCGACTTCATGCTGCTGAAAATCCGGTCCCCACTCCAGCCGCAGGTAAGAGAGCTGAGATTTCGACCGTTCAGGCGCTGAACAGTAAAGTCCGAGGGTAAAATGGCCGAGCAGCTGGCTGCTAAATTCGTCCATTTTTGGTGTTTCAGTCGTAATCAACAGATCCAACTGCCGCTCATGCAGCTGTTTAACCAGCGATTGTCTCTGCGCTATGCGCGCTTCAAATTGCAGGTTTTTTTGCGTTTGATAAAGCTGCCCTAGCCAGTCGCTGAGCATACATTCCCAAAGCAACGCGCTGGCACCGATTGAAAACTGATTATGGCGCGACGTATGCGATACCTCCTTACGCGCTGCCTGCCATGTGTTCATCAGCGTTTCAGCGTAGGGAAGGAGCTTTTCGCCCGCAGCCGTCAGGCGAATATTATTGCGATGACGAGTAAAAAGGTTTACGCCGAGCTGGTTTTCCAACTGACGGATACGAAAGCTGACCGCTGACTGCGTCAGATAGAGCGCCTCGGCGGCGCGACCGAAGTGACGAGTCCGACTGACTTCCAGGAAAGTTTTTAACAATTCCGTATCCACAGGTTTCTCCGTAAAATTATTTATCGTAATGATTTAAATGTTTTGTTTTACACTCTGTCAAGCGTAACTAATACTCCGCGCCATAAATAGCTCGGCCAAAGAATTAGGAGCGTGCAGGATGGCGGAAAGCTTTACGACGACTAATCGTTTTTTTGACAACAAACATTACCCACGCGGGTTTTCCCGTCACGGTGATTTCACTATCAAAGAAGCTCAACTGCTTGAGCGCCATGGTTATGCTTTTAACGAGCTGGATCTCGGCAAGCGTGAACCTTCTACTGATGAGGAACTCCAGTTTGTTGCGGTATGCCGTGGCGAACGCGAGCCTAATACAGAAGCAGAACGCGTCTGGTCTAAGTATATGGCACGGATTAAACGTCCGAAGCGCTTTCACACTCTTTCTGGCGGAAAACCGCAGATGGAAGGGAGTGAGGATTACACAGAATCCGATGATTAAAGAAAAGGGGCCCCGGCCCCTTTTTTTATCCCAGCAGCTTCTGTAAATGGATTAATAACCTGTCGATAGCCCGATAGCCGAGCGCCTCCTGTAAATGTTCACGCCGGATCGTGTTCTCCCCGGCTAAATCCGCCAGCGTACGGGAAACTTTAAGCAAGCGCTGCCAGGCGCGAACGGAAAGACCAAGCTGCGCCAGCGTGGCCTCCAGCCACTCTCCATCCTGCTGACTTAACACACAGAAACGCTTCATTTCGTTATTTTCCAGCAATGCGTTAAGTTTGCCCTGACGCTGATATTGCCGCTCATGGGCAGCGATAACCCGTTCACGCACCGAAACGCTGCTTTCGCTCTGATGCTGTTTCTGGCTAAGCAGGCCTGGGGGTAAAAGAGGGATTTCGAGCGATAAATCAAACCGGTCGAGAAACGGGCCGGATAACCTGCCCAAATAGCGCAATGTCTGCTCCGGCGTACTCCGGTTATGGTTGCCCTGATAATGCCCTGTAGGGCTGGGATTCATTGCCGCAATGAGCTGAAAGCGCGCAGGATAGGTCACTTTCGCACGGGTACGCGAGATATGAATCTGCCCTGATTCGATGGGTTCACGTAATGCATCCAGCACACGGCGCTCAAATTCTGGCAGTTCATCGAGAAACAAGACGCCATTATGCGCCAGTGAAATCTCGCCAGGCCCAGGTATTGAGCCACCACCGACCATGGCGGTAAGCGAAGCGCTGTGGTGCGGAGCGCGAAAGGGACGCTGTCGCCATTGGCGTATCAAGCCTGAGGTGTTGACCAGGCTAAGAATTGCCGCGCTCTCTAGCGCCTCCTGATTGGTTAACGGCGGCAGCAACGGGCCTAACCGGCTGGCAAGCATGGTTTTACCGGTGCCTGGCGGGCCAATCAGCAGTAAGTTGTGTCCTCCCGCCGCCGTTATCTCCAACGCCCTTTTTCCCTGTTCCTGACCAATGACATCGCTTAAATCATTCTGCGCTACGTCCTGGCCGATACCGGGGTCATCAGCCGACGGGGAGGACAAACTATGCTTACCCTCAAGAAAGGCGCAAACTTCCTGCAGATGATGCGCGATAAGGCACGCCTGCGTACCCATCAAACCGACTTCTGCTTCATTCTCCTGCGCGACGATAATTCGCCGTCCTGCTTTAATACTCTCCATTGCACTGGAAATCGCCCCCGGAACGCCACGCAGCGCGCCTGTAAGCGCCAGTTCGCCTACAAACTCAAACTGGTTAAGGTGGCTAGCCGTCAGCTGCTCTGAGGCAGCGAGAAGGGCGATTGCGATAGGTAAATCATATCTCCCCCCTTCCTTTGGCAGATCTGCAGGCGCAAGGTTAATCGTGATCTTTTTCGCGGGGAATTCATATCCGCTATTTATAATTGCGCTACGTACACGGTCCCGCGCTTCTTTCACTGTGGTCTCCGGCAGGCCAACCATAGTCAGACCAGGCAGGCCATTACTGATGTGGACTTCCACGGTGATCAGCGGGGCGCTGACGCCCAACGCCGCACGCGTATAAATGACTGACAATGCCATAACACCTCCTTGTGCATTGCCAGTATGCCTCGCTTAACAAAGAGAAGGGTTCCGGCGATGCGATGTTTGCGTACACGCTTCCACTCTTTTTTCGCTTTTTCACCCCGCTCCGAATTTTTTCCGACGCGCTTCGCAACGTTGCAAACAAGGAGAAAAAACGTTAGCGACCGCAAAAAAGTGAAATTATTTCATCCTTAATTTTCTGTATGTAAAACAATGGTTTTTATCGAAACTATTTGACGGGAAACTATTTGGGTCATAAAAAAATCTTGTGCCTGACGCCTTATCTGTGATAACTCTTTAGGCATTCCTTCGAACTTGAAGCAAGAAAGTACAGAAAATGACAGCCCTTCTACGAGTGATTAGCCTGGTCGTGATTAGCGTGGTGGTGATTATTATCCCACCGTGCGGGGCTGCACTTGGACGAGGAAAGGCTTAAAAATCAAGCCTTAACGAACTAAGACCCCCGCACCGAAAGGTCCGGGGGTTTTTTATGACCTAAAAACATAAATGAGGAGCAGAGAATGACAACCAGCATAAAACTCTGTTTCTGCCAGTTTACGACGGGGAACTAACTATGAATGGAGCTCAATGGGTTGTACATGCGTTGCGAGCGCAGCAGGTTGAAACTGTCTTCGGTTATCCTGGCGGTGCCATCATGCCGTTATATGACGCATTGTATGACGGCGGCGTAGAGCATCTCTTATGCCGACATGAGCAGGGCGCGGCAATGGCGGCCATCGGTTATGCCCGCGCAACCGGTAAAACCGGCGTCTGCATCGCCACTTCAGGGCCGGGCGCGACCAACCTGATCACCGGCCTTGCTGATGCGCTGCTGGACTCTGTTCCCGTCGTCGCTATCACCGGCCAGGTCGCCGCGCCGTTCATTGGGACCGATGCGTTTCAGGAAGTGGACGTTCTTGGTTTGTCGCTGGCCTGCACCAAACACAGTTTTCTGGTGCAGTCTCTGGATGAGCTGCCGCGCGTTATCGCCGAGGCTTTTCAGGTGGCAAACTCAGGCCGTCCAGGCCCGGTTCTGGTGGATATTCCTAAAGATATCCAACTGGCGGCTGGCGAACTGGAACCGCATTTTTCTACCGTGGATGAGTCCTGGGACTTCCCCGAAGAGGCAATGGCGCAGGCGCGCCAGATGCTGGCCCAGGCTGAAAAGCCCATGTTATACGTTGGCGGCGGCGTCGGCATGGCCCGCGCCGTACCGTCGCTGCGTGAGTTTCTCTCTGTCACCCGCATGCCTGCAACCTGCACGCTGAAAGGCCTTGGCGCAGTAGAGGCTGATTATCCCTGGTATCTCGGCATGTTAGGCATGCACGGTACGAAAGCCGCTAACCTTGCAGTTCAGGAGTGCGACCTGCTGATTGCGGTAGGCGCGCGTTTTGACGACCGCGTCACCGGCAAGCTGAACACCTTTGCGCCGGATGCGAAAGTTATTCATCTGGATATCGATCCTGCTGAACTGAACAAACTGCGTCAGGCGCACGTCGCGTTGCAGGGGGATTTAAACGCGTTGCTGCCCGCCTTGCAGCAGCCGCTTGATATCGACCCGTGGCGTCAGCATAACGCCGGGCTGCGTGACCAGCACGCGTGGCGTTACGATCACCCCGGCGACTCTATCTTCGCGCCGCTGTTGTTAAAACAGCTCTCCGAGCGTAAGCCAGCGGAAAGCGTGGTGACGACGGATGTCGGCCAGCATCAAATGTGGTCGGCGCAGCATATGACCTATACCCGCCCGGAAAATTTCATCACCTCAAGCGGGCTTGGCACTATGGGCTTCGGCCTGCCAGCGGCGGTGGGTGCGCAGGTGGCGCGCCCGAACGATACCGTTATCTGTATCTCCGGTGATGGCTCCTTCATGATGAACGTACAGGAGCTGGGCACCGTAAAACGCAGGCAGTTACCGCTGAAAATAGTGTTACTCGATAACCAGCGGTTAGGGATGGTTCGCCAGTGGCAACAGCTTTTCTTCAACGCGCGTTACAGCGAAACGACCCTCAATGACAACCCCGATTTCCTCACGCTGGCCAGCGCCTTCGGTATTCCCGGCCAGCACATCACCCGTAAAGACCAGGTTGAAGCGGCACTGGACGCCATGCTTAACAGCGAAGGACCTTACCTGCTTCATGTCTCAATCGATGAACTTGAGAATGTCTGGCCGTTGGTGCCGCCCGGCGCCAGTAATGCAGAAATGCTGGAGAAATTATCATGATGCAACATCAGGTCGCCGTGCAGGCTCGCTTCAACCCGGAAACATTAGAGCGCGTATTACGCGTAGTGCGTCACCGTGGCTTTCAGGTTTGCTCCATGAATATGGAGACCGCCACCGACGCGCAGAATATAAATATCGAATTGACCGTTGCCAGCCCTCGCCCCGTCGAATTACTGTTTAGCCAGCTAAGTAAACTGGTCGACGTCGCCCGGGTTGATATCCAGCAATGTACAACATCATCACAACAGATCCGCGCCTGAGCGCAAAGGAAGAGAAATGACGACGAAAAAAGCTGATTACATTTGGTTCAATGGCGAGATGGTTCCCTGGGGCGAGGCAAAAGTACACGTGATGTCCCACGCCCTGCACTATGGCACCTCCGTTTTTGAAGGCATCCGCTGCTACGATTCTCACAAAGGGCCCGTGGTGTTCCGTCATCGTGAACATATGCAGCGTCTGCGTGATTCAGCCAAAATCTATCGTTTTCCGGTATCTCAAAGTGTTGATGAGCTGATGGAAGCCTGCCGCGAAGTGATCCGCAAAAATAACCTGACCAGCGCCTACATCCGTCCGCTGGTGTTTGTGGGTGATGTGGGTATGGGCGTTAACCCGCCAGAGGGCTACACCACCGACGTTATCATCGCCGCGTTCCCATGGGGCGCCTATCTGGGCGCAGAAGCGCTTGAGCAGGGGATCGATGCAATGGTGTCGTCCTGGAACCGCGCTGCGCCGAACACCATTCCAACGGCGGCCAAAGCGGGCGGTAACTATCTCTCCTCACTGCTGGTGGGCAGCGAAGCGCGTCGTCATGGCTACCAGGAAGGTATTGCGCTGGATGTGAACGGTTATATCTCCGAAGGCGCGGGTGAAAACCTGTTCGAAGTTAAAGATGGCGTACTGTTTACCCCGCCGTTTACCTCCTCCGCGCTGCCGGGCATTACCCGCGACGCCATCATCAAACTGGCGAAAGATCTGGGCATTGAAGTGCGTGAGCAGGTGCTGTCCCGTGAATCCCTCTACCTGGCCGATGAAGTATTTATGTCCGGCACCGCGGCGGAAATCACGCCGGTTCGCAGCGTAGATGGCATTCAGGTAGGCGAAGGCCGCTGCGGCCCGGTTACCAAACGCATCCAGCAGGCCTTCTTTGGCCTCTTTACCGGTGAAACCGAAGATAAATACGGCTGGTTGGATCCGGTTAGTAAGTAATTAAAAATGAGACGGCACGCACCGTCTCATTTACTAAACAAAGATGGGAGTAAACAGAGCATGCCTAAGTACCGTTCCGCCACCACCACACATGGCCGTAATATGGCTGGAGCCCGCGCGCTGTGGCGCGCCACCGGAATGACCGATGCCGATTTTGGTAAACCCATTATCGCCGTGGTCAACTCTTTTACCCAGTTCGTGCCGGGCCACGTCCACCTGCGCGACCTTGGTAAACTGGTTGCCGAGCAAATTGAAGCCGCTGGCGGCGTGGCGAAAGAGTTCAACACTATCGCGGTGGATGACGGCATCGCGATGGGGCATGGGGGCATGCTCTATTCACTGCCGTCGCGCGAACTGATCGCCGACTCAGTGGAGTATATGGTTAACGCCCACTGTGCGGATGCGATGGTTTGCATCTCCAACTGCGACAAGATCACCCCAGGGATGCTGATGGCCTCTCTGCGCCTTAATATCCCGGTTATTTTTGTCTCCGGCGGCCCGATGGAAGCGGGGAAAACCAAGCTTTCCGATAAGATCATCAAGCTCGATCTGGTTGACGCGATGATTCAGGGCGCGGACCCGAAAGTGTCCGACGATCAAAGTAACCAGGTGGAACGTTCCGCCTGCCCGACCTGCGGTTCCTGCTCCGGTATGTTTACCGCTAACTCCATGAACTGCCTGACCGAAGCGCTGGGGCTGTCCCAGCCGGGTAACGGCTCGCTGCTGGCGACCCATGCCGACCGTAAGCAGCTGTTCCTGAACGCGGGTTCGCGCATCGTAGAGTTAACCAAACGTTATTACGAACAGGATGATGCCTCTGCGCTGCCGCGCAACATCGCCAGTAAGGCGGCGTTTGAGAACGCCATGACGCTGGATATCGCCATGGGCGGCTCCACCAACACCGTTCTGCACCTGCTGGCGGCGGCGCAGGAAGCGGAAATCGACTTCACCATGAGCGATATCGATAAGCTGTCCCGCAAAGTGCCGCAGCTGTGTAAGGTTGCGCCGAGTACCCAGAAATACCATATGGAAGACGTCCACCGCGCAGGCGGCGTGCTGGGGATTTTAGGCGAGCTGGATCGCGCCGGGCTGCTCAATCGTGACGTCAAGAACGTGCTTGGCCTGACGCTGCCGCAGACCCTGGAACAGTATGACGTGATGCTAACCCAGGATGAGGCGGTGAAAAAGATGTTCCGCGCCGGGCCGGCGGGCATTCGCACCACCAAAGCCTTCTCGCAGGACTGCCGCTGGGATTCGCTGGATGACGATCGTGCCGAAGGCTGTATCCGCTCGCTGGAGCACGCCTACAGCAAAGACGGCGGCCTGGCGGTACTGTACGGTAACTTCGCGGAAAACGGCTGTATCGTTAAAACCGCTGGCGTGGACGACAGCATCCTGAAATTCACCGGTCCGGCGAAGGTTTACGAAAGCCAGGATGACGCGGTGGAAGCTATTCTCGGCGGCAAAGTAGTGGAAGGCGATGTGGTGGTCATTCGCTATGAAGGGCCGAAAGGCGGGCCGGGCATGCAGGAGATGCTTTATCCAACCAGCTTCCTGAAATCAATGGGGCTGGGTAAAGCCTGTGCGCTGATCACCGATGGCCGTTTCTCCGGCGGGACTTCCGGTCTCTCTATTGGTCACGTTTCGCCAGAAGCGGCAAGCGGCGGCAATATCGCCCTGATTGAAGATGGCGACATCATCGCTATCGACATTCCTAACCGCGGTATTCAGCTCCAGGTGAGCGATGCGGAACTTGCCGCGCGCCGTGAAGCGCAGGAAGCGCGTGGCGATCGTGCGTGGACGCCAAAAGCCCGCGATCGTCAGGTCTCCTTCGCCCTGCGCGCTTACGCCAGCCTGGCGACCAGCGCGGATAAAGGCGCAGTGCGCGATAAATCAAAACTTGGGGGTTGATAATGGCCGAGTCACAACCCCTCTCCGCCGCCCCCGAGGGGGCGGAGTATCTGCGGGCGATACTGCGCGCGCCGGTCTATGAGGCCGTGCAGGTCACGCCGCTGCAAAAGATGGAAAAGCTCTCGTCCCGTCTGGATAACGTTATTCTGGTAAAACGTGAGGACAGGCAGCCTGTACACAGCTTTAAGCTACGCGGCGCTTACGCCATGATGGCGGGCTTAACCGAAGAACAAAAGGCGCGCGGCGTGATTACCGCTTCGGCGGGTAATCACGCTCAGGGCGTGGCGTTTTCGTCGGCGCGTCTGGGGGTGAAGGCGCTGATCGTGATGCCGCTGGCGACGGCGGACATCAAAGTTGATGCTGTGCGCGGTTTCGGCGGCGAGGTGTTGCTGCACGGCGCTAACTTCGATGAAGCAAAGACGAAAGCCGTTGAGCTGGCGCAGCAGCAGGGTTTTACCTGGGTGCCGCCGTTCGACCATCCGATGGTGATTGCCGGCCAGGGGACGCTGGCGCTGGAGCTGCTGCAACAGGATGCCCATCTTGACCGGGTATTCGTGCCGGTTGGCGGCGGCGGGCTGGCGGCGGGCGTGGCGGTACTGATTAAACAGCTGATGCCGCAAATCAAAGTCATCGCCGTAGAAGCGGAAGACTCCGCCTGCCTGAAAGCGGCGCTGGACGCCGGCCATCCTGTGGATTTACCGCGGGTAGGTCTGTTTGCCGAAGGCGTGGCGGTGAAACGCATTGGCGACGAAACTTTTCGTTTGTGCCAGGAGTACCTCGACGACATTATCACCGTCGACAGCGACGCCATTTGCGCGGCGATGAAAGACCTGTTTGAAGATGTGCGCGCGGTGGCTGAACCGTCCGGCGCGCTGGCGCTGGCAGGCATGAAGAAGTACATCGCTCAGCACAATATTCGCGGCGAGCGGCTGGCGCATATTCTCTCCGGGGCTAACGTCAACTTCCATGGCCTGCGCTATGTTTCTGAGCGCTGTGAACTGGGCGAACAGCGCGAAGCGCTGCTGGCGGTGACCATTCCGGAAGAGAAGGGCAGCTTCCTGAAGTTCTGTCAGCTGCTGGGCGGCCGTTCGGTGACCGAGTTTAACTACCGCTTCGCCGATGCCAAAGACGCCTGCATTTTTGTCGGCGTGCGTCTGAGCCGTGGGCTGGAGGAGCGTAAAGAGATCCTGAGCCTGCTGCGTGACGGCGGCTATAGCGTGGTGGATCTTTCCGATGACGAAATGGCGAAACTGCACGTGCGCTATATGGTCGGCGGACGCCCGTCAAAACCGTTGCAGGAGCGGCTGTATAGCTTCGAATTCCCGGAATCGCCGGGTGCGTTACTCAAATTTTTGTATACGCTCGGCACCCACTGGAATATCTCGCTGTTCCACTACCGTAGCCACGGCACCGACTATGGCCGCGTGCTGGCGGCATTCGAGCTGGGCGATCACGAGCCGGATTTCGAAACGCGTCTTCACGAGCTGGGTTATGACTGCCACGATGAGAGCAACAACCCGGCGTTCCGCTTCTTCCTGGCGGGTTAAGGATTGGGCAGGATCTGCCAGAACGCCTCAATAAGCGGCTCATGCAGCCGCTTTTTTTGTACGCAGACGCCCAGCTCAAACGGCGTTTTCTCGTCGCTACGCTCTAGTATCATCACGCGGTTGCGCACCGGTTCCGGGCTGTTTTCCAGCACCACCTCCGGCAGCAGGGCCACGCCGCAGCCGAGCGCTACCATAGAAACCATCGCCTCATGGCCGCCAACGGTGGCATAAATCAATGGGTTACTGATTTTCTGACGGCGAAACCACAGTTCTATGCGGCGGCGCACCGGCCCCTGATCGGCCATGATAAACGGCACCGTTGACCAGTCCGGCTTCTCAACCGAGATCTGATTGCGCACCGGACAGGGCAGGGCAGGCGCGATCAGCACCACCGCCAGATTCTCCAGCATTGAAAAGGCCACCGCGCCCGGCAGCGTCTCCGGCTTCCCGGCGATAGCCAGATCGGCTTCATTCGTTACCACCTTATCCATCGCGTCAGCGGCGTCGCCGGTGGTCAGCTTAATCTCCACCGAAGGATGCTCCGCCCGGAAGCGATCGAGAATCGGCGGCAGGTGGCTGTAAGCCGCAGTGACCGAACAGAAGATATGCAGTTCGCCGGATAGCGACGGCCCCTGCTGGTCGATGGTGTGGCGCAGCTGCTGATATTGCAGCAGCGTCTGCTGGGCAAAAGTGCGTAGCTCTTCGCCCGCCTCGGTAAGCGTTACCGTGCGGTTATCACGCACAAATAGCGGCTGGCCGAGATCCTCTTCCAGGCGTTGAATCTGCCGGGAAAGCGTGGAGGGGCTGACGTGCATCGCCCGCGCGCTGCGGCCAAAGTGGCGGCTTTCCGCCAGATGCAGGAAGGTTTTCAGATCGCGTAAATCCACAGGACGCACTCCACGCTTTTACATTGCAGAAATTGCAACATGACGTTGTGAATATATCAATTTCCGCAATAAATTTCCTGTTGTAATGTGGGTACATTCTCGCTGAAAAGCGAACCGCATAATAAGCACGACACATCATCACGAGGAATCACCATGGCTAACTACTTTAATACACTGAACCTGCGCCAGCAGCTGGCACAGCTGGGCAAATGCCGCTTTATGGGCCGCGAAGAATTTGCCGACGGCGCAAGCTACCTTCAGGGTAAAAAAGTGGTCATCGTCGGCTGCGGCGCGCAGGGCCTGAACCAGGGCCTGAACATGCGTGATTCCGGGCTGGATATCTCCTATGCCCTGCGTAAAGAAGCGATTGCCGAGAAGCGCGCTTCATGGCGTAAAGCGACCGAAAACGGTTTTAAAGTAGGCACCTACGAAGAGCTGATCCCGCAGGCTGACCTGGTAGTTAACCTGACGCCGGACAAACAGCACTCTGACGTGGTGCGTTCCGTACAGCCGCTGATGAAAGACGGCGCGGCGCTGGGCTACTCCCACGGCTTCAACATCGTAGAAGTGGGCGAGCAGATCCGTAAAGACATCACCGTCGTGATGGTAGCGCCGAAGTGCCCGGGCACCGAAGTGCGCGAAGAGTACAAACGTGGTTTCGGCGTGCCGACCCTGATCGCCGTTCACCCGGAAAACGACCCGAAAGGTGAAGGCATGGCGATTGCCAAAGCCTGGGCTGCGGCCACCGGCGGTCACCGCGCGGGCGTGCTGGAATCCTCTTTCGTAGCGGAAGTGAAATCTGACCTGATGGGCGAGCAGACCATCCTCTGCGGCATGCTGCAGGCCGGTTCTCTGCTGTGCTTCGATAAGCTGGTGGAAGAAGGCACCGACCCGGCTTACGCTGAGAAACTGATTCAGTTCGGCTGGGAAACCATCACCGAAGCGCTGAAGCAGGGCGGCATCACCCTGATGATGGACCGTCTGTCTAACCCGGCGAAGCTGCGTGCTTACGCGCTGTCCGAACAGCTGAAAGAGATTATGGCGCCGCTGTTCCAGAAACATATGGACGACATCATCTCCGGCGAGTTCTCCTCCGGCATGATGGCCGACTGGGCCAACGACGATAAAAAACTGCTGACCTGGCGCGAAGAGACCGGCAAAACCGCCTTCGAAACCGCACCGCAGTTTGAAGGTAAAATCGGCGAGCAGGAGTACTTTGACAAAGGCGTGCTGATGATCGCGATGGTGAAAGCAGGCGTTGAGCTGGCGTTCGAAACCATGGTCGATTCCGGCATTATCGAAGAGTCCGCCTATTACGAGTCTCTGCACGAGCTGCCGCTGATTGCGAACACAATCGCCCGTAAGCGCCTGTACGAAATGAACGTGGTTATCTCCGATACCGCTGAATACGGTAACTACCTGTTCTCTTATGCCTGCGTACCGCTGTTGAAAACGTTCATGACTGAAATTCAACCGGGCGACCTGGGCCAGGCGATTGCCGAAGGCGCGGTAGACAACGCTCAGCTGCGTGACGTGAACGAAGCGATTCGCAGCCATGCGATTGAGCAGGTGGGTAAGAAACTGCGCGGCTATATGACGGATATGAAGCGTATCGCCGTCGCGGGCTAATTCCTCGTCGTCTTTCGACTTGCCGATGCGTTGGCTGCGAGCGCACACCCCAGTCACATAGTTATCTATGCTCCTGGGGATGTACGCCCTTGCCGCCTTCCGGCAAGCCGAAATCCATAGAGGAATGCATGAACAGGATGTCTTAGCAGGCTGGATAAGGCACAGCGTCAGCTGGCAATGGCAAAAAAAAGCCCGGTGTAGCATACCGGGCTTTTTTGTTATTTCCGGTACAGCACCTTGATAACGTGGTAGCCGAACTGGGTGTGCAGCGGGCCGGTGGGCTCAAGCAGCGGGCAGGAGAAAACCACTTTATCGAATGCGGGGACCATCTGACCCTGGCGGAATTCGCCCAGGTCGCCGCCGCGTTTACCTGACGGGCAGATAGAGTGTTTTTTAGCCAGCTTGCCGAAATCGGCACCGCCTTTAAGCTGCTCCAGAAGATCCAGAGCCAGTTTTTCTTCTTTAACAAGGATATGCAGTGCTGCTGCCATTTTTGCCATGATCGTGCCTTGAGTGGTGTGGTTCAGGCTGGCTATACTACCACGCTCTAAATTTCCCCTCCCGACTTCATTGAGTGGCCTTCTTATGCGTTTGAATCCCGGACAACAACAAGCCGTCGAATTTGTCACCGGACCCTGCCTGGTGCTGGCGGGTGCTGGCTCCGGTAAAACGCGCGTCATCACCAATAAAATCGCTCATCTGATCCGTGGCTGCGGCTATCAGGCCAGGCATATCGCCGCCGTAACCTTTACCAATAAGGCCGCGCGGGAAATGAAAGAGCGCGTGGCGCAAACGCTGGGCCGCAAAGAGGCGCGGGGGCTGATGATCTCCACTTTCCATACCCTGGGGCTGGATATCATCAAGCGGGAATTTGCCGCGCTGGGCATGAAGTCGAACTTCTCGCTTTTTGACGATACCGATCAGGTCGCACTGCTGAAAGAGCTAACGGAAGGGCTTATCGATGACGATAAAAGCGTGCTGCAACAGCTGATCTCCACGATCTCTAACTGGAAAAACGATCTGCTGACCCCGGCGCAGGCCGCTGCCAGGGCGCAGGGTGAACGCGATCGGATCTTTGCGCACTGTTACGGCTTATACGACGCGCATATGAAAGCCTGCAACGTGCTGGACTTTGACGATCTGATTTTGCTGCCGACGCTGCTGTTGCAGCGTAATGAAGAGGTACGGGAGCGCTGGCAGAACAGGATTCGCTATCTGCTGGTGGATGAGTATCAGGACACCAACACCAGCCAGTATGAGCTGGTTAAACTGCTGGTGGGCAGCCGGGCGCGTTTTACCGTGGTGGGCGATGATGACCAGTCGATCTACTCCTGGCGCGGGGCGCGTCCGCAAAACCTGGTACTGCTGAGCCAGGATTTTCCGGCGCTGCAGGTCATAAAGCTGGAGCAGAACTACCGTTCATCCGGACGCATTCTGAAAGCGGCCAACATCCTGATCGCCAATAACCCGCACGTCTTTGAGAAGCGGCTCTTCTCCGAGCTGGGCTACGGGCCGGAACTCAAGGTGCTCAGCGCCAACCATGAAGAGCATGAGGCGGAACGCGTAACGGCGGAACTGATTGCCCACCACTTTATCAACAGGACGCAGTATAAAGACTACGCCATCCTCTATCGCGGTAATCACCAGTCGCGGGTTTTTGAAAAATTCCTGATGCAGAACCGCATTCCGTACCGGATCTCCGGCGGGACATCGTTCTTCTCCCGACCGGAGATTAAAGATCTGCTGGCCTACCTGCGCATTCTGACTAACCAGGACGATGACAGCGCCTTTCTGCGAATCGTGAATACGCCGAAGCGTGAAATCGGACCGGCAACGCTGCAAAAACTGGGGGAATGGGCGACGGGGCGTAATAAAAGCCTCTTTGCCGCCAGTTTCGATATGGGCCTCAACCAGACGCTTACCGGTCGCGGCTATGAGTCGTTGACGCGCTTTACCCACTGGCTGGGAGAAATCCAGCGGCTGGTGGAGCGGGAGCCTGTCGCCGCGGTGCGCGATTTAATTCACGGCATTGATTATGAATCCTGGCTTTACGAGACGTCGCCCAGCCCTAAGGCGGCCGAGATGCGGATGAAAAACGTCAATACGCTTTTCAGCTGGATGACGGAGATGCTGGAGGGGGATGAGCTTAACGAGCCGATGACGCTGGACCAGGTGGTTACCCGCTTCACGCTGCGCGATATGATGGAGCGTGGCGAAAGCGACGAAGAACTGGACCAGGTACAGCTGATGACGCTGCATGCTTCGAAAGGTCTCGAATTCCCGTACGTATTTATGGTAGGGATGGAAGAGGGATTTTTACCGCACCAGAGCAGCATTGACGAAGACAATATTGATGAAGAGCGCCGTCTTGCCTATGTCGGGATCACCCGTGCGCAAAAGGAGCTGACCTTCACCCTGTGCAAAGAGCGCCGCCAGTACGGTGAACTGGTGCGCCCGGAGCCAAGCCGTTTTCTATTGGAGCTGCCGCAGGATGATGTTATCTGGGAGCAGGAACGTAAGGTCATCAGCCCCCAGGAGCGCATGCAAAAAGGGCAGGCTAATGTCGCTAATATCCGTGCCATGCTGGCGAAAGCGAAACAAAACGGATAAATGAAAGCCATAAAAAAGGGCCTGTGACAGGCCCTTTTTTTACATCTGTTAACTGTTAAATATTAAATACGCGGCTGGCGTTGCCCCAGGCAATTTTATTTTTCAGGTCTGCATCCATTTCCAGCGGATCGAACCAGTCGCAGGCCTGATGAATATCTTCATAAGGATAATCAACAGAGAACATAACGCGATCCGGGCCCATAACTTCAAGCGCGTTTTGCAGCGAATAAGTATTAAAATGGCCGCTGGTGGTCACAATAAAGTTATTTTGCAGATAGTGCATCAGCGGTTTTTCGGCTTTACCCAGGCCGCAGCCAAAACGCTGGCGATAGAGACGGTGTTGCGTACGCGGCAGCATATGAACAAGGCCCTCACCCAGGTGGCCCAATACCAGCGTCAGGTCAGGGTAACGGTCAAACAGGCCGCTCATCATCAGACGAATAGCGTGAACCGCAGTCTCCTGCGCGAAGCCCCATGCGGAGCCAATCAGGCTTTCATAACCGGTGTAAATACCGCGGGCTGGGCCTTCCAGCGGCTCGCGCGGATGCAAATAAACCGGCACTTTCAGCTCGTTCACCTTATCCCAGAAGACCAGCATCGCTTCGTCATCGAGATAGAGGCCGTGCTCGCTGTCTTTAACGTTGGTATAGCCGTTAATCAGCGCGCCTTTCATCCCCAGTTTTTTCACCGCGCGATCCAGTTCTTCGGCGGCAGCTTCCGGATTTTGTAATGCTACCGTTGCGAACGCGCTAAATTTATCGGGGTTTGGTTTGACATAATGATCAATAATATAATCGTTCGTATCGCGTGCAAATTTTACCGCGGCGGATTTATCAAGAATAGATTGCGCGCCCGGAGATGTTAGCGAGAGAATAACATGGTCGATATTTCTCTGCGCCATTTCTTCCAGTTGAATACTGCGATCTAATAAGCGGTGTTCAACATCTTTCATATAATCAGTGCCGTTACGACCGGCCTCACCAGTCGAATCCCAAAGGCGATTATTTTCCGGAGTGGTGACATGTTCTTCTAAGGCAATTTTACCACGCATAGTATTTTCCTCTGGCTTATATAATTTCTGAACGATAGAGGAAGAGTATATTTCCAGGTAATGAGCGGCAATATCCGTATGGCAATAGCCACTATTGGAAAAATTAATAGACCTGACGCAACGACATTCTTAAACGTAATAGTGATTCAGCTTACGCCGGAGTCGGCCAGCCCGGCGATCAGTGAACGCAGCCACATATGGCCGGGATCGTGATGTAGCCGCTGATGCCAGACCTGGCGAATGGAAATATCCGGTAAGGCAAACGGCAGCGGCCAGCAGTGGCAGGGATAGCGCTGAACAATGTGGCGCGCCAGCTGCTCTGGCACAACCGCGACCATTTCACTGCCTGCAACCAGTTCACCCGCGCCCAGAAAACTGGGGAGCGTCAGGGTAATATGCCGCGGCATACCGTGCTCGGTCAGCATCTTATCGATATCACCATGCCCGGTGCCGTTAACGTGGACCGCCAGATGTTTCTCTTCACGCCAGTGCTGCGCGGTAAATGCGTGACTGATGCGCGGATGGTTTTCCGCCGTGAGGCAGACATAGGCCTGGTTAAACAGACGCTGCTGGTAGACGTTATCCGGCAGCTGCATTAAGTAGCCGATGGCTACGTCGCATTTCCCGGTTTCCAGTGCGGCGATGGTCTGGTCATCAATATTGCGTATTGAGAGGGATACCCCATTCGCGCCCTGTTGTAGTAGCGCGGCCTGTAGAGAGGGCAGCAGCGTCATCTGGCTGATATCGGTCATGCCGATAGTGAATTGCCGGGTGCTGGTGTGTGGATCAAACCCCGGCCTGGCAGGCAGTTCGTTATCGACTAAATGGAGGATGGAAAAAACGGTTTGCGCGATGTGATCGGCACGCGGGGTCGGCGCCATCCGCTGACCCACACGTACAAACAGAGGATCGTCAAAATAGTCCCGCAGCTTTTTCAGCAAAATGCTGCCGGTGGGCTGGCTGATGCTAAGGGCGTCGGCAGCGTGGGAAACATTCCCCTCACGGTAGAGCGCGGAAAAAAAACGCAGCGATTTAAAATCCAGTTCTTCCCGCATTATCTCTCCTGAGTTGCGTTATTCCATTGCCTCGCTACGTGCAAAATGCAGCGGCCAGTGGACATAGCTTTGCCACTGACGCTCTTGCTCAATCATCTCAGCGCCCAGCGGATGGCTCTCCAGCCAGCCTGCGGGTAGCGTCACGGTAATGGTCTCACCCTGAGCGGCAATACGAACGCTGGGCAGCAGATCGTCACGACGGCGGCTGGCAAAAATAATCGCCAGCCGCAGCAGACGGCACAGATGCTCCGCCACGCGTGGCGGCACGGCGTTTTGCTGATGAAGGGATGAGAGATCTACCGGGTTCGTCTGGTTCAACAGCAGCGTTGCGAGCAGCTTTTTCTGCGCGGGGGTAAAGCCGGGCAGATCCAGGTTGCGCACCAGCCAGGCGGCATGGAGCGGCGCCTGTTTGAACTCAATACTTAGCCCGATTTCATGCAGTTCGCCGGCAACTTTCAGCATTTCGACGCTGTACGCATCAAGTTCCCACACGTTCGACGCGGCCTGAGCAAACAGCGCCGTCAGCGAGGAGACGCGTCTTGCCTGATCGGTATCGATCATAAAACGGCGCTGGATATTACGCAGCGTGCGGCTGCGAATATCTTCATCAACGCTAAGATGCAGCATCCCATAGACCAGCCCCTCGCGCAGCGCGCCGCCCGCAAGGGTCATGCTTTGGATATTCAACTCGGTGAAGATAGCGATTAAAATAGCCAGCCCGCTGGGGAAAACCAGCGCCCTTTCCAGCGTCAGGCCTTCGATTTCCAGCTCTTCCAGGCGGCCACACTGAATGGCTCGCTGCTTTAACTGTTGCAGCTTGGCCAGGGTAATGCGTTCGTCCATCCCCTGCGCCATCATAATTTCCTGCAGCGCCTGAACCGTGCCGGAAGCGCCAACGCACACTTCCCAGCCGTGACGACGCAGTTCATCGGCAACCGGGCGCAGCACATCCCGCGCGGCGGCTTCGGCGGCGGTGAAATTCTCCTGGCCTAAATTGCGGTCGGTAAAAAAGCGTTCAAGCCAGGTCACGCAGCCCATCGAAAGGCTGAATAATGAGGTCGCCTGCGCGCCAGTGCCGGTTACCAGCTCGGTACTGGCCCCGCCAATGTCCACCACCAGACGGCGGTCGGAACCGCCCGTGGTATGAGCAACTCCCTGATAGATCAGCCGCGCCTCTTCTTCGCCGCTGATAACCTGCACCGGGCAGCCGAGGATCGCCTGCGCTTTATGAATAAAGTCACCGGCATTGGTCGCCAGACGCAGCGTCGCGGTGGCGACAACGCGAATTTGACCGGAGGGAATGTCCTGCAGGCGTTCGGCAAAGAGACGCAGGCATTGCCAGCCGCGCTCCATGGCCTCCTGCGAGAGCACATTGTCGCTGCCCAGACCCGCCGCGAGGCGCACCTTGCGTTTAATGCGCGACAGGGTCTGGATGCTGCCAGCCACCTCGCGTACAACCAGCATATGAAAGCTGTTCGAGCCTAAATCGATGGCGGCATAGGTGTCTGGCATGGCGTTTAACCTGAACGACGACGGTTACGCGGCGCGCCGCCGCTGCGACGCGGGCCGTTACCGGTGCGCGGGCGAGTAAGGCGCTTCGGCGGCGGCAGTTCGCTTAACAGCGCGTCCGGGTTGTACTTACTAACTGGAATAGAGTGGCCGATATAGGTCTCAATCGCCGGCAGGTTCAGCGCGTACTCTTCACAGGCGAGGCTGATTGAGTGGCCGCTGGCCCCTGCACGCCCGGTACGGCCAATGCGGTGAACGTAGTCTTCGCAGTCGTCCGGCAGGTCGTAGTTAAAGACGTGCGTCACGGCAGGAATGTGCAGGCCGCGGGCCGCGACATCCGTCGCCACCAGAATATCCAGGTCGCCACGGGTAAATTCATCAAGGATACGCAGACGTTTTTTCTGCGCGACGTCGCCGGTCAGCAGGCCAACGCGGTGACCATCTGCGGCCAGATGACCCCAGATATCTTCACAGCGGTGCTTAGTGTTGGCGAAGACAATGGCGCGATCCGGCCACTCTTCTTCCAGCAGCGTCTGCAGCAGGCGCATCTTCTCTTCGTTAGAAGGGTAGAAAAGCTCTTCTTTAATACGGTGGCCCGTTTTCTGCTCCGGCTCCACTTCAACGTATTCAGCGTTGTTCATCTGTTCGAACGCCAGTTCGCGAACACGGTAAGAGAGGGTGGCGGAAAAGAGCATGTTCAGACGCTCGGTCGCCGCAGGCATACGGCGGAACAGCCAGCGGATATCTTTAATAAAGCCCAGATCGTACATACGATCGGCTTCGTCCAGCACCACGACCTGGATCGCGCCCAGGTTAATATGGTTCTGTTTCGCATAATCAATCAGGCGACCGGTGGTGCCTATCAAAATGTCGACGCCGCTTTCCAGCACTTTAAGCTGTTTGTCGTAACCGTCGCCGCCGTAAGCCAGGCCAAGTTTGAGACCGGTGGTCTGCGCCAGCGGCTCGGCGTCAGCATGAATTTGCACCGCCAGTTCACGCGTCGGCGCCATGATCAGCGCGCGCGGCTGGTTAACTTTGCGGTCTTCAATGGCCGGATGTGAGAGTAAATAATGAAACGTTGACGTCAGAAACGCCATCGTTTTGCCGGTACCGGTTTGCGCCTGCCCTGCAACGTCACGGCCTTCCAGCGTCAGCGGGAGGGCGAGTGCCTGTATGGGCGTACAATTATGAAACCCTTTAGTTTCAAGGGCTTCAATCACCTTAGGGTGCAGGGCGAAGTCGGAAAACTTCTGTTCAGTTAAATGTGTTTTGCTCATAGTGTGGTAGAATATCAGCTTACTATTGCTTTACGAAAGCGTATCCGGTGAAATAAAGTCAACCTTTAGTTGGTTAATGTGGCATCAACACGTTGCTGTTTTATGCTACACCAACACACCAGGCTTATTCCTGTGGAGTTATATATGAGCGATAAAATTATTCACCTGACTGACGACAGTTTTGACACGGATGTACTCAAAGCGGACGGGCTGGTTCTCGTCGATTTCTGGGCAGAGTGGTGTGGCCCGTGCAAAATGATCGCCCCGATTCTGGATGAAGTCGCTAGCGAATACGAAGGCAAGCTGACCGTAGCGAAGCTGAACATCGACCAGAACCCGGGCACCGCGCCGAAATACGGTATCCGCGGCATCCCGACCCTGCTGCTGTTCAAAAACGGCGAAGTGGCCGCGACCAAAGTGGGCGCGCTGTCCAAAGGTCAACTGAAAGAGTTCCTGGACGCTAACCTGGCGTAACAGACTCACCCCGCCGGCGCGCCAGCTTCCTAAATTATGTGGATTGCTGGACGCCCGGCTTTAGTCGTGCTAATTTAGTTTTGACTTCGTTTTAAACATACCTTGTAGTTTGAATCTTGTTTTACCCGATGCTTCTCGCTGCGTGTCTACGAGCGAAGCAGTGGATAGATTCCGGGCTTATCGCTTATTCCGTCTTGTCGTTTCAGCTCTGCGTGTTTTCCTTTTACCAGACAGCGCCAGGACATGAGTTGATGGCCGTTAACAGGCATGGATGACCCTGCCATACCATTCACAAATTAAGTTCGAGATTTACCCCGAGTTTAAGAACCCACACCATTATGAATCTTACCGAATTAAAGAATACGCCGGTTTCTGAGCTGATCACTCTCGGCGAAAATATGGGGCTGGAAAACCTGGCTCGTATGCGCAAACAGGACATTATTTTCGCCATCCTGAAGCAGCACGCGAAGAGTGGCGAAGATATCTTTGGCGACGGTGTGCTGGAGATTCTGCAGGATGGATTTGGTTTCCTCCGTTCCGCAGACAGCTCCTACCTCGCCGGCCCTGACGACATCTACGTATCCCCCAGCCAAATCCGCCGTTTCAACCTCCGCACCGGTGACACTATTTCGGGTAAGATTCGCCCGCCCAAAGAGGGTGAACGTTACTTTGCACTGTTGAAAGTTAACGAAGTTAACTACGACAAGCCGGAAAACGCCCGTAACAAGATTCTGTTCGAGAACTTAACGCCGCTGCATGCGAATTCTCGTCTGCGTATGGAGCGTGGTAACGGTTCTACCGAAGACTTAACGGCACGTGTGCTGGATCTGGCCTCGCCGATTGGCCGCGGCCAGCGTGGTCTGATTGTTGCGCCGCCGAAAGCGGGTAAAACCATGCTGCTGCAGAACATTGCGCAGAGCATCGCTTATAACCATCCTGACTGCGTACTGATGGTGCTGCTGATCGACGAACGTCCGGAAGAAGTGACCGAGATGCAGCGTCTGGTTAAAGGCGAAGTGGTTGCCTCCACCTTCGACGAACCGGCATCCCGCCACGTTCAGGTTGCGGAAATGGTTATCGAGAAGGCGAAACGCCTGGTTGAGCATAAGAAAGACGTTATCATTCTGCTCGACTCTATTACTCGTCTGGCGCGCGCTTACAACACCGTGGTGCCGGCTTCCGGTAAAGTACTGACCGGTGGTGTTGACGCTAACGCCCTGCATCGTCCGAAACGCTTCTTCGGCGCCGCACGTAACGTGGAAGAGGGCGGCAGCCTGACCATCATTGCGACCGCGCTGATTGATACCGGCTCCAAAATGGACGAGGTTATCTACGAAGAGTTTAAAGGCACCGGTAACATGGAACTGCACCTCTCCCGTAAGATTGCGGAAAAACGCGTCTTCCCGGCGATTGATTACAACCGTTCCGGTACCCGTAAAGAAGAGCTGCTCACCACTCAGGAAGAGCTGCAGAAAATGTGGATCCTGCGCAAAATCATTCACCCGATGGGTGAAATCGACGCGATGGAGTTCCTCATTAACAAGCTGGCAATGACGAAGACCAATGATGAGTTCTTCGACATGATGAAGCGCTCTTAATTCAAATAAAGCTCGGAAACGCCACGTTTTTACGTGGCGTTTTTCATTTATGGGCTATACGCTATATGCATTGGGACAGGCATAGTCCACCGCAGGCCACTTCAATACAAATATCAAAGCAATCAATAAGCTGGTTGCTTGAAAAACAGACAATAACGCCTGCGAACGACCTGCTTTCTCCTTTTTGGAGCACGGCATCGTCGTTATACTGCCAGGATTAACATTCGCTGAGAGCATGCATTGTGAATTTACTCACTGCGTTTACTGAATTATTCAGTGTTTTCTTATTCACGACCGCGTTTTTATTTTTCGCCCGCAAAATGGCGAAGCGCGTGGGTCTGGTGGATAAGCCCAACTTCCGTAAGCGGCATCAGGGGTTGATTCCGCTGGTTGGCGGTATCTCAGTCTTCGCGGGGATCTGTTTTACCTTCGGCATTGCTGACTACTACATTCCTCATGCCGCTCTTTATCTCTTCTGCGCCGGGGTGCTGGTCTTTGTCGGCGCGCTGGACGATCGTTATGACATCAGCGTAAAAATCCGCGCGGTGGTGCAGGCCCTTATCGCCATTGTGATGATGGTGGTCGGCAAGCTCTATCTCAGCAGCCTGGGCTACATTTTTGGCACATGGGAGATGGTGCTGGGACCGTTTGGCTATCTGCTGACCCTCTTTGCCGTCTGGGCGGCAATTAACGCCTTTAACATGGTTGACGGAATTGATGGCCTGCTGGGCGGGCTTTCGTGCGTCTCCTTCGCCGCTATCGGCATTATTCTGTGGTTTGATGGCCAGGTAAGCCTGGCGATGTGGTGTTTCGCCATGATCGCCGCCATCCTGCCCTATATCCTGCTTAACCTCGGGGCGCTGGGGCGTCGCTACAAAGTCTTTATGGGCGATGCGGGCAGTACCTTCATCGGCTTTACCCTCATCTGGATCCTGCTGGAAACCACCCAGGGACAGACGCATCCTATCAGCCCGGTTACGGCGCTGTGGATTATCGCTATTCCGCTTATGGACATGGTGGCGATTATGTATCGCCGTCTGCGCAAAGGGATGAGTCCTTTCTCCCCGGATCGCCAGCACATCCATCATCTGATTATGCGTGCCGGGTTTACCTCGCGGCAGGCCTTCGTTTTGATTACGCTCGCCGCGGCGCTGCTGGCGTCGGTCGGAGTGGTGACCGAATACTTACACTTCATCCCTGAATGGGTGATGTTGGCACTCTTTTTGCTGGCGTTCTTTTTGTATGGCTACTGCATTAAGCGCGCCTGGAAAGTGGCGCGCTTCATCAAGCGTGTGAAGCGCAGAATGCGCCGTAACAGCGGCCACAAACCAACCTTAACCAAGTAAATCCGGGAAAGCGATGACTCAACCATTGTCGGGAGCACCTTCAGCGGGTACGGAAAATGAGCTGGATATTCGTGGGCTGTTTCGTACTTTGTGGGCAGGGAAACTATGGATATGCGGGATTGCGCTGCTCTTTGCGCTAGCTGCGCTAGTGTGGACTTTCTTTGCGCGGCAGGAGTGGGGCGCGACGGCTATTACCGACCGCCCCACGGTCAATATGCTGGGCGGTTTCTATTCGCAGCAGCAGTTTCTGCGCAACCTTGACGTTAAAGCCAATCAGGTGCCTGTGGATCAGCCCTCCGTGATGGACGAGGCCTACAAAGAGTTCGTGATGCAGCTTGCGTCGTGGGATACCCGCCGGGACTTCTGGTCGCAAACGGACTACTACAAGCAGCGTAAAGTAGGCAACAGCAAAGCGGACGCCGCGATGCTCGACGAACTGATCAATAACATTCAGTACACGCCAGGCGACGTGACGCACAACCTGAATGACAGCGTGAAGCTGATCGCAGAGACCGCGCCCGACGCCAACAACCTGCTGCGTCAGTACATCGCTTTTGCCAGCCAGCGCGCCGCGCGTCATCTCAACGACGAGCTGAAAGGGGCGTGGGCGGCCCGTACCATCCAGATGAAAGCGCAGGTAAAGCGCCAGGAAGAGGTGTCTAAAACCATTTTTAACCGCCGGGTGCACAGCATCGAGCAGGCGCTGTCGGTAGCCGAGCAGCACAATATTTCCCGCAGCGAGACGGAAGTGCCGCCGGATGAGCTGCCCGATTCGGAAATGTTTTTGTTAGGCCGACCCATGCTGCAGGCGCGGCTGGAGAACCTGCAGGCAGTAGGGCCTGAATATGATCTGGACTACTTCCAGAACCGGGCCATGCTTAATACGCTGAACGTTGGCCCCACACTTGATCCCCGTTTTCAGACTTATCGTTATTTGCGCACGCCGGAAGAACCGGTAAAACGCGATAGTCCGCGTCGTGCTTTTCTGATGATCATGTGGGGTGTTGTGGGGGCGCTGATTGGCGCTGGCGTTGCGTTAATGCGCCGTCGCTCATTCTGACATGCCGTCTGAGGTGAAGGCCATGCGCCTTCATCACCTAATCGAAGAGAATCGTTGTGAAAGTACTGACCGTATTTGGCACACGACCAGAAGCCATCAAAATGGCGCCTCTGGTACATGCGCTGGCAAAGGACCCTGATTTTGATGCAAAAGTATGCGTCACTGCGCAGCATCGGGAAATGCTCGATCAGGTATTGAATCTCTTTTCTATTGTTCCGGACTATGACCTGAATATTATGCGTCCCGGGCAGGGGCTGACGGAGATCACCTGCCGTATTCTGGAAGGTCTCAAGCCCATTCTGGAGTCTTTTTGTCCGGACGTGGTGCTGGTGCATGGCGACACCACTACCACCATCGCGGCAAGCCTTGCCGCATTTTACCAGCGCATCCCCGTCGGGCATGTGGAGGCGGGGCTGCGAACCGGCGATCTCTCCTCGCCCTGGCCGGAGGAGGCCAACCGTACGCTGACCGGCCATCTGGCGCTGTACCACTTTGCGCCGACGGAAAACTCCCGGCGCAACCTGCTGCGGGAAAACGTGGCGGAGAAGAATATTTTTGTCACCGGCAACACCGTTATCGACGCGCTTTTCTGGGTGCGCGATCGGGTGCTGAACGATGTGTCGCTGGGCGAAGCGCTGGCGGCGCGCTACCCCTTCCTGGATAGCAACAAAAAGTTGATCCTGGTGACCGGCCACCGACGGGAGAGTTTTGGCCAGGGCTTTGAGCATATCTGCCATGCGCTGGCGGAAATCGCCGGGCAGCATGACGATGTCCAGATCGTCTACCCGGTGCATCTCAACCCCAACGTGAGCGAGCCGGTAAACCGTATCCTTGGGAACGTGGATAACGTGACGCTTATCGAGCCGCAGGACTACCTGCCGTTTCTCTGGCTGATGGACCGGGCCTGGCTGATCCTTACCGATTCCGGCGGCATCCAGGAAGAGGCGCCGTCTCTGGGCAAGCCTGTTCTGGTGATGCGCGACACCACCGAGCGGCCAGAGGCGATTGAGGCCGGAACGGTCCGGCTGGTAGGCACAGATCGCCAGCGTATCGTGGCGGAGGTCTCACGGCTTCTGAACGACGTGAACGCCTGGCAGGACATGAGCCGTGCGCATAATCCGTATGGAGACGGGCAGGCCTGTGGTCGAATTTTGCATGCATTAAAAAACAATCGGGTAACCCTATGAGTTTCGCAACGATTTCCGTCATCGGCCTTGGCTATATCGGACTGCCAACCGCAGCGGCTTTTGCTTCACGGCAAAAACAGGTGGTGGGGATAGATATCAATCCTCACGCGGTAGAGACCATCAACCGCGGGGAGATTCATATTGTTGAGCCTGAGCTCGATAAGGTAGTGAAAACAGCGGTAGAGGGCGGCTGGCTGCGCGCCAGCACCACGCCGGTTGAGGCTGACGCCTTTCTTATCGCGGTTCCGACGCCGTTTAAAGGCGAACATGAGCCGGATATGACCTACGTCGAAGCGGCGGCGCGCTCCATTGCGCCGGTGCTGAAAAAAGGCGGGCTGGTGATTCTGGAGTCTACCTCCCCGGTGGGCGCAACGGAACAGATGGCCCAGTGGCTGGCGCAGGCCCGCCCGGACTTAACCTTTCCCCAGCAGGCGGGCGAACAGGCGGATATTAATATCGCTTACTGCCCGGAACGCGTACTGCCGGGCCAGGTGATGGTGGAGCTTATCAAGAATGACCGTGTGGTCGGCGGTATGACGCCGGTCTGCTCTGCCCGCGCCAGCGAGCTTTACAACATCTTCCTGGAGGGCGAGTGTGTGGTCACTAACTCCCGCACCGCCGAAATGTGCAAACTGACGGAAAACAGCTTTCGTGACGTGAACATCGCCTTCGCCAATGAGCTGTCGCTGATTTGCGCCGACCAGGGGATCAACGTCTGGGAACTGATTCGCCTGGCGAACCGCCACCCCCGCGTGAATATTTTGCAGCCCGGCCCGGGCGTCGGCGGCCACTGTATCGCGGTCGACCCGTGGTTTATCGTGGCGCAAAACCCGCAGCAGGCGCGGCTTATCCGCACCGCGCGCGAGGTCAACGACAGCAAGCCGCATTGGGTGCTGAACCAGGTAAAAGCCACCGTCGCCGACTGCCTGGCAGCCAGCGATAAACGGCCCAGCGACGTTAAAATCGCCTGCTTTGGCCTGGCGTTTAAACCCAATATCGACGATCTGCGCGAAAGTCCGGCTATGGAAATCGCCCGCAGCATTGCCCAATGGCACGGCGGCGAAACGCTGGTCGTGGAGCCCAATATTCATCGGCTGCCGCCAGCGCTGGGCGAGCTCAGCAAGCTGGTTTCGCTGGAGACGGCGTTAGAACAGGCGGATGTACTGGTCATGCTGGTGGACCATAAAGAGTTCAAAGCCCTTAGCGGCGACAGCATTGCGCAGCAGTATATTATTGATACTAAAGGCGTCTGGCGCTGAGGCCATCCATGACACTACACGGCGTGGTAGAAGAGCTGGCATGGGAGAGCGCTTTTTTTGGCCTGCGTAGCGCCATCGTGCGTTTGCGCGACGACGCGCCCGCACTGGATGAGCGCGCCTTTGACGGTTTTCACCGCATACAGGCGAAAATAGCGGCAAGCGCCACCCATCAGCTGGATGCCCTGCAACAATTTGGCTTTCGTCTGGTCGAAGGGGAGGCCGATTTTGCCCTGCCGGTTCCAGCGCAGGCGGTTGATCCGCAGGCCCAAACTGCTGTCGCGGCAGATATTGTTCCGCTGCGTCAGATGGCGGCCACGCTTTTCAGCCAGAGCCGCTTTCGCGCGCCCTGGTATCCCCCGGAGGCCAGCGGGCGCTTTTACGCTCAGTGGATTGAAAACGCGGTGAAGGGCGTTTACGACCATGAATGCCTGCTGTTTCGCGCTCCTGACGGCCAGATTAACGCTTTTGTCTCCTTGCGCCAGCTTAACGAAAATGAAGCGCGTATCGGGCTGCTTGGCGGGCGCGGCGCAGGGGAAAAACTGATGCTGGCGGCAGTTTACTGGGCGCAGCAGCGCCAGCTTAAGACGCTTCGCGTGGCGACGCAGATAAGCAATCTTGCCGCCATCAAACGATACACTCGCAGCGGTGCGCTTATGGAAAGCACCGCTTACTGGTTATACAGGTGACTCAATGATCCCTTTTAATGCACCACCAGTGGTGGGAACGGAACTCGACTACATGCAGTCGGCGATGGGCAGCGGCAAACTGTGCGGCGACGGCGGTTTTACCCGTCGCTGCCAGCAGTGGATGGAACAGCGTTTTCGCAGCCCGAAAGTGCTGCTTACCCCTTCCTGTACCGCGTCGCTGGAGATGGCGGCGCTGCTGCTGGATATCCAGCCCGGCGATGAAGTGATCATGCCGAGCTACACCTTTGTCTCCACCGCTAACGCCTTTGTGCTGCGCGGGGCGAAAATCGTCTTTGTCGATATCCGTCCGGATACGCTCAATATTGACGAAACGCGTATCGAGGCGGCCATCACCGACAGGACGCGGGTGATTGTGCCGGTTCACTACGCGGGCGTGGCCTGCGAAATGGACACGATTATGGCTATCGCCAAACGCCATGACCTCTACGTGGTAGAAGATGCCGCGCAGGGGGTGATGTCCACCTATAAGGGCCGGGCGCTGGGCACGATTGGCCATATCGGCTGCTTTAGTTTTCATGAAACAAAAAACTATACCGCCGGTGGTGAAGGCGGCGCGACGTTAATCAACGATCGCGCGCTGGTTGAACGGGCGGAGATCATTCGTGAAAAAGGCACAAACCGCAGCCAGTTTTTCCGTGGCCAGGTCGATAAATATACCTGGCGCGATATCGGCTCCAGCTATTTGATGTCAGATTTGCAGGCCGCTTATCTGTGGGCTCAACTCGAAGCGGCGGACCGTATCAACCAGCAGCGTCTTTCGCTGTGGCAGACCTACCATGATGCGCTTGCCCCGCTGGCGCGCGCAGGGCGCATCGCGCTGCCCTCCATCCCGGAAGGGTGCGTTCATAACGCCCACATGTTCTATATCAAGCTGCGCGACGAAGACGACCGCAGCAGGCTTATTGCTTTCCTGAAAGAGGCCGAAATTCTCTCGGTGTTCCATTACATTCCGCTGCACGCTTCTCCCGCGGGCGAAAAGTTCGGCGAATTTCATGGCGAAGACCGTTATACCACGCAAGAAAGTGAGCGTTTGCTTCGCCTGCCGCTGTTCTACAACCTGGCACCGGTCAATCAGCGTACCGTCATCAATACCTTACTGAGCTATTTTAACTAGCATGTCGCTGGCTAAAGCTTCTGTCTGGACCGCGGCAAGTACCCTCGTCAAAATTGGCGCGGGCTTGCTGGTGGTAAAACTGCTGGCGCTGGCCTATGGTCCCTCTGGCGTTGGGCAGGCGGGAAATTTCCGCCAGCTGATTACCGTGCTGGGTGTGCTCGCCGGTGCGGGCATTTTTAACGGCGTGACGAAATTCGTTGCCCAGCATCATGATGACCCGCAGCGGCTTAATGATGTGGTCGGCACCGCCTCGGCGATGGTGCTTGGCTTCTCTACGCTGCTGGGGCTGCTGTTCTTGCTGGCGGCGGGGCCCATCAGCCAGGGGCTGTTTGGTCATCAGGACTATCAGGGGCTGGTGCGCCTGGTCGCGCTGGTACAGATGGGTATCGCCTGGGCGAACCTGCTGCTGGCGGTGATGAAAGGCTTTCGTGATGCGGCAGGTAATGCGCTATCGCTGATTATCGGCAGCCTGGTCGGCGTTGCGGCCTGGTATGTTTGCTATAAGTCAGGCGGCTATCAGGGCGCGCTGCTGGGCATGGCGCTGGTTCCGGCGCTGGTAGTGATCCCGGCCTTCATCATCTTGCTGCGTCGGCGGCAGGTGCCGCTGGGCTATTTTCGCCCCCGCTGGGATAACGGGCTGGCAGGGCAACTGAGTAAATTTACGCTGATGGCGCTGATCACGTCGGTCACGCTGCCGCTGGCCTACGTCATGATGCGGAACCTGCTGGCCGCCCACTACAGCTGGGATGAGGTGGGCATCTGGCAGGGCGTGAGCAGCATCTCAGATGCTTATCTACAATTTATTACCGCCTCGTTTAGCGTCTACCTGCTGCCGACGCTCTCAAGGTTAACCAGCAAACAGGAGATTGGCCGCGAAGTCCTTAAATCGCTGAAATTTGTCCTGCCTGCGGTCGCGGCGGCCAGTTTCTGCGTCTGGCTGCTTCGAGACTTCGCCATCTGGCTGCTGTTTTCCGACAAATTTACCGCCATGCGCGATCTGTTCGCCTGGCAACTGGTTGGCGATGTGCTGAAAGTGGGCGCTTACGTTTTCGGTTACCTGGTGATTGCGAAGGCGTCGCTGCGGTTTTACATTCTGGCGGAAGTGAGCCAGTTCGTTCTACTGACGCTCTTTTCGCGCCTGCTGATTCCTGCTCACGGCGCGGCGGGTGCGGCGCAGGCCTATATGGCGACCTACATTATCTATTTCACGCTCTGCTGTGGCGTATTTTTACTCTGGCGTAGACGGGCATGACTGCACTCATACATGTACTGGGATCGGATATCCCTCACCATAACCACACCGTGCTGCGTTTCTTTAATGAAAGCCTTGCGGCGGCGGGCCCGAATGCCCGTGATTTTATGCTGGCCGGGCAGGATAGCGGCATCAGTGAAATGTACCCGGCGCTGTGCCTGCAATTTTTCGGCAGCAAACAGGCGCTGGCGCAGGCGGTTATCGCCAAAGCAAAGGCCAACCGTCAGCAGCGCTTCTTTTTCCATGGGCAGTTCAATACCGGCGTCTGGCTGGCGCTGTTGCGTGGGGCGATTAAATCGTCGCAGTTTTACTGGCATGCCTGGGGAGCCGATCTGTATGAAGTCTCCCGCAGCCTTAAGTTCCGCCTGTTTTACCCCCTGCGTCGGCTGGCGCAGCGGCGAGTGGGTGCCATCTTCGCCACCCGCGGCGATTTAGCCTGGTTTGCGCAGCGTCATCCCCATGTGCGTGGCGAACTGCTCTACTTTCCCACCCGTATGGATCCGGCGCTGAATGCGCTGGGGGATGAGGCGCAGCGGCAGGGCAAGCTCACGATTCTGGTGGGGAATTCCGGCGATCCCAGCAATGAGCATATTGCGGCGCTGACGGCTATCCATCGCCAGTTTGGCGATACGGTAAACCTGGTGATCCCCATGGGCTACCCGGCGAATAACGGCGATTACATTGCGAAGGTACGGGAGGCCGGGCTTGCGCTATTCAGTGCGGAAAACCTGCGTATCCTCAGCGAAAAGATGGATTTCGATGATTATCTCGCGCTGCTTGGCCAGTGCGATCTGGGCTATTTTATCTTCGCGCGCCAGCAGGGTATCGGTACGTTATGCCTGCTGATTCAGGCCGGCGTGCCCTGCGTGCTTAACCGCGCTAACCCTTTCTGGCGGGATATGGCTGAAGAGAACATTCCGGTGCTGTTTACCGATGATGCGCTCAATGAAGCGATCGTTCGTGAGGCGCAGCGGCAGCTGCAGGCGGTAGACAAAAGCGCCATCACCTTCTTCAACCCGAACTATATTGCCCCCTGGCATCGGGCGCTGCGCATCGCGGCGGGGGAGGCGCAATGAGTCCGCTTGAATTCAGTGGATTATTGATAGTCTGGCTGCTGGCAACGCTGTTTATCGCGGCCCTGACCTGGTTTGAGTTTCGCCGCGTAAGGTTTAACTTCAACGTCTTCTTTTCGTTGCTGTTTTTACTGACCTTCTTTTTCGGCTTCCCGCTCACCAGCGTGCTGGTATTTCGCTTTGACGTCGGCGTCGCGCCGCCTGGGGTCATGCTACAGTCGCTGCTGGCGGCAGCCTGCTTTTACGGCATTTATTATATTACCTACAAGACACGGCTGCGCGCCGCTTCGCGGGACGTACCGCGCCGCCCGCTCTTTACCGTGAACCGGGTTGAGGCGCATCTGACCTGCGCCATGCTGATGCTGATTGCGCTGGTTAGCGTGGCCATTTTCTTTATGCATAACGGCTTTTTACTGTTCCGTTTGCACTCCTACAGCCAGATTTTTTCCAGCGAAGTTTCCGGCGTGGCGCTCAAGCGCTTCTTCTACTTCTTTATTCCCGCCATGCTGGTGGTCTATTTTCTGCGCCAGGACGGGCGGGCGTGGCTCTTCTTCCTGGTCAGCACGGTCGCGTTTGGGTTGCTGACCTATATGATTGTCGGCGGCACCCGCGCCAATATCATCATCGCTTTCGCCATCTTCCTGTTTATCGGCATTATCCGCGGCTGGATCTCGCTGTGGATGCTGGTCGCCGCCGGGGTGATGGGCATCGTCGCTATGTTCTGGCTGGCGCTAAAACGCTACGGGCTGGATGTCAAAGGGGATGAGGCGTTCTACACCTTTTTATACCTTACCCGCGACACCTTCTCGCCGTGGGAGAACCTGTCGCTGCTGCTGCAAAATTACGACAAGATCGAGTTCCAGGGGCTGGCCCCTATCGTGCGCGATTTCTATGTCTTTATTCCCACCTGGCTGTGGCCGTCCCGCCCTGGTATCGTGCTGAACTCAGCCAACTATTTTACGTGGGAAGTGCTCAATAACCACTCCGGGCTGGCTATCTCGCCCACGCTGATTGGCTCGCTGGTGGTGATGGGCGGCGTCTGGTTTATTCCTCTCGGCGCGGTGGTGGTCGGCTTGATCATCAAGTGGTTCGACTGGATTTATACGCTGGGCAACCGGGAGTCCAGCCGCTATAAAGCGGCTATTCTGCACAGCTTCTGCTTTGGCGCCATTTTCAACATGATTGTGCTGGCGCGTGAGGGGCTGGATGCGTTTGTTTCCCGCGTGGTCTTCTTCCTGCTGGTTTTTGGCGCCTGCGTGTTACTGGCGAAACTACTCTATTGGCTCTTTGATAGCGCCGGGCTGATTAACAGGCGCGGCGCCTCTCTGTCTCAGGTCTGAATAAGGATGCGAATGACTGACAACACAGCGGCCCCGGTGTATGACCTGCGCGGGCTGAAACTCATCGGCTGGCGCAATATGCAGCATGCGCTGGACTACTTATACGCTGACGGCGCGCTCAGGAACGGGACGCTGGTCGCGATTAACGCCGAGAAGATGCTTACCATCGCGGATGACGCCCAGGTGCGGGCGCTTATCGAAACGGCGGAGTTTAAATATGCCGATGGTATTAGCGTGGTGCGCTCTATTCGCAAGAAGTACCCGCAGGCGCAGGTGGATCGCGTGGCGGGCGCCGACCTGTGGGAAGCGCTGATGGAGAGAGCGGGAAGAGAAGGAACGCCGGTTTTTCTGCTGGGGGGAAAGCCCGAGGTGCTGGCGCAAACAGAGGCGAAGCTACGCGCGCAGTGGCAGGTGAATATTGTTGGCAGCCAGGACGGTTACTTTCGCCCCGAAGACCGGCCGGCGCTGTTTGAGCGTATTCGTGAAAGCGGAGCGAAAATTGTCACCGTCGCCATGGGGTCGCCGCGCCAGGAGATCCTGATGCGCGACTGCCGCACGGTATACCCTGACGCGCTCTATATGGGCGTCGGCGGCACCTACGATGTCTTCACCGGCCACGTAAAACGCGCGCCCGCTATCTGGCAGCGGCTGGGGCTGGAGTGGTTGTACCGGCTGCTTTCTCAGCCAAGCCGCCTGACGCGCCAGCTCAGGCTGCTGCGTTATTTGTCCTGGCATTATCGGGGCAACCTGTAACTTTCTGCCGTCGCGCCTTCCTGGCGCGACGCAATCGTTCTTTTCTTGTGCAAACCCACACTATTTTTTACACATCGTTTGCCATTTATCTCATTTTACGAAACCATTCGCGCGCTCAAAACACTGCGCAATGACCTTTTGCGCGTAGATGACTGTGAGCCTGATACACGTTTTTCTCATAAAAATAACCCGCCCAGCGGGGAAGTTGTAAACACGACAGAGGTTATATGGCTGAAAAAAACCTGAACTCCAGCGCGGTCTGGAGTCTCGTCACATTGAATTAATCGCGCTCGGGGGGACCATCGGCGTCGGCCTGTTTATGGGGGCGGCAAGCACCCTGAAATGGGCAGGGCCGTCTGTATTGCTGGCCTACATTATCGCCGGGCTTTTTGTCTTTTTCATCATGCGCTCGATGGGAGAGATGCTCTTCCTGGAGCCGGTTGCCGGTTCGTTCGCCGTCTACGCCCATCGCTATATCAGCCCGTTTTTCGGCTATCTTACCGCCTGGTCGTACTGGTTTATGTGGATGGCAGTAGGCATTTCGGAAATTACCGCCATCGGCGTCTATGTTCAGTTCTGGTTCCCGGAGCTGGCGCAGTGGATACCGGCGCTTATCGCCGTGGGGCTGGTGGCCATCGCTAACCTGGCGGCGGTGCGCCTGTACGGTGAGATAGAGTTCTGGTTTGCGATGATCAAAGTCACCACCATTATCATGATGATTGTGGTCGGGCTGGGCGTCATTTTCTTTGGTTTCGGCAACGGCGGTCACGCCATCGGCTTTAGCAATCTGAGCGAACACGGCGGCTTCTTTGCGGGCGGCTGGAAAGGCTTTCTGACGGCGCTCTGTATCGTTGTCGCCTCCTATCAGGGGGTGGAGCTTATCGGCATTACGGCTGGCGAAGCGAAAAACCCGCAGGTCACGCTGCGTAGCGCGGTGAGCAAAGTGCTGTGGCGTATTCTGATTTTCTACGTGGGGGCGATTTTCGTTATCGTCACTATCTTCCCGTGGAACGAGATTGGCACCAACGGCAGCCCTTTTGTACTGACCTTTGCAAAGATAGGCATTACCGCGGCGGCAGGCATTATCAACTTTGTAGTACTGACGGCGGCGCTTTCCGGCTGTAACAGCGGCATGTACAGCTGCGGGCGCATGCTCTACGCGCTGGCGAAAAACCGCCAGCTGCCAGCAGGGGTGGCGAAGGTATCGAAAAGCGGCGTACCGGTGGTGGGCGTGAGCATCTCTATTGTTATTTTGCTTATCGGCTCCTGTCTGAATTACCTCATTCCTAACCCGCAGCGGGTATTTGTCTACGTCTATAGCGCCAGCGTATTGCCGGGCATGGTGCCGTGGTTCGTTATTCTGTTTAGCCAGCTGCGTTTTCGCCATGCTCACCGGCAGGCGATTGCCAGCCATCCTTTCCGCTCGGTGCTTTTCCCCTGGGCGAACTACGTGACGATGGCTTTTCTGCTCTGCGTCCTGGTTGGGATGGGCCTTAATGAAGATACCCGTATGTCGCTGTTTGTCGGCATTATCTTCCTGGCTGCGGTAAGCCTAATCTATAAAGCGCTCGGCCTCAGCCGCCACGCGCAGACGGGGCGGGCGGGGGAATAAGCGGCAAAATGCGCAAAGCATAACCAAACGCGCATTTTCTTCAAAAAAGCACTAGACAGTCGCGCCCGAAGTCCGTACTATCCACCCCCGCAACGGCGCTACGCGCCCGTAGCTCAGCTGGATAGAGCGCTGCCCTCCGGAGGCAGAGGTCTCAGGTTCGAATCCTGTCGGGCGCGCCATTAAGACAGGCGCTTGAGCTGCGGTGGTCTGTGGTTTTCACAGGGCCGCGTGAAAAGATTTACAGTGGTGGCTATAGCTCAGTTGGTAGAGCCCTGGATTGTGATTCCAGTTGTCGTGGGTTCGAGTCCCATTAGCCACCCCATTATTTAGCAGTAAAAGTTTCGTGGAATGCGAAGGTGGCGGAATTGGTAGACGCGCTAGCTTCAGGTGTTAGTGTCCTTACGGACGTGGGGGTTCAAGTCCCCCCCCTCGCACCACAACTTGTATTGAACAAAAAGTCAAAAAGCAGTATTTCGGCGAGTAGCGCAGCTTGGTAGCGCAACTGGTTTGGGACCAGTGGGTCGGAGGTTCGAATCCTCTCTCGCCGACCACTTTTGAACCCCGCTTTTAGCGGGGTTTTTTGTTTTCTGCTTTCCGTAAAACGCCTGCTTTAATGCCTTTTCCCTCTGATTAGCTGCTAAACGCCGGTTGTCGTGAATTGGCGACACTTAACTTACTGATAATAAACTCTTAATGCAATCTTCTTTTATCCTGTCTCTTAATGACGACAATCAGCGCGCTTTTTACCTGTCTAACGCCCGCTAGTTATCGCTAAACGCCCTGAATTTCCGCTATTCCTAAAATAGGGCGGCGGCAGGTTTTGCCATTACCGCAGTAGCGGAATATGTGCAATAATAAACGTGTAGATGCTCATTCCATCTCTTATGCTCGCCTTCAGGCCTCATAAACTCAGGAATGACGCAGAGCCGTTTACGGTGCTTATCGTCCACTGCCAGATGTCGCTTCGGCCTCATCAAACATCATGGACATAACGTTGAGTGAAGCACCCATTTATGTTGTCAAACAGACCTGTTTTAACGCCTGCTCTTGAGCAGGCGTTTTTTTATGGCTGATTACCGAAACCGCAGAAAAAGCGCCGCCACCAGCAGCAGCGCGCAAAGCGAGACGCTATACAGCGCCTGCATCGCGCCCCACGCGCTGGCAAGCCAGGCGGTAACGGCAGTTGCCAGCGTGGCGGTTAAGGCTTGCCAGCGCCACGCTTTCGCGCTTGCGCCGGAGACCGTTGCCGCAGGAAATTTCTCCAGCAGACTAAATGTACCTACCGCAAATACCACGTTTGATGCCAGATGGGCGATAAAGATCAGCGCTAAGGCTAATGGCGCCCAGGCGGCTGCGGTCGGCAATAGCCCGTACGCCGCAAGGAACAGCGCCAGGCAGGTCAGCAACAGCCTGTTTTTACCCGCATACCCGGACAGCTTATCGCCATTCAGTATCAGCGGGCCGCAAAGCTGCCCGAGGCTGCGGGCGAAGAGAAGCGGCAGGGCCAGCCCGGCGGCGTCAGCAGGATGTATCTGCTGGGCGAGCGCTGGCAGCAGCGCCATTGCGGGCGAGCCGACTGCCGCCAGCGAGGGTAAGATCAGCAGGCTGCGTTTTTGCCGTCGGCTAAGTGCCGCCCAGCGCAGCGCAGACGGCGGGGCAGCCCTGTCTTCTCGCGTAGCGCCACCCGCCCGGAAAGCGCCCGCAGTCAGCGCCAGCAGCCCTATCGCCCCCAGAAAGCTTAGCGCGTCGATGCCCAAAATAATGAACGGCGAGAGGCGGCCAAAGAGCAGCACGCCCGCCCCGGTGCCCAGCAGCACCTGTGACGCAAAAATCACATTTTCCATTGCCGTGGCGGCGGGTAGCTCCTGCGATGAGAGGCCGCGTTTGAAGAGCAGGGCGAGGGCAGGCCAGGCGAGCCCTGACAGCATGGCTTCGACGGACTGCACCATCAATAAGGCGAAAATACTGTGATGAAGAAGCCCGAGCAGCGGCAGGATAAGAGCGAGCAGTCCCAGCGCCTCTGCGAGTACGAGCAGGTGCAGCGGCGATAGCCGACGGCAAAGCTTTTCGCCCGCCAGACTCCCAACAAAACCGGGCAGGGTAGCGAACAGGAAAGCGAGCGTAAGAACCGACGGGGAAGCCTGCCAGCGAAGTAGCTGACCAAAGATCAGAACCTGCGTCAGGCCGTTGCCTAACGAGGATAAAACAAAGGCGCAGAGCAACAGCCGCAGCCAGCGGTGAGCCCGTAGCGCGCGCACGAGCGCAGCGAGAAGGGTGTTCATAATAACGATTCCCAAAAACGAGTGAATGCCTGCAGCAGGGCTGCATTACCAGACAACATCGAAGCGGGGAATCGTTACATTGGGCGGAAAGCTCCGTTAAGGAAGATGCTGGCACGGTAACACACTTTTTTGTGCCGTGTCAGGTGCAAAGATTAAGGGGAGTACGCAGTTTGCGTGGCATTCCGTATCGGCGCAAAACGCGTTATCCGGGCGGCAATAAAAAGGGGGCCTGGCGGCCCCCTTTTTATCAGGCGGAAGGATTATTGTGCAGCGTCAGCAGAAGCCCGTCGCGGCGCATCGCGGCGGCCTCTTCGGGCTGCTGCAGGCGATCGAGGCAATCGGCCAGCCAGGCATAATCGAAAGCGTCAGGGCGCTGCTTGAGCGCGGCGCGGAAGGCAAGGCTTGCCTCCTTCCATTCACCGTGCTTCATCAGCGACTGGCCCAGCGTGCTCCACAGCAGCGGGCGATCGCCCTGGGTTTTGATATGCTGGCGCAGCGCTTTTTCGATCTGCTCCGGGTTGTTGGTACGCAAACGCGGAATGATCAGCACCAGCCGGTCATCATACTGCCGCTTCAGACCGTCAAGGATAATGGCCTGCGCCGTATCATGGTCGTTGCATTCGATCAGATGCTCCGCCATCGCCACCTGCAGGACAACCTGATGACGGGTTTTACGGCTCTGGTTTTTCCACCATGCTTTCAGCCCTTCGCTGCCCTGATCGGCGCGCGCCTGGTCCATCAGGCCGATCCAGGCCTGCTGTTGCAACGCCTCACGGTGCGCTTCGTCGGCGACGTTCGCTTTGGCCATCGACGGAATGATATCCAGCAGAGAGCTCCACGCGCCGGTGCGGAGATAAGCCTGTTCCGCCAGACGCAGCACTTCCGGGTGACGCGGCGTTATTTCCAGCAGCCGGTCGACGCCGTGGCGCGCGGCATGGTTCTCGTTGCGCGCCAGCTGCAGACGCACGCGAGTGATTTCTACCGGAATAGGGTCGCGTTCCGCCAGCTCGGCGGCGCGCTCAAGATGCTGATTCGCGCGCGCTTCGTCGCCACGCTGCTGGGCCGCTTCCGCCGCCAGCAGGTAGTTCACCACCGGCTGCTCTGCGTGATCGGCGTTTTTCGCCATCAGCTTCTCAACCTGCTGATAATCCCCCTCTGCCAGCTTAAGCAGCGCCTGCTCAGTCTGTTTGCGGGCGCGACGACGCTTGCGTCCGGCGAACCAGCCGCGCGTATGCGCGCCGGTGCGGAACAGGCGGCGGAGCAGCCATTCCAGCGCAAACAGCACCACCAGCGCCAGAATAAGGATGATAACCAGCCCGGTAACGCTGGTTTCAATGTTGTAATTATCCGTCTGGATAAGCACGTAGCCCTGGTGGCCGGCCACCATCGGGCCTAATACGATCCCTGCAATAAGCAGCGCAAAGAGCAACAATACTTTTAGCATGATTATTCTCCCTGCGGCGCTTGCTGCGGCGCTGGTTCCGCCGCGTTCTGGTCTGCGGCAACGCCGGGCTGCGCCAGCAGGTTACGGACGCGCGTCTGCATCAGTTTCTCCAGAATCGGCTGGCTCTGCAGCGTTTCCGGCACGTCCATCGCAATGGACTGCTGATCCAGCTTATCCAGCTCTTCGAGGAAGGCTTTAGTCGCGGCATCGTTGGTGTCGTAATAGGCGCGAACCCAGGTAGAGACATTATCCAGCGATTGTTTATAGGTCTCATCCTGATGGCGCGGAACCGCCTGGGCGGCTACCAGCAGCCGTGAGCGGATATTTTCGCGCAGATAGATGTCCTGATTGGGCGCCAGTAGCGGAACGGCGGTCTCATCGCGGCGACGAACGGTAATGAAGCTGTCCATAAAGTTCTGCCAGCTTTTTTGCAGGTTAACCCGCCATTCGCTGATGGAGCTGGACAGTTCGCTGCTGTCGGCGTCCATCGGGGTGTCGTCATCGTTATTATCAGCCAGTCGCAGGTTATCAATCTGGTTAGAAAGCTGGTTAAGCTTCAGCACGATGCCGTCGTAATCCACCTGGGCTACCGCAGACAGGCTGGCGATATCGTCTGTTATCGCGCGGCGCGCGGTAATCAGGCTGGGGTCGTTCATATCCGCCAGGCTGGCGTCGGCGCTTTTCAGCAGGGTGGCAGCGGTGGTGACGTCCTGATCGCTCCAGAGCTTACGTCCCGCCAGCTTAACCAGAAAATCGGCCTGCGCCAGCAGCCAGGTCTTCGCGTCGGAGCCGGAGATGGTCGCCACTTTTTGCTGCACTTCATCAAGCTGACGGGCCAGCGACTCCTGCTGACGCTTAGCTTCATCAAGCTGCGTTGCCTGCTGTTTAATGACCTCTTCCAGACCGGCTTTCTGTTTATCCTGCGCTTGCTGCATTGCGATGACCTGATTCGCCAGTTCATCGTTGGTGGCGCGAAGCGTGGTGGTTTGCTGTTTCACCCAGCCATAAAGACCTGCGCCCGCCGCCAGCGCGATGGCGATAGCAATCACGCTCAGCGCAAGGCTCGCCTTACCGGCGCGGTTGTTCTTACCGGGTTTCTCCGGCGGCGTAGAAACATCGACCGGTTTTGTCTCTTCAACCGTGGCAGAGGAGTGTTGTTGTTCCGTCATTATGGCTTCCCATTATGAGTGTTATTGTAATGCGCGAAGCAGCGCATCGTTGTCTGCGTTATCAGCGACCTGAATATCTTGCCAGCCCATTTCCCGGGCGAGGTGCGCCAGACGCTCGCTGACGACCAGCAGCCGACAGCGAAGTAACCAGTTTTCCTGATACCAGGGGGGTGTGAGCGCGTAAAGCTGCTGTAGCATCTCGCCGCTGGTGACGACAAGAGTATCAATACCGCGCGTATGCCAGCGCATGGCTTCCTGCGCGCCGTCGTATGCTTTCGCATTACGTTGATAACATTCACAAAATTCTACAACAGCGCCGCGTGATGTTAAGGTCTCGCCCAACAGTTCACGCCCGCCATTTCCTCGTAAGATTAGCGCACGTTTACCCTGAATGTTTTGTAATTCAGGTAATTGTAGCAAGACTTCGCTTATTTCCCGGTCAAGGGGATAGCGAACCTCCAGCCCGCTGGTGGTATGCAGCGCCAGCGCAGTGGCGCGCCCGATGGCGAAATAGCGGGGGGAGGTGGGCCAGACGGCATGCGCCTGCTTTAAACAGGCGTCGGCAAAGGTGACCGCCTGCTGCGACAGCACGAACACCAGCGCATTCGCGTCCAGCGTGGCGAGGCGCGCGGGCAGGGTATGCAGCTCGCGGCCCGGGGAAAATTCAATAAGCGGGAAACTCCATGCCGCCCGCCCCAGTGCGCGCAGTCGGCTCACCAGTATATCCCCGGCAGGGGAGGGGCGAGTGACAAGGATATTCATGCCGGAGCGTCTCCGTTATAGACCTCGGCCAGGATTTCACGCGCGCCGTTTTCCAGCAGCTCTTCGGCCAGCGAAACGCCAAGCAGAATGGCATCGGCAGGGTTACCGCGCCGCTCGCCGCGCACAATCGCGGAGCCGTCCGGCGCGCCCACCAGCGCACGTAACCAGAGCTCGCCCTCTTTTAATTCGGCGTAGCTGCCAATCGGCACCTGACAGCCGCCTTCAAGGCGGGTGTTCATTGCGCGTTCGGCGGCGACGCGAATCGCGGTTTCGTCATGGTTGAGCGGGGCAAGCAGCGCACGCGTGCGCGAATCGTCCAGGCGGCACTCAATACCTACCGCCCCCTGGCCTACCGCCGGCAGCGAAAGCTCCGGCGGTAGCGCGAAGCGAATGCGCTCCTCCAGACCGAGCCGTTTAAGCCCGGCCACCGCCAGAATAATGGCGTCGTAATCGCCGTTATCCAGTTTCCCCAGCCGCGTGCCGACATTGCCGCGCAACGAGCGGATAACCAGGTCGGGACGGCGGGCCGCCAACTGACATTGACGGCGTAAACTTGACGTGCCAACCACGCTGCCCGCAGGCAAGGCGTCCAGATCGTGATAGTGGTTTGAGACGAAAGCGTCGCGCGGGTCTTCCCGCTCGCAGATGGTGACCAGCCCCAGCCCTTCCGGGAACTCGACCGGCACGTCTTTCATTGAATGCACGGCGATATCGGCGCGATTTTCCAGCAGCGCCAGCTCAAGTTCTTTAACGAACAGCCCCTTACCGCCCACTTTGGCCAGGGGGGTATCCAGGATGACGTCGCCGCGCGTGACCATCGGCACCAGCTCAACCCGCAGGCCCGCATGGTGCGCTTCCAGACGCCCTTTAACATAATGTGCCTGCCAGAGGGCGAGGGGGCTTTGCCGTGTGGCAATTCTTAAAACATTGTCTAACATGCTTGTTACCGTCATTATCGTCCCTTGACCATCCTAACATTGTTGCCTTAGGGTGTCAGTGTTCGCGGTGATTGCGCAGGTTCAGCCAGCCTTATCCCGCCACGGGGCATGACAACCTCAGCCGTAATTCGGAATTTACACGTTACGAATGGTGCTACACTGGTATGTAGCGCATCTTTCTTTACGGTCAATGAGCAAGGTGTTAAATTGATCACGTTTTAGACCATTTTTTCGTCTCTACCACCATAAAGATAAGGGCGAAAAAGGGTGACGGCCATTTTGAACATCTGTAAACATCAGGCGATACGTCTTGTACCTCTATATTGAGACTCTGAAACAGAGGCTGGATGCCATCAACCAACTGCGCGTGGATCGTGCGCTTGCTGCCATGGGTCCTGCTTTTCAGCAGGTCTACAGCCTGCTGCCGACACTGCTGCACTACCATCATCCGCTAATGCCGGGTTACCTTGAGGGTAACGTTCCAAAAGGCATTTGCCTCTACACGCCTGATGAAACCCAACAGCACTACCTCAACGAACTCGAACTCTATCGTGGTATGCCGCCGCAGGAGTCGCCGAAAGGCGAGCTGCCTATTACCGGCGTCTATTCCATGGGGAGTACCTCATCGGTAGGGCAGAGCTGCTCTTCTGACCTCGATATCTGGGTTTGTCACCAGGCCTGGCTCGATAACGAAGAGCGTCGCCTGCTGCAGCGTAAATGTAACCTGCTGGAAAGCTGGGCCGCCTCTCTTGGCGTGGAAGTGAGCTTCTTCCTGATCGATGAGAACCGTTTTCGCCATAACGAAAGCGGCAGCCTGGGGGGCGAAGATTGCGGCTCTACCCAGCATATCCTGTTACTGGATGAGTTCTACCGCACCGCCGTACGGCTGGCCGGCAAGCGTATTCTGTGGAATATGGTGCCGTGCGACGAAGAAGAGCACTACGACGATTACGTCATGACGCTCTATGCGCAGGGCGTCCTTACGCCAAACGAGTGGCTGGACCTGGGCGGCCTGAGTTCGCTCTCCGCCGAAGAGTACTTTGGCGCCAGCCTCTGGCAGCTCTATAAAAGTATCGACTCGCCCTATAAAGCCGTACTGAAAACACTGCTGCTGGAAGCCTATTCCTGGGAATACCCCAATACGCGCCTGCTGGCGAAAGACATCAAACAGCGTCTGCACGACGGCGAAATCGTCTCCTTTGGTCTCGATCACTACTGCATGATGCTGGAGCGGGTCACGCACTATCTGACGGCGATCGAAGACACCACCCGTCTGGACCTGGTGCGCCGCTGTTTCTACTTAAAAGTGTGCGAGAAACTCAGCCGTGAGCGCGCCTGCGTCGGCTGGCGGCGTGAAGTTGTCAGTCAGTTAGTGAAAGAGTGGGGATGGGACGACGCGCGTCTCACCATGCTGGATAACCGGGCAAACTGGAAGATCGATCAGGTGCGGGAAGCGCACAACGAACTGCTCGACGCCATGATGCAAAGCTACCGTAATCTGATCCGCTTTGCGCGCCGCAATAACCTGAGCGTGTCCGCCAGCCCGCAGGATATCGGCGTGCTGACCCGTAAGCTGTACGCCGCGTTTGAAGCGCTGCCGGGTAAAGTGACGCTGGTGAACCCGCAAATTTCCCCGGACCTCTCAGAACCGAATTTAACCTTTATCCATGTGCCGGCAGGCCGCGCCAACCGCGCGGGTTGGTATCTGTACAACCGTGCGCCGAATATGGACTCGATTGTCAGCCATCAGCCGCTGGAATATAACCGCTATCTCAACAAGCTGGTGGCCTGGGCATGGTTTAACGGCCTGCTCACCTCGCGCACGCACCTTTATATCAAAGGTAACGGCATTGTCGATCTGGCGAAACTGCAGGAGATGGTGGCGAATGTCTCCCAGCATTTCCCGCTGCGTCTGCCTGCGCCAACGCCAAAAGCGCTCTACAGCCCCTGTGAGATCCGCCACCTGGCGATTATCGTCAATCTGGAATATGACCCGACGGCGGCGTTCCGCAACCAGGTGGTGCACTTTGATTTCCGTAAGCTGGATGTGTTCAGCTTTGGCGAGCAGCAGAACTGCCTGGTGGGCAGCGTCGATCTGCTCTACCGTAACTCGTGGAATGAAGTGCGTACGCTGCATTTCAACGGCGAGCAGGCGATGATCGAAGCGTTGAAAACTATCCTCGGCAAAATGCACCAGGACGCCGCGCCGCCGGATAGCGTGGAAGTGTTCTGCTACAGCCAGCATCTGCGCGGCCTGATTCGCACTCGCGTACAGCAGCTGGTGTCGGAGTGCATTGAACTGCGTCTCTCCAGTACCCGGCAGGACACCGGTCGCTTTAAAGCGCTGCGGGTGGCCGGGCAGACATGGGGCCTATTCTTTGAGCGCCTGAATGTTTCGGTGCAGAAGCTGGAAAACGCCATTGAGTTCTACGGCGCTATCTCCAATAACAAACTGCACGGCCTGTCCGTTCAGGTGGAGACAAACCACGTCCGGCTGCCGCAGGTAGTGGATGGGTTTGCCAGCGAAGGGATTATTCAGTTCTTCTTTGAAGAGACCGGCGATGACGGCTTTAACATCTACATTCTGGATGAGAGCAACCGCGCGGAGGTGTATCACCACTGCGAGGGCAGCAAAGAGGAGTTGGTGCGTGACGTGAGCCGTTTCTATTCGTCATCTCACGATCGTTTCACCTACGGCTCCAGCTTTATCAACTTCAACCTACCGCAGTTCTACCAGATTGTGGATGTCGACGGTCGCCCGCAGGTAATTCCGTTCCGGAATCAGGCGATAGCGCCCCTGCCGCCGGCGAATCAGGATAACGACACGCCGCTGTTGCAGCAGTACTTCTCCTGACCTTTTACCGGTCGCCCGGGAACCCGGATGCGGCGTAACGCCTTATCCGGGCTACAGGTTAGCCGCGAAAACTCACCGCTTCGCCCGCCTGCTGGGTAGCTGCCTGCTCAAGCAAGTCCCAGAAAGGCTCGCCGGTGCGGTCGCACACCCACTCACCCTCTTTTAAATCGAAATGGTAGCCGCCCTGACGCGTCGCCAGCCACACCTGGTGCAGCGGCTCCTGGCGGTTGATGATAATTTTACTGCCGTTTTCAAAGGTCAGCGTGAGCACGCCGCCGTTGATTTCGCAGTCGATATCGGCGTCGCCGTCAAAGTTATCGATGCGCTCCTCAATGGTCATCCAGAGGCCGTCGGCAAGGCGATGAAATTCACTGTCGTTCATTGTCGTTTCCCGTTTTACGTGATGGCGGCAGTATAGCGCGAAACATTTCCCGGTACAGAGCATGTGCAAACTCTTGCTTTTGTGCCTTCTCCTGCGATGATAGAAAGCAGAAAGGATGAACTAACAGGCAACCTACAATGAAAGATGTGTGTCGAACGCTGGCCGTGCTAATTACCCTATTCAGCCTGACGGGCTGTGGCCTTAAAGGCCCGCTCTATTTTCCGCCAGCGGATAAAAGCGCGCCGCCGCCAACGAAGAAAATTGAACCTACTATCCAGTCGACGACGCCCGATCGTAACGATCGCGGTATTGATGATGGGCCGACGCAGGTAACCTATTAAGGTTCCCGTACTGTATTCGCGGAAATGGAGTAGATGATGCAGTTCTCTAAAATGCATGGCCTTGGCAACGATTTTATGGTCGTCGACGCGGTAACGCAGAATGTCTTCTTTTCCCCTGAGCTGATTCGCCGCCTGGCGGATCGCCACCTGGGGGTAGGGTTTGATCAGCTGCTGGTGGTGGAGCCGCCTTACGATCCCGACCTCGATTTCCACTATCGCATTTTTAACGCTGACGGTAGCGAAGTTGCCCAGTGCGGCAACGGCGCCCGCTGCTTCGCCCGCTTTGTCCGCTTAAAAGGTTTGACCAATAAACGTGATATTCGTGTCAGTACGGCGAACGGGCGCATGGTATTAAGCGTGACGGAAGACGAACTGGTGCGGGTAAACATGGGCGAGCCTGACTTTGAGCCATCGCAGGTGCCGTTTCGCGCTAACAAAGCGGAAAAAACCTACATTATGCGCGCGGCAGAACAGACAATATTGTGCGGCGTCGTCTCGATGGGCAACCCGCATTGCGTGATGCAGGTGGAGAGCGTCGATACCGCCGCGGTTGAAACGCTGGGGCCGGTCATGGAGAGTCACGAGCGTTTTCCTGAACGGGCCAACATCGGCTTTATGCAGGTCGTAAAACGCGACCATATCCGTTTACGGGTCTATGAGCGCGGCGCGGGCGAAACCCAGGCCTGCGGCAGCGGTGCCTGTGCGGCCGTCGCCGTGGGTATCCAGCAGGGGCTACTGGCGGAAGAAGTCCGTGTCGAACTGCCCGGCGGTCGGCTGGATATCGCGTGGAAAGGGCCAGGCCAGCCGTTATTTATGACCGGCCCGGCGGCACATGTTTATGACGGGTTTATTCATTTATGAAGCAGGTTGGGGAAGAGCAGCAGGAGATTCTGGCCGAACTGGACGACAGCGCGGTGGTGGAATACCTGTTGCGTCATCCTGAATTCTTTATCCGTAACGCGCAAGCCGTTGAACAGATTCAGGTTCCGCACCCCGTGCGCGGAACAATCTCGCTGGTTGAATGGCATATGGCGCGGGCGCGTAACCATATTAACGTGCTGGAAGAGAACATGACGCTGCTGATGGAGCAGGCCAGCGCTAACGAAGGCCTGTTTAACCGTCTGCTGCGTCTGCAGGGCAAGCTGGCTTCTGCCAAAAGCCTGGATGAGATGCTCAGCCGCTTTCAGCGCTGGGCCAGAGATTTAGGACTGGCGGGGGCGACGGTGCGCCTGTTCCCGGACCGCTGGCGTCTGGGCGCGCCTTCGGGCTACACCCATCTTGCGCTCTCCCGCCAGGCCTTCGAACCGCTACGCATTCAGCGTCTGGGCCAGCAGCAGCACTATCTGGGGCCGCTTAACGGGCCTGAACTGTTACTGCTGTTGCCGGAGGCGAAAGCCATCGGCTCTACCGCCGTTTCACTGATGGGGCCGAATGCCGACCTCGGCGTGGTGATATTCAGCAGCCGCGACCCGCAGCACTACCAGCACGGGCAGGGCACGCAGTTGTTAGAAGAGATTGCGATGATGCTGCCAGACCTGCTGGAGCGTTGGATCGAGCGCGTATGAGCGACTCGCCGCTGCAGCAGGATGTCGCCCGCTTTCTGCGGTACCTGGGGGTAGAGCGCCAGCTTAGCCCTATTACCCTGTTCAATTATCAGCGTCAGCTGGACGCCATAATCAGCCTTGCCGCAGAGATGCGTTTACAGCGCTGGCAGCAGTGCGATGCCGCCGCCGTGCGGGCCTTTGCCGTGCGCAGCCGCCGCAAAGGGCTGGGGGCGGCAAGCCTGGCGTTGCGCCTTTCCGCGTTACGCAGCTTTTTCGACTGGCTGGTCAGCCAGGGCGAACTGCCGGCAAACCCGGCAAAGGGCATTTCCGCACCGAAAACGCCGCGCCACCTGCCGAAGAATATTGACGTAGATGACGTTAACCGGCTGCTGGATATCGATCTGAACGATCCGCTGGCGGTGCGCGACCGGGCGATGCTGGAGGTGATGTACGGCGCCGGGCTGCGTTTATCGGAGCTGGTGGGGCTGGATATTAAGCACCTCGATCTGGAGAGCGGCGAAGTCTGGGTACTGGGCAAAGGCAGTAAAGAGCGTCGCCTGCCCATCGGGCGCAACGCGGTGGTATGGATTGAGCACTGGCTCGACCTGCGCGGCCTGTTCGGCACCGATGATGACGCGCTGTTTCTGTCGAAGCTGGGCAAGCGTATCTCCGCGCGCAATGTACAAAAGCGGTTCGCTGAATGGGGCATCAAACAGGGGCTGAACAGCCACGTCCATCCGCACAAACTGCGCCACTCATTCGCTACCCATATGCTGGAGTCGAGCGGCGACCTGCGCGGCGTGCAGGAGCTGCTGGGCCATGCTAACCTTTCCACCACGCAAATCTATACGCATCTCGATTTTCAACATCTTGCGTCGGTGTACGATGCGGCGCACCCACGCGCTAAACGGGGTAAATAATGCGATTTTACCGTCCGGTGGGCCAGATTTCGGCGCTCACCTTCGATCTTGATGACACGCTCTACGATAACCGCCCGGTGATCTCCCGTACCGAACGTGAGTCCATGCTGTTTGTGCAGAAGTATCATCCGCTGCTGAATACGCTGGAAAATACCGATCTGCAGCGTATTCGCCAGACGCTGCGTGAAACCGAACCGGATATTTACCACGATGTTACCGAATGGCGTCGCCGCGCGGTTGAACGGGCGATGCTGGACGCAGGCCTCTCCGCGCAGGAGGCGGCCGAGGGCGCAACGGCCGCCATGCGTCACTTTGCCGAGTGGCGTAGCCGTATCGATGTGCCGCAGGAGACCCACGACACCCTGGCGGCGCTTGCTGAAAAATGGCCGCTGGTGGCGATCACCAACGGCAACGCCCAGCCGGAACTGTTCGGCCTGGGGGACTACTTTAAATTCGTGCTGCGCGCCGGTCCGCATGGGCGCTCTAAGCCGTTCAACGATATGTATCATCTGGCGGCCCAGCGCCTGAATATCCCGCTGGGAGAGATTCTGCACGTCGGCGACGATCTGACCACCGATGTCGCCGGCGCGATCCGCTGCGGCATGCAGGCGTGCTGGATCAAGCCGGAGGGGGCTGACCTGCTTACCGCTGCGGATAGCCGCCTGTTGCCCCATCTGGAAATTTCACGGTTGGCATCTCTGACCTCGCTGATATAATCACCAGCAGTTCTGTATATATACCCAGGCTTTTGCTACGCGTCCTGTCGTGACGAACACCCATATTTCGCGTAGCGGCCCAACACTCTTTTACGCGGCGGTGCCAATGGACGTTTCTTACCTGCTCGACAGCCTTAATGATAAACAGCGTGAAGCGGTGGCCGCGCCACGCAGCAATATGCTGGTGCTGGCCGGGGCAGGCAGCGGCAAGACCCGCGTGCTGGTGCACCGCATCGCCTGGCTGCTGAGCGTGGAGAACAATTCGCCGTACTCCATTATGGCGGTGACCTTTACCAACAAAGCCGCGGCGGAGATGCGTCACCGCATCGGCCAAATTATGGGCACCAGCCAGGGCGGCATGTGGGTCGGCACTTTTCACGGTCTGGCGCACCGTCTGCTGCGCGCCCACCACCTGGATGCGAACCTGCCGCAGGATTTTCAGATTCTGGACAGCGAAGATCAGCTGCGCCTGCTCAAACGCCTGATCAAGGCGATGAACCTTGATGAAAAGCAGTGGCCGCCGCGCCAGGCGATGTGGTACATCAACGGTCAGAAAGATGAAGGTATTCGCCCGCACCATATACAGAGCTTCGGCAACCCGGTGGAGCAGACCTGGCAGAAGGTCTACCAGGCCTATCAGGAAGCCTGCGATCGCGCGGGGCTGGTGGATTTCGCCGAGCTGCTGCTGCGCGCCCATGAGCTGTGGCTCAACAAGCCGCATATCCTCCAGCACTACCGCGAACGCTTCACCAATATTCTGGTGGACGAATTCCAGGACACCAACAACATTCAGTATGCGTGGATCCGCCTGCTGGCGGGCGACACCGGCAAAGTGATGATTGTGGGCGACGATGACCAGTCCATCTACGGCTGGCGCGGCGCGCAGGTTGAGAACATCCAGCGCTTCCTTAACGACTTCCCCGGCGCGCAGACGATTCGCCTGGAGCAAAACTATCGCTCTACCAGCAATATCCTCAGCGCCGCTAACGCCCTGATTGAAAACAACAACGGTCGACTGGGGAAAAACCTGTGGACCGACGGCGCTGACGGCGAACCGATTTCGCTTTACTGCGCCTTTAACGAACTGGATGAAGCCCGGTTCGTGGTTAACCGCATTAAAACCTGGCAGGACAACGGCGGCGCGCTGGAACACTGCGCCATTCTCTATCGCAGCAACGCCCAGTCGCGCGTGCTGGAAGAGGCGCTACTCCAGGCGAGCATGCCGTACCGTATTTACGGCGGGATGCGCTTCTTCGAACGTCAGGAGATCAAAGACGCGCTCTCGTATCTGCGCCTGATTGCCAATCGCAATGATGATGCGGCCTTCGAGCGCGTGGTCAATACCCCGACGCGCGGTATCGGCGACCGTACCCTGGACGTGGTGCGCCAGACCTCCCGCGACCGCCAGCTTACGCTCTGGCAGGCGACCCGCGCGCTGTTGCAGGACAAAGTGCTGGCAGGGCGCGCCGCAGGGGCGCTACAGCGCTTTATGGATCTGATTGACGCGCTGGCGCACGAGACGGCGGATATGCCGCTGCACGTGCAGACCGACCGGGTGATCAAAGATTCCGGCCTGTGGATGATGTACGAACAGGAAAAGGGCGAGAAAGGCCAGACGCGCATCGAGAACTTAGAGGAACTGGTGACGGCGACGCGCCAGTTCAGCTACAACGATGAAGATGAAGACCTGATGCCCCTGCAGGCGTTTCTCTCCCACGCCGCGTTGGAGGCGGGCGAAGGGCAGGCGGATACCTGGCAGGATGCGGTGCAGCTGATGACCCTGCACTCGGCGAAAGGGCTGGAGTTCCCGCAGGTGTTTATCGTCGGCATGGAAGAGGGGATGTTCCCCAGCCAGATGTCGCTGGATGAAGGCGGCCGTCTGGAGGAAGAGCGCCGTCTGGCCTATGTCGGCGTCACCCGCGCCATGCAGAAGCTGACGCTGACTTATGCCGAAACTCGCCGTCTTTACGGCAAAGAAGCCTATCACCGCCCGTCGCGTTTTATCGCCGAGCTGCCGGAAAACTGTGTGGAAGAGGTGCGCCTGCGCGCCACCGTCAGCCGCCCGGTCAACACGCAGCGTATGGGCGCGCCCATCACCGAGAACGATACCGGCTATAAGCTGGGCCAGCGCGTGCGTCATCCGAAGTTCGGCGAAGGCACGATTGTGAACCTCGAAGGCAGCGGTGAGCACAGCCGGTTACAGGTGGCGTTTCAGGGGCAGGGCATCAAATGGCTGGTTGCCGCTTACGCCCGGCTGGAAACCGTGTAACATTCAGAAAAATATCATTATTTTGTAATATTCTGCTAGCCTTATACGCTGAGGGGCAAATTATACCCCTTAGCGTTTCGTTGCGAGTTGACGCCTCTTTTTTGCTGGCGTAACATGCGCGCACGATCACGCTAAGAGGACATTCGCCTTGGACACACCCAGTAGATGCTGGCTCAATTCCCTGTCATCCAGGAACAACTCCTAAGGCTATCTCCTCGTGCTGATGGCCTTAGTGGTTGTCAGCGACCTGCTTTTTTCCCGTCGCGCTGAGTCAGGCTGTTTAATGGTCTGAAACCCCTTTTGTTTCTGTGTGCCCAAACCGAACTGTCCAGACATTTTTGCATTGGGAGTCCCGGCTATGCTGAGCGCATTTCAACTGGAAAATAATCGTCTAACCCGCCTTGAGGCTGATGAAATCAGGCACCTGGCCAGCTCCGTATGGGTTGACCTGGTGGAGCCGGATGACGAAGAACGAAGCCGCGTACAGTCGGAACTGGGGCAGAACCTGGCAACGCGCCCGGAGCTGGAAGATATCGAAGCATCGGCCCGTTTTTTCGAAGATGAAGATGGCTTGCATATTCACTCCTTCTTTTTCTTTGAAGATGCGGAAGACCACGCCGGTAACTCCACCGTGGCGTTCACCATTCGTGAAGGCCGCCTGTTTACCCTGCGTGAACGCGAACTGCCCGCTTTTCGTCTTTACCGTATGCGCGCCCGCAGCCAGTCGATGGTGGATGGCAATGCTTACGAGCTGCTGCTCGATCTGTTCGAAACCAAAATCGAACAGCTGGCGGACGAAATCGAAAACATCTACAGCGATCTGGAGAAGCTCAGCCGCGTCATTATGGAAGGCCATCAGGGGGATGAGTACGATGAAGCGCTCTCCACTCTGGCGGAGCTGGAAGATATCGGCTGGAAGGTGCGTCTGTGCCTGATGGATACCCAGCGCGCGCTCAACTTTCTGGTGCGTAAAGCGCGCCTGCCGGGCGGGCAGCTGGAGCAGGCCCGCGAGATCCTGCGCGATATCGAATCCCTGCTGCCGCATAACGAATCCCTGTTTCAGAAGGTGAACTTCCTGATGCAGGCGGCAATGGGCTTTATCAACATCGAACAGAACCGAATCATCAAGATCTTCTCGGTGGTGTCCGTGGTCTTCCTGCCGCCGACGCTGGTGGCCTCCAGCTACGGGATGAACTTCGAGTTTATGCCGGAATTGCACTGGAGCTTTGGTTACCCCGGCGCGATTGTCTTTATGATCCTGGCAGGGCTGGCACCGTATCTGTACTTTAAGCGTAAGAACTGGCTGTAAAAAGTTAAAGAGGTTCAGCCTGCTACTGAACCTCTCTGCTTTACAGGCTCCAGGACTGAACGCCTTTCACCTTATATTCGTAAAACCATATATTTGCCCGCATGGCGGTAAATATATTGACGATATATCCCAGGAAGCTAAGGTCGGTCAGCGCCATAATAAAAACCACCACCAGGTTGAGCAGCAAGACCAGAATCGCTTTTTTCCATAACCCCAGAATTAACAGGTAAATAAAGGAAAAGAAGTAGGCGAAGAAATTGACGGAAACTTTAATCCTTTGCCAGAAAGTCATTTCTTTAAAAGCGCTTCGCCAGGCGGGCGTTACGCCCCAGAAAGCGGGCAGGCCATTCTTTTCGTAGAAATCAAAACGGAACTTCCATTTTTCATTTAATGAAGGATCGTTGCGGTAGTCATTTGAATTGAGGGTGGTCATTTTGTCTCTCCTTAAAGGGATATCCTGCAAAGCGACTTAACGCGTTGTTTTTTGTTGTCCGGGTGCGAGAAGAAAGATGAAGAAAACCAGCAGGTCGAAACCGTTGCCGATCTTTACGCCGAGGCTTGTGCAATCTTCGCCAAAGAAGTAGCCAAGCACGGCAGAGGCCAGATAGATAACCAGAGAGGGAATCACCACGTAGCGGCCTTTCAGACCGCTGTCTCTGGCTCGCTGGGCGTTAATATTTATTTTTATATAGGTGAATAATAAAAAAGACAGCAGGAACAGCGTGGGCATTTCATCCAGCTGGAATGCGGCGGTAAGATAGATTACATGCAGCACAACGAAAATAAGGATATACGGCCCGCGACCAAGGCAGGTTTTCCCTGAGGGCAAGAAGACCTTGCTTAACATTTCTTATTCTTCCTGAAATAGCGTCGTCGATTGCGGGATTTAAAAAGTAGCAGCGCGTAGCGGCTGATGCAAAGCGCTGGCGGATAATCAACTAATTTTGGTAGGGCGTGGGTTTATATTATCGATGCGGAGTTTCGGCTGAGGGAAATATATCAGTGGGAAGTCATTTAGCTTAAGTGAAATTTTGATATTGCCCTGCAATACAGGCAGGGCAATTTTTACAGCAGGCCGGAAGATTACCGCCCACGGCGCTGGGTGTAGAGCGCATCCATCACGAAAATAGCGAGCGCCACCCAGATAAAGCCAAAGGTCACCATTTTGTCGGCGCCCGGATGCTCATCATAGAACGTCACCGCCAGCAGGAACATCAGCGTCGGGCCGATGTACTGGAAAAAGCCCAGCGTCGACAGGCGCAGGCGGGTGGCCGCGCCGGTAAAACAGAGCAGGGGAATAGTGGTCACTACCCCGGCGGCCATCAGCAGCAGGTTGAGCGACCAGCTGTTTTGCCCCATATGACTGGTGCTGCTATCGGCAATGCCAAACAGCCAGATTGCCGCCACCGGTAATAGCCACAGGGTTTCCACCAGCATGCCGGTTTGCGCATCAACGGCGATTTTTTTCCGCAGCAGGCCGTAAAAGGCGAAGCTAAAGGCCAGGCCAAGGGCGATAACTGGTAGCGAACCAAACGTCCAAAGCTGCACCAGCACGCCGCAGGCCGCCAGCGCCACCGCCAGCCATTGCATTCGGCGAAAACGCTCGCCAAGAAAGATCATCCCCAGCAGGATATTCACCAGCGGGTTAATAAAGTAGCCGAGGCTGGCCTCCAGCAGATGATGGTTATTGACCGCCCAGATAAACAGCAGCCAGTTGCCCCCCACCAGCACGGCGGAGAGCGCCAGTAGTAGAATCTTCTTCGGCGTTTTAAGCAGTTTTTTAACCTGCGGCCACTGACGGCTGAGGCTTATCAGCGCCACCATAAAGAAGAAGGACCAGATAACGCGGTGGGTGAGGATTTCATCCGCCGGGACGTACCAGATAAGCTTGAAATAGGCAGGCGCGATGCCCCAAATAAAATAAGCGGCGAGGGCAAGTATGACCCCAAGCCGCGTCTGTTTTGCATCCATCGGGAAAACTCTTTGCTAAAAAGTAACCACACTTTACCCGATTTTTGTGACTCAACCCACCATATACGTTGCCGTGGCGCTGGCGATATAAACCTGTTCTTCATTGTGAAGCTCAACGCGGGCCACGGCCACTTTATTGCCCGCACGCAGCAGCGTACTGCTGGCGGTAAAACGCGTACCCCGGCCCGGACGCAAATAGTCGACGCGCAAATCGATAGTGCCCATGCGCGACAGACGGGTGCGGAGCTCTTCTTCGGTCAGGGTAGCGTGGCGGGTTAAGGTACTCCCCACACACACCAGCCCGGCGGCCACATCCAGCGCCGAGGCGATGACGCCGCCGTGTAAAATACTTTGCGCCCAGTTGCCCACCATCATGGGCTGGTTGTTAAAACCAAGCTGCGCATACTCTTTTTCGTAGCGTTCGAGTTCCAGCCCCAGCGCGCGGTTAAACGGCATGTGATAAACAAAGATTTCACCCACCAGCTTTAATGCGGCCTCGGCTGTAAGGACGGCAGACATAGTGATCCTTCCAGTATGTTAATAGAATGTTGATTCTATGCCTCTAAAATGTTGATTTCCAGTTTAGGACAGGATAACTGCGCAGCGTCCGCAGAAATATGTAGAATAGGTGTTTCAAAAATGTTCAGTTCAACAACAAGGTCAGGGGAAGTAAGCCGATGCGGACGTTTCTGGGTTGGTTTGTAGCGCTGTGGGCGTTGCCCGGCGCAGTTTTTGCGCAGGAAGCGACAGTTAAAGAGGTACACGACGCGCCAGCGGTGCGCGGCAGCATTATCGCTAATTTATTACAGGAGCATGATAATCCTTTCACGCTCTATCCGTATGATTCCAATTATCTGCTCTACACCTACACTGACGATCTGAATAAAGAGGCCATCAGCTCTTACAGCTGGGCCGATCAGTCTCGCAAAGATGAGGTGAAATTCCAGTTAAGTCTTGCGTTCCCGCTCTGGCGGGGTATCGTGGGGCCAAATTCGGTGCTGGGCGCTTCCTATACGCAAAAATCGTGGTGGCAGCTCTCTAATACGGACGAGCCCGCCTCGTCGCCGTTCCGTGAAACCAACTATGAACCGCAGCTATTCCTGGGCTTCGCTACGGACTACCGACTTGGTGACTGGACACTGCGCGATGCGGAGTTTGGTTTCAATCATCAATCAAACGGGCGCTCCGATCCGACATCCCGCAGCTGGAACCGAATCTATACCCGCCTGATGGCGGAGAACGCTAACTGGCTGGTGGAAGTTAAGCCCTGGTATGTGGTGGGCAATACGGACGACAACCACGATATCACCAAATACATGGGGTATTATCAGCTGCGCGTGGGGTATCAGTACGGCGACGCCATCTTTAGCGTGAAGGGCCAGTATAACTGGAACACCGGTTACGGCGGCGCAGAGATGGGGGTAAGCTATCCCATCACCAAACATGTCCGCTTCTATACGCAGGTATACAGCGGTTACGGCGAGTCGTTGATTGACTATAACTTCAATCAGACACGTGTCGGCGTGGGTGTAATGCTCAACGATCTGTTTTAAGCATTGCAGTTTCATGAGCAGGCGCTGAAAATAGCGCCTGTTTTATTTTGGCGAACGGGGTCATTGTGGCGCAGGCGGAAGTATTGAATCTGGAATCGACGGCTTTACAGGTTTTACGGGAGACCTTCGGCTACCAGCAGTTTCGTCCAGGCCAGCAGCATATCATTGATACCGTGCTTGAAGGGCGCGACTGCCTGGTCGTTATGCCGACCGGCGGCGGCAAATCCCTCTGTTATCAAATTCCGGCGCTGCTGTTACCGGGGCTGACGGTTGTCGTCTCGCCGCTGATTTCCCTGATGAAAGACCAGGTCGACCAGCTGCTTGCCAACGGCGTGGCGGCGGCGTGCCTGAACTCCACTCAGAGCCGCGAGCAGCAGCATGAGGTGATGGCCGGCTGTCGCAGCGGGCAGATTCGCCTGCTCTATATCGCCCCTGAGCGTCTGATGCTCGACAACTTCCTCGACCAGCTTCTTCACTGGAACCCGGTGCTGCTGGCGGTGGACGAAGCGCACTGCATCTCCCAGTGGGGGCACGATTTCCGCCCGGAATACGCCGCGCTGGGCCAGCTACGTCAGCATCTTCCCTCCGTGCCTTTTATGGCGCTTACCGCCACGGCGGATGACACTACGCGGCGCGATATCGTGCGTCTGCTGGGGCTTAACGATCCGCTGATTCAAATCAGCAGCTTCGACCGGCCCAATATTCGCTACATGCTGATGGAGAAGTTCAAGCCTCTCGATCAGCTGCTGCGCTATGTGCACGACCAGCGCGGCAAATCCGGCATTATCTACTGCAACAGCCGGGCGAAAGTGGAAGACACCGCCGCCCGCCTGCAAAGCCGTGGTTTTAGCGCCGCGGCCTATCATGCCGGGCTGGAAAACGAGGTGCGCGCCAGCGTGCAGGAAAAATTCCAGCGTGACGATCTGCAAATCGTGGTGGCGACCGTCGCCTTCGGCATGGGGATCAACAAGCCCAACGTGCGTTTTGTGGTGCACTTTGATATCCCGCGCAACATCGAATCCTACTACCAGGAAACGGGGCGCGCCGGGCGTGACGGGTTGCCCGCCGAGGCGATGCTCTTTTACGCGCCGGAAGATATGGCCTGGCTGCGTCGCTGTCTCGAAGAGAAGCCCGCCGGGCAGTTACAGGATATTGAGCGTCATAAGCTAAACGCGATGGGCGCTTTCGCCGAGGCGCAAACCTGCCGCCGTCTGGTGCTGCTCAACTACTTTGGCGAAGGGCGGCAGGCGCCCTGCGGCAACTGCGATATCTGTCTCGACCCGCCGAAACAGTACGATGGCCTGAAAGATGCGCAAATCGCGCTCTCCACGATTGGCCGGGTTAACCAGCGCTTCGGCATGGGCTACGTGGTGGAAGTGATTCGCGGGGCGAATAACCAGCGCATCCGCGAACTTGGCCACGATAAGCTCAAGGTCTATGGCATGGGCCGCGAAAAAAGCCATGAGCACTGGGTCAGCGTTATTCGCCAGCTTATCCACCTGGGGCTGGTGACGCAGAATATCGCCCAGCATTCGGCCCTACAGATGACGGATGCCGCGCGCCCGGTACTGCGCGGCGAGGTGGCATTGCAGCTTGCCGTGCCACGGCTGGTGGCGTTGAAATCCCGCGTGATGCAAAAAGCCGCCGTCGGCAATTATGACCGCAAGCTGTTTGCCAAATTACGCAAACTGCGCAAAGCGATCGCCGATGAAAACAACGTGCCGCCTTATGTGGTCTTCAACGACGCCACGCTTATCGAAATGGCGGAGCAGATGCCGGTATCGCCGGGTGAAATGCTCGGGGTCAACGGCGTCGGGGTACGTAAACTGGAGCGCTTCGGTCAGGAGTTTATGGCGCTTATCCGTGCGCATGTCGATGGCGATGAAGAGTAGTCAGCCCGCCTGAAAAGTGCGAGGATGGTGACTCACTGAACGATTTCCTTCGCGAGTATCACCGACAATGTTAATGCTATTTTTCACCGTGGCGCTTGTGCATCTGGTAGCGTTGATGAGCCCCGGCCCCGATTTCTTCTTTGTGTCGCAAACCGCCGTCAGCCGCTCCCGTAAAGAGGCGATGATGGGCGTGTTCGGCATTACCTGCGGCGTTATGGTCTGGTCCGGCGTGGCGCTGCTGGGCCTGAATCTGATCCTCGAAAAAATGGCCTGGCTGCATAACATCATTATGGTCGGCGGCGGGCTTTATCTCTGCTGGATGGGTTATCAGATGCTGCGCGGCGCGCTTAAGAAACAGGAGACAAGCGCAGAAGAACCGCATGTTGAACTCGCCACCAGCGGGCGCAGCTTTATGAAGGGGCTGCTGACCAATCTCGCTAACCCCAAAGCGATTATCTATTTTGGTTCGGTCTTCTCGCTTTTTGTCGGCGACAGCGTAGGCGCGGGCGCGCGCTGGGGTATTTTTGTATTAATCGCGCTGGAGACCTTCGCCTGGTTTACCGTCGTGGCCAGCCTGTTCGCCTTACCGGCGATGCGGCGCGGCTATCAGCGTCTGGCAAAGTGGATCGATGGTTTTGCTGGCGCCTTGTTTGCCGGTTTCGGCATCCATTTAATTATTTCCCGTTGAGTGCATACCCTATTCCCTCATCCCTGTGGGGTGAGGGGAGCAGGGTTAGCATGTCCGAATAAGCAGGAAAACAGCCTCAGGCGTGGCGCGCCGAGGCCAGCAGCGCCCCTACCAGCATAAACAGCGAGCCAAACACCTTATTTAACGCCTTCATCTGACGCGGCCCTTTGATCCATGCGGCAATGCGCTGCGCCAGCGTCGCATAGCCAATCATCACAATGATATCTACCACGATAGTCGTTACCCCCAGCACCACATACTGCATCACCTGCGGCTGGTTCGGCATCACGAATTGGGGAAAGAGCGCGGCAAGAAAGACAATGCTTTTCGGGTTAGTAAGGTTAACAAACACGGCGCGCTTAAAGAGATGCGCCCGGGATTGCGTTTTCGCCAGCGTATTGAGATCGATGGCCCCTGCGGCGCGCCATTGCTGAATGCCCAGCCAAATCAGATAGGCCGCGCCCGCCCATTTCAGCACTTCAAACGCGATGACCGACCGGGAGAAGAGGGTGCCCAGACCAATTCCCACCAGCACAATATGAATGCCGAGACCCGCCTGTAAACCGGCAATGGAGGCCGCCGCGCCGCGATAGCCGTGGTTGATGGAGGTGGTCATGGTATTGATCGCCCCGGAGCCTGGCGACAGGCTAAGAATTATGGATGTCAGGAGGTAGGCGAACCACCACTCGAAGGTCATGAGAAACTCCCTGGTTGTCTGTTTTTATGCCACAATACGCTATTGTCAGCGGAACTTACCATAGGTCACAAAAACGTTTTTTTAACGCGAGCAGAGGCATAACCCCATGTTCCGGCGAAACAAGGATTGGGAAAGCAGAGAGAGCGCATTTGCCGCTTTTAGTATGGGGCCGTTAACCGATTTCTGGCGTCAGCGGGAAGAGGCGGAATTTACCGGGGTGGACAATATTCCGGTGCGTTTTGTCCGTTTTCATGCCGAAGGGCACGACAGCGTCATTGTGGTGTGCCCGGGGCGTATTGAAAGCTATGTGAAATACGCCGAGCTGGCCTATGACCTGTTCCAGCTCGGCTACGACGTGCTGATTATCGACCACCGCGGGCAGGGGCGCTCCGGGCGAATGCTGGCGGACACCCATCGCGGGCACGTGGTCAATTTCAGCGATTATGTCGATGATTTTGCCGCCTTCTGGCAGCAGGAGGTCGCACCCGGCCCGTGGCGGCGGCGGTTTATCCTTGCCCACTCAATGGGCGGGGCGATCGCCACGCTGTTTTTGCAACGTGAAGAGCATAACTGCGACGCCATCGCGCTTTGCGCGCCGATGTTCGGTATCATTATTCACCTGCCGGACTGGATGGTGCGCCATCTCCTCGACTGGGCGGAGGGGCACCAGCGTCTGCGGGAGAACTACGCCATTGGCACCGGCCGCTGGCATGCGTTGCCCTTTAGCCTGAACGTGCTGACCCACAGCCGCGCGCGCTACCGGCGTAACCTGCGTTTTTACGCCGACGAGCCGCAGTTACGCGTCGGTGGGCCTACCTGGCACTGGGTGCGGGAAGGCATCCTCGCTGGCGAACAGGTTCTGGCGGGCGCCATGCAGGACGCCACGCCGATGCTTATCATTCAGGCGGAAGAAGAGCGTGTCGTTGATAACCGCATGCACGATCGCTTCTGCGAAATTCGCGCCGCGGCGGGCAACCCCTGTGAGGGGGGAAAACCGCTTGTCATAGAGGGCGCGTACCATGAGATCCTCTTCGAAGAGGACGCTATGCGCTCAGTCGCGCTCAACGCCATTATCGACTTTTTCGAACGGCATCACTAATGACTTACTGAGGTTAAATTTTCCTATGTACCAGGTTGTTGCATCTGATTTAGATGGCACATTGCTCTCCCCCGATCACACCCTTTCCCCCTACGCGAAAGAGACCCTAAAGCTGCTGACCACGCGCGGCCTGAACTTCGTCTTCGCCACGGGGCGCCACCATGTGGATGTGGGGCAAATCCGCGATAACCTGGGGATCAAGGCCTATATGATCACCTCTAACGGCGCGCGCGTACACGATACCGACGGCAACCTGGTGTTTACCCACAACCTGGACCGCGATATCGCCGCCGACTTGTTTGGCGTGATGCATAACAACCCCGAGATCATCACCAACGTCTACCGCGACGATGAATGGTTTATGAACCGCCATCGCCCGGATGAGATGCGTTTCTTTAAAGAGGCGGTGTTCCAGTACTCTCTCTTTGAGCCGGGTCTGCTGGAGCCGGAGGGGATCAGCAAAGTGTTCTTCACCTGCGATACCCACGAGCCGCTGCTGCCGCTGGAGCAGGCGATCAATGCCCGCTGGGGCGATCGCGTTAACGTCAGTTTCTCGACACTGACCTGCCTTGAAGTGATGGCAGGGGGCGTGTCGAAAGGGCACGCGCTGGAAGCGGTGGCGAAGGCGCTGGGCTACAGCCTGAAAGAGTGTATTGCCTTCGGTGACGGTATGAACGACGCGGAAATGCTGTCGATGGCGGGCAAAGGCTGCATTATGGGCAATGCGCACCAGCGTCTTAAAGACCTCCATCCTGAGCTGGAAGTGATTGGCACCAATGCTGAAGACGCGGTGCCAAAATACCTGCGGGAACTGTTTCTTGGGTGATTTTTTGCTCTTTATTTGACCAGTTGTCAACCTGATACTTCGCTACAATGGATGCACTTTATCCAAAGAGACATTCATTGTGGCGTTACTGATCATTACCACTGTCCTGTGGGCATTCTCGTTTAGCTTCTACGGCGAATACCTTGCCGGGCACGTCGACAGCTATTTCGCTGTGCTGGTGCGTGTTGGCCTGGCGGCGCTGGTGTTCCTGCCGTTTCTGCGTACCCGTGGGCACAGCCTGAAAACCATAGGCCTCTATATGCTGGTGGGCGCGATGCAGCTTGGCATCATGTATATGCTGAGCTTCCACGCCTACCTTTACCTGACCGTGTCCGAACTGCTGCTGTTTACCGTGCTGACGCCGCTCTATATCACCCTGATCTACGATCTGATGAGCAAGCGCCGCCTGCGCTGGGGCTACGCCTTTAGCGCGCTGCTGGCGGTGATTGGCGCGGGCATTATTCGTTACGATCAGGTGACGGATCACTTCTGGACGGGGCTGCTGCTGGTGCAGCTTTCCAACATCAGCTTCGCTATCGGGATGGTGGGCTATAAGCGCTTGATGGAGACCCGCCCCATGCCGCAGCATAACGCCTTCGCCTGGTTCTACCTTGGCGCGTTTCTGGTGGCGGTGGTGGCCTGGTCCGCGTTAGGCAACGCGCAGAAAATCCCGGAAACAACGCTGCAGTGGGGTATCCTGGTCTTTCTGGGCGTGGCGGCGTCAGGCATCGGCTACTTTATGTGGAACTACGGCGCAACCCAGGTGGACGCGGGCACGCTTGGCATCATGAATAATATGCACGTTCCCGCCGGGTTACTGGTGAACCTCGCCATCTGGCACCAGCAGCCCCACTGGCCGAGCTTTATCACGGGTGCTGTGGTGATAGTGGCCTCGCTGTGGGTCCATCGCCGCTGGGTCGCTCCGCGCTCCGCACAAACGGCAGATGGTCGCAGGCATGGTTCCGCGCTGAGCGAATAAACGCTTCGGTTACCGGCTGGCGCTGCTCGCCGTCGCGCACGGCGGCGTACAGCCGGCTCCATAATCCCTCGCCCAGGGTTTTGGTCACCACCAGACCCTGGCGCTCGAAACTCTCCACCACCCAGTGCGGCAGGGCGGCAATGCCCATTCGCGCCGCCACCATCTGAATCAGCAGCAGGGTGTTATCCACGCTTTTCAACTGCGGGCTTATCCCTGCGGGCTGCAAAAAGTGCCGCCAGATATCCAGGCGGCTGCGCTGCACCGGATAGATCAGCAGCGTCTCTGCGGCGATATCTTCCGGCGTCACTCGCGCCCGTGCGGCGAGCGGATGGTCCGGGGACAGCACCAGGCGCACTTCAAAATCAAACATCGGCGAATAGTGCAGGCCGCTACGCGGCAGAATATCCGAGGTGAGCACCACGTCCAGCTCGCTCTGCTGGAGCGCAGGCTGCGGATCAAAGGTCACGCCGGATTTGAAATCCATCTCCACCTGCGGCCACTGCGCGCGGAAATTTTCCAGCGCCGGGGTCAGCCACTGAATACAGCTATGGCACTCAATGGCGATGCGCAGCCTGGTCTGCTGCGGCTCGTTGCAGGCCAGCAGCGCGTTACTGATTTGCGGCAGTACCTGGTTGGCCAGCTGCAGCAGAATCTCCCCCTGCGGGGTAAAGCGTAGCGGCTGACTTTTACGCACAAAAAGCCGGAAGCCAAGGCGCTGTTCCAGATCGCTGAACTGGTGGGAAAGCGCGGATTGCGTCTGGTGCAGCGAGGCCGCCGCTGCCGCGAGCGACCCGCAGTTCCGTAACGCCTGTAGCGTTTTCAGATGTTTAATTTCGATCATGAATGTCCTTCACTTCGGCATGAACAATTTGCGCTTGAGGAATATACAGTACATTTACATTATGGATGTGTAAACATCCAGACGGCCAAAACTCGTCATATTTCGACTTGCAGATGCGTTGGCTTCCTCGCTTACCCCAGTCACTTACTTGAGTAAGCTCCCGGGGATGCGCTGCGTCGCCGCCTTCCTGCCAGCTGAACTATTTAGCGTTTTGCTCCGGACTCAATGAAATAATGATGAGGCTCAAAAAATGACAATTATTAATCACACCCTCGGTTTTCCTCGCGTTGGCCTGCGTCGCGAGCTGAAAAAAGCGCAAGAGAGCTACTGGGCGGGGAAGAGCACCCGTGACGAACTGCTGGCGGTGGGGCGCGAGCTGCGCGCCCGCCACTGGCAGCAGCAAAAAGCCGCTGGTATCGATCTGCTGCCGGTTGGCGACTTCGCCTGGTACGACCATGTTCTGACCACCAGCCTGCTGCTTGGCAACGTGCCGGCTCGTCATCAGAACAACGACGGCTCCGTTGATATCGACACCCTGTTCCGCATTGGCCGTGGTCGCGCGCCCACCGGCGAACCGGCAGCGGCGGCGGAGATGACCAAATGGTTCAACACTAACTACCACTATATGGTGCCGGAGTTTGTAAAAGGCCAGCAGTTCAGGCTGAGCTGGACGCAGCTGCTGGAAGAGGTGGACGAAGCGCTGGCGCTGGGCCATAAGGTAAAACCGGTGCTGCTGGGGCCGGTAACCTACCTGTGGCTGGGTAAAGTGAAGGGCGAACAGTTTGACCGCCTGAGTCTGCTTAACGACATCCTGCCGGTCTATCAGCAGGTGCTGGTGGAACTGGCGAAACGCGGCATTGAGTGGGTACAAATTGACGAACCGGCGCTGGTGCTGGAACTGCCGCAGCCGTGGCTGGCGGCGTATAAACCGGCTTATGCGGCCCTGCAAGGTCAGGTGAAACTGCTGCTGACGACTTACTTTGAAGGCGTCGGCGCGAACCTGGACACCATCACCACGCTGCCGGTGCAGGGGCTGCACGTTGACCTGGTTCACGGTAAAGATGACGTCGCGGAACTGCACCGCCGCCTGCCGTCTGACTGGCTGCTCTCTGCGGGCCTGATCAATGGCCGTAACGTCTGGCGTGCCGATCTGACAGAAAAATACAAGCAAATTGCAGCGATCAGCGGGCAACGCGATCTGTGGGTAGCCTCTTCCTGCTCGCTGTTGCACAGCCCGATTGATCTGAGCGTAGAGACGCGTCTGGATGAGGAAGTCAAAAGCTGGTTCGCCTTCGCCCTGCAAAAATGCGAAGAACTAGCCCTGCTGCGCGATGCGCTTAATAGCGGCGAGACGGCAGCGCTTGCCGAATGGAGCGCCCCGATTCAGGCGCGCCGCCACTCCACGCGCGTGCATAACAGCGCGGTAGCGCAGCGTCTGGCAGCGATTACCGCGCAGGACAGCCAGCGTGCCAGCCCTTACGAGGTGCGTGCCGAAGCCCAGCGCGCCCGCTTTAAGCTGCCGGCCTGGCCCACCACCACTATCGGCTCCTTCCCGCAGACCACCGAGATCCGCGGCCTGCGTCTGGACTTCAAAAAGGGCAACCTGGACGCCAGCAACTACCGCACCGGCATTGCCGAACATATTAAACAGGCGATCGTCGAGCAGGAGCGTTTAGGGCTGGACGTGCTGGTTCACGGCGAAGCCGAGCGTAACGACATGGTGGAATATTTTGGCGAGCACCTCGACGGTTTCGTCTTCACCCAGAACGGCTGGGTGCAGAGCTACGGCTCCCGCTGCGTGAAGCCGCCGGTGGTGATTGGCGATGTCAGCCGCCCGGAAGCCATCACCGTCGAGTGGGCGAAGTACGCCCAGTCGCTGACCGATAAACCGGTAAAAGGGATGCTGACCGGCCCGGTGACGATTCTCTGCTGGTCCTTCCCGCGCGAGGACGTAAGCCGCGAAACCATCGCGAAGCAAATCGCGCTGGCGCTGCGTGATGAGGTGGCGGATCTGGAAGCTGCCGGTATCGGCATTATTCAGATTGACGAACCGGCGCTGCGTGAAGGGCTGCCGCTCAAGCGCAGCGACTGGGACGCTTATCTGGCATGGGGCGTGGAGGCGTTTCGTATCAACGCGGCGGTGGCGAAAGACGACACCCAAATCCACACCCACATGTGCTACTGCGAGTTCAACGACATCATGGATTCTATCGCCGCGCTGGATGCGGATGTCATCACCATCGAAACCTCGCGCTCTGATATGGAGCTGCTGGAGTCGTTTGAAGAGTTCGACTACCCGAACGAAATCGGGCCGGGCGTATATGACATCCACTCGCCGAACGTGCCGAGCGTGGAGTGGATCGAAGCGCTGCTGAAAAAAGCAGAGCAGCGCATTCCGGCTGAACGGCTGTGGGTCAACCCGGACTGCGGCCTGAAAACCCGCGGCTGGCCGGAAACCCGTGCTGCGCTGGCGAACATGGTGCAGGCGGCGCAGAACCTGCGCCAGGCGTAACATCTCTCTGCCGCCCGCGTCCATGCGGGCGGCCTTCTCCGCAGTCATCTTTCTGTCAGATTCCCTTGTTTAAATCGTCTAAACGATCATTAAAGGGATGAAATCATGAATAAAACACCTGCGCTGGCAGTGGTCTTTCTGGCGATGATGAGCGCTTCGGCCCTGGCGAAATCCACCTTAACCCTCTACACCAGCCAGCCAAACGAAGACGCGCAGATGACGGTGAATGCCTTCGAACAGGCGCACCCGGATATTGAGGTGAAATGGATCCGCGATGGCACCACCAAACTGGTTGCCCGTCTGCAGGCGGAATCGGCGGCGGGCGGCGCCAGCCCGGACGTGCTGCTCATTGCCGACAGCGTGACCATGGAGTCGTTGAAAGAGAAAAACCTGCTGGCGGCCTATCACTCTCCGCAGGCCAGCCGCTACGACGCGCAGCTTTATGATAAAGACGGTTTTTATTACGGCACCAAGCTGATCACCACCGGCATTGCCTATCACGCCAAAGCGCCGGTGAAACCAGAATCCTGGCAGGATCTGCTCAAGCCGGAACTGAAAAATATGACCACCCTGCCAAGCCCGCTCTATTCCGGCGCGGCGCAGATCCATATGGCGACGCTGATGAATAATCCGCAGCTTGGCTGGCAATATTACGAGAAGCTCAAAGCGAACGGCGCGATGCCGCAAAGCGGCAACGGCGGGGTGATGAACGCGATTACCTCCGGCAGCAAAGCCTACGGCGTACTGGTGGATTACATGGCGATCCGCGAAAAAGCCAAAGGCGCGCCCATTGAGTTTGTCTTCCCGAAAGAGGGCGTGAGCATTGTCACCGAGCCGGTGGCGATGATGAAAGCGGCGAAAAACGTAGAGGGGGCGAAAGCGTTTATCGACTTTGTGCTGTCGGATGCCGGGCAAAAGCTGGTGCTGAAACAGGGCTACCTGCCCGCCGATCCGAAGCTGCCGGTTCCGCAGGGTTTCCCGGCGCGCGACAGCATCAGGCTGATGCCGTTTGACGCGCAAAAAGCGCTGGCGGATGCCGAGGCCAATAAAAAACGCTTTGCCGATCTCTTTGGCAGCCGCTAAGCCATGAGCGATATGGCGCTGCGTCAACCTGCCGTCAGCCGCCCGCCGTTAGGGCTGCTGTGGCTGTTACTGTGCCTGGTGGCGCTGTTAAGCCTGCTGCCCAGCCTGCGCCTGCTTGTGTCGGCGCTTTTCGACTGGCAGCAGGGCAGTAACAGCAGCCTGTGGCGCGTGTTAAGTAACGAAACCACCTGGATTGCCCTGCGCAACAGTCTCTATACCAGCGGGCTGGGCACGCTACTGTCGCTGCTGCTGGGCAGCCTGTTCGCTTTTTGTCTGGCGCTGACCAACATTCGCGGCAGGCAGATATGGGTGTTTCTCTTTATGCTGCCGATGATGATCCCTCCGCAGGTTACCGCCCTGAGCTGGCTACAACTGTTCGGGCCGGGCAGTATTTTACTGAACAGCCTTGGCATTGCGCCGGGCTTTGGCAGCCGAACCCGCTCTATTCCCCGGAGGGCATCGCCCTGCTGCTGGGGATCCAGCACGCGCCGCTGGTCTTTCTGGCGCTGCGTACCCAGCTACAGTGCCTGCCAAAAGAGCAGATTGAAGCCGCCCGGCTGAACGGCGCATCCCTCTGGCGCGTGTTGTGGGACATTGTGCTGCCGCTGTGCCGCACCGCGCTGTGGGCGGGCGCGGCGATCGCGTTTGTCTCCGCGCTCGGCAATTTCGGCATTCCCGCCATGCTTGGTATTCCCATCTCCTATTTTGTTTTGCCGATACAGATCTACCAGACCCTCTCCAGCTTCGGCCCGTCAATGCTCAACGATGTGGCGGCGCTGTCGGTGCTGATGGGCGTGCTGGCAATTGGCATCGTCATGTTGCAGGGCTATTTTCAGCGCCGCCATGCGCTGCCGCTTATCGGCATGGCGGGCAGGGCGCTCGGTTTTGAGCTGGGTAAATGGCGGCTGGCGACCGAACTGCTGCTTGGCGCTGTGCTGTGCGCTATTTTGCTGGCCCCCCTGCTGGCGCTTATTGCCACCTCGCTGGTGCCGACGCTGGGGGTGCCCTTAAATGCGGATACCGTAACCTTTTCCGCCTGGCGGGCCATTTTCGACGAGCAGAGCGTGGCATGGCGGGCGCTGACCAATAGCGTGACCCTCTCGGTGGGGGCGGCGCTGTCGCTGATGCTGCTCTGCCTGCCGCTGGCCTGGCTGCTGGTGCGCTACCCGAGCCGCCTGCTGCGCTGGCTTTATAGCATTATCGATATTCCCTATACGCTCCCCGGCGTGGTGCTGGCGATTGCGTTTATCCTACTGTTTGCCCGCCCGCTACCGCTTGTCGGCATCAGCCTGAGCGGAACGCTCACCCTGATCTTTTTAGCGTATCTGGCCCGTTTTCTGACGGTATGCCTGAAACCTGTACACAGCAGCATGCTGCAACTCGACCCGGCGATGGAAGAGGCCGCGAGCCTGGCGGGGGCCAACTTTTCCCAGCGGCTCCGCCATATCGTACTGCCGCTGCTGGCTCCCGCCGCGTTTGCCGGCGCGCTGCTGGTATTTTTGACCGCGGTAAATGAACTGACCGTTTCGGCGCTGTTATGGAGCGCGGGCAAAGAGACGCTGGGGGTGGTGATTTTTAACCTTGATGAGAGCGGCGACAAAGTGCTGGCGTCGGCCATTTCGGTACTGATTGTGGCGCTGGTGGCCTGCGTCATGCTGCTGCTGAGCGGCCTCAGCCGCTATTTACCCAAAGGAGTGATCCCGTGGCAGAGCTAAGGCTTGAGCAGATAAGCAAAATTTTCGGCACGCAGCGCGTGGTGCGGGAGTTGAGTCTCACTATTCCCGAAGGGGCGTTCACCGCGCTGCTGGGACCGAGCGGCTGCGGAAAAACCACCACCCTGCGCATTCTTGCCGGGCTGGAGCATCTCTCCTCCGGACGGCTGCTGCTGGGGGAGCGGCTGCTGGCGGATGAGCGAGTCCACCTGCCGCCGGAAACCCGCGACATGGGCATGGTGTTTCAGTCTTACGCCCTGTGGCCGCATATGACGGTGGCGGAAAACGTGGGGTATCCGCTTAAGCTGCGTAACGTTAACGGCGCGGCGCGACAAAAGCAGGTGATGGCGGCGCTGGAGGTTGTCGAACTGGGCGCTTATGCCGACCGCTCGCCGCAGGCGTTGAGCGGCGGTCAGCGTCAGCGGGTGGCCCTGGCCCGCTGTCTGGTATCGGAACCGCAGGTGGTTTTGCTGGATGAGCCTCTTGCGAACCTCGATCGCCACCTGCGCGCCACGATGGAACAGACCTTCCGCGATTTTCACCGTCGTACCGGGGCTACTTTTGTCTATGTCACCCACGATCAGGCGGAGGCGATGGCGCTCGCCAGCCATATTGCGGTAATGCATGACGGCGAACTGATGCAGTGGGGCACGCCGCAGACCCTTTACCAGCAGCCGCAAAACGCCTGGGTGGCGGGCTTTATTGGTAAGGGGGCGATCCTGTCGCTGGCGGTGCGCAACGAGACGCCGCATCTCGACTGCCCCCGGCTCCATGCGGGGCTGGTTGCGGATAACGCGCAGCCGCGCCAGCAGGTACTGGTTCGCCCGGAGCATGTGCAGGTCGGCGCTGACGGCGTGCCCGCGACGGTTGAAAGCTGCATTTACCAGGGCGAGCGTTATCTGCTGGCGCTGCGGCTGGCGGACGGTCAGCGCCTGAGCGCGTTTCACCATTCGCCGCTGCGTGAACAGCAAAGTACCTGCGTGCGGCTGTTGCAGGGATGGTGCCTGGAGGCGGCGTGACGGTTGCGGTCGATATCCTTAGCGGGCTGGAACACAAAGCGCCCGCGGCCATTCTGGTCACCACGCCGACGCTGCGTCTGTTGCTGGACGCGGGCGGCGCGCTCGATCCCCGGACGCCGTTATGGACGGTCCCGGAGAAGATCGATGCGATCCTGCTGACGCACGATCATGTGGATCATATCGACGGGTTGAGCAGGCTGCCGCCGCAGACGCCGATCTACTGCACTGCGGTTACCGCACGGTCGCTTCCGGCAGGGTATAACGTCCACCCGATAGCGGTACGCGGGCAATTTACCCTGGGTGACGTGACGGTGACCACCGGCAGCAGCGGGCATGCCTGGGGCGGCGTCTGGTTTCATCTGGATGTCGCAGGGGGGCTTTTTTACAGCGGCGATATCAGCATGGCGTCGATATTGTTCCATTTCGATTCGCCGCCACCCGCCCGCGTTGCGCTGGTGGATGCCTCTTACGGCCTTTACGATACGCCACAGCGCCAGCAGTGGGCTACGCTGCAATCCCACTTCTCCACGCCCGCGCTCTGCCCGGTGCCGCCTTCCGGGCGGGCGGTTGAGCTGGCGCTGCTGCTGGCACGCGACGGGCGCGTGGACGACATCGCTCTGGACGACTCCTGCCTGACGGCCTTAAGCCTGATGGCGGAGCACAACGACGGCAGCCTGCGGCTGCCGGTTCAGGCCGGGCTGCGACAGCTTGCCCGCAGGCTGTCGCCGTTTTCCCGGCGCGCGCCGCTGATCTTCGCGGCCGACCCGGACGGGCAGAGCGGGGTGGCCGGGGCGCTACGCCGTGAAGCGGGCTTTCATCACCGCACCTTGTTTACCGGCCATATGAATGCGCTTGCCCGCCAGCAGTGGCAGAACGGCGAGGTCGATTTTTGCCGCTGGAATGTGCACCCAACCCTTAGCGATCTGCGGGCGCTGCTCGCCACCTTAACGTGCCGCTGCGTCGTGCCGCTGTTCGCCCCGCCAGAGGCGGCTCAGCAGTGGTCGCAGGCGCTGGCTTGTGAGGTTTCTTTGGCGCGCCGCTTACTGTTAACACGTTGATTCTCCCCAACGATCCCTGCGCTTTTTTGCCGATCGCCCTGTCTGGCGCGATCTTTTTTCTGCTGCCCTGGCGCTTTATGACGCTCTTCACATAATTGATATCATTATATTGTTATAACAATATAATAAATCACAACAGGGACCTCTGTATGAACTACAACGACACAGGAAAAGCCATCGTCCAGCATTGCGGCGGGCTGACCAACTTTATTCACGTCACCAACTGCATGACCCGGGTGCGGATGACCATTGCCGATCCGGAAAAAGTGGATATGCAGGGTTTAAAGAGCATTGCCGGTGTGCTGGGGGTGGTGGAAGACGACACGCTGCAGGTTATTGTCGGGCCGGGGAAATCCTCTAAGGTCGCGGCGATCATCAACGATATGCTGAAAGGCGAAGCGCCTGCGAGCGAAGCCTCTTCAGCTGAGCAGCTCAGCGCGGTTGAACTTAAAGCGAAGCAGGCGCGGGAAAAAGCAAAAAAACAGACCCGCACCAAAGTTATCCTCAAGCATATCGCCAATATTTTTGTGCCGATCCTGCCCGCGCTGATTGCGGCGGGGATCCTGATGGGCCTGAACAACGTGCTGGTGAACACTGCCGCTTCCTGGGCGCTGGAAAACCACATCGCTCCGGCGGGTAAATTAAGCGCGGCGCAGATTGTACTGGAGCAGCGGCATCTGCTGGGCCTCAGCCAGTTCCTTGATATTATCTCCAAAGCGCTGTTCGGCTTCCTGGCTATCTATACCGGGGTCACCACGGCGCGGGAATTCGACGGCAATGCGGTAATGGGCGGGTTGTTAGGCGCGGTGACCATCGCGCCGCAGCTGGCGCAGATGGGGCTGACGCCGGGGCAGGGCGGGCTGATTGGCGTCATTTTTTGCGTCTGGCTGATGTGTCTGCTGGAAAAACAGGTGCGCCGTTTTGTGCCGGATATTATCGATGTGGTCGCCACGCCAACCATCGTCTTGCTGGTGATGGCCGGCGCGCTGCTGTTTGTGATCATGCCCATCGCCGGGGTGGTATCGAATGGCATCCTGCACGGGCTTAACGGCCTGCTGTCAACGGGCGGTATCGCCGCAGGGTTTGTGCTCTCCGCACTCTTCCCGTTCCTGATTTCGCTGGGGCTGCACCACGGGCTGTTCCCTATCCACCTTGAGATGATCAACAGCACCGGTCACGCGCCGCTGTTCGCCATTCAGATTATGTCCAATGCCGGCATGGTCGGCGCGGCGACGGCGGTACTGCTGCTGACCCGCGACCCGGTGATGAAGAAGATCGCCAAAGGCGCTATCCCGACCTCTATCCTCGCGGTGGGCGAGCCAACTATCTTCGGCGTTAACATTCCGGCAGGTTTTGCCTTTATCACCGGTTCTATCGGCGCAGGCTTTGGCGGCATGATGATTGTGCTGCTGGGCGTATCGACCAACGGCGTCGGTGCGGCCGGGCTTTCGGCGCTGCCGCTTATCGCTGACGGTAAATACCTGCAATACATCCTGTCATGGCTGGTGGGATGCGCCGCCGCATTTGTGCTGACCTACATTGTCGGCAAAGTACGCGGTTACGATAAAGAGACGGCGTGACTGAATATTAAGGAGTAAGAAATGAAAGCGATTATGTTGATGTTTGATTCGCTCAATAAGCGCCTGCTGTCGGCCTACGGCAGCGACGCGGCGATCACGCCTAATTTTCAGCGGCTGAGAGAAAAAACCGCGCGTTTCGACAATTTTTATGTCGGCAGTATGCCCTGCATGCCCGCCCGCCGCGAGCTGCATACCGGGCGCTATAACTTCTTGCATCGTGGCTGGTCGCCGCTGGAGCCGTTTGATGATTCCATGCCGGAGCTGCTTAAAAAGCACGGTGTGCACACCCATCTGGTGACGGACCACAAACACTACTGGCGCGACGGCGGCGCCACTTACCACTCTCGCTACAACACCTATGAGTTTGTGCGCGGTCAGGAAGGGGATGCCTGGAAAGGGGTGGTGGATAAGCCTGCGTATCGCTATGAGTCGGGCGAGCCGGAGGAGATCAAGCAGCGGCGCATCACCAGCCGGGTGCAGCATCAAATCAACGTGCAGTTTATGCAGAATGAAGAGGATCACCACCTCGCCCGCACCATCAATAAAGGGTTGGAGTTTATTGAAACCAACCACGCCAGCGACAACTGGTTCTTACAGCTGGAGTGTTTCGATCCCCACGAGCCGTTCTTTGTGCCGGAAAAGTACCTGAAAATGTACGGCATTGACGACCCGTCGCAGTTCGACGGCTGGCCGCCCTACTACTTTGTGACCGAGAGCGAGGAGCGGAAAAGCACCATCCAGAAATACTACAAAGCGCTGCTGACGATGGTGGATGCCTACGTTGGCCGCGTGCTGGACTATATGGACAGGCACGATTTGTGGAAGGACACGATGCTTATCGTCAACACCGACCACGGGTTCCTGCTGGGCGAGCATGAGTGGTGGGGCAAAAACATCATGCCGCTGTATAACGAAGTCGCCAATATTCCGTGTTTCATCTGGCACCCGGCGTTTCCGTCCTGCGCGGGCGAATCGCGCCAGGCGCTGGCGCAGACTATCGATCTCCCCGCCACGCTGCTGGAGGTGTTTGGCGTGGAGAAACCGGCGGATATGCAGGGCGTTTCGCTGCTTCCGGCGCTGCGTGACGATACCCCGGTCCGCGACTATGCGCTGTTTGGCTACCACGGTTGCCACGTCAATATCACCGACGGACGCTATGTCTATATGCGCTCGCCAACGGAGCAGGGCATTGACGGGCTGTATGAGTATACGCTGATGCCGACCCGCATCAACCGGCGCTTTACGCCGGGGGAACTGCGGGAGACCACGCTGCATCCGCCGTTCGCCTTTACCAAAGGCTGCCCGGTGATGAAAATTCCGGCGGAGTCGGTAATGACCCGGGACGCCGACCGTTTCGGCCATCGCCTCTATGACCTTAAGGCCGATCCCGCCCAGCGGCGGCAAAGTCAGGACCAACAGGCGGCAGCGCGCCTGCGGGACAATATGGTTGAGATGATGCAGCAAACCGATGCGCCGCCGGAGCTGTACGCCCGCTACCGGCTGGATGAGGCGAGTAGCCCGCTGCTGGGGCATGACCCGCATCTGCTGCCGGAGCTGGCCGCGTTCGCGCCGCAGGTGCGTTATGGCCTGTATGCGCTGTTGCAGCACCTGGAGGCCAGCGGGCAGCAGACGCTGGCGGATGAGCTTAAAAACGACAGCCAGCCGGACTGGCAGCAGGAAAATTTGTGGCGTTTCGTGCAGAACCGCGTACCAATGGAGCAGCATCAAAGCGTGTACTATAAGATGGCGTTAGAAATGCGTCTTGATTGAGCGGTATCCCCGGCGGCGGCCGGGGAGGCAAGGAGTTGTAACCTGATGAAAGAAGAGCTGGATTATTCTCGCGGCGCGAAACCGCTTTACGCCCAGTTGTACGATATTTTGCTCTCCCGGCTAAAAGCCGGGGAGTATAAAAAGAACGATGTGCTGCCCACCGAGGCAGAATTTGAAGAGCTGTTTGGCGTCAGCCGCATTACCGCCCGCCGGGCGCTGGCGGAGCTGGCGGCAAAGGGGCTGGTTAAACGCCAGGCGGGCATCGGCACGATGGTGATCAGCACCTCGGAAAAACAGGATGTCAAAACCCGTATCCGGCTGGTGGACGGGCAACAACAGCAGCCCATTTCACGTAACAACCTTAAGCTTGAGCGGCTGCTGCCGCCTGCGGAGGTCGCCCAGGCGTTTGGCCTGGACAGCGAGACCACGGTCTGGCGTCTTGTCCGTACTATCTTTCGCTTAAATGAACAGCCTGCCCAGGTGAACTACATCTGGCTGACGCCCCGCCTGGGGGAGCTTACGCTTTCGGACCTGGAGGGCGGGCTTTACAGCCTGCTGGAGCAGCGCAATGAAAATATTGAAAGCTATCAGGATATTATCACCGCTGAGCTGCCCACGGAGGACGACTGCGCGATCCTGAAAATTAGCGCGGGCGAACCGCTGCTGGTCAAAACCCGTCGCGGCTATAACGACCGTGGCCAACTGGTTGAATTTGGCGTCGCCAGGCATCTTGCGAGCTGCTATCAGTATATTGTTGAGAACAGCAGATGAGCTGGCAAACGCAGGGAAAGTCGCCGGATTACCGCTTCACGCTGGCGAATGAGCGTACCTTTCTGGCCTGGATCCGCACCGCGCTGGCCTTTATGGCGGCGGCAATTGGTATTGACCAGCTGGCGCCGAACCTGGCATCCGAGACATTCCGCGACCTGTTAGTGGCGGTGCTGGGGGGAACGGCGGCGCTGCTTGCCTGGTACGCCTGGCGACGTTGGGTGTTAAATGAACGCGCCATGCGCAGTGATGCCATGTTAACCTATCCGCGTATGTTGCTCTGGCTCAGCTACGGGCTGGCCGGCGCAATCATCCTGACGCTGACCATTTTGCTGGCGTTATGAGCGAACAGCTACGCAGCCGTGATGTGGGCCTGCAGCCGGAACGTACCTCGCTTGCCTGGCAGCGCACGGTCTTTTCCGCACTGGTTTTCACGCTGGCGATTGTTCGCGTCGCCTTCTCCCGCGACGATAAGGTGTTTATCCTGTTGAGCGGAATTGCCGCGCTGCTGGCGCTGGCGCTCGCCGCTGTCTCGCTTCGCCGTCAGCGAAAGGTCATGATCGAGGGCGAACTCACCACCGCCTCGTCGCTACTGGCGAAGCGGCTGATAAGCCTCGTGCTCTGCCTGGCGTCCTTTTCGCTTGCGCTGCACGCGCTGTTTAACTTGCTACAAAGAGGATTGGGTTGATATGGCGGTAGCCGGGTGCCACGTAATGGCGAAGCCGACAGGGTCGGTATGCAATATTGATTGCACCTACTGTTTCTATCTGGAGAAAGAAGCACTCTATCCCGAGCGCAATAAAAACTGGCGCATGACGGATGAGACGCTCGAAACGTACATTCAGCAGCATATTGCCGCGCAGCACGGCGACCATGTTCTTTTTGCCTGGCAGGGCGGCGAGCCGACGATGATGGGGCTGGATTTCTTTCGCCGCGTTGTGGCGCTGTGCGCGAAATACGCCAACGGTAAGAAGATCGAGCATGCGCTGCAAACCAACGGCATTGTTCTTAACGACGAGTGGGCCAGCTTCTTCGCCGCCAACCAGTTTCTGATTGGCCTCTCCATCGACGGCCCGGCGCATCTGCACAATCAGTATCGCGTCAACCGCGCCGGGAAGGGCACCCACGAGCAGGTTGTGGCCGCTATGGCGCTGCTTAAAGCTCATAACGTCGCCTTCAATACCCTGACCGTCGTCGGCAAGCATAACGTGGGCCACGCGCGGGAAGTGTATGACTTCTTACTGGCCGCTGGCTCGCGGCATATGCAGTTTATCCCGCTGGTGGAGCGTATGAGTACGGAGGAATCATCCGTGCTTAACCTGGTGCTGCCCGGCGAGAGCGCGGCAACCCTCGCCCCGTGGACGGTGCCGTCGTGGCAGTTTGGCGAGTTCCTGAACCAGATTTTCGATATCTGGATCCAGCGCGACGTAGAGCACGTCTCGGTGCAGATGTTTGATGTCGCGCTGGCGGCGTGGACCGGTCAGCCGCCGGTACTCTGCGTCCATTCTGAAACCTGCGGCCACGCTTTCGCGCTGGAATCCAACGGCGATCTTTATAACTGCGACCACTTTGTCTACCCGGAACATCTGCTGGGCAATATCCATCAGCAATCTATTGAAGAGATGAACAACAGCGAGCAGGCCAACGCTTTTGGTCTGGCGAAGCGAGAGACGCTTACCCCCGACTGCCGCCGCTGCGATTACCGTTTTGCCTGCCACGGCGGCTGCCCGAAACACCGCTTCGCGGTGTCGCCGACCGGCCATCCGGGGCACAACTATCTCTGCGCCGGGTATAAGCACTTCTTCCAGCACGTGACGCGGTATATGAATGTGTGGCGCGAACTGATGGCCAACGGCTATCCTCCCGCCGCCATTATGCAGTGGGTAGCGCAGGAGCGTAGCGCGGCTGCGCAGGCGGTGAACCGCAACGACCCCTGCCCGTGCGGCAGCGGCAAGAAATACAAGAAGTGTTGCGGGCAGCGCAGGTAGCCTGCGCTGCGCCGGGAACATTAGGCCTGGCGAGTGACGCCGCCATATTGCGCGAACCAGGCCAGCATGCGCTGCCAGCCGTCTTTTGCCGACTCTTCATGGTAGCTGGGGCGATAATCGGCGTTAAACGCGTGGCCCGCTTCCGGATAAACCACAATCTCCGCGCGCGCGTTGGCGGCGCGTAGCGCCTGGCGCATGGTTTCCACCGTATCAAGCGGGATCCCGGTGTCCTGCGCGCCGTAAAGTCCAAGCACCGGCGCGTTGAGTTCAACGGCAATATCTACCGGATGCTTCGGCGAGTTCAGCGATTTTTCCCCTACCAGCTTGCCGTACCATGCTACCGCCGCTTTTAGCTGCGGATTGTGCGCGGCATACAGCCAGGCAATACGTCCGCCCCAGCAAAAGCCGGTGGTGAGCAAACGGTGCGCGTCACCGCCGTTACGCGCCGCCCAGTTGGCGACGTGGTCGAGATCGGCGAGCACCTGCGCATCGGGAACTTTACTCACCAGCCCGCTCAGCAGCGTCTGGATATCGGCAAAGTCGTTGGGGTCGCCCTGGCGGAAATAGAGCTCCGGCGCGACGGCGAGATAGCCTTCCAGGGCCAGGCGACGGCAAATGTCACGAATATGCTCGTGCACGCCGAAAATTTCCTGAATCACCATTACCACCGGCAGTGGTCCATTGACCTCTTTTGGCCGGGCGTAATACGCGGGCATGCTGTCGCCCTGCGAAGGAATGGTGGTTTCGCCTGCAATGATGGCGTCATCCGGAGTGTGCAGTGTCGTGGATGCGTGCGGTGAAGCCGCGGGCGCGAAGCCCGGCTTAGTGTTTGTTGTCATGGCTTTCTCCATACCCTTTATCAACTATTAGCGCTTTACTAACTATAGTCGGCGGAGCCCTATAACCGCATCCATGAAAAAGTTATCTTTGGAGACAGCGCCAGAGGGTGGCGATGTTAATGTGATATATGTCACTATTTTATGGAAATGTTATGCAACTACATTTCTTCATGGCGATCTCAATCACGAAATTGCCCGCCCGGCTTCTGTAAAGTACCTTTTTGCTTCTTCTGACAAACCGACCCACAGAGGAGTCTCTTTATGTCCAAGTCTGATGTTTTTCATCTCGGCCTCACCAAAAACGATTTACAAGGGGCTACGCTGGCTATCGTCCCTGGCGATCCGGAGCGTGTGGAAAAGATCGCCGCGCTGATGGATAAGCCGGTTAAGCTGGCATCCCATCGTGAATTTACCACCTGGCGCGCTGAGCTGGATGGCAAAGCCGTGATCGTCTGCTCTACCGGCATCGGCGGCCCCTCTACTTCTATTGCCGTGGAAGAGCTGGCGCAGCTGGGGATCCGTACTTTCCTGCGCATCGGCACCACCGGGGCGATTCAGCCGCACATTAATGTAGGCGACGTGCTGGTTACCACCGCCTCCGTACGTCTGGACGGCGCCAGCCTGCACTTCGCGCCGATGGAGTTCCCGGCCGTTGCCGACTTCGCATGTACCACCGCGCTGGTGGAAGCGGCGAAAGCGGTAGGGGCGACCACCCACGTAGGCGTGACGGCCTCTTCCGATACGTTCTATCCGGGCCAGGAGCGCTACGACACCTTCTCCGGTCGCGTAGTGAGCCGCTTTAAAGGTTCGATGGAAGAGTGGCAGGCTATGGGGGTAATGAACTATGAAATGGAATCCGCCACTCTGCTGACCATGTGCGCCAGCCAGGGGCTGCGTGCCGGTATGGTGGCGGGCGTTATCGTCAACCGTACCCAGCAGGAAATTCCCAACGCGGAAACCATGAAACAGACTGAAAGCCATGCGGTGAAAATCGTGGTGGAAGCGGCGCGTCGCCTGCTGTAATTCTGTTGCCCTCTCCGCATTGCGCGGAGAGGGTCTTCCACTACTTCTCTTTTCTTCTTTTAAGCCCCTGACGAATAACCGGCGTCAGCAACGTGACGGCTGCCAGCGACAGCAGCGCCAGCGTGATAGGGCGGGTGTACAAAAAGTCTAACGAGCCGCCTGAAAGGGACATTGCCCGGCGGAAATTGCTCTCCGCCATCGGCCCCATAATCAGCGCCAGCACCACCGGCGAAGCCGGATAGCCGCCTTTCTGCATGAAATAGCCCACCACGCCTGCAATCAGCATGATACCCACGTCAAACAGACTGTTGTTCAGCGCATAGGTGCCAACCACACACAGCGCCAGAATCAACGGCGTCAGGATATTGCCAGGGATTTTCACCACGTTAGTCACCAGTTTCAGCGACAGCAACCCCAGCACCAGCAGCATGATGTAACAGAAGATCATCCCGACAAACAGGGTGTAAACCATATCCCCGTGTTCGGTGAACATCAGCGGGCCGGGCTGCATACCCTGCAAGGTTAACGCCCCCAGCATAATGGCGGTGACCGCATCCCCAGGGATACCCAGCGTCAACATCGGCAGCAGCGCGCCGCCGGTGCAGCCGTTTGCGCCCGCCTCGCAGGAGGCGACGGCTTTAAGCTCCCCTTTACCGAAGTTTTCCGGGGTTTTGCTAAAGCGACGGGTTTCGTTATACGCCACAAAAGCCGCGATATCCGACCCCGCGCCGGGGATCATACCGATAAATACCCCCAGCCCGGACGAACGCAGTATGGTGGCGATAAGGCGGCGAAGCTGCTGCCAGGGCAACATCAGACTGCCAATCGCCACCCGCGCACTCTTCTGAATCGTCTGGTTTTTCTCCATGGAACGAAAGGCTTCCGAGGCGGCAAACAGACCAATCATTACCGGGATGAACGGCACGTTCATCAGCTCGACAAAGCCGCCGGTAAAACGGGGAAAGCCGCCCATCGGGTCCAGGCCAATGGTGGCGATGAGCAGCCCGCCCACGCCGGAGATCAGCCCTTTAACTAACGATTCGCCGGAGATGCTGGCGATAATGCTGAGGCCAAAAACGGCCAGCGCGAAAGATTCAGACGCGCTGAATTTCAGCGCCCAACTGGCGAGGATCGGGGAGAGAAACATCAGAATGATGATGCTTATCGTCCCGCCGCTGAATGACGAGAACGTTGCGGTGCTGAGCGCCAGCCCGGCCTTGCCCTGTTTTGTCAGTTCATAACCGTCGATTGCCGTCGCCGCCGCTGCGGGCGTACCCGGAATTTTCAGCAAAATAGCCGTGATGGAACCGCCGTATACGCCGCCGAAAAAGACGCCGCAAATCATCAGCAGCCCGGAGACAGGGTCCATGCCGTAGGTAAAAGGCAGCAGAATGGCGACGCCCATGGTCGCGGTTAAGCCGGGTAACGCGCCGATCAATATGCCCAGCATCACGCCCATCGCCGCCAGCGCCAGCGCCATCGGGTTGCTGAACAGCGTTGATATGCCCTGAATTAAAAGTTCGCTTTCAAACATGTCTGGCTCCCGTTATTCGAAAAGTGAACCTACAGGCAACGGTACCTGTAACGCTTCGACAAAAAGCAACCAGAGGATGCCGGTCATTAATGCGGCGATACTCGGTGTCAGCACCGGTCGACGATATCCCATTAGCACCATGATGCAGATGAGAAACAGCGGCGTTGTGACAAGGTAGCCGACATAGCTCATCAGTACGATGTACACCAGCATTAGCGCCACGCCGGTCGCTGTTCTGAACCACGCCATTTTGTCTGTTTTCTCCGCCACTGCCTGCGGCGCGCGGCGTAGGCTGCCCCATAACAACGCCAGGGCGAGAAGGATAAGTACGCTGGCGTAGAACATCGGAAATGCGCCTGCGCCGATGTCTGTCTCAATGGCCGTTGCGGGGAAGTCAGATGCGAAATAAATGACCGCACCCGCAATGGCGCAGAGGAGTAGCGTTACGACCGCCGTGGTCGTAACGCTGGATCGGCGGAGGTCGGCTGATGGAGACGTCATCTTTTTAGACACCATAACCGTACCCTGTTTTATTTTTTCAGATTCAGCTGCGCCAGGAGCGTGGCGAAATACGCTTCCTGCTCAACGATCTGCTGCTGGAAGCCCGCGCTATCCTGCCATGCATAGTTCAGGTTCAGCTTATTCAGCGCATCCTGGAAGGCAGGCTCTTCGGCGGTCTCTTTCGCCGCTTTCGCTAATACATCAACCACGTTCTGCGGGGTTTTCTTCGGTACGATCAGCCCACGCCATGTGCCAATGGAGAGATCGATATTTTTCTCTTTTAAGGTGGGCACGTCCGGCATGTTTTTGATGCGCTCGTCGGACATCACAGCGAGGGTTTTCAGCTTGCCGCCTTTCACATGGTTAATCACTTCCCCTGGGCTGACGGAAACGGCTTCAATATGGCCACCAAGCAGACCGGTTACCGCAGGCGCTGCGCCGTCATACGGAACGTGGGTGAATTTCGCGCCGGTTTTATCTTCCAGCGCGGCGGCGGCCAGGTGCCAGATAGCACCGGTGCCGGAGTTGCCAATACGCACCTTGCCGGGGTTTTCTTTCGACCATTGCAGAAACTCTTCGACGGTATTCCACGGGGCGTCCGCGCGAACGGTGATAGCCGCCGGGTCGGCGTTCAGACGGGCGATCGGCGTAAAGTCACTGGTTTTGAAACGTACCATGCCAAGGCTGGGCAGGGTCGTCAGCTCAACGGTGCCAAGGCCGATTTTGTAGCCGTTAGGACGCGCGGCGGCGATTTCGCTAAAGCCGATGGCGCCGCTGCCGCCAGGTTTGTTAATAACGCCGATGCTGACGGGAAGATGCTTTTTGGCCGCGTCGGCGAACGCGCGGGCAACGAGATCGGTCCCGCCGCCAGCCGCGTAAGGCACCACCAGATCAATCTGTTTTGTTGGGTAGTCCGCAGCCTTAACCGGCGCGGTAGTAAAGAGTGCGCCTGCTACTAAAGTCAGCGCCGCCATTTTGGTAGAGAAGGTAAGCTTTTGTAACATGATTATTATCCTTATTGACTGCGATGATGCCAGGCGTCCATAAACCGCGTGGCGTGTTCATAAACCTGTACCGGTGTCATCCCGGCTTTCCAGAGCGAAGAACCGAGCCCAAATCCATTGGCTCCATTGTTAAGATACTCTTGCATGTTTTCTGGGGTGATCCCGCCGACGGGCAGCATTGGAATGTCGGCAGGCACCACGGCGCGCCACGCTTTCACAATGGCGGGGGAAATTTGCTCCGCCGGGAACAGTTTCAGCGCATCCGCCCCGACATTGAGCGCGGCGAAAGCTTCGGTCGGCGTGGCGACGCCCGGCGTGCACACCATACCCAGCGCCTTAGCCCGTTTAATCACTTGCGGATCGCTATGGGGCATCACGATTAGCTGCCCTCCCGCCTCTTTTACCGCATCAACCTGGTCGGTGGACATCACCGTACCGGCGCCGAGCAGGCAGTCATCGGGCAGTGTTTCACGCATTATGCGCAGGCTTTCCAGCGGTTCGGGCGAGTTCAGCGGCACTTCGATTAAGCGAAATCCGGCTGAATAGAGCCGTTCGCCAATCTCCTGCGCTTGCTCAGGCCGCAGACCCCGCAGGATGGCGATAAGGCCGCTTTGTTGTAATGTTGTTTTAAAGTCCATTCAGAGTTCCCTGGTGTTGGTAAGTAAGCCCGCCGTTTGTGCGATATGCCATAGCCCTTTTTCAGTGGCGTTTTTAATAATTCGTACCGATCGCTGCGGGTGAAAACAGGAGAAGGCGCGCTGATAGCGAGAGCACAGCGCGTCGCTACCAATCAGCGCGACTGCCGCTGAGATGTTGTCGGTCTTATTGATGCAGGTTTCCAGCCCGCATAGTTCGTGCCCTATCAGCAAACCCGACAGATAATCGGCCTGCTGTTCAGGCTGGAGTTGGCCGCACAGATAACGCGTGCGGGTTGAAAAAATGGTCGATAGCAGCCCTGCTTGATGGTTGGCCGCGGCAACCCGTAACCCTTCATCAAAGGCGTCCCAGCAGGGGGCGTCGGCAGGGGCGAACGTCGCGCCAAGCAGCGTGTGCTGGCTTAACGCGGAATAGACCTCCCCGGTCATAAAGGTGTGAAAATCGACGATGCTGCTATTTTGCACAAACGCCCATTTTGAGTGGGTGCCGGGAAGCCCAATCAGCAGCGTTTGCCCGTCGAGATTCGCCTGCATCAGCGTGTCATCGGCAATCAATGCGCCGACGATTTGCGTTTCTTCGCCACGCATCACTTCCGGCAACGCGCCGACTTTATTGACGCCAGGAACGATTTTTAACAGCGACTTACCATCACGGGCCACATCGGTAAGGTGGTGGACGAGCACATCAGGCGTGGCGGGGCAGGGAGCATAGGCGGCTTCCCGCCAGCCCTGGGCGCTACCCACCATACCGCAGGCGATAATCGCTGGATTGCCCTCGTCGAGCCATTCACCGCAGAGTTTGCGCAGCGTTTCGTAAAAGGCGTCATCACGGTGGGCGCTTTCAACCGGCAGTTGCCTGATGCCCCACGGCGATTCGCGTTTTTCCAGCGGCTGGCCGTCGCTGTCATAGCGCCATGCCCTTAACGATGTTGTGCCCCAGTCAAGGGCAATCAGTTTCCTTGCCATAGTGTTCCTGTACAGATGAGTTAACGTTGATGCTTCTGCTGTTTTGACCATCCCAGTTCTTGTGAGATCTCCCCGGCGCACGCCTGGACAAACGGCGTGAGCTCCCGCATCCGTTCAAGCGACATATAGGTCGTCGTGCTGGCAACGGAAATCGCGGCGACAAGCGTATTGCTGGCATCAAAAACCGGCGCGGCGACGCAGCGGATAGTGGGCTCATTCTCTTCCAGATCGAAGGCGTATCCGTCCCGGGCATAGGTGCGCATTTTGGTCATGAAATCTTCCAGCGCATCTTCACGGCAGTAGCGTAAAAACAGCGTTCGCCACTCTTCTTCGCTGTGGTTGAGCAGCAGCGCCTTGCCAATTCCGGTAAGCGGCAGCGGCATGCGCGTTCCGATCCGCGAACGCATCTCCAGCCCGCGCTGGCTATTAATTTTGTCGAGGTAGAGCACTTCATCATCTTCGCAAACGGCCAGATGCACGGTATCGAGCGTGAAGTGCGCCAGCTTCTGCAATACAGGGCGCGCCAGCGAGAGCAGCGAGGTGCTCTCCAGCGCTCTGGCCCCTAATTCCATCAGCCTTGAGCCCAGGGTATACCCCTCACCATGGCTGTAGCGCAGGTAACGCTGCTCAACGAGCGCGGCGGCCAGCCGGTGCGTTGTACTGCGCGTTATACTGGTAAATTCGCCAATGCTTTTCAGGTCGTGGTGACCTTTGTCGACGGCGTTGATGATGGCCAGACCGCGTAATAGGGTCTGCACGCCTGCTGTCGATGTCCCGGTGTTATCCATGCCGTTATCCTCTTTTCTTGAACACAATCTTTTCACAACTCGCCCGGTAAAATCGGTGACGTTGCGCACAAATACCATAATATAAAACGTCATCCCAATATGTGGGAAATAACGGCAATACAGTGGATGGTGGCAGCGATGCGCAAGAAATGAATAAGGACAGGGAGTTACCGTTTAAGAACCCGGCTAAAATAGAGGGGGACTCTGGAAGACCGGATGTCGAAACATAGGGCAATCGCGCCCAATCTGTTACACTTCACGAACAATTTCTTCAATAGCAGGCACTAAGATGGCGGAAGATTCAAACGAAACAACGCACTTTGGTTTTCAGACCGTCGCCAAAGATAAAAAAGCCGATATGGTGGCAGACGTTTTCCATTCGGTGGCCGCAAAATACGATGTCATGAATGATTTGATGTCGATGGGCATTCACCGCTTATGGAAGCGCTTTACCATCGACTGTAGCGGCGTGCGTCGTGGGCAGAAAGTTCTCGATCTGGCGGGCGGCACAGGTGATTTGACGGCGAAGTTCTCCCGTCTGGTTGGCGAAACCGGTCAGGTGGTACTGGCGGATATCAACGACTCGATGCTGAAAATGGGGCGTGAGAAGCTGCGTAATATCGGCATTGTCGGCAACGTTGAGTATGTCCAGGCGAACGCAGAAGCGCTGCCTTTCCCCGACAATACCTTCGACTGCATCACCATTTCGTTTGGCCTGCGTAACGTGACGGAAAAAGAGCGCGCCCTGCGTTCCATGTTCCGGGTGCTGAAACCGGGTGGTCGCCTGCTGGTGCTGGAATTTTCCAAACCGGTTATCGAACCGCTGAGCAAGGTCTACGACGCTTACTCCTTCCACGTGCTGCCGCGTATCGGCCAGCTGGTCGCCAGCGATGCGGAAAGCTATCGCTATCTGGCTGAATCAATCCGTATGCATCCCGATCAGGAGACGCTGAAAGCGATGATGCAGGACGCCGGGTTCGAAAACGTCGACTACTACAATATGACCGCAGGCATTGTCGCTCTGCATCGCGGCTATAAGTTCTGACAGGAGTTTATATGCCCTTAAAGCCACTGGTGACCGCAGGTATCGAGCGGGTACTGAACACCTTTTTCTACCGCGAGCGGGCGCTGAAACCGGCCCGGCAGCGTTTGCAGGGAAAAGTGTTGCGCATTACGCTCAAAGAGTTCTCTTCCCCGCTGGCGATCGCGTTTAGCGAGCGGCAGGCGGATGTGCTGGGCGAGTGGGAAGGCGAGGCCGACTGTACGGTCATCACCCAACTGCGCGTGCTGCCTAAGCTGCGTGACCGCCAGCAGCTCACCGCGCTGATTCGTACCGGCGAACTGGAAGTGCAGGGCGATATTCAGGTTGTGCAGAATTTCGCCGCGCTGATGGATTTAGCGGAGTTCGATATTGCTGAACTGCTGGCCCCCTGGACCGGCGATGTGGCGGCAGAAGGGCTAGGGAAAGCATTTCGCGGCGGCGCATCGCTGCTGCGTCGAAACGTCACCCGCCAGACGCGCTACGTGGCAGAAGCGCTGACCGAAGAGTGGCGCGTCGCGCCTGGGGCGCTGGAAGTGGCCTGGTTTGCGGAGGAAGCCGCCGCCGTAGAACGCGCAGCGGATGCGTTAACTCAACGCCTCGATAAACTGGAGGGCAAATGACGCCAGGAGAGATTCGGCGCCTCTATTTCATCATCCAGACCTTCTTAAGCTATGGCCTGGATGAACTTATCCCCCGCATGCGTGTTACTCTGCCGTTGCGCCTCTGGCGGCGGACGTTATTCTGGATGCCCAATCGTCATAAGGATCGGGTGCTTGGAGAGCGTCTGCGTCTTGCGCTGCAGGAGCTGGGGCCAGTGTGGATCAAATTTGGCCAGATGCTCTCTACCCGCCGCGATCTTTTCCCACCGGATATTGCTGACCAGCTCGCGCTGCTGCAGGACCGCGTCGCGCCGTTTGATGGCGTGCTCGCCAAACGGCAGATCGAGAAAGCGATGGGCGACAGGCCGGTAGAGGAGTGGTTTGACGATTTTTCTATCGAACCGCTGGCCTCTGCCTCTATTGCTCAGGTGCATACCGCGCGCTTGAAAGAGAACGGCAAAGAGGTGGTGATTAAGGTTATTCGCCCGGACATTTTGCCCATCATCAAAGCGGACCTGAAACTGATTCATCGCCTGGCGGGCTGGCTGCCGCGCCTGCTGCCCGATGGCCGCCGTTTGCGCCCGCGAGAGGTAGTGCGCGAATATGAAAAGACGCTGATCGACGAACTGGATCTGCTGCGGGAAGCCGCAAACGCCATTCAGCTGCGGCGGAATTTCGAAGGCAGCCCGATGCTCTACGTGCCCGAAGTCTATTCCGACTATTGCAGCCAGACCATGCTGGTCATGGAGCGTATTTACGGTATTCCGGTATCGGATGTGGCGGCGCTGGAGAAAAACGGCACCGATCTGAAGCTGCTGGCCGAGCGCGGCGTGCAGGTGTTCTTCACCCAGGTGTTCCGCGACAGCTTCTTCCACGGCGACATGCATCCCGGCAATATTTTCGTTAGCTACGATCATCCCCACGACCCGCAGTACATCGGCATCGACTGTGGCATTGTCGGCTCGCTGAACAAAGAAGATAAGCGCTATCTGGCGGAAAACTTTATCGCCTTTTTTAACCGTGATTACCGCAAAGTGGCGGAGCTGCACGTTGACTCCGGCTGGGTGCCGCCGGATACCAACGTCGAAGAGTTCGAGTTTGCTATTCGCACCGTCTGCGAACCGATCTTTGAAAAACCGCTGGCGGAGATCTCCTTCGGCCATGTGCTGTTGAACCTGTTCAATACCGCGCGTCGCTTCAATATGGAAGTGCAGCCGCAGCTGGTGCTGCTGCAAAAAACGTTGCTCTATATTGAGGGGGTGGGGCGTCAGCTCTATCCGCAGCTCGATTTATGGAAAACGGCGAAACCTTTTCTCGAAACGTGGATCAAAGATCAGGTGGGTCTGCCCGCGCTGGTCAGGTCAGTGAAAGAAAAAGCGCCTTTCTGGATTGAGAAAATGCCGGAGTTGCCTGAACTGATCTACAACAGTTTGCGCCAGGGCAAGCAATTACAGCACAGCGTTGATAAGATCGCCCGTGAGCTGGAAACAAACCATGTCCGCCAGGGGCAGTCCCGCTACCTGTTCGGTATTGGCGCGACGCTACTGTTGAGCGGGACACTGCTGCTGATTAATCGCCCGGAGTGGGGTTACTCACCAGGCTGGTTGATGGCAGGCGGCGTCCTCGCCTGGATCATAGGCTGGCGCAAAACGCGCTGATTTTAACGTCGCTCCAGGGAGGCCGGGTAACGTATACTGTGGCCTCTTTTCTTTCTCATCGCTTATAGAGGAGCGTGTATGGGCGGTATCAGTATTTGGCAGTTGTTAATTATCGCAGTCATCGTTGTGCTGCTGTTCGGCACCAAAAAACTCGGGTCGATTGGCTCCGATCTTGGCGCGTCCATCAAGGGCTTTAAGAAAGCGATGGGCGATGACGATAAGCAAGAGAAAGACAAAACCGCTGAGGATGCGGATTTCACCGCGAAATCTCTTGCTGATAAACCAGATGATGTGAAGAAAGACGAAAAGCGTCACGACAAAGAGCAGGTGTAATTCGTGTTCGATATTGGTTTTAGCGAACTGTTACTCGTGTTTATCATCGGGCTGGTGGTGCTCGGGCCACAGCGCCTGCCAGTTGCGGTACGCACGGTAATGGGGTGGGTAAGAGCGCTGCGCTCCCTCGCCACCACGGTGCAAAATGAGCTGACGCAAGAGCTCAAGCTGCAGGAATTTCAGGACAGCCTGAAAAAAGTGGAAAAGGCGAGTCTGGACAACCTGTCGCCAGAATTGAAAGCGTCGATGGATGAACTTCGGCAGGCGGCAGAGTCGATGAAGCGCTCTTATAGCGCCAACGACCCGGAAAAGAGCAGCGACGAAGCGCACACTATCCACAACCCGCTGGTCAAAGATAACGAAGCGCAGCACGAGGGCGCGACCCCGGCAGCGGCTGAAAATCAGGCCAGCGCGCCGGAGCAGGCACCCGAAATGCCCGATGCGAAAAAACCTGTAACCCAGGCCGCGGAAGCGAAACCGCTTTCTGATGGCGGCCCTTCTTCAAGTGATAAATCCTGAACATGGCTGTAGACGATACCCAACCGCTCATCTCTCATTTGATTGAGCTGCGTAAGCGCCTGCTGAACTGCATTATTGCGGTCGCGGTTATCTTTCTGGCGCTAATCTACTTCGCTAACGATATCTATCATCTGGTCGCGGCGCCGCTTATCAAGCAGATGCCGCTGGGGGCGACGATGATCGCCACCGATGTCGCCTCGCCGTTTTTTACGCCGATAAAGCTGACCTTTATGGTGTCGCTGATTTTGTCCGCGCCGGTGGTGCTCTACCAGGTGTGGGCGTTTGTGGCCCCTGCGCTCTATAAGCACGAACGGCGACTGGTAGTGCCGCTGCTGATTTCCAGCTCGCTGCTGTTTTATATCGGCATGGCGTTCGCCTATTTTGTGGTCTTCCCGCTGGCGTTTGGCTTTCTGACGCACACCGCGCCGGAAGGGGTGCAGGTTTCCACCGACATTGCCAGCTATCTGAACTTCGTGATGGCGCTGTTTATGGCGTTTGGCGTCTCGTTTGAAGTGCCGGTCGCCATCGTGCTGCTGTGCTGGATGGGCGTCACTACCCCAGAGTCCCTGCGCTATAAACGCCCGTATGTGTTAGTCGGCGCGTTTGTGCTGGGCATGCTGCTGACGCCGCCGGACGTCTTCTCCCAGACGCTGCTGGCTATCCCCATGTACTGCCTGTTTGAAGTGGGCGTTTTCTGCGCGCGTTTCTACACCGGCAAGCGTCGCCTTCCTGACGAAGAAGAAACCGAAGAGTAACCAGCCGCCCGTCAGGGCGGTTGTTGTATGGAGCGGCATATGTTTGATATTGGCGTAAACCTCACCAGCAGCCAGTTTGCCAAAGACCGCGATGCGGTGGTTGAGCGGGCACGGGCTGCGGGCGTGCGCGGAATGCTGTTGACCGGCACGAACCTGCACGAAAGCGAAGAGGCGCTACAGCTGGCGAAGCGCTATCCCGGCTGCTGGTCTACGGCGGGCGTGCATCCCCATGACAGCAGTAGCTGGACGGAAGAGACAGGGGCGGCGCTTCGGCGACTCGCCGCGCAGCCGGAAGTGGTGGCGATAGGGGAGTGCGGGCTCGATTTCAACCGCAACTTTTCCACGCCGCAGGAGCAGGAGCGCGCCTTCACCGCGCAGCTGGCGCTGGCGGCGGATCTCGCCCTGCCGGTATTTTTACACTGCCGCGATGCCCACTCGCGTTTTCTGACCCTGCTGGAGCCGTGGCTTGATAAACTGCCCGGCGCGGTAGTGCACTGTTTTACCGGCACCCTTGAGGAGGCGCGGGAGTGCCTGGCGCGCGGAATGTGGCTGGGCATTACCGGGTGGGTCTGCGATGAGCGGCGCGGACAGGCGCTGCGCGAGGTAGTGCCGCATATTCCCGCTGACCGCCTGCTGATTGAAACGGATGCGCCTTATCTGCTGCCGCGCGATCTGTCGCCGAAGCCCGCGTCGCGGCGCAATGAACCGGCGCATCTGGGGCATATTCTTGCAAGCGTAGCGCAGCTGCGCGGCGAAGAGGCCGCATGGCTTAGCGAGAAAACGGATAGCAATGTACAGACGTTGTTCGGCATCCGCCTGTAGCGGCAGGTCAGACTTTGCGGAAATCGGTATTTCTGATGCTCTGCAACACCTGCTTATTCAGCAAGTTGAGCAGCAGCATGGAACGGGCCTCGCCGTCCGGCTCTTTGAAAATCGCTTCCAGCCCTTCCAGCGCCCCTTCGGTGATCACCACGCTGTCGCCGGGGTAGGGTGTACCTGGATCGGTTACGCCTTCGGGCTTATAGAGGGAAAGCTGGTGGATAACCGTTGAGGGCACCTGCGCCGGATGCGCGCCGAAGCGAACAAAATGGCTGACGCCGCGGGTGGCGTTAATCGTGGTGGTGTGAATTACCTCCGGGTCGAACTCCACAAACAGATAGTTTGGAAAGAGCGGTTCGCTCACCGTAGTGCGTTTGCCACGAACGATTTTTTCCAGCGAGATCATAGGCGTCAGGCAGCTTACCGCCTGGCGTTGAAGATGTTCCTGAGCGCGCTGAAGCTGGCCTCGTTTGCAGTACAGTAAATACCACGATTGCATAATGATTCTTTCCCGGAAGCTCGGTGCGCAAGCATAACAAAAGTGCGCGGCGATGGCTAAGGTGATTATAAATGGCGTCAATATTTACCGTTGTATTTCACCTTGATTTAACAAAGTTACAGCAACGTGCAGATGAACACCGTATAATAAAGCGCTTAGCAAGAGGCCATTAAAACCCCATGAAATACCATGACCTTCGTGATTTTCTGACGCTGCTGGAACAGCAGGGCGAACTAAAACGCATTACGCTGCCGATCGATCCTCACCTTGAGATGACGGAAATCGCCGATCGCACTCTGCGCGCGGGCGGCCCGGCGCTGCTTTTCGAAAACCCGAAAGGCTACGACATGCCGGTGCTGTGCAATCTTTTCGGCACGCCCCGTCGCGTCGCGTTGGGCATGGGGCAGGAAGAGGTAAGCGCGCTGCGCGAAGTGGGCAAACTGCTGGCCTTCCTTAAGGAGCCGGAGCCGCCGAAAGGCTTTCGTGACCTGTTCGATAAGCTGCCGCAGTTTAAGCAGGTGCTGAATATGCCCACGAAGCGGTTACGCGGCGCGCCCTGCCAGCAAAAGGTGCTGCAAGGCGATGAGGTCGACCTGACTAAAATCCCTATTATGAAGTGCTGGCCGGATGACGCGGCGCCGTTGATTACCTGGGGGCTGACCGTCACCCGCGGGCCGCATAAAGAGCGCCAGAATTTAGGGATCTATCGCCAGCAGCTTATTGGCAAAAATAAGCTCATTATGCGCTGGCTTTCACACCGTGGCGGCGCGCTGGATTTTCAGGAGTGGTGCGCGGCGCATCCCGGAGAGCGATTCCCGGTCGCTGTGGCGCTGGGCGCCGACCCGGCGACCATTCTCGGCGCGGTGACCCCCGTGCCGGATACGCTGTCGGAATATGCGTTCGCCGGCCTGCTGCGCGGCACGAAAACAGAAGTAGTGAAGTGCGTTTCAAGCGACCTGGAAGTCCCGGCCAGCGCCGAGATGGTGCTGGAGGGCTATATCGAGGCGGGGGAAATGGCGCCGGAAGGGCCCTATGGCGACCATACGGGCTACTACAATGAAATTGATAACTTCCCGGTGTTTACGGTGACACACATTACCCGGCGTGAAGATGCGATTTATCACTCTACTTATACCGGCCGCCCGCCCGATGAGCCTGCGGTGCTCGGCGTCGCGTTGAACGAAGTGTTTGTACCGATTCTGCAGAAGCAGTTCCCGGAAATCGTTGATTTTTATCTGCCGCCGGAAGGCTGTTCCTATCGCCTGGCCGTTGTCACGATGAAGAAGCAGTACGCGGGGCACGCGAAACGGGTCATGATGGGCGTCTGGTCATTCTTACGCCAGTTTATGTACACCAAGTTCGTTATCGTGTGCGACGATGATGTTAACGCCCGCGACTGGAACGATGTGATTTGGGCGATCACCACCCGTATGGACCCGGCACGGGATACCGTACTGGTGGAGAACACGCCAATCGATTATCTGGATTTTGCCTCGCCGGTTTCCGGCCTTGGTTCAAAAATGGGCCTGGACGCCACCAATAAATGGCCTGGCGAAACCCAACGCGAGTGGGGCCGCCCCATCAGAAAGGACCCTGAGGTAACAGCGCGTATTGACGCTATCTGGGATGAACTGGCCATTTTTACTGACGGCAAAAGCGCCTGACGCGCCGCCGTTTCGCCAGACATGACGACAACAATTATGAACCCGACAGAGGGAGCGCATGACAACCTTAAGCTGTAAAGTGACCTCGGTAGACGCCATCACCGATACCGTATATCGCGTCCGTTTAGTACCCGAAGCGGCGTTCTCTTTTCGCGCCGGCCAGTACTTGATGGTGGTGATGGATGAGCGAGATAAACGCCCCTTCTCAATGGCTTCTACACCGGATGAGCATGAGTTTATTGAACTGCATATTGGCGCGTCCGAACTGAATCTTTACGCCATGGCCGTAATGGATCGTATCCTGAAAGACCGGCAGATCGTGGTGGACATTCCCCACGGCGATGCCTGGCTGCGCGAAGATGAGCAGCGCCCGCTGGTGCTGATTGCTGGCGGTACCGGTTTCTCCTATGCGCGCTCAATTCTGCTGACCGCGCTGGCGCAGCAGCCGGACCGTGAAATTGCCATCTACTGGGGCGGGCGTGAAGAGAAGCACCTTTACGATCTGGCCGAGCTGGAAGCGCTCTCTGTTAACCACCCTGGCCTGCGCGTGGTGCCGGTCGTTGAGCAGCCGGAAGAGAACTGGCGTGGCCGTACCGGGACGGTACTTACCGCCGTGTTGCAGGATTATGGCACCCTCTCCGGGCACGATATCTACATTGCCGGCCGTTTCGAGATGGCGAAAATCGCCCGCGATCTGTTCTGCAATGAGCGCGGCGCGCGTGAAGACCGCCTGTTTGGCGACGCGTTTGCGTTTATTTAAATAAAAAACCCGCCCCTGACAGGCGGGAAGAACGGCAACTAAACCTTTTCCCGTCATCATTCACGCTGCCTCTTTGTTGGCTGCCTTTGCTCATCCCGGTCACATAGTTAACTATGTGACCGGGGATTCGCGCAGTTGCCGCCGCGATGCAATGCGAATGATTTAGGGGAATATTCTTCGATTACACTCTCTCAAACACCGTCGCGATGCCCTGACCCAGGCCGATGCACATGGTCGCCAGCCCGAACTGAACGTCTTTGCGTTCCATCAGGTTCAGCAGCGTGGTGCTGATACGCGCGCCGGAGCAGCCCAGCGGATGACCCAGCGCGATCGCGCCGCCGTTGAGGTTGATCTTCTCGTCAATCTGCTCCATTAACCCCAGATCTTTAATGCACGGCAGGATCTGTGCGGCGAACGCTTCGTTCATCTCAAACAGGCCGATATCGCTGGTGGTGAGACCCGCTTTTTTCAGCGCCAGCTTCGATGCCGGAACCGGGCCGTAGCCCATAATCGACGGGTCGCAGCCCACTACCGCCATCGAGCGCACGCGGGCGCGCGGTTTCAGCCCCAGTTCGCGGGCGCGGCTTTCGCTCATCACCAGCATCGCGGCGGCGCCGTCGGAAAGGGCGGACGAGGTGCCTGCCGTTACCGTTCCGCTCACCGGATCGAACGCCGGGCGCAGGGTGGAGAGCGCCTCGACGGTGGTTTCCGGGCGGATCACTTCGTCGTAGTTAAACTGTTTCAGCACGCCGTCTGCGTCATGGCCGCCGGTGGGGATAAGCTCGTTTTTAAACGCGCCGGACTGGGTGGCGGCCCAGGCACGGGCATGCGAACGCGCGGCAAAGGCGTCCTGCATTTCACGACTGATGCCGTGCATACGCGAGAGCATCTCCGCCGTCAGCCCCATCATGCCCGCCGCTTTGGCGACGTTGCGGCTCAGGCCGGGATGGAAATCCACGCCGTGGCTCATCGGCACATGGCCCATATGCTCCACGCCGCCCACCAGGCAGGCCTGCGCATCGCCGGTCATGATCATCCGCGCGGCATCATGCAGCGCCTGCATTGACGAGCCGCACAGACGGTTGACGGTAACCGCCGGGACCGAGTGCGGGATTTCCGCCAGCAGCGCGGCGTTACGGGCGATGTTAAAGCCCTGCTCCAGGGTTTGCTGCACGCAGCCCCAGTAGATGTCGTCCAGCGCCGTGGCATCCAGCGCCGGGTTGCGCGCCAGCAGGCTACGCATTAAATGTGCGGAGAGATCTTCCGCGCGCACGTTGCGAAACGCGCCGCCCTTCGAACGGCCCATCGGGGTACGAATCGCATCGACAATGACAACCTGTTCCATTGTGACTCCTTAAGCCGTTTTCAGTGCGCCAGCCGGACGGGCAGGCTCAACCTGGGGATAGTACGGTTCGTTATGGCGCGCTTTGTCATGCAGCCCTTCCGGCACCGTGTACAGCGGGCCGAGGTGCTGGTACTGCTGCGCCATATCGAGATATTTCGCGCTGCCGAGCGTGTCCAGCCAGCGGAACGCGCCGCCGTGGAACGGCGGGAAGCCGAGGCCATAGACCAGCGCCATATCGGCTTCCGCCGGGCTGGCGATAATGCCTTCTTCCAGGCAGCGCACCACTTCGTTGACCATCGGAATCATCATGCGGGCGATGATTTCTTCGTCGCTGAAATCGCGCTTCGCCTCGCTCACCCCGGCGAGCAGGCCGTCCACGGTGGCGTCCTCTTCTTTCTTCGGCTTGCCTTTGCTGTCTTCTTTGTAGCGCCAGAAGCCCATACCGTTCTTCTGACCAAAACGACCGGCGTCAAACAGGGCGTCAATGGCGTCGCGGTAATCTTTCTGCATCCGCTGCGGGAAGCCTGCGGCCATCACCGCCTGCGCATGATGCGCGGTATCAATGCCCACCACGTCCAGCAGGTACGCCGGGCCCATCGGCCAGCCGAATTGCTTTTCCATCACTTTGTCGATTTTGCGGAAGTCCGCGCCGTCGCGCAGTAGCTGGCTGAATCCGGCAAAGTAGGGGAACAGCACGCGGTTGACGAAGAAGCCGGGGCAGTCGTTAACCACAATCGGCGTTTTGCCCATTTTGCTCGCCCAGGCGACCACTTTGGCGATGGTTTCATCCGAGCTTTTCTCGCCGCGAATGATTTCCACCAGCGGCATCCGGTGTACCGGATTAAAGAAGTGCATCCCGCAGAAGTTTTCCGGGCGCTTGAGGACGCTTGCCAGTTCGCTGATAGGAATGGTGGAGGTGTTTGACGCCAGCACGGTATCCGGGCGGACTTTGTCTTCGGTTTCCGCCAGCACGGCTTTTTTCACCTTCGGGTTTTCAACCACTGCTTCTACCACCACGTCCACGCGGTCAAAGCCAGCGTAGTCGAGGGTCGGGTGAATCGTCGAAATCACGCCTGCCATTTTCAGACCGTCAATTTTGCCGCGCTCAAGCTGCTTATTCAGCAGTTTGGCGGCTTCGGTCATCCCCAGCGTCAGCGACTTGTCGTTGATATCCTTCATGATCACCGGTACGCCTTTCCACGCCGACTGGTAAGCGATGCCGCCGCCCATAATACCGGCGCCCAGCACTGCGGCCTGCTTCGGCGTTTCCACCTCTTTGGTCAGCTTCTTCGCTTTGCCTTTTACGAACTGATCGTTCAGGAAGATACCAACCAGCGCGCGGGCTTCGTTGCTGTGCGCCAGCGGGACAAAACTCTGGTTTTCTAATTTCAGCGCCTCGTCACGGCCAAAGCGCGCGGCGGCTTCAATGGTCTTCACGGCGGTCATCGGCGCCGGGTAATGCTTGCCTGCCGTCTGCGCCACCATGCCTTTGGCGATGGTGAAGCTCATGGTCGCTTCGATCTTGCTGAGCTTGAGCGGCTCCAGCTTCGGCTGGCGTTTGGCTTTCCAGTCCAGATCGCCGTTAATTGCCTGACGCAGAATCGCCAGCGCGCCCTCTTTTAATTTTTCGGGCTTCACAATGCCGTCCACCAGGCCGATTTTCAGCGCCTGCTCAGCGCCGACATCTTTACCGGCGGCAATAATTTCCAGCGCGCTGTCCGCGCCCAGCATGCGGGGCATACGCACGGAGCCGCCAAAGCCCGGCATGATGCCCAGCTTCGTTTCCGGCAGGCCGATGCGCAGGTCCGGCGTCGCCAGACGGTAGTCGGTTGCCAGGACGCATTCGCAGCCGCCGCCCAGCGCATAGCCGTTGACGGCGGAGAGGGTCGGCACCGGCAGATCTTCGAGGCGGTTAAAGACACTGTTGGCGAAATGCAGCCAGGTGCTCAGTTGCTCTGCCGGAACCAGGAACAGGGAAAGAAACTCGGTGATATCCGCACCGACAATAAACGCTGCTTTTTCAGAACGCAGCAGCAGGCCTTTGAGATCGGATTGCTTTTCCAGCACATCCAGCGCGTTGCCAAGGCTGGCAACCGTCGCGGTATCAAGCTTGTTTACTGAGCCGGGCGCATCGAACACCAGTTCGGCAATGCCATCTTCCAGCCAGTTGAGATAAAGGGTGTCGCCTTTGTAGAGCATGTCAGTCTCCTGAATCCAGCAAGGTGATCTGGTCATACCAGATGAAGCGGAGTGTGGTTTTTATGTTAATAAATTGCAAATTTTTCTTTAAGGAATTGCTGGTTTGATCACGCTCGGTCGAAATCGCCCACCCGGAATCAGGTGTGCTAAGATGCGACAACTTGAGCGCAAAAAATCAGAAGGAACAAAAATGGACTCACTGGCTGCGTTATATAAAAATCATATTGTTACGTTGCAAGAACGGACCCGCGACGTACTGGCCCGCTTTAAACTTGATGCGCTGTTGATTCACTCCGGCGAACTGTTCAACGTCTTTCTCGACGATCACCCCTATCCCTTCAAAGTTAACCCGCAGTTCAAAGCCTGGGTTCCCGTAACGCAGGTGCCGAATTGCTGGTTGCTGGTGGATGGCGTGAATAAACCAAAGCTGTGGTTTTATCTGCCGGTCGATTACTGGCACAACGTTGAGCCGCTGCCGACTTCCTTCTGGACCGAAGAGGTTGATGTCATTGCGCTGCCGAAAGCAGAAGAGATTGCCAGCCAGTTACCGGCGGCGCGCGGGAATGTCGCTTATATCGGCCCGGTGCCCGAGCGCGCCAGGAGCCTGGATATCGCAGCGGAAAATATCAACCCGAAAGGGGTCATTGACTTCCTGCACTACTACCGCGCTTATAAAACGGATTATGAACTGGCGTGTATGCGCGAGGCGCAAAAAACGGCAGTGATGGGCCATCGTGCCGCAGAAGAGGCGTTTCGCTCCGGCATGAGCGAGTTTGACATCAACCTTGCCTACCTGACCGCGACCGGCCATCGTGACACCGACGTACCCTACGGCAATATCGTGGCGCTTAATGAACACGCCGCCGTGCTGCATTACACGAAGCTCGACCATCGGGCGCCCGCGGAGCTGCGGAGCTTCCTGCTGGATGCCGGGGCGGAGTATAACGGCTATGCGGCGGATCTCACCCGTACCTGGGCTGCTAATAGCGATAACGACTACGCCCAGCTGATTAAAGACGTCAATGAAGAGCAGCTGGCGCTGATCGGCACGATGAAAGCCGGCGTTAACTATATTGAGTATCACCTCCAGTTCCATCAGCGCATCGCGAAGCTGCTGCGTAAGCATCAAATCCTTACCGATATGAGCGAAGAGGCGATGGTGGAAAACGATCTCACCGGGCCATTTATGCCGCACGGTATTGGTCATCCGCTGGGGTTGCAGGTGCATGATGTTGCAGGCTTTATGCAGGACGACCGTGGCACCCATCTTGCGGCGCCGTCAAAATATCCTTACCTGCGCTGCACCCGCGTGCTGCAGCCGCGCATGGTGTTAACCATTGAGCCGGGGATCTACTTTATTGAGTCTCTGTTGGCGCCGTGGCGTGAAGGCCCGTTCAGTAAGCACTTCAACTGGCAAAAAATCGAGGCGCTTAAGCCGTTCGGCGGTATCCGTATCGAAGATAACGTGGTGATTCATGAGAACGGCACTGAGAACATGACGCGCGACCTGAAGCTGGCGTAATGGAAAGCTGGCCGATTCCCGCAGCGCCGGTAACGGTTATCGAAGAGATCAAGAAAAGCCGCTTTATTACCCTGTTGGCGCATACCGACGGGGTGGAGGCGGCGAAAATGTTTGTCGAGTCCGTGCGCGCGGAGCATCCTGATGCGCGTCATCATTGCGTGGCCTGGGTTGCCGGGCCGCCGGACGATTCGCAACAGCTTGGTTTTTCTGACGATGGCGAGCCTGCGGGCACCGCGGGCAAACCGATGCTCGCCCAGCTAATGGGCAGCGGCGTTGGGGAGATAACGGCGGTGGTGGTGCGCTATTACGGCGGCGTGCTGTTGGGCACCGGCGGGCTGGTTAAAGCCTATGGCGGCGGGGTCAGTCAGGCGCTTGCCCAATTGACGACCCTGCGCAAGACGCCGTTAACCGAATATACTTTGCAGTGCGAGTACGGGCAACTGGCGGGAATCGAAACGCTAATTGCACAGTTTTCCGGCAGGATTGTCGCCAGCGAATATCAGGCCTCCGTCGGGCTTCGCGTGGCGCTTCCTGCAGCCGGAGTGGCGGCATTTTCAGCGAAGCTTGCTGATTTCAGCCGCGGTACGTTGCAATTACGCAAGATTGAAGAATAATCCCCACCTCTTTTTATGCTTATCAAAGGAAGCGGCAGAGATGCATTTTCGCGCCATTACCCGAATTGTTGGACTTCTGGTCATTCTCTTTTCCGGAACGATGATTCTGCCAGGGCTGGTTGCTCTGCTCTATCGCGATGGCGCAGGCCGGGCGTTTACCCAAACCTTTTTTGTCGCGCTGGCGATTGGCTCAATATTGTGGTGGCCAAACCGCCGGCAGAAAGGCGAACTTAAATCGCGCGAAGGGTTTCTGATTGTGGTCCTGTTTTGGACCGTGCTGGGGAGCGTGGGTGCGCTGCCGTTTATCTTTTCTGAACAGCCCAACCTGACCGTCACCGACGCCTTCTTCGAATCGTTTTCCGGCTTAACCACCACCGGGGCGACCACGCTGGTAGGGCTGGACTCATTACCGCACGCGATTCTCTTCTATCGCCAGATGCTGCAATGGTTTGGTGGGATGGGGATCATTGTGCTGGCCGTAGCGATTCTCCCAATCCTCGGCGTTGGTGGCATGCAGCTTTACCGCGCGGAGATGCCAGGGCCGCTGAAAGACAATAAAATGCGGCCCCGTATTGCCGAAACGGCGAAGACGCTGTGGCTTATTTATGTATTGCTTACTGTCGCCTGCGCGCTGGCGCTGTGGTTCGCCGGCATGCCCGCTTTTGACGCTATCGGGCATAGCTTCTCTACTATTGCTATCGGCGGGTTTTCCACTCATGACGCCAGCGTAGGCTATTTCGATAGCCCTACCATTAACACCATCATCGCTATCTTCTTGCTGATCTCCGGCTGTAACTATGGCCTGCACTTTTCTTTATTGAGCGGGCGTAACCTCAAAGTGTACTGGCGCGACCCTGAGTTTCGCATGTTTATTGGCGTGCAGCTGACGCTGGTGGTGATCTGCACGGTAGTGCTGTGGTTCCACAACGTTTATGCCTCGGCGATGACCACGCTGAATCAGGCGTTCTTCCAGGTGGTGTCGATGGCGACCACCGCAGGCTTTACCACCGACAGTATTGCCCGCTGGCCATTATTCCTGCCTGTGCTGCTGCTCTTCTCGGCCTTTATTGGCGGCTGCGCAGGCTCAACGGGTGGCGGATTGAAAGTAATCCGTATTCTTTTACTCTTCAAACAGGGTAACCGTGAGCTTAAAAGGCTGGTGCACCCGAACGCGGTCTATAGCATCAAGCTTGGCAACCGTGCGCTGCCGGAACGAATTCTGGAAGCGGTGTGGGGCTTTTTCTCCGCCTATGCGCTGGTCTTTATCCTCAGCATGCTGGCGATCATCGCCACTGGCGTCGACGATTTCTCTGCATTTGCTTCTGTGGTCGCCACGTTAAATAACCTTGGTCCCGGGCTTGGCGTCGTGGCGGATAACTTCGCCAGCATGAACCCGGTCGCAAAATGGATCTTAATCGTCAATATGCTTTTTGGTCGCCTTGAAGTGTTTACATTACTGGTGCTCTTCACCCCCACCTTCTGGCGTGACTAAAGGAACAACGCGTGAAAACTCTGATACTTTTTTCTACCCGCGACGGGCAAACGCGTGAGATTGCCTCCTTTCTGGCTTCGGAACTGGGCGAGTTGGGCGTCAGCACCGACGTGGTGAACCTCAATCGCGCGGAGAAGATAGACTGGCCTGCTTATGAGCGGGTGGTCATTGGCGCATCGATTCGCTATGGCCATTTCAACCCGGCGCTGGATAATTTTGTTAAGCAACATCAGCAACACCTGAACGCGCTACCGGGCGCGTTCTTCTCGGTTAACCTGGTGGCGCGGAAGCCGGAGAAGCGTTCGCCGCAAACCAACAACTACACGCGAAAGTTTTTACTGCGCTCGCCATGGCAGCCAGATGAGTGCGCTGTCTTTGCCGGTGCGCTGCGCTACCCGCGTTACCGCTGGTACGATCGCTTTATGATTCGTTTAATCATGAAGATGACCGGTGGGGAAACCGATACCCGTAAAGAAGTGGTCTATACCGACTGGCAGCAGGTATCCGCATTTGCACGGAAAATCGCTCAGTTAAACAGCAAAGCGCCGGTTTAAACCGCACTATGAATGAAATGTGAGCGAACGGAAAATTTTTTGAA
>NZ_HE578952.1:0-2718 GCF_000321045.1 Phytobacter massiliensis JC163
TGGCACATAGTGGACTCTACTGACCGGACACGATGCCTGAGGTCAGGCAGGACGTTCAGGGTGAAAATGATACGTGTCACTTCGTCGCTGATCCGCCGTCAGGCTGATTTATCCACTCAGGGCAATAATCAGCGACATTCCCTTCCTTAAAGACAATAATCCCCAGTTCTCAATAATCCGACGGTTTTTGCGATTCTCCTGCAACAATTCTTCTTCTCCTCACCTGAGATCCGAAAAAAGGCAAAGCCGGATCTGGACTAGCTCATCGTATGGAAGGGCTTAAGAGACACGGCAGGAAGAAGTTCAAGGCAAAAGGCAGGTGGAAACGGAAGGTCCGCTTTGAGCGAGAAGCAGACGTAGCTGTTTTATTAGCTAGAATTAAAAAAAAGACACCTTCATTTGAAGGTGTCTTTTATTAAGTATAGTATTACTAATTAACATTATTTAAGCTGGCATTATTCACTGTCTTCTTCATTAGGTATAACAATTCCTTTAGTTCTTAAGAACTCATCAACCTTTTTGTTTAACTCGCTATCTTCATCTTCAAAGCTCACATCATTATCATCTAATTCAGATATTAAATTGCTTTTAAATTTTTCAAAGTCGCGCTTAAACTCCCAGCTCTGGAATTCTTCAGAGGCATAACTAATTACCCTATCAATTATTCTTGCTCCAATTGATAATGTTTTTGTACTTGACACAGCTAAAGAGTGCACAAGTGAAAAGTATTGTGTGTCTGATAATGATTGCGATGATGCTGTTATATCCAGAAATTTATAAGGAGATACAACCCATCCGGAGTGATGCGCTTCTTTGCTAACTTTTATCATAGCATTGTCAAAAGTTAAGATTATCCAGTGAGCATTCAAATCAGTTATTTCGTTATGGGTGAATTGTAAGGCCCATAAATCGTGATCCATAAGATAAGGCGATTTAGTTTGGTTGCGTGATTCTAGATGGATGTTATATTCATGCTCAAATTGGACGCAATCCCCATCCTGATAGAATGGCGTGTCTATAAATTGGACGCCTGATTTATTCAAAATTGATTGGATGTCAGTCATAACAACTCTTACCCAATCCTTCCAGTTATTACGTTCAATGAGTACGGCGGAACTAAAGGTCTTTAAATAATCAAAAATATTATCAGGAACCTTAACTCCTTGTATTTTAAGTGCGTAATAATTGGCAATAAAAGCATTTTTTGAGTATTGTAGTTCTTCGGGGTTCTCATAACCTTGTAGGAATGCATATTTTCGAGCCTTTAATAAATGAGAGGCGCACTCGTTAATATAATAAAATGGTATAAAAGGTATTGAATCTAGTTTCAATGCGCGTCTTATGGCTTTTTTACTTATATTATAAAATCCATTGACATCTCCATTGTATAGGCAAGAACATATCCAATGGATAGCTACTGTAGGTTCGACTAATATTTTAAAATCACTCCACCTACTTGCTCCAAGAGCTTTTGCAGAGGTTATTGCATTTTTACCTTCTAAGGCTACATATATAGATGCTCTGGCTAATTTGATTATTAGAGGATGATTCGATGCGCTTTCAAGTATAGCTAGTGCAGCTTCATTAGCTTTTTTGTTTGTTAGGCCGGATTTGCTTTTTATATAGTCTCTAATGCTGTTTCTGTCTCTATTTCTGTGATTGAAGAATGACTCAATGCTAATCTTGGCCTTAACATCTGACAAAAGATCAAGCTGGTTTGAAATATATGAATCAGCAATATAAATACTTATTTCTTTTGACTCTTCCAAAGTCCAGTTAACTTGAAAGTCTTCACGCATAATATCTATTTGAACTGCAGCGAGATCACTTAGCTCTTTTTCGTAAATTCTTTTTCTAGCTTCGATGTCTTGAATTGATTCTTGAGAAAGTACTATTAATCCTTCGTCAGTACGCTGTAGTAGGGATTTTGAGAATAAAGCTCCTATACGTTTCCTTAAATATAAATCTTTATCTGATTCTATATTAAGAAATCTGATAACCTTCTCAACTAATTCATCTTCATGTAGGTTTTTGGAGTCAGATAAAATAAAGAGTATTGTATCATCATATACCCCATCCCGCATGCCTTTGGCTTCATTTGACATCACAGTGTAACTATGAAGCGCCATTTCTTTGTAGTCTGGATTACTTTGAAATGATCTGGGAAGGGGATAATTGGTTTGGTCCAGGAATTTATTTAAAAGATTTCCATCGAGTAAAAACTCGGCAATATGCCTAGCGCTAAAAAAAGAAACTTGAATGTCTAGCTCATCACTATATTTTCTTTCATACTTTCTGCACTCAACTTCACTAATGTTGTTTGTTGTGAAAAAATAAAATCTTTTAGCTGAAAGCTTTTCAATTGCCTTTAAAACATCACGGCCGAGTTTTTGAGGGATTTTGTCTTTTTGTGTGGTTAGTTGGTATATAGTATTATTTCTAATTCCATCATTAGATACACTTATAAAGTCAGCGCCGCCGTCATTAGCACCATCAACATTTATAGCGTTAATTTCAAAATAATCTTTAAGGACTATTTTACAGGCTGCATCAAAGAAATTCTTACTCAATCCGCGAATATGGTTAACTAAAGTATCGTGATCCATGTGTACCCTCTTCAATGGCGTTAATTAAATTTTTTAAATATTCAGCTTCTGTATCTGGAATTATATAGCTGCTATATAGGGTTAATATAGCACCATTTTAAGTTTAGTTTTG
>NZ_HE578952.1:3636-7513 GCF_000321045.1 Phytobacter massiliensis JC163
ATCTCCAGCTCGCTCACCCCCTCAAAATCCAGATCGCGGGGCAGGCGGATGGCGCGGTTGTTGCCATTTTTAAATATCGATACGGTTCTCATCGTGTTTCTCCCGATATTCGGACCTCTCCGAAAGGTGTTTATGCGCCGGGTGTGCGCATATGCCCAGTATAGGCGGTTGTTCATTGCTTGTATAGGGTTAGCATATGCAGATGTATGGCATATGGGTATGCCACACATAGGGGCTGGTCTCTCATTTTCCGCTGAGATCCGATTTCTGTTAGAGCCGGAAGCGAAGTAACGCAGCGGCTAAATAAATTCCTCTCATGCGTTACCGACATTTCAGAAAAGGCCACACATAATGGCTGTGACTGAAAACTTATGAGGAAGAGAGATGGACTACACCCGTGCCCGTACAGCTGCTGATATGCTGAATATACTCAAAGCATACCGTGATGAGCTGCATGAACTGGAGCTGAGAAAGCCACGCTGGCCAGTGCTGGAAAGGCTTATTAACCGTGAAACCGAAATGACGCCGGTCTGGAATGAGATCGCCGGGCATGAGCTGACCCCGGTGCAGTGCCGCACTCTCCTAGAGCAGCTGTTCTTTGCTGGCGCCTACGGCTCTGAAGAGGAGTTCAGGGTAATTTATCAGCCGGTATATTCGCCGTGGGTGAATCATGTTGAACGCCTGTGGAAGGCACTGCATGACACCATTTCCCGAAATCATCAGTGCCGCTCAATGTGGCAACTGCTAAAGTTCGCCACTTTATGGAAACTGCCAGCCCATTCCCTGGAGGCAAACACGGGTTTGAAAAAGTGTAGCGGTATTAGGAGGACCTATTTAGTTGTTTAAGTTATCTCAAGGAAAGCAAATTTCTATATGACAAGCTAATTAACATTGTCCGGCCCCTGTGCAGGATTACAGATATATAAGGTCTCCTTAATGCCTGTTTTTGCTTCATATTGTGTCGTTACAGCCTCTTTTACTGCTGGCACCAATTTTTCGGGTACCAACGCGACGACACAACCTCCGAATCCACCGCCAGTCATACGCACGCCGCCTCTATCTCCGATAGTAGTTTTCACAATTTCAACCAGTTTATCGATCTGCGGCACAGTGATTTCGAAATCTTCACGCATAGAAGAGTGTGATTCCGCCATTAACTCCCCCATACGTTTCAAATCCCCTTTTTCCAGAGCACTAGCTGCTTCAATAGTACGGGTGTTCTCTGTTAGTACATGACGAACACGCCGAGAAATCACGGGATCCATTTCACTAACCAGGGCATTAAATGTATCAAGGCTGACGTCACGCAGCGCTGACTGTCGGAAGAAATGTGCCCCAGCTTCACACTGATCACGGCGGATGTTGTACTCGCTACCGACCAGCGTGCGTTTGATATTACTGTTAATAATCATCACTGCCACACCTTTTGGCATTGAAACGGCTTTAGTGCCCAACGTCCGGCAGTCTATCAACAGGGCGTGATCTTTTTTGCCCAGTGCTGAAATCAGTTGATCCATGATACCGCAGTTACATCCGACAAACTCGATTTCCGCTTCCTGACCATTAATGGCGACCTGTGCCCCATCAAGCCTCAGGTGGTAAAGCTGCTGAAACACGGTGCCAACGGCTACTTCCAGTGCTGCGGAGGAACTTAACCCTGCGCCCTGCGGAATATTACTACTGATCACAAGATCGGCACCGCCAAAAGAGTTATTACGTTTTTGCAGGTGCTTCACCACGCCACGAACATAATTAGACCATTGCTGGCTGTCGTGAGTGATAATTGGCGCGTTGAGATAAAACTCATCAACTTGGTTGTCATAGTCAGCGGCTATGACGCGCACCTTACGGTCGTCTCGTTTCGCGCAGCTGATCACCGTCTGGTAATCAATGGCACACGGCAGCACGAAGCCATCGTTATAATCGGTAGTGTTCCCCGATCAGGTTTACGCGTCCCGGCGCTTGGATAGCATGGGGTAGCAGGGTAGCCGAACTTTTTCAGCAAACAAGCCATGTGTTTTTTCTTTCAGAATCATTGTTATTCTCCGGATTCGCGAAAATGGACATCACTGACTGCACGCAGGCGTTCTGCTGCCTGTTCTGCCGTCAGGTCGCGCTGGGTCTCGGCCAACATCTCATAGCCGACCATAAACTTACGCACAGTCGCGGAGCGCAGCAGCGGCGGATAAAAGTGGGCGTGCAGTTGCCAGTGTTGATTATCTTCGCAGTTAAAGGGCGCGCCGTGCCAGCCCATGGAATAGGGGAAAGAGCACTGGAAAAGATTGTCATAACGGCTGGTCAGTTTTTTCAGCGCCAGCGCCAGATCGCTGCGCTGGGCTTCGCTTAAATCGGTGATCCGTAATACGTGGGCTTTCGGCAGCAGCAGGGTTTCGAACGGCCATGCCGCCCAGTACGGCACCACGGCTAACCAGTGTTCGGTCTTCACCACGGTGCGGCTACCGTCGGCCAGCTCGCGCTGGACATAGTCCAGCAGCATGGGCGACTGCTGCTCAGCGAACCAGGTTTTTTGCAGGCGTTCTTCCCGCTCCACTTCGTTAGGCATGAAGCTGTTAGCCCATACCTGACCGTGCGGATGGGGGTTGGAGCAGCCCATCGCCGCGCCTTTGTTCTCGAAGACTTGCACCCAGGGGTAGCTCTGCCCCAGCTCGGCGGTTTGCTCCTGCCAGGTTTTCACCACCTCGGTCAGGGCTTCAACGCTCAGTTCCGGCAGGGTTTTGCTGTGATCCGGCGAGAAGCAGATCACCCGGCTGGTACCACGCGCGCTTTCGCAGCGCAGCAGCGGATCGTCACTCTGCGGCGCGTCCGGTGTGTCGGTCATCAGGGCGGCAAAGTCGTTAGTGAAAACAAAGGTGCCTTTGTAATCGGGGTTGATATCCCCGGTGACGCGGGTATTCCCCGGACAGAGGAAACAGTCCGGATCGTGCTGCGGCAGCGTCTGTTTAGCTGGCGTCTCCTGCGCCCCTTGCCAGGGGCGTTTGGCGCGATGCGGAGAGACCAGGACCCACTGCCCGGTTAATGGGTTGTAACGGCGATGCGGATGATCAACATGGCTAAACTGCATCATAATTTCCATTCATATTGTTAAGGTTACAGATATCAGATTGATAGGTCATTAGAGTTGAATGAGAATTAATAATTTCCTGTCGGAATATATTTTTTAAACAATCTCATTCACATCAAAAATTATGGTACACAGAAAATCTGAGCAAGATATTTACTGTGGGTTAAGAATTCAGGTAATTGTGCCAACTTAATATTAATGTGATTTATTAAGTATTCAATCCATTAATTTTTAATGAATTATGAAATTAATACCTGTTCCTTTGTAGTATTCATTTTTAATGTTTTAAAAATTGATCTATTATCCTGTCACCCTCCCTAATTTGCATTTCTCCATTAACCCATTTTAATATATTTTTCTTATTTTTTGCATAGAAAGTAACTCTGCCAAAGAAAAAAATCTCTTTTCCCCTACCATCTTCTGTAAAATGTTAATTCCAGTAAAGAATTGTTGTTAGTTAACCTGTTATCATTAACTCAATCGTTGTGCAAGATATCGCTCATAATCTGGGATCACAATATCAAATGTCTGGCTTATATACTGAGACCGAACTATAAATTCGGCCGTTGAGACATTGGTAGCGACAGGTATGTTCCATACAGTGGCAAGACGTAGTAGCGCTTTAACGTCAGGATCATGCGGGACTGCATTTAATGGATCCCAGAAAAATATCAATATATCAATTTTTCCTTCCGAGATCAGCGAACCTACTTGCTGATCACCTCCCATCGGACCGCTTAACATGGCATGCACAGTGAGCCCCGTTTTGTGTGAAACCATGTGGCCCGTAGTACC
>NZ_HE578952.1:8103-10214 GCF_000321045.1 Phytobacter massiliensis JC163
CATAAAGAATATGCTGGGATAACTGAAAATGATGACGTTCAACCCAGTCGATTAATGTTTCCTTACAATTATCATGTGCAACAAGTGCAATATTTTTTTGCGTCTGTAATTTACGAGTTGTTAATTGCATTTTTCTATATCCCTTTAATAACATAGACTTGTCAATAATAAAGATAGACAATCAGACTAATCTACAACATCCATTCACCATCCCTGGCGCATGAAATGGGACAATTAGAACTGATAGACTAAATCTAGTGCCAGAACATCATCTGTATTGATGCCACTGCGAGTGGTGAAGTCATTGTCATTGAGGAAATTAAATTTATACATTACGGCGGTAGACATGTTTTTATTGAAATAATAATTAGCGCCAACGGCAAGGTACTTTAACAAATCCTGTTCACCATAACCTTCTATATCTTTACCTTTTGTCTGGAGATAAGATACTACAGGAACAATACCATTATTGAAAACATATTTGGCAGTAAATTCCATAATCTGCGCATGATTGGCAAAGCCATATACTTCTTTGCTACTGCTACCGAAGATGGTGGCATTACGTGAGTCAGTGAATGTACCTGCCAGATAAATCTGATTGGCATCATACTTCAGACCAGCACGGTAGACATCAGCCCGGTCACCGTGACCATAAGTCATATTATTCTGACCCTGGGTCCGGTTTGAGCTTGAGAATGCAGCGCCAACACTCACACCATTATCCCATTCCTGGATTAACGATGCGCCGTAACCTTCACCATTTTGTTTAAGCGCTTCACGGCTATTATTTGTTTCACCCGCACCACCGTTCTCCCCCTGATACTGAAGAACAACCCTGAGGCCATCTACCAGTGTATTGTTGCGGTATGTCAACAGGTTACCGGTGCGTTTGAACATAAAGTTATCAATGCCATATGCATCTCCACCGAATTCTGGTAATGCGTCAGTCCACGCAGCAATGTCGTACACCACACCATAATTTCGTCCATAATCAACTGAACCATATTTGCTTGAGGACAGACCTGCAAATGCAACACGTGTTACCGCCGCGGAGCTACTGCTGCCTTCGGCCTGGTTGCCATTATACTGAGACTCCCACTGCCCATATCCTGTTAATCCATCATTGATTTGAGTCTCACCTCTAAATCCCAGACGAACATAGGTTGAATCACCATCGACACTTTTATTATCGCTGAGTTGATGAAGTGCATCGATCTTGCCATAAAGGTCCAGTTTATTTCCGGCCTTATTGTAAATCTCAGCCGAATAGGCAGAAGAACAAAAGCAGGCCAGTGCAATAGTCAGTGCATTAACTTTACGAGGAAAAATGTACATATTAAATCCTGTTATTTTATTTCATTACGTAGGGAATATAGGGATATCCGGAACAGATATCCCATGTGATTTTTAATTATGCCATATTATTCTGTCGGTCAGACGATACCGGTTTGTTATTGTGACCCCAGGTCTTTTTATGTTCATACCCGGTCAGGGATTCAATCACCTCTTTTGTATGAGGAGCAGCATCTTCCAGCTTGCCTCCACTGCGAAGACGTTCCAGTTCCGTCGTCAATATCTTGTGATTTTCCTTATTTAATTTAAACCGGAAACAACCATAAAATGCCAGGCAGGCCATAATAACCGGACCCGCAATAAAGACCAGTTTAATACCCTCAATCGTCTCAGCGCTCGCACTGGACATACCTTTCTGGTAGCCATAGAAATCAAGAGCAAAGCCCACCACCATCATGGCCAGCGCCTGGCAGACCTTACGCATCAGCATCATTACTCCGGCGTAGATACCTTCACGTCGACGTCCGGTCAGGGCCTCATCCACATCCGGCAGAAATACATAGACATTCCAGGGGATCATATAGGTACCGCCACGGGCAATCCCTAATGCAACCGCTCCACCTAAAATACATAATGTGAGTCCCGGCATTGAAGGCGTCATGAGTCTGAAACCCACCAGGCTGACCACGATCATTGCAATCGCGACTTTGTAGGCATTGGCGTTGCCATAACGCATACACAGCCAGGTAAAGAGGGGAATACCGACACACTGGAAAAATGTCATTACACTCATGACGGTGGAGCCCATGGCCGCACTG
>NZ_HE578952.1:10545-12765 GCF_000321045.1 Phytobacter massiliensis JC163
GGAGCCCATGGCCGCACTGACTTTCAGAATGAGCAGGAGATAGACTATAAACAGGGCACCAAAGATATCCAGTCCGACAGATCCGCCCACATACATACAAAGGTGGGTACGGAATGTTTTCAGTTTGAAAGTGGACAGCATCTCCTTATAGAGCCCGACCATCGATTTGAATAAATTTTCTTCTCGTTTAACTTCGGGAAGATTTTCTCTTTCCCAGGTTCCCTTATAAACAAATATCCAGGGAATTGCACAGATGACAGCAAAAACAATCCCGGTGATCAGAAAAGCATGTTCTTTGTTCGGAACAGCATTCAGTATCTGACCCGGAATAAATGCCGCCATGAAAGAGCCCACCTGAGCGAACATCATCCGGGTTCCTGACATTTTAGAGCGAACGTCATAATCCGATGTCATTTCAGAAGGCAGGGTATCATAAGGTACCATCAGCAACGTAAGTACCGTCGAAAAGAGCATGTAGGTCAGAAGGTAATACAGGAACCCGAAACCGGAAATCCAGATTAAGGCAAAGGTCAGCACCAGCGGGCCACAGAAAAGGAAGAATACCTTCCGACGGCCCCAGCGGGTTCTGACGTGGTCAGTAAAATAACCGGTGATAGGATCGGTTACTGCGTCCCAAAACTTAGCGATAGCAAAAATAATCCCCGCCTGTGCAGCGGATAAACCGGCAACCTCTGTATAAAAGAAGAATAACCACAGGCCTATAACGGTCTGTGTTCCTCCGCCGAATAAATCACCGGACCCCCAGCATAGCATGTTCCGGAATTTGACCTGACGTGAAACGGGCATTTAACACCTCTATATATTCTAGTATGGTAGAATCGGTATGCTCATAATAATCAGTGGTATCGATTACATCCGTCGTTAAGATCACACTTCAGGCAACGAAAATCACAAACAAATGATAAATATGATCTTTTTATGAAGATCTTTTTTAGAAAATGTGATGTAAATCATTTTATTTTCATTTCCATTTAAAAAAATGGAATTTTACTGCCCCAGTAAACAATGCTAGTATTCTATTGATATTTATAGGTATTTTACTGATTCTTCTGATAGCCAAAAAATGTGACCTGACACAGGAATGTAATCGCTTCCACATGATAGTATTGCCATACTAGTAAACATACCTGTGTCCATTTGAACACTACGGTATGGTGTTTACGGTTCAACAAATTTTAAAAGAGGTCATTATGCTTTCTGAAACTGTATTTCTGTTAACGCCTGACACGGAAATCATTCTCAATGGCGACATGCCGACGGTGTCTTATGCCAGGCAATGGTTGCTACGCGACCTGAAAGCGGTTATCAGTTCCCCGGATACCACCGATATAAGTGGCCGTATCGTTGTTGAACTGACAGATTCAGGTAATCCCGAAGCATGGTCTGTAACCTTCCCGGCCCCCGGTACGTTGTTAATCTCAGCGTCTGATGAACTGGGCGCCATCTATGCACTGCTCGATATCAGCTCCCGGTGGTTGAAGATCGATCCGTTCTGGTTCTGGCATGAAAACCTTGCCTCAACATGTCCGGTTAAAATACCCGTAATTCCTTACAGCGCCGTTCCCTCCCGGATCCGCTACCGTGGCTGGTTTATAAATGATGAGGTACTGCTGGAAGGGTGGCCATGTCCGGATAAATGGGAAAGAGCGCTGGAAACCTTGCTTCGTTGCGGGGGCAATGTAGTCATCCCCGGAACAGACATCAACAGCCACCGCAATAGAGCGCTTGCCTTACAACTTGGGCTTCAGATTACACATCACCACGCAGAACCCCTGGGTGCCGAAATGTTTTGCCGGGTCTGGCCGGATGCCAGAATGCAGTGGCCGGAAAGCCAGCCTTTGTTTGAAAAGATTTGGTCTGACGCCATTGAAAGGCAAAAGGACAGAAAAATCATATGGACGCTTGGTTTTCGTGGTCAGGGCGATCGTCCTTTCTGGGAAGATGATCCAAGGTATGCTGATGAAGCTGGCAGGGGCAAAGTGATCAGCGAAATCATCGCCCTGCAGTTTAAAATGGTCAGGAACGCCATCCCTGATGCTGTATGTTGTACCAACCTCTATGGGGAAGTCCTGGAGTTATACCAGAAAGGACTGATTGATATTCCTGAATCCGTTATCAGGATCTGGGCTGATAACGGTTTTGGTAAAATGGTTTCCCGCCGACAGTGGAATCATAACCCCCGTCTGTATTCACTGCCGG
>NZ_HE578952.1:13182-18530 GCF_000321045.1 Phytobacter massiliensis JC163
AGAAAGCGATTCGGGTGGACACGGTATTTATTACCACGTTGCTTTTTACGATTTGCAGGCATCCAATCATCTCACGCCCTTCCCGAACTCCGTTGATTTCATGGCTGAGGAGCTTGGCCAGATTATCGATAAACAGGCGGATAAACTCTTTATTGTGAATACGGGCAATATTCGTATGCACACATTATATCTGGATTTGCTTCGTCAGTGGTGGCATACAGGACAGACAGATTTCCCGGTACTGACGGATAATTTTATTTCCAGAGCGGTGTCTTCTGATGTCGCCCGGTTAAAACCACTCTTTCAGCAGTATCCGGAATGCCACGTCCGCTTTGGCAGCCATGACGATGAACAAGCGGGAGAGCAGATTTATCATTATACGGTCCGGAACATACTCACGGCATGGATGAAAGGGGAAACAACCAGGCCACTCTCATTACTGTACTGGCTCACCGGGGAGTTGCCACTGAAAGAACAGGTCCAGAGTGTACGTAAAATGTGTGAAGAGCCCGCGCATAAGTGGGAGTCACTGCTGATATCCTGTGAAGACGCGATGGACAGTCTCGAAACAGAAAAGGAAAAAGAGGATTTCTATAATAACCTGGTTCTGTTTGTCCGGCTCCACCAGTCCGGATGTCGGGGAACCGTCCTTTTTTGTCAGGCGTTCGAAGCCTGGTATGAAAAAGACTACGTCAGCAGTTATATCTGTGTGCATCGTGCCCTGCGTGAGTTCCGAAAAAGTCTTGATGCAATGGCCATTTACGAGAAGGGAAAATGGAAAGGATTTTTCAGTAACGACTGCCTTACCAATGTTCAGCTGACGGTCGAAAATCTGAGAGCTCTGAGAAGTTATATCAGAATCACCCATGAAGAAGAGCCATTTTATGGATGGCAGAAACGTTACCTTATGCCGCAGTCTGAGGGGATCGTGGCGTTGTTGACAAATTTTCACAAACATCTGTCTGATGAAATGTTGGCTGAAAAACTGGAGGAAGTTATCAGTACCGGCCACTAATTCACTTGTTACAGTAATGGCCTCTTTGACAGAGACCATCAATATACAGCTCAGCCAAAAGACGGATTTCTGTATGGTCATGGCTGCATCGACTCCCTGACAGGCATTTTCTGTAGCGTTCAGTCAGGACAGTGCTTTCTGATCGAAGGGGTTTCTGCATTGACTGTAGGAATCCCTTTCTTTGTGTTATATCATTTTTCTCTCATGACTATTAAATACTGACGAAATGCAATCTCAATTTACTCTTGATCCAACAGCATCCGCCAATCTGATGTGTATTTTTGTTTCTACATTTAATCAAAAAAAATCAGGCATTGCTGTTCGTACATAAGCAGTCATTCTAGGGGACATGCTGCATATAAAGGGCCTATCGCCAGATGTTCTCCTTTAGTATCTGCATCTGCATTTCTTGCTTTACGAAATCACCTGCGTCCAACGCTCTTGTATGAGATCCAAGAAGTACCAGAAAAATTTGTTGATGAAATAATAAATCTCACTCGTAAGCAGCCTTTTTAGCTTGAAGCTAGTTTTCCTGCACCTATGCTCTTTTAGTGACATTGTGTGGTTTACTTGCTTACAGGGTTTCTTTCTGCCTCTTCCACTGTATTAAGCACGCATGTGTGCGTGTTAAATCCCGGAGATCCGAAAACCCCCAGAGTCAGAAACGATTCCTGGCTATTGCTTCTTTCACCTTTGACAGCAGTTCGGCATGATTTCCGCTTTGCTCTATATTCTCCAGTCTGCGGCTGATTTGTTCAGCCTCTCCGATAAACTCCCCCGCCTGTGCAAGGCTAAGGGCGCGGTAAAGCCCGGTAGCTGAACTGACGCCGCGATAACGCAGCGTGAGCAGGAGCCTGAGAAAATGTTCATCCTCACGGGTTGTTTCCTTAAACCAAGCTCTGACGTGCTCCAGCCCGCTGATGTCGCGCCATGCCCAGATATAGGAAAGGAATAACTCGCCCTGCTCAAACTGGCAGGTGAAGTTCGGGGCATTCAGCCGTGATGCCAGACGCACCTGTAGTGACACAATATCCTCAGTGCGTAAAATCAAGCGCTGCACATGTTCAGCACGGTCACCGGCCAGGCCATGCATCCAGAGTAGCTGGCGGAAAAAGTCTGCTGTCCAGCGCCAGGCTTTTCCGTTTTCAAGCAGCGGGCCAAGAAAATCAATAAGCGAATAGTCCGTGTCTTCACATATCTTCTGAAGCAGGCGGATGGCCGCACCTTTAGTGTCGAGGTCATCTGGATCAAACCATTCATTGCGGGCAGTATAACGTTCAATGACCTCATCCCCGTGCTCAAAGAAAAAGCCCAGTAATCCGGCACACTGTTCCGTCGTACGTGAGGCGAGAGCGGGCTGGGTCAGCTGGCTGAGTATATGTTCAAACCAGGTCCGGGACGAAATGTTGTTGCTGCTGATGCGGCTCAGCAGTTCTTCAGCCAGAGCGCCATGTTCATCCGGATTTCCGGCCTGACGGAAAAGCTCGGTGAAATAGTCAGGTGGCAATACGTTCTGCGGAGAAGAATAGGCGAAATAGTAGCGCCAGTAGGCGGCACTGCCGAGACGCCGGTTAGCCGTCAGGACGGCTTTTGTGTCATCGTCCGCCTGAACGAACAGCTTCAGGTGCTCCGTTTTATAACCTGATATACCCGGAACCCAGTGGCGCAGTGATGTCGCGGATCTCGCTTCTGATGAGCGAAACAGTGAAAGGTACTGGCCAAGGCTGCTGACCATCTCAGCCTGCTCCGCCTCGCTGACTGTACCGTCTCCGGACTCCACCACAGCTCTTTCGGTCAGATAGTGCTCTGTCCAGTCATACAGATCCGGGTTGACTGTCCGGATGAGCTGCAGAAAGCACAGGTCTGGTAACCAGACGTAATCCCTGAGACCGCTGTAGCGGAAGGCGAGCGCATTAAGCGTCAGCTGAACCTCACGGGGCGTCCTGAGAGCATCACCGTAAATATCCGTGACCCTTCTCAGATCCTGAAGCAGCGCCTCATCGGGTTCAGTCAGGTAGACCGATGTGTACAGCCTGACCACCCCCGCCAAAAACTCCCGGCGCAAATTAAAGCTCTCCGGTCGGGGCAAGCTGAACGACAGCGGGATAATTTTCTGCAGATAGCGTTTGCCGTTCTGCACACCGAGGCCAGTTTCGACCGCATGCGCGAGCACGTCCCGGTCATAGCACATTACATAGCGGAATCGCGAGAAGTCCGCGACCGACCGTACCATACGAAGCACTTCCACCGCCTGCGCAGGCTCCAGACGATCCAGATCGTCAATCACAACGATAAAGCTGACGCCCAGGCCAGCAATTTTACCTTCAATGTCAGCCCGAAGTTCAGCCGCGGTTTTTTCCCGCCCGCTCAGGCCAGTGTCCGCGAGGGCGTCCATGCCGTCGGCGACAAGTCCCAGACCCGGAACAAAATTACCGGCGAACCGGGCCACAGGTGCAAGCCGGCGCGAGGTCTGCTGCGCGTAGTTAAGGATATTCACTGCGAGGGGGGCTGCCTTTCCTGCCTGCGCCACGGCTGACGTATCCAGCTTCGCCAGTCTGGCCGCAATGGTCATCATCAGCGCGTTTACCGGACTTTCATCCGGTGAGTTGACCCAGGGAGAGAAAACCACGATCTGCGTGGTGGCCGGTACCTGAGCTTTCAGGTGGCCTGTCAGGAGATTCAGCAGGCTGGTTTTGCCGGAACCCCACTGCCCTTCAATACCGATCACGGTACTGACATTTTCATCCAGGGCGCTGATGCTGCGGGCCAGCCCCTCAGCTATCGCCGTATATCCGTAACGGTCATCTTCAGCCTTCAGTACCGGTCCTTCAAAGCCGGCGCGGGACAGTGTATTTTCAGTCGCCATCTACAGATCTCCATACAGGCAGCGCAGTCCGGTCAGGGCCTCTGCCAGTGAACCTTCAGCGCATCGCGTGCTGAGCTCCCGGACCAGGGTGTCAAAGGCCTCTGCCGGCATAAAAATCCGCAGCCCGTCGATGCCGAAAAATCCCTCCGGCGTGACGTTTCCCGGGGGGGAGAACATCACGCGCTCACCCTGGTGCCCGTGCGCCAGGGCTTCAGGATGGCGGGCGTACAGTGTGAACAGGCCCAGCAGTTCGGAGAAGGCTTCCCAGCCGTACGGCACCACGAAGTCCTGGCCGGTGATGAGCAGGTGCAGCCGCGGCGTGGTGTACCAGGCGCCCGGGCGCTCGCCGGGATGCTGGCCGTCGGTGCGGATATCAAGGCGCAGGGTGCCGGCTTCAATGGTTTCCGTGACGGCCGTGATCACCGGGCGCAGATCCTGCGCCAGCGCTGTCGCTTTCTGTGTGCTCCAGTCCAGCCCGCGCAGAACCAGCGGGAAGATGGCTTTCAGCCGCGGCAGGGTGAAGATCTCCGCCAGCACGGCGTCCGGCACCTCCGCCAGGCCAAAACAGTCGCTTTCCAGCGGGCGCAGCAGGTCGTTCGGCATACATCTGATCCACCACGGGGCGCAGCGCCGCCAGGAAGGCATCAAATTCCTCCGTCCAGCTTTCCCCGGCCAGGCGGAAAATCCCCTTCAGGTAGTGGCCGTCCACCGGGCGGTCGTTCTCAGCCTGCCAGGCCAGCAGGTCCCGGGTGATGTCCAGCAGGGTGCGCAGGGCCGGGAGTGTGGCCACCCTGTTCCGGCCGCAAATAAAGGCTTCCCGGGCATACGCCAGGATGAAGCGCAGCTCGTCGCGGGAGACGGGCGCGGTGCCGAAGGTCTGGCCGAGAACGATATGCCGGTACAGCTGCCGGACAGTGGCCTGCGGATCGGCAACCAGCTGAAAATAGCCGTCACCGGGCGCGACCGTTTTCAGGCCGTCATCGAGGAAACGTTCGGCCAGGGCATTGACCGAGGTATTTTCGCGACCGGCGCGCACTTTCAGCGCCTCGATCAGCTTTTTGTGAAAACGCAGGTTAAGCTGGCTGAGCATCATCGTTCCTTTCATCTTTGTTTTATCATTTATGCTAACCTAGCATTTATAAAAAGAGCTATAAACTAATCTGTTTTAATGCTGTAATTTGTGATGCGATATGAACTACTGAAAGTGATGACTGTGGTGCTACAGCAACGCCTGACCCTTCTCATTTCAGCGCAGATCCGAAAACCCTGAGTTCCGGATCTGCCTGAACCGCCCCGGCGCGCAGCGGCCCCGTAACACAATATGTAGCGGTGTCACCAGCTGCCAGTAACGCTATATATTGCGTTACTCCCCCTGCTCCGTGACAGCACGATCAGCACCGTAAAACGCCGCTTCGCTTAATCCCTGACCGTGATACACTTCCGGAAAGTTTTCATACGCCAGAAAGT
>NZ_HE578952.1:19875-26538 GCF_000321045.1 Phytobacter massiliensis JC163
GTTTTCAGAGCCATAAAAGCAATTAGCAGGTATTTTTCAGCCATGCTGGTTACGCCACATAACTGGGCGGCGGAGCAAATGCAGGTCGTGATAGACACGCGTAATGATCTGGTTCACCGCAATGGTATTACACCCAACCATGTAGAGGTACAAATCTGGCCTAACCGTGTGAAAGATACCATCCGGATCATTTTTGATTTTATTGATACAGCGGCAGCAACACTTCTTCAGGAGGATGCCCGGTACCGAACCGATAACGACACGTTTTAAAGGATATCCGTCATATGATGCCTACTCTCTCCAGGAACCCAGTACCTGTTTCGGCCATGCCGTTGCCAGTGGCTATCGATTATCCGGCAGCGCTGGCGCTGCGCCAGATGGCTCAGGTGCATGGTGAACTGCCAAAATACCTGCTGGCGCCGGAAATTAATGCCCAGATGAGCACCTTAGGGTGATCGAATGGTCTGTCTGATATTGAGCCTCGGCACCAAAGTGTTTCATGCCTTTCAGCTCCGGGATGCACATTCTCCCCTTTATTAGTGCAGCCACCAAAGACGCGCCGGTAATGAGCACTCCTTTATTATCCATTACCTGAGACTAACCGGCTGGCGCATCACCGCCGGGCAGCTCTGCAGTCTTCCTTAATCGCTCAGGATTGCCGTTATAAATATCGCCTGCGGCCAGAAGCCTGACAGCGGCTTTGCTGGTAATTGGCTTTGCCGCTTGGGCGCGCTGTTTCGGCTCAGCCGGATGAATATACTAAACTGGGCGTTTAAGCGATGGATAATAAGATAGCGGAGCCGGTAATAGTGCGAACACGATATCTAATTATAATAAATGCGATAAAAGCGGCTGAGCCCGTCACAGCACCTATGACGGACTCAGCCTTGATGAGTTTGAAAACCAGAATCTAGTTAAGATGATGTATACGCCTTCTAGGTAAGGTCATCTTTGACGTATTGATGCAGAAAAATCGCCAAGCTTAAATATAGCTTAACCATCTGAATTAATTATTTTTATCTTACAAATTTCAGACTGAAATCGCCAATGAAAGCTCTGTACGATTTTAAGAGCTAAACTAAGAACTATCCATCCACTATAGTGAGTGAATCGATTTGAGGAGCATTATGTGAAGTTATCACGCATATAGAATGTAACCACTATAGCAAGTAGAGAGGTGTTTAACTCACTATAGTGGATACTGTTTTAAAGTTGACCTTTCCTTATCTTCTCAAGCAGTGCAAGTTCTTCTTTGGTAAGCATAACCATCTCTCCCTCTGGTTCACGGGCTGGGTGCATATCACTGCTGGAATTCACCTGCTCTGGAAGCGATTCCGATAAGCTATGTTGCTTGAGTTTTGGCCTTCTATAGTGGATATGGAAATATACGACCCTACCACGTTTAATCTCTGTATAATCGAGGTAACCAATCTCTTTCAATTGCTCCATTGCCTTCCTTACGGTGGAGTTTTGGGTGATTGTCCTGGAGGTGAGGTTCAACCGTGCTCTAAGGCGAGCGAGCGAAACAGGAGCCGGATTGGATGGTAAGCTTTCGATAAAAGTATAAAGGGCTTGCGCTGACTCTTTTCTTGAAAGCTCATTTATCGCTTTCAACTGAAGCAATACTTTCTTATCAAATTGATATAACTCGAAAATTTTTGGGTCAGCCTGGAGCGTCACTTCATCCTTTTTTGCACTATATTTTGCTGACTGCACAAGGTGTGTAACATAGTATTCACCCTCTTTGTTACTAAACGAAATGGTGTTGGTAGCAATGCGAGTAAGTGAAGCATCAAGACGCTTACGCAGCTTTGCCGAAGAACGGGAAGAAGGGATACCACAAAGTTTCACAAACTCTACAAAAGGTAACGTTACGCTATCCCCTAAGACGTTGTATTTCGCGAAAGCATGAATGATTCCCACCCACGTTTTGAAATCATTATCCATATCCAGGCGGGCGCCAGTAATCTTAATATTTTCATAGCCTTCGGATTTGACTAGCGAAAGTTGCTTAAGCTCCTCCGTCACGTCCATTGATGACATCTGGCCAGTCCTGCCACGAGCAGTAGATTTGAGCGTAGGCACAAACAAGCCAAGCCGCATGAGTGCAACTGGTTGAACTGTATTATTTTTATTTGGAACAAGCGTAACCAGCTCCCCAGTCCTGCGATCCATCTCACTAAAAGCTTCGCTTATTTGCACTTTGCTATCGCCCACTTTCACCCCCAGCCCTATCAGGCAATTCACTCACTACAGTGGATATAAACTTTTATGGAAAGCTAATGCCCTATACTAAGCATCCTAAACACATCATGCTTCTGCTTCCTCACTATAGTGGATATACCTCGCAGATTACACCACTCTCTACAGTGGTTGTTACATACTATAGAGGATAAATGTCTCGAATGTTACTCACTATAGTGGTTATTACTCACTATAGTGGTTGTGCGCATCTATTTGCTAAATTGCGAGATATTCTAGCGGGTTAGGGGGAAAGCTTCTGGAATTCTAAGTGTGGAAAACAGTGTTTATAAGACATAAAACCTGCCAGGTTAAGAGGAAAAGTAACTAATTTTCATACATTTAGTATTCAGCGCACGTTGAGCATAAATATTGAGGACTTCTCCCTACAGTGGATACCTTTTACTTCCCGGAGCCGTTACGTTACTCCCTATAGTGGATAATCAACTATTTATAGTGGATGTTATGCTCACTATAGTGGTTATAAAACCATGCAATTCTCTGATTTTAAATGATTTATGGAGAAGGGGATCTTATAGGATCAATATTAGGATCTTTTCTGGATCGAATTTTTGGATCTATCCGGTGGATAACTTCAAGATATAGCTTCATATTTTTACTAAGAGCGTACATGCATCCTTTACCTTCCGTTCTCTTGCGCTTCCTCGAACTGACAGACTTCGCTAGTCAGTTCTGCGGCGAGCACCTCTATCTTTAAAAACTTAGTCACAACATAAAGCTCATTATCAGTAAGTGAAGTATCATTTCGGTTTACTGTTGTGCATTTATGCTGTATTTATGTTTAAAAATAGAAATCCTACATGCAAGGGGTTTTTAGGGATGGAGAATGTACAGCAAATGAACAAAGTTGCCGAGCGTTCGGAAAGAATGCTGCTTGCTCTGACAGAACAGATTCAGCAACAAAAGGATGAGCTAAAGGAAAATACTTTTTATCAGGTTTACGCGAAAGCCGCTCTTGCAAAGCTTCCTAAGCTTACTCGTGCGAGTGTCGATTATGCCGTTAGCGAAATGGAAGCTAATGGATACATCTTCGATAAGCGGGCAGCAGGTTCATCAACAAAATATGCAATGTCGGTTGAGAACATTGTTGACATCTATCATCACCGTGGCGTACCTAAATACCGCGACAGGCACGATGAAGCATATACCCTCTTTGTTGGTAACCTTAAAGGTGGCGTCTCAAAGACAGTATCGACGGTGTCTTTAGCTCATGCACTCAGAGTTCATCCTCATCTGCTTTTTGAAGACCTACGCGTACTTGTCATAGATCTTGATCCTCAATCTTCTGCAACGATGTTTTTAAATCACACACGATCTGTAGGAACTGTGGAAGCAACCAGCGCGCAAGCAATGCTACAGAATGTTAGCCGTGATGAGCTTTTGAACGAATTCGTAGTTCCCTCCATTATTCCCGGCGTAGATGTCATTCCAGCTTCTATCGAAGATGCTTTTATAGCGTCACGCTGGGAGGAACTTTGTGCAACTTATCTGCCTGGGATGAGTGCTTACTCAATTCTTCGAAAAAACATCATCGATAAACTTGCCCATGATTATGACTTCATTTTTGTAGATAGCGGACCTCATCTGGATGCTTTTCTGATGAATGCTATAGCAGCATCAGACATTCTCTTTACCCCAATTCCACCGGCACAAGTTGATTTTCATTCCACGCTTAAGTACCTGACTCGGTTACCAGAGCTTATATCGCTGATAGAAGATTCAGGCTGCCCTGTTCGCCTGAAAAAAATATTGGATTTATGTCCAAGCTACTGAATAAAGCTGATCACAAGCTGTGTCACAGCCTCGCTAAGGAAATCTTTGGAGGTGACATGCTTGATGTAGCTCTACCCCGACTCGATGGCTTTGAGAGATGTGGTGAGTCCTTCGATACTGTGATTTCAGCTAATCCTGCAACATATATCGGAAGCAGCGAAGCATTGAAAAATGCTCGTGCAGCAGCAGAAGATTTTGCCAAAGCTGTTTTTGATCGTATTGAATTTATTCGCATGAGCTGAGGAAGATATGAACAACAAAAGGATTACCATTGGTCGTACGCTGAACCATTCTCCTCTGAAAGAAAACAATTCGGACGATGCTTACACGGCAGTTTTTGTATTGAACTCTGGAAGAAAAGCTACTTTCCGTTTAGAAGTAGTACCTGCAGAAGAGGTGGAGGAAAAACATACGTCAGGCAAGAAACTAATGGCCGTGATCAGACTTCACTTACACCTGAATCATTACGAGACATTACCAGGACGCTAAAATTTCAACAGTTCTTCCCAGCAATAGGAGTCAAAGACGGTGAAAAAATTGAGATATTAGATGGTTCACGCCGCCGGGCTGCAGCTCTTATATGTCGGGCAGGATTAACAGTTCTCGTTACAGACACTGCACTAAAATCGGAAGAAGCTAGAAGACTGGCTAAAGATATCCAAACGGCCAAAGAACATAACATACGAGAAGTCGGCCTACGTCTCCTTGTCCTAAAGGATGCGGGCTTGAATCAGAAAGAGATTGCAGTGCAGGAAGGCCTTTCTCAAGCTAAAGTAACGCGCGCGCTCCAAGCTGCCAGTGTATCCAGTGATTTGATCACCCTTTTTCCTGTCCAGTCAGAACTGACATTCTCAGACTACAAATTGCTCTCCTCTATTGAAGAGAATCTGCATAAGGTTGACGTTGAGCTTAAGAACTTGATTGAAACGGTTACGCCTGACATCCATCTCACACTTGCAGATGAAGAGCTTGCAGAAGATGAAGTTAAAAATCGTATTCTTAAAATTCTACTTAAAGAGTCGGAGATCCTTACGAAACCAGGAGCTAAAGAAAGAGCGATTGTCGAAAACTTATGGAATTTTTCTGACAAAGACAGATTTGCTCGCAAGCGCTCAAAAGGACGTCTTTTCAGCTATGAGTTTAACCGCCTTCCTAAAAATGTTCAGGATGAACTTGATATAGCAATCGAGGCAGTACTGAAAAGGAATTTGAACTGAATGCTACATAAATTTTCGCCAAGATATTTTCACGGTTAACTATATGAATTTGAAAGATTAATCTTTTTAATTTCAGGGTGAAATCGCCAATTTTTTAGCCCATCATGTACATATAGTGCTATTCAGAACGTTGGCTGTTGGCACTNTAAAAACATAAAAATGCTCTCTACTCTGAGTAACCTTGGAAGCAAATTTGTGAATATTAACATTGGGGTAGCTATAGTTTTCTCGGGCATTATATGCCTTGCAGGCTGCAAACCGGATGAAGACAAAGCCATAGAGCTTGCCCAAAAAGAAATCTCGGAACTAACAAAAGATCCTGATTCAGTCCAGTTCCGTAATGAGCACTTTTTGCGAAAAGACTCAAAGTCTAGTAACTCGACAGTTGGAACTGTCTGTGGAGAAGTAAACGGGAAAACAATTGGGGAGCTTATGTTGGGTATCATTCCTTCTTTGTTACTCTGGAAATGACTCCTAAAGGAAGCTTCTCAACCGGGGTAAATTACAAAATTATTAAAATAGGCATCGCACCTTCTGCAGGGCACGAACTACAGCGATTTAAACAGCTTTATCGCTCTATTTGTGATATTGAAACCATCCCATAAAGCTAAATTTTTCGACAGCTTCAAATTATTCTGCATTCTTGAATCTAAACGCTTGTCGGTTCAACACTCACCAAGGACGGTTTGTGCATGAAAACTTTGATGAAAGAATGATTTCTTTATAGAAAATTTTGTGCCTGCCGTTATTCTACCAGTAATTAACTTACACTTCCTATTATGCTAACTGGCTGTGCAATGTTATACCTTTGCGGCGAGCTGTGTCTGCTGCTTAGGTTCTGGCGAGATAATCAACACTCGTGAATAATTTTGTGATTTATTTCAATGAATGAGGGCAGTTTGTCACACTCGCGTCGTTCTGAACCACGTCAGTTCTGGGCTCGCGTACTGTCTAAAAAGATAGATCTAAAAACATATATAAAAAGATCCTTTATAAACAGCCGGTGGATAAGTGGATAAGGCCGTATTGATATAAGTGTGGCATCGAGCGTAAGTGGAATATGTTCATTCAGTTCCCTGGTGCTTCCTCGACCGTTCGCGGGCTGCGCCCGGTCACTTGTCTGTGGCGAGCACTGTCAGCTTTCTCAAAGACGGTCTTTATTATCGTATCCGGGCCAAAGGGATCTCGTTCCAGCGGGTGGTATAAGCGGGTGAAAGCATTTCTCTTTTCATCTGCCATTCAGGTGCGATCCCGCATCCTGTGAAAAAGACATTGCCCAGCCCTGAGTTATTTATGCCATCAATGACCTTCATCAGTTGCTCGCTGCCGGGACGAGGCAGATACTCATCGAACAGATTCAGCTGCGCCACGCCGGTGGGGGTAAAATCGTTAAGCATGATACCTGCTTTCG
>NZ_HE578952.1:28031-29470 GCF_000321045.1 Phytobacter massiliensis JC163
ACAGGCCGCACTGCGTGCCGCTGACAGTGAAACCAGCCCCCTGATGGCTGACACCGTCATCCGGTCCCGGAAAGATCGTGCATTTCTGGCCAGTATCATCAATGATGGAGACAAAATTGATTATGTCACTGACAAAATTGAAGAAGCAATTGCCACGCTGGGTGCGCAGGTGATCGGTGAGCTGGTTCGTTATCGCAACGTGAACAGAATTTTTCTGGTTGGTGGCGGCGCAGTGCTGATTGAGGACGCAGTCCGGCAGGCATGGCCATTATCGCCAGAGCGGATCGAAATTATTCCTGATCCCCAGCTGGCACTGGTCCGGGAGATTGCTCTGTACCATAGCGAGGTCTGACTGTGCCAGCCGGCAAATATTCTTTCTATCTCCATACCGATGACCGCACGGATATGCTGGTTTCCGCCACACTTGAAACGGTTTCTCAGCCGTTGCGCGGCGACTTTCTGCGCACGGCAACCACGGCAGGCGGGGTGCTGTACCGGATCGATACCCGCCTTCCCGCGCTCATCACCGAGCTGTTCGACGGTAAGCTGTATGCGGTACAGCTTACTTGCCTAATCGGTGCACTGAATGGTCTGCTGCCGGCTTCACCGGCAGCGGAGGTGAGGGAGGCTTTGCCTGCATGGCGATGGGCTGAAGCAGACAGCGAAGAACCCGATGAGCGGCGGCGCATTACCCTGCAGTTGCCGGAGAAAAATGCCACCGTCAGAATGATTGAATCAGCCCCCTCCCGGTTACGGGGGCAGCTGTTGCGCCAGCTCATCACGACGGGGTGCGCGCTCCATACGCTGGATGTCCGGCTGCCACAGCTGCTGACGAACCTGCCAGCTCCGCCCGGCACGCTTAACGCGCTAATCAGTCTTCTGACCGACGTCACAGGCGAGGCAGGCGGAACACAGGCCCCTGCAGCTGACAAACATCCGGAAGCCGTGAGGGCAGACGTACCGGTTGCAGACGCTGGCGAAGAAGCCAGAATAAGAAATAATATGAAAAAACTGTTCTGACAGGAGGCGCGATGTCACGATTTAAACAGCAGGTTGAGAGTATTGCCGCCCGGATACTGAAAAGGGCCGGAGTGCCGGCGGCAGAAATGCCCGACACCCTCAAGAAAACGGGCAGGGGCATGATCCTGTTCAGCATTCTGCTTGTCGTTCCTCTCCTGCTTACCAGTCATGTCCCTCTTGCGGTCACGATTGTTCTCCAGCTGGGCTATGCGGCGCTGATGTGTACCGGCGTCATTCTGGCCTTTGACGACGCGAAAAAAGCCCGGTAACCACCTCATTCCCGCCCGATACCGAAGCCCGTCGCAGATGACGGGCTTTTTTTGTCGCGAACAGCGGACGTCGTCCACGTCGCTCTCACTGTTCTTCTGTGACAAATCACCCTCAACCGGGCGGCTTCACCCTGGGGATGTCCCTTGAAA
>NZ_HE578952.1:30285-32346 GCF_000321045.1 Phytobacter massiliensis JC163
CACGCCGTGCCTGCACGCTAGCCCGGCCGCGTCGTCTCTAAGGGTTCGCTGTCGCCGTCATCCTCACCCGTTCCCCGCTGTTCACGGTGCATTCAGCCCGCTCACAGCGGCGCGTGCGGCCTGCGGTGACGCCCTTTTCGCCTGCCGCTTAATGCCGGGCTTTTGTGCCGGCACGGCGCAAGAGGGTGCCGCATATCAGAGAGGAGAGTGCTATGTCCCGTTTTATCCTGGGTGCCTGAGCCGGACTTCACACCGGAAGAACAGGTGCGCTACGAGATGCTGAGCGATGCTGTCGATGCGTCTGAGAACTACGACGATGAAAATGCACTCCAGCAGCAACTGGAAGACCTCGAGGCCGCTGCGGTCAACCGCCAGTTAACACCCGAATTTAAGGCCGGGTTAGGTGTGGTCGTCTCGATCAACCGCTGCACGGGTGAACTGGAAATCCAGCGAGCCATCGGGAAAGTGGAGAAGCGACCGGAGACGGCGGCGAATACAGCTTCCGGCAGCACCGCCACGATCAACACAGAGCAGAGCGGAGTGATCACGATGCGCCCCCCGGTGCTTCGCGCCGACAGTTACGCCGCAACACTCGTTGAAGCCATGTCTTCGGAGCGCACCCTTGCTGTTCAGGCCGTGCTGGCCTCTACGCCCGGCGTGGCGATGGCGCTCCTGACCTGGAAATTCTGCCGCGAGGTGTTTGACGGAGAATGGTGCACGAATGTCCAGGACCCGCTGCGTATCAACCTGCATGAACAAACGCTTGTAATGCGAAGTGATGCGCCGTCAGGCGAAGAAGGTGCGGCATGGCTCGCGATTCAGGCGCGGCAGGCTGAGCTTCAGGCCATGCTCCCGGTGAACTGGAAACAGGATTTCACCTGGCTGCTTGAATGGTCAGACGAAGATGTCCGGAAACTGCTGGCCTTCTGTGTCGCCACGGCGGTCGACGGGAAGCAGAAACGGGCGAACAGCCGCACTGACCGCAGCCCACTGGAAACGCTGGAAACCGCGCTCAATATCGACCTGTACGACTGGTGGCAACCGACCGCTGAAAATTATTTCAGCAAAATAACCAAAGACCAGATTTCAGAGGCGGTGCATGACGCCGGATTCTCCGGGCGCGCCCGCGACCTGATGAAACTCAAAAAAGCCGATGCCGCTGAGCTTGCAGAGGCCACCCTCGCAGACACGCGCTGGGTACCTGACTGGATGACCCGTCCGCAGGCCACAAAAGCCGAAGACCGCACCGACACCACTGAAACCGCAACCGATACTGCCCACGCTGCATAACAGGAGACGGCTGCCCTTCGGGGCAGCCAGGAGAACATAACGATGAAATACACGCTTGAGTCCCTGAATATGATGATCCCCGCCGACCTTGAAGGCGTGCGCGAACGGGGTGACGAGTATCGCCGTGTGCTCACGGATTCCGTTATCAGCCTGCTGACCACCCCGGCAGGCTGGGAAGTGAACGGCGAGTACCGCACTGAATTTGGCGGCCTGAGCCCGGTGCAGCTGCGTTACGCGCCGCATGACAGTCAGGAATTTTTCCTCTGTGTCTGCAGTCCGGGCGAAGCGCTGCCGGAGTGGACCGTGTTTCTGCTCGCCGGAGACGGTTTGATGCTGCGTTTTCTGCACCACACCGACCAGTTGCAACCGGAAGCCGTCAGCAACCTGCTGGCGCAGGTTGCCGGAATGAGCCGCTTTAACTGCACTGCCGCGACCGTGGTGGATTTACTGGCAGGGGAGGTGGCAGCATGATCGCCTCTCATCTCTCTCTCGTGACGCTCAACCCGGCGCGGCAGGCCGCCCTGCAGGCCATAGCAGAAGTCGAACAGCGTCAGGAAGACAATAAGCGCCTGCCGTCTGAAAATCCCCATGCGCGGGCCTTTATGCGCCGCCTCACGGGCAGCAGCCGCCTCAATGCCCGGTCAGCGCAGCAGATCCCGGGGCTGGCCTGGGACCCGTCTTTTAAGCTCTGGACGCTGAAAATGCTGGAAGACGAACTGGAGCGGTTTCTGCGCAGCCGGGGGGAATACTGCTTTTCGCCCCTGACGTCCG
>NZ_HE578952.1:33213-35425 GCF_000321045.1 Phytobacter massiliensis JC163
CTTTCATCTGGTGCGTATTGATAGTGTGTCTCACACTCCTGATATTCACCTGGCTGACGCGAAAATCGCTCTGCGAAATTCGCTACAGAGACGGAAGCAGGGAGGTGGCCGCTTTAATGGCTTACGAATCCGGTAAGTAGCAACCTGGAGGCGGGGGAAACCCCGCCTTTTCAGGGCTGATGGAGTCCAGGCTAGCCGAAAGCGCCTTTACAAGGGGCTGTCAGTGTCCGACTGGCTAGCCCCCTTTTCTTTCCGGTTGCCACTGCACGCATCATCACGCCGCAAAGACTCTTTCCCTCCGGGGAACGGAGAAGGGCGGCAGCGCCGCCGGCGCTTCCACTCTGTTCCCTCCGCATTATTGGGGCAGCCATGGGAACGAAATCAGGAAAAGTACTTTTAAGGCTACATACCGTTTCAGTAAACTACGTTAATGCTAATGTACGCATACATTAGCATTAACGAGCGACAGAAGTGATCAACCCTTTTCCTCTCCGGAAGCCTTAACGCCTGCCTGGTAAAGGCGTTTAACGCGTTTGATTTCAGCCAGAGTGGCCGACCAGTGCAGTCCGGCGGCATGACGGTATCTGGCAGCCATAATTTCCACGGCCTCCGGATGGCTGTCCTTGCTACGGTGCTGGCGACCCTTTTCTCCGAAAATTTCGACTACCAGCCACTGGCTGCCCGTTCTGCCGAAGAGAGCGTTGCAAAGTCGCTTTACCGTCAACGGGGTGAGATCCGGGTCAGGATCATAGGCAATTGTGGCGAAAATAAAGCGCAGCATTTCTGAGGTCTTGTAACGTTTTACCGCTGCTGCGAGACGTGCTGCACGCTGTGGGGCTTCCCATCGTTCATCACAGTATCCGGCAAGCTCGGCAAGATAATCTTTTTCAAGATTTTGAACGGTGTAACACCTTCCACCCAGAAATAGATGCATGGCTTCTTTGGTTTCGTTTCTCATGCAGCAGTCTCTGTTAAAGCTAATGTACGCATACGTTAGCATTAAAAAATATTCAGGACAACGTGATGGTTCAGCGTTTTCAGGGACGCATTGCGCCGGATTTCATAATGTCCAGATTAAAAGTACACAACCGCATTATGCCCCCTTCGGCTCCCCGTCTTCGCCGGGTCGTCAGGGCCACACTCCGCTAATGCCCTTAGCACCAGAAAGGGATGGGCGGTAGCGTCTTTATTTCGCAAAAAAAGCAGTAATGTTCAGATGAAGAAATTTATTCAGGCAGGAGGTCTAATTGCGCTTGCGCTGCTGGTTACTCACCCGTCATTTGCCGCAGGGACTGATTTGCTGTCATCCCAGAACACAACTGTAAATTCTACGTTTGGTTCCGGTTCATCCCTGGTTAAATGGTTTTATATCTCAGAAATCATTATTGCACTCTTCACCTTCATTAAAGTTCGTTCCCCTCTCGTATTTGTCGGTCTCGTCATCTGTATCATTTTCACCCGCGTCGGTTTCTCCATCGCGAGCTGATTATGGCCGGGGAAGAAGATAAATATAACTTCCCGGAAACCCTCAACCAGCAGGAACGCTTCCTCGGACTTCCGATTGATGAGTTTATTGTCGTGGTGCCATTAGTGGTTAAGGGCCCGAACAGACACCCGGACAACACGTAACAACGCACTGCTTTTCTGACAACCCCCTTACCTGCCGCATAAATCATCCTTTCGGAGACATCCATGTATAAATTATTGGGTGCCGCACTACTGTGCTGCGCGCTGACCGGCTGCGCCGGAATGAACTCAGATTTTGACTGCAACAAGACCGCCACCGATAAATGCCTGACAACGGCTGAGGCCAACAAACTCGCCGCCCAGGGAAAAAGCCTTAATGACATCGACAACGCGGTGAAAGTAAAAAAGCCTGCGGGTGAAGCCCTCCCGGCACTGCACAACACGGCACCGGTGGTGAATCCTGCCCGTCCCGTTTCTGTCGCAGCAACCGGTGCTTCCTCGTCAGCACCGCTCGCCGCCCGACATGCTTCCATTTCGCCCCTGAGTAAACCTGTCACGCCGCTCACCCGACCCGCTTCTGTCATCACACCGCTCAGGCCTGATACCGGTGTCCGGGCCGAACAGCATATCGACTATGCCTGGGCGGTCACCGGCTACGGCTCTCAGGGGGCCAGCAGCGACTATGTGATTTCCCTGGAGGGAACGGAAGGGGGCCGTCAGTACATGGCCACGAAACGTGCCTTTT
>NZ_HE578952.1:35966-38400 GCF_000321045.1 Phytobacter massiliensis JC163
AACCGGTGCCGTGCTGCAGCGCAGCGAATCCGGTAACACGCAGGTGGTGAAAGATCTTGCCGGGGCCATAAAAGCCCTGCAGGACCATCCCCGCGACGGAGTTGTCTGGCAGACGGGCGACGCGCGGCCTTCACCCTGGATGCTTAAAGTATCTAAAGGCACGGAACAGGCCGTCGATGCAGCACGTGCGCAGTCTGTCAGGGATAACATGGACAGCATGATTGTGCCGCCTGTTCTGCCGGCAGAACATAAACCGGATATGCGGGCTGCCGTCATCAGCGCCCGTGAGACCCTCGATCTGCAGCGGCAGGCCGGAGAAGAACTGGCCAGTCGTCACGCGCAAACGCTGAACAAATCTGCTGAACCAGAGAATATTATTATTCCGGCTCAGCTTATCCCTGACCTGCCGGTGATACCGCCGGAAGCCACGCGTTCACCGGAACACCGCACTGTGGACAAAGACACCCTTGCGCGTATTGCTGCTGCGGTGCTGCCGGAGCCGGAAGTCAGACCGGATATCAGTCAGATTGAGCTGCCTGACCGCGGGAAAGACCTGCAGAACCTGTCCCGCACTGCTGAGCATGTAGCCGGTGAGCTGGCCGAACGTAAACGCGCGGAAGTTACACTGCCGCCGACGCCGCAGGAGCGTGGTCGAACCCTCGAGCACGAAGAACTGACCCGAACTCATACCATTCAGAAAGAACGTTAAACCCGGGAACACACTGATGAACCTTAAAAAGACACTGTTAGCAGTAGTTACAACATACACTATTTTTCAGTTAACCCCTCTGCAGGCGGCATCTGCGCCGGCATTCACCCCCGAACAGGAAGCTCAGATAGGGAAAATTGCGGCCGACTATCTGGTGGCGCACCCGGAGGTGCTGGTCCAGGTCAGCCAGAAACTGCAGCAACAACAACAGGCCCGTCAGCAACAGGCGATGATTCTGAGCGTGATGGAGAATCAGGACGCGCTGCTGCGTGACGCAGACACCCCGGTTACTGGACCGGATAACGCAAAAGTGGCCGTGATTGAATTTTCTGATTACCAGTGCATTTACTGCAGCCGTCTGGCACCGGTAATGGAGCAGGTGATGAAAGCCAGCCCGGATGTGCGTTACATCTTTAAGGAATGGCCCATCTTCGCATCGCGCTGGGAAAATTCAGAGAAAGCGGCGCAGCGCGGCATCGATGTCTGGAAACAGAAGGGTGCTGCGGCTTATGTGGTGTATCACAACAGCGTGTACCAGACGGGTCACAACGAAGGACAACTGACGGCAGAAGATATTGACGCGGCGGCAAAAAAAGCCGGGGTCACGGGGAAACTTGCAGCCGATTACACCCCTCAGCTTGAGAAAAACAACCAGCTGGCCCAGACGCTGGGACTCACCGGCACGCCAGGGCTCATTGTGATGCCGGTGAACAACGCCACGCCGAAAAACATCACCGTCTTCCCGGGGGCCGCGACCGCTGAACAGATCCAGGCGGCCATCAGTAAAGCCAGTAACTGATCTTCCCCGAAGCCAGCCGGAATGTTATCCCGCAAGATACAGACCGACTGACCAGTGGTTGATGCCTGACGCGCCAGAAAAACAGGGCTTGTCCAACCCCTCGAACGTATGATGGAAACCCTCATACGCTTTCACGGTTCATTCTATTATCTGTACAAGCATAGCGATGCCGCTTCCAATACGTCCGCTTTGAGCGAAGAGCGGGCATAAAGATGTCGCTTCAGATAGGTAATGATGATGATTCTCCCGCCAGGACAGATTGCGCCATCCTGGCACAAAAAATATCTCAGGATGCCAGTTTCATCAGAATTAAATGCATGCCGGCGCGGTCGTAAAGTGTGAAAAAGACAGGGTATGTGAGGTATCCGGAGGCTAAATCCGCATTACGCACCTGACTGCATAATCATTCATGACGTTAGAATCCAGCAGGCGCGTTTCTGGTTTACCGTACTGCCCCGTCAGAAACGCAGCCAACCCCGTTTCAGCGGTGCGGGCAATGAGACGTTATGGTAAATTGAGTGGGCAAATACATACGTGGCCCTCAAAAGGCTCGGCGTTTTCAGCCTGAGTTACCGCAATATCGCCGGGCATTGACTTTTGGTTTACATCGACCTTATGGAATCCAGCGTAAACCAGTCTTATTAGCATGTTTTTGCGTAATCGTTGTAGATTGAATTTAATTGTTAATTTATTATTTTTACATCACTTACTTCTCTTGATGAATATTTTTCCAGTCCTTTCTTATGTCTTCTGCTAATGATTTTAAATAACTTATGTCTTCTTTTTATTTTTATCTTCATTCGTTAGAATGAACGTTTTACTTACATCAAAGTGAGAGTTCGGATAGAAGTTTGGTATCAGGACATCAATATAGAAAACGCCGTCTGACTCCAAAAGAATAAAATCACCAGCATTTGAGTATATTT
>NZ_HE578952.1:38790-44099 GCF_000321045.1 Phytobacter massiliensis JC163
CCAGCATTTGAGTATATTTTTTTGCGTTAATCATAAATATCACCACTTTTGAAGTCATAAACCCGATGGGAAAGGGGTTTCATTAATATTTGCCAGTCTTTACTCATGTTATGCGCTCTTTATTTAAGCCTGTCGACAATTTGTAACTATCAATTAATAACTGTTTACCCTATTCAAATAATGAAACTATAATCATCTAAAATTTTGATGTTATAATTAGACAACATTCTTAGCCCTAAGTGATATTTGACTCATGTCTCCAGGCCCTAAACCGCTTGCTTAATTTAGAATGATAATACTACCTTATAATAAGCTTGTGAACTTATATAGCATGCACTAAGTGATTAACAAATCATTGATTTCATGGTTTTTGGCATTTGGTTGCTGTGTTTTTTTCATAAACATACTTACGATGACGTAAGCAATGTCTGCTTCTGGCACATAACTGACGTTATGAACGGTGCCCTGTGAAGCTTTTGAAATCAAGCCGATAATACGAAGGCGGCTGTCCCGTGACACGGCGGAACATCGTGGCGAAAGATGATGCATTGTCGTATCCGAGAGTGAGTGCCACTTCATTCACCGGTTTACCTGTTATTAGCAACGTCAGTGCACTGACGACACAGGCTCGCTGTCGCCATGCAGAAAATGACATGCCAGTTTGCCGTAAGAAAAGTCGACGAAAGGTACTGGCGCTCATAAACAGCGTACTGGCCCAGCGCTCAGCAGGGTCATGGATTGAGGGGTTGAGTAAAAACGCCTGACAAAGAGCCAGCAGAGCCGGATGTTGCGGCAGCGGAATATCGAATTCGCGAACCGGCATTTCCGCCAGTTCCAGTAACAGCAGATTTACCAGCGCACGGTCGCGTGCGCTGTCATACATCAGCGGCAAATCCACGGCATCAAGCAACAACTGACGTAACAATGGCGATACGCTGATCACCTTACAGTGTCGATACTTAATCGATCCCGTCACGCATGTTGGTTCAATATATAAGCTACGCGTGGTCACACCTACAAACCGGACAGCGTGAGGGGTTTCGGGTGGGATCCATACTGCATGTTGTGGGGGAACAACCCACTCTCCGTTACAGGTTGAGACGTACATGAGACCCGTTGCGCCATACAGCAGCTGCGCGCGGCGATGTTGGTGTTGTGGCAGTATAAATCCCTGCGCATAGTCATTGCCTAACGCCACCACTTCACGATCGAGCTTATCGACATCTTCGATTTTTACGTTGCGCACACCGGTCTCCGTCTGAACGATTTACAAAGGTAATTGAGCGCTGCGCAAATGGGAAGCAGGATGCTACCGGTATATGCTGCTCGCTCATTTTCAGGTCGGGGATATTCTCTTGAACGATATCGCAATTATTGCACTGGCAGGCTTTACTACCGGTATCACCACGGTGCTCTTTGGTTTTGGGGGCGGTTTTGTCGTGGTGCCATTTGTTTATCAACTGATGCTGCGGCAGTCTGAGTTGGCAGGAAACGCCATGCATATCGCGGTTGCTACCTCAACGGCGGTGATGATATTTAACGCGGGCTGGGTCAGCTATCGAAACTGGCGCGCCGGCAAACTTTCAGCGCAGACATTGTTCCCATTATTATGGTTTATCGCCATCGGGGCTGTCGTGGGTTCCTGTCTGGCGGGAGTCTTCAGCGAGAATATTGTTCGCGCACTGTTCATTCTTTATATGCTGGTAACCATTGGCGATTGTTTGTTGCGCAAAGGTTTTTTCAGCTGCAGTTCCCCGCGCGCTTGTCACTTTCTGTGGTAACGGGCGGCGGAGTGATCATCGGCATGATAGCCGCATTGCTGGGCGTGGGTGGCAGCGTGATGACAGTGCCATTATTACGGCGACACGGCTATGCGATGGGTGATTGTATTAGCGCTTCTAACCCGCTTTCTCTGCCTGTCGCGCTGTGTGGTGCCGTGACGTATGCAGTCATTGGTTGGCAAAATATTCCGGTGAGCGGATTTCTCGGTTTTATCAGCCTGAAAATTTTAGGCCTGTTGGTACTGACGGGCTGGGCTGGAATAGTTTTTAGCCGTCGGGTTATACCTGCTTTACCTGACATATGGCACGCACGAATCTATGTAATACTGCTGTGCCTGGTGCTACTGGCGATGCTGCTCCAGTAAATCCATCCATCGCGGCGACTACTGGGCTACCTGTACCAACGTCCGCTCCTGGCACGAAGCGGCCAAGGCCTGCTTGAGCGAAGAGCTGGTGCCAAAGCCGTTACGATAGTAATGTGTTTGTGGTACACGTTATGGTGACTCGTGTTGCCTTGTATACCTGTTGATGATGGCATACTGAGAGCTCACCAGTTTAAAATGCCCCGACGTCGTGACCAGAATGATATTATTCAGGCCAGTATGACTCAGCTTTAACCTTTAATAAGTGACGTAAGCGATGAGCTTCTTTTTGGGGCGGACAACCAAAGAACCGGCTAAATTCCCTGCTGAATTGTGTCGGGCTGACATAGCCAACCTTTAATGCGGCTTCGCTGGCGGTTACATTCCTTTTTACCATTAAGAAACGCGCCTGGTGCAACCTGACGGAAATCAGATACTGTCTTGGTGTTGTGCCTGTGAATGCCCTGAAATGGCGGTGAAAAGAGGGAGCGCTCATCCCGGCCACCTTAGCCAGCATATCTGTATCAATACTATCCATAAACCGGGTATGCATCATACGGATAGCTGCGGCAATTTGCCTGAAATGCCCCTTTCCGGAGAGCGCCGCTCTTATTGATGCTCCCTGAGTATCAATCAGTACATGATAATAGAGCTCTTTCAGAATACCCGGCCCCAAAATCCTGGCCTTCTCTTCATCAGAAAGCACCGCCAGAAGGCGATAAACCGTATCGGCCAGTGTTTCTCCCAACGGGGTCGAAAACATTATTTCCGCCTTCTCAGTATCGTTTATGCCCCCATTTCCCATTTCAATAAGTAATTCGACGATAAGGGAGGCATCAAGCGATACAGACATCGCCAGTAGAGGTTCCTCCTGGCTGGCAGTCGTCTGGCTGGTAAAAGGAAGAGGAACCGGGACAACCAGATAATGCCTGGCATCGTAGATAAATTCCCGTCCGCTCATCAAACCTGTTTTCTTTCCCTGCAGAACAATCACTATGCACGGCTCATAAAGGACAGGCGTATGGGGCATAGACTCATTTACCCGTAACAATTTGACTGCTTTCATACAGGTGCGTGAGTAGCCTTCGTCCGGTGCAAGCGGCAGAAAGGCAGAGATCATTTTTTGCGTAAGTATTGAGGAAAATCCGGACACAACGCCCCCTGAAAATACGAAAGGATAATTTTTACGAAAAAAAGCAGCTTACTAAAAGTAATTCTGAGAGAAAACGATAATGTTTGTACAGTAATCAACATTGTTACGTTTATCTGCTCCTCATATCCTTTTAATCACAAAAGAAAGGAGGAGAGGTTATGCAACATCATTCTGAACCGAAGGTCTGGCTTATTACAGGCATTGGCCGTGGCCTGGGACTGGCTCTGGCAAAGGCGGTGCTGTCCACCGGTGACAGTGTTGCCGGAACGACCCGTGATGGCAACGTTCCTTTTACATCTGAGAAGCTGCGGGTATTCAAATGGGATGCGGAAGAACAGAAACCGCAGCAGGCCCTTGTCAGTGATGTCCTGCAGCATTTTGGCAGGATAGACGTGCTCGTAAATAATGCAGGCTACGGTTTGCTGGGGCCGGTTGAGACAACGTCTGAGGCAGATATCACCCGGCTCTTTCAGGTTAACTTTCATGCGCCCCTCCAGTTGATACAGTCCGTGCTGCCCGTCATGCGTCGTCAGCGCAGCGGTCATATTCTGAATATCACTTCAATTGCTGCTCTTGATCCGCTACCCGGATCTGCTGTTTATTCTGCGGCGAAGTCTGCGCTTGATGCCCTTTCTCATGGCCTGGGGCGGGAAACGTTGCCCTGGGGCATTTCGCTGACGTCTGTCGCGCCCGGTGGATTTCGCACAGATTTTCTCTCCCCTCACTCAGTCAGCGTCGGATTGCAGGAGACAGACAGCTATCCCGAAGTAACTGAACAACTTAATCAGATGAAGCTGCGTCACGGCAAACAAGGCGGATGTCCGGACAAAGCGGCCGGAATCATTATTGAAACCGTCTGCTCACCCAGTCCTCCCCGGACACTGGTTCTGGGCGGAGATGCTTTTATCCGGACAAGGGCGTTTCAATACCGGCTGATGAATGAGATGACGCTCTGGCAACGTGACACAGCGATTGAGGAGTAAAAATGGCAGATTATTTGGGTCTTAAAAACAGCGTGGCGATTGTCACGGGAGCCGCAGGCGATATTGGCAGAGCGACAGTAAAGTTACTGGTGAGTCATGAAGCGAAGGTGCTGGCTCTGGATGTTAATCCAGAAGTCCATTCACTGGCACAGAACAATCAGGTGGTGACACAAATTTGCGACGTCAGTCAGGAACATGAGGTTATCGGCGCGGTGACGCTCGCTCAGACAGAATTTGGTGGCGTGGATGTCCTCATCAACAATGCGGGCAAGACCCTGAATAAACTTGCTACCGAGACATCGACTGAGGAATGGGACAGCATTATGACCATTAATGCCCGAGGATATTTTCTCCTGAGCAGGGAAAGCCTGAAGGTCATGCAGCCCCGCAGGCAGGGAGCGATTGTCAACGTAGCGTCCGTAGTCAGCATGGTTGGCATGAAAGCAACTTCCGCCTACTCGGCCTCTAAAGGCGCAATAGCCCAGCTGACAAAAGTTCTGGCTCTGGAAGCTGCTGAGTATGGCGTCCGCGTGAACGCTGTCGCACCCGGCGTCGTCGAAACGAATATTCTTTCCGGCATCGTGGAAGACAGCCGGGCCACGCTGGCCAGCTATGGTCATGCTCATCCACTTGGACGAGTGGCTCAGCCTGAAGAAATTGCTGAAGCAATTATCTGGCTTACATCACCTAAAGCCAGCTTCGTTACGGGAACGGTTTTAATGGCTGACGGCGGTTATACCGCACAGTAAACCTGGAGTACATGAATAATGGAAAAACAGCGTATTTTGATTATCGGGTCGGAGAAAGGACTCGGGCTGGGTCTGACTGAAGCCTGGCTGGAAAAGGGCTGGGAAGTTTTTGCTACGCATTTACCGGATGCCGAGATCTCTTCTTTGCTCACCCTGGCAGAGGTGTATCCGGGCAGCCTCACAATTAGTGAGATTGATGTAACTGATGCGTCCCATATCGCGCCACTTGTCGCCAGACTTAGCGCCTGGCAATTTGACATTATCTCTATGGTTGCCGGAAT
>NZ_HE578952.1:44965-46633 GCF_000321045.1 Phytobacter massiliensis JC163
ATACACGCGATCTTATAAAGTGTGGTATGTCGGTAGAGAAAATAGTACTGATTCCAGTATGGGATGAAGCTACTTATTTATTCTCGGATCTGGAGCAAGCGGCACTGGCATGGGCAGAAGAAGTCACACGTGTAAGTGAGACACATGCTTCGGATGAAGCGTATTCTGCAGCGCTTTCAGTATTCGGTGAAAAAGATTTGGTCGATTTGACCATCGTTATTGCAACAATGAATGCACTTAATCGTATGGGTATCAGTTTTCGAATGAAGCCGCTAGCCAAAGCGTAAATTATCATTCGTTTCTTCCCGCGATTGGTTATTAATTCCCCCCCAAAGGGAAAACCGCCTTTCGGCGGTTCTCCCTTTTTAAAAGCAAGGCACAAAAATAATTGTTATTAACGTTATTTTAAGCATTTAAAATATTCCATACGGTAATGTTAAAAATACCCTAAGAATACTACTCAACTGCGATTATTAAAATATATGCAAGCTTAGATTAAAAAACAAAGCCCTCAACAAAAAGAGATGTTGGTGGACATTAATTAATGTAATTCAGCACGATCCAGACCGTAAGCGCTATCCATCGTGCCTGGTGCCATCTGTGATAAAATCTGTAGACGATTCCAGGCGTTGATTACAGCAATGGTGAATGTTAACTCTGATATCTCCACTTCAGAGAAATGTTCGCGCAATTCGCTGTAAAGCGCTTCGTTTACACCATTATCACCAATGCGGGTCAAAGCTTCAGTCAGTGCCAGCGCAGCTTTCTCTTTGGCGCTGAACAATGGCGATTCCCGCCAAATTGCAACGTGATAAAGACGCAGTTCACGCTCACCATGCATTTTTGCTTCTTTAACATGCATATCCAGACAAAATGCACAGTGATTCAGCTGTGAGGCACGGATATCCACTAAGTGTTTAAGATTTTTATCCAGCGAGATTTTTCCTAATGCCACAGAAGCATCGGCAAGTGTTTTAGCCAATGTCGGGATGGTTTTGAAATGATTCACACGTGACGACATATTGTAATCCTCTTTTTAAAATAAACGATCAATGGTTTGCAGTGCATAGGGTAATGCTGTAATACGAGCGACGGGATCATGCGTTCCGTCCACCCGGATAAATTGCACGTCGGTAATACCAATATATTCAAGCGCTATACGAATGTATGGCGTGAACTGGTCATCCGCTATAAATGGGCCGTGGGCAAATACGCTGCCGCTGGCGACCACGCAGTACACCTTTTTGCCGCTGACAAGTCCCACTTTTTTACCCTCTGGCGTAAAGGAGAACGTTCGTCCGGCGCGGGTAATATGATCGAACCAGGCTTTCAGCACTGAAGGCAGGCCGAGATTCCACATCGGCGATGAGATAACCAGCGTGTCACAATCAAAAAGCTGGTCTACCAGTTTTTCCGAAGTCTCAATAGCGGTGAGCTGAGCTTCACTGCGTAGGTCTGGTGGGGTAAAAAAACCAGCAATCGTAAATGCATCAAGATGCGGTAGCGGCCGTTGAGCCAGGTCCAGCACTGATTCTTCAAGCCCGGCGTGATGCGTGCGTAATTTTTCTACCAGGTGTTCAGACGCCGCGCGGGATGCCGATCCTGATAAATCCGGACTAACTTTAACGTGAAGCAGTTTCATCATTCTTTCCCTCAGGTGAGATCGCG
>NZ_HE578952.1:47325-50405 GCF_000321045.1 Phytobacter massiliensis JC163
CCCTCAGGTGAGATCGCGATAAAAGTGCAGGCCAGGGGGGTATATCCGATACGCTGNTAAAATGCCTGGGCTCCCGAATTACTAATGGCAGTATCAAGGACCATCTGACCACAACCGTATTCACGTGCGATCACCGCTAAGTGATGCAACAGGGTTGCACCCATCCCCTGACCGCGAGCCTCGCTCACTGTTACCAGATCGTCGACGTAACAGAATTGCCCGTGAATAAGATTTTCGAGCAGTCGATAACCGGCCAGCGTTATTGGTTTGCCATCCTGCTCCAGTCCTGCAAGCCGATAGCCTTGCACCTGCTGGCGCTGTACCTGGGCGATAAATTGTTTCTCATTCGTCAGTTTGCTGCGTAGTTCCCGCATCAGCGCAAAGCATCGGGCAAGGTCAGTCGCGGTGTCGTAATGTTCAATCTTCATGACGCCTCATATTGAGTGGCTTAGTTAATGGCCATAGCTTAATCTTGTATGTCTGGTTAAAAAGGGCCATTATTCGCCTTAATTGGCAGGACATACAGGGGTGCATTTCATGGGGTACAAAGAGATTTATGCCCGCTATCGTCAGCAAATTCAGAACGGCCTTTTGAAACCAGGGGCGCGCGTTCCCTCGATTCGTTCGCTAGCAAGCGAGTTGCAGGTAGCGCGAAAAACAGTGGAAACCGCGTATGAAATTCTTACTGGGGAAGGCTATTTCGTGAGTCTGGGAGCTAAGGGGACCTATATAAATTCGGAGCTCAGGCTGACCGCAAAGGTCAGCGCAGACAATGCAGTACCGTCTCGTTCACCTCATACAATGGTTACTGAAAGGAAGGGCAATCTGCGGCTCGGAATCCCTGCTCTGGATGAATTCCCCCATAAAAAATGGTTACTTATATCGGGAAAATCGGCGCGAAGTCTTCGTCCGGAAGAAATGCTCATGCCCCCGGTAATGGGTTTTCAGCCACTACGTGAGGCCATTTCAAGTTATCTCAATATTTCAAGAGGACTGAATTGCCGACCGGAGCAAATCTTTATTACCAGCGGCTATCGTGCCAATTTACGGTTAATACTGTCTGTACTTGCGCAGCCTGACGATAAGGTGCTGTTTGAAGATCCTGGCTACTTTTATGGTCAGCAATTATTGAAGCGAATGGCATCCAACCTGCACTATATACCTGTTGATCGGCAGGGCATGGATGTTAATTATCTTCAGCGCTATCACAACGATGCACGCTTCGCTATCGTTACACCCACTCATCAAAGCCCGCTTGCAGTTAGCCTTTCATTACCACGTAAGCATCAGTTGCTGGCCTGGGCACAGCAAAACAGAAGCTGGATAATCGAAGATGACTATGACGGAGAGTTTCATTACACACGAAAAGTAATCCCGGCGTTAAAAAGTCTCGATATGCATGACCGGGTTATTTATACCGGTACGTTTAGTAAAACGATAATGCCAGCTATGCGTATCGGCTATATGGTAATGCCACAGGAGACGGTAGCCCGTTTCAGTGAACTGGGCGAAATCCTTGAAACGGGTCTGCCATTATTGCCGCAAAAGATCCTTGCGCAATTCCTTAGCGAAGGGCACTTCTACCGGCATATAAAAAAATGCGCTTACTCTACCAGCAACGACGCCGCATGATGCTTGAGGCAATTGAAACCTGCTTTCCAGGGGTATTTGAATTTGAGCTTACAGATGGTGGGATGCATATTGTTGCCTTTCTGCAACGTGGCATTGAAGATACTGCATTAGCTGCATTATGGACACAGCACGAGCTTTACGTCCGGCCGCTTTCGGGCTGGTATGCGCAGACACAGAAACGTTATGGGTTAGTGATTGGATACACTAATATTCGTTCAACCGAAGAGGCAAAGAAAATTTTGCAGCGTGTTCAGGAAAAAACACTGGAGCTCATGCACCTTTAAGCTTTTTGATAAAAATGCGTGAAATATAACCGCTTGTCTGCAAGTACCGGTGCCTGATGGAAAATAAGGGTGATGATATCAGGAAATACTCGGTCTACAAACTCATGTACAACAGAAGAAAGCGAACACTGATGAGATTATAGCAATGTAAGTAGTAATGATGTCAGCAAATATAACAAAAGCCTCTGCCTTTCGTCAGAAACTGCATTGCAGGAATTAAAGCTTTTCACTTTTCATTCGGTCGTAAAACACCTTTGATAAGCGTTGCGAAGGCTTCAACAGCTTCCGCATGCTGCATACGCCCCCGCGAAATCGCCACGGACAGCGCTTCTCCTGCGCCCACAAGCCCTTCACAAAGTCTTTTTAACCGTTTTGGCGTTATATCGACATGCGGCGTCAGAACTGAGACAAACATCTCGACGCAATTATCCAGCAACTCCTGGAAAACGACCTCTTTTTCCTGGCTACCTGCCAGCGCAGCACCGATTACGTGAAATTCGCCTTTTTTATCTGCGGCACAAAGGATGTAGGTGCTTGCCAGAACTTCTGTGGTTTCCTGAGCATTTTTGTGTGCTTTTGACATCATATCAGTGAAGATTCTGACCCGTTCTGTATCGATCCATCTGTACAGTTCGATTAACAGTGCTGAACGTGTTGGGAAATGGTCGTAAACCACAGGCTTGGAAACGCCTGCACGCTCGGCCAGCCTTCCCAGAGTCAGGCTATCCAGATATTCCTCTCGTATGATCAGAAGCGCCGTTTCAAGAAGCTGCTGACGCCGTTTGGCTCTGGTTAATCTTTTTTACCGGAGATGCGGGGAGATGGGCATTCGTTTTTTTCATCATTCTGTTTTCACTCAGCAACAAAAAACACGACAACCTACTAAAAGTAGATTAATTCCATAACAGGCACTATCCTTCTTACTATTGGTAGCTTATCACGTAAAAGAGGAAACATGCCTATGTCGTTCAAACCTATCCTTTTATTGGGTGGCTCAGGTTCAATTGGTCAGCAGACTGCACGGGCACTACGTGCTACTTATCCTGACGTCCCTCTGCTGATAGCTGGGCGCGATTTACTCAAAGCGCAACGCTCTGCAACTGAAATTCGCAACGCACAAGCTGTAGTACCTGATATGAATTCAGCGGATTTGGGTCTGGGAGA
>NZ_HE578952.1:50793-56454 GCF_000321045.1 Phytobacter massiliensis JC163
TGCGGTGGTCGTTCTCTATAAGGATCATTCACTCGCCGGATTGCGTTTCGCTCAGGCACGCGGTATACCGCATTTGAGTATTTCATCTGGGGTGTTCGAAATCGCGCCGGAAATAGCATGCTTCATGTGTGCGCCGACTGCGTCTGCAGTGGTGCTGGGTTATGAGTGGCTGGTAGGTGCCACAACAGTTCCAGCGCTCCATCTGACGAAATCATTCGCTCAGATAGATGAAATTCGTATTGATGCGTTGGTCGATGACCAGGATACAGGTGGGCCGGCGGTAGCCGAAGATTTTAGATATCTGAACCACTTCATGCCCGCCGCGCTTTCGCGCCGGGATGGCAACTGGCTTTGGCGGGAGGGTGATGCCGCAAAGGCGGTTTTCTCAGCGCTTGATGGTAGCAAAATCAACGCTTCCGGCTTTTCTTCTATCGATGTAGCAGGACTGGCAGCCGCAACAGGAGCGCTCAGCGTACAGTTCAATCTTGGCCAGGGTATCAGTTCAAGTCGGCGTAAAGGCGGCCCATTATCAACAGAAATTATCCTTGATATTTCTGGTCATGATCACACCGGGCAGCCGCTTCGGACAAGACATGCGGTCGTGCATCCAGGCGGTGCTGCACCCCTGACCGGGATGGGAATAGCCTTGCTTCTTGAGCGACTGGTCGGTCTGGATGGAAAACCACCGATCACGCCTGGTTTGTACTTTCCTTTTCAGATTCTGGATACTTCACACTATTTAGCACGCCTCGGGCAAGAAGGCGGAGAGGTTCTGGAACTCCCCCTTTTATAAATACTCTTAAGCAACATCCGGCGAGGCGGGCAATAGCCCGCCGGTGTTGTATTGATTTGTCTCCCTGAGATATGACGCTGCAAGATCCAGGAGGCTATTGGCCTGCTCACATCAAGAAGCAGTCATGACGGACCTGTGAAAAAATTAAAGTATTACGGTAGCTCTGCGGGAATATCTGAGTGCATCGTGAACCCTGGATTGAACTCAGAACAGTTTTCAGCGAATGGCTTTCAGGAAATTTTATGCCAGCATCGCAGCCTGTGATGCCCTGGACGTTCGGGCTAAAAGGCATTATGTTCCAACAATGATGATGGCTGATATTTACTTTTAGACAACCAATGCGTACTTCCTGAAATCGCTGTAATATTCTTCTTTCACAGTGAGTTTTTGATAATCAACCAACGGATACATCAAGATGAAAAGGCTTGGCATTGTCTTTTTTGCAGCTTCGTTAGCAGCTTGCTCAAACACCCCAGTTCCAACGAATGAGGCGAAAGAGGTGGCAGGCCCGCAGCTCTTATCCACTGCATATGCAAAAGCTGCACCTGATACGGGCGAGGTGGTTATCAAACGCGATGCCGGAAGAATGGGGAGCTTATGCAACTTATATGTATTCGTTGATGGAAACCCTGTAGCAAAGCTCTACCCAGAAGAAAAAATAACACTACATTTAGCTCAGGGCAGGCACATACTCAGTGCAGATCCAAGAGGAGCATGCCCCGGAGGCATGAGCGAGCAGGTAACCGATGTAGTCAAAGCGTCAACCCAGGTATTCCGGGGTAGTTTTACCAGTGCAGGAGATTTCAATCTTTTACCCACGGCTTTTTAAGGCTGGTCATCCTCAAAGAATGTTCATCGTGTGGGCATACAAGGACGATATGAATCGCCACGGGTTTAACAGACACCTCAGTGTCACTTAAAATGACGTGAAGGGAGGTGTCCCTGAACGGCAAGCGTTATCCTGGAGAGTTCAAAACGAAGCAGTCAAACAACCAGGATGCATTCGGTCAGGTTGATATCTGGTTACGGGCTATAAAGCTGCGTAAATGAAGCCCCGCTATTGTAGTGATACTGAGCGTGCCCGGTTTACCCGGGTTTATTTGACCCGACGTAGGCAGGACGGTCTCTGCCCTGCCATGACACTGTAATTCTGAATAAGTTATAGGCTGCAGATTTTTGTGTTACCAGCGGGCGCTCTTCTGGCGCTTGCGGTCTTGATCGCAGGTAGAACAATCTCTACTGAGTGACCCTGATGAGGACTCCGGCAATCACTAATCCGCCTATAAGTGAGCCAATCAACAATCTTTTTAAGCCTGATTTAGCCTTCATACTGACTTTAAGGTTTTCTACCAGTTCCGCGTTTTGCTGTCTTGCATCGAGCATTGCAATAAGAGCCTGGGTCACAGATTTAAACTGTGCTTCATATCCTGCCATTTCCCGCTCAGAGCATACGTGGCCTTCATGAACGACCATATTTCTTAGGTGAGCCATGCGCCCAATGTTTCGTTTTATTCCAGATTCAAGTACGTCAGAAAGCGATTCAACAAGCTCTTTAAATCCCGCGCCTTTTGCACCATTTTTACGTAGCAAATCCTCCACTCGTGTGGCATAGGTGATGATCACCCACATTTTTCTGGCCTGGGCTTCTTCTGTGTCGTTCATTTTCATCTTCTCATCACCATAACCTTTGTTATTCATGCGATTTCATACTGCACCAGGGTGCAATAATTTGCAGATATATTACCATATGGATATAATAATAATACCAAACGGGAGGTTGCACATGAAACAATTTACCCCTGAGATCAAAAAGCGTCAGCCTGAACGCCTATGGCAGTATGCCGGACTACAACACGCAGATGGCGTTGCATTACTCGGGCAGATTCATGAAGGCCTGGATGGAGCCGTAGCCGGGCGAATCACTACCTGGGCACACATCACGCAATCAGATTTACGCAAGATGTCCGGGATTCCGAATACTACCTTCAACCGAAGCATTAAGGCTCGCTTTTCTGCGGAACAAAGCGAACGTCTGGTTCGTATTATCAGGGTGCTGGACAGAGCCGTGGAGCTTTTCGAGGGAGACAAGGCTGAGGCAAGGAAATGGCTGAATGAACCTGCCCGCGCTCTTGGGTGGAAAACTCCGGCAGAAGTGATGACCTCCGAAACAGGCGCATATGAAGTGCTCAGGTTAATCACCCGGATTGAGCATGGAGTTTACTCTTGATTCTTTACCGTCTGACCAAAACAAGATATTTGCCAACAGCCTGGACAGGCTCAGGGGCCAAAGAGGCAGGTGGTAGATGGAACAGCCCGGGAACAGCGATGGTATACGCTTCCGGTACAGCATCCCTGACCATGCTGGAAACCCTGGTTCATTTGCGTGCTTCACAATTGCTGGATTATTATACTCTCCTGCAAATTAACGTTCCGGACAAGCTGATCATGAGCGCGGATATGACCCTTTTTCCTGATAACTGGCATGCCGAAGAGGCTCCCTGGGAACTGGCTGCATATGGCGATGCATGGATAGAAAGTGAGGCATCGGTAGCGTTGCGCGTACCAAGTGTACTGTCGCCGGTTGAATTTAATTATCTGCTTAATCCTGGCCATTCTGCATTCAAGGACATTACGCATACTTCCGAAGAAATCCCGTTCCGCTTTAACAGCAGACTGAAAGCTGAACAACAGTGACGCCCATTCATTGATCCTGTGTGGCAACGGTCAACCAATCACCCGCAGTAATCCAAGAACAGCTAATTTTGGTGCGACTCCTGCTTGGCGAGGAAATCTGGCAGCATGCTGCCATGACAGCGGCTTATAGAGGGAAGATGAAGGCAACTGCAATGATACGGGCACTCCGTACCTCACCATGATGCCGGTAAAGGAGGACTTCAGCTGATAACAGCATCGTGTTATCAGAACTGGCTTAGCCCACGCAGATCCCTACAGCCGCCGAGAAGGCACATCTCTTATCAGTAGGCCGAGCAAGTTTTACTCTCAGCGTATCTCACTTTACAACGAATATACAAAGTCATGAGCTAACTATATTCGTTCCAGAGAAGTGCTCACGACGACCATCCAGTTGAGTCGACGCCCCCCAGGCATTGACAGGTGATATTAAGCAAGGCATATTGTTATGTTATAACATAACAATATTTTTGGGATGAAATACTCACTATGCGTCTATTATTAACTTTGCTGCTGTTATTTCCCCTGGCTGATGCGTTTTGCCTCCAGCTACCCGATAACAACTGAAAACTGTGGTTTTAAAGAGACATTTAAGCATGCTCCTGTGCGTGTTGTGACAATTGGACAGCACGAGACAGAGCTGATGCTGGCATTGGGTCTGGAACAAAAAATTGTAGGTACATCTGTCTGGTTTGGTGCATTACCAGATGATTTAAAACAGCAAGGTCAAAAACTAAAGCGACTTGCTGAGAACGCACCTGGATTCGAAGCAGTAGCAGCTCAGCGCCCTGATCTTGTTCTTGCCCAGTACAGCTGGCATGTTGGCCCCCAGGGCGAGGTTGCGACGCGGCAGCAATTCGAACAGCTGGGTATCAGGACCTGGATCTCTCCAGCAGATTGTACAGCGAAAGCCGTCACCGCTACCTCCAACGGTGATGGTGCGCGTTCAGAGCCTTACTCAATCAATATCATTTTTGATGAAATCACAGCACTGGCGCGTATTTTTAATGTGCAGGCATGTGGCGAGACGCTTAAGCAGAAGTTGACTGATCGTATTGCCGCCGCGCAGCAGCACATTCACACGCCGCCAGGACTACCACTGAAAGTGGTTTACTGGTTTTCAAGTACCCGACTGAAAGGCGATCCGTGGGTGGCAGGCAGTAAAGGCGCTCCAGGCTGGATTAGTAAAACACTCGGTCTGAAGAATATCATTGATTCTGACGAGGAGTGGCCTTCGGTGACATGGGAATACATTGTAAAGGCTCAGCCTGATATTATTGTTATCGCGAGTATGGACAGAAGACTTTACCCCGCCGATGACGTAGCGATCAAAAAGCAGTTCCTGGAAACTGACCCCGTAACACGCGAAATATCTGCAGTCAAAAAAGGACATATAGTAGTGGTTCCGGCCATGTCGCTCAATCCGTCATTACATAACGTAGAAGCAGTAGAACTGATTGGTCAGCAGATTAATGCTCTCACTCATACCAGATGAAATATCAATCTGTTTTTTACTGGCGAACCGGTCTGATAATTGTCTTCGGGATTCTGAGTCTGCCGTTAATGATGATACTCGCAGCTGCAACCGGCGATATACCGGTAAGTTTCGCGACTACTTTTCGCGCGATAACCAATGGCCTTGGTATAACACACTTCGATCTACCTGCTGTCGAAGCCGGAATTGTCTGGCAGTATCGTATGAGTCGTGCACTGATGGCGGCTAGCAGCGGTGGCGGACTGGCGTTATGCGGGCTGGTATTGCAGTCGTTGCTGCGTAATCCACTAGCCGATCCTTATTTGCTGGGCATCTCTGCGGGTGCCTCAACCGGAGCCGTCAGCGTTATGCTACTTGGTATTGGCAGCGGCGCTCTTACGACAGGTACCGGGGCGTTTATCGGTGCCTGTATCGCTTTTATGCTGATAGTACTGTTATCAGGTGGCATGCGCGAGAACACAGCACGCATTATTCTGGCAGGTATCGCCGGTACGCAGCTGTTTAACGCGCTGACATCGTACATTGTCAGTACCGCGGCCAATGCGGAACAGTCGCGGGGGGTTATGTTCTGGATGTTGGGTAGCCTTAGCGGGGTACGATGGGCTGATGCGCTACTGTGCTGCGCAGTGGTAACCATGGGGCTGCTGACGGTGATGTGCTATGGCCGCTCACTGGATACATT
>NZ_HE578952.1:57204-59635 GCF_000321045.1 Phytobacter massiliensis JC163
CGGGCATCGACATCTCATCACCATACCTGTCGCTTTCCTTGCAGGATGCCATTTCATGATTCTTGCAGACCTGGCATCACGGACCCTGATTAGTCATCAGGTATTGCCAATTGGCGTGGTGACAGCCCTCGTTGGTGCACCGGTCTTTGCCCTGATTTTGTACCGCAACCGGGAGAAGTAATTATGCATGTTGTGGTTGATAAGCTGAGCGTAACACTCCAGGCACGCCGTATATTATCTGATATCAGTTTTGCTGTGCAGCAATCGCAAACGGTGGGGCTGCTCGGTCCTAACGGGTCTGGTAAGTCCACGCTTATTCGCGCAATGGCAGGCATCCAGTCCTGTGTTTATTCGGGATTAAAAGTTGGCGGTAAACCGGCAAGTGACCTGAGTCAGCGTCAGCTTTCCCGCACACTTGCTTTTGTACCACAGCATGCGGAATCTGAGGCGCAGATGAGTGTGATAGATATCGTTCGCCTCGGCCGTACGCCGCATCGCAATGCATTCACGCCATGGTGTCAGGCTGACGAGAAGGCTGTCCAGCAGGCGCTTTCGCTGATGAAGCTTAACGCCCTGGCCCATAGAACCTGGCAGCGTCTGTCAGGCGGTGAGCGTCAGCGCTGTCAGATAGCCCGTGCACTCACGCAACAACCGGATATTCTGTTGCTGGACGAGCCAATTAATCATCTGGATATACAGTTCCAACTGGAGCTGATGCGCCTTATATCTGACTTGCCAATTACCGTTATTGTTGCACTACACGATCTCAATCTGGCAGCAAAATATTGTCAGCACCTGGTGGTTCTGCAGGAAGGACAAGTTGTGGCATCCGGAGAGCCTGCTGCTGTGCTTACCCCAGAGCTGATTCAGTCTACCTGGCAGGTCAATGCAACAATCTATCGAACCGATCAGGGTAATCTGAACATCCAGTACGCCTGAACTACGGGTGCTGAGAAACCAACATTAACGGGACGGGCTGTATCATAATGTACGGATTGAACAGGCAGATACTGTTTTGGTCATTGCCCTGTGTAGCGGCCCTAACTCTCGTTTGAAAATTGGAGTAATCATGTCCGTAAAGTCTCCCTGTACCGATGTCTGTAACTTTAGCAATACAAAAGGCTGGTGTGAAGGTTGTGGTCGTACGCTGCAGGAAGCACGTGAATGGCGCAAACTTTCTCCATTTCATCGAAAGAAAATCGAACGTGAACTGCCTTCGCGGTTGAAGATTCTTTCAAAGGAGCGTGAGCAACACTGAACAGTTTCGATTTATGTATCGGACAGTGAGCGTGGCGTCAAGGTAGCGTTCAGAACCACAAACGAACGGGCTCAAAAAGGATAATAAAGCACGGTATTAGCAGGTTTTGATGCCGACATGCTTATCAACAATCCTGGCCCTTTCATCGACGGACATATTGACGGCACCACAAGGCCCCCTGTGTGCGGATTCGTCAGCCCGATGATGGTTGAACAAGTTCAGTGTGCTACTACAAATTCATTCAGCGTTATTTTAAAATTCTCCTTTAGTTCAGCGTGATAGTATACAGATAACCGGGCGGCGCGACACAGACCTGCTGACTGATTGCGAAACATAAAAGGGAAGGGAGCTATGGCGAGCTATGACATCCGGTATGATTTTGGGACAACAAACGAGCAGGATATCATTGCTGCAATCAATGATTTGAACGCCGGAAAGGATACGACAATCAACATATACCACAATGGTGGTGGAAACGCCCGGCTTGCAATTGATCTAAGCAGTGCGATTCTGTCTTCATCAGCGCAGTGTATCGAAATTTGTGTCATCGGCTATGCCGGTTCGGCTGCCGCCTTTGTGGTCATGAGCTGTCAGTTATACGCAGCTCCCAACGTCATTATGACCATCCCTGAACCCTGTATGATCATGTATCATCGGCCACGAATCGACAACAATATGACCGGCCTCGAATACTTCGACCTGCCCTCGTCAACCTGCATGGAATACGATCGTCTGATGCATGACTGGCTGAAAGTGTATCCTACCAGTTATAATAATATGAAAGCCTATTACAGTAACCACGAGTATGTGTTTATAACCCGCTGAGGTGAATATGGTTCAGATAGTCAAGATCTCAGATGAGAAACGCGTGCCGTTACCGGTGCCCGAGTGGTTGAGTAAGCCGGTGTCCGGCGAAGAGGCTCGGCAGCGGGCGAAAAAAATACGAGGACCGTATGCAGAAGGTTGCTGCAGGCAGGGAGACCGACGAAAACGGTCAGCACCGCTGAATCTAAGTCTTATCAGGTTCCAAATTCCAGTCTGTCGCGGGCGTGCTGCAGTCTTTCTTCCCCGCGCCGGTCATACTTCTGGGTGGTGGTGACGCTGGCATGACCCAGCGCATCCTTCACGGTGATCAGATCCTCGCCGTTCTCCAGCATTGCGGAGGCAAAAGTC
>NZ_HE578952.1:59818-63746 GCF_000321045.1 Phytobacter massiliensis JC163
CCTGGAGGATATGGTACACCGCCTGGTCGGTAAGCCGGTCAGACCGTACGTCATCATGCCGGCGTATGCGGGTAAACAGTGCGCCGGGTGACTCCCCCCGGATCTGATCCACCCACAGCAGCAGACGCTGCCAGGCGCCGTCCGGGACATAGGCCAGCCGCGCCTTGTTTCCCTTTCCCAGTACCCCTGAGGGCCCGTTCGCCCGGCAGCATATCTTCATAGCTGAGGGACACAGCCTCCGACCTGCGCAGACCGCAGCCAAGGATAACCGCCAGCAGGGCCGCGTCACGCAGGCCGGCGCTGCCGCGATCTGCCTCACACACCGCAAAAAGCGCACGGATCTCCTCCCGTTTCAGGGCCCTGCCGCGGGGAAGCGTGCTGCCCCGCACCTGGCGTACCGCACGGATATGCTGGTAACTCTCCACATCCATCAGTTTCAGCATCCAGGCTTCACCGGCCACTCCCTTGAGCGCGGACAGATAGGTGTTGACCGTGGCCACGGCGCGGCCGGCATCCCTCAGCAGCTCGATGATGGCCAGCACATGATGCCGCCGCAGGGCACCCCAGCTGCAGTCCTGCAGGGAGCCGGCGCCGAGCATGCCGGCCACGATATTCAGAAAAGAGGCCATAGTCTGCCGGCTGCGCGCCGAGTTCAGTGACAGGAGATAAGCCTGTGCGGGATTGACAGGGGTGACACTGTCACCGTGTAGTACAGGCGGCCGTGTGTCGCCGGAAAAGCCGTCCGGCGACCGGGGAAGCAGTTGCTGGCCATCATCAGGTGACATGAAGTGATCTCCGCAAAGAAAAATGCCTGCTGCGCTGTGTGAAAAATGCAACCGGACAGTGCCCCCAAGTCTACTCATCAATCCCTACTTTTTCAAACGTACATTTTAATAAGTAGAAAAAGATTATAAAAAAAATAAAAATAGGATAGCATCAGACGTGACATAGCTCAGATATCATTCCTTAATACCATAAGACCATTCAGAACTTTTTCGTTAGAATTTTCTAGAGAGAATAATTTATGGGTAAAACATCTATTTCGGATATCTTATCTACTTATCATCATTTGCAATTAGAAAACGCAAATGAAGCCGCTACAAGACTAAAAGTGATAGATCGGGTCTTAAAGGAAGTCTTGATGTGGACTGATAGTGATATCAAACCAGAAGAACATGTCACTGAGGATGGTTTGACAACCTATGCTGATTATATACTAAAAACAGCCAATATTGCGCTTGTTGTGGAAGCTAAAAAGGCAGGACCTAGCTTCACTGTCACGCCAGGAAAAAGGAAAGTAAAGCTTAGTAATGGTTTTTTACAGTGTGATCTTGGTGAAGCAATAATACAAGCCAGAGACTACGCAAGAAAATTTGGTATAGATTATGCCGTCGCTACGAATGGAAATGTCTGGGCATGTTTTCCTGCCCAGAGGCATGATAATGTTAAATTTAATGATTCAATAGCGCTTGTTTTCTGGTCACTTGAAGATTGTTTACATGAGAATTATCAAGAATTCTATGATTTGCTTAGTCGTGAAAATGTAATATCAGGAAGTCTGGAAACAGCTCTCTTAGGTCGCGTCGAAAATCAAATCGAGTTTAGAAAGTTAAGGAATTTTTATTCGCAGCAAAATAGAACTCAGACAAATAACCCGATATATCATTTAATTGCCGATGAGTTAAGATTAGCATTTTCGGATTCCATACTTTACTTAGATGAAGATTCCTTTGAAAAATGTTATGTTTCAACGCCAGAAACTATGCGATTCGACAGTAAAATTAGGATGAATATTGGTAGGCGTTCAAATGTTCTGAATGGTGAGGTATTAAAAGGTTTAAATGATAAAGATACACAAAGAATAATCGATAAGTTTCAGGTGAAAGGAAAGAAAAAGATACACATCAAGGACAGCAAACCTCTAGCAATCTTGCTACTCGGGACTGTGGGGGCAGGTAAAACAACCTTTCTTCATTACATGAGAAAGGTCAGAATAAAAGAGATTTTTTCAAATAAAGAAGATACATTGACACCACATTGGCTTCATATAGATTTCCTTGATAATCCATCACAAAGTTCAATAGTAGATTTTATCTACAAATCAATTCTTGAATACATCAATAGGCATCCAATCTTAAGTAGTCAGGAGTTTGTATTTGATGCATTTAGAGAAGATATTGAAGCAATTAAGTCGGGGCCTCTTTTTCTATTGAGCGAAGAGCAAAAAAACTCTCGAATCTCCGATTTTTTATATGAGCAATATAAAAACATCAAACCTTATGTTGATAAAATAATTAATCACGTTACAAAAATAACATCTTTTTCCTTGTTATAGATAACGTTGATCAAATTGAACTTGATGATATTCAGTCCCGAATATTTACGGAATCATTTTCAATATCGCGGGCACTTTCATTAAACCTTGTGCTCTCATTGAGGCAGTCTACTTTTATCAAGCATAAAAATTCTCCGGCTATAGATGCTTTTGATTTTGAAGTTATACAAATAGATCCACCAAGAATTAGCAGTGTAATTGCAAAAAGATTTGCTCTAGTAAAATATATGACCAGTAACAAAAGTGGTAATTTCATCGCAGAAAATGGGGCTAAAGTTGCCTTGGATGATATATCACAATTAGTCGATATTATCAGTGGGTCTGTACTGGGAAGTGAGATTGGGACACGTATTGAGGTACTTGCGACGGATGATGTGCGATTGGCATTACGCATGACTCGTGAGTTCCTGGAAAGGGGTTATACGAGCCCAGGTAAGGCAGTACAAATCTTTAGAGAACAAGGAAGATATCTTCTTCCCCGACATGAGGCATTCAGAGCCATTTTACTGGGTACTGAATTGACATATAGCGAGTCAACATCGACTATTGCTAACCCATTTGATTCGAATTTAGCAGTGACTCAAATGCAATTATTAAGGCTGTACGTTCTTAATGTTATAGTTTCGTACGCTAGCGATCCTGCATTCCGACAAATTGATGGCTCGGTAATAACTGAAAAGTTAAGAATGATTGGTGTAGGTGACTCTTTTACACATCGCGTACTTGTTGATTTATGCAATAAGAGATTTTTATTCACTGTAAATCACGGTGAGCCTACAGCTTCATCAAGTTTCATACCATCTCGGTTGGGTGGTTATATTGCAAAAGAACTTATTAGTAATTTCACATTCATAGAATGTATGCTTTATGATACATATATAGCTGATGCTAAGACATGGGGAAAATTGAGAGATCTGAGCGGGAAAATTGAGTCTGAAAGAGATGTAATAAAAAGGATCACGATGCGTGTAAGCCGAGCGAAAAGTTTTATTATCAAATGGAAAACTTATTTCTCCGCTTTGTTCTGAGGCTATTATTAGAGGGCTGCCTTCACAATGGTGTTCTAATCCTCTTCGGGAGCGTTTACCCGAGTTAAGAAAAGAGTTAGGAAGGGTCCTTCATTCTGCGAAAAAGACATATCAACCTAAACAGGATGATACTTCTAAGTATTTCCTTGATGAATCGGTATGAAAAATGGGGCTGCCATGCCCCATTTATAATTTCCCACGGCACAAATATTTTATTTTTCATGCCAAAAAAGTGCCTTCAGAATATTACAGTTACAATTATTGTCACAACTAATTAGAACTGTACAATCACAAACTCAATAGAAATGGCCGCTGAGGGATTATCTTCTTGAACGGCCTCTTTAGCATAACGTCATTATGCAAACCAATTTACTGTTTTTTATTCTTGAATTATCTTAATTCGGGGGAGAGCATAATCCATTGCTTTTACAAATCCATTTCCTGTACTTGTATAGTGATGCCAACTACCTGATTTTGCGACTGCATCATCATATATGCTTTGTGTAATTGCTAAATAATCTATGTTCATCCATGAAAATATCCCTTCATCAACAAACTCTTTCGA
>NZ_HE578952.1:64392-67243 GCF_000321045.1 Phytobacter massiliensis JC163
TACAACTTATATTTCCTCTCTATATTTTCAGCCAAACTATCAAATGAAATTATAGAGAAATCACTTCTCTGTTGCCCTCTGATCAGCGCAGTTTTTTGTGCGTTGTTTTCATATTCTGCTCTACGACCATGGACCAGAACATACTTGAAATTAAACGGGTTTCTCCCCATATGTGCCGGTTCAATAAATCCCTGTAGTATATTGTTTTTAAAGTGATTTCTATTTGATTCATCATCAAACCAAGCCCTCCATGTATTCATTTGCTGTAAAGCATGATTGAAGTCTGTATGAAATGTTGTAGAGTTGTTTTTGAAATATTTCGATGATGGTTTTTCAATTTCGACCAATACTACATTCCAGTTATCCGAGCTTTTTGATAAATATACGAAATCAGGTTTATAATCACTTGATAGAGGCAACTTTCTAAATACCGTACTGAAGTGAATTCCATGGTTTTGTTCGAATTCTCTTGGAATGAACATTGTATTTTCTTCAAGGTATGTTTGATAAGTCTGTTCATTCTCATTTTGATCCAATAATTCAAAGTACTCTTTCTTTTTATCGTTAATTTCTTGACCAGTCATATACATAATTTACCATCTCTAAATTTAAGATTGTGATTAAATTTATCTCTATGTAATAAATTTTACAAAGGCTTGGTTTGCGTCTATAAATGGGTAAAAAATCACCATATGGCGGTTCAAGGTACTGTGACTCCCTAACTTACCCCGGATTCTCGTGGCTTTCCTTTATATATAATATCATTGAAGCTATTTCCTTTTAACGAAAATCTCCTCAGAGCGTGACTGCAATGCCTTCAATGCATCTAACATGTCGTCTCCGTTCATGTGAGCGCTGTGATTTTTTCTATGTTAGTTTTCTGCTCCGCCGCGAAGGGCCATCACCGGCTGGGATCGCCTGTGAACGGCTCTTGTCGCGTTTATCCTGAGCTAGTTTATAAAATCGAGTGTCGCTTGTTGTCGACAATAGCTCCCTGGTCGATGCATTCTAGTTTATCGAAGACCTGATAGTTGAGTGATCGGTAGCCATATTCAAACGCCAGCGTACCATCTGGGTAGTCGTACACTGTGGTTTTTTCACCTGCAATGCGAGTATTTTCTTCAGTAGGTTCAACCAGATATATCTTTTTTTCATAGCGGAATGTCAGCGTTTTAGACAGCTTACGCAGTTCCTGCCAGGCCTTCGTTGCTCTCAGCCACGGGTCGGTGCAGATCTTTGGGGTATTTTGCTGGTCTTGCGAAGCGACGATTGAAGTCAGCGATGAAAGTTTCCAGCCAGGCATTGGCTGCTTCAATACTGCTGATTCCCTCAAGACGCATCTCCTTGATAAGCCGATCCTGTAGTGTCTGATTTGTCCGCTCCACTCGCCTTTAGCCTGTGGACTGTTGGCACAAATCAGCTCGATCCCCAGTTCGGAAAGCACACGACCAAACTGGGTAACGCCGGTTGTAGTTGAACCACCATTATTGACCCTGAAAATGCCGTGCTTGTCGCACGCCGAAGGTTTGCCAGTCCTGCTGCGCCAGATTCGCGAAAGCGGTTCATTAGACGCTGTGTCTGACGTTCGGTCAGACCAAGCAGCTGAGCTGTATCACGACGACGCATGCGCTTTTCAACAACTGACTGAATGACATTGATCCGATTTAGTTCTTTATCTGACATGGTCACAAGCATCCGATGTCTCCATGGCCTGAGGATTGGATCCTTTATGCCAGAAAAAGTAACATCACTAAATGGGTTAAAAGTGACATCAGAATATTGGAGTAACATGATTACTTCGCATAACAAAGATTATGTTAAATGAATTATTTTTTCGCATATAAATCATATAGTTATACTGCCATTGGCAGTTCTCTTCTTACTACAAAGTCTATTGGTGTTGTTTGAGAACAATGTCCAGTTCCGGCTTTTCGCTGCTTTAAAACTATGGTGGATATAGAAAACTTTGGCTTCATCAGCCAGTACATGGTACATGAACCATGATTGCACAGAATCCTATATTCTCAGCTACCCGGAAGCCGTGAAGAACTGCATCGTGCAGTAAAACAGCACCCAGTCCTTGGCCGAAGCCGTTATCGCTGAAAGACTCCAGGCAGCAATCAAGAAAGCTACCAGGGTGAAATGATCCTCAGTCCGAAGAACGTCTCCCGCCAGAGACTGTTTTTCATGTTCCGCGCGTAATTGCCATCTTCCCGTTCCGTTCTCCTGCGCTTCCTCGATCAGGCCTACTGGCCTGATACTGCGGCGAGCGCTGCTGGTTATAATCCCTCAAGGACAATTAGCATGCAAACTATGGACGGCTATCTGCTCTAATATCTGGAAAAATTACTGACGAGAAGGTAGTATTCGGATCGTCAGCGATCGTCTTGTGGTGGGACAGATTGTTGATTCAGATTACTTTTGTGACCTAACTCAAACTGACGGTTTGACTGCTTTGTGGTGAGGCAGGCGGGTGGCAGAAGATGGTTTTACGGAAGAAATGCGGACTTCCGGAAACAAACAGGGACAGGACGTGTCCAGTAAAACGTTCAGGAGCAGGTAACGGGATTTCCCGGAGCCTGAATGCACAAACCCCCCGAAATCTGTCATCAACTTGGCGGAAGAGTCAGATATCAGGGGGTCCAAAAGCAGGCGCATTGCCTGTGAAGGATTATAACGCATGCACCATAGAAAACAACACCCGGCCGCCATAAGAACAGGCCGCCGTGAATGACAATCAGATTTCTGTTCACTGGTCAGATCTACCGAAGGATGAGCTAACCCGTTTCTGGCAGGAAGTCGATGTCGGCACTCAGGATAATTTCCTCATTGCACCGGTCAAAAAACTGAC
>NZ_HE578952.1:67882-74164 GCF_000321045.1 Phytobacter massiliensis JC163
GCTGGTTTTTCTCGGCCATTCTGCTCATTTTTCACCCTCCCCCCCTTTCTCCTTTCGGTCACCATTACGTTCTGCCTGTCGTTATGGGCCGCAATGGCCACTGTCTCATTTTTTTACACAGAAATCCGCAAACGAATAAGTTAATTAACCCGGAAACTAATAAAAGACATTCCGCAAAACAGTCTAACTTCACCTTTTTTATCTCTCTGTTCATTTCATTCCAGAGCAGATCTTTGTCTGCGGCCACTCTGTGGATAACGAAAAATGTCTTCGCATGCAGCGGCCTCACGGCCGCGCGCTCAGAATAAAATCAAAAGTACCTCCCGTCGCAAGCGTCGGGCCGGGTTCTGGCCAGAACCCGGCACCGCATACATACCTGCCCCCTGCTAAACCGACGCCGCCCCGGGCCGAAGGCCCGGAACAGTGCCGCTTTAAGAGGGATGATGTAACTAAACACCGTATCGCTTTCAGACGTGCTGCGGTAAGTTATTCAAACACGCTCGTAGCTCGCGTAAACGCTCACACGCGGAGATACGCCCCGGCGGCGGCCTCCGGCCTTGCCGTGACCACTCCGACCGCGCACAGCGGCTTATGAGCAGTTTTTAGTGGGTTATGGCTTTGCAGGACGGGGGGGTTAACAGGGATTTTCTGTCATGCAGCCGGCTTCGCCGGGTGACGGCGCCGTTAGCTTAACTGCCATATAGAACATCACCAGGCGCCTCCATGCCGCGTTGCGGCATTCAGTGAGCCCGTTCGCACCGCTCACCGGCTCTGGTACTGGACCAAACCGGACTTCTTCAGAAGAGCGAGCAGCACACCTCCGCGTATGATTGCGCTTAAGATTCCCGGCTGGACGTTCAGGCGAAAGTTGTGCTGGATTTGCTCTCTGTTAAACCTGACGCGAATTAGCTTTATGCAGCTGCCGGGCCTTCCAGGCAAGCATGGGCGGCAAAGTGCACCAGGCAATCAGCAGCACGACAACTGCACTCACACCGCCCGAAATCATATGTGTACGGTTGCCGCTGAAAATGGCAACAAGCATTATCAAAAAAAGAATTACAGTAAGCCAGGATGAAACCTGTAATCTGCGTGAAAGTGCGTTAATCAGTTCGTCCATGGTTCCGCCGGTACGGGTCAGGCGATTGTGTAAATTTTCCACCTCGCGTTCCGTAAATCCCGCCTTTCGTAAGTCATTTTCGTTAATGGCCATTATTTTCCCCCTGTGTCTGAGAAGGTTATATCCTGATCAATCAGCATCAACAATGACCCGTATTCTGTTGTTTACATAAGCCATTGTGTGATGACTGCCTTCCCATTATGAGTGCGCCGGTTTCTGACAAAGATATACCCTCAATAGCAAAACATCCTGAAAGGAAACTCTTCAGCCCTGCAGTCTGGTCTGTATATTCACCGGACAACCAACAGCCATTAAGGCAGCATACATTGCCGGATCACACACTGCCTGCCGGTAGCGCGCTTTAACCAGTTCAACCGGGTGCTTAGTCCTGCCTGTTTCCAGGAACAGGCCAAACATTGCGATGTAGAACATGATGTCATCAAGAAGATCGGTTGTTTCCGGTAGCGTCAGCCCTTCAGAACGACGACATCTTACTGCCAGCGTCATGAACGCCGGAATATGCATCGGGACACACTCGGCCATGGGAAGAGAGCAGAAATATTCTGCTTCAGTCATATTCAGTTGCACGCACCGGTATCGGGTCATGCGGGGGAGACGTGAGCGATTCAGATCATGATCAGACGGATTCATATATCATTCCAGAAGCATCCCCGGCCCAGCGGGTATGGTAAGAGCAGCCAGTGTGAAACGCACTGCCAGTATCCGCTGGAAACGGCACGCCATTATATGACAGTGTGAATGAGTAACAGCAGGGCCAGGTGACCTACATAGGCCAGATAAAAGAACCTGCCGGGCATAAACCGGGGGGTCCCGGTCGGACAGACAGATACAGCCAGTCTGATTGCTCCCAGGGGGAAAAACAGTGTGGGCAGAATGGCGTAGATCAGCGCAGAAAGCGTATTGTCCAGCAGATGTGACGCGCCGTTGAGCAGCAACAGGGCCAGCAGAGACAGATAACTCAGGCCGATTCCTGGCGATGTGGAGAAATCCGAAAGCCAGACGGCCAGTGATAACGCCAGCACAAGACCAGGGATTCCGTAGCTTGCCGGCATCAGAGGCCATGCCAGCAGGCACATCAGACCGATGCCGGTGAAAATGCCCCGCTGGCCCGCCCGGTAGTGCCACGCCAGTAGCTGCGTGGCGCTGGCGAACACGAACAGGATATTCAGCGCATACCAGGGTACGTGGCCCTGAAACGTCAGTGTGAATACCGGTTGCGTCGCCAGGGCCCATACCCAGAGCCGGTTTGCCCGGTGCTGCAGCCGCTGCGGTGCGTGAGTGACGTGCATGGCCCAGATAACGGTGAACAGCGGGAATGCTGCCCGTCCCAGAGCATACAGCTCCGGACGGGGGACCGGCATCAGTACGGTATTGACGTGGTCGATTATCATCGATATCAGCGCCAGGAGCTTCACCATATCGATCGCGCCCGGACTGAGTGACAGGCTGCTGCGTATTTTCCATTCCGGTATCATTTTTCCGTGAGTCCATGCTGGCATTATTTTCCTCACTCATCTTGCATGTCCTGATAATAAAATTCTGAGCCCATTGCCAGAACATCCGGCCTTTATACTCAGGAACCCGAATCTTTGCTTTTTCCATAATTTTTCGGGCGACAGGTTCTGTCTTGCCCCTTAAAATCAGCATAGCTTCATTTTTTGTTTAAGATGTAGTGCTGTTTTGAAATGGTAAAAACTGTTCATTTTCTTCTCCGTTAATTATACTATAAACGGCAGATAACTTAAATTCTTGAGTGCAAAAACCGAGCATTTAGGATTTACTTTAATTACTCACAAGTTTGCAATGCGTACAACCTGATCCATACAATTTTCAGCCAGAATCAGAGTGAGTTTTTATATTATTTTCCTTTTCTGAATTATCAATTGTTATTACAGACGATTACTGTAATCATATTCATGTTCAGTATGGCTTACCTCTCGCGATCCTTTTTGTTGCTTCCGGGTTTTATGCAAATGACGTTGACGAACAATATGCTGCCTCGAAGAAGGTGACATTATTCCATGCTGACATGCATGTCACCTGACTGACAACCGCCAGGAGAAGTTTGCAGCTATTATTGCGCTACCCTGATCTCTTCAATCAGCTCAGCCCCCTGGTTGTGTGGACTACCAAACTTAACACCCACCCGGTGCCAGCAAAATTCGCTTTCAGAAACGGCGGAACGCCTGATAATTTCACAGGCTTCTTCTTCGGCGACATCCTGAATAAGCCAGTCTCTTGCACCTTCCGGTGTGAGAACAACGGGGCGCCTGTCGTGGATATTCACTATTCCCTGGTCACTGGAAGATGTCAGGATGACAAAACCTTCCTGACCATGCTCAGTGTTAAAAATTACGCGGCCAAGTACCGCCATAAACAGCGGCCGGCGTGAATGATGATAGATAAAAAAGGTTCGAGCATCATTATATGGTCGTGACAGAAGCCGTCGCCGAACGCCAGCGGGCACTTGAGCGGCAGGAGCGGGAGCAGCAGGCAAAACTGTGTTGATCGCCCTGCAACAGCGGTAACGTGACTAGGAGAGCGCACACCGAAACGGCAGCGCGGGCGCGGGATGAGTATGTATAAATAAAGAATTTTATTCGATAGTTTATCTTGTGTAACTTAACAAAATTGGCTAATTTGTAAGTTACACAAGATAAACTATACAGGGAAAAGGTTTGTGAAAACGAAAAGTTTTAATTATTCACAGATTGCAGATTTAAGGATTGAAGGTGTTGGTCCTCACGCGAGTTATTCAATTAACCTTAATGTAACTGAAGAAAATATACCAAATGGGAAAAGCGTATACATATCAGCCACAGGTAAAACAACCGCTGCAAGGGCTGCCGGAAGTGGTAGCGTTTTGTTCTGGTGTAACGTTAAAGATCTTTTAAATAATAAGGTATATAAACTTGACAGGCATAGAGGTGAATCTTTTGTTATAGATATTAATGAATATCTTATCGGCTCTGCTAAATTTCAAATCCACAAGAAAGATCTTTCATTACCTGAAATAGAGATCGAGGCTGGTTATATTTATGATGGAGGTTATGTTGGTAGCGCCGTTCCTTTTCCGCCATCTATGAAAAGAAAAATAGTATTAACCCAGTTTGATAGGAACTAATATGATTTCTAAAAAAATTGTAAGTGTTATTTTAATGTTTCTGTTACTAGCAATGAATGCTTATGCTGTTGAAAATAAACATGAGAATTCAACAAGAGAAGCTTCTTTATTGCTAAAGGAATATGTCAGCTCAACTGATGATGATCAAAAAAATCCATATTAAATAGGTTGTCTTCTCTTTATCATGACGATCCAGAGAACATTAATGTCGTTAGGATGTATACTGGAATTTTATCTTCAACAGGTGAGTATAAAAAAGCGATTTTTGTACTTGAATCATTTAACAGGAAAAATGAAAGCCCTTCTTTGCTGTTGCATGAGTGTATGTTGAAAGATCGGGTTGGTGATTACGAAGAGTCCTGCTACAGGAAAGTTATATCATTAAAAAAACCGATGGAATTAATGATGCTGATTACCTCATGGCTTTATTTATGGTTGGGGATAAAGGGTTCGATAAGGAAAAAGACATTTACATGAAGGGAAGGGATGACAATGATGATCTTAAGATTTTTGAAAATAAGAAAGAAGATATTCTAAAAGAATTTTTTCCAAACTAAGCTCCTATTAACAATAGTATTAGTTAAAGGTTATAAACCTATAAATAATATTAGGATTATTAGCAAGCAGACAGGGGTGTGGCGAAATGAACGACGTCGCAGAGCTAAAGAAGCCATCGAATACCGAAAAACCGTCTGAAGATCTGGACTATACGGTGAATATGAAGCTTTGAGCGGCCTTGTTTCCTACACACCTCCTCTGCATCAGCTGACCCAGTTACCGATAGCCATCGACTATCCGGCGGCGCTGCGGCAGAAGGCGCCCGTCCATGCCGGACTGCCATAATATATGCTGGCGCCTGAAGTGAGTGCCCAGCCCCACTACGTACCGCGCAGACGCTTTTTACGGCTTCTCATCCGTCCGGAACGCGAACCGAATCATCAGATAAGGTTGATACAGGACGCAAGATTGCCTGTGCCTGCCGCTCTCCGGGCTGGGATGAAGGATGATAATTTGGCCTGCGAACGGCTTGCGGAAATATTCAGGGCTGACAGCAGACAAAAAAAGGCGGCAGTAGACACCCCTTCTGCCGCCTGAATCTTCTCTCCAGCAGCGTTTGTCCGCTGCATCGTTATTATCCTGGCAGTATAACGGACAGATAACGGTAATGGCCTGCCTTTACATTTTTGCCTTAGCCGGTGTCGACGGGCTGACAGGCAAAAAATATCTCCTTAAGCTGCTATAACTTCTCAGGGCTTGAGGTAAGAAAGTAAGTGGCGAGTGAATGTCCGCTATGAGCGAGAAGCGGACATTTGATTCGTGACGAAAGGATATTTTTGTCATCTCAAACAAGAAAGCTTAATCACCCTGCTAAGCCACGCAGGCCAAAAGGGTATCAGAGTTATCGATTCAGATTTGCAAACATTGCTAAATCCTAAGGATCTAATCGAAAGTACTGTTTTCTTCTATCAAGGCAATGTGTTTGCCCTAGACGCCTGAGCCGAGTTAATGAGGAGAGTTCAGTTCATTCTCGGGAAGAAGTGTTATTAAGCCATGCTTCCAGCGCTGCCGGTGGCAGTGGCCGGGAGAAATAGAATCCCTGAGCCTCGTCGCATCCATATTTTTTTAGCAACTCCATTGTAACTGCATCTTCGACACCTTCGGCAACCACCACATAATCCAGATGTTTCAGCATACGAATGATACTACTGGCTATGATGCGGCTGCCTGAATCCTTAGTTATGCCACCGATCAGTGATTTATCCAGTTTGATAATATCGGCAGGCATACGGCGCAGATAACCAATATTGCTGTAACCTGCGCCAAAATCATCCAGCAGGATCCTGAATCCCAGTTCACGTAACTCGGCCATATTGGTCAGAGCCTCGGTATTCTCGGTGACGATTTCGTTTTCCAGACATTCCAGTCCGAGCAGGTGTGCGGGCAGGCCAGCACCCTGCATTTTTTTGACAGGTTTACGGCAAAACCTGTGCGTGAAAGGTCGCTTACACTGACGTTAACC
>NZ_HE578952.1:74565-76904 GCF_000321045.1 Phytobacter massiliensis JC163
AGACCAGACTGTCAACTGGCGGACGGCTTCGTCCACCACCCAGTCTGTCAGGCGGTGCATCAGGCTGGAGAAATGGGCAACAGGCAGAAACTCAGCTGGCGAAAGCTCTCCTCTTTCAGGATGACGCCAGCGGATCAGCGCTTCCACACTGACCGTCAGACCTGAGGTAAGTGATACTTTGGGCTGATATACCAGATACAACCCGCCCGTATTGCTCCGTAATGCAGCATCAAGGTCATTCATCAGGGTAAAATCACTGTTACGCCGGGCATCGCTAAGCGCATCAAACTCCTGCGCATCCACGTTTTTGTTGATGGCGTCATGAAGCGCACTGACTGCCCGCCTCAGGCTCTCCTGTGGTGGAAGTAATGCCGGTGTAAAACAGACCTCACCAGTGTGGATGGTCAGGTTCATTTCTACGCCGTTCCTGGGATGGACGCTGAAATCACGCAGCATACTCGCGACATATTTTGCAGAAAAACGGTCCCTGGCCGGTGCCAGAATAGCGTAGCGACCCACGGTCACCGTATAGATTACATCAGCAGGCTGCAACGACAGTCTCTCCCGGAGCAGTAAGCCCGTATCACGCAGCATCGCCTCCACCGGCGCCATGCCCAGTGCACGCGCCAGCTCATAGGCGCGGGGCATATCAATGCAGTCCACTAAAGTCAGTCTCATCAGGCTGTGAGTATCCTGACGGAGTGTATCCAGGCGGCGTATCAGCTGCTGACGGTTTGGAAGGCCTGTCACGGCATCTGTAAAACCCGCCGAATGCCAGACCTCCAGAAATGCCATCACCAGCCGGGCGAGCATTTTCAGCCTGGTGATTTTTCTGCGGGAAAATGGATGAGGTACCGTGTCTGTCACGCACAACGTGCCGAGAATGATGCCCTCCCGGTTAACCAGGGGCGCACCGGCATAAAAACGGATCCCCGGCGGTGCCACCACCAGAGGGTGTGTCGCGAAACGCGGATCCTGCAGCGTATCGTGTACGACCATCACCTTTCCACTGTCTACCACATAACTGCAGAAAGCATCCTCGCGGGTAGTCTGACAAAGATCGAAGTTGTGAGCTGCACGGATAACCTGATGGCTTTCATCAACAACGGAAATAAAACTCCCGGCGATGCCCAGTGAGTCGCTGGTATGACGGACAAATTCCTCCAGCACCGAATCCCTGTTTTCATCAGAAGTTTTGAGTGCGTTCATGGCCTTCTGCAGTCTTTCTTCATTGTTCCTGAGATTTATAAGCATAAATGATTCCGGTAAAGCAGGTGCCGGGGTGATGCCGGGTTGAACACTACACGTTTAAACCAGGCCTTAAGATAAAAGCTCAGCTTACACGTAAACTGGAAACAAACCGAGTGTATGTGCCCTGCGCTGTTCAGACCTGCGCCGGTCATCGCGTTGCTACGCTTACCGACTTTCATTCACGCCCAGCCTGAAAGGGGGCTTTCAATGAAAGGGCAACGTCCCGAACTGCACTCTCAATACCTTCTGAAATCTCCTGAATACTCGAAATTACCTTATTCGTATTATGCATGAAAGCATTGCTTATAGTGGGATTCGCCTCCGTGCCTTTAAGTCCGCGCAGAACGTATTCATAGTCCATCTTTTCCAAAAAAAACGGTCTCGCCTTGTAAAGGATCCCCATCGGGCGGAATTCAATGGCAGGCATTGCCCGCAGCAACGCGTCTAAGGAAGCAGCAGAACGCAGCTGCTTTTGTGAAAAAATATGTCTGAGCAAATGCTTACGAGTCCTGTGTGCCGGGTTAAGTTTAATAACTCCAGTTATCGGCATTTTTCCTGCATGCATTATATTTAGCTGTGATAGTCACCACTGATTATTGTTTGCTTGTGTTAATGAAGAACGATCTGTGACAATAAGACGCTTTGCTCAGAAGAGGCAGGGGTAATGACATCCATAACCTCCACAAGCCACCCCTACTGTAATGACGATATTCGGTTTCGTTGACTGATACAGGCTTCTGTCCTTACATCAAGTAACAACTCGCAGCCTACCTAAGGCATTCAGAGCCAGGGTTCTGTGGTTGAAACAGATAAGAAGCATTAGCGTGGGCGGTTTATGCTTACATAACGTGCGTATGGCAGTACACTGAACCTGACTGTATTTGACATAAGTCAACATAGCTTACCTGTAAAAGCTTAAACAAAATCAATGCTGTGATTTAAGGGTGTCAGTGATGTCGCTGACGCCCTTTTTCACTTTATAAAGACTTATCGGGAGAATTACACAATTCAATATATTCCTTTCAGGCTATTGAGCCCTGCTTTACAGTGTATCCTGCAACTAAATAAACCTGATTGTCGATTCGCCG
>NZ_HE578952.1:77636-80729 GCF_000321045.1 Phytobacter massiliensis JC163
TTTACGCTCATGACCAGCTGCTCCCGCTCCTGCTGTTGTTGCTGCAGATTCTGACTCACCTGCTATTTTTCCGTCCGGGCTTCCTGTTGTGGCGTGAATGCCGGCGCAGGTGCTGCATGGAGTGGGGTGAAACAGATAATATGACTGTCGTAACGATCCTTTCTGAAAAATCGTTTCTGTCTAGAATGGTTGTAGGACAGAGCTTGTGTAAAGGTCTGCTTTGAGCGAAGAGCGGACATTTTGTCTATAACGGGTAGTACGCTGTAACGGCTAATAGTCATTCATAGCATTTTGACTGCATCATCTAACCAGTCTGGAAGATGTTCCTTATACCAGTTGAGATATAAAGGGAATGCTGCCTTTTGCCGCTCATTAAGTAGTAAAATTACTTCAGTGACAATCCATGCTTTGGCAATGGCAATTTCTCTCGCTAACTCTTTAAAATTATGATGAAAAGATAGCTGGCAATAGCGTTCAGCAATATCAATAAACGTTTGCTTCGTACCCATACCTTTTAGCAGAGGGGCCAGGTCGATAGCGGGACTACCTTTTCCAAACCTTTCCCAGTCGAAAAGAACTAAATCGCCGTTTTCTCTTCTTCCCCAATTGCCAGCATTGCTATCGCCAGAAACCAGGTTTTGGTCACCAAACAAAATATCACTACATTTCTTAAACAGCCGTAGCTGCTGTGCACTTTTATCAGGTAATGCCAGGAGGATGAGTGATTTTTCGAGCGCTAATTGTGACCATAAGTGAGTGTGGTAACGCCATTCAGAATTCGCAGGAGAACAATGCAAGCGTCCCAACATAACGATGACGTCATCATTTACGACATCGAACTGTTCAACCTTGTGAGGAATATATTCCATTCTTAACTTGCGCAAGGTGGCGTCAGCGGACAAGAGCTTTGGGGTCGCAATGCCTGCCTGATTAAGCTCCGTTGCAGCATATTGATAAAAACTGTACTCAACCTCTCCAACAGGACATTTCTCAATAACTGTATGTCCGCATTCACTTTTACTCAGCACTACTTTCGCGGTGCCCATTTTGGATAAATCGGTGGCAGACATACACTATCTCTTCAGAATTAGTGGGTTGGTCGCTCTAGTTTTAAGTGTACTGCAAATTGATAGTTTCGCGGGCTATGTTAATGACATCATCAACATTTTGTTAGGTTGGTAACTTCCACTCCTGTCACCCAGTTGAAAAGCCTGTGGCGCATAAGGTCTACTTTGAGCGAAGGGTAGACATTTTACATCTGTTGACGAAGTAATCATCATGAGTTGAATATATCATCCCAGTTACACAATTCTTGAAAGGGGGCCGATAGTGCTGATCTACGACGTTTTTGGACGACATATTGGGGTCAAGCGTCAAGGTGGTCGCTGGCTGGTATTCCACGCAGACCTGACAGAACGAAAATTCTCCCGGCTTTACGACATTGCTATTCCGGACGATATGACAGAAGACGAGATACTGGGCTGGCTGGGTGACATTCTCCATGAAGCAGCAACAGAGCGTCATCCTGATGTGAAACGTATCGAATAGGAATCTGTCAGATACACGCTCCTCACTATTATGGGGTTTACCACTAATCCATCAATGTCCGCATTTGGCACAGAGCAGACATGCGTGCATTGCACGGTCTGCTTTGAGCGAGGAGCAGACCTTACACTGTAATCAGTAATGGCTGGGATGCAGAGTTGCTGGAATGCATGTCTACCAAAGTAGTGGCTATTCTGTGGAAACAGTTAATTACTATAGCTTAGATAATTAAGCAGCGTCTCCGTTCGCAACTCTAGTCAGAATTTATCGTTCGGATGTACTAAGGGTATCCGGATCACCGCCACGGCCATGAAAGAGTAAAGACTCGATATTAGTATACACATCACCGTACTGGTTAAATATCTCTGAGTTGATACCCATCACTGAGGTCAGCTTCCAAATTTATTAAATTGATCAGCAATGAAATCAATATACTCACTACCTTGACCGTTACGCCTGAATTTTTGTTGCCCCGCGAAATCTATATCAGGTAAAAAATGAATTATCTGGTTACCTTCATATAGTTTCAAAGGGGAATAAAATGACAATGATTTATCAAGTAATAATTGACGTACTCCTGATATTGCACTACCAATCAAAACATCACATAATTGAACCGCAGGGCTTAGCTTTGAATCAACTTGTTGTACATGATCTAGCTTTAATGGGAATTTAATACTAGCAATTTCAGACATTTTAAACTCTGCTGGCGTCTGACATTTGATAAGCATGGAAAGATATTCATTGTATTGTAAAAGATTTTTAGATCGATCATGCTCGATACTATATGGTCCCTCTGACATTAATTCAGTACGTGATATTAGTGCTTGAAGAATAATAAATGCAGCATCAGTAGAAATATTTGGATTAATTATTGCCTCAATGCAATCTGGATGTCCCAAAGCTAGAGGCCCCAGTACTTCGGGTAATAACTGCCAGTTCACGGCCCTAACGCTCTCAATAAGGGCATTTACTGCTGTATGCGTTTTTTCATGCATCGCATTTTGAAAAGATATTAGGATATTATCAAAATCGCTACCAAAGTAGCTTTGGCAAACATAGTAAGTCATTGATGCCATAGAGACATTCCCACCATTCTCGTACAGATTTATCCCATGGTCATAGTAAAAAGGCTCTACAGCATACTCAATAAACATTTGAATCAGAATAAAACGCTTATCTGCAACACAGGTTACACATGGGAAATTAGCAAGAAGTTCTTGTTGCAAAGTAAAAATTGGCTTTTGATAACTATCTCTCTTTTTAAGCGATGTAAATTTTAATTCAGGGGCTTTGCGTTTAGGGAAATGTTGTCTGATAAGGTAGTGAGCATCGTCATGACTAATCTTAACAGCGCTGGCCCCTTGCCAAGGTTGCGACTTTTGAAGAAGATCACGCCCAGTGTAGCCAGACTCATCAATTGAAAATATGCTCATTTATCCTGTGTCCATAGCTGTTGTCACAACCAAAATACCCTTTTGGATAGCGTTGCGCTATAGCCTTACACCCGATAAATTGAGATCCATCGATGCGAGCAACATCCGCTTC
>NZ_HE578952.1:81349-91086 GCF_000321045.1 Phytobacter massiliensis JC163
GACTAAAAATATTTCTCTCCTGCGTTACCGACATCCTTGTGGTGCCTGGACATAATTGCTGGAGCCGGAAAATGATGAGGAAAAGACATGTACTACCTGCATACCCGTACTGCCGATGAGGTGCTTAATACACTTAAAGCGTACCGTGATGACCTTCACGAGCATACGCTGCGAAAGCCGCACTGGCCGTTGCTGGATAGGCTTATTTCCCGCGAAACAGAAATGATGCCAGTATGGGAAAACATTGCGCAGCAGCGGCTTAGCTGGCACCAATGCCACACGCTGCTGGAGCAGATTTTTTTGCCGGAGCTTATGGTACTAAGGAGCGTAACAATCGGCTGAAGGCTGACTACCGCAGGCTGACCGACCTGAATGAGAAAATCGCCGTGCAGGCGGCTGCGTTGTCCGCGCTGCTGACAGAGCAGGACCAGATACTTAACCGTAACGCTTTTTCGCTGGAGCGCACGACACACATTGTCGATCTGATTGAGACGGCCTCAGAGCAGAACGGGCACTATCGTTCGTATTTGCGTGAGCCTCTCAACGCCTTGCGCAGCAAGTATGACGGTAAATACTGGCCATCTCTTGAACAGATACTAGATGTCGCAGCCAGGGAAATTCCTGAAGCAGAATTTTTACACCGGAGCGAGGAAGCCATCGTCGACGGCAGGGGGGAAGCCGTACCGGACTACATGCGCGAGCTGTTTGACTGCATTGAAACGGCCAGGACCAGCCCCAGGAAACTGCCGGCCAACTTCACCCTGACCGATGCCTGCCTGGCGACGCTGGCTACCGTTTCACTCGATCTCAAGGATGTTGTTACCGCAGACAGGGTCAAGACCCTGCGGCACCGACTGAATAAAGAGGGATTTCCGGGGGCATGGGCAACACCACGCAGGACATCCCCGCAGCCGTCAGCCGCTGGCGGGGAGGGAAGTAAAATGTGACATCAGGTAACTAAAAAGGTTGTCAGCAGATCATCAATCAGCTGTTGTGGTACTTGACCCAAGCCGGCCTCTGTAAATGTTGCCGGCACCATCTCGTAGAAGGCAGGCTCTTTGCCCCTCAGTTTTCGGATAGCATGACCATCGATCTTAAGCAGCTGACGAACGCAACCGGCGGCTTGCTCGTAGGCTGGCGCCCTGCCATATTTCTGCCTGGGGGGATGACCACAGAGCCGCTCAATGATCTCCATCGAGTAAAGCTTGGCCAGCCCTTCCTCCAATACATTTGCACCGGCTTTTCCCTGTGGAGACAGTAGGTGTACACATTCATGCGAAAGCTGGTACATCGCTTCCTTATGGTTACTGAAAGCCTCCCCACTCAGACTAATAACAACATGCTTAGGATCAGGTTTATTCTCCTCTTTGGGGTACCAGATCATGGGGCCATCATACTTGAATTCTACACCAAGAAATGTCCATGACTTATCGCGTGGTCCGTAGCGTTCTTCAAGCTCTACCAGCATTTTCCCTGCGAGTGTGGGTAGCGTCCAGGACAGGCTACCCGGAGGAATTGTGCCGTTAAACAGATTCTCAGGAATGCCGTAGTTATTATTCATGTCCGTTTCCCTTGGTTAATTCTGCTCTGACATGTCATGCAGTAACACACGGAGATATTCGTCCACCGTCACGGCGAGGCTGGCCGCGACCTGATCCGCTGAGGTTGGATTATCGTTCTCCTCGTGTCCGCTGGAATACATATGAAACTCGCTGACCCCGCTGAGGAAAGTGAATCCCATCTCATATTTTCCGGTCTGCGCATTACGTACCGCTTTACCGTAGACGGTACCGGGCAGGAATACTCTGCTCTCCTGTGCTGGAAAGGCCAGTGCGGCATCCTCCAGCGCGTTTTCTCGATCCAGTGATTTTGCCTCCATCCGCACTAGCCATGCCCCGTGCTGGTAATCCTCCGGTTGTACGACGGATACTGTGACGTTTTCTCCCCGGTAAACAAATTCGCGCGCCGGCGCAGGACGTGCCAGCAGACCGGTATTGGTGAGTACGGATTTCAGCCTGGCAAACTCAGTTTCGAACGCTTTCAGTGAGATGCCAAACTCATTCGCCATCCGGGTGGGTACAGGCAGTTCTGCCGGTAAATCCGACAAGGCAAAGTCACATCCGGTCAGGTGATAGTTAATGCGGGGTAGCATCCGCCGGGCCGGAGCGGATATGTCATTGTCATCCGGCAGGGACTCCAGTCGCCAGCCGTTCTGCTGGATGGCAGCAGCCTGACGGGAGAGATCCAGTTTGGCGGCGGTGAATTCAGCGAATTCTGCACCGTCAGAATTCAGCATGCCCTGGATTTTATGCAGCTGATTGAGCGTATCGCCATACTGGGTGGCAATGGCAAGAGTCAGATCGGTTGCTGTAAAGAGCCTGGTCTCAGCGATGAAAGGCAACCTGCGGTGCTGTACGAGATACTGCCAGAAAAGTGTAATGGCCTGCGTTGTGTTCAGACCCTGCTCCCGCAGAACCTCATCCCCTGCATCCTTGAGTACATCATCTATCTTTATGTTAATGGCTGCCATCTTGTAAGCTCGCTTAGTCATTGGTGTATTCTTTTTTACCAATAAAATTTTATGTAGTAAATATGCTACATAAATTATTTTGTTTTCTCATAGCAACATAAACATCATGACACTTCCATCTTTCCCGGTCAGATCCGAAAACCGGTAAAGCCGGAGATAAAAGGGGGGGTGAACTGCTCACGGTAGTGAGGATGCAGGGCCGTCGCCTCTGTGAGCGAGGCATCCTGTCAACTGAATAAAACAAAATTTATCGGCGCAGCTGTGGGGCTGGAGAAGCCTGAAGCAGATGATGGTAGGATAGCTCGCACATTACGCTATCCTTATGCTTGGGTATCTGCCCCTCTTTTCACTATTAACGAGTCTCTATGCTTAACAAAACTTTAGAAAGCATCCGTTACCTGTCAGAGAAATTTATCAGGGACAAGATTCATGCAAACAATGCATACAATGAACTGAAGTGGAATGATTTTGAGAAAATTGTTGTCTCAGGCTCTGTGCATTATATTAAAGCAATAATAATTCTGATAGCAGTCTTTTCGGCCCTGTTCGTGGCTATGATCTGTGGTGAGACATATATAAAGCCTCTGGCTGCGGAGTGGTTTCCTGAATGGGAAACGCTGTTTAATGCACAGTTGAGTCTTCTGGGAGGGCAACTGACCATTATTGGTATAGTTTATCCTATGGTTGTTGGCCTCGTCAGCGTCATTTTTCAGAGAAAATCAGCCAGAAAGATTGTACAGGCAGCGTATCAGACTTATTCAGGGTTTATGCTTGCCGGGCTGAGCGGACTATTTCTTTCTGGTTTCATACTTACCGGTATAATATTAAGAACTTTTATCGGCAACTATAACTATGCAATTATTTGCGGAATAACTATTATCTGGATGATGCTAAATATTGCGCTTTCCATCTGGTTCTTTGTACAAAGCCTGAGTATGCTTGATGATCAGAAACGCGAAAGATTGGTGTTACGTTATCTTACAGCCGACGTACTGTCGACATATGTTAAAGAACAGTTGTTCAGGTGTTTTATTACTGCCCCAGTTTCCAGTAAGATTATTTTAAATGAGAATTACAGCCATGTATCATTTAAGGATTTTTGCTTTGACGAGGGATACCAAATTGTCCGGGGGAAGTCATCCCCTGATGAAACCGTTATGGATATGTATGTTCGCCCGTTAAAATTCATCCTCAGAATTATAAATATCTGTGGCGTTATTAAGAAAAAAGAAATTTCCATAGCCCTTATCTCCTATATGGAAGGGGGAGATAAATCATCCCCCACCCCGCTTTTTAAAGTTAAAGACATAGTGCCGGATAATATTCTCATACGCCTTATGAAGGGTTGTTTTCGCACAGGAATCACTGCTCGAAAAAATATACCGACCGACAGAATAATCAAAGGGCTTATGGGAGATGCGGCTGATGCGTTGGCCAGTAATGATATTAATGCGTTTGACGAAGCTGTGGACGGATTTTGTCGTGACATTACAGCTTTTACTGATGCATTTAATTTCAAAGACTTTCACCACCCGGACAACCTATTATTGCTATCGAATGAAAGTGCGTGGGATCGCAGTTTCAGTGAAAAGCTGTATACAGAAATTTACCATTTATTCCGGCAGGCGATTATCAGAACTGATATGTCTGAAAGATTTTACATCTCATGTATGTGGGTTCCACAACGATTGTGTGCGGCAAGAACAGATATTTCACTTAAAGAAATAAAACTAGGCCTTCAATACACATTTTATGCCTGGGAGATTCTTATACGCTGGGGGGATGCTAATGCGGCAAGATTGGATATCACTCAGCGTCAGAGCTACGATGCGATGCTGAGAGAATTTGTCGCGGTGTGGGAGAGATGGACTGACACTCTGGAAAGCAGACTCAGACAAAATGGCGACCAGCAACTTTATCACCAAGCCCTGAAGGCGCACCTGTTTACATTACCGCAGATAGTGACGAGCGCTGTGATATCAGGTGAGTCCGGGGCCGTTTCATGGGCTGTCGATATGATGAATCGCTGGCTGCATGAAGCGAGAATAGCCACGGGCGAGCAGCACACAGGTTTGTATCACTGGCAGGATTTTTTTATTACGCAGTCCGTTCTTGAAGGAAAGATTCAGTTCAGTTCAGACAGCACTCCCGGAAAAATCACAGCAAACCCGGCTAAACTTTTTGCTCCCTATTACAAAAATATGCTGACGGATATCCGGCTTTTAACAGCAGCTTATTTAATTCGCGAGCCTGCCAGCATGCTTAATAGTGAATATCGGTTTGCAATAAATACTCTTCTTAGCGGTGAAGTAGTTGAAAACACAGGTGGATTAGAAACCTTATCCGAGAAGCTGCAAAAAAGCTCCGATGTCATAGATGTTTTCATCCGTATTCTTACCTGGGATGAGAGGAGAGAAAGGGACTCGAAAGAAAGTCCAGGCAATATTATAAGACAATTATCGACTTCACACGGGCAAAGTATGATCAGCGGGCGTGTCTACATGGGTAACCGCCTTTCCGGTATTTCGGATTTAGTTTCTCAAGTAGCAGAGCTGGCCGTTATACTTTCCTCGAAAGAAAACTCTGTATCGCAAAAGATGAAGTCGGCTGTATCAGTAAATCTGTTTGATTTTGATTACTGCACCAGAATTATTCATCGTCTTGAGGCATTACAGCGGGCAACCGATAAACTGACCGGTACCGTTTTTGTTGATGACGTCCTTTTCGGACCACAACGGCAGAGCGTTTCTGATTTAGTGGGGAAATATCTGAATGTGTTTAATGACCATATTAAGCAGAGCATTATTCACGCTCCCGTCAGCAAAACTGTTCTAGAAGAGCTTGAGAGGGATATTTCTGATTCATTTAAAGAGAAACTGCATCAGGCTTTACCTTTTAGCCTGTTTGAGAAAATATCTGAACATACTGTTGTTACAAGCAATATTATTTGTAGATTCCCTTTCGAGACGGAAAAACAGGATGTTACAGACAGGTTCCGCAGGAAAATTCATGGGCGGGAAAATGCATGGGCTTCGGGCATGTTTTCAAAAGTCTTGTTGGATTTATTATCTCTACTGACTCAGCAACCCGCACAAAGCCATCATGAATTCACATCATTTTCTGACCTTGTCCGTCAGGTTGCCAGCTTTGAGGGGCTGCAACACGACGATTATCTCATCATTTGTGACAGTGCTCTGTATGAGCAATATAATGAGTACAGAGTAAAGCATTTAGATCGTGCCGATAGCCCTCAGAGTGATCTTTTTTACGATGACCACAGAACGCTCAGAATACACGGTGAAGAGCAAAGTTGTATTGTTTATATCAGACCGCACTTTAGTAATTCTGACACCATACTGGTTAATAAAAGAGCCTTTGCAGAGTTTAAAATCAAAAAAGATGCAGAGAACATTTTCTCATTCAGTGCCGAGGAAGAGGACACGGATGAACTTCATATTAGGTTGCATACCATTTTTGAAGGTGAAGCGGTATTCAGTGGAGAGATGAAAGCCCGTTTTATTTTTCGACAGGCTCCTGATCAGGCCCCCATGCCCCCGGGTTAAGATATTTCATTGAGGCATTTGAAAATGGTTTGTAGCAAAAAAGCTCCCTGATGGGAGCCTTTTGAAAGGATGAGCAGCCAGCATCATCCCGTAATTTCTTTACCTGTCGCCTGCAGGATTTTACGGATCCCGTTTTCAATAAAGTCTGAAACCGTCTCAGCAATCCGCTCCGGCCGAAGTCTTTCCCCTTCCGTCGTTCTGAAGCTGATATCGTCAGAGCCATGCAGAACACTTTTTCCGTTGTGGAACAAAAACCCGTAACAGAGCCGGGGCCCCCCCCCATATAACGTGCTGCGGCTTCTGCTGAATCGCGGGGCGGAAAGATATTTGGCAGCCAGACACGGTATTCGTCGGCAGGATGAAGTGTCCATCCCGGGAGCTGCGGCAGGTACTGACCTTCATTCAGTCGTCCGGAAAGCAGGTTAACCAGATCCGCACGCTGTGTGATGGTGACAATAAAACCTCGACCGGAGAAATTTTCGCTCACCCGGATGGCACAATAGTATCCGTTATGACTGTATTCGGGTACCGGGGTTGGTGGCGGGAAGACGTTCTTACTCAGCAGCAGTTCCCGGGCCGCGATCACTTCCTTATCAAGTGCGTTCAGCGAGGCAGACATAGCGGAAACCTCATCTTCGTTAAAGGGGCGCTCACACGTCATCCCCCGCCAAGGGCGGCCTCACTGCTGGCCATATGCACCCGGGCCCGGGCAAAAACGGGCATAAGTTCATTCAGCGTATCCGTCAGGTCCGTAGCGCTGTGCAGCCAGCACAGATCCTCCGCCAGGACAAGGTGAGCACGGGAAAGCTGCTGATACAGAGGATGAATGCCACGGCAGGTGATATCAGCCATAAGCGCCTTTGCTTCCATCAGCCTGAGGATATCACGCACTGCCTGGCAGCTCAGATACACACGCCAAGCTACCTCAGGAGCGGTAAGCGTCCGGCTCTGCTGGATGAAAGGTAACCGCCGATGTTCAGCAACGTACAGCACCGCCTGTACGTTAGTCTCTGTGGGAGTGGAACCTAATTCTTTGTGGGCCTGGGTGGTAATCTCTTTGAGATCGTCATCCAGTCGGTATGTCATCATGGCCATCTTTTCCTCCGTAGCCGTCAGCCAGTGGGATTGTGTCAGTCATTAAGCATGTACAAATATATATACGCACAATGCATACTAATGTAATACGCTGCTATTGAATATACAATTATAATACGATAATTTTTGGATATACAGATGTATTGCACCTGTCATCGTTGTTTAACGCACAGATCCGATTTCTGGTGAAGCCGGATGCTAACTATCCGAGGTGAAGGTGACTATGTGTTTACGCTGGCAGCCAGGCAACCTGAATGGTTTATCGTGATGTGCTCCGGCATACGTAAAGTCTACACCGGAGCCAAGGGTGGATTACTCCGGAAGGTGCAACTCCTTCAGATTCGTTTCAAAGTAATCAATATAAATTCGCTCATTTTTTGGCTTCATTATCAGCTGAATGCCGTTGGGAACGGGCGGGCATGAGGCCCGGTAGGCGAACATTTCATCCTGGATATTCCGGAGCGTATAGCCCAGTTGCTCTTCTTCTGCCCTTCCGGACACCCTGATGCCGGATAATTCCTTCTCAACGTACTTTTTCAGCTTCTCGCTTCTTTTCATACTGCTCCGATTATCCAGAAACTGAAGCAAGAAATAGCGGATGACCGGCAGAGTGAACACCACATAGAAGAGGATCTCATTCAGTCCGGATTTCATGGCGATGCCGTAAACAAGCATCGCGACAGGCGAGACAATGAAAGCTGAAAGATAAAACACGTGCAGTACCTCCCTGAGCGATTTGTCCCAACCGAGGTTTTTTCCGTGGCACAGGAGCGCCATTACGGCCTGCGGCGCGTCATACACCTTACTGACGTACCACCCCTCTTCGCCAAATCGCTTTCGTGCTTTTTCCGGACTGTCCCTGAAATAGGCAGCTGCCCGGAGGATGTCATCCCGTGGGATCTCCTCCACCTTCAGGTCATTGCGCCGGATGCCAAGTACCCGGCAGTCGTACATTTCCTGGATTGAGGCTGCCTTCCTGCGCAGCGCCGAGATATGTCCGCTGATGATAATGTTAAAAGTAAGCACCAGGAGTCCATACAACCCTAATAGTGAAGACAGCAACTCTGAATCGACAAAGCCCCGGCTCCGGTTGTATACGGTAACGAGCGAAAGCAGGAGCGGCACGATGATGCTGAAGATAAAATTCAGCCTGTTCCAGTTTTTTACCCTGTCGTAGATATGGGCCTGAGCATACAGTAAATCCAGATTTTCTCTCGTCGACTGGTTCGTGTAGATGGCATTCATGGTTCACCCGTAAACAGGAAAGGACGGCCCAAATACGTCGCGCCATTTATTGATAGATTTTTCATACTCTTTATTATCTTCAAACCGTCTTGCCTCAGATGCCTTCTGCGCATCGAGATAACATCTGTCCGATATCGCCTTACGTGCCTCGGCTGAAAGAGAGTTGATATCTCCCTGTATGCCTTTAGGATCGTTGACAGAGAACTGCACGAACAGACCAAGATGGCGGAAAAGCGCTTCCAGCTCCATATCGACAAACGATGAGCAGGACGTCCTGCCAGCGTAATAGTCCAGAATCAGCGTCTCAAGCAGATAGGAACTCATGGAAGGCATCGTCGGTCTCCGCTGCCAATACTTGACTGCCCTAATGACATTGAGCACATTGCCGTCATTCTGCACATTGATAGTCGTGACTCTGTCCCTGTCTTTGCGGGGGTCGGTAAACTTCCAGTGGCCGTTGCCGTCGGGGATCAGGTAGTAAGTCCGTCCAAAGACATCTTCGCTGGTAATGAAGCAGGGCACGATGTCAAAATTCCAGTCCTTGCTGACCAGTTTCAGCGTGACGGCTTCCTGGTTACGCCTGATATCAGCCTGGGCGTACTGGGCAATGTCCTGCAGGTGGTTTTTAAAGGCATTCAGAATTCTGACGGAGCAGATAGTGTCAACTCCTGAATGCCGATACCCGTGCAGGCGCGATCCCTCGCCGGAAGAGGTCAAGGTGATCCGGTCACTCAGAACGTTATAGGTGGCACTCTGCGCGGATAAGCCGAACATCAAATCGATATCGTCCAAGGGACGGATTTTGGTTCTTCTGGCAAAGGATCCAAAGGCAATATGGATCGCCGGATAACTCACCGGAAATTTATCGTCCTTCTCAAAATCATTCATCTTACCGATAAGCCAGTCGCGACTTGCACGCGCGTCATCGGTATCTGCCTTTTTGAGATTCACGGTATCTTTCATAAATTCGTTAAAGGCAGCTATTACTGTGGTCGCCATGTTCAGTCCTTTAATTATTTATTGCAAAAGGCGCAGGGCTCTGTCGTACATCTGCACACTCCAGTGCCCTGGAAGAGTCGGTACAGTTTATTCTTAGTACCGCAAGTTCACTACCGTCTCACTCTCTTCAAGGGCATATAATTTATATGGGAAATAAGTGCCTCGCTCTTTTATTGAAAATAATGCAAATATTTTCAATTATTGATGCCAAATAAGCAGCAATGTGATTAAGTTCAAAATTCATCCTTAGTGTTGGCATTATCAGCACAAAACCTTCTGCATTCCTCCTGAGATCCGAAAACTCC
>NZ_HE578953.1:0-4253 GCF_000321045.1 Phytobacter massiliensis JC163
TTAAGTGAAGAGCCCAGTCGGAAGACTGGGCTTTTTGCGTTTTGTCTTTTGCCCTCTTAATTCACCGCCATAATACAAGCCATAGAGCCGCATATACGTTAAACTAAGCCCGTTTTTGCATCAGGAAAGCCTCTATGAATCACTCCCTTAAACCCTGGAATACCTTCGGTATCGATCAGTCCGCTAACGAGATTGTCTGTGCTGAAAACGAGCAACAATTACTGGATGCCTGGCAATCCGCTCATGCACTAAACCAGCCGGTACTGATACTGGGCGAAGGGAGTAACGTATTGTTCCTTGAGTCATTCAACGGAACGGTAATCGTTAACCGTATCAAAGGGATTCAGGTAACTGAGCAGCCTGACGCATGGTTGCTGCACGTTGGCGCCGGGGAAAACTGGCATCAGCTGGTCCAGTACACGCTGCGGAATAATATGCCGGGGCTGGAAAACCTGGCGCTTATCCCCGGCTGCGTAGGCTCATCACCTATACAAAACATCGGCGCTTACGGCGTGGAACTCAAACAGGTTTGTGAATATGTGGACTGCATAGAGCTGGCGACGGGAAAACGCTCGCGTTTAACTGCAGAGATGTGTCATTTTGGCTATCGGGACAGCATCTTTAAGCATGACTATCAGGATCGCTTCGCAATCGTCGCCGTTGGCCTGCGCCTGACAAAGCAATGGCAGCCTGTACTGTCGTATGGCGACCTTACACGTCTGGATCCTGTAACCGTAACGCCACAGCAGGTTTTTGATGCCGTATGCCATATGCGCACAACAAAGCTTCCTGACCCTAAAGTGAATGGCAATGCCGGCAGCTTTTTTAAAAATCCCGTAGTCAGTCAGGAGACAGCCCAGGCACTGTTAGCGCAATGCCCCGGTGCGCCTCATTATCCTCAGAATGATGGTAGCGTAAAACTGGCCGCAGGCTGGTTGATCGATCAATGCCAGCTGAAAGGGGTGTCTGTGGGTGGCGCAGCTGTTCATCGCCAACAAGCACTGGTGCTTATTAATAGCAGTAATGCGTCAAGCCAGGATGTCGTTGAGCTTGCTCACTATGTTCGTCAGAAAGTTGGGGAAAAGTTTGCTGTCTGGTTAGAACCGGAAGTTCGCTTTATCGGCGCACTAGGAGAGGTGAATGCTGTGGAGACTATCGCATGAAGGATAATACCGTTCCTCTGACTCTTATTTCACTGCTGGCAGATGGAGAGTTTCATTCAGGGGAGCAGCTGGGTGAAAAGCTTGGGATGAGCCGTGCGGCCATTAACAAGCACGTTCAGACGCTACGCGACTGGGGCGTTGATGTATTTACCGTACCCGGTAAAGGCTACAGTCTGCCAGAGCCTATTCAGTTACTGGATTCAGCGCGTATCGTTAGCCAACTGGACGGTGGTAACGTCGCCGTGCTGCCGGTTATCGACTCCACCAACCAGTATTTGCTGGAGCGGATCGGTGAGCTTAAGTCGGGTGATGCCTGCGTCGCAGAGTATCAGCAGGCTGGCCGAGGGCGTCGCGGACGCAAATGGTTCTCGCCTTTTGGCGCTAACCTCTACCTTTCCATGTACTGGCGACTGGAGCAGGGGCCAGCGGCAGCGATTGGCTTAAGCCTGGTCATCGGTATCGTAATGGCGGAAGTTCTACAGGGATTAGGCGCAGAGAAGGTTCGGGTCAAATGGCCGAACGATCTCTATCTTGACGACCGCAAACTTGCCGGCATTCTGGTTGAGTTAACAGGAAAAACAGGCGATGCAGCACAAATAGTGATTGGCGCGGGTATTAACCTGACTATGCGAAATGTATCCAGTGAAGTCGTGAACCAGGGGTGGGTGAACTTGCAGGAGGCAGGCATTCATATCGATCGCAATGCGCTGGCGGTCAATCTAATCGCCGAGTTACGTAAGGCACTACACACTTTTGAGCAGGAAGGTTTAAGCCCGTGGCTTTCTCGCTGGAAGGCGCTGGATAACTTTATCGATCGCCCGGTTAAATTGATTATCGGTGATAGGGAGATTTTTGGTATCTCCCGAGGTATTGATACCCAAGGCGCGTTGCTGCTTGAACAGGACGGTGTAATCAAACCCTGGATGGGCGGTGAAATTTCGTTGCGTAGCGCAGAATAAAAAAAGAGGAGCAAATGGCTCCTCTTTTTTATTTGCGTAAGCGAACCTGCTCGACGGCGTGATCGGCGCTTTTAGTCATAATCAAGCTGGCTCGCTCACGGGTTGGTAGAATGTTTTCTTTAAGATTTAGCCAGTTAATTTCTTTCCAAAGCGAGGTAGCTACTTTTATGGCTTCTTCTTCTGAAAGCTGCGCATAATTGTGGAAGTAGGAGTCCGGGTCGGTAAAAGCCCCTTCGCGGAATTTCAGGAAACGGTTAATGTACCAGCGTTGCAAAAGCTCTTCCGGGGCGTCGACATATATAGAAAAATCAACGAAATCAGAAACAAAGACGTGATGTGGATCGTGAGGATAATCCATACCGCTCTGTAATACATTTAACCCTTCAAGAATTAAAATATCGGGCTGTGTGACGGTCTTATCGCCATCAGGAATAACGTCGTAAATCAGATGCGAATAAACCGGGGCGGTGACATTTGGCACGCCTGATTTAATATCGGAAACGAACTTCACCAGTCGGTGCATATCATAAGACTGGGGAAAACCTTTCTTTTTCATCAAATTACGATCTTTTAACACCTGGTTAGGATGTAAAAAACCGTCAGTGGTAATTAATTCAACCCGGCGATGTTCCGGCCAGCGGCTAAGAAGTGCCTGTAGCACGCGTGCTGTCGTACTTTTACCCACCGCAACGCTTCCCGCGATGCTAATAACATAAGGAATGCGTTGCCCGTTGGTGCCCAAAAATTGTTCAAGGACAGCCTGGCGGCGCAAATTAGAACTGATATAAAAATTGAGCAAACGCGACAGGGGCAAGTAAATTTCCGCAACCTCTTCCAATGAGAGATCTTCATTAATGCCTTTTAAACGCGCGATTTCACCTTCAGTGAGGGTCATTGGCACTGAATCACGAAGCGCAGCCCACTGGCTGCGGTTAAACTGCAAGTACGGCGTCATTAACGTTTGCTCTTTCTGACTCATAAGCTTTTTCTGTCTGCCATTGCGGCCCGCCCCGCCTGGTTAACGGTGATTCAGCGGCCTTTAGCTAATGCGATGGCATGACGTTAGTAAGATATTGGGACAATGGGCAGGAGGTTAACACCAGATGACAGGGAATAATACGAAAAATCTTCACGAGATTATCCTTTCAGGCGCAGTGTCACAGCGAGAAGAAAGCCAGCCAGAAAGTAAAAAAGGGCAGTGGAATCAGAAGAGATGTTAAGCATGGCCTTTTTCAGCCTTAGGGGGGAATAAGATCGGTAAAAGCGGTTAAAACGCCTGTGAATGCCTCGGGCTACAGGTCTTTTTTTCAGCTTGTTTGCATGAATTTGCAGCATTTTATCGGCCTGTCGCGCAAAATGTGAGCGATAAAACAGTTTGTGCAAATTTTTAGTTGCATCACGCGCTCTGTCTCCCTAGAATGCGCGCTACTTGATGCCGACTTAGCTCAGTAGGTAGAGCAACTGACTTGTAATCAGTAGGTCACCAGTTCGATTCCGGTAGTCGGCACCATCAAGTCAGGTGGGGTTCCCGAGCGGCCAAAGGGAGCAGACTGTAAATCTGCCGTCACAGACTTCGAAGGTTCGAATCCTTCCCCCACCACCATCTTCGGCAACGCGATTGCGTAGCCAGAGTCGGAAGCAGTCTCCACCGGCTCGAACAGGAGAGTGTTCTTCTCCTTTAATACAGAAAGAACTGGGTAGCCGAGTTTCAGGATGCGGGCATCGTATAATGGCTATTACCTCAGCCTTCCAAGCTGATGATGCGGGTTCGATTCCCGCTGCCCGCTCCAGACGTGCTGATATGGCTCAGTTGGTAGAGCGCACCCTTGGTAAGGGTGAGGTCCCCAGTTCGACTCTGGGTATCAGCACCACTTCACTTCTCCTTCCCGTTTCTCTCTGTTTAAATTCAAAAAGCATTCAACAGTTCAGGCATATTGCCTGGTTGATGTGGTGATATCACCGATTTATCCGTGTCTTAGAGGGACAATCGATGTCTAAAGAAAAGTTTGAACGTACAAAACCGCACGTTAACGTCGGTACTATCGGCCACGTTGACCATGGTAAAACAACGCTGACCGCTGCAATCACTACCGTACTGGCTAAAACCTACGGCGGTGCTGCTCGCGCATTT
>NZ_HE578953.1:5153-41349 GCF_000321045.1 Phytobacter massiliensis JC163
AGCAAAAGTTCTCGGCTAATCGCTGATAACATTTGACGCTATGCGTAAGAAAAGGGCATCATTTGATGCCCTTTTTGCACGCTCTCGAATCAGAACCTGGCTCATCAGTGATTTTTTTTGTCATAATCATTGCTGAGACAGGCTCTGTAGAAAGCGTTAAGTCCGAAACGCTGAGCATTTCGGTTTGGTTGCCTCGCTTCTGCGGGGCGAAAATGTTTGTCTGATTCTTGTAACAGGTTGGTTTATGAGTGCGAATACCGAAGCTCAAGGGAGCGGGCGCGGCCTGGAAGCGATGAAGTGGGTTGTTGTTGTTGTTCTGCTGCTCGTAGCTATCGTTGGCAACTATCTTTATCGTGACATAATGCTGCCGCTGCGCGCGCTGGCAGTTGTTATTCTGATTGCTGCAGCAGGTGGTGTCGCGCTGTTGACAACAAAGGGTAAAGCGACCGTTGCGTTTGCCCGTGAAGCGAGAACCGAAGTCCGTAAGGTAATTTGGCCGACTCGCCAGGAAACATTGCACACCACACTGATCGTTGCTGCGGTAACCGCGGTAATGTCACTTATTCTGTGGGGCCTGGATGGTATTCTGGTTCGCCTCGTTTCCTTTATCACTGGCCTGAGGTTCTGAGATGTCTGAAGCTCCTAAAAAACGCTGGTACGTCGTTCAGGCGTTTTCCGGTTTTGAAGGTCGCGTAGCCACGTCGCTGCGTGAACATATCAAATTACACAACATGGAAGAGCTGTTTGGCGAAGTCATGGTACCAACCGAAGAAGTGGTTGAGATCCGTGGCGGCCAGCGTCGCAAAAGCGAACGTAAGTTCTTCCCGGGTTATGTACTGGTTCAGATGGTCATGAACGACGCGAGCTGGCACCTGGTGCGCAGCGTGCCGCGCGTAATGGGCTTCATCGGTGGTACATCCGACCGTCCGGCGCCTATCAGCGATAAAGAAGTCGACGCAATCATGAACCGCCTGCAGCAAGTGGGTGATAAACCGCGTCCGAAAACGCTGTTCGAGCCGGGTGAGATGGTTCGCGTTAATGACGGTCCGTTCGCCGACTTTAACGGTGTGGTTGAAGAAGTAGACTACGAGAAATCTCGTCTGAAGGTTTCCGTTTCCATCTTCGGTCGTGCGACCCCGGTAGAGCTGGACTTTAGCCAGGTCGAAAAAGCGTAAGGCTGCGATCAAAAAAGCATCGATTAAATCGTTGCACAAGGCGCGAAATTGACATACAATTTCGCGCCTTTTGTTTTTATGGGCTATGCCCGTAAAACGATTTTTTATACCACGGGGAGCTTCTCTGAAGCGCTATTACCCAATTCGAGGAATTAAGAATGGCTAAGAAAGTCCAAGCCTACGTTAAGCTGCAGGTTGCAGCTGGTATGGCAAACCCGAGTCCGCCGGTTGGTCCTGCTCTGGGTCAGCAGGGTGTTAACATCATGGAATTCTGCAAAGCGTTCAACGCGAAAACTGATTCCATCGAAAAAGGTCTGCCGATTCCGGTTGTTATTACCGTTTACGCTGACCGTTCTTTCACCTTCGTTACCAAAACGCCTCCGGCAGCAGTTCTGCTGAAGAAAGCGGCTGGTATCAAGTCTGGTTCCGGCAAGCCGAACAAAGAAAAAGTTGGTAAAATTTCCCGCGCTCAGCTGCAGGAAATCGCGCAGACCAAAGCTGCCGACATGACTGGTGCCGATGTTGAAGCGATGACTCGCTCCATCGAAGGTACTGCACGTTCCATGGGCCTGGTAGTGGAGGACTAAGAAATGGCTAAACTGACCAAGCGCATGCGTGTGATCCGTGAGAAAGTTGATGCGACCAAACAGTACGACATCAACGAAGCTATCTCTCTGCTGAAAGAACTGGCTACCGCTAAGTTCGTAGAAAGCGTAGACGTTGCCGTTAACCTCGGCATCGACGCGCGTAAATCTGACCAGAACGTTCGTGGCGCGACTGTACTGCCGCACGGTACTGGCCGTTCCGTTCGCGTAGCCGTATTTACCCAGGGTGCAAACGCTGAAGCTGCTAAAGCTGCTGGCGCTGAACTGGTAGGTATGGAAGATCTGGCTGACCAGATCAAGAAAGGCGAAATGAACTTTGACGTTGTTATTGCTTCCCCGGATGCAATGCGCGTTGTTGGCCAGCTGGGCCAGGTTCTCGGTCCGCGTGGCCTGATGCCGAACCCGAAAGTGGGTACCGTTACTCCGAACGTTGCTGAAGCGGTTAAGAACGCTAAAGCAGGTCAGGTTCGTTACCGTAACGACAAAAACGGCATCATCCATACCACCATCGGTAAAGTGGATTTTGACGCTGACAAACTGAAAGAAAACCTGGAAGCTCTGCTGGTTGCGCTGAAAAAAGCAAAACCGACTCAGGCGAAAGGCGTGTACATCAAGAAAGTTAGCATCTCCACCACCATGGGTGCTGGCGTTGCCGTTGATCAAGCTGGTCTGAGCGCTTCCGCGAACTAAGATTAGCTTTACGTGGGCGGTGGATTTGTCTACAATCTTCGCCCACTAAATGAATTATCCGGTTGGAGCCTGGCCTAATCCAGGCCTCCGTCCAAGACCGCAGGTGTCTTGAAAAAGACTTAATCCCCTGCGTAGACGGTGACAGAACCTGAAGACTCTTTTTAAGTACTCTTTGGCTTGTTTCTGCTCACCGTATTAAGACGCTCTTCATTCTGAAGAGTGAAGTGAGTTCCAGAGCATAAGCTCTGGCAAACATCCAGGAGCAAAGCTAATGGCTTTAAATCTTCAAGACAAACAAGCGATTGTTGCTGAAGTCAGCGAAGTAGCCAAAGGCGCGCTGTCTGCAGTAGTTGCGGATTCCCGCGGCGTAACTGTAGACAAAATGACCGAACTGCGTAAAGCAGGTCGCGAAGCCGGCGTTTACATGCGTGTTGTTCGTAACACCCTGCTGCGCCGTGTTGTTGAAGGTACTCAGTTTGAGTGCCTGAAAGACGCGTTCGTTGGTCCGACCCTGATTGCATACTCTATGGAACACCCGGGCGCTGCTGCTCGTCTGTTCAAAGATTTCGCGAAAGCGAATGCAAAATTTGAGGTCAAAGCCGCTGCCTTTGAAGGTGAGTTGATCCCGGCATCGCAAATCGATCGCCTGGCAACCCTGCCGACCTACGAAGAAGCAATTGCACGCCTGATGGCAACCATGAAAGAAGCCTCTGCTGGCAAACTGGTTCGTACTCTGGCTGCTGTACGCGATGCGAAAGAAGCTGCTTAATCGCAGTTATCTTTGTAAAGCATTCGCTTACGTATAAACTTATTCTGATATTCAGGAACAATTTAAATGTCTATCACTAAAGATCAAATCATTGAAGCAGTATCCGCTATGTCCGTAATGGACGTTGTAGAACTGATCTCTGCAATGGAAGAAAAATTCGGTGTTTCCGCTGCTGCCGCTGTAGCTGTTGCTGCTGGCCCGGCTGCTGAAGCTGCTGAAGAGAAAACTGAATTCGACGTAATTCTGAAAGCCGCTGGCGCTAACAAAGTTGCTGTTATCAAAGCAGTACGTGGCGCAACTGGCCTGGGTCTGAAAGAAGCTAAAGACCTGGTAGAATCTGCTCCTGCCGCTCTGAAAGAAGGCATCAGCAAAGACGACGCCGAAGCTCTGAAAAAATCTCTGGAAGAAGCTGGCGCTGAAGTTGAAGTTAAATAAGCCAACCCTTCCGGTTGCAGCCTGAGAAATCAGGCTGATGGCTGGTGACTTTTTGGTCACCAGCCTTTTTGCGCTGTAAGGCGCCAGTAGCGTTTCACACTGTTTGACTACTGCTGTGCCTTTCAATGCTTGTTTCTATCGACGACTTAATATACTGCGACAGAGCGCCCGTTCTGTGTAAATCGCAATGAAATGGTTTAAGCGTGATAGCAACAGGCATTGCGGAAAGTATCCATTTTCCGGTCAACAAAATAGTGTTGCATAAACTGTCCCTCCGATGGGCAGAGTGGGTCGACTTGTCAGCGAGCTGAGGAACCCTATGGTTTACTCCTATACCGAGAAAAAACGTATTCGTAAGGATTTTGGTAAACGTCCACAAGTTCTGGACATTCCATATCTCCTTTCTATCCAGCTTGACTCGTTCCAGAAGTTTATCGAGCAAGATCCTGAAGGGCAGTACGGTCTGGAAGCGGCTTTCCGCTCCGTGTTCCCAATTCAAAGCTATAGCGGCAATTCCGAGCTGCAGTACGTCAGCTATCGCCTTGGCGAGCCGGTGTTTGACGTTAAAGAATGTCAGATCCGTGGCGTGACCTATTCCGCACCGCTGCGCGTAAAACTGCGTCTGGTGATCTACGAGCGCGAAGCGCCGGAAGGCACCGTAAAAGACATCAAAGAACAAGAAGTGTACATGGGCGAAATTCCGCTCATGACCGACAACGGTACTTTTGTAATTAACGGTACTGAGCGCGTTATCGTTTCTCAGCTGCACCGTAGCCCTGGCGTCTTCTTTGACTCCGATAAAGGTAAAACCCACTCTTCGGGTAAAGTACTGTATAACGCGCGTATCATTCCTTACCGTGGTTCCTGGCTGGACTTCGAGTTCGATCCGAAAGACAACCTGTTTGTCCGTATCGACCGTCGTCGTAAACTGCCTGCGACCATCATCCTGCGCGCGCTGGATTACACCACTGAGCAGATTCTTGATCTGTTCTTTGAAAAAGTTGTCTTTGAAATCCGTGACAACAAGCTGCAGATGGAACTAGTGCCGGAACGCCTGCGTGGCGAGACCGCATCTTTCGACATCGAAGCTAACGGTAAAGTGTATGTAGAAAAAGGCCGTCGCATCACTGCGCGCCATATTCGTCAGCTGGAAAAAGACGAGATTCAGCACATTGAAGTACCGGTTGAGTACATCGCAGGCAAAGTCGCCTCTAAAGACTATGTCGACGAATCTACCGGCGAGCTGATCTGCCCGGCGAACATGGAGCTGAGCCTGGATCTGCTGGCTAAACTGAGCCAGGCAGGTCACAAGCGTATCGAAACGCTGTTCACCAACGATCTGGACCACGGTCCGTACATGTCTGAGACAGTGCGTATCGACCCGACCAACGACCGTCTGAGCGCGCTGGTAGAAATCTACCGCATGATGCGTCCGGGCGAGCCGCCGACTCGTGAAGCGGCAGAAGGCCTGTTCGAGAACCTGTTCTTCTCCGAAGACCGCTACGATCTGTCTGCGGTTGGTCGTATGAAGTTCAACCGTTCTCTGCTGCGCGACGAAATCGAAGGCTCCGGTATCCTGAGCAAAGCTGACATCATCGACGTGATGAAAAAGCTCATCGATATTCGTAACGGTAAAGGCGAAGTGGATGATATCGACCACCTCGGCAACCGTCGTATTCGTTCCGTTGGCGAAATGGCGGAAAACCAGTTCCGTGTTGGCCTGGTACGTGTAGAGCGTGCGGTGAAAGAGCGTCTGTCTCTGGGCGATCTGGATACCCTGATGCCTCAGGATATGATCAACGCCAAGCCGATTTCCGCGGCAGTGAAAGAGTTCTTCGGTTCCAGCCAGCTGTCTCAGTTTATGGACCAGAACAACCCGCTGTCTGAGATCACGCACAAGCGTCGTATCTCCGCACTCGGCCCGGGCGGTCTGACCCGTGAGCGCGCAGGCTTTGAAGTTCGAGACGTACACCCGACTCACTACGGTCGCGTATGTCCTATCGAAACGCCTGAAGGTCCGAACATCGGTCTGATCAACTCCCTGTCCGTGTACGCACAGACTAACGAATACGGTTTCCTTGAGACCCCGTATCGTAAAGTGACCGACGGTGTTGTTACCGACGAAATTCATTACCTGTCTGCTATCGAAGAAGGCAACTACGTTATCGCTCAGGCGAACTCCAACCTGGATGAAGAAGGCCACTTCGAAGAAGATCTGGTTACCTGCCGTAGCAAAGGCGAATCCAGCTTGTTCAGCCGCGATCAGGTTGACTACATGGACGTATCCACCCAGCAGGTGGTTTCCGTCGGTGCGTCCCTGATCCCGTTCCTGGAACACGATGACGCCAACCGTGCATTGATGGGTGCGAACATGCAACGTCAGGCGGTTCCGACTCTGCGTGCTGATAAGCCGCTGGTTGGTACCGGTATGGAACGTGCTGTTGCCGTTGACTCCGGTGTTACTGCGGTGGCTAAGCGTGGCGGTCTGGTTCAGTACGTGGATGCGTCCCGTATCGTTATTAAAGTTAACGAAGACGAGATGTACCCGGGCGAAGCAGGTATCGACATCTATAACCTGACCAAATACACCCGCTCTAACCAAAACACCTGTATCAACCAGATGCCGTGTGTTTCCCTGGGTGAGCCGGTTGAGCGCGGCGACGTGCTGGCAGACGGTCCGTCCACCGACCTCGGTGAACTGGCGCTCGGTCAGAACATGCGCGTGGCGTTCATGCCGTGGAACGGCTACAACTTCGAAGACTCCATCCTCGTATCCGAGCGTGTTGTCCAGGAAGACCGTTTCACCACCATCCACATTCAGGAACTGGCGTGCGTGTCCCGTGACACCAAGCTGGGGCCGGAAGAGATCACCGCTGACATCCCGAACGTGGGTGAAGCTGCGCTCTCCAAACTGGATGAATCCGGTATCGTTTATATCGGCGCGGAAGTGACCGGCGGCGACATTCTGGTGGGTAAGGTAACGCCGAAAGGTGAAACCCAGCTGACCCCAGAAGAGAAACTGCTGCGCGCGATCTTCGGTGAGAAAGCGTCTGACGTTAAAGACTCTTCTCTGCGCGTCCCGAACGGCGTTTCCGGTACGGTTATCGACGTTCAGGTCTTTACCCGCGATGGCGTGGAAAAAGACAAGCGTGCGCTGGAAATCGAAGAGATGCAGCTCAAACAGGCGAAGAAAGACCTGTCTGAAGAACTGCAGATCCTTGAAGCCGGTCTGTTTGGCCGTATCCGTGCTGTGCTGATTGCTGGCGGCGTTGAAGCTGAGAAGCTCGACAAACTGCCGCGCGATCGCTGGCTGGAACTGGGCCTGACCGACGAAGAGAAACAAAATCAGCTGGAACAGCTGGCTGAGCAGTATGACGAACTGAAACACGAGTTCGAGAAAAAACTCGAAGCGAAACGCCGCAAAATCACTCAGGGCGACGATCTGGCACCGGGCGTGCTGAAAATCGTCAAGGTGTATCTGGCCGTTAAACGTCAGATCCAGCCGGGTGACAAAATGGCAGGTCGTCACGGTAACAAGGGTGTAATTTCTAAGATCAACCCGATCGAAGATATGCCGCACGATGCTAACGGTACGCCGGTAGATATCGTACTGAACCCGCTGGGCGTACCGTCTCGTATGAACATCGGTCAGATTCTGGAAACCCACCTGGGTATGGCTGCGAAAGGTATCGGCGATAAGATCAACGCCATGCTGAAACAGCAGCAGGAAGTCGCCAAACTGCGCGAATTCATCCAGAAGGCGTATGACCTTGGTGCCGACGTTCGTCAGAAAGTTGACCTGAACACCTTCAGCGATGAAGAAGTACTGCGTCTGGCTGAGAACCTGAAAAAAGGTATGCCGATCGCAACGCCGGTCTTCGACGGTGCGAAAGAAGCGGAAATTAAAGAGCTGCTGCAGCTGGGCGACCTGCCGACCTCCGGTCAGATCACCCTGTTCGACGGCCGCACCGGTGAACAGTTTGAGCGTCCGGTAACCGTCGGTTACATGTACATGCTGAAACTGAACCACCTGGTCGACGACAAGATGCACGCGCGTTCTACCGGTTCCTACAGCCTGGTTACTCAGCAGCCGCTGGGTGGTAAGGCGCAGTTCGGTGGTCAGCGCTTCGGGGAGATGGAAGTGTGGGCGCTGGAAGCATACGGCGCCGCCTACACCCTGCAGGAAATGCTCACCGTTAAGTCCGATGACGTCAACGGTCGTACCAAGATGTATAAGAACATCGTGGACGGCAACCATCAGATGGAACCGGGCATGCCAGAGTCCTTCAACGTACTGTTGAAAGAGATTCGTTCGCTGGGTATCAACATCGAACTGGAAGACGAGTAATTCTCGCTCAAACAGGTCACTGCTGTCGGGGTAAAATCCGACAGCAGAGTGTGCTAACTCCGACGGGAGCAAATCCGTGAAAGACTTATTAAAGTTTCTGAAAGCGCAAACTAAAACCGAAGAGTTTGATGCGATCAAAATTGCTCTGGCTTCGCCAGACATGATCCGTTCATGGTCTTTCGGTGAAGTTAAAAAGCCGGAAACCATTAACTACCGTACGTTCAAGCCTGAGCGTGACGGCCTTTTCTGCGCCCGTATCTTCGGGCCGGTAAAAGATTACGAGTGCCTGTGCGGTAAGTACAAGCGTCTCAAGCACCGTGGCGTAATCTGCGAGAAGTGCGGCGTTGAAGTGACCCAGACCAAAGTGCGCCGTGAGCGTATGGGCCACATCGAGCTGGCCTCTCCGACCGCGCACATCTGGTTCCTGAAATCTCTGCCGTCCCGTATCGGTCTGCTGCTCGATATGCCGCTGCGCGATATCGAACGCGTACTGTACTTCGAATCCTATGTGGTTATCGAAGGCGGTATGACCAACCTGGAACGTAACCAGATTCTGACCGAAGAGCAGTATCTGGACGCGCTGGAAGAGTTCGGTGACGAATTTGACGCGAAGATGGGTGCGGAAGCTATCCAGGCCCTGCTTAAGAGCATGGATCTGGAGCAAGAGTGTGAAACTCTGCGCGAAGAGCTGAACGAAACCAACTCCGAAACCAAGCGTAAAAAGCTGACCAAGCGCATCAAGCTGCTGGAAGCGTTCGTGCAGTCTGGTAACAAGCCGGAGTGGATGATCCTGACCGTTCTGCCGGTTCTGCCGCCAGATCTGCGTCCGCTGGTTCCGCTGGATGGTGGTCGTTTCGCCACCTCAGATCTCAACGATCTGTACCGTCGCGTTATCAACCGTAACAACCGTCTGAAACGTCTGCTGGATCTGGCTGCGCCGGACATCATCGTTCGCAACGAAAAACGTATGCTGCAGGAAGCGGTTGACGCCCTGCTGGATAACGGCCGTCGCGGTCGTGCGATCACCGGTTCTAACAAACGTCCTCTGAAATCTTTGGCCGATATGATCAAAGGTAAACAGGGTCGTTTCCGTCAGAACCTGCTCGGTAAGCGTGTTGACTACTCCGGTCGTTCTGTAATCACCGTAGGTCCATACCTGCGTCTGCATCAGTGCGGTCTGCCGAAGAAAATGGCGCTGGAGCTGTTCAAACCGTTCATCTACGGCAAGCTGGAACTGCGTGGCCTCGCCACCACCATCAAAGCCGCGAAGAAAATGGTTGAGCGCGAAGAAGCCGTCGTTTGGGATATCCTGGACGAAGTGATCCGCGAACACCCGGTACTGCTGAACCGTGCGCCGACCCTGCACCGTCTGGGTATTCAGGCGTTTGAACCGGTTCTGATCGAAGGTAAAGCTATCCAACTGCACCCGCTGGTTTGTGCGGCATACAACGCCGACTTCGATGGTGACCAGATGGCTGTTCACGTACCGCTGACGCTGGAAGCCCAGCTGGAAGCGCGTGCGCTGATGATGTCTACCAACAACATCCTGTCTCCGGCGAACGGCGAGCCTATCATCGTTCCGTCTCAGGACGTGGTATTGGGTCTGTACTACATGACCCGTGACAAAATCAACGCCAAAGGCGAAGGCATGGTGCTGACTGGCCCGAAAGAAGCGGAACGTCTGTACCGCTCTGGCCAGGCTGAGCTGCACGCTCGCGTAAAAGTGCGTATCACTGAGTTCGAAAAGAACGCAGAAGGCGAATTTACGTCGAAAACCAGCCTGATCGACACGACCGTAGGCCGTGCGATCCTGTGGATGATCGTGCCGAAAGGGCTGCCGTTCTCTATCGTGAACCAGCCGCTGGGCAAAAAAGCGATCTCCAAAATGCTGAACACCTGTTACCGCATTCTGGGCCTGAAACCGACCGTTATCTTTGCTGACCAGACGATGTATACCGGCTTTGCCTATGCAGCGCGTTCTGGTGCATCCGTTGGTATCGACGATATGGTTATTCCGGCGAAAAAAGCCGAGATCATCGCCGAAGCGGAAGCCGAAGTTGCTGAGATTCAGGAACAGTTCCAGTCCGGTCTGGTAACAGCGGGCGAACGCTACAACAAAGTCATCGATATCTGGGCCGCGGCGAACGATCGCGTATCCAAGGCGATGATGGATAACCTGCAGACCGAAACGGTTATCAACCGTAAAGGTGAAGAAGAGCAGCAGGTTTCCTTTAACAGCATCTACATGATGGCCGACTCCGGTGCGCGTGGTTCTGCGGCACAGATTCGTCAGCTTGCTGGTATGCGTGGTCTGATGGCGAAGCCGGATGGCTCCATCATCGAAACGCCGATCACCGCGAACTTCCGTGAAGGTCTGAACGTACTCCAGTACTTCATCTCCACGCACGGTGCGCGTAAAGGTCTGGCGGATACCGCACTGAAAACGGCGAACTCCGGTTACCTGACCCGTCGTCTGGTTGACGTGGCGCAGGACCTGGTTGTCACCGAAGACGACTGTGGCACGCTGGAAGGCATCACCATGACCCCGGTTATCGAGGGTGGCGATGTTAAAGAGCCGCTGCGCGATCGCGTACTGGGTCGTGTGACTGCGGAAGACGTTCTGAAGCCGGGTACGGCGGACATTCTGGTTCCACGCAACACCCTGCTGCACGAACAGTGGTGTGACCTGCTGGAAGCGAACTCCGTTGACTCTGTGAAAGTACGCTCCGTTGTATCCTGTGACACCGACTTTGGTGTATGTGCGCACTGCTATGGTCGTGACCTGGCGCGTGGCCACATCATCAACAAAGGTGAAGCAATCGGCGTTATCGCGGCACAGTCCATCGGTGAGCCGGGTACACAGCTGACAATGCGTACGTTCCACATCGGTGGTGCGGCATCGCGTGCGGCTGCTGAATCCAGCATCCAGGTGAAAAACAAAGGTAGCATCAAACTCAGCAACGCCAAGTCGGTTGTTAACTCCGCAGGCAAGCTGGTTGTTACCTCTCGTAATACCGAGCTGAAGCTGATCGACGAATTCGGTCGTACCAAAGAGAGCTATAAAGTGCCTTACGGCGCGGTGATGGCGAAAGGTGATGGCGAGCAGGTTGCCGGCGGCGAAACCGTAGCAAACTGGGATCCGCACACCATGCCGGTAATCACCGAAGTGGCGGGTTTCATCCGCTTCACCGATATGATCGACGGCCAGACCATTACGCGTCAGACCGACGAACTGACCGGTCTCTCTTCGCTGGTGGTTCTGGACTCTGCGGAACGTACCGCGGGCGGTAAAGACCTGCGTCCGGCACTGAAAATCGTTGATGCCAACGGTAACGACGTTCTGATCCCGGGCACCGACATGCCGGCTCAGTACTTCCTGCCGGGTAAAGCGATTGTACAGCTGGAAGATGGCGTACAGATCAGTTCTGGTGACACCCTGGCGCGTATTCCTCAGGAATCCGGCGGTACCAAGGACATCACCGGTGGTCTGCCGCGCGTTGCGGACCTGTTCGAAGCACGTCGTCCGAAAGAGCCGGCAATCCTGGCTGAAATCAGCGGTATCATTTCCTTCGGTAAAGAGACCAAAGGGAAGCGTCGTCTGGTTATCACCCCGGTAGACGGTAGCGATCCGTACGAAGAGATGATTCCGAAATGGCGTCAGCTCAACGTGTTCGAAGGTGAACGTGTAGAACGTGGTGACGTGGTTTCCGACGGTCCGGAAGCGCCGCACGACATTCTGCGTCTGCGTGGCGTACATGCTGTTACTCGTTACATCGTTAACGAAGTACAGGACGTATACCGTCTGCAGGGCGTTAAGATTAACGATAAGCACATTGAAGTTATCGTTCGTCAGATGCTGCGTAAAGCCACCATCGAAAACGCAGGTAGCTCTGAGTTCCTGGAAGGCGAGCAGGTTGAATACTCCCGCGTCAAGATCGCTAACCGCGAACTGGAAGCGAACGGCAAGATTGGCGCTACCTACTCGCGCGATCTGCTGGGTATCACCAAAGCGTCTCTGGCAACGGAGTCCTTCATCTCTGCGGCATCGTTCCAGGAGACCACGCGTGTCCTGACCGAAGCAGCCGTTGCGGGTAAACGCGACGAACTGCGCGGCCTGAAAGAGAACGTTATCGTGGGTCGTCTGATCCCGGCCGGTACCGGTTACGCGTACCACCAGGATCGTATGCGCCGTCGCGCTGCGGGCGAAATCCCTGCGGCACCGCAGGTGACTGCTGAAGACGCTTCTGCCAGCCTGGCAGAGCTGCTGAATGCAGGCCTGGGCGGTTCCGACAACGAGTAATCGTTCCGACGCCTTAACGTCATGCGAAACTGCACCCACCAGGGTGCAGTTTTTTTTTGCTTCTCTAAAATCCTGCCCGCTTCCAGCGCCGGGTGTTTACCGCCGTCAGGGTTTGCTCCGCAACGGAGTAAAATAAACGGTCGAATAAAATGAAATGTTGTTTTAGTCGTGTGCGTCACATTTCATCGTGCGTTTTTACCCTTACCGAAAGCCGTTATCCCATATACTTTTGGCCTGGTGTAGCGATCCCGATCCTGCCGCCTCTCTGAGCGGCCAGCGTTTCTCAATATTAAGCGTACGTTCTAGCGAGGTGCGGTCATGTTTGTTTATAAGAATGAAACCACTCTGGAAGATTTAGGCAATGGCGTTACCCGCCGTATTCTGGCCCATGCTGGCGGGATGATGGCCGTCGAGGTGAATTTCACAGAAGGCGCGGTTGGCCCGTTGCATAGCCATCCGCATGAGCAGCTTACCTATGTTTTATCGGGCCGTTTTAACTTCACCATCGATGGCGTAACAAAGGAAGTCGCAGCGGGCGACACGCTGTATAAAAAGCCGAACGTGGTTCATGGCTGTGTCTGCCTTGAGGCGGGAACATTGCTGGATACCTTTACGCCGCAGCGCGAAGATTTTTTGTCGTAGATATTTCACCGGCGCGATGGAAAGCCTATCGCGCCGGTGCCGTAATCAAACAGCGTATTAATTTGCCGGCGGCAGCCTTTTATAAAGTTCAATCATATCGCCTGCCAGATCCTGAATGACCATCGCGTTCATTAAGTGATCCTGCGAGTGGACGGTAATCAGGTTGACCGGAAGCTTGCCGGAGCCTTCATCCAGCCCAATAAGCTGCGTCTGGATTTTATGCGCGCCTTTTACAAACTCGTGAGACTCTTTCATCGCCTCTTCCGCGCCGTCGAAATCGCCTTTGCGCGCCAGCTGTAGGGCGGTCAGGGCCGCGCTTCGCGCCGCGCCCGCATTAACCAGCAGCTCCATAATGATTGTCTCTAAATCTTCCATGCGTTTACTCCATCAGTTTGAGCGCTTTTTCCAGCACGGCGTCGCCTTTCATCATGCCGTAATCCATCATATCGATCACTGCGACTTTCTTGCCAAGCGGTTCGGCCTGTTCCTGAAGCTTAGCCAGTTCATATTTCACCTGCGGCCCCAGCAACACAATATCTGCCGTGGCGATATTGTCTTTAAACTCCGCCACAGGCACGGCCTTTATAGAAACCTCAACCCCTTTTTTCTGCGCTGCGTCTTTCATGCGTTGAACCAGCATGCTGGTGGACATCCCCGCAGCACAGCATAAAACGATGTTTTTCATAGTCAGCCTCGATGTGGATGGGATATCTGATAATTATCCCGCGCGGTCTGCCCCCACAACCGCAACGCCCTGAATGTGTGTCTGGCATCACAAACATTCACTATGGTCTCTGAAACCGGTTACAACCATTTGACGAAACGGCGGATATCGACGCAAAAAGCGCGAATCAGGCTGGCCGGGAAGGGAGGCGGGGTGGCAGCGAGAGGAGTGTCCACCCCGGCCAGCAACTGCTGCTGACCGGGGAAGAGTAGGGAAGACGCGCGGCGTGCTCAACGGCTCGCTTTACGTTCCGGAAGCGGGCTTCCACACTATTAAAGGTCTACTGCAACATTGCCGTCACGCTGCGAAACGCGCCCCAAAAAGCTATCCCAGTCTTTCCATACCGGCTGGAGGCCCAGCGCCGTCAGCGCCGCGGCAACCGCCTCGGGGTGACGGTCATCGTGCGGAGAAAACTGCTCCAGCTCCGGACGACCGTCCGCATAGCCTCCAGGCTGCGTTTTCGAGAAGGCGCTGACGTTGTTAATGGCCAGGGGGATAACGTGGTCACGAAACCACGGCGACTCCCGCGTGGAGAGCGACAGCTCAATCTCCGGCGCGAACAAACGAAAGGCGCAAATGGTCTGCACCAGTTGGCGTTCATCCATGATTGACGCGGGTTCAATTCCACCCGTGCAGGGTCGCAGACGCGGGAAGGAGATGGAATACCGGCTTTGCCAGTAGTGCTGTTGTAGCCAGAGCAGGTGCTCAGCGACCATAAAACAGTCCACCCGCCAGCTGTCGGAGAGACCAATCAGCGCGCCAAGGCCGATTTTATCGATACCCGCGCGCCCCAACCGGTCCGGCGTCTCCAGCCGCCAGAAGAAGTCCTGTTTTTTCCCTTTCAAGTGGTGCTGAGCGTAGACCGGTTCGTGATACGTCTCCTGATAGACCATCACGCCATCCAGCCCCAGCGTTTTTAGTTCGGCATATTCCCCCTCCGATAACGGCTGCACTTCCATCTGCAACGACGAAAACTGGCGGCGAATAGCGGGAAGATGGCGTCGAAAATAGTCCATTCCCACCTTCGCCTGGTGTTCGCCGGTAACCAGCAGCAGATGCTCAAAACCCAGCTCGTGAATGGCGTCGCACTCTCGCGCAATCTCAGCCTCATCCAGCGTCTTGCGCTTGATACGGTTGCTCATCGAAAATCCGCAGTAGGTACAGTCGTTGGCGCACAGATTGGAAAGATAGAGCGGAACGTAAAAGCTCACCGTATTGCCGAAGCGCTGGCGGGTCAGCCTCTGCGCACGCTGCGCCAGCGGTTCAAGATACGCGCTGGCCGCAGGCGACAGCAGCGCCATCATATCGTCGCGGCTGAGCGTGTGGGCACTCAGCGCCCGTTCGACGTCGGCGGAGGTTTTGCTGTTGATACGCAGGCGGATGTCGTCCCAGTCAAGCTGCCGCCAGCGATCCGTGAACGTTTTCATACCGCCGCCTCCAGAAAGCCGGTCAGCGGGCTGGTGGCGCTGGCAAAGGCGTTGCGACGTCCCGGTACCGCCTGGCGCGCCAGTAATCCAGCCTCAACGGCCAGACGGAAGGCGGTCGCCATCGCCACCGGATCGTTCGCCACCGCAATGGCCGTATTGACCAGCACGGCATCCGCCCCCAGTTCCAGCGCCTGCGCCGCGTGGCTGGGTACGCCAATCCCGGCGTCCACCACCACCGGGACGGCCGCCTGCTGGATGATGATCTCCAGCATCGCGCGCGTCTCCAGCCCCTGATTAGAGCCAATCGGCGCGCCCAGCGGCATCACCGCCGCGCAGCCGGCTTCTTCCAGCCGTTTGCACAACACCGGGTCCGCGCCGCAGTAGGGCAGCACCACAAAACCCTCTTTTACCAGCGCGTCGGCGGCTTTCAGCGTTTCGATGGGGTCCGGCAGCAGCCAGCGGGCATCGGGATGGATTTCAAGCTTCAGCCAGTTTGTGCCAAGCGCTTCGCGCGCCAGCCGGGCGGCAAAAATGGCTTCCTCGGCCGTTTTCGCCCCTGAGGTGTTGGGCAGCAGCGTCACGCCCGCGTCGACAAGCGGCGCCAGAATCGCGTCATGTGATTTGCGCAAATCCACCCGCTTCATTGCCAGCGTCACCAACTGGCTACCCGAAGCGCGGATGGCGTCAATCATCAGCTGCGCGGAGGCAAATTTCCCCGTGCCGGTAAACAGATGTGAATCAAACGTTTTATCTGCGATACGTAACATTTCAACCCCCTGCAATAACCTGAAAAAGCAGGATCTGGTCGCCTTCCTGCACGATTTGCCGCTCCCACTGCTCGCGCGGGAGGATTTGCTGATTCAGCGCCAGCGCGGTGCCGGGCTTAAGCTGGTTTAGCCGGGCCAGCAGTTCGGATACCGATAGCCCGCTTGCGCACTGCATTGGCTCGTCATTGAACACTATTCGCATGTAGCCCTCCGCATACCGGACAGCCGCTGGCGCGACGTAACGCCAGGCTACGCCACTGGCTGGATTTGCCATCAAACAGGCGCAGTTCGCCGGGAGATGTTTCCGCACCGCTGAGCAATTTGATCGCCTCCAGCGCCTGCAATGTACCCATCACCCCGACCACCGGGCCGACCACGCCAGCGGTGCGGCAATTGCGCTCCGGCTCGCTGTCGTCCGGCCACAGGCAGCGGTAACAGCCCTGCTCCCAGGGCGGCGTCAGCACCATCAGTTGGCCGCCAAACCCGACGGCGCTGGCGGTAATCAGCGGCGTATTCAGCGCCACGCAGGCGGCGTTGATCGCCTGGCGCGTCGCCATATTGTCGGTGCAGTCAAGCACCACATCTGCCCGCGCCACCTCAAGCTTTAGGGCGTCACCGGACAGCCGCTGCGGCAACGCCATCAGCGTGATATCCGGGTTGATACGTGCCAGACGCTGCTGTGCGACCTGCGATTTTGGCCGGGCAATATCATCGGTGGTGTAGAGAATCTGCCGTTGCAGATTGCTGAGGTGTACCTCGTCGTCGTCAGCCAGCACCAGCGTACCGATGCCCGCCCCGGCCAGATACTGCGCCGCAGGCGAGCCTAAACCGCCCAGCCCGACAATCAGCACGCGGCTGTTGAGCAGCCTCTGCTGCCCTTCAACGGCTATTTCACCGAGCAGAATTTGTCGGCTGTAGCGCATAAAATCACGGTCGTTCATCGCCCACTCCTGCATAATCGAGTAACTGTGCGGTAGCGGCGCGCCAGTCTTTGGCCAGGGTGATGGCGCTGACTACGGCAATGCTGCCGACGCCGGTTGCGAGCACCTCTCGGGCGCGTTCAAGGCTGATACCGCCAATGGCTACGGTAGGGTAGTCCGCCAGACGCTCAATATGCCGCGCCAGCTGTGTGAGCCCCTGCGGCGAGGAAGGCATCTGCTTGGTCTGCGTTGGGAAGACATGGCCTAAAGCGATGTAAGAGGGGCGTGTGGCGAGTGCGACGTCGATCTCCATATCATCATGAGTTGAAACCCCGAGGCGCAGGCCCGCCGCCTGGATTGCGTTCAGGTCGGTCGTTTCCAGATCTTCCTGCCCCAGATGCACGCCGTAGGCACCGTGCTTGATTGCCAGCCGCCAGTAGTCGTTGATAAACAGCCGGGCGTGATAGCGACGGCCCAGTTCGATGGCTGCCGCCACGTCAGACTCGACCTCCTCGTCGCGCTTATCTTTGATGCGCAGCTGGAGGGTGCGCACGCCCGCGTCAAGCAGGCGATCAATCCACGCGACGCTGTCGACAACCGGGTACAGCCCCAGACGAAAGGGAACCGGTGGGAAATCAGGCTGGTACATTACGCCTCCTCTTTTTTGAGGTAGATTTCGCCGCCTCTGGCGCGGAAAGTCTCGGACATATCCGCCATGCCCACTTCGATCGCCTGCGCGGCGGCGTAGTCGCGGACCTCCTGGCTGATTTTCATCGAGCAGAATTTTGGCCCGCACATGGAACAGAAATGCGCCACTTTGCCAGACTCCTGCGGCAGGGTTTCGTCGTGGTAAGCGCGGGCGGTAAACGGGTCGAGCGCCAGGTTGAACTGATCTTCCCAGCGGAATTCGAAGCGCGCTTTCGACATCGCGTTATCGCGGATTTGCGCCCCCGGATGGCCTTTGGCCAGATCGGCGGCGTGGGCGGCGATTTTGTAAGTGATGAGTCCCTGCTTCACATCTTCTTTATTCGGCAGGCCGAGATGCTCTTTCGGCGTGACATAGCAGAGCATCGCGCAGCCGAACCAGCCGATCATCGCCGCGCCAATCCCGGAGGTGAAGTGGTCATAGCCTGGCGCAATATCGGTGGTCAGCGGCCCTAAGGTGTAGAACGGCGCTTCATGGCAGTGCTCCAGCTCCTCGGTCATGTTGCGCTGAATCATCTGCATCGGCACATGCCCCGGGCCTTCAATCATTACCTGCACGTCGTACTCCCAGGCAATTTTGGTCAGTTCGCCCAGCGTGTGCAGCTCGGCAAATTGCGCCTCGTCGTTGGCATCCTGAATGGAGCCGGGGCGCAGACCGTCGCCCAGCGAGAGGGAGACGTCATAGGCGGCGCAGATTTCGCAGATCTCGCGGAAGTGTTGGTAGAGGAAGTTCTCCTGATGGTGGGACAGACACCATTTCGCCATGATCGACCCGCCGCGCGAAACAATCCCGGTCAGGCGTTTCGCCGTCATCGGCACGTAGCGCAGCAGCACGCCGGCGTGGATGGTGAAGTAGTCGACGCCCTGTTCCGCCTGTTCCAGCAGCGTATCGCGGAATGCATCCCAGGTAAGATCTTCGGCGATCCCGTTGACCTTCTCCAGCGCCTGGTAGATCGGGACGGTGCCGATCGGTACCGGGCTGTTACGCAGGATCCACTCGCGGGTCTCGTGGATATAGCGCCCGGTAGAGAGGTCCATTACCGTGTCCGCCCCCCAGCGCGTCGACCAGACCAGCTTTTCCACCTCTTCTTCGATAGACGAAGTCACCGCCGAGTTGCCGATGTTGGCGTTGACCTTCACCAGGAAGTTGCGGCCAATGATCATCGGCTCGGATTCCGGGTGGTTGATGTTGGCGGGGATAATCGCGCGACCGGCGGCTACTTCATCGCGGACAAATTCCGCCGTGATGTTTTCCGGCAGGCGCGCGCCAAAGCCAACGCCTGGGTGCTGGTGGCGCAGCACTTCGCTACGGATGCGCTCCCGGCCCATGTTTTCACGAATGGCGATAAATTCCATCTCCGGCGTGACGATGCCCTGACGGGCATAGTGCAGCTGGGTGACCCGGCGTCCGGCTCTGGCGCGCTTTGGCGTCAGCAGGCCGGTGAAGCGCAGCGCGTCCAGCCCGTCATCCGCCAGGCGCGCTTTGGTATACGCGGAGCTGCGATCGCTGAGCGCTTCACTGTCGTTGCGCGCGTCAATCCATGGCTGGCGCAGCTTTGCCAGTCCCTGCTGGACGTTGATGGCAATATCCGGGTCGCCATAGGGGCCGGAGGTGTCGTATACCGGCACGGCTTCATTGGCCTCGAACTGGGGGTTATCTTTGTTGCCGCCAGTAAGCGTTGGGCTAAGCTGGATCTCGCGCATCGGGACGCGGATATCCGGCTGCGAACCGGTGATATAGATCCGTGTTGAGTTGGGAAAGGCGGTGCCTTCCAGCGTGTCGATGAAGTGTTGGGCTTGCGCGCGCTGCTCGCGGCGGGTCAGTTTAGTTGCAGACATAGCTCATTCCATAAAAGTAAGGACGTGGCTTGTCAGACGACGGATGGAGTAATAGATGTGCGCCGCCCGCAAAGGCAGCCGCATAAAGCTGGATTACTCTTGTTCCCTTCGCAGGTTTTAACCTGATCAGGTTCCGCGGATCCCGAATTAACGGTCTCAGCCTTTTCCACTTCATCCTTTGCGCTGTCTCTGCGTTGGCCGCGTCAGCTCACACCAGTCACTTACTTATGTAAGCTCCTGGCGATTCACCGACTTGCCGCCTTGATACATCACAAATGATTTTGTGGAAACTTCCACTTCATCCTTTGCGCTGTCTCTGCGTTGGCTGCGTCAGCTCACACCAGTCACTTACTTATGTAAGCTCCTGGCGGTTCACTGACTTGCCGCTTCACGCATCACAACGGATTGTGTGGAAATCTGGCACTCCGACAAGAAAATGGCCCCTCAACAATCGGGGGCTGTATGTAAATTACTCGCTAACGAAAAAGAACTCAAGCAGGGCGGGCCATGTCGCTTTCGTCATTGGCGCTCTCGTTGAGATTATTATCAAAGGCCAGCACAATGAGTTTGTCCTCCAGCGTAAAGCGGGCGGCCAGCGCTTCACCGATAGCGGACAGCGCCTCCTGGAACTCCAGGCAGTTGTCATCGTCAATCGATTGTTCAAGGCTGGAATCATAGTACTTCATGATTTCCACTGTGTTGGCCTCCAGAAGAGGGTAAATCTGCGTGGCGGCAAAAAGTGGGCTGGTCCCTTCCATTTCATCAATAATCCGTTCATAAATATTGAAATGTCCGGCGGAAAGGTACTCAACCAGGTTATGGCAAAACTCGTCCAGCGCTTTCTCATTAAGCTGCATAAACGAACCTTTGCCTGGTTTTATGCCAACCAGATTGTAATAAGAAACCAGTAATTGCTTGCGTCTATTCAGCCAGCGATCGACCAGTTTATTACTTCCTCCAACGCGCTCTGTCAGGCTTTCTAACTGGTTTAGCATAATTGACTCCGCAATATTAAGATTAAAAAAGCTCACCCGGATGTAATAATAATGTTAACAAAATGCCATCACTCGAGGTAGTGCAACAAAATGCATCGTATTATCGAATCTTCAGATCATGGCTGGTGGATCATAAGCCATGAACAAAAATTATGGTTGCCCGCTGGAGAATTACCACATGGCAGGGCAGGAAATTTCGATCTTGCGGGCCAAAGCGCACTAAAAATCGGCGAATGGGAGGGGGAACCGGTGTGGCTGGTGCGCCAGATCCGTCGCCAGGATATGGGGTCGGTGCGGCAGGTGATCGATCAGGACGTGGGGTTATTCCAGCTTGCCGGGCGTGGCGTTCAGCTGGCGGAGTTCTACCGTTCGCATAAGTTTTGCGGCTACTGCGGCCACACGATGCACCCCAGCAAAACAGAGTGGGCGATGCTGTGCGACAACTGCCGTGAGCGCTATTACCCGCAAATCGCCCCGTGCATCATCGTCGCTATCCGCAATCAGGACAAAATTTTACTGGCGCAGCATACCCGCCACCGTAACGGTATCTATACCGTGCTGGCGGGCTTTGTCGAAGTGGGGGAGACGCTGGAGCAGGCCGTTGCGCGCGAGGTGATGGAAGAGAGTGGCGTCAAAGTGAAAAACCTGCGCTATGTCACCTCCCAGCCGTGGCCGTTCCCCCAGTCGCTGATGACCGCCTTTATGGCGGAGTACGACAGCGGCGATATTGTTATCGACCCGAAAGAGCTGATTGACGCGGGCTGGTATCGCTATGACGATTTACCGTTGCTACCGCCGCCCGGCACCGTCGCCCGTCGGCTGATTGAAGACACGGTGGCATTGTGTCGGTCAGACTTTGAGTGACATGTTACACTTGGCGCATTAACGCTAAAGGAATGTAAAAATGACCCTGAAGAACGATCGTTATCTCCGCGCGCTGCAGCGCCAGCCAGTCGATGTTACGCCAGTATGGATGATGCGCCAGGCCGGCCGCTATCTGCCGGAGTATAAAGCGACCCGCGCGCAGGCCGGGGATTTTATGTCGCTGTGCAAAAACGCCGAGCTGGCCTGCGAAGTGACCCTGCAGCCGCTGCGCCGTTACAAGCTGGATGCGGCGATCCTCTTCTCAGACATTTTGACTATCCCGGACGCCATGGGGCTGGGCCTGTACTTCGAAACGGGTGAAGGCCCACGCTTTACCTCTCCTGTCCAGAGCAAAGCCGATGTCGACAAGCTGCCCGTTCCCGACCCGGAACAGGAGCTGGGTTACGTGATGAACGCCGTGCGTACCATTCGCCGTGAACTGAAGGGCGAAGTGCCGCTGATTGGCTTCTCCGGCAGCCCATGGACGCTGGCGACGTATATGGTGGAGGGGGGCAGCAGCAAAGCCTTTACTGTCATCAAAAAAATGATGTACGCCGACCCGCAGACCCTGCACGCGCTGCTCGACAAGCTGGCGAAAAGCGTCACGCTCTATCTTAACGCGCAGATCAAAGCGGGCGCCCAGTCGGTAATGATTTTTGACACCTGGGGCGGCGTGCTCACCGGGCGCGACTATCAGCAGTTCTCCCTGTACTACATGCATAAAATCGTCGATGGCCTGCTGCGTGAAAACGACGGTCGCCGCGTGCCGGTCACGCTGTTCACCAAGGGCGGCGGACAGTGGCTGGAAGCGATGGCGGAAACCGGCTGTGACGCGCTGGGGCTGGACTGGACGACCGATATTGCCGACGCGCGCCGCCGGGTAGGCGACAAAGTGGCCCTCCAGGGCAATATGGACCCCTCAATGCTTTATGCGCCTCCGGCACGCATCGAGGAGGAAGTGGCGTCTATACTTTCAGGTTTCGGCCAGGGCGAAGGGCACGTTTTTAACCTCGGACACGGTATTCATCAGGATGTCCCGCCAGAACACGCTGGCGCGTTTGTGGAGGCTGTGCACCGGTTGTCCGCGCAATACCACCGCTAAGGAGAAAATATGGATCTGGCGTCGCTACGCGCTCAGCAAATCGAACTTGCCTCATCGGTTTCCCGCGAGGATCGGCTGGAAAAAGATCCCCCCGCCCTGATAGGCGGCGCGGATGTAGGATTCGAGCAGGGCGGAGAGGTGACGCGCGCCGCAATGGTGCTGTTGACCTGGCCTGAACTAGAACTGGTCGAGTATAAAGTGGCGCGTATCGCCACCACCATGCCCTATATCCCCGGCTTTCTCTCATTTCGTGAATATCCCGCGCTGCTGGCGGCGTGGGAACAGCTTTCGCAAAAACCCGACCTGCTGTTTGTTGACGGGCACGGTATTTCGCATCCGCGCCGTCTCGGCGTTGCCAGCCATTTTGGCCTGCTGGTGGACGTGCCCACGATTGGCGTGGCGAAAAAGCGCCTGTGCGGCAAGTTCGAACCGCTCTCTGACGAGCCCGGCGCGCTGGCGCCGCTGATGGACAAAGGCGAGCAGCTGGCATGGGTCTGGCGCAGCAAGGCGCGCTGCAACCCGCTGTTTGTCGCGACAGGGCACCGGGTCAGCACGGATACGGCGCTGGCGTGGGTACAGCGCTGTATGAAGGGGTATCGTCTACCTGAGCCGACCCGCTGGGCGGACGCGGTGGCCTCTGGCCGTCCGGCCTTTACGCGTTGGCAGGAAATTCAGCGTTGATTCAGGTACACTGCCGCTAATTTCTGCATCCGGGAACTCATCATGTTACAAAACCCCATTCACCTGCGCATGGAGAGACTGGCCAGCTGGCAGCATGTCGCCTTTATGGCCAGCCTGTGCGAGCGCATGTACCCCAATTACGCGATGTTCTGTAAGGAGACCGCGTTTGGCGATCCACAGCTCTACCGGCGTATTCTCGACCTGGTGTGGGAAACGCTGACGGTCAAAGACGCAAAGGTGAATTTCGACAGCCAGCTGGAAAAGCTGGAAGAGGCGATACCATCAGCCGACGATTATGATCTGTACGGCGTTTACCCGGCAATTGATGCCTGCGTGGCGCTAAGCGATTTGCTCCATGCGTTACTTAGCGGTGAATCACTGGAGTACGCGATAGAGGTCAGCAAGACCTCCATCACCACGGTAGCGATGCTGGAAATGACCCAGCAGGGGCGGGAAATGACCGATGATGAGCTCAAAGAAAACCCGGCTGTAGAGCAGGAATGGGATATCCAGTGGGAGATTTTCCGACTTTTAGCCGCCTGCGAAGAACGCGATATTGAACTGATTAAAGGCCTGCGCGCAGACCTGCGTGAGGCTGGTGAGAGTAATATCGGTATAAATTTGCAGCAATGAGACAACAAAACGTGATTTAACGCCTGTTTTGTCGTCCAGGGAGGCTTCCCTTCTCCCCCCCGTCTGGTCTACATTTGGGGGGCGAAAAAAAGTGGCTATCGGTGCGTGTATGCAGGAGAGTGCTTTTCTGGCATTTCCGTCGCACTCGATGCTTAGCAAGCGATAAACACATTGAAAGGATAACTTATGAACAAGACTCAACTGATTGATGTAATTGCAGACAAGGCTGATCTGTCTAAGGCGCAGGCGAAAGCTGCTCTGGAATCCACCCTGACTGCGATTACTGAGTCTCTGAAAGAAGGCGATGCTGTACAACTGGTAGGTTTCGGTACCTTCAAAGTGAACCACCGCGCTGAGCGTACTGGCCGCAACCCGCAGACCGGTAAAGAGATCAAAATCGCCGCAGCTAACGTACCGGCATTTGTTTCTGGTAAGGCACTGAAAGACGCAGTTAAGTAAGACGCGTGGCGGTGAACAGTTTTAACGAAGGGGCTTTACGGCCCCTTTTGTTTTCCTGGCGGCGTGCGCTTACGCTGGCGGGCGGGCTGTTGCTTACCGCATGTAGCCATCACTCCTCCTTACCCCCTTTTACGGCCAGCGGCTATGCCGGTGACCAGGGCGCGATGCGTATCTGGCGCAAAGATACGGACACTGAAACCCATCTGCTTGTCGCCTTTAGCCCGTGGCAGCGCGGAAATACCTCTCTGAGCGAATATCGCTGGCAGGGCGATGAGCTTAGCCTGATCGAGCTTAATGTGTACGGCGAGCCGCCTGAGCACATTCGCGTCCGGTTTGATGATCGCGGCGAGCTAAGCTTTATGCAGCGGGAGGTGAACGCGCAGAAGCAGCAAATCTCCAGCGATCAGATAGCGCTCTACCGCTATCGTGCCGACCAGCTCCGTCAGACCAGCGATGCGCTGCGCCAGGGGCGTGTAGTGCTGTACCAGGGCCGCTGGCATAACAACGGTTCCGTTACCACCTGTGAAGGGCAAACCGTTAAGCCAGAGCTGGACTCGCTAGCCTTAAGCCATATTGAGAATCGTCAGCGCCACTCCTCAGCAGAGGTGAGCGTGGCGTGGTTAGAAGGGCCGGAAGGCGCGCAGCTGCTGTTAGTCGCCAATGAAGATTTCTGTACGTGGCAGCCTACAGAGAAGAACTTCTGAGGTAGTTATTCTTTAGTCCCGCTTGTTTATCCTGTGTCGTTAACTGGCTGTGGATGCCAGAATACGCCTTTCCCGCTACACACTCTGCATTCGTTTACTCTTCCTGTATACACTCCATTTTACGTTTATCCCCGATCGAGATGTTGTATTGTTTTTACAAATGTTTTATCAGCCCGTGCGGATTTAACCTGATTAAGTGTTTCTAATATAAAGAAAGATACGTATAAACAACATTGTGTAAAACAGTGTAACCTATTATCTATGCTTTTCCTGTATCACAAGGTTGGATATCTGAGACATACAATCCTTCTGCGGTAAACGATATAGGGGGACTGTGCCAGATGATTGCCCGCGTCCAGTTTGCTGGATAGCTCACAATTAATGATTTTTAAGGGCATTCGTAGATTAAAAACAGCATTATCTTACGCGTTATTCCTGGGGGATTTTCCCAAAAATGCCGTTGTGGCTGATCAATATACGGGCAGGAAAGTTATTACAGTCAGGTGAGGTCAGACCAGGACGCCCAAAAAACCAGGATAAAGCCTTAAGAAAATGCCAGTGCAAATAATTTATAACCAGGATAAAGACTTGAGATAATGCCCTAAAATTCATTAGTGATTCTTACCATTAAGTCTTTATAAAAATTAAAATTGTTATAATAATGAAATTAAAACCCATGAGAAGGTCAAAAATCATACTCTTTATAGTGGTTTTTTTACGCTTCCTCATGTGAAATCAGCGAATTATGGCTAACCAATAAGTTATTTGTATGTTTTTCAATAGGTTAATGATTTGCTTTATATGTTTAAAATGGATTATCACGGCTGTGATAATTTTAATGTCCATTTTTGATTAGGGTTTTCTTAATTAAATTGAGTGGGATAACCTGCTTTATCTTTTGAATAAAAAAACTATTATTGGCGACAGGAAATAATTTTTTCTGAGCTGCCAGGAAAATTCTGCGCAGCATCAGGACGAAAGTTTAATAAAAGGACTTCGTGATATGAAGCACTACTTCATTTCTGATGACGGAATGCTGCTGTCTGGTATAAAAGAGATCACGCAAGAAATAGCAGGCTCTTCATTCTTTCTCAATCCCGAGAAAACGCGAAATTTCTCTCCCGAAGCGGGAGATGTAGTTGTGCTGGCGGTAGATAATAGTAAAACTCGCAGCTTGTTGATGCGAGTTGCGTATAAAAAGAATTGCCGTCTGCTTATCCTGCTCGATATGCCAGTTGTCACGACAACGCGCAATTGCTTTCCTTGGTTCGCGCCCAAAAAATTGAACGCCAGAGATCTGCTGCTGCTATTGCAAAAAGCAAAGCTAGCACCTTACGATCGAAAAAGGAAAGAGGTGTCGCAGAAAATCGTCGATATCTTCACGAGTCTTGGTAATGGTTATCCTGTCGAGGATGTGGTCGAAAGCCATAAGCTTTCGGCGAAATACATTCATCAGGCCAAACGTGACGTTCTGTATAAATACGGCTTTATGAGTTGCAATTCACTCGGCGTATTAATTTGTCGTGATATGCTTGAGATGAAACGTTTTTAATAATTAAAGCAATAGACTAAAGTTAATTTAGCATTAATTAGTTTGGCTTCTTATTAAAAAAGCTGACGCTTTTATTTTAGCGAATTATATAATCGCTTTTTAATTCATGTGTTCATCTCATATCTGATATGAGCAATATTATGCAATATCCTGGGTATGTTCTACAGATGACACAGAAGTTTGCAATATATCATGTTCACAGTTTCGCTTTATAGCTGAAAAGCTATGAAGGGATTTTCTGTTTTTGCACCTTTCTGAAAAAGAACGCGGAGCGTTAAGCGTTAATTAAGGATGGTGTTAAATCAGGGATATTGTTCGCGTCGGGTTAGCAGATATCTGTTACCTCGCGGGCAAATTATATGTTTCGCACAACAATAAATATTGTGCATGGAAGTGGGCATTACGCTCTTTAATTAACTCAGGATGAAATTTTTATGAAAAAGAAAGTTATTGCACTCGCTCTGGTCTCCGCGTTTGTCGGCATGGGCGCAGCTCACGCGGCTGATACCACCGCTCAGGCTGTAGCTACCTGGTCTGCAACCGCGAAAAAAGACACGACCAGCAAGCTGGTGGTAACGCCTCTGGGCAGCCTGTCTTTCCAGTATGCCGAAGGGGTTAAAGGCTTTAATACCCAGAAAGGTCTGTTTGATGTTGCTATCGAAGGGGACAGCACTGCTACCGCGTTCAAACTGACTTCTCGCCTGCTGTCTAACACGCTGACCCAGCTGGATGAGACCGGTTCTACGCTGAGCGTAGGCGTGTCCTATAACGGTACTGAGGTGAAGAAAGATGGCGATACCGTTATGATCGACACCGCCAACAATATTCTGGGCGGCAACCTCAGCGCGCTGGCAACCGGTTATAAAACTACAGCCGACCGTACTACCGCTCAGGACGCTTTCACCTTCTCTATTCTCAGCGCCACCAAAGATGGTACTAACCCAGCAGATTTCAACGAGCTGCCGGACGGTATCTGGAGCGGTGATGTAAGCGTACAGTTCGACGCGACCTGGACCAGCGGCCCAAGCGGCGCATGATGCGCGAGGCAGGGGGAATCCCCTGCCTTTTTTCACGGATTGAATTCAAATGAAAAAACTCACTCTGGCGCTAAGCCTGATTTTCTGCACCGTTACGCCAGCTATGGCGCTGGATGTTGGTGATATCTCCTCCTTTATTAATAGCGGCAGCAGCACGCTGAGCAAAGAGATCAAAAACACCACCGACAGTGGCCGCCTGGTCAACATCCATGTGGAACGCCTTACCTCACCGCTTGAGAATGGCAAAGTTATTCCGATGGATAAAAAGGACGAGATTTTACTGACCCCCGCGAGTCTGCTGCTTCCCGCGCGAGCCAGCGACGTTATCCGCTTCTTTTATAAGGGGCCGGAAGATGACAAAGAGCGTTATTACCGCATCGTCTGGTTCGATCAGGCATTAAGCGATGCCCAGCGCAATAGTTCAACGCGAAGCGCTGTTGCGACGGCTTCGGCCCGTATTGGCACCATTCTGGTGGTAGCGCCGCGAAAAGTGAAATTTAGCTACCGGTACGACAACGGCAAGCTTATCAATGACGGCAACGCCACGCTGCGAATTATTGCTTACGGCCCGTGCCTGAAAAGCGCCGATGGGAAAGAGTGCAAAGAAAATTATTTTTTAATGCCAGGACAAGAGCGCCGCTTTGTGCGCGTTAACGTTGCGGATAAAAAAGGCCACGTTGCGCTTTGGCAAGGTGAGCAATTTGCCCCGGTGAAATAAACATACGTACTGGTGGAATAAGACTATGCATTTAAAAGGGCTTAACCCTGGATTGAAATCACTTCTTGCCTCAAGCATGGTCAGTTTGCTTTTTCCACTTAGCGCCGCTGCTGAAACCGATAAAGTTCAGCAAATTGGCAGCGTTATTATCCCCCCGGCGTTCGGGCAGGCATTACGGGATGGAATGAGCGTTCCGCTCTTTATTCATCTTGAGGGGAGCACGGGAACGCAGGACGATCAGCGGATCGGTAATGCCTGGATCTGGCTGGATAAAGGCATTTTGCGCGTGCGACAAATTCAGCTGGAAGAAAAAGAGGATAATGCCACCTTAAGCGAGCAACCGCGAAACCAGCTGATCGCACTATCAGATGAAGCGTTTAATAAAGATCTGCAAATTACCCTTGAGGATAACGCGCATCTTAAGCTCAGTTTGCGCCAGCTTCTGCTGCAGCTGGTGGTGAAACGGGAGGCGTTAGGCACCTTGCTGCGCCCGCGTAGTGAAGATATCGGCGCGTCCAGCGTTGATCACCTTAGCAGCACGCTCAAATATAACCTCGGCATCTACAATAACCAGATGCGTGATGGTGACAATAATACCTCCAGTTATCTTTCGCTTAATAGCGTTACCGCGCTACGCGAGCACCATGTGGCGCTGGATGGTTCGCTGTACGGTGTTGGTACCAGTAATCAGGATAGTGAAATTTATAAAGCGATGTACGAACGCGACTTCGCTGGCCATCGTTTTGCCGGTGGGATGCTGGACACCTGGAACTTACAGTCTTTAGGACCGATGACCGCCATTTCAGCAGGTAAAATTTATGGTCTCTCCTGGGGAAACTATGCTAACTCGACGGTATTTGACGGGACGCAATCCGTTACGCCAGTCATCGCTTTTTTGCCCGCCGCGGGTGAGGTTCATATTACGCGTGAAGGACGCCTGCTGAGCGTCCAGAACTTCATGATGGGTAACCACGAAGTGGACACGCGCGGTTTACCCTACGGAATTTATGACGTTGAAGTCGAAGTTATCGTTAATAGTAAGGTAATCAGTAAACGTACCCAGCGGGTAAATAAACTGTTTCGTCAGGGACATGGTGCTGGCGCGCCGCTGGCCTGGCAGATATGGGGCGGCAGCTTTCATATGGATCAATGGTCAGGGGATGGCAATGAGACGCGGCCGGCTAAAGATAGCTGGTTAATTGGCGTTTCGGCTTCGGGGTCGATCAATGCTTCTAGCTGGGCGGCCACGGGATACAGCTATGATAATAACGTTGTCGGCGAGACGCGGATAACGCTGCCGTTAAGCGAATCTATCAGCGTTAATATGCAGAATATGCTGGCCAGCGACAGCTCCTGGAGCGCTATTGGTAGCCTCAGCGCCACCTTGCCTGGCGGTTTTAGTACGGTTTGGGTCAACCAGGAAAAGACGCAGATTGGCAATGAATTGCGACGCAGCAGCGCAGATAATCGCGCGATTGGCGGCTCGCTGAACTTTAGCCCACTATGGTCAAAGCTGGGCACATTAAGCGTCAGCTATAACGACGATCGTCGTAATAACAGCCATTACTATACTGGCGATTATTATCAGTCGTTATATACCGGAAAGTGGGGCTCGTTAGGAATGCGGGCCGGTGTACAGCGGTTCAATAATAGCGACAGTGATGGTGGGCTCGACAAATATATTGCTTTTGACTTCACGCTGCCGCTAGGCAACTGGTTCAGCGCCGGGATGAGCCATAAAAAAGGGTACACCCTGGCGAACCTGGCAGTACGTAAGCAGTTTGAAGAAGGGAGTATCCGTACTATCGGGGCTAACGTTTCACGCGCCATTTCCGGTGATACCGGCGATGACAAAACCCTGAGCGGCGGCGCTTATGCGCAGTTTGATACGCGGTACTCGTCAGGCACGCTGAACGTAAATAGCGGCACAGACGGTTACGTAAATACGAACCTTACCGCTAATGGCAGTATCGGCTGGCAGGGAACAAACATTGCCGCCAGCGGGCGTACCGACGGTGATGCCGGGATAATTTTTAACACCGGGCTTGAAGATACAGGCAAATTAAGCGCCAGAGTGAATGGCCGGACATTCCAGCTATCCGGCAAGCGCAATTACCTGCCGCTCTCGGCGTACAATCGTTATGAAATCGAACTGCAAAACAGTAAAAATTCAATTGATAGCTTCGATATTGTTACCGATCGCAAGAGCCACTTTACCCTCTACCCGGGCAATGTTGCGGTTATTACGCCGGAAGTTAAACAAATGGTTACCGTTTCTGGCCGTATTCGCGCCGAAGATGGAACGCTGCTGGCAAATGCACAAATTAAAAACCATATCGGCAGAACACGCACCGATGATAACGGCGAGTTCATTATGGATATCGATAAAAAACATCCAACTATCGATTTCAGCTATGGCAAAAATCAGAGCTGCGAAGTGGTGCTGGAGTTAAGCCAGGCGCGTGGTGCCGTGTGGGTTGGGGATGTAGTTTGTAGCGGCCTGGCCTCCTATGCCAATAGCAGGCCAAATGGAGAAAATAATGAAAGTTAATTGGCTGAATTGCATCATTTTCATAACTACTGTGCTGGGTGGCACCCATATCAATGCGGCGATAAATAAACAAATCTATCCAGATGCGCCGACCAGAAAGTACGTATTTGTTGAAAATAATAATGACGATAACTACTTTGTTACTCCTGGCGTTGTCGGACAACGTGATCCGCGTATGACGGGGTCTAACCGCTGGACGGGGCTGAAATATAATGGCTCTGGTCTTGTTTATCAGCAAAGTCTTGGTTATATCGACAATGGCTATAACGCGGCTTTAGCCGCCAACTGGATGTTCGATATGTGGCTGGATAATTCTCCCGCCTCTTATCCGCTGCTTGGCCTGCGCTGTATTAACTGGTACACAGGTTGTAATATGAATACCAGTCTTATTCCCCCACAAACCACTGATGAAAAGGGTTTTTATGGCGTAAAGGTTCCCTCAGGTGGGGCGAAGTGGATGCACGGAATGATGGCAGACTCTTTTTATCAGTTTTTACAGCAGGTACCGGTAGGTGGTAGTTTTAGTACGACAATTAATACATGCACCACTTCTATACAGTATGACGCCTCGAGCGGTGCACGCTGTATAGACCAGAGTACCGGGATTTGGTATGCAGTTAAAGTTACCCACCAGAAGGGCGGCCATTTAAGATTAGAAAATACCAACGCGCTTACCGAAGTTTTTATTAATAGCGACGGTGTACCCATCATCGGCGAGGGTAATGGCGAATGCAGGACGATGACCATTGGTACTCGTAGCGGATTAGGTTGCAAAATGGTGAAATATACTTTGCAGTCCAGTGGGATAAATAATACCTATATCCATATATTTCCAGCAATTAATAACACCACTTTATTATCAGCAATTAGCTATGGCGATTTACAATTTAGTTTAAATGGAAATTCATGGAGAGCGTTAAACGGCACTGCTTCCTATTATACATATAACGATTTAACATCATCAGACTCGATCTATGTTTTCTTCTCCAGTAACTTCTTTAAACAGATGGTCCGTCTGGGGATTAGCGATATGAATACTGCCGAATTCCTTAATTTCCGATTTTATAATGCCGACGTTCCTGAATCAGGATGGTACGAGTTTTCCACCTCGAGTGAGATTATTATCAAACCGCGTGATTTTGGTATCAGTATAATTTCAGATGAGTATACCTCTGCGCCAAAGAAAGAAGGAAATGTCGGCTATGGCGAACCATCACTGGATTTTGGCTATATTGTCACTACCAGCGCCAAAACCGCCGCGGATGAAGTGCTGGTTAAGGTTAAAGGGCCGTCAAAAGTGATCCGAGGAATATCATATTGTCTTTTTTCTTCGCCCGATGACACTGTCAAGGTTGCTTTTCCCGCCACGTTGTCATTTACCTCCCAAAGCGGGAAAGTTAAGTCCTGGAGCGCCGGATGCGATGATACCTGGCATGATATGACTGATGCGCTATGGTCAGCTACGCCATGGAACGATATTTCCGGCGATGTGGGGCTGATGAATAAAGCGAACGTGAAATTTTCGATCCTGATGAATAACCCCGTGTCCCTGCGCACGGTAGAAAAAGACGGTTGGTTTGGTGAGGTAAGCGCATCAGGAGAGATTCATGTTCAGGCTACGTGGCGTGATATCAATTAGCAGACTGCAGGCGCTTCTCTGTCTGCTGATGCTATGGTTGCCCCCTGCAGCGCAGGGGATCTCCATTGGCAATATAACGTTCTCGCTAGCGCCTGACGATGAGTTCGCCGCGAAACGGGTCGTTAATAACAATAAAAGCGCCCGTCTGTATCGCGTTTCGATTGTTGGCATTGACCGCCCCGGCGGAAAAGAGGTCATTTCGCGCCCGGCGGATGGTGAAGTACTGTTTGCCCCTCGCCAGTTGACATTGCAGGCAGGTGCGAGCGAATACTTTAAATTTTACTATCACGGTCCAAAAGACAACCGCGAGCGTTACTACCGGGTTTCGTTTCGGGAGATACCTTCACATAATTATGTTATGCGCAACGCCAGCGGGGCCGGGGTCAGTATGGAGCCGGTCATCGTGATGGATGCTATTCTGGTCGTTCGCCCGCGAGAGGTTAACTTTAAATGGACTTACGATCGCAGTACAGGAACGGTAAGCAATACCGGTAATACCTGGTTTAAGCTGCTCGTTAAGCCCGGCTGCGATACCACGGAAGAAGAGGGCGATGCGTGGTATTTACGGCCCGGCGATGTGGTGCGCAAAGATACGCTGCGCCAGGCCGGGAACCATTACATTATCTATAACGACAAATTTATTAAAATCTCCGGCGACTGCCAGGGAGAGTAAAGGAAGGGCAGGCTTTACCGAGGGTAGATGAACGGCAGGCATAATGGTCATTATCAGCAGACCATTATGCCTTTTTCAGATGGGTAAGAAATTACTCGCCCTGCTCGCGGGCAATTGCGCGCCAGCCGATATCCTGGCGGCTAAAGCTACCGTCCCAGTGAATATCCGCCATAAATGTATAGGCGCGTTGCTGCGCCTCGGCAACGCTCTTACCCAGCGCTGTGGCGCACAGTACGCGCCCGCCGCTGGTAAGCACCTGTTCATTATCGGCAAGCCGGGTGCCAGCGTGGAACACCTTCGCCCCTTCGACCGCCTCCAGCGGTAAACCATGGATCACGTCGCCGGTGCGATATTCCCCAGGGTAGCCGCCAGCCGCAATCACCACGCCCAGCGCCGCGCGCTCATCCCATTCAGATTTTTGCGTGTCCAGCTTACCTTCGCAGGCCGCCAGACACAGCTCGACCAGGTCGGACTTCATGCGTAGCATGATGGGCTGCGTCTCCGGGTCGCCAAAGCGGCAGTTGAACTCAATGACCTTCGGGTTACCCTGCTTATCGATCATCAGGCCCGCATACAGGAAACCGGTGTAAGTATTGCCTTCCGCCGCCATGCCTTTCACGGTTGGCCAGATAATGCGTTCCATGGTGCGCTGGTGAACTTCATCCGTTACCACCGGCGCGGGGGAATAAGCGCCCATGCCGCCGGTGTTCAGACCGGTATCGCCATCGCCCACGCGCTTGTGGTCCTGGCTGGTGGCCATTGGCAGCACGTGCTCGCCGTCCACCATCACGATAAAGCTGGCTTCTTCGCCGTCGAGAAACTCTTCGATCACAATGCGGTGACCGGCGTCGCCAAAGGCATTGCCTGCCAGCATATCGTGAACGGCCGCTTCGGCCTCGCTCAGCGTCATCGCCACAATCACGCCCTTACCGGCGGCAAGGCCATCGGCCTTAATGACGATCGGCGCGCCTTTCTCGCGCAGGTAGGCCAGCGCAGGCTCGACTTCGGTAAAGTTCTGATATTCCGCGGTGGGGATCTGATGGCGCGCCAGGAAATCCTTGGTGAAGGCTTTGGAGCCTTCAAGCTGCGCCGCGCCCGCGGTGGGGCCGAAGATTTTCAGGCCCGCGGCGCGGAAGGTGTCCACCACGCCTTTCACCAGCGGCGCTTCCGGCCCGACGATGGTCAGGTCAATCTTCTCGCTTTGGGCAAAATTCAGCAGCGCCGGAATATCGGTAGCGCCGATAGCTACGTTTTGCAGCGTCGGCTCCAGGGCAGTACCGGCGTTACCCGGCGCGACAAACACGGTTTCGACCTGCGGCGACTGGGCGGCTTTCCACGCCAGCGCGTGCTCGCGCCCGCCGTTGCCAATAACTAGTACTTTCATCTGTTGCTCCATTAATGGCGGAAGTGGCGCATGTCGGTGAAGATCATCGCGATACCGTGTTCATCGGCGGCGGCAATCACTTCACTGTCCCGGATAGAACCCCCAGGCTGGATCACACAGCTCACGCCAACGGCGGCGGCGGCGTCGATACCATCGCGGAACGGGAAGAAGGCATCAGAGGCCATGGCGGAGCCTTTGACTTCCAGACCCTCGTCACCGGCTTTAATCCCGGCGATCTTCGCTGAATAGACGCGGCTCATCTGACCGGCGCCAATGCCGATGGTCATATTCTCTTTAGCATAAACAATGGCGTTGGACTTCACGAACTTCGCCACCTTCCAGCAGAACAGCGCGTCACGCAGCTCCTGTTCGGTCGGCTGGCGTTTTGTTACCACACGCAGTTCGCCTTCGGTAACCATGCCCAGATCGCGGTCCTGAACCAGCAGGCCGCCGTTTACGCGTTTGAAATCCAGCCCCGGAACGCGTTCTGCCCACTGGCCGCAGACCAGCACGCGCACGTTCTGCTTCGTGGCGGTAATTTTCAGCGCTTCTTCTGACGCCGAGGGTGCGATGATCACTTCAACAAACTGACGAGAGACAATCGCCTGTGCGGTTTCGGCATCCAGCTCGCGGTTAAAGGCGATAATGCCGCCGAACGCGGAGGTCGGGTCAGTTTTATATGCACGGTCGTAGGCATCGAGAATCGAGTTGCTGACCGCCACGCCGCATGGGTTGGCGTGCTTCACGATAACGCAGGCCGGCTCGCTAAACTCTTTAACGCACTCCAACGCCGCGTCGGTATCGGCAATGTTGTTATAGGAAAGCGCCTTGCCCTGTACCTGCTGTGCGGTAGCGACCGACGCTTCCTTTACCTCTTCTTCTATATAGAAGGCTGCCTGCTGGTGGCTGTTCTCACCGTAGCGCATATCCTGCTTCTTAATGAAGTTCAGGTTCAGGGTTCGTGGGAAGCGACCGGCGGCCTCTTTGCTTTCACCGTGATAAGCCGGCACCATGCTGCCGAAGTAGTTGGCGATCATGCTGTCGTAGGCGGCGGTATGCTCGAAAGCTTTAATGGCGAGATCGAAACGGGTGTCGAGCGTCAGCGACCCTTCATTAGCATCCATCTCTTTAATAATGGCGTCGTAGTCACTGCTCTTTACTACGATGGCGACGTCTTTATGGTTCTTGGCGGCGGAGCGCACCATGGTCGGGCCGCCAATATCAATGTTTTCCACCGCGTCATCCAGCGAGCAGCCTTCGCGGGCTACGGTCTGGGCGAACGGGTAGAGGTTAACTACAACCATATCAATAGGCGCGATGCCATGCTGTTCCATAATGCCATCATCCTGACCGCGGCGGCCCAGAATGCCGCCGTGCACTTTTGGATGCAGGGTCTTTACGCGTCCATCCATCATTTCCGGGAAACCGGTGTAATCGGAAACTTCGGTCACCGGCAGACCTTTAGCTGCTAGCAGACGGGCAGTGCCCCCGGTAGACAGCAGCTCCACACCGCGTGCGGAAAGTGCCTGGGCGAATTCGACGATACCGGCCTTGTCAGAAACACTGAGCAGCGCGCGGCGAACTGGACGACGTTGTTGCATGGTAAATCCCCTGGATTTGACGATAACAGAGAGCGTTAGCTGAATTTTTCACGAAAAACTCAGCTAACGCCCCTTTCGGGGCATCTTCGTTTTGCGGGGGCATTTTAACGAAAACGTTTGCGCAACGCTCGCGAATTTTCACCTTTTCGCCGCTTTGTGGATAACTCTGTGTGCAAAAGGGTATAAGGCGGGATTTTGCTGTGGAATGCAGCAGTCAGTCATTTTTCTGCAATTTTTCTATTGCGGGCTCCGGAGAA
>NZ_HE578954.1 GCF_000321045.1 Phytobacter massiliensis JC163
GCTGAAAATTCTCTCAAATCCGCCAAAACATCTTCGGCGTTGTAAGGTTAAGCCTCACGGTTCATTAGTACCGGTTAGCTCAACGCATCGCTGCGCTTACACACCCGGCCTATCAACGTCGTCGTCTTCAACGTTCCTTTAGTGGACTTAAAGTCCAAGGGAGAACTCATCTCGGGGCAAGTTTCGTGCTTAGATGCTTTCAGCACTTATCTCTTCCGCATTTAGCTACCGGGCAGTGCCATTGGCATGACAACCCGAACACCAGTGATGCGTCCACTCCGGTCCTCTCGTACTAGGAGCAGCCCCCCTCAATTCTCCAGCGCCCACGGCAGATAGGGACCGAACTGTCTCACGACGTTCTAAACCCAGCTCGCGTACCACTTTAAATGGCGAACAGCCATACCCTTGGGACCTACTTCAGCCCCAGGATGTGATGAGCCGACATCGAGGTGCCAAACACCGCCGTCGATATGAACTCTTGGGCGGTATCAGCCTGTTATCCCCGGAGTACCTTTTATCCGTTGAGCGATGGCCCTTCCATTCAGAACCACCGGATCACTATGACCTGCTTTCGCACCTGCTCGCGCCGTCACGCTCGCAGTCAAGCCAGCTTATGCCATTGCACTAACCTCCTGATGTCCGACCAGGATTAGCTGACCTTCGTGCTCCTCCGTTACGCTTTAGGAGGAGACCGCCCCAGTCAAACTACCCACCAGACACTGTCCCCACGCCGGATCACGGCGCCAGGTTAGAACATCAAACATTAAAGGGTGGTATTTCAAGGTTGGCTCCACGCAGACTGGCGTCCACGCTTCAAAGCCTCCCACCTATCCTACACATCAAGGCTCAATGTTCAGTGTCAAGCTATAGTAAAGGTTCACGGGGTCTTTCCGTCTTGCCGCGGGTACACTGCATCTTCACAGCGAGTTCAATTTCACTGAGTCTCGGGTGGAGACAGCCTGGCCATCATTACGCCATTCGTGCAGGTCGGAACTTACCCGACAAGGAATTTCGCTACCTTAGGACCGTTATAGTTACGGCCGCCGTTTACCGGGGCTTCGATCAAGAGCTTCTCCTTACGGATAACCCCATCAATTAACCTTCCGGCACCGGGCAGGCGTCACACCGTATACGTCCACTTTCGTGTTTGCACAGTGCTGTGTTTTTAATAAACAGTTGCAGCCAGCTGGTATCTTCGACTGGTCTCAGCTCCACCCGCAGGGGCTTCACCTACACACCAGCGTGCCTTCTCCCGAAGTTACGGCACCATTTTGCCTAGTTCCTTCACCCGAGTTCTCTCAAGCGCCTTGGTATTCTCTACCTGACCACCTGTGTCGGTTTGGGGTACGATTTCGTGTTACCTGATGCTTAGAGGCTTTTCCTGGAAGCTGGGCATTTGTTACTTCACCACCGTAGTGGCTCGTCATCACGCCTCAGTGTTAAAGTGAACCGGATTTACCTGGAACACACACCTACACGCTTAAACCGGGACAACCGTCGCCCGGCCAACATAGCCTTCTCCGTCCCCCCTTCGCAGTAACACCAAGTACAGGAATATTAACCTGTTTCCCATCGACTACGCCTTTCGGCCTCGCCTTAGGGGTCGACTCACCCTGCCCCGATTAACGTTGGACAGGAACCCTTGGTCTTCCGGCGAGCGGGCTTTTCACCCGCTTTATCGTTACTTATGTCAGCATTCGCACTTCTGATACCTCCAGCATGCCTCACAGCACACCTTCGCAGGCTTACAGAACGCTCCCCTACCCAACAACACATAGTGTCGCTGCCGCAGCTTCGGTGCATGGTTTAGCCCCGTTACATCTTCCGCGCAGGCCGACTCGACCAGTGAGCTATTACGCTTTCTTTAAATGATGGCTGCTTCTAAGCCAACATCCTGGCTGTCTGGGCCTTCCCACATCGTTTCCCACTTAACCATGACTTTGGGACCTTAGCTGGCGGTCTGGGTTGTTTCCCTCTTCACGACGGACGTTAGCACCCGCCGTGTGTCTCCCGTGATAACATTCTCCGGTATTCGCAGTTTGCATCGGGTTGGTAAGCCGGGATGGCCCCCTAGCCGAAACAGTGCTCTACCCCCGGAGATGAATTCACGAGGCGCTACCTAAATAGCTTTCGGGGAGAACCAGCTATCTCCCGGTTTGATTGGCCTTTCACCCCCAGCCACAGGTCATCCGCTAATTTTTCAACATTAGTCGGTTCGGTCCTCCAGTTAGTGTTACCCAACCTTCAACCTGCCCATGGCTAGATCACCGGGTTTCGGGTCTATACCCTGCAACTTAACGCCCAATTAAGACTCGGTTTCCCTTCGGCTCCCCTATACGGTTAACCTTGCTACAGAATATAAGTCGCTGACCCATTATACAAAAGGTACGCAGTCACACCCATAAAAGAGTGCTCCCACTGCTTGTACGTACACGGTTTCAGGTTCTTTTTCACTCCCCTCGCCGGGGTTCTTTTCGCCTTTCCCTCACGGTACTGGTTCACTATCGGTCAGTCAGGAGTATTTAGCCTTGGAGGATGGTCCCCCCATATTCAGACAGGATACCACGTGTCCCGCCCTACTCATCGAGCTCACAACCTGTGCATTTTCGTGTACGGGGCTGTCACCCTGTATCGCGCGGCTTTCCAGACGCTTCCACTAACACACAAGCTGATTCAGGCTCTGGGCTGCTCCCCGTTCGCTCGCCGCTACTGGGGGAATCTCGGTTGATTTCTTTTCCTCGGGGTACTTAGATGTTTCAGTTCCCCCGGTTCGCCTCGTTAACCTATGTATTCAGTTAACGATAGTGCAACGAATTGCACTGGGTTTCCCCATTCGGACATCGCCGGGTCAAAGGTTCATATCACCTCGCCGGCGCTTTTCGCAGATTAGCACGTCCTTCATCGCCTCTGACTGCCAGGGCATCCACCGTGTACGCTTAGTCGCTTAACCTCACAACCCGAAGATGTTTCACTTCATGATTGCGAAAATTTGAGAGACTCGAACACAC
>NZ_HE578955.1 GCF_000321045.1 Phytobacter massiliensis JC163
AGAGATTCCCCGCGTGCGCGAGGACCTGGGTTTCATCCCGCTGGTGACCCCCACCTCGCAGATTGTCGGTACCCAGGCGGTGCTCAACGTCCTCACCGGGGAGCGCTACAAATCCATTGCGAAGGAGACCGCCGGGATTCTGAAAGGCGAGTACGGCCACACCCCGGCTCCGGTGAACGCGGCCTTACAGGCGCGGGTGCTGGAGGGGGCAGAGGCCGTCACCTGCCGCCCGGCGGATTTACTGAAACCGGAGCTGGCACAGCTGGAAGCCGACGTGAAGCGCCAGGCGCAGGAGAAGGGCATTGTGCTGGCTGCAAACGCCATCGAGGACGTGCTCACCGTGGCCCTGTTCCCGCAGCCGGGGATGAAATTCCTCGAAAACCGCAACAACCCGGCGGCCTTTGAGCCGGTGCCGCAGGCGGAAGAAGCCAGACCTGCCGCTGCCCCGGCAAAAGCGGCCGCCTCCGGCGTCTACACCGTGGAAGTGGAAGGGAAAGCCTTTGTGGTCAAAGTCAGCGACGGCGGCGATATCAGCCAGCTGACGGCGGCCACACCGGCTCCTGTTCAGGCTGCCGCACCGGCCCCGGCAGGCGCAGGCACCCCGGTGACCGCCCCGCTGGCGGGCAATATCTGGAAGGTGATTGCGACGGAAGGCCAGACGGTGGCCGAAGGCGACGTGCTGCTGATTCTGGAGGCCATGAAGATGGAGACCGAAATCCGCGCCGCGCAGGCGGGCACGGTGCGCGGTATCGCGGTGAAAGCCGGCGATGCGGTGGCGGTCGGCGACACCCTGATGAGTCTGGCGTAAGGAGCAGAAATGGAAAGTCTGAACGCCCTGGTCCAGGGCATGGGGCTGATGCACCTCCAGGCAGGCCAGGCCATCATGCTGCTGGTGAGCCTGCTGCTGCTGTGGCTGGCGATTGCGAAGAAGTTTGAGCCGTTACTGCTGCTGCCGATTGGCTTCGGCGGCCTGCTGTCGAACATCCCGGAGGCGGGGCTGGCGATGACCGCGCTGGAGAGCCTGCTGGCCCACCACGATGCCGGGCAGCTGGCGGTGATAGCCGCGAAGCTGCACTGCGCCCCGGACGTGCATGCCATCAAGGAAGCACTGGCGCTGGCCCCGCCGTCGGTGCAGGGGCAGATGGAGACGCTGGCCGTGGACATGGGCTACTCCGCCGGAGTGCTGGCGGTGTTCTACAAGGTCGCCATCGGGTCGGGTATTGCCCCGCTGGTGATATTTATGGGGGTGGGGGCGATGACCGACTTCGGCCCGCTGCTGGCCAACCCGCGCACCCTGCTGCTGGGGGCGGCGGCGCAGTTCGGTATCTTCGCCACGGTGCTGGGGGCGCTGACCCTGAACTACTTCGGCATCATCAGCTTCACCCTGCCCCAGGCGGCGGCCATCGGCATCATCGGCGGGGCGGACGGCCCGACGGCGATTTACCTCTCCGGCAAGCTGGCCCCGGAATTACTCGGTGCCATCGCGGTGGCGGCGTATTCGTACATGGCGCTGGTGCCGTTAATCCAGCCGCCGGTGATGAAGCTGCTGACCACGCAGAAGGAGCGGACCATCCGCATGGTGCAACTGCGCACGGTGAGTAAGCGGGAGAAAATCCTCTTCCCGGCGGTGCTCCTGCTGCTGGTGGCCCTGCTGCTGCCGGACGCGGCCCCGCTGCTGGGGATGTTCTGCTTCGGCAACCTGATGCGCGAGAGCGGGGTGGTGGAGCGGCTGAGCGACACGGTGCAGAACGCCTTAATCAATATCGTGACCATCTTCCTCGGCCTGTCGGTGGGCGCGAAGCTGGTGGCGGACAAGTTCCTGCAGCCGCAGACGCTGGGTATCCTGCTGCTGGGGGTGATTGCGTTCTGTATCGGCACGGCGGCCGGGGTGCTGATGGCGAAGCTGATGAACGTGTTCAGTAAGCACAAAATCAACCCGCTGATTGGTTCAGCCGGGGTGTCGGCGGTGCCGATGGCGGCGCGCGTGTCGAATAAGGTGGGGCTGGAGGCCGACCCGCAGAATTTCCTGCTGATGCACGCGATGGGCCCGAACGTGGCGGGGGTGATTGGCTCGGCGATTG
>NZ_CAEO01000236.1 GCF_000321045.1 Phytobacter massiliensis JC163
AATTTGGTAGGCCTGAGTGGACTTGAACCACCGACCTCACCCTTATCAGGGGTGCGCTCTAACCACCTGAGCTACAAGCCTGTAGAGGTTTTTACTGCTCGTTTTTC
>NZ_CAEO01000235.1 GCF_000321045.1 Phytobacter massiliensis JC163
TGGAATGCTCACTTGTACAGATACGTATTGACCTGCTTGATAGCTAGGTAATGCTGCACCATCCGCTGGTACTAAGTAGAATGATTTTACAAGTTCGTTTTCAGTAAC
>NZ_CAEO01000234.1 GCF_000321045.1 Phytobacter massiliensis JC163
ATTAAGTAGTAAGCCGGTGCGTTAATCCGGTGGTTACAAAAAGTATTCGGTGGAGCGGTAGTTCAGTCGGTTAGAATACCTGCCTGTCACGCAGGGGGTCGCGGGTTCGAGTCCCGTCCGTTCCGCCA
>NZ_CAEO01000233.1 GCF_000321045.1 Phytobacter massiliensis JC163
AAAAAGAGGCTGGGACAAAACATTTCATTTTCCATTTTTTAGCGTTCGCAACAAAAACCGGAACCGCGCCACAGCGCGATTCCGGTTTTTCTTATGCTCATTTGAGATGTGTTTTTACACTTATGTCCCAGCCTCTTTTT
>NZ_CAEO01000232.1 GCF_000321045.1 Phytobacter massiliensis JC163
GAGGTGCGTAAAAAATACCACGCCTTCGAGGGCCAGCTTAAGGGCACCGACAGCCGTATCCTCGTGGCCCAGGTGCCGGGCGGGATGCTGACCAACCTCGAAAGCCAGCTTAAGCAGCAGAATGCGGCAGACAAACTCGACCAGGTGCTGGC
>NZ_CAEO01000231.1 GCF_000321045.1 Phytobacter massiliensis JC163
TAACATTGCGGCAACATACGTTGCCCGTTTGCGTATCGGTGGGCGCAAACGGGCAACCCTCAGACTAATGCGCGGCTGCGCTGCATTTCTGCCAGCAGCGTATCGCCCTGGACAATTTGCCAGGCGCGGGCAATCTCGGGGGGGAAATCCACGTGCAC
>NZ_CAEO01000230.1 GCF_000321045.1 Phytobacter massiliensis JC163
ATTAGGGCTTGTCAGTTCTCAGGAACTCCCTATAATGCGCCACCACTGACACGGCACAACGGCAAACACACCGGCCTGTCAGGTGAAGCCAGACGAAAATAAACGGTTGACTTCACGGCGGGAAAGCGTAATATGCACACCCCGCGCCGCTGAGAAAAAGCGAAGCGGC
>NZ_CAEO01000229.1 GCF_000321045.1 Phytobacter massiliensis JC163
TCTGATACAGATTAGTGTTTACTGCCTGCGGCAGTAAACAGACAGAATTTGCCTGGCGGCAACAGCGCGGTGGTCCCACCTGACCCCATGCCGAACTCAGAAGTGAAACGCCGTAGCGCCGATGGTAGTGTGGGGTCTCCCCATGCGAGAGTAGGGAACTGCCAGGCATCAA
>NZ_CAEO01000228.1 GCF_000321045.1 Phytobacter massiliensis JC163
ATTTAATCGCAATTGATGAATCATTATAAATACAAAAACCAGATGCTTTATTTTAAAACCATGATGCAACCCACCCCCAAGATTTACCGCGTGCTGTGCTTTACCTTGCATGACATAATCACACGCAGTGAGCGTAGCACCGACGATGGCCGCACTCGCTTCGTGCATGTTCG
>NZ_CAEO01000227.1 GCF_000321045.1 Phytobacter massiliensis JC163
ATGAATTGTAGGTAAAGGATGATTTAATTTTTTCACTTCAATACATCCATAAATTTGATCTATATTATCGATATTCTTATTTGCATTATGCTCGTTATCAAAATTTTCATCTAAAATGACTAAATCGGGAATTGAAGATAACCCATAAAACACTTGGCCTCGAGCGCTTTTAATTCTTCTACTTACAT
>NZ_CAEO01000226.1 GCF_000321045.1 Phytobacter massiliensis JC163
TATCTCAAACATGACTCGTGAGTCAGTTTTGAGATATATAAGGCAGGCGACTTTCACTCACACAACCAGCAAGTGGCGTCCCCTAGGGGATTCGAACCCCTGTTACCGCCGTGAAAGGGCGGTGTCCTGGGCCTCTAGACGAAGGGGACACAAAGTCTGCTTCGCAAGACGCCTTGCTATTCACTTTCT
>NZ_CAEO01000225.1 GCF_000321045.1 Phytobacter massiliensis JC163
CCACCGGGATGGCGGAGATGGCCCTGCTCAAAGCCATTGAGGCGGGCGTGGACGGGGTCGATACCGCCATCTCGTCAATGAGCGGCACCTACGGCCACCCGGCCACCGAAGCGCTGGTCGCCACCCTGGCAGGCACACAACACGACACCGGGCTGGACCTGCTGAAACTGGAGAGTATCGCGGCGTACTTCCGT
>NZ_CAEO01000224.1 GCF_000321045.1 Phytobacter massiliensis JC163
ACCTTACCGTTGAGGTAGCGCGGCGTCAGGGACTGCGTGGGAATGGTGACGGTCACCGGCTTGCCCAGCAGCTGGCTGCGGTCAAGACGCGCATCGGTGCCGAGCACCGTCAGGGTAAAGGCGTAGGTTTCCGACAGCGCTTCGCGCCCGGACAGTTTCCAGAAAAGCAGCCCGTCTACGGGTAGCTGTACGGTGATACG
>NZ_CAEO01000223.1 GCF_000321045.1 Phytobacter massiliensis JC163
ATACGACCCAATCGGGCCACACCAACGGAACTTGGAACAACCAAATGGGCTATGGTTTGGTAGATGCTTACGCCGCTGTTATGAAGGCAAAAACACAGGTTCTACCGTCTATTTCAACGACAAGACGGTAACAACCGATACTGTTATTTCGGGTGATGAGATTTCCGCGACGAACGTAACCGTTAAGAATAATGCCAAGCTGACGTTTACCAAC
>NZ_CAEO01000222.1 GCF_000321045.1 Phytobacter massiliensis JC163
ATTTAGCGTGCTGATATGGCTCAGTTGGTAGAGCGCACCCTTGGTAAGGGTGAGGTCCCCAGTTCGACTCTGGGTATCAGCACCACTTAATACGGTTAAAGTTCGGCACTTAGTAAAGAATTTGTCTGGCGGCAGTAGCGCGGTGGTCCCACCTGACCCCATGCCGAACTCAGAAGTGAAACGCCGTAGCGCCGATGGTAGTGTGGGGTCTCCCCATGCGAGAGTAGGGAA
>NZ_CAEO01000221.1 GCF_000321045.1 Phytobacter massiliensis JC163
ACTTCGCAGTACACTTCTCAGTGCACTCTGAAGTATTTTTTCGAACAGTAAAGATGGTGGAGCTATGCGGGATCGAACCGCAGACCTCCTGCGTGCAAAGCAGGCGCTCTCCCAGCTGAGCTATAGCCCCATCGTGTAGTCAGAACCTCTTACCTTTAATTCGTTTCCGGGCGCGGCGTGGTGAAGCGAAGCATACTTATGTATGCGAGCTTTGCCACAACAAAGCACGGGAGCG
>NZ_CAEO01000220.1 GCF_000321045.1 Phytobacter massiliensis JC163
TTCACGGCCAGGGGTCAGCAGGTTGAATTTCTGAATGGTGAAGCGGAATACCACGTAGTAGATAACGAAGAAGACCAGCCCCTGCAGGATCAGCATATACCAGTGCACCGCCAGCGGGTTACGTGACGAGAGCACCATATCCACCAGACCGGCGCTGAAGCCGAACCCGGCAATCCACTGCATGCTGGCGGCGATAAAGACAGAGATACCGGTCAGCACGGCGTGGATGAAGTAGAGCACCGGC
>NZ_CAEO01000219.1 GCF_000321045.1 Phytobacter massiliensis JC163
CTCACGGCCGGGGGTCAGCAGGTTGAATTTCTGAATGGTGAAGCGGAATACCACGTAGTAGATAACGAAGAAGACCAGCCCCTGCAGGATCAGCATATACCAGTGCACCGCCAGCGGGTTGCGTGACGAGAGCACCATATCCACCAGACCGGCGCTGAAGCCGAAGCCGGCAATCCACTGCATGCTGGCGGCGATAAAGACAGAGATACCGGTCAGCACGGCGTGGATGAAGTAGAGCACCGGT
>NZ_CAEO01000218.1 GCF_000321045.1 Phytobacter massiliensis JC163
TGATCTGCACGCTGGTTTTGTTGAGACGGATAACCCCCGTCGCCCCCAGTCGTTTCGCCAGCGCTTCGTTAACCAGCGCAGAGTCTTTCACGTTCAGACGCAGACGGGTAATGCAGGCGTCGATACCGGTGAGGTTATCGGAGCCGCCCACCGCCGCGATGTACTGACGCGCCAGACCGGCAACATCCTGCTCAGAAGAGGCGCTGACATTCATATCCACGCCGTCAGTTTCATCCCCGGCTACCGCCAG
>NZ_CAEO01000217.1 GCF_000321045.1 Phytobacter massiliensis JC163
ATTCTGCTGGAAGCCCTATTTCCTGTTCCGGAGGGGTCTCAAAGAGAAATTGCGGACATATGTGAGCATGTATGCGAAACACTTATTGATATGTTTTTTACAGTCTTGTTAGTCCGATTTATTATAAGCCATATTAATATTGTACCGGATGATTCTTTTTATGATTTCATATTGGTCGGAATAATATATGTTTCATTGTTTACATTGATGCTTTTTGTCGGTTTGTATTTAGTAACTCAAGGTATGAAGAGTTTTAT
>NZ_CAEO01000216.1 GCF_000321045.1 Phytobacter massiliensis JC163
TGAAATTCCAGATAATTGGGTGTGGACAACGATTGAAGAAATATGCTCAAAGATAGGTTCCGGTAGCACACCAAAGGGAAGTAACTATTCTGCGAATGGGATTCCTTTTTCCGCTCGCAAAATGTCTATAATGACTGGCTTGTTATGATGACATCAAGTATATTCCGAAGAAGTTCATAAGAAGATGAAAGGCACGGAAGTGCTTGCTAACGACTTGTTGTTGAATATTACTGGGGGGTCATTGGGAAGATGCGCTG
>NZ_CAEO01000215.1 GCF_000321045.1 Phytobacter massiliensis JC163
TAGGCGAGTTCGTTGTAGAGGGTCCTGGTATTAAACAACAATTCCTTTCCATAAGAAATTAATGGAGAACGAAGTATTCAAATCAGGTAAATTCAATACGAAATTCCTTGAAGAAAACGACGTTCTAAATTCATAGAATAGGAAGGGGCATGAAAAATGGCTGAACAAGTTGTGAAATCATTACCTCAAATGACACCAGCAGGTAAAGAAGAACTAGGCAGTATTGAAGTCGCGCCAGAAGTCATTGAAGTTATTGCAGGTATTGCAACTACAGA
>NZ_CAEO01000214.1 GCF_000321045.1 Phytobacter massiliensis JC163
CGCCGTCAGCGCGGCCTTTTCGTCCGTATCGTTGAAGAGCCAGAGCGGAAAGCTCACGGTTTGCCCGGGCGTGAAGTTGCGGTCCCAGATCTCGGCGCTCACCGACCGGGGCGACCAGGCCGCCGTCAGGGAATTCCAGACCGGCTTGGGGCGGCCTTCGGCCAGCGGGCCGAGGAACCAGTGGTTGCCGTCTTCCCAACTGCTGGCCACGGGGAACGGTGCGGCTCCTGCCGCGCCGATGCGGCGCCAATATTCGGCGATCCTGCCGTGGGAATA
>NZ_CAEO01000213.1 GCF_000321045.1 Phytobacter massiliensis JC163
CGTTAGGTAATGAACGTACCTTGACGGTACCTTATCAGAAAGCCACGGCTAACTACGTGCCAGCAGCCGCGGTAATACGTAGGTGGCAAGCGTTGTCCGGATTTATTGGGCGTAAAGCGCGCGCAGGTGGTTTCTTAAGTCTGATGTGAAAGCCCCCGGCTCAACCGGGGAGGGTCATTGGAAACTGGGAGACTTGAGTGCAGAAGAGGATAGTGGAATTCCAAGTGTAGCGGTGAAATGCGTAGAGATTTGGAGGAACACCAGTGGCGAAGGCGAC
>NZ_CAEO01000212.1 GCF_000321045.1 Phytobacter massiliensis JC163
CTGCTGATGCTGCGTTGCGGCGACACTCACATACCTGAGTATGCTTCGTGTCACCACGCCTTGCCTCAACAGAAATTCTCGGTAAGAGGTTCTGACTACACGATGGGGCTATAGCTCAGCTGGGAGAGCGCCTGCTTTGCACGCAGGAGGTCTGCGGTTCGATCCCGCATAGCTCCACCATCTTTACTGTTCGAAAAATACTTCAGAGTGCACTAAGAAGTGTACTGCGAAGTTTTGCTCTTTAAAAATCTGGATCAAGCTGAAAATTGAAACGACACACAGCTAAT
>NZ_CAEO01000211.1 GCF_000321045.1 Phytobacter massiliensis JC163
TGCATATGATGTCTGACGCTGGCATTCGCATCAAAGGAGAGTGAGATCGGTTTTGTAAAAGATAACGCTTGTGAAAATGCTGAATTTCGCGTCGTCTTCACAGCGATGCCAGAGTCTGTAGTGTCAGATGATGACCGTACTCAAACATCGGGTTGAGTATTATCTTACTGTTTCTTTACATAAACATTGCTGATACCGTTTAGCTGAAACGACATACATTGCAAGGAGTTTATAAATGAGTATCAATGAGTTAGAGTCTGAGCAAAAAGATTGGGCGTTATCAATGTTGTGCAGATCCG
>NZ_CAEO01000210.1 GCF_000321045.1 Phytobacter massiliensis JC163
GGTGCGCATGGCGGCGCTGATGAAGCAGCGTCAGGTGCTGGTCTACACTCACGACTCCATCGGTCTGGGCGAGGACGGCCCGACCCACCAGCCGGTGGAGCAGGTGGCCAGCCTGCGCGTGACCCCGAACGTCTCCACATGGCGTCCGTGCGACCAGGTGGAATCGGCGGTGGCGTGGAAGTACGGCGTTGAGCGTGCCGACGGCCCGACGGCGCTGATTCTCTCCCGTCAGAACCTGGCGCAGCAGGCACGTACGGAGCAGCAGCTGGCGGACATCGCCCGCGGCGGCTACGTGCTGAAAGAC
>NZ_CAEO01000209.1 GCF_000321045.1 Phytobacter massiliensis JC163
AGTGCGGATGGCGGCGCTGATGAAGCAGCGTCAGGTGCTGGTTTACACCCACGACTCCATCGGTCTGGGCGAGGACGGCCCGACCCACCAGCCGGTGGAGCAGGTTGCCAGCCTGCGCGTGACCCCGAACGTCTCCACATGGCGTCCGTGCGACCAGGTGGAATCGGCGGTGGCGTGGAAGTACGGCGTTGAGCGCGCCGACGGCCCGACCGCGCTGATTCTCTCCCGCCAGAACCTGGCGCAGCAGGCGCGTACGGAGCAGCAGCTGGCGGACATCGCCCGCGGCGGCTACGTGCTGAAAGAG
>NZ_CAEO01000208.1 GCF_000321045.1 Phytobacter massiliensis JC163
GAAACGTGCCTTTTACATTTCGGCGTCCCGTACCAGGGAACACGTCCAGGTTTACACGGACGGCACGCAGAAATGGGTCGATGCGGTCAAAAGGCCGGAGGGCAGCATAAAGACGGCACATGATGCGCTGAAGCCTGAAACGGAGCGTAAACAGGCCAGGCTTATCTGGGCGATGGGGCAGCCCGTCAGTAAAACGGCCATTGGACGTGCCTGGTCCCGGCATGAAGGGGTGGATGGCCATCGGTTGTCTGCGCGTGTTATCCCGGCACGAAGCGCTTCCCGGAGCCTGCGTTGGCGCTGCCGCTGTATGACAACAAC
>NZ_CAEO01000207.1 GCF_000321045.1 Phytobacter massiliensis JC163
AATGGCTTTGAGCAGGGCCATCTCCGCCATCCCGGTGGTGGCATGCGCATGCAGGTGCAGGCGCACGTTAAAGCGTTTTTTGATTTCGCTGACCAGTTCATACGCGGCAGAGGGCGTCAGGATGCCGGACATGTCTTTAATCGCAACGGAGTCGACACCCGCTTCCAGCAGCTGTTCGGTCAGGTCGAGCCAGGTCTGCAGGGTGTGCACCGGGCTGGTGGTGTACGAGAGGGTACCCTGGGCATGCGCCCCGTGACGGCGTACCGCCTGTAATGCCGCCTGCATGTTGCGCGGGTCGTTCATGGCGTCGAAGACGCGGAAG
>NZ_CAEO01000206.1 GCF_000321045.1 Phytobacter massiliensis JC163
CACTTCTCCAACGTCGCTATCCCGCATCAGATCGCCGCATTGGAACAGCGCACGAGGGAGTTGAAGGCCCTGAGTATCGAGATTCTGAACCTTGCCAAACAAGCTAAGGAATGGTTGCGAATATAAGATCCGGGGCAACACCCGGCGGGGCCCTGCGTTACAACAAGGAGAAGGTAGATAAGGATGAAGCCGAAGTGCTGCTTTGGCAGAAGATGCTCGAACCATATGATAAATGCGGACGCCTTGATATTGACGCCTGCATGGAGAGCTTCATGCCGTATCTCGAAGCCAACAGAAGGACGACCAGCACGGTTTTCCATGCTTCG
>NZ_CAEO01000205.1 GCF_000321045.1 Phytobacter massiliensis JC163
CGGATCAGAAATAGAAGAATTACAGCGCAACACAGCAATAAAAAATGCGCCGCCTGAACCACCAGGCTATATCTGCCACTCATTGTTGTGAGTGTGGCGATCCGATAGATGAACGAAGACGCCTGGTCGTTCAGGGTTGTCGGACTTGTGCAAGTTGCCAGGAGGATCTGGAACTTATCAGTAAACAGAGAGGTTCGAAGTGAGCGAAATTAACTCTCAGGCACTGCGTGAAGCGGCAGAGCAGGCAATGCATGACGACTGGGGATTTGACGCAGACCTTTTCCATGAATTGGTAACACCATCGATTGTGCTGGAACTGCTGGATGAACGGGAA
>NZ_CAEO01000204.1 GCF_000321045.1 Phytobacter massiliensis JC163
TTACAGCAGCGCTTTCGCTTTCGCCACCACGTTGTCCACGGTGAAGCCAAACTCTTCAAACAGCTGCTCTGCCGGGGCGGACTCACCGAAGGTGGTCATGCCGACAATCGCGCCGTTCAGGCCCACGTACTTGTACCAGTAGTCAGCGATACCTGCTTCCACCGCCACGCGCGCGCTGACCGCTTTCGGCAGCACCGCCTCACGGTACGCCGCATCCTGTTTGTCGAACGCGTCGGTGGACGGCATGGAAACCACGCGCGCCTTCACCCCTTCGGCCGTCAGTTTTTCGTAAGCCGCGACTGCCAGCTCCACTTCAGAGCCGGTGGCGATGAAGATAAGCTCAGGCTGGCCGTCGCA
>NZ_CAEO01000203.1 GCF_000321045.1 Phytobacter massiliensis JC163
TTCCAAAACCGTTATGAAATCCCGCCCGCCGTTTTGTCCTTCCTGCCCGTATTCAGTCATAGGCCATCAGAAAGAAATAGCCTTTTGCCGTATCTGCGTCATTCAGGTCAATCCCTCCGAACACAACTTGAGCATCATCGCACGGCCGATACCCTGGCCAGTCGACCATTGACCAGCCGTAACCTTCCGGTATTCGTATCTTTCTGGCAACGATATCTCCACATGCATCAAGAACGAGATATTCCTCAATGATGACGCGTTCATCATCGGTATGACGCTTATTTGAAACGAGCGATATTGTTTTGTGGCCATCTGCAATGAGGGTATTAACCAGTTCCACATAGCCCATGACACTTCCTTTTCGTTGAAAT
>NZ_CAEO01000202.1 GCF_000321045.1 Phytobacter massiliensis JC163
CGATTTTTCAACATCCCTTTTGTGTTTAAGTCTTCGAGGCAAATGACGTCATATTGGTGAATCAATTCCGTTGATAGCTTGTTTAAAAAATCTTCTCGCTGGAAACGCAACACGCTCACGCAAGCGAGCCACTTTACGACGTTGCTTTTGGTAGTTCATGCAGTCGCGTAAGTCACGACCTTCTTTCTTTGCTTGCTCGTAGCGACGTGATAACTTGCGCTGCTCTCGTTTAAGCTTCTGTTCCATCTTACCGTAAAGCGTTGGTTATCCACTTTACGTCCATTAGATAGAATCGCAAAATCAGTGATGCCTAGGTCTACGCCTACAGCTTCATTTGTTTAGGGAATGGTTTGAATTCTGGGACTTCACAGAGAATCGAAC
>NZ_CAEO01000201.1 GCF_000321045.1 Phytobacter massiliensis JC163
GACCGCTTCGCTCTCCTCCGCGGCTTGCGCCTCGGTCGGTCTGCGATCGCCGCCCTGCGTCGCGGGTCCCGTCGCTCGCCTCGCCCTGTCGCGGCGCACTCCGCGCGCCGCTTCGCGCTCGGCGGCTCGGTCCCCCTATATGTCGGCATCCGCTCCGGGCGGGTGCGGGTCCTCCGCTTCGCTCCGGTCCCGTGCGTCCGGTCGCGCGGCTTCGCCCCTGCTCCCGTCCGTCCCCCGCCCTGCGCGGGCGCGGGTTTTTGCCCGCGCCCTTGCCGACGGCCCGGCTCCGCCGGGCCAACCCCCTCTAATGTATTGAATATGTATTGAATGTTAAACTATTGAACCCATGACAAAACGAATTGAACCTACCTGCCTGCAACACGACAATCTTTCACGTATCTGCCGCCTCGTCGAAGAACGT
>NZ_CAEO01000200.1 GCF_000321045.1 Phytobacter massiliensis JC163
TTTCTAAGGAATATAACGGAAAGATGAACTTGGTTCATCTAAGATTACACTTGCTGTTCAGTTTTGAAGGTTTATGAATTTAATTTTATAACCTATTCAAAATGGGCCTATAGCTCAGCTGGTTAGAGCGCACGCCTGATAAGCGTGAGGTCGATGGTTCGAGTCCATTTAGGCCCACCATTTTGAAACTGGGGCCTTAGCTCAGCTGGGAGAGCGCCTGCCTTGCACGCAGGAGGTCAGCGGTTCGATCCCGCTAGGCTCCACCATTGTTCTTTGAAAACTGGATAAAACGATATCGAAAGTAAACAAACAAATTTCTTTTTTAAGATTTTTTAATTATTAAGTTTTAATTTTTTAGGCTTAGTAACTTACAGGTTAAGTTATTAAGGGCGCATGGCGGATGCCTTGGCACTAGAAGCCGA
>NZ_CAEO01000199.1 GCF_000321045.1 Phytobacter massiliensis JC163
TAAGCGGACATCCCTGATTACTGGTCTGCCACTGCTGAGCAGCACCATGACATTCGTTATATGTCTGCTAATATACGGACGTTTACTGTGGCTTCTAAGTGATGCTGACATGGCTCAAATAACCATTCATATTCTGAATGCTCAGAAAAAACTTACCGCTCACTCTGAATGGCTTCAGACCACCCTGGCCAGTACCTACTTAAAAGCCAAAAGGTTGATGCCGCTTCCTTCTCTGGATGTGGTGGTTAAAGCCGGGAAGTTTGTTATCCCTGAAAAAGGGCATGCCGGTTTTTGTCCTGAAGCTGGCGTTGTCTATATAACTGTCGACCCTGAAAATAATGCATTCTGCAAGAACTATGCGCACTCTATTGAGCGCATGTTTGCTCATGAACTGCACCATGCTGCGAGGTGGCAAGGACCTGGATATGGCTCAACGTTAGGTGAGGCTTTAGTC
>NZ_CAEO01000198.1 GCF_000321045.1 Phytobacter massiliensis JC163
CAATTCAAAAATGACGCGATTTCTTTTAAGCATACTTTCCATCTCGATACTGGCTGGCTGTGCGGTGCTCAAACCGGAAGGGTGCAGCAAATCGCGCTCTACGGACAATTGCGTCTATACCGGGCAGGCTCGTTATCCCGTCTCACAAAAAGAGTGTGAAGGACGCATCTTTAAGGAAACTCCGCGTTATCCTGCTGAGGCGCAGGCTAAAAAGATATCGGGGCAGGTAACCGGCAAGTTTGATGTTAACGACAGCGGTAATGCTAAAAATATCACGCTTGAAGGCGATAAGCTTTTCTACGCGACAGCTGCGCAAGCCATCAGCCGTAGCTGCTGGAAAGCAGGCAGCAGCAATCAGACAGTTTCATACAGCTTTAATCCACTGTGAGGTGAGTGAGCCAGGCGCTTGAGGGGCAGATACCCGCGGCGGTCTGGTTGGCGGGGTTAATATCCAAT
>NZ_CAEO01000197.1 GCF_000321045.1 Phytobacter massiliensis JC163
GTTCCGCGTCTTCGACGCCATGAACGACCCGCGCAACATGCAGGCGGCATTACAGGCGGTGCGCCGTCACGGGGCCCATGCCCAGGGTACTCTGAGCTACACCACCAGCCCGGTGCACACCCTGCAGACCTGGCTCGACCTGACCGAACAGCTGCTGGAGGCGGGCGTCGACTCCGTTGCCATCAAGGACATGTCCGGCATCCTCACGCCGGGGGCGGCCTTTGAGCTGGTCAGCGAAATCAAAAAACGCTTTAACGTCAGGCTGCACCTGCATGCGCATGCCACCACCGGGATGGCGGAGATGGCCCTGCTCAAAGCCATTGAGGCAGGCGTGGACGGGGTCGACACGGCGATTTCGTCAATGAGCGGCACCTACGGCCACCCGGCCACCGAAGCGCTGGTGGCGACGCTGGCCGGGACGGAATATGACACCGGGCTGGATATCAACAAACTGGAGAGTATCGCGGCGTACTTCCGC
>NZ_CAEO01000196.1 GCF_000321045.1 Phytobacter massiliensis JC163
GAAAATCGTAGTCGTCGAGGCTGTAGATCCCCGGCGTCACGCTGTCGGTCATCGCCCACTGGCTGATCCCCTCTTCCGAGGTGCTGCCGCCGGAGGGAGTAACGTGGTAGGCAATGGTCTCGTAGCCGGCGAAGGGCTGATGGGCGGCGGCGGCATCGGTCAGCACCAGCACATGGCGGTCCGCCTCGTGGCGGAAGTGCCAGCCAATCCCCTCCAGTTCCATCAGGCGGCTGATAAAGTCAAAGCTGCTCTCCTGGTACTGCACGCAGTAGTCCCAGACCCGGTAGCTGCCGGTGAGCTTGTCTTCGAGGTTCACCTGGTACTCGCCCAGCAGGGTTTTGACAATCTGCGGCACCGTCTGCCCCTGGAATATACGCAGGTTGCGGTCACGCTTCATCGGCCACAGGTCCGGCTCGACGGTAAGCTGGTAGACGGCGTAACGGGTGCCGGACATCTCCACCGCGCTCACCGCCACGCGGGTG
>NZ_CAEO01000195.1 GCF_000321045.1 Phytobacter massiliensis JC163
GACCCGCGTGGCGGTGAGCGCGGTGGAGATGTCCGGCACCCGTTACGCCGTCTACCAGCTTACCGTTGAGCCGGACCTGTGGCCGATGAAGCGTGACCGCAACCTGCGTATTTTCCAGGGGCAGACGGTGCCGCAGATAGTCAAAACCCTGCTGGGCGAGTACCAGGTGAACCTCGAAGACAAACTCACCGGCAGCTACCGGGTCTGGGACTACTGCGTGCAGTACCAGGAGAGCAGCTTCGATTTTATCAGCCGCCTGATGGAGCTGGAGGGGATCGGCTGGCACTTCCGTCACGAGGCGGACCGCCATGTGCTGGTGCTGACCGACGCCGCCGCCGCCCATCAGCCCTTCGCCGGCTACGAGACCATCGCCTACCACGTCACCCCCTCCGGCGGCAGCACCTCGGAAGAGGGCATCAGCCAGTGGGCGATGACCGACAGCGTGACGCCGGGGATCTATAGCCTCGACGACTACGATTTCC
>NZ_CAEO01000194.1 GCF_000321045.1 Phytobacter massiliensis JC163
TGCTTGTCAGTCAGCCAGTCGCCATCGAGTGTCCAATAGTAGATACCATCCGTATCCTGCTTTACACCGATAGTGGGTGTTACGCCATCTTCACCATCTGTTCCATCTTCACCGTTTTGTCCGTCTTTCCCGTGATAGGTAGTAATGGGATTACTTTTGCTAAGCGTAATAGTGTAGCCGACCTCTTTCCCGCCTTGCATAACGGGTGTGATGCCTGTAACATAGTCGTTATTCTGCAATGCGGTTACGATGGTCTGCAACGATGAAATATTCGTGTTCATCTGTTTGCAGAGTTCCTCTAATTTTGCAACACGGTTTTCCAATCCGTGAACGCTGTTCCAAATGTCGTCGTCATCGTATTTACACGATGTGAACGTAACCACCGCAAGTAATGCGGCAAAGGTCAATAATTTTTTCATAATGAGATTATTTAAGTAAAACAAGTGACGCACGTTTTACCGTACAACTCCTATGCGGTGGATT
>NZ_CAEO01000193.1 GCF_000321045.1 Phytobacter massiliensis JC163
ACAAGCGGGTGAATTTTGGTAATGATTCGCTGTGTGGTGTGGTCCACGGAATCGACCTTTACGGGCCATTCAAAGCATCGCATGACCTTGTAGGTGTCGAGCTTCGGCGCGTCTATATCTATCGAACGTATCGGGCACATTTCGGCCAATAGTGCCAGCGACGGCGTGATAATATCGGAGACATAGCGGTAGCCTGCACGGTCTAAATTGTGGGAATGGTCATGGATAGGGCCTCGATATGGAGCTGGTAGCACGGCCCAAGCTCACGGATAAAACGGTTGTAATCCACCATAATAACGGGGTGTTAAATTCGGGTAAAGTTAAAAGTTATTTGTGCTCAGTTACAGATGTAAAGGATTTTAGCCTCAATACATATTCAATACACTACAAAGATATTTGAATTAATATTGGCATTACCTGAAAACTGGAAAGAGTTACAAACATAATGTCAACACTCGACGCACCATCCATAGCGAAAACCGCGGCGTTTGCCCGGAATTAGGATTGTATCAACAACG
>NZ_CAEO01000192.1 GCF_000321045.1 Phytobacter massiliensis JC163
GGAAATCCCCCGCGTGCGCGAGGACCTCGGCTTTATTCCTTTAGTCACCCCGACCTCGCAGATTGTCGGCACCCAGGCGGTGCTCAACGTCCTGACCGGGGAGCGCTACAAATCCATCGCCAAAGAGACCGCCGGGATTCTGAAAGGCGAGTACGGCCACACCCCGGCTCCGGTGAACGCGGCCTTACAGGCGCGGGTGCTGGAGGGGGCAGAGGCCGTCACCTGCCGCCCGGCGGATTTACTCAAACCGGAGCTGGCACAGCTGGAAGCCGATGTGAAGCGCCAGGCGCAGGAGAAGGGCATTGTGCTTGCGGACAACGCCATCGAGGACGTGCTCACCGTGGCCCTGTTCCCGCAGCCGGGAATGAAGTTCCTCGAAAACCGCAACAACCCGGCGGCCTTTGAGCCGGTGCCGCAGGCGGAAGCCGCGCAGCCGGTGGCAAAAGCGGACAAACCCGCCGCCTCCGGCGTCTACACCGTGGAAGTGGAAGGCAAAGCCTTTGTGGTCAAAGTCAGCGACGGCGGCGATATCAGCCAGCTGACGGCGGCCACCCCG
>NZ_CAEO01000191.1 GCF_000321045.1 Phytobacter massiliensis JC163
CTCCTGGGTGAAGGCTTCACCCTGATGTTCCTCGGCATGGGCTTTGTGCTGGTGTTCCTGCTGGTACTGATTTTCGCCATCCGCGTCATGTCCGCCGCCGTCAACCGCTTCTTCCCCGAACCGGTCCCGGCCCCGAAGGCAGCGCCTGCGCCTGCTGCCGCCCCCGCGGATGACTTCACCCGCCTGCGGCCGGTGATTGCCGCCGCTATCCACCACCACCGCCGCCTTAACCCTTAATTCACGGAGGAATTCCATGACCGTTGCCATTACCGATGTCGTCCTGCGCGACGCCCACCAGTCCCTGTTTGCCACCCGCCTGCGCCTGGACGATATGCTCCCCGTCGCCGCTCAGCTTGACGAGGTGGGCTACGGCTCGCTGGAGTGCTGGGGCGGCGCCACCTTTGACGCCTGCATCCGCTTTCTCGGCGAGGACCCGTGGGTGCGCCTGCGCGAGCTGAAAAAGGCGATGCCGAAGACTCCCCTGCAGATGCTGCTCCGCGGCCAGAACCTGCTCGGCTACCGCCACTACGCCGATGACGTGGTGGAGCGCTTTGTGGAGCGCGCCGTCAAAAACGGCATGGACGT
>NZ_CAEO01000190.1 GCF_000321045.1 Phytobacter massiliensis JC163
CAGCGGCTGCCGCACCGCGCCGCCCTGCACCACCAGCTGACCGTAGCTCCGGTACAGCCCGCTCCAGGCGATATTCCCCTTACCGTCCACCAGCTCCTGCGGCGTCCCCAGGTGGTCGTTGATATACCAGTACACCGCGCCGCCACGTCCCCGCCCCTTAAACTGTGCCAGCGGCCGGAAGCTTCCCGGCTCGTACAGGTAGCTCGTGCAGGCGAAGGCCGTCGCCTTCACGTATTCATTATCCACCTCACGCGGGTCGAACAGCGCGTCGTCCTCGTCGCACTCCGTCACCATCCGCTCGTCCTGCCAGAAGAACAGCGTGGCTTTTCCCGTCTGCTCATCCTCCTTACGCCAGCGACGACCGAACGCGTCATACCGGTAACGCCAGGACTCCTTCTGTGTCTCCCCGCCGTCTTGCCGCCGCACCTGCGTCAGCCTCACCAGACGGTGCTCGCAGTCCCACTCGTACAGGCGCGCCCGGCACTGCTGCTTACCCCACCGCTCCGCCGTCAGGTTGCCGAACTCATCGTACTCAAAATGATGGTCGCCCTGTATCAGCAGCCGGTCTCCCTTCACCGTCGCCCGGTGCGGCT
>NZ_CAEO01000189.1 GCF_000321045.1 Phytobacter massiliensis JC163
TTCCACTTAACGATTACTTTGGGACCTTAGCTGGTGGTCTGGGCTGTTTCCCTTTTGACTACGGATCTTATCACTCGCAGTCTGACTCCCGCGTATAAATCATTGGCATTCGGAGTTTGTCTGAATTCGGTAATCCGGGATGGACCCCTAGTCCAAACAGTGCTCTACCTCCAAGATTCTTAGCCGCGAGGCTAGCCCTAAAGCTATTTCGGAGAGAACCAGCTATTTCCAGGTTCGATTGGAATTTCTCCGCTACCCACACCTCATCCCCGCACTTTTCAACGTACGTGGGTTCGGGCCTCCAGTAAGTGTTACCTTACCTTCACCCTGGACATGGGTAGATCACCTGGTTTCGGGTCTACAACCACATACTCATTCGCCCTATTCAGACTCGCTTTCGCTACGGCTCCGCCTTATCAGCTTAACCTTGCATGGGATCGTAACTCGCCGGTTCATTCTACAAAAGGCACGCTATCACCCATTAACGGGCTCTAACTACTTGTAGGCACATGGTTTCAGGATCTCTTTCACTCCCCTTCCGGGGTGCTTTTCACCTTTCCCTCACGGTACTGGTTCACTATCGGTCACTAGAGAGTATTTAGCCT
>NZ_CAEO01000188.1 GCF_000321045.1 Phytobacter massiliensis JC163
AGAATGTTTGACACGGTCACGTTTCGCTACCGGATGCCGGACGGTGCAACTGAATCTGAATAGCAAACTAAAGACCTGGACAGTGAATGTACTTTTTACGAGATCTCCGCTGAGAGCAGTCTGCTCCGCTGGCCGGATAACGGCGATGAACTTATCGTGACCGGGTTTGACGGCTGCATCACTGTCTGCGCCCGTCAGTGCTATCACCTGTACTTTAACCAGAGGCAGCTGGAATGGATCGAAGGATATTCTGGGGGAGACCGCTGGCCGTTTGAGCCGGGCCGTTTTATGCCGGACCAGTCCTGACGGGATTTCTATTGCTGATGGGTGAGGTGTAAATGGGAAGTATGAAAGAACTGCTGTTTGAAATGCAGGAAGAACGCGCAAATAAATGGATTACGCTTAATTATCCAGAAGCAGAGGAAGGTACTCCTGAGTGGGATACTGCCGTTCAGGAATACAGCTGGTTTAAGGACTGGATGGAATAGGCTGCACAGCAGCAGTATTTTGAAGCCCCGCTGGCCAGTATTCCGACCGGTTGCAGGATGCAAAAGACGAATTGCGTGAGCTGGAAGAACTGCTGCAGACCGGTCAGCCTAATATTGTGCTGAGGATCATATTT
>NZ_CAEO01000187.1 GCF_000321045.1 Phytobacter massiliensis JC163
CGAATGCCTGGGAGCGGGGCGAGACTATCCAGCTTAAGCGGGTGCAGGGCAGTGGCGAACATGGCCAGGGCGACACGCGCCACTTCGGTAAAGCGGAACAGACGCAGAAGCAGGGGGCGCAATGAAAATTAATCATCTGAACTGTGGCTGCATGTGTCCGCTGGGGGGCGCGCTCTATGATGGATTCAGCAAAGGGCTGCATGCGCATCTGGTTTGCCACTGCCTGCTGCTGGAGACCGACAGCGACGGGCTGGTGCTGGTGGATACCGGCTTTGGCCGCGACGATGTGCGCCAGCCGCGACGGCTGCCGGGCTTTTTCCGGCTGATGAACAATATCCAGCGTCGTGAGGATCTGACCGCGCTGTCGCGCATTGAAGCGCTGGGTTTTCGCGGGGAGGATGTCCGGCATATCATTCTTACCCATCTTGATTTTGACCATGCCGGGGGGCTGACCGATTTTCCCCACGCCCGCGTACACCTTCTACAACAGGAAATCGATACCGCGCAGCAGCGCCATAGCTGGCTCTGCCGCGAACGTTACCGGCCAGGGCAGTGGGGCGGCGCCTCCGGCTGGGAGGGCTATCGCGCGCAGGGCGAAACATGGTTTGGCTTCGAAGCGGTGACCGCGCTGCGCGGCCTGCCCCCGGAGATCCTGCTGGTGCCGCTGGCGGGTCATACGCCGGGGCACGCCGGGGTTGCCATTCAGCGCCCGGAGGGCTGGCTCCTGCACGGCGGCGACGCCTGGTTTTA
>NZ_CAEO01000186.1 GCF_000321045.1 Phytobacter massiliensis JC163
GTACCGGAGAGCGTGCAGAGCGTTGCTAAAGGGGTGGGGATGAGCAGCCTGCAAAGGCTGATGCGCGTAGAGCTGCCGCTGGCCGCGCCGGTTATTATCGCCGGGATCCGCACCTCGGTTATCATTAATATCGGTACGGCGACCATCGCGTCAACGGTGGGGGCAAGTACGCTCGGCACGCCGATCATCATCGGCCTGAGCGGGTTTAACACGGCGTATGTGGTGCAGGGGGCAATTCTGGTGGCGCTGGCCGCCATTATCGTCGACAGGGGCTTCGAGCGCCTTGCGCTACGGGTTAACCGGCACCGCCGCGAACAATAAAGGAATAGCCCGCGAGCATCACGCCGCCGATTCCGCCAATGGCCATCAGCAGAAAAATCACAATGACGGTGAGTTTAGACAGGTTCATTTTACGCTCCTTTTGTTAAGCAAGTATTATAAGGGGAAGCGCAGGTGTTAATGAACCATTAAATGCCGAGGGGATAAATCGCGTATCCGTGCGCCTGCCATTCGAGCAGCTGTTTTTGTTGCAGCGCGGAGGGGGATTCGCCGCACCAGACCAGCAGCGTCTGCCCCTCAAACATCTCCGGGCGCAGGTGGCTCAGCGAGTGCGCCAGCACATCCACCCGCCAGCCCTGCTGGCACGCCATCCAGCCCTCCAGCCATAAGCGGGTGGTGTCCTGAATATTCCAGCCGACCACCAGCGCGTCCCGGCCATTTTTCTTGCGCGCTGAGTTAAGGCAGCAGCAAATATGGTTAATCAACACGCCGTCAAGCACGCCCAGCAGCACCAGCAGGGCGGGCTGCTCGCATTTAGGCCGCTGGCG
>NZ_CAEO01000185.1 GCF_000321045.1 Phytobacter massiliensis JC163
GCCCCTCCTGCGGGGCGTCCATCCCCAGCAGGTTATCCGCATCGTCATGGCTGAACTATTTGGCTGTAATAAGTTTCATTAATCTATTTTTAAAAATGAGGAAAAAAACTCTCCAGTTTTTAATAAATCATAAATTACTTCTTTTATAATACCCTCAGACAAAGACTTTACGAGAATCATATTTGCTGCCCAAAAATATAATCCATTATGGCATTCACCTGTTTTTTTGTTGTTTTCAAAAAGATAGTGTATATTTGTTAATGTAAAAAATGTAGCAGTATATTTATCACCATTATCAAGTAAAACCTCAACATCTACGTTATCATTTACACCAAATTCAGAATGATATAATTTGATATTTTTAACCATACTCAATTACCTCTACCAAAAACGAGAATTACTTCATTTATTACTTTTTGTTGATTTGCCTTCGTCGATTTCCCGAGTATTTCTATACCGTTTGGAGTTTGACGAAAATAAACTCTCGCGCCATCCCTGGCTCTGGCTTCAGAAATACCATGTCCAATTGGTTTGCTTCCTATTCCAGGGTTTGTATTCCCTTGAGCCAATTGCTCGGTAAGACGATCAATACTGGCCTGATGCGATCTTCCTGAAATTTCTGCTTCTTTAACTAATTTATCACTCTCTTTTATTCTAGAGTCAACCTGAATACAAGCTAGCCCCAATGGATCTATAGAATTCAGGGGATTTTTAACATACGCATACGTATTTATCCCGCCCCGAATACTAATCGGGTCCTGGCTGATATACCGCCCGCTCAGTGGATTATAGTACCGGTAGCGGTTGTAATGCAGCCCCGACTCCTCATCCGCATACTGACCCTGCAGCCT
>NZ_CAEO01000184.1 GCF_000321045.1 Phytobacter massiliensis JC163
CTTCCGTCTCTGTAGCGAATTTCGCAGAGCGATTTTTCGCGTCAGCCAGGTGAATATCAGGAGTGTGAGACACACTATCAATACGCACCAGATGAAAGAGTTCCGTGGTAGCTTCATAGCCTTCTTCTCCTTGCGCAGAGCGCAGTAAGCGGCTAATCTAGATGTGTCTAGCATGCAGATCGGCCTCGGGTTAATTGAAAAATTACTCGGGGCTTTTCTCTTTTTGCCACACAACTCGGTAACAAACCACCTTCACGTCATGAGGCAAAAGCCTCAAGCGCCGTCGCTATTATACCCCGATTGCCGCCATTTTCGCCAGGACACAGCAGGATAATCAGCCAGTTATCTTCACTTATTTTCCGCTGAAATAGTCCGGGCGTGCCGCCAGTTCCTGTGCAATCAGTTCCTCTGCGAACAGGGGTGCACGTTTGTTGATGCGCCGCTCCATATTGCGCCGCCGTGCAGTTGCCTTGCGTTCGGGTGACCAGCGTTTGATCTCCTTATCCGACAGAAAATCGATACACACCGCATAGCCACTGCAAAACTCATGCTTTGCCAGGACTTCGTCGGGTACCGGTGCACCTGCGGGCACAGTCATCCTGATAAGTTCCCTCTCACCCGGACACGGCAGGTGCCGCAGGCTCCAGCGCACCGAATACATCCACTGCATCAGCGTTCTCCGGGCGTACGTTGGTGAGGCAGTTTGTTCGGTACCCGCCAGCGCTCTGCTGCCCGGACAGGTTCCGGCGTTTCCATGACGATGCACCGGATTTCATACAGAAGCGCATACAGCGGGGTATCACCGTAGCGTAGCCATTCCAGTTCGCTCAGCGACCCGAACCGCGTCTGCCAGCTCCAGACCAGTAACGCCAGCTCACGCGCGTCTAACTCGTCGCGCCACCGGCTGTACC
>NZ_CAEO01000183.1 GCF_000321045.1 Phytobacter massiliensis JC163
GCCACGAACATAAAGGAGAACTCCAGCGGTTCGGTAATCCCGGTGAAGAAGGCGGCGAAGGCGCCCGCCATCATGATCCCCAGCACTTTGGCTTTGTTCTCCGGGCGTGCGCACTGGTAAATCGCCAGCGCTGCGCCGGGCAGGCCGAACATCATAATCGGGAAGAAGCCCGCCTGATAACGACCGGTGATCCCGACCACCGCTTTGCCCGCTTCAATAGACTGCGCGCCGCCGAGGAAGTTAGGAATGTCGTTGATACCCGCCACGTCGAACCAGAATACGGAGTTCAGCGCATGGTGCAGGCCGACCGGGATCAGCAGGCGGTTAAAGAAGGCGTAGACGCCCGCGCCGACAGAGCCCAGCTTCTGGATATGTTCGCCGAAGCCCACCAGCCCGCTGAACACCACCGGCCAGATGAACATCATAATGAAGGCGACCACGATCATGACAAAGGAGGTCAGGATAGGCACCAGGCGGCGACCGCTAAAGAAGGAGAGCGCTTTCGGCAGCTCGACGCTGCTAAAGCGGTTGTACAGTTCAGCGGCAATGATACCCACCATAATACCGACGAACTGGTTTTTGATTTTACCGAAGGCGGCAGGCACCTGGTCGGCAGGGATTTTCTGGATCATGGCGACGGCGGCCGGTGAGCAGAGCGTGGTCAGCACAAGGAACCCCACAAAGCCCGCCAGCGCCGCGGCGCCGTCTTTATCTTTTGACATGCCGTAAGCGACACCCACAGCGAACAGCACGCCCATGTTGTCGATAATGGCGGAGCCGGACTGGATGAAGAACGCGGCGAGCGCATTGTCGCCGCCCCAGCCCACCGGGTCGATCCAGTAGCCGACCCCCATCAGAATCGCTGCGGCAGGCAGCGTGGCGACCGGCACCATGAGCGCGCGGCCAACCTTTT
>NZ_CAEO01000182.1 GCF_000321045.1 Phytobacter massiliensis JC163
AACATCTGCCCGATATTGCGATTGTCGATCTTGGCCTGCCGGACGAAGATGGCCTGTCGCTGATTCGCCGCTGGCGCGGGCACGATGTCTCCCTGCCGGTGCTGGTGCTGACCGCGCGTGAGGGCTGGCAGGATAAAGTGGAAGTGCTGAGCGCCGGGGCGGACGATTATGTGACGAAACCTTTTCATATTGAAGAGGTGGCGGCGCGTATGCAGGCGCTGATGCGGCGCAACAGCGGGCTGGCCTCGCAGATTATCTCCATTCCCCCTTTTCAGGTGGATCTCTCCCGCCGTGAGATGTCCATCAATAATGAAGTGATTAAGCTGACCGCGTTCGAATACACCATTATGGAGACGCTGATCCGCAACAGCGGCAAAGTGGTCAGCAAAGATTCGCTGATGCTGCAACTCTACCCGGACGCCGAACTGCGCGAGAGCCATACTATTGATGTCCTGATGGGGCGTCTGCGCAAAAAAATCCAGGCAGAATATCCTGCGGAGGCCATTACCACCGTGCGCGGCCAGGGCTACCTGTTCGAACTGCCAAAATGAGGCGTCTGCTGCGGCATTTCCTGCCGCTCTCCTTACGCGTTCGCTTCCTGCTGGCCACGGCGGCGGTGGTCATGGTGCTCTCACTGGCCTACGGCATGGTGGCGCTGGTGGGGTACAGCGTCAGCTTCGATAAGACCACTTTTCGCCTGCTACGCGGCGAGAGCAACCTCTTCTATACGCTGGCAAAATGGGAAAACGGCACCCTGAGCGTCGATCTGCCTGACAATCTCGATGTGCAAAGCCCGACCATCGCGCTGATTTATAACAAGCAGGGCAAGCTTATCTGGGCGCAGCGGGATGTTCCATGGCTGGTGAAGCGGGTTGACCCTGCCTGGCTTAAAGCGGACGGCTTTCATGAAATAGAGGCGGATGTGGATGACT
>NZ_CAEO01000181.1 GCF_000321045.1 Phytobacter massiliensis JC163
TGAAAGCCTGCCGCAGCGGCGTGCGGCGTAGCCACCTGATCAGCTATCAGGAAGATGGCGCGCTGTTGCAGGAACTCTTCTCACGCGATGGTATCGGTACGCAGATTGTGATGGAGAGCGCCGAGCAGATCCGCCGCGCGACCATTAACGATATCGGCGGTATCCTGGAACTGATCCGCCCCCTCGAACAGCAGGGTATCCTGGTCCGCCGCTCCCGCGAACAGCTGGAAATGGAGATTGATAAATTTACCATTATCCAGCGCGACAACCTGACCATCGCCTGCGCGGCGCTCTACCCCTTCCCGGAAGAAAAAATCGGCGAAATGGCCTGCGTGGCGGTACACCCAGACTACCGCAGCTCATCCCGTGGCGAAGTGCTGCTGGACAGAATTGCCGCTCAGGCGAGGCAGATGGGGCTGACGAAGCTGTTTGTGCTGACAACCCGCAGCATCCACTGGTTCCAGGAGCGCGGCTTTACGCCGGTGGATATTGAATATCTGCCGGAGAGTAAAAAAGAGATGTACAACTATCAGCGCCGCTCAAAAGTGCTGATGGCGGATCTGAGCTAAGCTCCGCCGGGAAGATCCCCGATGCGCTCCGCTTATCGGGGCTACAACCACCTCACACGTAGATACTGTGATTAACTGCAACCTTTTTAGCCACGGCAACTCATTCTCCCGTTGTAACAACCGCAGCGAGATCTTTGTAACCTGATGGCGCAGGGCATGCAGCGAGGGGGTTGAGTCAAACCGGCCGCAGGCAGCGGGGCGGGAGGCGAACGCAGTGCGAAGCACCGATTTCCTGACGGGGGAGCGGGGATTGCAAAGGGGAACGCGGTGTTCCCCTTTGCCCGTTCACGTGCCAGGGAGGCGACATTTCGCGCTGAACATGAGGTGAACGGAACAAACCTCCTGAGCCGCATGTTCCCCTCA
>NZ_CAEO01000180.1 GCF_000321045.1 Phytobacter massiliensis JC163
AACTGACCCGCCGCAAACGCGGTGATCATTCCACAAAAGCCAAATGTGAGAACCCGACCTGGTATCGCCCGGAGCATTATAAAAAGCTCTCCGGACAGCTCGGTCATGCCTACAATCGCCTGGTGAAAAAAGACAAAGAAACCGGGCAGGTCAGCCTGCGCATGCATGTTTCGCTCCACCCTCTCTATGTCGCCAGCCGCCGTAAAGCGGGACGTAAATATGGCTTCCGTCCGGAACGTCAGCGCCTGCTCGACGCTCTCTGGCCAGTGCTCATCAGCTTCTGTGATGCCGGTAAGCATACTGTCGGTATGTGCATCTCCCGTCTGGCAAAAGAGCTGAGCGCTAAGGATGCTAAAGGTAATGTCATTCCGGAAACAGAGGTGACGGTCTCACGCCTTTCACGTCTCATCGAGGAACAGGTACGGTTTGGCGTTCTGGGCCTGGCGGAAGAACGCACCTGGGATCGTGAATCCCGCTCCTGGCTGCCAACGTATGTTTATATCACCCCCGTGGGATTCCAGATGCTGGGCGTCGATATGGACAAGCTGTTTAAAGAGCAGGAGAAGAAGCTCCGCCAGAGCGCCGAGCGCGAGCAGCTGATCCGGGAAGGGGTGATGAGCGAACATGATGATGTTCAGCCTCACTCAGCGCGTAAATGCTGGTCTGACCGTAAGCGTCGAGAGGCACTCGTTTATCGCCGCAAAAAAGGCGCGGAGCGTAAACGTGCCAACAACCTGGTTAAGCTGCCGGCAGATGAACGACTCCATGCTATGTCTGAATGGATTTACCGCACCCTGCCGCCTGACGAAGCGTACTGGTGCACATCTGAGCGCCTTAAGGCTCTGACCATCCAGCATCTTTACCAGCTGGATCTGGCGCTTTCTCCACCGGACTAGCCACGGACGAAACAACAGTCTTCCTGCTTACAGGCCCCTCACCGGGGCTTTTTTGTGCTGGTTTTTCTCGGCCGA
>NZ_CAEO01000179.1 GCF_000321045.1 Phytobacter massiliensis JC163
AAATATTCGGGGTGGTGACGCATATCATCCACCGGCCGCGGGAGATGTTCTGATGTTTGGCCTGGCTGACGTAAATTCCTTTTATGCAAGCTGCGAGAAAGTCTTCAGACCGGATCTGCGAGCCCGGCCGGTCGTCGTTCTGTCGAACAATGATGGCTGTGTAATCGCGAGAAGTGCCGAAGCGAAACAGCTTCAGATCAAAATGGGCATGCCGTGGTTTCAGCTGAAAGAGATACAGTTCCCTGAAAAGGTCCAAGTTTTTTCAAGCAATTATGAGCTTTACGCCTCGATGTCGGCGCGCGTGATGAGCTGCCTTGAGGAACTGGCCCCCAGGGTGGAACAGTATTCGATTGATGAAATGTTCCTCGATATCCGCGGCATTGATGGCTGTACGGAATTTGAAACTTTTGGCCGGCAGCTGCGGGAGCATGTGAGGAACGGCACCGGGCTGACCATCGGTGTCGGGATGGGGCCTACCAAAACCCTGGCGAAATCGGCGCAATGGGCCTCAAAAGAATGGCTCCAGTTTGGTGGCGTTCTGGCCCTGACCGCCGGCAACCCCGGGCGTACGGAAAAACTGCTGTCTCTGCAGCCAGTGGAAGATATCTGGGGGGTTGGCAGGCGAATCGCAAAGAAACTGAATCAGCTTGGAATTACCACTGCGCTGCAGCTGGCACGTATGAACCCGGCGTTTATACGTAAAAACTTTACCGTGGTCCTGGAACGGACAGTGCGCGAGCTGAACGGCGAGGCCTGTATCTCACTTGAAGAGGCACCTCCGGCCAAGCAGCAGATTATATGTAGCAGGAGTTTTGGGGAGAGGATTACGTCTTATGAGGCAATGCGGCAGGCTGTCTGTCAGTATGCCGAGCGTGCAGCGGAGAAATTGCGCGAAGAACGTCAATACTGCCGGCATATCGCCGTGTTTGTGAAAACCTCACCTTTTGCAAGTAATGAAACCTACTACGGTAATGTTGCTAGTGAAAAGCTCCTTACCCCAACCCATGACACTCGCGATA
>NZ_CAEO01000178.1 GCF_000321045.1 Phytobacter massiliensis JC163
ACAACGCCCGCGCCAACGGTACGGCCGCCTTCACGGATTGCGAAACGCAGACCGTCGTCCATCGCGATCGGGTGGATCAGGGTAACAACCATTTTGATGTTGTCGCCCGGCATTACCATCTCTACGCCTTCCGGCAGTTCGATGGTGCCAGTCACGTCAGTTGTACGGAAGTAGAACTGCGGACGGTAGCCTTTGAAGAACGGAGTGTGACGGCCGCCTTCGTCTTTGGACAGAATGTACACTTCGGATTCGAACTTGGTGTGCGGCTTGATGGTGCCCGGCTTAGCCAGTACCTGACCACGTTCGATTTCTTCACGTTTGATACCACGCAGCAGAACACCAACGTTCTCACCCGCACGGCCTTCGTCCAGCAGTTTGCGGAACATTTCAACGCCAGTACAGGTAGACTTCGCAGTCTCTTTGATACCAACGATTTCAACTTCTTCGCCAACTTTGATGATACCGCGCTCTACACGACCGGTAACAACGGTACCACGACCGGAGATGGAGAATACGTCTTCGATCGGCAGCAGGAACGGCTTGTCAATCGCACGCTCAGGTTCCGGAATGTAAGAATCCAGGAAGCCAGCCAGTTCGATGATTTTCGCTTCCCACTCTGCGTCGCCTTCCAGCGCTTTCAGAGCAGAACCACGAATGATCGGGGTGTCGTCGCCCGGGAAATCGTACTGAGACAGCAGTTCACGAACTTCCATCTCTACCAGTTCCAGCAGCTCTTCGTCATCAACCATGTCGCATTTGTTCAGGAACACGATGATGTACGGAACGCCTACCTGACGACCCAGCAGGATGTGCTCACGGGTCTGCGGCATCGGGCCGTCAGTCGCAGCAACAACCAGGATCGCGCCGTCCATCTGAGCAGCACCGGTGATCATGTTTTTAACATAGTCGGCGTGGCCCGGGCAGTCTACGTGCGCGTAGTGGCGAGTCGGGGTGTCATATTCAACGTGAGAGGTGTTGATGGTGATACCACGAGCTTTTTCTTCCGGCGCGTTATCGATCTGGTC
>NZ_CAEO01000177.1 GCF_000321045.1 Phytobacter massiliensis JC163
CCCCAGATCAATGATCAGCGATGTTTCTGAAGAGCCTGGCTTCAGCCGGGCGAGTCTGCTGAACGCGGCAGGCAGGGATTCCGGCATCACCTTTACATCTGTAATGGTAAAGCGTTCCCGCTTATTAATATTCAGCTCACGGAGCAAGTTGGAACGTTTCCGCTCTATGTTGTCTTCATTCTTCTGGCAGTCCTGATCGTAATACTCGCTCAGGGGCAGCGTGACGGTCAGCGAAACCGGCTGCGGCGCAAGGCCACTGTTCAGAAGTGCGTGGTGGACGGCGAGGAGATTCATATCGCCGTACTGATATTCCACGTTTGTGGTCGGGACCGCATCACGGCTTACACTGTCCCAGGTGTACTTAAGCAGCCCTACCTGATAGTTAAACGCGCTTGCGCCGAAATCAGCCACTTTCCAGCCATGACGGAAGGAGTTGGCTGAAATGGACGTTTTAAGAGAGCCGTCAGCAAACCAGGCCAGTTTTACATTAGTGGAACCGTCATCACAGTAAATATTCATCATTTAGAGCCTTATATTATTCTCAGTGTGAGAATAATAGCATCACACATCCCTATAGTGTCAATATAAAATACTCAAAATGAGAATTTTGTAAAATTCATAATGATAATATTGTAGCAATGCGTGGTCCGGATAGATCCCTCAGAATTTTTTGCACTTCACTTTTAAAAAGCTCTCCGCCTATACTGTTTATACATACAGTACAAAAGAGATAAGAAGATGAAACTGGTTATGATGTTTCCCGCCAGTGATTGTCCGCCACTGGCATTTCCCTTATTTTCCGACAGGGCTTCCTGTGGTTTTCCGCCCCCGGCACAGGACTATGTCGAGCAGGAACTTGATTTAAATGACTATTGCGTCAGGCGCCGCAGCGCAACCTATTATCTCCGCGCAAGCGGGGACAGCATGACGGATGGCAGTCTTTTCAACGGAGATCTGCTGGTTGTCGACAGTGCAGAAAAACCCGTACACGGTGATATTGTGGTGGCCAGCGTTGACGGAGGGTTTACGGTCAAACGGCTCCAGCTGCGTCCCCGCCTTGCCCTGCTCCCGATGAATGCCACTTATCCCACGTTATATCCGGACCCGGATGAGCTGGAAATATTC
>NZ_CAEO01000176.1 GCF_000321045.1 Phytobacter massiliensis JC163
ACATACCACACTTTATAAGATCGCGTGTATGTATATCAATACAATGCGCACAGCCATTAATCTGAGATACTCTCAAAAAACCAAATGTATGAGTTCTTCCGGAAGACTTGTTCCTGTTGTGGCGAAATGATGCAGCGCTCCCAGTGCCTTTGATCCTTCCGCAGATACTTGAAACCAATTTGGACGATTCATTTTCTTTCCTTTATAGATGATTAGGTTGATGATTTATCTATAAAAATATATCTGACCTTCTTCAGAAGGGTTACTAACTGATAGTTCAGTGTTAACTCATAATATTTAAAATTGACATATTAAAAAGGTACAAGGAAGGTAAAAATGCGTAGGACATAAAAAACGGATACCATGAATTTAATATGAGTTTAAATTTGATTTAACAAGGATGGTTTTATAATGACCAGTTATAGTCTTTATGCGGAAACGAAACCGTGGAATAGGACTCGGTAAATGCCTCATTAGTGTGGTTAAGGATGTGAAGGATATATCGTCGAAACAATATTTCGTCTCGCAGAATTGACGATTACCAGCACGCTAAAGCATGGTTATCATAAATGGAAATCGACGTTCCTAAGGGGTAGAAGTTTACTCCATCAGTAATGAAAATCATTCTGTATGTCCATCTCTCGCTCTAGCGACTTTACAACCAACTGGTGGGTCCGCTCCTTGCCAGAAGCGAACGTTTGAATGAAATAGCCAGCGATATTGCGGGCTCGCTTCGACATTTTTCACCAAGGCCAGGTGTTGTTTTGATAGTCGAGGAACAGATGTTTTTTATCATTGCGATGCAGCGCAATGACATCAACCATTCCGTTGACGCTGGTTTTCACATCAATCTCTGCTTCAACAGCGCCGTCCAGGGTGCCCATTGCTGTCGCTGCCCAGCCCGGATGGATAGACAGGACAGTATGTTCCCCCTGACTAAGATCCATATAAATACAACGAGCCAGCATATTTAACGCCACTTTACTGGCCCGGTAGAGCTCAAGACCTATTCCCGGTTCGGTATTGCCGGCAATGCTGCCACGGTGCGAGGACATAAAAACCAGGGTGCCGGCAGGTTTAAGCATCGGCAAAAGGTGCCGGGCCAGACGGGCAGGACCAAAAGCATTGGTCATCATAATCTGCTGGAATTCAGCATCAGATGCCTGCAACACTGACTGATGCAGAGGGCCATAGATTCCGGCAACCATAGAGAT
>NZ_CAEO01000175.1 GCF_000321045.1 Phytobacter massiliensis JC163
GTTGTTACTTCCGTAAAAGTCATCCCGGTTGCCGGGCATGACAGCATGCTGATGAACCTGAGCGGCGCTCACGCCCCGTTCTTCACCCGTAATATCGTCATCATCACCGACAATGCCGGCAACACCGGCGTCGGCGAAGTCCCCGGCGGCGAAAAAATCCGCCAGACCATTGAAGACGCGGCTCCGCTCATCAACGGCAGAACCCTCGGCGAGTACAAAAACATTCTCACCACCGTGCGCAACACCTTCGCCGACCGTGACGCCGCCGGGCGCGGCCTGCAGACCTTCGACCTGCGCACCACCATTCACGTGGTCACCGCCATCGAAGCCGCCCTGCTTGACCTGCTCGGCCAGCACCTCGGCGTCAACGTCGCCACCCTGCTTGGTGACGGCCAGCAGCGCAACGAAGTGGAGATGCTGGGCTACCTGTTCTTCGTCGGCAACCGCAAGGCCACCCCGCTGCCCTACCAGAGCCAGCCGGATGAGCAGTGCGACTGGTACCGCCTGCGCCACGAAGAGGCGATGACCCCGGACGCCGTGGTGCGCCTGGCGGAAGCGGCGTATGAGAAGTACGGCTTCAACGACTTCAAACTGAAAGGCGGCGTGCTGGCGGGGGAAGAGGAAGCCGAATCCATCGTGGCGCTGGCGAAACGCTTCCCGCAGGCGCGGGTGACGCTGGACCCGAACGGGGCCTGGTCACTGAACGAAGCCATCCGCATCGGTAAGTACCTGAAAGGGTCGCTGGCGTATGCGGAAGACCCGTGCGGCGCGGAGCAGGGCTTCTCCGGGCGCGAGGTGATGGCGGAGTTCCGCCGCGCCACCGGCCTGCCGACGGCGACCAACATGATAGCCACCGACTGGCGTCAGATGGGGCACACCCTGTCGCTGCAGTCGGTGGACATCCCGCTGGCGGACCCGCACTTCTGGACGATGCAGGGCTCGGTGCGGGTGGCGCAGATGTGCCACGAGTTCGGCCTGACCTGGGGCTCGCACTCCAACAACCACTTTGACGTCTCGCTGGCGATGTTCACCCACGTGGCAGCGGCCGCGCCGGGCAAAATCACCGCCATCGACACCCACTGGATCTGGCAGGAAGGCAACCAGCGGCTGACGAAAGAGCCGTTCGAAATTAAGGGCGGTATGGTGCAGGTGCCGCAGAAACCGGGTCTGGGCGTGGAGCTGGATATGGACCAGGTGATGAAGGCGAACGAGCTGTACCAGAAACACGGGCTGGGTGCGCGCGACGATGCGATGGGGATGCAGTACCTCATCCCCGGCTGGACGTTTGATAACAAGCGTCCCTGTATGGTGCGTTAA
>NZ_CAEO01000174.1 GCF_000321045.1 Phytobacter massiliensis JC163
AAAGAGCTTGCCAATGCTATTCGTGCGCTGAGCATGGACGCGGTACAGAAAGCCAAATCCGGTCACCCGGGTGCCCCGATGGGTATGGCTGACATCGCCGAAGTCCTGTGGCGTGATTTCCTGAACCATAACCCGCAGAACCCGGCCTGGGCTGACCGCGACCGCTTCGTGCTCTCCAACGGCCACGGCTCGATGCTGATTTACAGCCTGCTGCACCTCACCGGCTACGACCTCTCCATTGACGAGCTGAAAAACTTCCGCCAGCTGCACTCGAAAACCCCGGGCCACCCGGAAGTGGGCTACACCGCCGGTGTCGAAACCACCACCGGCCCGCTGGGCCAGGGCATTGCCAACGCGGTGGGGATGGCGATTGCCGAGAAGACGCTGGCGGCGCAGTTCAACCGTCCGGGCCACGACATCGTTGACCACTACACTTACGCGTTTATGGGCGACGGCTGCATGATGGAAGGCATCTCCCACGAGGCCTGCTCCCTGGCGGGCACCCTGAAGCTGGGTAAACTGGTGGCCTTCTACGACGACAACGGCATCTCCATTGACGGCCACGTTGACGGCTGGTTCACCGACGACACCGCGAAGCGCTTTGAGGCCTACGGCTGGCACGTGGTGCGCGGCGTGGACGGCCACAATGCGGACGCGATTAAACGCGCGGTGGAAGAAGCGCGCAGCGTGACCGACAAGCCGTCCCTGCTGCTGTGCAAAACCATCATCGGCTTCGGCTCGCCGAACAAACAGGGCACCCACGACTCCCACGGCGCGCCGCTGGGCGATGCGGAAATCGCCCTGACCCGCGAGCAGCTGGGCTGGAAACACGCGCCGTTTGACATCCCGTCTGACATCTACGCGCAGTGGGATGCGAAAGAAGCCGGCCAGGCGAAAGAGTCCGCCTGGAACGAAAAATTCGCCGCCTATGCAAAAGCCTTCCCGCAGGAAGCCGCCGAATTCACCCGCCGGATGAAAGGCGACCTGCCGGCTGACTTCGACGCAAAAGCCAGCGAGTTCATCGCGAAGCTGCAGGCGAACCCGGCGAAAATCGCCAGCCGCAAGGCGTCCCAGAACGCCATCGAAGCCTTTGGCCCGCTGCTGCCGGAGTTCCTCGGCGGCTCCGCTGACCTGGCGCCAAGCAACCTGACCCTGTGGTCCGGCTCGAAAGCGATTAACGAAGACACCGCCGGGAACTACATCCACTACGGCGTGCGCGAGTTCGGCATGACCGCCATTGCCAACGGTATCGCCCTGCACGGCGGCTTCCTGCCGTACACCTCCACCTTCCTGATGTTTGTGGAATACGCCCGTAACGC
>NZ_CAEO01000173.1 GCF_000321045.1 Phytobacter massiliensis JC163
CGTTGTTCCGACCATCTTGTGAAGTGATTCACGTTGTCGTCTCAACGGAGGCGCATTATAGGGATCCCAACTTTTAGCACAAGTCTTTTTTGGATCTTTTTTTCTGTTTGCTGTTTTTTCACGCTTTTCGTTGAGATCCTGAGCGATCTGCTCAAATTTCAATATGCAAAAGGCTTGCACCGAGTCATTTTTGCTCTCAAAGTCTCTCAATCTCCCCTTTTTAATGAGGTAGCTATGTCTGCGGCAATAAGACCCTATAAAGATCTCTATCCCCAGCAGGGTGCGAGAGTCATGATCGATAGTACCAGCGTGGTAATTGGCGATGTCAGAATCGCAGACGATGTGGGTATCTGGCCGCTTGTGGTTATCCGCGGCGATGTTAACTATGTTGAGATCGGCACGCGCAGCAATATCCAGGATGGCAGCGTTCTGCATGTAACGCATAAATCCGCCGCGAGTCCCGAGGGTCATCCGCTTATCATTGGTAAAGACGTGACGGTAGGCCATAAAGCGATGCTCCATGGCTGCACGATTGGCGATCGCGTTCTGGTTGGGATGGGTTCAATTCTGTTAGATGGCGCAATCATTGAAGATGACGTGATGATTGGCGCCGGCAGCTTAGTCCCGCCGAATAAACGGCTTGAGCGCGGCTATCTGTATGTTGGCAGCCCGGTGAAACAAATTCGCCCCCTTACCGAGGCCGAACTCGAGGGGCTCAAATATTCCGCCAGTAATTATGTGAAATGGAAAGATGAGTATCTCGCTCAGGAAAGCCAGACGCAGCCCTGAGTATCTTCCTGTTGCTGGCGAATAAGCTCTTCGGCTTCCTCTTCAATATCCCAGCGATGTTCACGGAAAATAGCCAGCCATTGGGCTGGCGATTCACCGCCAAAACGATGCGCCAGCGTTGCAGCAGTAATAATGCACAGTAGTTGCATGCCGTTCACCAAAGCCGGAAAACAGACAGCCTGCCGGCTTTCGTCCCACTCTTCACGGTCAGGAAACTGGATGGCCTGATTCATGCTGCCATTTCCTTTTTGAGCGTTTCAATAACAGCTTCAATATCAGGCAGCACGCCATGCCAGAGTAAGAAAGAGTGCGCAGCTTGCCCCACCAGCATACCTAACCCATCAGCACCCTTTTTCGCGCCATGCTGCATGCACCATGCCAGAAAAGGCGTCAGTCCTTTTTGGTAAAACATATCGTAACAATGCAGTTGCTCATGGATAAGCGAGGCGGGAAGTGCGGGAATTTCACCGTCAACGCTGCTTGAGGTTGCATTGATGATTAAATCAAACTCATGTTCCGCCAGCGCATCCA
>NZ_CAEO01000172.1 GCF_000321045.1 Phytobacter massiliensis JC163
AAATAGCTCAGGACGATAAGGACTGTTTCGCTCATAAACGAACCCGGAACAGTGGTCAGCTTACATCCTGAAGGGAAAAACGGTGCAAAGGAATGCGACATCCGGGTGAGTTGGCGGGCAGAAAGAGGATGCATTTCGCATCCTCCGAACCACATAAGGCAGGTGATTAACGGCGGTATTCGCCAGCGGCTTCCGGCTGGTAGATAAGTTCGAGAACTTCGATATCCGTGGTGCTGCCGCCCGGTAGTTCCCAGTGAATACTGTCTCCCACCTGTAACCCCAGCAGCGCCGCGCCAACGGGGGCCAGTACGGACAGCTGGCTTGCGCTGTCGGTCATTTGCGCCGGATAGACCAGCGTACGCGTGCGCACCTCGCCGCTTTTCAGTTCACGAAATTTCACCGTACTGTTCATCGTGACTACATTGGCAGGTATTGCCTCTGGCGCACACATTTGCGCGCGATCCAGCTCATCATTCAGCGCCTGCGCAACCGGCAGGCTGGCATGAGCGGGTTGCTCCAGCAGGCGGTCAATCCGCTCGGCATCAAGTTCATTGATAATAATTGCAGGTCTGGACATCTCTTACTCCATGTCGTGTGGCGAAATCCCGCCCGATTAATCCAAAAGAAAAACCCTCGCCGTCTGGCAGCGAGGGTTTTTCTTATCGGATGATACTGAGACTGTTGGCCACTTTGAAGTGACAACGCTCACATTTGCCGGTTTAAAGGGGTTTAATAACCGGCGCGGTCGATAATAAACGTTTTACCGCAGTTGCCCGGATGCGGCTGGGGCAGCAGCGTGTGTGCTGAGAGCGGGCTATTAACCTGTCGGGCATCAATAGCAATCTGCATTTCTGTCAGGTAGGCCGGGTTGCCGTCGCAGGTGAGCTTCACCGCTTTGATATTTTTCTCTCCCCACGCCTCGCTCACGGCGGCGTCGAACTGGCTGCGGGTCACCTTTTTGCCATAGTTCTGCGCCAGGAACACGCCTACGGCGCTCTGCTTCACCTCTTCGTTCATGCGTACCATCGTGCCGAACAGGACATCCGGATCGAAGCCAAAACAGACACCGTGTTTGGCATATTCATAGCGCTCCAGACAGGAGTTGCCGCCCGCGCCGGGCATCACGCCGTTGAGCTTATTGGCCATCTCCAGCGACAGCCCCGTCTCGGCGGCGGCGCATTTGCGGCTCGCTTTCGCCTCCGGCATGTTTGGAACAGGGCGGGTCGCGCAGCCGTAACGCATCCAGCGGCGCTCATCGACGCCGCGCGCGGCGACAGACTTCGGCAGGCTGGGCCACAGCCCGTGCACCGTCAGGAAATTGCTTTTTTGCGCCAGCTCTTTTTGCAGGCGGCATTCGTCAGGTTCGTTGCGGTCTCTGTCATGCTGGCTCTGGCAAAAGCCCGTTTGCCAGGAGAGGGCCAGCACGTAGCGGTCAAAATCGCCGTACTGCCTGGCGACAAGCTCTTCCGCCTGGGCTGAGGTGAGTGACAGCATCGCCGTGGCGACACCCAGACTGGCGACGAGTCCCTTTCTGAACATTTCTAATCCTGATAGATGTGTTTGGATAATT
>NZ_CAEO01000171.1 GCF_000321045.1 Phytobacter massiliensis JC163
ATCAGACAATCTGTGTGGACACTGCAGAGGCAGGTTCTTTAAGGTAAGGAGGTGATCCAACCGCAGGTTCCCCTACGGTTACCTTGTTACGACTTCACCCCAGTCATGAATCACAAAGTGGTAAGCGCCCTCCCGAAGGTTAAGCTACCTACTTCTTTTGCAACCCACTCCCATGGTGTGACGGGCGGTGTGTACAAGGCCCGGGAACGTATTCACCGTGGCATTCTGATCCACGATTACTAGCGATTCCGACTTCATGGAGTCGAGTTGCAGACTCCAATCCGGACTACGACGCACTTTATGAGGTCCGCTTGCTCTCGCGAGGTCGCTTCTCTTTGTATGCGCCATTGTAGCACGTGTGTAGCCCTGGTCGTAAGGGCCATGATGACTTGACGTCATCCCCACCTTCCTCCAGTTTATCACTGGCAGTCTCCTTTGAGTTCCCGGCCGGACCGCTGGCAACAAAGGATAAGGGTTGCGCTCGTTGCGGGACTTAACCCAACATTTCACAACACGAGCTGACGACAGCCATGCAGCACCTGTCTCACGGTTCCCGAAGGCACTAAGGCATCTCTGCCAAATTCCGTGGATGTCAAGACCAGGTAAGGTTCTTCGCGTTGCATCGAATTAAACCACATGCTCCACCGCTTGTGCGGGCCCCCGTCAATTCATTTGAGTTTTAACCTTGCGGCCGTACTCCCCAGGCGGTCGACTTAACGCGTTAGCTCCGGAAGCCACGCCTCAAGGGCACAACCTCCAAGTCGACATCGTTTACGGCGTGGACTACCAGGGTATCTAATCCTGTTTGCTCCCCACGCTTTCGCACCTGAGCGTCAGTCTTTGTCCAGGGGGCCGCCTTCGCCACCGGTATTCCTCCAGATCTCTACGCATTTCACCGCTACACCTGGAATTCCACCCCCCTCTACAAGACTCCAGCCTGTCAGTTTCGAATGCAGTTCCCGGGTTGAGCCCGGGGATTTCACATCCGACTTGACAGACCGCCTGCGTGCGCTTTACGCCCAGTAATTCCGATTAACGCTTGCACCCTCCGTATTACCGCGGCTGCTGGCACGGAGTTAGCCGGTGCTTCTTCTGCGGGTAACGTCAATTGATAAAGGTATTCGCTTTATCACCTTCCTCCCCGCTGAAAGTGCTTTACAACCCGAAGGCCTTCTTCACACACGCGGCATGGCTGCATCAGGCTTGCGCCCATTGTGCAATATTCCCCACTGCTGCCTCCCGTAGGAGTCTGGACCGTGTCTCAGTTCCAGTGTGGCTGGTCATCCTCTCAGACCAGCTAGGGATCGTCGCCTAGGTGAGCCGTTACCCCACCTACTAGCTAATCCCATCTGGGCACATCCGATGGCAAGAGGCCCGAAGGTCCCCCTCTTTGGTCTTGCGACATTATGCGGTATTAGCTACCGTTTCCAGTAGTTATCCCCCTCCATCGGGCAGTTTCCCAGACATTACTCACCCGTCCGCCACTCGTCAGCGAAGCAGCAAGCTGCTTCCTGTTACCGTTCGACTTGCATGTGTTAGGCCTGCCGCCAGCGTTCAATCTGAGCCATGATCAAACTCTTCAATTTAAAAGTTTGATGCTCAAAGAATTAAACATTCGTAATGAATTACGTGTTCACTCTTGAGACTTGGTATTCATTTATTGTCCGAAGACATTAAGAATCCAGTCCATCTGAGTGCCCACACAGATTGTCTGATAAATTGTTAAAGAGCAGT